>NZ_CM179503.1:0-5093115 GCF_058796535.1 Flavobacterium sp. GW823-FHT04A11
ATGACTAAAACTGCTCAATCGGTATGGGAAAACTGTTTGTCCTTTATAAAAGACAATATTCAAGATCAAGCCTATAAAACTTGGTTCGAACCAATCAAATCAGTTGAGCTAACCGACAACGCGTTATATATTCAAGTACCAAGTAAATTTTTCTACGAATGGCTGGAAGAACATTACGTAAAATTATTGAAAGTTGCGCTTACCAAAGAACTGGGAAAAAACGCAAAGTTACTCTATAAAATTAAGATGGAAAACACTTATGGTAATAAACAACCGTTTACCGAACAGTTACCAAGTGCCAATAGAGTGCCAATGAAACCGCAAGAGGTTGATGCTCCGTTTAAAAACTTAAATCCTGAACTTAAAAACCCGTTTGTAATTCCCGGAATTAGAAATTTAAAAATTGAGTCGCAGTTAAATGCCAACTACAGTTTTGATAATTTCCTTGAAGGAGATTCAAACCGTTTGGCCCGTTCTGCAGGTATGGCTGTTGCCAATAAGCCTGGAGGAACTTCCTTTAATCCGTTATTGATTTTCGGTGGAGTTGGTTTAGGAAAAACACACTTGGCGCACGCTATTGGTGTTGAAGTAAAAGATAAATATCCTGAAAAGACGGTTTTATATATTTCTGCCGAAATTTTCACACAACAATATATTGATTCGGTTAAAAAGAATAATCGTAATGATTTCATTCACTTTTACCAATTAATCGACGTTTTGATTATTGATGATGTTCAGTTTTTATCTGGAAAATCAGGAACTCAGGACGTGTTTTTCCACATTTTCAACTATTTGCATCAAAACGGAAAACAGGTAATTTTGACTTCGGACAAAGCGCCTGTTGACATGCAGGATATTGAGCAACGTTTGTTGTCTCGTTTTAAATGGGGATTATCTGCTGAGTTACACCAGCCGGATTACGAAACGCGTATTTCGATTTTAAAAAACATTCTTTACCGCGATGGTGTTGAAATGCCGGAAGATATTATTGAATATGTTGCACGGAATATAAAAACCAATGTTCGTGAACTTGAAGGTGCTATTATTTCGTTAATCGCACAATCTTCTTTCAATAAAAAAGAAGTTACCATTGAGCTGGCGAAAAGCGTTGTTGAGAAATTTGTTAAAAACGTAAAGAGAGAAATCTCTATCGATTATATTCAAAAAATTGTGTCTGATTATTTTCAGTTGGATATTGAAACCCTTCAATCTAAAACCAGAAAAAGACACGTGGTTCAGGCGAGACAATTGGCAATGTTTTTTGCAAAGAAATTTACAAAAGCATCTTTGGCAAACATTGGCTCACAAATTGGAGATCGCGATCATGCTACCGTATTACACGCTTGTAAAACTGTTGACAATTTAGTTTCTACAGACAAACAGTTCAAGAAATTTGTCGAAGATATCAACAAAAAATTAACGCTATAAACGCGCATCATGCCAGTAAAAATTTTAATGGTTTGTTTGGGAAATATATGCAGATCACCTTTAGCTGAAGGTATTTTAGCATCAAAACTACCAAAAGAAAATTTTATAGTTGATTCAGCCGGAACCGGTTCCTGGCATGTAGGTCATTCGCCGGACAAACGTTCTATTGCTGTTGCACAAAAAAATGGATTATGCATCGATGGTCAAAAAGGAAGACAATTTCAAGCTTCTGATTTTGACGAATTCGATTATATATATGTTATGGACAACTCTAATTACAGAGATGTTCTTCATCTTGCCAAAACGCCGGAACATAAAAACAAAGTTCAGCTTATTCTGAATGAATTATTTCCTGACGAAAATGTAGATGTACCGGATCCTTACTTTGGTGTTTCTAACGGATTTGATAATGTATATCAAATGTTAGATGAAGTAACGGAAATCATTGCAAAAAAACTCATCGAAAAGCATTCTTAAACTTATCTATTTTCAATTATTCACTCCGTAATAATTGACAAATATGTCATTTTAATCTATAAAATAAATCACATGAAACTTCCAGGAAAACTATATCTAATTCCAACCACTATGGGCGAAAGCGATCCTATGGATGTTTTACCTCAAACCGTAAGAAGAAGTATTGAACTTATAGATTATTATATTGTTGAGAATGATAAAACTGCCAGAAAATCTATAAAAGCGGTTTACCCGGAAAAAAAACAATCAGAACTTGTTCTTTTTACTTTAAATAAACGTACCGAACCGAGCGAACATTTAGACTTTATAAAACCTTTATTAGAAGGAAAAAACATGGGTCTAATGAGCGAAGCCGGATGCCCGGGAGTTGCTGATCCTGGTGCTGTAATTGTAAAACTGGCGCATGAAAAAGGAATTCAGGTTGTGCCTTTGGTTGGCCCTTCTTCTATTCTACTGGCAATGATGGCTTCCGGAATGAACGGTCAGAGTTTTACTTTTAATGGTTATTTGCCAATTGATAAAGACGAAAAAAAATCGGCATTGAAACATTTTGAGAAATTATCTCAGGATAAAAATCAATCGCAAATTTTTATAGAAACGCCTTATAGAAACAATAAATTAGTCGAAGATATTCTGCAGATTTTAAATCCTGCAACGCATATTTGTATTGCAACTGATATTACGCTGCCAACAGAATTCATCAAGACATTGCGTGTTTCTGACTGGAAAAAATTAAAAGTTGATTTGCATAATCGACCAACGATTTTTATTATACATAAAATGTAATTGTAAAAATTACCTTATATTGTACTCACAAGTTTTCCCTAATCAAACTTTTTCATGAGTAAACTTCCGCACATAACTACCAGCATTTTTACAGTGATGTCTAAAATGGCAACTGAATATAATGCGATAAATCTTTCTCAGGGATTTCCTAATTTTCCTGTCGATGAAAGACTGACAGATATTATAGCAAAACTTGCCAAGGAAAATGTGCATCAATATACACCAATGTCCGGTTATCCGCCATTGTTGAACCAGATTTCAAAATTAGTTCAGAGTTCGTATAACAGAACAATTGATCCTGAAACTGAAATTTTGGTAACCGCAGGCGCAACTCAGGGAATTTTTACTTCTATTTTGGCTTTAGTCAAAACTAATGATGAAGTTGTTATTTTAGATCCGACTTATGATTCGTATGAATCTCCGGTTTTACTTTGCAGCGCAAAACCTGTTCGTGTTGCTCTAAATGATGATTATACGCCAAATTGGGAAACAATCGAAAAAGCGTGTTCGGCAAAAACAAAAATGATTATCATTAATAATCCACATAATCCAACAGGGAAAATTTTAACTGAAAATGATTTTTTGGAACTGGAAAAACTCCTTTCAAAATATCCTGATATATTGGTTTTATCTGATGAAGTTTATGAATACATTACTTTTGAAGAAAAACATATTTCGGCACATACCAAAAATTTCCTTTTAGATCGCTGTATCATGGTTTCTTCTTTTGGAAAATCATTTCATATTACCGGATGGAAAATTGGTTATACTGTAGCTCCGGAACATTTAATGAGAGAAATTAAAAAAGTACATCAATTTTTGGTTTTTAGCGTAAATAGTATTTCCCAAGTTGCCATAAGTCAATACCTTAATATTGTCGATGTTAATTTACTGGGGAAATTCTATCAGGAAAAACGTGATTATTTTCAGGAGTTACTTAAAAACAGCCGTTTTGAATTAAAACCTTGCGAGGGAACTTATTTTCAGGTTGCCTCTTATGCTACTATTTCAAATGAAGATGATGTTACTTTTTGCAAAAAATTAATCACAGATCATGGCGTTGCCGCAATTCCGATTTCTACCTTTTATTCTGACCATAAAGATCAAAAATTAATTCGTTTTTGCTTTGCCAAAGATGACTTCACCTTAGAATCTGCTGCAAAAAAAATATGTGAAATATAAAGTTTATCAAAATTTTATAACATTATTATGCGTGCATCCTATTTTATTTAATTAATATTGTAAAAAAAGAAAAGTATGAGTTATACAGATAAAATGTTACGTGACGATGCTTTAAAGGGCAAAGTTATAGTGGTTACAGGCGGTGGAAGCGGTTTGGGAAAAGCAATGACTAAATATTTTTTAGAATTAGGAGCTCAGGTAGCGATTACTTCAAGAGATTTAGAAAAGCTGAAAAATACGGCTACAGAACTTGAAACTGAAACCGGAGGAAAATGTTTGCCGCTTCAGTGTGATGTTCGTCATTATGAAGAAGTGGAGAACATGCTTCAGGAAGTTTTAAAGGCTTTCGGAAAAGTAGATGTTCTTTTAAACAACGCTGCCGGGAATTTTATTTCTCCAACAGAACGTTTGTCTGCAAATGCATTTGATACTGTTATAGATATCGTACTTAAGGGTTCTAAAAACTGTACGCTGGCTTTTGGAAAATACTGGATTGACACTAAACAAACTTCTGCTACGATTTTGAATATTGTGACGACTTATGCCTGGACAGGATCTGCGTATGTTGTTCCAAGTGCTACTGCAAAAGCAGGAGTTTTGGCTATGACGAGAAGTCTTGCTGTAGAATGGGCAAAATACGGAATTCGTTCTAATGCAATTGCTCCGGGGCCATTCCCTACAAAAGGTGCATGGGACAGATTATTACCGGGTGATCTTGCTGAAAAGTTTGATATGGCCAAAAAAGTGCCTTTAAAACGTGTAGGTGATCACCAGGAATTGGCCAATTTAGCAGCTTATTTAGTTTCTGATTTTTCAGCTTATGTAAATGGTGATGTTATTACGATTGATGGTGGTGAATGGCTTAAAGGTGCAGGACAATTTAATTTGCTGGAAGCTATTCCGGAAGAACTTTGGGATCAGCTTGAAATGATGATTAAAGCAAAAAAGAATAAATAAATACAAGTGCTTACTAAATTCAGAATATTTTATCAAAACTATACTGATTGCACGAAAATCCCGATGGCTTAGCTGTCGGGATTTTTTATGTTTTTTAGTATATAAGTAATATAAGTTCAATGAAGTAATAAATTGTTTAAATATCTGTTTGCTTAAATTTACTTATATCACTTATATGGTTTAAATACATAATATATTTACTCAATCCACATAAATTATTATTTTTGCCGAACAAAATATATAACATCAATTTTATGCTCATTATTGGAATTGCAGGAGGAACAGGAAGTGGAAAAACAACAGTTGTACACCAAATTATGAATGAATTACCGGATACGGAAGTAGGTGTAATTTCACAGGATTCATATTATAAAGAAACCCATAATTTATCGTTTGACGAAAGAGCATTAATCAATTTTGACCACCCGCGCGCAATTGATTTTGAATTGCTGGTAAAACATTTGAAAGCATTAAAAGAAGGAGAAACTATCGATCAGCCAGTTTATTCTTTTATCCAGCACAACAGAACTGATGATACGGTATCGACTCATCCAAGAAAAGTAATGATTGTTGAAGGAATTTTAATTTTGACAAATCCGGAACTTCGCGAGCTTTTTGACGTGAAAGTGTTTGTTCATGCAGATTCTGACGAAAGGTTAATTCGCCGTTTAAAGCGTGATATTTCGGAAAGAGGACGTGATATCGATGAAGTTTTAACACGTTATCAAAACACGCTAAAACCTATGCATGAGCAATTTATAGAACCATCTAAAGCTTTTGCAGATATTATTATCCCAAATGACAAATACAATACCGTTGCAATTGATGTAGTTCGTGCTGTAATTAATCAACGAATTTCATAATTTTTATTGTAAATTTATTCCATAAAAATTAGGAGCTATTCCCGCTCTTGCCTTTATCTTTTTATGTCCGCCGAGGCAGGACATAAAAAGGATATCGGCTCCATCGGGGCTAAAAATAAAAACAAAAATGAAAAATCCGTATAAAGACAAATCATGGTTTAAATTTCTTGGCAATAAATATGTCTGGGTTTTACTGTTTTTTGTGGTATGGATGCTTTTTTTAGACAATTACTCCTATTTTGATCATCGCTTTTTAGACAATCAAATTAATGAACTTGAGGATAATAAAACTTATTATCAGGAGGAAATTAAAAAAGATCAGGAACAAATCAAACAATTAAAAAATCCTGAACAAATAGAGAAATATGCCCGCGAGAAGTATTTCATGAAAAAAGACAGCGAGGATATTTACATCATTCATTTTGAAGGAGACACTATTAAAGATAAAGAATAATCAGAAAAAAACATTAAATGGCTACTACTCTTTTCGACGATTTTAATCCGATTTCATCCAAACAATGGAAACAAAAAATTCAGTTTGAATTAGATGGAGCTGATTATAACGAAACTGTAATTTGGAATTCTCCCGAAGATATTCAGGTAAAACCATTTTATCACAGAGATGAATTTTCTAAAGCAGCGAATGTAAAAACAAAAGCAAGCGAATTCAAAATTTGCCAAAACATTTTTGTTTATGACGTCGAAAAATCAATTCAAAGAGCTATAAACACTATCGAAAGAGGTGCAGAAAGTTTACGTTTTACTATTGAAGACGAAAAAATTGACATTCAAAAATTATTAGAAAATCTTCCTTTAGAAAACAGAATCGTTTACTTTAATTTGAAATTTATTTCAATCGATTTCGTAAATAAATTAGATAGTATTTCTATCCAAAAAAAGGCAACTTTTTATTGCAATTTAGATCCGATTGGTCATTTTGCAAGAGAAGGAAATTGGTTTACTACATCTGACAAAAATAATTTTGAAACGATAGAAAAAATATCAAAAGCAACTACAAATCTTTCTTTATTAAGTGTAGACTTAAGTTTATATCAAAATGCCGGTGCTAATATTACACAGCAAATTGCGTATAGTCTGGCTCATGCCAATGAATATTTAAATCGATTTTCAGCTATTTCAAAGCCTATTGTTTTTCAGGTTGCTGTAGGAACGAATTATTTCTTTGAGATTGCAAAACTTCGGGCTTTGCGAATGCTTTTCAAATTAATTGCTGCTGAATATAATCCAAATTTAGATTGTCACATATTAGCTACTCCAACGAGACGAAACAAAACAATTTACGATTATAATGTAAATATGCTTCGTACTACAACAGAATGCATGTCGGCTATTTTAGGCGGAGCCGATGCGGTTGCTAACTTGCCTTACGATGCATTATACCATAAAGACAACGAATTTGGAGATCGAATTGCCCGAAACCAATTATTGGTTTTAAAACACGAAAGTTATTTTGATAAAGTAAATAATCCTGCTGACGGAAGTTATTATATCGAAAGCCTAACAATGCAGCTGGCCGAAAAAAGTCTGGCTTTGTTTAAAGATATTGAAGCAAATGGCGGTTTTCTTAAACTTTTGAATGATGGAACTATCAAAAAGAAAATTCAGGAAAGTGCAGCTAAAGAACAGGAATTATTTGATTCTAAAAAGGAAGTTTTGTTAGGCACTAATAAATATCCAAATAAAGAAGACAAAATGAAACAAGATTTAGAACTGTTTCCTTTTGTGAAAATAAAACCACGAAAAACATTAATTACGCCTATTATAGAAAAAAGATTGGCTGAAAAACTAGAGCAGGAACGTCTTGAACTAGAATAATCAATTTCAAAGTAATTAATCATACTCAAAAAGAGTTTTTCAATGATAAGAAAAGACCTTAAACATATAAAGTTAGACATTAAAAGTGAAGAGTTAAATGTACCAATATCTAATTCTAACTTCACTACAGCCGAGGGAATTGAGCTGAAAGAAACCTATTCTGAAAAAGATATTGAAGATTTAGAATTTCTAGATTTCGGCGCTGGCTTTACACCCAATCTGCGTGGACCTTATGCCACTATGTATGTAAGACGCCCGTGGACGATTCGTCAATATGCAGGATTTTCTACTGCAGAAGAAAGTAATGCTTTTTACAGAAGAAATCTAGCTGCAGGTCAAAAAGGGCTTTCTATTGCTTTTGATTTGCCAACGCATCGCGGTTACGATTCTGATCATGAAAGAGTTGTTGGAGATGTCGGGAAAGCCGGAGTTGCGATAGATTCTGTCGAAGATATGAAAGTACTTTTCGATCAGATTCCGCTTGATGAAATGTCAGTTTCAATGACAATGAATGGCGCAGTTTTGCCCATTATGGCTTTTTATATTGTGGCTGCAGAAGAACAAGGTGTTGCAATTGAAAAGTTGTCAGGAACGATTCAGAATGATATTTTGAAAGAATTTATGGTTCGAAATACGTATATATATCCGCCAACGCCTTCGATGAAGATTATTGCTGATATTTTTGAATTTACAAGCAAGAAAATGCCAAAATTCAATTCGATCTCAATTTCGGGTTACCACATGCAGGAAGCCGGAGCAACTGCGGATATTGAATTAGCGTATACTCTGGCCGATGGATTGGAATATATTCGAACAGGATTATCAACCGGAATGACAATTGACGAATTTGCCCCAAGATTGTCTTTCTTTTGGGCAATTGGGATGAATCATTTTATGGAAATTGCAAAAATGAGAGCTGGAAGAATGATTTGGGCTAAATTATTACAACAGTTTAATCCCAAAAGTGATAAATCCTTCGCCTTAAGAACTCATTGCCAGACAAGCGGATGGAGTTTAACAGAACAAGATCCGTTTAATAATGTTGCGAGAACTTGTATCGAAGCGACAGCCGCAGCTTTTGGCGGAACGCAATCTTTGCATACCAATGCTTTGGATGAAGCGATTGCATTGCCAACCGATTTTTCGGCAAGAATTGCACGTAATACACAGATCTATTTACAGGAAGAAACTAAAATTACCAAAACTGTAGATCCTTGGGCGGGCAGTTATTATGTTGAAAGTTTGACAAACGAGATCACGGAAAGTACCTGGAAATTAATTGAAGAAGTCGAAGAACTAGGCGGAATGACAAAAGCGATTGAAGCCGGAATTCCTAAACTAAGAATCGAAGAAGCAGCTGCCAGAAAACAAGCGAGAATTGACAGCGGACAGGATATTATTGTTGGTGTAAACCAATATCGATTAGAAAAAGAAGATCCTTTGCATATTTTGGATGTTGATAACCAAATGGTTCGAAAACAGCAAATAGATCGTCTTGAGGAAATAAAATCAAAAAGAGATACTGAAAAAGTAAATCAATCACTCGAAAAACTAATTCTTTGTGCTAAAACGAAAGAAGGCAACTTACTTGAAATTGCCATTGAAGCTGCCAGAAACAGGGCAACTTTAGGTGAAATCAGTGAGGCGCTTGAAAGTGTTTACGGAAGGTTTAAAGCGCAAATTAAATCCTTTAGCGGTGTGTATAGTGCAGCAATAAAAAACGATGAGAATTTTGAAAAAGCTAAGCAACTTGCTAATGCTTTTGCAAAACAAGAAGGACGCCGACCAAGAATTATGATTGCCAAAATGGGACAAGATGGCCATGATCGAGGCGCAAAAGTAGTAGCAACCGGTTATGCCGATGTTGGTTTTGATGTTGATATTGGACCGTTATTTCAAACTCCTGCTGAAGCTGCAAAACAAGCAGTTGAAAATGATGTACACATTTTAGGTGTTTCATCATTGGCTGCAGGTCATAAAACATTAGTTCCGCAAGTTATTGAGGAATTGAAAAAACATGGCCGCGAAGATATTATGGTAATTGTTGGTGGTGTAATTCCGGCACAGGATTATCAATACTTATTTGATGCCGGAGCCGTTGCTATTTTTGGTCCAGGAACTAAAATAAGTGAAGCAGCGATTAAAATTCTGGAAATATTAATTGATTAGAATCACGCATAAAAAAATCCCGAATAATTCGGGATTTTTTATTTTTTAATTCTTTAATCGTTTATGGTTGCATTGCTATCTGCTTCAATATACGAAAGATCATAACCTCCAAAAGCTTTCATGTAGCTTTTTAACGAAGTACCGTACGCATCTCTAAAATGCCTGTTTCCTTTGTTTTTAAAGAAGTTTTTTACTGATCCTGCGCCTCCAAGATGAGCTGCAGCTAAAATTCCTGATTCGGTAACTTCAACTCCGTTAACGATTTTACCTTCATACCTTTCAATTTCATTGCGCAAAATCCATTTGTTGATGGATAATAAAGCAATAAACGCTTTTTCTTGTAAAGCAGGATCTTTTAAGAAGGCTTTTTCATTTTTTACACCTATGGCTCTTAAGGCTTTAGAACCAAATTGATATTTCCCCATGTAACCAAGAGAATTTACCAGTCGGTATTTTCCCTGAGATTCCTTAAAAGCTACTGCTTCTTTAAAACCTATAAGACGTTTTCCTGTAAACGGGGTATTTAACTTGTGTAAAGTGGGATAATCATCCACTTCCTGCGATGGAAATAAGTATTCAGATCCATCTGTTTTTTCTATTAAAAACCAAGGTTTGGTTTCTAGATTAAAGGGTTTAAAACCCAAACTTAAAAATGTAATAATAACGATCAAACTCGCATAAAAATACCATTTCTTTATCATAAATTGTTTTTCTTCAAAACGCTGTCACCCTCTTGAAATTTCTACGGTGCAAAGATAAGGAATACAAAACAATGCTGATAACCAGTAATTTAACGGTTTTCGTAATTTTTCATATTCCTTCGAAACCCTTTATTGATGCAGTATTCGAGCAATTGGCAAAACATTTTTTTAGCTTTAAAAACACGAAAAAAAAATTCCAAAAAATGCCATTTTTATCAATTTTTTAGGAAATTTGTTAAAATTGAAATATTTAACCTACAATATTTAAGGCTTTTTAAGGATATTGAAAAATAAACTGATCTAATTTGAAAGGAAAATTCAGTTCTTTATGTGATCAAAAGTTTATTTATTATTAAAAAGTTAAATTCAATCTTGTGAAATTTTATTTTTCATTAAAATCGTTCAAAATTAAATATGAAAAATACGAAGTTCATAAACTGATGAATACTTTTAATTTTTCTTTTGGTTATTCTAAATTATGAAACAAAAAAACCGAAGCTAAAATGTCTTCGGTTTTTTTTAATAAATACTTATATAATTTATCTTGTCACTCCCTGACTTGCAATCCAGTCTGAGTATTTTTTTGCATTGACCTGATGCTGTTCGTATGTTGAAGCAAATTCATGATATCCAAAACGATCTACACTTGCACAAAAGTATATGTAATCATGTTTTTCAGGGTTTAAAACCGCTTCTAGAGCTGTAATATCTGGCATAGCAATTGGTCCCGGAGGAAGTCCGACATTCACGTAAGTGTTATATGGAGACTTCATTATCAAGTCATTATAAAAAACTCTTTTTATTACCTGATCAAAATCATTCGCTTTTAATTTTAACGCATAAATAACCGTTGGATCTGCTTGTAAAGGCATTGCCAAACGTAATCTGTTTAAATAAACGCCTGCAATACGAGGTCTTTCATCTTTTTTTACAGATTCTTTATGAACAATAGAAGCCAAAATTGTCGCCTGAACTGGTGTTAAACCTTGCTTTTCAGCTTTTGCAATTCTTTCCGGCGTCCAGAAGTTATGGTATTCTTTGATCATTTTATCGCGGAATTTTACTGCGGATGTATTCCAGTAAACTTCATAAGTATTCGGAATAAACATGGCGAAAACATTTTCTTCATTAAAACCGTTTTCTTTTAAGAAAGTTGAATCCTTAATGGCTTTCATTAGAGATAAACTATCTGCTTCGATTTCTGACCCCACTCTTCCTGCAAAATTTTCCAAACGCTCCTGATTGTTAAACGCTAATTTAACCGGAACATTTGAACGCATTGCGCGAACCAAATCGATATTATTCATGTCTTTTTTAAGTAAAAAACGACCCGATTTTACATTTTCAGGATAGCTTCTTTTATTGGCTACCATTTCAAAATTATCGTAATTCTTAATATAAGGCTGCAATATTTTTTTCACATCTGCATAAGTAGCATCTGTTGGAACATATACGTAAAGTTCTTTTTCTTCGAATTTAGTGTTGGCGCTAAAAATTCTGCTAATTAAAATAAATCCGTAAATTATTAAAACTGAAATTACGGCTACGGCACTTAACGTGATGATTTTTTTTATACTCAAAGCTAAAAATTTAAATTTGTTTATTGATTAACTGAAAAATTGCTTCATCTTGATAGTGGCCATTTAGCAAAATCCAATCTTTTTTAATTCCTATTTTCTCAAACCCAAATTTAGTAAAAAGAGCTATACTGGCTACATTTCCTACATTAATATTTGCATATAATTGGTGAAGATTTAAATTATGAAAAGAATATTTAATTAATAACTCTAATGCCTCAGAACCAATGTTTTGGTTTCTGTTTTCTGTATTTTGAATCACAATTCCAATTCCGGCCCTGTTATTTTTGGGATCAAATTCAAATAAATCAATCAATCCGATTGCAGGAAAATCTTCATCCTGACAAATTGCCAAACGCAATTGTTTTGCTTCATAAATATCCTGTTGCGCATTTTCCAGATACTGACGAACCAAAAAACGGCTGTAAGGTGTTTGTGTATTGCTGACTTCCCAAATGCTCTGATCGTTTTCCATTGCATACACAAACTCTAAATCATTAGGTTCTAGTGCACGAAGATAAATTGAATCGCCTTTGAGTGTGATCATTTAATTTTTGATTTTAGATTTAAGAATATAGATCTTAGAATATAGAATATAGATTTTGGAATTTTATTTTTGGCTTTTAATTCTATATTTCTATTGTTCCTTTAAAAACAAATTTTGCAGGTCCGGTTAAGAAAACATTTGAAAAGTGATCGCCCAATTTATCAAAAGAAACAACGAGTTTTCCACCTTCAACATTTAAATTGATAGACGTTTTATCCGTTTGACCAGTGGCATTCATAGCAATTGCAACTGCTGTTGCTCCGGTTCCGCAAGCCAGGGTTTCGTCTTCAACTCCTCTTTCGTAAGTACGAAGCGAGAAAGTGGAATCATCTACTTTTTTTACAAAATTTACGTTGCTTCCTTTTGCTCCGTATAATTCACCGTAGCGAATAGCTGCTCCGTTTTCTTTTACATTATAATGCTCTAAGTCATCCACAATCTGAACATGATGCGGAGAACCCGTATTTAAGAAAGTATAAGAATCTTTATTTTGAACTTCATCAACATCAATCATTTGCAAGGAAACAATGGCATCATCTCCTACTGATGCGTGATGCAAACCATCTGTAGCAATAAAAGTTGTTTTATCATCAATAACACCCAATTGATTTGCGAAGGCCACTAAACAACGCCCGCCATTACCACACATCGAACTCTGATTTCCATCAGAATTATAGTAAACCATTCTGAAATCGGTTTCAGAATCATTTTCCAATAATATAAGTCCGTCTGCGCCAATGCCAAAACGCCGGTCACATAAACGCTCAATTAATTTAGTATCTTCTTTAGGAAAAAAATCAGAACGATTGTCAACCATTACAAAATCGTTGCCTGTACCTTGATATTTATAAAATTCTATTTGCATTTTTATTCTATTAATAAGTACAAAAGTACGAACTATTAATTAATGAAATGTTAATCATTGTTAAAGAGCGTTAAACCATTTTACCAAATAATTTTTTCAATTAATTTTACGTGTAAATAACTTAAACCTATATTCTAATTATGAAAAGATTGTCGACCTTATTTTTAGTGTCATTATTGAGCGGTGCCACTACCCTTGGCGCTTACAAGTTATTATTTGAGAGCAATAATTCTTTCTTTGGAAAAGGAAATTCTGTTGTAACTCTTGCCCCCAATTCATACGGAAGAAATGTTGGATTAGCCGCAGAAACTGTTGATTTTACCGAAGCTGCAGACAGAACAATTCATACTGTGGTACACGTAAAAAATGTTTCTCGAAGAACAGTTAGTAATCCGATGATGGAATTTTTCTACGGTTACGGAGGACAACAGCAGCAGGAACAAGTAGGAACCGGTTCTGGTGTTATTATTTCTGAAGATGGTTATATCGTAACAAATAATCACGTTATTAAAGATGCGACCGAAATCGAAATTACCTTAAACAACAAAAAATCATATAAGGCAAAATTGATTGGTACAGATTCTAAAATGGATATTGCCTTATTAAAAATTGATGCGAGCGAAAAACTTCCTTATACTGCTTTTGCAAATTCTGATACTGTAAAAGTTGGTGAATGGGTTTTGGCCGTTGGAAATCCGTATAATTTAAATTCTACTGTAACTGCCGGAATCGTTTCGGCGAAAGCCAGAGATTTAAATGCAAACGGGATTCAGTCGTTTATTCAGACAGACGCTGCTGTGAATCCGGGAAATAGTGGTGGTGCATTGGTAAATACAAGAGGAGAATTAATTGGAATCAATACTATGATTTCTTCAATGACAGGATCTTACGTAGGATATTCATTTGCTGTTCCTTCTAATATTGCACGAAAAATTATTGAAGATATTATGGAATTCGGAAATGTTCAACGCGGAATTTTAGGTGTTGAAGGTGGCGAATTAAATAGTAATGCTTCAAAAGTATTAGGAATTGCCCAAACTGAAGGATTCTATATCAATAAAGTTTCTAAAAATTCCGGAGCTGAAAAAGCCGGTTTGACGAAAGCAGATATTATTGTAAAATTAGATGAGCAAAAGATTGCTTCTTTTGCTGATCTTTCCGGATATATCAATACAAAAAGACCAAATGATGTAGTTAAAGTGACTTATATTCGAGATGGAAAAACGAAAGTAGTTCCGGTAACTTTAAGTAAAAATGAGTTTTTTAGTACTGAATTTAAAGGAATTGAGTTAGAAAATATTGATGCTGTTGATAAAAAGAAATTCCACATTGATTATGGTGTGAAAATTAAAAACATCACCAATGAAAATCTGGCGCAATATCAAAATGAACTTCAGGGAAATATTATCCTGAGTATCGATAATGTAAAAGCAACAAATGTTGAAACAGTTTCGAAACTTTTAAGTAAAAAAGACGAAGGACAAAGTGTTCGAATTGAAATGATCAATAAGAACGGTGAAATATTTAGAATAATTATTTAATCACGATATTCAGTCCCAGTTTACAGTCTCAGTTTACAATCTTAAAACTGATAACTGAGACTGAAAACTTAAAACTTAAAAAGCCATCTTAAGAAATTAAGGTGGCTTTTTTATTTTTAAAAATAAATGCTAAAATAGTTTACGAAATCGATTGAAATGGATACTTTTGCGCCAAATTTTAAAATAGTGAGCATTTTATTTTTTCAATTTAATCAATTATGAGCAAAAAATCTTTGTACCAAAAAGAGGTATCATTACAAGTCGACCGAAGAAGAGCAGGTGTCGAATTAATCAAAGTCATAAGTGATTTATGGTATGACAAATCAATCGAAATGGTTTTATTTAAAAATCAATTATTGGATAAAAATGTCAGTGATATTATTAATCTGCATCAATATGCAGGTGAATTTGTAGGCAAACCAATCAGTATTTTTGATTCGGTAGAAATTGCAAAAGTTATTTTGTCATTAGATTTTCCTCCAGCAAAATTAGATTTAGGAAAATTGACATATGAATATCGCTTAGAAGATGAAAAATATCCGGATGCGAGATATTTTGTAATGGATAAATTGAAAAAAGCCAAATCATCAGAAGAAATTCAGCCAAAAGATGTTGTGTTATATGGTTTTGGGAGAATCGGACGTCTATTGGCAAGAGAATTAATGTCGAAAACCGGAAAGGGAAATCAGTTACGTTTAAGAGCAATTGTAACCAGAGACAAAAGCGATGCGGCAATTTTAGAAAAACGAGCTTCTTTACTACGATACGATTCAATTCATGGAGATTTTCAAGGATCAGTAACAGCAGATCCAAAAAATAATGCTCTAATAATCAACGGAACTACTGTTCATATTATTAGTGCAAACACGCCTGAAGAAATAGATTATACAGACTACGGAATAAATGATGCACTTGTTATTGATAATACAGGAGCATTTACCACAGAAGAAGCTTTAAAACGTCATTTAACTTCAAACGGAGTACGCAAAGTTTTATTGACAGCTCCGGGAAAAGGAGTTCCGAATATTGTTCACGGTGTTAATCATACTGAATATGATCCCGACCAAATAGATATTTTCTCGGCAGCATCATGTACTACAAATGCGATCACACCAATTTTAAAAGTTATTGAAGATAGTTTGGGAGTTGTAAAAGGTCATTTAGAAACCATTCATGCCTATACAAATGATCAAAATTTAGTTGATAACATGCACAAAAAATACCGTCGTGGCAGGGCCGCAGCTTTAAACATGGTTATTACAGAAACTGGCGCTGGAAGTGCTGTTGCAAAAGCAATACCCTCTTTGGAAGGGAAATTAACTTCAAATGCTATTAGAGTTCCAGTTCCAAATGGATCTTTGGTAGTTTTAAATTTAGAAGTCAAAAAAGCAACATCTATCGCTGCTATCAATAAAATAATGAAAAAATACGCTTTAGAAGGCGAATTGGTAGAGCAAATCAAATATTCATTAAATAATGAACTTGTTTCTTCTGATATTGTTGGTACTTCTGCTCCATCAATTTATGATAGTAACGCTACAATTGTTTCTAAAGATGGAAAAAGTATTGTGCTTTACATTTGGTATGATAATGAATACGGATATAGTCACCAAGTAATTCGTTTAGCAAAATATATTGCTAAAGTAAGACGCTTTACTTATTATTAATAAAAACCAAAACCAGCTATTTCTTTTCTTAAAAACCATCATACTTTTGATGGTTTTTTGCTTTATTTAAATAGGTAAAACGGTTGTACTTTTTACTTCAGAAATTACAAAAACAGTATTTATCAGAGAAACTTCAGGAAGAACGGAAAGTTTTTTTTGATGAAAATGATGATAACTCTCCATATCAGGAATTATAATTTTTAGCATGTAATCAAAGTTACCAGAAACATAATTGCACTCTACAACTTCAGGTAAATTGAGTATCGACTGATTAAAACCCTCCGAAGTATCATAGGTTTGTTTGGTGAGCGTAACCTGGCAATAAACCGTTAAATTATTACCTAGTTTTTTCTTATTTAAAATCGAAACATACTTTTCAATAACTCCCTCTTTTTCAAGACGTTTAACCCGATCATGAACAGGAGTTAAGGACAAATTTATTTTGTTTGCAATGTCTTTTAAAGTATAATGCGCATCTACTTGCAAAAGTCGTAAGATTTTTTTGTCAATTTCATCTAAAGCCATAACGAAAACGATTTAATTCAGGATTGAAATTCAGTCATTTTTTCTTTTTGGGGAATCAAAATAGATATCAAAAAGAAATATTTTCTGTAAAAATACTAAATAAAATAATATTTTCTTATTTATAGATCAATTATCCATAATATATTCTATGCCTGTAAATTTGTAAAAACAATTACAAAAAACTAAAAATATAACAAATGATAATAGGTGTTCCTAAAGAAATTAAAAATAACGAAAATCGTGTAGCATTAACTCCTGCCGGTGTTTCTGAAATGAAAAAACACGGACATACTGTTTATGTTCAATCAACTGCAGGTTTAGGAAGTGGATTTAGTGATGATGAATATGCAAGTGCAGGTGCAGTAGTTTTACCAACTATTGAAGAAGTATATGCTATTGCAGAAATGATCATTAAAGTAAAAGAACCAATTGCATCTGAATATCCATTAATCAAAAAAGATCAATTGTTGTTTACTTACTTCCACTTTGCTTCATCAGAACCATTAACTCATGCTATGCTTGAAAAAGGTGCTGTATGTTTGGCTTATGAAACAGTAGAAAAAACAGATCGTAGTTTGCCTTTATTAGTTCCAATGTCTGAAGTTGCTGGTCGTATGGCAATTCAACAAGGAGCAAAATATCTTGAAAAACCATTAAAAGGAAGAGGAATTCTTTTAGGAGGTGTTCCAGGTGTGCCGCCAGCTAAAGTATTAGTTTTAGGTGGAGGAATCGTAGGAACTCAGGCTGCAAAAATGGCTGCAGGTTTAGGTGCTCAGGTAACTATTATGGACCTAAGTTTGCCACGTTTACGTTATTTAGATGATATTATGCCTGCAAACGTAAGTACACAAATGTCTAACCACTATAACATAACAAAAGCAATCGCTGATGCTGATTTAATTGTTGGAGCAGTTTTGATTCCAGGAGCAAAAGCACCTCACTTAATTACTCGTGATATGCTTAAATTAATGCGTCCGGGAACTGTTGTAGTTGACGTTGCAGTTGATCAAGGTGGTTGTATTGAGACTTGTACTCCAACAACTCACGAAAACCCAACTTTTATCATTGATGATATCGTTCACTATTGTGTGGCAAATATGCCAGGAGCTGTTCCTTATACATCCACTTTAGCTTTAACAAATGCAACTTTACCATACGCAGTGCAATTAGCAAACAAAGGATGGGAAAAAGCATGCAGCGAAAATGAAGAATTGAAAAAAGGATTGAATATTGCAAACGGGAAAATCCTTTACAAAGGAGTTGCCGAAGCTTGGAATCTTCCTTTTAACGAAGAATTAGTGTTAGCAAACGCATAGTGCTAACATTAAAATAAGTGCTTACTAAACACTCAATTTTAAAAGGCTTTTCTTAACGGAAAAGCCTTTTTTTATGCCATAAAAAAACCTGCTATTTTTAGCAGGTCTTTTTTAATATTTAGTTTATTTCTTTTCATCCAAAACTTCCTGCAATACTTTTGCTTCAGTTCCATTTGGGAAAGTAACTTTAATTTTCTGAGCTATTGTGGGTGCAATTTCTGTAATTGCCTTCTTGTCATAAGACTCTCCTTTTTTAATGTGCCACCCATAAAAAATTGCTGGCACATGCGTATCATAACTATAAGGTGTTCCGTGTGATGTCCCTGTAGTTGAGTACTCAATATCTCCAGGTTTATCTACTATAATCATATCACCATCCTGAGTAACATCATACCCTTTTGCTACGAAATTTAAATAGTAATCATTTCCTGAATTTGCTAAAATTTCCTCTTCAGTATACACTCTTTTAACTTGCGGTTGAGAAATTAAAAACTCTTTAAAAGCTTGCTTAACCTTTACAAGTTCTAAACCTTTGTCTTTAATAATTTGTTTATTAAAGAAAATATTAAAATTTGAATAGTTTAAGATCAAATCAACTCCAAACGTTTTAGTCGAGAAATCCTGCAAACTTTTTTTCACATCTTTTGAAGGATAATTATCTACATTATATTTACGATCTTTCAGATAAATTACATTTTCAGCGCCAGCATGATCAGCAGTTAAAAATAAAAGATAATTTCCTTTACCAACCGTTGTATCTAAGTAATTTAAAAAATCAGCTATAGTTTGGTCTAATCTTAAATATGTATCCTGAAGTTCCATAGATCTTGGTCCAAGTAAGTGTCCAACATAGTCTGTGGACGAAAAACTAACCGTTAGAAAGTCAGTAATATTGTCTTTCCCTAATTCTTCTTTTTCGATAGCTTTTTTTGCAAATTCAGCTAATAAATCATTTCCATAAGGTGTTGCTCTTAATATTCCGGCATCATTCTTCTCATACATTGATTTTAAGTCGTAAGGAAAAACAGGCGCTGCACTTCCGTATAACTTTCCTTCATACGGATTATTATCCGCTAAACTTTCATTATATGTCGAAGCAGGTTTATATAAATCCCAACCTTTATTAATGTATGCCATATAATGTTTTTCATTGTTGAATTGAGTCACCCAGTCAGGCAATTTTTCACCGTAAAAAGTACTGGAAATAAAAGAACCAGTTTTGCTATACCAAAAGGCCCAATTTGCAAAATGACCAGCAGGCAAAATTGCACCTCGATCTTTTAAACTCATTCCAATCACTTTTCCCTCAAAATTAGTCGCCATTCTCACTTCGTCAGTAATAGTAGTACTTTGAAGATTTTTTGGTGACATTGCTCCTTCTTCAACAGTTCCATCACCTACGGTTTTTACGCCTGCATCATCTGTACAATACATTTCCTTACCAAGAGTTCTACTGAACCATTCGTTACCAACAATCCCATGAGTAGAAGGTGTTGTACCTGTATAAATAGATGCATGCCCCGGAGCAGTATATGTTGGCATGTAATTATAATGCATATTCTGAAAAGTATATCCATTATTCATTAATCTCTTAAATCCATTTGGAGAAAAATCATCAGAAAACCGATATAAATATTCCATTTTCATTTGATCAACTACAATACCTACAACCAATTTAGGGCGTTGTTGAGCACTTAAATTTGAGATAACAAATAATGTCAACAATACAATACTTTTTTTCATACTTAAATTATAAAATTTGAATGCAAAAATACAGATTCGCATTCAAAAAGGCTAACTGGTCTTAGCTTAAAACTCAAAATTGACTCTAATTTAACAGAACTAAAATTATATATAATGAATTGAATAAGAATTTGTGCGTTTCCCGCCGCGGCGGGCTGGGCTGTCCGCTATATATCTTTTGCACTTTCGGTTTTTGGATGAAGAGAAGTATAAGGCAGCGCAAAAGGATGCCGTTCCCATTCTTAACGCAAACGTGGTAAATAAAAGTATATGCTTAAAAAAAATCACGCATTATTTAATCGAATTTCATAAATCTGTTTCGAATAGCTTTGCGAACTTTATCTTTAAAACAACTCAAGCTTTATTGGCATGCTTTGCGTAAAAAAAGTGTTATAAAACGAAAAATCCCCATCAAATACATGATGAGGATTTTCAAAAGAAAGGCGACGACATACTCTCCCACATAACTGCAGTACCATCTGCGCAGGCGGGCTTAACTACTCTGTTCGGGATGGGAAGAGGTGAGCCCCGCCGCAATAACCACCTTAAGGCTGTTAGTTTTCAGTTCACAGTTTATAGTCTGCAGTTTTTCAACTCATAACTTATAACTCAAAACTCATAACTGCTCTGCGTCGAGCAAATATCTTAACATACTGAGATAAAGAAACATAAAAGTATTAGAAAGTTTCTCCCCCCGACTTGCATCGGGGGAAAAGGGTGTACATAAGCTTACGGATTATTAGTACTACTCGACTATGACATTACTGCCTTTACATCTATAGCCTATCAACGTGGTCATCTTCCACGATCCTTAAAAGAAATCTCATCTTGTGGTGGGTTTCGCGCTTATATGCTTTCAGCGCTTATCCCTTCCAAACGTAGCTACTCTGCGGTGCCCCTGGCGGGACAACAGATACACTAGAGGTTTGTCCAATTCGGTCCTCTCGTACTAGAATCAGATCCACTCAAATTTCTAACGCCCACAGTAGATAGAGACCGAACTGTCTCACGACGTTCTGAACCCAGCTCGCGTGCCACTTTAATGGGCGAACAGCCCAACCCTTGGGACCTTCTCCAGCCCCAGGATGTGACGAGCCGACATCGAGGTGCCAAACCCCCCCGTCGATATGAGCTCTTGGGGGAGATCAGCCTGTTATCCCCGGCGTACCTTTTATCCTTTGAGCGATGGCCCTTCCATGCGGAACCACCGGATCACTATGCTCTACTTTCGTACCTGATCGACCTGTATGTCTCTCAGTCAAGCTCCCTTATGCCATTGCACTCTACGCACGGTTACCAAGCGTACTGAGGGAACCTTTAGAAGCCTCCGTTACTCTTTTGGAGGCGACCACCCCAGTCAAACTACCCACCAAGCAATGTCCCCCACAATATGGGGTTAGGCCTCAGATAAACAAAGGGTTGTATTTCAACAATGACTCCACAACGCCTGGCGACGCCGCTTCATAGTCTCCAACCTATCCTACACATCATTTATCCAAGGTCAATACTAAGCTATAGTAAAGGTGCACAGGGTCTTTTCGTCCCACTGCGGGTAAACGGCATCTTCACCGTTACTACAATTTCACCGAGCTCATGGCTGAGACAGTGTCCAGATCGTTACACCATTCGTGCAGGTCGGAACTTACCCGACAAGGAATTTCGCTACCTTAGGACCGTTATAGTTACGGCCGCCGTTTACTGGGGCTTCAATTCAATGCTTCTCCGAAGATAACATCTCCTCTTAACCTTCCAGCACCGGGCAGGTGTCAGGCCCTATACTTCATCTTACGATTTTGCAGAGCCCTGTGTTTTTGATAAACAGTCGCCTGGACCTCTTCACTGCGGCCCTGATTGCTCAGGGCGACCTTTCTCCCGAAGTTACAGGTCTATTTTGCCTAATTCCTTAGCCATGAATCTCTCGAGCACCTTAGGATTCTCTCCTCAACTACCTGTGTCGGTTTACGGTACTGGTACTAATTACCTGAAGTTTAGAGGTTTTTCTTGGAAGCCCTTAGGCGCACTATCTCTTTGTCCGAAGACTCCGAGTACTATCGTATTTCCCCAAGACGCGTGGATTTGCCTGCGCATCTTATAGGTAGGTACTTCAACGAACTATTCCGTCAGTTCGCGGCGCTTTCATCACTCCGTCACCCCATCACAGTAATTAGTAGTACGGGAATATTAACCCGTTGGCCATCGACTGTCCCTTTCGGGTTCGCCTTAGGACCAGACTAACCCACAGCTGATTAGCATAGCTGTGGAAACCTTAGTTTTTCGGTGTGCGGGTTTCTCGCCCGCATTATCGTTACTTATGCCTACATTTTCTTTTCTAACCAGTCCAGCATACCTGACGATACACCTTCAACCCTGTTAGAATGCTCCCCTACCACTTAGAGTAAACTCTAAATCCATAGCTTCGGTAATACGCTTATGCCCGATTATTATCCATGCTCGTCCGCTCGACTAGTGAGCTGTTACGCACTCTTTAAATGAATGGCTGCTTCCAAGCCAACATCCTAGCTGTCTGGGCAGACAAACCTCGTTCTTTCAACTTAGCGTATATTTGGGGACCTTAGCTGATGGTCTGGGTTCTTTCCCTCTCGGACTTGGACCTTAGCACCCAAGCCCTCACTGCTGTGAAACATTATATAGCATTCGGAGTTTGTCAGGAATTGGTAGGCGGTGAAGCCCCCGCATCCAATCAGTAGCTCTACCTCTATATAACTTTATGCACAGCGCTGCACCTAAATGCATTTCGGGGAGTACGAGCTATTTCCGAGTTTGATTGGCCTTTCACCCCTACCCACAGGTCATCCGAAGACTTTTCAACGTCAACCGGTTCGGTCCTCCACTGTGTGTTACCACAGCTTCAACCTGCCCATGGGTAGATCACACGGTTTCGCGTCTAACACTACTGACTAAAGCGCCCTATTCAGACTCGCTTTCGCTACGGATCCGTGGCTTAACCACTTAACCTTGCCAGCAACGTTAACTCGTAGGCTCATTATGCAAAAGGCACGCCGTCACCCCACGAAAGGGCTCCGACCGCTTGTAAGCGTATGGTTTCAGGATCTATTTCACTCCGTTATTCACGGTTCTTTTCACCTTTCCCTCACGGTACTGGTTCACTATCGGTCTCTCAGGAGTATTTAGCCTTAGCGGATGGTCCCGCCAAATTCAGACAGGGTTTCACGTGCCCCGCCCTACTCAGGATACCACTATCTATTACACTTGTTACCCATACGGGGCTATCACCCTCTGTGGCGTCACTTTCCAGCAACTTCCGGTTCCTTGTGCATAAAATGTCGTGGTCCTACAACCCCAGCATTGCCGTAACAGCACTGGTTTGGGCTAATCCGCGTTCGCTCGCCACTACTTACGGAATCACTTTTGTTTTCTTCTCCTCCGCCTACTTAGATGTTTCAGTTCAGCGGGTTTGCCCACCTATCGGTGTACTATGTCTTCAACATAGTGGGTTGCCCCATTCAGGTATCTGCGGATCAATCGGTGTGTGCCCGTCCCCGCAGCTTTTCGCAGCTTATCACGCCTTTCATCGCCTCTGAGAGCCTAGGCATCCCCCATACGCCCTTATTTTGCTTATTGTACCAATCATAATTTAATATGACCGTTTTTTTTGTTTTTGTTAGTTATAACAAAAACGCTTTCTACTTTTTATTATTTTCTTATCTCAATATGTCAATGAACTTTTATTTACTATCTTTATAGTAAACCAGTGGAGAATAACGGAGTCGAACCGTTGACCTCCTGCGTGCAAGGCAGGCGCTCTAGCCAGCTGAGCTAATCCCCCATTTTTCAATCTTAGATTGTAGAATTCAGATTTTAGATTTCTTAATTCTTCTCTAATTTCTTTTGGTGAATTCCAACTTCCAGAATTTCCTTTTTCCAAGCTAACAGTCTTTTTAATTTTTAATTCTCAATTTTGAATTGAAAACTTTAAAAAAGTAGTCCCGGGCAGACTCGAACTGCCGACCCCTACATTATCAGTGTAGTACTCTAACCAGCTGAGCTACGAGACTCTGTTTTACTTAAAATTTATTATTTGAACTAACAGCAAGAGTAATTGAACCTGAAATCCAGATCCTTTAGATAGACATCTTTTTTCCCCAGCGTGCATTGCTGCTAACACATGGGGCTCTAGAAAGGAGGTGTTCCAGCCGCACCTTCCGGTACGGCTACCTTGTTACGACTTAGCCCTAGTTACCAGTTTTACCCTAGGCAGCTCCTTGCGGTCACCGACTTCAGGCACCCCCAGCTTCCATGGCTTGACGGGCGGTGTGTACAAGGCCCGGGAACGTATTCACCGGATCATGGCTGATATCCGATTACTAGCGATTCCAGCTTCACGGAGTCGAGTTGCAGACTCCGATCCGAACTGTGACCGGTTTTATAGATTCGCTCCTGGTCGCCCAGTGGCTGCTCTCTGTACCGGCCATTGTAGCACGTGTGTAGCCCAAGGCGTAAGGGCCGTGATGATTTGACGTCATCCCCACCTTCCTCACAGTTTGCACTGGCAGTCTTGTTAGAGTTCCCGACATGACTCGCTGGCAACTAACAACAGGGGTTGCGCTCGTTATAGGACTTAACCTGACACCTCACGGCACGAGCTGACGACAACCATGCAGCACCTTGTAAATTGTCTTGCGAAAGTTCTGTTTCCAAAACGGTCAATCTACATTTAAGCCTTGGTAAGGTTCCTCGCGTATCATCGAATTAAACCACATGCTCCACCGCTTGTGCGGGCCCCCGTCAATTCCTTTGAGTTTCATTCTTGCGAACGTACTCCCCAGGTGGGATACTTATCACTTTCGCTTAGCCACTGAAATTGCTTCCAACAGCTAGTATCCATCGTTTACGGCGTGGACTACCAGGGTATCTAATCCTGTTCGCTACCCACGCTTTCGTCCATCAGCGTCAATCCATTAGTAGTAACCTGCCTTCGCAATTGGTATTCCATGTAATCTCTAAGCATTTCACCGCTACACTACATATTCTAGTTACTTCCTAATAATTCAAGTTCAGCAGTATCAATGGCCGTTCCACCGTTGAGCGATGGGCTTTCACCACTGACTTACTAAACCGCCTACGGACCCTTTAAACCCAATGATTCCGGATAACGCTTGGATCCTCCGTATTACCGCGGCTGCTGGCACGGAGTTAGCCGATCCTTATTCTTACGATACCGTCAAGCTCCTACACGTAGGAGTGTTTCTTCTCGTACAAAAGCAGTTTACAATCCATAGGACCGTCATCCTGCACGCGGCATGGCTGGATCAGGCTTGCGCCCATTGTCCAATATTCCTCACTGCTGCCTCCCGTAGGAGTCTGGTCCGTGTCTCAGTACCAGTGTGGGGGATCTCCCTCTCAGGACCCCTACCCATCGTAGCCTTGGTAAGCCGTTACCTTACCAACTAGCTAATGGGACGCATGCTCATCTTTTACCGTTGTGACTTTAATAGTTCAACCATGCGGTTGTACTATACTATGAGGTATTAATCCAAATTTCTCTGGGCTATCCCTCTGTAAAAGGTAGATTGCATACGCGTTACGCACCCGTGCGCCGGTCTCTTAGTCCGAAAACTAATACCCCTCGACTTGCATGTGTTAAGCCTGCCGCTAGCGTTCATCCTGAGCCAGGATCAAACTCTTCATCGTATATTTTAATATTATATTGCGATGTCGTCTCTATCGGTTCTCTTCGAATCTCCCGATTCCATTACTCTTATTCTTTTGTTCTAACATCTCTGTTAAAACGGCTGTCAATTCAATATGTCTACGAACGTGTTTCAATTTTGTTTCGCTTGTTTCTCAAAGCGGGTGCAAAAGTAGAAAACTTATTTTTAACCGGCAAATGTTTTTTGAAGTTTTTTTTTAGAAAATTTCTTTTCCTTTTTTCCTTCCAACCTTGCCAATCTCTCAATGAACTTTCCGTGTTTTGCGGGGTGCAAATGTAACAGCTGTTTTCAAATCTCACAAGCTTTTTTTAAACTTTTTTTGAAAATATTTTTTCGTTTAGTTTAACTAGCCTGTCAGTATTTCAGTGAACGTCTGTCGTTGTTGCGGGTGCAAAAGTAGCACCTTTATTTACATTTCCAAGCCTTTTTTTTATATAATTTCAATCTTTTTCCTAAATGGCTGGTTTCGCGTTTTTTACAGGGCAAAGTTTTTTTTTGATTTGGCGGGTTATGCCTGATTTTGGCTCTTTGGGGGTGGGTTGGCCGCAAAGGCGCTAAGGTTTCTTTTTCTACAGTTTTGTGGTTTCTCGCAGAGTGGCAAAGGCGCCTGGTTTTCTTCCTTGCGCTTTATTTCCTTCTGAAAACTGCTGCCCTAGCCCCGATAGAAGTGGAAATCCTTTTGCTTTTTCCTTTAAAAAGCAAAAGATTGGAACAGATAGCGGGAAATAGCTCCTGATTCTTAATTAAATTCCAAACTTAAAAAAGCTTCGACTTCGCTCAGCTGGACAAAACTGTTATTAAAAAGGTTATTAGTAAACCCGACAGGTTTTGAAAACCTGTCGGGTTTCGTTGACGAATAATTACGCATATATATTATAGTAGAAACTTTTCCTTATACACATGTATAAAACAAGGTGACGGATAACAATAAGATTTAGATCCTAGATATTAATAGTATAAAGATGAATATATGTATTGTATGTATTTTAGTAATGCGTTATATTTGCATTCACAAAATTATAAACAATGATTAAGATTACTTTACCCGATGGGTCAATTAGAGAGTTTGCTTCGGGCGTAACTCCGATGGAGGTTGCTAAAAGCATTAGTGAAGGATTTGCAAGAAATGTAATTTCTGCGTCTTTTAATGGTACAACAATTGAAACCGAAACTCCATTGACGACCGACGGTAGTCTTATTTTATATACCTGGAATGATGCAGAGGGCAAAAAAGCTTTCTGGCATTCGACTTCTCACGTAATGGCTCAGGCTCTTGAGGAATTGTATCCTGGAATTCAATTAACTCTTGGACCTGCAATTGCTAATGGGTTTTATTATGATGTTGATTTTGGAGATCAGAAGATTATTGAAGCTGATTTTAAGAAAATTGAAGATCGCGTTCTTGAGATTTCAAGAGGTAAGCATGAGTTTAAAATGCGTCCGGTTAGTAAAGCAGATGCTTTGGCGATGTACAAAGACAATGTTTACAAAACTGAATTAATTTCGAATCTTGAAGACGGAACTATTACTTTTTGTGATCATGCTACTTTTACTGATTTATGTCGTGGTGGACACATTCCGAATACCGGAATCATCAAGGCTTTTAAAATCATGAGTGTTGCCGGTGCTTACTGGAGAGGTGATGAGAAAAACAAACAGTTGACTCGCGTTTACGGAACGTCTTTCCCTAAACAAAAGGATTTGACTGAATATCTTGAACTTCTTGAAGAAGCTAAACGTCGTGATCACCGAAAATTAGGTAAGGAACTTGAATTATTTGCTTTTTCTCAAAAAGTTGGGCAAGGTTTACCTTTATGGTTACCAAAAGGTGCTGCGCTTAGAGATCGTTTAGAGCAATTTTTAAAGAAAGCTCAAAAGAAAGCTGGATACGAACAAGTAGTTACTCCACATATTGGACAAAAGGAACTTTATGTAACTTCTGGTCACTATGCTAAATATGGTGCTGATAGTTTTCAACCAATAAATACTCCTGCTGAAGGGGAAGAGTTTTTATTGAAACCGATGAACTGCCCTCACCACTGTGAAATTTACAATGTAAAGCCTTGGTCGTATAAAGATTTACCTAAGCGTTATGCTGAATTTGGTACTGTATATAGATATGAACAATCTGGTGAATTACACGGTTTAACTCGTGTTAGAGGGTTTACTCAGGATGATGCACATATTTTTTGTACTCCGGAACAATTAGATGAAGAATTCAAAAAAGTAATTGACCTGGTACTTTATGTATTTGGTTCGTTAGGGTTTGAAAACTTTACTGCTCAAATTTCTTTGAGAGATCAGGAAAACAGAGAGAAATATATTGGTTCTGATGAAAATTGGGAGAAAGCAGAAAACGCTATTATCAATGCTGCTGCTGATAAAGGACTGAATACTGTTGTAGAATATGGCGAGGCTGCTTTTTATGGTCCGAAGCTTGACTTTATGGTAAAAGATGCTTTAGGCAGACAATGGCAATTGGGAACTATTCAGGTTGATTATAACCTTCCGGAGCGTTTTGAATTGACTTACAAAGGTGCTGATAATGAATTACATCGCCCAGTTATGATTCACAGAGCTCCTTTTGGATCTATGGAACGTTTTATCGCAATTTTACTAGAACACACTGCAGGAAATTTCCCACTATGGCTAATGCCTGAGCAAGCTATAATCTTGTCTTTGAGCGAGAAATACGAAATTTATGCTAAAAAAGTTTTAGATTTGCTAGAAAATCACGAAATTCGCGCCCTAATTGACAACCGAAACGAGACAATTGGTAAGAAAATTAGAGATGCTGAAATGCAGAAAATACCATTTATGCTAATTGTAGGTGAGGAAGAAGAGAAAAACGGAACTATTTCTATTCGTCGTCATGGTCAAGAAGGAAAAGGGAATATTACAGTTACAATTGATGAATTTGTCGCTATTGTAAACGAAGAAATAAAAAAGACATTAAAAGTTTTTACAGTTTAACTTAAATTATAAAGTCATAGCAATAAGAAGCAACAGAGGTTACCAACCTCGAGTAGAAAAAAAGGATGCACACAGAATAAACAATAATATTCGTGGTGTACAAGAAGTAAGATTAGTAGGCGAAAACATCGAACCAGGTGTATTTAAGCTTGCCGAAGCTTTACGTTTAGCAGATCAGTTTGAATTGGATTTGGTTGAAATTTCACCAAATGCTGAACCGCCGGTTTGTAAAATCATGGATTACAAGAAATTTGTTTACGAACAAAAGAAACGTGATAAGGTTTTAAAAGCTAAATCTACGCAGGTTGTAGTAAAAGAAATTCGTTTTGGCCCTCAGACTGATGAGCATGATTACGAATTTAAAAGAAAAAATGCTGAGAAGTTCCTTAAAGAAGGTGCTAAATTAAAAGCATTCGTTTTCTTTAAAGGACGTTCTATCATCTATAAAGATCAAGGGCAGATTTTATTACTTCGTTTAGCTACGGATTTAGAAGAACATGGTAAAGTTGAAGCGATGCCGGTTTTAGAAGGTAAGAGAATGATTATGTTCATTGCTCCGAAGAAGAAAAAATAGTTATCAGTTTAAAGTCTCAGTTATCAGCTTGAAATCTGAGACTTTAAAATTGAAACGAAAATATAAGTAAGTAAGAATAAATTAAAACACTAGGAAAAATGCCTAAAATGAAAACAAAATCTAGCGCCAAGAAACGTTTCAAAGTTACTGGTTCTGGAAAAATTAAAAGAAAGCATGCTTTTAAAAGTCACATCTTGACTAAAAAATCTAAAAAACGTAAATTAGCTTTGACACACTCAGCGCTAGTTCACTCAACAGATATGAAAAGCATCAAACAACAATTAAGAATTATCTAATAATTCTTTAGGTTAAAAAAATATTTATTATAACCTTGGAGTATGGCTTTCAAGTTCCTTTGATTCAATTCAGGACGCCTGCTACAAAAACACATTAAAATTATGCCAAGATCGGTAAATTCAGTTGCTAAAAGAGCAAGAAGAAAAAAAATAATGAAGCAAGCCAAAGGTTTCTTTGGTAGACGTAAAAACGTTTGGACAGTTGCTAAGAACGCGGTAGAGAAAGCGATGAGCTACGCTTACCGTGACAGAAAACAGAATAAAAGAAATTTCCGTGCTTTATGGATTCAACGTATCAACGCTGGAGCTAGATTAGAAGGAATGTCTTATTCTCAATTCATGGGGAAAGTTAAAGCTAACGGAATCGAATTGAACCGTAAAGTTCTTGCAGATTTAGCTATGAACCACCCAGAAGCTTTCAAAGCAATACTTAATAAAGTAAAATAAACGTTTTATAAACTCAATTTAGATTACTTACTTATCATAGAAAAACCATCCCGTCTAAACGGGATGGTTTTTTGCTTTTAGAGAAGTCTGTAATCGATTTTTAGAAATTCAATTTATACGGTACATTTGTATTCAATCAAACTTATCTCGTATGTACGAAGCACTTTTCCAACATCTTGAAAAATTTATAGATTTAGAACCTTCAGAAATAGATACATTAAAATCTAGTTTAAATCTTTCGATAATAAAAAAGAAAGAACATGTATTAAAAGAAGGTCAGGTTTGTAATACTATGTATTTTATAGTTAAAGGCTGTATGAGACAATATATAATCAATTCGAAAGGAAGTGAACAGACACTTCAATTTGGTATTGAAAATTGGTGGATTACAGATATTTTAAGTTATTATAATCATATCCCTTCCCATTTTTATATTCAGGCTGTAGAAAACTCAGAAGTAATCGCTATTGATAAAACGACTCTCGAAGCCTTACTAATTGAAATTCCAAAATTAGAACGTTATTTTAGAATCGTTTCTCAAAAATCTTTTGGCGCCATGCAAATGCGAATTAAATTTCTGTTTACAATGTCTGCAGAAGAACGTTATCATCATTTTAATGATCATTTTCCCGAATTTGTACAGCGTGTGCCACAATATATGATTGCTTCTTATTTAGATTTTTCAGCTGAATTTATGAGTAAGATTAGAGCTGGAAAGGTATAATTTCATTTCTTGAAGTAGTTCAAGTTTTTTAAAGCATAGATGCAGGAACTTTGTATCAAACTTTAAAAACATACAAAATGACACCAAGAATTATTATCCCAACAGTTGCTCCACAGGCTTATCAGGCTATGATGAATTTAGAAAAATACATTTCTACTACTTCATTAACTCCGGTTCATAAAGAATTGATTAAAATTCGTGCATCTCAAATAAATGGCTGTGCTTATTGCATTAATATGCATACTGCAGATGCCAGAAAGTATGGCGTAACAGAACAACGTATTTATTTATTAAGTGCATGGCGTGAAGCTGATGTTTATACCGAAGAAGAAAAAGCCATACTAGCCTTAACTGAAGAAGTTACTTTAATTAGTAATCATGTTTCTGAAGAAGTATATCAAAACGCTGCGAGTTTATTTGACGAAAAATATCTTGCTGAAATCATCATGATGATCATCACTATTAATGCGTGGAACCGAATAGGAATCACTACAGGAATGAGAGCTGTATAATTTTATGAAGATAAATTTTACAACAATCTCAATAAAGTCAAACCCTCCTGTACGAGGGTTTGTCTGTATATGCTTGTAAATGAGAAACTGAAATTTAAAATTTCAAAAAAAAGATAAAATCAGGTATTTATACGTGCTCTCAACAATTAGAATTCTATATTTTTGGCGCATGAAACCACAAAGAATACAATTTTGTCTCTATATAACTTTTGCCTTAATTGTCATTATTTTCTCTTGTCAAAAAAATAGTAGTGATGATAATGAGCCCAAAAAACCGGTAAGAGACGTAGAAAGATTTATTGCGTTTGCAGATCAATTTTACAAAGAAGAAAAATTTGATAGTGCTTTCTATTACTATAATGAAGCAAAATTAACGGCTGATCCAAAGACTGATGTAAAGAAAATTGTTTTTTCGCTTTTAAAAATGTCTGAAATCCAACAAGCCAATAGCGATTATGTTGGCAGTGAAGCAACGGCAACAGAAGCAATTAAGTATTTAGATAAAGTCAATGATCCCGAATATATATGGACTATCTATCGTATTTTGGGTATAAATTATTTCAACACTTATAATTTTGACAATTCCATTCTTTATTATAAAAAGGCTTACCAAATAAAAACCGACAAAAAACGAAAGATAGCAATGCAAAATAACATTGCCCTAGTATTTCGTGAACAAAAGAAATATAAGGAGGCTATTAGAATATTCGAGGCTCTCTTACACGAAAAAGAGATTATCAACAATCCTTTACTGCTCGCTAAAGTTTATGATAATTTAGGATCTTGTTACACCTTCGACAATAATCCAAATGCATTAAATTTTTTAAATCAAGGACTTGAAATTAGATTAAAACTGCAAAATGAATTAGGACTGGGAATGAGTTATAAGCATTTATCGCAATATTATGACAAAAAGAATCCGAAATTATCTGAGAAATACGCACTATTAGCTTACGAAAAATACACTGAAGCACATTGCATTGATGATCGCCTTAATTCTTTGGAATTAATAATCAAGAACAGTAATGATAACGAATTGAAGAAAAGTTCCATTACATATGTTTCCCTTGTAGACAGTATTTTTGAAGTTAGACAAAAGGCAAAAAATGAATTTGCCAGAATAAAATATGACTCAAAAAGACAAAAAGATGAAAATCTAAAGCTAAAGGCTAATAAAACTGAAAATGAATTACAATTAGAAAGACAAAAAAACCGCAATATTGTCTCGTATATTATTATTGCATTCAGTCTCGGTTTAATTTTAGTCCTTTATTTTTATTTGACTTCGAGAGCTAATAAGGATAAAATTGAAGCAACTTATCAAAGCGAAACACGTATTTCTAAAAAATTACATGATGAACTTGCTAACGATATTTATCATACTATGGCTTTTGCCGAAAATAAAAATCTTTCATTAACAGAAAATAAAGAGCAATTATTAAATCATTTAGATGCTATTTATTCACGAACAAGAGATATTTCGAAAGAAAACAGTCCAATTATAACTAGCGAAAATTATGTTTTTTATTTGAGGGAAATGATTTCAGGATTTGATACCTGCAATATAAATCTCTTAATTAATGGTCTCGATACTATTCCGTGGAATGATATTGAACGAAATAAAAAAATTGCTGTTTACAGAGTATTACAGGAATTGCTTGTAAATATGAAAAAACACAGTGATGCAACATTAGTTGGAATTACGTTTAAACACATAAACAAAAGCATTTATATTAATTATACTGATAATGGAAAAGGCGTAAAAACGAACAATATCACTTTTAAAAATGGGTTATACAATGCCGAAAACAGAATTCTCGCCATCAAAGGTAAAATCGATATAGATACTAAAGCTGAAAAAGGATTTAAGGTTCAGTTTAATTTCCCAGTCTAATTCATACTATTTCTTTTTATAGTTTAGAGTAACAACACAATAATTAGTAATCAAACATTTCATAAAAAAACTTTCAAAATGTGGAAAACCGTACTAAAATCAGAAATCAAACTATTACTTTTGAGAAAAATTCTGACAAAGTATATAAATTAAGTTTTTCCTTTTCTTTATAATTCTCTTATGTTTAAAAAAGTTTTAGTTGCCGAAGATTTAGATAGTATAAGTATTACTGTTATTCAAGTACTTGAAGATCTTGAAATACCATCTATTGACCATGTGAAATACTGCGATGATGCTTTAATAAAAATAAAAAAAGCAATTATTGATAATGACCCTTACGATTTATTAATTAGCGATTTATCTTTTAAATCAGATCATCGTGAAATAAATTTAGAAAGTGGAGAAGAACTTATAGGAGCCGTAAACGAGGTTCAGCCTATGATAAAAAAAATAGTATTTTCTATTGAAGATAAATCATACCGAATAAAATCTCTTTTTAATGATTTTGGCATTAATGCTTATGTTTCGAAAGGCCGAAATAGTATAAAAGAATTAAAAAAAGCAATAGAAAGAACATTTGAAAACGAAGAAAAAATTCTTTCCTCTGATTTATCTTTTAGTTTTAATGATAAAACTTTGATTGAAATCGAATCTTATGACATTTCTATTTTAAAATTATTAGCCCAAGGATATACTTTAGAAAATATTTCTAACGAATTTAAGTCCAATTGCATCTTACCAAATGGTACGAGTAGTATTGAAAAACGTATTAATAAGTTAAAAATATATTTCAAAGCGAATAACAATGTCCATTTAATTGCTATTGCCAAAGATTTTGGTCTTGTTTAAGTTTTATGCACTACGGTTTTCCGTAAGGAAATCGTTGTTTATAGGCTTAAGTTTGCTTAAATTCTTTTAACTAACAAATGAAACCACATTTTAAAATTGATTTTAAAGAAATGCAGCATCAAAAATATAGTAGAAAAATTTATACAACCAAAAATAAAATCATAATGAAAACAATGTTACTCTGCCTTTTTTTATCTATAAGTTTTGCTTTTGTATCAGATAAAACAGGATGGCTGGATATTGATTGGAAAATTATCTTTATTCCGGCACTTTTGGTTTTACAAATAATAATTATATCAACTGCTCTAAAAAACAGATATAAAAAACACTAATAGCGTTTAAAAAATATCAAATTTTAAAATATCAGATTGATTGTCAAATTTTGAAATGATTTATATTTGATATTTTAAACTCTACATGAAAAACATTCTACGCCTTTTAATTTTCTTCTTTGGTATTCATTCGTTTTCTCAGGTTAAAATTGTTTCCTGGAATTTAGAGAACTTTGGAAAATCAAAAACTAATTCTCAGTTACATACTATCGCCAATACAATTAAAAATTATGACATTGTAGCAATTCAGGAAGTTGTGGCAGGTTATGGCGGTGCGCAAGCAATTTCAAAATTAGCAGAAATTCTAAACGAAAAAGGAGCTAAATGGGATTATAGCATTAGCAATCCTACAAGTGGTACAAGTTATAAAAAGGAAAGATATGCCTATATCTGGAAAACTTCCAAAGCCAAACTAAAAAGCAATGCCTGGCTTGAAAAAAAATATCATTTAGAAATTGATCGTGAACCTTATTTTGCCACTTTCGAAATTGACAAAAAAATAATCACGTTAGTTAACTTTCATGCTATAACGAAGAAAAAACAACCTGAAACGGAAATTAAATATTTTAAATTTCTCCCTCAGGAATATTCTGATTTAAAATTAATTTTTATTGGAGATTTTAATTGCCCCGAATCACATACTGTTTTCAATCCTTTAAAAAAAATGGGCTTCTCTCCTATTTTTGTAAAACAAAAAACAACATTAAAACAAGAATGTAAAAATAATTGCTGTCTTGCATCTGAGTTTGACAATGTTTTTTATAAAAAAAACGATGTTAAATACATTAATTCGGGAGTAATTTCTTTTTACAAAAATTTTGAATCATTAAAAGAAGCACGAAAAATATCAGATCATATTCCTATTTGGTTTGAATTTTCTATAAATTAATTATGTTTTTAGTTTTTTCTTTCTGGCTGCAGGAAACAATACATTGTTCAAAATTAATCTATATCCTGGTGAATTAGGATGTAAATCTAAAACTGTTGGCGGATCACCAACCTGGTGCTGAAAATCCTCAGGATCATGGCCTCCAAAAAAAGTAAACATTCCTTTTCCTTTTTCTCCGTGAATATATCTTGCTTCACCATTTAATTCACATGTTCCCATTACTAAAACGCTTGATTTTACTAATGCAGAATCAAAAGAAGTTGTTTGTCCCATAAAACCTTTTACAAGCTGTGTATGATTTTGACATAACATACTTGGAATTGGATCCCACTTTGCAGAAAATTCCATTAAAGAAAAATAATCTTTTTCCATGGGAATTCTGCGTTTCATAGTCATATCAATATCTGAAAATTCATATTGTTCGGGGCGTCTTTCTAATGTGAAATTTTTAAAAGCAAATGAATTTCCAAAATTTAATTTTGATTGATAATTGGGTTCGCTGGCATCACCGTCAAACATAGCTTCACAAATATCTACTCCATCAGCAGCCAGTGCAATATCAAAACTATCTGTTGCAGAACACATTGCAAACATGAATCCGCCTCCAATAACAAAATCTCTTATTTTTTTTGCAACAGCTCCTTTTTCTTGTGATACTTTTGAGTAGCCTAATTTTGCTGCCAAAGCTTCCGCATCCTTTTTTTGATCAATGTACCAGGGTGTATTTTTGTAAGCTGCATAAAATTTTCCATATTGTCCTGTAAAATCTTCGTGATGCAAGTGTAACCAGTCATAAAGTAATAACTGATCACTTAAAACTTCTTCATCATAAATTGGTGTAAATGGAATTTCGGCATACGTTAAAACCAAAGTTACTGCGTCGTCCCAAGGTTGTTTTCCTTTTGGGGTATAAACGGCAATTTTTGGTGCTTTTTCAAGAATCACCGATTCCATATTCTGAGCAGGACTGGATATTTCGTTTAAAATTGAAGCTTCTTCACTATCTGAAAGTATTTCAAAACTAACACCTCGAATTTGACATTCTTTTCGAATTTCTGCTACATCAGGAAGTAAAAAAGAACCTCCTCTATAATTTAGCAACCAGCTCGCCTTATAATCTTTACTCAAACACCAGTACGTAATTCCATATGCTTTTAGGTGATTTTGCTGTGTTGTTTCATCCATTGGAAGCAGAATAAATGAAGCTTTTACGGTGAATGAAAAAAGAAATATAAAGATATAAACTAAACTTTTGTGCATCAGAAAATTATTTTAGTAAAGATATAAAGGAAGAATTAAAAAACACAATAGCACAGGATAATTAACTAAACTAAGTACTGGCAAAATAATACAGAATGTTCGATTTTTTTTACAAAATCAGGTAAAAACACGTATAAGCTAAAGAAACTTTCTTTTTAAATTTGTTTGCCAAAATAACCAATAAAATAAATAATGAAAAATTTAACCATGAAATTTAATGAGAGTAAGAACTTGCTAAAAGGATTAAGTATACTACAAAAAATAGGCATTTGCTTACTTGTAATGACGATAATTGTTTATTATGTATTATCAATTCAATTTTTAACCAGCTAATATTTAAATAGTTAAAACAGCTATTTCATTTTGAATAGCATAAACGACCAATCCGGCAATATTTCTCGATTCTGTTTTAAGAAGCAGATTATTTCGATGCCCTTCAACGGTTCTTGGACTTAAGAAAAGATGATCTGCAATTTCAGTAGTTGTTTTTTGCTGACAAATAAGTTGAAGAATTTCAATTTCACGAGGTGAAAGGAAACCTGTTTCTAAATTGCCTTTTGAGTTTTTAGATGAGACAACAGTCTCCTGAATTGTTTTTAAAACAGTTTGATTATAATAGAAACCTTTTTTAGAAACTTCATTAATTGTATGAATTAAATCTTTTGGTGTTGTATTTTTAATTAAATAAGCAACAGCACCAATCTGAATCATATTTGCAATAAATGATTTTGTATCATAACTGGTTAGTGCAATTATTTTGATGTCAGGATAAGATTTACGGATAATTTTTGTTGCTTCGACACCATTTAGTACCGGCATTTTCAAATCCATGATAATAATATCAGGTTTTGACTCGCTGTTATTTAATTTTGAAATAAGTTCATCTCCGTTTGAAGCTTCGAAAATAATTTCAATATTATTTTCTCTTTGCAATAAAAAAGCAATTCCTTTCCGAAATAAAACCTCGTCATCCACTAAAGCAATTTTAATAATGCCACTCATTTTATTTGTGTATTTGGTTTTTTGAATTCCGAAATTACAAAATATGCTTCAAAAATACATAAAATACCTTCTTATGTAGACAAAATGTAGACATTAATCCTATAAGAAATATCTAAAAAGTAAACTTTACAGCTATACCATCATTAATTTGAGAATTTATTTTGATTGTTCCATTTAAAAATGAAATTCTGCTATCGATGTTTTTCATACCAAGTCCTTTCTGATTTTCAATGTTATCAGAATCAAAACCTTTTCCATTATCTTCATAATTACAGGTATTTATTGTATCAATATTTTTAAAAGCAATCCAAATTTCAGATGCTTTTCCATGTCGCAGGGAATTATTCATCAGTTCCTGTAAAATTCTAAAAACATGCAAATGCCGGTCAATATCATTTTCATCAAAATCAATTTCATTTTTATAATGAACTTTTACCTCTTTACTGCTTTCAAATTCTTCACATAATTCTTCAATACCGGCATTTAAGCCAAATTTTTCAAAAACAGGCGGTAATAAATTATGAGCAATTTTTCTTGAATTTTCTAAAGCCTTGGTAGTCAGATTAATTATATTTTCTGTAATCTCAGTTGTTTCTGCTTCTGTTAAATTTGGAGAAGTTAATAAATGACTGTTTAATGAGACTATATTGAGTTTCGAACTAATATCATCGTGCAAATCTTGTGCAATACGTTTACGTTCTTCTTCTTGTGTAATGATAATTGCGTGAAGTTGTTCTTTTTGGTATTGCAATATTAAATCTTTCTTTTCAAGTTCTTTTTGAATTATTTTTTTTCTTGAAAAATAGAAGAATATAATTAATACAACTGCGACAATTATAAAAAATAGTGAAACATATAATATTATTGCAACGATTTCTTTTTCAGGAATTGAATTAGCATTCATATTTTCTTATTACAAATTTGCGAATTAAGTTAACTGCGCTTTTTTTGAAAAACTTTTTATCCATTCATATAAAATGGTAAACTGGTATATGACAATGAAAAAAGCATTTAGCCTCCAGGTTAAATATTTCAAATCATTACTCAAACCTAAAGAAAGATTCCCAATTAAAAACAAAACGGTACTCGCTAATAAATAAAATACAATCCCAACGCTGAAATAGTAAAAATTTTTGCTCTCCGTAAGCATATTATAAAAATGAACTAAGGCAAAAACAACTATAATTAAAGATGTTAAGTTAATTGCAAATAAATTAAATTTAAAAAACTCACTTGAATTCATCACAAATTGTATTGTCAAAACCAATAAGGAGATTATTAAACTTGTTTTCACGAATATTTTTTGGCTTTTTATTTCCATTAATGAATTATAGAACAATCCCAATAGTATCATTTGGCCAATAAAAAATATATTAACAACAAATAAATTGTTTATTTTTAAATGATACATAAGTTCCATAGAAAACTGCATTATAAATGAAAATGCTAAATATGAAACAAAAAAAACATTAGCTTTTCCCTTTCGGAAAAAGCTATATGAGTACAGTATAAGATTTAATAATAAAATCAAATAACCCGAATAAATTAGAAAATCATCCACCTTCCTTTTATTTAAAATCAATATGGAGGACTTGGACGTGCACCATCGTAAACAATAATATCATCTTCAGCTGATCTTGCTGCTACATTTTGTGATGCCGGAGGCCCGTAAACGTCCAAATATTTACCTGTATCTTTGTCTAGCTCTGCACCAACAAAAAGAAGTGTTTTTTCTCTTTGATCATTTATACCAATATAAGCACGAACGGCATCAGTATTAAGCTGCAAAACTAATTCAAGACTTTCGCGAGGTATCAAATAAGATTTTACTTTACTTTTCGGATCCTCAACGGTAGTGTCATCCTCGTATCTCTTTTCCCATTCTTTAGCGGTTGCTAATGAAATCTTAATAGGACCAGGAAAGGTTTCTTCATTCATAGATTAAATTTTAATTAGTTAATAGTTTAGATTGTTAAACAGTTGTTAATAGTTTGGCTAAACTACCGAATTAATTTTTATGTAAAAATTTTATTTATCTAAAATTATTAACGATTATAAGTAATTATGGTATAAAAAAAAATCTTCATAAGTTTTACCCTATAAAGATTTTTTCTTTAGTTTTATTTTGTTTAAAATGGCACGTCACTGTCATCATCATCGTCATTCAGGTTACTTCCGAATGCTTCATTTGCCGAAGGCAGATTTTTAGTGATGAAAGGATTATCATCGTGATTCATTTTTGATGGTAAATCATCATAACTGCCTGAAAAATCATCAAGGTTATCAAATTTACCAAGGTGTCCAATAAATTTTAAACGCACATTTTCGATACCACCATTACGGTGTTTGGCAATCATAATTTCAGCCTGACCGGCAGTAGGCGAAGCTTCATCATCATCCCATTCATCAATTTTGTAATATTCTGGTCGGTATAAAAACGAAACAATATCGGCATCCTGCTCAATCGCTCCGGATTCACGAAGATCCGATAGCAACGGACGCTTACTTGATCCACGCGTTTCAACGGCACGCGATAACTGCGAAAGTGCAATTACCGGAACGTTTAACTCTTTTGCCAAAGCCTTTAGATTTCGCGAAATGGTAGAAATTTCCTGTTCACGATTTCCTCCTCCTTTACCATTTCCACCGGCAGTCATTAATTGCAAATAATCTACAATGACAATTTTAATATTATGCTGTGAAACCAAACGACGGCATTTTGCTCTTAAATCAAAAATTGAAAGTGACGGCGTATCATCAATATACAAAGGTGCTTTTTCTAAGTTTTTTACTTTGGTACTTAGCATTTCCCATTCGTGCGGTTCTAATTTACCGGTACGTAATTTCTCAGATGACAATCCTGTTTCTGATGAAATTAACCTCGTTATCAACTGAACTGAAGCCATCTCTAGAGAAAACAATGCTACTCCATGCCCAAATTCTATAGCAATATTTCTGGCCATAGAAAGTACAAAGGCAGTTTTTCCCATCGCTGGCCTTGCCGCAATAATAATTAAATCACTCGGCTGCCATCCTGAAGTCAGTTTGTCTAAGTTAGTAAAACCGGTTTCAACACCACTCAAACCTTCTTTTCCGGCAATTTCTTCAATACGTTTCTTTGCCTGCAAAACTAAACTTTGAGCAGTTTCAGAACTTCTTTTGATATTTCCCTGTGTTACTTCATATAATTTTGATTCAGCCTGATCCAATAAATCAAATACATCGGCTGTTTCATCGTAAGATGCTTCGATAATTTCAGAAGAAATTCGAATCAAACTTCGCTGAATAAATTTTTGAAGAATAATACGCGAGTGAAATTCAATATGCGCCGAAGAGGCTATTTTTTGTGTCAGCTGAATTAAATAAAAATCTCCACCGGCAATGTCTAATTTTCCATTCTTTTTCAGTTGAGTCGAAACGGTTAATAAGTCAATAGGCTGCGTTTCAGTAAAAAGCTGAACAATTGCTTCAAAAATATATTTATGCGCGTCTTTATAAAAAGCATCAGGTTGTAAAATATCAATTACGTCATCCACACCTTTTTTATCAATCATCATTGCCCCAAGTACAGCTTCCTCTAATTCAAGTACTTGCGGTGGTAATTTCCCTTTTTCTAAATTAATAATGGTGGTTTTGTCTACCTTTACAGGGTTTATGTTCTTGAAATTTTCCATATAGCGAAAGTAACAAAATTTAAAAAAAAATTGCTATCTAGTTATAACTATTAATTGTTTATAAGTAAGTTTTTTTTGTTGATAACCAAAAAAAAATCCGAAACTGTAAGGCTTCGGATTTTAAATAATATTGTAAGAATTTACTCCTTATATTCGCCCATATTACTGTACTTGTCCATTCTTTGAGCAATTAAGTCGGCTGTTGATAAGTCTTTTAATTCGTTATATCCTTTAGTAATATATTCCGCTACTGTTTTAAAAGTAGTTTCTCTGTCGTAATGCGCTCCACCAAGTGGTTCCGGAATTACATCATCAACTAATTTTTGTTTTTTCATGTCAGATGATGTCAGTTTTAAAGCATCAGCTGCACGCTCTTTGTATTCCCAGCTTTTCCATAAAATAGAAGAACATGATTCTGGAGAAATTACAGAGTACCATGTATTTTCTAACATATATACTTTATCTCCAACACCAATTCCTAAAGCTCCACCAGAAGCACCTTCACCAACGATAATAGTAATGATTGGCACTTTTAAACGAACCATTTCAAAAATATTTCTGGCAATTGCTTCTCCTTGTCCTCTTTCTTCTGCTTCAAGCCCAGGATATGCACCCGGAGTATCTACAAGAGTTAAAACCGGAATTCCGAATTTCTCTGCCATTTTCATCAAACGCAAAGCTTTACGATATCCTTCAGGATTTGCCATACCAAAATTACGGTATTGACGTGTTTTTGTATTATAACCTTTTTGCTGACCTACGATCATAAACGATTGTCCGTTTACTTTTCCTAAACCGCCAACCATCGCTTTATCATCTTTGAAACCTCTGTCTCCGTGAAGCTCTAAAAAAGTATCACCGCAAATTGCTCTGATATAGTCTAAAGTATAAGGTCTGTTTGGATGTCTTGACAGCTGAACTCGTTGCCAGGCCGTAAGGTTTTTGTATATATCTTTCTTAGTTTGTTCTAATTTCTTGTTGATTTCCTTGCAGGTTGGTGTTACATCAACGTCAGATTCTTTTCCAATTATAACACACTTTTCTAACTGCTCTTCAAGTTCTTTTATTGGAAGCTCAAAATCTAAATATTCCATGGATTTTTGAATTTTGTTTTTAAATCGAACCGCAAATATAAAAATATTATACTATTCGTATGATTATTTCGTGTTTAAAATGTAAAAATGAAATTTATAAATAAGTAAAATATTACAGATTCTTCTTGTTTTGGTAATGTTTAAATACACCATTTAAGATTACTGTAATTACAATTATGATGGCGCCGATATAAAATTCGGTACTCATTTTTTCTTTTCCTCCAAGAATAAAATAAGCAAGCATAATTCCGTAAACCGGCTCTAAATTAGTGGTTAACATCACCGTATAAGGCGTTAACTTCTGCATTACTTTTACCGAAGCTGTAAACGCATAAGCTGTACAAACCGAAGCTAAAATCAATAATAATATCCAGTTGTTTAATGACATTGTAAAAAAATCAGCCGTAAATTTTCCCTGAATTAAAAAATAAATCGAAATAAAGAAAACTCCTGCACCAAACTCATAAAATGTAATAACAGAAGGTTCGTGATCAAAGATCAATTTACCGTTCATTAAGGTAAACAAAACTCCTAAAATAATCGAAGCCAGCGCATAATACATTCCGCTAAGGTATTTTACTTCTACCTGCATTATTAATGCTAAACCTCCAATGATTATTAATCCGAAGAAAACCTCGTACCATAATATTTTTCTTCCGTAAAAAAGCGGTTCCAATAAAGAAGCAAAAAAAGCACCTAATGAAAATATCGATAAGGTTATCGAAACGTTAGAAACGTGTATAGCCCTAAAAAAGAAAATCCAATGCAGTGCAATCAGCAATCCAACAAAAATTAATTTGGCAAAAGACTGGGCTGATATAACAAAAGACTGCTTTTTATAAACAATGAAACTGGCCAGAAATATACCGGCAAGAAACATTCTGAACCAAACTAAATTTTCGGCATCAATTGTTATTAGAGCTCCAAGAATTGCTGTAAATCCCCAGATAAAAACAATTAAATGAAGGTTTAAATAACTTTTTAAATTATCGTTTCGCATTACGTAGTAAGTAAATTGCCAGGACTCCGAAAACCATATTCGGAAACCAAACAGCTAATAAAGGTGAGAAAGTAGATTTTTCGGCAAGAGTACCAAATATTTTATCAAAAAACACAAATGAAAATGCAATTGCAATCCCGATGGCAAGATTCATTCCCATACCACCGCGGCGTTTCATCGCAGAAACTGCTACGGCAATAATCGTTAAAATAAATGCCGAAACCGGTACGCTGTATTTTTTATAAAGCACAACCAAATAAGTATTTATGTTTCCGGAACCACGTTTTCTTTCTTTTTCAATAAACTTATAAAGTTTACCCAGACTCAACGTTTCTGCAATATAAACCACCGGAGTTAAATCTTCGAGTTCAAATTTAAAAGCAGTATTTTTTTCAGGCGCTTTTTCTATTACGTCATTAAGCTCGCCAATAGTTCTTTTCGAATAATCATACATCGTATAAGTTTTCTTTTTCGGATCCCATTTAATGCGGCTTGCTGTAATTTTATACTTTAGTTTGTCTTTTTCAAAATGCTCCAGTGTAAAATTAAAAGCCGTTTTGGATTCTTCATTAAAACTATTTACAAAAATAAAATCGTTGTCGTTAATTTGCCTGTAAACATTAGTGTTTTCGCCCCGCATTAACTGTTTTCCGTTACCTTTTAAATAAGTATATCTAAAATTATTAAAACCTTCACTGGCAGCAGGAACGATAAAAAATCCCATTAACAATACAAAAACAGAAACAATACTTGCTCCTATAATATAAGGTCTTAAAAAACGCGTAAATGAAATTCCGGAACTTAAAACTGCAATAATCTCTGTATTATTGGCCAGTTTTGATGTAAACCAAATTACCGATAAAAACAAAAATATCGGAAACAATGAGTTTGCAAAATAAATGGTAAAATTGTAATAATAGAGCGCAATCTGGGTAAACGGAATTTTGTTTTCCAACATTTTGTTTACCTTTTCAGAAACGTCAATTACAATTCCAATTGGAATAAATAACAGAATCATCACCGAGAAAGTGGCTAAATATCTTTTTAAAATATACTTATCTATTATTGTTAACATACAGTTTAATCAATTATTTGTTTAACCGTTTAACCGAATAATCGATTAAACAAATCAACATATTTTATAGTCTTTGACTCATATTTTTTACCATCATTTCTTTCCATGGCCTAAAATCTCCTGCTAAGATATGTTTTCTTGCTTCACGAACCAACCACATATAAAAACCAAGATTATGAATCGTTGCAATTTGTTTTCCTAAATATTCGTTTGCAGCAAATAAGTGACGTAAATACGCTTTTGTATATTCAGTATCCACAAAAGTGTGTCCCATTTCGTCAATTGGCGAAAAATCAGCTTCCCACTTTTTATTTTTGATATTGATTGTTCCGTTTGCTGTAAACAACATTCCGTTTCTGGCGTTTCTGGTTGGCATAACGCAATCAAACATATCAATTCCTAACGCAATATTTTCCAATATATTAATAGGAGTTCCAACGCCCATTAAATAACGTGGCTTATCTTCCGGAAGAATTTCACAAACAACTTCAGTCATGGCATACATCTCTTCTGCAGGCTCACCTACTGATAATCCGCCAATTGCATTTCCCTGCTGACCAGAATTTGCAATATATTCTGCAGACTGCTGACGCAAATCTTTATAAGTACTTCCCTGAACAATCGGGAAAAATGTTTGTTCGTAACCGTATTTATAAGGTACTTTTTCCAAATGATTGATGCAACGATCTAACCAGCGATGTGTCATGTGCATAGAACGCTGCGCATATCTGTAATCGCAAGGATAAGGCGTACACTCATCAAAAGCCATGATAATATCAGCACCAATCGTACGCTGAATTTCCATTACATTTTCCGGTGTAAAAAAGTGATACGAACCGTCAATATGCGATTTGAACTTCACTCCTTCTTCCTTAATTTTTCGATTGCTTGAAAGAGAATAAACCTGATATCCACCGGAATCCGTCAAAATATTACGATCCCAATTCATGAATTTATGCAAACCTCCTGCTTTTTCAAGAATTTCTGTCTGCGGACGCAGGTATAAATGGTATGTGTTTCCCAGAATAATATCCGGATTAATATCTTGTTTAAGTTCACGCTGGTGCACTCCTTTTACAGAAGCAACCGTTCCAACAGGCATAAAAATAGGCGTTTCAATTACGCCGTGATCTGTAGTAATACTCCCCGCTCTAGCTTTTGATTGCGGATCTTTTTGTAATAAATCAAACTTCATCTGTTTCTTTTTTCAGTCGGCAAAGATAGGTTAATTTGAGGAAAATTTAATTAATTAGATAATTTGTCAATTACAAATTGAGATAATGGCTTTTCAACCTAAAACCTGATACAAGACAAATTTGAAATTTGGAGTTCTAAAATTGGAATTTAAATGTTTTGGGCGTTACCCAAGGGTCGGGCTATCCGCTACAAGTCCTCGCACTTCCTTCGTCAGGCTGTGGGCTTTTCGCTTCTATCCCTAACGCAAAAGAACTGACTGCTTAACAATAAACTTTATAATAAATCAAATGTAAAAGTTACAACAACCACATTAATAATGTGTAACACAAGAAGACTATTCATTTCTTAATTTTATTGAAATAGAAAAAAAACAAAATTAATATCCATTAAATTATAGAAATCATGATAAATTCAGAAAATAAAAACACGACAACCGAAGAGAGAATTGAAAGAAATCTTGACAATCTTGATTATCCTGCAAACGAAGACATCTACAATCAGGAAGAAAAACTGGAGGATATCGATCCTGAAGGAATTTCAGGCGAAAGAACAATCATTAGCAATGACAATTATGACAATGATTGGAAACAAAACAGCGATAAACTCGGAAATGATTTAGACATTCCTGGTTCTGAACTTGATGACGAGCTGGAAGATGTTGGTTCAGAAGACGAAGAAAATAATTTCTACAGCGACAGCGATACAGAATAAGCCTTTTTTGCCCATAATGCAATATTTTTTTGCCACAGATTAAAAGATTCGTACTGATTTTCAAATCAAATTAGTCTTTTAATCTGTGGCAAACTTTTTATACACTATCCACAAGAATTAAAAGTTTTTTTTCACATCAATAAAAAAAGAAGCAGAATTTAACAATTGTATCAAACTAATGCAGAAAATCATTTGTCTCCCCGCAAAATAAAATTTACTTTTGCAACAGTTTAACTTTTACACATAAAATGAAGCCTAACACACAACAATTAAGCGATTTAACTATCCAAGTAAGAAGAGATATTCTTCGAATGGTACATGCTGTCAACTCAGGTCACCCAGGTGGTTCACTAGGTTGTACTGAATTTTTGGTAACGCTATACCAAAATATAATGGAACGTAAAGAAGGTTTTGATATGGACGGAATTGGAGAAGATATTTTCTTCCTTTCAAACGGACATATTTCTCCTGTTTTTTATAGCGTTTTAGCTCGCAGCGGTTATTTCCCTGTTTCAGAATTAGCTACGTTTAGATTACTAAACTCACGTTTACAAGGTCACCCAACTACTCACGAAGGTTTACCTGGTGTACGTATGGCTTCTGGTTCATTAGGACAAGGTTTATCTGTAGCTCTTGGTGCTGCTCAGGCAAAAAAATTAAATGGAGACAATCATTTGATCTATACTTTACACGGTGATGGTGAATTGCAGGAAGGTCAAAACTGGGAAGCAATTATGTATGCTTCTGCTAAAAAAGTAGACAACCTTATCGCAACAATCGACGTTAACGGAAAACAAATTGACGGAACAACTGACGAAGTTTTAGCAATGGGAAGCCTTCGCGCTAAATTTGAAGCTTTTGACTGGGATGTTTTAGAAATCGCAGAAGGAAACAATATCGATGCCATCATTGCAGGATTAACAGATGCAAAATCAAGAACAGGAAAAGGAAAACCAGTTTGTATTTTATTACACACTGAAATGGGTAATGGTGTAGACTTTATGATGCACACACATGCATGGCATGGTAAAGCACCAAACAACGATCAGTTGGCAAGTGCTTTAGCTCAAAACTATTCTGCAGATCAAATCGATTATTAAAAAAGTGTTCAGTCACGGTGATCAGTTCTCAGTCTAAAAACTCAGATACTTATTCACTTAGAAACTTGGCATCTCAAAAGAAAAACAATGAAAAAATACGCAAATACAGGAAGTAAAGATACTCGTTCAGGTTTTGGAGCGGGAATGACTGAATTAGGTCAAAAAAACGAAAAAGTTGTAGCACTTTGTGCTGATTTAATTGGATCATTAAAATTTGATGATTTCAAAAAAAATCACCCGGAGCGTTTTTTCCAAATCGGAATCGCAGAAGCTAACATGATTGGAATTGCTGCAGGTTTAACAATTGGAGGAAAAATTCCTTTTACAGGAACTTTCGCTAACTTCTCTACAGGAAGAGTTTACGATCAAATTCGTCAATCAGTTGCTTATTCTGATAAAAATGTAAAAATTTGTGCTTCTCACGCTGGTTTAACACTTGGTGAAGACGGAGCAACACACCAAATCCTTGAAGATATTGGTTTAATGAAAATGTTACCGGGAATGACTGTAATCAACACTTGCGATTACAATCAGACTAAAGCTGCTACATTAGCATTAGCAGATCACCACGGTCCTGCTTATTTACGTTTCGGTCGTCCGGTTGTGCCTAACTTCACTCCTGCTGATGAGCCTTTCGTAATTGGAAAAGCTATTTTATTAAACGAAGGAACTGATGTTACAATCGTTGCAACAGGACATTTAGTTTGGGAAGCTCTTATTGCTGCAGAAGCTCTTGAAGCAAAAGGAATCTCTGCTGAAGTAATCAACATTCACACTATTAAACCACTTGACGAAGAAGCGATTCTTAAATCATTGGCTAAAACAAAATGTGTGGTAACTGCAGAAGAGCACAACATTCTTGGAGGTCTTGGAGAAAGCATTTCAAGAGTATTAGGTTTAAATACTCCCGCTCCACAAGAATTTGTAGCTGTAAACGATAGTTTTGGTGAGTCTGGAACTCCAGAGCAATTAATGGAGAAATATAAATTAAACAATCAGGCAATTGTTGAAGCTGTTGAAAAAGTAATCAAAAGAAAATAATTTTTTAGTTTTCTTACTTTATATAAAAAAACCTCGAAATCACTTTCGAGGTTTTTTGTATCTGTATTTTAAATCTTATTATGGTTTCTTAATAGGATATGTGTTATCAAGATGTATTCTTAATCTTGGATTATCTAAATAATCTGCCTCTATGTATTTTCTAGGATTTGCTGCAGATTCTGGTTTAGTAGGATCAGTCAAATCTCCTGTTGGTCTTCTAGGAATACCTCTTGGCTCCGTTTCATCTACATTTGGAGTCGCAGGATTATCCACAGTTGGATCCCATGGGTAATATGTGCTTACTCCATAATTAACTCCATCCACAATACCAATTTGTCCAGCTGGTTTGGTAACTTCATAGAAAGTTGTAAATCCATCTCCATCATCATCGCTGTCTAGAAAATCAGGAATACCATCTTTATCAGTATCATCCGGATTTACAGGAGCATTTGGATATATAGTAGTATTTCTAAAATCTCTTACAAAATGATCTCCATTAATATCTTCCTGATAATCAAAAACGCCATCAAAATCATGATCCAGCCTTTTATAATTATAAAATTTAACATTAAAAATCAAAGGAGAATAAGCAGGAATCGAAGAACTTCCGGAATAATAACCTAATCCTGAAGGAATAAACAAAACTGCTGACCCAAAATTTTCATATTTAATTGATCCGTCTGATTGTACAGTTGAAGTTCCGGTTTTAAGCTCAGGAAAAGCTTCACCCCATCCAACTATAGCCGTATATAAATCTATACTTGTTTGCGGAAACTTAACTTCTTCAAAAAAAGTAGTCTTTAAATAAGTTGGAGCTTTATCTGTTTTTGCAACACGAGTCATATATTCACCTTTATAAGCTGCCAAAACACCATCAGTATTTCCCGGAGATGTTCCTGTACCTTCTCTTAAAACCAAATAGTACATCTTATAAGTAATACCATCCATGTCTACATTTTTACTTAATAGTTTTGGAAAAGTAGCACTATTTAAATAAGACATTATAGAAGGCTGAGTCGTTGGATCAGTAATACTGTCAATAACTACATCCTGATCTTCAGTATTTCCCGGACTTTGAGTTACCGTAATATAATTTGTATTTAAATACTCTTCAATATTCGCATTATCTGTATTAAATTGCTCCTGATAATCTCTTAAAGGTTCAACAGGCGTATCATCATCACTTTTATTACAAGAAACTGTTGCAATTCCAGCAAGCAATAAAATAAAATAATATTTAAATTTATTCATTATTGTTAATTTTTTAGGTGCGCAAGATACAATATTGATTTATTTTTGTAAAGAATTTAACTTGGATTTTAGAAAAATTATGAGAATAGATAAATACTTATGGTGTGTTCGTTATTACAAAACCAGAAACATGGTTACTGAGGCTTGTAAAAAGAACCATATTACTGTAAATGGGCAGGTTGCCAAGCCGTCAAAAGAAGTTTTTCCTACGGACAGAATTACCTTTAGAAAAGACCAGATTACACAAATTATAACCGTTTTGGATATTCCCGAAAGTCGTGTTGGGGCAAAACTTGTCGATATGTACCGAAAAAATGAAACTCCGGCTGAAGCTTATGCACATTTAGAGTTATTAAAACTATCGAAAGAGCACTATCGAAAAAGCGGAACCGGAAGACCAACTAAAAAAGACAGAAGAGATATTGACGAATATGGAAATGAAATTTTTGATGAAGAAGAGGAAAATTAAATTCCAAACTTTTTAAATTCCAAATTCCAACCGTAAAACTCCAAACTGTTTATGTTTCAAAATTGGAATTTGGAATTTTATATATTGGAATTTCAAAACCTAAATTTGTACTTTAGCAAAAAAATCAATCATGAGCAAAAACATCATCTTAACCAATCAGGAAATCGAACATAAAATAAAACGTATCGCGTATCAAATTTACGAGACTTTTGTTGATGAAGAAGAAGTTGTTATTGCCGGAATTGCTTCTAACGGATCTGTTTTTGCCGAAAAAATTGCTTTGGCATTAAGCAGCATTTCTACATTAAAAGTTTCTCTTTGCGAAGTTAAAGTCGACAAACAGAATCCACAATCACCTATACAAACCTCATTGACCGCCGCAGAATACTCCAACAAAGGTTTAGTTTTGGTAGATGACGTCTTAAATTCCGGAACTACATTAATATATGCCGTTCGCCATTTCCTGGACGTTCCGCTTAAAAAATTCAAAACAGCGGTACTTGTTGACAGAAATCACAAGAAATACCCTGTAAAAGCCGATTTTAAAGGAATATCGTTATCAACATCACTACTAGAACATGTTCAGGTGGTTTTTGATGATAACGGCGACGATTATGCTTTTTTAAGCTAAGATTTCTAATATATCCTGAACTGTTTCTTCGACTGTTCTCTTATCAACCGAAACTTTATGTTGTGCGTGGTTGTAATAATAGCTTCTGTCGAACAAATGTTTTGCGATAAATTCTTTCATTTCTTCCTCATTCATATTAGCAATTAACGGGCGCTTGCTTTTGTTATGAATTAATCTATTATATAAAGTCTCAATTGAAGCTTTTAAATATATAGATGTAAGGTCCTCTCTTTTTAATAATTCATGATTATTGGCATAACATGGAGTTCCGCCACCCAAACCTATTATACTATTTTCTGAAGATTGAAGTAATTCGACAAACATTTCGTGTTCTAATTTTCTAAAATAGATCTCTCCATGTTTTTCGAAAATCTCATTTATTGATAAATTGGCTCTTTTTTCGATGCATTTATCCAAATCTAAAAATGGAATATTTGTAATTTTTGAAAGATTTTGGGCAATAGTTGACTTTCCGCAACCCATATATCCTAATAAGACGATTTTTTTCATTTTAATAAAACCCTATAAACTAGGGCGTTGTAGATGTTGATTAAAAAAAGACAAATTTATAATAAAAATGCTTGCAAATAATAAAATAAACTCCTTATATTTGCACCCGCATTCAAGAAACATAATGACTCGATAGCTCAGTCGGTAGAGCACATCACTTTTAATGATGGGGTCCTGGGTTCGAGCCCCAGTCGGGTCACAAATTTTGTGATTATCACATAAGTTTCTTGAAAGCAATGACTCGATAGCTCAGTCGGTAGAGCACATCACTTTTAATGATGGGGTCCTGGGTTCGAGCCCCAGTCGGGTCACAAAAGGTCGAGTAATTTATTACTTGACCTTTTTTCATTTTAGGCCATGTGGAGAAACGGTAGACTCGCCATCTTGAGGGGGTGGTGCTCGCAAGGGCGTGAGGGTTCAAATCCCTCCATGGTCACAAAAAGGTACAAAGAAGCATTATTCTTCTTTGTACCTTTTTTATTTGAAGCTAATCCAGCCATCCACTGTATCTTTTATGGTGAACCCCACCATAAAAGGATGCCGTTCCTGTCTGGGCTAGGGCATCTGTATTCATCAGAAATATTTCCCAACAATTTCTTCTACTTTTTTTTACCGGAAATCACTTTCCAAAACAAACTTTTCCTAAATTCGTTCCAAATTAATCAACCATTAACCTAATCCCCAATTAGTTTATGAAAAACCTACTATTAGCATCGTTTATGATGATTACATGCCTTACCTGGGCACAATCTGCAACTGCCTATTTTGACAAAGCCATGAAAAAAGCTGAAGCCGGCAACACAAAAGGCGCCATCGCTGATTACACCAAAGCAATTAGTATGAATTCTCATTTTACAGAAGCTTATCAAAACAGAGGCGTTGCAAAATACAAACTTAACGACCTGCAGGGTGCTCTTGCTGATTTTACCAAAGCAATTGAGCTTGACACAATGAATTCTGACGCTTTTGCAGGAAGAGCAAACGTAAGCTACAAACTAATGAATTACGACGCTGCAGTAGAAGACTGCTCTTATTGCCTTATGATGAATCCTAAAGATTATGTAGCGCTGAATTTAAGAGGACTTTGCTACAACAAAATGGGCGAGAAAAAGAAGTCCTGCAAAGACTTCTCTAAAGCAATCGAATTAGGAAGCCAAAGCGCCATAAAAAACAGAGCTACTTTCTGTAAATAAATTAAAACCAAAATCAAGTATAAAAGCAATCTGTGAATATCATTTTACAGATTGCTTTTTTGTTTAAAAACCATACTCATTTCCGTTTAAAAGATATTACTACATTTGCCTTATAAATGAACTATAAATGGCACTTCTTAAAAAACTAAATAATAAAGCCAAAACAGACGAAAACTCCGGTTTTGGAACCAATGCAAACAGTTACGGTGGAAGATTTGTAAATAAAAACGGAACTCCAAATATTGAAAAAAGAGGAATGAATTTCCTGCGCCGTATTAGTTGGTACCACACCATGATCGACATGCCAAACTGGAAATTCATGTTGATTTTATTTTCCTTTTACGTTATAATCAATTTTATTTTCGCGGTTTTATATTACGCCATCGGAATCGAACATCTTGACGGAATCGCACAATCACAAAGTATATTAACCCAATTTGGTCAGGCTTATTTTTTTAGCGCGCAAACTTTCACAACTGTTGGTTACGGACATATTAGTCCAACCGGATTTTTAACCAGCGCATTATCCGCAGCCGAAGCTTTAATTGGATTATTAAGTTTTGCTATTGCAACGGGATTATTTTTTGGAAGATTTAGCAAACCAACTGCATTCCTGAAATTTTCGCATAACGCATTGATCGCTCCTTATAAAGATGGCAAAGCATTAATGATTCGCCTTGTTCCTTTTAAAAACACAAATTTTACAGATGCAACAGCAAAAATCACTTTGGGAATGAGCGTTGAAGAAAATGGTACAAAAACAAACAAGTTTTACAGCCTCCATCTCGAACTAGACAAAATAAATGCGCTTTCATTAAGTTGGACGTTAGTTCATGCCATTACAGAAGAAAGTCCGTTGTATAATTTTACCGAAGAAGATTTTAAAAGAACTCATGGTGAGATTCTTGTTTTTATCACCACCTTTGATGATATGTTTAGTAATACTGTCGCTGCCCGAACATCTTATACTTTTAACGAAATTATTTATGGCGCAAAATTCGAAACAATGTATAATAGAAGCAAGGATGGAACTAAAACGATTTTGTATCTCGATAAATTAAATCAGTATCATACTACAAAGTTCCCTTAATCCCATCATTTTATTTAAGTTTTAGAGCTAATTTCAGATTTTATTTTACTTTTGTTTACCCAATTAATGTACAATGATAAACAATATAAAGACCGTTTTCAGCATAAAGGATCTCGAAAACTTATCAGGAATAAAAGCACATACAATCCGTATATGGGAGAAAAGATACAACATTCTTGAACCCATGAGAACGGATACTAATATTCGACTTTATAACTTACAGAGCTTACAAAAACTTTTAAACATAACCTTACTTCACGAGTATGGTTACAAAATATCTAAAATATCTACCTTTCCAGAAGAAAAAATTCCGCAATTGGTTCGCGAAATTATCTCAAAGAAAAATGCTCAAAATTATGCCATCACTTCTTTTAAAATGGCAATGATGAATTTTGACCAGGAAATTTTCTTCAACACTTTTGATTGGCTTATTTCTGAAAAATCATTTAAGGAAGTTTTCAAAGATCACTTTTTACCTCTTTTGAAAGAATTAGGACTGTTATGGCAATCTGAAACTATAACTCCTGCAAATGAACATTTTATGAGTCATTTGATCAAACAAAAGATTTTAATTTATACGGAAAGCCTTCAGATATTAAAACCAACAAAAACAGACAGGATTTTTGTTCTTTCATTGCCTTTAAATGAAATTCACCAAATTGGACTTTTGTACCTGCAATACGAAATCTTATCAAAAGGATATAAAACCATTTATCTGGGCGAAAGCATGCCAATTGAAAACCTGCAGGATCTTACGAGACATTTTGAAAACATTACGTTTGTTTCATTTATGACCATTCAGCCTGATCGCAATATTATCAATCAATATGTAAAATCGATGGGACAGAAATTACTCCAAAAGAATAATGAAATCTGGCTTATGGGTAAAATGACAGAACATATCGAAACAAAAAACCTTCCTGAAAGAATAAAAATTTTCGATTCGATGCAAGAAACAATCGATTCGATCTAATATTTTGTTTAAAGTTTTTGTATATTTGTTAAACAAATGACAAAAACTATCTCCATAATAGGTTCAGGCTTCTCTGCATTAGCCGCTTCGTGTTACTTGGCAAAACAAGGAAACAAAGTCACTATTTACGAAAAAAACAACACAATTGGCGGTCGCGCAAGACAGTTCAAAAAAAATGGTTTTACGTTTGACATGGGACCAAGCTGGTATTGGATGCCCGATGTGTTTGAACGTTTCTTTCAGGACTTCAACAAAAAATCTTCAGACTATTATGAACTTATAAAATTAAATCCGGCTTACAGAGTTTATTTTGGCGTGGATGATTTTATCAGCATTTATGATAATCTGGAAGAAATAAAAGCCACTTTTGAAAGTATCGAAAAAGGAAGTGGCAAAAAACTGGACAACTTTATAAGCAAAGCCAAAAGCAATTATGATATCGCGATTAAAGATTTGGTGTATCGTCCCGGCATTTCTCCATTAGAATTAATTACAATTCAAACGACTTTAAAACTCAATCAGTTTTTTAGCAACGTAAGCAACGATATCAGAAAAGAATTTAAGAATGAAAGATTAGTTCAAATTCTTGAATTTCCGGTTTTATTTCTCGGTGCAAAACCTTCAAAAACGCCTTCTTTTTATAATTTCATGAATTATGCCGATTTCGGTTTAGGAACATGGCATCCAAAAACAGGAATGTTTGATGTTGTTCGCGGAATCGAAAAATTAGCCCTTGAATTAGGTGTTACGATTAAAACCAATGCATCAATCGAAAAAATAATAGTCGAAAACAAAACCGCAACCGGAATTGTAATTGACGGAAAAATTATAAACTCCGATATTATTTTAAGCGGCGCCGATTATCACCACACCGAAACTTTACTGGAAGAAAAAGACCGCGCCTATTCTGAAAAATATTGGAAAAGTCGTGTTTTTGCACCTTCCTCACTTCTATTCTTTGTTGGCTTCAATAAAAAAATAGAAAACATTTCACACCACGCTTTATTTTTTGATGTTGATTTTAATCAGCATGCAAAAGATATTTATGACGATCCAAAATGGCCGGACGCTCCGTTATTTTACGCCAATTTTCCATCAAAAACAGATAAAACCGCCGCTCCTGAAGGAATGGAAAGCGGCTTTTTTCTCATTCCGTTAGCACCCGGAATAAACGATAGCGAAGAACTTCGAGAAACGTATTTTGAAAAAATAATCACTCGTTTTGAGCAACTTACGAAACAAGAGATCAAAAATAATATTATATTTAAGAGATCATTCTGCAAAAATGATTTTGTAACAGATTATAATGCCTACAAAGGAAATGCATATGGAATGGCTAATACGTTATTGCAGACTGCTTTTTTAAGGCCAAAACTAAAAAGTAAAAAAGTCCGTAACTTATATTTCACGGGGCAATTAACTGTTCCCGGACCTGGAGTCCCACCTGCTTTAATATCAGGAAAATTGGTTGCTGAGTTAATACAAAAATCTATTAGACCGTAAAAAGATGAAATCACTATTCGACACCGTATCTTTCAAATGTAGCAAATTGGTCACCAAAAACTACAGCACATCCTTTTCGCTTGCGGTAAATATGTTATCGCCAAGTATTAGAGATGGTATTTACAGTATTTACGGCTTTGTTCGTTTTGCTGATGAAATTGTAGATTCATTTCACGATTACGATAAAGAAAACCTTATCAATGATTTTGAAAAGGAATATTATAAAGCTTTAGAAAACGGAATTAGCCTAAATCCAATTTTAAACTCATTTCAGCACGCTGTTAAGCAATATAATATCACAGACGATTTGGTTCAGGCATTTCTAAAAAGCATGAAACTCGACCTGATTAAATCAACATATAACACCCAAACAGAATACGAAGATTACATTTATGGTTCTGCCGATGTTGTGGGCTTAATGTGCCTGAAAGTTTTTGTAAAAGGAAACGATCAAAAATACGAACAGCTCAAAAGTGAAGCCATGCGATTAGGTTCTGCTTTTCAGAAAGTTAATTTTCTAAGAGATTTAAAAGATGATAATTTAATTCTAAACCGAAATTATTTTCCGGGCGTAGATTTAAAATCTTTTGATGAAAATGCAAAAACCGCCATCATCAAAGAAATTGAGGAAGATTTTAGAGTCGCCTATCAGGGAATTATAAAATTACCTATCGAAGCAAAATTTGGCGTTTATACAGCGTACATCTATTATAGAAAATTACTCAAAAAATTAAAAAACACGCCTTATTACGAAATTGGAAATTCAAGAATAAGAGTTTCAAATTATACAAAAGCCGGACTTTTAGCGCAATCTTTTGTAACTTACAAATTAAAACTGGTTTAGTTTTTTTTAGCTTTCCCTGCAGTGTTGTCGTTCCGAGGAACGAAGCAACTGCATTCGCTAAATCAAACGGTATGTCTTATAATAGTGAGGTTGCTTCGTTCCTCTCGATGACAAATTAAATTTTAAAATAATAATTCAACAATTCAAAACATAAAAAATGATTTCTTTCTTAATCTTTTTAGGCGTTTTTCTTTTCATGGAGTGCGTTACCTGGCTCACACACAAATACATCATGCATGGTTTGATGTGGTATTTTCATGAAGATCATCATCAGCCCAAATACGAAGATACATTTGAACGCAACGACATATTCTTTGTCATTTTTGCCATTCCAAGCATTACGCTTTTTTATTTTGGCGTTCAGGGCGGATTCAATTATTTGTTTTTCATCGCCTGTGGCGTTACCTTATATGGAATTTGCTACTTTTTAATTCATGATGTTTTGATTCATCAGCGTTTTAAATGGTTTAAAAACACCAAAAACAAATACCTGATTGGTTTACGAAAAGCACATAAAATTCACCACAAACATTTAGGAAAAGAGCACGGAGAATGTTTCGGAATGTTATTCGTTCCTTTCAAATATTATAAAATGTAGTGTAATTTTGGGCGTTCCCCAAGGGGCGGGCTTTCCGTTCCCGCTTTTTTGTATCAGGCAGAAAAAGCCTGACACAAAAAGAGCTCCACTTCAATCCCTAACGCTCACGTATTTTAAGAAATATTCGCAATAATAAACTTCATGAAAGTATATAAATTAGAAACCGTACAACATATAAACGCCACAATCGAAAAATGTTGGGATTTTTTCTCCAGTCCAAAAAATCTTCAAACCATAACGCTTGACGACATGAGTTTTGTAATTCAGGATTTTGACGGTAAACGCATGTATCCGGGACAAATTATTACGTATACGCTAAAACCACTTTTAGGAATTAAAATAAACTGGACAACGATTATTACGGTTTCAGAAGAAAATAAATATTTCGTTGATGAACAGCGCTTTGGCCCTTATGCTTTATGGCATCACAAACACTTTTTTGAACCTACCGAAAATGGCACAAAAATGACTGACGTTGTGCATTATGCTTTGCCTTTTGGTTTCTTAGGCCGAATTGCGAATTCTTTAATGGTAAAAAACAAACTGAAATCAATTTTCGATTATCGTTACAATAAAATCGAAGAATTATTTAATACAAAAGCATAATTAAATAAGGAAGTAGCCGCGATTTTTTACCATTTTATATACTAATTCGTGAATTCGTGGCGAAAAAACAAAGTACAGAATCTCCTATAATGACAAAACAAAAAGTTACTTTTTTCTGGTTTCGACGTGATTTACGTTTGGATGATAATATCGGATTATTCAATGCTTTGCAATCTGATTTTCCAGTAATTCCGTTATTTATTTTTGACGAAGATATTTTAGAACATCTGCCGAAAAATGATGCGCGGGTAAGTTTTATTTATGATTCACTCCAAAAAATAAACGAAGAACTTCAGGCAATTGGTTCTTCAATTTTAATCAAAAAAGGAAAAACGACTGAAGTTTGGAAATCACTTTTAGAAGAAAATGACATTCAACAAGTATTCTTCAACAAAGATTATGAACCATACGCTATAAAACGTGACCTGGTAATTTCTGATTTATTAAAGCAAAATAAAAGTGAAATCTTTTCATTTAAGGATCACGTAATTTTTGAAGAAAAAGAAATCACAAAAGCAGACGGACTTCCGTATACGATTTACACACCATACAAAAACAAATGGCTGGAGAAATACCATCTCTCAGGGCAAGCTTTTGAATATGACACAAAAACTTTGTTTTCTAATTTCGCTAAAAACAAATTTAAATTTCCTGAATTAGCCGAAATTGGTTTTGAACGAAGTTCCATAAAAGTAGTTCCTCATAACTTAACTCAAATTGGTGATTATAAAGAAACAAGGGATTTCCCGGCATTAGACAGCACTTCTTATCTTTCGCCGCATTTGCGTTTTGGAACTGTAAGTATTCGGAAATTAGTGAATTGGGCAAACAAGAAAAATCAAACTTTTTTAAGTGAGTTAATCTGGAGAGAATTTTTTATCCAGATTTTGTTCAGCTTTCCGAATTGCGTCAATCATAATTTCAAATCGGCTTATGATGGGATTCAATGGCGAAACAATGAAGACGATTTCAAACGCTGGTGTTCCGGAACTACAGGTTACCCAATGGTCGACGCCGGAATGCGTCAGTTGAATGAAACCGGTTATATGCACAATCGTGTTCGAATGGTTGTCGCAAGTTTTCTTTGCAAACATCTCCTTATTAATTGGCAATGGGGCGAAGCTTATTTTGCCGAAAAATTATTGGATTTTGAATTAGCATCCAACGTAGGAAACTGGCAATGGGCTGCAGGAACAGGTTGCGACGCTGCGCCATATTTCAGGGTTTTTAATCCGGAAATTCAACAGAAGAAATTTGACGAAAAAGGCATCTACATCCGCAAATGGATTCCTGAATTTGATCTGGGATATAATGAACCAATGGTCGATCACGCTTTTGCAAGAGATCGTGCGATTGCGACTTATAAAGCGGGAATTTTGAGATAGTTAAATTTTGTTTCAAGTTTCAAGTTACGCAACCTGAAACTTGAAACCTGAAACAAAGAATTAGTATTTCAAATAATTATCTACGACAATCTTCGCTTTTAAATCAAACATTAAATTATACAAACCAAAGAAAGTACGGTTCATGTAGATAAAATGCTTAGATCCACGATTTCCATTCATTTTTTTAAGATTGGTATCGTTTGAGAAACGTTCTCCTAATTTTGCAATGCTTTCAAAGAAAGTTTCATCTGCAAAATCAAAAGTTTCTTCCTGGAAAGGTTTAGTGAAAAGCGATAACAAGTCATGAAACATTTCAGTAAAATATTCAATTTCGGCAGGAGAATCATCCGGACGGAGAATCTCTAATTCGAATAATTTTTGATTAAAACGGGCAGAATCTGTAATCACATTTTTGTTGATTAACTCAAAATAAGGCACATAAAAATCTTCCGGAATTTGTTTCATACAGCCAAAATCCAACGCAATCAAATTGTTGTGCTGGTCAACTAAAAAGTTTCCCGGATGCGGATCAGCGTGAACTTTTCGCAAAACATGAATTTGGTACATATAAAAATCCCAAAGCGCCTGCCCTATTTTGTCTCCAATTTCGCGGCTGGCATTTTTTGCGGTAAATTCAGAAAGGTGAATTCCCGTCATCCAATCCATCGTGATGATTTTCTCTGATGAAAACTCCGGATAGTAATTCGGGAAAAGAATATTTTCGATTTTACTGCAAGCCTCGACAACTTCTTTACTTTGTTCTAATTCCAGTAAATAATTGGTTTCTTCGATCAATTTGTCTTCAACTTCCTTGAAATATTTATCAGAATCTTTTCCTTGCAAATTAAACATTCTGATCGCAATAGGTTTCACCAAAGCCAAATCTGAAGAAATACTATTGGCAACACCGGGATACTGAATTTTAACTGCCAGTTTTTTGCCATTTTTAGTCGCCAAATGCACTTGTCCAATACTTGCTGCATTGACAGAGTTAGCATTAAACTCATCAAAGATTTCATAAGGCGTTTTTCCGAAATTTGTTTTAAAGGTTTTCAAAACCAAAGGCGCTGATAAAGGCGGAACAGAAAATTGCGACAAAGAAAATTTCTCAACATACGCCTGAGGCAAAAAGTTTTTGTCCATACTTAGCATTTGAGCAACTTTCAGCGCGCTTCCTTTCAGGCTTTTTAATCCGTCGTAAATATCTTCTGCATTGTTTTCGTTAAGTTTATCGCGGGTCAAATCAGGATTAACCATTTTTTCAGCATAATGCTTCACATAATTTACTCCTATTTTTGCACCAGTCTGCACTAGTTTTCCGGCTCTTTCTATTTTTGAAGTGGGGATATAATCAATTGTTTTCATTGTTTGCTGTATATTTTTTCTTTAAAAAGAAATTTTCCTAAATCTATAAGATGATTCAATGGCGCCACATTCATTAATTCGAAAGAAGCATTGACAGATTTCTCGATAAAAATATCTGTTTTTTCAAAAGCTGCGGAAGCATCATCCATCCAGAATTTTATGGTCATCATTAACTGTAACCAAGCCGATTCCTGAATTCCTTTTTCCTGAAATTTTTGAAGTTTTTCCTGTTCAATTCTATACTCATCGGTCAAAATTTCAGAAACATATTCTTTGAAACTTTCCCGAAGAGAAGATAACTGAGAAAGATTTTTAAGCGGATTTCTATCTATTTTTAAAGCTTGTAAAACGTAACTTCTGTTGGCAGTTAAAACTTCAAAAAAAGTAAAGTAAAAACTCAGCATTTTGTTTTTCATATCATATTCCTGATATTCTGCATTTTTATGAAGCAAGTCAACTGTATTGACAAAAAAGAGTCTAAAAATTTCTTTTTCCAATCCTTCCAATGTTCCAAAAAAAGCATAGAATTCAGCTTCTGTAAAATCATTTTCCTTGGCAAAATGATAAACAGATTTTGGTTTTTGTCCTTTCTCCAAAACTTCCTCCATGTATAGTGAAACGATCTCTTCTTTGCTGATTATCTTGTTTTTAGTGGTCATTTTATTTAATTTAGAATTCGCCTTAAAGGTAAGCATTGTTTAAGTATCTTTACTAATACCTAAACAAGTTGCACTGTTAAATATATTATAAACTATCATGTCAAAAAATGTTTTACTTACCGGAGGATCAGGATTCATTGGTAAATACTTAACAGAAGTGTTAATTGCCAATGGTTTTTCAGTATCCATTCTAACCCGTACTGACCGAAAGAACACGCCTCTAATCACCTATTACAGATGGGATTTAAAAAATTATTTTATAGAGGAAGAAGCGGTCCTTAAAGCTGATTATATTATTCATCTGGCGGGCGAAGGAATTGTTGAAAAACGATGGACAGAAAAACGTAAAAAAGATATTTTAGAAAGCCGCACCAAACCTGTTGAACTGATATATAATGTACTGAAAAACAATAATAAATCGCTGGATGCTTTTGTTTCGGCTTCTGCAATTGGAATTTATGGCGCGTATACAACCAAGGAAATATGTTCTGAAGATAAAATTCCTGCAAACGACTTTCTGGGAACTACATGTGAGAAATGGGAAAACAGCGTTGATACCATCAATTCATTAGGCATTAGAACCGTAAAAATAAGAACCGGAATTGTTTTGGGAAAAAATGAAGGTTTTCTTAAAAAAGTCGCTCCTTCTTTTAAAGCTGGTTTTGGCACAATTCTGGGTTCCGGAAAACAGTATTTACCCTGGATTCACATAGAAGATTTATGCCATATTTATTTAAAAGCTTTGACAGATATCGAAATGCATGGCGCGTATAATGCTGCAATTACGGATAATACAACAAATGCTTCATTCTCAAAAATACTGGCAAATTTATATGGATATAAAATCTGGCTTCCAAAAGTACCTGAATTTTTACTTCAGTTTGTTTTGGGCGAAATGAGTGTTGCTGTTTTGGAAGGCCAAAGAGTTTCTTCTGAAAAAATACAAAAATCAGGTTTCGAATTTCAATACAATGATATTGAAACTGCGCTTTCTAACAGTTTGTCGTAACAACGCCTTTATTTTAAAGTTACCAGCGCCATTTCATCACTTCGAATTACGCCTGTTAATCCGGTATTTGCAGTTGGTGAAATTTTTGAAACTATTCTGCTCGGAATCGAAATATCAAAATCAGAAATCAGAATAGGAAAATCAGAATGAATCTGTATCCCTTCATTCACTTTTTTCAACAAAGCTTTTACTTCGATTTCTCTTGATTTTCCGTGTACGGTTATTTTTCCTTTAATCAAATATTCTTTTTCAACATCATTGATATCTTTCAAATCAAATTGTGCAATTTTACCTTTAAAAACTGCTTTAGGATAGCGCTCGCTTTCTAAATAGTTTTCATTAAAATGTTCTTGCATTAAATCTAATTTGAATCGGAAATCTTTGATGATTACCGTACAAACAAAATTACTGGTTTTAGGTTCTAAAACTATTACAGCCGATCTGTTTACTGCTTTTATTTCCTCCAAAAGAGGAATAGATGCCTCAAAATTTACAGTGGCTGTGTTGGTTGTAAATTTTTCCTGTGCATATAATGAAAATGCAGAAAAAAGTAAAATAAGTATAGTAGTTCTTTTCATAATCGTCAGCATAAAACAATTATGTCACTCCATTTTTTAGGCTAATAAAACAACTGAATTATCTCAGTCTTGAAAAATCGAATGGCAATATTCCGTTAAAAATCTATGTATTAATATATTACTTAAATTTACGAAATTTAACAGCCTTATTTGTTACACATTTATGCTAAATATTTGTGAAATTTTCATTGTTTGAAATAAGATTATGAAATGTGAAATACTTGTTGGAAAATGCAAATTGATTATCCTTCAACCTCTGTGCAAATCTCAATTAAAAAACCATCCAAATCTCTCACATAAGAAACAATTTGTCCCCACGGTTTTTGAGTTGGTTCTTTTACTAATATTGCTCCAAAAGAAGTTGCTTTTTGTACCAATGCTGGAACATCATCTGTTATAAAACCTATTTCAATTGCAAAAGGTTTTGCTTCAGGATTACTTTCGATAAAACCATCTTCTAAATTTTGTCCTGCCAAACTTTTTGACGCAAATGAAAGCGTAGTTTCACCCGTAATTAATTCGCCATAATCATTATCCGGTGAAATAAATTTTCTCGAAAAATCAAATACATTTTCATAAAATACAATTGACTTTTCGACATCTTCTACATATAATATAGTATATCCGAACTTTACCATTTTTTAATTTTTTAATTATTAATAACGTAATTTAAATTTACAAAAATTTTGATAGGCAAATTATCCAATTTCCAACAAAACATTGTATTTATCCAGACTTGCTAAATCTTCTATTGAATTTACATTCGTGATTTTAGCATGTTCTTCGACTTCTTTTTTAGCTTCAATTTGTTTGATGCATTTTCTAAATCTTCTTACTTCATCCAGACTGGACAAAATAAGTCCCGGAACCTGTACGCTTTTACCTTCTTTATCTTTGGCAACCATTGTAAAATAAGAAGACAGGCAATGTTTTATAGCGCCGGTCTGGATGTTTTCGGCTTCAACACGAATACCAACAATCATCGAACTGCGGCCAACATAATTTACCGAAGCTTTCATGGTAACCAATTCGCCTACTTCTATAGGTTTCAAAAAATTCACCGTATCAACCGAAGCAGTTACGCAATAATTACCGCAAAATTTTGATGCCGATGCAAAGGCAATCTGATCTAATAATTGTAGAATATATCCTCCATGAATCTTGCCGCTAAAGTTGGTATGCGACGGCAGCATCAATTCTGAGATACTAATTTTTGAGGAAGAAACGGGCTTAAAATCTGTAGTCATGTTTATTGTATTCTGTTTTTGGTTAGGTTTAATTTAGAGATTGACTTTCGTCGGTATTGGAGGCTCTTATAATAATATTTTCCGGAAGCGATTTTTTGGCCTTCGCTCCCATTTTCTTTAATCTTTCAACGCTTGAAATAAGATTTCCTTTTCCATCAACCAGCTTGTTCATCGCGTTTTCATATTCGGTTTTGGTGTCTTTTATTTTGTTTCCAATTTTAACCAAATCCATCACAAAACCTTCAAATTTATCATATAAAGCACCGGCTTGTCTCGCAATTTCAAAAGCATTTTCCTGCTGTTTCTGATTGCTCCACATACTATCAATTGTTCGCAAAGTAGCTAATAAAGTCGTTGGCGTAACAATCACGATATTGCGGTCGAAAGCTCTGTTATATAAGGTAGAATCTTCGTTTAAAGCAATGGCAAATGCGGGTTCTATGGGAATAAAAAGCAGGACAAAATCCGGACTTTCTATTTGATATAAATCGTGATAATTTTTACTTCCCAATTGTTCAACGTGTCTTTTGATGGAAAGTACATGCTCTTTTAAAAAATCAATTTTAAGAAGATCTGATTCTTCATTAACCCATCTTTCATATGCCACAAGAGAAACTTTAGAATCAACAATCATTTTTTTACCGTCAGGCAAATTGATCACCACATCAGGCAAAACACGCGCGCCGTCTGTGTTCGTAAAACTTTGCTGTACTTCGTATTCGCGGCCTTTTTCTAATCCTGATTTTTCGAGAACACGCTCCAAAACCAATTCGCCCCAATTTCCCTGCATTTTGCTTTCACCTTTTAAGGCTTTGGTTAAATTTAAGGTTTCCTTGCTCATTTGAACATTCAGTTCGCTTAAACCAATAATTTGCTGACGTAAAGCGGCGTGATAATCGATACTTTCTTTATGAGTCTGATCTACTTTTTGTTCAAATACATGAATTTTATCCTGTAATGGCAACAAGATATTTTTCATGTTTTCACTATTTTGTTCTGTAAATTTTGCCGATTTTTCTTCGAGAATTTTATTGGCCAGATTTTCAAATTCTTTGGTAAATTTTTCCTGAAGCTCTGTTATCTCTGCTTTTTGTTCTTTATGACGTTCCCATAAATTTTCAAAATCTACTTCTTTTTTTGAAAGTTGAATTGCCAGACTATCTTTTTCTGTTCGAATGTGTTCCTTTTCTGCATTATTGAGCTGGAGTAATTTTTCAAAGCTTCTTTTGTCATTTTCAAATTGTTCTTTTTGCAATTGAAGCTGATGGTTACTGGAATTTAACCTTTCTTCTAAACCTACTTTTTCAGATTGAAATTTAGCCGAAAACAACATTTTTCCAAAGTAAATACCTGGAAGAAATGCGATTACAAAAACCACTAAAAACGGAAGAAAATCAAACATAACTAAGTTATTTTTTAAGTAAAAGTACGCAATAATACGTAGTGCCGAATTTTAAAATTTAAATTTCACGAATTATTATCAATTCAAAATTAAACAAACATTTTGAACCATTTTTCAAAAAAATAATATCAAAAAAAGTCGTTTTACGCAACCTTTTTAAAATATGATTATCTACTAAATATAACTTATTAAAAAATGATCATGAAAAAATTAATGCTTGGCTTATTTATAGCTTTTGGGATTAGTGCCTGCTCTCTTAACAACGACGATTTTAATACTAATTGCGGTACTGATGTAGATGTGCCTTTTACAGGATTTCCTCTTTTATGTAATTATAGTGTAAAAACTTTACCTAATAATCCACTTGCTGTGTTGGTAAGAACGCAAACTGAAATGGATGATAATTTTACAAAACACGCTAATACTTGTCCTGTTGCAAGCGATCCTAATATTGATTTTACAAAAAATTATTTGGTTGGAGTTTATGCCGGGGTAAAACCAACAAGTGGTTATGAAATAAAAATGACTTCGATGGTTGAAAATATGTGCGAAATTGTGATTAATTTTTATGAAAAAAGCCCACAAGCCGGTGAACAAATTACACAAACGCCTACTTATCCTTCAGATTTTATTTTGATTCCTAAAACATCAAAACCAATCATTTTTAACAGAACTACGGAATCTCCGGATAATATCGTTATTGGAACTTTTGCAAGTCAATGTACAGGAGGAGATTGTCAAAAATTCTTTCAGTTGAATGACTTCAATATTCTTAAATTTCAAAATGTTGCTGCCGGAAACTACAGTTTTGAGCAATATAAATATACAAACACAACAAAAAGAGGTGAATATACTTCATTCGTAAAAAATGTTCCTGCTGAAATTCTGAATATTAAAGGACAAACTAAAACTTACGGTACTCCTGACGGTGCTGATCAGGGTGGTGTATATTTTCAACTTCGTCAGGCTGGAACTATAACTAAAATTTACATTGATAATAACGACACTGCAGATCAAAGTGACGTTATAAAAGTTTTCAAAAAAGCCATTCAGGATAAAGTTATAAGTTTAAAACAATAAGATTATGAAAAGACTTTTATTGTTTTTTATTGCCTTTGGTCTTTTTTCAAGTTTTATTGCTGCTGAAAAAGCAAACATAACTTCTGAATCAATCGTAAATACCTGGATTTGGGAAAAATCAATTGGAGGAACGAATAATCCTTATGTTGCAACCCCAAAAACCAGCGGATACAGCAAGAAAGTTGTTTTTACTTCTAATGGAAGAGTCATCACTTATAAAAACGATGTCGAGATTAGAAACAGTCCTTATGAATTTGAAAAAGGAATAGGTTTCTCTGACCAACTGGAACATGATCTTATTACGTTTGAAGGCAAGACTTATGTAATAGAAAAGCTTGACAATCAAAACCTAACCATTTTAAGCAATAACTCAGATGCCAGCCGTACTATTTATAAGCGATAGCATAATGAGTTAAAAAAAGCTAATTTTGCCAAAATAAATAACCACTTTTTGAAAGACGATTTAGACAAATATATTCGACAGTGTATGCAAAATGACCGAGAGGGACAACTGAAAATATATCAGTTGTTCTCTCCCGTTTTGTATGGTATTTGCCTAAAATACATGAAAAACGAAGATGATGCAAAAGACGTTTTTCAGGAAGCATTTGTTATTGTTTTTCAAAAAATAAGTCAATATAAATTTGAAGGAAGCTTTGAAGGCTGGCTCAAAAGGATTTTTATAAACAAATTGATTGAAACTTTAAATAAAAAGAAAAAAGAAAGTTTCTTTCTCGATGTTTTTGACCCGGATACTGATTTTATTGAAGAGCAAGAAGTCGATATTCCTCAAATAGAACAAGAAAAACTGTTAGAATATATTCGAGATTTGCCAGATCAATACAGGACGGTTTTTAATTTATATGTTTTTGAAAAAATGAAACATAAAGAAATAGCCGAATTACTAAAGATTTCAGAAGGAACATCAAAATCAAATTTAAACAGGGCCAAGCGCATTTTGCAAAAGAGAATTTTGAGCATAAAAAATTTTAAGACAGCATGAAAAAGCAAAATATAGAAGATATTTTTTCATCAATGGAAAACTTTTCAAGTGTTCCGCCTCCTGAATTATGGGGTCAGATTGAAGAAAAACTAGACAAACCAAAAAAGAAAAAAAGAGCGATTCTTTGGTGGTCTGCTGCCGCATGCTTATTATTAGGTTTGATGCTCCCTACTGTTTTACATTTTAGTTCTGATGCCGGAATTAAAACTATCAATACTAGCTCTGAAAAAAATAATAACGTTGTTCTCGAGGAGAAAAAATTAGAATCAGATGATTCAAAAACCAGAAGTATTCAGGAAAATAATATCCAAAACGAAACGACGAACAAAATAAACAATCGCGAAAATGCCGTTGTACTTGAAAACGCCGATAATTCTGTTAAAAACGAATCAGATCAAAAAAATCAAAATCAAAAAACTACAGTTAATTCTTTAAATTCAAAAAGAACAAATCATGAAGGCGTTTTAAATGGAAAATCAAATTTAGAAGTAAATAAACCAAATCAGGCTGTAGCCGAAGAATCATTTGCCCCAAATAATGACAATGGATTTAATACCGCTTCTAAAACTAAAACATTAAATTCAGAGAAAAGAAATTCAAATCAGGCAGTAGCCGGAAAATCTTTGGTTCCGAATAATGAAAAAACATTTAATTCGCCTTCTCAATATCAAATACCAAATACTGAAAAAGTAAAAGCAAATCAGGCTGTAGCCGAAAAATCATTTGTTCCGAATAAAACCAATTCATTCAATACAGATTCTAAAAATCAATTTTCGAATACGGAAAAAGCAAATAAAAATCAGGCTGTAGCCGAAAAATCATTGGTTCCGAATAAAACGAATTCACTTAATACAGATTCTAAAAATCAATTTTCGAATACGGAAAAAGCAAATAAAAATCAGGCTGTAGCCGAAAAATCATTGGTTCCGAATAAAACCAATTCATTCAATACAGATTCTAAAAATCAATTTTCGAATACGGAAAAAGTAAAAGAAAATATAGCTGTAGCCGAAAAATCTTTTGTTCCGAATAAAACGAATTCATTCAATAAGGATTCTAAAAACCAAACTCCTTCTTCTATTTTTGAAGATAAACTGAAGGCAAATAATACCAATAATGTGGCTTCAAATCCGTTTAACTCAGCTTTAAACAAAGATAAAAAAGCTAATACAGGTATAAACGAACCTAAAAATGAATTTATAATTAACGAAAAAGCGATCGCTAACAATCAAAAAAGCAGTTCTAAATTTGGCGATGCATTAAGCAAACAAGATTCTGTTCAGTTGGCCGAACTTCAAAATTTAGAAAAAGGAATTGTAGCCGTAACGCCTGAAACTAAAAAAGAAAAAGAAGAGAAAAAGAACGCTATTGCCAAAAATGAAAAATGGGCGGTAGAAGTTTTTGCCGGTGTTGCCAATTCTGAAAACTATAAAAAAGATAAAACGTTAGGAAACATAAACGATTCTAAACAAAGTAATAGTTACGGAGTAAAAACAAAATACAAAATCAACCGAAAATGGGCTGTAAGTTCCGGAGTTAAATTCAACGAATTGGGACAAAGTATTGCTGATGTTTCTTATATGAGAACAACAAATGCTTTTTTAACCCAAAGCGATTATTTTAATCAAAATGTATCGGTTGCCGCTGCTCCAATTTCGGATAATTCCAATTATGTATTTGTTCCTAAAAATACGATAATGGCGTTAAAAAGTGATAATGTAGAACGTGGAAAGTTAGATCAGAGTTTGAGATATCTGGAAGTTCCGCTTGAAGTTTCATACTCTGTTTTTAATAAAAACAGAGCCAATATCAGTTTGAATACCGGCGGTTTTGTGGGTAAACTAATTTCTAACAATATGGCTCTTAATGGCAGTTCTATTGGAGAAAATGTAAATGCAAATGATTATGTGTACGGTTCATTGTTGAGTACGACATTACAATATCGTATTTATAAAAAAACCAATGTATTTGTAGAACCTGCGATGAATTATTATATAAATCCTTTAAACGAGCAATCTTTCAATCAGTTTCAATGGGGATTTAATTTTGGATTAAATGTTAACTTTTAATGTTGTATTTATTGTAATTTCGGAAGAAATATAACATTAAATGACTTCTAAAAAGAATTGGGAAGATTCGAAATCGTTTCCAAAAAGTTTACTTATTGCCAAAGAACTGGTTTATGATGTTTGCGGTTTTGATTGTTCTGAACCTCAGCCGGAAAAAGAAAGCCATGAATATGATGCGTTTGATTTTAAAATCGGTGAAAACAGGATTAAATTCAGATCAGCTAAAATTACGCCTACAAAAACCGGACAGTTTGTAACTTTATGGAAACGCAATCAAAACGGAATTATAGAACCTTTTGATTATAATGACGAAATTGACTTTGTAATTATCAGCGTTCAGAAAGAAGATTTAGCAGGTCAGTTTATTTTCCCGAAAGACATCTTATTGAAAAAGGGAATTTTTACCACTTCAACAAAAGAAGGAATTAGAGCAACGAGAGTTTATCCGCCCTGGGATGAAACGACAAGCAAACAAGCTCAAAAAACACAGCAATGGCAATTGGATTATTTCTTATCCATTTCTGATAACACAGATTTAAATCGCACTAAAATTCTACTTGGCAAAAATTGATAAAACAAAAAGGCTGTCTGAAATTCAGACAGCCTTTTTAAATATTACTTACTTTAATTATTTCTTGATAATCTTATCTTTAAAAACAACTTTATTGTTTTCACTTAAGGTATAAAAGTAGATTCCAGATTTTAAATTACTAACCTGAACTGCAGTAGCATTACTCTCCTGCGAAGCTTTTATCTCAATTGGACCGCCAACCAAACGTCCTAAGATATCATAAAGCCTTAATTTTAAATCTTTATCATCAGCCGTTTTCACTACAATATTTACAATATCTGTTGCAGGAACGGGATACGCCTGAGCGAAACCTTTTTTAGCGTCAAAATCTATAGTAGATAAATTGTCGCTTTTCAGAGTAAAGCGAGCAATTACCGGTCCGTGATCTGAAGTTGTAGTTGTATAGTTCGCAATATCAGCACGAGGATCATAAACTGCAGTTGAGTTTGCAATATATTCATCTGTTAATTCATTAGAAATCATGATGTGATCTAAGAATCCACTTGAACTTAAATAACTGAAAGCACCTGCCTGACTAATACCTAAAGTAAGTGCATCATAATTTGCTGTATCATCAACAAACATTTTATAAGAAGAAGGATTTGGTGTAATAACAGACGCTTTTACATCATCATTATAATCTCCTAAAATGATTAAATTAGAATTTGGATAATATTGATCTAAACTATCTTTCAATACCTGAGCATCGTATTTACGCATGTTGTATTTACCAATATCGGTACCGCTATTAGCACGGGCATGAAGATCAACCAAATTAAGTAGTTTTTTTACTCCGCCAACATTCGTTTCTATTTGTACCATATAAGGCAAACGTCCTGATGAAAAAAAGCTTTTTTGAGTATCCGGATAACCAGGCAATAAATTTGGAGTTCCGGCAAGTATCTGATCATAGAAGTTCTTAAACATTACACGGGTGTTTTTTACTGTCGTTGTTTGTGTATTGTAAAGTACTACTAATTTTTGTGGTGGGAATTGTGGATCTGGTGCATCAAATGAATACGACCATGATGTTGAAATTGTTTTATCGAATGTTTTTCCGTTAATACTTATTTTTTGGATTAAAGCAGTTAAAGATGGCTCATCAGATACTTCTTGCACAACATAAACATCTGCATCAAGTTTATTCATTACTTTGGCTACATTCTCAATTTGTAATGCGTCATCGGTTGGGCCAAATTCTTTTCCATCAGAACCTTTTACATCTGTACCAAAAAACTCTAAATTATACGTTACAATATCAAAAGTATCTTCTTTTGGCAACGAAGAACCCGTAAACGAACCAATTTGTTTATTTAAACCAAAACCCGTTACTGTTAAAGTTCCTGAAATTTTTAACTGTTTTGAAGAAGGTGCAAATCTTACATAAATTGTTTTTTTATTTGCTGCTTCTGTTGCTTCAACTACAATACTAGATTGAAACGTAATATTGTCTAATGATAATTGATAATCTGCAGGAGCTGTAATCGTAATATCTCCGTAACCTTCTCCCTGAAAAACAAAAGACTGACTTGCAGATAGTGTATTTTCGTTTACAACTCCAAAATCTAAAACAGGATTTGAAGTTATATAACCTGACTCTTCCGTTATAGCAACGTCGTCTAATGACCATTCGGCTGCAAAAGTATTCCCACCTGAAGTCGTTTCGTAAACCCAGGCAACATAAGTGCTGTTAGTTTTAAATGCGCTTAAATCTATATATTGTGATTGCGCGTAAGTTCCTGTTACAGTTGGAAATTTACCATCAATTTCTGTCCATGTTGCAGTTTCAGGACTACTTTTTCCATCATAATCAGTTGAAACCATTAATTTTAAAGATGGTCCAGTGTAAAACTTACGTGAATAGAATGATAATAAGGCAAATTGAGAAAAAGTATCTAAACGTAATCTTGGCGAAATCAACCAGTCTTTGCTTGCTCCGGTATCAGAAAATCCATTTACTAAAACCGCTCCCGTTCCGGAATTTATGTTTCTTGGATCATTTGTTGATATCCATTTATTTGTAGTCCCGGCTACATTATATTGCGTCCATCCGCTGTTTGTCAATACATTAGGATCATTGAATCCTTGTATATAAGGATTAATTCCAACTCCTGATAGTGTAACAATCTTACCTGTTCCACCAATTGTTTCATGTGCAATTTGTCCTGAAAAACTGCTGGTTGCATTTGGTGTAAACTTTACATAAACGGTTTGGGATGCATTAGAAGCAAAATCAGCAGCAACAAATGTTAAAGTAGATCCAAATTTGGTATTATCTTTAGAAATAGTAAAATTTGACGAAGAAGAAGTTACGACTACATCATTAGTAAGATTTGATGCCTGTATCTGATAACTTAAATTCTCTGAACTATAATTGGCTTCAGAAAATCCTAAATCAAGAGAAGAAACTGTAGTTGATATAGTAGGAGTAGCAACACTTAAAGTTGTAGCGTCGACTTTATTTACCGTTGACTGAACATTTCCATAAGAATCTTCAGAAATAGAGAAAACAGAATACGCAGTATTAAGTGCTAAACCTGCAAAACTTTTTACATATTCCTGAGATGCATCTGTAATATTGAAAGATCCAGATTGTAAAGCTGCGGTTCCGGTTGCATCCTGACCTGCTTTTATTTGAGCAATTGTTGGTTCTGCACTTCCAGATAGTAACAGTACATAATATGTTTTTCCTGGTTCATCTAATCTATTAAAGAAATCAAAACTTTGTCCTAAAATATTATCCGTTTTTGGATAACCAGTAACAGTTACTGGTGCGACAAGGTCACTTCTGATATCAATATTATCAATTGCAAATGAAGGACGAGAGCCTCCACCTGAATTTTGCTTAGAAATCCATCTTATTTGAACTATTGGCTGATTGTCACATTCTGATGGCAATGTAACTCTTATAGTTTGGGGATTTTGAGGAGCAATGCCCGTCGTAACTGCTGTTTGAATATTTTGATAAGCTGTTTCTGATAATATTTTAAAATCTGCAGTTGTACCAACACGATATTCTAAAACCATTTCATTAATACGATCTGAATATCCTGTTCCTGTTCCTGTTCCATAAGGATTACGTATTGTCATGGCTTCATATTTAACCTGAATACCTTTTTGATTTGTAGCATCTATTGCGAATCCAATTGATAAATCGAGACTACTATTATTCAAAAATCCAATTTTACCATTATAATTATGAAAATTTCCACTCGTAGTAGCTGCTGTACTGCTTGCTATTAAAGGTCTATCGGCTACTATAGTACCGCTTACATTATAGGTAGAACCTGGTGATACACTTGCTGTCCAACCTTGAAATCCAACTGGATATGTTGTTATTGTGGCACCAAATGAAAAATCTTGCTGATAAGGCAAAGTTTGTGCCGCAGGCATTGTCTGGGCAAAAAGATTTCCTGACAAGCAACAGAAAAAACTTAAAAAAGTCATTAGGTGACTAAAAGAGTAATTGTTTTTCATACTTTTAAAATAGAGTTTTTAGAAATCAAATTTATAATCTTTAAAGTTAAGAGAATATTGTGAAAACTTAAACTTATTGCTTTCCATTTTATGAACATATTACATTAAAAATCAAATTATTTATTCCTTTATTTAATTATTCTCACATATATAAAGACTTTACAAGTTTATATGTTTTTGTACGAATTAATATATAATTATTTTTTAATACATAAAAACTTATTATTTTGTTTAAAAAAATAAAACTTTATTACATAAAAAAAGCTACCTCATTACGAGATAGCTTTAGAAATTTTATAAAAAAATACTTTATATTGCTGTATATCCACCATCGGCAATAATATAACTTCCGGTAGTAAATGATGATTTTTCTGAACTTAAAAATGTTACCAGTTCTGCAATTTCTTCGGCAGTTCCTAAACGGTTCATCGGTGCTTTTGCAGCAACGGCATTCATCATATCTTTATTTAAATTATCTTTTAATAAAGCCGTTTCGATATAACCTGGTCCTACAGCATTACAACGAATATTTTTCTGAGCATATTCTACTGCTATGTTTTTTGTTAAACCTACAACTCCATGTTTCGAAGCTGTGTAAGCCGGACTTAGCGGCGCTGCAACCTGACCATGAATCGAAGCAATATTTACAATACTTCCTCCTCCATTTTTCTCCATTTGTTCCAATTGATAACGGCAGGCATAAAATACACCGCTCAAATTAAGCGCAATTACTTTATCCCAGGCTTCCGGCTCATATTCTCCCGTAGGTTTCGCCGGTCCTCCCATTCCTGCATTATTGCAGGCGATGTCAAGCCGACCGTATTTAGAAACGGTTACCTCAACCATATGTTTATTGTCTGCCGCGCTCGATGAATCTCCTTTTACAAAAAAGGCTTCTCCGCCATTTTCCTTTATCACTTTTATGGTTTCTTCACCGTGCTCTACATTTATATCAGATATTACTACTTTTGCGCCTTCACGGGCGTAGGCTTCTGCAACTGCGCGTCCAATTCCTGAACCTCCGCCGGATACAAAAGCAACTTTGTTGTCTAAAAGTGCCATTTTAATATATTTTAAATTTACCTACAATTTACGAAGATCCTGATGGCTGACCAGTTCAAAAGCCAAGTTTAAAATAACATTAACGCACTTTCATAATCTAATGTTATTTTACATTAAAATGACCTAAAACCATTAAATTTTTCTTATTACTTATCTTCATCTAATTTCATATTCCCTCTGTCTTTATGACTTTCCGGATTTGAATTTGAATATCGATTGGGTGTAACGTCAGAATTTCTATCTTTATTCTCTACCGTTTTTTCAGCTTCTTCTTCTGTTGCAACACCGCGATTTGCATTTGCATTATTCGGATTCACATCGCCCTTGACTTTTTTAATGTCTTCGTTTTCATTTCGTGCCCGTTCCACAACTTCTTTATTTCCATCCTTGTCTGTTACGACTTCTTTTTTCAGGTTGGCATCATCTGCTTTTCCATCGTGTGGAATATTTTTCCCTTTAGATTCATCTATGTCTTTCTGTACTCCGTTTATTTTTTTAGAGCCTAAATCATTTGTGTCCATATCTTTATTATTTGAGTTTCTTTACTAATATTACGAATTCTAAATTTTAAAACGAAAGGGTTTAACATAGCTTTTAGTTTATTCTTGAATTATTCTTTTAATAAGATGAAACAAAACTATCTTTGCAAAAAATAAAACTATGCATCGTCATTTCATTCTTTTTAAACCTTACGGCTATTTAAGCCAGTTTATTTATGAACTAAAAAGAAAGAAAAAGCTTTTAGGTGAATTGCATGATTTTCCCGAAGGAACAATGGCAATTGGAAGACTTGACGAAGATTCTGAAGGATTGCTTTTACTAACTACTGATGGAAAAGTAAGCGAACAAATAAGAAGCAAAAATGTTGACAAAGAATATTACGTTCAGGTTGATGGCGTAATAACTCCCGAAGCAATTGAACAACTACAAAAAGGTGTTGAAATAGGCTTTGAAGGTGGAAAATACAAAACAAAACCCTGCTCTGCATTTATCGTTACCGAAATTCCTGATTTTGGTCCCAGAGCAAAAAAGATTCGGGATGAACGTCACGGACCAACTTCCTGGGCGTCAATAACTGTAAATGAAGGCAAATTTCGTCAGGTTCGTAAAATGACTGCGGCGGTTGGTTTTCCCACTTTAAGATTGGTTCGTGTTCGAATAAGAAATGTATATTTGCAAAACTTAAAAGCGGGAGAAGTTCTCGAAGTGAAAGATTTTCAATTAGATAATGTGTCAATTTGATAATTTGATAATTTGATAATTTTTAAAAACTCATAACCCATAACTCTTAACTCTTAACTCAAAAAAATGCTAAACGTTGTTCTTGTAGAACCGGAAATACCAAATAATACCGGAAACATTGGGAGATTATGTGTGGGAACTGAAAGTCGCCTGCATCTAATTCATCCTTTTGGTTTTGTAATTAACGATAAAAACCTAAAACGTTCGGGTTTGGATTATTGGGTGCATCTTGATGTTACCGAATATCAAAATGTAGACGAATGGGTAAAACAAATTCCGGATCATTCCCGTGTATTTTTAATGAGTTCGCATGCCGAAAAATCATATTTAGAAACCGATTTTCAGGATGGCGACTGGATGGTTTTCGGAAAAGAAAGTGTTGGTTTAAGCAAGGAAGTTTTAGCACGTTTTGAAAATCATTTAACTATTCCGATGTCAAAATTAATCCGCAGTTTTAATATTGCCAATTCTGTAGCTTTTGTTGTTGGAGAAGCGAAACGCCAGATTAAATTGAAGGTCTAGTATGAGACCACTTATTGACGCAAATAATCTCAGTTATTCAAAAGAAGTCTTTATTTATTATACGCGAACATATATTCTTTTAAGAATCTTACTTTTGATTGGACTTGCTATCGCTGCTATCTATTTTCTTAATGAGAATAAATCTATTATATCTCTTGTGTTATTGGGAATTTTTCTATTTCAGATTCCTTATTTAATTAAAGAAATAAAAAGAATTGATGAAGTTCAATTTAAAATTAATGCTGAGGGAATTCAATATCAGGATTTAATTCTTGTTCCGTGGAGCAATATTGAAAATGAAAGAGTTATTACTGAATATAGAAATGAAAAAGATATTAAGTACTATTTTGTCTACTATATTATTGATTCTGGTCAGGTAATGAAATTTGATCTTGCAAATTATAGCACAGATATTAGTGAATTATCGATTACTCTTAAAGTACATAGAAGTAGATTTAATAGAGAAAAAACATCGTTTAGGTAATTACAAACTTCCCTTTTTGGGCGTCAAAAACAATATGATCGTCTTTGAATAAAGTTGCAAAACTTCCATTTGAAATTAAATGGCAAGGTTCATCCTGAACGACCATTTCGGGTGTCATTATAATCATTTCGTCGCTTAACTGAATCGCCAAATCGATATCGTGTGTTGAAAACAGAATACACTTTTGAGTTTCTTGTGTAAGCTTTTTTAATAATTTGAAAAGCGAAACTTTGTGCAGTAAATCCAGATGTGTGGTAGGTTCATCCAAAATAATTAGCGGGGTATCTTGTGCCAAAGCCCTGGCAATTAAAACCTTTTGCAATTGTCCGTCGCTAATTTCGTAATGCTTTTTTGTAGCTAAATGTTCGATTTGAGTCAATTGCATAGCTTCCTGAACTTTCTCTATATCTGTTTCAGTTAAAGTTCCAATCCAATTTGTATAAGGTTGTCTTCCTAAAGCAACGAGTTCGAAAACAGTCAGGTTACTTGGCGGTAATTTTTCAGTTAAAACTAAACTTAAATTCTGTGCTAAATCCAGCGGTTTGTACGTATCTATTTTTTTATCATTCAGAAAAACATTTCCTGATAAAGGCTGCTGAATTCCTGTGATGGTTCTTAATAAAGTCGATTTCCCTATTCCGTTTGCACCAATTAAAGCAATGAGTTTTCCAGAAGACAAATTCAAATTCATGTTTTCAGCTATGGTCACACTTTCTTTTTTGGACTTGTAGCCAATATTTAGATTTGAAGTTTTTAGAATGGTTTTCATTGGTGCGTATTTTTTTAAACACATAGAAACATAGGTTTTCTTATTGGATTGAATAAGTGATTTTAAAATTTACTAGCAAATTATCACATAGGCATTGAAATTAAACTTTGCCAACAAATTGAAATGCTTATTTATTAAACACATAGAAACATAGATTTTCTTATTGGATTGAATAAGTAATTTTAAAATTTACTCGTAAATTATCACGTAGATGTATGATTAAAACTGTGGTAGTAATTTAAAATATTCATTTACAAATGTTTGTTGTCCTTCTTTAAAAATATTAAAACAATTAAAATTAATTATGATTCCTTTTGGTGCCTTTAAAAGTTTCATATAAGTCAAAAGTTGAGCTTTATGAATTGAATTTATTTCAGAAACTGTTTTTAGTTCTACTACCAAACAATTTTCAACAAATAAATCACATCTAAAATCTGCAATCAGTTCTTTTTCTTTATAAATTATCGGCACTTTCATCTCTGTGAAAAAATTTAATTTTCTCTGTGAAAGTTCTTCTTTCAAGCACTGGTGATAAACATTTTCGAGCAATCCTTTTCCAATTATCTTATGCACTTCTATTGAAGCTCCAACAACTTCATAAGTTAATTCGTTTAAATATTTTTGAGTAATCATTGTTTTTTTTTAATTGAAATAAAAACTATGTTTCTATGTGTTAAAAAAGCAAGTTACTAAAATTTTGTAAGTTTTTACTGAAAATTTCTTTTTCGCATTAATAACCAAACAACAACCGGCGCACCAATTATGGACGTGATTGCATTAATTGGTAACGTAGTTTCTAAGCCCGGTAATTGAGATGCGATATCGCAAAACAGCATAATTATTCCGCCATAAAAAAGCGTGCTCCAATATAAAACTGCATGATTACTCGTTTGAAAAGTGAGTTTAGCAATATGTGGAACCGCAAGACCTATAAAAGCAATTGGACCAGCAAAAGCCGTGATGCTTCCTGCCAGAATACTCGTCGTAAATATGATAATTAGTCGTGCTTTTTTATAATTCAAACCCATGCTTTTAGCGTAATTTTCACCCAAAAGCAATGCATTTAAAGGCTTGATACTTCCTGCACTTAAAAGCAAACCTAAACCTACGCAAACTGCCAGAACAGAAATTGATGTCCACGAAAGATTACCAAGACTTCCTAACGACCAAAAGGTGAATTTCTGCAATTGTTCTGCCGAACTAAAATAAGTTAAAACGCCTACAATCGCACTTGTAAAACTTCCGAACATAAGTCCGACAATTAAAATAGCCATTGTATTTCGTAATCGCTGTGCTACCAATAAAACCAATAATAAAACAGAAACACTTCCTAATGTTGAAGCCAGAACGATTCCGTATGGTGATAATAAGATCTCATTTAAAAATGCCGGCAATAATCCTGCTCCCAAAATTACGACGGCAACAGCCAAAATCGCTCCCGAAGATAATCCTAAAACATCAGGCCCGGCTAATGGATTTCTGAATAATGTCTGCATCAGTAAACCACTTATCGACAATCCTACTCCAACCAAAAAAGCGGTTATTGCTTTTGGCAAACGATAGTTGATTATGATATATTCCCAAGTTGATTTAGTGGCTTGACCGCCTGTCAAACTGGTATAAACTTCCTTGAACGGAATCGTGATCGATCCTAAACTTATGTCCAGAAAGAACATAAATAAAAGTGCCAAACCAAGTACAAAAAACAGGATTATATTTCGCTTTGAATTTATCAATTAATTTAATTTAGAGGCAAAAGTAAATTCATAACTTGTCAATAAATCGGGATGAAAAATCTTGATGTAATCTTTTAAAACTAAATCAGGACGGCTTGGTGCCAATTCATAATAAATGGTTCCTCCTGTTGCTCCAAATTTACCCTCAAAAGTATATACGTTTTTCGAAGTAAAAGCATCAAATTGAGTGTAATGCGGATTACTTTTTCCGAATTCTTCCAAGGTTTTAAACGACCCCGAAGCGATCCAGAAATTTGCTTTTTTGGCTTTAACTAATACTTTTTCAAATGATAAACCTTCGCTTCCTGTTCCTTTTAAATCAGCCCATAAATAATTGGCCTGAGCATCGCTCATAAATTGCGCGACCCAGCTGTTTCCTTTCGCGACATACCAAAGATCTTCATACATTGAACCATACAAAACGGTTGAAGTTGCAGGCTGATCTGCTACTAATTTTTTCGCCTGATTGTAGCTTTCTACAATTTTATCAAACAATTCTTTTGCTTTGTCTTCTTTTCCAAATAAAGCACCATAAAGTTTAATCCATTCTGCTTTTCCAAGCGGAGATTGTTCCATCCAATCGGCCTGAATAAAAACATTAAGACCGCTTTTTTTCAAATTATCCAGCATTGGATTGTTGTTGTCAACTCCAAAAGTGACAATCAAATCCGGTGATAATTCTATTAACTGCTCGATATTTAATTTTTCGTTTTGTCCCACATTTTTAACGGAACCTTTATCAATTAAAGCTCTTGTTTTTTCTGAAGAAATATAATCGGTATGAGGAAAACCAACTAATTTATCTTCAACATCAAGCATTTCCAAAAACGGAATATTTGTTGTTGAAGTTACCACAATAGATTCAAGTGGCACTTTTATGGTTGTATATTTTTGTAAGCTATCCGGAACTTTAGCTTCTTTTTCTTTTAAGATATAAGTAAATTCTGCGTTTGCATTTGGCCACGGTTCTGTTACCGTTACAACGGAATATCCGTCGTGCTTTACGATCGATAGTCCTGAAGCGAACTCGATACTATTTTGAGGAATTTCAGATTTTGCAATCTCTGTCGTTTCAGTTTTCTTACATCCAACCAGAAGAAAAAAAGATAAAACAAAAATTAATTTAGGGAATAAATGTTTCATATGTAGGTTATATTGCTTTATAGACTTTGTATTGTCGTTTTTACTGTTTTGTTTTATTTAAACCAATGCGATTGACAATTAAGTTTTCAATAATAACAAAGGTAACGCAATTTATAATTTTTTTATTTACCTTTATTCTTACAAAAAACCAAATTTATCTTTACTTTAATATGAATACCACAAAAACCAAAATTTGCTCGAGTTGCGACTCTGTATTTAGTTGCGGCGATATTTCTGTTGAAAACAAATGTTGGTGTAACGACTATCCTCCTATTTTTAATCTTTCTGAAGGAGGAGATTGTCTTTGTCCAAACTGCTTTAAAGAAGCGTGCATAGACAAAATTGATGCTTATGTCGAAACAATGACTCCGACAAAAGCGCTCCAAAATAAAGCCTTATCTTTGCCAAAGACCGAAAAATTAATAGAAGATCTTGATTATTATATTGAAAATGGCAACTACGTTTTTACCACCTGGTTTCATTTAAAAAGAGGAACTTGTTGTGGAAACAATTGTCGGCATTGCCCTTATTAATTGTTAATTGTAAATTATTAGTTGTTAATTGCATCTCATTTCTTAAAAACAAGATTGGTCTTTTGCGTTAGGGATAGAAGCGATATCCTTTTATTTTTTTCTTTAAAAAATAAAAGATAAAGCGGATAGCCCGACCCTTGGGGAACGCCATAAAAACTCATAATTCATAACCCATAACTCACAATTAACTAATGATTTACCTAATTACCGGAGGCGAGCGATCAGGAAAAAGCAGGTATGCTCAAAATCTGGCTTTGCAGCTTTCAGATTTACCAATATATGTAGCAACAGCGAGAAAGTGGGATGATGATTTTCAGGACAGAATCAACAGGCATCAGCAAGAACGAGATGAAAGCTGGACTAATATTGAAAAGGAAAAACATTTAAGTGAAATTAATTTTTCCGGCAAAGTGGCTCTGATTGATTGTGTAACGCTTTGGCTGACGAACTTTTTTGTTGATACTAATAATGATGTAGAATTAAGTCTGGAAGAAGCAAAAAAAGAATTTATTTCAATTGCCAATCATGAAAATGCAACCTTGATTATTGTAACCAACGAAATTGGAATGGGTGTTCACGCGGCAACTCACATTGGCAGAAAATTTACGGAATTGCAAGGCTGGATGAATCAGTTTTTGGCCTCAAAAGCAGATGAAGTGGTTTTGATGGTTTCGGGAATTCCGGTGAAAATAAAAGGTTAAAAATGAAATTCCAATTTTTAAAATCCCAAATTCCAACGCTATACTTTACCTTTACTTAAATATTAAATTTTCAAATTGAAATTGATTTTTGCAATTGTCATTGATATTGAGTTGGAATTTGGAATTTAAAAAAATTGGAATTTAAAAAATGAGCCATTTAGACGATATATTAAAATCACGTCGCGATACCCGACATTTTACAACTGATGAAGTTCCTGATGAAGTAATTGAAAAAGCTTTGCAGGCCGGACATTGGGCGCCTTCTGTTGGATTGACGGATGCTACGCGCTATTTTATCATCAAATCGGCTGAAGTAAAAAGTGCGATTAAAGACTTATTTTTAGATTATAATAAAAAAGCAGAAGAACTTACCGATAATCCCGAACAAAAAGAGCATTATAAATCGCTGAAACTGGAGGCGATTGAAGAAGCACCAATCGGACTTATTATTGCTTATGACAGATCTGTTCTGAATCAGTTTACGATTGGAACCGTTGGTAGTAATGAGGCGGTGAAATTTAGTTCGGTTTGTGCGGCTCAAAATATTTGGCTTTCGCTTACAGATCAGGGTTATGGAATGGGCTGGGTTTCGATTTTGAATTATTATCAGTTTAAAAAAATCCTCGATTTGCCTGAAAATATCGAGCCTTTGGGATATTTCTGCATCGGAAAACCGGCTACGAATTACAACAATCAACCGATGTTGCAGCAATTGCAATGGAAACAAAAATCGGAAACTCCGGATTGTAAGGAAATAAAAAATGTTGCTGAAAACTGCGTTTTAGATTTTCAATTAAAAACTAAAGGTTCAGATAACAAAAATGACTTTGCTAAACTTCTGCAGGAAAAAATAGATTCTAAAACAAAACCTGTTGGTTCTCTAGGGACTTTAGAAGTTTTAGCTTTTCAACTCGGAACTGTTTTTGAAACTTTAAACCCAAAAATTACAAATCCAAATATTGTGGTTTTTGCCGCAGATCACGGAATTGCAAATCATGGAGTTAGTGCTTATCCGCAAGATGTGACACGCCAAATGGTTGGGAATTTTCTCGAAGGCGGCGCAGCAATTAACGTGTTTTGTAATCAAAATAATATTCAGTTATCTATTGTAGATGCCGGTGTAAATTATGATTTTCCAACAAATGCCCATTTAATTCATGCCAAAATAGCTAAAGGAACTCAGTCTTTTCTGCACATTCCCGCAATGAGCGAAAAAGAATTACAATTGTGTTTTGAAAAAGGAAAATCTATTGTTGAAGACATTGCAAAAACAGGTTCGAATTGCATTGGTTTTGGCGAAATGGGAATTGGAAATACCTCTACGGCTTCTGTTTTAATGAGTATTTTAACCGGATTTTCAATTGAAGAATGTGTTGGAAAAGGAACTGGTGTTGAAGATGAAAAGCTCCTTCAAAAACAGGAAATTCTTAAAAAAGCAATTGATAATTATTCCGGTCAGGCCGAATTAATGCCCCAACTCGCTTATTTTGGCGGTTTCGAAATTATTCAGATTGCAAGCGGAATGCTGACTGCTTTTGAAAATAAAATGATTATTCTGGTGGATGGTTTTATTTGTAGCGTCGCTTTTTTAATTGCATCAAAAATAAATCCTGATATTCATAAAAATGCTGTTTTCTGCCATTGTTCTGCAGAAAAAGCACATCAAAAACTACTCGATTACTTAATTGCGAAACCTATTCTGAATCTTGATTTGCGCTTGGGAGAAGGAACGGGTTGTGCGATTGCTTTTCCTATTTTGAAATCGGCAGAAGTTTTTTTGAATGAAATGGCTAGTTTTGAAAGTGCGGGGGTTAGTAGGAAGTAATACAGTCGCAGTTTTCAGTTTTCAGAAAAAAAATAATAATTTGCCACAATCTCTGTCATTTAGACGAAGGAGAAATCACACACGTTGCTCGACAAAGATTTAATGATTTTCTTTGCGGAATTTCTAGTGTGATTTCTCCTTCGTCGAAATGACAAAACAATTAAAAATAATCTCTTTAAATGAAAAAAGAACTCCATATTTTCTTCACCTGTTTAATGTTTTACACCAGAATTCCTTGTCCAAAAAACATCGATCATAATCCTGAATATTTAAATAAGGCAACGAGATATTTCCCGTTTATTGGCTGGATTGTTGGAAGCATTTCATTTCTTGCTTTCTATGGTTTCTCCTTTTTTCTATCAACAGAAACTGCGGTTATTTTAGCGATAATTGCTTCGGTCTTGACAACGGGTGCATTTCATGAAGATGGTTTTGCAGATGTTTGTGATGGATTTGGCGGAGGCTGGACTAAAGAAAAAATACTTATCATTATGAAAGACAGCGCAATTGGCGCTTATGGAGCAATTGGTTTAGTTTTGCTTTTTCTTGTAAAATTCAAATTGTTTTCTGAGGCTATTTCGCTTTTATCCATTCAAAACAATTATTTATTAGTTTATCTCTTATTTGTTTCTGCACATTCTATCAGTAGGTTAGCGGCAATTTCAATCATCTTTACGCATGAATATTCACGTGATGATGCTACGAGCAAAAGCAAACCCATTGCAAAAAATCATAGGTGGAAAGAGGTTTTTGGTGCTTTTTTATTCGGGTTAATTCCAATGTTGGTACTCTCCTATTTCAATTTTAAAATTCTTTTAGCTGTAATTCCGGTTTTTTTGACGAGGTATTTTCTGGCTCGCTATTTCAAAAAATGGATTGATGGTTATACCGGAGATTGTCTGGGCGCAACACAACAGGTTTGTGAAGTTATTTATTATTTAAGTATTCTTTTTCTATGGAAATTTATTTAGTTCGCCATACCGAAACAATTTGCGAAAAAGGCATTTGTTACGGACAATCGGATGTTGCAATTGCGGAACCTTTTGATTTAGTTTTTGAAGTCATTATTTCTCAACTTCCGCCTGAAGCTATTATATTTTCGAGTCCTTTACAACGTTGCACACTTTTAGCAAAACACATTCAAGAGAAAATAAAAACCATTTCTTACCAGGAAGATGAACGCCTTAAAGAAATGAATTTTGGTGATTGGGAAATGCAAAACTGGAATGATATTCTGCCTGAACAATTAAATCCGTGGATGGAAGATTTTGTGAATATTCCAGCCTCAAATGGAGAATCTTTTGTTGAATTACATAAAAGGGTTGCTGATTTTTTATCAGATCAAATTTCAAAAGAAATAAATAAGCCGATTATCATAGTTTCTCACGCCGGAGTCATTAGAAGTATTTTATGTCATTATTCAGAATTGCCCTTAAAAGACGCTTTTAATAACAAAGTTGATTTTGGACAAGTAATAAAAATAGTACTTTAAACATCGTTTTGTTTAGAATTTGTCACAAAAAGCAAAACAAATTTGAAGATTCGGTGATTTTAACTTTATCTTTGCAGAAAATTAAGGTTGTGTTATTTAAAACACATTAAAAGGGAATCAAGTAAATTCTTGAGCTGTACCCGCAACTGTAAGCTTAGTTCTGAAAAGAATGTTTGTTGTTAACTACAAACCACTGCTCGCCACCGCGAGTGGGAAGGTAAACAACAAAACGCAAGCCAGGAGACCTGCCTTTATAACAAATATCGAACTCTCGGGAAAAAGAGTGTAGAAATTATGACTTTAAAAAAACGTTTTGCATTTTGTTTGCTATTGCTGTGCCAATTTATTTCGGCGCAGAATGACTCTATTAACAAACTTAAAGAAGTTGTAGTTTCTGATGCTAATCTTAAAAAATACTCTGCTTCACAGTCAGTTCAGGTTTTAAATGATTCTGTAATTAATAAAAATGAAGCCTTACTGACTGATTTATTAAACTATAATTCTACAATTTATTTTAAAGAATACGGCCGCGGTATGCTTTCTTCGGTTGCCTTTAGAGGAACAACTGCTTCTCAGACTGCTGTAATCTGGAATGGAATCAACATTAATTCACAAATGAATGGAAGCACGGACTTTAATACAATTTCAAGTGCCGATTATAATTCTGTCAGCGTAAAAGCCGGAGGAGGAAGTGTTATTTATGGAACGGGTGCAATTGGCGGAACGGTACATTTAAATAATGATCTGGCTTTTTATAATCGCTTTGAGAATAGTGTAAAACTAGATTACGGAAGCTTTAATACTATTGGCATAAATTATAAAAGCAATATTTCTAACGAAAAATGGAGCGCTCAGATTGGTTTTTCTAAAAATAGTTCCACAAACGATTATAAATATTTAAATCGATACACCTGGCGCGGTGAACAGCGCTGGAATCAAAACGGGCAATATGATATTGTTACGATGAGTGCCAATGTGGGTTATAAAATTGATTCAAAAAATACAATAAAACTTTACAGCCAAACATCAAATACAGACAGAAATACTTCACTACTAACAGAAAGCGAAACTAAAAGCAAGTATATAAATGGTTTCAATAGAAATTTATTAGAATATGATGGTGATTTTGGAAAATTCAAAACCAATTTTAAAACGGCTTACATCTTTGAAAATTATCAATATTTTGCAGACAACACAAAAGATTATTACAGCTACGGTAAAACCGAAAGTTTAATTACAAAACTAGATTTAGGCTACACGATTTTTAAATCGACACAAATAAACGGAATTGTAGATTATAACAGAACGAAAGGCTACGGAACTGATTTTGGAGATCATATTCGCGAGATAAGCTCTGCCTCTTTGCTTGTAAAACAAGATATTTCGATTAACTGGAAAAATGAATTCGGAATCAGAAAAGAATTTACAGATAATTATGAATCGCCGCTTTTATTCTCTTTGGGTTCTGCTTATCAATTTAGTAAGTTATATAATTTAAAACTAAATGTATCACGAAATTTCAGGATCCCTACATATAATGATCTTTACTGGAGTCCGGGTGGTAATTTGGATTTAAAGCCTGAAAGTTCTTATCAGGCTGAAATTGGAAATGTGTTTACCTTCAAAAATTTTTCGATTACACAGAATTTTTATTACATCAAAATAAAAGATCTATTGCAATGGGTTCCCGGTAAAAACGGTATCTGGTCTCCCCAAAATACGGACAAAGTAAACAGTTATGGAGCTGAAACCTTATTAAGCTGGAAACAACAATTTGGCAAAAACTATTTTGGAGCCAATGCATCTTATGCTTACACTGCTTCAAAGAATGAAGAAACTAAAAACCAGTTATTCTTTGTTCCTTATAATAAAGCTACTGCAGCTGTTTCTTATTCCCGAAATAGAATTACTGCCTACTATCAATTTTTATATAACGGCTTTGTGTATACCAGAGCAGATAATAATCAAGACGAAATCATAAACGATTATATGGTTTCAAATCTGGGTGTAGACTATGATTTTAAATTCCTGGATTCATTTAAACTGGGTTTTAAAGTTTTAAATCTTTTCAATAAAGATTATGAAGGCTACGAAGACAGACCAATGCCGGGTCGAAATTTCAACATGTATTTAACTCTAAAATTTTAATATTTATGAAACTTAGTAAATTACTTTTAATAGCGCTTAGCATTTCTTTATTTGCTTCTTGTTCAAGCGACGACGACAATGATAATACTGATGAACCAAAAGGAGAATATGACAATGGTTTTTTCATTTTAAATGAAGGAAGTACAGGAGTTGGAACCATTTCTTTCTCAAGTAATGACTTCAGTACTTTCACAAAAGATGCTTATAAGGCTGCTAACCCAAGTGATGTGATTGGAAAATTTGTTCAAAATATCTTTTTTGATGGTGACAGAGCTTATATCATTGCCGGTGGATCTAACGTAATCAATGTTGTAAACAGATATACATTCAAATTAATTGCAAAAATTGAGACTGGGCTTGCTAATCCAAGATATGGAGTTGTAAAAGATGGAAAAGCGTATGTTACCAATGCGAACACTTACTACAACTGGGAAAAACCAGAAGAAAATCCAAATGGAAATATCGATGATTATGTAGCTGTAATTAATTTAGCAACTAATACTTTCGAATCTAAAATTGAATTAAATGCTACGGCTAACAAATTAGTTTTAAAAGATGGTAAATTATATATAACAGAACCATTTAACAGCAGCAAATTACTGGTTGTAAATATTGCAACAAAAACACTTGAAACTCCTGTAGAAATTGGTGACAGTGCTGATTGTATTGAAGAAGAAAACGGAACTTTATACATTTTAAGAGGTCCTTATGGAAACAGAAGCGAAATCGTGAAAGTGAAATTATCGGATAAATCAGTTTCAAAAATTACATTCCCGGAGAGTTTAGACGGAGCTTCTTTTATGGATATTGAAGACAGCAAAATTTACTACACTGTTCAAAGTGCTGCTTATTCTATGGACATAACTGCAACTACACCTTCTACAACCGTTATTGCTTCTTCACCTGCAGGTTATTTGTATGGATTTGCTGTTAATGACAGTCGTCTTTATTTTGCTGATGGAAAATTTACAGCAGATGGTAATGCTTACATCTATAATTTAAAAGGAGAATTGCTAAAAACATTAACCACAGGAGTTGGTTCAAACGGTTTTTACTTTAACAATTAATAAAAACAGCTAAAAGAATATTCCGGATTTCCGGACAATCATTTTACACTTTATTTTTTTATTTTTTTTGGAAAAAAAGGCTTTCATTTCTGAAAGCCTTTTTTAATTTCTTTTATTTTAATGCTCTTAACAGTCCTTCGGGAGCTTTATCAACATACATTTGATTTCTAATGCCATTCATTGATTTAGCATCTATAAAAGTTCTTAATGCCTCTGCTCTGTCCTGTTGTGTTTTTTTGGCTGCGACACCTGTGATTACCGAGATTGTTTTATTTAAAAGCGGTTCAGATGGATCTCCTAAAACTCCCATACTTGCAATATATTCAAGTTGAAGATAAGCTGGCTGAAGTCCGTTAGTATATTCTCCAAAACCATTTGAATTAACAATTTTAAGCACCAAAGGCTGCATTGCATATTTATGATTTGGATTAACCTTAGTTTTTGTAAAAGTTTCTGAATCATATAAAGTAACCGAACCTACATTTTTACCAACAGTTACATCTCCTACCTGAACTACAGAAATATATGGCGCTAAACCATTAATTACCAATTCACTTGCAGATGCTGTTCCATCAGTTGTAATGATATATACTTTTGTTAAATGCAAACTATTCAATGCCTGTCCGTCAATATTATCTACAAATCTGTTATTTAATGATTCCGGATCTTCACTTTCAAAATAAGCATTTACCTTATTATTCCATTTTTCTTTAGAAAAAATCTGATCCTTAAACTGGCCCGTAATCATACTCGCTAAACGCGTTGCTGTTTGCACGGATCCTCCTCCATTATATCTTAAATCCAGTACAAGATCTGTAATTCCTTGTGCTGCCAATTGTCCGAAAGCATCATTTAAGTTTGAATCGTAATTAGCATAAAAACCATTATACATCAAATAACCAATTTTGTGACTTCCTGAAGTAATTACTTTATTGATTAAAATAGGATTTTCATCCAAAGTTGTTTTCGTTAATGCAACTGTTTTACCGTTAGTATTTATATTTGTTCCATCATAAACAGCCATATTTAAAGTATAGCCATCTGCATTCAGCAAGCTTTGATAGTTTGATACGGTAAGTTGTGTTCCGTTTACTCCTGTAAAAAGATCACCGCGTTTAATATCTTTTGTTGAAGCATTAGAATTCGGAATAATATAGCGTACAAAACCAACCAGATCTGTTGAACTTCCCGGTTTATAACTTAATCTAAAATCAACCCCGTCGTTTTTAGTTGTTCCTTGAAGTTCTCCTTCCAAAACTGAATAATCATCAACAATCCAACTAAAACGATCTATAGCTTGTCCTTTAGGAAATTTGCTTATTGGTTTGTTCAATAAATTTTGAAACAAGTCTTCCGGTGCAGGATATCCTCTTAAAAAAGAATTTAATGCATCTTGATTTGCAAAACGATCATCTAATAAATCAGGTACATCTGCTTGCCATAAATAATACTGATTTAATCCTTTCCAGATAAAATTATTTACTTGTAAATCCGCCGGAGCTGCAACATCATCCTGATCTTCGCAGGACTGCAAAGAAAAAGCCAATAAAAATATTAGCAGGACACTTCTTAATATTGTTTTCATAAAAATATGTTTCGATATTGTATTAACGTAAAAATACTACCTTTAGTTTTAACATTTATAAGTTTATTGTATTTTTTTTAAGAAAAAAAAATCAATACTGTTGTAACAAAAATTATTGTGCCTCGTCTTGACTATATAAACGATCTGATAAAGGTTATTTGTAAAATGAAAATGACTCTGAATTTATCAAACCAAAGTCGTTGACATTAACCAGCCAAAAACCAAAAATTAACCAAAAGATGAACCAAATTGTATTTATAGAATTAATTAATCCTTTTAAAGACAAGGTTTTTCGTCTGGCAAAAAGATTACTTACAAGCACCGAAGAAGCTGAAGATGCGACTCAGGAAGTGATGGTGAAGTTATGGAATAAGAAAGACAATCTGGATGCTTATAATAATATTGAAGCCGTGGCCATGACAATGACAAAAAATTATTGTCTGGACCAGTTAAAATCAAAGAGAGCCGGAAATCTTAAAATTGTACATAATAATTTTACAGACAGAGAGCCTCAATTAGATAAAAAAATAGAAGATATTGATAGTTTAGAATGGGTAGAAAAAATTATAAGCCAGTTGCCGGAACAATTACAAATATTAATACAGTTACGCGATGTTGAACAATATGAATTTGATGAAATTGCGAAAATTGTCGACATGAATGAAACGGCTATTCGGGTAGCACTTTCGAGAGCGAGAAAAAAAATTAGAGAATCAATGCTTAATACACACCGTTATGGAATTCAATAAAATAGAAGATATATTAGAAAAATACTTTCAGGGAGAAACTAGTATTGCCGAAGAAAATCAATTAAAAGAATATTTTTCTTCATCAAATGTTGCGCAGCATTTAGAGCAATACAAACCAATGTTTGGTTATTTCTCTCAGGTAAAACAACAAAAATCGACGCAAACAATACCGCTAAAAACTAAGAAACGAAATGTGGCGTGGTTATCAATTGCAGCTTCTGCTGTTGTTTTACTGGGAATCGGGACCTATTTTTATGTTGGTGAAAAAGATACAGCTCCGGTTGTAGCGCAATCAGAATTAGGAACCTATGATGATCCGGAAGAAGCACTTGCCGCAACGCAAAAAGCTTTGGCCTTATTATCAAACAATGTCAATGTAGGTATCGAAAGTGTACAATACATTAAAGAATATGAACAATCAAAAAACAAAATTTTTAAACAATAAAAAAATCAATCAAAATGAAATCAACGATTCACGAATACAGAAAAAACAATAAAAAAAGCATGAGTAAAAATTTAATTTTAACCCTGGTTTTTGCATTTTTCACTACTGCTTTTTATGCTCAAAGTGCATTTGACAAGTATGATGGTCAGGACGATGTAACCTCAGTAATTGTAAACAAAAAAATGTTTGATTTAATGAGCAAAGTAAAAGTCGATGCTTCTGATAAAGAAACTGCACAGTACATCAGTCTTATTAAAAAATTAGATTACCTGAAAGTATTTACAACCAAAAATCCTAAAATTGAAGCAGACATGAAAGCTTCTGCAGAAAGATACATGAAATCTGCCGGTTTAGAAGAATTAATGCGTGTAAATGATAGCGGGAAAAACGTTAGAATAATGGTAAAATCCGGTGCGACTGATTCTCAGATTAAAGAATTACTAATGTTTGTAGACGGCGCCAAAAATGACGAGACTGTTTTATTATCTCTTACAGGTAATTTTGATATCAACGAAATTTCTGTTCTTACAGACAAGATGCAGCTTCCTGGTGGTTCTGACTTAAAAAAAGCCTCTAAAGGCAAAAAATAATTATGAAAATCACTGTTTTTACCTCAGCCGTTTTAGCATTACTAACTTTGATAAGTTGTAGTTCTGAGCCTTCATTACAGAAGTATTTTGTAGAAAATACAGATAAAAAAGATTTTATTGCAGTTGACCTTTCGCCAACTATTTTAAATCTGGAAAAAGCAAAATTATCAGCAGCACAAACAGAAGCTATAGAGTCTTTTGACAAAATGAATATTCTGGCATTCAAGGCAAATGATAAAAATCAGGCGCAATTTGAAGCCGAAAGAACAAAAGTCACTGCGATTTTGAAGAATCCAAAATACCAGCAATTGATGAAATTTGGATCTGGTAAAGACGGTGCATCAATAAGTTATGTGGGTACAGATGACAACATAGAAGAGTTTATCGTTTTTGCCAACAAAAAAGAAAGTGGTTTTGCAGTGGTTCGCGTTTTAGGAAAAGACATGAACCCGAATAACATCATGACCTTAATGTCTGTTTTGAAACAATCAAACATCGATATGGAACAATTAAAGCCATTGCAGCAATTGATCAAACAATAAATACATCTTTTACTTACTTTATAAACTAAAAAAGCTCCAATCATGGAGCTTTTTTCTTATAATATTTGAAAGATAAACCCTAATAATATTTACCGTCATTTGTTTTAATCGATAGTGATTTTAACTATATTTGTATATAACCAAAAATAAAAAATATGGTACAAAAAACATCGAATGCCTTTATTGCAGCGTCTTGGGTCGCACTGGGAGCAGGAATGATAGGATACATTGTGGGTCTGGCTAGAGCCGAAATGCTTTTAAACGAAAAAGGATATTATTTTACAGTTTTAATGTTTGGTCTTTTTGCTGTAGTTTCATTACAAAAAAGCGTAAGAGACAGACTTGAAAAACTTCCGGTAACAGATATGTATTATGGTATTTGCTGGTTTGGAACACTTTTATCAATTGTATTATTAACGGTTGGCCTTTGGAATGCAACTATTTTACCAAGTGAAAAAGGTTTCTATGCATTTGCTTTTTTATTAGCACTATTTGGCGCTATTTCAGTACAAAAAAACACAAGAGATAATATGTCATTTTCAAATGAATAATCTCTTGAAATTATAATTCAAATAAAAACCAACTTCCAAGTTAACAAAACGAAAAAAGCTCCATGAAAATGGAGCTTTTTTTATATGTATAATCATCATTATTTCAAAAAAAACTTTAGATTAAGTTAAAACAATTAACAGAATATCGCCTACATTTACCGCTTAATCAAACCATAAAATAATAAATGAAAACAACAAAAATCCTATTACTATTTTTAATTCTTGTATTAAACAGCTGCTCAAGTGATAACGATTCAAACACTGCAGATGAAGAAGTAACTGTACCAACAGCAAAATATGCAATGACAGCAAAAATTGATGGTGTATTGGCAGAAATGAACAATCCTTTCAACTCTAATTTTGCTACAAAACCAATATTTGATTATTACCCTGCAACAGAATACATTCAATTGGCAGGCAGATTAGGTTTAGATGAGATTAGACTTTACATTAAAAGAAGTGATCTTAAAGTTGGTACTTATCCTATTACATTCAGTACATTTAATGCATCAAAAACACAAATTGATATATCTTATAACAGTAAAGGTATAATTCAATATCCATTTGAAGGTAAATTATCGATAACTTCTATTGACTTAACCGCAAAAGTAGTAGCAGGCACTTTTTCATTTAATTGTGTAGAAGATTATGGAGAACCAGTAAGTGCTTCAAATCCCATTACAACAAAAGTTACTGAGGGAACTTTTAATTATAGATATGATTTCGCATACTAATAAAACACATAAACAAAAAAGCTCCATTTTCATGGAGCTTTTTTTATACAAACATTTGAGTTATTATTTACTCAAATACATTTTTCTTCTTGAATACAATTCGTAGAACTGATCATCTTTTAAGTCATCAATAAACAAGATGCTTTCTCCTGTTGATTTCATTTCTGGTCCTAATGCTTTGTTTACATTATGGAATTTACTGAAAGAGAAAACCGGTTGTTTGATCGCGTATCCTTTCAATTGTGGATTAAAGTTGAAGTCCGTTACTTTATTGTGCCCTAACATTACTTTTGTAGCGTAGTTTACATAAGGCTCTCCGTAAGCTTTTGCAATAAATGGTACCGTTCTCGAAGCTCTTGGATTTGCTTCGATAATATAAACCGTATCATCCTTAATCGCAAACTGAATGTTTATTAAACCAACAGTTTTCAAAGCTCTTGCAATTTTTACAGTATGATCTTTTATTTGCTGCATCACGAATTCTCCTAAGTTAAAAGGAGGCAATGTCGCATTACTATCTCCAGAGTGAACTCCGCAAGGTTCGATGTGCTCCATAATACCGATGATGTAAACATTACCATCAGCATCACAAATTGCATCTGCTTCCGCTTCGATTGCTCCGGCTAAATAATGATCCAGAAGCAATTTATTTCCTGGAATCGTTTTCAACAAGTTGATAACGTGTTCTTCAAGTTCTTTTTTGTTGATTACGATTTTCATTCCCTGACCTCCTAATACATAAGAAGGACGAATCAATAACGGGAAGTCTAAAGTATCTGCAAGAGCAGAAGCTTCATCAGCTGTTTCAGCAATTCCGAATTGTGGGAAAGGAATATGTAATTCTCTCAATAAGTCAGAGAAACGTCCTCTGTCTTCGGCTAAATCAAGTGCATCAAAACTAGTTCCGATGATTTTTACACCGTATTTAGATAATTTTTCAGCAAGTTTCAAAGCTGTTTGTCCGCCTAACTGAACAATTACACCTTCTGGTTTTTCATGCTGAATAATATCGTAAATATGTTCCCAGAAAACCGGCTCAAAGTATAATTTATCAGCTGTATCAAAATCAGTAGAAACCGTTTCAGGATTACAGTTGATCATGATCGTTTCGTAACCACATTCTTTTGCAGCTAAAACTCCGTGCACACAAGAATAATCAAACTCAATTCCCTGACCAATTCTGTTTGGTCCTGAACCTAAGACAATGATTTTCTTTTTATCTGTTACAATGCTTTCGTTATCTACATAACGCTCACCGTTTGCTTTTTCGATTTCAGCCTCAAAAGTGGAGTAGTAATAAGGTGTAAGCGCCTTAAATTCTGCCGCACAAGTATCAACCAGTTTAAACACACGGTTAATATTCTGATCCATACGCAAAGTGTGCACTTCACTTTCCAGACAATTCATCATGTGAGCGATTTGTCTGTCGGCAAAACCTTTTTGTTTGGCTTCAAGCAATAATTCTTTTGGAAGATTAGATACTTTATAGTTCGAAATTTCTTTTTCTAAAGTATAAAGTTCTTCGTATTGTTTTAAGAACCACATATCGATTTTTGTGATTTCATGAATACGGCTCAACGGAATTCCCATTGCGATGGCATCATAAATTACAAAAACACGATCCCAACTTGCAAAAGTTAGTTTCTCGATAATTTGTTCGTAGTTTTTATATCCTTTTCCGTCAGCTCCTAACCCATTTCTTTTGATTTCTAAAGATTGAGTTGCTTTGTGTAAAGCTTCCTGGAACGAGCGTCCGATTCCCATTACTTCACCAACAGATTTCATCTGAAGACCTAAAGTTCTGTCAGCTCCTTCGAATTTATCAAAGTTCCAGCGTGGTATTTTCACAATTACATAATCCAAAGTTGGTTCAAAAAGAGCCGAAGTTGATTTTGTAATTTGATTTTGCAATTCATCAAGATTGTATCCTAAAGCCAGTTTAGAAGCAATTTTAGCAATTGGATATCCAGTCGCTTTTGATGCTAATGCAGATGAACGAGACACACGAGGATTAATCTCGATTGCTACGATATCTTCTTTTTCGTCTGGCGAAACTGCGAATTGTACGTTACATCCTCCCGCAAAGTTTCCGATACTACGCATCATTAAGATTGCGTAATCTCTTAGTTTTTGGAATGTTGTGTCGGATAATGTCATCGCTGGTGCAACCGTGATCGAATCTCCGGTATGAATTCCCATTGGATCCATATTTTCGATTGAACAAATAATTACAACATTATCGTTTTTATCTCTCAAAAGTTCTAACTCATATTCTTTCCATCCCATCAAAGCTTTGTCAATCAAAACTTCGTGAATTGGAGAAGCTTCAAGTCCGCGAGTTAAAAGCTCATCAAAATCTTCTTTTTTATAAACCACTGCTGCTCCTGTTCCTCCAAGTGTAAACGAAGGACGAATTACAAGCGGGAAACCAAATTCCTGAGCAATTTCTTTTCCTTCTAAGTATGAAGTAGCCGTTTTTGCCGGTGCAGTTGGTACATTAATTCTTTCTAAAAGCTGTTTAAACTGCTCTCTGTCTTCTGTAATATTGATTGCGTTTACGTCAACTCCAATTAATCTTACTCCGAAATCCTGCCAGATTCCTTTTTCCTCAGCTTCCAAACATAAATTTAATGCTGTTTGTCCTCCCATTGTAGGCAAAACGGCATCAATTTGTGGATGTTCCTTCAGAATTTCAATAATCGATTTTGTAGTTAAAGGTTTTAGATAAACATGATCGGCCATGGTTGGGTCGGTCATAATTGTCGCTGGATTTGAGTTTATCAAGATAACTTCAATCTCTTCTTCGCGAATAGAACGTGCAGATTGAGATCCTGCATAATCAAATTCGCAAGCTTGACCAATAACAATAGGTCCTGAACCTATTATTAAAACTGATTTTATTGATGTGTCTTTAGGCATTTTATTTGTATTGTGTAGTTATATATGGTATTCAAAAATAATCTGTAGTGCTTTAAAAACTAGAATGTTGCAAGTTTTTTTACTGACAAGGTATAAAAAAAGGCGATACTAAAAAAGTAACGCCTTATTTATGTTTATAGAAACATTATTTTTTGTGTCTAGGCTCGCTAGAAACAGTTAATTTATGTCTTCCTTTTGCTCTTCTACGCGCTAGAACTTTTCTTCCATTCGCAGAAGCCATTCTGTCCATAAATCCGTGCTTATTTCTTCTTTTTCTTTTCGATGGTTGAAATGTTCTTTTGCTCATTGCTTTGTATCTTTAAAATGGTATCTAATATCTCTTTTCTGTTTTTGAATATCGTTATTCCAAAACCGAGTGCAAATATACAAAGACTTTTTTTTCTCGCAAGTAGTTTTATAAAAATATTTTTAATTCATTTTACTATCTTTGCAATCACAAATTTACAATAATTATGTTTCACAAAAATATTAAACTTATTTTGGCCGGACTTCTTGTAGTCGCTGGCATTTGGCAATTTACAGAAAGTAATATCGGGAACGGAATTTTCCTTATTTTACTAACGGCAATTCCAATTTTTCTTTACTTCAAAAACGAATTTATCCTTTTAGCTTTCCTTAAATTAAGAAAACAAGACTTCGAAGGCGCTAAAAAATGGTTGGCATACATTAAAAATCCGGAAGCTGCACTGGTAAGAAAGCAACAAGGATACTTTAATTACTTACACGGAATCATGTTATCTCAAACGAACATCAATCAGGCTGAGAAACATTTCAAAAAAGCAATCGAACTGGGACTATCAATGGATATGGATTTAGCCGTTGCTAAATTAAACCTTGCCGGAGTTGCCATGTCACGCAGAAGAAAATTGGAAGCTACCAATTTATTGAACGAAGCTAAAAAATTGGACAAACAAGGCATGTTGAAAGAGCAAATCACCATGATGAAAGAACAAATGAAGAAAATCTAACGATTTTTAAATTACAATATTGAAATCCCAAATTCCAAAAGAGTTTGGGATTTTTTTATTTTAGATGCTGACTATTGTAGTCTTTGCGAGGAACGAAGCAATCTCACGCAATATATCACCAAGATTTGCTTATTGTTAGTGCGGTTGCTTCGTTCCTCGCAATGACTTTGTTTACGCGTAGATATACCTTTGTCAAAGTTTTAAACTTTGACAAAGGTTCTTAACCACAAGAGTTTGGAATTTAATCTTCCAATATAATAGAAGGCAAATTCTCATTGAGCCATTTATACTTATTGAGAATCATAATATGCGTTCCGCCTTTCACAATAATGCAGCTTTTGATATACTTTATAGGAAAAACTTCGTCCTGATCGCCGTGTATATGAATCACGTTTTGATCGATCACATTTCTGTCCCATAAAATTACATTTTCAACTGCCCATTGCAAATAGCGAATATCACGCATGGCCAGAAATTTTTCGTATAACTTGATGCGTTTGTTGACTTTTTCTCCAAAAGAATATTTTGCTAAATTCTCGATATTCAAAATTAATTTCATCGGAATCAATTTATAGGCTTTTGTAGTTTTGCCTATTTTCATTCTTCGCGGAAATTCTAAATTGCTTCGAACACTCGAAATAATAATAATTTTTCGGGTTTCAATATGTTTGGCGATTTCCTGCACCAGAATTCCTCCAAAAGAAACTCCAATTAAAACCGGATTTTCATGTTTGATGTTTTTTGCAATTCGAAGTGCATAATCTGATAAAGATTCTTTTGGGTTTGGAATTTCCCATTCCAGTAAACACATTTCAAAAACAGATTCATCTAAATTTATCCTTTCAAAAATAGTTGAACTTGCAGCCAAACCGGGCATAAAATAAACAGGAATTTTACTCATTCGATTAGAAATAATTAATGATTGAACCTTTTAATTTGATTCTAAAAATACTTTTTTTAACAATATGCACAACAAATCTTACGCCATAATTGCATATTAAACTTATTTAAATTACAAAACGTAAGTAAAGCCTGCGAAAACTACATCTTCAAAAAAATAATTTAATATTGAGAATCAAATGATTACCTTTGTATTCTAAATAACTCGTATTAAATGTCTTTTAAGGAGTTTTTTATATGAGTCATTTAACCCTCCATTTCTATTATTTTTTTTAACCTATCAAAAACAACTAATTATGGAAACACTTGACATTATGGAAATCAAAGACAACACTTTTGCAAGACAATTTGAGGCCATAACCCCCGAAGGACTACTTTCTGTTGAATATTCGTTTCAGGAAAAGAAAATTTTTTTAACCAAAATCAATACACCGGAAGGATTTGATAATCAACAATTGATCGATACCGTACTTAAAAGCATCATGGAAATTGTCATCGAAAAGAAATTCAAACTGATGCCTATTCATCCGAAAATTGTTTTGTTCATCAAAAAAAATCCAAAATACAAAGAATTACTTCCTCCGGGAATTAGAATCTAATAGCATATAATTGCAAAACGGCAAAAAAGAAAGGGCACAAGAATTAACTTATGCCCTTTCTCTTTTTTATAGAAAAGATTATTTTTCGATCTCTCTCATAGAATCCATTTTCTTATGAGCAAGGAAACCTGCAACATCTTCAAAATGTTCTTTAACTCGTTTGTTTCCAAATTCAAAAACCTTTGTCGCTAATCCGTCAAGGAAATCACGATCGTGAGAAACCAGGATTAAAGTTCCGTCAAAATCACGCAAAGCATCTTTAATAATGTCTTTTGTTTTCATATCCAGGTGATTCGAAGGCTCATCCAGAATTAATAAGTTAACCGGTTCGAGCAATAATTTGATCATTGCCAAACGCGTTTTTTCTCCTCCTGAAAGCACTTTTACTTTCTTGGTAATATCATCACCCTGAAACATAAATGCTCCAAGAATATTTTTTATTTGCGTACGAATATCTCCAACAGCAATTGCATCAATAGTTTCAAAAATAGTCGCATTTTCATCTAATAAAGAAGCCTGGTTTTGAGCAAAATACCCAATTTGTGAATTATGTCCAATTTCAACACTTCCTTCATCAATACCGATTTCTTTCATGATCGCTTTGATCATGGTCGATTTTCCTTCACCATTTTTACCTACAAAGGCAACTTTCTCTCCTCTTTCGATTACAATATTAGCATCTTTAAAAACTACGTGATCTCCGTATTTTTTAGATAAATCTTTTACCACAACAGGATATTGTCCTGAACGTGCAGCCGGCGGGAATTTTAATTTTAATGCTGAGTTATCTACTTCATCAACCTGTACAATTACAAGCTTTTCAAGCATTTTAACACGAGACTGAACCGCATCAGTTTTAGAGAATGTTCCTTTAAAACGGTCAATGAAAGCTCTGTTATCAGCAATCATTTTTTGCTGCTCATCGTATGCTTTTTGCTGATGAACACGACGATCTTTTCTTAATTCTAAATAATGAGAGTATTTCGCTTTATAATCGTAAATTCTTCCCATTGTCACTTCAATCGTACGGTTTGTAATATTATCTACAAACGCTCTGTCGTGCGAAATTACCACAACAGCTTTCGCTGAATTTATCAAAAACTCTTCAAGCCATTGGATACTTTCAATATCCATGTGGTTGGTTGGCTCATCCAGTAAAATCAAATCCGGTTTTTGCAAAAGGATTTTAGCCAACTCAATTCGCATTCTCCATCCTCCTGAAAATTCAGAAGTCTGACGTGTAAAATCTTCACGTTCAAAACCTAAACCAATTAAGATTTTCTCTACTTCTGCTTCGTAATTTACTTCTTCAATAGCATAATATTTCTCGCTTAAGTCAGAAACTCTTTCGATCAATTTCATGTATTCGTCACTTTCATAATCAGTTCGAACGGTTAATTGCTCGTTGATTTCGTCAATTTCGGCTTTCATTTTAAAAATTTCACCAAAAGCTTTAGACGCTTCTTCCATTACAGTCGATCCGTCTTTGGTCAATAAATGCTGAGGCAAATAAGCCACCACTGCATCTTTTGGAGTCGAAATACTTCCGGTTGAAGGTTTGCTCTGACCTGCAATTATTTTTAAAAGTGTCGATTTTCCCGCACCATTTTTACCCATAAGGGCAATTTTATCATTTTCATTTATAGCAAAAGAAACATCGCTAAATAATGTAGTTCCACCAAACTGAACCGAAATATCGTTAACTGTAATCATTACTTTCTGTGAATTTGTTTTATCGGTTAATCGTTTATGTGATCACCCATTTTTTTCGTGGTGCAAAGATAGATTTAATTAGATAATGTGCCAATTTGTTAATTAGATAATTTGAAAATGTGTCTATTAGATAATTTACTTTCGAAAATAAAGCTGCGCAATAATGAATTTCATTATCTAATTATCTCATTTTCTAAGTGGACAATTATCAAAATTCCCAAATGTTTCCAGAAACTTGGTTTTATTTTGAACTTGTATTCTTAAATTTGAGTTACAGAAAACAGGCAATTATGAAAGTGTTAATAATAGAAGATGAAGCTGGTTTACGCGAAGTGGTGCAGCAATCACTGGAAAAAGAAAAATATATTGTAGAAACCGCTCACGATTATATTTCGGGATTTGACAAATTGGGATCCTACGATTATGATTGTATCCTGATTGACATCATGTTGCCTAACGGAAGCGGATTGGATTTACTAAAAGAAGTCAAAAAACAAAAAAAGCAAAGCGCCGTTATTATTATCTCTGCAAAAGACGCCGTCGATGATAAAGTAAAGGGTCTCGATTTGGGTGCTGATGATTATTTGAGTAAACCTTTTCATTTGTCTGAATTGCATGCCAGGATAAAATCGGCGATGAGACGCAATAATCATAACGGAGATAATTTGATTGTTTGGAAAAACGTCACACTTTCTCCGGAACAACGAACGGTTTCTATCGATGATAATCCTTTGGTTTTAAACCGAAAAGAATTTGACTTACTTTATTATTTCATCATCAATCAAAACAGGCTGATTAATAAAACTGCTATTGCCGAATATGTTTGGGGCGACCACACGGATCAGGCTGACAATTTAGATTTCGTATATTCACAAATTAAAAATCTGCGTAAAAAACTGAAAGATAGTAACGCCGAAATTGATATTCAGGCGGTTTATGGCATTGGATACAAAATGACTTAATGAAATTACAAAATTACACACTTCGTTATCTGGCAATTACTTTGCTTCTCGTAATCCCAATTTGGGCCGGAATTTTCTATGTGCTCATTTTAGATGAAGTATACGACAATATCGATGATGATTTAAAAAACTCAAAAATAATCATCATCCGTCACGCTTTCGCAGATAAAAAACTATTGAATTCTCCTGAATTCGGAATAAACAAATTCACCATAAAACCGCTTCCAAAAGGACATTATCCCACAAAAGACACCTTTTTTTCTACAAAGGAATTCATGGAATATGATAATGATGATGAACCTGTCAGAATTTTAAAATCATTCTTTAAAGACGAAGAAGGAAATCAATATGAATTAATCATAAAAGCTTCTATTGTTGAAGAAGATGAATTGCTGCAGGATTTATTTCTGGCTTTACTTGGTTTATATGTCATGTTGGTTATCAGCATACTAGTCGTGAATCATTTATTGTTGAAAAAAATCTGGAAGGCATTTTATGTTGTTTTAAACAATCTTAAAGAAATTAAACTAGGAACCGGCAGCAGATTAAAAACGATAAATTCTCCTATTGATGAATTTAACACGCTGGCAAAAGAAGTCGAAAAAATGCTGGATCGTAACGAAAGTATTTATTCAAGTCAGAAACAATTTATTGAAAATGCTTCGCATGAATTGCAGACACCCCTTGCAATCAGTATAAATAAACTCGAATTGTTTGCAGAAAACAGTACGCTTCCGGACGAACAAATGATGGAGATTGGAAAAATAACAGACACTTTAAACCGATTGACAAGATTGAATAAATCTTTATTAATGCTTTCTAAAATCGAAAACCAACAATTTTCAGAAGAAGAAAACATTAATTTCAATGAACTTATTTTAATCATCACAGAAGATTATTCTGATTTGGCCGACTTTAAAAAAGTAAAAATAACGGTTACAGAAAATGATTCTTTACACTTTAAGATGAATAGAGGTCTGGCGATTGCTTTAATTAGTAATTTATTAAAAAATGCTTTAATCCATAATCATCAGGAAGGTTTTGTAAAATTCATTATCAACAAAAATGAAATTATAATTACAAATTCAGGAAATAATACGCCTTTAAATTCGGCCGTTATTTTTAACCGTTTTTATCGTCACACTACCACAAACGAATCTACCGGTTTAGGCTTATCTATCGTAAAATCCATCATTAATAACTATTCAATTGTTGTTGAATATTCATTTACCGGAGATCACCAATTCAAAATTAATTTCCCGAAAAAGTAGTATTTTTCCTTTTTTCCTAATTGTTTCCTAATTCAGGTTATACACTTGTATCAGAATTTAAAAACATACAATTATGAAAACGAAATTAAATTTAGCTACATGCCTTTTTGCAGGATTAGCATTTGGATTTTCTGCAAATGCTCAAAAAACAACTATTACAAAAACTGCTTTGCCGGCAAATGCACAAACATTTTTAAAAACTCATTTTGCAGCACAAGAACCTACTTATATCATTGAGGATAAAGAAACTTTTTCTACAGATTACAAAGTTCAATTTGCCAACAATATCGAAGTAGAATTTGACGGAAAAGGAAACTGGGAAGAAGTAGACGGAAATCATAATGCAATACCGCAAGCAATAGTTCCTAAAACAATTGCATCTTATATTAAAGCAAATTATCCCAATATTCCGGTAATCAAAATCGACAAAAGCAAATGGGGTTATGAAGTAGAACTGAATAACGGTTTAGAACTAGAATTTAATTCTAAAGGCAGCTTTATAAGAATCGATAATTAAAAATAATTTATTAATAATACAATCATGAAAAAAATAATCTTAACAGGTTTTATTGCCTTATCACTTTTATTCTCAACAACTTCTTGCAACAACGATGACGATGATCACGAATCTGTAATTAATGCTGCAGATTTGCCGGCATCAGCAGGCACATTTGTCACCACCTATTTTCCGAATGCTACGTATTTAACGGTAAAAAAACAAAACAGAGCTGATAATGATGGTTCTATTTATGATGTTTTTTTGACAAATGGTTTCGAAATTGATTTTGATGCTGCAGGAAACTGGATCGATATAGACGGAAATCATCAGGCTATTCCGGTTGAATTAATTCCTGAAAAAATTCAGGCTTATGTAACAACAAATTACGCCAATCAATTTGTAACATCAATTGATAAAGAGCCAACTTATATTGAAGTTGAACTTTCTAATAACGTAGAATTAGTTTTTGATCTTCAGGGAAGTTTTCTTCGAATAGATAAATAGCAAAACAAAACCCGACTCGTTTAAAAACGCGTCGGGTTTACTTCATTAGTTCATTATCAAATTGACTAAATTATCTAATACAAATTAGTCTTTTCTCCATTTCTTAGTTTCCTCAAAAATATGCTCTAAAATTGCAGCTTCTGTTTCGTCGAATTCAATATTTCGTCTTCCCATTACTAATTTTGCAGTTTCAAAAGCTTTTTTAGTTACATAAGTTGTAAAACCTGCAGCACCGCCCCACGAAAAACTCGGAACAAAATTGCGGGGGAATCCGCTTCCAAAAATATTCGCACTTACGCCAACAACAGTTCCGGTATTAAACATCGTATTGATTCCGCATTTACTATGATCACCCATCATCAAACCACAAAACTGAAGTCCGGTTTTAGCAAAACCTTCTGTCTCGTAACTCCATAATTTCACTTCTTCGTAGTTATTTTTCAGGTTTGAATTGTTACTGTCTGCGCCAATATTACACCATTCGCCCAAAACAGAATCACCTAAAAATCCGTCATGTCCTTTATTAGAATTAGCAAAAAGCACAGAATTTTTAACCTCTCCTCCTATTCTGGATCCGGGGCCGACAGTTGTAGCCCCATAAACTTTAGCATTCAATTTTACCTGAGCATTTTCGCATAAAGCAAAAGGCCCGCGAATTACGGTTCCTTCCATAATTTCGGTATTCTTACCTATATATATAGGACCATTTGAAGCATTAAGTGTCACAAACTCTAATTTTGCACCTTCTTCAATAAATATATTTTCCGGGGCAATTGTATTGACACTTTTTGGAATTGGCTGTGATTTTCTGTCTTCTGTCAAGTAGTCAAAGTCGGCACGAATTGCAGCATCATTTTTAGAAAAAATATCCCAGGTATGTTCAATGGTTAAACATTCGTCATTATATTGAATGATTTCATACGAATCAAAATCAACTTCTTCCTGATTTTCAGTAGTAAAAAAAGCAATTACATCATCGCCTTTAAAAATCGCCTGATTTTCTTTTAAGTCCGAAACAAGTTCTGCAAGTGTATCATTTGGCAAATACGCTGCGTTTATCATTACGTTTTCTTCCATTTCAACCATTGGGAATTTGGCAGAAAGGTAATCTTCAGTAATTGTTGTTATAGTTGAACCTAAACGTGTTTCCCATTTTTGACGAATTGTCATAATTCCGATTAAAATATCAGCCACGGGCCTGGTAAATGTAAAAGGTAATAAAGCATTCCGGACGGGACCGTCAAAAAGAATGTAGTTCATAAAATAAATTTAATATTGTTAAAATTGATTTGGTTACCAGATTCAAAGTTACAAATATTTATGGGTTTCATTAAACGTATTGGAATCGTATGTAGAAAAAATTTACCGCTAAGTCCGCTAAGTTTTTTTTTACTTTAGCTTATAATAAAGAGTAAGTTCGCAAAGCTATTTATACGCATAGCTTTGCGAACTTACTCTTTTCTCAATATACTGCTGCATAAAAATCTTTGCGCTCTTAGCGGTTAAATTTTACAACAAGTTATCAAAATGCGTCCCCATGGTTGAAACCACGGGCTATACCGAAATTGTGAACGATAATGATAAAATTCTGACGTCCAATTAATTTCATATTTTTTATGAAATCAGTTTAAAAACCGGTACTTCGGAATCTAAATAAAAACATTGCCAACGGTTTGAACCGTTGGGGCGCAATATAATATGAGGATTGGTCAACATTATGATTAACATAATCATAAATACATAAAAAAAAGCCTTCCGATTGGAAGGCTTTTGTATAAATAAAAACAGCTATTATTTTTTAGCGTGTTTTGCGTATTTGTTTTTGAATTTATCAATACGTCCTGCAGTATCGATAAGTTTAGATTTACCAGTATAAAAAGGGTGAGATGTTCTAGAAATCTCCATTTTTACAACTGGATACTCAACTCCGTCAACTTCAATTGTTTCTTTTGTATCTGCAGTAGATTTAGTGATAAAAACGTCATCATTTGACATGTCTTTAAACGCTACTAATCTGTAATTTTCTGGGTGAATTCCTTTTTTCATCTTGCTTTTTATTTATTGTTTAAAGTATTTTCATTTTGAAGCTTTTTCATGGTTAGAAAAAGGTGTAAACAAACAATACTCTTTTTTGTTTAAAACTTTTAATTATTTTGAGTTTGCAAATTTACAATTCTTTTTTAATATACAAATCTTTACCGCACTTTTTTTTAGTTAAATTCAAAAAGCTTTTTTATCTTCGAATATATTGGGAATTGCTATATTTGTGGATTAATTTTAAAACATATAGAAATATGATTAATGAAGTTATAAAAAAGAATGGAATTACTTACGGTGTAATGATTGGTATTGCATCTGCTTTAGTAACTGCTACTATATATGCGGTTGATTTAAATCTGTTCACAGCATGGTGGATGGGATTAATAGGTATCGCAATCAGCTTGACTATCAGTATCATTTTACTTTCTAAAACAAAAAAAGATCTAAACGGTGTTTTTCCTTTTAAAGATGCTTTCACTACTTATTTTATTGCGGCAGTAATTGGAATTTTGATTTCTACCTTTTTTAACATCCTTCTATTTAATGTTATCGATCCGGGTGCAAAAGATACTTTGAGCGAATTAATGATTAAATATACTGTTGGAATGTTGCAAAAATTTGGAACTCCGGCATCTGCTATCAATGAAACTATTGCTAAAATGAAAGCAAGCAATCCATATTCGACTTTAGAATTATTAAAAGGATCTGTTTTTGCCATCATAGTCAGTGCCATTTTCGGTTTAATTTTCGCAGCATTTTTTAAAAGCAAAACTACACAAGAATAAAAAAATAAATGAATTTATCTATACTTATACCGCTTCTAAACGAGGAGGAATCACTACAAGAACTCTATTCGTGGATCATTAAAGTGATGCAATCTAATAATTACTCTTATGAAATCATTTTTGTAGATGATGGAAGTACAGATAATTCCTGGGAAATTATTGAAGGTTTTTCTAACGAAAATCCCAATGTAAAAGGCATTCGTTTCATGAAGAATTTTGGAAAATCACAGGCTTTGCATGCTGGTTTTGCAAAAGCAAAAGGCGATGTCATTATTACTATGGATGCCGACTTACAAGACAGTCCGGACGAAATTCCGGGATTGTACGAAATGATTACAGCTCAGAAATTCGACTTGGTTTCTGGCTGGAAAAAGAAACGTTACGATTCTGTCGTAGCCAAAAATTTACCTTCTAAATTATTCAACTGGGCGGCCAGAAAAACTTCTGGAGTTGAATTGAATGATTTTAACTGTGGATTAAAAGCTTACAAAAATACGGTTGTAAAAAACATCGAGGTTTCGGGCGAAATGCACCGTTACATTCCGGTTTTGGCAAAAAATGCCGGTTTTAATAAAATTGGAGAAAAAGTAGTAATTCACCAGGCCAGAAAATATGGCGAAACCAAATTTGGTATGGATCGTTTTATCAACGGTTTTCTGGATTTAATTACGATCTGGTTTTTATCAAGATTTGGAAAAAGACCAATGCACTTATTTGGCCTGTTAGGATCCATCATGTTTTTAATTGGATTTTTACTGGCTTTATACTTAGGAATCGACAAATTATTTATTCACAAAACAAGCCGACTAATCACAGAAAGACCGCATTTTTATTTATCAATTACTTCTATGATAATAGGAACGCAGTTGTTTTTAGCCGGATTTTTAGGGGAAATAATTTTGAGAACCAAAAATAACGAAGCACGTTACAAAGTTTCCCGAGAGGTTAATTTTTAAAATAAAAACACTAAATATGATGTTCCCGAGTAATCAGGAACATCTTTTGCGTTCTTACCTGAACGTAAAAATATTTTTTTTTGATAATCACTTTATCGCAGGATTATTCCTCAAAAAATATTATCTTTAATTAGAACATTAAAAAAAGACATTAACAATGAATATAGCACCTAATATTTTAAATGCTGTAAACGAATGGCTCACGCCAACATTTGACAACGAAACACAAGCTGCCGTTAAGGAATTAATGACAACATCGCCAAAAGAACTTGAAGAAAGTTTCTATAAAAACCTGGAATTTGGAACAGGTGGAATGCGCGGTGTAATGGGAATTGGAAACAACAGAATCAACAAATATACACTTGGAAAAAACACGCAGGGTCTTTCTGATTATCTGCATGAGGTTTTCCCAAATCAGCCTTTAAAAGTCGTTATTGCTTATGATTGTCGCCATAACAGTAATACTTTGGCAAAAGTTGTAGCAGATGTTTTCTCTGCAAACGGAATTCAGGTTTATTTGTTTTCTGATTTACGACCAACTCCGGAATTGTCTTTTGCGCTTAAATATTTAGGCTGTCAATGCGGAATTGTATTAACAGCTTCGCACAATCCTCCTGAATATAACGGATATAAAGTGTACTGGCAAGATGGTGGGCAGATTGTTCCGCCGGAAGATGCAGCAATTATTAAAGTAATCGAGAACTTAGATTACGATAAAATTAAATTTAACGCAAACGAAAGTCTGATTCAATATATTGATACAGAAATCGATAAGGCTTTTATCAAATCATCTATAGAAAACGCAAGTTTTAATACTCTTTCTGAAGCCAAAGATAATCTTCAGATCGTTTTTACTTCACTTCACGGAACTTCTATAAAATCTATTCCGGATACTTTATCTCAGGCGGGTTATAAAAATGTACATATTGTACCAGAACAAGCGATTCCTGACGGGGATTTCCCAACTGTAAAATCTCCAAATCCTGAAGAACCTGAGGCTCTAACTATGGCTTTGGCTCTTGCCGATAAAACAAATTCGGATATTGTGGTAGGAACTGATCCTGATTGTGACCGTTTAGGTGTTGCCGTTAGAAATAACGATGGTAAAATGATTTTGCTTAACGGAAATCAAACCATGATTCTGATGACTTCTTTCTTATTGAAACAATGGAAAAAAGCCGGAAAAATTAACGGAAAACAATTCGTAGGTTCAACCATTGTTTCCACTCCAATGATGATGGAACTGGCTACAAGTTATGGTGTAGAATGCAAAGTGGGTCTGACCGGTTTTAAATGGATTGCGAAAATGATCAAAGATTTTCCTGAGCTTGAATTTATTGGCGGCGGAGAAGAAAGTTTTGGTTTTATGGTTGGCGATGCCGTGCGTGATAAAGATGCCGTTGCCGCTACCTTATTAATATGCGAAGTTGCTGCTCAGGCAAAAGCTGCCGGAAGCACGGTTTATAAAGAACTTTTACAGCTTTATGTTGAAAATGGTTTTTATAAAGAATATTTGGTTTCGTTAACCAAAAAAGGAATGGAAGGTTTACAGGAAATTAATCAGATGATGATTGATTTACGTGAAAATCCTTTGAAAGAAATCAACGGACAACGTGTAATTATGGTGGAAGATTATCAATCATCAATTGCCTTGAATTTATTGACAGGAGAAGAATCTACTATGGATATTCCGAAATCAAACGTTTTGATTTATTATACGGAAGACGGTTCTAAAATTTGTGCAAGACCAAGCGGAACAGAGCCAAAAATCAAATTCTATATCAGTGTAAATGCTGAATTAGAATCTGTTGAAGACTTTGATGCCGCAGAAAGTTTCTTAGATCAAAAAATACAAAATATCATTGCAGGCATGCAATTGAAATAAACAAAATTGAGTGATAAACTCTTTTCAATAACATTTGAATTCTGCTAATACTTTCTGCAGAATTCAAATGATACAATACCTAAAACTCTGATTTATATTAAAAACAATATAAATTAGAGTTTTTTTTATAAAAAAAAATAAAAACAAGTCGAAAATAAACCAATTGGATTAATTTTGTCGAGTAAAAACATCCGGAACAAAGTAATTATTTATTACCGGAAAACTGGAAAAAGCAATTGCAACAGCAGAAAATAACATCTACAAATAAATGAGTAATTTCAAAAAAATATTCCCTTTTATACTTCCCTATAAAAGATACGCTTTCTTAAACATCTTCTTTAATATTTTGTATGCGCTTTTCAGTACGCTTTCTTTTATGGCATTAATTCCTATGATTCAGGTTTTATTTGACAAAACAAAAAGCAACACTGTAATGCCTGTTTACGAAGGAATTACCCACATTAAAGACTATGGAGAAAACTATTTAAGTTATTACATTACAACACACACAGACCCAAATAATCCCGGGTTTGTACTTTCTGTAATGGTTGCTATCATTATTTCGATATTTTTATTGAAAAACTTAGCTGATTATGCTGCAATGTTTTTTATTACTTTCTTGCGTAATGGGGTTTTAAGAGATATGCGTAATGCGATGTATAAAAAAACACTGGAATTGCCATTGGCTTTTTATTCTGAAAAAAGAAAAGGAGATGTAATTTCCAGAATTGCCGGTGATGTAAATGAGGTTCAGACTTCATTTTTAGCAATTTTAGAGCTTATCGTAAAAGAGCCTCTAACAATTGCTTTTACTATAATTGCGATGCTAATTATTAGTGCAAAACTAACTTTGTTTGTTTTTATTTTTATTCCGGTTTCAGGATATATTATTTCATTAATTGGAAAACAGCTTAAAAAACAATCCACAAAAGCGCAGCAGGAACAAGGTACTTTTTTATCTACTATTGAAGAAACTGTTGGCGGACTAAAAGTGGTAAAAGGATATAATTCTGAAAACTATTTTAATACCGTTTTTCAAAATTCTACAGAGCGTTTTTTCAATTTATCCAATTCTATTGGTAATCGTCAGAACTTAGCTTCGCCTGCAAGTGAATTTATGGGGATTACGGTTATTGCCATATTACTTTGGTATGGCGGACAAATGGTTTTGATCGAAAAAACTTTAGATGGCGCTTCGTTTATTGCTTATATGGGATTGGCTTATAACATTCTGACTCCTGCAAAAGCTATTTCCAAAGCTTCGTATGGTGTAAAAAGAGGAAATGCCGCAGCAGAACGTGTTCTTGAGATTCTGGATCAGGAAAACCCAATTACAAGTAAACCGGACGCTATTGAAAAAACAACTTTTGAAAATAATATCACGGTTCAGAATATCAACTTTAAATATGAAGAAGAAACAGTTTTAAAAGATTTTTCTCTTCAAATTAAAAAAGGACAAACCGTTGCTCTTGTGGGGCAATCCGGAAGTGGAAAAAGTACGATCGCCAACTTGTTAACCCGTTTTTATGATGTAAATGACGGTACAATTTCTATTGACGGAATCAACATCAAAGACATGAATCTGCAATCGCTTCGCGGCTTAATGGGATTGGTTACTCAGGATAGTATTTTGTTTAATGATACAATAAAAGCAAATATCGCATTAGGAAAACTGGATGCTACAGATGACGAAATTATAGAAGCATTGAAAATTGCCAATGCTTTTGAATTTGTTAAAGATTTACCTTTAGGAATCTACACTAATATTGGAGATAGCGGAAACAAGCTTTCCGGCGGTCAAAAACAACGTTTATCGATTGCTCGTGCCGTATTGAAAAATCCACCAATTATGATTTTGGATGAAGCAACATCAGCATTGGATACGGAAAGTGAAAAATTTGTTCAGGTTGCCTTAGAAAACATGATGCAAAACAGAACTTCGATTGTAATTGCACACCGACTTTCGACTATTCAAAAAGCAGACGTAATTGTTGTTATGCAAAAAGGAAAAATCGTAGAACAAGGAACTCATGACGAATTAATTGCACATAACGGCACTTATAACAAATTGGTTACGATGCAGTCTTTTGAATCGTAAGACTTACACCTAAATCATAAGACCTACACAGATTAAGGAAATATTAAAACTCAGTTTAATTTCTTTAATCTGTGTTTATTTTTATAACTTAGATAGTACAGATTGAAATCGTTTAATTCTTTTAGAAAATGTATCTTAACAATCCAAATATAAAACTGCCGGACGATCCTGATACTATTGTCTGGAAATATCTTGACTTATCTAAATTCCTGGATTTATTACTTTCGAAGAAACTCTTCATGTCCCGTTCTGATAAATTTGAAGATCAGTACGAAGGGACCTTTAGCGAACCTACATTTGAGGAGATTAAAAAACTGGCGATTGACAATCCTGACTTTTTAAATTACTACAAAACACATCGTGAAAAAGTAGCCGTGAGCAGCTGGCACATTAACGAATACGAATCGTTTGCCATGTGGCAGATATTTACACAAAACAGCGAAGGATTAGCTATTCAGTCAACGATTGGAAGATTGCAAAAAGCGGTAAAACCGGAAAATAATTATGATCAGTATATTGGCGAGGTAAATTATATCGATTACAGAAAAGAATATATTCCGTTTGATGATTTGTTCTTTCCATTTTTATTTAAACGAAAAAGTTTTCAATATGAGCGTGAAGTCCGCATTTTGACTGACACTTCAAAAAGTACTATAAAACTAAATGATGGATTAAAAATCAATGTTGACATCAATCAATTAATTGAAAAAATATACATTCATCCAAAATCTGAAAACTGGTATAAAAAACTGGTAATCGAATTGGTTGAGCGACTTGGTTTTGATTTCGAAATTGAAAAATCAGATTTGGAAAGTGATATTTTGATTTAAGCTTTTTTGTTGAGGAAGTAGGTAATTTTACTTTGCTGGAAGGCTATTACTTGCGTGGATTTGAACGCGGATGACGCGGATTTGCTTTGCAAAAACACGGATTAAGGCGGATTTTTTTCTTTTGTAAGGTTGAGATTGATAAAGGCTAATTTTAGGAACGGAATAACTTTATGTGATTTCTCGTTCCTCGAAATGACAATGCGATATGTTTTTCAATCCAAATCTAAAATACTTATATCAATTAAACTGGACTAAAGTCCAGCTCTACAAAATTGATCGAGCCTAACGGCTCTTTTTTAAGTCAATGATTAAAAAACTTAGCATCTTAGAATCTTAGTTCCTTAGAAACTTTAAAAAAAACCTATATTGGTTTATAATTTTTCACTTCCCATTTTTTAGAAGCTAAATCAATATAATTATAATGTAAAACATCGTTTTTATCGAATTGACCATTTTGGTTGGTGTCTTCAATTGTTCTGAAGTATAAACGATTTTTGGATTCTATTAAACTCCAATCAACCAATTCCTGAAAATCCTGAGAGACTTTTGTGAAATTTTCTCCGCTTATATTACTCAGATATAAAGTTTTAATATCGCTTGAATCAATTTTACCGTCTTTATTGGTATCAGCATCCGCAAGTGTATAAACCATGATTTGGTTCTGCGTTTTGTCTGCTACTGGTTTCAAATAAGTAGCCGTTAAAATCAAAGCGGGTTTGTCTGTTAAAGGGCGAATTGAATCTGAATCTACTTTCTGAAACTTTAGGTTTTGTAAATATCCTGTAATTTCATATTCGCCTAAATTTGAAATTGTAAAACTCAAGTCACTTACACTCGAAGAGCCGTAACGCGATTTTGTTCCTCTTTCATATACACGCAAATCTCCAACAGGATGAATCAAATAATTTGTTCCTTCCATCTGAATTGGCAAATCGGCAACTTCAATTTGTGTCGAATCTGTTTTAGCTACTATTTTAGCTTTATTCGAAGCATCATAAATTACTTTTGGCTGTTTCTCGACGTCATCTTTACAACTCACTACTGTTCCGATGATTGCTAAGGCGATATATTTTAAATAGTTTTTCATGTATGCTAATTATATTGGAATATCAAATATAGTATTTTTGATTGTATTATTTAATTTTATTGAGGTTTACTAGAGTAAAGATGTTGAGAAATACAAGGCCTAAGTAACCTAAAAATATTATCCATTGTTCTTTCAAAAAAGAAAACTGAAAAATTTGAAGTTCTTTTCTTCGATTTTCTTCTTGTATTCGAATAGTATTTTCTTTCGAATATGTACTAGTTCCGCAAACAAAGCTTCGCTTTCTATTCAGCTTTGCTTTAGCATTTCCAAATGCATAAATTTCATGATCATTAAAAAAACCCCAAGTAGGCATATTTTCTTCAATCATAATATTAACTACACTAACAAAAGTATCATAATCTGTTTTTGAACCAAATTGAATTTTAGCACCATTAATAGTGTCATATTTTTTCACGATATCACGTGCAAAAAACCTCAATTCAGTTAACTGTTGCTCCTGTTTTGATTTCTTATCATTAAAACTAAAAACCCTATATTCTCTTAAATCTCCAACTCTGTATTTTCTAAAATATTGTTTATTCGGAACAGAAAATTCCACTGAACTATAAACTTTAAAAGCATCAACTTTATAAAAATAACTCAAACACAACAAAGGAATTAAAACCAATGAAATCATCCCGGGAACGTAAAAAAACTTCTTTCTTTTTTCACGTTTTTGTCTCATAACCTCGCATTCAGCTTCACATTAAAAACTCTCGAAGTCATATAATTTGGAATCGCATATTGATTTTTAGAATACACATCGCGAACCCATGTATTGGTTATGGCATTTTGATTATTGAAAAGATTGAAAATTTCTAAACCAAGAGATAATTCCTTAAAGTTTTTTATCCAGCCTGTTTTAGAACTTTGTGTATTGGCATCAACAAAAACTTTTGCAAAACCTACATCGGCTCTTCGATAATCATTTAAACGGTTTTGATACAAATAAGGATCAGAATAAGATGGCGAACCTCCGGGTAAACCAGTATTATAAACTAAATTCAGATACAATTTTACACTCGGAATATTCGGCATATAATCCTGAAACAACATCGCAAATTTCAAACGCTGATCTGTTGGTCGCGCAATATATCCTTTGTTTTCGTAATTTTCTTCGGTTTTTAAATATCCAAAACTTATCCACGATTCTGTTCCGGGAACAAATTCTCCGTTTAGTCTGAAATCCAAACCTTGTGCATACGCTTTTGCATTGTTGTTGGCTATGTATCGAATTCGAACATTATCAATTGAATACACATTTACATCTGAAAGCGATTTATAATAAATCTCCGTCACCCATTTAAACGGGCGATTCCACATTTTAAAATTATGATCGTTGCTCAAAACAATATGTACAGATTCCTGCGCTTTTACATTTGGGTTTACAACTCCGTCTAAATCGCGAAGTTCCCTATAAAAAGGCGGCTGATGGTATAATCCTCCCGAAAGCCTGAAAACCATATCCATATCCCAATCTGGTTTTATGGCAAATTGCGCACGCGGACTAAAAACAATTTGATTTTTTCCGTCAACAGCTGCGCCGGAAACACTCCAGCTTTGCGATCGCACTCCTATATTATACCAAACTTCGCTTGAACCAATCTCAGATTTTTTATTCCATTGCAGGTAACCTGAAAATCTGTTTATGGTATTGAAATTGGTCGCACGAATATCCTGATAAGGCAATAAAGGTCCCGTATAAGGTTGGTAAGGCTGGTTATTTTTCGGCAAAATAACAATGGGCGGATTTATAGAAAATCCTGCCGAATCGATCATCTCCCACTCTACTATTCTGTCGCGAATTGATTCTCTGGTATATTTTAAACCAAATTCTAACTGGCTATTGCTCCATTCTTTAAAACCTTTTATTTCGGCGTTTGCGATTAAAGCATCCAGATCATTTCGTGCATGATTAACCTGAGAACAGATTCCGCGGGTAAAATCAACATTATCAATATCAGTTTCACCATCAGCATTTACATTTCCTAAACGATATTGTGCCAAAATATCAAAATGTTCCTGTTCTGTGGTATGAAATAAAGATCCGATAAATTTCAAAGTAAAGTCTTGCGCCACTTTATAAGTAGTTTTTAAAGCTCCAAAATAAGTATCATACTGATCTTTTTCCTGACCTTCATAATAAACCGCCAAAGCCATGGGCTGATCTATAGTTCCAAATTTTGTTTCGCGTGTTAAAGGCTGATATAAATATTTATTTCTGGAAATATTTCCCAGAAAACTCATTTGCCATTTTTCAGAAATATCATAATTAATATTGGTCTGAACGTCTACAAAAGTTGGCGTATAATTGGTTTGCGTATCCTGACTATTGACAAGCAAACTATTGTTCCTGTAACGGACTCCGGTCACGGCAGACCATTTTTTATTTTTAGAAACCGCATCAACAGCAATACTTCCTCCCAGGAAACTAGCTTCTAAAGCGGCTCCAAATTCAGTTGGTTTTCTATAGGTAATATCTAAAACCGAAGATAATTTATCACCAAATTTTGCCTGAAATCCTCCGGCAGAAAAATCAACATTCTGAACCAAATCGGTATTGGTAAAACTCAAACCTTCTTGTTGTCCTGAACGAATTAAGAAAGGTCGATAAACTTCTATTTCGTTTACATAAACTAAGTTTTCATCATAATTTCCGCCTCGAACTGCGTATTGTGTACTCAATTCATTGTTTGAATTGACGCCCGGAAGCGTTTTCAAAACATTTTCGATTCCGGCATTGGCTCCCGGAATTTTCTTTATTGTCGCGGCATCAATAACCGTAATGCCCTGAACTCGTTTTTTATTTCCTGATGATACAAAAACTTCTCCCATTTGCTCTGCTGAATTGCTCATAACGGGATTAAAAACAAAAATTTCGTTTGGTTTTAAGTTCACTGTCAGACTCATCATTTTTAATGAAATATGAGTAAAAATCAAAGAGACTTTTTTGTTCGAAGGAATTTCTACATCAAAAAAACCATTAGAATCGGTTTTTGAAGAATTTCCCGAAAAAACAATATTTACATCAGAAACCGGACGTTTTTCACTATCTAAAATAATTCCTTTGACATGTGCGTTTTGGGCAAATGAAATATAACTGACGCACAAAAAAAGGAAAACGAATATTAATTTACTCTGATTCAAACGTTTTGGTATTTATTTTTGTTGACTTCTAAAAAAGTGAGTTTCAAAGATAGCAGAATTACCTACATTATCAACTACTTCAATTTTTAAATCATTTGCACCTTCATTAACCAGACTATCAGCATCAAATGTGTGCGTAATTTTTCTGGTTTTATTATCATATTCAAATAAAACCCAATTTCCGTTTAAATAACCGTTGTATGACTTAATTCCGGACAAACTATCACCAATCGTAAACTGAATTAATTTCATATCGCTAATCCATTTATCCTGAATTGGTTTTGCAATTTTAATAACCGGAGGAATTGTATCGAGCACCAAACCATATTGTCCTAAAGTTTTTGCTTTTGCTGTAAAAACATCACCTTTTCTAATTGTTCCGTTATAACTTGTGTTTCTTCCTATATAAAGTTTATCGCGTAAAGATTCGGCATAAGTGCTGTCTTTTATCGTGATCGTAAAATTTGAATGCACCGGAATTACATCTTCATGAATATAAATTTTGTTGTTTTTGACATCAAAATTCATATTAAAATCATCGTAGAAAGTTCCTGCAGGAAAAAAGACAGACATATTATCTTTTTCGAAATTCGAATCTTTATTGTATCTCACAAAATATTTTGAAGTTACAGGTTCTGCATTTACAATTGGCGTTGCCGAATCATATTCAATGGGAACTGTAACAGAGTTTAAATTCCCAAAATAATCAGAAACTTCAATGCGATAACTTGAAGCCAAATTCGGTTCAACCGGCAAAATTCCGCGAAGAGAATCTGTTTTTATAATGCTTAAAGCAAAAGGCGTTTTCATAAAAAGTTTTTGCACTCTTTGCCCGGATTTTTTATATCGTGGATAATCGATCAAAGCGTTGATATAGCGCATTTCATCAAATGAATAGGTATTGAATTGATAATTGTAGTTTTGATTCCCGTTGAAAAAAGTCGACACATTATAAACACCATTTCTATTTGCCGAAACATCGTCAAAATCCACAGCTGTGATTCCGAAACCAATTTTACCATTTGCTTTTACTTTACTTGCCAGATAAGTTCCGTCTTTTTGAAGAGAAACATTTAACATCAATGGCAATTTTGACTGATTGGCAGTTGTTCCGTCAAGCGGATAAACCAGGACATTCGAAATCGTGGGTTTTTTAGTATCTTTTATATTTTTATCAAAGCCAAAAAACATTGGATTGATCACAAATTCGGTTTTAGAATCGCGGAATTCAAAATGCAAATGCGGTCCTTCTGACGATCCTGTATTTCCTGAAAGCGCAATTAATTGTCCTTTTGTAACAGGCAATTCATCCGGCTTTAAAAATATTTCTATTTCAAATGCTTTCTCTTTATAATGTGTTCTTAAAACATAATCCTGAATCGCTCCAATAGTAGTTTGCAAATGTCCGTAAACAGAGGTATATCCGTTGGGATGCGTTATATAGATGCATTTCCCGTTACCAAAGGTCGAAATTTTGATTCTCGAAACATATCCATCAGCAACAGCATAAACATTTAAACCTTCTCTTTGATTTGTTTTTAAATCGAATCCGGCATGAAAATGATTCGGGCGCAACTCCCCAAAATTCCCCGAAAGCTGCATTGGAATATCCAGCGGAGAACCAAAATAATCTTTTGGATATTGGGTTTGGGCAAAAAACAAATTACAGAAAAATAAGGTAAGTAGTGAAAATCTCATAAGCAACATTTTTGCTAAGATAAAAAATTAACCAGCAAAAACCGAGGATTTAGCTACAAAAATACAATTCACTGAAATTCATTTATTTGTCTATTTTAAATGCAAAAAAATCAATAAAAAATTGCATTAATAAAAAGGAATACTAACTTTGTATGATTAAGTAATGAATAGGATTTATAATGAGTGTAATTGCCGAAATAATTGATACTCTTGAATATAAGATCGAAAAGCTTTTTGAGAAGTCAAAAGGACTGGAGAAAAACAATCAGGAATTACGATTACAACTAGCCAAAGCTGCGCAAATCATCCAGAAACAATCTGAAGAAATGGAAGCTTTGAAGAAGCAGTATGATACACTTAAGATAGCCAATTCGTTGCTCGGCAGCGACAATAACAAGAGAGAGACAAAGCTTAAAATAAATTCATTAATTCGCGAAATAGATCACTGTATAGCACAACTATCTGACTAGAAAACATGGACGGAAAGCTTAGAATAAAAATATCAATTGCAGACAGAGTTTACCCGTTAACGGTAGATCCTACTCAGGAAGAAGGGCTTAGAAGTGCTTCTAAAAAAATTGATGCTATGATCAAGCAATTCGAAGAAAGTTACGCAGTTCGCGATAAGCAAGATGTATTGGCCATGTGCGCCCTGCAGTTTGCTTCACAAGTAGAACAAAAACAAATTGATAACGCAATCGATGGAGAAGAAACCATTGAAAGAATTAAAAGATTAAATTCGCTTTTAGATCAATATCTCGAAAATTAAACGTTCTTTACAGAAACTAAGATACTGCCTACATTAGTTCACAATTGGTAAACTCAACACTAACAATTTAGAATGAGCAAATCGTCGCTACTATAGTATGCCCAGCTTTGACCGGGAAACTTGAACAGTGAGTTAGCTCAAAACTTGTCTTTACGAGTTTATTCAAGCAATTAATGTAGGCTTTTTTTATATATAAATTTTAACAAACATGGACATCATAACGATCATTATTTCAGGTATTGTGGGGATTGCAGCAGGTTTTGCAATCGCTAAAATTATCGAAAAAAGCAATATTTCTAACTTAATCAAAAACGCCAAAAAAGAAGCAGCTTCCATATTAAAAGATGCAAATTTAGAGGCTGAAAATATTAAAAAAGATAAAATCCTTCAGGCAAAAGAACGTTTTATCGAATTAAAATCAGAACACGAACAAGTAATTTTAGCACGTGACAAAAAAGTTGCCGAAGTAGAAAAAAGAGTTCGCGACAAAGAATCTCAGGTTTCAAATGAATTATCAAAAGCTAAAAAAGTAAATGATGATTTTGAAGCTAAAACCCTTGAATACAACAATAAAATTGAGGTTTTAGACAAGAAACAAGCAGAAGTTGATAAATTACACAAAAGTCAATTACAACAACTTGAAGTAATTTCAGGACTTTCTGCGGATGAGGCAAAAGAACAATTAGTGGAAGGCTTAAAAGCCGAAGCTAAAAGTAAAGCAATGTCTCATATTCAGGATACTATTGAAGAGGCAAAACTTACTGCGCAGCAAGAAGCTAAGAAAATTATCATCAACACGATTCAAAGAGTCGGGACTGAGGAAGCAGTTGAAAATTGCGTTTCTGTTTTCAACATTGAATCTGACGATGTAAAAGGTAGAATTATTGGTCGTGAAGGTCGTAACATTAGAGCACTTGAAGCTGCAACCGGAGTAGAAATCATTGTTGATGATACACCGGAAGCGATTATCCTTTCTTGTTTTGATCCTGTTCGTAGAGAAATTGCCCGTTTATCATTACATAAATTAGTAACTGACGGACGTATTCACCCGGCACGTATTGAAGAAGTTGTTGCCAAAACAGCAAAACAAATCGACGACGAAATTATCGAAGTTGGAAAACGTACGGTTATCGATTTAGGAATTCACGGTTTACATCCTGAATTAATTAAAGTGGTTGGTAGAATGAAATACCGTTCTTCTTACGGACAAAACTTATTACAGCACTCAAGAGAAGTTTCTAAACTTTGTGGTATCATGGCGGCTGAATTAGGCTTAAATGTAAAACTGGCAAAAAGAGCCGGTTTACTACACGATATTGGTAAAGTTCCTGATACTGAAAGTGATTTACCACACGCATTATTAGGTATGCAATGGGCTGAAAAATATGGTGAAAAAGAAGAAGTTTGTAATGCAATTGGAGCTCACCACGACGAAATTGAAATGAAATCATTACTTTCTCCAATCGTTCAGGTTTGTGATGCTATTTCAGGTGCAAGACCAGGTGCAAGACGTCAGGTTTTGGATTCATACATTCAGCGTTTGAAAGATCTTGAAGAGGTAGCTTACGGATTTAGCGGTGTAAAAAATGCTTATGCTATTCAGGCTGGTAGAGAACTTCGTGTAATTGTAGAAAGCGAAAAAGTTTCTGATGATAATGCAGCGAATTTATCTTTCGAAATTTCACAAAAAATCCAAACTGAAATGACTTACCCGGGTCAGGTTAAAGTAACTGTAATTAGAGAAACAAGAGCAGTTAATATTGCTAAATAATCTCAACTTTATATAAAAAAACAAAGGCTATCTTAAACGGATAGCCTTTGTTTTTTTTATATGACACCATATGACTTTTTGTATATTTTATAAATTCATATTGATACAAAAACCTGTGGAGAGATAAAAAATTACCACGGAGAACGCAAAGTTTTAAATATGCTAAGTTTAGTAAAATCAAAAAGTTCACAAAGGTTTGCGAACTTAGATTGTGTAAACACAACTCAAAACTTAAAACGTGTAATTACATATCATTAAAAACAATTTTAAAACTCGTTCCCACTCCTACTTCACTTTCTACAGAAATTGTTCCTTTCATCGCCTCAATTTGATTTCTGGTGATATACAAGCCAATTCCGCGTGCTTCATGATGTTTGTGAAATGTTTTATACATTCCAAATAATAAGTCTCCGTAAACCGCTAAATCTATACCTAAGCCATTATCTGTAATCTTTAGCGATTTGTGTCCGTCCGGTTCTATGGCAAAATCAAAAATAATTACAGGATCTCGTTCAGGATGACGGTATTTTATGGCATTTGTTGCAAAATTCAGCAATACACTTTCCAGATAAGCGGGATTAAAATTAATCTTTAAATATTCTGGAACGTTGTTTATAATCGTAACATTTGTTTGCTTATCATAACCTTTAATGGTGGTAATCGTTTTATCGATGTATTCATTTAATCGCAACGGCACAACGGCAATATTAATATTACTTTGCGTTTTTACAATCTGAGTTAAATTGGCAATTGTCTCATTCAAATCGTTAGATACGGTTCTTAAATGAATCAGCATTTCATTAATTGTAACTTTATCAACATCGGCATCAATAAAATCAAGAATCGACTTTATATTTCCTGCCTGCGTATTTAAGTTATGCGAAACGATATGCGAGAAATTCAATAATCGGCTGTTTTGGTCGCTGTAGAGCTTCATGGTTTTTAAAAGTTCCAGCTCTTTTTCTTTTTGCTGAGATACATCGGTATGAGTGCCGATCACGCGCAATGGCCGACCGTTTTCATCGCGTTCTATTACTTTTCCGCGATCTAAAATCCATTTGTAATTTCCGCTCGAAGTCATAACACGATGGTAATTTTCGTAATACGGAATCTTATTATCAAAATGATCCTGAATGTCTGAATAGTATTTTGGAAGATCATCCGGATGCACAATTTTATCCCAACGTTCCGGATCATCAAATATATCTGCTGAATCTAATTCTAAAATTTTAAGGGAAAGTGAAGAATAGAAAACACTATTTGTAACCATATTCCAATCCCAGATTCCAGTCGTTGAAGCTTCTAAAGCAAATTGAAAACGTTCTTCGGAAATGCGTATTTTTTCTTCCTTATCTTTTAAATCCGTAATGTCCGACACATGTCCATAAAAACTCACAGATCCATCTGAAGCTAATTCTGTTTTTGAAGAAACTTTAAACCAGCGCAGCCCTTTTTTAGGTAAAATGGCTCTGAATTCAATTATCCAAGGCTTCACTTCTCTACGGGATTTAACCAAAGACTGAAAAAATAAATCTCTGTCGCCAGGATGAATTCTATTGTAAATAACTAATATACTTTCATTTGAAAAAGTGGTTGATGGCAATTCAAAAATATCATCGGCAGATTTACTTACAAGCGGAAAAGTATAATTATTATCTCTGTCAATTATAAACTGAAAAAGCAAATCAGGCATTTCAGCAAATAACTTTTTATAAAAATTATTTATTTCCAGGCAATCCTCATTTTCATATAAATCAAAAACCATATATTTTTCTTTTATGCAGATTCAATTATAAAATAATCTTCAAAACCAAAACAGAAAAAGAGTTAAGTTATTGTTTTCTAGCTCTATTAATGCAAAAATTTAAAACAAGATATCAATTTTATTACATAAATTCATACTTTTAAAAGAATTATATGTAAATTATTTCCTCGGATGAAAAGAATGCATTACTTCTTTTAAAAAACTTCTGTCTAAATGCACATAGATTTCAGTTGTCGTAATCGACTCATGTCCAAGCATTAACTGAATAGATCGCAAATCTGCACCGTTTTCAAGTAAGTGTGTCGCAAAGGAATGACGCAAAGTATGGGGACTAATACTTTTATGGAGGTTGATTTGTATCGCCAGATTTTTTATAATCGCAAAAATCATCGAACGTGTAAGCTGATTGCCTCTTCTGTTTAAAAAAAGCGTATCTTCATGGCCTTTTTTGATATTTAAAGTGGTTCGGATTGAATTTTGATAAATCTGAATGTATTTTTGAGTCAATTTTCCAATAGGAACAAATCGCTCCTTATTTCCTTTTCCGGTAACTTTTATAAAGCCTTCTTCAAAAAATAAATCTGAAATTTTAAGTTCAACAAGTTCAGAAACCCGAAGTCCGCAGCCATATAAAGTTTCCAGCATGGCACGGTTTCTTTCGCCTTCGTTCGAACTTAAATCTATCGCCGCAATAAGCGCATCAATTTCTGCTACAGATAAGGTATCCGGCAATTTTCGTCCGGTTTTAGGCGATTCGATTAATTCTAACGGACTGTCTTTTCTGTAATCTTCAAAAATCAAATAGTTAAAAAAACTTTTTAGTCCCGAAATTATTCGCGCCTGCGAACGCGGATTTACTTCTTTAGAAACCGAATATATAAATTGCTGGACCGTTTCATCGGTTATATTTATGGGCGAAACTTCAATTTGATTGGTTTCTAAAAAAAGACACAATCGCTCAATATCAAAACCATAATTCTCTATGGTATTTTTAGACAATCCCCTTTCGATACGCAAATACGATTGATAATCTTTGATATAAGTATTCCATTTCATACTTACAAAGTAAAACATTTTTGGGCATAAAAAAACCTTCCGGATTAGGGAAGGTTTTTAAATATTCTAAAATTATAGATTAGAATTTATATGCTGCAGTTAATGCTAAAACATTATTAGTATATCTGTCATCATAATAATAACCATCATAATAATCGTTGTAATCGTAAACACTTGATAAACCAATAGTATAACGAATACCAACTGAGAAATTATCTGTAAAATTATATCCTGCTCCTAAATTAAAAGCAACATCAACAGATTTTTCATCCTCAATATTTTTACTAGAAACCAAGAAACCAAGTTGTGGTCCAGCCTCAACAGTAAATTGTTTTGTAATGTAATATTTAGCCAATACTGGAATATTAATGTAATTTAAATTCACAGTACGATCATATTGTCCATAATCAAATTTAGCTCCTTGAGCAGAATATAAAAGTTCTGGTTGAATGAACAATTTCTTCCAAACATTGATTTCAGCAAATCCACCTAATTGAAAACCTACTAATGAATTAGCATCATTAGCACCACCAATCGTAGCAATATTAAGACCACCTTTTACTCCAAATCTAGTTTTTTGGGCATTTGCAAACCCAAATGCCATTATTGCAATAGCACATAAAATAATTTTCTTCATTTTATTTGTTTATGGTTAAAATAATGGTCAAATATAAAACTATACTAAGTAAAAACGCATTTGTTTTTTAACAAATAATTTGGTAATTGGACTGAATTTTGTTAAAATTAATTAATTGTTAAGACTATATAAAAAAAACCTCCCATTGCTGGAAGGTTTTGCATCTAATAAATAAATACCTTAGAATTTATATGCTAAAGATAATGCAAGATTACTGTTTTTTGCACTGTCATAGTAATCGTCTTCATTATCAATATCTTCATCAGAAAGAGGTGATAAGCCAATAGTATAACGAAGACCTATTGAAAGATCGTCCGTGAAGTTATAACCAGCTCCGATATTAAATCCAAAATCAACTGATCTGGTAAAATCTTTAATATCATCATCTTCCGCTTTAGCTGATAATAAAACGCCTAATTGTGGCCCAGCTTCAACACTAAATTTTTTATCTACAATATAATATTTAGCTAATACAGGAATATTCAAATAATTCAGTTTAATATCGGCATCAGCTCCAAAAGGTCCCTCAACTTTAGTCCCTTGAGTTGAGAACAGAACTTCAGGCTGGATAAAAAATCTCTCAACAACATGAATTTCTGCAAATCCTCCAACGTGGAATCCTACTATAGATTTAGTATTTTCAACATCTCCTCCAACTACTGTTGACATATTAAGACCTCCTTTTACTCCAAATCTTGTTTCTTGTGCATTTGTAAATCCAAATGCCATAACTGCGATTGCAGATAAAATTATTTTTCTCATTTTTTATGTTGGTTAAAATTAATTAATCAAATATAAAACTATACTTCATAAAAATTAATTTGTTTTTTAACAAAGAATGTCAGTTATTATAGATAAAATCATGTTAAATAATAATCGAAATTTTCGACATAGAAATATTTGTCCAAAAAAAAAGCCTTCCATAGTGGAAGGCTTTTGAATATCTAAAAATAATATTAGAATTTGTATCCTACAGATAATGAGAAAACACTGTTATTTAATTTAAAATCTTCATCATCAGCATCAGCAATGTTTGATAAACCAATATTATAACGAACACCCGCAGATAAATTTTCAGTAAAGTCAAATCCAGCTCCTAAATTTAAACCAAAATCAATAGATTTAAAATTGTCTTTAACATCTTCATCAGATGAAATAGTTTCTCCTAAATATGTTTCTTCATATTTATCTTTAGCACTAACTAAAAATCCTATTTGCGGACCAGCCTCTAAACTAAATTTTGGCGCAACGTAAAATTTAGCCATAATTGGTAAATTAATGTAAGATAAATTTAATTTATCTTCTGCAGAATAATCTTCACCTGAATCTTCAATTTTTGATCCTTGAGTTGAAAACAATAATTCCGGTTGAATTGCAAATTTTTCTGATAATTTAATTTCAGCAAATCCACCTACATGAAAGCCTACAATTGCTGAGTTATCCTCAACATCTCCACCTAAGTTTGAAATGTTTAGACCTCCTTTTACTCCAAATCTAGTTTCTTGTGCATTTGAAAATGCAAACGCCATTACTGCTGCCGCAGTTAACATAATTTTTTTCATTTTTAATTGTTTTGGTTTGAAAATTATGCGGCAAATATATAATTATACTTAACAAGAGATAATTTGTTTTTTAACAAATATTGTAGTAATTAAGAGCCAAAATCATGTTAAATAAAATTTAAAAATTAGCATTATGTTATATAATAAACAAAAAACTTAAAATTTAATCCATTTATAAAAGTTAATCTTTATAAATGTGAATTCTATTAATTATTAAATTCAAAATATAAAAGCAATAATATTCTAAATCTGTAGTTTTAATATTATAAAACAATGTTAATCTTAAAAAAGACAATTCTATGAAAAAGATATTATTAGCAGCTGTATTGTTCATTGCAACATCGGCTACAATTCAGGCACAATTACTACAAATTGGTGTAAAAGCAGGGGTGAATTTTGCAAGCCAAACCGGAGATGCATTTCCAGAGCAAAACTTTGACAAAGAAGGTATTACAAGTTATCATGCAGGTTTAGTTGCAGAAATTAAATTACTAGATAAATTTTCTGTTCAGCCAGAGCTTTTATATTCTACACAAGGAGCAACTTATAAAAATGCTATTGACGAATATAAAAACGAATTAGGTTATATCTCTATTCCTGTAATGGCTAAATTTTATTTAACAGATTCATTTAGTCTTGAAGTTGGTCCTCAGGCATCATTTTTAGTAAGCGAAAAAAATGATTTTGATGTAAAAGATGCCGAAACTTTCGAATTTGGTCTTAATGCCGGATTAGGATTTAAGATTACCAAAAACTTCTTCGTTCAGGGTCGTTATGGTTTAGGATTAACAGAAGCTTCAAAAAATGCTGACGTGAAAAACTCCACAGTACAATTGTCTGCCGGATTTATGTTCTAAAAATAATATCACATACTTTTATAAAAACCGTTCTATTAATTAGAACGGTTTTTTTATTTTTACACGATTCAATGCCAATTAAAAAATCAATTTAGCTTATTTGAACTTATATCACTTATATGGTTTAAAAATCTAAATGCTTTAAATAAACTTAAATATGAAAATCGCTATAATCAACGGGCCAAATTTGAATCTTTTAGGAAAACGTGAACCTGAAGTTTACGGAAGTCAAACTTTTGAAGATTATTTTGAAAGACTGGAACACAAATTTCCGAACGTTGAGCTTTCTTATTATCAAAGTAATATTGAAGGTGAATTGATTGGAAAAATTCAGGAAGTTGGTTTTACATTTGATGGAATTATTTTGAATGCCGGCGCTTACACACATACTTCAATCGGCTTGGGAGACGCCATAAAAGCGGTTACAACTCCCGTTATCGAAGTGCACATTTCGAATACTTATGCGCGTGAAAGTTTCAGACATCAATCGTATTTATCCGGAAATGCAAAAGGCGTTATTTTAGGTTTTGGATTAAAAAGTTACGAATTAGCGATTCAGTCTTTTTTGTAAAAAAGGCTTCTGCAGAAATTTTCGGGACGCTCAGCCTGAGATGATTCTAACGACTTAATATTTAACAAATTTTTAATAAGCGCACTCTCAACATACCTTATTTTTGTTAGAGAAAAAGCTTTTATGAGAAATTACATTTTACTTGCCTTTATATTTTTTTCGATTGCAAACTTTGCCCAAATCAAAGGAACCATTACCGATGAAAAAGGAAATCCGCTTCCTTTTGTTTCTGTTTTTGAAGAAAATACGTATAGCGGTACAACTTCAAACGAGCAGGGAAAATACCAGATTAACGTAAAGGAAATTGGTAAAAACAGAATCATCTTTCAATATTTAGGCTTTAAAACCCAAAAACTTTCCGTTTCGGCAGATTCCAAAACTGCCATTCTGGATGTCAAAATGCAGGAAGAAAGTTTCTCTTTGAATGAAGTTGTTATTGATCCGAAAAACAATCCGGCAAATGCCATTATAAAAAATGCCATTGCCAACAAAAAGGAAAACTCTGAAAAAACTTCGCGATACACTGCCGATTTTTACTCTAAAGGAATGTTTAAAGTAAAAGATTTACCTAAAAAAATTCTGGGGCAAAAAGTAGATCTTGGCGATGATATGTCTTCCAATCTGGATTCGACAGGAACCGGGATTTTGTATTTGTCTGAAACTGTTTCGAAAATTGCCTATGAAAAACCTAATAAACTAAAAGAGAAAATTATTGCTTCGCGAATTTCAGGAAACAATAAAGGATACAGTTATAATACGGCCACCCTATCGTATTATGATTTTTATGACAACACGTTAGATTTTGATATTAATTTGATTTCGCCAATTGCTGATAATGCTTTCAATTATTACAAATACAAACTCGAAGGAACTTTTTTTGATGCTAATAATCACGAAATCAATAAAATTAAAGTAACGCCAAAACGTGATAAAGAACCTGTTTTTGAAGGTTACATTTATATTGTTGACGACAGTTTTGCTATTTATGCGATTGACCTTGATATAAAAGGGTATCGAATGAAGAATGAATTTACGGAAGTGATGACGCTAAAACAGAGTTTTAATTATAATTCTAAAAATAAAATCTGGTCAAAAAATGCCCAAACGCTTTCGTTTAAGGCAGGAATTTTTGGAGTGAAGTTTTCAGGACAATTCAATTATGTCTATTCCAATTATGAATTCCCGGATGCTTTTGAAAAGAAAACTTTCACCAATGAAATTGTCGCTTTTGAAGCCAATGCCAATAAAAAAGACAATGCTTTCTGGAATGAAATTCGTCCGATTCCGTTAACGATCGAAGAAAGTGCGGATTATACCAAAAAAGACAGTTTATTAATGATTCGAAAAACACAGAAATACACGGATTCTGTTGATGCTAAAAACAATAAGTTTAAGATTTGGGATATTTTGGCGGGTTATGATTATAAAAACACTTTCAAAAAATATTCTTTTAGTTACGATGGTGTATTGAATATTACTTCTTTGAGTTTTAATACGGTTCAGGGTTTTAATTTGGATTCCGGTTTCTCTTTTAAAACATGGAATGAAGAAGAAGGAAAAACTACTTCTTTAAAAACCACTTTTAATTATGGTTTTTCTGATGAGCGTTTTCGCGTTGTTGGAGAATATAATCATAAATTCAACAATATAAATTATGCCACAATTGGAGTTTCGGGGGGAACAAAAGTCGCCCAATTTAATAATGCCGAACCTATAAGTAAGTTTGTCAATTCTATAAGTTCTTTATTTTTTAAAGACAATTATATGAAACTCTATAATTTAGAATTTGTCCAAATCAATTATGCCCAAGATGTTGCAAACGGAATAAATTTGAATGGAAAAGTGGCGTATGAACAGCGCAAACCTCTTATTAATACAACAGATTATTCTTTCTTTAAAAGAGATGATATTTATTCGTCTAATAATCCCCTTGCTCCAAATGATTTTACAACTCCGGCATTTGATCCGCATCATTTGTTTAAAGCTTCTTTAACTGCCCGAATTAATTTTGGAAATAAATATATTTCAAGACCCGACGGAAGATATAATTTTAAAGATGATAAATATCCAACGATATTTTTAGCGTTCGAAAAAGCCTTTGCCGCGAGTGAGAAAAAATATGAATTTGAACGTATTGGCGCTTCTGTACAATATGATTTATCGCTTCAGAATAAAGGAATTATTGGAATGAATTTCAGAGCCGGAAAATTCTTTAATGCCGAAAATATATCATTTATCGATTACAGACATTTTAACGGAAACCAAACGCACATTGGAACAAGCGACCGTTATTTGAATGTTTTCAATTTAATGCCTTATTACGCAAACAGTACAAACGACAGTTATTTTGAAAATCATTTGGAATACAATGACACCGGTTTTATTATGAATAAAATTCCATTATTGAATTTATTAAAATCAACGATGAATCTGGGTTTTCATTCATTGGCAATTCCGGATAGAAAACCGTATTCTGAATTTACGATTGGTTTGGATAATTTAGGTTTTGGGAAATTTAAATTATTCAGAGTTGATTATGTGCATTCTTATCAAAGTGGAATCGAGCAAAATGGCGTTGTGTTTGGATTAAAGATTTTGAATGTATTGGATTAGGGAAAAAGTTGCTAAGTGGCTAAGGTTCTAAGTTGCTAAGTTAACCAATTCGAAATGCTGTGCGGGTTCTCGACTCCGCTCGAACTGACAAAACTATACTGATAACATTTATTTCCTTAAACTTTTGTTTACCTTAAATTGCGTTAGGGATAGAAGCGGAAATCCTTTTTTTGAGCTTTTTCTGCTCAAAAAAAGATTGGAGTGAATAGCCCGACCGGAGGGAACGCCCATAAAAAAATCCGCCTACTCCCAAGAATAAGCGGATTTTTTTTATGATTGGCAAAGAAAAAAAACTTAGTAACTCAGAATCTTAGCCTCTTAGAACCTTCCTCAGTGATAATCATCCGGTTCGATGTGAATAAGGACATTCCCTAATTGCGGTATTTTTTCTTTTAAAGTATCTTGTAATTTGTGCGACAAATCATGTCCTTCTTTTACAGAAATTTTTGCCGAAACTATAGCATGAAGATCAACGTGGTATTTCATTCCGGCTTTACGGATAAAACATTTTTCGGTTCCTAAAATGCCCGGAACAATTAGTGATTTAACACGGATTTCTTCGACTAAATCATCGTTTAAATGCTCGTCCATGATTTCGCCAAGAGCAGGCCTGAAAATTTTATAGCTATTATACAAGATAAAAAAAGCAGCAAAAAGTGCCGCCCAATCATCTGCTGATTCGTAACCTTTGCCCATAAATAGTGCAATTGAAATTCCGATAAACGCAGCAATTGAAGTTATCGCATCACTACGATGGTGCCAGGCATCTGCCTCCAGAGACGAACTATTTGTCTCTTTACTTCGTTTCATTACTAATCTAAAAGAGTATTCTTTCCAGATAATAATGGCTCCTAAAATATACAGCGTCCATGATTTTGGCAAATCGTGTGAAGATTGAATATTTATAATACTTTCATAGCCAATTATTGTTGCCGAAGTAATTAAAAAACCAACAACCAGAAAAGTAATTAAAGGTTCAGCACGACCATGTCCGTAGGGATGATTTTCATCGGCAGGTTTATTAGAATATTTGATTCCGAATAAAACCAGACAAGACGAAAATATGTCCGCAGTCGATTCGATCGCATCTGCAATTAAGGCATAAGAATTGCCAAAAAAACCTGCGAGACCTTTTACAAGGGCCAGGCAGGTATTTCCAGCTATACTAAAGTATGTAGCTTTTATAGCTTTTTTTTCATCTGTCATGTAGACTATTTTTTTTCGACACTCACGATAGTTATCTGGAGTGTCAAATATTTTTTACGCTCTCACGATTTTTGCTCCAATAGCTCTTAAACGCTCGTCGATACGCTCGTATCCACGGTCAATTTGTTCGATATTTTGAATGGTGCTTGTTCCTTTTGCTGAAAGCGCTGCAATCAATAATGAAATCCCCGCACGAATATCAGGAGATGACATTGTTGTTGCTTTCAATTGAGATTCGAAATTATGTCCCATAACCACAGCTCTGTGCGGATCACATAACATGATTTTTGCTCCCATATCAATCAATTTATCCACGAAAAATAAACGGCTTTCAAACATTTTCTGGTGAATTAAAACATCTCCTTTTGCTTGTGTTGCCACAACCAAAACGATACTTAATAAGTCAGGTGTAAATCCTGGCCATGGCGCATCGGCAATAGTTAAAATAGAACCGTCGATATCTGTTTTTACTTCGTAACCGTCAACGTGAGCAGGAATATAAATATCATCTCCGCGTTTTTCGATAGTAATTCCAAGTTTTCTAAATGTATTCGGAATCAAACCTAAGTTTTCCCAGCTTACATTTTTGATCGTGATTTCGCTTTTTGTCATAGCCGCAAGACCAATCCATGAACCAATTTCGATCATATCCGGAAGAATTGTATGCTCGCAACCACCAAGGCTTTCAACACCTTCGATAGTTAATAAGTTAGATCCAACTCCGGTGATTTTAGCTCCCATCGAGTTCAACATTTTACACAATTGTTGTAAATATGGTTCGCAGGCAGCGTTGTAAACTGTAGTTTGTCCTTTTGCTAAAACTGCAGCCATAACAATGTTTGCAGTTCCGGTAACTGACGCTTCGTCAAGTAACATATCAGTTCCCTGTAATCCTTCTGCAGGAGTTTCTACTCCGTAAAAGTGATCTTCTCTGTTGTATCTGAATTTTGCTCCAAGGTTGATAAACCCTTCAAAGTGAGTATCTAATCTACGACGGCCAATTTTATCTCCTCCAGGTTTTGGAATATATCCTTTTCCGAAACGAGCCAAAAGCGGTCCAACAATCATAATAGAACCACGAAGCGCTCCACCTTCTTTTTTGAAAGCTTCAGTTTCTAAATATCCAACATTCACTTCATCGGCCTGAAACGTAATCGAACCCGGTTCATTGCGTTGGATTTTTACTCCTAAATTACCCAACAAAGTGATTAATTTATTGATGTCAATAATATCGGGAATATTATTAATTTTTACTTTATCCCCCGTTAGAAGCACGGCACATAAAATTTGTAATGCCTCATTTTTTGCTCCTTGCGGAGTGATTTCTCCTTTTAAAGGAATTCCTCCTTCGATTTTAAATATTCCCATATTTCTTTTTTAAGGTTCTGAGTCACTAAGTTTCTGAGGCTCTAAGTTTTTCTCTTTGTAAAAAAGCTTAGGACTTACTGCTTAGCAACTTTTATTTTTGTTTTTGTTTTTAGGGCTTTGAGTATTGATATTCTAAGATCATTTGTTAAAAAAACTTAGCAGCTTAGTCACTTAGCAGCTTTTTTTTACTTCTGATTATTATTTTTTTGAAAAGGTTTTGGTTTTCCCGGACCTTTATTATTCTTGTTGCTTTGAATTTTTGGCTGTCCCGGAGGCGTGATTTTGTTTGACATACGTTTGTTGGTACGCAATAAATCAGTTGTGTTTAAAAGTTCTTCTGTACTTTGTAACAAGTTGAGTTTTCCTCCTGACAATTCAAATAAATGTTCAAAAATCACATCGTCTTTTACGGTGTCTTTGTTCCAGCTTAAATATGATTTTTTCATATGGTTGGCAATTACCAAAACCAATGCATTTTTCATTTCGCCTTCTTCCCATTTATTGGCAACATCAATCATATATTTGATGTTGTTACCATAAAATCTGTATTTCGGGAAGTTCTGCGGATAGTGTAATACATCCGGTTTTAACTGCAATACATCTCTTGACGGAATTGGATATGGAGATTCTACATCTAATTTAAAATCAGACATTATAAAAAGCTGATCCCATAATTTATGCTGAAAATCCGGTACGTCACGCAAGTGTGGATTAAGACTTCCCATTACCTGAATGATGTATTTTGCGGCTTTATTGCGCGTATCAGCATCTTCAATTGCGGTTGCCTGATCGATCAGTTTTTGCAAATGACGACCATATTCCGGAATGATTAAGCGTTGTCTTTCAGAATTGTATTCTAAATTAAAAACAACATCATTTGCGACTTCTTTTTTATATTTTTCGATCATAAGTTATAATGAAACTATACCTTCTATTGTAGAAACTTCTTTGTATTTGCCAATCACTTCGTCAGAGCTGTTCATCGTAACATCTATAGAAACGCTGGTAAATTTACCTGTTTTAGATTTTGTTGTTTTGATAACCGCGCCCATTCTGTCAAAAGCTTTTTCAACGCGCTCCACATTATCGGCAACAGATGGCACAATAAATTTATACAAATATTCTGCAGGCCAAGTGTTTGCGTTATCTAACTCCACTTTTAATCTTTCGTAAAATTCGGCGGTGTTTTTTTCTTTATCGTTCTCCATTCGTAATTAAAAATAAAGGCAAATATACGGTTTTGAGTTTAGATTTTAGATTTTTTTCTTTCGAAAAAGGTGCAAAGTTACAGAGGTGCAAAGGTGCAAAGAAAAAAGCTCTGTAACTTTATTCCTTTGTAAAATTTACCCTTATATTTGAGAAAAACATTGCTTAGAAATTTGCTCGCAAAGTCGCAGAGTCGCAAAGTTTTTTAAGCTTGAATATTTTTACTTGCTACTTTGCGAGATTAAAAACACATTACAATGAAAAAAATTATCTTTTTACTTTTCACAGTTTTCACTTTTTACAATCTCCAGGCTCAGGAAATCAAAACGCTGACTTATTTTCAGAATGACACCATCAAATTGGATTTAGATTTGTATTTGCCTCAGAAGAAAACTAACGAAAAAATTCCGTTGATTATTTTCGCTTTTGGCGGAGGATTTTCCGGTGGAGAACGCACAAGCGAGAAAGACTTTGGATTGTTTATGGCAAAAAACGGTTATGCGGTTGCCAGTATTTCGTACAGTTTATATATGAAAGGAAAAGATTTTGGCTGTAAAGGAACTTTGACAGAAAAGATAAAAGCAATCCAGATTGGTGTAAGCGATATGTGGCAGGCGACTTCGTTTTTAATTGAAAATGCGGATAAATACAATCTTGACACTTCAAAAATCTTTATTTCGGGAATTAGTGCGGGTGCAGAAATTGGTTTCCACGCCTCGTTTTGGGATTATAAACTGATGAATTTATACAAAAATAATCTTCCGGAAAATTTTAAATACAAAGGTTTCATTGGAGGTTCGGGCGCCATTCAGGATATTAATCTGATTACGAAAGAAAATGCGATTCCGATGTTATTAGCACACGGAAATAATGACCAAACTGTTCCATATGCTGCAGGTTCACATCGCTCCTGCCCTACAAATGCTTCCGGCTGGCTGATTCTGTTTGGGTCTTATGCCGTTTATAATCATATGAATGAACTCCATAAAGATATTGAATTGATTACGTTTTGTGGCGGCGGACATGAATTTTCCTGTTACCTTTTTCATGACGGTAAACAATATGTTTTGGATTTTGTGAATGATGTTTTGGCTGGGAAAAAGTTTGAATCGCACTTGATTATTCCTTCGAAAAAGAAAGTTGAAGGTTCTGGGAAATATTTGTTTTGTGAGTAACCAACGGTAATCAAAAAGCATAATTGATTTTCTCTCCTGCAAGGTTTTCAAAACCTTGCAGGCATTATATGTACAAAACCTATTTATTATATCATTCGTTTTAAACTGGACTAAAGTCCAGCCCTACAATATTTGTCAAGCCTATTGCTCTTTTTCGCTAAGTTCCGGAGGAACGATCTATTTTGTAGAGCTGGACTTTAGTCCAGTTGTGTAAATATTATCAGAGCTTCAGCGGCTTTTATTTGACATTTAAAAATTTGTATTCTTACCATACCTACGAGGTTTTGAAAACCTTGCAGGAAATTGTGCTTTTTGAAATATTTCCAAAAACAAAACTATGCTTCCTAATTAGCCCTGATAGAAACGGAAATCCTTTTGCATTTTTCTTTAAAAAGCAAAAGATTGAAGTGGATAGCAGGAACCCATATCAACAAAAATTGCGAAATCATTCGCTCAAAGCAAAATAATCTTTTTAAATACCAATAAGTTTAGGTAAATTTGCGCTTTATTTTTAGAAAGTGCAAAAACAAATCATAGTTCTCATTGGTGGCCCGGGAACGGGAAAATCTACTCTTATCAACGAATTGGTGGCTCGTGGCTACTGCTGTTATCCTGAAATTTCAAGACAAGTTACTCTCGAAGCCCAACAACGCGGTATCGAACAATTGTTTCTGGAACAACCTTTATTGTTTAGCGAAATGTTGCTGGAAGGCAGAATTAAACAGTTTGAAAATGCGCTTGAAGAACCTGATAATGTAGTTTTTATAGATCGTGGAATTCCTGATGTTGTGGCTTATATGGATTATATAGGCGATGAATATCCGGAGCATTTTACAAAGGCTTGTGAGGATTTTAAATACACAAAAACCTTTATATTACCGCCGTGGGAAGAAATTTACGAAAGCGACACAGAGCGTTACGAGAATTTTGAACAGGCATTAACGATTCAGAAACATCTTGTTGAAACGTACAAGAAATATGGCTACGACTTAATTGAAGTACCTAAAGATACGGTTGAGAACAGAATTCTTTATATATTAGATAAAATTTAGGCAGGCGGTTTAAAGTTGTAAAACTAGAACTGATTTCTAAATTTTTAACTTTAAAACCAGAGCTATGCCGGAAGCACAGGAAATTCTTTTAAAATACTGGAAACATGACAGTTTCAGACCGCTGCAAAAAGAAATTATTGACTCGGTTTTAGACGGTCAGGATACTTTTGCACTGTTGCCTACGGGTGGCGGAAAATCGATTTGTTTTCAGGTTCCGGCAATGATGCAGGAAGGTATTTGTCTGGTTATTTCGCCTTTGATCGCCCTTATGAAAGATCAGGTCGCGAATTTGCAAAAACGAGAAATCAAAGCGATTGCATTAACCGGCGGAATTCACACCGAAGAAATCATTGATCTTCTGGACAATTGCCAATTCGGAAATTATAAGTTTTTATATCTTTCGCCTGAGCGTTTACAGTCGGACTGGATTTTGGAACGTATCAAAAATCTTCCCATTAATTTAATTGCTATTGACGAAGCGCATTGTGTTTCGCAATGGGGTCATGATTTTCGTCCGGCTTATCTGAAGATTTCTGAGCTTAAAAAGTACTTTCCGAAGATTCCGTTTTTAGCTTTGACGGCCACGGCAACTCCCCGAGTTATCACAGATATTACAACCGAATTAACATTAAAAGATCCGAAACTTTTTCAGCAGTCTTTTGAGAGAAAAAATATTGCGTATATGGTTTTCGAAGTCGAAGACAAATTATATCGCACCGAACAAATTTTAAAGAAAAACCCACAGCCTTCTATTATATATGTACGAAATCGAAAATCGTGTTTGAATATGTCATCGCAATTAGAATCGTTAGGTTTTAAAGCAACGTATTATCACGGCGGACTTTCGGCAAAAGAAAAAGACAAAAACATGCAGTTGTGGATGTCTGAACAAGCGCAGGTTATTGTGGCCACAAATGCGTTTGGAATGGGAATTGACAAAAACAACGTAAAAACGGTTATTCATACACAGCTTCCTGAAAATATCGAAAACTATTATCAAGAATCCGGAAGAGCGGGACGAAATGGCGAAAAAGCTTTTTCTGTTTTACTTTTTAATAATTCAGATTATACGCAGACAGAACAGCAATTTTTAAGTGTTTTGCCGGACAAAAAGTTCTTAAAAACAATGTATGTCAAACTTTGCAATTATTTTCAGATTGCTTACGGCGAAGGTTTAGACGATTCTTTTTCGTTTAAACTGAATCATTTTTGTCATAAATATGAATTTCCTACTTTAAAAACATACAATGCTTTGCAGTTTTTGAATCAACAGGGAATTATAACGATGTCTCAGGAATTTTCAGAAAAAATAACCATGCAATTTTTGATTGAATCTAAAGAGGTGATCCGGTATATGAGTCTGAATCCGAATGATGAAGAAATTATTCTGGCGATTTTGAGAACATATCCGGGAATTTACGATATGAAAACGGCTTTTAATCTTTCTTTAATTGCAAAAAAATCAAACCGAACAGAACAACAGGTAACTGCAGTTTTAGAAAAACTGATAGAAAAAGAAATTATCGAATACAAAGCAAAAAATAACGACGCCACTATATTATTTAACGAAGTTCGCGAGGACGATTTAACCATAAACAGGGTTTCGAAATATCTGGAAAGACAGAATCAATTAAAAAAGGAACAGCTTTTATCAGTTCTACATTATATTAAGGAGAACAAAACCTGCAAGAACCGATTGATTTTAGATTATTTTGGCGAAGAAACAAAAGATAATTGCGGTGTTTGCTCCTATTGTATTACCCAAAAAGGAAAAATCACAGAAGCAGATTCGATTGCTGATAAAATTCTGTATTTATTAAAATCTGCCGCTTTGACTTCGAGAGAAATTCAGACCCAAATAAAACTGGATGCCAATGATATCATTTTGGCGCTTCAGGAATTATTAGAAAACAATTATATTACGATTCAACCAAACAATAAATACACTTTAAAATTATAAATGGAAAAATTGAGAATTATATTTATGGGAACTCCGGAATTTGCTGTTGGCATTCTGGACACCATTATTAAAAACAATTATGATGTTGTTGGCGTTATTACGGCCGCGGATAAACCGGCAGGACGCGGACAGAAAATAAAATATTCGGCAGTAAAAGAATATGCGCTGGCAAATAACCTGACTTTATTACAGCCTACAAATTTAAAAGACGAAGATTTTCTTGCAGAATTAAAAGCCCTCAATGCTAATTTGCAAATTGTTGTTGCCTTTAGAATGCTGCCAAAAGTAGTTTGGGAAATGCCAAGTTTGGGAACTTTTAATCTTCATGCTTCTTTATTGCCAAATTATCGTGGCGCGGCGCCAATTAACTGGGCTATTATTAATGGAGAGACCAAAACCGGCGTTACTACTTTTTTTATTGATGATAAAATTGACACCGGAGCGATGATTTTAAATTCGGAAATTGCAATTGAACCAACAGAAAGTGCCGGAGAATTACACGACAGATTAATGAATTTGGGAAGTACAACCGTTATTGATACTTTAAAGGTTATCGAAAACGGAAACGTAACCACTACAATTCAGGAAGATAACGAAGAAATTAAAACGGCATATAAATTAAATAAGGAAAATTGTAAGATTGACTGGAGTAAATCCGGCGATGAAATTAATAATTTAATTCGTGGTTTAAGTCCTTATCCTGCTGCGTGGTGTTTTTTGAAAGATAAAAATGAAGAATTAAGCATCAAAATATACGAAGCAAAATTAATTTCAGAAGAGCATTCTTTGGAGATTGGAAGCTTAATTAGCAGCAAAAAAGAAATTAAAATCGCTATTAAGAATGGTTATATTTTACTTTTGAGTTTACAATTACCGGGAAAAAAGAGAATGCAAGTCGCTGAGTTACTAAATGGTATCACTTTTACAGAAAACGCAAAAGTCTATTAAGGCCAATAAAACGGGGGTTTTTTCCTGTTTTATATCGATGAATAACCCGCTTTATGAACAAAAAAAGCAAGTTATTAACAATTTTTGCTAAATTTAAAGAAAACACTTGCAAGGAACGGATTTCCTATTAAATTTGTGTATTAACAATTTTTTTTTTAACCAACAATTAATAACTAATTATTATGAACAAATCAGAATTAATCGATGCTATCGCTGCTGATGCAGGAATTACAAAAGCTGCGGCAAAATTAGCTTTAGAATCATTTTTAGGAAATGTAGGATCTACTTTGAAAAAAGGTGGAAGAATTTCATTAGTAGGTTTTGGATCATGGTCAGTATCAGCTAGAGCTGCTAGAGACGGTAGAAATCCTCAAACAGGAAAAACTATCAAAATTGCTGCTAAAAATGTAGTAAAATTTAAAGCTGGAGCTGAATTAGAAGGTGCAGTGAACTAATAAGAAAGTTCTCTAAACTTATAATATAATTAAAACCCTTCCTCGTGAAGGGTTTTTTTGTGCGGTTTAACGATTTTATTTGGGTTTTTAAAAAAATTATGACTAAATTTAATAAAAATTGTAGCCGTATGATTTCAGAAAAATTAAAAAAAGGACACCTGCTTATTGCCGAGCCTTCGATAATTGGAGATTTATCATTTAATAGATCGGTAATTTTATTAGCAGACCATAACAAAGAAGGATCAATAGGATTCATCATTAATAAACCTTTAAAGTACACTATTAATGATTTGATACCTGAGATTGATGCCACTTTTAAGATATATAATGGTGGTCCTGTTGAACAGGATAACCTTTATTTTATTCACAATATACCGGAATTAATCCCGAATAGTGTCGAGATTTCTAACGGAATTTATTGGGGAGGTGATTTTGAATCGACCAAAGACTTAATAAACGACGGATCTATTAGTAAAAATAATATTCGTTTTTTCTTAGGATATACTGGTTGGGACGAAAATCAGCTTGAAAGTGAAATGCAGGGTAACTCCTGGATCATTGCCGATAATAATTACAAAAACAAGATTATCGGAAAATCCACCACTCATTTTTGGAAAGAACAAATTATTGAACTGGGCGGAGATTACGTTATTTGGTCGAATGCACCTGAAAATCCATATCTGAATTAATTTTCAGAAATGGATTCATTTAGCTTTTGCATTAATAAATGAGCCACGTCATTTTTAAACTCCTTTTTTCGGTACTTCGTTATCGGTTGTATTCCCGTGATTACATTTGTCAGAAATAATTCATCCGCTTTTTGAAGATCAAATGGTGAAATTATTTCTTCGGAAACTTCTATGTCAGTAACTTTTTTTGCCAAAGCTAAAATTTGCTTACGCATTATTCCGTTTAAACAACCTTCAGAAATTGGCGGTGTAATTAGTTTTTTACCCGTTACCATAAATAAATTTCCCTGCAATCCCTCTACTACATTTTTTGTATCGTTGAGTAAAATACAGTTTTGCAAACCATTTTCGTGAGCAAAAATACTTCCAGTCACATTAATCATTTTATTAGTCGTTTTTATAGACGATAATAACTGTTTTGTAACGTAGAAATCTTTATACAAATCTACCTCATAAGAAGCTGAATTTAAAGTATAAAGCGTATTATCCAGAGCAATTGCATGAATTAGAAATGATACTTCATTAGTTTTTGGTAAATATAATCCGCCATCATTTCTAAAAACGGTTATTCTGGCTCTTGCCGATGCTGAAAGTCCTTTTTCCTGAACAAGCTTTAAAACCTGTTCTTCAAAATATTCCATTGTAAAGTTCATCGGAATTTCCATTCTCACAACACGCATAGAAGCCATCAATCTAAAATAGTGATCTTCAAGAAACAAGATTTTATTATTAATTATTTTTAGCGTTTCAAAAACTCCGTCTCCGTACAAAAACGCACGATTTTGAGTTAATACATTATCGTCCTGCGCTGCTATGTTTCCGTTAAAATTAATCATAAAAAAACCCTGAATTTTGTTCAGGGCAAATATAAGGTATAAAATAGACTTTTACTAAACAGATCCGATAAGATGTTTCAGATCTGAAATCTGATTCTCCCACAATTGTTTAGCTTCACCTACTTCTTCTTTTTCTGCAAAATCAACTACCATTAATGATACATCTTTAGTTAATTCATCAACTAAAATGTGCAATTCAAAAAAATATTCAGTGTCTTTACTGCTTTCATCGACCCATTTAAACTTTACTTTTTCACCGGTTTTTTTAGACGCTAATCTTGCTTTTTCCTGTGAATCGTTCCAAATGAAGGTAAAAAATTCACCTCTTGAATTTACGTTGTCAGCAAACCATTCTGATAAACCTGACGGAGTTGATATATATTGATATAATAATTGCGGCGAAGAATTTATTGGAAACTCTATTTCGTAACGTATTTTTGAATCCATGTGCTACTTTAAATTTTTTGGAAATATAAGAATATATGTCCAAAAACAATGCATTTTTAAAAATATTTTTTTTTCTTCATTTTATGCTTGTAAGCTCTAATATTATTTTTATATTTGCACCCGCAATGAGGAACACGGTTCACTTGCAATCTTGGCGAGGTAGCTCAGTTGGTTAGAGCGCAGGATTCATAACCCTGAGGTCACGGGTTCAACTCCCGTCCTCGCTACAAAAAACAAACCCTTAAACATCAATTGTTTAAGGGTTTTTTATTGCAATATTTCATCGAGGAGCAAAAAATTATGCTTAGTAATTTTAAAAATACCAGATTATTTATCTAACATTAAATATTTTTTTACAACGTTTTTATTATCATATAAAAAATCTTAACTTGTTAAAATTATCACGTTATAAGAAGTCAAAAAAGTTAACGCATTATATATCATGGACATAGTAAAGTTTAAAATCACATCAAAAACAATAAAAGTAGAAGTACGTAACTCCAATAATTACGTTTTTAATTTTAATACTGCTTTAGACATTGCGAAAGAAGATAAAGATGTTTTATTAAAACTATATAATGCTTTAGATATTCTTTTTAAGAAAGAAACTCCGGCTGAAGTAAAAAACTATATTTCGCCTAATCAAACCAATATCCTGGATCAGATTTCTGCTGTTGACGGTTTAGAAGAGGAGAAAAAATAAGTAATTCATCAAATTTACTTTCATAACATTAACTTTTACAAGTCTTAAACAATAAACATCTATCAACTAAAGCCTGAGAATTCTAAATTCTCAGGCTTTTTTTTTATGGATTAAAACTCCAATACAATTCCTCATTCTAAAATTCATAAAACGCTTATTATCTGAAGAAAATAGGGCTGAATTTCCAATTCACAATTGATTATTAGAAGGTTAAATCTCAAATTGACTTTTTTACACTTTTTTATATTAAAAATTTAATGATTTTATAAATTCTGATGCTTCCCTTTTTTATATAAAAAAATAAAACCGTTTTTTAAAAACATAAAAAACTGATATTCAATTAGTTAACAATGTAAAAACCGGTAAAAAAAAGGGTTATTTTCCCCTTTCCTGATTGCCTTCGGTTTTTCTAACTTCGACTAGTTTTATAAGCCATCATTTCTATCACACTTTAAGCAAAGTGAAAAATCCTAAATGTATATTGTTAATAATGAGATATTTATATTGATTCATATAAGTATTTAGAACGTATAAAATTTTATAATTAAGATGATTTTTGAAATAATTCAAATAATTGCAGAACAAGTAAACAACTATCTCGACGAAATCGGATTAGAGAAAACAGTTGTGGCTGAAAATATTGCTTTTTTAGAGTCTCAAAACGAAACTGTAGCAACAAATTTAGACGATAAAGTGGCACTTACCCTGATCAATTTGGATGAAGAAGCAACTTTAAAAAACTTTCCCAATCACACTATCGAAAATAGTAAGACAATTTATAAAAACAGCATTATCAATTTAAATCTGTATCTGCTTTTTAGCGCCAACAGAACAGCATACATCAACTCTCTCAATGATATTTCGAAAATCATTGCTTTTTTTCAGGGTAAAAAACTATTTACGCAAGCCAACACTATTTACAACAGAAATAATGTTGCGATGACCAATCTAGACAATTTTAGATTTTCAGTCGAGCTCTACACACCCACTTTTGAAGAGTTAAACTATATCTGGGGAACATTAGGAGGCAAACAATTTCCATCGGCTTTATATAAAGTGAGCATGATACAAATTGAACGCAATATCGCTCAGGGCGAAGGAGAATTGATCAGCAAAATCAAAGGTATCACAAAAACAAAAGAACAGTCATGAGTTTTGGTCTTACATATTCGTTGTTATTTGAAGTAACACTTTTACACAATTATTTTCTCAATAGCGGCGAAGATACTTATGCAGGTATGCCGGCGGCAGAAAAGGAAAAAATGCTCCAAAAATTCAACAGTGATTCTTTTGCAGTTATAAAACCAACTGTGGAAACTAACATTCGTTTAAGAAACTTCAAAATGGCATTTAAACCTACTAAAACGGGATTTCGTGTGTACGTTAAAGTGAAAGAAAACGATGATATCAATCCGTTTATAAAGGTTCCTGATGATTTAAAATTGGACTTTATAATCGCTATAAATGATTATCATTTTGAAAATTATACCGATTTAAAATTTGTTCCGCAACAACTGTTTTTATTCAGCAATGTAAAGCCTTCAACAGAACCGGTAACGTTTCAATACATTCCTGATTTCAATGAAAATATTCTGATCTCAAATGAGTATTTAGTATCCGAAGAAACAACAACTCATTTCATCTCAGAACTTCATGCACCGGAAAGACAAGGCGTTTTCGGGATAATTTCCCTGACGATGCAAGGCGATAATAACACCAAAAATGTATTAGACAATTTGGGCAAAATCATAAGTCCCAATTTTAAAATTCATTTTGATAATAGAAAAACACTTTGGAAATACATCAACAGAAAAGCAGCAACCGAAATTGAAACCAATGCTGTTAAACCCCTAACCTACTCAGGTTTTGTTGAAATTGATCCGCTTACCGATTTTACGCCGCCGGAACCAGCAAACAGTCAATACCCAAATCCAACGGTAAAATCAATCACAAAAATCAATAGTAATTACTACTCAGAAATATTTATTTAATAATTAAAAAACAATCAATTATGGCAACAACTTACAAAACGCCTGGAGTCTATATTGAGGAAATCGTGAAGTTTCCTCCTTCTGTTGCTCAGGTAGAAACAGCGATTCCTGCTTTTATTGGCTATACCGAAAAAGCGACGAATAAAATTAATGGAGATTTGAAATCGCAACCAACGAGAATAACGTCTCTTTTAGAATATGAACGCTTTTTCGGATTTGCAAAACCAGAAACAACGATTAGTGTTACAATCAATGATGTTTTGACTGATAATGGAGAAACCCGATCTATTGTTGTAGATCAGCCAACCGATAAACAACCGTTTTTGATGTATTATTCTCTGCAGTTGTTTTTTGCAAATGGCGGTGGTCCGTGTTACATTATTTCAATTGGCCGTTATGGAGAGGAATTAGATGACGACGACGCTCAGGTTACAGCAATCAACAATAGTAATGCTTTGAACAACGGTTTATTAGAATTGGAAAAAGTAGACGAACCCACTTTAATTGTGTTTCCGGATGCCACAAAAGTATCTTCTATAAGTGCTACTGATTTCTACGGATTATACAATAATGCATTGACACAATGCAAAAATCTTCAGGACAGATTTACTTTAATCGACACGCTTAGTTACGACGAATCAAGTCCGACAGATGCAAATATAGACGATTTGAGAAATCAGATTAGTTCTGAAAAAGACACTATTAAATACGGAGCGGTTTATTATCCGCACTTGGAAACCATATTGGATTATGCTTTTGACAGCAGTAAAATTATAATTAAACATTATTCATATACTGCAAAAGCATATGATAAAATTGCTGCAGGATTAGTACCTGTTGAAAATCCTACTACAGGAGTTACGGCAACAATTACCAAATTAGTCGAAGAACCTGCTGCAGGTGAAATTGCAGGACAAATAAGTGATGTGCTTTTGCAATTATACAGTAACGATGCAACGGGTTTTGATCTGGGCGGTACATTTGTGAGCGATGCTGCCAAAAAAACTGCTTTCTTAAATAATCTTGATCTTTTACTGGTTTCTTTAGAGGAATTATCTGTTTTGAGAAATTCACTAAACGACGAAGCAAATGCCGCAATCAGCACAATATCTGACGAAAACATGGTGATCGCTGGTAACATTTCAAATGCTCTAACGGCTTTTAATTTGAATTTTACGGATGCAGATAAAATTGATTCGGTTTATAAAAACTTAAAAACATTAAAGAAAAAAATTCAGGATGAGAATGCAACAGCAAAACTGCTTAAAATCATACAAACTGATGATGTAAGTTTTGACAAGGAATTGAAAAAGCTGGTAAATTATACGCCTTTGAACGCTCAAACCGGAATTACCGGACTTACAAATACTTTTGCCGGAATTGGCGCAAACCTGACTGCACTTTTAAACGCCATTAAATCGGTTGATGGAAAAGATTTAAATAACGGTGAATTAAATGGAAGAAAATTAGATACTCTCGAAGGCATCGACAATGCAACGTATAATAAAGTTCTCACTGAAATTTACAACCTTCCTATTACACTTCCGCCAAGTTCTGCTATTGCAGGAGTTTACGCAAGAGTTGACAGAGATCGAGGGGTTTGGAAAGCTCCTGCCAATGTGAGTCTGAACTATGTTACAAAACCAACCGTAAAAATCACAAACACAATTCAGGACAATCTGAATGTGGATACCGTAAGCGGAAAATCCATTAATGCCATCAGAAGTTTTAGTGGTAAGGGAACTTTGGTTTGGGGATCAAGAACACTGGCCGGAAATGACAATGAATGGCGTTATGTACCGGTTCGCCGCTTCTTTAACATGGCCGAAGAATCGATCAAAAAAGCAACGGAGCAATTTGTATTTGAACCTAACGATGCCAATACCTGGATAAGAGTTCGAGCGATGATTGAGAACTTCCTGATTCTTCAATGGAGAGCCGGAGCTTTGGCCGGAGCAAAACCGGAACAGGCTTTTTATGTGAGAATCGGATTGGGACAAACCATGTCGGCTTTGGATATTCTGGAAGGCAGAATGATTATCGAAATCGGATTGGCAGTCGTTCGTCCGGCAGAATTCATCATTCTTCGTTTCTCTCACAAAATGCAGGAATCTTAATTAATATCAACATTAAAAAAATATAGATCATGAGTTATCCGCTACCAAAGTTTCATTTCTCAGTTGACTGGGGAGGAACAAAAATAGGTTTTACAGAAGTCTCCGGACTGGATGTAGAAACGGAAGTTATCGAATACCGTCAGGGCGCCAGTCCGGAATACAGCAAAATCAAGATGCCGGGCATGCAGAAGTTTTCTAATATCACGCTTAAAAGAGGCACTTTTAAAAGTGATAATGAATTTTACAACTGGTGGAATACCGTAAAATTAAATACCATTGAAAGAAGGGACATTACCATCAAATTACTAAACGAGGAACACGAACCCGTGATTACCTGGAAAGTAAAAAACGCCTGGCCAACCAAAGTTCAGTCAACTGATTTAAAAGCAGACGGAAACGAAGTTGCTATCGAATCAATGGAATTAGCGCATGAAGGTTTGTCGATTCAAAATGATTAATCATGGCTACGTATTATCCACCGGTTGGTTTTCATTTTTTAGTTGAATTTGAAGGTCTTGGTTCGCAAGAAAAAGACCATCAGTTTCAAGCGGTTTCCGGACTGTCTGTTGACATTGAAACCGAGGATATAGCCGAAGGTGGTGAAAACAGATTTAAGCACAAACTTCCTGTAAAGACAAAATATCCAAACCTGACTTTAAAGAGAGGAATGCTGATTGATTCTGCCGTGATCGATTGGTGCAGGGACGCGCTCGAAAACTTTGCGTTTAAGCCCGTCAATCTGACTATCAAATTGCTGAATGACGAACATCAGCCGTTGGTTTCATGGAATGTCGTCCACGCCTATCCTGTAAAATGGTCGGTGGAAGATTTTAATGCGGAAGAAAGTAAGCTCGTTGTTGAAAACGTGGAGCTTACCTACAATTATTTCACCTTAATTAAAAGTTAGTCATGCCGATAGAAATAAAAGAGCTTCACATAAAAATAAACGTGAACGAAGGATCAAAACCAGCTTCTCCGGCCGCTCCTAAAAGCAAAGGCGAAGATGCGGTAGCTGAATGTGTAGAACAGGTCATGAAAATTATCGAACGCAAAAAAGAACGCTGACATGGCAGGGGAATTAGAAAAATTAAAAGTGGTGGCTTATAGTGATCCGGAATTTAACAACAAGATTTCGGATGGTGAATTTTCGACTTTAATGAATCCGGAAAAATACACCTATAACTATAAGATAGAAACTGACGAAACTCAGGCTTCCGGCACGAGTACGGTTTCTCCAAAATTCAATAAAAAATTGCCCGAAAATCTGGAGCTCGATTTTGTTTTTGACCGTTCCGGAGTAATTAATGGTTACGAAAGTTCAGACGACGGAATCATCAATGATATTGAGAAATTCAAGAAGGTTATCCTTGATTACAATGGCGATGAACACAAACCGAATTACCTGATTATTTCCTGGGGAACATTGCTTTTTAAAGGCGCGTTAACCGAAATGAATGTAGAATTCAAACTCTTCAAACCAGACGGAACGCCGATAAGAGCCATTGCAAAAGCAAAATTTCAGGGTTTTGTCGAAGATAATTTAAGAGCAGCAAGAGAAAACAATAAATCGCCGGATTTAACCCATTACAGAACAGTAAAAGAAGGTGATACACTGCCCTTGATGACGTTTCATATTTATGGTGATTCTAAGTATTATCTGGAAGTTGCAAAGGCAAACAGCATTATGAATTTCAGAAAATTAAAAACGGGTCAGAGAATATTTTTTCCACCCTTACAAAAACAATCCTGATGAACAATAGCGGAGTCATACAAACCAGTAAAAGTGCCGATTTAGTAACGCATAAAGTTTTAATTGAAGGGGAAGAATTATCTAAAACCTATCAGGTAAAAAGCATTGTGGTACAAAATGAAGTCAACCGGATTCCTATGGCTCAAATCATTTTGATCGATGGAGAAGCTTCTGAAAGGGATTTTAAATTAAGCAATGAAGATTTGCTGATTCCCGGAAAAAAAATCGAAATCACGGCCGGTTATCACAACGATGAAGAAACCATTTACAAAGGAATAATCATCAAACATTCGATCAAAATAAAAGGCAGCGCTTCTTTATTAATTGTCGAATGTAAAGACGAAGCCGTAAAACTGACGATTGGCAGAAAGAGCAAGTATTTTTATGATGTAAAAGACAGTGAAGCATTCGAAGAAATCATTGATGCGTACGGTTTGCAAAAAGACGTCGAAGCCACTAATTTCAGTCATAAAGAACTGGTGCAATACAATACTTCCGATTGGGATTTTATAGTTTCGAGAGCACAGACGAACGGAAAACTTTGTTTTGTTGAAAATGGTAAAATAACGATCAGCAAACCAAATTTGACGTCATCATCGGTAGAAACGGTGACTTTTGGTGCTTCCTTACTTGATTTTGATGCTGAAATGGATGCACGAAATCAATTTGCAAAAGTATCATCTTACAGTTGGGATTATACGAATCAGGAACTTGTTGAAATTGAAGCCAATGATCCAAGTGTGAGTTTAAACGGCAATCTTTCAGCTTCTGATTTAGCTGAAACTATTGAACTGGAAAACCTCGAATTACGTCACGGCGGAACAATTACAGAAGTGGAGCTTCAGGATTGGGCAGATGCCAAATTACTCTTTCAGCAGTTATCAAAAATTCGCGGAAGAGTCAAATTTCAGGGAATTCCGGCTGTAAAACCAAACACGATAATCACGCTTGAAGGTGTGGGCGATCGATTTAATGGAAATGCGTACATCACAGGAGTTTTTCATGAAATAACAGAAGGAAACTGGACAATTGATGCACAATTTGGGTTAAATCCGGAATGGTTTTCTGAAACATTTGACATTCACACGCCAACAGGATCCGGAATTATTCCGGCCATAAAAGGTCTTCATGTTGGGATTGTTACACAGCTCGAAGCAGATCCAAATGGTGAAGAACGCATTCTGGTAAAAATTCCCATCATCAACAACGAAGAACAGGGAATCTGGTGTCGCGTGGCGTCGCCCGATGCCGGAGATAACAGAGGTGTTTTTTTCAGACCTGAAATCGAAGACGAAGTAATAATCGGTTTTGTGAATGAAGATCCGAATAATGCCATTGTTTTAGGAACGCTTCACAGCAGTGGAAAACCGGCTCCAATTGTGGCTTCTGACGATAATCACCAAAAGGGAATTATAACGAGAAGTGAAATGAAAATTTTATTTGATGATGAAAAAAAATCCATCGGAATTGAAACTCCGGCAGGAAAAAAAATCACACTCGACGAAGATCAGGGTATCATTAAAATAGAAGATGAAAATTCGAATATCATCACGATCGACAGCAACGGAATAAAAATGGAAAGTGCCGGAAACATTGAACTAAAAGCAAGCGGAGATGTAAAAATCGAAGGAACAAATGTTTCAATAAAAGCCAGTGCGCAATTTAAGGCAGAAGGAAGCGCAGGCGTCGAAATGTCTTCTGGCGCAACGGCAATTCTAAAAGGAAGTATTGTACAAATAAATTAAAAATTATGGGAGCACCAGCAGCACGAGTTTCAGATATGCATGTTTGCCCAATGGTAACGGCAACGGTTCCGCATGTGGGCGGACCTATTTTACCAGCCGGCTCGCCTACTGTTTTAATTGGCGGAGTTCCAGCAGCATGCGTTGGTGATATGGCAACCTGCAGCGGTCCGCCGGATACGATCGCAATGGGTTCAGCAACGGTTTTGATTGGTGGAAAACCTGCAGCAAGAATGGGAGATTCAACCGCACATGGCGGAACAATTGTAGCCGGATTAGCAACCGTTTTAATTGGTTAATTAATTCAGGTGGTTTTAAAAACGTTGAGGTATAATCCCTACGGGATATTTTATGTGGTGGTGACCTGTTTTTGCTACCAACATTTAAATCCTAACGGATTATATATTGAAAATTTGTTTAAGCAAATAATCTTAAAGAATATATCTCGGAGAGATTACATGTCGGCAGTTTTTATACCAACATTTAAGTCCTAACTGATTATTTTATTGATTACTAACGCATAAATCCTAACGGATTTTATATTGAAATTTTGTTTATGCAAATAGTTCTAAAGAATATCACGGAGAGATTACATGTCGGCAGTTTTTCTGCCATCATTTAAATCCTAACTGATTATTTTAATGACCAACGCTTAAATCCTAACGGATTATCTATTGAAATTTTGTTGCTATAAAAATAACCCCAAACGGCTATATCTCGGAGAGATTACATGTTGGTAGCAAATAATGTAGAAAAGAAATATTGTCCCGTAGGGACTACACCTGATTGACCAGAAACTCGAATAATTATGGAAAGTGAACAAGCCTTTTTAGGAACCGGATGGAGTTTCCCGCCAGAATTTAAAAAAACAACAAAAGCGGTTGTCATGATTTCTGATGAGGAAGATATAAAAAGCAGTCTGGAAATTTTATTGACAACCAAAATTGGCGAACGCATTATGCTTCCAAAATATGGCTGCAATGTAGACGAACTTCTTTTTAATCCATTAAACAGAACATTAAAAACCTATGTATCTGAATTAATAAGAACCGCCATTTTGTACCACGAACCCCGAATTGACGTAGAGAAAATCGACATTAGCCAGGGAGATGATTTAAATGGTGAATTATTAGTGAGTTTAGATTATAAAATAAGAGCAACAAACTCCAGAACTAATATGGTTTATCCTTTTTATAAAGAAGAAGGAACGAACTTATAGAATTAAAAATTTTGAATTAAAAATTAAAAATTCAATTCAGGTTGTCAGGCTGAGCGTAGTTGAAGCCCGCCTCTCAATTGGAACGCCCTTCGACTACGCTCAGGGTGACAAACGTTGAAAAAAAATCTGATCTGCAAAATCTGCGGGAACAAATTTTAGCCACAGATTACGAGATTAAAATGATTAAAAAATCTGTGAGAATCTTTTAATCTGTGGAAAAAAAACAGCAAAAAATATTTAATTATTATGTGTAACAATAGCGACCATACAAACGATATAATATTTAAAAGAAACGGCACAGACCAGGGCGATCGTCTGAATACAACTCTCGATCCCGGCAATCTGCAGCTCCATGATTTTGATATGGCAGACTGGTTACTTTTTACCTATAATTTCGCCAAACAGGTTAACTTTTTTGACACAAACAATAGCGAAACTCCATCCGGTAACTGGCAGGAAATTTTTGATCACTTTGGATTTCCACAGCAGGAAATTCCGAATAGAAAAGACAAAGCTTACGGTATTTTAAAACAAAACATTTCGCAAACACTCCGCAATATTGAATTTGAAGGTACGCTAACGCCGCATGTGACACTTCTTGTGTGTTTTTTAAAACTGTTGGAACTTTCTAAAACACGTTTTAATTTAATTACAAAAAAACACCTGGATTTCTTTTATAAAGACATTTTACAAATCGAAAAACTTCCTGCCATAGCAGATAAAGTCCATGTAATATTTGAATTGGCTAAAAAAAGTATCGAGGAACAAATTTTAGCACAAACCGAATTGGATGCCGGAAAAGACGCAGCCGGAAACAAACTTATTTACAAAACTACCGAAGAATTAATTGCCAATAAAGCTGAGATTACACAGCTTAAAAGTGTTTATAACGATATTAAGCTGGGCGAAATAAAAGCAAGTAAAGTAGCTAATTCGCTTGACGGAAAAGGCGAAAGTCTGAAAGAAGAGGCAAAATACTGGCTGCCGTTTGGCTATACTTCTGTAGAAGAAAAATATACAGAGCTGGAAGCGGCCAAACTTGGTTTTGCAATCGCTTCTCCTCTATTGCAATTACAGGAAGGCGAACGAAATATTGAAATTACAATCACGTTTAATGAGGCTTTTAGCTTTCCGTCAGGACCATTTACGGTGAATGATCTTGCAGATAATATCAGTATTTTTTGCAGTGGCGAAAAAGAATGGCTGGGTGATTTTAAACTTAATAATACGACCTCAGCCATTTCAGGAAATGTTTTAAAACTTGTTTTTCAAATTTCAAAAGACATTCCTGCGATTGTAGATTATAATCAAAAAATATTGGGCGAATATTTCTCGACTAATCTGCCTGTCATTCGTTTTTTAATTCATACAGAAAATAAAAAAGGACATTATTTGTTTCGAAATTTGGTTACCAAAACCATCGCAAACATTAATGTAAAAGTCGATGTAAAAGATGTGAAATCTTTATCGCTGGAAAGTGACACGGGTTTATTAAATGCAGACAAACCTTTTTATCCTTTTACAACGCAGCCGGTTAAAGGTTCTTCCTTTCTGATTAATTATCCTGAAATCTTTTCGAAAAAATGGAAAAATATTGATGTTATCATCAATTGGAAAAATACGCCAACCTCTTTCACAACACATTACGACGCTTACAAAACCAAATATCTAACTACAATCAGCAAAAACAACTTTTTGCATGGAATGTTTACGGAAGAAATATTACAAGCATTGTCTGCAAACCAACCCGAAGCTCCACAAGCAAAAGAGAATATCGCTATTAATATTCCGGATAAAAGCAAGTGGATTTTAAATTCTAATCCGTCAGATCTTATTGTATCGTCTGATGCTTATTTTAAAGCGACCGTTTCGGTATTAAATAAAGAAGACTGGGATCCTAAAAGTGCTGCGACAGTATTATTTTCGAAAAAAGATACACTTTACCAAACGGAATTTTCTATATCCGGAGCTTATGATATTGACAAAAGCGGCCCCATTCGCCTGACTTTAAATCAGTCGTTTTTGCATTCTTTATATCCAAAAATATACATGCTGGCTGTTATGAGTGAAAATCCGGAAACACTGATTCCAAACGAAGCTTATACTCCGCTTGCAGAAAATATTAGTTTAAATTATACGGCAGAAGAAACCACCGATTTTGCCCATCAAACCGAAGAAGAATATCAAACAGACCGCATAAAATTATTTCATGAAGGTCCTTTTGGTCAAAGCGAAGAACATTCGTATCTAAAAAAACTAGCCAGACAAAAAGCAGTTTTAGATACCAATGCGACAATTGCAAGCCGTATTGTTCCCGATTATTGCAATGGAGGCGAATTTTATATCGGACTTGATGAAGCAGAAACAACGCAGCAAGTTGCTTTATTGATTCAGATTTTGGAAGGAAGCGAGAATCCGCTGGCAGAATCTTTTACAGGAAAACAAAAAGTAGAATGGTTTGTGCTTTGTGACAATTACTGGAAAAATATCGAGAATGAAATGTTGGCCAATTCCATAGATAATTTTTTAAAATCGGGAATTGTAAAGTTTATAATTCCGAAACAGGCGACCAAAACAAATACTTTATTTCCCGATAACCTCATCTGGATCAAAGCAAAAATGCACAAAGCGTATGATGCTGTCTGCAAAGTTATTGACGTAAAAACACAAGTTGTAACAGCCGAATTTTATAACAACGGCAATGAATTATCGCATTTAGAAAAAGGATTGCCTGCCGAAACGATTTCGAAACTTATTACCAGAATTCCGCAAATAAAAAGTGTTTCACAGCCTTTTAATTCCTTTAACGGAAAACCGATAGAATCTGATGATACGTATTACAAACGCGTGAGTGAACGGCTTAGACATAAAAACAGAGCGATTACCCTTTGGGATTATGAACATCTTATTCTTCAGGAATTTCCGGAAGTATTTAGAGTTAAATGCCTGAACCATACAAATAATACGACCAACTCTTTTCTTTCGCCCGGCGATGTTACGCTTATTGTCGTTCCGGATATTATCAACAAAAATGTGTTTGATATTTACGAGCCCAGAGTGAGTAAAGCGACATTAAACAAGATTCAAAACTACATCAGCAATTTAAACAGCATGCACGTAGAGGTTTCTGTAATTAATCCGGAATATGAAAAAGTAGTGATCAAATTAAATGTGCGGTTTTTTGCCGAATATGATGAGAATTTCTATAAAAAACAGCTTAATGAAGATATTGCAAAATTTTTATCTCCGTGGGCATTTGATACTTCTCAGGATATTCTTTTTGGAATTGAGTTACACAGAAGCACCGTCATCGACTACATAGAAAAATTATACTATGTCGATTATCTGACTGAATTAGAAATGGCAAAACTGGAAGACAATACAGAACCCGAAAATCCTAATGATACCGGTTATCAGGCGGCGTTGGATTTTCTTCCAGTTGTTTCGCCCTCAAACCCAAAACGTATTCTTGTATCGGTAAAAAATCACATTATTTCTACGGATATAAAAACTTGTAAACAACCCATTATTCAAGCACCAGAAACATGTCAATATTAAATTCACATAGTACGATTCCCAAAAAAGTGGCCACCGAAGACGACCTGGATTTCTTTTATCTGAGAAAAAAAGGGATTGAGTATATCGAACAGCTTGGCGGCAACTTATGGACTGATTTTAACTCGCACGATCCCGGTATCACGATGCTGGAAATGCTGTGTTATGCCATCACCGATCTTGGAATGCGATTGAATCTTCCTATCGAAAATGTTCTTGCTTCTGATCAAAATGACAAAGGACTGGCTTCTCAGTTTTTTAAAGCTTCAGAAGTTTTGCCCACAAGCCCGGTTACAGCATTAGACTATAGAAAATTGTTTATCGATATTCAGGGCGTTAAAAACTGCTGGCCGGCAAAACACAAAAAAACGGTTTATGTTAATTGTAAAGATGACAAGTTATCTTATGATTATAAAGATTTTAGCGAGCTTCCGAGAGGTTTTAAAAAACAATTTGAACTCAAAGGTTTGTATGATTTGTATGTTGATTTTGAAAGCAAAAAACCTTCTGAAATTAATATCGTTAAAGAAAAAATCAGAAAAAAATACCACGCCAACAGAAATCTGTGCGAGGATTTAATCAATATCATAAAAGTCGATGAATATCCCATAAAAATCTGCGCCAATATTGAAGTTGATACTCAGGCCGATGAAGAAATGGTTCACGCGCTTGTATTAACCGCTCTTGATGGCTATTTATCTACCACTGTCAATTTTTATTCTGTCAAGCAAATGATGGATAAAGGATATTCTTCTTTGGAAATTTTTGACGGTCCAGTTCTCGAAAATGGTTTTATAGATACCAAAGAATTAATCGAAGCAGAATTGACGAGCGAAGTCAGATTATCTGATATTATAAAATTAATAATGAATGTTCCGGGAGTTATCACCATCAAAGATATCTCGATGGGAAATTGCGGAGATGGCGATGTCGATATGAATCAATGGCTGATTTGCCTTAAAGAATATCAAAAACCGGTTATTTGTTACAAAAGCGTTTTCAATTATAACAAAGGTTTGCTGCCACTCAATATCAATAAAGCGCAAGTAACTATTTATCTGGATGAAATTGCCGCCCAAAAAGCAGCAGCTACCGCTTATTCAAGCCAAAATAAGGAACTGCTTGTGCCAAATGGCGATTATCTGGAAATAGACAGTTATACAACCATACAAAATGATTTTCCGGAAACGTATGGCATTGGCGAAACAGGATTGCCAACCAGAGCTTCAATCGCCCGAAAATCTCAGGCAAAACAACTTAAGGGATATCTTTTGTTTTTTGATCAGATTTTGGCCAGTTACTTCAAACATTTAGGTCAGGTGAATGAAATGCTTTCGGTAAGTGGCAATCTGACTAAAACATTTTTTACCCAGGCCATAAAAGACTTCGACGGATTTAGCGAACTGGTGACCAATTATCCGGAAAATAATGATGAATATCTAACGGAGATTCTTTTTAAACAACTTGACAATAATATCGAAAGACGAAATGCTATTCTTGATCATCTTTTAGGTCGTTTTGCGGAGCGTTTTTCTGAATATGTTTTTATCAACAAAAGTATCTATGGAAACGCAACAGACGAAGTGGTTCTTAAAAACAAAGAAGACTTTTTGAAAGATTATAAAATCGTAAGCAGAAACCGTGGAAATTCCTTCAATTATTACAACCAGCCAAATAGTAATTTGTGGGATACCGATAATGTTTCGGGAGTAAAAAAGAGACTTGCCCGACTTTTGGGTATTAAAGATTACAATCGAAGACATCTTTCTGACTCTTTTGTTGAAGTATATCATTTTACCGATTCTGACAATCAGCTTGTATATCGATGGAGAATCAGGGATGCTGAAAATAATATTGTACTCTCTGCGACCACAGAATATTATGATACTTCAAGAGCGAACAGAGAATTATATTTTGCGGTTTTGCAGATTATCCAGACAAGGGAATATAATGTCGAAGAAGCTTTTAAAAACGGAATTTCAGATCCTGAAATTATTGATAACATACAGATTCATCAGGCAGATTCCGGCAAGTATTCGTATGACATTATCAATCCTTTAATTAGTGACGAAGACAATCCGGACAGGATTATTGCAAAACGCTATACGTATTATGACACATTAGACGAAGTAAAACAGTCCATTCTGGAATTAATACATTTTATGAAAGAAGAATTTACAGAGGAAGGAATGTTTATCATCGAGCACATGATGCTTCGCCCGGATGTGAATCTGATTACGGTAAATCCGGAAACATTTTTACCTATTTGTACCGATGAATGCAAAAGTTGCGAACCATTAGACCCTTACTCCTATCGCATTAGTATTGTGCTGCCAGGATATACGCTCCGTTTTGCGAATACTGATTTTAGAAATTACATGGAAAAGGTCATTAAGGAAGAATTGCCTTCGCATGTACTGGCAAAAATCTGCTGGATCGGACATCGGAAAAATGAAATTGAAAATCCGGCAGAAAATGAACTTTTACAGTTTGAAAACGCTTATAAAGAATATTTGTTTGCAAAAACGGTATTGCAGCAGGAACAGCCGGAAACAGAACTGATACAATTTATTCACTCGCTCTCACATCTCAGCAATTTATACCCTACTGGAAGATTGTTTGACTGCAGCGATGAAAATGAAAATCAATACGAAAAAATAATACTAGGAAAAACGAATTTAGGATCACTATAAATACCATTCAAAATGTTAGCAAAACTTTCAACCATAACAACTTTGTACCGAAAATTTACCAAAAATCAGGTACTTACAGAAGGACATCTCAACGAGATTGTAGATTTTTTTGATGATCAGGACCGTATTTCCAGAATTGGTCTTAGTGGTGTAGGCATCATTTGCGGATTTCAGGTTTCTTATAATGAAGCTGCCAAAACGATAGCTATCACACAAGGCAGCGGCATAACGACTGATGGTGATCTTTTTCATTTGTATAAAACCAAAGTGAATGGCGGAGAATTTATTGATTTCGAAAACAAAGAATACACGCATTACAAAGTATACGACAATAAAAAAGCGGCTTACAAACCTTATTTTTATAATGGTAGCGAACAGCTTGAAATTTTCGAACTTTTAACGTACGAACAGCAAGCGCTGGATAATGCTAATACTTTCCCGATACAATATCTTAAAGCCAATGCCGACTTAGACCTCAACAATGCCGTCGTTTTATTGTATTTAGAATCGTATGAAAAAGATTTGGATCTCTGTGTGAGTCTTTCCTGCGACAATCAGGGATTAGAAATTATTGGCAATCACAAAGCTTTAATTGTAAGTAAAGAAGTTGCGGCGCAAATTAACAGTAACGATGCGATTATCAGTAAAACCAATTTTGCGAATCTGTATTATAAATTGCCGAATGTAATTTCAAATCGCATTGTTTTACAGCCTGAAAATTTTAGCAATTATATTGAAATCAAAAAGAAATTTGCCAGTGGTATTTTTAAAAACAATGTGGTTGCCAAACTGCGTGATGGCTTTGAAATCCTATTGAACAGCCTGAAAATGCCGGTAACGCTCAATTCGATTAAAAAGAATCTGGGCGAAATATATGGTTTTGACCAAAATAATGTTCCGCCGGATTTTCAATATCGATATGATCTTCTTAATGATTTGATTGATACTTACAATGAGATAAAACTTTTATTGTCTAATATGGATGGCGAGTTTTGCTGTCCGGATATTAAATCGTTTCCCAAACATTTAATGTTGGGCGAAATATATAAAACCGGGCCTTGTTTTGAATACCGACATGCGTTTTACAAATCGCCTTTGCTTACGGGTCAAAACTTAAATACCTGTGCAGATTGTTTGCCATTTGATCCGCTGATTGAGCCTGGAAATGCAGAAACAATTGCAGAATTTATTGTGGATCCGGAAGGCAAAGAAGTTAAAATCTGCTATGGGAAAAATACAGATTTACAAAAATTATACAGCCTTATAAAACGCTGTGCGCAATTACTGGCCAACTACAATGTCAATTACAATTATATAAAAATTACACCAAGTTTTGAATTAGGTGTTTTGGGCAAAAAAGCGATTCCGTTTTATAATAATGTGGGAAATCATCTTATCGAACTTTGGGATTATGAAAAAACAGCGATAGGAAAACAACGTACGAACAGAAGTTATCACGACAATCTTTTGAATACAAAACGTCCGCTGGAATTTGTTGCTGATCACAATTTTTACAGAATTGAAGGGCATCAGGGCAAGAATTACAAAGAAGCCTTAAAAATCATTCAGGATATAAGACGTGAGAATGGTTTGGGATTTAATGTCGTCGTATTGGGTGTAAATGCAACCGAAGTACAAGAAGTTATTGAAAACTTCACTTCGTATTATCTGAATAAAAATCATGGTTACGAGCATAAATCCGGTGTAGCGCCGGGCGGCACGTTTATTATGATTTATATTGAGGGAGAATACAGCCAATATCCGTATTATTATGGATATGGTTATCCGCATGAGTTTCCACGCGGAAATTCTCTGGCAGGCGATTTTGAAAGTGAAGAAGGCAACGGAGATTCGGTTGTTTTAAATCCTATCGTAGCCGATTTTACTTTGCCGTATTTATGCTGCGATGATAATGTGATATCGCTTTCCTTACCTGTCAATAAAATTTGTTTTGATGAAACAACGCCGTATTTCCCATTTCATGTTACGCCTACAGGAGGTTTTGTAAAAGCAGATATCGACGAAGATTTAAATGGCGGCGTGACAACAAATCAACATGGAGAATTTGTTTTTGATCCAAAATTGGTCAGCGAAGAACTCATAGGCCAGCCCATCACTTTTACGGTTAATAATTTTGAAACAGAATGTGAAATAACGATTTTCAGAAAACCAAAATTTGATTTTACCATTATCATCACAAAATCTGATAAAACAAATGAAGTTACAGCTGATTTTGAAATTACCGGCGAAAATCAGGAAGGAATGAAATACGTTTGGGATTTTGGCGACGGAAGTGAGCGAGTGATCACTAACGAAAGAAAAATGCAGCGCATTTATAAATATGAATTGCCTGTTAAAAACGGTTATAGTTTTCCTGTAAAAGTTATCGGAGATAATGGAAACTGCACTTATCAGGTCAATCATTCGGTCACTTTTGAAATCACGGGAATCACGATTAACATTGACAGTACTACTATCTGCAAAAACGATCAAACGCCGCATGTTCTAACTATTGAATCCAAAAATAAAAAAGTAACCTTATCCGGCGACGGCGTTTCTCAGGATGAAGCGGGACAATATGTTTTTATTGGCTATAATGTTCCTAAAGGTGTAGACAAAGTGGTGGTAATGGCAAATGACAAACCTTCAGATCTTGTGATTACCATGCTAAACCAGCCATTTGCACGCTTTAATTATGCTATACAAAATAATGAACTCGTATTGACCAACAATTCTACAGACGCAGAAATATACAAATGGGAAATCGCAGGCGAAATCATAGAAACTAATTCTAAAGAAACCATAAAACGTCCGCTTTCTCTATACAACAATTCTTCGATTGTAATATCACTTACTGCAATAAACAGAAATTGTGGTGAAGGAATTGATGGCCCAAAAGACGTCATTATCAGAGAACCGGTTGAAACAAATTCATGTCTTGAAAGCGTCAGTGCATTTACCAAAAAAGCAATCGAAGAGCTGGAAAAAATAAAATTGCTTCCTGCGTTTGCAAAATTCAGTGCCGAAACTACTGCACTTACCGATCAAATTGAAAAACAATTTAGAAACGTAGACAAAGAAGCTGCCGGTTTTGTAAAAGGTGATTTCAATACTCAATTACCGGAAATGTTTACCGAGAGTATTTACGATACTTTACTTTTTGCGGTAAGAAATGCCAAAACTGCTGCGGAGAAAAATGCGCTTAATTTCCTGATTCAAAATCATATTTCATTGTTCTATTACATTTTAAAATGTCAGGATCCCGAAAAGCTGAAAGAATTCGAAAATCAGATTACGCCAATTACGGTTCGTTTTGATACGTTTCTAAAAAGTCTTGTAGAAATGAAATACAATGCAGATCTAAATGGAATATTAAAAAAATTCCTTACGGATATGGTGGCAATATTTAAAGGAATCAAATTTATTTATGATGCCATTCGAACACAATTAACAAGTTTAGTCTAGATGAAAACGGCAGACAGACATAGTATCAACAGGTTATATTTTGAAGTGAATACGCATTCTAAACAAAAGGCGTATGATCTGAAAGATAATCTGAACACGTTTCTAAGAGAAGAATTATTTCCTCTTTTAGAAACTTATTTTGACAAGCTTGATAAAAAAATGCCATTGTATAGTATTCAGATAGATAAATTAAACATCGATCTTTCTCTGTCTCCAGATCTTGATTTTAACACTATAAAAAGAGAAGTTGTGGATCAATTTCAAAAACAGATTGAAGCCCAAGTCGAAAAAGGTTTTCCTGATACAGAACATTACACGAAAATTTCTAATAAAGAAAAAAGTGTCAATGCATTTTTTAGCTTTTTAGAAACGGGAATTACGCCTTGGTGGGCGATTTCTAAAAAAGCGTCTGATTTAAATCAAAATGATCAATTTGAAGATATCATTAGCGACAAAAGTTTTGGTTTAAAATTGCGAAATGCGTTGGAAAATACTCAAACGAGAATTCGATTCATTAAGCAATTATCAGATGATCAGATTTATATTATGCTCAACAAAACATTTCTTTTAGAAGCATTTCAAAAAGAAACGATCACAAAAAACATCAAAAGAATTAAGGCAAATATTAATACAGTTATTGCGCCTTCTGCAAAAGGATTACAACAGCGAAATTTAATTTGGGAAATCATTCTTTCACAATTATTAAAGCATAACGAAAGCGTCATAAAAGAGAAATTATTTTACCTGATTGCTTCTTTTGTTGCTATTAGAAAATACAATTCAAAACTTGTTTCAGAAACCATTAATGATCAAATCATCAATAAACCAGTTGTAGAAATTCTGGGCAATCTGGCAAATGAAGTTTTGATTACAACCGCAATTCTCGAAGAAAAAGCGTTAGAAATACTTCAGAAAAATAGTAACGATGCTTTCTTAAAATCTAATTTTTCAAAAACCGATACATCTTCCGAAAAGGAAAAAATTGAAGAAACAAACACCATTTTAAACAATAAAAATGAGGTTAAAGAAGAAGAAATTTTGGATTTGGCTTTCGTTTTAAAAGAAGAAAAAACACCTGAAATATTGTCCGATCATTATGTAAACAATGCCGGACTTATTCTGATTCATCCATTTTTGAAAACACTTTTTGAGAATTGCGGATTATTAAACAATGACAATGCTATAAACAACCCGGAACTGGCTGCGCATCTTTTGCACTATATCGCAACAGAGCAGGAACAGGATTATGAAAATGAAATGCTGTTCGAGAAATTATTGTGCAACATTCCCGCCAACCAAACAATTAACAGAAATATTAAAATTCCGGAAGAGTTTAAAAATCATGTCAATGAAATGCTGGAATCGGTTCTGGAAAATTGGTCGGTGATGAAAAATTCTTCTGTAGCGCTATTGCGAAATGAATATCTACAAAGACCTGGAAAAATAATCCTGACACAGGATAATCCGAAGATTCTTGTAGAAAGAAAAACGCAGGATATTCTGTTAGATAAAATTTCATGGAATCTGGGAGTTGTAAAACTGGCATGGAAAAACAAAGTAATTTTTGTTGAATGGTAATTTAAAAACAACATTATGAACATCGAAAAGAAAACATTTGTGAATGAGGATGAAAAGAACATTTTTCAGGAGCAGAAAGAAGCTCTTAAAAGTATTTTTGAAAAACTCGATATGTCAAAAATTGCCTTTGTAGGCGGCATTGCCGATTATCTTAATCTCCGCAGTTATTATGATATGCCGGTCAACGATATTGATATTATTTATGAAAACGAAGCCGATTTATTGCCCATTCAGGAACAATACGGAATAAGAAAATATTGCACGAGATTTTATAGTATGGAAGTTGGCGAAGTACTGGTTTCAGAATGTTTTATCAATAACAAAAAAATCCACATGGATTATTACAAAAGAAATTTTGCCAGAATAAAACTCAGTCAATCTCCTTTATTGGGCAAAATGGTATGGCATGCCTCTTTTACTGAAATGAAAGAGTTTCATAACAAACAAGTGCCATTAATAACCTCACAGGCAATGGGTGCAAATTATGAATGGAAAAGGCTTTATAAACACAGCAAAAAAGCTTCGCTATATAATAATATGTGCTATTTAGAAGAAAAAAACCTGCTGCAAACCTTAAAAAATGTATGAAAGAAGAACCAAGAATAATATACAGTCTGGATGCTTTTCCTTTAATAAACAACCGCTGGCAAATGGGCAATAAATTGAAGGAAACGATCTATATGACGGCTTTGAGTGTTTTGTACAGTCATCTTTGGTACAAAGACATTGAACTTTATGCAGACGAAACGGCGTATAAATTTTTATACATGCTGCCGTGCAGAGTTACAAAAGTTGTCAATGAAAAAAATCAGGAACTCTGGATGAAGTCTAAAATTCATGCTATCGAAAAACAGACAAAACCCTTTGTTCATTTGGATACCGATGTATTTATAAAAAACAAGATCCATTTTAATTTCGATGCGGTTATTCTGGAACGAAAAGAATGCGGTTATGAAATGCATTACAAGAAACAGATTGATTTTTTTAATCAATATACTCAACATTTATCGTATTGGCATTCTGATTTAGGACGCTCTTACAGTTGCGGCATATTGGGTTTCAACGATCTTATGCTGCGTAATAAGTTTGTAAATGCCTATTACGATCTGGAAGAAATTTTTATGGCACATCGAGAAGAATTTACGCCATTAAAACAACAAGGATTTGAACCCTGCATCGTGATAGAACAATATAATCTGGCGTCATTGCTGGATTATAATAATATCAAACCAACTCTTTTACTCAAAGGAAGAAATATAATCGAGCAAAGCAAATATGCCAATGAAATGGGTTACAGCCATCTTTTTGGCATTAAAAAATATAAAAAAGACATCACGCAGGAAATTGAATACCGACTGTTTAAAATATTTCCGTATTGGTATGCCCAAATAAAAATTGAATTAGAAAAACATCAGATCATTCAGAAAGATGAGGTTAATCCTAAAATTATTGCAGCGTAAATAAAACTGTTTTTGTTTCACGAAGATTATACAGATTTAAGCAGATTTTGATAGATAATTATTTGTGCGGATTTGCTTAAATCTTTTTAAATCTGCGTGAAAAAATTGAACACATAGAAACATTTATAACACAATCAAGTTATGAGAGCTTTAGAAAATAGAAAACCCGAAAAACATTCCTCCTCGCCTTTCTTTGAACCCAAAATTCAGAAGAAATTAAAAACCGGAACCGTTGGAGACAAATATGAGGTAGAAGCTGATAACGTTGCAGATAAGGTCGTTAATAATAATGCTGCCAAAGCCGGGCTTTTACAATCGAAGGAAGAAGTGCAGCAAAAACCGATTTCAGATACTATTTCTTCTGTTCAGACTAAAGAAATGAAAGAAGAGGAAAAACCTGTTCAGAAAAAATCAGACAAAAAAGAGGAAGAAAAACCCGTTCAGAAAAAGGAAAAAGAAGAAGAAAAACCCGTTCAGAAAAAATCCGATAAAAAAGAAGAAGAGAAACCGGTACAGAAAAAAGAAAAAGAAGAAGAAAAACCTATTCAGGCGAAATGTGCTGAATGTGAAAAAGAAGAAAAGGTTCAGAAAAAAGATAAAAAAGAGGAAGAAAAAGCTGTTCAGAAGAAAGAACAAAATTCAGATAGTGAAATCCAAAGTAATGATTTGGAACAAAAGCTCGACAACTCAAAAGGAAGCGGAAGCGGCTTAGATAAAAAAACAAAAAATGAAATGGAATCAGGTTTTGGTACCGATTTCAGTAATGTAAAAATTCATACAGATGCAAATGCTGTTCAAATGAGTCATGAATTGGGTGCGCAGGCTTTTACCCACGGCAATGATGTTTATTTTAACGATGGAAAATACAATCCCGGTTCAAAAGAAGGAAAACATTTACTGGCGCACGAATTAACACATACCGTTCAGCAAACCGGAGCCAAACAAAAATCAGGAACTATACAAAAATCGGCGATAGCAAACCATCCGGAAGATTTACGCGCAGAACAGCCGGAAAATCCACAGTTTAAAGGCAATACAAATCTTGAAAAAGCCAATGATGACGAAATGCTCATCTCAACCGGACAAAAAGGTCCGGCGGTTCGGGAATTACAAAAAGGCTTAATGCAAACAGGAGAAAATTTAAACAATTTTGGAGCAGACGGAGATTTTGGAAGCGAAACACGAAATGCTGTAATCGGCTTTCAGGACAAGAATGGTCTTGACGTTGATGGAATGGTTGGGCCGGAAACTATTGGAACTCTTGATAATAAATTGGTCGAACAAAAGGGAGGTGATTCCAATTGTTGTGGAGAAGCATTTCAATTACCCCAGAACGACAACGACTTTGATATAAATAGTTCTGTGCTCTCTAAGGCAACTTTCTGTTCAAAAGGTAATTTTAAAATAATCTCAACGGCAAATTGGGCAACGCCACATACTGAAGAACATTATCATATTGCAATTACAGCTATACAGGGAGGAACTGTCGCTGATCCTATTGTTAGAAGATTTGATGTTGGAAGAACAGAAGCACAATCATTTACTGTAAAATCAAAAGAGTGCATCTTTTTCAAGGTAGAAATAAGAGTAATCAATCCTGCAAATAGTCCACGATTAAAAGGAAAATTTAATGTGACCAACTAAATGACAGCATTCGGCCAAAAATCAAAACCAAACCCTTCTACCCCTTCTGCATTTAATTCCAGACAGGGCGAGGATTTTTTTGGCGTTCAGGCAAAGCTCAACATTGGCAAATCAAATGATAAATATGAAGTTGAAGCTGATAAAGCGGCAGATCAAATTCTATCGAAAAAACAAAATAGTACTGCTGAATCTTTTTTTAGTCCTTCGCCATTAGTTCAGAAAAAATCGAATGAACCACAAAAACAAGAAGAAACTGAAAATGTGGTTCAGGAAAAATCAATCGCAGAAAACGTTACGCCTGTCGTTCAGTTAAAAACAGAGAAAGAAGAAACCATCCAAAACAAAACGGAAACCAGTACTCCTGAAACGGCTAAAACTGTCGAAAAAAATTCAGTTCCAAAACATCAAATTCAACAAAAGAAAGCCGAAGAAGAAATTCAGGCCAAAGAAGAAGAGGAACTTCAAACCAAAGAAGACGAAAAAGAGCTTCAGATGAGTGCCAGTGCCGATGCAAATCCTGGCGACAATTCTAATCTCGAAAGCAATTTAAACAGCAGAAAAGGTGGCGGTGCTGCTTTATCGGGATCTGTAAAAAACGAAATGGAATCTGGTTTTGGAGCCGATTTCAGCAGTGTCAAAATCCACAACGATTCAAACGCCGTTCAAATGAACAAGGAATTGGGTTCGCAAGCCTTTGCCAGCGGTAATGATATTTATTTTAACGAAGGCAAATACAACCCGAATTCACAAGACGGAAAACACCTTCTGGCGCATGAATTAACCCATACGGTGCAACAAGGAGCCAGCAGTATCCAGCCGAAAATGATTCAGAAAACAGAAACGGCAACCCCAACCGTAGCGCCGCCTGCGCCTACGAGCGAATACGTAGATCCAGATCGAAAAGGAACTGTAAATACGACTTCAAAAACAATTACTTTACCTAATTTAAAAGTTCCGTCTTTTAAAGCAACTTTTGGACCTTCAGCCCGATTTGTAATACCAAAAGGAGGTTTTCCAAGAAACGACAATCATATTCCCGAATGGGAAAATGCGGCCATGACAGGAACCGGTTTCACGACACGATTTACTGATTATGCGGCTTCACAAAATGCTCCTAACCTGCGTTTTAATGGAGAACAAATTTTTTACCTGACTTTAAAAGGCGGCGGTTCGAGAAGAGCTGCAGGAGCTACTCCAGGAAACGAAGGGGTTATTTTTGGAAGTATTGATACTATAAAAAGAAGAACATCCAGACCTTTCTGGACTTCTAGTGGTGAGTTTAAACCTCTAGACGTAGATCACAAACGAGAAATACAGCTTGGCGGTGGAGAAACTGATACTGCCAATATGTGGATGCTGGAATCTTCTGCAAACAGATCTTCGGGATCTAACATCAATATTAAAAAAAATCAGGCGATCCAACAGCTTTTAGATGCGGGACGCAGCAGCCTGATTGATCCGCCGTCAGATGTAGAAGCTGCAAAAGAGAATTATGATATTGTGGTCGAAAACGGTGTTATTGCAGATCGTTCTATCGATGGCACGGGCGATCCTAACCTTAACTGGGAATTACCCCAAATACAGCAAGGTGTACATTTAGGCGGCTTGAAATTTTTAACAGAAGCTGAAGTAGATGCTGCCGGTTTAAGAGGAAGTCCCGATGAATTGATTTTCTTCACCAATCTGACCGGAGGCAAACCAATAAAAGTTCCGTGGGACGAACAGGCAAAAACGGCTGGCAGAAAAGATGGTTTAAATCTTCGCTTAGGAAAAAGAGGCGGCGCCGGTTTGTTTGTTAATTCGATTGTTTACAATTCATCATCCGGAGAAGGAAATTTTGGAGGTACAGGATCCATTATTTGTACCGCTTTTCCCGGCTCTACAGGTATGATTAAAGAGAAAACCAATCTGGCCTTCACCATAAGACCAATGGCGGGAGTTTCTTACGGCGGATATATAGAACCAAGTTCGGTTTTGCAGGCCTGTCTTCATGCGCTTGAATTCAAACATATGAGTCCGATAACGCTCAACCAGGCGACTTTAGACGATGATATCGGATTAAGCGCAGTGGGTCAGATTGCGCCTTCTGTTCCTTTAATCAGCAATGCAAACATCGAAGTGGTCATTGATGAAACCGGTGCCCGAATTCGAAAATTATTCCAAAAAAGTGATTTCAGTTTCCCTGCTCCTTTTGAAGTGACCAATACCTCTTTAGAAGTTTTTGCCGGCACTGCGGGATTTGGATTAACGGGAGAAATGAATTTCAAAATCCAAAATGTGGGAGACGGATTCTTACGCGGAAGCGTTACCACAGAGAGCGGTTTTGCATTGGCAGGAGGTTTCAATTTTGACTCCTCCCTATTTGATCCCGCATCAATTGAAGTAAGTTATGCTAATGAAATATTTACCATTGGAGGAACTGTCGGAATACCCGAAGGAAAAGTGCGAGGTGTAAAAAGAGCCACTATTACAGCAAGTTATAGCGAAAATACCTTTACGGCAACGGGTGATGCAGAACTGGATATTCCGGGCATACAGCGAGGAAATATGCAGGCCACTTACAACAACGAGGGATTTTCAATTGGTGGAGAATTTCAATTACGAAATGATATACCCGGCATTAGAGGCGGCAATGTTTCGGCCACTATTTCAAAACAAAACGGAGATGAAGGTTATAACGTTCGTGTATCAGGAACCGCACAGCCGAATATTCCCGGAGTCAACTCGTCATTGACCGTAACTTACGATAATGGCGCATTAACTCTGGCCGGTTCAGCAGATTATTCAAGAGGAATGTTAAGTGGCTCTGTTACCGTTGGAGCTACAAACAGAACAATCGGCGAAGACGGTCAGCCAACAGGCGAACCAGACGATACTATGAGAGTGTATGGCGGAGGTACGCTGACACTGCAGCTAACGCCTTGGCTGGCTGCGACTGCGGGAGTTAAATTTTTACCAAATGGTGAGATGGAAGTAACTGCAAGACTGGCCACAGACACTTATGATGTATTTCCAAGAAAACAATTTGATCGAAATTTATTTACCGTACCAACGATTGAAATCCCGCTATTTGCGATACCACTAGGACCAAGAAGTTTAGGATTGGTAGCTCAGGTTGGCGGAGGGCTGGATTTTACGGCAGGATTTGGACCGGGTCAGTTACGAAATCTATCTGCAGAAATCACCTATAATCCTGAACACGAAGATGAAACTACAGTGAGTGGCCACGGTGAATTTGCTATTCCTGCCGATGCCGGTTTAACCATGCACGGTGACTTAGGATTGGGCTTAAGTGTGGGAATTGCCAGCTTATCAGGCGGAATTGAACTGGCAGGAACTTTGGGGCTTGAAGGAGAAGCAGGTGCTTCTGTTGATGTTAACTGGAGCCCTCAAACCGGATTAGCACTAGATGCCGAAGGCCATATTACTGCAAATCCAAAATTTGTTTTCGATGTAAATGCGTTTGCGAGAGCAAGTTTGGGTATTGGATGGTTCTCGATTTCTGAAACGTGGAGATACAATTTGGCTTCTTTCAGTTGGGGTCCTGACATTCAATTCGGATTGGTATTCCCTATTCATTATCAGGAAGGCGAGCCTTTTGATATATCGTTCGAAGACATCGAAGTTATTTACCCGGAACTTGATGTCATTGACATGGCTAAAAATTTAGCTTCGGATGTTAAAGACGAAATTTTTGATTAACTTAAATTATGCTGTTATGATTACTGACACAAAAGAAATAAACAATCAAGGCGTTCTGCATTTTTTAAATCATGATTTTGAAAAAGCAAAAAACAACTATTTTGAAGTTCTGAATATTGATTCAAACAATGCCACAACCTTAAATAATCTGGGACTTTTATATCTTCAGGAAGAAAAATTTCAGGAAGCAGAAGACGTTTTTGTAAAAGCTTACAACCAATCTCCAAATGCTACTTATGCCTTAAATCTTGGGCATAGTTTAGTGTATCAAAACAGATATGAGGAGGCCGAAAAATATTATAAAATTAGCCTGGACAAAGGTGACAATGCCGCATGGAAAAGTCTGGTGGCCTTATACGAATTCACCAACCAGACAGACAAAGCAATCGAAGCACTTTCGACCATAATCATTCAGGTAAGTGTGGAAGTTTCGTTTAAAATTCAACTGGCAAAAAATTATATCAAAAAAGAGTTGTATCAGGAAGCATTGGATGTGCTTCAACTGGCCCGTTTACAGGAAAAATCAGAATATGAAGTTTGGTACTATATCGCTTATATTCATTTTAAAAACCGCAACTTTAATCTGGCGAAAAAAGCCATTGAAACCAGCATAGAATTTCACAATTCATGGGAAAAATCACTTCATCTGGCAGGCGCTATCAGTATGACCTGCAATGATATTGAAAGTACTTTAGCCTATTGGGATGAATTATTAAAAAACAATCCTGCTAATTATGCGGTACGAGTGGATAAAGCAGTTGTTCTACTCGGAAATAAAAGAGAAGATGAAGCCTTGAAGGAACTTCAACTGGTTTTAAAAAAGGAGACAAATAATCTAAAAGCGACTTATTATCTGGGCAGTATTTACCTTGGCAAAAAAGAAACCCGACAAAAAGGAATCGAACTTTTATCTCTTTTAACCAAAACCAGCAATCCTTATTCAGCAAAAGCGAAAGAATTATTAATTTAAAAGTAACAAAATGGCAACTGAAAATTTATTTGATGAAATTATCAAAACCAATGATATTCATTTTAGGGGAATTAAAATGGGTGACGACATAAATGATGTGATTACAAAAGAAGGAACACCAACTGAAGAAAAACGATACAGCAATCCTTTTTTGAGTTATTTCTATGAAGTAGGAGAAACAGAAGAAATTCTGGTCTATTATAACTTTCTTGAAGACACTAATAAAGTAACCGAAATCAAGCTTTTTTTTATAAGCTACCCTGATTTTTATTGGAAAAAAGATGGCGGAAATGACTATGTTGAGTTTACTAATTTACTGGAAAACAATAAAATTCAAAAGTATTCTGAGATTTTCCTGGACACCTTACATAAAATAATCGATTATTTTACGACTATTTTTAAGAGTTCGCCAACGATTAAAATTCATGACGAAGTCTTTAATTTACCCTATCAGAATTTTAAAGCCTATGCGTGGGAATATGAAGAAATATACAGGCTTTCTGTGATTACTTATATTGACGATACTGTAGATGAAAACGTCAAAAACACATTAATTATAAGCTTAAGAAATTTTTAATGATTTAAAGAAACAACATGAATGCGATTTTTGACTACTTAAAAAACCAACTTGTCTTTCAGCTTGACATCCTTTTTCAGGCAGAAAACCCGATGCAAAAACCTGTTTTGGATCAACTTTATTCGGATGGATTTATTAATGAATTTATTATCGAAAATAAGCTAACCGAAACTGATATTCTTTTATTGGCATTGGCGTTTGTTCCGCATTTGAAGCCTGATTTTTTAAGTTCGATTATTGCCGACTATTTACCAAATGGTGGTGAATTGCCTGAATTTGGCGGAATAAAAACCAAAAACCATCGCGGAATCCTGCCAACAGGTGAAACCGCACAATTTTTAATCGCTGGAAATGATCTCGAAAACCGAATTGCTTTCTATAATAATCTGCACAATCACTCATTTTTGTATCAAAAAGGAATCGTCAAAATACAAGCTGTTCCCGTTGGCGAACCAAAATTGAGCGGTTTGCTTATTTTAGAAGAAGAATACATCGAAAAATTCCTGACCGGAAAAATTCTGAAACCACAGCTTAGCAGCATTTTTCCGGCGCAATTAATCGAAACACAATTAGATTGGGAGGATTTGGTTCTCAATTCCAATACTTTAAATCAGATTAAGGAAATTGAAACCTGGCTGAAATTCAATGATATTCTGCTTCATGAATGGAATATGAAAACCAATATAAAACCCGGTTTCAGAGTTATGTTTTATGGTGCGCCGGGAACAGGAAAAACCCTTACGGCGTCACTTCTTGGAAAATACACTCAAAGAGACGTATACCGAATTGATTTGTCAATGGTGATTTCGAAATATATTGGTGAAACCGAAAAAAATCTTTCTTCTCTTTTCGACAAAGCGATTGACAAAGACTGGATTCTCTTTTTTGACGAAGCCGATGCGGTTTTCGGAAAAAGAACCAACGTTAGAGACGCGCATGATAAATATGCCAATCAGGAAGTTTCGTATTTGCTGCAGCGCATCGAAAATCATCCCGGATTGGTTATTCTGGCTTCTAATTTTAAAGCGAATATCGATACGGCTTTCACCCGAAGATTTCAATCTATAATTGAGTTCGAAGTGCCTTCGTATGATGAACGTTTAAAACTTTGGCAAAATAATTTACCAAAAGGAATCCGAATTGCCGAAGATGTAAATCTGAACGAGCTTTCAAAAAAATACGATATTACGGGCGCCAATATTGTCAACATTATTCAATATGCGTGTTTGAGAACATTAGAAGACGAAAACGAAAATATTAAACTGCATCACCTTATTCAGGGAATAAAAAAAGAATATGTGAAAGAAGGAAAAATGATGTGATTTTGAATTCTACTCTGCTTGCTCGTAAACTATTTATCTTATTCCTCAATAATCTGCGAATCCATAACAATCTCATTAATTTCACCCAACAAGTCAAATTCATTTGAAGGAAACATTTCAAGTACCATTTCTAAAACCAGCGAAACATTTACAGGGTTTTTATTTGTACTTGACTTTATATGCCCGTCATTATCTAATATTAAAACACACATTTTAATCATATTTGTAATCACACAACCAAGTTCATAATAATTAATCTTGATTTGAGCTGTATAAAATCCTGATTTATTATCTTGCTTTGGATTATTGAAATACTTTCCAATTACTTTTTTAAGATTCTCTAATTTTTTAATTTCATTAGTTTCCATAAGGTCTTTATTTTTATTTGCATAGTTCAACAAATTCTTATAATAAAATAGGAATACATACCACTGGACATATACGTTCCTGCATTTATGACTGTTATTTCATAAAAGAGTAGAAAAATTAATTAAGATTGTTGAAAATAATATTAAGGAGATTATAAAAGAAAAAAATCTTAAAGTAAGACATATTGCTCACGATTCAGATTTAGATATTGAAGCGTTAAGGCGATATATGTTAGGCAAACAAATTATGGGAATCGACAAACTTATTCGAATCAGTAAAGCTTTGAATGTAGAAATATCAGAATTATTTCGAAAGATATAGTTCTGAATAAGATTTTATGATAAAAGAAAAAACCACTCCGTTATGGAATGGCTTTGTTGATTTACTTTGCGGGTGCGAAGTCAGGAGACATTCGTACAGCGCTTATAAGAAGTCTTTGGAGAACGGGGTTCTTTATTGGATTGACCAAACACTCGTCGCAATTACTATAAACAGTATTTGTATTATCTTATTCATTATTAATTTTATTTACGCAATTCCTAATTTGATTTTTAATTCTTGTAATTTTAAGGAATAATGTTTTTTATCTTTAAAGAAGCAAAAAATTAATTTCTTTAATTTCAATAACGAATCTAAGTTACTATCTATAATATTGGTATCTGAAATGGCAAATCTTTCTAATTGAACTAAATTATCAATTCCTTTAATACTTTCAAATTCTCCAGAATTTGAATATGAAAAAATTTTGAGATTGCTTAGCGTAAAAAGTGCTTTATTATCACTTACTTTTTTACAATTTTCAACAATAACACATTCAAGACTTTTACAATTTTCTAAAGCAGATAAGTTTTGTATTTTAGGAAGATTAGCAAGTCGAATCCTTTTTAGTTTTGTGCATTTTGATAGAGCTGTCAAATCTTCTAATTTACTATCAAAATGCAGCTCCAGTACTTCCAAATTTACCAAATTCTCTAAACCCTCCAGATTTTCCATACTTGAACTCACAAGAGTTAAATTTTTTAAATTTTTAAGTTTATTGAAATCTTTTAAATCTTTCAACTTATAACTTCTTAGTATCAAAGTCTCCAACCTTTCACATTCCAAAATAGAATCTCTCTCTTTTGTCCATACTAGCTCAGCTTCTTTCAACTCTTTAAAAAATGTAAAATCTACAGGTTTAGTTGTACTTTCTCCTAATAACAATTTCTCTAAATTAGTCAAATACGTTAATCCATTAAGATCTATATTTAATTTTGATATTGTTATATTTTTGATGCAATGAAGTGTTTTAAGAAATGACGTTTCATTTTTTGTAATACCAATATTCTCAACTAAAGAGTATGCCTTGTCTAACACTGTCAACGAAAAAACATCCTCTTCTTTAATGAGATTAATTACTTCATCTTTCAATTCCAAATCATTAAAATGATTATCGCTAAATTGAAATGTCTTACCAAATTTGGCGATAACAATATTTTCTTTTAATCTGTCCATGTTCCTGCTTGCCTTAATTTTACTTCCCTTGCTGCACTTACGGGTCTTCTAATATTGTGGGATGCTACTATTAGCTTTTTTAAATTCGTAAACTTTTGTCTCATGAATTCACGAGCAGTTTTTCCTCCTTTTACTGAAGTTTTTTTAACAGTTCCCTCTATGGGTACTTTTTTACCCCCCGTTTGTATGCTGAGGTCAATCGCTTTTCCACATTCTTTGATTGTCCAGTGTATTCTGTTACCTCTCCAGCTTCATCTAAATATTGAAACCCGCTCCACCTGTAACTGTACCAAAAGCAATCATTCCAAGGCCTCAGTACCTTGTCCAATACCTTTCATTCCTGATCCTGCAATAGCTTTGGCATTTTACCTATACCAAAACTTTTCATATATAAATTTTAAAATTCAGAAATAAATATTTGTTAAAAAAAGCAAATAAAAATAAAACAGAATCACAATGCAAGCTTTAATATTTAATTTAACACATTCAAAATATCAAGGAAATAATTCAATTAAATGGTTAAATCTAAACTCACTTGTAATTTAAGACTTTCAAATATTTAATCATTTTGAATCAGTAATTGCGAAAATCCTCAGTTAACATATTTAATTTTATATTTAGCTAAAGATTTAAAATTGAAAAGCTTAGTCACAAAACCAAAACCACCATGACCAAAAAAACCATTATTCTAACCGCATTTATCATTCTAAAATTTGTTCTGCAATACACCTTACTAAGTTCTGAATATGATTTACAGCGTGATGAATATCTGCATCTTGATCAGGCGCATCATTTGGCTTGGGGATATTTATCGGTTCCGCCGGTTACTTCGTGGTTTTCTTATTTAATATATTTATTGGGAAATTCTGTTTTTTGGGTTAAGTTCTTCCCTGCTTTTTTTGGTGTTTTAACGCTTGTAATAGTGTGGAAAACTATCGAAACGCTTAAAGGAAATTTATATGCTTTGGTTTTGGGTGCAACTTGCATTCTATTATCTTCTTTACTGCGAATTAATATGCTTTATCAGCCCAATTCATTAGATGTATTGTGTTGGACTGCTTTTTATTATGTACTAATTCGATATCTGACATCGCAGGATAAAAATTGGTTTTACATTGGTGCAGTTGTTTTTGCGTTTGGATTTTTAAACAAATACAATATTCTCTTTTTACTTATCGGACTCCCTCCTGCACTTTTACTTTCTGGTCAAAGAAAAATTTTATTAGAGAAAAAAGTTTACTACGCTCTGATTGTCGGGTTACTTTTGATTTTGCCGAATTTATTTTGGCAGTACAAAAATCAATTTCCAATTGTACATCATATGAAAGAATTGGCCGAAACTCAACTCGTCAATGTTGATCGCTTCGAATTTATGAAAGAACAATTGTTGTTTTTTATTGGTGCTTTTCCGGTTATAATTTTCGGATTATATGCTTTGTTATTTTATAAGCCTTTCGAAAAATATAAATTCTTCTTTGGTTCTATTATTTTCACGCTGATTGTGTTTTTATACTTCAAAGCAAAAGCCTATTATGCCATTGGTTTGTATCCAATTTATATTGCTTTTGGAGCAGTTTTTCTTGCCGAAATTTTAAAAACGGGTTGGAAACGTTATTTACAGCCAGTCTTTATTTTAATTCCGTTATTATTTTTTATTCCGATGTACAATCTGGCTTTCCCAAATAAAAGTCCGGAGTATATTGTAAATCATCAGGAGAAATATAAAAAACTGGGAATGCTTCGTTGGGAAGATGGAAAAGATCATCATTTACCCCAGGATTTTGCCGATATGCTGGGATGGAAAGAACTTGCCCGAAAAACAGATTCTGTATATGCAATTCTTCAAAATCCCGAAAAAACATTGGTTCTTTGTGACAATTACGGTCAGGCGGGAGCTATTAATTATTATACAAAAAAAGGAATAAAAGCAGTTTCTTTTAATGCCGATTATGTAAACTGGTTTAATCTTGATATTCAATATAAAAATCTAATCAGAATTAAGGATTTTGAAGAAAAGAGTACCGAATTTCAAGAAACAAGTCCGTATTTTGAAACTGGAAAAATCACAGGAGAAATAACCAATAAAAATGCTCGCGAATACAAAACCACTATTTTTGTTTTTACAAATGCTAAAATCAACATCAATAAAAGAATTGAGCAGGAAATTAAAGAAACAAAAGACTACAGCAAATAAATAATAATGACCGATTTTACGAACATAGAATATTTAAAAACGGGAAACGAAAAACAGATTAGGGCTTATGAAATCCTAACCAAATATAAAGTCTTATCAAATATTGCTGAGTTTGAACCGATTTTAGTTGGAACTATTCCGATCAATATTGATATTGAGAATAGCGATCTGGATATTATTTGTTACTGGAAAAATAAAACCGATTTTATAGAAAAAGTTCGGTCTGTTTTTGGAAATAAAAATGAATTTACCATTCATGAAACTCAAATTGAAAATGAAGAAACGGTTGTAGCAAATTTTAAAATAGATTCTTTTGAAATTGAAATCTTTGGGCAAAACATTCCTGTCAAAAATCAAAATGGATATAAACACATGATTATAGAACATAAAATTCTACAATCAAAAGGCGAAAATTTTAGATTAGAAATCATCAAACTCAAACAAAAAGGTCACAAAACTGAACCTGCTTTTGGATTATTATTAGGTCTAAAAACAAATCCATATCAGGAATTACTAAATTTCAAAATTGATTCTGACTTTTAAATCCTTGTTTCATAAAACACAACAAACTGTTTGTTAATAAGTTATTAAATTTTTAATTCTCTAAAAAAATATTTCCTGAATTTCTTTGGATAACCGTATTTACTGCTTATCTTTGCACCCGAAACATCGCGGGATAGAGCAGTAGGCAGCTCGTCGGGCTCATAACCCGAAGGTCACAGGTTCGAGTCCTGTTCCCGCTACTAAGACAAAAGCTTCAGATAAATCTGAAGCTTTTTTGTTTATACTAAAATTTGATTTAGGTTGCGGGTGCGAAGTCAGAGACATTCGCACAGCTTATAAATAGATACTGAGAAACTTTAAATAGCGGCTTTAGTATTTTAAACTTTCTTTATCAATATCCTTTGCGGTCACGAGCGGGATGCTCGCGCCAGCAGTGGTAAAAAATGCATCTTATCTTCGTCTCCAATTTTTCTTTGCAGATCAATATTATTTCACACTTAATGGCTGCTCAATTTTCGGTAAATAATTAGATTTTTTATGTTCAATTAAAACTCGTTTTTCTATTTCTTTAAGTTTGAATTTTGGATTATTAATTTCTGCATTTTCAGATTGTTTTAATATTATATCTTCTAATTGGTTAAAAATTAAATTAAATGCCTTTGACATATATGGTTCAACAAAACACAATTCTTCCTTGTCAAAAGCAATAAAGTTATAACTTCCGGCATAGTGCTTTCCAACGTTTATTTTAGTTTTGACTAAATGTTTTTTTAAAGAATCTTTACCAGTTATTAATGAATTAATTTGACTCATGAGTTCATTTGATAATTGGTATCGGTAAAATTTTAATCCACTGTTACCATTTAAATGAACAGAAACAATTCCGTATTCATTTATCTGCGCATAATCTATAACATTAATTTTTGATGGATTTCCATTTACTTCATAAATTGCTAGTTCAATTCTTTTAAAATTAAGTTTTACATGCTGTTGCGCATTTAAAATGTTAAATGACAAAATAGTTAAAAAAAGGATGATTTGTAATTTTAATGATTTCATATAAATCGATTCTTGTTTGGTTTTTTTTTACAATAGCCGTTATTTAATCTAATTTGTAACATTAAAGGTAGAGACTTTTAAGATGTTTACTTTTTTTATTAAACAAAAAAATTACGCAAAGTCAGAGACATTTGCGGAGCGGATATTTTTTATTTTAAATCCTAAGCTTTAGGATTTATATCCGCAATTTTTATTTTAAAGATTTGAGAACATTATTTTTCTTTAATGTATCGATTAACTTTTGTGTAAACACTTCTGATCCTTCTTTATTTAGATGTTCTGCATTGTAAAAATATTTTTTTTCAAATGACATTGGGTCATTGGAATAATCATAAAATGGAATATCATATTTTTTGCTAAACTTCTTATAAATCGATATTATTTCATCTCTATTTTTAATGAATTTCTGCCCTTCAATATATTCAGGAGAATAAACAAAAACAACCTTTATATTTTCAGACTTACATTCTCTTAAATATTTATCGAATAAAATTACGGTTGCATTATCAAATTTTATATCGTAATTCTTCATTTTCTTTTTAGCTTCATTAAAATCTGAATTCCACTGCATGTCTTGTGGCATGTATCCCTTTACTCTACCCACTTTATCTGTTTTAATTTTAGCCATCGATAAAGCAACTTTTTTAGAATCGCGGCTTTTATTATATCTGATTAACGGAATTGTATAATCTATTAATTCAAAACCATTATAACTTATTGTTGCATTTTTGATTTTATCATTCCAAAGCATGTAAGAAGAAATTGAACAAAGTTGGACAAGTTTGGTTTTTTTTCCAAAGTAAATATGTCCAGGGAATGTATTATTAATTTGGGCTTTTTATTTCTTTCTAATAAAAGTGAATGTCTTAAATATTGCAGCCAAAAATTGTGACCATTCATTCCAATATTATAGGCAGGAACATGTAATTGTTCGCCAATCATTACTGGATTAAAATGCTGATATGCTCTTGAACTGCCATTTATCACAATTTCAGAATTTATTTTCCCATCTACAACATCATTCCATGTAGAATATTCGCCAACTGCAAATGAATTTGATTTCTTTAAATTTTTAGAAATAAACAGATCCAATGGATAAATTAAAATTATCACTGGAATAATAAACAAAAGTAAATTGATTATAAATTTTTTCATCTCTAAAATTGGAAATATATAAATTCTTGATTCGTACCGCTAAAGTAAAGTATCATTAAAACAATAGCATAATAAAAGCTCCATCTTACAGCTTTTGGAAACGCCTTTCCAGCTTTTTCAATTGCATATTTTTGCTCTCTGCCTAACCATTCTATTAATAAGAATAGTAACAGCAACAAAATAATTGGTTTGGCAAAATCATCATTTTCGTATACAACATGTTGAAATAAACTTTTAGAAAATATTTTTATTATTATATTCCAGGCATGTGACAAATTTTCTGCCCTAAAGAAAATCCATGCAAAAACAGTTAAGCTAAAAGTAAGCATCATCGATAGCAATTCTTTAATGGTTGGAAAATATTTTCCCTGAGCTACAATGTCCAAATTATTCCTGTTGGTGTTAAAAATAATAGAAGGCATTATGAACAAAGCATTTAGAAAACCCCAAATAATAAATGTCCAATTTGCTCCATGCCAAAAGCCGCTTACGATAAATATGATAAACGTATTCCTGACCTTTATCCAGGTTCCTCCTTTACTTCCTCCTAATGGTATATATAAATAATCCCTAAACCATGATGACAATGAGATATGCCAACGTCTCCAAAACTCAGCTATATCTCTCGAAAAATAAGGAAAAGCAAAATTTCTCAATAAATCAAACCCAAAAAGTCTTGCAGTTCCTATAGCAATATCTGAGTATCCTGAAAAGTCGCCATAAATTTGGAATGTAAAAAAGAGCGCTCCGACGAGAAGGGTACTTCCTGAATACTCCGCCGAATGATTAAAAATTAAATTAGCATATTCTGCGCATTGGTCGGCAATTACTATTTTTTTGAATAGTCCCCATAAAATCTGTTTCAATCCATCTACTGCTTTTGAATAGTCAAAAGTTCTTTCTTTTTTTATTTGAGGCAAAAGATGTGTTGCTCGTTCAATTGGTCCTGCCACCAACAAAGGAAAGAAACTTACAAACAGTGAATAATCGATGAAATTCTTTTCGGCTTTAATTCGGTCTTTGTAAATATCAATTACGTACGATAAACCGTGAAAAGTATAAAAGGATATTCCAACAGGCAAGATTACTTTTAATGTCCAGAAATTTGGAGAGAAACCAAATTTAGAAATTGCACTTGCAAAAGATGCAGCAAAAAAATTGTAGTATTTAAAAACACCCAAAAAACCAAGATTTATAAAAATACTCAGCCAAAACCAAAATTTCTTTTCATTATTGTTTTTCGAATCCGACATTTTAATTCCACTATAATAATCTAGTAAAGTCGAGAATATAAGGAGAAATAAAAACCGCCAATCCCAACAAGCATAAAAAAAATAGCTCGCAATTAAAAGCAAAATATTCTGGCGTTTTAGAGATTTTTTTGCGACAAACCAATACAATATAAATATTAAAGGCAGAAATATTGCAAAATTTAACGAATTGAAAAGCATAATTGTACAGGCTTATAAGGTTTATTTAAAGTGTAAACTAATTACTTAAACCTACTTTAAGGCCGCAAATATAGTATATTTTATTTCTCCATTTTTAGTTAAAAAAACCATTTTAATTTAAAACAATTATTAAATAAATAGATAATAATCTTCGATAAATTGGTTACGATTTTCAATATTTTTCGCTTAAAAAGTGCAGAGAAATTTGGAGTATTGACATAGTTTTACAACAAAAATTAATAATGAAAAATAGTTTATATTAGCTATAATAAAAACTACCGGTTATTCTAAGTTTTAAAATACTGATTATAATTTAATTTAAAAAACAGATGGCAAATCAATTTGAAGATACAATCCAGAAAGCATATTCTGCTTTTAACGAAAGAAATATTGACAATGCATTATCGACAATGCAAAAAGATGTACAGTGGTCAAAAGCGTGGGAAGGCGGTTATATAAGCGGACACGATGAAATTAAGCAATATTGGACAAGACAATGGACAGAAATAAATCCCAAAGTTGAGCCGGTTGGTTTCAATGAAAGAGAAAACGGAAGCCTCGAAGTCAAAGTACACCAAAATGTGAAAGATTTACAAGGCGGTTTAATGTTTGACGGACTGGTAAAACACGTTTATACTTTTGAAGACGGATTGATAAAAACGATGGATATTGAATTGGTTGAAAATAATTAATTTTGCACTTTTAAAATAAACAGCATGTCAATAAAGCAGGAATCAGAATTAATCGGAATGAAAAAGGCAAGTGAAGCCGTGGCTTTTACTTTGAAAGAAATGAGAAAATTTGCCAAACCCGGAATGACCACAAAAGAATTAGATGACTATGGCGGAAAAATCCTGAATGATTTAGGAGCAAAATCAGCTCCGTATTTAACTTACGGTTTTCCGGGATGGACTTGCATTAGCGTAAATAATGAATTTTGCCACGGTATTCCATCTGATAAAAGAATTCTTGAAGAAGGTGATTTAATCAATATTGATGTTTCGGCAGAATTGGATGGTTTTTGGTCAGATAACGGAGGTTCTTTTGTGATTGGCGAAGATAAAAACGGACATCAGAAACTGGTTGACGCATCAAAAGATATTCTGCAAAAAGCAATTGATAATATAAAAGGCGGCGTAAAGATTTCTGAAATTGGATATCTTATCGAAACAGAAGCTAAAAAAAGAGGCTACAAAGTAATAAAAAATTTAGGCGGACACGGCATTGGCAGAAGCTTACACGAACAGCCGGATGAATTACTAAACTATAAAAACCGTTTTGACCAAAGACGTTTTAAGAAAGATTCTGTTGTCGCTATCGAAACTTTTATATCAACATCTTCATCACTGGCAGTAGAACTTAATGACGGCTGGACAATGGTTGGCGACAAAGGCGGTCACATGGCACAACACGAACATACGATTGTGGTTACGAACGGTAAACCAATCATTTTGACTGAAATGAACGGAATCTGGAATTAATTATAAAGAGATAAAAAGAGGCTTTTTCAGGTCTCTTTTTATCTCTTTTTCATATCTGGAATTTTCTCTGTCAAATTTTTCCAATATCGTTTTGGCATATGCTGAAGGTGTAATTTTGTATTTTTTCTGGATTCAATATTGACACTTTTGAAATAATTTCTCCACAGGTTTTGAAAAAATTCTTCATCTTCTTGTTCTATTTCAGCTAAAAATTTTGATGATTTCGATTGCGTATTAAATTGTAATGCTACGGTTGACGTATTTTCAAGATCATAATAAATTCCGTATTTGCGTTTTGCATCATATATTAACCAGCGCTGATCTGCGTAACGATTTTTAAAATGACTTTCTATAAGTGGTAAAACATCACATTCCGGCTCCACTATAGCATAATACAATTGATCTTTTGCCAGTTTAAAACGCACAAAAGCTTTCATTCTGTGACTTTCTTTTACTGCAAAACGCGAAGCTTTTTTAACGCCCAAAACCTGATCATTGCTTAAATCTTCCTCAATATTATTTGAACTGGAGAAAACATATTTAGCAAACAGAAATAAAATTTCGTCGATTCCGTTTACTTCGGATAAAAAGGCACAGTAAACATTCTGAAATCCTTCTTTAGAAAGGCGTTGTTTCAAACCGTTCATAATTCGATTGGCTTTATCAATATTTGTTGCAACTTCATGCGTCTCTGCAAAAAATAAAGCAGCCGAAGAATCGTTTTTAGCAAAAACTATATCTTCCAGTTTATATTCGTAAATTTCAAATACCGCTGTGAGCCAGCCTTCGTATGTTCCATCGTAAATTACTTGTGTCATTTTGATTAGAATAAAGCAAGTTGGTTTGAGAAATCATTTTGGTATTTACTTTTTTGCGTATTTAAGATATAATCCTTGATTTGATTAGAAGTTAAATCTTTTTGTAATTGAAATGGCGTTGCAAATGCCAGAAAATATTTGGCGCGCGAATAGGCAATTCCAAGTTTTTGCAAATCCTGCGGCACTAGTTTTTTAAATTTTCTTGCTGCTACAATTTTTTGCGCTCCCAGAAAACCAATTCCAGGAATGCGTTTTACAAGTTCTAAATCCGCGGTATTAATATCTACCGGAAATTGATGCAGGTTTCTCAAAGCCCATCCTAATTTTGGATCTACATCAAGGTCAAGATTTGGCTGATCAAATCCCACGATTTCATTTACATTAAATCCGTACAAACGAATTAACCAATCAGCCTGATACAAGCGATTTTCGCGTATCATGGGAACCGGTGTTCCAATTGCCGGAAGCCTGTTGTCATAACTTATTGGCACATATCCGGAATAATAAACACGACGCATGTTCATTTTTTCATAAAAATAATTGGCCATACCTAAAATTTCAAGATCATTTTCTTTGGTTGCGCCAATAACCATTTGCGTGCTTTGTCCAGCAGGAGCAAAAACCGGCGCTTTGTAGTTTAATTTTTTTTCTTCTTTATGTCCGGCAATTTCATTTTTAAGATATTCCATTGGTTTAATCACATCAATATGATTTTTCTCCGGCGCAAGCAATTTCAGGCTTTGCTCTGTTGGCATTTCGACATTTACACTTAATCGGTCTGCATACATTCCGGCTTGCTGAAGCAATTCGTCACTCGCCCCCGGAATCGCTTTTAAGTGGATGTAACCATTAAAATTTTCCTCTAATCGCAATTTCTTGGCAATTCTGACCAAACGTTCCATCGTATAATCCGGATTATCAAAAATACCCGAACTCAAAAATAAACCTTCGATATAATTTCTTCTGTAAAAACCAATTGTGAGATCAACGACTTCCTGTACCGTAAAAGCGGCGCGTTTTACATCATTGCTTTTTCGGCTTACGCAATAAGCGCAGTCAAAAATGCAGTGATTGGTCAGTAAAATTTTCAGTAAAGCAACACAACGTCCGTCTTCGGTATACGAATGACAAATGCCGGATCCGGAAGAATCTCCTAATCCCTTATTTTTGTTTTTTCTGTTACTTTGACCAGACGAACAGGAAACATCATATTTTGCAGCATCAGCTAAAATCGCCAACTTCTCCATCACTCTTTCATGTACCATTTTGAGCTTCTTTTGTGGTTAAGAAATTAAATTTGTTAACCTCAAAACTACTCTTTTAAGACAGAAAGATTATGAAATCGATTGTTCTAAATTGTATCAAATTTTACTGCTGTAGATTTTATGATGAATTTTATGATGTAGTAAACAACTTTAAATCAATTCTCTGGAACTTTTAATTTTGAATTTCCAAATCCGTAATTGATTCCGAATAAAGTAAAAAGAGTATTTTCCTGTCCAAAATTCTTTCCATATGTTCCCGTAAAATAGAGATTGTCATTGATTTTATATTCCATCAATCCTACGCTTCTGTCACTATTTAAATTACTGTTATTTCCAGAATATTCTCTTTTTAAATATTCATACGAAATAGAAAAATCTTTTATGGTATATTGTATTCTTCCGCCATAATCGAAAGCATTCGATCTGTTAAAAACATCGGTTGTATTGACTTCTAAAACATTGTCGCTGATATAACGAAGAGATCCTATTATTGAAAAATTTCCATTTAAAAGATTATCATCAATTTTGATATTATTGATATTATAAGCTCCGTTTAACCAAACTCCACTTCTATTAAAGCGCTTATTATCAGATTTATTATCCGGTAAAGCCTCAGAATACGCAAAAGCTCCGTCTAATTGAAAAACAGGCAATTCTGCAAAAGTTTTATAATAACTCTGAATTTCTTTATCTCCATCTAAAGCTTTTTCCAATTCGTTTGGCTGGGCTTCACTTATCGAAACAATTCTGAGACCTATAACATTCTGCTTCGCGATTTCTGCATTATATTTTTGTTGTGCTTCTTTCTTTTCATCACCCGCTGCATCTTCTAAAATAATACTTAAACGCTCCGATTCGCCAATGCTGTTCGCCAATTGGTTGTTTAATGAATCTAATTCCTCTTTATGCGTTCTTAATTCTCTAACTTTTTTAGAATATTTAGAAAATGCTTTACTAATATTGTCAGCTTGTGTTTTAGTTCTAATCGTAATTAAATTAGTCCTAACTCCAAAAGCAATATAATTGGTATTTTTAAGCAGACTTCCTGCTGTAGAATCATTAAAAGTTGAAGCCAGAGAAACACTCATTTTTCTAAAAATCCCACTAAAAAAATTTGAACTTTTATCTTTCGGAATATTAAGGTATTTATGAATACTGCTTGTCGAATCAGATTTAAAAGTCCAGAAAGGCGAAAATTCCATAGCAAAGTTTTTGGGAATTGCCGTACCATTGCTGGTTAAACTCATTAATGAAACCGCAAAAGCTTTTGGATTTGTTGGTCGTTCTATGGATGAAGGTGCAGCATCAATAATTTGAAAACCGGGAGAGTTAGGCGTTTTTAAATCCTTTAACTCCATTGTTTCCTGCGCTTTTACACTTGAAATTAACAGGAAGCTGATGATTATGATTCGGATTATCTTTTTCATGACTTAACTCTTTTTAGGAAAATATATTTTTTTGTAATAATGATTCTGCCTGAATCACTTTTGTATTTTATATCTTCTGTCTCAAGTTTAAAACTCTTCGCTTCTTTTCCGCCACTTAAAATATATTCTATACTTAAGTTTTTAAAAGTATCTTCCCAAAAATCCTTTTCGATGAGTTTTAAATCCATATCGGCTTCAATTACCAATAAACCATTTGCCAATTCATTCGCAATTCCAAGAGGAGATTTACTAATAAAATGTTCGCCATTTTTTGATTCTCCCTTTAGATATTTTTTATCATTTAAAAATAAGTCTACATCTGCCGTCACCAATGCTCCATCTGCAGTAAGAATATTTACTGCTATATTTATTTCATTAGTATTATCTTCAATTTGATACTTTACTACATTCATGATTTCCTGGTTTTAGATCTTATCTTTTTTATATTTCGGTTTTTGGCTTCGTTTTTTTTAATCATTTGATTTTCAATTTTAATCTACATAATAATAGGACATCGGAACCATCAAACATTATTAAAAGACAGTCAAATATATAAATTTTAACATTTAAAAAACAAAACAAAAAGTACTATTTTGATTACATTCTGTTCGAAAATAAATGTCATTTTACAAAAGCTAAGCAGAATGTGCCCTAACAACTTTTCTTACAAGTTGAGATAAAATTATTTTCTGTAAAAAACACGTATTTACACTTAGCATTTTACCTACCTGAATATCTTGCTTTGAATAGAAATATGAAATCAGACTTCAGAATATTTTATTTCACGGAGATATTTCTGTTTAAAAAATTGTTTCTTTATATATCCAATCTAAAAAATGCGTTAAAATCCTCGTCGTGTAACAGTTTTTAGACAATAAAAAATATATTTGTCTAAAACGGAAACAAACTGCGTCTTTCATCACTGACTACAAACTGAAGTGTATTAATATGGAACATGATAAATTTATTTTCTGTCTTGAAGGCGTTCCTGATGTAGATGCGCAAATCGAGACTCAAGTAGTTAGAAATTTGGAAGAAATAGCCATTGATCAGGGAATTGCAAGTATCTATAAAACTTGTGATACCATTGAAGGCCTTGAAGAAAGTTTAAATGTATTACTTTATGAAGATCATAATTTTAAGGATTATGAGATTATTTATTTGGTAATGCCGGGTGAACCCAACAATATCTGTCTTCATGATTATTATTATAGTCTTGAAGAAATAGCAGAACTTTTTGAAGGAAAAATGAAAGGGAAAGTGATTCATTTTGCCAATAAAAAAATACTGGATTTAAGCGAAGAAGAAGCACAATATTTTCTGGATGTAACCGGCGCAAGAGCGATTTCAGGTTACGGTTCGACTTATAATAAAATTGCAAGCAGCAGTACAATTGATAAAGCTTTTTTTAGTTTGTATCAGGATAATGACGATCTTATTGAAGTTGTTGAGGAATTGTACCAAAAACATCATGCGCTTTGCCAATTGCTCGATTTTAGATTGTACTATTTTAAACAATGAAAATAAAAACTGATGAAAATGTAAAAACATACGGCGCCAAAGGATTCCGTGAGCGGTTTCTTGGTGAAGATAATCCGATACATTTACTTTTTAAATCAAATTCTGATCATTTTTTTTGTTTGAAATTACAGGAAATTATGCGATTGCAACATCCTGTTCCGCCTTCTAAACACAGTTGTCATACTTTAATTTTTATTACTTCGGGAATTCACAAAATGAAAGTGGGTTATGAAGAATACCAAACGGTTTCTAATGAAATTATCATGGTTCCGGCGGGTCAGATTTTTTCACTAAAAGATGTTAACACCAAACATACCGGTTACATTTGCCAATTTCACCCCGATATTTTAATTGGGAAATATGGCAATCGCGAAATGCTGAATGATTTTGATTTTTTGAAAATATCCGGAAATCCTAAAATTAGTCTGGCAGCGGAAGATGTAAAATCCATCACATCAATTTTGAATCGGTTAGAGCAGGAATATACAGAAAATGATATTGCAAATCTGAATATTGTACAGGCGTATTTAATTGCTTTGTTTTATGAAATGAATAAGAATTCTGTTCAAACTTCTAAAAGCATTTCTGCCGCTGAAATTATTACCGGAAAATTTAAAGAACTGATTCATCACAATATTAAAACCCAACATCAGGTTAATTATTATGCCTCAGAACTTAATGTGACGCCCAATCATTTAAACAAATCTGTAAAAACCGTATCTGGTAAATCTGCTGCGAAATGGATTGATGAAACCATTTTGCTGGAGGCGAAATATTTACTGTTTCAAACAACACTTTCTGTTAGTGAAATTGCTATTTCCGTTGGACATGAGGATCATTCTTACTTTAGCCGTTTCTTTAAAAAGCAAGAAGGCATTACTCCTGTTCAATATCGAAAATTGATTGATAAGTCCTAATTATTGATTGCCGAATCCTATTAAACTCATTGTTGATTTATTGAAATTTGCCTTGTAAAAAAAGAGCAAATTATGATTTATGTTTTTAAAACAACTGTTGATTCAAAATCAAAATTAGAATCAGCAACTGCAATACTTCACAAATTATTACCTCATGCATTATGGAATTTTGATCTTGAAGATTGCGATAATATTTTAAGAATCGACAGTGAAACAGAAATATCCGAATCACTTCTTCAAAACGATGTTTTTGATTGTATCGAATTAGAATAAAAAATCACATTTGCCCGCTCTCAACCTCAACTTATTATTATGGAAACTGCCGTTCATCAAAACAAAACTTTTGACACTATTGATTATTCTGATCAAAAATTATCTGATAATGAATTTATAAACTGCGAGTTTATTAATTGTAATTTCTCAAAAAGTGATTTCAGTTATATTGATTTTTTAGATTGCACTTTTAAAAACTGTAATCTTTCCTTGGCGATTCTTAAAAATACAGGTTTAAAAAACATCAAATTTATTGGCTGTAAATTAATGGGCTTGGATTTTAGCGCCAGTAACAGCTTTTTATTTTCGATGAATTTTCAGGATTGTATGGTTGATTATTCAACTTTCATTTATAAAAAATTAAAGAAAACCCAGTTTATCGATTGCTCGCTAAAAGATGTCGATTTCTCGAATACGGATTTGTCTTTGGCTATTTTTAAAAACTGCGATTTATCAAATGCCACTTTCGTAGAATGTATTCTGGAAAAAACAGATTTTCGATCTTCGAGAAATTATGCCTTTGATCCATCTGAAAATAAAATTAAAAGAACTAGAGTTTCACATGCTGCACTTGCAGGATTACTAGAGAAATTTGATTTGGATATTGAGTAGTTTTGGAAGTTTTCAGTCTCAGTTTTCAGTCTCGGTTTTCAGTCTCAGTTTTCAGTTTTTCTTAAACTTAAACAGGCTTTGTCAAAGTTTTAAAACTCTGACAAAGCTAGAAATACAAAAGGGATGCAGTTTTTTAAACTGCATCCCTTTTAAACTAACTCTATAAATATTCTTTATTTAATCCATCGCGGATCTCCAATTGCATTATCTTTTAAGGTTTGATTACCTAGTGTAAAATCACCTGCTGCTGCATTTGCGAATTGCGGGTTGGCCGTAACTCCTGTAGCATCAACTTTATTTAAAGCTATCGTTGTGTCCATAAAACTTGGCGCATTGTAATAATAGTTTTGGCTAAACATTGGTGTTGTTGTGGTACTCTGATTTGAATGAATTGCAGTAGTTTCAACAATCAAAGTATTTCTGACTATCGACGTATTAGAAGCAAAACGAACGTATAATATTCTTTTTGGCGCTACTGTATTCGATACTTTGTATAACGTACATTTGTCAATTAATACATTTGTTGTTAATCCGGTTCCTGAAAAACCGTTAGGAGACGCAACTGCATCGACTCTAACAAAATCACGTCCGGTTGAACAATTATCAAATGTGCTGTTTTTAAGAATAATGTCAGCAACATACGTATTTCTGAAATCAATAAAATCTGCACCGATATTTGTATTTACATTTCTAACGATACTATTGTCTACAACAAATGATTTTACTTTTGTTGCACTTGCATTCGCAGCAATTAAGGCACGTGTATAATCATGAACTTTACAACCGCTTATTAAAATATCATTATAGATACTTGAAGCTCCGGTAACGGTAAGAAGTGCTGAGTTTGTGATTCCTATACCACTTAAATCTAAATCGATCAAACTTATTGCAGAAGCTCCGGCAGCAGCAGTAAACGTTACATTTACTAATGGTTTGTCATATCTTTTCACTCCTCTAATAATAACTGGTTTAGTCAATACTATATCGCCAATATAAGCGCTATAAGTTCCAGGCATTAGATAAAGTTTTGCATTTGGTGCCGCTTGCGTTATGATTGTATTTAAATTATCTGTCGGATTAACTACAGTTCCGGTTGACACATCTACTCCTGTTGTAAATGTTGCTGTACCTCTTATTTTTGCTCCGTTTAGCAATGTAGCAGTATAAGATGTATCACCGCTAAGTCCTGTTACAGTAGCAACTCCGGCAGTTTTTTCGGCTGCTGTTATGGTGTGCGAAATATTTCCCGGAGCAACAGTAATTTGTGTTACATTACTATTAGGTGTCCATCTTAAAGTCGCAGATGTTCCTTCAATATCTGTTTCCAAAACAGGAAAGAAAATTTGTTCGGACAAAGTTGTTGCTGTTATAACAGACCAGCCAGAATCAGCCAATCCGTTTGTACCAACTGCTTTTACTCTGATTGAATATACTGTTTCTCCTTCTAATGCAACTTGTATAGGCAATTGTTGTAATGTAACATTAATTGTTTTGAAAATGGTTTTAAATTCAGGATCATCTGCACTAAATTCTACTACAAAATGATCTGCCACTTCTTGTTGTTTCAGAGTCCAGTTTAATTCAACTGTAGTTTGATTTTTAACTTTTGCCGTAACTCCAAGCGGAGAAAACTCTCTTGTATTTCCTATATTGTCTAATAATCCCTCATTATAGCTGTCGCAGCCTGAAACTGCAAATGCAAATACTAATGTGGCTATTAATCCTTTTAATATATATTTTGTTTTCATCATAATAACTTATTAATTTTTTCTAAGATCTTAATAACCGTAATCATTTTTTAATTGATTATTACTTCCATCAATGAATACTTGCCATATTGGCCAGAATTGTCTGTTATCAGGATTAACGCCTGGTTTGTACAATGAATTTATCTTAGTATCTGCAGCAGTTCCTGTCCATGTCCATGCTAAAGTAGTATAAGCTGCACCGGGATTTGCAGTTTCACCTCTGTTTAATCCGTAGATATCAAGAGTTACATTATCTGTTTGATATTTATAATATAAAACAGCCGGTACATCAGCATATTCACCTGTTCGTGCTGATAAATTTGCCATTTTTACTTTGGCTTCATCTAATTTTGTTTTTAGTAAATTCCAGCGAATAAGCGCTTGTTTACGTTCCATTTCTCCTGTAAACTCATATTTATTTTCTTCAACAATAGCATTAAACATCGCTTCTTTACTACCCAAAGCATTTACATACGCTTCTACTTTAACAGCTTGTTGACCTGCAGGAAATGCTCTTCTTCTAATTTCTTTCAGATACGGCATTGCCGCACCGGGACCTTCTAATTCGTTAGCTGTTTCTGCAGCAATTAAAAGTACCTCAGCATAACGCATGTACATTTTATTAACTCCATCATCATTATCTGAAGTAACTCTGCGTGTCATCCACTCATAACGGTATTTACCAAAATACCAGGTATCTAACGTTCCCAACTCTTGTTTCGCTATTGGATAAGGAGATGCTGCTACAGGAGTACCCCATTTATATGGCACACAAGTAACATTTCTACGTGAATCTGTTTGATCATAATCGTAAAAAACAAATGGTAATGGTCCTGCTACACCTCCTCGATTTGCTCCGTTTTTCTGAAATTGATCCTCTGCTGTATGTTTTACTGCAAACGTAAATAACATACGGCCACGACCATCAGCAAAAGGAAGTTCCCAAAGAGATTCTCCTCCCGGAGTAGTAATTTCCTGATTGTATTTTCTCCACAAACCTTCAAAAGTAGATTCTAAATGAGCAGAACCACTTTGAATCACTTCACGAGATTCTTTTAATGCCAATGCATACATCAGGGCAACTGAAAGTTCCGGGTCTTTACTTCTTCTTACTGCGTCAGGATATTGTTGATAACCACTTGCAGCCAAAGCTAAACGTGCTCTAAATGCTTTTACAAAAGCTTTATTTACATGCTCAACAGTATTTGTATAAGCAGTTTCGTTAGGCCATGCCACCAATGTTGCTGCTTCGCCCATATCTGCAATTAATTGTTTGTAGATAACGTCTCTGCTTGATTTAGGTAAATATAAAGTTTCACTGGTAATCGGTTCAAAACGGGCCGGAACATCTCCCCATGCTTTAAGTAAATCAGCATAGTAAATTGCTCTTAGCGTTAAAGCTTCTCCTAATAATTGCCCCATTTCTGTTCCCGGTTGAGGATTTCCATATTGACGTATACCCTTGATACAAACATTTGCACGTTCAATACCTGAATACATCATCGCGTAAGCATTAGTAGTCGTATTCATCTCTGTGTTACCCGGCTTTGCATCATAAACACATAAATCTGCTTTATCTCCAGCCGTTTGCGAAGCATTATACCATTCTGCATCTGTGTTTAATCCGTAATAAGGTAAAAAACGTCCTCTGTAAGAGTTGGTTTCGGCAAATGGCACTTTAATTCCATCAATAGCTCCCTTTGTAAGTCCGGGTGTAGAGAAGATTAAAGCTGCATCTAATGTTGATTCTGCTGGTGCATCTAAATAATCATCTTCAAATTGTTGGCAAGAACTGAATAAACCAGAAATAATCAATCCTGCTATTATTATTTTATGTTTCATTTTGTAATAATTTAAAATTAGAAATTAAGATTCATCCCAAAAACCATTTGTCTGCTTCTTGGATAAGGACTTGAATCAACCCCAGGTGTAAGTGGGTTTTTTCTTTTTGTTGAAACTTCCGGATCAGAACCTGAGTAGTTAGTCCAAACAAAAACATTACTTGCCGTTAGATAGAATCTCAATTTAGAAACTCCAAGTTTAGATGTAAACATCTCAGGCGCCGTATAACCTAATGTTAAAGTATTTAATCTTAAAAACGATGCATCCTCAACTGCCCAATCAGTAAAAATTGCACTTCTCATATAGGGAGACCACATTGTAGTATTAGCATTAAGAGCTGCCAATGCAGTAGGATCTGTTACTAACTGACCTGAAGCAGGATCTAAATTTGTCCATCTTTTTCCATCAGCCATTGTTGAATTTAAATTTTTATACTCTCCTGAAGCAGTAGCTGTCGAAAATTCAATTTTATCAGCATTATATATGTCATTTCCAATACTCCAGTTAAAAGCTGCCATTAAATCGAATCCATAAGCATTTCCATTAATAACAAAACCACCGGAACTTTTAGGATTTACATTTCCAATAACTGTTTTGTCCTTTAGATCTACAACACCATCTCCATTAACATCTTTCAATTTCATATCTCCGGGTTTAAGAGAACTTCCGTCTCCAACTAAAGTAGTAGCAGTAGGAGTTACGCCGCTTTTTAAAACATATTTTCCTCCAACAAAATCAAAGTCTGAAACTTCATATCTTCCATCATTTTTATAACCATACATAGTTCCTAATGACGAACCAACGGATATTAAATAATCATCTCCAATTTGTGAAGAAGCCCAACCTGTGGCCTGTCCAAAATTATTCATAACACCTAATGAGTTAATACGGTTTTTGTTTATTCCCATATTGAATGAAAAATTCAATCCGTATTTGGCTTTTTCAATAGCCACAACATTTATAGTAGCCTCGAAACCTGTGTTTTGCGTTTCTCCCATGTTACGATATTGAAAATCGTATCCCGATCCAGGAACCGGAAAGTTAATTAACAAATCACTCGTAATATTTTTATAGACATCAAAATTACCATTTAGGCGATTTTTGAAAAAACCAAAATCTAAACCAACGTTTTGAGTAACTGTTGTTTCCCATTTCAAATCAGGATTAGGCATTGTTTTAGAAGGTGCCCAGATACTGGTAACCCCATTAATCCATGTTGTTGATGTAGACTGAAAAATTTGAATTTGCTGTCCAACAGGTATATTATTATTCCCTGCTTCACCATAACTTGCCCTTACCTTTAGAAGATTTAACCAAGACTGACCTTTTAAGAAATTCTCTTCAGAAATTTTCCATCCTGCTGCAAAAGCAGGGAAATATCCCCAACGATTCTCTTCTAAAAATTTACTGGAACCATCGGCACGAAATGTGGCTGTAAATATGTAACGATTTTTGTAATCATAATTGGCACGTCCAAAAAATGACAATAATTTATCATCAGGGCTATAGTAATTATCTACTGCTTGCGGAGTTCCCTGAGTTGTTAGTTTTTTTGCTTTATCGAAATCAAAAAACTTAGGATAACCATGAATCGTAGTCGTCACCGTATTTGAGTTATAGGTAATACTTTCTTCTCCTACCAAAGCACTCAAATGATGGTTTTCGCCCATTATTTTTTTGAAATCATAATTTAGTGTGTTTGCATTTCTAAAACGTTTGTCTTTTGTATCTCCCATAATCATGGCTGGCATACCTTGTAATGGACCGACCGGAGCGTTGGCTACATAATAAGTAGTCAGACCATAATAACGATAATCCAAATTATTGAAATTATCCAAACCTAAATCTACTTTCAATTTTAAATTGTCTGCAATCTCCCATCCAAAACTTCCTAACATATTAAAGTTTTTACGAAATTGCTGGCGATCATTATCAGAAACAGAAACTAAAGGATTTATCAATACATCTGATCCATCTCCGGCTACATCTCCAGAAGTTAAACCTGCTACCGGAATTGGTGCATAACCAACAATAGTACGCATACGGGAATCTGTCGAAGATTTTTCATTTTGTTCGTTTACACCTCCACCATCAATCTCAGTATCAGAATAACGCACTGTAAATCCAACATCCACTTTATCACTTATTTTACTATTTAATGCAAGAGAAAGGTTATTTCTTTTATAATTTGAACCAATCATAATTGCCTTTTCATCGTAATGAGCGTAATTAAAATTATAATTAACCTTATCACTTCCACCTCTAATTCCTAAATCGCGGCTTTGTACCTCACCTGTGCGTCCAAAAATTTGTTTTTGCCAATCATCTCCTTTTAACCCTTGGTACATATCGTGATCTTGCCAATTTCCAAAATACTTAGTATATGAAGGTGGGTTAGAATCTACTTTTGTTGTTCCTGATTGCGAAAGCAAAGCATATTCATATTGCCACTTAGTATAATCTTCCGGCGATAAAACATCAATTTGATTCGCTATCTTTTTCATACCATAAAACATATTGAAATTCACTGCCATTTTACCATCTTTTCCGCGTTTTGTTGTAATAATAATTACCCCGTTTGCACCACGCGATCCGTATATTGCAGTTGAAGCGGCATCTTTTAAAACGGTCATGGAATCAATATCAGAAGAAGAAATATCATTCATACTGTTTATTGGAAACCCATCTACGATAATTAAAGGGGAAGCATCCTGAGTAAGAGAACCTCCTCCACGAACTCTAATTCTGATGTCTGCATCCGGAGAACCCTCTGACGAAGTTACCTGTACCCCGGCAATTCGACCTGTTAAAGCTTCGGCTACATTTGACACCGGTACTTTTTTCAAATCGTTACCAGAAATAGTAGAAACTGCACCTGTTAAATCAGATTTTTTAGAAGTTCCATATCCAATAACTACAACTTCATTCAAGCTATTAGAATCCTCAGATAATGAAACATCGAGTTTTGTTCTTCCATCAGCCGAGACTTCTTTGGATTTAAAACCTATAAAAGAAAAACTAATAACCGCTTTTGGGTTCGTCAGTTTAATTTTATAACGTCCGTCAAAATCTGTTGAAGTACCATTTTTTGTACCTTTTTCTAACACGTTCACGCCTGGAAGACCTAAACCTGCGGCATCCTTAACAGTACCCTCAAGTGTAACATTCTGCGCACTTATTTGATTGCTCATAAATAAGCATAATAAGAAAACAAATGCAAAACTGCATTTTGTTCTTTTATTAAATAAATCTTTAAAATTCATGTTTTTGTGTTTAAGTTATTAATTAGTCTAGTTTTTAGTGGTTTTTTGTTTTTTATATATTTTTCTTAATAATTTCAAGCATTAGAATACAAAAGTCAGAATGATTTTTTCTAAATAAAAAGATGATATTTCTTTAAATGTAACCATCATGTAATCGATTACACAAACATAGATATTTTTTCAATATAAAAAATTAAAATTCATAAAAATTTCCTAAAAAAAATTACATATCAAAAAATAAAGCTGTTTTTTATATGACATGTGTAATTTATATCATCAATAAATATTAAATATATTTTTATTAATTAACCATTTGCTTCTAATTTGCTAAAAAAACAATCGATTACAAGAAGAAAAATTATAAAATTATCAGGTGTGAAAACTACACTTAAATCAAAGTCAGAGTTAGACAGACTCTTAAAAAATTAACAAATAAAATAATACGCAGTGGGTTTTACAGCTATTCAATGAGGAAGATTAAAGAATGAACAAACGTTAAAAAAGAAAATAAAAGACATAAAAAAAACCTCTGAACAAAATGCTCAGAGGTTTAATTTGTATGAAATATATTTTAAGCGCTTTGCAGCTGTACCGAAGTTTTTCGTCTTTGTATTAATATAAGGGTGATAATCATACCTATAACAGACATTATTACACCTATAAGATTTGGAGAAGCATAACTATAACCTGCCGTAAGTGGTAATCCGCCAAGAAAAGCTCCTAATGCATTTCCAATATTAAAACTCCCCTGAAGTGACGCGGAAGCAATCATTTCAGCATCTTTGGCCGTTCTGATCATTAACATCTGAATTGGTGCAATAACTGAGAAAGAAATGGCTCCGGTTAAAAATGTCAGAAATAAAGAAACATATTGATTGAAAGAGAAAAAGTAAACCAAAATCAAATCGATAGACATTACAAATAGTAAGGCCAATGTTGTTGGAGCGGGAGAAAATCTATCTGCCAGTTTACCGCCTGCAAAATTTCCAACCACCATTCCGAAACCTGCTAAAATCAAGATATAAGAAACATCTTCTGCCGAAAATTTAGAAACATTAATTAATAAAGGTGCGATATAACTAATCCAGGCAAATAATCCTCCAAAACCAATTGAAGTAATTCCAATAATCAACCAGGCATCAATTTGCTGAAAAAACTTTAATTGCGTTTTCATGTTTACATTATTATTTTTCTCCAGATTTGGCATCCATAAAGAAATAAACAAAAATGTAAGTAATCCCACAATTGCAATTAATATAAAGGTATAGCGCCAAATAAAATGATGACCTATATAAGTACCGATTGGCACACCAATTAAATTCGCCAGCGTTAATCCTGAAAACATGATGGCAATCGCCTGAGCTTCTTTGCCTTTATCCGCCAAACGGCTTGCCACTACCGCTCCTACTCCAAAAAAGGCTCCGTGCGGCAATCCGGAAAGGAATCTGGATGCGAATAAAAAATTATAAGTGGGTGCAATGATCGAAAGCGCATTAAAAACAGTTAACATCAAAGCTAATATTAAAAGCATTTTCTTTGGAGCAAAGTTTCTTCCTAAGATTACTAATAAAGGTGCTCCGATAACCACGCCAAGAGCGTAAGACGAAATTAAATATCCTGCAACGGGAATCGAAACTTTCATATCTGAGGCAATATCCGGTAACAAACCCATCATAACAAATTCGGTAATTCCGATAGTTAAACCTCCTAATGAGAGCGCGATAAGACTTTTTTTCATTTGTTTTTACAAGAAAGGATTAGATTTTCTATGACGCAAATTTAACACTGTTCTGCTTAAAATAAATTGTACATTTGCGATATAAACTTGTAAATTTAGGTTATGCCGAAGTTGAATCAATTTGAAACGCTTGTTATTGACGAATTTGAAGATGAGAAATTTCACCTTCCGCCGCACACGCATACTTACTATGAAATTATTTATATTAAAAAAGGAAGCGGAATTCATCATTTGAATAACAATTTACTACCTTATAAAACGGGAGATTTGTTTGTGATTTCTCCGGAAGACGAGCATTATTTTGACATCAAAAAGAGCACTCGTTTCTTTTATATAAAATTTACCGACAGTTATTTTAATTCAAAACAAAACCTTACCTGCGATGAATTTTTAATTCATACTCCGGAAAGTTTCATGCGTGACAAAACACTAAAAGAAACCGTCCTTAAATTAGACGATCCCTGCAAAACAATATTAAAAAATACAATCGAAAACATTGCTGCTTATAATTGTAAAACCGATATTTCGAATTCACCAATTGTATTTTACCAGATTCTTTCAATTTTTGGATTAATCAAAGAAACAATGCGCAGCCAAAATTTAGTTGTAAAAGGAAATTCTATTGATAATGAGCAAATCACTTCTTACATCCATCAGAACATCTACAATCCAAAATTGGTTCAGATTAAAGTAATTGCAAGTCATTTTAATATTGCGGAAACCTATTTTAGTGCCTATTTTAAAAGAACTTTCACCATTAGTTATCGGGATTATATTCATAATTTGAGAACTACTTTAATCGAAAAACGAATTCACAACAATCAATTGCCTATCAAACAAATTGCGTATGAATTTGGTTTTACAGATGAAAGTCATCTTTCAAATTATTTCAAAAAACGAAAAAACATGAACCCAACTGATTTCAAGAAAACATAATATTTGAAATCTTAAATAAATAGCAGCTCTTAAAAAAAATATCTAAATTTGTATTTGAAAACAAATTGCATTGACGAAAAAACTTCACATATTATTTCTTTTTTTAACGTTTGGCTTCTTTTTGATGTCTACCATGAGTTATGCATGTGGAATGCCTGAAGAAAAAGTGGCTTGTGAAAAAAAAAGCAATGCAAAGGAAAAAACTTCAGATTCTTGTGAAAAGGATTGCTGCAAAAAAAAGCAGAATTCTAAAAAAGAGCAACACGGCTGTGACGGAAAATGCAATCATTCCGGCTGTACAACTTCTAGCCTGCAATATAGTCTGATTGCAATTAATGAATTTAATTTCAACACTAATCTATTCAATTTCTCTTTTGAGAAAACGACTCCATATTATAAAAATATCAGTATTTCTGATGGTTTTACTTCTATTTGGCTGCCGCCAAAAATAAAATAATTGTATTTCTGACAGCCATAATTGGGTTTTGCCACGATGGCACAAAGACTCAAAAGAAAAATTAATTATTTAACTTAGAGAAATTCAAATTCTCCACTAAAATCATATAAAATGAAAAATTCAATTTCAACTATAGCAGTAATAATCATCTTATTATTCTCTGCAAACACTATTCAGGCAAATTCAATTAAAACAGAAACGACTACAATTGAAGATGTTACTTCAAGTCAATTGCAAACTGTTTATGATGCTTACTTTACGGTAAAAGATGCCTTAATTAAAAGTGATGCCAAGTTAACTTCGGCGAAAGCCAAAGATTTACTGTCTGCCATTACTGCGGTAAAAATGGACAAATTAAAAACTGACGAACATACAGTTTGGATGAAAGTGGTAAAAAAACTAACAGCTGATGCCAAAAGTATCTCAACAACTGCAGATCTTAAAAAACAACGCGAAACTTTTAAATCGCTTTCAAAAAATACTTACGACCTGATTAAAGTTTCAAAATCAGGCGAAGTTGTCTACAAACAATATTGCCCAATGGCAGATGCAGATTGGTTAAGCAAGGAAAAAGCGGTTAAAAATCCGTATTACGGTTCTTCGATGCTTACTTGCGGAAATGTGGTAGAAACGATCAAATAATGATGACGCTCTACATCAAAAACATGGTGTGTGGTCGATGTAAAATGGTGGTGAAGTCTGAGTTTGAAAAACTTGGACTTCACACTCTTTCTGTTGAATTGGGCGAAGTTGAACTGCAGGATTCTATTACCAAAGATCAAAAAGAGGTTTTACTTAAAAACCTGCAGGCTTTAGGTTTTGATTTTATTGATGATAAAAAAAGTAAAACAATAGAGAAAATTAAAACTCTGATTGTCGATTTGGTACATCATAAAAATAATGACCTAAAAGTAAACTTATCTGATTATTTAGTCGAAAACCTCAACCAGGATTATAGTACACTTAGTAACCTTTTTTCAGAAGTTGAAAATACCACCATCGAAAAGTATTTTATAAGTCAGAAAATAGAAAAGGTAAAAGAACTGTTGCTTTACAATGAACTTTCGTTAAGCGAAATTGCTGATATTTTAAACTACAGTAATGTCGCCCATTTGAGCAATCAGTTCAAGAAAATCACCGGTTATACCCCTACTTATTTTAAACAGTTGAAAGATAAAAAAAGAATTCAGATCGAGAATTTGTAATTTTTATTTTAACGGCAAAGATTACAAAGATAGTTCACATAGCCAATGGTTTCAACCATTGGAACACAATGAATTTATCAGGACATGGATCCCAAGGTTAAACCTTGGGCTATGTTATTCAGATCGCCCTTTTTGCGGCTAAAATAATCTTGCAAATCATTCTCAAAATTTTACAAACCGAAGTAAATATTACGTCGGAAATTTGCATTGTAAACTTAAAAATAAAACAATGACACATACATATCAACTTACCGGAATGACTTGTTCAAGTTGTGAAGAGAAAGTAAAAAAAGCGCTCTTGCATGTTGACAACATAACAAATGTTGCCGTTTCGAAAGATGAAAATACCGCAACTATAACGATGGACAAAAATGTTGCTTTAGCCGATTTGCAAAATGCATTAGACCCTAAATATCAAATCTCAGCAGTAACTCATAATGACACCGTAGAGCAAACAAGATCCTGGTTTGAGACTTATAAACCTATTGTACTCATCTTTTTTTATATCAGTTTAGTAACGGTTTTAATTCAGTTCAGCAATCATCATTTTGATTATATGCAGGCTATGCAGCATTTTATGGCAGGTTTCTTTTTGGTTTTTTCATTTTTTAAAATGCTCAATTTAAAAGGGTTTGCAGAAAGCTATATGATGTATGACGTTCTGGCCAGAAAAATTCCGGTTTGGGGTTATGTGTATGCTTTTCTCGAACTTGGTTTAGGAATTTCTTATTTATTGAATTTCAATCCTTTGCTAACAAATGCGGTTACTTTTATCGTCATGAGTATTAGTATCGTTGGAGTTCTACAATCTGTTTTGAACAAAAAGAAAATTCAGTGCGCTTGTTTGGGTGCTGTTTTCAATTTGCCAATGAGCACTGTTACAATTATTGAAGATGGTCTAATGATCGTCATGAGTTTAATTATGATTTTAACATTAGTCTAAATGAATTATAAGAAACATTTTTTCACAATAATATTATTGTTCTTTTTTACCCAGTTTATGCTTTCGCAAAAAGTTGTTCGTTATGATCTGCATGTTCGCGACACAATTGTCAGTTTTTCCGGAAAAGAAAAACGCGCGCTTACCGTAAACGGACAAATCCCGATGCCAACCTTAACTTTTACCGAAGGCGATATTGCAGAAATTTATGTACATAACGATTTAAAAAATGAAGATACGGCGCTACATTGGCACGGATTATTTCTTCCAAATAAGGAAGACGGCGTTCCGTATTTGACACAAATGCCCATTAAACCGGGAACAATTCACAAATATACTTTCCCGATTATTCAGAATGGAACTTATTGGTATCATAGCCATTCCGGGTTGCAGGAACAAATTGGTTTATACGGACTTTTTATCATCAACAAAAAGAAAGACGATTCGACTTTTAGAAAAGGAATTGATGATTTGCCAACTGTTCCGGTTATTTTAAGCGAATGGACGGATCTAAAACCGGAAAATATTCAACGAATGCTTCACAATGCAAATGATTGGTTTGCCATAAAAAAAGGAACGACTCAAAGTTATTCCGAAGCCATAAAAAAGGGACAATTTTCTACAAAAGTCACTAACGAATGGAAACGCATGAATGCCATGGATGTGAGTGATGTTTATTATGAGAAGTTTTTAATTAACGGAAAAAACGAAGATCAGCTTTCTCAATTTAAAGCCGGCGATAAAGTTCGGTTACGAATTGCAAACGGTGGTGCTTCAAGTTATTTCTGGCTGACGTATGGCGGAGGAAAAATAACGGTTGTGGCCAGCGACGGAAACGATGTTGAACCCGTTGAGGTTGACCGTTTGATTATTGCCGTTTCTGAAACCTATGATATTGTAGTTACGATTCCGGAAGATCATAAATCATTTGCTTTTTTGGCTACAGCCGAAGACCGAACAGGATCTGCTTCTTTGTTTTTAGGGGAAGGAACTAAACAGCCTGTTTCACATCTTCCGAAATTAAAATATTTTGAAGGGATGAAAATGATGAACGATATGATGAAGATGAACGGCGAATTGAACGATATGGGCATGAAAATGTCGCTCAATAAAATGGACATGAATACGGTAATGTATCCTGAAATTTCCGGAGAAGACGAATCTGAAAAGCCAGAAGATCATTCGAACCATACTATGGAAGAAATGGAAATGTCAAATGATACTACAGAAGTTGCAGAAATTACGACTCTGAATTACGGAATGCTAAAATCTCCCACCAAAACAACGCTGCCAAAAGATGCGCCGTTAAAAGAATTACACTTTACATTGTCTGGAAACATGAATCGGTATGTATGGAGTTTGGATAACAAAGTAGTTTCTGAAACAGATAAAATATTAATTAAAAAAGGAGAAAATATACGTATTGTATTGTATAACGGATCGATGATGCGCCACCCAATGCATTTACACGGACATGATTTTAGAATTATCAATGAACACGGTGATTATTCACCATTAAAAAATGTTATTGATATTATGCCAATGGAAACGGACACGATCGAATTTCAGGCAAATGCTGATGGCGACTGGTTTTTTCATTGTCATATATTATATCATATGATGGCTGGAATGGGACGTATTTTTAGTTACGAAAATTCAGCTCCAAATCCGTTGATTCATCATCCGGAAATGGCGTACAAAATGTTAAAAATGGACGATCGAATGTTTCATTTTATGGGCGAAAATGATTTTGCCTCAAACGGAAATGATGGAGAAGCCATGTACAGCAACACGCGCTGGAGCATTGGAACCGAATGGAGGTTGGGTTACAACGATAAACATGGTTATGAAACTGAAACACATATTGGAAGATACATTGGCAAAAATCAATGGTTAATGCCTTTTATAGGTTTTGAGTGGCGATACCGAAAAATGGGAATGGACGAACAGGAACAAAATCTTTTTGGTCAAAGTAATACCAAAGACAATCGTTCTGTTTTTAGCGCGGGTGTTGAATATACTGTACCAATGCTGGTAAAAGCACAGCTCGAAGTCTATACTGATGGAAATGTGAGAGTACAGTTTGAACGAAAAGATATTCCGCTTTCTAAACGTTTGCGAATGAATTTAATGTGGAATACCGATAAGGAATATATGGCCGGTTTGAAATATATCGTTGCGAGAAATTTTGGAATTACGACACATTATGACAGCGATATGGGAATTGGTTTTGGATTAAATTTGAGTTACTAATTTTTAATTTCTAATTAAAAAGTAAGCAAAAATTGTATATTTGGATGGAACAATTCTCCTCTATTAAGCCATTAAAATATACTAAAAGCTATGACATTAGAAGATTTCAAAAAGAATTTTAACAATCAAATTACAAACGAACTTGCTTTATTTTTTGAAATAAACGAAGAACTCGGATTCGAAAATTATTCTCAGGGTTTTGGATTATATGAAGATGACAAATCCGGAATTTCAAGCTGGTCTGAAGATGAAGCTTTTCTTGATAAATTAATGCCTTTTGCACAAGCAAACGGTTCCGGCTCTATGTATGTTTTATGGAATAACGATTCAAATAAATCTTTGAACGAATTGCCTGTTGTTGTTTTTGGCGATGAAGGCGGTTATCATATTGTAGCAAAAAACATCTTCGAATTTATGCAATTGCTGACTTTTGATACTGAGATTTCTGTTGATCACGAAGAAGCGTATTTCTATAAAGATGAAGAGGATTATGAAGAAAGTGAAAATTTGCCGGAATATAAGATATGGCTTAAAGAAAACTTCAACCTGGATCCGGTAGAAGAAACAGAATCAATTCTGGCAAATGCACAAGAAGCATACAAAACTGAATTTGATAAATGGGTTTCTCAATATTACTCAGAAGACTAACAAACAACTTTAAAACATTATAAAAATGAAAAAATTATTTACCGTTTTAGCAATCGTTTTATTTACAATTGGTTTACAGGCACAAGACACTAAACCAACCGTAAAAAAAGAAAAAGCAAAAAAAGAATGCTGTAAAAAATCAGCAAAAGATAAAAAAGCATGTTGCGCTAAGAAGTAACTGCAACAACTATTAAACAAAAAGGCCTCGAAATATTCGAGGCCTTTTTTTATGTTTCTGTTTCGCCACGAATTTCACGAATTAGCACGAATTTTTTTCCAATTTGCAATTAGTGAAAATTAGTGAAATTCGTGGCAAAAAAATTATTTCACTCTAATACTCCATTCAAAATCCATTTCAGAAACCTGAACTCCTTTTTCATCGGTTCCAATGGATTTCATCCAGAAAGTTTGCCCCTCGCTTGTTTCGATTGTTCTCTGGATTGCATCGGCAATTAAATGTCCGTCGTTGCAAACAAATGTTATTCTTCCCGTTGCTTTCTTAGTAAAGTTACCTTTATTATTTGCCACAAGCATTGAGATCTTTCTGCCGCTTTGCTGAATTTGCGAAATCACTAAAGCTCCGGTAGTTAATTCTGCCGCCATTGCCTGAACTGCAAAATACATCGAGTTAAACGGATTTTGATTAATCCAACGGTGTTTTACACTTACAATACAAGTTTTAGCATCGATCGCTTTTACGCGTACACCGCAAATATAAGCCGATGGTAATTTGAAAAATACAAATTTGTTGAGTTTAGAAACTGAAATTGCCATGTGATTTATTTTTTTATGTAAAAATACAAAAAAACTATGCACGCACAATAAATCGGAAATACTTTCATTGAAAGCCAATAAACACAAGCCTTTACAATGATTTTCAACGTAATATTAATGCAATCGTAATTTCAACTTTGTTAAAATTATGTTAATATTTAGTACTATGCAAAACAAGATACTGTCTTTTAGCCATATATTTGTATAAGAAATTACTATATGCTTTTAATCATGGACACAACAACACCACTCATCATGGAAACAACATCAGAAAAGAACACTGCAACGTTCACACATTTAAGTACATTAAGCCAGTACATTATTCCGTTTGGGAATTATATTTTTCCAATTTTAATATGGACGAGTTACAAAGACAAATCAGAATTTGTAAATCACCACGGAAAACAGACTTTGAACTTTCAATTGAGTTTATTGCTTTATACTTTGATCTTAGCTTTAATTGCTATTCCGATTTTTGTCATTGTATTTTTTCAAAACCTTCCAATGGAAGCTGTTTTTAACGATGAAGATTTCGTGATCAGAAATTTCAATTTTCAGGGCAATATTGGTTTATTAACAATTGGTGCAACAGCGGTAGTACTTTTTGGATTGCTAAAAGTTGTTGAATTCTTTTTAGTGATTTATGCTTCGATAAAAACTTCAAACGGAGAATATTTTAAATATCCTTTAACGATTCCTTTTATAAAGTAATCATTACAAAGGTTAAAAGTTATAAGTTATACGAGCTAATTCTAACAGAATAAATTCGAAATCAATCATCAATCAATCATCATCAATCAAAAAACGAATTGTTCAATCTAAAAAAAACAAAATGAAATTATGAACATTGAAAACACAAAAGCACAGATGCGCAAAGGTGTTCTTGAATTTTGCATCTTATCTGTTTTAAAAGAAAAAGACGCATATACATCAGAGATATTAGACACTTTAAAAAACGCAAAATTACTAGTGGTTGAAGGAACGGTTTACCCTCTTTTGACCAGGCTCAAAAATGACGGTTTACTGAATTATCGCTGGGAAGAATCGACTTCAGGACCACCACGAAAATATTATGGATTAACCGAAATAGGACAAACTTTTTTAAACGAACTTAGCGGCACCTGGACAGAATTGTCTGACGCTGTAAAACTAATCACCAATCAAAATCAATAGTCATGAACAAAACAGTAAATATTAACTTAGGAGGCATGTTTTTTCACATCGATGAAGATGCATACTTAAAATTAACGCGCTATTTTGACGCCATAAAACGATCATTAAACAACTCATCTGGTCAGGATGAAATTATTAAAGATATCGAAATGCGTGTTTCTGAATTATTAACAGAAAAACAAAAAAGCGAGAAACATGTTGTGGGATTGAAGGATGTTGATGAGGTGATTGTAGTGATGGGACAACCGGAAGATTACATTATTGAGGATGATGAAAAAACAAATCAGTCTTTTAATGATTACAACAACAGAAAAACCAAAAAATTATACCGCGATAAAGAAAAAGGTATGATTGGCGGTGTTGCAACGGGTCTTGGACATTATTTTGGAATTGACGCCGTTTGGATCAAAATCATATTCTTAATATTTGTTTTTGCAGGTTTTGGAACCGGAATTTTAGCTTATTTCGTACTGTGGATTGTAACTCCGGAAGCGGTTACAACTTCTGAAAAACTGGAAATGACAGGCGAACCGGTTACAATTTCGAACATCGAAAAAAAGGTACGTGAAGAAATCGAATCTTTATCAGACAGATTTAAAGGTGCAGATTATGACAAAATGGGAAACCAGGTAAAGTCGGGAGCTGAGAGAATAAGTAGTTCATTTGGAGATTTTATCATCACGGTTTTTAAAATATTCGCTAAGTTTTTAGGAGTAGTTTTAATCATGTCAGGAATTAGTGTTTTGATCATGTTGTTGATTGGTGTTTTCACTTTAGGCACAAATGTTTTTGTTGATTTCCCTTGGCAGAATTTTGTTGATGCAGGAAACTTTACAGAATATCCTATTTGGTCGTTTGGTTTATTGATGTTCTTCGCAGTTGGAATTCCGTTTTTCTTTTTGACACTTTTAGGTTTCAAATTATTATCTCCGGAATTAAAATCAATTGGAAATATCACGAAATATACTTTGTTGGCCATCTGGATTATTGCGATTGCCATTACAATTAGCATCGGAATTAAACAAGCTACAGAAGTTTCATACGACAACAAAACAATTGAGAAAAGAGAAATCGGCATTAGTCCAAATGATACACTTTATGTAAAGTTCAGATACAATGATTATTATGCAAAAGATCTGGATCACCACAGAGAATTTGAATTTGTACAGGATTCGGCAAACAATCAATTGATTTATTCTAACGATGTTCGTTTACATGTTTTGCGCACTGACGAATCAAATGCTTATTTACAAATCGAAAAAAGCGCCAGAGGAAATTCATTTACAAACGCTAAAAAAAGAGCAGAAAAAATTAATTATAAGATTAAAATTGACGGAAATCGTTTAATTTTGGATAATTATTTTCTTACGGATGTAAAAAATAAATTTAGAGGTCAGGAAGTAGATATTTATTTATATTTGCCAGAAGGACAACTATTTAAACCAGATGCATCTGTACAGGATTATGATGATTCTGATGATGATTTTTTCAATCTGCACTTTAGTGGCAACTACAATTATAAAGTAGAAGGTTCTAAAATCAAATGTTTTGATTGTCCGGCAGATGAAAACGATCATGATGATGTAGACTATGACAGTGAAGACAATACAATTGAAAATGATACTGTTAAAGAAGTTTCGATTAAAATAAATGGAAAAGAAGTTTTAAACGGAAAAAAAACCAAAGGAAAGCTAACCACTGATAAAAACGGAGTTATAATCAAAATTAACTAAAGCCATGATAAAAATAATCATTCATATTACAAAATTCCTTATTGCAACGATCACCGCATTATTATTTGCTTCTTGTAATCTAAACATGAATACTGTTGAAGGCAGCGGAAATGTAACTACAGAAAAAAGAATCGTTCAGGGAGATTTTAAAAACATATCAGTAAGCAATGCTATTGATGTTGTAATCGAACAATCTGAAACAACAGAAATTGTTGTGGAAGCGGATGATAATTTGCAGAAAGAAATTACAACTAAGGTAGAAAACGGAACGCTTGTAATTAAATGTAAATTCAGTTCTTTCCGTAACGTTACCATGAAAAAAGTGACGGTAAAAATGCCAGCTCTAGAGAAAATAGAAGCTTCGAGCGCATCATCTGTACAAACTGCAAATGTTTTTCAGGGAGAAAATATAGATCTTGAATCGTCAAGTGCCGCAACAATGAATGTGAACATTGAATCTGATAATATCTCAGCTACATCAAGCAGCGGAAGTTCTATCAATGTTCAGGGAAAAGCGCTAAAAGTTCAAACAAGAGCTTCGAGCGGTGCAAGTGTTGATGCTGTAAAATTATTAGCAAACGAAGTTGATGCTAATGTTTCAAGCGGAGGAAGTATTAGTGTACATCCAATCGTGAGCCTGAAAGCAGATGCCAGCAGCGGAGGTCATATCGAATATGATACAACTCCTAAAACAATTGAAAAACAATCCAGTTCAGGAGGAAGTATTAGTCAGGGATAATATTATCTGTTAAATATAAAAGAAATCATTCATCAAAAGTGGATGATTTTTTTATATTTGTCGAAATCAAATCTAAAATTAATGAAAAAAAGTACCGCCTTACTCCTATTATTATTAGTTACGACATTAACTTTTGCCCAAAAGAAAGAGAAACTAAAAGGATCTAAAATCGTGACCACTTCTATAAAAGAAGTAGGAGAATTTGATGGAATCGAAGCCGATGACAATCTGGAAGTTTATCTGGAACGTGGAGAAAAAAACGAAATTAAAATTGAAGCCGATGACAATTTACACGAAATCATCGGGATGGATTTAAGAGATAAAATGCTTCGTTTGTACACAACAAAAGAAAGCACGATTTTTAAAAAGCTAATTGTTCGTGTTACTTATACAAGTTCGCTTAAAAAAGTAATTGCAAAAAATGAATCGGCTATTTATGCTATTCAGGAACTTCAGTTAGATGATATTACATTTAACAGCTACGATTATTCGAAGTTATTTTTGAATGCGAATGCTAAAAAATTCACTTTAATCGCAGATGATAAAACAAAAACAGAATTGAATTTGAAGGCTGAAGACGGAAGTTTGCAATTGAGCAAAAGTGCGTCAATAAAAACATTGGTACAAGCTATAAAATTCAAATGTGATTTGTACCAAAAAGCCAATGCTGCTATTGAAGGAATTGCCGAAAAAGGAACAATTCGTTTGGATAACAATTCTACTTTTACAGGAACAAAATTCACTTTAAAAGAAGCAAATGTAACCACCGAAGGATATTCAACAGGAATTATTCTTGCCGAAACTGCTATTTCGATTGCTGCAGGAGACAAATCTGAACTTACTTTATTTGGAAATCCAAAGATCGAACTTACCCGTTTTTCTGAAGAAGCAAAATTGATTAAGAAGATTAAATAGTTTTCAGTCGCAGTTTTCAGTCTTGCTGATATAAATAAAAAAAGTCCCAATCGAAATGATTGGGACTTTTTTTATAACTATTGTTGTAGTTCCTCAAACTGAAAACTGAGACTGAGACCGAAAACTGCTTACTCTTTCGACGCTAAATATCTCTCCGCATCAAGCGCTGCCATACAACCAGTTCCTGCAGCAGTAATTGCCTGACGGTATACGTGATCTGCAGCATCTCCGGCTACAAAAACACCGTCAACATTTGTTCTTGATGTTCCAGGAGTATTGATGATATAACCGGTTTCGTCTAGAGAAATATAATCTTTAAAGATATCTGTATTTGGTTTGTGGCCAATTGCTACGAAAAATCCTGTTGCAGGAATTTCAATAACTTCACCGTTAGACTTATTTAAAGCTTTAATAGCGTGAACTACATTATTATCTCCTAAAACTTCAACTGTATCGTGGTTCATTAAAATCTCGATGTTTTCTGTTTTACGAACACGTTCTTCCATAATTTTAGAAGCTCTGAATTTTTCACTTCTTACCAACATGGTTACTTTTTTACAAAGTTTAGATAAGTAATGCGCTTCTTCACAAGCAGAATCTCCTGCTCCAACAATTACAACTTCCTGATTACGGTAGAAAAATCCGTCGCAGACAGCACAGGCAGAAACTCCTCCACCCATATTTAAATAATGTTGTTCTGATGGTAATCCTAAATATTTTGCCGAAGCACCTGTAGAAATAATAACCGTTTCACAGTGTAGTTCGATTGAATCGTTAATCCAAACTTTATGAATATCTCCTGAAAAATCTACTTTTGTAGCCCAGCCATCGCGAATATCAGCTCCAAATCGTTTTGCTTGATCTTGCAGCTGAACCATCATTTCAGGACCTGTAACTCCATCAACATAACCAGGAAAATTCTCCACCTCATTTGTCGTAGTCAATTGACCACCAGGCTGCATTCCTTGATATAAAACTGGATTCATATTTGCTCTGGCAGCATAAATTGCAGCAGTATAACCTGCAGGACCAGAACCAATGATTAGGCATTTAATTTTTTCGATAGTATCTGACATAATATGATTTCATTAATAATTGATGGTGCAAAAGTAAGTTTTTATTGTTGGAAAAAAGAACTCTGCCAATCAGTTTTTGTTATTCTAAAATAAGCAATAATGAATAGAAAGACTTTCATAGTGGATGGGTAGAAACAAAAAAGCTGAACATTTCTATTCGGCTTTTCCAATCGGGACGCGATAACTGTTTCTTTTAGATTTTGTATAAAGCAAACTTCAGTACAAGGCAAAAAAAAGTCTTTTCAAGAAAATGAAAAGACTTTTGTCGGGGTGGCAGGATTCGAACCTGCGGCCTTCCCGATTTTATCGGGACGCGATAACTGTTTCTTTTAGATTTTGGATAAAGCAAACTTCAGTACAAAGCAAAAAAAAAGTCTTTTCAAGAAAATGAAAAGACTTTTGTCGGGGTGGCAGGATTCGAACCTGCGGCCTTCCCGATTGCAATCGGGATGCGATAACTGCTTCTTTTAGATTTGTATAAAGAAAAATTTCAATATGAAGCAAAAAAAGCCTTCTCAAGAAAATGAAAAGACTTTTGTCGGGGTGGCAGGATTCGAACCTGCGGCCTTCCCGATTGCAATCGGGACGAGATAACTGTTTCTTTTAGATTTTGTATAAAGCAAACTTCAGTACAAAGCAAAAAAAAAGCCTTCTCAAGAAAATGAAAAGACTTTTGTCGGGGTGGCAGGATTCGAACCTGCGGCCTCCTGCTCCCAAAGCAGGCGCGATAACCGGGCTACGCTACACCCCGTAAGCGGATGCAAATATAGTAATAAATTCTGTTTTCAAAAGGAAAATGAAAAAATAAATAAAAACTTATTTTCAAATGGTTTCTTCAAATCTTTTTCCAGGAATGCTTTTTTGTTACGCTCAATATATTTTTCAGAAATATGATAATTAAAATCATGTAAACCAACATTTTAAAATTCACTTTTTAAATTATGTCTTTTTATGCAATTAATATGACTTACTGAATCAATCAGAATTCTTTCAATTGATTCTCTTTGCGCAAAATTTTAAAAATGAAAAAAGTACTTATATATCTTGTTTTTTGTTTATCTCTTACCGCTTTTGCGCAGCAAAATCAGAATGTGATCAATGAAAATATAAAAACCGAACCGTTGAAAATCTACAAAGAAAAGGCTCACGCCTCCTATTATCATGATAAATTTGATGGAAGAAAAACAGCAAGCGGTAAAAAATTTGACAACAGTAAATTGACTGCTGCCCACAAAAAGCTTCCCTTTGGTACAAAACTAAAAATCACAAACGAAAAGAATAACAAATCAGTTATTGTAGAAATTACAGATAGAGGACCTTTTATTAATGGTAGAGAAATTGATCTCACAAAAAGAGCTTTTATGGAAATTGCCTCAAATAAAAGAAGCGGTGGTATTATTGTAAAAATCGAGATCATCGAAAATTAACGTATTTTCATTTATGTTCGTCTTATAATTATACACTTCTCAATTCTTTCAGGCAAAAAAACTTACCGTGTTAAAATGTTATTATATTTACCAAATCATAACATCTTATTAAATACATATGGAAGTTTTTCTTTTAGTAGTTTTATTTGGGTTTTTAATTTATATGCTGAATAGTATAAAAAGTCGGTTTGACTATCTTGAAGACGATATTCAAAAGCTGAATAAAAAATTAGATCTTCTAAAAGCAGTTGAAAAACCAGCAGAAAACGTATTTGTAAAACCAACTCCTATATTAAAGGAAGAACCAAAAATCGTTATAAAAGAAGAGCCGGTTTTGCCTGCTTTTGAAAATGTTATAAAAGAAACGCCTGAAATAAAAACAGAAAAAGTTGTTTTTTCTCATGATATAAAAGCAACTCCAATAATAGAAAAAACACCTCCAAAAACTGTAACACCACAAGTTCCTGAAAAATCATTTTGGGAAAACTTCAAAGAAAAAAATCCGGATTTAGAGAAATTCATCGGTGAAAACCTAATCAATAAAATAGGCGTTTTAATTCTGGTTTTAGGAATTAGCTATTTTGTAAAATATGCTATCGACAAAGACTGGATCAACGAACCGGCACGCGTTGGAATTGGGGTTTTATGTGGCGTACTTGTTATGGGAATCGCGCATAAACTTCGTAAAAATTATGCCGCATTCAGTTCTGTAATTGTGGCGGGAGCGATCGCTATTTTCTATTTCACAATCGGAATCGCTTTTCATGATTATCACCTTTTTAATCAAACAGTTGCTTTTAGCATAATGGTTATCATAACCGCTTTTAGCGCTTTGATTTCCTTATCTTACAACAGAATCGAACTTGCCGTACTTTCCTTAATTGGCGGATTTGCAGTTCCGTTTATGGTAAGCACGGGCGAAGGAAATTATGTGGCTCTTTTTAGTTATATTCTCATATTAAACATTGGAATTCTGGCAATTGCCTATTACAAAAAATGGAATCTGGTAAATGTACTTGCTTATATATTTACAATTTTACTATACGGCGGCTGGTTATACAAAGATCTTTCTTCAGATAAACCGCATTATGTTGGCGCTTTGGCATTTGGTTTTGCTTTTTACTTCATTTTTATTTTAATGAATATCATAAATAATATCAGAACAAAAGGAGAATTCTCAAAAACGCAGTTAACTATTTTAGCCAGCAATACCTTTTTGTTTTATGCAGCCGGAATGGCGATTTTATCTCATTTTCATCCTGAATTCAGAGGTTTATTCACCACAATAATTGCTTTGCTAAATTTAACTTACGCCTGGTTTTTGTACAAAAAATTTGGTCTCGACAAAAAAGCCGTTTACTTATTAATTGGACTTACGTTAACTTTTATAACGCTGGCAATTCCTATTCAGTTTGAAGGGAATTACATTACTTTATTCTGGGCTGCCGAAGCAGTTTTACTATTATGGCTTTCACAGAAATCAAAAATTTCAAGTTATCGATTTGGTTCTGTAATTGTTCACGCCTTGATGATTATAAGTTTAATTATGGATTGGAAATTGTTCTACACCGGCGATTCTTCTTTAAACATTATAATCAATCCAATATTTATAACAGGCATTTTTGGTTCAGCTTCCTTTTTGGCAGTTTGGTTTTTGTTGAAAAATGAAACGGAAAATATTACATTATTAAACTTTACTTTCAATCCAGAAAAATATAAGAAATATGCTTTTGTTTCCGGAATTATATTATTGTATTTAACGGGTTTATTCGAACTTATTTTTCAGGCAAATACACATATAACAACTGCAAATAGTGCAATCGCCGTATGTGCACTTTATCATTTGTTGTTTTCGGCTGTTTTAACAACTGCATTAATTAAAAACAAAACCCAATTTGGTGAAGAATTATCGATTGTAATAATCATAATGAATATTGTGCTGTACACTTTCGGATTCTCTAATTATGCATTTTTCGAGCATAAAGAAATTATTCAATCCGGATACGGACAGCCAATCGCTTTTTATCTGCATTATATTTCATTAGCGTTAATTGTGTATTCTGCTTTTCAATTATTTCAGATAGACAAAATACTACAATTTGGAATTTTTAAAAATCGTCATTTTATTTGGGCAGCAGCGTTTTTTATCGTTTACATTGCCAGTTCAGAAGTTATGCTGCATGGTTTGTTTTTGATGAATTCACCAATTACGCTTCAAGATTTGCAGGCAAGCGCACTTTATGCAACAAACAATACCAAATCTGATTTACTGTATCTTCGTTCTGCAGTTGCCGATGATGCAATTAAAATTGCCAGAATAAAGATTATCAAAACCGGATTTCCTGTTTTATGGGGATTTTTAGCTTTTGTCTTTTTAATTATCGGAATAAAAAAACAAGTCAAAACACTTCGAATAGTCGCGCTGAGTTTACTTGGACTGACTATTGTAAAATTATTTTTCTACGATATCAGCAACATTTCCGAAACCGGAAAAATCATATCGTTTATCCTTTTGGGAATTTTAATTTTGATAATCTCTTTCGTCTATCAAAAAATCAAAGTTTTAGTTATTAATGAAAACAAACCTGATGAAACCAATGAAATTAAATAGTTTTTTTATTCTTTTATTGCTGACGAATCTTTCGTTTGCACAATTTCAAACAACAGCAAAAATAAAAGAAGTTACCCAAAATGGTTTCCACGAAATTATTTTATCTCCTGAAATTCGATCTTATTCGAAACAGGATTTAAGTGATATCAGGATTTTTAACGCAAAAGGAAATGAGGTTTCGTATTTTATTCAAAGCAATTCAGAAGCTATATTAAATACTTTTGAAGAATATGAAATTGTTTCAAAAACAGTTTTTCCAAAGAAAAGTACTTCGATAGTTATTGCTGTTCCTTCGGTTAAAAACAACAATCAACTTTCGTTATTTATTGCTAACGCCGATGTCGAAAAAAGCTATTCCATTTCAGGAAGTAATGATCTTGAAGAATGGTTTGGAATATCAAATTCGCAAACTTTATACGACTTAAACAGTTCGACAGAAGCTAGCGTTGTGAAGACAATTTCATATCCGTTAAGCACTTATAAATATCTAAAAATTGATTTTGATGATAAAAAGACACTTCCTGTAAATGTTTTAAAAGTAGGGAATTTTAATACACAGCTTCAAAAGAATATTCTACAGGAAATCACTCCGGCAAAATCAACAAAAACCGAGCTTTCAACTCAAAAACAAACTCAGATTCACGTAATTTTTGATGGTCCGCAAATCATCAATCAAATTACTTTTGAAATTTCGAAACCAACTTACTACAAACGTAAAGTCATTATTTACAAGAAAGTAAAATATGAAACCAGAAAAAAATCAGAAATGATTGATGAAGAAATTATTTCTTTTGAATTAAACTCCAATACGAAAAACAGTTTTACAATTCCTGAAATTTTCGAGAAAGAATTCTACATAAAAATAGAAAATCACGATAACCAGCCTTTGTTAATCTCGGCAATAAAATACTGTCAAAAACCGGTTTCTATTATTGCAGATTTAAATGCCAATGAAAAATACACTATCAAAACAGGCAATAAAAATTTGAATGAACCTGAATATGATCTTTCTGATTTTAAAAATAACATCAAAGGATCTTTACCAAAAACTACGATTTCTGATATTCAGCAAAATGCTGAAGTTAAAAAAGCAGTGGGAGAAAAATCTTTTTGGCAGCAAGGATGGTTTATGTGGGTTTGTATTATTTTAGGCGGAATTACAATTTTGTTCTTCACGGCAAGTTTAATAAAAGACTTAAAAGAAAAAAATTAAGTTTAAACACAATTTGGTTTCTCCTTAATAAATCAGAAAAATGAAATTTTGATCGGTTTTTAAAGATTTAATAACAGAATTTTCGGAGTTATTTTTTGTTTATTATAAAAATTAAAATCTGACAAACACGCACCAAACAACGGCAAATCAAAGTTTATCAAATGTTAACAAAATAGATTTTCAAAAACCATAAATAATTGTATTTTTACGGTTCAAAATTCAGAAAATAAATGGGCAAAATCATTGCGATTGCTAATCAAAAAGGAGGCGTTGGAAAGACTACTACATCAGTAAATCTTGCAGCCTCATTAGGTGTTTTAGAAAAGAAAGTATTGTTGATAGATGCTGATCCTCAGGCTAATGCGACGTCAGGTTTAGGAATCGACGTAGAATCTGTTGAAATTGGAACGTATCAAATACTTGAACACAGCCACACCCCAAAAGAAACTGTTGTTAAATGTTCAGCTCCAAATGTTGATGTGATCCCTGCTCATATTGACCTTGTTGCCATCGAAATCGAATTGGTTGATAAAGAAAACAGAGAGTACATGCTTAAAAAAGCATTAGAAAGTGTAAAAGACGAATATGATTATATCATTATCGACTGCGCACCTTCGTTAGGTTTACTAACTCTGAATGCATTAACAGCTGCTGATTCTGTAGTTATTCCAATTCAGTGTGAATATTTTGCACTTGAAGGATTAGGAAAATTATTGAACACTATAAAAAGTATTCAAAAAATACACAACCCGGATCTTGACATCGAAGGATTGTTGTTAACAATGTATGATTCAAGATTGCGTTTATCAAATCAGGTTGTCGAAGAGGTTCAAAAACACTTTAACGATATGGTTTTTGATACCGTTATTCAACGAAATGTGAAATTGAGCGAGGCTCCAAGTTTTGGAGAAAGTATCATTAATTATGATGCAACGAGCAAAGGAGCAGTTAATTACATTAATCTGGCTCAGGAAATTATAAAGAAAAACAGTAAATAGTTTTTATGACAAAAGCAATTAAAAAACAAGCCTTAGGAAGAGGATTATCAGCATTATTAAAAGATCCGGAAAACGACATTACATCAGTAGAAGACAAAAATGCTGACAAGGTTGTTGGAAATATTATAGAGCTTGAAATAAGTGCTATCGAAATAAATCCGTTTCAGCCTAGAAGCAATTTTAATGAAGAATCATTGCGTGAACTAGCCACTTCTATTAAAGAACTTGGTGTGATTCAGCCTATTACTGTTCGAAAATTAGACTTCAATAAATACCAGTTAATTTCCGGAGAGCGTCGTTTGCGTGCTTCTACATTAGTTGGTTTAACTCATGTTCCTGCATACATTCGTATTGCAAATGACAATGAGTCGCTTGTTATGGCTTTGGTTGAAAACATTCAGCGTCATGACTTAGACCCAATTGAGATTGCACTTTCTTACCAGCGTTTGATTGACGAAATTCAGTTAACTCAGGAACAAATGAGCGAAAGAGTGGGTAAAAAACGTTCTACAATTGCCAATTATTTACGTCTTCTAAAACTGGATCCGATTATTCAAACGGGTATTCGTGATGGTTTTATCAGTATGGGTCACGGTAGAGCCATTATCAATATTGAAGATCTTGATATTCAAACTGATATTTATCAAAAAATAGTAAGTCAAAATTTATCTGTTCGTGAAACAGAAACTTTGGTAAAAAATTATCACGAAAGTTTACAGCCAAAAGCAGAAGGAAAACCAAAAGCGGATTCTTCATTTGTGGTTAAGGAAACTCAAAAAAATACTTTCAACGATTATTTTGGTGCGAAAGTTGATGTAAAAGTCGCTGGAAACGGAAAAGGAAAAATCACAATTCCATTTAATTCTGAAGCCGACTTTAACCGAATTATAAAATTAATAAACGGATAGTGAATAAGATTGTCCCCATAAGTCTATTGTTCTTTCTCTTAGGAACCGTCTCTCTTTTTGCCCAGGCAAAAGAAGAAACGGTTTTAGTCGCTAAAGACACTACCAAGTTAGAGGAAATAGATCCGCTAACACCAGCAAAAGCTGCCTTTTATTCGGCAATTTTACCAGGATTAGGTCAGGCATACAATAAAAAATATTGGAAAATTCCATTAGTTTACGGAGCCATTGGAACCAGTATGTATTTTTATATTGACAACAATAGAAAATACAAAGATTATCGTAATGCTTATAAACGTAGACTTGAAGGTTATAACGACGATAATTATCAATTTTTAGATGAAAGCAGACTTATTGCCGGTCAAAAATTCTATCAGCGTAACAGAGATTTATCAGCCTTATTTGTAGTAGGTTTTTATGTTTTAAACATCATCGATGCCAATGTTGATGCGGCTTTGATTCAGTTTAACGTAAACGAAAGATTATCAATGAAACCTGAAATTTATCCCAACGATGTAACATTTAAACCAAATGTTGGACTAACTTTTAATTACCAATTTTAAATAGCTTTTGTGCTGTTTAAAAATCAAAAAATATATACAAAATGAAAATTGCTCTTTTAGGATACGGAAAAATGGGTAAAGTAATCGAAAGAATTGCTTTAGAAAGAGGTCATGAAATTGTACTAAAGAAAGATGAATCTAATACTTTTGACGGACTTTCTACAGCTGATGTCGCAATCGATTTTAGCGTTCCTACTGCCGCTGTCAGCAATATATCAAACTGTTTTCATGCAAATGTTCCTGTAGTTTCAGGTACAACAGGCTGGTTAGAGCATTTTGATGAAATGGTCGCACTTTGTAATGAAAAGCAAGGTGGTTTTATTTCAAGTTCAAATTTTAGTTTAGGAGTTAATATTTTCTTCGAATTAAATGAATATCTGGCTAAAATCATGTCTCAATTTGATTCGTATAAAGTTACGATGGAAGAAATTCATCATACGCAGAAATTAGATGCTCCAAGCGGAACTGCAATTTCTCTGGCAAAAGGCGTTATTGAAAACAGTAAATATGCCAACTGGACTTTAGACGAAGCAAAAAACAACGAAATTCATATTGAAGCAAAAAGAATTGGTGATGTTCCGGGAACTCATACCGTAACGTATGATTCAATTGTAGACAGCATCGAATTAAAACATACTGCACACAATCGTGAAGGTTTTGCCCTTGGAGCCGTAATTGCTGCCGAATGGTTAGCAGGCAAAAAGGGAATCTACAGCATGAAAGATGTTTTAAACCTAAAATAAATCAATTTAAAGTCTAAGGTTAGCAACTAAAAACCCGAAACTTGAAACATAAAATATAAAATTATGACTCTATATCTTTGGTTCGTATTTTTCTTAGCGGTACAAGTAATTCATTTTCTTGGAACATGGAAATTGTATCAGGCTGCCGGCAGAAAAAGCTGGGAAGCAGCAATTCCTGTTTACAATTCGATCGTTTTAATGAAAATTATTGGCCGACCAACCTGGTGGACAATATTGCTTTTCATCCCGATTATTAACCTGATTATGTTTCCGGTTGTTTGGGTTGAAACTTTAAGAACGTTTGGTAAAAAAACGACCTTAGATACTATTTTGGGAATTTTTACTTTTGGATTTTACATCTATTATGTAAATTATACTCAGAAATTAGAATACAATGCCAACAGAAAATTAACTCCGGAAAACAAAACTGCAGATACGATAAGCTCATTACTTTTTGCGATTATCGTAGCAACATTGGTACATACTTATGTAGTTCAGCCGTATACAATTCCAACTTCTTCATTAGAAAAATCTTTATTAATTGGAGACTTTTTATTTGTTAGTAAAGTAAATTACGGACCAAGAGTTCCTATGACAACTGTTGCAATGCCAATGGTTCACGATACAATACCTTTCTTAAAAAGAAAATCATATTTAAGCTGGCCGCAATTACCTTATTTCAGATTACCAGCTTTTGAAAAAATAAAACGAACCGATATTGTTGTTTTTAACTGGCCTGTAGATACGGTTCACTATTTTTATGAGCCAAAAGGAAGACCGGGCGTTATTAAACCTATCGACAAAAAATCGAATTACGTAAAAAGATGTGTTGGTATTCCTGGTGACAGCTTGTCTATAAAAGACGGATTTGTTTTCATTAACGGCAAAAAATTAGTTTTACCGGAAAGAGCAAAACCACAATATTCTTACTCTGTAGCTTTAGACGGAAAAACGCCTATCGATTTCGAAACTTTAATGAGAGAAATGGATATTACGGATGGTGCTGGTTTTAAAAACGAAAAAAGAGATACTTTATATTTCAGAGCTTTAACAGAAGCAAGTGCTGAACGATTGAAAAATACTCCCGGAATTACTGCTGTAACCAGAGAGATTGACAGAGGAAATGACAATGCAATTTTCCCTCATATCAACAAATGGAGTCAGGATAATTTTGGACCAATTTATATTCCGGAAGCAGGAAAAACTGTGGCGTTAACAAATGAGTCATTGCCATTTTACAAAGAAATTATAACAAAATACGAAGGAAACACACTTGAATTAGATGGTTCTCATTTTATAATTAATGGAAAACAAACCAATAGTTATACCTTCAAACAAAACTATTACTGGATGATGGGAGACAACCGTCATAACTCTGAAGACAGCCGTTACTGGGGTTACGTTCCGGAAGATCATATTGTTGGGAAACCTGTTTTTATCTGGTTAAGCTGGGATACAAATGGCAAAGGAATCAACAAAATTCGCTGGAGCAGAGTTTTCACTACTGTTGATGGTGAAGGACAGCCACAATCTTACTTTAAATATTTCCTTATTCTTCTTGCCGTTTATTTTGTTGGAGAATATTTCTGGAGAAAAAGAAAAGAGAATAAAGCATAAAATAAAATAGTTATTTTTGTTTCAGGTTTCAAGTTTCAGGTTCGTAAATAACCTGAAACTTGAAACCTGAAACTTTTAAAACAAAATCATAATGAACTCGTTATTACTTCCTACCTATTTTCCGTCGATTAGCCACTTTGCAGTTATGGCTCAATCTGAAAGTATCACTTTTGAAATGGAAGATAATTTTCAGAAGCAAACCAATAGAAACCGTACTTATATTTATAGTCCAAACGGAATTCAATTATTAAATATTCCTGTTAAGCATTCTAAAGAGGCACATCAAAAAACAAAGGATGTGTTGATTGAAAACGAATTTGACTGGCAAAAACAGCACTTTAAATCTCTGGAAGCTGCTTATAGAAGTTCTCCTTTTTTCGAATTTTTTGAAGATGATATTTTTCCTATATTCGAGAAAAAGCATACTTTTTTGATGGATTTAAACATGGAAGTTCTTGATATCGTAACGAAGTGTTTGCGCATGAAACTGGAATTTGGCAAAACAACAGAATATTTTCATGAAGCAGAAAACGTTTCTGATTTCAGGTATTTGGCAAACGGTAAAAAAGACGCACATTCATTCGAAAAATACGCTCAGGTATTTGATGACAAACACGGCTTTATAAACAATCTAAGCGTACTTGATTTGCTTTTTAACGAAGGTAAATTTGCAATGGATTATCTGAAGAATCAAAAATTAGAAATTAGATAAAAATATATTCGTGCGTATTGGAATTTGGATTTTAAAATTTGGAATTTATTCTACCTTATTCCATAGAAATCCTTGCCATAATTGGATAATGATCTGAATTTTCGAAGTCAGGAAAACTGTCAAATTTTTTCACTTTCATTTTACTGTCTGAGAAAATATAATCAATTCTGGCAGGATAATATTTGAATTTATAAGTAGCTCCAAAACCTTCTCCGGCTTCTTCAAAAGCGTCTTTGAGTTTTCCTTTAATACTTCGGTAAACATAAGAAAACGGACTATTATTCATGTCTCCACAAATAATAATCGGACTTTTGCACTGCTTGATATTTTCTTTAAAAATCTCGGCTTGTTCTTGTTGCTGGCGAAATCCTTTACTGATTCTGCCATAAATCTGCTGTGATTTCTTTTGATTTACATTATCAATGTCGTTTGAAATCTTATCTACATCAGGCGAAATCTTAATGGATTGCAAGTGCATATTATAAACACGGATAACATCTTTACCGCGCTTTATATCAGCAAAAATCACATTATTATCGGATTTCGGAAAGATAATATTGCCTTCATTTATGATAGGAAATTTAGAAAAAATCGCCTGTCCGGTTTTTATTTGATTTCCATCAATGAAAATATAACGGTGTGGATATACTTTCAGGTCTATATGGGCTGAATTTGAATATTCCTGAATACACAAAATATCCGGATCTTTTTCATCGATAAAAGCCTTGATATTAGATGGAATATCATCACGGTCCAGCCATTTGAAAACATTAAACAAACGAACATTATAACTCATTACTGAGAAATCTTTTTCGTCTTCAACATATTCTTTCGGAGAGAATTTGTAGAATTTGCTAATAAATGTAATTCCAGTTAACAGAACCAAACCGGAAAGAATAAGACGCTTTTTAAACTGAATTGCCCAATACACGAAAAACAATCCGTTTAAGACAAAAAAAGCAGGCATAAAAAGGGTAAGCACCGATAAAAGCGGAAAACTTTTAGGTGCGAGGAAAGGTAAAATATAGATACTAAACGTTAATACAGTCAGTACTATATTCAAAAAGAACATTATTTTATTAAACCACGAAAGGTTTTGCATGTTTTCTTTATTCGAAGGATTATTTTCCTGCTTTAAACAAAAATTCTTTTTCTTCTTTGGTCAAACAATCATAGCCGGACTGGCTAATTTTATCCAAAATTTCATCAATTTGCTGTTGCGTTTTATCTTTCGTAACAATTTTTGATGTTGGTTTTTGCGTAGGTTTATTGTAATTTTTATGAACTTTTTTGAAGGGGGTTGATGGCGATTTTCTGAATAGATTTGTAAAAAAATCTAATATTCTGGAAATCACTATACTCAAATCAGTTCCATTTTGAAGCAATTTAATAAAAATAAATCCAAAAATAGCACCGGCAAGATGCGAAATATGTCCGCCGGTATTCTCTAACCTGAATTGCATTAAATCCAAAATTAAAATTACAGCCGTAATATGCCAAAGCTTAACATTACCAAAAAACAGTAAACGCACACCCATTAAAGGCTGGTAAGTTGTTACTGCTACAAGAATTGCCATAATCGCAGCTGAAGCCCCAACGATAGAACCTGCAACATTTGAGAAGTAAAAACTTAAGGCAAAAACAATACCTGAGAAAATTGCACCCAAAATGTACAAGCCTAAATATTGCTTTTGGGTAAAAAAGGTCAGGAACAAGTTACTGGCAAAATTGAGAACCATCATATTGAACAATAAATGCCAAAATGATGCATGAAAAAAAGCATAAGTTAAGAACGTCCACGGTTTAAATAAAAACACATTTGGATCTGATGATAATGCCAGCCAATTTGGATATTCAAAACCACCTCCTGAATATTGATAAAAAAACACTAATGAGATCACAAAACAAGCCACGTTCCAGTAAATAACGCGCATTGCAATTCCACCTAACTTATATTGTAATTTTAAATCATCAAGAATATTCATAAAGACTTTTTTTGGTCCCGAAGCCTCGGGATAATTGACTATCTAAAGTTAGAAATTAATTCCAACGATTTTTGTTAAACTGATTTTTTTTCCAATATAACATCATTAAATAACCAGTAAGAGCTCCACCAACGTGAGCAAAATGAGCAATTCCAGTTCCACCTGCGCCAAATAGTGAACTTCCTTTAAAACCTAAAAATAAATCAATTGCCAAGATTCCTGGAACGAAATATTTTGCTTTTATAGGAATTGGAATAAACATTAATCCTAATTGTGCATTTGGAAACATAAAAGCAAAAGCGGTAAGCAAACCATAAATTGCTCCAGAAGCACCAAGTACAGGCGACTGAACAATGCCGCTTGCCTGAGCCAATGAATTAAACTGTTCTTGAGTGCAATGTACCTTATTCAAAATAACTGAAACATCAGTACCTTGTATCATCTTACCATTTGAATCAAATAAAGATGGAAAATCAGCATTCAAAATTAAATGAAGATCAGATTTAGATAAATTCAAACTAGATACAGAATCTAAGACAGACTGCAATTGTAAGTAATTGACACCTGTATGAAGTAAAGCAGCACCTAATCCGCAGGAAATATAGAAAAACAAGAATTTTTTTCCTCCCCAAAAATGTTCTAGTGCAGAACCAAAGCTATACAATGCAAACATATTAAATAAAATATGAGCAAAGTTTGGCAATTTTGCATGCATAAACATGTGTGTAATGACCTGCCAAATTCTGAAATTATCGCTTTCGGGATAATACAACATTAAATAATTATATGAAACTGGCACTAATTGTGAACCAATAAAAAATATAATATTAATTATCAATAATTGTTTTACTACGGGAGTTATGTTCATCATAAGGCAAACTTTTTATCTATGTCTTCCACACGCATTGTGATGAAAGTTGGTTTTTGAAAAGGTGATATATTGGGATCTTTACAGGCAAACAATCCGTTTACCAAATTATCCTGTTCTTTTTCGGTTAAATAAGATCCGGTTTTAACCGCTAAACTTTTTGCCATCGATTTGGCAATTGTATCGTTCTGACTATAACTGTTTGCCGGAATTCCGTCTTGCAAATCGCTTAATAATTGTTCTATGACCATCGAAACTTCACTTTCAGTAATATTAACCGGAATTCCGGAAATTACGATATGATCTGTTTCTGCTTGTTCAAAAACAAAACCTGTTGTTTCCAGCGAAGGTTTCAATTCTTCAATTAATGTCATTTCATCAGAAGAATAAAACAAATTTAAAGGAAATAACAATTGCTGACTTGAAGCCTGATTTACCGTCATATTCAGCAAAAACTGTTCGTACAAAATACGTTGGTGCGCACGTTGCTGATCGACAATAACCATTCCTGATTTTATAGGCGAAACGATATATTTTTTATGTATTTGATAGGTTTTCTGAGGCGCTTGTTCTACATCATCATCATTAAATAAAGAGGATGTTACTTCTTCATTCTCAAAAGTAAAAGGCGAACTTTCGATACTCTCCGTATCTAATCCCACATAGAGGCTTTCCCAGCTTGCAGTTGGCTCCACTCTTTTAGAAGAATATCCCGAATACGAATTAGATCCTGAGCCATAACCGGAACCCGAACCTGAACTTGCTTTAGAATAATGCTGATTGGTTTTATCATCGGTAAACGGATTAAAATTTCCATCTACCTGAATGGTTGGTGTTTCTGCTTCTAAATCTTTATAATGATATGGCGTATCTAAATTCGCATCGCGATCAAAATCTAAAACCGGCGCTACGTTAAACTGCCCTAAACTATGTTTGATGGAAGCTCGTAAAATAGCATATAAAGCCTGCTCATCATCAAACTTAATTTCTGTTTTTGTTGGATGAATATTGATATCAATAGTGTTTGGCGGAACTTGCAAATACAAGAAATAACTCGGCTGTGAACCATCTTTCAAAAGTCCGTCGTAAGCTGCCATAACTGCGTGATGCAAATAACCGCTTTTAATGAAACGATCGTTTACAAAAAAGAACTGTTCTCCCCTGTTTTTCTTGGCAAATTCAGGTTTACAAACAAATCCCTGAACATTTATGATTTCTGTATCTTCATTTACCGGAACCAGTTTTTCATTGGTTTTACCCGACATTATACCCACAATTCGCTGGCGATACCCTGCAGCGGGTAAGTTGTACATTTCACTTCCATTGTGATAAAAAGTAAAATGAATATTAGGGTGCGCCAAAGCTACACGCTGAAACTCATCCATAACATGGCGAAATTCAACCGTATCTGACTTTAAGAAATTACGACGTGCGGGAATATTAAAAAATAGATTTTTTACGGCAAATGAAGTTCCTTTTGGCAAAACGGCTACTTCTTGTGAGACAAATTTACTTCCTTCGATAACGATATGCGTTCCTAGTTCGTCCTGATCCTGTTTTGTTTTCATTTCCATGTGCGCAATTGCGGCAATAGAAGCCAGAGCTTCTCCACGAAAACCTTTTGTACATAGTGCAAACAAATCTTCGGCCTGACGGATTTTTGACGTTGCATGACGTTCAAAACACAACCGTGCATCTGTAACGTCCATTCCTTTACCATTATCAATAACCTGAACCAGAGATTTACCGGCATCTTTAATAATCAATTTAATGTCGGTTGCACCTGCATCAACAGCATTTTCGAGCAATTCTTTGACTACCGAAGCGGGTCTTTGAACCACTTCTCCAGCGGCAATTTGATTAGCAACGTGATCAGGAAGTAATTGAATAATACTCGACATTAAGAAATTTGGGTTTAAGGTTATGCGTTGATTTTAGTTTGTTGTGTTGTAAAAATCTCAGATTGATACTATTAATTTAGATCTGGTTTTAAAATCCAAGGTCTACAAATTTAATGAATTTCTATTGGGTTTTAGAAATTCATCAGTCATAAAAAAAACAAAAAACCTATACTATTTTTACACAGTACAGGTTTTAATATTTTTAAAACAATTGTGTTTTATTCTTTCTCTATTTTTCTTGGAGTATCTTCTATTTGAAGCGCGCCAGAAGTTAATAAAGGCTGATTAAAAGGATGTGACATTGAAGCTTGCTGACGGATATAGGCCATTTTTATTGCTGCAATTGCCGCTTCGGTTCCTTTATTTCCGTGAATTCCTCCGCTTCTGTCAATAGATTGCTGGATATTATTATCTGTTAATACACAAAAAATAACCGGAATATCAGTCTGAACATTCAAATCTTTTATTCCTTGTGTAACACCTTCGCAAACAAAATCGAAATGTTTTGTTTGTCCCTGAATTACGCATCCAATAACAATTACTGCATCAACATTTTGTGTCTGCAGCATTTTTTTTGCCCCGTAAATCAGTTCAAAACTTCCCGGAACATTCCAGCGAATAATTTGCTGTGCAGGAACTTCACAATCAATTAAGGCATCAAAAGCGCCATTATAAAGTCCTTCTGTTATAGTTTCATTCCACTCAGAAACAACAATCCCAAATCGAAAGTCTTTCGCATTTGGGATCGTGTTTTTATCGTATTCTGATAAATTTTTATTTTCGGTAGCCATTTGTATCTTTTAGAATTTTAATTTCAGATTGTAAAAATACAAATCTAAAATCTAAAATCTTAACTCTACAATAATTTTTTATTGTGCTAATCCAATCAAAACATCAACAGAAGCAGCTTCCGGAGTTGAATCGTAGTTTTCTTTAATATCTGTTAAATATTTTAAAGCGTCTTCTTTTTGACCTAAAGCAATAGCCGTTTTTCCAGCTTTTAATAAGAAACGAGGAGTTGTAAAATCATTCTTATTAGATTCTGCCGCTTTTACATAATAGTCAAGAGCTTCTTTTTGTTGGTTTTTTTGAGAATAAGCATCTCCAATTGCACCTTTTGCCAAAGCACTTAAAATCAAATCTTCAGATTTAAATTCACCTAAATATTTAATTGCTTCGTCAAATTTACCAGTATTTAAATAAGCCATACCAGCATAATAGTTTGCTAAGTTACCAGCATCTGTTCCTGAATATTCGTCAGCAATTTTAATGAAACCGAATTTACCTTCAGAACCATTTAAAGCCAATTTGTATAATGAATCGCTTGCTACGCCGTCAGTTGCTTTTTGAAAGTTTTGTTGAGCAACAAACATTTCGTTTGCAGCTTCGTCTTGTTTAGGAGCTTCGATAAATTTTTGGTAAGCCAAATATCCAATAGTAGCAACTGCAATACCAGCAACTAAACCAATAATGATTTTTTGATTTTTAGCAACCCAATCCTCAGTTCTTGAAGCAGTTTCATCTAATTTTGAAAAAACACCAGCAGTTGTGCTGTCTTTTTCGTCAATGATTACCTGTGTTTCTTCATTTACTTCTTTAACTTCCTTTTCTTTTGGTGCTTTATATCCTCTTTTATTGTAAGTAGCCATTTAAAATTAATTTAGTGAACGGCAAAAATAAAATTTTTATTGAAACTGAAGTAAAAAAAATCAATTTTATATCTATTTAATACTAAATATTTTCGAAAATCTCTATTTTTTTCTTATCAATAAGAAAATAAAAAATATTAACTTGCTTTTAATGAGATATTTAAAAGTATAATTAAAAAATTTGAACGGTCGTTTTTTCACTATTTAAAATATACTTTTTCTGTACAAAAGTATTATTTACAGATAGATTTTTAAGATTATCACAGATTAAGCGTTTAAAGAATTAAATTTGCCAGACGAATCTTTTTTATCTTACAATCTGTGACATAAAAACTTAATCTTTTCAAAAAATTATCATTCATAAAACATCAAATTTATCTTTTAGAGTTCCAAAAATGCATTTAAACAAAATTTCTTTATTCAATTATAAAAATTTCTCCGAAGCCGGTTTTGAGTTCGACAACAAGATTAATTGTTTTGTTGGCAAAAACGGAATCGGAAAAACAAACGTGCTTGATGCTATTTATCATTTGGCCTACGGAAAAAGTTATTTTAATCCGCTGGCAGTGCAAAACATCAAACACGGTGAAGAGTTTTTTGTTATTGATGCCGAATTAGAAAAAAACGGCAGAACAGAACAAATTGTCTGCAGTTTAAAAAAGGGACAAAAGAAAATCCTGAAAAGAAACGGAAAAGCCTACGATAAATTCTCTGATCATATTGGTTTTATTCCCCTGGTAATTATTTCTCCGGCTGATCGTGATTTAATCGTAGAAGGAAGTGAAACACGCCGTAAATTTATGGACAGCGTGATTTCGCAATTAGATTCAACTTACCTGCATCAGCTTATTCAATATCAAAAAATAATTGCGCAGCGAAATGCTTTGCTAAAGTATTTTGCACTTAATCATGTTTTTGACAATGATACCTTATCTATATATAATGAGCAATTGGATGGTTTTGGAAAATCTATTTTTGAAAAGAGAAAAGAGTTCATCGAACAATTTATACCTATATTTAATACACATCATCAGGCCATAACCGGATCTGAAGAAACGGTGCAATTGGTTTATGAAAGTCATTTATTCGAAAAAGATTTACTGACTATTTTGCGGGAAAATATTAATAAGGACCGCGCTTTGCAATATACAAGTGCCGGAATTCATAAAGACGATTTATCGTTTGAAATTGATTCGCACCCGATAAAGAAATTTGGATCGCAAGGTCAGCAAAAATCTTTTTTGATTGCTTTGAAACTGGCTCAGTTTGAATTCCTGAAAAAACAAAGCGGCGTAAAACCATTATTACTTTTTGATGATATTTTTGATAAACTCGATGAAACGCGCGTTTCCAAAATTATCGAAATGGTGAATAGTGAAACTTTCGGACAGCTTTTTATTTCTGACACGCATCCGGAACGCACCGAAGCGATTGTAAAATCAACACATCAGAGTTATAAAATATTTAATTTATAGATTTTTGTTTGCCACGAATTTCACTAATTAGCACTAATTAAAGCTTTGACAAAGTTTAAAACTTTGTCAAAGCTTAACGACAAGGATTTAAAAATTAGCGTAAATTCGTGAAATTGGTGGCGAAAAAAAATATTAATTTAGCCAGGATATTACTTAAAAATTAACTGCAATAAATACCGAATATGTTAACGAAAGAATCATTGCAATTTTTAGACGATTTAAAGAAAAACAACAATAGAGATTGGTTTCAGGATAATAAAAAACGATACGAGGTTTTCAAAAAAGATTATCATCAATTGGTGAGCGATTTTCTGGATGTTATGAAACCGCTTGATCCTTCGTTAGAATTACTGGAAATAAAAAATTGCACTTTTAGAATTAATCGTGATATTCGATTTTCTAAAGACAAATCACCTTATAAAGCACATTTAGGAGTCTGGATGTCGCCTGGCGTAAAAGGTGCTAACCGCGCGGGATATTATGTTCATATCGAAAAAGGAGCGAGTTTTATTGCGGGTGGATTCTATTCACCGGAAGCAGAAGATTTGAAAAAAGTGCGTAAAGAAATTGCTTTTTTTCATGAAGATCTGGAAGCTATTTTAGCAGATAAAAACTTCAAAAAGGAATTTGGAAATTTAGATATAAACGAAAACAATTCTCTTAAAAGCATGCCGCGTGGTTATGAAAAAGACCATCCTGCAATGGAGTTTTTAAAATTAAAAAGCTTTACGGCAACTCAAAAATATGATTTTAGCGAAGTGACCAAAAAAGATTTCGTTTCTAAAATGAGTCAAAAACTAATCGCTTTAAAACCTTTGATCGATTTTATCAATCGCGCTTTAGAAACGGATGAATTTTAGAAACTATAAAAAGTTGCCACGAATTTCACAAATTTGCACTAATTAAACTTTGACAAAATTTAAAACTTTGTCAATGCTGAACAGAAAAAATTTGGGCTAATTTTTGAAATTCGCGGCAAAAAACCAATTCAATGAAAAGAAAAATACTTTTTCTGGGAGAATCTTATCGTGCCGATGCTATAACCTGGATGAAAGGTTTAAAGGAATTTGGCGATTTTGAAATTATTACCTGGGAACTTCAAACACCAAACAATTCAAAACTGAACCGTTTTAAACGTATTGCAGAATATTTCTTCTCTCCTATTTCGATTCGGAAAATCATTCGACAAGAAAAACCGGATATGGTAATTGCAGAAAGAACAACAAGTTATGGTTTTCTTGCAGCATTGTCTGGTTCCAAAACTATTGCCATTGCACAACAAGGCCGAACTGATTTATGGCCGGAAGGTTCTGTTTTGCTGCCTTTTAAAAAATTCATTCAGAAATATGCCTTCAAAAAAGCGCATTTAATTCACGCATGGGGTCCGGTTATGACTATTTCGATGAAAGAAATTGGTGTTGAGATGAATAAGGTTCTGGTTATCCCGAAAGGAATTGATTTGACGCTTTTTTCTCCTTCAATCAATAATTCGAATAAAATTGAAGCTATTGTTACCCGTTCCTTGCAACCGGAATATCGTCATGATTCTATTTTGAAAGCTTTTGCAATTTTAAACCAAAAAGGAATCGATTTTTCGTTAACAATTGTGGGCGACGGAACACGCTTGCAATTTTTAAAAGATTTAGCCAAAGATTTACAAATTGAAAATAACGTAATTTTTACAGGAAGAATTCCGAATACAGCACTTCCTAAATTATTGCAGCAGTCGAACATATATATAAGTATGCCCATTACCGAAGGCGTTTCAGCTTCTTTATTTGAAGCAATGGCCTGCAATTGTTATCCTGTTGTTTCTGATATTGCAGGAAATCAAAGCTGGATCAAACATCGCCAAAACGGACAATTAATCGAAATTGATAATATCGAAATGCTGGCAGAAGAATTAATTTGGTCTTTTGAAAATGCTGAATCCCGAAATAATGCCATTTTAGAAAACAGAAAATTTGTGGAAGAAAATGCGAATTATAACATTAATATGAAGATCATTGCAGATAAATATCATGAGTTGTTGAACATGAATTAACTTATTTTCGACAACTAAAAATAAATAAATTATTTTAACAAGATATTACATTGTTTATTTAGATTTGCCACCATCTAAAAACTAGAAATGGAAGATTTAATAAATGAATCCTACGAATTTGAGCAAGTCGACAGCAATCCATTGCATACTAAATATGATTTTGTGAGCATTGGCGAGAAAGAAATTCCCAAAAGGATCGCCATGATAAAATATCCGCAACCTGGTTTGGAACGATTTTATAATTTAGGGTTTGGCAATATTTTTATTGATGAAAATGGATTGGAATCCATTTCTGACATGTCCCGAGAAAACAATAAAAATGACAAAAACAAAGTCTTAAAAACAGTTTTTACCTGCGCTTTAGATTTTTTATCAAATTCTCCAAATTCAATTTTAACCATTTTCGGAAATACCACTGCAAAACACAGAATGTATAAAATGGGTTTAAATAATAATTTAGCTTCTATCGAAAGTTGTTTCATTATAAAAGGCGGCATTATTGATGATTTGAAAATTACCGAAAACAGTGAAAACGGAAAGCTTCCGGATTCGATTATTAATATTGATAAAATTGATTATCAGACCTATAACCCTGCAAAAAGTAAATCCTATAATTTTATAACTTTTGAAATTAAAGCTGATTTCAAATAATTTAGCTACCTTTGTACTATTAAAATGTATTGTTATGAAAAATACAATTAAAAATATTTTAGAAAAATCAGGAAAAAAGACTACTGTATCCTATAAAGACAAGGAAAGCAGAACATCTTTCGATGAAACTTTTGGAAAGCAGAAAATAGAAATAGCATCTAAGTTAATTGGCAACAATTCTGTTTCTCTTTCTCAAAAATTAGCCACAAAATAAACTAATAGAATTTTTAAATATAAAGCCTTCAAATTTGAAGGCTTTTTTATTTTCTGAAAATCTGGCGTGATTTTGAAACAAATCTGATATTTCGTCAAAACCCAACTGCAAATAAATTTTAATCCTTACTTTTGAATTCAGAATTATTTCGAAGTTTCGAGACTAAAAAAAGCCTTTTATTTATGGAAATCCAATCCAATTTTTCTTTAAAAAACTACAATACTTTTGGCATTGAGGCCAAAGCAAAACAATTTGTCGCCGTACATTCAGTTGCTGAATTAAAAACTATTTTAGAAGAAAACAAAAACGAAAAAAAATTCATTCTTGGCGGCGGAAGCAACATGCTTTTAACCCAAGATATTGATGCTTTGGTGATTCACATTGATTTAAAAGGCAAAAAAATCATTAAAGAAGATGATGATTTTGTTTGGGTCGAAAGTCAGGCCGGCGAAACATGGCATGATTTTGTACTTTATACCATTGAAAATAATTTTGGCGGTTTAGAAAACATGTCCCTGATTCCGGGGAATGTAGGAACAACTCCGGTTCAGAATATTGGCGCTTACGGAACAGAGATAAAAGATACTTTTGTTTCGTGCGAAGCGATGAATATTGAAACTCAGGAAATGAAAACCTTCACAAATACGGAATGTAATTTTGGCTACCGAGAAAGCATTTTCAAAAATGAAGTGAAAGACCAATATATCATTACATCTGTAATTTATAAATTGACGAAACGCAATCATAAAATCAATACTTCGTACGGAGATATTACGGCTGAACTAGCCAAAAACAACGTTGCAACTCCCACTTTAAAAGATGTGAGTAATGCTGTAATTGCCATCAGACAAAGCAAATTACCGGATCCGAAGGAATTGGGCAATAGCGGAAGTTTCTTTAAAAACCCGATTTTATTAAAATCTGATTTCGAAAAAATCCATCAAAAATTTCCTGAAATGAAATATTATGAAGTTTCAGAAACTGAGGTAAAAGTTCCGGCGGGCTGGTTAATTGAACAAGCTGGTTTTAAGGGAAAACGTTTTGGCGATGCAGGAGTACATAAAAATCAGGCTTTGGTTTTGGTAAATTACGGAAATGCAACGGGTCAGGAGATTTTAGCGGTTTCAAGAGACGTTCAAAAAACTGTTTTTGAAACTTTTGGAATTCATATTGAGGCGGAAGTGAATGTGATATAAAACACGAATTTCACTAATTTTCACTAATTAAATAGATTAATTGTTCGTGTGTCACATCGGCAAAGTCGAGATGCTTATGCGTTGTAAAGGACTTCGACTACGCTCAGTCTGACAATAATATTAATTCGTGAAAATTCGTGTAATTGCTTCGCCTGTTCGCTATCGCTCGGGTTGTGGCAAAAAAAACACAGTCAAATTTTTCTTTTATGACAGTAGAAAACATTTCCATAATAATAACAAATCCGGATGAAAAAGTTGCAGCAATTATAGAGGAATTGTCTGCAAATCTTTATCTTCGTTTTGGAAGCGATGGAAAGAATTCTTTCACAGACTGGCAGGTAAATGATTCGAAATATGTTTTTGTTATAGCTGAAATAGAAAATGAAATTGTGGGTTGTGGAGCGATAAGGCCTATTTCTGAAACTGTTGGTGAAGTCAAACGAATGTATTCTAAATATCCGCGAAAGCAAATTGGAAAAACCATTTTAGCTTTTTTAGAAGATATAGCTTTAAAAAGAGGTTATCAGAAATTAATTCTGGAAACACGAATAAAAAACACAGAAGCAACAAAGTTTTACGAAAAACAAGGATATAAAGTAATTCCGAATTACGGAAAATATACAGATCGACCAGAGGCAATTTGTTTTGGGAAATCTTTAAAATAAAATTCATAAAAATGTATACTCCTACTATATACAAAGACGAAGATCCGGAATCGATCAGAACTTTTTTGAAAGAAAACAGTTTTGGAATTTTGATCAATGAAACTCACGGGAAATTGTGCGCAACACATATTCCGATTGAACTTGAATTGAATGCTGACGGAAAGGAAATTTTGCAGGGACATATTTCAAAACTGAATCCGCAAGCAGAAGGTTTTGCAGAAAACGATCAGGTTTTGGCAGTATTTACGGGTGCGCACGGTTACATTTCTTCTTCTTGGTACGATCACGAAAATGTACCAACCTGGAATTATATAGCCGTGCATGTTTACGGCCGTATCAAAATTGTTGACTACGAAACAGGAGTCGAACAACTCAAAAAACTAGTAGATAAATACGAAGCAAATTCTGCGAATCCGGTTAGAGTTGAAGATTTATCAGCAAAGACAATGCGCGAAGCGAGGGGAATTTTTGCTTTTGAAATTGAAATCGACGAGATTCAGGCGACTAAAAAACTATCCCAAAACCGTGACGATCATAATTATAAGAATATAATTTCGGAGTTAGAAAAAACCGAAAACCCTCAATCTATAGCTCTTGCAAAAGAAATGTCAAAATGCCGAAAGTAAATTGGTTTTAACCATTGAAAATTAGGAATTCATAAGTACATTTGCACTCGCAAGAGTCAGAAATTAACCGACATTAAAATCAGATGCTTATATATATATTTTACTTTTTTATTGCTATCGTTGTTGTGCAACTTTTTTATTATCTTGGAATTTTTGGCAAATTTGCTTTTGCCAAACCACAAACTATTACACCGAAAAATGTTCCGGTTTCTGTAATTGTATGTGCTAAAAACGAAGAAAATAATGTTAAAAATTATATTCCGCTATTAGCAGAACAAGACTATCCTGATTTTGAAATTGTTTTAATTGACGATGCTTCAAGTGACGAAACGCTGGAAGTTTTTGAAGAATATGAAAAAAAATATTCAAACATCCGTTTGGTTAAAGTACAAAACAATGAAGCTTTTTGGGGTAATAAAAAATATGCTCTGACATTAGGAATAAAAGCATCCAAAAAAGAATATTTACTTTTTACTGACGCTGATTGTTATCCAACTTCAAAAAACTGGATTACGGCAATGACTTCGCAATTTACAACTGAAAAAACGATTGTTTTAGGATATGGCGGTTACGAAAAAAAGGAAAATTCTTTATTAAACAAAGTGATCCGATTTGAAACTATTCTTACTGCTGTTCAGTATTTTTCATGGGCAAAATCCGGATTGCCGTATATGGGAGTGGGTAGAAATTTAGCGTATAAAAAAGAAGAGTTTTTTAATGTAAACGGTTTTATCGACCATATTCAGGTTCGTTCCGGCGATGATGATTTGTTTATCAATCAGGCTGCAACCAAAGACAATACAGCTATTGCATATAATCCTGTTGGTTTCACTTATTCTAAACCAAAAGAATCATACAAAGCCTGGTTTATTCAGAAAAGAAGACATGTTTCTACGGCAAACCATTACAAGTTTTTTGATAAAATGCAATTGGGCCTTTTTTATAGTTCACAATTATTTTTCTTTTTATTAGTTATATTATTATTGTCTTTCCAGTTTCAATGGATTGCTGTATTGGCATTATTGGCAACCCGTTATACCATAGCGTGGATTGTAATGGGGTTTTCTGCCGGAAAATTTAAAGAAAAAGATCTTAAAATTTGGTTTCCTGTGGTTGAAATCATGCTTATATTCACACAAATTAATATCTTTATAACTAATATCTTTTCAAAACCTGTACATTGGAAATAAATTCTAAAATAGAAAAAGCAAAAAAAGGCGACCAGATTGCCTTTACTTTTTTATTAGATTTTTATTGGAATGAAGTGTACAGTTTCATGCTAAAACGTACCGAAAACGAAACTACAGCAGAAGATATTACGATCGAAACTTTCTCAAAAGCTTTCGATAAAATTGGATCTTACAACTCTGAATTTCAATTCAATACCTGGTTAATTGCTATTGCAAAAAATGTTTATATTGATTTATTGCGAAAGAAAAAAACCAGTCTGTTTGTCGAAATTACAGATGCCGAAGACCAACAAGCCTACAACATTGCCGATACTACTCCATCGGCAGAAGATGCTCTGATTAAAGAGCAAAATCTATCGCGTTTACTACAATGTATTAAAGAACTGAAACCTCATTATCAGGAAGTGATTCAACTGCGTTACTTTCAGGAAATGACGTATCAGGAAATTGCGCTCAAAATTGATGAGCCTCTAAGCAATGTAAAAGTAAAATTACTTCGAGCTAAAAAATTATTAGCAGAAATCATCGAACGTAATAGATAATTTATTATCTTTAGATAAAGGATAAACAATCTTCTTGTTTATTCTTAAAATAGTATTAATTTAACAAACCAGTTCTTAATTTTCCGTCCTTAGTTACACACTAATCCATTTGGCTTATGATTTGATTTTTACTTAACCTTAAAACCCAATTAACTATGTCTAATTCTAGTATCTACGAATCCAAGTGGACCAATCTTGTTTTCGAAAACAAAAACAAAGAGTACGGAGCGTATCAATTACGCCAGGAGAATTCCAAAACAACTGTTACAGCACTATTTGTAGCGTTGCTATTAATTGCAACCTTAGGAAGTATATCGATGCTGATTAGTAAACTTAGTCCCCCTGTAATTATAGATGGACCCACGATTATCGATGAACCAATAATTCCTGTATCAATGGACCCAACTATTGTACAGCCAAAAATCGAAGAAGCAGTAGCGCCACCTGTACAGGAAAGTGCTCCGGCATCAACTGAAGTACAATTAGTAAATCCGGTTGTAGTCCCTACAGATCAGGCAACAACGTCGACTATTGCAGCTGCAACAGACAATCATCCTGTTGTAGACAATGCCTCGATAGGAACAGGAAATACAACTAATGCATTACCATCAACCGGTAATGTGGGCGGAGATGCAGTTGAACCTGCAGACACAGGAAATTCAATTGTAAACACAGCTGTTTTAGACAAAATGCCTGAATTCCCGGGAGGAATGGCGAAGTTTTACACCTATGTTGGAAACAATTTTACAAGACCAGAATTAGATGCTGAAAGAACTTTAAAAGTGTATGTTTCGTTTGTAATCGAAAAAGATGGCTCTATAACTGACATCATGGTTAAAAATGATCCGGGTTATGGTGTTGGCAAAGAAGCTATTCGAGTTCTAAAATCATTAAAAACAAAATGGAGTCCGGGAATCTTAAACGGAAAAGCAGTCAGAACTGCTTACAATCTCCCAATAACAATAAAAACAGAAATGGAATAAATAATAAAAAGCAGAATCTCGGTTCTGCTTTTTTTATGGGGTTTAATTTTTATTGAACGATTTATTTAAACCATTAAGAGATTAAGAAAGATTAAGTTTTTTGCTTCATCTATTAATCTTAATTTTAACCTCAACAACTCAATTAATTTAAATTAATGCCTTTTACTTTTTCTCATCCCGCAATAATTTTGCCTTTAAAATATTTGCCTAAGAATTGGTTTTCATTAACCGGACTTATAATTGGCAGTTTAGTTCCTGATTTTGAATATTTTATTCGAATGAAAGTTAAAAGTTATTACAGTCATACTCTTTATGGAATATTTTGGTTTGACTTACCCTTAGCAATCTTACTTGCTTTTATCTTTCATAATATAATTAGAAACGATTTATTTATTAATTCACCTCGAATACTTAAATCAAGAATTTATGATTTTTCTCAATTTAATTGGAACAACTATTTCAAAACAAATTGGATCGTGGTAATATTTTCAATTATAATAGGAACGGCATCACATATTTTCTGGGACAGTTTCACTCACGATCACGGCTATTTTGTAAATAATATTTCTGAACTTAAAAATTCTGTTTTTTTATTTGGTAAAGAAATCCCTATTTTAAAAATGGCACAACATCTAAGCAGTTTAATTGGAGCGATAATTATTTTGTTTACAATATTAAAATTACCAACAAATGATACTTTAGAAAGTCCAATAAATAAAAATTATTGGATTACGATAATCGTTTTTATTCTAATAATAATGGCAATTCGATTCATATCAGGCCTTAATCATAAGCAATACGGACATATTATAGTTTCATTCCTTTCAGCAATAATAATATCACTAATTATAACTCCATTTTTTTTAAATATAAAAGCTACTGGTAAAAACCAACAAAATCAATTACTTTTATAATACAGAAAAAGAAATTCATTAAAACTAAAAATCAATAAAATGGGAATATTTTCAGCACTTCTTGGTAATGCAGGCGCGGTTAGTCAGGAAGATTTAATTAATAAATACGGACAGCTTTTAACCGATAATGAACAAGTTGAAATGGGTTTTAAACTAATCCGTGACACTTTTATCTTTACTAACAAAAGATTAATTCTGGTTGATGTTCAAGGAATCACAGGCAGTAAAACAGAATACAAATCAATTGCTTACAAAAGTATTACTCGTTTTAGCATCGAAACTGCCGGAACTTTTGATCTTGATGCCGAATTAAAAATTTGGGTTTCGAGTGAATTACAGCCAAGCATCGTAAAACAATTTACTAAATCAGTAAATGTGTATGAAGTGCAAAAAGTATTGGCGCACCACGTTTTAGGTTAATCAGAACAAATTAAAAAGCCCGGCAATTTCTGGAAATTGTCGGGCTTTATTTTGACCAAATTTGAAATTATTATTTCTTTTTTGTTGTTGTCGTTTTTTTAACAGTGGTTGTTTTTTTCGTTGTTGTTTTTACAACTGGAGCCGTATTTACAATTTTTTGCTGTACATAAGCTTTATAAACACCATCTTTTTCTGCTCTTTTCTTAGCATCTTCAGCTCTTTGTTTAGAATCAGGATGCGAACTCATCATTTGATCAATAAAAGAGGCTTCGCTTCCTTCACTCATTTTAGCCAGAATTCTAAAAGCCGATTCTTCTGCATTTACGTTATAGCCATTCTTTTTCAAGAAGTTATAAGAAAACAAATCTGCATCAGCTTCTTGTTTGCGGCTAAATTTACTATCGATAATAGCGCTTCCAATTTTTCCTAACTGACTGTCTGTAACACTTGCAATTGTTGTGGATTGAGAAGCTGCAGCATCCATTAACGCTTCTTTTTTATAAGCTGCCTTAATCGCATCTCTTGAATCATTATTGGCAACGTGACCGATTTCGTGACCAATTACAGCCAGCAATTCATTGTCATCCATAATATCCATTAATCCTGAATATACACGTACGCTTCCATCTGCAGTAGCAAAAGCATTCACTTCTTTTAATTTGTAAACTTTATAGTTTAACGTATAGCCTTCGCCCGTTGTATGTTTTCCAAAAACTCTGTTTAATCTTATTGCGTAACCATCTGTTGCGGCAGCTACTTCATTTTCAGTATCCATTTTATCCACTGCAGCTTTAGACAAAGCAGCGGCATCGGCATTACTGAAAGTAAAACCTGTAACTCCTTTTTGAACGGCACCAATTGCTTTTTCTCCAAAATTAATTTGCGCATTTATTTTAGTAACTCCTAAAGCAGCAAATAAAACGCCTATTACAATTAAATTCTTTTTCATGTTTTTTATAATTACAATTTAACAACAAATGTACTATTAAGAAAATATCATTTTATCTCCCGAAGAGTTATTTTTTAACAAATAAAGGTATAAATTTTAAATGAGTATAGATGAATACGATATCACAATTATTGATTATTTCAGAATAAAAGAATTAAAAAAGAACACTTTAGAAGATTCTACTCTTTTTAAATATAAGATTTTAACATCTTATTCAAACAATTATTAAAACAAATCTTCACGAATCTGGTTTTAAATTAAATTATAAACGAATCTCCAAATAAACTACATTGCTTATCTTTGTACTTTGAATTTTGATATATGGAAACAGTCATTGAGAATATACCAACTGCAAAACCGAAATGGTTGAAGGTAAAACTTCCAATTGGACAAAAATATACTGAACTACGCGGCTTAGTTGATAAATACAGCCTAAATACAATTTGTACCTCCGGAAGCTGCCCAAATATGGGAGAATGCTGGGGCGAAGGAACTGCAACTTTTATGATTTTAGGAAACGTTTGTACGCGTTCTTGTGGTTTTTGCGGTGTAAAAACCGGAAGACCTGAAACGGTAGATTGGGACGAACCTGAAAAAGTAGCGCGTTCTATAAAAATCATGAACATTAAACATGCTGTTATCACAAGTGTTGACAGAGATGATTTAAAAGATGGCGGTTCTATTATCTGGATTGAAACCGTAAAAGCGATTCGCAGAATGAATCCGAATACAACGCTAGAAACTCTTATTCCGGATTTTCAGGGAATCGAAAGAAATCTTGACAGAATCGTAGAAGCAAATCCCGAAGTAGTTTCACACAATGTTGAAACCGTTCGTCGTTTAACACGCGAAGTACGTATTCAGGCAAAATACGATCGCAGTCTTGAAGTTTTGCGTTACCTGAAAGAAAAAGGAATCAACAGAACAAAATCCGGAATTATGCTGGGTCTTGGTGAAACTGAAGAAGAAGTTTTCCAGACGATGACTGATTTACGCAATGCAAATGTAGATGTTGTAACAATTGGACAATACCTTCAGCCAAGTAAAAAACACTTACCTGTAAAAGAATTTATTACTCCGGAGCAATTTGCCAGATACGAAAAATTTGGTTTAGAATTAGGTTTCCGTCACGTAGAAAGCGGACCGTTAGTTCGTTCTTCATACAAAGCACAAAAACACATTTTATAAAAAAGGTTTATCCGTTTAATTGTTTAATCGTTTAGTCGTAATTGACGATAAACGATTAAACGGATCTACGATTAAACAAATAAACAAAAGTTGAAAACTAGAATTGCTATTAATGGTTTTGGAAGAATTGGCAGAAATTTATTTCGTCTTCTTTTAAACCATCCTGAAATTGAAGTTGTTGCGATCAATGACATTGCTGATAATATAACCATGTCGCACCTAATTAAGTACGACAGTATTCACGGTGTTTTGCCTTTTAAGGTAAGCCACGATAAAGAAAGCATTATTGTTGATGGAAAACATTTTTTATTTTTTCATGAAAAAAGCATTTCAAATTTAGACTGGAAAAGTCATAATATTGATTTCGTAGTTGAATCAACCGGAAAATATAAAACCCACGAAGAATTAAATGCGCATATTATTTCAGGAGCAAAAAGGGTAATTCTTTCGGCTCCATCAGAAGTGGATACGATAAAAACGGTTGTTTTAGGCGTAAATGAGCATATTTTAGACGGGACTGAAACGATTGTTTCCAATGCGAGCTGTACAACAAACAATGCTGCACCGATGATCAAAATCATCGATGAATTATGCGGAATCGAGCAGGCATACATTACAACGATACATTCTTATACCACAGACCAAAGTCTTCATGACCAGCCACATAAGGATTTACGCAGAGCAAGAGGCGCAAGTCAGTCGATTGTTCCAACAACTACAGGTGCAGCTAAGGCATTAACAAAAATTTTCCCTAAATTGCATGAAAAAATAGGTGGTTGCGGAATTCGTGTACCAGTTCCGGACGGTTCATTAACTGATATTACATTTAATGTAAAACGCGCCGTAACTATTGAAGAGATTAACCAGGCATTCGAAAAAGCCTCAACCACAAGTCTAAAAGGAATATTAGATTACACAGAAGATCCAATCGTTTCGGTAGATATCATTGGCAATACAAATTCGTGTTTATTCGACGCACAACTTACATCTGTTATCGACAAAATGGTAAAAGTAGTAGGCTGGTACGATAACGAAATTGGCTATTCATCACGATTAATAGATTTGATTTTACTGATGAGAAAAACATAAATTCATTGTAAAAGCATTGCAATACATGAAATACCACCTTTTAATTCTTATTAGTTTTTTTAATTCATTTTTGTATTCTCAAACTAAACAGAATATAGATAGTATTTCCTATTACAACAAATTGGCTAACACCAATCTGGAAATAAAAAAGTATGATCAGGCTATTTTTTTCACACAAAAATCAATAGACTTTTGCAACACCAATCATGAATTTGAAGGCTTAGCAAATCAAACTTTTAAGCTGGGTAAAATTTATTATAACCAACAGAAATACGACGAAGCCTTAAAAAACTTTCACAAAAGTGTTTCTTTGTTTAAAAATGTAAAACCTACTTGTACCAAAGTTTTGGCATTACATTATATAGGTGCTGCCAACACTGCAAAAGGCAATCATCAAACAGCCGAAATTTATTATAGCAAAGCCCAGACTTTACTTAAAAAATTAAATATTGTTGATAGTGCCGAAGTCTTAAATTATCAAAAAGGTATTGCGTTTAAAAGCAGCAAAGATTTAAAATCAGCACAAAAAACTTTTCAGGTAATTACTAAAAAAAAGGATAATCCCGTTCTTTTAAAAACTAAAATTGATTCCTATTATCAGCTTGGTTTAATCGAATCTCAACTCAGGCAAAACGATTCGGCAATTATTTATTTTGAAAAAGCTCTCGAACTCAATTCAAAAACTACTGATTTAGTTCAAAAGTCAAAAATTGTTCTGGCAATAAGTCAATATTATAAAGAAAAAAGAAATTTCGATCTCGCTTATTCTTATCTCAATGAACATTATCAAATTGAGAATTATATTTTAAAGCTCAAAAATGCTAAAATTGATTTTAATGAATTCGAAAAATTCAAGAAAAATCAATCTTTAAACAATACTTTAAAAAAGGAAAGTGAAGAAAAAATTCAATTAAAAACCTATCGATATTCTAAACTTGTGAGTATTTTGGCTATTGCCTTAATTTCCATTTTATCGCTTTTGAGTTTGGCCTTATATAAAAATAATATTATCCGAAATCAGAATAACTTACTTTTAAGAGAAAAAAACAAAGAACTTATTCTTGCCAAAAACAAGGCAGAAAAAGCATCACAAGCCAGATCTGAATTTTTATCAACTGTAAGTCACGAACTTCGGACTCCGCTAAATGCCATTAACGGAATCACACATTTATTACTCGAAGATAATCCCAAAAAAAATCAATTGAAATATCTGGAATCTCTAAAATTCTCCGGAAATTATCTGACTACTTTTATTAATGAGATTCTTGAAATCAACAAAATAGATTCTGCAAAAGTCGAAATTGGAAAAATTAACTTCAACTTAAAAGAATTACTTTATAATATTCAGGGCTCTTTAAAAGAATTGGCGACGGCAAATAAAAACTATTTCAACCTTCACATAGACAAAGAAATTCCTGATAATTTAATTGGCGATCCTACCAAAGTATCTCAAATTGTCATGAATTTAATCAACAATGCTTTAAAATTCACGCAAAACGGACATGTAAATGTAATTGCAAAATTATTTTCTAAAACCGACGAAAATGCAACCGTTTATTTTGAAATTATCGATACCGGAATTGGTATTCCTGAAGATAAATTGCAAAGTGTTTTTGAAAGTTTTTCACAAGGTTCTATCGAAGTGAACAGAAAATATGGCGGAACAGGTTTAGGATTGACAATTGTAAAAAAACTAATTGAACTTTTAGGTGGAGAAATCAAAGTAAAAAGTGAAGTTGGGAAAGGCTCTGCTTTTACTTTTAAATTGGATTTCAGCATCAATAATGAACCGATGGAAAATCTTGAAGACGCAAAATCATACAGTGACGCACAACTCAAACACAAATCGATTTTGCTGATTGAAGACAATAAAATCAACCAGATGATTACCAGAAAAATGCTGGAAAACAAAGCGATTTCCTGCGAAATAATTGATAATGGCGAAGAAGCCGTTGAACTTTTAAAAGTAAAACATTTTGATATGATCTTGATGGATGTTCATTTACCGGGCATCAACGGAACTACTGCTACAAAACAAATCAGAGAATTTGATAAAACCACTCCCATTATTGCGCTAACAGCTATTTCGCTTGACGAAAACAGAGATATGCTTTTAGCGTTTGGGATGAACGATGTCATTACAAAACCTTTTGTACCAGACGAACTTTATTATACAATTGCTAAATTCTTAGATTAGTTATTTTTTATGTACTCAAGAATCGTTGTGTCAAAATTTTGCTGATTATTGATAAAAGTACTTTTGATAGGAAGATAATACAATTGAGAAATCAGTTTTGAATCTTTTAAGCGAACATAATCTTTTTCTGTGGTAACGATTTTTCTGTTTTGTGCTTTATTTTGAATCATATCTAAATCTGTTTCCGTAAAATGATGATGATCAGGAAAAGTCAGGCATTCGTCATTTTCATTTTTTAGATAATCAAAAAAAGGTGTTGGTTTTGCAATTCCGGCCAGAAGTAATTTCGATTCTAATTTAATTTCGCTTACGGCAATTTCACCTTCTTTTCCATAAATCGCGTCATCATAATCGATAAAGGTAAAATACAATTGTTGCGAATCACTTAGCTTTAATTTCTTCCAGATTTCACTTTGATTTTCATCAGATAAATTTTTCGGGCATTTTGTGACAATTACAATTTTGGCACGATTGGCTCCACTTCTGCTTTCACGCAAATTTCCGGTTGGCAGCATAAAATCATCGGCATACAAATCATCATAAGATGTCAGCAAAATATAAAACCCGGCTTTTACTTTTCGGTGTTGATAAGCGTCGTCCAGTAAAATTATCTGCGGTTTTTCTTTTTGAGAAAGTAATTGCGTAATTCCGTTTGTTCGGTTGGCATCAACTGCAACCTGAATATTTGGGAATTTTTGGTAAAACTGAAAAGGTTCATCACCCAGAATTTCAGCATTTGAAGTTGCATCAGCCAAAACAAAACCTTCAGATTTTCGCTTGTAACCACGACTTAAAGTAGCAACTTTATATTTATCATATAATAATCGAATTAAATATTCGATTTGAGGTGTTTTTCCGGTTCCGCCAACACTTAAATTTCCAACCGCAATAACCGGAATATCAAATGAAGTTGACTTTAGAACTCCTTTATCAAAAAGAAAATTCCGGACTGAAGTAATGAATCCGTATAATATCGCGAATGGGAATAATAATTTTCGAAGTATGTTCATTTTACGAAAGTATGATATTTAAATTTTTATCACAAAATTATTAGTTACTTCAATTTTTCAAATGCCTTAGTATTAATAAGCGATTTCATCTGAATAATAGCAATTTCATTCAATTTCAACAATCTATCTGCTTGGTCTATTTCTTGTTGTATTAGTACTGCATTAATACTCTCAAGATTTGATAATACAACTAATTGCTCTATTGAAGCGATATCTCTGATATTACCTTTTTGATCCGGATTTTCAATGCGCCATTGTTTTGCAGTTCTTCCAAATAGCGCAAGATTTAACGTATCAGCTTCATCGGCATAAACAAAATTCTTTTGATTTCCTGATAAAATTATCGGAATTAAATTTTCCTTAATTGCATCAGTATGTATTTTGTAATTAATTTTAGAAATGGTCCTTTGCAAATTCCAATCTAATTTTTTGGTTTTATTCTCATCTTCTTTTAAACGCTGAAACTCTTTAATAATATAAAGCTTAAACTCAATAGAAATCCAGGAAGCGAATTCGAATGCAATGTCTTTATGCGCATAAGTTCCTCCATATCTTCCTGCTTTTGATATTATCCCTATGGCATTTGTTGCTTCGATCCATTTTTTAGCAGTCATTGTAAAACTATTTAACCCAGCCTGCTTTTTAAACCCGTCGAATTCGACGGGGTTAAAATCAGGATTATTTAAAACTTCCCAAAAGCCTAAAAGTTCAATCGTATTTCTGTTTCGCAACCAATTTTTGATAATATCATCAATATGATCGGGATCTTTGTAGCGTGCAATATCAGTTATACAAATATAATCTTGTTCCAAGTTCGAGAGCAATGAAATTGAATTACCATTCACCTCCATTTTATTCAATTTTGCCATACCTTATTTTTATATAATAACACTTGCCACTTCTTCATGGAAAAACAAGAAAAAGCTTACGAAGTGTATTCGTTTCGCGAAAGTATAATTTTTTTCGTTAATTTGTTTCAACTTAAAGTTTCAGTTTATAATGTAAACCTGAAACTTGAAACCTGAAACAAAATTTTAAAAATGAAAATCAAAGATATATTAGCAGTTCTCGAAGAAATGGCACCTTTGGCTTACGCCGAGGATTTTGACAATGTTGGACTTTTAGTGGGAAATTCTGAAACTGAAAGTACGGGCGTTTTAGTTTGTCATGATGCTTTAGAGACCGTAATTGAGGAAGCTATTGCTAAAAACTGCAATTTAGTTGTTTGTTTTCATCCGATTTTATTCTCCGGAATTAAAAAAATAACCGGCAAAAATTATGTGGAACGCGCCATTTTAAAAGCCATAAAAAATGACATTGCGATTTATGCCGTTCACACTGCTTTGGATAATCATTCGGCAGGAGTAAATAAAATTTTCTGTAATGCTTTGGGTTTAATAAATACTAAAGTTTTGATTCCGAAACAGAATTTCATTCAAAAATTAGTGACTTATACTGTTCCTGATAATGCACAAAAAGTACGTGAGGCATTGTTTGATGCAGGCGCGGGAACAATTGGAAATTATGATAATTGTAGCTTTAATTCTAAAGGAACCGGAACTTACAAAGGAAATTCTGAAAGCAATCCGGTTATTGGAGAACGCCACGAATTAACAGAAACTGAAGAAATAAAAATCGAAGTTACTTTTGAAAAACATTTGCAATCCAGAATTTTAAAAGCACTTTTTGCGAATCATATTTATGAAGAAGTGGCTTATGAAATCTATGATTTACAAAACTCGCATCAAAATATCGGCTTGGGAATGAGTGGTGAATTCGAAACTGAAATGGATGAAAAAGAGTTTTTATTATTTGTAAAAGATAAAATGATTGCTGACGGAATTCGACATTCTGACTTTACAGGAAAAAAAATAAAGAAAGTTGCTGTTTTGGGTGGCTCTGGGAGTTTTGCGATTAAAAATGCAATTATGGCCGGAGCTGATGCTTTTTTGACCGCTGATTTAAAATACCATCAGTTTTATGAAGCCGAAAACAAGTTACTTTTGGCAGATATTGGTCATTTTGAGAGCGAACGCTATACAAAAAACTATATTGTTGATTATCTTCGAAAAAAAATCCTTAATTTTGCCATCATTTTATCAGAAGAAAATACAAATCCAGTTAAGTACTTATAGAATATGGCGAATACGAAAGAATTAAGTGTTGAGGACAAGTTAAGAGCAATATACGATTTACAGCTTATTGACTCTAGAATTGACGAGATCAGAAACGTAAGAGGAGAACTTCCTTTAGAAGTGGATGATTTAGAAGATGAAGTTGCAGGTTTGAGCACTCGTTCAGAGAAACTGAAAGGTGAACTTGAAGTGATTGAAGATCTTATCAAAGCAAAGAAAAATGCTATTGATGAGCACAAAGAGGTTATCAAAAAATACACAAAACAACAAGAATCAGTTCGTAATAACAGAGAATTTAATTCTTTGACTAAAGAGGTTGAATTTCAGGAATTAGAAATTCAATTGGCTGAAAAGCAAATCAAAGAAATGAAAGCTTCTATCGAACATAAAAAAGAAGTTATTTCTAACTTAAAAGAAAAACTTGACGCAAAAAGTTCACATTTAAAACATAAAAAATCTGAATTGGATGCTATTATGGCTGAAACTCAAAAAGAAGAAATCTTCTTATCTGAGAAATCAGCTGAGTTTTCAGGTCAGATTGAAGAAAGATTATTGGCTGCTTACAACAGAATCAGAAGCAGTGTTCGTAATGGTTTAGCTGTTGTATCTATCGAAAGAGGAGCTTCTGCAGGATCATTCTTCACTATTCCGCCACAAACTCAGGTTGAGATTGCTTCAAGAAAGAAAATCATTACTGATGAGCACTCTGGAAGAATTTTAGTTGACAGCGCATTAGCTGAAGAAGAAAAAGAAAAAATGGAACAATTGTTCTCTAAATTCTAAATATAAAATCCCGATTTAATCGGGATTTTTTTTGCTTAAAATTTTCCACCAATAATTTCACTAATTTTTAAATACTAAGAATAAAAATTCGTGCTAAATTTGTGAAATTCGTGGCGATACTTTTTAGATCCCGTTCGAATAATTATATTATTAATTAAACCATTTGTTTTGGGAATTAAAAAAGGAATTCGTTTTATTACATTAAAATCAGTCGGACAATATATTAACTTCCTGAGTTACGTTCGCCCGCAAAAAGCTGTTGCACTTTCTTACGCTCTTTTTAGTCAGCCCAGAATTGGAAGATTGCAAAAAGATACTTTACCCAAAGTTTTAAGAAATACCGAAACAGAAACGTTTCATCATAACGATCATCATTTTCAGACGTATATCTGGAAAGGAAATGAAACCAAAATTCTTTTAGTTCACGGTTGGGAAAGTAATGCTTCGCGCTGGAAAAAAACTTTACCGCATCTTCAAAAATCAGGAAGTACGATTATTGCTATCGATGCTCCGGCACACGGACAAAGCAGTGGAAAGGAATTTAATATTCCGCTTTACGCCGAATTCATTAATAAAGCCGTAGAAAAATACCAGCCAACTATAATTATTGGACACTCAATTGGCGGAGCGGCCTGCGTTTATCATCAATATTTGTTTCCCAATACGAGTATTAATAAAATGGTGATTCTTGGTGCGCCTTCGGATTTGAAAACTTTGATTGACAATTATATTTCGATGTTGAGTTTAAATACTAAAATGTTTTCGCTTTTAGAAAGTCGGTTTTTAACCCATTTCAATTTTAAAATTGAAGATTTCTCAGCACAAAAATTCGCTTCTCAATTTAATGTGTCTGGATTTATTGCGCATGATACTTCAGATAATGTTGTTGCATTTGCAGAAGGCAAAAAAATCGCCAGTAACTGGAAAAACAGTCAGTTTATTGAAACGAAAGGTTTAGGCCACGGAATGCATGATGATGAATTGTATGCAAAAGTAATGGCCTTTTTATTTGCTGAAGTTTCTGAGCCAGTAAGTCGTTAATATACTAAGGTTTGTTTATTTTCTTGTCATCCTGAGCGTAGTCGAAGGAACGCGAGGAGCACGACAAAGATTGACATTTCTTCGCGGAGTTTCTAGTTTTTCCTCGACTACGCTCAGGATGGCAAAACATTGTCTACACAATAATGCTAAAATGCCTCAAGAATTCCTTCTCTCCTTTTCCGGTAACAATTATAGCTCTGGAATCTTTTGTTTTTCTGATCCAGTCTTCGGTTATCATTTTATTTAAAAGCAGAGCTCCGACTGAACCTGCGAGATGGTTCCTTCTTTCGCTCCAATCGAGACAGGGTTTTAAGAATATTCGTTTTTGTTTTTGGGCTTCTTCTAAATTAATTCCGAAATCAGTAAACCATTTTTTGCCTTCGGAACTAATTTCAAAAGCATCATTTTTATTTACAATTATTTTTTGCTCTAATAAACTATCCGTTAAAGCGACGCCAATTTTTCCGGCTAAATGATCGTAGCAAGTTCGGCAGTATTTTATTGGAGGATAATTTTCAGTTTCTTTTTTGGATGCCATTTCGGGCTTCGGAATCAGGTTTGCCATTGCTTCAACGGCGTAGGCAACTTCTTTACTTGAAAACCGGTAATATTTGTGACGTCCTTGTTTTTCTACAGAAAGTAAATTTCCTTCGAGAAGTTTAGTAAGGTGCATACTTATATTTTGCGGAGATGTATTGGCAATAATAGCCAGTTCTGTTGCGGTAAAAGCTCTTCCGTCAAGCAATGTCCACATGATTGCCGCGCGCGTTGCATCTCCTATTAATGCTGCTGTTTTTATAAATTGATTTTCCATAGTTCAATACAGAATGAAGTATTCCTTTGTAAAGTTAAATAACTTTGATAAAAAATAATTTATGTCGTCAACTTTATTCCTTCAATCTGATATTCCAGATCCTTATTCAGTTTATAAATTGGCTTTGGATAAAAATCCGGTTTATTGGGATGAAATCAATCAAATCTGGGCTATTTATTCTTATAAATTTTGTGTTGAAATTTTAAAAAATCCTTTAGCTGAGATTCCGATTATAAATCCCAATAACGAACAAAACCTGAATGAAGATGCTTTAAAAATCCTGACTCATTTAACTCGTCTATCAAATGGAATTCAGCATGAAATTACTCGTGAAGTCGCGACTTCATTGTTTTCTAACCTGAAATCTATTGCTATAAATCAACTTGTTTCTCAATTAATTCAAAATGATTTAAATGGAAATAAAATGGATTGGGTAAATTTGGTTTGCAAAAAACTACCCGTTCTTAGTCTTTTAGAAAGTTTGGGTTTTGGCGAAAATGATTCAAATTTTATTACAGACAAAATAGAATCTTTCAATAAAATAATGCTTCCAAAAAAAACGGAAGAACAAGTACAATTAATCAATAAAAATGCAGGAAAAATATTTTCAATCGTAGAAAAACATCTTTCTTCTCTACCATTTTATAAACCTTTATTAATCAAAATATCAGATCAATACAATCTTTCAACAGAAAAAATAATTTCAATAATTGTAAGCAATTTTATTGGTTTATTAATTCAGAGTTTTGATGCCGGCCGCGGAATTTTGAGTAATTCGTTATTGCAGCTTATTCGGCATAAAAGTCTTTCCGAAAAAATTCAGATTGAAAAATTGGTTGTAGAAACATTGCGCTTTGATCCTCCAATTCATAATACACGACGGGTTGCGGCAGCAGATTTTCACATCGGCGAAAGCCAAATTAAAAAAGGCGATTCGATATTACTTGTTCTGGCTTCGGCAAATCGTGATTCTGATAAATTTGAAAATGCAATGGATTTTGATATGGAAAGAATCAATAATAACGAAAACCTGACTTTTGGAATTGGCGGCCATATGTGTCTGGCAAAATATTTCGCTATTAATTTAGCAACAGAAGCTTTGTATTATTTAGTAAATGAATACAAAGGGATTACTTTATTGGAAAACATCATTGAATACGAACCTTTAATCAATGCCAGATTACCCAAAAGTATCTGGATTTCAATTCAAAATTAAAATATAAATTTATGATAGCAGTAATTTTTGAAGTAGTTCCAAATGAAGGAAAAAAAGAAGAATATCTGGATATTGCCGCCAGATTGCGACCAGAATTAGATCATATCGATGGATTTATTTCGATAGAACGTTTTCAGAGTTTTAGCAATCCTGAAAAGGTTTTGTCTTTGTCTTTTTGGAGAGATGAAGAAAGCATTCAACAATGGCGAAACCTTGAAATGCATCGTTATGCACAGGCAAAAGGCCGAAATGAAATTTTTAAGGATTATCATTTAAGAATCGCGCATGTTGTTCGGGATTATGGTATGTTTGACAGGAAAGAAACGCCGGAAGATAATTCTGAGTTTCATTCTTGAGAAACGTTCAAAGAGGCAGAGGTCCAAAGGGACAGAGGTTTTCTTTTGAGGTTCTAAGATTTCTAGTTTTTTTCTTTAGGAAAAATCTAAAATTCTCAGAATGCAGCAATCTAAACTCTAAAATCTAAACTCTAAAATTGAATTTTTCCTTACTTTTGCAAGATGGAAGAGAATTTAAAACGTCTGAATAAATTTATTGGAGAAACCGGCTATTGTTCTCGTCGTGAAGCCGATAAATTGATTGAGGAAGGACGTGTGACAATAAATGGCGTTGTGCCTGAAATGGGAACGAAAGTTTCACCTAATGATGAAGTGCGTATCGATGGTAAATTGATTGTTGAGAAACATGAAAAATTGGTTTATCTGGCATTTAATAAACCGGTGGGAATTGAATGTACAACCAATTTAGAAGTTCGAAATAATATTGTGGATTATATCAATTATCCTAAACGAATTTTCCCGATTGGAAGATTGGACAAAGCCAGTGAAGGATTGATTTTTATGACGAATGACGGTGATATCGTAAACAAGATTTTACGCGCCAGAAACAATCACGAAAAAGAATATACGGTAACTGTTAACAGGCCAATTACAGATCGTTTTATTGAACGAATGGGAAATGGTGTTCCGATTTTGGATACGGTTACGAGAAAATGTAAAGTGGAACAAATTAGCAAGTATACGTTCAAGATTATTCTGACTCAGGGTCTAAACCGTCAGATTCGTCGAATGTGTGAGTATTTGGGTTATGATGTAACGGCTTTGAAACGTATCAGAATTATAAATATTTCATTAGACATTCCGGTTGGCCGATATCGCGATTTGACCGATGCTGAGATTAAGGAATTAAATACATTAATTGAACCTTCGAGCAAAACCGAAGAAGCAAGTTTACCAAAAGAAGAAGCACCAAGACGAAGAACAGAATTTATTTCAAAACACGATCCCCGATTTAAGAAAAAAGGAGATTATTAATCTTTACAATTTATATAAAAGCCCCGAAAATATTCGGGGCTTTCTTTTTAACAATTTATTTTACCAACGAGTCAAACCAGATTAAAAAGTATATTTAATCTCAATTACACTCATTTGTCCTTCTACGATTGTAGACCATTGTCCTGTAAACTCAGCTCCGTATGATGCAGCGATTACTGAACCTACTTTTTGAGCTTCGTCATTACTCCATAACGGACCAGCCAAAACGTTTGTTTTATATTCGTTTTGTCCTCCGTTTTTAACGTTTAGTTCCAATTCAACTACACTCATTTGGCTGTCTACAACGGTACTCCATTGTCCTGTCCATTTACCTTGATGAGCTGCTGCTACTAAAGGAGCTTTTGTGTTTGCATCTTCCTGGTTCCAGATTGGACCTGCCGGGATATTAACTTTAAATGTTGCCATGATATTAAATTTTAAATTATTGATTTGTTTTTGTCCTACTCTTTAGGATTTTCGGTTACTCCTCGTTTTTTAAGTGGTTTCTGAACTCCTCTCTTTTACAAAATGATTAATTTCGTAAGTGACTTAGTAAATAGTGAAAATTAAATATGCTAGCCTTGTTTAATATTCTGTAGTAAAAGTATTTCAGAACTCTACTTTTTTTAATAAATATGTTACAAGACTGAAAATCAATGTCATAAAAAACAAAAAATGAGGTATCGGCAAAAAAAAACCTCCACATTTGTGAAGGTTTTTTTTATAACTACAGTTGAAAATTATCTTAATATGCGAAAGTTTTTCACGAAATCTTTGTATTTATCACTCAAAGTAACTTTATGGTTTCCTTTTAAAATAACGAGATTGTCATTCACAATTATTTCTTCAATTTTGCTCAGGTTTACAATATAATTGCGGTGAGTCTGGCAAAATTTATTTGGATCTAAGAGCTGAATAATTTTGGTTAGCGAAATTAGAATTACAAATTTTTCGACATCGGTAATGATGTTACAATATCTGTCTTCTACTTCGATGTACACAATATCTTCGATTCGGACTTTTTTTAGCGATTTATTTTTTTTAATAAACAGTGTATCGTTGCTTATCACCGTATTTTGATCTTCGCTATGAAAAACATTGGTTTGCTCGTAGAATTTTTCAACAGCCATTTCCAATGCGTACAAAATTTCAAGTTCATTGAAAGGCTTCATCAAAAAACTAAAAGGTTTGGTCAATTTTGCTCTTTCAAAAATTTGACGGTCTTTTGAACTCGTTAAAAAAACAAACGGTTTTACACCATTTGGCACGATGTTTATCGTTTCTGCAAAAGTAATTCCGTCTGGTTTTCCATCCAGAAAAACATCAATCACAACGATATCAATTGCATTTTGGTAAAACATTGTAAGCGCCTCCTGATAGGTAGGCGCGATTCCAACAATATTATAATTATTTTCGGTAAGTACTTTTACAAGTGCATCACTTTCTGAAGGAGTATCTTCAATAATAAGTACGTTAATATTATCCATGATTTTTAAACTTTGGCAATATTATAATCATTTTAGTTCCCGCATTTTCTTCGCTTTCTATTTCGAGTTTTCCGCCATTTTTACGAATCAGGCTTTTGCATAATTGCATTCCCAAACCAGTTCCTATTATGTCGTCATTTTTCTTTTTCGAAAGCAAAACTGTTTCTTTTAATAATTCCTGTCTTGTTGCATCGTTCATTCCTAATCCCGTATCTTCTATCACTAAATAACAAAACTCTTCTGATGAAGGTCTTGAATAAATGGAGATTGAGCCATTTTCTTTTGAGAATTTAATGGCGTTATCTAACATGTTCCGAATAATGATTTTAAGAGAATCCATATCTGCAAAAACATAATCCGCTTTAGAAACATCACTTTTAAAAGCGATATTGGCGTTTAACATCAATGGTTTATAATTGTATTCTACATGTTGTACAATTGTGGCCAAATGCAATGATTCCTGATAAAAATAAGCTTGTTTGGTTTGCAGTAAAGCCCAATTAAGCAGATTATCCAGCAAATTGTACGCGCCATTTGCAATTGTACTATTGTTGTGCAACAGAACATCGAGTTCTTCAAAATTTTTACTTTCCAGATTCTGGATCAATTTACCATTACTTGTTTTTAAGGCATTTACGGATGATCTTAAATCGTGGCTTACAATAGAAAATAGTTTATCTTTTGTGGCATTCAATTCATCCAACTCGTTTTTCTGAGCCAGAATGATTTTATTGTTTTTTATTTTTTGTCTGTAAAAATAAACTCCGGTTCCAAACAATATTAAAAGCAAAACCGAAGAAATAATAAAACCATTTCTTTCTGCAATTTTTGCTTTATTTTCGGCTGCAAGAACGTCTACTTCTTTTTGCTTTTGTTTGATGGCAAATTTCTTTTCGACTTCGGCAATTTCCCAAACTTTATTTTGATCGTTTAGGGAATCTTTCCATTGTTCAAATTCTTTTCTGTAAGTTAAAGCTAAAGGAAAGTTTTTTCTGTTTTCTTCAACTACAGCCATATTTAAAGTCGCAACTCTTTTTATATCAAATGAAGTTATTTTTTTTGATAAATGATATGCTTTTTCAAAATAAGGAATTGCCTGACTGTCTTTATATTGCACATAATACAGAGTCGCAATATCCATATAAGAACTTACAAGCATTAAAGTATCTTTTTGTTTTTTTTGTAAATCAGCACTTTCAAATAAATACTTTTCTGCTTTATCAAATTTTTCAAGATGCAGATAACACAATCCGATGTTATGTAAAATACTGCCTCTGTAAATATTATAAGATTTGGTCGCAGGAAGTTTTTCAATTTCCTGAAAATATTGCAGGGCTGTTTTGAAATCACTTTGCACGAGAGCAATTTCGCCTAAATTAATTTTAACCTTATAATAAAATGCAAAGCTACCTGATACTTTATTAAATTCTTTTTTTGCTTCTTTAAATAGCTTTTTTTCTTTAAAACAAACTCCTCTAAAATAATAGCAATAATTTGCAAGCTCAGCATTTTTTTTAAGACTAAGCTGTTTCATTGAATAAACCAAAGTGGAATCCCAATTTTTTTCTAAAAAAAATTTTTGAGCCTTATTAAAATTAATATCCTCTTTAAATTGTCCTGCCTTTGCTTTTATTTCAATCGAAAATATTTTATCATGATGGTATTTATTCTGCGAGAAAAGAAAAAAAGAATTTAGAAGTATTATTGAAAAAATGTATAATCTAATGTTAATCATTATATTCTAATAATTATATTTTAAAAATTTAAATTCAGATAAAAAGCTATAAATAAATCCTATAAATGAAAAAAACATTTATAGGATTTATTAGGTCCAAAACTATTTTTAAGATTCACCCTCGCCAGTTCCGGTTCCAGGTTGAACCGTAGTTTCAGTTCCTCTTGAAGATATTGGATCAATATCCCAAAGAAAGGTTTGAACAGTTTTTATTTTGGTAAATGCATCATCTCCAAACGGAATTTTTTTTGCTTCAAAGCTAACCTCATATATATCAAACACTTTACCTACAACATCTTGTAAATCGTAGCATATAAAAAATTGCAGCTGTGGATTTCCTTCAATATCAACATAGCAATTTTGATATATATCAAACTCTAATGAATTTTGCTCTTCTGGTGCTATAAAGACAACAGCTCTCATTTGAAGTCTTTTCTTTCCTATTAAAGTAGCCTGAACAACCGGAGATAAAAGAGCATTTGTTTGGTTTTCAGGGAAAGTAATTGAAGTACGTTTTTCTAATTTCACTTTAGGTCCGAGAGAAACTCCCGGTGGATAGATTTTTTCTGTAGGCGATTTTAGAGTAGTTTTTGTCATGGGTTTTGTTTTTAGGTTAGACTTAATTGATTATTGACGTTTTTAAGAAATATCTCACTTAATAGAAATGGATATACTTAAAATTTTAAATTTTCAAAAATCAAATATAGTAAACAATTTCTTAATAAGATTTAACCCTTTGTAATAACTGTATTAATTAACATTAGAGTTCTAAATTCTTTAATAAATAACAACTTACATTAACCTATAACAACAAAAAACCCATTCATCTGAATGGGTTTTAATGATTATTTTTTCTGATTTAAAAATTCGTAATATAATACTTTCGATAGAACGGTTTCATTTTGATATCTTTCAATTTCATTTTCCCGCTCTATTTCATTGTATTGTCCGTCAAGTTTATGTAATGAAAAATATTCTCTGCGGGTTTCGTCGTTAAAATGGAGATCACTTAAAAACCTGGGTTCGACTCCTTTATTTACCGAGATATTATAATTTGTAATGAGATTTCCCCAATTAAAAAAACTGCATAAAAGAACGGTTCCATAGAAATACCAAACCATTTGATTGAAAAGATAAGCGTTTGTTTTTTGTTTGGTGATTTTTAAAAAAGCATAAACTAAACCAATTATCGCTAAAATAAGAAAAGCATAAACTCCTAATCTTTTATAAGTTAAACCAAAGAATGAAACGTACTCTGAATTTTTTAGCGCCGTACTTACAATTAAAACGCCGTTTAATACAATCCAGATTTTCGCCAGACGTTTTAGATTTGTTGCCTTCTTATCAAAATTGAATCCGCCTTTAAAATAAAAAAGGATAACGCCAACAGCCATAAGAATAGAAAAAATAATTGCATTTACCCTTTCATGTGTGTCTGCGCTAAGTTTTGAAGCCTGTGCGGTGACTACTTCAAAAAATTGCTCATAATTATATGTCACTATAAAAACCAAAAGCATAAAATTTAATAATAACAGGGTAATCTCACCACTTTTTCTTTCAAAATCAAGATCAAGAAACGAAAATGTATTTTGATTTATGGTTTTCTGTTCATTAGTAAATTCATTGTCAAGTTTAGAATTTAAATCATAAGAAACTTGTGGAATCCAGTAATTCCAAAAGGTGAACGAAATATAAAATCCTAATACCGTAATTACCAGCAATTGCCAAATGTCAAGATCTAATTGATAATCTGTAAAAAGGGAAGAAAAATGATCGCTTCCAAAAGAATATACAATGAAAAAAAGTGCAACAAAAATAACCGGAATGATAAAATAAGCAATTAGTTTTTTGGCAAAATTATTATGTATTTTCTTTTCCGGAAGCCATTGGTTAAACATAAAGACACGTCCCAATGTTGTGATTCCGTTTAAAAACACAAGCGGAAAAACCTGAAGTATTTTGAGATGTGACTCCTGTGTTTTAAACCGTAAAAAAACGATTGACATGAACAAGGCCAAAAAAGACACAAAATCGCCATACCACGCAAAAGCCAGACACGATAAAACTGATGTCACAACTAAAACTAAATGGGAACGATCTACAAACCGATCCTGAAAGAAATAACAGATCAAACCTGTTAAAACGAGTCCAAAAATAGCGAGGTTTACTCCTATTGATTCCTTGTAAAAAAGCAGCGTAAATATCAGACTGCAAATAAAGATAAAATGATGTTTTTTCATGATTCATTTAATTTAAAAGCACTTTGTATTTCAAAGTGTTTAGGTAAAAAATTTTGGTTATTTAGATTTCATTAATTTTTCAAGGCTGTTTAAGTGTTCTTTAAAGGCTGCACGTCCTCTGTCTGTCACTTTATAAGATGTTTTGGGCTTTTTACCCACAAATTCTTTCTTAACTTCTATATATTCGGCTTTTTCTAAGGCTGTGGAATGGCTTGCTAAATTACCATCAGTAATGTCTAAAAGGGTTTTCATTTCTGTAAAATCTATCCATTCATTCACCATCAGAATAGACATAATCCCTAATCTGACGCGGCTTTCAAAATCCTTATTTAATTTATCAATGATTCCCATTGGTTTATTTGTATTTTTTGAACATTATTAGTCCGTACAAGATATGCAAAATTCCAAAACCAATGATCCAAAAAATCAATCCATATCCTACGAAAAATAAGGAAATACAGCCCAGAATAAGCTGGCTGAAACCTAAATATTTTACGTCTGAAAAGGTATATTTTTCGGCGTTTATCAAGGCTAATCCGTAAAAAATTAAAGTGGTTGGGGCTACTAAAATAAAAATCTTGTGATAAATCAAAGCCAGACAAAATATTCCGCCAATGAATAAAGGAATGGCCAAATTGAAAAGCATTTTTTTGGTTGCCGTTGTCCAGATAGGCAAATTGTACTTTTTACTTTTTCTGATTGTAAAAAAGATTCCGAAAACAAAAGCAGCAATTAAAATGATAATTCCACTTGTGATTAATTCAGAAACTAAATTACCGTCAAGCAAAATGTGTTCTCCATCAAGATAATTTATTCCGTTTATTTTGAATAACTGATAAACGTATAATCCGCCAATTAAGGCTGACAATCCCGCAAATACTCCTGAGAGTCCGCTTAAAGATATAAATCTGGAAGAGCGCTCCATCATGGAACGAATATGTGATAAATCTTCTTGATGCTTCTGATTCATAATTAAAGTACTTTGAGTTACAAAGTTATTATTTATTTTGAATTGGCAAATAAAAAATTGTCTTTTTATTTTATGTGATTGAAATTTATACCTAGAAAGTCTTGAAAACCTTGCGAGAACGAGAAGTTCTTATGGATTGTATTTGCGTGAGGGATAGGAGCTTGCTACCGAAGTAGCGCGGATAGCCCGACCGTATCCCGATAAGCGGGCGAATACTCGCAAAGTATGTTTGCCCGCTTATCGGGATACGGTCACGCCCAACTTATAAAACCAAAAAACCTACTCGATGGAATAGGCTTTTGTTTATAAATGAGAAATTGTGTTTATCAAAACCATCTTCGGCGCTTGAATAAAAAAACACCAAAAGAAGATAAGATTACGGAAACAAATAAGAGTATCCAAATGCCGTATTTGCTTTCTTCTAGACCGTTTGGCACGTTCATTCCGTACAAACTCGCGATTAAAGTTGGAATCATTAAAATGATGGAAATGGATGTCATTTGCTTCATGATGTTATTCATGTTGTTGGAAATCACCGAGGCATAAGCGTCCATCATTCCAGTTAGGATATTGCTGTAAATATTGGCCGTGTCCTGTGCCTGACTTAACTCGATTTCGACGTCTTCTAATAAATCCGGATCGTAATTTGCTTTGTACGCTTTTAAATTTTTAACGCGATGAAATAAAACGTCGTTTGCTTTTAAGGATGTTATAAAGAAAACAAGACATTTTTCGATTTGAAGCAAGGCTTGTAATTCTTCGTTTTTGATGGATTTCTCCAAATTATCTTCGGCGAGTTTTATCTTTTGATTGATTTGTTTTAGATATTTCAAATACCAAACGCTTGATGACAAAAGCAATCTTAAAACCCAGTCAGCATTATCTTTTACTTCAATATTTTTGCGTTGGGAATACAGCATAAAATCGTTTATGATTTCTGTTCTGTAAAAAGTAATGGTAACGCAAATATCATCCTTAAAAATCACACCAAGCGGAATGGTTTGAAAAGGAAGTTTTACATCGTCGCTTTTGATGGGAACGCGCATGATAATCAATGTCCAGCCGTCTTCGATTTCGATACGGGGTCTTTCGTCAATATCTTCAATATCGTTGTAAAATGCTTCGGGAATCTGAAGTTCTTCCAGTAAGTATTTTTTTTCTGTTTCTGATGGAGCTTCGATGCTTATCCAGCAGTTTGGTGTCCATTTTGGGATTTCGATTAATCCGTTATTGTTTTGGTAAAAGGCTTTCATTTCAAAATACAGGGTTTTATTATAGCATTTTGAAAAGTTCAAAAGCTATTTTAATTTAATACTAACGAATAATAATCGTCCATTTGGAGAAGTGTTTTTTAAAGTGCTGCAAAAGTATCTTTTATTTTTTAGACCCAAAAGTTTAAACTATTAATAATATATTAAAACAACAAAGCCTACTCTTTCGAATAGGCTTTTGTCAATATATTTGAAATAAATTATTTGTTTTTTGCACTTCTCATTTTGCGTGCTAAAAGTGTATTTTTCAACAACATTGCAATTGTCATTGGTCCTACTCCGCCAGGAACCGGCGTTATGAATGATGCTTTTTTGCTTACTCCGTCAAAATCAACGTCGCCTTTTATTACATATCCTTTTGGGTTTGAAGCATCGTCAACTCTTGTAATTCCAACGTCGATAATTACAACTCCGTCTTTTACCATATCCCCTTTTAAAAATTCAGGAACTCCTAAAGCTGTAATGATAATATCGGCATTTTTAGTGAATTCTGCTAAGTTTTTAGTACGGCTGTGTGTTAAAGTTACGGTTGAATCTCCCGGATTTCCTTTACGGCTCATTAAAATACTCATTGGGCGTCCTACGATATGACTTCTACCGATAACAACAGTATGTTTTCCAGAAGTTTCCACTTTGTAACGCTCTAGCAATTCCATAATTCCGAATGGTGTTGCCGGAATAAAACTTTCCATTTCAAGCGCCATTCTTCCAAAGTTTGTTGGATGAAATCCGTCAACATCTTTATCAGGATCGATTGCTAATAAGATTTTTTGTTCGTCAATGTGTTTTGGCAAAGGCAACTGAACGATATATCCATCAAGATTATCATCTTCGTTTAATTCTTTTATTTTAGCTAATAAATCTGCTTCGGTAATATCTTCAGGCAAAGCTACTAAAGTCGAGTCGAAGCCAATTTGCTGACAAGATTTTACTTTACTTCCTACGTAAGTTAAACTTGCTCCATTTGTTCCAACGATTACGGCTGCCAAATGAGGAACTTTTCCTCCGGCTGCTTTTATTTGTTGAACTTCGGCTGCAATTTCGTTTTTGATGTCTTCAGATGTTTTTTTACCGTCTAGTAGTTGCATTGTGTTTTGTTATTTTTGTTTCAGGTTAAACGAAACTTATTATTTATTATAATGAAAAAAGTTTCAAATTTCAGTCTCAAAACCTGAAACCTGAAACTTGAAACTTTTAATTTTATTATCTCGGCATTCCGCCTGGCATTCCTTTCATGCCTCCCATCATTTTCATCAGGTTTTTTCCGCCCGGACCCTGCATCATCTTCATCATCTTGCTCATTTGGTCAAACTGCTTCATTAACTGATTTACCTGCTCGACTTTCGTTCCGGAACCTTTTGCGATTCTGGCTTTTCTTTTTACGTCGATGATGGCTGGTTTGCTTCTTTCGATTGGCGTCATCGAGTGAATGATCGCTTCGATATGTTTAAAAGCGTCATCTTCTATTTCTACATCTTTCATGGCTTTTGAAGCTCCCGGTATCATTCCAACCAGGTCTTTCATATTACCCATTTTCTTTACTTGCTGAATTTGCGTTAGGAAATCATCAAAACCGAATTCGTTTTTAGCGATTTTCTTTTGAAGTTTTCTGGCTTCCTCTTCATCAAATTGTTCCTGAGCTCTTTCTACAAGAGACACAACGTCTCCCATACCTAAGATACGCTCGGCCATACGATCCGGATAGAAAACATCAATTGCTTCCATCTTCTCGCCTGTACCCACAAATTTGATTGGTTTGTTTACAACCGATTTAATCGAAATTGCAGCTCCACCACGAGTATCACCATCTAATTTCGTTAAAATAACTCCATCAAAGTTTAAGATATCGTTGAACGCTTTTGCTGTGTTTACAGCATCTTGTCCTGTCATTGCATCTACAACAAACAAAGTTTCCTGTGGCTGAATTGCTTTGTGAACGCGTGCAATTTCATCCATCATTTCTTGATCTACTGCCAAACGACCAGCGGTATCGACAATAACTACATTGAAACCGTTTGCTTTTGCGTGTTTGATTGCGTTTTGGGCAATTTCTACAGGATTTTTATTTTCCGGTTCTGAGTAAACCTCAACACCTATTTGATCTCCAACAACGTGCAACTGATTAATCGCCGCAGGACGGTAGATATCACACGCTACAAGAAGTGGTTTTTTATTTTTCTTAGTCTTTAAAAAATTGGCAAGTTTACCAGAGAATGTCGTTTTACCAGAACCCTGAAGTCCTGACATCAAAATAATACTTGGATTGCCCGAAAGATTGATTCCGGCAACATCACCACCCATTAATTCTGTAAGTTCGTCTTTTACCAACTTCACCAATAATTGTCCTGGCTGAAGTGTGGTTAAAACGTCCTGACCAATTGCTTTTTCTTTTACTTTGGTTGTAAAATCTTTAGCAATTTTAAAGTTAACATCGGCGTCTAATAACGCACGACGAACTTCTTTTAAAGTATCGGCAACGTTTACTTCTGTAATTTTACCGTGTCCTTTTAATATATGGAAGGCTTTATCTAACTTATCACTTAAATTATCAAACATACTATTTTCTTTATTTGAAGTGCAAAGATAATCTAATTAGGTATTTCAGGCAATTTTTATTTAACTACAATTTTTTGCCACGAAGGCACAAAGGAGCAAAATTTTTTCACGCAGATTTAAAGATTTAAGCAGATTCTAAAAATCTTTTAATCCCTTAATCTGTGGCTATAAATTAAAAAGCGCAAAAGAATAGACCTTTGACTTAAAATTGAAAATAAATAAACGGCTGTGATCCTGCGACCGCTGTTGCGTAAACAATCCAGTAAACGAAACCAAGAATTATTGCTTTTACTAATAATGGTGTTTTGTCAAAAACTGATTTCATTCCGTTTGTAAAAACTTCCGGCAAGAAATGCCAAACGTAACCAAACAACATTAATCCAAATACGTTTTTATATCCTAAAATAATGACTTTCCAATTTTCAGGTTCGAATGTTAACTGACCAATATTGTTAATTACCTGCAAGGCTGTTTCGAAATCTCTGGCGCGGAAAAAGATCCAACAGAAAACCACAAAATGGAAGGTAATTAAGATGGAGAAAAAATTCCAGAAGAAATTAGAACCTTCTTTTTTGGAAGGGAAAAATTCCATAAATATTTTATGAACCGCTAATGCCAATCCGTGTAAGGCTCCCCAAATAATGAATTGCGCTCCGGCTCCGTGCCACAAACCGCCTAAAAGCATTGTGGTAAATAAATTGAAATTGGTTACGAGCGTTTGATTTTTTTTCTTCGAAAGTAAAAATGTCAAACAAAATACTCCAATTGCACCAATCGCTATTGCAAGCGGAATAAAACTTTCATTTACATTGGAAATTCCCCAAAGTAATAATCCAAAAAAGAACAAACTGGGGAACAAAAATCCCGCAAATGTTCCTTCTCTGTTTCCTCCAATAGAAATGTATAAAAAGTCTTTTAACCAGGTTGATAATGAAATGTGCCATCTTCTCCAGAAATCAGTAATCGAAACTGATTTATAAGGTGTTCTAAAGTTGGCCGGCAATTTAAATCCTAACAATAAAGCAATACCAATTGCCATATCTGAATATCCTGAGAAATCACAATAAATCTGAATGGCATATCCGTAAGAAGCCATTAAATTTTCGAATGAAGTATAACTCATCGGTGTATCAAAAACACGGTCGACGAAGTTTATCGAAATGTAATTTGAAATTACGGTTTTCTTGATTAATCCGCCAATAATCAAAAACAAGGCGTTGTTTACATCTTGTTTGGTAAGGTTTAATTTTTGATAAATCTGTGGCAGGAAGTCTTTTGCCCTAACAATCGGGCCGGCAACTAACTGGGGGAAAAACGAAACGAAAAATAAATATTCGATATAGTTTTTTGTTGGCTTTATTTCTTCACGGTAAATCTCGATAATATAACTCATCGACTGAAAGGTATAAAATGAAATTCCGACAGGAAGAAAAATATTATGAAGTGCATAATGACCGCTAAACATGTCATTATAAGTTACAATCATAAAATTCATGTATTTAAAATACCCCAACAATCCCAAGTTTAAGATAACACTTATAACGAGATATATTTTTTTCCTGCTGTCTTTTGTTTCTCTGTAAATAATTTGACTTAAGCCGTAATCAACTACAGATGAAAGCAATAACAACAGAAAATAAATTCCGCTTGACTTGTAATAAAAGAAAAGTGAGAAAAGAATAACGTACGTTAATCTTAAATAAAATGTTTTGCGTAAAAATGCATACACAAAATAAAAAACCAAAAACAAGCCCAGAAAAAGACCTGTATTGAATAATAATTTTTCGTCCGGATTATATATGAACCAACTTTTGACTTGCTCTAAGGTAATTTCTCCAAAATTCTGAACAAACCAATCATTTATGCTATTACTTGTTATCAACTTATTTTTTTGATTTAAAATTATCGTATGCTTTTAAAAATGCTTCTGTAAACAGTTTTGCTTGTTTTTCATATCCTTTTTTAGAATAATGAACGAAATCCGGACCTATTAATCCTTCTGCTCTTAAAGCTCTAACTCCGCTTATACCTCCAAATTCATCGTATAAATCCCAAACTGCAAAATCATCTTTTTCTGCAACACTATTAATTCGTTCTGCGTATTCTTTAACATAAACATTTGGCTTTCTTCCTCTGTGCAGCGATGGCGGCGGCGTCATAACGAGTATCGGAACGTCTATTTTTTGTTCTTTCAAATTGCTAATAAATTCGCGTAGCTGTCTGATATAAGCTGAGGCCTCCATGTTGTCATAACTTTCATTTGTACCAAGCGAAAAAATCAACATGTCTGGCTGTAACGCTTTTAATTGTTCAAAAAACAAAGGATATTTATTGTAGTCTGAAAATTTAGCACCGTTTACGCCAATTCCGCTATAGGTTATTCCAGGCGCATCTTTCTCCAGAACAAGTCCGTTAAGTTCAAACTCTGATGCACTTTTATTCGGAATCAGGTAAATTTTATCTAATGCTTTTTCTGATTTATAATAATGAGAGAAAGAATCAGCCGCAAGCGTTAACGGAACAAACTCTGAACTTTTAATCTCTTTAGGTTTTGTTTCGTTTGTTGGAATTTTCAAAATTCTTCCCGCACGAATGTTATTGGATTTCAGATTATTTGCTTTTCTGATTTCCACAATTGAAACATTGTATTTATCTGCAATTACAGAAATAGCTTCTCCTTTTTTAATCTTATGAGTCACCACTTTTCGTTCCGTCGATTGAATAATATTGGTTTGAGACGATATTGCCAAATCAAACATATTCTGGTTTTGCGGCGTAATAATATGAATGGAGTTGAATTTATACGCCGGATCTTTTATATTTAATTGTACAGCAAAACCGCCATTATCTCTCCAAAGTCCGATTCCGCTTAAACCAACCGGTTTGTTTTTTTGCGGCAGAATATTTCTGTAACTTTCCCAGGTTCTGTTCGAATAAAATCTTTCGTTGTAAGAACCGTTTGTTTTGGCCAATTGATACGGAAAAACAAATCCTCTTCCTGCATTTCCAAATTGCTGCTGTAAAAGCTTTCTAATTTTATTGGTCATTAAATCCCCCTGAATATGAGAATCACCAATATGTACAATGTTTATTTTTTGTTTATTATCGCCTTCATTTTCTTTTAATCTCTTAAAAACTCTTTCTAATACTTGTGCATTATAAATGTGATTTCCAGTATAGGATTCAATCGTTGCGCTGTCGATTTTACTAATCATTTTGTTAGTTATTAAAAGTGAAACTGACTTTTGCGCCTGATTGTTTACAGAGAAAAAAAGACAACAAAAGAGGATAATAAGTTTATTCATTTAGACTATCTTTTTTAACAGAGAGAGAATCTGCTTTCGCTTTTCTGACTGTTTTTGGTTTATTGGCAACATCGCGTTTTTCGCGCAGCTCCTTATATTGTTCGTATCCTTTATTTAACTGGCCATACAATAAATTACCAATAGCTTTTGCACCACGCTGGTTAAAATGCGTATAATCTTTATTGGCTCTGGCCGGCGCTTCATCAACCCATTTTACCATCGAACCGTCTCCACCCATCAGGGTATATAAATTTACAAAGCCCGATTCTGTTTCAAGAGCATATCTTTTTTGGGCTTTCATTAAAGGAACTACAGCAGAATCTGTTTTCATTTCCAAATCATATTTGGTCGATTTATCAGCTGTGGAAACAATTAAAATAGAAACTCCCGGAAAAGATTCCTTGATTTTATTGACGGTTTTCTTCATTCCTTTTTCATACCAGGAATAATTTTTAGTTCCGTAATTTAAAACATTAGTTCCGTAATGCAAAATAACCAAATCATATTTTAAGCTGTTATTGAAAGACTGCATCACATCAGCATTAAACATCGATATTGGCAATCCTGAATTGCCTCTTTGAGAGAAGTTGTCTACGTGAACTCCGCTTCCGTTATCGAAATTAAAACCATAAATAGGAATGGAATCTGCCTGAACAAAATTGGCTTTAAACGCTTTTATACTTCCCGAAGTTACTTTTAAAGTGTTCACTAAATTATTCGGAGAAAGCGTTTTTCGCAATGTATCTTTTCCGATAATAAAATTGACGTTTCCTCTTCGATGTGACTTTCCGTAATATAAAGTTGGATTATCCAAAGTCGAAACATGTTTGTTCAATCCGGCTTCGAATTGTATCCAGGTTGGATTTTTAATATCATTAGCAAAAAAAACATGTCCGTTTACTCCAAAAGGACTTGTTGGTCTTTTTACATTTAAGTACGATTGTGTTTTCCAGTTTTTAGAATATACTGATTTTATAGATCCTCTTGATGCTGCAGATTCTGAAGTGATGGAAACAAATCCAACTCCATTTCCACCAAAACGTTCCTGATAATTATTTCGAACATCCTGAACAATTAAGTCACCATCGGTCATAGAATCGCCATAATAAGCAATCCTTACTTTTGCCTGCGGATTTTTTTCCAGCTGATATAGTTTCTCATAAAAAGAAATCAGGTATTGATATCCCTTGTAGTTTTCGAAAGTTTCAGAAGGAAATTCAATGCCCTGAGTTGCATCAAAAGTGATATTTTCCTGTGCTTCCTGTCTTTCGATTTCGGCAATACTGTCGCTTTCTTCAGATAAAGAATCATTGGCCACCGACTCTAAAAGCAAACTGTCTATAAGTACGTTTTTAGAATCGATTTTACTGTCCGAAAAAATTTTATTCGGCAAAACCTGTTTAAACCCTATGAAAGCTATAAATGCCAATGCTACAATAGCAAAAGACTGAAAAAAATATGATTTTGTATTCACTTAGTAGTTATAAATTTTGAAGAATAAACACACAAGAACATGTTCTCCATTCTTGTTAATTCCTTATAAAAAACACGTGCAAATATAGGATTAAACATTAATCTATCGTTGATTTTAACAATAAAAAAAGAGGTCAGATAAATCTGACCTCTCTCAAAAAAAATAAAAAAAACAAAGCTAATGATTAACTAGATTTTGATGAAAAACATCATATAGTAGAATGAAATAATCTGTATTTTCTTTTGATTTTTTATCAATTATTTTAAAATAGCGTATTGGAATGTAGGATTGCCTCTTTCACCAGCTGCGTTTACACCTGCTGTAAATCTTACTTTATAAACGTTCCCTGCTGGATCTTTAACCACAAAGAAACGATCTGTTCTTGCTACAAATAAAGAAACAGGATTGCCATTTGCATCAGTTCCTCCTGTAGTTCCTCTCCAATTTGAACCGATATTCCTTTGATCGTCTGTAAATTTAGCGTTGTCAACATTTGCTAATGTGAAACCATCATATGCAAAATCTGTTGTAAGTACCTGGTAAGTTTTTGCACCACCTTTAACGTTATTTAAAACGAAGTCTGCAAAATTATAAGGAACTAAACCTGCTCCCATTGAAGTTGTATTAGTAAAACTTGTGAAACTAATATCCCACTGTGTTTTTTGAGGCTCTACACTAACTGTTTTCTTATCTAATAAACTTAAGAAAGTAAAGTTATACGCTGTGTTTTTTGAAACAATGATTTCTTCATGAGTTGTAGCTGCAATATCAGCATACTGAACTTTATAATCATTACCGTTTCTTAAAATTCTAACTTTTTTCCATCCTCTAGAAGGACCAGTACCTGTACCTTCAGATCCAACTTTCGGATCAGTTGTTCCCGGATTACTACCCATATTAATTACATATACTTTATTATCAGCATCTGTTGCAGAAATTACTGCAATAGCTGTTTTAGTAAGATCTCCAGCCGGATCGTCAACTTGAGTAGTACTTCCATTACCATTAACAAGCATAGTCGCATCTTCTGCTTGAACCTCATCAATATTTACACTAGTCGTTTGTTTAGCAGACATTCTTACAGTGTGATTTATTATTACTCTAAAATCTGTTCCAGAGTAGAATCCTAAATCCCATGAAACTCTAGGAACCGCAGTCATTTTTCCACTACTTAAATCAACAAAAACCTGATTTGGCTCTGTTGGACCACCAACTCCCGGAGCTAATGCATTTCCTAAAGAAGCAGTTTCGTTAAAGTTTACCTGAATAGTTTTGTTTTCTGCAATTGTAGTATTGATAGTAGCACTTGTAATAGTGAAAACTACATTTTTTACTTCACCTTCTATAGCATCTTTTAACTTATTAAAAGTAAAAGAGACAGATGATACATTTTTTTCAAATGGAATTACAATCGTTTTTCCAGCAGCAGCTGGTAAAGTAGTAAAATCAGTGCCACTAGCAACAGCAGTTTCAACAAATGATAAAGTTACAGATCCTGCAGCAGCTGTAGGAGACGCAAATTTTATCTCTATTGGAGTTGCAGCAGCAGTTAAATTTACTGAAGTTGCAGCAAAAGCAACTGTATTAACAGCTACCGTTTCATTATCGTCATTATTACAAGCTGTAAAAGCTAGTAATACGAAAGAAAGAATTAAAATAAAGTTCTTTTTCATGGTATTTATATATATTAATTAAAATTTAGGTTATACGTAAGTTTTAAGAAGTAAGATCGGCCATACCCTAACATCATGTCAGTGCTTGTGCCTCCGTGAACTCCTCCAGATGCGTCGCCGCCTCCATTTTGAACAGATTGCAGACTAGTAACATCAAACAAGTTTCTAGCTCCCACAGTGACTTCAAATTGATTTTTAAAAAGTGATTTTCGAATAGAAGCATCCATCCAGCTATAAGGCTGCATTTCAGCCAGAAAGAAACCAGCTTTTCCATCAGTACCTGTCCCTGCAACATACTGTTGCTGTTGTCCATTATATTTATAGAAAACTGCTAAAAGAGTATTCCATTTTGGTATATTATAAGAGATGCTGGAATTTAATCGAAACGAATAGAAAAATTTATCATCAGATACTAAGTTTTCAGCAGCCAAATCAAGTTTCCTTGAAATTCCAACTACGGCTGCTCCTAACATTACATTCCAGTTTTTATAAGTATATTGTTCAACTGTAGAAATATTCCACATTTTATATTTGTTGATATTAACATATTTATAATGCAGAGGGTTAACCTGTATTGTAACTAGATCAATTCTATCATCAACATCCAAATATGTAACAGCTAAGTTGTTCGAGATTTGAGCACCAGAATCAAAAGTACAAGCTCTTTTTAAGCTAAATTCATAAGAAGTACTTGTTTCAGGAATCAAATCTGCATTTCCCTGCATGTTATGGTTTGAATCTACAAAATAAGTATACAATTCATCAAAGTTTGGAGTACGATAAGATTTACCCAAAGAAGCTCTTGCCTCTAGTCCTTTATCAAAAAGATATCTTAAACCTAAAGAACTTGCATATTGATTGTCAAAAGCGCTTTGAAATGAAAATCGAAGTCCTGGACGAATTGAGAATTTATTATTTATACTTATTTCGGCAACCGAATAAATATCATAATTCTCAAGTCTTTTTCTAATATCTACGCCCTGCTGATTATCATTTCTAAAAGCTCCTACAGAAGAATCATAAAAACCATTCTCGTTTGTAATTTCATAACCAAGTTGAAAGTCCACATTTTTATTATCAAAGAAATTGCTCAATGCTCCTGTAGAATAAAATACCTCTTTTGATTGATAAGTATCTCTTTTGTTGTCAACTTCTTGTTTTGTATCTATATGATAAACGAAATTCTCTAAATCACGTTCTTGTTTCTGTTGAGAAACCGAAACATTATACTTTAGTTTCGAAAAAAGATTTCCACTAGCATTTAAATGGTGGTAGTAACGATTAGTTATGTATCTTTTGTCTCTAGAAAAATATGTATCAGCAAATGGATAATTATCTTGTATATTTACAATTGGACTGTAGTAGTGGACATCTTCACCATAATAATCAAATTTGTAAAAAATTCTAAAAGCATTTTTTTGATAGCCCAAAATAGCATTTCCTACCAATTGTTCTTTTGGAAGCTGCGTGTATCCTCTAAATCCATCATTTTTGTCGTAATCTTTTCCTTGCATGTTATCATAGTAACCTGCCATTACATTGCGATTCCCTCCAATATTTACAAACCAATTTTCATTAAAATTATGACCAATTTTAGCTGATTGAATATGACGGCCTTTATCAAAAAATGCAAACTCCTTCCCCACCGTTTCTTCCTGAACAGTTGCACTTATCTGCCATTTATAACCGCCTCCTTTTTTAGTAATAATATTTAAGATACCAGTTACAGCATTTGCTCCGTGAGTTACTCCCATCGAGCCTTCAATTATTTCGATACGTTCAACATCATCAAGATTCACCTGTGTTAAATCTACATTTGTACCCATTCCTGTATCACTTACTAGAGGTATATTATCAACCAAAATTTTAAAATACTGTGCATCTAATCCAAACATAGAAACTTTTGAACGTCCATCATCACCATTTGATGTCACACTTATATTCAAATACTGATTTAAAACATCTGCCAAATTATTTGCAGCCAGCTGCTTTATATTTTCTTTAGAAATCACACGAACATTAAAAACTGATTTTTTTATAGACTGAGGTTCAAATTGACCTGTAACAACGACTTCTGAAAGTTTATTTACAGCCGTTGTATCTTTTTCCTGTGCAACAGAAATTTGGCAAAAAACAAGTACTGTAAATAGCGTAATTTTAATTTTCATTATTTTTATTGATTCTTAATAATGGCGCAAATATAGAAACTATTTTTATTTGTTCTAAATAAAAATCATATATTTGCAAAAAATTTTAAAATCAAAATAATAAGTTATGATTACAAAAAGTCTCTATTTTTCAGCCATTATGGCTTTGACATGCAGTCTTGGCTTTAGTCAGGATAAAAAACAACAAGACATCAAATCAATTAAATCGATGTGTGGTTGTTATGAAGTGAAATTTAATTTTACAGAAACTTTTCAATATCCTAAGGATAGTCTTACTTACAAACCTTCAGAGACTAAACATGAATCTGCTTTAGAATGGGTAGAATTATTAGAAGACACTCCAAATAAAATTGTAATGCAGCATTTATTAATTGTTAGTGATGATATGATTATCAAACACTGGAGACAAGACTGGCTGTATGAAAACACAGATTTGTATTCATTTGATAAAGGAACTTCCTGGAAATATAAAAAATTAGACAAAAAAGCAGTTAAAGGTCAATGGACTCAAAAAGTGTATCAGGTAGATGATAGTCCAAGATATGAAGGTTCTTCGACTTGGGTACATGTTGACGGAGAAGATTACTGGTCAAATGTTGCTGATGCTCCTCTACCTAGAAGAGAGCAAACAAAACGTAATGATTATAATGTTTTAAAAAGAAGAAATATTCACGAAATTACCGCTACAGGCTGGAATCACGAACAAGACAACGCTAAACTTATTAGAGATGACAGCGGAAAAGATGTTTTATTAGCAGAAGAAAAAGGAATGGATGTGTATACTAAAGTTCCGGATATTAAATGTATCGCTGCTCAAAAATGGTGGGCAGCAAACAATGCACTTTGGAAAAATGTTCGCGACAAATGGCAAACTCTTTTTGACAGACATCAAGACTTAAATTTAGAAGCTAAAGTAGATAGAAAAGCGCTTTATTCTCTTTTGTTTGATTTAAAACCAGACGCCACAAAAGCAGAAACTGATGCGATTATCAACAAGTTTGTAAAGTAAAAATATTTTAGTTAGTTAGAAAAAAGCCGATAGTTTTAGAACTATCGGCTTTTTTTATTTACCTAAATAATTTTACAAAGGGCTTTGTTCAATTAATGGATTAGCATCTATTTCAGCTTGCGGAACCTGAAATATAAATCTGTTATCTCCCGCAGGAATATTGAATTTTCCAAAGGCAGGATGATTAGAACCCGGATAATCTCTTGTAAGAGCGACTCCTAAACGTTTCATATCGAACCATGCATATCCTTCTCCCCATAATTCAATTCGTTTTTGAAGAATGATTTCATCTCTTAAAGCCGTACCGCTTTTTGTAGATAGAACATATGCCGGATCTCTTGTAATTGTTATATCATATAAAACTTGTCTCGCTGCCGGTTCATTTCCTGATCTGGCAAGAGCTTCTGCTTCTATATAGTACGTCGCAGCTGATCTCAGATATATATAATCCCCTGAATCCACAGTTGGATCTCTAAACTTTGTATTGGCATATTCCGGCAATGCAGGATAAGTTGCGTTTCCACCTGGTGCTACGAATACCGTTTTTCTAAAATCTGTATTTGATATGCTGTTATATAGATTTTTGTCTATATTTTTATAAATCTCTAATCCTCCGGCATATCCATCCATATTTGTGTTGTCAAAATGAGAAAAGAAACTGGCCACAAAACTACTTTGTGCAGAAGTTATGGTTGCACCCCACATCGTATCACTATTAAGTGTAAGATCATAAAAACCATTTAACCATACACTTTGGGACAACAATGGATAATCTTGTCTGGCAGCATGTGCAAGAGGAGCAGCTTCGGCATATTTACCCATTTCAAGATAAACATCAGCTAAAAATGCTTTTGCAACACTTTGATTTACAGCATTGGTTCCTGAACCAGGAATTCCTTCTAATAATTGAATAGATTCTAATAGGTCATTTTCAATTACAGTATAAACTTCAGTAACTGTTGCTCTTGGTGCTCCTTCTAATGTTACCTGAGTATAGAGTGGTACAGAAAGTTCATCTTCGTTTCCAATATACGTTGGCCCATACATACGTGCTAACATAAAATAAAAATAACCTCTTAAAGCTAAAGCCTCTCCTCTGATTTTCTTTAAGTCATTGTCTGTTGCAGCTTCAGTCGGGATAGCAGTTAATACCACATTTAGTGTTTTAATCTGTGGATAATAGATACTCCACGCTAATCGTGATCTGCTATTTGTTTGCTGCCTTCCTAAATAATTATAAAAAGATCCATACCAGCTCGATTTAGTCATTAGCATGTCATTCGACATCATATCTGTCGCTGCAAGTATTGATTTATGTCCATAATCTTCATGATTACCCGCTACAGACAATCCATATGATCTGAGGGCAGAATAAACTCCATTTATAATTGCCGCGTTTGCAGCAGCAGATGTCGCAAGCTGTTCGTCATTAATAGTTGATTCTGGTACTGTGTCCAAAAAATCATCCTCACAACTTGCGAATATGAACAATGATAATGTAAGTATAATTAATTTTCTCATGTTCTTAAAAATTTACTGTTAAACCAAATGAAATAGTTCTCATAACTCCATACACATTTAAAGATTGCCCATTGTTCGTTCTGGATCCTAAGTTATTTAACCTCGGATCCATACCTTTTCTTTCAGACCATAAGGCCAGATTAGAACCCATTAAACTAAATTTTGTAGATTGAATTCCAAGATCTTCAAGTCTGCTATTTTTAAAATCATACGATATGGAAGCATCCTGTATACTTAAATAGTCGGATTTGATTAAGAAATAATCTGAAGCTGACATTTGTAGTGTTGAAATGTGATCAATTCTCGGAATGTCAGAATTTGGATTATCCACAGACCAGGCTTTTTGTACATCTTTATGATAGTTTTGACCAATATTATCTGAACCGGAATACATTGCGGTTTGATAAACACCATCAAACATATATCCTCCAAATTGATAGGCAAAACTGGCTTGGAATGTTATGTTTTTATATCTGAAAATAGTTCCAAATCCACCATACACATCCGGATTTGCATCTTTATCACTTAAATATTGCGTAGAATTTCCATACACATTTGTAGTGGTAGTTCCCGTTACATTTCCAGAAGCATCTTTTACATCCATATACCATAATGCATCTCCATTCGTTTTATCGACACCTGCAAATTTCCTTAAATAAAAAGCATAAGCCGGGGCTCCTTCTTCAAAACGAAAAATTCCGTTTGTAAATGGCTTAGGCAATGATGTAACTTCATTTTTGTAATGAGTTCCGTTAACCCAAATGTTAAAGTCGATATCTTCTGTTTTAATAACATCGATTCCTAGATTAATCTCTACACCTTTGTTATTCATATCACCTACATTTTCTGTAACAAATGAAACTCCTGATGATGGCGAATTTGGACGATTGTAGATCAAATCACTTACTTTTCTCTCGAAATATTCAGCTTCTATATTTACTCTGTTGAATAATTCAATTTCAAATCCAACATTCATATTGGCTGATTTTTCCCATTTAATGTCTCTGTTTCCCTGATATACTGTAAGGACACTTGCGTTTCCATCCGCATCTGGTACTATTTCATATTGGGTTTGGTAAGCATAATAATTCCTTGCGCTTCCAAAATAAGAACGATGGCTTATTTGAGAGGTTGCCGGATAAAATATATTATCATTTCCTTGTTCACCGTAACTACCTTTTATTCTTAAATCTGTAATTACTTTTGATTTTGGGAAAAAGGATTCCTTCATTATCGACCAGGCCGCTCCAAAACCATAGAAATTACCCCATCTGTTTTCTGGTGCAAATACTGAAGATCCGTCTCTTCTGAAACTACCATTAATAAAATATTTTTCTTTGTAATTGTAGTTTAACCTTGAAAAATAACCTTCTACATTATAAAGATCGTTGTATCCGTCAACATATACATACTTTGTTGCGTTACTTAAAATAGGCAAATTAGGTATAACAGCACCGGATTTTTGACCCGCTAACATTTTTGATTTATAATCAGACGATTCATGTCCAACAAGGATATCAAGTGTATGACTTCCTATTGTTTTTTTCCATGACAAAAGCTGTTGATTTGTTATCGTATAATCATTTGATGTTGCTGTTGAATTTCGACCATTAACACCCGCATCATCTCCACCTTCACCGGTAGTTGTATTTAAATAATATCCTGCCAATAAATCATATCCAAGATTGTATCTGAAATTAAAATCTTTTAAGAAGTCTATAGAAACATACCCTCTGGCACCAAATTTATTCTCTTCGTTTAAATTTGTATTCAATAAAGTTGTTCCATAAGGGTTAAGATTTGCTCCATACGGACGGTCTCCTGACTGATTAAAATCATAAACTCTTTCACCATCTGAGTCATTTACTATATTTCCACTAGCATCCCTTTGCCATACCGGATAAATTGGTGCAATATTTCTTGCCCAGCTAAACAAGTTACTATAAGTCGCAGATCCTACCTGAGATATTGGTGCATTTTGGTCTGTGTTGGCAAAGTTTAGATTTGTACCAATTTTTATTTTACTGTTAACATTGTAATCTACATTTGCTCTAACAGTTGCGCGTTTAAAGTTTGAGTTGATTGTGTAACCATTATCTTTAAGATAACCTACAGATAAATAAGAACTAAGATTATCTGTACTGGTTGATAAGCTCAAAAAATGCTCTGTTCTGGTTGCATCTCTGAACAATTCCTTAGCCCAATCATCATGATATAATAATCTGGCATTAGGATTAAGTTGTCCTGTTGCAGGATTTATCACCTGATCATTAGGTACATTATAATTGTTATAACCCAAAGAATAAGTGTCTCCAACAATTAAGTTCTCTGCTGCAATAGTTGATGCATCTGTAGGTGTTTCACCCGCATAGATTAAACCATTTCTTATCCTATTATAAACTGTTTTGTAATAATCTCCAGGATCAGTAATCATGTCATATTCAGGAACAGCTCTTGAGTTAACCCCAATTTTAGTTTCGTAAGTGACTTTTAATTTCCCTTTTTTTCCTTTTTTTGTAGTAACAATAATAACCCCGTTTGCTCCTCTGCTACCATATAGCGCATTTGATGAGGCATCTTTCAGGAAACTTATAGATTCGATATCCTGGGTTGCTATAGCATTTATGTCTCCATTATATGGAAAACCATCTACAACATAAAGTGGTGCGTTTGATGATGAAATAGATCCAATACCTCTAAATCTTACCTGAGGCGGATCTCCGGGTTGTCCGGAATTAGCACTAATTTGTACCCCCGCAACTTTACCGGTTAAAGATTGAATTGCATTTGAAGCCTGAGTGTTTTCTAATGCCTTAGCGTCAATTTTAGTAACTGCTCCCGTGATTTCAGATTTTTTCTGAGTTCCAAAAGCCACCACAACTACACCTTCAAGTTCTAAGGCATCTCCAACCAATTTTGCATTAACTGTTGTTGAAGATGCGGGTTCTTCATTGGCTTTCATACCAATGTAGGTAAATAGCAAAATTTGATTCGGTGAAGCCTTTATAGAGTACTTACCATCAAAATCAGTTTGTGTTGTATTGTTTGTTCCTTTAACTGATACTGTAACACCTGGAATTGGCATCCCGGTGTTATCAGAAACAATTCCTGAAACAGTTCTTTCTTGTGAAAATGCTATTTGCGATAGCATAAAAAGAAGTATTACAAATCCTTTTAATTTTTGTTTCATTACTATTATTGTTTAAGGTTATTCATGCAAATTATTAAAAAATAACAATTTTAACAATATTTTAGTAGTATTTAACAATTTAAAACGACGAATTTACTTTCTTTTACCACGTAACAATAATTGTTTTAACACAATTAATTAAAAAGAATTATAAATATTAGCAATTTTTTCAAAACAAAAAAACCGTCTAAAACACCAGTTTCAAACGGTTTCATCCTCTATTTTTACTAAAAGCTTACTAATTCAAAATAGTTAAAAATAAAAAATAAGTTCCCTTAAGCAGAACTATTTAGTCATATAATAAATTTACTACAAAAAAATTAAACTACCAAAATTAAACAACTAATTAACAGCAACATACAAATAAAGAGAAGTATTGAATTTTAAATTTTGCCACAAAAAAAGCCGATAATTCTAAGGAACTATCGGCTTTAAGTATAAAATTATTTCTTCTTACATTCTCTCCGGAACTTCAATTCCTAATAAAGTAAAGGCAGATTTAATAACTTCAGCTACTTTTTGAGACAACTGAACTCTGAATATTTTTTTTGTTAAATCAGTTTCACCTAAAATATGAACGGATTGATAGAAGGAATTGTATTCTTTTACCAAATCATAGGTATAATTGGCAATTAAAGCCGGACTATGATTTTGTGCCGCATTTTGAATTACTTCGGGGAAAAGTTCGATTTGTTTTACCAGTTCTTTTTCTTTTTCGTGTAATTCTTCTGTATTTGTTTTAGCCGAAAAATCAAAATCAGCTTTACGAATGATTGACTGAATTCTCGCGTATGTATACTGAATAAACGGACCAGTATTTCCGGCAAAATCAACAGATTCTTCCGGATTAAATAAAATACGTTTTTTTGGATCTACTTTTAAAATGTAATATTTCAAAGCTCCAAGACCAATTGTTTTGTACAATTTAGCTTTTTCTTCGGCAGAATAACTGTCAAGTTTTCCTAAATCTTCAGAAATTTGTTTAGCAGTATCTGTCATATCCTGCATCAAATCATCAGCATCTACAACAGTTCCTTCACGGCTTTTCATTTTTCCGGAAGGTAGATCAACCATTCCGTATGATAAATGGTACAAGCTTGAAGCCCAGTCAAAACCTAATTTTTTCAGGATTAAGAACAAAACTTTAAAATGATAATCCTGCTCGTTTCCAACCGTATAAACCATTCCGCCAACATCCGGCATATCTTTTACACGCTGAATAGCAGTTCCGATATCCTGAGTCATATAAACTGCAGTTCCGTCAGAACGCAAAACAATTTTACGATCTAAACCTTCATCCGTTAAATCAATCCAAACTGAACCATCAGGATCTTTTTCAAAAACACCTTTATCAAGACCGACCTGAACTACATCTTTTCCTAGTAAATACGTATTGCTTTCGTAGTAATATTTATCAAAATTAACTCCAAGATTTGTATACGTTGTGGCAAAACCTTCATAAACCCATTCGTTCATTTTCTTCCAAAGTGCAATAACTTTCTCATCTCCGGCTTCCCATTTTTTCAGCATATCCTGCGCTTCAACAATGATTGGCGCTTGTTTTTTAGCCTCTTCTTCTGTTTTTCCGGTTTCTATCAATTGATTGATTTCAGCTTTATAAGCCTTATCAAATTCAACATAATATTTACCTACAAGTTTATCACCTTTTAAATTTGAACTTTCCGGAGTTTCACCGTTTCCAAATTTTTCCCACGCCAGCATTGATTTGCATATATGAATTCCACGATCGTTGATGATCTGAGTTTTGTAAACTTTTTTACCCGATGCTTTAATAATTTCAGCAACAGAATATCCTAATAAATTATTACGAACGTGACCTAAATGCAACGGTTTATTGGTGTTTGGCGAAGAATATTCGACCATAATTGCCTTATCATCAGGATCAGGAGTTACATATCCAAATTTAGAATTGTCTTTTATTTCATTAAAGAAATTCAAATAATAACTATCCGCAATTACAATATTCAAAAAGCCTGAAACTACGTTAAAGCGTGCCACTTCAGTAACATTTTCAACCAGATAATTTCCAATTTTATTTCCTAATTCTGCAGGATTGCTTTTAATCACTTTCAATAAAGGAAAAATTACCATTGTAATATCGCCTTCAAACTCTTTTCTGGTAGTTTGAAATTCGATTTTATCAACAGTAACATCAAATAATGCTTGTATTGCTTTTTGTATAGAAGGAGTAAGAATTTGTGATAATGACATGTAAACTTATTTTTTAAAGTGAGCAAAGATACTGCTTATTCATCAAATACAGAAAATGAAAAACATATAAAATAATATAAAACAGTTAGAATTTCTCAAAGAACAAACTGTTTTAATTGTTAAAATTATCAAAAAATTAAATTGCTAATCTCTTATAAAACAGTACCCCTACAAAAAATTTATTTTTTTACTATTAATTTCTTGTAACAAATCAATGCTGAAATAGTCTTATAGGAAATTTAAATTCATCCATTGAAAAAAAATTACTCAAACAAGAATCATCATCAATCAATCAAATAATCAGTACCAAACTATGAAATTAAAATTCTTTCTGTTCGTATTACTGGGTGTAATATCAACAGTACAAGCCCAAAATTCGGGAACTGTTTCCGGAAAAATTATCGAAAAATCAAACAATGCACCTATTTCTTATGCGACAGTTTCTATTAAAGAAAATGGAAAAGTAGTTACCGGAGTAAATACAGATGACAATGGGGATTTTTCGATTAAAAATTTAGCGTTAAAAAGTTATACTATCGAAATTCAGTATATCGGATTTAGAAAATATATCGGGTCTGTGATTTTAAGCGAAAACAAAAAAACAGCAACGGTAAATGTTTCTCTTGAAGAAGAAGCGACTCAGTTAAAAGGCGTAAACATTATCGCGGAACGTTCGACAATCGAACAAAAAATCGACAGAAAAGTAATTAATGTTGGTAAGGATTTGACGACAGCCGGAGCTTCTGCATCAGACATTATGAATAATATTCCGTCTGTGAATGTGGATCAGGACGGAAAACTTTCGCTTCGCGGAAATGATAATGTACGTGTATTAATTGACGGACGTCCTTCTAATATTGATCCAGCTCAATTATTGAAACAAATTCCATCAACTTCTATCAAAAAAATTGAGTTGATTACAAATCCAAGTGCCAAGTACAATCCTGAAGGAATGTCGGGAATCATTAATATTGTTTTGCATAAAAATGCAAATAACGGTTTTAACGGAACTTACAGCGGTGGAATTACTTTTGGAGAAACAGCAAAATTCAATCAGTCTTTAGATTTAAATTATAAAACCGGAAAAGTAAATTTCTTTGGAAATGCTGGAAACAACTTCGGAAAACATTTTAATGATGGTTATATTGCAAAAGCAGATCAAAGTACTATTCAAAAGTTAGACATTGTTAATGATGACGATTCGTACTTATACAAAATTGGTATGGATTATTTAATTGATGATTTCAACACTTTGTCTTTTTATACCAATCAAAATAAATCAACAGGAGTTGGATTAGTAAACACTGATATTGATTATATTAATTCGCCTGACGGTATTGCAAATATGTATCAAAAATCAAGATATGAAGGACCTAATACAACAGGAACTTACAATCTTGCCTACAAACATATTTTCAAAAAAGAAGGTCATACTTTAGATTTCGAAGGAAATTATAGCGACACCAAAGAATCTCAAAATGCAAATTTTGACAATCAGATTACAATGCTTAATAACACTGTAAACTCGGATATCTATAATGACTTTTATGAGTACGATAGAAAACTGGGAACACTAAACGTGGATTATGTAAATCCGCTAAATGCTAAAACAACTCTTGAAGCAGGTGCCGAAGCCAGAATAACACGTACGGATAATGATTATAACAGAAATAATCCAACTAATCCAACACAAAATCAAGTTTCTAATTATACCTATGATACAGATATTTACTCGGCTTATGTAACTTTTGGACAAAAGTTTACAAAATTCAGTTATCAGGTAGGAGCTCGTTTTGAAAGTTATAAAATGGCTGCCAATTTAAATCGTGGCGAAACAAAATTTGACGATGATTACCTTACATTGTATCCGTCTGCTTATTTGACTTATAACTTAAACGAGAAAAATACTTTACAATTAAGCTACAGCCGTCGTGTAGACAGACCAAGTTTAGACCAGACAAAACCTATTCGTGAGTTTTCTACACCATTAGTAACTTCATTTGGTAATCCTGATTTGAGACCACAATTTACAAACTCTGTAGAGCTTAATTATACTAAAACACTTGAAAAAGGAAGTTTTACAACCGGAGTTTTCTACAGAAGCATTAATGACCAAATTAGCAGAATTTTATATCCTGATGAAACAGATCCAAGCGGTAACAAACAAATTATGACTTTTACCAACTACGATCATAATACTTCTTTTGGATTTGAGGTTTCATTCAATTATAAAATTACAAAATGGTGGGATATTCAGCCATCTATTGATTTTTCAAGTATTAATCAACAAGGAGTTGTGTTTCAATATGATGCAGCAACAAATACAAGCAACCCAATTGAAAGAAAAGTTACGGTTGGAGCATTCAACGGTCGTATGAACTCAAACTTTAAGGCAAATAAACGTTTAAGCTTCTTATTATTCGGTTTTTACAGAGGTGCTGTTGACGGATTGCAAAATAATAGCCATGAAATGTACAAAATGGACATAGGTTCGCGTTATACATTGTTAGACAACAAGATGAACATCAGTTTACGTTTCAATGACGTATTCAATACAATGAAATATGCGTTTGATACGATGTATCCTTATCCGCAATCTGGTCAGTTTTCATGGGAAAGCCAAACCGTATATTTAGGATTAACATATAACTTTGGAGGTGCAAAAATCAAAAACCTGCAACGTAAACAAAGAGAAGATAACACTAATAAAGGCGGCGGTGGAATGTTTTAATCCCTCTTTTATTAGTAGATTTTAATAGTTCTTGTAGAAAAGGAAAAGCCTGGAGTATGCCAACTCCAGGCTTTTCTATTTTTATATTGGATTATAAAAAATTCTTTAATTCTTTTATTTCTTCCGGATTTGCTGTTTCTGTTTTATCTGTAATGGCTGATGAATGATAAAATGTAGGTTCAAGTTTTTCCTGAAGTAATTTAATATTCGAAGATCTTAAACCGCCGCCAGGCATAATTTCGATTCTGTCTTTGGCTAATTTTTGAATTTTCTCTAAAGCAAAAATTCCTTCCTCTACATTAATTCCCTGCCCTGAAGTCAAAATTGTTTTGAAACCGCATTCAATAATATCTTCAAGAGATTTTTCGACGTCCTTAACAACATCAAAAGCACGGTGAAACGTACACGAGAGCGGATGCGCTAAATGCACCAATTCCTGATTTTGCTTTTTATTGATCTTTCCGTTCTCTTTTAAAATTCCAAAAACAAAACCATCAACTCCCAGTTTTTTATACTGTTTAATATCTTGCTTCATCTCGGTTAGTTCTTCATCAGAATAAACGAAATTTCCACCACGAGGTCGTATAATGACATGCATTTTAATAGTCAGGCTTTCGCGAACTTTTACCACTAAAATTGAATTTGGTGTTGTTCCTCCAAGCTGCATATTCTCGCATAATTCTATTCGGTCAGCACCATTTTCCTGAGCTATCAATGCCGATTCGTAATTAAAACAGGCTATTTCAAGTTGATTTTTTTTCATTTTACAAAAGATATTTTATCAAAGTTTGTCATTGCGAGGAACGAAGCAACCACACGCAGTTCTTTTTGTTCAGCAACTGTGTAAATTGTTAGCGAGATTGCTTCGTTCCTCGCAATGACAAAATTACACAACAAAACACTAAATCATAAAAAAACCCGCTCCAAAAAAGAGCAGGTTTTAAATATTATAAATCAAAACTTAAATTACCATTTGATAATTGCGCTTGCCCATGTAAATCCGCTACCAAAAGCAGCTAAAACAACAGTATCTCCAGATTTTATTTTTCCTTGTTCCCACGCTTCGGTTAAAGCAATTGGAATAGATGCTGCGGTTGTGTTTCCGTATTTCTGGATGTTATTATGAACCTGATCGTCGCTCAATTTGAATTTATTCTGAATGAATTGTGAAATTCTCAAATTTGCCTGATGCGGAATCAACATATCAATATCTGAAACCTGCAAACCATTTGATTCCAAACCTTCGTTAATTACCTCAGCAAAACGAACTACTGCGTTTTTAAACACAAATTGTCCATTCATGTATGGATAATAACTTTCATCATTTGGGTCATTATCAGCTAAAATATCGGTTACCCAACGCGCTCCCATTCCCGGTGCCTGCAAAGCTAATTCCTCTGCATGTTGTCCTTCTGAATGTAAATGCGTAGACAAAATTCCTTTTGTTAAATCTTCTTCACGGCTCAAAACAGCTGCTCCTGCTCCATCTCCAAAAATCACCGAAACACCGCGTCCGCGAGTTGTCATATCCAATCCTGTTGAATGCACTTCTGAACCAATAACCAAAATATTTTTATACATTCCGGTTTTAATATATTGATCTGCAACAGAAATGGCATACACAAAACCTGAACATTGATTTCTAACATCTAATGCTCCAACGGTTCTTAAACCTAAATCACGCTGCACTAAAACTCCCGGCCCAGGAAAATAATAATCCGGACTTAATGTAGCAAAAACTACAAAATCAATATCTTCTTTGGCTACGCCAGAACGTTCTATTGCAATTTTAGCAGCTTTAACTCCCATGATAGTCGTAGAATCTTCTCCACGAATAATATGTCTACGCTCCTGAATTCCGGTTCTTTCCTGAATCCATTCATCATTTGTCTCCATTATTTTAGACAAATCATCATTGGTGACAACATTAGAAGGAACATAATATCCTAAGCCCGCTATTTTTGAATGATACATATTCTTTTTATTATTTGTTAAAAATTTGGATTGCAAATTTAAGTATACTTTAAAACATAAGCGTACAAATTACTATTTTTTTCGGTATTAGCAATTTAATATCGTTTAATTATAAAGTCGATAAAATTTTTTTATTGAAAGAAAAGCAGGTTTTGAAACAAAAAAATAGAAATAAACTAAAAAGCCACAAACATAATTTACTGTTAATGGCATTGTTTTCTTATAAATAATTTAAAGCTAAAAAAACATTTTCTTCAAGTGGTAAATCAATTTCACTTTCAAAAAATATTAATTGGCGTTTATATACAGATTCAATCAAATAGTGATTTCCTCTAAAATAAGTTCTTCTAATTTTTACCGGCAATTTAGAATCGGGAACCATTTTAAACTGGTGCGGATAAACAAGCGTTTTGTGCGTTTCATCTTCATACGAAACTAATAAATGTGTGGCAACTTCGTTTACTTCTCCAAAAAGTGAAGCCACATATTTAGTTTCAGGATTCTCATAAATTTTTGTTGGATTATCTTTGATGATAACTTCTCCGTTTCGCATCACAATTGCTTCATCTGCAAACGACAAAGCATCTGTACTGTCGTGTGTTGCAATAATAACCGTGATTCCTTTTTGTTTTAGATATCGAAATAAATTTCTGCGCAAAGCATTTTTACGAAAAGCATCAATCTGGCTAAAAGGTTCATCCAGCAAAATTATCTCCGGCTCTAAAGCCAAAACACGCACTAAGGCAACTCTTTGTTGTTGTCCTCCACTTAAAAATTTTGCTTTTACATTAGAGAACTGATCCATTTCGACCATTTCCAGTAATTCCTGAACACGAAGTTTTTTCATGTTGGCAAAACCATTCGAAAGAAACTTTCCAACATTTTCTGCCACGGTTTCAAACGGAGATAAATCAAAATCCTGAGCCAGATATTTCATATACGGCATTCCGGGAATCAAATTGTATTTTGGACCTAAAATCGGTTTTTCATTATAAAAAATTTCACCTTCATCAAGATCATATAAACCATACATAAGTTTAAGCAGCGTACTTTTACCGCAGCCACTTTCGCCAATAATAGCAATATTCTGACCTTTTTCTATGGTAAAAGAAACGTTATTAATAACCGGTTTATCAGTATACGAAAAAGAAATATTTTTTATGTCGAGCATGAGTTATAATTGAGAGAGCAAATTTACAATGTTTAATTTCTAAAGTCAAAAAAAAAGCCGCTTCAATTGAAACAGCTTTTTTAAAATTATATTGTGAGCTAAATTATTTTCCGGCTTCAGCCTTCGCATCATTTACCATTTTGTCGTTTGCAGTAATTGAAAACTCTACACGACGGTTTTGGGCTCTTCCTTCCGGAGTATCATTTGTAGCAATTGGATCAACAATTCCTAAACCTGAAGTTTTGAAACGGCTTGATTTTAATCCTTTTGCAACTAAATAAGCCTGCACTGAAGCAGCTCTTTGTCCTGAAAGTGTTAAGTTATATTCTGGTTTTCCTGTGTTATCAGTATAACCAAAAATTTGAATATCAGTATCTCCGTATTCATTAAATACAGGAACTAATTTATCTAAATTTGCTTTTGCAGTACTTGTCAATGTTGATTTATTAGTATCAAAACGAACTGCATTTTCATTCAAAGTTAAGTGAATTCCTTCTCCAACTCTTTCTACATCTGCACCTGGCAAAGCCTGATCAATTTCACGGGCTTGTTTGTCCATTTTGTTTCCAATAAGTGCACCAGTTCCACCACCAACGGCAGCACCAATTGCAGCACCCAAAGCAGCATTACCGCCTTTTCCTAAATTATTTCCTAAAATACCACCAATAAGTCCTCCGGCAACCACTCCAATTCCCGCACCTTTTTGTGTATTATTTGCATTTTTAACTGAGTCGCAACTTGCAAAAAAACTAACTAATACAAGTAAACTACTCAACCCTAAAACTGTTATCTTTTTCATATTTATTCTTTTTAATATTAATTTGCTCTTTGAAATTGGTATGTTACATCCTTAGTTTGTCCACCAACATTAATGTTATCGATTAACTGAAATGAATTATCAGTCAATCCGGCTACTTTTAGCAAATATCCTGATTTAACATTTTTTGATTTTAAACCCGGATCTACAATTTTAAGAACAAAAAGTCCCTGATTGTTGATACTCCATACGATTGGAGATGTAAATGCAGTACAACTAGGAGCATTTAAAGTCATTGTACCCTTATTATTGTTTGAAATAAAGTTCCATGTACTACCAATGAAGCATTTAGAATCTGCAAGATCAAAAGAATTTACTTTGATATAATCAGAACCCGGATAAGAAACATTGGTTAAAACCCAATTTCCTTTAATAGCTACTTGAGTAGGTCGGTCAAGTTTAGTCGAAAGCGTAGTTGCCTCAGTTGAAGCTGTTGACGAAGATGATTTACACGCAAAAAACATCGTGGCAACCATGCAAATGAAAATAATTTTCTTCATTTTATACATTTTTTTTTAAGTTAATACTTACAGTTTAACAATTATTATATTACAAAGATACAATTCATAGAAATAAGTTTAGTTTTAAAATCTAATTATTTTCTTTCAAAATTAACACTTGCGCCATTTTGTCACCCTTAAATAATTGGTATTCTATTTGAAGAAATGAGAATCATCACGTTAAACTAAATTTATAAAATATGACAACAGGTAAAATTAATGTTTCGGTAGAAAACATCTTTCCCTTAATCAAAAAGTTCTTATACAGCGATCACGAGATTTTCTTACGTGAATTGGTTTCAAACGGAACCGATGCTACTTTAAAACTGAAACACCTAATTAGTATTGGTGAGGCTAAAGTAGAATACGGAAATCCTGTTATTGAAATCAAAGTTGATAAGGAAGGCAAAAAAATCCACATCATTGACCAGGGTTTGGGTATGACTGCTGATGAAGTAGAAAAATACATTAATCAGGTTGCCTTTTCCGGAGCCGAAGAATTCCTTGATAAATACAAAGATTCTGCAAAAGATTCTGGAATTATCGGACACTTTGGTCTTGGTTTTTATTCTGCTTTTATGGTTGCAGAAAAAGTAGAAATCATTACAAAATCATACAAAGATGAGCCTGCTGCACACTGGACATGTGACGGAAGTCCTGAATTTACGTTAGAACCGGCTGACAAAACTTCACGTGGTACAGAAATCATCTTGCATATTGCCGAAGATTCTCTAGAATTTTTAGAAGATTCTAAAATCGCAGGCTTACTAAATAAGTATAATAAATTTATGCCTATTCCGATTAAATTCGGAACAAGAACAGAAACACTTCCAAAACCGGAAGATGCTCCTGAAGATTACGTAAATGAAACTGTTGAAACTGATAATATCATCAATAATCCAAATCCGGCGTGGACAAAACAGCCAACTGAATTATCTGATGAAGATTATAAAAACTTCTACAGAGAATTGTATCCAATGCAATTTGAAGAGCCGTTATTCAACATTCATTTAAATGTAGATTATCCTTTTAACTTAACTGGAATCCTGTATTTCCCTAAGTTAGGTTCTGATATGCAAATTCAGAAAGACAAAATTCAATTGTATCAAAACCAGGTTTACGTTACAGATAACGTAGAAGGAATTGTACCTGAATTTTTGACAATGCTAAAAGGAGTTATTGATTCTCCGGATATTCCGTTGAACGTTTCCCGTTCTGGTTTACAAGCGGATGGTGCGGTTAAGAAAATCTCTAACTACATTACACGTAAAGTTGCCGATAAATTAAAAGCATTATTCAACGAAAACCGTGCTGACTTTGAAGCAAAATGGAACGATATTAAAATCGTTTTAGAATACGGAATGCTTTCTGAAGATAAATTCTACGAAAAAGCAGGTGCATTTGTTTTATATCCAACGGTTGACGATAAATATTTTACTCTTGAAGAATTAAAAGAGAATTTAAAAGAAAATCAAACAGATAAAGACGGAAAATTAGTTGTTCTTTATGCAGGAAACAAAGATGCTCAGCACTCTTATATTCAAACTGCGAAAGACAAAGGATATGAAGTATTGCTTTTAGATTCTCCGATTATTTCACACTTAATTCAAAAAATTGAAGGTGATAATAAAGACTTAACTTTCGTTCGTGTTGACTCTGATCACATTGACAACTTAATCAAAAAAGACGAAAACACGATTTCTAAATTATCTGATGAAGAAAAAGAAAAATTAAAAACTTCGTTAGAAGCTTATATTCCTAAAGCATATTCTGTTCAGTTAGAAGCTATGGATAGTCAGGCAGATCCTTTCATTATTACGCAACCAGAATTTATGCGTAGAATGAAAGAAATGAGTCAGTCTGGCGGTGGCGGAATGTTCGGAATGGGTAATATGCCGGAAATGTACAATTTGGTTGTAAATACCAATTCTGATTTGGCTACCAACATTTTGAATACTGAAGACAAAACGCATCAGGAACATTTGGTAAAACAAGCTTTAGATTTAGCTAAATTATCTCAAAACTTATTAAAAGGAGAAGCACTAACGGCTTTCGTAAAAAGAAGTTTTGAAATGATTAAATAAAGATTTTCACATCTTACTATATTACTAAACCTGCAAATATTATTTGCAGGTTTTTTTATGCCCGAACCAGACTTTTTGTGTACAAAAAATGGGTAATAATCCCCTTTTCAAACACAAGAGCATTCTATACTTTTACATCTCCCTAAATCATAACTTATTGATTATCAATATTAAAATTAAAAAGTCATGGATAAGAGAAAATTTACGGAGAATGGAGAGATTTTGACAATTTTAAAAGATTTAAAAGAGCAGATCAAGGATAAAAAATATTCTGATATCGTTGATGTTCATAATTGCCAATATGTTGATTTAGTACAGGAAGGCGGCGGAGTATTAGGAATTGCCCTGGTTGGGTATGTATATGTGTTAGAACAAATGGGAATTCGGTTTTTAAGTCTCGCCGGAACTTCTGCCGGAAGTATCAATACGATGCTTATGGCCGCTGCAGGAACCTGTGATATTGAAAAATCAGAATGGATATTGGATTGTTTGTGCAATAAGAACTTATACGATTTTGTAGATGGAGATCATGACGCACGCGAATTTATTGACACCTTACTCAGCGATGCCGGAAATGTAAAACTAGTTATGAAAGGCTGTCAGGTTGTTGACAATTTTAAAGATGATCTGGGTTTAAATCCGGGTAATAATTTCTACCAGTGGATTTCGAATCTTCTTTCTCAAAAAGGAATTAAAAATTATGCTGATTTAAGAGCTTTACGCTTAAAAGGAGTTTCAGATAAAAATAAGTTATTTCGAATAAACAGCATTAATTACGGAGACAAAGAAGAATATACGAGACAAGATCATTGGAGCGAAATGGCCATAATTGCCGCCGACATCACTACAGAAAGCAAAATTGTTTTTCCTAAAATGATGGATTTGTTTTACTCTAATCCTGATGTGCAAAATCCCGCCGATTTTGTTCGCGCTTCTATGTCTATCCCTTTATTTTTTTCTCCTTTTAAAATAAAAAATATTCCAACCGGTGTTGAAGCCTGGAATAAATGGAACGATGCAACCTGTTTAAGAACTTCTGTTCCGTCTGAAGTTATGTTTATGGATGGAGGGATAATTTCAAATTTCCCAATTGATATTTTTCATGAAAATTTAAATGTTCCGGCCTCTCCTACTTTTGGTATAAAACTGGGTTATGATAAAAATGAAATCCATAAAAATGAAAAATTAACCAATGTCATCAGTTCTATGTTTGATACTGCGCGATATGGCTACGACTCCGAGTTTTTAAGAAAGAATCCTGATTTTAAAAACCTTATTGGATACATCGATACCGGAAGTCACAACTGGCTTAACTTTAACCTGACAGAAGATGCAAAAATTGATCTTTTTATTCGTGGTGCACAAAAAGCTTCAGAATTTTTAGTGCGATTTGATTGGGAAGAATATAAAAAAATCAGAAAAGCGAAAAGTGAATATTACAAAACCGTTTAAAAAAATCATTCTTCTATAAAACATTTTGATATAAAAAAACGTTTTAAAATCCTGTAGACTTTGCTTACAGGATTTTTTATTGCCATTTATTTTTTTTATTACATTTGAATACTATTTAAACCTAATCAAAAACCAAAACTACTATGAAAAAATCTATTATTTTATTGCTAACCATTTGTGCAACAGGATTTATATATATTTCTTGTTCCAGCAATGACAGTGAACCGATTGCTCAAACCGATGTATCTTCTGTTGGAGCTTCAATGGCAATTGATGCTGCTAATGAAATGGATATTAAAACAGGATTATTCGTTTCAACTAAAAATCCGGCAGCAAAAACAACAGAAGCTGCGCCAGGAATTTGCGCTACAGTTACAGTAAATCAGCAAAGTGCCGATTCTTATCCAAAAGTATATACTGTAGATTACGGAACAGGTTGTACAGACAATCAAATTGCAAAAAAAGGAAAACTAAAAGTCACACTTTCCGGACCAATTACAACAACAGGAAGCAAAATGACCATAGAAAGAATTGACTATTCAATTGCCGGCATTAAACTGGAAGGAACTATAGAATACACCAATACTACAACGGTTGCCACTGTACCACAATTTAGCAGAAAAGTGACCAATGGAAAATTCACTGATTTAGCGGGAAGAATTTATCTTAACTCCGGAATGGTTGTCGTAAAACAAACTGCCGGCGTTGATACTCCGTTTGTACTTGATGACAACGTTTATGAAATGACAGAAGGAACTCATATGGTAACTTCTCCAAGTGGCGAAATCTTAACGTTAACGGTTCAGGAAACTTTGATTAAAAAATATTCTTGTGAATTTGTTTCGAAAGGAAGACTAAAAGTTCAGGGCGGAATATTAAATGGTGTTGTTGATTACGGAAACAATACTTGCGACAGCAGATACACGTATACTAACGAAAACGGATTATCATTTGAGTTAGCAATGTAACCAAATAAATTACTGAAAATCAGGAATCCCAATTTAGAAATAGATTGGGATTTATTTTTATTAAAAATTAAACACCGAGAACTTCACATTCAAACTATTTTCTTTATTTTGCAGCAAAATCTAAAAACCAATGAAAAAATCAATTATTGCCTTTGCTGCAATTGCACTATTAGCATCATGCAGCAAAAAAGAATCTACTGACGGTTTACACTTAACAGGAAATATTAAAGGATTAAAAAACGGAACTTTATATATTCAAAGAGTTGTTGACACTTCACTTGTTGCTATTGACTCTATCAAAATAGACGGAAATTCAGCTTTTGAAAGAGATATTAAATTAGAATCGCCAGAAGTATTGTACTTATTCCTGGATCGCGGAGTAACCAATTCGCTTGACAATAATATTTTGTTTTTTGCTGAACCGGGCAATATGAATATCGATACCAATCTTGATAATTTTATTTACGGTGCAAAAATTACCGGATCTAAAAATCAGGAATTATATGAAGAATACAAAAAGATAAATTCTCGTTTTAATGATGAAAACCTTTCTATGGTTGAATCAAAATTTAATGCAATAAAAAGACAAGATCAAAAAGCAGTTGACAGCATTGATGCAAAACAACAATCTAATATCAAAAGAAGATATTTGTATGCTACAAACTTTGCCATTAACCATAAAGACCACGAAATTGCACCTTATATAGCTTTAGCAGAGATTTACGACATCAATGTAAAGTTTCTGGATACAATTCAAAAATCAATGACTCCAAAAGTAGCGCAATCACTTTACGGTAAAAAGTTAACGAAGTTTGTTAATGAAATAAAGAAAGAAGAACAAAAAGTTTCTAATCCATAAAAAGAAAGCCCTTGAATATTCAAGGGCTTTCTTTTTACATTTTTTTTAGCTTATTTTCCTTTAAGTATTTTTTCCAAATATTCAACTTTCTCTTTTTCAACCTGGACTAAACGCTCATATAATTCCACAACTTTATCAAGTGGATTAAAAGTCGGCTGATATTGAATATTGGAATTCATTGAAGCATTATCATTATTATTGATTGTATTACCAATAATATTAAAAATTGCTTCTTCTGAAAAGTTTTTTATTCCTTCTACACTTACACCAAGTGCTTCCGCAATTGCCTGAAGTTTATCTTCATCAATCGTTTCACTATTTTCGATAGCCGAAATTGCTTGTTGATTTGTACCTAAAGCTTGTGCTAACGCTTCTTGCTTCATATCTCTCATTTCACGAATACGGCTAATTTTTCGCCCTATATGATTTTGTTTTGTTAGTGTGCCCATAATTCAAAGATAATAATTAAGTGTAACAGCAACAATATGTAAAAAACATATTTTAAGCTTTACGATACAAGCAAAAATACAATTTTTCAGACAAGAAAAACGATTAAAGCAATTAACTTAATAAATTCCAATTTTCCAGACATAGCCAATGGTTTCAACCATTGGGACGCAATATATTTCACAATGAATTTTCACAACACGTTTTCATAATACGTTTTCATAATACGTTCCCCAAGGTTGAAACCTCGGGCTATGAAAAAAGAAATATAAAGAGATTTAATAAAATGTTGTGTTTTTCATAATTGCTATAAAACAAAAAAACCACCACTTAAAAAGTGATGGTTTTACGTTGAGCCGGCGGAGGGACTCGAACCCACGACCTGCTGATTACAAATCAGCTGCTCTAGCCAACTGAGCTACGCTGGCGACTCATTACGGGTGCAAATATAAAATGGTTTTTTCAATTTCCAAAATAAATTCACTTCTTTATTTTAATAAAAAACCATCCTAAAAAAGGATGGTTTTATGTTGAGCCGGCGGAGGGACTCGAACCCACGACCTGCTGATTACAAATCAGCTGCTCTAGCCAACTGAGCTACGCTGGCGACTCATTACGGGTGCAAATATAAAGCGGTTTTTCGTTTTACCAAAATAAATTTGCACTTTTTTATACTTTTTTTTGCTTATAATTCGTTGATTTTAGCAATCAATTGATTAGCAGTTTCTTCCAATTCAACATTGATTTGTTTGAAATGCGCTTTTTTGTTTTCAACGTTCTTTGCATTCACTTTTGTGATCAAAGTATCAAAAGCAGCGATAGCCTGATCGATCAAAGCATTCGTTTCTGGAGTAGGATTTCCTGAAGTAGACATTTCAAATAAGTAAATTGCCTCAATAATATCTCCTAATACGAAATTGATATCTTTCTTTAAATTTTTAACGTTTGCCATTTTTATTTTTATTTTAATTTGCGACTGCAAAAATACACATAATCTTTCTATTAAGCGCTATGAAATGTAAATTTCTAAAATAGAAGCATTTCCAGTTAAAATAAATGCATTAATCTCAGCCGGAACCAAAATGGTATCTCCTTTTTTATACGATTGTTTGAAACCGTCATATTCAATTTCAAAACTGCCTTCGATACACATATAAACCGTAAAACTTGCTCCTGATTTAGAAACTTCCAATTTATTTTCTAACGGAAGAAAATTGGTTGTAAAATACGGGCAATCTACCACTACATTTGATGTATTGGTTTTTGTTTCATATTTTTTCTGTGTATCTACTTTATTATAGTTTATCGCATCAAGTGCTAAATCAACATGAAGTTCTCTGGTGTTTCCCTGTGCATCTTTACGATCAAAATCGTACAAACGGTAAGTTATATCAGAGGTTTGCTGAATTTCAGCAACCACCAATCCTGCTCCAATGGCGTGAACGGTTCCTGTTTCTAAAAAGAAAACATCTCCCGGTTTTGCCGTTACAGTATCTAAAATTGAAACTAAAGTTTTATCATTTAAATGTTTCAGATATTCCTCTTTACTGGAGTTTTCTTTAAAACCAACAATAATTCTTGAATTCGGATCAGCTTGTGTAACATACCACATTTCGGTTTTACCAAAAGAATTATGACGTTCTTTTGCCAGTTTATCATTCGGGTGAACCTGAATCGAAAGGTCTTCTCTCGCATCTAAATATTTAAAAAGTAACGGAAATTGCTTTCCAAAACGTTTGTAAACTTCAGTTCCCAAAATTTCGTTTGGAGTTTCGTCAATAAGATCCATCAACGATTTTCCTTTCAACTCACCATTAGCCACAACACTCACGTCGCCTTCTACAGTTGATAATTCCCAGCTTTCGCCAGTTATTTTAGAAGTAATTGGTTTGTTAAGAATAGTTTTTAGTTTTTCTCCTCCCCAGATTCTTTCTTTTAAAATTGGTTCAAATTGTAATGGGTACGTTTTCGGTTTCATAAGTTTTTCTTTTTTGGCTAATATGTTAATTAATTATTTTTGATGTTAATATGTAAATTTATAATACTAATTCTCTAATTGTTTCTAATGCTTTCGGAATGTGTTTTGCGGCATTCATGCTGTCAAAAACATAAATCACAACACCATTTCTGTCTATAATATAAGTTACCCTTCCTGGTAAAAGTCCAAATAAATTATTGCGGACTCCAAAAAGCTGCCTCAATCTTTTATCAGGATCAGACAATAATATAAAAGGCAATTCATGTTTCTTGGCAAATTTGTGATGCGATTTTACGCTGTCACTACTAATTCCAATAACTTCAGCGCCTAAATCCTTGAAATCTTCGTATTGATCCCTAAAACTACAAGCTTCAGTGGTACAACCGGGTGTATTATCTTTTGGATAAAAATAAATCACCAGAGGCTTTCGACCCAAAACATTTCGGCTTTCAAAAACTTCTCCGTGACTATCCTTTGCAGTAAAATTCGGAACTATATCTCCTGTTTTTAATGACATTTATTATTCTCCTTTATAAGTTACAAAATTGCGGTCCGTTTCATTCAGGACGATTTCTAAATCAAAATCGGGCTGAATTCTTTTTCTAATTTTATTCCATATCACAACGGCAATATTTTCAGCTGTTGGATTCAAATCCTGAAATTCCGGGACATCCAGATTCAGGTTTTTGTGATCAAACGGAATTTCTACTTCTTCCAGTATAATATCCGCCAATACTTTCACATCTAAAACAAAACCAGTTTCGGGGTCAATTTTTCCTGTAACACTTACTGTTAAACCATAATTATGACCATGAAAATTGGCGTTATTGCATTTTCCAAAAACGGCATCGTTTTTTTCAAATGTCCAATCTTTCCTGTGCAATCGATGTGCAGCATTAAAATGTGCTTTTCTTGATATGGTTACTCTCATTTAGGTTTGGTTGGTATATTGTTAAATTTTATGGTCTTCTAAAAAATGATAAAATTCATCAAAAATTATTTTAAACCATACAGTATAAATTTCGGGCTGTTTTTCAATATCTTCTTTAATATCTTCAATTTTCATCCATTTCCAGTCTTCCACTTCATCAGTATTAATCGCCGGATTGTCATTATAATACCCAATCATTACATGGTCGAGCTCGTGCTCTGTTAAACCGTTATCAAAAGGCGCTTTATAAATAAAATGAAAAAGTTCTTTCAATTCAGCTTTAAAACCCATTTCTTCAAATAATCTTCGGCTTCCGGCTTCGATATTTGTTTCTCCTTCACGCTGATGACTGCAACAAGTATTTGTCCAGAGTAAAGGCGAATGGTATTTTTGATGTGCACGCTGCTGCAGCATGATTTCATTTTTACTGTTTAAAATAAAAACCGAAAATGCACGGTGCAAAAGAGCTTTTTCATGCGCTTCCAATTTTGGCATTAAGCCAATTTGTTCATCGTTTTGATTGACTAATATTACGTTTTCTTCTATCATAGGGCGTTTTGTACAAACAAAAATACGAAAAAAGAAATGGCTTGAAAATCCTAAAAAAGATTGTGAAAAGTTTAACGAGCCTACAGTTTTACAAGTATTTAGTATTCAAAACTTTAAAAATATTTTTTCCTTTTAAATTCCCCTAAAAATAAGTCCAAAAAACTAAACCCATTGCATTTACGTAAATAAAAAAAAGTTAAAACATACTTAAAAAAATCTCAATTGTAAACGACACGACATTTCTAAGCCAACTCTCGTCGTACCTTTGGTTTACAAATTTAAAGCCTCACTAAAATTATGAAAACAAGAATCCAATTTTTCAGTCTTTGCTTTATACTTCCGCTCTTTATATTTCAGGCTTGCGGACAATCTTCAAAAAAACAAAATACAAAAACTGTTGTTATGGAAAACAAAATCGATAAACCCGGAAACCCATATTACTCGAATACAGACACGACAAAATTAAACGTTAGCGATGCCGAATGGAAAAAAGTACTTCCGGATGATGTTTATGCGGTAATGCGTCAGGCAGATACAGAAAGACCTTTTACAGGAAAATACTGGAACACGGATGAAAAAGGAACTTACTATTGCGCTTCATGCGGAAACCTGCTTTTCAGATCGGGAGCAAAATTTTCAAGCAGCTGCGGATGGCCAAGCTTTTTTGAACAAGACAACAAAAAAAGCGTCGTTTATAAAAATGACAATTCTCTTGGAATGGAAAGAATTGAAGCGCTTTGCGGAAGATGCGGCGGACATTTAGGTCACTTATTTGATGATGGACCAGCACCAACCGGAAAACGTTATTGCATGAATTCGATCGCGCTTGATTTTATTCCTGATTCTCAAAAATAAATATTCTCAATATGAAAAATACAATTCTTATTTTCCTTTTTGCCTTATCCCTTAACGGATTTGCACAAACAAAAAAAGCTTCAAACCTGGAAACCATCACCGTTGGTGGAGGATGTTATTGGTGTGTTGAAGCGGTTTACGAAAACTTAAACGGAGTAAAATCTGTTGTTTCAGGATTTTCCGGCGGAAAAGTTGCCAATCCAACTTATGAAGAAGTTTGCACCGGAACAACCGGTCACGCCGAAGTGGTACAAATTACGTACGACAAAAACGTAACAGATATTAATGAAATCTTCCAGGTTTTCTTTACTGTTCACGATCCTACAACTTTAAACAGACAAGGCGCCGATGTGGGAAAGCAATATCGTTCTGTGATTTTTTATAAAAACGAAGAACAGAAAAAGGCAGCTCAAAGTATCATTGCCGAACTTAACAAAGCAAAAGTTTATGACAGTCCGATTGTGACAAAAGTCGAACCGTTTACTAAGTTTTATAAAGCCGAAGATTACCATCAGAACTATTATGCAAACAACAAAAATCAGCCGTATTGCAAAATGGTAATTCAGCCTAAAATGGCGAAATTCGAGAAAGTCTTTAAAGACAAACTCAAAAAGAAATAAATTCTATATATAAAAAATGGGGAAATGAATTAAATTCATTTCCCCATTTTTTATAACCCATTTTTTAAACTAAAGTTATTTAGCTACTTTTTTAAATCTCATCATCGGCACATCGCCTTGAATTAGATTTAGTTTTCCGTCTTTATCAATAGAATAACTTGTGATTTTTTTCATCTGCTGTAAAAATTGTCCTTCTCCGCCACCATCACAAAACATCATTGTAGTTGGTCCCGGCTCTCCAAAAGTCAAAGAATTTCCATTTAAAGTAAATGGCGCACTGTAGCCATTACATCCGCTATTACCAAAAACATTTTTTTCTTTCTGATCAAAAGTAATTTGTGGTTTTTTATTTGGATACAATCCTTCAAAAGCAATTCTTGGTCCTGAAATATATTCTAATTCCCAAGTTGTATCATAAATACTGGCCGAGCTTTTGTTTTCTTTTGATGCCATACATGAAACAAGTAATAAGGTTAAAACCGAAACGATTGCAATGGTATGTTTTTTCATAATGTGTCTTTTTAAATTAAATGATTTGTTTTTTTTGAAGATTAAAAATTAGCCTTTAATATCTTTTCTCAATATTCATGCCCGGTTTTAAGTTTTAAACAGAAAAACTTTCAACAATAATTGACATCTTCTCATCTCTAAGTTACACATTTTTCTTAAAGAGAATAGTAATACAGAACTTAAATTCCATTATACAATTGTATTTTTTTGTAATTTGCAACGGTCAAAAAACTAAAATAATCAAATAAAAAAACCACAAAAATGAAGCAATTTCTTTTATTGTTTGCCTTCGTAATTACCATTACCCAAATCCATTCACAGGAAAATTTACCAACAGATTATCTAACAAAAGAATTTCATAAAGGCCGCAGAGATGCTTTCAGAACTTTGATGCCTGCCAATTCTGTAGCCGTAGTTTTTTCTTATCCTGAAAGAGTTTTTTCAAAAGATATTAACTACAATTACCACCAAAATCCAGATCTATTTTACTTAACAGGATACAAAGAACCAGATGCCGTTTTATTGATTTTTAAAGAAAATCAGGGAACCGGAGAAACGTATAATGAAGTATTGTTTGTAAGAGAAAAAAACGCAAACCGCGAAATGTGGACAGGAAGACGTTTAGGAGTTGAGGGAGCAAAATCTAAACTAGGACTTTCAACCGCTTATAACGGTAAAGACTTTAAAGATTTTGCAATCGATTTTAAAAAGTTCGACAAAATAATCTACGACAAAATTCCAACAGATATTGGAAAAGACAAAAGCGGTTTTGATCTTTTTGGTTTGTTGGAAACCTTTAAAACTAAAGCAGGAATTACTATAGAAAACGAAGCTTCTTTAGAACTTTTCAGAACGATTACAAACTCATTAAGAGAAATAAAAACACCCGAGGAAATAGTTTTAATGCGCAAAACCGTAAAACTTTCCTGTATTGCGCACAACGAAGTTATGAAAGCTGTTGGTCCGGATATGAGCGAAAATGAAGCGGATGGAATTCACGCTTATGTTCACAGACATTACGGCTCTGAAGGCGAAGGTTATCCGCCAATTTTAGGCGCTGGAGCAAACGGATGTATCTTGCATTATGGAGAAAACAATGCTACAAAAATCGACAATCAATTATTACTGATGGATGTTGGTTCTGAATATCACGGTTATTCTGCCGATGTTACGAGAACAATTCCGGCAAACGGAAAATTTACGCCAGAACAAAAAGCCATTTATCAATTGGTTTATGATGCTCAGGAAGAAGTTTTTAAAATCTGCAAAGAAGGAACACCAATTCAGGATTTGAATAAAAAATCTAAAGAAGTGATCGCTGCCGGATTAATCAAATTGGGAATTATTACCGATCCTAATGATGTCAAAATATATTATCCACATGGATGTTCGCATTTTCTTGGTTTAGATGTTCACGACAAAGGAAATTATATGGGCAACTTAAAAGAAAACATGATCCTTACTGTTGAACCTGGAATTTATATTCCGGCAAATAGTAAATGCGATAAAAAATGGTGGAATATTGGTGTTCGTATTGAAGACGACATTCTAATAAAAAAAGATTCATACGAAAATCTATCTGCTGAATCTCCAAGAAAATGGGATGAAATCGAAAAATTAGCAGCACAAAAAAGCACTTTCAACGACATGAAATTCCCTAAAATTTAATAGCGCATTTTTTAAACACATAGAAACATAGATTTTTTACAACTAAAAAGAATATAAAAAAGAAACTCATTTCTCTCACATAGTCAGCTTATGCGTATTTAAACAAATGAAATGCCTTTTTATGAAGCTGCAGAGCTATGTTCTATGTGTTAAAACCACTCAATGCTTACACTAAGACCAATTTTTCACTTACTTTGTATTCCTAAAAATACAAAAAAATGAAAGCACTTACCTTCTCCACTTTCGGGGATTCAGATGTTTTAGAATATATAGAGATTCCAAATCCGGAATTAAAAAGCGATGAGATTTTAGTCGAAATGAAAGCCATCGGATTAAATTTTGCTGATGTTTACAGACGAAAAGGAAATTATCACCTAAAAGGAAACCCGCCTTTTATTGCCGGTTACGAAGGTGCCGGAATTGTGGTCGATTCCAATAATCATTCCGAATATAAGGTTGGCGATCGTGTGGCTTTCGCCGATGCTCCTTTTGCAAATGCAGAGTTAGTTGCCGTAAATACAAATCACGTTTTGCCTTTACCCGAAGCTATTTCTTTTGAAACCGCAGCTTCTATTTTATTGCAAGGTCTAACAGCGCATTACTTAGCAACCGACAGTCATAAAACCATAAAAGGCGAAACTGTTTTAATTCATGCGGTTGCAGGCGGAGTTGGGCAATTTCTAACACAAATCAGTAAACTTCTGGGCGCGAATGTGATTGGTTTAACCTCATCGTCAGACAAAGCAAAAGTGGCAATCGAACAAGGCGCAGATCATGTTTTTCTTTATAACGAAGATTGGAAATCTCAGGTTTTTGAAATAGCTTCTAAAGGTGTTGATGTTGTTTACGACAGTATTGGAAGTACTTTGATGGAAAGTTTTGAAGTTACCAAAGAATGCGGTCAGGTTGTTTTCTTCGGAATGGCGGGCGGCGATCCTGCACCTGTAGATCCGAGAATGCTAATGGATGGCTCAAAAACTCTAACCGGCGGTGATTTATGGAGTTATTTAAATTCTAAAGAAGAAAGAACCAAAAGAGCCAACCAATTATTTCAATGGATTACAGAAGGAAAACTTACGCTTTCAAATCCAACATCCTTCAAATTATCAGAAGGAAAACTGGCGCATGATTATCTGGAAAGCCGAAAAAGTACCGGGAAAATTATTCTGATTCCGTAAAGGATAATCTGGGCGTGCCACCAATAAAAAAAGGGGCTGACTATTGCAATTGCTTAGTCGCCCCTTTTTTTATTGCTGTCGGGCTATCCGCGCTACTTCGGTAGCTTGCTTCTATCCCTCACGCGAAAAAATTTGCAGATAAATTGTGTAGTCTCTACGAGACATTATATGGTATATCTATATTTTTACTACCAACATTTAACTCCTAACGGAGTATTTAATATTTATAATATTGAAGTTTTTTCACAATCTTGTCATTTCGATGAACGAGAAATGACAAAAAATGAGCATAAAAAAAATCCGTTTTTATCCGCGTTTTCGCTTAGCGAATCCGTTTTATCCGCTTACTCCCGCATAATACTTTGCCACAAAAATCAAATACAATATTACAACTGATTAACCTCAATCTTCGTCAATTCAGACAATTGCACTATTCTGTTCACGTCATTTTTATTTGCTAGAAAAAACAAATAATTATCGCCGTGTGTATCGTAAGTCATCAATTCAAGATCGTGCTTTTCTAATGCCGATTGAATATACGGAAACAAATCATGGCTATAGGTTTCTTCCGGATAATTGAAGTTAAGATCTTCGCCCATCATTTCAGAAATAAAATATTCGGCATCTTCGGGATCAAATTTCCAGTCACTGTTCCATGCGTCAATGCTTTCAAAGAAATCAAAATGTCCTTCTACTTTTTCGTAGTAGTCTTTTGCTTCGTTTTTAAAATCTTTAAAAAGCTTTTTTGATTGTTTTTTCAGTTCTTTTTCTTCGATATCTCCTCTTGAAACCAGTTTTATAAACTCTTCAAAAGTGTTAATTGTAACTTCTTCGATTTCCAGTAAATTTTCTGTTGAAGGAAGTTCCACACTTTCCGGAATTTCAATTTCTAAATACTGGCAAATTGCCTGCAGTACTATTTTAAAATCTTTAATTCCAATTTCCTGCGTTTCATTTTTAGGATTTTTTACATCCAGAGGCTCGGTTCCTAATATGCCTTTTGTATAATCTATAAAATGACTGCTTGAATATAAGATTTTAAAATCGTTTGTTTCTGCACTATTCGTACAGCAAAAAAAGATGATAAAATTATTTAAAACGTAATTAAAGTATTTTTTGACTTCCGCACTCGGATCTGAATAGAATTGAATGTGGATAAAATCATATTCTAATTCCTGCTGCATTATTTCATCGGTAAGAACTCCAATGTCGATTTTTTTATAAAGTTCATTTAAAACTTCATAAGCATTTTTAAAACCTGCTTTTTCAATTTCTGCTCTGCCTTCTTCGTGATCTAATGAAGTGGGAAATGTGTACAAATTCACCGAAACGGCATCGCGAATTCCCTTTACTTTTAATTCAATATTATTTGACTCATGATACAAATAGGCATAAATCGAATCGATTATATCAAATGAAATAATAGATTCAGGGTCGTTATTTCGACCAAACAGATTAGAAAAGAAATTTTTCATTGGCGTATATTACAAGATTAATTTTAAATTAAATATAATATATTCCAATAAATAAAAAGCCTTGATTTCGGGATTATTTCAAAGTTTCTGCAATCATTAAAGCGCATTTTTCTCCGTCAATTGCAGCAGAAATAATTCCGCCCGCATAACCTGCACCTTCTCCGCAAGGATACAAACCTTTTATTTGTAAATGTTCATACGTTATAGGATCTCTCGGAATTCTTACTGGCGATGAAGTTCTGCTTTCCGGAGCATGTAAAATCGCTTCATTAGTTAAATAACCGCGCATCGATTTTCCGAATTCTTTAAATCCTTCACGTAAAATCTGCGATAAAAATCCGGGAAAAACCTGTCCCATTTCTACCGAAGTGGTTCCGGGAACATAAGACGTTTTTGGGATATCTGCAGAAACTTTATTTTGAGTAAAATCGACCATTCTTTGTGCCGGAACTTTTTGGGTTTCGCCTGCTAAATGCCACGCTTTTTGTTCGATACTTTTCTGAAATTCCATTCCGGCCAAAGCGCCAAATTTTGCAAAAGGTTTAAAATCTTCCAATTTTAATTCAATCACAATTCCGGAGTTTGCCGTAACCTGATCCCGTTTTGAGGGCGACCATCCGTTTGTAACCACTTCACCTGGACTCGTCGCACAAGGCGCAATTACACCTCCCGGACACATACAAAACGAATACATTCCGCGGCCGTTGACTTGTTTTACAATAGAATACGGAGCCGGCGGCAAATGCTCGCCACGATAATCACAACTATACTGAATACTGTCAATCAATTGTTGCGAATGTTCTGCACGAACACCCAGAGCAAAAGGTTTTGCTTCTATGAAAATTTTCTTTTTATCCAGTAATTCAAAAATATCACGCGCCGAATGCCCCGTTGCTAAGATCAATTTATTAGAAAGAATCTTGTCTCCGTTTTGGGTAACGATACCTTCCACTTCATTATTTTTTACTAAAATATCAGTTACACGTGTATCAAACAAAACCTGACCACCAAACTCGATAATTTTATTTCGAATGTCTTCGATAATTTTAGGTAATTTATTGGTTCCGATATGCGGATGCGCTTCTACCAAAATATCTTCAGAAGCTCCAAAAGCTACTAAAAGTTCCAGGATTCTGGTAACATCACCACGCTTTTTAGAACGCGTATATAATTTTCCATCAGAATAAGTTCCTGCTCCGCCCTCGCCAAAACAATAATTCGAATCTTCGTTTACCAAATGATCAACGTTGATTGCTTTTAAGTCACGTCGGCGTCCGCGGACATCTTTTCCTCGTTCGATTACAATTGGCTTTAAGCCTAATTCTATTAATTGCAATGCAGCAAAAAGTCCCGCCGGACCTGCGCCAACCACAATAACTTCCTGCGCCGAAGAAACATCCTTATATATAGGTAGCTCAATTTTAGTTTCCTGAAAAGGTTCGCCTTGTAAATAAATAAGGACTTTGAGGTTTATTTTTATTGCTTTTTGTCTTGCATCAATAGATCGTTTCAGGATCGAAACGTGCTGAATTTCTTTGGGAGAAACTTTTATTTGTTTAGATAAATAGTCTTTTAGCAACAATTCGTTTGCAGCTATTTCTGGTGTTACCTGAAGTAAAAGTTCTCTTGGCATTTTCTTTTATTTAATCAATTAGCTTTTCTATTTATGAAAAGAAGATGCAAAAATACTATTTTGAAATGAAATTATCTCCCTGCAGTAAAATTTGCACGCAGATTTACACAGATATAAGCAGATTTAAAACTGACTTTATAAAAATAACCGCAAAGTGCGCTAAGATTTTTAAAGGTATGATTTTATAAAAACACAAAGTTCGCAAAGTTTTATCAACACAAAGCTTTGCGAACTTTGTGTTTAAATGCGTAAAGTAAAATTAAATCTTAGCGCACTTTGCGGTTAATTCTACAGTAACTTTTTTAATCTTCCTAAAAAAGACTTTGTACCTTTGCTCCTCTGAACCTTTGCACCTTTAAAAAAAAATGTCTAGAAAAATAAAACTGATTTGGGATTTTCGTGGTCCGGCTTCTGCAAAAACAGCTGAACATCATGAAATTCATTTAAAAGAATATATCGCCATAGAAAAACTTCCGTTGAATATTACGGGTTTTAAAATCATAAACGAAATGCAGGCAATTGCCTTTATGGTGGTTACTGATGAAAATATGATTCAGGTAAGAGATGCTTTGAAACCGCATCGAGGGGAAGTCTATGAGTAGTTTTTCAGTTTTCAGTCGCAGTCACGAAAACTGTAAACTGAGACTGTAAACTTTTAGTCTCAGTTTTCAGTCAGTAAAAAACTGTAAACTAAAAACTGAGACTGTAAACTTTTCTTAATTCGCTACTTCACTAATAAACTTAATTCGCATTAAGCGTAATTCGTCAATATCATAATCGCCATCGAATTCTTTAAGAGCGTCCTCTATTTTGTCTGATTCTGATTCCATGAAATAATCGTGAATTTCTTCCTGCTGATCATCGTCAAGTAAATCGTCTACCCAATATTTGATGTTTAATTTGGTACCAGCGTAAACGATCTGTTCCATTTCCTTAATCAGAGCGTCCATTGTAAGTCCTTTCGCGGAAGCAATATCATTTAAAGATAATTTACGATCTATATTTTGGATGATGTATAATTTATTGGCAGAATTTACTCCGGTAGATTTCACCACTAAATCATCCGGACGAATAATATCATTATCTTCTACATAACGGCTAATCAGGGTTACAAATTCACCTCCGTATTTTTTTGCTTTTCCTTCACCAACTCCGTGAATGTTGTATAATTCTGTTAAAGTAATTGGATATTTTAAAGCCATATCTTCAAGAGAAGGATCCTGAAAAACTACAAATGGAGGAACTCCCAGTTTTTTGGCTACTTTTTTTCGCAGTTCGCGCAACATTCCCATTAAAACTTCATCGGCTGTACCGGATGATTTTGATGCTGTTACAATTGCTTCGTCTTCAGATTCGCTATATTCGTGATCTTCAGACATCATAAACGAAACCGGATGTTTAATAAAATCCAATCCCGCTTTGGTAATTTTTATGATTCCGTATGTTTCAATATCTTTTGATAAATAACCGGAAACCAAAACTTGTCTAAGCAAAGCCATCCAATATTTTTCGTCATGCTCTGAACCTGAACCAAAAAACGGTTGTGTATCTGTTTTATGTGCTTTAATTACGGCATTTATTCTACCTATTAATGTAAAGACAATTTCTTTTGATTTGTAAATGTGTTTGGTATCGCGAACAATCTCCAATAATTTAACGGCTTGATCTTTGGCTTCGATTTTGTTTTTAGGATTTCGAACGTTGTCATCCATATCTGCGCCTTCTCCGGTTTCACTGTCAAATTCTTCACCAAAATAATGCAGCAGGAACTTTCTGCGCGACATTGAGGTTTCGGCGTAAGCCACAACTTCCTGCAATAAGGCAAAACCAATTTCCTGTTCTGCCACCGGTTTTCCGGACATGAATTTTTCCAGCTTTTCTACATCTTTATAAGAGTAATATGCCAAACAATGTCCTTCTCCTCCATCTCGTCCGGCACGACCAGTTTCCTGATAATAACTTTCTAATGATTTTGGAATGTCGTGATGAATTACAAAACGCACATCGGGTTTGTCGATTCCCATTCCGAAGGCGATTGTTGCCACCACAACATCTACATCTTCCATCAAAAACATATCCTGATGTTTGGCGCGGGTTTTTGCGTCTAAACCTGCGTGATACGGTACGGCGCTAATTCCGTTTACTTGTAAAACTTCGGCAATCGATTCTACTTTTTTACGGCTTAAACAGTAAATAATTCCTGATTTGCCTTTGTGCTGTTTGATAAATCGAATAATATCCGATTCTATATTTTTAGTTTTTGTACGAACTTCGTAGTATAAATTAGGTCTGTTAAACGATGCTTTAAAAGTATTCGCATCAGACATGTCCAGATTTTTAAGAATATCTTCCTGAACTTTTGGGGTTGCGGTTGCAGTAAGTCCAATAATAGGAACCTGCCCTAATTGTTTTATAATATTTTTCAGATTTCGGTATTCCGGCCTAAAATCATGACCCCATTCTGAAATACAATGCGCTTCATCAATAGCCACAAATGAAATTGGCACACTTTGCAAAAAGGCGACATATTCTTCTTTTGTTAAAGATTCAGGAGCAACATATAATAGTTTGGTTAAACCAGATGTGATATCTTTTTTAACCTGTGCAATTTCTGTTTTAGTAAGAGAGGAATTTAAAACATGCGCAATTCCGTTTTCTGAAGAAAGGCTTCTGATAGCATCAACCTGATTTTTCATCAAAGCAATTAAAGGAGAAACAACAATAGCCGTTCCGTCCTGAATTAAAGCGGGTAATTGATAACAAAGAGACTTTCCACCGCCTGTTGGCATAATTACAAAAGTATTAGTCTTACCTAAAATACTCGTAATGACTTGCTCCTGCAAGCCTTTAAATTGGCTAAAGCCGAAATACTTCTTTAATTCCTTGTGTATTTCAATTTCGTTTGAATTCATTCTTTATATTAATGGATATTTTGTATAAATTTGCAACACATAAAGATACAACTTTCTTTTATACATACAAATTTTAAATATTCTGTTTTGATCACAAAAGAAAATATATTGGCTATCGCCAAAAAAACAATACTCTCTGAAAGTGAAGCAATTACAAAGCTAATTGATTTTCTTGATGAAAATTTCTTCGAAGCAACCCAACGTATTTACGAAACCAAAGGTCGATTGATCGTTACAGGCATCGGAAAAAGCGCCATTATCGCACAAAAAATGGTCGCTACTTTTAACTCCACCGGAACTCCTTCTATGTTTCTTCATGCTTCAGAAGCGATCCATGGGGATTTGGGTATGATTCAGAAAGAAGACATCATTATTTGCATTTCAAAAAGCGGAAACAGTCCTGAGATAAAAGTTCTTGTTCCGTTATTAAAACGTTTTGGAAATATCTTAATTGCCATTACCGGAAATATAACTTCGTCATTAGCCAAAGGTTCTGATTATGTTTTAAATACAACCGTAGACATGGAAGCGTGCCCGATAAACCTGGCGCCAACAAACAGTACAACGGCACAACTTGTTATGGGTGATGCTCTTGCAGTTTGCTTAATGGAAATGCGTGATTTTAAACCCGAAGATTTTGCGGTGTATCATCCAGGCGGGGCTTTAGGAAAAAAATTATTGCTTCGCGTAAAAGATATGATCGAGCATTCATTAAAACCTCAGGTTACTCCGGATACTTCGGTTAAAAAGGTAATTTTTGAAATCTCAGAAAAAAGATTAGGTGTAACAGCCGTTATTGAAGATGATAAAATTATCGGAATTATCACTGACGGAGACATCCGAAGAATGCTAAATGACGTAGATACTATTGCAGACTTAACGGCGAAGGATATAATGTCAAAAAATCCTAAATTAGTATCATCCGAAACTATGGCTGTTGATGCGTTGAATATTTTAGAAGATTTTTCGATAACGCAACTTATTGTTGCTGACAACGGCGAGTACAAAGGCGTATTACATTTACATGACATTTTAAAAGAAGGAATCGTATAATGGCAAAAAAGAACCTTGGCGAGATGTCATTTTTAGACCATCTTGAAGAATTAAGATGGTTATTGGTCAGAAGCACAATTGCAATATGCATTATGGCATTTGTAACTTATTTTATAAGTGATTATTTATTTGATCAGATTATTTTAGGCCCAATCAGACCTACATTTTTTACTTACGTTTGGTTTTGCGATTTATCTCATCAATTGGGTTTTGCTGACAGCATTTGTATTACCGAACTGAATTTCATTATTCAGAATACAGAGATGGAAGGACAGGTAAATATTTTTGTATGGATGTGTCTTTTGGCAGGTTTCATTTTGAGTTTCCCTTATATTTTATGGGAACTTTGGAAATTCATCAGTCCGGCACTTTATGAGAAAGAAAGAAAAAATGCAAAAGTATTCATCTTCACTTCTTCATTGCTTTTCTTTTTAGGCGTATTATTTGGTTATTATATCGTAATTCCAATGTCTGTCAATTTCGTGGCTACTTTTTCTATTAGTGATGTTGTAAAAAATCAATTTACCCTGGAATCTTATATGGGAATGGTAAAAACAAGTATACTTGCAAGCGGATTGTTTTTTGAATTGCCAATTATCATTTATTTCTTAACAAAACTGGGACTTGTAACTCCTGATTTTTTAAGAAAATATTGGAAATATGCTGTGATCATTATTTTAATTATTGCAGCAATCGTAACACCTCCGGATGTTGTAAGCCAGACTATTGTGGCAATACCAATGTTGATTATCTACGAGGTAAGTATCCTGATTTCAAGGATTGTTTATAGAAATAAATTAAAAGAAAATGTCTGATATCATACAAGAATTTAACGACTATCGTTCTAAAATGAACGAAAAATTATTAGCTGACAATAATAAAATTGTAAAGAGAATTTTTAATCTTGACACCAATGCTTATGCGCCAGGAGCTCTTGATGTAAAAACAAAAGAACTTTTAGGATTAGTAGCATCTGCGGTTTTGCGTTGTGATGATTGTGTAAAATATCATCTGGAAACCAGCCACAAAGAAGGTGTTACCAAAGAAGAAATGATGGAAGCAATGGGAATCGCAACTTTGGTTGGAGGAACAATCGTAATTCCGCATTTAAGAAGAGCTTATGAATTTTGGGAAGCTCTTGAAGAGAATGGCAATTAGAAAATGTGCCAATTTGATAATTAGATAATTTTCTAAAATGCTCTAATTATTTGATTCTGAAATAAAAACTCTAAATTTTGAAAACGCAATAATTTGTTAATTGATTTATAGGATTGATTATTTTACATTTATTTTGCCTTTCATATTAAATTATAAAATTGAATCTGAGTTAGTTTTTAAATTATCTCATTTTCTAATTATCTAATTATCTAATTGAACTAAATGAAGCTAAGAGCCGATAATTTAATCAAAACCTATAAAGGACGAAGTGTTGTAAAAGGAATTTCTGTTGAAGTAAATCAAGGAGAAATTGTTGGGCTTTTGGGACCAAACGGTGCCGGAAAAACAACTTCATTTTATATGATTGTGGGATTGGTAAAACCAAATCAGGGAAATATTTACCTTGATGATTTGAATATAACTGATTATCCGATGTATAAACGTGCTCAACAGGGAATTGGTTATTTAGCGCAGGAAGCTTCTGTTTTCAGAAAACTAAGCATCGAAGATAATATTTTGAGTGTTTTGCAATTGACTAAACTTTCGAAAGAAGAGCAAATTGCTAAAATGGAAAGTCTGATCGAAGAATTCAGTTTAGAACATATTCGTACCAATAGAGGTGATTTACTTTCGGGAGGAGAACGCCGTCGTACTGAAATTGCGCGTGCTTTGGCAACAGATCCGAAATTTATTTTATTGGATGAGCCTTTCGCAGGAGTTGACCCTGTTGCGGTTGAAGATATCCAACGAATTGTAGCACAGCTAAAAAACAAGAATATCGGAATTTTAATTACGGATCACAACGTTCAGGAAACTTTAGCGATTACAGACAAAACGTATTTGATGTTTGAAGGAGGAATTCTGAAAGCCGGAATTCCGGAAGAATTGGTTGAAGATGAAATGGTTCGCCGTGTTTATCTTGGACAAAACTTCGAACTTCGTAAAAAGAAATTAGAATTCTAAATAAGTATACAGTCTCAGTTTTCAGTCTCAGTGAAAACTGAAAACTGTGACTGTAAACTATAAACAAATGATTCCACAAAAACCAACTCAGGAAGATTATAATAATTGGCATCAAGATCCAAAAAATTGGTATTTAGGATTTTTGTATTACAATCCGAAAGATAAAAGGTTGCTCGCTCCAAAAAGAATATGGCAGCTTGGTTTAACAGTAAATCTTGCCAACCCATATTCTATTTTCATTGTCCTGGCATTATTCGCAATAATTATTCTTGCACTTTTATCAAAATAAACTAATCAAAAAGGACGCTGAAAACTGCGACTGAAAACTGAAAACTACTCAACTGTTATAAACTGCAATTGCTGTAAATCGCCGTTATAGATATTTACATCAACGCGATGCTCTATTCCCGGTAAAGATGCTTTTTCTGTAAACTGCCAAAAAAGCCAGTCATCTTCAATTTTTTCTCTGTAGAAATTGTAATTGGCAATCCAAAACAAATATTCGCTGAATTCTTCTTTTAAAAAATCGCTGTAATATCGTTCTCCGGTATAAATTATCGGGCGAACCTGATAATGGTTTTCCACTTTTGTTAACCAGCGTTTTAGTCCTTTTTTCAAACTATCCAAAGATTGATTTTTAGGTAATTTTTCGATATCCAAAACGGGCGGCAAATCGCCTTTTTTTAATTTTACGGTTTTAATAAACAGATTTGCCTGTTCGATCGAATTTTCATTTGGACGATAATAATGATAGGCGCCACGCATAATTTTATTTTCTTTGGCTCCATCCCAATTTTTCTGAAATTGCTTATCCACTCTGTCATTTCCGGCAGTTGCGCGAATAAAAACAAAACTTACAGGATATTTTTCTTCTAAAATCTCAACTTCATCCCAATCGACTTCTCCCTGAAATTCAGAGACATCAATACCAATTACTTTTCCTTTATGATTTTCTAAAACCTGAATATTTCTAACGTCCGAAAGGTGTTTATCTACCTCATCTTCTTCTAAAACTTTTCCGGATTTAAAACCAAGGTAAAAAGCCAATCCAGCACGATAATGATAAATCGTGCATAAGAAAACAAGTATCAGACAAGAATATAAAATAAAGCGAATAGTTCTGCTAAAAACAGATCTTTTGGGTTTTGCTTTAGAATAAGAATTTCGTCGTGTAGTGGTTTTTCTTGCCATTCAAATAAAACTACTTTTTCAAAAACATATTATTAACAACCGATAACAACACATAAAATATGATGATTAACGGAATTGCGATGTAATGAAGCGTTACGACTAATAGCAAGGAAATTAATAAAAATACTATTTGCAGAACATTATCCTTTACAGTATACTTCTTTACTTTTAAAGCAAACAACGGAATTTCTGCATTCATTACATAAGCACTGCATAATGTAATAACTAGTAAAACCCACTGATTGGTTAAAATTTCCAACATTAACAACGAATCTGAAAATTGTAAAACTAAAGGCAAACTTAAAATAAAAAGTGCATTTGCCGGAGTTGGCAAGCCAATAAATGAATCGGTTTGACGGGTGTCAATATTAAAGTTGGCTAATCTGTAGCAAGCACCTAAAGTTACAATGAATCCTAAAAACGGAATCGCTGGATTTGTTCCCAATTCGTGTGCGCTGTTTGTAAACAAACTAAACATTACATAACCCGGAACAACGCCGCTGGTTACCATGTCTGCCAATGAATCTAATTGTAATCCAAGCGGACTTGAAACTTTAAATAATCGGGCAAAAAAACCATCAAAAAAATCAAAAAAGATTCCCAAACAAACAAAGTAAAAAGCCATTTCGTAATTGCCTTCGGAAACGAAAACAACTGCGATACAACCACAAAATAGATTAATTAATGTAATTAAGTTTGGAATGTGTTTTTTGATATTCATCTTTTATAAAATTTGATAATGGTAAGCACAAATTTAGCATAATAACTATATGAAAAGGGAGTTTTTGAAAGAGTTTTTTATTTCAAATTCCCAGTTTTACAATATTTCTCAAAAGGAAGAAATTAGATGAGTAAAATATTATATTTTTGATAAAAATTAAAACAGACTTCGGTTTGCAAAAAAATATCCTTTGAAGAAACTTTTTGGGCTTTTATTATTTTGGAGTTGCACACAATATGCACAAACAGTTCGAAAATATTCGAATGAGTTTATGAATATTGGCGTTGACGCTGCAGCATTAGGAATGTCGAGCGCCGTAGTTGCTTCTACAGAAGACGTAAACTCTGTTTATTGGAATCCGGCGGGTTTAATGCATCTCGAAGATCATCAGATTTCGTTGATGCACGCCAATTATTTTGCCAATATCGCACAATACGATTATATTGGTTACGCAAGTCCGATTGATGACAGAAGTGCCTGGGGAATTTCGATGATTCGTTTTGGTGTTGATGACATCCTGAATACAACGGAATTAATTGACAGTCAAGGAAATATCGATTACGACAGGATTAGTTTATTCTCAACCGCCGATTATGGTTTTACCTTTTCATACGCCAGAAAATTACCTGTTGAAGGTTTTCAATATGGTGTAAATGCAAAGATTATTCGTCGTGTTATTGGAAAATTTGCTAATTCATGGGGTTTTGGTTTTGATTTTGGTTTGCAGTTGGAAAAAAACGACTGGAAATTTGGCTTGATGCTTCGCGATATTACGACGACTTATAATGTATGGAATATTGATGAAGAAGAGTATCAAAAAATTGCCAATGCCATTCCGGGAGAAAACAGCGAATTGCCTGAAAGTACCGAAATTACGCTGCCAAAAGCACAATTAGGAGTTTCAAAAAAGATAGAATTCCATAATGATTACAGCCTTTTGGTTGCCACAAACCTCAACATGCGTTTTGAGCAGACAAATGATATTATTTCATCAAAAGTAGTGAGTATTGATCCTGCTGTAGGTTTTGAATTTGGCTACACTGATCTCGTTTTTTTACGAGCCGGAGCTGGAAATTTCCAAAATGTAACGCAACTGGACAATACAGAAAAAATAAATTTTCAGCCCAATATTGGTTTGGGATTTAAATACAAAGGCATTCAGGTCGATTATGCTTTAACAGATTTAGGAAACCAAAGTACTGCTTTGTATTCGAATATTTTTTCTTTGAAAGTAGATTTAGGTATCTTTAGATAATAATTACAAAACCATCAAACTTCTTAAAATTTTTAATCATGAAAAAAGTCAATTTTAAAACACTTTTTAATTTATTACTATTACTAAGTTTCAGTATTGGTTTTAGCCAAAGTTTACCTTTATCAAAGGATGCCAAAATTAGCGTGCTTACTTGCGGTTTAGGCAACGAAACATATTCGTATTTCGGTCATACGGCAATTAGGGTTTCCGATCCTGCAAATAATATTGATGTGGTTTATAATTATGGAGCGTTTGATTTTAGAACTCCCAATTTTGTTGCAAAATTTACCAAAGGAGATTTACAGTATTTTGTAATTACACATTCGTTTCCTGAATTTATTGAGGAATACAATATTGAAAAAAGAAGCGTTTTTGAACAAGAATTACTTATTCCGCTTGATTTAAAACAAAAGCTTTTTGACAAATTAAATGCAACCTTACTTTCTGAAGATCGTTACTATACTTATAAATTTATTGACAAAAATTGTACTTCGATGGTTGTTGATATCATTAATACAACTTTGGGCGGCAATGTAATTGTAAAAAAAGGCGACACGAATATTACATACAGATCTATTTTATATCCTTATTTTGATGGTCATTTTTACGAAAAATTAGGAACAAGTATCATCTTCGGAACAAAAGTAGATCAGTTAGGAAACAGAATATTTTTGCCTTTTGAATTAAAGAACAGCTTAGAAAAAGTACACTTTCAAAATAAACCTTTAGCCGCTAAAAGTAAAACACTTATCCTTTTCGAAAAAGAAACGCCAACTTCATGGTGGAATAACATATACTCTTACCTCATTATTCTGGCGTTTGTTGTTTTAATGCACAACAGGGCCATCGACAAAACTTACCTTTTGATCTTATCCTTAATGGGAATCTTTTTTGTTTCTGTTGGATTTTATTCTTTCCATCAAGAACTATCAATGAACTATAACGTACTTTTATTTAGTCCGCTTTTATTGGTTTTGATTTTTCTTTCTATCGCAAAAAACAAAAGATGGACGTATCGATTTGCCGTTTTACATTTGATATTCCTGATTATCTACAGCATTTTCATGATCAACAAAGCCCATTTTATTATTGTTTTACCAATGATAATTACAAGCGGTTTTGTTTTGGTACGAGTAGCAATACGCAACAAAAAACGTATTCCGATTATTATCTAAACTATTGTCCGCGATAAAAAACGATTGTGGTAATAGTTTTGAAAGTTATGCTCAAATCCAGAAATATGCTTCGGTGTTTGATGTAATATAAATCATATTGCAGTTTGATTAAACTCTCTTCTATAGATTCGCCGTATGAATAATTTACCTGCGCCCAACCTGTCAAACCTGGTTTAATAACATGCCTTGTTTCATAAAACGGCATAATCTGCGCGATTTCGTTAACAAAAAAAGGTCGTTCCGGTCTTGGGCCAATAACCGCCATATCTCCTCTTAAAACATTGAAAAACTGAGGCAGTTCGTCGATTCTTGATTTACGCATAAATTTTCCGAATGGCGTTATGCGTTTATCAGAAGAAGTTGCGAAAACTGCTCCGTTTACTTCTGAATTTTCAACCATTGTTCTGAATTTATAGATTTTAAAAACATATCCGTTTTTACCCACTCGCTCTTGGGTGTAGAATAATTTTCCTTTGTTTCCCAAAAGATTTGCAATTGATATAAATGGAATCAAAAACAGACACATTAGTAACCCTAAAGAAGAGAAAAAGAACTCAAGAATCCGGCCTAATAATAAATATAGTTTATTGTTATTACTTCGGCTAAAAGGGAAAAAACGATAAAAATCCCTGGCAATATACTGAACCGGAATTCGCTGGGTTTTGCTTTCATATACTTGTGTATATTCACGAATAATATTTCCGGATTGCAGTAAATGCAACAATTGCTGGTATAAATCAGCTGTAATTCCTTCTGTTTTTTGAGAGGCGATTACAATTTCAGCAACATCATTTTTTATTACAAAATCTTCCAGGCTTTCCTTATTGATTTCTTTTACATAATGAAAATCCAAATCTCTTTCGCAAACAGAATCTGAATTTACAAAACCAATTATTTTATAATGCGGATCTACGTTTTCTAGTCCTAAAACGAGTTCTTCAACCTGATTTTGATCGCATATTAAAACGACATTCTGAACAAAGCGATGCGAGGCTAGGAAATAAACGTAAATATATCTCCAGGATAATAAAGCAAACAAAACAGCAAAATAAAATATAACTATTGCAATTCTGTTTTTTGGTAACTCGGGCGATAAAATTGGAGTTAGAAGATAAACCGATACGGTTGTTGTTGCGGTAAAAACAGTGCTCTTAAGAATCTGAAACTGGTTACTGGCAACTTGCAGGTTGTACATTTCGAAAATGGATCCGAACATGTATACATAAGCGATTAAAACAATTTCCCAGTAATAATTGGCGATTGAAAACTGAAAATACTGGAAATTAAAGAGCAGGTTAAGGAGATAAAGGGTGAACAGCACAAAACATGCATCAAAAACATGCAGCAATACCTTCCGCTCCGATATCTCGAAATGAATTTTCTTTTTTGTAAACATTGGTTTATTTGGTTTTGGTTTGGGGCTAAAACTTGAAACAAATGTATTATAAAAAAAAGAATATAAAGTACCTAATTTTCAGGTTTTTCAGGAATTTTCACATGAACTGTGAGAAGTGACAAAGCATAAACAAATGCAGGAGCCGCTGTACGCATGGCAGCGTGGTTTATAGTAAGTAGCCAGAAAAGATAAAATGAGAAAAAATATAAATGCTGCCTATTATCTATATACAGAACAATTGGTGTGATAAATAATATTAAAAGGCCTAAAACTCCAAATAATCCATGTTCGCTTAACATACGTGTTATTTCATTATGCGAAGCTGCTTCTATACTAAATATTTCTTTTCGAAGCTGTTTTCCCATTCCTGCTCCGATTCCTAAAACAGGATTGTCTATAAAAATCTTTATTTCAGAGTCAATAATTTCCTCCCTGCCTCCTAAACGATCCTTTTTATTTTTTCCTAAAGCATCTTTATTTGCATAACGTTTGTCAATTAACCCTCCCGTTTCTGCAGAAGTATAGGTCCAGATTGCGGCTCCCATTACTCCTGTCAGAATAAAAACCAGACCAAATTTACTTTTGCCTTTTGCATTTGAAAAATAAAACAGGACGAGCAGCAAACAAATAATCATCACAACAGCTGTTATAACTCCTCCTCTCGAAAACGTAACAATTGCTCTATAACTCACCAACAGCAGCAATATTCCGTTTAAAATCATTTCTTTTTTTGTTTTTGAAAACAAAATTAACTGAGTAAAAAATATAAATATTCCCAATCCTAAAACTGTAGAAACCTGATTAGGACCAAAACCTCCCGAAGTTTCAAAATTAGATTGTGTTCCTGTAACAACGTCTTTTACACTCGGATTGTACAGAAACAAATAAACCGTGGTTGCAAAAATCGGCAATCCCATCGCGACAACCAGATTTTGGAGATCAGAAAACAAAATCTTTCTTTTAAACATGTATATGGCGCTAATTGCCAAACATACGGGACCGGATAAATTAAAGACTATGGACTTTTTAACATCTACATTATAATAATTAGTCGTCATTGACGTAATTAATATTCCCGGAATTAATAATATGAGGAAAAACCAATAAATAAAGGCATTGGTTGAAAAATTACTGTATATCATACCGAGAATCATGAAAACTATAACGCTGATTTTGATATACTCATTATTAAAATTCCCGCCTGTCATTCGCAAAAGAACCTCAACACCAATCATATATGCTGCAACTAAAAGCACTTCATTATTTCTGTTTCCGGTTCTGTAAACAATAAAGAAACCAACTAAGGGAATCAAAAGTGCAAAAATTTTAGATAAAAAAGGCAAAGCAAAAACTGCAAAAGCAATTATAGCGTGGGCTATAACAAGATAAGTATATGATATTTTGATGCTTTTCATTCTTACTTTTGATATTCTAGAATTAACTTTTCTATTACGATTTCCTGAGAATACGTTTCAATAACAGATTGTTTGAAATTATTTCCTAATGTTTTTCTCCATGATTCATTTTCAATCAAAAGTGATAATTGATTTTTTAAATCTGCAATAGAAAAAGGGCTGAACAAAAGACCGCTAAAACCTTCTTTTATGATAATCGGACAATATCCTACATTTGTTGATAAAACTGCTAAATTTTCTAAAGCGTATTCAAGTAAAGTCACAGGAAATCCTTCTTCTGTTGAGGCCAAAACTCCTATTGCAACTTGTGACAGGATGTTTTTTATATCACTTTTGGCTCCGTACAAATGTATGTGATTATTTAGAAAATTAGAGTCGATATAATTTTTAATTATTTCCGAATAGGAATCAAAATAATCTTTACCAATTAGGTGCAGGCTCCAGTCAGAATCCTGTAATTTTAATTCATGGAAGGCTTTTACAACTAAAATATGATTCTTCGGATTTTTTAAGTTTGCCAAAAAAACAATTCTCTTTCCTTCAGTTCCTTTTAAAACAGTTATTTCTTTGGAAACATTATGAGAAGCCGTAAAATTAGGAATAAATGTTACCCTGGAACACTTCATGTTTTTTTCGCTCCATTCTTTTAACTGAAGATTTACCACAAAAATGGAAGAAAAAAAAGCAGATGCCGCTATTAAAAATCTATTTTGTTTCTTAGTTTCTTTGGCTCTTGTACCGTAATGATCGTGCCATACAATTTTAATATTGGGCATAATCAACTTTACTAAAACGGCAATAAAAAACGAAGAACTATGCGCGTGAATGATTTCGACTTTATTCTCTTTACAATATTTTCTTAATCTAAAAACGGCTTTTAAATCAATGCTTTTCTTTTTCTGCAGGAATAAATAAGAAACTTTTGAATGTATCTGATTTTTCAGCGCTCCTTCTTTTCGTGTGGCAACTAGACCTGAAAATGATATTTTATCAGCCAGTGCATTGGCATAATTCACAGCCATTCTTTCTGCTCCGCCAGCATCTAAAGAATCTATGATTTGTATGATTCTCATTTTACTAAAAGCTTTTTAATTTCAGATTCAAAAACGTCTGTTGTGTAATGCTGCGACCAGTTCATTGCTAATTTGCTTTTAACAGAAAATCCGGTTTCGTCATCCAATATTTGCGTTATTAAATTAACATCGTTTTCTAAATCCATATCTACTAAAATACCTCTATTGCCGTAATCGAGCATAAAAGGAACACAAGAAACTTTAGTAGCAACAGGAACACATCCCCAAAACATACCTTCGGCAACGGCTTTTGGCCATCCCTCACTTTTAGAAGGCAATAATACAAAATGGCTTTTTTTGTATGCTTGTTTTACTATTTCCTTATTTTGATTTCCTTCTAAAAAAACAAAATTCTCAAGCTGATTTTTTTTGATGTAATCTTCCAGCGCATTTCTCTCAATTCCTTCTCCGTATAAGCGCAGAACTGCTTTTTTTTCGTTTTTATTTAATCGTTCGATTAATTGAATTGCATACAACGGGTTTTTACCGGTAACTAAACTTCCAACAAAAATAAATTCGGCAATTGAATCCAGTTTTTTTGTTTCAGGAATTTCTTTTTCGGCTTCAGAATAAGTTGCTGTAAAAAATGATTTGATATTTTCAGATTGATTTTTCCAATCTCCGTAAACCAAAACCTGCATGTTGCGCGTCAAAAAAGTACTATTCAAAATATACTTTTGCAATCGATACGTCCACGGCTGCTGACTTTTTGGATCCCAGTTTCCAGCGTATTTTGTCGTTTTTATTTTCTTGGGAAATAAAACCTGAACCATACAACCCAATAATCCAATATTTCCCGGACATCTTAAATGAATATGATCTGCATTTTTCATTGCCCAAAAGATTTTCCAAAAAATAAATGGCAGTTTAAATAACGAAACTAAATTATTCTTTAGACTGGTAAAACTTATAGTGGGTACTTTTCTTAAATCAATTTTAGAATGATTGTACGGAATATCAATCGCCGTAAGTTCTTTTTCTGATAAACATCCAACAACGATTACTTCATCAACATATTTTAACCAAATATTCATCTCAAGCACATACGGTGCGTAACCAAAATACTGATTTTCGTGCTTAACATGATTGATGTGAGTGATTATTGCTAATTTCATTTATATTGAATATCTGCTTTTTAAGATTTTAAACTAAAACTTTTTAGAATCATTTTCTTTCTTTGGGTTTATCAAGAAATAAACTCCACCAGCCAACAGTTCTGCCTATTGCTTCTGTAAAAGCTTCTTTTTTATTACTTTCTGTAAAAACATTTGTAAATCGAATAATGGTCAATAAAATTGTAATGGCATTCCATTTAAAACGATCTTTAAACCCCGGATTTCGATTTTTAACTCTCCAGACAAACCAGCCGTTTCTTACGACCATTTTGCCATATTGATATTTATTTGGTCTTCCTGAACTATCATGAAAATGAGATAATCTGGCATTTGTATTCATCACATTTTTACCAAACTGCAACGCTCTTATACTAAAATCTGCATCTTCATATAATCCGTAACCTTCAAAAAATCTGGAAAATTTGATATGTTCAAAAAGAGATTTTCTAAAGGACATTGACATACCAATCAGCAAATCTACATCATACGTTTTTCCTGTTAACGGAAATCCGCAGGTTCTTCCATGCGAATAGTCAGGCATTTTTCCCGGCCCCATATTCGATGCAAGTCCAAAATAATTTCGCACTACATTTCTTAATCCTTCTTTATAAAAATATCCTTCAAATAAATAATATCTTTTAGGATTATAAGAAACATCCGGTTGTTGAAGTTTCCATTTATTTTCATTGATGGCAACGCCGCCAACACCCACAATATTTTGATCTTCCTGAAATGTTTTTATAATTTCATTAAAATAATCCGGTTCTAAAAGCGTATCATCATCTAAAAAACATAGAACTTCTGAATAAATATCAGCTTTTGAAATTCCGAAATTTCGTTGTTTCGTAAGTCCTCTTGTTTCTTCAGGAACTAGAAAGTATTTTAAATTCTTAAATTGATTTTCGCTTAAAATATTTTCCGTTTCTTTATTTGAAGAACCGTCGATAATCAGAATTTCGTCAGGATATAGTATCTGTTCCTGAACCGATTGCAATAGTTTAAACAAAGGTTCAGCACGCATATAAGTACAAATAATTAAAGAAAATTTCATGAGTTATGAATTAATTTATTTGCCCAGTAACAACTCTGTTTCCATTCCTTTTTAAAATTTAAAAAATATTTTAATGGATTTTTAATAGACTGATTAGGATAGTATTTATAGAAAAAAATTGTTCTGTATCCGTTTCGCTGCTCTTTAGTTTCATGCAATATTTTATACAGCATAATTGTCGGAGACGGTTTTGGCATAACGGGATCATTTGACCACGCTAATGTAGGTTTAATTCTAAAACCTCCGCTTGGTGCCTTTAAATGAACAATTTCAGGATTAGGAAAATATAAAATATCATATCCCTGATTTCTAATCTGCATTCCAAAATCTGAATCTTCGCCATAACCAAATTCAAATTTGTCATTAAATTTTACTTTTTCCAATATTTCAGAATGCATAAAACTATTTCCTGATCCAAATATCGAAGATTGGTTTATATGAATATTTGTCTTTTTCTCATGTGGCTGAATATAAGAAGTCGATCCTGTTTTTACTCCGAATTTCTCTAAGTTCAAAAATATATCTTTCAACAAATCAGGTCCAAATCTGTTATCATCATCATTAAGAAAAACCCATTCACTTATAACCTGACTCAACGCAACATTTCTTGCGTTGCATGCTCCCATTCGGTGTGTAAAAGTATGTTTAATTTCAAAAGGCCACTTTTCTTCTGTGAGATAATCAAGTTCTGATGTGCTGCTAATTTCAGGATTTTGCTCGACAATTATAACGCGTTCAGGCAAAATAGTTTGTTGCGATAAATCCAGTAAAACATCATGCAAATATTGTTTTCTTCCTATGGTTGGAATAATAACATCTATTGTTCCTGAATCAATTACTTTTAGTGATGATTGTACTTTTATCGCGTTTATGTTAATGTTGCTGTTGTTTCTGTTCTTAAAAAAGATACTATAAACTAAAGCAATAAACGGAAATCTAAATTCGTAAATCATTAAATTTAAAAACAATAAAAAGATCCATCTTGTTTTATAATGTTGTTTTACAAATTTAAAAAGGGTAAAACTTGAAGGTTTTGCTTTAAAAACCAAATCATTTTTACTTAATAATTTAGGTTCAGAATAACACAATAATCCTAAATGCATACAAACTTTGGCTATTGAAGTTAAGTAATAATCAAAATCTGAATCAGTTTTTATTTTTCCTTTTACAGCCAACAAAACATCTGCATGAATTACGCCCGCCAAACTGCTCATTTGCCATGTTGGATACGTAACTTTTTTATTAACGGCTATAAACGGTGACTCATCGATATAGCCTATTTTTCGACCTAAAAAATTGTTTTCAGGATTATAGGACAACATCATTTTATGATGATGAAATGCCTCTTTTATGGCTTCTAAATTTAAAGAGTTTTCATAATTTTGATGGCACCATACTATTTTTGACTGCGGATATTTTACAGCTAAATCTACAAATACAGCAGCAATATCAGCTTTTTTATTGAATGGTAAAATCTCATTATCTGCAGAAATAACCTTCGTTACTTTTTTCTGATTATGATATAACAGGATCAAAACTTTGCTATTATAGATTTATAAAATTCGATATTTTGTTTTGCCAGAACCTGTATGTCAAAAAATGATTCTACTTTTTTTCTGGCCGATTTTCCCATTTCCACACACAAATTTGCATCATTCAAAAGTGTATCAATTCGTTTTGAAAAAAGATCATGATCTGTTGGATGTGCTAAAAAACCAGACTTTTCATCATCAATCATTTCTTTGGCCCAGCCAACGTTTGAAGCCACAATTGGTATTTCCATCGCCATCGCTTCTAACCAGGAAACCGGAAAAGCTTCTGCAAAAGAAGGAAAAACGCAAACTGAAGCATCCTGGATTTTTTCTTTTATTTCGGCATAAGGAACGCTTCCTAAATATTCTACATTCTGCTTTGCTTTCTCTGAGAATAATTCCTGCATCATTTGCCATGTCGAGCTATTTCCCGAAATAATATCCGGAACATCTTTACCTATCAAAATCAATTTGGCATCCGGATTATTTTCAACTACTTTATTAAAAATCAAAGGCAATTCGAGAAGTCCTTTTTTTCGAATTAAACTTCCAAAATAGATAATGCTTTTTTCTTTTTGAACACTTTGATTATTCGGCTGAAATAAACTTGCATCAATAGGATTTGGAATAATCGTAAAATGTTTTTTTAAACCAAAAACAGCATTTGTTGTATCTGCCGTAAACTGACTGACAGACAATAATGCATCTGCTTTTTTTAAAGCTCTTTTTTCATGAAATTTATTGATCCATTTTACAGAACGGTTATCCAAATGGCAAAAATAAGTATCTGATCCGTTTAAGCGAATAATCAGCGGGCAGGATTTTGGATTTATAAAAGATGAAATTCCTGTCCAGTCAGGGGCTTCTACTAAATCAAGTTCCTTTTCTGAATATAACTTGTCAATAATATTTTCGAGTTTTTTTCGTGTAAGCCACCAGGATAAACCTTTAAATTTTACATTTTTTATTTGCTGAACTAAAACACCGTTATCATCAAAAAGAGCATCTTCTTTTTGTGCATAAACCAAAATCCTAACTGAAACGCCTTGTGCCAAAAGACCAATCGCAAGATTTTTAATACTGGTACCAATTCCTCCGGAACTTCCGGTTTTAGGATGTGGATATTCTGGAGTTAAAAATGCTATTTTCACGGTTTATTATTTCTTAAAAAAGTCTTTTATAATTCTGGCTGTAAACATTTTTGCCCCTTGATCCGTCATATGTCCGCAAGACGAAAAATATTTGTTTTCGACTACGACATTTTCATAATTATGAATTTCCGGATAAGCTTTTTTTACTTTATCAAAATAATTCATTCCTACTACATTTTCGCACATCGGCGTCATTACTGCGATGAAATTAATATGATTGGCTTTGCACATATTTTTTATTTCTTCGTAATATTTATTATGCTTCAACGGTTTTAAATTGGTAATATTATTTTTCATATTTCCGTTTTTGTGTTTCTCCAACGGATAATATCCCAAATTATCGAGAGCATTTGTTTTTTTATGTAACAACGTAAAAAATGTTTCTCTAAATCCTATTTTCCCATCATATTTAATATATCTGTAAAAAGGAATATAATATAATTCATTAAAGTTTTCCTGTGAAGAAAAATGATCTTTTATCACTTTTGAATTGTGAATGTATGGCAAGAATTTAGCAGAAATCCCCTCAGCTTCATGATCGTTAGAAAGATTTAAATCGGCTTCGAGAATTACGTTTTTAATCTCATATTTTCTCTCGATCATTAATTTCAATAGTAAAGAAGCTTCAAATAAATGTCCTCCGCTCATTCCGTAATTAAAGGTTTTTAAGCCTTTGTCTTCAAGCATTTGAGCAACAAAATGATTATTGGCACGAGATGAACCTAAAATAACCACATCAAATTTTTGAGGTTTTGAGTTAAAAACAGTTTCTATTTTACCTCTATTCGAAGATTGTAAAAAGACATACGTATAAAGTCCGTCCAAAACTATAGCGATCAAAATCGTGATCACAATAATTTTAACTGTATAAATTAGAAATTTCTTCATTAAAACTGAAAATATATAAATTCTTTATAATCTGAAAAAGTTCCGAAAGCCATTATAGCCAATATTGCCAAAGACAGTTTCAAAAGGCTTCCTTTTCCTGAAAGAGGTTCTATTTTGTTGCGGTTATTCCATTCGATCAGAACAAAAATTCCAATCATAAGCAACAGTTCGTAACTATATCTTTCATTGTCCAGATATTGAAATTTGAAATCATGATTGGTAATCACTCTTTTTAAATACAAAATTGCGTCTGTAATTGTCTTCGCCCTAAAAAATACCCAGGCGACGCAGGTCAGGAAAAAAGTATAAAAAATACTCAATATTACTTTTATCGAATTAAAATTAAATTTCAATTCAATCGCATCCATATTATTTCGGTTACTGTTTGATAGTAACAGCGGCAAAAAATAAACCGCGTTTATAAATCCCCAGGCCAAATACGTCCAATTTGCTCCATGCCAAAATCCGCTGACTACAAAAATGATAAACGTGTTTCTGATTTTCATCCAGATTCCGCCTTTGCTTCCGCCTAACGGAATATATAAATAATCACGAAACCACGATGAAAGCGAAATATGCCAGCGGCGCCAAAACTCGGCAATATCTCTGGAGAAATAAGGATAATTGAAGTTTCGCAATAAATCTAATCCAAATAGTTTTGAAACTCCCAACGCAATATCTGAATAACCTGAAAAATCGCCATAAATCTGAAAGGCAAAATAAATGGCTCCCAATATTAAGGAGAATGAATTCATTGATGTGTAATTATCAAAAATTGCGTTTGCATAAGTCGCGCAGGTATCTGCAATAATCACTTTTTTGACTAATCCCCAAACGATTTGATAGATTCCCTCTTTGGCTTTTTCTAAATCAAATTCTCTTTTTACTTTTATTTCAGGGAGTAAATGTGTGGCTCTTTCTATTGGCCCGGCAACTAAAAGCGGAAAATAACTCACAAATAATGAATAGTCTACAAAGTTGTATTCGGCTTTTATTCGTTTGTAATAAATGTCGATTACGTATGATAATCCGTGGAAAGTATAAAATGAAATTCCGACAGGAAGAATCACATTCAATAAAATTGGGCTTGCTTTAAATCCGGCAGAATTCAATAAATCTGAGAAAGATGCCGCAAAAAAGTTGTAGTATTTAAAAATGCCCAGAAAACCTAAATTGACCAAAATACTAAGCCAGAACCAAAATTTTCGACTTCTTTCTGACTTTCCTTTTTCAATTTGAATTCCCGTATAATAATCCAGAAATGTAGAAAAAACCAATAAAAACAAAAATCTCCAATCCCAACAAGAATAAAAATAATAACTGGCAACGATTAATAAGGCGTTTTGAGTGCTTTTGGTTTTATTAAAAACAAACCAATACAAGAAAAAAACGATTGGCAAAAAAATAGCAAATGCTATGGAGTTAAAAAACATCTGTGGTACTTATGAAATTTTAAATTTATGGTTTTCTTATAAAATTAGTCTGAAATGATTTTCTACCATTTTTGGCAAAGAAAAGGAATTGGCAATTAATTCCCTTGTATTAACAGATATCTTTTTGTTTCCTAAGTAAATATCTTCGAGAATTTTGGTTAATGCCCTGATGTCTTTTGCCTCGAATATGTATCCGTTTTCTGCATTAGAAATTACTTCTGTATTTCCGCCAACAGCAGTTGTAATTACGGGAACATTTGCGGCAAGACTTTCCAGGATTGACAAACTAAAGCATTCCATATGTGTGGGTTGTAACATATAATCATATTGAAAAAATATCTCGTTTAGGTTTGCTTTGCTTCCCATAAATACAAAACATTTTTCGAGAGCATATTTTTGAATTTTCTCAGTTAATTGTTTTTTATAAGGTCCGTCTCCGTAAATTGTTATTTTAATTTCTTCTTTTATTTGAGTTGGAAGATTATTTACAGCTTCTATCAAATCCTGAATCCCTTTTGATTCCCTAAGATGTGAGGCAACCAAAAAACTTGGTTTTATATCGTTTCTGGTGTTTCTGACTAAAATGCTGTCTAAAATAACGCCATTATAAATGGTTCTGGTTTTCGATTTTAAATGAGAACCAAAATCTTCTAAAATTGCATTTACGGTATAATTTGATACACCAATAAAGAGATTCGTATATCTGGAGAATAAAATTCCTTTTACTCTTTTGTTTATTCTTTTTTTGAATGGATATCCGTTCAAAGGTCGCGGATTATGATCGACGGCAATAATTTTTGCTTTTGAAAGTTTGCTTATTTTGTAGAAAAACGGAGTACATAATTCTACAAAATGAGTTATAATATGCGAATATTCCGGTTGATGCTTTTTGCAAAAAGAAAGAAAATTGCTTTCAACGCTTTCTGTTTTGCTGTTATAAATGGTCAAATTAGAATATTCGCCATGATTTGAAGTATTAGGAAAAAACCAGTCAACTTCAATATTATTCTCTTTACATTTTTTATCAAAATCCCAGAAAAAATAATCCATACCTCCTACTCTTTCAGGAAGTAATTCATAGTTACAAAGTATGGCTATTTTAGTCATGAAATGAGACTAAAGTTTTAGCAATTCGTTCGCTTGTTCCTTCCAGTTTTTTTCCAATTTGCAAATCAATCATTGCTTTTCTATCTGTTTTTCTTTCGTTAGGATTATTAAAAGTCTGATTAATCTGGTCGATTAATTCCTGTTTATTTTTAGCGATTGTTACAGCATTACCATCTATAACTTTCTTATAATGGTTATAATTTAAAAATCTCTGGTCATTGTAAAGACCGTTTTTTTGATTTCCAAAAACAGTATTAATTACCGGTTTATCAAACAGCATAAAATCTAAACTCATTGTAGAACACATATTGATGCTTAAATCGGCATTTTCTAATAATGATCTTAAATCTGTAATATCTTCATCACTTGGAATTCGCTGTGACCAGCTTTCCTGATGATTTTCTCTGGTCAGAATCCATTTTGGAACATTCCAGATAATTTCCGGAAATTCATCACGAATCGATTTGAATCTGCTGTCATCTTCGGCCGGGGAAGTACGCACTAAAAGCTGTACTTCTGCCTGTATCTCATTATTTCGAATCGCTTCGGCAATAGTTTTAATAACAATTGGGTCATTTGGTCCAATTGTAACATCGGCACAACTGTAACAGATTATTTTTTTTGTGCTGTTTAATCCAAATTTAGAAAGAAAGTTTTCTCTCGATGATTTATATTTATCCAGAACATAAGGTTCAAACTGAGGTGTTCCGACAACCTGAACTTCCTCATTTTTTACATTTGGATAAAAGTAAAGCAGCTCTTCTTTCATTAAATTACTCCAAACCAAAAAATTGTTAAACGTTCCTAACATTCTTCCTTTTGAAGCTAAATTATCCCAACTAAAAATAAAAGTGCTTGTTGGAATTTTCATTTGAATCGCTGCATACAAAAACGGCGCTAAATAAGGCGGACGCTGATGCGTAAAAAACAAATGCGAAGGATTATCTTTTTTAAGAATTTCGATATATTCTTTGGTAATTTTATTTTTTGAAAAAGATGAAAATTGAAGTTTCTCGGCTAATAAAATACTTGAATTTGAGTTTATAAGACTCGTAAACGAATAAATGCTTTTTACAAACAAAGAACGAACTGAATTGCTTTTAGGATAACCCGAAACCAAATTATCATTCATTCCGTAAAAGGATTTATATTTTTTTAAATGAGCGATTTCTTTCCATTTTCTAAAAGCCCATGTTGATTTTCCTTCTGTAAAAACAGCCAGTTCTTTTATTTCAAGTTTTGAATTATTGAAATTCTGATAACAACTTTCTGGCAAACCGGAATAAATGATAATTTTATCAAATTGTTTCACTGCTTCCGTAATGAAATCACTCATGACAAAATTTCTGTATCCTACTCCGTCAGTTATTACTATTCCTAATTTTTTCATTTAATTATGATCAGATTATTTAAAATCTCTAAATTGTTTTTGATGATTCAGTTGCCAAATATCCGCTTTTTGAATGCTTTTTAGAAATAATTCATTGCTGTTTCCTTCGCCAAAATCATCTTCGACAATTTGCACTTTATGAGAATCAATAATGGAAAGCGCTTCTTTTATTCCTTTTTCAGTATAATCCGTATTGATAATATCGGCGTGAACTGCCCTGTTTTGCTGGCGTGTTCCGATATTAATAATTGGAATTCCGTAATAAGGAGCTTCCCGGATTCCTGCGCTGCTGTTGCCAATGATAAACTGACTGTTTTTTAGTAAAGTCAGAAAATATTCGAAACGCAAGGAAGGAAAAATTCTAAATCTCGGATTTTCTTTCAGTTTTTCATAAGCTTCTATAATAAACTGGCTTCCTAAATCATTATTTGGAAATATGACGATATAATTGTGATTGTCCTGCAATAAGGAATCGACGAAGGTTTCTGCATATTTTTGCATCTCCTTAATTTCGGTCGTTACAGGATGAAACATGACAATGGCATATTTTTCAAAATCTATTTTATAATAGGCTTTTGCGACTTCTAAATCCGGCAATTGATCTGAAAACATGATGTCGATATCCGGAGAACCAATTGTAAAAATTGATTCTTTGATTTCACCCATTTGCAGCAATCTTTTTGCCGCTTGTTTGTTTGAAACAAAATGAATGTGACTTAATTTACTCACGCTGTGGCGAATTAATTCATCAACGGTTCCCGAAACTTCTCCGCCTTCTATATGCGAAACTAAAATATTATTAAGCGATCCTACAATTGCGCCTGCAAGGGTTTCTACACGGTCACCATGCACGACAATCATATCCGGTTTTATGTCTTTGCAATAATTTGATAATCCTTCGATGGTTTTTGCCAATGTTAAATCCATCGTGGTTTCGTGCGTGTGATTTTCGAATGTAAAAACATTTTTAAAATTACAGCGTTCGATCTCAATCAAAGTATAACCATATACTTCCTGTAAATGCATTCCGGTTACAAACACAAAAACTTCGAATTCCGGCTGTTTTTCCAGAATCGAAATAAGTGATTTTATTTTGCCAAAATCGGCACGTGTTCCTGTTAGGAAAAGGATTTTTTTCATTTACAATATTTACTCAAAATCAGTAAAATCCAATTGCTCGTCGTTTTCAATATCTCGTGAAGCCGTTTTTCCAATTAAATCATTAAAATGCTCTGCTAAGATTTTACCGGTTCCGGGGCGTTTTACCCAAATATTTTGTTTAGATAATTGTTCGCCTTTTTTAATTGGCGCTATTGCGCAAACGGTAGCAAATGCAAAATCTATTGTCACTTGTTCTTCTAATGCCGGCTTTTTTGTTCCGCCTCGCATTAAGGCAATTTCTGCACTCGAAACAATCAATTCAGCGCATGCTTTTTCATCCATACTGCAAACAATATCCGGACCTGTGCGCTGCATGTGATCAGTAAAATGCCTTTCCAAAATACTGGCGCCAAGAGCAACTGCTCCTAAACAAGCATTATTGTTTAGAGTATGATCGCTTAAACCGAAAACTTTATCCGGAAAAGCGTTGTGCAATTCTGTCATCGCTCCAAAACGAACCAAATGAATTGGCGTTGGGTATAAATTTGTAGTATGTAAAAGGGCAACGGGAATATTATATTTGTCGAAAATAGCAACAGCTTTTTGAATACTTTCGATTGTGTTCATTCCTGTGCTTAAAATAACAGGTTTACCAAAAGAAGCAATATGTTCTAATAAGGGATAATTATTACATTCTCCCGAACCAATTTTATAGGCCGGAATATCAAATTTCTTTAGTCTTTCGGCCGCAGCACGAGAAAACGGTGTCGAAATAAAAATCATGCCTTTGCTTTCAACATAATTTTTAAGCTCAAGTTCATCTGCTTCATTTAATGAACAGCGCTCCATGATTTCATAAATTGATACATCAGCATTGCCCGGAATTACTTTTTTAGCCGCTCCGCTCATTTCATCTTCCACAATATGGGTTTGGTGTTTTACAACCTCAACACCTGCTCTTTTTGCAGCATCTACCATTTCTTTGGCAACCTGCAATGAGCCTTCGTGATTAATTCCGATTTCGGCAATAACTAGAGGAGGAAAATCTAGTCCGATTTTTCGTCCTGCAATTTCTATAAATGGGTTCATAAGTAGGTTATGAATTAGGGTTTTGTATGTTTTTGGTATAAATATCCGGCGTAATCAAAATCTTCCTGAGTGTCGATATCTACGCCGGCAAAAATAGAATCTATTTTGAAAGGAAATGCATTTTCGGCAATAATTATATTTTTCATAATCAGAGCGGCTTTTGTGATATAAAGCAATCCGTTTTCAAAAAAAAGCGGTTCTAAATCCTGACTTCTCTGACCAATTTCGTAATTAAACGGAATAAATTTCCCGTTTTCTATTTTTCCAAATTTCTGATGATTTCTGGAAACGGTAAATAAACTATTGTATTTTCCTTTTTCAAAAGTTTGAAATGCTTCCTGCAATAAATTTTCTGGTCGAAGCGGATTTGTAGCCTGCAACAAAACAACATTTTCAACTTCATACGGAATTTGCTCCAAAACATCTTTCAGGGCTGAAACCGTTGGTTCTAAATCTCCCGAAATATTTTCCGGACGGCTAATCACTTTTGCTCCAAATTCTAACGCAATTTTTTTTATTTCCTTATCATTTGTAGAAACATAAATTTCGTCAATGATTTCTTTATTTGCTTTCGCATATAAAATACTATGCGCAAGCAACGGAATTTCACCCAATAATTTTATGTTTTTTTGAGGCAATCGTTTAGATCCTCCCCGGGCTGGAATAATTGCAATGGTTTTCATTTGGCTAAATTAGTTATCTTCCGGTTTCCAATAGATTTTTGTTTCTTCTAATTTTTGATAATCCTGATATTCCTGTATTGATAATCGATTTGTATTTTTAATGATTTTTGGTATTGAAATCATCAAATCTAATAGTGCTAATAAAAGTGCTTTTAGGGCTTTGAAATCGCCTTTAAAAACTTTTAATTTTAATTGCATCCAAATTGAATAGGCCAATTTTCGCGGAATAATTTTAATCGGATAAAATAAAAAATACAGGTACCAGCCTGCTCGCAATGAACGTTGTAACCGCAAACTGTAATCCGCATTTTTTTTACGGGATTTTACATCTACTCTGTGATTGACTAAAACTTCGGGCAAATAATGAATCTCCCATTTTTTTTTAAATAACTGATAGGAGGCAAAATCTTCTTCTCCATAAAAAATAAACCAGTCCGGATAATTCGGAATATCCCGCCAGGCTTTCATTCGCCAAACATGACCGCAGCCCACAAAACTTTTCATACGATGCGAAACAGCGTTAGAATTATTTGTTTTTGGTTCCTCAAGATTCCAGAAAATCCTAAAACCAAACAACCCTATTTTTGGATTTTCATTAAAAGCATTCGTAATTATTTCCAGTGGATTTTGCGTAATAAAATGCAAATCGTCATCAATAGAAATGGCAAATTCCGTCGTGACCAAATCCATTAATCTGTTTCTGCTGTAAATTAATCCTTTACTTTTATTGTTTCGAATGAATTGAATATTCGGATATTCTTTCTGAATAAATGCATCTGTTCCGTCTGTCGATCCATCATCGCAAATCAGGAACACAACATCTTCTCTGTCTAATAGATTTTGGCTTTTACCTAATGTAAGAGCCAGATCATCTTTTCGATTTTTGGTTGTAATTAATATTGAAAATTCTTTGGAAATAGAGGCCATTTACTAATATTTTGAAATCATTTCTTTAGGTAATTTTTTCCACTTCAAAAATAACTTTACCAATACTTTGATCGAAATAAATTTTACGAAAAGCCTGTTTTTTATCCAATATAAAAATGGATTTATAATTTCGTTTTTCTCAAAACCGCAATTTAAGTGCTCCATATCTTCTTCTAAAGATTCAGGAACAATCATCCAGTCTTCTAAAGTATTCCCCATGTGAAACGCATAATTATCCTGGGTTGTGACGCGCCAATAATCTTTTTTAAGCGGGGCTTTATCTAAATATGCTTCACTTGAACCGCCCATTTTAAACTCGATATAACTTGTTATTTCTTCAAAAATATCTTTTTTATAAGTAGCCACAAAATGACCTGAACCTAAAAGAATATTGAGATCACTATTGATTTTAAGCCCTAAATTATATTTTAAATAATCCTGATTGTAATCGCGTTTCCAGCCAATACTGTCATAAAAACGTATTAAACCATCTTTATTTTTTACCGGAAGAAATTGAAGTTTTGAACTCAAAATTTTATCAAACAATATATTTCCACAATTACTTTCATACATTTTAAACTGAGGCACAATCCCAACCACTCCGGCTTTTGGAACTGATTTAAAAATATTCACCGTTTCTTTTTGCCAGTCTTTTAAAAACAATACATCCGAATCAGAAATGGTAACCAATTCTATATTATTTCCGGCTAATCCTTTTAGTATTGCGTTCAGTTTTCCAATATTTTGGGTATGGATTAGTTCGTGAATTTTCTTCTCTTTCAATAGTAAATCCAGATAACTTACAACAACTATATCACTGCCATTATTGACAATCGTTATAAAAGTTTTATCGTGTATTGTCCCAAATAAAGATTCTAAACATAGCTGCAAAATAGCAAAACTGTCTTTAAAATACCCTTCGTGATTCGGTATAAAAACCGGAACAATAATTTGATGTAAATATTGCGATTTGGTTAATACTTCATCTTTATGCGGATTAAGTCCTATTCTCATTTTTTAAAGTAATTTTTAAATACCGATTGTATGAATTCGAAATAATCTTTAATTGAAAAATCCTTTAAATAGATTTTTGATATTTTAAAAAAGTAACCTGCATTTTTCTTGTCGTTTATATAACATTTCCCCAATTTGCTTAAAAGAATTTTCCTTTGATCGTCACTAAAATGTTTGCTTTTAAACGTAACCAGATAATGATAATAGTGAAATGTTGCCTGAGATTTTAGTTTCAAATTATCCTGATTTCCGGATATACTGATATTTGAAATTCTTATTTTTAGAACTGCTGTATTAATAGTAAAAATTCTTTTGAAATCAGAAAATTCTAAAATTGCCAATACATCTGAAAACCATGCCAGCGGAAAATTTTTAAATCCAATTTCTACAACCTTAGACTTTAAAAAAACAAATTCGCTTAACGAAGTTCGTGTTTTTCTAAATAAAAAATCTGTTGCTTCCTCCATTTTAGGATGGTTATAAACATCTGTTTTTATTTGTCCGGTTTCATCAATTTTTATAGTTGAAAACCTGACAACCGCAATCTTTTCCAATTCAATTTCGGAGACATTTTTATTAAATTCTTCGACAACATTATTTCCTAAAATATCATCGTCTCCTAATATCATTACCCATTTTTCATTGGCAGTTAAGGATATGCAGCGTTCCCACTGTCTAGTTAAAGACGTGCTTCCTAAGTTTTCTTCAAAACGTTGGTATTGAAATTCAAAATTTCCCTGAAATTTTTCTAATAATTGCTCCGGATTTTCAGGACTTGAATCATCTCCAATATATACTTTAAATCTTTTATCTGTCTGAGCAGCCAAAGATTGTAAGGTTTCTTCAAAAAATGTCAATTTAAAATACGGAATAACTATTGCGAGCATATTAAGATTGTTTGGTCTAATTAATTTCCTCTAAATTATTCTTAAATTGATCTAACGAAAAGTAATCTCCAAATGCGTTTACCGGTGCAGTTGAAAAATCGGTAATGAGATTATGCAGCTTTTCTTTTATTTCGATTGCATTGTTGGAAGTCGCAATATATTTTTCGTTTTTAATTATTTTTCTTAATTCACATTCTTTCGGCAATAAAGCAAAAACCGGTTTATTTAGTGAAGCCACAAAAGGTGCTTTCCCTAATAAAATATTACTGTAATCCAGGAAACTTTCCAATACAATTATAATATCTGATTCTTCAGTTTGTTCGTTTGATGAGTTAGAAAAATTTAATCCGTCTAAAATGAGAATGTTTTTATATGCGCTATATTTTTGAATTAAACGATTATTTTCAGCACTTTTCAATCTAAAAACCATTTCTACATTTTCTCTGATATTTTGGTTTTCATCACATAATGCGGCAAAAGCATCTAACAGAATATCCAGATTTCTCCCAAACTGCAAACCGCCATGATAAGAAAATGAAATCGGCTTTTGTTTTTTTCTCACTTCTGTTTTATCAGACAAATCAAAAACATCTGCGTCATATTGATGTGGCAACGTATAAAATTTTTTATGATTGCCGTAAATAATCTGCAAGTCTTTTGATAACAAAGTCGAAGGTGTTGTACAGGCTTTTGCCAATTGTACGACTTCATACATTTCTTTAAAATCCAATAATTCCCTGTCTGTCAATTCCTTATTTGAACTTGTATCGAAGAAAAACGGATAAGGATCGTGAAAATTAATGATCGCTTTTTTGAGTATGGGTAATTTTTTAGATCCTAAAATGGTTTCATATTCTAAACCTGAACTTCTTATAAAAATATGATCATAATTTTGATAATCAATATTGCCAATAACTTTTGCAAACTGATTTAAATAATAATTTTTGTAAATAGATTTTGTAAACAATCTTCTATACACCGCATTTATTAATTTGATATAATAAGGCGGTTTTCTTTTTATTGTATGTTCAGTTATAGCGTTTACGCCCAGTAATTCCTTGTCATATTGATGTTCATATCCCATAAAATAGCAAAGATCGATTATTGCATCCGGATATGATTTTCTGGTTCTGGCAATAAATGATCTTGAAACGACTCCTTCACTCGTGCCGGAAATTCTTAAATCTTGCGCAATAATTAAAATTTTCATTTTATGCTCTTTTTTATTTTTGAACCCAAAGATAAAAATCTATTGATCTGAAAAAATTTAATGTACAGATAAAAAAGAGTAATCCAGTACATGCTGTTTTTTTTATTATCGAGAATGGTTTTTTCAATTCTTTCAAAAAGTGTATCAATCAATTCCTTTGGTAATTTATCAGATTGTTTTGCTAATAAATACTTGTAAAACTGAAAATTTGCATTGTTCTTTACAATAACATCATCCTTTTTACTTGTAATATTAAGTCCGCTTAATCTAAAAAAAACCTGGGCTTCATTGATGGTGAAAATGTTTTTCCATTCAGAAAATTCCAGAATTGCCAAAAGATCCGTGTTCCAGGCTAATGGAAAATCTTTGAATTGAACTTTTTCAACAACTTCTTTTTTAAAAATATATTCGCTTAAAGAACTTCTTGTTCCGCCTTTTAATTTTCGGATTAAAAAATCTGTTGCTGTTTCTATTTTTGGATGTGAATAGGTTTCTGAAATAAATTCTCCTTTGCTGTCTATTACTCTTGTAGAGAATCTTACCGTGCTGATTTGCAGCTTTTCTATCTCTTCTAAATTTTGATAAAAAGCAGCCACGCAATTATGATCTAAAACATCATCATCTCCTAAAATCAATAACCATTTTTCGTTTTTGGTCAATTTTAGACAACGTTCCCATTGTTTTACTAATGAAATTCCGCCCATATTTGTTTGAAATCTATGGTATTCAAAATCAAATTGTGAGGTATAATTTTCTAATACTTTTGAAGGATTTTCAGGGCTCGCGTCATCTCCTATATAAACCTTAAATCGCTTATCAGTTTGATTGGCAAGGCTTTTTAAGGCTTCCTCAAAAAAGGTAAGTTTATAATACGGAATTACAATAGCGAGCATTAAACTAGAATTTTATTTTTCTTAATATCGATTTTGCAAACTTTAAGAGACGTAGTTTACGTAAACTTTTTTTAATAAAATTTCCTGTTTTATACGTATTCGATTTTTTAACGAGATTGTATTCGTGAATAAAATGACCGCTTTTTCTGTAATATCTCGAAATTAAAACTAATGACATTTTATGAAACTCTTCTTCGCTAAGAAAGTTTTTGAAATATTCATACGCTTTCAATTGATCTTCGAGCATATCTCTGCTTAAAGTTCTGCTTGAAATATTTCGACGATAGAAAGCCAGCGGTTTATCAATAAAGATAATCTGTGGATGATTTCTAAACAGATTTACCCAAAAAATCCAATCTTCCTGAGCCGTCATGTTTTCTGGAAAACGAATACTTCCTATTAACGATGTTTTTATTAATGCTGTATGAATTGGAATTGAAAAGGCTTCGTTCCATTTGTAAAGTAAATTTTCATAGCTAAATAATGCCTCGTTTAAATTACAAAATGGTGCTTCGGTTTTTTTGATATTTGCCGTAAACATCTTGAAATTAGTAAATACAATTTGGATATTTTTATTCACCGATTCGTTGATCATCTGCAACGATAATTCTAATTTGTTATTGGCAATTAAATCATCGGCATCCAAAAACTGTATGTATTCTCCTTTTGCTTTTTCTAAACCAAAATTTCGCGTGCTGCTTACACCACCGTTTTGCTTAAAAAAGTATTGAAATCTAGGATCTTTTTCTACCCATTTTTGGGCTATTTCTTCTGTATTATCCGGACTTTCGTCATTTACAATAATGCATTCCCAATTTTCATAAGTCTGCGTAAATATAGACAATAGTGTTTCATCCAGAAACTGTGCCTGATTATAACATGGAACTATAAAAGAAACTAAAGGACCGTTGTGCATTGAAACTATACTATTTTTTGTTTTACATTTTTTATTGCTTCAAGCCATTGATGCCCAAATTTATTATCCGGTTCTAAATAATTGCCTTCTGCCCATTCGTTCCATGATTTGATTACTAAAATCTGTGGATTGTCTGCGCTTTTAATCAAATTATCTGTCGCTTTTTGCAAATGTTCCTGCCAGATTTGCGGCGTTGAATTTTTAAAAATCATTGCTTTGTTTCCGCTTCTCGCAGTATTATCCCAATTAGGAAATACGCAGGGAATATCTTTTTTATTGGATAACTTCGGATTTAATTTTTCTACTCCTTTTTTGTAATCAAAAATCAAAGGTTTATTTCTTTGATCGAGATGACGGTTGAGTTTTAATTTTTTATTGATTATTCTTTGAATTCGTCTTTGCACTTTTGCATAAAAGCTTTCATTTTGAGAACCGTATCGCATTTGCATAAAAACGTCAACTCCCACTTTTCCGGATATTTCGTCATTCTTTAAAGAAAAATCTGCAGAACAAATGGTCGCTATAAAATGAATTCCACTAAATCCATTTTGAACAGCGAGATTATTAAAGAGTTCAAAAAATAGTTTTACATCCGGAATTTCTTCCGGCTTATAAATATGAAACATCGGCTTATTATCGATTTTAATATATCTCTCATCTTTAAAAAATGGCAGCAAATAATCAAAATAAGAACGATAGGCTTCTTCTCCCTCGTAAGTTTGCTCAATTAATACTTCTGCATTGGCAAGTCCGTGCCAGATTCCTTTCCAGGTTTCATTTGCCCAGCAAAAACAAAACGGAAGATCTATATTTTTATTTTGAAGCATTGCTTCCGAAGGTCTTTCCAACAGCATTTTATCTTTACCAAACCAATATTGGTAATAGATAAAACCATCAATGCCATATTCTTTTGCCAATTGAGCCTGATGTTCCTGAGTTTCCGGAAGCCTCAAATCATAAAAACCTAGATCTGCCGGTAATACAGGCTGATAATGTCCCTGAAATAAAGGTTTTGCTTTGGCAACATTTGTCCATTCTGTAAAACCTTTTCCCCACCATTCATCATTTTCCGGTATTGGGTGATATTGAGGTAAATAATAGGCTAGAAATTGCACCTTATTTTTCATTTTTGTTGATCTTCAAAATATTCTTAGTAGCTTCTAAATATGATTTCCCCCATTTTTGGCAAGGTTCTAAATGGTTGCCTTCTGCCCATTCATTCCAGGCATTAATAAACAAGAACTTTTCCGGGTTTTTTTGCCACGGATATTTTTTTACAATATGTTCCAGCCAATTTCCATAGGCTTCGGGTGTTGATTCATTGAAGATTACGGCATTGTTTTTTCTTCTCGAGCTATTATCCCACATTGGAGTTATCGCCGGCGAAACATTGTTTTTATATGTTTTGCTTTTCTGTTTTTCAACAAAATCAGTGTATTCCCAAATTCGGTCTTTCGGCTTGCTTTGTTTTCTTTCGGCATTCAGACCTAATTTTTTTCGAATTTTTATGATTATTCTATCCGTTAAAGTTTTTTTAGTATCTGGCTTATATCCCAAATCCGGCTGGAATTCTGTAGCAAAATCAAATCCCAAATCTGCAGGATCATCATTTACGCCCCAGCTTTGCATATAGCCAATGTGTAAATCTTCAATTCCATTTTTTTTAGCTGTTTCGCGCCAGATTTGAATTGTCTTTTTTATGTCTTTAAAAAGCTTAGGCCTGTAAACTAAAAAAACAGGTTTTCCTTCATGTTTAATATATCTGGAATCTGAGAAATAAGTCTGACATAAAAAATTCATGTGTTCCGCATCATCCTCATCATTATAATCCTGATGAAGCAATACTTCTTTTTCTAAACCATCCCATGCACGTGTCCAATTTTCATTTGCCCAGCACAACATAAAAGGAAAATCTTCTTTCGGATTTTTTAATTTACGTTTTAAGGGTTCGTCTAAAATTTTCTTGCCATTGAACCAATAATGATAATAACAGAAACCATAAATTCCGTGCTCTTTTGCCATGGCTTCCTGCGCCAAACGGGATTCTTCGACACGCAGGTCGTAAAAACCCAAATCTGCCGGAAGATGAGGCTGATAATGTCCTTTAAATCTCGGAGTCGCTTTAGTTACGTTTGTCCATTCTGTAAAACCTTTTCCCCACCATTTATCATTTTCCGGAATAGGATGAAATTGAGGCAAGTAAATTGCTATTGGTTTGATTGTTTGAATCATGAATTAAGTAAAGCTTTTTTTAATTTTTAATAAAAGTTTTTTGAAAACACTTTTCTTTTTTTGAACAGGAATATATTTTTTCAGCTTTGGATATATTTTCCTTAATCTGCTGAAATATTCCTCTTTTGAGATGAATTCCTTATTTGCATTTAATGTGATTGTTCCTAAACCTTCATTAGAAATACCAACTTGCTGATTGTTATGAACTCTATATTGAATTAATGATTCACTGATAAAAAATAAGCCGTCTTTTGCAGCGGCGTGTGTTCCCAACCATCCATCGTGCCAATAATTAAGAGGCAGTTCTATTGGAAGGATTTTGCTTTTTAAAGATTTGTCGAAACAAACCGTGGCTCCGGTAATTTTATTATCTCCATTTATCAGAGAATTAAAAGCCAATTCATTATTCTGCCAAATCGATTTTGTTTCTGTATCAAATCCCCATTTCTTCCAAAGTGTAGATCCGGTTTTTACTCCCAGATCGTCTATTAAATCTCCATCGGAAAATAATAAAAGACAGTTTTGATTTTCTTTAAAAAAACGACTGCTTTTTTCTACTTTTTCCGGATACCAGATATCGTCCTGATCTGACAAAAAAATCAAATCTCCGCTGGTATATGAAATTGCTTTTTCAAAATTTTTAATGGTTCCTAATCCCGGATCATTTTGATGTAAATGAATTAATTCCGGATATTTTTCCTGATACTCTTTTATAATATTTATGGTTTCATCAGAAGATTTATCATCGCAAATAACAATTTCATTAACTGCTTTTGTCTGACTCAAAATACTGTCCAGTTGTTGTCTCAGGAAGTTTTCTCCGTTATAAGTGCATAATGCTACAGATAATTTCATTTAGATAAAATATATTATTCCTTAACGTTAATTCCTTTGAAAACTGTGAAACCAAAAAAAGTTTTGGTAAAAAGATTCAGTACAAACTTCCTGCCTTTTAATTTGTTTAAAAAGTAAGCTTCTGTATTACGGGATTTCAAAACTTCTGTACAAAAACTGCTATGATATAATCTTGAATATTTTTTAACGATATAATCCTGATTCAACAAAACCATATCATCAGTAAAACTTCTAATCATTGATCCGTTTGAAACAAAATATTTAAAAGTTACTGTATGGAGATTGTGAAAGTTTGCATTTATATTTCCTAATGCCAGCCAAAAATCCCAGTCTTCATGACCTTGAAAAGGCATTTTTTCATCGTAACCACCAACTTTTTCCCATAACTCTTTTTTATAAATAGCGCAGGCATCTATATAATTATGCACCAGCATTTGCTGCAAATTAAAGTCTTCTATTTTCCAAAGTCCTTGTCTCTCTCCAAAATATTCAGCATATCCATGTACAACGCCTATGTTTGAATTGTTTTGAAAGATTTGCAAAGCATTTTTAATAAAATCCTTTTCGAGAAGGTTATCTGAATCTAATGGCAAAATATAAATTCCTGATGCTTTATTTATTCCAAAATTTCTGGTTTTGCCTAAACCTTCGTTTTGTTTGGCATAATATTTAAATCTTTTATCTTCCTGAACCCACTTTAAAGCAATTTCTTCGGTCGAATCAGTCGAGCCATCATTGACTATTATAGCTTCCCATTCTTGAAAATCTTGTTTTATAACAGATTCCAATGTGGCTTCTAAAGTTGCTTGAGAATTATAACACGGAATAATAATGGATATAATTGAATTCATTTTGTTACTATTTTAAAGACAGATAGCTGTAATAGATTTTTTGCAATAATCTGTTTCCCGGAAATTTTAATTTGGCAATTTTTGAGTAAGCTTCTTTTACTTTTTCCTGAACTGCTTTTTTTTCTTCAGCGTTTAAAGCCGGAGAGATATTTTTGTAAAAACTTAAATATTTTTCATAGGCTTTTATCTGACTCAAACCTGACCACATTCCTTCGTCATGTATTCTATATACAGACATTACATCCGGCATACAGTAGATTTTTTTGTCATTCGCAGAAACTAATTTATAAATTCCTAAATCTCCAAAAGGCAATTTATAATACCAGTCCGGAAAATGAAAAACTTCTGGCTTTCTAAATAAAACACTTGCTGTGGTTATAAAATTATAAGTGCGCAAAAGTTCCACATACGAAAATAACGTTCCTTCAATATCAGATGGTATTTCATGCAATGAAAAATTTCCGTTTCTTAAAAGATTAGCCCTATGAAAACAAATATTTACTTCTTCATTATTTTCTAAAAAATCGACTTGTTTTTGCAATTTCAAAGGATCTGTCCAATAGTCATCACCTTCACAAAGAGCAATATATTTACCCGCAGATCTTGGAAAAGTAAATCTTGAAAAAATACCTCTTACTCCTTTTGACCACTGATTTTCAATTTGAATTTGAGGTTTAATTATATTGGGATATTTTTTTTCATATTCCCTGATAATATCTGAAGTCCCATCTGTTGAAGCGTCATCATGTATTATAATTTCAAAGTCAAAATTAGTTTCCTGCATCAAAAAACTATCTAAAGAAGCTTTAATGTAACTTGCCTGATTATAAGTTACACAACAAATACTGACTTTAGGCTGCATCTATTTTATTTTTTTCGCAGGAATTCCAACATAAATTCCACTATCAGGAATATTTTTGTTAACGAAACTCATTGCTCCTACAGTAATATTATCGCCAACTTCAACACCGCCTGCAAGTTTAGAACCGGCTCCAATATATGTATTTTCGCCAATGATTGTTCCGTGTACTGTTTCTCTTTTATGGGTTGATCCAAGCGTTATTACATTTGGTCCTAAAAAGCAATTCTTCTTTAAAAGTACATTTGAGGTTAAGATTGTACCATATTTAATAGTAACATTTTCTTCGATTAAACAGCTTTCGCCTAATCGTATACGACCTTGGATAATCGCATTTTCTTTAATTACACAATTGGAATCAATTTCGCAATAGCTTCCAACTTTTACATTTTTAGAAATCTTAACTCCTTTGTGAAGTATGGTATAATTTCCAATTTTTGCGCCTTCTTCGATTACTACATCATCTTCAATAATAGAAAAATGACCTATCGTAACACTTTCATCAATTTTTGCGCTTTCGGCAATAACACTAGTTTTCATGGTTTTTACTTTTTATATGGCTTTGGGGCACCATTCGGTTTGTATTCAAAATTTTCGGTTTTTAAAATCTTGGCGGGAACACCAACCAAAGTACAATTTGGCTGATTAAAAGACTTATTAACAACGGCTCCAGCTCCTACTATACAGCCTTCGCTGATGACTACGTTTGAAGAAACAACGCTTGCACTTCCTAAAAATACTCTGGCTTCGATGCATGCATTTCCTGCAATACTAACATTATTAGCAAAATGAACTTTTTCTTTAATTATTGTTCCATGTCCAATTTTCGATCCATGAGCTATTATTACTCCTTTTCCAACGTAGGTGTTTTCATTAAGAGATCCTCTAACTATGGTTATATCAGTACCTAAGATACAATCTTCATCAATAATTACTCCTCCTAATTGAGGCTGCATTATTCTGTTTCCATTTTCATCCCAAATCCAGGCCATTCCTCTTGCTCCTATTGTTGAATGTCCTTCAATAATTGTATTTTTATTAATGACGACATTATCTTCAATAGTGATATGATGCAAAAGCTGAACATTTTCTCCAATTTCACATTTCCCAATAATACAGAACGGGCCAATATAACAAGTAGGATGTAATATGGCTTCTTCATCTATAATTGCAGTGGGATGTATAAAACTTTGCGTTTTTTTTGTAATGGAGGATGCTATTTTATAATGAACTAATTGTGGGTTATCTACAATAATATAAATATTAGAATCTTTTTTATTATTAGCTTTATTAGTAAAAATCAAACTATCATTTATATCATCTGCCTGACTAATATATTCAGAGGTCAAATAATATAAACCTTTCGAGATCTTTTTCTTAATACTCGAAATTGCATAAATATTTTCAACTTCACTATTGTTTTCAACCGAATAAAGTATTCCGTTACTAGTTAAGAAACTAAAAACATCATCTAACTTGAAGTTCATTATTTTTGAATTAAATTGGTGATTTTAATTAAATCTTCTGTTTTCAAACCAACATACAAAGGCAAACACAATATTCGCGATGCAATACTCTCCGAAACAGGCATTTCCTTTCCGCTTATATATTCAATTGTATTCAAAGAAGGATAAAAATATCGTCTTGGAAAAATCTGATTTTCATTTAATACTTTTTGAACTTGAAGCAATTGATTTTCGCTTTCAAAAATAAGGGGATAATAACTATAATTCCAAGAAGTATTTTCTCTAATTTTTAAAGTAGCAAATTTTGAGAAGTTAATATTGTTATTGTAAAAGTCTACTACTTTTTTTCGCTCAGTTAATATTCTCTCCATGTGTGGTAAAACAGCCAAGCCCATTGCTGCCTGCAACTCAGACATTTTACCATTTACGCCAAGTCCATGAAAAGAAAGTGGACCGTCATGACCAAAATTATGACTGTAAAATAATTTATGATACAACTCTTTATCTTGTGTGAACATGCCGCCGCCTTCTGCAGTATGAAATAATTTTGTTGCATGAAAACTGCATGTACTTATATCGCCATAATCAAAAATAGATTTGCCTTTGTATGTTACACCAAAACAATGTGCCGCATCGTAAATGACTTTTATGTTATGTTTTTTTGCAATACGTTCTACGGCTTCCACATTGCATGGATTTCCAAAAACATGGGTTGCCAGAATCGCTGTTGTTTTATCTGTAATGGCAGCTTCAATCTTAGTTTCGTCGATTGTTAAATATTCGGGATGAATGTCGACAAAAACTGGCGTGCAATTTTCCCAAACGATTGATGCTGTTGTGGCTACATAACTAAAAGGTGTCGTTATTATCTCGCCATTATTGCCTAATAATTTTAGGGCGATTTGCAAAGGTACGGTTCCGTTATTCGTTAATATGATATTCGAAACGGATAAATAATTTTGTAATTTCTGTTCTAATTCTTTAACTAATTCGCCTCGATTGGTTAACCATTGATTGTTCCAGGCTCGCTGTAAATATTGATTATATTCTTCAATTGATGGTAAAAAAGTTTTGGTAACGTTTATCATTTCTGTTTAATTGAATATCTAAATAAACTTAGACTTTATAACTATTTGTTTCAAACTTAGATTTAAGCAGAAAAGGTTCCCAAACTTCTTCCGGATGCAAAACCTGAAAAGTAAGCAAATCGTTGATCCTTAAAACCGGTACTTTTGTTTGTTTATCTCTAACGGCTAAACTCAAAGAATACAAACCTTTGGAGAATTGCAAATCTTCATGTATAATTTTAAATTCGATGGTTTTATTTTCCGGATCCTGATTTAAAGATTCTTCATTTCTTTGCAGTACACCTACTGATCTTTGTTCTTTATCGTTAACAATAACACTAAAATCGAGACTGTTAACCGGTAATTTTACTTCCAGTTTAAAGTCTAAAATTAGATCGTCTCCCCACTTTAGCTGAGGAATATTTTTTTCATAAACGGCATCGCAGATTTCTATTTTTTCAAGTGATAAACTGCCATCATCAAACACCACATTTGATTCATTTTGAGCAAATCGACTGTAATATAAATCTATGGCTTTTCCAACATCATTTCCCTGAAATTCTGTTTTGCCATGTTCCATTAATATAATTTGATTGCAAATACGGGAAATCATCGGCATGGTGTGAGAGACAAAAATAATAGCTGTGTTAGGTAATATTGTATCAATTGTTTTAAAGCACTTTAATACAAACCCCAAATCTCCAACAGCAAGAACCTCATCAATAATTAATACGTCCGGTTTCATTTGCGCTGCGACTGCAAAGCCTAAACGTACTTTCATACCGCTGCTGTAATTTTGTACTGGCATGTCTATAAAATCACGTATTTCGGCAAAATCAATGATTTCTTCCACTTTAGAATCAATTTCTTTTTTGGTAAAACCTAAAACTGCGCCATTGTTGTATATATTTTCGCGGCCAGTTAATATGGGATTAAAACCGGCACCAAGCTCAATCAACGCGCCTACTCTTCCTTTAATAATTACCTTTCCTTCATCCGGATTGATAAGTCCGTTTAATATTTTTAGCAAGGTCGATTTTCCGGCTCCGTTGTGACCGATTAATCCCAAACATTCACCACGTCTTAATTCAAAATTGATATCTTTTACAGCCCAAAATTCATCACGTCTTAAAAGTCTTTGTTCCTTATTTCCCCACAAATTATCATATAAGTCTTTTACTCCATACCATAAACTGGTTTTTAAGTCTTTGCAAAACTTTTTTGAAAGGTGCTCTACTTTTACTAATACTTCGTTCTCTTTCATAATTAAGCACTCATACGTTCAACAATTATTGGAATAGAAATTCTATAGAATACCAATCCTAAAAAGAATAAAGGGATACAGGCTGCAATAATTATCATATAATACATTCCATAATCTGAATTTTGCCCTACTAACAAATCTCTTGTTGTTAAAATCAATGGTGTTAACGGATTCATTTCCATAACTGTTTTTAATAATCCTGCTTTTTTAGGAATTGCATATACAACCGGCGTTGCGTACATCAAAAACCCAAGACCCAGTGTAATGATTTTTCCGATATCATTATAAAGCATTCCTAATGGTGTAATAAATAAACCAATTGTGGTTCCAAAGAAAACAACACCTAAAAAAGCTAATGGAAATAAGAGGATTGAGGATTGAAATTCTACTCCATAAGCGATTAAAAAAAAGAATAACAAAGCTACTTTCATCAAACTGCTTAATAACAGCTTATAGACTCCTGAAACTATCAAAGCTTCTTTTGGAAAATTAATTTTGGAGAGTATGCCTCTTGCTGCATTAGTATTAAGCATTGGGGCATTAATAGATTCTGTGATAATTGACCAAAGCAAAGTACCCGAAAACACATAAACTGGATATGGCACCCCAGTGTTTGTTAGTGTAATAGTTCCCGACTTACTTAGAACCACCCATATTAACGCGGTAGTTAAAGGTGTGATAAATGCCCAAACAACACCTAAATAAGATTGACGATATTGCGCCCTAATATCTCGTATTGCTAATTGTTTTGCTAAAAAACGAGAGGCCAACATGTCATTAAGACTCTCTTTTAAAAGTTTACCAATCTTGCTATTATTTTCTTTTTGGTAAACAGTGGTTTTTAATTCCATTTAAAAAATTCAATATGGTTTTTGATTATTAATTTATGTACTGCAATCATCTAAACAATAACTCACATTTGTTTATTTAATTGCTGTTTATATTATTCTACACCATTCATATACGCTTACAAAAAGAATTAACAAGATTTTTAGTCGATTATAAAATACCTAAAAAAGGAAAAAGGCGTTTTAATAAAAAAACACCTTTTTAAAATTTATTCGATTTGAATTTATTCGATTTGAATTTAATCGTATTTAGTAACAAAATTATTTATCCAGCACTTCAAAAGCAGAATTCATACTTTTAAATTCAGGCACTATCTTTTTCATTTTGGAAACTATATCATCATTTTCATAAAAATCAGCAATTCCAATAAGTTCGTCGATTTCAGTATGCAAATTTTCGTATTCATCCTGAATCTCCTGTGCGATCATAATTTTATTATGATATGTCGGTAACGTTTTAGAAGTATCATTTAATAATTCTTCATATAATTTCTCACCCGGACGCAAACCTACGATTTTTATTTTTATTTCCTTATCCGGAATAAAGCCTGCAAGTTTAATCATTTTTTTTGCCAAATCAATTATTTTGACCGGTTTACCCATATCAAAAATATAGATTTCTCCTCCATTACCCATTGCTCCAGCTTCTAAAACTAGTTGGCAGGCTTCTGGAATTGTCATAAAATAACGAATAATATCCTGATGCGTAATAGTTACTGGTCCGCCTTCTGCAATTTGTTTTGTAAATAACGGGACAACTGATCCGTTTGATCCTAAAACATTTCCAAAACGCGTCGTGATAAATTTGGTTGAACCTTCGATATTCTCTCTTTGATTTTTCAAAAATAAGGACTGAACATATTTTTCAGCAATACGCTTGCTGGCTCCCATTACGTTGCTAGGATTAACCGCTTTATCTGTCGATACCATCACAAATTTTTTGACATGGTATTTACACGATAAATCAGCTAAATTTTTAGTTCCTTTTATATTTGTCTGAATTGCCTGTGAAGGATTCTCTTCCATCAAAGGAACGTGTTTGTAAGCTGCAGCATGAAAAACAACATGTGGATTGTGATTATTGAAAACCTTTTCTAATGCTTTTTTACTTCTTACATCAGCCACTACGGCAATAATTTTTGATTGAGAATCCATGCTTAATGTCTCCAGACATAAATTATGCAGTGGAGTTTCGGCATGATCTAAAATAATGACTTTTTTAGGACTGAAACCAAGAACCTGCCTTACGATTTCGCTCCCGATTGACCCCGCGGCACCAGTAATAAGAATGGTTTTATCTTTTAATTGTTTCGAAATGGATTTACTATCAAGAACGATTGGCTTTCTTTCTAATAAATCTTCAATCTGAATATTTTTTACTTTTTGAGAAATTTCTTTTTGATTTTCCCAGTCAGAAATCAAAGGAACAGTATAAACTCTGTAATTGAATTCTAAACATTGATCAACAATAATCAATTGCTCATCTTTTGTTAAACTTTTATCAGCAATAATTACTCCTTCTGCAGCAACAGAACGCATTAAGGCAGGTAATTTTTTTCTTAAAATCAAAATGGGCAAATCCAACATTCTCTTGGATGCGTTTTGATTGTTTTTATCAACGAAACCAACAATTTTAAAACGAGAAGGCGTTTCAAATTTTAATGCATTTGCTACCGAAATAGCGTTTGCATCAGTTCCGTAAATTACGGTTCTGATTAACTTAGTACTCGTTTTCTCAGAAAAATATAATTCAAATGTTTGCTTAACAACTACACGATATAAAAACAAACCACAAAACGAAAGGACTAAATTGATAAAAAGAGCTGTATTCAAAAACGCTTTATGGCCTGCATATAATTCAAAAACTAAATTAAAAAACAAAAAGAACACCAAAACTGACATTTGAGAGAATAACAGTTTTATAGCGTCTATGTAGGAAGAATGTCGAATAATTCCTGAATATGTTCTAAATAACCAAAAGAAAAATATATTTACAAAAATTAAACTCCCTACAAAATAAAAATGATGGGAAGTAACAATATATCCAAGAGCAGTCCCTTCAAACAACATATAAGTAAATGTGAATGAAAAAATCAGCACCATTACATCTATAGCAATAATAATCCACCTAGGTAAATAACTTAGGTTATTAATATTTGCTCTTAAATTTCTTGGGGAGAGGAAATTATGGAACAAAGTTCTTATTTTAGTTTGTTCTTCAGTATTCAATTTTTGGTTTTGTTTAGTTTTGTAAAATTCGCATTACACACAAAAATACAAATTTTAGGTTTCAAAAAAATTATTTCGATAACGGAAATTAAATTTTAACGCCTTTTTTCTTCTGCTTTAAAAAATCAATTAAATAAGTTCCATATCCTGATTTTACTAAAGGTAAGGCAAGTTCTTCTAACTGAGTGTCGTTTATAAATCCTTGTCTCCAGGCAATTTCTTCAATACATCCTACTTTCAGGCCTTGCCTTTCTTCCAAAACCTGAACAAATTGTCCTGCCTGCATTAAACTATTAAATGTTCCTGTATCAAGCCATGCTGTACCTCTGCTTAAAATACCAACTTTTAAAGCTCCTCTTTCCAGATATACTTTGTTTACATCGGTAATTTCATATTCACCACGCGCACTAGGTTTAATGTTTTTTGCAATTTCTACAACTGAATTATCATAAAAATACAATCCCGGAACTGCAAAATTAGATTTTGGTTCTTGAGGTTTTTCCTCTATTGAAATGGCTTTAAAATTATCATCGAATTCAACAACACCATAACGTTCCGGATCTGAAACATGGTAAGCAAAAACAACACCACCTTCCGGCTTTGTATTTGATTTCAATAATTCCTGCATGTTAGAACCAAAAAATATATTATCTCCTAAAATTAAGGCAACATCATCATTTCCAATAAACTCTTCGCCAATTACAAAAGCTTGTGCCAAACCATTTGGAATTGCCTGTTCTGCATAACTGAATTTACAGCCTAAACTCGAACCATCTCCTAATAATTTTTTAAAATTTGGTAAATCATGAGGAGTGGAGATAATCAATATTTCATTAATTCCAGACATCATTAACGTCGATAACGGATAATAAATCATTGGTTTATCATAAACTGGCATCATTTGCTTACTCATTGCAAGCGTTAAAGGATGTAAACGTGTGCCAGAACCTCCGGCTAAAATAATTCCTTTCATATATTTGATTTTAGATTTTAAATCTTAGATTTTAGATTTCTTAACATGAGATACTAAATCTAATTATAAAATCATCTTTATTTACATAAACATTCTTCTTAAACTTTCTTTGTAATTTGGAATATCTAAATTATAAATAGTTTTAATTTTTTTCTTATCTAACAATGAAAATTCTGGTCTTTTTGCAGGCGTTGGATATGATGATGATGGAATTCCACCAACATTACAAGTATAACCTCCAAATTCTTTTATACTCAACGCAAACTCATACCAACTTATTTCCCCTTCATTTGAATAATTATAAATTCCCGGAATCCATTCTTGATATTCTAAGATATCAATCATTGCTTGGGCAAGATCTGCAGCATAAGTAGGAGAACCAATTTGATCATTTACCACATTTATCGATTCCCTCTCTTGCATCAAACGCTGCATTGTTTTAACAAAATTGTTGCCAAACTTACTATAAACCCAAGAGGTTCTTAAAATAATTGAATTTGGGTTCTCACTTATACAAGCAATCTCGCCAGCTCGTTTGCTTTCTCCATAAACATTTATAGGATTTGTATTTGCTTCTTCGTTTAAAGCAACTGAAGAAGATCCGTCAAAAACATAATCTGTCGAAATATGAATTAATTTCACATTATTGTCAAAAGCATATTTCGCAATTAATGCTACAGAAGCATTATTGATTGTAGAAGCCAGTTCTTTTTCTGTCTCCGCCTTATCAACCGCAGTGTAAGCTCCACAATTTAAAATAATGGTTGGTTTAATTTCATTTAACTGAATTTCCAACAATCCTAAATTATCTAATGTGACTTTATTTCTATCTGCAAAAATCCATTCATATTGAGGATAATTTGAAGACAAAACATTCAATTCAGATCCTAATTGTCCGTTCGCTCCTGTTACTAGAATTTTTTCCATTAAAACAAACTATTACAGTTTTCAATAAATGGAAGAATCTCATCTTTTTCAGAAACAATTGCCTCTTCTAAGTTCATTCCCCAATCAATATTTAAGGATGGATCATCATATTTAATTCCGCCTTCTGAAGCTTTATTATAAAATTGATCACATTTATACATTACAGATGCTGTTTCACTAATAACTGAAAAGCCATGAGCGAAACCTTGAGGAACCAATAATTGCTTTTTATTTTCGGCAGATAATAAAACACTAAATGCTTTTCCAAAAGTTGGAGAATCTTTTCTTAAATCAACTGCTACATCAATAATTTCACCTTCTAAAACACGAACTAATTTTGTTTGTGCAAAAGGAGGATTTTGATAATGTAAACCTCTTAATGTACCTTTTTTTGAAAAAGACTGATTGTCCTGAACAAATTCAATATCAATACCTAAATCTTCAAATTTAGTTTTGCTGTATGATTCGAAAAAATAGCCTCTTTCATCTCCAAAAACCGTTGGTTCAACTATTACTAAATCTTTTATAAACGTTTCTTCAATTTTCATAATTAAATATACTTCTTATTTTATTTATTAAAAAAGTTTTGAATCACTTCTTCAATCCTATTTTTATCTTCTTCTGTGAGGTTTGATCCTGAAGGCAGACACAATCCTTTTTGAAATAATTCTTCTGCAACTTTATCTCCGTAATACGGATATTTTTCAAAAACTGGCTGCAAGTGCATTGGTTTCCACAGAGGACGACATTCTATATTTGCTTTTTCAAATGCCAATCTTAAACTTTCTCTATCTATATTTTTACTTAAATTAGGCTCAATTAAAATAGTACTTAACCAATAGTTAGAAAAATAATCTTCATTAATTGATTCAAAAAGACTCACATTTTCTATCTTTTTAAAAATTTCTTTATAAAAAGAATGCATTTTTCTTCGTGCCGTAACATTGTGATCCAGCATTTTTATTTGTCCAAGACCTACTCCTGCGCAAATATTACTCATTCTATAATTATAGCCAATTTCACTATGTTGATAATGCACAGCTTCATCTTTTGATTGAGTAGCATAAAAAATAGCTCTTTCTTTTAATTCAACAGAATTACTTATTAGAGCTCCTCCACTCGAAGTCGTTATAATTTTATTTCCATTAAATGAAAGTATACCAAAAGTCCCAAAAGTTCCACATCTTTTTCCCTTATAAGTACTGCCTAGTGCTTCTGCACTATCTTCAATAATTGGAATATCGTATTTGTCAGCAATCGAATGAATTTCATCGATTTTATATGGATTTCCATATAAATGAACGGTGATTATCGCTTTGGGTTTCTTTCCTTTTTTTAATCTGTCTTTTATTGCATTTTCAAGATTTATTGGACAAATATTCCAGGTATCTATCTCGCTATCAATAAAAACGGGAATTGCTCCCTGATACAATATCGGATTAGCAGATGCTGAAAAAGTCATACTTTGGCAAATAACCTCATCACCTGCCTTTACACCTAATAAAATTAATGCTAAATGAATTGCAGAAGTACCAGAATTTAACGCTGTAGTAAAAGAATTTCCAGAAAGATAATTTTCGATTAAAGTTTCAAAATCATTTACATTTGGTCCTCCGGAAGTTATCCAACTTGATTCTAATGCTTTCTGAATATATTCCTGTTCAAAACCACTTTGTTGCGATAAGGATAAATAAATTCGTTTATTATCCATTTATTTTCCAGTAATCATATGGATAACGAACATCGTCCTCTTTTACATTTGTTAATGGCAAAGTTGAAAATGATATTAATTTTGAATTTGTTTCTAATGATTCAATTGCATTTGCATATCCGGCTGGAATGTGAACTATTTTACTTTCTGAATCTGAAACTATAACTGTTTCAATAGTTAATTCTTTTGAAGGATTTTCCCAATTATCAATTTTTACAAAATGAATTTTAAAAGAACCACTTAAACAATAAAAGTTTTTTGAATCTAATTTATGTCCTTGCCAGGCACGAATAGGATTTTCATCAGAATTGCTAATGATATAAAACCTTTCGATATCCTGAAAACTAAAATCATTTACATATGAAATAGTGCCACGATGATCTGAAAAATTGCCACCCTGAATTATTTTAGGAATCATGATTTAATCTTAAATTGTATTTATTCAACAAATAAAATTTCAAGGTATACACTAAAATCAGAGGTGCGATAACAAGTAAAAATAATACTATATCATCAACTTTTTGATACAGCATAATCACTAAAATAGAAATCACGATTTGAACCAAAGCATAATATAATGAAACTAATCTGTGTTGAATTTTATATTCGTTACTTAATACCTGATAAAAATGTAAACGATGAGCTTCGAAAATATTTTGTTTCAAATATAAACGATGTATAATTGTACAAATAGCGTCAACTCCGTAAACAGCTAAAAACAAAAGCCAAATAATAGAATTTGTAATTAACGCGAGTTTTGTAATAAGATAAATTATCCAAAAGGCAATTGCAATACTACCTACATCTCCCGCAAAGCATTTTGCTTTTTTTCTATAATTAAAAAATAAGAAAACCAAGCTTGCTATCATTCCATATTTTATAAAACTTCCATCTGTAAAAAGCTGCACTTTTGTATTAACATATAACAATGCTCCAAGTACTGCTAAAGTATATAGCCCTGTTATACCATTTATACCATCCATGAAATTGTAGGCATTAATAAGCCCAATAGCCAAGATATATACTATTAAACTTCCCCAGATTGGCAATAAACTGAATAAGCCTAAATCATAAAAAATTAGTGTAATGGCTAGAAAATGAATTGAAATTCGAATTTTATTTGATAAGCTCTGAATATCATCCCAGAAACTTACCAGACTGACAAGCGTAATACCCGTAAAGAAAAAATAATTATTCTGAACGTGCTGAATAAAATAAAGCAAGGCGGAAAACCAAAAAATAATTCCGCCGCCTCTTAGGGTTATTTCTGTATGTGAACTTCTTTGATTGGGTTTATCAATGATATTAAATCTATCTGCTACTTTGAAGTAAAGAAGCATTATAATCATTAATAGAATTCCTAGTATTGTGTATTGCATTATTTACTTATGAAGGTTTTTGTTTATTCCCACTTAGTGTCTTTTATTTCATCATAGACTTTTAGAATACCTTCTTCTAAAGTTGTTTTAGCTTTCCATCCAAAGCTGCTTAATTTTGAAACATCCATTAGTTTACGAGGAGTTCCATCTGGTTTAGTTGTATCAGTTAGAATTTCTCCTTCAAAACCAACCACTTTTTTAACTAAAATTGCTAAATCTAAAATTGAAATATCTTCACCAACTCCAATATTAACCAATCCTGCTTCATTATAATTTTCCATTAAGAACACACAAGCTTCTGCAAGATCGTCCGCATGTAAAAATTCCCTTTTAGGGCTTCCCGTTCCCCAGATTGTTACTGAACTATCATTATTACGCTTTGCTGTGATAAATTTTCTAAGCATTGCAGGCAATACATGAGAATTTTTTAAATCGTAATTGTCATTTGGTCCATACAAGTTTGTTGGCATTACCGAAATAAAATTACAGCCAAACTGATCTCTATAAGCATCACACATTTTTATCCCAGCAATTTTTGCAATGGCATATGGTTCGTTTGTAGGTTCCAGTTCTCCTGTGAGCATGTATTCTTCTTTTAATGGCTGAGGAGCCATTTTAGGATAAATACAAGATGAGCCTAAAAACATTAACTTTTTTACATTATTCAAATATGATTGATGAATAATATTATTTTGTATCATCAAGTTTTCATATATAAAATCACCTCTATATGTGTTATTAGCAATAATTCCGCCAACCTTTGCAGCCGCTAAAAAAACATAATCTGGTTTTTCCTGTTGAAAAAAATCAGCAACAGCCTGTTGATGTCGTAAATCTAATTCTGAGGAGGTTTTTAAAATAAAATTGGTAAACCCGTTTGCTCGTAATTGACGTAAAATAGCTGATCCAACCATTCCTCTATGTCCAGCTATATATATTTTATCATTTAAATTCATAGTTTTATTTCTATTCAAGAATTAAATTATCCTGATTATAAATTAATAGTTAATAGTCGATCTTACTTCTTTTAGCATTTTTTCTTTTAGAACATATTGAAGATCAGAAGCCATCATTTCTTTAACTAATCCGGCCAAATCATATTTAGGAACCCAGCCCAATTGTGTTTTCGATTTAGTAGGGTCCCCAATAAGCAAGTCTACCTCCGTCGGACGAAAATATTGTGGATCTACAGAAATTACCTGTTTACCTATTTCAACTTGATAAGCAGGATTACTGCAAGAAGCAACATATCCTTTTTCATTTACTCCTTCACCCTTAAATTCGATATCTATTCCAACTTCGGCAAATGACATTTTCACAAAATCACGCACATAAGTAGTTTCTCCCATAGCAATCACATAATCTTCGGCAACATCTTGTTGTAGAATACGCCACATTGCTTCTACATAATCTTTTGCATGCCCCCAATCACGCTGAGCATCTAAATTTCCTAAATATAAGCAATCTTGTTCTCCTAAAGCGATAGCAGCTGTGGCCATAGTTATTTTACGAGTTACAAAAGTTTCTCCCCGACGCGGCGATTCATGATTAAATAAAATTCCATTGCAAGCAAACATATTATAAGCTTCACGATAATTTTTAGTAATCCAAAAACCATAAATTTTTGCCACTCCATAAGGCGAGCGTGGATAAAAAGGCGAGTGCTCATCATAAAAACCTTTTTCATTTTTATTTTCAGCCAAACCACCATACAATTCAGATGTTGATGCCTGATAAATACGTGTCTTCTTTTCCAAACCTAAAATACGAACTGCTTCTAAGATTCTCAATGTACCTATACCATCAACATTTGCTACATATTCTGGTGAATCAAAAGAAACCTTAACATGGCTCATAGCTCCCAGATTATAAATTTCATCAGGTTTTACCTCTTGTATAATTCGAATGATATTAGTAGAATCTGTTAAATCTCCATAATGCATCTTAAAATTCACATTTGTTTCGTGTTGATCCTGATAGATATGATCAATACGTTGAGTGTTGAAAGAAGAAGCTCGCCTTTTAACGCCGTGCACTATATATCCTTTTTCTAATAATAATTCTGCTAAATATGAACCATCTTGCCCGGTGATTCCTGTTATAAGTGCTATTTTCATTTTTTATATTTTATTATTATTTATATAATCAACCACAGATTGTGGCTTCCAATCTAACATTATTGTTGCTTTACTATCATCAAACGTTAAGTCAGATGTCATTTTTTTTATTTTTAAAGAATTAAATGGTGCTTTATCTCCAATATAGTCTCCAAGTCTACCAATAAGTAAAGCAATATTCATTGGCAAATTTGAAGGTTTTTTTTTATTCTTATTCAGGGCTATAGCTAAACTTAAATCTGCAAAACTTGGATGACATCCATCTGTAAGGTTATAAATTCCGCCAATTGGAGCGACTTTCATAATTAACGAAGCTACATCTTTTCCTAAAACCATACTTTTTTTAGCCTTTCCGCCTCCTATATTAAAATAATAACCTTTAGTGATGCCTTTTATCATTGCTCCTAAATTACCTGGAGCGTTTTTACCAACTAACAATGGCAAGCGTAAAATTGTACAAACAACTTTATTTTCTTTACACCAATTTATAACTACTTTTTCTGCCTCAATTTTACTTAATCCATATGGGTCTTTAGCTTGCAAAGGATGATTTTCATTTATATTATATCCAATATATTGTCCATATACTGATACAGAACTAATAAAAATAAATTTATCAGGAATAATGGAGTTTGCCAATCCTTTTAATAAATTTTGAGTTCCAAGTACATTAATATCATAAAACATTTTTTTTTGAGCTTCGGTTTTAGGCATACTATGTGCTTTTCCTGCTGCGTGAACTACAAATTCAAATTTATTGATAAAAACTGGAATTTCTTTCTCTAGTGAAACCGTATATTCACCAGAATTTCTTGATAATCCAAAAATTTCATTTTCATTTTGTAATTCTGCAGCAATTAGTTTTCCAAGAAAACCATTTGCACCTGTTAATAAGATTTTCATTCTGTTTTTCCCTTCTAATATATTAAAGTTAAATAAATTGAATTAAACGCTTAAATATTCTAAGTGGCATTAAATAAAATGGTGCTTTTAATGAATTGTTTTTCCAAGCGTGAATAATTTCTTTATTTTGATTAAATATGTTAGAAAAACTTTGATTTGTTGCTCCTCCTAGTCTCATCTTCACAATTAATCTATCGATATATTTAATTTTAAAATTATATTTTTTAAACATTCTAAGCATTAATTCATAATCAGCAGCCAGCTTATATTCCAAATTAAACAAACCTATATGATCATAAACTTTTTTCTTTACAAACAATGCTGGATGAGCAGGAACGTTTCCATTTTCAAAAAAATTTTCGTAATAAGTATCGGATTTCCATTTTCTTACAACTGCATTTGTATCATTATTTTTTACATATACTAAATTTCCATATAATATATCTAAATCAGCATCATTATTAAACTGTTCCATAATATCTGCAATAACTTCAAGATCTTCATATAAATCATCTGAATTTAATATTCCAATTACATCTCCCGTTGCTGCTTGAATACCCTTATTCATTGCGTCATACAATCCATTATCCTTTTCTGAAACAAAATAGCCTAGTTTGTTTTCGTATTCTTTTATAATTGATACTGTATTGTCTTTAGATTTTCCATCTATAATTACATATTCTATATTTTTGTAAGATTGCCTAAGAACTGATTCTAAAGCGTCCTTAATTGTTCTTTCATTATTGTAAACAACTGTGATAATTGATATTTTCATTAAACCTAATTATTGAGATTATAGCATTCTAACGTTTTCTCTGCAGTTTTTTTCCAACTAAAGTCACTTCTGTTAAGTAATCCTTTTTTAATTAAATTTTGTCTTAATATATCGTCTTGCAAAATCTTCGACATCACACTTTCCATTTCAGCAATATTATAAGGATTGAAATATAAAGCGCCGTCACCTCCTACTTCAGGTAAAGAAGCCGCTGTACTGCAGGCGACTGGTGTTCCAGCTGACTGTGCATCAAGAAGAGGAATTCCGAAACCTTCGTAAAATGATGGAAAAACAAATAATTTGGATCCATTTATTAAAGGAAATATATGCTCATCTGGTACAAATCCAGTAAAAATAACTTTGTTTTTCAAATTAACACTTATAATATAATCTTGCAGTTCTTTATTGTTGTGCTGATGACCAACCAAAATCAAAATAATATCATTATGTTTTTTTTCTAAACTTGAAAAAGCAGAAACCAATCCCATAATATTTTTATGAGAACTTGGACTTCCAAATGCTATTATGTATTCTGACTGAATATTGTATGTAGTTTTAACATCAACATTAATTTCATTTTCATTTTTATCATTCGAACCTGATAATTGGGTTACAGTTACTTTTTCATTTTTAACATTTAATGCTTCGCAAATTTCTTTCTTCGAAAACTCAGAAATAGTAATAATTTTATTAGAAAAAACAGACATTAATTTTACCATAGATCCCAATAAAATTTTTTTTGAAAAAGACATGCTTTCTGCATGCCTTTTATAATTTAAATCTAATATAGAAACAATATGTTTGGTTGGACAAAGAACCGGTCCCACATAACCTAAGGAATGTAAAAGATTTAATTTGTCTTTTAGTAAATAAAAAGGAAATATAAATTGTTCCCAAAAATATCTAACATAAACAATTTTATTATAAAAAGGTATTACTTTAATTTTGAAATTAGGTCTGGTTAAAATTGGCAAATCAATACAATCTTTATTCACATAAATCATGTAATTATTAACTGTATCAAGCTTCATTAATTCATTTACCAGATTGATGCCATACGTGATAGACCCTCCTGAGAGCCTTCGATTCATGTATAGTAAATTAATACCAATAGTACGAGGTTGCTTCATTATTTATATATTTTTTCGTCATCCAACATTAGTCTGATTACATCAGCGATTTCATTTTTTGCTTCCCATTGCAAGATTTTTTTTGCTTTTGAAGGATTTGCATATCCAACTGAAATATCGGTAGGGCGCATCAAAAGTTCATCAACAGTCACATGATCTTCCCAATTTAAATTTAGTAATTTAAAAGTAATTTCGATAAAACTTTCTAAACTAGTTGTCTTACCCGTTGCAATTATAAAATCATCTGGCTTTTCTTGTTGCAACATGAGCCACATGGCTTCAACATATTCAGGTGCCCATCCCCAATCTCTATAGATATTAATATTTCCAAGATTAAGTTTTATATTTTCTCCTTGCGAAATTTTAAAAGCAGTAGATATGATTTTTTTTGTTACGAATCTGTCTTTTCTAAGTGGCGATTCGTGATTAAAAAGTACACCTGTACAAGCATAAAGATTATATGCCTCTCTATAATTAGCAACTTGCCAAAAAGCAGTTGCTTTTGCAACACCGTATGGACTTCTTGGCCTAAAGGGTGTTTCCTCATCTACAGCATGATCGGCATTACCAAAACATTCACTTGAACCAGCACTATAAAACTTGATTGGCTGACCAGAAAATCTAATTGCCTCCAATAAATTTAGTGTTCCTGTTATGATACTTTCCATCGTTTCAACAGGTTGTTCAAAAGACAATGCAACAGAACTTTGTCCTGCTAAATTATATATTTCGTCGGGATTAATTTTATTTATAGTCTGAAATACACTTCGAAAATCATTTAAGGTTATTGAAACAAGATTAATTTCATGAAGTATATTTAACTTTTCCAAATTTTTAAATGACGTATTATGAACATCTCTAGAACCTCCATAAACTTCATAACCTTTTTTTAATAAAAGCTGAGAGAGATAGGCACCGTCTTGCCCTGAGACACCACAAATTAATGCTTTTTTTATTTTATTATCATTCATAGTAATATTATTATTATTTTTAGAGTCAATTGTTTTTTTAAGCATTAAACCCTAAAGTATATTGGATCAAATAATTAATAGATTGTTAGGGAACTAAGTTAAAAAATCTTGAAATAGTAAGACAAGATGAATTAAAAAGATATTAGTAACTTCATAGGTAATATAATATACAGTATTTTACTATATAATATATACATAAAACTATATTATAATGAAATTTCTGAATGCATATTAATTAGCCCAAATTTATTTTCACTTATATATAAGTAAACTTAGTTAACATTTTTGATTTTCAGGAATACAAATAATCTGATTTGAATTATTCTTATTAGAGTTTTTTCTGTAATAATGTTTTTATTAAATAATACTTGGTTTTAAAGACTCTATTTTATTTGCCAAAAGGAGTACTAAAGAAATAATCAATAAAAAAACCATATTAAGCGGAAAAGACAATGAAAATAAGAAAAAAGGTCCTGTAAAGAACATAAAAAGTAAAAACAAAAATAGATTATCTTTCAATGTCTGATATGTATAATTTTTCAATAATTGGCAAAAGAAAAAATAATAAATAAATTTGAAAGGATCTAAAAAAGTTAATAAAATGACACCAGTAAGTCCAAAATCAGCAAAATAATTTACAGGTCCTCCGAATGCTGGTGTGTTTGTTGCTTCTGCTGCTCCAGGAAAAAAGTGCTCATTTACATGTGTAATTCCATAAACAAAAGGCTTATTAGGGTATAAACCCCTAGGAACTAAGTTCCAAAAATCGCTAAAATATATTTTTCCATAAAACAAATCAATTTTCCCAGAATAATATTCCTCATAATACATTGCGCTATTCACATAATAGTCAAAATATGAAAAGACAGCTTTATAATCGACGCCCCCTCCATTATAACCAGCACTTGTAAAAAAATTAATTAACATTAGCAAAAAAGCTACAGGTGCAGTAACAAGAAATATTTTTTTTAAACCTTTAAATCTTCTCACCCAAAGTATTATTAGAAAGAATACTAAAAATTCAAGTACTATTCCTTTTGATCCCAATAAAAATGCAGAATATAGGTAAGGTACCAAACATATAAAAATTTTTCTGGTATTTTTAGCATACACTGTAAGTATGGTAAAGGAAATTGACAAACATGATATTGCCAATACCCAAAAAGGACCTGCTCCTACCCTATAAAGCTGATAACCTGTTCTAGGTTCTTTCAACCAATTAATAAATCCAAACGAAGAACTGGAAAGTAAATAAAAAAAAAGAAAAAAAAGAAAATAGAAAAATATAGAAGCTTTTATCATTCTAGAATATTTAACTTTCACATTAAATAAACTGCTAGTAAATGTATATTTATTAGATATAAAAAACGAAAACCTCAGTAATAGATAATCAATAATATAGGATAATGTTGTATATAAAATAGCGATATTATAATAAACATTATAAGTACCATCGTCTAATAAAAACGGTGGCCCTAATGCTATTTTAAAGATATCTACTGGTAACTTAAATAAAAAAACAATTATAAAAGGATTTGTAGATGCAAACTTTCTATTTTTTAAATACGAAGAAATGTACTTAAGTTTAATATATTGAATATAAAAATAAAAGAATAAATTAACTAAAAATAAAATACTCATTTCAAATTTTTATTAACTATATTCAAAAGTATCTCTTGGTTGAAATCTAGAATAATTTTGTTCCAATTATAATTTAACATGCGTTCAAACCCTCTACTTATATAAAAATCTCTATTTTTCTCAATTTTATAAATTGAGTCAATCCAATCTTTAATGTCCCAACCTGCAACTGTAATACCTGCACCAGAAACAATCTCAGTCATTGCTGAATTATCTGGCGATATTACTGGAACTCCTAAGGCCATTGCTTCTAATTGAGGCAATCCCAAACCTTCATTTAATGAAGTAGAAATAAAAACTGAAGCAGATTTATATATTGAAATTAAGTCAGCCTGATCAACATAACCTGTAAAATGTAATCTATCTTTTGGAAAGTCTTCTTTAAAAATAATTTTTTCAATACTCTCCTTTAATTTTCCCCATCCTTTACTACCAACTATAACTAAATGGTAATCTAAATTTTTAAGTTCATAAAACATTTTTAATAAAAATAAAACATTTTTCCTAGGCTCTTGGGTTCCGACAAATAGAATATATTTTTTATCAAAAAAAGGATATTTTTCATGATTCAAAACAGGGTATTCTATTTTTTTTAAAAAGGAAGGATTAATTCCGCCTCCAGAAAAAATGGGTTTTTCTCCAATTATCTGTGAAAAAAATCTTTGTAACTGATTTTTAGTGTAAGTGCTATTCGTCCAAAAGAAATTTGCTCTACTTATCGAATATTTTTGGAGCATTTTCATTTGAATTTTTGTTATAAAATTCATTGAATCTGGGTGTAGCAGATAAACTAAATCATGAATGTAAACTAAAACATTAATATTTTTAGGGAAAAATATTGGAGATAACAATGAATTTGGTGCAATAAATAAATCCGGTTTAATTTCTTTTATTACAGAATTAATTTTAAACAATGACCAATACAAACCTTTAGATTGTAGAAAGAAAGTTTTCTTAATTACAATTTTAATATTTGAATTCTTTTCTAATTGTTTTTCAACGTCATTATGTAACTTATTATGAGTTAATACTATTATTTCATAATTTGGAAAGTTATGACTCAAAGAATTAATAATTGATATCGTTATATCTATAACTCCAGCTGGTCTGTGGGTTAACCTTACACCATCTATAACAATTTTCATAGTAAGCTATCTTTTCTTTTTACTAAAAAAACTTGCTTTTCAAGTCTCGTAAAATTATTTAAAAATGCTAATAAAGTAAAATAATACTTGACCCCTAAAATACTTTTAAGAATTTTAAAAAATCTCACTATTATTTTTTCTAAGGTTCCTCTTTTTTCTCTATCCTTTTCTGTGTAAATTGAAAAACTATTAGACTGTATGCCCGAAAGTAATTTATTCTTTTTTATTATATTGTAAAACACTCCTTTATCTGAAAATGGATTTAAATCAGTAACTTCATTTTCAAGAACTCTGTATAATCGTCTATGAATAGGCAGAATATTTTCACTATTTTCAAATGCATTAAAAGAATAAGACATTTTAGAAAACACATCATATCCATTTTCATAAATACCCTTTACATATTCGTCAAATAAAGGGATATAGGAAGGATATACATCTGTATTATATTTCGGATGTCTTCTATTGATTAATTTAGGACTAAAAGGATCAAAACCTGAAAAATGAAAGAAAAGCAATGGAAAAATTTCCTTTGTTTCATTATTTTTAATAATATAACTTTTATCTTCAGCTATTATCAATTCTCTTTCATGAAGATTCCAAATAGCTGGATTTATACCCAAATTGTGAGTAATTAGAGTATCATTAGGAAAAAAAGCCGGAATAAAATCCATCCATTTTTGATCAACATGCAGTGCGTCAGTTTTGTCAGCATAACATTTATTTGTCAATCTATTCATCCACCAATTAACGATTTTCATCCCAACATCATCATTCTTTATAGCTCCAAAACCCAAATTATAAATACCAACAAATAAAATTTCTTCCTCAGTTATTGATCCGGTATAATCAGTTTGAATATTGCAATAATGTGGCGTCAGAACAATAGATTTTTTATCTAAAAATCCGAAAATCTCATCTAGGGAATTTGTCACGTATGTATCCGGATCTAAATATATAACTTTCGAATATTTTTCTCCAAACAATTTATTAAAACAAAAAGGCTTTATGGAAGTCGAAAATTCAATAACATTGTATTTAAATGCCATTTGTCTCCAATTTGGAATCCAACTATCATCAAGCGTAATAACATCAACCATCTCTTTATTCAATCCACTTACGTCATCTGAAAGGAAAATAAAAAAATCTGAATCTGGGTTTTCTTTTTGAAATGACTTTTTTAATGTAATGGCTTGTGCCAAATAATTCTTGGCGCAAATCGTAAAAGCAACATTTGACATTTGTATCTCTATTTAATTATATTATAATTTTTTCCCAGTTATCAGGATAAAAATCTTTTGTTTCAAAATTGTTTATAAAATATTTGGGTACTAAAACCGATTTGTTTTCATTTTTATTCAACCATGTTCCCCACCAACTAAATGTACTGTTTGAGTTTATATTGTGTTTACAATTACTAATTAGAAACATATCTTTCCATGAGTTTTTTCCTCTATTGCAATCTACTATTGTATAGTTATCTATTTTTAAATTCTTTTTAACCCATAAGAGATCATTTGAAAAAACAAAAAAATGCGGTTTTTCTACTGTCTTGTAAATTTTATCTAATGCTATTCTAAAATATTCTTCTGTACAAACAGAACCAAATAGCTCGTAATTAATTCCTGTCATATAGTCACCTCTTCGAATATGTACAGAAACACTATTTGAATTTTTAATTTCTTCTAAATATTTTTGTAATTCAATATCACTATCATTTACATTAAATTTAAACGCATCAGCAACTTCTTGTTTATTAGAAATAAAATATTTTTCGGAATGCCATCCTCCATATAGAAAACGAATACCTTTGGACGATTTTAAAAGTTTTTCATCAAAATCATAATTTTCCTTTTCATGTATCAAACTTATCCCAAAAAAATTTAGGGTTTTGATTAGTGGCTTTGATACAAAAGGATATTTCTGAATGCATAAAATCCTAAATAACAAAAACAAAATATTATTAAATACTGTATCTCTATAATTAATGTTAAATACAGTGTCTAATTCATAACCGTTGTGGTTCGACAAAAATCTTTTATCAATAATAAATCTTGTAGATTTGTTATTGATTTTCTTTTGAGAATAAAATGCATATTGAGACATTTGATTCCCTAGCCCATTGAATATAACTACTACATCCATTATTTATTTAATAAATATTTTTATTATGACGAATAAATTTCGCTGGATTTCCTCCCCAAATTTGATCATCTGGAATATCTTTTGATACAACAGATCCTGCTGCAATAACAACATTATTACCAACTACCACACCTTTTAAAATAATTGTATTCATGCCTATAAAGACGTGATCGCCAATCACAACAGGTAAACTAACCATATTCTTTTCATCTTCAAATGTGTGCCAGTGCACAGGGTTTAATGAATGAAAATCTGAATCTACAATCTGTGTGCCTCCGCCAATCATAACATTGTTACCAATCGTAATCGATTTTGTCGCTACTAAAACGACATTACTCATTCCAACCTTGTTGCCTATTATCAGGCTTGCATTTGCATAAACAACAAATTTACATCTCTTATTGTTTCCTAAAGTTGAATGTCTAGCTGTATTCACCATTGTTAAACTTGAACCAAACCTGCATATCGCTAAAGAATTTATATCCAATAATGGAACTCCTATTGAAGTGAATGTTTCACTTTTAACACCAATAGCAGAAAATTTAATTAAAGTAATTAAATTACTTAAACGAATATATATCCTTGTAAAAATATCTTTTAACATAATAAAACATTAATTTAAAAGAACTCGGTTAACATTTTAATTAAAACAATACATTCGTAGATATATAGCTTCAAGAGTTATTATCGAAAGATAACCGTAGTTTAATTTTTATTATTAACTTATAAACACTCCTCTCATTGAGCTAATTTTAAATAAGGTTTTCACTTCAACCTGAATATTCGAAGCTTAATAATAGAAAATTACCCAAACAATCTTTTTTTGTATTTAAACGTTACAACTTGCTTAAGATAATTATGAAAAGAAGGAACTAAATATTTTAGACCTTTATTTACACCTTTTATAAATAATTTTTTTAACATTATCAAAAGTGCCACAATTGTATGGAGTGGATGTGTACATAAAAAGAGCCAGTACTTCTTAACAGGTATTTTATCCTTAAACCTAGATTTAAATAAAGTATATCTAAAAGCGAACGGCAAGGTCATTTCAATATATGCAATATAACATTCTCTTAAAGTAGGATTTTTGAGTCCTTTTTCTCTGTGCAATTCCAAAAGTTCTTTTCCTAAAACAATCAAAATATAGCCCAATCTATCCCACCAATCACGTACACCATCTAATACCAAAATCATCGGAGTATAAATGTACATTGATTTCTTCCCGAAAAAAGTATTAGCATATATCACAGTAAAAACGTACGAATTTTCAATATTACTGAGAAAACCATTGTCCGGATAAACCTTATGTGACATCCAGATCTCCCTTCTGAATACAGAAGCCATCAGTTCACCCATAAAAATACTTGAATATTTAGGCCCTATTAATTTTTCCCATTTATCAATCAATTCATATTCAACTGGTTCAGAAACAGGCTTACAGTAAGTTGAATCAAAAACATTTTTATTTTCTCTATATTCATTAATATGTATCCCTGAAAGCTTCACATAATAAAAATCTACATCTTTATTCGATTGTATAAGTTTTATTAATTGATCTATAGCTCCTTGTAATATAAAATCATCATCACCGATTAACCAACAAAATTCACCCTTTGCTTTTGAAACTACATCTAAAATGTTTTTTGACATCCCAACATTTTCATCTTGTCTAAAATATTGAAAATTATTAAACTTATGGAAAGGTTTTACTATTTCAAAAGTATCATCGGTAGAATGATTATCTGAAACTACAACTTCCACTAAAGAATTATTTTCAATCTGCTTAAAAATAGAAAGAAGACTTGAATTTAAAAACTCTCCTCTATTGTATGTGGGAATACAAATAGAAAGTATTATATTTTGATTACTCATTTTTTAATGGTGTTTTTAATTTATAATATTTCTGCTTCTTTTTAAAAACATAATAACTCAATGGCAAAGCAATAAATAAATAAATAATGTTTAAAGAATATAAAAATAAGCGCAAATCGTATAACCTAAGAATAAATAATACAGCCAGAATAATTAAAATGGACTGTAACAATATAATCCACATTAAAGGTTCTTCCTTGTGTGCTCTCAAGTAAACAGAATAAAAGATAATTAAAAGCTGTGTAAATTGCGGGATAATTAATAATATCACATCTGGAATACGTAAAAATCTAATTGAATAACTTGTAAAATAAATTTGCAAAAAATAAATCCCTATTATTAGGACAACCGACAAAACAAGTTGAATTACGACAGATTGCACAAGCGATTTTTTAAATAACTTATCTAATGAAAGGTAGTCAGATTTAGCGACAAACATATTAATTGTAGGAATCTTAGTTAGAATCCAGGCATTTGCAACACCACACATGGCTGAAATTAAAGCAATAGTCATACCTAGTTGACCTGCTTGGATCTTTGATGTGTATTTATAGGCCGCAGGTACTAATAAGTATAGAATGAAGAAAGCACTAATCCATGAAACAGCATATTTTGCTTGAAGTGGTATGGTTTCTTTCAAAAAATTATAATTATTTTCAACCTTAAAATATATAATTTGCTTCCAAAATGAACTTGCAGAAAAATACAAAAAAACACTAGCAATTAAAACCCCTACTAAATTACCTAAAACAAGGGCCCAGATATCCAAATGCATAATTAACATTACCCAATTTGCTATTGAACCTAACAAAGTACAAATAAAAGTATTTATTTGTATTTGAGTTACATTGTTAAGTCCCGTGTAAATAGATTGAAATAAACTTAATAAAAGATTTAACCCCCCAACTATTGAAAAAAAATACCATGCCGTTTTTATATCCGTATTTTCATCTTTGAAAAAGAAAAAACCTACAATACACAACACAAAAACTCCTACGGGAACTACTAATGAATAAAACTTGATTGCAAACCTAATTAGGCCAAAAAAGCGATTAAGATTCTCTTTACTTCCGTCAATTTTATTTTCTACATTATTTAAAAACGCATATTCATGACTAACAAATTGAGTTATTATAGTCAGGAAACCCAACTCGGCAAAAATTGTTAAGGCTCCCAAACTTCCAAAAGTATACCATAATCCCTGTGATACTGGGTTTAAATATCTAATTAAAAAATATAATGAAATAGGTCCTTTAACAACACTTAAAAGTTTATTAAAAATACTCCATAAAATGGCATTGTCAACACCTGCATGATCCAACAGCTTTCTAATCATTTTGTGAATTTTAGTAATATATTTAAAACGAGTAACAATTATGAATTTAAATATTCTCTAATCACTTTAGCAATATAATCATAATGAGATTCGTTTAAACCTGGCCATACGCCCAACCAAAAAGATTGATTCATAATAGTATCTGTATTTTTCAGATCTCCAACGACACGATGCTCAATATTAGCATATGCAGGTTGTCTTAATAAATTACCTCCAAACAGTAAACGTGTTCCTATTTTATTTTTCTCTAAATGCTGTACGAGCATATGTCTGTCATTTGAATCTCCTTCTCGAAGAGTCAATAAAAATCCAAACCATGAAGGCTCTGAATTTCTAGTTGGCTCAGGAAGAATAAATACTTCTTCAAATTCTTTCATACGATCATATAAGGCAGAATAATTCTCTTTACGACGCTGTACAAATTGATCAATTTTTTTAATTTGAGAAACACCAAATGCAGCCTGCATATCAGTTACTTTTAAGTTGAAACCGATATGCGAATATGTATATTTATGATCATATCCATAAGGTAATGTTCCTAATTGTTGGCCAAAGCGACACCCACATGTATCATCTTTACCTGGTTCACAATAACAATCGCGTCCCCAGTCACGAAAACTTTCAGCCAGCTTTGACAAAATTGGATTATTAATAAGAACTGCACCACCTTCGCCCATAGTAATATGATGCGCGGGATAAAATGAAAATGTAGAGATATCACCAAAAGTACCTGTTTTTTTTCCGTTATAAGTAGCTCCTAAAGAATCACAATCATCTTCTACAACCCAAAGATTATACTTTTTCGCTACGCGCATAACTTCATCTAAATCAAAAGGATTGCCTAAAGAATGTGCAATCATAATTGCTTTTGTTTTAGGACTTACAGCTGCCTCAATCATATCAGCTTTGACATTATGTGTTTCAATCTCAACATCAATAAAAACCGGAATGGCTCCAAACTGAATAATTGGATTTACTGTAGTAGGAAAACCAGCAGCAACAGTAATAACTTCATCACCGGGTTTAATCGCTCTTTCTCCCAATTTTGGAGATGTCAAAGCATAAAATGCCACTAAATTTGCTGAAGATCCAGAATTGACTAAAAGAGCTCTATGTGCCCCAAAATATGCTGCAAAATCAGCCTCAAATTTATTAGCGAATCGCCCTGCAGTTAACCAACCATCAAGTGCTGCATCAACTCCCATCAATATATCTTCTTCATCAAGAACTTTTCCTGTAACAGGTATGTAGTTTTCACCTGCAATGATTACTTGTGTTGATTTTCTTTTTGCAATCTCTCTTAAACCATCTAATAGAGAACTGTCTTTTAAATTTTGTAACATATTTGATATATTATTTTATTCGTATTTGAATTTCTAAAATTGCTTATTAATGTATTTTATACTTTTTCAATTTCTATCATTTTGGAAATAGCAGATCTTAAATCAAAATTCGGCTCCCAACCAATTTCTCTTAATTTAGTCAGATCTGCTTTAGATTCTTGAATTTCACCATCTCTAGCTGGTATCGCACCAAAATTGAGCTGTGATGTAGAGCCAGAAATTTCTAATAATTTTTTAACAAAATCTGAAACAGGTACTGATTCTCCCCTGCCGATTTCAAATTCAGTTAAATTTTCAACCTTGTTAATATTGCCAATTACTTTTAAATAAGCTCCAACAACATCATCAACATATACAAAATCTCTTCTTTGGGATGCTTTGGTTAATAAAATTTCTTTTTTATTATTTATCAACTGACGCAAAACACTTGTAACAAATTTATTTTCAGAGTCGTGCTCACCAAAAACATGCTCTAGACGCATATTAACAACTTTTAAGTGTTGAGTATTTTCAACCAAATAGTTTAAAAAATATTTTTTAGAATTAGTATAATCACTTAAGTAAGAGGAATTTTTAAATTCTTCTTTACCAAAAAAAGAATCCGTATTGATAAAATATTTTAATCCTTTTTTTAATCCTTGTTCAATTAACAGGATTGGAAAAATCAAATTTGTCTTAAAAATTAATGATGACAGCGAATTTCTGCCGTATTCGGTTGCAGTATGAATTATAGTATCAATCTCGTATCTTTTAAATAAATCCTCAATATTATTTAATTGATCTTCAATACAAAATAATTCAAAAGAACCATCTACAGTTTGTATTCTATAGAGATCAGAAGTTTTTCTAATTAAAACAATAACATTATATCTCTCAATTACAAGTTTTTTTAAGATACTACTGCCTAAAAAACCTGTACCTCCAGTTAATAAAATATTTTTAATCATTAAAAAAACTTTTTATCTGTAATGTTGTGAATTGTTCAATTTTATTTGGATCTTTAACAAACTCGCTGTACCAATTCATTGTCATATTAACAGCTTTAACAGCATCCATTTTAGGTTGCCATTTTAATTCTGAAATTGATTTGCTTATGTCTAACTTCAATAATCCAGCCTCATGAGGCTGATTCCCATCAGTTTCTACAATATATTCACCTTTACCCGAACTATGAATAGCTAATTTAAGCATATCTTCTACCGACAAAGCATCAGATAAATTAGGTCCAAAATTGTAAGCCTGATTAAATTTAAGCGGATTTTTTTCCAGATTAGAACCTAAGAGTAAGTAACCTACAACTGGCTCTAGTACGTGTTGCCATGGTCTAACTGATTTAGGATTTCTAATCACTACAGCTTTATCAGCTGCAAAAGCTTTAGCTATGTCCGGAATTAAACGATCTTTAGACCAGTCACCTCCGCCAATAACATTACCAGCTCTTGTAACAGCAATTGCTTTCTGGTGCTCAGCATAGGTTTTGCTGTTAAAAAAAGAATTCCTGTAAGAATCAATAACTAATTCTGCACACGCTTTACTGGCACTGTAAGGATCATATCCTCCTAATCTATCATTTTCACGGTATGGATAAATCCACTCATTATTGTGATAAACTTTATCTGTGGTAATTAATATAACTTCACATTTATTTTCTAATAAACGAACTGCATCCAGAACGTTTGCTGTACCAATAACATTCACCTCAAAAGTTTCTGCGGGAATTTCATAGGATAAACGAACCAATGGTTGAGCTGCCAAATGAAAAACAAAATCGGGTTGAAAATTAATAACTTCTTTTGTTAAGCGTTCTTTGTCCCTTAAATCTGCAATTACAGAATTACAAATTTCATTACCATTGATCAAAAAATACAAATCATCTTTTGTTTGAGGTTCTAAAGCATATCCTTTCACTTGAGCTCCTAATAAAGATAAAGTTTTTAACATCCAAGCACCTTTAAAACCGGTATGCCCAGTCAAAAAAACTTTTTTACCTGCATATGTTTGCTTTAGTGTTTCAAATAATGAATCTACCATGTCTTCCATTTTGCATTTCCAGAAGCCCACATTGCTTCTAATTCTACTCTATCTCTCAAAGCATCCATACATTTCCAGAATCCATCATGCTTATAAGCTGCTAACTGTTTATCTTTAGCAATAGCCCCTAAAGGTTCTTTTTCCCACTGAATATCTTCAACATTATCTTCAAGATATTTAAAAATACCCGGCTCTAAAACAAAAAAACCTCCATTAATCCACATTCCATCTCCTGCTGGTTTTTCGATAAAACTATCTACTTCGCCATCATTACCAATTTCTAAATTCCCAAAACGTCCCGGAACCTGAACGGTAGTTAAAGTTGCTAGTCTTCCATGTGATCTATGAAATTTAAGTAATTCAGACAAGTTAACATCTGCTACTCCATCTCCATAAGTAAGCATAAAAGTTTCATCTTTTACATACTTTTGAATACGTTTCAATCTTCCTGCTGTATTAGTATGTAATCCAGTATCTATTAATGTGACTTTAAAAGATTCTGTTTCTGAGTAATGTACGTTAATATTATTATTTGCTAATTCAATTGTTACATCAGAATTATGTAAATAATAATTATAAAAATATTCTTTAATAAAAGTCGCCTTATATCCTAGACATATAACAAATTCATTGTAACCATGTTGTTCATACATTTTTAAAATATGCCATAATATAGGTTTACCTCCAATCTCCACCATTGGCTTAGGTCTTGCTTCTGTTTCTTCCATGAGGCGCGTCCCAAATCCACCTGCAAAAATTACTACTTTCATTATTATATTTTTATTTATAATTATTATATCTCGATATAAACATTACTTGTCATAGGATAACTACAACAAAGTAGGTACTCATGTTCATTCAAATCAATTCTAGGTTTACTTAGCCCTATCATTTTCAACTCTCCCGATTTAAGTGTTGCTTTGCAAGTACTACAATTTCCAGTCTGACATGAATAAGGCAACTCAAGACCCATTTCTAATGCTTCTTCCAATATAGAATTACCTTTATTTATAATAAGTTTATTTTCGGTACCTTGAAAATTCAAAACAATCTCCTGATTGAAAATATTCTTAAAATCTTCAGGGTTTTTAACAATTTCAAAATCCTCAGAAAAAAAATTATCTAAATTTCCCGTGAGATTGAGTAAAGATTGTTTAATTGTATTCTTCAATCCTACGGGTCCACAGACATAATGCGTAGTTGGCTCTATAATTTTTTTCATCAATTTTTCTACAAAATCAGAATTAATCCTTCCATGAAAATTATGTGATTCATTATCAAAAAATTCTTCCTTTGAATAGAAATAATAGATATTCAAATTTTCTGGATAAGTAGATTTAAGGTTTTCTAAATCTTCATAAAAAATCACTTCCTTTTTAGATTTATTTCCGTAAATCAAATGAATATTTATTTCAGGATGAACTCTTAACAAATCTTTTATCATTGAAAAAAGAGGTGTAATACCACTTCCAACACCCCAAAATATTACTGAACTTATCGATTTGTTTGCTTCAAATATAAAATCTCCCATTGGTTCCTGAACCTCAATTACATCATCAACTTTTACATAATCATTAATAAAATTTGATACTTTACCTCCTGATACTCTTTTAACTGTAACATTAAGAGTTGAATCAATAGATGGTGTTGAAGAAAAGGAATATGGTCTAATATATCTTCTTCCGTTAATTCTAAACTGAAGAGTTAAATATTGTCCCGCCAAATATTTAATTTTTTTTAGGCCTGGCTGTTTAAAACAAACAGTTACCGTATCTGCTGTTTCTTTTCTTACTTCCTGAACCTTTAAAGTATAATTTTTCATTCGATAATTTCAAGAATAGTGTTTATTGAAAAATAAGATTTATCATTCTTTTAAAAACTAAATAAAATAAAGCTAAAAATCCTGCTAATACTCCTCCTAGTACAATTCCTTTTGCTTTTCCAAAACGTTCCTTAGCTAGTGGCAATATTGGTTTATCAATAACTTGTATCAGAGGTGTTTCTTTTCGCAGAGTAACTTTTGCTAATTCGGATTGCCTTACTAACTCTGTTAAAATTGCTGTATTAGCCTGAACATCTACTTGTCTCCTTGCTGATGGTGCACGTCGAACATTCATTGCTGGATTTAAATTAAAAGTATTATCATTTGCAATAGCGACACCAGTAATAGAGCCATTAAGTTCACCACGAACAGAATCAACCTGACGTTCTAGGATAGCCATATTCATCCTTGCTTTTTTACTTTTTGTTTCCACGTAAAAGTTCCCTACTTCTTTTGCAAGAGCTTCACAAAAATATTTTGCAAATAACTCATTAGTCGAAGAAACATCAACACTAATAATTGAAATTTTTTTATCTTTTTGCTCTACTGATAAGCCTGATTTAGATAAATTTAAATATAAAGAGCCCAATATACTATCTTGTATCCTAGAAAAATATTTCCGATTAGCATTTGGTAAAAACTGTATTTTTGATAATTTATCATCTTTTTTCCAACCTTCTCTCCATTTATTGTTTTCAATATACATTTCTGCTAAAGAGATTTTCTTGCCATTAAATTCAACGGGGGATAGTAGAGTTTTTTCAACCATAATTCTAGATTTAAACAGTTCAGTCAAATTTGATCCTGCAAAAATTCCTCCCCCACTTCCTCCTACATCGAGACCAAATGAACTAGCAAGTCCTAATGCTCCACCTAAGCCACCACTTTTTTCATCTTCTAATGCAAATGATAAAGTCGCTGTATAAACAGGTTTTTGTATGATAGAATACGTTAAACCCAAACCTGATCCAAATACTACAGCTAAAACGATAGTTTTCCATTTCGAAAACAAATAAAAATACCATTCTTTTACTTTTTGAAACAATTCTTTTAACGAAATTTCATCGTTTTCAATAGGTGTATTATTGTCCATTAAAATATTTTATTTAAAAGCAGTAACAATTAACAATGCCAAACTAGCAAAAGCTGTTCCTAAACCAGCCCATTCTCCAGCACTCATTTTTTTCTTTTCCGGTCTTTCGGGAACAACAATTTGTGAATCTGGTTCTACTTTTGGATAAGATTTAAAAAATAAAAACGAACTTGTAACAGCAGCTTTTCCGTTAGGATATATTATATATGCTTTTCTTTTCCATCCTTTACTATCCACTCCTCCAACAGAATTAATATAATATTTAAATCCTTTTCCAATTCTATATGGTATTTCAGAAGTCAATAATACATTTCCTGTAACTTTAACTCCTTCATTATAAACTGAAACCTCAATCTCATCTCCAGGAAATAAAGTTACATTTGAATAATGATCTTTATCCTTCACAATTTTTTCCCAATTTACAGGAATAGTAACATACTTTAAATCTTCACTTAACTTTTTGCTTAATTTTTCTTTAAGTGTATCACTTTTAGACAAATTCAGGTCGATACGTTCCAATTCTTCAATTTGATCTTGCTTAATAGGTCTTTTAATTTTCATACCATTTAAATTAGCAATAGATGTTAATCCACCTGCTCTCATTACGACGTTGTACACCGTTTCTTTTTTATTAGCTAAAACGTATTTACCAGGATATCCAACAGCACCGCTAACGGTTACCATCTGAGGCTTTTCGTAAACCGCTACTCTTCTTATATTAATAACATCAAAAGGTTTTAAAATAAAATTTTTAATTTGCTCGTTATTATCAGCTGTAATTTCAAGTTCAATTAGTTCAACACGTTTAGGATCGTCGTCATCTATTACATCGGATTTAACCATTCTTGCAATTTCTACTCTTTTTGATGCGGAACCTGTTAAACCTCCTACTTGAACTACCAAATCATTTAGCGTTATATTTTCAAAATATTCGTATTCACCTGGATTTTTAACCTCTCCATCAATAGTCACTTTATATTCTTCTCTGAAATCCAGAATAGAATAAACCGTTACAATGTCTTCTCTTTTCATCTCAATATCAGAATTTAAATCCCCTGATAAAGCCGCACCTAAATCCACATTTACAATTTCTGTAGTTAAATCAGTCTTTAAACGTATGACTCTTGCCCTTTTTGTATAAGCATCTTCTGTAAGACCTTCTGCTCGTGTAATAAGATCAGAAATTCGCATTCCTTCACTATAAGAATAGTAATCAGGCCTAAAAACTGCCCCTTCAATTTTAATACGGTTTTCAAATCGATTTAAAATTTTAGTAACTCTGAAAACATCTCCAGATTGTGGCAAATAAGAGCTATATTCACTTTCGTTTATATCATGAACTTTAAATTCTTTTCCTGTCTTTTGTGTAACATTTACAGATGCAGTATAAGCAAATTCATTAAAACCTGATGCGAAATTTAATAAATCAGAAAAACTTTCCCCATTTTTCATTTCAAAAATACCGGGACGCTTTACCTCACCTTCAACTGTTACTCTCTGATTGTATGCTGGAATACGAATTACATCATTGTCCTTCAAACTAACATTATCAGATTGATCACCTTTTACTAAAAATTTATAAATGTCAACATTTTTATAAACTTTGTTGTTTCGAATTAATTCAATATTTCTATAACTGCCATTTTTTCCAGGACCACCTGCTAAATGTAATGCGTTATATACTGTTGCTAAAGATGAAACAGAATAATTACCTGGCTGTTTTCCACCAACAATAGTTACTTTAATTGTTCTGATTCTGCCTAAGCTAACACTTACCTGAGATTGTCCAGATCTAACTGTACTGTAAACTCTTGAAATAGCTGCTTTTATTTTTTGAGTTGCTGCTTCAATAGACATTCCTGAAACTGCAATTTGTCCAACATAATCAATTGTAATTTTTCCTTCAACACTTACCGGAATGCTTGCATTATATTCCTGAACACCGTAGACAGTGACTTGCAATTCGTCTCCAGGGCCTAAAATATAATTCATGGGAGTAGCTAATTTTAGATCAGGCTCAAAATTTAAAGTTGGATTATCAAATAATTCAGATCCAAAAATCAAGGCATTTGCAGAATCCTTAACCTTTTTATTTTTAATTTGCTCTTGCTGTCTTCCAAATTCTGAATTCTTATCGGTTGCTTTTCCTCTACTGTCATCAGAATCAATATTTGTTGGTTTTTTTTTCTCAAATTGAGCAAGTTTAATTCGAAGTTTATTAAACTCGGTCTGGCTCATACCTTTTGACAATGCCATTGGTTCAACCTGATCAATTGTAGCATTATTACTTTTTAACTGAGCGCTAATTTTCGCTAAATCATCATTCGATAAATAATCTACTTGTATGGTGCTTAAATCTTTAGATTTTAGAAAATCCTGAGCATTCACATTCAATGAGATCAATAAAATAAAGAACAGAGTAAGAACGTATGTTATTTTTTTCATATTTGAATTATTATCTTTTTTCAGCCTACGCTGATTTTAAATATAAATTATTGTATTATGAATATTGTTTTTGATAATACTCTTTATATGATCCTGAGGTTACATTCTGCAACCACTCTTCATTATTAAGATACCAATTAATTGTTTTTTCTAAACCTTCTTCAAATGTTACAGATGGTTTCCAGCCTAGCTCTTTATTAATTTTTGAAGCATCAATTGCGTAACGTAAATCATGACCTGGCCTGTCTTTTACATATGTAATTAGTTCTTGTGAAGTACCTTCACTTCTTCCTAATTTTTGATCCATAATTTGGCATAATAGTTTTACCAAATCAATGTTTTTCCATTCATTAAATCCACCTATATTGTAGGTTTCATGATTTTTTCCTTCATGAAAAACTAAATCGATTGCAATGGCATGGTCTTCTACAAAAAGCCAGTCACGGGTATAATTTCCGTCACCATAAACAGGTAAGGGCTTATTATTAATAATATTATTGATAAAAAGTGGAATCAATTTTTCTGGAAAATGGTATGATCCGTAATTATTTGAACAGTTTGTTAAAACATATGGCAAACCATAAGTTTCACCATAAGCTCGCACAAAATGATCTGAACTTGCTTTTGATGCAGAATAAGGAGAATTAGGGTCATAAGAAGTAGTTTCTGTAAAGAGCCCTTCTGCTCCAAGTGAACCATAAACTTCGTCTGTACTTATATGATAAAAACGTTTTCCTTGACAATTACCTTTCCATTGATTTTTGGCAGCATTTAACAAATTCATAGTTCCGATAACATTGGTTTTCACAAATGCCAATGGATCTTCAATAGAACGATCAACATGTGATTCGGCTGCCAAATGCAAAACCCCATCAAAATTATGTTGTGAAAAAAGTTCATTAATAAAAGACTCGTCAACAATATCTCCTTTTACAAAAGTATAGTTAGGCTGATTTTCGATGTCTTTTATATTTTCTAAATTACCGGCATATGTCAAGGCATCCAAGTTATAAATTTGATATTCCGGATATTTATTAACAAAGCGGCGCACTACATGAGAACCAATAAAACCGGCTCCTCCGGTTATAAGAATTTTTTTCATTTATTTTTAATTAATGTAATAAATCTGAATTTATTTTTTCCAACTCATTATAAATATCCTTTACATCTTGTGAGTTTTCTTTTTGCAAAATTAAATTTGCTGTATCTGTATAAACAAAAATAGTGTTTTTTAGTCCTAAAAAAGTCGTATGCTTTCCAGTACCAATAACCATATTACCATTTTTATCAACAGGATGACTTTTTAATGCTAAATATTCATATACAGATTCAAAAGATCCTAAATCTGACCATGAGAATGATGCGGGAACTACTTTAATTTTTTTACTGCGTTCCATCACTGCGTAATCGATACTTATTGATGGAATTTCTAAAGATAAATCTAAGTCTAAGAAACCGTTTTTTCTGGCTTCCCAAACAGCTTTCGATTTCTCATAAACATCAGGTTGAAATTGTTTTAATTCATCTAATAAAACTCCGGCTTTAAAGCAAAACATTCCGCTATTCCATAAAAAATTTCCTTTTGCAATAAATTCTTTGGCTGTAGTTTCGTTTGGTTTCTCTCTAAATGATAATACTTTATCACCTCTTGATTCAATATACCCATAACCCGTTTCTGGTTTGGTAGGAATAATTCCAAATGTTACTATAAAACCATCCTGAGCTTTTGAAATCGCTTCATTAATTGCTTTATTATAATTATCCATATGATCAATAATATGATCAGATGGCGTCACAATTAATATATCATCCGGATTTGCGGCGAATGCAGCAAAAGCTATAGCTGCAGCTGTATTTCTTGGTGTGGCTTCTACAATATTCACATAAGAAGTTTGTGTTTTATCCATCACTTTACCACTCAAATGATGATTATCTATATTTCCAACCACCATTACTTTATCTGCTAAATGACTATTACGCTCAACAGTCATTTCAAATAATGATTTATTTTCAAATATCTCCAAATATTGCTTTGGTTGACTTTTACGGGAAAGTGGCCACAATCTGCTTCCTACTCCTCCTGTTAAAATTACATGTATTACTGAATTGTTTTTTTTCATTTTTCTTTTAAATAAAAAAAGAATTTTAACTACTATAATCGATTATCAGCTATAGTACCCAAAACTCCCTTTACATCGTATAATAAACTATTTTCTTTCTGTAATTGAACAAAATTTAATTCTAAAAATTCAGCATGTGATACTCCTAGAACAATCGCGTCAAATTTATTTTCTGGCAGAGAATTTAATGTTATTAAATTATATTCTTTTTTTACATCTTCCACATTAGCAAGCGGGTCATAAATTGTTACTTCGATACCATATTCTGTCAAAGCTTTTACAACATCTACAATTTTTGTGTTACGAACGTCCGGGCAATTTTCTTTAAACGTAATTCCAAGCATTAGAAGACTTGCTCCATTTACTGAAATTCCTTTTTTGATCATCAATTTAACTACTTGTGATGCTACGTATTCTCCCATGCTATCATTCAAACGTCTTCCTGCTAAAATTATTTCAGGATGATATCCAAATTCTTGTGCTCTTTGAGCTAAATAATAAGGGTCGACGCCAATACAATGCCCTCCAACCAAACCTGGCTTAAAAGGCAAAAAATTCCACTTAGTAGCAGCGGCTGCTAATACTTCCTGAGTATCAATATTCATCAAGTTGAATATTTTAGCAAGTTCATTTACAAAAGCAATATTGATATCACGTTGTGAGTTTTCAATTACCTTCGCAGCTTCTGCAACTTTTATGCTTGGTGCCAAGTGTGTACCGGCTGTAATGACAGATTTGTAAAGAGCATCTACTTTTAAACCAATTTCTGGTGTTGAACCAGAAGTTACTTTAAGAATTTTTTCTACTGTATGTTCTTTGTCTCCAGGATTTATTCTTTCTGGGGAGTATCCTCCAAAAAAATCAACATTAAATTCTAAACCTGAAACTCTTTCTAAAACCGGAATACATTGTTCTTCTGTAACTCCGGGATAAACAGTTGATTCATATATTACAATGTCCCCTTTCTTTAATACTTTCCCAACTGATTCACTAGATTTGTATAGTGGGGTTAAATCTGGACGATTATTTTTATCAACCGGAGTTGGAACTGTTATTATAAAATAATTACAATCTTTAATATCATTTAGGGAAGTTGAGCAATACAAACCTTTTTCATTTGAAGAATTAACAACTAATACTCTTTGTAAAGTTTCATCATCAACTTCTAATGTTGTATCTGTTCCTGATTTTAAGGAAGTTATTCTAGACTCGTTTATATCAAAGCCTACAACAGGATATTTAGTTGCAAATAACCTGGCTAAAGGAAGACCTACATAACCCAAACCTATTATGGCTATTTTGATATTTTCATCCATTTTTTCTTCTCTTTTTATCATCTTTGATCAACATAATTCATGGCTTCGCCGTCCTGAGTCACAAAATTTAGACACAGGTACCCCTAAAACATTTTTGGCAAATATAGCATATTCATCCAAGTTATTCAACACTGTTTCTTACAGAATTTAAGGAAATAGTTCCAAAAATCCCATATTTTCACAAAGCACTACAAATCAGATATTAACGATTTTTTTTACAAAAAAAGAGAACAAAAAACCTTAAAAAAGCAGTTTTTGTTCTCTTTTCAATACCAATATAGGCAATAATCAAAGTTATTTATATTTTATTTTCAAAACACATCCTAAAGATTCTAAAACTAATATATAATGTGTTTTAGAAATCTCTTTTACAATAGCTTCCTGATTACTAAAAGCGCCTGATTCTAGTGTAATGTGATCTCCAACCTGAATAGACGTTACGGAGACTTCACTTAAATTTGGAGATGCTAAACTTTTCTTTATAATATTAATTTCTTCATTTCTGACGATAGCCGGTTTGCCTAACCAAAATAAATATCGAACTACACCTGGAATTTGAAAAACAGAATTCCTATCATTTTCTAACAGGTTTACAAAAACATAAGAATTAAAAAGCGGTACTTCAACTTTCTTTTTTCTGTCAGACCATTGTTTTATTTGCGTAATTATCGGACAATAACATTCGATACCTATTTCATTTAGTTTTTCTGCAACTTTTTTTTCCCATTTGGGTTTAGTATATACAACGTACCAGTTCATAATTTTCTTTGTATTGAAATAGATTTTTCAATCCTTCATCAATTCTCATACCACTTTAAATTCTACTTCAATCTTAATTTTAATCTTGCTTCTGACTAAGAACCTATACCTTTGTAAACAAATCCAATTGATTCTAGTTCACTGGCATTCAATATATTTCTTCCATCAAAAAGGAAAGCCGGTTTATGCATTGAATCGTAAATTTTTTTCCAATCATAAGTTGTAAACTCGTCCCATTCTGTAAGAATAGCTATTGCATGTGATCCTTTGCAGGCTTCATACGCATCATCAAACGATAAAACTGCAGAATTATTTTCTTCGGCAGATCTTGTTTCTAAATAATTTAAATCATTCAGCATTTTATTTCTTGAAACTTTCGGATCGTAAACTGAAATTTTCGCCTGCTCATTAATTAAATCATCGGCTACATATATCGCTGCGGACTCACGGGTATCATTAGTATCTTTTTTGAAAGCCCAGCCTAAAAACGTAATCTTTTTATCAGCAACTGTATTATATAATGTCTGAACAATTTTATTTGAAAATCGTCTTTTTTGATGATCATTCATAATAATAACTTGTTCCCAATAATCTGCAACTTCACGTAATCCATAAGATTTCGCAATGTAAACAAGATTCAAGATATCTTTCTGAAAACAAGAACCTCCAAAACCTACTGACGCTTTTAAAAACTTAGGTCCAATTCTGCTATCCATTCCTATTGCTCTTGCTACCTCACTTACATCTGCACCTGTTTTTTCACATAATTCAGACATTGCATTTATTGATGAAATACGCTGCGCCAAAAATGCATTTGCTGTAAGTTTTGATAATTCTGAAGACCAAACATTAGTCGTTAAAATTTTATCTCTGCTTACCCAATTAGCATAAACATCAACAAGAGAATTAATTGCTGCTTCTCCTTCTAGTGTTGTATCCCCGCCAATTAAAATTCTATCTGGATTTAATAAATCGGTAACGGCCGTTCCTTCTGCTAAAAATTCTGGATTTGATAAAATTTGAAATTGAACTCCATTTCCAGTATTATCTAAAATACTTTTTATTGCTTCTGCTGTTCGAACCGGTAAAGTAGATTTCTCTACTACTATTTTATTCTGTTTGGCAACTTTTGCTATTTGTCTTGCGCATAACTCGATATATTTTAAATCAGCTGCCATACCTTTTCCTTTTCCGTAGGTTTTGGTTGGTGTATTTACCGAAATAAAAATAACTTCTGCCTCATCAATCGCTTTTTCAACTTCGGTCGAAAAGAAAAGATTTCTTCCTCTTGCTTCAGCTACAATTTCAGAAAGTCCTGGTTCGTAAATAGGAATATTTTCTGTATTGGGATCATTCCAATCTTTGATTCTTTGTTCGTTTAAATCGACAACAGTTACTTGGATATCTGGGCATTTTTGTGCAATTACTGCCATTGTTGGACCTCCAACATAACCCGCACCAATGCAACAAATTTTTGTAATTTTCATTTAATTTCTTATTATCTTAATCCTTGGTTTTTATTTCAAATTATACCAGTACCAGCTTACTGCTTCTTTCAATCCTTCCTGTAAAGAATATTTCGGATTGTACCCTAATACTTTTTTTGCCTTATCAATACTCGCTAATGAATGTGGTATATCTCCTGCTCTGTTTTCTCCATAAACAACTTCAACATTTGCGATTTCTGAATCAAACTCAGCTAAATATTTTTTCAAATATCCAACTAAATCATTTAATGTGTTTCGATCGCCAAATGCAGTATTGTAAACTGTATTTATTGCTTCAGGATTTTGACTTGTCATCGCTAACTCATTCATTTGAATCACATTATCGATATAAGTGAAATCACGGGAATAGTTTCCGTCTCCATTAATAACCGGGCTTTCATGATTCATTAATTGCATGACAAATTTTGGAATCACCGCTGCATACGCTCCATTAGGATCTTGCTTTCTTCCAAAAACATTAAAATAACGTAATCCGATAGTTTCCAATCCATACGTCCTACTAAAAATTTCCGCATATAACTCATTTACATATTTTGTGATGGCATATGGAGATAAAGGTTTTCCAATTACATCTTCTACTTTTGGTAATCCCTGAGAATCTCCATAAGTCGAAGAACTGGCTGCATATATAAATCGTTTTACTTTTGCATCACGTGAAGCTACCAGCATATTCAAAAATCCGGATACGTTAACATCATTTGTGGTTATTGGATCATTTATTGACCTCGGTACAGAACCTAAAGCGGCCTGATGCAAAACATAATCAGCCCCTTCAACCGCCAAAACACAATCTGCTATATTACGAATATCTCCTTCAATTAATTTAAAATTAGGATGATCTATAATATCTTTCAAATTATGACGATGACCTGTTGAAAAATTATCTAAACAGATTACTTTATGATTTAATTTTAGAAAGTACTCACATAAATTTGAGCCAATAAAACCAGCTCCACCGGTAATTAAAATTTTATGCTGAGTTGATATTTCCATTTTCTTCAATTTATTTTTTATTGAATTTATTAAAAACAGATTTTATGAAACCTGGTTTTACTTCTTCTTCATGATAACCGTTAGAATATACTCCGTACCCATACCCATAAGCGGTTCCATATTTTGCTTTATTTTCATATCCATTTAAAACAATACTCGTATTGTTTAACTCGCCTCTTTTGATCCTTGTATTCAACAATGTGATCATGTCTTTTTTGGTATAGTTTTGTCTCACAATGTACAAAGTCACATCTGCATACTGAACCAATTCTAATGCATCAGATACCAACCCAACCGGAGGCGTATCTAAAATAATGTAATCATATTTTTGTTTCAGTTCGTCTATTAATTCTTTCATCGCTTCACTTATAATAAGTTCTGAAGGATTTGGCGGAATAGGTCCTGAAAGTATAACATCAAGATTTGGTATCTGTGTTGAATTTGTAATTTCGCTAAGGCTTTTTTGCTTGATTAAATAATTCACAACACCAACCTGGTTTGTCAAATTAAACTCATCAGCCAATCTTGGTTTTCTTAAATCTAAACCAATAATTACTGTTTTCTTTTCGCTTAAAGCGAAAATAGTAGCAATGTTTATTGAACAAAATGTTTTTCCTTCACCGCTAATAGAGGAAGTAATCATCAGGGTTTTTGCACCGCTAACCTGTTGTTTTTTATATAAAAATTGCAACGAAGAACGAATTGCCCTAAATGACTCAGAAAGTGCCGATTTTGGTTTATCAAATACAGCCAGATTAACATTATCCTTATTAACTCCAATTACTCCAATAAGTGGAATCTGGGTTAATTTACTAATGTCTTCAGTATTTTGAATTGAATTATTGATGAAGAAAATTCCAAAGATAAATAACAACGGAATTAAGAAACCTAAAAACAAAGCCAGCACATAATTCACTGAAGTTTTTGGTCCAATTAATCCGCCTCCAATATCTTTGGCCGGATCAATAAAATGAATATCTGATAAATTTGAAGCTTTTACTATTTCAGCTTCATTTCGTTTTTGAAGAAATTCTGTATAGATATTATCATTTAAATCGTACTTCCTTTTGATTTTCAACAATTCCTGCTGTTCTTCAGGCAATTTTTTAACCGTACTTTCAGCTTCACCAATCTTTGCATTTATCATTGACAAATCATACAGCAATGATGATTTTGCAGTTGCGATATTTTCTAATAAAACATCTTTAATAGCTCGCATTTGATTATCAAAGTCTTTAAAAATCTTATCGCTTTTTACTGCATACGACATTTCTGATCTTTGAGTAGAAAGTGCAATAATTTTCGATACGTTGGCAACAATATTAGGGTCTTCAATTCCTGCTACAGATGGAGCCGGAAGCCTTGAATAATCAACGCTATTATTTAAATATGCTTTTAAAGAATTGTAATAAGCTATTTTTCTGGTAATTTGATCTTTATTTACATCAAAGTTCATTATTTGATCAGAAAACTTAGCCCCGCCCGCTTCTATATCATAAATGTTTTTGTCTTTTCTGAAAGTTTTCAATTCATTTCCAGTCTGTTTCAGTTGAGACTCCATTGCGACAAGAGTACTATCAATAAATTGTATGGTATTGTTTGCAAACTGATTTTTACCGTCAAGCTGAATTTTAATCAGCATCCTTACAGTTGCATTTAGGTACTCTACCATTCTAGCTTTGTTGGTGCCCTGCATTCCTAAAGTCAATATTGATCCAGCTTTATCATCCGAATCAATATTTAAGCCTCTATAACGAGCTACTGTTCCGTTAAAATCATTGAATCTAACAAAGTATTCGTTCCCTTTATAAAAACCCGGATTATCATTTATTTGTAGTTTCCAATTTAAAAAAGGTAATACAACTTGTTCTCCAACCTTATATTTTTTTACAAACTCTACAGGTTGGACATTTGTATTTGAATAAGTATTTGTAGCATAATCTATTAAAGAAACCGAATTATTTTCAAAAGGAATTCTGATTTCATATTCGTTTTCACTTAAAAATTTAATACCAATCAAAGTATTAGCAAGCTGTCCTTTTGATTTGTCGATATTAATATAAAAAGGTACCGCTCCGTAGGCATCAACTAAGTTATATTTTCCTTGTTGCAGATAATCAATATAAAATTGAAGTTTATCAACAACCAATTCATTATGAGATCTGGATTGTAATATAGTCGAAATTCCGTTTACCTGATCTGATATTCCTCCCCAATTGAAGACCAGACTGGTATTTGAGGTAAAAAAAGGATTGCTTTCTTCTTTAATAGAAATCATCGTTTGCATTGCGTAAATTTTTTCTTTTCGAATATTTACCTGATAAGCAATTGTAAACGCAATTATTAAACTAGCAAGAAACCATTTCCAATAACTGGCAATTTTTAATAAAAATCCTTTAAAATCAAAATTTGAATGATTTTCAAAAATCGAAAAATCTTTTATATCTAACATCTTTTGAGTTTAGTTTAGTTCTTTATGATCAAATAAACCGTTGTTGCTAAAGACAACAAAGTTATAATTGTACCAATTGATTGAATTCCGGTTTGACCTGTACCCCAAGTTTTTTGTCTTAGTGGTTTTACATAAATATAATCGTTAGGCTGCAAATAATAATAGGGAGATTTCATAACATTAACATCTGTAAGATCAAGGTCATTCATCTGAACTCCAGTGGGTGTTTGACGAATTACCGTTACAGCTTTTCTATTTCCAACTGTTGTAATATCTCCGGCATTTGCAATAGCTTCCATTATATTTACATGCTCTTTATACAATGTTTTTGTGCCCGTGCTTCCTACTTCCCCATTAATTGTATATCTAAAACCTGCTAACTTAACGGTAATAAAAATATTAGCTTCGGTTTTAAAATATTCCTCCAATAATTTCTTTTCAATTTTAACTCTAACTTCTTCAAGTGTATATCCGATAACATTTATTTCACCTAGAATTGGCATACGGATATTGCCATGATCATCGACAGTAAAACCACTAAAATATAATGAAGACTCGTTTTTCCCAGTTGCTCCCGAACTGCTTTCAGTTGTATTAAATATAGTAACAAGTTTGGGGTCAATTGCTTTTATATCAATACTTAAAACATCATTAACTTGTAGTCTGTAAGGCTTAGATTCTACTGCAGCAATTGTATTTTGTTCTTCTGAAGTATTTTTATCCTGCAAATACACTAAGTCTTTTATTGGAATACAAGATGTAAAAAGTGTACTAATTAATAGCAATATATAAAAGCTGTTTCTTGTCATTATTTAAAATTTATTCGCAAATATAATCTTTCCTTTGGTTTTCAAAAAGTTAGCTTTGCCTGATTTTATTTAGTTGTTTTTAAAAGTTTTTTCAAACGGAATACGATGCAAAATACTTCTGCCTAGCGTAATTTCATCAGCATACTCTAATTCGTCACCAACAGATATTCCTCTTGCAATTGTCGAAATCACAATATCAGATTCAGCAATTTGTTTATAAATGTAAAAATTAGTCGTATCACCCTCCATTGTAGAACTTAGCGCAAAAATAATCTCAATTACTTTTCCGGCTTTCACTTTTTCGACTAAACTTGTGATATTTAACTGTCCGGGACCAACACCTTCTATCGGAGAGATTTTACCTCCAAGAACATGGTAAATTCCTTTGTATTGTCCAGTATTTTCAATCGCCATCACATCTCTAATATCCTCAACCACGCAAATTGTTTGATGATTTCTGGATGAATTAGCACAGATTTCACAAACCCTTGTATCAGAAATATTATGACAGCTTGAACAAAACTTAATATCTTCACGCATATTTAGTAATGCCTGAGATAAAAAACCGGTCTGTTCTTTGGGCTGTTTCAGCAAATGCAAAACCAGACGCAATGCCGTACGCTTGCCTATTCCGGGCAATTGTGACATTTCGTTAACTGCTTTTTCGATTAATTTTGATGAAAATTCCATAACGACAAAAGTAATACTTTTAATGGTTTAGTAGACTTGGGGACAACTAAATTCAATATGTTTGAAAGCGCAAATATACTTTTTACTTAAATATAAATTACATCCTTTTTTATTCGCATCGACGAATAAAAAAAGATTGAATATAAATGGTGGAATTCAAAAATTAATATTGATTCGTTGCCAATAAAACTAAAGTACAAGCAACTTCAGCTTTGATATTATTTAATTCAAGTAACTGATATAATTCAGGATTTTCAGTTCCCGGATTAAAAACTACTCTTTTTGGCTGAGCTTCAATAATATAATTATAATAATCGCGCTGACGTGTAGGATTTAAATACAGTGTTACAGTGTCAATATTTTTTACAGGAATGGCTTTTGTTTGAATCTTTACACCAGCCACTTCACCAGTATTTTGACCAATTGCTAAAACAGTATGTCCTTTTTGAACCAACATATTTATAGCTCTAAATGCGTATCGATCTGGTTTTGTAGTAGCTCCCAGAACTAAGGTTTTTTTATTTTTCATCATTTTAAAATATAGTACAAAAGTAGTCAAAAAGAATGAGCTAACTTTAAGTTATTAATTTAGAATTAAAAGCAATTAAAAAACGAATAACCTTACATTAAAATTGCATGGTAATATTAAAAATTGACTACTTTTACTTCGTTAACCAAAACTCTATGGATTTATTTATTTACTTATTTGCTGCTCTTTTTTCGGTTTTAAACCCAATTGGAACGGTACCTATTTTTGTTGGACTTACACAAGATGATTCTCAAAAAGAACGTTCCAGAATTTCTCTCTGGACAGCAATAAATGTCTTTATTATTTTACTTGTTTCTTATTTCATTGGTCAATATGTTCTAACTTTTTTTGGGATTAGTATTGACGCACTTAGAATAGCTGGTGGAATTGTAATTGTAAATTCAGGTTTTTCATTACTTTCAGGAAAATTCAATAAAAAACGAGGAATTAATAAAAAGATTGAAAACGAAGCGCATCATCGAAATGACATTGCGCTAACTCCCTTGGCAATACCGATGTTGGCAGGTCCGGGTTCCATGTCATTGTTAATTGCATTTTATCAGGAACATCACGAAATGAATGAAATTATCATATCCTGTTTAGCTATTTTAGCAATTGCTGTTGTCATTTTTGCTATTCTTAAAAGCGGACATTATTTAGCCAGAATATTAGGAACTTCAGGAATTGTTGCAATTTCTAGAATTGTTGGTTTTATTGTAATTTCTATCGGAATTCAATATATCGTAAGTTCAATTGTAAATATTATCAAAGGAAATTTAATGTAATTCCTTTTTACATTTATACATAAAAACAAAAAGGGATAGAACATAAGTTCTATCCCTTTTTTGTATCTAAAAATATTTTCTTAATTTCTTGGTAAAAACACTTCAGCCATCATACATCTGGCGCTTCCTCCACCGCAGGCTTCAATTGTATCTAAACTTGAACTCAAAATTTCAGCGTGATTTTCTAATTGAGAAATTTGTTTAGGAGTCAAACTCTGATGAGCTGATGCACTCATCACAAGATATTTTTTATCGTTCGTTCCTCTAACTTCAAGCATATTACCAGCAAAATTATTTACCTGAGCTTCGGTAATCAAAATGATTTCTTTTTTATCTGTCTTTAGGTTTTCCAAAACCATTTTGCGTTCTTTCTTATCATCTATACAATCTGCACAGATAACAGCAAATGTTTCACCCAAACACATCATTACATTGGTGTGATAGATCAATTTTCTTTCTCCATCAACAGTTTGAAATGCTTCGAAAATGACAGGGGCATAATCAAAATCTTCACAAAACTCAATAAATAATTCTTCATCGGCACGAGGAGATAATGCGCAGTAAGCCTTAGCATTAGCGCGATCTAAAAGTAAACTTCCAGTACCTTCAAGAAAAAAACCATCTTCTTCTGCAGATGTGTAATCCATTATATTCGCAATTTCAAAACCCTTTTCTTCAAGCGTATCCAAAATATCTTCACGACGTTCCTGGCGACGGTTTTCTGCAAACATTGGATATAAAGCTACATCTCCATTTTCATGGAATGAAACCCAATTGTTTGGAAAAATACTATCCGGAGTATCTGTTTCCAAAGTGTCTTCTATAACAGTAACATCCACACCAACGGCTCTAAGTTTTTCTACAAAAGTATCAAATTCTTGTTGAGCCTTAGCATTTACTGTACTTGGCAAAAGTCCGTCTAATACTTTCTGGTAATAATTATTTACAGCCGTCTGTTCATTCATTCTGAAAGCAACTGGACGAATCATTACGATTGCATTTGTTGTTTGTTTCATTGTCTATGTTTTTTTGTTTCAAGTTTCATGTTTCAAGTTATACGAACTTGAAACATGAAACTTGAAACTTATTTTTTTAGTCTCTAATTAATGGTAAAGTTGAACATCTCAACAATCCTTCTTGTTTTGCGATTTCTGCGTATGGAATTTCTTCAACCGTAAATCCATTTGCACGTAACCAATTGTTTAATCTAGTAAAATTCTTTTCTGAAACCACAACATTTTCATCAATTGAAAACACATTCGAAAACATATGGTACATTTCATTTCTTTCGATATGAAACAAATTTTCCATACCAAAAAGCTTAACTAAATATAAATAATCAGCCTCTTCACGAAAACCTCTTTTGTAAATAATTCCTTTATCTTTTCCAACTGGCTGAAAACAACAATCCAGATGTAACGCATTGTCACGAGCTTCTAACTTAGATTTAACCAAATCAAATTCTTTGACAATTTTATTCGGAAACAATTCTTTAATGTAATTTACACCATGCATATTCGTTCTTGCGGTGATATAATCTTTATAATCACTTCCTTTATATGTTCCAATAAAAATATGATCGTTCCAAAGCATAACATCTCCCCCTTCAATATGAACTTCTTCAGGCGGGCGAACCACTTTTAGAGGATCAATTTGATCGATAACATATTGAATTGCATCTAATTCGCGTTCTCTATCAGGCAGAATATTTGATTTTACAAAAGTATTATCGATAACAAAACCAATATCTCTGGCAAAAATCTGATTGTAATTCTCAATCATTTCCGGACGATAAACAGTTACATCATATTTTTGAAAAACAGCATTAAAAGCATCCATTTCAGCAACCATATCTTTTTCAATAGGATATGTTCCTGCTTTAATATGTTCCAATGATTTAGGATCGTAGGCTTCATCTAAAGACGGAGTTGGCCCATTATGAACGGCTGAACCCAAAACTACAGCACGCAATCTTGACGTTTCGTTCTTTACATTTAATTGCAACATAATAGTATTATATTTTGAGCAAATATAAAAAAAGCTTCACAGTTAAGTGAAGCTTTAAAGTTTTTTATTTGTTAGACTTAAATTCCCTCAAAGGATGTCCTGTATAAATTTGTCTAGGTCTTCCAATTGGTTCTTTATTCTCACGCATTTCTTTCCATTGTGCAATCCAGCCTGGTAATCTACCAATAGCAAACATCACTGTAAACATATCTGTTGGAATACCTAACGCTCTGTAAATAATTCCAGAATAGAAATCAACATTAGGATATAAATTTCTTGATTTGAAATAATCATCTTCAAGAGCAGCTGATTCTAATTTTTTAGCGATTTCTAAAATCGGATCTTCAACTCCTAAAGTTTCTAATACTTCTTTAGCCGCTTTTTTAATAATTTTTGCTCTTGGATCAAAGTTTTTATAAACTCTATGACCAAATCCCATTAAACGGAATGGATCATTTTTGTCTTTTGCTTTCGCTAAAAATTTATCCGTATCACCACCGTCTTTATTAATTTCTTCTAACATTTCAAGTACTGCCTGGTTAGCACCACCATGAAGTGGTCCCCAAAGAGCAGAAACTCCTGCAGAAATAGAAGCAAATAAACCAGCATGAGATGAACCTACCATTCTTACTGTAGAAGTAGAACAGTTTTGTTCGTGATCTGCATGAAGAATAAATAATTTATCCAATGCATCCACAATAACAGGATTAGCTGAGTAAGGTCCTGTAGGCAATTTAAACATTAATTGCATAAAATTATCTACATAACCAGTTGTGTTGTCGTAATAGTTTAAAGGATAACCCATAGATTTTCTATAAGTCCAGGTAGCAATTACAAGAAATTTACCCATTGTTTTGCAAATGGCCTCATACATTTCCTTGTCATTTTCTACATTTACTGCTTTTGGATTAAAAGCTGTTAATGCACTTGTCAATGCTGACAATACACCCATTGGATGTGCTGTCTTTGGAAAACCATCAATGATATTTTTCATCTCTTCGTTTACCAAAGTATGTTTTTTAATACCATTTTCAAACTGCTCTAATTCCTGAGCTGTTGGCAATTCACCAAAAATTAAAAGATATGATACTTCCAAAAAGCTAGCTTTTTCAGCTAAATCTTCGATTGAATATCCTCTGTAACGCAAAATTCCTAATTCTCCGTCTAAGAATGTGATCTCACTTTTACAAGATCCGGAATTTTTATATCCAGGATCTATAGTAATAATACCAGTTAAATCACGTAATTTGTTAATATCGATAGCTGATTCATTTTCGCTTCCTGTGATTACCGGAAGTTCAATTTTTTGACCATCTACTTCTAATGTAGCTATTTTTGACATAATATATCGGAAATAAATCTTTAAAATAATAATTTATCAAATCTAAGGAATTTAAGACTAATTAAAAAAAGAATACTGCTATGAATTTGTTAAAAGTCCAAAAAAAAACCATCCACTAAAAAATGGATGGCTTAATTCTTATATATAACCTTACAATTATTTGATCTTGAAAGCGTTTAATCCAGGGAAATAAGCGGTACTTCCTAACTCTTCTTCGATTCTTAATAATTGATTGTATTTTGCCATACGATCAGAACGAGAAGCAGAACCTGTTTTAATTTGTCCACAGTTTAAAGCGACAGCCAAATCAGCAATTGTATTATCTTCTGTTTCTCCAGAACGGTGAGACATTACTGAAGTATAACCTGCATTTTTAGCCATATTTACAGCTGCAATAGTTTCAGTTAAAGTACCAATTTGGTTTACTTTTACTAAAATTGAATTTGCAATACCTTTTTCGATTCCAGTAGATAAACGCTCAACATTAGTAACGAATAAATCATCACCTACCAATTGAACTTTATCACCAATTTTTTCAGTTAAGTATTTCCATCCATTCCAGTCATCTTCATACATACCATCTTCGATAGAGATAATTGGATATTTAGCAGCAAGTTCAGCTAAATAATCAGCTTGCTCTTCAGAAGTTCTGATTTTTCCCGTTTCACCTTCAAATTTAGTATAATCGTATTTACCGTTTACATAAAATTCTGAAGCAGCACAGTCAAGAGCAATCATAATTTCGTCTCCAAAAGTATATCCTGCTTTTTCAACAGCAAGTTTGATAGTATCCAAAGCATCTTCAGTACCACCAGCTAAGTTTGGTGCAAAACCACCTTCGTCACCAACTGCTGTACTTAAACCTCTATCATGTAATACTTTTTTCAAACTGTGGAAGATTTCAGTTCCCATTTGCATTGCATGTGTAAAAGAAGTAGCTTTTACAGGGAAAATCATAAATTCCTGAAATGCAATAGGCGCATCAGAGTGAGAACCACCATTGATGATATTCATCATTGGCACAGGTAAAGTATTAGCCGAAACTCCACCAACATATCTGTATAATGGCAATCCAAGTTCGTTAGCAGCAGCTTTTGCAGCAGCCAAAGAAACCCCTAAAATAGCATTAGCTCCTAATTTAGATTTATTTGGAGTTCCATCTAAATCAATCATTAATTGATCGATTGTATTTTGTTCGAAAACAGATGTTCCAACTAATTCTTCAGCAATAACGGTATTCACATTATTCACTGCATTCAAAACTCCTTTTCCTAAGAACGCTTTTCCTCCATCACGTAATTCAACAGCCTCATGTTCTCCCGTTGATGCTCCAGATGGAACAGCAGCTCTTCCTAAAACTCCATTTTCAGTTACTACATCAACTTCAATAGTAGGATTACCTCTGGAATCAAAAATTTGTCTTGCGTGAACTTTAATTATAATACTCATTATTTCTGTTTTTTTATTAATAAATTATATTTTTTTTTCGAAATTATAAAAATATTTAATAGTAAAAACGTAATGTTACTATTAAACGTCTTTATTTATTAACTACATCGTTTTAGCGGTAGCCAGTTTTATATTTTCAACAAACTGATCAAATAAATACGATGAATCGTGTGGTCCCGGACTAGCTTCGGGATGGTATTGTACTGAAAAACAATTCTTATTCTTCATTCTCATTCCCGCCACAGTATCGTCATTTAAATGTATATGTGTGATTTCTAATTCAGGATGACCATCTAAAGCTTCTCTTTTCACAGCGAAACCATGATTTTGAGAAGTTATCTCACCTTTACCTGTTATTATATTTTTTACCGGATGATTAATACCTCGGTGTCCACCGAACATTTTATAAGTCTTAACTCCATTAGCCAAAGCGATAATCTGATGACCTAAACAAATACCGAATAACGGCTTATCATCTGCTATAATTTCTTTTGCAACTTCTATAGCTCCAAACAAAGGATCAGGATCCCCAGGTCCATTTGACAAAAAGTAACCATCAGGATTAAAGTCCGTTAAATCTTTATAAGTTGAATTATATGGAAAAACTTTAATATAACAATCTCTCTTTGCAAGGTTTCTCAAAATATTCTTTTTGATTCCAAGATCTAAAGCAGAGATTTTATAAGTAGCATTTTCATCACCAAAAAAATAAGGCTCAGTCGTTGAAACTTTTGATGCCAACTCTAAACCTTCCATATTTGGCACATTAGCCAACTCTTTTTTCAATTCTTCTACCGATGTTCCGTCAGTGCAAATAACAGCATTCATTGCGCCATTATCACGAATATAACTCACAAGAGCCCTGGTATCAACATCAGAAATACAAATCAAATTTTGTTTAGTAAAATAATCTTCTAAACTTCCAGATGCATCTTCTCTTGAATAATTAAAGCTAAAGTTTTTACAAACTAAGCCAGCAATTTTAACGCTGTCAGATTCTATTTCCTGATCATTAACACCGTAGTTCCCAATATGTGCATTCGTTGCCACCAATATCTGACCAAAATAAGATGGATCAGTGAAAATTTCCTGATATCCGGTCATTCCTGTGTTAAAACAAACTTCACCAAAAGTTTTACCGCTAATTCCGATAGATTTTCCGTGAAAAATAGTTCCGTCGCTCAGTAACAAAATGGCGCTTTGTCGTGTAGTGTATTTCATTCTTTAATTTGTGTTGTTTTTTTATTCTCACATGAAACTCGCCAGGCGCATTTCATTTGTAATTATAAGTTTTGCAAATTTACTTCTTTAAAAGAGTGTGTCCAAGATTTTTTAAAAAATTCATTCAGAAAAATAAAACCTAAGAATTGAAATAAGTTAAATTTCTTATTTAATTTAAAAAAAATCAAAAAAAAAGGATAAACTAAAAATTAGCTTATCCTTGATTTCTATAGAATCATTACTTTCATAATTATTCAGAAGCTTCAGTAGTCGATTCTGATTCAGCAGCTGGAGCTTCAGTAGTTTCCTCAGCTTTTTTTGCTTTACCACCACGACGGCTTTTAGCTTTTTTAACTTCTTTTTTACCTCCATTGTAAAGTTCATTGAAATCTACAAGTTCGATCATTGCCATATCAGCATTATCTCCCAAACGATTTCCAACTTTAATGATACGAGTGTATCCACCTGGACGGTCACCAACTTTAGCAGCTACATCTCTGAACAAGTCAGTTACAGCATATTTACTACGTAAGTAAGCAAAAACGATACGACGGTTGTGAGTCGTGTCTTCTTTTGATTTTGTAATTAAAGGCTCAACGAATTGTTTAAGCGCTTTAGCTTTAGCAACAGTAGTGTTAATACGTTTGTGCTCAATAAGAGAACAAGCCATATTAGCTAACATAGCTTTTCTATGTCCAGTCTGTCTGCTTAAGTGATTGAATTTTTTTCCGTGTCTCATTGCTATTTTAAATTTAATCCCGCAAGCGGGATTGAATTATTCTTTATCTAATTTGTATTTAGCTAAATCCATTCCGAAAGTTAAATTTTTAACTGCAACAAGTTCATCAAGTTCAGTTAAAGATTTTTTACCAAAATTACGGAATTTCATTAGGTCATTTTTATTGAACGATACTAAATCACCAAGTGTATCAACTTCAGCCGCTTTCAAGCAATTTAATGCTCTCACAGATAAATCCATATCAACAAGCTTAGTTTTAAGCAATTGTCTCATATGCAATGACTCTTCATCATACGATTCTGTTTGTGCAATTTCGTCAGCCTCGAGTGTAATTCTTTCGTCAGAAAATAACATGAAGTGGTGAATTAAAACTTTAGCAGCTTCAGTAAGAGCATCTTTTGGATTAATAGATCCATCAGTTTTGATTTCAAAAACTAATTTTTCATAATCTGTTTTTTGTTCTACACGGAAGTTTTCAATTGCATATTTTACATTTTTTACCGGAGTAAAAATAGAATCTGTAAAAATGGTACCAATTGCAGCGTTCTGTTTTTTGTTCTCCTCAGCAGGAACATATCCTCTACCTTTTTCGATTGTTAAATCGAAGTTCAATTTGATTTTAGAATCTAAATTACAGATAACAAGGTCCGGATTCAGAACTTGGAAACCTGAGATAAATTTTTGAAAATCACCTGCTGTTAGTTGATCTTTACCAGAAACAGAAATTGTAACTGCTTCATTATCGATATCTTCAATTTGACGTTTGAAACGCACTTGTTTTAGATTAAGGATAATTTCGGTAACATCTTCAACAACACCTGAAATAGTAGAAAACTCATGATCTACACCTTCGATACGAACAGATGTAATTGCATAACCTTCTAATGCTGAAAGCAAAACTCTTCTAAGTGCATTACCAACTGTCAATCCGTAACCTGGTTCTAAAGGTCTAAATTCAAATTTACCTTCAAAATCGGTTGAATCGATCATGATAACTTTATCGGGCTTTTGAAAATTAAATATTGCCATAAATTTCGACTAAGTCAATTATTATTTGTTGTACAACTCTACGATTAATTGTTCTTTAATGTTTTCTGGAATTTGAAGTCTTGCAGGTACAGAAACGAAAGTTCCTTCTTTAAGATCATTGTTCCAAGTAATCCATTCATAAACATGACTTGAATTTGATAAAGAACGTTCGATAGCTTCTAAAGATTTAGATTTTTCACGAACTGCAACTTTATCACCAGGCTTAAGGTGGTAAGAAGGAATATTTACAACTTCACCATTAACAGTAATGTGTCTGTGAGATACTATTTGACGAGCACCTCTTCTAGATGGAGCAATTCCCATTCTAAAAACAACATTATCCAATCTTGCTTCACATAATTGTAATAAAACTTCACCAGTTACTCCTTTAGTTGCTGATGCTTTTTCGAATAAATTTCTGAATTGTTTTTCTAAAATTCCATAAGAATATTTAGCTTTTTGCTTTTCCATTAACTGAACAGCATACTCAGATTTTTTTCCTCTTTTTTTAGCCATCCCGTGTTGTCCAGGTGGGTAATTTCTTTTTTCGAAAGATTTATCATCTCCGAAGATTGCTTCGCCAAATTTACGAGCGATTCTTGTACTAGGACCAGTATATCTTGCCATTTTAAATTGTTTAAGATTGAGATTATGAATTCAGGTCTTATCCTTCGATAATCTATATTCAATCTAGGTTATACTATAAATTTTGAGTACTAAACTCTACGTCTTTTAGGAGGACGACATCCGTTGTGAGGCATTGGAGTAACATCGATAATCTCAGTAACTTCAATTCCACCGTTATGAATAGAACGAATAGCAGACTCACGTCCGTTTCCTGGTCCTTTTACATAAACTTTTACTTTTTTAAGTCCTGCCTCAAGAGCTACTTTACTACAATCTTCTGCTGCCATTTGAGCTGCGTACGGAGTGTTCTTTTTAGAACCTCTGAAACCCATCTTACCAGCTGAAGACCAAGAAATAACTTCACCTTTCTTATTAGTTAAAGAAATGATAATGTTGTTGAAAGTGGCAGAAATATGAGCTTCACCCGTTGATTCAACGATAACTTTACGTTTTTTTGCAGTTGCTTTAGCCATATTACTTATTATTTAGTTGCTTTTTTCTTGTTAGCAACAGTTTTTCTTTTACCTTTTCTTGTTCTAGAGTTGTTTTTAGTTCTTTGCCCTCTTAACGGAAGACCAGATCTATGACGGATACCTCTGTAACAACCAATATCCATTAAACGTTTGATGTTTAAAGAAACTTCAGAACGTAATTCTCCTTCAATTTTGTAAAATGAAACAGCATCACGAATTGCTCCGATCTCGTCGTCATTCCAATCTTGAACTTTTTTATCTTGGCTAACTTGAGCTTTTTCTAAAATCTCAATAGCTCTACTTCTCCCTAATCCAAAGATATAGGTTAGTGCTATAACACCTCTCTTATTTTTTGGGATATCTACCCCTGCTATTCTTGCCATAATTATCCTTGTCTTTGTTTAAATCTAGGATTCTTTTTGTTTATTACGTACAATCTCCCTTTTCTACGCACGATAATGCACTCGGCACTTCTCTTTTTTACTGATGCTCTAACTTTCATAGTGAATATCTTTAATATCGATAAGTAATTCTTGCTTTTGACAAATCGTAAGGACTCATTTCCAGTTTCACTTTATCACCAGGTAATAATTTGATGTAATGCATACGCATTTTACCAGAAATATGAGCAATTACAATATGTCCATTTTCTAACTCTACACGGAACATCGCATTTGATAATGCTTCAATGATTGATCCGTCTTGTTCTATTGCTGATTGTTTTGCCATAAATATATTAAGCTACCGCTTTTCTATTTTTACCAGTCTTCATTAAACCATCATAATGTTTGTTTAACAAGTATGAATTGATTTGTTGAATAGTATCTATTGCAACTCCAACCATAATTATTAATGAGGTACCTCCAAAAAACATTGCCCAAGATTGTTGTACATCCATAATACTTACAACAATAGCTGGGAACACAGCAATCAAAGCAAGGAATAAAGATCCTGGGAAAGTTATTAAAGACATCACTTTATCAAGAAAGTCTGAAGTTTCAGCTCCCGGACGAACGCCAGGAATAAAACCACCACTTCTTTTCAAATCATCAGCCATTTTGTTAGTAGGTACTGTGATCGCAGTATAGAAAAATGTAAATACAATAATTAAAGTTGCAAAAACAAAATTATACCAAAATCCGAAGATATTACTAAATGCGCCAACAATAGATTGTGATGTGTCTGATTTAGACAATCCGGCTACAGCAGCAGGAATAAACATAATCGCCTGAGCAAAAATGATTGGCATAACTCCAGAAGCATTAAGCTTAAGAGGAATCCATTGTCTATTACCACCTGCCAAATCTTGCTCATAATCTCCTGTAGTAGTACGACGAGCGTATTGAACAGGAATTCTACGCACTGCCATTGTAAGCAGTACACAAGCAATGATTACTAATAACCACACAATAATTTCAATAACTAACAACATTGGACCTCCATTGTTATTGGTAACTCTGGTTGTAAATTCTTGTATAAAAGCTTGCGGTAAGCGTGCTAAAATACCAACCATAATCAATAATGAAATTCCATTTCCAATACCTTTATCTGTAATTTTTTCTCCAAGCCACATAGCAAAAATTGTACCAGTAACTAAGATGATAACAGAAGAGAACAAAAATTCAGGAGAATTAAAGCCTAGTAAGAATGCACTTCCAGGTAACGTTCTGTATAAATTATAGATATAAGTTGGACCTTGAACCAGTGTAATAGCTATAGTCAACCAACGAGTGATTTGATTAATCTTTTTTCTACCACTCTCTCCATCGTTTTGAAGTTTTTGTAAATAAGGAATCGCAATTCCCATTAACTGAACAACAATAGATGCAGAAATATAAGGCATAATACCTAAAGCAAAAACTGAAGCTTTAGAGAAAGCACCTCCTGTAAACATGTCTAGGATAGATCCTAAACCATTCTTAGTTTGTCCCGCTAAACCTGTTAACTGAGTTGCGTCAATTCCAGGAAGCGTAACGTGTGCACCAAAACGATATACTAAAAGCAATCCTAATGTAATTAGAATTCTGTTTTTCAGTTCTTCGATTTTCCAAACATTACTTATTGATTCAATAAATTTCTTCATCTTAATAGATAAGTTATATAGTTACAGCCTCTCCTCCAGCAGCTTCAATAGCAGCTTTTGCAGTAGCAGTAAATTTGTGGGCAGTTACTTTTAATTTTGCTTTCAATTCTCCTCTACCTAAAATCTTTACGATTTCATTTTTGGTAGCTAGACGATTTGCTACGAAATCTGTCATTGAAACAGAATCAGTAATCACACCATTGTCTACTAATAATTGAAGCGTATCTAAATTAACACCTTCGTATTCTTTACGATTGATGTTTGTGAAACCAAACTTAGGCACACGTCTTTGAAGTGGCATTTGCCCTCCCTCAAAACCAATCTTTTTAGAATAACCAGAACGAGATTTTGCTCCTTTGTGACCTCTTGCGGAAGTACCACCTTTTCCAGAACCTTCTCCTCTACCTAATCTTTTATTTTGATTGTGTGTTGACCCTTCAGCTGGTTGTAAGTTACTTAAATTCATAACAGTATTTGTTATTTAGCTTCTTCGACAGAAACTAAGTGTTTAACTTTGTTTATCATCCCAAGGATTGCAGGATTTGAATCATGCTCTACAACTTGTCCCATTTTACGTAGACCTAAAGCTTCCAAACCTCTTTTTTGAGAAAGAGGGCAGTTGATTTTGCTTCTTACTTGTTTTACTAATAATTTAGCCATAATTTCCTTGAATTAACCTTTAAAAACTTTTTCTAAAGAAACACCTCTTTGTTTTGCAACAGTGTGAGCGCTTCTCATTTGTAATAAAGCATCAAAAGTTGCTTTCACTACGTTATGAGGATTTGATGATCCTTGAGATTTAGATAATACATCGTGAATACCTACTGATTCAAGAACTGAACGAACAGCTCCACCAGCAATAACTCCTGTACCATGAGAAGCAGGAATTAAGAATACACGTGCACCACCAAATTTACCTTTTTGTTCGTGAGGAACAGATTGTCCGTTCAAAGGAATTTTTACTAAATTTTTCTTAGCATCTTCTACTGCTTTCGCAATTGCTTCAGAAACGTCTTTAGATTTTCCTAATCCATGACCAACCACTCCGTTTTCATCACCTACAACTACAATAGCAGAAAAACCGAAAGCTCTACCACCTTTTGTAACTTTAGTAACACGATTAACACTTACCAGACGATCTTTAAGTTCAAGACCACTTGGTTTTACCAATTCTACATTTTTGTATTTAGACATAATATATTAGAATTTAAGTCCAGCCGCTCTTGCGCCTTCTGCTAATGATTTAATACGACCGTGATACAAATATCCACCTCTGTCAAAAGTGATGGTATCAATCCCGGCTTTTAACGCTTTCTCTGCAACTAATTTTCCAACAGCAGCAGCGATTTCAACGTTAGTACCTTTTCCTATTTCTTTTTCTCTTGAAGATGCAGCTAATAAAGTAACTCCATTTACATCATCAATAAGTTGAGCGTAAATTTCTTTGTTACTTCTAAATACAGATAGTCTTGGGTTAGCAGCAGTACCACTAATCGATTTTCTAATTCTGAATCTAATTCTCTGTCTTCTATCAGATTTTGTTAATGACATAATCTTATTTTTTAAGCTGATTTACCTGCTTTTCTTCTTAATACTTCACCCACAAATTTAACACCTTTTCCTTTATATGGCTCTGGCTTACGGAAACCTCTGATTTTCGCAGCAACCTGTCCTAAAAGTTGTTTATCAAATGATGTTAATTTTACGATAGGGTTTTTACCTTTTTCAGATATTGTTTCTAAAGCTACTTCCGGAGCAATTTCCAAAACAATATTGTGAGAATATCCAAGAGCTAAATCTAACTTTTGACCTTGGTTTGAAGCTCTATAACCAACTCCAACTAATTCAAGTTCTTTTGTAAAACCTTCAGATACACCAATTATCATATTATTGATTAATGATCTGTATAATCCGTGTTTTGCTCTTTGGTCTTTATGATCAGACGATCTTTCTAATAGAACTTGATCGCCTTCAACTTTTACAGTAATGTCCGAAAACTCCTGAGTTAGTTGACCTTTTTTTCCTTTTACCGTAACGATACCGTCTTTAACTTCTACAGTTACTCCAGCAGCTATTACAATTGGGCTTTTACCTATTCTTGACATCTTATTTAGTCTTTAAAATTAGTATACGTAACAAATTACTTCACCACCTACATTTAATTGTTTCGCTTGTTTTCCAGTCATAAGACCTTTAGAAGTTGAAACAATAGCAATTCCTAATCCGTTAAGGATTCTTGGTAATTTGGCAGCACCTGCATATTTACGTAAACCAGGTTTACTAATTCTTTGGATATCTTTAATTACAGGCTCTTTAGTATCTTTATCATACTTCAAAGCAATTTTGATTGAACCCTGAACAGTGTTGTCCTCAAATTTGTAACTCAAGATATAACCTTGATCAAATAAGATCTTAGTTATTTCTTTTTTTAGATTAGAAGCTGGAATTTCAACAACTTTGTGGTTTGCAGCCACAGCGTTACGAACTCTAGTCAAATAATCTGCAATAGGATCTGTATACATATGTATTTGATTGCGATTATGGTTTTCGGGAGGCACTCGCCTCCCGAACCTTTAATCAATTAAAATTATTTTTTGGTTTGCAAAAGTACTAACTTATTGCGAGATTACCAAGATGCTTTTTTAACTCCAGGAATTAACCCATTATTAGCCATCTCACGGAAAGTTACACGTGAAATACCAAATTGACGGATATAACCTCTTGGTCTACCTGTTAATTTACAACGATTGTGTAAACGAACTGGTGAAGCATTTTTAGGTAATTTTTGTAAGCCTTCATAATCTCCAGCTTCTAATAAAGCTTTTCTTTTTTCAGCGTACTTAGCTACCGTTTTCTCTCTTTTCACCTCACGGGCTTTCATTGATTCTTTAGCCATGTCTTAATTCTTTTTAAAAGGTAATCCTAATTCAGCCAATAATGACTTTGCTTCCTTGTCTGTTTTTGCAGTAGTAACAAATGTGATATCCATTCCTGAAATTTTGTTTACTTTGTCAATATCAATTTCAGGGAAAATGATTTGCTCTAAAACTCCAAGATTGTAATTACCTCTTCCGTCAAAACCAGTAGCTTTAATACCACTAAAATCTCTAACGCGTGGTAAAGCAGAAGTAACAAGTCTATCTAAAAACTCATACATTCTTTCACCACGTAAAGTAACTTTTGCTCCAATAGGCATCCCTTTTCTCAATTTGAATGACGCAACGTCTTTCTTTGAAATTGTAGATACTGCTTTTTGTCCAGTGATCTTTGTTAACTCATCAACTGCATAGTCAATAAGTTTTTTATCAGATACAGCTGCACCAACTCCACGGCTCAAAACGATTTTTTCAAGTTTTGGAACTTGCATCACGTTTGTATATCCGAATTCCTCTTTAAGAGCAGATATTACTCTACTCTTATATTCTTCTTTTAGTCTAGGTGTATATGCCATTACTATAGTACTTGATTAGATTTTTTTGAAAATCTTACTTTCTTATCTCCTTCTACTCTAATACCAACTCTAGTTGTTTCCTTAGTTTTAGGATCAATTAGTGAAATGTTAGATATTTGTATAGAAGCTTCTTTCTTAACGATACCACCTTGAGGGTTTTTAGCACTTGGTTTTGTATGTTTCGAAACCATGTTTACACCTTCAACTATCGCTTTATTTTTCTCACGGTAAACACGTAAAACTTTACCTTCAGCACCTTTATGGTCTCCAGCAATAACTCTTACGATATCTCCTGATTTTATTTTTAGCTTTATCATCTTAAAACGAATTAAAGCACTTCTGGTGCTAATGATACAATTTTCATGAATTGTTTTTCACGAAGTTCTCTTGCTACCGGACCAAAAACACGAGTTCCTCTCATTTCCCCTGCAGCGTTCAAAAGAACACATGCATTATCATCGAAACGGATATAAGAACCATCAGCTCTTCTCACTTCTTTTTTGGTACGTACAACAACTGCAGTTGAAACAGCTCCTTTTTTAACGTTACCGTTAGGAGTTGCATCTTTAATAGATACTACAATCTTGTCACCAACAGAGGCATACCTTCTTTTGGTACCTCCTAAAACACGGATAGTTAAAACTTCCTTTGCTCCCGTGTTATCTGCTACTTTTAGTCTTGATTCCTGTTGTACCATAATTATTTAGCTCTTTCTAAGATTTCAACTAATCTCCAACATTTCGTTTTACTTAAAGGACGCGTTTCGCTAATTCTTACAGTATCTCCAATGTTACAGTCGTTTGTTTCGTCGTGTGCAACGTATTTCTTTGTTTTCAACACGAACTTACCGTATAATGGGTGTTTTACTTTTCTTACTTCAGCAATAACAATAGATTTATCCATTTTATTTGAAGTAACAACACCTATTCTTTCTTTTCTTAAATTTCTTTTTTCTTCCATCTTTCAGCAGAATACAATTATTGTAACTCTCTTTTAGTTAACTCTGTAGCCAATCTTGCAACTGTTCTTCTTACACTTCTAATTTGAAGCGGGTTCTCAATTGGAGAAATAGCGTGAGCCATTTTTAGGTCAGCATATATTTTCTTAGTTTGACTAAGTTTTTCTTGCAACTCCGCTGCAGAAAGATCTTTTATTTCTGATTGTTTCATAATATAAATTTAATTATGCTTCGAAATCTCTAGCAACGACGAATTTAGTTTTTACTGGAAGCTTTTGAGCTGCAAGACGTAAAGCCTCTTTTGCAACTGATAAAGGAACTCCTCCAACTTCAAACATAATTCTTCCGGGTTTAACAACGGCAGCCCAATATTCAACGGCACCTTTACCTTTACCCATACGTACCTCAAGAGGCTTCTTAGTAATTGGTTTGTCTGGAAATATTTTGATCCATAATTGTCCTTCTCTCTTCATGAAACGAGTTGCAGCAATACGCGCAGCTTCGATTTGACGAGAAGTTAAAAACATTCCATCTTCATGTACAGATTTAATACCAAACATTCCATTAGAAAGTTCATGCCCTCTTTGAGAGTTACCTTTCATTTTACCCTTTTGTACCTTACGGTATTTTGTTCTTTTAGGCTGTAACATTTTTCTTTAGTTTAAAAATTTACTTTCTTTTACGAGCGTCTGGTTTTCCACCTTTATTAAAGGGCTTTCTGTCTCCTCTTGGAGAATCACCACCTTTACCACCACCAGTACCAGATTGTTTTTTATCCATTCCTGCAAGTGGAGAAAGATCTCTCTTTCCATAAACTTCACCTTTCATGATCCATACTTTGATACCCATTCTACCATAAGTAGTGTGAGCTTCAGCCAAAGCATAATCAATATCAGCTCTGAAAGTTGATAGAGGAATTCTACCTTCTTTGAAACCTTCTGAACGTGCCATCTCAGCACCATTCAAACGACCAGAAATCAAAACTTTGATACCTTCAGCGTTCATACGCATAGAAGCAGCAATAGCCATTTTGATTGCACGTCTGTAAGAAATACGGCTTTCGATTTGACGAGCGATGCTTGTCGCCACAAGATAAGCATCTAATTCAGGTCTTTTGATTTCAAAGATGTTGATTTGAACCTCTTTGTCAGTAACTTTCTTAAGTTCTTCTTTTAACTTGTCTACCTCTTGTCCGCCTTTTCCGATAATGATACCAGGTCTAGCAGTAGTGATAGTAACGGTTACAAGTTTCAAAGTTCTCTCGATGATTACTTTTGATACACTAGCTTTTGATAAACGAGCGTGGATATACTTTCTGATTTTGTGATCTTCGGCAAGTTTATCACCGTAATCATTTCCACCATACCAGTTTGAGTCCCACCCTCTGATGATACCAAGTCTATTTCCAATTGGATTTGTCTTTTGTCCCATGCTGCTTAAGAATTGCTTTGTGTGTTATTGATAGCTCCAAGCACGATTGTTACGTGGTTAGAACGTTTTCTTATTCTGTGTGCACGACCTTGTGGAGCTGGACGAAGTCTTTTCAACATCATTCCACCATCTACTCTGATCTCTTTAACAAATAATCCAGCTTCTTCTAAATTACCTTCACTATTTTTTTGCTCCCAGTTGTTGATTGCAGATAATAATAGTTTCTCTAATTTTCTTGAAGCCTCTTTAGAACTGAATCTTAAGATGTTAAGTGCTCTTTCTACCTTCTGACCTCTTACCAAGTCCGCTACTAAGCGCATTTTTCTAGGTGAAGTAGGGCAGTTATTCAATTTTGCGAAAGCAATAGACTTATTAGCCTCTTTTCTCGCATCTGCTGTTTCTCTTTTACGAACTCCCATTGCTTCTTATTTTTTACCTTTATTTTTTGCTCCAGCATGACCTCTAAAAGATCTAGTTGGTGAAAACTCTCCTAATTTGTGACCTACCATGTTTTCTGTTACGTAAACTGGTACAAATTGACGACCGTTATGAACTGCGATTGTTTGTCCAACAAAGTCCGGAGTAATCATAGAAGCTCTAGACCAAGTCTTTACTACTCCTTTATTACCATTTTCTATGTTTTCCTGAACTTTCTTGTCTAACTTATAATGAACGAAAGGTCCTTTTTTTAATGAACGTGCCATATCTTATTATTTCTTTCTACGTTCTACGATATACTTGTTACTCGGGTTTTTCTTAGAACGAGTTCTATAACCTTTTGCTGGTATTCCATTTCTTGAACGTGGATGTCCACCAGAAGAACGTCCTTCTCCACCACCCATTGGGTGATCAACAGGGTTCATTGCAACAGGTCTTGTTCTAGGTCTTCTTCCTAACCATCTTGTTCTACCAGCTTTTCCTGATACAACTAATTGGTGGTCTGAATTAGAAACAGCTCCAATTGTAGCCGAACAAGTTAACAAGATCAATCTTGTTTCACCAGATGGCATTTTAATTGTAGCATATTTTCCATCTCTTGCCATTAATTGAGCAAATGTACCAGCTGAACGAGCGATTACCGCTCCTTGACCTGGACGTAACTCAATACAAGAAATTACAGTTCCTAAAGGAATTCTGCTTAAAGGCAATGTATTACCAATTTCAGGTTGAGATTCTGGACCAGAAACTAATTTCTGACCAACTTTCAATCCGTTTTGAGCAATAACGTATGTTTTCTCTCCATCAGCGTAAGCTAATAAAGCGATAAATGCAGTACGATTTGGATCATATTCAATTGATTTCACAGTAGCCGGAATTCCGTCTTTAGTTCTTTTGAAATCAATGATACGATATCTCTGCTTGTGACCACCACCCGTATAACGCATGGTCATCTTTCCTTGACTATTTCTACCTCCAGAGTTTTTTATCGGCGCTATCAAAGAGCGTTCCGGCTTATCAGTTGTAATGGCGTCATAACCATTCACAACTCTAAATCGCTGACCTGGGGTAATAGGTTTTAATTTTCTTACTGACATTTTTCTATCTTAGATATTGTTGTAAAAATCAATTGTTTCTCCTTCTTGTACTTGAACAATCGCTTTCTTAATTGCATTTGTCTTTCCACTGATCAAACCACTTTTAGTGTATTTTGTAGTTCTATCCGGTCTTACGTTCATCGTGTTAACTGAAACTATAGTCACTCCATAAGCAGCTTCAACAGCTTTCTTAATCTGAACTTTGTTTGCTTTTTTGTCAACAACGAATCCGAAGCGGTTTAAAACTTCACTTTCTTTGGTTACTTTCTCTGTTACTATAGGTCTAATTATGATACTCATACTCCTATTATTTGCTTAAATTTTCTTCGATTAACTCCAAAGAACCTTCTAAAAGCACTAAATTATTAGTGTTTAAAATAGCGTAAGTGCTTAATTCTGAGCTAGTTACGACATTAGAAGCCTTTAAATTGCGTGAGGACAAATATACATTTTTATTCGACTCTCCCAACACAAATAGAGATTTTTTATTTTCTAACCCTAAAGCTTTCAAAACGTTAATGAAATTTTTAGTGTTTGGCGCTTCAAAATTAAAGTCTTCAAGAACGATGATATTCGACTCTTTTGCTTTGATTGAGAAAGCTGATTTTCTTGCCAATCTTTTTAAGCTTTTATTCAATTTGAATGAATAACTTCTTGGTCTTGGTCCGAAAATTGTTCCACCACCCTTAAACAATGGATTTTTAATACTTCCCGCACGAGCAGTACCTGTTCCTTTTTGTTTTTTAATCTTACGTGTACTTCCTGTCACTTCAGCTCTTTCTTTAGCTTTGTGAGTACCTTGTCTTTGATTAGCAAGATATTGCTTAACATCAAGGTATACAGCGTGATTGTTTGGTTCAATTGCGAATACTGAATCAGAAAGTTGAACTTTTCTTCCAGTATCTTTTCCGTTGAAATCTAATACTTTTACTTCCATTACTTCTGAATGATTACATAAGAGTTTTTATGTCCAGGAACACATCCTTTAATAACAAGTAGATTCTTTTCAGCAACTACTTTTAAAACTCTAAGGTTTTGAACTTTTACATTGTCTCCTCCCATTCTTCCAGCCATACGCATTCCTTTGAATACTCTAGATGGATATGAAGAAGCTCCCACAGAACCTGGCGCTCTTAAACGGTTGTGTTGACCGTGAGTTGCTTGTCCAACACCACCAAATCCGTGACGTTTAACAACCCCTTGAAAACCTTTACCTTTAGATACACCTTGTACATCTACAAATTCTCCTTCAGCAAAAATAGAAACATCAATAAGATCCCCTAATTTTTGTTCAGTTGCAAAATCTTGAAATTCAACGACTTTTTTCTTAGCAACAGTTCCAGCTTTTTTAAAGTGACCTAAAGCCGCTTTAGTGGAATGTTTCTCGTTTTTGTCATCGAAACCAAGTTGCAACGCTTCGTACCCGTCAACACCTTTGGTTCTGACTTGGGTAACAACACACGGCCCAGCTTCGATTACTGTACAAGGAATGTTTTTCCCGTTTTCATCAAAAATGCTAGTCATGCCGATTTTTTTACCAATTAACCCAGACATAAATATTAATTATTAATTACTAAAATTCCCTTCAATTTGAAAATAACAGAAATTTCCAAACAGGGAGTGCAAAAGTATACATTAAAATCGAATATACCAAACAGTTACAAAAATTAAATCGCTCATTATCAAAATCCAAGGATCAAACCTAACACCAACATTATTTTATTTATTAAAAAAATCAAGTTTTACCTTTGTAACTTATACCATCATCATCCTTAACAATTACTTAATCAAGCAAAGAAAAAACATCCTCAACAGCCTAAACAAAAGACTTCTCAACCAAAACAGCAATAATCTATCAGAACAAAATACTTTAATAATTGCACGAACAAAAATCTAACAACAACAAAAAAAGCGAGACATTTCTGTCTCGCTTTTTATATATAAAATATAATAAAAATTATACTTTTATTTCAACTTCAACCCCACTTGGCAATTCAAGTTTCATTAAAGCATCAATAGTTTTAGATGAAGATGAATAAATATCAATCAATCTCTTGTATGACATTACTTCAAATTGCTCTCTCGCTTTTTTGTTAACGTGCGGAGAACGTAGTACAGTGAAAAGTTTTTTGTGAGTTGGTAAAGGAATTGGACCTGTTACAACTGCTCCAGTAGTTTTTACTGTTTTTACGATCTTTTCAGCAGACTTATCTACCAACATGTGATCGTAAGATTTTAGTTTTATTCTAATTTTTTGACTCATTTTCTTAAGAATTAAGCGTTACCTTTTGCTTTTTTAATTACAGCTTCTGAAATATTAGAAGGTGTTTCTGCATAGTGAGAAAACTCCATTGTTGAAGTAGCTCTACCAGAAGACAATGTTCTTAATGTTGTTACATATCCAAACATTTCTGACAAAGGCACATCAGCTTTAATAGTTTTAGCACCGTTTCTGTCACCCATGTCATTAACCTGACCTCTACGACGGTTGATATCACCTACGATATCTCCCATGTTTTCTTCAGGAGTAATAACTTCCATTTTCATGATTGGCTCAAGAATAATTGCTCCAGCAGCTTTAGCTACTTCTCTATAACCCATTCTTGCAGCTAATTCAAAAGAAAGAGCATCAGAATCGACAGGGTGGAAAGATCCGTCTGTCAAAGTTACTTTCAAACTATCCACTTGATAACCAGCCAAAGGACCAGTTTTCATAGCTTCACGGAAACCTTTTTCTACAGATGGGATATATTCTTTAGGAACGTTACCACCTTTTACTGCATTAATAAATTGCAATCCTACAGGAACTTTACCATCAACTTCGTCAGCTGGCTCAAGTGTAAATACGATATCACCGAATTTACCACGACCTCCTGATTGTTTTTTGTAAGTTTCTCTATGAGTTGCAGTTCTTGTAAACGCTTCTTTATATTCAACTTGAGGCTCACCTTGGTTAACTTCAACTTTAAATTCACGTTTCATACGATCTACCAAGATATCCAAGTGAAGCTCACCCATACCTGAGATAATAGTCTGCCCTGAAGCCTCATCTGTTCTAACAGTAAATGTTGGATCTTCTTCAGCTAATTTAGCTAAAGCCATACCCATTTTATCAACGTCAGCTTTTGTTTTAGGCTCAATTGCAATACCAATTACCGGTGCAGGGAATTTCATTGACTCAAGAATAATTGGGTGTTTTTCATCACACAATGTATCTCCAGTTTTGATATCTTTAAATCCAACGGCAGCTCCAATATCTCCAGCCTCAATAAATTCGATTGGATTTTGTTTGTTAGCGTGCATTTGGTAGATACGAGAAATTCTTTCTTTATTTCCTGAACGAGTGTTCAAAACATAAGAACCAGCATCTAAACGACCAGAGTAAGCACGGAAGAAAGCTAAACGACCTACGAATGGGTCAGTAGCAATTTTAAATGCCAAAGCAGCGAATGGCTCTTTTACATCTGGCTTACGCAAGATTTTAGTTTGATCTTCTTCTAATAATTCAGCATCATCAGGATGAATTCCTTCGATACCTTCTTTATCCATTGGAGAAGGCAAATATTTACAAACTGCATCTAACATGAACTGAACTCCTTTGTTTTTGAAAGAAGAACCAGCGATCATCGGGATGATAGCCATATCCATAGTAGCAGCTCTTAAAGCATTGTTGATTTCTTCCTCTGTAATAGAGTTTTCGTCTTCCATGAATTTTTCTAAAAGATTTTCATCGTAATCAGCAACCGCTTCAATAAGAATAGATCTGTATTCTTTAACCTCTGCAACCATATCAGCAGGAATTTCAACAATATCAAAAGTTGCCCCTTGAGTTGCATCATGCCAAATGATAGCTTGATTTTTTACCAAATCCACAACACCTTTGAAATCATTTTCTTCACCAATTGGCAAAGTGATCGCAACAGCATTTGACTTCAACATATCACGAACTTGTTGACAAACTGCCAAAAAGTTAGATCCTTGACGGTCCATTTTATTCACGAATCCCATACGCGGAACTCTATACTGATCAGCAAGTCTCCAGTTAGTTTCTGATTGAGGCTCAACACCATCAACAGCACTAAACAAGAAAACCAATCCATCAAGTACACGTAAAGAACGGTTTACCTCTACAGTAAAGTCAACGTGCCCAGGAGTATCAATAATATTAAAGTGGTATGGCAAAGACTCAGGTAAAAGCTTACCTTGCTCAGTTGGAAAATTCCACTCACAAGTTGTTGCAGCTGAAGTAATTGTAATACCTCTTTCTTGCTCTTGAGCCATCCAGTCCATTGTTGCAGCACCATCGTGTACTTCACCAATTTTGTGTGACTTTCCAGTATAAAAAAGGATACGCTCAGTTGTTGTTGTTTTACCAGCATCAATGTGAGCAGCAATTCCGATATTTCTTGTATATTTTAAATCTCTAGCCATTTCTTACGAATTAAAATCTAAAGTGAGAGAAAGCTTTATTAGCTTCTGCCATCTTGTGAGTATCCATTCTTTTCTTAACCGCAGCACCTTCTTCTTTAGCAGCAGCTAAACATTCTGACGCTAAACGTTGTGCCATAGATTTTTCATTTCTTCTTCTAGAATAAAGTATTAACCACTTCATTGCCATAGAAATTTTTCTGTCTGGTCTAATTTGCATTGGAATTTGAAATGTAGCTCCACCTACTCTACGACTACGTACTTCTACGTGAGGCATAACGTTTGTTAAAGCATCTTTCCAAATTTCTAATGAAGATTTTTCTGAATCTTGCTTTTTAGATTCGATGATGTCAATTGCATCATAAAATACTTTGAAAGCTGTAGATTTCTTACCGTCCCACATTAAGTTGTTCACAAAACGCGTTACCAATTGGTCGTTAAACCTCGGATCTGGTAAAAGTGGTCTTTTCTTTGCCGCTCTTTTTCTCATGTCTTTTTCTTAAAAGTTTTAAATTACTTTTTTGCTTCTTTTGGGCGTTTAGCACCGTACTTAGATCTTCTTTGCGTTCTTCCTGCAACTCCTGACGTGTCAAGCGCTCCACGAACGATATGATATCTAACACCTGGTAAATCTTTTACCCTTCCGCCTCTAACTAATACTATCGAGTGCTCTTGTAAATTGTGTCCTTCTCCAGGGATGTAAGCATTCACCTCATTACCATTTGTCAAACGTACACGCGCTACTTTACGCATTGCAGAGTTTGGTTTTTTTGGTGTAGTAGTGTAAACACGCGTACAAACCCCTCTTCTTTGAGGACAAGAATCTAAAGCAACCGATTTACTCTTCTTAGTTATCTGAGTTCTTCCTGTTCTTACTAATTGTTGAATTGTTGGCATAATTAATACTAAAAATTTATTATGTATATTAAATTCCCGCTTTTTACGGGGTTGCAAATGTATAAAATATTTTTCACTATACAAACGTTAATCTATTAATTTTCAATAACATTATTTAAGCTTATGTTTTTTAAAACAAACAATAGATATTTGCAATACTTTTAATAAATGAAACAATTGCTCTTGAAACAGTTAATCCTAATCTATATATTTTACTTTATAAGCATTTCAAGTTATGCCCAAGATTTTAATTTACAAATAAATGGAATAGACAAAACTGAAAATAAAATTATCGATTCTCTAAATTATTCTATAACACACCCTAATTTAAAATCGTTGTTTAACGAAATAAAAAACACTTCAGAAAAGCTTTCAAAAAAAGGTTATTTAGATAATAAAATATTAGAAACAAAAAAAATAAATGACAGCTCTTACGCTTCTATAATTACACTAAAAAACAAGATAAAAAAGATACATATATATATAGGTACAAATAATCCATTTTCTGATTTTCAGAAAACAACAAATGACTCTATAATTATACCTTACGAAGAGGCTGAAAATTATCTGAATCAAAAAATAAATGAAGCTGAAAAAGCCGGTTATGCCTTAACTAAAGTCAATTTGAAAAATATTCGAAGAAAGAATTTAATAATTTATGCCGACTTAAATTTTAAATCCGAAAAAAAAAGGGACTTAAATTCCATTATTCTAAATTACCCTAAAGACGATAACAAAGATATATTCCCAAAAGGGCACCTAAAACAACTAAACAAAAAATACATAAGCAGAACTTTTAATCAGGAAATTGTAAAAGAACTTTATAATGAAATAAATAATTTTCAATTTATTAGCCAAACAAAATATCCCGAAATACTATTCACTAAAGATTCCACAAAAATATATGCCTATATTCAAAAAAGAAAAGCAAATACATTTGATGGCTATATTGGTTTTTCAAATGACGAAAACAAAAAACTAAATCTAAATGGGTACATCGACATATCACTTCAAAACATACTTCACTCGGGAGAAGAATTTTCACTGTACTGGAAAAGCGACGGCAATCAGCAAAAAACTTTCAATACAAAATTAGAAATACCTTATATTTTTAATTCAGCGCTAGGCATTAAAGCTCAGTTAAACATTTTTAAACAAGACAGCACTTTTCAAAATACAAAAACAGCTATTGATCTTGGCTATTTTATAAAATACAATTCAAGAATTTATCTCGGATATCAATCTACAGAATCCAGCGATATTCAAAACACAAATAATACTCTAATTAGCGATTATAAAAATTCATATATTACAACATCTTATGATTATAAAAAACTTAATGCAACAAACAATCTGTTTACACAAAAGACAATTATAAATCTCATTTTTGGTTATGGAAAAAGAGACACGAATAATAGTCCAGAAACAGCAGAATCAAGTAAGCAGTTTTACTTAAATGTTAACTTATCATACAACTTTGAGCTGAACGAAAGGAATTATATTAACTTAAATTCACAAAATTTTTATCTTAACAGTAAAAATTATATTTCAAATGAATTATATCGATTTGGCGGAATGAACTCTATTAGAGGATTTTTAGAAAATAATCTTCAAGCTAATTTTGATTCGCTAATTCTTACAGAATACAGATATCTTGTCTCAAAAAACTTATATATCAATTCAATTCTCGATTATGGCTTATATCAAGACTTAACGAGCAATACAGATCAAAATAAAATAAAAAAATTAATAGGAATCGGAGCAGGAACCGGAATACAAACTGCAAATGGTTTATTGAAAATTACTCTTACAAATGGAGCAGAAAAAACAAATGAACTGCAATTATATAACACTATCATAAACATATGTTATAATGTTAAATTTTAATGTTTAACAAAAAAAGATTTTTATTTATTAGGAAAGTTAACAAATTATTAAGAGTTTTGCGATACTAATTCAAAATATTTAAAAATGAAACTAAAGTTCAATGGATTCTTAGTGCTTTTATTAGTACTAGTGGCGCAACTAACTTTTGCGCAAGAAAGAGCTGTTTCAGGAATTGTTACTGATAATGCAGGTATGCCTTTGCCAGGTGTGAGTGTATTAGTGAAAGGAACAAAATCCGGAACACAAACTGATTTTGATGGTAAATTCTCTATCAAAGCCTCAACAAGCCAAGTTTTGGTATTTAGCTACATTGGGATGAAAACTCAGGAAGTAGCAGCAAGTTCATCAACAGTTAATGTCAAATTAGCAGGTGACGCACAAGAACTTGAAGGAGTTGTAGTAACAACTGCTTTAGGTATTAAAAGAGAGAAAAAATCTCTTGGTTACTCTGCTCAATCAGTATCAGCAGAACAAGTTTCAACAGTTCCTACAGGAAACTTTGTAAATAACTTATCTGGAAAAGTTGCTGGTCTTAATGTTACTAATGGTACTAACTTTGGTGGATCAACAAACGTAGTTCTTAGAGGTTTTAAATCACTTTTGGGAGACAATCAGGCTTTATTTGTTGTGGATGGTGTGCCAATTTTGAACAACAACGTAAACAGTGCTGATCAAAAGAGTGGTAGAGGTGGATTCGATTACGGAAATGCTGCATCTGACATCAACCCAAATAACATTGCAGAGATCAACGTACTAAAAGGTGCTGCTGCAACAGCTCTTTACGGATCAAGAGCACAAAATGGTGCGATCATCATTACTACTAAAAAAGGAAAAGCTAGAAATGACATGGCCGTAGAATTTTCATCTTCTTACACTATGTCTACTGTAGACAAAAAAACTTTTCCTGAATATCAAAGTGAATATGGTCAAGGATATCTAGGACAAACCTTTTCTTCTTATAATGGACAACCAAGATCAATAACTGGACATGATGCATCTTACGGGCCAAAATTTGATGGTTCTTTAGTTTATCAATATGATGCATTTATACCAGGTTCTGCCAATTATGGTAAAGCTACTCCATGGGTAGCTGCAAAAAATGGACCAATTGAGTTTTTTGACACTGGAGTATCAACAGTAAACAATATTGCATTAAGCGGTGGTACTGACAAAGCAACTTACAGATTAACATACGCAAACACAAATAGTACTGACATTTTACCAAATTCTTTATTAAGCAAGAATAACTTTAATGCTTCAGCTACTTACAAATTTAGCGATAAATTAAGCTCTACATTTAACGCAACTTATGTTGCGCAAAATACACGTAACAGAAATTCAACTGGTTACGGAGGAAATCAAATTGCAGGCTTTAGACAATGGTGGGCAACTAATGTTGACCTTAAAGATCAGGAAGCTTACTATAACATGAGCAACCAAAACTATTCATGGAACATGGCAAGTGCTACAAAGATAGCTCCTCAGTATTGGGATAACCCTTATTTCCAAAGATATCAAAATTACAATACTGATAGCAGAAGAAGATTTGCTGCTAATGCAAGTATAACATATGATGTATCTAAAGAACTTAGTTTTACTGGTAGAATGGGAACTGACGGATTTACCATGAAAACTGAAGACAGAATAGCTCAAGGTTCAGTACCAGCAACTCTTGGATCAAACTCAAATCTTGCAAATTTACCTGCTCAGCCATCTGGTTATGCCCTAGATCTTTATGATTTTAGTGAACAAAACTATGATTTCTTGGCAACTTACAAAAAAGACTTAGCCGAAGAACTTAACCTTAACGTTGTTGTTGGTACCAACTATAACGTACAAAGCAGATTCATTAATCAACAAAGCACATCTGGAGGGTTATATATTCCTGGATTGTATACTATCTCAAACTCTGTATCCGCACCGGCCTTACCTAGAATTATAGATACAAGAAAAGAAGTACTTGGTTTATTTGGACAAGCTACATTAGGATATAAAGGAACTTACTATGTTGAAGGTTCCGTTAGAAGAGATCAATCATCTGCTTTACCTGCTGATAATAATGCATACTGGTACTCTGCAGTTTCAGGAAGTGTTGTTTTTTCAAATTGGTTAAAAGATGTTGAATTTATCAATTTTGGTAAATTCAGAGCAGCTTATGCTCAGGTGGGTTCTGATACAGATCCTAATCAATTAGAAAACACTTATACAGCTAGAACTCCTTTCGGATCTCCAGTGTATTCATACAACACAACTGCAAAAAATGCTAATTTAAAACCACAACAATTAGACAATGTCGAATTAGGTTTAAACATGCAATTTGCAAACAACCGAATTGGATTTGACGTAGCTTGGTTCCAAAACAAAGCTTACGATCAAATTTTACCATTACCTGTATCAACAGCTACTGGATCAGCATTCAACACTGTTAATGCAGGTACATTAACAACAAAAGGATTCGAGGTTACCTTAAACCTTACACCTTTTAAAACAGCAAACTTTGCTTGGGATGTAAATGTAAACTGGTCTAATCCTAACACAAAAGTTACAGAATTAGCTCCAGGTATTGAAAATATTAACATTAACTCACTTCAAGGCGGAATCAGTATCAATGCTCCTCTTAATCAGGATTATGGGCAAATTTGGGGTACTACTTATGTGTTAGACGACGCTGGAAACAGAATTATCGGTGATAATGGTGCATATGTCGTTTCTACTACTACTGACAACAAACTTGGGACATACCAAGCTGATTGGACAGGTGGTATTAACAATAAATTTACTTACAAAAATCTTTCTTTCAGCTTCTTAATTGACGTGAAAAAAGGAGGAAGTGTTTTCTCTCTTGATCAATATTATGGATACGGAACAGGTATCTATGCTAATTCAGTTGGGAACAACGACTTAGGAAATCCTATAAGAAATACATTAGCAAATGGTGGTGGTGAACTTTTACAAGGTGTTATGGCAAACCCTGCTTATACTCCAGGTAATGGACAACCTCAATATGTAACTAACACAACAAGATTAGACAGATCACAATCTAGCCAAGTATTAGGTACAGATCCACCTGCTGCTGCTTTTGTTTACGATGCAGGATTTGTAAAATTAAGAGAAGTTGTATTTACATATAATCTTCCTGAAAGTATATTAGGAAAATCTATAAAAGGAGCTTCATTTAGCTTAATAGGTAATAATTTGTGGATCATTGATAAAAATTTACCATATGCTGATCCAGAAGCTGGATTATCTTCAGGTAATACACAAGGATACCAATCTGGACCTATGCCGACAACAAGAAATATTTCTTTTAATGTCAAAGTTAATTTTTAAAAAAAATGAAAATGAAAAAAATAATAGCAATATTAACAATAGGTCTGTCTATGACTGCTTGTGTTAATGAGGATATAAATACAGATCCGAACAGCGCATACACCACTGTACCGGGATCGTTAATTAATTATGCAGAAAAAGAACTAAGTGATTACGTAAATACACCAAGTGTAAACGAAAACAACTTTAGACTGACGATGCAATATTGGCAAGAAACAACCTATGTGAACGAAAGTAATTATGACTTTACAAATAGAAATGTTTCTAATAGCATTTTTACTGACAATTATGTAAATGTTTTAAACAACTTAGGCAAAGCCAAAGATATAATTAATGCTTACCAACCAAGTGCAAGTGAGTTAGCAGGTTGGCCTGTTAATAAAAAAAATCAATTAGCAATAATTGACATTCTACAAGTTTACACTTACCAGATGTTAGTAGACACTTTTGGAAATGTTCCTTATACTCAGGCTGCGAATCTTACAGCTTTTCCATTACCAAAATACGATGATGGAGCTACAATTTATCAAGATTTAATTGCTAGAATTAATGCGGATATAGCCGCTCTTGATGTTAGTGGAACTGGTTTTCCAAGTTTTTCTGAAGGAGATAAGTATTACAGCGGCAATATTGCAAAATGGACTAAATTCGCTAACTCTTTAAAATTAAAACTTGCAATTGGAATTGCGGATTCTAATCCAACTTTAGCAGAAACAACTGCAACTGCAGCTATTGCAGCTGGAGTAATGACATCTCCTGCCGACAATGGTCAATTTCAATATGTCGCTGCATCTCCGAATTACAACCCTTTGTATGAAAATCTAGCGGCTAGTGGTAGAGATGATTTTTTTGCAGGTAAGACGTTAGTAGATTATATGAATACAACTAATGACCCTAGAATTGGTCACTATTTTGATGAAGTCGAAGGTGGTGGATACAGTGGTCAGGTTATTGGTCAAGGTGGTGAATTTGGAGCTTTTTCTAATATCGGTTCATTTGCTTATACACCTACAACTCCAGGTATAATTTTAAATTACACAGAAGTTGCTTTCTATATTGCTGAAGCCAATGCTCGTTGGAATACAGGAGCTGCAGCAGCATCATATGATACAGCTGTTACTGCTTCTATCGTAGAATGGGGTGGTACAACAGCGGAAGCTACAACTTACCTTGCAGCTAACCCTTACGATGCGGCTAATTGGAAAAAATCAATTGGAGAGCAAGCTTGGGTAGCTATGTTTAATCAAGGTTTAACTTCTTGGAATTTCTGGAGAAGATTAGACTTCCCTGTTTTATTAGCTCCTCCTACAGCTATCACTAATGCTGGCGGTAAAGTTCCCGTTAGAATGGCTTATCCTGTTCTTGAACAACAAGCTAATAACTCAAACTGGAAAGCAGCTTCGGATGCTATCGGTGGAGATTTATTGACAACAAAATTATTCTGGGATAAATTCTAATTTATTCTCAAATATACATCAAACCACTCTGTTCATTCAGAGTGGTTTTTTTTTATATAAACATTATACCTATATTTGCGTCATGGAAAAAGAACATCAAATATTTGGAATCAGAGCCATTATAGAAGCGATTCAGGCAGGAAAAGAAGTAGACAAAGTATTCATCCAAAAAGAAATTTCTGGAGAATTAATGAAAGATTTAATGAAAGTGATGAAACGCGCTAACATCAATTTTTCATATGTTCCTGTAGAAAAACTAAATCGACTAACTCCAAATAATCACCAAGGTGCTGTTGCAACAATCTCTCCTATTGGATTTATTGATTTAGAACATCTTGTTGAATCAACTATTGAATCTGGAAAAAAACCATTATTTTTAATATTAGACCAAATCTCTGATGCGAGAAATTTTGGCGCCATAATACGTACTGCTGAATGTACAGGTGTAAACGGAATTATTGTTCAAAAAGCGGGTTCTGCTCCGGTAAATGGTGATACAGTTAAAACATCTGCAGGTGCGGTTTTTAATGTTCCTATTTGTAAAGTTGAACATATTAAAGATGCTATTTTTTATTTACAAGGATCTGGTATTAAGACTATAGCAGCTACTGAAAAAACTGAGGAGAATATATATGACCTATCTTTAAATGAGCCATTAGCAATTATTATGGGATCTGAAGACAGAGGTATAAATCCTTCAGTGTTAAAAATTGTTGATGAAAAAGCTAAACTTCCAATGTTTGGCACAATTGGATCTCTAAATGTTTCGGTGGCATGTGGTGCGTTTTTATATGAAACTGTACGCCAAAGAAGTTAAGCATATCAAGAGATAAGATGGCAAAATAAATATATTTAAACTTATTTAATTGATGTCTTGCAAATCTGTTCAGAACATATCAAAAAAACTTTGCTGCATACTTGCGACACTCTTTTTTACGTCCATTAGTTATTCTCAAACAAAAACTTTTGGTCAGTCCTGGAACGAAATACAATTCAACAGGACAATAAATGATAAATGGTCTACAGAATTAAATTTAGGCAGTTCGTACAGCAGTACAGAAACATCATCAAATATTTTTGAAAACAATATTCAAAGATCTTTCAGAGTATGGGGACATTACTACTTGTCTCCTCGCTGGAAGATTTCTTCTTTTATAGCCTATTTTGACAATAAAGATGTACCGGAAATTGGTCAATTTAAATCACCTGAATGGAGATTTGCTTTACAAGGAATATACTATTTTCATAAAACAGGATATACCCTAAGTACCAGAATGAGAATGGAACTTCGGCATATGAGAAATAGTGATAATGAATATGAAAATGTTCTTAGATATCGTCAACAAATAAAATACATTCAACCCATTAATAGCAAAATTCTTCGAAAAGGAGTTATTTATGGCATTGCATCTGATGAACTATATTTTAAATCCGGAACCAAAGTAACAGGTTTAAGTTTCTTTGACCGTAATCGATTCATTATAGGCGCCGGATATTTATTTACTGATGATATACAAATAGAATTAGCGTATGCTAATGAATATTTGCCGAGAGACAGTGAAAGTCAAATTATAAACGCTGCATCACTCACGCTCACCTTCAATAATCTTCTTCCTGCTCTAAGCAAAAAATTACTTCACAAAAATGAAGCAAACACTAACGAAGATTAAATAATTATTTGTCTTCTTCCTTTTTCAAAAAACAATTCAATTGTTCTATAATGGCATCTTTATGCAATTTAAAATTATAGCTACGCACAAATTCAGTCCCCTCCATATTGATTTCTGCAATAATCGCTTCAAGTTTAGAAAAAGCTTCAATATCCTTATCATCAATCAAATAAAGAACCTGCATTACAGAATCATTTTGTCTGTATTGCGTGTCATAATGGGTTACTTTATATTGTTTTTGATCGGCCAAATGAATAATTAGATCTTCCTTAATTTTTTTTCCTTCTTTTTTAGGTGGAAATGGTGTTGGCTGTAATGCGATAAAATAATGTTCTTTATCAGTTACTATATTAATTTTTAAAGATTTTGATTTCGTAAAATAAAACACTGCAGGCTCAAAATAATACACCATTGTTCCATCTGCCAATACCCTATTTTTAACTTCGCATTGCGCAATCATTTTTGTACTGATGAGAACGACTAAACATACAATTGCAAAATTTATCTTTTTCATAATTTAGTAAATGAAATTTAAAATTACTTCTAACAAAAATAATCATTTATCTTAACCAAATAATCAGACTTACAATTTATCTCCTGATTCTGATTTAGTTACAGTATAATTTACCAAAACATCTGAATTAAAATAAGTAGAAATCATTTCAGATTCATCTTCTGCTTTTTCAGTATTAACAAAATTTCCATTTTCATCAAAATGCTTCATAAAGTCATCATCTTGCGGATTAAAATCAGGTTTTTGCCAATCATAAACAATAGGTTTTGCATATTCAGGAGTTTTGTAGAATAACGTTAATGCATATCCGGTAATAAAACCAGCTAAATGTCCTTCCCATGAAATAGACGCATCAACATCCGGAAAAACATACCAAATCATTCCGCCATAAAGTAATACTACCGAAAAAGATAACGCCACTAATCTGTAATATTTAGTTTGTATTCCTTTAAAAAATATAAAAGTCACCAAAACATAAATCAATCCACTGGCGCCAATATGATAATTTGATCGACCAATAATCCAGGTAATTAAACCCGAAAACAAAATTCCATATACAATTACCGCAAAAGACTGTTTGGGATAAAAAAATTGCAAAGCAGCAAGTAATACAAAAAGCGGAATTGAGTTATTATATAAGTGGCCTAAATTTTCGTGTATAAAAGGACTAAATAATATACCTCTTAAACCCAAAACATCACGAGGATAAATACCATATTGATAGAAATCAAAGTCAAACCGAATCTGAATCCAATAAATAATCCATAAAAAAAGCACAAACAGAACAGGTAATCCAATAACTGCGGTAGAGAATTTAAAATGAATATCTTTCATATATCATCAATTGGTTTTCTTAAATAATATCAAAAAACTATCCAAATACAATTAACTGATAATTTGTCAGCTAGTCTTTGTTATGATTTGTAACTTTTTAAAAGTAGAGATTTAAAATGAAAAATAGTAATTTTACAAAATGGAAGCACCTTTAGCCGAGCGTATTCGCCCACAAAAACTGGAAGACTATATTAGTCAAGGTCATTTGGTTGGACCAAACGGATCATTGACGCAACAAATCTCGAAAGGAATTATTCCGTCCTTAATATTTTGGGGACCACCGGGAACAGGAAAAACTACTCTGGCGCAAATTATTGCACAAGAGTCAAAACGTCCGTTTTATATTTTGAGCGCCATAAATTCAGGTGTGAAAGATATTCGTGATGTTATCGAAAAAGCAAAGCAAAGCGGTGGATTATTTACTGCTAAAAATCCAATTTTGTTTATTGATGAGATTCATAGATTTAGCAAATCCCAACAAGACTCTCTTTTGGCAGCAGTCGAAAAAGGATGGATCACCCTTATTGGTGCTACCACAGAAAACCCAAGTTTTGAAGTCATTCCCGCATTATTATCCCGTTGTCAGGTTTATATACTAAATGCTTTCACAAAACAAGATCTGGAAGCTTTATTACATCGTGCCATGAAAACAGATGTAGAATTGGTTTCTAAAAATATTATTTTGAAAGAAACGGAAGCTCTGTTGCGACTTTCCGGCGGTGATGGACGTAAATTATTGAATATTTTTGAACTGGTGGTAAATGCATCTGCCAGCGATGAAATTATTATTACAAATGACCGGGTTTTAGAATTAGTACAGCAAAATACTGTTTTATATGACAAAACCGGAGAACAGCATTATGACATTGTTTCTGCATTTATAAAATCTATTCGAGGCAGCGATCCAAATGGAGCCGTTTACTGGTTAGCCAGAATGATTGAAGGCGGTGAAGACGTAAAGTTTATTGCCAGAAGAATGCTTATTTTATCAAGTGAAGATATTGGAAACGCCAATCCAACTGCTTTTATAATGGCAAATAATACTTTTCAGGCTGTTTCGACAATTGGATATCCTGAAAGCCGAATTATATTAAGTCAATGCGCCATTTATTTAGCTACTTCTCCAAAAAGTAATGCTTCTTATATGGCAATTGGAAATGCTCAGCAATTGGTGAAACAAACCGGAGATTTACCCGTTCCAATTCATTTGCGTAATGCACCAACTAAGCTAATGAAAGAATTAGGTTATGGTGAAGATTATAAATACTCGCATGATTACGCTAATAATTTTGCCGAACAGGAATTTCTGCCAGATGCTATAAAAGAAACGGTTCTTTACAATCCGGGAAGCAATTCGAGAGAGAACAGCAACCGCGAATTTTTAAAGAACCGCTGGAAAGATAAATATGGTTATTAAACCTTATTTTATATTTTATATTTTATATTTTATATTTTATATTTTATATTTTATATTTTATATTTTATATTTTATATTTTATATTTTATATTTTATATTTTAGAATTTAACTGAAACTTTTTCAGAAACCAATTTGTCGTTTTGATAATATTCAAAATACCATTGATTGTCTTTTGCATTTAAAGTTCCTTGCACCCCATCTTTGATTGCAATGAAAGAATCTGGTCTGGATGTTTTTAGCAATTTCATTACCACTTTTGGTGTTTTATCAATTAATTGATATCCGTTTTCTGTTGGCTGTGCATAAAGTAAATTTGGATCAGTAGTATCTGCGAGTGGTGTTGTAGCGACAGCGACTGTTTGAACAGGAACCGAAGTACTAACATTTTGTTTTACAGTAGAAGAACTTGCAATTGCTTTGCCGCTGTATTTATAATGTAATTTATTTACAGACACAAAAGCCAGGTCAAGACTTTCCTTGTAAGCCACTTCATAATCTTTTTCTTTGCTTTTTCCAATTTCCGAAGTATAAATTACTTTTCCGTAGCAATCTTTAAATTCTAAATATAGTTTAGTCACTAAAAATCCGCTATCTTTTTTTACATCAATATATAAAAGCTGGCAACGATCACCATATTCTGCCGGAACTTCTTCACTGGTATAATAAGCAGGAAAACCGGCTTTTAGCAAATTAGATTTTGTCATGGTCGACAATCTGTATTGATTTTCTGTTTTAGTAAAATCATATTTCAAAGGCACAATAACGGCTTTATAATCATTAATTGACTGAGCCAGTCCGGCAACTGAAATTAAAAGGGCAAACAATAAAAATTTAACTTTCATGGTTATAAATATTTTTTTAGTTCTAATAAGTGATTTATCTGTTTAATATTTTGAGGAGCTTCTATTTTTTTATCATTAAAAAAAATCGCATCTAATCCGGCATTTAAGGCACCATTAACGTCAGCATCAAGACAATCTCCAATCATTATACAATTTTCTTTTGCTGCCTGAGCCACATTAACCGCATAATCAAAGATAATACTATTTGGCTTTTTAACACCTGCCAATTCAGAATTTGTAATTGAAGTAAAATAACCGCTTAACAAAGCATTATTTATTTTTTTATCCTGAACATTTGCAAAACCATTAGTAATAATATGCAATCTGTATTTTGGTTTTAAATATTCCAAAAGCTCGATCGCACCATCAAATAAATGATTATTATCTGTAAGAGTTTCGATATAATCGTTTGCAATCTGATCAATATCTTCATCTGAAATCTCAATATTTAAGGCATCAAACGAAAACTTTAATCTATTGTAACGAAGTTCCTGATGTGTAATTTTATCATGCTGATACAATTTCCAGCAAGCCTGATTTATAGGCATATATTTTTCAATAAAATCCGTAATCTTTACACTTGGAAATCTTTCCTTAAAAATACGATCAAAGGCGAGTTCAGAGTTTTTATCAAAATCCCAAAGTGTATGATCTAAATCAAAAAAAATGTCGGTTATATGCGTATTCATAATTTAAAAAATTCCTTCATCTACAAAACTATAATAATTTGTTTCACCAATAATCAAATGATCTAAAACTTTAACATCTAAATTATCTCCTGCTAATTTTACTTTCTTTGTAATTTCTTTATCAGCTTCACTAGGATTCAATTTACCAGATGGATGATTGTGACACAAAATCAAGGCTGTAGCAGAATTTTGAAGTGCCATTTTAAAAACAAGACGCACATCGACAGTTGTGCTTGTAATACCACCTGTACTCAATTTCGATTTAGAAATTACCTTATTAGAATTATTCAGAAAAAGCACCCAAAATTCTTCGTGTGGTAATTCACCAATAACAGGCTGCATGATATCGAAAACCATTTTGCTGGAGGTGATTTTCACCAACTCTACAGTTTTTTCAATCCTTCTGCGACGGCCTAATTCTAAAGCAGCAATAATTGTAATCGCCTTGGCCTCACCTATTCCTCTAAAGTTCATGAGCTCACCAATGGTCAATTTTGACAAGGAATTCAGATTGTTTCCAACACTTCCCAAAATACGCCTGCTCAGATCAACTGCCGATTCATTTCTGCTTCCTGAACCAATCAAAATAGCAATTAATTCAGCGTTACTCAAAGCCTCTTTTCCTTTAGAGCTTAATTTTTCACGAGGACGATCTTCTTCAGACCAATTTGAGATTGGCGTATAAGTTATAGACATTATTGTACTGAATTAATAAATTTGCTCATGCAAATGCTATTCGATAAGCCCACATACGGCTCATAGTTATCTACAATTTTAAAACCCACTTTTTGATATAAACCAATCGCTTCAATTTGTTTATACAAAGTTTCTAAAATCATAATTTCAAAACCTTGATTTTTTGCTTCTGTTTCTAATTCGCTAATAACTAATTGTGCCAAGCCTAAACCTCTCGCTTTTGGCGAAACGAACATGCGTTTTAATTCGACAGTATTGGCATTGTACTTTTTAAAACAGCCACAAGCAACAGGTTCATCTTCGAGATAAACTATATAAACATTCGCATTAAATTCAATTAAATTATTGCCCCAATATTCTTTCTTCAATTCAGGATAACGCTCCCATAAAAAAGTATCGAATGTTTCAATTAAAAATAAAAAATCAGGATTTTCGCTGGTCGTTTTGACAACTTGTATAGTTGGATTCATTTATAAAATCTTAAAAGGCTAATATATAAAAAATAAGAAAAATCATTCAATAAAATTCAATAAAATAAAAAAAGAGAAACCGTAGCTTTTCCATTTGCATTGATTTCTCTTTTTAAATTAAATTATTCCAGTTATTCAATTAATCTTTTTACTTCGTCAAAGTTAAGTCCTCCATAATTACCGGAACTCATCAATAACAAAGCAGAATTTTCAAGATTTAAATTGAATAAATATTCTTTAAACTCTAAAGGATTTGTGTAAATTATTAAATCTTTTCTATTGAAAGAAGTAGCAATTTGTTCGTAAGTTACTTCTTCTAATTGTTTAATTTTCACAGCATCAGGAGAATAAAAAACTACTGCAACATCAGCATATTCAAGAGCGCCTTCATATTCTTTCAGGAATTCAGCATTCAAACTGCTGTAAGTGTGCAACTCGAGACAAGCAACCAAAGTTCTGTTTGGATATTGTTCTTTTACCGCTTTTGTAGTTGCGGCCACTTTACTTGGCGAATGCGCAAAATCTTTATACGCCACTTTTCCTTTTCCTTCCGCAATTTTTTCTAATCGTTTTGAAGCTCCTTTAAAACTTGCTATTGCTTCATAAAAATCAGCTTCATCAACACCCATATTCTGACAAATCCATTTTGCTCCCGCGAGATTGTTTAAATTATGCGCACCAAAAACTTCAATTGGCATATCCCCTTCCGGAGTTTTCAGTAATGTTACACCGTCACTAACAGCATATTCAGGAGTGCTATAAGCTAATTTGCGGATTGGATTTACAGCAGCCTCAGCAACTCTTTTTACTTCAGGATCATTTTCGTTATAAACTAAAATTCCCCCATTTGTAATTTTTCCAATAAAGATTTCAAACTGTTCTACATAGTTTTCATACGTTGGAAAAACATTGATATGATCCCACGCAATCCCAGAAATCAAAGCAATGTTCGGTTGGTACAAATGAAATTTTGGACGTCTGTCAATTGGAGAAGATAAATATTCATCCCCTTCCAAAACCACAAAATCATTTTCTTCGGTAAGATGAACCATCGTGTCGAAACCTTCCAATTGTGCTCCAACCATATAATCAACTTCGATGTTATGATAATGCATCACGTGCAAAATCATCGAAGTGATGGTTGTTTTTCCGTGAGAACCACCAATTACAACACGCGTTTTATTTTTAGACTGCTCATATAAAAATTCAGGATACGAATAAATTTTCAATCCTAATTCCTGTGCTTTTAGTAATTCAGGATTATCTGCTTTTGCATGCATCCCAAGAATAATAGCATCAATATCCGCGGTAATTTTCTCAGGAAACCAACCCATTTCAGCTGGCAGTATTCCTTTTTTTTCTAATCTTGATTTAGAGGGTTCAAAAATAGCATCATCACTTCCTGTAACCTGATATCCTTTGTTATGTAATGCTAATGCTAAGTTGTGCATCGCACTTCCGCCTATGGCGATGAAATGTGTTCTCATTTAAATTCCAATTTTTTAAAATTCCCAATTCCAATTTTTATTGGAACTCATTTTTGATCGTTATTAAGCTTCAAATTTTTGTTTCAATTCTTTGGCTTTTTTAGCGTCTTTAAGATTATTCAAATATAAATTATATAATTTTTGAAATGTGATTTTTGATTTACCAATTTCATGCGCTTTTATAAAGTTTTTTTCTGCTGCTGAATATCTCTTAAAATAAACATCTATTCTTCCTCTTGACAAATAACCATCTACAGGCGATAATTGCGCTAATTGATTTGAATATGAAATCGCTTTTGATTCGCTTCCGCCAAAGATTCCCGGCAATTGCAAATAGATTTCTATTAATGCCCATCTCGCCGGAATATGTTTAGGATCTAAAAAAATCGCTTTTTCAAAGGATTCTTTCATTTCGCCAACCATTCCCAAAGCTTTAATTCTGTTTACTTCCATCGCCCGCATTGCCAGACAACCTCCGTATTTATAAAAATAATCAGCTGTATTTGGTTTGAGTTCTTTTAGTTTTTTGAAATAAACTGCTGCATTTTCCCAGGCTTTGTGATGTGCCTGAATCTCTCCTAAATACTCAAGTGTTTTTATATCTGAAGGTTTTGTTTTTAAAATTCCCTCGAAAATAACTTGTGCCTCATCGTATTTTTTTGACTGAAATAATTTCTCTCCTTTTTCAAAATTAGTTTGTGACCAAATTACAATTGGAACAAATAAGAAAAGAAGTAGCAGCTTTTTCATATCTCAAAAATAAGAATTAAAAACAACAAAACCCGACAGGTTTTAAAAACCTCTCAGGTTACTAGATTTTTATGTCAGAGTGAGCGAAGTCGAAACCCTTTGTAATCATAAAAAAACCCGAGAAGCTTTAAAACTTCTCGGGTTTGATTTATATAAGAAACCAGATTATTTAATAATTGTCATTTCATCAATAATATTCTTCGCTCCGGCGTATTTGTCAATAATCCAAAGTACATAACGAATATCTACGTTAATTGTTCTTTGCAATTTTGGATCAAAAATAACATCTCCGGCCATAGCTTCAATGTTTCCGTCAAAAGCAATTCCAATTAATTCTCCTTTTCCGTTAAGAACCGGTGACCCGGAATTTCCTCCTGTAATATCATTATCAGTCAAAAAGTTTACTGGCATGTAACCTGCTTTATCAGCATATTGACCAAAATCTTTTGCTTTGTTTAATTCTAATAAACGTGCTGGCAAATCAAATTCCTGATCTCCTGCTTTATACTTTTTCACCATACTTTCCATAGTAGTATAATTGTTTATTTTAGCATCGTTTCTTGGGTCAGCAGGCAAAGCACGAACTTTTCCGTAAGTAAGTCTCAAAGTTGAGTTTGCATCCGGATATTGAATTGCATTTAATTTAGAAGCTCTTAAACCTTCAACCAATTCGCGGTAAGCAGTTGCAAAACCATCATCAGCTTTTGCCTGATCATCTGTTTTAGAACGGTATTTAGTCAACAAATCATTCGAAATAATATACAAAGGATCGTGTACAATCGCCAATGGTTTTGGATCAGCCATAAACGCCAATACTTTTTCTTTAGTAGTAAAATAACTTACTTCAGTAGCTTTTGCAACATCTGCAGTAAAATCACCATTATTCTCTGATTTCATTTTAGCAACTTGCGGAGCTAATCCATATTCAGAAGCTTTAGAAGCGTACAAATTCAATTGTGCAGTTAAAAGATCTTTTTCAAGCGGTGCATAAAAATCACCATACAAGTTATCGATCATAGTGTTAATCTTCGGCAACAATTCTGCTTTTTTAGCATCGTTTTCGTTGTAATAAGCAATTAATGCGTTTCCTAAGTTTGCCGGTCCCGCAGCATAAGCTGAAGTACGTAAAAGCTGCATTAAGTAATTATCGTGACGCGCTTTTAAATTCGTTTCTCTGTAATAATCATTAATAGTTGGAATTACATTTTCGTATTTTTGACTGTTTGCAGGTTTCGTTGCCCATTCATAAAACTTGTCTTCCTGTGCCGTTTTAGCATCTACAGTTCCCGCTTTTGTTAAAGCGTCGATCATTCCCTGACGGTTTTTCCAGTAATTTGCTGTCGAAGCATATTTAGACGCATATTGTAAACGAACAGTTGCATCTTTATCCATATACTTTTTCATTTGATCCATTCCGGTTTTTGCACCTTCAACCCATGCAGGATAAGCATATTTTATATTTTGCTCAATTCCACCTGCAGGCATCCATCGGTTTGTTCTTCCCGGATATCCGAGAATCATTGCAAAATCATTTTCTTTTACACCTTTTATACTTACAGGTAAATAGTGTTTTGGTTTCAAAGGCACATTTTCTTTAGAATAAGTTGCCGGATTTCCATCTTTATCAGCATACACTCTAAACATAGAGAAATCTCCTGTTTGACGAGGCCATTCCCAGTTATCGGTATCCCCACCAAATTTACCAACACTTTCCGGCGGCGTTCCTACTAAACGAACATCTGTATAATCCTGATAAACAAAATAGTAATATTCATTTCCCTGAAAGAAAGGACGAACAGAAACGGTATATTTTCCGCCTTCATTATTCTCTTTTTCAATTAAAGCAATTTCCTGCTGAATGATTTTGTTTCTTTCCGTTTCCGTCATGGTATCATTTACTTTTGACAAAATTCTTTTGGAAACGTCATCCATACGAACAAAGAAACGAACGTATAAAGATTTTGGTTTCATCTCTGCAGTTCTTTCTTTTGCCCAAAAACCATCTTTCAAATAGTTTTGTTCTGCTGTAGAAAGTTCTGCAATGGCATTGTATCCACAGTGATGATTAGTTAAAACCAATCCGTCTTTAGATACGATTTCAGCTGTACATCCACCGTTAAATTGAACAATCGCATCTTTTAAACTATGGTGATTGATACTGTAAATTTCCTCGGCTGTTAATTGCAAGCCCATTTTTTCCATATCTCTATGGTTCAATCTTTCGATAAACATCAAAAACCACATTCCTTCATCGGCTCTTACCGGAAAAGCCATCAGACACATGGTCAAGAATAATACTATTTTTTTCATGTCATTTTGTTTAAGTCATGCGAATATAGCTCATTTTCGTAACAATACCCAAAACTATATATCAGATTCCAAACATATGAAATGTATTTTGCCATGATTTTACGAAATTCATAATTTATGAAAGCGAAAGTTTTAAGCCAATATCAAGATTAAAAACGAATTCCTTCACTAAAACTTTAATTAAAAGAAGAAAAAAGTTTTAAAAACTAAAGTTAATTGTAAAAATAAACCTTCAATTAAAAATAAATAATATAAATTATTTCTTACAATAACTAATTATATAAATTTGCTCCAATATTAAAAACAAACACAAATGAGAAAATTATTAGTAGCAATTGCATTATTAGTAGCAACTATTTCTAATGCACAAAAAGGTTCAATGTTATTAGGTGGTAATGTGGGATTTACTTCTGAAAAAATAGGTGATTCTAAATCAGAAAATTTTGAATTCTCACCAAAAGTAGGATATCAGTTTGCTGACAAATGGACTGCAGGAGTTGAAGGTTCAGTTATGACTTTTAAAACTTCAGGATTTGATAAATCAGAAAAATATAAAGTGGGAGGATTTTTACGTTATTCCAGTCCGCTTTCTGAGTTATTTTCAGTTTATGCAGATTTAGGAGCCGGTTACCAAAATGCTTCATTAAATAATGCAAAGGGAATGTATGCAAGTCTTACTCCTGCTTTGTTTATTAATATGAAAAGAGGATTTGGTTTAAACTTTTCTATAGGAGGTATTAATTATGATAATCTTGATGGTAAAAATGATCCAAGAGAAGAACGTTTAGGTTTTGATTTTGGAAAAACTTTTAACATCGGGATCTCTAAAAACTTTGGGTTATAATCTTAATAAGATAACCTGATTGCTTTTGTTTATTCGCTAAAAAGCAAAAACCCGACAATTACTTGTCGGGTTTTTTATATTTATAAAATTAGAATTTACTCATTTAGCATTTTCCAAAGTTTGTCTTTTAAATCTGTCAAACCTTGTTGTGCAACAGATGAAATAAACATATACGGAATATCCTTGAAAGCAACGTCTAATTCTGTTTTCAATTCTGCTTTAAGCTCGTCATCCAGCATATCACATTTTGATATTACCAAAAGACGCTCTTTATCCAGCATTTCAGGATTATATTTTGTTAATTCATTCACCAAAATATCATATTCGGCCTTAATATCTGGCGTGTCAACAGGAACTAAAAACAACAATGTAGAATTACGCTCAATATGACGCAGGAAGTAATGTCCTAAACCTTTTCCTTCTGCAGCACCTTCAATAATTCCCGGAATATCAGCAATTACAAAAGATTGGTAATCTCTGTAAGCAACAATTCCTAAGTTTGGTTTTAAAGTGGTAAAAGGATAATCGGCAATTTTTGGTTTTGCAGAAGTCAAAACAGATAATAAAGTTGATTTTCCGGCATTTGGAAAACCTACTAAACCAACATCTGCCAAAACTTTAAGCTCTAAAATCACATCCATTTCTACACCCGGTAAACCTGGCTGTGCATAACGTGGCGTTTGATTTGTTGAACTTCTAAAATGCCAGTTTCCTAAACCTCCCTTTCCTCCTTTTGAAAGAATTCTTTTCTCACCATCTTCGGTGATTTCGAATAAAGTTTCTCCGGTTTCTTTATCTTTTACGACAGTTCCTAAAGGCACTTCGATAAATTTATCTTCTCCATCAGCACCTGTACTACGGTCTCCTCCTCCATCTCCACCATGTCCGGCTTTAATATGACGGGCAAATTTTAAGTGAAATAATGTCCATAAACCTTTATTTCCGACCAAATATACGTGTCCACCGCGACCACCATCACCACCGTCCGGGCCTCCTTTTTCAATAAATTTCTCTCTATGTAAATGCGTAGATCCTTTTCCTCCCTTTCCGGAAGAAACATATATCTTAACGTAATCTACAAAATTTCCTTCTGTCATTTTCTTTAATTTCAGATTTTAGATTTTGGATTTTAGATTGCTCTAAATCGTATTACTAAGCTCTATTGTTTTTAGCATTCCCAGCTTCGTTTCAGTGCAAACTGTGACTGAATACTGTGACTGAAAACTATTTTATTCTCTCTACTCTTTAAGTGCTTTTACCAACACTTTATCAATCTTTACGCCATCCATATCTAATACTTCAAGCACAAATTTTTGCCAATATAATTTTTCACCTTCTTTTGGAATATGTGAAAGTTCGGTCATAATCATTCCGCTTACGGTGTTTACTTCGTAGTCGTTGGTCAACTCATCTAACTCGAAATAAGTCAAGAAATCGTGCAATGAATAATGTCCGTCAACCAGCCAAGAACCATCTTCTCTTTCGATTAGCTGAAATTCATCTTTATAAAACTCAGAGGCATCTCCCACCAAAGCTTCCAGAATATCATTCAAAGTAATTATACCCTGAAAAACCCCATATTCATCAGAAACTAAAGCATAATGTACGCCTGTTCTTTTAAAATTTTCCAACGCTTTGTAAGCCGTTGTCTGCTCCATTAAATACGGAGGATCTGTCATAATTGCCGATAAATCAAAATGATCGCTTTCGATATTAGCAAATATATTTTTAAGCGTTACAATACCAACAATATCATCGTAGTTGTCGCTGTAAACAGGATAAACAGTATGCAAATCCGTTAAAACCAATTCTTTGATTTTAGCTCTTTCAGCGTTTAATGGCAGCATATCAACTGATTTGCGATGTGTCATTAACGAATTTACTTTTCTGTCGCCAATATGAAAAACACGTTCCACGATATCCTGTTCAATTTCCTGAACTTCTCCAACTTCTGTTCCTTCTTTTATTATCGCTTTAATTTCTTCTTCGGTAACTTTTCCGTCAGCAGTTGGTTTAATCTGAAGCACATTCAGTAAAAAATCTGTTGAAGAAGTCAGTAACCAGATAAATGGCGCCGTAATAATCGAAACTACTTTCATTGGCATCGCCACCATTTTGGCAATTGATTCCGGATAATTTAATCCAATTCTTTTTGGAAGTAATTCTCCTAAAACCAAAGAGAAAAAAGTTAAAACAACCACCACAATTCCCACTGCAACTGAATGTGCATAAGGTTTTAAAACTGCAAATCCGCTTACAAAAGTTTCTACATCTACAGTGATTTTGTCACCACTGTAAATACCCGTCAAAATCCCGATTAAGGTAATCCCGATTTGTACGGTTGATAAAAATTTATTTGGGGAATTAGCAAGGTCAAGAGCCGTTTTAGCACTTTTATTTCCTTTTTTAGCGGCTGTTTCCAGTCTGTTTTTTCTTGCTGAAATAAGTGCAATTTCAGACATGGAGAAAACTCCGTTTAATAGTATTAGAAAAAATATTATTAGTATTTCCATTTTTGAGTTTAAAGTTTAAAAGTTTAAAGTTAAATGTTTTCGGAAACTTATTTCAAATTTCTTTCTAAACATTTAACTTTAAACTTCAAACAGATTTTATTACAAATTATCTATAACTGATGTTAATCGCTCTGTAATTTCTTCAATAGTTCCGATACCGTTTACGGCATGAAACTTATTTTGTGCTTTATAATAACCAATTAATGGCGCTGTTTTTTCGTTGTATTCCTGATATCTTACGCGAATTTTTTCTTCGTCCTGATCATCAGCTCTTCCGCTTGTTTTTCCTCTTTCTAATAAACGTGCTACCAGAATTTCATCATCTGCTTCTAAAGCAATTGTAGCGGTAACGCTTGAACCAATTGTTGGTAAAAATTTATCTAACGCTTCTGCCTGATCTAATGTTCTTGGATAACCATCGAATAAAATACCATTTGAATCTAAATGTTTGTTTACTTCATCGATTAACATTGCTGTTGTAACTTCACAAGGAACCAATTCGCCATTGTCCATGAAAACTCTTGCTTTTTTTCCTAATTCGGTATCATTTTTTAAGTTAAAACGAAATATATCTCCTGTAGAAAGATGTGTTAATTTGTATTTTTCTTTTAAAAATTCTGCCTGAGTCCCTTTTCCTGCTCCTGGCTTTCCAAATAAAACGATGTTAATCATAATGTTAGTTTTTCTTTACTTCCAGATTGTAATGCAGGAAGTTTAAAATGAATATATAGTTGTGTTTTTGTTTAATATTATTCTGCTAATTTGTATACTTCAGAAAGATTTCTTCCCAAACCATCGTAGTCTAAACCATAACCCACAATAAATTTATTTGGAATTCTGATTCCAACGTAATCAATCTTAATGTCTTTTTTATACGCTTCAGGTTTAAAAAACAAAGTAGCGATCTTAAAGTGCTTAACGTTTTGTGCTTTAAACAAATGTTTCAATTCTTCGATTGTATTTCCGGTGTCGATAATATCTTCGATAATAATGACAGTTCTGCCAGTCAAATCCTGGTTAATACCAATTAATTGTTTGACTTCATTGGTGCTTTCCGTACCTTCATAAGATGCCATTTTGATAAACGAAACCTCGCAAGGGCTTTTATATTTTTTAAGAAAATCGGCGACAACCATAAATGCGCCATTCAAAACGCCAACAAAAATAGGCGTATCATCACCAAAATCATCTTCAACCTGAGCCACCATTTTTGTTAAGGCAAAATCAATTTCTTTTGCCGAAATAAACGGAACAAATTGTTTATCGTGAAGTTGTATCATTATTTTTTATGTTTTAAAACAAGCGACAAAGATACAGAATTAGAACTAAAATCTAAGTATCAAAATAGTACGTTGATTTATTTTTTTATGAATGTTAAATATCAGTTAATGTTTACAAATCCTTTCTTAAGTATATTTTTTAATTTATTAAATTGTTGTTGTATAAATATTTAACCCCAGACAATGATGAAAACAGCAATACAAACATTTTCAATATCATTTTTAGTCTTAATGACGGCTTGCAACGGACAAGTGAAGAAAGAAGAAAAAGAAGCCCTGGCAAAACAACCTTCCAATGTTGTAAAAACTGCCGTAGGCGAAATTACTTTGCCGCCGCCTTTTGCAACAGAATCTAAAACAAAAAACAGTAAAGTTATAGGCTGGCCGGAAGGAAAAACTCCAATTGCGCCACAAGGTTTTACGGTAACAAAATTTGCCGATGGTTTCGAAAATCCGCGTTGGACATATATTGCGCCAAACAACGATATTTTTGTTGTTGAAAGCGGAACCCGAAGCAGCAAAAACCAAATTACGGTTTTGCGCGATAAAGACAAAGACGGGAAATTTGAAACCCGCGAGGTTTTTATCACAGATTTAAATAAACCTTTTGGAATGCTTGTTCTTAAAGACTTTTTTTATATCGCCAATACAGATGGTTTGTATAAATATCCATATAAAAATAATCCGCTAAAACTGGAAACCAAAGGCGTTAAAATCCTTGAACTTCCTGCCGGAGGTTACAACAACCACTGGACAAGAAATTTACTTGCCAATGCTGACGGGACAAAAATTTATGTTTCTGTAGGATCCGGAAGTAACGTTGGTGAGAACGGAATGGATAAAGAAGTGCGTAGAGCTGATATCTTAGAAATTAACCCTGATGGAACGGGCGAAAAAATCTACGCATCGGGACTTAGAAATCCGGTTGGAATGGATTGGAATCCGGTAAATAAAGAACTTTGGACTGCTGTTAATGAGCGTGATGAATTGGGAGATGATTTGGTTCCGGATTATATTACAAGCGTTAAAAAAGATGGTTTTTACGGATGGCCCTATTCTTATTATGGTAATATTCTTGATCCAAGAATGAAAGGCGAACGCAAAGATCTGGCTGCAAAAGCAATTGTCCCTGATGTTTCGGTTGGTGCGCATACGGCTTCTTTAGGATTGGCTTTTTATACTAAAGATAAATTTCCGGCAAAATATAAAAACGGAGCTTTTGTTGGTCAGCATGGTTCCTGGAATCGTGCAAAAATTTCCGGTTACAAAGTAGTTTTTGTTCCTTTTGCAAACGGAAAACCTTCCGGAAAACCGGAGGATTTTTTAACCGGTTTTATTTCTGATGAAGAAAAAGCTGAAGTTTATGGGCGTCCGGTTGCCGTTACCGTTATGAATGACGGATCGCTTTTGGTTAATGATGATAGCGGAAATACTATTTGGAAGGTTACGGCTAATAAATAATTCCAAATTTAAAAATTCCAAATTTTGTAAATCATTTAAACACATAGAAACATAGTTGCTTTGTATTAAAAAAGGCGTTTCACTTACAACAATTCACATAGCTATGTGTGTTTAAACAAGTGAAACGCCTTTTTCGCAAACATAAGTCTATGTCTCTATGTGTCTAAAAATAACACCAACCAAACTATAAATCTCTTATGATTAAAAATAAATACTGCTTGCTTCTTTTTGTGCTTTTTGTTTTTCAAAACATTACAGCACAGAAAAAAGAGAGCAAAAATATTGATTCTCTTAAAACAGAAAAATTAGACGAAGTTGTCATTAGTCCGCTTCATATCAATACTAATATTCTCAATACGCCGGCTTCTATAGGGATTTTATCCAAAAGTGATCTGCTGCAAAATAATTCTACCGATATTACAACAGTAATTAATACAATTCCGGGTGTGTTTATGCAATCGTCGAATTTTACGACAAGTCGAATTTCGATTCGTGGAATTGGCGCCAGAACAACTTACGGAACCAATAAAATCAGGGCTTTTTATGGAAGTATTCCTTTGACTTCAGGAAACAGCGAAACCGTTATTGACGACATTGATCTTGAAAACCTCAACCAAATTGAGATTATAAAAGGTCCGCTTTCCAGTATTTACGGAGCAGGTTTGGGCGGAGCGATTTTAATTTCACCTCAACTTTCAAAAGCAAAAGGACAAAGCGCCGGCGTGAGTTCTGTTTTTGGATCTTATGGTTTATTAAAAAATAGTTTGAATTATAGTTTAAATGAAAAACAAGGAAGTTTAAACATTAGTTATCACAATTTAAAAACTGATGGCTGGAGAGAAAATAGCGCGTACAATCGGGAAGGAATTACGCTTGCTGGAGAATTATTCAGAAAGAAAAACAGCAAACTGACCTATTTTACCCATTACACTCATTTAAAAGCTTTTATTCCGAGTTCAATTAATAAAGATGTTTTTGAAAATAATCCGCAATTGGGTGCGCCAACTTGGGTTGCTTCGAAAGGATTTAAGGAATACAAATCGACTTTGGGCGGATTGGCGTATGATTTTAAAATCAGTGACAACTTAAATAATTCGACTTCGGTTTTTATTAATTATAAAGACAGCAACGAGCCAAGACCTTTTGATATTTTGCATCAGTATACTTTTGCAACCGGAGCAAGAACGCAATTTTCGGGCAATTTTAATATTAAGGAAACCAAAATTGATTTTATCGCGGGTGTGGAATATTTTACAGATACTTATAGCGGAAATACTTTCGAAAATTTATACCAGCAAAATAATGGTTTGGGAAGTTTGCAGGGAAATCAACTTACGGAGACAGATCAGAAAAGACATTTCTATAATATATTCTCACAGCTTAGAACACAACTTTCGGATCATTTTGAAATTCAGGCAGGAATAAATTATAACAAAACAGAATTTGAACTAACGAATTATACCGAAAAATCCAATCAGGAATATAGTTATGACGGTATTTTTTCGCCACAATTGTCTTTATTATTTAAGCCAAATTCACAACAAACCATTTACTTGTCAGCAAGCCGGGGTTTTTCATTGCCGGCTACAGAAGAAACACTTACGAGTGAAGGCACAATCAATACCGATATAAAACCTGAAAATGGCTATAACTTTGAACTTGGTGGAAAATTCTATTTTTTCAACAAGAAACTTTACACGGAAATTGCTGTTTACCGAATGGAAATTAAAGATTTATTGGTGGCAAAAAGAGTTGGCGACGATCAATATGTGGGCGCAAATGCCGGCAAAACATTTCATGAAGGAATTGAAATTACGGTAAATCACAATTGGCAAATAAATAGATTTTTCGCTTTAAACTCTTATTTTGGAGCTTCTTTGGGCAATTATGAATTTAAGGAATTTGTTGATTCGGGCAATGATTATTCGGGAAATAAATTAACCGGAGTTCCGGCAAATAAAATTAATGCTGGTTTAAGTTTAAATACTCGTTTGGGAATTTACTTTAACGCCGATTATCAGTATGTGGATAAAATTCCGATGAACGATGCTAATACTGCTTTTTCAGATTCTTACTCCATAATCAATTTAAAAACCGGTTATCGATTTGAGATTCTGCCTAAATTAACTTCTCATTTGGCAGCTGGAATAAACAACGTAACGAATGAAAAATATGCTTCTTTAATTTTGCCAAATGCGGTTGCTGTCGGAAATGCATCTCCTCGATATTATTATCCCGGACTTCCTGTAAATTATTACGGTAGTATTTCATTAAATTATTTATTTTAGATGATTCAAATCAAATCTAAAAAAATGCCTTCTGAACTACAGGAAAAATTGGATTATGTAACGGCTTGCAGAGCAAACCGATCTTTGGCTGCTCAGGATATTTTAGAGAATCAGTCTTTATTTGCTGAACTGGTTTCTCTATGTTTTTCCATTTCTGATAAAAATCATCACCGGGCTTGTTGGGTTTTAGAATTTGTATCGTATGAAGAATTACTTTGGCTACAGCCTCATCTTGATTTTTTTTGTTCGAATTTACAATATCTGAAAGATGAAAGCGCCATTCGGCCAATTGCAAAAGTGATTCAGCTTTTAGTAAAATCCCATTATAAAAAAGCAGAAGACAGCATTGTTCTTTCTGAAGAAAATCTTCAAAATTGTATTGAAATTTCTTTTGACTGGCTCATTAATGATGTCAAAGTAGCGACAAAAGCCTATTCCATCAGAACATTATATCTTTTAGGAAATCATTACGACTGGATTCATCCTGAACTTCGCATTATTCTGAACAAGGATTTCGGAGATCATTCTGCAGCGTATAAAGCTGTTGCCAAAGAGGTTTTGAGAAAAATAGAATGATAAAAAACAAAAAGAGGACATCTGTTAGGTAGATGCCCTCTTTTTTTACTACTCAATAAATAAAAAAACTAAACTTCGCTTAAAACCTTATTTATTGGGGGATATTTAAAATTTAAAGCGAAGAAAAAATTCGTTAGAGTTTTTTGAACTTGCCAGTACTTCACCCGTATTGGCTTCATAAGCATAACCAAATGTAAGGTGTTTGCTGATTGTTACTGCTGCAATTCCTGCATAGGCATTATTTACTCTGTAACTTCCGCCTATTTCTAAAAACTCCTGGATTTGAAGCATCAAATTAAGATCTACAGAAAGTGGCGCACCATTAACATAACGCATCATAAAAGATGGTTTTAAGATTAAAAGTGTGGTTGTTTCAAGATCAAAATTGTAACCACTGCTTAAATAAACATGGGGTCTGTCTGTAGCAACGGCTGTATAACCGTCTTTGTTTTTTGCACGTTCCGTATTTAGTATTCTTGGGACAGAAAGGGATACAAAATATTTGTCACTTTTTAATAAAGCTCCTACTCCTACGTTTGGATTAAATTGATTGATATTCGTCAAAGCCGGATCAGACTGGTTCGAATAGGTCTCAAGACCGGAAGTATTTACATTATAAAAATTACCTCCAGCTTTTATTCCGAAATACAAATCAGTAAGTTCACCAACCTGCATTTTGTATGAAAGGTCAATTCCTAATTGGGTTTGTTTTTCGATAAATGTTTTATCGTACACCATAGAAATTCCCAATCCTATATTTCCTCCTACCGGCGTTCCAAAAGAAATAGCCTGAGTTTCCGGAGCATTTTCAATTCCTGTCCACTGCTTACGAAATGTAGTTGCCAAAGCAGTTTCTCCGTCTACGCCTACATAAGCCGGATTCACCAAATTCATGTGGTAACGATATGTTGTAAGTATGGTTTCTTGTTGAGCAAAAAGCATACTACTAAAAAGTAGTAATGCTCCCGCCAATATATTTTTAATTATTTTCATTTCTAGAATTTTATTTTTTTACAATTACCTGTTAATGTAGATCCAACCTTGTCTGTCAATTGTTCCATCGCCATCTAAATCAATTTGATAGAAATAAGAACTCGCTGCAGGCAAAGTGCTTGAATTACTTTTAGCATGCCCGTCCCAATCATTTTGGTAATTTTTGGCAACAAAAACTTCTGCTCCCCAACGATTAAAAACTCTTACTGTTGAATTAGGATAATTTTCGATATTAGAAATAACCCATGTATCGTTTATACCATCTCCGTTTGGAGTAAATGCTTCAGAAATATTCATCTGATCCTTATCACAAGCATCTCCTAAACCATTATTGTTACGGTCTTCCTGATATGGATTTGAAGTAATCGGGCAATTATCAGTTGAATCTGAAATTCCGTCATTATCATCATCAGTATCACAATTGTCTAAAATTCCATCTTTGTCATTATCTCCAAAGGAGTTTGTAACGGTCACTTTTGCATTTGCAGATGCCGTGTTTCCGCTTTTATCAACTACCGTTAAAACAACAGTATTTACTCCAACATTGGTACAATCAAAAGAAGTTTTGTTAAGCGTTATTGTAGCGATTCCACAATTATCTGAACTTCCGTTATTAATCTGGTCTGCAGTTACAGAAACATTTCCTGCCGCATCAAGCTGAACTGATATGTCTTTCGTTACCACAATTGGAGCAATATTTTCAAGTATAGTAACTATTGCCGTTTCAGAAGAAATTTCTCCGTTTGCGCCAGTTGCAGTAAGTGTTACAGTGTTTGCTCCCGCATTAACACAAGTAAATGAAGATGGAGAAACTGATAAAACTGGTGCAGCTCCACAAACCGTTATTGAACCATTATCAACATCAGCCGCTACGATTGAAGCGTTTCCTGAAGCATTAAACGGAATAGTAATATTTTTTGTTAGCACGATTGGTGCTGTTTTGTCTACAATTGTTACTGTTGCAGGTGCAAAAGCAGTATTTCCACTAGCATCTGTAACTGTCAGAGTAACACTGTTAGCCCCAACATTAGAACAATTAAAAGTGTTTGGAGAAACAGCAAAAGTTAATGTCCCGCCACAAACATCTGTGGATCCATTATTAACATCGGTTCCTGTTATAAAAGCGTTTCCGAAACCATCAAGCTGAACGGAAATGTTTTTTGCTAAAACAGTTGGTGCAATTTTATCCTCAACTGTAACAATAGCATTTTTAACAGCTGAATTTCCGTTGCTGTCTGTTACTTTTAACTGAACTGTATTTGCTCCGATATTAGCACAAGTAAAGGAAGTTATATCCAATTCTATTGTAGCAATTCCACAATTATCTGTTGAATTATCATCAACATCAGCAGCCTGAATGGTAACATTTCCTGCCGCGTTAAGCTGAACTGTGATGTTTTTTACCACAACTATTGGTGCAGTTTTATCTTCAACTTTTACTATTGCCGTTGCCGTTGCGGTATTTCCGCTTGCATCTGTAACGGTTAAAGTCACCGTATTATCTCCAATATTAGCACAAGTAAATGTATCCGGTGAAACACTTAAAGTTACACCTCCGCAAAGATCTGTCGATAGATTATCAACAGCTGCGGCAGCAATTGTAACATTTCCTGCTGCATCAAGCTGAACTGTAATATCTTTTGCTGAAGCAATTGGCGCAATTTTATCTTCAACTGTAACAATTGCATTTTTTACAGCTGAATTTCCATTATTGTCTGTTACTTTTAACTGAACTGTATTGGCTCCGATATTAGCACAAGTAAAGGAAGTTATATCCAATTCTCTCGTATCGATTCCACAATTGTCTGTCGAATTATCATCAACATCAGAAGCCTGAATGGTAACATTTCCTGTCGCATCAAGCTGAACTGTGATGTTTTTTACCACAACTATTGGTGCGGTTTTATCTTCAACTTTTACTGTTGCAGTTGCCGTTGCGGTATTTCCGCTTGCGTCCGTAACAGTTAAAGTCACCGTATTATCTCCAATAGTAGCACAAGTAAATCTATCTGGTGAAACACTTAAAGTTACGGCTCCGCAAAGATCTGTCGAAAGATTATCAACATCTGCGGCAGCAATTGTAACATTTCCTGAAGCATCAAGCTGAACTGTAATATCTTTTGCTGAAGCAACTGGCGCTTCGGCATCAACTACAATAACATCATAGTTACAGGTTTCTGTATTTCCGGCGGCATCTGTTGCTGTCCAGGTTACAGTTGTTGTTCCTACAGGAAAAATGGCTCCGTGTAGTGTAGCCGAATTATTGAAATTATTTAAAAGGGAAACAATAGAACAATTATCTGCTGCTGCAGCATCTAAACTATTGTCTGTTATTGTAAAACTGCAAACACCTAAATCATTGTTGTAAGATGCAGCAGGAACAGCACATGTAATAGTTGGTTTTTCTGCATCAACCACAGTAATGTCATAAGTACAGGTTGTATTATTTCCGGAAGCATCTGTTGCTGTCCAGATTACAGTTGTAGTTCCAACAGGAAAAATTGCTCCGTTTAATGTAGCCGAATTAGTAAAATCATTTGAAAGGGTAACTGTAGAACAATTATCTGTTGCTGTAGTATCTAAACTATTGTCTGTTACTGCAAAACTGCAAACACCTAAATCATTATTGTAAGATGCAGCAGGAACAGCACATGTAATAGTTGGTTTTTCGATATCTTCAACAGTTATCGTTGCGTTTACTGAAGAAACATTTCCATTGTTATCCGTAACATATAAAATAACATCGTGAGTACCAAGATCTGAACAAGAATAGGTTATTGAGGATCCTGCCGTTGCAATTGATGGTCCATAACCAAGCTCAACTGCTAATCTTTTAGGAGTACCACCACAAGGATCTCCAAAAGTAAAATTATCAGCGTAAATACTCGCATTTGTCTGTCCGATAAAATTAGCGGAAACCTTACTTACACTAAAAAAAGCGTCACACCAGCCTAAATTAAAACTGCCACAACTTCCACCCGGCGTTCCATAGCTTGCAAAAACCACATTTGTAAAAACTCCTGATGGCGCAGCAAGTGATAAAAGACTTCCTTCATTAACAACACTACAAACAGTACCTGAAGTTGCGGAGGCAATTTTATAACTGCTAATTACGCAATTGTCAGTACTGTTATCATTTAAATCTTCAGCATTTACCGTTACATTTCCAGTTGCATCTAATTGAACTGTGATGTTTTTTGCAATTGCAGTTGGGTTTATATTATCTAAACCTGTTCCCTGAACTGTAAAAGTATAGGGATTTTCATCTGCATCATCACTTGCAATACTTACAACAGCAGTCTGCAAGCCTGTTTGAGCACAACTTGGATTAAAACGAACTGTAAATGTTCGTGAGCCCAATCCTGCAACTGTGCTAGATGCCGGCTGAGTTTCAATAGAGAATGCCGAACTGCCACTAATATCTACCAGCGGAGTGCCTGATAAAGTCAATGCATTTGTACCTTTATTTTCAATTTCAAAAGTATGGTCTAATACTGATCCGGCAGACAAAGTTCCAAATTCTGTAAGATCGCCAGCTGCAGGAGTATTATCCCCGTTTGCAATAGAAGCAGAACCTGCCTTAATATTAATTTCAGGATCAGGACTCGCAGGATAATTGACAGTTACTATTGCATAAATACCCGGATGTCCCGGAATAACATTTAAACCTTCATAATTACCAGTTGTTTTAATAATTAATTTATTTATTTGCCCCACCTTATAATCTGCCGGATTTAAACTCCAAGTGGAGAGTGTACCATTGTTAATCGGGCAGGAACAATTAGATGGAACAGTGATTTGCGACGATTGACTGATATTATTAAAATTTACTCTTTTGATTGTTGCACTACAATTGACCGTATAATTTACTTGTACCGAAACACTCGTTGGGACTCCTGATCCCGTCGATGTCCATTGAAGCCCCATATCAGAATTGTAATTATATTTATCTGTGACACAAGTGTACTGAAAAGCATTAAAGTCCGATTCTGACAGCTCATAAACCTGAGTCTGGGCAAACGATGTAAATGTTTGCAGCAATGTGACTATTATTATTAATAAAATGTGTTTTTTCATATTCAAATATGATTTTGTTTTTTTTGATTTTGATTTGTGAATCTTTATATTTTTATTTCGTTAAAAGCAATAAATTTCCTGTTCCAACTGTCAAGAACAATGGAACTTTACTTGTCTCGAAGACAAATTATTTACTAAAAGGAAAATTTAAAAACCGCCTGAAATTATAGTTTGCATTATTTAATATGCAAAATCGAAATAAGAAGTTTTTTGAAAGTTGCGAAGCTTATTCGCATTGAAGCGTAATTTTATTATCATATTGGTTAGGTTAAAATTATCCAACAAAAATATATTGAATTAAAATCGCTTAAATAGCCCATTCGGACACATCAATAGCCCGAAACGACCAACTCAATTTCAAAAAAAATAACTGTAAGTAATGGATTTCTTTATAAAATTTAATACACTGAAAATCAACAAAATAAATCTCATAATCAAAATTAAATAAATTATAAAAAAACATAATCCAAAGGCTGGAAATTGCAAAAAAGAAAGAATTTTACATTGTTTAACCTCTTATTTCTGAAGGCATTTTTCCAAAACGTTTTTTAAAATTTGCCGTAAACTTGCTGGAACTTTTATAACCCGTCGCCAGGGCAATATTTTTTATCTGCATATCGGTATTTTCAATCATCTGCATGGCGAGCAATAATTTCTTTTCTTTATGAAATTGCATCATCGAAACACCATGAACTAATTTAAAAGTCAACTTGAGTTTTGTGGCAGACATTCCAACTTTTTCGGCCAGATATTCTACGCCTAAAAAAGGATCTGTGATCGTATCTAAAAGTAATTTTTCGACCTTTGCAATTTTTCTGAATTCAGGAGTTTCTGTTGGTGTATAATTTCCAATTCTCTGGTCAAGGAATGCATTTTTGAAAAAAGTTGAAATCAGCTGAAACGTCTGTGTTTTTAAAAGTTCTTTGCTTAAAAGATCCTTTTTATTATTTTCCAGAATAACTAAAATCTCCTTAGATAATTCCTCTGCATTTGGCACAATATCCTGATACGTAATAAAACCTTTATCTGAATTCAGGAATTTTTTAATCTGATTGTCTTCGGGAAGTGTTTCAAACGAAAAATTGCGTTCTGCCCATTCCTTACTAAATCCGTACAAATAAAATTCACACTCAGAACCTTTATAAAAATAAGCGCCAACTTCAGTTCCCGGTCTTTTAAAACCCCAATATTTGCTCGAAAATGGTGTTTTATCCGCAAATGTATTTTGCAGTTTCACTTCGCTTTCAAAAACCGAAAAAGTAAGTGTATAATAATCAATAGGAAAATCGTGATCGTAAATTGCTTTGAGCATGACGTTTTTCTTAAAAGTAACACTCGTTACAATCACCCAAAAATCTTCTTCGATTTCACGATAACGCATTACTCCTTTAGAGAAAGGATTGTTTCTGTAAACGGCCTGCTCCTCTGGAACATGTCTAACCGACGGAGAATTTACAATGCTTTTTACAATAATCGCGGGAGAATTCGACAAATAAGGCAATTCAAAAAAACCATCTCTGTAAAAGTTGATGTTCTCTTTTATAAATTTAACCCACTTTCCTACGTTCATATCTTAGTTTTCTCTAAAAACAGATGGTAATTCATTGAATCTTTTTTTGAAAGCTGCCGTAAATTTACTGCCACTTTCATATCCGGTAATTACTGCGATAATCTGTATTTCGATTTGCGAATGCTGCAGTAATTGCTGAGCCAAAAGCATGTTTTTTTCTTTATGATATTGCAGCATCGAAAACCCAAAAACCGTTTTAAAATTTGCTTTTAATTTTGTTGGCGAAGTATTCACTTCAAATGCAATTTTATCAATCCCCAAAAATGTTGACTGCAAATTGTGCAGAATCATTTTTTCGGCTTTAGCCACATTAAAATAATCCAGATTGCTCAGCGATATATTATCTTTAATCCGGCTGTCTTCAAATGAATTAGAGAAAAACTCAGTAATTAACTTCATACAGCATTTGCGCAATTCTGTCGTATTTTGATGGATTTTATCTTCTTCAAGTAAAATTTTCGATATTTTGTTAGATAAGGAATGTGCTTTTGGAGCAATATCCAGCCAGGTATAAAACCCTTTCTGACCATTAAAAAACCTTTCTAAAACACCTTTTTCGCAAAATTTATCTGATTTGATATTCTTGTCAACCCATTCTTTATTCATCGCGATATTAAAGAACTTTCCTTTTGTTCCTTTATAAAAATAAGTAGCCACTTCGGTATCGGGTTTGTAAAAAGTCCAGCAAGTACTTAGCAGGACTATATCCTCTGAACCCGAAATCGGAAATCGGTATTCAAAAACCGAAAAAGATAAAATATAATAATCCTTAATATGATCCTGCGTATAGGTCGCTTTTGCTAATATATTTTCATTCATTATAAGATTCGTTTCCAGAATCCAGAAACCATCTTCAATGGTACGATAGCGCATTATACCTTTCCAAAAAGCATTATCTGTCACAATTAATTGTTTGGCAGGCGTGTGTTTTGTAATAGGTAATTTGACAAGGCTGTCTAACATTAACTGAGGCGAATTTGAAAGATAAGGCAGTTCAAAAAAATCATCTTTCAAAAGAAAAAGAAATTTCTGAATGTGGTCAGCCCAATTATTTGTGGTCATTATATTACGAAATGGATGATAGTTAAAAACAAGGTCAAACCTAAGGATTTCAAGTATATAAAACAAAACATTTAAATCACTTCTTTAAAAAAAACAGGAGATTGGAATAATTCTTTTTTGATTGAAAAATTTGAAAAATCAGCATTTCAATCCACAATAAATTGGCATTTCTATTTTATCAATTATCTTTGCACAAACACACTACAAATGAATTATTTTTCTTCTGATTTTAAATTAGGAATATTAGGCGGCGGACAATTGGGTAAAATGCTGTTGTCTGACACTAGAAAATTTGACATCCAAACTTATGTTTTAGATCCGAGTGACGAAGCTCCGAGTAAAATTGCCTGTAATAAATTCTTCAAAGGCGACTTGATGGATTATGAAACTGTTTATAATTTTGGGAAACAAGTCGACGTTTTAACTTTTGAAATTGAGCTTGTTAACCTTGAAGCTTTAACACAATTAGAAAACGAAGGTTTAAAAGTTTATCCGTCTCCAAAAACCTTAAAAGGAATTCAGAATAAAGGAATTCAAAAAGCTTTTTATACCGAAAGTAATATTCCAACCGCAGCATATTTGCGATTTGATTCACCGGAACATCTTCAAAAATCTGTTGGAAACAGTGAAATAACAATTCCCTTTGTCTGGAAATGCACCGAATTTGGTTATGATGGAAACGGCGTAAAAGTGATTCGCCAGATTTCGGATATGGATGATTTACCAAACGTAGAATGTATTGCAGAAACCATGGTTCCGTTCAAAAATGAATTGGCCGTAATTGTCTGCAGAAATCCATCAGGAGAAATAAAAACCTATCCGGTTGTAGAAATGGAATTTCATCCGGAAGCGAATCAGGTTGAATACGTAATTTGTCCGGCAAGAATCGACGAAAAAGTTGCCGAAAAAGCCAGAGCAATTGCGTTGAATGTTTCGGAAAAATTCAATCACGTTGGACTTCTGGCTGTTGAAATGTTTCAAACCAATGAAGATGAAATTTTGGTAAACGAAGTTGCCCCTCGCCCACACAATTCCGGTCATTATTCTATAGAAGCCAGTTATACATCACAATTCGAAAATCATTTGCGTGCCATCCTGGATCTTCCGTTAGGAGACACAGACAGTAAAGTTGCCGGTGTTATGGTGAATTTGGTTGGTGCCGAAGGTTTTTCAGGAGATGTAGTTTACGAAAATATCGAAACCATTTTAGGATGGAATGGCGTTACACCACACATTTACGGTAAAAAACAAACCCGTCCTTTCAGAAAAATGGGTCACGTAACGATCGTAAACGAAGACATGAACGAAGCGAGAAGAATTGCAGAGCAGGTTAAGAATACGATTAAGGTAATAAGTATATAGTTTGCAGTCGCAGTTTTCAGTCTCACGAAAAACTTGAAACCTGAAACAAAATAAACAGTCACAGTTTTCAGTGTCAACAAAACCTGAAACAAAAAAAACAAAAAAACAAATGAGCAAAGTAGCCATTATAATGGGAAGTATCTCTGACATGCCAGTTATGCAGGATGCTATCGACATATTAAAACAATTTAATATTGAAGTTGAAGTAGATATTGTTTCGGCACACAGAACGCCGGAAAAATTATTCGATTTCAGTAAAAATGCACATACTCGCGGAATCTCGGTAATTATTGCCGGAGCTGGTGGCGCTGCACATTTACCTGGAATGGTCGCTTCTATGTCACCGCTTCCTGTAATTGGAGTTCCGGTAAAGTCAAGCAATTCAATTGATGGTTGGGATTCGGTATTATCGATTCTGCAAATGCCGGGCGGAGTTCCTGTTGCTACGGTTGCTTTAAACGGAGCAAAAAATGCCGGAATCTTAGCAGCACAAATCATTGGAAGTCACGATAAAAAAGTCCTTGACACGATTATCGCATACAAAGAAGAATTGAAAGCTGCGGTTAATAAAGCGGCTGAAGGTTTGAAATAGTTTTCAGTTTTCAGTCACAGTTTTTAGTGTAAACTGCGACTGAATATTGAAAACAAAAATTAAGCTTCCTCTTCAATTTCCTCCAGAACAGATTCAAATTCATATTCTGTTATATCTTCTTTGTTTATCCAGTTTTCTGAAGTTACCAGATTATAATTTACATTATCTTCTGTTGTTAATTCCCAAACAATTCCTTCAGCTTCCGGAAACGAAATGTTTTGAGACATTTGATTTTCAAACAATCTTTTAATCAGATTTCTGTCTGATAAACCTTTGTTCAATAACTTCAAAACATTTTCGGCAGTTAACTTTTGTGGTTCTCCCTTAATTGGTGTCATCGAAAAATGAACGACAGACGCTTTTGCATTTGGAAATTTTCCATTGTAGGCCTTAAATAATAATTGATTGGTATGAAACAAAGCGCCTTGCATGTGTATTTCGGGATATTCTTCGCAAACTTTGTCAATTAGCATATTATTTGATATTTGCTCAATTTGTCCTTCACTCAATTGATCACCCAATTTATAATCCAAAACTATTTGGGCGGCTTCATTAGGTTCATAATCCGAAATGGCCATTTCTAATAATTCCGGTAAACTTGATTTGTCAGCCGTTGCTCCATCGGGATAATTAAATTTTTCCAGCAACTGAACAAAATCTTCATCTGACCAATATCCTTCCACTTCATTAACAGTATCGATATTATTTATAACAACTTGATAATTCATCATTTTTTATTTTTACAATTATGATTAGTATTTATAATTCTAATCTTATTTTTTCAATTTACGCTTTTAAAACCGCCTGCATCAATAAATAACATATCTATAACACAATTTAAGAGGATTTTATGTCGAGAATCGATTTTATATAGACGATTAGATTTTTATAAATTGTTATCTTTGGGATTCAAAAATTTCAGCTTCACTTAATAAAATAATTATATTCATAATGAACGTTTTACTTTCAAAATTCAACACCAAACATAACACTGCACCTTTTTCACAAATTAAAATCGACGATTATGTTCCGGCTTTTCAGGAAGGAATTGTTTTGGCTAAAGCCGAAATTGATGCCATCGTAAACAATCCCGAAGCACCAACTTTTGAAAACACAGTTGTGGCAATGGATTATGCAGGAGACATTTTAGATCGCCTTTCAAGTGTTTTCTTCAATTTGAATTCGGCAGAAACCAACGACGAAATGCAAAAAATCGCTCAGGAAGTTTCGCCATTATTATCTGAATTTGGAAACGACATTACTTTAAACGCTGCTTTATTTGCCAAAGTAAAAGTGGTCTACGACCAAAAAGAAAACCTGAATTTAACTCCGGAACAAACAACGCTTTTGGATAAAAAATACAAAAGCTTCTCCAGAAACGGAGCTAATCTTCCAGAAGATAAAAAAGATAAACTTAGAGAAATCGACAAAGAATTATCGAAATTGAGTTTGCAGTTTGGCGAAAATGTTTTGGCAGAAACCAATGCTTTTGAATTGCATTTAACTGATAAAACTGATTTAGCAGGATTACCGGAAGGAACAATCGAAGCAGCAAGATTATTAGCAAAGGAAAAAGAAAAAGAAGGCTGGATTTTTACGTTGGATCATCCAAGTTATGTCCCATTTTTGACTTATGCGGATAATCGCGAATTACGTAAGAAAATGGCAATCGCTTTTGGAGCAAAAGCTTTTCAGAATAACGAATTCGACAATCAGGAAAATGTATTGAAAATTGCCAAATTGCGTTTTGAAAGAGCCAATTTATTAGGCTATAAAACACACGCACATTTTGTTCTTGAAGAAAGAATGGCGCAAAGTCCGGAGAAAGTATTTTCATTTCTAAATGATTTATTAGCAAAAGCAAAACCGGCAGCCCAAAAAGAATTTGCAGAATTAGCGGCTTTCGCCAAAAAACTGGACGGAATCGAACAGCTTGAAAAATGGGACGGCGCTTATTATTCTGAAAAATTAAAACAGCAGCTTTTTAATTTAGATGATGAAAAACTAAAACCTTATTTTCAATTAGAAAAAGTATTAAATGGCGCTTTTACAGTTGCTGAAAAATTATACGGTTTAACTTTCACAGAGGTTTTTGACATTGACAAATACCATGAAGAAGTAACCACATATGAAGTTAGAGATGCCAAAAATAATTTAGTTTCAATTTTCTACGCCGACTTTTTCCCAAGAAAAGGAAAACGAAACGGTGCCTGGATGACTTCTTTTAAATCTCAATATGTAAAAGACGGCGTTAACGAAAGACCACATATTTCGAATGTCTGCAATTTTACAAAACCAACAGAAACAAAACCTTCGTTATTGACTTTTAATGAAGTAACAACTTTGTTTCACGAATTTGGCCACGGTTTACACGGAATGTTAGCCAATACAACGTATCCAAGTTTATCCGGAACTTCTGTTTATTGGGATTTTGTAGAATTACCAAGTCAAATTATGGAAAACTGGTGTTACGAGCCGGAAGCTTTAGCATTGTTTGCCAATCACTATGAAACGGATGAAATTATTCCGATTGAATATGTACAGAAGATCAAGGAAAGTGCAAGTTTTCAGGAAGGATTGGCCACTTTACGCCAGTTGAGTTTTGGGCTTTTAGACATGGCGTGGCACGGACAAGATCCAACAAACATTACTGATTTGAAAGCTTTTGAAACAGAACAATTTGCCAACACGCAATTGTATCCCGATGTAAAAGAAAATGCGATGAGTACTGCTTTTTCACATATTTTTCAAGGAGGATATTCGTCAGGATATTACAGTTACAAATGGGCTGAGGTTCTGGACGCTGATGCTTTTGAATATTTTCAGGAAAATGGCATTTTCAATGCTGAAGTGGCGACAAAATTCAAAGATAATGTGCTTTCAAAAGGAGGAACAGAACATCCGATGACTTTGTACAAACGTTTTAGAGGACAAGAACCAAAACCGGAAGCTTTATTAAAAAGAGCGGGATTATTGTAAATATTAGATTTTAGATATTAAAAAACCGAAGTAAATACTTCGGTTTTTTTATTGTAATTAATAAGTTCTGTATTTTGTTCTTATTGAAATTTTATACTTCAAATAATTTTACTTTTTAGTTCTGATAAACTCTTCAAGCTGCTGCGTTTTCAAGCTTTCTATTTCTTCAATACGTTTCGCTCTTGAATTTACATTATTTTCATTTTTAGCCGTAACCTTTGGTTTTGTAAACAGTAGATAATCTCCAAATAAATGACTTAAAAACAGAGGTGAATTTCCAGGTCTGCTTTTATCAAAATTGGAAGATTGATGACAATAAAAGCAGCTAATCACATTTGTATTATTAATATCATGAATGTCATTTTGAAAACTCTGCGTGTAAGTTTCCATCGTAATGTTTGCCAGATTAACAGAACCTCTTGCCAATGAATCCGGAAGTGCGCTCGAAATATCTCGTGTTACGATTGCCTTTGCCTGGTTTTCAGGAGAAACTCCATCAAAATTTAACCAGATAGAACCATTATAGAAATAATTTCTAAAAACATCTTTCAATTTTGACGCTACACATTTATTAATGTTTTCTATATTATTAAAATTAGCAGGTTCTGCCTGACTTGTTGCCATAAATGCTCCGGTTTTTAAATTCTTTGGCACTCCATATTCATAAAGGATAAATGCTTTATTGGCTACAACAGGCGAAGCTGTACTTTTATTCCATTTAATGCCGTCAATACCGGTAGAAGTTCCTTTTTCATAAAACAGCATTTCATTTGCTGATGATACAGAATTGGTTTTCTTATCATAAACAGGCGCCAAATCTTTATGTTCAAAAGTTGCCCAGATAAATTCAGGGTGATTTTTTACAACTCCCACAACGTGCATTCCTAATAATGCCATGGTTTTTTGAACATATTGCCCATTGCTATTTTGAACAGCGGCTTTAGTGGTAAAATAATTCGGCTGCTGCGCTTTTGCAATAGCATCTATATTAATCCAGGAAACTTTTAATTCTAAAGCTCCAACCGGAAATGTCTCTAAATTAGAAACCGGTAATTTTCCGCTATTGATTAAAGAAGCCATTGTAACTGCTTTGTCTTTTAAAAGAGCATTTACGTGAATGGAATAATATACGGTATCTGCAGCATTATTAAATTTAGGATTAGAACGTAAAACGGCGCTAAAACCTGCCTGATTAATAGAACTTAAAGTTAGTTTTAAACCTAACTGCGGTGCAACATCTTCCATTTGGGGAGTAACTAAATCCAGTGAATCTAAAAAGAATGGATTTCCGTTTGACTCTGGTTTTGTTACCCACAAAAACTTTTGCCAAGACCATTGGTGAAAATCGCAATTTGTTGTGTTTTCATTATCAAACGGGCTTCCGTCACCTTCTGCCGGTGGCGGAGTTTGTTCATGCGGAAACCAACTTGCTTCGCAATCGCAGGATTCTGTTGCAGATGCAGTATATCCGGAAGAACTTCCAAATTTTGCCATTATTTTTTCTTTATTCAGAAAAAATATGGAAACAGCTGCTATTATAAAGACAACTAGTAAGATTATAATAATAGGTTTTCTTTTCATTTTTTTGGTTTTGTTGTTATTGGGTTTGTTTATTTTGTTTTTGGTATTAAAATATTTAGAAATAATCTGAAACAAAAAGATCGCCCACCCCGGCGATCTTTTAAGTAAAAATTATAATCAAGTCAGGAATATATTGATGCAGATTATTAATATTCCTGTAATTAGTTGTAGAAAATAATTCCTAAACTAATTCCTCTTTCAAATTTTTTGCTGCCGCTACCGGAACATTTTCAATATTATGTTGATAATATGAAAAACCTCCAGTTCCGTTCCATGCATTGTCGATTGCTAAATGAGCATCAAAATTGGCCAAAAAAGAACCAATTGCAGGAGGAGGAACAGAATGAACATATTGTCCTTGTAAACTAACTACCTGAGTTACTTTACCAAATCCTGTTGCATATATTTTTCCTGTTACCGGAACAACAATATGACTATCAGGACCACTTATTGCCTGAGTAACCACTACTGTACCAGAAACTGTATGTTGTGATGGTACAACTACTAAACTAAATGTTGCAATTGGAGCACCTGGAGTTCCAACATTTCCTATTGTGCCTTTTGCTAAATAAGCACCTGCTAATAAATCTGACATAACTTTTTTGATTAAGGTTTTCCTACTCATAAGGCTTTTCGGTACCGCCTCGTTTATTTTAGTGGTTTCTGCTCCACCTGTTTGATTTGTTGTGTTTTCAATATTTCAGGAAATAAACCTGAAGTATTTGATTGATTTTCTTTATTTTATACTTCAAAACTATATCAGATAAATAGAGATAAATTAAAAAATGTCATGAGGCAGGAATTCTTAGTTGTAAGCGAGATAAAAAATGACACGAGATTGTTTTGATTAAATTTGAAAGTTTTTCAAATTAACTTTCATTTATTTTTGAAAGTTTAAAAACTTTTACTTACATTTGATCTATGGAATTCAAAGAAGCAAAAAATAAGTTTGTACAAACCTGGGGAGCATTAGGTTCTCAATGGGGAATTAATAAAACCATGGCACAGATTCATGCTTTATTAATGATTTCAAACGAACCTGTTTCGATGGAAGATATTATGGATGAATTGCAAATTTCCCGCGGAAATGCAAGTATGAACCTAAGAGCTTTAATGGATTGGGGAATTGTCTATAAAGAATATAAAGCGGGAGAAAGAAGAGAATTTTTTACTGCCGAAAAAGACTTAGACGAATTAGCTGTAAAAATATCCAGAGAAAGAAGCAAAAGAGAAATAAAACCTGCGCTTAAAATATTAAAAGAAGTTTCGACAATTGAAGCAAAGGATTCTGCAGAAGAAAAACACTTTGTAGATCAAACTTCCAAACTATATGATTTTGTTTTAAAAGCAGATAATATGTTAGACAAAATAACAGAATTCAATGAAAACTGGTTAGGGCGTCTGGTTATGAAAATCATGAAGTAAAAAAATTTAATCAAAACTTTCATTTTTTTCTGAAAGTTTAAAAATAAATAATAGTTATGAACCTCAACATCATTGGATATTTTATCTACCTCGGCATTACGATTTTCATCATTTTAAAAGTTGGAAAAATATGCTACAAAAACGGTAACATTTACGTAGCAGAACTTATTCCGAATCATGCTGATATCTGTCAAAAAATCAATCAGGTTTTGCTGATGGCCTATTATCTGCTCAACATTGGTTACTGTGCGATGACACTTATTTCGTGGGAAAAAATTGCATCTTCCACACAGCTAATTGAAACCATCGGAACAAAAACGGCAATCATTATTTTCATCATTTCGATTTTGCATTATTTCAACATTATTATTCTAACCAAGTACATTCACAAATTAATCAAATAACACTTAAATTTAAATACCATGGAAACTACAAAAATTTTAATCGGTTACGGAATCTATTTACCAATCGCTTTATTCCTTACTTATTACGTTTCTAAAACACTTTTCAAAAACGGAAAAATATTTATGCTGGATATTTTTAAAGGCCGTGAAGATATTGCGCAGGCAACCAACAAACTTTTCGAAACGGGATTTTATCTTTTAAATATTGGTTTTGCCTTAATGATTTTAGAACTTAATTTATATCAAGACACTTATCAGGCATTAATTGAAAGACTGAGCTACAAAATTGGCGGATTTGCTATTTATCTCGGTATCATGTTATTCTTCAATTTGTATTTCTTCTTTAGAGGAAAAAGAAAAGCCAAAGAAGCACAACAACAAGAAAGATTGGTTTTTAAAGCCTAATTTACACACTCCAGAAACCCGACAGGTTTTAAAAACCTGTTGGGTTTACTACTAAACCTAACAACGATGAACAAACTTATTATAGCAGCCGGAACAGGACTTTTAGGACAGGTTTTAGTCAATCATTTCAAAGATAAATTTGATGAGATTGTAATTCTGACCCGAGGAAAATCTAAAACAATTGACGGAATAAAATATGTAAACTGGAATGCAAAAACTTTTTCAGGCTGGGAAAAGGAACTGGAAAATGCGACAGTTTTAATTAATCTTGCCGGAAAATCTGTTGATTGCCGTTATACAACAGAAAACAAAAAAGCAATTTTGTGGTCCATAATTCAAAGCACCAGGATTTTGAATAAAGCGGTTTTAAATTGTACTAATCCACCAAAACACTGGCTAAATTCATCAACTTCTACCATTTATCGTTTTTCTTTGGATAAAGAAATGGATGAGGTTGATGGCGAAATTGGAAATGATTTTTCTATAAATGTTGCCTTATCCTGGGAAAAAGCATTTTTTAAAACCGAAACTCCAAATACTTTGAAAACTGCTTTGCGAACTTCAATTGTTTTAGGCAAAAATGGCGGCGCTTTTATTCCGTTGAAAACTTTGGCAAAAACAGGTTTTGGCGGCAAACAAGGAAAAGGAAATCAGTTTATAAGCTGGATTCATGAAGAAGATTTTGCAAATGCAGTTGATTTTATTCTTCAAAAAGAAATAACCGGAGTTATTAATATTGTTTCTCCGAAACCGATTCGCAATGCTGATTTTATGCAAAAACTTCGAAAAGCAGTTGGTTTTCCTTTCGGAATTCCGATAAATACTTTCCTTCTTAAAATTGGATCTTTTATTATTCGAACAGAACCTGAATTGGTTTTGAAAAGTAGAAATGTAATTCCGAAAAGGCTTTTGGAAAATGGATTTGAATTTAAGTATGGAAATATTGATACTGCTTTTCGTGATCTTTTAACCTAAAATCTTTGTCAAAGTTTAAAAATTTGGCAAAGATAATGCACACTAATTATGACAACAATAAACCTTACAACAAAAATAAAAGCACCCAAACAAATCGTTTTTGATGCTTCAAGAAATATCGATGTTCACCAACAATCTGCGAGTAAAACAAACGAAAAAGCAATTGCCGGCGTAACTTCAGGATTGATCAATTTAAACGAAACCGTAACGTGGCGCGGCAAACATTTTGGGTTTTATCTCACACATAAAACCAAAATTCCGGTGATGAATTTTTACGATTATTTTGTGGATGAAATGGAACGCGGCAAATTCAAATCTTTTAGACATGAACATTTTTTTGAAGAAGAAAACGGAATTACAACCATGAAAGACAAATTGCAATATGAAACTCCGTTTGGGTTATTTGGAGAATTATTTGATATTTTATTTTTGGAAAAACACATGACTCAGTTTCTTTTGGAAAGAAATAAGATTCTCAAGGAAGTTTCAGAAAGACATTTGTTTTAATTTGGAGTACTCAATCATTATCCTGATCATCAAAAATAATAACTTCATCTAATGCATCTGCACTTCCTTTTCTATAAAACATTCTGTACATTAAAAAGATAGAAAAAATATTAATTGTAAGATGTGCCATATAAATCCAGAAATTCATAGGAATCCAAATACTGTAAATCAATGTGGCAAAAATAGCTATAACAACCAACATGAATTTCTGATAGAATCGGACAAGTGATCCATTTATAAAAGCCAATGCCAGAATCACCAATGCCACCAATCGATTGAAAAGACCTGCAAAAATAACGGAAAACCCACACACAAAAACGGACATAAAAAAGTAAGATCCTATAATTAGTGGCCAAATAAAACCCAGAAAAAACATCCAGCAAAAAAAGAAGACAATGAACTGTAAGTCTGTGAATTTGAATCTAAAAAAAGTAATTTGTTTTTCCATGTGGTTGTTTTTTCAAATATATTTTAATTCTGTTATAGTAAAAAATATTTATTGAGATTTTAAACGGAAAGCAGCCAAGGCAATTCAAAAAAGTGATTCTAAATTTCTTTTGAAAATAAATTTTCTAGTTTTACATTTTGCGTGAGGGATAGAAGTGGAAAGCCCACAGCCTGACGAAGGAAGTGCGAGGACTTGCAGCGGATAGCCCGACCCGGAGGGACACGCCCAAAACTTTAAACTTATTTAAAAAAACACAAGCATAAGCCACCAAAATATCGGGACGCTTTCGACCCAGAAAGAGGTGTAATATTTGGATCGGTTTGGGTTTGCAAAAGCAATAAATAACATGAGCATGACAACCATTATTAGGTTTATAATTAGCTCGTGAAAAGTGAATGACAATATACCTACGATCCAAAACGGAATCAATAATAGGAAGCCCAGAATTTTGGTTTTCTTAACTCCAATTGTCTGCGGAACAGTTTTTAAATGCGGATCGTCATTGGCCAGGTCCAAGATTTCAAAAACCAGAATCAGTACAAAAACCAATACAAAACGCTGAATGCATTTAATGAAAAAATTACCTGTAAACGGAACTTCGGCATTTATATACGGCAGAACCAAAGTCGCTCCAACCCAACAAAGCGCGACGATATAAATTTTAACGCCCGCCCAGTTTCGGGCATTCTTTCGATTTGGAAAAAACGGAAGTGTATAAAGTGCTGTAATCGCAAAGATTCCAAATGAAACAATTTGAGTAATTCTTTTTAATTGAAAAAAATAATATCCGACTAAAATCAGCGAAAAGAGACTTAAAACAGCAATAATTTTTAGTTGATTTCCGATTGGTTTTTGCTGCACGCGAACCAGCGCATCATATTTAACAAAATTATACCCCACAATTGTTCCGAAAAAAACAAACAAAGCCATTGGCTCATCATACTGAATATGAAACACATGAAACGTAACCCGAACCAAAGCAAAGCACGATAAAGCCACATGAATACTGCTGTTGAGGTAAAAATCGAATATCTGCTTTAGAAGTTTCATAGCTCAAATCTAATCAATTGGTAACAAATCAACTCTTTAGTTAAAAATTTGACAAAAATTGAAGTTAAAAATACCCATTAAATTATTAATAATACTTAATTTTGCGCCACAAAAAAACAACACATTTACTATAAAATGTAATAAACCTTGTGTAACATGAGATTAAGTCGAATATTACATCCGAAAATTACATTTGATTTTTAAAAAATAGATAGCTACAAATGAGAACAGATGCTTTTGCTTTAAGACACATTGGCCCAAGAGAAACAGATCTTCAACACATGTTACAAACTATTGGGGTTGAATCGATCGAACAACTTGTTTACGAAACCCTTCCGGATGACATTCGTTTAAAAGCACCTTTAAACTTAGATCCTGCAATGACGGAATACGAATTCGCAAATCATATTCAGGAATTAGGAAAGAAGAACAAAGTATTCAAATCGTATATTGGTTTGGGTTATCATCCAACTATTGTTCCGGCTCCGATTCAAAGAAATATCTTCGAAAACCCGGGATGGTATACGGCTTATACGCCTTATCAGGCTGAAATTGCTCAAGGTCGTCTTGAAGCTATTTTAAATTTCCAGACTACTGTTATTGAATTAACAGGAATGGAAATTGCAAACGCTTCTTTACTTGATGAAGGAACTGCTGCTGCCGAAGCTATGGCTTTGTTATTTGACGTTCGTACACGTGACCAAAAGAAAAATAATATCAATAAATTCTTCGTTTCTGAAGAAATTTTACCACAAACTTTATCGATACTTCAAACTCGTTCAACTCCTATCGGAATTGAATTAGTTGTTGGTAACCACGAAAACTTTGATTTTTCAAATGAGTTCTTCGGAGCCATTTTGCAATATCCGGGTAAATACGGTCAGGTAAACGATTACAGCGCTTTTGTTGCCAAAGCAAAAGAAAACGAAATAAAAGTTGCCTTTGCTGCTGATATTTTATCATTAGCTGCCTTAACTTCTCCGGGAGAAATGGGAGCTGCAGTAGTTGTTGGAACTACACAGCGTTTTGGTGTACCAATGGGTTATGGTGGCCCTCATGCTGCATTTTTTGCCACTAAAGATGAATACAAACGATCTATGCCAGGTCGTATCATCGGAGTTTCGATTGATGTAAACGGAAATCGTGCTTTACGTATGGCGTTAGGAACTCGTGAGCAGCACATTAAACGTGAAAAAGCAACTTCAAACATTTGTACAGCGCAGGTTTTATTAGCGGTTATGGCCGGAATGTATGCGGTTTACCACGGACCAAAAGGGTTACAATACATTGCAAACAAAGTTCACGCATCAGCGGTTACTACTGCTGAAGCTTTAAATAAACTAGGCGTTTTCCAAACTAATACGGCTTACTTTGATACTATCTTAGTAAAAGCAGATGCTCAAAAAGTAAAAGCTATTGCAGAGAAAAACGAAGTAAACTTCTACTATGTTGATGCTGATACGATTTCTATTTCATTTAATGAAACAACTTCAATTGCCGACATCAACCAAATTATTGCCATTTTTGCTGAAGCTTTAGGAAAAGAAACTTTTACTATTGCTGAATTAGCAACTGCAAGTCAATTACCTGCTTCATTAGAAAGAACGTCGCCTTTCTTAACGCATGATGTATTCAACAATCATCATTCAGAAAGTCAGATCATGCGTTACATCAAAAAATTAGAGCGTAAAGATTTATCATTGAATCATTCGATGATTTCATTAGGTTCTTGTACAATGAAATTAAACGCAGCTTCGGAAATGTTGCCTTTATCAATGCCAAACTGGAACAGCATTCACCCTTTTGCACCAGTTGAGCAAGCTGAAGGTTATATCACGATGCTTAAAAAACTGGAGGAGCAACTAAATGTAATTACCGGATTTGCCGGAACAACATTACAGCCTAACTCTGGAGCTCAGGGAGAATATGCCGGTTTAATGGCAATTCGTGCTTACCATTTATCAAGAAACGAAAGTCACCGTAATGTATGTTTGATTCCTTCATCTGCTCACGGAACCAATCCTGCTTCTGCAGCGATGGCCGGAATGAAAATCATTGTTACTAAAACTACTCCGGAAGGAAATATTGACGTAGAAGATTTAAGAGAAAAAGCGATTGAACACAAAGATGATTTATCTTGTTTAATGGTAACATATCCTTCTACTCACGGAGTTTTCGAATCTTCAATTATTGAAATAACTAAATTAATCCACGACAATGGCGGATTAGTATATATGGATGGTGCCAACATGAACGCACAAGTTGGATTAACAAATCCTGCTACAATTGGTGCTGACGTTTGTCACTTAAACTTACACAAAACATTCGCTATTCCTCACGGTGGTGGCGGACCTGGAGTTGGACCAATTTGCGTGAATGAAAAACTGGTTCCGTTTTTACCAACAAACCCAATCTTAAAAGTTGGTGGTGAACAAGCGATTACAGCTATTTCTTCTGCTCCTTACGGATCAGCTTTAGTTTGTTTAATTTCTTACGGTTACATCACAATGATGGGCGCCGAAGGATTAAAAAGTGCTACAGAACATGCGATTTTGAATGCCAACTATATGAAATCACGTTTTGAAGGTCACTACCCAATTCTTTATACAGGAGAATGTGGAAGAGCGGCTCACGAAATGATTTTAGATTGCCGTTCATTTAAAGAAAACGGAATTGAAGTTGGTGATATCGCAAAACGTTTGATGGATTATGGTTTCCACGCTCCTACGGTTTCTTTCCCTGTGGCAGGAACTTTAATGATCGAGCCTACAGAATCTGAAGATTTAGCTGAGTTAGATCGTTTTTGTGATGCTCTTATTTCAATCAGAAAAGAGATCGAAGCTGCAACTGCCGATGATAAAAACAACGTATTGAAAAATGCACCGCACACATTGGCAATGTTAACTACTGATTCTTGGGATTTCCCATACTCCAGAGAAAAAGCGGCTTACCCATTAGAGTATATTGCTGAAAATAAATTCTGGCCATCTGTTCGTCGTGTAGATGACGCGTACGGTGACAGAAACTTAATCTGCAGCTGTGCTCCTATCGAAGCTTACATGGAAAATTAAGAAAGTTTTCTTTTAAATAAATATCCAAACCCGACAGGTTCTTAAACTTGTCGGGTTTCTTTTTTGTTTCAGGTTTCATGTTTCAGGTTCCAACTAACTTGAAACCTGAAACCTGAAACTTAAAATTTTAAACTCTTCCAATCTTTAACACATTCCAAATCTTCCGTTTCATTTATAACAAAATAAAAAAACTTTAAGAATTAAACGAAATAAAAATCAGTTCGCAAACAAATCGCAAACGTTTGAAATCTCGGTAAAATCACAAAATCATTAGAAAATAAACAATATATTCAGAAAAAAATTACTATTTGATAATTATATGCATGCATAGTATTTTTTATGATAGTTATCATAATTTTATTTATAATTTAGCCATAAATTTATTGCATAATTAAAGGGAAGAATGAAAATAAAGATAATAGGCATAGGAAGTTACATTCCTAATAAAGAAGTTAAGAATACTGATTTTGACAAACATATTTTTTTGAATGAAGACGGAACTCCTTTTGGCTACCCGAATGAAGTTGTAATTAAAAAATTCAAAGGTATAACCGGAATCGAAAATCGACGTTACGCCGAAGATCACCATACTTCATCAGACCTGGCATTTTTTGCAGCCGAAAGAGCAATTGAAAATGCCAAAATTGATCGTGAAACTTTAGACTATATCATTTTTGCACACAATTTTGGTGATGTAAAAACAGGTACAAACCAATCTGATATTTTACCAAGTTTAGCGACAAGGGTAAAAAACAAATTAGGAATCAAAAACCCAAAATGTGTTGCTTACGATATTCTTTTCGGATGTCCGGGCTGGATTGAAGGTGTTTTGCAAGCGAACGCATTCATTAAATCCGGAATGGCAAATCGTGTTTTGGTAATTGGTGCCGAAACTTTATCAAGAGTTGTCGACGATCATGATCGTGATTCTATGATTTATTCTGATGGTGCCGGAGCTTCCATTTTAGAAGCTTCTGATGATGATGAAACTGGTTTGTTATCTTACGAAAGTGCCACTTATGCAAATGACGAAGCTAACTTTTTATTCTTCGGAAAATCATACAATCCTGATTTAGATCCGGATATTAAATACATCAAAATGTATGGCCGAAAAATCTACGAATTTGCCTTAAGCCAGGTTCCATGCGCGATGAAAAGCTGTCTGGACAAAAGCGGAATTGCAATTGATGATGTAAAAAAGATCCTGATTCATCAGGCAAATGAAAAAATGGACGAAGCTATTATTGCCCGTTTTTACAAATTATACGACAAAACTGCTCCTGAAAATATTATGCCAATGAGTATTCATGATTTAGGAAACAGTAGCGTTGCAACCGTTCCAACTTTATATGATCTTTTAATTCAGGGAAAACTGGAAAATCATGAAATCAATAAAGGTGACGTTGTAATTTTTGCTTCTGTTGGAGCAGGTATGAACGTTAATGCCTTTGTATATAGATACTAGTTATTAGTCGCAAGTCTCAGTCTCAGTATTCAGTCTCAGTTTTCAGCTTCTGATTACTGCGACTGTAAACTGTGACTGAATACCGAAAACTAAAAAAGTCCGCATTTTAAAATGCGGACTTTTTAGTATATTTGCCACCTAATCATAAAATCAAAGAACGAAAAATTACTTCGTTCCTCGCAATGACTATGTACGAAAAAACGTTTCCCAATAAAAGATTCAAACTTACTTTAGAATTTTTACAAAAGCATATTAAAACATCTGAAACCATTCTTGATTTAGGAGTCGAAAATCCATTTTCTAAAATCATGAAAGAAGCCGGATATTCCGTTAAAAATACTACCGGTGAAGATTTAGATTTAGATCAGAATGTTTTAAAAAATGACAAACAAGATGTTGTTACTGCGTTTGAAATCTTCGAACATTTATTAAATCCTTTTACGATTTTAAACGAAATTCAATCAGATAAACTTCTAATTTCAATTCCGATGCGTTTGTGGTTTTCTCCGGCATATCGTTCAAAAACAGATATGTGGGACAGACATTACCATGAATTTGAAGATTGGCAATTAGACTGGCTTTTAGAAAAAACCGGCTGGAAAATTATCGACAGACAAAAATGGACAAACCCGGTAAAGAAATTTGGTTTAAGACCATTTTTACGCAGTTTTACCAATCGTTACTATATAGTTTACGCTGAAAGAGCCTAACGGCAAATTCCAAAAATAAATTCCAAATTCCAATTGAGCATTCCTTGATTGGAATTTGAAATTTAAAGAATTGGGATTTAAATTAAAAATTATGAAATATTACATCGTCATTCCCGCGCACAACGAGCAGGATTTAATTGGTCTGACCTTACAATCTCTGATTTCACAAACTGTTTTACCTTCAAAAATTGTTGTTGTAAATGACAATTCAACAGATAAAACAGAAGAAGTCGTTTTGGGTTTTGCAAAGGAAAATCCATATATCTCTGTTGTAAACAAAACTTCTGATGCGATTCACATGCCGGGAAGTAAAGTAATTCAGGCTTTTCAAAAAGGTTTTGAAACTTTAGATTCAGATTATGATATTATCGTAAAAATAGACGGTGATTTAATTTTTCCTCCTAACTATTTTGAAACCATTATCAATCATTTTCAATCAGATCCACAAATTGGAATGGCAGGAGGTTTTTGTTACATTGAAAAAAATGGTGACTGGGTTTTAGAAAACCTGACCGATAAAGATCATATTCGCGGTGCATTGAAAGCCTACAGAAAAGAAACTTTTTTGCAAATTGGGGGTTTAAAACCTGCAATGGGTTGGGACACGGTAGACGAATTACTTTGTAAATTTTATGACTGGAAAATAGTTACAGATTCTTCATTACATGTAAAACACCTGAAACCAACAGGCGCAAACTACAATAAAACAGCACGTTACAAACAAGGCGAAGCTTTTTATACTTTAGGATATGGTTTTTGGATTACCTCAATTGCTTCGGCAAAACTGGCGATGATGAAGAAAAAACCATTCTTATTTTTAGATTATATCAGAGGATTCTGGAAAGCTAAAAAAGCTAAAACTCCTTTGTTAGTTACCCCCGAACAGGCAAAATTTATTAGAAAATATCGTTTTGAAAAAATGAAACAAAAGTTAATTTGATTCGAAAAAGAACCGAAAATACTCAACTCATAACCCAAAACTCATAACTTCTTTTTACCTTAGCCAATATTTGTAAACTTATGATGCTAATTCGTTACTTATCCCAAATAGGAAGATATTTTTTAATGCTGAAAGAAATTTTTAATAAACAGACAAAGTGGTCTGTTATGAAGAATTTGATTTTCAAAGAAATAGATGATTTAATAATTGATTCTCTTGGGATTGTTTGTTTTATTTCCTTCTTTATCGGAGGAGTTGTTGCCATTCAAACTGCTCTAAACTTAACCAATCCGTTAATTCCAAAATATTTAATTGGTTTTGCCACTCGTCAATCTGTGATTCTGGAGTTTGCCCCTACTTTTATCTCGGTTATTATGGCCGGAAAAATGGGATCTTACATTACGTCAAGTATTGGAACAATGCGTGTTACCGAGCAAATTGATGCTTTAGAAGTAATGGGTGTTAATTCATTAAACTATCTTGTTTTCCCAAAAATAGTTGCCTTATTAATGTACCCTTTCGTTATCGGAATTAGTATGTTTTTAGGAATTTTTGGAGGATGGCTTGCTTGTGCATACGGAGGATTTTCGACAAGTCAGGACTTTATTCAGGGAGCACAAATGGAATTTATTCCTTTTCATATTACATATGCTTTTATTAAAACTTTAATTTTCGCAATGTTATTAGCTACAATTCCATCTTTTCACGGATATTACATGAAAGGCGGCGCTTTAGAAGTTGGAAAAGCAAGTACGGTATCATTTGTATGGACATCTGTTTGTATTATTCTTTTTAATTATATATTAACTCAATTATTATTAGGATAATGATAGAAGTAAAAAACATAGAAAAATCATTTGCTGACAGTAAAGTTTTAAAAGGAGTTTCGACGGTTTTTGAAACCGGAAAAACCAACTTAATTATCGGGCAAAGTGGATCTGGAAAAACAGTTTTATTAAAGACATTATTAGGAATTCACACGCCAGATTCAGGAACAATTGAATTTGACGGAAGAGTTTATTCTGAATTAAATCCAGATGAAAAAAGAGAACTAAGAACTGAAATTGGAATGGTTTTTCAAGGAAGTGCTTTATTTGATTCGATGACTGTTGAAGAAAATGTTGCCTTTCCTCTAAAAATGTTCACCAGCGATAATAGAGCAAAAATTAAGGAACGTGTTGATTTTGTTCTTGAAAGAGTAAATTTAATTGATGCGCACAAAAAATTACCTTCGGAGATTTCGGGAGGTATGCAAAAACGTGTGGCGATTGCACGCGCGATTGTAAACAATCCGAAATATTTGTTTTGTGATGAACCAAACTCTGGTTTAGATCCAAATACTTCTACTTTGATTGATAATCTGATAAAAGAAATTACAGAAGAATATAACATCACAACGGTTATAAACACGCACGATATGAATTCGGTAATGGAAATTGGCGAAAATATCGTATTCTTAAAAAAAGGATTAAAAGCGTGGCAGGGAACTAAGGAAGAAATCTTTAGAACTGATAATAAAGATATTGTGAAGTTTGTTTATTCTTCTAACTTGTTTAAAAAAGTGAGAGAAGCCTATCTTAAAGGATAATTTTAAAATTCCAATATTTTAAATTCCAAATTCCACTGGAAAACTCAATAAAAAAATCCCAAATTCCAACTGTAACAAATTGGAATTTGGGATTTTTTATATTGGAATTTTCTTCAAGAGTATAATTAGTATTCCCTTGCAAATCCTAAACCTAGAGTTAATCCAACACCTATATAACTATTTTTAGAAATATTACCCAAAAGCTTTGCGCCAACACTGGGTATTAAAGCATTGTAGATTAATTTAGATTTTCTTTTCTTATAAAACCATTTATAATTAAGCTCAAAAGGGACGCCGTAAAAGGTTTCATAATTACGGTTATAGTAATATGTTTCGGCTTCTTCGTCAATAATCCTTCTTTTTGAATCCAGATTATTACAGCTTATTCCGGCAGAAATACTAAAAGAATGTCTGTCAGACAGCCATCTTCTTCCATATAAAATCGCATATTCTAAATTATCTTCTGACTGATAATAAGTGGGTACCGGAAAAAAAATATTAAGCTCATTTTATATATCCGGTTACGTTAGTAAATCTAAAAGTAAAAAGACTTTTTTTGTTTTGATAATTTAATTCGGCACCACCACAAACACCAAAATGATTCATACCGACCAAACCTCCAAAAAGTTCTCCAAAGATTATTGGATTTGATTTTTCCGTGACGTCTGTATCATTGATTTGTTGTGCATGAACGGAACCTGAAAGCAATAAAATAAGATATATTCTAAGTAGTTTTTTTATCATAATCAATTTTATATTTATTTATAAAGATGCAATTATTTAGCAAAACATGAATAAAGAATATCTTATGCTTAAGCAAACAATTTTCTAAACAAAAATCCCAAACTCCATTTTTATAGAATTGGAATTTGGGATTTTATTGAATATTTATCAATTCGACTTCAGCATTCGGATTAAAAAGATAAGTCTTTCCCGAGCTTATTTCGATACATTCAAAACGTTTTGTTCTCACGGCAAGTTTCTTAAATATCTTCCCGTTTTTAATTCTGAATACGCTTCCGTAGGGAATTTCAAAAACATAATTTTTATCGTTTTCCTTATCGTATTGCTTTAAAGCCAAAGACAAAGTCGTATCAGTATCACTACTCGCCGTAGGATTCTTAAAATGACGTGCTAATAAAGGCAATAATTGTCCCGGGAAAATCTCCGGACGAATAAACGGAACCATTAAACGCTGAAATGTAAATTTCCATTCGTCTCCGTGCGGTTTGATATTTCGTCCAAACTTTTCGAAAGCAACCAAATGGGCAATCTCATGAATTAACGTCATCAAAAAACGATATTTATTTAAGCTTGCATTTACCGTAATTTCATGTTTACCAGTATGTCCGCGCCTATAATCGCCATGACGCGTCTGACGCTCATTTACGATTTTAAGATGAACCTGATTGGCAACAATCAAATCAAAAACAGGCTTTACTGCATGTTCCGGAATGTATTTAGCTAAAGTTTCGTTCAAAATAATTATGAGTTATGAAGTATGAGTTATGAGTTTACTAACTTATTATTTTTCTTTGAGGTGATAATGATACTTTTTATAATTTTCAAAACTTCATGACATTGATTATGCATTGATTCAAATTCTATAGCAGAAACATAGTTTGTTGCATTTAATATCTCTAGCCAATACATTGATTCGTCACATTCTTTTTGAGAAATAGATAATTTATGAATAAAATCGGCTTTACTTTGCGCATTAACTGCTTCGCGCACATTTGCTCCAACCGAAGTAATGGAACGTAAAAATTGTTTACTCATCACAAATTCTTTCTTTTCTGCAACCAACCACTTATAAAAATTGACTCCTCTAATAGCTAATTCAAAACTCTTAACCTTCACAATACTTTCACTCATAATTCAAAACTCATAATTCATAATTAACTAAGGATTAGTCGAAGAAACCTCAAGCACCTTTCCATTAAAATATTTATTTCCATTTAAGGTAAAATCATAAATATAAGTTGCCATTCCTTCTGCAGAAATTGGTGCCTGATATCCGGGGAAAGCTTCTTGCAGCATCTCTGTCTGAACTGAACCTAAAGCGAGAACATTAAACGAAATTCCTTGTTCTTTATATTCTTCTGCCAATAATTCGGTTAAAGTAATTACAGCACCTTTACTGGAACTGTACGCGGCTAATCCGGCAAATTTAAGACTTCCTCTTACACCGCCAATCGAACTTATGGTAACTACGTGACTTCCTTTTTGAAGATACGGCAGGCAAATTCTGGTAAGATTCGCTACAGCAAAAACATTGACTTTATAAATACTTTCAAAATCAGCCTGAGTGGTTTCTGCAAAAGGTTTCAATAACAAAGCGCCTGCATTATGAACCACGGCATCAACTCTTTTCCAGGTTGAAGAAAGAAAAGCATCTACAGCCTGCAAAGCCGATTCGTTTGACAAATCAACCGAAAGGCACGTAATATTTTGATGTTGTAAAAGTGTCTGAGGTGTATTTCTCGAGATAGCCAAAACCTGATGACCGGCATTCGCAAATTGCAAAGCCAGTTCATAACCAATTCCCCTACTCGTTCCGGTAACAATAATATTTTTCATGAAGCAAAAATAAGCAATCCAATAAAAAGAGTGATTATTATTTCATTGTAATTTCTTCTGTTGGAGTGTCTGCCATTTTTGTTACAGCCGGTAAAAATTCCTGAATAAAAGCCGTCATGTGCGGAATATCCATTACTTTAAATTCATCTGAAACATGATGATAAAATTCGAAATTTTCAAAATCAAAAGTACTTATTGACTGACAAGGTTTTTTGAAAGCTTCATAAAATGAATAATTATCAGATCTGTAAAACAATTTATATTCAGCTTCTTTTGGTAAAAACCCAATGGTCTTTTTTCCGGTATATTCATTTATTTTTTCGGCCATATTCGATTTATCAAAACCGGTTATATAAGCCAGATAATCACGTTTCATTGGCACACCAATCATTTCGATATTCAATTGAGCGTATAAATTAAATTCTTGTGTTTTTAATTTCTGAACCAGGCTTTTAGAACCCAATAATCCTTTCTCTTCTCCGGCAAAAAACACCACCAGAATACTGCGTTTATTCGATTTTGTCTCCGTAAAGTATTTTGCCATTTGAGCAACTGCAGTTACTCCGGACGCATCATCATTTGCCCCATTATTAATTAAGTCGCCTTGCTTATCTTTTAATAAACCAATATGATCATAATGCGCACTTAAAACCACAAACTCTTTTTTAAGTTCAGGATCTGTTCCTTCTATAACGCCAACAATATTAAAAGCAGGCAATTTGAAATTGGTAAGCGTATCGCGATACGTTTTAAAATAAGGTTTCACGTTATTTTTCTTCAAAAAATCTTCTAAAAAAACAGCTGCTTTTTCTATTCCTCTGGTTCCGGTTTCGCGGCCTTCTAATTCATCAGAAGAAAGATATTTAAGAAAATCTGAAACTTCTTTCTGATCAACTTTATAGGTTATTTCAGTTGATTTTGATGTTTCTTTTGACGGTTTTTCACTTACTGTTGATGTACTGGTTTTACATCCCAATAAAACAAGCGGAAGAAGAAAGTATAGTTTTTTCATAGAAGAGAAAATTTAAGCTTTAAATATTTATATTTTTAAATAACCGAATAAGAATCCGGGATAATACTTTTTAAAAATAAATAATTTACTGCAATATAATACTATTTTCTCTTTTTTGAATAATGCTCTGATGCAGAACATTTTTAAACTTCAAAAAACTCCAATAGAAATTAAATCACATAAAAAAACCCTTTCGAAGCAAAAGCCTGAAAGGGTTTAAAATATTTTTATTAAAGAAATTATCCTCCGATAACAGATCTTGAAATTACGATTTTTTGAATCTCTGAAGTTCCTTCGTAAATCTGTGTAATTTTTGCATCACGCATAAAACGTTCTACATGATATTCTTTTACATATCCATTTCCACCGTGAATCTGAACAGCTTCAACGGCCGTATCCATCGCTACTTGCGAAGCAAATAATTTTGCCATTGCACCACTCACATCATAATTTTTATGCTGGTCTTTATCCCACGCCGCTTTCATACATAAATGACGCGCCGCTTCGATATTCACCGCCATGTCTGCCAATTTAAAAGCAATTGCCTGATGATTGCAGATTTCAGTTCCAAAAGCTTTTCTTTCTTTCGAATATTTCAAAGCCAGTTCATAAGCTCCCGAAGCAATTCCCAAAGCCTGAGACGCAATCCCGATACGTCCTCCGGCAAGTGTTTTCATGGCAAATTTAAATCCGAAACCGTCTTCTCCAATTCTGTTTTCTTTAGGAACTTTTACATCACTAAACATTAATGAATGTGTATCAGAACCGCGAATTCCCATTTTTTGTTCTTTTGGTCCAACAGAAAAACCAGGCATATCTTTAGTCATAATCAACGCATTGATTCCTTTGTGTTTTTTCTCAGGATGTGTTTGAGCGATTACCAAATATACAGATGCCGTATTTCCGTTTGTAATCCAGTTTTTTGTTCCGTTTACCAAATAATGATCTCCCATATCAATCGCAGTCGTTTTTTGAGAAGTGGCATCACTTCCCGCTTCCGGCTCACTTAAGCAAAAAGCACCGTGAATTTCACCAGATGCTAAACCCGGTAAATATTTTTGTTTTTGTTCTTCAGTTCCAAATTCCTGTAAACCCCAGCAAACCAATGAATTATTCACAGACATAACTACAGAAGCCGAAGCATCAACTTTAGAAATTTCTTCCATAGCAATTACGTACGAAATAGTATCAAGTCCGCTTCCGCCATATTTAGGATCAACCATCATTCCCATGAAACCCAGTTGTCCCATTTTTTTTACTTGCTCTGTTGGAAAAATTTGCTTTTCATCGCGTTCGATAACTCCCGGCAACAATTCGTTTTGGGCAAAATCTCTCGCAGCTTGTTGAATCATTAAATGTTCTTCGGTAAGATTAAAATCCATAGTTTTTTATTTTTTGTTTTCTAAACCAAAGTTCATAACGTTAGTTCAGCTGGTTTTTTTGTGTTTTTTGAATCCTATTCCATTCTCTAAAATAGGTTTTCAAAGATAATTTTTAAACTCGAATTAACAATGCGTGCATATAATTTTAAGATATTAACAATAATCACGATAACGTTTTCGTGATTATGTTGAATTTTAAAGTCTATAACTTCAATTTTACCGCATTTTCTTCAAAATTTAAGAATTAAGTTATGGATAAAAAAACATTAATTATAAAGGTTTAAACAATCACAACTTCAAAAAAACCAAAAGCTCCAAAACCACGTATATGTACGTAAAGCAAGTCTTACTAATTTGATTATGAATACACTAGAAACTAAAAATATTTTTAATGTGTTAAAAAATCAAAAAATTAACATTAATTTTGCCTAAAAAAAATAAATTATCGAATAGAGTATGAAAAAGATTTTACTATTATTTACATTCATTTTGTGTCTTCAATTTTCATCAGTTTCAGCGCAAACTCACCTTGAGGTAAACGGCGTTACTGTACCCAGAAAAATTGAATTTCAAAACAAAACTTTACAACTTAACGGTGCCGGCGGAAGATCTAAAATGTGGTTAGAAGTGTACGTTCAGGCGTTATACTTATCACAATTAAGCCAGGATCCAAAATTCATTATTGACAGTGATACCGAAATGGCGATTCGCATCGAAATTACCTCATCTATGGTTTCTTCAAACAAATTAACCAAAGCGATGAATGCCGGTTTTGAAAAGTCAGCAGGAAGTAATCTGGAGGAATTAAGACCAAGAATTGAGGACTTCAAAAAGCTATTAAGTGAGGATATAAAAGAAAAAGATGTATTTATTTTAGCGTACAATCCTTTTGATCAAACCATCAACGTAATTAAAAATGAAGTTGTAAAAGGAAAAATTCCTGGATTTGATTTCAAAAAAGCATTATTCGGAATCTGGTTGTCTGACAAACCAGTTGATGATACCTTAAAAAAGCATTTATTAGGGCAATAAGTACCTAATCGTTATAAAATTTAAAGCCGGAAACTATTACGTTTTCGGCTTTATTTTTTTATTCCATAAAATTGATGCAAAATACATTATTCGCATTATTCTATTTTATACTTTTACGCAAAATAAACATATCTTAACAAAATGAAAGATTTATTACAGCAATTTGAAAATAAAGAACCTGAAATTGTTTTTAACTGGAAAGATTCTGAAACAGAAGCTGAAGGCTGGACAGTAATTAATTCACTTCGTGGAGGAGCCGCAGGAGGTGGAACAAGAATGCGTAAAGGCCTTGATATGAATGAAGTTCTGTCACTAGCCAAAACAATGGAAGTAAAATTCTCGGTTTCAGGTCCTGCAATTGGCGGTGCTAAATCCGGAATTAATTTTGATCCGAATGATCCTCGTAAAAAAGGAGTTTTACAGCGTTGGTACAAAGCGGTTTCTCCTTTATTAAAAAGTTATTACGGAACCGGTGGAGATTTAAATGTAGATGAAATTCACGAAGTGATTCCAATGACGGAAGAATGTGGTGTATGGCATCCGCAGGAAGGTGTTTTTAACGGACATTTTAAACCAACCGAAGCAGATAAAATCAATAGAATTGGTCAATTGCGTCAAGGTGTAATTAAGGTTATCGAGAACCCGAAATTTTCACCGGATGTAACAAGAAAATATACAGTTGCTGATATGATTACCGGATATGGCGTTGCAGAAGCAGTTCGTCATTTTTACGCTACTTATGGCGGAGACATTAAAGGTAAAAAAGCAATTGTTCAGGGATTTGGAAATGTAGGTTCTGCTGCTGCTTTTTATTTAGCCGAAATGGGCGCAAAAGTAATCGGTATTATTGATCGTGACGGAGGTTTAATCAAAGAAGAAGGTTTTTCTTTTGAAGAAATCAGAACGTTGTTTTTAAATAAAGACGGAAACAAATTAGTTGCCGATAATATGATTCCGTTTGAGGAAATCAACGAAAAAATATGGACTATTGGTGCTGAAATTTTCACGCCTTGTGCAGCGTCAAGATTGGTACAACAAACCCAAATTGACAGTTTAATTTCAAACGGATTGGAAGTTATTTCTTGTGGAGCGAATGTTCCTTTTGCAGATAAGGAAATTTTCTTCGGATCTATTATGGAAGAAGTGGATCATAAAGTAAGTTTGATTCCTGATTTTATTTCAAACTGTGGAATGGCAAGGGTTTTTGCTTATTTCATGGAGAAAAAAGTACAAATGACAGATGAGGCGATCTTTAACGATACTTCGGAAATTATAAAAAATGCGATTGTAAAAGCTCACGCTTTAAATCCATCAAAAACAAATATTAGTGCAACTGCTTTTGAAATTGCATTGAAACAATTAGTATAATTTTTTATACTTTATTTATAAGCGAGCCAGATATTAATTTGGCTCGTTTTTTTATGGTTTAATCGCAAAGTTTGCAAAGGTTTACGCGAAGTTCGCAAAGCTTCTTTTTAATCTCGCAAAGTCGCGAAGTAGCAAAGAAAAACTTAAAAAAGAAAAACTTTGCGACTTCGCGACTTTGCGAGAAATAAGTTAGCGTTCTTTGCGTAAACCTTTGCGGCCTTCGCGGTTAAATTCTCTCTTTGTTTCTAAACAATTTTTAGTACTTTTAAACGTTTTTATTAAATACAATTACAAAATTCAGAATCAAAATGAGTTCCACCGATTCTTCAGATAAAAAGAAATCACTATTATTCACCACGGCGATATATGCGGTAATAATACTATTGCTGTTTTTTATACGTTTTTGGCCGCCATACAATCCGGAAAATAACGCAGCACTTGCAGAAGGCGGCGGTGGCGGTGGCGTAACCATAAATTTTGGAGACAGTGATGTAGGATCTGGGGCTAATTATAAAAGTGAAGTTCTGAACGTTAAAAACGAAGCAAAAGCGACGCCTGCAAAAGCAACTCCGGACGAAGCAGTAATTACACAGGAAAACGCAACAACAGATGCAGAAGACGTAATTATTCCCGTAAAGGAAAAACCTAAAAAACCAACTCCTGTTGAAAAACCGGAAACAAAACCGGTACCTCAAAAGCCAAAAGTTTCAAATTCTACAAACGACGCTTTATCAAGTATTTTAAAAGGATCTAACAAAGGCGGTGACGGCGACGATAAAACAGCAGGAAATAAAGGAAAAGCAAACGGAAGTTTAGGATCTAACGGTTACTACGGAACCGGCGGCTCTGGTGGCGGAACCGGAGGAGGAAACGGAACCGGAAATGGTATTGGCACCGGAAGCGGTTACGGAACCGGAAGCGGCGGTGGTTCTGGCGGAGGATCAGGATATTCGCTAGGAAACAGAAAAGCATTATCTAAACCTGCACCAAAATACACTTGTAACGAAGAAGGAAAAGTTGTAGTAGAAGTTACAGTCGATCAAAACGGAAAAACAATTAGTGCGACTGCCGGAATAAAAGGAACAACAAATACAGCAAGCTGTTTACTAGAACAAGCAAAAATTGCTGCGATGAATACAAAATGGTCGCCTGATGATAAAGCAGCAGCAAAACAGGTTGGGAAGATTGTTTATAATTTTAGTTTGAATTAAAACACGAATTGCACTAATTTTCACGAATATAAAAAAGGCTTTCTGAAATCAGAAAGCCTTTTTTATGTTTATAAATCTCGTAAGTCCTTGCGAGGAACGAAGCAATCTCACTAACAATTAGCATTGTGTGATATGCATCGTGAGATTGCTTCGTTCCTCGCAAAGACAATCGTTGCGGAGTTACTTGCGGAGATTTCTTCTTGCTTCTTGTTTCTATATTCTTTAATCTATTCTCTTTCTTCTTTCCTCTATATTCTTTCCTCTATATTCTCTTTTTTCGCGTGAGGGATAGAAGCTAGCTACCGAAGTAGCGCGGATAGCCCGACCGCAATAAAAAAATGGGCGAATCAACGTTATACTGATTAGCCCATTTTTTTATTGTGGTCACGCCCAGATAATTACTTCGGACTCGTAGCAATTACAAATTTCAAATTGTTCTTCACTCCTATTTGCAAGACATCAACCAGATCCTGAACCTGCAAATTAAACGGAATTCTAACGACAACGGTTTGTTGTTTGTCTGCTCCTATTTTGGCCATTAAACTCGTTTCCAGATTTTCGAAGTCAACCGGTTCTTTGTCAATGTAGAATTTTTTATCTTCTGTAACCGATAAACTGATTAATTGTTTATTGGTTTTTTCGTTTGATTTCGCTTTTGGCAATGTCATTTTAATAACATTAGGATTTGCAAGCGTTGATATAATTAAGAAAAACAACAGCAAGAAAAACATAATATCACTTAGTGATGAAGTCGCCACTTCGGCATGAAATCTTCTTTTTCTTTTAATAGACATAGCTTATGCTCTTTGAATTATATTGACAAATTCTAATATTTGTTTCTGAATCTTCAAGGCAAAATCATCAATTTTTCCGTTCAGTAAATGGTACGCACTATAGGCAATAATACCCACAATAAGTCCGGAACCTGAACTGATCATTTTTTCGTATAAACCTCCGGAGATATTTCCGATACTAATATTTTCGGTTACAGAAATGCTGTAGAAAATCTTAATTACTCCGGAAATCGTTCCGATGAAACCTAAAGTTGGCGCAATACCGGCAATAAGTCCAAGGTGACCTAAATGTCTTTCCATTTCACCAATTTCGATATCGGCGGCGCGGTCCATATTTGATTCGATTTCAGCAATTGGTCTTCCGATTACCAAAACACCTTCTTTCAAAATATTTCCTGCGGCTGTATTGCTTCTTTCTACAATAGTTCGTGCCAATTCAATATTACCTGCATTTAGCTTATCTCCAACATCCTGCATTAATCTTGCATCAATTTTCGACGCTTTACTGATATACATATAACGTTCAAAAATGACATAAATCGTGTAAAAAAGTAAAATGGCAATTGGTATTAAGAAAAAACCTCCTTTTAGGATAAAACCTAAAACAGAGATTTCGGTATTTGGAGCAATTTTTTCGATAACTACGTTAGATGCGGCGTTTGCGATAGTGTCTGCTTGTAATTGAATGGCGCTAAACATATTTTAATTCTTGTTTTTAATAATTAATTCTAAAAAATATTTCAATTTTGCATTAAAGATAATTTCACTGTAATATTAAACTAAAAAAACCGGAAATTATTTCAATTCACAACTATTTTATCCAAAAAAAATGAACTATCAGGAAACTACAAATTGGATGTTTAACCAATTGCCCATGTATCAGCTTCAGGGTGCTTCGGCATACAAAGAAGATTTAACCAACATTAAGTTGCTTGCGGCGCATCTTGATAATCCACAAAATCAGTTAAAATGCATTCACGTTGCCGGAACAAACGGAAAAGGTTCTACATCGCACATGCTGGCTTCGGTTTTGCAGGAAGCGGGATATAAAGTTGGCTTGTATACTTCGCCGCATTTAAAAGATTTTAGAGAAAGAATAAAAATCAACGGACAAGATATTTCAGAAGATTTTGTGATTGAATTCGTAGCCAAACACAAAGATTTTTTTGAAGCAAATGATATGAGTTTCTTCGAAATGTCTGTTGGTCTGGCATTTGATTATTTTGCTGCCGAAAAAACAGATATTGCCATTATAGAAGTAGGTTTGGGCGGAAGATTAGATGCGACAAATATCATTACGCCTTTGGTTTCTGTTATTACGAATATCGATCTTGATCACACGCAATTTTTAGGAAATACGACTACGGCAATTGCAGGCGAAAAAGCCGGAATTATTAAACCGAATGTTCCGGTTGTAATTGGAGAATATACCGAAGAAACCGAAGCGGTATTTTTAGCCAAAGCCAAAGAAAATAATACCCCAATTTATTTTGCTGCCGATTTAATCTCCGGAGTTTTCCCGTCTGATTTATTGGGCGATTATCAGTTTAACAATAAAAAAACCGTTCAGCAGGTTGTTGTTGTTTTAAACTCCCAAACTGATTTTAAAGTTTCAGTTGATAATTTAAAAAGCGGTTTATTAAATACTGTAAAAAATACCGGTTTACAGGGAAGATGGCAGCAGCTTGGAGAAAGTCCGAAAATAATTTGCGATACGGCACATAATAAACACGGTTTGGCAGTTGTAATGAACCAGATTCAGAAAGAAAGTTTTGAGAAACTGCATATTGTTTTGGGAGTTGTCAATGATAAAGACCTGGATTCTATTTTACCTCTTTTTCCAAAAGAAGCGCAATATTATTTCTGCAGGCCTAATTCGGCGCGAGGTTTAGCTACCGTAATATTAAAAGATGCGGCAAAAAAATATGATTTAATTGGAGAAAAATACAATTCGGTTGAAGATGCATTTGCTGCTGCGAAGGAAAACGCCTCATCAAATGATTTTATTTATGTTGGAGGAAGCACTTTTGTCGTAGCGGAATTGCCTTTAACATAAACGAAGCCGAAAATTCGAAAAAAAGTTTAAAAAAATTACTCTTATAATAAATTCAGCACCAGCGAGATAATACCAAACAAAGAAAAAAGTTTAATTTTTTATTTCAATTTCTTTGCAGAACTCAAAAACTAGCGTATATTTGCACTCGCAATCACAAAATGATAGCAGCCTAGTAAAATAGGGCGATTAGCTCAGCTGGTTCAGAGCACCTCGTTTACACCGAGGGGGTCGGGGGTTCGAACCCCTCATCGCCCACCAAGAAACTCCTTAAGAAATTAAGGAGTTTTTTTTATTTATATTTTAATAATTATCTTGTTTAGGATAAAGAACAAAACCAGGAAAAAATATCAAAATAAAGATTAGATGAGCTGGTTCGGAACAAACTATCATCGCCCATAGAACACAAACAAAGCCATTGAGATTCCAATGGCTTTGTCTTTTAATAAATTACAGTAAACATTCAAACTCTCTTTTATGTTTAATCTGTTACTTTTAAATGCTGAATTTGCCCATCAACAATATCAAAGTGAAATTTTAGCGCGATAGGACTTCCTGGAAATTTTCCTGAACATTCTGCAGTTAAGATGCTTGTTGTGCCGTTTTCAGTATATTCCAGTGGTTTCATCACTGATTGGTAGTTCTTGTTTGAGTGATCGATCCAACGCTCTATTTCAATTTTTCCTTTATGTGTTTTACCTTCGTCAAACACTTCGGCAGTTTCTGAAAACAAATTAGCATAAGTCACGGCGTCAAATTCGTTTTGTGCTTTAATCAAGTCTGTTAATACTTTTGGTAAGTTCATTGTTATTATTTTTAAAGATTATTAAATTGTTGGTACAGTACCGCCATCGATTACATATTCAGTTCCTGATAAATAACTGGCCCTTGGAGAAACAAGAAAACCAACTAATTCAGCTACTTCTTCCGGCTCCGCGGGTCTGCCGTATGGTATTCCGCCCAATGCTTGCATTACACCTTGCTGTGCTTCTTCTACAGTACTATTGGCGTTTCTTGCAATCTCAGCCAGCCAGTCTTTTGATGCTCCTGTATTGATCCATCCGGGAGAAACAGTCAGCACCCTAATACCTTTAGGAGAAACTTCATTCGATAAACTTTTACTATAGTTTCGTAATCCTGCTTTTGCCGCCGCATAAGGCAAAGTGGAGTCATAAAGTGGCAGTATTCCCTGAATAGAAGCTATATGAATAATAACTCCGTTTTTTCGCTCTATCATTTGAGGTAAAAACCCTCTGTCCAGTCGAACCGGAGCAAGCAAATTAGCCTGGATTGTTGATTCCCAATCTTCATCAGATAATGCAGTAAAGCCACCGGCAGGTGTTGTTGAAGAACCAAGATTGTTCACCAAAATGTCAAGCCTTCCGTAAGCCGACAGCACTTCGCTGACAACTTTTTGTGTTCCTTCTGCTTTACTCAAGTCGGACGGAATAAAATGCAGCTTGCTATCTTCTTTTTCCGGTGCGTTTCTTGCAGTGATAATAACCGTTGCCCCAGCTTGTAGCAGCCTTTCTGCAATTGCTCTTCCAGCTCCTTTTGTGCCTCCTGTTACTAAGGCAATTTTTCCTGATAATTCGTTTTGATAATCCATCTTATGTTGTATTTTAAATTTCTATAGTACAAATCTCGGAAGTACGTAAGTTTCTCACAAGTACGGAGTTACGATTCATATAGGGATAAATTATTCCCCTATTGCACATATAGGAACATAGGATTACTTTTGTAATATGTATGAAAGAAAAATAATACCTAGTTTAAACTGCGGGCTTGACATAATAGGTGAAGTACTTTATGGCAAATGGAAGATACGTTTGCTTTGGTTTATTAATGAAGGTCATAAAAGGCCAAGTGAATTGCAGCGTAAGATACCAGATGCAACACGCAGGGTTTTAAATATTCAGCTAAAGGAGTTAGAGGAACATGAACTTGTTTCAAAAATTATTTACCCTGTTGTGCCTCCTAAAGTCGAATATAGCCTGACAGATTTTGGAAAAACATTAATTCCTGTAATTTCAGCTATTGGAAATTGGGGAGATGAGCATCAAGAACGTTTAAGACCTCTCATTTTAAAACGTTTAGATCAAAATTAAGATATAGAAAAAACTAATCCTCATTTTTATGCAGTTAACTTTTTCTATCTGTGCTGATTATTTGTGATTTCGACCTAAGAAAGAAATCTCTACAAATATTGGCGATTTTATTATGGAGTTATAAGTATACTAAAAGAAAAATAATCTTTTAAAAAAACAAAAAACTCCTTAAGAAATTAAGGAGTTTTTTTATCGTTTCGGGCAAGTTTGCAAATCCACGCTGTTGAAGTTCGAAATTTGCACAATCAAGTTAGTTTTTTAGTAATAATCCTAAAATAATACCTATTGCTCCTTTTTTTCCCACACTATCTAATAATATCTGTAAATCACTGGTCATCATTCCAAGTTTAGAAGCCATTGTAATATTAGCTTTACCATCCAAAAAATGTTGTAAATAAGATGTCGTAACATCTAATTTTGAAGCGGTACCAAGATCTGCTTTTCCTGCAAGTAAATTTCGCAGATTTCGTGATAATAATCCTGTTTTCATGGCTATTGATAACTCGCTCATATTTTTTTAATTTAAATTTTTAATTTCTTCAATAATTGTTGTTTCAGACTCTAAAAGATTTTCAAAGTTATGCTCAATTATTAAATTACCAAATTCCTTTCTAAAAATTAAGGTTTCTGGAATCTTTTCTATTAGGTTGTAAAGTTTGAATTTGATTTCCTTAGTATTCATAGTTTGGTGTATAATCGAATAAATTTCTTTGTTGCTTTTGAAATTTGATTTGCATAAAGCTTTTATAAATGAATTTATTTCAAATTTAAATTTTATCAAATCTAAATTGGAAAAAGTGGTGAAGAAATCTTTAGAAGTTTTTAATATATCATTTTTATAGGAATGACTAAATGTGTGATCAAAAAATTTAATTACATTATATTTCACATCTTCATCAACAGGCCAAAGACTTGAAAAATGTTGAAATAAAAGTGTTACATAATTTTTATTGTAGTCTGGATTATCTTTAACTTGTAAGTATGACTCCTTTAATTTTAAGTAATGCTCAGGTTCAAAATCTCTTGCAGCAATATTAAAAAATAAATTATCTATATCTTCAGGAACAGAAATTAATCTGTCTAATATATGATTTGATTCTTCGTTTCTAATAATATTATAAAGGCCTTTACTATCTTTTGTTATTTTTTCACTTAACGCCTCAACACTTTGTTTTATTTCTATATTTCTTTGGGTTAAAATTTCACTATCCTCATTCATGGATTTTATACTTTTTTCTATTCTTGTTACATACCAACCTAAGCCAATACTTACAAGTGCTATAATAACACCAAAAATGCTAATATAATTAGATGATGCACTAATTTCCCCAGAAATACCATCGAATGCAGTATCTAACATACCAGCTTGACTATTAATTTGCCCAGTTTGATATTCAAGTTTTTTTTCCAAATCATTTAAATATTTGGATTGATTACCAAGTTTAGAAACCAACGAATCAATCCTCTTATTAAAAATTTCAAATTGCTTTTTCTGTTGCTCTTCAGCTTTTGCATTATTCCCGCCAAATGTTTTACAAGTGAAGATTAGGAATAGTAGACATAGTGAAAAGATAAATTTTAAGTTCATATTTGCTCTTTAAGTTCTAACTAACTATTAACTAGTTTATACATCCAATAAAATTACATTTCATCAATTAAGTTGATAGATATATAATTATCAGTTTTTAGTTTGGCTAATATAGAAAAAAATTCTTACAGGCATAAAAATCATAGCTGGATATAATAGTTATTTCAAAAAAAATTTCTCAAAGTTTTAGAAAATAGTTCTGAAACTCCAAACTCCAAAGTAATTTGATTTTGAAGTTTATTACATTTGTATCATACAGATTCAGTCCTGTTTTTTACCAAATACGAAATTTCTGAGAAATTTTAAATATCTTTGAACTATGAGCACACTAACAAAACCAAATCACATAGGGCGAAAAATTAGCCGTATCCGTGAACTTCGCGATATGAAACAAGAAGCTTTGGCACAAGCTTTAGGAACAAGTCAACAAACTGTTTCTGCTATTGAAAATAGTGAAACAATAGACGAAGCAAAACTTGAAGAAATTGCTAAAATTTTAGGTGTTTCTGTTGAAGGAATTAAGAATTTTTCAGAAGAAGCTGTTTTAAATATTATTGGTAATACATTAAATGATGGCAGCATTATTAATGGAAATGCATATAACTGTAATTTCAATCCACTCGATAAAGTTGTAGAGCTATATGAACGTTTAGTTCAATCTGAAAAAGATAAAGTTGAATATTTAGAAAAATTACTAAAAGAAAAATAATCTTTTAAAAAACAAAAAACTCCTTAATTTCTTAAGGAGTTTTTTTATGGAATTATATTGCGTACCGTTTTTATTCGTTCAGCTCTTTTTCAATTTCTTTAATAAGTTCAAGTGCTAGTGGTTTTGTATTTTCGTCATAAACCCTTATGTTATTTTTCCCCAGTCTGACAAGAAATTCGATTGACTTTTTAAATTTTGGGTCTGAATACATTTCTGCTTCTGATTTATCTGCATTTTCTATCATTTTGTCAAAACACTTAAACAGATAATCATTGTAAAATGTATCAACTTCGTCAAGTGCCGGTACAAATATTTGGTAATAACTTAATATTTTTTGTTTTAGTTTTTCGTCTTCAATGTAGCCAATTTTACCACTTGACTTGAAACCTTCATAATTACCAATATTCATTGTGTGTCCATGCGAATGAGCTGGGAAATCAACCTTTTTTTTAGTCTTAGAAATACTGTCAAGTTGAAAAGACGTTAATGCTAAAATTTTTTCATATTCTTTGTTTGTCTTTTGATATGCTTTCCTTTCATTGTCGATGCTTTCTATATCATTTTTTAAATCATTTTTTAAATTAGCAAGAAACGCAGCTACCTCTTCTTGCTGATGTCTGTGTTCACTCCAGCCGTGCAACCCTATCGAAAGCGTCACAGCAAAAACAATTATGCATATTTCTATAATGATTTCTTTCACTTTCTCTCCCAATGTGTGTTCTGTATTTTTCACAGTTTTGTAAATTTTTTCTGAATATTTGGTTATTTCTTCTTGCATGTTTTGATCTTATAATTTTAACTCTATTTTATTTGTGGCAGTTTATTTCAATACGCTGTTTACTTCAACGACTTCAAAGTCGTCATTGTTTTGCAGCAGGTGTTTTAATATCGGAATATGGCCTTGTCCAAATATTAGTATAACGTATTTGTCATTTGCATTTACTTGAGTAATTACATTCGAGTAAATCGCTAAATTCCTCAAATACCAATCAGAAACTGATTCCGCACCAATATAATTCTCTCCGGCACCAATTTTTGCATAATATTTTAAGTACAATGATAAATTTTTCTGCAAAAGTTCTTTTGTATTTAGATATTTTAATATGCCGGTTATTGAATTTCGTTTTACGACACCATCTATTTCACTCATAAAGTTATTAGCTGTAGTACCTAATTCTTTTAATATATTCAACTGATTTTTTTCTTTAGCCGTTACAGAAACTAAACTGTCATGTGTCATTCCATAAAAAATATCTACACCATTTATATGTTTTAAATTTAATTTTTTAGCCAATCTAAAACCAATTTGTTCCCGTTCAGAAACGGTTAATTTATACCTGTTTTCTAAATACGCCGTATACAAACTATCCGTTTGCCTTTGCTGCTTAAATGGTTTTTCTATCATCACTTTATCAGCATTTGTTCGTTTTAAAGTTTCGGTCAGTTCTTCCAGTTCCTGTTGTCTTTTAGGAGCTAAAAAATCATCTGTCTTTAATTCATGCACATCTAGATGAGGTGTTTCAAAGTGAATTGTACCGATTAATAAAATTTTGGTTTTATGTTTAGATTCTTGTCCAAAAGTTGTTGTTACGACTAAAAGTGTAATTAAAAATGTAGAAATTGTTTTAATAAAGGTCATTTTTTTAGTTTGGTTTTTAGTTTATTTTTTATCGTTCTCGTTCTCACAAATTGCCAACAACTTGATTATACAATTCATAAAATAGTATCAATACAACTTTTTTTTAGTTGAATTTGATTAATAAGCTGAATTTCTTCTGGCGAATATAAGAAATATTTTTACTACAATTTATTAACCTTTTTAAGATAAAAATCATTCTTCTTTTAATTGAATTTTCCAAATCCTGCAGAAAAAAAGAAAAACATTTGCATATTGTTGTCGTGTATACTATATTTACGACAACAATTAAAATTAAGAAACTATGAGAGAATTAACATTTGCATCACTACAAGTAAAAAATCTGGAAGCATCAAAAGACTTCTATGAAAAACAATTGGGCTTTGAGATTGGCGACACTAATCCGCAAGCCTGTATTTTTAAGTACAATCAGGGACAGGCAAGTTTTGCTATTCGCACACCTCTTGAACCACTTGAAGAAAGAGAATTGGGAATTGGCGTGGCTCTTTGGTTTGCCGTTAACGAAAATGTAGACGAATTGAAAGAGAAATTCATTGGTAACGGAATAACCACAGCCGGACCCATTATCGAAACCCCTTTTGGAAGAGCATTTCACGTGAAAGATCTTGACGGTTACAAACTGACTTTTTTGGAGACCAAATAAAAGTAAATTATTTACTAATTTTAGAAACAAATTCGAGAAGAAACAATTTGCTTCAACATTATTATGCCTCAAGAAATTAATTTTCATTTTAAAAGTCCAAAAGATAGTCCGGGTTATTTGCTTGGTCAACTTACAATGCTTTGGCAACGCAGATTAAAGAAAGTTTTAGATCCGTTAGATTTAACGCAAACGCAATTTGTATTGCTGGCAGCTTTGGGCTGGCTTTCAAAAAAAAGCAATTCTGTAACACAAGTCGACATCGCCAACCAAAGTAATGCCGACAGAATGATGGTATCAAAAGTCTTGCGAACGCTGGAAGAAAAAGGTTTCATAACAAGACAGGAACATGAAACAGATACAAGAGCAAAAACGATTCGGTTAACGAATACAGGAGAAAACGTCTTGCAAAAAGCAATTATTGAAGTAGAAAATGCCGACCTCGATTTCTTTTCTACTTTAGACGAAAATCTCCCATTGTTCAATTCTAGTATGGCAAAAATTATTGACAGAAATAAAACGGAATAAAATATAAAGCTAAAACTCCTTAATTTCTTAAGGAGTTTTTTATTTTAGTAAGCTGCATTTCTGCTATAGAATATACCCGTACAAGTTCGTCGAATACTTTCTTCTGTTATATTTACCTCGCTAAATAAGTCATACCTCCATCAACAAGAAGTTCAGCACCAAGCATAAACGAAGAATCATCAGAAGCCAGGAAAACCGCTGTTTTACCAATGTCAGATGGTTGACCAATTCTGCCAATCGGCATTTCACCTGCAAAGTGGGTTTTTATAGCTTCAATTTGTTCTAAGGGAACAAATTTTTCAAATGCCGGGGTATCCGTTGTACCTGGTGTTATTACATTTGCTCTGATTTTTCTACCTAATAAATCACTTGAAAATGCTTTTGCAAAAAAGATTACAGCAGCTTTTGCAGCGCCATAAAGTGTGAAATTTGGATATGCCCTATGTGCTGCATTTGACCCGATAAGAATAATAGAACCACCATCATTCATGTAAGGCAATGCTTTGTGGACGGTGAAATAAACGCTTTTCAAGTTTAAATTCATTGTTTTGTCATAATCAGCTTCGCCAAGATCTGCCACTGTACCTACAGCTCCTCCGCCTGCATTGGCAACAACCACTTCTATTTTTCCAAATTTTTCAGATGTTTCTTTAAAAACTCTTTCTAAGTCGGCAACGTTGGTCACATCAGCATTTATGGCTATAAAATTCTCTCCAAGCTGAGCCACTGAACTATCTAAAGTTTGCTGATTTCTTCCAACAATCACTCCTTTAGCGCCTTCATTTTTAAATTCCTGTGCAATGCCGAATCCAATACCGCTATTACCACCTGTGATAACGGCTACTTTATTTTTTAATTTATTCATTATTTTATTTTTCTTTAAATTTGTTTCACAAAGATACCATCAATAGTTTACTTTTGTAACTATCACAGTGTATTCTGGTTACCATTGGGTAACTACTAATTTTAGAAAATATGAGAGACGAAAAATTCTGCAATTCAAATTGCCCATTTACAAGAGCAATTGGTACTATTGGCAATAAATGGAAACCAATAATCATTAATGTTATTGGAACCCGTAGTATCCGTTTTGGTCAGTTAGATGCTATAGTGCCCCATATTTCAAGGAAAGTACTAACTGAACAGTTGAAAGAGTTGGAGGAAGACGGATTATTAGAAAGATTAGCCTTTAAGGAATTACCGCCAAGGGTAGAATATAAGTTATCTGAAAAAGGATTAGCATTTCTACCCATATTAGAAGCAATCAAAGAATGGCAAGGTAAATTTGAAACGCTTTCAACTTTGGATGCTAATTAATTTGGTATAACTTTTTGAAGTGAAAAGGAAACGCCAAAATAGCGGGGTCTTTATGGCATCGTTATTAAATAAAAAACTCCTTAAAATTTAAGGAGTTTTTTATTTAATAATTGAAAATCTTTATTTCAAGCCACGTTCTTTCAAAAGATTTTCTAATTCTATTTTATCATATTCTGACTTATTAACTAATTTATAAACCAGGAATAAGGGAATGAGTGTTAGAAATCCCCAAGTGTTTTTTATAACGCTGTAAAAAATGATTCCTATCAAAAAACCAATTAAAAAAGCATTCGTAATCGAAGCTGATTTCGCTTTTTTTACTTCCTGCAATAATTCCTGATCTGTTAATTCTGGTAGTTTTTTCTTTTCCATAGTATTATTTGGTTAGATAATTATGGTTCCCAAAGTTCTATTTTATTGCCTTCTGCATCCATAATATGTACAAATTTGCCATAATCATAAGCTGCAATATCATCCAGAATTGTTACTCCGTTTTCTTTAAGCTGTTTTACAAGTCCTTCAATATTCTGAACACGATAATTAATCATGAACTCCTTTTTTGATGGCGAGAAATATTGATCTCCTTTTTTAAACGGGCTCCATTGCAGGGATTCTATCTCATCCGGATTCACAATATTTCTGGATTCAAAAGTCGAACCCCAATCATTTACATCAAGTCCTAAATTTTTTGCATACCATTCTTTTGTATCTTTTGGATTTTCAGAATAAAAGAAGATACCGCCAACTCCGGTTACTTTTGGCGTTTTATCAGAACCTGAACCGTCTGACTGTTTTTTTGATTCTTCCATAATGTTTTGATTTTTTGGTTGTTGATACACAAATTTAAGAACTATTTCAATCGAAAGTATCGTTGGGCAATTTCTTTTTGTAAACCATTAAACAAATAATCCGAAGTCTTGTTTATCAAAATAATCCTTCTGTTTTGGTCAGGAATTCTTCCGTGACTTGTTCAATATTAATAATTTAATTTTTATTGAATAATTCCTGAAAAACAACCGGACTAATATTCGTCTTTCTCTTAAACAGTTTATTGAAAGATTGCGGATGCTCAAAACCTAATTTATACGCAATTTCAGAAATGGAAAAAGTTCCTTTTGCAATATATTCTTTTGCTTTTTCGATCAATTTATCATGAATAAACTGCTGCGTATTTTGTCCAGAAGTGCTTCGCAGTAAGTCGCTTAAATATCTTGGTGAAAGCTGCATTTCATCTGCTACAAATTGCACGGTTGGCAAACCATTTTCAACAGGTTTTTCGGTATTAAAATAATCTTCGAGCAAATTTTCCAGTTTCGAAAGTACATCGTTATTCACCGCTTTTCGGGTAATAAATTGTCTGTTATAAAACCGATTGCTGTAATTAAGCAAAAGTTCTAATTGCGAAATAATAACATCCTGACTAAAATTATCGATTCGCTGGTTGAGTTCATCCTGAATATTGGCAAAAACACCCAAAATAGTTTCTTTTTCTTTCTCTGATAAATACAAAGCTTCAGCCGCCGAATACGAGAAGAAACCATATTTTTTAATTGTTGTATTTAAAGCATATGGCCGAATAAAATCAGGATGAATATGAAGCGACATTCCGCTATAATCTGCCTCTTCTTCCTGCATTTTTAAAATTTGTCCGGGAGCCACAAACGACATTCCTCCTTCTTCAAAATCATAGAATCCATGTCCGTAACGCAATTTTCCGGAGAAATTAGTTTTAAAAGATATCTTATAAAAATCTAAAATGATTCCCTGATCAAAATCTGTGGGATCAAAAATTGCTTCGCCGTAATTGATAATACTCACAAGCGGATGCAACGGTTTTGGCTGTTGCATCGCTTTATGTAATTCTGATATGGATTGAAATATTCTAGGTTGATTTTTCATTTTTGAAACACGATTGTTTTACAAATTTACAAAATGTTCTACCGGCGCAATATTCCAGCTTACCGTACTTTGATCGATCATATCATGTACAACAGAATCACTAAGTTCTGTCATTAGTTTGTGCATGGCATTTGTGCCGTCTTCCGTAGTATCCCAAACGAGCATATCATAAACAACTCCTTTTTTTAATTCAAAAATCGTTCTGGAACAAAATCCTTGCTGACGTTTTAAAAATGAATCTATTTCGGCATTGGCTTCAATAAATTGATGTGTTGTAAAACCATTTAGTTTAAAAGTAGTTAATTCTATCGCTTTATTTTTCATCTGATTTAAAATTAAAAAGTAAACATTGATTTGATATTTTGCACCTGAGTTTCTGCGCCCAATTTCAAACGTTCCTCGTATAAAGCATTTGCATCATTTCCGGCAATATAACGCAATTGATTTTTATTGTCAGTCGCGGCTTCATAAATAATCTGGGCAACATCTTCGGCTTTTGTGTAATTTTCCAGTTTTTCTGCGCTGTACCCTTTGCTTACTTCTGCCGTTAGTTTTTCGTAGGCAGGATGCTGACCAACTTCCATAGATCGTATTGCAAAATCAGTTTGCATGCCACCCGGCGCAACTACTTTTACCTGAATTCCAAATTGTGTTAATTCAGATGCCAGACTTTCGGAAAAACCGTCAACCGCAAATTTTGTAGCACTGTAAATAGAACAAGTCGGAAAACCTATTAATCCAAAAGTAGACGTAATATTGATAAAAGTACCACTTTTCTTTTCACGCAAATGAGCGATAAATGCCTTTGAAACTCTGATAACACCAAATAAATTCGTTACAATCTGGCGTTCGATTTGTTCATTTTCCAAAGATTCCAAAGCACCAATTAAACCATATCCGGCATTGTTCAAAACCACATCAACCGAATATTTATCGGTAATACTTTTAATCGTTAAATCAATTTGTTCCTGATTCGTAACATCCAGCGGAAGTACAATTACATTTTCTAATTGATTTAATTCGGTTTCTTTTTCAGGATTACGCATTGTCGCAATTACCTGCCAGCCTCTACTTTGAAATAATTTTGCTGTTGATTTTCCTAAACCTGTTGAAGCTCCTGTAATAAAAATTGTCTTTTGCATTTTTAATTGTTTTAAAATTATAATGCAAAGATCACCCGAAGCCTGAAGTTCGTTGTAGCCATTTTGGAGTTTGCATTAGCCAAAATGACGGGGCATAAAAAAACTCCATTTCAATGGAGTTTTGATTAGAAGTTATTATGGGTATTCAAATCCAAATTCAATTTTTTTAAGTTTATCCTTAAGTAGCTTATAACTTGCGTAATATGTTGGCATATTATTTTTTTCCAGCAATTTATCTTTACTGTCATTTGGTAATTCAATCCTGTAATAAAGCTCGATATATTCTTCCGTGCTATCTATTGCTGCATAACATTTCCCTAGTTTCTTAATAATATCATTTTTATTCATCCCTAGTTTTATCCCTTTGCCTGTTTTAAAAGAATCAACTTTAATTTGTCGATAATCATAATTTAGCTTATCCGAATTTTCTATAATAAATGCCGAAATTTGATATTTAGCATCCCCTGGATATTGTATTAAAGTTAAAGTTTCCCTTTTCAGATCAGAGTATAAATAGTACTGGCCTAAATCATCTATTTTATCTTTCTCTCCTATAATTTTTTTTGCGCTTTCATAGTCTCGAATATTTATTCCATTAACAGAAGTATCAGGATTATCTAAAATGCAATTTGACTTTTTTAGTTTGAGCAAAGCTTCATATTTTAATCTTTCCGCCTGGTCAGGTTCGGGGATTAATTCTGTTCTGCTATTTTGTACAACCTTTTTATTATCTGCTTTTTTACAGTTTATAAAAAGGAAAACAAAAAACAAAAAATACATTATTTTTCTCATTGTCTATATTTTCTTATTCAAGTGAAAGTTAGAAAAAGAAATCACTAAAAACTTTGCATCTTCGCGACTTTGCGAGCAATAAAATCTACTGCCCCTTTATTTCAATCACAGAAACTTGCAAATTACCTGTCGAAGCCTTCAATTGAATTTTTTCTCTCTTCCCATTCGACTGAATAATCACAATACATTTTCCGTTAAACAATTTACAGGAATTGGCTTTAAAAGAATCCAGATTTGCCTGATAACCATTGTCAACTCCAACTAATTTTCCTCCGCCAGAAACTTCAAAATTGATTAAATCATTGGCATTTGGTACCAAATTTCCATCTTTGTCTGTCATGGAAACCGTTACGTAAACCAAATCATAAGTGTCATTTTTTAGGGCTGGTTTATCTGCTTTTAAATCAATTTTAGCAGCTTCTCCCGCAGTATGGATTTCCTTTTCTAAAACTACTTTTCCGTCTTTTCTTGAAATTGCTTTTATAGTTCCCGGCTGAAATTTTACACGCCAGAAAACATGCAAATCATCATTTTGTTTTGACTTTTTTCCGAGAGATTTTCCGTTTAAAAACAATTCAACTTCATCTGCATTATTGTAATACGCCCAAACATCAACTTCCTGATCTTTTGCCCAGTTCCAATGCGGAAAAATATGCAAAACGGGTTTTGTTGTCCATTCACTTTGATACATATAATACACATCTTTTGGAAAGCCAGCCAAATCTACAATTCCGAAATAAGAACTTCTCGCCGGATAAGGATACGGATCAGGTTCGCCGATATAATCAAAACCGGTCCAGATAAAAGTTCCGGCCATGAAATCCTGTTTCTTGATCGTTTTCCAGTTCTCTTCGTGTGTTGCACCCCAATATGATTTTACATTATCAAAAGCCGAAACCGTCCAATCTGGATTTCCATCAAAAGGCGCATTGTGTTTTGGCGGCCACGCTTTAATTCCATCCGAAGGAAAATCATAATGTCCGCGGGTTTCCAAAGCCGAAACACTTTCTGAAGCAATTATTTTTTGCCCTTTAAAACGTGTTGGAAAATCTTTATAATCCTCATGTTTGTAATTAAATCCCAAAAGATCCAAAGCTCCCGACTGGTAAATGAAGTTTTTCTCAATAACATTTTCGGTCAAAGCCGAAGTTACGGGACGCGTTATATCTAACGATTTTACAATTTGGGCCAATTCTCTCGTAATCGCAATTCCCGTACTGTCAAATTGTTCACGAATTTCATTCCCAATACTCCACATCATTACCGAGGGATGATTGCGGTCTCTTTTGATAAAATCTTCCAGATCTTTTTTATGCCAGGCATCCCAATCCTTATGGTAATCGTTGGTTACTTTTTTCTTTTTCCAGACATCAAAAGCTTCGTCCTGAACGATAAATCCCATTTCGTCGCACAATTGCATCATTTCTAACGAATGCGGATTATGTGACATTCTAATGGCATTTACGCCCATTTCTTTCATTAAAACTAATTTTCTTTTTAAGGCATGAATATTTTCAACCGCTCCCAAAGCACCGTTATCGTGATGCAGGCAAACACCCAAAATTTTCATTGGTTTTCCATTTAATGAAAACCCTTTTTCGGCATCAAAATCAAAAAAGCGAACTCCAAGTGGTGTTTCGTAATTGTCTGCCAATTCACCCTTCTCATAAATTTTAGTGATAATTTTATACAGATACGGATTTTCGGTATTCCAAAGTTTAGGGTTCTTTAATGTAAGATCCTGAATCTTTTTTGAAGATGAATTTGCTGCAATTTTTCCTGATGATTGTACTTCGGCAACGTCATCATTATTTTTATCAAAAATGGTAGAAACCAATATAAATTCCTTTTCTGTATCCGAAGCATTCTTAACCTCGACTTCTAAATGAACCGAAGCTTTTTCTTTATAAATTTCTGGCGTCGTTACAAAAGTTCCCCATTCGCCAACATGCAATTTTTCGGTTGTAACTAAACGCACATTTCTGTAAATTCCAGAGCCGGTGTACCATCTCGAATTGGGCTGCGCATCGTTATCGACTTTTACGGCGATGACATTTTCCTGTCCAAAATTTAGATATTCCGACAATTCATAAGAAAACGAAATATACCCGTTTGGACGAATTCCTAAAGAATGTCCGTTAATAAAGACTTCACTATTTTTAAAAACACCGTCAAATTCTACAGAAACCGTTTTGCTTTTCCAACTTGCAGGAACTGTAAACGTTTTGCGATACCAGCCTTTTCCTGCCGGCAAAAATCCCTGCGCCTGTTTTGTTTTACTGTCTTTGTCAAAAGCACCTTCAATACTCCAGTCATGAGGTAATTGCAAAGATCTCCAATCGGCAGTATTAAAATCTTTTTGTGTTACTGATGGATAATCTCCTAATTTGAACTTCCAGTTTTTATTAAAATCCTCAATAATTCTGGCTTTTTTTCCTTGAGCGAAACAAATTGTTGATAGTAATAATAGTACTGCAATTGCAGTTTTTTGTAAAATGTTTTTATGTTTAATCATAAATATGTTTTTTTATTCTAATCTAATTTACACGCCCGATTTGTCAGGCTGAGCGTCCCGAAACTTCGGGAGAAGCCCCAGTCCAATATTCCATAATCTTTGTCGAGCTACGTTGCGTGGGCTTCGACTCCGCTCAGCCTGACAAAGTAACGACATCATTCGGTGCGGAGTTCCTCGCGATGACAAAAATGAGGCAAAACTTTGCGGGGCTTCGACTACGCTCAGCCTTACAATTGGAACGTAGACGCACTGCTGTGCGCCTCTACAATAAAACTCAACGTTAAATGAACTTATATAACTTATATGGTTTAATTTTTTAACCTCTAACCTCTGCACCTTTGAACCTTTGCCTCTTTGAACCTCAAAAAAAAACCTATTGAAATTCAAAATTATCCAGCATCAATCCTTTCAAATCTTCGCCTTCCAACGTAATTTTATATGTTCCTGCGTTAATATATCCGCCTGAAGTTGTATTCAAAACTTTCCATTTTTCCGGTGAAGGAAAAAATTCTATTGTATCATTTCGCATTAAAATTCCGTAAGCATCTTCCATTTTGAAATGTACTTTTAATGGCGTCTCATTTCTGTTCATGAATTTGAAACGCATTAAATAAATTCCGGCAACTCCGGGTTTTACCTCAAACTGAATGCTGTTATTTGTCTTTTTTGTGAATTCAATATAATCCGCTTTTTTGAAATTTCCTTTTACAATATCATTTCCGGTTGTTTTGACATTTTCTGCTTCGAAAATAACAATCGGGCGCGAATCATCTTTTTCGCCCATGTCATAAATTGGAACCACAATAATAGAACTTATCGTTTCTGAATTGTCAAAAAGTACTTTTTCACCCTTTTTTACTTTTTTAGAAAAAACAGCAAACTCAACATTATTACTATTCTTTGCCATTTCTTCTGATTTTTTATAATCAGATAATCCTGAAAATTTTGTTGTTATTTTATTGTCAATCAAAACATAAACATCCGAATCTTCTTTGACTGTAAACGAACCTTTACTTTTAGATTTGGATAAAAACTGTAAATAATCAGCTCCATAAACTTCTGAAGGCAATTTAGTAAAAACAACCTCAGCATCTGAATATTGTTTAGAATTCATATCAAGCCATGAAGCTATTTTGAATTCATTTTTAATTGGAGAATCTAAAACAACATTTTGAATGTTTTTAGGTGATTCGTTTGCGGGTCTTGCGTGTATGTCTTTTGTGGCAATGGCAATCGCCGAAATAATAGCTTGTCCGGCTTTTACGTTCGGGAAAGAAATCCTGATTTTTCCTCCTTTGCTTTTTACGACAAAAGCTTTCTTCAATGCTTTATCATGTCCGGCTTCTGCCCAAATATCAAAATCTTTTAAAACAACATTATCGTTTATAGCAACATCAAACAAACGCCAGCCTTTGCAATTTAAACCGCCACCGGTTCCGTACCAAGGTTCTGTAAAGTATAATTCGACCAAATATTCTCCATCCGGAGCAGGAAATTCGTAACTTAATTTATCTGTTCCGTATCTGAAACTTTGAAATAATTCAGGATCTTTTGTACCCGAAATTGGATCAAAAGTGCTTCTTTGACTCGCATAAAAATCCGGAAGTTTTTCAAATTTATCTGTCCAGGATAAAGATCCCCAGGTATGTTCGCCATTTTTATGAGTATCGATAAGCCATGTATTTCCAGATGAATCTGTCATTTCAGAACCACCACAATTGACTCTGTAAATATAATTATATCCTTTTTTGGCTTTTGTAATATCGGCTTGATCGGTATATAACGCTTTTAGGTTTGGCGCTTTCGGAAGCGTATTCAGAACCACATAATCTTTCGCAACCGCTTTTCCGTTTACATAACCCACAGCATACAAAACATCGTATTGAATATTGACATTATTAAACTGAAAATGCTGACCTAATCCCGGATTCTTCAATTTGCCTAATGAAGATTTATTTACATCATTAAACAATTCTACTTCATCACAATTTGAATAAATATCAATTCCGTTTTTTATGCCTGCCGAATCCCAACGACTTGGCCAGGAATGCGAAACAATATAAACCATCGGATTGGTTTTGTTCGAAACATAATTGGCGCGGTACATATAATACGCATCCAGAGGTTCGCCCCAAACGGTAAAAAGTCCTTTGTAATTTATAGGTCCGACTTTATCAATATCTCGAAATCCTTCGCCGTTTTGAGAACGCCCCGGATTTTCGTGCGAAGCAAAAAGCCAGTTGAATTGTCCCGCGATTTTATCTTTTACCGATTCAGCTTCGCGGACTTTGATTTCCATTAATTGTGAAAAACGATTTTCGCTCAAAATCCCTTTTTGATCAAACTCACCTTCGGTATGTAAATCTGCTGTTCGCCATGCGCCATATTCTCCGTTTAAGAGTTGTGTACTCATTTCGAGATGGTACTTTAAAGGATCACCGCCATACGTTCCTGACCAGTTTTGTACGACATTCCAATCTGTTCCTTCACCTCCATTGCAAGTTGTTACGATTCTTTGAGATGCTGATAACGGATCCATTTCGCGAATAATCTGCGTGCATTCTTCTGCAAATTCTTTTGGGATTGTACTTTCATTCTGCAATCCCCACATTACAACCGACGGACTGTTTCTGCGTTCTTTTATCCATTCTCGTAATAAGGATTTAAAGTTCTCTTTAAATTCCGGTGTATCGTACCAAATATGTGCCGAGAACTGACTCCAAAACAGAATTCCGTTTTCGTCTAATTCTTTTTGGTACAATAAATTATGAGGTTGATGTGCTTCTCTAAAAGCATTAAATCCGGCGGCTTTTATTTGCTCGATTCTGGCATGAATTTGTTCGTCAGAAAACGAATGGCTGTTTCCAATCATATGTTCGTATTCGCAAATTCCGTTTACGAATAAAGGTTCATCATTGATAAAAAAACGATTGTCTTTTCCGTCACGGCTTATTGGCCAGCTTACCCAGCGAATTCCGTAAGGTGTTTTTAGTTCGTCTATTTTCTTTCCGTTTTCATAAACCGAAGTTACGAGTTGATATAAATAGGGATTTGCCGGCGACCACAATTTTGGATTTAAAATTTCAGGAAGTGTTTGTGCTATTTCTTTTGTTTCCCCAGAAAGACTTTTGATATTACTTTTTTTGATAGCAACTTCCTTTCCTGAAGCATCAAAAAGTGTATTTACGATCGTTAAATCACGGTTTGATTTTCCGTAGTTTTTAATTTCTGTAGTAGTATGCAGAATCGCTTTTTCTTTAGAAATTGATTTATCATTCCAGATATGAACGCCAAAAGGTTCCACACGAACCTCATCTGTAACTATTAAAGAAACCGGTCTGAAAATACCCAATGGCTGAGAACCTTCAGAAAATCCCCACTCACCGGAACACCCGCCGCAAACCCACGGAAGATCTGCAATAAAGGAAGGATGATCTGCTTTGACCATTATATTATTTTCTGTCTCAAAAGAAACCGCATTTGTAATATCGATTGTAAAAGTAGTTCTGCCACCTTTATGCGCTCCCACTTTTTTTCCGTTTACCCAAACTGTGGCATACGAACCTACTCCTTCAAAATACAAAAAAAGGCGTTTGCCTTTGTCTTTTTTATCTGCTTTAAATGTTTTATGATACCAGGCTGTTCCGTGCAAATTACCGTGTTTCATTCTGCGATACCCGTAATATTGATCCCAGTTATGCGGAACATCAGTTTTTTGCCATTGCGAATCGATTTTCGGGTTACTCACAAAGTTTTCGTCTTGCTGTACGGGATTATTTAAAATGATAGTTTCCCAAGATGAATTCAGCGAAATCTCTCTACGCAATTCCGCTGACGCATGTTTCACCTGGCTCTGGACAGAGCAAAAAACTAATAAAAAATAAATAAAAAAAATCTTCTTCATGCTTTTTTTTAAACCATATAAGTGATATAAGGTAATTTAAGTTTTAAATTTTAAATTCTTTTTTCTGTTAGACTGAGCGAAGTCGAAGTCCCACAAAGTATGTTGCTCTCTGGATGTGATTTCTCCTTCGTCGAAATGACACACGTTACTTATTTTTCACTGAGCAGACCTGACAGGTTTCTCAAACCTATCAGGTCTAACTTATCGTGAGTGCGCGTGAGGGATGGCAGTGGAGCTCTTTTTTAAGGTGATTTTTGCTCCGCCTGTTCGCTATCGCTCGGGTCTTCACCTTAAAAGCGGGAACGTACAGCCCGACCCGGAGGGGCACGCCCAAATTATACACTTTATTCTAATTATTATTAATAAAACAACCAGTCAATCGCACCTTTTTCTCCGGCATCTATATAACCCACATCACGAGGCGTTATGGTTTGATTTGCATCTATAAACCCTAAAATTAATACTCTTCCTTTACCTAAATCTAGTTTATTTTCGCCGGGTTGAAACGTGTAGGTATGAATATTTACACGAGGTAATTCTTTAAGATTCATGGCGCTTGCCAAAATAACTTCGGCCTGACCGTAAGCATTTCCTGCAGCATCAGTTTCTAAACTTGGCGGAAATAAAAATCTCTTTTGATCTGAATTGAAATAACCTACAACCAATTTTACGGCTTTGATATTTTTGAATTTCAGATGCGTTCCGTTTTCGTTTTGTGAAGCTTCATCAAACGTAATTCCTTTCAAATTTTGCAATTCAGGCGCTATTTTTGTCAATTCTGAAATTGGCGTTCCGTATACTTTTGTTCCATTTTTCACGGCATAATTTCCTTTACTTTCGCTTAGTAAAGTTACATCTGCGGTTTGCCAAGGTTTTCCTTCTTTGGTCGCAATCTTACCATCTTTTGATGATTTTAATAACTCTAAATTACGTTTAAAATTAACTAATTCGCGCTCGTAATGTGGCAATAATTCTGCCCATGTTTTGTTATTTCCGTCGTCACCGCCAATCGGAATTCGGCGCTGAGCGGTTTGCATACTATTGGCGTAATAATACGTGTCTTTCGTAAGATTTACCAATAATTCGTAGTGCTCGATGCTCTTTTCCAAATGTGGCATCGCTTTGTCAAGATCCGCAATATCATTGGAATAGCTGTATCTCAAAACCAACAAGGCAGCTTTTACTTTTTCTGAGAAGAAATCGGCGAAGGCTTTATAGGCATGAATATCATTTTTCAGACGCAAAAATTCTTCTTTGTCTTTTGTAACGCTCGCTTCGGCTTTGTCGATGGCTTCAACTGCCAATCTTCCGTGTTCTGTGATTTCGGCAATAATCTGAGTTGGAAGTTCACCTGAATGCGGTTCTTTGTTCCACTCTTTTTTGGCATATTCTAAAAGCAATTCTCCCGCAGGCCCGCAAGATTCGTGAAATCCCGGATAAACACGCCATTTGGACGGATTTACCAATTGGCTTTCGAACATTCCTAACAATAAAGTTTGGCGGTTTCCTTCTGTAATTCCGAAACGTCTTAAGGTTTTTGGCGCAATTTCTCCGGTTTCATCGTATGCTTTTTGGATGTTATTCGCCGCTTCTAAATCGGTTCCGTATTTAGCGGCTAAATCATTATCCCAATATTTAACTTCTTCATTTCGATCTCTTTTACTATCCCACGCATATCTTGCCCAGGCTTTGTACCAAATCCAGTCGCGATCCATTTCGAGAATTCGTTCGCCTGTTTTTGTTTTATCGGCAGAATATGGCCAATCCCAATACGATGCCTGCGGATATAAGTGTAATGCATTGGCTCCGTGCGCACTGTGCATTGCTTTAACCGTTTTCTGGATAAAATCCGGAGATCCGTATCTGAAAGGTTCTAAATTGGCGAGAATATGAACATTCTCGATATGAATTGATTTTAAAGCGCTCAATTGTTTATGGGTTTCACCCCAAGGTCCTCCTGGCGTATAAGTGGTCAGAGATTCTCCGGTATATTTACTTTCTGTGTATAAGTTTTTGTATAACGGCAAAGATTTTTCCATCACCAAAGGTCCGTCTGTATCGTGCGAACGTAAAATAATTGGCGGTTCGTCTGTTCTTCCCAAGGCTTTTAAACCGTCCTGAACTCCGGGAATAATGGTTTTGGTAAACCATTCTACATCATCATCAATCGTATTTATGGCTTCTCCCAAACAAACTAATAATCCAACATTTGGGTATTTTTCTATAAAAGCAGCAATTGATTTTCTCGTATAATCTGAAAGTAAAGGCGTAATTGGACGCGAACGATCCTGTGTTTTGATGTTATAATGTTCGGCAAATGGCTTAGAAACAATAATGTTGTAAAACATCTGAATCACCCAGATTCCGCGTTTATTGGCTTCAACCGTTAAGAATTTATAAATTTCTTCGTTCTTTTTGAAATCTTCTTCGCTGACTTCCATCGCAAACGGATATTCTTTTAATTTAACCAAAGAGGCAAACGGATGTCCGTTCCATAAATAAAGAGAATTCATTCTGTTTTCGACCAACATATCGAGATACTTTATCCAAAGTTTTTTGTCGTAAAACCATGGAAAAGTTTCCGGTGTATACGGATATTCATAAACATCTCTGCCCGGAAGATAAGTCGTTTTCTGCATTCCGATGCAAGCGCCTCTCAGAACCATTTCCGGACTGTCTTCTATATTGATTTCTGACGGAAGTTTTCCGGAAGTTTTAATACGATCTGCCAATTCCAGTGCGCCATATAAAGCTCCCGAAGCATCAGTTCCTTCGATATAAATAATATTATTTTGAGTGCGAATTTGAAAACCTTCTTTCTTCGCTAGTTTACTATCGTCGATTTTAGCACTTTTCGAATTCTGTTTCCAGAAATCAGTTCCTTTTTCGCCAATAACAATTACTTTATCTTTTGACTTTTTAGCTATTTTATCAGAAGAAACTATTTTAAATCCTTTTCCAGATAAAGTTTCTGATAATTTTTCGGCTCCAAACTGCGCTCTTGGCGATTTGCTGTCGCTTACAATAGTAACATTTTGCGCTGTTGCGAAAGTGGTATAGAGGACTAAAAAAAGTAAAGTAAAATATTTCATTGTATTGTAATTTTTATTCAACTAGTTGTCATTTCGATAGAGAAATTACACTCGTGATTCGACAAAGATTGACATTTCTATATAGAGCTTCTTGCGGAGATCCCTCGTTCCTCGGGATGACAAAAATGAGAGTAAAAATCTCCCAGATCTGCCAAATCTGCGAGAGTAAATTTTTTCACGCAGATTTGGCAGATCTGGCAGATTTACTTTTGCTTTTTTGCCACAGATTAAAAGATTTCCACAGATTGAAAAAAAATCTTTTTAATCCTTTAATCTGTGGCTAAATGTTTTTTTAATTCTGAAAAATCTTTTTTAGATACGCCACATTTGCGCCGTAATTCACTTTCACATTATGAACCTGCGTAACATCTCTGGAACGTTCTACAATTAACCAGCCGCTCCATTTCATTTCATCAAGCGTTTTTTTAATTTCCGGCATATTGATCATTGTATCATTTTCAAGCCAGACTTTATCTGTGTTGGAAGCGTGAATTTGACCCAAATGTTTTTTACCTAATATTTTTAGTTCCGCTACAATATCTCTTCCGTTATCTGCGGCATTGGCAAAATTGAATGAACTTTTGATGTATTTGGAATCAATTTCTTCCAGTAATTTTTTCTCATCCGTAGCGCTCAATGAAGTTTCAATCGCAATCACACCACCAATTTTACCAACTTGTTTTCCTGCCCATTTTAATCTTTCGACAATTACCGGACGTAATTCAGGATTTTTAATCAAATCGCTTTCTGTTCCAAGCGGAAGAAAAGCCATTTTCACTTTCATGTCTTTCATTGCTTTTACACAATCATTAATCATAGGTTCTATGGTTTCTCTTTTCGCAAAAGACTGCGCATAGAATCCGGACATGGCAATAGAACTGATTCCCACATGCAATTCTTTAGACTTATCCAGAAATTTTTGCCTTTCAACCGGGTCACCTAATTTGCTGTCAAAAGTTGGTCTGTTTCCCAAGCCGCCCATGTCCAGTTCTATTCCGTCGGCTTTGATTTCAGCTGCCAAACCAAAAGCGCCTAATTTTTGTCTTTTTAAAATCATCCAGTCACAAACGGCAACTTTATATTGCTGTTTTTTAGAAGACTGAGCCGTTGCACAACTGTTGAATGTTGTTGATAAGGCAACGAACATAGCAATTAATAAATGTTTATTATATATCATGTGTATATTTTTTTTGCCACGAATTACAGGAATTCACACTAATTTTTTAATTTTAATTAGTGCAAATTCGTGGAATTCGTGGCGAACTTTTTTACTCTTCTTCCGCTTTTACAGCCGTTACAACTTTATTTTCGTCTCCAGGCCAAATTCCGTTTTTGATTGGAAGTGCTTTTAATTTACTTGGATCGATTTTTACGTATTTCAGTTTTTCTCTTCTCCAGGTATAAACGATATGCACCATTCCGTCAGCACTTTGAATCATAGACGGATACGAATATTGACTTATTTTTGAATCTTCTAAAACTAAAGCCGCTTTCCAGTTAATTCCATCATCAGAAATAGAAACATTTAGAGGTGTTCTTGGACCTTTTGCTTCCGTTCCCGGAGGTAAAACGTGATTGTATACTAATAAATGTTTGCCGTTTTTAAGGGTCACGGCATCCGTTCCTGAATTGTTATTTGGCAGACCAATTAATGCTACGTCAGACCAGGTTTTTCCGTTGTCTTTTGAGAAAGTGCTAAAAATTGCTCGGTTTCTGGTTCTTCCAATTGCCTGAATGCTTCCATCTTTGTGGAATAAAATACTGGGCTGAATCGCATTTATCTTTTGTTTTCCTCTTGATAAAGTATCGCCCATCACCCATGTTTTTCCGAAATCAGGAGTCGATTCCATACGAATTCTCCAGCCGTCGCCTTCAATACTTGACGGACATAATAAAGTTCCGTTGCTTAATAAAACCGGTTTGTTTTTGATTGGCCCTAAGAAACCATCAGGCATTTTTTTTGCCTCAGACCAGGTTTTTCCTCCATCAGATGAAGTTCTGATTACACCCCACCATTCAGATGGTTTTGGTCCTATTTTGTAGAATAACATTAAATCACCACCCGGAATTTGATATAAAACCGGATTCCATGTTGGTAATCTCGGGCCTTCTTTCATAATGCCATCAGCAACTTTAACGCCTTCGCCCCATTTATCACTTCCTTTTGGTTTTATGCTTACATAAATGCAAACGTCAGGATGTCTTTCGTGCGTTCCTCCAAACCAGGAAGAAACTAAATCGCCATTTGTAGCTTCGACAATTGTAACAGCGTGGCAAGACGGGTAAGGTGCTTTATCATATATAAATTCATCAACCAAAATCCCTTCTTTCCAGGTTTTATTTTGTAAAGTCGGTTTACAACTTCCTAAAAGGAAAAGTCCAAACAAGACAAATGTCAATTTTATGATCTTCATTCTTAATTTATTTGAATTAAAATTTGGCTTATAAATACATTCCTAATATTTTTTTAGGTAAAAATATTTATTAAGTGTAAAAATAACACTAAAAATTTAACAATGCATCCTGTACTGTCCCGAATTGTCTAAAATTAACGCTTTACGGCGATAGAGTAAGATCCGGATGACAAATTCAAAACCAAATTGTTGTTTTCAATTGTATAAGATGAAGATTGACCGTTTAACTTTTGATTGTTTAAGATTACATTTGAAGCATTCGAAACCGGTAAATAAACCAACGCTGAACTGTTTGCAGGAATTGTTATTTTCCAGTCGAGTTTGTTTTTAGCTTTTTTCCAGTCACTTTTAATCAATCCGTAAACAGATTCATAAGAAGCATTTACGAAAGTTAACCCAGCCTCAAAATCAGGTTTCATGATAATTTGTTTGAAGCCCGGAGTTTCAGGATTGCTTTTGATTCCGGCTATATTTTCGTAGTACCAAATCAATAAATCGCCCATTAACATGACGTGATTTTGAGAATTCATTTTAGGATCGGCCGTATTTCCATTCCATAATTCCCAAATTGTGGTGGCTCCGTTTTTTGCCATATATCCCCAACTTGGATATGTATTATTCGAAGCCAGTTTGTAACTCAAATCAGGTCTTCCAAATTTCGATAACGTTCGCATTAAAAACTGAGTTCCAATAACTCCGGTGCTAATATGTCCTTTGTACGTTACCTCAACTTCATGAACAATATTTTCGAAAACCTTAGACTGTAAATTTTCAGGAACAAGTCCAAATGCCAGCGGAAGTAAATTTGCCGTTACCGTATTATTAGCATATTTGTTTGTTTTTGGATCGAAAAATTTCGCATTAAATGCCAATTTTATTCTTTCAGAAAGTAAGTCGTAATATTTAATATCATCAGAATTTGTTCCGTTAATTGTCGCAAACTTTTTCATCTTCTGTAATAAATGATAATAAAAAGCACTTGCAATTAATTCGCCATTTGTAGTTCTGGTCGAATCTTTAGAGTGAATTAATTCTAATGATTCCGGCGGAACGCACCAATCTCCGTATTTGTCTTTGGTCATTAAATCTTTAACCAAGTAATTTTCTTCCATATATCCGATCCATTTTTTCATTGCCGGATAATGTTTTTCAATTACTTTTTTATCTCCAAATTGCTGATACAACATATCGGCAACCGTGATATACGTTCCCGGCCATGTAACATTATCTCCATAATAACGCCAAAATGCCGGCGCCACATCCGGAATTCCGCCATCTGCCGTTTGTGCATTTTTGATATCATCCAGCCATTTTGCATACAAAGTCTGATTATCGAATATAAAACTTTCGCCATAAGCGCCGGTTGTTCTGTCTCCCAACCACGGCTGACGCTCATTTCGCTGTGGACAATCGATTGGCATTCCTTTATAATTTCCTCGAATTCCCCAATAAGCATTTTTGAAAATCTGGTTCATCGTAGCATCGGAAGATTCAAAAGTTCCGATAGTTTTAATGTCATCATAAACCACTTTTCCAACAAAATTATCCACAGTTGGTTTCGTAGGAAATCCTGAAACTTCTACAAAACGGAAACCGTGAAATATAAATCTCGGTTCCCAAATTTCTTCGCCTTCGCCTTTTAAAGTATAAACATCGGTCGTTCTCGCATCACGTAAATTTTCGATATATAAAGAACCATCAGCCTGTAAAGATTCTGCAAATTTTAAAGTTACTTTATCGCCGCTTTTCCCTTTTACTTTCAATTGCAGCCAACCCACCATATTTTGACCCATATCCAGAATATAAGTTCCTTTTGAAGTCTGCTTAATCGAAACCGGTTTCACCTCGCCCATAATTTTCATGTTCGGCGTCATTTGCGCTTCATAAAAACCTCCCGGTTCCTGAACATATTCTGCCAAAAACCAGTTTCTATCATCAAAATTGGTGGTATTCCAACCTTTCATTTCTTTACGGGCATCGTATTCTTCGCCGTCATATTCATTGTTGGATAAAATTGGTCCGTTTGTCGTGACTTTCCACGTATCATCTGTTCTTATAACCTCTTTTGTTCCATCCGTATATTCTACAAACAATTGCAAAGCCATTTTCGGATAACCAAAAGTTTTAATTTTATAAGGTTTATAATCCTGACGCATCGTAAAAAAACGTCCGTTTCCTAAAATGGTTCCCAACATATTTTTGCCTTCTTTCAATTCCGAAGTCACATCAAAAACATTGTATTTTACATTCTTCGTATAATCCGTAGGAACGGGAGCCAAAACCTGATCGCCAATTTTATTTCCGTTAATGTACAACTCATACAAACCCATACCCATAATATAAACTTTGGCATTTTTGATTTGCTTTTTTAAGTTGATTTCTTTGCGAAGATATCTTGCTGATAATTTAGAATATTGAGAAATACTATCTCCGGCAGAAGCTTTTTCGTAACCAATCCAGCGTGTCGATTTCCAATCTGCATAATTTAAAATTCCCATACTAAAATGAGCATTTTCATTAGATTGAATTTCTCCTTTATTTGTCCAGACAGTTACTTTCCAAAATGCATTTTGTCTGTCACCCAGTTTTTTTCCTTTATAAATAATATTGACAGATTCATCATTTTCCACTTTTCCACTATCCCAGAAATCTGCTTTATTAGCATTTAAGTTTTCTAGCGTCGAAGCAACAATAATTTTATAAGCCGTTTGTTTTACATCATTTACCTCTGCATTTATTTGCCAGCTCAATCTTGGCTGAACCACATCAATTCCTTCCGGATTATTCAGCATTTCGCATTGTAAATTTGCAACAGTGATTTTATTTTGGGCTTTCGCCGAAAAAGAAATCAAGGTTATAATGATGAATGTTATATGTAAAAAAAACTTTTTCATGATATTAATTTTAAAATTCTTTGCGGGATTTTTTGTTTCTCGCAGATTGAGCAGATTTTATTTTTTATGTCATCCTGAGCGAAGTCGAAGGATACGCGAGTAATTCGACAAAGATTGGGGATTTTGATTGCGGAGTTTCTGACGTTTCCTTCGACTTCGCTCAGGATGACAAATACTACGCAAAAATTAGAAATAAAATCCGTTTAAATCCGCGTCATCCGCGTGCCAATTCTTACTCAGAAACCAACCTCTCTAATTTCTCAGAAACCGCAATTTCCTTACCGTTTTTAAAGATTCTAAAACCTTTTCCCTTCTTATATTTCTCCCCTGTTTTATCCCAAAGAATTGTAATAATATTGCCGTGATACAAAACATTATCCAGACAAAACCAATCCCATTTTTCCTGCGGAATCAACGGATTCACTTCTATTTTTTCATCAGCTCTAGGGCGTAAACCAACCAATCCTGTAATCATCAAATCGTTAAAAGTCGAATGATTGTAATAACGGCTGCGTTCTCTTTCGCCCATTAACCAATATCCAGTAGTTTCATCCAAATATTCTCCCAAATAAGGTCTTCCGTGAAAATATTGCGATTCTACGTATAAATTCATTTGCTTGAAATAATCCGTTTTAGCAACAAAATTCTGATCGTAATTATTCAAAACATTAGCCAAAGCAGTTAAAGTCTGCGAACTGGCAAAAGGCCAAATTGCACCGTCCCATTCGCAGGTTCCTGTTCCATGCGTTCTAAAGCGCGGACTTCTTCTTTCGGCTGTTGTCAAACCAAATGGCGCCGAAAATCCTTTTTCATCCTTAATTTGTTCCCAAGCTTTTTCAAAACCTTTATCTTTTTGTGGCAAATTAAAATACCACGGAATAAAACCAATTGCTTCTCTAACTTGAGCCAAAGTATCTTTTTCTGTAAAAGTTTCGAAGAATTCACTTTTCGAATTCCATAATTTTGTTTCTACTAATTTTTGTAAAGTATCAGCTTTTGCAGAAAAATAACTTTCTTGTTTTGTATCGCCTTTTAACTTTGCCATTTTTGCCAAAGCGGTTGCATTTCCAAACATATAACTATTAATTGTCGGACGCGCATTTCTAAATTTTCTGGCTCCGCTCAACGATTCCTCCATTCCGTCTTTTACATCAAATTGCCAGAACAATCCGTCTTTTCGTTTTCTGTCGCCTTCCCAGGCTGCATATTCTGCAACTAAATCAGGATACATATCCAGTAAAAATTTATCGTCTTTATTTACCAAATATCTGTTATACAAAGCATCAGCGGTCCAGCTGCTAAAAGTACGAAGCTTTTTCATTGGCTTTCCGTCATTTCCTCTAAACCACAAATGAACATCCTGCTCAATATACTGCGGATCATGAACCCATCTAAATTCGTTAATATGATGTCCCAAAGCACAACTAATCATGTTGTATTTATCTGCGTAAGAGCGATCTACCAAAAACTCAGTAATCGCAAATCCTTGCGGTGTTTTCTTAATATGCTTTCTCGCACTCCACCAACGGAAATAATAAATCTCCTCAAAATTTTGCTGCGGACATTCAAACAACGGAATATTTTTTTCCATCCAAGTCCACGCTGAATCATTCGGAATCGCGCCTTTTATATTTTCATCTTCCATTGTGTTGAAATAATCAACATAATGTTTGAAATTATTTTCTTTTAAAATAATTGCTGTTCCTTTATTTGATTGATTTGCACCAGATTTGCAACTGCTTAAAGTTGCAATCAAGATTAGTAAAGTGATTATTTTGTATTTAAAATGATGTAACATATTCTGTTTCTATTTTATTCTTTTCATATAGTTTTGTCATTTCGACGTAAGGAGAAATCACACGCGGGATTCCGTAACGAGAATCACCAATCTTTGTCGAGTTTCGAGTGTGATTTCTCGTTCCTCGAAATGACAAACCAGACTTGCTAACTTATACCTACAAGGTTTTGAAAACCTTGCAGGAAACGTATCGAGAGCTGACAGGTTTTTAAAACCTGTCAGCTCTAATCGCATTATACTAATTCCCAGTAAAAGTATACGTCTGTCCGGCTTTCATATTCACATCGTAAATATTGTAATTTGGCAATTGTACTTTAGGCAATTTTGCTTCACTAGAGATAATCGGTTTTTTCACTTCAACATCATAAAACAAAGGATTTGGATTTTTCCCTTTTGCTTTTTTAAGAGAATTTCCTTTTAAAGTATTTTCTACTTTCAATCTGCAGTTTCCTCCTATTTTCGAATAAATTTTCAACTCCGAAACTTTATTGTTTTTCCACGTCATATCAATTACAAATCCGCCTCTGGCCACCAAACCTTTTATGCTTCCGTCTTTCCAAACGCTTGGTAAAGCAGGCAATAAATGTATTGCATCTTCCTGACTCTGCATTAACATCTCCGCAAAACCGGCTGTGCATCCAAAGTTACCGTCAATTTGAAACGGCTGATGCGCATCTAACATATTCGGATACGTTCCGCCGCCTTTTCTTTGTTCTGCCGTAACCAAATGCAATTGATCCTGCAATAATTTATAAGCATGATCTCCGTCTAAAAGTCTTGCCCACAAATTTACTTTCCAGCCCATTGACCAGCCTGTAGATTCGTCTCCTCTGTAATTTAAAGAGTTTTTAGCAGCTTCAAATAATTCAGGTGTTTTTATTGGTGAAATCTGATTACTCGGAAACAAACCATACAAATGCGAAACATGTCTGTGTTTATCTTCCGGATTATCCCAATCGGTTTGCCATTCCTGCAGCTGACTGTGTTTTCCAATTTTCATTGGAGGCATTTTTACTAAAGCTTCGCTTACTTTTTTAGTATAAACTTCGTCCGGAGCAACTAATTTTGAAGCTTCGATAACATGCGTAAACAAATCAAAAACCAACTGATTGTCCATCGTGGTTCCGGATGCAATTGTCGCTTTTCCTGTTCCGCCTGCGTGTGTATTTTCAGGTGAACTTGACGGAACCACTACCAAATAACCGGTATTAGGATCGATAACCATAAAATCTAAAAAGAAATCTGCAGCTCCTTTTATTATCGGATAAATCTCTTTTAAATAATTTTTATCTCCGGTATATAAATATCTTTCCCATAAATCCTGACTTACCCAGGCGCCGCCCGTAGGCCACATTCCGGATGCTGCATAATCGACCGGAGCCGTAACGCGCCAGATGTCTGTGTTATGATGTAATACCCAACCGTTTGCGTTGTACATCGTTTTGGCAGTTTCTGCACCCGTAACACTTAACTCTTTCGCCATCTGAATAAACGGTTCGTGCATTTCTGAAAGATTGGTTACTTCTGCCGGCCAGTAATTCATTTCGGCATTAATATTTGTCGTGTATTTACTGTCCCACGGTGGTGTTACCATATCATTCCAAATTCCCTGCAAATTGGCTGGCTGACCGCCCGGCTGTGAACTCGAAATTAAAAGATAACGTCCAAACTGAAAATATAAACTCGCCAATTGCGGATCAAATTGCTTCGAGAAATCACGGATTCTTTCGTTGGTTGGTTTCTTTGCCTGTTCGTTTGTTCCCAAATCAAAAGAAACTCTGTTGAAGAATTTTTGATAATAAGCAACATGGTCTTTTTTGATACTTTCGAAATCTTTTGTTTCGGCTTTCGCCAAATATCCTTTACTTTTTGCTACTTCATCTTCTGAAATATCCTGATAATTTTTAAAATTCGTCGCTATCGAAATATAAAGTGTTACTTCATCGGCTTTATTGATACTCAGAATTCCGTTGCTGGATGAAACTTCTCCGCCTTTATTTTTAGCCGATAATCTTCCCTGAAATTTTACTTTGCCTTTTACGCCTTCAAAATTGCTTCCGATTCCCGAAAGCAAAATCTGATCTCCATCTGAAGCGGAAACCGTTTTATCAAGCGGACTATTCATAAAAACATTACACGTAATCTGTCCCGGCTGACTCGCCGAAAGTTTCACCACAATAACCTGATCTGAAAATGAGGTTAAAATTTCTCTGGTAAATTCAACGCCATTAACGGTATATTTTACTTTTGCCGTTGCATTTTCAATATCTAAATCCCTGTAATAATTCGTATATTTTTGATGTCCGGGAAACGAAATATAGACGCTTCCAAAAGTCTGATACGGCATTCCGTCGTTGGTTTGCGACATAATATCCTGCGTTGCCAATTCCTGGGCTTCATCAAATTTCCCGTCAAAAATTAACTGACGAACAATGGGCAATGCTTTTATTGATTTATTATGTGCATTGCTATTTGGAGAACCGGCCCAAATTGTTTCTTCATTTAATTGTAAACGTTCTACAGCAGGATCGCCAAAAACCATCGCCCCCAAACGTCCGTTACCTAATGGCAAAGCTTCGTTCCAGATCGCAGCAGGTTTGTCGTACCATAATTTCAGGTCGCTTTGTGCTGTTGCTGTAAGCGAAAAAATTCCGAGACAAATTGCTGTAATTTTAATTTTTAACTTCATAGTATATTTTTTTCGCCGCGAATTACACGAATTTATTCTAATCATTCTTTGTGTTTAATTTCTCAAATTTATTTTTTGAATAATTAAAATATGCTAAATCTGCGTGAAAAATTACTCTCGCAGATTATGGAGATTAATAATTCGTGAATTCGTGGCTATTTTTTAACCTCATAAATCTTATTATTCTTCTCTCCAAACATTTCATATAATTTGTCGATATCCTTCAAAGCATTTTTAGGCAAATTTTCTGCCTTGTTGCCAAAAACATATAATTTATCATAAGTTTCAATCACACAAGTCGATTCGTCGATTTCACCTTTTTCATTCTTTACTTTATTCAAATCTAAATTTAAATATTTCGCCATAAACGGATACAAAGCCATGCGTTTTGAAACTCCAAAATCATGTCCTTCTTTTGGAAAATGAGCATTTTCTACCAAATCTTTTTTACCGTAAAGTTCATAAGTTCTCTGAATAAAAGGAAATTCAAGTTCCGGAACTGCCAATGTCCAGTCTTTTCCGTCAGAAACTACTAATTGTGGTTTTGGTGCCATCATTGCCGATATTTCAGCATTGTTTGTTCCGTTTCCACAAAGGTGAATTCCGCGGCCGCTTTCGCACGGACAACCTCCCGAAAAATGAGAAGAAACCATTACAACCGGAGCAGAAACGGTTACGCGATCATCAATTGCAGCCAAAAACATCGTATGTGATCCGCCGCCTGAACCGCCTGTAACGCCAACACGCGACATATCCACATTTTTTTGAGTCGCCAAATAATCCAATAATCGGATGCCGCTTAAAACCTGAATGGTTGATGCAATACTATTTCTGTGTGTTTGTTCTGGAAATTGCAACAATGATTCTCCCCATGCAAACAAATCGTAACTTACAACTATTGCGCCCATTTTGGCCATAATTGCACAACGGTATTGTTCGTCTTTTCTATATCTTCCGTCACCAAAATGTCCGTCCGGAGTTAAAATTACCGGAGCTTTTTTATTTAACGGATAAGGTTTGTAAATTGAACCTGTTACATAAACTCCCGGCAAAATTTCCAATCCAATATTTTCAATACTGTAATCTTTATAAATTCTTTTTGGAGTTAAAATAGGTTTTGATTTTGGCATTGGCGGCGCTTTATCCAAACCAAAAGACGTAATCATACACGCTTTTATTTCTTTTTTTCGCGCTTCCCATTCCGTTACATTCGAATATAAAGTCGTCAAATAATCCAGACGTTCTTTTCCTTTATCAACTGAAACTTTATGGTTTTCATATTTGCGGATGATATAAGTTCCATCCGGCTGTTTGAAATACATCAATTCAAAAGGAGCCAAAATATTAGTTAACGAAATCGCCAAATTTCCGGGTTCAATTCGCCAATCCGCATAATCGAGTTCTTTTCCTTTTAGTAAACCTCGGTCGTCGTTAATTGTTACATTAAAAACGGTTTCTATTTTCTTTAAAGTTTCTGAAACCGGTTTTCTAAAATTAGTATCAGAAGTGCTTTGCGCGTTGGCAAATGTCAAAGCAAAAATGGAAACTAAGAAGATGTATTTTATTTTTTTCATGTTGATATTGTTGTGTATTCGTTGTACGCTGATGAAATAGATTTACTTCGTAATCCCGATAGCTATCGGGAGCGGATTGACACGAATTTTTAATTTTTTTTTGAATAGCCTCCAGTTTTAACTGGGGGCAAATAATTTGATTCCAAAATTGGCTTTAGCCTAACTTACTAATTTGGCTAAAGCCCTTTAACTTTTATCTTTTAAACCTCCAGTTAAAACTGGAGGCTATTCATCTTACATCAATAAAAAAATCCGTTTTTATCCGCGTCTTCGCTTTAGCGAATCCGTGTCATCCGCGTTCTAAATTTTACATTCTATTATATAACTTCCTGAACCTAATCCTAAAGTTGGCTTTTTATCTTTTTCATCAAAAACTGTCTTCACTACTTTTTTATCAATTCTTATCTCTGAATTTTTAGCAACCGGCAATTTTACCGTTGCCGAAGTATTCACCGGAATTTCCACTTTCAAAATTAATTTTCCGTCTTTTTTCTCCCATTCCGAAGCAATATTTCCATAAATCGATTTGTAAGTTGCTTTTACAAAAGTCATATCGCCCACAACTTCCGGCTGAATAAAGAAATGTTTGAAACCAGGATTTTTATTATCGGGAACAATTCCGGCTAAACTTTGGTAAAACCATTCTTCAATTTGTCCCATCATAAAATGATTCCATGAATTTCCTTTTCTTGGATCCCATTGTTCCGTTAAAGTGGTCAAACCAAATTTAATCTGAAAACCATAACCTGGCGCATCATAATGATTGTTCATTTTGTACATCACTTCGTTTTCGCCATTTTGCGCCAAAGCCTGAAATAGATAACGATTTCCAACATCGCCTGTTGTTAATCTGTCGCCTTTTGCTTTTATATCTGCCAGCAAATTTTGCATTACCGCCTCTTTATATTGCGGCTCTACAAGATCCATATAAACCGGAACAGCGTTGCTAAACTGACTATTTGTACCGTATTGTTTGGTTTCCGGATTGAAAAATTCCTTGTTGAAAGCAGTTTTAATATCCGAAGTTAACGTTTCATATTTCTCAATATCTTCTGTTTTCTTCAATAATTTAGCCGCTTTAGCCACCAAACTCGCTCCATAAAAATAATGCGAAGTTGCCGAAAGTGCAATCGGACTGTTTTTAGAGTATCCTGCGGCGTGAGTTCCGTAATCGTACCAATCGCCCAAACCGTGCGAAACAATATTATTGGTAGCTTTCGTTCCTAAATAATCTACGTAGTTTTTCATTACAGGATAATATTTCTCAATTAAAGAAGCATCGCCGTAATATTCATAATACATCCACGGCAGAATTACGCCTGTTACTCCCCATTCAGGAGAATCGGTGAAGTCACCTCCAAAAATTACATATTCAGGAACTATCGTCGGAATTAATCCATTTTCACGTTGTGCATCAGAAATATTCTGCATTAAAGCCGGAATAAAACTTTCCAGATTATAATTGAACATTAATCCCGGTCCGTTTAAATGAATTTCTTCTAACCAGCCCAATTTTTCACGTTGCGGACAATCGGTAAAAACACTTTGAAAATTACTTTTTATCGAATTATTTATCAGTTCGTGAGTCTTATTGAAAATTTCATTTGAAGATGCAAAAGTTCCCGCTTCACCTGCCGAATTGTAAATGAAATTCGATTTTAAATCGACAAGTGTCGGCAGATTTTCATCTTTGGTTTCCTTATAATTGATATTCTCAATCTGCACATATTGAAACCCGTAATAACTAAATTTTGGCTGCCATTCTTCTACGCCTTCGCCTTTTAAAGTATAATCGTAATAATATGGTTTTCCTGATCTTCCCTGACCAACTGTTCCGTCTTCATTTAAACCTTCGCCAACCCAAACACGAACGGTTTGACCTTTTTTACCTTTTACTTTTATGGTTGTAAATCCCGAAAGATTTTGTCCCATATTAAAAACATAAAAGTTAGGTTTCAATTCTTTCACTTCCTTAACTTCATATTGTTTCTGAACCGTAATTGGCGGTGCCGTTTGAGCTCTTAAAATTCCTTTTGGCGCTTCCTGAATCACAACTTTTTTCCAGCCTGCATCTTTAAAACCTTTTTTATTCCAGTCTTTTTGCTCTAAATTGGCGTTGTAATCTTCACCTCCAAAAATACTATTATACGTAATCGGACTTTTGCTGTATTTCCAGGTTTCATCAGATTTTATGATTTCTGACGAACCGTCTTTATAGCTAATTTTCATTTTGAAGAATAAAGTCGGCGGACCAAAACTCACAAAAAATTTGGTATATCTTTCGGCAAGAGTATTGTACATTCCGTTTCCTAAAAGAACTCCAATTACGTTTTCTCCCTTCTCTAATTCTTTCGGATTCAGTTCATAAACATTATAATTCACGCTTTTATCGTAATCTGTCCATAAAGGCGCAAACTCACTTTTCCCGATTTTTTCTCCATTAATCGTTAATTCATAATGTCCTAAACCTGAAATATAAACGACCGCTTCTTTAATTTCTTTTTTGATTTCGAAAGGTTTACGAAGCATGATACTTCTGCGCGACAACGAATCTGATGCATTTATTATCACATCTTTTTTCTCTCTTTTATAGGTTGCCGAATGAAAATTTCTTCCTTCAGGTAAATGACTATCCGCTTTTGTGATCGCACCAATCCAAACCGGATTTAATTCTGATTCTAACGAAGCAGTTCTAAAAAATGCTGTTTTACTCCATTTAGAAACTTTTCCTGCTTGATTCCATACTTTAACCTTCCAGAAATATTTGGTTTCATTTTTTAACGGACTTCCGCCATAAGCAATCTGCAGGTTTTTATTCGAATCTATTCTTCCGCTGTTCCAAATATCTCCTTCATCATTTTTTAGTTTTTCTTCAGAAGATGAAACCAAAATATAATAACCAATTTGTGACGCATTAGATTCTTTTGAAACCAACTGCCAGCTTAATCTCGGCTGATTTTGAACCACGGCTAATGGATTATCAGCCATTTCTGTCGTTAGATGAACAGGCAAAATCTGCCCTTTAGAAACCAGAGTTACTAAAAGACAAATTGCTAATACTATATTTTTGAAATTCTTCATTTCTTATTGTTGAGATTTTGAACGCGGATGAAACGGATTTACTACGTAAAGACGCGGATAAAAACGGATTTTTTCATTATATTATTTAGATAAAAATCTGCGTCAATCTGCGTCAATCTGCGTCTTCGCTTTAGCGAATCCGTTTTATCCGCGTTCTTTTTTTTGCCACTAATTACACAAATTTTCACTAATTTTTAAATCTATAATCAAAAATAATTCGTGACAATTCGTGTAATTCGCGGCTATATTAATTTCTTTTCGTTATCAACGATTCAATATTAAATACTGCTTCAGGGATTAATTTTCCCGTTTGAGGCAAATCATCATAATCATCTGTGTCCGGTTCTGTGTCTGCATTTGGAGAATATCTTTGGTCGCCTGTGCGGAACATTATTCTTTCAAAACCTTCTACCGGTGCATAAAATATCTTGGTTGATTCTTTTTCGTCGTTAACTTTTACGGTGTATGAACGCGTTTTTACGTTTAATTTTACCGTTATTTTATATGTCTTATTTGCTTCGTATTTTGCAATTGTATTAGAACGTGCCCCGGTTTTTACTTTCAATTGTCCATCCGAATCAAAAGTTAATCTTGCAGCAGGTAATCCTTGTTTATTTTGAAATTCAATCTGCAATAATCCGTGATTGTTTTGTTCCGGCATAATCGTAAAAACAGCTTCCATTTTTTCTGCAAACGGAATAACACGTTCTGCACGGGAATAATCAAAATAATCCTGATCTCTTAAAGTCAGCCATTTTTTCCCATCTGCTTTCTTCTCAATTTTAGTCGAAGCCCAAGCCAGATCATAGGTATTCCAATATTTCAATTCTTCACCGTTCGGAAGATTATTGAAAACATCATTTACATTTTCAGTCACAACAGAAGTTACCGGAACAGGAACCGAAGCTACCCAAATATCTTCTTTATTCATACTGTAACCCACCCAAATTTTTCCGTCAGGCGGAGTTCCGTCACCTTCTGTAATTCCGCGAACATATTGCGGACCAGCAGATTTGTAGTTTCCACCATAACGCATCGGACTTATTTCACCGTGAACTAACAATAAATCTTTGTAATTCAAGCCATCATCACTCGTCGAAATAGCTAATGGCCAACGATATTCTGACGGATTATAAAGTGTTGCATAACGATTATCAGATGTTTTTTGTCCCCAGATTTTAGCATTACTGTTTACAAAACCCGGCGCGCGCAACGGCATATATTCCCAGGATTTTCCACCGTCTTTACTGATTGAAGTTAAAGCGTGTTTCCATAAACCAACCACGTTTCCGTTTGGCAAATGGTAATAACTAAATGCTTTATACGGTTTTTGCAGCGGAATTAATTCATCATCGCGATCTGCTTCTTCCACCCATTGTTGTAAAACCAAAGGATTGGTCAGGATTTCTTCGCAGGCTTTTTTTAAACCTTTGTCTTTTGATGTCGTATAAAATGGAAAAGCCGATTTCGTTTTATCCCACGTTTTATTGTATCTGATAAAATAAATTTCTCCCCAGCTTCCGTCTTTTTTGATTTCGCGAATCACACGGCCAATTCCTTTTCCGTCATTTGGATCGTCTTTTTCATCCATTGCAATTCCGTAATATCCTAAAGCGAAAAGTCGGTTGTCTTTTGAGGTGTAAAAACCCATTCTCTGGTGCATAATCGCATCCAGATTTTTGGCAACGCCTTCCACGCCTTCTTTTTTCCATCCGTCAGGAATATGATAAATAGGAAAAATTACGGCAGGTTTTGTCCACGTTACGCCATCTTTTGAAGTCATTAATAAAGTCTGACTCGGCGGAATATGTTCCCCTGAAGGATCACTCAAATAATGCAGGTAAAAGGTATTGTTCCAATACGCCATCATCGGCTGATGATTGTATGTCCAGCCAAAACCATCTGCTTTTTCAGGATGTTCACGGCTCGCACGCATAATTTGTGTCGCGTGAACTCCAACCGCCGGACTTAATTGTCCGTGATGATAATCGACATTTGAAAGTGTTTTACCAACATAACGCACAGTGTCATTTTGTGCATTCACAGCGGTGCAAACCAATAGAATTGTGGCTGTTGTTAAGAGGTTGGTTTTTATTTTTTGGAAAGCAATCATTATGTGTTTTTTTAAATCCTGATTAAACCCGACAGGTTTTAAAAACCTGTCGGGTTTACGTTGAGAATAAATTCTTTATTTTTTATCAATTAACCCTTTTAAAACTTCTTCAGAGATTGTCGTAATTGTTCCGTGTTTGTGTCCTTCGGGAAGACTTATTTTTGAAGAAACATCTTCAAAATGAACAAAATCTGAAGTACTTAAAGCTTTATAATTTTTTGATCCGTAATTATCATAATACAACAACCAATTTTTGCCGACTTTTACCACCGTTGGTCCTTCTGACAAATATTCGGTTAATGGTTTTGAACTTTTTCCGAATGGTCCCAATGGCGATTTTCCGAAAGCCACTTTTATATTTCGCATTGGTCTGGTGTTGTCTTTCAAAACCAAAACATAATCTTTCTTTGCTTTTTTTACAATCACACAATCAATTACGCTAAAACCAGGATCGTAGTACAATTTAGTGTCAGAGAATGTTTTGAAATCTTTTGTGGTCACATAATACATTCTGTGATTGTTTTTTTCTTCTTCAACTCCTTTTTCAAATCGAAACGGAATTGTTGACGCCCAAATAATAATATATTCTCTTTTGACATCATCGTAAAAAATTTCCGGCGCCCAAACGTTTACGACTTCCGGTTCGTTTTTCATTACCGGAATATATTCTTGCTGCGACCAATGAATCAAATCTTTAGAACTTGCATATCCAAAACCGTTTCCGCCTTTCCAGTCGGTTGTCCAAACCATGTGATAGATTCCGCCTGCACCTTTTGTAATTGACGGATCACGCATGATTTTGCTTGCACCGATTTCCGGTTTCAAAAAAGATCCTTCAAGACCTTTCCAGTTGTAACCGTCTTCACTGTAAGCCAGATATAAACCTTCTGTCGCCGGTTCTCTGAACGACGTAAAAAGATAAATTTCTTTCTTTTTCTGCGAATAACTTATCGCAAAAAGGAAAAGGGTTATGATGATGAATATTTTTTTCATTTTGTATTGCGTTTAAACTTTGTCAAAGTTCAAAACTTTGACAAAGTTGACTCACCAGTTTTTATTCTGTAATTGCTTTTTTATCTAAATCTTTCCCTTTTTTAACTGATGTTGTTACGTTGTTAAAAACATTATTTTTCAGGAAAACATTCTTTGTTTCTTTTCCGTCAGCTTCGATAAAAACATCGGTTGCATTGAATGGAAAATTATTGTTAATCATCATATTAGAAACATTCTCTAATTTAATAACCGGAACATTTTTTATTGGTGTTGATGATCCTACATTGTCTAAAATAATATTTTTTGAATCTGAAATTTTGAAAGAAGAACCAAGCGTTGCATTTACTTTTACATCGTGAAATTCAACATCTGTAGCCGTGTTTACAGTAAAACCTTCTTTTCCATCCATATTAATATTGGAGAAAGTGATATTCTGAATTGGCATTTCGGTAATTCCTAAAATTTGTCCTGCTTTATTCACATTCGAACCAGTGATATTGCTCATGTGAATGTTTCTAAAAATGGGTGTTTTCTCCGTTACAGGTTCTGCTTTGGTATCTTTATCGTAGAAAAGACTCAGTACAATTGCTTCTTCTTTGATATTTTTCATTACGATATTATCCACACGAATATCTTCTACAACACCGCCTCTTCCGCGCGCTGCTTTGATACGGATTCCGCGATCTGTTCCGTCAAAAACACAGTTTGAAATCGTGATTTTCTTGATTCCTCCCGACATTTCACTTCCAATAACTACGCCACCATGACCGCTTAACATCGTGCAATTTGTGATCGTAACATTTTCCGTTGGAACTCCGTATTTACGACCGTCTTCATCTCTTCCTGATTTGATCGTAATACAATCGTCTCCAACGCTGATGTGGCAATTCGAAATATGAACATTTTTACAAGAAGAAGGATTGATCCCGTCCGTATTTGGCGAATGCGGATTAAAAATTGAAATTCCGATAACCGTTACATTATCACAGAATTCAGGATTGATGGTCCAAAAAGGCGAATTTTGAAACGTAACGCCTTCGATTAAAATATTTTTACAGCCATAAGCCTGAAAAAATGAAGGTCTAAAAAACTTTTTGTCAATCGTTCTTTTATAATAATCAGAATATACAATTCCCTGATTTTGCTCGTCCCACATTTTTTGGTATTTCGTCAACTGAATTGGTCCTTTTGCAGTTTCAATTCTGTAAACCTCATTCCACCACGCTTTTCCATGTCCATCGATTACGCCTCTTCCTTTTATGGTAATGTTTTCGGCATCTTTGGCATAAAATAATGGTGAGAAACTTTTCATTACTAAACCTTCATAACGCATTTCTACATACGGAAGATAATCATCAAAATTGTCTGAAAACTTCAATAGCGCACCTGAATCTAAGTGAATCGTAATGTTGCTTTTTAATTTTAAAGCGCCTGTTAAATATTCCCCGGCAGGGAAAAAAATTGTGCCACCACCATTTTTTGAAGCTTTTTCAATAGCATTTTGAATGGCTTCGGTGCATTTTATTCCTTTGTTGTTTCCTCCTTCGTTTAGGATATTTAACCAGCCGTCATTCGCGAAAGCGGTGTTAAATCCTGCGATGAAGAAAAGAATTATTAGTATGTTTTTCATTGTGTTGCTTTTTTGGTTTCACACAGATTTTGCTGATTTTGGCAGATTAGAGCAGATTATAATTTAAAAATCTGCTCTAATCTGCTTAAATTTTTTTTTAATCTGCGTGCAATATTTTACTCTCGCAGATCTGGCAGATTGTGCAGATTTTTTTTTGCCACTGATTTCGCAGATTAAAAGGATTCATTTTATCTGCTTGATCTGCAAAATCTGCGAGAGTATTTTTATTCTCATTTTTTGTCACCCTAAGCGAAATCGAAGGGTATATTATATCACTCATTATGTCCAATCTTTGCGGTGCTTCGACTTCGCTCAGCATGACAAAAATTTGGCTACGTTTTAAATAGATTTCAAAATCAAAACCCAGTCATTTCCATCTTTTTTATCTCCGGATGGCTGGAATTCCTTTGTTCCTTTATTTTCAATTGTACCTATTTTAGTTTCTTTTCCGTTTCTTGGATTGTACCAGCTTGCGGTTACTTTATCTCCGGAAATTTTTCCCATATTCAATACTATTTTTCTACCGGTGTAAGTATAAACTAAAGCGTATTTCTCACCTTTTGTTGCCGCCAGATAATCGTATTTTTCTCCCTGATTTGCGATTAATGACTGATCGGGAACTCTTTCTAAATAAGGAAAATCCAACATTAATTTTTTAATAAAAACCATTTGTCCGGCTCCGGGCGCATTGATGGCATTTGTCCATAATTCTTTATTTCCGTAAGCTGGTTTATCGCCTTTTCTAAACATTTGCATTACGGCATTGTGTCCGTAAGTATATCCGGCAGCCCCTGCAAAAACCGACCAATATCCATAACGTCGAACGTCATTTGCAGTCCATTTTGGTTGTAACGTGTCGTGCAAACCATGGGGAATTCCTTCGTATGATGGTTCTCCGTCGACTGTTGGTTTTGTTGGTTTTAAATTAAAATCTCTTTGAACAAATTTGTAATTGTCTTCTTTGAAATTCGTTTTTATTGAATCCTGATCGTATCTTCTGTGACCGGATTGAAACATATTAAAATCTAACCAGCTTGCATTATGATAGTTTTCTGAAGAATCTGTTCTTCCGAAAGGGTGAAATGTCACTAACTGATTTGGATTATTTGTTTTTAAAGTATTTCCGATGGCATTCCAGATATCCATAAACTCGTTTCCATGTGTGTCGCCTCCGTTTAACCAAATTATGTTGGTTCTGTTTTTGTATCGATTTGCCAAAAACGTTGCATATTCTATTGCCTGTTCTTTGCTTACTTTATTTCCTTTTGAAACGTTTGTACCCCAAACCGGAACCATAGCTAAATAAATTCCGTTTTTGCGAGCGACTTCTAATGTGTAATCTACGTGATCCCAATAATCGTATTCTGCCGGATTATTGAAATTATTGCCAGATGTAATTAATGGTTTCGAAACGTCTTCGTTTATCAAAGCTGCATCGCCATATACATTCACGGCATTGATGTTATGCAAAACCATCACCTGAACGACGTTGAATCCTTTGTCTTTTCTGTCTTTAAAATATTTGTCTACTCCTGCTCTGTCTAATTTTCCGAATGTCAGCCAGCCTGTGTCGCCAAGCCAGAAAAATGGTTTTTCGTCTCCAGTAACAAAATAATGCTGATTTTTAGAAACTTTGATTTGAGGCAGATCGCCTTTTGCTGATTGCGAAAATCCGCTTTGTGCTGTCAACAAAAAGCTTATACAAAGGGCGTATAAATATTTAATTTTCAGATTCATTTTTGGTTTATTTTGAATTTATGTTTTTTGGTGTGTTTGCCACGAATTCACGAATTATTTTTTTTATAATCTTTATGTTTTTATTTCACACAGATTTAATTCTTTTCAAATCAATTCGTGAATTCGTGGCTAATAACTTTTACTTTCTTACTACAAAAAGTACTTTTTCTTTTATTTCTGCTTTTGGAATTGTTATTTGTTTTCCTCCACTTACATTGGCTTTTTTGTTGAAAGTTCCTGTTGTTGCGCTTATTGCGTATACTTCAAAAGTTCCTTTTTCGTTTGATAAATCGATTGTAATATCCTGATCGTTTTTTAGATAAAAAAGATAGCTTGTTCCTTTGTTTTCTAATTTCCAAAGATTGTCTGAAAACGTATTTCCGTCTACTAATTTCATTTCGCTTAAAGCGGAATAAAACTCAGGAAGTGCAATTTTTGGAATGTTTGGCAACGACGCTCCCGCCATTAAAGCCGGCCATCCAAATCTTGATGAACCGTCGGTTGAATATAAAATTACTTTATCCGGATATTTTTCGCGGTATTCACGAACGGCGCGATATACCTGATCGTCTGTTTCTTTTCCGGTTTTTAATTTTCTGGCGTGTTGTCTTGGTGCTAAATTCAAACCTCCTTGCGGCGCATACGCAGACCCGTCTTCTTTATAATACCAATAGCGAATATCAATTGCATCTACCGTTTTGGTTCTTTGTGCATCACTTAAAATAGCATCCTGAACATCTTTTGTGGCGCTTAAACCAATGATTGCTTTTTTTCCGGTTTCGTCTTTCCATTTTTGAACTTCGTCCAGCCAAAATTCCATAAAATGCAGCGGACCTGTATATTCGGCACTTGTCAACTGAATTACGTTGCTGTTTTCCTGAAAATTTTCCAGTGATTTACGAATAAAACCCTGATGCAATTTTCTTCTAACAGGATTGGTAATATCGTAAAACTGTTCTGCCATGAAAATACGTTTGTCTCCTGCATAAGGCGGAGGCTCCGGAAAACCTGTACTGTTTATATTGTTTGCCGAACGCCAAGGTGAACTTGACCAATGTGCCCCTGCTTCGATAATATTATGTTGAAAATATTGTTGATTAACCAGCAATTGTCCTTTCATTTCTGCCAAATCAGCAAAAGTTGCCAAACGATCCCAATACCAGTCATTAAATATTGTCAAATCATATTTGCTTAATTGATCCCATGCAAAATCCTGACCACTTCTTGCAAATGGCTGTTCGTAAAATGGCGGCCAGACATCGGCATCAAAACGGCGAACGCGTTCGTGATCGTCCATTCTTCTTTCATACCATAAACCATAATTATGTTCGACAGCGATCATATTATTGGCACTCAAATAATCGGTAACTTCGTTGATATTATCTGTAAATCCTGTTCCTGTTCTGCCCGGAACAAATCTTGTAATATCTGGTGACGATTTCGAAATATCACTATCTCTCAGGCTTCCTCTCCACCACGGCACATTCAATCTGTTTCCTGCAATTACTTTATTATCATAAGTTAGCCAGCCGTTTTTTGTGATGACTTTTGTATCTGAAAGTATATTTTGTGTTGGATTTATTTTTAAATCGTTTGCGTTTTTAAGTCCTGAAATGTTCGTGTCAATTGAATTTGATTTTGAAACTTCGGCAATCCATTCCAGTAAACTTTGTTTTGGAACAACTGAATTTTTAGTTAATTCCTGTGCCACATCAACAGCAGGACTTGATGAAGGTTCTGAACCTAAATCATAAATAAATGGTTTCATAGGAAGTGCTCCCAAACGAGTTTCCAACTGTGCATAAAACAAACTTCTCGGACTAATATGTCCGTTTACGTCTTTCCAATGACCATCGCCAGCCATAATTCCGCCCCAGGTTCCAAAAGCCCAGTTTTGTGCTGTTGGCGGACTATAACATTCAATTTTGGATGCCGAAGTTTCCCAGATAACACTATTTGCAGCGGTCCAGCCTGCTCCTCTGCCGTTTTGTTCTCTGTTATTATAACTTAAAGCATGTCCGTCTACATACGAAACATCAAATAAAACTCCTGTTGCCCAACTGCCAATGGCGCCGCTATTATTAAAAGGCATAAATGATTCGCATTGAATAAACACGTTCGGTCCTGTTGTTCCAAAGCCGCCTACTGCAAAATCATGGTAGCCATTTTCAGCATAACAACGTTGAAATAACGTTTGCTGTCCTTCTGTATAAAAAGTAAGTCTTCTAAAACCGGCAATTTCAGAAACAGGTTCGGTTGCGATACAATCTTCAACTGTAATTTGCTGTGCCGATTTTAAAACCGAAACAGCTCCTCCTGAAAAATGCTTGAAACTGACTTGTTTTACCCATGCATTTCTTGCGTTTTCAATGCTGATTCCCAACCATCTGTGTTCTTCATCTTTTGGTTTTGACTGATCATAAGTTGATTTCAATAAAATATTTTCGATTCCGATTTGCTCAATTCTTCCCAGCCAGGAATATGATGTTACTTTTGCAGTTCCGTAAACATCATCCAAAGTCATTGTTAATGGAGCATTTAGTGTTACTTCATTGCCATTGATTTTGGTTACAATTCTATTCCAATTAATATCCCAATCATTTTTTTTCCAGCCAACCCAACCTGTTTCTGCACCAAAATCATCCATTTTTAACTCTTTAATCCAATTATCGGTTAAAGGTTTTGTGATGATAATTTCATCTGATGGTTTTAATTTCGTGGCATTTTTTAACTGAATTGTTTTTGTTCCAAGCGGCGTATAAGTGGTATTGAATTCAAATGTTTCACCTAGTTTTTTATCGTCAATTCCAAGAACTCGAATTACGGCTTCTCTGTTTAATCCTGTTCCTAAAAGAATGGTTCCGTTTTCATTATTTCCGCTTCCGCGTAAAACAACTCCTGACTTTTTAATGACTAAAGTTCCGGCAATTTTAAAAGTCCCTTTATCTAAAAGTACGGCACCGCGAAAGCCTGATTTGTTTGGTTTTAAATTACTCACATAATCAATCGCTGCCTGAATTCTTTGGGTCGCATCTTCTTCCTGTTTTGGAACAAAACTTTTATTCTCAATATTTGGAATTGCTTTTTCTGAAGATTCATAACCTGCATAAGAAAAATCAGGAATTTGATTTCCCTGTTTATCTGCGGTGAAAGAAAGTTTTCCTTCTTTGGTTTTTACAATATCGGGAAAGGTGTTTTGTGCTGTGATGTTTTCACCAAAAGACAGCGCAAAACACATTAAAAGTAATGTGTTTTTGAAAGAAGCAGTATTTCGTAATTTAGTAAAATTCAATTTAATGATGTTTTATAGTTTTACATTTCCACAATTTTGTCATTTCGAGGAACGAGAAATCGCATGCGCTGAATCCATGCAGTTCGTCGCTCTCTGGATGTGATTTCTCGTTCCTCGAAATGACAAACTTTGCGAGCATTCCTTATGTTTGTTAAACCTGACAGGTTTTAAAAACCTGTCAGGTTTGCGTTGAGAATAGTACTACGTATTAGAATGTAGATTTTTTCCTAATCTCTTATCTCTTTATTCTATCCTCTATATTCTTTATTCTGTCTTCTAAATTTACTGCAATAATACTTTCGATAATGTATCAGTATTATTTTCTGTTTTTGTCCAATCTGTTTTAGCTTTTGGATCTATACCATTAAAATATTTTTCAATATTGGTATAACCGTCTCCGTTTGAATCTTTGTTTGCATCTGATGCATCGTTTGGATTTAAACCAAATTTCTTTTCCCAGGCATCCGGAATTCCGTCATTATCAGAATCTTTATAGGCTTTTCCTTTATAATCTGGATATCCGCCCACTTGATTTGGATTGGTAATAATTCCTTTTTTATAAGAATCAGCAGGCAATCTTCTTTTAATAAATTCCTTTCCTATTGCATTTTCCAAACCGTCTTTTGATTCAATTTTTCCGGTGCGGACTTGTTTGATTATTCTTTCATCAACTGCATCTCTTTTTGGCAGCGTTGCACCTACATTATTCAACACAAATTCATACGCTTCTTCTGCTTTCATAATGGTAATATGAGGCATTGAAAACGCTTTTGGTTGTTTGATTAATTCCAAATATTCTTTTGTTTGTTCAGCCGACTGATCTTCTAATTGTATTCCGCCATTCCAGTTATCTGCTGTAACTTCCGGAGATCCGTCAATATAATTTCCTGCCACATAAGCTCTTCCGTATGTTTTAGGCTTCATATATCCAGATTCAGGTTTTAGAATTCTGTAACGAATTGGCTGATCTGTTGGTGTAATTGGTCCCGGTTTAAAATAATTATTGATGATGTTGAACATCGAACGATAATCTCCTCCGTCAAGAGAACGATTCCACCAATTAAAAATCACATTATTTACAAAATTAAAATCACCATACATTCCAATAGAAGCATTTCTTGAAATATTATCAGCCCACAAGTTACGCATAAAAGTACTGTTTAATCCGCCAATTGTACTTCCAAAAGCATGATTATAAGTATCTAAACCTTCTGATGAAATGGTGTTTTGAATGGTAATATTACAGGCAGGCAATTTCTCGAGTTTCGATTTATCATTTGCAGCAAACTGATGTCTGTATAAGGATATATTTTCGTCTAATCCCCAGCTTACTGAGCAGTGATCTACGATTATATTTCCAATTGGATTTCCGCCAAGCGCATCATCTCTTCTAGTCACATCTGTTTCACCTCTGCGGAAACGCATGTGTCTGATAATTACGTCATGTGTATCAATTTCCAGAGTTTCTCCTGCAATACAAATTCCGTCTCCCGGCGAAGTTTGTCCCGCAATGGTTACGTATGGTGCACGCATGCTGATACGTTTTTTTAATCGGATAATTCCCGATACGTTAAATACAATTATTCTCGCTCCAACAGCTTCACACGCTTCTCTGAAAGTTCCTTTTCCGCTGTCTTCTAAACTGGTTACAACGAATATTTTTCCGCCACGTCCTCCTGGTGTAAAGGCTCCGCCGCCTTCAGCTCCCGGAAATGCAGGAATATCGGCATGAACAAAATCTTTTGGATAGGAAGCCCACGGTAAATACGGACGTCCTAATTTTGCTTCGGTCTGAATTGTGCTGTAATTAGCTGTCCAGATTTCGGCTAATCTTTTTTCTTCGTCGGCTAAAATAGCGTCTGTTTTATCTTGAAGCGGTTTTGGAATTTCCGGATATTGTGCATACGCCGAAGAAAAGAAAGAACAAAATGAAATGATCATCATTGTTCTTTTCAGTGTGGTTTTTGAGAAATTGTTTTTCATGATAGTTAGTCTGAAATTATAAGGTTAGAATAGTTGGACACTATAATTCATAAAAGGTTTAATTTTAAAATGTTAAAATTACACTTATTAAAAATTATATACTATTCCTTCTTTTTTTCCTTTTCTCTTTCTTCAAGACGCTTGTGCCAGTCAGCACTTTCTTTGTTTAAATCGTAACCTTGTTTTGATAAGTAATTGTTGATTCTTCCTTTGTATTTACCAAACCAGGCGTGTTTTTCTTTAGATGAACCGCCGTCCATGGCATGTTCTCTGGCTTCTACTAACGCTTTGTAGATATAATCCTTTTGTTCTGCAGTTAAATTTGGCAGCATATCGTTATAACCTGCAACAGTTATTGGCAGTACGCCGTAAGTCATTCCGTCCTTAACTTCTGTAATTTTTTCTTCAGATAATTGTGTTCCGAGTTTCTTCAAATAAGCTTTATGAAGTTTGTCAATTTCCTTATCTGCTTTTGCTTTTAGCTTGTCAATTTTTTCGTTTTGCTTTTCTTTTGCTAAAGTACTGTCGTCTTTTATTTTTTTGATTTCAGCGTCTCTTCCATCTTGGATTTGACTTAAATCTCTAAATTGCTGCGCTACAATATTTGAAACCGCAGTTTCTTTTTCCGGGTTTTTCAAGTCTAATTTAGCTACGATTTTTGCCGCTCTTTCATTCGTAACTTTGATGTATTCCGGGTCTAAATGTTGTTGTGCAATACTGGTAAAAAACACCAATAACATCATCAACAAACTTGTTTTTTTAATTGACTTCATTTTAATAAAGAATTAATTATATTGATTTATAAATCTGCTCAATCTGCTGAATTTGCGTGAAAAAATTAGCTCGCAGATTCAGCAGATTTAGCAGATTTTTTTATTGTAACGTTTTTTAAAACTACTCAAACAAAGACTTTGTTAAAGTCTCATTGTTATTTTTTAGATCTTTCCAGTCTACTTTTTTAGTTGGATCAATTCCGTTGATATAATCTTCGATATTGGTATATCCGTCATTGTTTGAATCTAATTTGGCATCTGATGGATCATTTGGATTTAAACCATGTTTTTTCTCCCATTTGTCCGGCATCCCATCTTTATCTGTATCAACGTAAGGTTTTCCTTTGTATTCCGGATATCCGCCAACTTGAGAAATATCAGTAATAATTCCTTTTTTATAAGAATCCATCGGTAAACGTCTGTGTTCAAACTGATAGAATTCTTTTTTCTCTAATCCTTTTGCATATTCAGGAACTCCGGTTTTTACTGTTCTTACGATTCTTTCATCAACTTTATCTCTGATTGGTAAAGTTGCTCCAACATTTTTTAACACATATTCATAAGCTTCGTCAGCTTTCATGAATGGATGAAACCAAGGCATTGGATAAGGTTTGTCTGATTTCATTTTATCGAAATATGTTTTAGCCTCATCATAAGCCATTAATTCTCCTTTTTTATTTTCGATTTGAACACCACCGTCCCAGTTGTCTTTTGAAACTTTATCGTTACCTGCAACTATGTTTCCGCTTACAAATGCCCTGCCAAAAACCATATAAGGCAATTTGCTTCTTCCTGCTTCCGGTTTTAAGATTCTGTAACTAATTGGTTCGTCCAAATTAGTAACCGGTCCTGGCTTGTAATAATTGTTCATGATGTTATAGATAGCTGTATAATCACCTCCATCTGTTGATCTGTTGTACCAATTGAATACTACGTTATTTGCAAAATTGAAAATACCATTCCATCCAATTGAAGGATTTCTTCCGGCATTATTCGCCCACATATTTCTGATAAACGCACAATTTTCTCCTCCTAAAGTACTTCCGAAAGCGTGATTGTAAGTATCTAATGCTTCTCCGAATAAACTGTTTTGGATTGTAATGTTTACTGTTCCAACTTTTACATCCGGATATCCCGGACCCGGGCTATAAATGTGTCTGTACATTGACATGTTTTCGTCTAATCCCCAAGTTGCAGAAACGTGATCGATCATGATATTTCCAACCGGATTTCCTCCAATAGCATCATCACGACGACCTACGAAAGTTTCTCCTCTGCGGAAACGCATGTGTCTGATAACTACGTCGTGCGTGTTGATCCAAACCGATTCTCCTGCTACGCAAATTCCGTCTCCCGGAGCCGTTTGTCCTGCAATAGTAATGTAAGGCGCACGAATAATTAACGGACTTTTGATTCTGATAATTCCCGAAACATTAAAAACTACGATTCTGGCTCCACCTTTCTCGCATGCTTCACGTAAAGTTCCAGGTCCTCTGTCTTCCAGACTTGTAACGGTGTAGACATTTCCGCCACGACCACCAAAAGTGTACATTCCGCCACCTTCCGCACCCGGAAAAGATGGAATGTCTGCCTGTGGTAAATCATTTGGTCTTGATGCCCACGGAACATAAGGTTTACCGTGTTTGGCTTCTTCCTCAATAATTACAAGAGCTTTTTCCCAGGCTTCGTCAGAAAGTTTATCAGCATCATCCATAATAACTTTGGATTGTGCCTGAACTTCCGGGCTTATTTTGGGATATTGGGCAAAACATTGGAAACTTCCCAAAAACAATAGGAAAACTGCCGATAAAGTGAAATTTTTCATACTAATTTTTAATTATGGTAATTCTTTTTAAACAAATCACCTGTATTTTTTTTAGAAATACAGGTGAGAAGTTAATATACTAATTCTTTTTAATTTATTTTATTCTTGGAAATTATAAGTACCTGCTGCACCATTACCATCTTTCCATCCAATAGTTTGTGTTAACCAAGGATTACCAACTAAAGCACTCTGATTAAGTCCCATTACATAATAATTTGGTCTCCATAAAATAGGAGTTGCAATACCACCAACCTGATCCATCGGTGTTGGAGGAGAACGCAATTCAAAATTAGCGGTGTAAAAAGCTGCTAGAGCATTAACTTGAGTCTGAAAGTTTGCTGCATCCGGATCAACAGAAATAGAAGCACGCGCATTTGCTAATGGGTCTGTACCAGCAGGACTAGTTCCATTTTTATAGTGCAAATAATTACCAATACGCTGTGTACCATTTATTACCGGAATACCAAGTTTTGTATTTGTTGCGTCATTAAGTGAAGCATCGTCACTGTAAAGCATCCATCTTTGAACGTCCCAAAAACGTTTTCCTTCATAAGCTAATTCTACTCTACGCTCATATAGACAAGCTTCAAGAGCTGCATATTTGTCTCCAAGTGTACCAATTCCATAATTATCAGTCGCAGCAATTCCAACACGTTTACGAATTCTTCCTAAATAAGCAACAGTATTACCAATGTCGCCTTTAGCAGCATAACATTCTGCAATGTTCAACAATAACTCAGCAAAACGATATTCCATAATATCTGTACCAGAAAGCTGAAAGTTAGATGCATTACTAACTGTAGGGCTTGACATTTTACGAATAAAAGCAGGACTTGCTACATCATTACCTGTACTGTAAGCTACACCGGTAGTAGCATTCGTTGACCATCGGTATGCCCAAACAGTAGGTGCCGCAGCTGTAGTCAAACTGTTATTATAAGGCCAGTAACTTCCTGAAAAACCAAATGTTCTGTAAAAACGAGGGTCACGGTCTTTAAAAAATAAGAATGGATCGTAATTATTCGCAGTTGTAGGTCTTTTTCCACTAGCCATAGGGAATAAGTCAATCATACTTTTTGGAGCTTTAACTCCTGCTCCTGCTTGTCCTCCCTGACTTGCTAAACGCATTGACCTTTCCCAAGAGTTATTAGACTGCAAAGAAGTAGTAACAGTAGTACTGCTTGCTAAAAGTTTAACAACTATAGCTTCTGAAATAAATGAATTATCATTTATATAAAACATTCTTTCCCAATCTTTTGCTGTTGATCCATATAAACCATGTCCAGATGTAGTTAATTCAGTTTCTGCAGCTAATCCTGCTGCTAAAGCAGCATCCCAGCGTTCAGTTGATGAATCCCAATTTTTATTAAATAATGGGCTGGCATAAGTTAACAATACACGTGATTTTTGAGCTAATGCTGCACCTTTAGTAAAACGGCCATAATCACTGGCTGGCCATGTAGGTGGTAATAAAGTTGCAGCAAGATCAAGATCTGCAATAATTTGCTTTACTAATTCAGTTACTGTTGCTCTTGGTATTTTTATCGAAGGATCATCTTTAGAAGGTGTTTGAACAGTTGTTACAATTGGAACACCACCATAGGTACGCATTAAATCAAAATATTGAATAGCACGTAAATAATACATTTGTCCTTTGATCTGATTACGGAATTTCTCATCTAAAGTAGCTCCATCTACATCAATTCTTTCCAACATAACATTACAATCTCTAATTCTGTTATATGGATCATTAGAAGGGTTTTCAACTAATGTTTTTCCGAAATAAGCCGATCCGTCTGCTGCGTTTTCCAAAGTAATATTTGGATTAATCATTGCTGAAATACCCCCTATTTCTTCTGTGTATGAAGTCTGAGTAGTTGTAAAAGATCCAACAACTATCGCAGTTGGTGTTTTATAACCATCATAAAAATCGTAATACAAATTGTTTACGTACCAATTAACACGTTCTTCACTTTTAAAGAATTCTTCATCGTAATATTTATATTGCTTTTTATCTTCTAAAAAGTCATCACTGCATGAAACTCCTAATACCATTAAAAGAATCATCATTATATATGTACAAAATTTTGCTTTCATAATTGTTTTTTAATTAAAATTAGAATGACACATTCAAATTAATTGACCAGGTTCTAAGTGTTGGATATCTGGAAGATGAATCATCATACATATTTCTATAATGATCTGGATAAGGGTTATACAAATCCCAAAGGTTGTTACCTGTAATTCCTAAAGTAGCTTTTTGAATATTTAACTGTTTCATTGCTTCTTTTGGAAGTTCAAATCCAACAGTGATATTTCTAATTACACATCTAAAAGTATTTAATTCCCAAAAATCAGATGGAGCAAAAATATAGTCTTGTTGTCCCATATTAGGATACTTACCGTTAGGATTATCAGTAGCATCATACATGTCTCTCCAGAAAGATTCATGAGCCCAATCATTATGCGCAGATGAAGTACCTTGTTTTACTAAATCAATGGAATTGTAACCTCCCCAAGTAGTTTGAATCTGCGTTTTAAAATAAACCGTTTTATATTTGAAACCCATGTTAGTTGTAAAACCATATGTTCTATTGTTGTTTGCCAACTTAACATAATCCTCGTTTTTCATAATTCTACCATCAGCTCCTGCCTGAGTTCCTGTTGATGCATTATAAACACCTGCCGTATCTTCGTAAGCTAGCATCCCTTTACGCATAGAAGCTACGTTAGTAATACCCATATAAGAAGGAACACCTCCTGCAGCAGTAGCTCTCTCTGTTAAATAATTCCAATAATTAGCTACATCTTCGTCTGTTCTTAGTATACCATCACCAGTTGAAGTTTGTTTCCATGTATTGAATCCCCATACTGGGAAAAATGTAGAGCTACCAGCTTGTGTTATATTTGTATTGGCATCGGTTCTGGCAATTTCAGGATATTTTTTAACCTCGTTATTATTAAATCCGAAGTTTACTCCAACATTATAACTAAAATTATCTTTTATTTTATCATTCCAATTTACACTAAATTCAGATCCCCATGCGTCAACAGCTGCGTAGTTTACCTCGGCAAAACCACCTCCAACAGTAATTGGCGTACCTGCTTCACCAGCTAATCCAATCAGCATCTCTGAAGATTTATCATAATAAAAATCAGTTGTAACTTGTAATCTGTTTTTTAAGAAAGCAAGATCAAAACCAAGGTTATTTTTGATAGTGGTATCCCAATGTACATTTCTATTTGGATTTGGACGTGGAGTAATTCCACCTCCTAAAAGCCCTCCATTAGATCCAAATTGAGCTCCTTTGTCTGGCAATGGCTCATAAAATTGCAACCATCTCCAGTAATCAATATTATCCTTACCAGCTTTTCCAATGGAGTAACGGATTTTGAAATTATTTATCCAAGAAACGTTATCGGTAAACCAATCTTCTTTAGAAACAACCCATCCTAATTGTGCGCCTGGAAAAAAGCCCCAGTAATTTTCCGGAGCAAATTTAGTAGAAGCATCACTTCTAAAAATAAATTCAACAAGATATCTGTCCTTAAAACTATAGTTTACACGTCCTAAATAAGACTGTGTTCCTGACTCTACTTTTATAGCTTGCGAGTTTGTACTTATAGGCCCTGCAGTAGTACTATTTCCTAAAAAGTCTTTTGATGTTCCTTCATAAGCCAAACGAACATTTTTGTTCCATGCTTCTGATTGCTCATAACCGAACATCGCAGATACATTATGATTACCAAAAGTTCTAGCGTATGTTGCAAAAAAGTTTGCCTGCACTAATTTATCCAAATCTGTAGTATAATAAACTCTAGAACCACGGGTATTTGTTTCAATAGCATATAATGAATTAGGATTTTCTAAATGATTATCAGCTAACTGGTAATTTGTTATTCTCGCTAAATCATAAGGCAATTGATATTGTTCTGTGTAGTTGCTAGATTGGCTTCTTGCATAACTTCCTTTTACACTTAAGCCTTTTAGAAATGGCAGTTTGTATTCTAGAGACAGATTCACATTATATGAAAACTGCTCTTCTATTTGTTTTCCAGCATCTAATCCTGCAAAATAGTTCCATCCTGCAATAGTCGTGTTAGAATTTGCACTTCCTAAATTACGATCTGTACGCGCAAAAGGAGACATCCAATATGTTTTACCATTTACAGTAGTTTCCCAAGGAATGTATTTAGGCATGTGTAACAAATAACCATAATCTGCTTGTTCTCCTGCTCCTAATGAACCAAAACTGCTGTCATTTAAGTTTGATGAACCTTTAGAGAATGATTTAGTGACATCAGTTGTAATAGCCGAAACCGAAGCAGAAAATTCTAAATCCTTAGAGATTTTTATATTAGTTCCTGTTCTAAAATTCCATTTTTTATAATCTTGTTCTCCTAAGTTAGGACCTTGATCAAAGTAGGTAATTCCCGCAAAATAAGTTGCTTTTTCAGTTCCTCCACTTGCAGAAAGTGATTGTCTTTGCTGTGTAGCCGGCTTCCAAGCTTCTTTAAGCCAGTCATAATCCAAACTTTTCATTTGTTCAAGCTCTGCAGCAGAAAAATATTTAGTTTTATCAGCTTCCAAATTAGAATTCAAAAATCTATTTTTCCAGATTCCATGCTCATAAGCATTCAACGTTTTAGCATGACTTACTGCATCATTAAATGCATATTGGCTATAATAAGTAAACGATGGTTTTCCAGATTTTCCTCTTTTGGTCTTTACGATAACAGCCCCTTGTGAAGCTCTTGATCCGTAAATTGCAGCAGAACCATCTTTTAGGATTGTAATACTTTCAATTTCTGAAGGATCTAATTGATTAAAGGTATCCAATGTTGGCTTTCCATTTGCAGGATCAATTTGAACCATATCATCAATAACTATTAAGGGAACACTTGAATTACCATCTTTAGAAAACCCGAAATTTTGACGTATCGCAATAGCGGCAGCATCACCTGGACGACCTGCCCCTCCTGATACACTTAAACCTGGAGTCAGACCTCTCAATGCTTCAGATAAATTTGACACAGGTAAATCCTGAAACTCTTGCGGTTTTAAATTAACAATAGCTCCTGTAATATTATTCTTTTTCTGTGTACCGTATGCAATAACTACAATATCATTCAATTCATTAGAATCTTCTGATAATTTAGCATTAACAATTGTACGTCCTCCAAGCGCAATTTCTTGTTTTCTCATTCCGATGAAAGAAAAGACTAAAGTTGCATTTGGCTTAACTTTAATTGAATATGAACCATTGAAATCAGTCGTAACTGAATTCTTTGTCGATTTCTCCGTTACATTCACCCCCGGAAGTAATCCGGATACATTATCCGTAACAGTTCCTGTTACAGTTACAGTGCCTGAGTTTTGAGCATAACTCACTATACTCATTAATGCAAACAAAAGAAAGCTACATCTTTTTATAAGTGCTTGTTTCATAAATGTTTTTGTTTTGGTTAGGTTATTAGATTTAGTCAGTTTTTAAATAAATAAAAATATTTGTATTATGATTGTCTTAACACTTTGTTTTTTTTAAATGTTAAAAATACATTTATTTATTTGATCCAAAAATATAACGATTGCGTATTACAAGTGTCCTGCACTATCCTGTATCAATACTATTATCTGAAAAAAAACTATCTAAAAAAACAATATTAATAAAAAAAAGAAAGAAAAAATGTACGCAAAGGAAAAAACGAGAAAAAGGTTTAAACATTATTAAATATCTAAACCCTTTTTAAGCAAAAGTTCGAAAAATAATCAGCAAATTGAATTGTATGTTATTTATTCATTAAAAAACTATATGCCTTGAACTGAAATTGAGCACCTTACAACTACTCTTTTTATAAGTAAGTACTAAAATAAACAAAACAAATCTGAATAAAAAACTTACAGAACTGTAAAAACAATCCCGAAAAGATATGTGTTAATTTTTAACCTAAATTTATTAAAAAAATTTTCTTTTAAACGTAAATTCTTATTAATAGCTTTTTGTAATCGTTTAATTTGAGATTTTAATGAGACATCCAGACCGTCATTTCGCCTTTTCCATGATTTCCCCAGGCAAAATAAGGTATCAATTTTAAGTTGTATGCTGCACTTTTTTGAGCAGATATAGGCTGATAAAGCTTTTTATCCCAGTTAGTATCCTGATCTATTAGGGAAGTTGCATTAATAGTCAGTAATTTTCGATTATTTAATTCGATGAAGCTTGTTGTAAATTGAGAGTTAGCATTTAATACAACATCATTCACACTTATATTTGCCGGAAGCTGATCTGACTCTAAACAGTATACAATCGGACCTCTTTTTACAGCAATTTGGTTTTTAACTTCTTCTACCAAAGGATTTGCCTGCATTAATTCGACCGGCATCGGAATGTTCAATTCGATACTATCTCCTTTTTTCCATTTCTTACTTATTTTCGAATACGTGCCGGATGCAACCTGAGCATCTACTTTTTTATTATTTACCGAAATTTCAGTATTCTGACTCCATCCCGGAATTCGTAAGAAAAAATTATACGCATCTTTTGGAGCTTTTACAATTTTCAAAGTGATTTTTCCATCCCACGGATAATTGGTCTGTTGTTCAATTTCAATTTTCTGACCGTCTGTCAGTGTTGTTTTTAAAGAATTGCTTCCGTATAAATTAACGTACAAACCTTCTTTCGAAAAACTGTACGCATAATTGCTAACTTCTGCGACCGTTCTCGTAACATTGGGCGCACAACAATTTGACAACGCAATATAACCTTCACGTTCTTTGCTCCATCGTTGTTTAAAAGGTAAATCTTTGGAAACATTTAAAGGATTATTATAGCAGAATTTTGTTCCTTCTAAACTAACTCCTGACAATACACTATTATAAAGTGCCAATTCTACAATATCAGCATATTTTGCATCGCCGGTAATTTGCAGCATTCTCCAATTCCATAAAACATTTCCAATATTGGCGCAGGTTTCTGTATGAGCCGTGGCATTTGGTAACTGAAACGGTCTTCCATAAGCCTGATGAATTTTCTGCACATCGATTGGATTATAAGACGTTCCGTCTGGAGAAACACCATCGTACAAAGCACCGCAAGCTCCTGTAATGTACATTTTGCGATAGGTTACATCATCCCAAATAGATTCCAGATTGTCTAATAATTTCTTTTCGCCCGTTTCTGCATATAAATCGGCAACTCCTGCATAAAGATAATTTGCTCTTACAGCGTGACCCATTGCGGTAGTTTGCTGTCTAAACGGAATTCTGTCCTGATTATCATCGGTTCCGTCATTTGTGGTTCCTCTGATGTCAATCAGATTATTGGCCAATTCTAAATATTTTGGATTTTTAGTCGTGCGATACATTTCGACAATTCCCATGTAATGTGATGGACAAATCGCATTTCGAGCCAACTCAGGTGAAGCTTTTTTATAAAAATCATACAGATAATCTGCAACTCCTTTTGCAATATCCAGAAAATTAGTTTTTCCGGTTGCACGGTAATGAACACAGGCAGCGGTCATCAAATGTCCCATATTGTATTTCTCGAAACCGAGTTGTTTTTTAACTTCTTCCGGGCCAAGAGTTCCCCAGCGCTCATCAATCAAAACCGGTGTATGAATATAACCGTCTTTGCGCTGCACTTTTGCAAACAAGGCAATCGCCTTGTCCATTTCGGCATCTAATTTTTTATCTTTTGTAACAGCATAAGTTGCTGCCATTCCTTCAAAAATTTTGTAAAAATCTCCGTCATGAAATGAGGGTCCTTTAAAAACTCCTTTTTCCTCGCCCGCTGCGATTTCAAAATTTTTATAGGCATGCGAAATGGAGTCGTTATGATACAAATCCCACATATACGGCAAGGTGTTTTTGGTTTCAACATCAAATTGTTCTTTCCAGAAACCGTTTGTCCATTTTACATCTTCCAGACTTACACTTTGCAATTTAGAATAAGGACTATTTGAATTGGCTACTAAACCTTTGTTCTGTGCCATAATCGTGGTTGAAAAAAGTATAGCTGATAATAGTATGACTTGCTTTTTCATTTTGATTTTTCTTGATATTGTGAATATTGTGACGCGGATAAAACTGATAGCTAAAGCTAAACGCAGATTATAAAGGATTTTTTATCCTCTTAATCTGCTAATCTGTGAGCTTTTTTTCTCGCAGATTTGGCAGATTGAGCAGATTTTTTATTACAAATTGCACAAATAATTTTATTTGAATTTTCAAAAAATTAGTGCTGATTCGTGCAATTCGTGGCAAACTTTTTTACTTAACAAAGAAATTTATTGTACGGCTCATAGAATCTCCATCGGCATCTTTAACTGTGATTACAACAGAAGCAAATCCTTTTTCTTTTGTACTGAATTGAATTGTATTTCCTTTTACAGAAGCACTTCCGTTTTTAACATCTGAAAATGAATAAACCGGCTTTTTCTCATATCCTTTAAAATAATCAACTGCCGAAAGTTCTTTCTTTTCTCCGGCATTGATAAAGAAATGCGGTTGCGCCATCCAGTCTAAATATTCGTCTAATTGTGTAAAACCATTTTTGTCTGCATCGAGATTTGTATCTGCAAAATCTCCGGCTTTTGAATTTTCGTTTAGTCCACGTACTGTTTCCCACCAATTTGGTAAACCATCGTGATCCGTATCCCAGTTTTCAGGACGTTTTTCGCTGGCATATTCTCCTAAATTTCCTAAATCTTTTTCAGAATCGATCATTCCGCCTAAACCGCTTTTGCTTCCTTTATAAGTAAAAGTTCCTTTTAAAGTTTCCTGAATAATTCGGTTATCGTGTTTATCAAAAAACGGCTCGCTTGCCCCAACATCCGAAAGTACATTTTTATAAGCTGCTTCGGCACTTTCTGTTTTTACATAAGATTCGAAAAAAGGCTTGTCAACAAAGGTTTCATACTTTACAACTTCATTGTGTGAAATGGTAGAAGTTCTGCCTTTCTCCTGTGTTTTTTCATCAAAATAACCTTTCATGATATTTCCGTCAAAATAATAACGCTGCATTCCTTTTCCAACACCTTCATGCTGTGCATTCAACGCATAGAAATATTTAGTTGAAGCTCCCGGTTTGTAATAATTATTTACAAAATTAACTTCGTTTGCTCCTCCGTCTGTGGTTCTTTGTCCCCAGTTGTAAACCACATTATTTCTAATGTCCAGTCTTCCGGTATAATATCCATCACCATTTAAACCGCCGCCAATACTCCAGTTTCTTCCGTAGTTATGAGCCAGTAAATTATGATGGAAACTACCAATATCTCCGCCAATTGTAGCTGCAAATCCGTGCATTTTTCCAGCTTCATATTTATCATGTCCTGCAACATTCAAAGCTTCAGAAATCAAAGTGCGTTGCAAAGTAATGTTGTGCGCACCACGCGAACTAAAAGATTCGTCGATTGTCCAGCTAATCGAACAGTGATCAATAATACTATGATTGGCGCCCGTAAGTCCCATTCCGTCATAGGTTTTTCCACTTCCGATTCTCACTTTCAAAAATCGAATAATACCATCATTTCCGGTCAGACCAACAGGTGCTTTACTGATTGTAATTCCTTCACCCGGAGCCGTTTGCCCCGCAATGGTGATGTACGGATTATTTACCACCAATCGATCTTCCAGTTTTATATTTCCGGAAACGCTAAAAACAATAGTTTTAGGACCGGTTCCTTCATTTACAGCAGCGCGAAAACTTCCCGGACCACTATCATTTAAGTTCGTAACCTCAACTACTTTTCCACCTCTTCCGCCCACGGCAAAACGTCCGTATCCTTCAGCTCCGGGAAAAGCTAGCTGTGCAGGTTTAAATGACCAAACAGTTCCTAATGTTGTATTTCCCTGTGCATCAACTTCATCTACACGCCAGTAATACGTGGTCATACTATATAAATCAGAAACGGTGAATTTAGTTTCAGTCAATTTTCCTTTAAATTCAGCCGACTTTTCAGTAGCGTCTGTAATGGCTTTTTTATCTGTTCCGAAGTAAAGTTTGTGCGCCGTAATATCTTGAGAAGCATTCCATTTCAGCATAAATTTTTCGCCAAGAACAACATGTTCATCTCCATTTTCAGGTTTTGGAGAATGGGATTGTTTTTTCAGGTTTGGTGTATCAATTTCAAATCCGTTGATTACCATTTGCTGAATTAAATCCGGAGCTTTCGAATCTAATTCAAAACGAATCACTACATTTTTGCCCGTTTGAGCTTTAAATTCAATATAAGCCGTTGCTGCATCAATAGTCGAAGTGGCACGATTACTCGGAATTAAAGTTTCGACCAATTTATCGTTTACATATATTTTTATCGGAGCAAATGTTTTTCCTTCAATTTTGTCAAAAGTGTTATGAAACGTCAACAGCGAATGTTGTCCTTCTTTTAATCCACTGATAGTAAGTTCTAAACTTTTATCCGTGAACAATCCATCACTTGTTAGCCGACTATAAAATGGGGCGCTCATTCCTACTTTAAACCATTTCGACGAAAAATTTCCTTTTAATTTGAATGTTACATTATTAAAAGTTTTCTCCGCATCCGTTTGTTCGGTTATTGACCATGAACTGTAATGAGGATCACTCACTTCCTCGGTTCTTCTTCCTGAAAAATCAAAATCGACTTTTACGATTTGTTTTTCAGCTGATTGTGCTTGTGCGTTTGTTGCCAATAACAGAGACAAAACTGCCGCACTTAATAATTTTTTAATCATTTTTGGTGGTAATAGTTAGTTTAATTTTTTCTTTTCTTCTATTGAAATTCCTAAGAGATTTATAATGTCTTTTTCTCTCTCTTTAGGAGTTACTTTTATCATTTTTGTGATTCCGTTTTGAAGTTCTGCTTCTACAATTGTGTTTTGAGAAGCATGCAATTTAAAATGTACGTTCCAGTCTTTTGGCCATGCCGGAAAAAGATAAATCTTTCCATTTGCTTCCTGCAAAAGCATTTCCTGCATACCAATCATTCCCGAGCCGCCCCAATTATGATCCGGAACCCAGTCAAAACCCGGACCCCAAAATGCCGGAAATCTTCTTCCGGAATCACTCATTTTTAATAGATTATATTTTGCAGCTTCTTCGGTTAAGCCTAATCTTGCGGCAAAAATATTGTCTTGTTTCCAGCCAATATGACTTCTGAATTTTATGGCATCGGTATCGTATTTCCAGGTATTTAAAGCGGTTTCTAAATCTGGTTTTCCAACTCCGTAAATGCCCCACGGATAAACCGGATACAATTGTGGCACTTCAGAATTATTAACGCGTTCCCAAGATTTTGCAGGAACTAATACTTTATGATTTTCTATTGCACCAAAATTCAAAGGCGGAATTCTCGTTTGGAAACCTTTCAAATAATCAACTTCTTCTTTCGATAATTGTCCCGATGAAAAATTTAAAAGCTTTTCTGTAACAACCTGCAAAGCTGCAATCGTACTGCTTGAATTATTGGCCATTTTATAAGTTTCGGCGCCGGAACCCGGAAATAAAATTAATTTTCCATTTCCATCGAGGGCTTTTCGGCCTCTTTGTTTGGCCAGATATTGATAATGTTCGTCAAAAAAACGAAGACAGCTTATGATAAACGAATTATATTTCTGAATATCTTCTCCTGCATATTCTTTTTGCTGCAGCATCATTTGGCAAAATTCAAAAACAGTATCCCATTCATATTCCAGCCAAGCATTATATTCCATTCCCGGATCGTAATCTGCGGGGCGTTTCCACTCGTATTCCGCTGGATTTGGTAAACCGAAATTTTCCAATTGCTCTGTAAATGCTGCTCCGCCGTGTTTCCAATATACCTGAGAACGCAACTCGGCATTTTTTTGTAAACTCACATAATAATCCAATTGCGATTTCATCATATCAAAATCACCGCTTTTTACCATCGGAAAATAAACCAATCGCTGGTTTTGCGCCGTCATGGTTCCACCGCCCCAATTCCTAAAATCTGGTGTAAAATTTAAATCCGGATTTGTAAAAACAGGATCTACGGTAAGCAATCCACCGTTGAATTTGGTTGGATATTTTCCGTACGCATTGAATCCCAACATATATCGGAATAACTGGTAATTTTTTCCCGTTTGATAAACAGAATCGTTCTCAGTACCATTATTTTTTTGGATATAAATAAAACTGCGATCCCAGAAATTATTCCACCAATTGATTGTATTTTTTTCTGCTTTTTGTGAGTTGATTTTATATTCTGAAATTTGATTTTTTAGGCCGTTTTCCCAAGAAGATTTTTCTTCGGATTGATTGGTAAATAAATGAATTTGAAGCTGCTGTTTCTTCGAAGGTTTGATACTCGAAAGTGAATATCCTTTAAAATCCGTATTTTGATATTTCCCTTCATAAGTCCCGTCAGATTTCATATTGTTTCCCTGCATGAAACCTCCAAAAGTGAGATTTGCCAGCGGATTCATCATCTGATCTTTTACCGATTCCATTTTTTGCTGTTTTACCGCAACATCAAAAACGGTTTGTTCTCTGTTTCTGTGATAAAATTTGACCCCATTATTTTCAAACGAAACCGAATCTTTATAGGTAATAATTTCACCTTGTGGCGCCCATTTATAAGAATTGGCATTATTGGCTTTTCCTTTTGAAGGTCTGTTTATATGACGCCATGTTTCATAAGAAGCCGTCATATTGAGCGGAGTTGTACTTTCTAAATCCAGATGAATGACCGGTTTAAAAACATCAACCCAAAGTTTAATTTTGGTGTTATTTTGAGCAATCAAAACATATCCGTCTTTCAAAACTAATTCCTGATGAAAACCATCATTATCGTTAAACGGATTCGGCGTTAAAGTTACTTTTACACGGCCTAATTTTAGCAATGTATTATGTTCATCGAAAGTGCCGCTTCGGGAAAAATAAAAATACAAATCGCCCTTTTCTACCCAAACATTCATACCAATATCGCCGCCGCCCAAAGGCATGGATTCTGATGCATTATTACTCTGAGTTTTCCAAATTTGATTGTAATTTCCAAGCACAGGAATTTGCGCCTTAGCTAAAAGCATTGAAAAGAGAAAAAATAAAATTATTGTGTTTTTCACACTTATTTATTTAGACGTAAAATTACTCAAAATGGAGAACCATTTCATATTTTAATTTTTGTTTTAGGAAAGACCTGACAGCTATTTCATAACTGCCAGGTTTAATCCAATTTCTAACTAATTAATATTTTCACTTAAGTGAAAATATTAGACTATATAAATTATAAAAGGTTTAATCACTACCACTCATCTGTTCTAAAAGAAGAAACCGGCAAACCTCCGGCGCTAAACAATTCTGCTTTGGCAAAATCTTTCCATAAATATCTTACGGCAACCGGTTTTGCTACTTTATCTGAAGTTAAAACTACTGATTTTCTGCGAACTACCGTTTTTGCGGGATAGAAAATTTTATCTTCTCCTGCCAATTCAAAACCTAAAACTTCTTGATCATAAGACGTAATTCCGTTTGCAACATCATCAAAAGAAACTGTTACGGAACCGTCTTTTATTTCCATCGATTTGTATTTCGGACTTTCAAATTCGAAACCTTCAATTCTGTATGTTCTGGCCAAAGCCTGAAAAGCCAATCGGTTGCCGCCTTTTTCCTTATCCATTGGATGAATATTATTTTCTTCTCCAATATCCATCAAAACCGCCATTGCCGAATTCGGAATTTCTTTTGCAGCTTTCAATTGTGCTTCTCTTAAATAAGCCGAATTGTATTTTTCTAAGTAATCTTTAGGATGAAAAGATGCATAATTAAACGGTGCAATCTGAGCGTAATAAAACGGAAAATCGCCTTGTTTCCATAACGCTCTCCAGCTACTCACCATTTTTTTCATCAACTCTTTGTATTCAGAAGCTCTTTCGTAATTTGACTCTCCCTGATACCAAATACAGCCCTTGATTCCGTAAGCAATTACAGGCGAAAGCATTCCGTTAAATAAAGTAGTCGGAACACGATTTGGATCTTTTGCCAGTTCTTCTTTTGTAGTCGGAATTTTAGCGCTTGCAAAATCCTTCAGCATTTCCTGATTCATCCACGCTTCCATACTTGAACCGCCGTATGAAACATGAATTAATCCCACCGGAACGTCCAGAACTTCCTGCAAAAGCGAACCAAAATACCAAGCCGTTGCGCTAAAATTTGCAGTAGATTTTGGAGAAGCAACTTCCCATTTTCCTTCAAAATCATCTAAAGGCTGTAAAACCGTAGCACGCGGAATCGTTATTAATCGGATGTTTTTATTGGTTGATCGCACAATGATTTCATTGCCATTTTTTACAGGCTGTCCCTGAAATCCTTTCAAAGGCATTTCCATATTTGATTGTCCGGAACATAACCAAACTTCACCAATCAATACATTTTTTACGATTACTTTTTCTGTTCCTTCCGTAACTTCAATAGTGAACGGGCCACCAAAAGATGGCGTTTGCAATTCTACTTTCCATTTTCCAGAGCTATCTGCTTTAGTTTTATAAATTTTAGAATTCCATGATGTTTTAATCGTCAGATTTCCGTTTTTTTCTGCCCAGCCCCACATTGGTGCATTTGACTTTTGCTGCAGCATCATATTATCCGAAAATAATGCCGGTAATTTGATTTTTGCGTTGATTTGGAAGCTTCCCAAAAGCAATGTTATTAGTATAAAAGTGTATTTAATATTCTTCATTTTAATTCATTTTTGCCACAGATTAAAAGATTAATTAGATTTTTTAGTCTGTTAATATTATAATTTAATTCGCTTCTTCTTGAATTGCCTCCAGCTTTAGCTGGTGGAATAAAATTTCATCCAGCATTGGCTTTAGCCTAATATTAGCATTTGGCTAAAGCCACAACCTGATTTCTATTGTGACATCCAGCTAAAGCTGGACGCTACTCATCTTAATTCTTTGATCTAACATCTTTCATCTTTCATCTTTCATCTCTTTCACAATCGCAACCGGTCCCAATAATCCAGCTTTTAATAAAATTCCTTCCTGCAATCTAAAAGGCGCCGTTGTCCAGGTTAATCTTTCTTCTTTTGGTAATTTTTCATCGCCAATTAATCGGTTTGCCCAGGTATTTGTGATTTTTATTTCGATGCTGTTTTTTCCCTTTTTTAATGCTTGGGATATATCTGTTTTATACGGAAAAGTCCAGATCGTTCCGCAATTGATTCCGTTTATAGTTACCTCAGCAATATTTGCAATTGTTCCTAAATCAAGCCAGAATTTCTCATCGGTTTTTCCTTTCCAGATAAAGTCTTTTTTATAAATAACAGTTCCTGAATAATATTTAATCTGATCATTATTTGAAGAACTCCAGTCAAAAAGTTTATTTGTTTTGACAATTTCTTTTGGTCCATGAAATTCCGGATCAAACTGTAATTGCCAATTTTCATCTAAAGTCTGAACTGTTTCTACCGAAGCATAATTTTGTTTTTTATTCGAAATTATTTCTTTCGTATTTTCTCTAAAAATCACAAAGCAAGATTCATTTGCTTCCAATTCAATCGGAATAATCGTTCTTCCGTTTTCTATTTTCCAATCTGGCAAAGCAGAAATTTTATCTGTAACCGGATTATACAATTCCGGTATTTTTCCGCTTATGCGAAAAGAAGCTTCAAAATTTCTTTTTTGTTCTTTTTGATTTGAAAGAAAATAGATTTCTTCTGTTTCAGATTTTCTGTGCGTCCAGGCTAAAGTTTCAGAATCTGCTCTGTCTAATTTGGGAAAATACAAATCTTGCTCAATTCCAATTGAAGCAAAATCATTTCCTAAAAATGGAAGTTTAATCACCGTTCCTTTTCCAATTTTCCACGAAGACGCATTTGATGGATTATTCCAGATTTCATCAACAACATTTTGCCATTTTTTATGATCTTCATCTGAATGCATTCCGGGTTGTAAATCTGGTTTTTCATCAACAAAAACAGTTCCGCCATCTTGTATCAGTTGTAGTATTTTTTCGGCTGCAGCCAAAGAAATCATTTTATTAGGTGCCATTTTATGACTTCCCGGAAATAATAAAGCGCCGTATTCGATTCCGCCGCCAAAAGATATTTTTCCGTTTTCGACTTTGGCATTATTTATTAAAACATCAGCATTGAATGAATCATATTGATAGCCGTTTAATGGATTTACCCATTGCGATAAATCGGTATTGTTTTTAGAATAGGTAACTTCTTTTGGCATTTTTGTTGTTGGCTGACCATCATTTTCCAAACGTATTTTCTCGCTTTCAAGTCTTGCTGCACCAAAAACATTTGGAATAAAAGGCACTAAACGATCCGGCAAAAAAGAGCGCGACGGAAAATCTTCGCCAATAAAAACGGCTAAATCTATAACCGGTTTTCCTTTTTGCAATTGCAATTGTACTCTTTGGCAATACTCAAACCACGCTTTCCCGGGTTTCCACCACGTTTGGTCTCTTTGAAAAAAAGTTCCGATATCGTCTAAAGTCATTCCCGGTTTTCTATCCGTCCACGGATTATGTACAAAAACGTGGTAAAATAATCGGTTAATTCCCAAAGCATAATTGCGATCAGCAAGCGTTTTTAAATTTCCCGGATGTTCATCCCAATCCATTCGCAAAGCCGTAAATGATTCTGCCTGAATAATATCTTTTCCGTAAATATGTCCGCCCGAAATGGCATCTAACATATCAAAAGGTTTATCGTGCGTAGGACTTTTTAACCAAAATTCACCACTTGGATAATCTACATATTTATAATGAAGCAACGCATCACTTGTTACAACTGGCGCTACGTTTTCTGAACTTAATTTGACATTATTTTCTTTGGCAATTTGAGCTACCGTTCCGTAGAAATTATCGGCAACCAATTCAGCAATTGTTTTGCGAACATCGTATAAAACTTTCTCCGAAACATCGGCACTTTCTATTGGAATTCCTGCCATTACAGGCAAATAATCCACAAGATTGTAACCACGCCTTTTTTGAAATTCAGCCTGAAAAACTGAGGACCAGTTTTGGCTTCCACATTCCCAACTATCAAAATGCAGGATTTCTAAAGTTTTTGCAGACAATTCCGGTCCAATTGTACGAACCATTTCACCAAACCAGTGATCAAGCTGAAAACGAATTAATTCGGGATTAAATTTATCCACTTCCAAACCTTTTCCGGCTCCGCCCGTAGCATTTTCATGTCCGGTAGAAGTATGTCCCATTCGGATAATTTTCCATTTCCCTTTTGGCGCTTTCCAGTTCAAATTTCCGTTGGCATCAACTAAATTAGAAATATTGATAATTTCTGATTTTTTAAAAGATTCGGCATTCGGAATTTGCTTTGCAGAAGTTTCCGGACTCAAACGCCAAACCGCTCCAGATTTTCCTTCGTAATTATCAATCAATGCCTGATTGGAAAGCTTTATTTTACTCACTTTTAAATTCTGTTTCCATTTTGCGAAATCCAAATCTTCTGCGCCGGGTTCTGTTCCAACGGGATCATAAACAAATCTGAAATATTTTGCAGTTACAGGTGTAATCGTATGGGTGTGTGCAAAATCCATATCCTGCCAGCCGTGACGCGGGGCAACCATTCTTTCATGAAATTTAAAATCAATTCCGTTATCGCTCACCTTAACAATTAGACGCTGTGCCTGAAAATCTCTTCCTTTTGTTTCAATTGTAATTGATTTGCAGGTAAAAGGCTGAGCAAATCCATATTGAATCCATCCTTTTTCAGCAAATTTAAAGTTATCATCCTTTTTAGGATCTGCCAAAAACGAGGCATCTGTATTATTTGAAGTGGTAACTTTTGGTAATTGAATTTGCGAACTCGTTTGATATTCTTTTATCGGAATCGCAAAAGTCGCGATGTCTTTATAATAGTCTTTGTAATGTTCCGGAACCGGTAATTTTATGTTAACCGATTTTCCTCCGGCAATTTCTGTTGTTGACCAAACGACTTTTTGCATTGACATTTCGGGAGTAATCCAAGGGCCGCCGGCAACGGCAAAACCATCGGCACCGTGAAAAGCAATTTTCAAACCTAATCGGTTGGCTTCCTTGAAAGCCCAATGTATCATGTCCCAAAATTCAGGACTCAGTTGCAAAACCGGCGGATCTATTAACGGCGGATTTGCCGGACCTTTGATTGTCATTAAATAGGCGCCTGCAATTCCGGCTTGTTTCATAGCTTCTAAATCAGCTGTGATGCCAACTTTAGAATAAGCTGATTTCATCCAATACCAATATACCCAAGGTTTTGAGGATTCGATTGTGGGTTGAAATGCTGTTGTTTCTTTTTTATGAATTTCCTGCGCGGAAACGAATCCCGCGAAAAGTAATACAAAAAAGAGGTGTGCTTTTTGAAACATTGTTATTGTTTTAAACCATTTTGTTTGTTATTCAAAACATAGCCAATGGTTTCAACCATTGGGACGTAACGTAATTAACCGATACGTTTCCCAAGGTTAAAACCTCGGGCTATGTCTGATGATAAATCTTTAATATGTCGATATGCGAGTGTGATCTCTCTTTCGTCGAGATGACAAACTTTATCTTAAAAATACCTAACAGGTTTTAAAAACCTGTTAGGATACTTAATACTTAAACTTTTTCAAACTTTCATCCAGACCATTTTTCGTTGCTGAAAATGGCATCAGATAAAAACTATATTGATAATCTCCTGACTTAATTTGATATTTTTCTAAAGGCTGAGCAACTGATGTCCAGCTGTCATTTCCTCCCACTCCCATTTGAATCAAATCGATATTAACCGTTAAAAATCCGGGATCTTTTAAGTCAAAAGTATGTTTGGCAGCGCTTAAATTTTCCTGTGTATACGGCCATGCGCTCATGCTTAGAACTTTTGCATCATCTACAACCAACAAACCTTTATTTTTTTGCGGCGTTGAAAAAGCCATCCATCTTACTTCTGTTCTGTTTGCGTTTTCCTGAGGTTTTACATAATGCTCCAGAAAATCATTAATTGGCAAAGAATATTTCCCTACGAATGATCCAAAACTTCTGTCGATATAATTTTCCAGTTCTCCTTTTCCATACCATGAAATCTGATCAAGTTTTCTCTGCACTCCCATTTGCATTCCGACTTTTGGGATATTTGGTAATTTGTTTGTGGCTTTCAAACTATAATCAACTTTTATAATTCCATTTGAATTGATTTTGTAAACGACCTGAACTTGCGCGCTGTCTTTAATGATTTCGTAATCGCTCGTAACGATAATTCCGTCAACTGCTGTCGCCAATTTTGTATTCACTAATTTTGGTTTTGCCTGATACCACGGTTTCAAAACTTTATGCGATTTCCAACCTCTTTTGTCATTATCCGTAAGAGGTCTCACAAAATTAGGAAGTAAAGGAGCAAAAACCTGTTCTTCGCCATTGAAAACATACGAATTCAAAGCTCCGTTTGACTTACTTATATTGATGTCAAAAGTTTTTCCTTTGATTTTAAAATCTGAATCTGTTTCGGTAGATTTTATTTCCGGATTACTTTCTTTTGTAAAATCGATCGTCGTTTCTGATTTTTTCAACAGAAATTGATCTTCCGCGACAGCGTAACCTTTATAAGCCCAAGGTTTATCTGTGGAAAGCTGGAATTCGATATTCAGAAAATATTCGGCATCCTTTTTCAGTTTAGGCAAATATTGTTTTACATCTAAAATCGTAGATTGTCCTGCTTCTATATCGAAAGGTTTTAGGATTTGAGTTTTTACCACATTTCCATTTTCCAATATTTTCAAAACCGGAATATATTCTGCCAGAGATTTTACCGCCTGACGATTTTTGATTTCTAATTGAAAATTATCTTTTAAGGTACTTGTCGCCGGCTGGTAAATCCATTTATTCTCATAAATAGAACCTTTTGGTTTTCCGTTAGAATCTACAATTCCTTTTGTATTGAAGTTTCCGTCGTGGTATTTTTCGCCAAAATCTCCTCCGTGAGCAAAAAATTCCTGACCTGTTGCAGGATCTTTTTTCACTAATCCCTGATCTTTAAATTCCCAAATACAACCGCCAATAACTCTTGGAAGCGAACGAAATTCATCCCATAATTCTTTTAAATTTCCAACCGAATTTCCCATCGCATGAGAGTATTCAACAAAAATAATTGGTCGTGTATCTTTCTTTTGATCTACTAAAAATTTAGGTGTAAAAACTCCGGGATAAAAACGGCTTACCATATCCACATAAGGTTCATCTTGCGGGTTTTCAAATCTATAAGCGTGATCGATCGTTTTAGGATATCTTGGATCAAGCGGATCGATATAACCTTCTAATCTTGGATTTCCTTGTGCCGGCTCGTAATGAACGGGACGCGTAATATCAAAATCATGAACCCAACCCGCCATTGCAGCGTGATTTGGTCCTTTTCCGCCTTCGTTTCCTAAACTCCAAAAAACGACTGACGGATGATTTTTATCTCTTTCAACCATTCTTGTCATGCGCTCTAAATAAGCGTTTGTCCATTTTGGGTCATTGCTTAATTTTCCTCCAATTCCGTGTGTTTCCTGATTGGCTTCATCCATCACCATGATTCCGTATTGATCACACAAATCATAGAAATAAGGATCATTTGGATAATGACTGGTTCTAATAAAATTGAAATTGAATTTTTTAATAGTCGTAATATCTTGTTTAATATCCTCTCGACTTACTGCTTTTCCTTTTGTTGGATGCTGATCGTGACGGTTTACGCCATAGACATACGTTTCTTTTCCGTTGATGAGCATTTTGCCATTTTCTTTCGAAAACTCAATCGAACGAAAACCAACTTTACAGCTCTTGGCTTCTGTAATATTTCCGTTTGCATCTTTTATGGACATGACCAAAGTGTACAAATTAGGATCTTCGGTACTCCATTTTTTTGGATTTGCGATATTTTCCTTGAACATTCCAAAACGCACATTATCCAGACGAGGATAACTTTCGTTGATCATGTCGATAACGGGTTTTTGAAGCGGTTCTTTAAATAAAGCGACATTATTGGCATCGTATAATTGTGCCTGAAAAGTGTAATCTTTGATTTTTTCGCCGGTTAAATTTTCAACTTTTGGTCGCAGTTGAAAAGAAGCATCTTTATATTCCTTATCTAATTTTGTCTGATAAAAGAAATCCTGAATGCGCAACTTTGGCTCTGCCATAATAAAAACTTCACGCTGGATTCCGCTTACACGCCAATGATCCTGATCTTCAAGATACGAACCATCTGTCCAGCGAATTACCTGAACCGAAACTACATTTTCTCCTTCTTTTAAGTAAGGTGTAATATCAAATTCTGACGGAAGAAAACTGTCTTCGCCATAACCCAAAAATTCTCCGTTAAGCCAAACCTGAAATCCGGAACTTACTGCGCCAAAATGCAAAGTTACGGTCATACCTTTCCAATTTTCGGGAACGGTAAAACTGCGTTGATAGGAACCAACACCATTATAATCTTTAGGAATAAAAGGTGGATTTATAGGTCGGAACGGATAAACGGCACTTTTGTAAATTGGAATATCGTATCCTTTTAATTCCCAGTTGGATGGCACTTCTATTTTATCCCAGCCTGAAACTTTTCCTTTGTAGAAATCTTTTGAAGCTTCTTTAAGATTGGATGCATATTTAAAATTCCAATCTCCGGTCAGCATTTGCAATCGGCTTTTTGATCTGTCGCCTTTTAGGGCATCTTCAACATTGGTGTAGGAATACGCCGTTGCTCTCGATGGCTGTCTGTTAATGCTTGTAACCGTTGGATCTTCCCACGGCGCAAATTCATATTTTTTAGGCACTTCCGGAATTCCCGCAGGTTCTCCGGTTACGGATTGGGCCTGAGCGCAAATTGCTAAAAGTAAGATGCAAAATGTAAATACTGATTTAGGTGTCGAAAATCGAAACCTTGAAAAGTGATTAATATAATTGGACTTAAACATTATTTATATTTTTTTAGTGTTCTTGTCATTTCGACGAAGGAGAAATCTCCCTAAGAAACTCTACAAAGTTTTTCCTCTCTTAGTGGAATATTGTCGCGGAGATTTCTCCTTCGTCGAAATGACAAACTTTACTTAATTATTTCTCTACTTAATTCTTCTTAACTTTCTCCGGCGGAGCCACAAAATTCAATTTGCTTTTACCTAAATCTTTAGATGTTGCAATTGCAATTCCTCTTTGTTCTGCTTTGTTAACCGCGCAATAAAAATGATATACTACGCCATTATATTTTACCACAAATGATTTGTGCGCAAACAAATTATCATAAGGCTCTGAGGATTTGATTAAGTCCTCACCTTTCCAGTCGGTCCAGTTTACTAAATCATTCGAAACTGCAAAACGATTAAATGCACCTTGATTCCACCCTGTCCAAAAAGCTCCAAAATAGAACATTACCCAGGTATCATTTATACGCTGAATATAGGCATCTCCCGAAATTCCTTTATGATGATTGATTAATGGTTTATCACCATAACGTTTCCATTCTTTCATATCGTTTGATACTGCCATAGCAATACGTTCTGCGCCTTTAGCCGGATTTATACTATCACCGCGGGCATTATAATACATGATAAAATTGTGTCCTGTCAGTTTTTCTTTATCACGAATCACACTGTTTTTATACATTGTGCTATTATCCCACCATTTTGCGTCTTTGTCTTTTGGCGTTAAAACCGGGTTTTCTAGTCTTTGAAATTCGTGTGGTTTTGTCGGAGCTTCTTTCGTATACGCCATTCCGATTGATAAAACACCTGCTTCGTAACCTTTGCTGTCTCCGCCAAAATAACTCATCCAGTATTTATCATCGTATTTTTCCCATTCGTAACTTCCGCCCCAAGTTGGGTCCTGCAACGAAATGTATCCTGCTTTTTGATTGACATCCCAATGTTTTTCATTTTCTGAGAATGACATTACTTTTCCTAGATATTTCCAGTCTAGCAAATTATCGCTTTCTGCAAGCCAGGTTTCATAACCTCTTCCATCGTAAATTAAATACGTCATATACCATTTTCCGTCTTTTCTGAACACACTCGGGCAATCCATTTTATAGGAGTTGTCTGTTGGAACCATCACCAAACCGTATTTATAAGGCGTTTTGATTTCTTCGTAAATCTCCTGCATTACGGTTTCGTTGATTTCTCTTTTCTTGTATTTGGTTGCACAGCTGGTTATGGCAAGTGCTGAAATAGTTAGAATTAGGTATTTAAGTTTCATTTTGGTTATATTTTTTTGCCACGAAGGCGCTAAGGCACTAAGTTTTTTTTATTTTCGAAAGATTTAATCTCGCAAAGTCGCAGAGTCGCAAAGTTCTATTTTCTATTTTCTATACTCTATTTTCTATATTCTAAAATCTTACTTCTTGCATCTTTCTTCTTCCCACTCTCTTCTATTTTTTCAGTTCTTTTAATTTAGACTCCATCACGTCTTTGTTCAGTTTTACTTTTACCATTCCTGTTGGATGAAATCTTCTCTTTAAATCGATTGCATTATATACGATTGTATAAACGTCATTTCCTTCTGGGATTAAACATAAGGGGGTTCTCATAATATCCCACCATTTATCGACTTTGGTTTCTATTGGAAGATAATGCGCTTCTGACCATTTAACGCCATCTGATGATAACGAATAGGCAATCATATTGGGCAAATGATGTCCCCATCCATCTGGGCCTCCGTCAAAAATCGCGATGTACAGACCGTTTGGTAATTGACTTACAATTGGATTTTCAACAAATTGCGGATGTATAGTTTTAATGGGTTCCAAACCTTTATTCATTCTCGTCCAGGGTCCTTCTAAACTTTTGGATTCGGCTAAAGCCACAAACCAGCCTTTTCCGGATTTCTTCGGATAATCTGCCCAAGAGTTAAAAGGATACGCGCCGCTGTAAAACCCGAAATATTTATCGCCGACTTTATACGGAAAAAACGAAGCAACTCCCTGACGGCCTTCCCAAGGCTGAGAATCCAATCCCGGTTCCATAATAATTCCCATATCTTTATAAGGGCCGCCAATTCCGTTGATTCCGTCAACCGTTGATTCGCATCTCCAAATTCTTCCGAATGAATGATTGGGTTCTATTTCTTTACTTACGGTATACGCCAAATAATAGCCGTACCATTTGTTTGCTTTTTCATTAAAAACCGGCATATACGACCAAATTGCTGCACGGCGGTCGTTCATTGGGTTATCATCTTCGGTTACGGCGTAAGTTCCGCTGGCTTGGTAGATTGTTGATTCTCTTTTCCAGGTGATTGCATCTTTACTTGTCCAATGCCCGATTCTGGTTTTTACACGATCGTAGTAATAATCTACACCAATTTCTCCCGCTCTTTCAGTTGGAAACATATGATAGGTATCGCCAACTTTCACCACGCGTCCGCCTTCAAAACCACCCTGAATTCCTTCTGTTCCAGACATTCCTTCATCAATAACAGGTTTGTTTTCTCCGCCGATAATTTCGAAAAGCGGTTTTTCATCTGAAAATCCTTCGACAATAAAAGTTGGGTTCCAAAGTTTTCCGTCGGGAAGTTCTGCGTTTCTGAAGCCTAATTTTTGACCGTCTTTTACAACTCCTAAAACTGCAAACAATCCAGTTCCGGGATTTAGGGTTTGTGTTCCTTTTTGAAATGAAAGCGCATATACATTAACGGGAGACAATCCAGTAATCGTCAATCCGTTTTTTAAAACCAATTTTGCGTTTTCCAGTTTATTAGATTGAAGAAATTCTGAACTATTTTCCTGAAAAATCCCCACTAAAACCTGAACCGGCTCTTTAAATTTTAACTGTAAAGGAGTATTTGTACCGCTTTTGTATTTATCTGAAGGAAGTTCAATACCTTGAAAACCTTGCAATTCCGGCGCTAAACGAACGATATTATGTTTGCTTCCCGAAAAAACATGAGCGTATTGTGTTGTTTTGAATGTTTTGTAATTGGATTTTACTATTTCAAATGATGCAGGTTTCCATGCACTGTTTTGTGCTGAAACTTGAATATAGAAAGTTAACAGCATTAGAAAAGCTGTTTTGAATTTGAAATTGTATTTTGTGTTTTTTGAAAACATTGGTTTTTTATTTTTTTGTTGATTCCAGAATTCCCTCAATCTTGTCATTTCGACGAAGGAGAAATCGCATGCGCTGAATCCGTAAAGTACGTTGCTCTCTGGATGTGATTTCTCGTTCCTCGAAATGACAAGCAAAACTTGAATATTATATAGCTTTATAACTCACTTTATATTCTACATTCGGTTTTACAATCAACTGATATTTATTTTTTGCTAATTCTGTAATTGTTCCTGAACTCGTTTTTGGTTTGCCTGAACTTTCAAAAATTAATTTTCCTTCTCCTTCAGCTGCTTTTACTTTAATTTCTTTGGTACTGCAATACAATGAAACTTCTCCATTTGGTGTTGGCACTTTTCCTTCCATCCATTGTAAACCTCCCAGATTTGGCTTGATTTCATATTCTGAATATCCCGGAGCGGTTGGTTTTACACCCAAATAATATTTTCCTAATAAATAAATCGGACTAGAACCCCAAGCGTGACAAAGACTTTTTCCGTAAGGACGTCCGTACATGGCTAAATGTTCTGTTCCTTTTTTATTTGGATTGTATTCTTCCCAAAAAGATGTCGCGCCCTCATTCAGCATGCCGCCCCAATACTCTTTCATCTCTTTCAACACATAATCTTGTTCGCCCATTGCACACAAGGCTTCCAACTCGTAAAAACGCATGTAGGGCGTTGTTATTTGAAGAACATTATCGTTCAGCAATACTTTGTTTTTTATACTTTGTTTTTGTTCTTCATTAAAATAATTAAAAAATATACCGAACATATTAGCGTATCTGGTTACAATATTTTGCACTTTACCGTCGATGCGCTGGTGTTTCATCACGTTTTCTTTTTTATCCCAAAACACGTCAAATAACTTTGTTTTTAAATCTTCGGCTAATTTTTCATACTGTTTTTGGTCTTCTTTTTCGCCTGCAATTTTAGCACTAACTGCCATCGCTTCTAAACTTCTGGCTAAAAGCATTTGCTCAAAACTAACCTCGCCTGTTTTTGGTAATCCGTTAGCCCAATCAATAAAAACCCAATCGCCTTCTAATGGTTCCAGAAATCCGTTTTTATTTCTTCTTTCTAAACAGAAATCCATCAGCGATTTCATTCTTGGATAAAAAGTCTGGATAAATTTGGTATCACCCGTGTGCAAGTAGTAATCGTAAACGCCCACGAACCAATACAGCGAATAATCCATTATAATATTAATATGAGCCGTTACAGGCTCTTTACCGCGAAGGGCAAGTAGCGTACGTTCTACAGAAGCCGAATCAAAGAATAAATAATAATTCATTAAATAACTTTGATAAGCATCGCCAGACCAAACCCAGCGATCGCGTTTAATTCCGTCTATAAAAAATTCACGAGAAGTTAAATGCATCGTGTACGCGGAAACATCCCAAATTTTATTCAGTTGTTGATCTGATGATTTGAATGCACCACGATAATCCAATGGCAGATATTCATAAAGCATTGAAATAGAATCATACTTCACCCCTGCATCTGCCTGAACCTGAACGTAGCGAAATGCTTTTGAACCATCATGCGTGTAAGTTTGAGGCTGATTGCCATCAAAAGATAAATAGTCTAGCGTTTCACATTTTGCAGAATCCAGCGCTTCTTCACGAGATTCACCATAGTACAATGCTACTTTGCCTTTGCCTTTTAAGCCGTGAATTTTAATATAACCAAAGGTTTCTTTTCCAAAATCAATTAATTGACCGCCTCCTGCTTTTTCTGTTTTAGTTGCACTCAAAGGTTTAGTCGTCAGTCTAAATTCAGAAGGTTTATTTTCTGGTGAATAAAAATCCGAGGAACCAACAGGCATCCATGGAGTTCCAGACTGTTGTGCTTTTCCGGCTTCGTCAATCCAAAGTTTATCTTCGTTGGTTACTTTCCAAGAAGCATTAGATTTAACATATTTACCGTTAATAAAAATAGCCGGCAATACTTCCTGATTGTATACTTTAAAAGAAATTTTGTGTTTTCCTGCAGGAATTTTTATTGATTTTGGCTGTCCGTAAATTTGAACGCCATCTAAAAGTAATTGAAAAGATCCTTCTGAGTAGATTTTTGCCTCGTCTGGTTCCGGAATATCAACTTCTGTCTGAAAAGTTACCAATGCATACGGGCTGTAATATTGCCAAAGCGGTGGAAAAACTGCTTCGCGTTCTGTTCGTCTTACCTGCATTTTATTGCTCAACCAAATTTCGAAATCGCCTGGATACCAGATCCAAGTTGCTTCTTTTGATTTTTCTTGTGCTAATATAAAAGTCGAAGGAAATAAAATAACACAGAAAAACAAAAATCTAAAAATGGAAAATCGGCTTTGCATATCTCTTTTTTTTGGAGCTAAAGATAAGTGTTATTTTTACATTTCACAACCTGTTGTGTCCTGTTTAACATCTTGATTTAACTTAAATAATATATTGACAATAATTTTAGCGGTATTTTTTTATCTAATCTATTAAATTTTAATCGATTTTTATTTAAAATGATAATGAGTTGTGAGATTTATCATTCATTGATTAAAAATATAATATAAAAATAATCTTACATTTTAGTATATTGATTTAAAAAGTTTTTATAATATTGCTAAATGATTGAAATTACATACGAAGAAGTTAAGGAATTTCTTTTTGAAAAAGAATTTGACTATCAACCGGGCCAAATAGAAATTAGCTTTCCCATTTTAATGAGAATTCATAAGAGATTACAGCAAGGAAATTCTTTTAATGCAATAAAGACAAGAAATGGCAGAATTGTAGACGGTCATCATAGATATATATGTCATCAATTATTGAATATAATTCCTGAAACTATAATGGGTGGAGAAAATAGTAGTAAGTTTGAATTTACATGGAAACAAATATATCTTACCAAAGATGATTATGATGATGCTGACACTAGAAGATTATTTGCAGAACGTTATGATAAAGAATGAATTATAAACCACACTCATGTATAATATGTGTAGTTTATCATAAAAAAGAATTACTTTTGTACTATGTTAATCTTATTAGACATAGATGGTGTAATGGTTCCTACTACATCTTGGAAACCAACAGAGATATTATCTGATGGGTTTGCCAACTTTAGTATTAAAGCCGTAAATACTCTTCAAACTATTATTAATAGTACTGAAGCAAATATTTTATTAACGACATCTCATAAGTCAAGATATAGCAAATCTGAATGGGAAAAAATATTTAAAACCAGAGGAATTATCGCTAATATTGATTCTCTTGAACCTAATAACGATAATTTAAACAGAAAAGAAGAAATACTTCGTTGGTTCACTAAAAATACTATTTCAGAAAGCTTTGTCATTTTAGATGACGATAAATCATTAAACGGTTTACCTGAATACATCAAAAACAAAGCAATTGTTACTAGTGGAACTGTAGGCTTAATTAGTGAGCAGGGAGAACTGGCAATTGATATTTTAAGAAAAAAACAATCTGTTTCCGCTTAAAACTATATAATTCCAAATGAATTTCTTTATGTATATAAAACCGATTAAAAATTTCTCTTCATCGGAATACAAATAGTATACAAAACAAAAGACTGTCTTTTTAGACAGTCTTTTGTTTTTATTACATTAAGCAGAACTTTTAATTTCCATTAAAAACTAAATACAAACTAAGAATTACAATTCCCAAAAATGCAAACAACAGTTTCACTTTTTTACTAGTTTTAGGGATATCCGCTTCATCTGAAAAATTAACTTCAGGAGTTTTATCCACTAATGAAATAATTACAGCTGCTACTAATAACGTTACAAAAATGTAAAATGAAATTAACAAAAAGTGTGGCCAAACCGGATATTTATCTGCAGGGAAAATCCACAGATATAAAACTCCAACAAATAAACTAAATGCAGAACCCCAGGATAATGTTGCATTCACAGCTTTTTTTGTGGTGCGTTTCCAGAAAATGCTTAGCAGAAAAACAACAGATAACGAAGGCGCTAAAAATCCTAAAACAGCTTGAAAAATATTAAATAAGTTTTGCCCTTTTATATTGTCGATCGCAATGGCAATTAAAATTGCAAATAGACATCCGGCTGCAATTGTAATTCTTCCAATTTTAATTTGGTCTTTTATAGTAGCCATTGGATTGATTTTTTTTACATAAATATCATTTGTAAAGACGGTGCTTAAAGCATTTAATGACGAACCAATAGTTCCGACTAAAACGGCAATCATGACACAAATTACCAAACCATTCATTCCGCTTGGGAATAAATTAGTCACCATTGTCATATAGGCTAAATCTGAATTTTTACCCAATTCCGGATATAAGGCGTAACAAAGAATTCCGGGTAAAATAAACAAAGGCAAAGCCATGACTTTTAGCCAGCCAATAAAATTGACTCCTAATTGTCCCTGCTCTAGATTTTTTGCTCCCAAAACACTCTGAACCATCGATTGGTCTGTACAGAAAAAAGCCACTGCTGCAACCGGATATCCCAACAAAATAGCCGGCCACGGATAGTGTGCATCGTTTGCAGGCTGCACTAAATTCCAGAAATTAGAAGGTGTTTTTGCAATTAAAACATCGATTCCACCCAATTTTTGTAAACCTAAATAAGACAGTGTAAGCGAAACTACAATCAATAAAATCATCTGAAAAACATTGACTTTTGCAATTGCTTTTAATCCTCCGGCGAAAGTAAAAATTCCCGAAAAAATCACTAAAACAGTAACACTTTGCCACATCGGGATTCCCAGAATCTGACGTACTAAAATGCCTCCGCTAAATAATCCCAACGATAACCAGCTTACCAAAATTTTTACCAAAGCATACCATGCTAAAATATTTTGGGTGCTGTCGCCGTAGCGTTTTCCCATATATTCCGGCATCGTACTTACTTTACTCGCAATATATCTTGGCGCAAAAACCATTGCCAAAAGCAGTAAAAAAACAAATGCGTACCACTCAAAATTTCCGGCTACAATTCCGGTTGCGTAACCAATACTCGCAAATGCCAATAAGGAAGACGGACCAACATTGGTGCCCCACATATTAAAACCAATGCTGTACCAATTAAGAGAATTTCCTGCCAGAAAAAGAGTTTCATTTTTCTTGCTTTGCTTTACGCTTACCACGTACCCAATGATTAATAATGCCACCAAATAAACGGCAACAATTATAAAATCAAGTGTTGTTAATTTATCGTAGATGCTGTTCATAGTCCGTATTCGTTAAGAACATCAGCTATTTTTACTGGCATTCCGGTTTTTAAAGTTTTATCCATTGCCTGCAATAAAGCTACTGTTCCAATGCCTTCTTTCATATCCGGATATGCGGTGAAATTTTGTTCGATACTGTCTGCAAAATATTCCAGATAATTTTGATATTCTCCCGCGTGGTGACTTTGCCCTTCAAAACGGAAATAATGTTTTAAGGTAGAATCTCCCCAGGTTATTATTTTTTCTTCGCCATCTTTTGTCGTCACGGCATAGCGCAATTCATGATAATCGGCCTGACTTGCGCCTTCGGTTGCTCTTAGAATTGTACTCATTCCACTGTCTCTTTGCGCAGGCTGAGTTGGCGAAGTATAAACGCCGCTTACTCTGGCAATTCTTCCATCGGTCGCTTTGAAGATAAAATGCATCGTGTCTTCATTTTTTAAACCAGCCTTGCTTCCGTTACTGCTGATCATTCCGTAGCCCATAACTTCTTCAATATTGGGCAAATACCATCTGATAAAATCTACAGGATGGCTCAAACCTCCGTACAGCCATTTGAAAGATTGCAATAATGACCATTCTTTTTCTAAAAACCATCTATGATCGGCGTGGTATTGCGCTTCGATTGTGATTAAATCGCCAATTAAACCTTCTTCGTAATCTTTTCTTTGTCTTTTTGCAGGTTCAAAAAATCGTGAACTTTGACCAATAAAAACTTTTTTTCCTGTTTTCGCGCTCAACTCCAATAGTTCTTTTGCATCCGAAAGATCATCGATAAATGGTTTTGTACAAACGACATGTTTTCCGTGAAGCAAAGCTTGCTTTACATGATCAGCATGCAAATGATCCGGCGTGTAAATTGCGATTATATCAATTTCAGCATCATTCAATAAATCTTCGTAGTTTGTTGTATACGAATGGAAATCAAATTCCTTTGCTCTTTTTTTACACAGATCTTCATTTCTGTCACATACTTTTACAAGTTCTAATTTTGAACTTTCTAAAGCTGCCGACATTGTGCTGCGACCTTCTCCAAGTCCTAGAATGGCAATTTTTAGCATGGGGTGTGGTTATTTTAGATTGTTGATGTTAGTTTTTTTAGCCACGAATTCACGAATTATTTTTCAAATCTTTGCTATTATTTTTTTCGAATTAATTCGAATAATATCAGATAAAGTATTTCAAAAAATAATTCGTGAATTCGTGGCTAATAATATTTATTTCGTTTCTACTTTGTTCAAGAAAATCCAGGTTTCGTCTTGTTTTGTGCCTTCGATTCCGGTTTGGTATTTTTTCATTAAAGCATTCCAATCGTCTACACGGGGATTATTTTCCGTTGTTTTTGGATTTAATTTATCCAGATTTTCTCCTTTTGGAATACTGATGATCAACATCAATTGTCTATCATTTTTAAAAACCTGCAATTGCTGAAAATCGGCATTACAGAAACCTTTTGCGATTTCCGGCCATTTTTCAAATTGCGTTTTATGATATTCTACATATTCGTTTTGCAGTTTTGGATCGTTAACCAAATTGGCGGTTAAAACAATATTTTCCCATTCTGATGCCGGTTTTGAATCCTTGCATCTTTCAAAATTCTGAAAGTCATAAATTGGGTTTTCGTAAATTTTTATTTGTGCCGAAGGATAAGCGAGAGCCAACTTCTTTTTCGTTCTTTCCGGCTGATTCATTTTTCCGTAAATCACCAGATGATTTTTCCATTGGTACAATTCCTGACCCACAATTCTAAAACCTACAAGTGTTGATTTGATTTTTTCGAGATCAAAATCAGAACCTATTAATTCAATTGCAACAGGTTTTGGCATTTCCTGCAATCCCCACGGTTCATCAATAATTACTTCTTTTACTAAATCAGAATAAGGCGCCCGAATTCCGGCAGCGTTTTTAATTTTTGTGGTTACATATGGATCATTATTCTCCCATACATTTCCCTCAGGACCATTGTGGTTTTTTAAGATTTTCTTTTCTGCAATCCAGTTATTTTTAATCGTAAATCCCTGCGTTCCTTCATCTGTATACAAATACAACCACAAAAACGGATCGTGTGCGTATGGACTGTTGTATACTTTATCAATATAATTTTCTTCAATTCGGCTGCTTGGCTGTGATGAAAGCGTGTAAATTCCTGAAACATCATGCAAATGTTTGGCATAATGATGAATTTTATTTCCGATTATGTTATTGTTTTCCATCACATTTTTAGTGTGTGTCCAACCCCATCCCATAGAAATTCCGCTATAAGCAACATCCGAAATTTCGTTGTGTTCAATGGTAATATTTTTCACAAAACCGGCTGCAATTCCCAGACATCCCCAATCTTCATTGGCAACATTGGTAATCAGATTATCTGCAATTATTTCATCAGAACAAATTTCTCTTTCGTCTTTGATCACTAGTGGCAAATGTGCTTCGAAAGGTTCTTCGGAGAAAATACCAACATTGATTGCACTTCCGCCAATGTCTTTAAATAAATTTCCTTTGATGGTATTGTGATTTGTACCTTTATTTAAATCTAATCCTGTTGAAGATAAATGTTCAAAATGACACCATTCGAATTGATTGTTATGAGCATAATTTACTTCTACAGCCGCTCTAGGTCTTCCAACCCAACCTTGATTTTCTAAATTCGCCTGATTTGGAGTCCCGGGAATTTTCAATTTATAAGCATCTAATAAATACATTCCTGCCTGCAACGGTACGTGACCTTGTTGCGAAGGACGAAGCCAGTTGCTGTATTGAAATGAAATTCCTTTAAAATTAAAATGATGCACGGGAGAATCGATGGTTCCTTTGATTTCGACTAAATTCTCTAAAACCGGAACAGTAACTTTTGCAGCATTTAAATCTTCACCTTCTCTTGGAATATAATAAATTTTAGCATTTTTTTTATCCAAATACCATTCTCCGGGTTCGTTCAACAAGGAAATTCCGTTGTTTAAATAGAACGCAGAATTTCCGTTGTTTTTTGAAATCCACGGTGCCGGCCATGGATGTTCACTTTGAATACGGCTTTCCGGCTGTTCAAATGAAAGTCTGGCGCTGTCTTTTTGAACTTCGATATTTTTGATACGAAGATTGGCTGTCGACCACCATTGAATGATAAACATTTCCATTCCGGGTTCGAACTTTATGGTTTTGTCTTTAAATGGAATCCAGCAAGTTTCTGTTGCGGCATCCCAGGAAAGAATTCTATCCATTTGGTTTCCTGCAGTGCTTTTTGCTCTGACGGCTTTTTTTTCGTTTACCCACAATTGTCGGTAATTGATAATTTCACCCGCTTTTTGAGGCGCATTGGCTACCCAGACATTTGCTTTTTTTCCGTTTATTGCTGAAGCTTTTTTCCAGTTTTTTATTTCAAAACCACCGCTGATTATGGGTCTTGCGTTTACATCAGCTTCAATTGTTGTGGGACTTTCTGAAGTTCCTGAATCTTCTGGTCTTACAAATAACGGTTCGTTCAAATAATAAGTTCCGTTTTGTACTATAATATGAATTCCGTCTTTTATGGATGGATCCTTTAGGCGGCGTAACTCTCTGGCTTTTCTGATTGCCATTTGAACTGTCGCCAAAGGATTTTCTTTTGTCCCGATGTTGGAATCTTTTCCTTTTGGAGAAACCCAAATTTCACCAGCCGAAACTGAAAACACAGAACAGGTTATTAAAAAAGCTGCAAATATTTTATGAAGAGTAGTTAGACGCATTTTGTGGTTTTAATTTTTATAATGCTTAAAAATAATTCAAACTATAAATTTTACGAATAGAAAACTTATATTCTTGACTATTTTAACATTTATACCATTATATGGCACCAATTTAAAGTAACCTCAAAATATAAGTATCCTGTACACTCCTGCAATTTACAAAATAAGTGTGTTTTTTACACATTATGTTTGTTTACCGCAAAGAACGCTAAGGTTTTTTTATCAAAGTTGCGTTCTATAAATACAAAGTTCGCAAAGCTAAGTCTATGTAAAGCTTTGCGAACTTTGTGCTTTTCAAAAGCATTCTTAAATAAAATCTTTGCGTTCTTTGCGGTAAAATAAGCTTGAATAAAAAAAATAACGTCCGACAATGTCGGACGCTAGATCACAAAAAACCACTTTTGCTTAAACAAACTTAAAAAAAACTATTTTTATCTATAGAAACCCATTGATACTCCGCCATCTACATTTAAGGCATTTCCTGTTGATTTACTCAACAATCCTCCTGTAAATGCAAAACACGCATTGGCAATATCATCAGGCAATATGATTTCATTTAATAAGGTACGTTTGGCATAATATGCCGGCAGTTCTTCTACCGTAATGCCATACGCTTTGGCTCTTCCTTCCGCCCATCCTCCAGACCAAATGTTGGAATCTGAGATCACTGCATCGGGATTTACCGTATTGACACGGATTTTATCTGCGCCTAATTCCGCAGCCATAAGACGCGTTAAATGTGCCTGGGCCGCTTTTGCCGATCCGTAACCCGGATTGTTTGGTCCTGCTACAACAGCATTTTTTGATACGATGTTTACAATATCGCCACCAAATCCCTGTTTTCTCATTACTTCGATTCCTGCTTTTGAAACAATAAATTGTCCTTTTACCAGAATGTCATATAATCTGTCCCATTCTTCCAAAGTGTGTTCTGCGATTGATTTTGAAATGCTGATCCCGGCGTTGTTCACCACGATATCCACGCCTCCAAAAGCAAGGCTTGCTTCATCCAATGCTTTTTCTGTGCTTTTTTCATCCGTTACATTTAAAAGTGTGCTTGAAACGGCATCTTTTCCAAAGGTTTTGATGAAATCTTTTGTCGCTTCTTCAAGTCTTTCTTCATTGATATCGTTGATAATCACACAGGCTCCTTCCTGGGCAAACTTTTTGGCAATTGCTTTTCCTATTCCTCCGGCAGATCCGGTGATTAGGGCAACCCTTCCCGATAATGCTTTTGGTTTTGGCATACGTTGCAATTTAGCTTCTTCAAGCAACCAGTATTCGATATCAAAAGCTTCCTGATGCGGAAGTGAAGTATATTCAGAAACGGCTTCTGCGCCTTTCATAACATTCACCGCATTCACATAATATTCTGATGCCAAACGTGCCATGGTTTTATCTTTGGCAAAAGTGAACATTCCAACTCCCGGATATAAAATAACCACCGGGTTCGGGTCACGCATTGCCGGTGAATTATGTTTTTTGCAGGCATTGTAGTAATCTTTGTACATCGCTCTGTAAGCTTCAAAAGAAGGTGTTAGTTTTGCTTTGATGGTGTTTACATCTGATAAGTCCTCGTTTGGATCCAGTTCCAAAACAAGCGGACTGATTTTGGTTCTTAAAAAGTGGTCCGGACACGAAGTTCCAAGTGGTGCCAGTTTTTCCAAATCATTGGAGTTGATGAATTCCAAAACCCTTGCATCATCAGTATAATGTCCGATCATTTGGCGTTCCGAAGAGCAGAAACCTCTTAAAATCGGCGCTACTTTTGCTGCTTTTAGTTTTCTTGATGCTTCATCAAGACTTTGTATTTTTTGTCCTCCAAAAACAGGACGTTTTTTTCCGTAGTTATTCTCAAGATAAGTGGCGCATTTCTCGATCACTTCAAGTGTGTTGATATAGCTTTCATACGAAGTATCGCCCCAGGTAAAAAGTCCGTGGGAGCCCAGCATGATGCCTCTTAGTTTTTTTCCTTTTTTCTCTGCTTCTTCAAGGCAGGATCTTAATTGTAATCCAAGATCAAATCCCGGACGCTGCCAGCCTACCCAGCCGATTTCCCCGTCGAATAATTCTTCAGTGATTTTTGCACCGTCTTTGGCTGCAGCGATTGCAATTGCCGCATCTGGATGCAAGTGATCAATATGTTTGAAAGGTAAAAAACCGTGTAATGGTGTGTCAATTGATGGCGCTTTAGAAGCCAAATCAAAAATACAGTGATTGAACAATTCTACCATTTCGTCTTCGAATTCTATGCCTTTGTAAACATTCTCCAAATTACGAAGCCTGTCCAAATAAAGTGCCGCACAGCCTGATTTGGTCAAAGTTCCGATATCCCCGCCTGATCCTTTGATCCACATTACCTCTGAGCTTTCTCCCGTTAAGGGATCTTTATCGGTAATTTTTACCGAAGTGTTTCCTCCTCCGTAATTGGTCAATCGTAAATCAGCGCCCAGTAAATTGGAACGATAAATGAAAAGCCCTACTTCATCCCCTGCCAAGGCCGCCGCTTTGGATTCGTCCCAAAGGTAGCTCACGTGCTTAAAATTCATATTGATGGTATTTGTATTCGACATTTATATTATTTTTGGTTGTAAACTTGTTGTGTAAAATAAGAGAATGTAAAAAACATAACTATCCTGTACTATCCTTTATGGAAAAGAACGTATTCAATTGAAAACTAAATATTAACAACTAAATCCTACACAAAAAAGAAGAAAATATTTCAGGAAACAGAATTCAAAAAAGACTTGTAATTGCATGAAAATTAGGCTGGAACTCTGATTTTTTAAGATAAAAAAGAAGGTGGATTATACTGAAAAAAGTGTTTTTCAAAATATATTTATTCTATAGAAATTCTAAAAAATTAATGATAACAGCCTTACAATTTTTCTTTTTTGCTTGAAAAATCATTTGTAATAATGCTGTATTTATTTTTAAAATATAGATTATTAAAACAAAAAAAGGCTTTCAAACTCATCATTTGAAAGCCTTTTTTCTTAAATATTTTTGGCTTATTCTAAAGTTTATAAAATGAAATGGCGTTTTCAAACCAAATTTTATTCTGATTTTCAACAGACAATTGAGCGATGTAATCTTCTAAAGTTTTTACAACTTCTGCATAATCTGAAGCCACATTAAGAACCGGCCAATCTGATCCGAACATTAGTTTATCGGCAGAAAAATTTTCGAAAATAACATCTAAATATGGTTTCAAATCATCGGTTTTCCAGTTTTTCCAATCGGCTTCTGTTACCATTCCTGAAATTTTGCAGGAGACATTTTCAGCTTTTGCAATTTCCTGAATTCCTTTTTTCCAGGATGAAATTTCACCAGATTTTATATCGGGTTTTGCAATATGATCGATTACAAAAGGCTGATCATGAAATTGATTTACCAATTGTATTGCTGCCGGCAATTGACGATGAAAAATAAGAATATCGTAGGTGTAATTGAATTGTTTTAAAGCTGAAATTCCGTTTTGGAAATCTTCTCTCAACATAAAATCATCAGCTTCGCCCTGAACGACATGTCGAAAACCTTTTATTATTTTATTCGAAGAAAAATGTTTTAATCGTTCTTCAATATTTTCATTTCGAAGATCAACCCAGCCTACAACTCCTTTTATGAATTGATTTTTTGCCGCTAAATCGACTAAAAAATTAGTTTCTTCTTCTGACTGACTCGCCTGAACGGCCACACATCCTGAAAATTGATTTTCCTGAAGTAATGGCAAAAGATCATCGGGCAAAAAATCCCTTTGAATATTCTGCATCGTTTCATCAATCCAACTGTCTCTTACGGGATCGAATTTCCAAAAATGCTGATGGGCATCAATTCGGTTATTCATGTTGAATTAATTTACATCATTAATTAAAGCACGATCTAAGTGTACGTAACCGCCATCAACAAAAACAAATTGTCCGGTGGTGTGCGACGAACGATCTGAAATAATGAAAAGTGCGGTATCTGCAATTTCTTCAGTTTTGGTCATTCTGCCTTCAAACGGAATACTTTTATTGATCTTTTTCAAAACCGTTTCTCCATCTGCCAATGTTTTGATCCAGTCTTCGTAGGCCGGCGTATAGCTTTCTGCAATAATAATAGCGTTTGAACGAATTCCGAATTGAATTAAATCAACCGCCCATTCTCTGGTCAAGCCTAAAACGCCGCCTTTCGCAGCAGCGTAACCAGAAGTTCCGCCCTGACCTGTTAAAGCTACTTTTGAACCAATATTCAAAATATTCCCTTTTGATTCTTTTAAGTATGGAAGTGCATATTTCACCAATAGAAAATAGCTTACTACATTCAGCTTCAAAGAATTCATGAACTCTTCGTAAGTCGAATCTAAACCTGCACCGTCATTTACACCAACGTTATTGATTACAGCATCGATTCTTCCATATTTTTCAACGATTTTTTTTACTGCGTTTTCAATTTCTGTTGGATCAGTTACATCCGTTTCAACAAATAAAGAATCGATTCCTCTTTTTTGAAACGCTGCGGCATAATCTGCTCCTCTGCTGTTTCTGTCAACCAAAACCGGAATTGCGCCTTCATCTGCAATTCGATTAATAATGGTTTCTCCAATACTTCCCTGCTTTCCGGCAGAACCAGAAACAACGATTATTTTATTTCTTAAATTTAAATCCATTTTTGTGGTTATTTAAAGGTTTTCAATAGCTGTAAATATTTTAAACACATAGAAACATAGGTTCAAAAACGCACAAAAAGGCGTTTCACTTGCATTAATAAACATAGCTATGTGTGAAAAACGAGTTTCTTTTGATTTACTTTTCTTAAAAAAAATCTATGTTTCTATGTGTTTAAAATTTAATTGAAGTGTTATTCAATTTCAATCAATGCTTTGATTACATTATTTTTAGGATCAATCAATTGTCCAAAATCATTGATCATTTCTGAAAAACTGGTTTTGTGCGTGATATATTTTTTTGGATCGATTTTACCTTCTTTTAAACATTTCATTACATATTCAAAATCTTCAATAGTGGCATTTCTGCTGCTCATTAAAGTAGATTCTCTTTTATGAAAATCAGGATGACTAAAACTCAATTCTCCTTTTTGAAGTCCAACCAATACAAATCTTCCGCCATGCGAAATATAATTGAAAGCGCTGTTCATCACATTTCTGTTTCCCGTTGCATCGATTACAACATTGGCCATATCGCCGTTTGTAATTTCTGCCAATTTTTGAGCAACATCATCATGCAGAGGATTTATAGTTTCATCGGCATGAAGTTCTTCTTTACAAAAATTTAATCTGTATTCGTTGATATCCATTACGATAACTTTGGCTCCGGCAATTTTAGCAAACTGAATCAAGCCGATTCCGATTGGTCCGGCTCCCATTACTAAAACGGTATCTGTTGCTTTTACAGCAGCTCTTCGAACTCCGTGTGCTGCAATTGCTAATGGTTCAACCAACGCTAACTGATCATAATCCAGACCTTGACCGTGAAGCAAATATTGCGCTGGAATTGTTACATATTCGGCCATTCCGCCATCAATGTGAACTCCAAAAACTTTAATATTTACACAACAATTCGTCAATCCGTTTCTGCAGGCAACACATGTTCCGCAATTGAAATACGGAATAAAAGTTACTTTATCGCCGGGTTCAAAACCTTTGGCACTTCCTTTTACATATTCTGCTGCAAGTTCATGACCTAAAATTCTTGGGTATTCAAAATAAGGCTGTGTTCCGCCAAAAGCATGAATATCGGTACCACAAATTCCTATTCTTTTTATTTTCAGTAAAACTTCTCCTTCTTTTGGTTCCGGAATTGGTTTTTCTTTCAGAATAAATTCCTGTGGTTTTTCACATACTATAAATTTCATCTTAGCTTTTTTTTTAATAACCCATTGGAGGCGATTATTAACACATAGAAACATAGATTTTCCTTTTTAAAGAAGAGAAAAATAAATGATACCTCATTTTACACATAGCTATGTGCATTTAAATAAGTGAAACGCCTTTTTTGAAGAGACAAAATCTATGTTACTATGTGTTAAAAATAATTACGCTCAACGAGTTAATATTACTTTTTGTATGCTACTGCGGTTTGTTTACTTGTACCCAAACCTTCAATTCCCAATTCTACAACATCTCCGGGTTTTAGGTAAATTGGTTCCGGCTTAATTCCCAAACCAACTCCCGGAGGCGTTCCTGTACTGATAATATCGCCAGGAAGTAATGTCATAAACTGACTTAAATAGTGCAGCAAAAACGGAATTTTGAAAACTAAATTTAAGGTGTTGCTATCCTGATATTTTTTACCGTTTACAGTAAGCCACATCGATAAATTATCAACATCTTTTACTTCATCTTTCGTAGCCAAAAATGGTCCAAGAGGCGCAAATGTATCACTGCCTTTTCCTTTTGCCCATTGTCCGCCTCGCTCGATTTGAAATTCTCTTTCGCTATAATCATTTAATAAAGCATAACCAGCAACATAATCCAAAGCCTCTGCTTCTTCCACATAACTTGCTTTTTTACCTACAACAAATGCAAGCTCCACTTCCCAATCTGTTTTTACACTGTTTTTAGGAATAATCAAATTATCATCAGGTCCACATAATGAAGTGGTTGATTTAAAAAAGATAATTGGTTCTGTCGGAATTGGTGCTCCGGTTTCTTTGCAATGGTCTACATAATTTAAACCAATACATATTATTTTTGAAGGTCTCGCAACCGGAGATCCTAAACGTACACTTGAATCAACTTCAGGTAAAGTCGGATTGCTTGCTAATGCTTTTTCTAATTTTTCTAAACCATTTTCTTCAAAAAAACTTTCGTTAAAGTCTGAAACAATTGACGAAACATCATATCTTTTTTCACCAATTAAAACTCCTGGTTTTTCTTTTCCGATTTCTCCAAAACGTATTAATTTCATTTTTTTCTTTTTTAAGGTTCTGAGTTGCTAAGGTTCTGAGGTTCTAAGTTTTCTTTTTAATCTTAGATACTTAGAACCTTAGTAACGTTCTAATTATTTATTTTTAGCCACTAAGGCACTAAGTCGCTAAGGTTCTAAGTTTTTGGCTTAGTAACTTAGCATCTCAGAACCTGAGCAACTTTTCTCAGTTATTTAATTTGATAAATCCTCCGTCGATTGGGTAATCGCAGCCTGTTATAAATCCGGCTTCGTCGCTGCATAAGTATAATGCGAGAGCTGCAATTTCATCCGGTTTTCCCATTCTTCCTATTGGTTGTGATTGTGATAATTTTTCGAACATTTCTGCTTCTTTTCCTGCATAATTTTTCGAAATAAAACCATCAACAAAAGGAGTATGAACTCTCGCCGGAGAAATAGAATTACAACGAATATTTTCTCCTATATAATCTTTTGCAACAGATAATGTCATGGCCATAACCGCTCCTTTTGCTGTAGAATAAGCAAATCGGTCCGGTATTCCAACCCACGCCGCAATGGATGCCATATTGATAATTACACCACCGTTCGAAAGTCGGAATTGTGGAATCGCAGCAAACAAACAATTGTAAACTCCTTTTACATTCACATCCATAACACGATCAAAATCAGTTGCTGGGGTAGTATCTACTTTTCCAACATGGGCAATTCCTGCATTGTTTATTAAAATATTGATGTTGCCTATTTTTTCAAATGTTGCGATTACTTCTTCCTGATTCGCCACATTACAAGCATGAGAAAAAACTGTCCCTCCAGATTTTACAATTTCATCCAATGCTTCTTTTGCACTTTCGATTGTTAAATCTATAATATGAACTTCTGCTCCTTGTTTTGCGAATAACGTTGCAATTGCTTTTCCAATTCCGCTGCCTCCACCGGTTATTACTGCTTTTTTATTTTTTAATGAAAACATGTTATAATTATTAAGTCATTTATGTATCTGATGTCGCTTTAGCATTCAAAATTCTTTTAAAAAATTAATAAATGTAGAATCAACAATTACAAAAGTATATTTTAATATTAATATTTGAGATATATTTTCAGATGAATGTCCTAAAATGATTAAACTTTAATAAATTATAACATTTTTTACACCGTTTGTAAAAAAAATACCCATAAGATTAACATACTTCAAAAAATGAGTGTTAATAAACCCAACAACTGTTGTTCAATTCAATCTTATTTCTATTTTTGTAATTGTATATTTTACATTTATTAATTTTCGAATAAAATCATCAATATAAATTTTACTTAAAATGACGATATTAAAAGGGATAACCTGGAATCATACAAGAGGTTTATTACCAATGGTTGCTACAGCTCAGCGATTTACAGAATTAAATCCCGGAGTTGAAATTACGTGGGAGAAAAGAAGCCTTCAGGAATTTGCAGATGCTTCTATCGAAGATTTAGCAAAAAGATTTGATCTGCTTGTAATTGATCACCCGTGGACAGGCTTTGGTGCGCACTCAAAAACCATCTTACCATTATCAGATTATTTATCATCAGAATATATAAAAGATCAGGAATTAAATACTGTTGGTCGCTCTTACGGAAGTTACGTTTTTAACGATAAATTATGGGCATTACCTATCGATGCGGCGACTCCGGTTGCAGCAGCGCGTTTGGATATTTTAGAAAAAGAAGGATTAAAAGTTCCGCAGACTTATGATGATTTATTGGCTCTGGCCAAAAAAGGATTGGTTGCGTTTGCAGGAATTCCGGTTGATGTTTTAATGAGTTTTTATATGTTTTGCTGTAGTTTGGGTGAAGCTCCTTTTCAATCGACAGAAAAAGTGATTTCTCCGGAAACAGGAAAAAAAGCGTTGCAAATGTTTAGAGAACTGGCACAATTAATTGATCCGAAAAACTTTAACAGAAATCCGATTCAGGTTTATGAAGCCATGGTAAATTCAGATGAAATTGCCTATTGCCCATTTGCTTACGGATATTCTAATTATTCAAGAAGTGGATATGGTAGAAAGTTGCTTCATTTTTACGACTTGGTTCGTTTGAATGATCAGCCTATGATTAGCTCTTTGGGCGGAACGGGATTGGCAGTTTCTTCGTTTAGTAAAAATATTCCGGAAGCCATTAAATATGCTGAGTTTACAGGTTCTTCTCATACACAGCAGAATATTTTTGCTGATAATGGCGGACAACCCGGACATCTTCAGGCATGGAAAAGTGACCGAATCAATTCGTTAACACATGATTATTTCAAAAATACTTTACCGGCTTTAGAAAGAGCTTTTCTGCGCCCAAGATATTCCGGACATATGTATTTTCAGGATCATGCCGGCGATGTGGTTCGCGATTATTTGATGAATGACGGAGATGAAGAATTGGTTTTGGAAGTAATGAATTCGCTTTATGCGAAATCTTTAAATTTAGTAAAGGCATGAAACCACTTGAAGGATTAGTTGTTTTAGAATTTTGCCAGTTTTTGGCTGGGCCTTCTGCTGGCTTAAAACTAGCCGATTTAGGAGCCAGGGTTATAAAAATTGAGCGCCCTATAAAAGGTGAAGCGTGCAGACAATTAAGTATTAAAGATCTTTTTGTTGACGACAGCAGTTTGTTATTTCACACGATTAACAGAAATAAGGAATCTTTTGCAGCAGATCTTAAAAATCCGGAAGATTTAATACTGATCAAAAAATTAATTGCCAAAGCTGATATTATGACACATAATTTCAGGCCTGGCGTGATGGAAAAAATAGGATTGGATTTTAATGAAACGCTGACTATTAATCCTAAAATAATTTACGGAACAATTACCGGTTACGGAAATATTGGACCGTGGGCTAAAAAACCCGGACAGGATTTATTATTACAATCGCTTTCCGGATTAAGCTGGTTGAGCGGCAGAAAAAGTCAGGGACCGGTTCCGTTTGGTTTAGCTGTAGCCGATTTAATGTGCGGGAATCATTTCGTTCAGGGAATTTTAGCGGCTTTATTGAAAAGAGCTAAAACCGGAAAAGGTGTTTTGGTAGAAGTGAGTTTATTAGAATCTGTTCTGGATGTACAATTTGAAGCCATTACTTCTTTTTTAAATGATGGCGGACAATTGCCGGAAAGAGGTGATGTAAAAGGAAGTGCGCATGCTTTTTTGAGTGCACCATATGGAGTTTACAAAACTCAGGATGGATATATTTCATTGGCAATGGGCGATTTAATTTTCATTGGAAATACTTTAGAAGTTGATTTAAATAAATATAATGATAAACAAGAATGGTTTACTTTCAGAGATGAAATCAGAGAATTATTAGCCGAAAAAATAATAACGCAAACTTCTGATTATTGGTTGAATTTGCTTCAAAAAGAAGGAATCTGGTGTGGAAAAGTTCTCAATTATGAAGAATTAGACAATCAGACTTTTGTGAATGAATTACAATTGAAACAAACCGTTCAAAATTCTGCCGGAGAAAAATTAGTGACTACAAGAAGTCCAATTCAGCTTGACGGAAAAATTTTAACCAGCTCAAAAGCAGCACCAAAAGTTGGAGAAAACAATTTAGCGATACAAGAAGAGTTTATTCGTTGAATTTTATTTAAAATAAACGATTAAACACATAACGATAAAACGGTTAAACAAAAAAATGAAACCTTTAGAAGATTATTTAATAGTAGATTTTAGCCAGTTTCTTTCTGGTCCGTCGGCAAGTTTACGCTTGGCTGATTTGGGCGCGCGCGTTATAAAAATTGAGAAACCGGGAACGGGAGATATTTGCAGAACTTTATATACTTCTGATTTGATTATGAACGGAGAATCTTCTGTTTTTCATACCATCAACAGAAATAAAGAATCTTTTGCAATTGACTTTAAACAACCGGAAGAACTTGAAAAATTAAAAAAATTATTGGCTAAAGCCGATGTTATCATGCATAATTTCAGACCGGGCGTGATGGAACGTGTGGGACTGAGTTATGAAGATGTTAAAGCTATAAATCCAAATGTAACTTATGGTTCCATTTCCGGTTTTGGCACTCATCCTGATTTAAAAGATTTGCCGGGACAGGATTTACTTTTACAATCGTTAACAGCATTAACATGGCTAAGCGGCAATCAGGAAGATGGTCCGGTTCCGATGGGATTGTCAATTGTAGATATGTTGGCCGGTGCACATTTGGCACAGGGAATTTTAGCGGCTTTATATAGAAAAGCAACGCAAAATATCGGAGCTTCTGTTCAGGTAAGCATGTTAGAATCCGCTTTTGATTTTCAGTTTGAAACGATTACCACTTTTTTTAATGATGGCGGTGAATTGCCTGTTCGAACTAAAACCAATAATGCACACGCTTATTTGGGCGCGCCTTACGGAATTTACAAAACCAACAACGGCTTTTTAGCTTTGGCAATGGGTTCGATTCCGGTTTTGGCTTCACTTTTAAAATGTGATGCATTATTACAATTTCCGGAAAATAAATTTCATTTAAGAGATGAAATCAAAAATATTTTAGCTGAGCATTTACAAACTCAGGATACGGATTTTTGGTTGAATATATTAGAACCAGCCGATATCTGGTGCGCAGGCGTATTAAATTATCAACAGCTTTTTGCCGAAGAAGGTTTTAAAGTTTTAGATTTTACGCAGAAAGTTGAAATGCTGGATGGCTATTCGTACCAGACAACAAGATGCCCAATTAAAATTGACGGTGAATATTTGACTTCTGGTAAAGGTTCTCCAAAATTGGGACAGGATAATGAGAAGATTATTAAAGAATTTATAGCTGTCTAAATGAAAAAAATAAGAATTGCAGTTAGAAAATTTGATCCTTTTGAAAGTACGCTTCAAAAGTTATGGGATTTGTTTTGCCTGAAATATAATATTGAAGCTGAAGCCGAAATGATTCCTCTCGAATTGCATGATCTTTATGATGAAACGATTACCAACAAAGGTTTAAAAAACGGCACCTGGGATATTGCCCATATTAATACCGATTGGATTTTTGATGCTGCAAATGCAAAAGCTGTTCTGGATTTAACCTCCTTCATCAATCAAAATCCTCCGAAAGATTATCCGCAAGGCTGGCATAAATCGTTGCTGAATTTACAGCAAATTAACAACGGAACTTATGGACTGCCTTTTCACGATGGACCGGAATGTTTGATTTTCAGAAAAGACTTATTTGACGATTTCAATGAAAAACAAAACTTCAGAAATCAATTTGGTTACGAATTAAATCCTCCAAAAACCTGGGAGCAATTTGTTCAAATAGCGGAGTTTTTTAATCGCCCAGAAGAAAACTTGTATGGTTGTGTATTTGCCAATTATCCGGATGGTCACAATATGGTTTTCGATTTCTGTCTGCAATTATGGACACGCGGCGGATCTTTATTAGACGATCAAAATAAAATTAATATTAATCATTCTCAAGCAGTTGAAGCACTTGATTTCTATAGAAAAATTGTAAATAATAAAAATGCCGTTCATCCTAAATCGAAAAGTTTTGGTTCTGTAGAAGCAGGTTTGGCTTTCGCCGAAGGACAAGCAGCAATGGCAATTAACTGGTTTGGATTTGCCTCGATGTGTGAAGTAATTCCGGAATCGAAAGTAAAAGGAAAAGTTGATATCGCAGAACTTCCCTCCGATCCAAATCACAAAACTGCTTCCCTGAATGTTTATTGGCTGTATACAATTGGTATTGGAAGCAAACACAAAGAACTTGCCTACGATTTTTTAAGATTTGCTACGTCTCCTAAAAGCGATAAATTATTGACAAATGAAGGAGGAATTGGCTGTAGAAAATCAACCTGGAATGATGAAGAAATCAATCATATTATTCCTTTTTATCATAAACTCGAAATGCTTCACGAAAATGCATTGACTTTACCGCAAACTCCAGTCTGGCCAAAAGTAGCAGAGTCAATAGATAAAATGGTTTTGAAAGCAATTGAAAGTGATATTCCTTCAAAAATATTATTAGAAGAAACTCAGATTACAATTGAAAAATTGACGCTTGAACATGTTTTTAAAAAAACTTAGCAACTCAGAAACTTAGTGACTTAGAAACTTTAAAAAAAAATTATGAATATTCCATATAAACCTAAATTACCGGAAACAAACCAACCTATCATCATCATCGGCGCAAGCGGTATTGTAAAAGATGCGCATTTACCCGCTTATGAAATGGCCGGTTTTACTGTTTTTGGTATTACAAACAGAACGATTTCAAAAGCGCATGATCTGGCAAAGCAATTTAAAATAGATTATGTTTTTGAAAGTGTTGCCGATGCTGTAAAAAATGCACCTTCGAATGCTGTTTATGATATTACGGTTCTTCCTGATCAGTATATCGAAATTTTAGAAGAGCTTCCTGATGGCGCAGCCGTACTTATTCAGAAACCGATGGGAAATGATTTGGCGCAAGCCAGAGAAATTGTCGCCGTTTGTGAAAGGAAAAAACTAGTTGCCGGAATCAATTTCCAGTTGCGCTTTGCCTCTTTTGTAAGTGCTGCAAGGTATTTAATCAATGAAGGAATTATTGGTGAGTTATATGATTTAGAATTTAAAGTTACCGTAAATACACCTTGGGAATTGTTTCCACTTATTAAGGAACATCCAAGATTGGAAATTCTTTTTCATAGTGTTCACTATATCGATTGCATTCGTTCATTTTTAGGAAATCCCAAAAGTGTGATGGCAAAAACCGCGAAACATCCCTTAAAAAAATTATCATCAAGCCGCTCGACTATTATTTTAGATTATGGAGAAGACAAACATGTGGTAATTAATACGAATCACGATCACCATTTTGGACCAAAACACGAAGAAAGTTATATAAAATGGGAAGGAACAAAAGGCGCCATTAAAGCAAAAATGGGTTTGTTGATGAATTATCCTGATGGTTTGCCTGACGAATTTGAATATTCTTTACAAAATGAAAATGGTGAATATGAATGGAAAAAAATTGAATTGGAAGGTTCGTGGTTCCCGGAAGCTTTCATTGGAACTATGTCAAATCTAATGCGTTTCAAAGAAGGTTCTGATGACAAATTATTAGCAAGTGTACAAGATGTTTTGGATACGATGAAAGTAGTTGAAGCCTGCTACATCAGTAATGAAAGCGGCGGAGTTTCATTAAACGAATTATATTTTACAATATAAGTTCATTAACTCAGTTGAGCAAATAAATTTCAAAAACATAAAAAATAAAATCAAAGAATTAATAAACCATCTAATCGATATAAGTTCCGTTAAGCTTCACGCAAAAATTAAATGAACTTATATCACTTATATGGTGAAAACAAAAAAATTATGTATTTCAAATCAACATTTTTTGAAGATTACCACATTGGCGACAAACGTGTCACTTTTGGGAGAACTATTACAGAGACCGATTTTGTGGTTCACGCTGGTCATACGGGAGATTTTTTTCCACATCATATGGATGAAGAATGGTGCAAAACACAACCTTTTGGCCAACGCATTGCGCACGGAACTATGGTTTTTAGTATTGGAATTGGACTGACAGCATCAGAAATAAATCCGGAAGCTTTTTCAAAAGGATACGATCGTATGCGTTTTGTAAAACCAGTACATATTGGCGACACCATCCATTCTGAAATTACAATTTCTGAAAAAGGAGAAGCCAAAAAACCAGATATGGGAACTGTTACTGAGCACGTAGAAATTATCAATCAACGTGGCGAAGTGGTTCTGGTGTGTGATCATTTATTATTAGTTAAAAAAAGTATCTAAGTTGCTGAGTCCCTAAGATTCTAAGTTCTAAACATTAAAACAATCCAGCAAAGACACAAAAACTCAAAGAAAATTGTAATAAAACTTTTTGACTATGTGCCTTCGTGGCAAAAAAAACTAACTATGCAAATAACCAACCAAATTGGCGACCAACACGAAGTCGCTACAGAAAAAGGAACAGGAAATAAATATCTTTTACCTTTTATTTTAATTACCAGCTTATTTTTCCTTTGGGGAATGGCTCATAATCTGGATTCTATTTTAATTCCGCACTTAAAAAAAGCGTGCGAATTAAACAATCGTCAATCAACCTTAATTGACACTTCTGTATTTTTCGCTTATTTTATAATGGCAATTCCTGCGGGAATGTTAATTAAAAGATTCGGTTATAAAAATAGTATCATCACCGGATTATTAGTTTTTGCCACCGGAGCATTTCTATTTGTTCCAGCTGCAAATACAAGAACTTACGAATTATTTTTATTTGCCTTATTTGTAATTGGATGCGGACTGACGATTTTAGAAACAAGTGCAAATCCATATGCTGCGATTTTAGGCCCTGCTGAATCATCCTCCAAGAGATTGAATTTAGCGGCGTCATTTAATGGTTTAGCCGCAATGGTTGCACCAATCGTTGGTTCACTATTTATCTTGTCCGGAAAAACGCATACGCCAGAGCAAATGGCGGCAATGCCAGAGGCTACAAAAGCAGTTTACTTATTAGAAGAAGCTTCTGCTGTAAAATTACCTTATATCATTTTGGGAAGTGTATTGGTTTTAGTAGCGATATTATTCTACTTCATGCATTTGCCTTCGATGAAACCACAACACACAGAAGTTGAAGTTAAACCAGGTTTTTTCTCTGTTTTAAAATTTTCTCATCTAAGTTGGGCGGTTGTTGCACAGTTTTTTTATGTTGGTGCACAGGTTTGTATTACCAGCTTTTTTATCAGAATTGCTCAACAAGGCGCTGGATTAGATGAAAAGACAGCAGGATATTATCTTGGTATTTATGGCTTTCTTTTTATGGCTGGCCGTTTTATTGGTACTTTCTTTTTGAAGTTTGTAAAAGATTATGTCTTGCTTTCAATCTATTGTGTAATTAGTATTTTGCTTTGTTTGGTGGCTATTTACGGAACCGGAGTTTATGTAATTTATGCATTAGGCGGAATTGGATTTTTCATGTCAATTATGTTTCCGACGATTTTTTCTTTAGGTCTGGTTGGATTAAAATCAAATACCGAAACAGGATCTTCTTGGCTGGTAATGTCAATTGTAGGCGGCGCAATTTTACCTTACGGAATGGGAACTTTAATAGATATGAATCACGATGATATTCAATCGGGATATATCATTCCCTTGTTGTGTTTTATTGTCATTCTTTATTTTGGTGTATTTGGACACAAAGTAAAAAACAGCATTTCTTAGTAAATTAATTTTTATTTTCTATAAATTCCCAAGTTGATTAACTTGGGAATTCTTTTTTATTTAAATAATACTACTCAAAATGAAAAAAGCCATTGAACTATTTTATTTAATTCTGTTTGTTTCCACCAATACATTATGGGCACAAAAACATAAAGATTCTTATGATATTGTTGTGGCGAAAGACGGAAGTGGAAACTTCACTAAAGTACAAGATGCATTTGATGCCGTTCCCGATAATAGTTTAAAACACACAGTAATTTTTGTAAAAGCCGGTGTATATAAAGAAAAATTAAAATTGATATCGACCAAACCAAATGTCACCTTAATAGGGGAATCCTATAAAAATACGATCCTGACGTATGACGATTACGCTGAAATTGCAGGTGGTACAAGCAAATCGTTTAGTACTCTTATTGAAGCCAATGACTTTTTTGCAGAAAATATCACTTTTGAAAACACAATTGACAGCAATTTACCTCAATATAAAAAAGGCGGTCAGGCAGTAGCATTAATGGTAAATGGTGACAAAGCAATATTTCATAATTGCAAAATAAGCGGTTTTCAAGACACTTTTTATCTAAAGGCGAACAAAAGAACCTATATTAAAGATTGTATCATTGACGGAACTACAGACTTTATTTTTGGATCTGGTATTGCTTTATTTGAAAATTGCTTTATTCAAAGTAAAAGAGACTCTTATATTACTGCCAGCAATCAGGATGTTGGTAAAAACAAATTTGGCTTTGTATTCAAAGATTGTGTTATAATGGCTTATCCGAAAAATTCTGCTACAAAAGTTTCTTTGGGGAGACCATGGGGTGCCGGTGCCAATGTAGTTTTTATTCATTGTTTTGAAGAATCACATATTATCCCTGAAGGCTGGTCTGTATGGTCAACAGATCCGGCGCACAAAGCTTATGACAATTGGAAAACTACCTTCTATGCTGAATACGATTGTTATGGTCCGGGATACCAACCAAATAATCGCATATCATGGTCACATCAGCTAAACAAAACAGAAGTATCAGCATACACCAAAGAAAAAATATTTGCTGTAAATAGTACAACCGCAAATAATCTTGAAGAAGATTGGAATCCAATAATAGAAAATGAAAATTGTCGTTCTATATTGCCTTCAAAGAAAGCTACAAATGCAGGTTCAGTTTTTGACAAAGGATTTAATTAATCGCTAAAAACTTAGAACTCACTATTAAAGCTTTGACAAATCAATAATCTAATCATAAATTCACTAAATAAACTACGTTTTACATCTGTTTAAGATCTAATTCAATATTATCTGTGACAAAACTCTATGATTTCATTAAACAATAAATATGTAGTTCCCTATTTTTGGCGTTTCCCTACGGGCCGGGCTGTCCACTATATCTTTTGCGCTAGCGGTTTAAAGTTTTAAGAAAAGTTAGACAGCGCAAAAGGATGCCATTTCCATCCCTAATGCAATCTGTGTAATACAGGTAGCAGCTTAAAAATTCTTAATCTCAAATAGTATTTAAAAAAAATTCATAAAGCTACTCAACAGTTTGCGAACTTTATTTTAAAATAACACAAGCTTTATTGGCATGCTTTGCGTAAAAAAAGTGTTATAAAACGAAAAATCCCCATCAAATACATGATGAGGATTTTCAAAAGAAAGGCGACGACATACTCTCCCACATAACTGCAGTACCATCTGCGCAGGCGGGCTTAACTACTCTGTTCGGGATGGGAAGAGGTGAGCCCCGCCGCAATAACCACCTTAAGGCTGTTAGTTTTCAGTTCACAGTTTATAGTCTGCAGTTTTTCAACTCATAACTTATAACTCAAAACTCATAACTGCTCTGCGTCGAGCAAATATCTTAACATACTGAGATAAAGAAACATAAAAGTATTAGAAAGTTTCTCCCCCCGACTTGCATCGGGGGAAAAGGGTGTACATAAGCTTACGGATTATTAGTACTACTCGACTATGACATTACTGCCTTTACATCTATAGCCTATCAACGTGGTCATCTTCCACGATCCTTAAAAGAAATCTCATCTTGTGGTGGGTTTCGCGCTTATATGCTTTCAGCGCTTATCCCTTCCAAACGTAGCTACTCTGCGGTGCCCCTGGCGGGACAACAGATACACTAGAGGTTTGTCCAATTCGGTCCTCTCGTACTAGAATCAGATCCACTCAAATTTCTAACGCCCACAGTAGATAGAGACCGAACTGTCTCACGACGTTCTGAACCCAGCTCGCGTGCCACTTTAATGGGCGAACAGCCCAACCCTTGGGACCTTCTCCAGCCCCAGGATGTGACGAGCCGACATCGAGGTGCCAAACCCCCCCGTCGATATGAGCTCTTGGGGGAGATCAGCCTGTTATCCCCGGCGTACCTTTTATCCTTTGAGCGATGGCCCTTCCATGCGGAACCACCGGATCACTATGCTCTACTTTCGTACCTGATCGACCTGTATGTCTCTCAGTCAAGCTCCCTTATGCCATTGCACTCTACGCACGGTTACCAAGCGTACTGAGGGAACCTTTAGAAGCCTCCGTTACTCTTTTGGAGGCGACCACCCCAGTCAAACTACCCACCAAGCAATGTCCCCCACAATATGGGGTTAGGCCTCAGATAAACAAAGGGTTGTATTTCAACAATGACTCCACAACGCCTGGCGACGCCGCTTCATAGTCTCCAACCTATCCTACACATCATTTATCCAAGGTCAATACTAAGCTATAGTAAAGGTGCACAGGGTCTTTTCGTCCCACTGCGGGTAAACGGCATCTTCACCGTTACTACAATTTCACCGAGCTCATGGCTGAGACAGTGTCCAGATCGTTACACCATTCGTGCAGGTCGGAACTTACCCGACAAGGAATTTCGCTACCTTAGGACCGTTATAGTTACGGCCGCCGTTTACTGGGGCTTCAATTCAATGCTTCTCCGAAGATAACATCTCCTCTTAACCTTCCAGCACCGGGCAGGTGTCAGGCCCTATACTTCATCTTACGATTTTGCAGAGCCCTGTGTTTTTGATAAACAGTCGCCTGGACCTCTTCACTGCGGCCCTGATTGCTCAGGGCGACCTTTCTCCCGAAGTTACAGGTCTATTTTGCCTAATTCCTTAGCCATGAATCTCTCGAGCACCTTAGGATTCTCTCCTCAACTACCTGTGTCGGTTTACGGTACTGGTACTAATTACCTGAAGTTTAGAGGTTTTTCTTGGAAGCCCTTAGGCGCACTATCTCTTTGTCCGAAGACTCCGAGTACTATCGTATTTCCCCAAGACGCGTGGATTTGCCTGCGCATCTTATAGGTAGGTACTTCAACGAACTATTCCGTCAGTTCGCGGCGCTTTCATCACTCCGTCACCCCATCACAGTAATTAGTAGTACGGGAATATTAACCCGTTGGCCATCGACTGTCCCTTTCGGGTTCGCCTTAGGACCAGACTAACCCACAGCTGATTAGCATAGCTGTGGAAACCTTAGTTTTTCGGTGTGCGGGTTTCTCGCCCGCATTATCGTTACTTATGCCTACATTTTCTTTTCTAACCAGTCCAGCATACCTGACGATACACCTTCAACCCTGTTAGAATGCTCCCCTACCACTTAGAGTAAACTCTAAATCCATAGCTTCGGTAATACGCTTATGCCCGATTATTATCCATGCTCGTCCGCTCGACTAGTGAGCTGTTACGCACTCTTTAAATGAATGGCTGCTTCCAAGCCAACATCCTAGCTGTCTGGGCAGACAAACCTCGTTCTTTCAACTTAGCGTATATTTGGGGACCTTAGCTGATGGTCTGGGTTCTTTCCCTCTCGGACTTGGACCTTAGCACCCAAGCCCTCACTGCTGTGAAACATTATATAGCATTCGGAGTTTGTCAGGAATTGGTAGGCGGTGAAGCCCCCGCATCCAATCAGTAGCTCTACCTCTATATAACTTTATGCACAGCGCTGCACCTAAATGCATTTCGGGGAGTACGAGCTATTTCCGAGTTTGATTGGCCTTTCACCCCTACCCACAGGTCATCCGAAGACTTTTCAACGTCAACCGGTTCGGTCCTCCACTGTGTGTTACCACAGCTTCAACCTGCCCATGGGTAGATCACACGGTTTCGCGTCTAACACTACTGACTAAAGCGCCCTATTCAGACTCGCTTTCGCTACGGATCCGTGGCTTAACCACTTAACCTTGCCAGCAACGTTAACTCGTAGGCTCATTATGCAAAAGGCACGCCGTCACCCCACGAAAGGGCTCCGACCGCTTGTAAGCGTATGGTTTCAGGATCTATTTCACTCCGTTATTCACGGTTCTTTTCACCTTTCCCTCACGGTACTGGTTCACTATCGGTCTCTCAGGAGTATTTAGCCTTAGCGGATGGTCCCGCCAAATTCAGACAGGGTTTCACGTGCCCCGCCCTACTCAGGATACCACTATCTATTACACTTGTTACCCATACGGGGCTATCACCCTCTGTGGCGTCACTTTCCAGCAACTTCCGGTTCCTTGTGCATAAAATGTCGTGGTCCTACAACCCCAGCATTGCCGTAACAGCACTGGTTTGGGCTAATCCGCGTTCGCTCGCCACTACTTACGGAATCACTTTTGTTTTCTTCTCCTCCGCCTACTTAGATGTTTCAGTTCAGCGGGTTTGCCCACCTATCGGTGTACTATGTCTTCAACATAGTGGGTTGCCCCATTCAGGTATCTGCGGATCAATCGGTGTGTGCCCGTCCCCGCAGCTTTTCGCAGCTTATCACGCCTTTCATCGCCTCTGAGAGCCTAGGCATCCCCCATACGCCCTTATTTTGCTTATTGTACCAATCATAATTTAATATGACCGTTTTTTTTGTTTTTGTTAGTTATAACAAAAACGCTTTCTACTTTTTATTATTTTCTTATCTCAATATGTCAATGAACTTTTATTTACTATCTTTATAGTAAACCAGTGGAGAATAACGGAGTCGAACCGTTGACCTCCTGCGTGCAAGGCAGGCGCTCTAGCCAGCTGAGCTAATCCCCCATTTTTCAATCTTAGATTGTAGAATTCAGATTTTAGATTTCTTAATTCTTCTCTAATTTCTTTTGGTGAATTCCAACTTCCAGAATTTCCTTTTTCCAAGCTAACAGTCTTTTTAATTTTTAATTCTCAATTTTGAATTGAAAACTTTAAAAAAGTAGTCCCGGGCAGACTCGAACTGCCGACCCCTACATTATCAGTGTAGTACTCTAACCAGCTGAGCTACGAGACTCTGTTTTACTTAAAATTTATTATTTGAACTAACAGCAAGAGTAATTGAACCTGAAATCCAGATCCTTTAGATAGACATCTTTTTTCCCCAGCGTGCATTGCTGCTAACACATGGGGCTCTAGAAAGGAGGTGTTCCAGCCGCACCTTCCGGTACGGCTACCTTGTTACGACTTAGCCCTAGTTACCAGTTTTACCCTAGGCAGCTCCTTGCGGTCACCGACTTCAGGCACCCCCAGCTTCCATGGCTTGACGGGCGGTGTGTACAAGGCCCGGGAACGTATTCACCGGATCATGGCTGATATCCGATTACTAGCGATTCCAGCTTCACGGAGTCGAGTTGCAGACTCCGATCCGAACTGTGACCGGTTTTATAGATTCGCTCCTGGTCGCCCAGTGGCTGCTCTCTGTACCGGCCATTGTAGCACGTGTGTAGCCCAAGGCGTAAGGGCCGTGATGATTTGACGTCATCCCCACCTTCCTCACAGTTTGCACTGGCAGTCTTGTTAGAGTTCCCGACATGACTCGCTGGCAACTAACAACAGGGGTTGCGCTCGTTATAGGACTTAACCTGACACCTCACGGCACGAGCTGACGACAACCATGCAGCACCTTGTAAATTGTCTTGCGAAAGTTCTGTTTCCAAAACGGTCAATCTACATTTAAGCCTTGGTAAGGTTCCTCGCGTATCATCGAATTAAACCACATGCTCCACCGCTTGTGCGGGCCCCCGTCAATTCCTTTGAGTTTCATTCTTGCGAACGTACTCCCCAGGTGGGATACTTATCACTTTCGCTTAGCCACTGAAATTGCTTCCAACAGCTAGTATCCATCGTTTACGGCGTGGACTACCAGGGTATCTAATCCTGTTCGCTACCCACGCTTTCGTCCATCAGCGTCAATCCATTAGTAGTAACCTGCCTTCGCAATTGGTATTCCATGTAATCTCTAAGCATTTCACCGCTACACTACATATTCTAGTTACTTCCTAATAATTCAAGTTCAGCAGTATCAATGGCCGTTCCACCGTTGAGCGATGGGCTTTCACCACTGACTTACTAAACCGCCTACGGACCCTTTAAACCCAATGATTCCGGATAACGCTTGGATCCTCCGTATTACCGCGGCTGCTGGCACGGAGTTAGCCGATCCTTATTCTTACGATACCGTCAAGCTCCTACACGTAGGAGTGTTTCTTCTCGTACAAAAGCAGTTTACAATCCATAGGACCGTCATCCTGCACGCGGCATGGCTGGATCAGGCTTGCGCCCATTGTCCAATATTCCTCACTGCTGCCTCCCGTAGGAGTCTGGTCCGTGTCTCAGTACCAGTGTGGGGGATCTCCCTCTCAGGACCCCTACCCATCGTAGCCTTGGTAAGCCGTTACCTTACCAACTAGCTAATGGGACGCATGCTCATCTTTTACCGTTGTGACTTTAATAGTTCAACCATGCGGTTGTACTATACTATGAGGTATTAATCCAAATTTCTCTGGGCTATCCCTCTGTAAAAGGTAGATTGCATACGCGTTACGCACCCGTGCGCCGGTCTCTTAGTCCGAAAACTAATACCCCTCGACTTGCATGTGTTAAGCCTGCCGCTAGCGTTCATCCTGAGCCAGGATCAAACTCTTCATCGTATATTTTAATATTATATTGCGATGTCGTCTCTATCGGTTCTCTTCGAATCTCCCGATTCCATTACTCTTATTCTTTTGTTCTAACATCTCTGTTAAAACGGCTGTCAATTCAATATGTCTACGAACGTGTTTCAATTTTGTTTCGCTTGTTTCTCAAAGCGGGTGCAAAAGTAGAAAACTTATTTTTAACCGGCAAATGTTTTTTGAAGTTTTTTTTTAGAAAATTTCTTTTCCTTTTTTCCTTCCAACCTTGCCAATCTCTCAATGAACTTTCCGTGTTTTGCGGGGTGCAAATGTAACAGCTGTTTTCAAATCTCACAAGCTTTTTTTAAACTTTTTTTGAAAATATTTTTTCAGTTTTGATTCCTTGCCTGTCAGTATTTCAGTGAACGCCTGTCGTTGTTGCGGGTGCAAAAGTAGCACCTTTATTTACATTTACAAGCCTTTTTTTTATATAATTTCAATCTTTTTTATAACTCGCTGGTTTCGCGTTTTTTACAACACAAAGTTTTTTTTGGACTTGGGTGGTTTTACTGGGTTTTGGCTCCTTTTGGTGGTTTGACCACAAAGGCGCGAAGGCGCGAAGGCTTCTTTTTATATGGTTTTGTGGTTTCTCGCAGAATCGCAAAGGCGCTAAGTTTTCTTCCCTGCGCTTTATTTTCTTCTGGAAACTGCTGCCCTAGCCCCGATAGAAGTGGAAATCCTTTTGCTTTTTCCTTTAAAAAGCAAAAGATTGGAACGGATAGCGGGAAATAGCTCCTGATTCTTAATTAAATTACAAATCTGAAATGCAAAATTCCAAACTTAAAAAAGCTTCGACTTCGCTCAGCTGGACAAAACTGTTGTTATTAAAGGTTGTTATTAAACCCGACAGGTTTTAAAAAACCTGTCGGGTTTCGTTGAACTAGAAATTACACTTATATATAATAAAAACTTCTCCTTAATATATGCATAAAAACAAACCCGACAGGTTTTGAAAACCTGTCGGGCTTTAGAATGAGATTTAACTCTTATATATTATTATGAACTAATCAAAACGAATGGCTTTGACCGGAGAAATCTTGGTTATAATATAAGACGGAATTAACAACACAATAAAACAAACTGTAATGGTCATCAAATTCAATAACGCGACATACCCCCAATTTATATAAACGGGTGCCTGGTTAACGTAATAATTTTCAGGATTTAATTGAACGACTCCAAATTGCTGTTGAATTAGTAATATTGAAATACCAATTAAGTTACCCCAAAAGAGTCCTCTTATTATAAGATAGAAGGCATTATACAAAAAAACTTTACGTACAGTCCAGTTATTTGCGCCTAATGCTTTTAGAATTCCGATCATTTGTGTGCGCTCTAAAATAAGAACCAGCAATGCTACTACCATATTTATAGTTGCCACTAATATCATAACAGCCAAAATAACGATTATATTAAAATCGAAAAGCTGAAGCCAGTCAAAAATGTAACTGTATTTCTCGACTATGGTTTTGGTATCTAAACTTGAAGACGTTTGTTCGTAGATTTGATCACCGGTTGTTTTAATATTATTAAAGTCTTTGACAAAAACTTCAAATGCTCCAACCTGATCCGGTGCCCATTTATTGATTCGCTGGATATGGCGAATGTCTCCTATTATATATGTAGCATCAAAATCCTGAAAACCTGAATTAAAAATCCCGGTGATTTTGAATCGGCGGCTATTTGGCATTTTACCCGCTTCTTCTTTAATAAAAAAAGTATTAAAGTTATCTCCAACTTTTAAATTTAATCTATCTGCAAGAAATCTGGAGATTATAACTTCTTCATTTAAGGATTTAGAGAAATCAGGTAATTTTCCTTCTACCAAATATTCTTTTATATTATTCCAATCGTAATCTGCTCCTACTCCTTTGAAGATAATTCCTTCGAATGCATTTTCGGTTCTGATTATTCCGGCTTTACTTGCGATTGCCTGAATATGACTTACCTCCGGAACCGACTTGAAGTTGGGATAAAAATCTTGTTTTTTTGAAATTGGAACCAAAGTTACTTCTGAATTATTATTGTCATAATTCGAAATAATGACCTGACCATTGAATGCTGAGACTTTTTCGCGTATTTTTTGCTGCAAACCAATTCCGGTTGCCACCGAAACCAACATCATAATAATACCAATTGCGATAGCCGAAATAGCAATTTTAATAATAGGCGCCGATATACTGCTTTTATAATCTTTGGCAGTGATAAGTCTTTTAGCTATAAAATATTCTAGATTCAATTTATGAGGTCTTATTGATTTATTGAGTCAGTTTAGTTTGTGTTAGTCAAAAATACGTTTAAAAAAGCAAAAACGAATTGTTACTAAAAACAATTACGAATTATTTAGGTTCTTTATAAAGGCATTTTCTTTTTCATTTCTTCAACAATATTATAAGCTGCCGGACAAATTGCCACATTTTTTAAAGTAAGATCTGCTATTTGATGAAACTTTTTTCGATCTGTATGCGGAAATTCCCTGCATGCTTTTGGGCGAACGTCGTAAATCATGCAATAATTCTCGCTGTCCAGAAAAGTACAGGGCACACTTTTTAAAACATAATCTTTGTCTTCGTCAATTCGAAGATACTGATCAATGAATTGTTGTGGTTTTTGTCTAAAAGATTTTGAAATTCTTTCAATATCAGCCAAAGTAAATAACGGCCCGGTTGTTTTACAACAATTGGCACATTGCAAACAGTCCGTTTTTTTAAATTCGGAATCATGCAAATCCTGCATCATATAATCCAAATTCTTGGGTTGTTTCTTTTTCAGCTTATCAAAATACTTTTTGTTTTCGATATGCTTATCTTTGGCTAACTTATTTAAGTTATTTAAAATTTGTTTCAAGACTACTATTTAAAGTTGATCTGCAAAATTAAACAACTTTAAACTTGAAACCTTAAACTTTGAACTAAATTACAATGAAAGATCTTTTTGGAAAAGCGATGTTTGATTTTCAGACGAATAATTCACCTGAAGGCATTATTACTGAAACCACTATTTCTGAAGAAGACGAAATGAGTGTCGATTATCTTTTTCGTTCTTATAATGAAATGCCTAAAATTGAGCAAAAAGCATTACAATTAGCCAACGGAAAAGTCCTTGATGTTGGCTGCGGAGCCGGAAGCCACAGTTTATCACTACAAAATGATCGCAATTTAGACGTTACTTCTATCGATATTTCTGAAAAGGCAATTGAAACCTGTAAACTTCGAGGTGTAAAAAATGCAAAAGTTGAAAATATCTTAGATTTTGAAGGAGAAAAATTCGACACGATTATATTATTAATGAATGGCGTAGGCATTTTTGGGAAATTAGAAAACTGCAACAACTATTTATCTAAGCTAAAATCTCTTTTGAATGAAGGCGGACAAATTTTATTAGACAGTTCTGATATTATTTATATGTTTGATGAAGATGAAGACGGAGGAAAATGGATTCCGTCGAATAATGATTATTACGGAGAACTTGTTTTTAATATTTCATACAAAGGTGAAAAAGAAGAACCTTTTGATTGGTTATATCTCGATTATAATACACTTCAAAATGCCGCTATTGCAAATGGTTTAAAATGTGAACTTATTTTAGAAGGTGAACATTATGATTATCTGGCTAAACTTTCAATTTAAATTATACAGAAATTCATGGAAAATTTGGATCTGGAGAAATTAAAATATCCTATTGGAAAATTTATTGTTCCAACACTTTATTCAAAAGATTATATATTAAATAAAATTGAAGAACTGGAATCTTTTCCGGAAAGACTGAGAAACGAAACATATGATTTAAATAATGATCAACTTGATACGCCTTATCGTCCTGATGGATGGACAATTCGACAAGTAATTCACCATTGTGCCGAAAGTCATATGAATTGTTTTATTCGAATAAAATGGGCATTAACAGAAAATAATCCAGTTATAAAGCCTTATGATGAAAATTTATGGTCAGCTTTACCAGATAATTTACAAATGCCAATAGAATCGAGTTTAAATATTTTAGAAGGTTTACATTCGAGATTGACTTTCATTATGAAAAATTTATCTGAAGAAGAACTGGAAAAATCTTTTATTCATCCTGAAAATAATTCAGAATATAAAATAAAACATATCATTGGTCTTTATGCCTGGCATGGAAATCATCATTTGGCACATATTACTTCTTTGAAGAAGTACAAAAATTGGAAATAGATTCTGTATATTTTCTACACACTGTATCTTTAGCTAAACAAAAAAATCTCTTCAGACCGAAGAGATTTTTTTGTTTTATAATTAAGGTATATTTAAATATTTATGCGTTTGAAGAGAAACTCTCCATTTCGGATTGTTCATCACATAATCAACAATCAAAGGAGTCATTTCTTCTTTCTTGCTCCATTCCGGCTGAAGAAACAGAATCGCTTTATCATTTACTAGTTCAGCTTGTTCTTCGGCAAAAATAAAATCATGTTTATTGTAAATAATCACTTTTAACTCATGTGCATTGTCATATACGGTTTGAGTTGGCAATTTATTTTTTTTAGGCGAAAGACAAATCCAATCCCAAAATCCTGTCAAAGGATACGCGCCTGAAGTTTCTATATGAACTTTTAGATTTTTATTTTTTAATTCCTGAGTTAAAAGCGTCATGTCCCATGTTAATGGTTCTCCTCCTGTAATAACAACAGTGTCAGCATAAGTTGCAGCATTATTTACAATTAAATCAACACTTGTTGGCGGATGTAATTCTGCATTCCAACTCTCTTTCACATCACACCAGTGACAACCTACGTCGCAACCCCCAATTCGTATAAAGTAAGCAGCTGTTCCTGTATGAAAACCTTCTCCCTGAATGGTGTAGAATTCTTCCATTAAAGGCAACATTGCTCCTTTATTTACTTCTAATTGTATTTCTTTTGATAACATTATTTTATTTTAAAGTGCAAAGATAGTCAATTAAATACGGAACAAAAAAAACCGATAGTTCTTTGAACTATCGGTTTTATATTTAATTTAGAAAGCTTTATTTATTTTAAAGCTTTAACTGATTGAGAAGCGTAGCTATTTGCAGGATCTAAAACTAAAGTTTTGTTGAAATATTCAATTGCTTTAGCTTTATCAGTATTAGCATAACTAGCACCGATGCTGTTGTAAGCTTCTACGATTTTTTTAACTGTAGCAGGTTTAGCTAATTCTTCTGCTCCTTTTGCAGTTGTTTTAGTAACGTACTCTTCGTAGTTTTTAATAATCAAATCATCTTTCTCTAACAAGTTGTTGATTCTTCCTTTGTATAAGTAAGCTTCATCATAAGTAGGAGAAGCAACTAAAACTCTGTCAAAAGCCTCTTCTGCTTTAGCTAATGCAGCAGTATCTATAGTACCTTTTGCTTTACCAGCATTTGCATAATATAAAGAAATACCATAATAAACATTATCATCTAAATAGTTTTTAGACTCTTTGTTATTAGCTCCAAGTTCAAAAATAGTTGCTGCCTGAGCAAATTGTTTTTTACCAAACAAAACTTTTCCAAAATCAGCAAGTTCTTCAACTACCAAAGGCTCTAATTCAATAGCTTTTTTGATATCAGCAACTCCTGCATCAAAAGCAGCCTGATCCACAATACCTTCAGCATTTGTACCCTTTTTGATTTTAGACAAACCTAAATACAAATAATCTCTACCAATTACTTTGTTAGAAGGTACTTTGATAAAATCTTCAATAGATTTGATAGCAACATCTACATTTCCGTTTTCATAAGCAGCATATCCTAAATATCTGTAAATTCTAGGATTCACTTTGTCTTCAGCAATCATTTTATTTGCTACAACCTCAAGATTTTTGTAATCTTTAACCAGGATTAAGAAATCTGCGTGACGCATTTTTGAGTCTAATGAATAGTCAGTAAGACTTAAATATTTCTCATAGTTTGTAATTGCATTTTGCATATTAACTTTTGAAGTCGAAGGTTTATTACGTCCCCATTTGTAATATGTTTCAGCTAATTCTCTGTAAACAGGACCATAATTAGCATTTAATGCGATAACTTCATTGAAGGCTTTAATTGCTTCTTCATAAGATTTAGCTCCTTTTAACAAAACACCTAATTGCATTTTTGCTCTTAAAAGTGTTGGATCTGCTGTAAATGCATCACGATACGCTTTGTAAGCATCGTTTTGATTATTAGCTCCATAATATGCATCTCCAATTGCTAAAAGTGCCTGAGCATTTTGCGGCTCGATTGCCAATGCTTTTTTCAAAGACGCAACAGCATTTGTATAATCAGGATTATCTGAATTTGTGTATGCTTTACCAATGTAGATATACTCATCTACATCTTTACGTTTCATATCTTTTGTAGCTAATCCAAAATTTGCAGTAGCTGAAGCAGCATTTTTACTATCAAGATCTATTTGACCTAATCCAATATAGTTTAAGTTTTTCTTGTCTGACGCTTCTAATCCATTTAAGAAATAAATTTTCGCAGAATCTACAATAGACTGATTTAAGTAAACAGTACCTAAAACAAAATTTGCTTCTCCGTCAGATGGTTTAGCTTTAATAATCGATTTTAGCAATGATTTTGCTTTTTGAAATTGCTCTGCATCGATTGCTTTTTTAGCTTCTTTGATATCTTGCGCTTGTGCAACAGAAGCTGAAGCAACTAATGCAAGACTAAAAATTTTAAATTTATTCATCTTTAATTGTAATTAATTTATTCTTTATCGTTTATAATTTGACTTCTAATTTGCAGTTTACGTCCCGGAGTTCTCACAGGCAGTAATCCCGACTTCAAAACTATTCTTTGTCCAATATCTCCTGATATGAATGATGCAAATCCCATTCCCAAACCAGTATAACCCTGACAATTTATAATAAACAAATCACGTGCCAAAGGATACTTTAATTCAGCCAGATCATTTTGTGTCGGATTATAATATTTATCATCCTTTAATCCTTTAACACTTAAAACATTAATTTTCTTTATCACTTCCTGCATATTTGCTGTTGGCTGTGATAACCAATTAACACCAACAACACCAATCATTCCGTCATTCTCAGAAACAAATTTGATCACTTCATCATTTGTTTTAAAAGAAAAAATACCATTGGCAGAAACTTCTTTTACTTTGGCTAAATCCTTCATGTAACGTACTGTACTTGAATTTGGATTATCAAAAACTAATCCTTTAATTCTTGGATCTGCTTTTCCCTGCATAAAATCGATTACTGTTTTCAACGCAATTAATGTATCATTATTGCTTTTATTCGAAATTAAAGCAATTGCATCAGTTGCAAAAGGAGTAACTCTTGGATTTATTTTGTTTTTTGTAAATCTGTCTTTCTCTTCAGGAGTAAGATCTCTTGTTGTAATTACAACTTTAGCTTTTTGATTTGCAAGATCATTAATTAACTCTGCTTCCGATTTTGTTTTTATTGAAATCTTCGCATCATAAGTACTTTCAAAAACAGCTACCTGATCTTCAACTATTGGTTTAACAGTTTCATCAACAGTAATATCAATAGCTCCTTTTAAAATTGATTCTTTATCAGATTCGCTCTTGCTTTTTTGGTTGCACATGGCAAACAAAAAGACAAAAGTTATCAAAGCAAAAACTTTAGCATATTTAAACATAACTATTCTGTGTTTGAATTAATTAATCTTAAAAAACGTATTGCTGAATATACTATTAATAAGATTCCGAAAGCATATCTGTACATAGGATCCATGTTTAAAGGTAATTTTTTCCAAAACATTATCATTAAACCCAGTACAAGATATATCAAAAAAAACAGTATTCCTAAAACAAGAAGAAATCGCTCTTTGAGCGATTTCTTCTGAATATTATTAAGCATATCTTTTAACATTATTCTGCAGATTGAATAGTAATAGGAAGAGAGTAAAGAACCCTAACTTTTTTACCATTTTGCTCGCCGGGAGTCCATTTTGGACATTTTTTAAGAACACGAATTGCTTCTGCTCCTGTACCGTAACCGATATCCCTTAAAACTTTAATGTCGGTTAATGAACCGTCTTTTTCAACTACAAAAGTAACATATACTTTTCCTTTTAAACCTTCTTCTTCCGGAGTCTTGTAATTGTTTCCTACGAATTTGTAGAATTTTTCAATTCCTCCAGGGAAATCTGGTTTTACCTCGATACCAGCAGTATTATAAACATTGTTATCTTCCTGAATGATCTCGGTTACCGGACCTTTACCAACTGGCTCATCCACAGTTAAAACTGCATCCGGATCTCCTTTGATAGTTTCTGAACCAATTTTCTTCTCCTTCAGATCCACAATTTTTGGTGGCTCTTCTGTGATTTCCTCTGTTTTAGCAACAACTGGTTTCACGAACTTCACCTGATCCACTTTTGGCGGAGGTGGTGGAGGTGGCGGAGTGTTTGGTTTTATTACCTCTTTTTTTGGAGGTAATTTTATCGTGGTAAGTTTAATATCGTTATTTTCAAGATCATCACCAGAATCTGGTAAGAAACTTGCAATAAGTGGTGCTGCAACAGCAAGAGCAAAAATAACTGAACCAATGATAAGAGCTCTTACTGTGGTTTTTGTATTTGATTTTCTTAGCTCATATGCACCATATATCTTATTACGTCCTTCGAATACGATATCAAGCCACTGATTTTTAATTATATCTAATTTCATTTTTCTTGATTATTAGGTTATTGTCAAAATAAGATTGCTCTTATTTTTTCTCTAACAATTCGGTTTCTTTAGGTAGAAAATCGTTAACAATTGCATAAGTTCCAACTCCTGTAATAGCCATTTCATCCAAAATGTCTACCAGATTTTTGTACTTAGATTTTTTACCCGGCTTGATGATAACAATAATACCTTTCTCTTTACTACCAGTATATTCAACTACTGATTTTTTACGAGCTAATAATTCTTTACGAATACCGTCTTTTCCATAAGCAATATCTTTAGGACCAGCAATAGGACTATCTAATAATCCCATATAGTAAACAAGCTTATTGTCTTCTCCTAACATAACAGTCATAGTTCGTCTTTCATCGACCTTCATGTCTTCTATTTTCTTGTTAGGATCATCATCTTTATCTGGCAAACCTAAACTCATCGATTGAGGTTTTGACAACGTAGTGGTTAACATAAAGAATGTGATCAATAAGAAAGCTAAATCCACCATCGCAGTTAAATCTACTTTAGAGTTTTGCTTTTTACTTCTTACCTTACCACCTTTTCCGCCACCACCGTCGCCGGTATTTAATTCAGCCATTTTAGTGTATATTTTTTAATTAAAAGTCTTTTCCTCTCATACCAGTAACTAAGTTAAAGGTATTGATTTTTTGATCTTGCAGGATATCCATAATCTTTTTGATTTGCGGATATTCTTCTTTTGCATCACCTTTAATAGCGATTTGCAATTCTTTATCATCAAGATCAATTGTAGCTCTTCTAGCAATCAAAAGCCAATCTTTTAATTGATTATCCAAAGAATCCATTGGGATTCCTCCTTGATTTGCTTTACTTCTATCAGCCGCTTTCATGTTGATGATTTGTTTCAAACCTGCAACCGGAACACCGAAGTCATCCATTAATGCAAATTGATTTTTATCATCTTCAGAAAAAGCAACTCCGTATTTTTGACCCATTCCTTCAAGAGTTCTTTTACGAACTTCTCTACCTTTAATGTCAAAAAACACTTTACTTTTTCCATCTTTTCCTTTACCAATAATGATCGTAGCTAAATCCGTATCAGGTAATTTAGTCTGAACAGTAGAAGAAGGCATATCTACAGGAAGTGCCTCAGGCACCTTAGCAGTAGCGGTCAAAATAAAGAACGTAAGCAAAAGGAACGCAACATCGCACATGGCAGTCATATCTGTCGATGTTGACTTTTTTTTCATTTTTATTTTAGCCATTCTCTTTTATTTTTATTTTGATATAATTAATTATAATTATTCAAAAATTAATTATTGTTTCAAACTTCCTCTGAATCTTCTGTAAGTATTCACGATTGTAGTACCAGCCTCATCGATAGAGTAAGTTAAATCGTCAATTTTAGCAGTAAAGAAGTTGTAAGAAACGATAGCTAAGATAGAAGTAGAGATACCTGTTGCAGTGTTGATAAGTGCTTCAGAGATACCTGTTGCAAGAGCAGCCTGGTCTGGAGTTCCAGCAGAAGCTAACGCACCAAACGCTTTAATCATACCTGATACAGTCCCTAATAATCCTCCTAAAGTTCCTAATGATACTAAAGTAGAGATAATAGTCATATTTTTTTCTAACATTGGCATTTCTAATGAAGTTGCCTCTTCGATTTCTTTGTGGATTACTTCAGAAGCTTCTTCACTGTTGAAACCTTCTTTTTTAACGTCTTGGTATTTAATCAAAGCAGATTTAATTGCATTTGCAACTGAACCTTGTTGTTTGTCACATGAAGCGATAGCAGCTTCGATGTTTCCTTCTTTAATACTTGCTTGAACGCTTTTCATGAATTTATCTAAGTTAGATTTTCCAGCAGCTTTACCAATAACGATAAATCTTTCAATAGAAAAAACAACAACCATTAAAAACATACCTAATAATACCGGTACAATAAATCCTCCTTTATATACTTGTCCTAATGTATTGATTGGGTGACCTGTTTCAGGATTACCTCCTTCGAAGTTAGAAGCATCTCCCATAATTACTTTCCAAATAAACACCCCTACCAAGATACACGCTACAATAATGATTCCAGTAATCATTCCTCCCCCATTCGAAGTGCTTTCTTTTTTAACTTTAACGTTTGCCATTTTTTTAAATTTTAATAGTTTTAAATAATTTTTATTTTTTAGTTATATTTAACTTGTAGAGGAGCAAATTTATACGTTTAGTTTAAATAAAAAAACTTTTTTTAATTTTATTGAAGCAAATTTAACGTCAAATTAAAAAATATCTCATTAATTTGCCAACATTCTTTTTTCGATAAAACAAAAATAAGGACGATTTATGGGAAAATTACAACGTTTTAGTAAATATTCAAAGATTCCTTTGATATCTTCTTAAAAAGATGCGAAATTATTTTTTATTATATTTTTAACCCGAAAAAGCTTTTTCCTACTAAAAAATAAGTAATCAAATTGTTAAAAAACAAAGCAATACTCTTATAATCATCTAAATTACAAACAAAAACATGAATAAAAAAGACAATTTCATTCAGGATATAAACAATGGTTATTTATCAAAGGGTGACAGCATTATACTAGGCGGGGCAATTCTTGACGGAGAAGCTATCGCAGAGGCTCACGTAAAAATTCCGCTAAAAACCCTGAATCGCCACGGTTTAATTGCCGGAGCAACCGGGACTGGAAAAACGAAAACTATTCAGGTTTTTTCAGAGCAATTATCAAATGCCGGAATTCCTGTTTTAATGATGGATATAAAAGGTGATTTTAGTGGTATTGCAAAAGAAGGAAAAGAAGAAGGATTTATTACCGAGCGTCACGCTAAAATAAACATACCTTATAATGTATCTTCATATCCTGTTGAATTAATGTCATTGTCAAAACAAAACGGAGTTCGTTTACGTGCGACAGTTTCTGAATTTGGCCCTGTATTATTTTCCAGGATTTTAGATTTAAATGACACTCAGGCAGGAGTTGTTGCCGTAATCTTTAAATATTGTGATGACAAACAAATGCCGTTATTGGATTTAAAAGACATCAAGAAAGTCATTAATTATATTACCGAAGAAGGTAAGGACGAAATTACCGCGAGTTACGGTAAAATTTCTACGGCAACTACCGGAACTATTTTGAGAAAAATAATCGAATTAGAACAACAAGGCGGAGATTTATTTTTTGGTGAATTATCTTTTGAAATTGATGATTTAATGCGAATTGACGAAAACGGAAAAGGTTATGTAAACATCATCCGCCTAACGGATATTCAGGATAAACCAAAATTATTCTCGACTTTTATGTTGAGTTTATTGGCTGAAATCTACCAGAAAATGCCTGAAAAAGGAGATGCAGAACAACCTGAATTAGTCATTTTTATTGATGAAGCACATTTAATTTTTAATGAAGCCAGCAAAGCATTATTAGAACAAATTGAAACGATTGTAAAATTAATTCGTTCAAAAGGAATTGGCGTTTATTTTGTAACGCAAAATCCAATGGACGTTCCAAGTGGGGTTCTTGCCCAATTAGGATTAAAGATTCAGCATGCTTTAAGGGCTTTTACTGCAAATGACCGACAAGCGATTAAAAAAACGGCCGATAATTATCCAACTTCGCAATATTATAAAACCGACGAATTATTAACTAATCTGGGAATTGGAGAAGCTCTGGTAACGGCACTAAACGAAAAAGGAGTTCCAACGCCACTTGTTGCCACGATGATGCGCGCGCCACAAAGCCGAATGGATGTTTTAACTTCTGATGAAATCGAAGCGATCAACAGCAAATCAAAATTGGTAAAAAAATACAGTGAAGAAATTGATCGTGAAAGTGCGTACGAAATACTAACCAAAAAAATTGAAGAAGCTTCGCAAGCAGCTACAGAACAAGAAGAACAAGCGCCAACGAGATCTTCAAAATCAGAACCAAGTACTGCAAGTGTAGTTGGCAAATCTGTTTTGAAAGTCGTAACAAGTGCAACTTTTATAAGGGGTGTTTTTGGCGTTTTGACAAAAATATTCAAGAAATAAATTCAATATCAAAAATCAATTACAATATCAATGTCAATTTAAATTGAATTTTGATATTGTAATTGATATTGATTTTATTTCTGCAACAACTCCAGAATCTTATTGTCGATTTCAGGCGTGTTCCAGATATTTTCTATGTTGTCTATTTTCAGGATTTCTTCCATAATTCCGTTTTGGAAATCTCCAATTGCCAAAGCTTCGGCATACGGACGGTCGCTAAAAGTTACGCGACTGTAAAGCGGAATCCATTTATCTGGATGTTTATCAGAGAATGCTTTTTCGATTTTCTTTTGTAATAAGAATTTCTCATCGGCAGTTTTTGTACTCATTTCCATGAAATTACGATACGAAAGTTCCGCAATTGCATCGGCATTTGGTTTACGTGAAATTTGATATTCTGAGAAAATCTTCTTCCAATCGTCACCATATTTCTCAATCATTTCGTTTAAAACGGTAATATCTTCAAAACCGGCATTCATTCCTTGTCCGTAAAACGGTACAATCGCATGACAGGCATCTCCAATTAAAGCAATTTTATCTTCATACGTCCACGGAAAACATTTCATTGTTACCAAAGTACTCGTTGGATTTTTAAAGAAATCTTCTGCCAACTTCGGAATCACGTCAATCGAATCAGGAAAGTTTTTCGTGAAGAAATCTTCTACCATTTTTCGATCTGTTAACGATGCAAACGAGTTTTTACCTTCAAAAGGCATAAATAAAGTACACGTAAAACTTCCGTCTAAATTAGGAAGCGCAATCAGCATATATTCGCCGCGCGGCCAGATATGAAATGAATTTTTATCCAGTTTATGCGTCGCATCTGCATTGGCTGGAATATTCAATTCCTTATAACCCATATTCAAAAATTCCTGCGAATAATTAAACATACTCTGACGCTGCATTCTGTGGCGAATTCTCGAAAAAGCACCATCGGCACCAAAAACCATATCGTATTTTTTCTCCTCCCACTCGCCTCTTTCGGTTTCGCCAATATGCAAAGTTGCATCACTTAACGTTACGTCCCAGATTTTTTGGTCAAACAAAAATTCTGCTCCGGCTTGTTCAGCAAGATCAATCATTTTTCGGTTTAAAGTCCCTCTCGAAATCGAATAAATTGACTCGCCTTCCTGTCCGTAATTCTGAAAATTGAGTTTATCAACCAAATGAATGGCGCGTTTGTCCATCGGAATCGCGATTTCCCGTACCGAATCACCAACGCCAACGCCATCAAGTGCTTTCCAGCCACGATTAGACATCGCCAGATTTATAGAACGACCAGAAAAATTAATTTTGCGAATATCAGGACTACGATCATAAACATGAACGGTGTGACCTGCTTTTTTAAGATAAATTGCCAATAACGATCCTACCAATCCAGAACCAACAACGGCAATTTTTAGTGAAGTTTGCATCAAGAAAAATCTAAATATAAGATCGTAAAAATAAGTAATAATTCTACAAGAGCTTTAAAATAAAGGAAATATTTATGATTTAAAAGCTTATTTATCATGGCATGACCCGCAGAAAAAGCGGGCCGGGCTATCCACTATATCTTTTGTGGCCACAATAGCAACGCGCATTGCCACAAAAGGATGCCGTTCCTATCCCTCATGCAACTCTCGTTTTCATAACAAATTAGCGTTTTTGTGGATTTATTAGAAACATCAAATAGGCTACTTTCGTTCAAGAAATAATTTCTATTTTTTTGTCATTTCAACGAAAGGAGAAATCACACTAGAAACTCCGCAAACAAAATCGCCAATCTTCGTCGAATTACGTGTGTGATTTCTCGTCACTCGAAATGACAACATTGTGTATAAAAACTTTGCGCCTTGGCGACTTTGCGAGAACTATATACTATTAAAAAACTTAATTCATGAAAAGCGAACTATTACAATCAGACATTATTTTAGAAAACGAAAAAGTTTTACTACTTCCTTTCGAAAACAAAAGAAACATCGAACTCAAAGAAATCATTTTCGACGATGAAATCTGGGAATACATGGGAATGTATGTGCGAACTGAAACTGATTTCGAAAACTATATTCAAAACACACTAAAACAAAAAGCAGACGGAATTTGTTATCCGTTTTTAATTATAGATAAAGCCACCAATAAAGTTTCCGGAAGTACCCGATACGGATATCTAAATCACGCAAGCCAAAAATGCGAAATTGGCTGGACCTGGTATGGAAAAGCATTTCAGGGAACAGGTTTAAACAAAGCTTGTAAATATGAATTATTGAATTTTGGTTTCGAAAACATTCAATTTAAAAGGATACAATTTAGCGCCGATCTTGAAAATATAAGATCCCAAAAAGCCATTGAAAATCTGGGTGCTTTAAAAGAAGGGATATTTAGAAATAATTATGTTGATTCTGAAGGAAAAAGTAAAGATGATGTTTATTATAGTATTATTTTGGAGGAATGGAAGAATACTAAAAGAGATTATTTTGGAGAGTTTATATAGATTTACATATTTTAGCTTCTTCATCAATATTTAAGAAAAGCCAATTATGGAGACAATAAGTTTAATTACTATTTGCATGGGATATGGATTTATTTGGTTCGTAACATTTGTTCATCCTCCAGCGCATAGAATTCTACGAGAGAAAAAAACATATAATTTATTTCTGTGCTTTTCGGTTTTATCTCCAATAATCTCTATTACTGCCTATAATCCTCAAATGTTGCAAAATCGAAAAGAGACATTATTTATCTCTCTATATTCATTGTTCTTTTTATTGATTTATAAATATTGTGATACTTATATCCTTAAGAAATATGGACGTAATCTGTATTTTAAAAAAAAGTACAATACTGTCTGGAATGATCAGGAATCTGATGAGGCACAATCTCTTGATGAATGGTTTCAATATTGCTTAGCAATTATACCGCTAATATTATGTTACATTTTAAAATATCTAATACTTGATATTATACTTAGTTATAATGTTTAAATTATTTCTCAATCAAAATTGAAACAAAAAATGAATTCTGTCGTCTATTAATTATTAGACAATAATCGTCACCAAAATCATCAATCAAAAACCAAATGAAAAAATCAATCATTCTGTTAGCAATCTTTTTATTAACCTTTGGAACAATTTCTGCACAGACAGAAATCAAAATTCCATACGGAAATAATCCCGAAGCCGGACATTACAAAGAAATCAACGGTTTTAAAATGTATTACGAAGTTTACGGCTCTGGGGAACCTTTGGTTTTGCTTCATGGCAATGGCGGTTCAATTAAAGGTCATACACGCAGAATTGAATATTTCAAACAAAAATTTCAGGTTATTGCCATTGACAGTCGAGGTCACGGAAAATCTGTAGATGATTCTAAACAACAGCTGAATTACGTTCAAATGGCTGATGATGTCAGTGTTTTACTGGATTCGCTTAAAATTAAAAATGCTAATATCTGGGGACAAAGCGATGGCGGAATTCTAGGTCTTTTACTGGCTATTAATCATCCCGATAAAACGGGCAAAGTTGCCACTTTTGGAGCCAATTTGTTTCCGGGTAAAAAAGCAATCTACACTGAAATTGACAAAATGGTTATGGATACTTTGAAAGCGACAAAAGATCCCCGCACTAAAAATCTATATACTTTACTGGCAAAACAACCTAATATTACTGACAAAGATCTTCAAAAAATAAAATGTCCGGTTTTAATTATGTCGGGTGACCGCGACGTGATCAGACTGGAACATTCTATCGAAATATTTAATAATATTCCCAATTCAAACTTTTTTGTAATGCCGGGCGCAACCCATTTTGGCGCTTATGAAAAACCGGATCTTTTTAACTTGGTTTTGATGAGTTTCTTTACAGATCCGTTTAAGAAAACATCAAGTGTAGAATTATTTACAGGAAAAAAATAAGCTGAATTTCCATAACATAATAATCATCAAATGAAATTATATTCAGAATATTATGTGAGTAAAAAATGCGAACGGTTTGTCAATAAAATTTGGTGTCTCGATAATAGCATCGGCGAAAGCCTAATCGAGAACAAACTCGTTTTACCAAACGGCTGTTTTAATCTCGCTATTGTAAGCGGAAACGCAACCGAAGTTCATACAAGCAAACAAAAGTATGAAATGCCCGAAGGAATTTATTTTTGTTCGCAAATGACCAATAAAGTTTTGGTAAACATTCAGCCGAAAACGAAAGTAACTATAATTCAGTTTCATGCCTGGACACTTTCTATGTTTCCTAATTATGATTTGAGCAATTTTACCGATTCTATTATTAAAATCAGTCCGAGTGAATTGCCTTTTGACAAGGAAATTGATTTGAGTTTAAACAGTGAAATTTCGAAATTATTAAACACCATTAATCATTATTTTGAAGAATTGAGTGCTTTACATTCAAACAAAAATAGTGTCGAAAAAATCTGCGAAATCATCAAACTTCATAACGAAGAAATTACGGTTTCGGAAATTGGAAAATTTTTAAATGTCTCACAAAGATTATTGCAGATTAAGTTTAAAACCGCAACCGGACTTACCATTAAAAAATACATTCAGATTTTGAAGTTCAGAAAATCAATTGATCAAATGGTAAACATTGGTTTGGACAAACTAAATCTCACTGATGTAGCACTTTACAACAAATATTTTGATCAGTCGCATTTTATAAAACAGTTCAAAGATGTGATGAAAACGACTCCGAAAACCTTTAATTCAAGCTCGTATTTTCTTTCGAAAAAAAGATAATATTTCGCATTTGTACAATTTTAAAAATTATAATTGTACTACTATTGCAAAATCATCAATCAATCAAATCAATCAAAATGAAAATCAATTCATCATTTTTCAGGTTAAAAGTAATTTTAATTGGAATACTACTCTTTCAATTGCACAGTGGATTTTCTCAGGAGAAAAAAAACTCAAAACTCTACAAAACCATTATGTCAAAAGACAGCCTTCTGTTTAATGTTGGCTTTAATACTTGCGATATTTCACAATTTGAAAATCTTTTAAGTGACAATTTTGAATTTTATCACGACAAAGACAGTATTTCTGATAAAGCTCTATTTCTTCACAACCTTAAAAAAGGTTTATGCGGTTCAATCGGAACATACCAATCCAGAAGATATTTAGTTCCTAACAGTACCGAAGTTTATCCTTTATATAAAAAAGGTATTTTGTATGGCGCGATGCAAATGGGTATTCACCAATTCTACGAAAAATCAACTGATAAAAATGGAAATCTTGCAGATGCAAAAGAAAATTTTGGCAGTACAGCGAGATTTACTCATGTCTGGCTATTAAACAACGGTATTTGGAAATTGAAAAGATCTTTTAGTTACGATCATCAAACTGTAAATACGGCCGGCACTAAATCAGACATTTTTGACAACGATGCCGAAATCAAAAAATGGCTGCTACAAAACAATGTTCCCACGATGGGAATTGGCATAATCAACAACGGAAAGCTTCAGGATGTAAAAGTATTTGGCGAACTTAAAAAAGGAGTTACAGCGCCTTATAATACTATTTGGAATGTCGCTTCATTAACAAAACCCGTAACAGCAATTGTGACTTTAAAACTGGTAAGTGAGGGAAAATGGAATCTTGACGAACCTCTTGATAAATATTGGATAGATCCGGATATTAAAAACGACCCTAACCATAAATTATTGACAACAAGAATTATTTTAAGCCATCAAACGGGTTTCCCAAATTGGAGATTTTTGAATAAATCCGGAACATTGGATTTTCAGTTTAAACCTGGAACTAAATTTCAATATTCAGGTGAAGGATTTGCATATTTGAGCAAAGCATTGGAGAATAAATTTCATAAAACAATAGATGAATTAGCCAATGAGTTAATTTTTAAACCTTTAAAAACAACTGATACTCAGTTTATTTGGAATGATAAAATAGACCTTTCGAGATATGCTGTTAATTATGATAACAATGGAAATCCGTATGAACCAACTAAAAACAAAACCGCAAGTGCAGCCGATGATTTGTTGACAACCGTTGAAGATTACAGCAATTTTTTATGCAGTATTTTAAACAGTGACGGCTTAAGCAAAAAAGTTTTTGATGAAATGGTTTCGCATCAGGTTGATGTTAAGAATGACAAATATTTTGGTTTAGGTTTTAAAATATATGATTTAGGAAGTGAAAATTATGCTTTATCACACAGCGGAGCAGACAAAGGCGTTCAGACGATTTTTATTCTACTTCCAAAAACAAAACAAGGCTTACTTATTTTTACCAATGTTGATGATGGTTACAAGGTTTATGAAAAAATCGTTTCTCATTATTTAGGTGAAAACGGAAGAAAAATAATTGACATCGAAATGAAATAAAGGACAATTATGAAAATGATAAACACTTTGGCCTTTTTTATATTGTTTTTGAACAGAGAAGCAAAGGCTCAAACGAATAATGAAGTCCTAAAAATAGATCTTCTAAAAAATGAAATCATTAAAATGGACAGTTTGCTTTTTAATGTTGCCTTTAATCAATGTGATGCCGGTCTTTTTAAAAAAATCATTGCAGAAGATATTGAATTTTACGACGACCGTTTTGGATTAAATACTTCAAAAGGAAATGAAATAAAATCTTTAACGGAAAGATGTGCAAGCTCTGAGAAACTTACCCGAAAATTAGATTTCTGCACAATTGATAAATTAGGTGATTTTGGAGCTGTACAATTGGGAGAACATACTTTTCTTGTCAATAATATTCCGGTGGGAACGGGAAAATTCATCCATATCTGGGAACGAAAAGAAGAGAATTGGCAATTAAAAAGAATCGTTAGTTATGAACACAGACCTATTAAAAAGTAGTTATTCTGATTCTTTATTCTAAAAAAGATAATAAAAAACCGATAATTTGGAAACAAAATCATAAAATAGTCGTCTAATAATTAGACGGCTATTTTCGTTTACTATTATATCAAATACCAAAAACCATTTATTAATCATAATCAATCAATTCATGAAAAAATCAATCAAACTCACCTTCTTTTTTGCATTCCTGCTTCTGTTTACGTTCGCAACAACATTTGCACAAGATAAATCAAAACAAATTGATGAACTTTTAAGCAAATACAATCAATACGATCAATTTAACGGATCGGCGTTAGTTGCAGAAAACGGAAAAGTTATTCTGAAAAAAGGATATGGTTATGCCAATATGGAATGGAATATTCCGAATCAGCCGGACACTAAATTCAGATTAGGTTCTATCACTAAACAATTTACGGCTTTGTTAATTGTAAAATTGGCCGAAGAAGGAAAAATAAAACTGGACGTTCCTATTACAACATATTTGCCGGATTATCCAAAAGAAAACGGTGACAAAATCACGATTCATAATTTACTAACGCACACTTCAGGAATTCCAAATTATACCAACGCTCCCAATTTCCTGAAAGAAAAGGCCAAGAATCCTTATTCTCCGGCAGATTTTGTAAAAACATTTTCGAGTTTGCCACTTGAATTTAAACCTGGTGAAAAATTCGTTTACAGCAATTCCGGTTATTTTTTATTAGGATATATTATTGAAAAAATTACCGGTAAAACGTATGAGCAGTATTTACAGGAAACTATTTTTACACCTTTAAAAATGGTTAATTCCGGTTATGATCACAGCGATATTATTATCAAAAACAGAGCTGCAGGTTATGAAAAACAAGGAAAAAAGATCGTTAATGCTTCTTATCTTGACATGAGTATTCCGTATGCCGCAGGATCGCTGTATTCAACTGCAGAAGATTTGTATTTATGGGATCAGGCACTTTATACGAACAAATTACTTTCGGAAAAATCAATGGAATCTTTGTTCAAATCTTATATAAATATAGGAGATGAAAGTTATGGTTATGGATGGTTTCTTGGTGAAATAACGATCGGAACTAAAAAAGTAAAAGTTGTTGAACATGGTGGAGGAATAAATGGTTTTAATACCAATATATCTCGCATTCCATCAGATAAAATCCTAATCGTCTTATTGAATAATACCGGAAGAGCTGTTTTAAGCGAAATGACAGAAAATATTAGAAATATTTTATACAATCAGCCAATTGATCAACCCAAAAAATCGCTGGCGTTTGAATTGTTAGAAGTATTTTCAGAAAAAGGAGTTAAAGGCGGAACAGAAACTTACGCTAAATTGAAAAACGATCCAACTTATGGTATTAAAGAAGGTGATATGAACAATGTTGGATATCAATTATTACAAACAGGAAAAAAGAAAGAAGCAATCGAAATCTTCAAAATTAATGTAGAAGCTTTTCCAAAATCAGGAAATGTTTATGATAGTTTGGGAGAAGCATATCTGGCCGATGGCGATAAAAACTTAGCCATAATTAATTATAAAAAATCAATAGAGCTTGATCCTTCCAACGAAGGCGGAAAAAAAGCTTTGGCAGAAATTTTAAAAAACCAATAATCAAAAATCGAATAATCAGGTCATCAACAATTGACTCTGACAATCAGCTTTTAAACTGATTGTTGGAGTTTTTTTTATTTTAAAAATGATTATTTTAGCGTAAACAAAATCAATAAACGAGATGAAAATTCATACCACAAATTATCAGAACACTTTTATTGAAACTGCAGAAGATAGTCCTGTAACAAGCGCCGAGATTCCGCCAATAAAAGGCGACAAAAAAACCGTTGCCAATATCGAGTTTGAAATGATCAGCAGAAATCCTTATAAATTTACTTCAGATGATGTTTTGTTTCAGGTTTTTGCAGAGAAAAATGATTTAACAAAATCAGAATATAAGGAAGCGCGCGATCAATTTTTCTCTAAAGGTCAGGCTTGCTTTCGCGCTTCGCCATTGACAAAACGTTATGGCTGGGGAATTCATAATGACGAAAATGGAAAAATAGCTTTATACGGAATGGAAACTCCTGAATATCAAAAATTCTTAAAAGATGAAAATCTAAAAGTCGTAAAAGCAATTCGAAGTTCCAGAAAATAAAACTCAAAAAGGAATATTCGTAACTGTTCTCTTATTAACTCCGATCGTACAATTTTTAAAAATCTGCAGTATCGGATTTTTTATTTAAAAGTCATTTTTTCGATTGAATATTTACAACAAAAAAGCTAATTTAGCCCAGCCCGAAAAATAATATCAAAACCCGAAATCAACTTGATTTACAACTTAAAAAGTGTAAGCAATTTAAAAATAACCTATGAAAAAAAATTACTTTTTACTTCTTGTCTTATTGATGTTTGTTCCTTCTGTATGTATTTCCCAAACTTCTGTAAATGCTCCAATGCCAACACAGCAGAATACAATTATCGTAAATAAAATCATCGATGTTACCAATTACAAAACTTATTTTGTTGATTATTGTTTAACGAAAATAAACGAAACAGCTTATAAAGAAAAATGGAACGAGAAAAAAACAGTTGAAATTACAGAAACCATCAACTTTAAAAATTTTAGAGATGCTGTTTATAATATGTTTGCGTTTTACAACGAAGTAGATTTGGAAACATTATTAAAAGAATATCAAAAAAATACTGCTTATCAAACGACAAACGTCATGACGACTAATAAAGTTTTGCTTAACAATCTGGATATTTATGCCAAAGATGTTGTTACCGGAAAATATTTAGCTAAATAAACTCTAAGGTACTAAGTTGCTAAGGTTCTGAGGTTCTAAGTTTGAAATCTTACTAACTTAGAACCTCAGAACCTTAGCGACTTTAAAAAAAAACTATTTCTTCTTTGGTTTAAAGACTAATTTTGTCGAAGTTTTTATAATTTCCTCTTTATTCAATTTCATTTTTCTGAATTTTCCGTGAACAAACATTTCGGCCTGATCGTTATAATGTTTGCTGAAAGGATTTCCGGATTGTCCGGTTGGCAAGATGCTCCAACTGTTTTCAACATCTGCAAAATCGACAATTCTTCTGGTTGAAGGTCCGCCTTTTACATAATATTTCCCTTCTTCATTATATCCAAAAAACTGATTGTTGATTACTTCATTCGATCCCGGATCTGCAAACGGACCCACATTAAATAATTTGCGTAAAGCAGCTACTTTTCCTAACGGATGTTCGTGTTCTACAGTATGCACTTTTCCCCAATTCCAGTCAGGAACATTGTTTCCTAATTGTTCTTTAAGAGCCGTAATCGCTTCATGAAATGACTTTGTTACAATTTGATTTCTCGTTTCTTTTACCTTCTTCGTTTTGACATTATCCCACCAAAGTGAATTTTCGTTTACAATTTGTCTGGCAATAATTTGTTTTCCTAAACTCACGCCCAGAAACAAATTAAAATTCTCTGATCCCATTTCATCTTCAAACGTGTTTTTCAAATATAAATACACCCATTTGTTGTAAATCGTCGGCGCAATATCTTCTAAATTATTGGTTCCTTTCCATGATTTCAAAATTCCGATTGCCTGTTTTTCTTCTATTGAAAGAGCATTTTTATTTAAACTTGCGATTAAATTTTTAGCAACTCCCGGCGAAACATCAGATGTATTATCATAAATCATTTCACTAATTTCTGTTTTATCCCAATTTGATTTTGCATCCATTAAACCCGAAATTCTTTTCGCACGATCTTCGGGCAAATAATAGCCTGGATATAAATAGCCATCAACCGCTTCGGGCTGATTGTTTGCAGAATAGACATAACCCCATTCTGGATTTTCTGCCGACGGATTTTTAGAGAAATCCAAATACTCTTTTATATCATCTTTACCACTTGAGCCGTCGAGAATAAAAAACGAATTTACACCTTTATCATGTTTATACAATTTTCCTGTTGCCCACCACGCCACATTTCCTTTGGCATCGCCGTACATGACATTCAATCCCGGCGCAGCAACCAGCTGAACTGCTTTTTTAAAATCGTCTTTGCTTTTAGCATGTGAAAGTCCGTAAACAGCGTCGAGAATCTGAATTGGTTGCTGCGTATAAATCCACGACATTGCAATTGGATTTTTGCGATCTAGACGTTCTAATAAATCATTCATTATTGGACCGTGTCGACTTGATTTTACAGTTAGAACCACATCCGAAGTATCTTTAACCTTTATTGTTTTTTTTCTGGTTTCATATTTAGCAAAACCATCCTGTGTTTGATATTGAGTTGAATCTCCTGCTTTATTTTTTTCCTGATAAAAATCGATGTCATCATTTTCAAACATTGTTAAACCATAAGCATAATCGCGATTGTGTGCCAATAACGGAAATGGCGTTCCGGCGAGATAACAGCCATATAATTCATGTTCCTGCGTTACCAAATGCGCTTCGTACCAGGTTGCCGGCTGCGAAAATCCAATATGCGGATCATTCGCAAAAATGACTTTTCCGCTTTTGGTTTTATTAGGTCCGGCAATCCAACTGTTACTTCCCACAAATGGCGGAATTGGTGATTTGTCCAGTAAAGCTGCAACTGATTTTGAAATCGCGGTATATTCTTCAATATTTTCTTTTGAACTTCTAATTTGCGTTGTATTAAATTCACCTTCGATTCCCAGATCTTTCAAATATTCAGCACCATATTTATTTCGAATATCGGTTAATAATGGATCTGTCTTTTGAGCCATCGCAAAACTAAAAGACATATATCCGAAAATATTATAGACATCTTCGATCGTAAATTTTTTCTTTTTCACACCAACCAAAGTAAATTCAACCGGCGTAACTCCTTCTTCTAAATATTGATTAATTCCGTCTAAATACGCCAAGGTTAACTGATAACTCTGACTGTTTTTATTCAATTTTGCAATGGCTTTCGCCGAAGCTTCTTCAATACCAATTCCGGAGAAAAACATATCATTTTTAAGCGCAACCGATCCAAAAATTTCTGATAATTTTCCAGGTGCAATTCTGCGTAGTAATTCCATTTGCCATAATCTTTCCTGCGCGTGAACATATCCAAGCGCCGTCATTGCATCTTTTTCAGAATTGGCATAAATATGAGGAACTCCAAAATCATCAAAATAAACTGTAGTTTCCTTTTGGAGATTTTTCAATTGTAATTCTCCTTCATATTTGGGTTTCAAATGAAAAATATAACCGCATAAACCAATTCCTAAAACAACAATTAAGGCCAATAAAATCAGCAGGATTTTTTTAATGATTTTCATATTCAAAAGATTAAGCAAATAATGATTATGTAATGATGTAACTTAAAGAGCAAATCTTATAAGAAACATGGCTTTTAAAACTCTAAATTTATGTATTTAAAACCAATACAATAAATGTCAATCTATAAAAAAATAGCAATCGGTGTAATTTCAGTCTTCCTTTTTGTCATTTTTATCAATATTGGTCTCAATTATTGGATAAAAAAACAATTACCTATAATTATACACGAGAAAAATACGACTCCGTATAATATCAATTACGAAAAAATTGAAGTCTCGCTTTTTTCCAGAAATATCTACGCACAAACATTATTGGTAAGTCCGAAGAACCAGCCAAAAGACAGCAAAAACGGACTTTTTTCTAAAATAGAATCTATTACAATCAAGCATTTTAATGTCTGGGATTTGGCTTTTCGTGATATTATTCAGGCAGAAAGTATTATCATCAATAAGCCTCGCGTGATTTTATACAAAAAAGGCGAAAAACTTTTGAATAACAGCAAAAGCATTAAAAATGAAATCATAGAACCATTTCGTAAAATTATTGCTGTTTCAAATATTTACCTTAATGACGCTTCGGTTGACGTAGTTTCTTTAGATAGTCAAAAACCCATTTTAAGTATTAAGAAGATCATCGTAAAACTCGAAGGAATTTTAATAACGGATAAGACATTAAGCGAAAAAATCCCGCTTCAGTTTGAAAGTTACGCTTTAGTAATTGATAGTTTATTTTACAGACCGAGTGCCTTTTATACTATTACGGTAGGCAAAATCAGTACTGAAAAGAACTTTCTTAAAATTAATAATTTTGCAAATCTTCCTCAATTTACCCGAAGAGAATTTACAAAGCGTTTAGAAAAAGAAAAAGACATTTACACTTTAAAATTAGATTCTGCCGAAATAAAAAAAATGGATTGGGGTTTCAAAAACGATCAATTTTTCTTTAAGGCAAATTCACTTGTAATGCATCATTTTGACGCTAATATCTACCGCGGAAAAATGCCAAAAGACGATTTAAGCAAAAAATATCTTTACAATCATTTGTTGCGAAATATTAAATTTCCGCTGCAAATTGATACGCTTCAGGTTTTGAAATCGAAACTGGTTTATGAAGAAGAGATTGATTTTTCTAAAGGTCCGGGAGTTTTAAATTTTGATAAATTCAATTTGCAGGCTACCAATTTGCGAAGTGGTTTTGGTTTGAAAAAAACAAACGACGTGAAGATCAAAGTGAATTGTATTTTCATGAAAAATTCTCCTCTTAATGTCGATTGGAGTTTTAATGTTCTCGACAAAAATGATGGTTTTCATATCCAGGGCGTTATTTCAAATTTTGATGTCAGGGCAATGGGGCAATTCAGCAAACCTTATATGAACGCTTCATTTACCGGAGTTTTCAATAAATACCGATTTAATTTCTACGGAAATGATAATATTTCAAAAGGAAACGCTTCTTTAGATTATGATGATTTGAAAGTGAAATTATTCAAAAAGAAACATCCTGAAAAAGAGGCAAAATTAAAATCGGCCATCGTTAATTTATTAGTTAAAAATGATTCAAAAGACAAAGCAAAAACCGCTGATGTTGAACTCGAAAGAATTCAGGAAAAATCATTTTATAACTTTTTATGGCGAAGTATCGCTGAGTCTTTGAAGAAGATTTTGATTTAGAAGATTTATTTTTTGCCACAAATTTCACGAATTTTCACGAATTAATTTTTCAAGCATCCTACATAAAAATTAGCGGAAATTTGTGTAATTCGTGGCTAACAACCTTTTTTACAATTTACATAACCTGACAATTATCAGGTTTTAGAAAAATCCTTTTTCCAATATTTGTTTTTATTTTAATTTGAAAAACAAATGACAAAAAGGCCTTTACACACTTTTCATATTCCGGTAATGGGACTCGCCTATACTATTGACAGCCCTATTAGAGTGGCACAATACGGTATTTCATCTGTAATTTCAATCGCCGACGATGATTTAATTGAAAAAATGCGCAATTTTTACAGCACCAAATTCAATTTCCCATACGAAGAAATAACTCAGAAATTTCAGGATTATCGTGCCGAAAGAATTACTTCTTACTTAAATTTAGTTGATAAAATCGTAAAACAGAAGTTTGAAAATTTCAAAACAGAATTAGCCGAGAGCAAAACTGCATTAGAAAATTTTATCGCAACATTACCCAATACTTCTGATATTAAAAAAGGTTTTCAAAACTTACTGGAAGACGGAATTTCATTTAAGGAAAACATTCAAAATTACATCGAAACCAATCTTTTTGCGGGAGAAATTGACGTGAATATCATGACAAAACTGGACAAAGATAATTTCATAAAAAACGAACAGCTTCCTATCGAATTTAATGATGCTCATGCCGCTTTAAGAGGTTTTGCCAAAAGTAATCTTGAATCTTCAGTTGTACTTTCTGCAGGAATGAATCCAAGGCTTTACAGCTACTTTGAGAATTTTTCTGATTTTTTTCCAAACCAAAAAAACGAACTTAAAAAGAAAATTATCCTAAAAGTAAGTGATTTTAGATCTGCTATGATTCAGGGAAATTTCCTGGCCAAGAAAGGACTTTGGGTTTCTGAATATCGCATAGAATCAGGTTTAAACTGCGGCGGACATGCTTTTGCTACTGACGGACTTTTATTAGGAACGATTCTCGAAGAATTTAAACAGAAAAAAGCGCAACTAATTGATTCTGCGCATGAATTAATGATCAAAGTACTTCAACAAAAAAATGCATTTGTTCCTGATCAGCCTTTACCTTTAAAAATTACAGTTCAGGGCGGCGTTGGAACATCAGAAGAACATGAATTTTTATTAGACCAATATCAGGTAGATTCTGTTGGCTGGGGTTCGCCATTTTTACTAGTTCCTGAGGCAACATCTGTAGATAAAACAACTCGAAATTTATTGATAAATGCCAAAGAAGAAGATTTATATTTAAGTCATATTTCTCCTTTAGGCGTTCCTTTTAATACTGTGAAAGGAACAACAAATGAAATCCTGAAACAAAAACGAATTCATGAAAATAAAGCAGGAAGTTCCTGTCCGAAAAGATTCCTGGCGCTAAGCAAAGAATATGATCCGCATGGAATTTGCACAGCTTCAAAAAAATATCAGGACATTAAGCTGGAAGAGTTAGAAAATATAAAAAGTACTATTTCACTCAACGCTTTTGAGAATGCCAAAACTAAAATTACCGAAAAATCATGCTTGTGTGTTGGCTTGGCAAATGCTTCTTATTTGGAAAATGATATCAAAATAAAAGGTCAGGCACAAGGGGTTGTTATTTGTCCTGGACCAAATATGGCTTATTTTGACCAAGAAGTTTCATTGAGTGATATGTTGCATCATATTTACGGAAACAAGTCTGTTTTAAGAACTAATAATCGTCCAAATTTATTTGTAAAAGAATTAAAGATGTATATCGATTATTTTAGAAATGAAATTGAAGGTGTCTCTGGTGACGTGTCCACCAATCAGCTCAAAAAATGGAATAGTTTTAAAGCTAATCTTTTTGAAGGAATTGAATATTATCAAACTTTGTTTTCATCAGGCTTTTATTTTAAAAGTGATCTTGAAAATATTAAAAAGCAATTTGATTCTTACAAACTGGAATTAGCCGCAATAAAAATACCAATCCCACAATTGGCATAAAACAAAAACCCCGATTTAGATCTCTAAATCGGGGTTTTTTATATATAATTTATTGCTTTTTATTTTTGCTATCGATAACAGCACCTGTTCCAGTTCCTAAAGCAGCACCGGCTAAACCACCTATAATAGCACCTTCACCTTTTTTCTTACTTACAATAGCTCCGGTTGCAGCACCAACTCCGGCTCCAATTACGGCACCTTTAGCAGTTGCACTCCAGCCTTTCTTTTTAGTTGTAGTTGTTGTAGTAGCAGTATTTCCACTTGCTGCCTGTTGATGCACGACCACAACCTCTTTTTGAGATTCAACTCTCTGCTCTTCTTTTATCTTAGCCATTTCAGTTTTCATTGAATCCATTACTCTTTGTTTATAAATTTCAACTTTCATGGAGTCTATACTTGCCTGTTTCGCTTTTTTCATATCTGCGTTCGATTGGTTCTGACAAGAAACAATTGACAAAGCGACTAGTAATATATATAACGTTTTCATGATTGTAGTTTTTAAATTATTGTACACTACAAAGTAAAAACAATTGCTTTTGTTAAAGTTACACGATTTAGAGTAAAGGTTATAGAATTTGAATATTCATGATTGGACGCTGATAGCGCCGATTGCTAAAGCAAAACGCGGATGATACAGATTTTAATTTGCCATTCTAACAATCTTGATAAGTTACTAATTACAGATAATTAAATAGAAAGTTTAAGATAACTTCAACATAGCCCAGGGTTGAAACCTTGGGGATATGCATTATGAAAATACATTGAATGATATATTGGCTCCAAACGGTTGAAACCGTTCGCTATGTCTATATAAAGTGTATTTGTTTTTGCCTTAAGAATATAATACCTTCTGTTCCGAAATGAGAAAAAGTTTGCGCCTTAGCGTCTTTGCGCGATAACTTTACTTTCCTAAAATCCCTTGTTTAAGAATCTGTCCAAAATCATACATATCTTCATAAGAACAATATAAAGGAACTGGTGCAAGGCGAATTACGTTAGGTTCGCGCCAATCTGTAATAACTCCGTTTTTCATTAAATAATCGAATAAACTTCTTCCTTCTCCATGTAAAAACACAGACAATTGCGAAGCTCTTTCTTTTGGATTTGAAGGTGTAATGATTTCGAAATTTCCTTTTACTTCTTTATCAATTTCATGAAGAATGAATTCTAAATAAGATGTAATATGATCTCTTTTAATAATTAAAGCGTCCATTCCAACCTCAGCAAACATTTCTACCGAAGCTAAATACGGTGCTAAAGAAAGAACAGGTAAATTACTTATTTGCCAGCCTCCCGCTCCGTGAACCGGATCAAAAGTGGGTTCCATTTTAAAACGTCGTTCTTTGTTATGTCCCCACCAACCTGCAAATCTTGGTAAGCTGGAATCGTTATGATGTTTTTCATGAACAAAACAACCGGAAGCATTTCCCGGACCAGAATTCATATATTTATAACTACACCAAGCGGCGAAATCTACGTTCCATTCATGAAGTTCAAGTTTTATGTTTCCTGCGGCATGCGCTAAATCCCATCCTACTTTTGCACCCGCTTTATGTCCTGCAGCCGTGATTGTTTTAATATCAAAAACTTGTCCGGTGTAATAATTTACACCGCCAATTAAAACCAAAGCCAGTTCATCACCAACTTCCTCAATTTTTGCCAGAACATCTTCAAGACGAATATTGTGTTCGCCCTCACGCCGTTTGATTTCTACGATTGCATCTTCTGCTTTATATCCATGAAAATGAACCTGACTCTGAAACATATACTGATCAGAAGGAAAGGCTTTTTCTTCACAAATAATCTTGTAACGTTTGCCTTCCGGCTGATAAAAAGAAACCATCAACAAATGTAGATTCACAGTTAAGGTATTCATTACCGTAACTTCTGATGGCAAAGCACCAACAATTTTACTCAACGGCTCTGCAAATCTTTCCTGATAATCCCACCAGGGTTTTTGAGCATAAAAATGACCTTCGACAGCTAATTCTGCCCAGTCGTTCATTACTTCGTCAATATATGCTTTGGTGCGTTTTGGCTGTAATCCTAAAGAGTTTCCTGTAAAATATATAACACGTTTGTCATTTACTTTCGGAAATATAAATTGATCCTGATAATGGTTTAAAGCATCTTGTGAATCGAGTTGTTTCGCGAATTCGCGTGTATTTTGAAAAGTCATTGCGTTTATTTTGAAGCGTAAAAATAGGAAATGTTTTTTTGTTTCAAGTTTCAGGTTTCAAGTTTAACGTTCTGCAAAACCTGAAACTTGAAACAAAAAAAAACTTGAAACCAATTTTAAATAAAAAAACCCATCATTTCTGACAGGTTTTAAAATTCTGAAATTAAATCAGATTATAGAATCAACATCGCATCTCCGTAAGAATAGAATTTGTATCCTTCTTTGATTGCTTCTTCGTATGCTCTTTTCATTAAATCGTGACCACAGAAAGCAGAAATCATCATTAATAATGTTGATTTTGGTGTGTGGAAATTTGTAATCATACAGTTTGCAATACTAAAATCGTGAGGAGGAAAAATGAATTTATTTGTCCATCCTTCATAAGGATTTAAAGTGTTTTGAGACGAAACTGAACTTTCAATTGCACGCATTGAAGTTGTTCCAACAGCGCAAATACGTTTTTTGTTTGCTTTTGCAGCATTTACAATATCGCAGGCTTCCTGTTTGATAATCAATTCCTCAGAATCCATTTTGTGTTTCGATAAATCTTCCACCTCAACCGGATTAAAAGTTCCCAAACCAACGTGAAGTGTTACTTCTGCAAAATTTACTCCTTTGATTTCTAATTTTTTCAAAAGGTGTTTAGAGAAGTGTAAACCGGCAGTTGGCGCTGCTACTGCTCCTTCTTCTTTTGCATAAATTGTCTGGTATCTTTCAGCATCTTCAGCAGTTACTTCTCTATTGATGTATTTAGGAATTGGAGTTTCTCCAAGTTCTGTTAATTTGTTTCTGAATTCTTCGTAAGAACCGTCATATAAAAAACGTAAAGTTCTACCACGAGAAGTCGTATTGTCAATTACCTCAGCAACTAACGAATCGTCATCACCAAAATAAAGTTTGTTTCCGATACGGATTTTTCTAGCCGGATCAACCAAAACGTCCCAAAGACGTTGTTCTGAATTTAATTCTCTTAGTAAGAAAACTTCAATTCTTGCTCCTGTTTTTTCTTTGTTTCCGTACAAACGTGCAGGAAAAACTTTAGTATTGTTAAGAATTAAAACGTCTCCGTCATCAAAATAATTGATAACATCTTTAAACATTTTATGTTCTATAGTTTGTTTTTGACGATCGATTACCATTAAACGAGATTCATCTCTGTTTTCTGCTGGAAATTCCGCTAAAAGTTCTTTTGGTAAATTAAATTGAAAATGTGATAATTTCATATTGGCATTGTTGATTTTAGAGTGTAGATTTTAGATTTTCTATCTAAAATTATAAATCGTGTGCAAATATACGATTGTGAGATAGGCGTTGTCAAGTGTTTTGGTGTTTATTTTCAAAAGTCGTTGATTTAGTGGTGTTTCGGAGTTGAATAAAAACGATTTTTTAACCATATAATTGATATAAGTTCATTTAATTGAAATTCCAAGAAAAATTGTCCCTTTTTATTTGGCTAAAGCCGAGAAGTTTGCGCATAAAAAAACCCCTAGTTAAAACTAAGGGCTATGTAAATTATGCTCATTTTATTTTAATGAACTTATATGGTTTAAAAATTACAATTCTGAAATTTTAAAATTCAATGCTTTTAAATCCTCCCAGAAATCCGGATATGATTTTGAAACTACTTCGGCATTTTCGATAATAATTGGAACTTTAATCGCTAAAGGTGCAAAAGCCATTGCCATACGATGATCGTTGTATGTGGCAATTTTTACATCGTGATTGATATTATGCGAAGGCAATAAAGTCAAAGAATCATTTGTAACAGAGATATTTGCTCCAAGCTTTGTCAATTCAATTCGAAGCGCTTCAAGTCTGTCTGTTTCTTTAATTTTTAAAGTATGAAGTCCAGTTAAATGACAGCCAATTCCTAAACCTAAACAAGTCACTACTATTGTCTGCGCAATATCTGGTGTATTATTTAGTTCGAAATTTACATCTTCAAATTTAAAATCTTCCTGTTTTACCAAAGTCATTTTGTTATTCTGAAACGTAGTCTGAACTCCTAATTTTTCATAAAGTGAAACTAATTCAGAATCTCCTTGTAAACTATTTTCTTTATAACTGCTTAAAGTGATTGAAGCTTTATCGGCCAAAGCCACTAAACTAAAAAAGTAAGAAGCAGAACTCCAGTCAGATTCTACAACCATTTCTTTGGTAGCAACTGCTGCTTTTGGATGTACTTTAATTACGTTTCCTTCAAAACTAGTTTGAATATCTAAATCATTCAGCAAAGCCAAAGTCATTTTGATGTATGGTATTGATGTAATTTCTCCTTCTAAAGTTAACTCTAAACCATTATCTAATTTTGAAGCTACTAATAATAAAGCCGAAATATACTGACTGCTCACATTTGCAGCCAAAGTTACTTTGGAAGCTGTAACTTTTTTTCCTTTGATTCGAATTGGCGGATAACCTTCTTCTTTTTCATAAGAAATCTCAACTCCCAATTGCGCCAAAGCTTCCACTAAAATTTTGATTGGGCGCTCTTGCATTCTGCTTGAACCTGTCATAACCACTTCTCTGCCTTCGTTTACAGCAAAATAAGCCGTTAAAAAACGCATAGCCGTTCCAGCGTGATGGATGTCTACAATTTCTTCATTTCCAATTAATGCTTTTTGCATTACTTCACTGTCGTCAGAGTTTGAAGTATTAGAAAGTGTAATATTTGGGAATAATGCTTTCAGTAACAATAAACGATTTGTTTCGCTTTTTGATCCTGTAATATTTAGTTGAGAATTGTCAATGGTGAATTGTGAATTCGTGCTTAATTTTAAATTCATGATAATAGTTATGAGTTGCGAATTATGTGTAATTTAATTCGAGCCCGCAATTTACCACTCCACATTCAAAATTCAAAATTCACCATTGATATTTCACAATTATTTCAATTTATCGTTGTTTTTGTGACGATCCTTGTCTCTAACTGATTTTAAATCCATTTTTTTATCGAAAGCGGCTTGTAAATCAATTCCCGTTTGATTCGCCAGACACAAAACCACAAAAACAACATCGGCTAGTTCTTCGCCTAAATCTTTATTTTTATCACTTTCTTTTTCTGATTGTTCACCGTATCTGCGTGCAATAATTCGGGCAACTTCACCCACTTCTTCGGTAAGCTGCGCCATATTGGTCAATTCATTAAAATAGCGAACTCCGTGTTCTTTTATCCAGGTATCAACGTCAAGTTGAGCATTTTTTAGATCCATGATTATATTTTTCAACAAAATTAACCTAATCTTTCAGGCGATTATATTCTTTTTAAAACAATTTTTTCAGTTTCTTTTGCAATCATTGCTTTGTAATATTCTTTTAGCATTTCATATTTATCCGCCCCAATGATCGCTTCATTAATTTGGTGCTGTATTCCGAGCTGTATTGTATCACCAATCACAGCGACTTCATATTTAAAAAAACCTAAATTATCTTCCATAACAACTGAAATTGATTCTGGTAAATTTTCAATTGTAAATTTTTCAGGTATTTTAATTGATATTGTAAATTTTTCTAAAAATGGAAAACCAAAGTCAACTGGATATTCTCTTTTTTCTTGTTTAAAAGGATTTTTTTTATTTGTAAAGAATAACATCGGATTTATGTATATTTTATCTCCAATATTTTCAGAAGAATCAGAGCCATTAAATGAAAATGTTTCAAGAATTGGCAATAATAATTCTTTTTCATTGATTCTTTTATAATCAGTAAATTCAATTTCATTATTCTCATCTTCTGTTTTTTCTAAATAAACACCCTCCTTTACTCCATCAGTATTTTTTCTAAACTTTAATGCTTTATATTCTGAATATTGCCTTCTAATTTTGCCTTCAACATTACCTGAATCATCAACTCCATAAATCATTGAAACAATATCGCTGGATATTTTTTTAGGCATTAGATCTACAACTTCAGAAGTTCCATCTTTACGTACTAATCGACCAATCCAATTTAAATCCCTCAAAGGCAAAACATTCATTGTCGAAAACTTATCTGTTGCGTCTAATAAAATATTTCCATTTAATGTTTCCACAGCCACAATTACATAATTGAAAGCTTCAGTATTTGGAAAAAATGCAACACCATTGGATCGAGTACTAATTAAAACCGGATTGGCTTTTAAGCCGGCATAACGCAACATTGCAGCCAGCATCAAGTTAATATCAGCAGAATTTCCTGATTTTTCCTTGTATGCTTTCTGGACACCTTTATCACAACCATAGCCTCCAAGATTGTTCCATTTTACATTTGATTTTACGTATTCCTGAATAGCTACTATTTTTTCTTCTACTTTGTTTTTCCCTTGTAATAATAATTTTAAATCATCTTCAAAATAATCTGTTTTATTTAATTCCGGTCCAAAATTTTCAAACTTATAAATAGTTTTAACAACGTCATCCCACGTACCGGAGAATGATTTAAAACCTTGTCCAGGTATTGATATTGATTCTAATTCATGTGAAATAGCTGCTCTGTAATTATTAATATTATTGACAAAAACTTCTTCTTTCATAGCTGGTAAATCCTGAAACAGATAAATATTTTCAGTTGCTAAAGAACCATTTTTATTAACAACCTCGGTTGTAGTTTTCGGAATAAAATATCCTTTTAAATTTCTCTTAAACGAAAATGAATTTGGAATTATAGTTTTAAGTTCTGAATAATTAACCGGAATATCTTTTTGAAAATCCCAATCTTGAATATTTAAGAAACCTCCTTCTTTGTTATACTGGTATTCGATAATACATCCTTCTCTAAGATCTGGAAACACTATTTTTTTAACCCAATAACGTTTATTATTTTTTTCGACAAATTCTCCTTCCTGAGACAACTTAGACTTTACAATTTTACCATCTACTAAATTATACGTATAAACATCCTTTATTCTTAACTCACTTAATTTTCCCGCAGGAAAAGAAATTTGAACATTAGACCAATCATAACCTTCTTTCTTATAAATTTTTATGCGTGTTTGAAAATTTACATCTGAGTAACCCGAAGCAGTTAATTTTACTAATGCCTTGCTAAAAAGAATAGCTGCAACAGCCGAAGAATCTTTAGGGTGAATTTTTTCTTCTAATTCAGCAATAGTTACTTTTCCTAATTCATGATTTTGAGCTTTAATATTTGAAAAAATGAAAAATGAAAAAGTAACTAAAACTAAACTCTGAAACTTCATATTATATTCTTTTTAAAACAATTTTTTCGGTTTCTTTTGCAATCATTGCTTTATAATATTCTTTTAGCATTTCATATTTATCAGATGCAACAATTGCTTCGTTTATTTGATGTACAACAATTAATTGTAAAGCATTTCCGTTTGCTGCAATGTTATATTTAAAAATACCTAAATTATCTTCCATTGTCATTGCCGCTGGAACTGGTAAACTTTCCACAGAATATCCATCAGGAATTTGAATAGTAATATTGTATTTATCTGTAAAAGGGAAACCAAAATCTACCGGATATTCGCGAACTTCTTGTTTAAATGGATTTTCTTCGTTTGTAAAAAAGAGCATCGGATTAATATATAATTTATTGCCAATTAATTCGCATAAATTGTTACCGGTAAATGAATATGTTTCTGTAATTGGCAATAAAATATCCTTTTCGTTTGTTCGTGAATATTCGCTTATTTCTATTTTGTTATTTTTATTTTCTAATTTCTCCAGATATTCTTCTTCTTTTAAATTAGAAATATTACCTCTGGTTATCATCGCATTATAATCCGTCCATTGCCTTCTAGCTTTCCCCGTGATCTTACCTTCTGTATCAATACTGTATGTAATAAAAACAGTGTCGTTTGATGTTTTTTTAGGCATCAAATCAATATCTTCTGAGGTTCCATCTTTTCTAATTAATCGTCCTCGCCAGTTTAAAGTTCTCAATGGCAAAATATTAGGTGTTGAAAATTTATCTGTAGCGTCAAGCAGAATATTTCCTTCTTCAGTTTCGACTGCTGCAATCACATAATTGAAAGCCGTTCTGTTAGGAAATATGGATATCCCATTCGACCTTGTACTTATTAAAACCGGATTAGCTGTTAATCCTGCATAACGCAGCATGGCAGTAAGCATTAAATTAATTTCAGCGACATTTCCAGTTTTTTCCTGATATGCCTTTCGTACTCCTTTATCACAGCTGTAGCCATAATATTCATCCCACTTTATTCTTGATTTAACATAATTCAGGATTGCTAATATTTTCTCATTAGTAGTATTTGCGCTAGACAACACCACCTTTAAATCATCTTCAAAGTAACCTGTTTTGTTAAGTTCAGGACCAAAATCTTCGTAATCATATATTGTTTTGGCAACTGAATTCCAATCTGTAGAATATAGTTTTGATGGTGTATTTGGATATTTTGTCATGGATAATTCCTGAGTCAAAGTGGCTGTGTAATTATCAATGTTATTAACAAATTGTTCCTCTTTTATCGCTGGTAAATTTTCTGCCACAAATGTCGTCCTTGTTTCTAAAAACTCAAGTTTTTCGTGCGAGGTAGCTGCACTTACAACTCCTCCGGTTCCTTCTCTATAACTATAAGGTATTTGTCTTGTCATTTTCTCCTCAGTTACTTTTGGACTGATATATCCCTTTGAATTTTTACTGTAAACAAAATATTCGGGAACATTCATTTTATATTCTGAATAATTTACAGGAATTTTATTCTGAAAGCTCCAATCTCTCGGACTTCCTATATTAGCAGTTTTTAAAATATATCGAAATTCTACAATAGAGCCTTCTTTGACATTTGGCATTGTAAATACTTTTTGTGACCAGTATTTATTAATTATTTTATCAAATTCTCCATCACTTTTTAGCTTGGTTTTTTCAATTTTTCCATTTACTAAATTATATGTATTAGCATCTGTTAAATAAACTTTTTCCTTTGAACCACTCGTGTAATAATTAATTTTTTTTGTAGCCCAGTCGTAGCCTTCTTTTTTATATATTTTAATTCTTGTGATTACTTCAAGATCCATTGTAAAACCACGATCCTGATCATATTCAAAAGTATTTTGTCCCTTTTCAAAAATTATCGCTGCAACTGCAGATGTATCATTTGGATGATTTTTTTCTTTTAATTCTTCAATAGACACCTTTCCTAATCTTAAATCCTGAGCTGTTGCTTTTGAAAAAACAAGGAATATGCAGAATGCTACAATTTTAATAATTTTCATTTTAATTAGTTCTTGGTTAATATAATTTTGGCGTTATCGTTTTTTGAAATTTGTTCCATAAAAAGACGATATTCATCATATTCTTTGTTAGAATATTTCCCTTTATTTAAAAACATGGATCGTTTGTAAACAAGTTTGTTGTTTTCTTTTTTAATAATTTCGGTTTTGTATTCACCAAATTTCCCTTTTAGTTCATAGTTTGTCGGTAAAAATTCAATTGTAAAACCTGTTGGTAAACTGATTTCTATTTCATCTGTATCTAAATACCCACGCTGAATCTGAAATGGATTTTTGCGGTTTCTAATTCGTTTGACATTTTCCGAATTTTGATTAAAGGCATCTACAGCAAAAATCATTTTGTTTCCTGAAGTTGTGCCATATTCTACCGCACTTAAATGGATATCTTCAGTGAAACGAATATTCTCTTTATCATTATTAAAAGTTATTTTACCAAGTTTGATATTATTTATATTGTCCCAATAGTTTTTATAGTGTTTTTCTTTTTCATCGGGTTGCAATTTTTCAATTTGTTGTTTGCTTCCATATTGAGATCCTTCCGATTTGATATTTATTTTTCCCGAAAAAATGCCATTTTCATCTATAGAATAATTTCCCGTACTAACCTGAGTATTATTTTCAGGTTCATAAACTTTAGTTCTGATAATTTCTCCTCCATCTGGCTTAATCACAATAACTTTTCTATTATCTGTAAAATTTGCCTGATATCCAAATGGATCATCCTGACTTGTACATTCTAAAAAAACATATTTATCCTGGTCGGGAACACATAAGATTACGTGATTTCCTTCAATAGAAAAAAATTCCTCATCAATATCCATAAGATCACGATCACCATATAATTCTGTATAATAAGACTGAACGCCTACAGCATCTAGTAATGCTCTGGTGTAATTAGAAAGAGCTTTACAATCTCCATATCCCAAACGATCAACATCTGTTGCCAGCATAGGTTTAAATCCTCCAATTCCTAATTGAATACTCACATACCGGGATTTCTCCTGCATAAATTGGTAAACAATTTTTGCCTTTTTAACTGGATTTGATTCATTACCAACAAGTGTTTTTATCTTAGATTTGGTCTCATCAGGCAGTATTGTCGTTTCGGTTAAAATTTTATCTGAGAACCATTTTCCATATTCCTTCCAGTTTTTTGCATTTCCATCAATTCCTTCAAGATTAAAATATTCCAAACTCATTTTTAGTTTTGGATACAATTCGCTAAAAACCGGACTATAATCTTCAGGTTTTTGAGGTAAAATATTTTGTGCAGTATAAGAAAGCTGGGTATCTGTTTCTTCTGTTTTTTTAATATCAAAAACTGAAAATCTGCTTTCTTTTTTTCTAAAACCAAGATTATTAGGATATTTAACATTTAAAATAGATTTCTCTACACTTACAAAATAGTTATCCAAAGGGTACCATTCTGGAAGAAATGCTGTATTGGAAGTCTCTATTTCGCTGCTAAAAATAACTGTGTAAGGATATGATATTGGAGTATAATCTAAATAAATATATCTGGCATCAGAAGCAAGTGTGGCTCCATCTGCAGCACTAATATCCTTAAAGTCTTTGCGCTTTATTTTTTTCAACTCTTTACCAAAAGCATCATAAACAACAGCCTCAATGTTTTTAACTGATTTTCTTTTGCTGTAACTTTGAATAGCATTTACTGCTTTGGCTCCCTTTTCATTAAATACAGTTACAACTCTGTTGATTTTAATGATCATGCTTCGCTGCGATAAAATCGTAATATCAGTTTGATCTAACCTAACTACCGCATTGGCATTTTCCTTAAGACTATCGGCAATTGCAGTTACTGGATATTCGCTCTTTTGAGCAAAAGAAATAAGAGTGAAAAGGAAAAAAAATAACGCAAAAATGGGGTTTTTCATCAGTCAGTAATTTCGCCAAATATATATTATTTTTAGAAATCCTTAACAATTGTTTATTATTTTTTACTCTCGGTTTTTGCTGTCTATTAAAATAGTTACCGGTCCGTCATTTAACAAGCTGACTTTCATGTCTGCACCAAAAATTCCGGTTTGTACTTTTTTATTAAATTCCTTTTCAAGAGATTTTACAAAATTCTCATACATTGGAATAGCGAATTCCGGTTTTGAAGCTTTTATATAAGAAGGACGATTTCCTTTTTTTGTAGAAGCGTGAAGTGTAAACTGACTTACGGCTATAATATCGCCGTCGATATCCTGAACCGAACAGTTCATAACATCATTTTCATCACCAAAAATTCTCATTTTTATGATTTTCCCAACAAGCCAATCAATGTCTTCCTGATTATCAGCATCTTCAATACCTACTAAAACCAATAATCCTTTTTGAATATCGGCTGTAATATTTCCATCAACAGTTACCGAAGCCGAAGATACCCTCTGAAGAACAATTCTCATATCTAATTAGTTGTGAATTTATTTCTGATTTCTGGTTTCATCACTAATTTTTCGATCTTCATCATATGAATCTGTACGATAATTTTCTTCATCGCCTTCCAGAATTTTCAAATAACTATTGTAGCGTGACCAGGCGATTTCGTCTCTTTCAAGAGCGGCTTTAATGGCACAATGAGGTTCTTCTTTATGTAAACAATTGTTAAACTTACATTGATCCTTTAATTTGAAGAATTCAGGAAAGTAACCGCTGATTTCGGATGGTTCCATATCTACAATTCCAAAACCTTTGATTCCGGGAGTATCTATAATCTTAGCATTAAAAGACAAATCATACATTTCGGCAAAAGTCGTAGTATGCTGACCTTGTTTACTGGCTTCAGAAATGGTTTTGGTTTTAAGATGTAAAGATGGTTCCATAGCATTTACCAAAGTCGATTTTCCAACACCGGAATGTCCGGAAAACATGCTTACTTTACCAATCATCATTTCTTTTAGTTCGTCAATTCCTTTCATTTCGGTAGAAGAAACACGAAGGCATTTGTATCCAATTTGCTGATATACATATTGCATATACAATTGATCCTCCAAAGTTGGTTCATCAAAAGTATCTATTTTATTAAAAACCAGAATCGTTTCAATATTATACGCTTCTGCAGTTACCAAAAAACGATCTATAAAGTTGAAAGTTGTGGGTGGATTATTTATCGTAATCAATAAAAATACACGATCAATATTCGACGCAATAATATGCATTTGATGCGATAAATTAACCGATTTACGAACTATATAATTTTTTCTTTCATGAATATTAAAAATCGTTCCCGTTACAGCATCCGAAGTTTCCTCGAGTTCATAATCGACAATATCACCTACAGCAATAGGATTGGTACTTTTGATGCCTTTCATCCTAAACTTCCCTTTCATACGGCATTCTATAAAATCACCTTTTTCAGATTTTACGGTGTACCAACTTCCTGTAGATTTATATACGAGTCCTGTCATTCTTTAATTTTAGATTTCTGATTTTAGAGTTTAGATTTAAATCCTAAATCTTTGCAAAGATAAATGAATAATTTTAAACATAGCCCAAGGTTTCAACCTTGGGAATTGATTAATAAACATTACGCTATAAATTGAAACTTTAGCAATTGATTAATAAACAATATGGTTGAAACCTTGGGCTATATAAATTATAAACAAAAATCCCCGCCACTTCTTTCAAAAGTGACGAGGATTTAAAAAAACAATTTAATTTTAAGATTGTGATATAATAAAACCAATTAACAAGGTTTAGAAAAAACTAAAACTATCTTATATCACTTATATGGTTCAGCAAAAATTATGCGTTGAAAATTTTCTCCTGGTGACCAATACTTTCCTGGTGAATTGCTTTAAACATTCTCAAAACAAACTCTTCAGTAAGACCTTTTTTCTCCCCTTCTAAAATCATTTTTCCTAAGATTTCGTTCCAACGGTTGTTTTGAAGAATCGCAACGTTTGCATCTTTTTTCACCTGACCAATTTCGTCAGCTACTTTCATACGTTTTCCTAACAACTCTAATAAGTTAGCATCCAGAACGTCGATGTTAGCTCTTAATTTTGTCATTTTTGAACTGTACTCATCTGTAGTATCATCCGTTTTTCTTATAGTCAAATCTTTAATGATTTGTTTCAAAGCATCTGGAGTAACTTGTTGCGCAGCATCAGACCAAGCGTTGTCCGGATCGTAGTGCGTTTCGATAATCATACCGTCGTAATTCAAATCTAAAGCCTCTTGCGTTACTTCAAAAATCATTTTACGATCTCCTGTAATGTGAGATGGGTCGATGATTAATGGTAAATCAGGGAATTTATTTTGCAATTCGATCGCGATCTGCCATTCTGGAATATTTCTATATTTTGTTTTTTCGTAAGTAGAAAAACCTCTGTGGATAACTCCTAATTTCTCGATTCCGGCCATGTGTAAACGCTCAACACCACCTAACCATAAAGCTAAATCCGGGTTAACAGGGTTTTTAACCAAAACGATTTTATCAGTTCCTTTCAAAGTATCAGCAATTTCCTGAACTGCGAATGGATTTGCAGTTGTACGTGCACCAACCCATAAAACGTCGATATCATGTTCTAAAGCCAGTTTACAATGCGCTGCAGTTGCAACTTCTGTTCCCATTAATAAACCAGTTTCTTTTTTCGCTTTTTGCAACCATTTCAAACCAATTTCTCCAACACCTTCAAATCCTCCCGGACGCGTTCTTGGTTTCCATATTCCTGCTCTGAATACACTAACTTTTGAATCTTTTAATTCATGCGCAATTTTCAATACTTGATCTTCTGTTTCTGCACTACATGGTCCAGCTATCACAAGTGGGTGATTTAAATTGAAATCTTCTAACCACTTTCTCATTTCTTTCTTATTTTCCATCTTATTCTAATTTACTTTTTAGTTGTTGTTAATCCGTTTAGTATTTCTTTTATTTTATTTGTGCTTTCCATTTCTTCAAAAATGGCATTGTAATTTTCTTCTTTTAACAAATCCCTAAACCGACTGAGATTTGAAATATATTCTTCTAATGTTTCAATAACATGTTCCTTGTTTTGCTTAAAAATCGGTGTCCACATTGCGGGCGAACTTTTTGCTAAACGAACGGTACTTTCAAATCCACTTCCCGCCATATCAAAAATATCCTGTTCATCTTTTTCCTTATTCATTACCGTTTTCCCGAGCATAAACGAACTAATGTGCGACAAATGCGAAACGTAAGCAATATGTTTGTCGTGCGAAGTCGGGTCCATATATCGAATCCTCATTCCTATTTCGCTGAAAAGCTTCAATGCTTTTTCCTGCAATTTAAAAGTGGTTTTTTCCACCTCACAAATTATGTTTGTTTTTCCTTTAAACAAACCTCTTATCGCAGCCGAAGGTCCTGAAAACTCCGTTCCCGCTATCGGATGTGTGGCAATAAAATTTCTTCTTTTTGGGTGACTGGCAACGGCATCGCAAATTGGCTTTTTAGTCGAACCTACTTCAAAAACAATTGTTTTATCTCCAACTAAATCCAGCACTTTAGGCAAAACCACCAGCGCCACATCAACCGGAACTGAAACAATTACAAAATCAGCATCAGCTAATTCTTCAAAGCTTCCTGCCTGATCGATAACACCTAAATCAATTGCTTCCTGCAAATGTTTTTCGTTACTATCAATCCCAAAAATAGTTGCATCAGGATGTTGGTCTTTGATGTCCAGCACCATCGAACCCCCTATTAATCCTATTCCTATTACGTATACTTTCATAATTCTTTTTATTAGAAGCTATTTCCTGCTATCCGCTGTATCTTTTGTGGTGGACCCCACCACAAAAGGATGCCGCTTCTATCAGGGCTAGGGCTTCTGGTTTTTCAAGACCTTTAGATTTTTATTCATTTGTCATCCTGAGCGAAGTCGAAGGACGTTCCAATTGGCGTGGGCTTCGACTTCGCTCAGCCTGACAGTCTTTGGCACAAAATCTAAAATCTAAAATCTATCAATCGCCTCTTGTACTTTTTCTTCTTTCACACACAACGAGAATCTGATATATCCTTCGCCGTTGCTTCCAAAAATGGTTCCCGGCGTGATGAAAATATGTTTCTCGTATAATATTTCGTCAATGAACTTTTCTGCTGATTCAATTCCTTCAGGCAATTTTGCCCAGACAAAAAGCCCAACTCCTTCTTTATAAACTTCGCAGCCTAATTTTTCTGCTAATTTTTCTGTTAGTTCTCTACGGCGTCTGTAAATTTTGTTTTGGTCTTCAAACCAGGATTTATCACAATTTAAAGCGGCAACTGCACCTTTCTGAATTCCGTAGAACATTCCGCTGTCCATGTTGCTTTTTACTTTTAGGACCGCATCGATAATTTCAGGATTACCTAAAACCATCCCGACTCTCCATCCTGCCATATTGAACGTTTTACTTAAAGAGTTCAGTTCTAAAGCTACTTCTTTTGCTCCTTCAACCTGTAATAAACTCATTGGGTTATCATTCAAAACAAAACTATACGGATTGTCGTTGATCAATAAGATGTTGTGTTTTTTAGCAAAAGCAACCAATTTTTCAAATAACGCTAAACTTCCTCTTGCTCCAGTCGGCATGTGCGGATAACCCAGCCACATAATTTTTACTTTCTCCAGCTCTAATTTTTCTAAAGCTTCAAAATCCGGTTCCCAGCCATTTTCTTCTTTCAAATCATAATAAACCGGAACTGCCTGAACCAAATTGGTTACCGAAGTATAAGTTGGATAACCAGGATTCGGAATCAAAACATGATCGCCTTCATTTAAAAATGCTAAAGAAATATGCATAATTCCTTCTTTTGAACCCATCAAAGGTAAAATCTCATTATTCGGATTCAACTCAACACCAAACTGATTCTGATAAAAATCTGCCATCCCTTTTCTCAATTCCGGTAATCCCTGATAGCTTTGATAACCATGCCCGTTTTCATCCAGAATTGCGGCAGCTACTGCTTCAATTACTGCTTTCGACGGACTCAAATCAGGGCTTCCAATTCCCATATTGATGATAGATTTTCCTTCAGATTGCAGCTGACGAACTTCTCTCAATTTTGATGAGAAGTAGTATTCTTCAACTGTATCTAATCTTTTTGCTGTTGTAATCATTTTTTTCTGCTTTAGGCTTTAAGCTGTAAGCTTTCGGCTTTTTTTATTTCTAACTTTTAACTAATAATATTTAACCTATAAAAGGTTTTGTATTCTTATACTCTCCCAAAACTTTTAAATATTCCGCCATGATATTCAATAATGATTTGGCTTTTGCAAAATCTTCATATTTCTCAAATGTTACATCAACGAAAAACGAATATTTCCATGGAGTTTCAATTTTTGGAAGCGACTGAATTTTGGTTAAATTCAATTTGCAATCGCTCATCACATTTAGAACCGCTGCCAAACTTCCTCTTTTGTGATCCAATTCAAATTTGATTGAGGCTCTGTTGATTTCGTTTTCCGGCAAAAATGAATTTTGCTTTTTGATAATCACAAAACGGGTCATATTGTTTTTGATCGTTTGAATTTCCGGCGCGATGATTTCTAAATCATACATTTCTGAAGCTACTTTACTTCCTATTGCTGCAATTCCGGTTAATTGTTTTTCCTGAATTCTTCTGGCAGTTTCAGCAGTATCTTTATCCTCAACCAACTTAATGTTTGGATATTGTTTCAAAAAATCCATGCATTGCAAAAGCGCCATTGGATGTGAATGAACTTCTTTTATGTCTTCGATTTTCTGACCTTTTAAAGTCATCAAATTTTGATGAATACTTAAATAATGTTCTCCAATAATGTGTAAATTATTCTTGTCAATCAAAGCATAATTCGGAATAATTGGCCCTGCAATCGAATTTTCAATCGCCATAACTGCCTGATCTGATTTTCCGGAAAGAAGGCTGTCTACTAATTCTTCAAAAGACAAACATTCATCAATTTCCACATTTTCAGAGAAATACTCCTTCACAACCTGATGATGAAAAGAACCTTTTATACCTTGTATTGCAATTTTAGTTGTCATATATTCAAAAAAAAATCCTGATTTGCATCAGGATTGTATATTAGTTTTATTTGTTGTTTTAATTTTCTCAAATAACCATAGCACAATCCTTACTTCTACTAAAGAAGAAATAAAAAGAGTTGCTAAAATAAAAACGGTTATTAGACATTTTGTTTGTGTTTTTCAATAAATTCTCTGCGAATGTATAAATTATTTTCAGCGCACCAAAAAAAATATTGCATTTTATGAAACAAAAAAGGATTTCTTAACAAATTTAGGAGGTTTTGTATGATAATATAAAAATATCGGCTTGAAATGAGATATTTACAATGGGTTTTCTGAGATGCTAAGATACTGAGGAGCTAAGGGGCTAAGTTTTTTTGCCACGAATTCACGAATTAAGGCAAATCTTTGGATTATTTAATTCAAATTCACAAATTATAGATTTAAAATAATTTGTGAATTCGTGGCTATCTATCCTCAAAACAATCCTGAAACCGGCGCATTTCTAATCCCAATTTTTGAATAATCGAAATTCATTTTTTCTTTTAATAAAGAAGCATAAACACTTCTAAAATCAATTTCATATTTTAAATCTCCATTATCTAAGTCGGACAAATTTGGATTATTTCCTAAAATTGTTCCTTTATTATTTCCTCCAATGATAAACATTGGCGCTGCGGTTCCGTGATCTGTTCCGTTTCCGTTGTCTTTTACGCGTCTTCCAAATTCTGAAAATACCACAATGGTAACGTTTTGAAGTAATTGTGCTTGTTTTAAATCCTGATAAAAACTAAACAATGAATCATTTAAATCCGTCAATTTGCGTTCGTGAATGGCAAGCTGATTATCGTGTGTGTCAAAACCGCCGAGCGAAGTATAATATACTTTCGAATTTAGGTTTCCTTTTATCAATCGCGCAATCCATTCCAGATTTTTAGACAATTCTGTTTTTGGATAACTGATTTCATTTTTTGATTTTGCCAATGCTTTCTGGATTTCATCCGAACCCTCTGTAACGGAATTAGCGATTTTTCGAACAAAATCTAAATGCGGATTTTTTGATAAAGTCACATTTTCTTCCTTATCAAATTTAATCTTAAATCGGTTTGGATCTTTTACCGTTATAAAATTAGGTTCCGTTCCTTTTAAAGCCAGATTATCTATAGAATCAAGATTAATTCCTGCCGTTGCCTGATGTCCGTTGCATTGCAAATCCAAATATCTGCCCAGCCAACCTTCATTTATATATTGATTAGAATCTGTTGCGGTTTGCCAAATTTCCTGACTTCTGAAATGAGAGCGAATCGGCTCCGGATATCCCACATTTTGAATTACGGTTAAATCTCCGTTTTGCTGCATTTGGGCAAAATCTTTCAAAGAAGGATGAAATGCCATTCCTTTATTTTTTCCGACAACTGCATCTTTATTCAACGCGATTTTTGTTCTCAATTCATAATACAAAGGATCTTCAAACGGAATAAAAGTATTCAACCCGTCATTTCCGCCATTCAACTGCACAAAAACAATACATTGCTCGCCAATTACCAAATTGTTTTGTGAACCAAAAGCGTGTAAAAAATCAGGAAGCACAAGCATGCCACCTGTAAATGTTCCTGTCAACGTTAGAAAATCTCTTCTGTTCATGATGCTTATTTTCTAGATTAATTGATATTCGGGCAATTTTGCGATGTAATTAAAAAGTCTGGTTACGGCAAAATCAGCGTGAGGATCTTTTGGGTCAAAATCATATTTCAAAAGATTTTCCATGTCTTTTTGAGCTGAATCGCTGACAGAAAACAACAACCTGTTTGACAATTCAGAAATAATGGTTTTGTTATTTCCATCAGCATCAAAAGCGACTTTTACTTCGATTTTCTCATATTCTGATTTTTCCTTTTCAACTCCATTATTCATCGTTTTCAAAACTTTTCTATTGAGACTTTTTCCACTGCATAATAAATCGGCTGTATTGTTTCTTTGAAGATAAATCTGCGAAGTCAGCCAGGAATTTCCGCCATCCCAGCCTTTTACATTGACCTGATTGTACAAATCCATTCCTTGTAATTTCAAAAACGGAACAATTACTTCATTATCAATTGTTTCAATCTGCAATTCATTACAAAGCTGTAAAATATAAACCAGCGGATTTTTAATTTTATTTCCCGAATTCTCTTTTTTAAATTCTTCTGTAAAAATCTTTGTCAGTAAAGGCTCGATTTCAAACTTTTGCTTCCGAAAATAATCTCCGTAATAAATAACCAGATCTTCAGGCGGATTATCATAAATAAACCATTTCAGAATTTTCCTCGTAATGAGATACGGAATGTTTTTCTGTTCGAAAATAATATCGACTAGATCATCTGCTTTCCAGTTTCCGGTTTTCCCAAAATAGGTTTTATCGCTATTATCTTCGATATTTTTTCTGTAAACAGCGCCATCATCTCCAATATTCAAACCAGCTAAAGCTCTGGCACCATTTTTAATATCATCTTCGGTATAATTCCCAATTCCGATAGTAAATAATTCCAGTAATTCACGGCTCAGATTTTCGTTGATTTTGCCTTTTTTATTGTCGCCATTATCAAGATAGCGCACCATTGCATTTGATTTGAGAATCTGTTTGGTTAATTCTTTAAAATTTCCAAAAGCATTTTCACGCAAAATCATATTATGCTGATAAAGCCAGTAATTGACTTTTACTTTTTGAGAAGTAGAAACGAAATGATTGTGCCAAAAACAAACCATATTTTCCCTAAGCGGGAATTCGTCATTACGAATTTTAGAAATCCACCATTTTTTCAATTCAAGTGTAGAACGGTTTTCTTTCTTCTGAAGCTCTTTTTTAGTTTCTGGATCGGCAGTTTTAAGAAATTCCCGTACTTGTTTGAGTTCTAAAGTAGTTTTAGGCAGATCTTGCAGAAAGCCCGGCATTTCTCTGTCAAATTTTGAATCGTAGGAATGTCTTAGAAATTTTTCTAATCCCAGTTTCTCAATTTTAGCGGCTTCTTTACCGGAAAAACCCAATCGTAATGACCAAAGATTGCTTTTTTTCATAACACAGGAATTTGTTTAGAAATAAGACTTTATTTTCTTTAAAAGGTTTAATTTTTTTTAAAGAAGCTAAGTCACTAAGATTCTATTCCGAAGCTTCGTGACTGAGATTTTAAAAAGGTTTTTGGTAATAATTAAAACGGGGAATTTTTGGGGATATTGTTTATTTAGCGTAATGATAATCAACATAGCCCGTGGTTTCAACCACGGGAAACGAATTGGGGCAACGCATTGTATTCCCGTGGTTGAAACCACGGGCTATATTGCAATAGTTTTAGAGATTCGCCGTTCCTGGAAATACTTCACTGCTCTTGTTTCGCGATCTTGTCATCCTGACGAAGGAAGGATCTTCGCAAGAAACTCCGCAATTAAATCATCAATCTTTGACGAGTTTCTTACGGAGATTCCTCGTTCCTCGGAATGACAAAAATGAGAACATAGAAGCTTTAAAGCAACAAAAAAGCAGCTATCATTACAATAACTGCTTTTCTATAAACACAAGAATAAAATCTTTCCTCTTTATTCTATATTCTTTCTTCTAAAAAAAAATTAAGACCCACACATTTCACAATCCTCTGGATCTGCAGCTTGTGCTTTTAACAACATCGCTTTATAATCTTCCACACTGATTGCTTCAGTTTCTGCAACTAAAGTTGGAACTTCTTCTTTTTTGTCGTTGTTTAATGTGAATTTAATCGCATCAACTGCTGATTTAGTTCTCAAGTAATACATTCCTGTTTTTAAACCTGATTGCCAAGCGTAGAAGTGCATTGACGTTAGTTTAGAATAGTTTGCATCTTGCATGAACAAGTTCAACGATTGAGATTGGTCAATAAAATAACCTCTTTGACGAGACATATCGATAATGTCTTTCATAGACATTTCCCAAACTGTTTTATATAAATCTTTCAGGTCTTGCGGAATCACATCAATGTTTTGAACTGATCCGTTATGACGCATGATCTCTTGTTTCAATGTTTCGTTCCACAAACCAAGTTTTACTAAATCTTCCAGTAAATGTTTGTTTACTACGATAAATTCTCCAGACAATACACGACGTGTGTAAATGTTTGATGTATATGGTTCGAAAGCTTCGTTGTTTCCAAGAATTTGAGAAGTAGAAGCTGTTGGCATTGGTGCAACCAATAATGAGTTACGAACTCCGTGTTCCATTACTTCTTTTCTTAATGAAGCCCAGTCCCAACGACCAGATAATTCTTCATCTTTCATTCCCCACATATTGTATTGGAATTCTCCTTTAGACATTGGAGATCCTTCAAACGTAGAATATGGACCTTCTTCTTTTGCCATTTCCATAGAAGCGGTTACGGCTGCGAAGTATAATGTTTCGAAAATTTCCTGGTTCAAAGCTTTAGCTTCATCACTTGTAAACGGCATACGCAACATGATAAAAGCATCTGCTAAACCTTGCACACCCAAACCAACCGGACGGTGACGCATGTTTGAGTTTTCAGCTTCTTTTACCGGATAATAGTTTCTGTCAATTACTTTGTTCAGGTTACGGGTTACGCGTTTTGTAACATTGTAAAGTGCTTCGTGATCGAATTTTCCGTTTTCAATAAACATTGGCAATGAAATAGAAGCTAAGTTACAAACCGCGATTTCATCTTTAGAAGTGTACTCCATAATCTCTGTACACAAGTTAGAAGAACGAATTGTTCCTAAATTCTTGTGGTTTGATTTACGGTTTGCTGCATCTTTATACAACATATAAGGAGTTCCTGTTTCGATTTGTGATTCCAGGATTTTTTCCCATAATTCACGTGCACGAATGGTTTTTCTACCTTTTCCTCTAAATTCATAATCCGTATACATTGCTTCGAATTCTTCTCCGTAAACATCGTATAATCCCGGACATTCGTTAGGACACATTAAAGTCCATGTTGAATCTTCCTGAACACGTTTCATGAATAAATCTGAAGTCCACATTGCGAAGAATAGATCTCTTGCACGCATTTCTTCTTTTCCGGTGTTTTTCTTTAAATCAAGGAATTCGAAGATATCCGCATGCCAGGTTTCGATGTAAATCGCAAAACTTCCTTTACGTTTTCCACCACCCTGATCTACGTAACGTGCCGTATCGTTGAAAACTCTCAACATTGGCACAATTCCGTTTGAAGTTCCGTTTGTACCACGGATGTAAGATCCTGTTGCACGAACGTTATGAATAGAAAGACCAATTCCTCCCGCTGATTGCGAGATTTTAGCCGTTTGTTTTAATGTATCATAAATACCATCAATACTATCATCCTGCATCGCCAAAAGGAAACAAGAAGACATTTGTGGTTTTGGAGTTCCGGCATTAAACAACGTTGGGGTTGCATGCGTAAAGAACTTTTTAGACATTAAGTCGTAAGTCTCAATTACAGATTTTAAATCGTCAAGGTGAATACCAACCGAAACACGCATCAGCATATGTTGCGGTCTTTCTACGATTTTTCCGTTGATTTTTAACAAATACGAACGCTCTAAGGTTTTGAAACCAAAGTAATCGTAATTAAAATCTCTTGTATAAATGATATGCGAATCAAGGAAAGCTGAATTTTCCTGAATTACTTTAAATACTTCATCCGAAAGTAATGGCGCATCTTGTCCATTTCTTGGATTTACGTAGTTGTACATATCTTTCATCGTTTCTGAGAAAGATTTTTTTGTATTTGAGTGTAGATTCGAAATTGCCACACGAGCTGCTAATTGCGCATAATCAGGATGTGCAATAGTCATAGAAGCCGCCGTTTCTGCTGCAAGATTATCAAGTTCAGATGTAGAAACTCCGTCATACAATCCTTCGATAACTCTCATGGCTACCTTAACAGGATCTACGAGTTCATTCAACCCGTAACACAATTTTTTGATTCTTTCTGTAATCTTATCAAACATTACGGGCTCCTTGTGGCCATCTCTTTTTACTACATACATAAGCTTACTTTATTTTAGTTATTGAAAAAATGAAAGTCACTAGAAAACGAATTCCGGGACTTAAACATTGTGTGTTTTTTAATTATTTTTTGAGAATTATAGCATTCTCAATAGCTACCCTGTTCCAATCTGAAATCAGACCGAAAATGCATTAAAAATTATTGAATCTTCGATTTGGGAAAAGAGATTCTAAAAATGTTTTGTTATAAAATTTAATCTTTTAATCAGTGTTTATTTGGGGTAAAACACTAAAATATCTTGTTACCTAAAAATCTGCATCGAATGAAATTTTCTGAGCATCACTATCTGTGTTCATCACACCGGATTTTTGATACTCTGCAACACGTTTTTCAAAGAAATTAGTTTTTCCCTGAAGAGAAATCATGTCCATGAAGTCAAACGGATTCGCTGATCCATAAACACGTTCGCAGCCTAATTCTACTAAAAGTCTGTCAGCAACAAACTCTAAATATTGTGTCATTAATGCCGCATTCATTCCAATTAAACTTACCGGAAGAGATTCTGTAACAAACTCTCTTTCGATATCTAAAGCATCAACAATGATTTCTTTAATTCTGTCTTTTGGAACTTTGTTAAGCAAGTGGTGATTGTGAAGGTGAACCGCAAAATCACAATGTACGCCTTCGTCACGCGAAATCAACTCATTAGAAAAAGTTAAACCTGGCATTAATCCACGTTTTTTCAACCAGTAAATTGAACAGAAAGCTCCTGAAAAGAAAATCCCTTCAACGGCAGCAAAAGCAATAAGTCTTTCAGCAAAAGAATCAGACTCAATCCATTTTAAAGCCCAGTCTGCTTTTTTCTTAATTGCAGGAAAAACTTCCAAAGCATTAAACAATTCCGCTTTCTCTGCTTCATCTTTCACGTAAGTGTCAATTAATAGAGAATAAGTTTCGCTGTGAATGTTTTCCATCATGATTTGAAATCCGTAGAAAAACTTCGCTTCAGCATATTGAACTTCGTTTACAAAGTTTTCGGCAAGGTTTTCATTTACGATTCCGTCAGATGCAGCAAAAAACGCAAGGATGTGTTTAATGAAATATCTTTCGTCATCACTCAGCTTATTATTCCAGTCTGTTAAGTCCTGGTGCAAATCAATTTCTTCTGCAGTCCAAAAACTAGCTTCCATCTTCTTATACCATTCCCAAATATCATGATGTTTGATAGGAAAAATAACGAAACGGTTCTTGTTTTCTTGTAAAATTGGTTCGACTTGCGACATGGCTTTTATGTTTAATTTTTTTACTGATTTTTTGCTTTTTCAGAGTAGTACAAAGATTGTCATTTACTGCCAAAAATGAAAGCCAAACTTATTCACAATTTGACGTAGTTTTTAACAACGGCTAAAAAGTAGTCAATTTTTCAGACAATATTTAAATTATTGAAAATGAGTAATTTAAAATTGTCAATCCGACCTTAAGTGCTGTAAAATATAGACTTTTTACAATAAAAAACAAGAAAAATTTAATTGTTTTGAAAAGTTTTTTTTAGAGTTAAAACTTAAATTTATTGAGTTAAAAAACACCGTTTGAAAACGTATTTTCTACAGTTATTTTTTAAGAATTTTTAAGTTCCTGGGCTACTTTTTCGAGTTCCATATACCAGTCTTCACCAAAGCGGCGAATTAGGGCTTCTTTTACAAATTTATAAACCGGAACTTCTAATTCTTTTCCTAAAGAACAGGCATCATCACAAATATCCCATTTGTCATAATTGACCGCTGCAAATTCTGTGAAGTCTTTTACGCGAATTGGATATAAATGACAGGAAACAGGTTTTTTCCAATCTACGATTCCTTGGTTGTAAGCTTGCTCGATTCCGCAAAGCGCTGTTTTTCCGTCAAAAATTACGTAAGCACAATCTTTTTCATCTATAAGCGGCGTTTCAAGATCCCCATCGGTTCCTTTTACCCAGGTTCCTTGTGCTTCGATAGCAGCAATTCCTTCTTTTCTTAAAAAAGGTTTTACTTTCGGATAAATTTCTTCCAATATTTTAGTCTCAGCCTCGCTCAAAGGTGCGCCCGCATCTCCGTCAACACAGCAAGCTCCTTTACAAGCCGACAAGTTGCACACAAATTCTTTTTCAAGAATATCCTCTGAAATAATGGTTTTACCTAATTGAAACATGATAATAAAATACTGAAATTTATAAAGTGCAAAGATAGTTAAAGAAAGCAGATGAAATGAGATTAAATTTACTGCATAATTCTACCACAGAGATGCACGGAGTTTTTACACAGAGATGCGCAAAGATTTTATTAAGTGTGAAAATAATCTCAAAGCTTTGTGAACTTAAAAATCATTCCTAAATAAATTTAACTCTGCGAAACTCTGTGTAAAAACTTTGTGAATCTCTGTTGTAAAAATAAATTCTGCGTAACTTCAGTAAAAAACATAAATTCTATTAATCTCTTCGGTAAAAGAAGTAATTGTTACAAATATCACTTTTTTAACTAGTAAAACGTGTTTTTATAACAAAAGTGCGTTCTATCAAAAAAACACCTACCTTTATTATCTACCTTTGCAAAAATTTTAAACACTTAAAATCAAAGTAATATGTTAGAAATCGACTTTAAAGAAATTATTACCGTAGGAATGGTGCTTTTTGCTGTAATTGATATTGTAGGTTCTATTCCTATTATTGTGAATTTACGAGCAAAAGTAGGCCATATTGAATCTGAAAAAGCTTCGATCGTTGCCGGAATGATTATGATCGTTTTTCTTTTTGTTGGAGAAGGCTTGCTTAATCTTATAGGTATTGATGTGCATTCGTTTGCCGTTGCAGGTTCTTTTGTATTATTTTTTCTTGCTTTAGAAATGATTTTAGGAATCAGAATTTACCGTGACGAAGAACCGGGATCTGCTTCTATCGTTCCATTAGCATTTCCATTAATTGCCGGAGCGGGAACAATGACCACTTTATTATCGCTTCGATCACAGTTTCATACCATTAATATTATTATTGCTATTTTACTGAATATTATATTGGTTTATGTTGTTTTAAAATCATCCAAAAAAATCGAAAATTTATTAGGAGAAAACGGACTTGGCGTCGTCCGCAAGACTTTTGGAGTAATACTCTTAGCAATAGCTGTTAAATTATTCGCTGCTAATGTTAAAGGTTTGTTTGTCTAACATTTATTTTTATAAATTTATCCCCAATAAAATTTCTAAATACGACTTTAAGACATTTATGTCAAAAAGTTTTACTTATTATTTTAGACAAACAAACAACCATATGAAAATTTTCACTTCCATATTAGTGCTTTTAGCATTAGCTTTAATCGTTTTCAATATTACGTTGCTAGATTTTAAGAATCCTTTTCAGGGTGACAGTGCAGTTGCTTTTATCGGAATTGCAGCTTCATTTTGTGCCGTTTTGATTCTTTTGATTTTTAGAATTTCAAAAAGAATTGAAGAAAAAATGAACGGTCGATAATATGTTTGATGTTTTAATTATTGGCGGAGGCGTTTCGGGCATGTCTTGTGCCCTGGTATTAGGATCTGCCAAAAACAAAGCTTTTGTTACCGATAAAAAAATCGGAATCTTTACACATCAAAAAAATTCTTCGTTACAAGAAGCGATTTTCTACAATGCTTATGGTATAACGCCTGGTAAATTAGGATCTGATTTGCTTACAGAAAGCACTCAGGATTTGGCCGCGTCTTATCCGCATATTGCCCAAATTGCTAATGAGAAAGTAATTAGAGTGGAAGGATCTTTTCCTGAATTTACTGTAGTTACTAATAAAAACTCATACAAAACAAAAAGTATCGTGATCGGAATTGGTTCCGCCAATACTTTTGATATTGAAGGTTTAATGCAATATATTGAACCTCATAAAAAAGCCCTTCCGGAAAAACAACGTATTCAGCTTAAAAATGAAGATCACAAAGTTGCAGAAGGTATTTATGTGATAGGAACTTTGGCAGGCTGGAGAAGCCAATTGGCCATTGCTGCAGGAAGCGGCGCTGCCGTTGCAACAGATATTCTGACTTTATGGAATAACGGTGTACAAACACATTCTCACGATAGCATTCGATAAAATTTAAAACATTCGTTTTATAATTTTCACCATTAAGAGATTAAGAAAAATTAAGGTTTTATACTTAATTTCTAACTGACAATATAAATTTCATCATCAAAAATAAACCATTAAGAGATTAAGATTATTAAGCATTTGACTTAATTTTTCTTAATCTCTTAATGGTTTAAAAACTTTAATGTTTTGCTTTTTATTTTACCGAAACGATTTGCGTTACCTTAATATGGTTTTCGTTTTCGGCTTTCCAGATTTCTCCTTTTACTGAAACTACTTCTCCTTCTTTAAATCTTTTATAATTTTCAGGTCCGCCAACATTTACGATACTTACCGTTGCAAAATAAACCTCTTTTTTATCTGTATTTATTTTAGCTGTGTAACCATCTTTTCCTGATTCGATTGATTCTACTTTTCCTGTAATTGTATTATTACTACTGTTTTTCATAGAGTTACAAGAAATTACAAAAGCCATTAAAATTAAAAATGCACTTATTCTTTTTAGATTTTTCATATTTTGTTTTTTTAACCGCAAAGTTTGCAATCCCAAAGTCTCGGGATATAAAAAGCTCGCTAGCTATTTTTAAATTATTAGTGATGTAAAGTACGTTAAGTTCGGCACAAGAAGTGTTATATAATACTTTAAAAAATTATTATTATTTAATTATTGTAAAACAACACAGCTTCCGGCAATTACTTTTAAATCTTCATCAAATTGTTTCCAGACTCTGATATAACGATACGCTCCAACAATAGGATTATTATCATAAGTTCCTTTTAAAGAAACCGTTACAGCAACAATTGCAGTATCATCTATTATATTAATAGTTTGATCTGAAGCTTCCAGAGTTTCAACTTTCATTTTGCCTAAACGATAGGATTCTAAATCAAACTCTTTTGTAATTGTATTTCCGTCAGGCAAATTGAATAGTAAATCATCATGAAGCATTTTTTCTAAAACCGCAAGATCTGCTTTTTTAATTGCTGTCAAAAGTTCGATTTCCGCATTTACGATTGCTTCTGTTTTCATATCAAAAAAATTAAATTATTTCTTCGGATTCAAAACTACTTTAATCATGGCGTCATCTTTTAGAATTACGTCATAATAATACAATTCTCCATATAACTGTCTGGCAAATTCTGCAGTAATATAACGATTCACCAAAGCTTTAGTTTTATCTAATTTAAGATCTAAACCGGTCATTAAAATATAGTTCTGGAATTTTTTGAAATAAGCGTCCGAGCCTTTCATCTTCGCTAAAAATTCATTGAAATGAAGTCCAGCAAAAGCACTTCTGTTTTTATCTAATTCTTCAAAAACAAAATGACCTACGATTCCGGTTTGCAATAAATAAGCAACATTTTCATTTCCATGTTCGGCTTCCATTGGTACAAAAACATCCGGAACGATTCCGCCGCCGCCATAAACAATTTTGCCTTTTGGCGTTTTAAATTTCAAAGAATCAGCGACTTTAATACTGTCTTTTGCATAAAGTTCGCCAGATTTAACACGATCTTCAGATTCCTTATAATATTCTTCGTTTCCTTTTTTATATGGTTTTTGAATCGATCTTCCGGTTGGCGTATAATATCTTGCCACGGTTAAGCGTACTGCAGATCCGTCGTTAAAATCCATTTCGCGCTGCACCAGACCTTTTCCAAAAGAACGTCGGCCTACAATAGTACCGCGATCATTATCCTGAATGGCACCAGCTAAAATTTCACTTGCCGAAGCACTGTTTTCATTGATTAAAACATATACTTTTCCCGTCTCAAAACTACCGCTTTTCGTCGCGTATGTTCTCTCGGTGGTTCCGTTTTTATTTTTAGTGAAAACGATCAGCTGTTTGTCTTTTAGAAACTCATCGGCAATAGCCACCGCTTCTTCCATATAACCGCCGCCATTATCACGGAGATCAATTACGAGAGACTGAATTCCGTTTTGTTTTAATCTTGTTAAACCGGTTTTGAATTCCTTATAAGTAGTTTCGGCAAAACGATTTATTTTAATATAACCGGTTTTATTATCCAATAATAAAGAAGCGTCAACACTTTTCAACGGAATAACGTCTCTTTTTATTTTAAATTTAAGTTTCTTTTGTTCCGATTTTCTAAAAACCGTTAATTCTATTTCAGAACCTTTTATTCCTTTTAGTTTTGAGAATAAACTGTCTGAAGGTAATTTTCGCCCAAATAATTTCGTTTTTCCTGCAAATAAAATTCGGTCTCCCGATTTTAATCCGGCTTTCGCCGAAGGTCCGTTTTCAACCGGTCTTATAATCGCTACAGAATCACGGTACATATAAAAATTAATTCCGATTCCCACGAAATCACCTTTCATACTTTCTGCGACTTCAGCCTGTTCACTTGGCGGGATATAAACAGAATGCGGATCGAGTTTAGATAAAATATTATCTACGGTAAGGTTTACAATAGAATCTGTATTTACCTTATCAACATATTCATTATTGATAAAATCAATCAGTTTATTCAGCTTGGTTTTTGAGCTGGTTTTAGCCAAAAGCTGATCATCGGCGGGAGCATTCATCACGCTTCCGAGAACGGTGCCAAGAGCAAAAGTAGCTCCTATAACGATGGGTAAATATGTTGAATTAATTTTCATTTATTCTTCTAAAACAGGAATATGTTCGACTTCGATACCTGCTTTTATTAAAAACTGAATTCCCGAATCGTCGCGATAACCATCTTTATAAACCACTCTTTTTATCCCGGACTGATGAATGAGCTTACTACATTCTTTACAAGGCGAAAGTGTGATATACAATGTCGCTCCTTCGCAGGATTGTGTTGACCGCGCTACTTTCAAAATGGCATTTGCTTCGGCATGGAGGACGTCCCAACGTGTTAATCCTTCCTCATCTTCGCAGCAATTTTCAAATCCGGATGGTGTACCATTGTAACCATCAGAGATAATCATTCGGTCTTTTACAATAATTGCGCCTACTTGTTTGCGTTTGCAATAAGAGAGTAAACTCCATTCTTTGGCAATTCGAAGATATGCTTTATCGTATTTATTTAACTTTTTTACTTCCATTTAATTTTATCTGTTCCAAATTGGGCTTTCTACGATCATCGGGATCACAACTCCGATAATAAAAGCCGACATTACAAGTGCCCAATCGCGTTTTGAAAAACGAAATACGGTTTGTACTATATATGATATTAATAAAACCACAAAAACTACAATGAGTTGTGCGGCTTCGATACCTAAAGCAAATTCCCCTAAAGGTAGTAATTTTGACGTTGCGGTACCACCTAAAATTGTTTTAAAATAATTTGAGAATCCAAGCCCGTGAATAATTCCAAAAAACAAGGTCACAAAAAAGACTAAATTCAGTCCGTCATTTTTAGTTGCTTTTCCTGCTGTAAAGAGATGATAAAATGCGGTTATCAAAATCGTAATTGGAATTAAAAATTCAACAATATTTACTTTTACAGCAATGATTCCAAAAACAGAAAGCAGTAAAGCTAAAGTATGACCAACTGTAAAAACCGTAACCAAAAGCAAGATTCTTTTCCAGTCTTTAAAGGTGTAGGGAACGGTTAATGCGATTAAAAAAAGAACGTGATCATAAGCGTGAATATCTAAAACATGCTTTAATCCTATCTGAAAATAAATCCAAAATTCTGACATAGGTAAAAGGTATTAATTGATTAAGGGGTCGTAAACTTACGATTTATTTTGAAAAATTTGAGATACCCCGATATTAAATCAACGCAGAAAAATAAGTTAAATTTTATGAGAAAATTAAAATTATTAATTTAAAATAAGATTTATATTTGCGTGATAAAAAACTCCACAATTATGTCATTTTCAGATTTATTCGATAGCGAATTCAAACAAAGAAATAAAGGTCACTTTTCAGCAATTGTTCGTGTAGCATTAGCAGACGGTATTGTGCTTCCTGAAGAAAAAAGTTTCTTGGACAAATTAGCTTCTCGTTTAGAAATTTCAGAGACTGAGTACGAAGAAATTCTTGACGATCCATTAAAATACCCAATCAACCCGCCTTATCTGCATGTTCAACGATTAGAGCGTTTATACGATCTAACCAGAATGGTACATGTTGATCACCATTTGGAAGACCAACAAGAGGTAATGCTAAGAAAATTAGGAATTGCTTTAGGATTTACTCCAAGCAATGTAAATTATATAGTTGCAAAAGCATTATCATTAGTAGACAAAAAGGTCGATGCCGATACTTTTGTTTACGAAATGCAGCATATGCATAAATAGTATTTAGTTTTCAGTCGCAGTTTTTCAGTTTTCAGTCGCAGTTTTTCAGTTTTCAGACTTGAAAATGGGAATTAGTAACAGTTTCAGACGAAATATTATATAAAATAAACCCGACAGATTTTAAAAAATCTGTCGGGTTTTCTATTTTTATTCAGACTGAGACTGAAAACTGAGACTGAAAACTGAGACTAAAAACTACTCAGCTTCTGCCATAAATTGCTCTGCTTTTTCTACCATATTATAGCTTCCGCAGAAAAAAGGAACTCTTTGGTGCAATTCGGTTGGCTGGATTTCCATAATTCTTCCAAAACCATCTGTTGCCTTTCCTCCTGCCTGTTCAGCAATAAATGCCATTGGATTACATTCGTATAACAAACGTAATTTTCCTTTTGGCGCTTTTGAACTTGTTGGATAAATATAAATTCCGCCTTTGATCATATTTCGATGAAAATCAGAAACCAGACTTCCTATATATCTTGAAGTATACGGTCTGTCGTCTTCTTCGCGCTGACAATATTTAATGTAATTTTTTACTCCTTGCGGAAAATGCACATAATTTCCTTCGTTTACCGAATAAATATGTCCGTCTTGCGGAAATTTCATATTTGGATGTGAAAGATAAAATGTTCCAATAGCCGGATTTAACGTAAAACCATTTACGCCAAAACCCGTCGTATAAACCAACATAGTCGATGTGCCGTAAATTACATATCCTGCAGCCACCTGATTTACTCCCGGTTGTAAAAAATCCTCGCTTGTTACCGGAGTTCCAATTGGTGTGATTCGTCTGAAAACCGAAAAAATGGTTCCCAGAGAAACATTCACATCAATGTTTGAAGATCCGTCAAGCGGATCCATTAAGATCACGTACTTATTATTATGACAGTTGTCGCTCCCCTGAACTGTAATAAAATCGTCGTTTTCTTCTGAAGCAATTCCACAGACAATCTCGCGGTTAATTAACGTCTGGATAAATATTTCGTTTGCATACACATCTAATTTTTGCTGGTCTTCTCCCTGAATATTTTGTTCGCCTGCAGCGCCAATAATATCCACTAACCCAGCTTTGTTTACTTTATAGTTGACAACCTTGGCCGCCAAACGTATAGAATTGATAATACGGGAAAGCTCCCCCGACGAATATTGAAATGCTTTTTGGTTCTCAATAATAAACTCTCCCAGTGTTTTATTGCGTTCTTCCATTACTAAATCGTTGTAGTTTTAATTTTAAGTCACAAATATCGTTTTTTTTGTGAGAATGATTTAAAAATTATTTTGTTAGTTTGCTACTATTATATATTTGCTAATTAAAGCTAAGAAGGAGCGAATAAAAAAATACATATTTAGCTAATAAACAACTAATAATAAGAATAATGAATATTAGAAAAGGAAATCCTGAAGACATGAGAGCGGTTCTGGAACTGATTCAGGAATTGGCAATATTCGAAAAAGAACCTGAAGCTGTTGTTATAACAGAAGAAGATTTAAAACGCGACGGTTTTGGCGAAAAACCATTGTTTCAAGTTTTTGTAGCCGAGATTGAAAATGGCGAACAGCAAAAAGAAATTGTTGGAATCGCATTATATTATTATCGCTATTCGACCTGGAAAGGAAAAACGATTCACCTTGAGGATTTAATCGTAAAAGAAAAAATGCGTGGTACCGGTTTGGGTTCTGCTCTTTATGCCGAAATTATGAAACAGGGAAAAAGAGATAATGTGAGAAGAATTGAATGGAATGTTCTTGACTGGAATACGCCGGCGGTAAATTTCTACAAGAATTCCGGCGCAAGAATCTTAGAAGACTGGCAGGTTGTTCAAATGGATCAGACGGGAATCAATTCGTTTTTGGAGAAATTGTAAAAAAAATATTTAGCCACAGATTGTAAGGATTAAAAAGATTTTAAAATCTGTGTCAAGTTTGCCATGAATTCACGAATTTTCATTCGTAAAGATTAAAAAATAATTCGTGAATTCGTGGCGGAAAAAATTAAAAATCTAAAATTAAAAATGAGAGTATTTAAATTTGGTGGAGCATCGGTAAAAGATGCAGATGGAATTAAAAACGTATATGACGTTTTACAAAAAGTGGGTTATGAAGATGTGATTTTGGTAGTTTCGGCTATGGGAAAAACCACAAATGCTCTTGAAGTTGTAATTAAGAATTATTTTGATCAATCGGGAGAATTAAATTCCTCTGTACAGGAAATTAAAAATTACCACAATAAAATTGTATTGGATTTATTTGAAGATGAAAAACACGAAGTTTTTGCTGCGGTAAATGCTCAGTTTTCTGAATTGGAATATTTCCTGGCACATAACAAATCACCAAATTACAATTTTGTTTATGATCAGATTGTGAGTTTTGGAGAGTTGATTTCGACTACAATTCTGAGTCATTATATGAATTTCAGAGGCATTCAGACACAATGGCTTGATGTTCGTAATTTCATTAAAACCAATGCAAATTACAGAGATGCAGAAGTAGATTGGGAAACAACTGAACAGCTTATCAGTAAAAATGTACCAAGAAAAACATTAAATATCACACAAGGATTTTTAGGTGCCGATGAAAATAACTTTACTACAACGCTGGGTCGCGAAGGTTCTGACTATACTGCGGGGATTTTCGCTTATTGCCTTGGTGCAGAAAGTGTAACAATATGGAAAGACGTTCCCGGAGTTATGAATGCGGATCCGCGTTATTTTGAAAATGCGAGTTTGTTAAACCAGATTTCTTATCGTGAAGCTATCGAGTTGGCTTTTTACGGCGCAACGGTTATTCACCCAAAAACATTACAGCCTTTACAGAAAAAAGAAATTCCGTTATACGTAAAATCTTTTATCAATCCGTTATTAAAAGGAACTTGTGTTTCTAAAGGGGTTGATCTGGAGCCACAATATCCTTGTTTTATTGTAAAAAGAGAACAGCTTTTAATTTCACTTTCGTCGATTGATTTTTCTTTTATTATGGAAGAAAACATTAGTGAAATTTTTGGTTTATTCCACGAATTCAAAATCAAAGTAAATTTAATCCAGAACTCTGCGATTAGTTTTTCTGTTTGTGTAGAAGATAAATTTGGAAATTTCAATGAATTAAATGCCATTCTTTCGAAAAAATTCAAAGTAGATTATAGTGAGAATGTAACGCTTTATACTATTCGTCACTTTACAGAAAAGGCCGCTCAAACGGTGGAAGAAAACAAAGCGGTTTTATTGAAACAAGTGAGTAGAGAAACCATGCAGATTGTAACTAAAGAATTAAATTAATTCTTTTATAAAAGGTAATTATTTCAATTCATATATTAAGGCTTCACGAAATGTGAAGCCTTTTTTGTTTAACTTCTATCACTATTTAAATTTCTAATTATCGTTTTTAGGTTTTCAATTTGTAACTCGTATTGTTCAATAATTCTTCTGTAAACACTTAACATCGCTGTTTCTGTTGATCGCTCATAATTAGTCAAATTTTCATAATTAGAAGAACCACGCTCTTTCTTTACCAAATCTTGTGGAGCTATTTCAAAAACTTCACAGATTCGGGCAAAATGGCTTGCCCAAGATGTACTCTCTCCTCGTTCCATCCTTGCATATGCAGATTGGGAGATGTGCAAAAAATCAGCAACTTCTTCCTGCGACATATTTTTTGCCTTACGCAATTCTTTTAGTTTATTTCCTACAGATACATTCATAAATTACTCTTTTGTCGTTGTAAACATAGGAAATAATTTACAATAATACATATTGAAGAATAAAAAAAAACCGAAAATTGACTAAGACTTATTTCTATTATACACTAATTTTATTTTAAACTTAAAAAAAGAATCAATGACAACTTTCAATAAATTAATGATTAAAATATTTTTCATTGCTTGCATTTGTTATATAAGTTTTGGGATTTATGAATTAATAATTTTCGGAGTTTCTTCAGAAAAAGAATTATTCTCACAAATTTCTCCTATCATAATTGGATCATGTACATCATATCTTATATACGATAGATTTTACAAAAAGAAGAAAAACTAGAATATTCGAATTCAGACTTGAAATAACCGATTTATGCATAAGAATAACTTTGAAGAGCTTATAGCTTTGTATAAAAATTATCAATATTATTAACTTAATTATTTGTTTATGAAAAAATTAGAACTAAATCAAATGGAAATTTTGACCGGTGGAGCAGAAAAACTTAAATATGCTGATGAAGGTGGAGGAGGTTGTTCTGGCTCTAATGTCGTTGGTTGTATGAGTGATGTATATACAAATCATGGATGGGGATCGGTAGTAGCAACTCTTTCAACTGCCTTTCTTCCACAAACTGCTGTTGCATTTGCACTTGCCTGTGCAGCAAAAAATGGGTGTTAACCTATCTTGTTTTAATCTTCAACAAATTCAACATGAAAAACTTAGTGATCTATTATTTTCAAATTTTATTGCCATTACCTTTGCTGTATTTTAGTGCAAAAAATGGTGATTCAATCTTATTTTGTACATTATTAGTATTCTATTATCTCTATAGACTCTTTACTGATTATTATAGATTATCAAAAAAAAATATTCTTAAAAAGAATGATTTTTTATTATTCATTATACCATTATGGAATATAAAATATTTTAAAGAATTATATTTTGAGAAATAGCTTTCTTTAAATCATTAGAGTTTATTAAGATTAATAAAATTTTGAAAGCATTATTCATAATTGGATAATGCTTTTTTATTAACAGAACATCACAACATTAAAATGAATAATACTTTTTTAAAGTGTCTTCTACTTTCTATAACGTTTACGATATTAACTGAAATTTCTAATATAATACTTAATCTTAAGGGTTTACTTCGTCATTTCCTTTCAGATTATTTAACCTTAGATCAATTAAACAGTTATTTTGAGTTCCAAGATAATTGGCATTGGTTAGCTTATTTTTATATTTATGCTATCATTTTAATTAAAACTTTAACAATCGCTACAATAGTTTACATTGGTTTATTCTTATCTAATAGAGATATAAAATATAAAATTATTTGGAATGCGGTTATAAATGCAGAATTCATTTTTGTAATAGTTCCCATTTTAAAAATTTTCTGGTTCAGTTTTTTCCAAACAAAATATGATTTAAATGATATTCAAAATTTCTATCCACTATCAGCATTAAATATAATAGGCTATAAAGGTCTTGAAACTTGGTTTATTTATCCGTTTCAAGTACTTAACTTATTTGAACTTTTTTACATTATTTATTTAGGTTTTCAAATTGGCAAGTTAACAAATACGAATACTGATTACGGGCTAAAAATTGTTGGTTCGAGTTATGTTCCCGGTTTATTATTATGGGTCGCGACGGTAATGTTTTTCACTCTTAATTATTCTTAAAATGTCTAAAATCAGAAAAATATTTGTTGTTATGTGCTTTATAATATTGATTGCACACATTGTTCGATATTACTTTTATGATACAGACATTCCTTCAACTTTGTTGGGAAGTATTACAATGATTCTGGTTATTATCTCACAGATTATAAGTAAAAAAGAAAAATGAAAAAATATCTAAAAACTATTCTTATTACAATTTTTATTGGGTTTTTACTTTTTTTATGCTCACAAATTGTGCTTAAAATAAATCATAAAAATGAAGTAGCTCAAAACATAGAAATTATTCCTGCTTTTAGTTATCAAAATATAAATGATGGTGTTTTTACTAATGAAGATCTAAAAAAAGAAACTGCGACTGTTTTTATTTATTTCGATACAGAATGTGAGTATTGCGATAATGAAACACAAATGATCGAAGAAAATATATCTAAATTTAAGGATATTCAATTGGTTTTTGTGTCGTTTGAAAAACCGGAAACTATCAAAAAATTTGCTCAAATACATCAATTAACAACTTATGATAATGTTTATTTTTTATGTGATAACAAAGCTACTTTCGCAAGTACTTTTGATGTGAATTCATTGCCTTGTTTAGTACTTTATGACAAAAATCAGCATTTAATTGAAAAAATTAAGGGACAAACTAATACAAAAACTTTGTTAGGTAAAATGAATGTAGAATAAACTCAAAATGAATTTAAAACATATTAAAAAAACGCACACATTACAACTTGATCAATCAGATTGTGGAGCCGCTTGTTTATTATCCATTATTAAATTATATAACGGAAATCAATCTATTGAAAAACTCAGAGAATTAAGCGGCACAACCAGACAAGGAACTACAATGTTAGGTTTGTACCAAGTTGCCATTCAATCAGGATTTAACGCTGAGGGCTGCGAAGCAGATATACAAACTCTAATTGATCATAAACAACCGGTTATTTTACATACTTTAACTGAAAACCAATCACAACATTATATTGTTTGTTACAGATATCATGAAACCAAAGGTTTTTTAATTGGCGATCCTGGAAAAGGAATATATAATATATCTATTTCTGAATTAGAAAAAATATGGATTTCAAAAACGTGCTTAACCCTTATACCAAATGAGAACTTTATTACTGAAAAAGCAAAAAAAAATGCACAGAAAAAATGGTTCATAAGTATCTTAAAAGAAGATTATAAACTCATTTGGATTTCTATCCTGTTAGGTATTTTTATTGCAGGTTTAGGAATGTCAATGGCACTATTTTCCCAAAAATTAATTGACGATATTTTACCTTCCCACAATATTAAAAAATTAATATCTGGAATTTCACTTTTGGCGATTTTGCTTTTAGCTAAAATTGGAATAACTATTTTAAGACAATTCTTCTTATTACAACAATCTAAAGATTTCAATAATCGAATAAATAATACATTTTTCTTTTCACTTTTACATCTTCCTAAATCTTTTTTTGACACAAGAAAAACAGGTGAACTTATTGCAAGATTAAATGATGCTCAACGCGTACAAGGTGTAATTAAAATGCTTTCCAGTACTTTAGTTATTGATGTTTTAGTTTCAATAATATCTTTAGTTTTTTTGTTTGGTTATTCATGGGATCTGGGTTTAATTTCCATACTAAGTTTACCAATCTATTTCTTTATAATTTATCGAAATAAAAAAAAAATAATCAAGGCACAAATAGAAATAATGCAAAGTGATGCCATTAATGAAAGTAACCATATAAATACTATTCAAGGAATTTCGACTATAAAAAACGACAATAAACAACTTATTTTCAACAAATTAAACAAATATGTTTTCGCCAATTTTCAAGAAAAAATATTTAATTTAGGAAAAATTAATATTTCATTATCCTGGCAATCCGGACTGGCAAGTGTTCTTTTTTTAATTGGAATCTTAATCTACACTTCTGTTCAGGTTTTTAATAAAGAAATTAAAATTGGTGAGCTTATGGCTATTTTAGGAATAGCTGGTTCCTTATTGCCTTCAATTGCAAATTTGGCACTAATTTCTATTCCTATAAATGAAGCTAAAATTGCTTTTAACAGAATGTATGAATTTGCATCTATCGAAAAAGAAAATGAAGAAGGTTTAGAAATTTTTGAAATAAACAGTATTTCTATTCAAAATCTTTCCTTTCGATTTGCCGGTAGAAGTGAACTTTTTCATAATATAAATATTGAAATTCAAAAAGGAAAGTTTACGGCTATAGTTGGAGAAAGCGGGAGCGGAAAAAGTACAATCAGTCAAATATTACAACGTTTTTATAATTGCGAAAATGGATATATTATTTTAAACAACAAATATAAATTACAAAATATTGAGCTTAAAAGTTATAGAAATTTATTAGCCGTAATTCCTCAGGAAATAACAATATTTAACGGCAATGTAATTGATAATATTCTTTTAGGCACGACTGATTCACCAGAAAATATTCTGAAATTTATTGAAGAATATCATTTCGATTTCTTTTTCAATTTATTACCACAAGGAGTACTCACTATTGTTGGCGAAGAAGGAATTAATTTAAGCGGCGGACAAAAGCAAATTATTGCTTTAGCAAGAGCTTTGTATAAAAAACCCCAGTTTTTAATTCTTGACGAAGCGACATCAGCTATGGATAGAAATACCGAAAATTTTACCATGAAATTATTTGAAAAAATAAAACCAAATTGCGCGATTCTGTTTATTTCTCATCGTTTAAATATTTTAAAAAACACAGCAGATTATATCTATATTTTAGAAAATAGAACTATTTCTCATTCTGGAAATCATCAGCAATTAATGAACTCAAATAATTTTTACAGTGATTATTGGAAAGAAAAATAAGTATTCTTCTTTTCAATAAATCTATCTCGCCCTGTTATTCTCCGTCTGTTCAATTTCAGATTTCTTATAATTCGTCTTTTTCGAATTTCCAAAACTATAAGTGGCGATTAATTTGAAATAATTTGTTGTGTAGGTTCTGTGATAATAAATTTGGGTTTGTCCCACATTATAATCTCCCGAAACCATAAAATCGTGAAAGATATCATTTGCCGTAAAATTGATTTTTAAAGCATCTTTGAAAAAATTTCTTTCGATTCCTAACGTTACTGTTGAACGGCTGTTATCGTTTCCCAATCCATAACCTCTGTCTCCCAAATACCAGGCAAGAAGCTGGACTTTAAAGAGATTCGGAATTGCAAATGTATTATTGGAATACAAGTAAAACTGAGGCTTTACGGGACTAAAAACATACGAATAATAATGATCTATAGATTTCGATAAATTAACACTTATTGTGTTTGTAGAAGTCCACCATTTGACATTAAAAGACCTGGAAAGCGAACTAAAAAAAACATATCCACTTTCGAGATTTATGCCTTTTAAAACATAACTGTTGGGTGTATCGCCGCGCAAAGCCGCACCAGAAATAGGATCGATTTTATAGGTATATCCAATTTTAAAATCAAACTTTTTGTACATCGTTCCAATTTCGAAAGCATGTGTTTTCTCAGGAACCAAATTCGGATTCCCTTCTATTGTCGTAAACGGATCCTGATAAATAACATACGGATTTAATGCCTGATATCTTGGTCTTGTAATTCTGGAAACATAGGAGAAATGCGCTTTCCAATCTTCAGAAAAATCAAAATTCAAAAGTACGTTTGGAAAAATATTGCCATAACTTTTACTGAATTTCTGAATTCCGTTTGCGTTCGTAAACAAATCATACGTTGTCCATTCGCCTCGGGCGCCAACCGAAAAATTAAATTTTTCGCCCAACGATTTTCCGTAATTAAAATACGCCGCACCAATTTTTTCTTTGTATGAAAAGTCGCTGGAGAGTTCATCGTCTAACTCAAAAATTTCATCCTCCGGATTCGCTTTCAAAAACTCCGTGCCTGAATCTATAGTAGCATAACTAAACTTTGCCCCCGTTTCGAGTTTGGTGTTTTCATTATTTTTCTTAGAATAATCTGCTTGTGCCATTATTATATTTATACCATTTGCAACATTATTTTTTAAATATTGCCCGGTATTTAAGTTATCGACCAGACTATTCTCGTCAATAAAATCGTGTATCGTTCCATTATAATTTGAATATTGACTTGCTATAAATAACGACGAACCTTTACTGTCGGTGATCATATTGTAGCTTAAATTGACAAACTGATTTAGCAAAACATCGTTTTTAGCAATATCTGTCGCATAAAAATTAGTTCCGGTATTGTCTTCGATAGAATTTCGACTTACAATTGCTCCGCCTAAATCTTCAATATTTCCGCTGTATGCTAATGAAATATAATCCTTATCAGAAAAAGCATATTGCACGCCAAAACCAAAATTAGAGTAATTATTAAACTGGCGTTTCCAATCTGTTGTAAGTTGCGATCGCATAAAATCATCGGGATTTGAGCGCGTTCTTGTCGTGTACAAAAGTTCCCGGCCTTTGCCTAATTGCAGTCCGTAATTGGTTATAAACGAAAATTTTCCTTTCGTATAATTAAAATCAAGGAGCGTGTTTGTGCTCGTTCCGGCAAATTTAGAAACTGTTAATTGCTGACTTGCCGTTCCCATTGTTCCGCTTTCAATACTTCTTTTTGTAATAATATTAATGACCGCTTTTCCTTCTGCATCGTATTTTGAAGATGGATTTGATATGACTTCTATTTTTAAAATCTGCGAAACCGGGATCGCCGTAAAACGTTCGTAATTAATCAAAATTCCGTTTAGGTAAATAATGGCTTCTCCTTTTCCCAAAACACTAATTTGTCCTTCGGCAACGACAACATTGGGAACTCTGCCCAATAATTCGTTTACAGAACTGCTTGTCGCCAAAACTGTATTGGCAACATTCACATCGATTGTTCCGTTTGCTCCGTATTTTAACAATGGCGATTGTTTTTTAATAATGACTTCATTTAACTCATTATTTTGACTTTCAACTTTTGCTGGAATTGCTGGTTTAGTTTGCGCTTTTGCATTCAAGGCAAAAAAGAAACAATAGATAAAAACGAAAACTGAAATTAAAAACTTCATAAATTGTAACGGTTAAGGTTTGACTTTTTGTAGTGACAAAAGTCAGCTCAAAACCGCAAAATGAGGTAATGGAAAGAGAATTCAGGAGTACGAATTTATAAATCAATACTCTGTTTACGATTGAAATCCCTGAATCTGGTAGTTTAAAGGTGTTGTTCCGGTATGTTTTTTAAAGGCCGCAAAAAATGTGGATTTCGAATTAAAACCAACATCATAACCTATCGATTCTAATGTGAGTTTATCATTTGAAACTATGGTTTTGCAGGCTTCGTTTATTCTAAATTCATTTACAAAACTGGTAAAGTTCTTGCCCAGATTATTGTTTAAAAACTGCGACAACTGATGAGTTGAAATATTCAGTTCCTGCGCCAAATCCTGTAAACTTAAATTTGGATTTTTGTATAAACTTTTGTCGAGCATGATTTTTTCTAATTTTTCAGCTAATACTGCCGCTTCTTTTTGGTCTATTTTTTTTGCTTTCTGAATATTCAATAAAAACAAATCGTCTGTTTTTTTTCGGTATAAAAGAATCAGGATTATTAAATACAAAATAAATGTAAAGGACAAACAACCTGTTACACACGAAATAAATGGAACTCTGGCAAAACCAAGAAAATAAAAAAGAAAAATAATCGCGTCACCGAAGAAAATCATCGCAAACCATTTTTCGGCCGGAGAGGTAGTATCATAATTTTGAATAGTTTTTTGAAGCAATAGTCGGCTTTCAAAACCTGACAAAAAGAGGTAATTAAACCATTGCAGAAAAATAACTGCTACAAAATAATCATTCCATAAAACCGGATAATTTTTATACGGAAATAAAAACCCAATACTCAATATCAGCACAAACCAAATTGCTAGATGATATTTCCAAATTTGCGGAATTACAGTAACGGAATGAATTCCTGATTTTAGAAAGTAATACAAAAACGGACCAATTAATAAACAGGCAGAAAGCCCAATTTGAAGATACGTTTTGTGCAAATCAGGATTAAAATAAACAAAAACCGTAATCGCAACCCGAATACTTAAAGCCAAAAGCAAAGCGCCAAGAAAAAGATTGGTAAGGTATTTTTTTCTGGTAAAAAAGAAAAAGTACGCACTCAGAATAAATCCGTTGAAAGCGCCCAAAGCACCAAAAAAGAATAATATTTCTTTACCAATATTCATAACTTAAGTTTGTAAAGCCTGCAGTTGATAATTTAGCGGCGTTGTTCCGGTATGTTTTTTAAAGGCGGCAAAAAATGTCGATTTCGAATTAAAACCAACATCATAACCTATAGATTCTAATGTTAGTTTATCATTTGAAGTGATGATTTTACACGCTTCGTTTATTCTGAATTCGTTAATAAAACTGGTGAAATTTTTTCCCAGATTGTTATTTAAAAACTGCGACAACTGATGACTTGAAATAGTAAGTTCCAGTGCTAAATCTTGTAAACTCAAATTTGGATTTTTGTATAAACTTTTGTCAATCATGATTTTTTCTAATTTTTCAGATAAAATAGCAGCTTCCGTCGCATCTATTTTTTTACCCAAATATTTTTGATTGTTCAGCAGAAACAAATCATCCGTCTTCTTTCGGTATAAAAGAATCGAAATAATTAAATATAAAATAAAAGAAAAAACCACGGCACCGCTTATATAAGTTGCTCCTGACGCGCCCATAATCGAAAGAAAATAAAACAGAAACAAAAGGAAATTACCCAGAAAAAGCATTCCGAACCAGATTTCTGAAGGTGTTGCTTTTTGTTTTGGATCTATTATTTTTTTTAAAATTGTTCGGATAGTATATGCTGAAAAAACAATATAAACGAACCATTGAAAATAAATTACTTTTATAATCGAGTGTCCCCAAAGTTTTGGATAATCTTCATATGGATATAAAATTCCAACTGTCACAATCAAAATTCCCCAAAATAAAAGCGTGATTTTCCAGGATTTTGGCATCACATTTACTTCTTCGATGGCTGATTTCAGAAAATAATACAAACACGGACCAATAAAAAAACAGGCTGTAAGTCCAAACTGCAAATACATTTTGGGCAAAGTGGGATCAAAATACACAAATACAGATTTCCCGATTCGAATACTTAACGCAAATAAAAGCGCACCAAGGAAATAGTTGGTCAGGTATTTTTTCTTCGTAAAAAAGAAAAAGTACACGCCAAGAATAATTCCGTTGAAAGCTCCCAAAGCACTAAAAAAGAATAAAAGTTCTTTGCCAGTATCCATAATCTAAATTGGTTATTGCAGACAAAGCTAAAAAAAAGATTGATTTATGATGCTACTACTATTTTAAAATAATAGAATAATGCTCTAACTCACAATATTATGGACGTGTAAATCCTTCAGAATTTCCCAATTATAAATACTACTTTTGGCTTTTTAGAGTTAAAGTCTGTATGTTGAAAAAATTACTGTTTTTAATGGTGCTGTTTTGGTTTTCTGGTGTTCAGGCGCAGGAAACGGAATCATCGTATCAAACGAAAAAAGTAATCGTAACAAAAGACACAATCCACCTGGAAAAATTTAGTATAAACTCCAGTTTTTTTGAGCTTTTAAATACTAAAAATGAACGGATTGATTCTACTTTTTATAAAATTGATTTTCAAAAAGGAACTCTACTTTTAAATGAAAAATTCAATTCGGTTTCAGATACTTTAATTGTCAATTATTTAAAATATCCTGATTTCCTAACCAAAGAATATTCGCTTTACAAAGACAGTCAGGTGGTTAGCAACGATGTTGGCACAGAGAAATTATACAAACTCGAAAATGAAAATGCCAAAAAAGTTACTCCGTTTGAGGGTTTAAATACTTCGGGAAGTATTACGCGAGGTGTCACTATTGGGAATAATCAAAATACGGTTTTGAACTCTAATCTGGATCTTCAGATCACCGGAAAAATATCAGATAAAGTGAGTTTGCGGGCTTCGCTTCAGGACAATAATATTCCGTTACAAGATGGAGGATATTCGCAAAAACTGGATCAGTTTGATAATATTTTCATGGAACTTTTTAGTGATGACTGGAACATTCGCGCAGGCGATGTTTTTCTGGAAAACCGAAAAACCCAATTCCTGAGTTTTAATAAAAAGGTTCAGGGACTTGCGACGAGTTTTGATTTTGGTGGTGAAGAAAATAAAACCAATGTTTTTGCATCGGTTGCTTTTGTAAAAGGACAATATGCCAAAAGTACTTTTACGGGACAGGAAGGCAATCAGGGACCTTATAAATTAAAAGGGCAAAATGGCGAATTGTACGTTTTGGTCATTTCCGGTTCTGAGCGCGTTTATGTAAATGGTGTTTTGCTGAAACGTGGTGAAAACAACGATTATGTGATTGATTATAACGCGGGAGAAATTGTGTTTACCTCGCTTTTTCCGATTACATCTGAAATGCGTATCAATGTCGAATACCAATATTCTGAACGAAATTACAACCGACTAGTTACTTATGCGGGCGCAACGCACGAGAATAAAAGCTGGAGCTTTGGCGGTTATATTTATTCTGAAAATGATATGAAAAACCAGCCTTTGCAGCAAAATCTTTCTACAGAACAGGTTCAGATTTTGAGTCAGGCTGGAGACGATCAAAACTTAATGGTCGCGCCTTCTGCTTATGAAGATGCTTATGCTGATACTAAAATTTTGTATAAAAAAGTACTCGTAAACAATGTTGATGTTTATGAATATTCGAACAATTCGAGCGATGTTTTATACAATGTAAAATTTAGTCTTGTTGGCAATAATCTGGGGAATTATATCATTCAAAACAACAATTCTGTTGAGCGCATTTATCAATATGTATCGCCAATAAACGGCGTTTTGCAGGGAAATTATGAACCTATTGTAAAGCTGGTTGCACCAATGAAAATTCAGGTGGCGACTTTTCTGGGAAAATACAATCCTGATGAAAAAACTTTTGCTGATTTTGAAATTGCCATGAGCAACAAGGATCAAAATTTATTTTCGAATATTGACGATCCTAATAATCAAGGAATTGCTTTTAAAACCAATGTCAAAAAACGGCTATTTACAAGAGACTGGACTTTGGATGGTTTTGCCAATTACCAGTTTGTTCAGGAAGATTTCAGATCTGTGGAGCGTTTATATAATATTGAGTTTAACCGCGATTGGAATTTAAATACAACTTCGCTTTTAGGCAATCAAAGTCTTTTGGTTACGGGTGTAAATTTTGAGTTATTTGCCAAAAAGGAAACTACAAATATTGGTTTATTTAAATATCAATTTGAGAAATTAGATTATACCGAAAGCTATTCGGGAGCGCGACATACGGCAACGGCTTTTTTTAAACTGAATAAATGGACAATAGAAAATCAGGGTAGTTTTTTAAATTCTAATGCGACGGCTTCGACTTCAAAATTCATTCGAAATCTGGCGAAAACGAAATATCATTTTGGTAAAAACTGGGTTGGAGGCAGTTTTCAAATCGAAGACAATCAGGAAAAAGATAAAGTTACAAATCAGTTTTCGGCCCTGAGCCAAAGATTTTCAGAATATGGCGCTTTTGTTGGACGCGGCGACAGTACAAAAGTATTTGTCCAACTGGGATATTTACAGCGCCGCAACGACAGTTTGCAAAATGGTTTGCTGCAGCATGTTAACGATTCCCGAATGTATGTTTTGAAATCGAAATTGATTCAGAACAAAAAAACAGATTTGGCGGTTTATGCGAGTTATCGAACTTTGAATTTTACGGATGTTTCGAGAAAAAATGAGCCTTCGTTGAATTCCAGAATTCTGTATAACGATCGGTTTTTTAATCAGTTTATGCAAATAGGAACGGCTTATGAAACGAGTTCAGGAACTATTGCGCAACAGGAATTTACGTATGTCGAAGTTCCGGCGGGTCAGGGCGTTTATACCTGGAATGATTATAATGGCAACGGAATTCAGGAATTGGAAGAGTTTGAAGTGGCGCCTTTTCCGGATCAGGCAAAGTTTATCCGCATCTTTTTACCGAATCAGATTTACATTAAAACCAATCAGAATAAATTTTCGCAATCGGTTACTTTAAATCCGCTGCAATGGCAAAACGAAACGGGCTTCAAAAAACTGGCGTCTTATTTTTACAATCAGACTTCGTTTATTATGGATCGAAAGGTAAAAAGTGACGGTGATCGTTTAGAACTGAATCCGTTTAGTTCTTCTGAAGAAAATGTTTTGGGATTAAATTCCAGTTTCAGAAACAGTTTATATTATAATCGAGGCAAGCAAAAACATTCTGTAACATATTCTTACCTTATTAATAAAGGGAAAAACCTGCTTTCGATTGGGTCACAAAATGTCACTAACAATTCGCATCAATTGCAATACACGCATTTGTATCAAAAAAGCTGGCTGTTTAATTTCTTCACTAAAACAATCAAAACAAACTTAGTTTCAGAAGATTTTACAGAGAAAAATTATGACTTGGAAGGTTATCAGATTGCACCTAAAGTCAGTTATTTATTTTCGAAAAATACGAGTCTGGATTTCTTTTATGAACTTCAAAACAAAGAAAACAAAATAGGGAATTTTGAAACACTGCGTCAAAATAGGCTGGGAACTTCTTTTTCTTATGCGGGCGAAAAAAAGATAACAGTAAATGGCGAGTTTTCTTTTTATGAAAATAAATTTGAAGGCAATGAATTTTCATCTGTCGGTTTTCAGATGCTGGAGGGGCTTCAGGCTGGACAAAATCTGGTTTGGAAGTTGCTTTTACAGAAAAACATCACGCAGTTTTTAGATATTAATTTAAATTACCAGGGCAGAAAAAGTGAGACGGGAAATACGGTTCATACCGGAAATGTTCAGCTTCGTGCTTATTTTTAACACTTTGCGAACAACATTACCATAAATTGATTATTTTTAATTCAAATTTTAACCTCTCAACTTATGAAAAAATTATTTTTAATCTGTTTTGTATTTGTGCTTTCCGGAAATTTCTATGCTCAGGAAACAACAACAAAAACGACTAAGTCTAAAACAGAAGCTAAGACGAAAAAAGCAAAATCTGACGCTGACCAGGCTGCTTCAGATGCTAAAAAAGAAGCTGCAAAAGCTAAAAAAGCAGCAGATAAGACTGACAAAGCAACGGCAGATGCAAAAAAAGCAAAGGCTGATGCTGCAAAAGCAAAAAAAGAAGCCAAAACCGAAAGCACTAAAGCGGACATAAAAAAGACAGAAGCGAAAGCGGACACAAAAGCTAAATCGGTAAAAAAAGATGCAACAGCCACTAAAAAAGCGACTGTACAATCTTTGAAGGAAACCAATGAAAAAGCTCCAAAAGTAGCGGATAAAGTTACGGGAGAATACAACGGTAAAAAAGTGTATACCGGGCCAAAAGGCGGAAAGTATTACATTAATAAAAACGGAAACAAAACGTATATTCAGGATTAAGGAGAAAGGTGCTAAGGTGCTAAGAGACTAAGATTCTGAGGTTCTTAGAATGCTCAAATTGTAAGACATAAAACTTTGAAGCCGAACATAAGTTCGGCTTTTTTATTTGCCGGGAAAAAACTTAGAACCTCAGTATCTTAGCAACTTAAATAAAATATAGAGTTAATAATTTAGTAATATCTCCGAAATAGCAGAAAAGACTTATTTATATATCTTCGTCAAAAAGCAAACATAATATGAGTATTGAATATTCTGCAAACAAAACTATTTTAGTCGCACCGTTAAACTGGGGATTAGGGCACGCCACAAGATGCATCCCGATTATAAAAGCTCTTCAGGAAAATAACTTCATTCCGATAATAGCTTCTGACGGTATTGCGCTTGCTTTGTTAAGAAAAGAATTCCCTTATGTTCAAACTCTTGAATTGCCATCGTATCATATTGAATATGCTAAAAATGGTAAAAATTTTAAATGGAAGCTGATTAAAAACCTGCCGAAAATGATTACTGCCATTCGCGATGAAAAAAGAATGGTAAAATCGTGGGTTAAAAAACACGGTATTGACGGTATTATTTCGGACAACAGACTAGGTGTTTTCAGTAAAAAAATTCCATCGGTTTTTATAACGCATCAACTGAATGTGATGACGGGAAATACGACTTGGTTTACAAGTAAATGTCATCAGCATATTATAAAAAAATACGATGAATGCTGGGTTCCCGACACTAATGAAGAGGTAAATCTTACCGGAGATTTAGGTCATTTAAAAACCGATGAACTGGACTTAAAATATATTGGGCCTTTGAGCAGAATGCGAAAAAAGGAAACGCCAAAAGTATATGATTTAATGATTATTCTTTCCGGACCAGAACCTCAACGTACATATCTGGAACAAAAATTAGAAAAGGAAATCGTGAATTACGAGGGAAAAGTGGTTTTTGTAAAAGGTGTAGTCGAAAAAGACCAGACCAAACGAGAATCAGGAAATGTTACGCATTACAATTTCATGAATTCTAAACAGTTGGAACAGACTTTTAACGAAAGTGAATTGGTTTTATGCCGTTCCGGTTATACTACTGTTATGGATTTGGCTAAATTGGGTAAAAAAGCTTTTTTTATTCCAACACCCGGACAATACGAACAGGAATATTTAGCGATAAAACTGCAGGATGAAAATTTGGTACCGTATGCGTTGCAAGACGACTTTACCATTGAAGATTTATCAAGAGTAAAGTCGTTTACAGGTTTTTCTCAGTTTCAGGATAACATCGACTGGGATTCGTTATTTTCTATATTTGAAGATAAAGTTTAGAAGTTAAACTGCGCTTGTAATCGCAACAAATTTCCTTGTTGTCTGTTGATTGGAAGCGCACTGTCTTCAAAAGTTCTGTCGGCAATCACGTATTCTGCTGTAAGTTCGAAGGCTTTTATTGGCTGCCATTCTATACCTAATTCATAATCTCTTACAACATAACTTCTGGCGTCTTTTTCATATTTTTTTCCTCCGTCATAATATTGAAATTTGGCAAAGGGATAAATATGCTGCTTTTTGACATCCAATTTGTAATTCAATAAGACATAACCACCGTTCAAATCGGTTTCATCAACTGTGTTTGTAAGTGTATTATAGCGAGGTCCTGTTCCTATATTATATTCTGTCTGGATTCCGAATGGCTTTGGATACAAAACAAAAGTCGCTCCTACTCTTTGGTCTTTTACATATTGCGGATCATTGACGATAACGCCGGTTGAAATTTCGCCTGTAAAAGCCCATTTTCCGGTATAAGCCTGAAGTCCAGGTTCTATAATCTGATTTCCGATAACAAACGGATATGTTACTCTTGCGACAACATTCAAATCTCTGTTTCCGTCTAATTTATTGGCAATTTGACCGTTGTAAACTCCAAAGGCAAATACTCCAAAGTCACCAGAACCTTTATAACCGTCTTTTACCAGCATGGCAAAACGCTCTCTGATTTCGGCCGGAGCCCAATAAAAAAATATTCCTAAATCACGTTCGTTTAATATAGCACTATTCATGGCATCATTTCGATCTAAAGCCAAACGCTGTGAACTGGATTGCATGTTTTCAAAACCATAAGGGATTTTACTTTGTCCCACACGTACGCGATATTCCTTTTTCTTATCAAAAGAAAGATCGAAATACAAATCCCTGATCTGAACGAAATTTTGAATTCCTGTACTTGGCGAACTGGCAAAATCAGGTTGAAAATAGAAAAACACATTGGGATGAACCTGTCCTGAAAACACTAAACGTGCCCGTCTAATAAAAAGTCCGTTGTTTGCTTTTGCATCCGGAGCTGTCGAAGTTGTTCCCCATGATTTATCACATTGTTCGCAGGAAACTTTATCGTTTGTAGAAAATAAACCGTTGTATCTTATTTGTGCATAACCTCTTAAAGAGATTCTGTCGTACCAGTGTTCGTCATTGCTAACACCCGATTTGGTATCCGGAAGTTTGGCTTTGTTGATAGAGTCAAGAAGACGAACTACTTCTTTTTTTACATCTTCTTTTGTTAACTCTTGCGCATTTGCAACACAAGTAATCAGCAATAAAATTGCAATTATGTTTCTTTTTATCATCTTTTTATAATGCGCTAAAATTCAAGATGCAAAGATGTATCACCTATGTTAAGAAATCATTAACAAGGCGTTACCAAAATAAGAAGATTTGTTTCGAAATGGTTATGCAAATATTATTCGGGTTTTCAGGCCCTATATATAGCGTATGATATTTATAAAGCTTACAATTTTTTAACCTCTGCTTTTTGCGTTTTATACGTTTTTTCGAGTGTAAAAGAGAACTCCGAACCAATTCCGAATTCACTTTCTACGTATACTTTTTCTTTGTGCGCTTCGATAATATGTTTTACGATGGCTAATCCTAAACCGGAACCGCCTTCAGATCGTGTTCCGCTTTTATCCACTCTGTAAAAACGCTCAAAAAGTCTTGGTATGTTTTGTTTTTCAACTCCTTCTCCGTTATCGCTAATTCGGATTAAAACTTTTTTCTTGGTTAGATTTACTACGCCTACTTCGGTTAAGCCTCCTTCTTTTCCGTATTTAATGGAGTTTACAATCAGATTTTCGAGTACTTGCTGAATCCTGTCCTGATCGCCACGAACAATAACCGATTTTACGTTTCTGCTTTCAAAAGCCAATTTTATTTTTTTCTTTTCGGCTTTCATTTCCAGCAAATCAAAAACATTCTGAATGAGTACTACAATATCAAAATCGGTCATATTCAAATCCAAATCGCCAGATTCGAGTTTGGTAATCATATCAAGATCTTCTACGATGTAAATCAATCGTTCTACACCTTTTTCGGCACGCTTTAAATATTTTTTTCGAATGTTTTTATCATCCATTGCGCCATCCAGCAAAGTCGAAACATAACCCTGAACGGTAAACAAAGGCGTTTTTAGTTCGTGCGAAACATTTCCTAAAAACTCTCTTCGGTATTGTTCTCTAATTTCGAGCATTTCGATTTCGAGTTTTTTATCAGTTGCAAACTTTTTCACTTCGCGCGAAAGCGTTTCCATGTCTGTCGTGATAGGCTGATTGATCAATGTTGTGGATTCTAATAACGAAACCTCATCGTATATTTTTTTTACTCTTCTGTAGATAAAACGTTCTACACGATATTGTAAAACCAAAAAGGAGAAAATGTAAATCGATATGATGAAAATTAATCCAAAGGCAATTTGATGTTTTAACTGCGCTTTATAAAATAATGACATTAAAATCAGTACAAATCCCGTTGCAAAAAGACTTATATATAATGCCGATTTTATGGCAAATTTGTATGTTTTTTTAAAATTAATTTTCATTGATAGTATTGAACCATTTAGATATTATTATTTTCACCATATAAGTGATATAAGCTCCTATAAAAGTAAAGCTTATTTCTATAATCTTCAAAAGTCAATCTTTATCAAATTAAATTTTGATAAAGATTGACTTTGAGTATAAAAGTACGGGCTATAATTTAATGTTAGATCTCAATCAAAATTACTTAGAATCTTAGAATCTTAGTCTCTTAGCATCTTAAAAAAATTAAACTTCAAATTTATATCCTACTCCTTTTATTGTTTTAAAAAGATCTTCTCCAATCTTTTCGCGTAACTTTCTGATGTGAACATCGATTGTTCTTCCTCCAACTACCACTTCGTTGCCCCAGACTTTATCAAGGATTTCGTCTCTTTTAAAAACTTTACCTGGTTTTGAAGCCAATAAGTAAAACAATTCGAATTCTTTTCTTGGCAATGCAATTTCTACATTTCCTTTTATGATCTTATATTCTTCCCGGTTAATCTCGATTCCGCCAACATTTAAAGTATCGCTAACGACTTCTTGTTCTTTTAACCTTCTTAACAAAGCCTTTACCTTGCTGACCAATAATTTTGGTTTTATTGGTTTGGTAATATAATCATCTGCACCTGCATCGAAACCAGCTACTTGCGAATAATCTTCACTTCTTGCTGTCAAAAATGTTATGATTACATTATTTAATTCTGGTATTTTTCTGATATGTTCACAAGCTTCCATACCGTCCATTTCTGCCATCATCACATCCATAATAATTAAATCCGGCAATTCTTTTTGAGCTTTTGCGATTGCATCTTTTCCGTTAGAAGCTGTTACAATCTGATACCCTTCCTGAGCAAGGTTATAGCCTACGATTTCTAAGATATCCGGTTCATCGTCGACCAATAAAATCTTGGTTTGAGTTTTTTTCATAAAATAGCAAAAATTGAGTTTTCTCATCAAATTTCATCCTAAAAAATCTGATGGTTTTTAATTGCGATGGTAAATATAATAATAAATCGACGGTTAAAAATCCGCGTTAACGGTAATTTAATCTCATAACAATTTGATAATCTACAGAACACAAAAACATAACAAGTGCGTAACATGAACTTTACAGGGCGGTTCTTTCTTTGCAAAAAAATAAATTAAACACAACTAAAATGAAATTCAATCTAAAATTTCTATTATTTACATTATTTATCTGCACGATTTCGATCGCTCAAAACAAAGGTACAATTTCTGGTACATTAACCGACAAAGAAATGAACAATGCACCTCTTCCTTTTGCAAATATTTTAATTAAAGGAACAAACATTAGTACTAACACTGACATTGACGGAAAATATTCAATTTCTGTAAACCCTGGAAATTATACTGTAATCCTAAGCTTTTTAGGATATGAATCTGTTGAAGTTCCTGCTACGGTAGAAGCTAACCAAACTGTAACTGTAAACAAGGCACTTTCTTCTGGAGCTGGTTATACTTTGAAGGATGTTGTGGTAAAGTCATCTTCTGTAAACAGAGAAAAAGAAACAGCTTTATTGTTAGATCAAAAAAATGCTGTTGTAATTAAACAAAGTATTGGTGCTCAGGAAATGTCAAGAAAAGGTGTTAATGATGTTGAAGAAGGTTTGACAAAAATTACCGGTATTTCAAAAGTAGGTTCAAGAGGTTTATTTGTTCGTGGTCTTGAAGACAGATACAACAATTTATTAATTAATGATCTTGCTGCCCCATCAAACAGTCCATTCACTAAAATAGTTTCTCTTGATTTGTTTCCAACAAACATTGTGGGGGTTATTGATGTTTATAAAACATTCAACCCTAATATCTATGGAGATTTTGCAGGTGGAACATTTAATATTCAAACTTCAAAGCCATCAAAAAGTATTACGAAAATAAATATTGGAGCAGGTTATACAACTGGAAACAGCTTTAAGGATTTCTTATTATCTACTGATGCAGATACAGCTGCAGGTTTTTTTGGATTTAATGGTAAAGACAGAGAGTTACCAAGTTTCCTTGGAGATAAAGCAACGAAACAAGTTTTCACAACAGATCAATCATTAAATTCAATAAATGGTAATAAAGGTTTTAATGTTAATAAAACAAAAGCTCCTTTAAATTCAAGTTTAAACTTATTGCACGCTGAGAAATTTAATTTAAGCGACGACCGTAATTTCTCTTACTTATTATCTATTAATTATGATAATAACTATGCGATTAGAGAAGGTGCTGAAAGAACTATGAATATAAATTCACCTTCAGTATATGCTAATAATTTTTTAACTACAGAGTACCGTTTTAAAACTACTACGTCTTCATTATTAGGATTAAACTATAATACAAATAGATTAAAATTAAATTTTAATACGTTATACATTAAGACAACTTTAAACTCAATAAAAGATCAATTTGGACAATCGGAAAGTACTCCTGCGATTAAAAATACTCTTATCCGTACCAATCAGTTAGAGAAAAGCGATTATTTAAACTTACAATTAGGTGGAGAATATGCTTTGACAGAAGACAAAAATCAAAACATAAAGGCTGGCGTTTCTTATGCTGATACAAAGTATGAGCAACCGGACAGAAAAGTTCTTTCTGGTACTTTACAAAGCGATGGTGTAATTAATACTGCTTACAACAATATCCTGCGTCAGTATTTAACTATAGATGGAAATTCATTTATTTCTGCTATGGCAGAATACAGTCTGAAATTCGGAAAAGGTACTGACAAACAAAATAAATTAACTATTGGTTATAATGGCAATATGTCTAAAATGGAATCTTCTTACCGATTTGTTGCTATTCAGGGTCCTAGTTTTGCATATGACTTAAATACCATTAACGATAAAATTGAAAGTGATCTTGTAACAAATTCGAATGTTTATTTTCAGGAAAACTCAAATACAACCTATAAAGTAAAACTTGACGAAAGTGCAAATGCCGGTTACACAAATTTACTTTTGAAATTTGCTGACAAATACGAAGTGAATGCAGGTGTTCGAGTTGAAAGTACCCTAAAAGAAACTCACTATAGAGGATTAGGAAGTTTTACTGATCCGTTTAAAATACTTAAATACGACAACTTGTATATTTTGCCTTCTTTGAATGTTAAATATCTTATGAACGAGAAATCAAACCTGCGTTTTGCGGCAAGTAAAACTTACACAAAACCAGTAATAATGGAATCGTTCCCTATCACCTATCAAAATGCTGATGGAACTGCAATACAGGGAAATTCTATATTAAAAAACAGTGATAACTATAATGTTGATTTAAAATACGAACTTTTTCCTAGTGCTAAAGAAATGTTTGCTGTTGGTGTATTTGGAAAATATATTGATAACCCAATTGAAAGAACATTTGTTACTAATGCTACATCAGGAACTATTACAACCTTCTTAAATTCTGACAGCGCTAATTTATATGGAGCAGAATTTGAATTCCTTTTAGGATTAGACAGAATCAGCGAAAGTTTATCTGCATTTTCATTTGGTCTTAACACAACAGTAATGGCTACAAAAGTAAATGTGAGTCCTACATATGATTCAATTGATGAAGATGGAGTAATTACTGCAGGACTTACTACACTTGAAACACACAAAGGTTCAAGAAATTTACAAGGAGCATCAAATTGGTTAGTAAACTCAGATTTAAAATATGAATTCAATTTAGCAAAAGACTGGACAAATACAATGTCTCTTGTATATGGCGTTTTCGGAAAAAGAATTTTTGCAGTAGGAACAAATGGTCAGGATCATACTTATGAATTACCTGTTTCACAGTTAGACCTTGTTTGGGGCAGCAAAATATCAGAACATTTTGATATTAAATTTACTGCAGATAACTTGTTAAATCCTGAAAGAAAACTTGAATTTGGAAACGAAGGAACTTTACCTTTTGCCGAACAATCACACTTAGCTAACAGCTACAAAAAAGGAGTTGGATTTTCTCTAAAATTAGGATACACTTTTTAAACTCATTTAACACATATAGTAATGAAAGCTCCAGATATCTGGAGCTTTTTTTGTTAGTTACTTTAACAAAACCCAGTTAACATTCTCTTAATATTATAATTGTTTTTTGGTAACTGTAAAGTAATATTCAGATAACACCTGAAAAAGATTTCCGTTCTAATTTTGATAAAAATAAAAACACATAATAACACAACTATGAAAACTAAATTTTTTGCTTTAGCTCTTGCTACGGGTTTATTTTTAAATTCTTGCTCAAGTAGTGATGATACAACTCCGGTTACTCCACCAGCAACAGGTGAAATCACGGGTACTATCACTGCAAACAAAACTTTTGCTTATGGTAACTACACTTTAAAAGGAATTGTAAAAATTAATGATGGTGTAACTGTAACTTTTGATGCAGGATCAACAATTACTATCGATAAAGCTACTGGAGACAACGCATTAGTTGTTCTAAAAGGTGGAAAATTAATTACTAACGGTACTGCTGATCAACCAGTTGTATTTACTGAAAAATCTAAAGTTCCTGGATCTTGGGGTGGAATTATTATTTACGGAAATGCTCCTGCACTTATTGCTGGCGGATTAACTACTGGTACTTCTGAAGATGGTAACAAAATTACTTATGGTGGAACAAATGCAACTGACAATAGTGGTTCATTATCATACACAAGAGTAGAATATGCAGGATCTAAATTAGCTGATGGTAATAAAGAAAACAATGGTTTTACTTTTTATTCAGTAGGTTCTGGAACAAAATTAGATCACTTAGTATCTTACAAAGGTGCTGATGACGGATTCGAATTCTTCGGAGGAACTGTAAGCATGACAAACGCTATTTCTTACGGAAACTGGGATGACTCATTTGACTGGCAAGATGGATGGCAAGGTACTGCTAATACAAACTGGTATGCTTACCAAACTGGAAAAGGTAACTACGGAATGGAAATCGAAGCTTCTGCAAATGATAATGCTTTCGGACCAAAAGTTTCTAACATTACTTTAAAAAGAGAAGCTGGTAACGTTCCTGAAGCAAATGACAACCAAGTTGATGCTTTTCAATTCAAAAGAGAAGGTAACGGAGAATACAGCAACATCGTGATTGATGGTTATGGTAACTTCACTTTTAATGGAACTACATATAATGGAAGCGCTGTTAGTATCTTAGATGCTGCAACCAATACTCACCAGGTAAATACAGGAAAAATTAAACTTTTGAATGTGAAAATCTCTAACACAACAAATGTTACTCCAATCGCAGGTGTACCTGATTTTACAGTAACTTTCCCTGTAGCAAATTTCGTAACTAGTACTACAGCTACTGGAGCTGTTTTAACTACTGGCGCTTGGGCTACTGTTGACGGTGTAAGCTTAATCAAATAAGAATACAACATATATAAATGTTAAAAACATCCTAAATATTTAGGATGTTTTTTTTTGGCGTCATTTTTGTAATTTTTTTTGTATATTTACATTAATCAAAATAAAGCGATGGCAAAAAACTACTTTTATATTATACTCTTATTGGCTTTTTTCTTTACTACTATAACAGCATCAGCGCAGGATAATAGTAAGCAATTACCAAAACCTCAAGACGGTTCTACCATTGAGGGGCTTAGCTTGTACCCTAATCCTGTTACAAATGGCAAAGTTTATATAACATCTAAAAACGATTTAGAAAAAGAAATTATTGTCTTTGATGTACTGGGGAAAAAAGTCCTACAAGGACATTTATCTACCAGAGAACTTAACGTTGCAGATTTAGCTCCTGGCGTTTATATCATAAAAATAAGTGAAGAAAATGCCTCTGCAACCCGAAAACTTATCATTAGGTAAAAGGCATAAAATATATTTAAAAGCTCCAATTAACATTGGGGCTTTTTTATTGCCTATTTTGGCTATAGTCGGACAGACCGAAAACTGCGACTGAAAACTGAAAACTATTTACATTTATACTTACCTTTGCACAAAAAAAGTTTTGATCACAGCCAGCGATATATTTACGATTTCGAGTCAGAAACAATTTGAAAAAATAGCATTAAAAGTGTTTCGTTTTCAACACGAGAATAATCCTGTATATCGTGATTTCTGCGATTTTTTAAAAGTAAATCCGCAACAGGTAAAATCATTGGAGCAAATTCCGTTTTTACCTATTCAGTTTTTTAAAAGCCACAATGTGGTTTCCAATAACGATCCGGCTCAGGTTACTTTTACCAGCAGTGGAACAACCGGAATGATTACCAGCAGACATTTAGTGACCGATGTTTCCCTATATGAGGAAAGTTACCGCAACGGATTTTCGCAATTCTACGGCAATATCGAAGATTATGTCGTTTTAGCGCTTTTGCCGTCATATCTCGAACGCGATGGGTCTTCGCTTATTTATATGGTCGAAGACTTAATAAAACTATCCAATCAGCCTGAAAGCGGCTTTTATTTACACAATCATGACGACTTAATTAAAAAGCTGACTTCTTTGGATGAATCCGGTCAAAATGTGATTTTAATTGGTGTTACTTATGCCTTATTAGATTTAATCGAAAAACATCAGTTCAAGCTTCAAAATACCATTATTATGGAAACCGGAGGAATGAAAGGAAAACGCAAAGAAATGATTCGCGAAGAACTTCACGAACAGCTTTGCAAAGGTTTTGGCGTTTCTGCCATTCATTCAGAATATGGAATGACAGAACTTTTAGCGCAGGCGTATTCTTTAGGCGAAGGAGTTTTCGAATGTCCTTCCTGGATGCATATTTTAGTGCGTGATCCCGAAGACGCGCTCACTTACGTGAAAGACGGAAAAACAGGCGGAATAAACGTTATTGATTTAGCCAACATCAATTCGTGCTCTTTCATCGCGACTCAGGATTTAGGCAAAAAAAATCCCAACAACTCTTTCGAGGTATTGGGACGTTTTGATAATTCTGATATTCGTGGTTGTAATTTGATGGTTCTTTAATGTTGAATCGTTGATTTGTTAAATCGTTTAATCGTTTTTTTATTTATTAACGATTAAACAATTAACCGATTAAACAATTAAACCACTCTAATCACAAAATAATTCTTCTTCCCGCTTTGCAATAACACAAATTGATTATTAATCAAATCATTTGCCGTTAATACAAAATCTTCTTTAATTTTTTCTCTGTTTACAGAAATTGAATTTGCCGTTAAAGCGCGTCTTGCTTCTCCGTTTGATTTAAAGAAACCTGTTTTTTCGTTTAAAACAGCAACAATATCCAATCCGCTTTCTAAATCTGCTTTTGCGATTTCAGCTTGCGGAACGCCATCAAAAACTTCTAAAAAAGTCGCTTCATCCAATTGTTTCAAATCTTCTGCAGTAGAATTTCCAAATAAGATATTCGAAGCCTGAATTGCTTTTTCCAGCTCTTCTTTGCTATGAACAAAAATCGTGATTTCTTCAGCTAATTTCTTTTGTAAAACTCTTAAATGTGGTGCCGCCTGATGTTCTGCAATTAAAGCATCAATTGTTTCTTTATCTAAGAAAGTAAAGATTTTGATATATTTTTCAGCGTCAACATCTGTAGCGTTTACCCAAAACTGGTAAAATTTATAAACCGAAGTTTTATCAGCATCCAGCCAAACATTTCCACCTTCAGATTTTCCGAATTTAGAACCGTCAGCTTTTGTAATTAATGGCGTTGTTAACGCAAATGCCTTTGCACTTTCTCCTCCCATTCTGCGAACTAATTCTGTACCAGTGGTAATATTTCCCCATTGGTCAGAACCTCCCATTTGCAAAAGACAGTTGTTGTTTTTATATAAATGATAAAAATCGTAACCCTGAATTAACTGGTATGTAAATTCGGTAAAAGACATTCCTTCTCCTTCTCCACTCAATCTTTTCTTTACAGAATCTTTCGCCATCATATAATTTACCGTGATACGTTTTCCAACTTCACGTGCAAAATCAATAAACGAGAATTCTTTCATCCAGTCATAGTTATTCACCATAACCGGAGCATTTTTATCAGTCGAATTAAAGTCTAAGAAACGAGATAAAACACTTTTGATTCCGGCAACATTTTTAGCCAAAGTTTCTTCGTTCAGCAAATTTCTTTCATCAGATTTTCCGGATGGATCACCAATCATTCCGGTTGCACCACCTACTAAAGCGATAGGCTGATGACCAAAATTCTTTAAATGAACCAATAAAATAATCTGAACCATACTACCAATATGTAGTGAATCTGCCGTTGGATCAAAACCTATATAAGCCGTCGTTACTTCTTTCAGCAATTGTTCTTCCGTTCCTGGCATGCTATCATGATATAACCCGCGCCACTTTAATTCTTCAACTAGATTCTTCATTTTTTAAAATAATTTGTGCAAATATAATTAATTCCTTTAGTGTTACGGTAGAAATTGCTTTTCTAAAACAATTCAATTTTTAAGTCTTGAAATAATCTAAAAAATACTATATATATAATCAACTAAACATCAGCTTATTGAAAAAATACTTAATTAAATAAATAAAAATTACGGGAACCCGTAAAGATCACCATTCTCTTTTTTCTAGTTTTGTCGCACCAAAAACCTATCCTATGAAAAAAATATTACTAATTACATTATTATTTTACTACACTATTACCAACGCTCAAATTTCATTTGAAAAAGGGTATTTCATCTCTAACGATGGAAAAAGAACGGAATGCTTTATAAAAAATTTAGACTGGGGAAATAATCCAATAGATTTTAAATTTAAGATCCAGATTACTGACAATGATTACAAAACAGAAACTATTGCTGATGTTCAGGAATTTGGAATCGATAATATTACTACCTTCAAAAGAGCAAAAATAAAAATGGATCGCTCCAGTGATGATTTAACTAAAGTATCACAAACCGGAAAACCAGTATGGGAAGAAAACACCATTTTTTTAAGATTATTAGTTGAAGGCGAAGCAACACTTTATTCTTATAAAGATGAAAATCTTATCCGATATTTTTACGAAACAAAAACAATTCCATTGGAACAGCTTGTATTCTTAAAATACATCATAATGGAAGACGGTAAATCGACAGGAGAATTAAAAGAAAACAATTATTACAAGCAACAGCTAAATAATAATGTAAGATCAGCAAGCATAACCGAGAGCGATCTTAAAAACCTAAGATATAAAAAATCTGACCTTACCAAATACTTTTTAAAATACAACAACAGCAACAATAAAGAAACATCCCGTGAACTTTCAAAAACAAGTACAGATCATTTTTCATTAAAAATAACTCCGGGAATTAGCTTTATTTCACTAACGATGAATGATGGCGATCTACCATCAACAGACGTAAAATTAGACAGCAAAACTAGTTTTAAAATAGGTTTGGAAGCAGAATATGTACTTCCTTTTAATAAAAATAAATGGAGTATCTTTTTAAATCCAATGTATCAAAAATATGAAAACACTAAAGATTATAAAAGACCTGGCCCTTTCCTGGTTTCTCCTTTAACAACCCGTAATGTAGAAATAAAATATACAAGTATTCAGCTTCCGATAGGATTACGTTACTATTTCCTTCTAAATAAAAATTCGAAAATTTTCGTAAATGCCGCATATTCCTTTGATGTAAACGGAAAAGCAAGTATATCATTTGATAAAAATGTAGAAAACAAAAGTAACTCAGGTTCTAACTTTGCTGTTGGATTAGGCTATAACTTCAAAAATAAATTTAGTGCCGAAATTAGAGGTAATACTCAAAAACAATTATTACGCGATTACCATAGTTTTTCTGCAGAATACAAAGCTATTGATTTGGTTTTTGCATATTCTATTTTCTAACAGATAAACGAAAATTAAATAAACATAAGCAATGGAAATATTTAATCAAATAAATATTCATCCATTGCTTTTTTTTTACAATTATAAAGTAAATTCGATATTTAAGAATGAATCATGTTATTAATTGATTTATCAAAAATGTTATCTTTACAAAATGATATTAGTAACTGGAGGAACAGGTTTAGTTGGCGCACATTTATTGCTTCATTTAATTGAAAATGGAGAAAACGTTCGGGCAATTTACCGAAACCAAAACAACATTCAAAAAACAAAATCGGTTTTTGAATTGTATAAAAAAGGTGATTTATTCAAAAAGATTAATTGGCTTGAAGCCGATATTTTAGATGTTCCTTCGCTTGAAATTGCTTTTATTGACATTGATTATGTTTACCACTGCGCCGCTTTAATTTCGTTTGATCCAAAAGATGAAGACGCGCTTCGAAAAACTAATATCGAAGGAACAGCCAATATGGTTAATTTTTCTTTAGCCAAAGGAATAAAAAAATTCTGCTTTGTAAGTTCGATCGCAGCTTTGGGAGATTTAGCCCCGCATGAAACTTATATTACCGAAGAAACCGACTGGAATCCTGAAAAACCTCACAGCGATTATGCCATTTCTAAATATGGTGCCGAAATGGAAGTCTGGCGCGCCGTTCAGGAAGGTCTGGATATTATTATTATAAATCCGGGAGTCATTTTAGGGCCAATTCCGAAAACAAAAAAACATGAAAAAGGAAGTGCTGAATTGTACCAAAAAGTAGCTAACGGTCTTTCGTTTTATACTTTGGGAAGTACTGGATTTATTGCGATAAATGACGTCGTGAAAATTGCTAATGAATTAATGAAAAGCACGATCAAAAACGAACGTTTTACCTTAATTGCAGACAATATTGTTTTCAGAGATATTCTAAATACTATTGCCGAAGCTTTAAAAGTCAAAAAACCAGGCATTCATGCAAGTCCGTTATTCATGAATTTCCTTTGGATTGCAGATGCAATATTTTCAACTCTGTTTTTTCAAAAAAGAAGTTTAACCAAAGCAACCGCAAAAGCTTCTTATTCTAAAAATCTATATTCTAATGAAAAAATAAAAACCGCTCTGGGAACGGTTTTTCTAGATGTACATCAATACATAAAAGACGTATCGAAATTGTAGCTTATTTTTTTCTTAACTGCCTTGCTTTTCTTATAGAATCAATACTTGCCTTGTTTAGAACAGGCTTTATATCATTCAATTTTGGAGCAGGTTCTGTTGGTTTTTCTTTTTTATCTTTGTTTGCTTTCGCTGCTTTTTTCTCTTCAATTTTCAACAGTGAATCTGCTTTTTTCTGATTTTTTTCTAAGCGCTTTGAAATTTGATCAAACATATCTTTGTAGTTCTCATAATCAGCCGCATAATACATATTACTTTGGGCAAATTGCAAACTGTCTACTTTATATTTTCTCAGAATAAATTTCTTCGGATTTCCGTCTAAAGAATCTAAAGACAATGGAGTATTATATTTTATGGCGTCCAAAATAGACAAATCATACATAATACCAATCATTTTTTCTTTCGCAATAAGCCCTTTTGGTTCTTTTACCAATTCTTTTTTACAACTTACAGCAAGAAATAAAACCAATATTATAAATACAAAATTCTTCATTTTAGTCTTTTATCTGTCAAACAATAATCTTTTCCCGTTACGAATGTCTTTCACCTTAAAGTTATTATAGACCAATTCGCCATTTACAAAAGTATGGGTAATTCTCGATTTAAAAGTGAAATTTTCAAAAGGAGACCAGCCACATTTTGCTAAAATATTTTCTGGTTTAACGCTCCATGGCAAACTTGGATTTACGATTACCAAATCGGCAAAATAACCTTCTTTTACAAAACCTCTTTTTTCGATTTTGAAAATTTTAGCCGGATTATGGCACATTTTTTCAACGATTTTTTCAACTGTAATTTTTCCCTGATGATGCGCTTCAAACATCGCCACGACAGCATGCTGAACTAAAGGCCCGCCAGAAGGAGCATTCAGGTATGATTGATTTTTTTCTTCCTTTGTATGTGGCGCGTGATCTGTTGCAATAACATCAATACGACCATCATTCAGGGCTTTCCAGAGTTCTTTCCTGTCTTCAGCTGTTTTTACAGCAGGATTCCATTTAATGAAATTTCCTTTTGTTTTATAATCTTCATCGGTAAACCAAAGATGATGTACGCAAACCTCAGCAGTAATTTTTTTATCTTCCAATGGAATTTTATTCGAAAACAATTCCATTTCTTTCGCAGTCGAAAGGTGAAAAATATGCAAACGTGCTCCGGTTTTTTTAGCCAGTGCCACAGCTTTAGACGATGAAATATAACAAGCTTCTGCACTACGAATTAAATGGTGTGCCGTTACCGGTACATCGTCACCATATTGCTCTTTAAAAAGCTTTAGATTATTTTGAATTGTAGCCTCATCTTCACAATGAACCGCAATTAACATCGGCGTACTTGAAAATATTCTTTCTAAAGTTGCCTCGTTATCAACCAGCATATTTCCGGTCGAAGAACCTAAAAAGATTTTGATTCCGGCAACATTTCTTGGATTTGTTTTTAAAACTTCCCCCAGATTATCATTAGTTGCACCCATCATAAACGAGTAATTTGCATATGATTTTACGGCAGCAATTTGATATTTATCTTCTAAAATTTCCTGAGTAACTGCATTTGGAACCGTATTTGGCTGTTCGATAAAAGAAGTGATACCTCCTGCAACAGCAGCTCTCGATTCAGATTCTATATCGCCTTTGTGCGTTAGTCCAGGTTCTCTAAAATGTACCTGATCATCAATTGCGCCAGGCATTAAATAATTTCCTTCGGCATCTATCACGATACAATCTGAAGTTTTTAGGCTGATGCTGTCTGCCACTTCGACAATTAAGTCGTTTTCGATCAGGACATCGCCTTCAAAAATAGATCCTTCGTTTACAATTTTAGCATTCTTTATTAAAATCCTGTTCATTACCGTGGTATTATAATGTATTGACTAATTTTTTTAATCGAAGTGAAATTACGCCAAGAATAGCTTCCTTTATAATGGCATTGCTCATTTTTGAAACTCCCTTTGTTCTGTCAGTAAAAATGATGGGAACTTCAGTAATCTCAAATTTAGCGCAATAAGTCCTGTATTTCATTTCGATTTGAAACGCGTAACCTACAAACTTTATTTTGTTGAGATTTATTTTCTCCAGCACTTCTCTTTTATAACAAACAAAACCCGCTGTTGCGTCGTGAATTTTCATCCCGGTAATAAATTTTACATAAACCGAAGCAAAATACGACATTAATACACGGCTTAAAGGCCAGTTTACCACATTTACACCTGTAACATAACGGGAACCAATGGCTAAATCGGCACCACCAAAATGACAGGCGTCAAATAATTTTTCAAGATCATTCGGGTTATGCGAAAAATCGGCATCCATTTCAAAAATATAATCGTATTTGCGTGCCAAAGCCCATTTAAAACCATGAACATAAGCTGTTCCTAAACCTGATTTTTTGGCTCTTTGCTCTAAAAATAACCTGCCGGAATATTCTTCCTGCAACGCAATTACTTTATTTGCAGTATGATCCGGAGAATTATCATCAATAATTAAAAGATGAAAAGGTTTATGTTGCGAAAGTACAGCTCTTACTATACTTTCTATGTTTTCTATTTCGTTATAAGTGGGGATTATGACAATACAATCGTTCATTTTTCTTGGCAATTTCATCGCAAAAGTAAACTTTTTATGCCATTTCATTCATAATAAATTTATAATAAAAGTATTGATACAAAAAATTACTAATTTTGTAACGCTATGATTGAACACCTACAACCCAGAATTCTAGAGAACAAAGATTGGGCAACACTTTTATTTGTGGTGGCCTTTGCTCTTGTTGCCATTACTAAATCGACCTACGAAACGAGATTTAGTGAATTTAGCAAACTTATTTTTTCTGATAAGTATGCAAAAATTTATCGTGACACCAGCAACTTAAAAGGCAGCTTTATTGTTGGGCTGTTTTTTGTACAGATTCTTTCGTTTTCATTTTTCATTTTGCTTACGCTGCATATTTTCGGATATGCATCAAAAACAAATTGGGTTTTATACATTCAGATCGCTACATTTTTACTTTATTTTATTCTGGGGAAATTTTTAATCGAAAAAATCGTTGCAACTTCTTTCAACATTGATGAATTTGTAAGCCTTTTCAATCTTCAAAAAGCAACTTACAGGACTTACATTGGGGTTTTAATCCTTCCATTTAACGCTATTTTGTTCTATTATGACAATATTCCAAAGATTGTCCCGCTAGTGATAATAGGCATTGCGCTGTGTATAAGCCTATTCTCCTACTTTATTTCAATTAAAACGTATCAAAATGCAATAATCAGTAAGTTATTTTATTTTATTTTATATCTTTGCGCTCTTGAAATAGCCCCTTATTATTTCATGTATTATTGGATAACAAAAGAGGCGGCTTAGTAAATGTTTATAATATGAAAGTGAAAACAATTTTGGTGTCACAGCCTGAACCTAAAGTGGAAAATTCTCCTTACTTTGAGCTCCAACAAAAACACAAAATAAAAATTGATTTCAGACCATTTATTCATGTGGAAGGGGTTAACGCGAAAGAGATTCGATTACAAAAAATCGACCTTAATCATTACACTGCGATTATTTTGACAAGCAGAAATGCTGTAGATCATTTTTTCAGAGTAGCGGACGAAATGCGCTACAAAGTTCCTGAAGGATTGAAATATTTCTGTCAATCTGAAGCAGTTGCGTTTTACCTGCAGAAATATGTAGTGTACAGAAAGCGAAAAATTTATGTAGGTGCAAAAGATTTTGCTGATTTATCTCCACTAATTAAAAAATACAAAGACGAAAAATTCCTGCTTCCTGCATCTGATCAGTTAAATGCTGATGCGCCTATAACCTTAAATGGTTTAAAAGTAGACTGGACGCAAGCTGTTTTTTATAAAACTGTAATGAGTGATTTATCTGATTTGGCAGATGTTTATTATGATATTTTAGCATTTTTTAGCCCAACCGGAATTAAATCATTGTTTAAAAACTTTCCTGATTTTAAACAAAACAATACCAGAATTGCTGTTTTTGGAAGCACAACTCAAAAAGAAGCTTTAGATTATGGTTTAAGAATCGATATTCTTGCTCCAACTCCTGAAACACCTTCTATGACAATGGCTTTAGAAAAATATATTAGCGAAGCAAACAAAGGAAAATAATTTCTTTTAAAAATATAAAATTTATAAAATTCCAAATTCCAACTTTCTTGTTGGGATTTGGAATTTTTTCGTTTTAATTGATATTGTAATCACAACTCCTCTCCCAGGGTTGAAACCTTGGGCTATGTTTTAATACTTTCGGATAATTTTCCTTCTTAGCATTATTGCTATGTATTGGAATTTGGAATTTGAGCTTTGGAATTTAAGATATGATTCGAATTTTCTTTTTCAACCCATTTTAACTACATTTGATTTCTATTCTAAACCCAAATCACAATAAATAGTTTCAAATTATAAGTTATGAAAATCAACTCCCTTTTAATCGAAATCGACGGTATCGACAAAGAAATCCTTCGTTATTTAATGGATGATGCCCGAAAGCCTATTTTACAAATTGCCAACAAAATAGGGATTTCCGGAGCGGCGATTCATCAGCGTTTAAAAAAACTGGAACAATCCGGTGTGATTTCAGGATCAAAATTTACCGTAAACCCTAAAGTTTTAGGTTATAATACAATGGCTTTTGTTGGGGTTTACCTTGACAAAGCTTCCCGAAACTCAGAAGCGGTAAAAGATTTAAAAAAAATTCCCGAAGTTTTAGAATGTCATTACACAACCGGAAACTGGTCGGTTTTGATAAAAATTATTTGCCGTGACAACGAACATTTAATGCAGCTTTTAAATACTAAAATTCAGGCTATAGAAGGTGTTTCCAGAACAGAAACCTTTATATCGTTAGATCAGCAGATTGACAGGCAGATTCAGCTTTAGAATTAGATAATGTGGCAATTTGATAATTAGATAATGCCTAAAATTGTATATAAAAACAATTGCCATCCTGATTGTAGTCAAACGCTTAAGGCTCACAAAGGCTTCGACTACGCTCAGCCTGACACAACGTTACAAAATAAATCACAAAACAAAAACCCGACAGATTTTTTAAAATCTATCGGGTTTTTTATAAATTATCTAATTATCTAATTACCACATTAAAATTAATTCCTCCTACTTCCTGAATAAATCGAGATATAATACAATAAAGTCGCGATTGACCCAATAGCTGCTACAACATACGTTCTTGCCGCCCATTTTAAAGCGTCTTTTGCTCCTGCCTGCTCTTCTTGTGTCAACATGTGTTTGTTTTCTAACCAGGCAAGCGCTCGATTACTCGCATCATATTCTACAGGTAAAGTAATAATCGTAAACAAAGTTGTTGCGGCAAAAATGACGATCCCAACTAATAATAATTGCGGAAAAGTACGAATCATCAAGATTCCGGCTAACAAAATCCATTGTACATAGTTTGACGCTACGCTTACAATTGGCACTAATTTAGAACGCATTGTTAACCATTCATAACCAATAGAATGCTGTACTGCGTGTCCGCATTCGTGTGCCGCAACTGCAGCCGCCGCCGCATTACGATGATTATAAACTGCTTCGCTTAGATTTACGGTTTTATCACTCGGATTATAATGATCTGTTAACTGACCCGGAGTTGAGATAACACGAACGTCATAAATTCCGTTATCGGCCAACATTTTCTCGGCAATCTCGGCACCACTCATTCCGTTTCGTAATTGCAATTTAGAGTATAATTCGAACTTACTTTTTAATTTTGAACTCACCAGCCAGCTGAATAACATAATTGCGCCGGCAATAATTAAATATCCACTTCCCATTTTTTTTGATTTTTTGATTGAAATTAAAGTTACAAAACAAACAGCAATTTACGAACCAATTTCAAAAAATGTCATTTTGACATTCAATTTTAGATCTTTAAAAAAGATTCTGAAATAAAAAATTCCAAATTCTAACATACAGTAGAACCTGGAATTTATATAATTTCAAAACAAGTATCGGTTACATTAATTGTTTATTTACTTCTTCAAACTTTTCAATCAATGCATTTATTTTTGCCTGCTGTTTTTTAATTTGCTTTGGACGAATAAAAAACCAGTTAATCATCATCCAGAGAAAAGTCATTCCGTAGGTAAAACTTCCCCAGAAAATTGTCATTCTAACCGCATATTCATACATATATAAAGAAATTCCAATTCCGAGTAAAATAAAATACAAACTCAACATTGTAGATTGTATAAATTGCTGTTTCTTTTTAATTAAAATCAGTTTTTCAACATATTCCTGATTACTTTGAGTGGCATCTATATTTTTATAAATGGTCAAAAGTCGGTTATAAACCAGAAGATAAATAACCATAGTCGCAATCATTACTACTATTCCAATTTTAGTCGAAATAAATTCCGGCTGATAAAAATACCAAATAAAAACAATGAAAGCGCAGGTTGCTAAAAGCAAAATATTGGTAATCCATAAACAACGTAAACCCACTTTTTTGAATTGTTTTAATCTTGCCAGTAAATCTTCTATATTGGGCTGACTTACGGTTTGTTTTTTCCATAAATCTTTAAAATCTATATTATTGTTGTCCATTTTCTTTGAATTTTTGAGTCAGTTTTTCTTTTATTCTGTGAATTTTCACTCTTGTATTAGCTTCAGAAAGTCCTACGATTTTAGCTATTTCAGTCTGTTTTACATCTTCTAATTCCAGTGAAATAATAATACGTTCGGTTTCCGGTAATTCGGCAATACATTGATACAAAAACTGAATTTGTGGTTCTAATGAATGTTGTTTTTCTTCGGTCAGGTTGATTGGTAAATCTGATTTCAGGAATTTCTTTTCTTTTTCGATTTGCCTTAAACAGTTATTAGAGGCGATTCTGAAAATCCAGGTTCCAATACTGGATTCATTTCTAAACGTTTCCTGCTTTTGCCAAACAATAATAAACGTTTCCTGAGCCAGATCCTGCGCAACATCATAATTGTTGACAAAACCCATGCAAAGTCGAAATATTCTATCCCAATACGTTTTATAGATATCTTCAAATTCCATATTAAGATTTTATAAAATTGTTTAGCTGAGTTAAATACCAATCTGTATCATCATACATAATAAAATGCAAACCTTGAGTCGCGTATTGAAAATTAGCCGTTTTCAAATTCTTATATTGCTCTTCAATTGCAGGTTTTAAATTTATAAAATAAGACTCTAACAAAATCAGTGACGTACATTTTATCGCTGCAATTTTCTCTCTCAAATCGACATTGAAGAAATCACAATACATTTCTGCAAAAGTTTTTCTGTCTGATTTTACGCTCCAATCCACCACCATTTCTAGTTTTGAGGTGTCCTGCAAAAGTCTTGGCATTGTCTGTTTTTGCATATCATAAAACTGCGTGTCTGTCATTGCGGTCATTTGGGTAACCATTGCAGAACAATCATTATTTTCTTTGGATTTAAAAGAAGGATCGCTCAAAGCGGCAAGGCAAGGAAGCGCGTCAACGACTACAATTTTACCAATTAAATCCGGATAATCTGAAGCGATTGCCAATGCTAATCCTCCGCCCATACTGTGCCCAACTACAATTGGCTTTTCAATTTTATTGTCTTTTATATAATTGGCAATTTCATTTTCCCAATTTTTGAATGTTGCAGTTCCTTGTGGTTTTACTCCCGCAAACCCTGCCATTGTAAGTGTATAACAGGTAAAATCTTTTTCGAAATTTACTTTTGTTTCTTTCCAGACATCTCCTGAAGAGGCAAATCCGGGAATAAATACGATAGCTTGTTTTCCTTTTCCGGTTTTAGTTACTTCAAAAGGATATGATTTTGTTTGTCCGAAGACATTTAAACATAATGCAGAAAATAAGAATGCGATAATCAAGATGATATACTTTTTCATTTTAATAGATTTAAGTTGATAAATAATCGGATCCGCCCTTTGGATACGAGAACTATTAAAATGTTACAAGGGAAATGAAAAATTTCAATAAAAAAATTCCAAATTCCAACTTTGAGTATGTTTTTTTCGCCACGAATTCACGAATTTACAAGAATTGAATTCGTGAATTCGTGTCGAAAAAAAGCCAAAGAAACTCTACAAACTTTGATGCAAAAAAAAATCCCAAACCCCAATCGTAAAATTGGAATTTGGAATTTTTATATTGAAAATTTATTTACTTAACCAACCAAATTGATGATTTTTCCAGGAACGATAATCACTTTATTTGGAGTTCTTCCGTCTAATTGTTTTTGTGTTCTTTCATCTTTCATGACGATTTCTTCGATTTGTGCTGCGGTTAAATCCAAAGGCAATTCGATAGTAAAACGCATTTTTCCGTTAAAAGAAACCGGATATTCTTTATTGGTTTCAATCAAATGTGTTGGATCAAAAACCGGAAAAGCAACTGTTGAAATCGAAGTTGAATGTCCTAATTGTGACCATAATTCTTCTGCAATATGCGGCGCGTAAGGCGAAACCAAAATTGCTAATGGTTCTAAGATTGCTTTTGAATGACAATTTTGAGCTGACAATTCATTCACACAAATCATAAACTGAGAAACTGAAGTATTAAAAGAAAAACTCTCAATGTCTTCGGCTACTTTTTTAATGGTTTTATGCAATGATTTCAAATTGTCTTTTGTTGGTTCATCGTTGTTTACGATTAAGCCGTTATTTTCATCAAAATACAATCTCCATAATTTTTTAAGGAAACCAAAAACTCCTGAAATTCCAGCGGTATTCCAAGGTTTTGCTTGTTCTAAAGGCCCTAAAAACATTTCGTACAAACGTAATGTATCAGCTCCATATTCATTACAAATATCATCCGGAGTTACAACATTATATTTAGATTTTGACATTTTTTCGACTTCGCGGCCTACAATGTATTTTCCGTTTTCGTCTGTAATGAATTCTGCCGTTTGATATTCTTCTCTTGAATTTTTGAATTTTTCAATATCTAATTCATCAGAAGAATTAACAATTGAAACATCAGCGTGAATTGGCTGCACTTTTTGATCACCAATTTTATTTTTAGAAACAAAAGTATTTGTTCCTTCTAATCTATAAACAAAAGCACTAGTTCCCAAAATCATTCCCTGATTGATCAGTTTTTTGAATGGTTCTTCGGTTGGAGCAAAACCTTTGTCTTTTAAGAATTTATTCCAGAAACGAGAATACAATAAATGCCCAGTTGCGTGTTCGCTTCCGCCAATATATAAATCTACATTTTCCCAATATGCCAATGCTTTTTTGCTTGCAAATTCGTCTTCATTGTGCGCATCCATATAACGCATCCAATACCATGAACTTCCTGCCCAACCTGGCATTGTGTTCAATTCAAGAGGGAATATTTCGAAATTATCAACCAAATCTGTATTAACAACCTCATTATTTTTAGTATCCCAAGCCCAGATTGTTGCATTTCCTAACGGAGGCAAACCATCTTCGGTTGGCAAATATTTTTCTACTTCCGGTAAAATAATTGGCAAATGGTGCGCATCGATCATCTTTGGCAAACCATTTACATAATACACCGGGAAAGGTTCTCCCCAATAACGCTGACGCGAAAAAACAGCATCACGCAAACGGTAATTTGTTTTACCGGTTCCCTGACCTATTTCTTCCAGTTTGGCAATTACTTTTTGAGTTCCTGTTTTATAATTTAATCCGTTTAGGAAATCAGAATCTACTAATTCAAATCCTTCTTTAGCTCCAAAAGCAGCTTCGGAAATATCTTTATTAAAAATATTCTTGATTTCCGGCATTCCGTTTTGACCTTTAAAGAAATTCGCAAAAGCATAATCTCTTTCGTCTCCACAAGGAACCGCCATTACAGCACCAGTACCGTAACCTGCCAAAACATAATCGCCAATCCAAACCGGAATTGGTTCTTTTGTAAAAGGATGTTCTGCATAAGCTCCGGTAAATACGCCCGAAATTGTTTTTACATCGGCCATACGTTCACGCTCTGAACGTTTTGCTGTTTTTTCGATATACGCTTCAACGGCATTTTTTTGATCAGCCGTTACAATTTTAGCCACCAAATCATGTTCCGGCGCCAAAGTCATAAAAGTTACTCCGAAAATGGTATCAGGGCGAGTTGTAAATACTTCGATAATCTCGTTATGATTTTTTACATTGAATTTTACCAAAGCACCAACAGATTTCCCAATCCAGTTTCTTTGAGATTCTTTGATAGATTCGCTCCAGTCAATATCATTTAAACCTTGCAGCAAACGCTCAGCATAAGCAGAAATTCGCATGCTCCATTGCGTCATTTTTTTACGAATAACAGGATATCCTCCACGCTCAGAAACGCCATTTACGATTTCGTCATTTGCCAAAACAGTTCCCAAACCTGGACACCAGTTTACTTCGGTTTCGGCCAAATACGTTAATCTGTATTGCAAAAGAATTTTTTCTTTTTCATCTTCAGAATACGATCTCCATTCTTCTTTTGTGAATATTGCGACGTTATCATCACAAACTGCTTCAACCAATTTATTTCCTTCGCCTTCAAAAACTTTTACAAGATCAGCAATATCAAAGGCTTTGTTTTCTTTTTTGCAATACCACGAATTAAACAATTGAATAAAAATCCATTGTGTATGTTTATAGTAATCAGGATTTGAGGTACGCACTTCACGCGCCCAGTCAAATGAAAATCCAATTTTATCTAATTGTTTTCTGTATCCTGCAATTTGTTTTCCTTCTTTATCAACTCCACCGTCAATATTTACGCGTGTTGTATCTTCCGGACGCTGCCCGGTCTGAATCGCATATTGTTCTGCCGGCAATCCAAAACTGTCGTATCCCATTGGGTGCAAAACATTGAAACCCTGATGTCTTTTGAAACGAGAATAAACATCTGAAGCAATATAACCGAGCGGATGCCCAACGTGTAATCCCGCTCCAGACGGATAAGGAAACATGTCCAAAACATAATGTTTCGGTTTTTCAGAATTATTACTTGCAGCAAAAGTTTGGTTTTTAGCCCAATATTTTTGCCATTTTTCTTCGATTTCGTTTGGATTGTATTTCATTCTACTTTAGGTTCAAAGGTTCAGAGTAACAAAGGTTCAAAGGTTTTGTTACCGAATTAAGTTCGCAAATTTACATTTATTACAGATTGTACCAAAGCTATTTCGTTGACAAACAAATAAAATAAAAAATACTTATGTTTTAATTACGTAAAAATACTTAAATTTACATTTAATACGTAGCAAAATATATCAATTTACTACAAGTTCCGGAGGAACAAATTATATTGTAAGGCTGTATTTCAATCCGGCACAAAATAAACAAAGAAAGAATATTATTACAACATAATAGCTATTTTTGTACATCATTAAAAGAATCAAATGGATAATAGCAAAAAATATTCTGTTGAAGTTCGCCTTTGGATTGAAGAAACCGAAGGTCCGTTTCTGGGAATTGGAAAAATCTGGCTTTTAGAAAATATTCGGAAAACCGGTTCTATTACCAATGCCGCAAAAGAAATGAAGATGTCTTATCGCCAGGCGTGGCAATTAGTCGAAGAAATGAATCAGCGTGCAGAAAGTCCTTTGGTAGAAAAATTACTTGGAGGAAAAGGCGGCGGCGGGGCAAAATTAACCGAAGCCGGAGAAAAAGCAATTACCATTTTTTACGAAATAGAGAAACGTATTAAAGATTTTGCTTTAAAAGAAACACAAAATTTAAAATTCTAAATCGTAATTTTCATTTAAAATAACTAAAACCATTTTTTTTAACCGTCAGTATTCATTTTAAAACATACTGAAATTAAATCTAAATCATGAAAATATATTGCTGCATATTCCTGCTTTTAATTAGTCTGAAAAGTTTTTCACAAATCGAAAACTCAAAAAAAGATCAGGATAGCATTAAAAAAAAAGATTTAAATGAAGTTGTCATTACCGCTTCACGCCGATCTGAAAATATTATGCGTTCGCCGATAAGTATCGAGCAGTTAAAATCGGCGGAAGCCAAAAAAATGGGTTCACCAAGTATTTATGAAGCGCTTGAAAATGTAAAAGGAGTTCAGATTATAACGCCAAGTGTGGGCTTTAAAGTCATTAATACAAGAGGTTTCGCCAATTCAACAAACGTAAGATTCGCGCAATTGGTTGACGGAATCGACAATCAGGCGCCACATTTGGGTGCTCCAATTGCAAACGCTCTTGGCGCGAATGATCTGGATATTGATAAAATCGAAATTATTCCGGGAACGGCGGCGGCTTTGTACGGAATGAACGCCATAAATGGTTTGGCCAATATTCAGACTAAAAATCCATTTGAATATCAGGGCGTAAGTATTCAGCAATTGACGGGCGTAAATCATGTGGGAAATATTGACCGGTTTTCACCGAAAATATATTCGCAGTTTAATTTAAGATTTGCTAAGGCTTTCAACGAAAAATTTGCCTTCAAAATTAATGCTTCGACAACTGGCGGAACTGATTGGGTTGCAGACGACAGAACTGATTTGGCGCCAAATGCAAATGCTTCAACGAATTTATTCGGAACTGATAATCCGGCGTATGATGAAGTTAACGGTTACGGAAATGAATCGGCAAACAGAAAAACTTTAAATCTAAACGGCAAAAATTATGTGGTTGCCAGAACCGGATATCGCGAAACGGATATTACAGATTATGACATCAAAAATTACAAAGCTGATGTTGGTTTTTATTTCCGTCCGAAAAAAGATCATGAACTTGCCGTGACGTATAAAACAGCATTGATTAATACTATTTATCAGCGTTCAAACAGATTTCGATTAGATGATTATACATTGAATCAATTTTCAGCCGATTATCACACTCCGGTTTTTCAGGTTAAAGCATACGCTACAACCGAAAATACGGGAAACTCATACAACTTACGCTCATTGGCAGAAAACATGGATCGCGCTTACAAATCTGATGATAAATGGTTTGAAGATTACAGCACCGCTTATAAAAATGCTGTAACAAATGGCGCAACAGTTGCAGATGCGCATAAATTAGCCAGAACACAATCTGATCAGGGACGTTTTGAACCCGGAACTGAAGCTTATGAACAAAAGAAAAATGAATTAATCGACATTAATAATTGGGATATTGGTGCGGCTTTGCGTGTAAAATCGACTTTGGTTCATGGCGAAGGTTTAATTAATTGGGATAAAGCCTTTGTTTCCTTTTTCGAAAAAATACAGGTGAAATTATTGAGTGGTGTCGATTACAGAAACTACATAATCGTTCCTGACGGAAATTATTTTATTAACCCAAAAAATGATTCTGAAAACTTAACCTATCAAAAAACGGGCGGTTTTACGCAGTTGACAAAAGATTTATTACATGATAAATTAAGATTAGGCGCTACTTTAAGAATTGATAAAGCAGATTATTTTGATGCCAAATTCACGCCTCAGTTTACAGCGGTTTATTCGCCAAAAGAAACTATTAGTTTTAGAGCTTCTTATCAAAATGGGTATCGTTTTCCAAGTATTTTCGAAGGATTTTCTAATGTAAATTCCGGCGGTGTAAAACGTGTTGGCGGTTTGCGAATTATGTCTGACGGTATTTTTGAGAATTCATATACGAAAGCTTCGATCGATAAATTTCAGGCGCAGGTAAATAACGACGTCAATACGCTTGGAATAACTCAGGCTGCTGCAATCGAAAAGAATAAAAATACGATTCAGAAAAATCCGTACACGTATCTGAAACCTGAATTTGTAAAATCATTTGAGTTTGGTTTTAAAGGAATAGCTTTAAACAGAAACCTTTTTATTGATGCCGATTTTTATTACAACTCTTATAAAAACTTTATCGCTCAGGTCGAAGCGAGTATTGCGAATACCACAGATCCTAATCTGATTCCGGCAGCTTTATATTCGAAAAATACGCAAAACAGATATCGATTATGGACAAATTCGCAAAGTAAAATTTACAATTACGGAGGAAGTTTAGGCTTAAAATATCGAATTGATGAAACTTTTACGGCGCTAACAAATCTAACGTATACCAAACTTGACAGAACAGATGATAAAGATGGTCTTGAAGACGGTTTTAATACGCCTGAATTTAATGTAAACGGAACTTTAATGGCAAATAATATTTGGCAGAATCTTGGTGCAAGCGTAACAGCTCGTTATCAAAACAATTTTGATTATGTTTCTTTTTTAGTTTCAGGAACGGTTCCGGCGTATTGGTCGATGGACGCTCAGGTAAATTATAACTTTAAGAAAACCGGATTAACAACAAAATTGGGCGGAACTAATATTCTAAATAAACCATATACTTCAATTCTTGGCGGCCCATCAATTGGCGGGTTATACTATTTATCTTTAGTTTGGGAAACTGGAAAAATTTAAAATCAATAAGGCGAAAACACAACCTTAAAACATAGCGAATGGTTTCAACCATTTGGAGACGATCAAAATGCCTTAACAAAATGGAACCCAAGGTTAAAACCTCGGGCTATGATCTAGAAAAACACAACCTTAGAACACAGCGAATGGTTTCAACCATTTGGAGCCAATCAAAATGTCTCAACAAAATGCATCCCAAGGTTGAAACCTCGGGGTATGATCTAGAAAAACACAACCTTAGAACACAGCGAATGGTTTCAACCATTTGGAGATGATCAAAATGTCAACAAAATGCATCCCAAGGTTGAAACCTCGGGGTATGATCTAGAAAAACACAACCTTAGAACATAGCGAATGGTTTCAACCATTTGGAGCCAATCAAAATATCTCAACAAAATGGATCCCAAGGTTGAAACCTCGGGCTATGATCTAGAAAAACACAACCTTAGAACATGGCGAATGGTTTCAACCATTTGGAGCCAATCAAAATCATAAACAACATCTATCCCAAGGTTGAAACTTCGGGCAATGTTCTTAAAAACACAACCTTAAATATTAGAGAATTTCTATACTTTGCGGTTAATTCAGCTTTCGGGATTTTTTATTCTTGATTTATTAAATCCTGAATCGTATATTTATGGTACGAAAGTTAAAACTTTGATCGTTATTAACTTTAAATAAAGAAATTCTTTATTATTTTTACCACATAATTTAAGCATACTATGAGTTCCAACTTTGATAAATTTCAAAAGCGCAGGTTAATTTCCTCTTATTTTTCGGTTGTATTAAGTGTTTTTCTGGTTTTATTCCTTTTAGGAGTACTGGGATTATTCATTATCAATTCTAAAAAACTGGCCAATGATTTTAAAGAAAAAATCGCGATGACGGTTTTCTTTAAAAACGAAGCTAATGATAGTGTAATAAAAGCTTTTAATACGGAACTTAAAAGAGCTCCTTTTGCGAGATCATTTGTGTATGTAACCAAAGAAAAAGCTGCAAAAGAACATACCGATATTATTGGAGAAGATTTCCTTACTTTCTTAGGAGAAAATCCTCTTTTGAACTCATACGATATTCACTTGAAAGCAGATTATGTTGAAAGAGACAGCATCACTAAAATAGAAAGCCGTTTGCGTCAAAACACGATGATTGAAGATATTGTTTATGACAAACAATTGGTAAATCTGGTAAACGACAACATCAAAAAAGTAAGTATGTGGATTTTGATTATCAGTGGTTTCCTTGCGATAATTGCTGTTTTATTAATCAACAGTTCATTACGTTTATCCATACATTCAAACCGTTTTATTATTAAAACTATGCAAATGGTTGGCGCTACAAAAGCATTTATTCGTAAACCATTTGTAATGCGAAGTGTAAAATTAGGAATGTTAGGCGCAGGATTGGCTATTATTGCTTTGATCGGTGTTTTAATGTATGTTGAAACCAACTTTCCGGGATTAGGAATTCTGGAAGATAAAGCTCTAATCGGATTGGTATTATTGGCCGTTTTCGGATTAGGCGTTTTAATTACCTGGGTAAGTACGCATTTTGCAACGCAACGTTTCCTTAATTTAAGAACAGACGATCTTTATTAATTTTAGATTGCAGCCTTTAGATTTAAGATTTTTTAAAAAATAAACTCATATAAAAGAGGGTGAGATTTCTTCGTTCCTCGCAATGACAAGATGAAAAACAATATTAAAGAAGAGCAACAACAGCACAAACAGGAATTCCTTTTTGACGATATCAACTACAAAATCCTTTTAATTGGAATTGGAGTTATTGCGTTAGGATTTATTTTAATGTCCGGCGGCGGAAGCGATAATCCGAATGTTTTTAATGAAGATGTTTTTAGTTTCAGACGTATTCGTTTAGCTCCAACAACTGTTTTAATTGGTTTTGGAATCACGATTTATTCGATCTTCAAAAAATCAAAATAATAGATTTTCTAGATTTTTATTTGGTGCGCCCTTCGACTTCGCTCAGGGTGACAGATCTAAAATCTAAAATCTAAAATCATACATTCTGCATGAATACATTACAAGCTATCGTTCTTGCCATTATTGAAGGAATTACAGAATTTCTGCCTATTTCTTCAACTGGCCACATGATTATTGCGTCTTCTTTTTTCGGAATCGCACACGAAGATTTTACTAAACTTTTTACAATCGTTATTCAGCTTGGCGCGATACTTTCGGTTGTTGTTTTATACTTCAAACGCTTTTTTCAAACACTTGATTTCTATTTTAAACTTTTGGTTGCGTTTATTCCGGCTGTGGTTTTGGGTTTATTATTGAGTGATTTTATTGATGGTTTATTAGAAAACCCGGTCACGGTTGCGGTTTCTCTTTTAATCGGAGGTTTGATTTTACTGAAAGTCGACGAATGGTTCAACAATCCAAACGCAGCAGAAACAACTCAGGAAATCACTTATTTGCAAGCTTTTAAAATTGGTTTATTTCAATGTCTGGCTATGATTCCTGGAGTTTCAAGAAGCGGTGCCAGTATTATGGGCGGAATGTCGCAAAAATTATCAAGAACCACGGCGGCAGAATTCTCATTCTTTTTAGCGGTTCCAACCATGTTGGGTGCAACAGTAAAAAAATGCTACGATTATTATAAAGACGGATTCGTTTTATCGCACGATCAGATTAACTTGTTGGTTATTGGAAATGTTGTGGCTTTTATAGTAGCACTTTTAGCGATCAAATCTTTCATAGGATTTTTGACTAAAAACGGTTTTAAAGTTTTTGGTTATTACCGAATTATTGCCGGAATCATTTTATTATTGATTCACTTTTTCATTCATCCCCTTACGATTATATAATGACAACTGAAGAATATTTAGACGGACAAGTTTTATTGATTGACAAACCTTTAAAATGGAGTTCGTTTCAAGCTGTCAATAAATTAAAATACCTTTTAATCAATAAAGTCGGACTTCCAAAAAAGTTCAAAATTGGTCATGCCGGAACTTTAGATCCATTAGCAACAGGTTTATTATTAATTTGTACGGGAAAATTCACCAAAAGAATTTCTGAACTTCAGGGTCAGGCCAAAGAATATACCGGAACTTTTTATATTGGAGCCACTACTCCATCGTATGATTTAGAAACCGAAATTGATGAGACTTTTCCAACTTCTCATATTGATGAAGCCTTAATTCACGAGACGGTAAAACAGTTTTTGGGTGAAATTGATCAAAAACCGCCTATTTTTTCTGCTATTAAAAAAGACGGCGTTCGTTTGTATGAACATGCACGCGCCGGAGAAACGATAGAAATTGAAAGCAGAAAAACTACGATTCACGAATTTGAAATTACGAGAATTGCACTTCCTGAAATAGATTTTAGAGTGGTTTGCAGTAAAGGAACTTATATTCGTTCACTCGCTTTTGATTTTGGAAAAGCAATGAATTCAGGATCGCATTTAACAGTTTTACGCCGAACAAAAATTGGAGATTATGATGTTAAGAATGCAATTGATATTACTTTATTTGAAGAAAGCCTGCAATAAAAATCTTTATGCTTGATATAAAATTAGAAACACATTACAAAAGGTAGTGCTATTGTAATGTGCCAACTCCTAAATTAATTGTTTTGGAAATTAATAGTGTGGTACATTTTTCCCGTCAAACAATAATCTCGAAAAAAAATCATAAAATTTTTCGAATAACTTTTTCATAATAGTGGATTTTTAATAGTTAAACATTAAATAAACACCAATAAAGAGTAAATCAAAAAATAGATAATAGAAGTGGGTTATATTACTACAGCAAGATACAAAAAATTCAAACTAAAAAAAATATTTTAAGATTTTTTTTGAATTAAAATATTTACGCTCAATGCATTAACCAAATTAAAGTCGGTCATATTTGATATTTTCCATGATTTGCGTTAACTCATCCTGTACCGAAATTCCTTTATCTGCAAGATACCACAACTGCAAATCGGTTTTTATTTTATCATCAATTACACCAAATTCTTTTTTATAATTTGCCAGTAATTCTGTTGCGCCTTTTGGTCTTGGTCCCCAATCTGTGCGAACAATTCCGGCTTCTTTACAAATTACAATAACCTTCGGAATTGCTTTTCCTCCATTCGTAAGATACTGGCTCATTAATTCATCATTTTTATCTCTTAAAACAATTTTAAGCTCGACTTTTTTATCAGATGCCAAAGCCATTTTATTAAGTATCGGAAGTATTTGAGCTGCATCTCCGCACCAGCCTTCAGAAATTACAAGCCAGATATAATGATTGTTTAAGCTTTGTAGTTTTGCAATAACATCTTCAGAAATTTTAATTGTTTTTTCGAGTCGGTTCATTCTCGCTTCGTTCAAACTTGTATAATTGGTGAGACTTTCTGACTGATTGTTCCCGGTTGATTTTCCTTCGGATAATAAATCGGTAACTAATTTTCGATATTCAGTATAAGAATAACTATTGAATAATGCTTTGGCTACAATACTTTTCATATTTATTTCGTTTTGATGCGATAAAAATACAATTTTTAAAAAGATGTCCGAATGACTTTTATCACATGGAGATAAAATAAATCTTAAAAATCTCCATAAATTTAAACATAAAAGAAACAATTAATTTTTTTAAAACTTATTTTTAAAAATCAGAATATGTCTATATTTGCACAAATTAACGCAACAACACATGAAATATAAAAGAATTCTTCTAAAACTAAGTGGCGAAGCCTTAATGGGTGATTTACAATACGGAATTGACCCTAAAAGACTAGCCGAATATGCTGAAGAAATTAAGCAAATTCACAGTAAAGGAGTAGAAATTGCTATTGTTATAGGAGGAGGAAATATTTTTAGAGGCGTTGCAGGTGCAAGTGCCGGTATGGATAGAGTACAAGGCGATTATATGGGAATGCTTGCTACTGTTATTAATGGAATGGCTTTGCAGGGCGCTCTGGAAGACAAAGGAATGAAAACGCGTTTGCAGACTGCTTTAAAAATGGAATCTATTGCAGAACCTTACATCAAAAGAAGAGCCGACCGTCACCTTGAAAAAGGAAGAATTGTAATTTTTGGAGCCGGAACCGGAAATCCATATTTTACAACTGATACTGCAGCTGTTTTAAGAGGAATCGAAATTAATGCAGATGTTATCCTAAAAGGAACCCGTGTTGATGGTGTTTACGATTCTGATCCTGAGAAAAATGCTTCGGCTGTAAAATTCGATATCATTTCGTTTGACGATGTTTTGAAAAAAGGATTAAACGTAATGGATACAACCGCTTTTACATTAAGCCAGGAAAATAAATTACCAATCGTTGTTTTTGATATGAACAAAATTGGAAACTTATTGAAAATCTGCGAAGGCGAAAATATTGGAACTGTAGTAAATATATAGTCATCAGTAACAGTAAAAGTCGCAATAAACGGCAAGAACTGAAAACTGAGAATGAAAACTGAAAACTTAAAAAGAAATGAGTGAAGAAATAGATTTTATTTTAGAAAGTACTGAAGAATCAATGAATGGTTCGATAGCGCATTTAGAAAAAGAATTCTTAAACATTCGTGCAGGAAAAGCTTCTCCGGCAATGTTAGGAAGCGTTTTTGTAGATTATTACGGATCTGCAACACCACTTTCGCAAGTGTCAAAAATTAGTGTTCCTGATGCAAGAACGATTACTTTACAGCCTTTTGAAAAAAATATGCTGCAAGCAATCGAAAAAGCAATTATGATTGCCAATATTGGTTTCAACCCAATGAATAATGGTGACATGATTATCATCAGCGTTCCGCCATTGACAGAAGAGCGTCGTAGAGATTTGGCAAAACAAGCAAAATCTGAAGCTGAAGATGCAAAAATTGGTGTTCGTAACGTGCGTAAAGACGCTAATACCGATATCAAAAAATTAGAAAAAGAAGGAACTTCAGAAGATGTTTGCAAATCTGCAGAAGAAGAAGTTCAGAACTTAACCAATACATATATCAAAAAAATTGACGAATTATTGGCTGCTAAAGAGGCAGAAATCATGAAAGTTTAATTTTTATTGGATACAAATTAGAAATCCGTTTAGTAAAATTTACTAGACGGATTTTTTTATTACTATTTTTGCATACCAAAATTAAATTGTTTTCGTTTTGAAACTATAATCCTCTGTATGAAGCTATTTTGTTTATTGACTTTATTTTTCACGCTTAGTATTCAGGCACAATTTCAAATAAACGGAATTGTAACCGACTCAAAAAACAAACCGCTTCCTTTTGCCACCATCACGACATCAGACAATAACAATACAATTACAGATGTTGATGGAAAATTTATCCTGAAATCCATAAGTAATATTCCTTCGTTTACGGTTTCTTACATTGGCTTCAATACTAAAATTGTTACTGTTTTAAACAACAAAAAATTCTATGCTGTTTCGCTTTCCGAGAAAACAGATGATTTAAAAGAAGTTGTGGTTTCGAATGAAAATCCGGCTTTGGCCATTATTCGAAAAGTAATTGCCAATAAAAACAACAATAATCCGCAAAAAAAGCTAAGCAGTTTTGAATATAAAACCTATAACAAGCTTATTGTAACGGCAAATCCGGATTCTATTGATGGCAGAATCGATTCTTCTGCAGCGTATAAAGACTTCAATAAAAAAGAAATAAACATTGATTCCTCTGATTATAAGTTTAAAGAAATAATCACCAAACAGCATTTATTTCAAACTGAAAAAGTATCGCAATATCAATTTGGAAACAACAAACTCAAGGAAACTGTTTTAGGTTCTAAAATGGCCGGATTCAAGCAGCCCGTTTATGAAATAATTGCCGTCAATTTACAATCAATTTCTATTTATGATTCTAAATATGAATTGTTTGAAACCAAACATGAAAGTCCAATTTCCAATAACGCACTTGCAGATTACAACTATAAACTTCTGGACACTGTAGCAATCAAAGGCAGAAATACCTATATGATTTACTTTAAAAACAAGAAAAAAAGGAAATCAAACGGGCTCGAAGGTGTTTTGTATATCGATCAGGAAAATTTTGCTGTCGCCAAAGCTGTAATGCGCATAAAAGCGGTTCTGGATATTAGTGGCATTCATGAATTTGAATATGTTCCGAGCGAAAAAATATGGTTTCAAAGTAATACCACATTCAAAATCGTAAAAGGAAAAAACAACGAGGATATTAAAATTTTGGGCGGAACAATTCAGTTTGATGCAGACGCTGAAGAAGACTTTGAACCTCGAAAAAAAGTAGCTTCAGATTTTACTTATTTACTTTCTGAAAGCAACAATTTTGATATTCATTATAATATTGATTCTGCTATAAAAAATCCGTCGCTTTATATTGAAATCAAAGACGACGCTCACAAACAGCCGGAAACATTCTGGAAACAATACCGAAAAGACAGCCTGGATTCAAAAGGGCAAAAAACATATCAGTTATTAGACAGCCTTTCGATCAATAAAAGAATTGAAAAACGTTTAGGATTGGGCAGAAAAATCATCAACGGATACTTCCCTATTGGTCCGGTTGATCTTGATTTAAAGAAAATAGTAAGTTACAATAACTACGAAGGGTTTCGTTTGGGTCTTGGCGGAATTACCAATGATAAATTTTCCAGAAATTTCAGAATTGAAGGATATTCTGCTTACGGAACAAAAGACGGAGTAATCAAATACAGTTTAGGCGCGGGAGTTTTATTGGACAAAAACACCAATACATGGCTAAACGGCTATTATACAGATGACGTTCGCGAAATTGCAAGTACCGTTTTTGCAGTTGATAAACGTGTTTTTAAAATTTATGATCCTCGGCCAATCAACATTAGTACGTTTTATCATTATACGAGCTGGAAGACCAATCTTCAGACAAAAATAATTCCTAAAACCGAAGCTGTTTTAGAATTGTCAAGAAATTATATCGAGCCAAAATTTGATTACTTGTATAATTTAAACGGAAAATTATATTCGAGTTATATCATGACAACGGCAATGTTGTCAATTGTATGGGCGCCTTTTAGCGAGTTTATGCAAACGCCAACCGGCAGAAACGAATCTGATAAAAAATTCCCGCGATTTACTTTTCAGTACACACAATCACTACCTGATGTATTAGGAAACGATTTTGTTTTTGGAAAAATAGATTTTAAAACCGAATACGAAAAGAAATACCTGAACGGTCAGAAAACAAGTTTACTTTTGCAGGGAGGTTATGCAATTGGCGATGTACCAATTACGCATTTATACAATACTGCACCTAACAATTTAACCAAGGAAACCGTTGTACAACGTATTACTTTTGCCGGAAGAAACAGTTTTGAAACCATGTATTTTAACGAGTTTTTCTCCAGTCAATATATTATGTTTCAGATAAAACATGGTTTTGATCGAATTAAATTACTTCGAAAAGTGCGTCCGTCACTGGTTCTAGTAACCAGAATGGCGTGGGGAAATATGGAAAACCCGGAACAACATGTTGGACCAACCTACAAGACTTTAAATAAAGGCTTTTTTGAATCCGGTATTGAACTTAACAAAATTTACAAAGGTTTTGGTTTAGGCGGATTCTATCGTTATGGACCAAATCAATTGTTGAAGTTTGAAGACAATATTGCGGTTAAGATTTCTTATGTACTTGATTTGGGACTTTAAGTTTTAAATTCCAATCTCATTTAAATTGCTTCGCCAGTTCGCTAACGCTCGGGTCCAAATTCCAATCCCGTGTCTTTGCGAGGAACGAAGCAATCTCACTAGCAGAATCGACAAATGTTTACACACAATCTTGTCATCCTGACGGAGGAAGGATCTTCGCAAGTAACTCGACAAAGCTGACGACTTTTCTCTGCGGAATTCCTAGTGTGATTTTTCCTTGCGTCGAAATGACAAAACCACTCATAAATCACGACAACATCTTGCACGATCTTTGTCAAAGTTTTAAACTTTGACAAAGATTATCAACGACAGAACAGCACAAAAAAATCCCAAACTCCAATCATAAATTGGAATTTGGGATTTAAAATATTGAAATTTAAAAAATTTTATGGTTTCAAAATCAAAACAGAAGGCGTATTATTCAACCATGTACTTTGAGATTCAATTAGTTTTTTCCAGCTGTCTAAACTAATAATCATTAAGTTTTGAGTTTCTAAAAATTCTTTTTTTATCGTTCTGTCGTGCATGATCATAATATGATTGGGTGCAATTTGTTCGATTGAACGTATACTTTCCTGAATGTCACGCGTGTTTTTTACCTCTCCGCTCGCATCAAGAACCGTAATTTGCGAACCATTATTATTGATTAATTTCTTAGCATAATCGATTAGGAAAGAATCTTCTTTGCTGAAAATCGGCATAAAAATCTGGTTGACTTCTTCGAGATCTTTATCAATAAAAATTCCGACAGGCATCTTAGTTTTTGCAATAATATGACGCGTTCTTTCATCAAAAGGTGAATTTTCGAACAAACCTTCTTTTCCGGTAAACTTATCAATCAAACGATCCGGGTTTACAATTCTGGTCGTAAAACCAAGGATTTTTCCAAGTAATGTTCCATCAAAAATAGATTGTCCCAAACCAACTAACAATAAATCATATTCTCCCTGATTTGCCGTGTCGATAATATCAGTATCAATATCATTGGTTACTTTAAAAACGCTTATCATGTTTTGATTCAGGTTTTCTGCTTCCTGAATAACCGGAACCAGCATTTTACGTTCGTGATCTTTTATATCAAACGAATGTATTTCTGTACTTAAAGACAAATGCATTGCCGTTATAATAGAATTGTCTCCTTGTTTTTTTACTAAACTATTTGCAATTCTTAACAATTTTTTCCCTCTCTCCGGAGTTGCAAACGAAAGCAAAATCTTGTATTTACTTTTGTTTCCAATTTCCTGTGGAATCGCCGTTACTTTATCTTTAAAAATAAAACCGATAAAATCTAGCGCCGGACCCGTCATAAAAGTAGTTACCAAAGCCATAATGACCATCATGGTAAAAATTTCTGTGGAAAGAACTCCTAAGTCATATCCGATATTTAAAACCACAAGTTCCATTAAACCACGTGTGTTCATTAAAGCTCCGATCGCTAAACTATCTTTCCAATTCTGACCTACGAATTTGGCTGCCAAAGCACTTCCAAAGAATTTTCCGGTCACGGCAACAGCAATAATTACCGCTGTTACTTTCCATAAATAAGGATCATTTAGCAATCCTATTTGTGTACGTAAACCTGTAAAAACAAAGAATAATGGTAACAAAACGATGATAGAAACATCTTCAACTTTTTCTATAAATATATTTCTGAATTTATTGTTTTCCGGCATAATAGCTCCTGCTAAAAATGCTCCAAACAAAGCGTGAATTCCTATTAATTCTGATGCGTAAGACGAAAATAAAAGCGTGATAAAAAAGATTGCTACAACCGGTTTGTTCAGACTTTCGCGGGTTGAATTTAAATCTCCAACACGTTTCAGGAACGGACGAACTATTTTTAGCATAATCATTACATACAAAATAGCTAAACCTATTACATATAAAGCACTTGTAAACGAACCTGCTTTTACGATTGCAATTACAACAGCTAAAATACACCATGCCGTAATATCATCTGCAGCAGCGCAGGTTATGGCAATGGTTCCCAATTTTGTTTTTTGCATACCACGTTCCTGCACAATTCTGGCCAAAACCGGAAAAGCAGTAATACTCATCGCGATACCCATAAACAATCCGAAAGATGAAAACTCAACTCCTTCCGGTGCAAAAGTTCCGTAGATAAAATAAGCAAAGGTTAATCCCAAGGCAAAGGGAATTACGATACTGGCGTGGCTGATTACTACAGATTCATGTGCTTTATTTTTCAGCACTTTCAAATCCAGTTCCATCCCGATAACAAACATGAATAAAATCAAACCAATCTGGCTTAAAAACTGTAAGTTTCCTAATGATTCTTTTGGAAATAAAGCTGCTGAAAATTCGGGGAAATACATTCCTACCAAAGAGGGTCCTAAAACAATTCCGGCAATCATTTCACCAATTACAGATGGTTGTCCTATTTTTCTAAAAACCCATCCAAATAAACGTGCTACTAAAATAATGGTAACAATCTGTGCCAATAAAATAGCCAACGGATGCTGCAGGTTTTCTACCATCGAATGTAAAAAATCATTCCAGTGATTGCTTTCTATCTTTTTTTGAACAATGCCACGACCCACTTCAAGTGCGGCTCCTTTTGAAATTACCCAATATATTAAGGCACCAAAACCTCCAATAATTGCTACGTAAAACAAAGAGTTTTTTATCTTATTCATAACTTATTTTTATTAATTGCCGCAAATATCAGAACTGATCCTTAAGTGGAAAAGGAAATTTAAAGCTAATTTTCAATGTATGTAATAAGTCGGTAAAACTTTGTAATAAGTTATAATTTCACCTTTTTCAAAAAATCAGAACGGTAGGTTTCGCTGAGGATCAAAGTGCTGTTTTTGTCCTTTTTTTCTAGGTGATGCAGCACAATTTCGTTATGATTAAAAAATTTAATTGCTTTAACTGCGACGATTTCTTTTTTATTTACGCGACAGAAATCAGCTTCTGGCAATTCATTTAAAAGGGTGTCAAATTTTACGTTTTTCAAATTCAGGAAACTTCCATCGGTCAAAAGAACTGTTTTATCACGGCTATCCGTTACTGCCGTTTTGATATATTCAATTTGATTAAAATACAGCAGGGTTTTTCCTTTGTCTGTATTTAACTGCATAAATTTTTTGGCAGCCTGAGGTTTATGAAATCGTTCAAAAGCTTTTGAGATTGCTTTTTGTAAACGTTCCAGTTTTACCGGTTTTGTGATGTAATCGACCGCATCAATATTAAAAGCATCGGCGGCATATTCTTTATAAGCGGTGCAGAAAATCACCAATTTATCCTGAATCATTTCGGCCAGATGCAAACCATCGATTCCCGGCATTTCGATATCTGAAATCAGCAAATCAAAATCGAGATCCGAAATTTCGGCAAGCAGTTTCTCCGGATTATTAAATGTCTTTACGATTTCAAGTTCAGGAATTTGTTCGCAAAGCATTTTCAGATACGTTAATCCCGGCAACTCATCGTCCAGAAGCAAGCATTTCAGTTTTGTATTCAAGTAAATCTATTTTTAAATGAGCTATATAAATATCGTTTTCTATGAATTTATCAAGCTTGAAATTATTCTTATAAATAATGCGCAAACGATGTTCTAAAGTCGCATGACCAAAACCGCTGCGTTCTTTTTTTAGTACTTTTTTATCCGAGATTTTATTCGAAACCGTCATAAAAAAAGCATTGTCTTTAAACTCAAAAACAACCGAAATAAAAGCGTCGGCACTTTGCAAATCAGCGTGTTTAAAAGCATTTTCAATTAAATCAATCGAAATTAACGGCGCCAATAATGGCTGGTCGTACAATTTATCTTCTTTATTGATATTGGTTTTTATCTTCAGTTCAAAAAGCGGACTGATTTTAATTTTATTGATTTCGATTAAATTCAACGCAAAGTCAATTTCTTCTTCTGCCGTGACAAATTTCTTTTTGCTTTCATACAGAATATAATCCAAAACATTGGCGAGTTTATCCAGAGCAAAATAAGTTTGATATGCATGCGACTGAATCGAATTTAGAATATTCTTAAACAAATGCGGATTCAGTTTTGATTCTAAAGTTTCTAACTGCAAATCGTTTACTTTCATTTCGAGTGCATAAAAACTTTTTTCTGCATCATCTTTTGCCTTTCTGGCCTGCAGTAATTGATACATCATAAAACAAATAATGACGATTAGCAATAATAGAATCGCTAAAAAAATAAAAGTAATGGTATTGTTTTCCTGCATTGTTTAATATGTTTTTTTCGCCACGAATTACACGAATTATCACGAATTATTTTATTATAAAATATACTTAAATCTGTGGAATATTGCGTTAAAAAAAATCTGCGTAAATCAGTTGTATCCGCGTTATCCGTGTTCAAACAACTTAATGACTAGAAACAAATTTCAACCCAATAATTGAAGCAATTAATGTCGAAAGAAAAAATATCCTCCAGAAAGTTGCCGGTTCTTTAAAAATAAAAATTCCAACTAAAACAGTTCCAACGGCTCCAATTCCTGTCCAAACGGCATAAGCGGTTCCAATTGGTAAAACCTGCGTGGCTTTATATAATAAAATCATACTGATCGAAAGACAGATAAAAAAACCAATCATCCAATAGGTTGAAATAATTCCCGATGTCTCTTTGGCTTTGCCTAAACAAGATGCAAATCCAACTTCAAAAAGCCCTGCTATTATCAATAAAATCCAATTCATTTTCCTTTCCTTTTTAAATTAAGTACAAATATGAGAAAAGCTACCGTAGAAATTGTAGAAAACCATCAATTTTATCTTAGAAAATAGCGCACAAATTGTGTTAACAAAAGGTAAAAACGGCGCGATTTTTTAAGATTTAGAGCTCTTTTCACTACATTTGCATCCATTTTAAAAAATTATGAAAAACACTATACAAGTTGGATTTTGGGAAAAATTAGCCCGAATCATACTTAAAAATAGAATTACGATATTAATTGTTGTTGCGGCAATCACTATTTTCCTTGCTTTTCAATGGAAAAACCTTGCTATGACTTATACCGAAGCCAATTTGCTTCCTAAAAATCATAGCGCCAATAAAGACTATCAAAAATTTCTTGATAAGTTTGGCGAAGAGGGAAATCTTATCGTAATTGGTTTTAAAGATCCCAACTTTTTTACGCCAAAAAACTACGCAGCCTGGAATGAGTTAATGACAGGTTTAAAAAAATCAAAAGAAGTGGATTTGGTCGTTTCTTTAAACGATTTAAAGAAACTGGAAAAAGATACGGTTAACGAAAAATTTGTACTTAGTCCGTTTATTGATCAAAGTAAAACTGGCGACGAAGAATATTTAAAAAAGAGACAATACGATTTATTTCATAATTTGCCTTTTTATGAAGGATTGCTTTTTAACAAGGAAAGCGGTAGTATTCGTTCGGCAATTTACATCAACAAGCAACTTGTAAATACGGCGGGAAGAAAGACTTTTATACTTGAAAATTTAGTTCCGAAAATCGATAAATTCGAAAAAACAACCGGAATCGATTTGCGTGTTTCCGGAATGCCATACATCAGAACGATCAATGCAGACAATATGAAAGGTGAAATTGCCCTTTTTATTGGCGCTGCTTTATTGACGGTTTCTTTGATTTTCTTTTTCTTTTTCCGTTCGTTCAGAGCGACATTTATTTCGATTTGTATTTTAATTGTTGGCGTAATTTGGTCGTTTGGAACTTTAGGATTGTTCCATTATAAAATCACGATTTTAACGGCGATTATTCCGCCTTTAATTATCGTAATCGGAATCACGAATTGTATTTTCCTGATTAATAAATACCAGCAGGAAATCAAATTACACAACAATCAGGCAAAAGCTTTGCAGCGTATTATTTCAAAAATCGGAGTTTCGACTCTGATGACGAATTTAACAACGGCAATGGGTTTTGCGACGTTTATGATTACCGGAAATGATCTGCTTTTTGAGTTTGGTCTGGTAACTTCCATCAACGTAATCTCGGTATATTTATTAACGCTTTTAATCGTGCCCATTATTTACAGTTTCATGTCGGTTCCGGGAGAAAAGCATTTATATCACTTGACAAAAACCTATATTTCGACTTTATTGGATTTTGTTGAAAATGTGGTAAGAAATAAACGAAAAGTAATTTATACCATTTACGGTTTGCTTTTGGTTTTTAGTGTAATTGGCGTTTTGCAAATGAAAGTTTCCGGAAGTTTGATTGGTGAAATGCCAAAAAGCGCTTCTTTCTTTAAAGATATTTTATTCTACGAAAAAGAATTTAACGGTGTAATGCCGCTTGAAATTATGATTGACACTAAAAAGAAAAAAGGTGTCATGAAAGCGTCTACAATCCGCAAAATGGATGAATTGCAAAATACAATTGCGGGAATTCCTGAATTGGCAAAACCGGTTTCCATTGTAAATTTGGTTAAATATTCAAAACAGGCTTTTTATAACGGAAATCCGGAATATTACCAATTGCCAACTTCGCAGGAGCAGACTTTTATTTTGGGTTACGCTAAAAATGCGACAAAGAACAGCAAAGAAAATTTAATGAAAAGCTATGTTGATTCGACTGGACAATACGCCCGAATCACGACTTTTATGAAAGATATTGGTACGGATGAAATGGCGAAAGTCGAGAAAAAACTACATTCTAAAATAGATGAAATTTTCCCGAAAGACCGTTATGAAGTTACCGTTACCGGAAAAGCATTGGTTTTCCAGAAAGGAACCTCTTATTTGGTAGACAATTTAATTGAATCGCTGATTTTCGCCATTTTGGTTATTGCCGCATTGATGTTGTATTTGTTCCGATCTTTTAAAATGGTATTTGCTTCTTTAATTACAAACATTTTACCGCTTTGTATTACGTCCGGATTAATGGGTTATTTTGGAATTCCGCTGAAGCCGTCTACGATTTTAGTATTTAGTATTGCATTCGGAATTTCGGTTGATAATGCAATTCAGTTTATGGCAAAATACCGTCATGATTTGTTGCAGAATAATGGAAAAATCAAAAAATCTGTTTTCAGTGCTTTAAGAGAAACCGGAATCAGTACTTTCTATACATCAATCGTTTTGATTTTAGGATTTGCAACTTTTACACTTTCAAGCTTTAGCGGAACAATTGCTCTTGGTGGATTAATTTCCTGCACATTGGCATTTGCGATGTTTGCGAATTTATTGGTTTTACCGGCTTTGGTTTTGACTTTTGAAAAGAAAAAAGCGAAGAAAGAGGATTTGGAGAATTTGGAGGGGTAAGGTTTAAGCTAAATTTTAATCTATAAGGCAATGATATATTTGGAATCTGCAAATGCTTCTTCATTTGATAATTGTACAATAGAAAATTTAGAGATAGCTATTGAAGAATTACAACAATCAGATGAAGAACATGGTGTATTTTGGGTTGTTGATGAAAATGAAAATGTCTTAGAAGTCCACAAAGACTTGGTTTTATTTGCTATTTTTTCTGGAGATTCTGAAAATCAAATCCGCAAACAATTAAATGATATTAATCAGGTAAAGTTTTTGTTTATCGAGTTCATTAATCGTAATATCGAAAGATTAAAAACTCAAATTGAAAATTTATAAAAAAAATAAGTGAACAAATTAACGTTATTATTAATGCTTACATCAATTTTAAGTTTTTTTTGGATGTGAAAAAAAAGCTGAAACAAAAACAGCAAAATCTTGTTTTACTGTAGAAATAATAGACAAAACAACCGATTCTGAATTACTTGAAAAGGTGTGGAATAATATTTCATCAAAACTTTCAGAAAATTACGACAAGCAGTATGAAAGCGTTTTAAAATTATCTAAAGCAGAACAAGCAATTTATATAATTTGGGTTTTAGAAGGAGAAATTAATAATGGAGGTTTTAATCAATATTATTTTAACTCGAGCGGAGAATTTGCAGATTTAGCACCCGACGCATTAAAACTTGTAAAAGCAAATAAATTTGCTGAATTAGTAAATAAGGCGAATATGCTTTACAAAAAAGAGTACAAAAACATAACAAAACACCAGGATGGAACTCTTGAAGGTTTTAGTAAATCATATGATGATAATCCTCTTAATGAATTGGATGATGAGTTTTATGATTTATACAAATCAGAAAAACTAGAAGATTTACAGATAGAATACATTCGCCAACATAAGAGTGAATTTATCGATAAATAAATATGTGATTTTCATTTTGAGAAGAATGACAAAAATTAGAAATTGCAAATTTAATAAGAAACAATTGCTTCTTATGAAAACTGAAGCCCTAGCCCCGATCGCAGCGATATCCTTTTGTTGCTTTCTTTAAGCAATAAAAGATATAGCGGAGAGCGGGAAATAGCTTCTAATTTTAATTATTATCGTTTATATTTGCAGTTATTACACAACAAATAATTTAATTTCAACATTATATATAAAATGAAACACACAAAAGTTAAAGACTTATTAAACAGTACTACGACGCTTCAGGAAGTTAATGCAAAAGGATGGGTGAGAACTTTTAGAAATAATCAGTTCATCGCGCTTAATGACGGTTCTACCATTAATAATATACAATGTGTTGTTGATTTTGAAAATACACCGGAAGAAACTTTAAAAAGAATCACGACCGGAGCTGCGGTTTCTGTAATTGGAACTTTGGTTGAAAGTAAAGGCGCAGGTCAGAAATATGAAATTCAGGTGAAAACGCTTGAAATTCTTGGAGATTCTGATGCGGAAAAATTCCCAATGCAGCCTAAAAAACACTCTTTAGAATTTTTGAGAGAAAATGCACATTTACGTGTTCGTACAAATGCTTTTGGGGCGATTATGCGTGTGCGTTCGGTATTGTCATTTGCGGTTCACAACTATTTTCAACAAAAAGGTTTTGTTTACGTAAATACGCCAATTATCACGGGAGCTGATGCTGAAGGTGCCGGAGAAATGTTTCAGGTAACTTCTTTGCCATTGGATAATCTTCCAAAAACAGAAGAAGGAAATATTGATTTCAAAAAAGATTTCTTTGGAAAACATACGAACTTAACAGTTTCAGGACAATTAGAAGGGGAAACTTTTGCAATGGCTTTGGGTCAGATTTATACGTTTGGACCAACTTTCAGAGCAGAAAATTCAAATACTTCCCGTCACCTGGCTGAGTTTTGGATGATTGAGCCGGAAGTTGCTTTCAATGATTTGGACGACAACATGGATTTGGCTGAAGATTTTATTCAGTATGTAATTAAATATGCTTTAGACAACTGTAAAGATGATTTGAAATTTTTGGAAGGAAGACTTTTAGAAGAAGAAAAATCAAAACCTCAGGCAGAAAGAAGCGAAATGGCTTTGTTAGAGAAATTAAATTTTGTTTTAGAAAACAATTTTAAACGTGTTTCTTATACGGAAGCTATTGATATTTTGAGAGATTCGACTCCAAATAAAAAGAAAAAATTCAGTTATATCATCGAAGAATGGGGAGCTGATTTACAATCTGAACACGAGCGTTACCTTGTTGAAAAACACTTTAAATGTCCGGTAATTTTATATGATTACCCGGCAAACATTAAAGCGTTTTACATGCGTTTGAATGATAACACAGAACCAGGAAGAGAAACGGTTCGTGCGATGGATATCCTTTTCCCTGGAATTGGGGAAATCGTTGGAGGTTCTGAAAGAGAAGAGCGTTACGATGTTTTGGTTGAAAAAATGAAAGCCTTAAACATCGACGAAGAAGAATTATACTGGTATTTAGACACCAGAAGATTTGGTTCTGCAACTCACGCAGGTTTCGGTTTAGGATTTGAGCGTTTGGTATTGTTTGTAACAGGAATGACAAACATTAGAGACGTGATTCCTTTTCCAAGAACTCCTGGAAGTGCAGAGTTTTAAGAAAAGTTTAATCGGTTAATCGTTCATTCGGTTAACCGATTTTCACGAATTAACGAATTGACGATTAAACAAATAAACGATTAAACATTATAAATGCTAAAGCAATTTTTAAATTTAAAATTATCACAAAAATTATCTCCACAGCAAATTCAGCTGATGAAGTTAATTCAATTGCCTACGCAAGCTTTTGAGCAACGTTTATTAGAAGAAATGAACGAAAATCCGGCTTTGGAAGCTGGAAAAGAAGATGAATACGAAGCAGATGAATTTGCAAATGAAGACTACGACGATTATGATGATGCAGAATCTGACAGAATCGAAGCAGACGATATTAACATTGACGAATACTTAAGCGACGACGATACGCCGGACTATAAAACTCAGGTGAATAATTATAGTGAAGACGAAGAGCGAGAAACACCTTTTGCTTCGCCAATCAGTTTTCATCAGGATTTAATCAATCAGCTGAATACTTTTATTTTGAATGATGAAGAACGCGAAATCGCCGAATTCCTTGTTGGAAGTATTGATGATATGGGTTACATCCGCAGAAGCATTCCGGACATGGTAGACGATATGGCTTTTACTCAGGGTATTTATACCGATGAGAAAATGGTCGAAAAAATGCTGCATGTTATTCACGAACTGGAACCTTCGGGAGTTGGAGCGCGTGATTTACAAGAATGTTTGTTATTACAATTAAAGCATAAAACACCAACGGAATATGTTGATCTTGCGATTGATATTATTGAAAACCAGTTTGATGCTTTTACCAAGAAACATTACGATAAATTATTGCAGAAATACAGTGTTTCAAACGAACAGCTTAAAAAAGCGATTCACGAAATAGAAAGACTAAATCCAAAACCGGGCGGATCTTACACCGGAAATAATAAAGTTACCGAAAATGTGGTTCCTGATTTTGCCATCAGAATTGTTGACGGCGAACTTGAACTGACTTTAAACGGAAGAAATGCTCCTTCTCTGCACGTTTCTAAGGATTATCAGGAAATGATGCAGACATATAAGGATTCTCGTGATAAATCAACGGCTCAGAAAGATGCAGTTCAGTTTATCAAGCAAAAACTGGATTCGGCCAAATGGTTTATTGATGCAATCAGACAGCGTCAGGAAACGCTTTTTGTAACGATGAATGCGATTATGCATTATCAGGAAGAATTTTTCTTAGACGGCGACGAAACCAAATTAAAGCCAATGATCTTAAAAGATATTGCAGATATGGTTGGTTTGGATATTTCGACAATTTCACGTGTTGCCAACAGCAAATACGTTGAAACACCATACGGAACAAAACTGATCAAAGAATTTTTCTCTGAAGCGATGAAAAATGACCAGGGTGAAGATGTTTCGACTTTAGAAATCAAAAAAATCCTTAAGAATACAATTGAAGAAGAAGACAAAAAGAAACCGCTTCCAGACGATCAATTGGCAGAAATTCTAAAAGAAAAAGGATATCCAATTGCCAGAAGAACTATTGCCAAATACCGTGAACAGCTTGATATTCCGGTGGCGAGAATGAGAAAGAAAATATAGGTTTTGTTTTTTTTACCATTAAGAGATTAAGAAAAATTAAGCTTAACACATACAGCAAACCCGACAGGTTTTAAAAACCTGTCGGGTTTCGTTTATAAAAACTTTACCAAATTAAAGAAGTTTCAAGTTATGTCAGGTTTAGCGTCCCGAAATTTCGGGAGAAGCCCTTTTGTACAAATCCAGCCTTCGACTTCGCTCAGGATGACAGTCGTTTTCAAATAGTAAACCCGACAGGTTTTTAAAACCTGTCGGGTTTCGTTTATAAATACTTTCAAAATTATAGAAATTTCAAGGTATGTCAGGCTGAGCGAAGTCGTTGTCAGGCTGAGCGAAGTCGAATCCCACGTTCCAATTGGCGCGCCCTTCAACTTCGCTCAGGGTGACAAATATTTCCAAAAACAAAAAACCCGACAGTTTTAAAAACTGTCGGGCTTTATATTATATCTAATCTCTTAATTATTTATACTGTTGCGGCGTTATTACAACTTCAAATAGATATTCATTTTTTAGATCCTTGTAATTATAAATCAAAGTATAATTATTATCGCGAAATACTTTAAGTCCGGGATTTTCTTTGGTTGTACTAATCAGGCTTTCTTCAATATTTTTTTTAATAACATCAATTTCTGCGGTTTCTTTCTTAACATTTACCAAAGTCAAATTGTACTGAACAACTTTTTCTTTGGGAAGACTTACGCTTTCTAACTGAATTCCATCCTGAATTATTAAAGGACAATTTTCATTGTACTTGGCTATCAATTCAGTCATTTCTTTATCTGCGACAGGATCTTTAAAAGAATAAAACAAAACTAACGTCAATGATAATGCGACAATGGCACTTATTACTAAAACAATTAATCTCTTTTTCTTTGTAGGCTGTTGCATATTTTAAATTATTTGATGGTCAAGATTATTTTTCCTGGCTTTTTTTCATTGCATTATAATAAGCTGCACGGCTTAGCGGCTCGTATTCTTCAGTTTCGCCAAGCATTACTAATTTATCATTATCTGTTTTACGGAAGCTATAATTGGCAAGATTTCCTGTTCTGGTACAAACAGCGTGCACTTTTGTCACATATTCTGCTGTAGCCATAAGTGCCGGCATTGGACCAAAAGGATTTCCTTTAAAATCCATATCAAGTCCTGCAACTATTACTCGAATTCCCTGATTAGCAAGATCATTACAAACAGTAACTATCTCATCATCAAAGAACTGAGCCTCATCAATTCCGATAACATCGCAGCCTTGTGCTAAAATTGCGATATTGGCAGCAGCCGGAACCGGAGTGGAGCGAATTTCGTTGGCATCGTGCGATACCACCATTTCGTCATGATAGCGGGTATCAATAGCGGGTTTAAAAATTTCGACTTTTTGTTTGGCAAATTGGGCGCGTTTTAATCTGCGGATTAACTCCTCGGTTTTACCCGAAAACATTGATCCACAAATAACTTCAATCCAACCAAATTGTTCTTTGTGATTTACTGTATTTTCGAGAAACATTTTGTATTTTTCTACCTTTTAAAATGAATAGTTTTTATTACTTTGTACTGGTAATAAATTGACGCAAATTTTTGACGTTTTTACGTTTTTTCAAAAGTAGAAAATTTTTATCAAATCGAAGATTCGCAAATGCTTATTAACAGAAAATAAAAAATAGTTCTGCGTATTTTCCTTCACAAATAAAGACATTCAAAATACAGAATATATAAAATATCCTAATTCACTATAATTTCAACAGTTATGAAAAAAAAATTGGAAGCCGATCTAATCAGCATTGCACATCGAATTTTAAAGCTCAAAAATAAATCCGATATCAATCAATTATATCTTGAAACGCAGAAATTATACGAGAAGTTAGCTATTTTAAAATTTGTAGATGAAAATTTCGACGACGTAAAACCAACTATTGGATACAGCGAAATAGAATCTAAAGTAGAAAGTATTTTTGATAAAGAAGAAAATCTTCCTGTTGAAACTAAAGTTGAAGAAACACTTCCGGCCGTTGAAGAGGCTGAAGAAACTGTAGTCGAAGCAGAAGTTACTCCTGAACCTGAAATTGTTGAAGAAACTCCGGAAGAAATAGTGGCTGAAATTCCCGAAGAAGTAATTCCGGAACCTGTTGCTGAAACTATTCCAGAACCAATCGCTGAAAAAGTTGAAGAACCTATAGTTGAAAAAACAAAAGAACCGGCTGTTGAAGAGAAAAAAGAAACGGCAACGGAACTTTATTTCAGAACCATTAGCGAATCAAAACCAATTCCTGATTTTAAACCTGCTTTTGAATTAGACAGAGAAGAAATAAAAGAGGAAACAAAAGAAGAACCGAAAGTTGAAACTTCAAAAAAACCAGATCCGGTTCATATTTCATTTGAGGATATTTTAGGCGTTAATTATGCTGATGCCCAATTTGTAAAAGTAGACAGTTTTGATAATGTTCCTCCTACTCCAACGCCGTCAATAAATGAATTTAAGGAAGCTAAAACCGCTTCTGAAACTGCAACTATAGAGTCTGAGAAACCAAAATCAGTTCCGTTAAACGAGAAACTGGCAAAAGGTTTTCACATTGATTTGAATGACAGAATTGCTTTTACCAAAAACCTTTTCGGAAATAGTACCGAAGATTACAGCCGCGTTTTAAACCAGTTATTAACTTTTGATACTTATGGTGAAGCAAAAGATTTTATCGAAAACATGGTAAAACCGGATTACAATAACTGGGAAGGAAAAGACGATTACGCAGAACGTTTTCTGGGAATTGTCGAGAAAAAATTCTCATAAAGAATAAAACAGAGATTTCACGAATTATCACGAATCTTTTCTTTGTGAAATTTTTACAGGCACTTAAAATTTGTGTCAATTAATGAAATTCGTGGTATAAAATAAAAACTATGTCTAAATTATATATCGTTCCAACGCCTATTGGCAATCTTGAAGACATGACTTTTCGTGCCATTCGCATCCTGAAAGAAGTCGATTTGATTTTGGCCGAAGACACCAGAACGAGTGGCAAATTGTTGAAGCATTTTGAAATTGGCACGCACATGCACAGCCATCACATGCACAACGAACACAAAACAACCGAAAATTTAATTGCGCGTTTGAAAGCCGGCGAAACCATCGCTTTGATTTCAGATGCGGGAACTCCGGCGATTTCTGATCCCGGATTTTTATTGACGCGCGCTTGTGTCGAAAATAAAATTGAAGTAGAATGTTTACCCGGAGCGACAGCTTTTGTTCCAGCACTTGTAAACAGCGGACTACCAAATGATAAATTTGTTTTTGAAGGTTTTCTGCCTGACAAAAAAGGACGTCAAACTCGATTTTTAGCTTTAGCCGAAGAAACCAGAACGATGATTTTATACGTTTCACCTCATAAACTCGTTAAGACTTTAGCTGAATTTATTCAATATTTTGGAGAAGACAGACAAGTTTGTGTTTCGCGTGAATTATCAAAAATGCACGAAGAAAATGTTCGCGGAACGGCAAGAGAAGTTTTAACTCATTTTGAAAAAACAGCACCACGCGGCGAAATCGTAGTTGTGGTTGCCGGAAAAACAATAACAAAAGAACCTAAGAAAAGTAAGTTTTCGAAGGAGCAAGAAGACGAAAAAGAAGAGTAAATTATTTATGCTACAGATTAAAAAAGATGACAAAATACGCATACTTATTAATTGCCTTATGCTTCTTTGAAATTTCATTTGGTCAAAATGAAATTAATGTGAATTTTGATGAAATAAAATTGAAAGTAGAAAATGTGAATTCAGAAAACTACTATCCAAAACTTTTAAAAAGGTTCAATGAGTTTGATTCAACATTATCATTAGAAGAAAACATGCTCATTTACTATGGTTTTTCATTTCAAAAAGATTATCTAAATAATAAGCCAACAGAAGAACAGTTAGAGACCTTGACCAATAATGAAGAATATGAAAAACTAAAAATAGAATGTCAAAAAATCCTTAACAAAAATCCAGTAAGTTTAGTTGCAAATAATAAAATGGGTTATGCCTTATTTAAGTTAGGAAAACCTGAATCTGAATGGAAAAAATATCAAAAAAGATATAGAGATTTCAGAAAAGTAATAGCTTCCAGCGGTAACGGCTTGAGCTGTGATTCAGCATTCAAAGTCATCTACGTTTCTGATGAATATAATATGATTTACGACTATTTTGAAATTTCGAAATTAGGTTCCCAATCATTATCTGGATTATGTGATAAGTTCTCAAATGAACCAAGTAAGTTCTATAAAGCTAAAGAAATTTATTTTGACGCTTCAAGATCACTTATTCGACACGAAGAGATAATTAGCAAAAATTAAAATTTAAAAAAAATAAAAGCATAAATAACATGAGCATTCAAGCCTTTTTAGAAAAAGTAAAACAAACTCCAAAAGAAATAACATTCCCGGAAACTATTGCAGTAATTGAGGAAAATTACAACTTTACTCCAACAGCTTTTCAAAACGGAACTCAGCATAATGCAGCTGGAGAAAACTCAGGTTCTTGTAAATTATTTTCTTTCGCAAAGTTGCAAAACTTAAACAAAGAAGAAACTTTAGCGTGTTTTGGAGCTTTTTATTTTGAAGAAGTTTTGGGAGATCCAAACGGAACAAATCACCAAAACATTAGAAATTTCATCAACTTGGGCTGGGACGGAATTAAATTTCAAGGAAATGCTTTAGAAGCAAAATAATTTTAGATTTCCCTAAGTCTGCTTAACCCTGAAACCTGAATCATAAAACCTTTGTCAAAGTTTTAAACTTTGACAAAGGCAAAACCAAAGATTATCACAGATTAAAAAATCCTTTTAAATCTTTTAATCTGTGGCAACAAAAAAAATAAATATCAGATTAAACGATTTTGGATTTCTCCAATCTAAAATCTAAAATCAAAAATCTACAATAAAAAAATGCGTTGGACATTAAAACCAAAACCTTCTGAAGATAAAATCAAACATTTGGCGCAAGCCCTAAATGTAGAAGATTTTGTAGCAACACTTTTGATTCAGCGTGGCATTGAAACTTTTGACGATGCCAAAAATTTCTTCCGCCCTTCATTAGAACATCTTCATGATCCGTTCCTGATGAAGGATATGGATAAAGCAGTGGCCCGAATTGAACTGGCCATCGAAAATGAAGAAAACATTCTGGTTTTTGGTGATTATGATGTCGACGGAACAACGGCAGTTTCTTTGGTTTCAGCGTATTTAAAATCACATTATCCTAACATTGCCACTTATATTCCGGATCGTTATGACGAAGGTTACGGAATTTCTTTTAAAGGAATTGACTTTGCCGATGACAATGGATTCTCCTTAATTATTGCACTCGATTGTGGTATTAAATCCATAGATCATATCGCCTACGCGAAAGAAAAAAACATTGATTTTATTATTTGCGATCACCACAGACCAGGAGAATTTCTTCCGGATGCAGTTGCGATTTTAGATCCAAAAAGAGAAGATTGTAATTATCCGTATGATGAATTATGTGGTTGCGGCGTTGGATTTAAATTGATTCAGGCGTTAGGACAAAACCGAAATGAAACAACCGAAGATTTGGTTCAGTATCTGGATTTGGTCGCTACGGCAATTGCAGCAGATATTGTTCCGATAACGGGTGAAAATCGCGTTTTGGCTTATTTCGGATTGCAGGTTATCAATAGCGAACCAAGACCGGGAATTAAGGCTTTGGTTCATCAGATAAAAAAGAAAACACTGGATATTACAGATGTTGTTTTTATTATTTCGCCAAGAATAAATGCAGCGGGAAGAATCAAACATGGCAATCATGCGGTTGAATTACTGACTGAATTCAACTTTGAACAGGCACAACAATTTGCTTCAGAAATTGAACAATACAATTCTGACCGAAAAGATTTAGATAAAAGAATCACCAAAGAAGCTTTTCAGCAAATTTTGGAAAATCAGGAAGAAGAACGCTTTTCGACCGTTGTTTTTCAGGAAGACTGGCACAAAGGCGTGATCGGAATTGTCGCTTCAAGATTAATCGAAACCTATTATCGTCCCACTTTGGTGTTTACCAAAAGCGGCGATAAATATGCTGCTTCGGCAAGATCTGTAAAAGGTTTTGATGTTTACAATGCTTTGGATGCGTGTGCTGAACATTTAGAACAATTTGGAGGACATATGTATGCCGCGGGAATGACCTTGAAAGCCGAAAATTATCCCATTTTCAAAGAGGCTTTTGAAAAACAAGTTTCAGCCACCATTTTACCCGAAATGCGAACTCCGGAGATCGAAATTGATGCCGAAATTAATTTTACTGATATTACTCCAAAACTGATTCGGATTTTAAAACAATTTGAGCCTTTTGGACCTCAAAACATGACGCCTGTATTTATGACTAAAGATGTAAAAGATACAGGTTATGCCAAAACACTTGGTGCAGACGAAGAACATTTAAGGCTTTTTGTCAAACAATTTAATTCAGACGGAATCGCAGCAATTGGTTTTGGACTTGGAAAAAAAATAGATATTACAAAAAATCAAAATAACTTTCAGCTAGCTTATTCGCTGGCTGAAAACGAATGGAACGGAAACGTTTCGACACAACTAATGCTTAAAGATATTAGAACAAATGAAAGACCAGACAACTAAAAGAGATCCTTATCAGGCTTTACGTTACAGAGAATTTAATGTGTTTTTATTATTGCGTTTTGCTATGGTTTTTGCCTGGGCGATGCAATTTATCGTAATCGAATGGGAAGTCTACAGCTTAACTAAAAACCCGCTTTCGTTAGGAATTATTGGCTTAATGGAAGTAATTCCTGCTGTTGGAATGGCATTATTTGCCGGACATATTGTCGATCAAAAGGAAAAAAAGGGATTATTGGTAAAATGTATTCTGGGATTTTCTGTAATTAGTTTTGGATTATTTTTATTGACCTGGCCAAAAGTGGTTGGTGATTTATCTCCAACTGTTATTTTATATTCCATTTATACTTTAGTTTTTTTGGGCGGATTAGTCAGAGCTTTTCTTGGTCCGACTATTTTCTCTCTTCTGTCACTTATTATTCCTAAAAAAGCATATCCAAATGCAGCGACCTGGAGCAGTTCAGTTTGGCAAATCGGAGCCGTTATGGGACCGGCGCTGGCTGGATTCTCCATTAACTGGATTGGCGTTCACTGGTCAATGTGTCTTGTTTTTGGATTCTCGATTCTTTCTTTAATTGCTTTATCACAAATTAGTAAAAAACCAATCACAAATCCAAAGATTGGAGAATCAATAAAAGACAGTCTTACAGAAGGTTTAACTTTCGTATTTAGAAACCAAATAGTTTTAGGCGCCTTATCGCTTGACATGATTGCTGTACTTTTTGGAGGCGCTGTAGCTTTATTGCCTGTTTTTGCCCAGGATATCTTAAAAGTTGGCGCAGAAGGTTTTGGTATATTAAGAGCTGCTCCTGCAGTAGGAGCTTTCATTACAATGCTCGTTTCTGCTTATGTACCTTTGTATAAAAATGCAGGAAAGAAACTTTTAGTTGCCATATTTGTTTTCGGATTATCGATCATTTTATTTGGTCTTTCTACGTCATTCTGGCTTTCTGTTTTCGCTTTATTTTTGAGCGGACTTGCTGACGGAATTTCTGTAGTAATTCGTCAAACAATTTTACAGCTTAAAACTCCCGATCATATGCGCGGACGTGTTGGTGCTGTAAATTCGATTTTTGTTGGATCTTCTAATGAATTAGGTGCTTTTGAAAGTGGTGCAACAGCAAAATTAATGGGAACTGTAACATCTGTTGTTTTTGGAGGAAGTATTACACTTTTGACTGTTATTGTAACCGCATTAAAATCGCCTACATTTAGAAATCTCGATCTTAATAAAGATATGGATGATCATCACAATGCGGAATAATGAAAGAACTATTAGTAGCTTTCTTTTTTATAATGTCTGTTTTTGCGACAGGACAAAATCTCTACATCAAAACATACGGAAATAAAAAAGACAAAGCGATAGTTTTTATTCATGGTGGCCCAAGCGGTAATTCGACTTTATTTGAAGCTACAACAGCTCAAAAATTAGCCGACAAAGGTTTTTATCTATTGGTCTATGATCGAAGAGGCGAAGGAAGATCAACAGATCCTGATGCAACTTTTACTTATGAAGAAGCTTTTCAGGACTTAAATTCTATTTTAAAAAAATATGATTTAAAAAGCGCAACCTTAATCGGTCATAGTTTTGGCGGATTAGTGGCTACGCTTTATACTTTAAAATATTCTCAAAAAGTGAATTCTCTTGTTCTCGCAGGCGCATTATTTTCTCAACAGGAAACTTATGATCATATTTTGAATTCGGTTTCAAAAACAGCATCGCAAAAAGGTGATTCAACTCCATTAGATAAAATAAAGGCGATCAAAAAACTCAATAAAAATTCTGCTGAATATCGAAAAGCATGTTTTGATTTAGCTGGTGAAAATGATTATTTTAAAATGCCGAATTCAACTTCAGAATCAAAAAAATTATATGCAGATTACGAAGCAAGTGAATTTCATAAAACCAACATTAGAAATAAAAATGCTCCGTTGCTTTTTTATCGAAATGAAAAGCAAAATAATATTGACAGTCAACCTTTTTTAAAGGGAATAAAGGCAAAAGGAATTCCAATTTATGCTATTTACGGAAAGCAAGACGGAATTTTTTCCAATAAACAGATTTCTTCAATAAAAAAGATAGCTGGCGAAAATCATTTTGCATTACTTGAAAACTGCTCTCATTATCTCTTTGTAGATCAGCAAGATAAATTTATTTCAAACACAAAACTGGCTTAAATAAGGTTTTAATTTCGATATTTGATATAAGTAAAATTAAACTTCCGTTTATTTTAAAATCAAAAAAATTATAACACCTATAATAATTCATACAGTCTGATAAAATCGCTCTTTTTATGATTTTTTATTTAGAACTAATATAAATAATATTTATATTTGTTGAAACAAAAGGATTTGTAATGAGAGAAATTGAACAATTATACCATAACAATTTTGGAATTGCTTTTTACTGGAAAAAGGAAAACGAAACCATCACCGACAAAATTCAATTGGTATTTAAAGAAACCGGTTTTTATTTTACCATTCAGGAATTGAATCATTTTTGTGATTTAATTGAAGATAGTTTGATTGAAAACGCTTGTTGTGAGGCTTGCGAATTAAAATATTCCTGCCATAAATTTTTGTTGAAAACGCCATGCGCAGCCATAGATCTTGCTGTTTCTATGACAGAATTAAAATCTATTAAAGATCTTGTTGAAGGTTCGTTATTCAGAATTGACCTTGATGAATATGTTTACGGCGCAGGCATGAATTAGAATTAATCTAAATTATTTAACAACATTTTTTCGTAATTGAAATATATTTTGAATTTATTCAGAAAAAAGTATATTTACAATAATGAAAAAAACAAGTATTCTTTTTTCCATTTTTGCTTTAGTCTTATTTTTAACAGGCTGTAAAAATGATTCTGATAATTACATTGATCCACGCGGAACTGATTATGCCGGTTCTGAAAGCTGTATTCAATGTCATCAATCACAATATGAAACTGCTTTTCATACTTCGCATTTTAAAGCAACTTCTCCTGCAACAAAAGAAAACATTTTAGGTCACTTTACAACTGGACGCAATACTTTCGTTTATGACAAAAATACCAAATTAGTCATGGAAGAACGAAACGACACTTTATATCAGGTGCTTTACAAAAACAATAAAGAAGTTCAGGCTTATCCTTTCGAAATTATTTTTGGAGCAAAACATGCACAAACCAGTGCTTATTGGAAAAATCATTACACGTATGAATTGCCTGTTTCATATTATAAATCGCTAAATAGCTGGGCCACAAGTCCGGGTTATTCGGCAACGATACCTAACTTCGAAAGAAAAATAGATAAGGAATGTTACGGGTGTCACAGTTCAAATATGGCAAGCCGGTACATTACTACAAGTTCTGACAGTATTACTTTTATGACTATGGAAGTCGAAGATTTCATGAGTAAAAAAACACTGATTTATGGTATTGATTGCGAGAGATGTCATGGTCCGGCTAAAAAACATGTACAGACACACCTTAAATTTCCCGACTTAAAAATGGCAAAAGACATTGTTTCTTTTAAAAATTTAGCCCGACAACAAAAAATAGATGCCTGTGCCCTATGCCATTCCGGAAATGATAAAATGAAACTAAAATCTCGTTTTCAATTTAAACCGGGAGAAAAACTTACGGCTTATTTTAGGGAAGTTCCCGGATCTCGTGACACTTTGCATTATGATGTGCACGGAAATCAATTGGGATTATTGTCGCAAAGCAAATGTTTTAAGAAAAGTGAAACTATGGATTGTATGACTTGTCATAATCCGCATGAAAATGCTTCTCAAAATCTGGCTTCTTATTCTAAAATTTGCATGAGCTGTCATCAGCAAACTAAACATAGCGAAACGACTTTGAAAACTACAGCAGGAAAATCGCTGGCGAATAATTGTGTGGAATGCCATATGCCGAAACAAATGTCGAATGCGATTACTTTTCAGGCTTCAAACAATAAAAAGAAGTCGAATTATATGCTGAGAACGCACAAAATTGCAGTTTATCCGAATACTAAAAAGTAATTACTTTTCAAATTTTTGAAGTTCAAAAGTTTCGCCATCAAAAACTCCGTAGGTAAAATAACCAATCCAGTCGCCCAGATTTACATATTTAGAATCTTCACCAACCGGGATGATCATTGGCAAATGACGATGTCCGAAAATAAAGTAATTATAATGTTTGGTTTCGAGCTTGCGTTTGGCATACAAAACCAGCCATTCATTTTCTTCGCCTAAAAATTTCACATCTTCAGCTCCGGAAATCAATTTGTTTTTAACCGATAAATATTGCGCTAAACTCACGCCAACATCAGGATGCAACCAACGAAAAAGCCATTTTGAAAACGGATTTGTAAATACCTTTTTCATTCGTTTATACCCTTTATCACCAGGACCTTTTCCATCCCCGTGACCAATTAAGAATGTTTTTCCATTAAAGGTAAATTCTTTATTATCATGATAAACCGGAATATTCAATTCGGTTTCAAAATAATTATGCATCCATAAGTCATGATTTCCCACGAAAAAATAAATCGGGATTCCGCTGTCGCGAATTTCGGCCAGTTTGCCTAAAACACGCACAAAACCTTTTGGCACAACAGTTTTATATTCGAACCAAAAATCGAACAAATCACCCAATAAAAAAATAGCCTCCGCATCTTGTTTTACCTCATCAAGCCACGCAACAAATTTTTGTTCGCGCGGTAAACTTAATTCAGGCGTTGGAGCGCCAAAATGCTGATCAGAAGCAAAATATACTTTTTTCATTGAAATGAATTATGAATTATAAGTTATGAATTATAAGTTGCCAATTGGAATTTGGAATTTGGAATTTGAAAAAATGGAATTTTAAATATTATCACTTGCATACCATTCTGCAAACGAAGATTCTGTTTCCTGAAGTTTAAGTGAATGAAGCGAAATTCCATCCGGCAAACGCGCAATAATTCTTTTTGAAAAGTCAACCACCATATTTTCGCTTGTTGGCTGATAATCAACTAAAATTACGTGATGTCCGCGATTTTTCAATTCATTAGCCAATTCGATATGCGGTGTAGTTTCGTTAAAAACGGTTGCATGATCAAACTGATCGACGATTTCTTCTTTTACAATTTTCTTTAGATCCGAAAAATCAATCACCATTCCGAATTTCACATTCGATCGATCCGTGATTGGCGAACCAATAACCGTTACCGATAATTTATAACTGTGCCCGTGAACGTTTTTGCATTTTCCGTCGTAACCGTATAAAGCATGCCCGGTTTCGAAATTAAATTGCTTTGTAATTCTGATATTACTCATCGATTTTAATTTTAGCTTGCAAATTTACAAATTAATAACCGTTTAAATAATAAATTTCCCTTTTCTATTTTTTAAACTGCGTGAGGGCATTTCTGGTAAAATCAGACAAAACCAATTTTCCTGTAATGGCTGCTCGTTCAATAAGTAAGGATTCCCAATGATCTGTTCCTTCCCAAATAATTTTCTTCATTTCAAACAAAGCTTCGGGATTATAAGAACTTAATTTTTGAGCAAAGTTTTCAACGGCATTATCGAGATCTTCCACTTTATGAATTTCAGAGAATAATTTATTTTCCAAAGCCCATTCTGCTGATTTCCATTCGTGTGCTGCCAAAGTCATTTCGGCCATTGCAGCTTTTCCTATTTTACGTGAAACGGCTGGTTCAATTACAAAAGGTCCAATTCCGATTGCCAATTCAGATAATTTCACCAAGCTTTCCGACGTTGCAAAAGCATAATCACAACCAGAAATTATTCCAACTCCGCCTCCAACGGCTTTTCCCTGAACTCGGGCAATAATTAATTTAGAACAATTTCGCATAGCGTTAAGCAAATGTGCAAAACCAGAGAAAAATTCTGTTCCCTGTTCTTCATTTTCGACTTGTAAAAGTTCATCAAAAGAAGCTCCGGAACAAAAGACTTTCGAACCTTCGCTTTGCAAAACAATAACCGAAATCGTTTCATTGAGACTTAGAGAATTTATTTCGGTAGTTAAACGATTTAACAATTCGCGCGGAAAAGAATTACTTGCCGGATGACCAAATTGAACTGTTGCAACAGCATTTTGAAAAGTAGTTTGTAAAGTACCTTTTTGATTTTCTGAACTCATAAAAATAGATTTGATCGTAAAGTTACGGTTTTGGCAACTATTTTCATTCGAACGCGTTTTGAAATTTGTTTTTTGAAAATTAATTGACTTTATTTGCTATCGCTTTGGGGGATTAGCTCATTTGGCTAGAGCGTCCCGATGCAATCGGGAAGGTAACGGTTCGAATGTAATCTTTAAAGTCATAAAAAGGGGGATTAGCTCATTTGGCTAGAGCGCTTGCCTGGCAGGCAAGAGGTGACCGGTTCGAATCCGGTATTCTCCACAAATATTTTACAAACAAATACCCAAAACCGTATTTTTTAATTGAAATACGGTTTTTTTTTATTTTGAAAGGTAATTCTTTTCAAAAGTTAAACTTTAGATTCACATTTACATTAAATCTAAAATTATAATTATTTTCTTACATTTGTTGATATTTTATTATAAAATACAAAATGAAAAAAATAATTTTAATATTGAGTTTATATATTATTGCTTCTTGTTCATCAAGCGACGAGGAATCTCGTGGACTTTTTAATACTCCAAATTGGATTCAGGGAAACTGGAAAAATTCGGACGGGGAAACATTAATCATTACTAAAAATGACATTAAGTATAGTGCAAAAAATGAAAAACAGATTTCCTTAAGTAAAGAAACAACAAGGTTTTCAAGCAATCCTTATCCACAACAAATATCTTCTACTCCTACTTTATACATAGTCGATTTTACTCAAAGTACTCAAAGCCCGGTAATTCGATTTAATTTTGTAAAAACATCGGAGAATAAAATGGAATCAAAAGGCTTTTTACCGGGATTTTATATAAAACAATAATCTATATTTTTATTGTATTTTTATAATTCAATAAAAAACTAAAAAGATGACAATATTACTACGTTGGTTATTAATCCCAATATTAGCACTCATTGCATTACTGTTCTGGAAAGGCAGTCCGCTTGTTATAAAAGTAACATTGTTAATTGTTCCTTTAGTTATCATCATTGGCTGGTTTGCGCATGAAGGAGCCTTTAGCGGAAGCGGCGGTTTAGCCAAAATATACGGTTTACTCTCCTTAATTGGGTTTCTGATTTTATACGAAATCGGAATGTTAATTGATCGTTTTTATCTGGCCAAAAAAAATATAAGTACAACAGAAGACAACGTGCTTCTTATTATTGGATTGGTTCTTTTAATTGCATGCATTGTAAACTTTTTAATAGCAATTTCAGAATAGGAATAAGTCATTATCTGAGACGTTTATTGTATTTTGTATCAACCCCGAATGATATTCAATAAACAAATTATAAATTTTTCATTTTAAGAGCAAAATAACTACTCCAACAATATATCAAACAAATCGATCCGAGAGAGTAGGTTTCTAATTCGTTCCAGCAAAGAGAATCGTTTTAAATATTTTATCATTTAAGGCATGAATTACAAATCTGCGCTCTCGATGTCTGACAAAGCTTTACGCTTTGCTTCTTTTCTATTCTGATTTCGTTTCTTTTTTTCTTGTGCGATAATTGCAGTGTGTTGTCTACTTATATTTAAAGCCCATAATAAACACAGAAACCAGCCAATACCTGTCCAGCCAATAAGCAAATTACAAATTATCAAAAATTTGCTGTTTTTCTTTTTCCATGAAAGTATAGTTGGAATAAAATAAACGAATAACAAAACTATTCCTGCCATCACTTTTTCAATGGTAATTTCGTCATTCTCGAAAGGAAGGCTATTTAATATCATAATTATTTTTTAATATATTTTTTGATGTTTTAAAAGTGCAACTGATAATATTGGCAAAACAAGGAATAAAAGAGTTACAGTTGTGCGAGTTTGCGACCTAAAAAACTCAGAATCTTAAACCCATAGGAATTTATCTAAACAAATATCCCAAACGAATCGATCCATAAAAATAACCTGAATTTGTATTCGTATTTGGATCATTCAATTCTCTGCCTCGATAAATAAAAGAATATGACATATTAAAGCTATTGTGGCGGTATTTCAGCCCAAACTCTGCATTAAAACGAAGTGGTTCTAAATCAAAAGTAATCGGACTTGTGTCGCTAAACATACTTCCTTCGATTGTGGCATCGTAAAATTGGTAATTGACACTTGGCATCGCATAAAAGTAAAATTCCCTTACATTATATTGCGGCTGAGAACTCACAGAAGCATCATGCAGATTAGAATCGTAAATTGGAAGCAGTTTCTTAAAACCAATTCTAGTTAAGAATCCTGTGGAGACTCCAGTAAAAATAGTTCCAATATTGGCTTCCGACTGAAAATGAAGATCTATAAAATCATTGTGTTTTGATGGAAATAATTTCTTTGAATACATTACATTCGCCTGAACGGCAAATGCATTATGCAACTGATTTTCCCAACCAAATACTTTTTTATATCCAATAATATGATGAAAACTTTCCTGAGTTTCTCTTCCAAAAGCATTTGGCCCCATAAAACCAAGGTGAAAATCAGTCTTTAAAACCGACTCGCTTTGATAGAAAAAGCTTCGTCCGGCTTCTGCAAAAAGATAACCCGTAAAAGGACGGTCATTAATATCAACGGCTTCTTTATTAATAAATCTGGGATTGTAAATATATTGCCCAACACGAAATTCAGTGACTTTCTTGTTGATTTTTTCGTTTTCGTTCTTCGATAAAAATCGGTAAAAAAGCTCTAAACCATTGGTATAATACATGTCATTTTTTGACGATGTATATAAATCATTATCGGTTATAAAACCTATTTCTTTCGTTTTTCCTTGTCCAAAAGTCAATATTGACGATAAAATCAGGAATGCAAAAACACTCTTTTTACTTCGCATTATAATTTATTTTTCCAACGGCGCGCATTTCACGAACAATTCTTTCCTTACGTCTATTTATATAACTTGAAGATCCTGTGGCTTTAAATTTTCTTGGATTTGGCAAAATAGCCGCAATTCCGGCGGCCTGCATTGGCGTTAAACTCGAAGCATCACGACGGTACCAATGTTCTGTGGCGGCATAAGCACCGTAAACACCATCTCCCATTTCGATACTATTCAGGTACACTTCCATAATGCGTTCTTTGCCCCAGATAATTTCGATTAAAACGGTAAAATACGCTTCAAGACCTTTACGGAAATAACTTTTTCCCTGCCATAAAAATACATTTTTGGCCGTTTGCTGCGAAATCGTACTTCCACCTCGAATTCGGCGTCCGCGTTCGTTGCTTTTATATGCTTTTTGAAGTGCTTTAAAGTCAAAACCATTATGCGTTAAAAAAGTTCCGTCTTCACTGGCGATAACGGCTTTTTGCAGATTCATCGAAATTTTTTCAATTGGTTCCCAGTCGTGATCAAAATAAACCTCTTTTCCGTCAAGCTTATTTTCAATGGCACGAATGACCATTAAAGGTGTAAACGGAATGGGTACGTATTTAAAAAATATCACTGAAAAAATTGAAAGTCCGAAAAACCATAAACATAATTTAATCAGGAACCATTTTACTTTCTCGCCAAAAGAACGGTTCGTTTTTTTCTTCGAAGCTGGTTTTGCTTTGTTTGCGGTTGTTGTTTTTTTTGGTGCTGGTTTTTTAACTGCCATTATATTAAATCTGCTAATTCGGTTCCTATTAAACTTCCTATTGCAACGCCCATTCCGCCTAAACGTACTCCACAAAACACGTTTTCAGACAATTGCGAAACAATCGGTTTTTTACTATTTCCAATTCCCATAATACCGCTCCAACGGTGCGCAATCTGGAAATCCTGATTTGGTAAAATTACATTTTTAAGTAAATCTTCCAACTTATTTTGTACAATTTTAGTCTGGCCAAATTCGGTTGTATTTTCGGTTTCAAAATTAAGGTTTCTTCCTCCGCCAAGTAAAATCCTGTCATTAATATTTCTAAAATAATAATAACCGCGATCTAAATGAAAAGTTCCTTTTATATCCAGATTTTTAATGGGTTCTGTAATTAAAACCTGTGCTCTGGCGGGCTGAACTTCACCTTTGGTTAACGTATTTGCAAAACCATTTGTAGCAAAAAGTATCTTTTGAGACTTGAAACTGAAATCCCCCAATGCAATTTCAACCTGATTTCCTAAATCGGCATAACCGGTTACAGTTTGCTGGTTTAAAATTAAAATATCGGCAGCAATGGCCTGTTTCAGCAATTCCTGCATCATATTTCCCGTATCGATTTGCGCTTCAAACGGATTAAAAATTAGATATTCGTGAATACCTTCAAATCCAAATCGGTCTACTTCTTTGGCAAAAACATCATTTTTAAAAATGGGTTTTAAAATTTCATTGATAAAAGGCAAACGCATTATGGTTTCGTTAAAACCTCTTTCGTCGTCTTTTAAAAAAAGTTCATATCCGCCGTGAGGTTTAAAATCTATGGCTGCGTCTCCCAGTCTTTTGCGAAGTAATTGCAAGCCTTGCCAGCGTTTTTCGATCAACTGCACAACATCTTCTTCTGAATGGGTATTTAAATCATCCATAATTTCAGAGAGACTTCCAAAACAGGCAAAACCGGCATTTTTGGTACTCGCGCCCTGTGGCAATGCGCCTTTTTCTAAAACGAGAATTTTAGCTGTTGGAAATCTTTCGCGTAAGCGTAATGCTGCATGCAATCCTACAATTCCGCTGCCAACAATTGTATAATCAACGTTGGTAAACCAATTTTTCAGTTCCCAGTAACTTAAATCCATTTGGCAATTTTTTATAAAAATAATGATTTTTTATTCACCATATAAGTAATATAAGTTCATTTAAAATTTATTTTTTAGCCACAGATTGAAATGATTAATATGATTTTTTCTAGATCTTTAAAATGTTTTTTAACCATGTAATTTATATAAGTGCATTTAAATTCTTTTTCACGCTGAGCATCCCAAAACTTCGGGAGAAGCACTTTTGCACGCACTAGCCTTCGACTTCGCTCAGGGTGACAATAAAGTTTAACAAATAATTGGAATTTAAAATTCGTACTTTTAGCTCCACAAAAATTAGAAGTTTTATTATGAAAAAAGTATTATTTACAACCTTAATAATGATGAGTTTAAACGCTATCGGACAAAATGTGATGTCACCGGAATTGTTATGGAAGTTAGGAAGAGTGTCTGCACTTGGACTTTCAAAAGATGAAAAGAATGTTGTTTTTAAGGTTTCAACTCCTTCTGTAGAAGAAAACAAATCAAGTTCTAAATATTATATTTTACCGGTAAACGGCGGAAATGCAACTGAAATTAAAGACACTAAAGACGTTTTGAAAGACAAAAACATTTCGCCTGACGGAAAATTTTTAGTGTATAATGAAGAAGTAAAAATCGACAAGGTTTTAGGTAAAGATTATTATCCGAATCTTCAAAAATCTGATGTTCAAATTTATAATGGCCTTGATTATCGTCATTGGGACACCTGGAATGAAGGGAAATTTAATCACGTTTTTTATAAAGAAAATAAAGAAGGCGCAACCGGAATTGATATTTTGAAAGGTGAAACTTTTGATTCTCCGCAAAAACCTTTTGGCGGTGACGAAGATTATATCTGGTCTCCTGACGGAAAAAGCATTTTTTATGTATGCAAGAAAAAAGCAGGAACTGAGTATGCGATTTCGACCAATACAAACATTTATGAGTACAATTTAGAAACTCAAAAAACGACTAACAGAACCGAAGATAATTTGGGTTATGATACGGCTCCGCAATTTTCGCCAACAGGAAATTTAACGTGGCTGCAAATGAAACGTGATGGTTATGAGGCTGATAAAAACGATATTATTGTTGAGTTTAAAGGAATCAAAACCAACTTAACTGCAAATTGGGACGGAACTGTAGACAATTTTATCTGGAGTAAAGATGGTAAAAATGTTTATTTTGTTGCTCCGGTTGACGGAACTAAACAATTGTTTACGGTAAATTTTCCGGGTTTAACCCGAATTGCCATTCAGGTTCGTCAATTGACAAATGGTGATTTTGATGTTAATGATTTAGTTGGTTTTGCCGGCGATGATATCATTGTAACCAGAAATGATATGAATCACGCTCCGGAAATTTATTCTTTTAACTTGAAGAAAAATACCTGGAAACAACTTTCTAATGTAAATACTGAAACGTATAAAACATTGGCGTTGAGTAAAACAGAAAAACGTTATGTAACTACTACTGATGGCAAAAAAATGTTGGTTTGGGTAATTTTACCTCCAAATTTTGATGCGTCAAAAAAATATCCAACGTTGTTATTTTGCCAGGGTGGACCACAAAGTGCGTTGACTCAATCATATTCTTTCCGTTGGAATTTCTCTTTAATGGCCGCTAAAGGTTATGTTGTTGTGGCGCCAAACCGCCGCGGAATGCCAGGTCACGGTGTGGAATGGAATGAACAAATCAGCAAGGACTGGGGCGGACAAGTTATGGACGATTACCTTTCGGCAATTGACGATGTAGCTAAGGAAAACTATGTAGACAAATCTCGTTTAGGTTGTGTTGGTGCAAGTTACGGCGGATATTCTGTGTTTTATTTAGCGGGAATTCACAATAACCGTTTCAAAACTTTTATTGCTCACGATGGTGTTTTCAATACCGTAAGTATGTTGGGAACTACTGAAGAAGTTTTCTTTAACAATTGGGATTTTGGCGGTGCTTATTGGGAAAAAGACAATGCTATCGCTCAAAAAGCCTACACGACTTTTAATCCGGCAACTTTGGTTCAAAACTGGAATAAACCTATTTTAATTATTCAGGGTGGAAAAGATTTCCGTGTGCCGATTGGACAAGGACAAGAAGCTTTTCAGGCAGCACAATTAAGAGGAATCAAAAGCCGATTCTTGTACTTTCCAGAAGAAAATCACTGGGTTTTAAAACCGCAAAACGCTCAGGTTTGGCAAGGTGAATTTTTTAAATGGCTGAGCGAAACGCTTTAATACATTAAATAAATAAAATTAGCCATCTATTTTTGCAGATTCAACTTTGTTAATCCGCAAAAATAGGTGGCTTTTTTATAATTAGTATTACAATTTTATAACACATAGAATTGATTTTATATCGGAAAATCAGAAAATTTTAAATAAATTGCAGTAATTTCAATTTTAAAAATCCCAGCAATTATAGTCTATGGAGAGTAAAAGAAGTTATACTGCAATCAAAGTCCTCTTTAGTTATATTGCATTACTGGGTTTGGTTGTTACCGTTGGATGGTTTCTGTATTCTGAAAATCAGGTTTACAATAAACTTGAAGATAAAATTGCCTTCGAAAAAACAAAAATTTTAAGAGTCAGCAAGCTTTTTTCGAATGTGTACAAAACCGAAAGTCTCGCCAGAAAAACAATTCAGACCAATTCTGAAAATGATTTTAAAAGTTATCTTATTGAAACAGATTCCTTAAAATCAAGAATCGATACCTTAAAACAAATTGTCACCACCGATTATCAGAAAGTTTTATTAGATAGTGTGACTTATCTGCTATCTGAGAAAACAGATAATATTCGACAGTTAAAAACCATAAAAAATAAAGCGGAAGATGAAGTTTCTGTAAACACGGCGATTGATGAAATTACCAAAATGGAGTTTAAACTTCGAAAATTAGAACTTCAGGATTTTACCAAAAATCCAAATGATTTAGGCAATTATCAGCGAAATGTATTGCAGAAATACGTGGATTATCTCAATCAGAATATTCCGGATGACAGCACCAATACGCTGAGCAAACAGGCTTCGGATTCTATTTTGGCGAATTCAAAAAAACTGCTTAGTAACGTAAAACTCAAAGCGGAGAAGAAAAAAGAATCTTTAAACTTTGAGGAAAATAAACTCCTGAAGAATGAAATTGCAATTTCGGAACAACTTAGAAAAGTGCTTCGAATTATCGAAAGAGAAATTATCATCAATTCGATAAAAAACAATTCATTAAAGGAAAAATCGCTTAAAAAAGTCAACGAAATTGTTACAGCTTCGGCGATTATTGGTTTGGTTTTAACGTTGTTTTTCTCGATTTTAATTGTAAGCGATTATTCAAAATCGCAATTGTATAAGAAACAGCTCGAAATCGCCAATTTCAAAACGAAAAACCTGCTTAAAAGCCGCGAGCAATTGATTTCGACAGTAAGTCATGATTTAAAAACGCCTTTGAGTACCATTGTGGGTTATACCGAACTTTTGGGGAATTCTGATGTAAATACGAAGCAATCTTATTTTGTAAAAAATATTAAAAATTCATCTGAATATATTTCACAACTGGTTCAGGATTTATTGGATTTCTCTCAAATTGAAGCCGGAAAAATTACGATCGAAAAAGTCCCGTTTTATTTGCCTGAAATTATTGAAGATACAGCTAAAAATATACAGACGGTTTATAAGCAAAAAGATATTGAACTGATTATTAATGTGGACGAAAAGCTGAACACGAAAATTGTTGGAGATCCTTTTCGTTTAAAACAAATTCTGAGCAATATTATTGGAAATGCTTATAAATTTACTGAAGAAGGTTTTATAAAAATAAGCGCTTTTGCAGATGTTGAAGAACCATTTTTTATCATCACCATTGAAGATTCCGGAATTGGAATTGAAAAAGGAAATCAGAAATTGGTTTTTGAAGAATTTGCGCAGGCCAATGAAGGTATCGAAAAGAAATATGGCGGAACCGGTTTAGGATTAGCGATTTGCCAGAAGATCATTTCTATTTTAGGCGGTAATTTAAATCTTGAAAGCACTTTTGGAACCGGAAGTACTTTTGAAATTAAACTTCCTTTATTATTTGACAGTAGTGATAATGCAATTCCTGAAGTTAAAAAGCCCGTTTTTGCCGACAATAAAAAATATACTTTTATTGTAATTGACGATGATATCAATTTGCTGAATTTAACGAGCGGTGTTTTAAAACAGGAAAAACATACCGTTCTATCTTTTGACAGAGCTACAAAAGCTTTAGAAGCGATTTCGAGCACTAATTTTGATTTTATCATTACCGATATTCAAATGCCGGAAATGGACGGTTTTGTGTTCGTTAAGAAACTGAAAAGCTATAATTTTTCAACTTATAAGGATCAGCCAATAATTGCGCTTACCGGAAGAACAGATTTAGATTTTTCGGTTTATAAGGATGCGGGATTTACAACTGTGATAAAAAAACCATATTCGCCAAAAGTATTGCTGGAAACGATTCAGCATATTCTGGAAGATAATACTTTGCTGGCTTTTGAAATTACTAAAACAGAAGCTAGTGATTCTCTGCAATTGTATTCTTTAGAAACCTTAAAAGAGTTTTTGGGCAACGATGACGATGCTTTAAAAGATGTTATTGTATCTTTTGTTGAAAGTACAGATGATAATATGGCTCTTTTACAAAAAGCCGCTGCAGACAAAAACATTCCTGAAATCAATACGATCGCACATCGAATTGCTCCCATGTTCAGACAAATTCAGGCAAATGAAATTGGAAATATCCTTAAAAATTTAGAAAGAAAAGATCTTGAAGAAGAAGGTTTGGAAGACATTTTTGAAAACTTAAAAATCAAAACCCAAACACTTTTCGCTTCTTTACAGCAAGAAATAGTTTAATCGATGTTGTATTGCTTTAATTTATTATAAAGCGTTTTTCTGGTAATTTTAAGTAATTTTGCCGCTTCAGATTTATTGTTCTGTGCTTTTGAAAGCGCATGAATAATAGCTTCTTTTTCATTTTCTGATAAGGAGAAATTACCCGTATTAGAACTTTGTTTTTGAATCTGAAAAAATTCCGCAGGCAAAACATCACTTTCTATATAATCTCCACGTGATAGCAAAGTGGCGCGTTTTACACAATTTTGCAATTCACGTAAATTTCCCGGCCAGCTGTAGTTTTGAAAAATAGCCACAACTTCTGGCGAAAAACCGATAATATCTTTGTTCAATTGCTGATTGGCTTTCTCCAGGAAATAATCTGCAAAAACCATTAAGTCTTCTCCCCTTTCTGTTAGCGATGGAGACTGAATCGAAAATTCATTTATTCTGTGGTATAAATCTTCACGGAAATCACCGTTTTTAACCGCCTCACGTAAATCTTCGTTTGTTGCGGTAATAATTCGAATATCAACATTGATTTCTTTATTACTTCCAACGGGTTTGATTTTACGTTCCTGAAGCGCTCTTAAAAGCTGTATTTGATTTTCGTACGAGAGATTCCCTATTTCATCTAAAAAAAGAGTTCCGCCGTTAGCAGCCTCAAAATAGCCCATTTTATCGCTGATAGCTCCGGTAAAAGATCCTTTCAAATGTCCGAAGAATTCACTTGCTGCTAATTCTTTCGGAATCGCTCCGCAATCAACTGCTATAAAATTATTATTTTTTCGGTTGCTTTGCTGATGAATGCTTTTGGCGATTATTTCTTTTCCGGTTCCGCTTTCGCCGATAATCAAAACTGACATATCGGTTGGGCTTACTAATTGAATGTGATCTAAAAGTTTTTTTGAAGCTACAGAAATTCCTTTTACAAATTCGTTTTCAGAAGAACTCGCCGGTTTCTTTGGTGCTTTTTTTTCTTTTGAAGGAATTTCGGTTTGTTCTGTTTGTAGTGCATTTGTAATTACCAACAAAACCTCATCCGGATTAAATGGCTTCGAAATATAATCTGCAGCACCATTTTTAATGGCTTTAACAGCAGTATTTACATCTGAATATCCAGTCATTAAAATCACAGGAATTTCAGGGTTCGAATTTTTAAATTCTGTCATAAGTCCAATACCATCAGAATCAGGCAAACGAAGATCTGTCAAAATCAAATCAAAAGATTCTTTTTTGATTGCTAATCTTGCTTCTTCTGCTGTGAATGCAATAGTTACATCGTATGCTTTCTTTATCAGAAATCGTTCTAATAATTTGCAGAATGCAATGTCATCTTCTATCAATAATATCTTTGGCATTTGTTTTTAGGGACTTTTTTGCTAAAATAATACTATTAAAGTTGTAATTTCATAAAATTTTGCAAAAAAAAAGAGATTGTTCCTCAACAATCTCTTTTTCACCAAAAACATAAATCTAATTCACCTAATTATATTTTTAACCAGTTACCATTGACATCTGAAAAAACAGTAGCCTTTTGGTCTTTAACCGATATTTCTAATTTGTATTCTTTTTTATCGTTTACGTAAGCTTTTACAACTTTTGCTCCAGGATAAGCGGTTTCCAGAGCTGTTTTTACAGCTGCAGGAACCGCATCGGCGCTTATTTCAGTATATTCGGCTTGTATAGCAACTTCAGTTTTCACTATTTCAGATTGTAAAGTTGTAGTTGCATAAATTGATAAGCTAGCTAAAACGATCGATACTGAAAGGACTATCTTTTTCATAATAATTATTTTTTAATGATGTTTCCTTCAGCGTCTGTGAATACAGTGTATTTTTTATCTCCTTTAGAGATTTCAAGTTTATATTCTTTCTTTGCGTTTACATAAACTTTTTCAAGTTTAGTTCCCGGAAAAGATTTTTCAACCGTCGATTTAACTGCAGCTGGTACCGCATCAGCACTAACTTCAGTGTATTCATCCTGAATAGCTACTGATTGATTCATTGAATTTGTTCTTAACGGAACCGTCGCTGCATTAACAGTAAAACTTCCTAAAACGATTGCTGTTGATAATAGTAACTTTTTCATAGTGATTGTTTTTTGGGTTGATATTTAATTAATTATTTCTTAAGAATATTACCTTGTGCATCAGTGTAGACAATAGACTTTACATCTCTAACGCTAATTTCGATTTTATATTCTTTTTTTTCGTTTACATATGCTTTTTCCAGTTTTACACCAGGGTAAGCATTATCTAAAGCTGTTTTTATTGCTGCAGGAACAGCATCGATTTCTTTATATTCGTCCTGAAAATTTACTGTTCTAATATTTGAATTTAAAACCACTGTATTTCCCGCTTGCATAGACAATCCTCCTAGAACGATTGCCGCTGATAAGATTAACTTTTTCATAATATAGTTTTTTAGTTGTAATAATATTTATTGAAGTCGTTGGTTATTCGACTTATTTTTTAATCCAGCTTCCATCTGCGTTAGCAAAAAGAGAACCTACTTTGTCACCTACAGTAACGTCTAATTTATATTCAGACTTTGTGTTTTTGTAAGCTTTAGTCAGAACTGCATCCGGATATGCTTTTTTCAAAGCTTCTGTAATTGCAGCCGGAACTTCTTCCAGTTTAATTTCTGTGTAATCATCCTGAATAGAAACTGTTTTTACTATTGTATTTGTAATTGGTGAAGTTGAAGCAAATGATGTTAAACCTCCCAAAATGATTGCTGCTGATAAAAATAAATTTTTCATGATAGTTATATTTTAGTATTATTAATTGGAATGAGAAAAGGTATTATCCGGATTATTTTTTAATCCAGGTACCGTCTGCGTTAGCAAAAAGAGAACCTACTTTGTCTCCCACGGCAACTTCTAATTTATATTCTGATTTTGTATTTTTGTATGCTTTTGTAAGCACTGCATCAGGATATGCTTTTTTAAGTGCGTCTGTAACTGCTACAGGAACTTCTACTACTTTAATTTCAGTATATTCATCCTGAATAGTTACTGCTTTTACGATTGTATTTGAAATTGGCGAAGTTGAAGCAAATGATGTTAAACCTCCCAAAACGATTGCGGCTGATAGAAATAGATTTTTCATAATAGTTGTATTTTAGTATTCGTAATTTTATTTTAGTATTCTTAATTTGAATAAACATTTGTGTTCATTAAAATTATTTTTTAATCCAGCTTCCATCTGCGTTAGCAAAAAGAGAACCTACTTTGTCTCCTACCGTAACCTCGATTTTGTATTCTGATTTTTCGTTTTTGTATGCTTTATTAATAACTGCTTCCGGATATGCTTTTTTCAAAGCTTCAGTAATTGCAGCTGGTACTTCTTCTAATTTAATTTCTGTATATTCTTCTTCAATAGAAATTGTTTTCACGATTGTATTTGAAATTGGAGAAGCTGAAGCAAATGATGTAAAACTTCCCAAAACGATTGCGGCTGATAAAAATAAATTTTTCATAGTGTATATATTTAATGTAGTTAATAGTTGTTTACGCTTTAGATAATGAAATTATTATGCCGTAATGCAATCGTAACCTTCCAATTCGCCTAAAAGCCTGTCTTTAAAGGCTTTTGGAGTATTGTGCCAAAAATCAGCAAATTCAAAAAGTGTGTAATTCATTGATAATGTGTGTAAAAAGTATACACAAAAAGTGTTTACTTGTTAAAAAACGAAACCCGACATGTTTTTAAAACCTGTCGGGTTTGACATAAAAAGATTATCAAAACAATATCAAAACATAGCCAACGGTTTCAACCGTTGGAACAAAATATAAGGATATATGATTACGATTCGCTTCCCGTGGTTGAAACCACGGGCTATAATTGAAATGTGATAGAATTTTATAGGATATATTTTATTACACGAAACCCGACATATTTCAAAAATCTGTCGGGTTTGTAATAGGGTTAAAATAAAAAGCCATCGAAATTGACAGTTTTTATAAACATAGCCAACGGTTTTAACCGTTTGGACCGCAATGCATTTAGCAATTCATTCCCAAGGTTGAAACCTTGGGCTATAATTTGAAATACGATCGGCTTTTTTATATAATATCGATGTAAAACAAAAAAGGCTGTCGAAATTGACAGCCTTTTAATTTATTCTTGTATTGGATTCATTTTAAACGTATCCATAAATGCAGTTGTATAATCTCCTGCAATATATCTCGGATCATCCATTAATTGTCTGTGGAAAGGTATTGTTGTTTTAACACCTTCGATAACAAACTCATCCAAAGCTCTTCGCATTTTGCTGATAGCTTCTTCACGCGATTGTGCCGTAGTAATTAATTTAGCGATCATTGAATCGTAATTTGGCGGAATGCTATAACCTGAATAAACGTGAGTATCTAAACGAACTCCATGTCCTCCTGGCATATGAAGCGTAGTAATTTTTCCTGGTGAAGGGCGAAAATCATTATAAGGATCTTCGGCATTAATACGACATTCTATAGCGTGTAATTCCGGTAAGTAATTTTTTCCTGAAATTGGAATTCCGGCAGCTACCATAATTTGCTCACGAATCAAATCATAATCAATAACCTGTTCTGTGATTGGGTGCTCTACCTGAATACGGGTATTCATTTCCATGAAATAGAAATTTCTGTGTTTGTCAACCAAAAATTCTACAGTTCCTGCACCTTCATATTTAATAAATTCAGCAGCTTTTACAGCAGCTTCTCCCATTGCAGTACGCAATTCATCTGTCATGAATGGCGAAGGTGTTTCTTCAGTAAGTTTTTGGTGACGACGCTGAACTGAGCAATCTCTTTCAGAAAGGTGACATGCTTTTCCGTAAGAATCTCCCACAACCTGAATTTCAATATGACGTGGTTCTTCAATAAGTTTCTCCATGTACATACCGTCATTTCCAAAAGCAGCAGCAGCTTCCTGACGTGCACTTTCCCAAGCTTTCAAAAGCTCTTCTTCTTTCCAGACAGCACGCATTCCTTTTCCACCACCACCGGCAGTTGCTTTAAGCATAACCGGGTAACCAAATTCTTTAGCTAATTTTTGTGTTTGTTCGAAAGATTCTAATAATCCTTCTGAACCTGGTACACATGGAACTCCTGCCGCTTTCATTGTCGCTTTTGCAGAAGCTTTATCTCCCATTCTATCAATCATTTCAGGAGCGGCACCAATAAATTTGATTCCGTGTTCCTGACAAATTTTTGAGAATTTAGCATTCTCAGAAAGAAATCCATATCCTGGATGTATTGCATCTGCATTTGTAATTTCGGCAGCGGCAATAATATTTGACATTTTCAAATACGATAAGTTACTTGGAGGAGGACCAATACAAACCGCTTCGTCAGCGAACTTAACATGTAGACTTTCTGCATCGGCTGTAGAGTAAACTGCTACAGTTTTGATTCCCATTTCTTTACATGTACGAATTACACGAAGTGCAATTTCTCCTCTATTCGCAATTAATATTTTTTTAAACATCTTTATTTTAATTAGATAATTAGACAATTTGATCATTAGATAATTTTAGATGATTCACAATTGTTTCTCATTCTAAAATCTAAAATCTAAAATCTAAATTTTTTATGATGGATCAACTAAGAATAAAGGCTGGTCAAATTCTACCGGAGACATATCATCTACAAGAATTTTCACAATTTTACCTGAAACTTCTGATTCGATTTCGTTGAATAATTTCATTGCTTCAATTACACAAAGAACATCACCTTTAGCGATTGTGCTTCCTACTTCAGTGAAAACTGGCTTGTCTGGAGATGGTTTTCTATAAAAAGTACCAATTATTGGTGATTTTATAGTAATGAATTTCGAATCTTCTGCAGGAACAGATGCTTCGCTAGTTACGTTTACAACAGCTGGAGCTTGTTGTGGAGCAACTGCTTGTGGCAATTGCGCCTGTGCTGGCAATTGTTGTACGTAAGTAGTTTCAGTAACGTTTCCTTCTAAAGTTGTTCTGATCGTGATTTTTACATCATCCATTTCCAACTTTACTTCTGCAACTCCCGAATTTGCTACAAATTTGATTAGGTTTTGAATTTCTTTTAAATCCATAATGATTCGTTTTTAGTTTTAATTTATTTTTTATCGTAAGCCCATTTCAAATAGATAGATCCCCAAGTGAATCCACCACCAAAAGCGGCAAAAATAATATTATCTCCTTTTTTCAATAGGTGTTCAAAATCGTATAGTACTAATGGCAAAGTAGCTGAAGTTGTATTACCATATCTTTCGATATTCATTAATACCTTAGAATCATCAAGATTCATTCTGCCTGCAGTTGCGTCAATAATACGTTTGTTTGCCTGATGTGGCACTAACCAGCTTACATCTTCATTAGTCAAATTGTTTCTTTTTACGATCAATTCGCTTGCATCAGCCATATTGGTAACAGCAAATTTAAAAACGGTTTTTCCGTCCTGAATAATATTGTGCTGTCTGTTTTTTACGGTCTCTTCTGTAGTAGGTATTAGAGAACCTCCGGCAGGAATTTTAAGATAATCGCGTCCTTGTCCATCGCTTCGTAAGTATTCATCCTGTAAGCCTAAGCCTTCATAATTTGGTTCGAATAAAACAGCTCCTGCTCCATCTCCAAAAATAATACAAGTTGATCTGTCTGTATAATCTACAATTGATGACATTTTATCTGCACCAATTAACAGTACTTTTTTGTATCGACCTGACTGCACATAAGCCGCAGCAGTTGACATTCCGTATAAGAAACTTGAACATGCAGCCTGCAAATCGTATGCAAATGCATTTGTAGCTCCAATTTGTGTTGCAACATAAACTCCTGTAGAGGCTACCGGCATATCTGCAGTAGCTGTTGCCATGATTACCATATCAATCTCTAATGGATCAATATTAGCTTTTGCTATTAAATCTTGTGCTGCTTTTATAGCAAGAAACGATGTTCCTTTATCAGCATCTTTAAGAATTCTTCTTTCTTTAATTCCGGTACGAGTGGTAATCCATTCGTCATTGGTATCTACCATTGTTTCTAATACTTTGTTCGAAAGAACAAAGTCTGGAACATAGCCTCCAACAGCGGTAATTGCGGCTGTGATTGTATTCATTATATTCTATTATTTCCTTCCAAATATTATTATTTGAAAAATTTTTAAAAGACTTGAAAAGTACAAAAAAAAACGAAGCGAATTTGTATCTATTTTCTTAAAAACCGAAAATTATAACCAACAAAAAAAACTCTCACTATGTGAGAGTTCCAGTATAATTTACAAAAACGTATTAAGCAACCGCTTCAGATTTATCGATAACAACTTGTCCTCTGTAATACATTTTACCTTCATGCCAGTAAGCTCTGTGGTATAAATGTGCTTCTCCAGTAATAGGACATGTAGCGATTTGAGCTACAGTAGCTTTATAATGTGTTCTTCTCTTATCTCTTCTTGTTTTCGAGATTTTTCTCTTAGGATGTGCCATTTTACTATATTATTTATCCGTTAATAGTTTCTTTAGTTTGTCCCAACGCGGGTCAATATCTTCTTCTTGTTTACTCTCTTCTTTTTGTTCTTTTACTGTTAATTCATTCAGTTTTGTTAAAGCTTCACTTTGTAAAGTTCCGTCTTTTACGCCTGGATGAACTCGTTTTAGCGGTACCGAAAGTGCAATCATTTCATAAATGTATTGCGCAACATCTAATTCATGTTCGCCATGCGGCAGGATTAGCAATTCTTCATTATCATTATTGAATTCATCTCCAAAACGAACAATCAATTTCATTTTTCCTTTTATAGGAAGATCAAAATCTTCGCCTGTCAGATCACAAGGCACATTTACAGTTCCTTTGTGTTTGAATTCCAACTCTAACATGTTGCTTTTCTTATCTAAAACCAAATTTACTTTGATATCCGAACTCTGAAATTCGTCGTAATCAAAGTTCTCAAAGAACGCATTACTTATCTGATACTCAAAATGGTGTTTTCCCAGCTTTAATCCAATAAATGGAATTAAAAATTCTTTTGTTTTGCTCATTTCAACATCAATTTGTCCTCTTCATATCTAAACTAGATATCCGAATTGGGGTGCAAAGATATAAAATTATTGTAAAACTAATAATCTTATTCACCTTTTTTTGTTTATAACTGTTTTTCTTTTATTTTAAGAGGTTTTTGGCTAATCTCCTCATACTGATTACGCGAGCGAAAAATATCAATCGCGAGATAAACTGCTTCCTTAAACGAATTGTAATCTGCCATGTCTTTTCCTGCAATATCATACGCTGTACCGTGATCCGGAGAGGTTCTCACCTTATTTAATCCGGCTGTATAATTAACTCCTTTCCCGAAAGAAAGTGTTTTAAACGGAATCAATCCCTGATCGTGATAAGTCGCTACAATAGCATCATATTTCTCATATTGACCGCTTCCAAAAAAACCATCTGCCGGAAACGGACCAAAAACCATCGTTCCCGAATCGAATATTTTCTTTAAAGCCGGTTTTAAAACCAAATCGTCTTCTTTTCCTATAACTCCTCCATCACCGGCATGTGGATTTAATCCTAAAACGGCGATTTTCGGCTTTACAATACTAAAATCCTGAATCAGAGATTTTCTTACTGTTTCGATTTTTCTTGTAATTAATTCTTCTGTTAAATGAGATGAAACTTCATTTAAAGGAACATGATCGGTCAACAACCCTACTCTTAAATTATCCTGAACCATCATCATCAAAGCATTTCCTTCTAATTCCTGATCTAAATAATCTGTATGTCCCGGAAATTTAAATTCTTCTGACTGAATATTGTATTTATTGATAGGCGCTGTAACCAAAACATCAATTAAATCTTCTTTTAAAGCTTTAGTTGCGGCAACAAATGATTTGATAGCATAAGTTCCTATTTTCTCATCATTGGCACCCAAATTAATATCAACTCCTTCTTTCCATAAATTATAGACGTTAACCTTACCTGGTATTACCTGATCTAATTTATCTACACCATGAAACTGAACTGTCGAAGTAAAGCTTTTCTTTACAAAAGAAAGTATTTTGGCATTTGCAAAAATAACCGGCGTACACAGTTCTAACATACGAGAATCTTCGAATGTTTTTAATATAACTTCGCTTCCAATACCGTTTAAATCTCCTATTGAAATTCCAACAATTATATTTTCTGCTTTTTTATTCATGAGCTCAGATTATTTATTACTAATTTTGATGTGCAAATTTAGTAAAATAAAACAACAATGTTTACAGGAATTATAGAAACCCTAGGAAGGATTCACGAAATACGAAAAGACCAAAACAATCTTCATATAACTGTCGATTCATCAATTACAAATGAATTAAAAATTGACCAAAGCGTTTCGCACAACGGAATTTGCTTAACCGTTGTCGATATAAAAGATTCTTTTTATACCGTAACAGCGATAGATGAAACCATTTTAAAAACCAATATTGGCGAATGGCAGGTAAACGATATTGTAAATCTTGAAAGAGGAATGAAATTGGGAGACAGACTTGACGGACATATTGTACAAGGTCACGTAGACCAAACCGGAACCTGTATTAAAATTGAAGAAGCAAACGGAAGCTGGAATTATACTTTTGAATATGATAAAAATGCAAATAATATCACTATAGAAAAAGGATCGATTACCGTAAACGGAGTTAGCTTAACGGTTGTAAACTCTAAAACAAATGAATTTAGCGTTTCGATTATACCTTATACTTTTGAAAATACTAATTTCAAGAACTTTAAAGTGGGAACTAAAATCAATTTGGAGTTTGATGTAGTTGGAAAATATATTTCGAGACTTTATTTGATAAACAAATAATCGAAAAGTTAATCCATAAAAAAAGCTTCAATTTATATTGAAGCTTTTTTTATGCCTTTATATCTAAATATGGTATATGTTCCGAAAGCTAAGGCGCCAACCAATAAAACCATTAAGTTTTGATCAATAGCTCCTCCGGGAGGAGGCGGTGGCGGTGCAGCCGCTGACCTTGATGTTGACGTTGGTGCTGGCGGATTTGGTCCTGCTATAACACTTGAAATACTTATCAAGGTTACAAATAATACTAAAAAAACAGTCTTTGTTATTTTCATAAATCTCAACTTACTGACTAACAGCAAGGTACATTATTAAATTCAACTTTTTTTATTATAATTCGCACAAAAACAATGTTTTACGCTTTATTACTTTGGCAAATGTATAAGATTTTGTCTGAAATCCAACTTTTTTAAACGAAAAAACTTTGCAATTTTTTGCGTGTTTTTTTATGGAATCAACAAATTACATGCTACAGTATATTGTAACACATGTTTCTCTATTTACGAATAATTTTAATCTTTGGTTTTAATAATTACAACCAAACTAGTGAGTATTATTTTTTGATTTCATTTTGATGAACTTTTTATTTTTCATCCCTATTATTTTTTCACAAATAAAAAAACAAAACCGAATATATTGATTTACAATTAATTAATTAAAAATAAGAAATGTTTCTTATTTTTATTCCAGAATCTTTAAAGCAAACTCCATAATTCGTGGATTAAAAAATTTTCCTGTACAATTTTAATTAAATAATATCTGATGCGAATAATAATCTACAGGTTTTCAACCAGATTCCAAAAATTTGATGTATAAAAAAAGCCTCTACATTGCTGTAAAGGCTTTACTAAAACTGTGGTCCCACCTGGGCTCGAAGAACGTGTGGTAAATCCCTATATTGCAAGTCTTTCTTTTTGCCATCAAATATTGGGTGTCCGAAATGAATGCCTCTAAACTAAATTTAAGATTTAAAAATCTCATCTAGATATATTCATTTGAAAATTAACAATTGCATTTCTTAGTTCAGATTTATCTTAACCATATTTCATAAACTTATGTAATCAAAACTAATTGTTTATCAAATTTAAAATCCATAGGATTTGAATGTAGGAGTAAATGTTCTATCAAAAGTATTGTATAGAAATAAAGCTTCATACACTGAATCTTGACATATAAATAAGCTCCCCAAATTAGAATCAGAATAAAGAATTTCACTTGATTGATTACCTGTTATTTTTAAATTCAGATTTGAAATTCCAGTACCTCTCCCGCTCCCAGAATTAGCTGGATTAAAATTTAAGAGCTTAATTCTGATTCCTATTATTTTACCTGAAAGATTTTCATTCTTTAGAAACTGCTTCTTGTGTGTTTCCACTAAAACTTAAACTGCTTTTAACGTTGTCATCTGAAAGATATTCTACTTTTATAGATAGGAATTACTTGAAACATCACAACTATTTGTTTTTAATGTACCACCTACCTCAACTTTGTAACTAGTATTTACTGTATTTGTACCTGTCTTTTTTTCATAAATTGTAAAATTTGAAGTTTCTCCATCTTTAAATAATTTAATTTTATAGCCACTCATAAAAACAACATTGTCTTTCATTACGACTGTAACACCTTTAGGGAATGTTCGGATTAATAATCCATTTACTAAACTTCACGTGCCATTTTCTTCGTCCATATCTGAACAATCAAAATAATTTTTATAGTTGATTGTTTTATCGCTATTAAAGGTATAGCTGTTTTTACAAGCATTAGTATTTAGCTTTATAGTTTCTACTCCTGTAGTTAAATTTCTATTTCCGGTACTTATAACTTCCCAAGTCCCGACAAGCTTTTCTTCTTCCTTGCTTACACTCGTAGAATTTTCATCATTGCTACAATTTACTGCAAACATAGAAATCAGTAATAAGATTGATAATTGCAAAGTTTTTGTCATTTTAATTCGTTTAGAGTTTGTATTTAATAATTTTAACTTTCTGAGAATTAGGATATGTAATTATCTCGACTAATCCTCTAAAATCGTCTAATCCATTTCCAATATATATTTGAAATCCTCTAAACCAAAGCTTTTAAAAACCTCACTCTTATAATTATCGGGGTTAACGTCTGGTTCCAAAATGATAACCTTTATTTCAGAATCATCTTTAACATCTCTAAGCTTTAATGGATAGTTAGAGATATTAAATCCATTTGTATGTCTAAGAGACTTTGAATCCCAATCAAAAAATACAGTAGTGGGATATTTAAAAACATTTTCATTTTCAGTGTAATAACTTGAAAAATATTGATTTTGACCAATTGAAGCAAATGACTTCATCATTAGCAAAAGCGCTATAATTTTTTTCATATTAGATTTACTTAAAATTTATTTGACGTTTATAATTTCATAATTTAGAGTACATAGATACGAATCAATCAACCACGTAACGCATCCGTTCCTCTAAAATTCAACCCAAAGGTCAAATTTTGACTAATGGATAAAGAGCAGACACTTCAAAGATTTGGCAAGAAGATCAAAGAAATAAGAGAATCCAAAGGATTAACTCAAGCTCAACTTGCGCACAATATTGATAAGGATAGGGAATCAATTGCAAGATTGGAAAGAGGTGCAATAAATCCTACTTACATTTATTTATTAGAGGTTTGTGAAGGACTTGAAATTACAATAGAAGAACTTATGAGGTTCAGTGCTAACAACGAGTAAGATTTAGCTATCTATATATGTATTGGATAAAAGTAAAAAGTGTATTTTGTATTAAATACAATCAAGTAATAACACGTATACACTTTTACTTTATCATAAGACCTCAACAATCTCCCTGCACACTAGAAATTATAATATGAGATTATCACTAAAGCTATAATATCCTTGTCCTGTAATTATTAAATGATCAAGAAGATTTAAATCTAATATTCTACAGGCTTCTTTAAGCTTTTTTGTTATTGATTTGTCAGGCTCACTAGGCTCTAAAGTACCACTTGGATGATTATGTGTTATTACAATACTCGAGGCATTACATTTTAGTGCGATACCCAGAATTATTTTAATATCCACCACAGTTCCTGAAGTTCCCCCTTTAGACATTTCATGAATTCCTAACACAATATTAGCTCTACTAAGAAGTACGATTTTCACTTCTTCTTGGAATTCTATAAGATCTAAATCCCACTGCTTCAAAACCAGATTATATAAAATTTGGCTATTTGTTACTTTTATCCTTTCAAAGTTATTATTCGAATAGGAAACTTTTATTTCTGCTACTTCCATAAAGAATTTAAGTGTTAAAACCAATATAGATATACCATACAAGAACTAACACTTCTTAATTATTGAATTGACATTTCCGCTAAATGACCATTACGAGAGAATGTTTCTATTTTCGTAGCAAAATCATTTTCAAGTACCCCTTTATTAGAGCTAGTGGAACTAGGAATATTTATCTCTGGCTGATAAACATACCTATGGGTTAACATTATAATTTCTCCTGTTTCTCTAACAGTGTATTCATAAGGTTCTGAATCCATTTTTCTAATGCTTCCTGGCATATCAGTTCCTAATAATGCCTTACAGGTTTCCTCATCAAACGTAGATGAGATATTCGCTTTTTTTGCTGTGGCGTAATATTGCCCTGTTTTGGTGCTTAATACCATTTCAATTCCACTTTGGATTTCTAAAACAAAGAATGGTTTCCCTTCCTCTGTTTGTCTTTTTTGATAGTTTACAATTCGTACCATGTTTTTGTTTTTTTGAGTTGATAATATCCTGATTCCAAAGCATCCTTTCTTCTTGAAAAATTACGGCTTTCAACTTGAATTTTTATGAAGGAAAAAATGCTTTAAAAATCAGGAGCAAAAAATTTCTTCTCGCTCAGAATAAGTGGGGTATTTAGTAAGTTATAAAAAGGGAGGGGGGAGGTTTAGAGGTGGATTACGAATATGTAAAATGATGAGCAGATTTTTTTTTAATAATTAATTGTGGCAAATGACAAAAACATGTTGTTTACCACTAATTAATAGTTACTTAGATTATAAATTTCATAATCAATTTTTATAACATCATTTATGCTTAAACTATTATATAAAATAATATATTTATAATCTAAATTTCATAACTACTTAAAATTAGTTTTATCAGATTAATATCGATTCAATATTTAAACTTAATGGTTATTGCTATTGACATGAATTTACTAAAAATTTATAGAAAAAACTTCAAATGTAGTTAAGCAAAATATCAAAAATAATTAAAAACAATAAATGAGTACAACAAGTATAATTAGATCCATTAGAAACATAATGAGAAAAGACGAGGGCGTAGATGGAGATGCACAACGTATTTCTCAGATGGTATGGATGCTTTTTATGAAAATATTTGCAGACAAAGAAGAAGAGTGGAAAAAAACAAGAAAGGAATATAAAAGTCCAATCCCTGAAAAATTAAAATGGCAGAATTGGGCAGCAGATGAAAATGGATTAACCGGAGAAGAATTAATAGCATTTATCAATGATGATTTATTTCCGATTTTAAAAACAATTGACCCCACAGATACAGATCAATCTGTAATTATAAAATCAGTTTTTAATGATACTTATAATTACATGAAAAGCGGAAATCTATTTCGTCAAGTCATTAATGAAATAAATAAAATAGATTTTTCAAAAAACAATAAGGATAGACATGTTTTTAACGATATTTATGAATCAATTTTAAAAGAACTACAAAGTGCTAAATCATCAGGTGAATATTATACACCTAGAGCAGTTACTCAATTTATGGTTGACATGGTTAATCCCCAAATAGGAGAAAGTGTCTTAGATCCTGCTTGCGGTACTGGAGGATTTCTTACTTGTTCTTTGGATAGATTATCAAAGCTAAAAGATTTTGATGAGACTTCAATAGTCATTCAGAATTCTATAAGAGGAGTAGAAAAAAAACCGCTCCCACATTTACTTTGCACTACTAATTTAATACTTCATGGTATTGAAAAACCAGCTATAATTAAAGGAAATCTATTATCAATCAAATATGACAGTTGGACAACTGAAGACCAAGTAAACATTGTGCTTTCAAATCCTCCTTTTGGTGGACAAGAAGAAGATGGAACTGAGAAAAATTTTCCTGAAGAATTTAGGACTAAAGAAACAGCAGATTTGTTCTTGGCGCTAATTATTAAAATTCTAAAAAAGGATGGTCGTGCAGCTGTAGTATTACCTGACGGTTCTTTATTTGGTGAGGGAGTAAAAACAAGAATAAAAGAAGAACTCGTAACAAAATGTAACTTACACACAATCATAAGATTACCAAACGGTGTTTTTAACCCCTATACGCCAATTAAAACAAATTTACTTTTCTTTGAAAAAGGGAAGTCAACAAAAGAAATTTGGTACTATGAAATGCCCTACCCTGAAGGAATAAAAAACTTTAGCACCTCTAGACCTGTTGATATTAAACACTTCGATGAAATTAAAAAATGGTGGGGTAATCGAACTGAAAATAAAAATTCTTGGAAAGTTTCTATAAATGAAATAAAAGAAAGAAATTTCGATTTGGATATAAAAAAAAATAATCTTGATTCAGAAGAAAAAACAATACATTCAACGGAAGAATTATTATCAATACTCGATATTTCTTTTCAAAAAAGTGCTCAATTATTAGCTGAAATTAAAAATGCTCTTTTATGAAAGACTGGAATAAAGTAAAATTAGGAACACTTTTAACCGAATCTAAAGTCATTTCAGCAACTCCAAATGCAGACAATCGTATTCGAGTAAAACTTAATGTATTGGGTATAGAAAAAAGACCTATTACAAAAGACAAAAAAGGAGCTACGAAATATTACATAAGAAAAGAGGGGCAATTTGTTTATGGCAAACAAAATTTACATAAGGGAGCATTTGGAATAATTCCTAAAGAATTAGATGGTTTTGAATCAAGTCAGGATATACCTGCATTTGATATTAATGATTCTTGCTATCCCGAATGGATTTTTTATTTTTTTTTAAAGAATAATTTCTATTTAAAACTCGAAAGTTTAGCTAAAGGTGTTGGATCGAAAAGAATTCAGCCAAAACAAATATTTGACTTAGACATTTATTTACCCCCAAAAAATGAACAGAAAACAATTATTGATAAAATTAAGGAAGTTGAAATTAACAACAAAAAATTAATCCAAGAAATAAAACTCCAACGAAAAAATTTAACCTTAATAAAAAAATCAATAATACAAGAGGCAATTGAAGGAAGGCTGACTAGAGATTGGAGATTAAACAATGTACCAGATGAATCCGCAATTAGCTTATTAGATAGAATTAAAGATAGAAAAAAACAACTCGTTAAGGAGAAAAAGATAAAAAAAGAAATATCAACATCAACAATCACTGAAAATGAAATTCCCTTCCAAATTCCAGAAACTTGGGAGTGGTGCAGAATACAAGATATTTCAGAGAAACTTGGTGCAGGAAGTACTCCAAAAGGAGGGAAATCAGTTTATATATCGGAAGGAATAATGTTTTTTAGATCTCAAAATATTCATAACGAAGGATTATTTCTTGATGATGTAGTCTTTATTACGAACGAGGTTCATGAAAGAATGAAAGGGACAAAGGTTTTTGCAAAAGATATTCTTTTAAATATTACAGGAGGTTCCATTGGGCGAAGCACATTAATCGATGATGATTTTGAAACTGCTAACGTAAGTCAGCACGTTGCAATAGTTCGTATGATTGAATTAGATACTAGACAATATGTACATAATGTAATCATTTCTCCATATTTTAAAGAAAAAATAATGGAAGTACAGGTTGGGGTATCAAGAGAAGGCTTGAGTATGACAAGCTTAAAAAAACTATTAATTCCTTTACCATCAATTGCGGAACAAAATGTTATAATTGAAAAAATTAATCAATTCCAATTAAACTTTAATTTACTTGAACAAGATATAATTTCATCTATTGAAAATGCTGAAAAACTAATGGGCTCATTTTTATCAGAATTATTGGGCGATGAAAACAATTTACTAACAAATACTAATGCTATAAAAAAGCCAAATAAAGCAGATATAAGGGAAATAATGTACAATAGTAAAACAACAGTTATGGATTTGGTAGAAGTATTACAAAAAAATGGCAAGTTACATGCTGAGGATCTTTGGAAAATGTCTAAATTCCCAGATGATATAGATTCTTTTTATGCTGAGCTTAAAAAACAAATAGAAATCGTAAAATCCATTAAAGAAAGTAGTGAAAAAGGCTATCTTGAATTGATATGAGGATTAATAATATATATATAGAAGAGTTTAAAAATTTAAGAAATTTTACCATTGATTTGAATGGTAAAAAAATGAGTACTGTTCTATTAGGCCAAAATGCAGCCGGTAAGTCTAATTTACTGGAGGCAATTGTTATTATATTCAGAGATTTAGATTTAGAAGAGCTCACAAGTTTTAATTACTCAATTGAGTACGAATGTAGCAATAAAAAACTTAGAGTTGTTGGAGGGCCAGATACCAAAGGTAAATTTCAATTTTATAGTGGTATTACAACAAAAAATAATCAAATTTTATACACAGTAAAACCAATCTCTAAAACTCTTATTAAACATAACAAAGAAAGTTATTTGCCTAAATATGTCTTTAGTTATTATTCCGGAATTAGCAACAGATTATTAGAACATTTCGACAAACACCAAACGCGTTTTTATAAAGCATTATTAGAAGGAATTGATGCACCGCCAAGACCATTATTTTATGCAAGACAAATACATAGTTATTTTGTTTTAATGGCATTTTATGCATTTTCAGATAAAAAAGTTAGTGATTTTTTAACAGAATTTCTTGGTATTACAGGTTTAGAATCAGTTCTTTTTGTATTAAAAGAGCCTGTGTGGGCAAAAAACAAAAAAGATGCAAATCCATTAAATTTTTGGACTTCCAAAGGGGTCGTTCGTAATTTTTTAAATGATCTATGGGATGCATCCTTAGCTCCAATAGTGCATGAAGACACAGTTAGGGAAGACTTTAGAAGAAGTCATAAGCAAGAACAGCTATACCTTTACATTTCTAATCAAAATAAATTAATAGAAATTGCCAAAAAATATGGCACAAACACCGAATTTTTTAAGAGTTTAGAGAGCACCTATATATCAGATTTAATTCAAGAAGTAAGAGTCAAAGTTAAAAAAGTTAATGTCAATGGCGAAATTACTTTCAAAGAATTATCAGAAGGAGAACAACAATTATTGACAGTTTTAGGCTTGTTAAGATTTACAAAAGAAAACGAATCATTAATTCTTTTAGATGAACCAGATACTCACTTAAATCCTTTATGGAAATGGAAATACATGAATCTACTGGAAGAATATTCGGGTAAAGATGAATCAAGTCAAATTTTAATGACAACACATGACCCACTGGTTATTGGAGGGCTAACTAAGGAAGAAATTAGAATTTTTCAAACTATTAAAAGTAAAGATGATCAGGGGAAAGATTATCAAAAAATAGAAACATTTGAACCTGATTTTGATCCAAAAGGTTTAGGAGTTGCTGGAATATTAACTAGTGATTTATTTAAACTCCCAAGTACACTTGACGAAGACACTTTAGAGCTAATTTATGAAAGAAATGAACTTCTTTTAAAAAGAGATGAAGGCTCTTTTACAGAGAAAGACAAAATTCGATTACAAAAACTTTTTAATGAGTTACTAAACCTAGGAATAAATCACGTGGATAGAGATCCTTTATTTGAAAAATTTCTTATTGCTTATACAAAAGAGAAAAGAAACATTGCCAAAAGTATATCTACTGAAGACAACAAAATAAAAGAAAAGATTGCTCATGAGATCTTACAGAATCTATTAAAAAATGATGAAAAATGATTCATATTGATTTAAAAAACCATCCTCCTAAAAAGGAGTGGCTAGACAAAGCAAAACTAGTTGAAAAAGAACTAATTGCAGCTAAAACTTTGATTGAGAAACATCAGATAATAGACAAAAATGAAAAATTATGGGGCGAATTAAAAGAGCACTTAAGAGATATTAGAAACAAAAAATGTTGGTATTCTGAATCAATAAATGATGGAGCACATAGTCATGTTGATCACTTTAGACCTAAAAAAGAAGCTCTAGATGAATTAGGAAATAATAAAGGAGGGTATTGGTGGCTTGCATTTCAATGGATGAATTATCGATACGCAGGCCCCGCACCCAATATTCGTAAAAAAAGTCATTTTCCTGTTTCTAAAAACAAAGCGAATGATTATGGTGATTCTACCGAAAAAGAAGAAATCTTGTTACTAGATCCTATCATTTTATCAGATACTTTTAAAATTGGATTCGATTTGGAAGGAAAAGCTCAACCTCGAAATACAGACAAAAATTCAATTGATTACAAAAGAGCATTGTTTTCAATTGAAAAATATTATCTCAATAAACCTGATATGAAAATATCAAGAGGAGATCTTTATAAGAAAGCAAACACCTTAATTGGTGAAATATCTGACCTATTAGATCTAGAAAAAATCAAAAATGAATATGATAGAGTTAAAGAAATTTCAAGAAAAATGGAAGAACTTAAGCAATTAGCCCATGCAGATATGCAGTATGCAGGGACAGTAAGGTTTTGTTTAAGAGCATCAGGTTTTGACTGGGCATTAGATATAGCAATCGCGGCATGATTACTATTAAGTCAATTGTAAACCTGAAAACAAAGATCAAATTAATGAATTCAAAATCATATGAATACAAAAGTTTCAGACCTTTCAAAAAAATCATCGAAAAAAAAGTCAGTGAATTATTTAACCTTAAACCAGATTAGATTACTTTTTCGTTGCTTTTACTATTCTAGCCTCCTTATAAATATCTTGCATTAACTTTGCTAAAGGTCTATTGTTTATTTCTTCAACTAATGTATAATTTCCTAAAATAAACCTTTCAATTTCGTTATCCGAGAACTCTTTTGCAAATGTCCCTTTCAAAGTTTCTATAAAACTATCAGTATAAATATATTGTTTAGAATATATTTCAAAAGCAACATCTTTATGTTCATTATAAACTTGTTTTAAATTAAAGACTAAATCATGCGCTTTGACTAAATCTTCATATCCTTTTTTTGGATTTAATTCTATCGATAAATTTGCAAATTTTCTATCTCCCCTCAAAATCATATCTATTATCGAGTTCTTATCTGTTATTACATCAAATTTGTCATTAATAGAATCAAAATAAGGGTGAATATAACTAGTAATATTAAAATCTTTATCACTTTTAGCTGTATTGCAGACTGAACAACACGGTACGAGATTATAATAGGATAAACAAAGGAATGGATATTTACTTTTTGAATAGAAATGATCAAAATGAAGATTAGCCTTTTTTGATTTTTTTATTGTTAGAACATAGTGATTATTACAGTAAGGACATGTTTTAATACCAAGATCCAGAGCAAAAGTGTACATCATCCTTAATTTTCTTATTCTAGAATACCCAAATAATTCCACATAACTCTTATAGCCTTTATTTTCAAACAAAGTATTAAATCTAGCATACTCATTAATAATTGTTGAAAAATCATTTAAAGGTGCAATTATTAATTTTTTAAACTCATTATCATCAGTAACTTTCTGTAAAAATTCGATCTTCAATTGAACATCAGCGTCACGAGGCGTTATTAAAAGAGTTTTTCTTAATTCTTCTTTTAGCTTTTTTAAAGGCGTAATTTTATAATTTCCAGTAACTGTTGTAAGCCTAGTATAGTGTTCTAATGCAAGGACATCAAGTGTAACAGCTGTATTTTTTAAACTACTATAGCCTTTTTCAATCTTAATCATATGTTACTTTTTATTTTGTTCTTCTTTTGCTTGAGCTAATTCAAATTCCAATCTGCTTATTTTTGCTTCTGTCGATTCATAACCTACAGTTGATTCCTCAAAAAGTTCATTTATTTTTTGTTTTAATATTGGTTCACCAATAATATCAATTACATCTTTAATCTTAATCAATTCATTTTCAAGATATTCACTGTTGATGTTTTGCATATTTTTTTTTATAAAATCAAGTTTTGAAATCACTTCTTTAATTTTATAAATTGCAAATTCTCCCATGTACCCATTATTCAAGAAAAAACTCCGAGCTAATAAATCATGTATATTAGCTGAAAAAGTATTAGCTAATACTCTAATTTGTCGTGTAAACTTACTTTTCTCTTGATTTAATTCTAAAAACATAACATTCGAAGTGGGTATGTCCGACAGTATAAAGGGAGAATGTGTAATGAAACAAAAATTAATATTTTTGATACTATTAAATTTGATGACACTAATACTATCAAGGATATATTTAATATACCTTCTTTGAAAATCAGGATGGAAATATAATTCAATTTCATCTAAAACAATATTGACATTATTATACTTAATACCTTTTCCAACTGAATCTAAATTTATAAGATGATATAAAATTGAACTAACAGAATAAATCAATTGTTTTTCGCCGGAACTTAACGTATGAAACTCAACAATCTCTTTATCCCCTCTAATGGTTTGCAAAATAATTTCTGTTTTAAAAATTGGAGGAGGAATTAATTCTATCCTATTCTCTTCTGTTAAATCATTATTTGGATCATTTATTAAAGCATCTATTTTTTTTGTGACACTATCTAATTTTAAACTTTGTGTTGACAAACTATAGTGTTGGTACTTTAAAAAATTTAGTGTTTGTTTTATTTTAAAACCAATATGACTTTTATCTTCAAATAAGAGTTCTTGAAGATAATTTTCAAACTTATCATTCACGAATGAATTTTCATCTCTGTCAAAATATCGTGCATAATTAGGATAAACTAATGCAATATTTACTAATTTGTAAACTAGATAATCAAGACTTAATTTTAGAATAGGATTAACGATGTCTTCATATTCATAAACCTCTAAATCGGAAATCTTAAAACCATATACCTCACTTGCTTTACTTAAAATTAAATTTAAATCAATTTTTAAATCATTTAACTTTATGTTAATTCTTGTTTCACTTGAAAAAGTTGTGTCATTAGATTTTTCTTCTCTTTTTTCACTTTTAGTATAAAGTATTTTTTCATGAAGATTTCTATGATTAGAAGTTAATTTCAATTTCGTAGCAATGAGGTTTTCACTTATTATTCTAAAATTAATATCTCCATCTTGTACCGGTCTTACCAAGTTAGTAATTAGTCTAGATTTTGCTAAATTATTTTCTGTATTAATATCGAAATTACCTTCAGTTCTCATTGGATTGATCACAATTGGTATTTGGTATCCATCATTTTTATGAAATAATCCATCTATCCAATGTCCTATTTCCAATGAGTTTAATGCATATTGAGAGTAATTAATTGCAACAGTATAAAAGAGTTTATCCAACTCAAAATTAGTTTCGGCAGTTTGAGAAATTTTATTATCCGAGTATTTAAAAACTTCAAAAGTATTATCATTTATTACAAGCTTATAAAAATTATCTGTTTCAAAATATAATGATGCCTGCAAACCTTTTATAAAATCTAATTGATTTTTAAAATCTTGATTCATATATGATAGGTTATTTATCATCATAAATAACAAATCAAGTATCGTGCTTTTACCACTTCCATTTTTACCTGCTATGGCAGAAATATTAATATGAACATTTGGAAGTTCATACAAGTTTTTACAATATTTATTATTTATAATTATCTCTTCTGACTTTTCATCTATAATAATATCAGTGTAGAAATAATAAATAACTTTTGGCTCTAATACTTTATGAATTCTGACATTGCAACCTTCATCTATTCTTAAACCAATAACTCTAAAATTTTCCATTGTTATATTTTAAACATGGCTTAAAAGTAAGATATTTCAATCTAAACAAATAATTATTAGGGCTAAATAAATAGCCCCATTAATCAACTCAAAAACCAATGATAATTATTACTACCATTTAGTGCCTTAGAAATACTATTTGAAAAATCAAGGGCATTTACATTCCTATGTAAAAATGTATCAATATAACTACTCTTATTAGCCTGCGTGAACAGATTACACATATTCCAAAGATTCAACTCTCCATTAAAATCTCTTCCAAGTTTTCATCTTCATAATAATCTCTAGCAACAGTATTGAGTTGTCCATCATTAAAATGCAATGCTGGAATATTGATCTTGTCTTTCTTCGGTAGATGCTGATAAAGCTTACTTCTTCCCAATAGAGTTGCAAATTGATGCTCTAAAAGAGAGTACTCGGAAAGTTTGTTTAATTGTGCCAAATGTTTTTCAGCATTATAATTTTGAAGAATTTCCATAATTTTAGACTGTAGCTCCACATAGCTAGTTACTCTCATTTCTTCTGCAAAACCATCTGTACTTACGCAAAGATTACAACAAACTTTTACTTGAAATCCGACAAAGAACTTGAACTTCTCAAAAGATTTCTTATTATATAAATTCTCTAAATTATAACTTCGAACACCACCTATTACAAGGCTCATTTCATTACCATTAATTGTTTCTGTGATACTAGGAATTCTTATAAAAGCCATTCTCTCAAAATACTGAGTTCTCTCATGATCAAGTAAATCTTTTGCTTGCTTTTGTATCGCTTCGGGAATTCTACCTTTGATTTCATGACTAACTCTAATTTCAGGTTTATCAAAGACACGATTAGGAAACACTCTACTTGTACATCCTTGAACAATTTCAATAAACTCTTGATGCGCAATTGTCCTTTCATTATCTTTTGAAAAGACTGGTATAACACAATTGTTTTTTAAGTGGCTTAAATTCACTTCCATTGTATTTGCTTCTATAAATGGCTTCGGAAGATACAAGGCACTAGAACTAATAGTATTATCATTCCTTTGAAGAATTCTACTTTCAGGAATTACAGATTTTATTTGTAATTCCCTCTCTTGGCTAATTTCAAAGATGCTTGTGTCCATTTGAACTAAAATTTTGTTGGTTAGTTAATCCTTCTAAATGTATTTTCTTATCAGTGAATTGTGTTTTTAATGTTGCCTGATAAGATGGATTTTCATTGTACAGCTTTGTTAACTCAGAAACAGATAATGAGCTTTCTATCTTATCCAACATTTCTTTGATCGAAGTTGGCTTCACGTTACACCAATCTAAAATTCGCTTACCTGTGGCAGAAGTAATTACAAACTCAGGTTTATTAGCAAATAAGGATGTTCTGTCTTTACTTGCTCTTACTAAATGGTTATCATTAATTAGTTCAAAATTGACTGTTAACTCATACTCAAATCCTTCACGTGTTATTTCTTTTGTCCCGTGCTTTACAACCTTTGATTTACCATTTTCTGATTCCATAGTGTAATCAATTTTTCGTCGTACTGTTGTAATGATATGGCAACTAGAATTAAGGATCTTATCAATAAAAGCCTGATGCCTTGGTGTAATAATTGCCCAATCTTGAAATCTACCTCCAAGTTTTTCATGTATTTCCAGACAACCTCCTGCACCGTTCCACTCATGAGAAATTGAATCCACTATTACCACAGAGATATTTGATTTTTCACATAGCTCAATAGCTTCTACATATCTTTCTGGAGAATATGGTGCTGACAAATCAACTACATTGAAGTTGCCCAAATCTGAATATAAAGATGCAGATGAGTTTTCTGTATCAATAACTGCTATTTTGCTCCAATCATTAGTCATACCATAAGCTAATAAAAGTGCTGATTTGGTCTTACCAAATCCCGATGCTCCACTAATTCCTGAGCGTAGCTTTACTTGTTTTCTTTCGGATTGTTTTAATTGCATAATTTTAATCTTTAAAATTGTTAATATTAAAATGAATATTTGATGTATAAAAAAAGCAAATACCTTACGATATCTGCTTCTAATTGATGACTTAAACTTTGCAAACTTTGCAATTATTGTAGTTCTATTTTATTGCTCTTTTTTGGTATTGACCATATGCTATTTTATCTAAGACTTTTTGTCTTTCCCATTTCTTTAACATCTCATCAAATGTTCTTTCGGGTATAAAGCATTTGTTGGCTATTTCTAAGCCCTTGCCTCTTTTAAATTCTTTTGGCAATTGATTTAATAGATTTCTCTCTGTCATTGTCAATGAGACAACATTTTTTTCGTATTTATCAAAAATTAAAAGCGAATGATCAATCAAATTCTTAACCATCATCAAACTAATTTTCATATCTTCATCAATAGCTTCTAGTTCTATTTTTTCAGGAACAGTAATTCTATCTTTCTTTCTTAATATCGTTAATATCATGCATATCCTAAAACAGATTAATCCAAATCTTTTAATTACTGATAAAAAATCAATTTTATTATTTCCTACAATGATATTTAAAGCTATCTGCATTTTCTCTTGAAATCTATCCCATTGATCCTCTGTTAGAGTTATTTCTACACCTTTACTTTGCTTTAACTTTTCATGAATCTCAAGAATTAACTTTGATTGCTCTTCAAAAAAATCATCGTAATTGATCCTATGTGCTTTAGGAGATACATCTTTCCAACCACTTAACTCATCAAAGCCATAAAAAATAAATCTACTTAACAACCCATTCTCTTTGGATTCAATTAATGGCTTCACTTGATCTGGTGTCCCAGATAAAACAATAGACAATTTTGGCTTCTTAATTTCTATAAATCTGTCATCACTTTTTCTACTAAGTGATAAAGTCTCATGTTGAAAAGATTTCCTTAACAAATCAGAGAAATTCCCCCAATCTTGTTTTAACATATTTGAAAGAGAATCAGCCTCAGTTTCAAACATCAACAAACTATCGTTTGCTTCCTCCAAATGACTATATAACATAGAAGAACTAGTATTTGCAGGAACTATTTTTAATTGTGCTTTTGGTTTTTCTCCTCTAGTTCTTTCTTCAGATTGTTTCCATCTAATTTTATTTGCATTACTTTCTTTAAGCAGTTTTTCATGTATTGGCTCAACTAATTTTTTTGACCAATTCATTGTTCCTTTTCCAGAAGCAGCAGAAGCAACAATAAAAACATAAAGATTACTATTAAAAGTCCTTCCGTCATAAACCCCATAGACATTTGGAAGGACAGAGCTTATTACTCCTATTGATGAAAGGAGCAAAATATCTCTTTCTCTACCTTCAAATTTTGAAGTAATTGCTTTTAATGGTTCAGGCAAGTTTTCAAACACCTCATCTGGCATCTTTTTATTTAAACTTACTAATTGCGCAGAAGATGATGAACCCTCAGAATCCGCTTGTTTTGAATCTAAATTCATAATGTATTTTGTTTTTTATTTACAATGAGACTATCCCATTGTTTCGGCAACAAAATTACGTCGAATGTAGAGGGCTATTTGAAACAGAAAAAAACAAAAACAGAGACTTTTTTGTTTCAAAAACTAAACATGAAATATCCTTGGTCTGTTTGTTAGATAATGTTTAAAGTTTTTGATGTCTATTGACTTTAAAGTATCAAAAATACTATCATACAGTAATTCTACTGTTTGATTATTATTAGTTAGAACTTGGAAGATGTGAAAAAATGCCCCGATAAATCTTAATATGTCAGCTTCTTTAGTGAACTTTGATTCTATAGTATTATATAATGCTCGAGCATAGTCAGTTTTTATCTTTTCTCCTTGCTTAGAAAGTTTTACCTGATTAGTCATTGAGAGTATTACAGCTTTCTCTCGTGAAAATTATCTTTATTAATGTCATATCCTATACAGATAGCCTCATATAAATCTCTCAAAACGAATAAATTCTTGACTGTTGTTGTTCCGCTAGAATTGAACTTGAAAGAAAGAGAATTCAAATCTTTATGATTTTCAGCAAAAAGAAACTTTTCTAACACATCAAAAAGGGATTTATAATTTTCTTTTTCCAAATCAAAATCCTTTACTAAATCATCATTTTCATACATCTTTAAAGCCATATTGCATTGAGACTGCAAAGCACATCCAATGGTAATAAATTGTTCTAATGATATATCTAAACGGTTTAGTGCTAATAAATCCACAAGCAACCTCTTATTAAACGTGGGCATTTCAGCAGTTTGATAATGTTTAAAAAATGGTTTTACTATTAAATCAATTTCTGTAGGTAAATCTTGAAAATTTAATTCACACTCCTCTATTGTGTTAGTACCATATTCTATTGATCTGCGATTATCACTAGTAAAGTTTTTCCATTTATATGTCATAAAAATCACATTTTTTAGAGTAATTATTTGCAAGGTCTGCAAAATCTGCAAAATCTGCAAACCTTGCAAACTTTGCAAGCTTTGTAAAAATCTTAAAATTAACTAATCCAACATATCAAGCTTTCTGGATAAAAGTCCCATATGCTCACTTACTTTTTTCTGTACAACTTTTGCATAGTATTCTTGTGTAACGGTAACTTTTGAATGCCCTAAAAGCTCACTCACAATTTCCATTGGGACATCATTGTATAATAATACTGTAGTAGCAAAAGTCTTTCTTGCGGTATGATGTGTAAACTTCTTTTCAATACCTAAAACCTCAGCAATTTCTTTAAGATAGGAGTTAAACTTTTGATTACTAATCCTAGGCAATATAAATGGAGAGTTTTCAGAACAATACCTCTCTATTGTGCTAGTGGCCTTGGATAATATTGGGACAGAGACTAGCTTTTTTGTTTTCTCTCTATTTATTTTAATCCATTTATGACCATCAAAACCTATTACAATGTGTTTATGTTCAAGTTTTGACATTTCATTAAATGCCAAGCCTGTATAACAGCAAAAAACAAACATATCTTTAACTTGCTGAAGTCTTTGTTGAGCAAATTGATGTTTTTCAAGCTTGTCAAATTCTTCTGGTGTTAAGAAAACAACTTCTTTCTTTGACCTCTTAACTTTGTACATCAAAAATGGTTCTTTCTCCAAATGATCTTCTGAAATAGCAATTCTCACTATTCTTCTAAATCTTTGAATTGTTTTGTTTATAGTAGCCTGACTCAGATTTTTCTCGGTTTTAAGAAAGAACTCATAATCAAGAAGAAATTTCAGATTAAGATCTGCAAATTCATAGTCTGTCTTCTTATACTGATATTTCAAAAAGGCTTTCAACAACTCTCGTGCTTGCCTAAACTTCCATAAGGTGCCTATCACATAATCTTTACCTACTAATTTCTCCATTTTATCATTATGCTCCTGAAACAGTACCAAAATAGTTTTGTTCGATTTTACATTTTCTCCCTTATACTGTAGATAAATATCTTCGACATCAAAGGCGTCTTGTTGAACTTGTAGAAATAAAAAAGCCTGATTAATTTTATTCTTAATCAGGCTCATTTGAGTATTTATGTAATTATTGTCTTCATTAGGTGGCTTAGCTAATTGCTCATCATTAAACCAATACTCAGGTTTTATAAACAATCCTGTTGAAAATGGTTTTCTTTTCCCACTAAATGTGATTCTGCATTTTACAGGACATTTACCCTGTTTGTTTGTTTTTACCTTATCCAATAAAAACAAAATTGATATTTTATTGATTTTCATAATAGTAATAATTTAAAAGTGGGGTACCTATTTTAATTTTTGGGGTGCCTAAAAGAATGCCTTTTTTTAGGCTTGCTTCTATTGAAGTGATTTGAGAAAAGGGCATGAAGTTCTGCAACCCTTGAGTTTACTGCAAAAAAAACGTCCAGACAATCATTTTGAAAGTCTGGACGAATAAGCTGGTGGTCCCACCTGGGCTCGAACCAGGGACCACCTGATTATGAGTCAGGTGCTCTAACCAGCTGAGCTATAGGACCGGTTTGAGGATGCAATATTACTACTATTTTTCGTTCACTCCAAATATTTTAAGACCTGATTTGTATTTAATTTAAAATCACATCGGCTCTTTATAAAAACACAATTGATTTTCAATATCTTATTTGAAATCTAAAACTGAGTTTTTTTATTTAATTTCCTGGCAAAGCTCCACCAAAACGCCGTTTGTATTCTTCGGATGTAAAAAAACAACCCATTTATTATCGGCTCCTTTCTTCGGAACTTCATTAATTAATACAAAACCTTCGCTTTTCAGACGTTCTATTTCTGAATTAATATCATCAACATCAAAAGCAATATGATGAATTCCTTCTCCTTTTTTTTCTAAAAACTTCGCGATTGGACTTTCGGGATTTGTTGCCATCAAAAGTTCAATTTTATTGGTTCCTGTTTGAAAAAAAGACGTTAAAACTCCTTCACTTTCTACTTCTTCCGATTTATAAGAAGAAACGCCCAATAGTTTTTCGAACAAAACATTTGATTCCTCAATGTTTTTTACCGCGATTCCGATATGTTCTATCTTATTTACCATTGCTATTATTGATTTACATAAGTATTAAAATAACCACACTCTGCAATTACATCCTGATAATATTTGGTATCCGAATATTCTTTTTTCAGGGTTTTAAACGAATTCCAGGCGATGAAATTTACTTTATCATCCTGAATTTCCCACCAGCTGTTTACACTGTTATACTTCGTATTGTAATACTCGTTGCGCTCACATTTTGCCAGCATGTAGATACATTTTGCCTTTTGTTCTTTTGTAGTAGCTGCTTCGAGTGCTTTTTGATAATACATTTTTGGAAGATCACAATTCGTAATCATTTTTTTCATCGAATCTCTAAAAGAATACGGACTTGAACCGTAACCCACAATACTGATTTCGTAGAAAGTTCTGCCATTTCCAAAATGTGTAATATTATAAAATGCATTTCCTAACAACAAACTGTTCGTATAAACATCTTCTTTTTGAGCCAGTTTATCCTGCATTCCTTTTATTGTATTTAGAAAATCCAATTGAGAATATTTCTTTTTTTGATAGGCCGCATGATCGCAATCGTGACAATCTTTTATATTTCCATTAAATGGATTTCCTAAAAATTGATAATACTGAACTGAATCTGTTTGTTGAATAAAACCAATCGCATCTGAAATTTTGTTTTTGAAAGTCGCCTGAACAGCCTGAAAATTATTAATATCCTTTAATTTCAAACTATAAATTCCTGCGGCAATTTTTTCGATTTCAGTTTTATCCGTTTTCGCTAAAAATGCTTTCATATCCAGCAAATTCTTTTCATTATCGTAAAAAGAATTTCCGCGTCCCCAATAATTATCCGGAGTATCGCCAAATAATTCTGCCATAACCGGATTCGATTTTGCTCTGTACAATGTTGCTAAATAATTTTTGCTCCATTGTGCCGCATTTTGATAACGAAACTCCTGCCCTTTGTATGTTTTTGGAAGTTCCTGATACAGCCAGTTCAAATCTACAAGAATTGTTTTTTCGTTTTTATCTGTAAGTTTATCAATCTTACTCATGTTGTTTACAAAACGAAGCAGTCTTAATTGAAGTTTCGCCAATTCTGTTTTTGGCATTGACTTTTCGGCTTTGTCAAAATTACTTTCAGCACTTGCATAATCGCCTTTTAGCGTTTGAAGATATCCAAGTGAAATGTCCCATAAATACGGTTTATTGGTATTTCCTGCGGCGGCAATTTTTGCCACTACATCAAAAGCACTTTTGTCAATTTTGCTTTTATTAAGTTCTTTATTTTCGGCAACAGTTTGTTTTTTTGCAGGAAGATTTTCTTTGGCTGCATCTTGAAATGAATTGTTGATTTCCTGCTCTTGTTTGTTTACCAAGCGGGTCAGCAAATAATTCAAATGTTCACTCTTAGGATCTAATTCATAAATTTTTGAAATGGCTTGTTTTTCATCTTTATAAAATCCGTGAATCGCCCATAGCGCCGCTTTTTCGCTATTGTTTTTCGCCAAAAACAGCGATTTATTCCAATCAGCATCATTTTGTGGATGAAAACTGTAAGCCGTAACAATTCTTAATTCCGGACATTTATCAAATACCTGTGCATACAAACAATTCGATTCTGAATATTTTTTCTGTTTGTGTTTTATTCCGGCAACATAAGAAAGCGCACGATAATACAACACATTTTTAGCAACTGATTTTTCTGTTTTATTAAAAAAATCAATCGCTTTTTGCTTGTTGCTGCTATAGAAATACGCTTTCATGGTAAGAAACCAATATCTGTTTTCTAAAAATGTATCTTTTGTGGTATTGTAAACATTTTCGATAGACTGAATCATCTTTAAATCGTTGAAAGTTTTAGCCACAACCGGATCATAACTCCAGTAATCTTCGCCAATAGAAACGGTTTCTATTTTTTGTGCCAAATACAAAAACTCGATAAAGTTTTTAATTTTCTCATCTTTCAAATTGATTTTCTTTCCCCATTTTACCGAAGTCGGATTGTCTTTTTTGGTTTTCAAAAAAACATGAAGCTGCGTAATATCGGTTTTATTCTGAGCTTCTTTTTTCTCTGACGAATACATTGGCGTTTCTTCCCCAATTAAAAAATAACTTACCGTTGCAGCATCCATTTTTCCTTTCAAATACGTATTCCAATCTGATTTTATATCTTCATTAAATCTGGAATTATGCTGTGTATCAAAACCAATTCCGTAGAAAATATCTCCTGATAAAAAAAGTGGCGTATAGGATTTATCCGTAAAGGTTTCGGGCGTAAAATTAGAGTTGTAACTAAAAAAATCCCAGTCGTCTCCGCCTGCGCAGGCATAAATTATTCCGTAAATAAAAAGGAAAGAAGCACTAGAAATAAGAAACAACTTGTTTAAAAATATTCTTTTCATGGGTTTTTATATTGAATTCGTCTAAATCGTAAAAAATAATTTCGTTTGGTTTTTGAGCTAAATTATCGTTCAACTCTTGTGCCATTTCTTTCAAATCTTCTGCAGAAATGGCTTCTATTTTGAGTAAATCATTTTCTTCATAAAAGATACCATTTTTATAATTGGATTTTTTTACTTTGAAAAACAGATTACTGACTTGCGTAAAATTTTCGTCTTTTTTAAGTTCGTTTATATTCAGTTTCGAACGCAAACCAATTACTTTTCCTTCTCTGATATGAACTCCCCAGGAATATATGGGCAAAGCAAAATCAAGATGCAGCGGATATTTTTTTAAACTTTCAAGATATCTTTCGGCAATTTTATGGCTGTAAATTGAGTTTAGTGAATCGGGCGCAATGGAACCCATATTATAAAACATCAAAACGCCGGAATCAACATTTGGAATTTTTGTCTTTTTAAAATATTTCACCTGATGCAATCGTATTGTTGCCGACAATTTTTTATGCGACAATTTTTTAAATCGTTCAATAAATTTCAAATAATTGGTTTTGCTGGAAAGTGTCCAGTCGCAGTCAATTTGAATTTCTTTGGAGACAATTTTATTTTTCGCATTTATTTCTTCGATCAATCGAAACGTCTTTTCAGCCAGATCTTCAATATCAAGATTATTCTCCAACATGATTTTATTTTTGATAAAAACCACCGGAACAATCTCAAACTGACTCATGTTTTCCTGAAAATGTATCGGACTTATAGGAATTGGTTCTTTCGATTCTGGATGAAAACCTATATCAAAATAACGGATATAAAGTTTGGTGACATTATTGTCTTTTAAAACCTCTTTCTCCGTTTCAGATAATTTGAAGATGGTTTTCCAATAATAAAAAGATACAATTGGTTCTTTGGTTTTACTGCACGAAACAAGCAGAAGAAGTATAAAACCAATTAAAATATTATTTTTCAAACCAATTAAATTAAATAGTAATTCAAAAGTAAGAAATTATAAACCGTTTCTTAATCTATCTTCAAAAAAAACAGCAAAAAACAAAAGCTGTAATTCCTAATAAATAGATAAAAAATTTCGATTAAAGCAAATATAATCGTTATTTTGTGCAATCAAATTTAAAACCGTTATGTTGAAAAACAACTTCAAATATATTTCATTCCTACTTGTATTATTAACGATAAGTTGCGCCAAACGAGGCAGCATAACCGGTGGATTAAAAGATACTCTGGCGCCTGTTTTAACTTCAAGTTCGCCTAAAAATTTCAATACCAATTTTAAAGGAGATCAGATCATTTTAAATTTTGATGAATATGTAAAGCTGAAAAACCTCAACAAACAGCTTATCATTTCGCCTCCAATGAAACACGAACCTATTATTACGCCAACCAACGTGAGTAAGGTTCTGACTATAAAAATTAAAGATACATTAGAGCCGAATACAACATATAGCTTCAATTTTGGGGAAAGTATTACTGATAATAATGAAGGTAATGCGATGAATCAGTTTAAATACATCTTTTCAACAGGCCCTTACATTGATTCACTTTCAATTGGCGGGATTGTAAAGGATGCTTATGAAAAAAATGTCGAAAATTTTGTTTCGGTAATGCTTTATGAAGCAAATGATAAATACAAAGATTCTGTTGTTTACAAAGAATACCCACGATATATTACCAATACTCTGGATAGTATGAGAACTTTCAGGTTAGAAAATCTAAAGGCCGGAAAATATCTTTTGGTGGCTATGAAAGACAAAGGTTCTAACAATAAATACAATCCTAAAGATGATAAAATTGGGTTTATCAAACATTTTATTACGGTACCAAACGACACGCTTTATGAATTGGAATTATTTAAGGAAACATTGCCTTTAAAAACTTTTAAACCAATACAGGCATCTGGAAACAGATTATTACTTCCGTATGACGGAAAACAGAATTTTAAACTTTCGAAACCAACGATTGTCCTTAAAAATAATAACGAAATTTTAGAAACTATTGTAACGCAATTTCCTAAAAAAGACTCCTTGCAAGTTTGGTATAAACCTCTAAAAGCAGATTCATTATCGCTGGAAGTAACGAAAGAAAACTACAATAAAAAGTTTAGTTTCAGGGTTAAAGACCAGAAGAAAGATACGCTGAATATAATAGCTGCACAAAACGGAGTTCTTAATTTCAGAGACCGATTTACATTAGAATCTGCTACGCCTTTGGTGAAGTTTGATAAGTCGAAAATGAAATTAATCAACAAAGATTCAATTGCTTTAGATTTTACGACAGAATACAACGAATTAGAACAAAAGTTATATTTTGACTTTAAAAAAGAACCGTTAGAAAAATATCACTTTACTTTTCTTCCCGGCGCTCTGACTGATTTTTTCGATAAAACAAACGATACATTATCGTATAAATTGACCACGCGGGAATTTGCTGATTACGGAAATTTAATTTTGAATTTAAAGAATGTAAAACGATTTCCAATTATTGTTGAAATAACCAACAGAAAAGGAGATGTTGTACTTGCAAGTGACTATTCTGAAGGCAATACAAAAATTCAGTTTGACTTATTGCAGCCCGAAACTTTTACTTTGCGGATAATATATGATGATAATAAAAACAAAATATACGACTCAGGTAATTTCCTGAAGAAAGAATATGCCGAAGAAGTTTTTTATTATCAGAAAGAAATTGACGTTCGAACCAATTGGGATGTCGATGAAACTATTGATTTAAGCATTCCGTACAATCCTGAAATAGAGAAAAAAGAAGATACTAAAAAGAAAAAGGAAAATCAGAAGAAGCAAAAAGCCTTCTAGATCTTCATTTCGAAATTGTCTTTATCACTTAAAAAATCCAATTTTTTTCGGATTTCCAACATTATATTTTTATCCAGTTCGACCACAAAAACACCTTCTGTTTCTTGTGGTTCGAGGATATAATGTCCTAAATAATCCACTACTTGCGAATGTCCAATATGCTCGTAATTATTGGCATCCAAACCTAGCCTATTAACCCCAACGACATAACTAAGATTTTCTACAGCACGCGCTTTAAGCAAAATATCCCAGGCATTGGTGCGCACTTTTGGCCAGTTTGCTACATATACAAGCAAATCATAATTCTCTGTATTTCTTGCAAAAACCGGAAATCTTAAATCATAACAAACCTGAAGGCAAATTTTCCAGCCTAAATAATCTACAATTACTTTTTCGGTTCCGGCAGTATAGGTTTTGTCTTCGCCGGCGAGCGTAAACAAATGTCTTTTGTTATAATACTTTATTTCTCCGGAAGGAAAAACAAAGAACATTCGGTTATAAAATTGATTATTTTCTGTTATTACCAAACTTCCTGTAATCGCGCAATTTCTCTGTTTTGCTATTGATTGCATCCACAAAATAGTTTCTCCCTGCATGGTTTCGGCTACAGCCAAAGCATTCATAGTGAATCCGGTAGAAAACATTTCGGGCAAGACGATCAATTTAACGTCTGAATCGATTTGATTTATTTTGGAATCAAAGTTATTTCTGTTTTTAGAAATGTCTTCCCAATAAAGATCTGATTGTATAAGTGCGATTTTCATCCTTCAAAAATACGAATTTTAATATGAAAATTATTTTTTGCAAAAAAAGTGTATTCTGCAAAATTTTCTCAAAAACACCTTTAGAAATCACACTTCTTTTGGAAATTAAAAATACTTGAATAAAAAATATTGCAAAAAATATGCATTTTGTGCAAAAAAAACGCAACTGTGAAAAATAAATATATATATTTGGACATCAATGCAAAACCAAAAAAACAACTAACCAAAAAAAATTATGAAAACAACGCTAATTTCATTAGTGTTTATTGGAGGAATCATCTTCTCTGTAAACGCAAAAGATGTTGCAATAAAAAAGCATCTTTTTGAACAACAAAGCAATCAGGTTGAAATTTCAGGCCAAATTCTGGGTCAGGACGACGGAATGCCGATTGCCGGAGCCACTATTTATGCAGAAAGCAATAATAAAATAGCAACAATATCTGATGAAAACGGAAAATTCAAATTAACTGTTCCGGAAAACGAAGCCCACATTATTATAACCTACATGGGCTACGAAACTTTATCTTTTGCCTTAATCAAAACTTCAAACTTAACCATCAGATTAAAACCTGCCGAAAATGTATTAGAACAAGTTTTAGTAACCGCTCTTGGGGTTAAAAAAAGCAGTAAAGCAATCGCATATTCGGTAACGGAACTTAAAGGAACAGAATTTACAAAAGCAAAAGAAACAAATATCGCCAATGCATTGGTTGGAAAAATTGCCGGTGTAAACGTGAGCAGCACCGCAACCGGACCAAATGGATCGAGCAGAGTTGTAATTCGTGGAAACGGTTCCTTAAACGGAAACAACCAGCCGATGTATGTGGTAAATGATTTACCTATTGATAATACACAATTAAATTTACCGGGAATTGGAAATGGCGCCGGATCAACAAGAATTAATGTGGATCGAGGTGACGGAACTTCGGTTATAAATCCGGATGATATTAAAACCATTACGGTTCTTAAAGGCGGAACTGCGGCGGCTCTTTACGGCGCAAATGCTGCAAATGGAGTAATTTTGATTCAGACAAAAAGAGGTGCGGCGCAACAAGGAATTGGTGTGGAGTACAATACATCTTTTACTTTTGAAACACCATCTATCATTCCGGATTGGCAATATGAATACGGTTCAGGAGCCAATGGAAAAAAACCAACTACGCAGGCGGAAGCTATTGCTGATGGCCGCTGGTCGTGGGGTGCAAAAATGGATGGAACCGATGTTATTCAGTTTGACGGAGTTGCCAGACCTTATGTTGCTCAAAAAGACAATATCAAGAATTTCTACAGAACGGGAACTACTTTTATCAACTCGATCGCTTTATCCGGCGGTGTTGAAAAAGCTACGGGACGTCTTTCGTTTTCGAATATGGATAACGAAAGTATTTTACCAAACTCAGGTTTTAATCGCAAAACTTTAAACATTGCCGGAAATGTCAATTTAACAGACTGGCTAAAGTTTGATGTGGTAACGCAATATAATTTAGAAAAATCAGAAAACAGACCTACCGTTTCTGATGCTGAAGCAAATGCCAACTGGGGAACTTACATGATTGCAAATACTGTGGACATTAGAAACCTTGCCCCGGGTTATGATGCAAATGGTGTTGAGGAAGCATGGAACCCGGTTGCCGTTGCTACAAACCCGTATTTTGTGGTGAATAAAATTAAAAACCACGATACTAAAAACCGTTTTATCGGAATGGTAAACGTAAAATTGAATTTTACACGTGATTTATTTCTTCAGGGTAGAATTGGTCAGGATTACACCGATTATGATTTCTTTGGATACATTCCAAAAACAACTTTGAACAATCCGGTTGGTTATGCGCAGGGTTCAAGAATGAAATTATCAAACCTGAATTCTGAAGCGATTTTAAACTATTCGAAGAAAAACATTTACAAAGATTTCTCTTTAAATGCCTTAGTTGGAGTCAACTCAAGAACAACGCTGCGAGACGAAACCAAAGTAGAAGGATCTAATTTTGTGTTGGATGATTTCTATGCTTTGAGCAATTTATCGACGCTTACTTATAGTTACCCTTACGGAAAAACAAAAACAAACTCTGTCTATGGCGCTGTAGATTTAGATTATAAAAATATCGTTTTCTTAAACTTTACAGGTCGTCAGGATTGGTTTTCGACTTTATCTGCAGAAAACAACACGGTATTTTATCCTTCTGTCGGGACAAGTTTAATCGTTTCGGATATGATTACAATGCCTCAATTTATATCATTTGCAAAATTAAGAACTTCCTGGGCCGAGGTTGGTGGCGCCACTCCGGATCCGTATGCATTAAACCAATCGTATTCTATGATTCAGGGAGGGCATAATGGTCAGCAATTGCAAGGCCCTACAAGTTCAAGAGTTCCAAACGCAACATTAAGTCCGCTAACTTCTACAACCTTTGAAATTGGAACCGATTTAGGATTTTTTAATAATCGCTTAAACGTAGATTTTGCCTGGTACAATCGTGCTACTACAAATGATATTGTCGAAACTACAATCTCAACTGCTTCGGGAGCAAACACAGCTTTGCTGAATCTTGGAAAAATGAGAAATAAAGGTGTCGAACTTTTACTTACAGGAAAAATCATCAACAATGAAAACTTTTCATGGGATGCAACTTTCAACGGATCTTATAATAAAAACACCGTTGAAGCGCTTACAGATCAGTTAAACTCGATTACCATGGCAACTTCTGTAAATGGTTATGTAACAATTGCAAGTGATGTTGGCCGTCCGTACAGTATTATAAAAGGGTACAAACCTCGTGTTGATGCAGCTGGAAACACAGTTTATAACGTAAGCGGTGGTTCTGCAACCATAGCGCAAGGTCCGCTGGAAGAATTAGGTCAGGGAGTTCATCCTTGGGGAGCGGGAATCAGTAATGAATTTAAATATAAAAATATCTCATTCAGCTTTTTAATTGATGGAAAATTCGGCGGAAGCCTATACTCTGGAACTGATTTGTACGGAACTCGTATGGGTTTAACGAAACTAACACTTGACGGTCGTGAAAATGGTTTGCCAATTTCCGGAGTTGACACCAATGGAAATCCGGTGAATATGGTTATTGCTCCTGAAAACCTTAGAACGTATTATGATGGTTTAAGAAACATTTCATCCACTTTTGTTTATGATGCAAGTTTTGTCAAATTAAGACAAATTATTCTGGGATATCAATTGCCAATTGAAAAACTAAAATCGCTGTCTAAACTTCAGGGCGTTTCACTTTCATTTGTGGCAAGAAACTTATTCATTCTTTACAAGAAAACACCAAACGTAGATCCTGAATCTGTATTTAGTGCCGGAAATGCTCAGGGTGTAGAACAATTTGGGGTGCCAAAAACCAGAAGTTTCGGTTTAAGTTTAAACGTTAAATTCTAAAATTAAAAGACATGAAAAAGATCACCATTTTATATATAACAGCCGTGCTTTTAGGAAGCATGACGGCTTGTACCAAAGATTTTGAAGAAATAAACACCAACCCAAACGTTGTTGAAAAACCAAACCCGAATTTCATTTTCAGCAAATCTATTTTAGACGGTTTAAACAATAATTATTTTGCTACCAATATTTTGGAATGTGGCGGAATGCTGCAACATTATGCAACTTACAAAGAAGCATCTGGAGTGGGAGATAAATATTTAAGCAACGAAGTTTACTATTCTGCTTACTTTAATCAGGTGTATCCAACGGCATTAAATGAAACCGAAATTGTAATTAATGCCGTAAAAGACAATGCAAACGACAGCAATAAATTAAATGTTGCCAGAATCTGGAAAGCCTATTTGTATCACAGAATTACAGATTTGTACGGCGATGTTCCCTATTCTGAAGCTGCAAAAGCAAACAGCACACAAATTTTTCTGCCAAAATATGATACACAGGAATTCATCTACAAAGATTTATTGAAAGAACTTGACGAAGCTGCTTTGGCATTAGACGCTGCTAAACCAAGTTTTGGCGGTGCCGATTTTATTTATAACGGAGATGTAGTCAAATGGAAAAAATTCTCCTATTCATTAATGCTTCGTTTGGCAATGCGATTGACTAAAGTTGATCCTGCACTGGCACAAACTTGGGCTACAAAAGCAATCGCAGGCGGCATTATCATAGACGGAACCGATAATGCAATTATGAAATATACCGACGGACCAAATGATATCAATAGAAATCCGGTTGGTTTTGATTCGAGAAAACAAGATTTTACCGCTGGATCTTACGGTCAGCGAAATGTGGAAGGCGGGAAATTATCCAAAACATTTATCGATCTTTTACAAACTACTGCAGATCCAAGAATTAGTGTTTATGCAGGAGTTTGGCAAGGAACGGTTCAAAACACCAATATTGCGGTACAAAAAGGTTTCCCTAACGGATTAAAAATTGCCCCAGCCCCAACAGAACAGGCAACTTATTCTGAACCAAATCAAAGTACTGTTTTCAAATATGATGCGCCGCTTGTTATATTAAGCAATGCCGAAACAAATTTATTATTAGCCGAAGCTGCTGCAAGAGGCTGGTATTCTGGTGAAACCGATCAGGCTTTATATGAAAAAGCAGTAAAAGCTTCGTTTTTAAACATGGGAATTTATGGAGCCGGTTATACAATTGCAGACGCAACACCTTATTTAACCCTAAATCCTTTTAATGCCGCCGGATCTTTTGAGGATAAAATGAACCAAATTCATACGCAAATGTGGGTCGCTCTTTTTGTAGACGAGCAGGAAGTTTATGCCAATTGGAGAAGAACAGGGTATCCGGTTTTAGTTCCTGTTAACTTTCCTGGCAATGTTACAAACGGCACAATTCCAAGACGTTTCAAATATCCAACCAGCGAATATTCAGTCAATTCAGCTAACTTAGCAGAAGCGGTTAAACGTCAGGGTGAAGATAATTTCACAACAAGAATCTGGTGGGATAAATAATAACCGTTGGTGAAAAAAATTTAAACACATAGAAACATAGCTTTTGCTTGCGCTAAAAAAAGCTTTTCACTTTCATAAAAGCACATAGCTATGTTTCAATGCAGTTTCAAATATTTTTAATTTTTAATTCTCAATTTTTAATTAAAAAAAATAAATGAGCATATTAATTCTTACGGCATGCATTGCGTTTTTAATCGTTCAAATCGCGTGGTTTAAACTCAATCCGTTTATTGCCTTTATCATTACAGCTTTATTGGCAGGTCTTTTTTTAGGCCTGCCAATAAACACCTTGTCGCAGACAGTGCAAAAAGGTTTGGGCGAAATGTTAGGTTCAATTACGCTGATCATAGTTTTCGGAACCTGCATTGGTAAACTTACCGTTTCCTCAGGCGCCGCCAATGTTATTGCCAAAACAGTTATGAGATGGACGGGCGAAAAATATGTCCGCTTAGGCTTAATGATTACCGGATTTATTGTTGGGATACCGCTATTTTATAGTGTTGGATTTGTTTTGTTAGTACCTTTAATCTTTTCAGTAGCCCATCAATTTAAACTGTCAAAAGTATATCTGGGAATCCCTATGCTTGCGTCACTTTCTGTTGCGCACGGTTTTTTGCCTCCACATCCGTCTCCAATGGCGTTAAGCAGTATTTTAAATGCTGATATTGGTCTTGTTTTAGTTTACGGAATCATCATTGCCGTTCCAACCATTTTTATCGCGGGTTTATTATTTTCGAATTTATTGAAGAATATCAAAACCGAATCAGATCATGAAATTTTAAATGTCGAAGAAGTAGTGAACGAAGGAAAATTGCCAAGTTTCGCCGTTAGTTTATTCTCGGCTTTATTTCCCGTTTTCGCATTAACGCTGACTTCACTATTGCCTTTAATTTCAGATAATGAAACAATCCTGAACATTTGCAAAACGGTTGGCGAACCAAGTATGATAATGCTGATTTCGCTATTGATTTGCACCTACACTTTAGGAATCAGAATGAACCGAAGCCTAACCTCTGTCATGGATGATTATGCAATTGCCATCAAAGATGTGGCACTGATTGTTTTAATTGTTGGCAGCGCGGGAAGTCTGAAAGAAGTAATGATTGTGAGCGGTGTAAACGAAACTATTGTTTCTACTTTAACCCAAATCAACATTCATCCGTATTTACTGGCCTGGATTATGGCGGGCATTATCAGGGTTTGTGTCGGTTCTGCAACTGCGGCAGGATTAATGACCGCCAGCGTTTTATTACCTTTGTTACAAACTAATGGTCTCGACCCCAATCTTTTAGTTTTATCTGTTGGAGCAGGAAGTTTGATGTGCTCGCATGTAAACGATCCAAGTTTTTGGATGTTCAAAGAATATTTTAATATCAGCCTAAAAGATACTTTCAAATCATGGACCGTCATGGAATCCCTGGTATCTGTTTTAGGAATCATTTTCGTCTTTATTTTAAACACTATAATACATTAATATCATGAATTTATTACCTCAGGAAAAATTTGAAACACTCGGCTTATCATTACCGCCGGCGCCTCAACCTCTTGGTATATATAAACCTTATTTAGTCGACGGAAAGTATTTGTACCTTTCTGGTCACGGTCCGGTTCGCGACGACAAATCCTTAATTATTGGAAGAATTGGCGACGATATGGATATTGAAGAAGGAAAACTAGCCGCACGACAAGTCGGACTAACCATGCTTTCGACAATTGTAACCAATTTTGGAAGTCTGAACAAAGTCAAAAGAGTTATAAAAGTATTGGGAATGGTGAATTGCAATGGCGATTTCCTCAGACATCCTTACGTAATAAATGGCTGCAGCGAATTATTCGCTGAAGTCTGGGGACAAGAAAACGGAATTGGCGTAAGAAGCGCCGTTGGTATGGGCTCTTTACCGGACAACATTCCTGTTGAGGTTGAAGCTGTTTTCGAATTGTATTAAAGAAAAGTTATGCCACAGATTAAAAATGATTAACATGGATTATTTAATTGAACCATTAAGATATTAAGTTTATTAAGAACTAAGCTTAATTTTTCTTAACTCATAAGTTTCATTAAGCAGTCAAACTTAATTTTCTTAATATCTTAATGGTAAAAAATATTTAATCTGTGACAAAAAAATAAACTCATGAATACAGCTACATCACAAACAAGAATTGCAACTTTCGGAGAATTATTACTTCGGATGAATATTGCAGATGGAAATCGGTTTACGCAGGCCAATGAAATAAAAATTCATGTTGGCGGTGCCGAAGCCAATGTTTGTGTTTTACTTTCCCAACTCGGCATTCAAACCGATTATATTACGAGATTGCCTCAAAATGATTTGGCACAACTGGCCTTAAACGAATTGCAGAAATACAAAGTAAATACCTCAAAATGTGTGTATGGCGGTGAACGTCTGGGATTGTATTTTGTCGAATCCGGAAATCAAATAAGGCAATCGCAGGTTATTTACGACCGAAGCAATTCATCGTTTGCCACGATTCAGAAAGATCAGATTAATTGGGATTTGGCTTTCGCCGATGTAACCCATTTTCATTGGTCCGGAATAAGTCCGGGAGTTTCTTATGAAGCAGGTTTGGTTTGTAAAGAAGCCATACTTTCCGCACATCAAAAAGGATTGCCCATTTCTTCTGATTTTAATTACCGCTCTAAATTATGGCAATACGGAAAACATCCTTCTGAAATTATGCCGGATTTGCTTCAATACAGCACAATCACGGTTGCAGATTTAGACGCGATTGAAATTTATTTCGGAATAAAAACCGACAAAAACGAATCGGATGCCAATCGTTTCAGGAAAACATTCGAATTATTAAAAGAAAAAATGCCTTTGCTAAAAACGCTGGCGATGAGTTTTAGAAAATCAGACGGACTTGCGCATTTATACAAAGGAATGTTATTTCACGAAGGACATTTTTATGAAACCAAAGAATACAAAATTCATTTGGTAACCGACCAGATTGGTTCCGGAGATGCCTTTAACGCAGGATTATTATACGGATTATCCAAGAAATTATCCGGACAGGAATGCATCGAATGGGCAACGGCTTGCAGTGTGATCAAACAAAGTATTCACGGAGATTTTGCCATGAGCAATCCAACAGAAATTAGTCATTTTATTGCAAATGGCGCGAGTAACAGAATCAATAGATAAAATTATATTCAAGAATATGTACAGCATTTTAAAAGCACAAGGCGTACTTCCGTTAGTAACACAAATCAATATTGAAACAGCCAGAATTGTACTGCAATCTGCCAGTGATGCCGGCATAAAAATTATCGAATTTGCCGCTCGTGCAACAGATGCAAAAGAAGTATTTACGCAAATGGTCGCCTTTAAAAAAGCGAATAATTTAGACCTTAAAATTGCTGTTGGTTCTATTTTAAATGTAAATGATGCCAAAACGTATCATGAATTAGGCGCAGATTGTATTGTGTGCCCACATACAGATTTAGAAATTGGCACTTATTGCATTCAAAATAATATTTACTGGATTCCGGGCGCGGCAACTTTAAACGAAGTGCTTCATGCTAATAAATTAGGCGCAGATCTTGTCAAACTTTTTCCTGCCGATAAAATTGGCGGACCGGGATATATAAAAGCAATCAGAGCGCCATTTCCGGATTTAAAAATAATGCCAACCGGAGGCGTAACTTTAGAAGAAAGCAATCTGAAATCCTGGTTTAAATCCGGTGTTGTTTGTGTTGGAATTGGTTCTAATTTATTTTCGAAAGAAATGCTTTTGGATTTAAAGTACGAGCAATCGCTTGAGGCTTTTCAGAATTTAATTGAAGTTGTAGAAAAAACAAGAAACTAGATTATGCAGAAAAATTGGTGGAAAATTAAATCGGAAATTCACGTTGATACTCCATTTTTAGCCGTTTACGAAGATCGTATCCGGTTCAATCTGGAACGCCTTATTGGGGCGGTAAACGGCGATACTCAAAAATTAAGACCTCACATCAAAACACATAAAATAGGGGAAATTTTGGAGTTGTTTAAAATCTACAACATCAAAAAAGTAAAATGTGCTACAATTGCCGAAGCTGAACTTGCGGCCATACATGAAATTCCGGACGTTCTCCTCGCCTATCAGCCTGTGGGAGAAAAAAAAGAAAGATGGATTTTGCTGATTCAAAAATATCCAAATATAAATTTTTCGACTATTGTTGACAATTTAGAATCGGCGAAAGCCCTGAATGAAATTGCCGGGAAAAATGATCTAATTCTAAGCATTTATCTGGATTTAAATACCGGAATGAACAGAACCGGAATCTCTATTTCGGATCAATGGATTGATTTGGCAGCTGAAATAATTTCCCTCAAAAACATTCATTTTGAAGGATTCCATATTTATGACGGACATTTAAAAGGAAGCGTTGAGGAACGGGAATTACAAGCTTCAAATTCCTTTTCGATTATTAAAAAAGGAATTGAAATACTGCAGCAAAAAGTACATTACAGATTAAAAATTGTTGCCGGAGGATCGAATACATTTCCGTTTTATGCGGCTCAGGAAAATGTAGAATCAAGTCCTGGAACTTTTGTTTTCTGGGATTCGAATTATCAGACTAATTTGCCGGAACAGGAATTTAAACCTGCTTTGGTTATTATGGGAACGATAATTTCAAAACCCACAAATACAACACTTTGTATTGATATTGGATACAAAGCCGTTTCATCAGAAAATCCGATTGATAAAAGATTAGTGATTTTAAATGATGAAAATTTAATTCCGATTTCCCATTCAGAAGAACATTTGATTGTAGAAAATCGGGGCAAAAATCAATATAAAATTGGCGATACCGTTTATGCACAGCCGTATCATGTTTGCCCAACCTGCGCACTGTACGATTCTGTTCAGGTCATTAACAAAGAACAGCAAATTTGCGATCAATGGCTGGTGGCAGCGCGTGGCCGAAAAATTAATATTTAAAATTAAGTCACTCAATATGTTTATAATAGACGCCCATTTGGACCTGAGCATGAATGCGATGGAATGGAATCGAGATTTAAGAAATGACGTAACAACTTTGCGCCATTTAGAAAAAGGAATGACGGATAAACCGGATCGTGAACGTGCGACGGTTTCATTTCCTGATTTGCGAAAGGGAAATATTGGAATTGTTGTGGCTACTCAAATTGCAAGATTTGTAAAACCCGACAGCATTATTCCCGGTTGGAATTCTCCTGAACAAGCCTGGGCACAAACACAAGGGCAATTAGCGTGGTACAAAGCCATGGAAGAAGCCGGAGAAATTACCGCAATTACCGATAAAAAATCGCTCCAAAAACAAATTGATTTATGGAATGACGGAATGCCAAACGATAAAAAACCAATTGGTTACATTTTGAGTTTAGAAGGTGCCGATTCGATTATTGATATTTCATATCTTGAAAAAGCATACAATTACGGATTGCGTGCCATTGGACCCGCACATTATGGCCCCGGACGTTACGCAAACGGCACGGATGCAACGGGAAAAATGAATCAAAACGGTCTTGATTTATTAAAAGAAATGGAGCGTTTGAATATTATTCTGGACGCGACACATTTGTGCGATGATGCTTTTTGGCAGGTTCTTGATCATTATCAAGGACCAGTTTGGGCAAGTCACAACAATTGCAGAAGTCTGGTGGATCATAATCGCCAATACAGCGATGAAATGATTAAAGCTTTGATTTCGAGAGGAGCTGTTATTGGCGGCGCTTTGGATGCTTGGATGTTGGTTCCGAATTGGGAACGTGGTGTTTCTATGCCTTTGGGAATGAATTGCAATTTAGAAACCGTTTTCAAACACATGGATCACATTTGTCAGTTGGCAGGAAATGCAAATCATATTGGCGTAGGTTCAGATTTGGACGGCGCTTTTGGTACAGAACAATCTCCATATGATTTAAATACCATTGCCGATTTGCAAAAATTGGTTTTGATTTTTAAAGACAAAGGTTATTCTGATGAAGATTTAAACAAAATCTTTCACCAGAACTGGATTAATTTTTTAATGAAGAATTGGGATTAAATAATATGACATTCAGCAAGGAAAACTAAACTTGTTTTTTGCCACGAATTTCTCGAATTTACTCGAGTTTTTATTTTGAAACTGTTTAAAAACCAGCCTCAAATTGCACCGACTTTTTAGATCTATACAATCAAAATAATTCGGGTTAATTCGAGAAAATCGTGGCAAACTTTTTAAATAAAAACTAAACTTGGAACTGCCTTTTTATACGATTGTAATTTTTCGTCGTTTGGATCAACTTCCGTAACTACGTAATCAACTTCAGATAAATTGGCAATTTTCATTTTTAGAACAGTATCGAGTTTTTCAGAAATAGTTAAAATTGCTGTTTTTTCAGAAGCCTGAATCATTGCTTTTTTTACCTGAACGGTTTCCCAGTCAGAGTCTGAAAATCCGCCTTCGATATCTAAGGCATTGGTTCCTAATATTAATAAATCGACTTTAATATTAGCCAGTTGATTATAAACATCGCCGCTCACGCACATTTGGCTGTAGGATGAAATGCTGCCGCCAATCATGATAATTTTAACATTGGGTTTATCCAGAAGTTCAACCGCAGATAAAACGGTAACAGTAAAAATAGTAAGATTTAAATCATTAGGAATCAAACGAATGAATTCGCGAATGGTCGTTCCGCCACCAATCAATAAAACCATTCCGTCGTGAAGTAAACCTAAAGTTTTTTGCGCAATGATTTGTTTTGATTCGCCTGCATAAGTCTGATTGGATGAAGAATGATGGTACGCTTTTGTCATCGCGCCGCCTTTTACTTTAATCAGTAAAGATTCTGATTCAAGTTCATTAATATCACGTCTCACAGTATCTTCTGAAACAAATAATTTAGCCGAAAGCGTTTCAAAACTTACACGGGTATGCAGGTTAATCTCTTTTAAAATAAGATTTTTACGTTCTTCCTTGCTATAATTTACCACTTCATTATCGTTATTCATGCGAATTCTTTTTTGAACAAATGTAAACAATAAATGCAATATTATTGCGAAGCGAATTATAACACAAAGTAATAAAAAAGTTAACAAGCCTAATTTAAAGACATTTATACACAATTAAGTACTGCAAAAAAAATGCAGCTTAATTTACAAACCGTAAATTTGTTTAACTACCAAAAAAATAACCATGCAAAAAAGTTTATTTCTCTTTTTAATATTTTGTTATTCCTTCGGAAATGCACAAACATCCCTAATCAATAATACTATTATTCCTGCTCCAAATTCATACAAAGCAACCGGAGATAGTCTTAAAATTGATGGACAAATAAAAGTTGTTTTCGAAAATAATAAGTTCAGCGCGAAAGAACTTAAAACGGCACAAATTTTTGAAAGTGCGATTAACAAAAATACAGCTTCAAAAAAGAGCAAAATTGTGGTTTTATTTGTTGCTCAAAATCCTTCGGCTTCATTAAAAAAAGAAGCGTATAAAATTAACATCACAACGAAGAAAATAACCGTTACCGGAAGTGAAGAAGGATTGTTTTACGGAGTGCAAAGTTTGCTTCAGCTGCTTCCAAACCAACCAAAAGGTCCTGAAATCAAATTTCCCTGCGTCATTATCGATGATGAACCCCGATATTTGTACCGAGGCTTGCATTTAGACGTCTGCCGTCATTTCTTCTCTGTTTCTGTTATAAAAGATTTTATTGCACAAATGTCCAGTTATAAATTAAATAACTTTCATTGGCATTTAACAGATGATCAGGGCTGGAGAATTGAGATAAAAAAATATCCAAAATTAACCGAAGTCGGATCGAAAAGAGCACAGACATTAGTGGGCAATAAATTCGAAAGATCACCGTATTTTTTTGATGGAAATCCGTACGGAGGATTTTATACACAGGAAGAAATTAAGGAAGTTGTAAAATTTGCCGAAGACCATTATGTGAATATTATTCCGGAAATCGAAATGCCGGGTCATGCAACCGCTGCCGTTACCGCTTACCCAAATTTATCCTGTTTTCCTGATCGACAATATAAAGTTGTCGAATATTGGGGCGTTTTTGATGACATTTTCTGCGCCGGAAAAGAAGAAACTTTTACTTTTCTGGAAGATGTTTTGACTGAAGTTATGGCTTTGTTTCCGAGTAAATATATCCATATTGGTGGTGATGAATGCCCGAAAACAAAATGGAAAGAATGTCCGAATTGCCAAAAGAGAATTAAAGATCTCGGTTTAAAAAACGAACATGAATTACAAAGTTACCTCACCACCAGAATCGAGAAATTCCTAAATGCAAACGGAAGACAAATCTTAGGCTGGGATGAAATGCTCGAAGGCGGATTGGCTCCAAATGCCGCTGTAATGTCGTGGCGCGGAGAATCTGGCGGAATTGCGGCAGCCAAACAAAAACACAATGTAATCATGAATCCGGAACAAGTACTTTATCTGGATTATAATCAAGGATATTCGCCGAATGAACCGCTAACAATTGGAAGATTAACTACGGTCGAAAAAATATACAAGTACAATCCAACTCCGGTTGATAGTTTAACGGTTGAGGAGCAAAAATATATTTGGGGAGTTCAATCGAATCTTTGGTCAGAATATCTAACAAGTCCCGCGAAGCTAAATTACATGCTTTATCCTCGCTTATTTGCTTTAGCCGAAATTGCCTGGACAGAACCGAAAAACAAAAATTACAATCATTTTATTCTGAATCAAATTCCGCATCATTTGGAAAAACTGGAATTACAAAAAAGATTATATAAAGTTCCATCTCCTTTTGGTTCTAATGAAACCGCTTTAATCGCATCAAAATATGTTTTGGATTTAAAACCAACCATTAAAAACGGTCAAATTTTCTACACGATTGACGGTTATAATCCGGATGAAACAGCTGAACTTTATGAAAAACCTGTAACCATAAATATTCCGAAAGGAGAATTTAGAATCATAAAAACGGTTCAGATTAGTCCAAGTGGGAGGAGAAGTTCGATCAATAAAATATTAGTCAGAAATCCGGATTTAAAACCAGCTTTAGCCATAAAACCAACTAAAAAAGGTTTGAAATATGATTATTATACCGGAACAATATTTCAACATGTTCAGGATTTAGAATTGGTAAAACCGGTTAATTCAGGCATTTTTGAAGGCGCAATAAGCAGTGAAAAATGGAAATCAAAAACAGAGCGTTATATCGGCTTAAAATTTGACGGATATATCTATATCGCAGAAACGGCAAATTATACGATTTCAACGCTTTCAGACGATGGATCAAAGCTTTTTATCGATAATGAATTAGTCGTAAATAATGATGGTATTCATTGGCTTAATGAAGCGTATGGCGCTGTACAACTCGAAAAAGGCTTCCATAAAATCAACATCAGTTATTTTGACCAAATTGGCGGAACTACCTTAAGCTGTTTTATTCAGCAGGAAAGAAAAGAAAAACAGGAAATTAGCGCTTCGCAATTGTATTATGAATAAAAAAAGGTTCCGACATATCGGAACCTTTTTTTATTTAAAACTAAAAGTGTTTTTAGATTATCCTTTTAAGCTTGCTGCTAAATATTCACGGTTCATACGTGCGATATTTTCAAGAGAAATTCCTTTAGGACATTCTACTTCACAAGCTCCGGTGTTGGTACAGTTACCAAAACCTTCGTGATCCATTTGGTGTACCATGTTTAATACACGATCAACAGCTTCAACTTTACCTTGTGGTAATAATGCGTATTGCGAAACTTTTGCAGCAACGAATAACATTGCAGATGAGTTTTTACAAGTTGCAACACAAGCTCCACAACCAATACAAGCAGCTGCATCAAATGATTTATCTGCATCGTGTTTGTTAATCGGAATGGTGTTGGCATCAATTGTATTTCCTGAAGTATTTACCGAGATAAATCCTCCTGCGTGCTGAATTCTGTCAAAAGAACTTCTGTCAACAACTAAATCTTTAATTACCGGGAAAGCTTTTGCTCTAAATGGCTCGATAAAAATCGTGTCACCATCTTTAAACATACGCATGTGTAACTGACAAGTTGTAACTCCTCTGTCTGGTCCGTGTGCTTCTCCGTTGATGAATAAAGAACACATTCCGCAGATTCCTTCGCGACAATCGTGGTCAAATGCTACCGGCTCTTCTCCTTTGTTGATTAATTGTTCGTTAAGAACGTCAAGCATTTCTAGGAAAGACATATCTGGTTCGATTCCGTCGATTGGGTAATCAACGATTCCTCCTTTATCCTGGGCGTTTTTTTGACGCCATATTTTTAATGTAAGTTTCATTTTGTATAAGTTTTAAGTATCAAAAAGTATCTGGACTTTTTTAAATACTATTTGTAGCTTCTTTGAACTAATTTAATGTTTTCGTAAACCAGAGGTTCTTTGTGTAATACGGCATCACTTGGTTTTCCTTTGTATTCCCAAGCTGCAACGTATGCAAAGTTTTCGTCATCACGAAGTGCTTCTCCTTCTTCTGTTTGGTATTCTTCACGGAAGTGACCTCCACAAGATTCATTACGGTGCAATGCATCTTTTGCGAACAATTCTCCTAACTCTAAGAAATCGGCAACACGTGTCGCTTTCTCTAATTCCTGATTAAATTCGTTTGCGCTTCCAGGAACTTTTACATCTTTATAAAACTCTTCACGTAAAGCGGCAATTTCTTCGATAGCTTCAGTTAATCCCTGAGCATTACGAGCCATACCTACTTTATCCCACATGATTTTTCCTAATTTCTTATGGAAATAATCTACAGAATGAGTTCCTTTATTATTGATAAATCTGTCGATTTGATCTTTTACTTCTTTTTCTGCTGCTACGAATTCTGGTAAATCTGTAGAAATTGGTCCCATTTTAATATCCGGAGCCAAATAATCTCCAATAGTATATGGTAACACAAAATATCCATCAGCTAAACCTTGCATCAAAGCAGAAGCTCCAAGTCTGTTTGCTCCGTGATCAGAGAAGTTAGATTCTCCAATTGAGAAACATCCCGGAATTGTAGTCATTAAGTTATAATCAACCCAAGTTCCACCCATTGTGTAGTGAACCGCTGGGTAAATCATCATAGGTGTTGTATACGGATCTTCGTCAACGATTTTGTAATACATCTGGAATAAGTTTCCGTATTTACTTTTCACGATTTCAGCTCCTAATTTAGTTACCAAAGCAGCATCGTTAGCATCTAAACCTTTTACGAAAGCTTCTTCAGTTCCGTAACGTTTGATAGCCGCAGCAAAGTCTAAGTAAACAGCTTCTCCGGTTTTGTTAACACCAAAACCAGCATCACATCTTTCTTTTGCAGCACGAGATGCAACGTCACGAGGTACTAAGTTACCAAAAGCAGGATATCTTCTTTCTAAGAAATAATCTCTCTCAGCTTCAGATAAATCAGTTGCTTTTTTCTTTCCTTCGCGAATTGCCTGAGCATCTTCTAATTTTGCAGGAACCCAAATACGACCATCATTACGTAAAGATTCAGACATCAAAGTCAGTTTTGACTGGTGATCTCCTGAAACCGGAATACATGTTGGGTGAATTTGTGTATAACAAGGATTTGCGAAAAACGCTCCTTTTTTATGTATTTTCCAGGCTGCTGTTGCGTTACTTCCCATAGCATTTGTTGACAAGAAAAATACGTTTCCGTATCCTCCAGAACCAACTACTACCGCGTGAGCAGAATGTCTTTCTATTTCTCCGGTGATTAAGTTACGAGCGATAATACCTCTTGCTTTTCCGTTCACGATAACAAGGTCAAGCATTTCGTGACGGTTGTACATTTTTATTTTTCCACGACCAATCTGACGGTTCATTGCAGAATAAGCTCCTAACAATAATTGTTGTCCGGTTTGTCCTTGTGCATAAAAAGTACGAGAAACCAAAGTTCCTCCAAAAGAACGGTTATCTAATAATCCACCATATTCACGAGCCAATGGAACTCCTTGAGCCACACACTGGTCGATAATATTAGCAGAAACTTCAGCCAAACGGTGAACGTTTGCCTCACGTGCACGGTAGTCACCTCCTTTTACAGTATCATAAAATAATCTGTAAACCGAGTCACCGTCACCTTTATAATTTTTTGCCGCATTGATACCACCTTGTGCAGCAATAGAGTGCGCACGACGAGGTGAATCCTGAAAGCAGAAAGCTTTTACGTTATATCCCTGCTCAGCCAAAGTAGCCGCAGCCGAACCTCCAGCCAAACCTGTACCAACAATAATAATATCTAAATTACGCTTGTTTGCAGGGTTCACTAAATTAATATGATCTTTATAATCTGTCCATTTGTCCGATATTGGGCCGTGTGGAATTTTTGAATCTAATGCCATTATAATTGATATTAATTATGTTGATTGAAATGATGAAATAATGCGATAATTACGAAAGCAGCCGGAACTACAACAGCGAACCAGTACCCTACTTTACTTAAAAATCTTGAATATTTGTTATGCATCCCCATTGACTGAAGAGATGAACCGAATCCGTGCCAAAGGTGAAAACCTAATAACACAAATGATATACAATACAATCCTGTACGAATTGGATCTTGAAACTTATGCACTAACTCTCCATAATATCTTGTTGCATCAGGAGCATTACCTTCCACATATTTGTATCCGATTTCAGGAAACCAAAAATCATAGAAATGCAATCCTAAGAAAGCCAAAATAACCAATCCAGAAATAATCATATTTCTAGAACTCCATGAAGCATTTGCAGCTCCGTTGTAATTTGCATAAGCAATTGGTCGTGCAGCTCTATTTTGAGCCGTTAGTACAAATCCCATAACGAAATGGAAAATTACTCCGAATGCCAAAACAGGTTGCATTACATATTGAATTAGCGGATTGTAACCCATAAAGTGAGAAGCTTCGTTAAAAACATCTTCACTAATAATAGAAATGAAATTTAAGGAAACATGCAGCGCTAAAAACGTGATTAAGAATATTCCCGAAAGAGCCATAGCCACTTTCTTTAAGATGGAAGCATTCAATAGTGCAGATTGTGCCATAAGTGTTTAAGTAGTTTGTTTTAAAAAATTAGACAAAAATAACTCAATTACAAAAGAACTACAACCATTTCGCTGTTATTTATAATGATTTTAAAGAGCTTTTAAGACTATTGTACAAAATATTAGAAAACAACCAAATAAGCGAAATTAAAAAGGCGTTTTGCCGAAATCCTGATTTTTATACAATTACTAATTTGCTATTTTTTTAAGCTTTTTGATTTATTTTCCTCAAAAATAAAGCCGTCACTAATTTTAATCCAAGAAAACGGCCGAATTTTAATAGCATAATTTTACCTTTATCGGCTTCAAAAAAAATCAGAATGAAAACAGGAATTGACGCTATTTCTTTTGACGTAGCCAACATACATTTACCCATAAAAACTTTGGCTGTAGCCAGAAATATAGAACCGGAAAAACTAGAAAAAGGTCTTGGCTTAATTAAAATGACTTTGCCTGACGTTCATCAGGACGCCGTTGTTTTTGGTGCAAACGCTTTGACAAAACTTATCCTTGAAAACAATATAAATTTAAACGAAATAAGCAGAATTTATGTTGGAACAGAAAGCGGAATCGACAGTTCGAAACCAATCAGTTCTTTCTTAATTAGTTTAATGGAGCAAAAACTTGGTGAAGATTCTTTAGCCGAATGTGATGTTGTCGATTTTACTTTTGCCTGCATTGGCGGAGTTGACGCGCTGCAAAACTGTATAGATTTTGTAAAATTGAATCCAACCAAAAAAGCAATTGTCGTTACGACTGATTTTGCAAAATACGATTTGAATTCAACCGGAGAATACACACAAGGCGCAGGAGCTCTTGCAATGCTTGTAACTTCAAACCCAAGAATTATTGCTTTTGATGAAAATTGGGCCACAAGCACAAAAGGTGTTTTTGACTTTTTTAAACCTTACAGAAGTATTGCAAAAGAAGCGATTACGCAAAACGAAAACAACGATCCCTGGTTTGATAATTTAGAAGCCGAAATCGAAATTCATAAAGACCAACCGGTTTTTGATGGTCAGTATTCGAATCAATGTTATATGGATCGTACGAGATCTGCCTACTTTTCATTTAAGAAATTAAAAAATACAACCGAAACTTTATACAATTCCTGGAACAGCATTATTATGCATCTTCCCTACTCTTTTCAGGGACGCAGAATGTTATCTGAAATTTATGCTCTAGATCACGCTGATAAAATCATTTCAGAAAATATAGAGTCAGCAGATTATCAAACTAAAATAAAAGAAGTTGGAAAATCTGAGGAATATAAAAAGTTTGTAACCGAGAAATTACAACCTGCAGAATTAGCTTCGTCTTTAATTGGAAATCTTTATACAGGTTCCATTTTCATGGGATTATTATCCACTTTGGCTCATTATTATGATACGAAGAAAGAAATTGCCGGAACTAAATTCGGATTTCTGGCTTACGGAAGCGGATCGAAATCGAAAGTTTTTGAAGGAACAATTCAACCGGAATGGCAATCGGCTTTAGCCAATACCAAACTTTTTGAAAATCTGGAAGAAAGTACAGAAATTGGTTTTGAAACTTACGAAAGTCTTCACAAAAAAGAACAAAAACAAAGCATTCGAACTCCTAAAAACGAATGGGTTTTGGACAGAATCGAAAAGGAAATTCCAAATTTAATTGGAGCGAGATATTATAAATGGATTGACTAAAAGGTAAATTCCAATTTTTTATCCCGAGGCTTCGGGACCAAATTCCAATTAGTTACTTTATAGAGCCTTTGTCAAAGTTTTAAACTTTGATAAAGGTTTTTTTTATTTAGCCTTGTTTTGTCATTGCGAGAAACAAAGCACCCGCACTAAAAAGAGCAAACCTTGACGATCTTCTACGTGAGATTGCTTCGTTCCTCGCAAAGACTTAGGATTGCTTTTTTTGTAAGTATTTATTTAGAAATAATTTGTATTTTTATCACAGTCGTATCCGAAAAACTTATAGAGTAGGAAAACCAAAAACAAATTACCTATGAAAAATCTTGAAAAATTATCAAAATTACAAAAACTATCAAAAGAGGAATTGAAATCAATTAACGGTGGAGCTGTAAATTGCGTACCTTATCCACTATGCAACGGCGATGAAGTTTCTTACTATGGAAGAAACCTATGTGGTTGGTATTTATACAGAACAGCAACAAATAGTATCTGTATGGAATACGCACTATAACAACATAATTATCAATTTATTAAAAACTGCTACTAACAAATAGCAGTTTTTTTATATTGAACCTTTCCATCGCCGGGAAGAGTTACTTATAAATCGTAAACTTATTATGCGTTAACTTAAAACCAAGATTTTCGTAAATAAACACGTTTTCTGTTCGCTTTTTATTTGTAGTTACTTCAATACTTTTTAGCTTATTCTGATCGGCATAGTGCATGATCTCATTTATTAATTGTCGACCAATTCCTTGTCCGCGATAATTTTGGTGTATGAAAAATTCCTGAATTTCGCCCACTAATCCGCAATGATGCAGCAAATTTTGTATGTGAAAACTAATAAAACCAACACGTTCAATTTCGTTTTCGGCCAGTAAATATAAATTGTTTGGGTTCGAAATGTTTTCGTTGAAGATTGCCTTGAATACTTCGAAATCTAAAACTTGGTTTTCGAGTTCGCAGATTGATTTGAAAACGAAATCGAGGTCTTGTTTTTCAGCTTTTTTTATTTTAATCTTTAATGACATAAATTAATCTACTTTATTTATTCTTTCCCTGCAAAGTATTGCAATTGCAACAAAAACAGAACTAAGATAAATTGCAATTGGAAACCCTAATCCTAATTTATACTTAGCAATACTATCATAAAAAGGTAATAGTTCTAAAATCCCAACTGTTAGGATTGGCAATGAAAACAATACCCAAAATGCAACAAAATTATCAGGAAAAGAAAACAATCGTCTAAGAATAAAAAACAATAAAAAACCAGTTGCCGTTAACGGAACTATAAACCAAACCCAACCCGATTTGATAACTGCCGAAATAATGAGCCCAATTGTAATGATTATAAAAAAACTTAATAAACTCCCAAAACTGAGATAAAAGAATGTTGCCAGATACTCTCCTGATTTAATTTTTGCAAAGAATTTCACCAGTATAAAAGTCAAAATTATTATCACCCCAAAACTAGTCATCAATCCCCGATCATTTCCTCTATCAATTTTGGAAGTAATAAGCATCCAAGACCAAATAAGAGACAAAGAAACCAGCAAAAAGATTACACTTTGTTTAATTGTTAGATATTTTATATCTGTACTTAATTTCATTTTTTAGTTTTTACAACTTCTATTGATTACCAAGATTACACAATTCTATATTCAAAATCAACAATCGTCAGAAAAATTGTATTTTTACAACCGAGAAAATAATTTACAAAATGTATCTCACAAACACACACTTGTTTTCTACCGAAACCGAAAATGTAAAAGAATTTTAAATATCTTTGAACTATGAGCACAGCACCAAAACCAAGACACATCGGGAGAAACATAAGCCGAATTAGAGAACTTAGAGATATGAAACAAGAAGCGCTTGCGATTGCAATTGGCACTACGCAACAATCGATCTCTATTATTGAAGGAAGCGAAAGCGTTGATGACGAAAAACTAAAAGCTATTGCCGAGGCTTTGGGCGTTCCGGCTGAAGTAATCAGAAATTTTTCTGAAGAAGCTGTTTTTAATATTATTGGGAATACTTATCATGACGATTCTTCTTCTATAAAAAATTACAATTGCACTTTTAATCCGTTAGATAAACTTCTTGAAACTATTGACAAGAATGAAAAACTTTATGAACGATTGATTCAGGTTGAAAAAGATAAAGCTGCTTATTTGGAGAAGTTGTTGAGCGAGAAAAAATAATTTCTACGATATATTTATAAAAAAACCGAAGCCACAAACTTCGGTTTTTTTTGTCTTTGCGAGGAACGAAGCAATCTCACTAAAAAAACAACTAATGTTATATCCGCATGAGATTGCTTCGTTCCTCGCAAGGACATTGTAACTTTATTTTCTTATGGAACTGAGATTCGCGTGAGGGATAGAGGCGGTATCCTTTTGTGAAGTGAAACGGAACAAAAGATATAGCCGAAAGCCCGACCCGGAGGGGTACGCCCTTAGTAAGATTCTGAGATGCTAAGATTTTTTCATATTATTGAAATGAGAAAACTTTGCATTTATCAATCTTTGTCGAGTTACTTGCGGAGATTCTTCGTTCCTCAGAATGACAAGATTGTGAAGACAAATATTGCATTAATAAAATCTGCGAAAATCTGTTTCAATCCGTATAAATCTGCGTGCAAAAAATCTCAAACAAATAAGAAAACTTTAATAAATCAATTATACGTCACTTCTGTAAAAAAATGTAATTTTGAAATTCGAAGTTCAAAAATGAAATTATTATGAAATATCATCAAATAAACAGCGCTCTTTTTGTAAAAAATCGCAGAAAATTTACGGCAGAAATGAAACCTAATTCTGTTGCCGTTTTCAACTCAAATGACATTTATCCAATTAGTGCCGACAGTACTTTGCCGTTTGCTCAACACAGGGATATTTTTTATCTGAGTGGTGTAGATCAGGAAGAAAGTATTTTGCTTTTATTTCCGGATGCGCCTTTTGAGAATCAAAAAGAAATGCTTTTCCTGAAAGAAACCAGCGAACACATTGCAATTTGGGAAGGTGAAAAACTGACTAAAGAACGTGCTTATCAGGTTTCAGGAATCAGAACGGTTTATTGGCTGCAGGATTTTCATAAAATTTTGAACGAAATGATGACATATGCAGATACGATGTATATTAACACAAACGAACATTACCGCGCGACTGTTGAAACTGAAACCCGCGAGGCTCGTTTTGTAAAATGGTGGAAAGAACGTTATCCGGCACATAATGTGGCGAAAAGTAATCCAATATTACAACGCATTCGTTCTGTAAAAGAAAGCGAAGAAATCGATTTGATTCAGCATGCTTGTGATATTACCGAAAAAGGTTTCCGCAGATTATTGTCGTTTGTAAAACCAAATGTTACTGAATATGAAATCGAAGCTGAATTAGCACACGAATTCATCAGAAACCGTTCTAAAGGTTTTGCTTATACGCCAATTATTGCTTCGGGAAATAATGCGAATGTTTTGCATTATATCGAAAACAATCAGCAATGTAAAGCCGGAGATTTAATTTTATTGGATGTTGCAGCAGAATATGCCAATTATTCAAGCGATATGACGAGAACGATTCCGGTTTCAGGACGTTTTTCTGAGCGTCAAAAAGCGGTTTATAAAGCGGTTTTGAATGTAAAAAATGAAGCTACAACAATGTTAACTCCGGGAACGCTTTGGAAACAATATCATGTTGAAGTGGGTAAAATCATGACTTCAGAATTGCTTGGTTTAGGCTTAATCGACAAAGCTGATGTTCAGAACGAAAATCCGGATTGGCCAGCTTATAAAAAATATTTCATGCACGGAACTTCTCACCACATGGGACTTGACACGCACGATTACGGTTTGCTTCACGAACCAATGAAAGCCAATATGGTTTTTACGGTTGAACCAGGGATATACATTCCGGCAGAAGGTTTCGGAATTCGTCTGGAAGACAATGTTGTAGTTCAGGAAAAAGGTGCTCCTTTTAACTTAATGCGCAATATTCCGGTTGAAGTGGATGAGATTGAAAGCCTGATGAATGAGTAAATAAATAAAAAGCCCTTAATAATTGAATATTAAGGGCTTTTTTTATTTTATAAATTGGTTATTATCCAATCTTTGATATTTGTAAATCTAATTCAAATTTGCCTGTAGCTTCGTTTTCGTTAATCAACTCAAAAAGCTCTAAAGCTCTTCTTGCATTTTTCTCTTCTTCTCTTTGCTCAGCAACATACCACATCATAAAATCTTCTGTAGCATAATCATTTTCTGCCCTGCATTTTGCGATTACCCTGTTAATGGCCTGAGTAACGGCGATTTCATTTTGCAAAGCAATTTCAAATACTTCTCTGAAAGAAGCAAATTCCTGCTGCACTTCAGGAACAGATGGCGTAATTGCAATCCCTCCCATATCTGTAATATATCTGAAAACTTTAAGAAAATGTTCTCTTTCTTCCTCGGCTTGCTTATACAAATACGATGCTGTATTGTCAAAACCGTTTCTATCAAGCCATGCAGCCATAGCTAAATATTTATTGGAAGCGTCACTTTCTATTTTTGCCTGTAAATTCAATATATCTTCTATTCCTTCAACTAATGAAGTACTTGTTCTTAGTAAATCTTTCATAACCTTATAATTTTTATACATGTAAAGTTACAAAAATTAAAGCGAACAGGTTTAGACACTTGCAAATTTGGATTTAATCTAAGTAAAGCCTTAAATTAACTCAACTTTAAGAATATTGCAAAGCATAGAATGCAGGTTGAGAGTAAATTTAGTTCCGTTTAACAATTCCCTAAGCTGAACTATTTCGCAGATTGTGAGATTTCTTGAGAAGTTTCTTTTTGTAGTTTCAATCAATTGTGCATCCGACTTATCAGACAAGTCATAAAGCATGTTGAGAATGTCAACGTTATTTACCTTTCTTTGAAAAATCAAAAAATCATGAATTTTATAACTTGATACTGTATCTACAAAATTGATAATTATACTATTAGTCAAATCACATTGATAACTGTATCCTTTTTCGGTTTCAAACAATATTTTGGTGGTCAAATCGCTAACTAATGCCATTTTGATAAAATTAATAACGCTGCAAAAATATAGAATTTAAACTAATTAAACACGTAATTAAGACTAATTTAAAATAACAAAAGCATTTTATATTTTTAAAAAAAAACTTTATCACCATTTTTCTCATTAAAAAACAGCCTTTTAAGAAAATATAGAAAACCCTGTAACGTTCTAAAACATCGTTCGACTTATTTTAAAACTAAATAATGTAGAAATCATGCAGGCACACGAAATAGATTATCAGATTTTTGGAGAAGAAATGCAATATGTGGAAATAGAACTGGATCCACAGGAAATTGTAATTGCCGAAGCCGGCAGTTTTATGATGATGGAAAATAATATCCAGATGGAAACTATATTTGGAGATGGTTCACAACAACAAGGATCGGGTTTGTTTGGCAAACTTTTGAATGCCGGAAAAAGAGTTCTTACCGGCGAAAGCTTGTTTATGACAGCATTTTTAAACCAGGGAAATACAAAAAGCAAAGTTTCATTTGCATCTCCTTATCCGGGAAAAATTCTTCCTATTGATTTAACGCAATTTCAGGGCAAGTTTATCTGCCAAAAAAGTTCTTTTTTATGCGCTGCAAAAGGAGTTTCGGTAGGAATAGAATTCTCTCAGAAACTTGGCCGCGGCTTATTTGGCGGTGAAGGTTTTATTATGCAAAAAATTGAAGGAGACGGAATGGCATTTGTACATTCCGGAGGAACAATGGCTAAAAAAGAATTAGCGCACGGTGAAGTTCTAAAAGTAGATACAGGCTGCATCATTGGTTTTACCAAAGACGTAGATTACGATATTGAATTTATTGGCGGAATCAAGAATTCCATTTTTGGTGGTGAAGGTTTATTCTACGCTACTTTAAAAGGTCCCGGAACGGTTTACATACAATCATTGCCTTTCTCCAGATTAGCCGACCGCATTATTGCTTCGGCACCAAGATCTGGCGGAAACAGCCGTGACGAAGGAAGCCTGCTTGGCGGATTAGGAAATCTTCTGGATGGCGATAATCGGTTTTAATTTATAGAATGGTTTTCAGAAATGGAAACCATTTTCTATTTCACAACTTCCCGATTCTAATAAATGATAGCATTAATAGAATAAATGTTAACTCAAAAGCACATATATTTCTTATAAAGTTTGTGCTTTCTTATATTTGTGTTTTATCATTTAAACTATTATTTTGAAAACTATTCTATATAAAAACACCAAAATATCTTTTACAGATTCGGGCAAAGGAACAGCAATTGTACTCCTTCACGGCTTTCTGGAAAACAAAAAAATGTGGGCGGAATATGTTGATCTCTTCTCAGCAAAACATCGCGTTATTACAATTGATTTATTAGGCCACGGTGAATCAGACTGTTTGGGTTATGTTCATTCGATGGAAGAAAATGCAAATGCTGTTCACGAAGTTTTAGAGCATTTACAAATCGAAAAAGCCATTATTGTTGGGCATTCTATGGGAGGTTATGTTGGTGTGGCTTTCGCCGAATTATTTCCCAAGAATATCCTGAAATTAGTTTTGCTAAATTCGACTTCAAAAGAAGATACCGCCGAAAAGAAACTCAACAGAACCCGCGCCATAAAAGCTGTAAAACAAAATTATGTAGGTTTTGTTAGTCTTGCAATTGCCAATTTGTTTAGCGAAAACAACAGAACGCGTCTTGCCACAGAAATCGAAAAAGTAAAAGAAGAAGCACTAAAAACTCCGCTACAAGGCATTATCGCTTCGCTGGAAGGAATGAAAATCAGAAAAGACAGGGAAGAACTTTTGCAAAAAAACCTATTTCCGGTTTTATTGATTTTAGGAAAAAAAGATCCGGTTTTAAACTACGAAGAAAGTATTGCCCAAATCGAAGACACAACCGCAGAACTTGTTTCTTTTAATGACGGACATATGAGTGCGATTGAAAACAAGGGAGAATTGAAAATCGTATTATCAGAGTTTTTTCAATAACCGAAATAACATAAATCAAAAAAGGCTGTTCAAAGAATTTTGAAACAGCCTTTTTCTCATTGTTGGGGGCAAAACTATAGTTTGAGATGATGTCTTTTTAAATTTAGAACAACGTTGCTCTTGTCAAACCTAAATTGGTTTTATTGGAGTCAACTGCCAAATAAATAATGTATTTACCATCTTCATAAACATCTAATGTGTATTTTATTAATTGTTGAAAACGGTATCCATTTTGCGTAACAAAAGTCCCATTTTACTTATATCTTTAGAAAGCAGTGCAACACAATTGTCGTCCTGATCTTTATTTGCAACCACGATTCCATCATTGTTCTTGATCATGATTTGTTTAAGATCTCCGTTATTTAGATCTTCAGACATCTCTAAACTCATCTTCAATATCATTCCAATCATTGCTGCTACATTCCCGTCATATTCTAAATTCACAGATTTAAGCAAAATTCCGTCTATGTTAAAAACCAATCCGGATTCAGCGCCAGTCTCTTCTACTAATGTATTTATGTCAATCATGTATTTTATATTGTTTATCAATAATCAAAGATATTTTAAGAAAACACAACTGCCCGATAAACACTTGTTAAAAAATAACATTCGCACAATCATCTCACTTACTTTTACTTATCCTCTATTTTTTGGCAATTTTTAGAATAAAATATGCAAAAATATTTAACAGAAAAAGAGGATTCATTCAAAAATAAAACATTTTCTTCTGTTTAATTCAATTTTAAAATTAACCGAATGCGCCCAAGCGTGATTAGGAGAAGTTTTCATAAATTTGCAAAAATTTTATCAAGATGAAAACTGTAGAAGAATTAAGATTTGACCTGAATGTAAAGCTAATGAAGTTCAGAAGATTTCGCTTTGAAAACGGAAGCATAAACAATATTCCAACAGAAGAACCTATAAAAAAAGGGTTCTTTAAAAAAATATTCAGTTAAAAACTACTTACAAAAAAGCTAAAATTTTTAGACACAAATTTCTAAAAGTTTTAGCTTTTTTCTTTTAATAGGAGAAATTTACGTTTTGATTAAACCTAAATCCGGTAAAAATAAGGATTACATTTTAACAAATTTATCAACTCTAATTTCTTTATTTTTTCATCGCTTTTTCTCTTTTCAATTTATTTCTCGAAGTATATCTTTTTAAAATAAAATCTAAAAAGAAGTCTACTTCAAAAATTATCTTTATCAAAAAATACCGAATCATTATTTTATTTGAGAATAATAAAATTCTTACTATCCAATTTTATATTTGTTTCCCTAATAAATAATAAACAAGCCGATAATTTTAAAAATTGTTTATTCTTTTATTTTTGGCTGTTAACAAAATCGTCTCATTTTGATGAAAATGTTAAACAATTTTTTCTTCGAAAGGAATATTAACATCAAGAATCTCTTTTAAAAGCACCGCAATTTCTTCCAAATAATTATTCAGGATTTCAGAAGTAACTGTAATAGTAAGCTCTTTATCTTCTTTGAAACCAAAAGGCAGAAACCCGGATTTTAGATTTTTGAATGAAATAATTCCAACTTCTATAGGAACACCTTTCGCTTCTTTCTCAAACATGAATGCATACGCCAGAACCTGAATAATTTTATCGTTTTTAAGCTCCTGCGTCAATCCATTCCAGGATTTCAGTATAACATTAGTCTTTTCAACTTTTCCGGTCTTATAATCAATAATTCTTATTTGTCCGTTGCGCAACTCAATTCTGTCGACATTTCCCTTAATTAAAACAGGAAAAGGCAAAGCTGGATGAATAAATTCGCGTCCAAAAGTTTGTTCCAAAGCAATAATCTGAACTGCATCGCCATTTTGAATTAAATCCAATTCTATTTTTAGAAAGTTAGAAACATTGCGTTTTGCCACTTCAAAAGCTAAAAGATTACGTCCTTTTTTGATTTCACCTTCTTTATAAACTAATTTAAATTGTTTTAAAACCTCGTCATCCAACAATTTAAAGCAGTTTGTAATATCTGTTTCCGAAATAAACTTACCAATAAATGGCTCGTATAATGCCTTTAAAGTTTCGTGAATAATTGTTCCAAGAGTATTCAACGCAATATTTTCCTCCACTTCTTCCACTTCGCGAATGCGCAGGATTTTCTGGAAATAAAAATCAATCGGATTCCGAATATAACTTGTCAGTGCCGAAGGAGAAAATCCATTCAGTGCAATCTCTTTTAAACGCTCCATAACTGCCTCAGATTTTGGAATAACCATTGGCTGATATGCTGTTGTGGGCAAAGCTGGATTATAAATATCAAAAGTAAGATTGTGGTTTCGCTGTTTTTCGACTTCTAATTGCGTGATAAAACGACTGCGTTCACCAGCATCTAAACCATCATTTTCTGTATTATAGATAAGATAGATGTTTTTTGCCCTTTGCAATAAATGATAAAAGTGATAGGTATAAATTGCATCTTTTTCCTTAAATGTAGGCAAACCCAATTCTTTCTTTACATCATAAGGAATAAAGGAATTCTGAGATTTTCCGGCAGGAAATTTCCCTTCATTCATAGAAGTAACAATCACGGTATCAAAATCTAAAACACGACTTTCTAAAACTCCCATAATCTGTAATCCGCGAAGAGGTTCGCCTTCAAAAGAAACTTCTGCAACATCTATAACCTGTTTATAAATTGCATACAACGTATCGATATTATCAATGTGTTTATGTTTAGAATAATAATTGATCAGTTTATTAATTACCTTAAAGATTGCATAAACAAATGCTTTGGCGATTTTTTCTTCTTCATTATCATTGTTGAAATTTTCTTTTATCAAAAGTAAAAGTGCCGATATATTCTCTAAAACTGCAATTGCACCACTTTCCCATTTCTGAAATAATAACTGAAATAAATTTGAGGAATTATATCCAAGCTCGATGAGTCTGTTGTGCGTAATAAAAGTATAATTGTTCTCCTTAATGATTTTTACCAAATTATTTGTTTTGGCGTAAGGCTCAATTAAGGGATGTGTTAAAACATCGAGCACATCTTTATAATAAAACACATAACTCTCGCCTTTTCTTGAAAGCGCGTTTGTATGCATCTTAAACAATTTTGCAATCAATATTTGCGAAGGATTATTTTTACCGGAATATCCCATTGTTATATTCAATGCTCCTACAGAAGATGGCAGAGAATATAAAACCGGCATTAATAAATTTTCTTCACCCAGAACAATGGCGACTTTATCAAGAGACGTCGTTGGATTTTCATTTATTATTCTATCAATAATATTACCCGCTAATTTTGCTTGGCCAATTGTTTTTGGAGTTCCTATTACCTGAATATTTTTAGATTGAGAAAAGTCATCAACAATCCACTCAAAAGGATTTGATTTATAATGTTTCCAGTTCTCTTTAAAACGTCTGACAAATAAACCGGCATCATGATAGGGATCATTTAAAAAAGTCTGATCTGCATCCCAATAGATTTTAGCCTGATCAAGAGCTAAAAGATGCTGCACAATTTTTTCTTCGGCTGCATTTAAAGCATTAAACCCTGCAAAAACAAAAACCTGATTTGAAATTGTATTCGAAAAATGATTTAAATTATTAACGGCTTCACGATAAATTAAACCCTGATAACCAATTGCCTTATTTAGCAAATGATCATATAATGAAGTATAATAAAGTGGCAGGAGTTTCCAGAAATCAATATAATTTTCCAGAAGTTTTGTCTTGTTTTCAACCTCGATACCCCACTTTTTAATATCTTCAATATCTTTCAAATAAGATAAAACATGGGATGGCTCTAATAAATAACGATCAATTTCATTAAAATCCTGCAACAGCGTTTTGGCCCAATTTGCAAACAATTCAAATGATTGTTGATTTTGTTTTTCGGTAACCGAAAGATAGACTTCATAAAACTCAAAAAGAAGCTCAATAGAATCAACAGATCTAATAGAAGCAACATCCTGAACGAACTCTTCAATACTAATAATTTCAGGAGAAAGAATAGTGTGTTTAATTTCTTTTTTCAGAGCTTCTATTAAAAAAACTTTGGCTCTTTTATTTGGTAAAATAATAGTTGTTTCAGCAAGTTTAGCTGAATAATCCTGAATTATAACATTGGCTATTTTTTCGAGAAAAGAAGAATTTATCATTTTATAAAAATAAAAAAAGCCATTCAATTAAGAATGGCTTTTCTGTATTATTTTACTAAGGTAAATTATAGTTTACCTTGGTATTTAGAACCAATATGTTTGATTTCAGTTCTTCTGTTTTGTGCTTTACCTGCAGCAGTTTTGTTACTTGCAACTGGTTGAGAAGATCCAAATCCTTTAGACTCTAAGTTTTCTGGATTAACACCTCTTTCGATTAATGCATTTTTAACAGCGTCCGCTCTATCTTGAGATAGTTTTTCGTTCACTTTTGCAGAACCTGTACTATCTGTGTGTCCTTCAATAGAGAATTTCGCGTTTGGATAGTTTTTAAGGATTTCTTTAATAGCATCTAATCTAGCTGGAGTTTCTTTGTCTCCTGTTTTGAAAGTAGCTTTTCCTGAGTTGAAGTAGATTGCTCTAGCTTGAACTTTAAGATCTTCTAAAGCCTCAGAAGTTACTTCTGGGCATCCTCTGTTTGAAGCAGGACCAGCAACTGTAGGACAGTCATCATCTTTGTCTAAAACACCATCTTTGTCAGCGTCTAAGAAAGGACAACCACCATTTTCTTTAGGACCAGCAACTGTAGGACATTTGTCATCTTTATCAGCGATTCCGTCTCCGTCAGCATCTGGACAACCTCTTAAAGCAGCTAAACCAGCAACATCTGGACAAGCATCATCTTTATCAGCAATTCCGTCTCCGTCAGTATCAGGACATCCGTTTAATGCAGCTAAACCAAATACATCTGGACAAGCATCACTAGCGTCAACAATTCCGTCTCCGTCAGTATCAGGACATCCGTTGAATTGTTTTAAACCAGCAACATCTGGACAAGCATCGTCTTTGTCATAGATTCCGTCTCCGTCAGTATCTTTACCTCCGAATTTGAAGATTAAACCTGCAGTGTGTTGGAAGTGAGATGGAGCATCTGGAGTTCCCGAAGCATCTACTCTATCTCCACTAACTGACCATTTGTATCTAGTAGCAAGTTCAAGACCAATAGCATCTGTAAACCAAAAAGTTAAACCAGCACCTGGATTAACTGTGCCATAGCTGCTATCTCCAAAGAAAGTATAACCTCCACCAACAGATAACGAAGGATCAATCACTTTGGATTTGATTAACTCCTGGAAGCTATATTTAATAGTAGCATCAATTCCGTAGTACATTAAATCTCCAGGATTAACTACTACATTACCTCTACCATCTGCATCAGGACTAGTACGATCAAGGATAACGAATTTATCAATTTTGTTTACAGATCCTTGCAAACCAACTGAGAAACCACTACCTACATATCTAGACACACCAATGTAAGATAGAGAAGGAAGAATATTCCAGTTGTCTTTTACAGCGAATGGCTGTGAGAAGTGCTGATCAAAGAAACCATGACCAGAACCTGAGCTTGTTCTAGTATCCACAGCATTAACTCCGAAAGAGATTGCCCATGGATTGTTACTATCTTGTGCGTGAGAACTTAAACCCATCGTCATCAATACAGCAACTAAAAGTTTGTTAAGATGTTTCATACTTAATTTTTTTAATTACAATTTAGTTAATTACAGACAAAAGTAACACCAAAATTTTTAAATACAAAATGAAATGTTAAAAAAAACCTACAAAAATTTCCCTATATGGAAATTATATAACTTTTAACATTTTACCGACAACTTTAAAAGCATCTATCGCTCTGTCTAGGTGCTCTTTGGTATGAGCAGCCGATAATTGCACCCTAATTCTTGCTTTTTCCTTAGGAACTACAGGAAAGAAGAAACCAATTACATAAATACCCTGCTTCAACAATTCATTTGCCATTGTCTGCGATAATTTGGCATCGTATAGCATAACTGGTACGATAGCCGAATCTCCGTCAATAATATCAAAACCGGCTTCTTTCATTCCAGCTTTAAAATAATTTGTATTCCATTCTAACTTATCTCTTAACGAAGTATCTTTTTCTAATAGTTCAAAAACCTTGATTGATGCCCCAACAATTGCCGGCGCAAGAGAGTTTGAAAACAAGTAAGGACGTGAACGCTGGCGCAATAATTCGATAATTTCTTTTTTGGCTGTTGTATAGCCTCCCATTGCACCGCCTAATGCTTTACCAAGTGTTCCCGTGATAATATCAACTCTTCCCATCACACCTTTTGCCTCAAGTGTACCTTTTCCTGTCGCCCCAATAAATCCTGCAGCATGGCATTCATCTACCATTACCATGGCATCGTACTTATCAGCCAGATCACAGATTTTATCTAAAGGCGCAACAACCCCATCCATAGAGAAAACTCCATCTGTAACGATTAATTTAAAACGCGCTCCGGCTTCATTTGCCTTTATTAATTGCTGTTCTAAATCTTCCATATTGCTATTTTCATAACGATAACGCGCTGCTTTGCACAAACGGACACCATCTATAATAGAAGCATGATTTAAACTATCTGAAATTATCGCATCATTTTCTCCTAACAATGGTTCAAAAACACCTCCGTTGGCATCAAATGCGGCAGCATACAGAATAGTATCTTCTGTGCCATAAAATTCTGCAATCTTCTTTTCTAATGTTTTGTGAATATCTTGTGTTCCGCATATAAAACGAACAGATGACATTCCGAAACCGTGTGTGTCCATGGCATCTTTTGCAGCCTGAACAACTTCCGGATGTGATGAAAGCCCTAAATAGTTGTTAGCACAAAAATTTAAAACTTTTTCTCCTGTCGAAATAGTGATTTCAGCATCTTGTGCTGAAGTTATAATTCTTTCTTTTTTGAAAATCCCGTTTTCTTCAATGGTCTGCAGCTCACTTTGCAGATAATCTTTAATTTTACCGTACATTTTTATATATTTAATATGTTAAATATTAACAAGTTACACTAGTTAAACCTCTTAACATCTGATTAATTTTATCACAAATTTACCACATCGATTTCGGTTCCAATATACACCAATGCCCTTTTTAACACTTTGTATCCTAAATCTTCAATCGCGTGCTGATATTCTTGAATTTGCTGTGTATATTTTGAATTAATTGCACCGGTTTTATAATCCAGCAAATACGCTTCTTTGTTTTGAGTTAAAACAATTCGGTCGGGTTTTAAAATCTTACCTTCTTTTTGCACGATTGTCTGCTCGTTCAGAATATTATTTTTTCCGTCAAAACAAATATTTAATTCCGGATGATTGACTATTTCCAAAAGCGTCTGCAAAACTTTTTCGGACTGATCAAAAGTAATTAAACCATTTTCTAATGCCTTTGTAACTGCCAGATCAACATCTGATTTATCTTTTATAAAAGCCAAAATCTCATGAACAATATTTCCGTAAGAGATGGCTTCCTGCTGATGCGTTCCCCACATTAAGGATTCTCGCTGAGCAATTTTGATATTTTTCGGATTCAGAACTTCCGAAACAACAGGAATTGTCTTCACCAGATTTAATATTTCACCAGGAATAGAAAGTCTTTTTTTATTTCCAAATTCATATTCTAATTTCTCCGGATCATAAACTCCTTTATGTATGAGATATTTAATAAAAAAAGAAGCCATATTACTCGGAAATTCTCCATCTTTTCTTTCCATCAAAGATTGAGAAATAACATATAGCTGTTCCTCGGCACGTGTTAATGCGACATACAAAACATTAATATTATCCAGTAATTCTTCTTGTTTTTTCAAATTAAAAACTGCCGATGCACTTTCGCCAAAACCTTCCACAGCGCTGCTATTATCTATCAAAGCTTTTGGAACGCCTAAATCAGCCTCTTCGGCATCGAGCCATAATTTATCTTTTGGTTTTCTGCTGTAATCTTCTTCCGCAAAAGGCATAATTACGACAGGAAATTCCAAACCTTTTGATTTATGAATAGTCATAATTCGAACTGCGTTATTTCCTTCAGGAGACGGAATGCTGAATTTGTGCGCATTTTTATCCCAATAACTCAAAAAATCTGCAATTCCAGCCTGATTACGAATATCCCGTTCTAAAACAATGTCCAGAAAATACTGAACATAAGCATTTCCTTCTGAAGGAAGTACAAATTTAGAAATGATAATCTCTACAGCTTCATACAATGATTTTTTTCGAATATCTTCAAAAGAAAGGGAAACATCAAAAGACAAAAGCCATTTTTCGAAATCATTTTCAAATTTCTGAGCCATTCCCTGCGCGATAAAATCATGAATGGGCATTTCGATTTCTTTCGTATTTCCTAAAAAATGAAGGAAATTCGCTTTTGCTTCCAAATCGATACTGTTGTTGAGATATTTCAGCAAATGCACTATCAAACGAACTTCTGTTGCATTTTGAATCATCAAAGTTTCTGAGGACAAAAGCGGAATATTCTGCTCTGTCAAATAATTTGCAATGGCAATTCCCTGGTCTCTTTTTCGGGTTAAGATGACAATATCGCGATATTCAAAACCTTCACGAACAACATTCTGAATCGTATTTAAAGTCGCCAAAACATACAAATCTGATTTTTCGACTACCTCTTCTTCATCTGCAAAATCATTTTTTTCAATTATCGGAAGGAAAGAAATATTTACATAACCGCCTTTTTTAGAATTTGAATTCTGAAAACTATGATTTTCATATAAATCCTTATAATCAGCATTTGAAAATTCAGCAGAAATCAATTTAAAAAAAGCATTATTAAAATCAATTACTTCGCTATAACTCCGATAATTCGTATCTAAATGTTTGATTAATTTATCTGGATTATTAAATGGATTGATGTCTTTACTTAATTCAATAAATTGCTCTGCTTTTCCTCCGCGCCAGCGATAAATTGATTGTTTAGGATCGCCAACAATCATTAACGTCCCCTTATTTCCTAAATCATCCTGACCGGAAAGTGCATTATCAATTAACGGAATCAAATTTTGCCATTGCATTTCAGAAGTATCCTGAAATTCATCTATAAAAAAATGGCGGTATCTTTCCCCCAGGCGTTCATAAATAAAAGGCGCGGGCTGATTTTGAATTTCACGGTGAATTATGGCATTGAATTCTGAAATCGACAAAATATTTTGTTCTGATTGTATTTTAGCCAATTCATTACTAACGGTATTTAGCAGTGAAAGCGGTGTAATATTTTTTAAGAACGCTTTGTAAAAATCTCTTTTTTCGAAATTTTTATAAACTTTACTTAAATTTTGAAGCAACTCCGGAATTATATTTTCAATTAAAACCCTGTCTTTGGCTGTTTTATTAATCGCTATATCTTCAAATTCATGAAAGGTTTTATTTCTGGGATTGAATTTTCCATCACGAATACTTTCCAGATGATTTGGAAAAGTACCTCTTGAAAATGATTTTAAATCAATTCCGTTTTTTTCAATCAGCAAAAGAAGCTGTAAAGCATATTCAGCATTTTCTTTTTCTAAATCGGCACACAAAAGCGTCATTTTCTTTTTTATGACAACAAATTCCTCTATTGTAGTATCATGAAAATGCGAAATTTCATTTCGATTATTTTCATTCAGGACCAATCTTCCTGTTTCAAGAATTTCGCGCGAAACATCCCAACTTTTATCATCATCGGTTTTTTCCATCGTAAAATCAATGAGCAGCTTTGTCAGAGTTTCATCCTGACCCGCTTGCGCAATAATGGCATCAACGGCTTCTACCAATAAATTTTCGGTATCTAAAGTAACCTCAAAAGTCATTGGCAAATTTAGATCGTGTGCAAAAGCACGAATCACTTTATGGGTGAATTTATCTATGGTCGAAATATCAAAAGCGGCATAATTATGAATAAGATGCTTTATGATATTTTGAGATTTGGTTTTAATTTTAATTATTGAAAGTCCTGTTTCGCGAGACAAATCTTCCATTAAATCAAGGGCTTTCGCCGAAGGTTCGTCTTTGGTAAATTCAGACAAACTTCCCACAATACGGCTTTTCATTTCATGAACTGCCTTGTTGGTAAAAGTTATGGCGAGAATATTACGATATGCATCGTTTTTGGGTGACGAAAGAATGATTTTAAGATATTCTCTGACCAAAGTATAGGTCTTTCCTGAACCTGCAGATGCATCATATATAGAAAAAGACGGACTTTGCATGAGTTTGACTTTAGTATCTGTAAAAATAGCACATTAAATATTAAAAAGAAATTCCAATAATAAAAATTCCAAATCCCAATATCTGCATGCCATTAGCGCTTCAAATATTGGAATTTGGAATTTTAAATGATTGAGATTTTATATAATTTGGAATTTAATTTTTTGGAAATGCTCTTTTATTAAAAATAAGCAAAATACCAACACCGGTAGAAATCGCCATATCGGCAACGTTAAAAATGGCATTAAAAAACATAAAGTGTTTTCCACCAAAAAAAGGTATCCAGGTTGGCAGATTTCCTTCCCAAATAGGGAAATAAAACATATCTACTACCAAACCGTGAAACCATGTTCCGTACGGATGTGGCGAAAAAAGTGTTGCAAGATTGTGTGTACTGTCATCAAAAATTACTCCGTAGAAAACAGAATCTAAAATGTTTCCGGCCGCTCCGGCAAAAATTAATGCAATTGCCACGATCAAATAATTCGAATGACGTTTTTTGATTGCATCAGCTAACCAGTATCCAATTCCGAATACTGCGAAAATCCTGAAAACGGTTAAAATTAATTTTCCGTATTCACCTGGAATTTTTGTTCCCCAAGCCATTCCTTCATTTTCGATGAAATGTATTTTAAACCAGTTAAAAATTGTAACCTCTTCACCTAAAATAAAATTGGTTTTTACATAGATTTTTGAAATTTGATCGATAAGTAAAACTAAAAATATAAGGAAATACGCTTTTCGTAATGACATTTTATGAATTTTTGATGCGCAAAAGTAACAATTTAATCAAAAAAAACGCTCCCTATAGAACGTTAATTGTTTATGCAATAAATTATTCACTGCAGGCCTAAATGTTAAACAGAATAAAATCTATTTTTTAACAGGAGTTTTAGGGGCGGTTTTTGGACTATCGGCAAAAAATTCAGAAATCGATTTTAGCAAACCTTTCCCCTCTTTTCCGTCTTTTCCTTTCTTTGCAACATCTTTCTCAATTTGAGACTTTAATTTAAGCCTTGCTTTTTCAAATTCTTTCAATCTGCTTTCAACATCAGAGTTCACATCTTTGAATTTCAGTACTTTAGCCATAATGTAAGTTTTTTAAGTAAAAAAATAAATTATTTAACGGTTTGATATTACAATGATACATAATTTAATTTATATTTGTTAATAAAATTAACACTTGTTTAAAGTAAATATTCATGTTTACTTTAAATAAGCTGTTGATATCTATCATTTTTAACAACTCCCAAACAACTGAAAGAATGAATGAAATCACCTCTACCCTAAACACATTTTTGACTACTACAAAGTCTACCTCAGCCTTAATTTTAAACGGAAAAGGAAAACTAATCACTTCCCTGCATCTGGATTACGGTGACAGCGTTGCTGTTATGAGTGCCGCAATTTTATCAATGAGCGAAAAATTTCTGTCTGATTTAGAAAAAGGCTCACTGAAACAATTATTTTTAAAAACATCTGAAGGAGTCGTAATTGGAAACAAGATAAATAGTTCCAATTTTGTGATTGCTTTTTCAAAAGACGGAAGTAATCTGGGATTATTAATGCGAAATACAGATGAACTTTCGAGCGAACTCAGTAAAAATTCCCTATTAAAATAAACATACATCTATTAACAACAAACCCCACAAACTATGAGTAACGATTTTTTAAATGTGTTTTTAAACGAAATGAAAACCAACGTAAATGGCTTTATAGCCGTAGCTGTAACTGAAATTGAATCCGGATTAAGTTTTGGTAACTTAACAATTGATCCGTCTTTTGATCCTGAACTTGCAGCGGCTTATAACCTGGAAGTAGTAAAAGCAAAATTAAGCGCTGTAAAAGCCCTAAATTTAAATCAGGATATAGAAGATATTTTGATTACACTTTCGAATCAAATTCACATTATCGACATTTCTCCAAACAAGAAATTCATGATTTATCTTGCAGCAGATGCTTCAAAAGCGAATTTAGGAATGACAAGAGCTGTTTTAAGAAAACATAAATTAGATTTAGAGAAAAACCTTGCTTAAGCAATCAAGATAATTTAGAACTATCTTCTAAAAAGGATAGTTCTAAATTGTTTTTATATATTTTCACTTTCTGTTATTTCCAGCCTGATCCTTTCCTTTCAGAGCAGATTTTTCCTCAAAGGCAATTTTTCCTTTTTAATACAATAAAAAAACGCCCCTAAAAAGGAGCGTAATTATATGTTATCGTTGTAGATTTTTTGCTTCGATACTCATAGTTGCGTGAGGTACAATTTTCAGTCTTTCTTTACTGATTAATTTACCTGTTACTTTACAAATACCGTAAGTTTTATTTTCTACACGGAATAATGCGTTTTTAAGGTCACGGATGAATTTTTCCTGTCTGATAGCCAACTGTGAGTTTGCTTCTTTAGACATTGTTTCACTTCCTTCTTCAAAAGCTTTGAAAGTTGGCGAAGTGTCATCAGTTCCGTTATTTAAATCGTTCATGTAAGCACTTTTTATTAAATCCAGATCGGCTTGTGCTTTTTGTATTTTATTTTGAATAATTTCTTTGAACTCTGCTAAATCTGCATCAGAGTATCTTGTAATTTCATCTATCATGGTATTTCTTTTATTTTGAAATTAATATCACTGTTTTAATATCATCGAATTCAATTTCTGTGCCGTTTTCTAAAGCGTCTACAAAAACTAAATCGTCTGTTAATGTCTCAGACTTAATATAGTCTTCATTTTTAAGAATCGCCTCTTCTAAAAGACCGCTTCTTTGTATTTGAACCTTAATCTTATCGGTAACTTCAAATCCTGAATCTTTACGGATATTCTGAATTCTGTTTACCAATTCCCTCGCGATTCCTTCATTTTTCAATTCTTCAGAAATTGTAATATCTAGCGCAACTGTAATTCCGTTTGAATTTGCAACCAGCCATCCTTCAATATCCTGAGATGTTATTTCGACATCTTCTAATGATAAAGTTACGTTATTTCCAGCAATAACAATATCTAGCGTCCCTTGCTTGTCTAATTCATTGATCTGATCTGCAGAAAAACCTTGTATCTCCTTAGAAATCAATCCCATATCTTTTCCAAAACGTGGTCCTAATGCTTTAAAATTAGGTTTAATCTGTTTTACCAGAATTCCTGAATCATCATCCAAAAGCAAGATTTCTTTTACATTTACCTCAGCCTTTACTAAGTCAGAAATAGCTAAAATTTCAACTCTCTGATTCTCGTCAAGTACCGGAATCATTACCTTTTGCAACGGTTGGCGCACTTTAATCATTTCCTTTTTACGAAGCGAAAGAACCAAAGATGAGATCGTTTGCGCCTTCTGCATTTTGCTTTCTAACGTTTTATTAACAAAGTTTTCGACAAATTTTGGAAACTCAGCCAAGTGAACACTGCTATATTGCTCAGATTGCGTTGAACTTGTTAAATCGCGGTACAATTTATCCATGAAAAAAGGAGCGATTGGAGCGCTTAACTTACTGATCGTTAACAGACAAGTATAAAGTGTTTGATAAGCTGCAATTTTATCGTGTGCATATTCTCCTTTCCAGAAACGACGACGACATAAACGAACGTACCAGTTACTCAAATTTTCCTGAACGAAGTCAGAAATTGCTCTTGCTGCTTTTGTTGGCTCATAATCTTCATAACATTCATCAACAAATTTTATTAATGTATGCAATTCAGAAATAATCCACTGATCGATTTCCGGTCTTTCGTTTAACGGAATTTCCGCTTCAGCGTATTTAAAACCATCAATATTGGCATATAACGAAAAGAATGAATAAGTGTTGTATAATGTTCCGAAGAATTTACGACGAACCTCAGCTATTCCTTCAATATCAAATTTTAAATTATCCCACGGATTTGCGTTTGAAATCATGTACCAGCGTGTGGCATCAGGACCGTATTCCTTTATTGTTTCAAAAGGATCTGTCGCATTTCCTAAACGTTTCGACATTTTTTGTCCGTTTTTATCCAAAACCAAACCATTCGAAACTACATTTTTATACGCTACTTTATCAAAAACCAAAGTTCCGATTGCGTGTAAGGTATAAAACCATCCACGAGTCTGATCGACACCTTCTGCAATGAAATTTGCAGGGAAATCTTTATTCTCGTCAATTTTGTCTTTGTTTTCAAAAGGATAATGCCATTGTGCATACGGCATTGCACCAGAATCAAACCAAACATCAATTAGATCACTTTCGCGTTTCATTGGTTTTCCTGAAGCCGAAACTAAAGTAATTTGATCTACTACATTTTTATGCAAATCGATCAAATCATAATTTGACTCAGACATGTTTCCGATTTCAAAACCTTTAAACGGATTTTCTGTTTGAAAACCTGCTTCGATAGATTTTTCGATCGCGTTGTATAATTCTTCAACAGAACCAATAAGAACTTCTTCTTTTTTATCTTCAGTTCTCCAAATTGGCAACGGAATTCCCCAATATCTAGAACGAGATAAATTCCAGTCGTTGGCATTTTTCAACCAATTTCCAAAACGTCCTTCACCAGTAGATTTAGGTTTCCAGTTGATAGTTTCGTTCAGGTCGAACATTCTATCTTTTACATCGGTTACTTTAATGAACCATGAATCTAGTGGATAATATAATAACGGCTCATCTGTTCTCCAACTGTGTGGATAACTATGTACGTATTTTTCAACCTTAAAGGCTTTATTTTCTTCTTTTAATCGAATAGCAATTTCAACATCAACAGAACGCTCCGGCGCTTGTCCAGCATCATAATATTCGTTTTTCACATATTTACCGGCAAGATCTCCTAAATGTGAAGTGAATTTTCCTTGTAAATCTACTAAAGGAACTGCAGTTCCGTTTTCGTCTAAAACCAACATTGGCGGGATTTCCGGCGTTGCTTCTTTTGCTACTTTAGCATCATCAGCACCAAAAGTTGGAGCGGTATGAACGATTCCTGTTCCGTCTTCAGTTGTAACGAAATCTCCGGAAATTACTCTAAATGCATTTTCAGCATTTTGATATGGCAATACGTAAGGCAATAATTGTTCGTAGTGAATTTCTACTAAATCAATTCCTTTTGCTTCCGCTAAAATTTTATAAGGAAGTTTTTTATCCCCTTCTTTTACATTATCGAAATCAGAATCGTCTTCACTTGCAAAATATCCTTTCCCAAATTGTTTTCCAACTAAATTCTTAGCCAAAACAACATTTACAGGCTCAAAAGTATATTGATTGAATGTTTTTACTAAAACGTAATCGATTTTAGGTCCAACTGTCAAAGCGGTATTTGAAGGTAATGTCCAGGGCGTTGTCGTCCAGGCCAGGATGTGAATATCTCCAAATCCTTGTAAAAAGCTTGGAAGTGTTTCCGGCAACGTTTTAAATTGTGCTACAATCGTAGTATCTGTAACATCTCTGTAAGCTCCCGGCTGATTTACTTCGTGAGAAGATAATCCTGTTCCTGCTTTTGGAGAATACGGCTGAATCGTGTATCCTTTGTACAACAAACCTTTATTGTAGATTTGTTTCAAAAGCCACCAAACAGATTCCATATATTTTGGTTTATAAGTCACATACGGATCTTCCATATCTACCCAATACCCCATTTTTTCGGTCAAATCATTCCATACGTCCGTATAACGCATTACGGTTTTTTTACACGCTTCGTTATATTCTTCGATAGAAATTGTTTTACCAATATCTTCTTTAGTGATTCCCAATTCTTTTTCGGTACCCAATTCTACAGGTAATCCGTGTGTATCCCAACCTGCTTTTCTTTTTACCTGAAAACCTTTTTGAGTTTTATATCTGCAAAAAATATCCTTAATCGCACGTGCCATCACGTGGTGAATTCCCGGTAATCCGTTTGCTGAAGGCGGACCTTCAAAAAACACGTAAGGCTCAGCACCTTCGCGGGTTGTTACACTTTTTTCAAATATATTTTCTTTCTTCCAAAAATCAAGAACTTCTGACGCTACTGTTGGCAAGTCAAGTCCTTTGTATTCAGTAAATTTTGTACTCATTTTATCCTTTTCTTAAACGAGGTGCGAAAGTAAGAAATTTTGAATTATTGACCACCAATTTCTCGAAATTTCACAAACTTTTGTTGAGATAATAGATACAAAAACAAAAAAATTGATTAGTTTCCGGTATTATTCTCAAAATGCTGAGCAAATAAACCAAAAACTAATCAATTCTGATTATCCTTAATAGGATGGTAACAATTATTTAAATCCGCCGAAATAAACTTCTTTCATAAAGATTCGATTTCCAAAAACAGGATTTATTTCAATTTTTTCCCTTTGTTCCTGAAAAATGGTTTCACCGTTAAAATCTTCAATTTCATAATTTACTTTATATGGAATTTTCCCTGAATTTAATGCTGCAACCGGACGATAATCTCCAAAAAGTTTTCTTTCGAAGAAACTCTTATTTCCGTTATCAAATTCTGTTTTTTCTGTAGAAACGATATTGAAATTTTCTTTATCTATAAAAACGTGATAATCTGTTTTAGGAATTGTTCTGTTTCCGGTACTTAACGTTTTTTCAAAATAATTAAGGTGATAACACATTCTTCCTTCATACATTTCATCTGGCAGGACTTCAAAATTATTCCATAAATCCAGTCTTAAATCTGTAAGGAAATTTATTAAATCAACATTTTTAGACAAATTGCCAAAATCATAAGCGGTTAATTTCGTCCATTTTGCATTTAAGCCGCTTTCGCGATCGTCGTGGCTCCAGGCTTCGGCGCCGTTTACAATCTCATAATAACTCTCCGGCATTTTTTTTCTAAGAAGATAATTAGAGTTCGTTGCCCATTTTTCTTCCGTTTGAGGCACATTATTTCCTTCAATTTTAAGCTTCGAAAACAAATGCGCTTTTTCGACTTTTTTTAATGCATCGCTTCCGCCTAAATTCGCCACTACTTTAGCCAGTAAATTAGCATTTAGCTGATAAGGAATCGAATCCAGCATATTGAATCTTTGCATTCTTGCTTTCTCAACGTTTGCTTCCCGGGTTGCTTTCTCAACTTCCCATTCGGCATCCTGTTGCGCTATTTTTTCAAAAAAGGCTAATCTTCGTTCTTCTTTTTCTTCGGCAATCTGAACGCCTAATTTTTTAAGATCGGCAAAACGGGTCGTATGGCTTCTTATTTTTTTATCGGCAAAATAGCCATTATTTACTTTTTTAATAATCGAAGATCCTCTCGAATCCTGTTTGTCATTCTCAACTAACAGATTAGCATACAATAATGCTTTTTCTTTATTCTCCAGTAAAAAATAAGTTTCAGCCAAATTGTTAGTTACAATAAACCGGATATTTTCGTTTGCAGGCGAAGGCGGATATTTAACCAGTAAACTTTCCAGATATTGTAAATGTGGCGTTAATAGCTTTTCATCTAAACCTTTTTCAAGCGTAACTTTTTCCATTTGAGCTGTAATTTCATTCTCAAACGCCAGCATCTGATTGTATTCTGAATGTCCTTTTGAAGTTACAAATTCAAACTTAATTTTAGATTCATCTACGTAATAAGCCAATTTATAATTTAGATAATTCTGAATTCGGTCGACAGAACTAAAAATGATATGATCCATTCCTAATTCTTCTGCAGAATAATCACCATCTTTTTCGGCTAGTGCACTTCTTTTATTACTTAACTCAACAGCAAGTTTCACCTTGCCTTTTTCGTACGTACCTCCCACTATGTGAGATTCAGTACTATTAAAATCCTGGGTAAATAAAATTTTATCTCCACACTTGGCATCAACTTTTATTCTTACATCATAGTTAGAATAAACCTGAAATTGCCAGCTGTTTTTTTTCTTATCAAACGTACTATCTACTTTTGTTGCATTAAACTTGGGCAATGCAACGGTTAAGTAAATTTTTAGTTTTCCGTTTGCAGGATCTTTTATAAAACCATCAATGTGAAAATATTTTTTCTTCAAAATAATTTCTTCTTGAACTAACTCTTTGTCCATTTGATAAAAAGTAGTTTGAGTTAATGCATTATCAAGAACAGGAAATTCTGAATATTTAATTACAGGTATATAAAATTTCTTCTTTTTTGAGCTTATTTTTTCTTGTGCCTGAATTGAACCAATTACAAGCAAAGCAATTAAGAGTAATGTTTTTTTCATAGGCAAAAAAAAAGCCATCAGAAGTAAATCCTGATGGCTTTCTGTTTTTATTATTATTTCTTATTGAAGATTTGAATAGACTTGTCAGACACATAAAAAATGTTTTGTGTCGCAGGATCAATTTCATAAAGCGGTTTGTTGTTGTTGAAAATAATTTTATCAACTTCAGCTCCGTCAGCTTTACTTACTTTAACAAGGATTTTTTCTCCAGTATCTGCTTTTGCAAAAATATAAGAGTAATCTCTGTTTTGTTTCATTGCATTAAAACGAGAGTTAAATTTAGCCGCTACCAATCCTAAAGCTGCAGAACCTGCTGCCATATTATTAGCTTGTTTCATTTTAGATTTATCTTCTTCTTTAAGAACAGTAGATCTCATGTTTCCGTTAGAATCACGGTAAGTCATTGTCAACTCAGAAGCTTGTACAGCACTTACTGCAGAACCAACTCCTAAACCAATACTTCCTGCAATTGCAGCACTTTTAAGTAAACGTCTTGTACCTTCACCCGGTTGTGTGTATACGTGGTGGTATTTTACAGTTCCATCCATATTAACACCCATTACCTCAACTGGTCCAGAAAGAACAACTCCCCAAGGGAATAATTCGATACTGTTTAATTCTTTTTCTTTTTTGATGTTTACTTTAGCAAACGGCTCTGGCTTATCGCTGATGCTTGGATCAAATTTGTATAATTTCTCATCATTGTAAACTAAATACGAATTTGTTGCTTCGTCGTAAGTTGGCAATACCGGACGGTTTTTATCAAAGTTGATGTTACGTTTCCAAAGTTTAACTCCGGTTTTGTAATCTACCATGTTTCCGTAAGTACCCGTTAAGTACATTACTTTTTCACCCACTTTTCCTAAATAATAAATTGGATCTTCTTTGTCATCAGAAATTTCGATGAATTTTTTCCAAAGTTTTTCTCCATCTTTGTTGATCAGCATCATTTCATTTTCTGCAACATATAAGAAATCCTGCTCGATAGGAATTACTCTTTTCAATCCATCTCCACGTGCATCTTTTTTCCAGATTTTTTCTCCTGTTTTTAAGTCGAAAAAGTTAAAACCACTGTTGTGAGCCACTAATAATTTTGTTCCCCAATCTTCTAAATAAACAACTTGTTTTGTTTTGATAGATTCTTTCCAGATACTTTTTCCATCCTCTGTACTTAAAACATTCAAATATTGTTTGTTTGAAAATAAACCTGCAGCATTAACTACAACAATATTTTTATCGTTTTGAGTTTCATAGAATTTTGTGTATTCTTCAGCAGCTTTCCAGTTTAATTTTCCAGTCTCTTTATCAAAAGAATATAAATTACCGTATAGTAAGTAATAAACTGTGTTACCGTTAATCTTAGCTTTATTTGTATTAGCAGATAATTTTAAAGAAAAACTAATCATTGCTTTTGCTTTATCAACAGTTGTAGTCCATTTAAGTTCTCCAGTTGTCATATCCAATAAAGCGATTGCCATATCTCCGTCTTTTTTCAAAGTAAGAAGATATTCATTTGTTTCAGGAATAAAATCTGATTGAAATACAAAGAAAGATTCCTTAGAAGAATTGTAAACAACTTTTCCTGTATCTGTATTGATAATTAAATACTTTGAGTTGATGTAAGCTTCAACATAAGGACTTCCGGAAACAGTTGTTAAGTCTCTTTTTTCCTTAAACATATTTCCAAATTCAGGATCTGTCAATATATCTTTAGTAGTAATTGTTCCAAAATCCTCTTTGGTTAATGTCCAAACGATTTTTTTTGTTTCAGGGTCCAAACCTTTTACGGTTCCGCCTTCTTTAAAAACAACAATTCCTGTTATTTCATTTTGAACAATATCCTGTACATTGTTCTCTGTGGTGATTATTTCGTCGTATTTCCTTTGCGCCGTAGTCGAAAAGGTAACTAAGAAAAGCAAAATAATCGAAAAAGTAATTTTCTTCATAGTTGTTAGTTATAAAATTAATAAATTAAGTATGGGCAATTTTGATCTCACTAATCGTTTGCGAATATATATAATTTATAATTTAATTAAGAAAAAATTTCCCTCAAAACATCTAATGATTTTGGTCTCTTAAATCCCTCTAAGTGAAAACTATAGTACTCAATTAAGGTCTTTAATAAGATTTGTCTTTCAACCACATGAAATACCTTTTGATCGTTATCGAATTTTAGATCAATTAATTTTTTAAACAGATTTGTCTCATGTTCCGTTAAAGTGTTTGAACCGTGAAAAAGAGTAAAAACGCCATCGTTCATTTCAAAATAAGGCAAATCAATTTCTGAAACATCAGGATAAAAACCTAAATATTTTGTTGCTTCTAAAAGTAGAATTAAATGAAAATTGGAAACTTCATCATGATGATCAAACCAAATTAAAGCACTTTCTAAAAAATTAAAAAGGGATTCATTTTTTTCTTCTTCCTGAATAGAATAATGCAGCATTTCTGAAAGAAACATCACAATGGTACTTTTTACAATATCGGTATGAATGGTTTGAAAAGGAACGGCTGTTTTAATTTCTTTGAAGTTTTCTAAAGTTCCTTTGTTTTTGTGAACAGCTTCAATTTCAAGAATAGAAAAAGGCTGAAAATAAGCAATCTTCTGACTGGTTTTTCTACTCGAAAAAGCGTCACGCACAAAATAAGATTTCAGGCCATTTGAAAGTGTAAAACATTTTACAATCAAACTTTTCTCCTGAAATTTTAGTGCCGAAATAACGATTGCTTTGGTTTTGACTAACAACTTTTGATTTTAGATTTTAGATTTTTTTAAAAAAAATTTGATGATGTTATATTGATAACTTTTCGATACAAAAGATGGATTAATCCCGACGCTTCGGGACATCCCTAAAATATGTTTTGTTCCTCCGGAACGTTTTTATAAAAACACTGAGAACTGAGACCGAAAACTGAGACTAAAAACTATCTAATAATCATCACTTTCTTCACCTTAGTTTCGCCTCCGTCCTGTGCAGAAATAAAAATCATGTACACGCCCGAAGCTACTTTATATCTTCCAAAAGCGGTAGTGTCCCATTCAATTGTTCCGCCTGCCGAAGTAGCTTCATAAACCAGACTACCCGTAATATCAGTAATTTTTACATTTGCTTTATCCAGTAAACCTGCAATTTTTACGGTTCCTGTAAACTCAGGACGCACGGGATTTGGATATACGTAAACGCTGTTTAAATCTTCATTTGCTCCGGTTGCAATTCCGCCAAAAGAAATTAGGCCTTTATTGGTCGCGATAAAAACTTCGCCGGATGAGCTATTAATTTTAATATCATTGATTGTATTGCTTGGCAAAGGCGAATTATTAATTGTAAAATGATATTTGGTTTGCTGTCCATTTGGTGAAACCATAAAAACGCCTGAATCCGAAGTTCCAATCCATTTGTTGTTGGCGCCGTCGACTACAATCGAAGTAATAAATTGTTCGTACAGCAATTCCTGAGCTAAATTATCATCTATAATTATAATTGGATTTGCCTTCAACTGACTTTCGGTTTGAAAATTATTCACACTCGACAAAACTCTAAGTCCTTTCGTAGTACCTATCCAAAGTTGGTTTTTTGTGTCAATTGCTAGTGCACGAACATCTATGCTAGGCAAATTTCCAACATCTTCACCAAAAGTCATTTTTTTAAATGTATTTGTATTTTCATTAAAACCAATTACTCCGTCTCTGTTGGTACCAATCCATTTAATATTGTTTTTATCGATAACAATGCTTCCAAAATCGCTGTCTTCGTCATTATTGAGAATCACTGTTGTTGAATAACTACCCCATTGGCCATTGCTTTTTAAAACTTTCAGTCCGTTCTTAACGCGGCTGTTGGTCATCCAGAGATTTCCTGATTTATCAAAAGCGGTAGCATTGACACGAATATCTGTGACATTGTAATTCTCTACTTTTAAACTTTCCAGACTGCTATTTTTTTCGGTATATAAAACAGTTGGTGTGTCATTTTCTAACTTTAATAAACCGGAAAAGAATGAACTGGCATACACCTGGTTTTCATTATTTGGATTCACAATAACGCGCGTCATCGATTTGGCATCAAAAACATCTTCGTACGGAATATTTAGCCAGCCAGCAGTTGTATTATATTTACTAATGCCATAACTATCCAAAGGATACGGATTATAAAATAAATCATAATCACCATAAACTGCCCAGACACTGTTTGGTGTTACATCTAATGAAAAAATATTATTTCGATCAGGGCCTTTTGGCGTGATATTCTCAAAAGACGAACCGGTTGAAAGAGAAGATGCAAACAAACCTTTTTCTTTTGTTCCAATATAAATTAAATCGCCAACCGCAGTTGTACAGGTAAAATTTAAAGTATTATCTAAAACCTGCGAAGTCGTGATTTGACGGTTTAATATCATTTTATTGTTGTAGACATAAACTGAACTCGCAGTTGTAATAAACAAATTATGATTTTTTGCCCGCATATCTGTTGAAGACTGCGGAAGCTGTAAAAAACCCACAAAAATATTCGAATTAAATCGATGAATATATCCAACCGAATTAATCGCAATAAGTTCTGTATCGAGAGTTTCAACACTTGACCAATCACCTGAATTTACAACTGCCCATTGACTGAAATCAATCAAATTTGGACTTGTGCTATTGGCGCGTCTTATACCACTGGAAGTTGCAGCATAAATAAAACCGTTAAAAAGAGCCGTTTGTTTCACACTAATTTCAGCTCCGTTATCGCCAATAAAATAAGTGTCGCCAAATTGTGAAGTTGTTAAGTTAAACTGCACAATACCAAAATCACACGAAACATAAATCAATCCGTTATATTCCATAAAATGGTTGACTTTTTTTATGCTGGCAGGTAATTGTTTATTGATGATATCAACCTTTTTTACTATAGTTCCGTCGGTTTCATTAACGACAATGATCATTCCGTTTTCGTAACCAACAATCGTTTTTTTGAATTTTTCGCTATGGTATAAAGCAGAAATTGTCTGACCCGAAAGTCCTTCAACTGTCGTAGTTGTTTTTATGGCGTTTGAAACAACATCTTTAGAAAACAAGGCATTTTCTGAAGCAGCAAAAACGGTTGTCGAAGCATCTGAAATATCTTTTATTTCGTTAAACGAAAAATAACCTTGCCAGGATAAAGCATTCTGTGCAAAACTTGATTGCATTACGAGAAAAAACAAAATATACAGAAACCTTCTCATCATATTAAATATATTCAGACAGACAAATATACTACAAACGAAAGTATTTGATTTTTGTTCTGCTTTAAATAAAGTTGTTTTTTTGGAACCATTAAGAGATTAAGAAAAATTAAGCTTTTCATCATAACAAAATAAAACTCTTCTAATTTTCTTTTAACAGCGATTAGCCACGAATTCACGAATTAATTTTTCTTAATATAGTTTGTCGTTTCAGTTTCGGAAACCTGAAACTAAAAAAACTTGAAACTTTTTTAAATCAGATGAATAAATTATTCGTGAATTTGTGGCAAAAAAAAGCCTCCATTTCTCTTTACGATAAATGAAGGCTTTTTAAAATTTTTATTGAAATTATACTACACCTTGTGCAAGCATAGCATCGGCAACTTTAACAAATCCGGCAATGTTTGCTCCTTTTACGTAGTTTACATAACCATCTTCGCCCATACCATATTTTTTACATTGGTTATGAATACCAACCATAATATCTTTTAATCTCAAATCTACTTCTTCGCTTGTCCAGTTTAAACGAATTGAGTTTTGTGTCATTTCAAGACCAGATGCAGCAACACCTCCGGCATTTGCCGCTTTTCCTGGTGCGAATAAAACTTTATTATCCAAAAATAATTTAATAGCATCTAATGTAGAAGGCATATTTGCAGCTTCAGTTACACATAAAACACCATTATCAATTAATTTTTTAGCATCTTCTCCTGTCAATTCATTTTGAGTTGCACACGGAATAGCAATATCTACTTTTACTTCCCAAGGACTTTTTCCTTTATGGAAAACAGCATTTGGATATTTATTAGTATAAACTTCAGCTCTGTTATCACCAGTTGCTCTCATTTCTACCATGTGTTCAATTTTTTCTCCCGAGATTCCTTCCTCATCATAAATGTAACCGTCAGGACCAGAAATAGTAACTACTTTTCCGCCTAATTCATTTATTTTTAAGGCAACTCCCCAAGCCACATTTCCAAATCCTGAAATTGCTACTCTTTTACCTTTGATATCATGCCCGATAGTCTGCAGCATTTGATCTGTAAAATAAACAACTCCGTATCCTGTAGCCTCAGGACGTATTAATGAACCACCATAAGCCAATCCTTTACCGGTTAAAACACCTGTAAATTCATTTCTGATTCTTTTATACTGACCAAATAAATATCCAATTTCTCTAGCACCAACACCAATATCTCCCGCAGGTACATCTAAATCAGGACCAATATGACGGCATAATTCCGTCATAAATGATTGACAGAAACGCATGATTTCTCCATCAGATTTTCCTTCAGGATCAAAATCAGAACCTCCTTTTCCACCACCCATTGGAAGTGTTGTCAAACTATTTTTAAAAACTTGTTCGAAAGCAAGAAATTTTAAAACAGACAAGTTTACAGTGTGGTGAAATCTAATTCCACCCTTGTAAGGTCCTATGGCAGAGTTCATTTGAATTCTAAAACCTCTGTTTACAATTATTTCTCCTTTGTCATCTACCCATGGAACTCTAAAAATTATAGAACGTTCTGGCTCTGCTATTCTAAGAAGTAAGTTTTTTCCGTCGTATTTTTTTCGCTCTGCAATAAATGGAATAACCGTTTCTGCAAATTCTCTAACGGCTTGAAGAAATTCTGGCTCGTTTGGATTTTTTGACTCAACAAGAGCCATAAACTCATTAATTTTTTGTTCCATTTGAAATAAGTTATTCAAGTAAATATTTAAATTTAAGCACAATAAATAAGAAAATACGTTTAAGAAAACGTTTTCGTTTTAACAGACAAAGATATAACAAAATGCTGACCGAATGTTATTTTTTTTAATTCTAAAGAGTGAATTGTATTTTTTTCAAACATTCCTAAATATAGCATTTAGCACTCGTCTATTTAATTCAAAACATTATAATTAAAGTTAAGAAATTAAGTATTTTGTTACTTATTTTTTAATACGTTAATTTAATATTTTGATTCGTGCATGTTTTTTATATATTTGCCAAGATTTGAAAGCCCAAATACCATGCTTAAACCTATAATACTCACATTATTCGCCTTTTTTGCGATCACTTCTACCGTATCTGCCCAGTCAGACTTAGCACAAGAAGTAGGAATAATATTCGGACCAGTATCTTTTCAATCTGATTATGGGGAACGCCATGATATGGAAACCAATGTTGGAAACTCAGGTTTTGGCGTTGGACTAGTTCACTTTATCAATTTTTCTGCAAATAATAACCGCGAGAGTTTCTTTACGGAACACTTCAAAGTTAGATCAGAATTATCGTTTAGCAAAACCAATCTGGAGCATTATGGTGCCTGGGTTGAAAGAGAAAAACAAAAAGGAGTAGTACAGCATCTAAGAGCGATGAAAGGAAGTTCAACTTTAGTAAATCTTGGATCTCAATTAGAATTTTCTTTTATAAAAGTTCACGATTTCGAAAACTCGGTTGGCAGCTTTAGCCCTTATTTAAGTTTAGGATTCCAGGTGAGTTATTATTCTGCAAAAGCTTCTTCAAAATTAGGACCGTTAGGACTTCCTGAAACGACTTTCGCAAAATACCTTACTCCTTCTGACGGACGTGCACATGGTTTTTCTAACGAAAACGGAGTGGTACTATCTGTAGTTACAGGAGTTGGAGTTCACTACAAATTAACCACAATGAGCGATTTAATGTTTGATATTCGCTATCAGGGATTTAATTCTGACTGGGTTGATGGTTTAAATCCAAACAAAGATATTTACAAGGAAAATAAATCTAACGATTCTCAAGTTTGGTTTAACCTTGGATATATTATGTATTTAGAATTCTAAGATTAAAAAATCAATATAAATAAAAACCCCAATTCTTTCGAGTTGGGGTTTTCTATTTTTATGCTAATGCCTGTTCTAAATCTGCTATTAAATCTTCTGCGTCTTCGATTCCAACGCTCAAACGAACCAAGTCGTCGGTAATACCAACTTCTGCTCTTTTATCTGCCGGAATTGAAGCATGTGTCATTAATGCCGGATGATTGGCCAAAGATTCTACTCCGCCTAAAGATTCTGCCAAAGTAAAAACTTTCAGCTTTTCTAAAAAGGCAATCGAATCTTCTTTTTTGCCGGAAACAAAAGTAAAAGAAACCATTCCGCCAAAAGCTTTCATTTGTTTTTTGGCAATTTCATGAAACGGATGATTTGGCAATCCAGGATAATAAACTGTTTTTATTTTTGGATGATTGCTTAAAAATTTCACCACTTTTTCTCCGTTTTCACAATGTCTTTGTACTCTTAACGAAAGTGTTTTTATTCCTCTCAAAACCAAGAAACTATCCATTGGTCCAAGAGTTCCGCCAGTTGCAAATTGTTGAAAATGCAATTGTTCTCCTAAAGCTTCATCTTTTACAATTAAAGCACCGGCAATAACATCAGAATGTCCCCCTAAATATTTCGTAGCCGAATGCATTACAATATCAGCACCTAAGTCAAGTGGTTTTTGCAAATATGGCGTCGCAAAAGTATTATCTACAGCAAACCAAATTTTATGTTCTTTTGTGATTTTTGCAATTTCTGCAATATCAGCCAATTTCATTAACGGATTTGTTGGCGTTTCAACCCAAACCAGTTTTGTATTTTCGTTAATTAATGATTTCAGTTTTGCAATATCCGTCATATCTACAAAATGAAACTTAATTCCCGAATCTTTATAAATTCTCGAAAACATTCTATAAGTACCGCCATATAAATCATCCATTGCGATCACTTCGTCTCCGGCTTTAAACGATCTCAAAATACAATCTGTCGCTGCTAATCCAGATGAAAAAGCCAATCCGCGAGTACCATTTTCAATACTTGCCAATGCATTTTCTAATGCTGTACGAGTTGGGTTTGATGCTCTGCTATATTCATAATCTCCCAAGGGCTGCCCCGGACTTGTTTGAATATAAGTTGAAGTTTGGTATACCGGTGGCATAACTGCACCCGTACTTGGATCATGATGCTGACCGCCATGAATCACTTTAGTATTGAATTTCATATAGTTACGATTTTTAAAATCTAATTTAGAGTACAAATTTACCGTTTAATTTATTTTAATCCTGACACAACTTCTTACCTTTGTATATAATTAACACTTTTAGATATGAAACAGTACAGTTTTTTGGTCTTTTTGTTTCTATTATTCACTAGTTGTAACAAAGGGCTTTCATTTGATAATGAAACATTTGAAAAAAAATCTACCATTCCCTGTAAAATTGATTGTCCACAAATTATAATCGAAATTCCTGTGGCAAAAAATATTCCTGTAGTTGCTGACAGTATCAATAAAAAACTTTTTTTAGTCATAAAAGAAATTGTTTATTTCGGAGAAGAACCTTTAAAGCTCAATGATTACAATAAATTAGCAACCTCTTTTATTGCATCTTACGAAGAAATGCATAAAAAATTTCCAAGCGAAACATTTGGTTGGGAAGCAAAAATTAAAGGAAATATAGAATTTGAATCTGAACAAATTTTGAATATAAAATTAGACCATTACACTTTTACCGGAGGCGCTCACGGTTATCAGGGTTATCGATCTTTGTTATTTCACCCCAAAACGGGAAAAACTATTTTTTGTGATCAGATTTTTAAAAATGAAAAAGAGTTTAAGGCTTTCGCCGAAAAAGAATTCCGCAATAAATATAAAATCCCCGCAAAAGCAAATATTAACGCAACAGGCTTAATGTTTGAAAATGACAAATTTCATTTGCCCCAAAACATTTTTTATACCGAAGAAGGTTTGCTTCTCTATTACAATTCGTATGAAGCCGCTTCCTATGCAGATGGTCCAAAGGAGATTTTATTTCCGTATGAACAAGTTGGTAAATATTTGAAATACAAATAAACTCTAAAAATATTTTTCTTTCAAAAAGAAATCCTTTTCTTACATTTGTGGTAATTTTAATTTTACCCTATGTTAACCTTTAACCATTCAGGCCTATTAGTGCCCGATAATAAAATCACTTCTACAATACAGGAATTAGAAAATGAATTTGTATTAAAAATTCCTTCCACTAAAAGAAGAGAAATCTTTGAAGCTTATGTTAAATATAATGAGGATTTCAAAAAAGTATGTAATTTAGACGAGTTGCATCAATGGATAAACGGATCATATGTAACTCAAAAAAACAATCCGGGAGATATTGATTTAGTAACATTTATAAATTATGCGATTGTTTCGAAATTAGGCTCGAAATTAGATAATTTTAAATATCCGAATTCGGAGATTATTTATGGTGTCGACGCTTACATAATTGAAGTTTATCCTAAAAATCATGTCGATAATTTTAGATATATAAGCGACAAAGCATATTGGCTGGATCGATTTACAAAAACAAGAAGAATTAGAGGAAATAGGTTATCAAAAGGCTTTTTGGAAATAAAATTTTAATTTACATCAAATGAAAGATAACAAACTATATCATATTTTAGATTTAATCGAAGAAATAGATAAGGTCGACAAAATGCTTGTTTTACATAAAGATTCTGATTCTGATCTAATGTTAAACCAGTACAAAAATCAAAAACTAAAACTAAGTAATTATTTAGTCAAAGAACTTTTAACCAATAGCGACAATAGAGCCGAAATTATGTATATCATCAAACTCTTCATAGATAAATTCTACAATAATGAAATGAGACATTTACACTTTGAAGAAAATGATAACTTAAAAAAAATTGAAAACGTGTTTATTGAAAATTACGTTTAATATATCTATTCAGGAAAACTTAAATCCTTTGCGTTAGACGCACTGCTGTGCGCCTCTACGAAAAACCTTTGTCGCTTTGGCCTTTGCCTTTAAAAAAACTTAGAACCTTAGCAACTTAGAACCTTCCTCAAACAACATCATACTTCATCTTCCTCAAAATTCTCAACGCTTCTTTAAAAGACAAATAAACTTGCGGAAAAGGCTTTAAAAGCAATTTTGAATCAATTAGTTTTTGTTTCGCATCATCAAAACCATTCAAATAACAAATCATAAAAGTCGACGGAAGATTTTCCAGATCTTTCTCCTCACGTTCAGACAAAACAGAGCCTTTTTGCAGTTTTTGAAGCAATGCCATATTCGAATTATAAATATGATATAACATTGGGCGATTGAATTCCGGAGGTTGAAAAAGTATTTTACGGTCAATTTTATAATAACCATTATCAAAAAACCGAATCATTTGTTCTTCTAAAGGATAATAACTTGTTTTGTCGTTTAAACCTAACGGAACATATTCTGTTATCGTAAAACTATCATCGTCAAAAACAATAGTAACAACATCCTGAGCGGAATAAAAAAGTTTAATTTGCTCATTGATTAATTCGATATCAACACGGGAAAGAAAGGTTTTATCTCTGGATTTTTTAGGAACTCCCGCCCAGCAAATCACAAATAATTCTTTAAAAACATGATATTTTGGCGACATATCTTTATGCCTGAAATTCATAAAATCAATAACACCATCTAAAGTATACTGAATACTATTTCGGGAACTATTTTCGATACCAATAACAGTTTCCGTATTCTGATAATTTTTCTCAACCGGACCTTCAACCGGAATCGAATTACTGCCGCGCCTCACAAAAACGCTATTCGCCAAAATAGTATGAATTCCTTTTTTGAAATATGATATTTTGTTTTTGGGTTTAATCGTGACCAATCCGATTACTTTATCTTTTGGAAGATTCGGAAATGGCACATTCTCGTACTGGATTTTTGGCGGATTTTCTAAAAAAGCATTTACGAGATTCTGAATTCGGCTATCGTCAAAAAAATCATCGCCTACAATTTCATTATCCTGATCTTCAACACCAACAACGATATAAGAATTGTTGGTTGGATTCGAATTTGAAAGCGCACAAATGTGTTTCAGAAATTTTCCTTTTCCTTCGCGTGTATGCAGATTAAGCTGTCTTTTTTTATCATAAAAACTGCTCTCGTCATTATGGGCGAGTAAGTTTTTGATTAAAAGACGTTTGTTGATCATACTTTAGGTTTTTGCCACTAATTCACTAATTTAAAAAAAAAGACGCACTACTGTGCGTCTCTAGATTAAATTCTATTTAAATATTTTTTTTGACAATTGTCGACGATGCCTGCGCTGTACTCATCACCATCAAATCGGCAATATTAACGTGATACGGTCTTGAAACTACAAAATGAATAATATCTGCAATATCTTCTGCCTGCAACGGATCAAAACCTTTGTAAACATTTGAAGCTCTTTCAGCATCACCTTTAAAGCGGACTTCGCTAAATTCTGTCTCCACCATTCCGGGATGAATTGCGCCTACGCGAATGCCAAACGGATTCAAATCAATTCGCATTCCGGCAGTAATCGCGTCAACTGCATGCTTTGTTCCGCAATATACATTTCCGTTTGGATAAACTTCTTTTGCGGCTGTTGAACCAATATTGATAATATGTCCGGAATTTCTGGCTGTCATTTGTGGAATTACCGCTTTCGAAACATACAAAAGTCCCTTTACATTGATATCGATCATCGCATCCCAATCGTCTAAATCTCCTGTTTGAATCGGATCTAAACCGTGCGCATTTCCTGCATTATTGATTAAAACGTCAATTTCTGAAAATGCTGCCGGCAATGAATTAATAGTGGAAAGAACGTCATTTTTATCACGAACATCAAAACATAAAGAATGTACTTCTGTAAAAGCCGAAAGTTCTTTTTCAAGTTCTGCCAAACGTTCTTTACGTCTTCCGCAAAGGATAATTTTATAGTTATTTTTTGCCATTATTTGCGCGGTTGCTTTTCCAATTCCGCTTGTGGCACCAGTAATTAAAATTGTTTTTTTCATTCGTGACTTTTATTTTTTTAAGCCACAGATTAAAAGATTTTCACAGATTGAAAAAATCATTTTAATTCTGTAATCTGTGGCAAATATTTTTTTAGATTAACATTTGGTTGAATACTTAAAACTGAGACTGCAAACTGTTCTTAAGGCACATCGTCGCCCATACTTTCTGTCCAGATTGCAAACCAGTCTTCTTTGTCCATTTCTAATGCTACCGCTTTCATCAGCGATTGAATTCTGGCAATATTTACCGTTCCTGCAATTGGCACAACTCCGGCAGGATGTTTTAAAATCCAGGCCAATAAAAGTGTATCTGAACCAAAACCATACTTTTTGACCAAGTCTGAAAGCAACTTTTTCAAACGACGTGTTTGTTTCGTGTCTTCCCTAAAAACGGTTCCAAGCGGATTCCATGACAATGGACAAATTTTGTGCGTTTGCATATAATCTAAACTTCCGTCAGTCATCGCTTCATAATGAGTAGCCGAAAATTGCACCTGATTGTAACTTACTTCTGTTTTCTGGCGAATTAATTCGGTTTGTGAACTGGTGAAATTTGAAAGTCCGAAATCTATAATTTTCCCTTCTGATTTTAATTTTTCTACGGCTTCAGCAATTTCATCCGCCTGCATTAAGGGACTCGGTCTGTGCAATAAAAAAACATCAATAAAATCTGTTTTTAATTTCTTCAGAGATTCCTCAGCAGACCAAACAATATATTCTTTCGAATATTCATAATGTTTGATCTTGTTTTCAGGACGTTTTTCAGCTATCATCTGAATCCCGCACTTCGTAATTAACTGTAATTTTTCGCGTGCAATCTTACTTGCCTGAAATGCTTTTCCAAAATCTGCTTCTGTGGTATAAGATCCGTAAATATCGGCGTGATCAAAAGTGGTAATTTTGTTTTCGATACAAATCTGTATCATGTTTTCCATTTCCTTAGTTGTAAGGTTTTTATCCCATACTCCCCAATTCATAGTGCCCGAAATTACGGGCGATAATGTTGTTTTGCTCATGGTTTTATTGCGTTATTTTTGGTAATAAATATGCTTTTATAAAACATATTGACCAAAGTTCTTAAAAATATAAAAATAGATTCACAATTCGTCCTTAAAATTAGGTCTTTGGTCGAAGTTTTAACCATTCTTTAACATCTTACTTCTCAAAAAATATTCAATTTGCACTCTCAAAAGTTAGACATAAAAATCAGCGTTTTAAAAAAGGTTTTAAAAATATTTATATGGAAGAAAATACAACGACTTTAGACATTAGAGCGATAAATGAAAAAATTGAAAGAGAAAGTGCTTTTATAGACCTTCTTACAATGGAAATGAACAAAGTTATTGTGGGCCAGAAACATATGGTCGAGCGTTTATTAATCGGGCTTTTAGGACAAGGGCATATTTTATTGGAAGGTGTTCCCGGATTAGCCAAAACTTTAGCGATAAACACGTTGTCTCAGGCAGTGCAAGGTTCTTTCAGCCGTATCCAGTTTACCCCTGATTTATTACCTGCCGATGTTATCGGAACGATGATTTACAACATTAAAGCAAACGAATTCTCCATTAAAAAAGGACCAATTTTTGCTAATTTCGTCCTTGCAGATGAGATTAACCGTGCTCCTGCCAAAGTACAATCAGCACTTTTGGAGGCGATGCAGGAAAAACAAGTTACGATTGGCGATACAACTTTCAAACTAGATCGTCCGTTTTTAGTACTTGCTACCCAAAACCCTGTTGAGCAGGAAGGAACATACCAACTTCCGGAAGCGCAAGTTGACCGTTTCATGTTAAAAACTGTAATTGACTATCCAAAAATTGATGAAGAGCGTTTTGTAATTCGTCAAAACTTAAAAGGAAGTTACGAGAAAGTAAATGCAGTAGTTTCTGTAGAACAAATTTTGCGTGCGCAGGAAGCTGTTCGTGAAGTTTACATGGACGAAAAAATCGAAAAATACATCTTAGATATCATCTTTGCTACCCGTTATCCAGAGAAATACAAATTGGCAGACCTAAAACCTCTTATTAGTTTTGGAGCATCTCCGCGTGGAAGTATCAATTTAGCCAATGCGGCAAAATGTTACGCTTTCATCAAACGTCGCGGATATGTAATTCCGGAAGACGTTCGTGCCGTTGTACATGATGTTTTACGTCACAGAGTTGGGATAACGTATGAGGCTGAAGCCGAAAACATTACTTCTGTAGACATTATCAACAAAATCGTAAACGAGATTGAAGTACCTTAAAAATAGTTTTCAGTTTTCAGTCACAGTAAACATTTTACAATTAACTGCGACTGAAAACTGCGACTGAAAACTAAAGAAATGGATACAAAAGAGCTTTTAAAAAAAGTACGGAAAATAGAAATCAAAACCAAAAGACTGAGCAATCATATCTTTTCGGGAGAGTATCATTCTTCATTTAAAGGGCGCGGGATGACTTTTAGCGAAGTGCGCCAATACCAATATGGCGATGATATTCGTAACATCGACTGGAATGTAACCGCACGCTATAATGAAGCCCACGTAAAAGTTTTTGAAGAAGAACGCGAATTGACCATGATGTTAATGGTTGATATTTCGGGTTCTGAAGGTTTTGGTTCAAAAAGTCAGTTTAAAAAAGACATCGTCACCGAAATTGCGGCAACGATGGCTTTTTCGGCTACACAAAATAATGACAAGATTGGTTTGATATTATTTTCGGATAATGTTGAATTGTATATTCCGCCAAAAAAAGGGCGTTCGCATGTTTTGAGAATCATTCGTGAATTGATTGAATTCGAGCCAAAAAGCAACAAAACTGATGTTGGAGCTGCTTTAAAGTTTTTATCGGGAACTCAGAAAAAGAAAGCGATCGTTTTTGTTATTTCAGATTTCATGTCTGAAAATTACGAGCAGACTTTAAAAATCGCATCCAAAAAACATGACATTACAGGCGTTCGTGTTTACGATATCCGCGAAGAAAAAATCCCAAATTTAGGAATGGTAAGTATGTTGGATGCTGAAACCGGGAAAATCCAATTGGTTGACACGGGTTCAAAAACAGTGCGAATGAATTACGAAAAACATTATCAGGAAAGAGTAAATTATTTCAAAGATATTTTTAGTAAATCCGGCGCTGGCGTTGTAAATACAAGAGTCGACGAAAATTACGTAACAAAATTATTAGGATATTTCAAGTCAAGATAAAATTAATTTTAGATTGCAGATTTTAGAATTTAGATTTTTTCAAATTAATAATTTATGTTTTCTGCATTACACAAATAAAAAATCAGCTTACACGAGCGTTAGCGAACTGGCGAAGCAAATCCGCGTCATTCGCGTGCCATAATTAAGCATTCGTTTTAGACTAAAATCTGAAAACAAAATCAAATGAAATTAAAGTTTTACATATTTTTATTTTTACTTTCCTCCTCTATTTTTGCCCAGCAAAAACAAGTGGAGACAAGCATTGATACTACAAAAAATAAAATTGGAGCCGAATTTAAGTTAACGCTTAAAACGGTTGTGAGTTCAAAATCGAAAGTTGTTTTCCCGAAACTAAAAAACATTGGTCCGCTTGAAGTAATTCAATCGTACCCAATTGATACGGTGAAGAAAAACGATACTTATGAACTGATCAAAAAATATGGTTTAACGCAATTTGACTCAGGAAAATATACTATTCCAAGCATTAAAATTTTAATTGATAAACAACCTTTTTTATCAGATTCTATTCGTGTTGAAGTTGCCAATGTAAAAGTAGACACTTTACAGCAAAAAATGTATGACATCAAAGACATTACAGCTGTTGATAACGGTTTTGGTGATTGGTGGATTTACGTTTTAATTGTACTGGTTATTATCGGAATTGGTGTTTTTGTATACTGGTTTGTTAAGAAACGCCAACAGAAAAAAATTGAAGAAGAAGTTTATAAAACGCCGATAGAAAAAGCGACAAGTTTATTAAATAATCTGGAGCAAAAAGAACTGGTTCAAAAAGGGGAAATAAAAGAATATTATAGTGAATTGACTGATATTGCCCGAAATTATATTGAAGAAGCAATTCATATTCCGGCAATGGAAAGCACAACTTCTGAATTGATTCAGGCAATAAGATTAGCTTCTACAAAAAAGAAGATGACTTTAACTCCTGAAACCGTTGAGAATTTAGAGCGTGTTTTACGTCAGGCAGATTTAGTGAAATTTGCAAAATCGAAACCGCTTGATTTTGAAATCAGCGAGGATCGAAATAAAATTCAGAAAGTTATTTTAACGCTTGATAATGCAATTCCAACTGAAGTTCCGGCTGAAGAAGAAGATCAATTATTGAACGAAGCCCAAAGACAGAAGCAGATTAAACTTCAAATGCTTAAAAAACGTAACAAACGTATTGCAATTGCTGTTGGTACAGTTGTGTTTTTATTGGTTGCAACTACAACTTTTTTCATAGTTACCAAAGGTTTCAATTATGTAAAAGATAATATCGTCGGGCATCCAACAAAAGAATTATTAGAAGGAGAATGGGTAAAAAGTGAATACGGAAATCCGGGCGTTCTTATTGAAACTCCAAAGGTTTTAAAACGTATGGATACCGAAAAAGTGCTTCCAAAAGAAACGATGGCGCTGATTAAGGAAATGCAGCTTTTTACATACGGAAGCATGATTGATAACTTTTATATTACCGTTTCGACAAGTAAATTTAAAAATCCGGTAGATCTGGATTTGGGAAAAACTTTAGAAGGTACTTTAAAAATAATTGAAGCCCAAGGCGGACAAAACATCATCGTAAAACAAGAAGATTTTCAAACAAACGAAGGTGTTCAGGGATTAAAAGGATATGGAACAATGAGTATTTTGAATCCGGTGGATAAATCGAGCACAAAAGCATATTACGAAATTTTATTATTCAAACAAGATCAGGGATTACAACAAATTATGATTTTGCACGAAGAAGGCGACACTTACGGAAACGATATTGCAACCCGAATTTTAAATTCTGTTGAACTTAGAAAAGCTAGTAACTAATGAATAAAATAACTTTTTTAAATCCGGATTTTTTTTGGTTGTTTCTTTTAATTCCAATTGCAATTGCATGGTTTTTCTGGAAACGCAACCAGCAATCGGCTACGTTAAAAATGAGTTCAACTCAGGGCTTTAAAAACAGCGAGTCGTTTTGGACAAAACTAAAACCTTGTCTGTACGTTTTCAGAATTATTGCATTATGTTCTTTGATTATTGCATTGGCACGACCAAGAACAGTCGATATCAGCAATCAAACGAAAACGACCAAAGGAATTGATATTGTAATGGCAATTGACGTTTCCGGAAGTATGCTTGCCAAAGATTTAAAGCCAAACCGTATGGAAGCTTTAAAAAGAGTAGCAGCAGATTTCGTTGAGGAAAGACCAAATGACAGAATCGGATTGGTTTTATACGCTTCTGAAGCTTATACAAAAACTCCGGTAACAAGCGATAAACCCATAATTCTGGAAGCTATTAAAGAAATCAAATACGATAATCTTTTACAGGACGGTACAGGAATTGGAATGGGATTAGCAACTGCCGTAAACCGACTTAAAGACAGTAAAGCAAAAAGCCGCGTTATAATTTTATTGACAGATGGTGTAAACAATGCCGGATTTATTGAACCGGAAACTGCTGCTGATATCGCGAAACAATACGGCATAAAAGTATACACAATTGGACTTGGAAGTAACGGAATGGCTTCTTCCCCTTATGCTTATGCACCAAACGGTGGATTTTTATTCAAAATGCAAAAAGTAGAAATCGACGAGCGATTAATGAAAAGTATTGCCCGCAAAACAGATGGAACCTACTTTAGAGCAACAAGTAATGACAGATTAGCCGAAATTTATAAATCGATTAATAAATTAGAAACAACTGAAATACAGGAATTAAAATTCTACGATTACGACGAAAAATACAGACCTTTTGTTCTACTCGCAGCATTTTTATTATTACTGGAAGTTGGTTTAAGAAATACAGTTTACAGAAGCTTTATATAATATTTTAGTCGCAACTCTTAGTCTCAGTTTTCAGTCTCTCTCAGTTTTAAGCTGAAAACTGATACTGAAAAACTGAGACCGGAAACTGACTAAAAACTAGAACTAAAAATGGAATTAGACGAAAAAAAATATTTATACCTTTTATTCTTACTGCCAATTGTGGTATGTATTTTCTTTTTCAATTTGTATTGGAAAAGAAAAAAACAACGTGAATTTGGTGATATTGAAATGGTGAAAAAACTAAGCCCTGAAAGCTCTGTTTTTAAACCTGTATTAAAATTATCTGTTTTACTGTTAGCGCTTGCGTGTTTAATTATCGGTTTGGTAAATCCGAAGATTGGAACGAAAATGGAAACGGTAAAACGTGAAGGTATTGACATTGTTTTTGCTGTCGACGTTTCTAAAAGTATGCTTGCTGAGGATGTGGCGCCAAGTCGTTTAGAAAAAAGTAAACAACTGGTTTCGCAAATTATAAACAATCTGGGAAGCGACAGAATTGGCATTGTGGCTTATGCCGGAAGTGCGTTTCCTGTATTACCAATTACCTCTGATTACAGCGTTGCTAAAATGTTCCTGCAAAGTATGACTCCTGATATGGTTTCGTCCCAAGGAACTTCGCTTGATGAAGCCATCAGATTATCATCGACTTATTTTGACGAAAAAAGCAAAACAAGCAAATTACTGATTTTGATTTCTGACGGAGAAGATCATTCTGAAGGAGCTTCAGCTGCAGCAGAAGAAGCCAATAAACTGGGAATGAAAATCATTACGATTGGTATCGGAACTGAAAAAGGAGGAACGATTCCGTTAAGGGAAAATGGTATTATTAGAAATTACCAAAAAGACCAAAACGGACAAACGGTTATTACAAAACTGAATCAGGAAGGATTAAAAACCATCGCAAAAGCAACAAAAGGCGGTTATGTGTATGGCGGAAATACGAAAGAGGTTTTAGAGTACATAAAAAACGCCTTAAATAACATTCAGAAAACAGAGTTTGAAGCGACACAAATGGCCGATTTTCAGTCGCAGTTTCAATGGTTTCTTGGTTTAGGTTTCCTGCTATTATTTATAGACATTTTCCTTTTGGAAAGAAAAACAAACTGGATAAAAGAGTTGAATTTATTTAACGAAAAGAAATAATAAGTTTCGCCGTAATTACTCGAATTTACACGAAAAAGAAGCCATTTTTAATTATTCTCTTTTGTGAAATTCAAATATAAAAAACAATCTAATTAGTGATAATTGGTGGATTCGTGGCAAACTAAAAAAAACATAAAAAATTAGAATGAAAAATTTACTTCTTTATATTTTACTAACGGTTTCCCTGGCGGTTTCGGCTCAGGAAAAGGACAAAACGTTGCCTGAAGGTAATGAAGAATATAAGCAGAATAAATTTGTTGATGCTGAAGCAAATTATAGAATTTCGGAATCAAAATTTGCAAAACGAGGTGTTGCTTCTTATAATTTAGGAAATACGATTTACAGACAAAACCAGGCTTCAGAAGCGAAACTGGCTTATGCCAAAGCAATAAAAAATGCCAAATCAAACGCTGATAAACACAAAGCCTATCACAATTTAGGAAATGTTTTTATGAAAGAGAAAGATTATACGCAAGCGGTTGAAGCTTACAAACAGGCTTTGCGTAATGATCCTACAGATGATGAAACGCGTTATAATTATGCTTACGCCAAACAAAAACTAAAAGAGAATCCGCCGAAAAACGATAAAAACAAGGACAAGAATAAAGATAAAGACAAAGACAAGGATAAAAATAAAGATAAGGACAAAGATAAAAACAAGGACAAGGATAAAGATAAAGACAAGAAAGACGACAAAGGTGATAAAGACAAGGATAAAAAAGATGGTAAAAATGATCCTAAGAAAGATGATAAATCAGACAACAAAGGAGAACCAAAACCACAACCTGGCGGAATCTCAAAAGATCGTGTTCAGAATTTATTAGATGCTGTAAATAACGAAGAAAAGAAAATTCAGGATAAAGTAAATGCTCAAAAAGTAAAAGGAAATCCTAGAAAAACAGAAAAAGACTGGTAAAATTTGGTTGATTCGTTTAATCGTTAATTTGTTTATTTGAATTATTCTAAAACGATTAAACAATATTTTACCAATTAAACGGTTAAACACAAAAACGATTAAACATTAATGAGAAGATATTTAATTCTATTACTATTCACTTTTCAAGGGCTTATGGCTCAAGTTCAATTTGAAGCCAAAGTAAGCAAAAACACGCTTGGACTTAACGAAAGAATTCGTATTGACTTTATGATGAATGTTGATGGAGATAACTTTGAAAGACCTAATTTTGATGGTTTTAGAATCGTTGCGGGTCCAAGTCAACAAGTAAGTCAGTCGTGGATAAACGGCCGAAGTTCTTTTCAAAAAATATACTCTTTTATTTTGCAGCCTGTTCAAAAAGGTACTGTAACGATTAAACAGGCGACTATTGAATTTAATGGGCAAATCTACAAAACAGCACCTATAAAAATTGTCGTTACCAATGCGGTTGCCGAGGAAAGAGACCCTAATGACAGACCACAGGGTTCCGGAAGTGAAACCTTAAATCTTGTTGCTGAAATTTCGAAAACGAGTCCGTATTTAAACGAACCTATTACTGCCGTTTATAAATTGTATTTTAATAATATTGGAGTTACCGGTTTTAAAGAACTGGCAAAACCAAAATACAATGATTTCTGGAATCAGAATATCGATATCAAACAATTAAAAATTGAAGAAGGTACTTATCAGGGACAGCGTTGTTATTTTGTTATCCTGAAAAAAACAATCTTATATCCTCAAAAATCAGGTCGATTAACCATTGAACCACTTTCATTAGACATTGGTGTGCAATTGCCAACAAATCGCCGCGATATGTTTGGCCAAATGATTTTATCTGATGACAATAAAATTGTTTCGGCGGGAGCAAAAACGATCAATGTAAGACCTCTTCCTGAAGCTACTAAACCGGAAGGTTTTAGTGGAGCAGTTGGTCAATTCAATTTTACGGTTACTCCATCAAGAACTACTTTGAAAAGTGGCGAAAGCCTGGATCTTTTTGTAAGTGCGAGCGGAAGCGGAAACATGAAGTTATTTACTTTACCAAAACCGGTTGTGCCAAATGCGCTTGAAATGTACGATCCTGTTCATGACGAGAAAGTAACGACAACATTGTCCGGAATGTCAGGAAAGATTTCAGATAAATATACTATTATCCCGCAATACAAAGGGAAATATGCGATTAAACCGATGCAGTTTTCGTATTTTGATTTGAATACAGGTTCTTACAAAACCATCAATTCACCGGAAATTATGATTGATGTTCTTGACGGACCAATGCAGGCAGAAGCAAATGCAACAGCAAGTGCGTCTAGAAATGTAATCTCGAAAACGGAGCAATTTAAATACATAAAACCAAAAACAACTTTAGTTTCAATTGCTAAAGATGATTTTTACGGTTCAAATTTATATTATACTTTATTGTTCCTTCCTTTTGTGATTTTACCGATTATCATCTTAGCTAAGAAGAAAAAAGAAGCGATTGACAGCGATGTGACCGGAAACAGAATCAAAATGAACAATAAACTGGCGAAGAAATATTTATCTGAAGCCAAAAAACAGCTTAACAATAAAGAGCCATTTTATATTGCGCTTGAAAAAGCAATGCATAATTTTCTGAAAGCCAAATTGCATATTGAAACTTCAGAAATGAGCAAAGACAACATTCGTCAATTGTTATTATCAAGAAATGCAAATCCGGAAACGGTCCAGAGTTTTATTACTTTGACAGAAAACTGCGAATATGCGCGTTATGCTCCGGCTTCGAGCGCTTCGATTCAGCAGGATTATGATAAAGCTGTTTTGATTATATCGGAATTAGAAAAGCAAATCGTTTGATTTTACCGCAAAGTGCGCTAAGAAAAGTGATTTAGATTGCGTTGATTTAAGTTCGCAAAGTTTTGAAAATTTACATATTTAGAAAATGAAAAATATATTATATCTCTTTTTATTAATCTCTCAGGTTTTCTTTGCTCAAAACGGCTTTGAAAAAGGGAATGCTTTATATCAAAAAGGGCAATATCAGGAAGCCGTTCAGGAATATGAAAATGTGATTAAGGAAGACAAACTACAGTCGGCTGAATTGTATTTTAATCTGGCAAATTCTTATTACAAACTCAACAAAGTAGCGCCGTCTATTTACAATTATGAGAAAGCTCTGGTTTTAAAACCAAATGACGCACAAACCTTAAACAACTTAAAATTCGCCAAAAAACTAACGATTGACGAGATTAAAGAAGTTCCAAAAGTAGGTTTTGCAAAACTGATTCAAAACTTTACCGGTATTTTTACTTATAATACCTGGGCAATGATTTCTGTTGGAATTGCTTTTGCCTTTTTATTAAGTTTTATTGGTTATTACTTTTCGCAGCTTACGGTTTCAAAAAGAATTTATTTCATAGGAATGTTTGTTCTTTTAGTTGCTTTACTTTTAAGTGTTTCAGCCGGAATAACTGAAAAAGATCATTACGACAATGATCGTCCGGCAATTGTTTTTTCAGAAGTTAGTGAAGTGAGAAGCGAACCGCAAAAAGCAGGTTCGGCTATTTTCTTATTGCATGAAGGTGCAAAAGTGTACGTTACGGAAACTTTAGGCCAATGGAAAAAAATAGAATTAACAGACGGAACAGAAGGCTGGATTGATGCCTTGACGATTAAAGAAGTGAAGTAGATTTTTGAAAATATTAAATAAAAAAAATCCCAAATTCCAATATAACAATGGAGTTTGGGATTTTTAGTTTTTTTGATTTTTTAAACCATATAAGTGATATAAGAAAATATAAATAATTTTTATATTTAGATAAATATTTACTTATACCAAATCAGTTCGTATTTAGCGCACAGCAAATCGTAGAGGCGCACAGCAGTGCGTCTTCGCAATGTTTGTCGACATGCTGGATGTAGACGCACTGCTGTGCGTCTCTACAAAATATGGTGAAAAATTAAAAAGTATAGGTTTTTAAAGGCGTAACGCAATAATCCAATTTCACATCAGATTCAAAGACATCATCGATTTGATTTACGGCTTCAAAAAAAGAAAGGCCAATTTTGATGGTTTCCGGTTTGCATTCTGCCAGAAATTTATCGTAAAAACCTTTTCCGTAACCAATACGATTTCCAAAAACATCAAATGCCAAAAGCGGCACAAAAACAACTTCAATACTTTCTGACGGAACTGGCAAACCATTTACAGGTTCCGGAATATTATATTCGTTTTTCTTGATTTTGGTATTATCCGTCAATAAAAAGTGAGACATTTTTCTGGTTTCGAAATCACTTTTTGAGATCACGATTTCTTTATCTTTTCCGGAAAGCAAATGCAAAACATATTCGGTATTGACTTCTTTTTGTTCTTCTATTGGCAAAAAAAGATGATAATAGGTTTTATCCCAAATAGGCAATTGGAGTAATTCATTGGCTATAGCCAGACTTTTTTCTTCAATTTCGTCAGGCGAAAGTTCCTTTCGAAGATTTTTATATTCTAAACGTAATTCTTTTTTATTGGTCAGCATCTTCTTCGTCTGGATTATTTTTAGAAATATGATAAATCGCGTCGCCTTCGTAAACAATTGGCGAATGATTGGCGTTGATGACATATCCTTCGTGTGGCGCTTTTACCTTTTGTTCGAATTTACCAAACGGGTCTGTAATAATGGCCAGAATAGTTCCTTTGGTCACAAACTTTCCAATCAAATTATAATCGTGCAGTAAACCGGAACATTTGGCGCGCAGCCAAACTGAGTTTTTAATAAAAATTGACGGACTTTCGGCTTCTTCAACAATTTGAATTGGATCGAGCATTCCGAGGTAATTCAGCAAACGCTTCACTCCCATCACACCTTCATTTGCAATAACATTATTAATATCCAGCGATTTTCCTCCTTCAAAAAGCAGCATTTTTACATTTGCTTTTTCAGATGTGTTTCTAAACGAACCGGTAATATTTTTAGAATAAAGCGTGAATGGCGCATTAAAAATATCGGCCAAAAGTTTTAATTCCTTGTTGTTTTCGCTGATTCTAATTTGTGGCGCATTAAATCTACTCGCACCACCGGCATGAAAATCGACCGCATAATCTATAATTGGCAAAATTTCGGCCACGATATGAAAGGCAAAACGACTTGCCAAAGAGCCTTTTTTACTTCCCGGAAAAACACGATTTAAATCGCGTCCATCAGGAAACTCGCGGGATTTATTCACAAAACCATAAATATTAATAATTGGAATACAAATAATAGTTCCGTTTGTTGGCCTGTTTATTTTTTTGCTAATAATCTGGCGCACAATTTCAACTCCATTTATTTCGTCGCCGTGAATTCCGGCTGAAAATAAAACCACCGGGCCATCAAGTTTTGAACGACGTACAATGATAGGAATATTGAGCTTTGTAGTCGTGTGTAATCGGGCAATTTCAACGTTGATTGTTTTATGTTCTCCTGGCAAAACCGGTTCGCCAAAGATAATCATGGGCTTGTTATTTTTCATATGAATTATAAAATCTAAATATAGAAATTATTCTTTTGATTTCGTAAATTTGGAACTAAATCAATGTTAAGCTTCAAATGAAAATCGGAATGGTTTTTGGAACGCTTTTCGGACATCTCCAGAAACAAAAAACAGAATGCAAAAACCGTCTTTAGAACTTCAAATACAAACCTTGCCGGACAATCCCGGCGTGTATCAATATTATGACAAAGACGACAAAATATTGTATGTTGGAAAAGCCAAAAATCTTAAAAAAAGGGTTTCTTCTTACTTCAATAAAATACATGATACACGAAAAACAAATGTGCTGGTTCGAAAAATTGTAACCATAAAACACATTGTTGTTCCTACGGAAACCGATGCGCTTTTATTAGAAAACAATTTAATCAAAACACTTCAGCCGCGTTATAATGTGTTGTTGCGCGATGATAAAAGTTATCCGTGGATCTGTATTAAGAAAGAACCTTTTTCGAGAATATTTTTGACCCGAAGAATGGTCAAAGACGGCTCTGAATATTTTGGTCCGTACACCAATTTCAAAATGGTGCATACAATCTTGGATTTAATCAAAGAATTATATCCGTTAAGAACCTGCAATTACGATTTAAGTCAATCTAATATTAATTCGGGCAAATTTAAAGTTTGCCTTGAATATCATATTGGCAACTGCAAAGGTCCGTGTGAAGGACATGAATCATTTGAAAATTATCAAAGGCAAATTGATGCTATCCGCGAAATTCTGAAAGGAAATTTTAAAGAAAGTATGAAAGATTTTAAGCGTTTGATGAATGAATATGCGCAGAATCTGCATTTTGAAGAAGCGCAAAAAATAAAGGAAAAAATAGAAATTCTCGAGAATTACCAATCCAGATCAACGATTGTAAATCCGAAAATTACCAATATCGATGTTTTCTCAATTGTATCAGATGAAAGTGCGGCTTATGTGAACTTTTTACAAATTTCGCATGGATCAATCATTCGTTCGCATACGATGGAAATCAAGAAAAAACTGGACGAAACCGATGAAGAATTACTGGAACTTGCGATTGTAGAAATGCGCGAGCGCTTCAATTTATTATCAAAAGAAATCATCGTTCCGTTTGAAATAGATTTGGGAGAAAAAATCAAAACAACAGTTCCGCAATTGGGAGATAAAAAACAAATTTTGGATTTATCGATCAGGAACGCCAAGTTTTACAGAATTGAACAATTGAAACAACTTCAAATTGTAGATCCTGACCGACATGTAAATCGTATCATGGCACAAATGCAAAAAGATTTGCGTTTGCCGGTTGAACCACGCCATATTGAATGTTTTGATAACTCGAATATTCAGGGAACAAATCCTGTAGCGGCTTGTGTGGTTTTTAAAGACGGAAAAGCGAGCAAAAAAGATTATCGCCATTTTAACGTAAAAACCGTTGAAGGTCCTGATGATTTTGCTTCGATGACAGAAATTGTGTATCGCCGTTACAAAAGATTACTGGATGAAAATGAGCCGCTTCCGCAATTAATTATTATTGACGGTGGAAAAGGGCAATTATCTGCAGCTTTAAAAAGTATTGATGACTTAGGTTTGCGTGGAAAAGTCGCGATCATCGGGATTGCAAAACGTCTCGAAGAATTATTTTATCCCGGAGATTCGATTCCGTTATATCTGGATAAAAAATCAGAAACCTTAAAAGTAATTCAGCAATTGCGAAACGAAGCGCACCGATTTGGGATCACATTTCACCGCGACAAACGAAGCAAAGCCGCTTTGAATTCGTCTGTAGAAAGTATTCCGGGAATTGGCGAAAAAACGATGCTTACGTTAATACAACATTTCAAAAGTGTTAAAAGATTAAAATTGGCAAGCGAAAAAGAAATATCTAATGTCGTAGGAGTATCAAAAGCCAAAAAAATTGTCGACTTTTACAAAACCAACTAGTTATTTCTTATGCGCCCATTCCAGCTGTCCATTTCAAATACTCGGTCAAAACGATTTTTTTCTACTTCAAAAAAAGGAGCTTCTAAAGTCGCTCTTTTTTTGCAGGAAAAAATATCATTTTGCCACTCGCAGTTTTCCATTTCCATCTGGGGCGTACATTTGGCATTTTTGGCATTCCTGTTTTTAATTTCACAACAAACATTTTCTCAGGAACAAAAAAAAGACAGTATTAAAAGACCTAAAATCGGTTTGGTTTTAAGTGGCGGCGGAGCCAAAGGTTTTGCACATATTGGCGTTTTAAAAGTGCTGGAAGAAGCCGGAATAAAAATCGATTATATTGGCGGAACCAGTATGGGTTCTATCATTGGCGGACTTTATGCTTCTGGTTACAACGCATCGCAAATTGATTCTATTTTCAAAAAAACCAATTTTGACGAACTGATAAACGACTACATTCCGCGTTCGTCTAAAAACTTTTACGGCAAGAAAAACGACGAATTATATGCAATAGTTTTACCCTTTAGTAAATTTAGAGTCGGAATTCCTGAAGCACTTTCAAAAGGAATGTACAATTATAACTTATTGAGCAGTTTGACCAGAAACGTGCGTCATGTTCGTGATTTCAACAAACTTCCAACTCCGTTTTTATGTATTGGTACAAATATTGAAACCGGTGAAGAAGTATTATTGAACAAAGGAAATCTCGTTCAGGCAATGATGGCGAGTGCTGCTTTTCCTTCCCTGTTTACTCCGGTAGAAATCGACGGAAATTTATTGGTAGATGGCGGTGTTGTAAACAATTATCCTATAAAAGAAGTTCGTAATCTTGGTGCAGATATCATCATTGGCGTTGACGTTCAGGATGATTTGATGAAACGAAAAAACCTGAAAAATGCAACCCGAATCCTGGTTCAGATTACCAATCTGCAGTCGATTGATAAAATGAAAGACAAAATAAAAGATACGGATGTTTATATAAAACCGGATATTCGTGATTATGGCGTGATTTCGTTTGACAAAGGCGAAGAAATTATCAGAAAAGGGGAAGAAGCTGCTTTTGCGGTTTACGAAAAAATTAAGGCTTTGTCAAATGAAACGACTTATTATAAAAAACCGAAATTAAAAGTTGGTTCTGATACACTTCAGATCAATAAAATAAACAGTGATAAACTAGACAATTATACAAAAGAATATATTCGCGGAAAATTGCGTTTCAAACCCGGAAGTACAATTACATATGATGATTTAAAAACCGGAATGAACAATCTTGATGCAACACAAAACTTTAGTGCGATTTCTTATTGCCTTCAGCCAGCCGGAAATCAGGATGACTTGGATTTGGTTTTAAGAGAAAATCCTACTCAAACCTATTTAAAACTTGGTTTGCATTATGATGGTCTTTATAAAAGCGGAATTTTATTAAATCTTACCCATAAAAAAACATTCTTAAAAAATGATGTGACTTCTTTAGACATTATTTTGGGAGATAATTTTAGATATGATTTTAATTATTATGTCGAAAATGGTTTTAATATCAGCTTTGGATTTCGTTCGAGATTAAATCAGTTTAACCGAAATGTGACTAATAGTTTTAGCAGTTTAATTACAGAAAGCCCGGGAAGCCTTATTAATGTTGACTTTTTGGACTTAACAAATCAGGCTTATTTTCAAACTATTTTTGTGCAGAAGTTTTTAATGGGCGGCGGATTGGAATACAAATATTTAAAAATAAACTCTCCAACGCTTTCAAATGCAGACAATGTTATTGAGAAGAGCAATTACTTTAGTGTTTTTGGTTATTTAAAATACGATTCTTTAGACAGTAAAAGTTTTCCGCATTCAGGAGTTTATTTTTCTACAGAAGTACAGACCTATTTAGCTTCATCCGATTACACCAAACAATTCAAACCTTTTTCTACGGCAAAAGCAGAAATTGCATTTGTTGACCGATTATTCAGAAAAGCCACTTTTAAAATCGAAGCCGATGCCGGATTTAATATTGGCAGCGACAGCGTTCCGTTTTTTGATTATATTTTGGGTGGATATGGATACAATAAAATCAACAATTTTAATTATTTCTACGGATATGATTTTTTAAGTATTGCCGGAAACAGTTACATAAAATCGGGGTTGACACTTGATTATGAAATATTCAAAAAAAATCATATTAATGTTTCTGCTAATTATGCCAATTTAGGCGACGATATTTTTTCTACCGTTGACTGGTTATCGATGCCAAAATATTCCGGCTATGCGGTAGGTTACGGATTAGAAACTATTATTGGCCCAATAGAAATTAAACATTCGTGGTCTCCTGAAATGTCAAAAAGTTATACGTGGTTCAGTATCGGATTTTTGTTTTAGTCTCAAAATTATTTAACCGCAAAGTCCGCAAAGTTTTTTTTACTAATAAGGATTTATAAAAAGCGCAAAGTTCGCAAAACTAAATCTGAATTAATTGTTGCTGTATTTCAAATATAGCCCAAGGTTTCAACCTTGGGAAACGTATTAAGATGACTGAGACGTATTGAGATCTTTATATTGCGGCAATCCATTGCGCTCCAATGGTTGAAACCATTGGCTATGTTTTTCCCATAACGCTTTGCGAACTTACCGTTTCTAAGAAATACTATTAGATAAAAAACCTTGCGCACTTTGCGGTTACTATTTTTTACTCCTTAAGATTATCAGATCTTTTTACAATTTCATTCTTTACCTTAATTGAGAAAAAAATTGAATTATTTTGCTACTATATCGTTGTAATGTCAAAAAATTTAGATTAATTTGCGGTTATAAATGATATGATTTATAATTTAAATCAATAAAAATTACGACATTTGTTATAATGAAAACAAAATGGACAGGTTTATTAGAATATCTTCAATTCCTCATCAAGAGAAATCCTGAGTGAAACCACCGAATTGAGATGATTAGTCAATCATAAATTGATCTGATTATCTGTTCCAATTCACCTTTTTCGAATTATCTAATTTACAAATTATCTAATTGAAAAGCCATGCCATTATATCACAAACTTGGAGATTTCCCTCAAAAGAGACACACGCAATTCGAAAAACCTAACGGAGGTTTTTATTACGAACAATTGTTTGGAACTGAAGGTTTTCACGGACATTCATCATTATCATATCATGTTCACAGACCAACTCAGGTTAAAGAAATTTTAAACTCTTATTCGGTTGAACCAAAAATTGCAATCGGAAAAAATATAAAATCGTTATTATTTAAAGGTTTTGAATTAAAACCTGAAAACGATTTTCTTGACAGCCGCAAAGCTTTATTGGTCAATAAAGATTGTATCATTGGTCTGGCTGCTCCAAAAGAATCGCTTCGAAATTATTTCTACAAAAATGCGGATGCCGATGAAATGCTTTTCATCCATAAAGGAAAAGGAAAATTAAGAACCATGTTAGGAAATATTCCTTTTGAATATGGCGATTATTTGATTATTCCCCGAGGCATTATTTACCAAATAGAATTCGAGACTGAGGAAAACCGACTTTTTTACGTTGAGTCCCACTCTCCTTTTTATACTCCAAAACGTTACAAAAACCAATCTGGCCAGCATTTAGAACATTCGCCATTTTGCGAACGCGATTTTATTTTGCCAAATGAATTGGAAACACATGATGAAAAAGGCGATTTTTTAATTAAAATCAAAAAAGAAGGCATGATTCACGAAGTGGTTTATGCAACACATCCTTTTGACGTTGTGGGTTGGGACGGTTACAATTTCCCATACGGATTTTCGATTCATAATTTCGAACCTATAACGGGACGTGTGCACCAACCGCCTCCGGTACATCAAACTTTTGAAACGGCAACTTTTGTCGTTTGTTCTTTCTGTCCGAGACTTTACGATTATCATCCAAAAGCGATTCCGGCGCCATACAATCACAGCAATATAGATTCTGACGAAGTTTTGTATTATGTTGATGGCGATTTTATGAGCCGTAATAATATCGAGCAGGGACATATTACGTTGCACCCAAAAGGAATTCCGCACGGTCCTGCACCAGGCGCGATGGAACGTAGTATTGGCCACAAAGAAACCCAGGAATTAGCCGTAATGGTGGATACTTTTCATCCTTTAATGGTAACAGAAGAAGCAATGGGGCTTGATGACGGACAATATTACAAATCCTGGACTGAATAATGAGTTAATGTGCCAATTTGATAATTAGATAATTTATAAATTGGGGAATATGGAATTAGAAAATTAGTCAATTCTAACGAGATTAAAAAGTAGTCTTTGGATTACAATTTATTTACTTTTGCCAAGCATTATAATAAATTATCTCATTAACACATTTTCTAATTATCAAATTAAAACATGACTTTCAACGAAAAATACAAGGATAACGCTCTTTTAATTAAAACTTTCAATTTTGCATTAAATATAATTGACTACACAACTCAACTTCAATATCAAAAAAAGTTTGTAATTGCCAATCAATTATTAAAAAGTGGAACATCAATTGGAGCAAATTCAAAAGAATCACAAAACGCAGAAAGTAAAGCCGATTTTATACATAAATTAAAAATCGCGATTAAGGAAGCAGATGAAACAGAATATTGGTTGTTTTTATGCGATGCACATAACGAATATCCTAAGTGCAGTCGTTTACTAAATGATCTCTCAGAAATTTTAAAAATTTTAAATAAAATAATATCAACATCTAAGAGGAATTAGAAAATTAGAAAATGTGTCAATTAGAAATTATTTTTAATTATTAGCATTTCAAAAATTATCTCATTTTCTCATTATCAAATTATCTAATTATCATGAGTAAAGAAGTAAAATCAGTAGAATACGGTTTAGAAAAAATCTTTGAAGGAGCACAGGATTTCCTTCCATTATTAGGAACCGATTATGTAGAATTCTACGTAGGAAACGCAAAACAATCTGCACATTATTATAAAACAGCTTTTGGATATCAGTCATTAGCTTACGCAGGATTAGAAACCGGAGTTAGAGACAAAGCCTCTTATGTTTTAAAGCAAGACAAAATCAGAATTGTTTTGACAACGCCTTTAACTCAGGATTCGCCAATTCACGAACACCTTAAAAAACATGGAGACGGTGTAAAAGTTGCCGCTCTTTGGGTTGAAGATGCGAGAAGCGCTTATGAAGAAACTATCAAACGCGGTGCCCGATCCTTTATGGAACCAACGGTCGAATCAGATGAATTTGGAGAAGTAGTTCGTTCCGGAATTTACACTTACGGAGAAACGGTTCACATTTTTGTAGAGAGAAAAAACTACAACGGAGTTTTTCTTCCAGGATATAAAGAATGGAAATCAGACTATAATCCGGAACCAACAGGATTAAAATATATTGATCACATGGTGGGTAACGTGGGTTGGAATGAAATGAATACCTGGGTAAAATTCTATGAAGAAGTGATGGGATTCGTGAATTTCTTGTCTTTTGATGACAAACAAATTACCACAGAATATTCTGCTTTAATGAGTAAAGTAATGTCTAACGGAAACGGAAGAATTAAATTCCCAATCAATGAACCGGCAGAAGGAAAGAAAAAATCTCAAATCGAAGAATATTTGGATTTTTATGGCGGTCCCGGAATTCAGCATATTGCGATCGCAACAGATGATATTATAAAAACAGTTTCACAGTTAAAAGCACGTGGTGTTGAATTTCTATCTGCTCCTCCGCATACTTATTACGAAGCAATTCCGGAAAGATTGGGTGTTCATATGGGTATGATGAAAGAAGATATTAATGAAATTGAAAAATTAGCCATCATGGTCGATGCCGATGAAGATGGTTACTTATTACAAATATTTACCAAGCCAGTTCAGGACAGACCAACGCTTTTTTTCGAAATTATACAAAGAATGGGTGCAAAAGGATTTGGTGCAGGGAACTTTAAAGCACTTTTTGAGTCAATCGAAAGAGAACAAGAATTGAGAGGAACTTTGTAAAATCGCATTATTTTTACATTAAATCGAAGAATTCTCTGTAAAGTGATGCTTTTTATGCAAATGTTATGTTAAACTTGCCTTTTGCTATTTGTTTTTTGAACTTTCTATCTATCTTTGCACTCGCAAATCAGAAAGGGGTGGTTTCCTTTCGAATTGATATAAATTTCATAATTTATAGTTTTTTGGTTAGTTAATAGCATAAAAACTCAGTCATTATTGACTGAGTTTTTTTGTTTTGGTACATTTGGAATAGAATTTGCATTTATCTATCTTTATAATAAAATGTAAATATTGTACTATGAAAAAGTTAGTTCTCATCATATTAGCCCTCACCGTTCTCAGTTTTGACAGCCAGCGTGAAGATGCCTTCGACACAGGAGAATACTTTAAATTTAGAATCCATTATGGAATTGTAAACGCCGGTTATGCGACACTTGAAGTAAAAGATGCCACCATAAATAACAAAAAAGTATTTCATGCCATTGGCAAAGGTTATACCACCGGAATGTCAAAATTTTTCTTCAAGGTTGAAGATTTATACGAAAGCTATTTTGACAAACAAACCGGTGAACCGTATCGTTATATTCGAAAAATTGACGAAGGTGGTTACACCAAAAATCAGGAAGGTATTTTTAATCAGAGCGAAAACAGAATATTAGTAAAAGATTATAAGAGAAAATCAGAAAAAACAATTCTTCTTACTGACAATGTACAAGATATTATTTCTTCTTTTTATTATTTGAGAAATCATCCCAACATTGACAAATTAAAATCTGGCGAATCTATTTCTATCGACATGTTTTTTGATGAAGAAATCACAAAATTTAAGTTAAAATATGTAGGTCGTCAGGATATTACAACTAAATTTGGAACCGTTTCTACGATGATGTTTAAACCATTGGTACAAACAGGCCGCGTTTTTAAAGAAAAAGAAAGTGTTACGCTTTGGATAACAGACGATAACAACAAAGTTCCAGTAAGAATTAAGGCAGATCTTGCAGTAGGATCGCTCAAAGCGGATCTTGAAGAATATAAAGGATTAAAAAGTCCATTTAAAGTAAAAAAATAATGAATACCACCGATAATTCTGAATCACTTTTAAGAGAAATTGATCAAAAATTTCAAGCTATAAATCAAAAAACAGACGTTCAGCTTGAAGGTTTACTTTGGTCAAAACCAATAACTTATTGGGATTACATTCAGACTGATGCACTTTTAAATCTACAAATTCAGCGCACGACGCTTCCTGACGAAATGGTTTTTATCATGTATCATCAGGTAAACGAATTGATTTTTAAAATGATCCTGTGGGAAATTGATCAAATTGCCGAAACCCAAAACATTCAGGTAGATTTTTTCAGCGAAAGATTATCCAGAATTACACGTTATTTTGATATGCTTACGAATTCATTCAGTATCATGGAAAATGGTATGGAAGTGGATCAATACATGAAATTCAGAAATACCCTGACTCCGGCAAGTGGTTTTCAAAGTGCACAATACCGATTAATTGAATTTGCTTCTACAGATGTTATCAATTTAACAGATCGCCGATACAAAGACAGCTTTGACGAAAACACAGATCCTGAAACTACTTTTGAACATTTGTACTGGCAGGCTGCAGGAAAAGATTATCACACCGGCAAAAAATCGTATTTGCTTCAGGAATTTGAAAACAAATATAAAGATCAGTTTTTGCGTCAAATGTCTTCTTTCAAAACAAAAAACATCTGGCAAAAATTTACTCAGTTACCAATCGAAGACCAGCAAAATCAGGAACTTATTAAGGCAATGCGCCATTATGATCAAACCGTAAATATTACGTGGGTCATGCAGCATCTTAATACTGCAAGAAAATACATACTAGAAAGTGGGAAAGGAAATGGCGAAGCAACTGGCGGAAGCGATTGGCAAAAATATATGCATCCAAAATTTCAAAGACGCATCTTTTTTCCTAAATTGTGGACCGAAGAAGAATTGTCCAATTGGGGAAATGAAGCTACCGTTTAATCTCCCAAAAAAATTAAAAGTTTGAAAAAAGCATTCGTAGTTATAATAGTATTATTTTCAATTTTTTCATGTAATAAAACCGCTGAAAAAACAGAAACTAAAATTACACCCAAACCAAAAACTAAAAAAATAGAATTTGGATTTAATTACGCTGACTATAATGTTGTTCAGGATACTATAAAAAAAGGAGATTCTTTTGGATCTATTTTTCAAAGCCAAAATATTGGAGACAAAAAAGTCTTTGATATTGTTGAGCAGGTAAAAGATTCCTTTGATGTTAGAACAATTCGATACAACAAACCTTATACAATTCTTCGCTCTAAAAATAAAACCAACAATCTTGAAGTTTTTATATATCAGCCTGACGCTTTAACATATTATGTTATTGATGTCAGAGACAGTATTGCAAAAGCTTACAAAAAAATAAAACCGGTTACTTTTAAACGTAAAATAATTGGCGGCGTTTTAAAAAGTTCTTTATCTGAAACTTTAGGAAACGAAAGCGTTGAAACGGCACTTGCCAACAGAATCACCAAAGTATTTTCATGGTCTATTGACTTTTTTAAACTTAAAAAAGGAGACCGTTACGGTTTAATTTTCACAGAACGTTTTATTAACGGAAAAGTTTATGACGGCGTTGAAGATCTTGAAGCTGCCTTTTTTGAATATAAAGGAAAAATCATTTATGCTTTTCCTTTTGAAAAAGATACCCTTTCAGGAAAAGTAGAATATTATGATGATGAAGGAAAAACGCTGAAAAATTTCTTCTTAAAAACACCAATCAAATTTAGCCGAATCACTTCAAGATTTACGATGAACAGATTTCATCCGGTGCAGCATACCTGGAAAGCACACAAAGGTACAGATTATGCGGCTCCAACAGGAACGCCAATTTCTACAACGGCCTCGGGAGTTGTTGAAGCCACAGGTTATACTGCAGGAAATGGAAACTTTGTAAAAGTAAAACACAACGGCACCTACTCTACTCAATATTTACACATGTCCAGAATCCTTGTAAAACGCGGACAAAGAGTTACGCAAGGACAAAAAATTGGTTTGGTTGGAAGCACAGGACTAGCTTCGGGACCACACGTTTGTTATCGTTTCTGGAAAAACGGCGTTCAGGTCGATGCACTTCGTTTAAATCTTCCAACAGGAGAATCTTTGACCGGAAATGACAAAACCCGCTTCTTAAAACAAATGGAACCTTTAAAGAGAGAATTGGATAGTATTGGGAATTTATAGAAATAACACTTTTTTCTAAACAACAATTTTAAATTCAAGCGCTACATAAAGCAAGGACAAAATGATAGAAATAAACAGAAAAGAAGACATCATTATTCCTTTTGAGAAAATAGGTGAAATTGGCTGGGAAGAAAAAACAAAATCGATTATTGAATCTCTGGCCGAAAACTGGAGAAAAGATTTAGAAAAACCCATTTCAATAACAGAAATTAATAAATTAGAAAACCACATTGGAACTACTCTTCCGGATGGGTTAAAGATTTTTTACAGTACTTTTGGCATTTCTGATATAGGCGAAGAATTACAAAATTTTGACGACATCATGTGGATAAAAGAGCTTTGGGGAGAAGATAATCCTTATGGTCCAGAATTCACGGAAGAAGATAACATACCACTACAGCATTTAATTTCATTTAGTGATTATTTAGGAAACGGTAATATGTTTTGCTTTCATAGTGAAACAAAACAAATCTATTACTACGATCACGACACGAGACCGTATATAACAAAAATGTTTGATACTGCCGACGATTATATCAAAGGTTGTTTGATTTTTGCCCAAACCGATCTTTTTGGAGAAGTTAAACAAGAGCAAGTTGAAAAATGGACCGAAGAAATTGCAGAAGATTTATTTAGTCAGGCAACTGTTAGAAAATGGCGTTATTAAAAAACAAACCCAACAAAAGGCATTAATATACAATTCTAAAAAATAGAAATCACATGAAAAACAAACGCATTAAAGATATTCTTGATGAAACTTTTTCAGATTTAAAACTATTTTACAGAGACACTACTTTATCTGATGATCTAATTTTAAAATATAAAATTGGGCAAATAATCAAGGAGAAAGGTTTTACTGATATGAGTTATATCGGTGGCGGTCTTTCAGGAAATTGCCGTTATTTAATCGCAAGTTCGGATGCGAGGGATTTATCTAAATTTAATCCTGCTTCAGTAAAAAACGGACACGCTCTTTTAGATGATAATTCCTTTTTTAAAGTTTTGGATATTCAGAAAGTGAAGAATAAAACGCAAATTTTCCTTTTAAATATTCCCGGAAACTCACTGATTCTTTTTAAAAATTCCACTTCAAATCTTGAAGAAGAAATCACAGAGAAAGCAAGACAAAAATTTATTTCTAAAGTCGATTCTGCTTTAATACCCGAATTACAAACTGAAGACTGGAAAGAAAGAACAAAATCACCAATTGGAATGAGTGATAATGGCGAATTCTTTTTTGATGATGCAAAAATAACTGCTGAAGAACCAAAAATAATTGAAATTAATAAGGCTGAGAAAAAAATTGAGATTAATAAAAAGCCGTGGTGGAAGGTTTGGTAATTCAAATACTTATTTCCCAAACTTTTTTCTAAACTCAGAAGGATTCATTCCTTTGTGTTTCCTGAAAACTTTATTCAAGTGACTTTCGTCAGAGAAATGAAGTTCGTCTGCAATTTCGTTTATACGCATATCGGTGTTTAAAAGCCTGGCTTCGATCAATCGTAATTTATAATTTGAAATATAATCTTGTAATGTTTCGCCGGTTTGTTTCTTAAAATACCTTCCCAGATAATTTACCGAGATATTTAAGTGTTCACTTATTTTATCGGATTTTAATTCTTTCGGGTTAAAAATATTTTCCTGAATATAATGCAATATTTCAAGTACGGTTTCGCCTGTTGCTTCTTTAATATTCTTTGGCAATTTCAACGCAATATTTCTTGCCACAATTGTAATGATTGCATTTACAATCTGCTCCGTTATTTTTTGATGATAAATTTGCTGATTGGTTTGTTCGTTGATGATGCTTTCAATAAGCGAAGCAATCAAAGGTTTGTCGATCGTGTTTTTTAAAATACATCCGGGACGATGGCTTGCGTTTTGCAAAATATATTCCATTCGCTGTACGGTTTCCTGCAATCCGTTTTGAGAAGTGGTCTTGATGAAATATTCATTAAAACGAAGAAAAAAGAATTTGGTTGAAGTTAAAATTTCGAATGAATGTGTGTCTTGCGGCGTAACAAGAAAAAGATTTCCTGCGCGATATGGAAATTTATTTTCGTTTATAATCTGAATTCCGGTTCCATCGACAATATAAATCAATTCAAAAAAAGTAATCTTTCGCGATATCTTCGGAAACTGCTGCAGTTCTTTAAAATCAACTTCAAAAGGGAGATATAAATTTCTATCTGTCATCATCGCAGAATACAATTTTAATACAAAAACGTACAATTTTAAATGAAAGCACGCTCTTTAATTTTGTGAAAGATAACAACTTAAATGGTAACAAAATGAGAATACTTTTAATTGGTGCAAATGGGGAAATTGGCAAAATAATTAAACCTGCATTTGCCAAAAATCACGAAATTATTTCTGCCGGAAGAAATAGCGGTGATTATCATGTAAATATAGCGGATGTAAATTCGATTGAAAAATTATTTCACCAGATTGGAAAAATTGATGCGTGTATTTGCGTTGCAGGCGATTGTTACACGGGAGATTTACTTTCGCTTGACGAAGAAAAATTAAACATTGGTATTGAAAACAAATTATTGGCACAGATAAATCTGGTTTTAACTGGTCAAAAATTCCTGAATGATAATGGTACTTTTACCCTGACATCAGGAAAAATGGGAGACAAACCGGTAAAAAACAATATCGCAAAAGCAATCGTAAATGGCGGAATTAACAGTTTTGTTCTTGCCGCTTCACTCGAATTAGAAAGAGGAATCAGGATTAACGCCATAAGTCCGGCGAAAGTTGCAGATATTCCTATCGATGACTTAACAAATGCATATTTGAAAAGTGTTGAAAGTTCCATAAACGGAGAAATTATTAAAGTTAACTATTAAATCAATTCCAATGAAAAAACTACAAATCCTATTATTGGCGGTCATCATTTCCAATTTTGCTTTTGCGCAGAAAGTAGAAAAAACACTTATCGGTTCCTGGAAATTGGTTTCTGTTGAAAACACAGATTCAGACGGCATCAAAACATTTCCGTACGGAACAGATGTAAAAGGTGCATTATTTTTTGATGAAAAAGGAAATTATGCGATTCAGATTTATAAGAATGACAGACCAAAAATAGTTTCGGGCGACAAGAACAAATGCACGCCTGAAGAAAATGCGGCGATTGTACAGGGAAGTAATTCGCATTTTGGAAAATATGGAATTAACACTATGGACAAAACGATCACTTTCAAAATAGAAACGGCTTCATTTCCAAATTGGGAACAAACAGAACAAAAGCGTTCTTACAATTACAACAATAATAAATTAGAATATATTGTAGTTAACACCACTCAAGGCGGAAAATCTGTTACGGCAAAAGTGGTCTGGGAAAAGATTTAGCCACAATCGTTATCATTTGGAAAAACGTTTTCGTAACTAATTGTTATATAATTATGAAGCTTAAAGCTATTAAAAGTAATTTCAGTATTTTTGTGTTTCAATAAACAAACTTTCAATAAAAAACAAAAATGGCTTTAAACACAACAAACCCAACCGGGACTGAAGCGTGGAAAAATCTGCAAAACCACTATAATGCGATTCAAGCAACTACGATACAAGAATTGTTTCAACAGGATAATGCCCGTGTTGAAAAATTCAATTTACAATGGAATGATTTTTTAGTTGATTATTCTAAGAACAATATTAGTCAGGAAACTATTTCGCTATTATTAGAATTGGCCAATTCAATTGGATTAAAAGATGCGATTTCACAATATTTTGGTGGCGAAATTATCAACCAAACTGAAAACAGAGCGGTTTTGCATACAGCTTTGCGTGCACCGGAATCTGCAGTTATTAAGGTTGATGGCGAAAATGTAATTCCTGAAGTTTACGAAGTAAAAAGTAAAATTAAAAAATTTACCAGTGAAGTTATTTCGGGAGAAAGAAAAGGTTTTACAGGAAAAGCTTTTACTGATATCGTAAATATTGGCATTGGAGGTTCTGATCTTGGTCCGGTTATGGCGGTTGAAGCTTTACAGTTTTACAAAAATCATTTAAATACACATTTTGTTTCGAATGTTGATGGCGATCACGTAAACGAAGTAATCAAAAAATTGAATCCTGAAACTACATTGTTTCTGATTGTTTCTAAAACTTTTACAACTCAGGAAACATTATCCAATTCTGAAACTATAAAAGAGTGGTTTTTAAAATCGGCTTCGAAAGAAGATATTGCAAAACACTTCGTTGCTGTTTCTACAAATATTCAAAAAGTAACTGAATTTGGAATTAATCCGGACAATGTTTTCCCGATGTGGGATTGGGTTGGAGGAAGATTCTCTTTATGGAGCGCTGTTGGTTTGAGTATCGCATTGGCAATTGGTTTTGATAATTATAATGATTTATTGAAAGGCGCCAATGAAATGGACGAGCATTTTAAATCGGCTGAATTTGATGAAAACATTCCGGTAATTTTGGCTTTATTAAGCGTTTGGTACAACAATTTCTTTGGTGCCGAAAGTGAAGCTTTGATTCCGTACACACAATATTTATCAAAATTAGCTCCATATTTACAACAGGCAACTATGGAAAGTAACGGTAAAAGTGTTGGCCGTGACGGAAAACCAGTAAACTATCAAACCGGAACTATTATTTGGGGAGAGCCGGGAACGAATTCTCAACATGCTTTCTTTCAATTAATTCATCAGGGAACAAAATTGATTCCGACTGATTTTATCGGATTTGTAAAACCATTATACAGAAACGAAGATCATCACGATAAATTGATGTCAAACTTTTTTGCTCAAACGGAAGCGTTGATGAACGGAAAAACTTCGGCTCAGGTTCAGGCAGAATTTGACAAACAAGGACTTTCTGCAGAAAAAGCATCTTATTTACTGCCTTTTAAAGTTTTTACCGGAAATAAACCAACTAATACAATCTTAATTCGAAAATTAACACCAAAATCCTTGGGTTCATTAATTGCATTATACGAACACAAAATTTTTGTTCAGGGAATTATCTGGAACATTTTTAGTTATGATCAATGGGGAGTTGAATTAGGAAAACAATTAGCCAATTCTATTTTGGAAGAAATAAATACTAAAACAGTTAAAACTCACGATAGCTCAACATCCTTTTTGTTGAATCATTTCCTGAAAAATAAATAAATTAAAAATTACCTAACGATTTGAAACGCCTTGATTTACTAAAAATTAAGGCGTTTTTTCGTATAAATAGCGGTTTTTAACAAAGAAATCAACTTTATTTGAAAGGCGAACACTACAACACTGTCCACATTATTACGATTTTAACAAAAAACCACACAGTAAATTTAAAAATATCTTATTTTCTGTAATAGAAAAAGAATAAATCATTTTAATGCGTAACGGATTAAACAAAAGTTGTTTTTCTTAACAGTTTGATAACATTAACCGAATTAAATGTTATAATTTTGCCAAAAACAATAAACTAAATAAACAAATGAAGACAATGAAAAATTGGTTACTCACGGGACTATTGTTCATGATAGTTTCAACCGCATTTTCTCAAAACAAAATTATGGGTACTATTACAGATGGTGCTCTTTCTTTGCCTGGTGCTAATGCAGCAGTTAAAGGCTCTTCAGACGCTGGTTCAAGTGATTTTGATGGTAAATTTACCATTACAACTTCAGCTACATCTGGACAGATTGTTGTTTCTTATCTTGGATACGAATCAAAAACAATTTCATTTACTGTTTCAAACGGAGGAACTGTTAACTTAGGGGTTATTACTTTAAGTTCAAATTCTAACGAATTAACTGAAGTAGTAGTTAAAAGTGGTGTAATTGACTTAGTACAAGATAGAAAAACTCCAGTGGCAGTTTCTACTATCAAAGCTACTGAAATTCAAGCAAAATTAGGTTCTCAGGAATTTCCTGAAATTTTAAAAAGCACTCCTTCTGTATATGCTTCAAAAGCAGGTGGTGGATTTGGTGATTCAAGAATTGTTATTCGTGGATTTGATCAAAAAAACATTGCTGTAATGATTAACGGGGTTCCTGTTAATGACATGGAAGGTGGTTCTGTATATTGGAGTAACTGGGCAGGTTTGTCTGATGTAACTTCAGCAATGCAAGTTCAAAGAGGTTTAGGAGCGTCTAAACTTGCTATTTCTTCAATTGGAGGAACTATCAATGTTATAACAAAAACTTCTGACATGAAAGAAGGTGGAAATATTTCATCTAGTTTTGGTAACGATAACTACCTTAAAGTTCAAGGTTCTTACAATACTGGAGTAATGAAAAATGGTCTTTCTGCTTCTGTTTTATTTAGTAGAACTGAAGGAAATGGTTACGTTGACGGAACTAAATTTGAAGGATACAATTATTTCATGGCTTTTGGTTACAAAATAAATGACAAAAACAGTATTCAATTTACTTTTACAGGTGCGCCTCAATGGCACAACCAAAGATCAACTTCTCCATACTTAACTGATTTCTTAAAATATGGAAGTGATGGTAAAGAACCAAACATCAAATATAACTCTGATTGGGGATATAGAAATGGTGAAGAAACCAGCTTAAAAACTAATTACTACCACAAACCGGTAATGAGTTTAAACTGGGATTATGATATTAACTCAACTACAAAATTCTCTACAGTTGTTTACGGTTCTTGGGGTCGTGGTGGAGGAACAACTTCTAACGGTGGAATAAAAGGTCAAAACCCTTACACTATAGGAACTGCAACAGCGCCTAACAATTTAAGAGATGCTGATGGTTTGATTAAATTTGATTTAATTCAGGCATGGAACTCAGGACAACCAACAACATTAGGAACAAGAACTCCTATTGCAGGTGGTGCTTACCAAAATAGTACTGTTACTGGAAGTGCAACAAACTTATCTACAGGTATTACAGAGTATTCTTCTATAAACTCTCATAACTGGTACGGTACGGTTTTAAATTTAGATAAAAAATTATCTGACAGTTTTAATTTAAACTTCGGAGTTGAAGGAAGAACTTATACTGCAGTTCACTATCAAACACTTATCGATTTATTTGGAGCGACTAACTACCTTGACAGAACAAATAAAAGCGGCGATAGTGTAACTCCAATTAACACAGTTCTATCTACTACATATGCAGCCAGACCAACTGGAAATCCATTTGTAAGTACAGATTATCAGGAAAGACTTGGTTATTCTTATGACAGTAAAGTTAATTACTATGGTGCTTTCTCTCAATTAGAGTATTCAAAAGGTAATTTATCTGCTTTCCTTCAAGGTGCTATTTCTTCACAAGGATACAAAAGAGAAGATCACTTTAACTATGCTCCAACAAACCCTCTTTCAAGTACAGATTACGAAAACCTTACAGGTGGTGACGTAAAAGCGGGAGTTAATTATAACATTAACGAGCAACATAATGTTTTTGTTAATGGAGGATACTACTCTAAACAACCTTTCTTTACATCAGTTTATCCTAACTTCCTTTCAGTTACTAATCCAAATTTAACGAATGAGAAAATTAGCGCTATTGAACTTGGTTATGGTTTCCGTTCAAGAATCTTTACTGCAAATTTAAATGCTTATTATACAACTTGGAAAGACAGATTTACAACTGGTCCTGATCCTGATGCGGCATCAAACCCAGGAGGATTATACACTTTTGACGGTGTTAATGAAATTCATACAGGTGTAGAATTAGACGTTACTGCAAGACCAATTGATAAGTTAAAATTAAACGGAATGATTTCTGTTGGTGACTGGAAATATGATGGAAATGCAAAAAGTAATCGTTTTGACAATCAATACCAACCAGTTGCTGGAGGAACAGCTCAAACTTTATACCTTGACGGAGTTAAAGTTGGAAATGCTGCTCAGACTACAATGGCACTTGGAGCTGCATACGAAATCTTCAACGGTTTGAATGTGGATGCAAACCTTAACTACTCTGAAAAATTATATGGAAACATTACTCCTTCAAGTTTTATAAAAGAAGACAACAAAGGAGCTATGGAATTACCTGGTTTTGCAACTACAGATGCTGGTATATCTTACAAATGGGTATTAAGCGATAAATTAGGTGCATTAAACTTCAGACTTAACGTAAACAACGTTTTTGATAAAATATATATCAATGAGTCATTTACTAACATATTTGCAGACGACGTAAAAACACCAGCTGCAGGAGGTAATCCGGCAGTAACTTATCAACAAGCTGGAGCTGTTTATAAAGGTGTTGCAACTGACAACAGAGTTTACTTCGGTTACGGAAGAACTTGGAACTTTACTTTCCGTTACGATTTCTAATATTTAGAATCTAAATAAATATCAAAAACGGCGTTGACTTTTAGTCCAACGCCGTTTTTTTTATGCCCTTTTTTATTATATTTGTTTTAAACAAAAAAACAATTTATGTATTATTTTCTACAAAAATTTCATTCCGGTTGGGCTTATTTAGCATTATTACTTTTACTGATTGCAGTTGTAAATGCAATAATCGGATTTACTTCAAAAAAAGAATTTACCGGTAAAGATCGTAAAATTGCCTTATTTGCCTTGATCGGAACACATACTCAATTATTAATCGGTTTGATCCTTTATTTTGTATCTCCATTAGGAAAGGCGGCTTTCGGACAAATGTCTAACGCAGAACTTCGATTAACTTCATTAGAACATCCTCTTGTTAATATTATCGCTATCATCCTAATTACTATCGGATGGTCTAAACATAAAAAACTTATCAATAGCGAAGCAAAATTTAAAACGTTTGCTATTTTTTACGGTTTAGGATTATTGCTTATTTTAAGTAGAATCCCATGGAATCTGTGGTTCTAACAACCATCAACTAAAGCCCTAAAATTAGGGCTTTTTTTATCTCGGCATATTATTTGTACAAAGTCCCCAAGTCTGAAAAACAATAACCCATGAGAATTAAAAAAAACACAACACTCTCCCTATTTGCAGTTACATTTTTAAGTTGTTTTACGACTATAATGAGTCAGAACAAAGCAGCAATAGAGTCTCCTAAAATTCAGGACACAGTAAAAATCGGAAAATTATCAGTCCCGCCTACGGAAAATGATTCTATATTTACCGACAATGGTTTAAAATTAAAACCCTACAAAAAAAACGCACACGCATCTTATTACGCTGATAAATTTACAGGAAGAAAAACAGCAAACGGAAGCAGATTCGACAATAACAAATACACCGCAGCACACAAAAAACTTCCATTTGGTACCAGAATAAAAGTAACCAATGAAGCAAACGGAAAATTTGTAATCGTAAAAATTACTGATCGCGGTCCGTTTGTAAAAACACGTGAATTAGACCTCTCAAAAAGAGCTTTTATGGAAATAACCAAAAGCAGGGGTTCAGGCGCAATGAAAGTCACTATAGAACGAATAATAGAATAAAAAAAAGTCCCATTAATTGGGACTTTTTTATTTTAAACAAATTTTCTAATACTCATAATTACACCGGTGTGAATTCCTTCATGGTAATTATTAAATTCGAGTGCGCCATTTATCTCCCAAAGTGTGTTTCCTAAACTGGTTGTATATTCATGAAAATTTACAAATATTTGATCTTCATAATCTTTTTGTACCTGATGCAAAGTCGTAGAAAGTAATGTTTTAATTTCATCAACTTCTTCCTGGCTCACATCACCTTCGGGCTTTGCTCCTTTTGAATATTTTAGTATAAATTCATTAGAAACTTTTGTTGGCAAACCGGACAATTTATAAACCAAAGCTTGTTGAACAGCAACACAATGTGCGGCGTTCCAAATGATGTTATTATTAAAACCCTGCGGAATTTTATTCAATTGTTCTAATGAATAATTATCCAAAATTTTTAGAAGAACTTCTCTAATGGTTTTCTGTGTTTCAAAAACTGAATTCATAGGTATATTTTTTTTATAAAATTAGGCAATTTTCTATTTCAAATGGATTTTCTTTGTAGTGATCTAAAATAGAAATCATGAACAAAATATATTACTTAGCGTCGTGCGATACTTGTCGAAAAATTATTAAAGGTTTGCCAAAAGATAATAATCTGGTTTTTCACGATATCAAGCAAAATCCAATAACTGAAGCCGAATTGGAAGAAATGTACAAGCTTGCCGGCAGTTACGAAGCTTTGTTCAGTAAAAAAGCACAATTGTATAAGTCAATGGATTTGAAAAATAAAAACCTTACGGAAGCTGATTATAAAAAGTACATTTTAGAGCATTATACTTTTATAAGCCGTCCGGTTTTTATTATTGATGAAAAAATTTATGTTGGCAATACGCAACCTGTGACTTTGCAGGTTATGAAAGCTTTAGAAAAATAAAGTTTTAAAATGCAGGGATTACTTCACTATAATTTTATTTTAGTGTTCAGTGAACTTCGTTTGAAGCGGAAATCCTTTTTTTGAGCTTTTTCTGCTCAAAAAAAGATTGGGAGCGCATAGCCCGACCGGAGGGAACGCCCAAATTAAAATTTCGACTCTAAAAAAGATAGCCACTAATTGCACCAATTTTCACAAATTAATATTCTTATTAGTGTAAATTCGTGAAATTCGTGGCAAAAAACTTTAAAACCGTTTGCTCTGAACAGATTAGACATTTTACAACTAAACACAGCAAACTTTTATTTATCTTTGCGCCTTTATACTCAATTATATGATACAATCTATGACAGGGTTTGGCAAAGCTTCTTTGCAATTGCCTACAAAAAAAATTACCGTCGAAGTAAAATCCTTAAATAGTAAAGGTTTAGATTTAAACGTAAGAATGCCGTCTCTTTATCGCGAAATGGAATTAGGTCTAAGAACTTTTATCTCTACAAAACTTGAAAGAGGAAAAATTGATTTCGCAATCTACATTGAAAGTACTGCCGAACAAACTTCGACTAAAGTAAATGTTCCTGTTGTAAAAAATTATATCGCTCAGTTAAGAGAAGTATATCCTGCTGCAGATGAAACTGAATTAATGAAAATGGCGGTTCGTATGCCGGACACCTTAAAAACTGAACGTGAAGAAATTGACGAAAATGACTGGGAGCAAATTCAGGTTATTATCGAAGAAGCGATTCAGAACATTTTAAACTTTAGAAAAGACGAAGGTGAATCGCTTGAAAAAGAATTTAATCTTAGAATCGGGAATATTCGCCAATACATGAATGATGCTTTGGCTCTTGATCCGGAACGTGTTCAGGCTATAAAAGATCGTTTGCAAACTGCAATTTCTGAATTGAAAGTAAATGTTGATGAAAATCGTTTTGAACAGGAATTGATTTATTATTTAGAAAAACTGGATATTACTGAGGAGAAAGTTCGTTTGACAAATCATTTAGATTATTTCTTAGAAACTATAAAAGGTACTGAAGCTAATGGCCGTAAATTAGGTTTTATTACTCAGGAAATGGGTCGCGAGATCAATACTATGGGTTCTAAATCGAATCACGCGCAAATGCAGAAATTGGTGGTAATGATGAAGGATGAATTGGAGAAGATTAAAGAACAGGTTTTAAATGTGCTTTAGATCTTAATGAAACTTTTTTTTATTTCGATTATTCTTTTGTTTAGCTTTCATGTTAAAGCCCAGGAAATTTCAGAAATCAATAAGGTTTTAGAAGTACCGGATATGTTAGAATTTGAAAAGGAAATTCGTATTTATAAAGATTATTCCATTACCAGCACCATGCAAATATTTAGAATGTATGATAACGGGAGAAACAATTGGATAGTTTATATCTATTCCTATTCAAAAACGTTAAAACAAGTAACTAAAATTGATGGATTACTTTTTCCTAAAGAAAACATTGGAAAACTAAAACCAAAAGATCCAAACTCGATTTGGCTCAATTTACTGTTAACCAATGTGGAATTTCTTCCAGATATGGAAAACGTAGAATATAAATTAAGTGCTCCATTTATAGATTTAGAAAACGGAGAAAAGGTATTTAACAGAAAAAAAGTTCTTGTAACAGATGGAGCGGGATATCAGGTTTATATTAAAAACGGAAAGATGAAAAATAACTTTTCTTTTTATAATCCAGAAACCTATTTAAAATTTTATCCAAAAGTAGACGAGTTAATTGCATATAATGAAATATTATCAATCCTAAAAAAAGAGCTTAATCTCTGGACCGATTGATCACATATAAATAAAGAATGAACAAAGGAAAATTAATTGTTTTCTCTGCACCATCAGGATCAGGAAAAACAACTATAGTAAGGCATTTACTTGGGAAAGAGGATTTAAATTTAGAATTTTCGATCTCAGCGGCTTCACGCGATCCACGCGGAGAAGAAGAACACGGAAAAGATTATTATTTTATCTCACTGGAAGAATTCAAAAAACACATTAAAGCCGAAGATTTCCTGGAATGGGAAGAAGTTTACCGTGATAATTTCTACGGTACTTTAAAAGCTGAAATCGAACGTATCTGGGCTTTGGGTAAAAATGTGATTTTTGACATTGATGTTGCTGGCGGATTACGTATTAAACATAAATTTCCGGAACAAACTCTTGCCGTTTTTGTAAAACCTCCAAGTGTAGATGAACTAAAACGCCGCTTAAAAGAGCGCTCTACCGAAAGTGACGATAAAATCAATATGCGAATTGCAAAAGCGTCAGTTGAGTTGGCAACTGCTCCGCAATTTGATACTATTATAAAAAATTACGATTTGGATACCGCTAAAGAAGAAGCATATCAGTTAGTGAAGGATTTCGTAAATAAATAATTTTATTCCGCGAAGATTCACAAAGCACCTTTAAAACTTCGTGAATCTTTGTGCTATCTTAGCGAATCTCTGCGAAACTCTTAAAAATGAAAATAGGCCTTTATTTCGGAACGTATAATCCCATTCATGTTGGTCATTTGATCATTGCGAATCATATGGCTGAGTTTGCTGACTTAGATCAGATTTGGATGGTCGTTACGCCTCATAATCCGGTAAAGAAAAAATCTACCCTATTGGACGATCATCAACGACTGGAAATGGTTTTTCTGGCCACAGAAGATTATCCAAAAATCAAACCTTCGGATATTGAATTCAAATTACCTCAGCCCAATTATACGGTAAATACTCTGGTCCATTTGCAGGAGAAATATCCAACTCATGATTTTTCTTTAATTATGGGCGAAGACAATTTAAAGACGCTTCATAAATGGAAAAACTACGAAGTGATTCTGGATCATTATGATATTTATGTTTATCCCAGAATTTCTGAAGAAGAGGAAAATATTGAATTAAAATCACATCCAAAAGTACATATTATTGATGCGCCAATTGTAGAGATTTCTTCGACTTTTATTCGCAATAGTATAAAGGAAGGGAAAAATATTCAGCCCTTATTGCCTGCAAAAGTTTGGCAATATATTTATCACAATAATTTTTATAAGAAGTAAAAAAACTATTTACAGCATTTTTGTCATTTCGACGGAGGAGAAATCACATAAAGTAAAGACATAAAGTACGTTTCTCTCTGGATGTGATTTCTCCTCCGTCGAAATGACAAATAAGACAAAAAAAAGCCTGAATTAAAAATTCAGGCTTTTTGTTTTTATAATGAAACGCTAATTTGAGCTTTAACTCTCGCTCTAATCTCACTCAAAGATTGATCTTTTAAAAGTTTACCATCTCTGAAAACTTCTTTCAATTCTCCTTGTTTTTCTTCTTCCCATGAAACGTTATCCGTTAAATGATATACTCCATCAACTAAATCAATTTTCATTAATCCTTTAGCCGATTTTTTAGTTCCGTCATCAGTAATTGGATCTTTAAAGATCGCTCTTCCTTCACCGTCTACTTCTCCGTAAGTTGCTTTCATGGCAAAACCAAAAGTATCTCTGGTATTGTATTGATAAGTAAAAGAACCAATTCCTAAAACCACGTTTGTAGATGCAAATCCTTTTTCTTTTAATCTTTCTGCAATTTGAGTTGCTCTTGCTACCGTAATACTATCGCCGTAAATAGCTCCAATTTGAGGAATAAGCTCTTTATATCCCTTTGCATTGGTTGTTCCTCCAAAAACATCCCAAAGCAGCTCAATAACACCTTTCTTTTCTTGTTCGGTTTTTCCGTTTGGATTTCCGCAGATAATATCAACCGGATCCCCACTATCAGGACGAATTACAACTTTACCTTCTCTGGCAACAATATCTTCTTTTAAACGTGGCAAATAATCAGTTAAAACCTTCCATAAATCCCAGGTATCAGAAACGATAGAAACAATTCCTTTTGGATACACTTCTGTCACTAATCTTTTGAAAGTTTCACATTCGCCTTCCGTCGTTCCCATACACATTACAGAATGTTCTGTAGCTGCAACTGAACCTGCGATTAATTCTGAATCAGAATTGGCATTGTAATAATCTTCGAAGAAATCAATTACCGGAATCGTATCAGAACCTGTAAAACTTAATAAATGTCCGGCTGCAGAAGTTATTGCCGCTTCGATTCCGCCCATTCCTCTCATTGAGAAATCATGCGCCTGCCAATCTACAAATTCAGGAACAGATGAAGTTTCATCAGCATATTTGTCCAGAACTTTTCTGTATTCTTTGGCGATTGTAGCAGAGTTACAAGGCAGCCAAATCACGGCAGAAAGTAAGGTTTCGAAATAATTCGTTAACCAGAAAAATTCCGGAAGCGTGTTATACATCGTAAACATTGGAACTCGCAACGGAACACTTGATCCTTCCGGCAACGCTTTAAAAACCATCGGAATATATCCTAAATCATGTAAATCTTCAATATGTTTTGTTCCAACCTGGTTTTCGCCTAAATAATTATTGATTCTTCGCGCGTATTTTTTAACTACTTCTTCTTTTGGTTTTTTGAAGAAATCAGCATCAAAATCATGAATAATATATTTTTTGATAAAATACTGCAATCCAAAAAACACCACCTCATCAAGTCCTTCGATTCTTGATTTTCTTGGTGTCCAGTTAGAATATACTAATGTTGTTTTGTCCGGGTATTGTCTTCTGTGGTCAACTTTGTAACCGTCTGTTAATAATAGTGGGTTCATAGGCTTAAATTTATATTTTTTGATAATCTTTGTGCTAATTCTTTTATATCGTTGTTTCTAACCAAATCCTCAATCCATTTTTTTGGAATATTTTCTATTCCATAATAAATTCCTGCTAACCCTCCAGCAATTGCTCCAGTGGTATCTGTATCTTCTCCTAAATTAACAGCTTTTAAAACTGTTTCTTCATAAGAATCTGAATTTAAAAAACACCACAAACTTGCTTCTAGACTATGCAATACATATCCTGATGAATGAATATTAACTTCAGGATACTTTGAAATATCATTATTTAAAACCCTATCAAAAAATTGAATTTCGATAGGATTGTATTTTTTATCTTCCAGAAATTTTGAAAGAACATTTTGCATTTCATTATAAGCCTCGAATTTATCTTTATCTTTTAGAATCTCCAAACAATAAATAACATAAATAAAACAAGCAAATACCGAACGAAAATGTGCATGAGTAATTGATGAAACCGCCTTGACTTTTTGATAAATTACTTCAATGTCTTTTTCATTTTTAAGATAAAAAACTAATGGTAAGATACGCATCAAAGAGCCATTTCCGTTATCTTTTTCTTCAAAACCTCCACACAATTCCGGTTCATGACCTTTTGCAATATTATGGATTGCATTTCTTGTAGCAATTCCAATATCAAAAACTCTTCCGTGCGGTGTCCATAATTCGGCACTATACCACTTTACAAAGTTTCTGGCTATATCAAATAAATCAAAACCATTATATAAGCTCTCAGCTAAACAAAAAGCAAGTGAACTATCATCACTCCATGTTCCTAAAGGTTGATAATGTGTTCCATAACCAATCATTTCAGAAACAGGATTTTGTTTTAAGGAAGACCTCGAATAAAATTCTACCGGAACACCCAAGGCATCACCAATCGCTAAACCAAATAATCCAGATTCTATTTTCTCTTTCATTTTTAATCCTTATACTATCTCAATTCATCCCTAACCTCCATCAAAGCAAAGCCTAACAAATTCAAACCTTTCCACTTCTCCGGATTCATAACATCTTTATGATCACTTGCCATACCAATTCCCCAAATTGGGTCAACCGGACTGGCTTCAACTAAAACCCTGTCTTTGGTATTCAGCAAAAACGTTTTTAAATCTGTATTCTGACTGAACTTATGATAATTACCTTGTTTTACAATCTCATATCGGTTTGCCAACCAAAGTTTGTCATCATAATTTTTAACTTCCCGACCTAACTTTTTGGCTTCTGCAGGAGAATTTGCTTTAATGATTTTTTCCAAAACATCCTTATCATTAAACAATTCGGCTTTTTTAGCCATCATCCAGTGTTCTGCAGTTTTGTAAATCACTTTATCGACTTCAAAAGAACTTAACCACCATTGACTGAAACAGGTTTTTGTTATTGTTTCATCTTTGCTTGGCTGATGTCCCCAGAAAAATAAAAACTTACTTTCTGCGGCTATGTTTTCTATATTGTATTTCATTTTTTCTTTATTGAAACAAAGAAGTTATCTGTTTAAAATCTTTTGAATCCGGTGAAAATGAACCGTAGATTTCTTTGAATTCTGTTGTTAACTTTTCAAATTCATATTCAATTTCAATTTCAATCTGATCCATACACGTTACAACCAGATTTCTTTTTGCGTTTGGACTATAAGCCGCATCTAACTTTAAGCTATAATTTAAAAGATCATAATCTAAATCGCCGGTTCGCAATTCTTTTTGAAAATCATTGTAAACACAAGTTTCTTCTTCGTTATTTTTTAATTTTAATTCCCTTTCATTACTCATCCAGCCACTTCCGTGTCGGGTTGAATAACTTCTGGTTACGTAATACATTTCTATATCCTCAATTTGCAATTTTTTACAGATTTCAAATGCATTTTTTGATGTTGTATTGGCATACGTTACATTCGGGAAAACACCGTGATCCATATCGAGTAAAATGCCCTGACTTCCTTCAAAAATAAGATTCTGATACTTTTCTAAAAAGCTATAATCGCTGATATTCCATTTTATTTGATCGATAACTTCGACGTAATGATTTACTTCCTCATCAATTTCACTTTCGTTTAAAAAACCATAGTAATACGCGATTTTTTCCAGTTTCTCCAAAAGCATTTGGCGAGGCGCAATCAAATCAATTGCATATAATTTGTATTGACCTTCGTTACGTTTCATAGTCGCTCCAACTCCTTTACCGCAAGTTCCGTGATCCAGATTTCTCACGTTATTTCGATTTTGCCAAACATCAAAAGGTGTTGTGATTTTGGCTAAAGGATGAATATGAAGTTCAATGTTCCCGCCTAAATCTTCCAGTTCTTTTCTTTCATTGAATAAAAAAACAGGATGAATCGTACAGTGTTCACTAAAATAAGAAGGCAAACCGCGAAGAGCACCGCTTGCAAAGCTGGAATGAACGTGTTTTTTATCACCAATCATAACCGTATGCGCTGCTTGCTGTCCTCCTGAAAACCGAATAACTATAGATTCAGGATTTTGCTTCGCCAGAAAATCTGTTGTAATTCCTTTTCCTTCATCACCAAATCCTAAACCTATAACTATTTGAGCTGTTTTCATTTTGTAAATATTATTTAAACACATAGAAACATAGCTTTGCAGAACCTAAAAAGTCGTTTCACTTAAAATAAATCTCATAGCAGTATGTGAATAAGGTCTCAAAAATTTTTAATTTTTAATTCTCAATTTTTAATTTAAAAAAACCTATATTCCTATGTGTTAAATATTTAAAGCATTTCTATATTATCTAATCCGTCAAGCGGAATTGTTCCTAAACCTGATCCTGAACTTTTATGTTTATCACAAATAATTTTCTTGATTACATTCGGGATTTCTCTGTGATCTTCGATTGATAAACAGTTTTCTCCTAATAATTCTTTCCAGGCAACATTTGCTCTCACAGCCTGATCTGAATGTAAAACACTAATGTGATAGACTTCATAACGTTTTTGCGCTTCTTTCAACAATTCAAGATGCGTGTAGGTTTGCTGTCCCTGACCCATAATTTCTTTTATGGCAGATGCCGGAAGTGTTGGTAAATTTGGTTCATCACCTACGGTAAACAACAATCCTTTTTGACCTCTTTTTTCGAAAGCATCTGTTTTGGTATGAAAGGCTGCAAAATACCACGCCAAAAGATAACTTTCTCCAGCATTTCCTCCTCCTCCTCCTTCAATATAAGTTCTCGTAAGCCACATATCCAATTCTTCATCGCCAGATTCAAATTGCCCAACCTGCAATGGAAATCTGTCGCATTCGTGATCGCCAATTCCTAAGAACAAAAGTGCCGGATCCGGAACTCCGCCCTGAATAATTCCGCCCATTAATTTTGGAAGTCCTTCTTTGATCAATTCATGCGGAATATGTCCCATACTTCCCGTCACATCCAATCCCAAAATAATAGGAACTGTATTAGGATGCACTTCAGAATCTCTGGCTTCTCTAAACGTAATTCCGTTTGGATTCATAGATTCATGTGCCACACCAATTTGATTTTGAACAAAAATCTCACTGGCAGATTTAAATCCGTATCCTGCTTTTTTGGCTCTGCTATCGCGAGCGCCTAAATCGTATCTTGTACCTCCCATAATTAAAATGTTTTACCAAATAAATATTCGAATCTCTTTTTTGTCACTTCAAACTGAATATTTAAATTTCTGATTGTTAATGATAATTCCATATCTCTTTGCACAAATGCTTCCGGTTGAAAATCGGCAAAAGTCAAACTATTTTTATCAAGCGGACTGATATCGATAAGACCTTCCTGCTCTCTTTCGAGTCTTTTTATTTTCAGTTCGATATCTTCAACTCGGCGTCTGTAAATTAATTCAGAATCCTCACCAATTGTTTTGGCTCTGTCTTCTCTAATCTGATCATTGTTTCTTCTTAAAGACTCAATAAATCTTGGTTTTAAATCGTCACTCATAATTTCTAGTTGTTTGGTTATAGTTTTTGTTTCAGTTTTTTTTGTTTCAGGTTTCAAGTTTCAAGTTCTCAGCAGTAACATGAAACTTGAAACTAAAAAAACTTAAAACTTTTAAATCAATTGATCTAACTTTACCACTTGAACACTTTCGCCTTCGAAGTCTTTTACTGAATTTGTAGTAAATATTTTGTCGAAACAATTTAAAACTTCAAAACCTTTGTTGAAGATTCCGTGGCTTACGGCTAAGTATAATTTTCCGGCGTTTTTCTTTTTTAATTCTTCGGCTAAGCCAACAAAAGTTCCGCCTCCATCACAAATATCATCTACAATTAAGCAATCAATTCCGTTTAAGTCGTCTTCGTACACTTTGAAACCAGACAATTTTCCGGTTTTTACATCACGGCTTTTGCTGCATTCTACCACATCAACACCACCTAAAAATTCAGAAACTTTGTAGATCTTTTTCAGAGCGCCGCCATCAGGAGAAATTAATTTTACGTTTTCGCCTATTACGTTTAAAACTTCTTTAATGAAAGTATAGTTTGGAATAACTGTGCTGTTGTTCAATAAAGCCGGAGTCACTTCAGAATGCGCGTCAAAAACAAAAACTTTGTTTAATTGCATGGCATTTATAATATCGGCATATATTTTTACAGATAATGGTTCACCGGGAATCATGACACGATCTTGTCTTGCAGCCGGAAAATACGGAATAAACAAATCGATTACTTTAACATCCATTCTGCGTAAAGCATCTACCGTAATACACAACAATCCTAAATCGTTGAATGAATTTAATCTATGTGTGATGGTTACTTTTTGAGTGGCATCAAAATCAGGATTGATTTTAATGTGAGGTTCTCCTCCAGAAAATGTAAAACTTTGAAATTTGATTTCTTCCTGATTTTGAAAAGGAGCGAATTTTGGGTCTAGGTTAAGTATCATAGTTTTTTAGTTTGCGTTAATTATACGCAAATATAGATTTAATTATTTAATAAACAATTTATTTTGTGTAAAATTTACGCAAACTTTATTTCGAAGTGAAAGCCTTTATTGATTAATTCATTGTATTTCAGTTTATTAAATCGAAATAATTTTGCCGGTCTTCCGCTTTTTATTGGTGAAAATTTTTCTGTTTCTTCTAAAAATCCATAACTGAGAATTTTTTTTCTGAAATTTCGACGGTCAATTTCCTTTTCTAAAATGGTGCAATAAAGGTTTTCCAAATCAGAAAATAAAAATTCTTCGGAAAGTAAATCGAAACCAATAGGTTCGTAAGTAAGTTTGGCTTTTAATCTTGAAATGGCTTTTTCAACAATTAAATTATGGTCAAATGCCAAAGAGGGAACTTCGTCAATTTTAGACCATTGCACTCTTTCGGCATCTGTATCCGCTTTAATTTCCAGATTCGAAGCATCGACCAAAGCATAATACGCAACAGAAATTACCCTGTTTCTGGAATCTCTGAAGATATCATCTCCAAAAGTGTAAAGCTGTTCCATAAAATTCAGCTTTACATTCGTTTCCTCATGTAATTCCCTGATTACCGCATCACTTAATGATTCTTCATTTTTTACCAAACCGCCCGGCAACGCCCAATATTTCTCTGCCGAACCGAACTTTTGTTCTATCAAAAGCACATATAAACTATTGTTTTTATATCCAAAAACAATAGCGTCAACAGCTATTCTTATATTTTGAAAATTTTCCATACTATCTCACACATTAAAAAAGGTTTGCCACGAATTGCACTAATTTTTACTAATTTTTTTCCTCAACAATTCGCAAAATATTAATTCGTGAATTCGTGGCTAAAAAAAATCCTTGACAGAAAACTACATTCTATTGCCTAAAAACAGTTTCAATTCTTTGGCAATACTTTCAAAAAACGTATTTAGATTATTGTTTTTTGCCGTCAATAAATAAACAAACTCCTCCGGAACGTGAAAACTATTCCAAACCAATTGCAATTTGTTTTCTTTAATATATTTTCGGGCGTTGCAATTCCATGTCACGGCAATTCCGGTATTTTTAGAAAGCAGTTCGAGCATTTCAGATTCTGACGGAATGATATAATTAGGTACCATTGCCGGTCTTTTTTTATTGAAGGCATGAAGCCAGAATAATTTTATATGCGGAATTCGGGCATCATGACTGTACCATTTTTGTTCGTTTAGCCATTGTTCGATTTCTGCATATTTATCAGACTTCAGCTTTTGACGGAATTCTGATGCATCCAAACTCATTGGCGCGACCATGATCAATTTAATTTTACCGACGATTTCATAAATAGTATCAAACGTATCATATCGTTTTGTAGTGATGGCAAAGTCGAGTTTTTTAGCATCGACAAGTGCAAAAAGAGCGTCATCTTCGGCAAAAGTAAAATCGATAAAATCAAATTTTGAAATTAAAATACTGCCGCAGCTATTGAATAAATCTTTTGAAACACCCACAGAAATCAATCGCACAGAATCTTCTGCTTTTGCCCTGAATCCATTTTCGACAGTTTCAAGCCTGTCAAGTGCATCTATAATCAAATTATTCAGTAACTTAGCGTATTCGGTTGGTTCTACGCCTTTAGATTTTCGGTTAAATAATTTATAACCTACATGTGCTTCCAACATTGCTATTTGCTGACTCACTGCAGGCTGGCTCATAAACAACTCTTTTGAAGCAATAGAAAAATTTCCATTCTTATACACAGACTTAAAAGTTCTGTACCATTCCAGATTTACCATGACATAAATTTATTTATAACAAACATAGTTTATTTTATTTTTACTAATATCACATTAACTGTAAATTTGTTAAAAATTTAAATTGATGAAAAAAATAGCATTACTCGCAATTATAGCATTTGCAACTTTTGGCACATCGGCTACAGCTCAAAAATCAAATAAAAAAAGTATGAAAAAAGTATTATTTGTTGTTACCAGTAATGATAAACTGGGCAATACAGGAGAAAAAACAGGATTTTGGTCAGAAGAATTTGCTGCACCTTATTATGAACTATTAGATAAAGGTGTCGAAATTACAATCGCATCTCCGCTTGGAGGTCAGCCGCCAATAGATCCTAAAAGTGCAGATCCGTCATCAGCAACAGAAGACACAAAACGTTTTGATGCGGATAAAGTATTACAGGAAAAATTAAAAAACACTCATAAACTTTCGACTATTGATCAAAAAGATTATGATGCCGTTTTTTATCCTGGAGGACACGGCCCGCTTTGGGATTTAGTAGAAGATAAAAACTCAATCGCATTAATTGAATCATTTTACACACATAAAAAACCGGTTGCTTTTGTTTGTCACGCTCCGGCAGTTTTAAAAAATGTAAAAGTAAATGGTGAATTTTTGGTGAAAGGCAAAAAAGTAACCGGATTTACCAATGAAGAGGAAGAAGCAGTAGGTTTAACCAAAGTGGTTCCATTTTTATTAGAAGATGTCTTAACTCAAAACGGAGGTAAATTCTCAAAAGGACCAAACTGGGCACCATATTCTGTAGAAGACGGACTTTTAATTACAGGACAAAATCCGGCATCATCTAAATTAGTAGCCGGTAAATTATTAGAAAAATTGAGTAAATAAGGCACTAAGGTTCTGAGTTGCTAAGGTTCTAAGGTTTTCTCTTAGGAACTTAAAAACTCAATCTCTTATTCCATAATTAAAAAAAACAATGATACTAAGCTGCTGAATAAGTTTCAAAAAAAAACTTAGAACCTTAGCAACTCAGTATCTCAGAAACTTAAAAAAAATGCTAAACTTTGAATTATACAATCCGACAAATTTAATTTTCGGAAAAGGACAAATTGAAAAACTTTCGACTTTGGTACCAAAAGATGCTAAAATATTATTGGCGTATGGTGGTGGAAGTATCTTTAAAAACGGCGTTCACGAACAAGTAATCAATAATCTTAAAGGTTTTGATATTGTTGAATTTGGCGGAATTGAGCCAAATCCACATTTTGAAACTTTAATGAAAGCCGTTGAAGTAATCAAAGCCGAAAAAATTGATTTTATTCTGGCTGTTGGAGGTGGATCTGTTATTGATGGTGTGAAATTTATTTCGGCTGCCGTAAACTTTGACGGAAACCCAATTGATATTTTACAAAAACGAATTCTGATTAAAGAAAATGCGGTGCCATTTGGAACGGTTCTTACTTTGCCTGCAACGGGAAGCGAGATGAATTCCGGTTCTGTAGTTACAATTGCAGCAACTCAGGAAAAACTCGCTTTTGGCGGAAGTGCCTTATTCCCAAAATTCTCTATTTGCGATCCTACCGTTATTGAATCATTGCCAAAAAGACAAATTCAAAATGGTGTTGTAGATGCCTATACGCACGTAATGGAACAATATTTAACGTATCCGCACGAAGGTTTTTTACAAGACAGAATAGCCGAAGGAATTTTACAGACTTTAATAGAAGTTGGTCCAAAAGTGGTAGAAAACCCAACGGATTATGCTTTGGCTTCAAATTTTATGTGGAGCTGTACAATGGCTTTAAACGGATTGATTCAAAAAGGTGTTCCGTCTGATTGGGCAACACATATGATTGGTCACGAATTAACGGCGCTTTACGGAATCGATCATGCACGTACTTTGGCGATAATAGGTCCAAGTTTATATAATGTAATGTTTGAAACTAAAAAAGGAAAATTGGCGCAATACGGAAGAAGAATTTTTAACCTAACAGGTTTTGATGAAGAAGTTGCTAAAGAAGCGATCAATAAAACAGTTGAATTTTTCCATACAATGGGAATGGATACGAAACTTTCGCAATACACGGATGATTACACAAAAACAGCTGATTTTATCGTAAATCGTTTTGATGAAAGAGGCTGGAAAGGTCTTGGCGAAAACCAATTGGTAACTTTAGATAAAGTGAAATCGATTGTTGAACTTAGTTATTAGTATTCAGTCGCGGTATTCAGTCGCAGTTCAAATTGAAAACTTAAAATAGTATTCAGTCGCAGTATTCAGTCGCAGTTCAAACTGTAAACTGTGACCGTAAACTGAAAACTAAAAAAAGGCGTTCTTGAATTTTCAGGAACGCCTTTTTAAAATACTAAAACAAAACTAACTAACTCAATTTTTGCTAAACTCATTAAAATTCTAATTTATAAATACTTATAACGCAGCAATCGACATTTTATTGTTTAGCAGCATAAACTATTTTAATATTTTTAAAAGCTGCTGAAAACCATTGCTTTTAGAGGTCAATTTTAAATTTCTTAAATGAGACTTTGTGTTATTACTACATTATTAAGTACTTTTGTTTTAAATTATTAAAATAATGAGCGAAAATTTAAAATTTGCAGTAATTGGAGGAGGTAGTTGGGCAACGGCAATTGCAAAAATGCTTTGTGTAAATCTTTCCGAAATTTCGTGGTATATGCGCAATGATGCCGCAATCGAGCACATTCAAAAATACAAACACAATCCTAACTATTTAAGTTCTGTTGAGTTTGACACTAACAAACTTAAATTAACCAACAATATCAACGAGGCAATTGAATATGCGGATTATGTAATCTTCGCGATTCCGTCTGCTTTTTTGGATGCTGAGTTAAAAAACATGACAGTTTCATTAGCAGATAAAATTATTTTCTCGGCTATTAAAGGGATTGTTCCTGAAACGAGTTTAATTGTTGGAGAACATTTCCATATTCAATACGATATTCCTTACTACAATATTGGTGTTATCACAGGTCCTTGTCACGCAGAAGAAGTGGCGTTAGAAAGACTTTCATACCTGACAATTGCCTGCGGTGATCCGGACAAAGCCAGCATCGTAGCAAAATCTTTATCAGGAAATTATATTAAAGCAAAAATTTCAGACGATATTATCGGAACGGAATATGCAGCAATGCTTAAAAACATTTATGCGATCGCTGCCGGAATTGCACACGGTTTAGGTTATGGTGATAATTTCCAGTCGGTTATGATGAGTAACGGAATTCGTGAAATGAAGAAATTCATCAGAAAAGTGCATAAAATGAAACGTAACATTAATGATTCGGCTTATTTGGGCGATTTATTGGTTACAGGATATTCTGTATTCTCGAGAAACAGAATGTTCGGAAACATGATTGGAAAAGGCTACACTGTAAAAAGTGCGATGATGGAAATGAGCATGGTTGCCGAAGGTTATTATGCCACAAAAAGCGCTTATAAACTAAATCAGGGCTACGGTGCCAAAACACCAATTATCGACGCTGTATATGCCGTTTTATACGAAGGAAAAGATGCTAAAGCTGTGTTTAAGAAATTAACGGAATCTTTAGATTAAAGAGAAAAGAATAAAGAATAAAGAATAAAGAATATAGAGAATAGAAAAAAGAAAAAAGAGCCAAGACTAATTATTTAGTTCTTGGCTCTTTTTTATGATCGACAAAAGTCTATTTTCTTTACTCTATTTTCTCTACTTCACCATAATTCCTTCAACAAACAAAATCGGCACTTCTTCCGTATTATTTTCGTTGATTAGATTTGATTTGAAGATGAATTTCTTGTCGTATAAAGTATTTCCAATGAAGAAAGTGACCATGAATTCATTGTTTAAAACCAAAAGACTTTTTTCTATCATTTCGATTTTTACTACAGAAACAGCCGGAACTTCCACAAAAGCATGACGCAAAACAGAGGTTTTTTTCATCTCGCCATCAATTGTTCCGAATGCTTTTGAAACCACCATTACGCTGTCTAAATTAAAGTCGCTGTCGTTTACAAGATAAGCGTACCACACTTTTTCCATAAAATCATCGCTCCATTCCTGAACAGCGGCAAGAAATACGTTTTCTACTTCGGGGATTGTTATATCTTTTTTCATTAATTAAATTTTAAAAACCTTTGTCAAAGCCTGAAGCTTCAACAAAGGTTTGTTTATTGTAAAGGTAATTTATAACGTAAAGCCCTAGCCCTGATGGAAGCGGCATCCTTTTGTTTTTTTCTTTAAAAAATAAAAGATACAGCGGACAGCAGGAAACAGCTCCTAAATATTTGCTTTAAATTGCTCTAAGAAACGTACGTCATTTTCATAAAACATACGAATATCACCAATTTGGTACAACAACATTGCAATACGCTCTACTCCCATTCCGAAAGCAAAACCGTTGAATTCGTCCGGATTGATGTCGCAGTTTTTCAAAACGTTTGGATCTACCATTCCGCAGCCACCAATTTCTAACCAGCCGGTTCCTTTTGTGATACGATAATCGGTTTCGGTTTTTAAACCCCAATAGATATCAATTTCGGCACTTGGTTCTGTAAATGGGAAATACGATGGACGCAAACGAATCTTTGATTTCCCGAACATTTCTTTCGTAAAATAAAGTAAGGTTTGTTTCAAATCGGCGAAAGAAACGTCTTTGTCGATGTATAATCCTTCCACCTGATGGAAAATACAGTGTGAACGTGACGAAATTGCTTCGTTACGGAAAACACGTCCCGGAGAAATCGTACGAATTGGCGGTTTGTGATTTTCCATATAACGCACCTGAACAGATGATGTATGCGTACGCAACAACACATCAGGGTTTGTCTGAATGAAAAATGTATCCTGCATATCACGCGCCGGATGGTATTCCGGTAAGTTTAATGCGGTAAAGTTATGCCAGTCGTCTTCGATTTCCGGACCTTCGGAAACGTTGAAACCAATATTGGCAAAAATATCTATAATTTGATTTTTAACGATAGAAATAGGATGACGTGAACCAATAATAACAGGCTCAGAAGATCTGGTTAAATCACCAAAAATTCCTTTTACTTCCTCTTTACTTTCAAGCTCTTCCTGAATAACTCTTACTTTTTCTTCAGCAACAGCTTTTAAAGTATTTATTACTTGTCCAAAGTCTTTTTTCTGATCGTTTGGAATATTTTTAAACTCGGTAAAAAGTTCTTTCAACAATCCTTTACTGCCTAAATATTTAATACGGAATTGTTCTAAAGATTCTTTATTTTTCTCATTAAAGGCCTTAGCTTCCTCTATATGTTGTTTTATCTTGTCTATCATTTTCCTTCAATAATTGAGAGAACAAATTTAGTGATTTTAGTTTAAAGTTAGCAGTCGCAGTCGCAGTTTTAAGAATACTGCAACTGAAAACTGTGACAGAGACTAAAAACTACTCTATAACTTCTCTTTCTAAAAAATAATTCACAATCGCTTCTTTCATCAAAACCGATTGTTCGCCTGCTTTTAACGGCGGCAATTCTTCTTTTACTTTATAATGCGGCCATCCGTCTTCATCAAAATATTCAAATTCGTAAAATCCGTACGGTTCTAATAATCGGCAAATAGCGATATGCATTAAGTTTAATTTTTCATCTTTTTTGAATTCGCGGTGTATTTTTCCAAACTCCTGAACTCCAATTAGGTAAATAATAGCATCTAAATCTAAATCTTCGCCTTGCGAAAACTGATTAGAAAGTATATCGACGAGCTTTTCCCAACGCTCTTTTAGTTGTGTATCTCTGGACATTAATATGATTTTAGATTGTTGATTTTAGATTATTGATTGCTGATTTGATGTTTTAAGACTTAAAATCTGCAATCTGAACTCTAAAATTAGATTTGCAAATATACGGACTTCGGAGACAAAGACCTTAAAAAATTAAACACATAGAAACATAGATTTAACTTTATAACAGGATCATTAAAAAATTAGTTTTCTCATACATATTAAAAACCTATGAACCTTTGCATCTCTGAACCTATGAACCTAAAAGAACAGATAATTCGTTTATATTTGCGCCACAATAAAACGACGGGAATATGAGTGTTTTGGATATGATTTTTGGTGTGCTTTTGGCGTACAGTTTATACAAGGGAATTAAAAACGGACTTTTTGTAGAAATTGCTTCGTTTATTTCTTTATTGCTGGGTATTTATTTAGCCATCAAATTTTCTTCTTTTATGAAAGAAATCATCTCAAAACATGTTTCCTGGAACCCAAATACCATTCAGGCTACGGCTTTTATTTTAACTTTTATTCTGGTTGTCGTTGGCGTTTATCTTTTGGCGAAAGCCTTAACGGGAATTGCAGATTTTGCCCAATTGGGATGGCTGAATAAATTAGGCGGCGGTTTTTTCAGAATCCTGAAAACAATACTGATTTTAAGTATTTTGATTGCTCTTTTTGAGAAAGTCAATTTCAACAACATGTTTGCCAAAAAGGAAACTCTTGACCAATCTATTTTTTATAATCCGATTAAAAAAGTAGCGGGTTTTGTTTATCCTTCTATCGAAAAATGGTATGACGATTATAAAAAAGAACACGCTGAAAAATCAACTGAAGAAAATAAAACGGAAACAGAAAAGGAAACAGAGAAAGAATAGTTTTACTAAAGAAACTATCGCTTATTCATCGTCGTTAAGCGGTTTTGGAAATAAATTTTTCAGAATAATCAACATCATCCCAATCACATTTACAGACGAAGTTGTCAGCAATGTAATCAGTACATTTTCTGAAAGATTCAGCTTCAGTAAATTGTCATTAAAATATAAAATAGACACTACAGAAGCTAACCAAAGAAAAATAATCCCGGCAAAAATATAGGTTAAATGCCTTCTTAATCTGGTATCTTCCAAAAATCTTCCCACTTTAGCGCTGCCCAACCTGTCTTCAAGAATTTGATTTTGCAAACGCGCACTGCTAAGATCTTCGGGAGTTAAGGAAGAACTATTTGATATTGAAATTTGATTTAGATTTAGGGACGACATAAAAAGCTTAAATTGGTTTTAACTTAGTTTTATAATGTTCAAAAATATCATCATCAGAAATAACAGCATTAGAATCTTTGCGATATACTTTTCTCCACGGCGTACCGTCATTGTGCGTTAAAGCACTTAAATAAATACCATCAAATCGTCCGTAGACTTCCCAGATTTTATCTAAAAACTTCTCGTCTTCGCTCGTTATTTTTTCATCTTTTACAGCATTCGGAATTTTCTCTGTGATTTTCTCTTTCTTGTATTGTTTGATGCTGTAATATAAAGAAGGAAAAACAGGTCCAAAATCCCACGCAATCGGACTTTCGTCAATTAATCTTTCTTTTTTGTCTGTTAAAGCCAAATACCAGCCGTACGCAATGTAAGTTAGCTTGATTATTTTCATTGGCGTAAGATTTCCTGTTTTGGAATATTTATCAATGAAATAATTAGCGACTGTTGTTGGATTGTAAGTCATAATTGAAATATTTTAATCAAAGTTAACTAAAATAAATTTGTAACAAAAATTTGACAACTTATTGTCATGTAAATCAATGGTTTTAATTTTTGTCAGGCTGAGCGTCCCGAGACTTCGGGACAAGCCCTTTTACGTAAATCAAGCCTTCGACTTCGCTCAGGATGACATTCGGTTTTTCAAAATCAACTATTTACCAGTTTATTTCTAACTTTTCACCTTTTTTCAAAGTTATATTCTGTTTTTTATCACCATTTATTAAAGTCGTTTTTCCTCCAATTTTTGAAGAAACCGTCACTTTTTTCAGAATTTTATTTTCCCAGTTCATTTCGATTTCAAATCCGCCGCGGGCACAAATTCCTTTTATAGAACCCGTTTCCCAAGCGTCTGGTAAAGCAGGCAATAATCTAATTTCATTTTCATCAGATTGTACCAGCATTTCGGCAACGGCTGCAGCGCCGCCAAAATTTCCGTCAATTTGAAATGGAGGATGTGCGTCGAATAAATTCGGATATGTTCCTCCGCCTCTTCTTGGCGTTTCAGTTTTCTTTCCGTCGGGATCGACATATCTTAATAATTCACGGAACATTTTATAAGCACGATTTCCGTCCCAAAGTCTTGCCCAAAGATTAATCCTCCAGCCTTTTGACCAGCCGGTTGTTTCATCGCCTTTTATTTCCAAAGTTTTTTTAGAAGCTTCGGCTAAATCAGGCGTTTTTAAAGGCGTAATATGATTGCCCGGAAAAAGTCCGAATAATTGCGATTGATGACGGTGTTTCGGGTCTTTATCTTCCCAGTCAAAATACCATTCCTGCAGATTTCCTTTTTTACCAATTTCATACGGATGTAAATTGGCCAGATCTTTTTCGAGTTCAGCTCTGAAATCAGCATCAATATTTAGAATTTTTGCTGCCCTAATTGTTTTGTCGAAACATTCTCTTATCATTGCCAAATCGGCTGTAGCGCCATACATCGTAGCGCCAACAAAACCATCCGGTGTTATATATTGATTTTCCGGCGAAGTAGAAGGACTGGTAATTAAATTTCCTTTTTTATCCGCTACGAGCCATCCACGACAAAATTCGGCTGCGCCTTTCATCAATGGATAACCTTCTTTTTTTAAATATTCTTTGTCCTGCGTAAAAACATAATGTTCCCAAATATGCGTACTCAACCAGGCTCCGGCCATTGGCCAGCACGCCCACATGGGATCTTCTTTGCCAAATTGACCAACCGGATTTGTCATTGCCCAAATATCAGAATTATGCGCGGCGGCCCAGCCTTCATTTACGCCATAAAAAGTCTTTGCCGTAACTTTCCCTGTTACCGAAAGATTTTTTATAAAGCTTAAAAGCGGCAAATGCATTTCTGAAAGATTGGTATTTTCTGCCAGCCAGTAATTTTCTTCCAGATTGATATTCATGGTATAATTACTACTCCACGGCGGATTTAAATGCGGATTCCAAATTCCTTGTAAATTTGCCGGAACGCCTAAAGTCCTTGAACTGCTTATCAGCAAATAACGTCCGTAATTAAAATATAGAATTTCCAGATTTTTATCTTCACTTCCATCGGCGTAGCGCAATAAACGTTTATCAGTTGGTAAATCCGGTGCGGTTGTTTTTCCCAAATCCAGATTTACACGATTGTAGAATTTCTGATAATCGGCAATATGTGACGCTTTTAATTGATCGAATGGCTTTGCATAAGCCTTATTCATATTTTGCAATGCAATTGCTATATCGTCAACTCCTTCTGTTGCGGGATTCTTATCAAAACCATTAAAACTTGTTGCAACAGAAACATAAATAATGGCTTCTGTTGCATCTTTTAAGGTTAAAGTTTCTCTGGAATTTGTAATTTTTCCGTCCGTTTTTTTGATTTGGATTAAAGTGGTAAATTTTGTTCCTCTTTCTTTTATGTCCAGATATTTTGGTAAAACAGTATATCCCGCATTTTCATGAATTGGCGCAGCACCTGTCATTACCAGAATATTATTTCTTACTTCAAGATTTGATTTTAGCAAACTCTTTAAATTAATATCAAAATTCAGACTTCCTTTTACACTGCTCGTCAATTTAATTACCATAATTTGGTCCGGTGCCGAAACAAAATATTCACGCGTAAATTTAACCCCGTTCATTTCATAACTTACCTTTGATATGGCATTCGAAATATCAAGTTCTCTGTAATAATTGACTGCTTTTCCTTTCTCGGAATTATTGATTTCTAATGTTCCTAAAGGCGCAAAAGATTCGGAGTTTTTGCCTTCGATTTTTTTGTTTAATTCTTCGGCTAACTTATAATTTTCGTTTTTTAGTGCTTCGCGAATTGCCGGGATATTTTTGTAAGCTTCCGGATTCATTTTAGCGTTTACAGGTTCGCCCGACCAAAGCGTAATATCATTCAAATAAATTTTATCTGAGTTTGCACCGCCAAAAACAGTCGCGCCCATTTTCCCGTTTCCTAAAACAAGACTTTCCTCAAAAAATTCTGCCGGCTGATTGTACCATAAAACATGACTGGATTGTGCTGACATGTTTAGGCAGAAAAAGGCGAATAGTAAAATGAGAAATATTTTTTTGAGCGTTGATTTCATGAATTACTCTTTTAATTATCTTATGAAATTTAAATCTATCGTTACCTGTTTCGCGCGTGAGGGATAGGAGCTCGCTACCGCAGTAGTACGGATAGCCCGACCCTCTTTGCGAAAGGCGTTCATAAGCGGTTTGTTAAATAGCGCCTTTTGTAAAAAGGGTCACGCCCAAATATTATTTACTAACCTTATATATCTCATTTGCCGTAATCATTTCCCAATTATCGGTTCTGAAAGGCGAGGCAGGAAATTTTTCTTTGTTGAAAAGATTGATTTCGGTATCGTCGTCAGCCCAACCATAATGAACGGCAACGGGATTTTTTACTTCGTCGCTTGAAACGATTATTTTGTTGTTTTTAATTATCGCTTTCGCGGAATGAAAAACTTTGTCGGCTCCGGCGATTTCGAATCCTTTTACGTTTTGTGAATTGTCAGAAGCTGTTAATCCGCTTCCGATATTATCGAAAGTAAGGATTATTTCGTTTCCTTTTATTTCCTGAGACTTAAAAGTTGGTCCACTGTAGATTTGCTTTTTGCCGTAAACATTGTTTAGCGCAATTGCCGCCAAACGCAAACCAACATCTTGCTTGTTTGTTGGGTGAATGTCTTTTGCGTTCCCAATATCTGTGGTTACGACCATTCCGGTATTTTTTAATTTCAAAGTTTCTGATTGCGCTTCACGAAGTTCTGCCCAACGGCTTCCCACTTTACTGTTTCCGTTAAATTCGTTGAAAGTTGATAATTGAACGAAATAAAAAGGAAAATCGCCCTGATTCCATTTTGTTCGCCAATCTGTAATCATTAACGGAAATGACTTTTTATATTGCTTTGCACGCCAAACATTGGCCTCGCCCTGGTACCATAAAACGCCCTGAAACGCATACGGAACCAACGGATTTACCATGGCATTGTATAATAACGATGGATAACTGTTTGGTGAAACGGCAATTTTTACCTGAACGACATTGAATTTCCAAAGTCCTTCGAGTGGAATATTCGTGTCTTTGAACTGAATTTTAAGATCAGCCGGATCGCCGTAAATTCCGCCGCCGCCTGAATAATCTGCAATTCTTACTGCAATTACGTTTTTACCTTCTTTTAAAGTCCCTGCCGGAATTTTATAAATTCTTAGTGCTTCCCAGATTTTGTTGGTTCCTACTTCAACACCATTTATATACGTGATATCTTCGTCGTCTACTTTTGAAAGATGTAAAACGGCTTCAGATTTGGCTTGTTCTGCCGTTAATGTGATTGTTTTCCGCATCCAGACTACTCCGTCGATATTACCAATTTGCTGGTTTTCCCATAAAGACGGCACTTTAATTTCCGGCCAGTTTTTATCTTCAAAATTAAATTCTTTGAATTGGTTTTCATTTTCCATGGAAACATCAAAACCCTGAATTTTCTTTATATTATCTAAAACTGATTTTTTATATACTTCAAAAACCGCATCCATATCCACTTGTGGAACATCGGCGATCATCGCTTTAAATTCATCACTTTTTTGGAATGCTTCTCGGCTTGTCCAGGTTTCTACATTGGTTCCCCCCCACGAAGTATTGATGATTCCGATTGGGATTTTTAATTCTGCGTATAATTTCTTGGCAAAGAAAAAACCTGCTGCCGTAAAATCACGGATATTATCTTTATTAGCAACTGCCCATTTTCCTTGTTTTAAATCTTCTTTTGGTGTTCCGCTTAAATCCTGAGCAACACCAAAATGACGAATCGTAGGATAATTGGAATCTGCCATTTCTTTTTCGGCGTTCATGGTTTTGTACATCTGAAATTCCATGTTCGATTGTCCGCTGCAAATCCAAACTTCGCCTACCAAAACATCTTTGATGGTGATTTTGTTTTTTCCTGTAATAGATAATTCAAATGGCCCGCCCGCTTTTTCAGCCGACAGTTTTATCATCCATTTTCCGTTTTTATCGGCCTGAATTGTTTTGGTTTGTTGGTTAAAATGAACCTCAACTTTTTCATTTGGATCTGCCCAGCCCCAAACCGGAATTTCCTTGTTGCGCTGCAACACCATTCCGTCAGAAAATATTAAAGGCATTCTTACATTGGCATTTGCCATTATACTGAATATTAAAAAAATAAAGATTATACTTTTCTTCATTGTGCTGTTTTTAAACCATGTAAGTGATATAAGTAAATATAAGATTTTCACATGTACTGAACTTATATTTACTTATATCACTTATATGGTAAATTTGTTTTTTATTACTGTAATCCTTCTTTTAAAGCAGTTAATGCCTGAGTATCGAAAACGGTATTATTTGATCTGTTGAAAATTCCAAAACCTTTATCATTCAAACTTCCTTCATCCCAATAAAAAGGCAATAAACCATTTACTTTTGCTGTTTTTACTACCGTTTTTAAATAATAGGCTCTTGAAGCTAAATGTAAAGTTAAGGCATCGCCGGTTAAAGTTGTTCTGCGAATGGCTCCAAATTCTCCTAACAAAACAGGAATTCCTTTATCAATGAATTGTGTTTTCATTAATTTGAAGTTTTTTTCTAAGTCAGCTTCTTCTCCCCAACTTGCATTTCTTTCTGTATCTGTTGCCGAATGGTAATTAGCTCCCCAATAGTAGAACATTTTTCCCCAAGTTTCATCTTTTGTTAATCCGGCAAAATTCCACGGAGCGTAATAATGCACTTCGACCATCATTTTGTTTGCCACTTTGTCTGTTGGCAAAGTCAGCATTAATTTGTTTGTTTTTTCAATATCCGTTGTTGGTCCCTGAACTACTAAAATACGATTCGCATTTTTTCCTCCGGTTGAACGAACGGCATCAATAAAAGTTTGGTGATAGGAAGTTAAAACTGCCATTTGCGCGGCATCTTCAACTGCCGGTTCATTGGCACTGGCAAAAAGTAAATGTTCGTCAAATCCACGTAAATGTGTTGCAATTTGTTCCCAAAATGCTTTTTGTTTGGCGTTGTTTTCTTCTTTTTTGGCTTCGGTAATATTGTTTTCCAACCAGCCGCCGTCCCAGTGAATGTTTACAACAACGTACATATCATTGTCTATACAATATTGCACGACTTCTTTTACACGGTTTAGCCAGTCTGTTTTAATTTTGGCAGTAGCCGAATTTTCTAAGTATTGGTTCCACGAACACGGAATTCTGATCGCATTAAAACCATTTGCTTTTACAGCATCGATTAGTGCTTTCGTCACTTTTGGATTTCCCCAGGCAGTTTCGCCGCCTGTTGCTTCAAGCGTGTTCCCGATGTTCCAGCCTATTTTTATTTTAGCTGCTAATTGTACGGCAGTACTTGACATTCCGGTTGCATCTGCAGGAATTGGGTTTGTATTGTAGCTTGGGTATAAACCTGCGACTTCAATTGGTTCTTCTTTTTTGGTTTCTTCCTTATCAGAACTGCAAGCCCAAAGACTTAAAAAAGAAAAAGATAAAACGGCAGTAAACAGGTAACTTTTTACAGTGTTTTTCATTTGTGGTTTGGTTTAATAGTTAGTTCTCAGTTTTATTCAGGTAACTTCATTTCTATTTATGTTTCTATGTGTTAAAACAATTACACCCAAAGGGTTAAAATAATGCTCTTTAATAAAAATCAAAGAGCATTAATATTTCAAGCTTTATTTAATTGTTACGACAACTTCTTTCTTGATATCTCTTGAAGAGTTTCCTAATTTTAAAGTATATTTCCCTGGCTCAATTGTCCATTTTTTGGCAGTTACATCATAATAAGCCAATTCTTTAACCGGAACTTTTATGGTTACTGTTGCTGAACTTCCTGCTTTTACCAATACTTTATTGAAACCTTTTAATTCCTGTGCAGCACGCGTTATTTTCGAATCAGATTTTGAAGAATATAATTGAACAACTTCTTTTCCATCGACTTTTCCTGTGTTTTTAACTTCAACAGAAACTGAGATTGTCTCGTTTTGTGCATACGAAGTTTTGTCCGTTTTTGCATTATCAAAAGCAAAAGTGGTGTATGATAATCCAAATCCGAAAGGATATAATGGTGTAACGTTTTTAGTATCAAACCAACGGTATCCTACCAAAATTCCTTCAGCATAGTTAACGGTTTTTCCTCCAGGGAAACTGTTTGTGGCGTGTGCCGGAGAATCCATGATGTTTTTAGGCATTGTCCAAGGTAATTTTCCTGATGGATTTACTTTTCCTAAAATTACATCGGCCAAAGCATTTCCTCCTTCTGAACCATTAAACCATGACCAAACCACAGCCGGCGCTTTTTTGCTTACTGCATCAATATCAAAAGGTGCACCGGCAACAAAAACAACAATTGTTCTTGGATTTGCAGCGATTACTTTCTGAATTAATTCTTCTTGTCCAAAAGGTAATTTTAAAGTTCTTCTGTCAGATGCTTCTGTTTCGTAATCACGGTTTGAACCCGCAAAAATGATCGCAACATCAGATTTTTTAGCTGCTTCAACCGCTTCCTGAACTTTTGCTGGATCTACCTGATCGATTGTAACAGGACCATTTGAAGTAATATTTCCTAAATTTCCTTTGTTTTTTTCATCGTAACGCTCCAAATATCCTTCTGCATAATTGATTTTTACCGAAGATGGCAATCTGTTTTTTAGACCTTCAAGTGGTGTAACTTCTCTTTTGGTTTTTACACCGGCACCAAATCCGCCAAGAGCGTTTTTCTTTGTTGCATTGTTTCCAATTACGGCGATAGATTTTACTCCGTCTAACTTTAATGGCAGTGCGTTATTTTCATTTTTCAATAAAACGATGTCTTCAGCCGCAATTTTGTAGGCGTCCTGATAATGTGCTTCGGTTGCAATACTTCCTTTTACACGACCTTTTGCGCCCATTGCTTTTACCTGGAATAAAGTGCGTAAAATTCTTTTTACATGTTTATCCAATTCTGCTTCTGAGATTTCTTTGTTTTTTGCAGCAGCGATTAATTTATCGGCAAGGAAAAATTCATTGAATGGTTTTGGAGTTCCCATTTCAATATCTAATCCGCTTTGTAAAGATTTTACTGTTGAATGAACCGCAGCCCAATCTGAAACGACAACGCCTTTAAATCCCCATTCTTCACGAAGGATTTTGTTCAGCATATAATCGTTTTCACATAAATATTCTCCTCTGAATTTATTGTAAGCGCCCATTACCGCATAAGCGTGAGCTTCTTTTATCGATGCTTCGAATGCTGGTAAATAAATTTCACGAAGTGTTCGTTCGTCCATTCTAACATCGACAAAATCACGATTTGTTTCCTGATTGTTTGCTGCAAAGTGCTTTACGCAAGCCATAACATCGTTGTCCTGTAAACCAACAATTAACGGCACCGCAATTTTTTTGTTCAAAAATGGATCTTCACTCATGTATTCATAAGTTCTTCCTCCAAGCGGTGTTCTAACAATATTTATGGCTGGCGAAAGCAGCATATCTTTGTCTCTGGCACGTAATTCCTGTCCAACACTATTTCCGAAAGTATACGCCATTTCAGCATTCCATGTTGCGGCTAAACCTCCGCCTGCAGGATAATAAGTTGCAAAATCATTTGTTAATCCTGCCGGAGCCCAATTATCACGTGAGATTTCTTCACGAACTCCTAGTGGTCCGTCGGCCATTTTAAGTTCCGGAATTCCCAAACGTTTGACACCGCCGGAAGTAAACATGCTGTTACCGTGCAGCATTCCGATTTTTTCTTCAAGCGTCATTTGAGCCACTAACTTGTCGATTTCGGCGTCAAATTCTGAACCTATTTCTTTTCCTTTGTATTCTTCTTTTTGAGCCGAATCAGAACCTGAACTTTGTGTATCATTTTTACAAGAAGTAAATACTGCAAAAGCCAATGCCGCTGATAGGTATATGATTTTGTTTTTCATGCTTAATAATTTTATTTTAGTTTTTTGAATTCGTATTTTAAAGGAAATTATTGTTTTATAAAATTGAATAACACCACATCATTCTCATTAATTTTATACTCTTTGCTGTACGTTCCTTTTGCATTAATGGTCACTTTTTCACTGGCGATCAAGGCACCATTATTTTTTTCTTTTATAATTTTTACCTGTTCACGGCTTAGCTGAGCCGGTTTTCCCATTGCTAAATAATCAGCGTAAGCGTCATTATTTTTATATCCGACTTTATAAATTTCTAAAGTGTAATTTCCTTTTTGCAAACCATCAACTTCAATTTTTACACTTCCTTTTGGTTTAGCCGGTAAATCCTGAATGTAATAACTCTGATTATTTACGGAATCTCCCGGATGTGTGTTGGTAAAATCCCAAAACAATAACTGAACATCTCCTTTTGCATTTTTGGCTGCCCATGAAGATGTGTCTTTATTTTGAAGTTCTGTTTCTCCTAATTTATTCAAAAATGAATAGGAGAAATAAGCCGGTTTTTTGATTCCCTGCGTATTCAATAACCCAAAACCGCCATGAAAAGGCGTAAATCTTGGTCCTGCTTCTTCAAAAATATCGGTAAAAACCCAATATGACATCGAGTTTGCGGCATTGCCAACTTGTTTTAATTTTTGGAGAATATAAGCTGCCGAATGATAACTGTCGTGAACAGGATCTGCGGGAGTATAGGAAGAACTCCATTCTGTATAATGCAATTCTAATTTTGGCTTAGCCGAATTTGAAATCTGTTTGCGTGAATTGATTACGTCTCCGCTTATACTCGATTCTTCTTTGTTTAAAACGGTTCCCGAAGTTCCAAATTCATCCAGAAATCCTTGTTTAACTCCGTAAGTATGTGTCGAAATAAAATCTAACGGAATATTATTCTTCGCACAGAAATCTATTGTTTCCGGAACCCAGCCTGCACCCGCTGTTGCTGGTCCGCCAACTTTATAGGCAGGATTTACGCTTTTGATTCCGCGTGCTGCGTATTCATATAACTTGAAATATTCTGCCTGAGTTCCTGTCCAGAAACCTGGCGATAAATTGGGTTCATTCCAAACTTCAAAATACCATGTTTTTACTTCTTCAGCTCCGTAACGTTCTGTGAAATGCTGAGTTAAATTTCGAATTAAATCTTCCCATTTTTTATAATCTTTTGGAGGCGTAACGTTTCCTCTCCACCAGAAAATAGTCTGATTTCCACTTGCCAGTGCTGAAGGCATAAAACCCAATTCAACAAAAGGTTTCATTTTAATACTCAAAAGAAAATCATACAAAACATCAATATACTGGTAATTGTATTCGGGATTTCCTTTTGAATCTTCTCTGTAAACCGCCATATCATCAGACAATAAACCGTGCATTCTGATGTATTTAAAATCACATTCTTTTTTGGTCATGGCCAATTGCTGCTGCCAGTCGGCGCGCAAACCTTCATTGGCTCTTCCGGCGCCAATACATTCTTTGAACATGGTATTTAATGCTCCTGAAGTTTTATTGTAATCTACTTTTATGATTCTGTTTTCTGCAACAGGATTTTGTCCAAACAAATTAATATTGATTAGAAGTAATGAAATAAATAGTATTGTTGAATAATTTTTCATTGAATGATAGTATTTATAATCGTTACGTTATTAAACCCGACAGGTTTTTGAAACCTGTCGGGTTTGCCAATCTATATTTATAATTTTTTAAATCTTATTGCTGTTCCTCCCGCTCCGCCTAAATGTAATTTTAGTGAATCTGAGGCTTTAACGGTTTTCTTAGAAATCGCTACTTCAGCTGGATTGTGAGTTTCATCTGTTCCTTCAGCGTCAGCATAAATCTGTGCTTCGTAAGTTGCATTTGGATCTAAAAATGACAATGAAACATTTACGTCTCTTGCATTTTCATTTGTGATTGTTCCTAAATACCAATCGTTGCTGTTTCTGTCTTTACGTGCTGTTGTGATGTATTGCCCAATTTTTCCTTCCAAGACTTTTGTGTCTTCCCAATCTGTTGGAACATCTTTTAAGAATTGTAATGCTGGTTTTCCTTCGTAATTTTCAGGAAGATCCGCCATCATTTGTATCGGAGCATAAATCGTTACGTACAACGCCAATTGCTGCGCTGCTGTTCCGTGAACTCTTTTTCCCGGATATCCTTGTTTTACTTCAACATCAAAAATTCCCGGTGTAAAATCCATTGGCCCTGAAAGCAATCTTGTAAACGGAATAATCGTCAAATGGTTTGGTGGATTTCCTTCGCTCCAAGCGTTATATTCCTGTCCGCGTGCTGCTTCTCTTGAAACCATGTTCGGGAAAGTTCTTCTTTCTCCGGTATCTTTTATTGATTCATGATATAAAACCGCTAGATCATATTGAGCTGCTTTTTCAAGAATATATCTGAAATAATTCACTCCAAATTGTCCGAAGTGCATTTGTTTCATGTTTAATTTTGAACCTACGTGTCCAATTTTAACCGAATGAATTCCCAGTTTTTTGTATAAGGCAAAACCTTCGTCAACTTCTTTTAAATAATTGATTAAGTTAGAACCCGTTTCATGGTAACCAATCAATTCTACATCTTTTTTCTTTCCATACTCCACCACTTTTTCTAAGTCGAAATTGTCTGCACTTTTTGTGAAGCTAAACATATGCATGTGGTTTTCATACCATTGTGGTGTCCAGCCTTTGTTCCAGCCTTCGATTAATAAATGATGGAAACCTTCTTTTGCCGTAAAATCAATATATTCTTCGGCGTGTTTGGTTGTTGCACCTTGTTTGTCGCTTTCCCAAAAAGTATATTTTCCGATGTGCATTCCCCACCAGATTCCGAAGTATTTGTATGGTTTGAAATAACTTGCTGTGTTTTTTAATTTGTTTGGTTCGTTTAGATTTAAAATCAAATAAGACGTAATTAAATCTGCCGGAGTTTCTCCTATTTGAAGCGTTCTCCATGAAGATGTAAAGGTATCTTTTACACGCACTTTTACACCATCTGCCCACGGCACCAAATCAGATTTTAGTTGCGTTCCGGTTGTATTAACCAAAGTCATACTCGCAAAATCTACCAGATTTGCTTCGTGAAAACTTAAAGCTAAACCACTTTTGCTTTCGATTGTAAGCGGAGTCAAAACGGTATCAAGCGTACTTACCGGAGCATCTTTAAAAAGATATTCGTCACGGTTTTCTCTGTTTGCCGGAATCCACCATGCTTTTCCATCTTCTTTTAGATTAAAAGTCGTTTTTTCATCCATAATGAAAATACTGTCTTTTACACTTTGTTTTGGATAGACATATCTAAAAGCGATTCCGTCATCAAACGCACGAAACTGAATTTCTAGTTTACGTTTGTTTCCCGCTTTTTGCTGTAATTGAACCGATAACTGATTGTAGTGATTTCTGATGTTTTTCTTTTCTCCCCAAACTTGTTCCCAGGTTTCATCAAAAGTCGAGTTTTTGACGCTTTTGATTTCAAAATCTGAACTTAAATTTTCATTTCCTTTTAATAAAAATCCCATATCAGATGGTGTTATCACTTCGGTTTTTCCGTGTGAAACAGCATATTTAGGAGCGTTTTTTACTAACTCAAATTTGATTTTGTTCTGCCCGTTTGGCGAAGCCAATTCGTAAGCATTTTTATTTTTCTGACTGTATCCAATCGTAATCGAAAGCAGTACGGCTGGGAGAATTAGATAGTTTTTCATGTTTTTTGGAATTATATTTTTTTAGCCACGAATTCACGAATTTTATTAATTAAATCTTTGGCTAGATTATTTTAAACACATAGAATCATAGTTTATTTGAAACTAAAAAAAAGGCGTTTCACTTGTTTAAATTCACATAGCTATGTGTTGAAACTAGTTTCTTTTTATTCTCTTTTTCAGAAACAAAAAGTCTATGTTTCTATGTGTTTATTTTTTTCGCCACGAATTCACGAATTATAGAGATTAAATTCGTGAATTCGTGGCTAACTTTTTTACTTAACCCACTCCGTTTTGAAAGTGGTTTTTCCGTTTAACGGATTTGCAGTTACATCAAAATTGTTTCCGTTTTTGGTTACTTTTATTTCTTGCACTGCATCGCCATCCGGTAGAAATACTTTGGCTGTCGCCGAAGTTGTTTTATCACTTGCGTATACTTTCAAGGTTAATTTACTCCAATCCATGTCTTTTGTAGATTGTGCTAAAGCGATGTGAGGCAAAGCTGTTCCGTCTTTTACTAAAACTACGATTGGCACTTCGCCGGCTTTGATTTTATGCCATCCTGATTGGTATATTTTTTTAGTTTGGTAATCAATCCAAGTTCCTTCCGGAAGATAAACGTCTCTTTCTGTTACTTCTTCGAAAAGTGGTGCAACCAACATACTTGAACCGAATAAATATTCATTGTCAACTAACCATGCGCCCGGATCATTTGGATATTCTACAAATAAAGCACGCATCATTGGCAATCCTTTTTGAGAACTTTCTTTGGCCTGAGCGTAGATATATGGCATTAATTCGTAACGCATATTATCTGCTTTTCTAAATCCTTCAAGGAAATCTTTAGAGTACAACCATGGTTCGCGCGGAGGTTCACCGTGGCTTCTTACGTGTGAAGTAAACATCCCGAAAGGCGCCCATCTTCTGTATAAATTCTCCGGAGATTTTGTTGCAAATCCTCCCACATCATGACTCCAGAAACTGAATCCGCTTAATCCTAATGAAAGTCCGCCGCGTAATTCTGCCGACATTGCTCCGTTTGAAGTTTCGGCATCTCCACCCCAGTGTAGTGGATAACGCTGAGAACCAGCCCACGTACTTCTCGCCCAGATTAAAGTATATCCTTTTTCTTTTTGGGTAATTTCGGCTACAGCCTTATTGTATCTTAATGGATATAAATTGTGTTCGTAAAAACCTGTTCTGCCTGAATGGTAAATTCCGTCTGGCGGAGCAGCTTCTCCGAAATCAACTTTGAAAACCGAAACGCCCTGATCAAATAATTTTTTCAGTTTTGCCTGATACCAGGTTACCGTTTCCGGATTTGAGAAATCCAAAACAGCATCTTCATACGGAAGATTTCCTTTACGGTCCCTTACGGCTAAGTTTTTGTCCATGATTTCATTAAACAAAGTATTTTTTGGCGTGAAATAAGGCAATTGCCATAAACACACATGAAAACCATCGTCTTTTAAATCTGACATCATTTTTTGAGCATCAGGGAAACGCGCTTTTGCAAATTCATAATTGTTTCTCCAGTCTACATCAAACCAACCTGTGTCAAAGTGAATTACATCGGTTGGAATTTTATATTTACGCAAATCTTTTGCTACATCGCGACCTTCTTTTTCAGTAAAATAAGTGATTCGGCTCATCCAGAAACCAAATGACCAAAGCGGTGGCATTGCTGCTTTTCCGGTCAAATCTGTGTATTGGTCTAAAACGTCTTTTGGTTCTCCGATAAAGAAAAATAAATCGGCTTCGTCATCACCAATATACATTTCGTTAGCGCTTGAAAAGTATCTTCCAAAATCTACTGTAATTGGTGTTGAATGGTGCATGAAAACTCCGTAACCACGGCTGCTCATGTAAAACGGAATTGGTTTGTACATCGTTTCATTCTGGATTCCGTTTGCGTCATCCGTCCATAAAACTACTTTTTGTCCGCGTTTGTTGAATTGCGTGAAAGATTCTCCACAACCAAATATTTTTTCGTCCGGTTCTAAGCTAAAAGCCGCGCCCATACTTCTGGAATAATCGCTGTTTCTGCGCACATACGAGAACGGAAGTGTTGGTGTATAACTGTTTTTAAAATCGGTATCGTGAAGTGTACTTGTTAATAATTTTCCGGTTTCATCATAGATTTTTACGTGCCATGGTTTTGATAAAATTTCTACAACTCCATGTTTGCTGGTGTATTTGTGTCCGCCTTCGATTTTAGAGTATTTCCATAATTCAGGATGATTTGGCGCAACGCCATTAACCAGCATTAAAGACTCTTTTTGAGGATGAAATTGCGGTCCTGAAGTCGTTTTTATTCTGATGGTTCTGTCTGAAACAAATTGAATTTCGAAAGGTAATTCCGGAGAAACTTCGTATTCTGTTGTTGGAAATTCGTTTGGTTTTTCTACATCAGGTTTCATCATCATGTTGTTGAAAGCCTGACGTGTTTTATAATTATATCTCAAATATTTTATCGTTCCTTTTCCTGTTGCAGGATCAAAACCCGTTAGCTCATCGGCAAAATAAAAAGTGTTCAGGTAATTCTGAAAATCCTTGCTGATATCTATTGGAGCATTTAGCACATCGGCATTTTGAATTTGTGCAGACGCTTTTGGCGAAAGCAATCCAAAACCCATGAATAGAGATAATGAGGCTATCTTTATTTTTTTCATTGTGTCTTTTTTAGTTTGTTTATAGTGGTTATTCTGCTGTAATTACAATTGTTGCGGGTTTTAATCCATTCGCTTTAGCGGTTAATTCCAGTCTTCCGGTTTTAGTATCAGACTGAATAATTACCAGACATTTTCCGTTAAGAGCGGTATGTTTTGAACCTTTGTAGGATTCATGACTTACCGGATCTCCGCTGCAAACGCCTACGATTTTTCCTTTTCCGTTTAATGAAAAGTTGATTTCGTTATTTGCATTTGGTGCCAAAGTTCCTTTTTCGTCTAAAATATCAACGGTTACAAACGACAAATCATTTCCGTCTGCTTTTATCGTACTTCTGTCTGCGGTTAATTTTAATTTGGATGGATTTCCTGCTGTTTTAATTTCGGTTTCCAAAACTGTTTTTCCGTTTTTACGGGAAACTGCTTTTAGTGTTCCGGCCTGAAAAGGAATTCTCCACATAATGTGTAAATCATCTCCTTTTTTACTGCGAACTCCAACTGATTTTCCGTTAAGGAAAAGTTCCACCTCATCGGCTTTATTATAATATGCCCAAACATCTACGGTTTGTCCTGCTTTCCAGTTCCAATGTGGGAAAATGTGCAGAACCGTTTTGTCTGTCCATTCGCTTTGGTACATATAATACACATCTTTTGGGAAACCGGCTAAATCTACAATTCCGAAATAAGAACTGATAGACGGCCATTCGTAGGGAGTTGGTTCTCCGATATAATCGAAACCGGTCCAGATGTACATTCCGGAAAGAAAATCGTGTTTTTTAATCACTTTCCAGGTTGCTTCATGAGTTGATCCCCAAGGCGCCTGCACCTGATCGTAAGCGGAAACAGTGTTTCCGGGATTTCCTTCTGTAAATTTAAGATCCCATCTTACCGGCCATTTTTTGATCGTGTCTGAAACGGCATCATAATAACCGCGAGTTTGTAAACCAGAAGTTGTTTCGGTTGCGATGAAAGGAATTCCAGGGAAATTCTTTTGATGATGTTCATACGTTTGATGCGCGTAATTATATCCTATAAGATCTAAAACACCCGATTTTGCAATGGCATTAAACTGAACGTTCTTTTTTTCGAACTGTAACGTTACGGCATCAATATTCATGTTTACCGGCGGATTCATCGCTGCTGTCAACGGACGTGTTTTATCGTATTGACGTGTTATTGCTGCTAATTCTTTGGCAATTGCCACTCCGTTTTCGTTCCATTGTTCCGGAATTTCATTTCCAATACTCCAGATAAAAATACTTGGATGGTTACGGTCACGAAGCAATTGATCGGTTAGATCTTTCTTGTGCCATTTGTCCCAATCATTTCCATAATCGTATTTGGTTTTGGTCTGTTTCCACATGTCAAATGCTTCATCCATGACAATGAAACCCATTTTATCACAAAGGTCTAAAAGTTCCGGAGCGGGCGGATTATGAGAAGTTCTGATTCCGTTTACGCCCATTTCTTTCAAAATTTCCAATTGACGTTCGATGGCGCGCGTATTAATTGCAGAACCCAGCGGACCTAAATCGTGGTGCATGCAAACTCCTTTAATTTTTACTTGTTTGCCATTTAAAATGAAACCTTTGTCGACATCAAACTTAAAATCTCTGATTCCGAAATTGGTTTTATATTGATCTACAATTTTATCATCTACCGAAATCTCTGTAACTGTAGTATACAATTCAGGTTTTTCTACAGACCATAAAACTGGCGTTTCAACCTGAGTTTCTTGTTTAATGGTTTGGTATGCATTTGCTGCAATGGTTATATTTTGTGTAACGGATGTTACTTTGGTATCTTCTTTAAAAATAGTAGTGGTTATTGTTGCTTTTTTTGAAGCTGCATTTTGATTCTGAATTGTAGTTTCAAAATTAACCGAAGCTTTTTGAGCAGTAACTTTTGGTGTTGTCACATAAGTTCCCCACTGTGTAACGTGTAATTTATCGGTGGTTTCGATCCAGACATTTCTAAAAATTCCTGATCCTGAATACCAGCGTGAATTTGGTTGTTTTGAATTGTCAACCTTTACAATAATTTCATTGTTTTTATCGCCGTAATTTAAGTAAGGCGTCATGTCATACTGAAAGCCAATATATCCGTTTGGACGTTTCCCTAAATGATGTCCGTTTACCCAGACTTCACTGTTTTTATAAACTCCATCAAAGGTTATTGATATTACTTTACTGCTATCAGAAGCACTAATGTTAAAAGTTTTTTTATACCAACCTAATCCTCCATTCAATGCTCCGCCTCCATATCCGGCCGGGCTTTTTTCATCAAATTTCCCTTCAACGCTCCAGTCATGCGGGACATTTAAGGTTCTCCATTTTGTTGAAGTTCCAATGGTATCTTTATCTGTTAGAGTATCATTTAGGTGAAAACTCCAATCTGAATTAAAAGAAACTTTGCGGTTATTAAATTTTTGATCACCCGATGTTTCACATGCTGTCAAAAGAAGAAAGCACGCAAAAAGTAATCCTATTTTTTTATATAAAGTAAGGTGAAGCATAGTAGTATAAATTTTAAAATAACCTGAAAGCAATTGAACTGCTTTCAGGTTATTGTTAAACTAAAAACTGTAAAAGTTTAAGGAATGATGTAATGGAAAACGAACCATTCATCCTTAGTAGCATCATAAGATGTTCCTAACCAAATACCTTTTTGCAGAAATCCTGTATTATATGCTTTAACTACTTTAATCACATTTGTTGTTGGATTCATCCAGCTATTTGAATTTTGGATCAGTGTTTCTGTTCCTAAATTAATTTCGTTGGTTGCCGCATTTATAGTAAAAATTCCTGAAGTTACTACTCCATTTTGACTGCGGGTATAGTTAAGTTTACCTCCCCATTGATCAAAACGTATCCATGAATTACCAGCTATTGTTGCCCATTCAGGGTTCCATCCCCAATCTGAAGAACTACCAGGTCCAGTTGTCCAACCAATCCCTTTTCCAATCCAGTCTACAGGATTTCCTGTTGCATCTAAAGCCCAAACTCTTCCTGCACCAGCTCCTCCAGTTAACATTGTCAATAGCTCACCAGGAGCAAAAGTAGGATTGTAACCTTCATCAAGAACAGGATCTGTAATTACAGGAACATAGTTGTCTGCATATTCTTTAGAAACAAAATTCCAGATATACCACCATGGACCTTCACTATTAGTTCTCTTAATTGCAATTCTTAACTGATTATCTGTAAGTGTTAATACTTTAATATTATCTGTCCAGTTACTTGCATTTGCAATATAATTATCCGGTCTTAGAATTGTTACATTTGTTGTTGTAAGTGTATGAGCATTGATATCTAAGAAGTATGCTCCACTTTCAATAGTCGTTCCATCAGCTTCATGAACGGTCATGAATGGTCCGCCATCAAGGCTGAATGTCATGTATCTTCCCCAGTGCATATCAGCATCTGTACTTGCATTAGCATTTCCTGCCGGTTCCCAGTTTGGAGAAAATTTCCCCCATTCTACAACACCTGAAGGATCTGCAAAAGACATTGCACCTGGTGCCAAGCCATATTGACCATTATCCATAATCCATGATTTCTTGTGACCAACTCCACCAGATAATGCAGTCCAAAGAGGATCATTAACGTAATTTAAGTTATCTGCACTTACTGTTATCGTTACCGGATCTAACTCAACAATACCACCACCGGTTGTTGCAGAAATTTTGATCGTGTAAGTACCTTTAAAAGCATATTTTACTGTTTCTACAGCTTTGCTTGATTTTCCTGTTCCGTAATCCCAATTCAATATAACTCCTGGAGTTGTATTTTTTAGTATTACAGTATTACCAGCCGGATCTACAGCTAAATCCTGAGTAATTTCATAATGTATATCCGATTTATCCATCGCACCGTCCAGAGAATAGGAGTCTGGAGAACAAGATGAAACCAGCATTAGCGCTAACACCAAAAATGATGTAATTAATAATTTAATATTTTTCATTTTCTTTGATTTTTTAGTTAAAATTACCAACCGGTATTTTGCTTTAAAACTCCTCCTGATAATGTAATCTGAGTATTTGGAATTTGTGCCAGTCCTTTTGTTTCCAAAATTTTACCGGCAGAAATTGTTTTTGTTCCGGCTACTCCACCACTTAGCAAAGTTGTCGTTTCTGCAATAGCAGTAGAAGCTTTTCCAATACCCTGACGTAATAAATCGTAGTATCTTATACCTTCAAGAGCAAACTCAAGACGTCTCTCATTCATAATATTATCAGCATTTACCGGTAATGATACAAAATTCTCTTTGTAAGCTCTTTGTCTAACTTCATCAAAGTAACGTTGTGCATTTCCACTACCAAGTTCTGCAGCCATTAATAAAACGTCTGAATATCTTAATACTACGTAATCCTGAAATTGGCTTATATCCCAAAACTGGCTTCCCATAGCAATCGGAAGATCTACTCCATCTTTATTCACCATTGGAGAATACTTTTTGTTATAATAACCTGTGTATTCTCTCTGGCTGTTCTTTTTATCAAATTTTATTTTTTCTTCATCAACACCAATTATACTTGCTGTACGTCTTGTATCTGTTGCATTGTAAGCATTCCATAATTTTGAATTTACCGTAACACCCCAACCACGGCCATAAGGATAAGATGAGAATTCTCTCATTCCGAACATTACCATCCATTGGTTACTATCTGTGTTTCCGTTATAATCACTTGTGTAAGTATATTTTATAGAGAAAACAAATTCCTGATTGGCTTCACCAGCATATTTCTCTACTGAAGCTGCCGGCCATAAAGTAGAAAAATCAGCTACTAAACCATGTCCGCTAGAAGTAATAACATCTTCCAAATGTCCTAAAGCCTGAGTTTTAGTTACCACACCGGCTAAATCAGTTTTACCATAATATCCTGTGTAAAATAAATAAACACGTCCCAGTAAAGATTTTGCTGCCCATTTTGTAACACGTCCGTTTGGTTTAACATTATAAGCTTCTGTAGGCAAATTATTTGAAGCAAATACTAAATCTTCAGCGATCAATTTATAAATTTCTTCAGGAGTCGATTGTGGTACATTTTCAGAAGTTGGTACTGTTATTAAAGGTACACTTCCCCACAAACGAGCCATTTCAAAATAAAGATAAGCTCTGATAAACTTAGTTTCAGATTCGTATGTATTTCTTAAAGCAGTATCTCCACCCCATTCAATCTGATCCATTTTGGATAATAACATATTACAACGGTAAATTCCTTTATAATAAGCAATCCAGTTTGTGTTTAATATATCAACATCTGAAGGAGATCTTGAAATATCAAACTCGTCTATGGCTGCATAATTGTAACCATCTGAATTTCCGGTACCTCCAAAACAATCATCAGACATTACTTCGCTCATTACAGGAACTCCCATTCCTGCACCGCCTGTTGCAACCTGCATTCCATCATAACAACCAACTAATGCTACATAAGCATCGTCTTTTGTTTTGTAAAAACTTGTATCTATTGGTGTCAAAGGTTCTGTTTCTAAACTACAAGAACCCAAAGACAATAAACCCAAACAGAAAATATATAAATATGTATTTTTCATCTTTTTATTATTAAAGTTTAACATTTAACCCCATCATGAATGTTCTTGGTCTTGGATAATATCCAACATCTACACCTGATGAAAATTTTTGGTCATCGTTTGAAGAACCAAATCCAATTTCAGGATCCATACCATTGTATTTCGTGAAAGTGTAAAGGTTTAATACTGAAAAGTAAACTCTAAACTGGCTTGCAAAAAATGGTTTTGATTGTTTCATTTTCGCCAAATCAAATCCTAACGTTACAGTGCTAATTCTTAAGAAATCACCATCCTGAACATATAAATCTGAAAATTGTGTAAAGTTTCTGTTATCTTCTGTTACTCTTGGTATTGTGTTAGAAGAACCTTCTCCGTGCCAACGATCTAATATTGCAGAAGTATAGTTTCCGTAAGCACCTGATTGGTTTCTGTATGATTGTACAATTTGGTTTCCTGCTACTCCGTTTGCCAAAAGCGAAAAGTCAAAAGCTCTGTAACTTGCAGATAAGTTGAATCCATAAGTAAAATCAGGATTTGGATTTCCGATACTTGTTTTATCAGTAGCGTCAATTCTATCATCTCCGTTTGTATTTACGTAAATAAGATCACCAGGAGCCGCAGTTGGTTGTAATACTACTCCATTTGCCGATTTATAATTGTCAATTTGTGCCTGATTTTGGAAAACACCACCGGTTTTATATCCCCAGAAATACCCTAACGGATATCCGTTTTGTGCTCTGTAGAATTCAGGTGAATTATCATAAAGTTCATTCGGTAATCCATGAATCATTCCATCTGCTGTAGGTATTTCTCCAACTGTGTTTTTGTTGTAAGCTCCATTTGCACTAACACTGTATTTAAAATCTCCAATATTATTTTGGTAATTTAAACTCACCTCAACCCCTTTATTCACAACATTTCCTCCGTTAATAAATGGTGCATCTGCACCTGCAGTCGCTAAAATTGGCGCTAATATTAACCAGTCTTTGTTGGTTTTCTTATAAAAATCAACAGTAAGATTTAATGCATTGTCTAAAAATCTTGCGTCAAGACCAAGGTCAATCTGCTCTGAAGTTTCCCATTTTAAATCCAGATTAGATAATCTGTCAGGGTAAGCTCCCGGAGTTAGAACTCCTTCTTCGTTTCCAAAATTATAATTGGTATTATTTACTTTTATTGGTGATAAGTATTGGAAAGCTCTTGCATTCTGATTTCCTACTTGTCCCCAGCTCGCTCTCAATTTAAGAAAGTTTATTACCTTTGAATCTTTTAAGAATGCTTCGTTTGATGCAATCCAACCTCCTGAAACTGATGGAAAATATCCCCATTCATTTTGCTTAGAAAAAATAGAGGATCCATCCACTCTAAAAGTAGCATTTAACAAATAGGTTTCTCTAAAATTATAGTTTAACCTTCCAAAATAAGACATTCTTTTAGTCTGTTGCTTGATACCTTCTAAAGCAATTTTAGCTCCGTCTTTATTCGTAGTATTGTCTAACCAGGCATGCTCTAAATCATCAAAAAATGAATCTGCATTTGTAGCCTGTATAGTAGTTCCGTCAAAATTAATAGATGATGTTCCTACCATTGCCTCAAAACGATGTGTCTCTGCAACATTAAATTTATACGTCAATAAGTTATCCCACGTAAGTGTTTTACCTTTGTTCATGTATTGCGTTACTTTATCAGCAAGACTGTTTGCATAAATAGACAATTGATATTTAGGGAAGTAAGAATGTCCTTCACCTGCATAATAATCAAGACCTAAAGTAGTTTTGAACGTTAAGTTTTTTATTGGCTCAATTTGCAAATAAACATTTCCAAGCAATTTTTGGTTATTGTTTTCATTCTGATTATTATACACCATTAATGCATAAGGATTTGCCTGACCTGCCAACCAAGGTTCGCTGTTTGGGGTACTATTGTAATAGTTACCGTTTGCATCGTACATTGGTAATAACGGTGATGCCTGGAAAGCACTTCTTAAAGAATTACTGTACTGATTTCCAACTCCAATTCCGTTTTTATTGATGTAAGCAAAACTTAAGTTCTGCCCGAAAGTCAATACATCTTTGTACAATTTATGTTCTGAATTGAATCTGAAATTATAACGCTCATAGTCTGATAAATCTTTACCTCCTACAACTCCTTCCTGTCCTAAATAAGACAAAGATGACGAATAAACAGAAGTATCTGAACCACCGGAAGCACCAAATGAGAAGTTTTTAGTTGCAGCGTTATCCACTAACACTTTATCCATCCAATTTGTTCCAGAACCCATTCCGGCAATTTGAGCATTAGTAAAATAAGGCGCTTTTCCTGAATTTACAGCTGCCTCATTTAAAATAGTAGCATATTCAGTTGCGTCTAACATATCTGCTTTTCTCGCTACTGATTGTACTCCGTAATACTGATCAAAAGTAACTTGTCCTGCAGAACCTCTTTTTCCTTTTTTTGTTGTTACCAAAACAACTCCGTTAGAAGCCTGAGATCCATAGATAGCAGCAGATGCCGCATCTTTTAATACAGAAATAGATTCGATATCCGAATTACTTAAATACGAGATATCTGTAGTAAGTATTCCGTCTACAACATATAACGGGCTACTTCCACCTGTTGAACCAACACCTCTGATGACAACATTTAATCCTTCTCCCGGTTGTCCCGAAGTAGATGTAATCTGGATACCTGCTGCCTGCCCCTGAAGTGCCTGTAGCGCATTTGTTGTATTCGTTTTGGCAAGATTTTCTCCACTAACCTGAGTAACAGCATTTGTTACAAGTGTCTTTTTCTGTGAACCATAACCAATAACGACAACTTCTTTAAGATCTGCCGCTTCTGTTTGTAAGGTAATATTAAGTACTCTTTGAGTTCCAACGGTGATACGTTGCGTTTTAAACCCCATAAAACTGATCACGATTACGCTACCTGTTTTTGCTTCAAGCTTAAAATTTCCATCAAAATCTGTTGATGTTGCGGTTTTGGTACCTTCAATTGCGACTGTCGCTCCTGGAACTCCCATACCGTCTTCTGCTGATTTTATAGTTCCGCTTACAGCTTGAGATTGCTCTTGAGCAAAACCAGATTGTATTGTAAAAACGCTTAGCAGGAGCGCCATACAAAACGGAAGCATTGTTGTTTTAATACAATATTTGCTTTTCATAATAATTAAGAATTGGTTTAAATTTATAGTTAGTTACCTGTAATGATTTAATACGCATTCGAAATAATCTGTTCGAATAATTCTTGTCTGCCGCTTAATGGCTGAGGCTCTCCACTTGCACGGGCAATTTTGCTTAGATCTTCAAGAGATAATTCTCCGTTTTCAAACTTCGCTCCGTTTCCACCGTCAAATGAACTGTAACGCTGTGTGCGTAATTTTCTGTAATCTGTATTTTGTAGTATGTGATCTGCGCAGATTAATCCTCTTGCAAAAACATCCATTCCTGAAATGTGCGCAATGAATTTATCTTCTAAATCGATTGAATTTCTTCTCACTTTAGCATCAAAGTTTACTCCACCACCCTGAATTCCTCCACCTTCAAGGATAACCAACATCGCCTGAGTCACTTCCTGAAGATTGATTGGGAACTGATCTGTATCCCAGCCGTTTTGGTAATCGCCACGATTGGCATCAATGCTTCCTAACATTCCGGCATCAACTGCAACTTGTAGTTCATGTTCAAAAGAATGTCCTGCAAGTGTTGCGTGGTTTACTTCAAGATTTAATTTGAAATCATTTTGAAGTCCGTATTTATTAATGAAACCTAATGAAGTCGCAGCATCAAAATCATACTGATGTTTGGTTGGTTCCATTGGTTTTGGTTCGATCAGGAAGTTTCCTTTAAAACCTTCTTTACGGGCATAATCTTTACAAGTATTTAAGAATCTGCCTAAATGGTCTAATTCTCTTTTCATGTCTGTGTTCAACAAACTCATGTATCCTTCGCGTCCTCCCCAAAAAACATAATTCTCACCGCCTAATGCAATAGTAGCATCGATAGCAATCTTTGCCTGAGCTCCGGCATACGCCAAAACATCAAAATTTGGGTTCGTTGCCGCACCGTTCATGTAGCGAGGATTGCTGAATAAGTTTGAAGTTCCCCACAACAATTTAATTCCGGATTCCTGTTGTTTTTGTTTCGCATATTCAACCATAGTCTGAATACGAGTTTCAAATTCTGCTAATGTTGGCGCATCATCCACCACATCAACATCATGGAAACAATAATATGGCAAACCTAATTTTGTCATAAATTCAAAAGCCGCATCCATTTTGTCTTTGGCTCTTAAAATGGCATTTTCATTTTTATCCCATGAAAAAGTTTCAGTCGAAGCTCCAAACGGATCTCCTCCGGTATTACACAGCGTATGCCAGTAAGCCATTGAAAAACGCAAGTGCTCTTTCAATGTTTTTCCTGCAACAACGCGATTTTCATCGTACCATTTAAAAGCTAACGGATTATCACTTTCTCTGCCTTCGAACTTAATTGTATCGATGTTTTTAAAATATTGATTAGTTGTGCTCATTCTTATTGTTCTATTTTAATTTGATTTTTCCATTCCTGATATAAATCCTGATATTGAGAAGTCAGAATTTTGTTGGGTTCAATTCGGTCTAAGCATTGCAATCCTGCGAAAGCTTCGTCAAGCGAATTGTAAAAACCTAAACCGTAAGCAGCGCCTCTTGCAGCACCTTCGGCTCCGGATGTATTGTATAATTCTAGAGTTGTTTGCGTTGTATTGGTAAAAATTTCCCTGAAAACCGGACTTAAGAATAAGTTTGAATTTCCGGCGCGAACTACAGTTCCTGAAGCTCCAACTTCTTTCATTACATCAAAACCATAATTCATGGCAAACACAATTCCTTCGCAGGCCGCGCGCACCAAATGTGACGGCTGATGTATATTAAAATTTAAATTCTGAATTCCAGAGGTTGCATTTTTATTGTTGAAAATACGCTCAACGCCATTTCCAAAAGGATAAAAACGAAGTCCGTTGCTTCCCGCTTCTACTTTTGCAGCTTCGGCATTTAATTTTTCATAGGCAATTAACTCACTTCTGTCGACTGACATAATTTTACGCAACCATTGGTATAAAATTCCCGAACCGTTAATACACAACATAACTCCGTTGCGTTTTTCGGTTTCTGTATTATTGACGTGTAAAAAAGTATTGATTCTATTTTGTTTGTCGTACGCATCCTGATCGCTTACGGCATAAACTACTGCCGAAGTTCCTGCTGTTGTAGCGATTTCGCCAGGTTTCAAAACATTCAATGACAATGCATTGTTGGGCTGATCCCCTGCGCGGTATGTAATTTTAGCATCCGGATTCAATCCTAATTGCTGAGCAATTTCCGGGTGAATGGTAGCCTGAATTCCAAAATTGGAAACAATTTCCGGAACGATATCCGAAGATAATCCCATTTGAGAAAGGATTTCTGTGGCCAGTTTTCCTTCAGAGAAATTCCACAAAGCAGCTTCTGACAATCCTGAAGTACTGATTTGGGCTACTTTTGATAATTTCGCAGCAATAAAATCGCCCGGAAGCATCATGTATTTTGCTTTCGCGAAAATTTCCGGCTGATTGTCTTTTACCCATTTAAGTTTTGAAGCGGTAAAATTTCCCGGACTTCCTAAAATTTGTTTTTGGGAGTTTTCGGCACCAATTTTAGCATAAATTTCATCGCCAATAATCGCGGCGCGGCTATCACACCAAATAATCGAGGAACGAACCGGGTTCAAATTTTCATCGGTTAAAACCAAACCGTGCATTTGATAGGCAATTCCAATTCCGGCAATTTTCTTTAAATCAATATTAGATTTTGAACCTAATTGCTTGATTCCGTCTTGAACATATTGCCACCACGATTCAGGATCTTGTTCTGCCCAACCAAATTGTTGTGCAATAATTGGCATTTCAAAATCAGGAACACTTACTGCGCCAATCGTCGTTCCTTTTTCAGGATCGAAAACTGATAATTTTATTGAAGAGCTTCCTAAATCAATTCCTAAAAAAAACATTTGTGGTACTTTTTAATTAGTTATAGATTTGTCCATTCAAACTTATAGTCAAACTGAACTTATCTTATGGTTATTTTGACTACAAGTGTAAAACATTTTTTCTATATTAACAAAATATTAGGTGTTTTTTTTGGCTATTCAGATTATTAGATATTCATTTTTACAGATACATCAAAATATCGATTGAAAGTGAAATAAAAATTGTCAAAAAAATAACGAATTATGAATTTGACAATCAGACATTTAAGGATTAAAATTCGAAAATAGAAAAATTAGCAATTAAACAATACCCTGATTATCAGAAAATTGTTACGTTAAAAAAAATATAAAGCTTTTGTGAAAGCTATTATTCATTTTATTTATTTAATTTGTCAAAATTTAAATAGCATATGGTTAAAAATGTATCCGACGATTCAGCTTTAAAAAGCGAGCAGACCGCAATGAACGCGATCACGATTGACTGTGTGATATTTGGTTTTGATAAAGGAAGTTTAGAAGTACTTTTGGTACAGCACGGAGAAGGAATCAGTAAAGGAAAATGGGGACTTCCGGGAGGTTGGATCTATAAAAAAGAAAGTACAGACGACGCCGCACATCGTTTATTGAATGAACTTACAGGACTTGACAATATTTATCTGGAGCAGTTAAAAGCATTTGGCGACCCGGACCGTTTCCCGCTTCGACGCGTTATTACGATTGGTTATTATGCTTTGGTAAAACGAGAAGACTATAATATTAAAGCCGGTTTTACAGCATCTGATGCCAAATGGTACAAAATAAATAGTATTCCGGATTTGATTTATGATCATAATGAAATCCTTGCTTATAGTTTAAAACATCTTCAAAACAGGGTTCGTCAGGCGCCGCTTGGATTTAATCTTTTGCCTGAAAAATTTACCTTATTACAATTGATGCATCTATATGAAGAAATTTTGGGAATCGAGATGGATAAATCCAACTTTCGCAGAAAAATTCTTCACATGAAATTATTGGTTGCCTTAGATGAAAAGCAACAAGACGTTTCACACAGAGCCGCAAAATTGTATAAGTTTGATCCAGATATTTACAAAAAACTGACGGAAAAAGGTTTTAATTTTGAGTTTTAATGACATCTTCCTCTTTTAAAAATATTCTGCAAACCAATACTGTTCTAACCAAAGATTCAAAATCGGTTATAGAGGGTATTTCTATTGATTGTGTTATTTTTTCTTTCGATAAAAAAAACCTTGAAGTTCTGTTAGTTCAACACGCAGAAGGAGAAAGTATTGGGAAATGGGGACTTTTGGGAGGAAATTTATATCTGGAAGAAAGTGTTGATAATGCTGCTTTGCGAATATTATATGAACTTACGAGTCTAGACAACATTTATCTGGAACAGTTAAAAGCTTTTACAGATCCTGATCGTGTAAAAAGTACCAGAGTTATAACAGTAGGATATTATACTTTGGTCAATCGCGAAGATTATAATATTAAAGCCAGTGTTTCGGTAATTGAAGCAAAATGGCACAAGATTAAGGATATCCCAAATTTGATTTTTGACCACAATGAAATTCTCGAATTTAGTCTGATGCAATTGCGAAATCGCGTTCGTCAGGCTCCAATAGGTTTTAATCTGCTGCCTGAAAAATTTACTTTATTGCAATTAATGCATCTTTACGAAGAAATATTAGGAATCGAACTGGATAAGTCCAACTTTCGCAGAAAGATACTGCACATGAAATTATTAGTTGCGCTTGATGAGAAGCAACAGGATGTTTCGCACAGAGCGGCAAAGTTGTACAAATTCGATCCGGAGATCTACAAAAAACTGACCGAAAAAGGGTTTAATTTTGAATTCTAAAAAAATGCCCAAAGAAAATCTTCAGGCATTTTAAGTTTTAAGGCATACAAACAATAATTACATTACAATACCCTTCTACAATTCCTTGAAATTGATTAGGATCCTGATCTCCTGAATTGGCTGCAATTCCTCGTCCGCTTGCGCAAATAGAAGTAGGAACACCTCTTGGACCGCAAACGGTTCCTATATTACCACCCTTTATTCCTTTCAGTTCTTCTTTTGAAAGCCTGCCAAATTTTTCAGCCAGCTTCATGGTTTGTTTTTCCATAATTTGTTGGGTTATTAAATTAGTAAAAAATAAAAACACTTGTTTTATAGAAATCCTGTACACAGATTTTTATAAAAATTGAAAAACCATAAACTGATCAACCTTATGGTTATAATGACTACAAGTTTAGCTATATTTTCCGTAACCGACAATTATTCGTACAAAAAATAGTGAATTAGCATTTAAAGTCAATTTCTGTTTTTTATTTGGCAAACATTCAAACAATTAGTTGCCCGAATAAAAACATTCTTTAATAATATGTTACTTGTAACATTTCAGGTTATCGCCATTTAAGATTCTAAAAGACAACTTTATAGCCTTAAAATTCAAAATCGAACAACTACATTCCAGAATCCAAAACTTTGCGCTATCTTTGCCCCTTAATTACACGCTCTAAAGCAATTGCCACAGAGTACATTTATACCCGAAATACTTAAAAACTCGTATAGAGAATTGACATTATAAAATGAAGAAGATACGTAACTTTTGCATTATTGCACACATTGACCACGGTAAAAGTACATTGGCGGACCGATTATTGGGCGCTACACAAACCGTTACAGCTCGTGAAGAAAAAGCACAATTGCTTGACAACATGGATCTGGAGCGCGAGCGTGGAATTACCATTAAAAGTCACGCCATTCAAATGGAATATACTTATAAAGGAGAAGAATATATTTTAAATCTTATTGACACTCCGGGTCACGTTGACTTTTCATACGAAGTTTCGCGTTCGATTGCTGCTTGCGAAGGCGCTCTTTTGATTGTTGATGCGGCACAAAGTATTCAGGCACAAACGATTTCTAACTTATATCTTGCTTTAGAAAATGACCTGGAAATTATTCCGGTTTTAAATAAAATCGATTTACCAAGTGCTAATCCGGAAGAAGTTAGTGATGATATCATCGATTTATTAGGTTGTAAACTAGAAGATATTATTCATGCATCCGGAAAAACAGGTTTTGGTGTTGAAAATATTCTCGCTGCGATTATCGAAAAAATTCCAGCTCCAAAAGGAAATAAAGACGAACCATTACAAGCTCTAATTTTTGATTCGGTTTACAATCCGTTTCGTGGAATCGAAGTAATATTCAGAGTTGTAAACGGTGAAATCAAAAAAGGACAGAAAATTAAATTCATGGCCACCGGAAACGAATATTTTGCTGACGAAATTGGAACTTTAAAATTAAATCAGGTTCCGAAAAATGTAATTTCTGCAGGTGATGTTGGTTATTTGATTTCTGGAATTAAAGAAGCCAAAGAAGTAAAAGTTGGTGATACACTAACGGATGCCAAAACACCAACTACCAATATGATTACGGGTTTTGAGGATGTAAAACCAATGGTTTTCGCCGGAATTTACCCAGTTGATACTGAAGATTATGAAGATTTGCGTTCTTCTATGGAGAAATTGCAATTGAATGATGCTTCGCTGGTTTTTACACCTGAAAGTTCTGCAGCGTTAGGTTTTGGTTTCCGTTGCGGATTCTTAGGAATGCTTCACATGGAAATTATCCAGGAACGTTTAGAACGTGAGTTTGATATGACTGTAATTACTACAGTTCCTAACGTTTCGTATTTGGCTTACACCAAGAAAGATCCTGAAACTGCATTTGTAGTAAACAATCCTTCTGATTTGCCTGAACCTTCTCGTTTAGACAGAGTGGAAGAACCTTATATTAAAGCAACGATCATTACAAAAGCCGACTTTGTTGGAAACGTAATGAGTTTGTGTATCGAAAAACGTGGTTTAATTACCAACCAAACGTATTTGACGACTGAACGAGTTGAATTGACTTTTGATATGCCATTGGCCGAAATTGTATTCGATTTTTACGATCGTCTTAAAACGGTTTCTAAAGGGTATGCTTCTTTTGACTACTCTCCTATCGGAATGAGAACTTCAAAATTAGTAAAACTGGATGTTCTTTTAAATGCACAAACGGTTGATGCACTTTCTGCTTTGATTCACGAAGACAACGCTTATAACATCGGTAAAAAAATGACCGAGAAATTACGTGAATTGATTCCAAGACAACAATTTGATATTCCGATTCAGGCTGCAATTGGGGCTAAAATTATTGCTCGTGAAACCATTAAAGCACTTCGTAAAGACGTTACCGCAAAATGTTACGGTGGAGATATCTCGCGTAAGCGTAAATTGCTTGAGAAACAGAAAAAAGGTAAAAAACGTATGAGACAAGTAGGAAACGTTGAGATTCCGCAAGAAGCGTTTATGGCTGTTTTGAAACTTAACGATTAAGTTTTTTTAGAATAAAGAGTAAAGAATATAGATTAAACCCGATAACGAAAGTTGTCGGGTTTTTTGTTTGTTTAAATATGGATTGTGTAGATTGTGAAAATATAATTGATAAAATTCAATTCTCCACATCTATATTTCTCCTCAGATATGTAGAGGCGCACAGCAGTGCGTCTCCCGCAAAGTATATGCACAATTAATGCAAATTCTAAATTAATATTTTGTGTGTTTCTTTAACACAAAACACATCAATTATGACAAGGATTTTTATCTCAAAAATCATTTTTTTATTCGTAAACCTCAATAATTACGGCAAATATTCCATAAATAATCTTAAAAATAAACACGTAAAGACTTATTAAAATGTAGGATTATTAACTCAATAACTACATTTTTAATGCATTCGATTTAGATACTTAAAAAATTAATTTTTAAAATATAATTTTAATCCTACAAACATTAAAAGCTTTTATTATGAAAACTAAATTTTTTATTATTTTATCAATGCTGACTTTTTCTTTCGCCAATGCACAGCAGGTGGAAGCAGAAGACGAAATGAATTCAGCAAAAGGGGTCACTTTTCAAAATGGTGATATGTTTCTCGAAGGTTCTATCAAAATTAGCACAGGCGGCGAATCAGATTATTATGGTTTTAGTCCAAAATTTGGTTATTTCCTGAATGATAAATTTGCCGTTGGAGCCAAACTAAATTATTCGAGTGAAAAAGAAGAAACAGTTCCGGAAACAAAAACCAATGTGTTCGGAGTTGGTGCTTTTGCGAGATATTACTTTTTAGAACTAGACAAAAAACGTTTTAAAGCTTTTGCCGAAGCTGGTTTAGGTTACGGACAAAATAAAACTAAAATTGAAGGAATCGAAGACGACACTGATAACAGCATTACAGCAGATATTACTGTTGGTTTAAACTATTTTGTTACCAAAAATATCGCGGTGACTTTTACATTAGCCAATGTATTAGCTTACAACAGTGTTTCTCCTGAAAACGGACCTTCATCAGATACTTTCAATTTAAATATTAATTTATTTGAAAATATCTTCGATCAGCCTCAATTTGGATTGTTGTATAGATTTTAATGCTTAATTAGTTTCGGACATTAAGTTTTAGCATTAAAATCTTACACAAATCAAATCCTAAAGAATTGGGATTCTAAACCCCTCAAAACAAATCATAACCCGATAATTTTTATCGGGTTTTTTGTTTTTATTTCATGATGAATACAGATTGCAGATTGCGAATATTTTTCTAAGCGATAATTCTGTCCTAATTTGGAACAGACTTTTATTTCTTTAAACTCTGAACCTTTGTATCTTTGAACTTTGCACCTCTAAAACAAAAAAATGCTCGACGAAACCCCAAAACGATTTGATCGAATTGTTGCGATTCTGATTCAGTTACAATCTAAAAAAATTGTAAAAGCCCAGGAATTGGCAGATCGTTTTGAAGTGAGTTTACGGACTATTTATCGGGATATTCGAACTCTTGAAGCTTCCGGAGTTCCTATTTACAGTGAAGCCGGAGTTGGTTATGCCTTAATGGATGGTTATCGTTTGCCTCCGGTTATGTTTACACGCGAAGAAGTAAGCAGTTTTATTGCTGCCGAAAAACTTGTGCAAAAATTTACAGATCCGTCTCTTGGAAATCATTATGCATCGGCGATGTATAAATTGAAATCGGTTTTGAGAAGTAACGACAAAGACTGGCTTTCGAATGTTGAATCGAGAATTTTGATGCAAACTGCTGAGCCATTATTCAATGATAATTCACCGAACACTCTGGCTGTTTTATTTGAAAGTATTGCCGAGAAAAAACAAATTCTTCTTTCGTACAAAACCCTTGAAGCCGAAGAACCTACCACCAGAAAAATAGAACCTGTAGGCGTTTTTCACGATCACAATAATTGGTATTTTTTAGGATATTGCCACTTGCGAAAAGATTACAGACAATTTCGAACAGACAGGATTTTGGAGATTAAAAAAACAGAATGCGATTTTACAATCGAACATGATTCTCTGGAAACTTATTTGAATAAAATAGAAACTATTCCAACAACAAAAGTTCGAATTTTGATCGAAAAGAAGATTGCAAAATATTTAACTTATGAGCGGAAATACCACGGTTTTGTTTCTGAAAAAGAAGTTGGCGATCAAATAGAAATGACGTTTATGTGCCGGGATATTGAAAATGGTTTTCCACGTTGGTTCTTAATGTACGGTGATTACGCCACAATTCTGGAGCCGGAAAGACTTAAAGTCAGAGCTTTAGAATTATTAGAAACAACTAGAAAAAGACTTTTATAAAAAACTCCTAAGTTGAAACTGAATTTCAACTTAGGAGTTTTTTATGTTTACTCTTCAAAGGATTTATCTTTCCCAGAAAAAAGGAGGTTCAATTCCTAAAGCTCTTAAATACACATATCCTTGTCCGCGGTGATGTATTTCATTATCAATAAAATACAAAATATTCTGGATAACAGGAAATTCATACTGACCAAATAGATTAAAGTTTTCATTAAAATCTTCAATGGATAATTTCTCCCAGAATTCATTAATTTCTTCTGTTGCTTTATCCCATTTTTCCAGATATTGTGCTTTAAAAATTAATTTTTCTGTTTCTTCTTCGGTAAATGACTTCACTTCTTTATTTACAATTCCTCTAAGTCCCGGAACTGCGATAGCCAAAAGTTCGTCTGTCAATTTAGAAAAAGACCGCATTCCTGCAATTGAAAATTCAAAAAAGTCTTTTTCAGGAAAAGCTTCAATTACGCGACGAGTAAGGGCACGATGACCTTGCCAGTGTTTTAATAAATCTTCGGGAGTAATTACCTGGGCAGCTAATGTTTTCATGATTTTAAAGTTTTAATTTGTTTAATACTTCAAAATTATTGAGGGTCGGTGACAACGGCTTGTCAGGAGGAAAAAAAATATTTTAAAATTATTTTTTTTCCTCTGTAGAAGCGCACAGCAGTGCGTCTCACACAACGTAACCTCATTTTATTTACATTAGTTGATTAATGATAATTTAAAGCGGAATAAATTGTGGTTACTGGACGTAAGACGCACTGCTGTGCGTCTCTACATTTAAAATCTTTACGTAAATTTTCAATCGGCTTCAAACCCGACAGGTTTTTAAAACCTGTCGGGTTTACGTTATGTAATTTCCAATGCCTGAAACGCGCCTCTACAAACCTTTGTCAAAGTTTAAACTTTGACAAAGGTTCATCGCAAGCCAACCCATAACTCATAACTTCTAACTCATAACTTGATTACTTGATTACCTGTTTTTCAGCCATTCAAACAAACGATTCGCATCTTCATATTTAAACAATTGTGTTCCTTCATTCATTGTTGCAGCAGATCCGCAGGCAACTCCCCAGCGAATTACTTCTTTCAGGCTTTTATTTTGTGATAATGCCCAAACTATTCCGCCAACCATACTGTCTCCTGCTCCAACGGTACTTTTCTTAGCTACATTTGGCGCGGGAACAAACTCGCAATCATCTTTTGTAACTAAGACTGCGCCTTGCGGACCAAGCGAAACGATTACAATTTCTGCTCCGCCTTTTGCAATTATTTTCTTGGCGGCATCGTCTACTTCTTCCATTTCAAGGCGTTCAACACCAATTAATTTTGCCAGTTCGCCTACGTTTGGTTTTATAAGATAAGCGCCGGTTTCTAAAACTTTCTTTAAAGCTTCACCGGATGTATCCACAATTAACTTCGCATTTGATGCTTTGGCAATTTCAGCTACTTTTTGGTAAAAGTCATCAGACAAACCTTCGTTCAGACTTCCGCTGGCAACTAAAAATTTGGGTTTAAGATTTGAAATTGTTTCTAAAATTTTCTCTACTTCTGATTCTTCTAAAACATCTCCTGAAAATCCAAATCGATATTGCGAATTTGTGTGATCATCAACAGCAATAAAATTTTCTCTTGTAGCAGTTTTGGTTTCGATCACTTCAAAATCTACTTTTTCATTTTTTACTAAATTTTTCAGCATTTCTCCCACCGGTCCGCCCGATGTGAAAACGGCTAATGAATTTCCGCGCAAGCGTGCAATTGCTTTAGAAACATTTATTCCTCCACCGCCTGCGTCAAACTGAGGATCTTTACATCTTATTTTTTGCTCTGCAATTAAGCCCGAAAAGTGGGTACTTTTATCTACTGATGGATTTACGGTTAGTGTAACTATATCAAATGGTTTCATTTTTTTGTTTTTTAATTCTATTAAAGATCCGAAAAAAATGTTGTTTGCAGAAAATAAAATTCAAAAAGCAGAGAAGTGAATTAAAGAACCCCACAGCAGCCTTTCTTTATATATAAATAAAGGGTTCAGAGATAACATTCTTTTAATTCGACAAAACCTTTGTACCTTTGCGCCTTAGAAACTTTGGAACTTAAAAAGAAATGATAGAAGATAAAAATCCGCAACGTACCAGTTTAGCGCAATTAGGTGAATTTGGCCTGATTGAACATTTAACCAAAAATTTTGATGTTACTCAGGAATCGACTTTAAAAAGTATAGGCGATGATGCCGCAGTTCTTGATTTTAAGGATAAAAAAGTAATTGTTTCTACCGATTTATTGATCGAAGGCGTACATTTTGATCTGGCTTATATGCCGTTAAAACACTTGGGTTACAAATCTGTTGTGGTAAATGTGTCTGACATTTGCGCGATGAATGCAAGACCAACGCAAATAACGGTTTCTGTGGCCGTTTCTAATCGTTTTCCTCTGGAAGCATTAGAAGAATTATTTGAAGGGATTACACACGCTGCAAAAGAATATAAGGTGGATGTTATTGGCGGAGATACAACCTCATCTCAAAAAGGATTAATTATTAGCATTACCGCAATTGGTGAGGCTAATGAAGATGAAATTGTTTATAGAAATGGCGCTAAACAAACTGATTTGCTAGTCGTTACCGGAGATCTTGGAGCTGCTTATATGGGATTACAGGTTTTGGAACGCGAAAAACAGGTATTTCAGGTAAACCCGAATAATCAGCCGGACTTAGATCCTTATACGTATTTGGTGGAACGCCAGTTAAAACCGGAGGCACGAAAAGACGTTCGTACTTTACTGCATGCTCTTGAAATTAAACCAACTTCGATGATTGATATTTCTGACGGGTTATCATCAGAAATTATTCATTTGTGCAAACAGTCAAAAGTGGGTTGTAATTTATATGAAGACAAATTACCGCTTGATCCGCAGTTTATTTCGACTTGCGAAGAATTTAATATTGACAGCACAACGGTTGCTATTAATGGCGGTGAAGATTATGAATTGTTGTTTACAATCGACATTAATGATTTTGATAAGATAAAAGGAAATCCGAATTTTTCTATCATTGGCCATATGGCAGATGAAAGCGAAGGAATCAATTTAGTGACACGCGCAAATACACAAATTCCTTTAAAAGCCCGCGGCTGGGATGCTTTGAGTGAATAAATTTTAAAAATTCCAAATAAAAAAATTCCAGATTCCGATAACAATAGTCATTGGAATTTGGAATTTTTTATTGGAATTTCTTTTTTAAAAAAGCCCTTTGCTTTTGGCTTCTTTGACCAATTCTTCATCAGAGCCGGATTTTATTTTTAGCAGTTCTTTTAAATTGATTTTTCTTTTCTCGATTGCGTTTAGTGAAATCGGAATATATTGCGGCATTTCATTTGTTGCGGTTCCTTTGGATAAATGAAATAATATCTGCTTATCAAATTCATCTATTTCGATCGAATTATGAGGCGATTGATTCAGCATTTTCTGAACGGACTGACTGTAATATTTATCGTTTTTCATTACTTTATCAAAAGCAAAAAGCAATTCATCAAACGTAAGATCGTTTTTAATGATTAAACCATTGGGGTTTATGGTTCTGATAATCGTTTTGATTTTTAGCAATTCTGTGTACATTGTCAGCAGAATTACACTGCAGTGAGGCATTTTTTTTAAAATTAGTTTTGCCAGATCTTCGCCAGAAAAAAGTCCTTTTTCTTCATAAGGCGGCATACTAATGTCTAAAAAAGCAACGTCGAAATTGGGTGTTTCTTCGTTTTCAATCAATTCATAAGCTGATCTGCAATCGTAAGCCTGCGAAATAGCAAAATCATATTTCCTGGGATTGTAGCGTGTTATCGCATTTTTGTATCCTTCAATAATAAAAGGATGATCATCAACAATTAATATGTTACGCTTAATTAATTGAGAACCTGGGGGGTTTTGTTCAATTGTCATTTTTTTGTAGGTTAATTTTTTGATCTATGGGCACTTTTACTACCAGTAAAGTACCTTGTCCAAGAACCGATTTAATCGACATATTTCCTTTACATTCTGCGGCCCGGTATTCAATATTATGCAAACCTATTCCGCTTTTTGTTCTCTTGGTATTAAACCCAACTCCATCATCATAAATTGATAAAACCAAATAATTCACCTCACTTTTAAATTCAACTGTAATAGTCTCTGCATCTGCATATTTATTACAATTTTGCAGTGCTTCCTGAATAATTCTGTACAAATTAATCTTTACCGCATTACTCACCAACTCCCATTTTATCTGGGGATCGAGCGAAGTAATTAATTTAGAATCATAAGTGTTTTGTTGATTTTCAAACAATTTGTTTAAAATTAAAACAAAATTATTAATTAATTCGGATTTTTCTCTATTTAAATCATGAGAAATTTCGCGTATGTCTTCTTCAATATTTTTAAGTTCTGTTAGATATTTTCTTCTTTTTGGCGACGCTTCGATTTCATCCATTTGTTCCAGACTGTCAAGGCTTATTCTAATGCCAAACATTCTGCCTAAAACTCCGTCATGCAGTTCCTGCGCCACTTTTTTCTTCTCTTTAATACGTGTTGCTTCTATATCGTTTTGCTGAGAAATCATCAGGTTATAAATATCCTCGTTTGCAATTTGTTGCTGCTGCTTAAAAAGAAGCTCACGGTTCTTGGCTTGTTGGGTTTTGTAGACATAGAAAAATAATCCCACCAAAGTACAAATGCTAAAAACATACACTAAGGTTTTATTTTTCTCTTGTAAATTCGAATTCTGATCTTTTATTTCATTGGTTTCATATTCAATTCTTGAGAATTTTTCGCCCATTTTACGTTCATCCTTTAGCATACGATCATTAATACGGATATATTCATCAGAGTAAATAGACGCTTTTTTTGGATCAACAATTGCTATTTGTTTCAGAGCCTGCAATGTATTATTATATTTTCCCGAAGTGCGAGACAGAATCAATGCTTGTTTTGAAAACTGAAGTGCCTTAAAAGTATCTTTTTTGAAAGCATAAAACTCAGATAAATGAATTTTGTTTGATATTATAGCTTCTTTTAATCCTAAACTATCCCTTATTTTTAACGATTTAAAAAAGTCATCCGGAAGTCCGTCCATTCGTTGGGATTTGAACTTAGAATAGGCCAAATTATCAAGCAACATTGCATATAACATTGTTTTCTCCTGATAAAGATTTTTCTCCTCTAAACCTTCTTTAAAATATACGATTGCTTGTTTATAATTTTGCATACTCAGATAAATAAACCCGATGTTATTTAGTGATGTTGCTCTTAATTGAAGTTCTAACGGAATCGATTTATCATTTAAGACATTTAAAGCTTTATTTTGAAATTCTAAAGCTTTATCATATTCTTCTCTTTGATTATACAGTATTCCTAAAAGATTGTAACATTCATAAAGCTGATCGTTTACCTTTTTTTTATCTTTTAAAATACTTAAAGCTTTAAAAACAGCTATTTCACTTTCAAAAAAATCTCCTTCATTATATTGAAGAGTTGCTTTGCTTAAGAATGTTTTAGCCAGATTGTATTGATCATGGATTTGTAAATAAATTTTTTGAGCTTTAAAATAATTCCTGAAAGCACTGTCTGATATTGACTGAGAACCATAATAATCGCCAAGATAAGTATATGCCTTTGCTATACTTGCAGAATCTTTACTCCTTTTTGACCTTTCCAAAATCAATTGCGATATGACGCGATATGATTTTAAATCATTCATGTTGTAATATCGATTTGCAACCTTAAATAAATTAACTCTATTAATAGAGTCATTGTTTTGGTTGATAATTATCGAAAAAGCTTTTTGATTATACTTTTGCTTAAATTCATAATTTAGATTGATATCATTAGCCAGTGATAAATAAACAGGAAGACTATCCTCTGGAGAGATTATTTTTTTTTCTGACTGATTTTTCTTAGTACATCCAAGAAAAAAAAAGAATAATAACAATAATATTTGGATATTTTTTTTCAATACTAATTTTTGGAATTCATCAAAAATAGTAAAACTAAAGACACAAAAAAAAGGCTGTCAAAAAAATTGACAGCCTAAAATTATATTTTCTTTAAAACTATTAATTAGTCTTGCTTTTTATTTCCACTTAATGACTGGTTAACATTAGCAAAGCTGGATTGCTTAATCTCTATTAATGATTTTTCGCTTTCAAGCATCATATCAATTTTTCTCCCTCCACCTGCACTACTGCCAAAAGTTGGAGGATTTATACTTGCTATTTCATTAGAAACATTATTTACGTTTTCAGCTGTAGTAAAAGATGTTGCTACCATTACTAAAGAAAATAATCCGATTGTTAAAGCTGTTTTTTTCATGTTTTTGAGGTGTTTAGTTTTTGATTTTTTTATTTGGGGCTTATGATTGCTTTGGTTGCAAATCATGTGACAAAGCTAAGCCGATAGCAAAAAAAAATTGTATGAAAAAATCAGTTTATGGTAGAACATGCCCAATTGATAGTCAATGAGCACCAAATTAGCGTAAATACTTAGTTTTTAGACTTCTAAGTAATTTCCTGCAGAAAAATTAGCAATAATTAGATCTACATTCGATTTATAGGTCTTGGAGAAAGGAATCTTTTTCGGAGAATTTTTGATGTAACAAACTGAGTGTCCGCTGTGAATTCTCGAAATGTAATTTTGATTGATGATATAACTATTGTGAATTCTTACGAATGGGTGTGATAAAACAAATTCGAAATGCTTTAATGTTTTAAATGCGGTTACCATTTCGCCCGAATTTAAATAAATATCTGTCGAATTGTTATCGGCCTGAAAATAGCAAATATCATCTGTTGCAATATAACGATAATCTCCATAGGATTTGATGCATAAAACAAGCGGTTCATCAATTTTAACTGGCAAAACCGGCATCGCAGCAGCTTTAATTTCGTTTTTAATTTTTAGGGAATCCGTTTCTAAAGTTACCCGATCAAGTTTTAGAATAATCTTAAGCAAATCGATTGACATAAGAGGTTTTAAAACATAATCAAAAACCCCATGTTGAATTGCTTCAAATGCCAGTTCTTTTTTAGAAGTCGTAATAATTATTTTAGGTACAACAGACAAGTACCTGTATAATTCACTTATTAAAGAAAGTGATAAATTACTAAGAGTATTTATGGGATCAATTTCTAAAAAAACGAAGGAAGGCTGGTGTTCTAAAGTCAAATTTAATCCGTCCTGATAAGTCGTCGCCGATGCAATAAAAGTTAGTTCTGAAAAACCATCTGCAATTGTTTTGGTTTTCAAAATGCTTTCGTTGTCGTCATCGATAATAATATACGAATACTTTTTCAATATTAAATGTGGTAGATTTTTAACAAAATTGACTTACTATTTCTTATCTCTCCCTGATAATTTAAAAAAGTGTACTTTTTCAAAATATACCTGCAACTAAAATTACGCATTTCAATTCATTTAAAATTTTCATTTTTAATACATTATGAACAAATATTTCCACATTATTTGAAAACAGATTTCCTAAATAAATCAGCTACGATTATAACGAAAAAATCCCAAACTCTTTTGGAATTTGGGATTTTTTATATTGCTATTTGAAAGGTTACATTTTCATCAACCAGTTTTTCATCGAAACTTCGTTTTCAATAATGTCTTTCAATTCAGAGATTTTTACGCGATCTTGCTTCATTGTATCTCTATGGCGAATCGTTACGGTTTGATCATCAATTGTTTGGTGATCTACAGTAATACAAAATGGCGTTCCAAGTGCATCTTGTCTTCTGTAACGGCGACCAACTGCATCTTTTTCATCATAAGCCACATTGAAATCCCATTTTAAATCATCAATGATTTTTTTAGAAAGTTCAGGTAAGCCATCTCTTTTAATTAATGGTAAAACAGCTGCTTTTGTCGGAGCCAAAACTGATGGTAATTTTAAAACTGTTCTTGTTGAACCGTCTTCCAAAGTTTCTTCTTGTAATGAAGTTGCAAAAACAGCCAGAAACATACGATCTAAACCAACTGAAGTTTCGACTACGTATGGCACGTAATTTTCGTTCAGTTCCGGATCAAAATATTGTAATTTTCTACCAGAATATTGTTCGTGCGCTTTTAAATCAAAATCTGTACGAGAGTGAATTCCTTCTAATTCTTTAAATCCAAATGGGAAATTGAACTCAATATCAGCTGCAGCATTTGCATAGTGCGCTAATTTTTCGTGATCGTGAAAACGGTAATTTTCTTTTCCTAATCCCAAAGATAAGTGCCACTTCAAACGTGTTTCTTTCCAATGGTGATACCATTGCATTTCTTCTCCCGGACGAACGAAAAATTGCATTTCCATTTGTTCGAATTCACGCATACGGAAAATAAATTGTCTTGCAACGATTTCATTTCTAAATGCTTTACCGGTTTGAGCAATTCCAAAAGGAACTTTCATACGACCCGATTTCTGTACATTCAGGAAATTCACAAAAATACCCTGAGCTGTTTCCGGACGCAAATATAAATCCATTGCAGAATCTGCAGAAGCTCCAAGTTTAGTACCAAACATTAAGTTGAATTGCTTTACGTCTGTCCAGTTTCTTGAACCGGTTTCAGGATCAGCAATTTCTAATTCTTCGATCAAAGCTTTTACATCCTGAAGATCATCAGTCATACCTTTTGCAAGCCTTGATAAAATTTCTTTGTATTTTGAAAGATATTCTACTACGCGGGCATTTGTTGTAACAAATTCTTCTTCATTAAAAGCATCACCAAAACGAGCTCTTGCTTTTTCAATTTCTTTTTGAGCTTTTTGATTGATTTTTTCAGCATGTTCTTCAACTAAAACGTCTGCTCTGTATCTTTTTTTCGAATCTTTATTATCAATTAACGGATCATTGAAAGCATCAACGTGCCCTGAAGCTTTCCAGGTTGTTGGATGCATCAATATTGCAGCATCAAGGCCGACAATATTCTCATTCATCTGAACCATTGATTTCCACCAATATTCACGGATATTCTTTTTTAATTCGACGCCATTTTGTGCATAATCATACACTGCACTTAATCCATCGTATACTTCGCTAGAGGGAAAAATAAATCCGTACTCTTTTGCGTGCGAAACCACATTCTTAAATATATCTTCTTGTTTTGCCATAGTGATGCAAAAATATAAAAAGTACATTTAAAAAAAAGAAAAACTCGAAAGATTGAAGCATTAATTTCGTTATTTTTGTAACTAAATTCTGTCTATTTGTGTTTAATTCCATTCTTAACCTGTTTTTCCCTAAAGTTTGTGCCGGATGCCGCAAGCTTTTATTTAGCAACGAAACTGTTTTATGCACAAATTGCCGTCATGAAATGCCTCTCACTCAATACCATTTGGATACAAAAAATGAAGCTGTAAAGAAATTTTACGGCAAAATTGAAATCGAACATGCATCGGCGTTTTTATACTTCAACAAAAAGGGAATTGTTCAGGAACTCATTCACAATTTAAAATACAAAGGCCTGGAAGAAATTGGCGTTGTTTTAGGAAACTGGTATGTGCAAGATTTAAAAACATTGAATTTAGAAAACCCCTTTGATATTGTAATTCCTGTTCCTTTACACAAAAGAAAATTCAGAGAACGAGGTTATAATCAGGTTACGACTTTTGGGAAAGCTTTAGCCGAAGGTCTGGAAATTACTTATGATGACACCGTTTTATTTCGAAAAAAATATTCTAAAACACAATCAAAAAAGAATCTTTTAGGAAGATCTGAAAACATAGAAAACATATTTGATGTACTTTCAATAGAAAAACATCAAAACAAACATTTATTACTGGTTGATGATGTACTTACAACCGGCGCTACTCTTGAAGCCTGTTCACGAGCATTATTAAAAATTCCGGGAATTAAAATCAGCATTGTTTGTATGGCAATGGCGCATTAAAATTAAATTTCAAATTCCAATTTTATCGCATGCCATAAATTGGAATTTGAATATTGGAATTTAATAAACGATAATCTTTTTTACTGTTCTTTTATCTCCATCAATAACAGTTACAAAATAGATACCAGCAGCAACATCTTGTAATTGAATATTTTGATTAAAACTGGACATTCCTGCAAAAGAATTATTATAAACGGTTTTACCCAAAATATCATGTACAAAAACAGTTACTGTTTTAGGAGAATCACTTTCAAATTGAATGGTAAAATTTCCTTTATTTGGATTTGGATAAACAGCAAAAACAGTATTTTCAAAATCAGGAGTTCCTAAAGTAAATGTCTGACTGCAAATGTTTATCGATGCAGAGTTTATTGTTCCGAAACTTCCCGTAATATCATCACGAACTCTTAATGTCCAATTTCCCTGAGGATTTTCTCCATTAAAAGCACCTAAAACATTCGTTGGAAAAACGACTTGAGTGGTAGTTTTCGCACAATCTAACGCAGCACCAGAATCGTCAAATTGTAATAACAGAGTAGAATTTGTACCTGTACAGCCTCTATAAAACAATTGAACAACGGTACCGCTTGGACTAACCATCTGAATTTCTAAATCAGAAAATCTTGCATGTGTTACATTTACACTGACACTCACATTTGATATTGTAGCAGATGAAGGAACATTTACTGTTCTTGTTGTAAAATTACTTGAATTTGGAATATTAAAAGAATTACCAAAACTATACGAATTACAACTTGTTGATGGCGTGTAGCCTATTGAAAATTCTTTACTATTTAAAGCATAATAAATATTTGATGTTGGTTCAACCAAAATTCTACAATTTGTTCCAATTAAATTTGTTGGAAGCAGTATGGTTTCAGAACCGTCATTTGGTGTATTTGCCGCTAAAATTATCGGAAATGTTAAACCTCCATCTGTAGATAATTTAATATTTACATTTGATGATCCTTGCAGAGTATTAGTATTATTAACGCTCCAGGTAATAACCTGATAAGATCCCGTCGCCCAGATTAAATTAGAAGTGTTTTGCGAAGTAACCGCAAATGGTCCTGCTGAAGAAGCAACATTTACGATCATTTCATCAGTATTTGTCTGAGCTTTTCCTGAAGCTGCATTATCTCTTCCTGTCAAAGTAAAATGCAATGTTCTGGCTATCGACGAAACAGATTCCCAGATTGTGGTTAATCTATTTTGTCGAACAGCGCTAAAACTTGGCATATATCTAACCGGCGAACTATTTGGGATTACTGATCTAAACAATGGCCCATCCGGTTTTGCAGAATATGTAAAACTGTTTTCGTTTGATGTTGTTGTGGCATTGTCATTTTCTTCCCAGTTATAGGTAACAGTATCGCCTTCAGGATCAGAACCTGTTCCGGTTAAAACAAAAGCGGTACTTATTGGAATTGTGTAATCTGCTCCTGCATTTATTACCGGCGGATTATTTACTATAGTTGTACTTACGGGACAGCTCTTTCCGGCAAGATTATTTTGAATTTGTAAAATGCTGGCATAAGCAAAATAATCATCAGAATTATTCTGAACATTATAATCTGTTATTCCCGCATATCCCATTATTGTTGATCCGCTTCCTGGCTCAACATTCACATTAGTTCTTTCTCCGCCATCGTACGAAAAAGTATGATTTGCTCCTAACTGGTGTCCGATTTCATGAGCCACAAAGTCAATATCAAAAGTATCGCCCTGAGGTTTTCCATCTGCAGGTGAAGTATAAGCGCTTCCTTTTTCAGAATTTACGCAAACACATCCAATACAATTTGCATTTCCACCACCGCCTGAAGCACCAAATAAATGACCAATATCATAATTAGCTTCACCAATTACACTGGTTAAAGTAGATTGTACTTCTGTATTCCAGGCTCCATCTGCACCTGTTGAAGCATTAGAATAAGGATCTGTTGTAGCATTTGTATAAATTACGGCATCATTATTCGCAATTAAAATCAATTGCACAGCCAAATCTTTGTTTAAAACTCCATTAACTCTTGTCAACGTTGCATTCATTCCGGCAAGTGCGCCAGCTTTTGTTCCGCCAAAATAAGTCGTATATTCCGCTGTACAAGACAATGCCAAACGTATTGTTTTAAACACTTTTGCATTTGAAGTTTCTTTTGCAGTTTTTGCAGCAATATTATCATTTAAAGCAACATCATCTGTTTTACAAAGTAGTTTTGACTTCGCTGTTTGATTAGAAGTAAATAAAATATATTCAGATTTATTATCGGGATTTTGTTCAATAAACTCAGTTGCTTTATCTGCACGAATTACCATTGTTTGTGTTCCAATTGGTGAAATGCTAAAATGTATTTTTGCCGATTTATCATCTAATCCACGGCCTTCATAAGCTCTTATTTCAGGATATTTTGCCTGTAATTCCGGATCAAAATTAGAAGATTCCCAAACCGAAAATTTTTCTAAAACGCCTTCTGCATTAGGAATTGTAATTTCTGAACCGCTACTATTGGAGTTTTTATTAGTTGCTGATGAAAGTTTTGCTTTCAGAAAATCCGAATTTAATTTATAATACAATGTATTCGAATCATCTGAATTTATTCTTTTTCCAGAAACCGAACCGGAACTTCTTTGCCATAAATCATCATTTTGAGCATGAATCTGGACGCAACAAAATATAAGTAATAAAAAAAGTAGCTGTTTATTCATACTCAAGGGGTTTAGAAAACCAAAATTAAACGAATTAAATTAAATTCTTACATATATACGACAATTAATGGATTTTTATCGACGAGTGAACCAATTATCACAAAAAGTGACTTAGTAATTTTAAAAAATCAATTAACCATAGTGTCAAATTTAAAATAGATAGCATAAATTTGCACCATCTTAAACAATTTGCTTTGAAGCTCTTTCATTCTATAAACGATTTTCAATCAACCAAGAAAACTATTTTAACTCTTGGGACCTTTGATGGCGTACATATTGGTCACAAAAAAATTTTAGAACGAATTACCCAAAATACTGAAAACGGAAAATACGAAAGTTTAGTACTTACTTTTTTTCCGCATCCAAGAATGGTTTTACAGGAAAAGTCAGAAATAAAACTTTTGAATACCATTGCAGAAAAATCTAAATTATTAGAAGAATCCGGAATAGAAAATCTTGTGATTCATCCGTTTAACGAAAGTTTTTCAAGATTAACGGCCGAAGAATTTGTGCATTCAATTTTAGTAGATCAATTTCATATTCAAAAAATAATTATTGGTCACGATCACCGTTTTGGACGAAACAGAACCGCCAATATTGACGATTTGATTGCTTTTGGTGCTGAATATGGTTTTGAAGTGGAACAAATTTCGGCTCAGGAAATTCAGGATGTTTCAGTAAGTTCTACCAAAATTAGAAAGGCTTTGGATGAAGGAAATATTGCTTTGGCAAATGACTATTTGGGTTATGCTTATTTTTTAAGCGGCGAAGTGGTAAAAGGCAAGCAACTGGGAAGAACAATTGGTTTTCCAACCGCCAATATAAATATTGAAGAGGATTATAAAAAAATCCCTAAAAATGGTGTTTACATCGTAAAAACAGTTATCGATAATAAAACCGTTTTTGGGATGATGAATATTGGTTTTAATCCAACTGTAAACGGAGAACGACAAACCATCGAAGTTAATCTTTTTGATTTTGATGCCGATATTTATGGTCAGAAACTAGAAATTTCTTTATTGGAATACATTCGCGAAGAACAAAAATTTGGTTCTGTAGATTTGCTGAAAGAACAGTTGAATCGTGATAAAAACACTGCTTTGGAATTTGTGAGCCAGCTTTAAATGGTTTTGAATTCATTTTTTTTCAGCACAAGCAAAAATAAATTCTATAAAATATGTAGTCCCTACGGGACAAATATCGCGTTCAACAAACTTTCTACCAACATATTGTCCCTACGGGACCTATAACCCAAATAAAACATACTCCGTTAGGAGTTAAATATTGGTAGCAAAAACAATTCCGACCTGAACAAATGTCCTGTAAGGACTACAGTTTTCAGCTATTGAATATTTTCTAAATATAGCGCTGCATTCTTTTGTTATTTTTAATTACCGTACTTCTTTTTTTAGTAAATTTGATAGTACAACTCTGTTTGTCAATCATTTACTATTAACTTCTTTAAAAATAACCATTATGAATTTACCTAAAGAAATAACCAACGGCTTTTTAATTTTTCTGGGAATTGGCATTTATTTTTTATTGATGAATGTTTTAGGACTTGCTGATTTGTTCTATTTAAGAACCCTAAATGTATTTTTTATATTTTATGGAGTAAACAGAACGATGCAGATGAATCTTCGCGAAGGCGAAACTAATTTTGTGTCCAATGCGGTTTCTGCAATGACAACCTCTGTTGTTGGGGTGTCAATGAGCGTTTTTGGATTGTTAGTTTACAGTTATGCGCGAGGTGGCGACGCTTATGTAAAAACACTTTCAGAAACTTTTATGTTTGGAGGAAATCCATCTGTGCCAACTTACTGCATCTGTTTATTATTTGAAGGGCTTGCATCTTCCGTTATTGTAACTTTAATGATGATGTTATACTGGAATAATAAATATGCCACTGATTAATTTTTTTAGCATAAAATAACATTTAAACACTCTAAAATCATAAAAAGATATAATTATATGATTTTAGAGTGTTTCTTTTTTGAAAATAATTGTCAATTGTTCATTTACAGAATTGATCATTGGTTGATTAGAACAATTTCGTTACTTTTGAAGCTTCAAAAACAATGTACCTAATGAGTATCACAAAACACAACTGGACAAAAGACGAGATAATCGCCATATATAATAAACCTATGATGGATTTGCTGTATGAAGCAGCCACAATTCACAGACAAAAACACGATCCAAATGTAGTTCAGGTTTCTACATTATTATCTATTAAAACCGGAGGCTGCCCTGAAGATTGCGGTTATTGTCCGCAAGCTGCACGTTACAATACGGGTGTTGAAGGAAATGACCTGATGAGCGTAAGTCAGGTAAAAGCACAGGCTTTGCGTGCAAAATCAAGCGGATCATCCCGCGTTTGTATGGGAGCTGCCTGGAGAAACGTAAAAGACGGTGAAGAATTTGATCAGGTTTTAGAAATGGTTCGTACCATCAACAAACTGGATATGGAGGTTTGCTGTACTTTGGGTATGATTACCGAAAACCAGGCACAGCGTTTGGCAGAAGCAGGTTTATATGCTTATAATCACAATTTAGATACTTCTGAAGAATATTATAAAGACGTAATTTCAACACGCGGTTTTGAAGACCGTTTACAAACTATCGAAAATGTTCGTAAAACGAATGTTACGGTTTGCAGTGGAGGAATTATCGGAATGGGAGAAAGCATCGAAGACAGAGCCGGAATGCTTGTTGCACTTTCAACTTTAAATCCACAACCGGAATCTGTGCCAATTAATGCTTTGGTTGCCGTTGAAGGAACTCCGATGGAAGAAGAAAAACCGGTTGAAATCTGGGAAATGATTCGTATGGTGGCAACAACAAGAATTGTAATGCCGGATACGCAGGTTCGTTTATCTGCAGGAAGAACAAATATGAGCCGCGAAGGACAGGCAATGTGCTTTTTTGCCGGTGCTAATTCTATTTTTGCCGGAGATAAATTGCTTACAACTCCAAACCCGGATGTTCACGAAGACATGAAAATGTTTGAAATGTTAGGATTGATTCCGCAAAAACCATTCGTTAAAGTTTCGCAGCCTAAAACTGTTGAGGCAGAAGATTCTCAATTTGCACCTTTAGGCGAAAAGCCAAAATGGTCAAGACCAGGACATACTATTGAAAGAAATCTTGAAGCTTCGATCAAATCAAAAATTTAAGCTATTGAGTTAATAAATCTCAAAAAATATTTTTAAATTGCTTATAACAAGTGTTATAAGCAATTTTTTTATTAAACTGAGATGAATTTAAAACAAATCGAAAGGGTAAAAAAGATCTCTAAATCAGATTTTATTTCCCAATACGTAAAAAAACAAATTCCCGTTGTTATTGAAGAACTGACCGAAGACTGGCCAGCTTATTCAAAATGGAAATTATCATATATGAAAGAAATCGCAGGCAATGCTATCGTACCTTTATACGATGATAGACCCGTGAATCATGAAGATGGCTTTAATGAAGCGCATACTAAAATGAAAATGAGCGATTACATTGATCTTTTGGAATCGAAACCCACAAACTATCGCATTTTTCTTTATAATCTTATGAAAGAAGTGCCTACTCTGAAAGATGACTTTTTATGGCCGGATATTGGTCTTAATTTAGTCAAACAAATGCCTATGTTGTTTTTTGGCGGAGAAAGTTCAAGGGTTTTTATGCATTATGATATTGATTATTCTAATATTCTGCATTTCCATTTTCATGGAGAAAAACAATGTATGCTTTTTGCGCCGGATCAGTCGAAGTATATGTACAAGGTTCCACATGCCTTAATTTCAAGAGAAGATATTGATTTTGATAATCCGGATTACGAAAAATGGCCGGCTCTTAAAAATGCAGAAGGTTATATTACAAACCTGAAACATGGCGAAGTTTTATATATGCCCGAAGGATATTGGCACTATATGAAATACCTGACTCCGGGATTTTCTATGAGTTTGCGTGCTTTCCCAAAAAATATTACTAACTTATCAAAAGCGGCATATAATGTTTTTATTATGCGTTATTTTGATATTATGATGCGAAAATTTAAAGGACAAAAATGGATCGATTATAAGAACAAAAAAGCGATCGAGAATACACATGAAAATTTAGCAAAATCTGCCTAATCAAATAAAAAGCCTTTGTGAAATTATAAATTTACAAAGGCTTTTTCTCTTAAAGTACAATCTTGTTTGTGGTTATATAACCGTTCGATAAAATTGTTTTTATTATTAAAATCTGATCCGTTGTTCGTAGATTTATTTCGAATTCAGCAGCTTCAATTTTCTTTTTATTATAAATGACTTTTCCGGAAATATCATAAACACTTACTTCGTGAATATTTTCTTTTACCGAATTTAATCGAATCACTTTATTTTTTACTGATACAAAAACAGCATTTTTAAGATTTTCTACATCTCTTGTTCCCAACGATGCATCGGTATAATGCAATACAAACCGATTTGCAAATGTTCCTGTTGAAGTATTGAATGAATAATCACTTTTTTGCAAATCATGAACTGTACTGGTTACTTTATCTTCTAAATAAACAGACTGATTGTTTAAATTCCCGTCTGCGTGATCTATTGAAATCGTGAAATTTCCGGCAATCGTAGTACGATATCCCAAAGGAATTGAATCACCAATACTAAACGGCAAACTTCGACCCTGAATTACCAAATTTTTATTTTCGTTTATACTATAAAAATCCACATATTGATTTGCATTTAGTGATTCTGCATCATAATTCTCATCATATAAATTGGTTGCTACATTCATATATCCCAATAAAATTTGCTTAAATAAGCCTTCATTGTTTTTAAGATTTAACCAAATTCGGTGTTTTTCGACAAACCTTTTATTTGCTTTTACTTGTTTAAAAAAACTGGAATTTTGTCCTGAAATACGCATGCTGTTATCAAATTCAACAACTTCAGAATCTTTATTGGTTACAAAAAATGCTTGTCCTGATGGAATAGTTTCATCGGGAATAATCTGATCATTAATTCCTGATGATAATGCTTTTGTACCAACGCCTCCGAGTAAATTGTAAACTGCATAATCATCCGTAGCGTATTTATTATTGGTGAATGGTGTATTATGTGTCCAGAAATATAAAGTTCCTGAAATGTTTGCGGTGTTTTTAGTCAAAAAAACATCTGCATTAATGGCTGATGGATATGGATTTCCAATTAAATTAAAGGCATTAGGTTTTCCGAAACTCAAGTTTATTTTTCCGTTTGTTGGAATTCCTTTAAATATCGCTTCAAATTTTGAGGGTTCAGTTGCTGAAAAATATTGTGGTCCGCGAATAATATATCCTTTGCCTAAAATCATTTTATCTGATGGATTTTCTTGTTTCCAATAATTTGTTATAGCATTATACGAAAAGAATTTATCTAAAGATGTATACGGTGACACGTCTATTAGCTTTTGATTTTCAACCGGAGACGACCAATAGGTGTAATCAAAGTTTAATATTGGTGAAGATTTTCTTTTTATGTGAACGATTCCTGTATTTATAATATCATTGTCTTGTTGGTATAAACTTGCTGTATCTTCTAAAACTAAAGTGCCTAAACCCGAATGATCAAATTCAATTTCAAGAGTATTTCCACTTAAAAGTGTTACTGTTTTTCCTTCTTCGATGGAGCAGCTGCAAATGTTTGATGTCGTTAAAGCCGAATAATTATCTTGAAAATAAACCTGTTTTCCGCCTGACGGAAAACCATTTGACCAAGTTTTACCATTCCAAATTGTTGAGTCTAAACAAAGTTTCAACCGGGCAATTCTATGTTTGGATATTCCTGAAACTGAATTAAAATCTCCGCCAATCATCAATTTAAAATCTGAAGTAAAAGCCATTGCAAAGAGTTTACTATTTAAATGGGCATCAAAAGAAACATCAAATTCTCCTGTTTTCAGTAAACGCACTAATCGCAAAGAAGGGAAATTTTTATAGGTTCCTGAAAATGTTCCGCCAACCAAAATCTTATCATCGGGCTGTACTAAAATACTTCGAACATCGCCTTTGTTGAAACCTGTACCGGACTCAAAAGTTGTATCTAAAGTTCCGTTTTTATTTAAGCGAACGATTCGTTTTTGGGATGTTCCGTTATAAAGCAAAAAAGAACCGCCCACAATAATTTTTCCATCAGATTGCAACCCGATAGCGTATATATTTTTATCAAAACCTGCTCCAATATTAAAACCTGAATCTATACTCCCATCTGAATTTAACCGAACCAATCGTGGTGTAGAAATTCCATCAAAAGTTGTAAATCTCCCGCCAACCAAAATTTTTCCGTCAGGCTCAATCATAACTGCTTCAATAATACCATCTGCGCCACGGCCAACGTTAAAACTGTTGTCTCTACTTCCATCCGCTAATAATCTCACTATTCGGGATGCAGGATTTGCCGAACCATTATAATTTGTAAAATTTCCTGCTGCAATTATCTTCCCATCCGATTGAATTGCCATTGCGTATAACTGACTGTTAAAACCTAAGCCGACATTGAACGAACTATCAACCGATCCGTCCGGCAAAATCCTGATGATACGATTGCAATTTGTTTCATTATATTTAGTAAAGTTTCCTCCCAGAATAATTTTTCCATCTTTTTGTAAAACAGCGGTTTTAATTAAATTGTTGGCTCCTGAATGTCCCAGATTAAAAGTGGCATCATAAGTTCCATTTTCTAAAAGCTGAACAATTCTGGAAGCTGATTCGTTATTAAACTTTTTAAAATTTCCAAAAACCATTGTTTTTTTATCTTCTAAAGAAAGCATTTTATAAACAGAATTATCAAACCCAATTCCTGCCGATAAATAACCTGTATCGTATTCTCCATCTGTATTAATTTTTGCTAACCGACCTTGATTTAATCCGTCAAAAACAGAAAATGATCCTCCAATAAACCAAGATCCTTCTGCATCATTTTCTAATGCAAAAACAGATGCCGATGCTGGCCCTGAACCAAAATCCAAATCAGTATTTATAGTTCCATTTGAGTTTAAAAAACATATTCGATTGATCTCAAAACCATTATAATTACCTGTAAAAGATCCGCCTGCCATAATATTTCCTGCAGAATCTGTTTTGATAACCTCAACTGCACCTCCACTAAATCCGGATCCCGACAAAAAAGAAGAATCTAAAGTTCCATCTTCATTTATCCTAATAATTCGGTTAGCCAAAACATCATTATAGGTTGTAAACTTTCCTCCTAATAAAATCTTGCCGTCTGATTGAACTAACATCGCATTTACATCATCATTAAATTCTGTTCCGATGTTGAAACTTGTATCGACTATTCCGTCCGGATGTAAACGAACGATTTTGTTAGATTCGATACCATTGAATTTGACAAAATTTCCAGTCAATATTATTTTTCCATTGGGTAAAACTGCAACATTTGTAATATTTGATGGTGATCCGATTCCGGTATTAAAAGTTGAATCCAGCGTTCCGTCGGGCAAAATACGCGCAATTCTATTTACTGTAACGCCATTGTACTTTGTGAAGCTGCCGACAATTATAATTTTTCCATCAGCCTGTTCGCAAACATCATAAATAATTCCGGTTGTTGCGCCAATACTGGTAGTAAAAGCTGCATCATTTGAGCCATTTTGATTTAGTCTGATAAGTCTGCCTGCATTATTTCCATTATAAGAAGTAAAACTTCCTCCAACAATTATTTTTCCGTCTCTTTGAATATGTGAAGTATAAATTTTACCATTAAAGCCAGTTCCTGTATGAAAGTTTGTATCGATTATACCTTCAGGACTTAATCGGGTAAAATAAGGAGAAGGTACGCCGTTAAGATTTAAATAATCTCCCCCAACAAGCAGATTTTGATCAGGTTGCATCGATAAAGTCCGAACTATATTGTCGAAACCATCTCCGCTTAATCCGTCATCAAGTGTGTTAAAAGTGATGTCGACCTTGCCTTGTTGCGCTGAAAGTTTCGGACTTATGAAGCATAAAGCCAAGACAAACGAAAGGAGTATTCTTTTAATCAAAATGGAAAGAAAAATCTAGTTAGAATTATTTGTAAGAATCGGACTAAATTTATAATTCGTTTTAATATCCTGCAATACCCACTTACCGTGATATTTTAATTATTTTAATAAGCTCATTTTCTAACTAAAAAAACCAAAAAAAAAGACCCGCATAAGCGGGTCTTTTTTAGAAACAAATTTATTTATTCTTTAATTAAAAATAATTTTTTTAGTTGTTGTAAAGTCATTATCCAGTGTAACTTTTACCAAAAGAACCTGATTGGCCGATGGCAGGTTTTGGATCTGCAGTTCGGTTGTTCCGACTTTCTTTTTGTTATAAAGCAGTTTTCCCGTTACATCAAAAATGGTTACTTCCTTAATATTTTCTTTTGAAGAAAGAACCTTGATGGTTTTCTCTTTTACCGAAACCAAAAGTCCGTTCTCTGTGTTTTCAAAATCTCCTGTTCCCAGTGTTTTGTTGGTGTAACGCAGTACAAAACGATCGGCAAATGTTCCTTTTTCGGTTGTAAAGGTATAATCGCTCGTTTTCAGGTTGTTTATAGTCCCTGTTTTCTTGTCTTCCAGATAAATATTCTGGCTGGTTAAATCACCGTCTACCTCATCAATAGAGATGGTGAAATCTCCCGCAACTGTAGTTCTGTATCCAAGTGGAACCAAATCCGTGTCTGTAAAAGGCAATGAACGCGCCTGGATTACATAATTGTTGCCATTGGCCACACTGTAAAAATCAAGGTACGGATTGGCATCAAAACTCACCCCGTCGTATCTGTTTTCATATTCATTGGTGGCACCTTCCACATAACCTACCAGCATTTGCTTGAAGGCCCCTCCTGCATTTTTCATGTTCAGCCACACGCGGTGTCTTTCAGAGCCTGCAGCCGATTTGAAAAACTGGCTGTTGTTGGCCGCCCCAAGACGCATACCGTTGTTAAAGGTAACCGTTCCGGCAGTAGCCGCGCTGATAAAAAAGGATTGTCCCGCTCCAACATCTCCCGATGGTTTGGCATTGTTGTTACCCGGTATGCTTCCGCTAAGGGCAGACTCCTGAGTTGCAACACCTCCCGTCAGGTTATAACTGGCATAATCCGTTGAACTGTATTGGTATGCCCCTGATAAAACTACAGGCGTGTTATGCGTCCAGAAATAAAGTGTTCCGTCTAAAAACGTATTGTCATCCAAAAATTTCTTGGCATTCAGTGCTGACGGATAAGGGTTTCCTACCAGATAGTATTTCCCTGCAGTCATGGTTTCCCCTGTCAGGGTTCCGTTGTTTGGTACACCGATAAAGGAAGCCGTATAATCTGCTTTTGCCGTATTGGAATAGGTGTTTGGTCCGCGGATGATATATCCTTTTCCTACCACCATATTGGTGTTTACATTGGTTGATACCCAACTGTTTCCGTTAAAGCCATAGAATTTATCGTAAGAAGATGCCGGTGACACATCAATAAGCTTTTGCGGGCTTACCGGTGTTGACCAGTATACATAATCCGCCTGGCGGATCTGCGCCGCGATACGTCTGTAGGTAATCTTTCCTGAGTTGATACCGGCCGTATTGTTTACCTGAACAAGGCTTGAGTGGTTGTCAAAAGTCAGCGATGCTGTTGGTGAAACGGTAAGTCCGTTTACGATATTCAAGGTTCTGCTTGAAGGCACCGTGATGCTGATTCCCGGATTAATGGTCAGTGAACAGGCCGTTAAATCGGCAGATACCGTGAAAGCTCCTGCAATAACCGCCGCTTTTGTAGCATCTGGCGTGCCGTTTGACCAGGCTGTACCGTTCCAAGTTGTGGAGGATTGGTCAACAACAATTGCATCTGCTGAAACTACAGAAGTACACGTACCATTGCTAACTGTAAATCGATATGTTCCTGCTGCAAGTCCTGTAACTGTATAACTTGTTCCGGAATTGTTTATTGTGTTTGAAACAAAACCAGTTTGATTAAGTGTCCAGCTGCCTGCAGGCAAGTTTGTTAATGTTACGCTTCCTAAAGTTGTACACGTAACAGTAGTTGGTGTTCCTAAAGTTGGTGCTGTTGGTGCCGGGTTTACAGTTAGTAAAGCGGCATTTGAAATAGTACTGCAGCCATTACTTGTTACAATACAACGAACATAGTTACCAGAATAACTTACCGGAACATTTGTTATTGATAAAGCTGCTGTAGTATGCCCTGAAACACCAGCTGCAGCATTTGTTATTGTCCATGGTCCTGATGCACTTGCACTATATTCCCATTGAAATGTTGGGCTTGTAGCAGAAGTTGCAACAATAAAACTTCCATTTAAACCTTCACAAATTACAAGAGCTTGTGGTTGTGTTGATATAACTGGTAATGGGTTTACTGTAACTGCTGTTGAAGATGTTGCTGCAACTGCAGTACAACTATTTCCATTTGTATAATTAATAGTTACTATTTTGCTTCCAGAAGTTAAATATTGTAAACTAACCGTGTTATTAGTACTGGTTCCTCCAGAAATAATCGTATAATCTGTTCCTGCAACTCCGGGGAATCCCCAGATATAATTACTCATAGATGCTTGTGTAGTATAAGTTACAGAAGTACCAATACAAGTTGATGATGCTGGCTGTGCAGTAAAAGTTGGAATTGGTAAAGCATTTACAGTAGTTGCTGTTGACGAGGTTGCAGAAGCTGCCGTACAGCTATTTCCATTTGTATAATTAATAGTTACCGTTTTGCTTCCTGCTGTTAAATATCTTAATGTAACAGTGTTAGTTCCACTTGTACCTCCGGAAACAATTGTATAATCTGTTCCTGCAACTCCAGGAAATCCCCATACATAAGCACTCATAGATGGTTGCGTCGTATAAGTTACAGATGTACCAATACAAGTTGCTGTTCCTGCTTGTGCAGTAAATGTAGGAGTTGGTAGAGCATTTACAGTAGTTGCTGTTGAAGATGTTGCAGCAGTTGCCGTACAGCTATTTCCATTTGTATAATTAATAGTTACCGTTTTGCTTCCTGCTGTTAAATATCTTAATGTAACAGTGTTATCAGTACTAGTTCCACCAGAGACAATTGTGTAATCTGTTCCTGCAACTCCAGGGAATCCCCATGCATAACCTGTCATAGAGCCTTGTGTTGTATAGGTTACAGAAGTACCGATACAAGTTGCTGTTCCTGCTTGTGCAGTAAATGTTGGAGTTGGTAAAGCATTTACAGTAGTTGCCGTTGAAGATGTTGCTGTAGTAGCAGTACAACCACTAACATTTGTGTAATTAACATTTACTGTTTTACTTCCTGCTGTTAAATATCTTAATGTAACTGAGTTATCAGCACTAGTTCCTCCAGAGACGATTGCATAATTTGTGCCTGCAATACCCGGAATTACCCAAACATAATTACTCATAGATGCTTGTGTAGTATAAGTTACAGAAGTACCGATACAAGTTGCTGTACCCGGTTGTGCAGTAAATGTTGGAGTTGGTAATGCATTTACAGTAGTTGCTGTTGAAGATGTCGCAGCAGCTGCAGTACATCCATTCCCATTTGTATAATTAATAGTTACTGTTTTGCTTCCTGTTGTTAAATATCTTAAAGTAACGGTGTTAGTTCCCGCTGTACCTCCGGAAACAATTGTATAATCTGTTCCTGCAACTCCAGGGAATCCCCATGTATAACCTGTCATAGATCCTTGTGTCGTATAGGTTACAGATATACCAATACATGCTGATGCTCCTGGCTCTGCAGTAAATGTTGGAGTTGGCAACGCATTTACAATACTTGCTGAAGAAGAAGTTGGCGTAGCTGCAGAACATCCATTCCCATTTGTATAATTAATAGTCACTACTTTGCTTCCAGCGGTTAAATATTTTAAAGTAACAGTATTTGTTCCGGCTGTACCACCAGAAACAATTGTATAATCTGTTCCTGCAACTCCCGGAAATCCCCATGCATAAGCACTCATAGATCCTTGTGTCGTATAAGTTACAGAAGTACCAATACATGTTGTTGCTGGTGCCTGTGCATTAAATGTTGGAGTTGGCAAAGCATTTACAGTAACTGCTGATGAAGAAGTTGCCGTAACTGCCGTACAAGTGCTTGCATTTGTATAATTAATAGTTACTGTTTTGCTGCCTGTTGTTAAATATCTTAATGTAACAGTGTTATCAGCACTGGTTCCTCCAGAGACAATTACATAATCTGTTCCTGCAACTCCAGGAAATCCCCAAACATAATTGCTCATTGATGCTTGTGTTGTATAAGTTACAGAAGTACCAACACAAGTAGGTGTTACTGGTTGAGCAGTAAATGTTGGTGTCGGTACAGGATTTACAGTAACCGTTACCGTAAAAGGAACTCCAACACAACCTGAAGTAGTTGGTGTAACTGTATAAGTAGCAGTCTGTGCAACAGTCGTTGGGTTTGTTAATGTTCCGGTAATACTCGCAGGTGTACCAGCACTTGCAGCACCTCCTGTTATTCCTCCTGTTACTACAGGAATTGGCCAAGTATAAGTTGTTCCTGATGGAACAGTTCCATTAGTACCGTTTGTTGGTGTTACGGTAAAAGCTATTTTCGAACAAATTGAAGCAGTAATTGGATTAACTACCGCAGAAATCATGTTAACTGTTATTGCAGTAGAAGTTAATGTTGTACCCCCACATGTTACTTTAGCACGATATTGAGTTGGAACTGTTTGTGTAGTTGTATATGTTGATGCTGCATTTGAAACATCAAGGAATTTAATAGACAAATCGTCTATAGCGTGTTTATCGTAATTTCCACCTGTTCTTCCTGAGAATTTAAATTTCCAGGCCGATTTATCAGCTGAAAGGTAAGCTGCCGGCAATTGAAGATTTGCGATAAAAACTGTTCCGGCAATGCTAAGTGATAATACACCATTTGCATCAACATTTAAATTTACATTTCTTTTAGTTGCTGTCAAAAGGTTAAAAGGAGCATCAATGGCAGTGTCAAAAAGCTGAACACTATTATAAAGAATCCTAACACGGCTTCCTGTCGCAACTCCTTCATTATCATAAGTATCGAATTGAACAACAATACCAGATCCTTCTCCGCTTTCTCCTCCTCCTGCATCATTATTTATATTTGAAGCATAACTTAAACTAAATCCATCTGCTCCATTTCCTCCGCTAACTGTATAATTAAAATTAACAGTAAACGGATTCATATTTGAACCAGGTGTTGTCTGAATAACAAAGCCTCCCATTTGAGATCCTGTAGCAGGTGTTAAAACTAATTCACCTCCTGTAATAGAAGCTGCACCATAAACATTGGTACTTGCAGGCACTGTAGAAAAATCACTAGAGAAAAAATTCTTTGGTGCCGGAGTAGCACTTAACCAGGTAGCCCCGCCATCTATTGAAGATTCCCACTCATAAGTTGCGGCTCTTGATATAGTGCTTTGATTTTGTAATGATAATGTAAGTGGCGTGCTTGCACAAACTGGATTTGCTGTTGATAAAGTATTCCCGGGAGCTGTGCTTCCTGTACAAACATCCTGAATAGTGATTTTGTAATCTTCCATTTGCCCTGTACTTCCACTTATGGCACAAGGTGTTGTATTATAACCTCCAACTCTTCCTATTACGCGCATTTTGATGGTTCCTGTAAAAGCAGTAGAAGGAATTTGTATATAAACAGAAGTCACTTTTGAGTCTGTTCCTGAAGAATTTCTAATTGTACCTACTTGAAAATATTCACCAGAATCATCAAAATCACCGTCATTATTCCAGTCAAAAAACGCAGAATAATAACCGTTAACATCACCGCCAGTATTTCCTTTTACAGTAAGAGCATAATATTGCGTTTTGGCAACCGTAGTTGGACTATCAGTTGTGAAATCTTCATAAGCAGTAGTACTTGTGGCTAATGTTGTTTTATTTAAAGTATTAAAAGAAACATTTGTAGTTGGCGTTACTGTAGAGAAATTTGAACATGTACTTGTTGTAGCATTTATCTGGCCAGTTGTAGCTGTAAAATATACATCGCTTTTATTTGTTGCACTTGAAGTTGAACTTCCCCATGAACTTGGAAGTACTTGAGTACTACCCAATGTTAATCTATTTGCAGTATGAGTGAATGTACCTAAATTTGCATTTACTCCTGAATTTATAGTTAAGCTATTTGTAACAGAAGTTGCAGCATTTGTAAAAAATGTTTTGGTACCACTTCCTGATAATATAAGATTATAATAAGTAAAATTGTTAAATGTTTGATTTGTTCCATTTAATTCAACTGTACCTGTACTTTGCGTTAATGCTCCTCCACCACTAGAGAAAAAATCTCCGCCAACTCTTAATGTACCAGCACCGGTAAACTCAATTGTTGCACTTGTTGCAGTAGGACTATCTGTAGCAATACTTCCTGAAACAGTCACTGTACCTGTTGAAATAATTATTTTATGTCTCACCGCACTTCCTGTTGTTGGAAAGTCAATTGATGCGGCAGTCAAAGTACCGGATCCAACATTTAAAGTGTTTAGTGTGCTTGAAGCTCTTGGAATTGTAATATTTCCGGATACATTCAATGTAAAACCAGCAAGCACTAATGAATTGTTGGTTGCAGTTGAAAAATCTACTGTTGAACAGGCCGCATTCGCTGTTAAAGTAACAGTATAGCCTCCTTCTATATGAACGATATCTCCCGCTACAGGATATACTCCATTTGGAACTTGTCCACCACCTGAAGTATAAGACCAAGTGCTTCTTGTGTTCCAATTACCACTTTGTCTTGAATAAAAAGTTGCCGCATTCGCAAATGAAACAACAAAAAACATCCCCAGACAAAGTAGCCTTACACTAGGAATAAAAATCTTTTTTTGGGAAGAATTAAATAATAAAGATTGAACTTGTAGGAGTAGTTTTCTAATCATAATGTAGTGGTATTTGTGATTATGTCTTTGGGGCTTTATTGGTATTCTTTATGGAAAAAATAAAATCCTGACGTTTAATTACTTACGATTTTTCGATTGAAACGGTTTTATTTTCTTTGTGTTAAAATAAATTTTAACATTTTGAAAGCATTTATTTACAAAATAATTTTTGAAAATAATAAGTCAAAACCTTATTCAATTTCTTGAAAAAGCTAACTATTTAAATATCAGAACTTTTTAAAATAAAATATTCCTTTTAAGATTATTCTATTCCAAATAAAGTATAAAAATGAGTTTGTTACAAATGTTTTCATTGAAAAATTAACTTTTCTCCCAAAAAACATAATAAGTGTAGAAATGCGTTTTATTATGTTAAAGAAAAATCTTTCAAAGAAGAAAAAGTAAGATTTTTTAATCTCCATAAGTTATTTTTTCCCACAAAAAAAGTCCACTTAAAATAAATAAGTGGACTTTTTTAAAATTTTAAATCTTACTTTTTTAGAAGATTATTTTGTAGGTTTTGGTAGTATTTGTGTCTAAAATTACCTTTACCAACAGAACCTGTTTTTTAATTTTTAAATCATCAATTTTCAAAACAGTGTCTGAAACGTTAGTCTCTTTGTAAATCATTTTGCCCGACAGATCATAAATATAAATGGTACTTATTTTGTCGGCATTTGAACTAATGGTAATGACTTCATTTTGTACAGCAACGAGAATATCTTGATTGCTTGTTTCAAATTCACCAATTCCTAAAGTGTTATTTGAAAAGTGCAATACAAAACGATCTGTAAAAGTTCCGGTTGAAGTAGAAAAAGTATAATTACCAACTTGCAGATCCTGAATGGTATTAGTCGCTTTGTCCTCTATGAAAACAGCATGATTCTTTAAATCGCCATCTGCATGATCTATAGAAATTGTGAAATCACCCGCAATTGTACTGCGATAACCTAAGGGAACAACATCTGTTTCTGTAAAAGGCAATGCACGACCCTGAATAACATATTTTCGATCATTACCTATGCTGTAAAAATCCAGATACGGATTGCCGTCGAAAGTTTTTCCATCAAAACTGCTTTCATATTCATTACTCGCACCTTCAACATAACCAATCAGCATTTGTTTAAAAGCTCCACCTGTATTTGTCATGTTCAGCCATAAACGGTGTCTTTCGGATGAGGCATCTGAAGCTTTAAAAAACTGGGTATTATTTGCTCCTCCCAAGCGCATTGCATTGCTAAATGATACTGTACCGGCACTATTTGCAGTTGCGAAAAATGCTTGTCCGGCAGCAATTTTACCGGTTGGAACACTATTGTTATTTGCTGGCGTACCACTTGGAGCAGCTTGTCCTGTACCAACGCCTCCGGTCAAATTATAACTTGCATAATCATCTGAATTGTATTGATATGCACCAGACAACACAACAGGAGTGTTATGTGTCCAAAAATAAAGTGTTCCGTCTAAAAAAGTATTGGCACTTAAAAAGAGATTTGAATCAAGAGCCGACGGGTAAGGATTTCCAAGCAAATAAAAATTACCTCCTGTTACTGTTTCTCCAGATAGATTGCCATTATTTGGCACACCAACAAAGGAAGCGGTATAATCGGTTTTTACACTATTTGAATAATTACTTGGTCCACGAATGATATAACCTTTACCAACTATCATATTGCTATATGGGCTGTTTGCTACCCATGTTGTACCATTAAAACCATAAAATTTATCCAAAGGCGATAATGGTGAAACATCAATAAGTCTTTGCGGATTAACCGGTGTCGACCAATACACATAATCGGCCATGCGAATTTGTGAACTTGTACGTTTATAAGAAATGTTTCCTGTATTGACCGCGTTTGTATTTTGTATCAAGCTGGAATTATTTTCAAAACTTACGGTTCCTCCATTATTGGTCAATGCTTTAAGAATAGTCAAAGTATCCAGGAATTGTATTGTAACATTTACCCCGGAATTGACAGTACAGCTGCATGCATTTATGTTTCCTGAACCTCCGCCTGCTGAAACATAATCTCCTGCAAAAACAATATTCTGATCCAGTGTGGGTGTTCCATTAGACCAGGAAGTGGTATAAGTATTGGTAACTAATCCCGGCACTACGGCATTTGAAGAAAGTAATGAAGTACATGTTCCATTATTAACTGTAAAAGTATAAATATTGGCAGAAAGACCTGCTATAGTAACCGTTGTTCCGGAATAAGGTTCTGTAATAGCACCCGGATATCTAATTAACGTACCGCCAAGAGGCAATCCACTCAAAGCAATGCTTCCTGTAGGGACAAGACATGTTGGCGAAGTTATGGTTCCAATTACGGGAGCTGATGGTAACGGGTTAATCGTTACGTTGAAATTTAATCCCGGGTCAGTTGCACATCCATTTGCGTTTTTCACTCTTAAAGTTCCAATGTAAGTTCCGGCTAAAGTTCCCGCAGGTATGGCAATCGTAATTGGGCTTGCCGGCAAAGCAGCATCTGTAACGGGTACAAAACTATTAGCTGGAGATGAATTCCAAACAATACTGTAAGTTGTTGGTGAATTTGTCGCTCCGCTATAAGGCAATGTTACATTTTGTGCATTAACGCTGGCACATACTGGTGTAATAGTTCCAAGTGTTACAGTTGGTAAAGGATTTACAATAATACTAAAATTTACTCCTGTGCCAGAACTACAATTGTTAGCATTTCCCACTGTTATTGTTCCGGTGTAAGTTCCCGCAGGAGTTTCGGCAGGTACAACTATTGTAATTGGACTAGCAGGCAATGAAGCATTTGTAACTGCTGCAAAAGTATTAGCAGGAACTGAATTCCAAACAATGCTATATGTTGTTGGAGAATTTGTCGTTCCTGTATAATTTAATAATGCATTTTGCGCACTCGAACTTGTACAAACCGGTGCTACCGTTCCAAGGGTAATAGTAGGTAAAGGATTTACCACAACACTGAAATTTACTCCCGAACTTGATGTACAAGAATTTGCGTTTCTAACTGTTATTGTTCCGGTGTAAGTTCCTGCAGCCGTTCCCGCCGGTACGGCAATCGTAATTGGGCTTGCGGGTAATGCAGCATTTGTAACCGCTGCAAAAGTATTGGTTGGTGAAGCACTCCATGTAATGCTGTATGTCGTCGGAGAATTTGTAGTTCCCGTATAAGCCAAAGTCGTATTTTGCGCACTTGCACTTGTACAAACCGGTGCAACCGTTCCAAGAGTAATTGTTGGTAAAGGATTTACCACAACACTAAAACTTACTCCCGGACTTGATGTACAAGAATTTGCATTGCGAACTGTTATTGTTCCAGTGTAAGTTCCTGCAGCTGTTCCCGCCGGTACGGCAATCGTAATTGGACTTGCGGGTAATGCAGCATCTGTAACTGCTGCAAAAGTATTGGTTGGTGAAGCATTCCAGGTAATACTGTATGTTGTGGGCGAATTTGAAGTTGCCGTATAAGCTAAAGTTGTATTTTGCGCACTCGCACTTGTACAAACTGGTGCAACCGCTCCAAGAGTAATAGTTGGTAAAGGATTTACCACAACACTGAAATTTACTCCTGAACTTGATGTACAAGAATTTGCGTTCCTAACCGTTATTGTTCCGGTATAGGTTCCTGCAGCAGTCCCCGCAGGTACGGCAATCGTAATTGGGCTTGCCGGTAATGCTGCATCTGTAACTGCTGCAAAAGTATTGGTTGGTGAAGCATTCCAAGTAATACTGTATGTCGTCGGTGAACTTGTAGTTGCCGTATAAGCCAAAGTCGTGTTTTGTGCACTCGCACTGGTACAAACCGGCGCAACCGTTCCAAGGGTAATAGTAGGTAAAGGATTTACCACAACACTAAAATTTACTCCCGGACTCGATGTACAAGAATTTGCATTGCGAACTGTTATTGTTCCGGTATAAGTTCCTGCAGCCGTTCCCGCCGGTACGGCAATCGTAATTGGACTTGCGGGTAATGCAGCATTTGTAACTGCTGCAAAAGTATTGGTTGGTGAAGCACTCCATGTTATACTGTATGTCGTCGGAGAACTTGTAGTTGCCGTATAAGCCAGAGTGGTATTTTGCGCACTTGCACTTGTACAAACCGGTGCAACCGTTCCAAGCGTAATTGTTGGCAACGGATTTACCACAACACTAAAATTAACTCCCGGACTTGATGTACAAGAATTTGCATTGCGAACTGTTATTGTTCCGGTGTAAGTTCCCGCAGCTGTTCCCGCCGGTACGGCAATTGTAATTGGCGTTGCCGGTAATGCAGCATTTGTAACCGCCGCAAATGTTGGTGAAGCACTCCAGGTTATACTGTATGTTGTGGGAGAATTTGTAGTTCCCGTATAAGCCAAAGTAGTATTTTGCGCACTCACACTTGTACAAACCGGTGCAACCGTTCCAAGCGAAATAGTCGGCAAAGGATTTACCACAACACTAAAATTCACTCCCGGGCTCGAAGTACAATTGTTTGCATTTCTAACTGTTATTGTTCCGGTATAAGTTCCTGCAGCTGTTCCTGCAGGTACGGCAATCGTAATTGGGCTTGCAGGTAATGCAGCATTTGTAACCGCTGCAAAAGTATTGGTTGGTGACGCATTCCATGTAATGCTGTATGTTGTGGGTGAATTTGTAGTTAACGTATAAGCTAAAGTCGTATTTTGCGCGCTTGCACTTGTACAAACTGGTGCAACCGTTCCAAGTGTAATAGTCGGCAAAGGATTTACAGTTACTGTCGTGAAAGCTGACTCGATAGCGGCACATGTTCCACTTTGAACAACTGCTCTAAATTGCGTTGTTTGAGTAAGTGCTCCGGAAGTATAAGTTGTTGCTGTATTTGCAATATCAGTCCAAGTTGAAAAAGGGTTTACAGAAGATTGCCATTTTACAACTGTACCAGTATTCCCGGTTAATGTTAATGTACCACTTGCAAAACCACTACAAATTGTAGTTCCGCCACCAACAGTTCCTCCCACAGATACTGGAGAGATAGTAAACACAGCTGATGTATTATTTGCTGTAACGGCATAAGTACAATCTCCAGATGCCAGATTGGTAATTGTTACTGTACTTGTTCCAACATTCGTAAATCCGGTTGCTGTAAAAGTTCCTGTTCCTGCAGTTGTAACTGTCATACTTGCGGTAAGTCCGGTTGCAGACGGATTGCTTCGGCTATAAGTTACTGTATAAGTTCCAACAGGTAAATTTGCTGCTGATGATGTAAGGGTTACCGTAGTGGTTCCTAATGTGATACATGTATTGGCAGCTGTCGTTGCAGAAAGGCTATATGTCGTACAGGTATAATCGAGAGTCACATGACCAGCAGCACCAGCACCTCCATTGTAGACAGCACTTACACTGTTATTAGTGTTCATTGCGCCACTTCCTCCGCCTCCATAAAGGTTTCCTGGATTTCCTGCTATATTAACTGTGCCAAGTCCACTTCCAACACCAGCTCCTCCGGTTCCGCCACCTCCCGCAGTATTAGCGGCATTTCCTCCCGCTCCTGATACTAATAAAGCAAAAGCTGCTGTAGATCCAGCACCTCCCGCTGCACCATTTGTTTTAGTAGTTCCAAATGTTGCTATTCCACCGGCGCCTCCGGTAGGAGTATTTCCCGTTAAATTAGCTCCTCCACCAGATCCTCCGCCAGCAAAAATAACATTTGTAAAACCAGTAATAGTAGAAGAGCCACCCGCAGCACCATCACCAGTTGACCCTGGCGTCTGTAATGCAACAACGGTATTTATTGTTGTTCCGGGTGTTACTGTAATTGCAGCGGCGGCATAAGCTCCTCCTCCTCCTCCGGCCCCTCCTCTTCCAGTTAGCACAGCTGGTTGGCTAGCCGCACCACCTGAACCACCACCTCCCCAAGCCTGAGCATTTATGCTTGTAATTCCGGCTGGAACGAATAATGAACCACTTGCGGTGAATTGATGTATTCTTTGTTGAGCCCATAAAGAGGCACAGATAATAAATAATAGTAAAGATAATTTTAGCTTCATAATGGTGGTATTTAGATTAATTATAATTTGGCTTATAGTATCTTTAAGGAAAAAAATCATTAGTATTGTGATCAATCCGGATGTATCTTTTTTCTTAAAAACGCATTATATCTAAGTTACTGAAATAAAGACAGTTAATGAAATAAAAGTAAAATTTACTTACAAAAAATATATATATTTAGGTTTTATATATTTGTTTTCTTAAAAAAATACCCATTTATCTACAAATTCCTACTTTTTGCTAATAATCAACAATATTTTAACACCACTAAATTTCATCTTAAATCATGACAATCACTGAAGCAATACAAAAACTAGAACATTTTTGCGCCTATCAGGAGCGCTGCCACGCTGAAGTGATTTCAAAACTCTATGATTTAAAAATGACTTCTGAAGAAATTGATACTATTATTGTTCGTTTAATTGAAGATAATTTTTTGAACGAAACCCGATTTGCATGCAGTTTTGCCAGAGGTAAGCACCGAATTAAACATTGGGGCAGAATAAGAATTACAAATGAATTGAAAGCCAGACAAATTTCTGCGACGAATATTACTTTGGCATTAAAAGAAATTTCTGCAGAAGAATATCAAAACACTTTTGATCAGCTTTCAGAAAGATGCTGGGAAAGTATTCACGAAAAAAACAGCCTCAAAAAAAGAAAGAAATTTTGTGATTATTTATTACGAAGAGGATATGAAAGTAATTTGGTTTATGATAAAATGAAAGAATTCGAACAAAATCCGGATCAATTTTAGCCCAAAAAAAGTTGTGAGTAAAATCGCTTTGAGACTTCTTATTAGGATCAAAAAAAACTTATAAATTTAAGAATTTTGCTAAATGTCAGAAAATCACTATTTTGAGAATAATTCACCATATCTGACGTTTTTTTGATAATTAGCTCAAAAATATTATGTGATTTGGGCATATATTAGCGATTTTTCTTATTTTTAACTTTGTCAATTTATAAGAAATAACACAGAATCGTCATTTTTTAAGTGTATTTCAACGACTATTTTAACATTTCAACGATTATTCAGCTCTTCTGAAATCCTCGTTTCATACAAACACGTAGATGTATCTATCTTTGCTCGGTCAAATTTATTATGCCAGCATAACAACCTGATAGAAAACATTTAACATGAAAAAAACTTTACTTTTTTGTATTTCACTTTTTACTAATTTATCTTTTTCATTTGGAGATTTTTTGAAAAATTTAATTTCTAAAAGAAATATGCCATTTGTTTCCGATCTAAAATTTTCTAAAATTTATATCAGAACATTTATCATTTTTGTTTTAGCACTAAATTCTACTATCTCAAATGCACAATGTGGTGCAAATGCAGGTACAGTAAATAGTAATACGGATAAAATATGTGTTGGCGCCACAGAATCTTTTTACTCGACGGGTTGGGGAGGTGGTACTTGGTCATCTTCAAACCCTGCAGTTTTACAAGTATCACCTAACGGACAAAATGCCAATGCAGTTGGTAAAGCACCGGGAACTGCTTATGTAATTTATACTTTAACGCAATCTGGATGTTCTGATAAGACTTCTCAAAAACTGGTTACTGTTTTTGCTGATTTAGGAGCTACTGGTGAAATAACGGGAGTGTCTCCGCAATGTCAGGGAAACACAGGTCAGGTTTATTCAATTCCTCCGGTTGCAAATGCAAAAACGTACGTTTGGACAGTTCCTTCAGGATGGACAATTACTTCAGGAGCTAACACAAACTCGATTACGGTAACTGTTGGAAGCTCACAAGATAATTTAACAGTTGAAGTTTCAAATGACTGTAAAACGAATGCGAAAAAATACAAATATGTAAACGTAACAGGAAATAAAACTGCTACTCCAACAATTACAGCAACAGGTTCTACAACCTTTTGCCAAGGCGGTAGTGTAGTATTAACCTCAAGTCTTGAGGATAATTATTTATGGTCTAATGGTCAGACAACAAGAAGTATAACGGTTACAACTGCCGGAAACTATTCGGTAACAACAACAAAAGGCGGTTATTATTGCCCAAGTAATGCTTCAAATAATATCGCTGTAACAGTAAATTCGGGTTCAACTCCAACATTTACAACAGCACCTTCAGGAACTGTTTGCCCTAACACAAATGTTACTTATACAACAGAATCCGGAAAATCAAATTATGTTTGGAGTATTCCGGGAACTCTAGGAACAGATTACACCGTTATTTCAGGATCAACAAGTGCAACCAGTAATTCAGTTGTATTGCAATGGAAAACGGCTGGAAGTAAAACAGTTACTGTAAATTATTCAAACGGATGTTCTACAACTTCTGCTGCAACTAATACTGTAACAGTTGCGAATAATACTGTAAGTACAGCTTCATCGAGTCCACAAGTATGTATAAATAATGCTATAACAGCAATTACGCATACTGTTTCAGGAGTAACAAGTATTAATTCATCAGCCAATCTTCCAACAGGAGTAAGTGCGGCATTATCTGCTGATAAATCCACAGTAACAATTTCGGGAACACCATCACAATCAGGAGTTTTTGATTATAATATTACATTAGTAACGGGCTGTGGCAATATAGCTGCAACAGGAAGAATAACTGTAAATGCTGCAAGCGTAGGCGGTACAGCTTCTTCATCACAATCTATTTGTTCAGGAAATCAACCGGATAATATTACATTAACAGGAAATACAGGAACTATTCAATGGCAGGTTTCTAGTGATAATAATGCGTTTACAAATATTAACGGAGCCACTTCTGCAACGTTGACAAGTGCCCAAATGGGAAATCTTAATGCAACAAGATACTATAAAGCTTTAGTAACGAATGGAGGATGTGCTTCGGCTTATTCTACAGTAGCGACTGTAACTATAGCAGTAATTGACAGAGGAAGAACGAAAGGCGGAACTCATATTTGTCCAGGGAACACAAACCCAACTTTAAAATTATATGCTTTAAGCGGCGATTTGGATTATCCTGACGCAAGTAAAGTTTTGAGATGGGAGTATAGTGATGATTTTAATAATGCAACGTATACTGCAATTCCAGGTACGGCAAACTTAACAACTTATACGCCAACAGAAACTTTAACAGCCTTTAGAACTTATAGAGCGGTTATAAAATCTGGAAATTGTCCAATAGAATATGCAATAGAAACAAGAATAGATGTTGATGCTCCAACAGCAATAACTTCACAATCAACTGCTACACAATCACAATGTATTGGAAACTCATTTTCTCCAATATCAGTAACGGCAACAGGAACAGGTACATTAACTTATCAATGGTATAGCAATAATTCTAATAGTAATACTGGAGGAACTTCATTAAATACGGCTAACGGTGCAAGAACAAATACTTATACTCCGCAATCAAGTGTTATAGGAACAGTATATTATTATTGTATTGTAACTGGAAGATGTGGTACTGCAACCAGCGCTGTTTCAGGAGCTTTTATTACAAATCCAAAACCTGTTACGCCAACAGCATCTGTAACAGCACAACCAACTTGTGGTGTAAACACAGGAACAATAACATTTTCTGCACCAACACCAGCCACTGGAATAACATACAGTATAGACGGAACAACTTATTCAAATACCAGCGGTGTATTTTCTGGAGTTGCCGTGGGAACTTATAATCTTTCAACAAAAAATAGTTCAGGATGTGTATCTGCTACAATCTCTGTAACTGTTAATGCTCCTTCTAATAAAACATGGACAGGGGCAACTAGTACAAGCTGGAATACTGCTGCAAACTGGTCTCCAAACGGAGTGCCAACTGCATCTGATTGTGTTGTAATACCAGATCTTACGAATATTACAAACAAACCGGCTATCTCTGGCACCAACGCATCTTCTAATGCATACAATCTTACTGTAAACAATAAAGCTTCATTGGTAGTAGAAAGTACAAATACTTTAACCATTGAAAATGCAATAACAGTAGAAGCAAATGGTTCTTTAGTTTTTGAAAATAATTCAAGTTTATTACAAACGAATACAGCAAATAATATTAACACAGGTAAAATCACTTACAAACGTACAAGCGAGCAAATTCGTCTGGCAGATTTCGTGTATTGGTCAACACCGGTGAGTCCTCAAAGACTTATAGACGTGTCGCCTTTATCGCCTCAGGATAAATTTTATAGTTTTAGTGGTGATAATTGGGTATCAAACAACGTCAATAATAATATGATTGTTGGAAGAGGTTATATCATTCGTGCTCCAAACAATTTTTCGACTACTGAAAAAGCTGATTATACGGCTTCATTTATTGGAGTCCCAAATAATGGTACTTTTTCAGGCCAGACATTAGCTGCCGGTAAATTTTATTTGGTAGGAAATCCTTATCCGTCTGGAATGGATGCTGATAAATTTATAGCAAACAATCCATTTTTAGAAGGAACTCTATATTTCTGGACTCACAATACTCCGGTAACTTTAGCAGGAGCTTACAGATATAGTTCAACTGATTATGCGAGTTATAACATTACAGGTGGTGTTGGCGGACAACCGGCAATTAGCGGAAGCAAATCTGGAAGTAATAATAGTAAACCAACAGGAAAAATTGGTGCAGGTCAATCCTTTTTTGCAAGCGCAGCTACTCCAGGAACCGTAACTTTTAATAATGGAATGCGACTTGGAGGAACAAGTAACAGTCAGTTTTTTAAATCTGCTACAGCAAAATCAGGAGAAGTTGAAAAACATCGTGTGTGGTTAAACATGACGAATGAAGAAGGAGCTTTCAAGCAAATGTTGGTAGGTTATGTTGAAGGAGCTTCTGATGACTACGAAAGCAGATATGACGGAGTTAGTTTTGATGCCAATCCGTATGTTGATTTTTATAGTGTGGCCAACGGAAATAATTATGTTATTCAGGCTCGTGCATTACCTTTTAGGGATTCTGATCAGGTTCCTTTAGGATACCGCACGACAATTGCAGGAAACTTTACGATTTCTATTGATGAAGTTGATGGCGATTTAACGAATCAGAATATTTATCTGGAGGATAAGAAAACAGGCGAAATACATAATTTAAAATCAAGTGATTATACTTTCACAACCGAAAAAGGAACTTTTACCGATCGTCTTGTTCTTCGTTATACAAACAAAACCTTAGGAACAGGAGATTTTGAAAATGTTGAAAACGGAGTTTTAGTTTCAGTGAAAAATAAAGCAATACAAATAGTGTCGTCTCAGGAAAATATAAGTCAAATTGCGATTTATGATATAACAGGAAAACAGCTTTATAACAAAAACAAAGTAGGAACAACAGAATTACAAGTATCAAATTTATCATCAGGTAATCAAATATTGATTGCCAAAGTAACTTTAGAAAATGGCTATGTCATGTCTAAGAAAATAATTTTTAATTGATTTTGTAATTTAAATAAAGATATGAGAAATCCGACAACGAAAGTTGCCGGATTTTTCGGGTAATGGCATATCGAAATTGAATAATAACTATAACTATCTAAAAATTAATTGCTAGCAGTTTAATAACCTACCGAGACTTTAGCAATCCCCAAATTAATAATCAAAACAAACTAACCCAAAAATTGTATGACCCCAAAAAGACTTTTGTCAATTCGTTCTTTATTTTTAAAAAATTTAGGAATACTTTTTTTTCTGATTTCTTTTAAAATGATAAGCCAAAGTACCATTATTCCTGTGTCAAGAATTCATACGGACTGGAAAGGATATTGGACATCAAATGCTGTAACTGCAGCTGGAAACCGACCTGATAGAGAAAACAATTTATTAGCATTTTCATGGAATGGAGTTACCTATTCTACAGGTGTAAATGATAACGCTCTTAATACAAATGGAGTAACATATAATGCTCAAAAATTTAGGGCTTTAAAAATTCAAACCTTAGGATTAGATACAAGCATGTATTATCTCCAAGGTTCAATGATAGACGAATCAGCTTCTACAGCATCTTTACGTCCGCCATTAACAGGAACAACTTCTACGGGCGCAGAACTTGCTTCCAGACTTACTGACGGAACTAATGGTTTAAGTATTGGAACCGGTATTGCAAACATAAAAGCAGGTACAGCCGAATTTAAAATTGGAACCAATAATATAAATATTGCCGGTTTAAATGATAATGTTCCGGACATTATTGTAACTCAGGTTGCCGAACCGGGAAACCAATATGACACCTTCAAATTTATAGATGCTTCAGGAAATACTGTGGGAACGATACTTTCTATAAAATTTGATGCCGTTACTGCAATTGGTACATACAGCCTTGATTTGTTCAGAGCTGATAATGGGGCTGTTGCTTTTACTCCTGCAGCCACCAGAGATATTAGAATGTTAGGAATTGAAGCAAGTGCATTTGGCATAAACGCAAGTAATGCTGCGCAAGTAGATCGTTTTGTAGTTACTTTTTCGGGTAGTTCAGATTGTGCTTTCATTGCTTTTAACAGTAACTCCTTAAAAATTGCAGAACTAAGCCTTGTTAAGAAAGCGTCAATGTCATCTTGTGGCAAATTAGGAGATAAAATCAATTATACTTTTGAAGTTACCAACACCAGAGATGTGCCAATAACTGATATTCAGGTTACAGATCCGCTAGTGCCGACTATTGTTGGTAATCCAATTGCTTATTTGGCACCTGGAGACAAGGTAACATTAACCGGAACTTATACGATTACCGCCGCAGATGTTGCTGCCGGAAGAGTGGTTAATTCAGCAAAAGTTACAGGAAAAGATCCTTCCTTAAATGTTGTTGAAGATATTTCGGGACAAACAATTAATGATAATATTGCAACAACAACTGTTTTATTAACGCCTCCAACAGTTGGAACTCCAAGCCCTGTAAATTGCAGTGCTTCAGGAACCGTAACATTAACAGATCTTCCTTCCGGAACATGGACATTAGAAAGAAGTCCCGGACTTATTACAACTACTGGTTCAGGAACAAGTTATACCGTTACTGGACTTGCAGCAGGAACCTATACTTTTAGAGTAACAAATAGTACAGGTTGTAAATCTCCGGCAACAGGAAATGTGGTAATTACAGACCAATCCTCCACAACCTGGAACGGTACAGCATGGTCAAACGGCACGCCTGATGCTACAAAAGCGGCGGTTATTGCCGGAGCTTTTACGGTATCTGCCGATTTAACGGCCTGTTCACTGACCCTTAATCCGGGAATCAGCATCACGGTTCCTTCGAGCAGAACGTTGAACATCGTAAACGGACTTACCGTTTCACCAACAGCATCGCTGACTTTTGACAACCACTCAAGCCTTGTTCAGGTAAACAATACGGCCGGTATCAACTCAGGAAAGATTAGCTACAGACGTATCGCGGCGCAGATCCGCCAGGCCGATTACGTATACTGGTCAACACCGGTAAGCCCTCAAAAGCTTATTGATGTTTCACCGGCATCTTCTTACGATAAATTCTATGGCTTTAACGGAAACAGTTGGGTATCAACCAATGTAAACACCAATATGGTGGTAGGAAAAGGATATATCATCCGCGGACCAAATACGTATTCCAATACGGCAAAAGCAGATTATACAGCTTCTTTCATAGGTGTTCCTAATAACGGAACCCTGACAGGGGAAACCATGACTGCAGGGAAATACTATCTGGTAGGAAACCCTTATCCGTCAGCACTGAATGCCAAGAAATTTTTGGATGACAATACGTTTTTAGACGGAACACTTTATTTCTGGACCCATAACACCCCTGTGGTTTTATCAGGGGCATACCAATACAGCTCAACGGATTATGCCAGTTATAACCAGACGGGAGGTGTTGCAACTCAGGAATCTGCCCTTAGCGGAAGCATTCCCGGAAATAATAACGCCAAACCATCAGGAGATGTTGGAGCGGGACAATCCTTTTTTATCAGCGCCGCTACTGCCGGAACGGTTACCTTTAACAACGGCATGCGTCTTGGGGCGGCCAACAACAGCCAGTTTTTCAAATCGGCTGCAAGCTCTGAAAGACACCGCGTGTGGCTGAACATGAAAAATGCAGGAGGGGCCTTCAAGCAAATGCTGGTAGGATATGTGGAAGGTGCCACCAATGAATATGAAAACAGATACGACGGGGTGAGTTTTGATGCCAATCCGTACCTTGATTTTTACAGTGTGGCCAATGGCAACAATTATGTAATCCAGGCGCGTTCATTGCCTTTTACAGACACAGATTTGGTTCCAATTGGATACAGAACTACAGTTGCGGGAGATTTCACGATTTCCATTGATGAGGTAGACGGCGATTTAACCAATCAGAACATTTATCTGGAAGACAAGAAAACAGGGACTATAAACAACCTGAAAACAAGCGATTATACCTTTACAACCGAAAAAGGAACATTTGCCGATCGTTTTGTACTGCGTTACACGAACAAAACACTGGGAACAGGAGATTTTGAAAACACTGAAAACGGACTTGTGATTTCTGTAAAAGAGAAAACCATCAAGGTTCTTTCTTCAAAAGAAAATATTAAGGAAGTAACCATTTTTGATGTAACGGGAAAACTGCTTTACAATAAAAAGAAAGTCGGAACAACCGAACTTCAGATCCAAAACCTGCCATCGGCCAATCAGGTTCTTTTGGTAAAAGTTACCCTGGATAATGACTTTACAGCTACTAAAAAGATTATTTTTAATTAAAGAATTATAATCATCAAATAAAAAAATCCCAAATTCCAGATAGGAATTTGGGATTTTTTTATTTGATATTTTGGTAAAGTTTTATGCTTTTTCAATCAAAATACTAACTGCATTTCCACCAAAACCAACAGCATTAATTAATACTTTTTTAATGGGTTTTGTTTGGTTTTGGTTTTCTGAAAAAGGAACATCTATAAAAGTATTCTTCTCCATCATTAAAAGTGCAAGTTCCAGACTCAATATTCCGGATGCCCCGAAAGTGTGTCCTATTTTCCATTTATTAGTCGTTAATAGAGGTAATTTTTCGCCAAACACTTTTTCTATGGCACGCAATTCTGTTAAATCGCCTTTTATAGTTCCCGGCGCGTGCATTACGATTACATCAATATCTTCTAAATTATCATCTTTCAAAGCCATTTTCATAGATTTTTGAAAGCAATCTGCTTCTGCTGAAATCGAAATATTATGCTCTAAAATTTCGGTGGCATAACCAACTCCTGTTACATACGCAATGGCATTTTCTTTTTCTCCGACTTCTAAACAACAAACCGCTGCGCCTTCGCCTAAAATCATAGTGTTTTGCGTTTTTTCAAAATCAAAAGCAAGATTTGGCCAAGGTTCTTTTTCCTGATCAATACGGGAATAGATTTTTAAAGCACGCATTTGGGCAATTGTAAAATCAGTTAAAGGTGCTTCACTTCCTCCTACCAAAAATTTATCCGCCATGCCTGATTTTAACCATGCAACTCCATTTAATAATGCATGAAGGGCAGTAGAACAGGTTATAGAATGCGAAATTTCGGGACCAGCGCTTTGTAAATCATGTGCAATCCAGGACGAAATATTTCCTAAAGTTGTTGTTGGAGATGCCAGCGTCTGTGCTTTTCCTGTATCGATATATTCTTTGTAATGTTTTTCGAATAAATCAGTAGCTCCTCGGGAAGAACCAATATTAATTCCAAAAACATCATCTTCTTTCCAGCCCGCTTTTTGCACCGCTTTTCGCGAAGCCTCCAAAGCGAACAAAACAGAATCATCCAGAAATTTATATTTGATATCAGATTCCCGAACTTCTGCAACAATTTGTTTTGATTCAGGTTCCAGAGCTGCTACGGATGTTTCCTGCTGATCTAAAAACTGCTTGGAAAAACAGTGTTTATCGTCGAGATATTTTTCCCATACAGCATCCACATTATTTCCTAAAGGAGAAATGGAAGAAAAAGCTGTTATGGCTATTTTTTGTGTATTCAAAATATTTTATTTAACCGCAAAGTCCGCGGAGATTTATTAAAAATGGCACGCTGATGACGCTGATCTAACAGGTTTTCACCGATTATAAATTTAGCAACCGCATAAATCCGTTTAATCCGTACCATCTGTGGGCAAAGCAAAATTACACCATTTCAATCGCTTCTTCAATTGTTTTATATACTTTTTGAAGCTGTTCATCCGTCATAATATACGGAGGCAAAATATAAACGATATTACCAACCGGACGTAAAATAACGCCTTTATCAATAAAGAAATTATAGAGTTTTGTGCGCATTGAACCGTAATAACTTTCTTCTGAATCTGATTTGATTTCAACTGCAAAAATAACACCTAAAGTTCTCGCGGTAATCACTTTTGCATGATTTTCAATTTTCTGTTGAAACTTCAAATGACTTGCATTTATCCTTGCAATATTAGCCTGCATTTCCGCAGTCTGCAATAAATCGATACTCGCCAGAGCTGCCGCACAACCTGTTGGATTCGCCGTAAAAGTATGTCCGTGAAATAATGCTTTATTAATATCATCATCATAAAAAGCATCAAAAACATCTTGCGTAAAAGTCGTGATCGCCATCGGGATTGTTCCTCCTGTCAAGGCTTTGGACAAACAAATCATATCCGGTTGCTCTGAAACATAATCCATTGCAAAGGTTTTTCCTGTTTTACCAAAACCTGTCATCACTTCATCAGCAATCGTCAGGACTTTATTTGCTGCACAAATCTGAATCAGTTTCGCCAAAGCTTCCGGCTCATACATCACCATTCCCGCTGCTCCTTGTACTAAAGGTTCAAAAATAAATCCGGCACAATTATGATTTTTAATTACTTCTTGTAAAGCATCAAAACTTGCCTGCTCCTGCCCTTTTACCGGAACCGGAATTCGAACTACATCAATAAACATTCCCTGAAATGCCTGCGTATAAAATGAAATTCCGCTTGCTGCCATTGCGGCAAAAGTATCGCCATGAAATGCATTTTCGAAAGCAATAATCGTTGTTCGCTTTTCATTTTTATTGAAGAAATACTGTAAAGCGACTTTTATAGCAACTTCAACTGCTGTAGAACCATTATCCGAAAAGAATACTTTTTGTTGATTTTTAGGCAAAATCTCTATCAGTTTTTCAGCAACTTTTATCGCGGGTTCGTGTGTAAAACCTCCAAACAAAACATGTTCTAAGGTGGTTAACTGTTTGTAAATCGCATCGGCAATAAATTTATTACTATGCCCAAACGGATTTACCCACCAAGAGGCGATTGCATCAATATATTCTTTATTGTTTTCGTCCCAAAGCAATGCTCCTTCTCCTCTTGAAATAGCGATTGGAGCTTGAGATGTTTTGTGCTGTGTATAAGGATGCCAAAGGTATTGGCTGTCTTTTTCTGTTAAAGTCATGGTATTTAGAAAATAGAATAGAGAGTATAGAAATAAGACTAGACTTCTATAATTTTGACAAAGATAGGAAAGTCTATTTTCTTTATTCTATATTCATTGCTCTATAAATTTAGAAGATTATCTCTGAATAAATCAGCGTATTCTTTAATTACATTTTGATCAAAATATGGTTCTTCATCAATTCTGCCGATACATTTTATTCCGGTTTTGTTCAGAATTAAACTTTCGGTTGATTTGTTTTCGCTTCCGCTAAAGATAATTCCGGCCACCTTAAATCCTCTGTTTTGAATGGCTTCAATAGTCAATAAAGTATGATTTATACTTCCTAAATAATGCCTTGAAACTACAATCACTTTATAATCGGGTTGAATTAAATCAATAATCGAATCTTTTTCGTTTAACGGAACAAAAATTCCGCCGGCACCTTCAATTACTAAATGATTTTCTGTTTTTGGTTCCAAAATTTGTTTCAAATCAATTGTAATTCCGTCAATTTCTGCTGCTAAATGCGGACTTGCGGGTGTATTTAACTGATAAGAATTGGGATAGAATTGCGATTTCAAATTTGAAATGTGAGACTTTACTTTATGACTGTCAGAATTATCTAAATCTCCTGCCTGAATAGGTTTCCAATAATCTGCTTCCAGCGCTTCAACAACAATTGCCGAAGTTATTGTTTTACCAACATCGGTAGAAATACCGGTTATAAATAGTTTCATAAGCTTTTGTTTCGCAGAGATTCACAAAGCAAAAAAAGATTCACAAAATCTCTGTGCTGCTTTGTGCTTTTTCTTGTGAAGCTCTGTGTAAAAATTATTAGAACACAAAGTTAGCCAATAACGCTAAAACAGCATTAATTTCTTCTTCTGAATTATAACTGTGAATACAAAAACGCAAACGCTCCTGACCTTCCGGAACGGTTGGCGACAATATTGGTTTTACATCAAAACCTTTATCCTGAAGTTGTTGCGCCAGCTTTTTGACGTTTTCATTTCCCGGAATTATAGCGGATTGAATGGCAGATTTACTTCGGACAAACATTGGCTTTAATCCTAATAAATTCTTTTGCTGATTAAAAAACACAATATTCTGACGCAATTTTTCAATTGTTTCTTTTTCGATTTCCAAATGTTGGTAAGCGGTAAGAATCGTAATAACAGAATGTGGTGATAATCCCGTGGTGTAAATAAAACTGCGTGCAAAATTGACCAGATATTCTTTTAGATCAGAGCTGCCTAAAACTGCTGCACCATGACAACCTAAACCTTTTCCAAAGGTCATTATTCGGGCAAAAATTCGATCGTGAAGATTTAAATATTGGGTTAAACCTTCTCCTTTTTCACCAAAAACACCCAAAGTATGCGCTTCATCAACAATCAGATAACAATTGTATTTTTCAGAAAGTGAAACTAATTCTTCCAAATTCGGGCTATCGCCATCCATAGAAAAAACGGTTTCTGTAACTATGTAGATATTTGTATCTGGAAATTTTTGAATTAATCGCTCCAGATCTTCAAAATCATTGTGATTAAATTTATACGATTTAGCATTCGACATTACAATTCCATCGCGAATAGAAGCATGACTTAATTCATCATATAAAATAACATCATTTCGTTGCGGTACAGCGCTAAAAAAACCAACGTTGGCATCGTAACCCGAATTGAAAATTAAAGCCGATTCTGATTCATGAAAATGCGCAATAAAAATTTCCGCATTTTGATATGCATCATGATTCCCCGAAATTAGCCTGGAACCTGTTGCGCCATTTTGTATGATTTCGTTTTCAACTAAATAATGATGCGTATGCTTGAAAATAGCTTCTGACTTTGAAAACCCAATATAATCGTTAGAAGAAAAATCGACAAGATTATTAAAACTCGGCAATTTTCTCAACGAATTATTTTGCTTTCGATTCTCTAGTTTCTGTATAAGATTTTCAGGTAATTTCATAAAAGCAAAGTTATGAAATTGATCTCAATATAAATAAACAGCGGGTTTGATATCGCCCGCCGTTAATGTTTAAAGTTTTATTAATTGGTTATAAACGGAGATTTCCTAATGAATTTATCATCCTTAATCTGATCAATCATGAAGTTTGCAATATCTCCGGCGTTTATTTTATCACCCGGACAATCCTCAAGATCAACTATAATATCTGAATTGACAGTAGTGAATTCAATAAACGGAACCCGAACCAATGTCCAATCTACAACACTATTTACCAAAAGATCATATGTTCTTTGGCGATCTTCCTGAATTATGGGATAATTGGTTTTCATAAAGTCTGTAGCTAAAGTAGTTTTAGCACTTTTTTTATCAAAAGGTGTATCGATATTTATTCCGGCCAATAAAATGTAGCGATTGATATTTAAATCTTTCATCGACTTGAGCACATTTATTGTTGCTGCACTTGCCACAAGTGGTTGGCCCTGACGCTGACCAATTGTACTTAAAACAGCATCACAGCCTTCAAGCAACAATTGAATACTTTTAGAATCAATTGCGTCACCTTTGATGATTTCGATGTTTGTATTTTGGATTGTAAAATCTTCAGGATGTCGAAGTAAAAGTTTTACGCTAAATCCTTCTTTTAATAACTGGTTTACAAGATATTTTCCAGTTCTTCCTCCACCGCCTAAAACGGCAACTTTATTTATATTTTTCATGAGATTTCTTTATAAAATTTGACATAGGTATATTATGCTTTATCAACTTGAAAAGCACAATCACAAAAGCTTACTGAGCTTTTATGTAACGATCAATATTTTATAAAGAGATTCTAATACTTCAAAAATAAAAAATAAAAGCCAAATATGATTGACTGGCTTTTGTTTATTTATGTTTTTTCCAAATAAAAAAGCCATTCACATTAGCGAATGGCTTTTAAATTTATTTTGAAATCGTCTTAGTCAACTAAAACAATTACTTTATTGTCTTTCATCTCGATTGTACCTGAATTGATCTCTAATGTATAGGTCTGTTCATTTACTTTCGTGAATTTGCCCGCTACTTCTTTAGAAAAACTAAATTTTGGAGCTGCAATTTTTACAGTTCCTTTTTCCAGAATAGAAACAATAGGAGCGTGATTATTCAATATTTGAAAGCTTCCATCAACTCCAGGCAATGTAACAGATGTTACTTCTCCTGAAAATAATTTTGCTTCTGGTGATACTATTTCTAAAATCATCTTTTTTTAGTTATGAGTTATAAGTTATGAGTTATAAGTGAGTTGAAACTCATAATTTATAACTCATAATTCATAATTATATTAAGCTTCAGCTAACATTTTTTCTCCAGCTTCGATAGCATCCTGAATAGAACCTTTCAAGTTGAAAGCTGCTTCAGGAAGATGATCTAACTCACCGTCGATAATCATGTTGAATCCTTTGATAGTATCTTTAATGTCAACCAAAACTCCAGGAATACCTGTAAATTGTTCCGCTACGTGGAATGGCTGAGATAAGAAACGTTGAACACGACGTGCTCTTGATACTGATAATTTATCTTCTTCTGACAATTCTTCCATACCTAAGATCGCAATAATATCCTGCAATTGTTTGTATTTTTGAAGAATCTCTTTTACTCTTTGTGCACAGTCGTAGTGCTCATTTCCTAAAATTTGAGGAGTCAAAATTCTTGAAGTAGAATCTAACGGGTCAACCGCTGGATAAATACCTAACTCAGCAATTTTACGAGACAATACTGTTGTAGCATCTAAGTGAGCAAACGTTGTTGCAGGCGCCGGGTCAGTTAAGTCATCCGCAGGAACGTAAACCGCTTGTACAGATGTAATAGATCCTTTGTTTGTAGATGTAATACGCTCTTGCATAGCTCCCATCTCTGTTGCCAAAGTTGGTTGGTATCCTACTGCAGAAGGCATACGACCTAAAAGTGCTGATACCTCAGAACCTGCTTGTGTAAAACGGAAGATGTTATCAACGAAAAACAATACGTCTTTACCTTGATCAGTTCCTGCTCCATCACGGAAATACTCAGCGATAGATAATCCTGAAAGTGCCACACGTGCACGAGCTCCAGGAGGCTCATTCATTTGTCCGAAAACGAAAGTAGCTTTAGACTCTCTCATTCCTGGCATATCTACTTTAGATAAATCCCATCCTCCATTTTCCATAGAGTGCATGAAATCATCACCGTATTTAATAATTCCTGACTCTAACATCTCACGAAGCAAGTCATTTCCTTCACGTGTTCTTTCACCTACTCCTGCGAATACTGAAAGTCCACCGTGACCTTTTGCGATATTGTTGATCAACTCCTGAATCAATACTGTTTTACCAACACCAGCACCACCAAACAATCCAATTTTACCTCCTTTTGCATAAGGCTCAATCAAATCGATTACTTTAATACCTGTGAATAAAACTTCAGATGAAGTTGATAGATCTTCGAATTTTGGTGCAGATCTGTGAATAGACAATCCATTATCACCATCTTTTGGCAAGTTTCCTAAACCATCAATTGCATCTCCAATTACATTAAATAATCTTCCATATACATCTGGACCGATTGGCATTTGGATTGGATTTCCTGTTCCAACTACTTCATATCCTCTTGACAAACCGTCTGTAGAGTCCATAGAAATGGTACGAACAGTGTTTTCTCCAATGTGAGATTGCACTTCTAGAACTAACAATGTTCCGTCTTTTTTAGTGATTTCTAGTGAATCATAAATTTTTGGAAGTTCAACATCCTTACCGTTGAAAACTACGTCAACTACTGGTCCAATGATTTGAGCAACTTTTCCTATTACTTTTGACATTACTTATGTATTTATTAAATAGCTATTTAGGTTTATCGAAAATACCTCTTTTTTCAGAGCGCAAAGATAATTTTTTAAAATATAAAATCAATTTTTTTTTCATAAAAAATACCATGATTTTGTTTGATTCCTAAAAGTCAGGCTTCAAATATCTAAAATGGTAATTTTTTTCACAAATAAAAAAAGCCACTGCATTTTTAAATGAGCGGCTTTTTTCGAAAAAAAATGGTCTTTTATAATGATGCAGGATATTGAATTGGGTAAGTACTCAAATCAACATGGCGCAATGTTGAACCGTATTTTGTATTAATTGCATCTACGAATATATTAGCAATTAAGCCATAGCCCCTTGCACTCGGGTGAATTCCGTCCAAAGAAAAAGCTCCTCCCGTAACATACGCTGATGTTAAACTAAAATTTCCAAATTTAATTCCTCCGCTTGATAATTGTGTCAAAACAGCTCTCGTATCAACAAATGCCAAACCTTTTTCGGTTGCAATTGCGGAAATTGTTGTGTTGTAGGCATCTGTCGCATTTTTAACCTCCAGCGCTTCGTCTTTCGTTAAAACCCAATTATCTGCTAATGGAACAGAAAGCCCATTAACTTTTGTCGGATCACCACCCACAGTTGTTCCTATAAAAGTTCTTGCAGATAACACAACTAAATCTTCTTTTGTTGCTTGTCTATACGATGGAAGACCTGCAGCTGAAAAATTTGTTAAATAACTATCTACAATTACTACTGCATTAAGACCTGCTTTAAAAACTATTTTTCTTTTGGCATATTCATCGTCTGACAAGATTTTACCATCATTTAACTGCTTCAAACCAGCATTATAAGGTGCGTAACCAGCATTTAACTGTGTAGCTAAAGCTTCTGTAAGCGTTGCAGGGTTATAAGGAACGGTTGTAAAATAAGGCAAAGCAGTAATATATGGCAAATTTGCCAAAACTCCTTTTGCTCCTTTTGCTGTTAAACCTGTAACTAAAGTTGAATAAACGTTTGCAAAAACAGTTGGATCTGTTATATCATTACTTCCATAGGTAGCAGGATTCAGATTTCCTTTTTGATCTTTTCCGGCTCCTCCAGAAATTGCATAAGCCAAAACATCATTTCCCCCAATAAAAAGAGAAAAGAATGTTGGATCCTGCGCTACGGCATCTGCCAAAACTGTTGTTGAAGGTGTACTGGCAAATCTGGCAAAATACGGATTTGCAGCTCCTGATGCTACTCCGGCAACGTTTCCATAATTAGCAGCCAGCAAATGAAAGCTTTTAGCACCCGGAACACCTAAGTTACCAAACGAACCCGTAAGATGTGCCGTAACTTCTGTTGTTGGTTTTGCAGCCACATTAACCGGTGCCGTCCCATTAAAATACAGACGAGTTCCTGCCACAACATTTCCTCCCAAAAGCAATCCTCCAATATTATCATTCATAAATGGAGTTGTAAAAGTACCACCACCTGCTGCTGCAAACTGCTGCGCCAATATATTAGGATAGCCGTTTTCCTGACCTTTTTTAAATAAGGCATTATCACTATAACCTGCTGCAAAAGAATCCCCAAGAGCCACATATTTTGCAAAAACTGCAGATCCGGCTGTTACAGGAACCTCTTCTGGCGTATTATCATTATCATCATTATTACAAGCCGCCATAAAGGTTAAAGAAACCAATAATAGCCATTTTATATTTTTTTTCATGTTATTAACTTTTAAATTATTACCTCTTTCTTTTTTATTGAAAGAAAAAACTTTGATCAACTCATTTTCATTTATGGATTAATTATCCATGAAGCAAACCACATTTGACCAATCATACCTGCACCCACTACCTGAAGATAATCTTTTCCAAAAAGATTTGTGGCTCCCACTTTAATAACTGATTTTAATTTTGGAATACCATAATTAATCTGAGCGTCAAGCACTGTGTTTTCCGGAATCATTCCATCTCCAAAAGAAGATTGCCATAAATATTCGGTGTTCCATCTTACATTCACATTAAAACCTAAGTTTTTAGTTACTTTGGCATTACCGAAGGAACCTTTAATTCTGTGTTTCGGAGTATTAAATCCGGCAACAAAACTTGGATCTTCTGTTTGATCAAAATCAAATTGAGCATAATTATAGTTAACTCCTACTTCAAAATCTTTATATACTTTTTTAGATAAACCAACTCCAAAACCTAACGATGTGATTTGAGCAGTTGTATTCGTATAAACCTGATACACTCTTCTGTCACCAAAAGCCAAAGCAGCATAACCTAACGCAACGCTTGCATCTGCAGGATTTGTCCCTACTGTTCCGTAATAAGGCGTGATTACTCTTGAAGTATTCATAAAGTCATTATAAATATTGTAATATCCGTTGATATCAATCGACAAATCATTTTGAACAACTGTACGATATCCTACTTCAAAAGCCTGTACTTCTTCCGGCTTTACTAATCTTGGATTTGCTACTTTAAGATCAGCAGGGTTTGAAGATGCTACGAATGCCTGAACAGAGGCTAATGTATACGAGTTTTCATAAGCACTGCGTCCTGATAAGTTAACTGTTGGTCCAATACCTGCGCCTGGGATAGCCTGACCAGCAGCACTAACCGGTTGAGTTTCCTGAAAACGATCTAAGTTGTCTGCTGCAGAACCAATTAAAGCAAATGGCCCTAAATCTAAACCAATATATTGATCCTGAGTAGTTGGATTACGGAAACCTGTTTGATAAGATACTCTGAAATTATGTCTTTTCGATTCACCTGCAGAATACACAAAAGAGATTCTTGGAGAAATATTACCATCAAAATTCTGGCTTTTATCATAACGTACAGATCCTGTAAATTTCAATCTGTCGTCCATCCATTTTTTTTGCAATTGTGCATAAGCCCCGTATTCTTTATATTCGATTGGACCATCATAATCTGTAAAGATTGTTCCTTCAGAATCCATGATGTATTTTCTCCATGAACCACCTACCTGAATTTCGGCAAATTTGATAATATCTCTAAAGTTATAATTGACATCTGAATGATATAATTTTGAATGGTCGATAAATTTAGCTCCCTCAGTTAAGTCAGGATTAGAAGTAACCGTATTAAGTGCATTCTTAAATTGCGCAGAACCCGGCTCAAATCTTGGTGATCTTGGAGCACCTGGATTAAGAGGATCTGTATTTGGAACTAATGGTAAATTTGGTGACACATTATAATCAGCAAAATTTCTGGCATAATTTGCAGCGTCATTTGCATTAAGACCAAGTACAGCAGAAGACAATTGAAAAGCTGTTCCGTAATCTGTAAACCAGTTTTTATCTGATTTTGCTAATCTGTTAACGTTCCAGCCAGCAAATCTCATGTCATAAGAATTTCCCGCATCTTCACTTGTAAAATAAACTCTTCCAAAAAAGTTTTTCCCTTTTATCTCAAATTTACCCTGTTGCATTAAGAAATCTTTTAAGGCATATCTGTTTGCTCCCTGATAAATAGTACTTCCTGTACCAATTTTATATTGTAAGATTATTTCAGTATCGTTTGCCCAAGGTTTAAAATGAGCACTAAAATCAGCCTTCATACTTTTAACTTTATTGTCCGTTAAATCCTGCTCACGATATCCGGTTCTGCTAACCTGTCCAACATTTGGAATAAAAGTCGTAACCTCATCTCCATATATATTCAATCCATCATAATTTTGATTCATTGCATGTCCAACAGAACCCCCTGTCATACTTCTCGTATCGGCTGCGATCCATTCAGAAGCCTCCATATAAGTGAAGTTTGCCTTCAATGCAAAATGTTTGGTAAATGCTTTTGCAGCTCTGATTCCAAAATCATTGTAATCGTTTGTTCCTGCAGCATCCTGACTTGTTTGTCCATATTTATAATAAACACTTATTCCTTCATTTGCAAAAGGACTTTTACTCGTCATAAACATAATACCGTTAAAAGCATTAGCACCATAAAGTGCAGAAGAAGCTCCAGGTAAAAGTTCGACACTTGCTACATCAATATCAGAAATACCAATTAAGTTACCCAACACAAAGTTTAAAGCCGGTGACGAATTATCCATTCCATCAACTAACTGCATAAAACGCGTATTGGCCACTGTAGCAAAACCACGAGTATTTATCGATTTAAAGGAAATACTACTGGTATTAAAGTTAACCTCTTTTAAGTTTTCTAAACCATCATAAAAAGTAGCTGCGGTAGTATTCTTGATTTCCTGAAGTCCCATTCTTTCAATAGTAACCGGAGACTCAATTACACGCTCAGGAGTTCTCGAAGCCGAAACCACAATTTCATCTAATTTAGTTTCTTCATCTTTCAAAACCACACTAATGTTTTGGTTTAACGAAGTCACATTTATTGTTTTACTTTCGAATCCCACTGCCGAAACTTTAATTGTAAAAGGCGGTTTAGCAGCAGTATTCAATTTAAAAGAACCATCAAAATCAGTAGAAGTTCCGGTCGAACTTCCCACTACATTAATATTGGCTCCGGGAATAGATTGTTTGTTACTATCGGTCACTGTACCGGTAACTGTATTCTGCGCAAAGGAAATCCCACAGAAAAACAACATAATTAGTAAATATCCTCTCATTGGTTTAGGTTTTTGTTAGTTTATGCAACCAATTTACAAATAATTTTAGTATTAATAAAAAAACGTTAAAAAAAATTAATATACCATATGTTTTTTGCCACTATTTTAACTTTTCCATATTCGCTTTTGTTAAATTAACTACAACAACGAAGCTTTTCAAAACTTAAATAGTATGCATACATATAAAAATAGACCCAAAAAATGCGGATTTAATAAAAATACATAGGCGATAAAAAAAATTCGACAAATAAAAAAAGCGAGACATAAATCTCGCTTTTTTAACATTTATGCTTTATCATAAGTTTAGTTTGTGAGCTTTTACTTCATTCGCAGACTTTAACTTATGTTGAATGAAAAACCACAGAATCAAATTTCTATCAATAGTAAATCACCTTACTTTAAACCATAAAAAAAAGCGAGACCTAAGTCTCGCTTTTTAACATTCTATATCTATAAACTTTTATTCTACAGTAACTGATTTTGCCAGGTTACGTGGCTGATCGACATTACAACCTCTCATTACAGCAATGTAATAAGAAAGTAATTGCAACGGAATTGTAGTAATAAGCGGTGATAAAGCATCTGAAGTTTCAGGAATCTCGATTACATAATCGGCCAATTCACGCACTTGTGTATCACCTTTTGTAACTACGGCAATAATTTTACCGCTTCTTGATTTTATTTCCTGAATATTACTTACGATTTTATCATAATGACCTTGTTTTGGCGCAATTACAATAACTGGCATATGCTCATCAATAAGGGCAATAGGACCGTGCTTCATTTCTGCAGCCGGATAACCTTCTGCGTGAATATAAGAGATCTCTTTTAGTTTTAAAGCACCTTCCAAAGCAACTGGAAAGTTATATCCACGACCTAAGTACAAACAGTTTGGAGCATCTTTAAAAGCTGCTGCAATTTCTTTTGCTCTGTCATTAGTTTCTAATGCTTCTGCTACTTTTTCAGGGATTATTTCTAATTCTTGCAAGTAAGCGTGGAAATCAGAATTTGACAACGTTCCTTTTGCTTTTCCTAATCGCAATGCGATCATGGTTAAAACAGTAATTTGAGTTGTAAATGCTTTTGTAGAAGCCACTCCAATTTCTGGTCCAGCGTGCGTATAAGCACCTGCATGACTTTCTCTTGAGATAGAAGAACCAACTACGTTACAAACTCCAAAAACAAAAGCACCGTTTTCTTTTGCTAATTTAATAGCCGCCATTGTATCTGCCGTTTCACCTGATTGAGAAATAGCGATAACAATATCATCTTTATTGATAATTGGATTTCTGTATCTGAATTCTGAAGCATATTCTACTTCGACAGGAATACGGGTAAACTCTTCAAAAATATATTCTGCTACTAAACCTGCGTGCCATGAAGTTCCGCAAGCAACAATTAGAATACGTTTTGCGTTTAAGAATTTCTCCAGGTTATCTTCAACACCTGCCATTTGAACAATTCCTTCATTTGCATGAAGTCTTCCTCTGTAGGTATCTTTAATAACGCTTGGCTGTTCGTAAATTTCTTTAAGCATGAAATGATCGTAACCGCCTTTTTCTATCTGCTCCAAGTTCATTTGAAGTTCCTGAATATAAGGATCGACTAAAGAGTCATCTTTTATTTTTCTAACTTTAAGAGGCTTGTGCAATCTAATATTTGCCATTTCACCATCTTCCAGATAAATTGCATTCGAAGTATATTCGATAAAAGGCGAAGCATCAGAGGCAATGAAGAACTCTCCTTCTCCAACCCCAATTGCTAACGGACTTCCTAATCTTGCTGCTACTATTTCGTTTGGATTTTTCTTGTCAAAAACCGCAATCGCATAAGCGCCTACAACCTGATTTAAAGCAATCTGAACTGCTTTACCCAGTTTAATATTTTCTTTTTTCTGAACTTCTTCAATCAGGTTTACCAATACTTCTGTATCTGTATCTGATTTAAAAGTATAGCCTCTTTTAATTAATTCTTCTTTAAGCGGTGCATAATTTTCAATAATTCCGTTGTGAATAATTACTAATTCACCTGAGTTTGAAAGATGCGGATGTGAGTTTACATCATTTGGAACTCCGTGAGTTGCCCAACGTGTATGCCCAATTCCTATAGTTCCGCTTGTTTTAAAATCATCTTTAGCTTTTGCTTCAAGATCAGAAACTTTACCTTTTGTTTTACAGACTTTTACACCAGATTTGGCATCATATAACATAACACCGGCACTGTCATATCCTCTGTATTCCAGCCGCTTGAGGCCTTTTATTACAATAGGATAAGCCTCTCTATGACCTATATATCCAACAATTCCACACATATATATTTATTAATTTGGTTTCGTGTAGTAAATTTCAAGCTGTAGTTTATTAGCATCAGGAACAGCACTTGTGCCTCCAAATAACACCGTACCTAACGGATTTAAAACTGTTGCTCTCGGTGCTTCTGAAATAACACTGTTTTTTAATTTCAATTTATTTGAAGCTACAACATTTATATCATCAACAACAACTAATCCTAATCGTACATTTTTTGCAGTTGCATCTTTGATAAGATTTCGAATGTGACTTGTTAACCTAATTTTATAAGTTGTACCTCTTTTAGTAGTTTCATCCAAGTTTATAATACCTCCATAAATAACTTTTGTCATTCTTGGATCAGATGTAATACTTGACGATCCATCTGCAGCATAATCAACAATAGGAATATTATTATCTAAATCATATAAATAAACTCTTTTTGGCTCATTAGCTTGTAAATTATCAGCACCTTTTACGGCCATTTTATCCGCATCAATATGAAAAATCAAATTGGCTTCATTCACCATCCATTTATTATCTCGGATGGTTTGTAATTTAGAAGCAAAGTCCTTAAGTTCTAAAACTGCTAAAGATCCTTGACCGCCCTTTAAGTAAAGCCTGTCATCTCCAGTTGCCTTCGGATTCTGTATTGCATTAAGATAATTTGAATCTTTAACATCATTAAGCAAACTAGCAGTACTTCCTGTCAGGTTAATTACCAAACTTCTATCCTCTTTGGTATCTCCATCAGTAGTAATATCAGTTTTAGCTCTATATTTAATCGTAATTTTACCTTGTGCAAAATTAATCAAAGCCATATTGCTTGGATTGCTTCCTGACTTTTCTGCTTTAAAATATAATCCTCTAAAATATTCCTGAAAAACATCAGCAGAAGCCAATTTTGCAGCAGGAGCTTTTAAAATTTTATCTACAAAGAAAGCTTTATTTAAATTTAAACGCATTTCAGGTGCAACTTTGGTAGTAACATCTTTACCATCCGTGCCAGTAGTTACATCACTTATTTCGCTGGAATCAAAAAAGAACTCTTCATTTTGTGATGGAACACTACTATCATTTAGTCGATTGCCAAGTTTTTTAGTATTAAAATTTAGATAATCTGAAACACCTGTTTCTGTATCCATATCAGTATTATATAACTGAGCTGTCTCTGTTCCGTTCTCAAAAGAAGAAGCACGCATCTGAATACCTGATTCATAAACACTTAATTTGATTTTTCCGTTTGGAGCACCATAAATAGAATCTAATTTATATGTAGTTACGCCTTCAGCACTTATACTAGTTCCATGACTAAAATAAGGTATACTTAATACTACACTAACTATTTCTGGCTCTTCGCCAATACTTGGTGCATAACTTGAAAGAGCAACTTGTGTAGCAAAGTTTCCGGTAGTAGTGCCTAAAACAGGATTATCATAAATTCCTAAAGCATTAACTATTAAAGAATTTGACTGAATAGGAGTTATTTCCTGATTGTAAGCCAAAACATCATAGTGTTCTGCTTCAAGACCAAAATGATCGTCTCCAATCAAATCATCACCAATCGCATTAAAATCTTTGTCGCAAGAATATAAAAGAACTACTGTACTTATTAATAGAATTTTCTTAAAGAAAGAAGTATTATACATGTTTAAAAATAAAGTTAAAATTTAAAGCCCCATCGTTTTATAGAAATTTGTATACGCTTCTGCGAATGCATCTTTCGTGGCGAAAGGTAAAAAAGGTTTTCCTGAAGATTCTATAAATTTTGTTAAACTTGGAGATACATTTTCAGATGCGATAATAACAGCATCAGAATGTAATATACTAGCTTTTAGAACATTCTCGTAATTTGGAACTTCTAAATCAGCAATTGCTTCATGCGGAACTCCATCAAATTTAACCTTATTGATCATTTCCAAATCCAGATTTTCATCAAAAGATTGTCCATAAACTGAGGTTACAATTTTTGTTTCAGAAAATAAAGCTTCGTTTTTATAGTAGTGCTTCATGTAAATTGGCAGCATTGCAGCCAGCCAACCGTGAACGTGAATAATATCCGGAACCCAGTTTAGTTTTTTTACTGTTTCAACAACTCCTTTTGCGAAAAATATCGCTCTTTCGTCGTTGTCAGGATACAGCGCTCCTTCTTCGTCAGCAAAAGTTGCTTTACGTTTGAAATATTCATCATTATCAATAAAATACACCTGAATTCTCTCTTTCGGAATTGAAGCTACTTTAATAATCAATGGCATATCTAAGTCATTCACTACCAAATTCATCCCTGAAAGTCTGATAACTTCATGCAACTGGTGTCTTCTTTCGTTGATATTTCCATATCTTGGCATGAAAATTCTTATCTGACCTCCTTGATCATTAATCATTTTCGGAACGTCGTAAGACATTAAAGAAACCTCATTTTCAGCCAAATAAGGCACGACTTCAGATGATACATATAATATCCTCTTATCTTTCATAATAGTATTTTACTTAATTTTTGGTAATAAAAACGTTGCAAAATTACAAAAATTTATGCAGTTTATAACTAATATATTATGTTTGCACTAAATTTTAATAATACCAACATGCATATTTTCTACGGTAAAGTAGCTTTGATAGCCTATTTAAAAACTATCAAAACGGCAAATTCGACCATCGGGTTTGTTCCTACAATGGGCGCTTTACACCAAGGGCATCTGGCTTTAATGCAAAGATCTCTTAAAGAAAACGACGATACCGTAGTAAGTATTTTCGTCAATCCTACTCAGTTCAACAACCCTGAAGATCTTGCAAAATACCCAAGAACTTTAGAAGAAGACGTTAAAAAAATGCGTGGTTTGAGCGATAAAATGATTTTATATGCTCCATCTGTTGAAGATATTTACGAAGGAAACACCGTTTCTCAGGATTTTGATTTTGACGGATTAGAAAATCAAATGGAAGGAAAATTCAGACCTGGACATTTTAATGGTGTTGGCACGATCGTAAAAAGGCTATTTGAAATTGTAACGCCAACTAATGCTTATTTTGGTGAAAAAGATTTTCAGCAATTGCAGATTGTTAAAAAAATGGTCGAAAAAAACCATATGCCGGTAAATGTTGTGGGATGCCCTATTTTTAGAGAAGAAAATCAGCTCGCGATGAGTTCCCGTAACGAACGTTTAACTCCTGACGAAAGAAAAGAAGCAGCGATTATTTACAAAACCTTAACCGAAGCAAAAGAAATATTCAAAACCAAAAGTCCGGAAGAAACAATTGAATTCGTCGAAAATTCTTTCAAAGACAACAAAAAGTTTGACCTGGAATATTTTGTTATTGCTGACGAATCCACATTATTACCTATCGATCACAAAAGTAAAGACAAAAATTACCGCGCATTTATAGCAGTATTTGTTAATTCTATCAGGTTGATTGACACCATTTCATTAAATTAATTTACCTTTGCAACATGCAAATTCAAGTTATAAAATCTAAAATTCATCGAGTAAAAGTAACCGGAGCCGATTTAAATTATATTGGCAGTATTACTATTGATGAAACTTTACTAGAGGCTTCAAACATAATTGAAGGCGAAAAAGTATCTATCGTTAACATTAATAATGGAGAACGTTTTGAAACTTATGCTATTAAGGGAGAAAAAAATTCAGGCGAAATTACCCTGAACGGTCCTGCAGCCAGAAAAGTTCAAAAAGATGATATCATCATTATTATATCTTATGCAACCCTGGAATTTGAAGAAGCAAAAACCTTCAAACCATGGATCATTTTCCCAAATGAAAACGATAATTCGCTAACATAAGCTTTCCTATACTTTATTCATTTAGTTTGTGCCATTTTCCTTGGAACAAACAGTATTTTATTGGCTTTAATTCAATATTATTTTTAAAGATAAAAACTCAATGTTATTTTTAAAATTCCTACAATAATAAAAAAGCAAATAAAATGTTATATTGCTACACTATTTCAATACTTTTTAATTCACTGAAATACCCCAAATCATGAAAAAAGTTTACTTACTATTTGCTTTAATTTCTATTTCTGCTTTTGCACAAAAGAAATTCGACAACATTAAATCTGAAAAACTTGGAGAAGAACGAAGAATAACCATCGGACTTCCGGAATCTTACGAAGCTAATCCTGAAAAAAAATATCCTGTTTTATATTTATTAGACGGTGATTATTTATTTGATCCTTTTTCCGGAGCTGTAAGTTATGGCTCTTATTGGGGCGATTTGCCTGAGATGATTATTATTGGTGTTCACCAAAATAAAAATGACGAACGCGAAGACGATACAACAATCGATCAAAATACCGGACTTCCTTTTGAAAAAGGAGCTGAATTTTTTGAGTTTATTGGAGCAGAATTAGTTCCGTATATCGAAAAGAAATACCGTACTGCACCTTTCAGAATCATTGCCGGTCATGATGTTACGGCAAGTTTTATCAATTTTTATTTGTATAAAGAACAGCCTCTTTTTAATGCTTATATCTGTTTAAGTCCTGAACTTGCTCCTAAAATGGAAGTTCGAATTCCAGAGAAATTTGCTAAAGTAACAGAACCTTTCTTCTACTACTTGTCTGCTGCCGATGGTGATAACAAAAAAATCAAAGAACCAATCGAAAAATTAGACAGTAATATTAAGCTTGCCAATAATCCTTTGGTAAATTATAAATACGATTTGTTTAAAGGAACAACACATTACACTGAAGTTCTACATTCGATTCCGAGTGCTTTATATCAGATTTTTGAAGTTTACAGGCCTATAAATTCTGCCGAATACAATGATAAAATTGCTGTTCTTGAAACGGGTTATGCCGATTATCTGGAAAATAAATACAATGTAATGTCAAAGGTTTTAGGCGTTCAGATTCCGGTAAGAATGAGTGATTTCAAAATCATTGAAAACCTGATCTTAAAAAAGAATGCGTACGACGAATTAGGCAAAATGGCCGAAATTGGAAACGTAAATTATCCTAAAGCAATGCTTGGAGAATATGAATTGGGATTGATGTACGAAAAAATGGGAGATCCTAAAAGAGCTTCAAAAAAATACCAAAACGCTTCGCAAATGGAGCCAATTGGCGATTTGAATAAAGATGTGATGTACGAGAAAATCGACGAAATGAATACGCTTGCTAAAAAAACAAAATAATGTCTAAAGTTAAAACTTCCTTTTTTTGCCAGAATTGCGGAACCCAATATGCCAAATGGCAAGGGCAATGTAATGCCTGCAAAGAATGGAATACTATTGCCGAAGAAATTATTCAGAAGCAGGAAAAAGTGGCGTGGAAAAGTGAACCGACTTCTACCAGTAAAGCGCCACGCCCGTTAAAAATTAATGAAATTGATTCAGCTCAGGAAATTCGAATGAATACTACTGATGGCGAATTGAATCGTGTTCTTGGCGGAGGCTTGGTTCCAGGGTCATTAACGCTTTTAGGCGGTGAACCGGGAATTGGAAAAAGTACGCTTTTGCTTCAAATTTCATTAAAATTACCTTATAAAACTTTATATGTTTCTGGAGAAGAAAGTCAGAAACAAATAAAAATGCGTGCCGAAAGAATCACGCCAAACAGTGACAATTGTTATATTTTGACCGAAACCAAAACGCAAAATATATTCAAACAAATTGAAGCTATTGAACCGGAAATTGTCATTATCGACTCAATCCAGACTTTACATACCGATTATATTGAATCAACAGCCGGAAGTATTTCTCAAATTAGAGAAACAACCGCCGAGTTGATCAAGTTTGCGAAAGAAACCAATATTCCGGTTATTTTAATTGGCCATATTACGAAAGACGGAAACATCGCCGGACCAAAAATTCTGGAACATATGGTCGATACCGTTTTGCAGTTTGAAGGCGACAGAAATCACGTTTACCGAATTTTGCGTTCGCTAAAAAACCGTTTTGGTTCTACTGCCGAATTGGGAATTTATGAAATGTTAGGAAGCGGTTTGCGAGAAGTCAGCAATCCGTCTGAAATATTGATTTCGCATAAAGACGAAGAAATGTCGGGAACTGCAATTGCCACGACTATGGAAGGTATGCGTCCGCTAATGATCGAAATACAATCTTTGGTGAGTACAGCAGTTTACGGAACGCCACAGCGCAGTACGACTGGTTACAACGCCAAAAGGCTAAACATGATTCTGGCAGTTTTAGAAAAAAGAGCCGGATTTCGTCTAGGCGCAAAAGATGTTTTCCTGAATGTAACCGGAGGAATTTCTGTTGATGATCCTGCAATTGACTTAGCTGTTGTTGCCGCTATTTTATCTTCAAATGAAGATATTCCGATAACGAAAGGATTTTGTTTTGCCGGCGAAGTTGGTTTATCCGGAGAAATTCGCCCCGTAAATCGTGTGGACCAGCGTATTCAGGAAGCCGAAAAACTAGGATTCAACACTATCTTTGTTTCCAAATACAATAAAATCGCCCTGAAAAATACAGGAATCAAAATTGAACTCGTGGCTAAAATTGAAGATGTCGCCAGTTTTCTTTTTGGTTAATTTTTTTTGTTTGCCACAAATTAGCACCAATTTTATTTAAATTTATTGATTCCTACAGGCAATTTTGATGGCATTTTTTAATTCGTGAAATTCGTGGCAAAAAAATATTTATGCCAGACATACCTTAAATTTTTATAAACCCACTTTATGAAATTTCCAAAACAAAAAATATACAAAGCACTTCTGATACTTGTTCTGGTATTAGGAGTGCTTTTTTTAGGTTTATACTTTTTTCGTGATTCGCTTTTAAAGCAAGCCATTGCAAAAGTAACCCTGAAAATGAATACCGAATATGACAGTAAATTTTCTGTAAAATCAGCTTCTTTTGAAGGATTGTCCGGGATTAAACTAACAGATGTAATTTTAGTTCCTAATAATGCCGATACACTTTGTCACATTCAAAAAATTGAAACCAGCATTAGCTTGTCCAGTTTACTTATTGGAGATGTTCAGGTTGGAACTTTAAAAATCAACAACGGCTACATTCAATTCGTAAAAAAAGGAAAAGTCCGCAACTTTGATGCCTTTTTAAAAAGAGACAAAGAAGATTCTGACACCAATGAAAAGCGTAAATACGGGACATTTGCCTATAGAATTATTTCGAAATTACTGAATTTGGTTCCGACGGATATGAAATTGGAAAACCTGAATTTTAAAATTGATGATAATGGCAAAAAAGCTTCTATTGCGATCAATAAACTCGTTTTAGACAACAAACAGCTTGAAACCAATCTTCATGTTCAAAGCAAGAATTTTGATCAGCGCTGGAACATAAAAGGTTTTGCAGATCCGAGAAATAAAAAAGCAGATATTCGTTTTTTCAATTTAGATACCGGCGCCATTCGTGTTCCTTATTTGGATGAACGTTATAATTTTAAAGCGAGTTTTGATTCGATTCGCCTTAATGTGGCGAACATTGATAAAGACGGAAGCGAATTGCACATTGACGGTTATACTTCTATCACTAATTTAAAAATCAACCATCCAAAAATTGCCAGCAAAGATGTTGTCATTAAAAATGCCCGTTTTGATTATCGTTTTTTATTGGGCGACGATTTTATTTCGATTGACAGCACTTCGACAATGCAATTGAATAAGATAAAAGTAAAACCTTATATTTCTTATAATACTGAAAAAGACACGGTTTATACTTTGAAAGTTGATATTCCGAAAATGAAGGCTCAGGATTTTATTGTTTCATTACCTGACGGATTGTTTACGCACTTTCAGGGAATGGAAGCAACGGGGGATTTCAATTATAATCTGGATTTCAAATTCAATAAAAACAAACCAAATACATTAGTTTTTGACAGTAAACTAAACAAACAAGATTTAAGAATTACGAAATATGGCGAAGCCGATCTGAATAAATTAAACGGTGAATTCGTTTATCGTGCTATTATTCAAAATGTATTGCAGCGTCCTGTTTTAGTTGGAAATGCAAATCCGAATTATACACCTTTGGATCAAATTTCACCTTATTTACAAAAATGTGTTTTAACGACAGAAGATCCATCGTTCTTCTCTCATCGCGGATTTATAAATGAAGCTTTCAAACAATCTATTCTAAAGAATATCCGAACTAAGAAATTCTCTCGCGGTGCCAGTACGATTAGCATGCAATTGATTAAAAACGTTTTTTTGACCCGCGAAAAAACACTTTCGCGTAAGCTGGAAGAAATTTTGCTTGTTTATATTCTCGAAAATAATCGTGTAGTAAGCAAACAAAGAATGCTCGAAGTATATTTCAACATTATTGAATGGGGACCAAATGTATACGGAATTGGCGAAGCGAGTCATTTTTATTTCCAGAAAAGTCCTTCGGCTTTAAATGTAGATGAATGTTTGTTTTTGGCTACTATTATTCCGAAACCGAGAAAATTCATGTATCAGTTTAACGATGAAGGAAACCTAAAAGATTACGCCGTTAAGAATCAAAAATTCTTAAGAAACTTGATGTTCCGCCGTGGCTTATTAATTCCAGAAGATACGATTGGTCAATTACCGGTTTATATTTCTGGAAATGCGCGCTCGTTGATTAGAATAAAAGCACCGGATTCAATTGCGGTTAAAAACGATTCTTTATCTATGGAAGAGGAATTTGATCTTTAAAAGATGGAGGAAAATAAAAGGGAAATATATTTTAAGCGAGTTTATGACAACATCAAAAACATTGGTTATCATACTACAGCAATATTAGAAGAAAAAGACTTTACACCTTTTGCATATTCAACCGGAATATTTGAAAATTTTAAAGTTCCTGAATTATTTATTTCTGGACTTGGACCAAATCTCTCAGGTCAATTAATTGAAAGTTATGTCGAAAAATATAAATTCGAAAAAATTCCATTAAATATAAAGATTGGTGATTTAACCGATAGATTTCCCGTTTATTTTATAAAAGTTAACAATGAAGATTTAGAAGAATATGTTCTTACTTCTATTAAATTTTATGAAGATCGTAAATATGAATATCTACAGTTGATTTTCCCAGATTTAAATGGAAATTTCCCAAATGAAACTAATTACAATTACGATCAAAAAATATTTGGAGATTTTTAAATTTGACCTATAAAACAGATTAATTAGCAGCAACTCTAATAAATAAAAAATTCCACAAACTTCACTTATTAATCTGTGAAAATTTGTGGAATTCGTATTTATATAAATCTCTAATTACGGTGCAGGATCTGGAATTATTGCCTGAACTGCGGCGATTTCGGTTAAAATTTGTTTTGATAAAAAGACATCAATTGTATCGATGTTTTCTTTTAATTGTTCCATTGTTGTTGCACCAATGATTGCACTTGTTAGAAATGGCTGCTGCAAAACAAATCCCATTGCAAGTTCTGTTAACGTTAATCCATGCTTTTGAGCGATTTCCTGATACAATTTTGTTGCTTGTGCACATTGCTCGCTATTGTAACGCGTGTATTGCGGAAAAAGATTGATTCTCGCATTTGGATGTGCTTCTCCAGTCAAAAATTTACCTGTTAGAACGCCAAATGCTAAAGGAGAATACGCCAATAAACCAACATTCTCATGTTTTGAAACTTCGGCAGAACCAACTTCAAAAAGACGATTTAGTAAATTATACGGATTTTGAACCGTTTTGATTCTTGGAAGATTCTGGTATTTGCTTTCTTCGAGAAAACGCATCATTCCCCACGCATTTTCGTTTGAGACACCAATGTGTTTTATTTTCCCTTCTTTGATAAATCCATCAAAAGTTTCCAGAACTTCTCTAAAATTATCTTCCCATTGGTCATCAAAATCTTTGTAACCGCGTTGTCCAAAATAATTGGTTTGTCGTTCCGGCCAATGCATTTGATATAAATCGATATAATCTGTTTGCAGACGTTTTAAACTATTTTCTAATGCATATTTAATACTTGCAGGCGAGAAATCGACTTTTTCGCGCATATAGCCAAAATTCGCATTTGGTCCCGCAATTTTTGAAGCCAAAACTACTTTCTCACGATTTCCTGATTTCTTAAACCACGTTCCAATAATTTTTTCTGTACTTCCATAAGTGGCTTCGCTTGCAGGAACAGAATACATTTCGGCAGTATCAAAAAAATTAATGCCGCGTTCCAGCGCATAATCCATTTGGGAGTGCCCTTCAGCTTCTGTATTTTGTTGCCCGAAAGTCATTGTTCCGAGACATATTTTACTAACTTTTATATCTGTGTTGGGTAAAGTAGTGTATTTCATTTTTTCTTTTTAAGGTTCAAAGTGGCATAGGCCCAAAGGTACAAAGGGATTTTGCAAATGAAAATTTTACAAAAGTTAAAAAAAGGATAAGGTTTATTTTAAAGGTTCTGAGTGGCTAAGATTCTAAGTTGCTAAGTTTTGTTTTTGATAAACAAAAAAGGTTCAAAGTTTTACTTGAACCTTTTTATTTTAAACTTTTTATCGGGTCTTGAAATGAATTAAAAACCCTAATCACAAAAATTGAATTTTCTTTTATTTGATAAAGAATTTTAAAATTTCTTACTATAATTCTTCTGCAATCCAATCTGTATTCGTCCAATTGAAATTGTTCAGTAAAAACGATATCATTTGGACTATTAAATAATTCATCTCTTATTTTAAGCGCCGTCTCTTTAGATATTTTCTTTTTTATTAAAATGTAAATTTCTTTTAAATCCTGTTTAGCATTTGTCCAGAAAACTTCAATTTTAATATTACTCATTATCCCAATCCTGCATTTCTTTTGATAAATCCTCTTGCGAAATTATTCGATTATATTTAACGTCATTCAAGCCTTCTTCAACCTTATTATGATATTCAGATAAGGTCAAAGGATTTCCGTTTGCATCGTACGACACAACTTCGTTTAAATAATTATCAAATACTGAAGAGACAATACGGAGTACTTTCTCATCTGCTAAATCTAATTGATTTCGTATTTTATCTTTTAATTCGGGAAGTCCCATAATTCTAGTTTTTTGAATTTCAAAGTTACAAAAATATAAATTCAATATAAGTATGACTTTAAATAACCTAATATTGAAACTTTCAAAAACAAAAAAGGCCCAAAGTAAAACTTTGAACCTTTTTATAAAAAACTTAGAAACTTAGCCTCTTAGAGCCTCAGCAACTTAATTTATACTATTCAACATATCAGCGATTTCATCTAATCTTGGTGTTAAGATGATTTCGATTCTGCGATTTTTTGCTTTTCCTTCCGGGGTAGCATTACTCGCAAGGGGAGAAAATTCGCTGCGACCTGCTGCTGTTAATTTTTGTTTGTTGATTTTAGTGTTTTCACTTAAAATAGCTACAATTGCTGTTGCTCTTTTAGTAGATAAATCCCAGTTGTTTGCAATTGGTCCTGAACCGGCATACGGATCATCATCTGTATGTCCTTCAATAAGAACCGAAAGATCAGGATTGTCTCCCAATACTTTTCCAAGTTCTACAACGGCTTTTCTACCTTCTGTGCCTACAGCCCAGCTTCCTGAATTGAAAAGTAATTTGTTTTCCATAGAAACATACACTTTTCCGTTTTTCTGTTCTACTGTCAAACCTTTACCTTCAAAACCATTTAAAGCTTTAGACAACGTTTCTTTCAGTTTTTTCATTGCTGCTTCTTTGGCTGCAATCATTGCTTCAAGTTCGTTAAGTCGGCTTGCTGTTTTATCCAGACGTGCTTGTTCTTCGGCTAATTTTTTTGATTTTGCTTCTAACTGTGCCAGTAATTCACGGTTTTTAGCCATGTTACTTTCTAAAGCATCGTTACTGTTTTTTTCAAGCGCATTGTATGAATCCTGTAATACTTTGTACTTTTTTTGCTCTGCTGCTAAATCTGCTTTTTGTTTGGCAAGATCATCTTTTGTACTTGCAAGATCTTTTGTTAATTTATCACGATCTAATTCCAACTGATTTTTGGCTTTTTGTAAATCAGCATTTTGATCAGCGATAGAACGGTTTTCTTTTTTAAGATCTGAATACTTTGATTCAAGATCGTTGTAAATTTTCTTAGAAACACACGAAGTCATGGATAACGCTACAACGAGTAATCCAATGGAGGCTTTTTTAATCATCATTATTCTTTTGGTTTTTATTTGGGGCTTATTAATAATTCAAAATTTCTTGTTTTACGGAGAGCCCTAGCCCTGATGGGAGCGGCATCCTTTTTCTGGCTTCTTTAGCCAGGAAAAGATATAGCGGACAGCAGGAAATAGCTCCAGAAAGTGAAACTCCAAATCTGAAATTCCTTAACCTGTTTGCTATCGCCCCGAGTCCAACTCTATTATTTAAAACTGCTATTCTTTTAACAATAACAATACCAAACTTTATTCAATTTCGACTAAAACCGGACAATGATCTGAATGCACCGCATCCGGTAAAATAACCGCACGTTTTAATCTGTGTTCTAATGAATCGCTCACTAAATTGTAATCGATACGCCAGCCTTTGTTATTTCCGCGGGCTCCGGCACGATAACTCCACCAAGAATAATGATGCGCATCTTTATTAAAATGACGGAAACTATCGATAAACCCAGATTTCATGAATCCGTCGAGCCAGGCACGTTCTGCAGGCAGGAATCCTGAAACAGTTTTGTTACGAACAGGATCGTGAATATCGATTGCTTCGTGGCAAATATTGTAATCTCCGCAAATAATCAAATTCGGAATTGTTAGTTTCAGCTCGTTAATATAGGTTTGAAAGTCATCCATAAACATAAATTTATGATCTAATCTTTCAATATTTGTTCCTGAAGGCAGGTATAAACTCATTACAGAACAGTCGTCAAAATCGGCACGAAGGTTACGTCCTTCAAAATCCATGTGCTGAATTCCGGTTCCAAAAACCACATTATTAGGTTTTATTTTCGATAAGATAGCCACGCCGCTATATCCTTTTTTGGTTGCCGGATAATAATATTGATACGGGTAACCAGCCGCTGTAATTGCATCTACAGGGATTTGATCTTGTGTTGCTTTTATTTCCTGAAGACAAATCACATCAGGATTAGCACTTTGCAGCCATTCGATAAATCCTTTGGTAATTGCTGCTCTGATTCCGTTTACATTATAAGAAATAATTTTCATTCAAGTTTTTTTTAAGGAATCCAAATGTAATAAAAATGTGGAAAGTTTGTGTTTGAATCAACGAAAAGTAGAGTTTTTTGTTATCTTTGTTCGCTGCTCTAATAAATTAAAAATAGTACATGGGTTTAGTTACCGCGAAAGAAGTTGCAAAAGCAATAAATGTTGAGAAGTACGGAGTTCTTGGTACTTTTTCAGGCTGGATTCTTATGAAGGTTCTTAAGATCTCTACCCTTAATAAAATTTACGATCATAATAAACATTTAGAAGACGTTGCTTTTTTAAACGGAATATTGGACGAATTGCAAATTAAATTTGAAATTCCCGAAGAAGATTTAAAACGTTTACCTAAAGATGGCGCTTATATTACCATTTCAAATCATCCGCTTGGAGGAATTGATGGTATTTTATTATTGAAATTAATGCTTGAAAGAGAACCAAATTTCAAGATTATCGCCAACTTCTTATTACACCGAATTGTTCCGCTTAAAAAATACATCATGCCGGTTAATCCTTTTGAAAATCATAAGGATGCTAAATCGAGCGTAGTTGGAATCAAGGAAACTTTACGCCATTTAAGTGACGGGAAACCGTTGGGAATTTTTCCTGCCGGGGAAGTTTCAACTTATAAAGATGGAAAATTAGTAGTGGATAAACCTTGGGAAGAAGGCGCTTTGAAACTGATCAGAAAAGCAAAAGTTCCGGTTGTACCTATTTATTTTCACGCAAAAAACAGCAGATTATTCTATTGGCTTTCAAAAATTGATGACACTTTGCGTACGGCAAAATTACCGTCTGAACTTCTTACACAAAAAGATCGTGTGATTAAAGTTCGTATTGGTAAACCGATTTCGGTAAACGAACAAAACGAAATAGAATCTTTTGAAGAATATTCAGAATTCTTAAGAAAGAAAACTTACATGCTTGCGAATCCTTTTGAAAAGGACAGTAAATTACTGGATACTGCAAGTTTAAAAATACCAAAAGCACCTAAAAAAATCGTTACGCCGGCAAGCGAACCAAAAATGATTGACGAGGTAAATGCTTTAAGAGGCAGCGATTGCCGATTATTGCAAAGTAAAAATTACGAGGTGTTTTTTGCAACAGCAAAATCGATCCCGAATATTCTGCATGAAATTGGCCGTTTGCGTGAAATTACGTTCCGTGAAGTAGGTGAAGGAACAAATGAATCTATCGATTTAGACAAATTTGACCAATATTACCACCATATGTTTTTATGGGATGATGAAACCAAAAGAATCGCAGGCGCTTACCGAATGGGATTAGGTTCTGAAATTTATCCAAAATATGGTCTTGAAGGTTTTTACCTGAATGATCTTTTTAGATTTGAACCTGAATTGCACGATATGATGCATAAATCCATCGAAATGGGACGTGCTTTTATCGTTAAGGAATATCAGCAAAAACCAATGCCTTTGTTTTTATTGTGGAAGGGTATTATTCACACGACTTTACGTTATCCTGAGCACAAATATTTATTGGGTGGGGTGAGTATCAGTAATCAGTTTTCGGATTTCTCTAAATCATTGATGATCGAGTTTATGAAATCTAATTATTACGATCCATACATCGCACAATACATTCACCCGAAAAAAGCGTATAAAGTTAAACTGAAAGACGCTGATAAAGACTTTATCTTTGATGAAGCAGAATCAGATCTTAATAAATTTGATAAAATCATTGACGAATTAGAACCTGGAAATTTACGTTTGCCTGTTTTAATTAAAAAGTACATCAAACAAAATGCACGTGTGGTTGCTTTTAACGTTGATCCTTTGTTTAATAACGCGATAGATGGTTTAATGTACATTAGAATTGCAGACATTCCGGAAAGCACTATGAAACCGGTCATCGAAGAATTTCAAATAGAACTGGAACGTAAATTATCTGAGAAAGAAGATTAATTGCCATCATAAAAAAACAAAATCCCATTCGCGTAAGCAAATGGGATTTTTTAATTACAATTTTTTTTTCACAAACTAGTCTGTCTTATTCTTTTCCAACCAATTTACCAAATCTTTTTTCTTTTGGACCTGAGATGCAAAATTATTACGCCTCCATCCTTTTAAAAAAAGAACAATTAAGCTTCATTTGTAAAGATGTGCAATATTACTTCACCAAACGCAAAATAAACATCCTCTATAAGCTATTAAAAAGCCAGAAAAGGACATTTAAACTTCATCCTAAAAATTTTAATATTGTTTTAAAATTAGAACCAGCCTTTTCTTCCAACCTGATATGTTTGATAAAAATCTTCATCGGTTTTTGTCAGATAGATAATTCCTTCTATAATGCCAATAAGTCCGCCAATGCCAAATAAAAGTCCTAATAAAAGCTGAATAACTCCTTCTTTTGTATATCCTAAATAAAATTTATGAATACCCAAGTATCCTAGCAAAATGGCTAAAATTCCACTAACTATTTTTTTATTTTCCTGCTTAACAATTCCAAATTCTGATGTTGTATTTTCCATATTCTTAATTTTTATATTTGTCCATTAAATTAACTAATTAGAACTAAAAACAAAAGAAAAATCCCATTCGCAACGCAAATGGGATTTTATATTTTTAGAACCAGCCTTTTTTTCCAACCTGGTAAGTTTGATAAAACTCTTCGTCTGTTTTTGTCAGGTAAATAATTCCTTCAATAAAACCAATTAGACTTCCAATTCCGCAAGTAACAACTGTAATTACCAATTGAATTATACCTTCTTGCGTATATCCTAAAATGAATTTATGAATTCCAAATCCGCCTAATAAAATCCCAAGAACTCCGGCAACAACTTTTTTATTTTCTGGTCTTGCATTTTGTGGTGTATTCCACTCTTCTGGTTTTGTATTTTCCATTTTATTTATGTTTACTTTTTTATTTATTGCAATTCAACTTTTCCAATTTCATTAATTTCTTCGATCAGATTTTTAGGATCCGGACCATATTGATTTGGACCTTGATTTCCTTCTGTACAGAATAAAATTAATATCCAGATTGGCCCAACTAATGGTATAAAAGAAACAAGATAAAACCAACCGCTTTTATCAATATCATGCAATCTTCTTGCAATAACACCTAAAGTAGGCAAAAGAGTTGCCAGCATGTAAATAATAAAAAGTCCATAACCTATAGCAATGCCTGTAAAACCATCTCCAAAAGCTGCTCCAATAGCACCACCAATAATTATAAGTATTATTGAAATTAATCCGTTTGCAAGGGCAAAATACCAATACTCACTTCTTCTTGCGCGTCCTTTAAAGTTTGCATAGTTTTCAAAAACCACTTTTTTGTACCATTCAATCATAATTAATAAATTAGTTAGTTTATGCCTACTCTTTTTGGATTTTCGGCTTCTCCATTAATTAAAATTTTGTTAAAATTCTGAAACAATATTAACAAAAAATATTTTTAAAAACTAATCTAAAAATTTACTTTTTCAGAAAAAGCTTGTTATAAACATTTACAACAAACCTGGAATTGAATCTAATTTTATTTAAATCTTAAAATTCTTATATTTTATCAGAATAGACCTTTTTAATCTTATCCACAATAACCTGCGCAAGTCTCTCATGACTTTCAAATGTCCAGCCGGCAATGTGAGGTGTCAGCAAAACATTTTTAGCTTCCAGCAAATATTGGAAAGCTTCGGGCGTGTTTTTATCTTGAAAAAGGGTTTCAAAAGACAATTTCTCATACTCTAAAACATCCAAACCTGCTCCTAACACTTTTTTTGCTTTCATGGCTTCAACTAAATCTGCCGTAACGATATTTTTACCACGTGAAGTATTGATAATCCAAAATGGCTTTGCAAATGCATTTATAAAATCAGCATTTACCATTTTATCAGTTTCCGGTGTCCACGGAATATGTAAACTTAAGACATCGACTTTCTTTTGAAATTCGGTCAAAGAAACTTGTCGGGCATTTTCATTACCCACATTTTCTAAAATATCATAACATAAGACTTCAACATCAAAACCACGGAGTTTTTTAGCAAAAGCATTTCCCATGTTTCCGTAACCAATAATTCCCACCGTTTTTCCGTCTAGTTCATGACCGCGATTACTTTCACGATTCCATTGTCCGGCTTTTATTTCGGCGTCAGCCTGATTCAGATTATTAAATAAGGATAAAATTACACCAAGTGAATGTTCTGCAACAGCGTTGCGATTACCTTCCGGAGCTGCAATTAAATGTATGCCTTTTGTCTCAGCATAATGACAATCGATACTTTCTAAACCCGCGCCAACTCTGGCAATAAACTGTAAATTGGTGGCTTTATCCAGGAAAGTTTTGTCAATTTTAAAACGGCTTCGAATTACGATTCCGTTATAATTCTGAATTTTGGCTTCGATTTCTTCTTTTGAAGATTTAAAGTCGGCGTGATTTTCAAAACCTGCTTCTTCTAGTTGTTCCCAAAGTATTGGATTATTGCTGTCGATATGAAGAATTTTTATGCTCATTGTTGTTGATTTTATAAAACAAAAATACAGCTTATTTTAATCTTCTTTGGATTTTACCACAGAGTTACACAAAGGTTTTGCACAGAGATACACAAAGAATTAAAAAACTTTGCGTCTTAGCAACTTTGCGAGATTAAAAGATAACCTTACTCAAATTTTACCGCAGAGTTACACAAAGGTTTTGCACAGAGATACACAAAGAATTAAAAACTTTGCGTCTTAGCGTCTTCGTGGCAAAGACAAACTTGTCAGAATTTTTTATTGGCTTTATTTTTTTTAACTTTGAAAATAACGTCGTCTGGAAAATCTATTTAATATTTATCTTCAAATCGGCATAACTTCTCTCAAATGAAATTAACCAAAACTTTTAAAGCCTTTTTTGAAAACGAAAAATCAGGAGGACTGTTATTGCTTTTTGTGACTATTGTTTCGCTTTGTCTTGCTAATTCTTCCTTTCAAATGGAATACATTTCTTTGTGGGAAAAGGATTTGGGCGGACATTCAATCACACACTGGATCAATGATGGTTTAATGACGATTTTCTTTTTGCTGATTGGTTTAGAACTGGAACGCGAAATTTATCACGGTGAATTATCAAGTATTAAAAATGCTTCGTTACCTATTATGGCGGCTTTTGGCGGAATGCTGGTTCCGGCGGCAATATTTCTGGCTTTAAATTACGGAACCAATACTCAAAACGGAGCCGGAATTCCGATGGCTACTGATATTGCTTTTGCAATTGGAATATTATCGCTATTAGGGAATAAAGTACCGCCATCGTTAAAGATTTTTCTAACAGCCCTTGCTGTTATTGATGATTTGGGTGCTATTATTGTCATCGCCGTTTTTTACACTACTTCAATTGCTTTTGCCAATCTTGCTATTGCTTTAGGAATCTGGGCAGTATTATTTGGCTTAAACAGATTAAAAATTCATAATGTGATTCCGTATTTAATTGGCGGAGTTGCCATGTGGTATTTCATGCTCAATTCTGGCGTTCATGCTACGATTACCGGTGTTATATTGGCATTCGTGATTCCGTTTGGAGATGGCGGCGAGAAAACACTTTCTCATAAATTACAGCATTTTTTACATAAGCCTGTTGCCTTTATCATTTTACCGCTGTTTGCTATGGCGAATACCTGCATTGCAATAGGATCTGACTGGCATCAGGGATTAGATCATCCGAATACTTTCGGAATTATTCTTGGGCTTGTTATCGGAAAACCTCTGGGGATTCTGCTATTCTCTTTTATGGGCGTAAGTGCCGGTTACTGCGTGCTGCCAAAAAAATTAAAATGGACTCATATTCTGGGTGCAGGAATGCTCGGCGGAATTGGTTTTACAATGTCAATTTTTATTACGATTTTGGCTTTTAAAGATCCTGAAACAATTGTTTATTCTAAAATCGCTATTTTGATCGCTTCACTTCTATCCGGAATTTTCGGGTTTGTTTATCTAAAATATATTTTATCAAGAAAAATTCAACAGCCATGAAATTAAATAAACTTGGTTACATCATCCTAACATCTCTTCTAATTTCATCTTGTAATGACAAAAAAGCTGAACCTGCGATAGAAAAAAACAACAATGATACAATTGCTGCACCAGAAATAGCCAAAACCGATGAATCGCTAGAAGGCGTTTATAAAGCTGATGGATGCGATATTTCTATTGAAATAACGGAAACCAAAGATGGTTATCATTATTTTTTAAAAACCAATCTTCGTGAAGTAAAAGGCAAAGCTTCTTTTTCTAAAAATGAATCAGGCGAACAATATTTGGTTTTGGAAGGCATTAAATGGGATGAATACGAAGGCGATATCAGCAATGAAGAAGAATCAGATTCTATTTCAGAATCTCAGCCGAAAGAATTGGAAATCCCCGTTGGAATTGGCGCGACTTATGTAAAGGACACGCTTACAATTCAGAATTATGGTAATGCGATGAATTCTTACACTAAGATTTCAGAATGTGGATTGAAATATATTCAGCTTATAAAGAAATAAATTCCAATTCTGCAAATGAAAAAAATCAATCAAATCCTTTTTTCTTGTACAGCTCTTATCATTTTGCTCATTGGAGTAATCCTATATAAAATAAAAACAGATGTTCCACAGAATTTCGTTTGTCAAATTCCTGTTCCTTTTTGCGGAACATCAAGCCCTAAATTAACACAAAACCAATATAAAGGAAAAGAAATATTTAATTTTGTTTGTGCAGCTTGCCATAAACTAGACGCAAGAAGTACTGGACCGGCACTTCGCAACACAGATTCACTGGTCTTTGTAAAATGGATGATTGAGAAAAACCATAAAATCGACGGCACTAAAATTGATAAATTTGGATTAGATTATCACAGAACTATGTTTAAAGATTTTGTAAATGAGGAAAATCTCCCTTTACTAATAGATTATTGTTCAACAAAACGTTATTAAATTCTAAACCCAATCATACGGAAAACTAATATTACATCACATAATAACTAACTTTAAATCTTACTATTATGATCGCAAGAATCTGGCACGGAAAGACAAAAATTGAAGATTATGAAGCGTACACAGAATTTACAGTAAAGACCGCTATTCCTGATTATTCACAAACACCGGGCTTTATAAAATTGTCTTTTTTGAGGAACATCAAAAACAACGAAGCACATTATACGCTTATCACTTATTGGGAAAATCTTGAAGTAATTAAGAATTTTGCCGGTGACGATTTTGAAAAAGCAAAATATTATCCGGAAGACAGTAATTATCTTTTAGAATTTGAGGAGAAAGTAGAGCATTTTGAGGTTTTTGCGTGAGCAATGCATTGTCTATTTAACCGCAAAGTTCGCAAAGGTTTACGCAAAGTGCACAAAGATTTAAAAAGCTATTTTTAGATAACAAAGTATTTTCGAATTATTACTTTGAATCTCCTTGAAATGACAAAACGAAACGAAACAAAAATTCCAAACTCCAACACACTAATTTTGGAATTTGGAATTTTAAAATATTGAGATTTATTATTTATCCTTTAATCTGTTTCAAAGAAGTCTTAATCCCTTTTATCAGGGAAGAACTGAAGCCATTGTGCTCCATTTCATTTAAACCTACGATTGTACAGCCTTGTGGTGTCGTTACACGATCGATTAATTGTTCCGGATGCACTTTCTCCTCCAGCAACATTTTTGCGGCTCCTTTTACGGTTTGTGCCGCAATTGCCAAAGCAGTATTCGAATCAAAACCAATTTCAATTCCGGCTTGCATTGAAGCACGAATGTACCTTAACGCATAAGCGGTTCCGCACGCGCCTAAAACTGTTGCGGCGTCCATTAATTTTTCGTCAATAACAGGAGCAGTTCCCAGATCCTGAAATAAATCAACAATTGGCAATGCTTTTTCTCTGTTCTTTTCAGCGAAAGAAATACAAGTCGCTGATTCTCCAAATTGTGCCGCGATATTCGGCATGATCCTGATTACCGGAAAAGCATTATTTGTTTTTTCCTGAAGCACATCCAAAGATAAACCGCTTACTGCGGAAGCAATCGTTTTATCGGCAATTACCGGTAAAATTTCTGCCAAAACGGTATCAACCTGATAAGGTTTTATCGTTAAAACCACGACATCGGCATCCTTAATATTATGTTTATTGTCTGAAGAAACCGTGATTCCGTATTCAGATAGGTATTGAATACTGGCCGTGTTTCTTCTCGTTACTGTAATTTGATGGTTTTTAGAAAATTTTGCAATTCCCAAGGCAACAGAAACGCCCAGGTTTCCTCCTCCTATTATGTGTACTTTCATTGCTTATTTTTTGGCTGGTTAATAGCATATTTTGAGCCACAAATTACGGAGATTTTACAGATCTTAAATCACTCTAATCCACTAATTTGTTGCAAAAAACTTAGACTCCAAGAATCAATTTGGCTACTCCAAAATAGAGCATAATTCCAAAAACGTCATTAGTTGTGGTAATAAACGGACCTGTTGCAATAGCGGGATCAATTTTATTTTTATGCAGAAAAAGCGGCACTAAAGTTCCTAAAGTAGCAGCAAATAAAATGACAACAATCATCGAAATTGAAATGGCAAATCCTACTAAATATTGTTGGTACATAATGGAATGATAGCCCAGTAAAAGCAATGAAATTATACTTCCTGAAATCATCGAAACGGTAATTTCTTTAGTAAAATAACCACGGCTAAATTCCTTTAAAGTTCCATTTGCAAGTCCCTGAACAACAATCGCCGAAGCCTGAACTCCAATATTTCCGGCAGTCGCCGAAAGCAAAGGCACAAAAATGATTAAGGTAGAATGGAGTTTGAACACCTCTTCGTTTCCTTTTAAAACAAAAGAAGCCACAATCTCGATTACCATACCAATTAAAAGCCATGGCAAACGCGCTTTTGTAAGTTCCAGAACGCTGTCATTAGATTCAACGTCTTGCGTAATACCCGCCGCTAACTGATAATCTTTATCGGCTTCGTCTTTGATTACGTCTACGATATCATCAATAGTAATTCTTCCTACCAAACGGCCCAGTTCATCTACAACCGGAATTGCTTCCAAATCGTATTTTTGCATAATACGCGCTACCTCAACATCTTCGGTATCAACGTTTACGAAGTTTAGCTTTCGAATATAAATATCACCAATTTGTGTTTTGGTCGAAGTAGTCAATAAATCTTTAAGTGATAATCTTCCTTTTAAACGGTTTTCGTCATCAACCACATAAATGGAATGAACGCGGGAAACGTTTTCGGCCTGAATACGCATTTCTTTCACGCAAGTGAGTACATTCCAATTTTCATTGACTTTTACTAACTCCTTTCCCATCAAACCTCCGGCAGAATTTTCGTCGTAACGCAACAAATCGACAATGTCTTTTGCGTGCTCAACGTCAATCATTTCCGAGATTACTTCCGCTTTTATTTCCTGCGAAAGTTCCGCAATAATATCGGCCGCGTCATTGGTTTCAAGCTCATCAAGCTCTTCTGCAATTTCTTTAGGCGAAAGTCGGCTTAAGATATTTTCACGCAAGTCATCTTCTAATTCCAGAAGAATCTCTGCGGTTTTATCACTGTCTAAAACCTTAAAAATATAGGTTGCTTCGTCAAAATCCAGTTCATCCAGGATTTCGGCAATATCGGCGTGGTGCAAGTCGTTAAGTAAAACTTCAAGTTCTTTGTCGTTTTTATTAACAATATGCTCCTCTAACTGTTGGATTAAATCTTTACTAACTTTGAACTCCATCGGCTTCTATTTTTTGAGTCAGTTCAATAAATTCTTCTACACTAAGTTGCTCCGGACGTTTATCAAAGATAGTGTCTAATCGCAAATTATCGGTTAAATTTAATGTTTTCAAACTGTTACGTAATGTTTTTCGTCTTTGCTGAAAAGCAGTTTTTACAACCGTAAAAAACAACTTTTCACCACAAGGAAGACTGTAATCTTCCTTTCGGGTCATTTTCATCACACCCGACTTCACCTTGGGCGGAGGAATAAAAACATTTTCGTCAACAGTAAACAAATACTCAGTATCATAGAAAGCCTGTGCTAATACGGATAAGATTCCGTAAGCTTTGGATCCTTTTTTCTCGCAAATACGTTCTGCTACTTCTTTTTGAAACATTCCGGAAAACTCAGGAATCTGGTCTCTGAACTCTAAAGTTCTAAAAACGATCTGAGTCGAAATATTATACGGGAAGTTTCCAATTATAGCAAATTGTTTGTCTTTGTAAACCTCGTTTATATTGTATTTCAGGAAATCCTGAGAGATAATTTTATCTTTTAGTTTTGGATAATTTTCACCCAAATACACTACCGATTCTCCATCAATCTCAATAACGTGTGTATTAATTGGTTTGTCAAGCAAATACTTAGTCAACACACCCATCCCCGGTCCTATTTCTAAAACCTCATCGTATCCTTTTAAGCTTAAAGTATCTGCAATCGCTTTTGCAATACTTTCGTCTTTCAGGAAATGTTGTCCTAAATGTTTTTTGGCTTTTACTTTTTCCATTTTCTTTTTTTATATGCCACAAAGGCTCGAAGGCACAAAGCTTTATTTTTTATTTATTTCTCGAAGTTGTTGAACATCAAGTAAATCTTTTGTTCGATTTGCCTTAATTTTACTTGTAATCAAATCTTCTAAGGATAAAACATTCCATTTCAAAAATGTTTTACCATTTACTGTTGTTTCTTCACTATTATTATAAGCCTCTTCAAAAGTTTTATTTACAGAAAATTTAGTAATTAATTCTAAATCTAAATCAACAGGAGAAAACTTAATTGATATATTTTGTTGTTGTTGTTTTACATTTTCAGGAAAATCTTCAATTTCATATCCCATTTCATTAAAAACAAGCACTAACTTTTTAAAATTTTCCTCTGTAGTTTCTATCCAAAAATCAACATCAGCAGAATGTCTTTGATAACCGTGAAAATTTACAGCTCCACCTCCAACCATAAGCATTCTAACTTTATGTTTGTTTGCTAAGGCAATAAACTCATCAATGCTTTGATCCCACAATTTCGACATCTTATTTTGATTTTATAATAATTACAAAATTGTCTTTATTTTTATCCACTTTATTTTTCACAGGAAATTGACTTATACGCTCACTTAAGCGCAGAAAACTATACACTCTTTCAATTTTCGACAACTTCAAAAACTCTTCCTGTTGCTGTTTGTTACTTTCTTCTTTTGTTTGAAATCGAATTTCCATAATACTTTTTTTAAAGGGAGACATGAAAACTGAGACTGAAAACTAATTAATGCTCCGAAATAACTTCCAACTCTGTTCTGAAAGAAAGCATTTTATCAGCAAACAACTCCAAAGCTTCTTTATGAAATCCAGGTTCATCTTCAATATAATAACGATCTAAAGTTTCTTTATTATCAGTAACATATTGAACAGAATACGTAATTCCGCCCATTTCCTCTTCAATTAAAACTTTTACAATTCGTGCCGAAGAAAACTTGTTTGTTGCCAGAATTTCCGGTATGTGTTTTTCCTGCATCCATTTTAACCATTGGTCGTGAACGCTTTCGTGTATGTTGGTGGTAACGTTGTAAATAATCATTTTTTCTTGTTTAATCGTTTATTCGGTTAAACGTTTAACCGAATAAACGGTTTAACCAAACTATAAATTCTTATCTCCTCTTAATTCGCGGTATTTTTTTCTCGCATCAACAAAGTAAATACTATCCTGATGGTTAAAAATTACCTTTTCATACAAAGGTTTTGCCTTTTCTGTATCTTTTAATTCATCGTTGTAAATTTCTGCCGAAAAAAACAACGCTTCATCTACATAAATTCCGTCGCTATGATTGTCAATGATTTGCTGGTATTGGCTTAAAGCCAAATTATAATCTTTAACACTTTCATAGATTTTACCTAAACGCAACATTGTTACAGCTTCAATTTCCTGTCCTTTAAACGACTTTAAAATACTCTGAAACTGTGTAATCGCCTCTTGTTTTTTATTCTGATAAATTAAAAAATCACCTTTTGCAAATTGCTTCAAAGCCGTTTGAGTCGAGTCGGCAACTGTATTATCATTGATCAGTAAAAAATATTCAAGAGCGTCATTTGCAATCAATTGTGTATTTGCCGATTTTAGTTCTTTAAATTGTTTTAAAGCCCATTCAAAATCGCCTTTATAATAACTTGTTTTTGCCGCTTTCAAACTCGCTTCATGCGACATGACATCATTCTTTAAATCCAGCTGAATTTGTGAATAATAAATCAATGCCTGATTGTATTTTTCTTCTAAAAGTAAAATATCTGCCAATTCCATTTTGGCATCTGCTCTTTGATATTCATTTAAATTAAGATCTAAAGCTCTTTTTACAATTGTCTTGCCTTCTTCCGGTTTTTTCAGATTAAAAGCCAGGAAATGCGCCTGAATTATTTGCAAAGATAAGGTAAAAGGAGTTATATCATAGGTTGTCAGCAATTGTTGCAACTCAATATTGATTATAGGATAATCTTTTTCCTGAGCGTTATCAATTTTAATTTGCATCAAATAAGCATTCGTCTGAACCAGTAAATCGACATCTTTTGTATTTAACAGAATGAAATTCAGAATCTCGGTTGCCGTTTCATCATCATCTTCGTTCATCGCAAACTGACTCAAATTGACAATGCTCATTAACGATTCCGGTTCGCGTTTGTAAATGGCTTTTTCCTGAATAAATGCTTTTCCGAATTCTTTTTGCTGTACATAAAACCAACTCAGATAATGGTTCCAGAAAACATCCTGATCTTTTTGAGTTTTCAGAATTAAAGCTTTTCGCATCGCATCCTTAAAAGCCGTATTATCGGTCTCGCCCTGCATAAAGCGGGATAATTGCGTCTGAATCAGATTTGAATTTTGAGGATTATTAAAAGATTCCGTCAATAAAAGATCAATCATCTGATCGGTTTTTCCTAACTGACCGTAAAGCATTCCAATCTGGAAATTAAAATTGTAATTCGGCTGAACCTGCATTGCTGTCTGATATGCCTTTAAAGCATATTCCAGCAATACTTTCTTTTCGAATGAATTTCCAACTCCGTAAACATCATTCGGATTTGTTTTGATTTTTTCGATAGCCTGATCGTAATAGCTTTTGGCTTTCGAATCATTTTTTTGAAGTTGATAATTATATCCTAATTCAACTAAAAAAACACCTTGTTTATAGCGATTGTATCTTTCAAGAATTACTTTTTGAGCAACTTCAAATTGCTGTAATTGCTGATAAGATTCAACGGTTCTTAAAAAATATTGGGTATTGGATGGCGAACTGTTCAACAGCTGTTCGTAAGCTATTTTAGCTTTTTCAAAATCGCCTTTATCATAGTAATATTGAGCCAATTGCTCATTTTGAGAAAATGCAAAAGCAGACCACAACAAAACGATATAGATAAAGATGTTTTTCATATTGCTGTTTTTTAAAGTCGCAGTTCTAAATAAATAGTTTTCAGTCGCAGTTTTCAGTCACAGTATAAACTGAAACCTGAGAATGCGACTGAATACCACATTAGTTTATAATATCAAATCCGCAGTAAGGGCGTAAAACTTCAGGGATTACGATTCCTTCCGGCGTTTGGTAATTTTCTAAAATTCCGGCCAAAACTCTTGGCAAAGCCAATGAACTTCCGTTAAGCGTATGTGCTAAATGATTTTTTCCGTCTTTGTCTTTGAAACGCAATTTCAAGCGGTTTGCCTGAAAAGTTTCAAAGTTAGAAACAGAACTAATTTCTAACCAGCGATCCTGCGCTGTAGAAAATACTTCAAAATCATAAGTCAAAGCCGATGTGAAACCCATATCACCACCACATAAACGTAAAACTCTGTACGGTAATTTTAATTCCTTCAAAATATCTTTTACATGTTCCACCATTCCGTCAAGAGCCTCATAAGATTTATCCGGATGTTCAACACGCACGATTTCAACTTTATCAAATTGGTGCAAACGGTTTAATCCGCGCACGTGTGCTCCGTAAGAACCAGCTTCGCGACGGAAACATGGCGTGTATGCGGTGTATAAAACCGGTAATTCTGTTTCTGTTAAAAGAACGTCACGGAATAAATTCGTAACCGGAACCTCAGCCGTTGGAATCAAATATAAATCATCAATTGTTGAGTGATACATTTGTCCTTCCTTGTCCGGCAATTGTCCTGTTCCGTATCCTGAAGCTTCGTTTACCAAATGCGGCACCTGAACTTCATTATATCCTGCGGCAGTATTTTTGTCTAAGAAATAATTGATCAAAGCACGTTGCAAACGAGCTCCTTTTCCTTTGTAAACCGGAAATCCTGCACCGGTGATTTTTACACCTAATTCGAAATCAATAATGTCGTATTTTTTTACCAATTCCCAGTGAGGCTGTGCGCCTTTATGCAAAACCGGAATATCACCTTCCTGAAAAACATTCAAATTGTCATCCGGAGTTTTTCCTTCAGGAACAATATCTGCAGGAAGATTTGGTAAAGTGTATAATTTATGCGTCAATTCGGTTGCCAAAGCTTCTGCTTTTTCGCCTAATTCTTTGCTTTTTTCTTTTAGTGATACGGTTTTTTCTTTTAAGATGGCAGCTTTAGATTTCTCTCCCGCTTTCATTAATTCGCCTATATCTTTGGACAATTTATTAGATTCAGATAAAGTGTTGTCTAATTCTACTTGAGTTGCGCGACGGTTTTCGTCTAATTGCACCACTTCTTCCACAACGCTTTTAGCATCGATATTTCGTTTTGCTAAAGCCTTGATTACTTTTTCCTGATTCTCTCTAATAAATGCGATTTGTAACATAGCTTGGTTTTTATAACTAGTATTTTTATATAAAGGAAGCAAATTTAAGGAAATGTTTGCTAAGAATAAGACAAAGTTTAAGAGGAAAAAGTTATTTTGAGGGTTATTCTATAAAGATTTATAGCTATTCCACAAAGTTGCGCGAAGATTACACAGATAGGCAAAGAGATTTTTCTAATATTCCTTTGTGAATCTTTGTGAATTGCTTTGTGTATCTCTGTGAAATTTACGTTCGAAAATGTAAAAAGACTTGAATTGATTGAGCAAGTCAGTTAATTTTTTTAAATTTATTGATAGTAATTTAAAATCATCAAAATGAGTCAAAATACCGCTTTACTTGTAATGGATATGCAACCGGCAATATTAGCCAATCTTCCGGATTCTGCGGCTCTTGTAGAAAATGTTGCCAAAGCAATAACCGTTGCCAGAAACAAAAACATCCCGATTATTTATGCCACGCTAGGTTTCAAAAATGGAGCTTCGGAAATTAGCGTTAACAACAAAACTTTTGCATCAACAAGAGAGCACATCAATTCTATTAATTTTGAAGAATTTACAAAAGTTCATCCCGCATTGGCTCCGCAGAAAAATGATATTCATGTTGTAAAACGCAGAATAAGTGCCTTTACAGGGAGTTCATTAGAAGTTGTTTTAAGATCAAAAAACATCCAGAATCTTGTACTTACGGGTTATGCCACAAGCGGAATTGTTTTATCAACCACCACCGAAGCCGCCGACAAAGATTATAAAATCACCGTTTTGTCTGATGGCTGTGCAGATCGCGATGAAGAAGTACATCGCGTATTAACAACAAAAGTTTTTCTCCGTTCTGCCGATGTCCTGACTATTAAAGAATGGGAGAATTCTTAAAACCTATTTGCACTCAGCGAGCAATTCCTGTAATTCATTGAATTTTTCTTTGTCTAATAATTATTGAACACAATAACTCATTAAATACCAACAAATTATTCTACATTAAACAATCTTAAAATATACGAAAGTTCATAAACAATAAAAAGTATCACCAGAATAGTATGGAATGTTTTATTGTGAACTTTGATTGCCGCCAAACAAAGCAAAACATGACTAATAATGCGCACATAATATTCAGACTGATTGTACAAAAAGTAATTGCCACCTTTTATTGCCGTATCAATCACATCGGCTATTAAACTGATGGCTAATATCGAGAAAAACCAGTTCTTTCGCGAATAGAAATAATCTTCATAACCGGTATAATCAGCCAAATCATCGGGATAAAGAATCGCACACAGCAAATAATAAATCAGAATGTAACAAATGATAAAAAAATAATCGACAAAATACCATTCCTGAATCAATTTGAGATTAAACTCCCACCACCAAAAATGAATAAGCAGTAAAAAAACATAAAAGACCCAAAGCGAGTGTACAAAGTAGATTTTCTTTCGTCCCGGATGCTGAATAAAAATCACAGATCCTTTTATGAGATGTGTTAAACTTAATCCCAGAATGATTCCGATAATTGATTTAATGTGTGCGAGTTCTTCCATAAATAATTTAGATATTTAGAAAGAACTAAAATTAAGGTAATTAATTAAGAAACAATTGTTTGGAGAATAATTTTTAATAAAACAACTTGAGTTTCCAACTGTCAGGCTGAGCGAAGTCGAAGCCCACGTTTGCTGCATCACTTTGCGGGGCTTCGACTTCGCTCAGCCTGACAAAAAAACTTTGCGTAACTCTGTGAAGAAACTCTGCGAATCTCTGTGGTAAAACACGCGTCGTTTAAAAATCTTACGCCCGCTTAATCTCATGCCCCACATATTCCTCCAAAGCAGCAAACATATCATCTACCGAAAGCACTTCAAAATCAGGATGATTTTTCAGGAAATTGGCGTTAAGCGTAATTAGATTTTCTTCTAATTCATAAAAAGTATCATTGTTCAACGCATCACGAATTGGATTTACGCCTTCTAATTTCCCTTTTAAGAATTTAGTCAGCTTTACGCTGCTCATCAATTTGACTTTTTTGCTTTGCTGTTGAAACAATTCCAGATGTTTTTCGGCGCCAATTAGAGCCAAACCTTCTTCTATAAGTTCGTTTAGTTCTTTATTCCAACCTGATTTATGAACGAATTGGGAAAAATTTCCTTCGGCATATTGTGACCAATAATAATCCAAGTAATAACTCATCAAAGCATCTTCGTGAATAAATTCGTCATCGACACCTTCTTCTCGCATTAAATTAATTACCGAAATATTCGAATGAATTACATCCTGAAGATTTTCACTATTCATTGCCGTTTCAGAAACTATTATTCTACCAAATTCCTCCATTTTGTTGTTTTAAGATTGATGTGCAAATTTCCATTAATTAAATCCAGAAAAAAAATACAATGTGATTTAATTCCCATCAGATTCGTCACTATTCTTTTTTTTCATTCATTTTTGCAACTAAGGCCTTCAATCGCAAAGCACGTTCCTTTTTCTCCGCTTGAAGTTTTACCTTTTTCTTATTTAGCAATTTGGTATGCAAAGCCTTGTTTTTGGTATTTTTTTCGGGTCCTTTTGCCATGGTTGCAATTCTTTAATTTACGTTTACAAATATAAGAAACTGTTGGGGAATAATTTCTTGGGCGTTTCCGCCACGGCGGATCGGGCTATTAGCTGCAAGTCCTCGCTCTTCCTTCGTCAGGCTGTGGGCTTTCCGCTGCTATCCCTAACGCAATCTTGGATTCATAAGAAATATAATTCTATGAAATTATTTCGAAGTTAAAAAAGAGTATTTTAGCTAGAACTAACATTAACTATACTTATGATTAAAAACTGCTTCTTCATTGCTATTATATTGATCATCTTTTCAAATTGTCAAAAAAAAGATTCGAACATACCACAAAAAATAGATGAAATTGAATTTTCTTATATAAGTAGCCGAAGAATTCCATTTAGTGAAGTAAAAATTCAGATTGCAAGAATGCCAAGTAATGACAGTGCAATTGCATTTGTACAAACCAGACCCGCATCAACTGATCCTAAATGGCAATATAGTAAAATTGAAAAATTCATAACAATTGATCTTCAATATTTTGAAAAATTTGCTAATGAAGCTTCTTCCTTCGATAAAATAAACATTGACAAAGCTCATGAATACGGACATGATGGAAGTACTTGGGAAATACAGTTTGGATCAAAAGGAAAAAACAAAAGCTATCGTTTCTGGTCACCTGATTATAATACCAAAGAAAGAGATTTAACCGCATTTGTCAATTTATGTGAACAAATTGTAGAAGTTTCTAAATTAGAAAAAGAACAAATCCTTGCAGATTAAACATAATAAACATTTATGAAAATATATTTAATAGCGGCAATTTTGTTACTATCGTTGACTGGATGTAAATCTCCAAAAAAGAAATTTGATTTTACTTTTTTTAAATGGAATATTCACGAATCTTATTATTTAAAATTTAATTCATCAGATACACTTTATTTAATCAACACTTATCCACTTGAAGAAGAAACTTCTTTCACGATTTTACATAGTGAAGAAAAAGAAAGAATCCAAAATGCTTTAGAAACCATTCCTTTTCCAAAGGAAAAAGAATTTTCAAATAGTTTAATAGAGGATGGAGAAACTAATGCTTTTTATTTAAAAGATGGGGAGAAAAAGCAGCAACTTTTGCTTCATGGGCATAAAGGACCAAACCAATTTTGGCTTTTCGGAAAAACATTAGAAGCAATTAAAAATCAACACAGTTTTATTAAAATCAATAAAAAATTTGATTTAAATGATTTTGAGAAAATCGTTGCTCCACCAGTCTTGTTTATAGAAAAATAAGTTTAAAAAACAGCATTTAAAAACAAACCCAATCTTTATATTATATATTTCCTTAACTATTTTATAAAAATATAAAACAAAAGTAACTAAACTTTAAACTTTTATTTTTGTTATTTGTAGTAATTTTATACAAAATAAAAACGTTACTAAATTACTGATCATTCAAAGAAGATAATAATGGACAAAAGAATAGCATTAGAATACTATGTTTTAGATGTATTCTCGAATAAAAGTTATAAAGGAAATCCGTTATCTGTTGTTTTTACAGATGGTGATTTAGAGTTAGAAACCTATCAGAATATCTCAAAAGAATTTGGTTATTCTGAAACTTCTTTTGTTTATTATTCTACCAGAAAAAAAGCACTAACCGTTCGCTCGTTTACCCCAACCGGAATAGAAATAGACGGTGCCGGACATAATTTGCTGGGTGCGGTTTGTGGTGCGTTGCTAAAAAAAATGCCCATTTTTGAGGAGCAGAACGAAAGCGAGCCTTTTGTGATCATGAAACATTCGCCAATACCTTTAACGGTGAGTTTTGATCCGGTTACACAATATCCGGTGGTACAAATGCACCAAAAATCGGCGGTGATTAAGCAGGAAATTCCAACGTATAGAATTGCCGTTGCACTTGGTTTAAAAATCGAAGATTTAGACGTAAACGCTTTTGTTCCCACAATTGTCAAAACAGAAGTGGCACACACGATGGTTCCCATAAAAAACAGTCAAATACTGAATGACTGTATTCCTGACAACCAACTTTTGATGGAGATTTCAAGAGATTATAAATTTGAAGGTTTTTATTGTTTCACAATTGCTGATGAAAGTCAGGAACATATTGTCGAAACAAGATTCTTTAATCCAATAATCGGAATCAACGAAGATCCAGCGACCGGAACGGCTGCAGGACCTTTAATTGGTTTTTTAACGCAAAAAAAATTCACAAAGTCAGATAAAGAATACAAGATTCTGCAAGGTGTAAAATTAAAACAAGCTTCACTTATTGAAGTTATGAATCGTGAAGAAGATATTTTGGTGGGCGGTTCTTCGATTATTACCATGAAAGGCGAATTGTATTTATAAAAGAGAGCATTCACTAAAATAAAGTTAAATATCAAAAGTCCAAAAAGCAGACGATTCCAAAAAACATATATTTACGACAAGTAAAAGTTTACTTGAAATGAAACCCCAATAGTAATTTATGTTTTGAAATTTTATGGAAAAATCTCAACAAGAATGGTCACGCCGTAAATTTATGTACACCTTAACCGGAGCTGGTACATTAATGATGTTAAATCCGGTAATTTCCTGGGCAGCAGAAACCTTTGATCCCAGAATAGCTGCAATTGTCGCTAAAACTATAGGTATAGATACACACAATCATGTTGATGTTCCGCTTAATGCAACTGAATTGCCGGGTCCAAAAATCGATTTGATTGGCGAATTGAAAAAATCAGGATTATCAGCAATTTGTATGACATTTGCAGTTGATTACCAAGAACTTAAAAATCCTGGCGATGCTTACAACCGTTTTCTAAACGGGTTAACAGCAATGGACAAAGTGCTGGAAACGAATAACATGAAACGTTCTATGAATTTGGCAGACATAGAATTGGCACACAAGAAGCAAAAACCAACTGTTATTCAATCTGTTGAAGGCAGTCATTTTCTGGAAGGAAATATAGACCGGCTTGAAGTTGCGTACAAAAGAGGTTTAAGACATCTTACTTTACTTCATGATCACGATGCATCGGTACCTTTGGGTGATGTTTTTACAAATCCGGCACAATTTGGCGGACTTACGACTTTTGGTTCAGATGTTATCAAAGAATGCAACCGATTGGGAATTCTTGTTGATCTTTCGCATGCAACGAATGAAACTGTTAATGCAGCTCTAAAAGTCACAACAAAACCTGTATTAATTTCACATACTGGTCTTGACACACAACTCGGACAAAATGAATTCATGAATAAAATGATGCGTCCGAGACTTATCAGCAAAGAACAAGCAAAAATTGTTGCAGATGCAGGAGGCGTTATTGGCATTTGGACACATCTTGCCGACTCTCCTTTGCAATATGCTCAGAATATAAAAGCAATGGTTGACGTAGTAGGAATTGATCACGTCGCTATTGGAACAGATACCAAACTTACTCCACCGTACAGATCTCAGGAAGAGTCTAAACCTAAACCTGATGGCGAGAAACATGGTGAACCTCAGCATAAAGATGATAAAAATAAAAACAAAATGGGCGGAGGTACAAACGAAACCTGGAAAGATCAAAAAGAAGGTTTTTATTATGTCGTAGTCGATGCTTTGTTAAAAACAGATTTCAATGAAGAAGAAATTGGTAAAATTGGAGGCGGAAATTTTTTAAGAATCTTTGATGCCGCAACAAAAGGACATTAATTTCCTGGACTTATAAAACAAAAAAGCTGCATTTATTGCAGCTTTTTTATATTAACGAGAAAATCAAATTTTCTAGTTTGTTTTCATTGGTGGTAAATCAAACGCGATTGAATCGTGTTCGAAGTTATTTCTATGTCCGCCATCACAAAAAGGTTTGTTTGCAGATAACCCGCAACGGCAAAGTCCTAATGCAGATCTTCCCTGAAGTCCGTAAACAGTTCCTTCAGAATCCATGATTTCAAAATCACCTTCGATTTTTATAGATCCGTTTTTATTGATGATTAATTTTGTCTTGCTCATAAAGTTGTCTTTGTTTTTTTCAGGGCAAAGATTGCGAAATATATTTTGAAGATTTTAATTAGGAAGCTAGTTTAAACTGGTTCTATTTTAATTTGTTTCACAGAGTTTCGCAAAGAAAACACGAAGATTCACAAAGGTTTTATTTTTGTCAGGCTGAGCGGAGTCGAAGCCCGCGCAAATTGATTCAGCAAACTTGGACTTCGACTCCGCTCAGCCTGACAATTGGAATTGAATAAATAACGCATGTTTTTTGAATGGATTAAAATCCATCCCTAAAATATGTCCCGAACCTCCGGTTCTCTTATAAAGTTCCGCAGGAACGATTTATTTTGTAGGGCTGGACTTCAGTCCAGTCTAAATAATACAAGAAATTCCGCAATGAGAATCTAAAGTTCTTTTGAAAATGAGTGTCCTAGCCCCGATAGAAGTGGAAATCCTTTTGTGCCGGGGTTCGGCACAAAAGATTGTAACGGATAGCGGGATTAGCTCCTGAAAAATATTATCTTGTATATTAATTCGTCTAAAAACACAGAGATTGTCAGGCTGATCGAAGTCGAAGCTCAGCAAAGTGATTCAGCAAACGAGACTTCGACTTCGCTCAGCCTGACAAATTGGGACAGATTTTCTTTGCGAAACTCCGCGAAATAACAAAATCTCAATTCTATTGCTTATTTTTGCACTCAATAAAATTGAGTTATGATACAAAATCCAAAGAGATATACTATTACGGCGGCTTTGCCTTACACGAATGGACCTATTCATATTGGGCATTTGGCGGGGGTTTACGTGCCTGCAGATATTTATTCGAGATATTTACGTTTGCAAGGAAAAGACGTTGCGTTTATTTGCGGAAGCGATGAACACGGGGTTGCAATTTCGATGAAAGCCAAAAAAGAAGGAATTACACCACAAGAAGTTATTGATAAATATGACGGAATTATCAGAAAATCATTCTCTGATTTCGGGATTTCGTTTGATAATTATTCCAGAACTTCGGCTAAAATTCATCATGATACGGCTCAGGAATTCTTTAAAAAACTGTATGATAATGGTGATTTTATTGAAGAAACAACAGAGCAATTGTACGATGCAAAAGCAGATCAGTTCTTAGCTGACCGTTTTGTGGTTGGAACTTGCCCAAGATGTGGTAATGACGGGGCGTACGGAGATCAGTGCGAAAATTGCGGATCGACTTTGAATGCGACGGATTTAATTAATCCAAAATCGACAATTACAGGAGAAACTCCGATCTTGAAATCTACAAAACACTGGTTTTTACCTTTGGACAGATATACTGATTTCTTAACCGAATGGATTTTAGTTGGACATAAAAACGACTGGAAACCTAACGTTTACGGACAAGTAAAATCGTGGGTTGATGGCGGACTTGAACCTCGTGCGGTAACACGTGACTTGGATTGGGGAATTGATGTTCCCGTTGAAGGTGCCGAAGGAAAAAAATTATATGTTTGGTTTGATGCGCCTATCGGATATATTTCGTCTACAAAAGAATGGGCTGCCCGCGAAGGAAAAGACTGGGAACCATATTGGAAAGATCAGGATACGAAACTGGTTCATTTTATTGGGAAAGATAATATTGTTTTTCACTGTATTATTTTCCCGGCGATGCTTAAAGCCGAAGGAAGCTATATTTTGCCGGACAATGTGCCTGCAAATGAATTTTTGAATTTGGAAGGAAACAAACTTTCGACTTCTAAAAACTGGGCGGTTTGGCTGCATGAATATTTAGAAGAATTTCCGGAGAAACAAGATGTTTTGCGTTATGCTTTGACTTCAAATGCTCCTGAAACTAAGGATAATGATTTTACATGGAAAGACTTCCAGGCGAGAAACAACAACGAATTGGTTGCTATTTTAGGAAATTTCATTAATCGTGTTATTGTTTTAACGAACAAATATTACGACGGAATTATTCCAACTCCAAATGAATTTTCTGAAGTGGATGAAAATACTTTGGCAGAATTAAAAGCGTATCCGGCTGTGATTTCAAGTTCTGTAGAACGTTACAGATTTCGTGAAGCTTTGGGCGAATTGATGAATGTGGCGCGTTTAGGAAATAAATATCTTGCCGATGAAGAGCCTTGGAAAGTAATGAAAGACAATCCGGAGCGTGTAAAAACCCAAATGTATGTGGCGTTGCAAATTGCTGCTGCGTTGAGCGTTTTGGCTGAACCATTTTTGCCTTTTACTGCTGCGAAGTTGTCAAGAATTTTAAATTTGAAAGATCTTAAAGAACATTTTGAAGGATTTAGCAAATTTTTGAAAGAGAAAAATCATGATGCAAAAGACATCATACTTGATAAAACATTGGGTTGGAATGATATTGCTGAGAATTCAGATTTAATTCCGGCGGGACATAAAATTGGTGAAGCAGAATTGCTTTTTGCCAAAATTGAAGACGAAGAAATACAAAAACAAATAGATAAATTGGAAGCTACAAAAACTGCTAATCTTGCCGAAAACAAACAACCGGAACCTCAAAAAGAGTTGATTCAATATGAGGATTTTGCCAAAATGGATTTGCGCGTAGGAACTATTATTGAAGCAGAAAAAATGCCAAAAGCAAACAAACTTTTGGTGCTAAAAATAGATACCGGAATTGATGTTCGCACCATAGTTTCGGGAATTGCAGAAAGCTTTTCGCCAGAAGAAATCATTGGTAAACGTGTTACAGTTTTAGCAAATCTTGCGCCAAGAGCTTTACGCGGAGTTGAAAGTCAGGGAATGATCCTGATGACAACAAACGCCGAAGGAAAATTGGTTTTTGTAAATCCTGATACAGATGCGCCAAATGGTGAAACGATAAACTAGTATTTCTTTTGAAATATGAAAACGTTAAAACATGAGAAATTTCTCATGTTTTTTTCTTTTTAGCCAAATTTTTAGTTGTACATTCGTCTCGACTAAATATTTGGAAACTTTAGATAAAACTTATTCAAAGTTAACATAAGCGAACCCTCGCAAAGGTGCTGGAACAGGAAACTGTCCTAAATCTATCTTTCAGATATTTAGTCACACCTAAAGCGAGGGTTTCGTGCGTTTAATATTTTCGATATGACTAAAGAAAATGAAAAAACATCGGAGCCAGATGTAATAACGGCAATGGCAAAATTTCTGTCAGACCTTTGGTTTGAAGACGATTTTAGGGATCAACCGGAACATTTGTCCGAGATTTTCGAGACAATTCTGTTAACCGAAATGGGCGATGACCAGGATCTTCGAATCAAAATGGTAAGTTCTATCAGAACCAGTAAAATGTTGGCAAGTGCGCTTGGTCCTTTTTCGGATATGGAAATCAACAATGCCTGCAAGAAAATTATGAATGCATAATACCACTCAAAAACAAGTTTAATCCAACCTTTTTATTGATATCATAATGAATTGTGCCGTTAGGTACTAAATATTGGTAGAAACATCAATTGAATAATTTTGGCGTGCCGTTAGGTACGCAATAGATATTGTATGTTGCGTACCTACGGCACGCGGGCGATTTTGAATCAAATTTTTTGCTACCGATATTTAGTGCCTAACGGCACATTTTATCTATTGTCGCCTTATATTTCTTTTTTTGCTAAAGAAAAAATAAGATATTCGCTAAAAATTAAACCCATCAAAAAATGCTTAAAAACCTACTTTTTAGTTCTTTACTTTTATCTGGTTTCATTTCCTTTTCTCAAGAAGTTGTAAATGAATTTAATTTAAAATTAGAAAAGAAAAGAGACTACTTTCAAGTTACAAACGAAACCAACAAAGAAGTGATTTTATTCTTAAATGACAAGGAAAAGCTTACTTCTCTAAGGTTTGATGATAAATTCAATATAAAAGATTCATTGTCTACTTCGAGACCAGAAAAAACCTATGATGAAATTATAGGATATAGTCAAAAAGAGAACAATTATTTTCTTTTCTGGGGATCAAAAGACAGAAAAGAAATCGATGTTCAGTATTTTAATTTTATTAAAAAAGAAACCAAAACAACGCCAATAAATTTAGAGCTTAAAAAAGAAAAAATAATTAAAGAACTTACGATTAACAATACTTTTTATTTGATTACTATTGTCAAAAACACAAGTATATTGAAGTTCTACATTTCTGATGAAAATGGTAATTTAAATGAAAAAACTGTCGATTTATCTAATTTAGAATTTAAAAACAGTGCTTTTAATACTGCATTGTTATATGACGTATTAACGGAGAATTCTTCCAGTTTTTCCATCCAAACTATTGGTGCCGATAGTCCGCCATCATTAGCATTAAGCTCAAAACAATTTAAGGTTTATACATACAAAAACGATGAAGTTATTTTCACAATAGATAACAATGCTTTTGCAACAGATGTTTTACGAATTAATCTTAATGATTTTACTTCAACCTTAAAATCAGTCATACATAAAAGAATAAGTAAGGGAGAATATGAATCGCTTACATTTAAGGCAAATTCATTTTTAATTGATGATAAAATTCTTCAAATCAAAACAAATCCCGAAGTCTTGTTTTTTACCGTTAGTGATATAAACGGCATTAGAATTAAGGAATTTAAAACCTTGCGAGAGGAAGAAATAAAGTTTAAAAATTCAGATGTTTTTCAGGAAATAAAAAGTATACACAATAAAAAAGTCTTAGAAAAGCCAAAACAATTTATACGAAAAATAAACAACTCTACTCCTGCCATTTCCTGCTACACGCTAAATGGTTTGTATTATACTATTATAGGAAGTTCGCAAGATATAGCACATGCAAGCGGTGGCGCGCCAATGGGAATGGGCGGTGGTTTTGGAGGCGGTTTTGGTGGAACTTCTATGTCGTTTGGTTTTACATCGAGCTACACTATTGGGAATTTGATTTCTTATAAAGATAAAAATGTTGTGTATACAAACTGTTTGTTTGACTCAAATTTCAATCATGTAGAAGATAAAATTAAAACCTCAGCATTTGAAAAAGCGAGATTGTTTCTGGAAGAAAACGATGATGTAAAAGATTCACCATCTATTTTCGGACACGATTTATATAAAGATTTAATTGTTTTTAAATTCAATAATTCATTGTATTTAGGAAACTATAATAAAGAGAATAAAAAATATCAGATTTTTAATTTTTCAGAATAATCACACACAATGATACTTTAGCAAAAGCCAAAAAACATCAATTAAATGAAAATCACCAAACCAAGATTAGCCTTAATATGCGGAATACTTTGTATATCAATCTTCCCCATTTTGGTTAAACTAAAACTCGCGCCAGGATTAATCTCGGCTTTTTATAGAATGTTTTTTGCGGTGACTTTGCTTTTGCCTTATGTGATTCTGACGAAAAACTTTAAAATTCCAAACACAAAATTCCTGTTTTTGGCAGCACTTTGCGGAATTTTATTTGCATCAGATGTTGCGGTTTGGAATATCGCCATTCAGGATTCAAGCGCAACTCAGGCTTCGTTGTTGACGAATTTATCGCCGCTTTGGGTTGGTATTGCTTCTTTTTTGTTTTTAAAATCAAAACCGGCTACTAATTTCTGGATTGGAACTATTGTTTCTTTATTCGGAATGGTGACTTTAGTTGGTTTTAGTTTTTTTATGGATTTGAATTTTGATCAGGCTTTTTTGTTTGCCGTTTTATCCGGAATCCTGTATTCGATTTATCTTTTGGTGAGCAAAAATGTGCTTTCGCAAGTTGATGTTTTATCGTTTATGACGATTAGTTTATTTGCTTCGAGTATTTATCTGGGAATTCTGTGTTATTGTCTGGATCAGCCTTTTAACGGATTTTCAAATACGGGCTGGTTTGTCTTGCTTTTGCAAGCCGTAATTTGTCAATTGTGTGCATGGCTTTCGATAAGTTATGCCACACAACACATGCGCGCAACGAGAGTTTCACTGAGTTTATTGAGTCAGGCTGTAATTACTTCGATATTAGCTTGGTTGTTTTTGGAAGAACAAATAACTTTACAAATGGTTTTTGGCGGAATCATTTTGCTATTCGGAATTAGAATTACGTTTTATGATAAGACCATTTCATTAAAAAGACTGTTTTCTAAGAATTAAGATTGAGAAATGGCATGCGGATGACGCAGATTTAAACGGATTTACGCAGATTGGTTTTTAATTTTTTGCGAAAAAAGTTCTCTCGCAGATTTGGCAGATTGAGCAGATTTTTTTTAGGAAATCGTTTTTAATCATTTTAATCTGAAAAATAATTCGTGAATTCGTGGCGAAAAAACCTGAAACAAGAAAAACCTGAAACTAAACTTTATTCGTGGCGAAAAAAACCTGAAACAAGAAAAACCTGAAACTAAAAAAACAACATCTTTATGTTACATAAAAGCAAAATACCAAACTTAAAAGTAATCGCATTTGATGCTGATGATACTTTATTTGTCAACGAACCTTATTTTCAGGAAACGGAGCATAAATTTTGTGCTTTGATGGAAGATTATCTTTCGCATCAGGGAATTTCGCAGGAATTATTTAAAATCGAAATTGCCAATTTACCTTTATACGGTTACGGAATCAAAGGTTATATTCTTTCGATGATTGAAGCGGCGATGAATATTTCGAACAATACAATTCCGGTTGAAGTCATCCAGAAAATCATTCAGTATGGAAAAGAATTACTCGAAAAACCTATCGAACTTCTGGACGGAATCGAAGATACTTTGAAGGCTTTGCACGGAAAATACAAATTGGTAGTTGCCACAAAAGGCGACTTAAAAGACCAGCACAGCAAATTGCACCGTTCTGGTTTGGGACATTATTTTCACCATATCGAAGTAATGTCAGACAAACAGACCATTGATTATGAAAAATTGATTGGCCGTTTGGATATTCAGTCGGATGAATTTTTAATGATCGGAAATTCATTGAAATCAGATGTGTTGCCGGTTTTGGAAATTGGAGGTTATGCCGTACATATTCCGTTTCACACGACTTGGGAACACGAAAAAATCAACCATAAAGTAGAGCACGATCGTTTTAGTTCTTTCGAAAAAATTTCGGAAGTACTCCATAATTTACAATAATGAAAACACTTTTAGATTTAGAAAACTGGAACCGAAAAGAGCATTTTGCCCATTTCAGCCGAATGGAGGAACCTTTTTTTGGCGCCACAGTAGAAATTGACTGCACAAAAGCGTACCAAACAGCCAAAAGCCTGAATGCTTCTTTTTTCATCTTTTACCTGCATAAAACTTTAGCAGCTGTAAATGCGATCGAAAATTTTAAATATCGAATTTCCGATGGTCAGATTTATATTAATGATCGTGTTGATGCTTCGGCAACAATTGGTCGTGAAGATGGTACTTTTGGCTTTTCTTTAATTGAATATAATCCTGATTTTAAGGTTTTCGAACAAAATGCCTTGGCAGAAATTAAGAGAATCCAAAACACAACCGGACTTTTTACAAGATCGTTTGATGACGATAATGTCATTCATTTCTCGGCAATTCCGTGGTTGAATTTTACTTCGCTTTCGCATGCAAGAAGTTATACTTTTCCTGATAGCTGTCCTAAAATTTCTTTTGGAAAAATGATTACTTCCGAAACCGGAAAAAGAACAATCGCAATGTCTGTTCATGTACACCACGGATTGATGGATGGCTTGCATTTAGGGCAATTTGTTGATTATTTTCAGGAACTGATGAACAGTTAAGGTTTGCCTTATTCTATTATATTTATAGCTTTTATTGGGGAATAATTCTTACGATAAATTGTTGATTTGGGGAAAATTTAAAATCTCAAATAACAATGAAAAAAATTGTAATTATTCTGGCGTTTTCGCTGGGTTTAACAAACTTACATGCGCAAACCGAAAGCACTTCAAACAACTATAATAAGTGGTCTGTTGAAATTGCTGGCGGAGTTAACAAACCGCAAAGTCCTATGACTGAAAATTATTTTACTTCTACACCAAGTTTTTGGGTAGGTGATTTAGGAGTAAGATATATGTTTAACAACAAATTTGGTTTAAAAGCTGATTTTGGATATAACAGTTTTACAGGAAAAAACAATTCAGTTGACTTTGATTCAAAATATTACAGAGCAGACTTACAAGCTGTTGCGAACTTAGGAAGAATCATGAATTTTGAAACCTGGACTAAAACAATTGGTTTATTAGCACATACAGGTTTTGGTGTTGCTCAGTTAGAGAACAAAGATTTGCATGTTAAAGACAGAATGGGGAATTTCATTGCTGGAGTTACAGGTCAAATCAGGTTAACTGACAGAATTGCTTTAACCGGTGATTTTACAACTATTGTAAATGCATCACAAGATTATACTTTTGACTGTGGATGTCCTGTAGAATCAAGAGGTTTTAACGGATTACTTTTTAACGGAACTGTTGGTGTAAATGTTTACTTAGGTAAAAATACAAAACATGCTGACTGGACGGTTATTTCGCAGGAATTTGATAGTTCTGTATTAGAAAACAAAATTGCAGATCTTGAAAATCTAGTTAAGAAAATGCCGGAAAAACAAGTAATCATAGAAAAACCAGTTACAACGACAGTAGTAAATGATAAAGATTTGCTTAAAGAAATGATCGATGCTAAATATTACAGCGTTTATTTTGACTTTAATAAAGCAACTCCAATTGAAAATTCAACAGCTGCAATTGATGTTGTTTTGACTTATTTAAGAAAAAACCCTTCAGCTTCTCTTGATATTTTAGGTTATGCAGATCAGGTTGGAAGTTCTGAATACAATGAAAAATTATCAAACCTAAGAGCTAATAACGTAAAAACGATTTTTGAAAAAGCAGGTATTGCCTCTTCAAGATTAAATGTAGTTGCTCAGGGTGCTGATACTTCAATCCAAAAAGATTCTGAAGAAGCAAGAAGATTGGCAAGAAGAGTTACTTTCAAAATAAGATAATCTCTTAAATTACAAAAAAGCAAAAGCCCTGAAGAAATTTCTTCAGGGCTTTTTTGTTTATATACTATGCTGAACCAACTTCAGGAAATGATAGTTTACCTCAACAATTATGCGACATATAATACATTTGAAGTATTGATCAGCACTCTTTCTTTTCAATTGAAAATGGCTATTTGCTGCTAATAATTGAAAGCCAAGTTACTAATAGATGATATTCAATTAGTTCAAATTCATTAGCAAATGAACTTAGATTAGCTTAACAAAAAAAGCTGCAAGAACTATATCTTGCAGCTTTTTAATTATTGAATAAAATATATTCTTTTAAGAATGCATTTTAGATTAGTAACTGAAATCAGATGATTCTGTAGTGATTGTATCTCCACTTGTTGTAGTCTGAATCATCTTTACAGGATAACCATTTGCATCGTACTCATAACTATAAGTTGTTTCAACCGTTGTTGTAGCAGTAGGGTTTTTCGATGTAACTACTTTTTTAACCACATTATTAACAGCAAATAACTGATTCATGTCTATTAATAAATCAAAGCCTAAAATATTAAGTCTTGGATTGTTTTTAGAATCATATTCGAAAGTAGTCACTGATTCATTACTACCACTATTAATTTGATGTCTGATTAATTTACCTTCAGAAAAAGTATACTTTCCACTTAAAGGTGTGTCATCTCCGTCTTTTCCTGAACTGTCGCTTTTCATTTTGTTATAAGATATAACACTTCCATCAGCATTATATAAATATTTTGTTTTGTAGTAATTGCCAAACTCTTTACTTAAAATATAATCTAGTTTTCCATTTGCATAAAAATATTCTTTTGTCATATAAGTTCCTGAAAGGTCTGCTTTTTCAATTTTCGTAATTAAATCTCCGGTATAAGTATAAAATGTCAGGTTTGATTTGTCTTTGTCTGACACTATTTTATTACCATCATATGATAATTCAATTGTTGGTGCATATCCGTTTTCATAGATATGAACCAGTTTTTTTAATAAAACAGGCTCAACAATCACTACAGGAATTGTATCTGTTTTGGGCGGCGAAATTGTATCGCTCTTAATTGGTTTTCCATCGTCTTTCCTGAAACAGGAAGCATCATAATCGTTAGTACAAGAAGTAAATGCTAATAAAGCAGTACTAAATAAATAAAGAAATTTTTTCATGTTTTTAAATTTTTTGACGAAAATACCTCAATAACGTATCTACAGGGTTCTCTAAAAGCTATATAAATGAAAGAATAAGACTATAATTTTACTTTTGTCAAAATAAAAAAATAGTACAAAGCTTATAAATAATTTTTATTGTAGTAAATAATTATAAATGATTTACCTTTAATATTGTAATCAGCTTTAATTGAAATCATGATGCAGTTCTTAAACTGGAATGATTTTTGTCGTTTTAAATTTTATGAAAAAACTATTACTATTATTGTTATTGATCTGCAAATCAGTTGTTTTTAGCCAAACTGTATTGGCTTCATTTCCTTTGGATTTCAAAAAAGGTGACGAACAAAATCAGATTCTAAATGTCGAGAATACGCTAACGCATGATGTATATGTTTTTGCATCCACAACAGAAAACATTACCATTCTAAAATACAATAGTGCTCTTTTTCTAAACGATCAATTCTCTTTTCCGAAAACAAATCTGGAAAACAGAACCTTAATTGGTTATAGTTTTGGCGAAGATGGAAATCCAAGTTTATATTGGGCTTCAGAGGATTTTAAAGATTTTATAATTGTAAAATATTATTTGGAAACAAAAACTTTTAAAATGCTAAAGTTTAATTTTCCGTTTACGAGAAATTATATTGTAAACTTTTTTCAGAAAAACAATGCATTTTATATCCTTTCAAAGGCGCATGAAGATCAGACTTTAGTTGTATATATTTTTAAAAATGGGATGGTCGAAGAAAAATCTTTTGATTTTGCATCTTTTCAATTTGAGAATGAAAAAAAGCAAAATTTCACTTTTAACAGAATTATCAGAGAAGATCCGATAGAAAAAATAGATGTAAATGAGTTTACTCCTTTAGATAAAAGCGCAAAAAAGACCAAAGCTTATTTGGTTAACGATCATCTGATTTTAACTTTGGATTACAATCCGAAAAAAACTCAGGTTTTTGACTTAGATATAGAAAATCATAGCATCAACGAAAAAAAATTTACGCAATCTCTGAATGAGTATTCAAATAAAATAAGCAATTCCTTTTTTGCAGATGATAAACTATATCAGATAAATGCAAACAAATACGCGCTTTCATTTGAAATAAAAGATTATAACTCGGGCAAATCAATAAAGGATTTCAAAGTAACAAAAAACGATACGATCAAATTTAAGAATTCTCCATTATTGCTTCAAAACGCTGATCGAAAACCAACAGAATTAAAAAAAACAAATCAGTTTTTAAACCAGTTGGCTTTCTTGAATATTGGTGTATCTGCTTTTAAAAGCAAGCAAAATACCGTTATTACTATCGGAGGAACACCCAAAGAAGAGAATTTCTATCAATATTATGAAGGAGGTTTTGCTCCAATAACCAGTGAGATAAGTGTCTATTTTGAAAGCACGATGAACAATAATCTTGAGTTTATTAAAGAGCAACAGCAGCCTTTGGCAATGGACAACATTTACTATTTTCTGAGTCTTCAGAAAAAAATTGACTATCAAAATATATTTAAATTTAAGGATTACTACATTTTGGGATATTATGACAATGGCACAAAACAATACGTAATGCGTAAGTTTACTGACGGATTTATTCAGCCTGACATCACCAATCCAATAATCAATAAAGCTATTTTTTCGAGATCTTTTCCGGCAGAAAAACCTTAATTTTCTTGCCGATTAATTCAAATGTCTTTTGTTTGGCTCTTTGAAAAAAATGAAATGAATTATTTTTTTTAACTTTACAAAAAAGACACAATTATGCTATCAAAAAATATTGAAACAGCTTTAAACAAGCAAATCCGCATCGAGGCAGAATCTTCACAAACCTACCTTTCTATGGCTTGTTGGGCTGAAGTTCACGGATTAGAAGGAATTGCGCAGTTTATGTACACGCAATCAGACGAAGAGCGTGCGCACATGTTGAAACTGATTAAATATGTGAATGAACGTGGCGGACATGCACAGATTACAGATCTTAAAGCTCCGAAGACTTCTTATTCTACTTTTAAAGAAATGTTTGAAACGCTTTACAATCATGAAATTTTTGTTTCAGAGTCAATTAACGAATTGGTTCACATTACTTTTGAAGAAAAAGATTATGCAACTCACAATTTCCTGCAATGGTACGTATCTGAACAAATTGAAGAAGAAGCTACCGCTAAATCTATCTTAGATAAAATCAACTTAATTGGCGATGATAAAGGCGGACTTTACTTGTTTGATCGTGATATTCAGCAACTAACGGTTACAAGTTCAATTGCAATTAATCCAAAATAAAAAAGTTAAAGTTTATTTAGAACACTTAAAAATAACTTTTATTCTTTTATATTTGCTACTGTTTAATAATACCGAAGCAAATTGAGCAAGAAGGAAAAAGATAAGGACAAGAAAAAGGATAAAAAGAAAAAGAAAAACAAAGATATCCTTGACAAATTGAAGAAGTTGGAAAACTGCAAATCTTCTTGTTGTGAGAAATACAAAAAGAGCGAAAAAAAACGCTGCTCACGCTGTCCTATGTTTGACTTATTTAAAAAGACCGCTTAAACTATATCATAGAAAACCCGCCAATTGGTGGGTTTTTATTTTTAAATTGCAAGTGTCTTAATGACTCAAAATTTAATTATGAAAAACGATATTACAATACCAAAATCCAGTCTGGATTTTTTACTACAACTAAAACAAAACAATAATAAACCTTGGTTTGAAGCCAATAAACCGCAATATCTAAAAGAACTAAATCATATTGAAACTTTTGCAGGTGCTTTGCTTGAGGAACTTTCCAAAAGTGATGTTCTGGAAACAGCTTCGGGCAAAAAAAGTGTCTATAGAATTTACCGTGATATTCGTTTTGCAAAAGATAAAACTCCTTTTAAAACCTTTTGGGGAGGAAGTTTTACCCGTGCAACAAATGCCAGACGCGGCGGTTATTATTTTCATCTCGAAAAAGGAAACAGCTTTTTTGCCGGTGGATTCTGGGGACCAAATGCCGCTGATTTAAAACGAATAAGAAGCGAATTTGGTCATGATGCTGAACCAATGCGAAAAATATTGAAATCAAAATCGTTTGTCAGCACTTTTGGAACTTTGCAGGGCGAACAGCTTAAAACTTCGCCAAAAGGTTTTGATGCGGATCATGAAGCTATCGATTTACTTCGCTACAAACAGTTTTTAATCATTAAGCGTTTTACGGATGAGGAAGTATTAAGTCCGCGATTTCTGGAACAGGCATTGGAAACCTGCCAAAACATGAAACCTTTTTTCGATTATATGAGCGAAATACTTTCTACAGACATTAATGGTGGTTCTGTTTTATAACCTATTTTAAAATACAAACCCGACAGGTTTTTAAACGTGCCGGGTTGAATATCAAATTTGTTAAACTATTTACTTAGCAATAAAATCTCGTTTACAACAACTTCGGTTACATATCTCTTTTCACCGTTTTTGTCGTAACTTCTGTGAGTAAGTTTCCCTTCAATGGCAACCTCTTTGCCTTTTACCACATACTTTTCAATGATTTCGGCCGTTTTTCCCCAGGCTGTAACACGATGCCATTCTGTTTGTTCTACTTTTTCGCCTTTGTCGTTGGTATATTTTTCGTTTGTAGCGATAGTTACGTGGGCTAATTTTCTTCCGTTTTCTAATGTTTTAATTTCCGGGTCGTTTCCTACGTTACCAATTAATTGTACTCTGTTTTTCATTGCATTCATGGCGTATAATATTTAAATGTTCGTATAAAAGAATTCGTTTATCAAATTCAACAGTGCAAAGATGTGGCGGTTCTCAAAATTTATTCGGTTGCAAAGTATTTACTTTCGGTTGTAACTATTTGTAAGCGTTTGTAAATGGAAATGTTTTTTGTATATTTAACAGAAATCTTACTATATGCAAGCACAAATCAATAAAGTTGAATTGCGAAATCTAGAACTTGACGACTACAAACAATTGAAAAATTCAATGGTCGAATCATATCCAGAAATGGCAAATTCATACTGGAGATCTAACGATATAAAAAAATTACTCTCTATATTTCCTGAAGGACAATTAGTTATATTAGTCGACGGAATAGTCGTAGGTTCGGCATTGTCTTTAATTGTCGATGAAAAATTAGTCGACAAAAGACACAATTACAAACAAATCATTGGCGACTATACTTTTTCTACCCATAATCCAGATGGGGAAATTTTGTACGGTATAGACGTTTTTATCCACCCGCATTATCGCGGTTTGCGTTTGGGACGCCGTTTATATGATGCAAGAAAAGAACTTTGCGAACAATTAAACTTAAAAGCCATTGTTTTTGCAGGAAGAATTCCCAATTACAGCCAACACGCCAAAAAGTTTACGCCAAAAGTGTATATTGATAAAGTAAAACACAAAGAATTACACGATCCTGTACTTTCGTTTCAGTTAAGCAATGATTTTCACGTTTTGCGAATTATCAAAAATTATCTGGAAGGCGACGAAGAATCAAAGGAATTTGCGGTGCTTTTAGAATGGAATAATGTTTATTATGATGAAAGTCCAAAACTGATTAATCTCGAAAAAAGCGTAATTCGACTGGGATTAATTCAATGGCAAATGCGTCAGCTCAATAATGTCGAGGAATTCTTTGAGCAATCAGAATTTTTCATTGATGTTGTTTCCGGTTACGGCGCTGATTTTGCTTTATTTCCGGAACTTTTTATTGCGCCTTTAATGGCCGATTATAATCATTTATCTGAAGCTGAAGCGATTCGGGAATTGGCACGTTATTCTGACCCCATCAGAAAGCGTTTTCAGGAATTTGCCATTTCATACAATATCAACATCATTACCGGAAGTATGCCTTATCTGGATAATGGAAATTTATACAATGTTGGTTTTTTATGCAAAAGAGACGGAACATCAGAAATGTATACCAAAATTCACGTTACGCCAAATGAAGTTCAGCATTGGGGAATGAAAGGCGGATCGCATTTTAAAACCTTCGATACTGATTGCGGTAAAATTGGAATTTTAATTTGTTATGATGTTGAATTTCCGGAGCTTTCGCGAATTATGGCCAATGAAGGAATGAATATTTTGTTTGTTCCGTTTTTAACCGATACGCAAAATGCTTACACCAGAGTAAAACACTGTTCACAGGCACGAGCGATAGAAAATGAATGTTATGTGGCGATTGCCGGCTGCGTTGGTAATTTGCCAAAAGTTAACAATATGGATATTCAATATGCTCAGGCATCTGTTTTTACGCCTTCAGATTTTGCTTTTCCAAGTAATGGAGTAAAAGCCGAAGCGACACCAAATACTGAAATGACGCTGATTGTTGATGTCGATTTAAATTTACTAAAACATCTTCATGAACATGGAAGCGTTCGAATATTAAAAGACAGAAGACATGATTTGTATGAGATTAAAAAACTGGAGCCATGAAAACCTGTCTTGAATGTTCAGAGAAAATTGTAGGCCGCGAAGACAAGAAATTCTGTTCTGATAGCTGTCGAAATGCCTACAATAACAAAATAAATAAAGACAGTACGAATTTCATGCGTAATGTAAACAACAAATTACGCAAAAATTATCGTATTTTGTCCGAGCTAAACACAGAAGGGAAATCAAAGGCAACAAGGGATAAAATGATTAATAAGGGTTTTGATTTTGATTTCTTTACCAATATTTTGCAGACCAAAACGGGAAATACGTATTATTTCCTGTATGATCAGGGATATCGATCTCTGGACAATGATTATTTCATGCTCGTTAAAAAAGAAATTTAGTATATATTCAATATGAAAAAAAACCCTACTTCAATACTTGCCTTTATTTGCGTTTTAGCAATTTTAGGTGTTATATACGCCACAATGATGCCCCAATGGGTTTCAAAAAATGAAGAAGCCCTTGCAGAATTCTCAACAGAAAGGGCCCTCAATCAGGTTAGGATTATTTCCCAAAAACCCCATTATGTGGGATCGACTAACCATGAACTTGTTGCGAATTACCTTAAACTTGAACTTAATCGCATTGGTTTAGAAACATCAATTCAGGAAGGTTTTACGCTAAATGACAAAGGTCTTTTGGTAAAATCCAAAAATATCCTGGCGCGAATAAAGGGAACTAACAACTCAAAAGCACTTTTATTACTGTCCCATTATGATAGTGCTCCGCATTCTTTTTCAAAAGGCGCAAGTGATGATGCGTCTGGTGTTGCAACAATCCTCGAAGGAGTTCGTGCTTTTTTATATTCTAAACAGGCGCACAAAAACGACATTATAATTCTCTTTTCAGATGCAGAAGAATTAGGTTTAAACGGCGCGGCACTTTTTGTGAACCAGCATCCTTGGGCGAAAGACGTAGGTTTGGTTTTAAATTTTGAAGCCAGAGGTTCTTCAGGACCAAGTTATATGCTAATGGAAACCAACAAAGGAAATGAAGCTTTGGTTCGGGAATTTTCAAACGCAAAAACCAAATATCCGGTTTCAAACTCCCTGATGTACAGTATTTATAAAATGTTGCCAAACGATACTGACTTAACTGTTTTTAGGGAACAGGGAAATATTCAGGGCTTTAATTTTGCTTTTATAGACGGGCATTTTAATTACCACACGCAACAAGACGATATTCAGCATTTAAACAAAACAACATTATCGCATCAGGGAACTTACTTGATGCCTTTACTAAAATACTTTTCAAATATTGATTTAAACTCTACTCAAACTACACAAGACAATGTTTATTTTAGTGTTCCTTTCGGATTCATTAATTATCCTTTTTCATGGGTTTTCCCAATGTCGGTTATCGCTTTAGGATTACTGATTCTTTTCATTTTTATTGGAAAAGTAAAACGCGTAATCTCATTCAGGGAAATTTTCAGAGGTTTTGTGCCTTTGTTAGGCTCTCTGATTATTTCAGGATTAGTGACTTTTTTAGGATGGAAAATAATTTTAGAAGCCTATCCTCAATATTCAGATTTGCTTAATGGCTTTACTTACAACGGACACGCTTATATTGGCGCATTTGTAACCTTAAGCATCGCGATTTGTTTTGCTTTCTACCACCATTTTTCGGAAGCAAAAATTACGATGAACCATTTTGTAGCGCCTTTGCTGCTTTGGATTATTATCAATTTATTTTTAGCCAATAGCTTAACAGGCGCAGGTTTCCTGATTATTCCGGTTTATTTCGGAATCCTTTTATTCGGAATATTTGTCATCACGCAGCATTATAGTTTAGGCTTGAATTTATTATTTGGTATTCCGGCATTAGCCATTGTTGCGCCATTTATTGTCATGTTTCCGGTTGGTTTAGGTTTAAAAATTCTTTATGGAAGCGCCGTTCTTACCGTTTTACTTTTCGGATTATTACTTCCTGTATTTGGTTCTTTCTTTAGAAAAGGAGCCTGGACAGTATTCTTTTTTATGATATCAATTGGCTTTTTCATTTATGCAGGTTCTAATTCAGGTTATGAATACGGAAAAGCAAAATCAAACAGTTTATTATATGTTTATAATGCCAATACAGATTCTGCCGTTTGGACCACTTATGATACCAATCTTGATGACTGGACCAGAACGTATTTAGGAAACACAAATCAAAATGCGGTTGGATTAAATAGTCTTCCTATTGCCAGTAAATACAATTCGACTTTTACATACAGCGCAATTGCACCAAAAATAGACATTGCAAAACCAACAATAGCATTCCTAAAAGATAGTGTAATTGGAAATAACCGATATTTAAAAATAAAAATTACGCCAAACAGAAAAGTCAATCGCTACGATATTTATGCAAATCCAAAAATGACGTTTTATAATTTTAAAGCAAATGGCGTAGCAACTTCAGGAGAAAAAAGCAATCGTTTGGAACGCGAAGATGTAAAAATTCTTTGTTATTATGTGGTGCGAAATGAACCGCTCGTTTTAGAATTCTACATTAATAAATCATCCATTTTTGATATGGATTTGATTGAAAGTTCTTTTGATTTAATGACAAATCCATTATTGAAAGTAAAACCAAGAAGCGACTGGATGATGCCAACACCTTTTGTTTTGAATGATGCCGTTTTAATTCAGCAGAAAATAAAAAGATTTACTCAGCCTGTAAATGTACCGATTGAAGCTGCGCCGGTAAAAGACAGTGCTACAGTTGTAGTTGATACGCTGAAACCTATTGTAAAACCAGAATAAAAACACTTATTATGGCAAAAAATATTTCTACAATCTACCTGAAGGCTCCAATAGAAAAAGTTTGGAGTGCCTTGACAAAACCAGAATTGGTTAAACAATGGCAGTACGGAAGTGATTTAATTACAGACTGGAAAGTGGGTAACGAAATCAGATTTAGAAATGAATGGGAAGGTCAGGTTTTTGAACAATGGGGAAAAGTTTTAGAAATTATTCCAAATCAAAAAATCAAGTATTCTTTGTTTTTTCCGAGACCTGAACTGGAAGACAAACCAGAGAATTATTTTATAATGAATTATGTTCTGACTGAAGAAGATCAAAAAGTGAAACTGGAAATTATTCAGGAAGATAATCGTCCGGGCGCCGTTCAGGAAGAACCGCAAGGCGACGAGAACCCAATTCTTCAAAGTTTAAAGGCGCTAATCGAACAATAGCGATTAAAGTAAAAAATAAAATGGGCAAACTTTTGCGTAAAGTTTGCCCTTTTTCATTTAACAGGCGCATTCAATTTTCAAACCTGCGTTTACTCCATTTGTCCCTTCGGTGGCATAACCGTCAAACTTCCACCACTCTATTCCGCCAATTAGTTCTTTTACTTTAAAACCTAATTTTGCCATATTCAGCGCTCCTCTTGTCGAGGCATTGCAGCCAATTCCGTCGCAATAGGTTACATACAAAATTTCTTTATCCAAATGTTGTGTACTTTCAACCGTCATTTCGCGATGCGGAAGATTAATCGCTGTCGGAATATGTTCTGCTTCATATCCAAAAGCCTTTCTGGCATCGATAACTATCACTTTTTCTCCATTATTTAAAGCGTCAAACAAATCAGAAGGATCCATTTCGAAGGCTAATTTGTTTTCATAATGTTTAATTTGTGCTTCCATTTTTTTTTAGTTTTAATGATTTAGTTTTTTCCAAAAGTAACAGAACATTATATGCGATAAAAACGAAAAGAATTCATCGATTTGATTACTTTTTTTCATCGAAAAGCCATTCTAAAATTTTGTTCCTTTGTATTCTAATTCTCAAAAGATGGAAATACGTCATTTACGATTGATAAAAGCAATTGTTGAAGAAGGAAGCATAACCAAAGCTATCGACAAACTTCATTTAACACAATCGGCTTTAAGTCATCAGCTTAAAGAAGCCGAATATCAATTGGGTACGCCTGTTTTTTTTAGAATGAATAAAAAATTGGTTTTAACCAAAGCGGGCGAAAAAATGTATGAGATTGCCAATGAAATTCTGGATAAACTTTCTCAAACCGAATCTCAGATCAAGCAAATGGTTTTTGGCGAACATGGCGAAATCAGAATCAGTACCGAATGTTTTTCAAGTTATCACTGGCTGCCGCGTGTTTTAAAGCAATTTCATCTTTTATATCCCAACGTCGAATTGAAAATCGTGACAGAAGCAACTCACATTCCGTTACAAAAATTACTCGAAAACACCATTGACATTGCCATTATCAGCGATCAGATTAATGATAATAACATCAAATACCTGGAACTTTTTCAGGATGAGGTTGTGATGGCCGTTTCTGAAAATCACGCTTGGGCTAATAAAAAATACGTCGTTGCAGAAGATTTTGTTGACGAACATTTACTGATTCATTCTCTTCCAATGGAAACCGTTACAATTCATCAGTTTGTTTTGGCTCCTGCCAAAGTAACGCCAAAGAAGATTACAGCCATCCCTTTAACAGAAGCTTCCCTGGAAATGGTAAAAGCCGATATGGGCGTCATGTCGATGGCAAAATGGGCTTTGCAGCCTTATTTGAAAAACAATCCGGTAAAAGCTATAAAAATTGGCAAAAATGGCCTTAAAAGAAAACATTTCATCGCCATTCGGGAAAATCAACAGTATCCGGATTATTTTCATCACTTTATAACCTTTCTACAAACCGAAATCAACCTTCAATGGAATATACAATAAGACCTTGCGAAATTGCCGATTTACCTAAATTGGTTGTTCTGTGCCAAAAACATGCTGAATATGAAAAAGCCGATTATGATTCAACTGGAAAACAAGAAGGATTAAAAAAAGCTTTGTTTGATAAAGACCCGAAATTTCATTGTTTACTGGTATCAACGCCAAATGACATTGTTGGATATGTTTCGTATAATTTTTTCTATTCTACCTGGGAAGCCGGCGATGTCATTCAAATGGATTGTTTGTATTTAGAAGAACAAGCGAGAAATTATGGCATTGGCGAAGTTTTGATCAATAAATTAAAACAAATCGGAAAAGAGAAAAATTGCGTCAATATGCAATGGCGAACACCGCAGTTTAATGATAGAGCCATAAAATTCTACAACAGAATTGGCGCAAAAGGAAAAGAAAAAATCTGTTTCTTTTTAGATTTGTAATATAAAATTGATGCTGAAGTATTTAATCTCGCAAAGGCGCTAAGACACAAAGTTTAAGTCAATAATGAAATTGAATAGCCTCCAGCTTTAGCTGGATGGAAAATATAGCGAAAGAGAGGGCTTTAGCCAAATCAAAGATAGTTTGGCTAAAGCCCTTCCTGTTAAATCTTATTCTCCAGCTAAAGCTGGAGGCTATTCAAAAAAACTTTAAACCTTTGCAACTTTGAACCTCTGTACCTTTGAACCTTTGAACCTTAAAAAATAAAATGAAAAAAATAAGCATATTAGGTTGCGGTTGGCTGGGTTTGCCATTGGCGAAAAGCATCATCGCAAAAAAGCGATATTCCATAAACGGATCTACAACCTCTGAAGATAAACTTTCCATTTTGAAAGATGCCGGTATAAATCCTTTTTTGGTTACGTTGGAAAGCGAAAGTGTTTCAGAAAGTATAAAAGCATTTTTATCAGAAAGTGAAATTCTGATTATCGATATTCCCCCAAAACTACGAGGGAATAACACTGAATCATCCGATTCTTCAAAAAAGGTTTTTGTAGAAAAAATGGAAATTTTGATTCCGTTTATAGAAAAATCAGCGGTAAAAAAAGTATTATTTGTAAGTTCAACTTCTGTTTATGGAGATGAAAATGGTTTAGTAACCGAAGAAACAATTGCGAATCCGGAAACGGAAAGCGGCAAACAATTGCTTTTGGCGGAAGCCATTTTACAAAATAATCAAAACTTTGAGACTACAATTTTACGTTTCGGCGGATTAATTGGCGAAGACCGTCATCCGGTAAAGTTTTTGGCAGGAAAAGAAAATCTGGAAAATCCAGATGCTCCGGTAAATTTGATTCATCAAAAGGATTGCATCAACATTATTGAAGAAATCATTGATAAGGCAAAATGGAATGAAATCTTTAATGCCGTGGCGCCTTTTCATCCCACCCGTTCGGCATATTATACTCAAAAAGCAAAAGAACAAAATCTCGTTTTGCCAAAGTTCAGTGCTGAAAAATCGAATATTACCAAGATCGTTTCAAGCGAGAAAATAGAAAGCATCTTAAACTATAAATTCAAGTTAGAAAATTATTAGACATTTTTGTATGTCAGGCTGAGCGTAGTCGACGCCCTTTTGTTTTCATTAGCCTTCGACTCCGCTCAGGGTGACAATCGTGTAATCTAGAAACACTCCTAACTTCAATTACTTATATAACTTATATGGTTTAAAAAAAACTTTGCTCCCGATAACTATCGGGATTGAACCTTCATATCTTTGTGATAACTTAAAAAATTATGGAAACAGTTTACATCAATTCACCTTTAGGAATCACCAAAATTGTTGGAGATCAAGACGGCGTTTCTGTAATATCCGTTTCTGATGTGGGGACAAATGAAGTTTCAACAGAGATTCCCAATGTTTTAAAAGAAGCAGTTTTGCAGCTTGAAGAATATTTCGATAAGAAAAGAACCGATTTTAGTTTCAAATTAAATCCACAAGGAACTGAATTTCAGCAAAAAGTATGGAAAGCGTTACTTGAAATTCCGTATGGAAAAACTATAAGTTATATGGATCAGACCAAAAAGCTGGGCGATATAAAAGCAATTCGCGCTGTTGCATCTGCAAATGGAAAAAATCCGTTGTGGATTGTAGTTCCGTGTCATCGTGTTATTGGCACAAATGGTTCTTTAACCGGTTACGCCGGCGGATTGTCCCGCAAGAAATGGTTATTGGAACATGAAAATCCTAGTACACAACAAAGTTTATTTTAAAAATAAAACACGAATTTCACGAATTAGCAAGAATTAAAGTAGTTGTCGATAGATTGAAATTAAGTAAAATTCTTGAAATTTGCAGAAGAAGAATTATATTGCATGATTTATTTTATAAGTTATTTCTTATTTTAAGTTCTATATGCGTACATTTATCTACACAAAGAATTAGTGAAAATTAGTGCAATTCGTGGCAAAATAATATGATTGAAAAAATAAACCTCAACAACATACTATTTCTGGATATTGAAACTGTTCCGGAAGAAGAAAACTTCAATTCGCTTGATACAGAAATGCAATCACTCTGGGATTTGAAAACACAATACCAGCGAAAAGACGATTTTACTCCTGAAGAATTCTACGATCGTGCCGGAATCTGGGCAGAATTCGGAAAGATTATTTGTATTTCGGTTGGATATTTTACTATTAAAGGCGATGTGCGAAATTTTCGTGTAACATCGTTCTTTGGCGATGAAATGAAGATTCTTCATGACTTCAATAATCTGCTGAACAATCATTTTAATCAACCCCATCATTTATTATGCGGACATAACGCCAAAGAATTCGATATTCCGTTTATTGCGCGAAGAATGATCATCAATCAAATTCCAATTCCGGACAAACTGAATTTATTTGGAAAAAAACCTTGGGAAATTCCGCATTTGGATACTTTAGAATTGTGGAAGTTTGGCGATTATAAACATTTTACTTCCTTAAAATTATTGACTAAAATTCTCGGCGTTCCATCGCCAAAAGGCGATATTGACGGAAGTCAGGTGGCACATGTTTTTTATGTTGAAAAAGATATTGACCGAATTGTAACCTATTGTGAAAAAGATACGATTGCCGTAGCGCAGATTTTCCTGCGTTTGCGCCGTGAAGATTTATTAATTGATGATGAAATTATTCACGTATAGTTTTTTTAAGGTGCAAAGGTTCAAAGTTGCAGAGGTGCAAAGGTTTTATCTTTAGGATTTAATATTTTAGGAAATGACTCATCAGGAAATCTCACATCATCGACTTGTTTCTCAGAAGCTTTTGGAAACAAATTCTCATTCTCCACAAGAAATTGTGCATCATTTGGGCGCGATGCAGGCTCAGGATTATTCGATGGCAAAATGGGCGATTGGTTCTAGATGTGATGCTACTGAAAAAGAGATTGAAGAAGCGATAAATTCAGCAAAAATCATTCGAACTCATATTTTGCGTCCAACCTGGCATTTTGTTTCGGCAGATGATATTTATTGGATGTTGGATATTTCCGGACCGCAAGTACAAAAAATGACAATTTCGGCGGCCAAAAAATATGATTACGATATTAAGAAACTCAATCAGATTAATGCGACGATAGAAAAGCTATTATCCGGCAACAATCAATTAACACGTGAAGAAATTATGCAGGAACTAGATATCAAAAAAAGTTCCGGTCAGGAGTTTTTAGCGGCTGCTATTATGATGCATGCTGAATTGGAAGGTTTAGTTTGTAATGGAAAAATGAAAGGCAAACAAATAACGTATGCCTTGCTGGAAGAACGGGTTCCTAAACCAAAATCCAAATTAACCAAAGAAGAAGGTCTTGCTAAATTAGCCCTAATATACTTTGAAAGCCACGGCCCTGCTACACTTCTTGACTTTTCGTGGTGGTCAGGTTTTCCACCCACAATCTGCAAGCAAATCGTTAATGCAATAGAGTTGCAATTGAATTCTGTTGAAATAGATAATCAGATTTATTGGTATAGAAATCAAAATAATAAAAAGCATAACTTCAAGGAAAGCATTCATTTTCTTCCTGCTTTTGATGAGATTTTAATTTCGTATAAAACCCGTGAAGCTTCTATTCTTTTAGAACATCAATCGAAAGCTTTTACCAACAATGGCATTTTCAAACCGATTATTTTGGAGAACAGCAATGTCATCGGAACATGGAAAAGAACTGTCAAAAAAGATCATGTCAAAATAGAAACTGATTTTTTTAACGAAACTGAGAATCACAAAAAAGAAATTCTGTTTAAAGGAATTAAAGCTTTTGAAAATTACCTGCAAACCAAAATCGTTATTGAATAAATCGATTTTTCACTAAATCATTGCAAATTTTTATAAATACTTCCCTTTTCGGCACTAAAATCTTTGTGCATATTATCTCGAAATAATTACATTTACAAAAAAAACAGCGTTATGGTATTAAGTAGATTTTGGTTAACTATTTTTATTTCGTCGATTATCTTCATTATAGTAAGTTTGTTTACGGCCAACAATTACACCATTGATTATGTTTTGAATGGAAAAAAAGACGATCCGATTCTTGTTTCAGAAAAATACGCTGAACAGCTTCCGGCTTTTATCAAAGACAGCATCAAAAAAGCACCGGATCAAACGATGATTATCAATCGTGATACACTTAATTCGGACACAACGTATGTTTACACTAACAAAACCGTAAAAATTTATAGTGGTGTTCAAAAATCCGATGGTTTATTGCCAACCTGCAAAAGCACTTTGATTGATTTAATTTTACCGCTTATCGCTTATCTGGCTTTTTTCTGTGGATTAATGGAACTTTTAATCATTTCAGGGGCTTCCGGAAAATTGGCTAAAGCATTGAGTCCGGTTTTTGTAAAAGTGTTTCCAAGTATTCCAAAAAACCACCCTTCGATATCATATATGACTTTAAACTTTGCTGCTAATTTCTTAGGATTAGATTCGGCTGCAACTCCGTTTGGCTTAAAAGCAATGGAAAGTTTACAGGAAATAAATCCTGATAAAGACAGGGCGAGTGATGCACAAATTATGTTTATGTGTCTTCATGCTTCAGGTTTAACCCTAATTGCCACTTCAATTATTGGCTATCGCGCTGCTGCCGGCGCAAGTAATCCGGCCGATGTAATGCTTCCATGTATTATCACTTCATTTATCGGTACAATTGCCGCTTTCCTGATTGTTGGAATTAAACAAAAAATCAACTTTAAAAGTGCTTCTCTTGTTATCGCCTTAATGGTATTAATCGCTGCCATCATTGGTTTACTGATGTATGTAAACCATTTGGATTTAATTGGAAAAAACTTTTTCACCTCTAACCTTTCCGGATTGATATTGCTGGGAATAATTCTGTTTACCCTAATTTTTTCATTTATAAATGAGAAGAAATTTCGCGAAGCAAACACAACCGTTTTTGATACGTTTGTAGTTGGAGCAAATAATGGCGTTAAAACTGGAGTAACTATTTTTCCGTACGTTTTAGGAATGTTAGTCGCCATTTCATTATTTAGAAATAGCGGATTATTTGAAATTATCAGCGACTGGATTGCCTTTATTTTTTCGAATATGGGCGTAAACAAACAAATTACCGATGCTTTACCTGTTGCTATGCTTCGACCTTTTAGTTCTGCAGGATCACGAGGATTTCTGATTGATTCTATGAATACTTTTGGCGCAGATTCCTTAACGGGAAGATTGAGCAGCATTTTTCAATGCAGTGCAGAAAGTACTTTTTATGTTATTGCTGTTTACTTTGGTTCTGTAAACATAAAAAATACCCGATACGCTTTAGGCACAATGCTTTTGGTAGACGTGATTTGTGTTGTTACGGCGATTTTTGTGGCTAGCTGGTTTTTTTAATTTAAATCTAAATAAAATTTGTTCCGTGTAACCGGATTAAATCCGGCCCTACAATATGATTCGAGCCGCTGGCTCTTTTTGTAGAGTTCCGGAGGAACAGTTTATTTTGTAGAGCTGGATTTTAATCCAGTTTAAATATATAATCGAAAAATTAATTATTTTGTAGGAATTTTTATATTATTGCAACAGATTAAAAAAACGTTACAATTAATATAAAATGTCAAATACATACCATCAGGTTTACATCCAGGCAGTTTTCGCTGTAAAATACAGAGAAGCAATTATCACTACTGCATGTAAATCGAAAATATTAAGTGTTATAGGAAATTTAATAAATGAAACGGGTTGCAAAACGATAATTGTAAATGGAACGGAAGATCATGTTCATTGCCTTTTAAGCTTAAAACCTACCGTTTCAATTTCGGAATTAATGAAAATTGTCAAAGGGAAATCATCAAAATATATCAATGATCATCATTTGACAAAGTCAAGATTCGAATGGCAGTAAGGTTATGGCGTTTTCTCTTATAGCAGATCTCACATTGATGCCGTTTATAAATATATTGCCAATCAGGAGGAACATCATAAAAAACAAAACTTTAAAGACGAGTATTTAACATTTCTGAATAAATTTAATGTCAAATTTGACGAAAGATATGTTTTTGAAAATTTAATATGATTCATTTAAACCGAATTTATTTAAACGGAATTTTATTTAAACTGGACTAAAGTCCAGCCCTACAATATGAATCGAGCCTATGGCTCTTTATTTAGAGTTCCGGAGGAACGGTTTATTTTGTAGGGCCGGATTTTAATCCGGTTTAAAATCATAACACATAGCAAACCGGATCTTAATCCGGTTTAAAAAACGATAAATCAAATATCAATGAAACCCCAATATTAAAATGCGGTTAAAACCAGACAACACATAAATAATGAAACCACAACACATTTTCTTTTTATTTCTTTTAATAAGCTGCCAGAAACCAAAGCCGGTTTCGCAATCTCAAACAAAAAATATTACTTCACAAAATACACCAGCGGCTTCAATTGCTACAGAGGAAAAGTTTTTAAAAACAGATACAATCCCAATTTCTAATGGAGAAGAAAATGCTTCAGGCAATTATGTTCTGGCAAATCTTTTAGATAAAAAAGTCGATAAAGACAGCATTGTTACCGTAAAATACCGATTGGATTTTTATGAGAATAAGAAAAAAAAGGCATCGGCAAAAGTTACAATTGATGGCTATCAAAAAGGATCTGAATGGGGAGCAGATTATGGTTTGGCAACTGCCACTTCTAAAAACAAATCATTTATTCAAATAACTTTTGGATATCCTGCCTGTGGCTATAATCAGAATAATTATCTGTATCATTTAGAAGACAAAGATTTACAATTGGTTTACCAATGGGATTCCATGACAGACAGTGGCTGGGGAAGCTGGGTTGAATTTATGACTCCGAATTCAAAAGATTCTGAGGCATTTTACTGCAAAAGGGTTTCCTTTGAACCGGAAGATGATAATGACGATATGGGAAAAGTTACTTATTCTGATTCGATTGTCTTTCGCTTAAGCGGAAATAAATGGAAAAGCCAGTTACTTTCTGCAAAAGACAAAGCGTATTTTGAGAAAAAAATGCCGTTTAACGAATTCCACAACATAAAATAATCTCTTCAAACGGATCTTATTCAAATTCTTTCTTAGGTAAATAATTTTTAACTTTGCCAAAAACAAAGAAATGATTGATTTTATATACCAGGATCCTTATCCTATTTTAAAGGATGAAACACAATATCGCAAAATCACTTCAGATTTTGTAAAAGTTGAAAAATTTGGTGAACGTGAAGTTCTTACTGTTGATCCAAAAGGATTAGAATTATTGGCCGAAGAGGCTTTAACAGATGTTTCGTTCATGTTGAGAACGTCGCATTTACAAAAATTAAGAAAAATTCTTGACGATCCTGAAGCGACAGACAATGATCGTTTTGTGGCTTACAACTTGCTTCAAAATGCTTCTGTTGCTGCCGAAGGACAATTACCAAGCTGTCAGGATACCGGAACGGCGATTGTGATGGCCAAAAAAGGAGAAAGCATCTTTACCGGTGTTGATGATGCTGAATGGTTAAGCAGAGGAATTTTTAATACCTATCAAAAACGTAATTTAAGATATTCTCAAATTGTTCCGATTTCGATGTTTGAAGAGAAAAATTCAGGATCGAATCTTCCGGCGCAAATCGATATTTATGCTAAAAAAGGAGATTCTTATGAGTTTTTATTTATGGCAAAAGGCGGTGGATCTGCCAACAAAACCTACTTATATCAGCAAACAAAATCTTTATTGAATGATAAATCTATGGATGCTTTCATTCGCACAAAAATCAAAGATTTAGGAACTTCTGCTTGTCCGCCTTACCATTTGGCTTTGGTAATTGGAGGAACTTCCGCGGAAGCGAATTTAAGTGCGGTTAAAAAAGCATCAGCAGGATATTATGATCATTTGCCAACGAGCGGAAATATGGCTGGTCAGGCTTTTCGTGATTTAGAATGGGAACAGCGCGTACAGCAAATTTGCCAGGAAAGTGCTATTGGTGCTCAGTTTGGCGGAAAATATTTTACACATGATGTTCGTGTTATTCGTTTGCCGCGTCACGCAGCTTCTTGTCCGGTTGGATTAGGTGTTTCTTGTTCTGCGGATAGAAATATCAAAGGGAAAATTACCAGAGATGGAATTTATGTGGAACAATTAGAAGTAAATCCAAAACAATTTTTGCCGGAAACAGCTCCGCATTTAGAAGCTCCGGTTGAAATAGATCTTGATCAGCCAATGGCTGATATTTTGGCTAAATTGAGTCAATATCCTATCAAAACGCGTTTAAAATTAAACGGAACTGTAATTGTTGCGCGTGATATTGCACACGCAAAAATTATGGAACTTTTAGAATCCGGTCAGCCAATGCCGGAATACTTTAAAAATCACCCGGTATATTATGCAGGACCGGCAAAAACTCCGGACGGAATGGCTTCGGGAAGTTTTGGCCCAACAACCGCTGGCCGTATGGATGTTTATGTAGATGAATTCCAAAAACATGGCGGAAGTATGATTATGCTGGCAAAAGGAAACCGTACCAAACAAGTTACGGATGCCTGCAACAAATACGGCGGATTCTATTTGGGTTCTATTGGTGGTCCGGCGGCAATTTTAGCGCAGGATAATATCCTAAAAGTAGAAGTTGTTGATTTTGAAGAATTAGGAATGGAAGCCGTTCGTAAGATTACGGTTAAAGATTTCCCTGCTTTCATTATTACGGATGATAAAGGAAATGACTTTTTTGAGAACTTATAAGGTTTGCCACAAAGGCGCTAAGACACAAAGTTATATTATACAAAAACCGCCAATTTAGGCGGTTTTTTTGTGTCTTATAATAATTTTTGTGTCTTAGCGCCTTAGTGGCAAAAACATTTGCGGTTAAATATCAGGCACTTTTATCTTCACTTTCAAAAGCTATGAAATGTGATAATTCGCCTTTGATATTAAAAACAGGAACTCCGTTGATTTTACATTTGTAAGTGCGTCCGTTCTTTTTATAATTTTCAATTGTTTTTTCAAATGGAACTTGTAGTTTAATCGCTTCTCTGATTTCTTTTAAAGCAACATCACAAGTTTGAGGTCCCTGAAATATTTTTGGGGTTTTTCCAAGAACTTCTTCTTCGGTATAACCGGTCATTTTTTTAATTCCCGTTGAAGCAAAAACAATTTTTAGGTTTAAATCTGTAACTACAATTACCTCATCTTTAATTCGTTCCTTTATTTTTAGCTTTTTTTCGTTCCAATTAAACTGACTGGATATTTTGCTGACTTTTTTTAAATCAGTAAAAATAGCCTTGAGTTCATTTACATATTCGTAATGAAAATCCCATGCTAAGATCGGAACCGAATTTCGATTTAAAATTTCATCAGAATTGTCTTTTTTCATCTCAAATGATTTATTTCGTAAGCAACTTCTATAAAGGTAAATTGAAAATCTCTAATAATCTTACGGAAACCCTCATTTGATGCGTTTTTAACACTATTTAAAAGGAAAATTTCAACTGAACCACAACTGCCTTTTTCTCTTCTGTATTTAAATTGCTCAAAGAGATTCCGAGTAATCGAACTGAATCTTTCATTTTTTCCTGATACAATAGCTCTTCAACAACTTCAAGAATTAGACTTTTATCTGCAATAAAATAAGGCAGAGTCTTGCTTCGTGTTTGTTGTGTGAAGTCGCTGTATTTGATTTTAAGTGTTACCGTTTTGCCGGAAATATTATGTTTTTTTAGTCTTTTTTCTAATGAAGTTGCTATTCTTTCCAATTGTTCCAACATGAAAATTTCTGAAGAAAGATTGACATCAAAAGTATGTTCTGCCGCAACAGATTTGGTAATTCGCGAAGGCTTTACTTCGCTGTTATGAATTCCGCGAACCACATTATAGTAAAAAGCGCCGGATTTCCCGAAGTGTTTCTCCAGAAATTCTAGCGATTTTGTTTTTAAATCAGCTCCGGTAAAAATTCCCAGTTGGTACATTTTTTCGGTCGTTACTTTTCCAACACCATAAAATTTCCGAATCGGCAATTCTTCCAGAAAAGGTATAATCTCATCCGGATTTACGGTTTTTTGTCCGTTTGGTTTGTTGATGTCGCTGGCAATTTTAGCCACAAACTTATTGACTGAAATTCCTGCTGATGCCGTTAATCCAACTTCATTCAGGATTCTTAATCTAATTTCCTGTGCTAATAAACTCGCGCTTGGATTTCCTTTTTTGTTTTGAGTGACATCAAGATAAGCTTCGTCAAGCGAAAGTGGCTCCACCAAGTCTGTATAGTCATGAAAAATTTTATGAATTTTGGTCGATATTTCTTTATACCGATCAAAACGCGGACGTACAAAAATAATTTCCGGACAATATTTTTTGGCTAAAACTCCGCTAATGGCACTTCTAACACCAAATTTTCGGGCTTCGTAACTAGCCGCCGCTACTACTCCTCTATTCTCTGAACCGCCTACAGCAATGGCTTTTCCGCGTAAAGCCGGATTATCCATCTGCTCTACGGAAGCATAAAAAGCATCCATATCAATATGGATAATTTTTCGATATACAGGCGCTTCAGACATGTTACAAATTTAAAAAGGAAAAGCAATAAAAAAGCGCTCAAAGTAGTTATAAATAATATCAATTTTAAAGATTATCAACTAAACAGCATCAAACAAATCATTTTCTTTATTTTTGTACCTTATTCGAAATAATTTAAAATGCGAACATTTGTTATAGGCGACATACACGGAGGATTACTCGCACTTGAGCAAGTGTTGAAAAAAGCCAATGTTACTAAAGAAGATACTCTTATATTTTTAGGGGATTATGTTGATGGCTGGAGTCAATCGGCAGATGTAATCGAATATTTGATTGATTTAAAAAGCAAACAAAACTGCATTTGCATCAGAGGAAATCACGATCAACTGGCATTAGACTGGCTTGAAAACCGAAATGAGGAATTTGACGAGGAAATGTGGTACAAACATGGCGGAAAAGCTACTGTTGAAGGATATTCGAAACTTTCTGAAGAAAAAAAGAAAACACATATTGCTTTTTTTGAAGCGCTGCAGGATTATTATCTTGATGATCAAAACCGATTATTTGTTCATGCGGGTTTTACAAATCTAAACGGTGTTGTCTGGGAATACTTTCCGAAATTATTTTATTGGGACAGAACACTTTGGGAATCAGCACTTTCATTAGATCCTAATTTAAAACCAGGTGATTTATATTATCCAAAACGTTTTACGGTATACAAAGAAATATTTATTGGCCACACGCCTGTAACCAGAATTGGTGAAACAGTTCCAATAAACAAAGCGTGCGTCTGGAATGTTGATACCGGAGCTGCTTTTAAAGGCCCTCTGACGATCATGGACGTAGATACCAAGGAATTCTGGCAAAGCGATCCGTTAAATGAACTCTATTTTAATGAAAAAGGTAGGAATTGATGTGTAAAAAACTAAATTTGCAATCCAAATAATTAATATTTAAGTTTATGAAAAAATTTATTACACTTTTGTTTTTAGCATCATTCGGATTCACACAGGCTCAAAAAGCTTTTTCAGGAAAAGGTGATATGAAAGTTAACGTAGGTGCAAATTTACAAGACGGTGGTTCAGGAATTCAGGGATCTATTGATTTCGGTTTAGGAGAAAATTTCTCATTCGGATTTGTTACAACTTATTTACTTGGAGTTGATAATTTTTCAGGAGTTTACCACAATAATCCAACTCCATACTATGATGCAAAACCAAAATTTCAGGATCGTTTTGATGCAAAAGCAAGAATCAATGCTAATTTAAGCAGCGTTATTGGAGTAGAACAATTGGATGTTTACCCAGGTTTAAGTTTAGGATTACACAATTTTGGCGGACACGTAGGTGGTCGTTACTTTTTTACTGACGGATTTGGTGTTTTCACAGAAATCGGATTCCCAATTGCAAAATATGGTAACGATAATGATGTATTCGATCATTTAAACAATCAGGCAACTTTTAGTTTAGGAGCTTCTTTCAATTTATAAGATTCTAAAACTATTATAATATTTAAAAGCGTTCGTTATGAACGCTTTTTTTGTTTCCCGCAAATTCGCAATTTGTTTTAATTCTTTGTGTTGCTCTGCGAAAAAGCTTTGTGTTACTCTGGTAAAATAAAAAATTATGTTTAATCGCGCAAAGACGCTAAGGCGCAAAGTTTTAAATTCTTTGTGTTGCTCTGTGTAAAAACTTTGTATAACTCTGTGGTAAAATCTTTTTGCAACGAAATTACAACTGTCTTAAATCAAAAAGCCCCGCAAATCGCGAGGCTCTCTTTTTTTAAAACTACAATTTTTTATTTCTTAGCGAATTTCTTAACGATTTTTTTGCTACCGTTGTTTAATTCGATGATGTAAATTCCTGTGCTTAATTTACTTACATCAATAGGGTTTCCGTAAAGTTCTCCTGAACCTATTTGTTGTCCTATTGTATTTGTGATTTTATACGTATATCCGTTAGTTTCTGAAATTGAAATATTTAATTCACTTTCAACCGGATTTGGATATAATGCAACACTTGAAGTTTCTACTGTTTCTGGTAATTTTGCAATTTCTTCAACAACAACGGCTCCAGAAGCGGTAATGTTTATTGAATAATCTTCAACTTGTCCGTAAGAGAAAGCCTCACAAGCTGTTGGAATTGCGTTGTATTTCATAGAAACTCTTAATCTTGTTGTACCAAGAGTTGCTGTTGCAGGAATTGTAATAGTTCCTGTTACCGGAGTTGTTTTTGAAGCTGCTTTTGTCCAGACTGTTTCTCCAGAATCTGAGAAATCACCATCCTGGTTGTAATCTATAAATACAGCATAACCTTCGTTGTAAGTTGTCGAAGTCCATACAGGCGTGATTGTAATGGTGTAAGCCGTTCCTCTCGCTGCATTTGTAGAAATTGCAGTATAGTTTTCATACCCTGTTGTTCCTGTTGAAGTATTGTTTATAGTTCCAAAAACAACTTTGCTGATTCTTTCATCTGCAGTACTATTTCCTTGAGATGTGCAATATGTAACACCTGCAGCAGTTGTAGTAATGTTTACTGTACTGCTTGAAGCAGAAATATTTCCTGCAGCATCTTTTGCTTTTACGCTAAAAGTATAAGCAGTTGAAGGTGTTAATCCTGTTACGGTATATGATGTTGTTGCAGAAGAACCTTTTAAAGTTGTTCCCTGGTAAATATCATATCCGGTTACAGCAACATTATCTGTAGAAGCTGTCCATGTTAAATTCGTAGTAGTTCCGGTTGTTCCTGAAGCTGCTAAAGCTGTTGGAGCACTTGGTGCCACCGTATCTGTAGATCCTGAATAGGCAGCTCCAACTCCAACTGCATAAAATGCATTTGTTGTTGCAATAACTTCTGCAGATCCTGCACCGTATAATTCAACCGCAGATTGTATTCCGTATGTTCTTGCAATTGCAAAAGTTGAGTTAGCACTTAAATATTCACTTTCCAGACGATAAGCGATTTTTGCTGCTTTATCGATTGTAATTCCTGTTACGTTATAAGCATTTCCAAGGTCATTTGTTCCTGATTTACCCACAGAAAGAATATAAAACCAGTGATTTAAAACTCCTGAATTCGTATGAACACCACAATAATCATTACTGCTTGTAGGTGTACAACCCACATTTATCCAATAAGTTCCGCCATAAGTATCCGGCTGACCTTCGGCATTTGGATCACTCATAGAACGCAAAGCAACGTGCCCGCTTCTTCTTTCAATATCTTCCCCTACTAACCACGTTGATTTTGTTGGTGCTGCACGATATTCGATACAAGCTGCCCAGATATCAGAGAAAGCTTCGTTCATCGCACCTGATTCTTTTTGGTAAGCTAAATTTGCTGTATAAGTACAAATCGCATGGCCTATTTCGTGACCGGCAACATCTATAGAAGTCAGGATATCAAAACCTCCGGTTCCGCTTCCGTCGCCATAGGTCATTACACTTCCGTTCCAAAAAGCGTTATTATTGCTTGAATATCCGGCAGCAATTAAATTATAGTGAACATAACTTTTAATTTTAGCTCCGGCATCATCATAACTGTTTCTTCCGTGAACGGCAGACCAGTAATCATAAGTCATTTCAGCTCCCCAATGTGCATCAAGAGCACCATTGTCTTTGTTGGTGTTATTAAATTCTGCTGCGGTCCAGTTATTGTCTGCATCTGTAAAATTGGTTGTTGGATACGTTGCAGTTCTGGCAGAATTATAAGTTTGAATTCCCAAACCGCGAGTTCCATCCAATAAAATATAAGAAGATCCGCTTAAAGTTGTTTGTATGGTTTGTGTGCCGCTATAGCGAGTAGCTGCATTTGCTGCAACAATTGCCATTTTTGAAGCTGCTTCTTTTTTCTCGTTTGAGAAATTAGCAGTTCCCTTTGATTTCCCATGGATACTTTCGCCGGCATGTTTTATTGTTGCATTATAAAACAACGCTTTTCCGGTTTCTGCATCAATGTAAAGATCGCCACGGCTTAAAGGTTTTGTAGCATAAATATCAAATTTATAAGCTAAACGAACTTTATCACTTGCACGTTTTTCGCCTTGTTCTTCCATTGCCGGAAGCAAAACAAGTTCGCCTGTAGGTTTTTGATAATCCATTGCCTCAGCATCTTGTGGTTTTTCCCAAAGATATTCTGTTGCGTGCGTGTAGCTAAGTGCTTTGTTAAAAGCGTCTTCAGCAGAAAGTTTAGGGACAACTTTTACGTTTTCAAGATTGTAGAATTCACCATTCATCGAAGTTAGTTTCCCATCTTTTGAATGTAAAGTATAATTCGCAAATTCTACTTTGATTCCCTGTTCATACAATTGAAATTTTTCATGTGTATAACCTTGTTTGTCTGATTGGGTTTTAATTTTTGCAAAAGTCTGAGAGTCTTTTAAGCCAAGTTGTTCCTTAAAGACTTTTTGTGCATCTGAACCTTTGTAGGTAGATTTTTCATTGAAGGTAATTAAACTCGGTTGGCCATTTTCCGAAACATTTTTCTGGCTCACTTGCTTATCTGTTTGCGCAAATGAAGTAAAACTGAAAGTAAAAATTGCGGCGGTCGCCATAATTCCAGGTAATTTTTTTTTCATAATCTAAGGGGTTTTTAAAGTTTGGTCAAATGATTACAAATAAAATATTTAACGTAAGTAAATACTTTAATTTGTGTTAAAAGTATTTTAATTTTGTTAGATAATCGATGAAATTTGCCGTTAATCGATAAAATGCAACACTTTTTACTTTAAATTCACTTTTATTTAACAAACTGTAAGAATTTCTCAACTAGAAAGCCCTAAAATTAATAATTTAATGATCTTAAAAACTCATATATAAAAAAAATAGTACAGATAATCAATGTTGTAAGAAATAAAACCTGACATATTCTTCAGTTTATCTTACAAAAAAAAGCCAGCTTAAAAAAGCTGGCCTGCAAGAATTTTTTATATTCTAAAAAAGTTTTTATCAGATGTTCATTTCCGGAATTTCTCCTTCAATAATAAGTTCTGCTTCTGTTGAAGCAATAATGTGCTCAACAGAAACACCTGGCGCTCGTTCTAAGAGCTTAAAACCATTTTTAGTTACTTCGAGAACTGCAAGCTCAGTTACAACCTTTTTGACGCAGCCAACGCCGGTCAATGGCAAAGTACATTTTTTTAGAATTTTTGATTCGCCTGCTTTATTAACGTGCATCATGGCGACAATGATATTTTCGGCGGAAGCCACTAAATCCATTGCGCCTCCCATTCCTTTCACCATTTTGCCCGGAATCTTCCAATTGGCAATATCACCATTTTCAGAAACTTCCATTGCGCCAAGAATCGTTAAGTCCACTTTTTGGCTGCGGATCATTCCAAAACTAAAAGCTGAATCGAAGAAACTCGCTCCGGGTAATGTTGTAATGGTTTGTTTTCCTGCGTTGATAATATCCGCGTCTTCTTCTCCTGCAAAAGGAAATGGACCCATACCCAAAACTCCGTTTTCACTTTGAAATTCAACTGCAATATCTTCCCTCACATAATTCGCCACCAAGGTCGGAATCCCGATTCCAAGATTGACAAAATATCTGTCTTTTACTTCTTTTGCAATTCGTTTTGCTATATCTTCTTTTGTTAACATAGTTTAATGTGCTAATATTTAATGTGGCAATTAGTAGATTTGATAATTAGATAATTGTTTGAAGTTGCTTAATTATTTACTTTATATAATGAAATATAATTTATTTACTATCAATTTATTAAGAATGTAATTATTTACAAAAGCAATATATTTGCGTTATTTTTTTAATTACTAATTGACAAATTATCTCAATTATCTAATTCTCTAATCCCTTTGTCTCACAGTACGCTGCTCAATTCTTTTCTCAAACTTCTCTCCCTGAAAGATTCGCTGTACCATAATTCCGGGAATATGTATTTGATTTGGATCTAAAGTTCCAACCGGAACTAATTCTTCCACTTCGGCAATGGTGATTTTTCCGGCGCCGGCCATACAGGCATTAAAATTCCTGGCTGTTCCTTTAAAGATTAGATTTCCGGCTTCGTCGCCTTTCCACGCTTTTACAATAGAAAAATCAGCTTTAAAAGCTTCTTCCATAATATGCATTTTTCCGTTGAATTCACGAACTTCTTTTCCCTCCGCCACTTCTGTTCCGTAACCAGCCGGTGTAAAGAAAGCTGGAATTCCCGCCTGAGCTGCACGACAACGTTCGGCTAAAGTTCCTTGTGGTGTCAAGTCAACTTCCAATTCTCCTGAAAGCATCTGACGTTCAAATTCAGCATTTTCGCCCACATAAGAGGAGATCATCTTCTTAACTTGTTTTTTCTGCAAAAGCAATCCCAAACCAAAATCATCAACTCCCGCATTGTTTGAAATACAAGTTAATTCAGAAATTGGGGTATTAACCAATGCTGCAATAGTATTTTCAGGAATTCCGCATAAACCGAAACCACCAAACATAATGGTCATTCCACTTTCTATTCCTTTTATAGCATCCTGAACGCTATCTACTTTTTTTGTTATCATAACAAACTGACTTTATAACTATATAATTTTGATAAAAATACCATTTTTAGATTAAATTATAACGATTTCGTAAAAAATAAATCCAATGATAATTTAGGATAACCGCAAAAGCTTTGAGGCAACAAAACGTCTTATTATAACATTTCTAGAGCTTTCAACCTTTAGGATACATTGCGTAATCAATTTCTGTTTGTCCCCCACGGTTGAACCTTGGGCTATGCAATCTTATCCTCAAAAAATACTTCTGCAACTTCTAAATTCTGTCCCCAAGGTTGAAACCTTGGGCTATATCTTCTCCAATAAAAAATCCTTCTGCAAACTTCTAAATTTCAGAAGACTGCAAAAGGATATTTTTAAATCCTGCAAATTTTTAGAAATCTTACAGGAAACTGTGACTGTAAACTGCGACTAAATTACAATTCGAATTCGTCTGTATTTTGATCTGTTGCTGTTGTATCTTTTACTACTGCAGGTCTGGTGTAACAATCTACCTTGATAGAAAGATTTGCCGGACGCTCAAATTCTGCTTTAGAAACCTGAAGATTTGGATCAGCATAACAAAGTTTCATGAAATAAGCCCAAACCGGCAATGCCGCTGTTGCTCCTTGTCCGTAGGTTAAACTTTTAAAACGTGCAGAACGGTCTTCACAACCTACCCAAACACCGGTCACTAAGTTTGGAACCATTCCCATAAACCAACCATCAGATTGATTTTGCGTTGTTCCTGTTTTACCTGCAATTGGGTTTTTGAACATATATGGATATCCTGTCCAGCGGTTATCTCCACTTCCACCGCCCTGAGTACGTAAACGTGCTCCGGAACCGGTTTCTGTAACTCCCTGCAATAATTTGATTACGGCAAAAGCAATATCTTTATTTAAAACATCGTGAGATTCCGGAATTGGTTCGTAAATAACCTCTCCGCTTTTATTTTCGATACGGCTTAAAAATTGTGGTTTTACATACACTCCCTGATTGGCAAATGTACTGTAAGCCGCAACCATATCTTCAACCGTAATATCCACAGCTCCCAATGCAATTGATGGCTGTACCGGAATTTCAGTTTTAACTCCTAATTTATGCGTCAATTCTACAACGGCTTCCGGACCCGTTCTGTCAATTAATTTTGCCGAAACGGTATTGATCGAATTTGCCAAACCTTGCTTTAAAGTCACCATTCCGCGGTATCTGTTGTCAGAGTTTCTTGGCTCCCAGTCTTCCGTTACGTGGTGACGTCCTTTGTGAATCATGAAAGGTCCATCTAAAATAGAATCACAAGGAGACATGTTTAATTGTTCAATAGCAGTTGCATAAACGAAAGGTTTAAAAGTAGACCCTACTTGTCTTGCTCCCTGCCCTACGTGATCGTATTGAAAATATTTATAGTTGATTCCTCCAACCCAAGCTTTGATGTTTCCGGTTTGAGGCTCCATTGCCATTAAACCAGACTGTAAAAAGTGTTTGTAATAACGAATAGAATCCATTGGCGTCATAATCGTATCACGCTCTCCTTTCCAGGTAAAGATGCGCATTTGCGTTTTTACTTTGAATGACGCAATGATATCATCTTCGCTTTTATCCATTTCTTTCATGATCGCCCAACGTGTTGAGTTTTTCATGGCCTGCATCATAAGTTTCTCCGTTTCTGCCTGAGTGATATTTACGAAAGGTGCATTTTTATTGTTTTTTTGCTCGATGAAAAATTGCTGCTGTAAGTTTTTCATGTGTGCAGAAACAGCTTCTTCAGCATATTGCTGCATTCTTGAATCGATTGTTGTATAGATTTTCAAACCATCTTTGTAGATATCATAATCAGAACCGTCTGGTTTTTTGTTTTCAGCCATCCATTTCTTCATATAATCACGAAGATATTCTCTGAAATATGTTGCCGTACCTTCACGGTGACTTTCCAGTTTGAATTTTAATGCAATTGGCAACGCTTGTAATCTTTCTTTTTCAGCGGTAGAAATCATCTTCGCTTTTTCCATTTGCCCAAGGACTACATTACGACGGTTTTTTACACCTTCCGGATTACGAACCGGATTGTATAATCCTGAATTCTTGAACATTCCAACTAAAATAGCCGATTCGTCCATGGTCAGGTCTTTTGGATCTTTCGAAAAATAAGTTTGCGCCGCAGAGCTTACTCCAACAGAATAATTTCCGAAGTCATAAACGTTGCAATACATGGCCAAAATCTCATTTTTAGTATATTGTCTTTCCAGACGAATGGCGATGATCCATTCTTTTATTTTTTGTACAATCCTGAAAGGAAGAAACTTAGATCCTTCACCATGAAATAATTGTTTCGCTAATTGCTGCGTTAACGTACTCGCTCCACCATTTGTTCCTAAAGAAAAAACAGCTCTTAGAGTTCCGCGTCCGTCGATTCCTGAATGTTCGTAAAAACGGGCATCTTCGGTGGCAACCAAAGCTTCGACTAAACTTTTTGGCAAATCTGAATATTTAAGCTGTGATCTATTGGTTTTGAAATATTTACCAATTACAACTCCATCAGATGAAATAATCTCTGTTGCTAAATTTGAATCCGGATTTTCTAAATCTTCAAAAGAAGGCATTGAGCCGAAAAATCCCCACGATGCAAATAGGAAGAATGCTAAAACACCGAGTAAAGAATAGGCAAAAATTCTCCAGAATTTCTTTTTATAGTAGTTAATATCTTTAGTACTATTAGGTTGATTGTTTTTTTTGGTGGCCATAACTATTTATCTAATCTTTTTGTTCTATTCTAAAACCTACGTCTGTAATACCTTCTAAAGCTTCAACACCGGGAATTTTACCTGATTCACGAACAGCTTGTTTAATGTGTACCTGATATTTTCCTCTAAACTTTACATCTTCTTTATAAAACAGTTTACTTTCTTTAATGTCTGTAAAGCCGTTTCCTAATAATGTTCCGTCAGGTTTTGCCATTTCGTACTCTAAAGTGTCGACTTTGGTAAAGCCATTTGGCATTTCAATAGCAACAATTAAAAACAAATTTTTAAAGGGATAATTGTTGTTATCTCTCAAATTTACAAATAAATTGTATTTTTTGGTAGAATCTAAAACCGGCAGATCAAAGGTTACAATGCTGTCTTTGTGCCAGGCACTTCCAACAGATTTGTACTCATCGAATACTCTTTTTTTATCACACGAAAAAAGAAGTATTGCTGCCAAAAGAAGAATTCCGCTATTTTTTATTCTCATTTTTAGTAATAATTATAGGTTTTCTTGGTTCAGCTGGTTTAGTATCGTTCGATTTTGGCTTATTCGAATGATTTGGCTTATTGTTGTTATTCTGTTTGTTTTGTTTGTTCGGATTTCCTCCTGCCGGCTTATTATTGTTATTGTTTGCCTGCTGAGGTTTCGCCGGAGTTGCCACAATCGCATTTTCCGCATTTGGTTTGCGTTTGCGATTTGGTTTTTTCTTTCTTTTCGGCTGATCAAAACGAGTCAAACTTTCCTGGCCCATTGCATTATTAAAGTCTTTTTCAGGCTCTGAAACTACTTCAATAGCAAAATCTTCTAAAGAAGAAACTTTGTTTTTCTGTTTGTTTTCGGCAATAATTTCTTTAACCTGATCAATTTTCAAAACATGCCAGTTTGCGAAATTATTCGTGTAAGCAAACCACATCAATCCTTTAAAAATATCTTGTTTCTGACAGATCGCATCTCCTTTTTCGGTTACCAATTTCGTATCGTAATCCGGAAAATCTTTTAACGCATCCATATAAGTATCTAACTCATAATTCAGACAACATTTTAATTTTCCGCATTGTCCCGCTAATTTTTGAGGATTTAGCGAAAGCTGCTGATAACGTGCCGCTGAAGTATTGACACTTCTAAAATCTGTAAGCCAGGTCGAACAGCAAAGTTCTCTACCGCAAGAACCAATTCCGCCCAAACGCGCCGCTTCCTGACGGAAACCAACTTGTTTCATCTCAACTCTTGTGCTGAATTCTTTAGCAAAATCTTTAATCAAAAGTCTAAAATCGACTCTGTCGTTTGCGGTGTAATAGAAAGTAGCTTTTGATCCGTCTCCCTGGAATTCAATATCAGAAATTTTCATTTCCAGTTTATGCTGAATCGCTAATTCACGCGCACGAACTTTCATTGGTTCTTCACGATCACGCGCTACAGACCAGATATCGATATCTTTTTGAGATGCTTTTCGGTAAATTTTAGGTACTTCATTGCTTTCGTGATTGACTCCTTTTTTCTTCATTTGAATTTTTACCAATTCGCCTGTCAAAGTTACAATCCCAATATCATGTCCCGGTGATGCAACAGTTGCTACAATATCACCAATACTTAACGTTAATTTTTCTGAATTTCTAAAGAATTCTTTACGTCCGTTTTTAAAACGAACCTCAACACAATCAAAAATCGCCTCTCCATTAGACGGACTCATGTTAGCGAGCCAGTCAAAAACCGTCAATTTATTGCAGCTATCGGTGCCGCAAGTCCCATTATTTTTACAACCTTTTGGTGCACCACCATCTGAGGTTGAACAACTTGTACATGCCATAATTATATATGTAGTGTTGCAAAAGAGCAACTTAAGTTCATAAACGTTCGATCGGTAAAGATAGTATTTTTTTTAGTTTGCTTTTTATCGATTACTCTAAAGGACTGTTAAATAGCTAAAACACTCATTACTAAACATAAAGCAATTTTAATTTGTCTTAATCTATTACTCTTTTGGCTTTTACTATTAATCATTTCGGGGTTAATAAAGGAATTTTGCACATCAATTTTTTACAAAAAATCTGTGGACAATAAAATCATTTCAAATAATGAATGCCCATTGAATTCAATAAGTAAAATATTTCAACAACTAATAGATAAGCAGTTTTTTAATTTTCTAATTCACTTATAATATGCCATTTGTAAAACCCTCCAAAATTGTAAAGTCATTTATAATTGATTTTATGAAATTAATTATAATTATTATTTTTCTTTCATCTTCTTCAGTAAATAGTCAATGTGTTGTTAACACCATAAATGCAGATTTTGAATTTCCAGTCGTAGCTGGCGCTGGAAATTATATAAATCAAAATGATTACCCTTTACTTGGCTGGAGAACAACTGCTTCTGACGGTCTTTTAGAATTTTGGCATAACGGCAATTTTTACAATCGTAATGCTTATTCAGGAAATCAGTTTGTTGAGCTTAACGCGACTCAGGCTTCAGGATTATACCAGGATTATGACACATCTATAGCAACTTACTTTAATTACTCCTTTGCTCATAGCGGGAGATCCGGTGTTGACTCAATGGTATTAAAGGCAGGTCCTCCAGGCGGACCTTATACTACTGTTACAACTGCTGATACAGATAATACAGCCTGGAAATTATACACAGGAACTTACAACGTTCCCGCAGGTCAGAATAAAACAAGATTTATTTTTGCTGCCGTTTCTACTTCATCAGGTGATTTAGGATCAGGCAACTTTTTAGATGCCATAAACTTTACTGCTACTATAGATCCTCCAGTAATAACTGGTGGTAACGAAAAAACAATTTACTCTGGTGAGTCTACAACGCTTTTAGTTTCAGGATATACGGGGTCTGTTTTTTATTGGTATGATGCCACAGGCAAAACTTTACTTCACGAGGGTCCAGAATTTATAACTCCTATTTTATATCAAGACACAAATTACAAGGTTAAGCAGAAAAATCTTTCTAATTGTGAAAGTAGTACGCTAGATTTTATTGTAAAAGTAAAAACTCTTGCTTGTGATGGAGAACTTGCTACACCAATAGTAAATATCGATTTTGGACAAGGAACGAACTTAAACTCCAACGGACCATCATTGCCTACTGGAGAAACTACTTATACCTATTCGCCAAGTGGGGTTTTTGGTATTGGAAATTATGGTATAAGACAGAATCCAAAATCTGCAAATACTGTTTGGCATAATGCAACCGATCATACTGGCAATCCCTTTGGTTATATGATGGTTGTTGATGCAAATAGCAAACCTGATGAGTTTTTTAAACGTGAAATTACAGGATTGTGTCCTAATACAAAATATGTATTTCAAGCATATGTTGCTAATATATTTCCGACAGACAGCTATAATTGTGCAAACAGGCAGGAACCTAATTTAATCTTTGAGGTTTACGACTCAGCAGCACCTTCAACTATACAGCAACAAGTTATTTCAGGGAGCATAACTCCAACTTCTCAAAGTGTTGGAATGAAATGGCAATTAGTAAATATGGTTTTTAAAACAAATTCTAATCAAACAGCTGTTATTTTAAAGATAAAAAACTTTAATTCAAGTCCGGAAAGTTGTGGAAATGATCTTGCGATTGATGATATTACATTTAGTGCCTGTGTACCAATAATAAAAGTTGATAATACTTCTGATTTAAAAATTTGTGAAGGTGAATCTACTTCTTTAAAAGTCTCATTAATTAGTTCAGGACAATACTCTTATCAATGGCAAAAATTTAACGGAACTTTATGGGAAGATGTTCCCGGCGCTATTTCACCGGAATATGTGACACCTGCACTTAATATTTCAACAAAGTATAGAATACGTTATGCAGAAATAGGTATTGATATTACAAATAATAACAATTTAAAATGCTCGGGTGATAAAGAAATAACGGTTTCTGTAACAAATAATCCAACTGTTAGTGTAGCTTCTTTTACACCAATATCATGCATAAATAGTGAGTTAACAAATATCACACATACGACTACTTTGGCAACAGGGATTAGACAACCAATAGGTTTACCTTCGGGAGTAACTGCAAATTGGGAATCTAATAAGATTACGATCAGCGGTACTCCTACTGAGTCAGGAATTTTTAACTATAGTATTCCATTAATAGGCGCTTGTGGTAATGTTTCTGCTACGGGAACGATTACAGTAAACAAAATAACAGCTATCGCATCAAACCAGATTGATGTAAAATGCAAAGGTGATGCCACTGGATCGGTTACAATTACTCCAAACGGAGGAACAGCGCCGTATACTATAACTCCAGCCCAAACAAGTCTGACGGCAGGGCTCCATACATTCACCGTAAAAGACAGTAATAATTGTGAGACTACTTTAGATGTTACGATTTTGGAACCCGCTCAATTAACAGCTTTAGCTTCAAATCAAATTAATTTAAAATGTAAGGGCGATTCAAATGGATCTGTAACAATTACACCAAGCGGAGGAACAGCGCCGTACACTATAACTCCGGCACAGACAGGCCTGATGGCAGGGCTTCACAAGTTCACCGTAAAAGACAGCAATAATTGTGAGACTACTGTAGATGTTACGATTTTAGAACCCACTCAATTAACAGCTTTAGCTTCAAATCAAATTAATGTAAAATGTAAGGGCAATGCCAATGGATCGGTAACAATTACCCCAAGCGGAGGAACAGCGCCATATACGATAACTCCGGCACAGACAGGCTTGACAGCAGGGCTTCATACTTTTACCGTAAAAGACAGTAATAATTGTGAGACAACTGTAGATGTGACGATTTTGGAACCGGCTAAATTGACAGCTTTAGCTTCAAATCAGATTGATGTAAAATGTAAAGGCGATGCTAATGGATCAGTAACAATTACTCCAAGTGGAGGAACAGCGCCGTATACCATAACTCCGGCACAGACAGGCTTGACGGCAGGTCTTCACACTTTTACCGTAAAAGACAGTAATAGTTGTGAGAGTACTGTAGAGGTAACTATTTCACAGCCAGAGCAATTGACTGCAACGGCTTCTAACCAGATAAACATATTGCGAAAAGGAGATGCTACAGGCTCGGTGACGATTACTCCAAGTGGAGGAACAGCACCGTATACCATTACTCCTGCACAGACAGACTTGACTGCAGGACTTCACACGTTCACTGTAAAAGACAGTAATAATTGTGAGATAACTGTAGAGGTAACTATTTCAGAACCAGATATGCAATTGAGTGCCGTTATTGAAAGTCAGGTAAACTTAAAATGTAAAGGGGACACTAATGGGTCTGTGGTTATAACTCCAAATGGAGGAACCGCACCATATACCATAACACCTGCTCAGACTGGATTAGTTGCAGGAAATCATATTTTCACAATAACTGATAATAATAACATTAGTATTAGAATTCCTGTTACCATTCTTGAACCCGCTCAATTGACAGCTATAGCTTCAAATCAGATTGATGTAAAATGTAAAGGCGATGCTAATGGATCGGTAACAATTACTCCAAACGGAGGAACAGGGCCGTATACCATAACTCCGGCTCAGACAGGATTGACAGCAGGGATTCATACTTTTACCGTGACTGATAATAATAATTGTACAACTTCTTTGGATGTGACGATTTCAGAGCCAGAGCAATTGACTGCAACGGCTTCTAACCAGATAAATATATTGCGAAAAGGAGATGATACGGGCTCGGTGACAATCACTCCAAGTGGAGGAACAGCACCGTATAAAATAACTCCGGCACAGACAGGCTTGACAGCAGGGATTCATACATTCACTGTAAAAGACAGTAATAATTGTGAGATAACTGTAGAGGTAACTATTTCAGAACCAGATATGCAATTGAGTGCCGTTATTGAAAGTCAGGTAAACTTAAAATGTAAAGGGGACACTAATGGGTCTGTGGTTATAACTCCAAATGGGGGAACCGCACCATATACCATAACACCTGCTCAGGCTGGATTAGTTGCAGGAAATCATATTTTCACAATAACTGACAACAATAACATTAGTGTTACAATTCCTGTTACCATTCTTGAACCCGCTCAATTGACAGCTTTATCTTCAAATCAGATTGATGTAAAATGTAAAGGCGATGCCAATGGATCTGTAACAATTACTCCGAGCGGAGGAACAGCGCCATATACCATAACTCCGGCTCAGACAGGCCTGACGGCAGGTCTTCACACTTTCACTGTGACTGATAATAATAATTGTACAACTTCTTTGGATGTAACGATTTTGGAACCCGCTCAATTAACAGCTTTAGCCTCAAATCAGATTGATGTAAAATGCAAAGGAGAAGCAAATGGATCAGTAACAATTACTCCAAACGGAGGAACAGCGCCGTATACCATTACTCCGGCTCAGACAGGCCTGACGGCAGGTCTTAACACTTTTACCGTGACTGATATTAATAATTGTACAATAACAACTGACGTTACTATTAGCGAACCGGAAAAACTTACTGCAGCATCATCAAATGTGGTAAATGTAAAATGTAAAGGAGAAGCAAATGGATCGGTAACAATTACTCCAACAGGAGGAACAGCACCATATAACATTACTCCAGTTCAGACAGGCCTGACGGCAGGTCTTCAAACTTTTACCGTGACTGATATTAATAATTGTACAATAACAACTGACGTTATTATTAACGAACCTGAAGTCCTTACTGCAATAACATCAAATGTGGTAAATGTAACATGTAAAGGAGAAGCAAATGGATCTGTACTAATTACACCTAGCGGAGGAACAGCGCCGTATAACATAACTCCGGCACAGACAGGCTTGACGGCAGGAAAACATACTTTCACCATAACTGACAGTAATAATTGTACAACAACAACTGAAGTTACTATTAGCGAACCTGAAGTCCTTAATACAACAGCATCAAATGTAGTAAATGTAACATGCAAAGGTGAAGCAAATGCATCGGTAACAATTACTCCAAACGGAGGAACAGCGCCGTATACCATAACTCCAGCGCAAACAGGCTTGACGGCAGGACTTTATACTTTTACAGTAACTGATGCTAATAATTGTACAGCTTCTTTGGATGTGACGATTTTGGAACCGGCACAATTAACCGCTATAGCTTCAAATCAGATTAATGTAAAATGTAAAGGAGAAGCAAATGGATCAGTAACAATTACTCCGAGCGGAGGAACAGCGCCATATACAATAACTCCAGCACAGACAGTCCTGACGGCAGGGCTTCATACTTTTACAGTGACCGATACCAATAATTGTACAGCTTCTTTGGACGTTACTATTAGCGAACCGGAAAAACTTACTGCAACATCATCAAATGTGGTAAATGTAAAATGTAAAGGAGAAGCAAATGGATCTGTGGTTATTACTCCAAATGGAGGAACAGCGCCATATAACATTACTCCGGCACAAACAGGTCTTACAGCAGGAATTCACACTTTTACTGTGATTGACAGTAATAATTGTACAATAACAACTGAGGTTACTATTAGCGAACCTGAAAAACTTACTGCAACATCATCAAATGTTGTAAATGTAAAATGTAAAGGGGAAGCCAATGGATCGGTAACAGTTACTCCAAACGGAGGAACAGCACCGTATACCATTACTCCGGGTCAGACAGGCCTGACAGCAGGGCTTCACACTTTCACTGTGACTGATAATAATAATTGTACAGCTTCTTTGGATGTGACGATTTTGGAGCCGGCACAATTAACCGCTTTAGCTTCAAATCAGATCGATGTAAAATGCAAGGGTGATGCCAGTGGATCGGTAACAATTACTCCAAACGGAGGAACAGCGCCCTATACCATTACTCCGGCTCAGACAGGCCTAACGGCAGGTCTTCACACTTTCACCGTGACTGATAATAATAATTGTACAACTTCCTTGGACGTTACGATTTTGGAACCTGCACAATTAACCGCTTTAGCTTCAAATCAGATTGATGTAAAATGTAAAGGAGAAGCAAATGGATCGGTAACAATTACTCCAAACGGAGGAACAGCGCCATATACCATTACACCGGCTCAGATAGGTTTGGCGGCAGGTCTTCACACTTTTACCGTGACTGATAATAATAATTGTACAATAACAACTGACGTTACTATTAGCGAACCGGAAAAACTTACTGCAACATCATCAAATGTGGTAAATGTAAAATGTAAAGGAGAAGCAAATGGATCTGTGGTTATTACTCTAAACGGAGGAACAGCTCCATATACCATTACTCCGGCTCAGACAGGCCTGACGGCAGGTCTTCACACTTTTACCGTGACTGATAATAATAATTGTACAACTTCTTTGGATGTGACGATTTTGGAACCGGCTCAATTAACAGCTTTAGCTTCAAATCAAATTGATGTAAAATGTAAAGGAGAAGCAAATGGATCGGTAACAATTACTCCAAGCGGAGGAACAGCTCCGTATACCATCACTCCGGCTCAGACAGGCCTGACGGCAGGTCTTCACACTTTTACCGTAACTGATAATAATAATTGTACAATAACAACCGACGTTACTATTAGCGAACCGGAAAAACTTACTGCAACATCATCAAATGTGGTAAATGTAAAATGTAAAGGAGACGCAAATGGATCGGTAACAATTACTCCAAACGGAGGAACAGCTCCGTATACCATCACTCCGGCTCAGACAGGCCTGACGGCAGGTCTTCACACTTTTACCGTAACTGATAATAATAATTGTACAATAACAACCGACGTTACTATTAGCGAACCTGAAATCCTTACTGCAACATCATCAAATGTGATAAATGTAAAATGTAAAGGAGAAGCAAATGGATCTGTGGTTATTACTCCAAACGGAGGAACAGCTCCATATACCATAACTCCGGCTCAGACAGGCCTGACGGCAGGTCTTCACACTTTTACCGTGACTGATAATAATAGCTGTACAGCTTCTTTAGATGTTACGATTTTGGAACCGGCACAATTAACCGCTTTAGCTTCAAATCAGATTAATGTAAAATGTAAAGGAGAAGCAAATGGATCTGTGGTAATTACTCCAAACGGAGGAACAACTCCATACACCATAATTCCGTCACAGACAGGCTTGACGGCAGGGAAACATACTTTCACCATAACTGATAGTAATGATTGTACAACAACAATTGCTATTAATATTAGCGAACCAGAAAAACTTACTGCAACAGCATCAAATGTGGTAAATGTAATGTGTAATGGTCAAGCAAATGGTTCTGTTGTAATTACTCCAAACGGAGGAACAGCTCCATATAACATCACACCAGCACAAATAGGTCTTACAGCAGGAAAACATACTTTCACCATAACTGACAGTAATAATTGTACAACAATAACTTACGTTACAATTACTGAACCTGAAGTCCTTACTGCTACAGCTTTAAAAGTAGTAGATGTAACATGTAAAGGTGAAGCAAATGGATCGGTAGAAATTACTCCAAATGGAGGAAGAGCCCCATATACCATTACTCCGGCACAAACAAATCTGGCAGCAGGTCCTCATACGTTTACAGTAATAGATAGTAATACATGTAGAGTTGAGATTAATGTAATAATTAAAGAACCCAATGCTCTTGAAGCCAAAGTTCTTGGATCTGTTTCTCCAGAATTGTGTTTTGGAAATAAAGATGGATTCTTTACAATTGAAGTTTTAGGAGGAAATAAACCTTATCTATATAGCTTAGATGAGCAAAATGGAACATTTTATCAAGGTTCTTCAAATCAAACAGAGTTTTTATTTGATAATCTTTCAGGCGGTAATCATGTTGTTTATATAAAAGACTCGAAAGGATGTACTACACAAGTTAAAGTTAAGATGCCAAACGCAATTTTAATTAACCCTGTTGCACATATTGATACTAGTTGCGAAAACAATGCATCCGCAAATTCTGTAACTGTAACAGTTGATAAAAGTATTACAAATCCTGATGACGTAGATTATGCCCTTGACAGAGAAGATGGGGTTTATCAATCAAGCAACATATTTAAAAATGTAGCTTCAGGTAATCATATCATATATTCAAGACATACAAATGGTTGTATCCAGCCTACAAAAGAATTTACGATTAATTACATTGAACCGTTAAAACTAACACTTGCCGATGGAGAGTTAAATGAAATCGTTGCAACTGCCACAGGAGGCGAAGGTCAATACAGATATTCTTTTGAAGCAGAATCTCATAATACCAATAACAAATTCATTATATACAAATCTGGAATTTATAAGGTCACAGTCACAGATCAAAACGGCTGTACCGCTACCGCATCAAGGTATTTTGAATATATAGATGTTTGCATTCCTAATAACTTTACTCCAAATGGCGATGGTATTAACGATGAATGGGGACCTGGATGTAGCGTAAACTACAAACATTTAACCTTCACAATTTTTGACAGATATGGCCGCATAATAGGAAACTTTAAGTACGGTCAAAAATGGGATGGAAAATACAACGGCACAGAATTAACATCAGGTGATTACTGGTATGTATTTAAACTAAACGACAATAAGGACAACAGAGAATTTGTTGGACACTTCACCCTTTACAGGTAACTAAAAAACAAATATTATGTTATCTAAAACTTATAATACCATGAAAAAAATTATCATATCAATTCTACTTATGGCTGTAACTTCAGGTTACAGCCAGGAATTAAACCTGCCCGTTTTCACGCAATATTTAGCTGATAATTCATTTGTTATCTCTCCTACCTATGCCGGTATTGGTGACAATTTAAGAATACGTGCTAATGGATTAACACAATGGGTTGGCATTAAAGACGCCCCTGATAACCAATCGCTATATGCCGATTTTAGGGTTTTAGACCGCTCAGGAGTTGGAGTCTCTCTTTATAATGATAGTAACGGATATACTGAACAAATGGGAGCCAAAATATCATTTGCTCATCATTTAATCCTGGATTATTATTCCAAGCAATATTTGTCTTTAGGAATTTCGTTTAACTTTAATAACTTCAAAATTGACGTCGATAAATTTAAACCAACTTACGACAATCCGGTTGTCGATCCCGGCATTACAAATAATCGCTATATGTCTAATGCCAATTTTGATATAGGAGCCTTGTATAGAAACAGAGGTTTTTATTTGAGTCTGAATATTAGCAATATTCTCGATAAAAAAATAGATCAATTTACAGGAATAGAGCCAAATTTGCTTCGTAATTATCAAATATATACCGGATATACTTTTAAAGGTGCAACCGATAGAGTCGAGTTTGAACCCTCTGTCTACTATCAAATGTTTGCGAGCGATAAACGCTCCAGTACTGATTTCAATTTTAAATACAGACAGTACAATAAGTATGAGGACTATTTTTGGATTGGGATTTCTTATCGTTTCTTAAATGATCAGCCTTTGGAACCTTTAATGGCTGGGCCAATGGCAGGATTTAAAAAGAATAGTTTCTACTTTGGTTATTCGTACCAGGCATCTTTAAACCAAATTGGAGCTTATAACTCAGGAACTCATGTTGTAACTATAGGACTTGATTTCTTTAGAGGAATAAGTAATTGTTCGTGTACTCAAAGTCCTGTTCATTAAAAGTAAAACTTATATAAAAAAGATTAAAAATAAAAACCGTATTACACCATTATGTAATACGGTTTTTTTATACGATTACGTTTCCTTGATGGTTATAATCTTTACCGGACAAGCTTTCGCAGCCAATTCACAACTTTCAACAATCGCATGATTAGGTGATTTCAAAGTAAAAAAACCTTTTGCATTTTGGGAATGAAGCAAAACTGATTTTCCGTCTTTTTTTGACATTTGAAAATTCATCGGATCCATTTCGACGCAATAGTTACAGCCGATGCATTTATCTCTTTGTAAAGTAACAATAACCATTATGCTTCAACTATTTTGTATAATTTGTCAGACATTCTGATTCTGAAAGGTAACTTAAAAGTACAATCGTCGCCTTTTGTTGCTTTTTCAGAAGCCAAATCATTTACAAACATTTCGTCAATAATCATTTCCTGTGCACCTGTGCTTGGACCGGTGACAAGGATTTTATCTCCAATTTTAATATCGTAAGCTTCAATTTTAAATTGTCCAACATTTGCTTTCGGGAAATAATGTGTTCCCTTACCAACATATACTTTCTTTTGTGTCGCTGCAGATCCCGGGATATCACTCCATTCTCCTAATTCTTGTCCTAGATAATAACCTGACCAGAAACCGCGATTATAAACCGTGTTTAAAGTTTCCATCCAGATTGTCGTTTTGTCTTTTGAGAAAGTACCCTCATAATACGCATCAATGGCTTCACGATAGGTTTTAATAACCGTAGCCACATATTCCGGAGCACGACCGCGACCTTCGATTTTAAGCACCTGAATTCCCGAATCTATAACCTGATCCAGAAAATCAATTGTACATAGATCTTTCGGTGACATCATATACTCGTTATCCAATTCGATTTCAAAACCACTTTCCTGATCAATAACGGTATATTTTTTACGGCAATTTTGTTTACAAGCTCCACGATTTGCAGATGAATTGTGTGAATGCAGGCTTAAATAACATTTACCCGAAACCGCCATACACAAAGCTCCATGACCGAAAATTTCAATTTCTACTAAATTTCCATTTGGCCCTTTTATTTGTTCTTTTTCAATTTGAGCGGTGATATTTTTTACCTGACGCAAACTCAATTCACGGCTTAAAACCATTGTATCAGCAAACAGGCTGTAGAATTTTATGGTTTCTATATTCGTTACATTCAATTGAGTCGAAATATGAACTTCCATTCCAATTGTTCTTGCCATCGCAATTACAGCTTGGTCAGATGCGATAACGGCAGTAATATTAGCTTCTTTGGCTTTGTTCAAAAGTGTTTTTACAACAGATAAATCGTGATCGTAAATAATCGTGTTCAAAGTCAAATAACTTCGTGCTTTTTTAGCCTCACAACGACTTGCAATTTCTTTTAAATCATCAACAGTAAAATTTACCGTTGAACGCGCACGCATGTTGAGTTGGTCTACACCAAAATAAATAGAATCTGCACCATTATCCAGCGCAGCCTGAAGCGACTCAAAACTCCCGGCAGGAGCCATAAGTTCAATTTTATTATTTGTTGTCATTTTTATTGATTTTGTTCCCAAAGTTTAGAACTGTTGGTTATTTTGTTTTTCAATTATGATCGACCATCTTATATTATCCGCAATCTGTTGAAATCGATTTGTTTTTTTGGTACATCTATCTCTAAATGTTTTAGACATAGCCTGAGGTTTCAACCTTGGGAACGCAAAGTAGAGGATCTCATATCCGTCCAAACGGTTGAAACCGTTCGCTACTTCCCAAAAATACAAGTCTAAACATTTAGACATTTAGCCCGAGGTTTCAACCTTGGGGATGTAAAGTAAAGCATCTTATATCCATCCAAACGGTTGAAACCGTTCGCTACTTTCCAAAAATACATTCTAAACGTTTTAAACATTCGCCCGAGGTTTTTAACCTTGGGGACGCAAATAGATCATCTCGTATCCATCCAAACGGTTGAAACCGTTCGCTACTTTCCAAAAATACATTCTAAACGTTTTAAACATTAGCCCAAGGCTTCAACCTTGGGGACGTAAAGTAAAGCATCTCGTATCCATCCAAACGGTTGAAACCGTTCGCTACTTTCCAAAAATACATGTCTAGACATTTAGAATTTAGCCCGAGGTTTCAACCTTGGGGACGCAAGTAGAACATCTCATATCCATCCAGAGGGTTGAAACCGTTCGCTGCTTTCCAAAATACATTTCTAAAGTTTTAAACATTAGCCCGAGGTTTCAACCTTGGGGACGTAAAGTAGATCATTTTATATCAGTCCCCAGCCCATGTAATTTTACAAATTCATCAAATTCATCTTGTCCGTTTTTGGTAAGATGATGTTTCTTTTGATTTTTTATGTAATTATGTACAAGATCCAACTGGGACTCGCTGACTGAATAAGCAGCAAAACCAGTTTGCCAGGCAAATTTTTCAAGGATAAATCTCCGCTATTTATAAAATGCGAGGAACTCCCTTTAATTTGCTTTAAAAGGTCTGAGATAGTTTTTTGTGGATTTTGTAAAAATAAAACATGCACATGATCAGCCATTCCGTTGATAATTCTAACGGAACATCCCTGTTCAATTAGTTCATCCCGAATATAATCATATACGTTTTCCTCAATTGAATAATCAATTAATTCCTGACGGTTTTTGGTCGCCCAAATTGCATGAATCCATAATTTAGTAAACGAGCGTGACATATAAATTAGCTTAATTCTGCTAATTTACAACTTTAAATTATTTTGTACAATTTATCTGACAATCTAATTCTGAAAGGAACTTCAAAAGTAACCTTATCACCAATTTTAGCAGTTTGAGTTTCTGCCCCGTCAACAACCATTTTATCTAAAACTAATTCCTGATTACCTGTAGTTGGTCCTGAAATTATAATTTTATCCCCAATATTAAGTTCTTGGTTTTCAATAGTAAATTGTCCAACCTGAGCTTTTACATAATAATGTTCTGCTTTACCAATAAGTACTTTTTTGACTTTTATTTTCTGACGAATATCAACTGGTTTTTCGGCTGCAGCCAAAGGGGTGTCAGCTAAATCTCCTGAATGTTTGAATTTCAAATTCTCCGATTTTCCTTTTCTGAAGACTTTATTTCCAACTTGTTTTCCGGTTCTTAATCTTACCTGATCAACCAAAGGCATATGGATAATGTCAAGACATTCCGTAGAACAGCAATTTTCCATTGCAGCTTTACATTCATCACATTGAATAAATAATAAATGACATCCATCATTTTCGCAGTTGGTATGATTGTCGCAAGGTTTTCCGCATTGGTGACATTGCGAAATAATATCATCCGTAATTCTTTCGCCAAGACGATTATCAAACACGAAATTTTTCCCGATGAATTTGCTTTCTAAACCTTCGGCTTCAATTTGTTTGGCATAATTAATAATTCCGCCTTCTAATTGAAATACATTTTTAAAACCCTGATGTTTAAAATACGCACTTGCTTTTTCGCAGCGAATTCCGCCAGTGCAGTACATTACGAGGTTTTTATCTTCCTTATGATTTTGAAGCTGTTCGTTGATTATCGGTAAACTTTCTCTAAAAGTTTCGACATCAGGAGTAATTGCATTTTTAAAATGTCCTACCTCACTTTCGTAATGATTTCTAAAATCAACTACAATCGTATTTGGATCCTCTAAAATTTCGTTGAATTCTTTGGCTTTCAGGTGAACGCCTATATTAGTTACATCAAAAGTCGCGTCATTCAAACCGTCGGCAACGATCTTGTCACGAACTTTAATGGTCAATTTTAAAAATGAATGATCATCATGTTCAACCGCTTCATTCAATCGTATGCCTTTCATGAAATCATAAACTTCAAGAGTAGCTCTAAAAGCCTCCAAATTTTCTTCTGGAATACTCATTTGAGCATTTAATCCTTCGGTGGCAACATAAATTCGGCCTAAAGCATCAAGCTTATTCCAGGCTATAAATAAATCGTCGCGAAATTTTTTGGGATCTTGAATTTTGGCATACGCATAGAAAGACAACGTTAGTCGTTGTTTACCGGCATCATCGATCATGATGGCTCTTTCTTCTGCGCTTAAAGTGTTGTACAGTTGCATGCTATAAACTTTTTAAGTTGAGAAATAAGTATGTATTGAATTCAGCATTCATAGTGAATTCGGGCGCAAAGGTAGTCTATTCTTCGCAATTTCAAAATATACAAAAAGCCAAAAATGTAATCTTATAAGTCAAATGTTAGATTTAAAGCATTTAATGAAATTAAGCAAAGTCCTTTTTCATTAAGAAAAATCATACGGTAATAAAAAACAGCAACTGTATATCAGTAAGTTACAATTATTTCATTACATTTATATGGTACAATTTTAACATTTGTGATTATGAATGCTTTAAAACTACCCAAACCACTCTTCCCCATTCTTTTATTTTTAACAATTTTCATCTCTTGTAAAAAAGAAGAAAAGAAAGCCCCGCCTCCCATGCAGGCACCTTTTGTAACCGTCAAGAGTGAAGATGTTCCCATATACAAAGACTTTGCAGGACAAACTTTTGGAGATTTAGACATTGAACTAATTGCAAGGGTTGACGGAATTCTAACCGGAATGTATTTCAAAGAAGGACAAAAAGTCAAAAAAGGACAACTGCTTTATACCATTGATCCTTTGGAATATGAAACTAAAGTGGAACAAGCCCGCGGACAAGTGGCTGTTGCCCAGAGTGGTTTGGTAAATGCCGAAGAAGAATTAAAACGAATTCGGCCTCTTGCAGATATGAATGCCGTCAGTAAAAGAGAATTGGATGCGGCTGTAGCCAAAGAAAAAGCAGCAAAATCAAACTACGCCAGTGTTGTGGCAAGTTTAAAAAACCAACAAATAGAACGGGGTTATGCCAATATAAAGTCTCCAATTGATGGCGTAATCGGACTTTCGAATGCGAGATTAGGCGATTATATTACCAAAGCGGGAAACTCTTCAAAATTAAATACCGTTTCAAAACTAGAAAAAGTCAGAGTTCAGTTTACCGTCAGCGAATCTGATTATCTCAAATATCAGAAACAAACCAAAGCCGGAGAAAAAATCACAGATCTTCAATTAATATTATCTGATGGAAGCATTCACCCTGAAAAAGGAAGTTTAAATTTTTCAGACACAAAAATAGATCCCACTACAGGAACAGTCACTATTGAAGCACAATTTCCAAATCCGGACGGCACTTTACGATCTGGGCAATTTGCTAAAGTTCGCGTTTTACTTAGAACTCAAAAAGACGCCATTGTTGTTCCTCAAAAAGCCGTAACCGAAATTCAGGGACTTTTTTCTGTTTCTATAATTGATGAGAAAAATACCATTCAATCCCGAATGGTAGAAGTGGGTCAGAAAATAGGCGTTGACTGGATTATTACTAAAGGTTTAAAAGCCAATGAAAAAGTCGCCATTATTGGTAATCAATTTATTCAGCCAGGATCACAGGTCGTTCCGATTCCTTACGTAGCCGAAAAAGACAAGAAACAGATTGCATCATCACTAAACGACTAAATTATGGATAATTTTTTTGTCAGAAGACCGATAGTCGCCATTGTACTATCCATATTTATCGTTATTGTTGGAGGACTTTCTATTCTTGGAACTCCCATTGCACAATATCCTGAAATTGCACCGCCTTTGGTACAAGTTTCAACAAGCTATCGCGGTGCCAATGCCCTAAATGTTGAACAAGCCGTTGCAACGCCAATCGAACAAAAAGTAAACGGAGTTGAAAACATGCTCTACATGCAATCGACTAATACAGGTGATGGGAGTATGACGTTAAACATAACATTCGACATGGGAACAGATTTGGACATCGCCACCATGCTTACCCAAAACAGAGTAAACGAAGCCACAAACAAATTACCAAACGATGTAAAGACAACGGGAGTTACAACCAAAAAGTCACTTTCGATGCCTATGTTAATTTTATCCCTCTACTCACCCAACAAAACATTCGACAATAATTTTCTGACCAATTATGCCAGCATAAATTTGGTCGATGCATTGGCACGTATCAAAGGGGTTGGAGAAGTTACGCTTTACGGAGGAAGTAATTATGCGATGCGAATTTGGGTCAAGCCCGATATCATGGCCAAGTACAACCTGACTGTTCCTGATATTATTCAGTCTATTAAAGAGCAAAATGCCATTTCGCCCGGAGGAAAATTTGGCGCTCCGCCTGCAAAAGACAACAATGAATTTACCTATAACGTAACACTGAAAGATCGTTTGGTCAATCCGGAAGATTTTGAAAATATTATCCTCAAATCCAACATCAGCAATCAACAAGTTCGGCTTAAAGATATTGGAACTGTCACATTAGGAACCGAAAGTTACGCCTCTGTCGCAAAACTAAACGGAAGTCCCGCCGGAACTATAGGAATTAAGCAAATGCCGGGTTCCAATGCTTTGGAAGTTGCCGAAAATGTCAAAAAAACCATTGAACAATTAAGTAAACGTTTCCCACAGGATTTAAAATACCGTGTTTCATTAGACACTACTTTAGCCATTTCTGAAGGAATAAACGAAATTATGCATACTTTGATAGAAGCTATTATTCTGGTAATCATTGTAGTATTTATCTTTTTGCAAAACTGGCGCGCCACTTTAATTCCGTTATTAACCGTTCCTGTTTCTCTCATTGGTGTTTTCATGCTTTTTCCGCTTTTAGAATTTTCAATAAACGTACTTTCCCTTTTGGGATTGGTTCTCGCTATCGGAATTGTAGTTGATGATGCCATAGTTGTCGTCGAGGCCGTTATGCATCATATCGAACACGGAATGTCTGCAAAAGAAGCCACCAATCAGGCGATGAAAGAAGTTTCAGGACCGGTAATTGCCATTGCCATTGTTTTAACAGCAGTATTTATTCCTGTTGCATTAACGCCGGGAATTACAGGAAGATTGTATCAGCAATTTGCCATTACAATTGCTATATCTGTGATTTTCTCTGCTTTAAGCGCTTTAACTTTAAGTCCGGCTTTATGTTCGTTATTACTAAAACCAAATCAGGAAGCAAAAGGCTGGCTCGGAAAATTCTTTGCTGCTTTCAACAGAAAATTTGGAGCTTTTACAGACAAGTACACTGGTTTTTCAGGATATTTAATCAGGAAAACAGCACGGAGTTTTATTTTCATCGGAATTCTCGTTGGAGCCATTATTCTTTTGGGAGGAAAAATTCCGGGAGGATTTGTCCCCGAAGAAGATCAGGGATATATGTTTGTGAATATTGAATTGCCCGGTGCTTCTTCTCTGGAAAGAACCGGAAAAGTAATTGAGAAAATCGAACATATATTATCTAAAAATAAAGGTGTTGAATATTACACCTCGGTTGCCGGATTCAGTTTAATCAAAAACTCTGTTGCAACCAATAATGGTTTTTTCTTTGTAGCATTAAAAGAATGGAAAGAACGCGAACAGGATGTTTTTCAAATTCTGAAAGAAGTAAACGGAAAAGTAGTTTTCGGAATTCCCGAAGCCACAGTTTTTGCTTTTGGACCGCCGCCCATTACCGGAATTGGAAATGCGGCCGGATTTTCCATGATGCTTCAGGACAAAGAAGGAAATACACCCCAATATCTTTTTGAAAACGCACAGCGATTTATGGCCGAAGCCAGGAAAAGACCAGAAATTGGAACTATAAGAACCACTTTTAATCCGAATGTTCCCCAGATCAGTCTTGATATTGATCGTGAAAAAGTCACGGAACTCGGTCTTTCATTATCCGATGTAAATCTCGCAATTGGCGCCAGTTTGGGAGGTCAATATATTAATGAATTCAATAAATTTGGAAGACAGTATATTGTACTGCTTCAGGCAGATCCAAGTTTTACGGTAAATCCGGAAGACATCAACAAAATATTTGTTCGAAGTCGGGACAACAAAATGATTCCAATTTCGAGTATTGCCACAATCAAAAAAGAAAGCGGACCAGAATTCACAACCCGATTCAATCTATATCGTGCTGCAGAAATTGGTGGAACACCGGCACCGGGATTTACTTCCGCCGATGCCATGAACGCTTTGCAGGAAACAGCAGCAAAAGTATTGCCCGCAGCCATGGATTATGAATGGGCGAATATGAGTTTTCAGGAAAAACAAGCCGAAGGAAAAGGAAATACCGTTTTTATTATGGCATTGGTTTTTGTATTTCTAATTCTCGCCGCGCAATACGAAAGCTGGAAACTGCCCTTTAGTGTACTTCTCGGAACTCCTTTTGCTGTTTTTGGTGCTTTTTTAGGATTATATCTCTGCCGATTATTTAGTCCCGATTATGTCAATAATGTTTTTGCGCAAATTGGTCTCGTAATGTTAATTGGTTTAGCGGCCAAAAATGCTATTTTGATTGTAGAATTCGCCAAGGAAGAATATGAAAAAGGAATGCCCGTTGTTGATGCCGCACTTTATGCCGCAAAACTTCGCTTCCGCCCTATCTTAATGACGGCCTTTGCTTTTATTCTGGGAGTTGTTCCTTTATTAACGGCTACCGGAGCCGGAGCACAAGCCAGAAAAGTAATGGGAATGACGGTTTTTAGCGGAATGCTTGTCGCCACTGTTTTAGGAGTTTGTTTAATTCCTGTACTCTTTGTATTTATTGAAAGTTTTGGTAAAAAACATTCAAAAGAAACTGATGAAACTAAAAAACAGGAATGATGAAAAATCTAAAATTAGTAACAGCATTACTTTTGATGGCAATTTTTCCTTACGCATGTATGGTTGGACCAAAATATGCCAAGCCCGAAAAACCAAAAGCAGATTCTTTTTTGCATGGAGAACACAGTACCGACTCGACAAATTCGGTAACAACCATAAAATGGTCAACGATATTTAATGATCCCGTTTTAATTGGTTTGATTGAAAAAGGAATTCAAAACAATTTAGATTTAAAAATAGCCATCGCGCGTTTAGAACAGGCAAAAGCCAATTTAGGAATTGCGAAAGCTGATCTATTTCCTGCTTTTCAATACTCAGGGCAAGTAAATAGTGCCCAAACTATGATTCAGCCAACTTCTTTATTGGCCAATATGTCTTGGGAATTGGACTTTTGGGGAAAATACCGCCATCAGACAAAAGCATTTCAAAATGATCTTCTGGCTACTGATGAAGCCCGAAAAGTCGTTCTTTCTGATATTGTAAGCAATATTGCGATTTCGTATTTTGAAATGCGTGACTTCGACAATCAGTTAGAAATTACGATTAACACTTTAGAAACCAGACAAAAAGCGTACGACATTATTAACGAACGTTTTTTAAGCGGTTACGTAGCCGAATTGGATAAAGTGCAAATTGAGCAGCAAGTAGCGATTGCCGAAGCTAATATTCCGGCGATCAAAAGACAAATTACAGCGCTTGAAAATTCCATTTCGATTTTAGTTGGCCAGGTTCCGCAACCTATTGAAAGAGGAAAAACCAATAGCGAATTACTGATTCTAACTAATTTTCCAACCTCGGTTCCTTCGGCATTATTAGAAAACAGACCCGATGTAAAACAAACCGAACTTTTATACCGTGCTTCTTTTGAGAGAATTGGAGTTTCACAAGCCATGCGATATCCTTCTTTTAATATTGGAGCGATTGCGGGTTTTACAAGTGTTATGGTGGGAGATTTATTTAATGATGGTTCGTATACTCAAAATGTTGGCGCCGGAATTGCAGGTCCGATTTTTAATTTCGGAAAAAACAAACGCCGCGTTGATGTAAACCGTCAAATTGCCGAAGAACGAAAATTCGATTTCCAGAAAACGTATTTAATAGCGATTTCTGAAGTTGAAAATTCACTACAAAACGTAGCAACCTACAAAGAAGAATGGGCTGCCAGAAACCGACAAGTTATTGCTGCCCAAAAAAATTACGATTTATCAAATGCCAGATATTACAATGGTTATGTTTCCTATTTAGAAGTTCTGGACGCACAAAGATCTCTATTTGAAGCACAATTAAGCCTCTCGCAATTAACCCAAAAACAACTAAGTTCGATGGTTCAATTGTATAAAGCACTCGGCGGAGGGTGGAATTAGTTTTTTTTTGAGGTACAAAGGTGCAAAGGTGCAAAGGTTCAAAGAAAAGATTCTAAGGTTCTGAGTTGCTAAGGTTCTAAGTTTAAAACTGATTTTATAAAACAAAAAAGCATCAGCTACAGCTGATGCTTTTTTAAAATCTTTGTACCTCTGTACCTTTGCTACTTTGAACCTCTAACTAGCAATACTCATTAAAAGCATCTTGAAGATTCTCAGCGATTAATTCAGCTGGACGACCTTCGATGTGGTGACGCTCTAACATGTGAACCAATTCTCCGTTTTTGAACAAAGCCATAGAAGGCGATGATGGAGGAAAAGGAAACATATGTTGTCTTGCAGCATCAACAGCTTCTTTGTCAACACCAGCAAAAACAGTAATTAAGTGATCTGGTTTTTTAGCTCCTTCTAAACTCATTTTTGCTCCCGGACGTGCATTTCTTGCAGCACAACCGCAAACAGAGTTTACAACAACTAAAGTGGTACCTTCAGCTTTGATAGCATTATCTACAGCGTCAGCACTATGTAAATCTTGAAAACCTGCAGCTGTTAATTCAGCTTGCATTGGTTTTACCATTTCTTCTGGATACATATTTTTATCTTTTAAATTTTACTTTTGAACTGCAAAGTTACAAAGTTTACTCGCAACTCGTTAATCTGAAGTATAAAGTTTTGTTATAGTTCGATTGTTAAGTTTTACAGTGATAAAAATACTTAATGGTTTGATTGCTAAATAGCTAAACTTTCTGTTTTTATTTTCTTATCCGGAAACTGATAATTGTGTTGTTTCAAGTAACTATTTCGGCCTCTTATTTTATGTCTCGTCGCAAAAACAGTCGATTTATTTTGTTCCGGAATTTCAATGGTAGAAAGATAACTCGTCAAATATTTTTTGAGTATTTCAATGTTCTCAATGTCAATAGAATAAATAATCTTTTTGCCTTCGTTTTTGATATTGACCAGATTTGCTTTTTTCAATTCTAATAAATGTTTCGATATTGTCGATTGTGCTAATGGAATTAATTCAACTATTTCACCACAAGTTCTGTTATTTCTTTTCCATAATAGCGTCATAATCTCAATTCTTGTCGGATGTCCGAGTGCTTTGCAGATTTTCCCTATGGCCTTTGTCTCGAGATCAAAATTTAAATGTTTGGTAATTCCCATAATTTGCCCATTAATTATTATCGTAAATGTGCGATTACAGTAATCACACATTATTTTTGAATTGGCAAAACTAGATGTTAAAGGAATTTTTAATCACCTGAAAAAGTTCTTAAAACAAAAGAATAAGACAATTTTTTATACCAGTCAAATCTGTGTTTAAGCGTATCAACTGTTTTTTACGATATGGAATTTAAGGCTCGCAGATTTGGCAGATCGAGCAGATTTTTTGATATTTATTTGAAGTAATATTAAAATCGAAAATTCTGCGTAAAACATTTATTTAAAAATAACCCGAAATAATGCTTTAATAAAAGGCAATTTTGGACATTTTGAAATCACTTTAAAATCCTCTATTAGAGTAGTTTCTTCATCCAGAAATTTAAAAATCAAAGTCGGATTTCCTTTTTTGAATAAGGACGAAAAAATAACACTTCCCAGTTCATTATTACGATGCAGAATATCCAAAAGCAGTAAGTCATAAAACCAAAATCTGTTTTTCTTGTAAAACGTCGTCATGCTGAGCGGAGTCGAAGCGCTTTTACCTTGAAGAAAATCCACTAATTCACTTGATTTTTTATCCGAATTTCTAAAAGTGTAACCCGTACTCGCTTTTGTCCAGCCGCCGGCAGTTCCAATATTTAAAACCTTTTTTGTGTTTTTCTCCCAAAAAGGATAACAAGTCATCGGGATACTTCCCTGCTCTTTTTCCTGAATTTCAAAGTTTCGTATTCCGAGTTGTTCTAAATAAATCCCAATCTCATTTTCGTATTCTTCTTTAGGAAGAAGGTTTTCAGAAAACAAAGTATATTCAACCAAAGCTTCGTTTTTAGAAGTCGGTAAAACATACATAAAACGCGTATTGCCTTTTTGTTCTACCGAAAAATCCATAAAAGTTGCTTCTTCCGGATTGAAGATTTCGGTTTCGGTTTTCACAAACCAACCCACAAAATGCTGCTGTAAAACTGGATATTTTTTCTGATTTAAAGCTAAAGCTTTGGTATAAATGCTGTTGAATAAATAATCGCAAGTATATCTGTTTTGTTCTGTCCCAACAAAAACGTGTGTTTCAAGTTCATTGATATCCGTTACTTTTTCATTTACAAAAACAATGTTTGAATGCTTAGAAAGTTCATCAAATACAAAATTATAAAAATCAATTCCTCTAATTTGATTGTATTGATAAGGCTTCAACGCCAAATCGCGTTTAAAATTTTCATTGGCAAATAAAGCCGAATTCCATTTTTTGAAGATAATAGAGTTCCAGATTGTTTCTTCTTTTGCCCAAAAACACCAGGTTCTGTCATTGGTTTTCTTTTGATTTTCATCTAAAAGCAAAATCGACTTATCTGTAAAATTTCCAGACAAAACCATTTTATAAACGGTCATTAAAGAAGCTAAACCCGTTCCTGTAAAAATGTAGTTGAAGTGTTTTATTTCTGAAGAATTCATTTTCAAAAATAAGGAATTTTATTCTTTTAGTTTTTCTAAAATGATTTTAAAATCTTTTGGATTCAGATAGTTGTTATACTGCAGAATAATTTCGTTTTTCTCATTCAAAACACACAAAACGGGATAAACAATTTGCTTATTGATTTTTCCGAGTTGCAAAGCCAATTCATGAACTCCAACATTATTTCCGGTTGGCTGATATTTAAATGTTTGATTATTAAATGAAATATTCCGTTTATCCTCAGCGTTAAAATCAATAAAATAGAAATCTGAGTTTAGCTTTTCTATAATTTCTTTGTTTTTGAAAGTTGTAGTTTTCATTCTTTTGCAATACTGACACCAATCAGTATGAATAAAAACAATGATTTTTCGTTTTTGAATTTGCTGTAAGCTATCCACTTCCTCAAAAGATTTGCTTTGAAGCTGACAAAATCCTGTTGAAGTTATTCCGAAGAAGATTATAAGAAGTATTAGCTTTTTCATTTTGTTTATCTTTTATCCCGATTGTCACCCTGAGCGGAGTCGAAGGCTTGAATGTTGGAACGGGCTTCGACTCCGCTCAGCCTGACAAATGTTCATCGATTACTATGTCCGCGACAACCCGTTTAATCAGCCTAATCTGTGTGCCATAAAATCATTTTATCTCAAAGTATATCGCAACCCAAAAAAACCGCGAATCGTTTGGTTTTGTCCGTAAACGTATGTGGTGTCAAAAGTCAAACCATACGGATTATCGGGCGTAACCAATACTTTTCCCGACGAATCGTATTGTACATTTTTATCAAAAGGGTCATTGCTTCTCGAAATCAAAAACGGGTTATGCTGCTTTGGAGTAAAGTTCAGCAAATTTTTGATTCCGCCGTACACTTCAAAGTTTTTCCAGCCTGTGTATGTGAATTGAATATTCTGAATGCTGTACCAAGGCGAATTTGGATCTCTAGGATCGTATTCGCTCAATAAAGGCAATTTCATCGGACTGTAAACATTTCCGGTATAATCTAACAATAAATTTAGCGATTCTATTTTATACGAAATACTCCAGGTTCCGGTAAATTTCTCGGTTAGAAAAGGTCTTTCTGAAATTCCATTCTGAACATTTTTATTGTCTAAAATTGTAGCGCCAAGAATAAACTTTAATCCGTTTGTGAAATTCAAATCAACATTCGTACTCATTCCCTGACTGATGGCGTATCCATCGATATTATCATAAATGATTTTATTCGGGTCGGTTTCATAATCAGATATAATCTTATTACTGAAACGGGTATAAAAAGCCGTAGTTTCAATTCCGATAAAAGTGCCGTTCGTAAAGTTAATTTTTTGAATATAATTCAGATTGGCATTGACGGATTGTTCCGGTTTCAGATCATTTGCGATCACAACATCTCTTGAACCCGTAAGCGCCGCGTGATCTTCGGTAAATAGGTTGACAACTCTAAATCCGGTTCCGGCGTTGAATCTAAAAATTGTGTTTTCATTTTTCTTCCATCTGTAAGCAAATCTTGGGGTAAAAATAGAACCATGAATCGAATTGTAGTCGTAACGCATTCCCAACAAAACCTGACTTTTCGGCGAAAGCGTAATTTCATCCTGAACAAAAATTCCCGGTAACCAAGTACTTTCTGCTTCCTTTGTTGCCGTGGTATTATCGTCATAATACGAATAGCGATTGGCGATTCCGGCAAGAAAATCATTTCGACCAATTTTTTTATCCCATGTTAATTGCAAGAAACCAATTTTCTGATTGGCGATAAATGATGTTGTGCCGTAACGGCTGTCCTGATAATGAACGTTTCCGGAGAACGAAAGCATCAGTTTTTCTTCAAAAGGCAGTTGGTAACTTCCAATTAATTCGCCTCTTTTGGTATAAATACTTTCTCCGTAAATCTCATCTCCGCCACGGTATTTTTTCTCCCAACGAACATCTCCGCCCCAGCGATCCTCATACATTCCACGGGCTGCGATCGTAAAAAGGCGATTATTATTTCGCTGAAAACTCCATTTATTAAAAACCGAAATTCTTTCAGAAAGCGTTACATCGGTAAAATTGTCTTTGTCTCTATCGATAACCTGATCGTAATTGAAGTAGTTGACTCCCAAAAGTGCTGTTGCTTTTTTCCCGACATTAAATTTTGTTCCCAAATCCAGATTGCTTTCAAAATAAGAAGTTGTAAAATAATCGGCAGAAAAAACCGGGGCATTTGTTGGGTTTTTAGTGATAATGTTGATTAAACCGCCAACAGCTTCACTTCCGTAAAGAGACGAAGCAGGTCCTTTTACGATTTCGATTCGTTCGACCAATGAATTCGGAATTCCGGATAAACCGTAAACGGTCGAAAGACTGCTTACAATTGGCATTCCATCAATTAAAATCAAAGTATACGGACCTTCCAATCCATTAATATGAATATCTCCCGTATTACAAACACCACAATTCAACTGCGGCCGAACTCCGTTGATATTTTGAAGCGCTTCGTAAATACTTGCAGTTGGATTCTTCTTGAAGAAAACCGTTGAATAAACCTCAACCGGAACAGCACTTTCTAATCTTTTGACTGCCTTTAAAGTTCCGGAAACTACAACTTCGTTAAGCTGGTTATCGTTGTCTTCTAAATCAAAATCAAGCGTAATATTTTGTCCGCTTACATTTGAAAATCTTTGGGTTAATGGTTTAAATCCAGTCGAGGTCACCTGAATTTTCCCATCTCCAATTGCTACATTTTCAAAAGCATAATATCCTAAACTATCTGAAACTGTTTTTTGGTCTGTACCTAATAAATGAACGTTTGCGGCTTGTATCTTTCTTCCATTTCCAGAAATAAAACCAGAAATTTTGATAGTTTCCTGGGCAAAAGAAAAGTGTAAATTAAATAATATCAATATCCAAATTGAATTTTTCATCGTGGTAAAATTATATTTAGACAAATCTAAAAATTAAATTTGACAAATAATGATTCCGTAATTATATTTTTTAATTCGATTTAATTCAATATGTTATATTTTCTTTTTAAACACATAGAAACATAGATTTTCTAGTTGCTATATTTAAGAATATAAAAAAAGCAAGCTATCACACATAGTTTATGTTTAGTTACAGCAAAGTGAAACACCATTCCAACAGCTTCAAAAGCTATGTTTCTATGTGTTTAAAAATAAGCAGCAAAAATTTATCTAAAATCCTCATCAATAAGTTCTTTATTAATTATGGCTCCTGCAAAAGATCCCGTAGAAACCGCAATTGCAACAGATCGCATTTGCGTGGTACAATCTCCGCTGGCATAAACACCTGCGACATTCGTTTTTTGCATCATATCAACTTTTAGAAGTCCTTGTTCGTTTATCTCACAACCCAAATCGTTTGGCAAAGAACAATGCTGCTCAAAAGGCGGTCTTGCATATATGGCTTTAACGGCAACTTCTTCCTGGTTTTTGAAAATGATTTTCTCTACATATCCGTTTGTATGTTCAAAGGAATCTATTTCTTCTTCGAAAATCTGAATATTATGTTTCTTCAGGATTTCGGTTTGTTCTAATGTCAAAGTCGATTTTCCATTGGTACACAATCTCAAATCTTTTGTCCAGTTGGAAATCAGTTTTGCGTATTCAAAACCCATTTCGCCATTCGTAATGATCGCTGTTTTTTCATTCTTTACTTCATAACCATGACAATACGGACAATGTAAAATCGAAATTCCCCAACAATCTGCAAAACCGTTGATCTCTGGAAGTAAATCTTTAACTCCCGTTGCAAAGAGAATTTTTCGCGAAGTGAAAACTTCTCCGGACGCTGTGGTTATTTCAAATCCGCTTTTAGTTTTTATCGCTTTTGTAGCAAGTCCGTTATAAAAATGAACTGTTTTATAAAGATCTACTTGTAATTTGGCTTTCGCCGAAATAATAGCAGGCTTCTCTCCGTCTTGTGTCAGGAAATTATGAGAATGCGGCGTTTGCCTGTTGCAAGGCAAGCCGCTGTCTATAATCAAAACTTGACGCAGAGATCTTCCCAAACTCATGGCGGCAGATAATCCGCTGTAGCTTCCGCCGATGATAATCACTTCAAAATTCTTCTGTTCCATAATTTTAATGATTTAATTTTTTGTGTAATTTATAATTAATCAAATGCCCGATAATCATTCCTGCTCCTCCAAAATAAATGAGATCAAGATGGATCTCTAAAAAAATTTCACTCAAAATGCTCATCCAAATTAAGCTCATTGAAACAATCAAAATAGAAGAAACCAAAAGACTTGATTTTTTCGTAATTTTGAGGATTGCAAATAAGCCTATCGAAGCAAATACTAAATCGATTATTGGGTTGTGAATTACACCTAATGGAAGGATTGTTAAAAGTGGAAAAATCAAACAATGAACGAGGCAAATTGTTGCGCTTGAAATTCCTAAAATATCGTAAAAGGATGTTGTTGTTTTCTTCATTTCTTGTACATTTGCTTAATGCAATCATGTTGCAAATATACACATTTAAATCAAACGCAACATAGTTGCGTTAAATATTATTTATTCATATCAAATGAAAACAACACGTAACACTACAGCAAAGACAGCCGTTTTAGAGGTTTTTGAGAAATCTAAAACAGCGCTCTCTCATACCGAAATTCAAAAAAAATTAAACGACGTTTGTGATCGTGTTACCACGTATAGAATTCTCGATCGATTGGTAAATGACGATATTATTCATAAGATTTCTAATCTTGATGGAACAGTAAAATATGCAAAATGCAATCATTCGCATCAGCGTGTACACATACATAATCATGCTCATTTTAGCTGTGAAAATTGTCATGAAATTACTTGTCTTGAGAATGTAAAACCAAGTTATATTATGCCGCATAATTATAAAGTGAAAGAGATAAATTTCACCTTATCAGGATTGTGCCCAAATTGTTTAAATTCTAACATTTAAGATTTAGACTAGCCTAAAAATATTGTTGTGCGAATATAATTTTTCTCTATATTTGTTAAAACAACATTTTCACAATGACCAAATCTTTAGAAGAAGTTCACCAATCGGTTGCAACAGAGCATAAAAAAACAGGATTCAGAAAAATATTAGCCTTTTTAGGTCCCGCCTATTTAGTAAGCGTTGGATATATGGATCCCGGAAACTGGGCAACAGACATTGCTGGCGGTAGTCAGTTTGGGTATTCTTTACTTTGGGTTTTGCTGATGAGTAACTTAATGGCTTTGCTATTGCAGAGTTTAAGTGCACGACTCGGAATCGTGACACAACGTGATTTGGCACAGGCTTCGAGAGAAACCTATTCGAAGTTTATCAATTACATTTTATACTTCCTTGCAGAAATTGCCATTGCGGCCTGCGATCTTGCCGAAGTTTTGGGAATGGCAATCGGAATTAATTTATTATTTGGAATTCCGCTTATCGAAGGTGTTTTAATTACCGTTCTGGATACTTTCATTTTATTATTCCTGATCAACAAAGGAATCCGAAAAATGGAAGCGTTTATTATCGCTTTAGTTGCCATTATTGGATTTTCATTTATTTTCGAAATGATTTTTGCTGAACCTGAACTCGATAAAGTGATTTATGGATTAATTCCGTCGATTCCAAGTTCTGCCGCTCTATATATTGCCATCGGTATTATTGGTGCAACGGTAATGCCACACAACCTCTACTTACATTCTTCTTTGGTGCAAACCAGAAAATTTGACAGAACTCCCGCCGGAATCAAACAAGCATTGAAATATAATTTCATCGATTCTACGATTGCGCTAAACTTGGCATTCTTTGTAAATGCTGCCATTTTAATTTTGGCCGCAGCGACATTTTACAAAAACGGAATGTTTCAGGTTGCCGAAATTCAGGATGCGCACGAATTTTTGGAACCACTTTTAGGAACAAAATGGGCGCCAATATTATTTGCCGTTGCCTTAATTGCTGCCGGACAAAGCTCGACTGTAACAGGAACTTTAGCCGGACAAATCGTAATGGAAGGTTATTTGAATTTAAGAATTCAGCCTTGGGTTCGCCGAATAATAACCCGTTTAATCGCCATTGTTCCAGCCGTTGTTGTAATTCTGATTTATGGAGAAGGCGTAACTGGAAAACTTTTAATCCTAAGTCAGGTGATCTTGAGTTTACAATTGGGTTTTGCCATTATTCCGCTGATTCACTTTGTTAGCGATAAAACAAAAATGAAAGGTTTTCATATCTCAAGAATTACCCAAATCGCTGCGTGGATCATTGCTACGATTATTGTTTCACTGAATGCAAAATTGGTTTATGATGAAATCTCTTCCTGGCTTGAAAGTTCCAATCATCCGGTATTACTGTGGATAACTGTTGTTCCGCTTGCATTTGGCTTTCTTGGTTTGCTGCTTTATATCGTATTCAAACCTTTTATTGCCAGAATAAAATCGAATATCGAAAATCATTCACCTCATCATTTAAAATTAGAATACACGCCAAAACAACTTTACAGCAAGAAAAACATCGCCATTTCTGTCGATTTTTCTAAAGCGGATGAAGCTGCTTTAAACAATGCCTTCGAACTGGGCGGAATTGACGCAAAATACACCTTAATTCACATTGTAGAAACCGTTGGAGCATTAATGTACGGCGGTCATGTTGACGATCACGAAACAACAGTTGACGAAAAATTATTGTTAGAATATCAGCATATGCTTTCGCAAAAAGGATTTAACATCAAAACAGAACTTGGTTTCGGAAAACCTAACACCGTGATTCCGAAGATTATCAACGAGGGAAATTTTGATATTTTAGTAATGGGAACCCACGGCCACACTGGCTTAAAAGATATTTTATTTGGTACAACCGTAGACAAATTGAGACATAAAATTTCAATACCTTTGTTGATTGTTAAAAAATAGGTTCAAAGTATCAGAGTTGCAAAGGCACAAAGGTTTAAAAACTTTGAACCTTTGTGCCTTTGTAGCTTTGAACCTCAAAAAATAAAAAAATGACTTTTTCAGAAGAAAACTATCTTAAATCGATATATCATCTTACGGCTTCAAACGATGCTGAAGTAAGCACCAATGCTATTGCTGAAATGATGGAGACAAAAGCTTCATCGGTTACGGATATGCTTAAGAAGCTTTCTGACAAAGATTTGGTAAATTACAAAAAGTATCAGGGAGTTTCTTTAACCGAAAACGGAAAACTGGCCGCAAAAATGATTGTTAGAAAACACCGTTTATGGGAAGTGTTTTTGGTCGAAAAACTGAATTTTACCTGGGATGAGGTTCATGATATTGCAGAACAGCTGGAGCACATCAAATCGGAACAATTGATTAACCGTCTGGATGATTTTCTTGGAAATCCAACGGAAGATCCACATGGAGACCCGATTCCGGATGCGAATGGCCGAATTATCAAGATTGAAAAACAATTGCTTTCTGAATTAACAGAAAATCAAATTGGAATTTGTGTTGGTGTAAAAGATACTTCTTCTGAATTCCTGAAATATCTCGATAAACAAGAAATTGCATTGGGTTCTAAGATTGAATTCCTTTCACGAGAATCCTTCGATTTGTCGGTAAAAATTAAAATTAATAGTAGAGAATTATCTATTTCCAATAAAATTGCTTCTAATTTATTTGTGAAGCTGGTTTAGGGGGTGTTTCACAAAGCTTCACTAAGATTTTATTTCTTTTGTAAAGCTTATAATAAATCTGATTATGAATTTTGATTTACTTTTTTATATAATTTTCCAGATTCCACTAGCTTATATTATCTTCAAACAAGATCAACTACACAAGCCTGGTGTTTTACTAAAGTTCTTCGCTTTTGCATTAATATTATGTATAGCAGGAGCGTATTTCTTTTATGACAAAGATTTTTCTTCACAAAAACTAAGTTATTTTGGCTCGCAAACATCCTTAATCTTTTTATTTCTTTATAAAATTATCCGGGATATTTATTATCCCATTTTCTTAAGAGAACCCGAATTTTCAAAAGCGCCAAAATACAAAATTGACATATTTCCAACACTGATTATTTTTACAGGAACAATTACATTACCTTTTATAATCGATACTTTTCTTGTTCAAAAATTTATATCTAAAACCTAAACAATCCCCTTCTCGATCATTTCTAGCATAACCGGAGATGCATTTTTAAATGTTGGTTCTTGTTCGATGATACTTCCTGCATTTTTCTTGTTTACTTTAAAAGTCACATCATTATCTGTGGTGAACAAAAGCGCTGTCAAAAATGGATTTTTGATATAAGATCCTAATACTAATAAAGCTTCGTCTAAAGAATGAATGCTTTCTGTTTCTTCTGTTTTGTAACGGGAAGTCAATGAAATGGAATAAGTATTGTCTTCGTTTAAAACCAAACGAAAATAAATATTCTTAATCTCGGTATCACCAATGGTTTTTGCTAAAGTTAATTTGGCAAAAGTGCCGGCCTGAATGCTTTCTTTGACGCGTTCGCAAAAAAGAGCGAATATTGGTTCGTACATTTTTTTAAGTTGCTAAGTTTTTTTTTACCGCAAAGTTCGCTAAGATTTACGCAAGGTTCGCAAAGAATTGTATAAATTTTCTTTGCGAATCTTTGTGTTGCTCTGTGGTACAACAAATTATTTCCCTGTAAATTCAGCTTTTCTTTTCTCTAAAAATGCTGTGGTTCCTTCTTTAAAATCCTGGGTTCCGAAACATTTTCCGAATGATTTTATTTCAGTATCAAAACCATTTTTGCCGTCTGTATAATTGGCGTTGATTGCTTTTATTGCTTTACTGATCGCAAATGGTGCGTTTTTAATGATTTTTTGAGCAATTACATTTGTAAAAGACAAAAGTTCAGCTTGTGAAACAACGTGGTTTACTAAACCATATTCTTTTGCTTCTTCAGCAGAAATCATGGCTGCGGTCATAATCATTTCCATCGCGCGTCCTTTACCCACTAATTGTGGCAAACGCTGTGTTCCTCCGTAACCCGGAATCAATCCTAAAGTTACTTCCGGCAATCCCATTTTTGCATTGTCTGAAGCTACTCTGAAATGACACGCCATTGCCAGTTCTAATCCACCGCCAAGCGCAAAACCATTAACGGCAGCAATTACGGGTTTCTTTAAATCCTGAATATAATCGAATAAAGTTTCTTGTCCTTCGGCAGCCAATTGAGCGCCTTCAACAACAGTATAATTGGCAAATTCTGAAATATCGGCTCCGGCCACAAATGCTTTTTCTCCACTTCCTGTAATGATAATCACACGAACATCATCATTTTTACCCAATAATTTTACCGCTTTGCTCAAATCACTAATAGTTGCTTTGTTTAAAGCATTCAGTTTTGTAGGTCGGTTTATAGTTACGGTTGCAACTTTTTCTTCGATAGAAATTAAAAGATTTTCGTAGTTCATGACAGTGGTTTTATGAGTTTGTGATAGGCAAGGAAACTATAAATGTGGTTCCTTTTCCGTAAGTTGATTCAAAGGTAATTGTTCCTTTGTAATTTTCGATAATGTTTTTAATAATTCCGAGACCAAGACCCATTCCGCTGGTTTTAGTAGTGAATTTTGGTTCGAAAATTCTACCGGTATCTTGTTTCTGAATTCCGATTCCGTTGTCTTTTACCGCAATTTCAACATTATTATTTCTTCTTTTTACAGTAACCAGAATCGATTTTTGAAATTGACTTTCCGGAATTGCCTGAGTTGCGTTTTTCACTAAATTGGTAATCACACGAATCAATTGCGTACGATCCATTTTAGAAATAATTTCCTGTTCTTCACTTTCAAAAACAATATAATCTTCGTTGAAAATATCCAAAGCCAATTCGACAACCTCAACTACATTTAGAGTTTCGTTTTGTTGTGCCGGCATCGAAGCAAAATTTGAAAATGCAGAAGCTACAGCAGTCATCGTATCAATTTGCTGAATCAAAGTTTCGGAGTAATCGTTCATCTTCTGCTTGACGTCAGGATCATTCGGATCAAATTTTCTTTGGAAACTCTGAACCGTTAATCGCATCGGTGTAAGCGGATTTTTAATTTCGTGTGCTACTTGTTTTGCCATTTCACGCCAGGCTTCTTCACGCTCGCTTTGCGCCAATTTTATGGCACTGGTTTCTAGTTTATCCACCATTCCGTTGTACGCTTTGATTAGGAAATTGACTTCTTTGCTATTGGCTTCCAAAACAATTTTCTCGTTTTTCTGATCCAAATTCGTCTCTTCTAATCTGTCTGAAATGGTTTTTAGTGATTTTGTTATATAAGTGGAAAGAAAATACGCCAATGCAAAAGCTACAATAAGCATAAAAGAATAAACCTGACTTAAACGAATTAAGAACGTATTTAATTCATTGTCATAATAACCGTCGTCTTCTAAATATGGGAGATTTAAAATTCCTAATGGTTTGAATTTTTCATCTTTAATTAAACTGTAAGAGGATCTGTTTTTGACTCCGTCGATGGTTTTAATATCTACAAAACGCTTTTCGATAGAAGAACGCACTAATTTCAGAATATATTCCGGAATGGGCGGCGCTACTTTGTCAACTGCAAAAGATTCTTTGGAGGATTTCAGTAATTTCCCGTCAAGGCTGTAAATATTGATTTCTATTTTATGAATCTGAGCTAACTCGTGAATTTTATCTTTAAAAATCAAATCCAGATTTCCAGTTTTTAAAGGATAAGTTGTCGTATTTAAAACATAATTGATGTGTTCTTTTACGGCATTTTCTTTTCGTTCTAAACGTTCCTGATGGTATTCTTTAGCTTCTGTTTTAAACTGAATAATCGAAATGGAAGCCAATAAAAATGATGCCACAACAATCAATACAATCATCGACAGGAAAATCCTAACGCGCAGTGAAAGCATCGACATTTTGAAGTTATTTAGCATAAATTTTAGTATTCGGTCTCAGTCCCAGTCGCAGTCTCAGCATAAACTGAAAACTGGGACTGAGACTGAAAACTATTTCTTTTCGCGTATTCTCTTATAAAACCTAAATCCCAACATAATAATAATAGAAAATAAAAAGATTCCGATAACGCCGAAAATCCAGTTGATGGCGCTTTTTAAAACGACTAAAAATACAACTGCAAACAATATTATAGTGGCGCCTTCATTCCATAAACGCATGAAGTTGTTGGAATATTTCACCTCATCATTTTGCAATTGTTTGAATATTTGATGGCATTTTGCATGATATAAATATAAAAGGAAAACGAAACACAACTTTACGTGCATCCACGGCATTTTCAGCCAGGCGTTTCCTAAATCAGTAAAAAACAACATCCAAAAAGCAAAAATACTCGCTAAAACTGCTGAAGGCCAAGTAATAATATACCACAAACGGTACGTCATTATTTTGTATTGTGCCTGCAAAATTTCCTTTTCGGGAGATGGTTTTTCATTGGCTTCTATTTGATACACAAACAAACGCACAATATAAAACAATCCCGCAAACCAGGTAATTACAAAAATAAGATGCAATGATTTTAAATAGTTATAATATTCCATGCTTTTTGTTTCAAGTTTGAAGTTTCAGGTTTTTTTTAAAGTTGATTTTCACGCAACAATCTTTGTTCTTTACTCTTTACTCTATTTTCTACTATTTAGCCCAATCGTTAATCCAGTTACTCACGGTTTGACACCATTCATCATCATCATTCAAACACGGAATTGCTAAAAACTCTTCTCCTCCTTTTGCTTCAAAATCTTCTTTGGCGCGCATCGCGATTTCCTCCAAAGTTTCTAAACAATCCGAAACAAAAGCCGGTGTCACAACCGCTAATTTCTTGATTCCTTTTGCCGGCATGTTATCAATTTCTACGTCAGTATAAGGTTCTAACCATTTATCACCCGCCAAACGCGATTGAAAAGTCAGACTGTATTTGTTTTCCGGAATTCCTAATAATTTTACTACTTGTTTTGTAGTTTCATAACATTGGTGACGGTAGCAAAAATCGTGTGCTGCTGAAGGCGTGTTACAACAAGAACCATCAATTTTACAATGTGATTTCGTTACATCTGTTTTGCGAATGTGACGCTCCGGGATTCCGTGATAAGAGAACAGCAAATGATCATACTCAAAACCTACTAAATGTTTCTGAATTGAATCTGCTAAGTTTTTGATATAATCCGGTTTATTGTAAAAAGCAGGAACATCTGTAAAAGTCATTTGTGGAAATTTCTTTTTACGAATTTCTTCCGCTTTAACCAAAATAGTTAAAGTTGAAGCCATAGCATATTGCGGATATAACGGAAAAAGCATTACTTCTGTCACTCCTTTATCGTGCAATTCCTGAAGTCCTTTTTCTATTGTCATTGATCCGTAACGCATTGCCAAAGCAACCGGAACATTTACCAATGGCTGTACTTTTTTCTGCATTCTTTCTGAAAGAACAACTAAAGGAGAACCTTCATCCCACCAAATTTTTGCGTAAGCATGCGCTGATTCTTCCGGTCTTTTTCTTAAAATAATCCCACGAACCAACAACGCTCTTAATAAATACGGAACATCGATCACGTATTTATCCATTAAAAATTCGTCTAAATATGGTTTTACATCTTTTGTAGTTGGACTTTCCGGAGATCCTAAGTTTACTAATAATACGCCTTTCATTATTGTTTTTTTTGCTTTAGGCTTTAAGCTTTAGGCTTTAAGCGTTGTTTTTTTAATTTTCGTCAAAAGTATTGTATGTTACTTTTTAGAAATATGATAAATATTACTTTTTATTGATGTTATTATTTATAAAATTGATGCTTTAAAACATCTTTAATATTTATATTTTTTAAATAGTTCTTCTAAAGATTTGTACTCTTCTTCTGTTCCGAAGTTTTCTGTCTCGATTCCTTTTTTATAACCAATAAAATAAAATTGCCCACACGAAAGACAAATTTTAGCAATACCTGAAATTTCGTTATTTTTTCTAAAAACCAAAATATCCCTATACTCCGGTGCGCAGGCTTTATTTAATTCAAACATCTTTAAAGAAAATTTCTCGACAAAAACATCATTTCTTAAATACTCAACGTCTTTTTGGGATAATTTAAACTTTGAAAATCCCGTAGAATTAATTGTTTTAAAAAAAACATTATTATCTAATTTATCTGGAAATTCAGAATAAAGAATATTGTTTAGAATAGAATCTTTAACACCTTTCCTATTATTCCCGACTATTTCTACTTCTTTATTTTTATTTAATGAATAATATTCAACGCGATCAAAATCAAAAAACATTTTTTCTTCTTTTGATTTACAAGACAATATTATGAAAAACAATAAAGCTATTGAATATCTTCTAATCATTAAACATTCGTATTAATTGACATCAAATACTTCTTCGGAGTTGTAGCAAATTTCTTTTTGAATGCCGCTATAAAGTGACTTCCGGTGCTGTAGCCAATTTTCAATCCAACTTCGTTAACATTATAAGATCCGCTATCCAATAGTTTTCGGGCGAAATCCATTTTGTAATCGAATAGAAAACCATAAACCGTATCGCCGTAGATTTGTTTGAAACCCATTTTCAGTTTTTTCAAATTCAAACCAATTTCATCTGCCAGCTCTTGTAATCCGGGCGGTTCAGCCATATTGGCGATGATGATTTCTTTGGCTTTTCGAATCTTCAAAACGTTATCTTCATCAATCAAAAACGGACATTGTTCTGCATTTGGATCTTCGGTTCTGTTAAAATACAAGCTCAGTAATTCGTATCCTTTTCCTTTATAGTAAAGGTTTTTTATGGATGGATGAAGGTTGTAATGAAACAATTGACTTAACACAATAGCCATAGAAGGACTGATATTTCCCTCGTTATAATACTTTTTGTCCTTATTATCAGGACTTAAAAAAGTAATATAATCTGCTTCTGCAGAAAACAACGCGTGAAATTTTTTAATCGATACAATAACTGAAATCACCCAGGAATTTGGAGCCAACTCTAAATTCAATGGCAATTCTTTCTGTGGATTGTACAAAAGCAATGATTTTTCTTCTTTCAAATCTAAGGCATACGTACCCTGATTAAACAAAAATTTGGCATTCCCTTTTATTCCGAAATGAAACTGTATCAAGCCACTACCAACTTCATGCTGTCCAAAAAATGGTTCTGAACTATCGTTTTGAAAACGGATTAGCGTAAAGTCATCTTCAATTTTTATAATTTCCTGAGAACTCATAGCGATATTTTTTTTAGATAAAAATCAAAGCAAGAGGAAAATGTTATTTAGAATCACTCTAAACAAATCAATTCTAACAAGTTGATTTTGCTACAAAAATACTTCTTTTTGCATAAAAACAGCTCTTTAGAAACAAAAAAACATGTAGCGACACAAATAGTACTTTGAGCGTTACTTTTGTAAACACTATAATGATAATTTTGTTGCACTTTTATGAAAGTGAATTTATGGAAAACAATAACGTACCGAAACACCTATATTTTTACGCAGTTGGTCTGAGTTATAAAAAAGCTGATGCTGAGGTTAGAGGTCAATTTAGTTTGGATGCCGTTGCGAAAACGCGATTGCTGGAACAGGCTAAAACAGAAGGAATAGAAAGTTTACTTGTCACTTCGACATGCAACAGAACCGAGATCTATGGTTTTGCAGAACACCCTTTTCAATTAATAAAATTAATTTGCGATAATAGTAACGGATCTGTAGATGCTTTTCAGAAAGTGGGATTCGTTTATAAAAATCAGGAAGCGATTAATCATATGTTTCGCGTAGGAACTGGCTTAGACAGTCAGATTCTGGGCGATTTTGAAATTATATCTCAAATTAAAACCAGTTTTACACATTCAAAATCTCTTGGTTTGACCAATACTTTTATGGAAAGATTGGTAAATGCTGTAATTCAGGCGAGCAAAAAAATTAAAAACGAAACTGAGATCAGTTCAGGTGCTACTTCGGTGTCTTTTGCATCGGTACAATATATTATTAAGAATGTTGAAGATATTGGTAATAAAAACATTTTACTTTTCGGAACAGGCAAAATCGGAAGAAATACCTGCGAAAATCTTGTAAAACATACCAAAAACGAACATATCACTTTAATCAACAGAACGAAAGACAAAGCTGAGAAATTGGCCGGAAAACTAAATTTGATTGTTAAAGATTATTCAGAATTACACTTAGAACTTCAAAAAGCAGATGTTGTTGTTGTGGCTACAGGCGCGCAAAACCCAACGGTTGACAAAGCGATTTTGAATCTTAAAAAACCTTTGTTGATTTTAGATTTATCGATTCCGAAAAACGTTAATGAAAATGTAGAGGAAATAGAAGGCGTAACCTTGATTCACATGGATTATTTGTCTCAATTGACAGATGAAACTCTTGAAAACAGAAAATTACACATTCCCGCTGCTGAAGCTATTATCGAAGAAATCAAGGAAGAATTTGTTACGTGGACAAAAGGACGAAAATTTGCGCCAACCATAAATGCTTTAAAAGAAAAACTGAATCAGATTAAAGTTTCAGAATTGGATTTTCAAAGCAGAAAAATTGCTGACTTTAATGAGGCTCAAGCTGAAATCATCAGCAACAGAATCATTCAAAAAATCACTACCCATTTTGCAAACCACTTAAAAGACGACGACACGATGGTCGATGAAAGCATCGAATGGATCGAAAAAGTCTTCAAAATAAAAGCATCTTAAAAACATAAACTCTTTTCACCATATAAGTTATATAAGTTCATTTAAAATTCCTGGCCGCAACGCTTAATTACTTATATAACTTATATGGTGGAAAAACAGTAAAACATGGCTGAAAAAACAATCAGAATTGGAACTCGCGATAGCGAACTGGCACTTTGGCAAGCACATACTGTCGAAAAAAAACTAAACGATTTAGGTTATAAAACTACGATTGTTGCGGTAAAATCTACAGGTGACATAATTCTTGACAAACCACTGTACGAACTCGGAATCACCGGAATCTTTACTAAAACGCTGGACATTGCTATGATCAATGGTGATATTGATATTGCAGTTCATTCCATGAAAGATGTACCAACGGCTTTGCCAAAAGGTATTGTTCAGGCGGCAGTTTTAGAAAGAGCCAATGTTTTAGACATTTTAGTTCATAAAGGAAATCCTGATTTTTCAAATCCAAGTACGATTGCAACCGGAAGTTTAAGACGTCAGGCGCAATGGTTTAATAAATACCCAAATCATACAGTGGTTGATTTACGCGGAAACGTAAACACACGTATGCAAAAACTACAAGACAATAACTGGGACGGAGCTGTTTTTGCTGCTGCAGGTTTGGAGCGCATTAACCTGAAACCAGGAAATTATATAGATTTAGATTGGATGATTCCGGCACCGGCACAAGGAGCAATGCTGGTTGTGGCAATGGAAAATGACAATTATACGCTTGATGCGCTTTCGCAATTAAACCATATCGAAACTGAAATCTGTACTTATATCGAACGCCAGTTTTTAAGAACGCTGGAAGGCGGTTGTACAGCGCCAATAGGGGCTCTAGTTAATTATAACGAAGATGAAGATACTTTACATTTTCAAGGTGTTTTACTTTCGCTTGACGGAAAACAAAAACTTGAAATCGACAAAACGGTTGACATTGCAGAATGGAAAAAACTGGGATTCTTCGCTGCTCAGGAAATTTTGAACAATGGCGGAGCAGAATTGATGGCATCTATTAAAGAATCTCTAAAAAAATAATGGCAAAATCAATTCAGATATTATCTACGAAAAAGCTATCGGGCGAACATAAACAGGCATTGGTAAAAGCCAATATTGAAGTGATCGAATCTGATTTTATTCAAACTCAAAACAAACCTTTCGAATTAAAAGACCTCAACGAGAACTTGATTTTCACGAGTCAGAATGCGGTTCACAGCATTTTATCAGATCCAAAATCAGAAGAACTGAAACGCAAAAATGTTTTTTGTGTGGGTTTAAAAACCAAAATTCTTTTATCTGAAAACGGATTTAATGTCGTGGCTTATACCGGATATGCATCTGATTTAGCAGAAATCATCACTTTAATTTATCGCAGTGAAAGCTATACTTTCTTTAGCGGAAATCTTCGTCGGGAAACCTTACCAAAAGCGTTAAAAGATGCTGACGTGAAATTCAATGAAATTCAGGTTTATGAGACGTCATTAACGCCTCAGAAAATAAAAACGGCAGTTGACGGAATTCTATTTTTTAGTCCTTCCGGTGTTGAAAGTTATTTGAAAGAGAATAACATTAAGAAAGAAACCTGCTTTTGCATTGGAGAAACCACTGCTGAAGCTTTACATAAAATAACAAAAAACATCATCATTGCAGCTCAGCCAACGGTTGAGGATGTCATTGAGGATGTCATAGAAGAATATAAATAAAAACCTTTGTGACTTTGTCCCTTTGTGGCTTTGCACCTAAAATAAAAAACAATGTTAAAAAACGACCTATTTTTAAAAGCATTAAAAGGAGAAACTGTTCAACGCCCGCCAGTATGGATGATGCGTCAAGCCGGAAGATATTTACCGGAATTCATCGCTTTGCGTGATAAATATGATTTCTTCACCCGTTGCCAAACTCCTGAATTGGCTGCCGAAATCACCGTTCAGCCTATTCGCAGAATTGCTCCGGATGCAGCGATTTTATTCTCAGATATTTTGGTTGTTCCGCAAGCAATGGGAATCGAAGTTTTAATGAAAGAGAATTTTGGTCCGTTTATTCCAAATCCAATTCGTTCAATGGCTGATGTGCACCGTGTTTATGTTCCGGACATTCAGGAAAGTTTAGGATATGTAATGGATGCTATTAAATTGACTAAAGAAATGCTTAACGACGAAGTACCTTTAATTGGTTTCGCCGGTTCGCCTTGGACAATTTTCTGTTATGCTGTTGAAGGAAAAGGTTCTAAGAGTTTTGATACTGCAAAAGGTTTCGCTTTTTCAAACCCGGCTGCAGCACATACTTTATTACAAAAAATTACCGATACCACTATTTTATACTTAAAAGAAAAAGTAAAAGCAGGAGTTGATGCCGTTCAGATTTTTGATTCCTGGGGAGGAATGCTTTCTCCGGTTGATTATCAGGAATTTTCATGGAAATACATCAACCAAATCGTTGAAGCTTTGGCTGATCACGCTCCGGTTATTGTTTTCGGAAAAGGTTGTTGGTTTGCTCTTGGCGAAATGGGTAAAAGCAGGGCTTCGGCACTTGGTGTAGACTGGACATGTTCAGCTAGAAATGCGCGTTATTTGTCTGGTGGAAACATTACTTTGCAGGGAAATTTTGATCCGTCAAGATTGCTTTCGCCAATTCCAACTATCAAAAAAATGGTTCACGAAATGATCAACGAGTTCGGAAAAGATAAATATGTTGTAAATTTAGGTCACGGAATTTTACCAAATATCCCTGTAGATCACGCTAAAGCGTTTATTGACGCGGTGAAAGAATACGGGCAATAGTATATTAGTATTCAGTCGCAGTTTTCAGTTTCCACTTTAAAACTGAAAACTGCGACCGAGACTGAAAACGGAAAACCATGTTAAACAAAGGCCTAAGAGACGAAGAAGCGATCAGAATCGACAATGTCCTGAAAACATTGCGTGCTCTTGACTTTCTACCTCAGCCATTGACGGATGATGACAAATTCAATATTGAAAATCAGCTTAAAGAATTTGCTTTAAATATTGAAACTTTAGTTGCTTATCAAAATGAAGAATTGATAACTTTATTAAATCGCTGCCATTTAGACTTTAATCAATTAGAGCAATTTGCAGATTTTTTGATGGAGTTTTCAAAAGTCGAAAACTATAGTTTTGAAAATAAAGCTTTAGCCATTTACCAATATATTCAGCAGGAAAGCAACGTTTTCTCTTTTGGAATAAATGCTAAAATCGCTTCCCTCAAAAACAAATAAGATGAGTTTTACTGATTGGAAAATAGAAACAATTGACCATATTCTTCCGGAAGAGTTTTACAACCTCATCGAAAAGAATAAAAATCATATTGAAAAAACTTTTCCTCTTACTTTATCAAATTGTACTGACTTAGAAAAAACAAAAAAGTTTATTGCTTTAAATCAAGATAAGGAAAATCATAAAGAAGGATACTTTTTCTATCCGAGAAATATAAAAACCAACGCTTTAATTGGTTATTTGTGTGTGAAAAGCATCGATAACCGAATTTCAAAATGTGAGTTGGGTTATTTTATAGATGAAGATTTTCAAGGAAAAGGAATTACTTCAAAAGTCGTTTCAGAAACATTAGATTTTTGCTTTAATACTTTAAACATGAATAAAGTATTCATTTGTACTTCAAAAATCAACAAAGCAAGTCAGCAAATTGCGTTGAAACATCATTTTAAACAAGAAGGAATTTTACGTGAGGAATTCAAAAGCAGCGATGGAACATTAGAAGATATCGTTTATTTTGGATTGCTTAAATCAGAATATAATACCTATGAAAGATAAATTGACTTTATTTAAGATTACCTACAAACTAAAGCAATGACTAAAGAAACTGCCATAAAATTATTTGAACAAAAGCAAATACGTTCAATTTGGAGTGATGAGGAAGAAAAATGGTTCTTTTCTGTTGTAGATGTTGTTGGAGTTTTGACTGATAGTCAAAATCCGCAAGTTTATTGGAGGGTTTTAAAGAAAAGACTACTCGCAGAAGGAAACCAAACCGTTACAAATTGTAACGGTTTGAAAATGGAAGCAGCTGATGGCAAATTGAGGTTAACTGATGTTGCTGACACAGAACAAATATTCCGATTAATACAATCAATTCCCTCAAAAAAAGCAGAACCTTTTAAATTATGGCTAGCTCAAATTGGTCGAGAAAGAATTGACGAAATTGAAGACCCTGAACTTGGTTTTGACAGACTTATGGAAACCTATCTTAAAAAAGGCTATTCTAAAGAATGGGTAAATCAACGTTTAAAATGTATTGAAGTAAGAAAAGATCTTACGGACGAATGGGATAAACGAGGTGTGAAAAAAGGTCAAGAATATGCCATTCTTACTGATGAAATAACCAAGGCTTGGAGTGGTTTATCGGTCAAAGAATATAAAAATCATAAAAGTTTAAAAAAAGAGAATTTACGTGATAACATGAGTAATCTGGAATTAGTTCTCAACATGTTAGCCGAAGCTACCACAACAGAAATTAGTAAAGAAAAGAAACCTGAAAATTTTGCAGAAAACAAAATAATTGCCAATCAAGGCGGTACTATTGCCGGTAACACACGTAAAGAAATTGAAGAAAAAACGGGTAAAAAAGTGGTCAATAAATTAAATGCTATTGATTATTTGGAAAACAGAAAAGAATTGGAATAATGAAAGATAAATTTTACGCCTACATACAACAATTACAAGACCAAATCTGTTCTGGATTAGAAGCTGTTGACGGAACGGCAAAATTCCGTGAAGATCTTTGGAAACGTCCGGAAGGCGGCGGTGGAAGAACACGTGTTATCGAAAATGGAGAAGTTTTTGAAAAAGGCGGTGTAAACATTTCAGCTGTTCATGGAAAATTGCCTGAAGCGATGCAGAAAATGTTTGGTGTTGGCGAAGCAGATTTTTTTGCCTGCGGATTAAGTTTGGTATTGCACCCTAAAAATCCCATGGTTCCTACCGTGCACGCCAATTGGCGATATTTTGAAATGTATGATACTTCGACTTCGCTCAGTACAGGTTCTCCAAAAATAATCGAACAATGGTTTGGCGGTGGACAAGATTTAACGCCTTATTATTTGTTTAAAGAAGATGCAACTCACTTTCATCAAACGTGTAAAACAGCTTGTGACAAACATAATCCGGAGTTTTATCCGAAATATAAAAAACAATGTGATTCTTATTTCTGGAATGCTCACAGAAACGAAGCCCGCGGAATTGGCGGTTTATTCTTTGATTATTGCAAAGCAAATGAGCAAATGTCTATGGAAGACTGGTATAATTTCGTTAGTGAAGTTGGAAACAGTTTCTTAGAAGCTTATGTTCCAATTGTAGAACGCAGAAAGAATCTGGAATATACGCCTGAAAACAGAAACTGGCAGGAAATTCGCCGTGGCCGTTATGTTGAATTCAATCTGGTTCACGACAAAGGCACATTATTTGGTTTAAAAACCAACGGAAGAATTGAGAGCATTTTAATGAGTTTGCCTCCGCATGTGCAATGGGTTTACGATCATCATGCAGAAGCCGGAAGTGAAGAAGAAAAATTAATAAATGTATTAGAAAATCCACGTGAATGGATTTAAGCTAATCAAAAGGTAATTATAGTAAACTAAAATTTCGTTATTATGGAAAAGAGAGATTTACAATTAGACCGCATGCATTCCGGTAAAGGATTTATCGCTGCATTAGATCAAAGTGGCGGAAGTACACCAAAGGCGTTATCGCAATATGGCGTTGAAGAAAGCAGCTTCTCGAATGATGAAGAAATGTACACACTTGTACACGAAATGAGAACCCGAATTATCAAAAGTCCTGCATTTGACAGCCAATATATTCTGGGCGCTATTTTGTTTGAAAACACAATGGACCGTAAAATTGACGGACAATGGACTGCCGATTATTTGTGGGAGAAAAAAAATATAGTTCCGTTTTTAAAAGTTGACAAAGGACTTGCTGATCTTGCAAATGGCGTTCAAATAATGAAGCCTATTTCTAATTTAGATGAATTACTAACACGAGCTGTAGAACGAAATATTTTCGGAACTAAAATGCGTTCTGTTATTAAGGAAGCAAATGCTGAAGGAATTCGAGAAGTAGTAGAACAACAATTTGCTGTAGGCTTACAAATCTTCAAAAAAGGATTGGTGCCAATCATTGAACCGGAAGTCGATATCTATAGTTCCGATAAGGAAAAATCAGAAGAAATTCTGAAAGAAGAAATCAAGAAACAACTTAGCTTACTGGATAAAGACGTGAAAGTGATGCTAAAACTTTCTATTCCAACTGTGACTAATTTTTACAGCGAATTAATGTCTGATCCACATGTGGTGCGTGTTGTAGCATTATCAGGCGGATACGGGCAAGATGAAGCCAACTATAAACTTTCACAAAACCACGGATTAATTGCCAGTTTCTCACGAGCATTATCTGAAGGACTTTCCGCCGGTCAGTCAGAAGAGGAGTTTGACGCTAAAATAGGCCAGACGATTAAAGAGATCTATGCAGCTTCTATTACATAAGATGTCCCAAATATTCAAAAAATAAATTGGAGATAAGATCAAAAATCTACACTCAAAAATCTAAAATTTAAAAAAATGTTCCCATTACAAAGAAACCGCCGTTTAAGAACCAATGAATCAATTCGTTCCTTAGTTCGCGAAACAAGTTTAAGTCCACAAGATTTTATGCTTCCGATGTTTGTTGCAGAAGGAAAAGATGTAAAAGTTGCTATTCCGTCAATGCCGGGAATTTACCGTCATTCATTGGATAATACGATTAAGGAAGTAAAAGAAGCCTGGGATTTAGGAATTAAAGCGGTTAATATTTACGTAAAAGTAAGCGACAAACTAAAAGACAATAAAGGTGTTGAAGCGTGGAACAAAGATGGTTTAATGCAGCAAACGATTCGTGCCATAAAAGATGCTGTTCCGGAAATGATTGTAATGCCGGATGTGGCATTAGATCCGTATTCTATTTACGGACATGACGGAATTATAGAAAATGGTCAATTGGTAAACGATGCTACAGTTGATGCTTTAACCCGAATGAGTTTAAGTCACGCTTATGCCGGAGCTGATTTTGTAGCACCAAGTGATATGATGGACGGACGTGTTTTGGCGATTAGAAAAGCATTAGAAGAAAACGGACATCACAATGTGGGAATCATGAGTTATAGTGCCAAATATGCGTCGGCATTTTACGGACCTTTTCGTGATGCATTAGATTCTGCTCCGGTGGATTCTCAAAATATTCCGAAAGATAAAAAGACCTATCAAATGGATTACGCCAACCGAATTGAAGGAATTCGTGAAGCATTATTAGATGTTGAAGAAGGTGCAGATATTGTAATGGTAAAACCGGGAATGGCCTATTTAGACATTGTTCGTGAGGTAAAAAATGCGGTTCATGTTCCTGTTGCTGTTTATCAAGTATCTGGCGAGTACGCTATGGTAAAGGCCGCAGCCGAAAGAGGATGGCTTGATCATGACAAAATTATGATAGAGCAACTTTATTGCATTAAGCGTGCAGGAGCTAGTATCATCTCTACTTATTTTGCTAAAGAAGCTGCAGTAATATTAAACAAGTAAGCGTTTTAAAAAGTCTACTTTAGCACAAAAAATAACTATGAAAAATGTATTACTTGGCTTAGCCATGATTGTATCTGCAACAGCTATTGGTCAGGATATTAAAATTAAAAAAGATAAAATCAGTATTGACGGAACTGAAGTTGCTATTTTAGACAAACAAAAATTAGTTTATAACATCCTTACTTTAGACAATAAGCCAGTTTTTTCCATTGAAAGAAAGGCTACTCCTCTACTTGATGGTTCTTTGGTTTATTGGTCACTTCTTACTGATTTAAGCAATAATAAAACAAATGAAGTTATTGATTATGGAAAAGATCAGGGTTTAAGTTTTCAAAAAGCTATTGTTGCGAGTGTTTGTAATGAGAAATACAAATTTATCAGTGCAGCAGGATTAGACGAAAAAGGTGTTTTGGAATTTATTAATGGAACACCAACTAATATCACAAAAGTTTTTGATGATGCGAATCAAAAAACATCAGATCAATTAAAAGCGGAATATGACGCCATGACTGCTTTAAAAATAACAGTTGAAAATGGACATATACTTCAAAAACAAGAAGTTTATAAAGATGGTCAGCCTGTTATGGATTATGTTGTAATTGGAGAAGTTACAAAAAGCAACGTAACATTTATGCCTAATTTTCCTCCGAGTCTGGTATATACTGTAAACTCTTTATATTCAGAAAAAGACAACAATAGCAGAATTCAAAACAGAGTCAGAACTTTGGGCGCCTGGTATGCTACAAAAACTGGTTACACAAATCCTAATACCAATAAAAACATCAAAGATGAAATCATCACATCAGATAATAAATACTATAATTTAAGAGGAACTCTTACTGATACTGAAAAAATTAATCTTTCTTTCTATGGAGAAGACAAAGATTTTCTTTCGAAACAAATTGTAGCAAAGCTTCTTTTTAATGGTTACAAATTTGATGCAATGAAAGTATATTAACTCACTATTATAATGAAAAAACTATTATTCTTATCTGCCGTATTAGCATTAGCATCTTGCAAAAAAGAAACTACTGAAACTACTGTTCAGAATCCAACAGAGAATTATTCAGAAGGAAATTCGGCGGAAGCCAAAACACCGGAAGCTTTAGGAAAACAAATTTTTGAGGGAAAAGGAAATTGTACCGCTTGTCATCAGGTTGATCAAAAAGTAATTGGGCCAAGCATTCAGGAAATTGCCAAAACCTACAAAGACAAAAAAGGTGATATTATTACTTTTTTGAAAGGAAACGCAGAACCAATCGTTGATCCAAGTCAGTTTGATGTAATGAAAACCAATTTTCCGGTTACTAAGGCAATGTCTGATGAAGAATTAAAAGCAATTGAAAGCTATATTTACAGTAATCTGAAATAAGTAAAATTATTGATAAAAAAAAAACGGCGCTAAATCAGCGTCGTTTTTCATGATATTATCTTACCAGATTTTAACTCTTTTCTCTGGTTCAACGTACATTTTATCTCCTTTTTTGATTCCGAATGCGTCATAAAAAGCATCAACATTCTGAATTGGAACAACTGCTCTGTACATTCCAGGCGAATGTGGATCTGTTTTTACCTGATTTTTAATTGCTTCGTCTCTTGATTTTGTTCTCCAAACGGTTGCCCAGGAAATGAAAAATCTCTGCTCCGGAGTAAAACCATCAATTAAACCAGGATTTCCATTTGCTTTCAGATACAATTGCAAACCATCATAAGCTGCGTTAACCCCTCCTAAATCTCCAATGTTTTCCCCTAAAGTAAATTTACCGTCAACGTGAATTCCCGGTAAAGGTTCTAAAGCACTATATTGATTCGCAAGTGCCGTTCCTAATTCTGTAAATTGTTTTAAGTCATCAGCAGTCCACCAGTCAACAAGATTTCCATCAGCATTGTATCTTGCTCCTGAATCATCAAAACCATGAGAAATTTCGTGTCCGATTACTGCTCCAATTCCGCCATAATTTACAGCTTCATCGGCTTGGTAATTGTAGAATGGCGGTTGTAAGATTGCCGCTGGAAAAACAATTTCGTTGTAAGATGGATTATAATAAGCGTTTACAGTTTGCGGAGACATGCCCCACTCTGTTTTATCAACCGGTTTTCCTAATTTATCGAGATTGTCCTGATAATTCCATTTTGATACATTTTTCATGTTATCAAAAAAAGTTCCGCCTTCATTTACATTTTTTATCGCTAACGCTGAATAATCTTTCCATTTGTCAGGATAACCAATTTTGATTGTTATTTTGTTTAACTTCTCAATGGCTTTTAATTTGGTTTCTTTCGACATCCAAGGTAAAGCATTGATACGATTCTGATACGCCAATATCACGTTTTGAATCATTTTCTGTGCTTTCTCTTTTGCCTCGGCAGGAAATAATTTCTCCACATATAATTTTCCTAAAGCTTCTCCGGTAGTCTGATTGATTACCTGAAGTGCTAATTCTTCTCTCGGACGTTGTTTTAAAGCACCCGTTAATGTTTTTCCGTAGAAATCAAAATTGGCATTTTCAATGTCTGTTGTTAAAGTTGAGGTTGATTTATTTAAAGCACACCATTTTAGATATTCTTTCCAGTCGGCTACTTTTTTTTCTGTAAACGTTTTTTCTAAAGCTGCCATATAACGAGGCTGCTGCACGTTTACCGTATCCAGTTTTGCCATACCAATTCCGGCAAAATATTTATCCCATTGAATTGACGGTGTTGTTTTCTTTAAATCTGCAATAGCAGTTGGATTGTATTGTTTTCTGCGATCTCTGCGTTCAACACGATCCAGCCTTGGAGCAGACATTTCTGTTTCAAGAGCCAGGATTTGTTTGGCACTTTCTTTTGCCTTTGCAGGAGATTCTCCAATAAACTGCATCATTCGGGCAACATGAAGTTCGTATTTTTCACGTTTTTCTTTAGAATCCTTATCATCAGAGTTGTAATAATCTTTGTCTGATAATCCTAAACGTCCCGGACTAATGTTTACAGCATATACATTACTGTTTTTTGCACTTGCTCCAATATAAATACTAAAAAAGCCAATACCGCCCTGAGGCTCCATTTCTATTAAGAAATTTTGCAGGTCGGCAACGTCTTTAATGGCATCAATTTTCTTTAAATAAGGCTGAAGCGGTGTTATTCCTCTCTTATTTCTTCCAACAGTATCAAGAATAGTATTGTATAATGCTACCGCTTTTCCCTGATCTGTGTTTGATTTGTATTTAGGATTTTTGGATGCTTCTTTTAAAATAGCCAGTGAGTTATCATCTGTTCGCTGACGCAATTCATTAAAACTTCCCCAAGAAGTTCGATCACTTGGAATTTCTGTTTTATCTAACCAAATTCCGTTTACGTAACGAAAAAAGTCTTCGCCCGGGCTAATTGTGGTATTCATGTAAGATACATTAATGCCGGGTTCTTTGGTGGCTGCATTTTGAGCTTTAACTGCTGTTATTGAAAACATTGCCGAAAAAACACAAAACAAAGGTTTACTAAGCTTCTTATTCATTTTTTGTGTATGTTTTTAGTGTATCTGCAAACATATTGTTATTATTTTAAAATTTATGTTAAAATTATACAATATTCAGGCGTAAGTTTTTTAATGCAAATATTTCATCCGTTTAAACAAAAACTTTCATGAATAAATGTTCTTGTATTTGGGATAAATTGAAATTGTTTTTGGAATATTTGACAAAAGAAATAAATCAAAGTGAGAGCAAAAATTCAGAATGCATTTTCAGGAAAAATTGAAGCTATCGGATTGCCGGTCTTAGCGTTATGCTGGGTAAGTTTCTTTTGGGGAACAACATGGCTGGCATCAAAAGAAGGCGTAAAACACATGCCGGGTTTACAGGTGGCAAATATCAGACAGTTTCTGGGCGGGATTTTATACGTTATTTTTTTTCTCATAAAGAAAGAACCGTGGCCAAAAGGCAAACAATGGCGCACCATCCTGATTTTGGCTATTTTAAATTTTTCTCTGAGCAATGGCCTAAGTACTTGGGGTGTCAAATACATCAGCAGCGGTTTGGGTGCGATTATCAGCGCCATTTTTCCAATCTGGATTATCATAATTAATTTCTTTTACGGAGAACGTGTTGCAAAATTGGCTGTTGCCGGAATTCTAATTTGTTTCGGAGGAATCTGTATCATCTTTATAGATTATTTAGGTGATTTCTTTAAACCTGATTTTCAATTCGGAATTTTCCTTACCGTTGTTTCCACTATAACCTGGGCTTTCGGGATTTTGCATACTAAGAAAAAAGCGGCAAGTTTTAATCCGTATTTTAGTTTGGGACTTCAAATGCTGATTTCGAGTGTCATTCTTTTTGTTATTACTGAAACTTCGGGAGCCAATATTCCGTTAAGCGAAATTCCCGCACAATCCTGGTGGGCAATTGGTTATCTGGTTGTTATTGGTTCTGTTTTAACATTTATTGCCTTCATTTATTCGCTGCAGCATCTTCCCACAGAAATTAGCAGTATTTATGTTTACATTAATCCAATTGTGGCGATGGTTTTAGGAGCTTTTATTTTCGGCGAAAGCCTTACTCAGGCAATTGTTGTTGGTGCTGTTGTAACTTTAATTGGATTATACCTCGTTAATAAATCTATCAGGAAAACCAGATTAAAATAGACCGCCACGAATTCACGAATTAAATTCAATGCTAAAATAAAAAATTCGTGAATTCGTGGGTATTTACAAGCTTGTTAAAAATCATTATACTTACAGCTTTTAAAAAGTGGTTTTTGTATTTTTGCGGCAAATTATTTTTATGAAATCGCTTCTTTACAAATACCGTAAATTCTTCATTGTTTTAATTGTGTTTTCGGTTGTCACGATATCTTTATTTTATTCGGCTTTAAAGCCACAAAAGACTTTGCCAATTTATAATCCTGCCGATGTAAATCCTGAATTGGTAGATAGTACAATTCAATATAAAAGCAAATACCACACAATTGCTGATTTTAAGTTCGTCAACCAAAATGGCGATACAATTACCCAGAAAAATTACGAAGGCAAAATTTATGTTGCTGATTTCTTCTTTACAACGTGCGGATCAATTTGCCCAAAAATGACAACCAATCTTGCTGAGGTTCAAAAAGCAGTTTTGAATAATCCGAAGGTAATGTTGCTTTCGCATACGGTTTTTCCGGAAGTTGACAGTATTCCGGTTTTAAAAGAATATGCTATAAAACATGGCGTTGTTGACAGCAAATGGAATTTGGTTACGGGTGATAAAAAAGAGATTTACACCATGGCCAGAAAATCATATCTGGCAGTTAAACTTGGAAGACCAGATCAGCTTTATGATATGGTTCATACAGAGAATTTTGTTCTGGTTGATCAAAAGCGTCGCGTTCGCGGATTTTATGACGGAACGAACAAAGAAGATATGAAACGTCTTTTAGAAGACATTGATTTCTTGTGTCAGGAGTAAAGCCTTATTTTTAGAAAGATTTAGCATATTCAAAAGTGTTAAATGCCTTTGAATAAAGAATAATTGCCTACTTTTGTAATCTAAATTCAATCTAAATAAGCTTGCAAAATACAATTCACACTCTGAAAAAAGGCGAAAAAGCCATTATCAAAGATTTTGACATCGATCTTATTCCTCTAAAATTATTAGAAATGGGTTGTTTGCCGGGCAACTTAGTCGAATTACTTCAAATTGCTCCTTTTGGAGATCCTTTATATCTTGACATTAATGGCTCGCATGTCGCCATTCGTATTGAAACTGCTCGCGAAATTGAAGTTGAACTTATCAAAACCAATTTATAATGAGCGTTCAAAATATCAACGTTGCCCTTATTGGAAATCCTAATACCGGAAAAACTTCTGTTTTTAATCAGCTTACAGGTTTAAATCAACAAGTTGGGAATTATCCGGGGATTACGGTTGAGAAAAAAATTGGTTTCTGTAAATTACCAAACAACATAAAAGCTAATATTCTGGATTTACCCGGAACATATAGTTTGAATGCCAGTTCGATGGATGAAAGTGTTGTAATTGAATTGCTCTTAAATAAAAATGATAAATTATATCCGGATGTAGCGGTTGTTGTGACAGATGTTGAAAATCTGAAACGAAATTTACTTATTTACACCCAAATAAAAGATCTTGAGATTCCGACGATTTTAGTCATTAATATGTCTGATCGTATGGAAAGAAAGGGAATTACATTAGATATTCCGTATCTGGAAGAAAAGCTAAAAACTAAAATTGCTTTGGTAAGTTCCCGCAAAGGTTTGGGAATTGACAACTTAAAAGAATTAATTGTTTCTTATAAAACCATTCCGCACGAAGCTTGTTTAAATGCATCGGTTATTGATCCTGAGTATTTTGAAAATCTAAAACATGCTTTTCCAAATCAGCTTATTTACAAATTATGGCTGGTTATTACACAGGATGTCAATTTTTCTCATTTAGACCGAAATGAAATCCGAAGTACTTTTACGAAAACAAATTCAGAATTAAAGCGCTTACAGCAAAAAGAAACCATCAAAAGATATCAGTTTATAAATGATGTTTTAAAAGAAGGTCTAAAAGTTGATGCTTCGATGGCGAAAGATTTCAGGGCAAAACTGGATCGTGTTTTAACCCATAAATTTTGGGGTTATTTTATTTTCCTTGCTATTCTTTTTATCATTTTCCAATCTATTTTTAGCTGGTCAACCATTCCTATGGATTTTATTGACAGCACTTTTGCTTCTTTAAGCAGTTGGGTTGCGGCAGAATTACCAAGCGGTATTTTAACCGACTTACTTTCGCAAGGAATTATTCCGGGAATTGGCGGTGTTATTATATTTATTCCGCAAATTGCTTTCCTGTTTTTGTTTATTTCCATTTTGGAAGAAAGTGGATATATGAGCCGTGTGGTTTTCCTTATGGATAAAATCATGCGAAAGTTTGGGCTTTCGGGAAAAAGTGTTGTGCCTTTAATTTCAGGAACTGCGTGTGCGATTCCGGCAATTATGGCAACCCGAAATATCGAAAACTGGAAAGAACGCCTTATTACGATCTTAGTAACGCCATTCACAACTTGTTCTGCAAGATTACCTGTTTATGCTATTATTATTTCTTTGGTTATCCCGAATGAACGTGTTTTTGGAATCCTGAACATGCAGGGATTGTCATTGATGTTATTGTATTTATTAGGTTTTGGAACAGCCATTTTATCTGCTTATATCCTGAATAAGATTTTGAAACAGGACAATAAAACTTATTTCGTAGTTGAAATGCCAAGTTATAAAATGCCGCTTTTCAAAAACGTTGGAATTAATGTGGTAGAGAAAACGAAAGCTTTTATTGTTGGTGCGGGTAAAATCATTCTGGCAATATCTGTTATTTTATGGTTTTTGGCTTCATACGGACCAGGAAAAGATTTTAACGAAGCTGAAACCATCGTAAAAGAAAGATTTGTAAATAAACCCATAGACGAAGTTACCTTCGAAAATGAAGTTGCTTCTCAAAAACTGGAAAATTCCTATATTGGAATTATGGGTAAAGCCATCGAACCTGCTATTGCGCCTTTGGGTTACGATTGGAAAATTGGAATTGCCATTATCAGTTCATTTGCAGCGCGTGAAGTATTTGTGGGAACACTTGCCACAATTTACAGCGTTGGAAACAGTGATAACGAAACAACTATAAAAAGTAAAATGCAGGAAGAAATAAATCCTGAAACCGGGAAAAAGATTTTCAATTTTGCCTCCGGAATTTCATTATTGCTTTTTTATGCTTTTGCCATGCAATGCGCCAGTACTCTGGCCGTTACAAAAAAAGAAACCAATTCATGGAAATGGCCGGCAATGCAGCTGGTTTTAATGAGTGGACTGGCTTATTTTGTGGCACTTATAGCCTATCAACTTTTAAAATAAACAGCCATGATACAAGAAATTATCGCTTTCGTAATATTGTTTATCGCCGTTGGCTTTTTAATCAAAAAGTTCTTTTGGAAATCTAAAAAGAAAAAAGACTGCGGTGACGGGAATTGCGGCTGTTCTTAGAAAAAAGGTTCTGAGTTACTTAGACGCTAAGTTTCTAAGTTTCCTTTGATTGTATGACCATCGTGAAACTTGTCTTTTTTTAATACAAATAAACCTTTAACGTTCCTTTTATCAACTAGATAACTTTTAATTTTGAATACTTAATTCAAATTTTAAAGAAATGACAGATTTTGATAGAACAGAGATTATCAGAGACAACAAAGTTTCAAGATTATTGTGGTTTACGCTTGGTTTTTTATGTGCCTTCGCTGTTTCTTATTTTTTTATGAAACATCATTGATAAACAGAATTAAAAATCAAGAACACATAATAAAAAACGGCTTCATAATCTGAAGCCGTTTTTTATTATTGAAAACTGAAACTGAAACTTATTTTACTCCTTCCCATTCTGCATAAAACTGCGCCAGAAAAGATTCCATAAAACGATGTCTTTCGGCTGCAATTTGCTTTCCGGTTTCCGTGTTCATTTTGTCTTTTAAGAGTAACAGCTTTTCGTAAAAATGATTTATCGTTGGCGCATTATTCTTTTTATATTCTTCCTTGCTCATATTAGTAACCGGAGCAATTTCAGGATTGTATAAAGCCCTGTTCTTAAATCCTCCATAATTGAAGGCTCTTGCTACGCCAATTGCTCCAATTGCATCTAAACGATCGGCATCCTGAACAATATCTAATTCTATAGACGAGAATTTCTTTTCGAAATTTCCACCTTTATACGAGATGTTTTCAATGATATTCACGACATGCTGAATAACTTCTTCCGAAACTTTTTCAGATTCTAAAAACAAACGTGCGGTTTTAGGTCCGATGGTTTCATCTCCGTTATGAAATTTACTGTCGGCAATATCATGAAGTAAGGCTCCTAATTGAACTACAACTAAATCACAATCAGTGTCTTTTGCAATTAAAAGTGCGTTTTTATAGACACGTTCAATATGAAACCAATCGTGTCCGCCTTCTGCATCATTTAGTTTTTCTTTTACGAATGCAATTGTTTTAGTGATAAGGTCGGTATTATTCATAGTTGCTTTTTATTGTGTTTTGGGACGTGGATTAAGTGGATTTTGGCGGATAATTTAATTCTCTTTAATAAAAAATGTTGATTGTTAAAGTTTGAAACTCTAACAATCAACAAATATATTTACTTTCAAACTGCTTTAGAATAATCTAAAATCTAAATTTAAAGTCTCGCAGGTTCAACCCATTTAAAAATATGAGATTCCTGCGGAATTACTAATCTTTCTGAGATTCTAGCCATACGAGCTGGTAATTTCATTAAGTAATCACGTGCTTTTTCAGCTTCATCTGTCAAATTAGAAATCTTGTCAATTTCCCATTTGTCGATTAATTTCTGCATGATATCTACATAATCGTTTGCGGTATAAACACCAATACGCTGTGCAGAATCTGAAAATTGTTCAAATGCAGAACTGATCTTTTGACCTGACTCTCTTAAGAAATGTGCCGGCATCACGATTTTTTGTTTCATCATGTATTGAAACGCTAACATCATTTCGCTAGGATCTACTGCAAAAATACGTGTAACAAATTCACTATACGCATGATGATGACGCATTTCGTCACCCGCAATCATTTTACACATTTTAGACAACTTGTTATCACCAAATTTCTTAGCCATTTGCGCTACTCTGTTGTGTGATACATAAGTTGCTAATTCCTGAAAACTGGTGTATACAAAGTTTTTATAAGGATCAGAACCAGTTCCAATATCAAAACCGTCGTTGATTAAATGCTGTGTTGTCATTTCGATTTCACGCATGTTTACACGACCTGACAAGTACAAGTATTTATTCAGTAAATCTCCGTGACGGTTTTCTTCGCCGGTCCATTGTCTAATCCATTTAGACCAGCCGTTTCCGCCATTTTCAATCTGATTTACTCCCTCTACATCCATTAACCAGGATTCGTATGTAGGCAAAGCCTCTTCTGTAATTGTATCACCCACAAGCGTTACCCAGAAATCGTATGGTAATTCTTTGGCAATTTCACGTAGTTCTCTAACCTCCTCAAAGAAATTATCTCCTTCAGAATTAGGCAGAAAATCTGACGGCTGCCAAATTTTTTCTACTGGAATTAAATACTGTTCAACGAAGCTATCCACGTTTTTTTCCAAAAACTGCATTACTTCTAATCTAATGTTTTTTATAGACATTACTAATTTAAGATTGGGACTTAAGCTTTTTATTTGAGCTCAAATCTATTTATACTCATTTACTCCTTCTACAACTGCCTTTTCTGTCAAGGCCATTAACTCGGCAAAATCATAATCTTTTACTGCCAAAGCTTTATGAACGGTAAAGGTAAGGTGATTTCCTAAACCTACCGGGAAAAGACCATATCTTACCATTTTCCATGAATTGTTAATACTCACCGGAACAACATATGCTGACGGGGCGTATTTACATAAGATTTTTAAACCGTTTTGGGCAAATTCTTTTGGCTTTCCGGTTTTACTTCGGGTGCCTTCGGGAAATATTACTGCAGATCTATTATGTTTTTCAATATATTCAGACAAGCCTTTGATTACAGGAATCGCTTGTTTCGGGTCTTTACGGTCAATTAGTACAGATCCTCCGTGGCGCAAATTGTAGGATACACTCGGAATTCCTTTACCTAACTCTTTCTTACTTACAAATTTACAATGAAATCGTCTAAAATACCAAATCATTGTGATAATATCATACATACTTTGATGATTTGAAACAAAAATCAAAGGAACACCTGTAGGGATTGTCTCTCTGTTTTCAATTTTATACGTTGTTCCAACAAGATTTGTACATCTTAAAAGACAGAAATTTAAATAATCGACACTCTTTTTGTGTGCCTGATAACCAAAAACATTAAAACAAAACCATTGTATTGGGTGAAAAACCAATAAAACAGAACTAAAGAACAAATAGTAAATTACGGATATGGGATACGAAATTATTTTTTGCATGCTTTTAAAATTAATGTCCAAAAGTAATAAATAAATTTTTAGCGGTATTAAAATTGAAAACAATAACCGTTTTTCTCGTTTAATTGTACCTTTGCGCTAAAAATTGCACTTTTTTTCTGAATTAAAATGAACTTTACTTACTCAAAAAACGAACGTTTAAAAAGCAAAACCACGATTGGCTTACTTTTTTCTGAAGGCAAATCTGTTTCTAAATATCCGTTGCGTTTGGTTTACCGTCAAGCGGAAGAAAATTCAGAACAAAAAATTAAAATTGGGGTTTCAGTTTCTAAGAAATATTTCAAAAAAGCTGTCGACCGCAATTACTTCAAGCGCGTTCTTAGAGAAACATACCGACTGAACAAACATTTACTTTGGGATAATGTTGAACAGCCTTATTCATTCATGTTTTTTTATCAGACAAAAGATCGTTTATCTTATCAAGAAATCAATACTAAAACAATCCAGTTGTTTGAGAAATTTCTGCAACAAGTAAACAAAACTCCCGATTCTGAAAACAAAACAGAATTGTAGTCTTTAAAATACAATTTTTTTATCAAATTAGACAAAAAATTATAAAAAAATTGTAGTTTTAGCTCTAAATTGGAGCTTTATGAGATATATTTTCTTTTTATCATTTTTGATTTTGAGTTTAGGAAGTTGCAGTAAAAATGAGTCCTCAGATCAAGCAATGTCAATTAGTGCCGTAAAACTTCCGGCTAAAAGTGAAGAGAACTATGAAAGAAACCAGGCTGCGTCTGTACAAGCAATTCCTCAGAAGATTATCAAACAGGCATCACTTCGATTTGAAACTGATGATTTAGATGAAACTTTCGCCCAAATTCAAAAAGCAATTACAGCAAATAAAGGAACTATTCAAAATGATACTGAAGGAAAAGATTACGACAATATTTATAGAAATCTTACCGTTAGAATTCCTAGTCAGAATTTTGATGCGTTTATAAAGTCTGTATCGAAAGGTGTTTCTTATTTTGAAAGAAAAGAAATTTCTGCTGAAGATGTTACCGAACAATATATTGATCTTAATTCCAGATTAAAAACCAAAAAGAAACTTGAAGAACGTTACCTTCAAATTCTGCAAAAAGCCACGAAAATAAGTGAGATATTAGAAATTGAGAAACAAATTTCGATTATCAGAGAAGAGATTGAAGCCAAAGAAGGGCAGCTGAAATACTTAGAAAGCCGCGTTTCTGAAAGCACCATTACTATTGAATTTTACAAAACCATTGCTGAAAAAGAAGCGGTCAAAACTTCGTACGGATCAAAAATATGGACTGCAGTTAAGTCAGGATTTTTTGGTTTATCAAGTTTCCTGATTTCTATTATTAGCATTTGGCCATTTATTATCCTATTCGTTCTAATTGCCTATTTAATTAGAAAACGATTTAAAAGAAAAAAAACATAACATGTATCCTTATTTCAAAAAGAAGTTCATTATACCAACTGTTGCGGCAGGATTTTTATTTATTGGAACCAGTTTCAAAGACGATTTTTTTGAGATTGCCAAGCAAATAGAAATCTTCACGACTTTATTTAAAGCAGTAAACACCAATTATGTAGACGAAACAAATCCGGGTGATTTGATGGACAAAGCCATTAAAAGCATGTTGGGAAGTTTAGATCCGTACACGGTTTACTTTAACGAGCAGGATGTCGTAAACTTTAAAATCAACAATACGGGAGAATATACCGGAATTGGTGCTATGATTGCGCGCAAAAAAGACCGCTTGATTGTTCGTGAACCTTATAAAAATTATCCGGCAGATAAAGCGGGATTAAAAGCAGGTGACGAAATTATTCAGATTGGTGATGTTTTAATTGCCGATTTTAAAGATGATGCTTCGCAATTATTGAAAGGAACAAAAAACACCAAGATTACAATCAAATACCTGCGTCAGGGCAAAACTTATACAACCGAATTGGTTTTGGATGAAGTCGATATTAAATCGGTTCCTTTTTATGGAAAAATCGATGATAAAACAGGTTATATTGTTTTGGCACATTTTAGCAGAAAAGCTGCCGCTGAAGTAAAAGAGGCACTTGAAAAACTAAAAGCAGATGGCGCAAAACAAATTGTATTGGATTTAAGAGGAAATCCGGGCGGTTTATTAAACGAAGCAATTGATATCTGCAATTTATTTGTTCCGAAGAATGAAGTGATTGTAACAACAAAATCAAGAATTGAGAAACATAATAATACATATAAAACTCAGAATCAGCCAATAGATACTGAAATTCCGTTGGCTATTTTAGTAAACGGAAGAAGTGCATCTGCATCAGAAATTGTTTCCGGAGCTTTGCAGGATTTAGACCGCGCAGTAATTTTGGGAAGCCGTAGTTTTGGTAAAGGTTTGGTACAGCGTTCTGTAGATTTAACTTACGGAACTCAGCTTAAAGTTACCATTTCCCGTTATTACACGCCTTCGGGAAGATGTATTCAGGCTTTGGATTATGCGCACAAAGACAAAAATGGCGTTGCTTTAAAAACCGATGCCAAAAACTTCAATGCTTTTAAAACCAGAAAAGGAAGAACTGTTTATGACGGCGGAGGCGTTTTGCCGGATATTGAACTCGATGAAGCAAAAACAAGCCCTATTACAACGGCTCTTTTAAAAAATGACGGAATCTTTGATTACGCAACAAGCTATTATTATAAAAATCCAAATTTGGGCGATAAAATCCCCGTTATAACAGATGCGGATTATGCCAGCTTCAAACAATATTTAAAAACAAACAAAATTACTTTTGATACTGAAACGGAAGTAGCTTTGAAAAATACTTTGGCTGCAGCCAAAAATGAAAAAATAGACGAAACGATCGCACCGGAATATCAGCAGTTATTAAATGCCTTAGAAAAAAGTGAAACTACTTTATTAGACAAAAACCAAAAAGAAATTAAAGGCCTGATCCAGGAGGAACTAATTAAGAGATACCAATATCAGGAAGGTTTGTATCAATTTTACATTAAAAACAATTCAGAAATTAAGAAAGCGGTGAGCGTTTTGAATAATCAAACTGAGTATAAAACCATTTTAAAAATGTAAAAAAAATGAAACTTTGTAAAGTCTTATTTCTATTCTTTACTTTCCATTTATCGGCACAGCAAAAACCTATCGAAACAGTCTTTTTTGATTTCGATAAATTTGATCTTACGGAACAGCAAACAGGCGTTGTTTCTAATTTTATAAAAAAAATAGATACTTCAAAAATAGAATCTATTCAAATCTATGGCTATTGTGATGATCGCGGCACTGATGAATATAACTTCCGATTATCTAATAATCGGGTAAATACGATTCAGCAGTTATTGGTTTCTAACGGTTTTAACCAAAGCAAAATAATAATTCTTGAAGGTAAAGGACGTATCGTTGTCAAGCCGGACACTGTTGAAGATTTACACGAAACGCGTTCCAGAAATCGGCGGGTTGATTTAATACTCGTTAATAAAAACAGTTTTGGAAAAGGCGTTTACAATTCGTTTAAAAACAGTTTAAAAGTTGGAGACAAAATCTACCTCGACAATATCTTATTTGATCTCGGAAGCTCTAAACTTACTCATAATTCGAAAAAGGAATTAGACAAAATAGCCTCTATTTTACAGCAGAAGAAAAATATTGAATTTGAGATTAAGGGTCATGTTTGCTGCACTCCCGAAATTTACAGTGATGCAATTGACAAAGACACCAAAGAAAGAAGACTTTCCTGGAATCGTGCAAAGACAGTTTTCAAATATTTAATTTCTAAAAAAGTATCTTCCGGTCGAATGACTTTTCAAGGTTGCGGCAACAAATATCCATTAGGACGAGGTGATAAATTAGATCGTCGCGTCGAGTTTTGCATTACAAAAATATAGTTTATTCCGGAATTAAAAAACCCAAAAAGCTACAATACGGCTTAAAGTTATTCTTTAAACTAAGTTACTAATCCTTTATCTATAAGATGCTTATAAAATAAAAACAGAAGAAAAATATTATTGAAACAAAATTGCATTAATTTAAAATTAGCATTTAACTTTATTATTCCCGAATCATTTCAATATGAGGAATATCATCTTCCAGATACATTTCGCTGGTTTGTACAAAACCATGGCTTTCGTAAAATTTCTTTAAATATAATTGTGCTCCAATTGTGATTTTTTCTTTACCAAAATTTGATTTGATTCCGGCAATCGCTTCACGCATTAAATCGTGTCCCCATTTTTTATCTCTGTAATTGGCATCAACAACTACCCTTCCAATTGATGCATTATCAAAACTAATTCCGGCATCGAATAAACGTGCATAAGCGACGATTTTATTATCGTATTCACCAATTAAGTGTAAACCTTTCTTGTCTTTGCCATCAATGTCTAAATAAACACAATTTTGCTCTACTACAAAGATCTCACTTCGCACTTTAAGCAAATCATACAACTCGTTAACAGTTAATGCCTCAAAAGGCTTTATTTTCCATTTTAATTCCATTTCAATCTTCTTTTTTAGAAAGGGCTAAATTAATTGAAAATTTGAAATTACTATTATTTCAAAAGACAAATCCCAATTACAAACTGCAATCGGGATTTCTTTTATGTCAAGCGCTTCGAATGAATCTTATTTCTTCTTCATTATAATTTCCATGCTTTTATATTCTTCCCCATTTTTTACATCAAACATTTCCATTTTACGTGTTGTTGCATCAACAATAGTATAAATTTCACGATAAGGTGTTTTTTTACCATTTACAGGATTTACCATGTCGCCTTTGTATTCTATACTTTTTTTACTTTCGTCATATTTACCAATTGCCACCATCATGCCTGTTCCCATATTATCGATAAAAGTCGTTGTAAATTCTTTGCTTGCATTGTTGTAGGCTACGGTGCTTTTTCCTTCAAATGGTTGTCCCATCATGGTACCACTGTAATTGGTTTCCTGATAACGTCCTCCAAGCACCATTTTTATATGCGCAACTGAACTTGCTTTTTCAGGTTTTCCATTTGGTTCCATCCAAAAAGTCATATCACAATTCCAGGTACCGGTTTCGTCGGCCATCATTTTATGCTCCGTTCCGGGCGTGGCATAATCTGCCCATGCTTTCATTTGTGCTGCAGAATCTAAAGCTGGTTCTGAAACTGTATCTTTCGTTTTAATCGTATCTGTAACTTTTACCTCTTCATTTTCAGCTTTGACTTCTTTTTTACAAGACACAAAACACAATGTCAAAATTGACAATAATAGATAGATCTTTTTCATAATTAATTGATTTATTGGTTATTAAATCAAATGTACGAAAAATAAAACAAATTACCTTTTATCCACTTTAACTGATTTTATAATTGCCTCAAGTTCAAGCATTAAGTCTCTTTCCTGATTTGAAGGCGAATAGCAAAATCCTTCAATAACTAAAATTCTGCTGTACTTTTCGTCTATAATAGCGTAGTTGATAAAAGGTCCGGTCATGAAGTCATTTTTTAATTCCCAGGTTCCTTTGGTTTCAAATGTTTTCTTTCCATCTAATTCTGTATTTGAAAAATAGGGCGCATATGCTTCTCCCGTAATCATAGGTGTATCCGGTTCACGGCCTTTGATGTATTTACCGATTGAATCTCTCATTCGAACAATATTGCCTACAACATCAGATCCTTTGGTGAGTCTGCGAATTGGAATTTGATAGATAAGTAAACTTGTATTGCCGCTGATAATATCTTTTTTCAGCCACATAAAATTCTTTTTATGAAGCATATATTCGTAACCAGAAGGAATTTGCAGATTGATATGAAACTTGTTTTTTATTACAGTAGGATTCAACAATGATTTACTATTGTCCTGCTGAATTTTTTGAATTTCAGCATCGCGAATCATCTTTATAATTTGTGCTGAATTCAATTCTATACTGCAAATAATATCATCTACAGATTTTCCGTAAATGCGAAAGGTGTTGTGCGGTAATGTTTGGCTGTGTTTGATTTCGAACTTATCAGTTGCAGCTTTTTTAACCACAATAATGCTTCGGCTATCGGTCACAAAACCTTCAAGTAATTTTGCGGGATATTGATTGATCGTAAATAGAGGTTCTTCTTGTGTAAGACCCAAAACGGGAGATGCAAATTTATTTCGAATGGTATCACCCACTTCTCCATACCATAACTGATCGTCGATGATAATAGAAATGGTGTTTGTTTTACCAGAAACCGGCTGAGGCTGCTTCTCGTTTTTAACACACGAAACAAACAAACACGAAAGTAAAAGGCATAAAAAATGGGTTTTATTCATTTTCTTAGTTTAATGAAATAAAACCCAAATTTAGTTAAGATTTTTTTTATTATCCGTTTATTTTAAGTTTCATTCCGGGTTTAATATCACCATCCTGAATATTATTCCATTTTTTAATATCTGAAATAGTTACTCCTGGATATTTTTTTGAAATACTATATAAAGAATCTCCTTTTTTAACGTAATAATCTTCACCTATATTTTTTGCAGAGGCTGTTTTTTTCTTGAATGATTCAACAGAGCTTACCGCTATTGAAGTTGTAGCAACATTATTATCATCAACTGTTGTAACAAGTTTAGAAATAATTAATGTTTTTCCTAAACCAATATTGTTTGATGTTAAGTTGTTCAGGTCTTTTAAGTCAGCAATTGTTGTACCGAATTTTTTAGCAATGCTTCCTAAATTATCACCGGCAGCAACAACATATTCCTGATTAACAGTGTTTGTTTTTTCTTTCACATCATTGTTAGATGCGATTGCTTCTTCAACTTGTTTTTTATCAATTTCAGGCGCTTTTAATTCTTTTGGTGCTTTTACAATTGAATCGTTACTTGATTTAATTTTTAAAGTTTTGCCAAGAGCTATTGCATTTCCTTTAAGGTTGTTCCATTTTTTTAAATCTAAAATTGAAACATCATATTTGTCTGCAATTGTGCCAAGGTTGTCGCCTTTTCTTACTTTATAATATTGCGTTTCTGCTACAGCAACTGCAGTATCAAGTTTAGCTTTTCCTTTAGGTGTAACTTTTAATGCCAATTGTTTTGGCAATCCTTTGTGCTGAGATTGATAACTTACGTAAGCATAAATTTTATCTTCGTTTGAAACAAAAGTTGAAATTTTATCTTTTGGCAAACGTAAATAATGCGGTTCGTTTTGGTAAAACGGCACTACACCAAGTTTATAAGAAGGATTTAAAAGTTGTATTTGTGATTGTGGCATGTCTAACAAATCAGCAATTTGCTTGAATGACATTTGATTTTTGATTTGAACTGTATCTGTTTCGAAGTTTTTAACAACAGCTCTTTCAGGATTGATTCCGTGTTCTTTGTGAAATTCAAAAAGATACATTGTAGCCAAAAAGGCAGGAACATAACCTTGCGTTTCTTTTGGAAGGTGGTTACGAATATCCCAGTATTTTGTTTTTCCGCCAGAACGACGAATCGCTTTTGTAACATTTCCCGGTCCTGAATTATACGATGCTAGAACTAATTCCCAATCACCAAAAATTTTGAACATTTTGGTCATATATTCTGAACATGCTGCTGTCGCTTTCAAAGGATCGCTTCGTTCGTCTATATAAGAATCAATTTTAAGATCGTATTGTTTTCCGGTTCCGTACATGAATTGCCAAAGACCCGTGGCGCCCATTTTAGAAACTGCTTTAGGGTTTAAAGCAGATTCTACAACGGCTAAATATTTAATTTCCAAAGGCACGTTTTGTTTGGCAAAAGCGTCTTCAAAAATTGGGAAATAATATTCTGATAAAGCCATTAATCGTGAAAATGATTTTTTACGATTTTTAAGAAACGACTTTATGATGTTTTCTAATCCCTGATTATATTCTATTTCAAAAGGCGATTTCTCATTCATAACCTGAAGTCGCTGTTTAAGCAACTCAGTTGGTAGTTCCTGATCAACACTTATGTCTGTATTGATTGTCTGAATGTCTTTTGTTAAATCATCGTAGATATCTAAACTTACTAATTCATTCATCCAAAGACTGTCTACGCGAGTGCACATCTGATCTTTTTTGAAAGTATTTTTAACCGAATCTAAGTACGAGATTTTAACATCTGGTTTAATCTGCAAATCTGCTTTTACAATATCTTGTGCAAAGGAGGCAATGGAGAATAAAACAGAAACCGCTAATGAAATTTTCCTTATAATCATATAACTTTTATTTAAAATTCTATAATTCAATAAATTACAGAAGAGTTAACTTTGCAAAACTAAATAGTTTATAGAAGAAAAATATGCAAAAAAATGTTAATTGTGATATTTTAGTCTAAAATCGCTGCGATTCCAGGCAAAACTTTTCCTTCTAACATTTCAAGCATTGCACCGCCACCAGTGGAAACGTAGCTCATTTTATCTTCAAAACCAAACTGTTTTACAGCTGCAACAGAATCTCCTCCTCCAACTAGTGAGAAAGCACCTTTTTCTGTAGCTTCTGCGATATAATCTCCTAAAGCAATAGTTCCTTTAGCAAAAGATTCCATCTCAAAAACACCTAATGGACCATTCCATAAAATAGTTTTTGACTCTAAAATTACTTTTTTGAAGTTTTCTAATGATTTAGGACCTGCGTCAAGACCTTGCCATCCGTCAGGAATTGCTGTTACATCTACTACTTGTGTATTTGCTGTGTTTGAGAAATCATCTGCAGCAATAACATCAACCGGAATATGAACCTGAACTCCTTTTTCTTTAGCTAATCTTAAAATTTCAAGTGCTAATTCTTGTTTGTCGTCTTCACAAATAGATTCACCAATTTTTCCGCCTTGTGCTTTGATGAATGTAAAAGTCATTCCACCTCCAATAATCATGTGATCTACTTTATCTAAGATATTTTCGATTACAGTAATTTTAGATGAAACTTTAGATCCGCCAAGAACAGCTGTTACTGGTTTTTCGCTATTGTTAAGTACTTTGTTTAAGCTTTCAATTTCTTTTGCCAATAATGTTCCAAAGCATTTTTCTGTTGGAAAAAATTGTGCAATAATAGTTGTTGATGCGTGTGCTCTGTGGGCAGTTCCAAAGGCATCGTTTACGTAGATGTCTCCAAGTGAAGCTAATTCTTTTGCAAAAGCAACATCTCCAGCTTCTTCTTCTGCATGAAAACGTAAATTTTCAAGTAATAAAACTTCTCCTGGTTTTAGGTTTTTAGCAGCAGTTTGTGCTACTTCTCCAACGCAGTTTTCAGCAAACTGAACCGGAACTCCTAAAATATCTGAAGCAGTTTTTAAAATATGTTTTAATGAGTATTTTTCTTCGGCTCCTTTTGGTCTTCCTAAATGCGACATTAAAATTACACTTCCACCCTGCTTTAAAATTGCATCAATGGTTGGTTTTGCAGCTTCTATACGTGTAGCATCTGTTACATTAAAGTTTTCATCCAAAGGCACGTTGAAGTCAACACGGATAATTGCTTTTTTATTTTTAAAGTCGAAATCGTTTAAAGTTTTCATTTGATAATTTTTTAATTTTTGAAAGAATAACAAATATAGAACTTTTAATGTAGTATTAAATTCGAAATATCTAAAAATAACCTATCTATAACAACGAAAACGTTGTAAATTAAGAAAACAAACCAATTTATTTCAAAAAAAATAAAATTGTGCCGTAGAATATTTAACAGTTAAAAGTTACTGCAAACCAAATATTGGCTCTTCATTTAATAAAAAACGAAAAAAAATAGTATTTAGTCTACAGTAATTTTTACTTGTAAATTTTATTAGTCGTGTACCGGACTTTGGGTACAAGGACAGTTACTGATTGATCCGAAGAAATCGAATCCAATTGTGATCGAGTGAGTTCCTGTATTATAATTGCCAAGATCATTGAACATTACCTGATAAGAATAACCGAAGTAAAATTTAGATTTCATGAATCCTACCATTGGCCCAACTGATAATGGTTTTGGGAACTGGTCGTTTAACATACGGTAAGAAACTCCTATCCAATAGTAATCTTCGTAACGATTGAATCGTCTGTACTTGAAGTTTAAATCGGTTGTTGAACGTTGGTCACTTGCAAAAAACTGATAGTAAACAGATGGTTCGTATTCGATACGGCTATTTTCACCGTCTTTAAAAACCATACCGGTATATACCTGATAGTTGGAAAGTAATTCTGGTTCATCAACAAAATACTTCTCAGTGTTTTTCTTTAAAACGTTGTTTGCATTAAAACTTATGTAAAAGTTTTTATTACGGTATAAAGCACTAATATCAAAGTTGTTGTTTTGTGTATATCTGTTATCGGTTGGTCTTCCCGGATCTTGTACAGGTCCTCCATTAACGTCGCCGGTGAAATTACCAGTTTCGATACGGAAGTTGTTATAGTTATACGAAATACCAAATGATAGATATTGTTTTGAATAATAATCTAATATAAGGTGATGTGCAAACGATACTTTGGCTCCTGTTTGTCTTGTATTACCATTACTGTCATTATATAACGACAAACCAACTCCGGAACGGTCTAATATACGGAAATCAGCATACAATGATTGGTTATCTGGTGCATCTTTGATTCCAACCCATTGCGTAAGGCCATTGGCACGAATCCTAAGATTATCGCCAATACCAGCAAAAGCGGGTGAAATTACAAATGGATTATCAGCTAAATACTGCGTAAACACCGGTAGGTTTAACTCTTGGCTGTAACTTGTTGTTACAGCCATGAGTACTAAGGATAAAATAAATTTTTTCATTGTAATAATTTTTTTAGATAACATCATCGGGGCTATAATTTTGTTATCTGTATAATGTGAAATGTCCAACAAACTCTCTATCATCTTTCTCGTCATTTAGTTTAAGAACATACCAGTAATCTCCTGTTGGCAATTCTGCTCCGTTGTATTTACCATCCCATTTTTGACCTACTTTGTATTTCGCTACTACTCTACCGTATCTGTCAAAGATATCGAATGTTAAATCTTTGTAAGCTAATGCACCACAATCTGGTCCAATTTCGTCGTATCTGCCGTCACCGTTTGGTGTAAAGTAATTTGGCATACAGAAATCGATGAATTTACCTTCTATATCTATATATTCCTCACAACCGTTTTCATCTCTAACAAATACTCTGTAAATAGCTGTTTCGTAAATTCTGAATTCATTAGATGATGTAAATGGTGCTTTATTAGCTTCATCAAATGGCATTTTATTAAAACTGTAAACATAGTCTTTTTTACCTCCCGCAGCTTGTACTCTGATTATATTAACATCTGCTTTACTGCTTACAGTAATATCTGCAAGGGTTAGTTTGTCAAATCCTTCGATTACGAAAACGTCTGTTCTTTGTTCACATCCATTTGTATGTCTCACTAAAATACTGTGAGGACCAGGCGTTAAATCTTTAAAGATTGGACCATCAGGATTAATTACTCCTGTATTATCAAGAGAGAAATCCAGATCTGCAATGTTATTGCTGTTATCAAACTCAACTGTTGTTGTATTTGTTTCACAACCATATATTGTTTCAGCAGCAACAGGATTAATTGTAACTGGTTTAGGAGTTGAAACCGGAAGTTCCATTGGTCCACAACCATAACTATCTGTAACATAAACTGTATGATCACCGCCTTTTAATCCGCTAAAGATATGATGTGCACCACCTGGGCCGTTTGCCGGAACAAAAGCAGTTTCATTATCGATACGTACAAAATAAGGAGCTTTACCACCAAATATATCTACTCTGAATGAAGCGTTAAGTTCACCTGCGCATAATTCTGGCTGAATAGATGTTGCATCTAAAGTCGCATATAGTAAGTTACCGTTTTCAATTGTTACATCAATTATTTCGCTACATCCATTATCATCTTTTACAACGATTCTGTAATCACCAGGAGCTAAATTCTCAAATATAAATTTAGAATCGAATTTATCTAAATCTGGTGAAATTGCATATTGAATAGTTCCAGTACCACCTGTAGCGTTAATCTCAATTTTACCATTGTTGGCTCCGAAACAAGTAACGTCTGTTTTGGTTGGCGTTGCTGCTAAAGGAGCTGGCGGTTCAGTAATTGAAATTGCCGGGCTTGCATTAGAACAATCATGACTAACAACAGAAACTATATAGTTACCTATTGGCAAGTTTGCAAATGTTCCGTTTGACTGAGCTGGACGAACTACACTATTATTTGCTGCATTAAGCAATGTATAAACATAATCACCTAAACCACCTGTCGCTTCAGCAAATATTGTTGCTGATGCATCTCCTTGACATTTAACTACTGCGGCAGAAACATCTACTGTAATTGTTAAAGGTTCAAGAGGCTGAATTTCAACCGGTGCAGTTACAAAAGATTTACATCCGTTAGCATCTCTTACGAAATAGCTATAAGTACCTACAGGAACATCGAATGAAATTGATGTTGTGAATGTTCCTAATACCGTTGCAAAATCTTCTGTTGCACTATATTGATAAGTACCTGTTCCTCCAGTTGCGCTCAATGTAAGCTCTGTTTGTGTCAGACAAGTTTGATTTCTTGACTTAACTAATACCGGTTTAATTAACGTTGGTTCAGTAATTACAATTTCTGCAGATGAAGTAGCCGTACAGCTAAATCCATCAGTTACAGTTACTGTATATCTTCCTGCTCCTAATCCGTCAAAAACAGGATCAATTTGTGGTCCAACAGTTGTAACAGGATTGTTTGAAACTACTGTTAAAGTATATAGGTAATTACTTCCTTCGCCACCTGTTGGAGGAGAAACTCTAATTACACCATTTTTATCACCATAACAAGACAATACGTTTGCATCTGCTGTTGCGGTAAATGTTATTGGAGCCGGAACAACCAGTATTTCCTGTGCAGAAGCCGGACATCCTTTTCCATCTTTAACATTAACTGTATAAGTACCAGCTGATAAATTAGGGAATTCGAATTGAGCAGAATAATCTACTAAAACAGTTCCGTTTAATACCAATTGGTATTGGTAATCTTCATCCCATCCACCTTTTGCAGAAGCATAAATAACTCCATCATTATTACCCGTTACACAAGTAATGTTAGATTTTGTTGTTGTTACTTCTAATTTAGCAGCAGGCTGACTAATTGTGAATACTGTCGAAACAGTACATTCTGGACTATTTACCAATTTGGCTACTACAGTATATTCTCCTGCTATAAGGTTCGAAATTGTAATCGGACCTGCCGTAGTCGTAGTTCCATTACTTGGAACCGGACCAGTAATTGTATATGTGAATGGTCCTGCTTCATCGGTTGGATTAAGTTGATTATCAACGAAAGTTAATTCAACACTTCCATTATTATCACCAAAACAAACTTCTTGTACAATTGGATTAGCTTTAATCTCGAATGTATTAGGGTCTGCCACATAGTGTGCTTTTTGTATGCTACATCCTGTTGCAGGATTTGTAACCGTGATGATATAACTTCCTATTCCTAAACCTGTGAAGTTACCATTCGTTTTCGTTTGATTATAAACATTATCAGTACCAGCAACAGTATAATTTAATAATGCCGGTGTTCCTCCTGTGCTTGTAACAGAAACTGTGATTTCTTCACTTGAAATACAAGTAATAGCAACTTTTGAAACGTTTATTTCATCTAAACTGATAAATGGATTAACTCTCACTGTTCCTACGCTTGCACCTGAACATCCTGCATCATCGCGAACTATTACAGAGTAGTTTCCTCCTAAGTAATCTGTTTCTGTATATACAGTTTGAGGACCATTTTGAACTGAAACTCCATCTCTGAAGAATTCATAGTTGTTGTAAGTTCCAGATCCACCTGTCACAGTACCAACTGTTACAGTAGCATATTTAGAAGTATTTGTTCCTGTTGCACAACCATATTGTACAAGTACCGGAGCACCTACTGCTATTAAATTAAATTGATTGATTCTAACATCTTCAGAATCTTCACATCCTCTTCCTGAAGTTACCGTTACAGTATAATCTCCAGCTTCAAGGTTTTCAAAAACAGGGCTCGGTTGGTTTGGTCTGCTAATTGCAGCTCCAAGAGCATTAGTTCCTGTTAATCTATAAACATAAACTGGGTTATCATTAACACCTGGTGAACTTGGGGCTAAACTTGCTGTGATTGAACCATTGTTTCCACCTCTACAAGTTACATGTACCGGCGTTAATGCAAGTCCTGTAATATCTGTAGCAGGTGCTACAACAACATTAACTACAACAGCACAACCTGTAACAACGTCTCTCACTCTAACTACGTGTGTACCCGGAGTAACATTATTGAATACTGCAGGAGTAGTTGTAACAATAACTCCGCCATCTAGTGTATATCTGTAATTTGCAGTTGCTGAACCTCCTGTTGCAGTTGCTGTGATAATACCATTATTAGTAACAACACATCCTGGCAATGCTGTAATTGTAGCATCAAGTTGTAAAGCCGGAGAAATAGTTACCGCAGCAGTTACAGTTGTTGTACAAGCATTAGCATCTCTAACCGTTACATCATAAGTACCTGCGGCATTTACAGTAAATGTTGGACTTGCCTGGAAGCCGTTTCCAATACTGTATTCGTAAGGCGCAACACCAGAAGTAACATTAACTGTGAATGTATACTCACCTGTAGCTGATGGACACTGACTTGCAACGTTTGCCGTTACACCAGTTGGCAATGGATCTAATGCAATCGTAATTGGAATAAATGTTTCACAATTTTTAGAATCGATTACATAAGCTCTCCAGTTTAATCCAAGTACAGGATCTAAAACAGCACTATTGCTATTTGTATAATCTGTTGCTGTTGGTGTACCAGTTCCTAAAACAAATGCATATTTATAATCCGGAGTACCTCCTGAAGCTGTTACAGTTACCTGAGCTCCTGAATTACAATTTGCATTAACATTTTTAGTTTGAGTCAATGTTAAAACAGTTGGCTGAATAACCTGAACCGAAGCACTAGCTCTACAACCTGTAATATTATCTACTACTTCAACTGTATAATTACCTATTGGTAAGTTTGTTAAAGTTACCACTTTTCCAACTTGAGTTAGTGTTCCAGTTGTTGGACCACCTATTAAAGTAGCTGTGTAACTTGTTCCAAAATTATCTACATCAAATTTCACAGAACCATTTGCACCACCATTACAGCTTACATCATTTAGTAACTGACCAGCGATAGTAATATTTACTAATGGATCAACAGTATAAGAAGCATCATCTTTACAACCATTTGCATCAGTTACCTGGAATAAGTAAGTACCTGCATTTAATCCGGTGAATATACCGCTGGTTGCTCCTGAAACATTTGTAACTGCGCTTGCAGGAGAAAGAATTTCATAATGTAATGTACCAACACCGTTTGAAACATTTACAGTAACAGTACTAGTAGTATTTGCAGCAGGTGCACACCAGATTGGCGTTCCTGTCACGGTGTTAATTGTTGGTGGGTTCAAGGCTGGAATAATAACATCAACCGGTACTGCAATGATACAGTTGTTAGCATCTTTTACATACGCCGTTACTGTTCCTGCACTATACGTGGTAAACGTATTGGTTGAACTGTAATTTGTTCCTCCATTGAAACTATATTGGTATGGAGATGTACCTGTTGTTGAATCTACCGTAATAGTAACAATAGCAGGCTGGGTAGCATTTCCTGTACCACAAGTTAAGCTTTGTGTTAACGTACCTGTAGCTGCAAGAGCTAATGGCTCAGTAATAGTAGCGGTTACAGTTACTGAAGAACATTGTTTAGCATCCTGTACTACAATGTTATACGTTCCCGCTGTTAAGCCTGTAAAGATATTTGAACTTTGTGGAGTTCCTCCGTTGATACTGTATTGGTATGGTAAAATTCCATCTGCTGCAGTAACAATGATACTTCCGTCATTTCCTCCTATACAGCTTACGTTTGTTTGAGTAAATGTTGCTGTTGGAGTTGTTGTTGGGGTTACTATTACCGGAATAGAAACTGCCTGACATCCTTGGCTGTCTGTTACTTTGAATGTATAAGTTCCAGCAGCAGTAGCTGTGTAAGGTGATGTTGCAGCAACATATCCGCCTCCATTAAAGTCAACTTCGAATCCTGCATAAGTTTTCGTTCCTTGTGTTGCCAATAATGTGATCGTAGCTGATCCTGCACAAGTCAAGTCTTGTGTTAAACTAGCTTGTAATAATAATTCCTGATTTAAAGTATATGGACTTGATACCACACAACCATTACCATCTTTAATAGAGAATGTGTAGTTTCCTGGCGCATTCAATACAAAGTTAGGGCTAGATTGGTATCCGTTACCAATACTGTATGTTGGGGTACCAACATAAGTTCCTGTTATCGTAATTGGAACCGGACCTCCTGTATAACAATACAATCCAGCTGATGAATTAATTGTTGGTAAGGCATCCGTACCAATTGTAAGGTCGTATTTAACTGTACAACCGTTAGCATCTATTGCATAAACATCCCATTGAGTATTTACTGTTGGATCTAAAACAGCGTTGTCAACCGTATCGTAATCCAATACGTTTGGTGTTACTCCATCCTGAACAAATTGGTATTTATATGTTGGTGTTCCTCCGTTAGCCAATACGCTAACTTTTGCACCAAAATTACAATTTGCATTTACATTGCTTACCAAAGCAAGGTTTAATACTGTTGGCTGTGTAACAACTACCGAAGCTGTTGCTGTACATCCTGTTATAGCATCTGTTACAAGAACCGTGTATGTTCCAGGAACTAATCCCGTAACATTTACCGTGTTTCCTGCTTGGGCCAAAGTACCTGTTCCTGCTGTTAAGGTAGCCGTGTAACCTCCCGCATAATTGGCAACTGTAAATTTCACAGCACCGTTAGCTTCTCCGTTACAAACTACATTACTTACCAATGCACCTGAAACAGTAATGTTGGTTACCGGGCTTATTGTATATGATTCCTGATAAGTACAGCCATTTGCATCTGTAACCTGGAACAAATAAGTATCCGGTGTTAATCCTGCAAATGTTGCAGTTGTTTGTTTAGCAACTACAATAGGAGAAAGAATCTCATATTGAAGTGTACCTACTCCGTTAATTACATTACTGATTGTAACGGTACTTGTCGTGTTCGCAGCAGGTGCACACCAGATTGGCGTTCCTGTGATATCCATATTTGTCGGTGGATTCAAGGCTGGAATAATAACATCAACCGGTACTGCAATGATACAGTTGTTAGCATCTTTTACATACGCCGTTACTGTTCCTGCACTATACGTGGTAAACGTATTGGTTGAACTGTAATTGGTTCCTCCATTGAAACTATATTGATATGGAGATGTACCTGTCGTTGAATCTACCGTAATAGTAACAATAGCAGGCTGGGTAGCATTTCCTGTACCACAAGTTAAGCTTTGTGTTAACGTACCTGTAGCTGCAAGAGCTAATGGCTCAGTAATAGTAGCGGTTACAGTTACTGAAGAACATTGTTTAGCATCCTGTACTACAATGTTATACGTTCCCGCTGTTAAGCCTGTAAAGATATTTGAACTTTGTGGAGTTCCTCCGTTGATACTGTATTGGTATGGTAAAATTCCATCTGCTGCAGTAACAATGATACTTCCGTCATTTCCTCCTATACAGCTTACGTTTGTTTGAGTAAATGTTGCTGTTGGAGTTGTTGTTGGGGTTACTATTACCGGAATAGAAACTGCCTGACATCCTTGGCTGTCTGTTACTTTGAATGTATAAGTTCCAGCAGCAGTAGCTGTGTAAGGTGATGTTGCAGCAACATATCCGCCTCCATTAAAGTCAACTTCGAATCCTGCATAAGTTTTCGTTCCTTGTGTTGCCAATAATGTGATCGTAGCTGATCCTGCACAAGTCAAGTCTTGTGTTAAACTAGCTTGTAATAATAATTCCTGATTTAAAGTATATGGACTTGATACCACACAACCATTACCATCTTTAATAGAGAATGTGTAGTTTCCTGGCGCATTCAATACAAAGTTAGGGCTAGATTGGTATCCGTTACCAATACTGTATGTTGGGGTACCAACATAAGTTCCTGTTATCGTAATTGGAACCGGACCTCCTGTATAACAATACAATCCAGCTGATGAATTAATTGTCGGTGGTAAATCTGTAGCAATTGTAAGATCGTATTTAGCAGTACATCCGTTAGCATCTATTGCATACACATCCCATTGGGTATTTGTAAGTGGATTTAAAACAGCATTGTCAACTGTGTCATAATCTAAAGGATTTGGAGCAACTCCATCCTCAACAAATTGATATTTATATGTTGGTGTTCCTCCGCTGGCCAATACGCTAACTTTAGCTCCAAAATTACAATTTGCATTTACATTGCTTACCAAAGCAAGGTTTAATACTGTAGGCTGTGTAACAACTACCGAAGCTGTTGCTGTACATCCTGTTATAGCATCTGTTACAAGAACCGTGTATGTTCCAGGAACTAATCCTGTAACATTTACCGTGTTTCCTGTTTGGGCCAAAGTACCTGTTCCTGCTGTTAATGCAGCTGTATAACCTCCCGCATAATTGGCAACTGTAAATTTCACAGCACCGTTTGCTTCTCCGTTACAAACTACATTACTTACCAATGCACCTGAAACAGTAATGTTGGTTACCGGGCTTATTGTATATGATTCCTGATAAGTACAGCCATTTGCATCTGTAACCTGGAACAAATAAGTATCCGGTGTTAATCCTGCAAATGTTGCAGTTGTTTGTTTAGCAACTACAATTGGAGAAAGAATCTCATATTGAAGTGTACCTACTCCGTTTATTACATTACTGATTGTAACGGTACTTGTCGTGTTCGCAGCAGGTGCACACCAGATTGGCGTTCCTGTGATATCCATATTTGTCGGTGGATTCAAGGCTGGAATGTTAACTCCGTTTGTTAATGTAAACGTACATCCTTTAGCATCTTTAACTAAAACATCAAAAGTTGTACCTGCAAAAACTTCATAAGTATTTGTAGAAGTGTAAGTCACTCCGTTATCAAAACTGTATAAATATGGAGCCGTACCATCAGTAGCTGTTACAGTAACAATTGCTTTTGTTGGAGCATTTCCTGTAGTACAAACTAAAGGAGCTGTTATTACTGAAGTTGCTGTTAAGGCCGCTGGCTGTGTAATAGTTATTGCCGTACTTGGATAAACACAAGATTTAGCATCTCTAACTGTAATGATATATGAATTTCCTGCAGCTAATCCTGTAAACACATTAGATGTTTGGAAAGCTCCGGCACCTAATTGATATTCGTAAGGACCAACTCCTGAAGTAACATTTACAGTAATAGTTCCGTCTGTACCGCCAAAACAGCTAACATTTGTTTGTGCTGTTGTGAAAACAGTAGCCGGTATTGGATCTAAAGTAAGCGTTGCTGTTGCCTGACATGCTGTTGGCAATTTAGCATCATTTACTCTGAAAGTATAATTTCCTAAAACACTAGTTGAAAGAACATTAGAAGGCATTGTTGTATAACCACCACCATTTACAGAATATTCATAAGTGTAAGTTGTGTTATATCCACCCGTAGCAGTCAATGTAATTGTTGCATTTGGCGTAGCTGTACAATCTAACTCTTTTGTTAATGCTGCAGTTAAGAATAATTGTGGCTTAACTTCATAAGTAGTAGTTGCTGTACAACCATTACCATCTTTAATTACTAAAGTATAAACACCAGGAGCATTAAATGTAAAGTTAGGACTTGTTTGGAAAGTGCTTCCGTTAACGCTATAAGTAGCGTCACCTACAATTGCAGGATCAACAGTTCCTGAAATTGCAATTGTGAAAGAAGTACCAGCATAACAAATTGCTGCAGGTGCTGTAATTGTTGGGTCAGCATCTTTATTTAATATTACAGAAGCTGGTTTAATACAACCATAAGCATCTTTTACATAAGCGATATAGCTTCCTGCATCTCTGTTAAATGTATTTGTACTTGCCCAGCCAGCAGTTGCTGCTGTTGGAGCCGGATCTGTAGCCAATAATAATTGATATGTGTAAGGAGCTGTACCGTCTTTACCAATTGCAGTAATAACTCCTGAGTTAGGGTTACAATTTGCATTTTTAGAAACTGAAGCTGTAATTGATAAATCAATTGCTGATTCAGTAATATTAAATGGTACGGTTGCAACACTACATCCAGCATTTGTAGCACCTGCTGTTTCTTTTACCAGAACGAAGTAATTACCAAATGGTAATGGTCCGATATTAGAAAGAGTAAGTATTCCGTTTGCAGGAACTGTACCAGTACCTGTAATTCCAGTTGTTACTAATGACTGTGAATTAAATATCTCATAACTAATAGGCGTTGCAGCTGGATAAGTACTTGCAATTGTAAAAGTTACATTACCATTAGCACTTCCTTTACAAGTAATATTATTCGCTATCAGCGCATTAGTTGTTAAAGTTGAATTTGTTGGAATAGGTGTTGTTGCTGTTTCATAGTAATAACATCCTGTTCCTGTTCCGCCATGTGCTACATCACTATCGTATACAACGAAAGTATAAGTTACACCTGGTAATAAGTTAGTAAATGTTGTTTTCTTACTTTGGAAACCATCTTCTGGTAACCAGATTCCAGCAGGATATGCAGGAATAACTCCGGTATAAATACCGAAATAGAATGGTCCGTTACCAATAATTGATGTAGAAGTTCCAATAGATACAACAGCAGATCCTCCAGTAGAACAGTCTGCCGGTGGTGAAACCACATTTATATCTAAATCATCCGGTGGAGAAGCAACTAATACATTTTGCTCAATATTAGTACAACCATTTGCATCAGTAACAATGATTTGGTATAAACCAAAATCAACTACTTCAAACACAGCGGTAGCTCCTGTTTGATTTGAAATTTGTTTGTTATAACCGTTAACTCCTGTTACATGGTAGATATAATTTGGAGTTCCACCGCTTACAGAATTAATTGTGATTGATCCTAAAGAAACTCCTCCTGTGGTACAAGTAATCGGAGTAACTGTACGACTAACAACAATAGGAGTTGGTTGCGCAATTACAATAGGGAATGTATCTGTACATCCTTTTGCGTCAGTAACTGTAATTGTATAGTTACCTGCTGCCAAACCAGATGTTTGTGTGCCGTAATTTGTTCCTGTAGTAGTATTTAAAACAGTGTAAACAAATGGTGCAAGTCCTTTTGTGTTGTCAAGAGTTATTGCAATTGCAGCTGTACTATCTCCATTACAAGAAATAAGTGCTGTTTGCGTAACTAAGGTAATATCAGGGTTAACTGGTGCAGTTATAATAATTGGAGTTGTAGTTACATTACTACATCCGTTAGCATCAGTAACTCTGAAAGTATAACTTCCAGGAGCTAATGTATTGAAAACATTAGAAGCCATAGCAGTGTATGCTCCCGCCGCTTCTTTATATTCGTATGTATAAGGCGTACTTCCACCGTTAGCAGTCAAAGTAATTTGAGCCGCTGCCGGAGCTGAACATGTAATGTTTTTGTCTAATACAGCATTTAATGTTAATGCATTATCAACTATAACAACATTACTGTTTGCTGTACATCCGTTACCGTCTTTAATTCTAACAGTATAACTTCCAGGTGTAGTAATTACAAATGTATTACCCGCCTGATATGAAGCGCCATTATCAATACTATAAGTTAAAGGTGCTACTAAACCTGCTCCCGGAGTTGCAGTAATAGTATAAGTTCCTACTCCAAAACATTGACCTGTCGCAGAAGCTGTAACAGTTGGAACCGGATCTTTAGAAATTGTAATATCTAATTTAAACGTACAATTATTAGCATCAATTACATAAACATCCCAGTTTAAATTAACCGCAGGATCAAGATTAGCTTTATTGCTATTCGTATATGTTCCTACCGCAGCACCATCCTGAACAAATGAATATCTGTATAATGGTGTTCCGCCAGTTGCTGTAACAGTCACTGCCGAGGTACTAACAGAACAGTTCCCATTTACTGCTGCATATGTTGCAGATAAAGGCGCTGCCGGTTGATTAATTGTAATTGAAACAGGAGCTGTACAACCTGTTGCTTCGTCAGTAACAACAATTGCATAGTTTCCTACAACTAAATTTGATAATGTAACAGTTGCAGTGCTAACTCCTGTTACGGCAGTTCCACCATTAACAGTATAAGAGTATGTACCAGCATAACCACCAACATTTAATCTGATAGATCCTGTGTTACCTCCGTTACATAATACATCACTTAATTTATTAGCCAAAACAGTAATTGGTGTAACCGGATTAACTACAAATGCTTCTGTATAGTAACATCCGTTTGCATCTGTAACTTTAAACATATAAGTACCCGGTGCAAGATTTGCAAAAGTATTAGATGTTTGTTTCGCAATAATTACCGGAGACGGCGCTATTGTTTCGTATTGTAAAGTTCCAACACCATTTGTAGCTGTTAATGTTACAGTAGTTGTTGTAGCTGTACAAGTAACTGCCGGAGCAGCAAAAGTTAAGTCTGTTGGAGAGTTTAGTCTCAATAAAGTTCCTGAACCAGTTACCGGACAGCCTTTTGCATCTCTAACTGAGTATGTATATGGCTGATCAGCTCCATTATCATTTAATGTTAATACATTATTTGAACTGAATCCGCTTCCGTTAAAACTATATTGGTAAGGCGCAGTACCTGTTCCTGTAGTAACATTAATAGTTACTGTTCCGGCAACTTTACCGTTAGAAGTATTACATGAAAATGGAACTGTAGCAACTGTAGCTACTAAAGTAGCTGGCTGTGTAATTGTTACAGCCACAGATCCTGTACAATTTTTACTGTCTTTTACATAGAAAGTATAAGAACCTGCCGCTAATCCTGTAAAGATAGGGTTAACTGTAAATCCTGCTGTTGCATTGTTGCTATAAGTAAATCCGCCAGATCCGCCAGCACCTGTTAAAGTAACTGAACCATCTGCAGCTCCATTACAGCTTGCATTTGTTTGAACAGCCGTAACTGTTGGGTTCGCAATTGGAGAAACAACTACTGCTGTAGATTTTGTACAGCCATTAGCATCTGTAATTACAAATGTATAAGTATCTGCGTTTGCAGGTGTCACCGGATATGTAAATGTAGGTCCGGCTATAGAAGCGCTTGGAGCACTTGGTGTACCTGCACCTTTTTGAACTGTATAAGTAAATGGTCCTTTTCCTCCGCCAATTGTAACAGTAATTGTTGCATCTGGAGTCGCAGTACAATCTAATTCTTTTGTAACTGAACCCAATGCTGTTAATTGAGGATAAACCACTGTTCCGGCTGGAGCCGAAGCAATACAACCGTTTTTATCTTTAACAGAAACAGTATAAGTTCCTGCAGCAACTGTAAATGTGTTACTTGTCTGGAAAGATGTTCCATCAATACTATATGTTAACGGAGCTAATCCTGTTGCAGTTGCAGTAATAGTGAATGTACTTCCTGAAGCTGTACATTGATTGTTAACCGTTACATTCGTAATAGCTGGCATTGCATCTAAAATAACAGTAACTGTCGATTTAGTTGTACAGCCATTTGCGTCTTTAACATAAACATCCCAAACTAAATCTGCTCCTGAATTAGTGTCTACTGTTACAATAGCACTGCTTCCATAAGCTGATGTTGGAACTGTTGATGGGCTTTTCGCGAAAGCGTAAGTATAGTTTGGAGTTCCTCCTGTTGCAGTAATCGTAATTTGCGAATTATCGTTATTACAATTTACATTAGTAGCTACAGCTGTACCAATTGCTAAATCAGCTGCTGGCTGACCAATAACGATACTTGCTGTATTAGTACAACCTGTTGCTGTATCTGTAACCTGAACAGTATATGTTCCGGCTGCAACATTTGATAATGTTAATGTATTTCCAGATTTAGTTAAAGTTCCTGTTCCTAAAGTTCCTGCAGTTAATGTAAAGGTGTAAGCACCTACTACAGCATTACCTGAAACTGTATAAGTACCGGCACCTGTAGAACCTCCTCTACAAAGAGCATCATTTGTTTTATTACCAACAACTGTAATTGGCGTAACCGGACTTACAATATATGGTTCTGTATAATAACATCCATTTGCATCTGTAACCCTGAAAGTATAAGAACCCGGAGCAAGATTTGCAAAAGTATTTGATGTTTGTTTAGCAATAATAACTGCTGATGGAGCAATTGTTTCGTATTGTAAAGTTCCAACACCATTTGTTGCTGTTAATGCAACTGTAGTTGTTGTCGCTGTACAAGTAACTGCCGGAGCAGTAAAAGTTAAGTCTGTCGGAGGGTTTAGTTTCAATAAAGTTCCTGAACCTGTAACCGGACAGCCTTTTGCATCTCTAACTGAGTATGTATAAGCTTGGTCAGCTCCGTTATCATTTAATGTTAATACATTATTTGAGCTGAATCCGCTTCCGTTAAAACTATATTGATATGGAGCAGTACCTGTTCCTGCAGTAACATTAATTGTAACTGTTCCGGCTACTTTACCATTAGCAGTATTACATGAAAATGGAACTGTAGCAACTGTTGCTGCTAAAGTAGTTGGCTGAGTAATAGTCACAGCCACAGATCCTGAACATCCTTTACTGTCTTTTACATAGAAAGTATAAGTACCTGATGCCAATCCTGTAAATACCGGATTAACAGTAAATCCTGTTGTAGCATTGTTGCTATAAGTAAACCCGCCTGATCCTCCAGCACCTGTTAAAGTAACTGAACCATCTGCAGCTCCATTACAGCTCGCATTTGTTTGAGTAGCCGTAACGGTTGGGTTAGAAATAGGATCTACCTTAGTTACTGCAGTTGCCTGACAACCATTAGCATCTGTAATTACAAATGTATAAGTATCAGCATTTGTTGGAGTTACAGGGAAAGTAAATGTTGGCCCTGCAATAGAAGCACTTGGAGCACTTGTTGCTCCGGCACCTTTTTGAGAAGTATAAGTATATGGTCCTTTTCCTCCGCTAATTGTAACTGTAATAGTTGCATTTGGAGTAAGAGTACAATCTAATTCTTTTGTAACTGCACCTACACCTGTTAATTGTGGATAAATAATTAATGGTGTAGCAGTAGCTGTACATCCATTTTTATCTTTTACAGTAACTGTGTAAGTACCAGCAGGTACATTAAATGTATTTGAAGTTTGGAAAGCTGTTCCGTCAATACTATAAGTTAATGGAGCCAATCCTGTTCCAACAGCAGTTATAGTAAATGCATTTCCTGAACCTGTACATTGATTATTAGTACTAGCTGTTACGCTTGGTAAATTATCATTAACAATAGTAATTGGATTTTTTGTAATACAGCTATTAACATCTTTTACATAAACATCCCAAACTAAATCTGCAGCTGAATTTGTATCAACTGTAATTACATTACTTGCTGCAAATACTGTAGGAGCGGCAGCTCCGGATTTTACAGCAGCATATGTATAATTAGGTGTACCACCTGTAGCAGTAACTGTAATTTGTGAATTATCATTATTACAATTTACGTTTGTTGCTGTTGCAGTAAATGTTAATCCATTTGCAGGCTCAGCAATAACAATACTTGCTGTATTAGAACAACCAGTCGCACTATCTGTTACCTGAACAGTATATGTTCCGGCTGCAACATTTGATAATGTTAATGTATTTCCTGATTTTGTTAATGTTCCTGAACCTAAAGTTCCTGCAGTTAATGTAAAGGTATATCCACCTACAGTAGCAGTACCAGAAACTGTATAAGTTCCAGCTCCTGTTGCAGCTCCTTTACAGAAAGCATCATTTGTTTTATTACCTACAATTGCAATTGGTGTAACTGCATTAATAGTATATGGTTTATCAAAATAACATCCGTTAGCGTCTGTAGCTCTAAAATTATAAGTACCAGAAGCTAATCCTGTAAAGATACCTGTTGTATTTGATGCAACAGAAGCAGTAGGAGATGTAATAGAATAAGTAACTGGAGCAACTCCGTTTGTAGCTACTGCTGTCACAGTAGTTGTAGTTGCTGTACAAGTAACTGCAGCTGAGCTAAATGTAATGTTTGTTGGAGGATTTAATCTGTTAATTGTAATTGTTTGAACCGGAGTTGTACAACCCAGAGCATCTTTAACAACATAAGAGATCGTTTGATTAGTACCATTATCTGTTACAGATAAAGTACGAGTACTTGTAAAAGTTGTTCCTCCGTCAAAACTATATTGATAAGGAGCTGTTCCAGTTGTTGGAACTGCAATTGTAACAACAGCTGCTTGTTTTACATTTGATGTGTTACATGTAAATGTAGTTGCAGTAGCTGTAGCTGTTAAAGTCGTTGGCTGGCTAATTGTTACAGTTCCAACTGCAGATTTACAGCCTTTGCTATCCATTACCTGATAAGAGTAAGTTCCGGCAGCCAATCCTGTATAATTAGATTGAGCAATAAATGCTGTAGGAGCTGGTGTAACTGTACTATTATAGAATAAATAAGTATATCCTCCTGATCCTCCCGCACCAACTAATTGTACTGATCCAGTAGAAGCACCATTACAAGTAGCATCAACTTTTGTTGCAGTAACCGTTGGGTTTACGATTGGGTTTACAATTGCGGTTACAGTGGTAACGCAACCTTTAGAATCTGTAATTTCAAAAGTATAAGTGTCGGCAGTGCTTGCTGAATAAATAAATGAAGTTCCTGTTACAGGATTACTTGATCCGTATGCACCGGCACCTTTTTTCACTTTATAAGTAAATGCACTGTTTCCGCCAGTAATATTTACCGTAATAGTAGCATCTGGTGATGCACTTGTACAATCTAATGTTTTTGAGATGGTTGCATTCCCTAATAATTGAGGTGCAATTACGATATTATTGATTAAAGAAGTACAACTGTTGCTGTCTGTTACCACAATATTGTGAGTACCAGGTCCAACATTTGTAAATGTATTCGAAGTTTGAGCTGGCTGACCATCTAAACTATATGTTAAAGCACCTGTTCCGCCAGTTACTGAAACAACAAGCGTAGATTGATTAACCGTATCATAACATAAATCTGAGCTTGCCGCCAATGTTGCCGTTGGTGGAACTGATGATGTTACCGTAACGACAGTCGAAGCCGGAGAAGAACAAGAGTTTGCATCACGCGTTACTACCGTGTAAGTACCCGCAGGAACATTTGTGAAAACACCTGAACTTTGGAAAGCAGTTACTACAGTAGTACCATTTGATTGTCTTAATTCATATTGGTATGCCGGTGTTCCTCCTGCTGCAACAGCTGTTATCGTTGCGCCGGTAGTACAAGTAGGCTGTTTAGTAACTGTAGCAGTAATTGTTACCGCTGTTGGTGCTTTTACTATTTGTGTTAATGGTACAACACAACTTGTAGCAGAAGCATCATAACGTACCTGAATATTATAAGTTTTACTAGTTAATCCAGTAGCTGTTACAGGAGAAACTTTAGAGTTTATCCACGTAGCGCCATTGTCTAATGAGTAATCAAATCCGTAAGGAAGTTTAAAATTTTGAGCGGCAATAGTGATTTCACCATTGTTTCCGCCGTTACAAGTAACGTCTTTAACCCCTGTAACTGAAGCTGTGAACGCCTTATTGCTATCAATAACTATAGGGAAATCTTTTGTAGCAATACATGATTTTGGAATCTGACGAACCCAGATATCATCTACAAGTAAATCGTTTCCGCTAAAATTAGTGTTATAAGAACGAATAACAAAACTAAGATTATTATAAGCTCCAGGGTTTAAAGACAATTCTTTATATTCCCATTTTTCATTTCTTGGAACAATCCAAGGATTTGCAGTATCAGTTGTTGCAACAATAGTTTCTGTTCCGCCTACTCCGTTTAAGTTATTAACTAATTGAATAGTTAATTGTGGGTCAGAATAATTTGAGCCAGTAGTACTTCTCATTAAATTTTCTGCCCATAAAGAAATAATTACAGGTTGATTTACAATAACATCTTTAATTGGTTTACTGTAGATAATACCCCCAACTCCCGCTGAACTTCCAATGTTAACACATAAAAATCTTCCTAATGGGTCAGCAGGCGTAGTATGATCTTTAGCAACTATCCAGGTATTCCCGAAATTAGTTTTAATAGAACTTGCTACTGCATATTTACCATCATTAATTTGGTAGTCACCAATGCTTCCACATAGTGTTGACCAACTTGCAGGGTGAGGCGTTGATTCATCCTCGAAACAATAAACCGGGCTAATTCCAGGAGTTGTTGTATAACCTCCTTTACCAAAATCTTCTTGTAATAAGTTACTATAAGTTGTAACTGAGCTTACATTATATTTAACAGAAACAGTATGAGATCCTGATGGAACATTTAAAAATACGTTATTAGTAACTGGTGAGTTAGCAACACCGTCTAAATAATATTCATAAGTATAATTGGCAGATGTACCATTTGAAACCGTTACTTTACTAGTTGCCGTTCCGTTACAATTAAATACCGGATCTTCAACTGTAATAGTTGGTTCTGCCGGTTTTGGATCCAGAACAATATTATAAGGAATTGTGTATTCACAACCTTTTGAATCTTTAATTTTTAAAATATACTGACCTGGCAATACATCTTTTTCATTAGATGCCTGCCATGTAGCTCCACCATCAAAACTATATTGATAAGGTGCAGTTCCTCCCTGAGCATTATTAATTCTTAATTTACCTCCTTGTTGAGAAAGTGTACAACCAGCAAGTTCAGCAACACCACCAGATGCAACTAATGCAGCAGTTGGTCCGCTAATAATTACAGTTTGTGAAGGATCAATACATTCTTTTGTTTCTGTATTTGGCCAATAAGGTACTGGATAAGTAATGCTGTATTTTACTCTAACCTTATAAGTACCTGGTTGTAAATTAGAGAAAATTGGACTAGCCTGATAAGTACCTCCATCATTTATACTATAACCCATAGTATAACCGTTTGCTCCGCCAGCACCAAGAGTAACTGTTATCTGAGCACCACTGTTATAACAAGCACTATCAGTGTGAGAAACTGTATAAGTTGGTTTTGGAAGGCTAGGAACTGTAAACGTGATTGTGCTTTCACATAATTTTGAATCTACAACACGTATTGTATATGTTTTTGCTGCCGGTGCAACGATGATAATATTATTTTGTTCTGTATTATCATTTTCAGAATAAGCCTGAGCAGTTGTTGACCCATCTACAAAATAAGAGTATGGACCAGTACCACCAGTTGCGCTAATTCTATATTTTCCGTCACCACATGCTGTTAAAGGAGTAATTGTAGTAGCAACAGGTTTAATCTCTGATGAAGGATTATTGATGTATTTACCTGCACGCGCAGTACAGTCTTTTTTACCATCCGCGTCTACACTGTAAACTTCAACTTCATAGTATTTTCCAGGAGCAGCAGAAAAAGTGTAAACTCTGTCTGTTAATGGTCCTACCTGATTAAGTATTGTAGCTCCATCATAAAGTACGAAGTAGTAAGCAGAAAATCCTGCTGAAGCACTTACTGTAATACTTCCGCTAGATCCAAAACAAAGAGGTTGCTCATCCGGATTTTCAACTTTAGCATTAATATTTAAATCGCTAATTATAACTTGTTGTGTTTTGTACACACATGTAGAAGCTACATTTTTAAGTCTGTAATTAACATAATAAGTACCTGCGTTCCAGATATCAAATGAATTACTATCCTGCCATCCTCCGGTAGTATTAGCAGATACATTTGTTAAACTGTACTCATATCCGGTAAGTTGCTGAACCGTAATATTACCGGCTTTATAACACAACTTATCTTTTTTAGATATTGTAGCAGAAACGTCACTTTTGTAAACATTAAAATAGTACGTATTAATACAGCCTCCTGAATTAATTGTTACTCTATAATATCCTGCAGCATTTGCATTAAAAGTTGGTCCGTTTGCTCCTGCAGATACCCAGGCACATGAAGTTCTTTCATCAGCACAACGTTCAGATAAATCTGTTGGTCGAACACATGTTGTTTTCTCCCAAACGATAGTTGCTCCTGAGATATTGGTATTGATCAGTCTGGAATCATTTGTTCCACACAAATAAATTTTAGGTAATGGTTTACCATCAATTTCACAACCAATAATAGTACCATCAGCTTCTTTATTATCTGCATATGGAATTACCGGATTTGTTCTTACACCTCCAGCATCAACTACAGTAATAGTTTCTTGTAAGTCAACACAAGGAGGATTTGCTGTATTATAAACATAATACGTTCCCGGTTGTGTTATTGAAAGTGTTTGGTTTGTTCCAATTACCGGAGTTCCTGAAGCATTTGTGGACCAAGAATAAGATTTATATCCTCCAGAAGCCGAAATAGTCATACTAGAAGTACAAATTTCCTGTCTTCTGTTTTTACAGGCATCTAGTCCTACTAAGAAATTGGTTGATTGTGGAATAAGATTACATCCCGCAACTGTAGAATAACTTTTATCTCCAAAATCAGTAGTCGTACTTCCTAATTGCCCAAAATAATGTGACTCTGCACTATTTCTAATAATATTAGAACATGCGTCTGTCAGTTTAGAACAATCATCTACTACCTTAACTCTGAATTTTATTGTTGATTCAGGTGTTTTTGTAGGTATTACAGAAACATACGAATTAGGAATTGTAAATGTTATTGTTCTTGTTGTAGCATTATAAGTTACGTATTGATTTCCTGCCGCAGTTGTTGGAATTGTCATTCCTGTTGGCAGCGAAATAATATCACTTGGGAAATTAAAAGTAGTATTTACCGGTAATTGATCGACTATCGTAAATGAAGTAGCATTATCATTTCCTTCATTTTTAAAACTTAGTTCGTATCTTAATTCTTCACCTAATGTAACGTTCTTATTACTGGCATCATTATTATTAATATCCTTTACCGCTTTTTTCAGGACAACTTTTGGCGCGATAATATCAACTGAAAATGCCGTAAAATAATAAATAAAGATATCACTGTTTGTACCTAAAGTTATGGTAGCCGATGTATCATTATTTTTAATAATTTTTGCCGAAGGGTCAATATCAATAACCCCGGTATCAAAACCTAATGTATTTGTACTGTTAGGAACCCTGTCTGTAAAAGATGTTCCTAAGCTGTTGATCGAACTATTAAAAAAGTTATCCGTATTACTTTGTCTTGGTCTTGTTGGCGGTGTAATAGTTGTACCGTTTATTTGAAGATAATCTCCTCTGTAACCGTAATCCCCTTCAAGAGCAGCAAAAGCAAATCTCGCCTGAACAGGACCGGTAGGAATAGTTGTAAAACCATTAATAACCGTATTATTAGGTCCTCCTCCTTGTGCTCTGGCAGTAAAACCATTAAATGATGAAATTGCTTTTGAAGGTAAACTTGAATCTTCGTATACAATAAAAAGTGACCATCCGGCAGACAAACCAGTTCCTCCGTTAGATCCTTCACTTGAAGTTACATTCGCAACCGTATAAGTTCCGTTAGGATTTGTTGGACTTAACAAACTTGTAATATCAGCAAAACAAGCATAAGCTTGAGTATTGTCAGGATTAATACCCGCAGCAGAAGTAGTAATATCATGTATAACCGTTCCGGTTATATCCTGATAATTATTATTAGCCGTATTAGGAACTTTAATTTTTACCTTTTCAATGTTAGCCCTATTTGTACCTTTTAAAGTTGCAGACCAATATAAAGCAGCATAAGCAACCCTGTAACATGGGTCTGCAGGTGCAAGATTATTAGGTACAGTCAGATTTGCACTACTGGAGCTAAAAATACCAGGAGTGGCACCATTATCAATATTGATATAGCGCATATCAAAATCACCGTTAAAACCAGTTCCGTTATACGCAGTATTTGGACTCGTAAGAACTGTACCATTACTTCTGGTTTCACGTCTGTTAAGAATATTGTTTCCAATAACTAGAATATCTCCTTTCAGCTGTTTATCAAACTGTCTGACAAAAGGCTTTAAATTTTGAGAGGACATTATATCAGCTTGTAAAAATAAAAGCAGTAATAATGCAATTTTTAAAATAGTAGGTTTTTTCATAGTCTTGACTTTATTAAGCTTTGTTCTATTCTCTAAGGGGCTATTAGAGTACAAAATTTCAGCACTTTAAAACGTTTATTTTATATCCTTAAAAATTAAGAATTTTGATTCTTTATATATTAATTCTCCACTTTTACGATAGCCATTTTCCCGTTATATGGCTCTTTACCTTTAGATTCCATCGCTTTTTGAGCTTCTTGCAATCCTTCGACTTTTTCGTAATAGATGTAATACTTACTTGTTGTTACGTTGTAGAAGAAATTCACATCTGTACGTCCTGCGGCAACCGCTTTAGTTAAGAATTCATCTCTTTTTTCAACACTGCTGTGAACGGCAATAATTAAATAGAAACCACTGTCAGCATTTTTAATATTTTTGATAATCTGCATGTTTGACTGGTCTTCACCAAAATCAAAATCACTTGCAGTTAATGGCGTACTGCTTGGTTTAGTAGTTTCCTTAATACGTTTAAGAGCCGCTACGTCCTGTGCATATCTTCCCTGATCATTCTCGTACGCAGCCTGTTTAATTCTACGTCTTTTTTCAATTTCAGTTTCAGCTTTAATACGCTCTAAATTCGCAAGTAATGCTGCACTATCTGCTTCCATTTTTAATTGTGCTGCTTTCAATTGGTTTATTTTTTCTAAATAAGCCCTGTTCGTAGCATCATTTTTATTCGGGAATTTTTTAAGTCTTTCGTTATATAAATTAGTCAGCCTTGCAATTTCATCTTTCTGAATTCTGTTGGCTTCTGCTATTTGTAATTTTAAAGCTTCAATCTGACTATTTTCAGCCGCTACACTTTTAAATGGTTTTGGCTCTTTGTAAATTCCTTTATCACTTAAATCATTTTCTTCTTTTAAGTCATCAAGATCTTTTTGTTTGTTTGCTACAGTAGCATTAAACTGCGTCAATAAATCACTTTGAGTTTTAGCAGATGCATCTAATGACAACGCTAAATTATCAATTGCTTTTCCTGCTTCATCTGTAGCAGCAGCTCTTGCAAGTGCATCTGCATCCGCTTTCGCTTTTGCGTCTGCAAGTAACTTCGCTTGTTGTGCCTCTTCAGCCAATCTCAATTGTCTTGTTTCTTCTTCAGCTCTTAATTTCTCGTTAGCTTCTGCATCTGCTTTTGCTTTTTGCTCTGCTAATAATCTTGCTTGTTCAGCCGCCATATCTGCTTTTGCTTTTGCATCTGCATCCGCTTTGGCTTTTGCGTCAGCAGCTAATTTTGCTTGTAATGCTTCTGCATCCGCTTTGGCTTTTGCGTCAGCAGCCAATTTAGCTTGTTGAGCTTCCGCATCAGCTTTTGCTTTTGCGTCAGCAGCTAATTTTGCTTGTAATGCTTCAGCGTCCGCTTTGGCTTTTGCGTCAGCAGCTAATTTTGCTTGTAATGCTTCTGCATCAGCTTTGGCTTTTGCATCGGCAGCTAGTTTTGCTTGTAATGCTTCAGCATCAGCTTTTGCTTTTGCGTCAGCCGCAAGTTTCGCTTTAAGTGCTTCAGCATCCGCTTTTGCTTTTGCGTCAGCAGCAAGTTTCGCTTGTAATGCTTCAGCATCTGCTTTCGCTTTAGCATCTGCCGCAAGTTTCGCTTGTAATGCTTCTGCATCAGCTTTGGCTTTTGCATCTGCCGCAAGTTTCGCTTGTAATGCTTCTGCATCCGCTTTGGCTTTAGCATCAGCAGCTAATTTCGCTTGTAATGCTTCTGCATCTGCTTTCGCTTTAGCATCAGCCGCAAGTTTCGCTTGTAATGCTTCAGCATCTGCTTTTGCTTTTGCGTCAGCAGCTAGTTTCGCTTGTAATGCTTCTGCATCCGCTTTAGCTTTAGCATCTGCAGCTAGTTTTGCCTGAAGTGCTTCTGCATCTGCTTTTGCTTTTGCATCAGCAGCCAGTTTTGCTTGTAATGCTTCTGCATCTGCTTTGGCTTTTGCGTCAGCAGCTAGTTTCGCTTGTAATGCTTCTGCATCTGCTTTTGCTTTTGCATCGGCAGCAAGTTTCGCTTGTAATGCTTCTGCATCAGCTTTTGCTTTTGCGTCAGCAGCTAGTTTCGCTTGTAATGCTTCTGCATCTGCTTTCGCTTTAGCGTCAGCAGCTAATTTTGCTTCCGCTGCTTGTTTTGCTTTAAGAGCTTCTGCATCAGCTTTCGCTTTTTCAGCAGCTAATTTTGCTTGAGTTTCTGCATCAGCTTTTGCTTTTGCTTCAGCAGCTTGTTTTACTTTTAATGCTTCTGCATCGGCTTTAGCTTTATCAGCAGCTAATTTCGCTTGGCGTTCTTCTTCGGCTGCTTGTAACTTTTTAGCTTCTTGCTCCGCTTTTAATCTTTCAGTAGCTTCTGCATCAGCTTTTACTTTAGCATCAGCTAATAATTTTGCTTGTAAAGCTTCCATATCGGCTTTCGCTTTTGCATCGGCAGCCAATTTAGCTTGTTGAGCTTCTGCATCCGCTTTAGCTTTTGCGTCTGCAGCTAATTTTGCCTGAAGTGCTTCAGCGTCTGCTTTAGTTTTAGCCTCAGCAGCTAATCTTTTTTGTTCTGCTTCTGCATCAGCTTTTGCTTTTGCATCGGCAGCTAGTTTAGCTTGTTGTGCTTCAGCGTCTGCTTTAGTCTTAGCCTCAGCAGCTAATCTTTTTTGTTCTGCTTCTGCATCGGCTTTCGCTTTTGCATCGGCAGCTAGTTTAGCTTGTTGCGCTTCTGCATCAGCTTTCGCTTTTGCGTCTGCAGCTAATTTTGCCTGAAGTGCTTCAGCGTCTGCTTTAGCTTTTGCTTCTGCAGCTATTTTTGCTTGTGCTTCTGCATCAGCTTTCGCTTTTGCATCAGCAGCTAATTTTATTTTCAATGCTTCAGCGTCTGCTTTTGCTTTTGCTTCAGAAGCCAGTCTTGCTTGTCTTGCTTCTTCATCAGCTTTTGCTTTCGCTTCTGTTGCTGCTTTTTCTTTTAATGCCGCTTCCTGAGCTGCTTTTTCTTTAGCATCAGCAGCTAATTTTGCTCTGTTTGCTGCATCAATGCTTGCTTTTGTTTTTACTTCAGCTGCAGCTTTAGCTTTAGCTTCTGCAGCTAATCTCGCCTGAAGCGCATCTGAATCTGCTTTTGCTTTTGCATCTGCAGCAAGTATAGATTGTAAATCTGCCGCTTCAGCTTTTGCTTTAGCATCTGCTTTACGTTTTGCTTCTGCAGCATCAGCTTTTGCCTGAGCATCTGCAGCCAGCTTAATTTTTAATGCTTCAGCATCTGCCTTAGCTTTATTATCTGCATCTAATTTTGCTTTTGCAGCAGCTTCAGCGTCTGCTTTGGCTTTTGCAGCAGCCAATTCTGCTGGTGTTTTTTGTGGTTCAGCTGTTGTTTCTGTAACTGCTGGTTTTTTAGCAACACCTTCTGCATCCACTTTTCCTTTTGCAGCAGCCAATCTTGCTCTTTCTGCAATCTGAGCATCTACTCTGGCTTTATTTTCTGCTGCTAATTTTGCTCTTTCTGCATCTTGTGCATCTGCTTTAGCTTTATTGTCTGCAGCAATTCTTGCTCTTTCTGCAGCTTGTGCATCTGCTTTTGCTTTGTTATCTGCCAGCAATTTTGCTCTTTGCTCTGCTTGTGCATCGGCTTTAGTTTTGTTGTCAGCAGCTAATCTTGCTCTTTCTTGTGCTTGTGCATCAGCTTTAGTTTTATTGTCTGCGGCTAATCTTGCTCTTTCTACTGCCTGCGCGTCAGCAACTGTTTTGTTTCCTGCTGCCAATCTTGCTCTCTCTGCTGCCTGAGCATCTGCTTTTGACTTGTCAGCAGCCAATTGTGCAGCTGTTTTTTGTGTAGCAGCTGTCGTTGTGGTTGTTGCTGGTTTATTTGCAGTGGCAATTTGTGCTTTTTTAGCAGCGGCCTGTGCATCGGCTTTTGCTTTAGCATCGGCAGCTAATCTTGCTCTTTCTGCGGCTTGCGCATCTGCTTTCGCTTTATTGTCTGCTGCAAGTCTTGCTTTTTCTGCTGCCTGTGCATCAACTTTAGCTTTAGCATCTGCGGCTAATTTTATCTTTAATGCTTCGGCATCTGCTTTAGCTTTATTGTTCGCTTCTAATCTTGCTTTCGCAGCGGCTTCGGCATCAGCCTTAGCTTTTTCTGCAGCTGCAAGTCTTACTTTTTGTGCTTCGGCATCGGCTTGAGCCTTCGCTTCTGCTGCCAGTTTTGCTTTTTCAGCTCCGCTAACTCTGTTCGTTTCGGTAGATGTTGTTTTCTTGGCCATTACCGGTTTTGCTTTGGCCGGATCTATAAGAGAACCTTCTTCATCATCTCCGTAATAGTAATTTCTGTTTTTGAATTTGTATGCAATAGCAAATTCATGAGAACCACCTAAATTGGTGAAATTCCCCATTCCTCTTTCATAATTATATTCTATAGCAATACTTGGCGTAATATTAAAACCAAGTCCTGCTGAAGCTCCGTATAAAGTATTGTATCCTGCCTGCGCCCAAACTCCCTTTGGAATAGCGATCATGGCAAGACCTGAAATAACTGTTTTTTCTGATTTAACTTCTGTTTTTAATATGGCAGAAAATTTACTTTGTTCAAAAAAACCATAACTATCAATGTATCCTGTATACATTGCGTGTAATTCAATCGCTCTTTCCGGATCGTCTTTTATAACTCCAGAACCAAAATTGTACAGGATTAAATTGTTTACAGATACACCAAAATCAAGAAATGCTGTTCCGTAGTTGATACCAGGATTTACGGTAAGCATTGTATTTGATGGATAATCACCAACTAATAAATCCGGATCGTCAGAAATTATTTTTCCTTTATTTAAACTGCTTTGATAGGCACCTACGTTTAAACCAAAAGTTAAATTACTATCCTGATCTAAAACGATGTTATGCGCAAAGTTACCTACTCCTCCAAAAACGGTCATTAAACCATAATTTTGTTGAAATAAGCCAAAAGCAAACGCTTCATTTTCTCTAAAACGACCTGAATAGCCAAATAAATAGGTGTTTGGGGCGTCTTCAAATTGCACCCATTGTCTTTTATTATAAAAACTCAAATAAGCATTTGATTCGCGAACGAAACTAAATGCCGGGTTAATTAAATATCTATTAAACTTTAAAGAATTTCTGATAGGTAATGAAAACGAAACAACTCCATTCTCAGCAGTATCCTGGGAATAGAGTAAATTTGAAAAACCGTAAAATAAAGTTATGAATAGTAAAATTTTCTTCATATTATTTAATCACAGTTATTGATCCTTTTTTCTCACCTGCGTCGCCTTTAATGACATAGTAATAAACTGGATTTACATTCTTAAAATCAATTGAGGTCTGGGGCCAATCGCCTTGATAATCTACGACATCCAGAACCATATCACCATTCGAACTTATAATCATTACTTTGGTGTTTGCATTTTTATATTCACTTGGGATATTCCAATATGGATTTAAACCACTTAACTTAATAATGTTTGGAATAACCGTTGCTGGTCCTGATGGACCTGTAACTCTAAAATTAAATTCTTTTGTAGCAATACATCCAGACGCCTGAGAAATTACAACTTTGTAATTACCTCTTACGGCTACCACGTAGTTTGCTGTTGTTGCGCCATTAATAATGTTTCCGTTTAAATACCATTCAAAAGTTGGACTTGTTGCATCTGTTGTAACGCTAGCGCTTAATGTTTCACCTTCTTCAATAGTAGTAGTTTCGGCTACATCTATACTTGCAGTAAAACCATTACTGCTCAAATTGATACTTCCTGTAGCTTTACAACCGCCAAAATCAACATCAACTGTATAAACTCCTGACTCATTTGTGGTGTAGCTTCGTGTTGTAACTCCTGTAATAACTACTCCGTCTTTTTTCCAAACATAACTGTTTCCAGATGTTGCAGTTAATACAGTTCCTGTTCCGTTAGAACAAAATGGATTTCCTAAACTTGAGTTAATTGTTACTCCTCCACCTGAGCTGGAGCTGGTCACTGTAACACGATTCGAACTAAAGTTCTCATCAAGACATCCACCATAATCTACTTGTGCATAATAAACACCAGGAGTGTTTACGATTAACGTTGTACCGCTTTGTCCTGCAATTACAACATCGTCTTTAAACCATTTATATTTTAAATTTGGAAAATCTGCAGGAGATGGTGCTGTTGGGGTTGATTTATCCACAGAAAGGCTTAAACTTCCTCCAGAGCATATCATTGCAGATCCGCTTTTATCATTAATAGTAAATGACTCAACGTAGGTTCTGTAGTAAATAGGAAATTCAGTTACATTTTGAGAGTTTCTAAACTTTATACTTGTAACCGGAGTTGCTGTAACACTCTTTATACGAATGCTATGTGTATCTGATCCTTTTAAATCTGTTGGAACAGCAAATTTTATGGTTTGCTGCTGAGAAGCAGGATTATCAACAAAAGAAATTTTGGTAGTGGCAACAGGAGTTGTAAAACTTCCTAACTCGTCTGAAAGTTCTACTACGAACTCGGTACCAGCCGGAAAATTTACATAACTAAAAGTTGCATTATATTCATTAAAAGGCGCTCCACTAACAATAAGTCCCGCACAAATTCTTGGATAAGAAAGTGTTTGCGGAACTATTGTTGGAGGTTGCGCATATAAACTTGTTTTAGTAAAAAATAAAATACTAAAAAAGAGAATAAAACGGTAAACTAAAAAAGTAGTTTTTTGAATCATATAGTGCGTGTTCTTGCTAAATCTATATCTTCATAAAACAAAATATCAATGAATGTTTCAGAAAAATCATATTTGTAATTCTCAATGATATCTTTTGCAAGAACCGAGTAAGAACCAGCTATTACTGAATTTTCGTTACATTCTGAAGTTGATAGATTATTCTCATCAGTGGCCATAGCAAGGCTGTCTTTGGGGATAGACAGCCCAGCTATAAACTGATTAGAATTATCTAATTTGCTGATACGTTTATCAGCTATATCATTCTTTTGATTAAGAGTACGCGAAGTCATTCCGCAATCAGAATTAATAGAAAATGTAGGTTCTTCTACTTTACTCTGTGCATACAAACTTAACGTTACAGGCGAAATCAAAAATATTATACAAGTAAAATATCTTTTTATCGGGGCCATTATATTTTGATCTTTATTTGGGTCCGTTGTAGACGAATACATAAATTGTGTCTGGGGACTTTATTAATAAAATTTACGCTCTGAAATAAAAATCTAAATGTATCTATCTGTTTCCGCTAGATGCTGTAATTTTTCCTAATTGTAGTCTGAAATCTGGTTTCTTAGGGTTAAAGATATCAATGAATGTCTCTTTGTTGTCGCTTTGAGAGTAAACATTAAAGAAAACACTATTACCATACCAGCTCTCTAAATCTTCGTTGTTAGAATTGTATTCTGTAAAGATATTTCCTTTACATAAGTTGAAATACATTTCTTCAAATTTGATTTTTTTAAGGTTGGCATCGTTAATCTCAGTTTTACTGTCTAATAAAACAGCAGGATTAAATCCAGAGATTACACTTCTTTTCATTTCAAGAGAAGCATTTTCAGCAATGTAGATCGCTTCTTTTACTAAACCTGATTGAATGTCAGCATTGATGTTTTCACTATCATTAAGCATTGTAATGTTTGTTGCAGCAACTAAAGTTTGTTTTTTAGTAAAATCAGTTTCGCTTTTCTTTTCGTATGATTTTACTTCCATGCAACGAGATCCGTCTTTATTACTTGATAAATAAGAAGATCTTACGGCTAATGAATTGTATAAACGACATTGAACACCTTGAGTAAATTTATAATCGTCGTTGATTGATTTGTAAGATACTAATTTTGTAGCATTCAAATCACCACCGTAGAAAGCGAATGAGTCACCACCAGAGTAGCTTACCATTACGTTTTCAAGAATAGTTTTGTTTCCAACACCAGCAATTGTTAATCCGTTGAAAGTGTCAGCACCTTTAACTTTTTTACCTGCAAACTCGATTCTCACAAATCTTAAGATTCCTGAATTACTCGCTACATTATCACCACCGTAAGTAGTAAGTGTAGGATCAAGATCTAAGTTATAAGAACCAACGTTTCCAAATTTATTAATTGGTGCATCACCAAGCATTACAATTCCACCCCAGTCACCAGCTTTTTTCTGGCTGCGGTTTGATGTAAAAACGATTGGATCAGTTTCTAAACCATCTGCAACAAGTTGCGCACCTTTTGTAACTACCAATGTTCCCTTTGTTTCGAAATCACCAATAATTAAAGTTCCCGGTTCAATTGTTAAAACGGCATTGTTAGTAACATAAACGTTTCCTTGCAAAACATAAATGTTTCTTTTTAGCAATTTAGTATTAACAGAAATGTTTCCTGCTAAAATTTGGTTTGCTTCTCCATAGTCAACTTTGTTAGGCTTAAATTCTGTCCAGTTGTTCAACCAGTTGTTGTAGCCCATAATTCCTTTCTCTTGTTGAGCACTCATACTCGTAACTGTCAAAAGAACGCAGATAATTTGAGTAATTTTTTTCATGATAAAAGGGTATTAGGTTAATAATAAATTTGGGTATGCGTAATATGATAAAAACTCATCTCGATTTTCCTGAAAGTATCAGAACACATCGAGAACGAGTTAATATTTTTAAACTTCTTTTAAATGTTCCCGTTCATTTACGTAAACAGTTTAAAAAAGGTTTTAAAAAATTTATTTTAATTACATTTCGTTCAATTCGTTGAACTCATGTAAAGATTTTAATGTGCTTTCGTAAAATAAAATAGCTGCAATCAAGTTTCCTTTATCAGAGTAAGGCATCATTTTTCTTTGAAACTCTACAGTCACATCCAAAAATGCTGATGTACCTACCGCCTGATTGTCTAAAACTTTTTTGTGTTCAGAATCGTCCGGAATACCTAAGTCTGCCATCGTCACACCAGGTTTTGTAACCAATGCAATGTAAGGGAGTGTCTTAACTAGTACTTTAATTCGTTCAATGTACAACTCTAAAAGTTCTCCTTTTTGCATACCACTCAATTCTTTTTGATCGTGATATTTACGAATAAGAGCTGTTGTACTAATAATACTTCTGGGAGCATTCTTTGCCTGAGCTGATGCTGCCGCAGTTGTCAAAATAAAAAATAAACTAAAAAAAATAATTTTCCCTTTCATAAATTCTTATTAAAAATTGGTTGTTGATGAAAACAAAAATATATAAATTATGTTAAATCGCAACTTTAATGTTTTTTTTTTTGAAAAATTCTGCTTAAAATTACCTTAAAAAATGGTCGTAGGTCGAGAAAATATGCGTTTTGCCGAAGATTTTGTTAATTTTGTTAAAATTTTTTCCTGTAAGAAATGTATTAAATATAGAGTCGCTTTACGCATTATTGTACTCAAAAAAAACATTGCTTTTAAACATTTTTGCAAAAACTATTAACAAAAAAATCTTAATATCTATTCAAATCATCTCAGTATTGATAAAACTTAAGAAGAAATAAATCAACAATTCAGTTAAAAAACTTTTCATAAATACAAAAATGAACGCACACAATTAAACTTTTTACTGAAAATTTTTGCCTACATCATTTTCTTCTATCTTTGCTTCATGCAATTTTCACAAATTTTAGGTCAGGATTACATCAAAAGTCACTTGATAAAAAGTGCAGCTTCGGGACGAATTCCGCATGCACAATTGTTTATTGGGCCTGAAGGAAGCGGCACCTTATCCACCGCTATTGCTTACGCGCAATATATTTTATGCAGTAATACCGGAGACGAAAATTCAAACGGAAATGATTCCTGCAATCTGAAGTTCGAAAACATTTCACATCCCGATTTGCATTTTATTTATCCAACCGTAACAACCGAAGATGTTAAAACAAAACCAAAGAGTTTAGATTTCATTCAGGACTGGAGAACTTTTATTCAGGAAATGCCTTACGGTGGATTATTCGATTGGTATAAAATTCTCGGTGTTCAAAACAAGCAAGGAGAAATCCGTGTCGAAGATGCACAGGAAGTTTTAAAATCACTTGCGTTAAAATCATACGAAGGCGGTTATAAAATCATGATTATCTGGATGGCCGATAAAATGAATATCGCCGCATCCAACAAACTTTTAAAACTTCTCGAAGAACCATCGGATAAAACCATTTTTATTTTGATTTCTGAAAATGAAGAAGACATTATACAAACCATAAGATCTCGTTGTCAGGTAATTCACTTTAACGGTTTACCCGAAAAAGTAATTGCAGAAGCATTGGTTTCTCAGGAAAATATAGATTCAAATCTTGCCAAAAAAATTGCGCATCAGGCTCAGGGAAATTTCAACAAAGCCATTTCTTTGTTAAAAGAAGATGATTCTGAATATCCTTTTGAACAATGGTTTGTCAATTGGGTTCGTGCCGCTTTTAGAGCAAAAGGAAATGCAGCGGCAATTCAGGATTTGATTTCCTGGAGCGAAGAAATTGCCGGTTTAGGCCGCGAAAGCCAGAAAAAATTCATTCAGTTTTGTATCGAAATGTTCCGTCAGGCACTTTTGCTTAGTTACGAAGCACCGGGTTTGGTATATATCGAACCAAAAGTCGACAAATTTAAATTGGAAAATTTTGCACCATTTGTAAACGGAAACAACATTCATGATATTTTCAAAGAACTTTCAGATGCGATGTATCATATTGAAAGAAACGGAAATGCAAAAATAATCCTTACCGATTTATCTATAAAACTGACTCGTTTAATTCATAAAAAATAGTTTTCAAAATGAATAATGTTGCCTCAATTTTAATATTGGCTTTTTTAGCCTTAACGTTTTTACAATCAGGTTACGAAAAGATTTTTTACTGGAAAGATAATGTTGAGTGGCTTAAAGGACATTTTGCAAAAACACCATTAAAAAATCAAGTACCGCTTGCCCTTCTTCATCTGTTAATTCTGGAATTAATTTCAGGAATTTTATGTGTTGTTGGTATTATACAATTACTTACCAACAGTGGTCGTGAATTTGGTTTTTACGGAGCTATATTCTCCTGTATATCATTGTTAATGATGCTTTTCGGACAACGATTAGCCAAAGATTACGACGGAGCAAGAACCATTGTTATTTATTTTATTCCGGCTGTAATGGCTGTTTATTGGTTGAATTAAAAAAATATGCCACAGATTTCACAGATTCACACAGATTTTTAATCATTTTAATCTGTGAAATCTGTGGCAAAAAAACCGTCTGCTTAGCAGACATCAAATAAATTTTTATTATTAAAAAAAATGAATCCAAAACACCCTTCAGAATCTCTAACTATTTTAACTGATTTAGTTTTACCAAGTGAAACAAATCCTTTAAATAACCTTTTTGGTGGCGAACTTTTAGCCAGAATGGACCGCGCAGCAAGTATTGCCGCAAGAAGACATTCTCGCCGAATTGTAGTGACAGCTTCTGTAAATCACGTTGCTTTTAACAGAGCCATTCCCCTTGGAGCCGTAGTAACAATAGAAGCAAAAGTTTCAAGGTCTTTTAAAAGCTCTATGGAAGTTTTTATTGATGTTTGGGTAGAAGACCGTGAATCCGGAAGCAGAACCAAAGCCAACGAAGCCATTTATACTTTTGTTGCCGTGGACGATAGCGGAAGACCAGTTGAAGTTCCGCCAATTTTGCCTGAAACTCAACTTGAAATACAGCGTTTTGATGCCGCTTTACGACGTAAACAATTGAGTTTACTATTGGCCGGTAAAATAACACCCTCTGATGCCACAGAATTAAAGGCTTTGTTTTTATAGTAAAAGTTGTGACAATTTGGAACAATTTGCGATACTGTTACTTCAAAAAAAAGAAGTAATTTTACAAAATTACATGCCCATGAAAATCTAAATCAGGAAGTTATTTCATTTTCTGATTTATTGAAGGAGAAAAACATAAAAACTTAGATGAAAGAAAAAGAAAAAAAAGAGATGAGTTCAGAGAAAGATGCCAAATTAAAAGCGTTACAACTAACGCTTGACAAACTAGATAAAACGTACGGAAAAGGAACCGTAATGAAAATGGGCGACAAAGCCATCGTAGAAGTTGAAACTATTTCTTCTGGTTCTCTTGGTGTAGATTTAGCACTTGGAGTAAACGGTTATCCAAAAGGAAGAATTATCGAAATCTACGGACCGGAATCTTCTGGTAAAACAACATTGACATTACACGCAATTGCAGAAGCTCAAAAAGCAGGCGGAATTGCAGCATTTATAGATGCAGAACACGCTTTTGATAGAAATTATGCTGAAAAATTAGGCGTAGATATCGAAAACTTAATCATCTCACAACCAGACAATGGGGAACAAGCTTTAGAAATTGCTGAAAACTTAATTCGTTCAGGAGCAATCGATATTGTTGTAATTGACTCGGTTGCTGCGTTGACTCCAAAAAGCGAGATCGAAGGCGAAATGGGAGATTCTAAAATGGGTCTTCACGCACGTTTGATGTCTCAGGCTTTGAGAAAACTGACAGGAACTATCAGCAAAACAAATTGTACCGTTTTCTTCATCAACCAGTTGAGAGAGAAAATTGGTGTAATGTTTGGAAATCCTGAAACTACAACGGGTGGTAACGCCTTAAAATTCTATGCTTCAGTACGTTTGGATATTCGCCGTTCTTCTCAAATTAAAGACGGAGAAAATGTTATCGGAAACAGAACCAAAGTAAAAGTGGTTAAAAATAAAGTGGCTCCGCCTTTTAAAACTGCCGAATTCGACATTATGTACGGAGAAGGAGTTTCTAAAACAGGAGAAATTCTTGACTTAGCAGTTGAATTTGATATCGTTAAAAAAGCAGGATCATGGTTTAGCTACGGAGATACAAAATTAGGTCAAGGACGTGATGCTGTTAAAGCTTTAATTAAAGATAATCCTGAATTAGCGGATGAATTAGAGTTAAAAATTAAAGCTCATATCAAAGAATTAGCAAACGCTTAAACATATAAAAATCAATAATTTATTGGTTTTATTCTCAAACCCGACAGTTTTAAAAACTTGTCGGGTTTTTTTATTGAAAAAAAATCAAAATTACACGCAACCCTTTCACAACAATCATCTCTTATAAGAAGACTTACGATTTTACCTGGTATTTACTGCCATAAATACTTGTTCGAGAGTTTATTTTTAGAATAAATTTGGTTGTTTATTGTTTATAAAGATCCGTTAGTTTTTTGGTGCTAACGGGTTTTTATTCTTTTTTAAGAAATATTTTACTTTTCTGCGCAACCTTTTTTACTCTTTGCAATCTAATAATTGTGACGTTGACTGAGTTTTAGCCAAACTCTTTATTATCAACCTTTAAAGAACTGTAACCATGAAAGAGAAACTAGAAGTGTTGTTGAATAAAAACCGCAAGAAAACCAAACTGAAAATTAAAAAAGTATTACGTTTCATTTCTGAGAAAATAATACATCGATAAATTTTGAATATAAAAGGGGTTTTAATTCAAAATAAAACCCGGTAAACTTTTAAAGTCTGCCGGGTTTATTATTTAAAGTTATTCCTTTAATTTTTCTTTTTGAAATTCAAGTAAACCTTTATAAATTAACTGTCTTATCTGATCTCTAAGATCTTTTCTGTTTTCACTTGTCAAGCCTTTGGTTTCTACAAAAGGCAATACTTTTATTCTCATTTTGCCGGGACTTCCACTCAAAAATGTATACGAGAATCGCTCTTTATTATCGGCAAAAACAATTGGAACAATCGGAATTTGATGATCTATTGCAAGTCTGAAAGCCCCGTCTTTAAATTCATCCAGCAAAATAGTTTCATCGTCCGGAACTCCGCCTTCAGGAAAAATACAAATACTAAGTCCCTGACTAAGTCTGTCTTGTGCTCTTTTAAAAACTTCATTTTTACTTTTTGAAGAATTTCTGTCCACCAAAATACAGGTTCTTTTATAGAAAAATCCAAATAACGGAATCTTCGAAAGTTCTTTTTTTCCAACAAAAACAAATGGATTTCGAACAATCGCCAGCATCAGCATAATATCTGTCATCGAGGTATGATTGGCAACGATCATGTAGCTCTTCCCTTTCTCCAGCTTTTGAAGGCGTTCGATTTTATAATAAAAACCCATGCCAAAAAGGATGAATTTAGCCCAAATGCGGGCCATTTTAAAAAAATAGGGATATCCGCTTTCGGTTATAATAGAAACCAGCAAAAACGGCAGCATAATCAATATCGGAATGGCCATTAAAATATAAAACCAAATGCGCCATAAAATCCAAAAAACAATTTTAATTCCTTTCATGGTTTCAAATGTAAGAAATCAGACGTGAATTTTACAAAAGAATTTACTTGTAAAAAATTAAACGCAAAGAGCGCAAAGTTTCCGCAAAGTCCGCAAAGTTTTAGCCACAGATTAAAAAGATTAAACAGATTTTAAAAATCTATAGCAATCAATGTAATCTGTGGTTACTATTTTTAATCTATAACCGCAATGTTTGTACGAAAAGTATACTCTTTAAAAAACTTTGCGGACTTTGCGAAAAACTTTGCGACCTTTGCGGTTAAAAAAAACTTTGCAATCTTTGCGGTTAGAAAAAGAAAAAAACGAGAATGGCAAAAATACTTACTGGTGTTCAGAGTACTGGAACGCCACACTTAGGCAATTTATTGGGAGCAATTATTCCTGCAATAGAATTATCAAACAATCCGGCAAATGAATCATATTTGTTTATCGCTGATTTACATTCGATTACACAAATAAAAGATGGAAAAACATTAAGAGAAAACACTTATAGCACTGCAGCGGCTTGGCTTGCCTGCGGACTAAATCCTGATAAAGTTACATTTTACAGACAATCTGATGTGACTCAAACTGCTGAACTGACTTGGTATTTAAGCTGTTTTTTTCCGTTTCAGCGCTTAACGTTAGCGCATTCTTTCAAAGATAAATCAGATCGTTTGGACGATGTAAATGCTGGGCTTTTTACATATCCGATGTTAATGGCGGCAGATATTTTATTATATGATGCTGAATTTGTTCCAGTTGGAAAAGACCAGTTGCAGCATTTAGAAATCACGCGCGATGTAGCGTCTCGTTTTAATCACCAAATGGGAGAAACTTTTGTAATTCCGGAAGCTAAAATTCAGGAAGACGGTAAGTTGATTCCCGGAACAAACGGTGGAAAGATGAGTAAATCTGCTAATAATATTATCAATATTTTTCTTGACGATAAAACGCTTCGCAAACAGGTTATGAGTATTGAAACCGATAGTACTCCGCTTGAAGAACCAAAAAATCCGGATACCTGCAACGCTTTTGCAATTTATACCTTAATGGCTAATGAAGCTCAGATTGCAGAAATGAGAGCTAATTATTTAGGTGGAAATTATGGTTACGGCCACGCCAAACAAGCTTTGTTTGAATTGATTACAGAAAAATTTAAAACTGAAAGAGAGAAATACAATTACTACATTAACAACCTGGAAGAAGTTGATGCTTTACTAAAAAAAGGTGCTTCAAAAGCTTCCGTCGTTGCTGATGGTGTTTTGGCAAAAGTTAGAGAAGTTCTTGGATTTGAAAAATAAATTCATATTAAAATAAATGAAAACCCTCTTGCGTAACAAGAGGGTTTTTTATTTTATGGAATTTTAGGAAATCAATAAATAATTTGTAATTTCATCATAATCAATAAATTGCATAAAAATAGTATTCCCTTACACTAATCAAACCAAATAAAAGATGAATAAATTTGTAGAAGATTATGACGTTCCACCCTATCTGTTTCAGGCATTGAATGTTATTTTCGCCATTGTAATTATTATAGTTTTGTATCAACTGTACAAACATTTCAAGGGCAAAAAGTAAAATAAAAAAGAAATTACTCGTTAAATTGCTTCGAAGAGTTTTCCGGGCAAAGGACGAATTACGCCTTTAAGTTCCATATTTAAAAGAACTCCTGATATTTTATAAATTGGGAAATCACATTGCAACGCAATGATATCCAGCAATTCTTTTCCATTTTTTAAAAGAAAATCATAGACTTTTTGTTCATCCTGATCGAGATCTATAAACAACGATTTTTGAATTGGTTTTACTTTTTTTTCAATATCCCAATTGAGCATATAAACCAAATCTGCAGCGCTGGATAAAACATTCGCCTTCTGAGTTTTAATTAAATTATTACAACCTTGGCTGTATTTGTCGGTTACTCTTCCGGGAACGGCAAAAACATCGCGGTTATAATCGTTAGCCAGATTTGCTGTAATTAATGATCCGCCTTTATCGGCAGATTCAATGACAATTGTAGCTTCGGTCATCCCGGCAACAATGCGGTTTCTGCGCACAAAATTTTCTTTGTCAGGATTTGCCGAACTCCAAAATTCTGTGATAAATCCACCATTTTCTTCCATTTTGGCAACATATTTTTTATGTGTTTTGGGATAAATCTGATTTAAACCGTGCGCCAAAACTCCAATCGTCTGCAGGTTATTTTCCATCGCCAGCTGATGCGCCACAATATCAACACCATACGCAAAACCACTCACAATAACAGGGTCAAGCGGAGCCAGATCTTCTATAAGTTTTTTGCAGAACTCCATTCCGTATGAAGTAATTTGACGGGTTCCAACAATGCTGATAATCCTTTTATTTTTCAGATTAATATTTCCCGCAGAAAAAATCAGAACGGGCGAATCAATACAATGTTTAAGGCGTTCGGGATAATCTTCATCCTGAAAAAAAGAAACTTTTATTTCATTTGCCTTAATAAATTCAAGCTCTTTGCCGGCTTTTTCAAAAATAGATTTATCTTTTAAATTTTTCAATAAAACCGATCCTACTCCGTCAATACCAGCGATTTGAACAGCTTTCGCAGTTAAAACAGCATTGGCACTTCCAAAATGGGTCAGAAATTTTTTGGCCATAATATCACCAACACCTTCCACTTTTAATAAGGCTAATAAATAAAATAAATCCTGTTCTGACATCGTAATAATTCGTTTTTAAGAAGAAGAAAAAATCTTAAAAACAACAATTACCTGACTACTTTTAAGAATGACAAAGATATAAAATTGAAGTAATTTCTTTCAAAAATAAACAGTTTAAAACTGCGATTATTTCAAAAAAACGATTTATATTTAACTATTTGAAATTGAGTTGTCTATAAAACTATGTGAATTGTTAATAAAAATTGTGAATAAAATTTTGATAACTATATTGGATGCATAACTTTGTTACTATGAAAATCGAAACTTACATCGCGCAATTATTGTATCGTTATCAGTGTGTAACGGTTCCTGGATTTGGAGCATTTCTAACAGAAATTCACCCTGCTCAGGTTAATGAGAGTACAAATTCGTTTTTTCCACCAAAAAAAACGATCTCATTCAATAGTCTGTTAAAAAACAACGACGGATTATTGGCAAATCATATTGCTCAGGCAGAAAATACATCTTACGGTTTTGCGGTTAGTGCCATCGCTCATGAGGTACTGAACTGGAAAAAAGTATTGGAAGAATATGGTTCTTTACAGTTAAAAAATATCGGTGACATTCGTTTAAATGCCGATCAGAATATGGTATTTACACCAAACGATCAGCATAATTATTTAACAACATCTTTCGGTTTAAGTCCGTTTGTTTCTCCGGTTGTAAAAAGAGAAATTTTCGAGAAAAAAGTGGCTGAACTTGAAGAAAGAGAAGTTATAAAATTACACGAAAATGAAGAGGAAGTAAAATCTTCTAAATCGTATTTAAGATATGCCGCAATCTTTGTTTTAGGTCTTGGAATTACCGGAAGTATCGGTTATCCTTTGTACCAAAACCAAATTGCTACACAAACACTTATCGTTGAAAGTGCTGTTCAGAAAAAAGTAGAAAACAAAATACAGGAAGCAACATTTTTTATCCAGAATCCGCTGCCTGCTGTAACACTTTCTGTAGATTCTTCTAAAACTGAAACTGTTGAAACAAAAATGCCGTACCACATTATGGCCGGTGCTTTTAGAAGTGAACAAAATGCCAAAAAAGCATATGATCAATTAATAAAAGATGGTTATAATGCCAGAATGCTTGGCGAAAACAAACACGGTTTATTCCCGGTTTTATACGGAAGTTATGCTACCATGGCCGAAGCCGAAAAAGCTCAAAAAGAAATTCAGAAAGGCGAAAATCCACAAGCCTGGATTTTAGTCGAATCTTTATAAAATTAAAAAATCCAGTTCAGCAGAATTGGATTTTTTTATGCCTTATTCTGTCTTTTAAAAACCTTTTGCAACCTTTAGCTAAATAGTGCAGCGTTTATTTTTGTTTCAACATTAAAAATAAACGAAATGAACAGTACAATTAAATTTGCAATTGCAATAATGCTAATGCTGACTTCTCAGGCCTTTTTTGCACAGAAAATAGCGACTAGTGACAAAGAACAGCAAATCATCAATCAGAGAGCCGAAAAAGAGGCTAAAAAATCATCTGATGAATATCATGCGAAACTTAACGACGAACAAGCGAAATTAAAAAAGGAACAAAAGCGAGTAGAGAGACATCAAAAAGACCTTAAAAATTCTGAAAAAGACATAGAAAACAGCAAGAAGAAAATTTCAAAGCTTGAAGCTGATAATCAAAAGATGAATTCAAAATTAGGTTCACTTTCAGATGAAGAATCTCAGAAACAACAACTGAAAGTCAAAAAAAACGAAGTTGAAATTCAAAAAATCAAACTAAAACAAATTGAACAGCAAAAGGCTTTAGATAAAGTAAAAGCAGAAATATAAAACTAAAAAAATCCTGTTCATGTGGAACAGGATTTTTTTTATTTGTCTACTATTTTTGCATTCTGCGAAAGTATTTCCTTTCCGTTTTGTGAAATGGTTAAACTCGCCGGCGGCGAATCTGAAGTGCCTAAAACGATGATAGAACATTGATATAAAAAATCACCTTTTTTGAAATCGAAATGGCTGTTTCCGCCACTTCCATCAGAAATCCATTTTCCGTTAGTTATAATTAAATCAGGTTTTTCACTCATTGATTTTTTAACAGACCACGAAGCATATCTGTAATTGTCATTTCCTAAATCATCAATTCTTATTCTGAATTTTGATGTTTCCAACACATATTTCGACGCTTTGAATTTCGCAATTGACGGATGCAATTTTCCTTTTTCCCCGGCAATGAGTTTGTTTTTAAGATCTTTCTCCGCCTGAGATTGATAATTTATTGTTATCACTTTTCCATCAGTATCCATCCAGATATCGCCCTGAGCAAGCATAATTCCACGCCATCCCATTTCTGACCAGTCTTTGGCCGGATTAGATTTTATAATCTTTTTTTTAAGTGTAGCGTCAAAAATCTGGTCGTATTTTTTTATAAAATCGGCTTTGTTTTTAACTGCAGGAATTGGCGTTTCTCTTTTCAATGGGAAAGAAATAAAAGCAGCAACTCCATCTTTGTTATTACTTTTTACATTGGCAATAAAGCTTTTAATGAATTTTTGATATTCAGGTTTTAAATCCTGACTAAAAGTCAACTGACTACAAAAAATCAAAATAGCAAAATATATCATTCCATTTTTCATATCTAAATCTTTTAATTATTAATCTGATAATTATAAAGTTAATAAATTAAATCAGGATTAGATGTTTAACGTGGAACAATTACAACCCATAAGAAAGAATCATTTTCAAATCTTATTTTACATAATGTTTGAAAACAAAATCTAAAATCTAAAATCTAAAATCTAAAATCTAAAATCTAAAATCTAAAATCTAAAATCTAAAATCTAAAATCTAAAATCTAAATCAATTTATACTGGCTTTAAACATTTTAAGTTCATCCCATGTAAATTCGTCGCCGTATTTTTCCTTTAATGGACTCAAAGATTCTTCCTGATAAAACTGAAAAGCTTCACGAAGTGCTAGGATTTTATCATAAGGCAGAATATCAGAAATATCGACTTTTTTCGCCTGAATCAGTTTCACAAAGTGCGATTCAATAGTTTGCACATTTAACTTACGAATACGTGCAATATCTTCGATTGAATTTTTTTCGAGCCACAAATCGTGCGTTTCTTCTACAGTAGTTTTCTTAGCTGCTTTTGGTTCATTTTTCTCGAGTTTTTTGGCTGTATAACGTACCATAGGTTCATTAAGTTTAAAAATATCCGTATTCGACATATTAAACTCCTCACGGATTTTCGAAATCTTATCGGTTTTATAATTTTTAATTGCAGAGGACGTTAATTTTTCCTTGGAAATAGCTTCTCCGGCAACCACAATCTCGATCAGCAATTTGGCTTTCATCAAACGTAAAACCGCCTTTGTCTGCAAATCATCCAGAAAAGCCAGTTCTTCATAAAACTCTTTTACTTTTTTAAATTTCTGAATTTCAGCCATTTTCTGTAAAAGATCCGTCACCAATTTGTCCATTGGTTTGAAGAAATAATCATAAGCGGCCACTACCCTTTCCTGCACAAAAAACAAATCAACGGTTTCCTTATTGAAAATTTTATTGAGCTGATGCACGAATTTTTGAGATGGATCAAGCAATAATTCAATTGTTTCTAAACGTTTTGCTGCCCAAACCGAATGTTTTGCTTTTTCTGAATTTACGGCATTTTCGTTATAACTAAAACGATGATTGCGCCATTCCTGCGCTAAATCTGTCCAATTGAAACTGTTTATCAAATAGTTATGAATAAAATTTTTCGTTTCGAAATGCAGAGAATTCTTTAAAACTTCTTCAGTTGCTTTGTTCAAAGCATAGTCCATTACATCCTGATCGTTCGAAATACCATTCATTTGTATCGGAGAAAGTAAAATAAGCCCGTTTAAGGAAGTTAAACGCGATAATGCTACGTATGCTTGTCCAGGTAAAAAAACTTGCGATACATCGAGCGCAGCTTTCTCAAAAGTTAATCCCTGACTTTTATGCACTGTAATTGCCCACGCTAATTTAAGCGGATAATGTGCAAAAGTGCCTAAAACCTCCTCTTCTATCTCTTTTGTTAGTTCATTTACTTTGTATCGAATGTTTTTCCATTCGTATTTCTCGACTTCAATTGTTTTGTTTTCTTCCGGAAAATGAACAAAGATTTCTGCCGGCGAAAGTGACTTAACAATACCCATTTTTCCATTGAAATAGCGTTTTTCAAAAGAAACATCATTCTTAACAAACATAACCTGTGCTCCTACTTTCAGCTTCAGGTTTTCTTCTACCGGAAATATTTTTTCGGGAAAATCTCCAACAACAAATGGCTGAAAAGCAAATTCATTTCCGGCTAAATCATTAATTGCCTGTTCGTTAATGGAATCTGCTTTTGCATTATGCGTTGTAAGCGTGATATAACCCGGATTATTTTTTAAATCAAAATCGGGTTTAACATATTCGTTTAAAACCTGAATATCCTGAGGCGTAATCTGATTATTTCGAAGATTGTTTAAAACAGAAATAAAAGTATCATCTGTCTGACGATAAATCTTGGATAATTCGATATAAAGCGGCGGATTTTGCTGAATCGCGTGCGAATGAAAAAAGAATTTTCCTTTGTAATAATTGCGCAAAGTTCGCCATTCTTCATCCCGAATTACCGGCGGCAATTGCAGTAAATCGCCAATAAAAAGCACCTGAACACCGCCAAAAGTACGAGAATTTCTTCGAACAGTCTGCATCATAAAATCGATAGCATCCAGTAAATCAGCACGTAACATACTTACTTCATCAATAATCAAAAGTTCCATGTTTCTGATTACATTACGCTTAACATTATTCATTTTGAAATGTCGGCGCAAGGTTTCCTTATTCTCAAACTTCACGGTTTCAGTAAACTGAGAAGCTTCATCATAAGACGGAATAAATGCCGAAAAGGGTAATTGAAACATCGAATGAATCGTAACTCCGCCCGCATTTAAAGCCGCAATTCCCGTAGGCGCCACCACAACAGTGTTTTTGTGTGTTGTCGCGATAATTTCGCGCAAAAGCGTTGTTTTTCCTGTACCGGCTTTACCGGTCAGAAATATAGATTTTTGCGTTTGATTGATGAATTGTAAGGTGTAAGCAGCAGCTTCTGAAACGTTTTGCATTGGGCAATTATTAAAGAACTAAAGTATCTTATTTTTATAAAAGAAAAAACCTAAATCCGTAGATTTAGGTTTTTTAATAATGTAGTTAGTTTGGTATTATTTTTTAGCTTCTTCGCCTTCTTTAGCAGCAGGTTTAGCATCTGCTTTTGGAGCATCTTTGTATTTGTCATTCAAAGCTTTAATAATATCTTTTGTGATATCATATTTATCCTCAGCGTATAATACTGTTGCAGCATCACCAGTACCGTAGATATAAGAGTAACCGTTTTTCTTACCGTATTCTTTAATGAATTTTTTAACTCCACTTACAAGAGAATCCATTTCAACACCGCTTTCTTGTTGCAATTGTTGAGATAATGCTTGTTGAGCATAACCCAATTGTTGCTCTCTTTTTTGTAGCTCAGCACCTCTTTGTTGCGCCCAAGCTTGTCCGTTTGCTTGTGCCTGACTTTGAAAATTAGCAGCGTCTTGTTTAAAACGAGTAATTTCTGCTTGTAGCTGTCTTCCTTTTTCTTCTGCTTGAGCTTTGTATTTTGCTTCAAGATCTTTTGCTTCAGTGTACTCTTTCATTAAAACTGAAGTATCAACGTAAGCTGTTTTTACTTCCTTAACCTCTGCTGTTTTATTACACGAAACAACCAAAATTGAAAGTGCGATAATTACTAATGCTTTTTTCATTTTCTAAATTTCTAATTTTTTTAATGTATTGAAGACAAAAATATAAAAAAATAAACAGCATCAACATAAAGTTTAAAAAATGCTCGAATTTTATGATATTAGTTTTCTTTATAACTCCCGATTTTACTATAAAATATCACTATTAAAAGTGGCTTTTATAGCTTTTATTAGAGCGCATTTCTCAAAAAAGAGGATATTTCTCCTCACTAAACGAGAAAAAGCGCCGTAAATGCGCTTATTTTGCGTTTTAGCTGTTTTTTAAGACATAAATGTGAGATGAATACTCTTTTGTACGGCCTGCTTTTAAATTTGATCGTAAACCGACAAAAAACGCGTTGATATAATTCATTTTTCCGGTTTTATATTTTTCTGATAATAAGCTCACATAAAAAGAATCAAATTTCATCGGAAGCACTTTTACCAGTTTTATATCTACTTTTTCAAAAAGCGACTGAATGGCTTTTTTTGAAAAATGCCAAAAGTGAATCGGCACATCAAAAGCTGCCCAAAATTCTTTATAATATTTTGCGTCGTAAGATTTAAAATTTGGAACCGCAACAATTAATGTTCCAGTTGGTTTTAATAAACGCTTCAATTCCTGAATTTGAAGTTCTAAATTTGGAACGTGTTCCAAAACGTGCCACATTGTAATTACGTCAAAAGAATTATTTTCGAGAACGCTAATTTCATCCACAAAAGAAATTCCTTTTTGTATTGCAATATTTTTTGCTCTTTCGCTTGGTTCTACTCCAACAGTTTCCCAACCGTCATTTTTTGCCGTTAAAAGAAAATCTCCGGTTCCAGCTCCAATGTCTAAAATTTTACCTTTTTGATATTGTTCGGCATTTATTAAATTGAGTTTATTTTTTAAAGCAATATTTTTCACAAAGTGATATGCTTTTTCAAATAAGGAACGTTTGTTGTCTGTGTGCGAAATATAATCTTCGCTTTCGTAATATTTTCCCAGATTTTCTAAATTCGGCTGCGGAGATGTAATCAGCATATCCAAAATTTCGTCATGATACAATTCGAAAATTTCTTTAGAAACAGAATGGTCTTTTACAGTAAGAAAATGTTTTTTATTTAAAACGTCCATTTTTTAATTATAGGTATTTTTGGTTTAATGTTACAGCAAACCCAAAAACTGAAAATTCAGTTTTTGGGTTTAGTTTTTCAATCTTTATATTTTCTTTTTAGCTTCTCCAATTTATTTTTACAGCCGACATTTTTTCATTTTCAATTCTTGTTTCTGTCAAAATTGTAAATCCGTTTTTAATATAAAATGGCATTGGTGATTTGTAAAATTCGTTGTTTTGTTTTAATTCGTTTTCCTGATCAATTACCCAACCATTCAAACTTTTATTTTTCTTTTTAATTTCATTGATCAAAAGAGAACCATTTCCTTTTCCCTGAATTTTACTATTCAAAATTATAGCAAACCAATCTTCCCCTTCTCTTAAAAAAGTAAATGTCCATCCAATGATTTTATCCGAATCATCAAACAGCAAATAATGTTTGGTATTTGAAAGTCCGTTTAAATATGCATCAAAATCTTCCATAGTTTTTAAATGCAATCTTGCCGGATATTCATTGTTCCAAATCTCACGCAAAGCTTCTTTTTCTTCTATTGATAAAATCTCTTTTTGAATGATTTTCATGTTTAAGAAATTTTAGTTTTTAAATTATTGAAATAATCAGGTATCTGAACTTTCAACCCTTTTTTAGTTTTTCGCAGTTTTGTCATTCCGAGGAACGAGGAATCTTCGCGAGCAACTCTACAATCAAAAAGAACCAATCTTTCTCGATCTTGCAACGGAGATTCCTCGTTCCTCCAAATAACAAACTATTTCAAAAATTCTAATTTGTTTCACGTGGAACAAGTTTCAGTCACATTTTTCAGTTGCCAAACTGAAAACTGAAAACCGAGACTAAAAACTCCCCTATCTTCCCATATAAATCAACAACACCGAAATATCACTTGGTGACACTCCGCTTATTCTTGAAGCTTGCGAAATTGTTACAGGACGAATCTTGCTCAATTTTTGTTTCGCTTCAATCGACATTGATTTGATTTTATTGTAATCGAAATTCTCCGGAATTTTCACTTCTTCTAAACGAGTTAGTTTATCAGCATTGTTTCTTTCCTTTTCGATATAACCGGAATATTTCACCTGGATTTCGGCTTGTTCCAAAATTTCCTGATCAACATCATTAGCTTCTATATATTCTTTTACTTTTTCAAATTTCATCATATCCTCCAAATCAATCTGCGGACGAGAAAAAACTTTAAACATTTTATCTCCCTGTGTAATCGGAGCTGTTTCTTTCGCTTCTAAAATTGGATTTGTTTCTGCAACCGAAACACTCGTTTCTTTAAAGAAAGCAACCATCTTTTCAGACTCGTTTAATTTCTTTTCCATTCGGCGTAAACGAGCTTCAGATGCCAAACCAATTTCATGAGACATTGGTGTCAATCTAAAATCGGCATTATCTTGTCGCAACAAAGTTCTATACTCCGCTCTTGATGTAAACATACGATAAGGTTCTTCTGTTCCTTTCGTAATTAAGTCGTCAATCAAAACTCCGATATAAGCTTCATCACGTTTTAAAATTAATGGTGCTTTTTCATGTACTTTTAAATGCGCATTTATTCCAGCCATTAAACCTTGCGAAGCTGCCTCTTCATATCCTGTCGTTCCATTTATTTGTCCGGCAAAATACAAACCTTCAACAAGCTTTGTTTCCAAAGTATGTTTCAATTGTGTTGGCGGGAAATAATCATATTCGATCGCGTAACCCGGACGAAAGAATTTCACTTTCTCAAATCCGGCAACAGAACTCAAAGCTTTAAATTGAATATCCTCCGGAAGCGAAGTTGAAAATCCGTTTACATAAACTTCACAAGTATTCCAACCTTCCGGTTCAACAAATAATTGGTGACGCTCTTTATCTGCAAAACGATTTATTTTATCTTCTATCGAAGGACAATATCTTGGTCCAAGACTTTTGATTCTTCCGTTGAACATTGGCGAACGATCAAAACCTTCTCTTAAAATATCATGAACATCCAGCGAAGTGTATGTCATGTGACAAGATCTTTGATGCGTCAACGGAACGGTTAAATCCGAATAAGAAAACTTGTCCGGTTTTGCATCTCCTTTTTCTTCGTTCATCTTAGAATAATCCAAAGAACGTCCATCAACTCGTGGCGGCGTTCCTGTCTTCATTCTTCCAGCCTCAAATCCTGCTTTCACTAAATCTTCGGTAATTCCTGTTGCAGCACTTTCGCCTGCTCTTCCTCCTCCAAATTGTTTTTCTCCAATATGAATCAAACCATTCAAAAAAGTTCCGTTTGTCAGAACAACAGATTTAGATCGAATCTCTACTCCTAACGAAGTCCTGATTCCTTTTATCTTTCCATCCTCGATAATCAAACCTTTTACCATCTCCTGGTAGAAATCCAAATTTGGAGTTCCCTCCAACATCATTCTCCATTCTTCAGCAAAACGCATTCGATCACTTTGAACTCTTGGCGACCACATTGCAGGTCCTTTTGATTTGTTCAACATCTTAAATTGAATTGCAGTTCGGTCAGAAACAATTCCTGAGTATCCTCCAAGCGCATCAATTTCACGCACGATTTGTCCTTTTGCAATTCCACCCATCGCTGGGTTGCAAGACATTTGTGCAATGTTCTGCAGGCTCATTGTAACCAATAAAGTTTTTGATCCCAAATTTGCAGCCGCTGCCGCGGCTTCAGATCCGGCATGACCTGCACCAACAACTATAACATCGTATTCTTCTAAAAACATTTTGTTTTATTATTCTCTGGAAACCGTTTAAGGCGATTCTCAGAATTAACTTTATACTTCTTTTTGTTCCACGTGGAACAGCGCTAACGCGCATTTAAATCTTCTGAAATTCCAAATTCCAATCTTGAAAACAAACTTCAACTTCAATATATTTTTTGTTCCACGTGGAACAAAAAATACATCAAGCTTTAAACTTTACATTTAAGCTGTTCCACGTGGAACAGCTTAAAAAATATTTCTAACTTCAATTTATTCATGTTCCACGTGAAACATTGTTATTAGAGTTTCAATTAAACGTTTCACGTGGAACAATGGAAATCGATATTTAAAATTTAAAATTTAAACTATTGTTCCACGTGAAACATGGTAATCTTTTCATCTTCTTTAGAACGCATGATTTCTGCGTCTTTATCACTCTTGTCTTTATATCCACAATAATGTAATATACCGTGAGCAAGAACACGTTTTAATTCCTCTTTAAAAGAAACATTAAAATCCTTTGCATTGTCTTCTACTCTTTCAACAGAAACAAATATATCTCCGTTTAATTCATTTCCAACTGTGTAATCAAAACTGATAATATCAGTAAGTGTGTCATGATTTAAGTATTCTACATTTATCTTATGAAGATATTCATCATCACAGAAGATATAATTTATCTCTCCTTCGTTTTTATTTTCAGATACAATTACAGCGCTCAACCAATCAGAAAAAGCTTGTTCGTTATCTAAAGTAAATTCGGTTTCGTAATTAAAATTGATCATTTTGTATTAAAATATTCTTGAACCTTTTGATTAAAATTCGAGCGCAAAGGTAGTGATTGTCTATTTAAAATCTCCACACTGTTTAAATATTCCAAAAGTGAACTTGGCAAAGCATTCGTTCTATTTGTAAATTCAGCTTTATTTGTTTCAGATTGGCGCTTCGTATCCTGACCTTGTTGCTGAACCGCATTGTTTAATTTTAATAATTCTTGTTGAATATTTAATATACGTTGCAGGTTTTCATTCTTAAAACCTTTGTTTAAAATTTGTTTTTCTGAAGCTTTCATTTGATCAATTACAGATTTACCCTGAGAATCTAATCCTTGTTTTGCTAATTCCTTTTGCAACGCTTCACGAAGTTTTACCTGTTCTTTATAAATTTCCATGATTGCTTCTGCATCTCCTTCTCCATCATTTCCATTCTCACCATCTTTCCCTTCACCTCCATTCTTACTTCCTTGTCCATTTTTACCTTCCCCATTCTTTCCTTGATTTCCTTTTCCGTCTTTTCCATTTGGATCTTTACCTCCTTCTTTTCCCTGTCCTTGTTTTCCTTCTCCACTTTGACCTTGTTTTCCCTCACCAGGTTTTTGTCCTTGTTGCATTCCCTCTTTCATTTTATCACCCAAACCTTTTTGCTTTTGAATAATATCCGGTAATTGCATTCCTTGTCCATCACCCGGTTTTGGTTTTCCCGCTCCCGGTTTAGACATCGACATCTGCATATTATTTAAAAGATCACTTAAAAAGTCCGCTAACTTATTTGCAGATGAAGTTGCATATTGCTGATGTGAAACTCCTTTTGGAACCTGAACATCTGTCAAAGTTTCAATTGCTTTATCAATATTGTATTGAACATTTCCAATTTCTTTCGTTACATCTTCAGCAACTTTTGGATTACGTAATGACAATGCAAACAAACTATCATCAACATGTTTGAATTGTTGTTTTAAATTTTGCTGAATTTTGATGTTCTTCGTGTAAGCTGATGAACCCAATTTCATAGATTTAAATTGTTTCATCACATCTTCCTGAGATAAAGAATACGCTAAAAGATTATCCAGAATCTGACGAAGCATGGCAACATCTTCTTCCAATTGTTCCTGATCGCCGCCTTCCATACTTGACTGCATTTCCTGAGACATGCTTTTCATTTTCTTCGCAGCACTTTTTTGTTTTGGCTTAGCCGAAGAAGTATTCTTTTTACTCAACTCCTCAGAAGCTTTTTGTAAATCAGAATCTACATCTTTTTCTTTTGAAGCATCCGAAGGAATATCGATTGGAGATTTTAAAGATTTGTTTTCTTGTTTTAAATCCTTTAGATCTTCTTTGATTTTATCAAACGCTTTATTAATATCGTCTTGCTTTTCTTTAGTGTTTTCTCCATCTTTATTAGAAAGCTTTTCTTGTTGTTCAGCCAGTTTACTTAATTTATCAGCAACCTGTTCTGCTTTCTTTTCTACATAAAAACGCTTCGTTAATTCAACTAATTGTTCTAAATTACGAGATTGGTTTTTGCTGATTTGTTTGAATTTTTCCATCTTATCAAACAACTCTTCGCTTTGTAATTTATCATTTAAGTTCTTCAGCTCGTCCATCAACTTCTGATTTTTTTCTAAATCTTTCTCGGCATTGTCCAAACGCTTTTGTAAATCATCAGCAGTTTTATCTTTCTTTTCAGATTGAAACTTGTCTAAATTCTTATTCATTTTCTCAGCAAATTGCTTCATCATTTCGTCTTGTTGTTTTTGACGTTTGATAAAATCGCTTACTTTTTGCTGATCTTTAAATTCTAAATTATCTTTTTCTTTTCCACTTTTCTGAAGCTTATCCATTTCAGAAAACTGTTTGGTTTGATTCTTTAATGATTTTTCTAAACTATTAATATTGTCATTTTGCTGTTGCAGTTCCATATCGCGAACTTCATCTGTAGTAGAAACACGATCAGAAAAAACAGAAGACTTTGTGCTCTTAAAACCATGAGGTGCGTCGTTATCAAAAACCTCAAAATAGTATTCATAAGATACTCCTTCTTCAACGGCAAGATTACTTGGAAAGTTAAAAACGAACTGATCAAAAACGGTTTGCTTTACCGGAATAGTTCCACGCTTGGCTGTGTTTGGTTTGTTGCGTTCGTAATAAACAATCTGCAATTTTGATAATCCGTAGTCATCACCCAATCTTCCTAACACATAATTTTTATCCAACTTTAAACTATCCGGCGCAGGCGAAACTGTGATTGTTGGGTGCTGATCTTTGATAACAGAAAGCTGATAATCTAATTTTTCGTAGTTTTTGACTTTATTATTAGAAGTAAGAATTTGATATTCTGTATTTTGACTTATATTTTTAGCCAATTTAAACTCATTTTCGGCCTTCTTGAACTTAAAAGTTGCGTTTTCATCCTTCCAAACAATTTCCTGAGTCGACTGCGTATTCATTTTCCAGGTTACCAAAGTTCCTTCCGGCAAGATTGCGTTTCCGGTTCCCTGAATAGTTTCTGATTTCTTTTTTAGATAAGATGGAAAATTCAACACCATTTCGAAGTTCGCAATTGAAGGAACTGTGATGACTTTCAATTCATATTCTTCTGATGAAACTGAATTTCCTTCAAAATAAAAAGCAACATTAGATACTGGCTTTTCAATCTTGAATTCAAACTTTCCCGTTTGAGATGATTCCATAAAATAACTTTCATCTCCAACATGAATCATCACATTCTCCGGAACGACATTCCCAATTGATTCCATTTTGATAACGAAATCTTTGTTTTGTTCTGTCTGTAAATTTTGATTCAGCACTACAAACTTAAACGGAGCCGGAGGTAAAAAAGTAGCATTAAAATGTACTACTCTATTTAAACTTTGAGAAATTATATTGCTATTTCCTGAAATATAAAACACAACAAAAAGCAAAATTGGAATAATTGCCAATGGTAAATATTTCTTATTTGATTTAAAATTGATCGCATTTCCAAATGGAATTGGCTGTAATGAATTTGCTTTTTGCTCTATCGAAGCCAACATCAATTCAGAACTTTCTGCTGAATTCTCAGAAGCCGAAAGCTGTAGAAAGTTCGTTAGTTTATCACTCACTTCTGTAAAATGGTTTCCAATAATGGCTGAAGCCTGATTATAATCAATTCCTTTTTGAAGCTTGAACAACTTAAAAATTGGGAATAAAATAAATCTAAACAAAAGGAAAACTTCTACTGCTATAAATAACCAAAACAAAAGGGTTCTTCCCATGGGTTTCAACCAAAGAAAATACTCTATAAAAAGCGTAAATAAAAAGTACAATAATCCAAAACCAATAAAAAGAAGTCCTCCTTTTATCAATTCGTTCGTGTAATATTTTTTAATAAACGCTTCTAATTTTTGATATATAGCAGATGTTGTTTTCAAAATAAAATCTCTTTTAATTATAACCTATAAAAGTAGTAATTTTAATTAGATAATTATCAATGAGAAAATTAGTCAATTGAGCTACAAGCAAGCCATTATCTAATTGAAACTCATTTTCTAATTCTCTAATTAGAATTGTATCTTTGCAACAAAATTTAAACAAATGTCAAAGCAAGTTCGTGTGCGTTTTGCACCAAGTCCAACAGGACCTTTACATATTGGCGGCGTTCGTACTGCCCTATTTAATTATTTATTTGCCAAAAAAAATAATGGTGTTTTCTATCTAAGAATTGAGGATACAGATCAGACTCGTTTTGTTCCTGGTGCCGAAGCTTATATTATGGAAGCTTTAGAATGGTTGGGAATTGCTCCTGAAGAAACTGTTGGGAAAAATGAAAAATTTGGTCCGTACAGACAAAGTGATCGTAAAGAATTATACCAAACTTATGCTGACCAATTGATCAATTCCGGTTGGGCATATTATGCTTTTGATACTCCGGAAGCTTTAGATACTTTGAGAAAAGAACAAGAAGCGGAAGGAAAAACATTTATTTACAATCATACAAATCGTGAAAAATTAGATACTTCTCTTGTAATTTCATCTGAAGAAGTGGCTAAAAGAATTGCAAATGGAGAACATTATGTAATCCGTTTTAAAACTCCGGTTAATGAAACTTTACACTTAAAAGATATCATTCGTGGTGATGTAAAATTTGAAACCAGTTTACTTGACGACAAAGTTTTATTTAAAAGTGACGGAATGCCAACCTATCATTTAGCTAATATTGTGGATGATCATTTGATGGAAACTTCACATGTAATTCGTGGTGAAGAATGGTTGCCATCGATGCCGCTTCACGTTTTATTATACAGAGCTTTTGGTTGGGATGCTCCGGAATTTGCACATTTACCTTTGATTTTAAAACCAATTGGAAACGGAAAATTATCAAAAAGAGATGGTGATAAATTAGGATTTCCTGTGTTTCCATTAGAATGGAAAACTGAAGAAGGGATTTCATCTGGTTACAGAGAGAAAGGATTTTTCCCGGAAGCAGTTGTAAACTTCCTTGCTTTGTTGGGTTGGAATGATGGAACGGATAAAGAATTATTTTCATTAGAAGAATTAGTTGAAGCTTTTGATTTAAACAGAGTCCATAAATCTGGAGCAAAATTTGATCCTGAGAAAAACAAATGGTTCAATCACCAATACCTTATCAAACAAAATAATGAAGATTTAGCGAAGAGCTTTACTCCTATTTTAGTTGAAAAAGGCTTCTCGATTCCGCTTGAAGTGACAACAAAAATCGTTTCATTGGTTAAAGAAAGAGCACATTTTGTTTCTGAATTTTGGGATTTGACTGATTTCTTTTTTCAGGCTCCAACATCTTATGATGAAAAAGCAAGCAAAAACTGGAAGGAAGAAACACCGGCTTTAATGCAAGAATTGATTTCGACTCTAGAATATATTGATGGTTTTGATTCGGCAAATATTGAAGCAATCGTAAAAGACTGGCTAACGAAAAATGAAATTGGAATGGGTAAAGTAATGCAGCCTTTCCGTTTGAGTTTGGTTGGAGCTCTTAAAGGTCCTCACCTATTTGACATTGTTGAAATCATCGGAAAAGAAGAAACGATTTCCAGAATTCAGAAAGCAATCGCAACTTTATAGTTTTTAGAATATAAAAAAATCCTAACGCTAAGAAACATTCATAATATGTTCTTAGCGTTTTTTTTATGTTTAAAAAATTGGATATGGCAGAATATTCGTAATTTACCGGATCATAAAATCTAAATTAATATCACCATGAGTACAGCATTAATTATCCTTTTAGTCTTCGGATTTTTCATTTTTATGTCTTCATTTTTTACTGTAAAACAACAATCTTCAGTTGTAATCGAAAGATTTGGTAAATTTTTAAGCGTAAGAAATTCGGGTTTACAACTTAAAATTCCTATCGTCGACAGAATTGCAGGACGTGTAAATTTGAAAATTCAACAGTTAGATGTTATCATCGAAACCAAAACCAAAGACAACGTTTTTATCAAAATGAAAGTTTCGGTTCAGTTTAAAGTTATACAGGAAAAAGTATACGATGCTTTTTATAAATTAGAATATCCTCACGATCAGATTACCGCTTATGTTTTTGATGTCGTTCGTGCCGAAGTTCCTAAACTAAAATTGGATGACGTTTTTGAAAGAAAAGACGATATTGCCATTGCAGTAAAAAGAGAATTGAATGAAGCTATGACAACTTACGGATATGATATTATCAATACTTTGGTTACTGATATCGATCCGGACATTCAGGTAAAAAATGCCATGAACAGAATCAACGCTGCCGACAGAGAAAAAACAGCTGCCGAATTTGAAGCCGAAAGTTCAAGAATTAGAATTGTTGCAAAAGCAAAAGCCGAAGCAGAAAGTAAACGTTTACAAGGTCAAGGTATTGCAGATCAGCGTCGTGAGATTGCCAGGGGTTTAGTAGAAAGTGTTGAAGTTTTGAACAATGTTGGTATTAATTCTCAAGAAGCTTCTGCCCTGATTGTTGTTACGCAACATTATGATACATTACAAGCTATTGGCGCAGATGCAAATTCTAATTTAATATTGTTACCAAATTCTCCACAAGCCGGAAGTGATATGCTAAACAATATGGTTGCTTCATTTACAGCTTCAAACCAGGTTGGTGAAATGATGAAAAAGAACAATAAAAAAGTAGAAAAACCAAAACCTATTCAGCCACAATCTGGATATGAAGATGACATTCAACCGGAAATAAAAGAATAAAAAATAGAGAACAAAAAAAGAAAAGAGGCTTAATGGCCTCTTTTTTTATTAATAAACCAGTTGATTGCAAATGGTAAAATGGACTGTAAAATTTTTGGATAAGATGTTGAAACGTACTCTTTGAATGAAGAAAATACGCCACCAACAATATTTTGAGGCGTTATACTTTCTTTAGTTTTTTGAAAACTTAGCACTAATTTTTGATAATTGATATCCTTTTGTAATTTCAGAATTTCTAAATCTTTTTCGACTTCTGCGTATGATGAGTATTTTTTTGCCTCCATAAATTAATCATTAAAAAAGATTTCTGAAAATTTTTCTAATATAGGACCTTCAACAAACTTGTCTTTTATCAAGAAAAGTAAAATTGTAAAAATAAAATAGATCCCTCCTACTGCCAAAAATCCAAGTGCATTACTTTCAAACAAAGATCCAAAAGCATATGCTGCAGCAAACGATCCAAAAATTAGAACCATACTAAAACACAATAAAATCAAAGTAAACTTAAAGATTAAAGTTGTTGATTTCATCGCAACTTTAAAACCCCAAAGTTTGTAATATGCTAAATGACTTTCGAGATAAACTTTTGCCTGATCCTGAATGTTTTCGGTATTTTCTTTTAATTCTTCAAAAGCCATAATTAGGTTTTAGGTTAAAAAAAAGCACAAAACCGACTTAAAAAAGAAGTAAGTTTTGTGCTTTTACACATTATTATTTTTGAAATTTAGCGTTCTGAGACTTCAAATCTGCCAATTTTGATTCTAAAAAAGTAATAACTTCTTCTGTTTTGTGGCTTACGTTTGAAAGTAACTCATCTAAAGTTCCGTCAAGGTTTTGTGTAGCTCCGGCAAATTTTTCACGAAGAACATCAGAAGTAGCTCCCAATGAATCTTTTAAATTGTGCTTTGCATCATCATAACCTTCTTTAATTTTTGATCTCGTTTTTGAACCTTTATCCGGAGCCAATAAAATTCCTATTGCTGCTCCTACCGCAGCACCAGCTAAAATAGCCGCAAGTGTATTTGAATTATTAGACATAATATTAAAATTTAAATGAATACTAAAGATACAGTTTTTTAAAATATAAATAATTGATTAAAATTTATTTGCTTAATAATTAACAATAAAATTAATACATATAAGCAATGGCTTCGTATTTACCATCTTTTTCGATTATGCTAACAAAAGGATAACCGTTTGAAGCAGACTTAGTTTTGATTCTCAAAGCTGTTTGATTTTTGTTAGCCATTGGCGGTTCTCCTTTTGTCTTTGTCGAGACTCCTGTAAAATTTGCCGCCTGTTTTAAACCTATTGTCTTTTCCCGAGGTAAAACAGTTACCATTGAATAATCAGATTTTGAATCTATTATAACTTTATCAGATATTTTCTGAGTCTGATTGGTTTGCTTGTTCGTAATTTTTGAAACAGCATACTTGCTAATTTTATGTTCTTCGGCACTTCCGTTTACCGCATAGTAAATTAAACCATTTTCATTTTTAATAAAATTGACATCTAATTCTTCTCCGTTGTGTTTTGTAATTTGATGGGTTTGAGAAATTGCAATGTTAGCAAACAAAATAGCTAGTGTAAAAAATAAATTTTTCATGATAATTAAATTTAAGGATTAAAAAATTTCTTAGTTCAAAATGAAAATCAAAATTTAAATAAACCACAAAATCAATTTCATGAAACTTTAAAATTATAAAATGCAAATGAAAAAATACTTTTACAGAGAAGTATTATCTAAACACAATTACAATTACGAATTGACCATAAAACCAATTTTCAGAATTCAGACTTAGAATAAATTCTAAAAACAAAAATTACATTTTTGAATTTCAGAATACTCAGCTTCGATTCTTAAAGTGTCATTTTTAAAATTATAAAATTTCAGATTTGACCTTTGGCTAAAAATAGCAACTTTATAAACAATTGTATGTTAATAACCCGTTAAACTGCGAAAAATGATAGCCAAATCTAAAATAAAGCTTAAAAATCAACTATTATTCAAAAGATGAGTTAAGAGATGGAAGTCATGAAAAAAAGCCTTAAAATTGATTTATGGAAGTCAATTTCAATCTAAATTAATTATTAAATTTAAATTTAAAATAGATTTTATATATAATAATAAAAAACTTTAATAAACTTAATAATGATCAATTAATATTATACGTTAAAAATTTTAATCTTTAAGAAAATTTTAAATCTGAGTAAAAATTGAATTGAATTCCATTAAATTATTATGGATTTGAGTTATAAACAATTCGTTGTTAATAAGCGGAAAACCTGGTGAAATTGAAGTCTAAAACTAAAATAAAGCGTTTTAATTAATCATTTCAAAAAAGATGATTAATGACTTCAAAGAATTAAAAAATCGCTTTAAAATCAATTTATGAATGCTACTTTTAATCTAAAATATTTATAAATTTTGTATTTATAATAGAAAAAGTAAATAATAAAAAAAGCGCTTATAAAAAGCGCTTTTCAATAGATTATAGTGATATTACTTCTTTACCATCTCGGTAAGAATTTCTATTTCTCTTTCCGAAGCACTTTTCGGAGGATTTGAATATAATTTCAAAATTTCATCATCAAACTGATTTTTGAAACTTGCAGCTTCAATATCTCTTAAATTTAAAAGTGCTTTTGATCGAACATAAGTTGATTCACTTCTAAGAGACATCGTATATAATTTTTTAATATCTTCTTCTTCAAAATCTGTAGATTTCCAGTTAGAATATTTCAAAATAAACTGAGCAAACAACAATGAACCTTTGTTATTGTTGATATTCTTCTTTAATGAATTTTGTAACAAAGAAAAACTAGAAACATTTTTGATGCTCTCCCCTATCGCACTTTCAATTGCAATACGTTCCGGTTTACTTTCAACTTTAAAATATTTGTTGATATCCTTTAAAGAATTATTAATGCTGTTTTCTTCTTTTTTACCTTTTTCTTCCCAGGCATCTTTTAGTCCAACAGTTTTGTTAAAGACTAATTTTGAAGTAGTTGAGTCTTTATCAACAGTAAAATAACCTAAACGTTGAAACTGAAATTTATCTTCATTTTGAGCTGTTGCCAAACTCGGTTCAACGAATCCTTTCACAATTTCTAATGAATTTGGATTTACAAAATCTAAGAAATTTTTGTCTTTATAACTGTCTGGTGCCTCATCTGTAAACAAACGATCATACAGACGAACTTCTGCTTCAACTGCATGTGTGATAGAAACCCAATGTAAGGTTCCGGAAACTTTTCTCTGGCTTGCTTCTGTTCCGCTTCCGCTTAAAGAATCTGTATCATACGTTACATGAATTTCTGTAATATTTCCTTCAGCATCTTTTATAACGCTTTCTCCTTTAATGATATACGCATTTTTAAGACGCACTTCTTTTCCTAAAGTCAAACGGAAAAATTTAGCCGGAGCTTCTTCTAAAAAGTCTTCTCTTTCGATGTATAATTCACGAGAAAAAGGAACTTTTCTAAAGCCGGCATTTTCATCTTCCTGGTTATTTTCGGCTTCCAGCCACTCTTCTTTTCCTTCCGGATAATTGGTAATAACCAGTTTTACAGGATCTAAAACAGCCATTACACGAGGTGCAATTTTGTTCAAATCTTCACGAATACAAAATTCTAAAACTGATACATTAATTAAATTATCACGTTTTGCAATACCAATTGTATTAGCAAAATTACGCAAAGAAGCAGCTGTATAACCGCGTCTTCTTAACCCTGAAATAGTAGACATTCTAGGATCATCCCAACCGTTAACATGTTGTTCTTTAACTAATTGTTGTAATTTTCTTTTACTAACAACGGTATGTGATAAGTTACGTCTTGCAAATTCTCTTTGCTTTGGACGAATCTGATTTTCATCAATAATCTGATCTAAAAACCAATCGTATAATTCACGGTGAGGCAAGAATTCAAGTGTACAAAATGAGTGTGAGATTTCTTCAAGATAATCACTTTGTCCGTGTGCCCAATCGTACATTGGATAAATTTTCCAGCTATCTCCCGTTCTATGATGGTGTTTGTGCAAAATCCTGTACATGATAGGATCACGCATCAGCATATTGGTCGATTTCATGTCAATTTTTGCACGAAGAATATGTGTACCAGCCTCAAATTCACCGTTTTTCATTCTTTCGAATAAATCTAAATTTTCTTCAACAGAACGATTTCTGTATGGACTATCAGTTCCTACAGTTGATGGAGTTCCTTTTTGAATCGCCATATCTTCAGAAGATTGGCTGTCAACATAGGCTTTATCTTTTTTAATTAATAAAACCGCCCAATCGTATAATTGTTGAAAATAATCAGATGCATAACGTTCTTCTGCCCAGGTATAACCCAGCCATTCCACGTCTTTTTTAATGGCGTCAACAAACTCCTGCTCTTCTTTTTCAGGGTTTGTATCATCAAAACGTAAATTCACAGGAGATTGATAATCAATTCCTAAACCAAAGTTTAACGCAATAGAACTTGCATGTCCAATGTGTAAATAACCGTTTGGTTCTGGTGGAAAACGAAAATGAAGTTTATTTTGTGAAAGACCCGATTTTAGATCTTCCTCTATGATTTGTTCAATAAAATTGAGTGATTTCTCTTCTGATGCCATTATTTTATAGTAATTTTAGCAAAGATAAAAAAAAGGTTTCAGGTTTCAGGTTTAAAGTTACTTAACTGGCGTTAAACCTGAAACTTTAAATCTGAAACTAAATTTATTAGTATTTTTGCATAAATATTAAAGTTATGAGACAATTAACTGTTACAATTCCAGACGATTTTTACGAAACTTTTGTTAGTTTTTTTAAACATGTTCCTGATGTTTCCATTAATGAAAACACTGAGAATGAAGTCCCGTTATGGCAACAAGAAATGGTTTTAGAACGTATGAAAAACGCCAAACCAGAAGATTTTATCAGCTGGGAGGAATCAAAGAAAAAGCTAAACGCTAAATGGAATAAATAAATGTTTGAAATAATTATTCTCTTAAGAGCTGATGTAGAAGTAGATGAAATTGCTGAATATTATGAATCTTTATGCAGTGGCTTGGGAACAAAATTTTTCAATGAATATCAGGATTATGTAGAAACTTTGAAGACATTTCCTTTTTTTGAAGAAAAATACAATATTGTTCGCATCCTACCTTTAAAGAAATTTCCCTATAAAATTCATTTTACAGTTGATCAAAACGAAAAAATAGTTACTCTACTAGCTGTAACATCAAATTACCAAGATCCAAACACTACAAGAATAAAATTATAAAAATGGGAGTTATTAAACTACAAAATATCCGCACTTTCTCCTACCACGGATGTTTAATTGAAGAAGGAAAAATAGGATCTGACTATACTGTTGATCTAAAGATTAAAACAAATTTACAGAAATCAGCACAAACAGATCATCTTGCTGACACAGTAGATTATGTACATTTAAACAAAATTGTTACTGAAGAAATGGCAATTCGTTCGCATTTATTAGAACATGTAGCCAAAAGAATCAATATTCGTGTACTTGCTGAAATTGAAACCATAGAAAAAACAACAGTTTGGGTTTCTAAAATAAATCCTCCTATTGGTGGTGATGTTGAATCAGTTACTATAAAAATGACGGAAAATAGAAAGTAATTCTTTCAGTTAAAAAACTAATTTTTTAAAATAGTTACTTTTAAAGTTTTGAATTTTAAAGATTTTAGTTACTTTTGCCATCCGTTCAACTACGGCGTCGTGGCCGAGCGGCTAGGCTGGGCTCTGCAAAAGCTCCTACTCCGGTTCGAATCCGGACGATGCCTCTAAAACCTTCAAGGAAACTTGGAGGTTTTTTTGTGTTTAATTTTTAGAAAAAATTAGATAAAAATTTACGTTCGAATCCGTACGATTCCTCTAAAACCTTCAAGGAAACTTGAAGGTTTTTTTTATCCGTCTTTCTCTTTCCGAGGAACGAAGCAATATCACTATCAACTTCTACAAAGATTTATATACTAATTTATACACAACTGTCGAAAAGATTCTTTGTTTCTCAAAATGACAAACTGCGTGATATTGCTTCGTTCCTCGCAAAGACTGCAACTGTAAACACAAAAAAACCTCTGAAATTCAGAGGTCTTAATTTATCTTTTAAAAGTTTTTTCACTTTTTATCTTTCGAATACTATCTCTAATAAACTCTTTACTTTCATAATAGTTTTCCTTTGCTTCTTTTTCTACAATCATAATTTTAATTGGAAGAAGTCTTGGTAAAAGATAATTTTCAGAACCAGGGAAAGAATACCCAATATCATCAATTACTAAAATAGAACCTTTTTTTAACTTTTTAATTGTATTGTTAACATCACTATTAAAGCTATTTCCAGTAACTAAAATCTTTCTATTGTTAGATAATTTTATAATAAAACTATTTATTTTATATTGAGAAAGATTCACATCAAAAAGAAAATTATCAGGTGTACTGTATTGAATAATAGAGTTATAAAGTTCTTCTTTAGTCATTTCTAAAATACATTTTTCACAATTATCTCTATCATTTATTTTTGCGAAAATATATTTAATTCCTCTAATTCTGAATTTATGTTCTTCTGTAATTTTAGACCCACTATTCAATTCGATATCAAGTTTAATTATTGAAAACAAACCTGGACCAGGACTTAATGAATATTTTCCTTCTACTATTTTATTTAATCCAATACCACTAGCAATGAATGATTTACAATTTGGAACTGAAATAAAAATTGGATTTAGAACTCCTCTGTAAACAACATTTAATTTATCAGCAGAAACTACAGATATATTAGATTTATCAACAACTAAAGAATGTTTTTGTGCTACAACATTTAGAGAAAAAGAAAAAAAGAGAAACAAAAGTAGTTTTCTAACCATAATAATTGTTCTACTTTTCTATCTTCTCAAAAGCATTTTTAACCATTTCTTTTTCACCTGGAAACCAACCCTGAGTTATTAAAACCAATCCAAAAATCATTAAAACAATACTAATTACTTTTTTGATTTTTACAATATTTCTTGGTGTCATTTTAGTTTTTAATTGTTTGGCTAATAGTATTTTAATACAATCAACTAACAAATAAGTAATAATTACAGATGTAAAAAAAGTAATCATTCTTGAGTTTTGCATTTCTAATTTTGGCCCTACAGAAATAATTACCGCTAACCAAAAACCCAGAACACCAATGTTAATAACGTTCAATAAAAAGCCTTTTATAAACAAACTGCCGTAATTTCTTTTTATAATATCGCGATCGATTTCTTCGTCATCGATATTTTCTTCGTTTTTTAATCTTACGAAAGAAATAATGCCATACGCAAGCATAATGATACCGCCGAAAATAAAAAGTGCAGGTTTATCTTTTAAACTCTGAATTAATCTGTAACTTCCTAAATAAGCGATTGCTATAAAAAAAATATCACCAAATACTACACCAAAATCAAAAACTATTGCAGCTCTGAATCCTTTTGTAATACTGGTTTCAAGTAGTATAAAAAATACCGGACCTACCATTAAACTTAAGAAAAGTCCCCATGGTAGTCCAGCTAAAATATCATTTATCATTCAAATACAATTTGTTACTTAACCTCCTCAATTTTTCCTCCAAGAACAGTTTTCTGATTGATTTGTTTTGGTTTTCCGTAAATGTAAATAGAGCCTCCTGCGCTTACTTTTGCATCAACAAGTGTAGAAGCATTCACATCTGCTTTTCCTCCCGCAGAAACGCTTACTTTAGTCTGAGACGTACTTAATTTACTTGCTAATAAATAACCTCCTGCTCCAAGACTTGCATCCTGATTTGAAGCTTTACCTGTCAAAGTGATTTCTCCGCCTGAAACTGAACTTACATTTAACTTATCAACATCCAAATCTACATTAATTTTTCCGCCTTCCTGAGCACTTACTTTAAAAACTGTTGCTTTTATAGCATCTTTGCTTGAAACATAAGCGCCTTCGTTTACGTCAATTAGTTCAATACGTTTGTAGTAAACTGTAATATCCAGATCATCTCCGGATAACAATTTAGGAAAAGGCATTCTTAATTTCAATAAACCTTTCTTGTTTACAACTTCAACTTCCGCTTCTCTTGCTCCTTTTATAACAATCTTATTTTCTGAAGACTGAACTAATTTTACACTTAATTTATCGAAAACTTTTACTGAATCAAAATCTCCTAACTCTTTTGTAACTTGTGCAAAAGACATTTGTGCAACTAAAATTGCAGCTCCTATTAATAACTTTTTCATCTTTCTAATTTTAAATTTAATACTATTCTGCTCTTCTTAAAAAATGAAAATCCAGTTGTTTTTTAACTAAATCCGCATTTTTTACCTTAACGTAAATTTCATCTCCTAATTGCAATATACTGTTTGAAGTCGCTCCAACTAAGGCATATTGTTTTTCATCGAAAGTATAATAATCATCTTTTATTTCTCTGATTCTTACCATTCCTTCGCATTTGTTAGACACAATTTCAACATAAATTCCCCATTCTGTAACTCCTGAAATAACTCCCAAAAATTCTTCGTCCTGGTGATCCTGCATGTATTTAACCTGCATGTATTTAATACTATCACGTTCAGCATTAGTTGCTAAACTTTCCATATTAGAACAATGCAGACATTTTGTTTCATACACTTCTTCGTCTACAGAAGCGCCATTATCTAAATAATATTGCAGCAATCTGTGTACCATAACGTCCGGATAACGACGAATTGGTGATGTAAAATGGCTGTAATAATCAAATGCCAATCCGTAATGACCAATGTTTTCTGTCGAATATTTGGCTTTACTCATACTTCTAATGGCAAGAGTATCAATTAAGTTTTGCTCTTTTTTACCATTTACTTCTTCCATCAATGCATTCAAAGACTTGGAAATATCGCCTTTGTTACGGAAATCAATTTTATAACCAAATTTTGCAATTACGGTTTGCATCGCAATTAATTTGTCTTCATTTGGTTCATCGTGAATTCTGTAAACAAATGTTTTCTTTTGTTTTCCAATGTATTCAGCCACTTTTCTATTGGCTAAAAGCATGAATTCTTCAATCAAATGATTGGCATCTTTAGATACTTTAAAGTAAACTCCTTCCGGTTCTCCTTCAGCATCAAGATTGAATTTTACTTCTACTTTATCAAAAGAAATAGCACCATTTGCCATTCTTTTCTTTCTCAAAATCTTAGCTAATTCATCTAACTTTAAAGTTGCTTCAGTAATTTCATCAGAAACTGTATAAGATTCTCCTGTAATTGAAACATCAACCGGAATTGTACTGTCTTTTGTTTCAATGATATACTGTGCTTCTTCATAAGCAAAACGCTGATCTGAATAAATCACAGTTCTTCCAAACCATTGGTTGATAACCTGTGCATTTTCTGAAACTTCAAATATGGCAGAGAAGGTATATTTCTCCTCATTTGGACGTAACGAACACGCAAAATTTGATAAAACTTCAGGAAGCATTGGCACTACTCTATCTACTAAATAAACCGAAGTTGCTCTTTGATAGGCTTCATCATCCAGAATTGTTCCTTCTTCAAGATAATAGGAAACATCGGCAATATGAATTCCAATTTCGTAATTTCCGTTTTCTAACTTTTTGAAAGACAAGGCATCATCAAAATCTTTTGCATCTTTTGGATCTATCGTAAACGTAAGTGTATCACGCATATCACGACGTTTTGCAATCTCAGATTCCTGAATCGAAGTATCTATTTTTTGTGCAAAAACCTCTACTTCTACCGGAAAATCTGATGGCAAACCATATTCTGCTAAAATCGCATGAATCTCAGTATTATGTTCTCCCGGTTTTCCTAAAACTTTAATCACAGATCCAAACGGACTATCCGCTCTTTTTGGCCAGTCTTCAATCGTAACCAAAACAACATCACCGTTTTCTGCTTCTCCAAACTTATCTTTTGGAATAAAAATATCCGTGTACATTTTAGGATTTGCAGTAGAAACAAAAGCAAAATTGGGCTGAATATCGATTACTCCAACAAACTCTGTTTTATTTCTTTCGATAACTTCAATAACTTCACCTTCAGGTCTTTTGCCTTTTCTTCTGTTATAAACGTAAACTTTTACTTTGTCTTTATCCAGTGCACGATTCAAATTATTGGTCGGAATAAAAACATCTTCAGTAAAATCAGGACAAATAAAATATGCCGTTTTTCTGCTCGTCATATCAATTGTTCCTTCGTAATAATCCTGACTTTCAGCTTTTACTAAATATTTACCTGGTTCTGTTTCTATAATTTTCTTTGAAGCAGCCAGAATTTTTAAATCTTTTATAATCTGATTTCTGCTCTTTGTATCGTCAAGTTCTAACTTTGCTCCTATTTGTTTGTAATTGAATGCTTTATTTGGGCTTTGCGATAAAATTTTTATTATTTTGCTTGAGAAATCCTTCTCGTTTTTTATCGGCTTTCTAATTTTCTTACTCATATAATCTTTTCTTAAAAAGTTAAAATTACAAATAAGATATCAGATTATAGATTTTAACAAATAAATTATTAAAAATATAACGTTCTAAAATAGATTTTTATTGAATTTAAAAGGTTATTTGTAATTCGTATCTTTATAAAAAGACACTTTCATGGAAAGCTTTAAAACTATCGCTATATTCAATTATCAGCACGAAACAGTCATTCTGAAGCACTTGTTAGAGCAAGAAGAGATTCCATATTATTTTGAAAACGAAATGACGCTTTCTGTCGTTCCATTTTACACAACGGCACTCGGTGGAATCAAACTTAGAATTCACCCAAACGATTTCGAAAGAGTTCAGCAAATTCTTGACGATCTCAATAATCCACTTCAAATCGTTTAAACAGTTTTCTTTTTCATTCTAAAAAAATTTTTTTCTTTTTTCAAATTTTAAAGTTGTCAACATATATTAAATACAACAAAAAAGAAATTTTAAATTTAATTAATTTTTGATGGTTATTATAGTGTGTTAATATGTCGAATAAATTTATTTTTAAAAGTATTGAAATGAAGTTTTCTTTAGTTATTGGGAGTTATCAACATACTTATATTTTGCTAAATGATTAATTTATAAGACTTTTTGTATTTTAATTAACAACGGTTGACAACCAAAAATGGATTCATTTTGTAGATAAGTTCATATGTTGATATTTGTTGAAAATGGCATTTTTGATATTGATAACTTTTCTAAAAATTCATCAAACTTTATTAGGATTTTTGATTCCGGTTTTGGATTAGTTTTTTTTTCGACACAACCAAAAAAAACTTCTAATTTTCTATCTCAACTTATGAACAAATAATGTTAACTTAAAGTTAATTGAATATCAACGAATTACGTTTTGGTATTAACATTCTAAAATTTTAACAAAATCTGTGTTTATTATTTATTGATTATGAGATACTTATAGCGTTATCAATATTGTTAATAAGTGTTAAAGTTTTGATAGTAAGACTATTGTAGGATGTGATTTTTTTGCTGGGAATTCACGAATCTACTCTAATTCTAAATGCGTTCTTAATTGTTTACAAAGAAAAGAATTAGTGCACATTCGTGAAATTCTCGGCGAACTTTTTTATAATTAATGTGTTGCTACGAATTTCTTTGGTTAAATTTGCACAACACAACTTAATAGTATTTAAAATGAAAATTTCGATAGGAAACGACCACGCCGGACCAGAATATAAAAAAGCAATTGTTGCAATGCTGAAAGCAAAAGGATATGAAGTAACAAATTATGGAACTGATTCTGAAGATTCTGTTGATTATCCTGATTTTGGACATCCAGTTGCAAATGATGTATCTGAAGGAAAAGCTGATTTTGGAATCGTAATCTGTGGAAGCGGAAACGGAATTGCCATGACGGTTAACAAACACCCAAAAGTGAGAGCTGGTTTATGCTGGACTAAAGAAATTGCTTATTTAACGCGTTTACACAATGACGCCAATATTGTGAGTATTCCGGCACGCTTTACTTCTATTCCACAAGCTGTTGAAATTGTTGAAACTTTCTTAGCGACTGCATTTGAAGGCGGAAGACACCAAAACAGAGTGAATAAAATAGCTTGTTCTTAAAAAGTCAAAAAAAATCGCGGTGCTTCGCACCAATATAATATAACACACCGGGCGAATTTTAAATTCATCCGGTTTTTTTGTTTAAATATATTAGATTCAGCTAATTACAAGGTTATTAACATTGTTAATATCTAGATTTTATGAGTTGATATTAGATAAATTGCGCCAATCTGAATTATCAAGATGATTGTAAATTTTATAATAAAAGAAGATTTACTCGTTTTATGTCTGAAAAGTAACATCGCTAATAATAATCCGATAGTACCTCCAATTGCTTCAAAGAAAAATAATGTATTTTCCGGAATTCTGCGTTTATTTTTAATGGCTAAATATTTATCGTAACCGGCTAAAATAAATGCGACACCATTTATAACAAAAAACAACACTAATAAAACTTCCATTGGCTAATAATTAAAAACAAAGATATTATTTTAGTTGTCAAAAATTTAGTGGGAATATAATAATGTAATTCATAATCAATGAGTCCAGTACAATTGTTTGAACAAAAAAAAGTAAGAAGCCATTACGATTCTGAAAAGGAAATTTGGTATTTCTCGGTAATTGATGTGATTGAGATTTTAACGGGAACAGATCGACCTAGAAAATATTGGGGAGATTTAAAAAATAAACTTTTAAAAGAAGGAAGTGAACTGTCCGATAAAATCGGACAGTTCAAAATGGAAGCAGCAGATGGAAAACAGCGAATAACAGATGTGGCTGATACGGAACAACTTTTGCGTTTAATTCAATCTATTCCTTCTCCTAAAGCAGAACCTTTTAAGCAATGGCTGGCAAAAGTTGGTTATGAAAGAATCCAGGAATTAGCAGATCCGGCTCAAAGTTTGGATCGTGCTCGTGATAATTGGAAAAATTTGGGACGCAGTGAAAAATGGATTCAGCAAAGAATGACAGGGCAGGAGACTCGTAATAAATTGACTGACTACTGGAAAGAATCTGGTGTAGAAAAAAAGGATGAGTTTGCAATGCTAACAAATATTATTCATCAGGAATGGACGGGATTATCTGTAAAAAAACATAAAGAAGTAAAAGGATTAAAATCTCAAAACCTGAGAGATCATATGTCTGAAGCTGAATTAATTTTTACCGCTTTAGCAGAACTTTCAACAAGACAAATTGCCGAAAGCGATGAAGCAAAAGGACTTGTAGAAAATGCAAAGGCAAGTAAAAAAGGCGGAGCTATTGCAAAAAACGCCAGAATCGCGTTAGAAGACAAAACAGGAAAAAGTGTAGTAACAGGAGAAAATTTTCTGCCTCCGGGTGAAAAAAAATTGGAGTAAATTGAATTCAAATATTATAAAGATTTAATTTAATTTTAACCCGTCTTAAACAATATAAATATAAAAACATTGCAAAAATTGTAAAGCACTTTTGCATCTTTGCTATTCAAATAAAATAAGAATGACTAATATTCAATTCATTGCCAAAACTGTTCAAACAGCAGCGATTAACATTCAAAACACGGTAAAATTATTAGAGGAAGATTGTACGATTCCGTTTATCTCGCGTTACCGAAAAGATACAACCGGAAATCTGGATGAAGTTGTTATTGAGCAAATTGCAAAGCTGCAGAAAGAATATGATACAATTGTAAAACGTAAAGAAGCTGTTTTAAAATCGATCGAAGAACAAAAAGCACTTACGCCGGAATTGAAACAAAAAATCGAACAAAGTTTTGACTTACAAGAAATTGAAGATTTTTACCTTCCGTACAAAAAGAAGAAAAAAACAAAAGCCGACGTTGCCCGAGAATTTGGTTTAGAACCATTGGCAAAAATCATCATGTCTGAAAATGACGTTGATGTCGATTTTATTTCGACGCAATACTTGAATGAAAATGTTATTAACGAAGAAGCTGCAATTCAGGGCGCGCGTGATATCATCGCCGAATGGATTAATGAGAATATTTATGTTCGTAAGCAATTGCGACGATTATTTAATAGAAAAGCGACAATAGGAACTAAAGTTGTAAAAAAGAAAAGCGAAGAAGAAGGAGCTCAAAAATTCAGTCAGTATTTTGATTGGGAAGAACCTTTGACAAAAGCGCCTTCGCACCGATTATTAGCGATGCTTCGTGCAGAAAATGAAGGTTTTGTAAAAATGAAAATCGATGTTGATATTGACGAAGCGTATGATATTATTGATGAAATAATCATCAAAAAACAAAATAGTACCACGGCACATTTGCAATTAGCGATTGAAGATAGTTACAAACGATTATTGAATCCGGCGATTGGAAACGAAACATTGCAGGAAGCAAAAGCAAAAGCAGATGCGAACTCGATTCAGGTTTTTGCAAATAATTTAGGTCAGTTATTATTGGCTCCGCCTTTGGGCGAAAAACGTATTCTGGCAATCGATCCGGGATTTAGAAGTGGTTGTAAAGTAGTTTGCCTGGACGAAAAAGGAGATTTATTATACAATGAAACTATTTACCCGCATGCGCCACAAAACGAGGAAGCGATGGCGATTAAGAAAATCCGTTCGATGGTAAACGCATACCAAATTGATGCGATTTCTATAGGAAACGGAACGGCATCGAGAGAAACCGAATTTTTCATAAAAAAAATAGCGTTTGATAAACCGGTACAGGTTTTTATAGTTTCTGAGGCGGGAGCTTCGGTATATTCGGCATCAAAAATTGCGCGAGAAGAATTTCCAAATTATGATGTAACGGTTCGTGGTTCGGTTTCTATTGGAAGACGACTTTCAGATCCTTTGGCCGAATTGGTAAAAATTGATCCAAAAGCCATTGGCGTAGGCCAATACCAACATGACGTTGATCAAACAAAACTAAAAGAAGAATTAGATAATACGGTAATTCGCTGCGTGAACTCGGTTGGAATTAATATTAACACGGCGAGTAAACATTTACTAAGTTATGTGAGTGGAATAGGTGAGAAGCTGGCCGAAAACATCGTTCAGTACCGTTCAGAAAATGGTCCGTTTGAAGATAGAAAGCAGTTGAAAAAAGTGCCTCGATTGGGCGACAAAGCCTATCAGCAAGGCGCGGCTTTTATTCGAATTTCGAATGCGAAAAATCCGCTGGATAATTCGGCAGTACATCCTGAAGCTTATCCTGTTGTGGAGAAAATGGCGAAAGATTTAAATCTTTCCGTAAATGACTTAATTGCCAATAAAGAGAAAACAGCGCTTATTAAAGCCGAAAAATATATTACACCTGAAATTGGTTTGCTTACGCTAAAAGATATCATTAAAGAGCTTGAAAAGCCTGGATTAGATCCAAGAAAATCGGCTAAGGTTTTTGAATTTGATGCGAATGTAAAATCAATCAAAGATTTAAAAACCGGAATGATCTTACCGGGAATTGTGAACAACATTACCAACTTCGGTTGTTTTGTTGACATCGGAATCAAAGAAAGCGGATTGGTTCACATTTCACAATTGAAAGCCGGATTTGTAAGCGATGTAAATGAAGTGGTAAAATTACACCAACATGTTGATGTTAAGGTTACAGAAGTTGATGAAGACAGAAAGAGAATTCAGTTGACGATGGTACTTTAGAAAATTCCAAAAAATAAATTCCAAATTCAAAAATCGGAAACGAGAAATAAAAAAATCCCAAATTACAAATTGTAGTTTGGGATTTTCTGTTTCTATGATTACTTCAAAATTACTTTTTTGGTGACACTTTTAAAATCATCATTAGATATCTTTATAAAATAAATTCCGGAAGCTTGATTGGCTAAGTTAATTTCCGTGGTTTCAGAAGTTGTTTTCTGTTGGTGAATTATACTTCCCGAAGGAGAAATTACAGAAATGGTTGATTGCTGAGGTGCGTGAACCGTAAATCGATCTTTACTCGGATTTGGGAAAAGAGTAACCGTAGATTTCTCAATATCAAACTCATCATTAGATAAGGTTGCATTTAAAGGCAAATAAAAATTTCCTGTTAATAAAAATGAATACAATGTTTTTAAAGTGTGATTAAAATAACTGTTAGGCTCATTCAAATTGTTTAAATCGGTATAAGAAGCGTTTAAATGTGCCTGATTTTCTCCGCCCATCGCAGCGCAGGCAAAGGCTCCAACAAAAGTAGCGTTGTGCCATTGTCCTATTACAGAGCCATTTTGATTGTAACCATCCTTGATATTTGCAGATCCGCCAAGAGTTACGCGAACAAAGTCTGATGATTTTTTAGAATAGGTTTTAGCATCAGCAGTACCATACCATAAATAGTCAACGGCGATTCTCCATGGCGTTCTGGCCGCATCATAAGTATAGGTTTTTCCGCCGTTATTATATCCTCCGGCTTGAGAAGAATAAGCCCCGGATTCCGTGCACCAGTCAGAAACTAATCCGCCAGCAGCATTATTAACCGTTAAATTGTTGTTGATAATAGTATACGATTTTGCCGCAACCGAATTCCAAAAAGCGGCATCGTTTGTAAAAGCTCCGAAAGCTCTGTAATATGCCGGCGAAAAATAAGAAGGGTTTGTAATTTGGCTTCCGCCGAATTGGTCTCCGGGTTTTAATACAAAAGTATTGGCTTCAACTTCATGAGCTTTTACAGCGGCAATTAACGTTTTAGCATCATTTTTATAATTAATTGTTCCGGTGCTTGCCCATTGAAAATCAGCCACAATTAAGGCAAAAGCAGCATCAAGTTCAGCATCGGTTGCGCCATTTGCGCCATTAATTCCGGAACAGCCGCTGATTTTCCAGTTCATCACACCGTTTGCATTGACATTGTCTTTATAATACAGCCAAAGACCGTCAAAAAGGGTTTTATCAGCCATATATACAGAAAGAAGCATTCCATAACCAATTCCCTCAGAAACAGTTTGAGAAGGGTCATCAAATTTTATTCTTTTTCGACCATTTGAACAATCAGCAACAAAATTTGCTTTCCAGGTGTCATAATTGGTTTGGGCATCCTGGCTGTTTCTGTTGGCTGCCATAAGACCACTTCCATAAACTTTGTTGGCAGGAAAAGGCTGGGCAGGATTTTGTGAATAACTTTTGAGACACAAAAATGCAATACTTACTAAAAGTAGGTTTTTCATATTATTATTTATTTGATTTAGGGACTCTAAAAGTAAGAATTTTTAGATATAAAAAAAATCCCAAACAACAATCTTACAATTGTTGTTTGGGATTTTCAATAAGTTGAAGGTTACTATTTAATTTCTTCCTCTTCTTTTTTTACAGCAGGAGCAGGTTGATCGTCTTTAGCAGCGTTTTTGAATTCCTTGATTCCGCTTCCTAAACCTTTCATTAATTCTGGAATTTTTTTACCTCCAAAAAGTAATATCACAATACCTACTATAACAAGGATTTCTGTAAGACCTAATCTTCCCATGGTTGTATATTTAATGCCGAAGCAAATTAATTCTTAATTTTGACGCAAAGTTATATAGAATATACGAACAACAAGAGGTTTTGGATTAAAAATTTATTTTTTAGAGCGTTAAATATTTTATAAAATGATTAAATTAATGCGCCAGTCCATTTTTGTCTGATATTATCAAGACGATTAATTATTATATTTGCGAGTATATCTTACAACAAATGGCTACGAAAAAACGTAATTTAAGGAAAAAGTTATATACCAAAAACAGATTGGTAATTTTGAACGAAGATACCTTTGAAGAGATTTTTTCATTTAAATTAACCTTAATGAATGTGTTTGTAGTTTTTTCTTTAGGTGGAATATTCTTAATATTGGTTACTACTTTTATTATTGCTTTTACGCCATTACGAGAATTTATTCCGGGATATTCTTCTACCCAGTTAAAAAAGAATGCGACACAATTAGCCATAAAATCTGATTCTCTGACTGTCGCTTTAAGAAAAAATGAAGCTTATATAAACGGAATTCAAAAAGTACTGAGAGGTGAATTAGAATATGCAAAATTCAATAAAGATTCTATTTTATCTGAAACAGAAGAAACGCCGCATCTTAACATGAAAGCTTCTGAAGAAGAAATTAAATTGAGAGAAGAAGTAGATACTATAGAACAGTCAATTAAGAAAACGGGAAATAAAAATAAAAAAGACAAAAAATAAGCCACATAAAATGTCAATCAAATCAGTAGCAGCAAAATTATTTGCCGGCAAAATATACCATCAAACTAAATCCTGGGCGAATAAACCTGTTGAAACTCAATTGGCAGTATTTAAGAGTTTAATTAAAACTGCAAAAGATACAGAGTTTGGTGTTGATCATCATTTTGACAAAATAAAAACATACGAAGATTTTAGAAAAAATGTCCCTGTTCGTGATTACGAAGATTTAAAAACCTACATAGACAAAGTTAGAACCGGTGACAAGGATATTCTCTGGAAAGGAAAGCCACTTTATTTTGCCAAAACATCAGGAACAACATCAGGAGCAAAATATATTCCGCTAACGAAAGAATCAATGCCAACGCACGTAAATGCAGCGCGAAATGCTATTCTGCATTATATTAATGAAACCGGAAATGCGGATTTTGTGGATGGAAAAATGATTTTTTTGCAGGGAAGTCCTATTTTAACTGAAAAATACGGAATTAAATTTGGAAGACTTTCGGGAATTGTAGCCCATTTTGTTCCTAAATATTTGCAGAAAAACCGAATGCCTTCGTGGGAAACGAATTGTATTGAAGATTGGGATACAAAAGTAAATGCAATTGTAGACGAAACGATTAAAGAAGATATGTCTGTCATTTCCGGAATTCCGTCCTGGGTTCAAATGTATTTTGAGCGTTTACAGGAAAAAAGCGGAGGAAAAAAGATAAGCGAGATTTTTAAAAACTTTAATTTGTTTATTTATGGCGGTGTTAATTATGAACCGTATCGCGCCAAATTTGAACAAATGATTGGTAAAAAAGTCGACAGTATTGAATTATTTCCTGCCTCAGAAGGATTTTTTGCCTATCAGGATTCTCAAAAAGAAAAGGGAATGTTGTTGCTTTTGAATTCTGGAATTTTCTACGAATTCATTAAATCGGATGAATTTTTTACCGAAAATCCAAAAAGATATACCATTGGAGAAGTAGAAATGGGCGTTAATTATGCTTTGATTATTTCGACAAACGCCGGACTTTGGGGTTATAATATTGGTGATACCGTTCAGTTTACATCGTTGTTACCGCATCGTGTCATTGTTTCGGGCCGAATTAAACATTTTATTTCTGCTTTTGGAGAACATGTTATTGCTAATGAAGTCGAAAAGGCGATTAAAGAAGCAACGGAAGGAACTCAAACGATTATAAACGAATTTACAGTAGCGCCACAAATTAATCCGTCAAGCGGATTGCCTTATCATGAATGGTTTGTAGAATTTGAAAGCGAACCTGAAAACATGGAAACATTCGCAGAAGCAATTGATGATTCGATGCGAAAACAAAACATTTATTACGATGATTTAATCACCGGAAATGTTTTAAGAAAAGTGATTGTAACCAAAGTTTCTAAAAACGGATTTCAGGATTACATGAAATCACAGGGAAAATTAGGCGGACAAAATAAAATTCCAAGATTATCGAATGACAGAAAAATTGCCGATAATTTGAAATAGAGAATAGTAATTGATGAAATATAAATATCATTTAAGACCAGGTTATAAATCTCAAAATCTGCTAATTGAGATATTCACGGGAGTTGAAGATGAATATTTTCTAACAGATTTATTAGATTCAATTGCAGCCATAAATCCAAAAGTGAATAAGGTTGATGATCTTTGGATGAACGATGAAATTTTGATGGATGTCAATTCAGATCTTGGATCATTTTTGATTTCAAAAGACATTTGGGATTTTGCTTTTATCATGTCAGACCATAATCAGGAATGTATTCAACAAATAAATTTTCTATTATCAGAAAACAAAAATTTTCAAAAAATAGAAGTCGATTTTGAAAATTATAAATAGCAATACTATATCTGTTGCAGATTATTTTAAGTAAAAAAAACTAATATAAATTTTTCTTCTTAAGTTTTAAATTGCAGAAAATAAATCACTTACAATAAAATTATATTCTAATAACACTTTAGTAATAACGATGTTTTGCGGAGTTAACAGTTTAAATTCCTATTTTCGCTAAAATTAATAATACTCAGATTAATCTTCTAAAACCGAAGATTTTTAAAATATAAGCATGAAAGAAACCAAACATATATCAAGATCAAGAGCGCAGGAATCATCTGCAGCGATAGAAAGAATGTACATTACAATGCGTCACTTATTCAACCGTGGTTTTTATAAGCCAATGGGAGTTTCGGGTGATGGTTTACGCGAATCATTACTGGCTTTGCGTCCTGAAATTTACGGAAATATAGGTGAAGAAAAAGTAGAACTTAACGGACTTTTGTATGTAATAGAACGTCTTCCGATAGGAATTGAACAATGTCGTTTTATTAATTTAACTTCGGATGAAGGATATTCTAAATCACATTTTCAGGCAATTGTTCCTCCAAAAAGAAGAAGAAATTGTTACCGAATTGATGAGGAACAAATGAATGTTGAAATCACTCGCGGGCGATCTGATATTTATGATATTTTGACGCATTTGACTTTTATTTTTATCGAATCGCATAAAATAAAAAGCAGGGTTTTACTAGACGATGGCGGCGAAGTTTCGCGTGATTGGATGAAATTAGAACAAGCTGTATTGCAGACTAAAAAGCTTTCTCAAATAGAAAAAGAAAAAGCTATTTCGCATGTCGCCAATATTTTAGGAAGAACATTTGAAGAAGTTTTAGATATTTATGACGCTTTCGGATCTGAAAATGCTCCGGATCGTTTTTTACACGTTATTTATTGGTTAGGAAAGTTAGCGATCGAAGAAATGATCGACAATAATAAACGAACAATCACTTTTAGTCCGGTTTTAAGAGAACGTCTTGGACACCACATTCACGGTGAAATTTGGGCAACAAATATCAAAGAAGTTTTAAAAGCAAATGATCTTTTAAAACGTCCAATTCATGTGATAAGTGCGAATATGCACAGTGTGATGAACTCGATTTTTGCAACGCCGTTACTAAACAATAAGTTCAAGGATAAATCTGATTTCTTTATTTATGAAGAATTAAGCAAATCCGGCGCGAAGGAAATTAGAGCTCAGGTTGAAGAACTTGCCCTGAAAAACGGAATGATTTCGTTACCGGATAGTTCAGGAACAAATATCGATGTTCAGATTTTTGATACGGCTAAAATTGACTGGTCAAAAACATCATTTTCATACGCGAATATTGATGAAGAAAAACCTGTAATTGTTGTAATGGATTATGCTTTTGGCGAACAGGCTTACGAAACCATCGATGAACTTTTGAAACCGTATAAAAAAGATACTTTACTAAATGTAAAATCAGTTTCGATAATGGGAAAAGCCGGAATTCTGGAAGGTGGAAAAGGAGATATCATGATTCCGACTGCACATATAAATGAAGGAACCGCAGATAATTATTTCTTCGAAAATGAATTGAAAGGCGACATGTTTGAAGGAAATGATATTGCAGTCTTTGAAGGTGCAATGGTAACCGTTTTAGGAACATCATTGCAAAACAGAGATTTACTAAAATTCTTTCACGAGTCGACCTGGGGAGTAATTGGTCTTGAAATGGAAGGATCTTATTATCAAAAAGCAATACAATCGGCATCAAAAATTAGAAAAAGCGTGCCGCACGATGTTAAGGTTCGTTATGCTTATTATGCTTCAGATAATCCATTAGAAACCGGAAGCACATTGGCTTCTGGCGGTTTAGGAACGACTGGTGTAAAACCAACGTATTTGATTACCATTAAAATTTTGGAACAGATTTTCAACGTAAAATAAAAGCATAAATGAGTACAAAAGTACCCCAAAATACCACAGATCAGGAAATTGATATTTTTGATATTTCGAAAAGTATAAGCAGTTTTATAGAAAGAACAAATGTTTTTATTTTTCGCATTATCCATTTTTTTGTTCGCAACTGGATTTTAGTTTTGATTTTGGCTGGTCTTGGTTTTGGTCTTGGTTTATATTTAGATACTAGTAAAAAATCATATAAAAATCAAATTATTGTAACTCCTAATTTTGGAAGTGTTGATTATTTGTACTCAAAAATTGATTTAATTGAAGCAAAAATTTTAGCAGGCGACACTGTTTTTTTGAAAAATGTTGTTGGTTTTTCACATCCAAAAGCAATCAAAAAAATAGAAATTAAACCAATTTCAGATGCTTTTAAATTTGTAGAAGATAAAGAACAAAATTTTGAGCTTCTTAAACTAATGGCTGATGACGGCGATATAAATAAAGTTTTAGTCGATAATGTTACGAGTAAAAACTATACGTTTCATACCATTTCTATTGTTTCAAATGAACTTACTGATGAAAACAAATTTATTAAGCCATTATTAAAATATCTAAATAGTTCTGAATACTATAATGCTGTTCAAAAAATTGGTTTTAAAAATCTTGAACAGTTAATTGCTCAAAATGACACCATTATTGCCCAAATAGATCATGTATTAGATGGTTTTACAAATACTGTAAAAAATACACCTAAAAATGACAAACTCGTTTATTATAATGAAAACACGCAATTAAATGACATTATAAAAACAAAACAGTATTTAGTTACAGAACAAGGAAAGAACAGATTAAAACTAGTTGGTTTTGACCGTACAATTAAAGAAATAAGTTCCACACTAAATATAAAAAACACACAATCTCTAAGTGGAAAATTAAAATTCATTTTGCCTGTTTTGTTTATCATGATGTTTGCTTTTATTTATCTTTTTAAAGGTTTTTACAGAAAACAATCTCAAAGAAACCTTTAGAATTAAAGCTAAAAAAATGTTTAAAAATAAATTTGCTGAAACTATTGTTGCAAATAAAAGGCATATTAATTCTTCCTTTTTTTTGTTTTTGATCAATTTCATCAACTTTGTTTATCCGCTTTTGATTTCGCCTGTAATTATAAAAAAATGTGGGCTTGAAGGTTTTGGTTTAGTGATTCTCTTTCAGTCAATTTTCATTTTTATAGCCTCAATAACAGATTATGGATTTAATATTAATGGCACAAGAGAAATAACATTAAATCAAAATAAAAATGAATTTGTAAACCGTCATTTTTTTGTTATTGGTTATACAAAAGGCGTTTTGTTGGTTTTAGCTCTTTTACTTTCGATATTGATTTACAGTATTTTACCAAAGGCAAATGAATATTCAACACTATATTTTTTATCTCTGGTTATTTTAATAGGAAGAGCTTTTAATCCTTTATGGATTTTAAGATCAATACATAAAATCAAGTATTTTTTTTACTTTTTTATTCTTTTCAAAATAGTAAGTTTTGTAATAATCTGTTTTTTTTTAGATGATGAAAGTAACTTGTATCTGGTGAATTTAACGATTGGATTATCTGATTTTTTCACGTGTTTATTATCAATCGTCGTTTTGTTTTTTAACATGAAATGGCATTTTTACAAACCAGATATCACGGCTATAAAAAACGAAATTATAACCGGTTTTAGCATTTTTATTCAGGTCATTTCAATTAATGCAAACGCATATCTTAATCCGGTGATTTTGGGTTTATTTGTAAATGAATATGCTTTGGGAATTTATTGCGTGGTCGAAAAAATCATTTTGGTTGTGAAGTTTTGTGGCTCGTTTGTAATTCAGAGTATTTTTCCAAAAGCTTGCGAAGTAGCAGCAAAAAGTATTTTTAGCTATAAGATTTTTTCTCGAAAAATATTTCTTTTTTTATTGGTTTCAATGATTTTAGCGGGCATATTTTTAACTGCTTTTTCAGATTTGGTAGTTTCTTATTTTTTAAAAACGAATCGATTAGTTTGTAGTGAATTTTTAATTTATAATGCGTGGATTCCTTTTGTAGTAGCTTTAAATATGGTTCCGTATATGACATTTATGGTTTTTGGAAAACAAAAAAACATTACTTCAATTATGATATTTTCTGTGATATTGAATGTTGTTATAAATGCAATTCTGTCAAAATATTATGGAATCTATGGTATGGCCACAGGAATTTACATAACAGAAATTTTTATTTCAATATCTTTATGGGCAATTTTAATACTTAAATTCCCAAATCTTAATTTTATGAATAATGACAAATAAGCTTAATATTGGTTGCGGTAATGATATTAAGGAAGGGTTTGTAAATTTAGATATTACACAATTACCTGGTGTTGATGTTGTTTGCGATATTGAAAATAATCCATTGCCATTTGATGATAATTTTTTTGAATATATTTTATGTACAGATGTTTTAGAACACGTTGAATATATTAAGGTTTTAAAGGAGATTTACCGAGTTTTAAAACCCGGTGGAATTGTAGAAATTAGAGTTCCTCATTTTACATCGAGCAATAATTTTATTGATCCTACACATAAAAAAATGTTTTCGTTTCGAACTTTTAGTTTTTTTGCAAATAACATCAAATACAATCGAAATTATTATTTTGACTTTCAGTTTAGTGAGGTTGTCTATTCTAAGATTACCTTTATTAGTAAAAACCCAATCAACTGGCCTTTTATGATTTGGGTAAATATCAACAGTACCACCAGAAAAATTTACGAAGAAACGTTCTTTCGTAGTATCGCTCCGGCATTTAATGTTGAGGTTCAGTTAAAAAAATAAAAGACTTTATTTATAAATCGATTTTAGTAAAAGTGAAAATAAATACCAATAATCTTAAATTGATTTTGACAGTCTGTTTGATTACATTTTGTATTCAAACGCCTGATGTCAAGTTAGGATTTGTAAAAATTTCAGAGATTTTATTATTAGCTATTGCACCTTTTCTTTTTATAAAACCGATCAATAAATTTATATTCTATTTTCTTATTTTTTTTACCATTGAAGCCATTTTGGGTCTTTTGATTACATCAACACACCATTTTGAAATTCTCGGACCATCAAAATTTAAAGCGCCATATATTATAACTGTTGGTCGATATTTTGAGTTAATTGCCTGCATAAGTTTATGCGTTTTAAGCTTTCGATTATTCAAAAAAAATCCCCAGGAATCAAAAAAAATCCTTGACTATTTAGTGAATTGGAATGTTGCTATTACGGCTTTTTTCTTTTTGATTTTTTTAATCGTTAAATTTGGCTTATTGCCTGCACAGCAAAGTATTATTATTTACGACACAAATAGATTACGCGGACTTTATAATGAAGGAGGGCCTTTTGGGTTAATGTTGTCTTTTATTTTTATACTTACCTTTTTTCAGGAAAACACACGTCAAAGGCTTTTTAAACAAATATTTTTATTTATAATCATTGCTTTTTGTGCCAGATCTAAAGCCGGAATTTTATTTGTTGTGGTTTGGATTGCATTATATAATTTCGAAATTTTAAAAAACAAATTACGGGCATTTGTAATTCCTTTAATCCTTGTTTTCTCAATTGGATTTTATTTTCTCTTCATTAACGTTAGTTATATGTATTTTAATGAGTTTAACAGAATAAAACTATCTATTAAGGAACGCCCAACAGATATTAATTTAATTTTAGGAAGAGTTTCAGGAGTTTATATTGTGCCTAAAATGGTCGAAGATCATCCGTTTTTAGGAATAGGAATGGGAAATTATCCCTTATTAAGAAATAATGCAGAATACAGATCTATTTTCCCAAAACCGCCAAAAGAATCCATTGACATTGACGCACATGGTTTTGGTGGAATTATAGATATTATTGTAGAAATGGGATTTGTTGGTTTTTTCTTTTTTATGTTTATTATTTACGGTTTATGTCAGGAAATAAAAACATTTAATAAAGGAATAGTTTTGGTTTTGGGTTTTTTATTGATTTACTGTTTTGGAGTACAAATTTACTTTTTATATCCATGGGTATTATTGGCTATTATCTTGGCCTACAGAAATAATTATATAGATGAAATTAGTAATTGATATTCGGTTGATAAATTCGTCTGGAATTGGGACATATTTAAAAAATATAATTCCGGGAATTTTGAATGCATTTGATGAGGTTTCTGTTCTAGGAAATACTGCAGAAATTCAACTTTTTGATTGGAGTAAAAACGTTGAAATAATAGAATTTAATGCGGATATTTATTCCATAAAGGAACAAATTCAATATCCGTTTGTAGTTCCAAAATGTGATATATTGTGGTGTCCACATTTTAACGCACCAATCTTTTCTGTCAAAGCAAATAAAATTGTAACAACAATTCATGACGTTTATCATTTGAGTAATAATGCTTCAATTTCTTATCTAAAGAAAAATTACGCTAAAATTTTATTTCAAAATGCAGTCAGAAAATCCAAAATGATATTTACAGTTTCAGAATTTTCAAAATCTGAAATTTTAAAATATACTGCTGTAAAATCTGAAAAATTAAAAGTGGTTTATTGTGGAGTAAATAAATTGCTATTCAGGAATTCGAAAAAACAAAGCAATTTAAAACTGCCTGAAAATTACATTTTGTATGTTGGAAATATAAAACCACATAAAAATCTGATTGTTTTATTAAAAGCATATGCAAGTTTTTCTGAAGAATTTAGACTAAAATATCCATTGGCTCTTGTTGGAAAAAAAGATGGTTTTCTAACAGAAGATAACCAAATCCAAAATTTTATAATCAGTAATAATTTGCAGAAACATATTACATTTACAGGTTATATTGAAGATTCTGAAATTCCAAAAATCTATCACGAAGCAAGATTATTTGTTTTTCCGTCTTTGTATGAAGGTTTTGGATTACCAATTTTAGAAGCACTTGCTTCTCAAACAAAAGTAATAAGTTCAAATGCAGCAAGTTTACCCGAAGTAGGTGGTGAAGCAGTTCTTTATTTTGATCCAAATAATTATTTAGAACTTGCAGAAATAATCAAAAATAATATTGAAGATTCGCCGAGGGATGAATTTTTATTGACCCAAGGCGAAAAACAGTTAGAAAAATTTACCTGGGAAGAATCAGTAGAAGAACATTTAAAAGCATTAAAAGAATTAAAATGAAACAATTTATTTTAAAATATAATTCTTCCGTTTTATACTTTTTTCTATTAGCAATAGCACTTTTTCCTGTTTTACCAATGGGAGTAGAAAGTGTTTTAATGTTTAGCGGATTTCTATTTTCACTTCTTTATTTTATTGTTGAGGGTAAAAATTTCTGGACAAAAGAAAAAACAATTCAATTGGTTTTATTTTCATCATTATTTTTAATTTTCATTTTTTCTTTACTTTATACAAAAGATATTCAGAGGGGAATTAAATTTATAATAAGGCTTTTACCCACTATTTTATTTCCGGCTATTTTTTTATTCAATGAAAAAAAAATTATAAATATTGATCGTTTCAATAAAATAACCAGTGTTTATTGTGGCGCAATATTGCTCGCACTTATCTACTTGAATATTGTTTTGTTTCAGGAATTATATGTTTCCAGCGTTAAATTTTGGGATTTTAGACAGCTTATTGAAATAAAAACAAAAGTACATGGAACTTATTTGGCAATGTGGGTAGGTTTTGCAATTGTACTTCTTATATATAAAATTAAAAATGAAATTTGGTCAGAAAAAAAGTATTTTACAATTTTTCTGATGTTGATTATTATTGGTTATTTTTTTTATTGGCAATATGTTATTGGTTCCAGAATGCCTTTTTTGGCAACTATAATAGTTTGCTTTTTTTGCCTTTTTAAAAATATAAAACAAATGGTTTTCGCTGCCATTTTATTAGTTGTTTTAAGTGCAGTTTTAGTTTTAAAGTTGGATCGAATTGGCGAAAGATTTGGTAAATTAAAAAATTATGACTTCTCTTTTCCTGAAGGGAAATACGAAGATAATTATCCCAATATAAGTAACGAGCAAATTAGGAACGGAATTTATTTTTGCAGCTATGAAACCCTAAAACAAGAGCCTTTTTTTGGTTATGGTGTTGGCGATGTAGATGCCGAATTGCAATCTTGTTATGATAATACTTTTACTAATACTGATACATATAAGGTAACCAACTATAATTCGCACAATGAGTATTTAAACATAATTTTGTCAGCAGGAATTATTGGACTTATTTTGTTTTTGCTCTCTAATTTTTATTTTATAAGAAAAGCGGTTAACAAAAAATCAGGTATTTATATCTCATTTATTTCTTTTATTTTTCTAAATTTTTGTTTTGAAAATATTTTAAGCAGGCACGATGGTGTTATTTTTTTTAGTTTTTTTAATTCCTTACTTTTTTTTCAATACAACAATTTAAATGAAAAAAGCACTAATTAACGATTGGTATTATGTAAATGGAGGTGCCGAAAAGGTAATTCATTCTCTTAACTCCATTTGGGATGATTTTGATCATTTTGCATTGATTGATTTTTTAAATGATGATGATCGAAATTTTATACTTAATGGAAAAAAAGCACAAACAAGTTTCATTCAAAAATTGCCTACAGCAAAGCAAAACCATCGTAAATTTTTGCAATTATTTCCATTAGCGATTGAACAGTTTGATTTAAGTAGATATGATTTAATAATCAGTTCCTCATCTTCTGTAGCAAAAGGAATTCGAAGAAACAAAAAACAATTACATATTTGCTATTGTCATTCGCCTATGCGTTATGTGTGGGATTTGCAAGAACAATATTTACAGGATGCAGGATTAAATAAAGGTTTAAAAGGCTTGTACGCTAAATATGTTTTAAACAAAATTAAAAAATGGGATATTGAAAACTCTGAAAATGTTGATTTTTTTATTGCCAATTCTAATTATGTCGCCCAAAGAATAAAGCGAATTTATAATAGAGAATCAACTCTAATTTATCCTCCGGTTGATGTTGATTTTTTTCAGTTAGAAGAACAAAAAGAGGATTATTATTTTACATCCTCACGTTTAGTTTCCTATAAAAAAGTTCAGTTAATTGTAGAAACATTTAATGAACTACCTCATTTAAAACTAATTGTTGGAGGCGATGGACCAGAATTTCAAAAATTAAAAAAAACAGCAAATAGTAATATTGAATTTGTTGGTTTTGTTAATTATGAAAAGCTTAAAAATTTATTACAAAAAGCAAAAGCATTTGTTTTTGCAGCCGAAGAAGATTTCGGAATAATTCCCGTTGAAGCACAAGCTTGTGGAACTCCTGTTATTGCTTTTGGAAAAGGCGGAGCTTTAGAAACTGTTCTTGAAAATCAGACAGGTGTTTTTTTTGAAGAACAATCGATTCAAAAATTAAAAGAAGCTATAAGTGCTTTTGAAAAATTAGAATTTGATCCAAAAAAAATACGAGAACATGCGACTAAATTTTCGAAGCAACGATTTGAAATTGAAATTAAAACTTTTGTTGAAAATAAATTTAAGGAACATATAGCTCTTTTTGATAAAGATAAATTTTAAAAAACCATATAAATACTTCCTTCGAATTCTTCAAAAAGATGCACAATTTACTAAACAGGAGTTTTAGGCAACATTTTAAAATATTGTTAAATTTTAGGTTAAATGTTTTTATTAAATAAATCTATTAGAAGAAAAAAAAATATATTTTTACAAGATTAACCTTATAACCTTTCAGCATGAAAAAAATATTTTTATTGTTAACACTTTCAATTTCAGCAATAAGTTTTTCCCAAATTTATACACCTTATGGTATAACATACGCTACAACAAATTCCAGTACAACAAGCAACATTGGAATTGCTGTTACTGACCCAAACGAAAAATTAACAATTGATGGAAATATAAACCTGATAAACCCGCCAAATGTGACTCGTAAAATTGGATTTACAACATCTGATAGTTTTTCAAATTCACAAACAAATAATATGTCAATTGCTACGTATGGGATGACTTTCGGTAGATTTGATAATACTAGTTCATCACCAACAATTTCATTATCTGGTTGGAATGGAGTTAATTTTTATACTAATAGTACAGAAAGGATGAAGATTAGTGGTGCTGGAAAAGTAGGAATTGATGTAGCAACATTTCCAACAAATTCTCTATACCAAAACTATAAACTTTTTGTAAGAGGAGGTATTTTAACAGATGAGGTGCGTGTTAGTTTAAGTGCAAATGGCACTTGGGCAGATTATGTATTCTTGGATAATTATAAATTAATGCCTTTATCTGAAGTAGAAACTTTCATATTTAACAATAAACATTTACCAAACGTTCCTTCTGCGAAACAAGTACAGGAAGACGGAATTAATGTAGCAGATATGATTAGAATTCAGCAAGAAAAAATCGAGGAGCTTACACTTTATTTGATTGAACAAAACAAAAAGATTGAAGCTTTAGAAGCAAAAATTAAGAGTAAAAAGTAATTCTAACAAAACAATAATGTTAACAAAAGGACAATAATTTGTTTTTAAAGTGTTATAAAACTGTCTAATTAATTTTAGACAGTTTTTTTTTAGAATTGTTTTTATAATTTTCAAATCAGTTACATTTGCGATGTATAAATAACCATTATGAAAAGAATACTTATTACCGGAGCAGCGGGTTTTTTAGGATCACACTTATGCGATCGATTTATCAAAGAAGGTTATTATGTTATTGGTATGGATAATTTGATAACCGGCGATCTAAAAAACATTGAGCATTTATTCAAGTTAGAACACTTTGAATTTTACCATCATGACATCACTAAATTTGTTCATGTTCCGGGTGATTTAGACTATATATTACATTTTGCTTCGCCGGCAAGTCCAATTGATTATTTAAAAATTCCTATTCAGACTTTAAAAGTGGGATCTTTAGGGACACATAATTTGTTGGGTTTAGCCCGAGTTAAAAAAGCAAGAATTTTGATCGCTTCAACTTCTGAAGTTTACGGAGATCCATTAGTTCACCCACAAACAGAAGAATACTACGGAAACGTAAATACAATAGGTCCGCGTGGCGTTTATGACGAAGCAAAACGTTTTCAGGAATCCATAACAATGGCATATCATACTTTTCATGGTGTAGAAACCAGAATCGTGCGTATTTTTAATACCTACGGTCCAAGAATGCGACTAAACGACGGACGTGTAATTCCTGCATTTATTGGTCAGGCACTTCGTGGTGAAGATTTAACTATTTTTGGAGACGGAATGCAAACCCGTTCTTTCTGTTACGTTGATGATCAGGTTGAAGGTATTTTCAGGTTATTACATTCTAATTATGTGTATCCTGTAAATATTGGAAATCCGGATGAAATCACAATTAAGGATTTTGCCGAAGAAATCATAAAACTTACAGGGACAAATCAGAAAGTGGTGTATCATCCTTTGCCAATAAACGATCCGTTGCAACGTCAGCCGGATACAACCAAAGCAAAGGAATTATTGGGTTGGGAAGCAAAAGTGAGTCGTTCTGAAGGAATGAAAATTACATACGATTATTTTAGATCACTTTCAAAAGAAGAACTTTCAAAAGAAGAGCATAAAGATTTTTCGAGTTACATAAAATAAAATACCATAGGAAAAAGTAATTCATAAAGCTATTTTAAATCAGGATAGTAAAATGATTTTTTACAGCAACTAAAATGACAGTAATTCAAACAGGAAGATACTCAAAATATATCAGGCCAATTAGTATATTAATCGACCTTACAGTAATTACTGCAGTGAGCTTTTTTGTGTTTAAAGGACTTGTTGCAAAAATCCTGTTTTTTATTTTGTACCAATATATTGGTTGGGGTTTATTAGCTTTTTCAATTCAGTTTTATGATGTTTATCGTTTTACGACTCCAATAGAAATTGCGTCAAAAATACTTAGACAAGGAATTTTGTTTCTTCTGGTTGTGATAGCTTTTTTCCCTTTTTCGAGAATGACAGTTTTTCGGGAATCATCAATTATACAATTTATTTCGCTTGTAATTATATTTGTAGCTATTTTTAAATTCTCTTTGTTTTTTTATTTAAAAAAATATAGAATAACAACAGGCAGCAACTATAGAAATGCTGTTATCATTGGATTTACTCCGGAAGCAATTCGTTTAAAAAATCTTTTTGAAAACAGAAAAGATTACGGATATCGTTTTCTCGGATATTTTTCAGACAAACGAACAAGTGAAGGTATTACAGGAAAATTATCAGACCTTAAACCTTTTGTAATTGAAAATGCCGTAGATGAAATTTATTGTTCCCTGAACGAAGTTTCAAATAGTTACTTAAAAGATTTGATTGAGTTTGCTGACGAGAATAAAAAAACTATAAAATTTATTCCAGACACAAAAGAGATTTTTTCGAAGAATTTAAAAATAGATTATTACGATTTTTTTCCGGTACTTTCATTAAAGCAAACCATGCTTAATGAACCGGCAATACAAATATTGAAACGCTCTTTTGATATAGTTTTCTCCATTTTAATAATAGTTTTTGTATTATCGTGGCTAGTTCCATTGTTGGCTGTTTTGATAAAATTAGAATCTAAAGGGCCTGTTTTTTTTACGCAGGGAAGACCGGGATTTGGTGAAAATGAATTTATGTGCTATAAATTTCGCTCTATGCGAATTAATACCACCACAGAACAGGAAGCATCAAAAAACGATCCGCGTGTTACATCCATAGGCAGGTTTATGCGAAAAACGAGTATTGACGAACTCCCACAGTTTATCAATGTTTTGATGGGAGAGATGTCAGTTGTTGGCCCAAGGCCGCATCTTTGGTCACAAAACAAAGAATACGGAAACAAGGTAAAAAAATACATGATTCGTCACTGTGTTAAACCAGGAATCACAGGTTTAGCCCAGGTAAGCGGTTTTAGAGGCGAAATCACAGCGGAAAGAGACATGATAAACCGAATAAAATTTGATGTTTTTTATATCGAAAACTGGTCTCTTATTTTAGATTTGAAAATAATTTTTCAAACAGTAATCAATATTTTTAAAGGCGATAAAAAAGCATATTAATGAATGAATTAGTTTCGATTATAACGCCAACTTTTAATGCCGAAAAATACATTCGTGCAACAATAGAATCTGTACAAAATCAAAGTTATCAAAATTGGGAAATGATTTTGGTTGATGATGCGTCAACGGATCAAACACTTTTCATTATTAAGGAATTTGCAGAGAATGATAATCGCATAAAATTAACCGAATTATCTAAAAATTCCGGAAATGGTTTTGCAAGAAATGTAGCTTTAGAAAAAGCCACTGGAAAATATATTGCGTATTTAGATGCCGATGATTTATGGTTTCCGATGAAATTAGAAAAGCAGATTACGTTTTTAAAAACAAACAATTTACCATTCACATTCAGCTTTTATGATTGTATTGATGAAGAAGGAAATAATTTAAACAGGCGAGTAGAAGCACCAGTTAACTTAACTTATAATCAATTATTTTTCTGCAATTATGTTGGCAATTTAACCGCCATTTACGATGCAGATTTTTTTGGAAAAATTACTTTAGAAGCCACACAAAAAAGACAAGACTGGCGATTGTGGCTTACAATCTTAAAAAAAATCAAAAAAACAAAACCAGTTCCTGAACCTTTAGCTTTTTACAGAATAAGAAAAGATTCTATTTCGTCCTCAAAATTCAAATTGATCAAACACAATTTTGGCGTTTATAGAGATTTTCACGGTTTTAATTTCGTGAGTTCTGTTTTCTTAATGATCCGATTTTTATATACTCAGTTGATTATAAAACCAAAATATATAAAGAACAAATAATTCTCAATCTTTAAGGTCGCAATTTGCGACCTTAAAGAATCTCGTTCAAAATTGGAGGTCACAATTTGTGACCTCCAATTTTCAAAATCTGATTATTCAGTCAAACACAATATCTTCTTAAAACTTGAAGTCACAAATTGTGACCTCAAGTTTCTAAGGTCACAATTTGTGACCTTAAACGATTATTATTTTTTATATCCAATTTTAACTCTTTCGCTTTCATCTTCCTTTTTCTCTGTCAATTCATCTAAATAAGAAAAAACCAATTCAATATTTTTATCATGATTTTCTAACTTCTTCTGAATCTGCAGAATATCAACTTTAATTTCTGTTGTATCCAAAAGCATTTGTCTCACTTTCGTGAAAATACGCATGATTTGAATATTGGTTTGAATTGCTTTATCGCTTTTCAGAACGCTTGATAACATAAGAACTCCATGTTCTGTGAAAGCGAAAGGCAGATATTTTAAGTTCGATCCTCTACCATTCTTCAAGGTCACAATTTGTGACCTTGAAGAATTATGCTCTAGTTTAGTAAGTTCAAACATGAAATCTTCCGGAAATCGGGATAAATTTCTTTTAACGGCTTGTTTTAATACTTTCGTTTCTATTCCATAAAGCAAAGCTAAATCGCTATCAAGCATCACTTTTTGACCGCGGATAAAATATATTTTGTTTGAAATTGTTTCTTCAGAAAGTAAAGATTGATCGTCCATGAGTTTTTAAATAAAAAACAAATGTAAGATTTTATTTATATTTACAAATACGATTTAAACTGTTTTAATTTCCCGCGATTGGTTCTTTCTAAGACTGTTTTTCGAGTAAAGCTGAAATTTAAATTGGGTTCAAGATACAATGCAATTGCGGCTTCTATTTTCTGAATTTGATCTGAAACTAATTCTTTTTCAGAAACATATTCGATTTCAAAAGTGTCTAATTGCGTTTGTTTGATGATAAATTCTTTGACATTTCCGTCATCTTCAATTATGCTTTTGGTAACATAATAAAAGGTCAATCCAGGTGATTTTTTTCCGCTTGGTAAAATGGCAACATCATTAGTTCTGCCAATTAGTTTTTTGAGAATTGGCTTTTGAGGCGTACTTTTTTCGTCTAAAATTCCAATATCGCCAATTTCATATCTTATAAAAGGATTTGCTTTATTAAATAAAGAAGTAATCACGATTCGGCCTTCTTCTCCGTAAGGGAGAACGTTATTATTTTCGTCTAAAATTTCAACAAAAAGGGTTTCAGCGTTAACCTGCCATTCTCCATTTGGATTTTCAAAAGCAATCAAATCAAGTTCTGATGCGCCATATTCGTTGATAATCGGAATTGCGAATTGTTTTTCCAAAAGCTTTTTATCCGATTCGAAAAGCATTTCTGAAGTAACAAAACAGGCTTTGAAGTTTGGGCAAACTTCTTTTAATATGATATTTTTCTTTTCTAAATATTTGGCAAATAAAACAATCGAACTCGTATATCCATTGATATAATCGAATTTTTTCGTTTTAAATTTCTTGAGGAATTTTTCCAGAATTTCATCAGATAAATCAAAAACCGGAAAACGAAAACGTCCGCTCAAAAAATCCTTAAAACGTTCTTTTTGATATCCAATAAAATCCATCGGAATACCATAAAAACGTGCCTGATATGAATGATTAAAATCAATCCCAAACCAGCCAAAACGCATAATATTCGATGCCCAGGTTAAAGCATGGGAATATTTATCTTTCGCAAAAACAAAAGGAGTTCCGCTTGATCCGGATGTTTTGTTGAGGTAAATATTTTTTAAAGTATAGCCTTTCGAGAGTCTTTGTTCTAAAGGTTTTTGAAGATTTTGTTTATTTAGAATTGGCAAATCTTCCCATTTCACATCTGTTTTATTTCCGACTAATTCCTGATAAAATGAATTATTCTTTAAATGAAAATCAACAATTTCTTTTTTTTTAGTTTTAAGGAAAACGGAGTATTCTTCTTCAGATAAATTCACGATTTTACTCAATTCAGTTTTCGCTTCCTTTATTGGAAAGCCATTTAATTTTAAGGAAAGATCAAAAAGTGAAATCATTTGAGACTAAATTTTCACCAAAAATAATATTATCCCGTTAGTAACAGAGAAGAATCACGAACTTTTTAAGATTTAATTATTTTTTACGTACAAAAGCAATTATTTTTGCACCACAACTAAATACAACTATAACATGACAATTTTACTATTGGGATCAGGCGGAAGAGAACATGCTTTTGCGTGGAAAATGATTCAGAGTCCGCTTTGCGAAAAACTTTTTGTTGCACCAGGAAATGCGGGAACGGCTGCAATTGCTACAAACGTTGCAATGTCTCCAACCGATTTTGATGCAATTAAAACATTTGTATTGCAGGAAAATGTAAAAATGGTGGTTGTTGGACCAGAAGATCCTTTGGTAAAAGGGATTTACGATTATTTTAAAAATGACGAAAGTTTACAGCATATTCCGGTTATCGGACCATCAAAATTAGGCGCTCAACTTGAAGGAAGTAAAGAGTTTGCTAAAGAATTCCTGATGAAACACAACATTCCAACTGCTGCTTACGACAGTTTTACTGCCGAAACTGTAGAAAAAGGATGTGATTTCTTAGAAACATTACAAGCTCCATACGTTTTAAAAGCAGACGGTTTAGCTGCCGGAAAAGGAGTTTTGATTATTCAGGATCTGGAAGAAGCAAAAACAGAATTGAGAAACATGTTGGTTCATGAAAAATTTGGAGCTGCGAGTTCAAAAGTAGTGATCGAAGAATTTTTGGACGGAATAGAATTGAGCTGTTTCGTTTTAACGGATGGAAAAAGTTATAAAATTCTTCCAACAGCAAAAGATTACAAAAGAATTGGCGAAGGCGATACAGGATTAAACACAGGCGGAATGGGAGCAGTTTCTCCAGTTCCTTACGTAGATGCTGTTTTGATGGAAAAAATTGAAACACGTATCGTAAAACCAACAATCGAAGGTTTCCAGAAAGACGGAATCGAATATAAAGGTTTTGTATTTATTGGTTTAATCAATGTAAAAAATGAACCAATAGTTATTGAATACAATGTAAGAATGGGTGATCCCGAAACTGAAGTTGTAGTGCCAAGATTAGAATCTGATTTGGTTGAATTATTCTTATCAGTTGCAAATCAGGAATTAGATACTTTCGAATTAAAAGTTGATCCAAGAAGCGCGACTACAATTATGGTAGTTTCCGGCGGATATCCTGAGGATTTTGAAAAAGGAAAAGTGATTACCGGATTAGAAAATATTACAGATTCTATAGTTTTTCACGCGGGAACAAAATTAGATGGCGAAAATGTCGTTAGTAATGGAGGACGTGTATTAACAATTACCTCTTATGGGGACGATTTTCAACAGGCCATAAAAAAATCTTACCAAAATATAGATAAACTAAATTTTGATAAGATGTATTTTAGAAAAGATATTGGCTTCGACTTACTTTAAAAAAGAGTGAGCAGTAGTATCTTGATTTTCTGTTCCGGCGTCATCAAAAATGCGTAATTGTTTAATCCAATAAACGATTGCGCATGCGCAGATGATCATAAAAATCCAGTTAATTGTATTTGCACCAAACCATGTAATAAGTTCTAAGTGACGTAAAAAGTCAAGTGGAGCAAATAAAATGTTAACGAATAAGTATTGTATTCCTTCAAAAAAAGCTGTCATAATTTATAAAATTATATGTTATTTATTGTTGTGTAACGCATTGAAAACAAATTCAGATTATAGAATCTTTTTTCAACTTGTTGGTTTTCCTTTTTAAACAAGTATTATATTTACAATCACAAAAGTATAAAATATCCTTATGATAACAAGTGTTTTTAGAAAATCTACGCCATTAAATTATTCATTGGTCGTAATTTTAATACTGGTTTTCTTTTTTCTGTTTGAATTTCAGGAACCTTCATGGATGAGTTCTTCATTTTTGGCGTTTCAAAAGATGAGCTTATTATGCTTTTTATTTGCGTCTTTTTTTCTGATAAATTTCATCGTAAAAAAGAACGGACTCAGTAAAGACAATGGTTACGCGATATTTTTTTACTTATTGTTTCTGCTGTTTTTCCCCACAATATTCAATAATGCAAATGTAATATATGCCAATTTTTTTATTTTGCTGGCGCTTCGAAGGCTGATTTCTTTGCAGTCATTAAAAGCTTCAAAAGAGAAAATATTTGATGCTTCTTTTTGGATTTTAATAGCTTCTTTATTTCAATTTTGGTGTATTCTTTTCCTGATATTGGTTTTTATCTCGATTATTTTCCACGTTTCACGCGATTATAGAAACTGGGTTTTGCCATTTATAGCACTTATGGCGGTTGCTGTAATTTTTTTATTGATCTCTTTAATCTTCCATATTGATGCTATTGGCTTTTTTGAAAAACGCGCTGTTGTCAATTTCAACATTGATTATTTTAAAAATAATTACGAAAACGGAGCTCTTTCAATATATGTTGCTGTCGCTTTATTTTTTGTGGTTTCGATGTTAATGACTTTTTCAAACAGGCCTCAAATTGTTCATTCGTCATACAAAAAAATTATAGCGTGCTTTTTTATAGCGGCTTTTGTTTACATTATTTCGCCAGATAAAAGCAACGATTTATTGCTGTTTAGCATCGCACCTTTAACCATGATGGCAGCAAGTTATGTAGAATATGTACAGCAAAAATTAAACAGCGAAGTGGTATTTTATACTTTGATTGCGTGTAGTTTATTTACTTTTTTTACACAATTATAGTTTACTTCCGTACGCAAGATCACCGGCATCACCAAGTCCGGGAACAATGTAATTTTTATCATTTAGTTTTTCATCCAGAGAAGCAATCCATAAATGACAATTTTCAGGCAGGTTTTTCTCCAGATAAGCCACTCCTTCCGGAGCTGCAATAACTACGACGATATGAATTTCGTTTGGAGTAGCATTCTGAACCAGTTTTTCATGAACGGCAACTATAGATTGTCCGGTTGCCAACATTGGATCCAGAAGTAAAACGGTTTTGTTATTAATATCTGAAACGGCTTGATATTCAACCCGAATTTCAAATTCATGATCATTATTTGGATGGTATCTGCAAGCCGAAACAAAGCTGTTTTCAGCATGATCAAAATAATTCAAAAAGCCGTTATGAAGCGGTAATCCGGCTCTTAAGATCGAACATAAAACCAAATCGTCACTTATTTGAGTCGTTTTTTTAATGCCAAGCGGCGTTTGAATTTCTACATTTTTATACGACAAATCCTTGCTTAATTCATAAGCCATAATTTCGCCAATTCTTTCAATATTTCTTCGAAAACGCATACTGTCGTTCTGAACATTTGTGTTTCTGATTTGACCTAAAAAATGATTTAGCACGCTATTATTTTCAGAGATATAATGAATTTTCATGATGAATATTTAAAATTATAATTACAATCCTAACAAAAACGAAAAATTTCTACTTTTTTTCGGACTATAAAAGTATAAAAAGTATCTTTGTTACTCTAAAAAATAAAGACATGTTTTCAAAATTAGCATATTCTGTTTTCGAACAAAGCATTAAAGATTATCACCAGTTTGATAACGTTGATCAACCGATAAACAATCCATATCCAAAAGATAAATTCGAACATTTATTATATTTAAAAAACTGGATTGATACTGTTCAATGGCATTTTGAAGATATTATTCGTGATCCGCAAATTGATCCGGTTGCTGCATTAACTTTAAAAAGAAGAATTGATGCTTCAAACCAGGAACGTACTGATATGGTGGAATATATCGATAGTTATTTTTTACAGAAATACAGCGATGTAAAAGCAAAAGATGGCGCAAAAATCAATTCTGAAAGTCCGGCCTGGGCTTTTGACAGATTGTCTATTTTGGCTTTAAAAATTTATCACATGCAGGAAGAAGCAACTCGTGCAGAAGCTTCTCAGGAACACAGAGATAAATGTCAGGAAAAATTAAATATCCTTTTGGAGCAAAGAACTGACTTGTCAACAGCGATTGACGATTTGCTGGCAGATATCGAAAGTGGAGAAAAATTCATGAAAGTGTACAAACAAATGAAAATGTACAACGACGATGAATTGAATCCGGTTTTATACCAAAATAAAAAATAATTGGCAGAATTGTCCAATAAAATTAAGCATATAGCCGTCATGAGACTTTCCGCAATGGGAGATGTCGCCATGACGGTTCCTGTTTTACGCGCTTTTGTAAAACAGTACCCGGAGGTGAAACTGACTGTAATTTCGCGTCCGTTTTTTAAACCATTTTTTGACGGAATTCCGAATCTTGATTTTTTTGCTTTTGATGAAAAAGAACGTCACAAAGGTTTTTCAGGACTTTTACGATTATTTCAGGATGTCAAAAAACTAAAAATTGACGCTTTTGCAGATCTTCATAATGTTTTAAGATCTAAAATTGTGAGTTTGCTTTTCGCTTTAAGCGGAAAAAAAAGAACTACAGTTGATAAAGGAAGAGAAGGAAAAAAAGAATTAACAAGATCAGAAAACAAGATTTTTAAGCAATTGCCAACGATGTTCGAAAGGCATGTAAAGGTATTTGAAGAAATTGGTTTTCCAGTAGATTTATCTCATCCTGAATTTCCTGAAAAGGCAAATTTGAGCCCGGATATTTTAGAAATTATTGGTGATCAAAATCAAAAATTAATTGGTATTGCACCTTTTGCACAATATGATTCTAAAGTTTATCCAATAGATTTAATGACGGAAGTTATCGCACTTTTGGCACAAAATTCAACGTATAAAATTTTGCTTTTTGGTGGAGGAAAAAAAGAAAGCGAAATCCTGGATTCACTTTCAAAACCATTTGAAAATGTAATCAATATGGCTGGAAAAATTAAGTTTCAGCAGGAATTACAATTAATAAGCAATCTTGACGTCATGCTTTCTATGGATTCCGGAAATGCTCATATTGCTGCCATGTTAGGAGTAAAAGTCATTACACTTTGGGGCGCAACACATCCTTATGCAGGATTTTTGCCATTCAACCAAAGTTTAGAAAATGCTTTAACTTCAAATCGAAATCAATATCCAAAACTGCCAACATCGGTTTACGGAAATAAAATTGTGGAAGGTTATGAAGATGCAATGAGAAGTATTTCCCCAGAGGAAATTGTAAAGAAGATCCAAATGTCTTTGTAAATTATAGCTTTTATTGAATTTTTCAGACTTTTTAATTCAAATGGCTTTATCTTTGAGTTTTTAGAAAATTGATATTCGTTATGGAACAGAAAATACATCAAGGAAGAAACGTAAAACGCTTCAGAGAAATGCTTGGTATTAAACAAGAAGCATTGGCTTTTGATTTGGGAAATGACTGGAATCAGAAGAAAATTTCTATGCTGGAACAAAAAGATGTAATTGACGATGATATACTTGATCAAATCTCACATGCATTAAAAATTCCTGTAGAAGCTTTTCAGAATTTTGATGAGGAACAAGCGGTAAATATCATATCTAATACGTTTAATATTGAAAAAGATGCTTATATAGGGAACGCTAAGCCTGTATTCAACATCAATCCATTGGACGAATTAAAAAAACTTCATGAAGAAAAGATTGCCTTGTATGAAAGGATGTTGAAGGAGAAAGATGAAATGATGGCAAGGCTTGAAAAACTAATCAATAAATAATTTCGGACTATTCCATTATTTTGTCATTTCTGGTTCGAAATAAAAAACTCCAATAAAAAAATTCCAATTGTCAAATTGGAATTTTTTTTACAAATCATAAATCAAGAATAAGATATCCCATTGCTTTCTTTTTATTTCTATCCACTACGATCTTAACAAAATGATTTTCTTTTTCAGTAGAAAGTAAAATGTGTTCAAAATCTTCAGTTGAATTTCTGTAAACTTTATGGACCAATTCAGATTCTTTAATTTTTTTTGATAAAATTTTGGCGGCTTTTAGTTTACTTACATACGGCCAAATATTAAAAAAACTGTCATTAGAGATTGATATTTCTTTCATTCCACCAATTTTTGAAGCACTATACTTTTCTTCTGAAATTAGTTTAGGGGCTTTTTTGTTTCTTCTTTTTTTAATGATGAAGTAAATGCAAACACAAGAAGTTACTACAAAAAGCAGTATAAAAGTGAGACGGAGATAATGATGCATTGCCATAATATTAAGTGTTTAAAAACGGTTTGACAATTATAGATAGCTTTATAAAACTTGTTTTTAGAAAAAAAGAAGAGTGAATAAGCTTAATTTAAAGTACTAATATAATAAAATTAAAGCATTGTTTTTAAATAATCTTTAAAAAACCGAAGGCTTTTTTATGTATTATTCAGAGTGTTTTTTAAATTAAAGTCCTTCTCAAATTTTTATCGCTGTAAACGGGAGTTATTTTTGTCAAAGTTTTAAACTTTGACAAAGATTAGAATAACGTAATTAAACAAAAAAAAATCCAAATTCCGGTATAAATTGGAATTTGGATTTTGTTTATTTTAGAATTTTAAAGACTAAACATCATCAAAATCTACATAAATAGTTTCTGAAGTTGGATGCGCCTGACAAGTTAAAACTAATCCTGAAGCAATTTCCCTATCTGTTAAAATGGAATTTTTTGTCATTTCTGCAGAGCCACTTGTAATACGTGCTAAACAGCTGCTGCAAATTCCGCCCTGACAAGAATACGGAGCGTCGATTCCTTGTTTTAAAGCGGCATCAAGAATGGTTTGTTTTTGAGACATTTCGAATGTAACTTCATCATCATCAACTAAAACCGTGATTTTTGTGTGTCCTTCTAACGAAGCTTTTATTTCGTGTTCTTGAGATGAAGATGTAAAAAGTTCAAATTTAATAGCTGAATCTTTTACATTTTTCTCTTTCAAAACTGCAGAAACGGTATTGATCATTTCTTCAGGACCACACAAATAGAATTTATCAAATTCCAATTCTTTGTGTTTATTGTTTAATACAAAATTTACAGATGATTTTTCGATTCTGCCAAACAATGCATTTTCGGCTTTAGCCTGACTAAAAACATAATGCACAAAAAGTCGTCCTACATATTGCAATTGCAAGTCGTGTAATTCCTGGTAAAAGATTGTGTCTTCTGGAGTTCTGTTTCCGTAAACTAATACAAATGAGCTTTTTGGCTCACTTTTTAAGATCGATTTTATAATAGAAAGTACAGGCGTAATTCCGCTTCCGGCAACAAAAGCTGCGTAATTTTTTTGTCTTTCGGCATCTGGTTCAAAAGTAAATTTTCCTTCCGGCTGACCGACTTCAAGAACATCTCCGGCTTTAAGTTTGGTATTGGCAAATTGCGAAAACAACCCGTTTTTTACCGCTTTTACGGCAATTCTTAATTCGCCGCTTTCCGGAGCAGAGCAAATAGAATATGCACGACGAAGTTCTTGATTATCAAGAGTTAACTTTAAGTTTATATATTGTCCGGCAATAAATTTATAATCTGGTTTTAGTTCTTCAGGAACATTAAAAAGCACAGAAACCGCATCGGCAGTTTCACGTTTAACCTCTTTAATTATAAGTTTTAAAAATGAAGGCATGATTTAATATTTTATGCAAAAGTAGCAAACGGCGATTAATTGACAGACACTAAATTATTATTTTTAACTTTTTTTGTAACGTTTTCTTACATTTGGTATCTCACTTATAAACTCAAAACCAAAACCATGATTAGAAAGTTTATTTATCTCGAATGGAAAGCCTTTACCAGATCGGCATCTTTTGGCGCAAATCTGGCCATGAAAATCTTGATCGGTTTTTTAATGATCTATTTTTCAGTCCTCTTTATTGCAATGGGCGTCGGGACATTTTATCTTCTTAAAGAAATGAATCTGGAACCCTTAATAACCGTTAATAAATTTTTGATTTATTATTTTTTATTCGATTTAGTGATTCGTTTATTAATGCAGGCAATTCCGGTTCTTAATATAAAACCGTTATTGGTTTTACCTTTTAAGAAACCAACAATCGTTCATTTTTCATTGGGCAAAACGGCATTGTCATTTTTCAATTGGGTTCATGCTCTTTTCTTCATTCCTTTTGCAATTGTTTTAATTTTAGAAGGTTATGATGTTGTTGGAATTTTATTTTGGCTTCTGGCGATTTTCTCATTGGTTTATATCAACAATTTTCTAAATATTATTTTGAGCAATATCGACAAATTGTTTATTGTTTTTATTGCTATTGCTTTAGTATTAGGCGCGGCGCAGTATTATCAATTATTCGACATTACCGCTTTTTCGACACCTTTTTTTCAGGGACTTTATGCGCAAAAAGGTATGTTTTTAATTCCTGTTTTGATTTTAATTGCGTTGTATCAATTTACATTTAAGTATTTTAAAAACAACTTATTCTTAGATGCCGGACTTTCTAAAAAAGAAGACATTGCAACAACTGAAAATTTAGTTTGGCTGAATCAATTTGGAACTTTAGGAACGTTTCTTAAAAATGACATTAAATTAATCCGAAGAAATAAAAGATCAAAAACGACGCTTATAATGAGCTTTTTCTTTTTGTTTTACGGATTGATCTTTTTTGGAAATTCTCATCAGCCTGCAATCATGCATATTTTTGCCGGAATATTTGTTTCGGGTGGATTTTTATTTGTCTTCGGGCAATTTGTACCGAGTTGGGACAGTTCGTATTATCAATTGATGATGACACAAAATATTCCGTATCGCGGATATATTACTTCAAAATGGTGGCTGGTTGTAATTGCTACTTTTATCTCGACGATTTTAGCATCATTTTATCTTTTTTACGGATGGGAAATTTATCTCACAATTGTTGTTGGTGCGATTTATAATATAGGAGTAAATTCTCATTTGGTTCTTCTTGGCGGAGCCTTTACAAAAACGCCCATTGATTTAAGCAACGCCAGTGGCGCGTTTGGAGATAAAAAAGCATTTAATGTAAACGCGATGTTATTGACTTTGCCAAAATTATTATTGCCTTTAGGTTTATATGGCATCGGACTTTATTTGGGAAATAAAAATCTCGGATTGGCTTTAGTCGCAGGAGCAGGAATTCTGGGTTTTGTTTTAAGAAACAGTGTTTTTTCCTTAATCGAAAAAAGATATAAAATCGAGAAATACAGTACAATAAGTGCTTATAAACAAAAGAGTTAAATTAGAGAATGTGCCAATTTGATAATAAGATAATTTTATCATTCTTTAATCTAAAATCAACAATCTAAAATCTAAAATTACAATGATACAAGTAAGTCAACTTTCAAAAATATATAACGGAACTACAGTTTTAAACATTAATCATCTTGAAATCCCAAAGGGTCAAAGTTTTGGATTAGTGGGAAATAACGGAGCCGGAAAAACAACTTTTTTTAGTTTGCTTTTAGATTTGATTCAGCCATCAACGGGAAATATTAAAAGCAATACTATTCAGGTAAATGAAAATGAAAACTGGAAATCTTTTACGGGTTCTTTTTTGGATGAAAGTTTCCTGATTGGTTATTTAACTCCCGAAGAATATTTTTATTTTATTGGAGATTTACGTCATCAGAATAAAGCAGATATTGATGCTTTATTAGCAAAATATGAGGAGTTTTTTAATGGAGAAATTCTGAACAATAAAAAATATTTACGCGATTTATCTAAGGGAAATCAGAAGAAGGTGGGGATAATTGCCACACTTATCGGTAATCCGGAAGTTGTTATTTTAGATGAGCCTTTTGCAAATTTAGATCCAACAACAGTAAGCCGATTAAAAAAAATTATAAAAGAATTAGCGCAGAATCCAAATGTTACAGTTCTGGTTTCCAGTCATGATTTGCAGCATACAGTCGAAGTTTGTGATCGTATTGTTGCCTTAAATAAAGGTGAAATTGTAAAAGATATTCAAACATCTGAAGAAACCTTACAAGAACTTGAGTCGTTTTTTGCTGTTTAAGTATCGATATGTCAAAAAGAAGCGTAATTTTACAAGGCTTTATACTAAAAATCCTTTTTAGAAGTTAATTGATTTAAAATCTTTTCTATTGAAAAAGAATACTCTTAAATATAGTTTTGCTTTGGCATTTCTGTTTGTTTTGATAGCTTGCTCTACCAAAAACAACACTTTTTTGTCTCGAAATTCGCACGCTTTAAGTACAAAATATAATATTTTGTACAACGGCGGCATTGGTTTAGACAAAGGTTTAAAGTCAATTCAGGCAGATAATCAGGATAATTTTTGGAAGCTGCTTCCTATTGAAAAAATGCAGGTCGATGAAGGTTTTTCTGAAGAAGAAAAAGCAAAAAATCCTGATTTCGAAAAGGCAGAAACTAAGGCGACAAAAGCCATTCAAAAGCACTCAATGAACATTGGAGGAAGAGAAAAAAACTCCCAAATTGATGAAGCTTATTTAATGTTAGGAAAGGCCAGATATTATGATCAGCGCTTTATTCCGGCGCTTGAAGCATTCAATTATATTTTATACAAATACCCGAACAGCAGCAATATTTATACAGCAAAAATCTGGCGCGAAAAAACCAATATGCGTTTAGGAAATGATGCTATTGTAGTAAAAAATATTAAGCTTTTATTAAAAAATACAGATTTAAATAAACAAACATTTTCAGATGCTAATGCCTTATTGGCGGAAGCTTTTTTAAATTTAGAAGAAAGAGATAGTGCCGTTGCGAGACTTAGAATTGCTGAGGAATTTTCGAGAGTAAATGAAGACAAAGCCCGATACCGTTTTATTCTGGGACAGATGTATCAGGAAGTGGGACAAAAAGACAGTGCCGCTTATTTTTACGACGGTGTGATAGACATGAACCGTAAGGCCGACAGAAAATATATGATGCATGCGTATGCCAAAAAAGCACAGATGTATGATTATCAAAATGGCAACGATACAATATTTATTGAAACCTACAACAAGCTTGTTAAAGATCGTGAAAACAGACCTTATTATGATGTTCTTTTTTATGAAATGGGTGTTTTTTATGATAAAAGAAAAGAGCAAAAAAGTGCCTTGGAATTTTATAATAAATCATTGGCAAGAAAATCTAAAGATCAGTATTTAATAGCTTCGACTTATAGAAATATTGGAGATATGTATTTTAAAGATACAGACTATACAATGGCTGCAAAATATTATGACAGTACATTGGTAAAATTAGATCCAAAAACCAGAGAATATGCTTTTATTCAAAAAAACCGAAAAAATCTGGACGATGTAATTAAATATGAAGCCATTGCCAAACGCAACGACAGTATCATAAAAGTACATGATTTGCCGGCACCTGATCGAAAAATTTATTTTGAAAATTATATTGCTGAGCTGAAAAAGAAAGATGAGGCCAAACGTATTTTAGAAGAAAAAGAAAAAGAAAGACTGGCAAATATAGAGCGTAATTCAAATTCTGATAATGTATCTGCAGCAGTAAATCCGGCTTCTTTAGGAAAACCATCTGATCCGAATGTTGGAGCGATTATTCCGCCAGATGGAAATTCTGTTGCGAGTACTTTTTACTTTTATAATCCAACAACGGTTGCTTACGGAAAATTGCAGTTTAAAAAAATGTGGGGTAACAGAACTCTGGGAACCAATTGGAGACTTGCAACAATAAAAGCCGCAAATAATGCAGCCTTAAACGACACTATAAATAATGATCCGGATGCGGCGACTGCATTAAAAGATACTGTTGTTGTTATTGAAAAATATACAACAGAATTTTATGAAAAGCAGCTTCCGACATCTCCAATTGTAATGGACAGTATTGGCAAAGAACGCAATTTTGCTTATTACCAATTAGGACTTATTTATAAAGAAAAGTTTAAAGAATATACTTTAGCGAGTGATAAACTGGAGCAATTATTAAAAAATAATCCGGAAGAAAAACTGGTTTTGCCTTCTATGTATAATTTGTATAAAATATACCAAATTACAAATCCTGCAAAGGCCGAAGCGATAAAAGCAAAAATTACAGGAACTTATCCGAATTCGAGATATGCTCAAATTTTAAATAAAACGAGCGAAGAGGATTTAATAACCCCGGAAAAAGAATATAATAAATGGTATAAATTATTTGAAGAAGAACAATACTATGTCGTTTTAGACAATATTGATAATTTAATAAATCAATATTCTGGAGATGAAATTGTTTCTAAATATGAATTGCTGAAAGCTAATACTTTAGGAAAAACAAATGGTTTAGCAGCATATAAAAAGGGTCTTGAAGCAGTTGCAGATAATTATCCAAATACTGAAGAAGGTAAAAACGCGCGTGAAATTCTCGAGAAACAAATTCCGAGTCTAGAAAAGCTTGATTTTACAGCAGTTGACAGTAAAAACTGGAAAATTTTATATTTAGTGCCTGTTGACGATTCTCAAACACGTAAAAAAATTGAAGAAGCAATTAGAGTCTTTTTATTGGTTGAAAATTATGAAAGATTGACAACTTCTGTGGATAAATACAATAAAACCTACAATTTTGTAGTTATTCATGGAATAAAATCAGAAGCTTATGCAAATGATGTTGTTGGTATTTTAAGAGATGATAAGAAATATAAAATTGCACATCAGGCAATTATTATCTCTAGTGATAATTATAAAGTGATTCAGATCAAGAAAAACATTGAAGCGTATTTAGCCCCCAAAAATCCATAATAAAATGTTTGACAAAGTAAAAAAAAACGGAACTGAGCAATTAGGTAAAACCAATAGAATTGTTGAAGGAACTTCTATAATAGGAGATATTGTTTCGAAAGCTGATTTTCGATTAGATGGAGAGTTAATAGGAAACTTTACATCACAGGGAAAATTAGTAATTGGAGCCAGCGGAGTTATCAAAGGAGAAATCATTTGTAACCATGCTGATATTGAAGGAGAATTTCATGGTAAAATAAAAGTTTTGGAAATCCTTAATATAAAAGCATCAGCACATATTTATGGAGAAGTAGCAGTTGGAAAATTGTCAATTGAGCCAGGAGCCGAATTTGCAGCTACTTGTACGATGTTAAAAAACAATAATGAAGTAACAACTAAAGATGGAAAAGGAGCCGAAAAAAAACAGGCGGAATAAATGGTTGCCACTTATAAATATTCCTGTTCAAATGGGAATTATTATTTTTTTGTTTTCCTATTTTGGGACTTGGTTAGATGAAAATCATCCAAGCCCAAAAGTTTATTATAATACTATTTTTGTTATGCTTGGCGTTGGACTTGCCTTATATAATGTTATTCGGCAAGTAAACGACATTAACAAAACAAAGTAATTATCTTTAAAAACAGCTTTAAAATAAATGTGCATCTTTGCATGAAATTTATTTAACATGTTTTTAAAAATTTATAAACCGATTTTACAATTATTCTTTTTAGCTTTGGCAGCCTACATTTTGCATAAAGCAGCTTTTTTACTTTTAAAAGTTAACCCCAAAAACTTTTATTATAGTATTGAATTTTTGTATTTAATTTTTTTCGGAATTTCCGCATCGTTATACCTTATATTATTAGTAGTAAAAAAGAAGAATTTTGAAATTGTTGGAATGGTTTTCCTATTCGGGACCTTTACACAAATGTTACTAGGATATTTAATTTTGAGACCAATTTTGGAAGGTAAGCCGGAAGAGGTCATGATCGAAAAAATCAATTTTTTTATAACATTTATTTTATTTTTGTTATTTGAGACGCTTTTAACTGTCCGATTATTAAATGAAAAGCGTTAAAATAACGATTCTGTAAAACAAGGTTTAAAAATAATTTTTCATATCCTTTTGAATATTAATAAAAAATGTACCTTTGCACCAAATTTCAGAAACGTAAAAATAAGATTTTTAACAGATATGGTGATTTCAAACAGACCTCTTAAATTTATTCTTGCAGCTTTAGTAGCTGGTCTTCCAACATTGGGTTTTGCAAACTCAGAGAATGACTCAACGCATGTACAAACTGAGGTAGCTCATGAAGAGAAAGTAGTTTCGCATGAAAATCATGCAGAAGCAGAACATGCAGCACAGGATCCAAAAGCAAAAGTGGATGCATTTATTGATCACCACTTACAAGATTCTCACGATTTTGTTTTCTTTTCAGATGAAAAGGAAAACAAACATTATGGTTTTCCATTACCTGTTATTCTTATTGACGGAGGTTTGAAAATCTTCTCGTCTTCAAAATTACACCATGGTGAAGAAGTTGCAGAAGTTGATGGAAACTTCTACAAATTAGTTCACGGTAAAATATACAAAACAGATGCTGCCGGAACAATTACTTTTAACGAACACGGACATCCAGAAAATGAAAAACCATTAGATTTTTCAATTACAAAAAATGTTGTATCGATGCTTTTCGTTGCGGTATTATTATTCTTCATGTTTACCGGTTTAGCAAAATCATATAAAAAAGGACCAATCCCAACAGGATTTGGAAGAGTTTTAGAACCACTAATTATTTTTATCAGAGATGAAATCGCTGTTCCAAATATTGGTGAGAAAAAATACAGAAAATACATGGGTTACTTATTAACCGTATTTTTCTTTGTGTGGGTGTTAAACTTATTAGGTATGACTCCACTAGGAATTAACGTTACAGGAAATATTGCAATCACAGTTTGTTTGGCAATGTTTACTTTCATCATTACACAATTTAGTGCAAACAAAGATTATTGGGGACACATCTTCTGGATGCCGGGAGTTCCTGTACCAATGAAAATTATCCTTGCACCAATCGAGGTGTTAGGAACACTAACAAAACCATTTGCATTATTAATTCGTTTGTATGCAAACATTACTGCAGGTCACGTAGTAATTATGAGTTTAATTGCCATGATTTTTGTTGGAAAAAATTTAGCTGCAGATTTGCCAATCTCTTTAGGATTAACATTATTTATTTCTGTTATCGAAGTTTTAGTTGCATTTTTACAGGCATTCATTTTCACAATGTTATCATCTTTATTTATTGGTATGGCTGTTCAGGATCATGATCATAATCACGCTCACCCACACGAAGATGAAACAGCAATCATTTAATTTTTTAGAAGTTTAATTTTATATATATAAATACTTATGGGAACAATTCCAACTTTAGTAGGTGCAGGTTTAGTAGTAATCGGTGCAGGTTTAGGTTTAGGTAAAATCGGTGGATCTGCTATGGACGCGATTGCTCGTCAGCCAGAAGCTGCTGGTAAAATTCAAACTGCGATGATTATTATCGCGGCTTTATTAGAAGGTTTAGCATTTGCTGCTTTAATCTTAGGAAAATAATAAAGAAGAAAATAACAACATCTTTAACGGTTGGTTAAAGGTGTTGTTACCTTTAAAAAAGAAATTAAATATTTAATATAGTTATAAAATGGATAAGTTAATTAACGATTTTTCATTCGGTTTATTCTTTTGGCAAGCTTTAATCTTGTTGGTTTTAATTTTGCTTTTAGTAAAATTTGCCTGGAAACCTATCATGCAATCTATCACAGATAGAGAAGAAGGAATTAAAGATGCATTACTTTCTGCAGAAAATGCAAAGAGAGAAATGGAAAACTTGCAAGCTGATAATCAAAGAATTTTGAATGAAGCTCGTGCTGAACGTGACGCGATGCTAAAAGAAGCTCGTGAGATGAAAGAGAAAATGATAGCTGATTCTAAAAACGAAGCACAAGAAGCTGGTCAAAAAATGATCGAGCAGGCAAAAGCTGCTATCGAAAATGAAAAAAATGCTGCTATGGCAGAATTGAAATTACAAGTTTCAACTTTATCATTAAGCATCGCTGAAAAATTGTTGAAAGATGAATTATCTAACAAAGAATCTCAAACTAAATTAGTAGAGAAAATGTTAGGTGACGTAAAGTTAAACTAAGATTATGGCAAGTACAAGAGCAGCAATTCGTTATGCAAAAGCAATTCTAGACTTAGCAAACTCTAAAGGTGTTGCCGAAGCTGTCAATAACGACATGAAATCAATTGCAGATGCAATTGAATCAAATGAAGAATTGAGTACCTTTATTCAAAACCCAACTACAAAAGTTGAAGTGAAACAAAGTGCTCTTTTAGAAGTTTTTGCAGATGTAAATGGAGTAACTAAAGGTTTGTTTCATTTATTATTTGAAAACAAAAGATTCGAAATTTTAGAAGCAATTGCTTTAGAATATAAAAAATTATTTGATGTAAATAATGGAGTTGAAGTAGCAACAGTTACAACAGCAATTCCAATGGATGAAGCATTAGAGGCTAAAGTTTTAGCTAAAGTTGCAACATTATCAGATAAAAAAATAACAATTGAAAATATCGTAGATCCATCAATTATTGGAGGATTTATTTTAAGAATAGGTGATAATCAATACAATGCTTCTGTTGCAAACAGACTGCAGGTATTAAAAAGAGAGTTAAGTAATTAGTTTTATTACACATAAAAGTGTCTAAATTATAAATTAAGATGGCGGAAATCAAACCTGCTGAAATTTCAGCAATATTAAGAAAGCAAGTAGAAGGTTTTGAATCTGGTGCTACGCTAGAAGAAGTAGGAACAGTACTTCAAGTTGGAGATGGTATTGCTCGTATTTACGGGTTATCTAATGTACAATATGGTGAGTTAGTTGAATTTGATAACGGACTTGAAGCTATTGTATTGAACCTTGAAGAAGACAATGTTGGTGTGGTACTTTTAGGACCATCAACAGGAATCAAAGAAGGTTCAACAGCAAAAAGAACACAGCGTATTGCATCTCTTAAAGTAGGTGAGCAAATGGTAGGACGTGTAGTGAACACTCTTGGTTTTCCAATTGATGGAAAAGGACCAATTGGAGGAGACTTATACGAAATGCCTTTAGAAAGAAAAGCACCTGGAGTTATCTTCCGTCAGCCAGTAACTGAGCCATTACAAACAGGAGTAAAAGCAGTAGATGCTATGATCCCGGTTGGTCGTGGACAACGTGAGCTTGTTATTGGTGACCGTCAAACAGGTAAATCAACTGTTTGTATCGATACAATCTTAAATCAAAAAGAATTTTACGATGCAGGAAAACCTGTATTCTGTATATATGTTGCAATTGGGCAAAAAGCTTCAACTGTAGCAGGAATCGCTAAAATGTTAGAAGAAAAAGGTGCAATGGCTTATACAGTTATTGTTGCAGCTAATGCTTCTGATCCGGCTCCAATGCAAGTTTATGCTCCTTTCGCAGGTGCTGCAATTGGAGAATACTTTAGAGATTCAGGTCGTCCTGCACTTATTGTGTATGATGATTTATCTAAACAAGCTGTTGCTTACCGTGAGGTTTCTCTTTTATTAAGAAGACCACCGGGACGTGAGGCATATCCTGGAGACGTTTTCTACTTACACTCTCGTTTATTAGAGCGTGCTTGTAAAGTAATTGCTGATGACGGAATTGCTAAAAACATGAACGATTTACCAGATTCTATCAAGTCTATCGTAAAAGGTGGTGGTTCTTTAACTGCATTGCCAATTATCGAAACTCAGGCTGGTGACGTTTCTGCATATATCCCAACAAACGTAATTTCGATTACAGATGGTCAGATTTTCCTTGATGGAGATTTGTTTAACTCTGGAGTTCGTCCTGCAATCAACGTAGGTATCTCTGTATCTCGTGTTGGAGGTAATGCTCAGATTAAATCAATGAAAAAAGTTTCAGGAACTTTAAAATTAGATCAGGCTCAATTCCGTGAATTAGAAGCTTTCGCTAAATTTGGTTCTGACTTGGATTCTGTTACATTAAACGTAATTGAAAAAGGAAAAAGAAACGTTGAGATCTTGAAACAAGGTTTGAATGATCCTTATCCTGTTGAAAATCAAGTTGCAATTATTTACGCTGGTTCTAAAAACTTATTAAGAAACGTTCCTGTAAATAAAGTAAAAGAATTTGAAGCTGATTTTATTGCTTACTTAAACAGCAAACATAAAGATACGCTTAACGCTTTGAAAGCTGGAAAATTAGATGACAACATTACTGATGTTATCGAAAAAGCAGCAAAAGAAATTTCAGCAAAATATAACTAATTAGATAATTAGTCAATTAGATAATTAGAATTCCTCAGGTTTTCTAATTATCTAATTTTCAAATTGTCACATTTTCTAATTCGCAAATGGCAAATTTAAAGGAAATCCGTAATAGAATTACTTCCGTTTCATCGACGATGCAAATTACATCGGCAATGAAAATGGTTTCTGCTGCAAAGCTTAAGAAAGCACAAGATGCAATCACTGCAATGCGCCCTTATGCCGAGAAATTAACGGAGTTGTTGCAAAACCTTTCTGCTACACTTGATGGTGAAGTTGGAGGAGATTATACAACTCAACGTGAGGTAAAAAAAGTATTGCTTGTCGCGATAACTTCAAACAGAGGTTTATGTGGAGCATTTAATTCAAACGTAATTAAAGAGATTAAAAACCGTACTGAATTTTACGCAGGTAAACAAGTTGACGTTTTTGCTATTGGTAAAAAAGGAAATGACGTTTTAAGTAAAACTCATAAAGTTCACGGTCATCATAATGCAATTTTCGATCATTTAACTTTTGAAAATGTTGCCGGAATTGCTGATAATCTTACTGAAAAATTCTTATCAGGAGAATACGACAGAATTGAATTAATCTACAATCAGTTTAAAAATGCTGCGACACAAATTGTTCAGACTGAACAGTTTTTGCCTTTAGCTCCAATTAAATCTGATGTACCAGTTACAACTGGAGATTATATTTTTGAACCTTCAAAAGAAGAAATTGTTTTGACTTTGATTCCAAAATCATTGAAAACTCAATTATACAAAGGTATTCGTGATTCATTCGCTTCAGAGCACGGAGCGCGTATGACAGCAATGCACAAAGCAACTGACAACGCAACTGAATTGAGAAACCAATTGAAATTAACTTATAATAAAGCACGTCAGGCAGCTATTACTAATGAAATCCTTGAGATCGTTGGTGGTGCAGAAGCATTGAACGGATAATTTATTTAAGAATATAAAAAAAGAGCCGACAAGTAATTGTCGGCTCTTTTTTTTGCTCTTAATTGTCTGAGTAGAAATTATCAATGATGTTCACCTAAAATCTAAGAAAGAAAAAACTTATAATAAAGACGGATTATAGTAAAGTCAGGTTTTTATTAAGTACTTTTGATTTTCATTTTTTAAAATTAGGATAAAAAAATAAAGTCATTTTTTTAAAATTTAAATTTGAATAAATTACCTGATATTAAAATGGTTATCTATTCAATTGTAAAAAAGTATATATTTATACTTTGAAAGTTCGTAACTTTTTAACACTTTCTGCGTATAACATTTAACAACCAAAAAGTTATTAAAAACAGATCAACTAAAAACAATGGCAAAAGAAAGTTTTAATTGGAAGAGTCTTTTCATTAATGAGGAGGCTAATAATTCAGAGGCCGAAATTAAAAATCAACCACCGGCACCGGTTTTACCAACCCATGACACTAAATTTCCGAATCAAGCTACAGAATCGTTTCCGGCAAATTCGCTGACAAATCCTTTTTTAAACGAAATATTTGAGGTTTACAACAAGGGGTTTGAGTCATTGAACGAGGATGGTTTTGATTTTTTTGAACTTTATAAGTCAGTTGTAGCAGTTGGGCCAACAAATCCGCAAAGTTATCAGATGGCTTTTACAATGGGTAAATCAATAAAATCTGATTTAACAAAAGAGTTTCTTTTACAAAAAGGCAGTTTTTATATTGCAGAAATTGAAAAAGTGTATACGAAATATGATACAATTGGTAAGACTAAAAAAGCTGATCTCGACAATACTATAACAAAAGAAAAATACAATTTATCTAAAAGCATTTCTGATCTGGAAGCGAAAATTATTGAACTTCAAAAAGAACTGGAATCTAAAAAAATTGATCTTCAGAAAATTGATCCGGTTAATATGGAACAGCTTTCAGAAATTCAATTAAAAATGGATGCTAACAATTTAGCAAAACAAAAAATCTTAACATCAATCAATACTGTAATAACAGGAATCAATCAATATTTGTAATAATGGATAAATTTGAACAAGAAAGAAGCACTCTTTTAACACTGCCAATTTTAAAACATTTTGACGAGTCTAAAGGAGAAATTGCTTTAAAGTCGGGTGCGCTTAAAAAAGGAGAAAAGTCATTATTTTTGGCTTTGGCATTAGGTTTACTGGGAGTTGGAGGTTATTTAATCTGGACTTACATTATCCCGCCATTATTTACAATGCTGGGTCAGGCAATAGCACTTTCTGCTACGGGAGTATTTTTGGTTTTTTTAGTAATGATGGCTCCGGTTATAATGAAGGCGCTTCGTTTTGCAACAAAAAACATTCATAAAGCATTGATTCAAAGCAATCCTTTTAATGAATTAGAAGAGCAAAAACAAAAAATGATCAAAAACCGTGAAGTTTTTAAGAATACTAAAGCAAAGCTGAAAGGTCTTAAAAATGAAATGGAAATTGAAGCCAATAAATCTGAAAAAGAAGCAAAAGCCTTTCAGGAAGATGTTTTGAGTTTACAGCGCCAATCCGAAAAATTAAAATCGGCTATGGACGAAATGGTAAAACAAAACGGAGTTGCAGCAAAAGATACAGATGAGTATGTAGCGCTGCAAAGTGAATTGGCAAGAAAATTAAGTGACTCTCAAAGAGTTTCTACACAATATGAACAAAGTAAAAGCTTCATTCAAAAATATGGTGTTCGTGCCAATGTTTTAGGAAAAATGGATCGTAAACTTACTTTGGCAGGAACAGCTATTGATATTAAAATTGCTGATTTTGATGTTACGGTTAAGATGCTTCAAAAAGAATATGAATTTGCCAAAAATGCTAAAGAAGCAACAGAAAGTGCCAAAAGTGCAATGCTCTTTACAAAAGACTGGGAATTAGAATATGCTTTAGAAGTAGTAACCTCTACTATTGCTCAGGATATCGCAAGAACTTCAGAAAACTTAATTGACATTGATGCTTTAACATCTAAATATTCTGTAGATAATGATGAGCTTTATTCAAGATTAGATTCATTAGCAGATGAAATAAAAACAGGAGACAATACAATTCCGGATTCAACAAAATATACAAGTCCAAATTATAAAATGACCAAAGAAGATAAATTATCTGGTGGTGGATTTGGAGATATTTTTTAAAACAATAAATTTAATTTTTAAATAAAAATGGGAAAAATTTTAAGAACAGAAAAGTTAACTACGTTTTCTGAATTATTAATCGTTATTGCTGGTATTGCTGTAATTTTAGGAGGAGTTTATTACTTGTCTCCGGGAATTAAAACGGCTGTTTCAAAACAATTAAACGGAATAGAGCTGAACCAAACGGATGTTAATAATGTTACCAATGCCGCAAAAATTCCACTTCCATCAACTGAACTATCTTCAGAAGTTGCAGATAAACCTTTAGTAAGAATTGGTGCTTATGCATGGAACGCTCAGTCTGGAATTATTGTTTCTAATGGTGGTCCAAAAACAACAAAAGGATCATTGATGGAAAAAAATGGAGTTAATCTTGAAATTATCCGTCAGGACTGGCTTTCAGAATTGCGTAATATGCAAATGAAATTTATCGAAGAATTTGATAAAGGAGAAGCTTTTCCATCTTCAGAAAAAAGTGTTTTTGCTGTTATTATTATGGGTGACGGTGCGCCATTTTACATTAGTTCTGTTCAGAAATCACTTGACGAAAAATACGGAAAAGATAAATACCACGTGCAGGTAATGGGAGCTGTAGGTATGAGTTATGGTGAAGATAAATTAATTGGACCACCAAGCTGGAAATCAGATCCAAAATCTATGAAAGGTGCTGTTATCTCTGCCGTTCTTGGAGATGGTGACTGGGTTACTACTGTAAACTATTGTTTTGCAAACGGGCTAAAAGTAAACCCTGATCCTACAACTTATGATGCAGATGCAGTAAATATTTATCCATCAGAAAATGATGATTATATCAAATCGGCAGAGGAATTGATTAAATCTCAAACTACAGGATGGACTGTTACTTTGAAAGAAGTAGTAAACGGAAAATTAACCGGAAAATCAGTTAACAGAAAAATCGATGGTTGTGCAACCTGGACGCCTGGAGATAAAACAGTTTTTGATAAATTGACTGGTTTTGTTGATATTGTTTCTACAAAAGAATTCAATAATCAAATGCCAACTACTATTATTGGTGTAAAAGAATGGGCAGTAAAAAATCCGGATATTGTTTCTAATATTTTGAAATCGGCATTGACGGCGTCAAACCAAATGAAAAACTACGAAGACTGGAAAGTAAGAGCTTCAGAAGCAGTTGCTGCAACTTATAAACTTGAAACTCCGGAATATTGGTATAAAATGTTCAAAGGACAACAAGGAACAAAAGGTGGTTTGACTTATAACATGGGTGGTTCAAAAGTATTTAACTATGCTGATGCAATGCAATATTATGGTTTGTCTGATGGTGTGAACAGATACAAATCAGTTTATAATCAGGTTGCAGGATATTTGACAGAATTGAATCCGTTTGGATTTAATGAAAACGTAGGAGCTGTTGTGCCTTATGACCAAGCAGTAAACTTATTCTTCCTGAAAAATATTAACGACATCGAATCTACTTCTGCAGATAAAGCAGATTATAGCAGCGAAGCAAAAGAAGTTGTAGCTTCTGGAGAATGGAAAATTAATTTTAATACAGGAAGTGCTGATATCTCAAACTCTTCTAGTAAAGAAGTAGAGAAAATTTACAATCTTTTAGTACAAGCTGAAAACACAAAATTAACTGTTGTTGGTCACACTGACAATGTTGGAAATGCTGATTCTAATTTAGCTTTATCAAAAAGCAGAGCACAAGCAGTTGTAGATTACCTAAAACAAAAAGGTATTCCTGCAAATCGTTTCCAATTAGTTGACGGAAAAGGTCAAAGTGATCCAATTGCAGATAATAATTCTGTTTCAGGAAAAGCGCTAAACAGACGTGTGGTTATTACTTTATTAAAATAATAATAATTAGGCTATCTTACGGGATAGCCTTTTTTACAATCAGCATGATAAAAATTTTAACTCCCTTTGAAAAAATATCAAAAACGAATAAGACCTTTATTTTACTAGGTTGGTTAGTTCTTTTGATTATTATTTGGTTTGCAGCAACCGCTGGTGAAAAACATCTTTTTCCATCTCCGTCTCAGGTTCTGACTGGTTTTTCAGATTTGTATAGAGAAGGTTTGGTGGTACACATTTTGAATTCGCTTAAATTGTGTTTTATCTCGATTTTTCTAGCCACAATTATTTCCTTGCTATTTGCTTATGCATGGCCAATTCCGTTATTAAAATCAGTTTCTGAATTTGTTACCAAATTTAGATTCTTACCTTTTACCGGACTTTCATTTTATATAACAATGGTAATTCATGAAGCCAGAACAATGCAGGTTTGGATTTTGGTAATTTTCCTGACTACTTTTTTAACTACATCCTTAATTGCAGTTATCAAAGATATTCCGCAAGAAGAATTTGATCACGCAAAAATGTTAAAATGTAACCGTTGGGAAGTTCTCGTACAGGTTATTATTTTAGGAAGAATAGATTATGTAATTGATGTAATCAGACAAAATCTTGCCATTACATGGATGATGCTTGTAACAGTAGAATCTATTGTGGTAGCTTCTGGTGGATTAGGATTTTTAATAAAAAACTCTGATAAGTTCATGAATACAGGTCGAATTATTGCACTTCAAATCATCATTTTATTAATAGGTCTTGGTTTAGATGCAGGAATAAATTATTTAAGAAAAGCACTATTTAGATATTCAAAAATATAATCATGACACACGAATATAAAGAGACGCTTTTATATGTAGAAAATCTTAGCGTTGGTTACGATGATACCATTATTATAAAAGATATAAATCTTGTAGAAAAAGACGTAATTAGAGAAGGGGTTGATTGTACAGGACAAGTTATAGCTTTTGTTGGAAGATCAGGTCGCGGAAAATCAACTTTCTTTAAAGCATTAACCGGACTAATTCCAACGAATTCCGGAAAAATATTAATTAGAGATTTTGAAAACAAAGAACCTGATACGGCTAAGGCTGTATGTGAAGGCGACATTGGTTTTGTAGATCAAAAATATACTTTGTTCAGACATAAAACAGTTAATGAGGCTTTGAAATTTTCTTTAAGAAAAACAAAACTTTCGAATACTGAAAAAGAGGAAAAAATAAAGCACTATCTAAAAGAATGGGGGTTAGAAATTTGTAAAGACAAATATCCTAATGAACTTTCCGGAGGACAAAGACAAAGAACTGCTATTATCGAACAATTGTTTTCATCAGACCAGTTTATTGTTTTAGATGAACCTTTTTCAGGATTAGATGTTGGAAATATTCAAGAAGTAAAAAAATCATTTGAGTTATTAGGAAAAGCATCGGAGTTTAATACCGTAATTTTTTCAACTCATGATATTGAACTGGCGATTGAGTTAGCACAGATCATTTATGTTATCGGGCATCCAACCATTAATGGAAAAAAAGAAAATTACGGAACCATTGTCGCAAAATATGATTTAAGAGACATGGGACTTTCGTGGAAAGATTATTGTGAAGATCATTCAAAATTATCAAAAGAAATTATTCATCAAATGATGATTTCTTAAATCAAAATATGTCAAAGAAGAACAATCCAATATCGATTATTGAAGAATCATTTTTGTCTCTAAAAAAATATTTAGAAACAAACGTATCTAGTAATGAAGCCGTTTTTACGGCTTCATTTATTATGGAACTGCAAAAAGAAACAAGAAATATTCTTGAAATTTGTAATGCGTTAAATCAGGATATAGATTTTATTCAGAAATTAAATGAAACAGTAAATCCTGTTTTTTCAAAAGGATTATTATTTAAAGCAGAGCATTTTTTCCTTTCGGATATTATTACAATTTATGAAAGAGAACCTGAGACGAAAAATGAAAAACAACAATTTGTTTTGGCTTATTATTACGATGCTTTGCGCAACAAACATTTTGCTGATGAAAATTCTGCAAGTGAATTAAATCAGTTGGTTTTTACCCAGGATTTTAAAAATCTTTTTTTAAGAATTAAAAAAGAAAATAAAATAATAGCAGCAAATGCAGAACAAAATCAATATTTGCTGCCACAATTTTTGTTAGATAAAAACCATAACAAACTTGATGAAGTTTTAGTAGAATACCAAAATTTCATTCATTTTGCATTTGACAAAAAAATTGAAAACAATGCAGCTTTCCGTGATTATTTAGGCTTAAACTTAAATAAGCCGAAAAATGATAAAAAAGAAACAGAACTTCCGGAAGAAGATACACTTGAAAAAGTGATGAAGGAATTAAATGAATTAGTTGGTTTAGCCGAAGTAAAAAAAGACGTTTCAGAACTTATCAATTTACTTGAAATACAAAAAAAACGTTCTCAACAAGGATTAAAAAATGTTGAAATAACATTGCACACCGTTTTTCTTGGCCCTCCGGGAACCGGAAAAACATCTGTAGCAAGACTTTTAAGCAGAATTTTTAAACATTTGGGCTTTTTGTCTAAAGGTCAAATGTATGAAACAGATAGAGAAGGTTTAGTCGCAGGATATGTAGGACAAACAGCGACAAAAGTTGACGCAGCCGTACAAGCAAGTCTTGGCGGTGTTTTATTTGTTGATGAAGCTTATGCCTTAACCCAAAACCCATTTGGTAATGACTACGGAAACGAAGCTGTAAATACATTATTAAAAAGAATGGAAGATCATCGTGAAGATATAGCCGTTGTGGTCGCGGGCTATACAGAACCTATGAAGATTTTTATAGAATCAAATCCGGGATTGCGTTCCCGTTTCAATAGATATTTCCATTTCGAGCATTTTACTCCCGCAGAATTATTTCAAATTTTTGAATCGTTTTGCACCAAGTCTGATTTTATTGTTTCAAAAGATGCGAAAGAAAAACTAACAGATACTTTTGAATTGCTTTATGAAAGTAAAAATGAAAGTTTTGGAAATGCGAGAGTCGTTAGAAATTTATTTGAAAAGTGTGTTCAGAATCAGGCAAACAGAATTGTCAAATTAAAAAAGATATCTAATAAATCTTTAAAAACACTTACCGAAGAAGATATTCCGGAACCAAAAGAAACAGAGAAAAGTATTAATTTAAATATGACAGCTAAAGAGTCTGAATAGTTTTAAAATATTTCTCAGGTTATAAAGCAAAAGAGCCGACAAATAATTGTCGGCTCTTTTTATATATAGTAGTTTAGTTATTTTCGAATTTTAACTTATAAAATGGTGATTCTCAAATTAATCAAAAATGAGAATCAATACCATTTTATAAAATTTTAAGGCAGATTTACGTCTCCGAATGCTTTGTCTTTTATGGGAACAAACTAGCTTTATTAGTCCCAATGCTCTGTTTTTTTGAGGGTTACAATACAGCAGAATCAATCCCTATTTGCTTTGTCTTTTATGGGAACAAACTAGCTTTATTAGTCCCAGGGCTCTGTTTTTTTAAGGGTTACAATACAGCAGAATCAATCCCTATTTGCTTTGTCTTTTTTGGGAACAAACTAGCTTTATTAGTCCCAGGGCTCTGTTTTTTTAAGGGTTACAATACAGCAGAATCAATCCCTATTTGCTTTGTCTTTTTTGGGAACAAACTAGCTTTATTAGTCCCAGGGCTCTGTTTTTTTAAGGGTTACAAATCAGCTGTTATCAAATCCCTACAAAGCAAATTTACTATGGCAATGGCTTGAAAATATTATATGATTTTTAAATATTCTTATACATTTTTCATTTGTTGTTTTTCAGACTAAATTTTTCAGATCTAAGCATAAAAAAGAGCCAACAATATAATTGCTGGCTCTTTTTGTATAATTGTATTTTTAGTTTTATTTTAAAATGGATTATAAAATGGTGATTCCCAATTTGATCATAAACCGAGAATCAGTTCCATTTTATAAATCAAAAGGCAGATGTATGTCTCTGCGGTGCTTTGTCTTTCGTGGGAACAAACTAGCTTTATCAGTCCCAATGCTCTGTTTTTTTGAGGGTTACATTTCAGCAGAATCAATCCCTTGTGCTTTGTCTTTCGTGGGAACAAACTAGCTTTATTAGTCCCAATGCTCTGTTTTTTTAGGGTTACATTTCAGCAGAATTAATCCCTTGTGCTTTGTCTTTTATGGGAACAAACAAGCTTTATCAGTCCCAGTGCTTCCTTTTTTATACGGGTTGTATTTAGCTTTCTCAATCCCTGTGAAGCAAATTTAAGAAGAGACTGTTAAAAAAATGTTACATAATTTTTGGCAAGAATTTATATATTTCACATGTTTTAATTTTTTTTTAAGATTTAAAGTGTAAACTATCTTAAAATCAAATGGTTATAGATAATTAAAAACGGATAATTTTCTTCTTTTATAAACTTTAAAAGCGTATTATATTAAAAGGGATTATTAAGAATGTAAGATTACTTTAAGATTTCAAATCTTAACAATTTATTTTTTTTGATTAATTTTGAAAACTATCTTTAAAAAATCATGAAACTGAAAATACAAGAACTTACAACTATTAAGGAAATGCTGGATAATATTGAAACAATTCGGTTTCTTTATCCAAATCTTTCTGTTGAGAAATATGAAGCATATCTTTCTCAAATGGTGCCGCATAATTATATTCAGATTGGAGTTTTTGAGGATGGAATTTGTTTGGGAATTACAGGTTGTTGGTCTGCCACTAAATTATGGACAGGTAAATATCTCGAAATAGATAATTTTGTGGTAAATCCGGAATTTCGTTCAAAAGGAATTGGAAAATTACTAACAGATTATATCGAGCAAAAAGCTATAGAGCTGGATTGCAGCAGTATTGTTTTGGATGCTTTTACAGGAAATTTTGCTGCACACCGCTTTTACTACAATCAGGGTTACGGTCCAAAGGGATTTCACTTTGTTAAAATTTTAGACGAAAAGAAAATAACACAGTAAAATCATCCAGAAGTTTTTTATTGAATCAACAAAATCGATAATAAACGAAAGAATTGGTTATTTTTGTCTTACAAACTTTATTACACACATATTTTGGGATTATATAAAAGTCTATTCAAACAAACTGCTATTTACGGATTAGCAACAGTATTACCCCGAATGCTAAGTTTTTTATTAGTACGACTGTATACCGGGATTTTACCAACAGCAGAATACGGAGAAGTTTCGATTGTTTTATCCTGGATGGTTTTCTTTAACGTGGTACTTTCGTACGGAATGGAAACCGCTTTTTTTAGATTTTACAGCGCCGAAGAAGACAAGAAAAATGTCATTGCAACATCAACAATATCAATATTTTGGTCGTCGATTGGGTTTCTTTTTGCAGCTTTAATTTTTAGAAATACATTAGCAAACTGGGCCGAAGTTGATGCGCAATACATCACTTATTCTGTCTGGATATTAGTTCTCGATGCTTTGGTTTTAGTACCTTTTTCTAAACTTCGTGCGAACCAGAGACCAATGGTTTATGCGGCTATTAAAATTGGAAACGTAATAATTAATATGTTACTGAATTTCTTCTTTTTAATATATCTGCCAAAACTTGCAGCAGCAAATCCTAATTCTGTTTGGGATAATTTATATGTAGAAAATTTCCAGATCGCTTATATTTTCATTGCAAATTTACTGGCAAGTTTAGCCACTTTTGTGGTGCTTTCGCCAAATTACCTTTCGCTTGGCAGAAAATTTGATCCTGTACTTTGGAAAAAAATGATGAAATACGGTTTGCCAATTCTGGTTGCCGGACTTGCATTTGCCGTTAACGAACATTTCGATAAAATCTTACTTGGATATTTATTACCTGAAAATTTAGCCAAGTCAGAAGTTGGAGCGTATTCAGCCTGTTATAAATTAGGTTTGTTTATGGTTTTATTTGCAACTGCTTTCAGATTAGGAATCGAACCTTTCTTTTTTAGCCACGCAAAAAACGAAAATGCGCCTCAAACTTATGCTGTAATTACAAAATACTTTGTGATTTTCGGATCCTTAATTTTATTGGGAGTAATCGTTTTTGCAGATGTTTTAAAATATCTTCTGCTGGACAATAAATCGTATTGGGAAGCTATGAAAGTAGTTCCGTTAATTATTTTGGCGAATTTCTTTTTAGGAATCTACAACAACTTATCCGTTTGGTATAAATTGACAGATCAGACAAAAATTGGCGCTTACATTTCTATAGTTGGTGCCATTGTAACATTGGTTTTAAATTATATGCTAATCCCGAAATACAGTTATTATGGATCGGCAATTGCTACAATTTCAGCTTACGGAAGTATGATGTTAATTTCCTATATTTTAGGAAACAAATATTATCCAATTCCTTATGATATGAATAAAATTGGAGCTTATTTAGGAATTTCAATTCTGTTTTCGGCTATTTCTTTTTACGGATTTAGAGAAAATTATTTCGTTGGAATTCCGTTATTATTAGCTTTTATATATTTTGTTTATCACAACGAAAAAGACACCATCAAAGGAATTATGAATAGAAAGTAGTCTTGCTTTTTAATCTTTTAAATAAAAAAATGAAAATACAAATAATCAACAAGTCACAACACGCATTACCAAATTACGAAACAATTGCTTCGGCAGGAATGGATTTACGTGCCAATTTAAGCGAATCAATAACATTAAAACCATTAGAAAGAACGATTGTAAAAACAGGACTTTTTATTGAATTACCAATTGGTTTTGAAGCGCAGGTAAGACCAAGAAGTGGTTTGGCTGCAAAAAAAGGAGTGACGGTTTTAAACTCTCCTGGAACTGTTGATGCTGATTATAGAGGAGAAATAGGCGTAATTTTAGTAAATTTATCAAACGAGGAATTTGTAATCGAAAACGGAGAAAGAATTGCCCAATTGATTATTGCCAAACATGAAAGAGCTGAGTGGATTGAAGTTGGAGAACTTTCTGAAACTTCAAGAGGCGAAGGCGGCTTTGGAAGCACTGGCGTGAAGTAGTTTTCAGTAATCAGTTTTGAGTCGCAGTTTTCAGTCGCAGTTTCAACTGTCGGTCTGTAAACTTTGCGATCTTAAAATGAATAAAACTTATTAATCTTCGCGAAAGAACCTTTGCGAACTTTGCGGTAAATTTTAGGACAAAATGTCTTTTACCGTAACATAATTTGAACTAACCAAACTGAAGATTTTAAATCTTCCCATATAAAATAATTTCAAAATGAAAATAATCGTTCCAATGGCGGGTCGAGGATCAAGACTTAGGCCACATACATTAACAGTTCCAAAACCATTAATTCCGGTTGCGGGAAAATCTATAGTACATCGTTTAGTTGAAGATATTGCCAAAATATTAAAAGAACCAATCGAAGAAGTGGCTTTTATATTAGGAGATCCTGCTTTTTTTGGAGATGATCTTGTAGAAAGTTTAGAAGAATTGGCAGGAAGTTTAGGAGCAAAAGCTTCAATTTATCGTCAGGATTTACCTTTAGGAACTGGTCATGCTATTATGTGTGCCAAAGAATCTTTATCTGGTCCGGCCGTAATTGCGTATGCAGATACTTTAATACGAGCAGATTTTGAATTAGATCCTTCTGCAGATGCTGTGATTTGGGTAAAACAAGTCGAACAGCCGGAAGCATTTGGTGTTGTGAAATTAAATAACAATAACGAAATTATAGAATTGGTCGAAAAACCAAAAGAATTTGTAAGCGATCTTGCCGTTATCGGAATCTATTATTTTAAGGAAGTTGGAGATTTGAAAAAAGAACTTCAGGGTGTTCTGGATAATAATATTCAGAATGGTGGTGAATATCAGATCAATGACGGAATCAAAGCAATGATGGCGAACGGAAAAGTTTTTAAAACCGGAAGCGTTGACGAATGGATGGATTGCGGAAATAAAGATGTAACGGTTGAAACCAATACAAGAATGTTAGGATTTTTACACAATGATGGTGAACATTTAGTAGATTATGACGTAACTTTAGATAACTCAACCATTATTCCGCCATGTTTTATTGGTGAAAATGTAGTGTTGAAAAATGCAACTGTAGGTCCAAATGTATCTTTAGGAAAAGGATGTCATGTTATCGACAGTACAATAAAAAACAGTTTAGTACAAACGTTTTCACAAATAAAAAATGCTAATCTGGACAATGCAATGATTGGAAACCACGTTAGTTATGATGGTAAGTTTACAAGCATTAGCATTGGTGATTATTCTGTTTTAGAATAAAAATTTAAAAAGAAATTGTGTAAATGATAAAGAAAAGAGTTTTAGTAATTTTAATATTCGCTTTGTTCAGCAATGCATTTTCGGTTATGGCACAAACCAATCCGGAAGATATTGCTATGGCAACAGATGAATATCAGGACTCTTTTTATGAATCATTGAAGCAAAAAGGAATCGAGAATTACGATAAAGCAATTGCATCATTAGAAAAATGCGTGAAGCTAAAACCGAATGACGCAGTAGCTTATTTTGAATTAGGAAAAAATTACCTGGCATTAAAAGATTACAACAATGCCCAGAGTTCTTTTGAAAAAGCGACTCAATTAGATCCTAAAAATAAATGGTACTGGCTTGGAATTTATGACGTAAGTTATGAAACCAAAAACTATCCTTTGGCAATCGAAACAATTCAAAAAATTATTCCGTTTGACGAAGAATACAAAGATGATTTGATTTCGTTGTATATGATTTCAAATCAATATGATAAAGCACTTGCGACGATTAATGAAATGAACGATAAGTTTGGAAAATCGGAAGATCGTGATCGTTATAAAATGCAGATTTTATCACAGGGAAAATATCAAAATGCCGAGGCTTCAAATTTAATTGAACAGATTAAAAAGAATCCAAAAGAAGAATCAAATTATGTAGATCTGATTTTCCTGTATTCAAAATCTGAAGAAACAGATAAAGCTTTGGATGTTGCGAAACAGCTGGCAAAAGAAATTCCAAATTCAGAGTGGGCGCAGGTAAGTTTGTTTAAGGGATATTTAGATGCAAATCAGGCAGATAAAGCGATTAAGTCGATGAATATAATTTTGGCAAGTTCAAAAATTGATTCAAAAATAAAACATCGTACCTTAAATGAGTTTTTGATTTATGTAAATAAAAATCCGCAATATGCACCGGATTTAGAAAAAGCGATAGGTTATTTTGATAATGATCCAAATGTTGATGTGGCGAAAGAAATTGGAAAATTTTATCACAGCAAAAACCAATTTGAAAATGCAATTAAATATTATGAAAAAGATTTAAGCGCCAATTCAGATACAGATCGCGAAACTAATTTGCTTTTGCTGGATGCTTATGCGCAGGCAAAACAATTTGATGCTATGACAAAAAGAGCAATGACTATGATTGAAGTTTATCCAAGTCAGCCGCAATTTTATTATTATGCCGGATTAGGAAGCAATCAGCTGCAGCAATTTAAAAATGCAAAAACCGTCTTAGAAATGGGATTAGATTATGTAGTTGACGATGTTAAATTGGAAGCAAATTTTAATATTCAGCTCGGAGAAGCTTATAATGGATTGGGAGACGCCAGAAAAAAAGAGGAATACTTTTTGAAGGCAAATGAATTATTAAAGAAAAAGAAGTAAAAAGAAAATTCAAGATGAAAAAATATATAGCAATTGTATTGGTATCTGTTTTTATGATTTCCTGTAAATCAAAAGCAGTAGCAGTGCAAAGTACTGATAATAAAGAAGTTGTTGTAAAAAAAGACAACAATGTTATAGAAAAACATTATGACAATAAATTAGATTTTAAAACATTATACATAAAAGCAAGTGCCAAATATGTTGATGAAAAACAAAGTCAGAATGTAACCGCCGAAATTAGAATTGAAAAAGACAAACAGATTTTAATCAGTGTTCGTTTTCTTGGAATCACAATGGCAAAAGCATTAATTACGCCAACAGCAGTAAGTTATTACGAAAAAATAAACAGTACTTATTATGAAGGAGATTTTACCAGTTTAAGCAAATGGTTGGGAACCGAACTTGATTATAGTAAAGTGCAAAATTTATTAGTTGGAGAAGCTTTAGACGATCTTAAAAAAGGGAAATACACACAAACAATTGTAGAAAACCTGATTCGTTTAGAAGATGAAAAAGAGACTAAATTGAAAAAAGCTTTCTTTTTGGAACCTGAAAAATATTTGCTGCAAAAAGAACAGATTTCGCAAGCGACAGAAAATATCATGTTAGAAATTAAATACTCTGACAACAAAGTTTTTGATCAGGGAAATATTCCAACAAGTATCGAAATCAATGCAATTCAGCCAAAAGGAAAAACAGATATCAATTTAAATTACAATAACATTTCGTTTAATGAAGAACTTTCTTTTCCTTATAGCGTACCAAGTGGTTATAAGAAAGTTTTAATTAAGTAAATTTGCAAAAAGAAAACAGAAACATGCCGAAATTTCTCCTCAGCCTAATTTTTATATGTGCCACAACTTTTGTCTGGGCACAAGATTCGCAGCAAGAAAAACTTGAACAGCGAAAAGCTCAGATTCAGCAGGAAATTAGAGACAACGAAAAAATGTTGCAATCTGTAAAGAAAAAAGAAAAATCAGCGGTAAATGTGTTTTTAATTCAGGCAAATAAAATTAAGCTGAAAGAAAAACTTATTAATACAACAGCAAAACAGGAAAAGATTTTAAATAACGATATGTATATTAACCAGCTTAAGGTTAATAAACTAAATAGGGAATTGGCTGTTTTAAAAGAAGATTATGCTAAAATGATTTTGAAGTCGTACAAAAGCCGTTCTGAACAAAGCAGAGCGATGTTTATTTTATCTTCAGAAAGTTTTCTACAGGCTTACAAAAGAGCACAATATTTAAAACAATATACCAATTTCAGAAAAAATCAAGGTTTAGAAATCCAGTCAAAAACAGCTGAATTAGTTGATTATAATGCAAAACTGGACGGACAAAGACAAATCAAGAAAAAAATTATTGCTGAAAATCAAAAAGAAAAGCAAAGCTTAGAAATTGAAAAGAAAGAACAGCAAAAACTGGTTAACGAAATAAAAAGAGATAAGAATAAAATTATTGCAGATACAAGATCTAAACAACAGGAATCGAGAAGAATCGACGCTAAAATTAAGGATCTTATCCGTGAACAAATTAGATTAGCCAATCAAAGAGCAGAAGAAGAAAGACGTAAAAGAATAGCAGAAGGTAAAGCCAGCGAAGCAGATAAGGCAGAAGCGTCAGCACCTAAAAGTTATTCATCAGACAGAATTACATTAACCCCGGAAGGTAAAATTTTAGCTGCCGATTTTAAAGCAAATAGAGGAAAACTGCCTTGGCCGGTAGAGAAAGGATTTATATCTCTTGGTTACGGAGATCAGCCGCATCCGCTTTATCCAACACTAACCGTTCATAATTCCGGAGTAGAGATTACTACAGAACAAGGAGCAAATGCCCGCGCTGTATTTGAAGGAGTAGTATCAAAAGTGATAGCATTGTCTCCTGTAAACAGAGCTGTTTTTATTCAGCATGGAGATTATTTTACAGTATATCAAAACCTAAGTTCGGTATCTGTTGAGCAAGGTGACAAAGTAAAAGTGAAACAGGTTATTGGAAAAGTAAGAACCAGTGGAGACACGGGGAAAACAATTATCAAGTTTTTGATTCTTCAGAATACATCAAATAATAATCCGGAAGGATGGTTACAAAACAGATAAAGAAAGGGAGCTAATTGCTCCCTTTTTTATTTGAAATTGCATCGATGAAATTTAAAAATAGTATTTTTGCACTATGGAAACAAATAGACAGAAAAAAATAGGCGGTGTCATTCAAAAAGATTTGGTTGATATTTTGCAAGGTGAAGTGAGAAAAAACGGAATTAGTAATTTGGTAATTTCGGTATCCAAAGTTAGTGTTACTTCAGATTTATCTGTGGCAACGGTTTATTTAAGCATTTTTCCTCAGGATAAGGCGCAGGAAACTTTAGACGGAATAAAATCAAATACTACATTAATCAAACATGATTTATCACAACGTGTACGTTTGCAATTGCGTCGTGTACCAAATCTTGTATTCTTTATCGATGACTCATTAGATTATATCGAAAAAATTGACAATGCTTTATCAAACAGAGAAAACCCAATTGAGAACCGTGATCTTTTAGAAAAAAGAAGAAAATCATAAATTGAATTTCCCCCTTTACATAGCCAAACGTTACATTTTTAGCAAAAGTAAAAACAATGCTATAAATATTATCAACCGCATTGCCAGCTTGGGAATCATAGTTGGTACGATGGCTTTGTTTGTAGTTTTATCTGTTTTTAGCGGATTAAAAGTATTCAGCCTTTCGTTTACAAACGAAATAGATCCTGACTTAAAAATGACAAGTACTCTTGGAAAGTCATTTTTAATAACACCGGATCAGGACAAACAGCTTAAAAAAATTGACGGCGTTGCTTCGTATACTAAAATTATAGAAGAACGGGTTTTGTTTTTGTTTAAAGACAAACAGCAGGTTACATATTTAAAAGGAGTTGACAGTCTTTACCCTGTAGTAAACGACATTAATAAAAAGCTTTTTAACGGACAATGGATTAAACCAGATACGTATCAGGTTGTAGTAGGTTATGGAATCGCCAGAGATTTTTCAATGGGAATATTAGATTTCGAAACCCCGTTGCAGATATTTGCGCCAAAACCCGGAAAAGGAGCTTTTGAAAATCCCGAAGAAGCATTTAATAAAACTGATGTTTTGCCTGTTGGAATTTATTCTATAAGCGAAGATTTAGATTCAAAATATGTATTTGCTGATTTGAGTTTAGCACAGGAATTACTGATGTACAAACCCAATCAAATTTCAGGAATTGAATTTCATTTAAAGGAAAATGCAAATGAAAACACAATCAAAACGCAGCTCCAAAACATTTTCAAAAACAAAATCACTTTAAAAAATCGGGCACAATTAAATGAGTCTTTGTATAAAATGCTCAATACCGAAAACATTGTCGTATATCTAATTTTTACTCTGGTAATTATTGTAGCGCTTTTTAATTTGGTCGGAGCCTTGATTATGATGATCTTAGAGAAAAAAGGAAATCTGAAAACCCTCTTCAATCTTGGAACAGAAATAAACAGCATCCGAAAAATATTTTTACTGCAAGGAACTTTATTAAGTGTTTTTGGAGGAATAATTGGTCTCATTCTGGGTATTATTTTAGTATTGTTACAACAGCGATATGAACTCATTATGATTACGCCAACATTAGCATATCCCGTTGTTTTTAATCTTGAAAATGTATTAATTGTTTTAACGACAATAGTTTCACTTGGTTTTGTGGCCTCTTTAATCGCCAGCAGCCGCGTAAGCAAAAACTTATTAGATTAATATTTCTTCCTAAAAAATATTACTTATATTTATCGTCTCAAAAACTACAAGCATATGATTGTTTCTGCCTAATCCTATTTTATTTTTAGAATAATTAGGATACTTACGTTTATTTCTCTTGAGTTCAGAATTATAATATCTGAGCTAATCTTATCATTTATTCTAACAAATCATGACAGAAACTACAATAAAGAAAAGCTTATTTTCTAAAATTTTTACCACATTAACACAAGCAATCAAAGGCGATGAATCTTTTGATTATACCGCTGGAAACATCAAGAAAGCAGTCATTTTATTAGCCATTCCAATGGTTTTGGAAATGATGATGGAATCGGTTTTTGCTTTAGTCGATTTATATTTCGTTGGACATTTAGAACACAGCAGTTTTGCGATTCAAACTGTTGGCTTAACAGAATCTGTTCTTACTATTATATATTCCCTGGCAATAGGAATGAGTATGGCGGCAACGGCGGTTGTAGCGAGACGTATCGGAGAAAAAGATCCGGTCGCTGCAGCAAAAGCAGGAATGCAGGCTATAATTATAGCATTTGCAGTAAATAGTGTTATGAGTATTTTGGGAGTTATTTATGCCAAAGACATTCTTTTGCTTATGGGCGCATCTATTGATGCAGCTGAACATGGTTATCATTTTACCCAAATCATGATTGGTTCAAGTTTATGCATTATGCTTTTATTTTTGATTAACGGAATATTTCGTGGAGCAGGAAATGCAGCCATTGCCATGAAAAGTTTGTGGTTAGCTAATATTTGTAACATTATTTTATGTCCGATATTAATTAATGGTTTAGGACCAATTCCGGCTTTCGGATTAGTTGGTGCTGCATTAGCAACTACTTTAGGCAGAAGCATTGGAGTATTATATCAGGTGTATCATTTATTTTCAGGAAACGGAATTCTAAAAATTAAAATAGCTTATTTTGCTCCGGACTTTAAACAAATAAAAGCATTAGTAAAAATTGCAGCTCCGGGAATTTTGCAATTTGTAATCGCATCCTGCAGCTGGATTTTCCTGGCACAATTGGTAGCAACAACCGGAGGTGATCACGGTTCTGCGGGATATCAGACAGCGTTAAGAATTATGATGTTTTTCATTCTTCCGGCTTGGGGATTAAGTAATGCGGCTGCAACTTTGGTTGGGCAAAATTTAGGCGCCAAACAAATTGACCGTGCCGAAAAATCTGTTTTAACTACAGCAAAATACAATGTCATTTTCATGGCAAGTATTATGATTATTACCCTTTGTTTTGGAAAATATATTATCTCGTTTTTCACCAATGACGAAATGGTAAAAGTTGTAGCTGTTGAAGCATTACAAATTATGAGCGTAGGATTTATTTTCTACGGAATTGGAATGGTTTTAATAAATACTTTCAACGGAGCAGGCGATACCTGGACACCAACCGGAATTAATTTCTTTGGATTCTGGCTGTTTCAAATTCCATTAGCTTATATTTTAGCAAAACATTTTAATATGGGACCAACAGGAGTTTTTATCGCCATTCCGGTTGCAGAAACCGCTATAACGTTGGCAGGGATTTTCTTTTATAAACGAGGAAAATGGAAACGTATTCAAGTATAATCTATAAATAAAAAAAGACCTTCAATTTTGAAGGTCTTTTTTTATGTAGGAAATTTACACTAAATTTGTTTTATGGAAGATTCGATCCAAAATAAGATTAATAAAATTCAAGAAACTGCGCTAGCTTCTCGTGCGAACAAAAGCATTACAAATTGTAATGTTGTAGAATTAAATAATGGTGATAATTTATCTAAATCTATTAGAAATGTTAAGGAAGCTGAATTATTCTTTTCTGAGTTAAAGTCAGCAATTGATCTTGCTAAAAGAAATTCAATAAAGAATGTATTAGAATAAATATGATGCTTTATATATTTAAATAAAATAGACCTTCAATTTGAAGGTCTTTTTTTTGCATTTACATCTTTGTCAAAGTTTTAAACTTGACAAAAATTATGTAGTTTTTAAACAAATTCATATCCGGCATAAACCTGTTCAATTTCTTTCATAATTGCGAAAAGATTTTCAGGTTCATCAGTGGTAACCAATTTTTGTTTGTATTCTTTAAACGAATGAATTCCTTTGAAATAATTAGTATAATGACGACGCATTTCAACAATTCCCAATCGTTCACCTTTCCATTCCATTGACCACATTAAATGATTTCTGGCGGCTTCTACGCGATCAGCAACTGTTGGCGCAGGCAAATGTTCTCCGGTTTTAAAGAAATGCTTGATTTCGTTAAAAATCCACGGATAACCAATGGCAGCACGACCAATCATGATTCCGTCAATACCGTATTCATTTTTATATTTTAATGCTTTTTCTGGACTGTCGATATCGCCATTTCCAAAAATAGGCATTGTAATTCTAGGGTTGTTTTTTACACGTGCAATATGCGACCAATCGGCGTGACCCTTATACATTTGCGCACGGGTTCTGGCGTGAATTGTCAAAGCCTTAACACCAATATCCTGAAGTCTTTCGGCTACTTCATCAATGTTGATCGAGTTATCATCCCAGCCTAAACGCGTTTTTACCGTTACAGGCAAATCAGTACTTCTGATAACCGCTTTTGTCAAACGCACCATCAAATCTACATCTTTCAAAACTCCCGCTCCGGCACCTTTACAAACTACCTTTTTTACCGGACATCCAAAATTAATATCAACCAAATCGGGTTTTACCGTAGAAACAATTTTAGACGAAAGCGCCATTGCTTCTTCGTCACCACCAAAAATCTGAATTCCAACCGGACGTTCGTAATCAAAAATATCCAGCTTCATTCTGCTTTTGATCGCATCACGAATTAATCCTTCCGACGAAATAAATTCAGAATACATCATGTCAGCGCCATGCGTTTTGCATAATCTGCGAAACGGCGGATCACTCACATCTTCCATCGGTGCGAGTAATAAAGGAAATTCGGGTAATTCTATGTTGCCAATCTTGACCATCTTCAATATTTTGTGCAAAATTACAACATTTCCTCGAATTTACGTGATATGAGGCTCAAAGGTTCAGAGTAACAAAGGTTCAAAGGTTTTTTTATCAGACTGTTAAGAACCTTTGTCCCTCTGAACCTTTGCAACTTTGTCCCTTTTATTGAACTCTATAATCAAAAAAGCGAATTGGTTTTCTGCTCATCGGATTAAAAACTAAGGGATTTAGTATTTCTTTTGGAGCAAATTCTATTTTTGGAGTTACTCTTAATTTTGCTCTGAAATGATCTTTTATTTCCTGTAAAAATTCCGGAGTCTGATTTTTACAGGCGATTTTTATCAGGATTTCATCCGTTCCTAAATCATTGGTAGAAATCTCAATAATATGATTTTCAATATTGTCGAAGTCGCTCAGAACATCGTTCATCGCTGGCGGATAAAGTGTTGTGCCTTTATATTTAATCATTTGTTTTTTACGCCCCACAACCGGACCAACACGTACCGTATTTCTTCCGCAGGCACAAGGTTCATTATGCAGCTGCACAATATCGCCCGTTTTAAAACGTAATAAAGGCATTGCTTCAATACCTAAAGTAGTAAAAGTTAATTCGCCAATTTCACCATTTTTTACCGGATTATTTTCTTCGTCCAAAACTTCAATAATAATCAATTCCGGATGGTGATGACCTCCAAGACCGTGTTCACATTCTGTAAAAGCGGTGCTCATTTCTGTCGAAGCATAAGTCGAAAACAACTGAATATTCCATTTTTCAGTGATTTTTTTCGATAAAGTATTCATCGAAAAATCCTGATTTCTCAGAGATTCTCCAATGCAAATGGCACCTTTTATGCTCGAATTGTTATAATCGATTCCGTGAATTTCGGCATATTCAACCAATTTTAATAAAAAAGAAGGAACCGTAATTAAATAAGAAGGTTTGTATTTTAAAATTGAATCCCATTGCAATTCCGGGATTCCGGCACCAACACGAATAACGCCAACCTGCAGTTTTCGCAAACCAAGAAAATAAGCCAAACCGGCCATAAATTTTCGGTCAATAGTCGTCATTAATTGCACGACATCACCTTCGGCAATTCCGGCGCAGGCAAAAGAAATGGCTTCGTTATAAGCCAGTCGATCCAGATCAGAATCGGTTAAACCAAAAGTTACCGGATCTCCCAAAGTTCCCGAAGTCGAGGCATAATCGATAATTTTATGTTGCGGAACACAAACAAAATCATCATTGTATTGTTGTAAATCTTCTTTTGTAGTTACCGGTAAATGCTGTAAATCTTCGAGTGTTTTAACTTTTGAAATATCAATATTTTGTCCGGCAAAAAGACGTTTGTAAAAAGGAGAATTCTGACTGATATAAGTTAAAAGTTCTGCTAATTTCTGCTCTTGAAAATTTTTAATTTGTTCTAAAGAATCCTGCTCTATTGGTGGAATCGTATTCATTTTCTTTTGAGTTTTTTTAAATATTTTTCAATTGCTTCTTTATCAGGAACAGTTGTAATTTCTTTGGTTAATGCTTTTTCAAAATTGTTTTGCGCAAATTGAAAATACTTCTGTTCGTAAAAGTACAATCCCGCTTTATAATACACAACCCAATAATCAGGGTTTAAAGATTGGTAATTCTGGATAAAATCAAAAGGAATTTTCGTTTTATTTTTCAAATATAAATCCATTTTGTGATCTTCAGTCCTAAACTTCTGATAGTTTAAAAAAGCGGTACTTTCTATAAAAGGATCTTTGGCAATATTCAGATTTTCTTCTTCCATTGAAATAGTAAAATCTGCTTTTTTATCTTTAAAAATGGAATCTAAATTATAACAGACAAATTCCCCCAATTGATACGGATTTGCAGAAACCCAGACTAATTTTTCTTTCGGTTTAAAAATAATTCCGTGATGCGCCATTAATTGATTCAGTGCTTTTTCGTTTCCATAACCTAAAGCGATATCATGTAAACCTTCTTTATTTCGTAGAATTTCAGATGCGATTTTCGGATTGATTTTCGGGTTTTCACTTAAAAGTTCCTGCATTCTGTCATAACGATATTGCGAATGACTATTGGCAATTTGCGATTGATTTCGTTCATCATTTTTAAAAGCATCACTTTGAAAATGATTCGAACAAATTAATTGATTCGTATTTGGAACATCAAAAACATCCATTTTTTCTGGAGAAACCTCAATTAAAATGGCTTTATTATCATACGCACTTCCAACCATAATAGATTCTGAAACAAACAATTGTCGTTTTTTTGCGATGGCAATTGCTTCATCAATATTTTTAGCGTGCTGCAAAATCTCGCGGGTTAATATCGAAATTGGTGTTTTTGCAATTATCGGAATTTTAGATTTCCCGGCATTTATCGTCACCGTCAAACCTTCCTTATTCATTCCCGAAACCGTACCAATCATTCCGGCCCAGGTCACCATCATAAACGGATAACCCTCTTTCGGATTTATAAACGCAACTATTTTATTTTCTGCGAAAGCATCACTGACATAAAAATCAAAATTTCTGCCCAAAATCAAATTTCCATCTTCAGATTTTTCTCCCCAAGCCGCAAAAGAAGAACAGCCAACTAAAGCCAGATCCTGCAAAGCGTGACCAATATCGTGCGCACCGTGCAAATATAAACTGCGCTGATATTGTGGTGCTATATTATTAAAATCCTGAGAAGTGTATTGCGAAACGCCATAAATCTCCGTTTGATATTCATTCGGAACATTCAGATATAATTTTCGATTGTACCACTTTAGAAAATTCCGAAGCAGATTTTGCTGCAATTTTGAAGGAACAATATCTTCCACTTTTGAGAAAAATATTTCCTCTTGTTTTTTTAAAAGAGAATCGGATAATGCGCCGGCTGTGAGTCCAATTTCAAGCGGATCACCTTCTACATACAATTCCCAAAGACCTTGCTTGTTTTTTAATAACGAGTTTTTTCCGGAAGTAAAAAGTTCATTCGAATGTTTTGTTACAACTGGTTTTACAGCATTATAGTGTGCAATTTCCGGTAAATGGTGCATTGATTTTGAGGTACCACAAGAAACAAATATCGATATAAAAATTATAAAGGATAGATGTAAGCAATGGTTTTTCATAACACTTTTTATTCAGATGCTTTATTTATTTTAGTTACTAAATATTCCTTCCCAACAATTTCAGAACAAGTTACAACCGCGCCAATTGTTACACCCAAAACACCATGCATATTAATACTTTGTCCGGTAAGATAGAGATTGTCTAACTTGGTTTTTGACGGAATCAATGTTTTCATCGGGTTGCTGGCATCTTTTACATAACCGTACATATTGCCATTGGTGCCGCCAATATAATCGCGATAAGAGAGTGGTGTAGAAGTATGAATTGATCGGATACAATCTATAATTCCCGGAAATTTTATCTCAATTTCTTTTAAAAATTTCTCTACTTTTCTGGCTTTAAATTCTTCATAACTTTCTCCACGATCGCTTTCTTCGGCAGTTGTATTAAAAGTGTCTACCCAAGGCGCAACATCGTCATATTTCATGTAAGTTATAAAAGTCATTCCCTCAGCCCATTCTTCCTGTTTTTTCGAAGCATTCATAGACGCCATAAAAGCCTTTGGCCACGATTCTTCATCATATTCATGACAATTCCAGACATCGCTGCTTTTCTTAAAATGATAATGATTGTGATTGATATATTTAAAGGTTTCCGGTTTAAAAACAATATACAGACTAAAAGCCGAAATTACACCTTCAAGACTTTGAACACGGCTAAAAAAAGATTTTCTAAAATGTTCTTCGCCTGCCATTTTCAGCGTCGTTTTTGGTTCAATATTCGAAATGAAATAAGAACCCGAAACTTTGGATTTATCTTTCATTTCTACAGAAGTTACTTTGTTGTCTTCAACATTAAATTTGGTAACTTCTTTATATTTATAAAACTCTCCGCCGTATTTTTTAAGCTGTTTTAAAAGCTGTTTTGTAATCTGACTTCCGCCATTGATACAACGCCATGAACTTTGAATGTAAGAGTTGACAGAAAGGGCATGAACGTAAAAAGGCGATTTATCCGGAATACCGGCATATAGAAAATTAGAACCTGCCAAAACAGCTTTTAGTTTCTCATTTTCGGTAAATGCATCAATGGTTTCCTTGGCATTTAAAGCCAGGATTTCATTATCATATTTTCCTTCCCATTGTAAATTATAAAGCGGAAAAGAATCGCAAATCACTTTTATTTTATCACAATAACGTTCGATATTTTCTTTTTCATCCGGAAAAAAAGTGCCTAACTGATCGACAAAATTATCATAACCCTGTGCATGTGGATATTCGGTTTCATCATCTTCAAAAGAGATAATATCAAACCCATTATCGTCCATTTTTTTTAAATTCAAATGATCGATAATGCCCAAATATTTAAAATATTTATACAGATTTTGTCCCTCGCTTAAACCTCCGATATAATGAATTCCAGTATCAAAAATAGTTTTATCGCGCACAAAAGTCTGCAAATTTCCTCCGTATTGATTATTTTTTTCGAGCACACAAACGCTATAGCCTTCTTTAGCAAGAATAATTGCCGAGACTAATCCGCCTAAACCGCTGCCTACAATTACCACATCATATTGCTCCTTCATGCTAATTTTTCTTTAGTACCGTTATGCCTTTTTCTTCTGAAACAATTTCAAAGCCCGAAGCAATTAATTTTTCTTTATAAGGCAGGCAATATATCAAAATTACTGAAGAAAATTGTAAAACTATTTTTTCAGGGCTGTCATTATAACTTTCATCAGAAATCAAAAGAACATCGTATTGGTTTTCAGTTACACATTCTAACTGATCCTGATAAATTATTTTTCTTTTCTTTAAAAAATAGTTCGTTTTCGCAACTAATAATTTTTCTTCATCAGCAATAAAAGAATAGACTTTTCGCTGTGGTTCCTGCAACGTCAGTAAAACATCTAATTGCCCGTAATCGTTTGCTAAATGTAATATTTTGGCTTTCGCCGAAAGATGTTTATTAAGGCGATGGTATATTTCTAAATGAGTTTCTAAATTGCTTTTGACGCTTTTTATAACTTCAATTTCTTTGTAATCATAACTGTGCAGCAGCATTTTTTTGAAATACGCCGGACCTTCAAGTTCCTGACGAATCTTGTGATATTCATCTTTAAAAAACGAACTTAATTGTTTCGTTCTTTCAGCATAATTTTTTCCAAAAGAAAGATTATCAGGTGTAATTCTTTCTAAAATAGAAACGGTAACAAAACTGTGGTGAATAACAAAATCGCCTTTCGGAATTGCTTCTGAAGCACCGTGAATAATGACCGGAATAATATCCAGATTAAATTCTTCGGCAAGATAAAAAGCACCTTTATGAAAACGCTTAATCTGATTGCTTTCAGAACGTGTTCCTTCCGGAAAAACCATTAATGAATAACCTTCCTTTACCTTTTCGCGCAAATGTTCAACCCCGCCTTCAATTCCTTCAGAAACCGGATAGAATCCTGCTTTTCTAACCGTTCCGCCAAAAATAGGAGAGTTGTAAACCCAGTCGCTTACTAAAAAAATAATTTTCGGACTCAGCATTCCCATTGCCAAAATATCGATGAACGAAGAATGATTGGCAATAATTATCGCTGATTTTTCAAAAGTTTCGTTGTATTTATTAATGACTTTTTTATGAAGAAACGGATTTGAATACAATACCGAATTCATGAATTTTGAAATCGCATATCGAAATCCTTTCATTTTTGTTTTTTCATTTATTGGAATAATCGGCATGATTGTAATGCTGAAAAGCGACATTAAAATTCCGCCCATTCCGTAATAAAAAAATGATATTACACCGTGAATAAAAGGTCGAAGAACAAAAGGAGGATTTCCTTTTTTTGATCGGTTTGATATAAATAATTTAAAGAGAATCGGGTAGAAGATGAAGGTAATAATCAACGCTGCAAAAACCCCGATTAAAGAAACAGATGAAATAGATCTAAGCGCCGGATGTTGTGCAAAAATCATCGCGCCAATTCCTAAAATTGTCGTGATAACGGCCAGAATAATCGAAGTTCTGTAAATCGCAATTTCATTCTTTCCGTTGGTATATTCTTTTTGAAGTGCGCTTGTCATGAAAATACTAAAATCGACTCCGTGACCAAAAATCAAAGTACAGACAATCATACTGAAAATATTCATCTGAATGCCAAAAATGCCCATAATCCCTGCCGTAACAATTCCCGTTAAGGCAATTGGAATACAGCTTACAATAACCAATTCGATTCTGCGGAAAAAGAAAAACAAAATCAGAATTACGGCAATAAACGAATAATTTACCAATGAATTAAAATCAGTTTTCAATGTGCTGAAAAACGTTTCATTCATTTGCTGGCGGTCAATTGCAATAATATTATTTTTGGCTGCAGCCGATTTTACAAAAGCATCACGCTGTTGCGGTGTAACTTTTACTAAAGTCGAAATCGTATAAAAACCATTTTTTTCAGTCACAAATTCTTTCAGTTGCAACGCCTGAATTTTTAAATAATCCTGTGCTGAAACTGGTTTGAAATCAAAATTTAAATGATCAAAAAAGGCACTGTAAGTGGTAGGTTTGAATCCTAATTTTGAACCTTCGGCAATTAATTCTGATTTTAAAATTTGTTTTTTATTGTCGTTCCAAAATGAATTCCATTGATTAATTTTTTGCTGTTGTTCCTTCTGCGAAAGCATAATGCCGCCAACAGAACTGAAATTTAATATCTTGTCCGTTTGTTTTTCTTTGGATAAATTAGCAAAAAGCTGCGAGTTGGTTTGCAAAACTTCTTCCATACTGTTTCCGTATGCCGCAACATAAATGGTTTTTGAAGTTAAACTCGTGCTTTCTTCAAGATCTTTTTCTGCCGCTTTAATTTCTTTCGGAACAAAATTTAATTGCGACAAATCGTTATTGAAACCAACATTATTATACGTAAAAAAGCAAATAATAGTAATTAGAACACAGAAACCAATTAAGAATTTATTGTTGTGAAAGGAGAAATGAGCCAGTTTATCGATCACATTTTTTTTGTGATCAAAGTTGTTTTCTTTTGGTTTATATAAATGCGGAACGATCAAAAGAGAGAAAAATGCTGAAGCCATCACAATCACGGCGGCAAAAATTCCCAAATCGTTCAACGCATCAGATTTTACAAAAAGCAGACATAAAAATGCAACGGCCGTTGTAGAACTGCTCATAATAACCGGCATCGTAATGTCTTTGTATAGTGTTTTTACATCGCTGTTATGTTTGTAATGCGTAAGAATATGAATCGAATAATCGATCGTAATTCCTAACAAAATAGAACCAATTCCGAGTGAAATGGCTGAAATGGTTTCTTTTACAAAATATAAAAATGCCACGGCAAACAATGCGCCAAAAACCGTTGGAAGAAAAATAATAAGCGGAATGAAAATCTTTCGATAAAATAAAATCAGAATCAACATTAATGTAAACATTGCAATTGACGTTGTTAATATAATATCGCTTTTAATTTGATTGGCATTTGCAACGGCAATCAAAGCAGAACCAAAATAACTAATCGAAGTTTTGGTTTTATATTTTTGATTTAGATTGTCCTGAATCGATTTTAGTTTAGCAGCAAATAAGCTGTTTTTTTCTGTTTCGCTAGATGGAAGATTTGAGGTAATAAAAAGCAATAATTTCTTTTTGTCTTTGGTCATTACAAAACCATTGTCGAGCGTAAAATCGTCGCCAATATTTAATTGCTGTAATTTTTTTAGCGCAATAAAAGAAATCCCAAGCGGATCCTGCAGAATAAAATCTTTGGTTATAAATCCGGATGGCGAAATAATCGATTTGTAATTTCCCTGAACCGTCGCCGCAATACTATCTTTTTGTAATTTATTCTCAATAGCAGCATAATCCTGATCTTCTAAAAAAAGCGGCAAATTATGGTAAACAAAATCGATAGTTTCCTGAATGTTTTCTTCATCCACTTTTCCCTGAATTCCGGTTACGTAAGGTTTGCAGGATTTGGCAACGCTGTCTGAAAATGCAGTTGCCATTTCTTTTAAATCTTCGTCAGTTCCGTTTTTTTCAAGTTTGAAAATAACAGTGATTTTATCAGCAAAGTTAAGTTGTTTCAGCACTTTTGCCGTAACGTCAGATTTGTCGTTTGTGGGGATAAGTTTGGTAATATCTTCTTCAAATTTAATTTGAGAAGCAAAAAAACCAAATGCAAAAAGCATCAGAACAGCCAGAAAAACCGACAAGGATTTTCTTCGGTTTACAAATAAATGAATGGCGTAGAAATAGTGATGCATGGTTATTTATTAGTTTTTTTGCCACTCCCGATAACTATCGGGATAAAGAATTAAATTGATTTTAAATTCTGTGTTAATTCTGCCACGAATTTCACGAATTTTCACGAATTAATTTGTGCTAATTTGTGAAATTTGTGGCGAAAAAAAATCACCGTAAATCTGTTTAATCTGTTGCAAATTTTACTTAATATTCTGTTTGTTTTTAGAACTAAAAGCGGTTAAAAGCAAATAACTTAAAAGTCCGGATGTTAGTGCTAAAACGGATGCTAAAGTAAGACTTCCGACGATATATTGTGTAGCATTTTTTTGAATATCGTCAAGCGTAAGGGAACTATCTAAAATTAATGGGGCATCTGTAGAAACAAAATAGCTTCCCATTTTTAGTGAACCGTAGATAACAAAAGGGATAAAAGGCGGAAAACTCACATTTGATGCCATATAAGCAATCACTTTATTGAGCTTAAAAATGGTTGCAAAAAATAATAGCAAAACAGTCTGAAACCCCCAAAATGGGGAAATTCCTATAAAAACACCGAGTGCAATTGCGGCAGATTTTTTAAAATTAGAATCGCCGCTTTCTAAAATATCTTCGAGAAAGAATTTTTTAAAGCCTTTTTTTTTTGCTTTCCGAAAAAAGTCTCTGGGTTTGATGTACAGCAAAGCATTTAAAACCAAAACGGTATTTAAAATACTGATTCGGGTAAAATCCTTAAACGGACGAAAATGCGAAACGCGTTCTGCAGGATCGTATAAAATTTGGATAGGAATATTTTTTACCACAATTCCTTTCCAGGCAGACCGAACAATTACTTCAATTTCGAATTCAAATTTATTGGTATAAAATTGCTTCGGAAGTAATCGCAAAGGATATAATCTAAAACCGGATTGCGTGTCTTCGAGTTTAATTCCGGTTTCGAATTGAAACCAAAAATTAGAAAATTTGTTTCCAAAACTGCTTTTCTTTGGCACATTTTCCTGTGTCATATTGCGGCTTCCAATCAATAAAGAATTGGGTTCTTTTTGAATTTCAGCAATAAAATTAGGAATATCAGCAGCAAAATGCTGACCGTCAGAATCGATTGTGATCGCATATTCGAAATTCATTTCGATTGCTTTTCTAAAACCATTTCGCAACGCTCTTCCTTTACCAATATTTTTTGGATGATGAATTATGGTGAATTGCGAGTATTGTTTTAAAATCTCACTTGTTCCATCAGTCGATCCGTCATTGACGATAATGATATTTTGAGTGAAATCTAAAATAGAATCCAACACTCTTTTCAATGTTTTTTCATTATTGTACGTGGGCACAATAACACAAAAATGAGTTGAATTAAGTAATTCCTCCTGAGATAAAATTGGTTGCATTGGTTTTTTTTTCTTTATCTACTTGACGAATTGCTTTTCTTTTTCAGAGAAACTTTTCGATTGTAAAACAAAGTCTTTTAGGTATTCTTTCAAGGCACCGCTTTGTTCTGCATAATGCGTTGTAATAAACTTTTTGTCTTCTTTGATATTCTTTTTGTATCCGGTAATTCCGGGCACATCTTCCTGAATACTCAATCGGATCATTCTGATTTCGATATTGTTAGGATCGCTTTTTAAAGTTGCTTCAAGAAGTTTTGCACCTTCTTTAAAACGGGAAATTTTGCTTCCTATTAAATTTTCAAACTTAGAATCTACCAAAATTGAAGCAGCTTTGTAAGCCACTAAAATTTTATCATCGCTGTTTGAAATTCCGGCAAGTTTATCTGTAAATTCTTTAGCATTAGCTTCTGATTTAGCAACATCAGGATACATTTTTCGAATAGCTGCCAAATCCGGGTTTACGGCAAAATTTATCACCAATAATAGTGTCAATAATAATTTCATAATTATAATTTTTTATAGACATTGCTTAATTTCAAAGCAACAGTCTCGTTAAAATAAGTCGTGTTTTTCACTTTAACCAAATCATCTTCGGTTGTAACAATGTCAAGTTCTAAGCGCAATTCCGGAGTTGCCTCAGGATTTATAAGCGCCATGAATTTAACATTCGATAGCGTTTGAATCATCAAAGTACTTTGAGTAATTTTCTCTGTTAGTTCTTTGATAATCTGAATCATGCAAACGCCGGGCATGATAGGATTTCCAGGAAAATGACCTTTGAAAACTTCATGTTTTTCATTGACCAAAATCGTTATTGTATATTTAGAATCACTTGTATTTTCTTCTGAAAGAACTTTATAAAAGTCTTTTAAAACCATATTTTACTTTACTTTAAATGTGTAACTAATACCAATCTGGAAAACCTGATTCAAGATTAAATCTTCGTAATAATAATTGTCATTATCATCATATTCAAGACCGTCATAACCATAAATATCAATCAATCCCTGTTTAAATCTTGCTTCAAACGTTAAGCCATTTGGTAAAGAATAGCCAACGCCGGCAATGACAGAAAAATCAAAATCTATTGGATTAAAATTATATCGGCCAAAATTATCGCTTGTTTTAAAATCTGCAGAAGGGCCGGCTAAAATATGAAAACCTTGTCCGCCAAAATGAAATTTGGCCACAGCATCTACCGAAAGATAGTTTAATTCATATGTTGCAGGAGTACCAAAATCAGGGTTTTGATCGGTGTAATATCGACCTTCAGACCCTTGTTGCGAATAAGTTATTTCAGGTTGAAGCATAAAATATTTATTGAATTTTATAGCGACAAATCCCCCAGCGTAAAATCCGGATTTTAAACCGTTATCATCAATATTGCTTAATTTTGAAAGATTTAAACCTCCACGCAAACCCGGGCTAACTGTTACCTGAGCCTGAGATGTCAGAATTCCGATAAATAAAATTAAAGCGATTGTAGTTATTTTTCTCATTTTGATTCTGTTTTAAATTTCTACTCTGATTTAAAATAATTCAATTCAATTTTCAGTTTAATATTCTGATGGATAATCTCAATTTTCTCGGCAAAAATATCGTTTTTCGAACTAAAAAGAAACGTTATCTTTTCTTTTGTTTTCGACGAATTAATGACTTTCTCTAATTTACGATCTTTTTTTGATATAAATAAATAATTATCCCGTTTTCCATCTGCAGATTTGTAAATATTGTTTGATTCATTTTCAAATTGCTCCTGAATTTGGTACTCTTTCTTTAAAAGCAAACGAAAATCTTCTTTTAAAGTATTCACCAAAATTTTTCGGTCTAATTCAGATACAATAGAATTGACTTTAAAATTCTTTTCTGAAATTTCAAAATCAAGCAATTTGTTGCCAAACTCTGTTGTAAATACAACGCGATGTGTCGTATCATTTATTTTTTTGGCAATAAAAATTCCCGTAAGGTCGTGACCATAAACCGAAATATTTGTTTTGTAAACATAATCGGTTTTTGAATCCTTGAAATACGGAACTTCGTAAGATGTTTTATCTAATTTTTTGGGAGTATAATTTTTTGTGACTGAGCCACAAGAAACCAGAATAATTGCCAGAAAGCAATTAATTAGTAAAAACTGAATCGTCGATTTTTGCATTGATCACTTTATTTTTAAGTACAATTCTGGTATAATCTTCAGATGATTCCAACAATTTTACTTGTTCAACTGTAGCTTCTTCTTTATCAAAAGTCAGTTCGATTTGTTTGATGTATTTTTTTAAAGTCGCATCTTTCGGAATAAACTTCGCAATATTTTGTCCTTTCGCTTTAAAATAAGAAATTGTAAATTCTTTATCGTCAAACATATTCCCGCTTACGCTTCCAATAATTAATTTATTGATACGGCTAAAAATTTTGCTGTTGCCAATATCAACCGCACTTTTTTTGCCTTCGTCATTAATCAGGATTTTTCCGTTTTTAAAAACGATACTATAATTGTATGGTTTTTTATATTGCCATTGTAGTAAATTCGGTTCTTTAAAAATCATTTTTCCCGAAGTTTCAATGTCTTTCGATAAAAAATCCATGTGTTTGTACTGAACAAAATCAGTACTTAAAGTCTTAATTTTTTTAGAAACTACATTTACTTCTTCCTTAAACGAGGCAATTTCTGCAGCCGTCATTTTTTGCTCCTGCGCAAATAAGCTGCCGGAAATAAATAGAATTAATAGTGCTATTTTAGTTTTCATATTTGTTAAAGATTGTGCTATAAAATCCGTTTATCCGCGTCTTCGCTTTAGCGAATCTGCGTCATCAGCGTTCAATTTCATAAGCTTTAAGATTCAAAAGTTCCTCAGTCGAAATCACTTTATAATTGTTTTGCTGTAAAAATTGCAAAAACTGTTCCAATACCAAAACAGAGTGAGACGCCGTATCATGCAAAAGTACGATTCCGCCGGGAGAAATGCGTTTTATTATGCGATTGAAAATTAAATTTTGATTTTTTGTTCCTCCGTCAAAAGAACGAATATTCCAGCCAATCACTTTATGACCGGTTAGTTTCAAAGCTCTTCGAATCGAAGGTGTTGTAACTCCGTAAGGCGGACGAAAGAAATTTATTTTTTTAGAAGTGAATTTTTCTAAAAGAGAATCTGTTTTTTCAATTTCGGCTCTGATTTGTTTAGCATTATAAAAATCAAAAAAGGGAGAATGATTGTATGAATGATTTCCAACCAAATGTCCTTCGGCAATGACTTGTTTTAGAATTTCGGGATGTGCTTCGATATTTTTTCCAATGCAGAAAAATGTCGCTTTGAAATCGTATTTTTTTAGAAGTTCTAAAATTTCCAAAGTAAAAATACTTGGTCCGTCATCAAAAGTAATGGCGATTTTTTTCTCTTTTTCAGGTGAATTACTGCAATATGCTTTTACGTGATAATTTGAAGATATTCGGGCAGAACCTACAGCATTTATTGCCAGCCAAATCAAAATAATGCCTACAAACCACCAAAAATTAATTGCTGTATAAAAATTCAGGAGAAATAATAAAAGCAATAAAAAAACAAAAAAGAGTGATATGTTTTTGTGCGTTATCATTTTGAGATTAACGTAAAACTATGATTTTTTCCGTTTAACTGATTGTATAATAAAATGGTTTTGTATGTTGATTTTTCAACCGCATTTACTTTTATAATTTTAGGAATTGTTTGTGTTTTCAATACTTTGACCGCCATCCATAAAGCAAATGCCGACGCCGTATCATATTCTCCGCTTAAATGTTTGTAATACAATTGAGGTGTATTTGCAAAAGCATTTTCGCCAAGATTTCTATAATAAACCTCAAAATCAATATTGCCGTCAAATCCTAAAACCAGGGCATCAATATCTGAAATTTCAAGATTATTTGCTTTTAAAAAAGATTTGGTTTCAGCTTCGATTTCATTTGCTTCCAAAGTATTAATAATCGCAACATCCAGAATTTCGGCGTAAGTTGTTTCTTTTCTTTCATTTTCTAAAACAAAAAAACTGGCACCTTCTCCATAAACGGCACCGCTTGTATCAGAATCCAAAAGATTATAAGGCTGCTGATTGTCTGGTTTTATACGTCCGGACAATTTAAAAAGTGCCGTTGTATAATCTCCATTTTCATCGACTCCGCCAACCAAAAGTGATTGCGCTTCGTCTTCTTCAATTTGCATTTTTGCGTCTAAAAGAGCAGACTCAAAAGAAACAGCGCCGTTTACATAAGTAAAATTATACCCTTTACATTGCTGTAAAAGTGCAATTTGCGCACCAACAGTATTGTGAGTTGATTGAATAAACGATGTAGGCGTTAAAAATTCTTCGTTATTATCCAGAATATTTTTCAGGAATTTTTCAGAATCTTCGATACAACCTAATCCTGTTCCGGTAATAATGGCGTCTACATTTTCAACATTCGCATCTTTCATGGCGATTGCCGAAGCTACAATTCCGTTTTTCACCCCTTTTGCCATTCTTCTGGCAGCAGCTGGTGAAATAAAATCTTTGTAAACCGGAGCCACTATTTTCAGCACGTTCTCGTCATGATTGTGTACAGCTTCTTCTAAAAAAACAGTATCAAATGTTTTTTGAGTCGAAATACAACCTATTCCATTTATATATGTTTTTTTTAATTGCATTTTGAAAATATAAGAGTAGAACAATTTCCTCCAAACCCAAAAGAGTTGGATAAAACGTGTTCGATATTTTTATTTTTTAAAGATGTTTGTGGCTTCAAATCAAATTCTTCCATTTGCGTTTCGAAATTCAAATTTGGGTAAACCACACTATTCTGGATTGCCAAAACACTGTAAACAGCTTCAATCGCTGCTGCTGCTGCCAAGGTATGTCCGGTAAAAGGTTTTGTAGAACTAAAATCCGGAACTTTTTCATCCTGATAAATTCTCTTTATCGCTCTTCCTTCAGATAAATCATTGTTGGGAGTTGCGGTTCCGTGAACGTTGATATAGTCAATTTCAGAAGGTTTTAAGCCCGAAACTTCAAAGGCTTTTTTCATAGCCAGGTAAGCGCCATCACCATTTTCTGAAGAAGCAGTCTGGTGAAAAGCATCATTTGCATTTCCGTAACCAGAAACACGCGCGAGAACTTTTTTATTTTGTTTTTCAACAATTTCATCTGATTCTAAAACCAAATAAGCTGCTGCTTCACCCAAGTTTAATCCTTTACGGTTATTGTCAAAAGGTTTGTTGTAATCGTCAGACAAAATCATTAAGGTTTTAAATCCGTTGATGGTGAATTTTGCCAAACCATCAGTTCCGCCCACGATAACGCGATCCAGTTTTCCGGTTTTTATCAAACGCGCGCCCAGCATAATTGCATTTGCCGCAGAGGAACATGCGGTACTAATTGTAGTAACCAATCCTTTTAAACCTAACTCTTCGGCAATTTTTTCGGCTACATCGCCGCCATCATGACAAGCAATATATTTGACAAGTTCAGGATGTTTGAAATAATCATAATAATGTTTTTCGGTCATATCCATTCCGCCTACACTTGTAGCCGAAATAAGTCCGGTTCTGAATTCGTTTATAGCTGAAATTCCGGCATTTTCAACAGCTTGTTTTGCTGCCAAAGTACCAATCATAGCGGTTCTCGAAAAATTATTATCTTCTGTAAGATTCAATTCTTTCACCAATTCATCATTGGTTTTTTTAATTTCACCTACTTTAATAATATCGGCATGAACGGTCGAAATATTTTCGATACGAGTAACGCCGATTTTATTTTCAATCAACGAAACATAGTTTTCCTCGACTGAATTTCCAATCGAAGAGATAATTCCCATTCCCGTTATAGCAACACCTTTTACCATTTTAGAATTTAGATTTCTGATTTTAGATTATTCAATCTTTGTCAAAGTTTCAAACTTTGACAAAGATTCCTGAAATTTTAGATTTGGACTATTGTTTAGGCTTTAAAAATTTTGAAAGCTATTTCAATTAGATTTTAAATATTTCTGTTTAAGAAATCTAAAATCTAAAGTCTAAAATCTGCAATCTATTTTGTTCTATTGGCGCTAATGTAAGCGGCCATACTTTCGATTGATTGAAAGATAGTTTTTCCTTCTTTTGGATCAACCAATTTAATACCATAATCTTTATCTAAAATCACGATCAATTCTAATGCATCAATCGAGTCTAAACCTAAACCATCTCCAAACAAAGGATCATTATCTGCAATATCTTCGATTGCGATATCTTCAAGGTTCAAAGTAGTAATGATTTTGTTTTTTAATTCTTCTTTTAATGCTTCCATGATTATTTATTATATAATGTATTGATAGTTTCGTTTTTATATTTTTCGTTTTCTTCTTTGCTAATTGTACAAAGAAATGCTTTATAATTGTCATTAAAAAATTCAACCCAGCCACAAAGTACCACATCTGCTTTGTTAGTGTTTAACAAAATCTCTGAATAGTTCCACAGAAATTCTGAATTGAAAGCATCAAATATAAAGAAAGAATTTTCACTTTTCAGCTGATGACGAATACTTATTTCGCCCAGACAAATATTTGGCAGCGTATAAACAAAAACCGCTGGACTCGGAAAATAGTTTTCTTTGTCAGAAATAGATTCCTGATACTTAACATCTGTATCTAAACTTGACGATTTATTGGCTAAAACCAAGGCAATATTATTTTCTATATTCTCTTCTTTTTCTTGTGACGTTATCGGACTCAAAAGCAATTCAGATCCTAAAAAAGCCAGTTTGCTCAAAGCATCCATTTTGAAGAACTTTGGATATTGTATTTCAAAATTACGATAAGCCTGTTTCGAGAAATCAGCAAAATCTGTTGGTTCTATTTTGAATACAGAAGTTCCGTTCAAAACAATTTCGTTGTTTTGGATTGTGATGTAGGATTGTATGTAGGTTTTGTTTTGAGTCATTGTTGAGATATAATCAAAATTATCAGCATTATTTTTTCTTCCCGATTTGTTTGATTTCTTTGTCAAAATCTGAAATGATTTTTTGAGTTTTATTAAACTCATCATATTCTTTTATGGCTTTTTTATCTGCTTGAATTTTTGATATTTTACCTTTTCCTCCTAAAATTTTGTACTCGTTGAAGGAAAGAAACTTATTTACACTTGTAGCTAATTGTTCCATAGTAAATGTATTTTCTCTCTCGATTAAACCTTCTATATAATCAAAGTAACCTGTAACAGTTCTTTCTAATTGAGTTATTTCTCTTTCCTGTAAATAATTTTTAGCGACAATTACATCGGATTTTAATATTCTTCCGTCAGGAGCATTTTTCCAACTGCTAAGTCCCATATTGTCTTTCTCTTTATCTGCATTTTTATGAATAATTTCGGCAGCAGTATTTCCAGTTATAGCAAAATGGAATTTGTTTTGAATCATAGCATAGAAATTCTTTGTTACCTCTGAATTTTTATCATAATCGATACTGCATTCTGCGAAAATATCACTTACTTGTTGGTAGATTCTACGTTCGCTTGCACGGATAGAACGTACTCTGCGTAATAATTCTTTAAAGTAATCTTTACCAAAAACCGTTTTTCCTTGTTTTAGACGTTCATCATCTAAAACAAAACCTTTGATTATGTATTCTTTTAAAGTTTGAGTTGCCCATATTCTAAATTGAGTTGCTTTAGTTGAATTTACTCGATATCCAACAGAAATAATAGCATCAAGATTATAAAATTTTTGGTTTCTGGAAACTTGACGATTACCTTCAGATTGAACTTGTAAGATTTCCTTACAAGTTGAATTTTCTTGCAATTCTCCTGATTCAAAAATATTCTTCAAATGTAAAGTGATATTCTGCGGAGTTGTGCCAAATAATTCGCTCATGGCCTTTTGTGTAAGCCAAACTGTTTCATCTTGCACAAAAACATCAACTCTGACTTCTCCATTTGGATTGTCATAAATAAGAAATTTAGTTTTGTTATCTTCCATTTCATTTCACTTTTTCAAAAATCACAGCCGTATTACAACCTCCAAACCCGGAAGCTGTTTTCAAAAAATAATCAATATTTCTTTCTTCGTTTTTCTCAATAACATTTATCGTTTCGCTTACGCCGATTTCATCAAAACCTTTTGATTCAAAAAGCATATTTTTATTGGCAGATTCTATCGCAATTACCGTTTCCAACAATCCCGAAGCGCCTAATGTATGACCGTAAAATCCTTTCAAACTATTTATTGGAGTGTTTTGCAAATCCAAACGACTTAATGCAATCGCTTCCATTTCATCGTTAAACGGAGTTGCGGTTCCGTGTGCTGAAATATAATCTAATTTATCGGTATCAATTTGAGCTTCTTGCAAAGCATTCTGAATACTTCTAAACAAACCTTCGCCTGTTCTTGACGGACCCGAAATATGATTGGCGTCATTTATCGAACTGTCTCCAATCACTTTTATTTTTGCTTTTTTGGCTTCCGCCGAAACTAAAACTGCAGCCGTTGCTTCGCCTAAACTTACACCGGTTCTGTTTTTAGAATACGGTTTACAAGGCAATTCGCTCATCGCCTGAAAAGAATTAAATCCGGACAAAACAAATTCTGAAACTTCGTCGCCGGCTATGATAAAAATGTTGTCATATAACTCAGACTGAATCATTCTTTTAGCAATTGAAACTGCCAAAATTCCCGAAACACAAGCATTTGAAACGACAATTGGCTGTGTTTTGAATTGAAAGAAATCAGCAACATTTTTTGCCAGAACATCTAGATGTGCGTTGTTAAAACTTTCTTCAGAATCTTCTTTTAATGCGGTAACATTTCCTTTTGTAGTTGAAAGTATAAAAGCCGTTTTTGAATTTAATTCAACTCCCGAGTTTTTGATAATCGGCTCTAAAGCCAAAATCATCATTTTCTCTAAACGGGAGTATTTTGTTTCAGCGCTAATTTTTTCAAAAGCGCTGTTTATTTTTTCAGTAGAAATAATGGCAGCATAAAATGAATTTGGCATCAAAGAAATATCGTTATGCAATTGAATACCTGAATCGCCACGAATAATAGCCTCGACATTCGATTGAACATCAAATCCTAAAGGTGTGATACAATTGGTTTCGGTGATATATATTTCTCTTATCATTTTATCTTTTTTTCAAGCCGGAAATGGCCCACAGATTTTACGGATGAAACCGATTTGCACGGATTTTTTTAAATTTTAATTCGTGAAAATTGGTCAAATTCGTGTTTGTCTTTTATTTTAATAATCCCACTTTTCGTTTCCATTCCTCATAAAAAGGTGGATTCGTCAACATTAAATTTCCGTCGCCGTCTAAAAATACCTGAACGGTTTCTCCGGTGCAGGCAACTTCTCCTTTTGCATCGATTATTTTAAAACGATAAATCATTTTGGCAGCCGGTGTGTCAACAACCGTTGTTTCGATTGTCACTACATCGCCGTAACGCAACGATAATTTATGTTCGCATTTTGATTTTACAATGGGAGTTGTGTAGCCGGTATTTGCAATATCAAGATACGTAAGTCCGTGTTGACGTCCAAACGCTTCTCGTCCATCTTCAAAATAGGTAATATAATTGCCATGCCAAACGATTCCAAGCGGATCAGTTTCGTTAAAACGAATTCTGATTTCGTGGGAAACGGTTAGGGAAGTGGCTTCGTTATACTGTTCTTTTCTTTTTGTCATAAAATAATGCGATGGATGTTGTGATAATGAAAAACAAAAACAATAAACTTATTTTTGGTATGATTTCTAAGAAAGAAGTATTGCGCAATAAAACATCATAAAAACCTTCTAATGCCCAGTTCATTGGTGATGATTTGGCAATAATCTGCATGATTTTTGGCATCGCAAAAACAGGAACCCAAACACCGCCAATAGCGGCCAAAATAATAACACTTGTCGCGCCAAAGGGAGCAGATTGTTCTTGTGTACTGGCAACAGTTCCCAATAAAATTCCGAAACCAATGGCCGCAAATCCCGAGAATAAAGCAACGATACTCATTAAAAATAAATGTCCTTCGATGTTTAAAGAAGGCAAGCCAATATGCGGAAATAAAAATACGGCAACAGCAACCATCATATAAAACTGAACCATACAAATGATGGAATACGTAATGGTTTTTCCAATAAAGACAACCAGGTTTGAAACCGGATTGGTTCTTAACCGAACAAAAGTTCCCTGTGTTTTTTCTTTTACAATATTTATAGACAACGGAATTACAATAAAAAATATTGCAAAAAGTGTCCACGCCGGAACGTTATGCTGTACCGAATTTGGAAGTACTTCTTTGTTATTTATTTTTGGAATTATTTCTTTGAAAGTAATGAAACTCTTTTGTTCGAATTTGGCATTTCCTTCTCCCAATTGATTTTGAAAAGTGGTGTAAATTGATTTTGTTTCGATTTGAGAAATCATTTTATCAATCGAATTCATAACTGCATTTTTAAAACTCAATTGAACCGCCGGATCAAAATAAAGTTTTACCTCTTTTTGCTTGATTTCTTTAGGCACAGTTAACGGAGCATCACTGGTGGTTAAACCAATACTACTCACAATGTTTTCTACGTTTTGATCAATTTTTGCCTGTAAATCAGTACTTAGATGTGCCGGAATTACGATCGCTAATTGAAATTTACCTTTATAAACGGCTTCTCTGGCAATATCTTCTGTAATGGTTTTATTATCGATTTGAGTGACAACACTAAATAGCTGACTTTTTTCTAAGTTATCAAAAACGGTTTTAGAAACCGAACCTTTGTCTTTATCAACCAATAAAATTTGAATTTTATTATCGCTGATCGTTTTAAAAGTACTGTCTTGTATTAAGGTAACCGTGATAACAAGTACCAAAGGCATGATAAACAAAATGATTAAACCACCTAAATCTCGTTTAAGCAGTAAAAATTCTTTTACAACCGACATCCAAATTTTATTCACCATCTCTAAATTCTTTACCGGTTAATGAAATAAAAACGTCTTCAAGATTTCTGGCTTCATTAGTAGAGGCAATTAAACTTGATGGTGTGCCCTGGGCAAAAATTCTGCCTCGGTCTAAAATGGCGATATTGGTGCAAAAATCTTCGGCTTCAGCCAAATGATGCGAGGTGTATATAATCGTTGTTCCGTTTTTGTTTAAAAATTTTAAGTAATCTATAATGGCATTTTTTGACTGAACATCAACCCCAACGGTTGGTTCGTCCAAAAACAAAACTTTTGGGTTGTGCAGAATTCCTGCGATCAGGTTAATTCTTCGTTTCATTCCGCCCGAAAAAGTTTCAATGCGTTTGTCTGCGAATTTTAATAATCCCAAAAGATCTAAAGTTTCAATTACTTTATCTTTTAAGTACGCGCCTTTTAATCCGTACATGCTTCCAAAATAAAGCAGGTTTTCGCGCGCCGTAAGTGTAGGATATAAAGCATATTCCTGAGGAACAACGCCAATAATTTTTTTGATTTTTTTAGAATGATTTGCGTAGTTCAAATCATTAATGGTGAAATGTCCTGAAGTTGGTTTTACCAATCCGCAAAGCATGGAAATCAAGGTTGTTTTTCCGGCACCGTTTGGCCCTAATAAACCAAAAATTTCACCTTCGTTTATATTCAGCGAAAAGTCATTCAAAGAATACATTTCTGCATTTTTGTATTTTTTCGAAAGAGATTCTATTTTAATTATTGGCTGCAAAATATAGTTAGCTAATGGCTTTTTTTAGTTTTTTGAAAAAGACTTCTTCTCTGTTAGCGATGTCCAAAAGTTCATCTGCAATGGCATTGTAAGCATCTTCTTTTGCGCTTCGGTTTTTGTAAATACGAGAAGCTTCAACAGCAAAATCACGCCATGAATCACCAATTTGTGTCATTTCTTTCGATAATGCTTTCAATTCTTCATTATTTAGTATAACCGAAGCTTCCTGTAAAAAAGCCGCATATATAAAACGGAAACCTCCGCCTCCGGTTCCTATTTCTTCCTGCATACGAACCATTTGCGCCAGATAATGATTGGCTTTTTTAGTACCGTGTTTTACAGGCCATTTTCTAATTTGTCTGGATACAAATTTAATTCCGCGTACCCCAACAATTGGCATTGGCGCCAGCATATCGCGGCATGTATTTTTGATTCCTTTTATGATCGCACTTTTCAAATCAACTTCTTTTGGAATCTGAATTGGATAATACATTTGTCCTCGTGGAGCAAAGGCGCCTTTGGCAAAACGTACTTTGTCCAGTTCATCGTGCGTAAGTGTGGTCACGGTTTCCATAACAGGATCGCTCACTAAATAATCAGTTTCGGTTTTTCCGTAAACGACTAAATTGTGCGCGTTAAAGTGAAAGCGGTATTCATCAGGAAAATAACTTAAATGATACACGCCAACTTGTAATCCGGTTGGAATATTGTTTTTTAAATTTTCGTCCAGCGCTTTATTGGCATTTGTTGTCGAAGAAAATTTTTGTCTTTTTATTTTTAAATTTAAACGACTTGCCAGTTTATTAAAAATTTGTCCCGGCAAAGTTCTGTAACTAATGGCTGGCGCATGATTTACTTTTATAAAAGGCAAATACACGAAAAAAAGTCCGGAACCAATACCAAAAACCATCGGCTCACTAATGTTAAGCCCATTGTTTTTTAATAAATTCGAAGCTACTCCGTTTTCGCAGTGAGCAGATTGATGGTGTATGAAATTAATTTGCATTAGTCTGTTTACTGTTTTTTAATTCATCTACCGAAATATCAAAAGCATCGGCATATTTTTGTAAAATTTTATCGTTTAATTTGGCAAAAACTTCAGGTTTAAAATGTCTCTTTACACGCCATTTCCAAAGTCCAACGTAACTTGCTAAGATAGTCAAATCCATTTTATTGACTTCCATATAATAACAAATCGGACTTGCTTTGCCGGTTTCTACCTGCATTTTTGCTTCGGCAATTCGTTCGTTTATTTCGTCAATAGAATTAGATAATGCTATTGTTTTGGGTTCCCAGCCAGAGCTTAAAGTTGTAGTATAATCACCGTTTTCATCGGTTGCATAAAGCAATTCTTTCAGGTTATTTTTGGTCAGATTGCCTTTGTCTTGTGGTACTTTTTCTTTTTCCATGACATTTTTTATTTTCGATAGAAATTATCAAATAGGCGAAATGGTTTTTTGAATGAACAAATTTATTTCGCATTCTAAAAGCTTTTTTTTGCCGACTAAACTTTCGCAGCTCATCGTGCATAAAGTATAATCATCGCCTGAAAATTTCGAAACCAGATTTGCTTTAGTTATAATGGTATCTCCCACTTTTGGTAATTCGTGTATTTTGAGATTTTTGATTGCACTGATAAAACCAAGAACATTTACATTTTCATTTTCGGTTCCGTCATCTTCAAAAAAATATTTTTTACCTACAATTGACGAACAGGTTTGTGCTGTATTTTCGATTAAACCGGCTTCGATAAAAGTACCTTTATCAACAAAAATATTGTCTTCTTTTATCAAAAATATAGTTTCTACAAAGTCTGATTCAATATCTAAAATTAAATCCACCATAAGCAACGGTGCCCGGTGTGGTAAATAATTCTGAATGTCGACAGCAGCAATATTCATATTTATATTATTTGGCTAAAACGGTTTTCATTTGCCCTTTAGCAATTTCTTCATTGTTTAAAGTTGTTACGATATCAACCAAAGTTATTCCCGCAAATTCCTGCAAAATAGTTACGGTTGATTCAATCGTATCATTAATTTCAGGTAATTTTTTTATTTCAATTTCTTTTATAGAACCAATATAACCTGTTGGGGCAATTTCATTTCTTAAAAAAAAACCGTAACCTGTATGCAAAGCAACAGATTGTGCCATGTGTTCGATTAATCCGGCTTCTAAAAAAACATTATTATCAAAAAAAATATTGTCGTTCTGAATCTTTAAACCAGAAACCAATGAAGTTTCGGTAAAAGAATACATTTTATCTACCATTACAAAAGGAAACTTTTGCGGCAGTAAATCCTCAACAGCATTTTTTTCTAAAGGTAAAGTTCTTTCCATTAACAAACAGTTAAGTAAGCGTATGCAAAAGAAAATCTTCCACTTTCAGGAACTGATAACAGAATGCGATCTCCTTTTTTTAATTTACCTGAATTCATCAATTCTTCCACAGCTAAATAAATTGAGGCAGAACCTACATTACCCACGCTTGAAAGATTCATAAACCATTTCTCGTCGTTCATTCCAATTCCTTTTTCGCTCAGTCCTTTTTTTAATCCTTCGACAAAAAAGTTAGAAGAAACGTGTGGAATAAAATAATCAACCTGATCTGATGTAATATTATTTTTAACCATGGCATCGTGCATACTTTCAGCTCCTTTAGAAAGTATAAATTCGTCCAGTAATTTTACGTCTTGTTTAATGGCAAAAACAGATTCGTTTAGTAATTGTTCCGGCTCATAATCACTCCATGATTTAATTTCGCCGTTTTCTAATTTATCACCACCGGCATACATACAAGTCTCTAATTCAAAGGCGTATGAAAAAGCTTCCATCCATTCGATTTTTAGAGAAAGGTCTCCGCTTGGTTTATTTTCCAATAAAAAAGCTCCTGCGCCATCAGATAACATCCAGCGTAAAAAATCTTTTTTGAAAGCAATAATCGGCTGTTCTTCCAGATTTTTTAAATTGTTTACTTCCTGATTGTATTTTTGAGCAATAAGCCAGGTCGAAACTTTTTCTGATCCCGTGCAAACAGCATTTTTGGAGTTTCCTGATCGTATAGAAAGGAAACCAAATTTTAATGAATTCATTCCGGCACAGCAAACTCCTGTTGAAGAGTTTAATTCTACCGATTTATTTTTAAGTAAACCATGAACCATTGCAGCATGCGAAGGCAGGAAAATATCAGGTGTTGAGGTTCCACAAGAAAGGACTTCTAAATCCTGTGCTGTAAAATTCTCATCAAACAATTGTTCTATTGCATTATAAGTCAGCTCAGCATTGCTGTGCGTGCTTTTTCCTGTTTTGTCTACTGCGTAATAGCGGCTTAAAATTTTGTTATTGCGTAAGATAATACGTCTTGCTTTAGAAGCGGTATCATTAATAAGACCTAAATAACTTTCCATTTCATCATTTGAAACAGCTTCGTTTGGCAAAAATTTTGCGGCTCTGGTAATATATACTTCAAACATAATCTACTTTCCTATTCTAAACTCCTTGATAATATTGAGTTTCTTTTTTTATGGTTTTTAACTTGATGGGGTATGTAATAAGGTGCAATATATACACTATTGGTGAGATTAACCATATCGCGAGGAATAAATAAACATTAAATACTTTAAGAAGCAGTTTTCTGTTATTTTTATTTTTATAGATCAGATTTGACCATTTATTGAAAATTTTATTCGCCGTTTTGTCAACAGTAACAAGATACGAGCTAATTTTTACCGCACCAATTCCTGTTAATTTTGGCTGCAAATTGCTTAAGTTGTTCTGCTGAAACTCAGAAAGCATCACTTTTCCAAATTTTTCTGATTCCTGAATGTCTTTTTCAGAAACTCCCGGCAACGGAAAAATACCCAGATACTTTTTCTTTACTCCCGAGAACATCCATTCTACAATAGTAATCACACTAATTAAATTTCCAACTCTGTCTACCAAAGCTACATTTCCTACCAATTGTGCATTGGCTTCTTTTAGTAAAACTTTAATTTTTTCCTGCGCCATAATCCACATATTGCGAGAACCGCTAATGGTAATAACAGGAGTATTATTTAATAATTTTTTACCGTCGGCACTTTTTAAGAATGAGTTAATCGGAATTGACGGCGACAAATACCAAACCTGATAATGGAAAAGAACCAAATCAAATTTTGTGTTTAAAATTTCTTCTGAAACGGGTTTTAATTCTCTTGGAATTTGCAGAAAAGATTCCGGAAAAGCATCAAAAAAAGAATTTTTATCCCAGGGAAAAGGGAAAGGTTTTTCTAGTTGAATTTCGTGAAACGTTACTTTTATATCTTCAGCATTTAAGAAAGGCTTTGCAATGTTTCGTGCAATTTCTTCCAATTGTCCGGATTGGGAGTAATAAACAACAAGAATATTTTTCATTTTGGATTGGTGGCTTTTTGGTTTGTTTGCAAAAGTAATTAATTTTATGAGACGAATTTCCTGATTTTATCGGTACGTTTTGTATGTACCCAATCTGGCCATGAAGCAGCATCTTCGGCATCATAAATTCTGACTTTTTGGTTTTCATCTTCAATTAATAAATCGTCTGAAGTGCATCCTAAAATTGCTGCAGCGGCTGCAACACCAGAATAAGAAGCTCCTGCAACGCCATGAGATAAAGTACAAGATCCGCAGAGAAATAAATTTTCAATTTCGGTTTTGTTTTTATAAGCAAAAGGACCAACCTGATTTAAGGTTTTCTCGGTTCCGTAAACATTTCCTTTGGTCGAGTTGATATAAAATTCGTTTGTTTTTGGAGTTCCTAATTCTGCCTGAATAATATGCTGTTTCGCGTTCGGAATGATCTTCTCGACATTATTCATCAGTTTGTTGGTGATTTTTTCCTTAAAGATTTTATATTCTTCGTTATGATAATCTTCTAAGCCGTTATAATCTTTTAAATGATCGTAATTGACATACGTAACAATTTCAAAATTATGATACCTTCCATTAAAACTCGCCGGATCTTTAAGCGTTGTACAACTTATAAAAACGGCAGGGAATGAATCTCCCTCATCAATATTATTACTCATTAAGTTTTCAAAATTGTCGTCATCATGTTCATCTTTCATCATCCAGATATTGCCTGAATCTATTTGAAATTGTGTCACATCGAGATCTAATGTTAAAAATAAAATTAATGAAGTAACAGAATATTTTGTTTTCTCCAGTTTTTTGAGAAGTGATTTACTCAAATGTTCTTTATCAATTAAATTTAAATAAGTGATGGAAGGATCCGCATTTGAAACAATATTTTTGGCTAAAATTCTTTCGCCGTTTTCAAGTTCAACTCCAATTGCTTTTTTATTTTCGATTACAATTTTATTGACATTTTGTTTTACCCTGACTTCTCCGTTATGTCTTTTTATACCGTTTGTCATGGCTTTTACAATTCCGCCGCCGCCGCCCATCGGATAAAAACCGCCGTCAAAATAATGATTCATAACCGAACAATGTACAGGAAAACATGCTCTGTTTGGCGGAAGTCCGTGATCGCCGCATTGAATGTTCAAAACCGATTTTAACTTTGAATCCTTAACATGCCAGCCAATTACTTTTTTTAACGGAAATAAAGCAAATTTTCCAAAATGTTTGGTACGAAAAGGAACCGTAATATTTTGCCAGAAACCTTTTAGTTTTGGAATCAATTGCAGTTCAACGCTTACTTTTTCGACTAAGGAAAGATATTCGTGTATGTTTTTTTCTTCGTGTGGAAAATGAGAAGAAAGTGTTTTTTTAAGATTGTCAAGTCCGGCAGGTAAGTCAAAAATTTCATCTCCGATTAAACAATGTTCGTAGGCATTTTTGTTCATTCGAAAAAAAACCAAATCATTGGCAATTCCCAAACCGCGGTATAATTCGTTGGTAGACTGACCTTCTTCCATAAGTCCAACATAGTGAACTCCGGGACTAAAACGCTGGCCTTTTAAGGTAAAACTGTGACTCCAGCCGCCCGGAACATAATGCTGCTCTAATACTAAAACTTTTTGTCCTGCTCTTGCCAGACATATTGCAGTTGATAAACCTCCAACTCCTGAACCTATGATAATTGTGTCAAATTCCTGCATATTCTGTTTTAAGCGTTTAAGTATGAAAGAATGACTTTAAAATTAAAATTTGAGAATTAAAAATTAAAAATCTAATTCAAAGTTGTTTCAGAAAATTTAGATTTTTTCACATAACTATCCGATCTATTTTTAGTCAAATGCCTTTTTTAAATGTCATAAGCTATGTTTCTACGTGTTAAAATTAACATATGCGTTGTATTTTTTATTTCGATTTTAACTGATTCCAGAAATCAAAATAATTGAACCATTGCAACGGATATTTTTGAAGCATAGATTCTACACTTTCTACATATGATTTTAAAAGTGCTTTTTCATCGCGGTGTTTTACAACAGCTTCGCGAGCGTATAAATGATAATGCAGGTTTGCTTCTTTCATTACATAAACAAAAACCACCGGAACTTTTAAGCGCGATGCGATTAAAAACGGACCTGCGGGAAAATTAGCTTCTGCACCTAATATTTTTTCTGAAAGTGATTTTGTGCCTTCAAAATAACGATCGCCGGTGAAACAAATCAATTCATTATTGGCCAAAGCCGCATTTATCTCAAAAATATGAGATAAATCTTCTCTGATAATAATAAATTTTACGGTTGGTTTTTGGGTAACGCTTTCCAGATATTGTTTGATAGCGGAATGTTCTAAATCTGTAGTAACGAGATTGATTTGGAAATCAAGATCGATTTCGCCAAAAAAATGTTCGGCGATTTCAAAATTTCCAATGTGGGCGCTAATTAAAACACCGCCTTTTTTCTCAGCCAAAAGATTTTTTAGAATATCAATTCCGTCAAATTCGTAAGTGAATTTATTTCGCATTCCTGCCGAAATAGAAATTTTGTCAATAATGGTTTGTCCAAAAGTATAATAACTTTTGAAAACCATTTTTTTAGATTTGAACCCGGAATATTTTAGTCTTTCTTTAAAATAGTAGGAAATCGCTTTGTTGCTCTTTTTTAGAAACAAGAAATAATAAGAAGCCACAAAATAAAGTAAAACATAAGCGGATTTAACACCCGCTTTCTGTATTAAAAAAACGAATATTTTATAGCCTAAAACTGTTCCTTTTGATTTGCCATCCCATTGACTCATTAAGCAGTTTTTGCTTTTAGTTTGTTTTCGATCAGGTCGTAGAAAGTTTGAAAAGAGGAAATTCCAACAAAATCAGCTTCAACTAATTTCACACCAAAGGTTGCTTCAATAGAAACTACTAAATCAACATAGTCTAAACTATCAAGCCCTAGTGTATCTTTTAAATTTGCGTCTGGTTCAATGTCGTCATTATCTACTTCAAATTCATCAACCAAAAAACCATTAATTTTTTTTATTATTTCTTCTTTATTCATCGCTTCATTTAAACTTTTTAACTACCAGTGCAGAATTGGTTCCTCCAAATCCGAAGGAATTCGACAAAAATATATCAATTTTTCTATTTAACGTAGTTTTAACTAAATTTAATTTAGCAGAGTCTTCGTCTGTATTTTCCAAATTGATATTGGGAGCTATAAAATCATGCTGCATCATCAGGGTCGAATAAATAATTTCGCTTGCTCCGGCCATCCAGCATTCGTGGCCAGTCATTGATTTTGTTGAACTTACGTAAGGATTGCTTTCGCCAAAAATTTCAAAGATAGCTTTTGCCTCATTGCTATCTCCAACAGGCGTTGAAGTCGCGTGAGCATTGATATAATCGACATCGCTGGCTTTTAATTGTGCGTCATCAAGTGCTCTTTGCATGGCTGTTGCAGGGCCTTCAACATTTGGCGTCGAAATATGACCCCCGTTTGAAGAGAATCCGTAACCCGCAACTTCGGCAATAATATTGGCACCGCGCGCAATAGCAGATTCGTAACTTTCTAATATTAAAGTAGCACCGCCGCCACTCGGAATTAATCCGTCGCGGTCAGCATCAAAAGGCCTTGATGCTTTTTGAGGCTCGCCTTCTCTTGATGAAAAAACGCCTAAACCATCAAAACTGCACATGGCATATTTGTTGATTTCCTGTGCACCTCCGCAAATAATAATGTCCTGAAAACCGCTTTTTATTAAAAAATAAGCCAGTCCAATAGAATGCGAACCACTTGCACAAGCGGCACTGATGGTAAGATTGATACCTCGAAGTTTAAAAATCGTGGACAAATTCATGGTAACCGTAGAATTCATCGATTTAAAAATTGCACCCGAGCCAATTAAGGCTGTATCTTTTTTCTCACGAACAATATCTGTAGCATCAATAATGGCTTTTGAGACACTATCATTTCCATACATAATACCCACTTCGCGGTCGTCAAAAAAAGCATCATCAATGTTGGCATTTTTTAGCGCTTCAATGGTTGCCATATAAGCATATTCGGTTTCTTCACCAATACTCATACGTTGTCTTCTGGTTAATAAAGATTTTAAATCAGTTTTTGGAACCATACCCGTTAAGGCTGACTGAAAACCAAATTCTTTTCTCTCAGGATCAAACTGAATACCAGATTTTCCGTTGTACAAAGACTCCTTTACTTCATCTAAAGAAGTTCCTATACAGGAATAAATTCCCATTCCGGTAATTACAACTCTCTTATTCATGGTCTTTTTATAAGTAATTTTTTAAGAATATATTCCTCCGTTTATATTGATAATTTCTCCTGTAATGTAGCTAGATTTTTTTGAAATCAAAAAACTTACTAAATCGGCTACTTCTTCGGCTTCGCCAAAACGATTCACGGGAATTAGTTTTAGTAATTCTTTTTCGTCTAGCTGGCTTGTCATATCAGTTCTGATAAAACCCGGAGCAACTGCATTAACGGTAATATTGCGTTTTGCAACTTCCTGAGCAAGTGCTTTTGTAGCTGCAACAATAGCACCTTTTGCTGCTGAATAATTGGTTTGTCCGGCAGTTCCTTTTACTCCCGAAACAGAAACCATATTTACAATTCGGCCATATTTATTGCGTAACATTTTTTGAATAAAAAATTGCGTAACATTAAAAAAGCCATTAACACTAGTATTTAAAACGCCGTTCCAGTCTTCGGGAGTCATCCACATAAAAAGACCGTCTTTTGTAATTCCGGCATTGTTTACAATTGCTTCAACGATCGCTTCAGGATTTGCTTCCTGCCATTGTGTTAAAGTTTGTTGTACCTGTTCAAAATTAGAAACATCAAAACCTAAGATTTCTCCGGTTGCGCCCAATTTTTGAATTTCCTGCAAAGTTTCTTCTGCAGCCATTTTGTTTAAGTGATAATTGATCAGAATATGATAGCTGGATTCAACCGCTAATTTTTTGCAAATAGCACTTCCAATTCCTCTTGAACCACCCGTTACTAATACACATTTCATATGTAGAATTTATTTTTAGTCATAAATGATATTGTCATTTTTAGGTGCAATTTCATTGTATGTAAAATTATTTTTTAGAACACAACTGTTATTTTTTCTTTTTAGTTACAGATTTTGCAGCTGCCGGTTTTGTTTCCGGTTTTGCTTTTTCTGTAACTGCTTCAGTTGTGTTATTTTTTTCTTTAGTATTCGAAAACAGTTCAGCGTTCTCAAACCATTGGTTTCCTAAAACGGTTCCGTCTGGTTTAAGAAATCCCCATTTTCCTTCGTTTTTTACTCTTGCAACACCATCAATAAATCCTTTGTCTTGTTGTACAAATAAAGAAATCACAAAACCGTTTGAAGTAATACCATATTGGGTCGGAATGACCAGTTTTCCTGTTTCATTGATAAATCCCCAGTTTTTTTCTTTTACCGGAGCCAGTCCGTTTGGGCTAAAAACTTCTGCATCACTATAAGTTGGCGTAATAACAAATTCTGCTTTCGGATTAATATATCCCCATTTAGATCCCACGCAAACCGGCGCTAAATTTTTAGAAAACGCTTTTGCTTTATCATATATAGGAGTAATTATCCAGTTTCCTTTTAAATCAATAAATCCTATTTTTCCGTTCTTTTTGGCGTAAGTCAAATCCTGAGTTTCAAAATCCCAGATTTTTTCTGCACCATCTACGGCAATAAAATTCCCGGCACTCACAATTCCAAACGTTTTATCTTTTCTTGCCCAGGTTGTATTTTTAAAATAATTACCTATTTCATCATACGAAGGTTCTATAATTTCCTTTCCTGCGGTATTAATGATTCCCCATTTTTTATTACTTTCAACTCTTGCAAAACCATTTTCAAAAGGCTTTATCTGATCGTATTTTGGCTCTAAAACAACAGTCATTTTTGAATTGATCAGCCCAACTTTGTTTCCTTGTCTGATAAAAGCAACGCCGTTATTAAAATCAAATAATTTTTCTGTTGGAGGCGCTTTTTGAATTTCACCTTTTGTATTGATATAAAGCCAGTCTTTCTCTTTTTGTACAATGGCAATTCCGCTGTTAAAATCTTTAACGTCCTTATAATCGGCTGGAATTACCCAAGTTCCTTTTGAATCAATAAATCCCCATTTTCCGTTATTTTCTGCAGCCGCCAAACCTTCAGAGAAGCTTTTTGCCGACTTGTATTGTGGTTCAATTTTAAAGTTTCCGTCTTTGGAAATATATCCAATTTTAGAATTTTTTTTAACTAATGCCAATTCCTGGCAATTAACAAATTGAATGCAGCATACTAATAAAAAAATAGATAGTTTTTTCATGATTTTAAGGTTCAATATTAATAATGTAAAAACAAAAATATTAACTGTTGATCAGATAATCTTTTACTTGCTGAACAAAAGGATACATAACCTGATCTTGCTTGAATACCGGAATTATATTTCTAACATCGTCATACCATTTTTTGGTAACAGATGAAATTTTACCTTTTTGTTCTAAATAATCAATCGCCTGAACAATTGTAATCAATTCGATAGCCAAAACTTCAAAAGAATTTTCGATTACTTTTGATGTAATTACGGCCGAGTTGGTTCCCATACTTACAATATCCTGATTGTCATTGTTGTTTGGAATACTATGAACGTACATTGGGTTGGATAACATCTGGCTTTCGGCAGTTGTTGAGGTTGCAACGAACTGAACTCCCTGCATTCCGAAATTAAATCCTAATGTTCCTAAATTCACAAACGGAGGAAGAATTTCATTGATTTTTGAATTCAGTAAATAATTCAACTGACGTTCTGCCAACATGGTTAACTTGGTAATCACAATTTTCAATTTATCCATTTCAAGCGAAATATAATCGCCATGGAAATTACCTCCGTGATAAACGTGTTTGTTTTTTACGTCGATAATTGGGTTGTCATTTGCCGAGTTAAATTCGTCTTCCAAAATAGAAGCAACATTATTGATTGTTTCAAGAACCGGGCCTAAAATTTGAGGCACACAACGCAATGAATAATATTCCTGTACTTTTTCTTTGAAGATTTCTTCGGTATTTTCTCCAGAATATAAGTGGTCTTCTCTTTTACGGATTAAAGTACTGTCTGAAAGATTGGCTCTCATTTTTGCAGCCACATCCTGTTGTCCTTTATGACGTTTGGTTTGGTTTAATTCTTCAGAAAAGTGATCATCATAAGCCTGAACCAATTCGTTTATGGCACAAGAAGCTTTTAATGACCAGTCTAATAATTTATTAGCATAATGAACATTTACAACTCCAATTCCGGTCATTACAGAAGTTCCGTTTATTAAAGCCAGACCTTCTCTGATTTCTACCTGAATTGGTTTTAAACCTTCAATTTCAAAAACTTCCGGAGTTGGTCTTCTGTCTCCTTTATAAAAAACTTCGCCTTCTCCAATTAAAACCAAAGCTAAATGTGATAATTGTACCAAGTCACCGCTGGCACCAACGCCGCCGTGTTCAAAAATTAACGGAGTGATATCTCTGTTAATTAATTCAGCCATTAAATGAATTACAGAAGGATGAACTCCTGAATTACCTAATGATAAAGTATTTAATCGCGCCAAAATTGCTGCTTTTGCACAAACCGGGCTTAAAGGTTTTCCAGTTCCTGAAGAGTGGCTTCTGATTAAATTGTATTGTAATTGAATCTGATCTGATTCTTTAATTCGATATTGCGCCATTGGCCCAAAACCTGTATTTACACCGTAAATCACTTTATTTCCTGAAAATTCTTTTAGGAAATTGAAGCTTTCATTTACTCGATTTAATACAAGGTCGCTCACAACAACTTTGTTATTTCCAAATATAATGGATTCGAATTCTGCTAAACTTAAATATTCATTAATTGTATTCATTAAATTGTTTTTGGTTGTGCTAATTTAATTTTATTTATCAAAATAATTGTAGTTATTTTGATGATGGCAAATGTAGTTTAATAATTGATAACATTTTTAATATGATAAAGGAGTTTGTAGATGTTTTAGTAATAGGCGCAGGACCTTCTGGATGTGTTTCGGCATCTTATCTTCATAAAAACAATATTAAGATAAAAGTGGTCGAAAAAACAAAGTTTCCGAGACTTGTTGTTGGAGAAAGTCTTATTCCAAGGGTAATGGATCACTTTGCAGAAGCGGAACTTTTTGAATGTCTTGATGCGATGAATTTTGAGAAAAAACTCGGAGCACGTTTTATCAGAGGAGAAGAAATTTGTGTTTTTGATTTCAGCCAGAAATTTGGAGAAGGCTGGGATTGGACTTGGCAGGTGCCAAGAGCAGATTTTGATAACACAATGGCTCAGGAAGTTATTCGAAAAGGAATCGATTTAGAATTTGAAACAGAAGTTCTGGAAGTTTCCTTCGAAGGAAAAAATTCTAAAACAATCGTAAAAGACAAAGACGGAAATCTAAAAGAAATTCACGCGAAGTTCATCATCGATTCCAGCGGATACGGACGCGTTTTGCCAAGACTTTTAGATCTTGATACGCCATCAAAACTAGATCCGCACTCTTCGATATTTACACATGTAAAAGATATTAACAGACCAGAAGGTGAAGAAGGAACTCAAATTTCTTTTGATATTCTGGAAACCGAAGTCTGGTTATGGGTAATTCCTTTTTCTAACGGAAATACAAGTTTGGGAGTAGTGGGGCCAACAGATTTCATTAACTCACTTTCCGAAAACAAAGACAATGCTGAAGCTTTGCGAAACGCTATTCAGAAATCGGATTATTATATTAAAAGATTCAAAGGAACGGAGTTTTTGTTTGAACCGGTAAAACTGGAGAATTATTCAAGAGCCGTAAAAAGAATGTATGGTGACGGTTTTGCTTTAACCGGAAACAGTTCTGAATTTTTAGATCCTGTTTTTTCTTCCGGAGTTGCTTTTGCAACAGAATCCGGAATGCTGGCAGCAAAATTATATATTAAGGAATCGCAGGGAATTGCTGTTGATTGGGAAACTGAATTTACAGAATACATGAAACGCGGAATTGCTGTTTTTACCACTTACGTGAAAGAATGGTACACCGGAAACCTGCAGACTTTATTCTTCCACCAACCTGAAAACCCGGAAGTAAAAGAGAAAATCTGTTCTGTTTTGGCAGGTTATGTCTGGAACGAAGAAAATCCGTTTGTGAAGAAACACGATCATGTGATCAAGAATATGGCGTATTTATTAAATATGCAAAAAGAAGAAAAAGAAAATATTAAAGAATAATCAAGAAGAGATGGATTTAGATTGCGTTGAGACGCGATGAATCGCGTCTATACTATGCTGGAGATTACATGGAATATTATCCATAACGGTACAGACGCGATTCATCGCGTCTCCAAATAATGATGATAAAAAAAGGAGCAGAAGCCCTTAAAAATTTCTCTGACGAAGCTGCTATTATTTAATAACACAAATATCAAAATAATAAATTAAGACATTCATAAAAACAAAAAAGAGACTTTTAAAGTCTCTTTTTTTATATTATTTATAAGCTTTTTTCAGAATCATTTGCGAAAGTGATTTTGCCGTTTTAGCATATCCTTCTCCAATTCTTGATTCGTTGCTGTAATTGTTTCCCCATTGATCTCCGGGAGCTTCTTCGCTTGTGATTTCCAGCAAAACATTTGATTTATTAGCCGTTTCAACAAACTTTAAGTTTGTACTCACTTTTGCTTCTTGTTTCATTATTCCTGCATCCCAACCCGGATAAAGCCATACTGTCTGCACAATTAAAGTATAAGGTGCATTTGTCAAACCTTCCTGAAAATTTACATCTTTTTTCTTTTTAGCTAAAACCACATTGGCTAGTTCTAAAAATTTTGGACTCCAGATTAATTCCGGAGAAGATTTCCATCTTTTTTTCCAGGCGTCTCCGTTTCCTTTTGTTTTGGTATTTAAATCTGCCGTTCTTTCTTCGACATATTGAGCTTCAGATTTTTTTTCTTTCATCATAGTAAAATTACTATAATCAAACTCAACATTAATCTCTTTTTGATCTTTCAAAAAATTGAAATCTCCTTTTACGACATTCATGTCCTGTGCAAATGCTGCACCCGAAATAAACAACAATGCAATTACTAGTTTTTTCATAAAATTGGTTAAAAGTTAAGTTTCAAATTTAAATGTTTTTTTATTAAAAACTATTTTATATAAAATTATTTATGAGCAAAGTAAGGGTTATTTCAATTCAAATATTTTCTCCATCAAAACCCATTTTTCTCCGGGTTTTGCCCACGGTAAAGCTTGTTGAAATTTCCACATTAACGTTTCCCATTCCTGAACTTTTGGGTTTTGAGCGTCTGCTTTTGATTTTTTTTCGAAAGTAAAATCGGCGTTGGCTTCAATAATCATAAATAATCTGTTTCCGGTACAATAAATATCGAGAATAGAAATTCCGGAGTTTTTTATGCTTTCTGTAATTTCGGGCCAAATATTTTGATGGAGCTTTTTATATTCTTCAATTAAATTGGAATCGTCTTTTAAATCTAAGGCTAAACAAAATTTTTGTGTGGTCATTGGTAAGAAGAGTTAGGTTTTAAAAAAGTAATTTACAAAAAAAAGACTGTCGTTTACAGACAGTCTTTTATTCTTCAAAAAATAATATAGTAAAAATTATACTACCAGAATTTTACATATAATGCTACAATAATCAATAATGTAATTACGATTAAAACTGTAGTTTGTGGTTTTACTTTAAACATTTCAGAGTCTATTTCAAACGCTTTTGGATTTACTTTTGGTCCGGCAAAACTGATTCCAATCATCGCTAACATCGTAAAGAAGAACGATAATCCCATACAAATGTGGAATGGAATTTCGAATGCGCCTTTTCCATTAGGATACGCTGTGTATAATAATGTTTCGTTTCCGAATAACATTGGAGCATATTCGTTGAACAATACAGACAATACAAATCCAAGAATTACACCCACAATCGCTGCAGTTCCGGTTGTTCTTTTCCAGAACATACCAAGGAAGAACATGGCGAAAACTCCAGGGCTAATGAATCCGGTGTATTTTTGGATATAAGTAAATCCACCAACACCGCCAATTCCCAGGATATCATTCCATGTAAATAAAACCGCTAAAAGCATCGCAGCAAAAACGGCAATTCTACCAATGTTTACCTGTTGTTTTTCTCCGGCTTCTTTCTGGATGTATTTTTTATGAATATCTAACGTATAAATTGTCGAAATACTGTTTACTTTTCCTGCCAAAGAAGCTACAATTGCAGCCGTTAACGCCGCTACAGAAAGTCCTTTTAAACCTGTTGGCAAGAACGTTAATACAGCAGAATAAGCACCGTCTTTTCCTCCAACCAATTGTGGTAAATGTCCGTTTTGGTATAAAACAAAAGCAGCAATACCTGGTAACATTACGATTAATGGCATTAATAATTTTAGCATACCCGCAAACAAAATACCGGTACGAGCCGTTTGTAAATCAGCACCAAGTGCTCTTTGTGTAATGTATTGGTTACAACCCCAATAGTTTAAGTTGATGATCCAGATACCGGCAAGATACGACATCAAACCAGGGAATGTTAAGTACTTATCAATATCAAGCTGAGAAGATGTTGCAGTAGGTTTTGGAATAATCATTTTGAAATGCTCCGGAGCTTCTCTCATTAAAACTTTAAAACCGGCAATAGCATTTTCGCCTACGCCAAAATATTGTCCAACAGTTGTTAATGCGATATAAGAAGTTACAAGTCCTCCAATAATTAAAACAGCAACCTGAATAACATCAGTATAAGCCACAACTTTCATTCCTCCCAAAGAAATAAACAAAGCAAATATGGCTAATCCCACCATAATCACGTGAAGATATTCTCCTCCGGCAAGACCGTTAATGGCAACAGCTCCTAAATAAAGGATAGAAGTTAAATTTACAAATACATACAAAAACAACCAGAACACAGCCATAATAAGGGCAGTCGATTCGTTATAACGTGTTTTTAAGAATTGAGGCATTGTGTAAATTTTGTTTTTAAGATAAACAGGAATAAACCAAACGGCCACAATAATCAAGGCAACAGCAGCAAGCCATTCGTAAGCTGCAACGGCGATTCCTAAGAAGAAACCTTCACCGCTCATTCCGATGAATTGTTCTGCTGAAATATTTGAGGCGATTAAAGATGCTCCAATAGCCCACCATGTTAAGTTTCCTTCGGCCAAAAAGTAGGCTTTAGCATCTTGTTCATCTTGTTTACGTTTGCGATAAACAGTATAACCGTAGACCGAAACTACGATGAAATAAATAATAAAAACCGCATAATCTGCGAAGGCAAGGTTCTGGTTCATTGTTAGTATTTTAAAAAATTAGTAAAGGGTGATTGTTTGTTTATTTTTAAGTTTTAAAATGGATTAATTTCTAAAACTGGTTTGTATTATGATTGTGCTACCCGGTTTTTTTCTTTGCTTTTATAATGCACAGTTGATAATTCCCTTAAAACTTCTGCACTTTTTTCAGGTGTAATATCCCGTTGCGATTCGCCAAGCATTTCGTAACCTACCATGAATTTTTTTACAGTTGCAGATCTTAATAATGGTGGATAAAAATGCATGTGAAAATGCCATTCCGGATGTTCAAAACCATCTGTTGGCGCCTGATGAATTCCTGATGAATACGGAAAAGAAGTGTTGAATAAATTATCGTATTTTGTCGTTAATTCTTTTAATATTGTGGCATAAGCAAGCGTTTCTTCCGGGGTAAAATCAGTAATTTTTCCAAAAGATCTTTTGCTGATAATCATTGTTTCGTAAGGCCAGATTGCCCAAAACGGAACCAAAGCTACAAAATGTTCATTTTCGATTACAATGCGTTCTCCGGATCTTAATTCGGCCTGAAGATAATCTGCCAATAATGTTTTGTTGTTTTTATCGTAGTAGGCTTTTAAGCATTTTTGTGTTTTTTCAACCTGAGTCGGCAAAGAGGATTGTGCCCAGATTTGTCCATGCGGATGCGGATTGCTGCAACCCATAACACTTCCTTTATTCTCAAAAATCTGAACGTAATTAATGTATTTAATATTTCCTAAATCGGTATATTCATTTTGCCATGTTTTGATGATCGTTTCGATTTCACCAATTGTCATTTCGGGCAAAGTAAGATCGTGTCTTGGCGAAAAACAAACCACTCTCGAAATTCCGCGCTCAGGCTGTGCTTTAAAAAAGGTATGTTTAATATCTTCTTCAAAAATAATCTCATCCTGTTTCATGGCCGCAAAATCGTTTTCAAACACAAAACTGTCTTTGTAGTCAGGATTGTTTGCTCCGTTTGCCCGAACATTTCCCGGACATAAGTAACAAGTTGAATCGTGTTTTGGCAATTCTTCCGTTATAACAACTTCATTTTGTCCTTGCCAGGGACGTTTTGAGCGATGAGGTGAAACTAAAACCCATTCATTAATTAATGGATTATAGCGCCTGTGCGGGTCTTCGTTAATGTCAAAATTTTTCATTGTTGTGGTATTAAAGTAGTGTTGTTCCGTTTGCGATTTTTACATCATAAAATTTTAGTTCGATACCAAATATATTTAAATAAAGATTTGCAAACTTATTTTTCACTTCATTTTCATGACCTTTTTTAATTAAATTTATGGTACAGCCTCCAAAACCACCTCCCATTACTCTCGAACCAATTACATTATCATCAGATTTTGCAGTATCTACAAGCATATCCAGCTCTTCACAACTCACTTCATACTCTTGCGATAAACCATAATGTGTCTCAAAAAGTAATTGTCCTAAAAGTTCTATGTTTCCGTTATCCAAAGCTTTACACGCTTCAGTAACGCGATTTATTTCTTTAACTACAAAATGTACTCTTTTAAAAACTGTTTCGTTCATTTTGTCACGAATGCTCAAAACTTGTTCTTCCGTACAATCCCTGAAACTTTTTACTTCCGGAAAATGACTTTTTATAATCGATAGACCTTCTTCACACTCCATTCTTCTGGTATTATATTCAGATGTAAAAAGAGAATGTTTTACATTACTGTCAAATAAAACCAACGAATAATCTTTGAAATTGGCATCGTGATATTCAAATTCCAATGTATTGCAATCTAATTTTATAACCTTATTTTCAAGTCCGTGTACGCTTGAAAACTGATCCATAATGCCGCAGTTAATACCAACCCAATGTTCTGCTTTTTGTCCCATCAAAGCAATATCAACCTTTTTAATAGTAAGATTGAAAAGTGCTGCAATTCCAAAAAGCATCCCGCATTCTAAAGCCGCAGAAGACGATAATCCGGAACCAACCGGAATATTACTGCTAAAAACACAATTAAAACCTTCAAATGAAAAACCATTATCCTGCAATTGTTTGATAACACCGCGAATATAATTTGTCCAGACAACATCGCTTAATTGCACTTCCTGCGTTAAATCAATTTCGAAATCTTCATTTAAATCAATAGCAATTATTTTTGATGTCGAAGAATTACTTTTTTCGAAAGCAAAACAAATTATTTTGTCAATCGCAGCAGGCAAAACATAACCGTCGTTATAATCTATGTGTTCTCCAATAATATTAATTCGGCCTGGAGAAAGCACTACTTTTTGAGGAGCAGATCCAAAAGATTTCTCAAAAAATGCGGTTGTGTTTTGTATTAAAATGTCATTCATTGGGTAATAATATAGATGTGGGTTTTTATATTTTTTAGTTTATTTTTTGAAACTGATACACTGTTTTTTGATGATATTCGTCTCCTTTTTTCAAAATAGAATTTGGAAAATTAGCATGATTTGGTGCATCCGGAAAATTTTGCGTTTCAAAACAAATTCCGCTTGAGCGATGATAATCAACATTTTCTTTTCCTTTTAAAGTATCAAAACAATTTCCGCCTACATACACGTGCACACTTGGCTGATCTGTGTAAACGTTCATTTTTAAATTGTTTTTTGTACTGAATAAAGTCGCTGCGATGGCATTGTTAGAATCCAACACAAATGAATTATCAATAACAGCAGGACAATTTTTTGGCGATCTGAAATCAAAATCGTGATGAGAAAGAGTTGTGAAATTCCCTGATGGAATATTATCGTCGTTTGTTTCTAAAATCTTATCAGAATTGACAAACATTTCCTGATCTAAAACACTAGAATAATGACCGTTGAGGTTAAAATAACTATGATGCGTCAGGTTTATAACAGTATCTTCCGTTGTTGTCGCTTTATATTCTAATTGTAATTCGTTTTCTTTGGTTAAAGTATACGTTAAATCAATGCGTAATTCTCCGGGGAAATTTTCGTCTAAATCTTCACTTAACAGACTAAATGTTATCGATGGATTTTCACCTTCGGTTAAAGCAGTAACAAACCATACTTTTTTGCCAAAACCATCATTTCCGCCGTGCAGCGTATTACCATTATTATTACCGGCCAATTGAAATGTTTTATCATTTAAAGTAAAACTTCCTTTATTGATTCTTCCGGCATAACGCCCAATTGTAGTTCCAAAATAAGGTGCGCTTGGTAAATTGTAAGATTGCAGATAAGCTTCTAAATTATCGAAACCTAAAACTACATCAACCGTTTTTTCATTTTCAACAGGAATTTGTAATGAAGTAACAGTCGCACCGTAATTGATGATTTGTACTTTCATTCCATTTTTGTTAGACAATTCAAAAGAATAAATCTTCTCTCCATCAGGCATTAAACCAAACAATTTCGAATAAGATATATCTATTAAATGCGATATGTGTTTTAATTCCATAAAAAAATTACTAAAAATGAAATCCAAAAATAGAAACATTTTAAAATTTTGCATACCAGTACCTACCAGTTTTTTGTATATTGCCAAAAAAAGCTGTTTTTATGAATATCATTTCCATTCAAAACAATCTTGGACTGCCAAAATATAAGCAGATTATTCTTTCAATTGAAAAAGCGATTGAAGACGAACAATTGCTAAAAGGAGATCGGCTTCCGTCTGTCAATAAAGTTTGTCTGGCGTTTAATTTGTCGCGCGATACGGTTTTGCAGGGTTATGATGAACTCAAAAAAAGAGGTATTATTTATGCCATTCCGGGAAAAGGATATTACGTTAAAAGCGTTGAAACCACTATAAAACAAAAGATTTTTTTGCTTTTTGATGAATTGAATATTTTCAAGGAAGATATTTATAATTCGTTTTTAAAAAACATTGGAAAAAATGTTCAGGTTGATATTTTCTTCCATCATTTTAATGTTCCCGTTTTTCAAAAGCTGATCAACGACAGCAACGGAAATTATACCAAATACATTATTATGCCCACGAACTTAAACGATATAGTTCATTCTGTAAAAACCCTACCAGTAGGTGACGTAATTATACTCGATCAGACCAATCCTGATTTAAAAATATATCCCGCTATTTATCAAAATCACCAGAAAGATATTTTTGAAGGATTGCAGAAAGGAAAGTCAAAACTGAATAAATACAAAAAGATAATTTTGATTTTTCCTGGATTCCGGGAACCGCTTGGAATGAAAATTGGTTTTGAAAATTTTTGTACCGAATATCATTTTGAATCTGAAATTATAACCGAATTTACCAACAGAGAAATTACGGTTGGAGATCTTTTTATCATTCCGAATGATCGTGATTTAGTTCGCGTAATCGAAAATGCCAGAAAGCAAAACTTAAAACTGGGAATTGATTTTGGAATTATTTCGTATAATGAAACTCCATTGAAGAAAATTGTTGCAAATGGAATTACTACAATCTCCACTCATTTTGAAGCGATGGGAAAAATTTTGGCAGAAATGGTTTTAAAAGGAATGAAAGAGCAAATCGAAAATAAATCTTCCTTGATAATTCGTAACTCTTTATAAACACGAATTTCACGAATTTGCACAAATTTAAAAAGTGAAATAATTTTTGCGCCATGAATTGATTCGTGACAATTCATGAAATCAGTGTTTTATCACAGTACAAATAAGTTTTGTTTAATAATTTTTTTAAGCTTTTTATTTTTTGTTTTAATAGAATTATTTTACATACATTTGTAAATGTAAATTCTACACTTATTTTTTGTTAATGTGGATTAAAAAGAAAATAATTTGTTTAGTTTTTTAATTAGTAGTTTTATTGAAGAAAAAAAACCCCGAAAGATTGTAGCTTTTGGGGTTTGTTTTTTTAGAAAAAGCCACAGATTAAAAGATTAAAATGATTTAAAATCTGTGTAAATCTTTTTAATCTGTGGCAACTTATTTTACAGGTTCAGAACAAAATCGTTCAATAATTTTTCTTCGTATTTTTCTTTGTTGAAAGTATATAAATAAGATCCTTTTCGGGAAGACTGCATGTCTTTTTCGTCCAGTTTATTCAGAATTTCGAGAGAATTAATCTTGCTGATAAAATTTCTTTTATCTAATTCTTTGCTCAAAATAGCTTCATATAATTCTAAAAGCTGGCGCATTGTGAATTTTTCCGGCAACAATTCAAAACCAATTGGTTTTACTGACGTTTTGTATCGAAGTCTCTTAATGGCATTTTGAACCATTTCGTTGTGGTCAAAAATTAAGTTTGGAGAATCATTAATTGGGAACCATTCTGCGTGATAATTTTTGATCAATTCAGCATTGTGATTTTCAATATTAATCAAGGCAAAATAGGAAACAGAAATTGTTCTTTCGACCGGGTCACGATCAATTTCGCTATAAGCATAGAGCTGCTCCATATATATATCATTCAAACCGGTGTAAGTATTCAAAATTCTGATGGCAGCATCATCCAATACTTCATCGCGTTTTAAAAACCCACCAATTAAAGACCATTTTCCCTTTTCAGGTTCAAAGTCCCTTTGAATGAGAAGAATCTTCAACCCCTCGTGGTCGAATCCAAAAATGATACAATCTACTGCTAATAAAACTTTATCGGCAGAGCTATAACTGTTTAGCATATTTAATAATTTATTGGTAAATATATAAACTTATTAAGTTGTTTCATAATTTATTAATGTAGTATTTACACTTATAATGATAAATCAAAATCTTAACAATTGAATAAAACCACGAACTAAAATGATTTATTCTGTTTATTATTTAAATTAGGGTCAAAGGTAAAAACATTTTCAAAAGAAAATTCGTAAGAAGATTATTATTTTTTATTTAAGAATTATACAAAGAAATACCTTTATTAAAAAAAATGGATAAATCCCAAAAGATGTGAATTACTAGTCTATTTTAAAATAACCTTTAGGAATATGTTTTTTGCAACCAGTTGTTTTTAAGAAATTAATTTGTTTTTAAGACTTTTTTTTAATTATTTTACAAATGTCAAAGAAACACTTATTGTGTTTCAGAAGCAAATACTAACTAAGAAGCCGTCTAACCAACATTACTTTCTAAAAACCACAAACCAAATGAAAAAACTACTTTTTATTTTGTTTGCTATACTTTGTATTCAAACAATTATTGCACAAAAAGATCCCACAGTTATAACAATAAAAAATGAAGCTTCGTCACCTATTATCAATAAGAATATTTACGGACATTTTGCAGAACATTTAGGACGATGTATTTATGGTGGATTTTTTGTTGGCGATACATCCAAAATTCCAAACACAAACGGAGTCAGGAACGATGTTATAAAGGCTTTAAAAGATTTGAAAATTCCAAATTTAAGATGGCCGGGCGGTTGTTTTGCCGATACGTATCATTGGAAAGACGGCATTGGACCAAAGGAACAACGACCAACAATTGTAAACCAATGGTGGGGAGGCGTTACAGAAGATAACAGTTTTGGTACGCACGACTTTTTAAATCTTTGCGAAGTTCTTGGTGCAGAACCTTATTTATCGGGAAATGTGGGAAGCGGAACCGTTCAGGAATTTGCTGATTGGATTCAGTATGCAAATTTTGCAGGTAAAAGTCCGATGAGCGATTTGCGTAAAAAGAACGGAAGGACAGAACCATGGAAAGTTAAATATTGGGGAATTGGAAATGAAGCCTGGGGTTGCGGAGGAAATATGACACCGGAATATTATGCCAATGAATATCGCAAGTTTGCCACATTTATGGCAGACTGGAATAATACGGGAGGCATAAATCGAATTGCATCAGGAGCGAATAGCAGCAATTATAACTGGACCGAAGTTTTAATGAAAAATATTCCGTTAAATATGCTTGGCGGCGTTGGAGTACACCATTATTCTGTTATCAACTGGAATAAAAAAGGCGATGCAGTGAATTTTTCTGAAGAAGAATATTTTCTGACGATGAATCAGGCTTTAAAAATGGAAGAATTGGTCACAAAACACGCTGCTGTAATGGATAAATATGATCCTGAAAAAAAAGTGGCGATGGTTGTAGACGAATGGGGCGGCTGGTATGATGTAGAAAAAGGAACAAATCCGGGATTTTTATATCAGCAAAATACCATACGAGATGCGGTTTTAGCCGGAGCAACGCTTAACATTTTCAATAACCACGCAGATCGTGTTCGAATGGCCAATTTAGCACAATGTGTAAATGTACTTCAGGCTGTGATTCTTACAGATAAAACAAAAATGATTTTAACGCCTACGTATTATGTCATGCAAATGTACAATGTGCATCAGGATGCAAAATTATTACCTGTGAGTTTTACTTCACCATTATATACATTTAAAGATCAAACGATTCCGGCAGTTTCTGCTTCGGCATCAAAAGATCAAAACGGAGCGATTCATATTTCGCTTGTAAATATCGACGCAAAAAGCAAACATAAAATAGAGATTGATACAAAAGATTTAGGCGTTAAAAATTTTACTGCAAATATCATCACTTCATCAAAATTACAAGACTATAATTCTTTTGAAAATCCAAATAAAATTAGTCCTGTAATTTTTAAAGATTTTGAAAATAAAAAAGGGAAATTAGAAATAAATATGCCTCCTTTTTCAGTTTTGGTTTTGGAAGGAAAGTAGTTTAAAGAAGAAAAATTCAGATAAAATAAAGGTAAAAAAGCAGTTTGTGTTCTACAGTTTTTAATGGTAATATGAAATAATCGCAACAGAATAAATGTTATTGTTACGTTTATTTTTTCTTTTAACCTTAAAATGCTGTTTTAGTGCAATATCTGCAAAAAATTATCATAGCTTTTTTATTAAGTGTTTTTTGTACACTTATAAATATTTATAAGTATATTTGTCACCATTAAAAATAAATTTCGAATGAAAAATTACGTTATAGGATTAGACTACGGAACAGATTCTGTTCGGGCGATGCTAATAGATACTGAAAATGGACAGGAGTTGGCATCAAATGTTTCTAATTATAAAAGATGGAAAAACAAGCAATATTGTGACGCCTCCATCAATCAGTTTCGCCAGCATCCATTAGATCATATTGAAGGTTTAGAAATTACCATTCAAACGGTTATAAAAGAAAGTAAAGTTGATCCTTCGCAAGTACGCGGAATTTGTATTGATACGACGGGATCTTCTCCTGTTCCGGTTACGAAAGACGGAATTCCGTTAGCCTTAACCAAAGGTTTTGAGGAAAATCCAAATGCGATGATGGTTTTGTGGAAAGATCATACAGCGATAAATGAAGCTAACGAAATCAACGAACTCGCGGTAAGCTGGGGCGGAGAAAATGTAACCAAATATGTGGGCGGAATTTATTCATCAGAATGGTTTTGGGCAAAAATCCTGCACATTGCCAGAGAAGATGAAGCCGTTCGAAATGCAGCGCACACCTGGATGGAACATTGCGATTTAATGACGTATCTACTAATTGAAGATAAAGATTTAAAAACTTTCAAAAGAAGCCGTTGCGCCGCCGGTCACAAAGCGATGTGGCACGAAGACTGGAATGGACTTCCCCCGGTTGAATTTTTAGAAAAACTACATCCTTATTTAGCACAACTTCGCGGTAATTTATATGATGAGACCTATACATCTGATTTAGTTGCGGGAAAATTAAGCAAAGAATGGGCAGATCGTTTGGGACTTTCTACAGAAACAATTGTGGCTGTTGGAACTTTCGACGCACACTCCGGAGCCGTTGGAGCTAAAATTGGAGAAAACACTTTAGTTCGCGTTATGGGAACTTCAACCTGCGATATTTTGGTTGGTTCTTATGATGAAGTGGGAACAAAAACTGTTCGCGGAATCTGTGGACAAGTTGACGGATCTGTAATTCCTGGATTTATTGGCTTAGAAGCCGGACAATCTGCTTTTGGCGATTTATTGGCTTGGTACAAAGAATTATTGCTTTGGCCAACACATCATTTATTGACTTCATCTTCTGTTTTAACAGAGGCTCAAAAAGAACAATTAAGAGAAGAATTCAGCGATAAATTAATTGTAGAATTAACAAAAGAAGCAGAGAAAATTCCGGTTTCAGAAACTCTTCCAATCGCTTTAGACTGGATTAACGGAAGAAGAACTCCAGATGCCAATCAGGAATTAAAAAGCGCTATTTCTAATTTATCATTAGGAACAAAAGCACCACATATTTTTAAAGCTTTAGTAAACGCAATCTGTTTTGGAGCGAAAAAAATCGTCGATCGTTTTGAAGAAGAAGGTGTAAAAATTGACAGCGTAATCGGAATTGGCGGCGTTGCCCGTAAATCTCCTTTTATCATGCAGACTTTGGCAAATGTTTTAAACAAGCCAATTAAAATTGCAGCTTCAGACCAAACTCCAGCTTTGGGAGCAGCTATTTATGCAGCCGTTGCAGCCGGAATTTATCCAAATGTAATTGAAGCAAGTCAAAAAATAGGAAGCGATTTTGACGGTGAATATTTCCCTCAATTAGATAAAGTAGCAGCATACAATAAATTGCTGATTGCTTATGATCAATTAAGTGCTTACGAAGATCCAACTATTAAAATTTCTCAGCATGAATTCTCTTTATAAAGATTTAAAACAGGAATGTTACGAAGCCAATATGCAGTTAAATGCATTGAATTTGGTCGTATATACTTTTGGGAATGTAAGCGCAGTTGACAGAAAAAATGGTGTTTTTGCCATAAAACCAAGCGGCGTTCCTTACGAAGATTTAAAACCGGAAGATATTGTAATTGTAGATTTTGACAACAACATAATTGAAGGTTCTATGCGTCCGTCATCAGACACAAAAACGCATGCTTACTTATATAAAAACTGGCCAAATATTGGCGGCGTTGCACATACACACGCAACTTATTCGGTTGCATGGGCGCAATCGCAGCAAGATATTCCAATTTTTGGAACTACGCATGCCGACCATTTAACGGCCGATATTCCGTGTGCTCCGCCAATGGCAGATTCGCTTATCGAAGGAAATTACGAACACAATACCGGAATTCAGATTTTGGATTGTTTCAAAGAAAAAAATCTTTCCTACGAAGAAGTAGAAATGGTTTTGATTGGAAATCACGGTCCGTTTGCCTGGGGAAAAAATGCTGCAAAAGCGGTTTACAACAGTAAAGTTCTTGAAGTTGTAGCCGAAATGGCATATCTGACTTTACAAATAAACCCAAATGCGCCAAGATTAAAAGATTCATTAATAAAAAAACATTACAACCGCAAACACGGAAAAGATTCGTATTACGGACAGTAAAAATTTTGTTTCAGGTTTCAGGTTTTTTGTTTCAGGTTTTTGGAACGTGAAACTTAGAACGTGAAACATGAACGAACAAAACAAAATAATAAAATAACAATAAGATTTTCGGCATTTTAAGAACTTGAAACTTGAAACAAAGAAAACTTGAAACAAAAATAAAGACATGATTGACATTTCTCAAAAAGAAGTATGGTTTGTAGTAGGAAGCCAGGAATTATACGGTGAAGAAACATTAAGAAAAGTAGCAGAGCATTCGCAGATTATTGCAAAAGGATTAGGGGCTTCGTCTCAAATTCCTGTAAAAGTGGTTTATAAAGATGTGGTAAAATCTCCTGCACAAATTTTAGATGTTTGTTTGGCTGCGAATTCAGAAAAAAACTGTATCGGAATTATTGCGTGGATGCATACATTTTCACCAGCAAAAATGTGGATTGGCGGTTTGAGTATTTTGAAAAAACCTTTGTGCCATTTACATACACAATATAATGCTGAAATTCCGTGGGGAACTATCGATATGGATTTCATGAACTTAAACCAATCCGCACACGGAGATCGTGAGTTTGGTTTTATTATGTCCAGAATGCGTAAAAAACGTAAAGTGGTTGTAGGACATTGGGAAGATGAAAGAGTTCAGAAAAAATTAGGTATTTGGACAAGAGTAGCTCTTGGCTGGGACGAACTTCAAAACTTAAAAGTAGCCCGTATTGGAGACAATATGCGTGAAGTTGCCGTTACGGAAGGTGATAAAGTAGAGGCTCAAATTCGTTTCGGAATGTCAGTTAATGGTTTTGATTCTTCAGATATTACGAAATATATCGAGAAAGTTACGGATAAAGAATTAAACGATTTATTAGCCGTTTACGAACAATCATACACTTTAACTGATTCTTTAAAAGAAGGCGGAGCGCAAAGAAGTTCTTTAGCGGAAGCGGCAAAAATTGAATTAGGTTTAAGAGCTTTTCTTGAAGAAGGAGGTTTTGGCGCTTTTACAGATACATTTGAAAATCTTGGAGTTTGGAAACAACTTCCAGGAATTGCAACACAAAGATTAATGGCCGACGGTTATGGTTTTGGTGGAGAAGGTGACTGGAAAACCGCTGCAATGGTTCGTGCCTTAAAAGTAATGAATGTGGGTCTTGAAGGAGGAACATCTTTCATGGAAGATTATACGTATCACTTTACACCTCAAAAATCATATGTTTTAGGATCTCACATGTTAGAAATTTGCCCTTCAATTGCAGATGGAAAACCTTCTTGCGAGGTTCATCCGTTAGGAATTGGCGGAAAAGAAGATCCGGCACGTTTAGTATTTAATTCACCTGCGGGAGATGCAATAAATGTTTCGTTGGTTGATATGGGAACTCGTTTCCGTTTGATTGTAAACGAAGTTGAAGCGATAAAACCAATGGCAGAATTACCAAAATTACCGGTTGCCAGAGTTTTATGGGATTGTAAACCAAACCTTGATATCGCTGCAACAGCATGGATTCTAGCTGGCGGGGCGCATCACACGGTTTACAGCCAGTCTATCACAACAGAATATATGGAAGATTTTGCTGATATTGCCGGAATCGAATTATTGGTTATTGATGAAAAAACGACTGTGAGAGACTTTAAAGATAAGATCAATGCAAATGAAGCATATTATCATTTGTTTCAACATGGATTGTAATTAAAGGACAAAGGTTCAAAGAGGCAAAGGTTCAGCGGTTTTAAAATTTTGTCGCTTTTAATTTTTTCATATCTTACATTTCACTTTTACAATAATTAAAAAATATCATTTATGAATGTATTAAAACGTTGTCTTTTTGGAATCAGTATTTTGAGTTTGACTGCAGTTTCAGTTCAATGCAAAAGCGATAAAAAGACAGATACTGAAAAAGTTTCTTCGGATGAAAAGGGGGCTGTTACGATTGAAAAATCTTCTTACGGAACAACTGCAAAAGGAGAAAAAGTCGACAGTTATAAACTGAAAAACCAAAATGGGATGGAAGTTGATATCATCACTTTTGGCGGCAGAATTACAGATTTGAAAGTACCAAATAAAGAGGGTGTTTCTGAAAATGTTGTGATCGGATTTAATTCTTTGGCACAATATGAAAAAGAAAATCCATTCTTTGGCGCTTTGATCGGAAGATACGGAAACCGAATTGCTAAAGGGAAATTTACTTTAGACGAAAAAGAATATACGTTAGCGATAAATAACGCTCCAAATGCTTTGCACGGCGGTCCGCAAGGATATTTCAACGTTGTTTGGAAAGCTGATGAGGTAAAATCTGGAGATACAGCTTCTTTAAAATTATCTTATTTAAGTAAAGATACGGAAGAAGGTTATCCGGGAAATTTACAGGTTTTTGTGACTTATACTTTGACAAATGATAATCAGTTAGAAGTGCTTTATGAAGCAAAAACAGATAAGAAAACAGTTGTGAATTTAACACAGCATTCTTATTTCAATTTATCAGGAGATTTTTCTAAAACAATCTTAGATCACGAATTGACTTTAAACGCTGATAAAATTGTTCCGGTTGATGCGACTCTTATTCCAACAGGAAAACTAGAAGATGTTGCGAATACGCCTTTCGATTTTAGAAAACCAAAATTAATTGGAAAAGATATCGAAGTGAAAAATGAACAATTAGAAAGAGGAAAAGGTTACGATCATTGCTGGGTTTTGAACAATCCTGAAAAAGGAAAAACAATTATTGCAAAAGTATACCACGCTGCAAGCGGAAGAATTCTTGAAATGACAACGGATGAACCTGGAATTCAGTTTTACTCCGGAAATTTCCTTGACGGAACTTTACCAACACGCGACGGAAAAACATATGCTCACAGAACTGGTTTATGTCTGGAAACAGAACATTATCCGGATTCTCCAAACCAGAAAAACTTCCCAACAACGGTTCTAAACCCGGGAGAAAATTATAAAACTAAAACTACTTTTAAATTTTCTGTAAAAAAATAGTTTTGGAATTATATTAATTAGTTAGTAATTCTCTAAGAAACCTCGTGAGTGTATGCTTACGAGGTTTTTTATGGAAATTTTTCGCCACGAATTTCACGAATTAGCGCGAATTGTTTTAGTAAACTCTGCTCAATTTAATTAGTGAAAATTTGTGAAATTCGTGGCAGAAAAACTTTGCGACTCTGCGACTTTGCGCGATTAATTCATTTGCAGATTATAAAAATCTTAATTTAGCAATAGTAAAACTAAATATTCAATGAGACATCTATTCAAAGCTGAAGCAAAATGGACTTCCGATCAAAATCAAGAAGATTCAACAAAGCGATTTTACAATAAAAGTCATAAGATTAGTATAGAAGGAAAACCAGATTTAAATATTTCGGCTGCAAAAGCTTTCAAAGGCGATCCACAATTATACAATCCCGAAGATTTGTTGTTAAGTAGTTTGATTTCGTGCCATATGATGTCCTACTTATATGTATGTTCTCAAAACGGAATTGAAGTTTTGGAATATTCAGATAATGCAGAAGCCACATTAGAAGTTTCTTCCGATGGAAGTGGACGTTTTGTTGAAGTAATATTAAAACCTAAAGTAAAAATTTCAAATTCGGATAAAATCGAGTTAGCTTTAGATTTACATCAAAAAGCAAATCAATTGTGTTTTATTTCTAATTCGTGCAATTTTCCTGTTTTGCATGAGGCGAGTTGTGAGGTTTGAAACATTTTTTGCTAAAAAACGGGGTTTATAAACTTAGCCAACGGTTTCAATCGTTGGAGCGCAATGCCGGGAATAACATTTCAAATTTGCACAATCTAAATCCCAAGGTTGAAACCTTAGGCTATAGCGGAATAGTATAAAACCAAAAAAACCTCTTCAGTTATGAAGAGGTTTTTGTACCCGGAGCCGGAGTCGAACCGGCACGGTTTCCCACAGGTGTTTGAGACCAGCGCGTCTACCAATTCCGCCATCCGGGCTTAGCAGACGAAAAAACAATTAATAAATCAATTATTCTAACGCAATAGAATAAGTAATTATGTTGCCATAACTGTGCTTATTCCTTTAACACGGTGCAAATGTAAAAAATAAAATTAAATGTTCTACTAAAAATACTTAAATATTTCCTTTCAGTGTCCAATAAATTTTCTAAATTTGCACCTCGTTAAAACGACGCACACACAACTAACTACAAAACAACAAATTATAATGTCGCACCTAGAACCAGAAGCTAAAATTTTTGCGTGTTCAAAAAGTGTTTATCTTGCAGAAAAAATTGCAGAACAATACGGAATTCCGTTAGGAAAAGTAACGATGTCAACGTATAGCGATGGAGAATTTCAGCCATCTTACGAAGAGTCAATCAGAGGATTACGTGTTTTTATCGTATGTTCAACTTTCCCATCGGCAGATAATTTGATGGAATTGTTACTAATGATTGATGCAGCAAAACGTGCATCTGCAAGACATATTACAGCTGTTATGCCTTATTTTGGTTGGGCAAGACAGGATAGAAAAGACAAACCAAGAGTTCCGATTGGAGCAAAGTTAGTAGCAAATCTATTAACTGCTGCAGGAGCAACAAGAATCATGACAATGGATTTGCATGCAGATCAAATTCAGGGATTCTTTGAAAAACCGGTAGATCATTTATTTGCATCAACCATCTTTTTGCCTTACGTGCAGAGTTTAAATTTAGAAAATTTGACTATTGCATCTCCAGACATGGGAGGTTCAAAAAGAGCATATGCTTACTCTAAGTTTTTAGAATCAGATGTAGTAATCTGTTACAAACAAAGAAAAGCAGCCAACGTTATCGACACTATGGAGTTGATTGGTGAAGTAAAAGGCCGTAACGTAATATTAGTAGACGACATGATCGATACTGGTGGTACATTAGCGAAAGCAGCAGATTTAATGATCGAAAAAGGAGCATTAAGCGTTAGAGCAATTTGTACCCACGCTATTTTATCAGGCGGAGCTTACGAAAAAATTGAAAATTCGAAATTAAGCGAGTTAATAGTTACCGATTCAATCCCATTAAAGAAAGAATCAAAGAAAATCAGAGTAGTGAGTTGTGCACCTCTTTTTGCTGAAGTTATGCACATGGTGCACCACAACAATTCCATTAGTGGAAAATTTATAATGTAGTCATTGCAATAAAGCAATCTTACTACAATAAGGATTAGAATATTTATTAATAACTATATTTTTTTACAATGAAATCGATTACAATTAAAGGATCAGAAAGAGAAAGCGTGGGCAAAGTGTCAACTAAAGCCTTACGTAATGCTGGAGCGGTTCCTTGCGTGTTATACGGAGGAAATCAAGCAGTACACTTCTCAGCAGACGCTGCAGCGTTCAAAAACTTGGTTTACACTCCAAACGCACACACAGTTGTGATTGAGCTTGGAAAAGGAAAATCATTCAATGCAATTTTACAAGATATTCAGGTTCACCCTGTATCTGACAAAATCTTACACATTGACTTCTTTCAATTATTTGATGATAAAGAAATCACTATGGAGGTTCCTGTAAAAGTTGTTGGTACATCAAAAGGTGTTCTTGCAGGTGGTGTTTTACGTTTGAATACTCGTAAATTAAAAGTAAAAGCTTTACCTAAAGATCTTCCTGATTTTGTTGAAGCTGACATTACTCCACTTGAAATGGGTAACAAATTATATGTTACTAAAGTTGGTAAACCAGAATACAAAGTAATGCACCCTGATAATACAGTTGTAGCTCAGGTAAGAATTTCTCGTGCTGCTATGAAAGCTGCTCAAGAAGCTGCAAAAGCTGCAAAAGCTCCTGCAAAAGGAAAGAAAAAATAATTTTTTTTCAAATTTCAATACAAAAGCATCAATCGAAAGATTGGTGCTTTTTTTGTTTAAAAGGTTCATAGGAACAAAGGTTCAAAGGTTCAAAGGTTCAAAGGAACAAAGAAAGTCAAAAGGGTGTCAGACTGAGCGAAGTCGAAGTCCTCGCAAGAAACTCGACAATCTGAAGTGAAATACTTTGCGGGACTTCGACTTCGCTCAGTCTGACAAAAAGAATCGGCATAAATCCGTTTAAACCTGCGTCATCCGCGAGCCATTCTAATGACGTAAATCCTTCGCACTTGCGGTTAAAAACAAATTATCTAATTATCAAATTGCCACATTCTCTAATTAATCTTACTTTTGCAAGCATGATAAAATGGATAACAAAACTGTTTTCATCAACACAGAAAGAAGAGAACACAGACAATATGAAAAAATATTTAATTATAGGACTTGGTAATATTGGTGCCGAATACGTAAATACACGACATAATATAGGATTTAAAGTCCTGGATTTTTTGGCTAAAAAAGAAAGCCTTTCATTTGAAACTGCAAAACTGGGTGCTTTGGCCGAATATAAATTTAAAGGAAGAACCTTCTTTCTGCTTAAGCCAAACACGTATATGAATTTAAGCGGTAAAGCCGTTAAATACTGGATGGACAAAGAAAACATTCCATTAGAAAACATTCTGGTGATTACAGACGATTTAAATCTATCTTTCGGAACCATCAGAATCAAACCAAAAGGCAGTGACGGCGGTCATAACGGATTAAAAAATATCAATTTAATATTAAATACTCAAAACTACACTCGTTTTAGATTTGGTATAAGTGATCAGTTTAAAAAAGGACAGCAAATTGATTACGTTTTAGGGGATTGGGATGAAGAAGAAAAGGCAAAATTACCGGAAAGATTAGAAGTTGCTTCTGAAATTATTAAATCTTTTGGAACAGCAGGATTAGAAAATACAATGACAACTTTTAATGGAAAATAAAGATTTCCAATTATTTACGTGTTAAATAATCAAGTCATCAATTAATTAAATTGAATTATAACGAAATAGTATTTTCTATTCCAAAGTTAAATGTTTAAATTTGGAATAAATTATTATAAACCATAAAATCATAATATCATGGCTTTTGAATTACCACAATTACCTTATGCATATGATGCATTAGAACCACATATTGATGCACGTACAATGGAAATTCACCATTCAAAACATCATAATGCATACACTACAAATTTAAACGCTGCTATTGCAGGTACAGATTTGGAAGGAAAAACAATCGAAAACATCTTAATTAACTTAGATAAATCAAACGCTGCAGTTCGTAACAATGGTGGAGGTTTTTACAACCACAATTTATTCTGGACTGTAATGAGCCCAGATGGAGGAGGATTACCAACAGGTGATTTATTAGCAGCTATTGAATCTTCTTTTGGAACATTTGAAGAGTTTAAAGCAAAATTTGCTAAAGCCGGTGCAACGCAATTTGGTTCAGGATGGGCTTGGTTAACAGTACAAAAAGGCGGTAAACTAGAAGTTGTAGGTACTCCAAATCAGGATAATCCATTAATGCCGGAAGTTGCTGGTAACGGTGGAACTCCAATCTTAGGAATGGACGTTTGGGAACACGCTTACTATTTAAACTATCAAAACAGAAGACCAGATTATATCGAAGCTTTTTTCAATGTAATTAACTGGACAGAAGTTGCAAGAAGATATGCTTTAGACAAATAAGATAATAGAATAAAGAAAATAGATGAATAGACGGATGGCCAAATGGTTATTCGTCTATTTTTTTTGTTTTATACTTTAGCCTTTTATAATTTCTTAATATTTTTTGTAGCAGAGTTTATTCCAATAAAAAAGGTGAAATTTCTTTCACCCTTTTTGCCCCAAATCTACCATATACTTAACCTACTAATGTTATGGTGTAATAAATTTATGACAGCAATTCTGTTTTTCCAAATATTTTAGATGAAATGCAATAATAATCGATGAAATGCGTAATTTCTTACTTTGAACTATCCTTGAGTTTATTCCAATAAAAAAGGTGAAATTTCTTTCACCCTTTTTGCCCCAAATCTACCATATACTTAACCTACTAATGTTATGGTATTGTAAATGTATATTAGTGATATCGTTTTCCCAAATATTTTAGACGAAGTGCAAATAAACTCGATGAAATACGTAATTTCTTACTTTGAAGGATATATTTGAGTTTATTCCAATAAAAAAGGTGGAATTGCTTCCACCCTTTTTGCCCCAAATCTACCATAAACTTAACCTACTAATGTTATGGTTTCCCAAAAGTATTGTACATGTGCGATTTTGCCAAACATATAGGACGAACGGCAAAAAAAACCGATTAACTGCACAATTTAACCTTTTGTTAGTATTTTTTTAATATGCTCTTGCATCTTTTCCTTCGTAGAAATTCATGAAAGCTCTGTTTACAACACGATTTCCTCCCGGTGTAGGATAATCCCCAGTAAAGTACCAGTCACCAAGATTTTTTGGACATGCAATATGCAAATCTTCTACTTTTTGGAAAATGATTTTTACTTCGGCATTAATTTCCGGAGAACTTAACATTTCTGCAATTTTATCCGAAATTTCTTCAGGAGTAAATTGATCGTAAATAGCTGTAACATAATTTACAACATCTGTATCAACATAATTTTCCTGTGCTTTACATTTAGCATAAACTTCATCTACTATATGATATAGGTTTCTCTCTTTCAATAAAGCAAGTGCTGCTCTAAAAGCAACAAGACCTTCGAGTTTTGCCATATCAATTCCGTAACAATCAGGGTAACGAATTTGTGGTGCAGAAGAAACAATGACAATACGTTTTGGTTTTAAACGATCCATCATTTTGATGATACTCATTTTTAATGTTGTACCACGAACAATACTATCGTCAATAATAACCAAATTATCGGTTGGTTTAATTACACCATAAGTTACATCATAAACGTGAGCCACTAAATCGTCACGACTGCTGTCTTCTGTAATAAAAGTTCGTAGTTTAGCGTCTTTAATAGCAACTTTCTCTGTACGGATTTTTACAGCTAATAATTCCTGTAAAGTTTCGGCAGTTAATGTGTTTCTGTTTTCCAGAATATAATTGTTTTTTCTCTGATTTAAGAAATCCTGAGCCGCTTCTACCAGACCATAAAATGAAGTTTCGGCTGTATTCGGGATATAAGAGAAAACAGTATTGTCTGTATCGCTGTCTATTGACTTAAGAACCGCTGGTAAAATTAATTTTCCTAAATTTTTACGTTCCTGATAAATTTCAGCATCACTTCCTCTTGAAAAATAAATTCTTTCAAAAGAACATGCTTTTTTAACAGTAGGTTCCAGAATTTGCTCCATAGAAACTTTTCCGCTTTTTTTGATGATCAAAGCGTTTCCAGGTTCAATTTCCTGTACTTTTTCAAAAGGAACATTAAATACAGTTTGAATAACCGGGCGCTCAGAAGCTACGACTACCACTTCATCATCCTGATAGAAATAAGCAGGGCGAATTCCGGCTGGATCTCTAAAAACAAAAGCATCACCGTGACCTAATAATCCGGCCATTGCGTAACCTCCGTCTAAATTTTTTGCAGAACGGGCTAATATTTTTGCGATATCCAATCGGTCTGCGATTACCGGAGAAGCTTCTCTTTTAGAATAACCTTCGAGTTTGCAATCCTGATAAAGCTGCATTACTTCCTTGTCAAGGAAATGTCCAATCTTTTCCATTACGGTAACAGTATCGGCCATTTCTTTTGGATGTTGTCCAAGCTCCACTAAGTTTTCGAAAAGTTCTTTAACATTCGTCATATTAAAATTACCTGCCAAAATCAAATTACGGTGCATCCAGTTACTTTGACGTAAAAACGGGTGAACACTTTCGATGCTGTTTTTTCCGAAAGTTCCGTAACGAACGTGACCTAAAAATAATTCTCCTATATAAGGTATGTTTGCTTTTTGAGCAGCAACATCATCTGCATATTCCGGATGAGCTCCTAACTCTTCATTAATGCGATCATTAATTTGGGCAAAAACATCTTGTATTGGCTGTGCATGATTCGAACGAACTCTGCTTATGTAGCGCTGTCCGGGATCAACATCTAGTTTGATGCTTGCAAAACCGGCACCATCCTGACCACGGTTGTGCTGCTTTTCCATCATCAGATACATTTTTTGTATTCCGTAAAAAGCAGTTCCGTATTTTTCTTTGTAATATTCAAGCGGTTTCAGAAGTCTAACTAAGGCTATACCACATTCGTGTTTTAACGCGTCGCTCATTGTGTTTTGTATTTTGTGTTGTTGTAAGTTGTGTGTATTAACGTAATAAAAAAGCCCCGTGTTATCGAGGCTTTCGGGCATTATATTTCTATGTCAAACTGCGTTAACGATTTAAATTGTTGTAATCGAATCGCTACTTCAGCTTTACTTAATGTTTTCATCCTTTCTGTTCCAAATTTCTCTACGCAGAACGAAGCTAAATTAGAACCGTAAATTATTGCATTTTTCATGTTTCCGAATGAGATGTTTTCGCTTTGCGCAATAAATCCTGAAAAACCACCAGCAAAAGTGTCTCCTGCTCCTGTTGGATCAAAAACATCTTCGAGTGGTAATGCCGGTGCAAAGAATACTTCTCTATTGTGGAATAAAAGTGCGCCGTGTTCTCCTTTTTTGATCACCACATATTTTGGTCCCAATTCCTGGATTTTAGCAGCAGCTTTTACTAATGAATATTCTCCTGAAAGTTGTCTTGCTTCTTCATCATTAATTGTAATAACGTCTACACGTTTAATAACGTCTAATAATTCCGGAAGAGCGCAGTCCATCCAAAAGTTCATTGTGTCTAAAACAACTAATTTTGGTTTTTTCTCCATTTGATCTAAAACACTGCTTTGTACTAACGGATGCAAGTTTCCTAACATCACGACATCAGCATCTTTGTAATTTTGAGGAACTTTTGGTTGAAAATCAGCCAAAACGTTTAATTCAGTTACAAGAGTGTCTCTTGAATTTAAATCGTTGTGGTATAAACCGCTCCAGAAAAAAGTTTTTCCGCCTTTTACAATTTCGATACCGGAGATATCAATATTTCTTGAAGTTAAAAGATCTAAATGTTCTTGTGGAAAATCGTCGCCAACTACAGAAACAATGGCCGATTGTAAGTTAAAAAATGATGCTGATAAACCAATATACGTTGCCGCACCACCTAATATTTTATCTGTTTTTCCGAAAGGAGTTTCAATCGCGTCGAAAGCAACCGTTCCAACAATCAATAATTTATTCATTTTATGAATTTCGAATTAGGGTGCAAAGATACTTCATAAGTTACAATATTGCAACGGTTTAGGTTCTCAAAATTTTCATAAAAAAACAATATCGTTTGCGGGGCTAAAACTATTGTAAATGAAGGAATTAAATTCGATTGTTTCGAGTGCTTAAAATATGTTTTTCGGATTTAAATTGCAAGGATTATTTTGTAAAAATCATTGAAGATTTTAGCTAGATTTGTTTAAATATCAAATTTCGTTTATGAAGAAAATTCTAACCTTATTATTGTTACTTTGTTTTTTAATTTCCTGTGAAAGAAAGGAGCAGAATTTTTCTGAAGAAATGATTGAGAAGTTGGCTTTCAATAAAGTTACGAATAGATATTTATTTATAGACTTATACATTCGAACAAACGAAAATGAAATTTTTGTTACAAATGGCGAGTTTTTATATCAGTCCTACAAACTGTACTATCAAAAGAAATATAAAACATTTAAAGAATTTTTAGAAACAGTTTTGAGTGAAGATTATGTTTTTGATGTGTCGAATCAAAAAATAATACTTCTGCAAAATTTTAAATTGAATCCAAAAATAGAAAAAGAATATGATAGCTTAGGATTTGATGAATTTTTGAAAAAATACTCAAAACCCTCATTCAACGAAAACGAAGATGAACTTAATAACATAATTATAAAACCTGATGAATTTTTTACAATATCATATATTTTATATTTAAATAGATATGATCTTCGTTTAGATGATCTTCGTGGAAGATATTGTATAATTAAAAGAGAAGATTCTTTCAAATAATAATCTACAACTCATACTTCTTATCAAAATAATTCTTTAATAATCCTATCTGAACAAGAATCATAAACGGAACTATTAAAAGAGCATACAAAACATTTTTAGACAAATGAATTCCTGAAAACAGCGTAGTGATTTTTTCTGTATATGTCTTATCAATTACCAGATTATATTGGGTTGCTGAAGAAAGTGATGCATAAATCAAAGCAATTAAACTCAAGCCAATAATAAACCACGTTGGTTTAGAGATCAGAGGTTTATAAACTTTAATTTTACTTTTTTCTGCCACTAAAACCTGAGCCATTATTTTTGAAGTAAAGTCAATGGATGGCGATTCCAATGTGTTTTCAGCCATCATTTTATCAATAAGATTTTCTATGTTTTTATCGCTCTCTTTCATAATAATCTACTATTTCAGGTTCTAATTTCTTTTTCAAAATTACGGCTAATTTTTGTCGGCTTCTAAATAATTTCACCTTAACATTATTAGCATTAATACTCATGATTTTCCCTATTTCTTCTAAACTCTGATCTTCAAAATAAAATAAAGTTACTAAGAAATTCTCTTCTCTGGGCAATAAATTCAAACAATGCTGAATGGTCTGCTTTCGTTCGTTATGTTCTAAAGCACTTAAAGCATTATCCATTGTCTTGATTAAATGTGCCGAAAATTCATCTATCGAAATATTGTTTTCTTCTTTTTTATTTTTCTTCAAACGATCTAAACATGTGTTGTAAGCGATCTTATATATCCAGGTCGAAAATTTAGAATCGCCTTTAAACTTGCTTAAAGAATTATAAATTTTAATAAAAGTATCCTGAGCAACTTCTTCTGCTTCTTCCCGGTTTTTAACCATTTTCAAGGCAAGAGTAAAAATCATATCCTTATAACGATCGACTAACACGGCAAAAGCATTTGTTTCGCCATGCATTACTTTATCGATATAATATTGATCATTTAAAGTACTCATATTATATAGGACGACACGTTTTGTGTTTAGGTTACAGGAATTTGAAAATAAATTCCAAAACTTAGAAAATTCCAAATTTCAATTTATGTAATAAGTAGAAATCTTTGTCAAAGTTTAAAACTTTGACAAATTTCAGCTTTCATATTGTGATCTCTCCTTTGTCGAGATGACAAAAAATATGCAAATAAACTTTAAACAGGAGTTTTTGTCAAAGTTGTTGAGTTTCATTAAAAAGAAATTTTAAACTCAAAATTAACTGATATTAAGTAAGTTTTTGAATTCGCAAATTAAAAATTAAAATTTATTTCAATAAAGATGTAACCTCATTTCAAAACATATCGTCATATGGGTATCAATCAATTATAAAAACATAAAAATTATGGGACCACAAATTTTAATACCAATTAGTCTTTTCCTAATGATCTTCGGAATCGTTTATCTTATTTTTTCAACAAGAAACAGAGAACGTTTAGCACTTATCGAAAAAGGTGTTGATGCCAGTATCTTTTTAAAAGGAAGCGGAAAAGGCGTTCCGGCGTGGAAAATATTTGTTGTAAATTTTGCTTTCTTATTAATAGGAACAGGAGTTGGAATTTTTCTTGCCTTATTAATTACAACGTACACTTCTTTAGAAGACGATGCGGTTTATCCGTCGATTATTTTTATCATGGCCGGAGTTGGTTTGTTGACCGGGTTTAAAACTGCCAAAGATTTAGATAAAGAAGAATAAGATTTTTTTAAGTTAGTAGTTTGAATAACGTATCTGAATTTGTTTTCAGATACGTTTGTTTTTATAGCAGTTTAGAATCTGTTTTTTCGTAAAAAGAATCAATAGAAAGTTTTGGCTGCATTGATGCCATAACGGCCAATTGATCGCAGCGTTCGTTTTGCGGATGATTGTTGTGGCCTTTTATCCACTTAAAATCCACTTGGTGTTTTCGGTATACAATTAAGAAACGTTTCCATAAATCGGCATTTTTTCTTCCGGCAAAACCTTTTTTCTCCCAGCCCAAAACCCATTTTTTCTCAACAGAATCCACAACATATTTAGAATCTGAAATAACCAAAACCTTCATATTTGGGTTTTTCAATTTCTCTAAACCCACAATTACCGCCAAAAGTTCCATTCGGTTATTTGTCGTCAGGCGAAAACCTTCGTAAAATTCTTTTTTATGCGGTGTTCCCACCAATTCCATAACCACGCCATAACCGCCATTTCCCGGATTTCCTTTTGCGGCGCCATCTGTATATATATGTACTTCGTGATTCATTTATTTTAGATTGTAGAATTCAGATTTTAGATTTTTTAGTAATTGATCTAAAATTGGAATTTAGAATTTTGATTGTGGAATTTAGATTTTAGAGTTTTCTTCTAATATTTTATGAATAATTTCAGGAAAGTGCTTTTGTTCTAATTCATGAATCTTTTCTGCAACGGTTTCCGGAGTATCTTCGTCTGTTACAGCGATATTTTGCTGAAAGATAATGCCGCCTTCATCATAATTTTCATTTACATAATGAATAGAGATTCCGGTTTCTTTTTCCTTATTATTGATTATAGCACGGTGTATGTGCATTCCGTACATTCCTTTGCCTCCATAATTAGGTAAAAGTGCCGGATGAATGTTGATTATTTTATTAGGATATTTCTCGATTATGTTTTCGGGGAATTTCAGTAAAAAACCAGCGAGAATTATGAGATCCGGGTCGATTTTTTCTATTTTTTGTAATACGTTTCGTTCTAAAAGTTCGTTTTTTGAGAAGATTTCGACCGGAATTTGATGATTTTTTGCTCTTTCGATCACTTTTGCTTCGGCATTATTTGTAAACACCGAAACGACTTTTGCAATTTCAGTTTGCTTAAAATATTTGATAATGTTTTCTGCATTAGTTCCTGAACCTGAGGCAAAAACAACAATTTTTTTCATAATCTAGTTAATTTTGAGAATGCAAAAAACGGAATAAAAATCGAAAATAAATAGTATTAAAAGGGCTTTCTTGAAATTAATTTTATAAATTAGTATCACATTTATAAACTAAATAGTTGTTTTAAAATAAAGTTTTTTATTTTTGCCAACAAATTAAATTCTAAAATTAAAGATTATGTCAGACATTGCATCAAGAGTAAAAGCGATTATCGTAGACAAATTAGGTGTTGACGAAAACGAAGTTGTAACAGAAGCAAGCTTCACTAATGATTTAGGAGCTGACTCATTAGACACTGTTGAGCTTATTATGGAATTCGAGAAAGAATTTGATATTCAAATTCCAGACGATCAAGCAGAAAACATTGCTACTGTTGGTCAAGCTATTTCTTATATCGAGGAAGCTAAAAAATAATAATATCACACCCGAATTCTAAAAAACACCAATTTTTGAAATTCCAAATTCCAATTTTGGAATTTGTTTTTTGAAACTTGAAATTTGTTAAAACTCGGGTGTTATTATTTTTTTAAATTTTAAAATTCGATTGGTTTTCAATCAAAAAGATATATTTATATTGTAATGCCCATAGCTCTTAAGTAACAATACAATTAAGAAAGCGTGGGTTTTATTTGTTTAAAGTACAAAATACATATTTATGGCGTTAAAGCGAGTTGTTGTAACAGGATTAGGTGCTCTTACTCCTATCGGGAATAATATCCAGGAATATTGGGATGCACTTGTGAATGGAGTTAGCGGAGCCGCTCCTATCACATATTATGATACAGAGAAGCATAAGACGAAGTTTGCCTGCGAAGTAAAAAACTTCAACATTGAAGATTACATGGACCGCAAGGAATCTCGAAGATTAGATAAATTCGCTCAATACGCTGTTGCTGCAAGTGATGAAGCTATTAAAGATGCCGGACTTACTGATGATAATATCGACAAAACAAGAGTAGGTGTTATCTGGGGAGCCGGAATTGGAGGTTTAGAAACTTTTCAGGAAGAGGTAATTTATTACGCTAAAGGAGACGGAACTCCTAAATTCAATCCGTTTTTTATCCCTAAAATGATTGCCGATATTGCTCCTGCGCACATTTCGATGCGTAATGGCTATATGGGTCCAAATTATACTACTGTTTCTGCATGCGCATCTTCTGCAAATGCATTAATTGATGCTTTCAACTACATTCGTTTAGGAATGTGTGATGTAATTGTATCTGGTGGTTCAGAAGCTGCTATCACAATTGCGGGTATGGGAGGTTTTAACTCTATGCATGCATTATCAACAAGAAACGAAAGTCCGGAAACGGCTTCAAGACCTTTTGATGCAACCAGAGATGGTTTCGTTTTAGGAGAAGGAGCAGGAGCTTTGGTTCTTGAAGAATACGAACATGCTAAAGCCAGAGGCGCAAAAATTTATTGCGAAATTGGCGGAGGCGGAATGTCATCTGATGCTTACCATTTAACGGCACCACATCCGGAAGGAATTGGAGTTATTGCTGTAATGAAAAATACATTAAGAGACGCCGGAATGAACCCTGAAGATGTTGATCATATCAATACTCACGGAACTTCTACTCCATTAGGAGATGTTGCAGAATTAAAAGCAATCAGCGCTGTTTTTGGTGATCATGCAAAAAACATCAATATCAACTCAACAAAATCAATGACAGGACATTTACTTGGTGCTGCCGGAGCTATTGAAGCAATTGCTTCTATCCTGGCAATGCAACACAGCCTTGTTCCTCCAACGATTAATCATACAGTTGTTGACGAAAACATTGATCCGTCATTAAACCTTACTTTGAACAAACCTCAAAAAAGAGAGGTAAATGTTGCAATGAGTAATACTTTTGGCTTTGGTGGACACAATGCTTGTGTATTGTTTAAAAAATTAGTTGACTAGTTTTGTCTATGAATATTATCAAAAAAATATTTTCAAAATCCCGTTCTCAAGAAGACGGGATTTTTTTTGACACTATTCAGAAAATACTTGGTTTTCAGCCTGTTTCGATAGAGTTTTATAAGAAAGCATTTACGCATCGATCATCAAATAAATTAGATGAAAACGGACACCCAATTAATTATGAAAGGTTAGAATTTTTGGGTGATGCCATGTTAAGTGCCGTAATTGCTGCGCATTTGTTTAACAAAGCTCCAAACGGCGACGAAGGCTATTTAACCAAAATGCGTTCTAAAATTGTAAGTCGCGAGCATTTAAATGAACTGGGAAAAGATTTAAATCTGGTTCGTTTTGTCGAAAGTAAAGTACCGGTGCAGCATTTTGGAGAGAACATTCATGGTAATATTTTTGAATCACTTGTTGGTGCTATTTATTTGGATAGAGGCTATTCGTTTTGCGAAAAGTTTATTCAAAAAAGAGTTATTACTCCTTATGTAGACATCGCACGACTTGAAGGAAAAGTAATTAGTTATAAAAGTCTGGTTATCGAATGGTGTCAGAAAGAAAAGAGAATCTTTCATTATGATATTTTTGAAGATAACGGAATTGACGGTCAACGCTTGTTTGGCGTAAAATTGAGCATAGACGACAAAGTAATTGCAAGAGCAAGAGCAACTTCAAAAAAGAAGGCAGAAGAAAAAGCATCGCAACGTGCGTATTTTGCTTTTCAGGAAAAAATAGATAAGAAATAACGACAGAATTGCCGTAACTTTCTCAAAGCTATAACGTTTTCGTTTATAAATTAACAAAAACAACCACATCTTAACTATTGATGCTCCAATAGAAATAGTATATTTACACCTAGATTTTTCATGATATGGCAATTCATAGATTGGATTTAGACGAATTTGACGAAATTGATTATTATTTAATGGCAATTCATACTTCATTAGAAGATTATAGATTAGCCTATTTTATCAATAAAAAACTTCCGATCAACTTAAGTAAGAGCAAAAACGAGATCCATGCTCAGACTAAGGAGGGACAGGCAAATTTTTCTAGGTTTTATTATTATGATTCTGAGAAAGCCGTTGCATGGAATCTGATTCAGAATAAAAATGAAATCATTTCAGTGAGTACAAATGATTTCCAGAATTTGTTTTCCAATGAAACAAGTGAGGTTTCAACAACAATTCATTTACTTCCTGAATTTAAAAAGGTAGATTTTTTCCTGAAAATAGAGAATAGTGAAGAGGCTATTGATTTTTCAGAAATTCAACAACAATTAAATACCATCGAGAGCATCGCTGCTATTTATGTCGTTGATACCAATAAAATAAAATCAAAAAACAATTTAATTTTTTAAAAAAAATGCTAACAAACAAAAAAACTAAAATTGTAGCTACACTTGGACCTGCATGTAGTACGAGAGAGATTATCAAGGATATGATCGATGCAGGAGTTAACGTGTTTAGAATCAATTTTTCGCATGCAGATTACGAAGGTGTAAAAGACAAGATTAATATCATTAGAGGTCTTAACGAAGAGTTTGGTTACACAACTGCAATCCTTGGAGATTTGCAGGGACCAAAACTTAGAGTTGGTGTAATGGAAGAAGGAACTGTTGTACACGATGGTGATTTAATTACTTTTACAACTGCCGAAGATATTTTGGGAACTGCTCAAAAAGTGTTCATGAAATATCAAAACTTTCCAAATGATGTTAATCCTGGAGAGCGTATTTTGCTTGATGACGGAAAACTTATTTTTGAAATTATTTCTACAGATAAAAAAACAGAAGTTGTTGCTAAAGTAGTTCAGGGTGGAGAATTAAAATCTAAAAAAGGAGTTAATTTACCAAACACTAAAATTTCTTTACCGGCTTTAACTGAAAAAGATATTGCAGATGCTATTTTTGCTATCGAGCAAAAAGTAGACTGGATCGCACTTTCATTCGTGAAAACACCTCGCGATTTACAAGACTTACAAGAATTAATTGCTAAGCATTCTGAATACAAAATTCCGATTGTTGCAAAAATTGAAATGCCGGAAGCTTTAGAAAATATAGATAAAATTATTGCTTATTGCGATGGTCTTATGGTGGCGCGTGGAGATTTAGGAGTTGAACTTCCTGCACACGAAGTACCATTGGTACAAAAAGATTTGATTCGCAGAGCAAAAACGGCTAGAATTCCTGTTATCGTTGCTACACAAATGATGGAGACAATGATTACAAGTTTAACGCCAACAAGAGCAGAAGTAAATGACGTTGCCAACTCTGTAATGGATGGTGCTGATGCTGTAATGTTATCTGGAGAAACTGCTACAGGAAATTATCCGGTACAAGTAATCCAAAAAATGACTCAAATTTGTGAGGCTGTTGAAGATTCACCGCTTATTCAGGTTCCACAAAACACACCACAAATTAAAACTAAACGTTTTGTAACAAAAACCGTTTGTCATCAGGCGGCTTTATTGGCTAACGAAATCAAAGCAAAAGCAATTTGTACTTTAACAAACAGTGGTTATACTGCTTTCCAAATTTCTGCCTGGAGACCATCTTCACATATTTTAGTGTTTACTTCAAACAAAAGAATCTTAACACAATTGAATTTATTATGGGGAGTAAAATCATACTTCTACGATAAAGACGAAAGTACAGATGATACTGTAACTGATGTAAACGAAATTGCAAAACAAAAAGGATATGTTGCAAAAGGAGATTATTTAATCAACCTTGCAGCAATGCCAATTAAAGATAAAGGAATGGTTAACACCATGAGAGTTTCTGAAATAGAATAGTTTTCGTTTAAGAAAAAATTGTAATATTAAAAAGCCATCAAATTTTGATGGCTTTTTTTTGTGCTTTTTTTTGAATCTTCTTCGCAAAGTTTAGTTTCTAAAGATAAAAATAAGCTCTCCTTATTTTAACTGTTTCCATTACTTCTCCTACTCCAAATTTTAATTACACGGGTTTTTTATAATTTCTTTTTAAAAATTAAAAGCCTGTATTGTAAAAAAAGTGTTTTTGACGTTTCATTTTATAAAATGAAACAATGTGACGGTTGTTTCATGCACTTCTCTGGTTATTTATTAGCTAATTTTGAGATACTTAAGGAAAAGTTAAGAAAATTCTGGTTTCAAATTTCCCGTTGAAATAATTAAGCATATAATAAAATTAAAATAAATTTTACCTCCATTTTTTTGACAGAGGATTTGTTTGGACTTATAAAACCAATTTAAAGAATGAATTATTAACAAATTTTATTACCATGAAACGAAGTAAACTTAAAAGTGAATTTAGAAATACAATTTTGCTGTTTGCAATTTTGTGCCTAACAGTTCAGGTGAAAGCTCAAAATACAAAAAAGCCAAATGTTTTAATTATTTGGGGAGATGATATTGGGATAAGCAATATAAGTGCTTATAGTAATGGGTTAATGGGATATCAAACTCCCAATATTGACCGTATAGCAAATGAGGGAACCCGATTTTTACAATATTATGGAGAACAAAGCTGTACCGCCGGTAGAGCAGCTTTCCTGACAGGACAGCACGGTATTCGTACCGGTTTAACTAAGGTAGGATATCCTGGTGCACCAATGGGAATGAGCCAATTGGACCCTTCTATTGGAGGCGTGATGAAAAATCTGGGCTATGCAACCGGACAATTTGGAAAAAATCACGTGGGTGACCGAAATGAAAATCTGCCAACAGTAAATGGATTTGATGAATTTTTTGGAAATCTCTATCACTTAAATGCAGAGGAAGAACCGGAATTGCCAGATTATCCTAAAGATCCGGCTTATTTAGCAAAATTTGGTCCTAGAGGAGTACTAAAATGCACTGCAGTCAGCGCAGATGATGGAACTGTTGATCCTCGTTTTGGAAAAGTAGGAAAACAAAGAATCGAAGATACAGGACCTCTTACCAAAAAAAGAATGGAAACTATAGATGACGAAACTTCAGCTGCAGCCATTGATTTTATCAAAAGACAAAATGCAGCCGGAAAACCATTTTTTGTATGGTGGAATGGGACACGTATGCATTTGCGTACACACGTAAGACCTGAACATCGTGGTAAATATACTCATGGCGACAGTGAATATATAGATGGTATGATTGAGCACGATATTACTGTTGGTGAATTATTGAAAGCTTTAGACGATTTAGGAATTGCAGATAATACAATAGTGGTATATTCTACAGATAATGGCCCTCATATGAACAGCTGGCCAGATGGAGCAATGACACCTTTCCGTTCAGAAAAAAATACAAACTGGGAAGGAGCGTTTCGTGTACCTTGTATGATACGTTGGCCGGGTGTTATCAAGCCAGGGCAAATTAGCAATGAATTGATGTCACATAATGACTGGATGCCAACTTTGGCGTCAATTGCAGGAGAACCCGACTTGTCAAAAAAATTGTTAACAGGATATAATGCAAACGGTAAAAGCTATAAAGTACATCTTGATGGATTTGATCAGTCTGCCATGCTTCGGGGAACAGCTAAAAGCGCCAGAGATAAATTCTTTTATTCTGATGATGACGGATTGCTTGTAGGAATGCGACAAGGAGATTATAAGTTTGTTTATGCAGAACAACGCTTGCAAGGAACATTAGGAGTTTGGGCAGAACCGTTTACTAAACTTCGTTTGCAAAAAATATTCAATTTATATCAGGATCCTTTTGAACGAGCAGATATCACCTCTAATACGTATTGGGACTGGATTTTAAATCATGTTCAGTTAGCATATGGAAATATAGCAGAAGTGGTAACATTTGCCGAAACTTTTAAACAGTATCCTCCTCGTTCAATTCCGCCAAGTTTCTCTCCGTATACTATTATGGATGAAGTTCTAGGTGAAATTAAAATGAAAAAAGCGATGCAAGGTGAAGCGAAATCAAGTAATAAAAAGTAAAAAAGATCATTAGAATGTAGAATAAAAAGCTTGAGTTTACCCATAACTCAAGCTTTTCAATAATTTAAAAATCATATCATGTATAAAAAAATATACATATTGCCCTTCTTTTTGTTATTATTAGTTTCTTGTAAAAAGTCTGAAACTGTCACTACAGCTAATCCCAAAGACAGTACTTCAACAGTTGCAACTAGCGGCGACCCTTTACCAAGCTGGAATGACGGAGCTGTAAAGAAAGCAATAACCGATTATGTGACCAAAGTAACGAAAGAAGGAAGTCCTGATTTTATTCCGGTTGAAAACAGAATTGCCACTTTTGATAATGACGGAACACTTTGGGCTGAAAAACCTTATGTTCAGGAATTATTTGCTTTTTACAGAGTAAAAAAAATGGTAGAGGCAAATCCTGCATTGGCTCAAAAACAACCTTTTAAAGCTGTAGTCGAAAAAGACAAAACGTTTTTTGAAAAAGGAGGTGAAAAAGCATTAATCGAATTGGTAGCGGCAACTCACACCGGTATGAGTGAAGATGAGTTTGAAGCCGGTGCTAAAGAATTTTTTGCCGGCGCGAAATATCCCGGAAAAAATGTCCCTCTAAAACAAATCAGGTACCAGCCACAATTAGAATTATTGGATTATTTACGTGCAAACGGATTCAAAACTTTCATTGTAACAGGCGGAACAGTTGAATTGGTTCGCGCTATATCGGCTGATTTTTATGGCATTCCAAAAGATCAGGTGGTAGGAACTTCTTTCAAATATAAATTTGACGATACTAAAAATGCGATAAACAGGGAACCTGCTCTAGATCTTTTAGATGATAAAGTTGGCAAACCTGTTGGCATACAATTGCACATTGGACAAAGACCGGTTTTTGCCTGCGGAAACGAAGGCGGTGCGGGAGATCTTGCAATGTTACGATATTCTCAGGGAAGCAAATATCCTTCATTTCAAATGATTGTAAACCATAATGATGCTGCCAGAGAATACAGTTATCAGGAAAAAGATAATTTATCATTGAATACTGCTGCTAAATATAAGTATCATGTAATCAGTATGAAAGACGATTGGAAAAAGATATTTCCAGACAGATAATTTGAATAATAACATTATCCAGAGTACACATGAAAACAGATTTTAAATTTTTTTCAGGCAAAGTCAATCTTACAAAGATCTTCGCCGTATTGTTCTGCTTTTTGATGACCCACATCGGTTATTCACAAAAAAGCCCAAATATTATTATTTTATTATCGGATGATACCGGATGGGGAGATTTAGGCCCTTATGGCGGTGGTGAAGGCCGTGGAGCAGCAACTCCAAATGTTGATAAAATGGCAAAAGAAGGAATGCAATTTTGGTCTTTCTACGGGCAGCCAAGCTGTACTCCTGGAAGAGCGGCTTTAATAACAGGAAGAATTCCTAACCGCAGCGGTATGACCACTGTTGCTTTTCCGGGTGACGGAGGAGGTTTGCCAAAAGCAGAATGGACATTGGCATCTTTGCTAAAACGTAAAAACTACAATACCTTTTTTGCCGGAAAATGGCACTTAGGAGAAGAGGATTATTCAATGCCAATTGCACAAGGTTTTGATGTTATGAAAAATGTAACCTTGTATCACTTAAATGCTTACACATATACAGATCCTGAATGGAATGCAGATATGCCTGACGATATCAGAGCGCAATGGGCAAAAGGAACTAAAGGTGCTTTAGAAGGCGAAGCGGGAAAACCATACAGTGAAGTCAGAAAAATTGATGGAAAAGTAATTCCGTTTCTGGATCAATATACAGAAGAAGAATCTATAAAATGGCTTAAAGAAAATGCGAAAAAAGATAAACCATTTTTTATGGAAATCTCTTTTGCAAAAAACCATCAGCCAAATTTGCCGCATCCTGATTATGCAGGAAAATCTGCCGGTAAAAACAAATATGCTGATTGTATTGTAGAATTAGATGCCAGAATTGGCCATATTATGGATGAGGTTCGAAATCTTGGCATTGCAGACAATACCTTAATTATCTATACTGTTGACAATGGAACATGGCAGGATGTTTATCCGGATTGTGGTTATACTCCATTTAGAGGAACAAAAGGAACAGACCGTGAAGGAGGAAGCCGTATTCCAACACTGGCATGGTGGCCGGGAAAAATTAAACCGGGAACTCAAAACCACGACATTTTAGGAACGCTTGATTTTATGGCAACTTTTGCTGCGTTATCCGGACAAGAATTACCAACTGTAGACAGAGACGGAAAACCAACCATTTTTGACAGTTATGATATGTCGCCGGTTTTATTTGGCACAGGAAAATCAAAAAGAAACATGTGGTTTTATTTTACTGAAGATGAATTGTTGCCGGGAGCAATACGAATTGGAAAATTCAAAGCGGTCTTTAACTTACGTGGAGATAACGGACAAGCAACAGGAGGTTTAGCGGTAGATTCTAATTTAGGCTGGAAAGGCGCGGCGAGTTATGTAGCAACTGTACCACAAATATTTGATTTATGGGCAGATCCGCAGGAGCGCTACGATTTATTCATGAATAACTTTACAGAGAAAACCTGGTTCCTGCCAACTGTTCAGAACATTATTGGAGAATTTGCTAAAACCTATGAAAAATATCCACCTCACGTTGTACAAAGTAACCTGTATCCTGGTCCAATTACTATTGATAATTATTTGAAACTTAGAGAGGCACAAGAGAAATTAAAATCCTTATCAACAGCTAAAAGAAGTAGTGGTGGATGATAAATGACTGAATTTAATTTATTAAATCAAAGATGAAACAATTTTTACAGGTTGGAATTTGTCTCATTTTTGATTTTTTAATAATGATTACGAAATCTTAAAGTATACGATTATGAAATCTACAATACCACATATTAGCATTAAACTATTCATGAGTACCGCTTTTTTTCTTCTGAATTTCACCCTTTTTGCACAGGAAGAACCGGCAAAAGCGGGCTCAAGTGCGCAGGAATTGGCAGATAAATTGGCGAATCCGGTGGCTAGTTTAATTAGTGTTCCATTACAAAACAATCTTAGTTATGGTATTGGGCCTTTCAACGGATCAAAATATACGATAAACATTCAGCCTGTAATTCCGTTTAAATTAAGTGAGAATCTCAATTTAATTACGCGTTATATTCTTCCGGTTGTAGATCAACGGGATATTACCGGCGAAAACACACATCAATTTGGATTAAGTGACGCCACGGTAACCGCTTTTTTTGCCCCTAAAACAAAAGGACTTATTTTAGGATTTGGACCTGCATTTTTAGTACCCACCGCGACAGAAAAATTCCTTGGAACAGAAAAATTCGGAGTTGGGCCAAGTGCATTGGTAATGCATCAGGGCAAAGGACTTTCAGTAGGTTTTATAGCCAATCAAATCTGGTCAGTTGCCGGAAATGAAGATCGTGCGGATTTCAATAGTTTTTATACACAAATATTTATGTCGCACAGTTACAAAAGCGGGGCAAGTTTAGGTGTAAATGCTGAAATTACTCAAAACTGGGAAGCCAATACAACGTTGATTTCCTTAAATCCATCCATTGGAGCCGTTACAAAATTGGGAGATCAGGTAGTTCAGTTTGCCGTTATGCCCTTAATTCCAATTGTTGGACCTCACGAAATTAAACCTGACTGGGGATTAAGAGCCGTAATTGCTTTTGTATTTCCGGGGTAGTAAAAAATCATTTTTTCTTTTAAAATTTATTGATATGAAAAAAGCACTTCTTATTTTAATGACAGCATTACTATTTATTAGCTGTAAAAAAGAAGTATCGACTTCAGATACAACAACAAAAACAACTACAGATACAAATGCAGTTCCTTCAGATAAGGATATCGTAGACGCTTACATGTATTTATATGCAAGATATCTGGTACTTCAACAAGAAAATTATGATATCAATGTAGAGAAAATAGGGTACAATAAAATCAAATACAATCCCCTTGGTTCAGCGCAATTTGTAAACCCAAATTTAGATGTCGCTTATCTCGAAGCCTGGATTGCTGTTGATAAAGATCATGCCGTTATTTTGAATGTTCCAAAAATTGAAGGACGTTATTATACCGCACAATTATTAGACGGCTGGGCTGATGTAATTGTGAACATCAACAATCGTAATTTTCCTAAAACACCGTACGGAAAATTTGCTTTGGTTTTAAAAGGATCAAACCCAACAATTCCTGCCGATGCAGTAAAAATAGAATTGCCGGCAGAAAAAGCAAAAATATTGGCACGTGTTGAGTTAAAAGGAACTCCGGATATCGCACAAAAATTACAGAAACAATTTACGCTGACAGTTCCTGAGGGAATTAAAATAGCGCCTCCGGTTGCTATTCCGGATTTTACTCCGAAAAAACCAATTGGCGGCGAAATATTTGACAAAGTCGAAGAAGTCCTTAATTCTTATCCGGATGTAATGCCAAAAGGAAAAGAATATCAGGAAAAAGCAATTGCAGTTGGAGAATATCTTAAAAAAGATGACAAAGCAAAAGCACGTATCGATGAAGTAATTCAAACAAAAGCAATTCCTGAATTTTTAGGGTATTCCAAAAAAGGTTTTGGAACTCAAAAAGACGGCTGGTCTGTAACCTACGCGACAGGCAAATTTGGTGATGACATTGTTGCCCGTGATATTATTAATTACGGAGGATTATGGGCAAATACAATCGATGAAGCTATTTATTTTATTGGATTGATCGACAGTAACAAACAGCCTTTGAGCGGTGATAAAGTGTATGAAATCAGATTTCCAAAAGATGGTCTGCCAGACACCGCCGTAAATGCGTTTTGGTCGACAACAATTTACAGCGTGCCGGATTATCGCGTAGTACCAAACAAATTAAAACGCTATAATCTCAATAATGTTTCCGGTTTAAAGAAAAATCCTGATGGTTCATTGAGCATCTGGTTAGCTTCTTCATTGCCAAAAGGTGCTATCGAAAGCAACTGGCTTCCTACACCGGCGGGGAAACATTTTTCGATCAACTTTAGAACTTATGTTCCTAAAAAAGAAGTGCAGGACGGCAAATGGTTTCCGGCTCCAATTGAAAAAAAAAAATAATACAGCCTAACTATCAAAATCAATAACATGAAAAATAAAAGCCTTGTTGTTCTTGCAGTTGCTTTGCTGATTTTAACTGTTGGATGCGAAAAAAAGAACGTTATAAATGAACCACCATCAATAGATTCTACATCGGTTGTAGTTTCTGAGTTTGGAACGCAAATAAAAATGGATGGTGAATTGCCTTCAAAAGAATCGATTCCGGTTTTGTTTGATGAAATGGATTTTCAACAGGCAACCCAATGTTATTTGTGGGGATTGCCGATTGTGGCTTTCGCCGAATGGCAACAAATTCATTACAAAACATTTAATGCAAGCAGTAATGATCTTGTTTTTTATAATACCTATAATGATCGTTTGGGAATTTTGACCGGAAACGCTACGACGCCTTATATCATGTCATTTATAGACCTTGCCGCAAATGGTCCAACAGTAATCGAAATGCCTCCGGGACATACTGCCGGCGGGCTTGGAGATTTCTGGCAGCGTGAGCAGGCAACTATTGGCGAAATGGGACCGGATAAAGGAAAAGGCGGAAAATATATTTTGGTTCCGCCAACAATGAAAGATTTTAAACCAGCAGGATATTTTATAGTTCCGTGTACAACCGTAAATATGTTTTTTGGATTCCGGGCATTGGATCCTGATCCAAAAACAACGGAAACACTGGTGAAACAAGTTAAGATTTATCCGTATGATAAACGGGCAAATCCTACGCCTACAAAAGTGGTGAGTCCGCCGGCAGGAAAAAAATGGTACGGAATTCAGCCAACAGGAATTGCGTATTGGGAACGTCTTCATGCCATTTTGCAAAACGAACCTGTAGAAGAACGTGATCGTTTTTTTATGGCATGGCTTAGAAATCTCGGAATCGAAAAAGGCAAACCTTTTACACCGGACGAACGTCAGAAGAAAATTTTAATTGCCGCTGCTGCGAAAGGTCAACAAATGGCCATGGCAAATTCATTCAACAAACGTTTTGCAGACGTAAAACACTGGCCGGATAAAAAATGGGATTATGTCATGATCATCAAAGATCCGTCGCAGCATGCAGATAATTACGATGAATTTTTTGAGAGAAGTTCTTATTTCTATGAAGCTGTGACGTACTCAAAAGCCATGATTACCAAAATACCAAACATAGGTCAGGCGTATTTAGGTTCTTATTACGACAGCGAAGGAAACTGGCTGGACGGAGGTAAAAATTATACACTGAAAGTTCCGGCAAATCCTCCGGCAGTAAACTTCTGGTCGATTACGATTTACGATACCGCAACGCGTTGTCTGATCGATAATCCGCAGAAAAATGCCGATTTATCTTCCCGTAAGGATTTAATAAAAAATGCTGACGGATCTGTCGACTTGTATTTTGGACCAAAAGCTCCGGCTGGAAAAGAGAAAAACTGGGTACAGACTTTACCGGGCAAACATTGGTTTACTTACATGCGTTTTTACGGACCAACTGCTGCTTATTTTGATAAAAGCTGGAAAATGGATGATATTAAAGAAGTGAAATAAATAATTTTTATGATGACAAAAATCGAACATAAAAGCACTAATTTATTTGATCCGGAAGCATCAAAAGCAACACGTTTTGAAAATGGCGCTGCGATCAGAAAAGTTACGCCCCGTTCGGTTCATCAGGAATGGAATCCATCAGAAAAAAGAGAAGATCCAATCGAAATTTTGATTAAAACAAGTATTGGAAGAGTCGAAAGTTTATTGCCCATAAGATACAGCCGAATGATGGAATCGCCATTTGCTTTTTTTAGGGGAGCGGCAGCAATTATGGCGGCAGATTTGGCACAAACGCCCAACACAGGAATTCATTTGCAGCTTTGCGGTGATTGTCATCTAATGAATTTTGGCGGATTTGCCACTCCGGAACGAAAACTGGTCTTTGATATTAATGATTTTGACGAAACATTTCCAGGTCCGTGGGAATGGGATTTGAAAAGACTCGCCGCCAGTTTTGCCATTGCCGGAAGATGGAGAAAATTTTCGGAGAAAAACTGCAAAGAGTTTGCCTGGAATGTAGCCGATAGTTACAAAAGACACATGCTCGAATACAGCAAATTATCGGCACTTCAAATTTGGTATGCAGATATTGATCTGGCAAAACTTATCGAAAGAGGAGAAGATGAAGAGCTAAAAGAATTTCAGCATAAGCGAATAAAAAAAGCTTCGGAATATACGGCTCATGAAAAAGAGTTTGCAAAAATGACGTATCAGGATGGTTCACGCGCCAGAATAAAAGATGATCCGCCATTGATTTTTCATCCTGAGGGAGAAGAAGGAAAACGGATCATACGGGAGGCAGAAACGGCACACAATCGCTATATCGAATCATTGCCGGATGACAAAAAAGTTTTGTTAAGCAGATACAAACTGCATGATCTGGCAATGAAAGTGGTAGGTGTAGGAAGTGTTGGCACAATTTGCGGTATTAGTTTGTTAATGTCTGCGACGGGAGAACCTATTTTTTTGCAGTTTAAAGAAGCAAGACAAAGTGTATTAGAACCCAATCTGAAGATTAAAAGTAAATACGATCATCAGGGCGAACGCATTGTGATGGGACAAAAGTTAATGCAATCGGCATCGGATATGTTTTTAGGATGGACACATGATGACCAGAATAAGTTTTTTTACATCCGTCAGCTTCGGGATGCCAAAGTAAAACCGGTTATCGAAATTATGAAAGCCAGAAACATGGCAGATTATGCAAAAGCCTGCGGATGGGCGCTGGCAAGAGCACATGCCCGAACGGGAGATCCGTCTTTATTATCCGGTTATCTGGGAAATAGTGATGAATTTGCCGATGCAATTTCGAAATTTTCAATTTTATATGCCGATCAAAATGAAATAGATTATAACAAAATGTTAGAAGCAATAAAGGAAGGAAGATTGCCAATTGCAACAGAAATATAAATTTTTAATACTAGTAAATATGTAAAGAACAAGGAAAAAATAAGGCAATAAAAAAAGAAATATTTTTATTACAAATTGAATATTTTTTTCTAAGTTTATACTTAGAAATTCTTACTTAATTATTGGTTGCTAAATTACCCAGAGAAATAAGATTTATCTTTGATAAAATGCAATTAATTGTTTAATAGATGTTTAGCGTCTAATTTAGATATTATAAGCCATTTTCCTCAGTTCATTACACTTTGAAGCATTTTTTATTTAATAATTAGAAGTTAGACTTAATTAATTCATTAATTTAAATACCACAAAATGAACAAGAAAATCACTCTTCGACTAATCCCAATGTTATTTTTGGGTTTAATTTACAGTTGTTCACCAACCGTAAATGTTACATCAGATTATGACCACGCGGCTAATTTTAGCGAATACAAAACCTTTGCAGTTTATGATTTAAAAGCACAGGAAGGTCAGGTAAACCAATTAAATGTAGATCGCGTTACGAATGCAATTCGTTCTGAAATGATTGCGAAAGGTTTTACAGAAAACAACACCAATCCGGATTTAAAAGTAAATGCAGTTTCGATATTGAAAAACAAACAATCAGTTACGGCAAACTCTGATTTCTATGGTTATGGCGGTATGTATCGTCCATACGGATATTGGGGCGGCGGTGCCATGATGGGCGGCGGAACCACAACATTCAATACTTATGATTATGTAGATGGTTCTTTGATAATTGATATCGTTTCTACAAAATCACAAAAATTAGTCTGGCAGGGAATCGGAAATGCACAAATCGACAGCAAACCAGACAATCCTGAAGAATTTGTTGCCAGTTCAATCAAAAAAATATTGGCAGGTTTCCCTCCCGGTTTAGCCAAAAAATAAGCTGGTAAGTTATTATAAAATTATACCTGCTTTTCAGGGCAGGTATAATTTTTCAAAAAGCAGATAGTTCCACATCGAAAGAAATAGTAGTAACTGAAATTTTAATGTTATGATTGATATAGTACTCTCACTTTTCTTTTTTATAGCAACCTTAGTTGGTTTTGCTACTTCTTTTATGGTTCTTTTTTCGCGAAAAAATTACTCCAAAAGTTTTTTTCTGGGTCTGTTTTTATTCAGCCTGGCTGTGGTTAGCATTTATAATTTTTATTTGTCGGCCAATCTGTTTAAGCATTTTCCGGATCTTTTTATGATCACAAAATCGTTTATTTTTTTGGTAGCGCCTTCGGCATTTTTATACGTCAGAAGCATTTTATTCTCCAATAAAAAAATATTCAAAAAATACGATTGGCTTCATTTTTTACCTTTCATGCTTTATTTTGGTTTAACCATTTTTATCTGGATTGGTAATTTTGCCGACTTTCATCTCATAGATTATATTTCTGAAAAAGTTCAAAATCCATTTTCGATGTTAAGCCTTACGATTTGGCTGTTGTATGCTTTTTGCCAAACGATGATGCTTTTAAATTATGATTTGAAAAAATTTAAGGAAAATCATTTTAACAGAGTAAAATTATTAAGCTGGATCAGGGTTTATAATTTGATGATTCTGTTTCTGTTTTCGACACTTTTTGTACATTATTTTTTGGTGAATCAGGTAGACAATCTTGATTTCTCCTGTTATATTCTGATATCTTCAGTACTTGTTTTTACAGTTGGCTGGCTTTATTTCAAGCCTCAGGTTTTTTATGATATAAATAATGAACCCAAACTCGATTTTGATATTGAGGTTTATGATTCATTAGAAATAAAAACAAAAGAAATTAAAAATAATTTGCCCATAGTAAAAGAATTGACCGTAGATAAAAAACAGGAATATCTGGAAAAACTGGATTATATTTTTTCTGCTAAAAAGCTTTTTTTAAAGAAAGATTTTGTGATTCGCGATTTGTCTGATGAAACCGGAATATCAGTGCATCATCTTTCTAATTTAATCAATTCAGAATTTAATCTTCACTTTCAGGATTATGTCAATTTAAAAAGAATCGAATATTTTAAAGATAAAATAAACGATCCGGAATGGAAAGATTTATCACTCGAAGGAATGGCCTGGGGATCCGGATTTAAATCCAGAACCACTTGTTTTAGAGCCTTTATAAAACACACGGGCAAATCTCCTTCTGAATATTTTAAAGTACTTAGAATTAATTCTGAAAAGGCAAATGCGTACTAAACGTTATCTGAAACATTTAGAATACTAAACATTGCCGGATTCATTAATTTTTAAAACATACGCCATGAAAACTAAATTTAGCACAAATAATCAGGCAGTAAAATCAATCTTAACATTATTCCTTTTAATCATTTATTTTACCGGAAACGCGCAACTTAAAGGCGGACATATTCTGGGTGCCATGGGATTACAATCCGGAACCCAAACTCCTGAAAACACATTAAGCGTTTATGTACCGGGCTATTTTTATGCCGCATCTTCTTTAAAAAATGCCGATGGCGATGAAGCAATTGCAAATCCGGATTTAAATATGACGATTACGGGCGCAGGAGCAGCATATGTAAGTGATTTTAAAATTTTAGGAGCCAATTACGGAGCCGCAATTTTGGTTGCTTTTGCCGCAAATACCATACAGGGAAATAATGTAAATGTCAATAATTCTTTGGCTTTTACTGATATGTATGTTCAGCCGCTGCAATTGGGCTGGCACACTAAAAGAGCCGATTTTGTTTTTAGTTATCAAATGTATCTGCCAACGGGTAAATATACCGCCGGCGCTTCTGATAATGCCGGATTGGGAATGTTCATGAATGAGTTTTCTGCCGGAACAACATTATTTTTCAATGATAAAAAAACATTTCACTTTTCTACTTTGGCATCTTATGAAATCAACGGAAAAAAGAAAGATACAGATATTAAAACCGGAGATATTTTAAGTATTGAAGGCGGTTTGGGCAAAACATTTTATATGATGAATGCCGAAAAAACAGCGCCAAAATCAATCCTGAATGCCGGATTAATTTATTACATGCAATATAAAGTTACAAATGATAAAATACCGGTTCCTATCATCGGAATTGTTGAAGGTGATAAAGATAGCGTTGCCGGTCTTGGTGCTGAGGTAAATTATCTGCATTTAGGATGTATGACTTCTGTTGGTCTTCGATGGCTGGGAGAAATTGATGCCGTAAACAGATTTCAGGGAAATACTTTTTTTGTAACGCTGGCACATGTTTTTAGCCTGAAAAAAGAAACACCAAAATAGCAATATGTTTTTAAGTTTTGAAAATAGGTTTTAAAGAAATCAGACATTAATATGAAAAACACAAAACTTTCTTTGAAAAACATTCTTATAAATGTCCTTTTTATTTTGTCCTTTCAGGCAATGTTGGGACAAAAACCTCATATTAGCGTAAAAGATTCTCTTGACGGCGCATTCGATTTAAGCGATTATATTATTTATGCACATGGATTTATTGTTGTTCCCACCATAATTACAGAGCCTGCTTTGGGCGGAATTGGAGGTGCAATTGTTCCCATTTTTCTAAAAAAACACGATCCGGTGATGGATGCAAACGGAAAGAAAAGATTTGTAGATCCTGATATTACGGGAGCGATGGGAATGTACACAGGAAATAAAAGCTGGGTTGCTGGTGCGTTTAGAGCAGGAAGTTTTATCAAATCAAGAATAATGTATCGTGTGGGAGCTGGTTACGGAGATGTAAACATGTCTTTTTATGAAAATTTACCCAACGGAAATGATCGGGAAATCGACCTTAATTTTAAATCATTTGTGTTTTACACGCGCGTTATGAAACAGTTTCGAAATGGAAAATGGAGTGCGGGTCCGCAATATTTTTTGTTAGATTCTAAAATTAATTTTCCGAATGTAAATGATCTTCCGGCGTTTGCAAAACTAAAAGATATTAATAGTACCGTAAGTCAATTAGGAGCTGCAATCCAGTTTGACGGACGCGATAATATTTTTACTCCGGATAAAGGAATCCGGCTCCAGTCAGATTTTTTCTGGTCTGATAATTCAATTGGGAGCGATTATGATGCGTGGCGTTTAAATTTATCGGCAATAGGCTATTATCCAATAGCTAAAAAATTAATTGGAGGATTGAGAATCGAAGGAGAACAAGCGTTAGGAAGCGCGCCTTTTTATCTGCGTCCGGGAATTAATTTAAGAGGAATTCCAGCTGCCCGATATCAGGGAAAAGCCAGTATTGTAACCGAAGCCGAATTTAGATGGGATTTGTACCGAAGATGGAGTTTAATGGGTTATGGCGGTCTGGCGAGTGCTTTTGACGACTGGGACAAAGCCTTTGCAAAACCCGTTGTTTACAGTTACGGAACCGGTTTCAGGTATTTGCTGGCGCGAAAATTCAAATTAAGAATGGGCGTCGATGTTGCAAAAGGCCCTGAAGACTGGGCATATTATATTGTTTTTGGAAGCAACTGGCTGCGATGAGTTTTATTTTTTTCACGCAGATTTGGCAGGTTAATAGTTGCCACAAATTTCACGAATTTACACGAATTGAATTTGCGAAAATTCGTGGCAAACTTTTCTTTAATTAGTCTTCCAATAAGGCAATATGATTTTGTTCTCTTTATGACATAAATAAAGTAATATCACAGAGGCAATTGAGCAAAATACAATCGCCTGAAAACTTCCTTCGGGACCAAATTCTCCTCCTGTAATCCACGCCGAACCTTCGATTTTGGTAACCAATAAACTTTCAGATTTTTCGTTTCCGGATGTTATGGCGCCAAAAATACCCGATTGCATAAAATTCCATGCAAAATGAATCGCTATCGGAAACCATAAATTTCTACTGTATATAAAAGCAGCGCCCAATAATATTCCGGCTTCAATTGCAACACACAACGCAGAAATTAATGTCGCACCAGGATTTGTTAAATGCAGCGCTCCAAAAATTATAGCCGAAATAAATAAAGCAATATAACTTCCCAGTTTTTCTTCCAGAACTCTGAACAAAATACCGCGAATAAGGATTTCTTCGAGAATGGCAGCCGTAAAAGCAACCGTAAGCGGAATAATAATAAACGAAACAGGATTTACGGAAACTACATTAAAACCACCAGTTAAATAAATAATCAAAACCGTTAGCGATTGCAAAACAACGCCAATCAAAATTCCGATACCTAAATTTTTTGCCAGATTGTCTGCGGATAATTCCGTAACCTTTCTTTTTTCGTAATATTTAAAGAAAAGAATATATCCGGTAATCGCCAAAATGGAGACAAAAGTTCCTTTAATAAGGTTTCTGTAATTGCGATCCAGAGCGGTTAATCCTAATAATTTGCCTATAACTTGTTGTCCGATAATAACAAAAGCCATCGTGACAATTAGGGCAAGAAGGATTTTGGTTAACGGAAAATTAAATATTTTTTGTTTTGTGGTCAGAGCTTGAGCTTCCATTTTAATTTTGATTTGGTTTTAATTTGAAGCAAATGTAGATCGCGGCAAAACCAAAAAATAGAATGAAATTTGCCTCTTTATAATTTTTGAAATTGTTTAGGCAAAAATCCCGTCTGGTTTTTAAACGTTCTGATAAAATGGCTTTGATCCGCAAAACCACATTGAAAACCAATTTCCGTCAAATTCGTTTTATTGGATTCTATCAGCGAAAGCGAACGGTTGATTTTGATTCTTCGCATGTATTCGCCCAAAGTACAGCCAAAATATTTCGGGAAATGTTTTGAAATGGTAATCGGATTTAAGTTTAAAACCTGTGCCAGATCGTGTAAGTTTGGATTCTCGTTCCAGCAATCGTTCAGTAATTCGTTTAAACTTTTGACCCAAAACGGACTTTTTTCAAAGCGTTCCAAATGCGAACTGGAATTCGTTAATTGCGAAAAAAGCATCGTAATCGTATCGCCCGAAAAAGCATCGGCAACCAGAGATTCCTTAAAGATTTTCAGAATCAAAAATTTGGTAAGTGCAGCATTCTGAACCGATTTTTCGATTATGCTTTCAGAGATTTGAAGTTCTTTCAATAGATTATCCTCAATTTCGATATTGATGTTTTTAGACGGAAAAAGCGTATCCTGATTTAAGTGCAATTCATCGCTGTGGTAAAACAACAAAGAACCGGGACCAACGGTTTCGCTAAAGTTTTTTCTTTTTTCTGAAGTTCCGCCTTTTAAGAAAAGTGTAATGTGTGCGTTATTATGTGAATGCCAGCCTTCATAAACCTTATTTTGGTACTCCGTTTCAACCACCGCAATTCCCTGAGCGTTGTTGAATATTTTTTTGGTATTGCCTAAATAATTTTCTTTTTGAAGTTCGTACATTTTTGGTGATATGGCGCTGTTTCAGGAGGCAAATTAAGATTTATTTTTCAAACAATAATAAGTTTATCTATTGATTTTAAAGCACATAATACTTTTGTGAATTTTGTAAGTTAATATATCGTAACAAAAACATTATGAAAAAATTAACGGTTATACATCGCACAAATTATGTAATATTTAATTGATTTGTAACAAATATCAAATACAGGCTACTAATTAGTCAACTATTTAAATCATTGATTATGTATAAAATTACGTTGAAATCAGTTTTCGTTGCATCCGCTTTTTTAGTTGGCGTGAGCAGCTCTTTTGCGCAGGACGTTTTGGTTAACTCACTAAAACTAAACGCAAGTGATAAAAGTAAAGAGAACTTTAAATTCACAGAACAAATTAATTTGGGAACAACTTCGGTAAAAACGCAAGGTTCATCTGGAACTTGCTGGAGTTATTCTACAAACTCATTTTTAGAGTCAGAAATGATTCGTTTGGGAAAACAGCCGGTAGAATTATCTCAGATTTACTCTGCAAGAAATGTTTATGTTGAAAAAGGAATTAATTATGTGCGTATGCACGGCGCGGTTACTTTGGGTGACGGTGGTGCTTTGCATGACGTAATTAATATGTACAAAAAATACGGAACCGTACCAAGAGAAGTTTACACAGGTTTGAACTACGGAACTGATAAAAATAAATTTGGCGAAATGGCCGCACTTATCGAAGGTGTTTTGGCTGCTGTGGTAAAAAACCCAAATGGTGAATTAACGCCAAACTGGCAAAAAGCATACGCTGCCGTTATCGATTCTTATTTAGGAAAAGTGCCGGATAACTTTACTTACAAAGGAAAAAACTATACGCCGCAAACTTTTGCAAAAGAAGTGGTTGGAATCAATCCTGACGAATATGTAGAGATATCCTCTTTTACAACGTCTCCATATTACCAAAAAACGACGATGATGGTGCCGGACAACTGGTCATTTGATCAGGTTTACAACGTAAAAGTAAACGACATGACAGATGTTATCGACAATGCGTTGAAAAAAGGATACACCGTAGCCTGGGCAACTGACGTAAGTGAGAAAAGCTTTAGCTGGAAAAATGGTGTGGCTTATGTACCAACAAAAAAATTCGACGACATGACGGCTGAAGAAAAAGCAGACATGTTTAACGGACCAAAACCAGAACCGGAAATTACTCCTGAAATGCGTCAGGCTGCGTTTGATAACTACACAACAACAGACGATCACGGAATGCACATTATTGGTCTTGCAAAAGATCAAACCGGAAGAGAATATTACATCGTAAAAAATTCATGGGGAGAAACAAACGACTACAAAGGTTTCTTGTTTGTAACCAAAAATTTCGTGAAATATAAAACTACTGCTTTAATGGTAAATAAAGGTGGAATTCCTACTGAGATTGCTAAGAAGTTAGGGGTTTAATTATCTTAAGATTTTATAATATTGAAAAAGCGCTGCAATTTTTGGATTGCGGCGCTTTTTTTGTTTTCTAAACAATTATTAAGGCTTTTTTTTCACAACCTTATTAGAAATTTCTTGTTTTTTGTGTGCGTGATGAAGTGAAATATTTTCGTATGTTTTATTTTTTAATGATTCTAAAGAATCTTGTGTTGTTTTTTGGTGTTCTATTATGTTAGTTAATTGTTTCTCTTGTAGTATTTGTATTTGTGAGGGTTGTTCAGATGGTTTTATATTGAAATAAGTTAATACATCAGGTAATCCAAAAAGCGCAGAAACTATTAAGGCCCAAATAGCAAAATTTCTTGCCGATCTTGATTCTTCCTTTGATTCTATAATTGAAGATTGAGCCAAAGATAGTTGAGATTGTAATAATTCAACTTGCGATTGATAAAGATTAGTTTGTTGAGTAAGTTGGGAAACAAGTTCATTTGATTTTTCAGCTTCTTCGTAACTTAAGATTCTTAGGCAGGTTTCAGCTTTTAAAATAAAATTGCAATTTAAGTGATTATCCAATTGTTTGATTGAAGATACGCCGTGTTGGCAAGCTTCTTCATGAAAAAAAGAATTAAAGAACCATTCTCTTAAGCACCTATTTAAACATTCATTATCAACATCAAATCCTTCATTTTTTAATCTTTCTTTTAGATCATTGAAAGAAATGCCACATTCTAAACATTCAGATCCAATTTCAAGAACTCTTTTGTATATATTTTGCATTGCCATATTTTATAAGTAAAATCAAAAATTATTATAAAAGACTATTTTTTTAAATAGTCTTTTATAATATTAATTATTAAGCACCTTCATTTGGTCTATCTGTGTCAGACTCATTATCTTTTTCTGATGCATACGTTGATTGGCGTGTAGCTGTTTTTGAACCACTTGCATAAATAGTTTTTATATCCTTATTAAATGGTTCCCAATTCCATTTTTTTGGGCTTTTAACAATTTCGGACTGTGGTTTTTCTAAAAAATTTGTTGCAAATACTTTCATAAAAAATTTATTTAATGATTAATGTTAATTAATTCGTTTTTAATAGCGTCTGTAATTTTTAAACCAGTCAAGTCTTCAATCCAAAGGTATTGTCCACTTGGATTTATTTCTAAAAAATACCATGTACCGTCTTTTGACACAATGAAATCTAAAGCTCCATATGTTAATTCAAGTTTTTCCATTAAAAGTTTTACTTTTTTCTTAATACTATTTGGAGGTATTAAAATATAGTGTGGTGTATTTGCTAAATCATACCTTCGCCAATCAGTTTTTGCGATTTCTGATTTTTGCGAATCAATTTTACAAACGAAGTGTTCGTCACCTACAATTGTATATCTTACTTCAAAATCTTTTTCAATATATTTTTGTAAAAAAATTGGATTCTCTTCTGTTTTTGAAAATTCCTTAAGTTTATCATACGGAATAATATTTACATAAAATCCAACATACTTTTTATCTGCAATTTTATAAAAATCTTGATTTAAAAGTTTTAATACTATTTTTTCGTGTTTTTTCCCAAATTCTAAAACTTCATTTTTATCATTTGATAATAAATAGTCGGGAATTTCAAATCCTAGTTCCTCTGCAACACTCAGTTGATAGTATTTATTTTCAGCTTTATGGTTTTTTCTATAGTAATTTAACCATTTAACATCTTTCAAACAGTAATAAACTCCAAGTAATGTTTTATTCCATTCGTTTTTCCAAATATTAAATTCATAATCTTTGTCTTGTTCATCAAGCATAAGTTGAACAAATGTTCGTCTGTTCCATACGCATTTGATTTGATCAAGAGTTATGCTTCCGTTGTGAGTTTTAATTGACCAAATTTTGTTCTTGAAAGTAATAGATGTTTTCTCTAAAGATTTAGTGTCTAGATCTAATCTAAAAAAAGGTGTTTGACTGTCTTTCAATTTATCAATTAATAAATTTGCATGAGCATCATTTTTTTCTGTAAGAATTAATATCATATGAGTTATACTTTCAAATTATTATTTAGATTTTAATCTGTTTACGAAATCATGTGTAAATAAAAGATTTTATATAATTTATATTGCAAGTATAAATACCTGTTTAAATCAGGTTAAAGATAAAATGCTATTAATTAACCATTTTACGGTTTTCCATAAACAGCTAAATAAAAAGAGAACGAATCAATTTAAAAGAAAAAGGTCTTTCTAAAGAGTATTAAACAAAAAAAAGACCATCATTTCTGATAGTCTTTTTTAATGTTTTTAGTATTTATTTAATTGTTTTTTTTTAAAAACCAATTCTACTTTCCTTTCAACAACCTTTCCAAATATTCATTTTTCTCTTTTTCAACCTGCACCAAACGCTCATAAAGTTCCACAACTTTATCAAGAGGATTAAATGAGCAATTATGATTTACTACAGGTCCGGAATTTATAACAGATCCTTCATAGTTATTTTGAATGTTGTTTAAAACCGCTTCTTCAGAGAAATTCTTAATTCCTTCAACAGAAACACCTAAAACTTCAGCAATTGCTTTAAGTTTTTCTTCATCTATAGTTTCACTGTTTTCAATAGCCGAAATAGCTTGTTGGTTGGTTCCCAAAGCCTGCGCTAAAGCTTCCTGCTTCATATCTCGAAGTTCACGAATACGGCTAATTTTTCGCCCTATATGATTTGGTTTTGTTAGTGTGCTCATAGTTCAAAGATATTTAAAATTCTTGAGATATTATGTTTGTAGTACAATACAGGTTTGGCTTTGTACGATACATTATTTGTTGTGTTTCTGTTATTGATTCATTCAAGTTGCTTTTAAAGATTCAATAAATAAAGGCGACCCAAAAAAGTATAATCCCTACGGGATATTCTAATGTGTGTCGGTTATTAATACTACCGATATTTAACTCCTAACGGAGTAATAAAAAATATCTGGGAGAGATTACATATTGGTAGAAATCAATTTATTCAAGTCATTTTTTGTCCCGTATGGGACTATACATTATTAAGTATAAAAATGCCAATCAAAAATACAATTTTTAGTACAAGTAATAATTAAAAAACAATGGAATCATATTTCCATTTGTTTTAAGATAAACTTTATACTTTCTGTTGTATTTGAAACTTGCAATCTTTGTCGAGTTTCTTGCAGGGATTGCTTTGCCAATTCGCTATCGCTCGTATCCTCGTTCTTCAGAATGACAAAGCTGGCGAAACAATGTAAGATAAGATTATAAAGAACGTATATGTTTTTTAAATTCTAAATTCCAATTATAGCCCGTGGTTTCAACCATGGGAACTTAGGAATATAGATCAGGATTAGGCAAAAAAAAATACCACTTACAATTTGTAAGTGGTATTTAATAAGCTCCCCCTCTTGGGCTCGAACCAAGGACCCTCTGATTAACAGTCAGATGCTCTAACCAACTGAGCTAAGGAGGAATCACCTTAAAGGTAAATATGTTTGCTAAAAAAAGTTGCTCCCCCTCTTGGGCTCGAACCAAGGACCCTCTGATTAACAGTCAGATGCTCTAACCAACTGAGCTAAGGAGGAAGTTGTTGCTCTTTTTAGCGAGTGCAAATATAGTCGAATTTTTAATTCTCCAAAAATATTTTAACTCTTTTTATCAATTTTTTTTACTTGCCTACAATTGCCTTGTAAATATCGTTTCCGTTAGCAAACAAAAGCAGTGTGATAAGTAATACGAAACCAACCATTTGGGCGTTTTCAAGGAATTTATCGCTTGGTTTACGGCCACTAATTATTTCGTATAATAAAAACATCACATGTCCGCCATCAAGTGCCGGAATTGGCAATAAATTCATAACTCCAAGCATAATTGACAATAAAGCCGTGATTGACCAGAACGTTTCCCAGCTCCATGTTGGAGGGAAAACATTGTAAATAGCTGCAAAACCACCTACTTGTTTGTATGCTTTTGTTTCAGGATTAAAGATCATTTTCAGCTGTTTACCGTAATTCACTAATTTGTCTTTACCTTTTTCAAGCCCAACTGGAATAGATTCTACAAAACTATATTCTTTAGTACTAATTTTATAGTATCCTAATTTCTCCATTGTTTTTAAATCTAAATCTCCTGGTTGTACACCTAATTTCCCTTCTGCTGAAACTTTAACCGTTATTGGAGTTTCTTTTAAATCACGTAAAACAACAGCATTGATCGTTTTATTTTTATTTTTCTCTAAAATAGTTCTTGCCTGATCAAAATACTTTACTTTTTCTCCATTAAGAGAAATAAATAAATCTTTTGCTTTTAAATTCTTATTAGGAGATTCTTCTGCAATTGCTGCAACTACAAAAGGTACTCTGGCATGAATAAGCGACCCTTTTTCATGTTTTGATAATTGATCAACAACATCAGTAGGGATTTTAATATAAAATTGTTTTCCGTTTCTTTCAATCAAAATTTGTTTTGACATGATAATATCCGTTGGTATATCATTATCAAAATTTTCAATTTTCTTACTATCGATTGAAATTATTTTATCTCCTGTTCTAAATCCTGCTTTAATCATAACAGGGTTTTCAACCCAAATACCATCTTTCATGTCAGAATTTGCAATGTAAGTATCGCCATAAGCAAACGCCATTCCGATATAGATAATAAAAGCCAGGATAAAGTTTACCGTAACACCACCCAGCATAATAATTAAACGCTGCCATGCCGGTTTAGAACGAAATTCCCAAGGTTGAGGTGGCAAAGCCATTTGTTCCTTGTCCATACTCTCGTCGATCATTCCGGAAATTTTTACATAGCCTCCAAGCGGCAGCCATCCAATTCCGTATTCTGTTTCGCCAATTTTCTTTTTTAGAAGCGAATATTTAACATCAAAAAATAAGTAAAATTTTTCAACCCTTGTTTTAAATAATTTTGCAGGAATAAAATGTCCTAATTCGTGAAGAATAATAAGTAAAGATAAACTCAATAGAAATTGAGAGAGTTTGATAACTATATCCATTTTGTATTTTTAGTTCGTAATTTAACGCACAAAAGTAACGTTTCTATTTTAATTTGATAGTGCAAGATAATACATAAGGTTTTAAATGTTTGTTAATTAATAAACATTTAGATTTCTACTTTTCTAAAGAAGCTTTAACTTTACTTTTTTATACGCTATCCTAACATTGGTAGCACAAAATCATTAAAAGTTACAAATATGGCTGCATTATTGTTTTCTCCTCTTTCGATAAAAAAAATAAACTTAAAAAATAGAATCGTTATTTCGCCCATGTGTCAGTATTCTGCAATTGACGGATTTGCAAACGATTGGCATTTGGTTCACTTAGGAAGCCGTGCTGTCGGCGGAGTCGCTTTAATCATTCAGGAAGCCACAGCGGTTTCTCCTGAGGCCCGAATTTCTCCTTCAGATTTAGGAATATGGAAAGACGAACACATTCAGAAACTAAAAACAATCAACGAATTTATCGTTTCGCAAAATGCAATTCCCGGAATTCAGTTGGCACATGCCGGACGAAAAGCCAGTGTTTCGGCGCCGTGGCTTGGAAATAAAAAGTTAGATTTCGCTCACGGCGGATGGCAGACTGTTGCGCCAAGTGCGATCGCATATCATGAAGACGAACCATTTCTTCCTGAAGCTTTAGACAAAAACGGAATTCAAAAAGTGGTTGCCGATTTTAAAGCAGCGACAAAAAGAGCGGTCGAAGCCGGATATCAGGTTTTGGAAATTCACGGTGCGCACGGTTATTTACTGCACCAGTTTTTGTCGCCTTTAACCAACACTAGAACGGATGAATATGGCGGAATTTTTGAAAACAGAATCCGTTTTACCTTAGAAATTTTGGAAGCGGTACAATCAGAATGGCCTTCAGATTTGCCATTATTTGTTCGAATTTCGGCAACAGACTGGGCAGAAGGCGGATGGAGTCCTGAAGAATCGGTAAGGCTTTCGGCAATTTTAAAAGAAAAAGGAGTTGATTTAATTGATGTTTCATCAGGCGGATTGGTTTCGCATCAGCAAATTCCATTGCATCCAAATTATCAGGTTCCGTTTGCAGAAAAAATCAAAAAAGAAGCCCATATTTTAACCGGAGCCGTTGGTTTAATTACCGAAGCTGCTCAAGCCGAAGAAATTTTACAAAACAGTCAGGCTGATTTGGTTTTATTTGCCAGAGAATCGTTGAGAAATCCGAATTTGCCTTTAGATTTCGCCAAAGATCTAAACGAAGATATTCTTTGGCCAAAGCAATACGCACGCGCTAAAGTTTAATAACACAAAACATAATGTTTTTTAATTTGAACCATTAAGAGATTAAGAAAAATTAAGTTCAAAGCTTAATGAAACTTAATCTCTTAATGGTAGAAAAAATTAAAACTTATTTTTAATAAAATTACAAAATGCAAAAAATAAAAACAGCACTATTATCATACGGAATGTCGGGGAAAGTTTTTCACGCTCCGTTTCTGGATATTCATGAAGGATTTGAACTTTTAGGATCTTGGGAAAGAAGCAAAAAACTTATTCAGGAAGATTATCCGGCTGTAAAAAGTTATCCCACAATCGATGATTTATTAGCAGACGATGTTGATTTGGTAATCGTAAATACGCCTGTTGGAACGCATTATGAATATGCTAAAAAAGTGCTTTTGGCAGGAAAACATGCCGTTGTAGAAAAAGCTTTTACAACGACTGTAGCAGAAGCCGAAGAACTAGCTCAAATTGCCCTAGAAAAAGGATTAAAATTAGCCGTTTTTCAAAACAGAAGATGGGATAGTGATTTTAAAACCATTCAAAAAATAATTAAAGAAGGAACTTTGGGAGATTTGGTCGAAGCCGAATTCCATTTTGACAGATACAACCCGTTATTAAGTCCAAAAGCACACAAAGAAACCGTAAATGATGGCGCAGGAATCCTAAAAGATTTAGGTCCGCATTTAATCGATCAGGCGGTTTGTTTATTTGGTTCACCAAAGTCAGTTTTTGGAGATATTCGATACACCAGAGAAGATTCACTGGTTGATGACTGGATCGATTTATTGTTGATTTATGAAGATTTCAGAGTGCGATTAAAAGCCAGTTTTTTTGTGAGGGAAGCAAACCCTGCGTACACGATTCACGGAAAAAAAGGTTCGTTCTTAAAACCCCGCGGCGATGTTCAGGAAGACGAATTAAAACTCGGTAAAAAACCAAACTTAGAATCATGGGGAACCGAATCAGAAAGCTTGCAAGGACTTTTGCACACAGAAGTTGACGGAAAAGTTATTCGCGAAAAAGTACCAACACTTCAGGGGAATTATTTTTCGTTTTTTGATGGCGTTTACGAATCAATTGCAAACAATAAAACCGAACCTGTTACCGCACAAGACGGCGTAAAAGTAATGCAGATCATCGAAGCTGCAATTGCAAGTAATACACAGAAAAAAGTAATTGATTTGTAGTTTTTTGTCACAGATTAAAAAGTTTTTTTGCCACTAATTTCACGAATTTTCACGAATTAAATTGAGTCCAAACTGATTAAAAAATTAGCGGAAATTAGTGAAATTCGTGGCAAACTTTTAAGAAATCTATTTAATCTGAAAATCTGTGGCAAAAAAATAGCAGTGCGTCTTTTCGCGCATGATAAAACTTCAATTTATAAACAATAACGTTATAAATTAACGAACTTCTGGAATAAATAGTCTATAAAAAAGGTTTTTAGTATTTTTATAGTACAAACGCAAAAAACGATAAGCTTTGATAGATTTTAATCCGTTATCACTTTTCCAGACCAAAGGAAAAATCAAGAAAGTATACAGAGAAGCAAAAGCCTCTTATTTAAACCGAATCCGATTTGCGGTCGGGATGTTTTATTTTGGTATGGGATTGAGTTTTGCAACCTGGGCAAGCCGAATTCCGGATATCAAAACAGCTTTAAATTTAACCGAAGGCGACTTGGGTTCAATACTTTTTGCACTTCCGGTGGGGCAATTGATTATTATGCCTTTTTCAGGAAAAATGGTAACTAAATTTGGAAGTCACCACATTTTGATTTTCTCCTTAATCATGTACGTTTTATGTCTGGTTAACTTAGGATTGGCAACAACGGCTTTGCAATTATCATTAGGTTTATTTCTGTTTGGAATCTTCGGAAATCTCGCCAACATCGCAGTAAACACGCAAGGCGTTTATACCGAAGTTCTTTTCAAGAAAACCATAATGTCGGCATTTCACGGCATGTGGAGTTTTGCCGGATTCACCGGAGCTTTGGTTGGTTTAGGAATGTTAGCTTTGAATCTTACACCTTTACATCATTTTATGATTGTTGGCGCTATCGTATTACTTATGGTGGCGTTTAATTTTAATTTTTTGGTCAAAGCCAAAGAGAAAAAAGTCAAACCAAAACCAGAAGGAAAAAAAATATTTACAAAACCGGACAGCGCTTTGCTTTGGCTGGGTGTAATTGGTTTTTGCAGCATGGCAAGCGAAGGTGTCATGTTTGACTGGAGCGGTGTTTATTTTAAAGATATTGTAAAAGCACCGGGACCTTTGGTCGTTTTAGGCTACACTTCATTTATGATCATGATGGCCGGCGGAAGATTTTTAGGCGACGGATTAATCAATAAATTTGGCCGCGAACGCGTGATGCAAATTAGCGGTGTCATGATTTCTGCCGGACTTTTTACGGCCGTTTTTCTTCCTTATATTATTCCGTGTACCATCGCTTTTATGGCGGTTGGTTTGGGAGTTGCAACGATTGTACCTACCGTTTATAGTATCGCTGGAAAAAATCCTACGGTTCCGCCTGGAGAAGCTTTAACGATTGTTTCGAGTGTAAGTTTTCTTGGCTTTTTAATGGGACCGCCGGTTATTGGTCACGTCGCTCAAAATTTCGGACTTCAGTTTTCTTTTGCTTTTATCGGAATTTTTGGTGTTTTAATTGCCTTTATGGTTTCTAAAATTAGAACTACTGTTTAATTTTTTAATCGCGCAAAGTCGCAAAGCCGCGAAGTTTTTTTTCCACCATATAAGTAAAATAAGAAAATTTAAGTTTAGTTTTTTGATGGTTTACCCGATTGTCATCCTGAGCTAAGTCGAAGGCTTATAAAACCTAAACTTGTAGTTAAAGAGAGTCTGGCAAAGTCGCGAAGTTTTTCCACCATATAAGTAAATAAGAAAATTTAAGTTTAGTTTTTTGATGGTTTACCCGATTGTCATCCTGAGCGAAGTCGAAGGCTTATGAAACCTACACGTGAAGTTAAAGATGATCTCGTAAAGCCTCAAAGCTTTTTCACCATATAAGTTATAGAAGAAAATTTAAGTTTTGTTTTTGTGGTTTACCCGATTGTCATCCTGAGCGAAGTCGAAGGCTTATGAAACCTAAACTTGTAGTTAAAGATAGTCTGGCAAAGTCGAAAAACCTCAAAGTTTTTATAGCCACAGATTAAATGATTAAAAAGATTATAAAAAATCTGCTGAAATCTGTGTAAATCTGCGTGAAACCAAATTTTTTTTTCAGCACTAATTCATTAGCTTTTAGCTAAATAATCATCTTTAAAATTTATTATAAAAATATAATAAGTAAGAAATAACTTATTTAATATATTTTTGTTTTATATTTGAATTTTCAGACTCTCTTTTCCAGAGACCAATTTAATCTTTGAATAAGAATCGAAAATGCATTTTCACCAAATTCATTTTCATTCAAAAAGTATTATTCAAAATAAATTGGTTTTACATGCTAAAAAACTACCTGCTCTTTTTTATTTTATTGCCTTTCACTTTTGTTTTTGCCCAACAGGACACGGTTATTTCCGGAACTGTGATTGATGCAAAAACACAAAATCCTTTATCGAATGTTGTGGTAAGTATTCAAAACTCTTCGATTACAGAACTAACAAAACCAAACGGACAATTCGAATTACATGTCGCGCTTCAGGGACAACAATTGTTGTTATTGCGCAGTCAGGGTTATAAAGATTTACTTTTAAAAATAAGTTCAAATCTTGGCATCGTCAGTCTTGGAACATTACAAATGGAAGAAAGTTTTTCCGATGAAATTCCGGGAACTTTAATTACCTTATTAGAAAGTGATTTATCAGATGATAATAGTTCCTCAGAAATGACTTCGGGACTTTTGCAATCCTCAAAAGATGCTTTTATGCAGGCTTCGGCTTTTAATTGGGGTCAGGCCCGATTTAGGGTTCGTGGTCTCGATAGTGAAAACGGAACCATGATGCTTAACGGAATGACAATGAATAAATTGTATGACGGAAGACCACAATGGAGTAATTGGGGAGGTTTGAATGATGTACTTCGAAATCAGGAATTCTCAATTGGTGCTGCGGCTTCTGATTATACTTTTGGCGGAATTTTAGGCACACAGCAAATTTCTACCCGGGCTTCATTATACAGAAAAGGTGGCCGACTTTCGTTTTCCGGAAGCAATACGACTTACAATTGGCGTGCTATCGGAACTTATGCTTCCGGAATGAATTCTAAAGGTTGGGCTTTTGCTATATCGGCGGGAAAAAGAATAGGAAATGAAGGTTATTTTGAAGGAACGAGTTTTGATGCAGAATCGTTTTTTATAAGTGTTGAAAAAAAGTTAAGCCAGAAACATTCGTTGAATTTCACGGGATTTTATACGCCAAGTTCACGCGGAAAAAACTCAGCAAACACAGATGAAGTTACGCAATTGACAAACGAGAAATACAATTCGTATTGGGGTTTTCAGGACGGCGAAAAACGGAATGCAAGAGTAAAAAATGTCGAAGAACCTGTTTTAATGCTGAATCATTATTATAAAATAAATGAAAAAGCAAACTTGAATTCTGGCATACTATATCAGTTTGGGAAAGTCGGAAACAGCACGATTGATTATCAAAATGCCAACAGTCCTGATCCTGTTTATTACCGAAAGTTACCCAGTTATTTTACATCATTATATGGAAAAGACAAAGGAGAATTTTCCGGAGATTTTACTCCGGATTATGAAAGTGGAGAAAGAAGTAAAGTGGCTTTTCTCCAGAATTCTCAAATAAATTGGGATGACATGTATCGCGCCAATCAAAAACCAGTAACAAACTCTCAAGGTGAAATTACAGGTTATGAATCTGGTCAAAGCCATTATGTTTTATATGAAGACCGAAATGATGATAAAACAATTTCGGCGAATACGAACTTAAATATTCAGCTTACAGAAAATAGCGCGTTTGATGGCGGCATTACATTTCGGAATTTAAAATCACATCAGTTTCAATATCTTTTGGATTTATTAGGAGGCAAATATTTTGAAGATATTGACGCTTTTTATACCGGAAACGAAGCACAATCAGATTTACAAAATCCAAATCGTCAGGTTAAAGAAGGAGATATTTACGGATACAATTATAATTTTCTAGCCAATACAATTGAAGCTTTTACACAGTTTAAATTCAATTATAAAAAAGTTGATTTTTATCTGGCTCAATCGTATTCCGTTTCCAATTACCAACGTGGAGGATTATACCAAAACGGAATTTATCCGACAACTTCACTCGGCAAAAGCCAAAAAATGAATTTCGAAAACTTTGGTTTTAAAGGAGGATTCACTTATAAAATTTCAGGGAAGCAATGGTTATTTTTAAACGGAATGCATCTCAGCAGAGCGCCTTCAATTCGAAATACTTTTTCGAATTCACGTTTAAATAATTCAGTTGTAGACGGACTTGAAAGTGAAAACATCAGTAGTGCCGAAATAAATTATGTTTTTCGTTCACCAAAACTCAAAACAAGAATTACGGCATATTATACTTCAATACAAAACACGACAAAAACTTCCTTTTTTTATGCCGAAGGAATTTTTGACAGAGGTGCAAGTTATAATAATACAGATGCTTTTGTGAGCCAGACACTAACTGGTTTAGACAAGAAAAACATTGGACTCGAATTGAGTTTTGAATTTCAGATTTCGACAACAATAAAAACGACTTTATCTGCTGCTTATGGCGATTATACCTATTCCAGCAATCCAAATGTTTCGATAACAAATGATGCAAATGCTGCAAAAGGAGAAGCACAAATATTTGATTTTGGGAAGTCATATCTAAAAGATTACAAACAGTCCGGAATGCCACAGCAGGCATATTCAGTAGGATTAGAGTATCGTGATCCAAAATTTTGGTGGCTGGCTGCGAATATTAATTATATGAGAGAAAGCTATATAGATGTTTCGCCTATTGCCAGAACTGCCAGATTTTATAAAAACCCGATAAGCGGACTTGTTTTTCCTGAAGCCACAGAAGAACGAGCGTCAAAATTATTAAAACAAGAAAAATTTGATCCTATCTCACTGCTTAATATTACCGGAGGAAAATCATGGCGTCTTTATGGTAAAAATATTGGACTTTTTGCCAGCGTAAATAATGTTCTCGACTGTACTTATAAAACGGGAGGTTTTGAGCAAGCGAGAAATGCTAATTTCAGAGCGCTTAATCAGGATGTTTCAAGCGGAAATCCATCGTTTGGACCCAAATATTATTACGGATACGGACGAACTTATTTTATTAATCTTGCCATCAATTTATAAAATTTAAAACCGACTCTTCATGAAAAATAGATTTCAAATTTCATTTTTTACATTCTTAATACTCCTTTTATATTCTTGCAGTGCAGAAGTAGAAATTCCTAAATTAGGATGCACACAAACTGATTTAACGGTAAATCAAACGGTCGAAAAAGTTAAAAATATTTCAGGTTTAACCCCGAAGTTGTACAGTTTTGATGACGTGATTGAAGCGTATGTAGTTTCAACTGACGAAGGTGGTAATTTTTTTAAGACGATTTCTTTTCAAACTTTAAAAACAGATCAATTACCTGCAACAGGATTTAGTGCAGCTGTTGATGTCACAAACACTTATATTGATTTTCGTGTTGGAAATAAAGTGTGCATAAAACTTAAAAATCAATTTACGGATGTCTATTATGGCGCTTTGCGTGTTGGAAGTTTGTACGTAAGTAATGCGGGCGATCCAACTATAGGCAGGATTTCGCAAAACGATTATAAAAATGTATTAAATGCTTCCTGTGCTGTTATTGATGAAGAGCAATTAGTCGAACAAATTTCAATAGAAGAAGCATTACATGAAAGCAAATTAAATACGCTAATAGAATTAAAAGATGTTCAGTTTACAGAAGCGGCAATTGGCCGACATTATTTTGAGGAATCTAATAATGTAGGTGGTGCGACAAATTGGAATTTAAGTGATAAAACGGGAAATCAGATTATTTTCAGAACCAGTAGTTATGCCAGTTTTGCAAGCGGTTCCGTTCCGGAAGGAAGCGGAAAAGTTCGCGGAATCCTGACAAAATTTGGAACAGATTATCAATTAATGATTAGAAATGAAAGTGATGTTGTAATGTCCGGAAAGAGAAGTGTTCCATTCTTTTCAGAAGATTTTCAAACGGTTAAAAACAATGTCAATTTTACACTTCCGGGTTGGAGTAATATTGTTGAAAAAGCATCAAAGTTGTGGAAAAGCATGCTTTATGCTGGAAATGGTTATGCCGAATTTAATACAACAAGTACAACCGCAGCCGAAAATGTCGCATGGTTAGTTTCTCCTAAAATCAATATGACGGGATATAAAAATGCAGTTTTGTCTTTTAGAAGTGCACAGCATGATCTTAAAGTGGATTCGCCTTTAAATTCTCTGGAAGTTTATATCTCAACCAATTTTGACGGAGCGAGCGTAACGAAAGCTAAATGGACAAAATTATCGGCAATATTTCCTTCGTTGTCAACTCCAACGCGTCAGTTTATAAGTTCCGGCGGAATCGATTTATCAGCATATTCAGGAAATATTCATATTGCTTTTAAGTACATTGGATCAGGTAAAGACAAGACATTAAATGGCGCTTTTATGGTGGATGATGTTAAATTATTTGGCGAAAAATAAGGTTAAATTTTTTACAAGTAAAATTAATGTATTGATTTATAAGTGATTTGGTAAAAATTTATAGTTTTTAAACTACAATTTGTTAAAATTTGATAGAATTTTGTATTTTGGTCATCCCAAATTGATACAAAACTATGAAAACCTATTTTATTGCCATCATGATGATGGTCTTACCTTGCTTAGTGCACAGCCAGGATCAGGCACCAGTACGATTAAAACAGATTAACATTGTAAAAACAAATTACCAGAATTTTAAAGATGGTGAGATTGTAAACAAAACGGTTGTTTTTAAAGATGGTAAAATTCAAACTATTACGACTTCAGATGTTGTGCAGCACTTCTTTTATAACCCGAAAGGATTATTAGATATGACTGTGAAGGACAAAGTAGGAAGCGACTGGAAAGAAGTTGTGAATTACACTTATAATGCAGATGACAACATTACCAAATTAGTAAAAAAATACCAGGAAGGTAATGACTATATTACTAAAACGGTCACGTTTACTTATGAAGGTGCAAGGATAAAAGTAATTACCAAAAAGAGCACCAATCACCAGAATGTGGTTGATGATATCGAATATATTGTTGAAAACGGCATTATTGTAAGACGTACATCGCGCGATAGAAATAAAGCTATTATTGGTAAAATCGAATATTCTTATACCAATGATAATGTTGTAAGACACAGAGGTTTGGTTGGTGATAAAATATCTAAAACCTTTACATTTGACGATAAAAAATCAGTTGATGCATTGATTGTTCAAAACTTATTTGGCGATAATTATAAAATTATTGTACCAATGATTTCTTACCATGAAGAAGAATTTGCTTTTGAATCCATTTCATACAATAATGAAACCAATTTTAGTCCTTCTTCGACTGTTTTGGTTGGCGTAAGTAAAAAATACAAATACAATAAATTAAATTTCCCAATCTCTTGTTCACAGCTTGAAGAAAACGGAATTGTAAAAACTGAAAAGACTTTTATTTACGAGTAAATCCAGTTTTAAAATACTTTTAAACCATTTAAAAGTTAAGTTTCATTTAGAATAAAACTCTTTATGATCTTAATTTCTAAATGGTTTTTATTTTTGAACGCAAGGCGAAAATTCTTAAATAGAACTTAAAAACCAAATTCTATAAGCGTTAGTAGCTTACAAATCATTAAATTTGCACCTTATTCAAAGCTATGTTAGAAAAAGAAGTTATAAATTTTGAGAGAACAGCAATTGTTGGAATTGTGACTCAAAATCAAAGTGAAGAAAAACTACACGAATATCTTGACGAATTAGAGTTTTTGACTTTTACCGCTGGTGGTGAAGTGATTAAGCGTTTTTCGCAAAAAATGGAACGCCCGAATCCGAAGACTTTTGTGGGTACGGGAAAAATAGATGAAATCAATCTTTTTGTAAAAGAAAACGACATATCGACTTTAATTTTTGATGATGAATTATCACCATCTCAACAAAAAAATATTTCGAGAATTATTGATTGTAAAATCTTAGACAGAACGAATTTGATTCTGGATATTTTTGCACAAAGAGCTGAAACTTCATACGCCAGAACTCAGGTCGAATTAGCGCAATGCATCTATTTATTGCCAAGACTTTCGGGTTTATGGACACACCTTGAACGCCAAAAAGGTGGTATTGGTATGCGTGGTCCCGGTGAAACGGAGATTGAAACAGATAGACGTATTGTGCGTGACCGAATCTCATTATTAAAAGATAAAATCAAAACGATCGACAAACAAATGGGCGTTCAGCGCAGTAATCGCGGTGCTATGGTACGTGTTGCTTTAGTTGGTTATACCAATGTTGGAAAATCGACTTTGATGAATGCCATTGGTAAAAGTGATGTTTTTGTCGAAAATAAATTATTTGCAACTCTCGATACAACAGTTCGAAAAGTGGTGATTAAAAACCTGCCATTTTTACTTTCTGATACTGTAGGTTTTATTAGAAAATTGCCAACACAATTGGTAGATTCTTTTAAAAGTACACTTGATGAGGTTCGCGAAGCAGATTTATTGCTGCATATTGTAGATATTTCGCATCCTGATTTTGAAGATCATATTGAATCTGTAAATCAGACTTTGCAGGATATAAAAGCACATGAAAAACCTGTTATAATGGTTTTCAATAAAATCGATGCTTATAAACATTTGACTATTGATGAAGATGATTTAATGACGGAAAAAACGCCGAGACATTACACACTTGATGAATGGAAAACAACCTGGATGCATCGTTTAGGAGAAGATAATGCATTGTTTATTTCGGCTACGAATAAAGAAAATTTTGAAGAATTTAGAGAACGTGTTTATGAAGCAGTTCGTCAAATTCATATTACGAGATTTCCTTATAACAAATTTTTGTATCCGGATTATAAAGACGCAATCGAAAAAGAAGAAGATCAGGAAGATCAAGAATAGACAAAACCTTTTTTACCGCAAACAGCGCGAGATTATATAAAGATCTTTCACAAACACAAAGTCCGCAAAGCTAAATCTATATAGCTTTGCGGACTTTGTATTTTTATAAAACCAGACTTATCAAATCTTAGCGAACTTTGCGGTTAAATATAATATTTTCCAGTTTCAAATTAGAATCCGAAATTAACTCCTAAACCAAATACTTCTCTGGTTTGAAGACCACGAAAAGCATTGTCATCATAAATAGCCTGAAAGGCTAAATTGGCAGATAAAAATTTATTTACCTTCATAACGATATTCAGAGAGTAATTGATATCTACGTTTTGTGGATCTTCTAAATAATTAGAATAGAGGTTTAAAGTATTTTCTGCAGTTACGTTAGTCATAATTGCCAATTTGTAATATACAGAAGCATAAAATCCTAATTCGTAACGCATTGTTTTATTGGCATCAACGCCAAAATAATCTCCGTCAACGTATGGCAAACCATTTGCGGGATCGATTCCTGCGGTGTAAGCGCCATCTACAAAAGTGAATTTTGAAGTTAGAGGTGCAAAGTTTATTTTTAGATTATCATCTTTTGTCCAATAAATACCTGGACCTGTTGTAAGATAACCTGGAGACATAAATTTAGTTCTTTCCGTTCTGATTTCCTTACCGTTTTCATCCTGCCCGTAAACGTATCCTGTTGTGAATTGTGTTCTAAAGTTCAGGAAATAAGAATAATACCATTCGCCAAAAGCTTTTTTTCCAAGAATAGAATTGAATTCCAAACGGTCGTCTGTTTTCTTTTCGAAATCGGCATTTTTAGTTTGTAGAAGTCCGTAATAAGCTAAAACCTTATTATCCCAGGTAATATCATCTTTTTTGTAATTGAAATCGTAGTTGATTCCCAAAGTTCCCGAGAAACTATCTTCACCTCCGGCAATCCAGTTATTAAAGCTCGATTGGTTTAATAAAAGAGAAACCGTTCCTTTTGCTTTCCAGCCTTCGCCTTCGATTGTGTCATTGATTTTCTTTACCGCTTTTTCAGTATTCTGAATAAGTTCTTTTTCTGAATTTTGGGCTTGTACAAAAGTAAAGTTCGCTAAAATGAATAATAATAACGTTATCTTTCTCATAGTTGTTTAGTTTAAGATGACTAACAAATATAACTAAAAACGATGAAAAGGTTAGGGATTATGGACGAGAATTGAAAGTTATTTCTTCGTTTCTTTGTATAACGGTACAGCAGAACATGCTTCGCCATACATAATGCTTCTTGCGAATGGCTGTAAATAGGTTGTTGCTAAAATATACGCTCGCATAGGAACTGGTTTTCGCGAACAGCCTTTTACAATTACAGGTTTATTCTTGTATGCTGAATAATCAATTGTTGGCAAAATTTCTTCATAAAGACTTCCGTCCAGATCTTCTATTGTTCCGTTAATTACTTTTTTGGCATAAGGAGCCAATTGAACAGCAACTAAAATTAATGCCCAAGCCGGAATTATAGCATCTGTACTGCAATGTATAGCCACATACTGATCTTGATATTGCGACCAATCATGATTTTTAAGATGTTCTCTAAAGTCTTTTTCTTTCAATAAAAATCCTTCCAAAAGCCATTGCGAAATGTCAATTTGCGTTCGCATTCCTTTTGGATAATAATCCTCAAGATCAAATACTTCTAAAACACTATTGGCAACTTTATTGATAATTTCTTCCATTTTTATTAGTTTTCAGTCTCAGTCTCAGTCATAGTAAAAAAACTGAAAACTGAGACTGAAAACTGTATACTTTTTTAAGCATTCCTAATTCTTTTTTAGTCTCAGTCGCGGTTTTTCAGTCTCAGTAAAGAACTGAAAAACTGAGACTGCAAACTGTATACTTTTTTAAAGCATTCCTAATTCTAATTTTGCTTCTTCGCTCATTAAATCTTTGCTCCACGGCGGGTCGAAAGTAATTTCAACATCAACATCTTTTATATGTTCAATTGTTTTTACTTTTTCTTCGACTTCTCTTGGCAAACTTTCCGCCACCGGACAGTTTGGAGATGTTAATGTCATTAAAATTTTTACTTCGTAATCAGTGTTTACCATTACGTCATAAATTAATCCTAATTCATAAATATCTACAGGAATCTCCGGATCGTAAATGCCTTTTAAAACTTTTACAATTGATTCTCCTAATTCGTTTGTGTCTATTTCTTGTTCCATTTTTTTGTTTTTTATTTTTTTCGCCACGAATTTCACAAATTTCCCGAATTAAGCAGTTTGCCTATAAAATTCGTGCTAATTCGTGAAATTCGTGGCAGAAGAAATTTAATTTTTGTTTTTTGAATCAAAAGCCAAAGCGTACATTTTGATATTTTTAATCATCGAAACCAAACCGTTTGCACGAGTTGCTGATAAATGCTCTTTTAAACCAATTTCGTCTATAAAATCAGTATCTGCATTGATGATGTCTGATGCTTTTTGATTAGAAAATGCACGAATTAAAATCGCGATAATTCCTTTGGTTAAAATCGCATCGCTGTCTGCAGTAAAAACAATTTTATCGTCTTTTTGTTCTCCTTGCAGCCAAACTTTCGATTGACAGCCTTTGATTAAATTCTCGTCTGTTTTATATTTTTCTTCGATTAACGGAAGCGTTTTTCCTAATTCGATGATGTACTCATAACGTTGCATCCAATCATCAAACATTGAAAATTCGTCTATTATTTCGTTTTGAATTTCTTTTATTGTCATAATTATTCTTTCGTAAAATCAGTCAGTAAATTTACCAATTTTTCAATTTCCTTTGGAGGAAAACCGTTGTCAAAACCTTTCGTTTCGTATGTTTTCTGATTTTGAGTTATTTTTAAATTTCCAATTGCGGCACCGTCATAAAAACGTTTTTCTGTTGGTGCTTTTAAATTTGGAATACTATCTAAATTTACTTTTTCAAATTCAGATACAATTTTGTTCCATTTTGCGGTATCTATTTTGCTTTCTACAGCTTCACCGCCTCTTGTATTTATAATTGAAACAGTTTGATTTTTAACTACTATCGTTTTATATAGCCCTCGTGATACAGCTGAATATTCGATTTCGGTTGTTGTCATATCTGTTTTCTTTTGACTTGAACAGCCAGTTGCAATAAAAATCGTTAACAGCAATAAAGATAATAGTCTCATAAAATTTGTTTTAGCTTAGCATTGTTTTTGCTTTCTTAACCGCTTCTACCATCGAATCAATTTCTTCTTTTGTGTTATAGAAAGAAAACGAAGCACGAATGGTTCCGGGAATGCAAAAGAAGTTCATAATGGGTTGTGCGCAATGATGACCGGTTCTCACGGCGATTCCTAATTTATCAATAATTGAACCAATATCGTAAGGATGAATTCCGTCAATATTAAACGAAACTACCGAAGCCTTATTTTTTCCGGTTCCGTAAATTTTTAAACCTTCAATTTCTAATAATTGTTTTGTAGCGTAGTCTAAAAGTTCGTTTTCATACTGCTGAATATTTTCAAAACCAATATTGTTTAGGTAATCAACAGCGGTTCCAAGAACAATTCCACCTGCGATATTTGGAGTTCCTGCTTCAAATTTATGAGGCAGATCGGCGTAAGTTGTTTTTTCGAAAGTAACTTCTTTGATCATTTCACCGCCACCTTGATAAGGAGGAAGTTTATTTAGCCATTCCTCTTTTCCGTATAAAATTCCGCTTCCGGTTGGACCGCACATTTTATGTCCTGAAAAAGCATAAAAATCGCAATCTAATTCCTGAACATTTGGTTTTAAATGCGGAACTGCCTGTGCACCATCAATTAAAACAGCAGCACCAACAGCGTGCGCTTTGTCAATGATATATTTGATAGGATTAATGATTCCCAATGCGTTTGAAATATGATTTACAGTAACGATTTTAGTTTTTTCTGAAAGCAAAGCATCAAAAGCTTCTAAAATCAGATTGCCATTTTCGTCAATTGGAATAACTTTTAAAACAGCACCCGTCTTTTCGCATAACATTTGCCACGGCACAATATTACTATGATGCTCTAAAGACGAAACGATAACTTCGTCGCCCGGTTTTAAAATAGAGGCAAAACCGTTTGCTACTAAATTGATTCCGAATGTTGTACCCGATGTAAAAAGTACTTCGTGAGCAAATTTAGCATTAATATGTTGTTGTACTTTACCACGAGAAACCTCGTAAGCATCAGTAGCTAATTGACTTAATGTGTGAACGCCACGGTGAATATTAGCATTTATTTCCTGATAATATTTGACTTCGGCATCAATCACAATTTGTGGTTTTTGCGAAGTTGCTCCGTTGTCGAAATATACTAATGGTTTTCCGTTTACTTTTTGAGTAAGAATTGGAAAATCAGCTCTTATTTTTTGAATATCTAGCATGTCTTATTTAGAAAAAATCTATTTACAAAAGTACTAAAACAAAATTGGTTTATCCATGAAAACTATAATTTCCTTTTATGATACGATCAATGAAGGGCTTTAATAGTGATTCTTTAAAGTTTAATTCCGTTTTGTGAATTTTATGAATCTTAATTCTAAATTGAGTCGTAAAATCGTGAACATAAATTAATTATATTGCAATAAAAACATCTAACTGTATTATGAAAAAATTCCTCAAACTTCTTCTATTTGTTTTAGTTCTTGCATTTCTGTATTTCGGATTTACAACTTATCCGAAACTGGATTTAATATCCGGCTTTTCAGCCAAAAGCATTGCTTCGGGACATTTTATTGATCATCGTTCGAAAGAGTTAATTGAAAAAACCGACAATGATATTAAGATGATTGATTTGGCGACAAATTCAATTAATGATGCGGGAAAATTTGCCACTTCTGCAGTATATGGTTTAAAAGAAAGAAAAGCAATTTATAGAGAAGGTTTGGGAGCTATTTTAATTAATGATGATTTTGATATTTCAAAGCCATACCTGCTTCCGAAGAGAACCAAATTAGCAAATAATCTTCCTTTCCCCTACGGGAATAATGAGCCAAAAGATACCCTTTTTGCAAATGTTGATTATTCAAAATTGAAGAAAGCTGTTGATAATGCTTTCGACAAAACAGATGCAAAATCAAAAAGAACACGAGCTGTTGTCGTTTTGTATAAAGACAAATTAATTGCCGAAAAATACGATACAGGATTCAATAAAGACAGTAAAATTTTAGGCTGGTCAATGACAAAAAGTATCACAAGTTCGGCTTTTGGAGTTTTAGCCAAACAAGGAAAAATTGATATTTATAAACCGGCACCAATTGCAGAATGGCAAAAGGATGAACGTAAAAACATTACCATAAACGATTTGCTGCACATGAATTCTGGTTTAGAATGGGAAGAGAATTACAGTACAATTTGTGATGCTACAAAAATGCTTTTTCAGGCCGAAGACATGGGAAAAGTACAAATGGATAAACCGGCTCAGTTTAAACCAAACACGCATTGGAATTATTCATCTGGAACAAGCAATTTATTATCCCGAATTTTAAGAAGTCAGTTTAAAACACAACAAGAATATCTTGATTTTTGGTACAGCGCCGTAATCGACAAAATTGGAATGAATTCTATGATTGTCGAACAGGATATGTCGGGAACTTTTGTGGGTTCTTCATACGGCTGGGCAACACCGCGTGACTGGTCAAAATTTGGATTATTATATCTAAGAAAAGGGAACTGGAACGGCGAACAAATTCTGGACGAAAGCTGGGTAAAATATACAGCAACTCCAACAAATACTTCGGAAGGGAAATACGGAGCCCAATTTTGGCTAAATGCCGGAGGAAAATTTCCTGATGTTCCTCGTGATATGTTTTATTGCAGCGGATATCAAGGGCAAATGGTAGCGATTATTCCGTCTTTGGATATGGTAATTTTGAGAATGGGAGTGAGAGAAGGTGATAAAAGTTTTGACTTTAATGGGTTTTTGAAAGAGGTTATTTCTTCAATAAAAAAATAAAATTTTACCGCAAAGGCGCCAAGTAAAAAGCGCAAAGTTCGCAAAGCTTATAATAACCTTTGCGAACTTTGCGAAACCTTTGCGTCTTTGCGGTAAAACTAAAACTACAAATCAAATCCTAAATTCACGCCTAATTTCATGGCAATGATTTTGGTAATTCTTTGTTTTAATTCCGGTATTTTGATGCTTTCAATTACGGCATTTGAGAATGCGTACATCAATAAAGCTTTGGCTTCTTTTTTAGGAATACCACGAGATTGCATGTAGAACATTGCTGTTTCATCAAGCTGTCCAACCGTGCAACCGTGAGAGCATTTTACGTCATCAGCAAAAATTTCTAATTGTGGTTTTGCGTTGATAGTCGCTTTATCACTCAATAAAATGTTATTGCTTTTTTGGAAAGCGTTTGTTTTTTGAGCTTCTTTTTCTACCAAAACTTTTCCGTTGAAAACCCCTGTCGAACGATCAGAGAAAATTCCTTTATAATCCTGGAAACTTTCGCAATTTGGCGTTGCGTGGTTTACCAAAGTATAATGGTCAACGTGTTGTTTGTCGTTTAAGATCGAAATTCCGTTAAGCGTACTTGTCAATCTTTCACCAAAGTGATAAAAGTTTAAGTTGTTACGTGTAAGGTTTCCTCCAAATGAAAACGTATGAACTGCAGCGTGACTTTCCTGTTGTTGAGAAACATAAGTATTATCAACTAAGTTCGCTTCGCTGTTGTCATTTTGAATTTTGTAATAATCAACAATCGCACGTTTTTGAGCAAAAATCTCTGTAACCGAATTGGTTAAAACCGGATTTTCATTCAAACTTTGGTGACGCTCAATGATCTGAACATGTGAATTTTCACCCACAATAACCAAATTTCTCGGCTGAACCATTAATGCAGCTTCGTTTCCTGTTGAGAAATACATGATTTCAATAGGTTTATCAGCTACTTTCTTTTTCGGAATATTGATAAAAGCGCCTTCACTTGCAAAAGCAGTATTCAACGAAGTTAAACTTTCGTCTTTGCTTGCAATTTGATTGAAGTAGGTATCAATAACCATTTTATATTTTGGTTTGGTCAATGCCGAAGACATCAAGCAAACGTCGATTCCGTCGTGCGTAGTAGAAGATAAATGCGAACTAAAAACACCATCAATAAACACTAATTTATAAGTGTCGATTTCGTGTAAAAAGTATTTTTTTACATGATTAAATTCGATTGCATTTTCCTGCTTAGGAAAAACCGTAAAGTCATTTTTTAAGATGGCGTTTAGCGATGTATATTTCCAAGCTTCTTCTTTTTTGGTTGGGAAACCTTTATTTTCGAAGTTTTTTAAGGCATTTGTGCGAATGTTATGTAGATCTGAATGTACATCGACACGCTCTTCAAAAGCCATAAAAGACGATACTAATTTTTCTTTTAAATCCATTTTCGTAGTTATAAGTTATGAGTTATAAGTTATGAGTTTTTGCAAACTGTAAACTGTAACTGTAAACTAGTTTTCTGCTTTAATCCAGTCGTATCCTTTTTCTTCTAATTCGTAAGCCAATTCTTTTCCGCCTGATTTTACGATTTTTCCGTTGTAAAGTACGTGAACGAAATCAGGAACGATATAATCTAACAAACGTTGGTAGTGCGTGATAACGATAATAGCGTTTTTCTCGCTTTTTAATTTGTTAACTCCGTTAGCAACAATTCTTAAAGCATCGATGTCAAGACCAGAATCGGTTTCGTCAAGGATGGCTAATTTTGGTTCTAACATGGCCATTTGAAAGATTTCGTTTCTTTTTTTCTCTCCTCCCGAAAAACCTTCGTTTAAAGAACGGGATAAAAATTTACGATCGATTTCTAATAATTCAGATTTCTCACGAATTACTTTTAGCATTTCGTTAGCCGGCATTTCTTCCTGACCGTTTGCTTTACGAGTTTCATTAATTGCAGTTTTCATGAAATTTGTAACACTTACTCCAGGAATTTCTACAGGATATTGAAAAGAAAGGAAAACTCCTTTGTGTGCTCTTTCTTCTGGGGCTAAATCAGCAAGATCTTCTCCGTCTAGGAAAACTTCTCCGTCAGTAACTTCATAGTTTTCGTTTCCGGCAATTACAGCCGAAAGTGTACTTTTTCCAGAACCGTTTGGTCCCATGATAGCGTGTACTTCGCCAGCTTTAACTTCTATATTAATTCCTTTTAGGATTTCTTTATCACCAATTGAGGCGTGAAGGTTTTTTATTGATAACATTGTTTTTTTTATTTTATATAAATGTCAATTCTATTTTTGTTGTTTGGTTTAGGATGTTGGCATTAAAATGCGCGTGTCCTAAATATTCCATGCCTAAATAATCGGCAGTTTTTTTGAACGGAATGTAAAAACTTTCTTCAATTTCATTATCGTGTGAATTTGATATCACGCCAATTTTCTTTCCTCTGAGTTTTCGTCCGGTTTCTTTTTCAATTCGGATTAAATCCGAAAAACGATCAAAGAAAACCTTCATTATTCCACTCATGTTATACCAATATACTGGCGTTGCAAAAATTAAAGTATCGTACTCTTCAAGTATTCTTCTTATTAAAGGCAAAAAATCGTCTTCTATATTTTTGCTTTCGTAATCATAATGAGAAATATTATAATCACTTAAATCAATTACATCTATTCCGGATTCTTTAGAAATTTCATCCACAATTCGGGTTGTATTTCCGTTTTTTCTGGCTGAACCTAAAATGATTACTTTCTTACCTTCCATTTGTAATTAACCTACAGATCCTTCTAAAGAAATCTCTAATAATTTTTGAGCTTCAACAGCAAATTCCATTGGCAATTTGTTCAAAACATCTTTACTGAAACCGTTTACAATTAAGGCAATTGCTTTTTCAGTTGGGATACCTCTTTGGTTGCAATAAAAAACCTGATCTTCTCCAATTTTACTTGTAGTTGCTTCGTGTTCTATTTTTGCCGATGGATTTTTACTTTCGATATAAGGGAAAGTATGCGCTCCGCAATTGTTTCCCATTAAAAGAGAATCACATTGCGAAAAGTTTCTTGCATTCTCAGCTCTTGGGCTAATTTGCACTAATCCACGGTAACTATTTTGTGATTTACCAGCCGAAATACCTTTAGAAATAATAGTCGATTTAGTGTTTTTACCTAAATGGATCATTTTAGTTCCAGTGTCAGCTTGCTGGTGATTATTGGTAACGGCAATTGAATAAAATTCTCCTACCGAATTATCTCCTTTAAGTACACAAGAAGGATATTTCCAGGTTACAGCAGAACCAGTTTCAACTTGTGTCCAAGAAATTTTAGCGTTTGTTTCGCATAAACCTCTTTTAGTTACGAAGTTGTAAACTCCACCTTTTCCTTCTTTGTTTCCAGGGAACCAGTTTTGAACAGTAGAATATTTAATTTCAGCATCATCCAAAGCAATTAGTTCCACTACAGCAGCGTGCAATTGATTTTCGTCACGACTTGGAGCCGTACAACCTTCAAGGTATGAAACATAACTTCCTTCGTCAGCAATTACCAAAGTTCTTTCGAATTGTCCGGTTCCTGCCTGATTGATTCTGAAATAAGTTGAAAGTTCCATTGGACAGCGAACACCTTTTGGAATATAACAGAAACTTCCGTCAGAGAAAACCGCTGAGTTTAATGCTGCATAGAAGTTGTCTTTTTGAGGTACAACTGTTCCTAAATATTTACGAACTAATTCTGGATGTTCTTTTATAGCTTCTGAAATTGGACAGAAAATAATTCCTTTTTCTCCTAATGTTTTTTTGAAAGTAGTAGCTACAGAAACAGAATCGACAACAATATCCATCGCGACATTGTTCATCATTTTTTGTTCGTCGACAGAGATTCCTAACTTTTTGTACATCTCTAAAAGTTCCGGATCTACATCGTCCAGAGTTTTACTTGGATCGACTTGTTTTGGAGCTGAGTAATAAGAGATTGCCTGGAAATCCGGTTTTTCGTAATGAACATTTGCCCATTCCGGTTCGATCATTTCTTTCCATGCACGAAAAGCCTCGATGCGCCAGTCGGTCATCCATTGAGGTTCTTCTTTTTTAAGAGAAATTGCTCTTACAATATCTTCATTTAAACCAATAGGGAAAGTCTCGGACTCAATATTGGTATAAAATCCGTATTCGTATTCTTTGGTTTCGAGTTCGATTTTTAAATCGTCTTCAGTATATTTTGACATTTTTTAGTTTTTTAAAACGATTTAAAATTATTTCTAAAGCGTTTAAATTTTGCTTTTAATTTATAGTGAAAAAGATTCACCACAACCACAAGTTCTGCTTGCATTTGGATTATTGAATACAAAACCTTTTCCATTTAATCCGCCAGAGAATTCCAGAATTGTTCCGGCTAAATACAGGAATGATTTTTTTTCAACTGCAATTGTTATGTCGTTGTCTACAAATATTTTATCGTCGTCGCCTTTGGTTTTGTCAAATTTTAAATCATATGACAAACCAGAGCATCCACCGCTTTTCACACCTACACGTACGTAGTCATGAGCGGCATCAAAACCATCATCATTCATTAAGTCGATGATTTTCTTTTTGGCTGTATCAGAAACTTTTATCATTTTTATGGTATTTGTTTTTCTTCATTTTAATGTACAGCTAAACAGTAATGAATTTATTACAATTAAAGTGCTGTATGTCAATGTTGAAATGAAATTATCTGCAAAGATACGACTTAAAAACCTTTTTCCATAACGCTTCACATTATTATAACAAATGTTAAAATAGATAATAGTTATTTTTATAAATCAAAGTTGCCTCTGATCCGCTTTTAAATCTAAAAAACTGGAAGATATACTAATAATTATATGTAAATAAGGTCTGTTTTTATGATGAAATAGCAAAGCTTCACTTTTTTAAATGAAAATTTTTAGTGTAGGGAAATTTGATTTCCTAGCTTTGTTTACTTATTCGAAATTTATACTCATGAAACTTTATCCTATAGAATCCGGAAATTTTAAATTAGACGGAGGCGCCATGTTTGGTGTTGTTCCTAAAACAATCTGGAATAAAACCAATCCGGCAGATAACAATAATTTGATTGATATTGCAGCGCGCTGTTTGCTTATAGAAGATGGAAACCGATTGATTTTGATCGACACCGGAATGGGAAATAAACAATCAGAAAAGTTTTTTGGATATTACTCGCTTTGGGGATCACATTCTATAGATACCTCTTTGGCGAAATATGGTTTTCACCGAGATGATATTACGGATGTTTTTATGACGCATCTTCATTTTGATCATTGCGGAGGAAGTGTTCAGTGGAATGCAGATAAAACCGGATATGAACCGGCGTTTAAAAATGCTAAATACTGGACCAACGAAAATCATTGGGAATGGGCAACAAAACCAAATCCGCGTGAAAAAGCTTCTTTCCTATCCGAGAATATTTTACCCATGCAGGAAAGCGGACAACTGAACTTTATAAAACGTCCTGAAAGTGATTTTGGCTTTTCTGCTGAATTGAATTTTGGAATTTATTATGTTGATGGTCATACCGAAAAACAGATGATTCCGCATATTCAATATAATGATAAAATAATCATTTTTTGTGCCGATTTATTGGCTACAGCCGGTCATATTCCGCTTCCTTATGTAATGGGTTACGATACAAGACCTTTATTGACAATGCCTGAAAAAGCAAAATTTTTAAATGCAGCGGCAGATCATAACCATTATTTGTTTCTGGAACATGATGCACATAATCAGATTATAACGGTTGAACATACTGAAAAAGGTGTTCGATTGAAAGAAGTATTTACTTGTGAAGATATTTTGTAGAGAATTTTAAAACATAAAAAAATCCCATTCGCCGCAGCGAATGGGATTTTTTAGTCAAAGCAATTAGTTGTTATTTCACAATAACTTTTTTAGCCGAAGCCGCATCCTGATTGATCAAATAAATGTAATAAACACCTTTTGGTAATCCGGATAAATTGATTGTATTATTGGTATTATTTGAATCTAAAGAAAACGTTTTTACCAATTGCCCTAATTCATTATAAACATTAGCTTTTTCTAAAATGATATTGTCAATGTTTACTTCTCCATTCGTTGGATTTGGATAAATCGTAGCTTTTGCAAAAACAGCATCATCAAGACCTAAATTACAATTTGCAGCATAAGAAGCTGAGGCATCTTTTAGATTTGACCAATTCGTGTTAGAATTGGCAACGTCATCAACAATAATACAAGTTAAATTTGGGTTATTTCTGAAGTCAGAATATAAAAGATCAAATTTTGCATTATTGCCATTTTTTAAATTTAAATAAGTTAATTGATTATTTTGACATGCAACCTCAAATATTTTTGGATTTTTCGATATATCAATACTTGTAAGTTCATTAAATAAACAATCAAAATAAGTTAATTCAGGATTGTTTGAAATGTCTATGGTTTTTACTTTGTTGTAATGAAACATCAATTGACTAATTACCAAATTATTAGAAACGTCTAGACTAGTAATTTGATTACTTTGACATATTAAATAAACTAAAAGCGGATTTTTGGATACATTTAAGCTGGTCAATAAATTATTTCCACATCTTAAGTCAACTAATGTTATGTTTTTATCAATATTTAAGTTAGTTAACTTATTAGAACCACAAATTAAACTTTTTAAAACAGTATTATGAGAAACATCTAAAGCTGTTATCTGATTAGTTGCCAAATTTAAACTAGTCAGTTTTGTGTTATTTGAAACATTTAGACTGGTTAATTGATTTTTCTGACAGTCCAGTGATTCCAGTTCTGTATTTGATGTTATATCTAAACTGGTTAATTTGTTTTCACTGGCATATAAACTAACTAATTTTGTATTTTGAGAAAGATCTAAATTTACAATTTGATTTTTAGCAATATCTAAAGAATTTAATTCTGTAAATGCTTCAATTCCTGTTAAATTAGTAATTGAACTATTTCTAACTGACAAATCTGTTTCAGAAGAAATGTCTGAAGTCAGCACTTTTCCATCCGGAATGCCGGAATCAAGCCCAAGGGAAATTAATTTATTCTCAAAATTTACATCTGGAATCAATGTATATTGCGCTGTACTTTCATTAGGATCAACAACAAAAACATCATCAATTAAAACCTCAAAAGTAGCACTGTCAAAGTTAAAAGTAGAAATTGACAACTCATACGAAAGATCTGAATCAGGTGTAAAAGTTGTTTCTTTTTGAGTCCAATTATTGTTTGATGCAAATGCACTGCTTGAGATGCTGGCAGAACTTCCATTTTGTGATATTTTTAATGAAATAGGATGATCACCACCGTAATTATTACTAAGATATTTATACTTATATTTTATGGTATAAGTTACGCCTGCTTTTAAGGGAACCAAGGCTATAATTTTAGGTGCTAAGCCCGTATTTGTTAATTTCGCGCTAAATTGCCCTTCAGCAAAATCAGTACTTTGAGTAACAGAATTCGAAACTGTCCAATTTTGCAATGTATTGCCAGTCCAGTTTTCAAATCCTCCATTTGGGACTAAATTAGTTTGTGCATAAAAAGAAAAATTTGCTAACAATAGCAATAAAAGTAGTTTTGTTTTCATAGATAAAATTTAGATTTAACAATTGCAAGTATACAAATTTGAAATGATGTTTTATTACGGAAATGCGTATTAAAATATTTAATTACACGTAAAATTGTTTTGGAGGTATTATTAGAAAATTCAATTCATATTTGTAAAAAAAAGCTTTCTTTTAAATCTAAAAACAGCTTAAATTATCGTATTTAAATCATAACACAGTGTTAATCGTTAGTTTTATGTAACAAAAAATCATAATTTAGGCGCTTATTTTAACTTTTATTATAAAATAGATACATGAGTCATATAAAACCTCTTAATTTATCTGCTTTTGCATTACTTGTTTTAGCAGGTTGCAGCGCTACCTTACAAGCGCAAACTTCAATTCCTAAACAAGCCATTGTTGCACCATTAGCTGTTGTTAAAAAAGCACCCGTAACCGAAAATGAATTAAAAAGATGGAGTCACCTTGATTTAATCAAAGATTCTATTCCGGGAATGAGTGTTGATAAGGCTTACGCCGAATTACTTCAGGGAAAAACAGGTAAAAAAGTAATAGTAGGTATTGTTGATTCTGGTGTAGATATTGAGCATGAAGATTTGAAAGGAATGATCTGGACAAATCCTAAAGAAATTGCAGGTAACGGAATCGATGATGATAAAAACGGTTTTATTGATGATGTTCACGGATGGAATTTTCTTGGGAATGCTGTAGCAGAAAACCTTGAAATGACCCGTATCGTTAAAAAGAAAGACGACGGTTCTGCAGAATATAAAAATGCATTAGCTCAGTATACAGAGAAATATGAAAAAGCATTAAAAGACAAGGAACAAGTTGATTTTTTATTAGACGTTCATAATACGATTAAAAAAGAATTAAATAAAACGACTTACAAAGTTGAAGATTTAGCAGCCATTACTTCTACAGATCCAAAAGTATCTAGAAGTAAAATGATTATGACTCAGATTTTTACAAATGCCGGGCCAACATTTGATCCTGAAGCTGATTTTGAAGAGTATAAAGAGCAAGTTTACGATCAGTTAAGTTATAACTTAAACAAAGAATTTGACGGAAGAAAAGTCGTAGGAGATAATCCTGAAGACATTAAAAACAATCATTATGGTAATAATATTGTTTTTGGTCCGGATAAAGAAAAAGCACTTCACGGAACTCACGTTGCCGGAATTATTGCGCAGGTTCGCGGTAATAATTTAGGCGGAGACGGAGTTGCCAGTAATGTTGAAATTTTAACAGTAAGAGCAGTTCCGGATGGAGATGAATATGATAAAGATATCGCTTTGGCAATCCGTTATGCAGTTGATAACGGAGCAAAAGTAATCAACGGAAGTTTCGGAAAAAGTTTTTCTCCACATAAAGAATGGGTTTATGATGCCATAAAATATGCTGCTAAAAAAGATGTTTTAATTGTTCATGCAGCAGGAAATGACGGTTATAATATCGATGAAACAAAAAACATCAATTATCCAAATGATGCTGCAGATAACATCAAAGAATTTGCGGATAACGTCATTACAATTGGAGCAATTAACAAATCATACGGACCAAATGTAGTAGCAGGATTTTCAAATTTCGGAAAAATAAACGTGGACGTTTTTGCTCCGGGAGAAGAAATCTATGCAACAGTTCCAAATAATAAATACAAATTTTTGCAGGGAACTTCAATGGCGTCGCCAAACGCAGCCGGAGTTGCCGCTCTAATCCGTTCTTATTATCCAAAATTAACAGCATCTCAGGTAAAACATATTTTAATGGATTCAGGAGTAGCACTTCCTGCAAAGGTAGTTTTGGGCGAAAATCCGGATAGAGATAAAGAACCTGTAGCAGTTTCTTCAGCTGAATCATCAAAAACAGCGAAAATGGTAAACGCTTATAATGCCTTATTGATGGCTGAAAAAATGTCAAAAAAATAAAAAATATACAATACTAATCCAATGGAAGAGTGTAAACTCTTCCATTTTTTATTATAAATATTATGCACAAAATTATTCTACTTTCTTTTTTGAGTTTTGGTTTAAACTCAGCTTTTGCCCAAAACGCTCCATATTGGCAACAACACGCCGATTATAAAATGGAGGTTTCTATGGATGTAAAAAACTATCAATACAAAGGAAAACAAGAATTGGTTTATACCAATAATTCATCAGATACCTTAAAGAAAGTTTTTTATCATTTGTTTCCAAATGCATTTCAGCCAGGCAGCGAAATGGATGCGCGTCTGCATTCGATCAAAGATCCTGACGGAAGAATGGTCAACAAAACAAAAGGTGCCGATGGAAAGGATATTAAGCAAAGCCGAATTGAAACGTTAAAACCAAACGAGATTGGATTTTTAAAAATCACAAATTTCAAACAAGATGGTGTAACAGCCCAAACAAGAACCTCAGGAACTATATTAGAAGTAACTTTAGCAAAACCAATTTTACCAAATTCTAAAACAACTTTCACCTTAGATTTTGACGGACAGGTTCCGGTTCAAGTTCGTCGTTCAGGACGTAATAATAGCGAAGGTGTCGAATTATCAATGTCACAATGGTATCCTAAATTGGCAGAATTTGATTTTGAAGGGTGGCACGCAGATCCTTACATCGCCAGAGAATTTCATGGTGTTTGGGGAAATTTTGATGTAAAAATTACAATAGACAAAGAATACACAATTGGAGGTTCAGGATATTTACAGGATAAAAATGAAATTGGTCACGGTTACGAAGATGGTGGTGTAACAGTTACTTATCCTAAAAAAGCAAAAACATTAACATGGCATTTTATCGCGCCAAATGTTCATGATTTTACCTGGGCTGCAGACAAGGAATATACACATGATATTGTAAAAGGACCAAACGATGTTGATTTGCATTTCTTCTACAAAAACAATCCAAAAACTACTGCAAACTGGAAACAGTTAGAACCTTTAATGGTGAAAGTAATGGATTATTACAATCATAAAGTTGGTGCTTATCCATATAAACAATACTCTTTTATTCAGGGTGGAGATGGTGGAATGGAGTACGCAATGTGTACTTTAATGTTAGGAAACGGAACTCTGGAAGGAATTCTGGGAACTGCAACACACGAATTAGGACATTCATGGTTTCAGCATATTTTGGCTTCAAACGAATCAAAACATCCCTGGATGGATGAAGGTTTTACAACTTACATCGAAGACAGTGCTTTGAATGAATTAAAAGGAGATAAAAAAGAAGCAAATCCGTTTAAAGGAAATTACAATGCTTATTATAGTTTGGTAAATTCCGGAAAAGAGCAGCCACAAACTACACACGGAGATCGTTACGACGAAAACAGACCTTACAGTATTTCATCTTATGTAAAAGGAAGTATCTTTTTGTCTCAATTAGTTTACGTTATCGGACAAGAAAATTTAGATGCAACTTTAAAAAGATATTTCAACGATTTTAAATTCAAACATCCAACTCCAAACGATATTAAAAGATCTGCAGAAAGAGTTTCAGGAGCTGAATTGGACTGGTATTTAATTGATTGGGCAGAAACTGCAAACACAATTGATTACGGAATTAAGGATGTAGCTGATAATGCAGGAAAAACAACCGTTACTTTAGAAAGAATCGGAAGAATGCCAATGCCAATTGATTTAACTGTTGAATATACAGACGGAACTTCTGAAAGTTTCTACATTCCGTTAAGAATGATGAATTTTATCAAGCCAAATCCAAACCCGAATGTAAAAAGAACCGTTTTGGAAGACTGGGCCTGGGCAATGTCAAACTACAGTTTTACAATTGATAAAAGCAAAACAGCAATCAAAAAAATCACTATCGATCCAAGCGGATTAATGGCTGATGTGAAAGCTGCAAATAATGTTTATGAAGTGAAATAAAAAAAAATAAACTTCAGTAAAAAAGCCCTTAAAATTATTTTAAGGGCTTTTTCTTTTTCAAATTTATCTAAAATATTTAGACTGTTTTTATTTCTGTTAGAATGTCGGAATGCGTTTTCTTAAAAGGAAACCATTGCCTGTAAGAGGCACATCTCCAAAGATATTCAATAGGGCCGTAATTGTATTTTGACAACCACCATTTGCTTATAAACAATTGAATAATAAAAACAAAAACTGCCAGTGAAAAGTAAAACCAATAAGGCATCGGATCGGATATTCCCAAACCAATGCCGGAGAAAATAAAAGCAACTAAAAGGCTTTGGCTGATATAATTGGTCAAAGTCATTTTACCGCCGTAACTAAAATATTCGAAAATCGTTTTGAGTTTTCCGTTAGTGTACAATAAAATAATTCCGGTTGCGATAAAAGTCATTGAGCTTATAATAAGCCAGAAATACGGATGGAAGAATTTAAGAAATCCAGCTTTGTATTCAATAGCAAAATAAAAACCAACACCGATTATAACTGCAATAACCAGGCTAATTATAAGTACATATTTTAAAAGTTTTTTCATTTCGTTTAAACGATTAAAAAAATCTATTTTTTGAAGGAAAACGCCAAAAAGCATACAAGCCAGCATTACAAGATGAGCCGTAATGGCATAACCCGGAGAAATAATTTGTTGGTAAAAAGAAGCCAATAAATTAAATTTAAAAAAGTCCAGCCAGTTTCCTGAATAATATAATTTTAAATATTCAGGATTTGAGATAATGTCTATTCTTTCAAAATTAAAGCTCTTAATGAAAGCCATAACAAAAGGAATACTCAGAATAAGAACAGCGGAAATAATGGCTAATGTTTTTGGAGAACTTTTATAAAAAAGCAATAATACAAGTCCTAAAAAAGCATAATCTTTTAAAATGTCCCCAAACCAAAAAGCAGAATGAATAAAAGCCAGAACAAAAAGTAATAGCATTCGCCAGCTAAAAAAAGTAATAGGGTTTTTGCCTTTTGCTGCAACATTATTAATTAAAATGGCAAAACCATAACCAAATAAGATGGTCAGTAAAGTCCAGGATTTTCCCGAGAAAAAATACCGATCAAAAGTAGATAGTATTTCAGTTAAAAAACTAGTAGTTTCATTTGGCACAGCGAGGTGCGGAAGACCGGAATAATTTCCAATTACAACCCCTAATATGGCCCAGCCACGGAGAATGTCGACAATAGCATTTCTTTTGCCTTGTTCGACAGGATGATAAGAATTTGTCATTTGATTAACTTTTTTGTTGTGATTTGATTGATGATTTTAGATAAATTTGAAATTATTCTAACAGAACCAAATTTAATCAAATTATGTATTGAGCCGTTTATTGTCAAACATATTTCATAAAAAAGGCGTGTTATTCTAAAAATATTTTAGAATAACACGCTTTAAATTAATCGGAGATTTTAGATTATCCCAAATGTTCTAGCATATCTTTTGTCATTGATTCCAGATCAAAAGTATGTTGCCAGTTCCAGTCTTTTCTTGCTTCGGCATCATCAATACTTGCCGGCCAGCTATCCGCAATTTTCTGACGGAAATCAGGTTCGTAAGTAATTGTAAATTCAGGAATATGTTTTTTAATTTCAGCAGCAATTTCTGTTGGAGTAAAACTCATAGCTGCTAAATTGTATGAAGAATGTATTTTGATTTTTTCCTCAGGCGCCTGCATAATAGAGATAGTTGCATTAATCGCATCATCCATATACATCATTGGCATTTTTGTTTCAGATGATAAAAAGCACTCGTATTTTTTATCGGCAATAGCCTTATAGAAAATATCAACAGCATAATCTGTAGTTCCGCCGCCCGGAGGTGTAGACCAGCTTATTAAGCCCGGATAACGGATGCTTCGAACATCAACACCATAAATATTATGATAATATTCGCACCATCTTTCACCGGCTTGTTTACTAATTCCGTAAACTGTAGAAGGTTCCATAACAGTATATTGCGACGTATTTTCTTTAGGAGTTGTAGGTCCAAAAACAGCAATACTTGATGGCCAGAAAATCTTTTTTATTTTTTTGGCTTTAGCCAGATTTAAAACATGAAAAAGGGAATTCATATTTAAATCCCAGGCAAAAGCAGGATTTTTTTCGGCTGTAGCTGATAAAAGTGCCGCCATCAAATAAATATCCGTAATTTGATGTACTTCAACAAGATGCTCAATTTGATTAAAATCTAAAGCATTAACCACTTCAAAAGGGCCTGAATTAACAACATCAGTATTTAGTTTTCGAATATCAGAAGCAATTACATTTTCTGTTCCGTAAATTTTGCGCAATTTTTGGGTGAGTTCTGTCCCAATCTGACCGCAAGCCCCAATGATTAATATTTTTGGATTCATTTGTGTTGTTTTTTAGATGCACAAATATAACGTTTTCGCAAATAATTTTACTTTTCAGAATAACAAATTATAAATTTAACAACAATTAAGATGCTTTTTTGGATTATTCTCCGTTCAACTTTTTGTTGTTTTACCGCAATGCACGCAAAGTTTTTTTAATATACCGGGTTTAGTAAAAACGCAAAGTTCGCAAAGCTTTGTGTTGAAACAGCTTTGTGAACTTTGTGTTTTTATGCGTAATACAAAATTAAATCTTAGCGTACTTTGTGGTTAAATTTTTTTCACACAATTAAATTCGGGATAATTCGAGCAATTCGTGGCAAAAAAAACATCCATGATTTATAGAATCTTTAGCAAAAAACAGCATTCATAATTGTAAATTTACTTTGTAACTTTGTAGCTTAATGTTTTACCAAATGAAATATAAAATATCTCTTTTTTTACTTTTGATTTTTGTACTGAATTCATGTCAGGATGATGACGAAAAACGACGTGCGGCGAATGAAAAAGAAGCAAAAAAGAACGAAAAAATATTTAATAACATCAATAAAGCCTGGATTTTTATTGATGAACCCATCAATGAAGTTTCAGAACAAAATGAAAGAAACTGGCCGGAGTGGCGCGATTTCCTGAAAGAAATTGGAGAAAAACCAAGAAAAACGATTGGTGCGTTTCAAAAAAAGTCAACCGCAATTTCGAAAAAAGCACTGGCATTAAACAATAATATTCCAACGCAATTTAATCAGCCTCAAATAAAAAGCCGAATTTCAATTTTGATTACCAAAGTCAAAATGATGGATTTATTTATTCATTTAAACCAAATTCCGGATGAAAAAGTTACTTTTTTAATAGGAGACATCAACAAAGAATTAGTCTCTTTAGAAAGACAAATGGATAACCTTGTTGTAAAAAGTAAAATTCCAAAAGAGCAGGGAGAAGAAGATTTTCTGAGAATGTTAGATACAACACGTGCGATTCCAAATACAGCGGTGGCTCCAATGCCGCCAAAAAATATAGATCAAAATTCACCAAAAGTTGAGTAAAAACGCCTTATATACCATGTATGATAATCTGCCAAAAAATCTGCAGATTGCCACACAATTACTAGAACAAAATCAAATTAAAATGCATCTTAACGGCTTGTTAGGATCTGCAGTTTCATTTGTAATTCGCGCTCTTTTCAAAAAAACAGAACTGCCTTTTCTGATTGTTCTCGACAATAAGGAAGAAGCGGCATATTACCTGAATGATCTCGAACAAATGATCGGCGAACAGGATGTATTGTTTTATCCTGCGTCATTTCGACGTCCGTATCAGGTTGATGAAACAGATAATGCCAATGTTTTGCTTCGCGCTGAGGTTTTAAACCGAATTAATTCCCGTAAAAAACCAGCTATAATTGTTACGTATCCTGAAGCACTTTTTGAGAAAGTGGTGACGCGCCAACAATTGGATAAAAACACTTTGAAAGTGGCTTTGAATGATAAAATTTCGATTGATTTTATCAACGAAGTTTTATTTGAATATGAGTTTAAAAGAGTCGATTTTATTACAGAGCCGGGCGAATTTTCGGTTCGTGGAGGAATTGTCGATGTATTCTCCTTTTCAAACGATCATCCGTACAGAATTGAATTCTTCGGAAATGAAGTAGACAGCATCAGAAGTTTTGATGTCGAAACCCAATTGTCTGTCGAAACCCATAAAAAAATCACGATTATTCCGAATGTCGAAAACAAGATATTTCAGGAAAACCGCGAAAGTTTCTTAGATTATATTGCAGAGAAAACCGTTATTTTTATTCAAAATACCGACGGACTTTTTAGTCAGTTAGACAAACAATTCTCAAGGGCAGAAGAAGCTTTTGGGAAACTTTCGGGCGAAATAAAACACGCTGCTCCGGAACAATTATTCTTAAATCAAAGCTCTTTTATTAAGCGAGCCTTAGATTTTTCTATTGTAGAATTGGCTTCAAAACCAATTTTCAAAACCACTAAAACATTCGATTTTCATATTAATCCTCAGCCCTCTTTCAATAAACAATTTGATTTATTGCTGAATAATCTGAGCGAAAATCATTTTAACGGATATAAAAATTATTTGTTCTGTTCTAATGAAACACAGGCAAAACGTTTTCACGATATTTTTGAATCGTTAGACGAAGCCAATTCAGAGAACATCCGCAAACAATATCATACTATTGTATTGCCTTTGTATCAAGGATTTATTGACGAAGAAAATCAGATTACAGCATATACCGATCACCAGATTTTTGAGCGTTATCATAAATTCAATATTAAAAACGGGTATTCTAAGAAACAGAATATCACGCTAAAGGAATTAACAGCACTTTCTGTTGGTGATTATGTCACGCACATCGATCACGGAATTGGGAAGTTTGGTGGCTTGCAAAAAATTCAGGTGGAAGGCAAAACGCAGGAAGCCATAAAACTGGTTTATGCCGATAATGATATCGTGTATGTAAGCATTCACTCGCTTCATAAAATTTCGAAATACAACGGAAAAGACGGAACACCGCCGAAAATTTATAAGTTAGGATCGAACGCCTGGAAACTTTTAAAACAAAAAACCAAAGCGCGCGTCAAACATATTGCGTTCAACCTTATTCAGTTGTATGCAAAACGCCGATTGGAAAAAGGTTTTCAGTTTGCACCGGACAGTTATTTGCAAAACGAATTAGAAAGTTCGTTCATCTATGAAGATACGCCGGATCAAACCAAATCGACCTCAGAAGTAAAAGCCGACATGGAAAGCGATCGCCCAATGGATCGTTTGGTTTGTGGTGACGTTGGTTTCGGAAAAACGGAAGTCGCGATTCGTGCCGCATTTAAAGCCGTTGACAATAGTAAACAAGTTGCTGTTTTGGTTCCGACGACTATTTTGGCGTACCAGCATTACAGAACTTTTTCGGAACGATTAAAAGATATGCCGGTTTCTGTAGGTTATTTAAACCGATTTAGAACTGCCAAACAAAAAGCACAAACCTTAAAAGATTTAGCCGAAGGAAAACTCGATATCGTAATTGGAACACATCAATTAGTTAACAAAAATGTCGTTTTTAAAGACCTTGGTTTATTGATTGTCGATGAAGAACAAAAGTTTGGAGTTAACGTAAAAGATAAACTAAAAACCATTGCGGCAAATGTTGATACGCTGACATTAACGGCAACGCCAATTCCGAGAACGCTTCAGTTTTCGTTAATGGCAGCGCGCGATTTATCGGTAATTACAACGCCTCCGCCAAATCGTTATCCTATAGAAACAAACGTTGTTGGATTTAATGAAGAGGTAATTCGTGATGCTATTTCGTATGAAATTCAGCGAAACGGACAAGTTTTCTTCATCAATAATAGAATTGAAAACATAAAAGAAGTGGCCGGAATGATTCAGCGTTTGGTGCCAAATGCCAGAGTTGGAATTGGTCACGGACAAATGGAAGGCGCAAAATTGGAGGAATTGATGTTAGGGTTCATGAACGGAGATTTTGATGTTTTGGTGGCAACCACAATTATCGAAAGTGGTTTGGATGTACCAAATGCGAACACGATTTTCATCAATAATGCCAATAATTTCGGATTATCAGATTTGCACCAAATGCGTGGACGCGTTGGTCGTAGTAATAAAAAAGCATTCTGTTATTTTATCTGTCCACCATATTCTTCTATGACCGAAGATGCCAGAAAACGTATTCAGGCTTTGGAACAATTCAGCGAACTTGGAAGCGGTTTTAACATTGCGATGAAAGATCTTGAAATTCGTGGAGCAGGAGATTTATTAGGCGGCGAACAAAGCGGTTTCATCAACGAAATTGGTTTTGATACGTACCAAAAAATCATGAACGAAGCCATCGAAGAATTGAAAGAAAACGAATTCAAAGATTTATATCCGGAAGAAAATAATATCGATACCAAAGAATACGTAAAAGACATTCAGATTGATGCTGATTTTGAACTTTTATTCCCGGATGAATATATCAATAACGTTTCTGAACGTTTGGTTTTATATAATGAATTGGGCGCGATAAAAGACGAGGCCGGTTTGCAGGAATTCGAAAGAAAGTTAATTGACCGTTTCGGACCTTTACCAAAACAAGCAATTTCATTATTGAATAGTATCCGAATTAAATGGATTGCGACGAATGTTGGAATCGAAAAATTGGTTTTAAAACAAGGTAAAATGATTGGTTATTTCGTATCAGACCAACAATCGGATTATTACCAATCATCTAAGTTTAGGAATGTTTTAAATTTTGTGCAAAAACATAGTAATCTTTGCAAAATGAAAGAAAAACAAACCGTAAACGGATTACGTTTGTTGTTGACTTTCGAAAATGTGAAGTCGATAAAACGTGCTTTGGAGTTAATGGAGTTGTTTGAGGAGTAAAATTTTTTAAATTATTTAAATGAAAGGAAAGATTACATTAATTTATATACTAATAATCAGTACAGTTTTGGGCTGTAGTTCTGATAATTCTAATGATTCTAATGATTCTGATGGTCAGGATTTTAATAAAGTTTTATTAAAGTCTGCTACAATGGAAAAAGAAGGTTATGAAGAGCTTTATAAATACGAAAATGGATTTTTAGTAGAAATAACAAATCGTTGGTCAGATGGTGAAATTCAGATTTATAAGTATGAGTATGATGCAGAAGGAAAAGTGATAAAACACAAATTCCAATCGGCAGCGCATTCTCAATCGTATTCTTATGAATATGATAACCAAAAACGTCTTATTAAGAGTACTGTTGATGGAGCGGATGATTTTAAAGTATTTGAATATGCCCCAAATAAGGTTATAATTACATCTTATAATGCAATGTATCTTGATACGCCATACATTTCTATTATTGAACTTAGCACAGATGCTTCAGGAAAAATTTTGAAAAGATTGGGCAAGAAAGGGTTTACAGACGGAGACGGCAAAGAATTTTATCCTACTACTGAATATGTCTATGATGCAAAAGGGAATATAATAAAGACAATATCAAGCGATATAACAAATTATGTTGATATAGTGGAAACGGAATATGATGATAAAAATAATCCATATTACCACAGCTATAAGAAATTAAATCAAAGTTTGTATTATTCAATTTATGACAGCTTTAGTACATATGAAAATTATTATTCTCCAAATAATAAAACAGCAGTAAAATATTATGGCAAAACATATGTAAAAGATAAAATGCTTTATAATACAGAAAATTTTCCCGTAAAAAAGAACCGTTATATTTATGAGAATGGAGTAAATCTTAGCTCAGAAAGTGAAATAGTTTTTGATTATTATTAAAAAATATTTTATCGGCGTACTATAGAAAACTGATCCATGATTTTGGACCTTTGCCAAAAAGCGACGGCACTGTTAAACAGCATTCGCATAAAATGGATCAATCCGTCTTGGAATCGAGAAATTAGTTTGAAGCAAGGCAAAATGATTTGGTTATTTGGTTTTAGACTAAGAATCCGATTATTACCAGTTTGTGAAGTTTAGAAATATTTTAAATTTTGTTCAGAAGCACAGCAATCTCTGTAAAATGAAAGAAAAACAAACTGTAAACGGATTACGTTTGTTATTGACTTTCGAAAATGTAAAATCAATAAAACGAGCGTTGGAATTGATGGAGTTGTTTGAGGAGTAAAACAAAAAACATTAAGTTTTATTTATCTTTTACTTAAGAAAAAACTTAGAAGTAAAAAGGTTTCTTTGGATCAAATTTCCAAACCAACTTATATGCAAAATCACTACATTGTTTTATTTTTATTTTTTGGATTAACTTCAATTTTCGCTCAGAAAACACCGCAAATTATAGCGACAGATTCTTTAAAATCAGAAACGATAGATCCTTTACGGCCTGCCAAAGCAGCTTTTTATTCGGCTATTTTTCCGGGATTAGGCCAGATTTACAATAAAAAATATTGGAAACTTCCTTTGGTTTATGGCGCAATTGGCACGAGTGTTTATCTTTATATAGACAATCAAAAAAGCTATAATCTTTACAGAGACGAATATAAAAACCGACTTGCGGGAAATCCAAGTTCCTCTGCAAGTTTAGCCAGATTTGATGAAAGCAGATTAATTGCTGCTCAAAAAGGATTTCAAAGAAACAGAGATTTATCAGCATTATTCATTGTTGGTTTTTATGTTTTGAATATAATTGATGCTAATATTGATGCCGCTTTATCTCAATTTAACGTGAGTGAAAAATTGGCTTTTAAGCCGGCAACAAATTTCAGCAACGAAAATTTAAAATCAAATTTTGGGTTTGCTATCAACTATACATTTTAAATAATTACTCAAACACAAAAAAAGGCGTATGAAATTTTCATACGCCTTTTTTTGTGTTTACACCGAAACATTAAATGTCTTATTCTGTCATTTTTTAAACTTATTCAGGGTGCTTATTTGCTGGCTTCACCTCTAAATTTACTGAAATCTCAGTCAAAATTGCTTTTTAAACGAGATCGAATCAATTCGTTAAAAAGAAACCAATAAACCTTATCAGGGGTCATTAAAAAGTGATTACCGAAATAATTAAAAAAATTACCTATGAGTTTTTTAGCAAAATTAGAATTGGACAATGAAATCTTTAATGTTTTAGAATTTGATGTGACCTTCACGCAAAATGTAGACAACAACGGAAAACCAGCCAATAAAACCAAAGGCGGACAAATTAGAATGATTGTGGAAAGTACCCAAACCGATCTGTTTTCAGACTGGATGGTTTCGCAAACCAGTACCAAGGACGGCAAGGTTGTTTTTTACCGCAGGGATGCCATGAGTACCATGAAAAACGTGGCTTTTAAAAAAGCATACTGCATTTCTTTTCATAAAAACTTCCGCAGTGAAGGCGTAAACCCAATGACCACGGAAATCCTGATTTCGTCCAATGAAATAAAAATTGGGAATACCGTATTTGAGAGTAATTGGAAAAACTCGTAAAAAATAATCACAAACTATCAGAACCAAAATCATTAAAAATGGCATTACAAACCGATACAACGATAAAAATTGGCGAAACAATAATTAGAAATTTCACAAGGCTAAAAGTCAACCAGAAAATACATGATCATCATACTTTTTCATTTGAAATACGAACAGATATACTGGTAGAGGAATTTAAAAGTGTTATGCCAGTTACCCAAAAACTGGAAGGCGAGAAAATTAGCATTGAAATAAAACCAATTCCGGATCTTGATGACCTGATGATTATTACAAATCCGAAAGATTATATCATGCAGTTTTACGGTATTGTAACCAAAGTAAGAATTCGAAAATCCCGCATACTCGATAGTGAAGAAACGATGGTTATAAGCGGATACAGTTCTTCGATTATGCTGGAAAATGGTCCTGAAACCAACTCTTTTACCCAAATGCCTTTGGCGGATATTGTCAGCAGAGTTAAATCGGGTTATGAGCTGGATATGGAGATTTTGCCTTTTTACAAAGATATCCTGGCCTATACGGTACAATACAACCAAAGCGATTTTAATTTCCTGAACCGTCTTGCAAAGCGTTACGGGCAATGGTTTTATTATACCGGCCGTACCATTATTTTTGGCGATGCAGGCGGTCATGGTCCGGAAGTTAGTTTGACCTATGGTATTAATATGCATGATTTTACCTATGACCTAAAAGTAAAGCCTGCTCTTTTTAAAATAATAGAAAATGATAACCGAAGCGGAACTCCTGTTTCAGACAATACCTTAAATTACCGAAAAGAAATTGATGGGTTCCACCAAAATTTCATCAACAAATCCAATCAGGTTTTTAGCAAGGAAACCGTTATCCAGCTCAATCAGAATTCGGCTGGAGCATCAGGGAGAAATACAGCGCAGCAATACACCAAAAATAAAATGCGAGCCGTAATGGGCGGACTTATGCAGATCAAAGGCACGAGCGAAGTTCCCGGTATTACTTTAGGCAATAATGTAAGGATTACCGGTGTTGATGTGCAGCTTGACAGCACTTACAAGGTAACCCAAATTACCCATAACTGCGATGATGGCGGAGATTATGTAAACCAATTTACGGCGGTAAACTTCAGCGGTTCTGTATTTTCACCCAAGACCAATCCCGATTTAATACCGCATTGCCAAAGCCAGTCTGCGATAGTTATGGCAAATGATGACCCTGACGGACTAAGCGGTGTTAAGGTACAAATGCCGTGGCAGGAAATTAAAGGCGAGACAACACCTTATATCCCGCTTTTGCAAAAGTATGGCGGTGAGGCAAGAGGATCTCATATTATCCCCGAAGTTGGCGATACCGTTTATGTGGAATTTCAGGGAGGCAATGCCGAAATGCCCATTGTAACGGGAACACTGACCAGTAAAAAAGAAAAAAGCGGCTATAGCACACCCAATAATGATTTGAAAGTTTTTCGCACCCGCTCTGGCATCATGATAGTTTATAACGATGCTGACGGCAGTATTTTGATTGAAGACCCAAGCGGGAATAAATATTTCATGGATGGAAAAGGGAATATAAAACTTCTGGCTCCGAAAAACATAGAGATTGAGGCTGGTGACAATATTGTTTTGAAAGCAGGAAAAGATATAAAAATAGATGCAAAACAAGATATTGAGATTGATGCCGGAAATGATATTTTTCAGAAAGCACAACATGATGTTTATATAGGCGCAAATGGCAATATTATGGAACAGTCGGATAATAGAACTGAAATGGTTGAAAAAGATTTCAGCAGAACTGCTGATGTTTCTAATGAAATTGCTGCAGAAGCGAGTCTCTACAGCCATCAGGAAGATATGAAAATTCAGAGTGGAAAACAAATTCTTATTAATAGTGCAGAAAAATCAAATCTTTTTTAACTCAAAGTTATGGCAATTATAAAACAAGCTAAAAATATCCAAATAAAGGTCACAGATGCTTATCATTTAAATGTTGGCGGCAAACTTGAAAAAAGTACCAATAAATTGAATTATGAAGCTACTAAAGGTAATTTAGAATTAATAGGTGGCAGAAAAATTATACTTCACAGAAAAGAAAAATAATGATCAAAAAACAAATCATTTTATTGCTTTTAGCAATAACAATAAGTTCATGTATGGAAAAACAATATGAATGGTCAGCGGATATTTCTGCACCAAGGGAATATCCTGTAGAAGTTTATACCGGAGCAGCCGGAGGTTATTTTTTTAGCCAGATGGGTGGCTTTAGCAACTCTGGCTGGGGTAGTGGCATTAATGTGGATTATATAAAAGCACCACTGCCCGACAGACTTGATTTGACATGGCTGTCTTATGTTGATAATAAATTTTATACCGGTGACTGGAAACTCCCGACAGAAAAAATGCAACAGCTTTTTGATGAGGGGTTTTATTCTACAACAGCAGGGAAAGCTGTAGTAGAACCCTATAAATCTATAAACATTGGTCTTGCCCCAAAAGGCATGGTTGTGGTGTGGGTTAATGGAATTGGAAAACAAGTTGAAGTTGCCAGATTTCAGGCTCAAGAAACCACGATTGATCCTAAACTTATAACTGAAAATGAAAAGTACATGTTTGAGAAAGATTATACCAAGGACATGTTAACTTACGAAGGCACAATCTCTAAAGACATTAGAGAACAGATTATTAAATATGGTTATCCTGCACCAGAAGTTTATGAAAACTATCGAGAAAAATATCTTTGGAAACCTAAGGTAATTTTACCAGAGGGATGTAAAATTACATCATTGTATATTAGAATGTCTAATGGAGAAAATGAAAATCCTTGCGACAGAGCAATTGAACAGGAATATAGAGCAATCCCTTTTTGTTTTGAAATTTTCTGGACCGTTAGCATTGGTAAAAAAGAGCAACGATTTGTGTCTAGAATATCTTTTACAGATGATAAAGAACATTGGAAAAAATATCTTCAGGATGGTGGAGGAGAGAATGAAATTCCAGTAGATTTTGATAAAAATGAAATTAGAAAATTGTTCAAAGAATACATTGATAAAAATAAACCAGCTGAAATAGTTATAAAAATCAACCCTAATATTGAGCTAAAATCTGAAAGGGTTACTGAGTTGTATATAGAACAATCAGGAAAACAATATCCTATACAAGAAAAAGTAACGCGAACCGGTAAATATAATTAAGATGAGTATAGTATTTGGAGATTATACACCACTAGAAAAACAAGAGGAAACTACAGATTTAACTATCGGTATTTTTTTTGATGGCACTAATAATAATAAAAACAATACAAATGCAAAAGAATACTACGATAAAAAGGCGAGAGGCGAAAAACTAACACCCAAAGAAACCATTTCAGCAGAAGCCTATCGTAAAAATGGTAAACATGACCAAAGCAGTAGTTATTATAATGCATGGTCTAACGTAGCAAGACTTCATGATGCTTATCCTGATAAATTGGCTGTATATGTTGATGGTATTGGTACTGAGACTGAAAAAAAAGATTCAATATTAGGTGCGGGTTTAGGTACTGGATTTATCTTTAAAGGTACTGGAATTTTAGGTAAAGTAGAAGAAGGATGTAAAAAATTAGCCGTGGCGATAGCTAATGCAGGTATAAAAGACAAGGTTATTCCAATACTTTATCTTGATGTTTTTGGTTTTAGCCGAGGAGCGGCAGCAGCACGGGTTTTTTTAAATGAGATTAGTAAAAAAGGCTATCCTTCATCTGTTAATCTAAAAAATAAAGGAGGTTGTTTAGGGTATTATTTAGCCCAAAATAATATTAAGGTAGATTTGATAAAAGTACGGTTTTTAGGCCTTTTTGACACTGTATCTTCTTATTCTGCAGGAATAAGTGTTAACCCAAATTTTGATAATGATACTACCGAAATAGAGTTAAACAATTTGTCTAAGGCAAAAACTGTACTGCATTTTACAGCCGCAGATGAGCACCGGGCCAATTTTTCGCTGACTAAAACCAATGTGGGGAAAGAAAAAGAATTGCCAGGAGCACATTCAGATGTTGGAGGAAGTTATAATGATGGTGTTGAAGTTGTGAAAGCAATAGATAAAAATTTCAAAGAAAATTTAAAAAAACTTTCAGAGATATTAATAGACCAATATTGGTATTTAGAAGATCAACTAAATATTTCTTTTATGGGGCCAAAACATGAACTAAAAGGAACACGAAAATTAAAAAATACATACAGTTATATTCCATTACATTTTATGACTGAGTCAGCAATAGCACAAAAAGTACCTTTTAAAATAGAAAAAATAGAAAATAAAAAATATAGTATTTCAAACGATCCGTTGCTTCTGCGTGTAAAAAAGCGTTTGCGGGAATATATTTTAGGTAATGGTATACCTTATACTTTTAAATGGTTTGGAGATATTCATAAAAAATATAATGGTGTAACAGAAGGGCATATAAATTACAATACATATTTACAAGAATTACAAGAACAAAAAGATTTGCGAAAACTGCGTAATGAATATTTACATTGGTCAGCTGATGCTGGTTCTCTTGGTATGGAACCTGCAAAAGACAGAAAACGTAAAATGTTTTAGCGTAAATGATATGTTTGAAAATAAACAATCTATTTATGGATTAATTTGTAAATACTTATTATTATTTATTTGATAATTGACGTTTTATATCTGTAAGACTCCACGATAACAAAACAAAAAAGGCGCATGAAAACCTCATGCGCCTTTAATTTTTTAAACATAATATATTATTTAACAATCAGTTTTTTAGTAACATTAAAAGCTGCAGAGTTAATATTTACAATATAAACACCAGAAGCTAAATGATGATTAATTTGTCCAGAAGTTGAAAGTTTTTCTGTTAAAACAGTTCTTCCATTAATATCAAAAACTGTAATTGAAGCCACATCTCCAGATTCTAATTCAGGTAATAAAACATGAAATTGATTGTCTGTCGATGGATTTGGATAAATGCCGATTGCTTTTTCAGAAGATAAAATTTCTTCTGTTTTAATAGATTTACCAGTTCCAACCGTTGTAGGTTCCAATTGCCATTGTGCACTGTACCAGCCATCTTGCGAATTTCCGTATTGTGCAGATCCCGTTTGATTTTCAACATGAATAATGTTTCCTGATTGCCATCTGTTTCTTAATCTTGTCCACGTTCCATCAATATAATCGCTTGACCATTGTGCACTCCAGAAAGTGGTATCGGTTATATTAGCCTGAACACTTCCGGTTTGACTTTCTATATTCATCAGTTCACCGGTTGCTACATTTTTAAGTACAAAATAAGTGGCGTCGATAGCAATTTTCTGCCATTTATAATTGTTGCCTGAAATTGTTGTTCCGTAACCCACATTTGCGCCGGCATCAGATAAATAAGCTCCTGTCCATCTGTTTTTGATGGTATAATAAGTTCCTCCGGTAGAAGTTGTCGAAACAGTTACGGCACAAGTACTTGTTTTATTTCCGTCAACTGTTGCAACTGTAATTGTCGCATTTCCATTCGCTACAGCGGTAATTAAACCAGAACTGTTTACAGTTGCTACAGCGGTGTTGTTTGAACTATAAGTTACGGCTTTATTTGTTGCATTTGAAGGCAAAACAGTTGGAGTTAATTGTTGCGTTGCACCAACGGATAATGAAGCTGTAGCCGGACTCAAACTTACGCTGGTAACGGCCACACCGGTTCCAGGGTTAGAATCGTACCAGATTGCGTTCATGTACCAACCCGTTTTGTTCCTGCTTAAATCAGCAGATTGGCTTGTTCCGTCATTAAAAATTAAATTAGTCGAAGTTACATTGGTAAACGTATAACTATACCAGCCATTTCCTGCATTGGTCATGTTTACGCCCGGCCATGATGCATCAGCCAAAATTCCTGTTGGCAAAGCGCTCCAATAATAGATTTTAATTCCAGTTCCCCAATTTGATGGTTTATAGAAATAAACCGTAAAATTCGTATTTGGGTTTACAGTAATTGCTGCAATTGCGGTTTTACTTCCGTCTTGTGTTGTTACGGTAATATTAGCTGTTCCTGCCGAAACTGCTGTAACTAATCCTGATGAATTTACAGTGGCTACCGCTGTATTGCTAGAACTCCACGTTACTGTTTTGTTTGTAGCATTTGCCGGAGCAATTGTTGCTGAAAGTTGTTGTGTATTTCCTGCATATAAACTTGCCGTTGTCGGCGAAACACTTACTGAAGCAACCGGAATTGCCGCAACCGTTATAGCCGAAGTCGCTGTTTTATTTCCGTCAACTGTTTTCACGGTAATCGTTGTTGTTCCTGCTGAAACCGCTGAAACTAATCCAGAAGCGTTTACTGTGGCAACCGCTGTATTGCTTGATGTCCAGGTTACGTTTTGGTTTGTAGCATTTGCAGGGGCTAAAGTGGCATTTAATTGTTGCGTAGATCCTAAACCAACTGTTGCCGTCGCTGGACTAACCGAAACTCCTGTAACGGCTACAGTCGCCACATTTGTATTGGTTAAAACGATATACTGAAAAGCATTAAAAGATTGCGTAGCTCCCGAAACCAATGTTACGTTAGCACCCGTATAAGCGTCTTTATAAGTTCCTGCCAATGCTGCCGGAATCACAAATGTTTTGCTGGCATTTCTAAGATTGGTCATGACAATAACTTTCTCTGTTCCTAATGTTTTTGTAAAGGCGCAGATATCATCACTTGCATAAGGAGTCATAGTACCACGTCTGATGGCGGCACTGCTATTTCTAAAGTTAAGTATTTTAGCAAATTCAGGTGTAGCAGCGGTATTGCTCCAGTTAATTTTTACACTCGTGTAAGGCCATGGAATTACCTGATTGAAAGCTACCTCTTGTCCGCTGGTTAAAAAAGGAACTCCTTTCATATATCCCGAAACTAAGAAATTGGCAACGACTCCGGCATTACTTTTAAATACTGTAAAAGGAGCAGTATCGCTGTTGTTTTCTGAGTCATGATTGGCAGTCCATCTTACTTCTTGCTGACTTCCGGTTGCATACGTATATTCCATGTCGTTTGTGGTTTGGAATCTTGTAGAAACCGGACCTCCGCCCGCCACATTTTTTAAGGCATCATAAAACCATTTGTCACCAAAATTCATATCAAATCCGGCTTGAAAATTTTGTAGACGATCCCCCTCGGCAAGCATTAATAAGTTATGAGATGTGATTCCTCTTAAATTGCTGATAATTTCTGTCCAGAAATCAAGAGGAGGATTATTAGCAAAATCACAACGATATCCGTCGATATTTGCGGCAAAAATCCAATAACGCATCGCGTCTTTCATTGCGGCACGAAGTGCCGTATTGTTAAGATCCAGTGCGGCAATATCAGAGAAATTGGCTAACTGATTGATTGTGGTTCCGGTTCTTTGGTAATATTCCGGATGCGATATGGTCCACGGATGATCCCATGAAGTTCCGTTTACGGCAATGTCCAGCATTACTGCCATACCTTTGGAGTGGGCTGCAGCGACCAGATTACGCATATCGGTAAGTGTTCCGTATTCAGAACCTACTGATTTGTAATCTTTGATACAATAAGGAGAGTTTGAACTTCTTGAATCGGTTCCATAAGGATAAATTGGCATTAAATAAAGCACATTAATACCAAGTGATTTGATTCGGTCCAGATCAGATGTAACTGCGGCTAAAGTTCCCGAAGCACTGTGCGGACGAATGTGAACCTGATAAATATTGGCATCTCTCGGGTCCGGAACTCCTGTGTATGGCGTTCCGTACTGAGCGGGATCCTGCGCATAAACTGAACTTGCAAATAATAATAGAAAACAGACTACTGCTTTCGTAAAATGAAATAATCCGGTGGTAATTTTGATTTTCATAATTTTTGTTTTTTGTATGCTTGTCAGCATCTCTAACTAAAATTCATTCTCACTCGCATTGTTTTTAAATTCGACAAACATTTTGTGGTTAATAGTTTTCAAGTAGTAAAATTTTAATTTTTGCCCAAGATTTGGACAGTAGTTTTTTTCGCCACGAATTCACGAATTATTTTTTTTAAATCTTAATAGATTAATAATTCGTGAATTCGTGGCGGAAAAATGTGTTACATAAGATTATGTAACGTTCTATAACTTTTTCAATCCCTTTAATTCTGAAGCATTTCCTTCTTTGATGCTGATGGCAACACCTCCGCCCGGAGCTAAATACTGTTTTAAAATTGTTTTTGAGGTTACAACAACTTTAGTCACCGTATATTTTTGTGGATTTTTATTCCAGTTGGCTTCTTTTGCATCAGCATAAATAGTGGCGATGAAGTTTTTTCCGGCAGGTAAATAATCAAAAGTAATATTGGCAGTTCTGGCATTTTCATCCGTAATTCCACCAACAAACCAGGCGTCTTTTCCTTTGGCTTTACGTGCAATTGTGATGTAATCTCCCGGTTCAGCTTCCAGGATATAACTATTATCCCAATCTACAGCAACATCTTTGATGAACTGAAAAGCATCTGGAAAACGCTCGTAATTCCCCGGAATATCTGCCGCCATTTGCAACGGACTGTACATTGTAACGTAATAAGCCAATTGTTTTACCAAAGTCGTATTGACACGTTGAGAACTTCCGGTTCCGTAATACGAAAGATCGGTTTGAAAAATTCCCGGAGTGTAATCCATTGGTCCGCCCATTAAACGGGTAAACGGCAAAATCGTGGTATGATCAGGCGCTAAACCTCCCATAGATTCAAACTCAGTTCCACGGGCAGATTCCTGTGCAATCCAGTTTGGAAAAGTTCTGTTTAAACCTGTTGGTCGAACGGCTTCGTGACTGTCAATCATGATTTTATAATCGGCAGCACGTTTGGCTACGTTGATGTAATGATTGACCATCCACTGTCCGTCATGGTGTTCGCCACGCGGAATAATTTTACCCACATAACCTGTTTTTACGGCGTCATAACCGTTGTCATTCATAAATTGAAAAGCACGGTCTAAACGACGCTCATAATTGGTTGCAGATCCTGAAGTTTCGTGGTGCATGATAATTTTTACGCCTTTTGAAGCGGCATATTCATGAACTGCTTTTACATCAAAATCCGGATAAGCGGTTACGTAATCAAAAACTTCTTCTTTCCAGTTGCCAATCCAGTCTTCCCAACCAATGTTCCAACCTTCGATAAGAATTGCATCGAAACCGTTTTTAGAAGCAAAATCAATATATTCTTTGGCTCTTTCAGTTGTGGCTCCGTGTTTTCCGTTTGGCGTAAGTTTGGTAAAATCATCTGTCAATTTTACATTGTTTTCTTTTCCAAAAGCCCATGTACTTTTTCCGGCAACGAAATATTCCCACCAAATTCCGATATATTTTACCGGTTTTATCCACGAAACATCTTTATAACTTGTTGGTTCGTTAAGGTTCAGAATTAATTTTGAAGCCAGAATATCTGTTGCTTTATCACTTACCACAATAGTTCTCCACGGCGATTGTGCATCTGTTTGCATGTATCCTTTTGCACCAACAGCATCTGGCGCTAAATGACTGATCATTTTGTTGTTTGCAGCATCAACTTCAAGATACATGGCCGGATAATTAATTAATCCCGCTTCATGAATATTGATGTACAAACCATCATCAGATTTCATCATTGATGGCGTTTGCACAGATAATTCTTTGATTGGCCATTGTGCATTGATTTCGATCGTTGCTTTTTTCATCAGCGAAGGAATTTCAGAAATTTTAGAAGTCGTATACGCATATTCATTGGTATCATAATCTCCCGGAATCCAGAAAATTTTGTGATTTCCAGCCAGATTAAACTCAGAACGTTCTTCTTTGATTACAAAATAACTCAAATCATTTTGCTTCGGAAATTCATATCTAAAACCTAAACCATCGTTGAATAAACGGAAACGAATTCTAATATATCTGTTGCTGTTTTTAGCCTGAGCCAAAGTCACAACCAATTCGTTGTAGTTATTTCTAATTGTTTTTTCTTCGCCTAAAACAGGATTCCAATTTTCATCAACAGAAGATTGTGCTGTATTTGTAACGGTAAAACCATCCAAAAACGAAGGCATATTTTGAAGTTCTAAACCCAAAGAACTTGGTTTTATAACTGCTTTTTGTTTATATGATAATTGGTAAGATGGAACTCCGCCTTCTTTCAATTCAAATTTTAAAGAAAGATTTTTGTTTGGCGAAGTGATTTCCTGGGCCTGAATCCATAAAGAATTGGCACATACAATAAGACACAACGCGATTTTTTTGCCTAAACGAATTTGAAGCAATGATTTGTGGGATTGAAAATTCATGTTTATTTAGTTTTTTGCAAATCTAATTTATTAAACTTGCTTTTGTATTAGTTTTTCAATACTAAATATTGAAAAGGTTCTAGTGTTATTTCGGCACCAACGGTTACGGCTGCTCCTGTAAAAGCATCTTTCCATGTTCCTTTTAAGGCAGGCGCAACCAAATATTTTGCTGTTGAATTAGTTAAGTTTGAAAGAACTAAAACTTTTTCAGCATCTTTTACCATTGTAAAAGCACTTACAATATTGCTGCTATATCCTGTAAAAGTTCCTTTTTTAATGGCATTGCTGGTATTTCTAAAAGCAATAATTTTTTTGTATTCGGCCAGCATTTCTGCATCTGCATTTGACCAGTCAATAGGAGTGCGGGCGAAATAATTCAGTCTTTTTGCATATCCAATTTCCTGACCGTTATAAATCATCGGAACAGATTTTAAATAAGCCGCTACAACAAACGTTGCCAAAGATCCCTTTTTACCTCCAAAAAGTTCCAATGGCGTTCCTTCTGCAAAATTAACATCGTGATTGCTCGTGTATCTTACGATTCTGTTATCAGGATTATAATTGTTTGCATATTCTGTAGTGTTCGAATCCTGAATTGTTGTTGCAGGTTTACTTTCTTTAAAAACTTTTTCTAAAGTGCTGAAGAAATTAAAACCAAAAGTATAATCAAAACCAGCATCAAAATGGCTTGCTTTAGAACCTTCGGCCAGCATTAAAATGGTTTGGTTTTTTTTGATAGTTCTTAATTTCGTAATAGCATCTGACCAGAAATTCTGAGGCACTAAATCGGCATAATCACATCTGAAACCATCAATATTTGCATTGTAAACCCAGTAAGACATGGCATCTATCATGGCGTCTTTCATTTCGGTATTGTTGAAATCTAACTGCGCAACATCTGTATAATTGGTTCCCGGCGGAATAATAATTTCTCCTTTTTCATTTTTTAAATACCAATTAGGATGTTGTGTAATCCACGCATTATCCCATGCAGTATGATTGGCAACCCAGTCCAGAATTACAGCCATATTTTTTTTGTGCGCTTCTTCCACTAAAGTCTGAAGATCTTTTAAAGTTCCAAAATCAGGATTTACGGCTTTGTAATCCTGCACCGCATAAGGCGAACCTAATTCTCCCGAAGCTTTTACTTTTCCAACAGGATAAACCGGCATTAAATAAAGAACATTTACGCCCAATTCCTGAATTTGCGTTAATCTGTCCTGAACGCCTTTTAAAGTTCCGGCATCGCTAAAAGCACGAATGTTAACCTGATAAATGATGGCATCTTCCTTTTTTGGCATTTTATCAAAAGAAGCACCATATTGCGGATATGCAGGGTTTGTATTGGCAGCATCATCTGATGAACTACAGGAAACAAACGCCAGTGCAAGCAGTAGTGCAGAGACGATATTTATTTTAAATTTCATATTTTCTGAATTTTAGTTTTTTAATAAATCAAGTTCAACTGTTAGAATAAACCTGCCTTTCACGTATGAAATGAAAGACAGGCGTTACTCAAACCAAACTAATTTTTGAAGTTTATTGCGTTTACTACTTTTTAACAATAGTATAATTTGCAGTTGGAGGATATCCGGCACCAACAGGATCAACGTCGTTTATGTTGAAAGTGATTTCATAAGTACCCGCTTCACCTACATAATGCGATCCCTGATCATCAAGATATACAATTCCGTCTGTTGTATTTTTAGGACCATAATTGATTGTCCATTCATTATTTAGCCTGAATTTTACATTTCCGGGTACTAAATCTACCGTTATTTTCCAGGTTTTTGATTGATAATCGTAGTTCATTGGTGTGCTGGTGTTCCAGCTTCCTGCAGTTGCATCACCAACAATTCCCCATGAATAAGCAACAGCACTCCATTTTAAAGTATTTAAATTTACTTTGACCTGATACGATCCTTCTCCCGGAAGGGCAAAATCAGTAGTGCTCATGTTTTTTAAATCATTGTTTGTAGCTCCTGCGCCGTAAAATTGCTCCCAGTTTCTGCCTGTATTCAATTTAAATACAGGACCATAACCCGGAAGTACGGTTACATAACCCTGATAAACACCTTTTGAAATAGCGGTTAATGCTAAAGCCGTGTCTACATTCCATTCTCCCTGATACGCGCCCGGCATATAAATTTCGCCAAAAGCAACACTTCTTTCATAAGGAGTCACGGTTAGTGTAATCGTGTTTGAATATACTCTGCGATCCATGGTAGCTTCTACGCGAACTACCATTTTTCCGGCAACATCAATAGGAAGACCTAAATCTGTTGCTATTTTGTTTAATTCCTGATCTGTAAATGCTTTGCTTAAAACGTCAGCGCCAACTTCAACTCGTTTGGCTTTTTGCCAGGCTTCGGTTCCGCTGATATCGGCAACTAAATCAAATTGAAGGGCATACGTAACCGGTGCAGCAATTGGATATGTAACAGCTGGCCACGAAATAAGTAAAGCCTGTTGATCTGCAGTATCTTCTGAAAGAATAATTGTGCTTGATGAAGCGACAATTTCTGCCGGAAAACTTACTGTTTTTAAAGTCGTTAATTGGCCGTCGGTTTCGCAGGATGTACCTAAAAAAAGCAAGCCGCCTAACAAGAGTAATTTGTTTATATATTTTTTCATGATTGTTTTGTTTTTAGTAATAACCCTCGTTTTGTTTTAATCCTCTGTTGGCATCTAATGCAGATGTTGGAATTGGGAACAATTTTCTATAAGCAGGAGATTCTGGTCTGAACTCGTTTGCCAATAAAAATTTATCAAAACGAATCATGTCTTGTCTTCTGTGGCCTTCCCAGTTTAGTTCAAATCCTCTTTCGTTGTACACATCGTCCAAAGTTGGGTTTGCAGCTAATCCTGTTAATCCTGCACGTACTCTGATTTGGTCTATAAAAGGTTTTGCTGTGGCAGCATTTCCTAAACGAACATAACATTCTGCTTTCATTAAAAGTACATCAGCGTATCTGAAAATTGGAAAGTCATTTGAAGCTCCTCCGCCTGATCTTGGCGTTGCCGGATAAAATTTCACATTACGAACACCAGCCTGAGGCGCAGCTCCGGGATTGTCTAAAGAAGCGACATCGAGAGTGTAATTAAATCCACCAGCTTGTTCGCCTACTAAAAATTGTTTGATTCGAATGTCATTTGCATCATATTTCAGGAAGAAATCTTTAGGAACAATAGTTCCGTTCCAGCCATCATATCCAAATAAATTTTTACCATGCGGACCGTATAAACTACGAGTGGCATAAATATTTCGGGAAACGACATCAAGAGTGGCATAAATAGGCAAAATAGTTTCATCATCCGGAAGTACGTCTCCAAACAATTCATAATATTTATATCCTAACGGGCTTGCGTCATTTTTTTCTCCTGAATGAAGACTAAAACCACCTTCGCTCACTTTATTACAAGCGGCTAAACATTCATTCCATTTTGATTCTCCGGTATATACTTCGGCATTCAGATATACTTTTGCCAGTAAGGTATAACCGGCCCATTTGTTGAATCTTCCATAGTAATTTCCTCCTTTTGTGGTAGAAAGCAAGTCTACGTTTTCAGTGATTTCTTTTACAATAAAAGTATAAACGTCTTTACGGCTGGATTGCGGAATTTTATCAACTGTAATATTATTATCTGTAAAGAAGGGAACATTACCAAAATCATCAATTAATAAATAATAAAAGAAAGCACGCAACACTTTTGCTTCGGCTATTTTTGAAGCTTCGGCATTTGATTTTTCTAATAATTGAATGGCTAGATTGGCGTTGAAAATAGATTTGTAGAGCCAGTTCCAGGTATTGTTAATAATGAAATCTGTTGGCAGCCATTCATGTTTGTGCAAACGGGCAAAATCCTGTTGCCAGTCTCCTGTATTTCTATGTGGAATTACCTGCTCATCTGATGACATGCAATTCATGTCATACCAGCCGTTATCTGCTCCGGCGTAACCAACTCCCGGAACATTATTGCGCACAAAGTCTCCGGGAATTTCTGCATAAACACTGGCAAGGGCAATATCTGCCCCTTCCGGAGTGCCATAGAAGCTGTCCGGCTGATATTTATCGTATATGTTTTCGTTGATATCTGTACAGCTGAAAAGGGTTAGGAAACATGCGCTTCCTGCTAGTAGTATATTTTTAATTTTCATTTCTTTTACTATTTAAATTTTACAGTCAAACCAAATGCAACACTTCTGGTACGCGGGTAAATTCCTCTGTCTCCACCAAAATTATCATTAGGATCACCACTTCCGCTGATGTTCAATTCAGGATCAACGCCTGTATAATCTGTAATCAGCAGTAAATTGTTTCCTGTAAGAGAAAGTCGAATATTGTCTATGTATTTATCAGTAAAGCGGAAAGTATATCCTGCTGTAAGATTTTCTAAACGCACAAATGAACCGTCTTCCAACCATAAATCAGATCCGTATGGAGAAGAATGAATTCCTTTATCAACGGCACTTTCTAAAATGTTTGATTTACCGGTATTTTCCAGCATACTTAAATTTTGATTCAATGCGTTGTAAATTTTATTTCCGCCTGAACCTCTTACCAACATCGAAGCATCGAAGTTTTTGTAACGGTATGAAGGGTTGAATGCAAAAGTGTAAGTAGGCAATGCTGAACCTGCATAATAACGATCCGGACTTTTTACACCCTGATCAATTATGCCGTTTCCGTCACGATCTGCTACTGTTTCAACACCATTTCCGTTTACGCCGGTATGTTGTAAAATATAAAATGCACCAACAGATTTTCCTTGTACCAAATAAGAGTTTGCAGCTCCCCAGCCCACATAATCAGTATTTAAAGGAATTCCGTTAATGCTTCCGCTTAAATTAAGGACTTCATTTTTCATGAAGGATACATTTCCTGCTAATGTCAGCGTGCTGTTTTCGGTTCTGATAACATCGTATCCAAGGGCAATTTCCAAACCTTTGTTTGAAATACTTCCCACATTGGCTTTGATTTCTTTGTATGGATAAGGTGGCTGAGGTACAGTATAATTGAATAATAAATTATCTGTTTTAGAATCGTAAACATCTACGCTACCTCGTAATCTGCTGTCTAAAAGAGAAAAGTCAAGACCAATGTTGGTTTGTTTTTTGGTTTCCCATTTTAAATCAGCGTTTGCATTTTGAGAAATTCCAAAGTTGGTAATAACAGATCCTCCAAAATAAGTATTTCCTGAACTATCCACTAATGGTAATGAAGTTTGAGGATAAAGACCTTGCTGATTACCCGTTTCACCATAACCAACACGTAATTTAAGTTCGTTAAATGGAGTATTCGTCATAAACGATTCTTTGTTGATTTGCCACGCCACAGATGCCGAAGGGAAACTTCCCCATTTGTTGTTGGTACCAAATACAGATGAACCATCTCGTCTGATACTTGCTGTAAGTAAATAACGGTCTAATAAAGAGTAGTTTAATCTTCCTAAATAAGAAACTAAAGATCGGTCATTTTTATACGATCTTAAATCGCCCGGTCTTACTTTAGACAAATCACCAAACTGAAGCGCATTGTAAGTCGCTTCATCACTTATAAAACCTCTTGCCTGAGCAAAATTACCCTGATACGTCTGGCTTTGCCATTCGTATAAAGCCAGTGCATTAAAGCTATGAACTCCGAAAGTTTTTTTATACGTAAGGCTAATATTGGTTAATTTTTCGTTTTGTCTCTTATTATCAATATTGGCATAACCTTTTTGTTCAACCGCAAAAGCTTCTGTTGATTTTAGCGGAAGGAAATATCCCTGAGTTGAATTTGTTTTTCTCCAGCTTCCAAACCAGTTCGCAGAGAAACCTTTCCCTAAGTCTAAATCTGCTTTTAAACTTCCAAATAAATTATCTTCCTGTCTTTCATTTACTACCGATTGAGCTGCTGCATAAGGATTTAAATATTGAAATACAGTTGAATCAGTAAAATAATTTCCTTCAGTATCAAAAACCGGATCTGTTGGTCTGGCCAATAATGAGTTTGTAATTAAGTTGGACTGATAAGAAACAGCACCAATTTTAGCAATACTTCCCGTTACATTATTTACTCCGGTATTTAAATTAAAAGTCAGTTTTAATTTATCATTAAGAGCCAATTGTGTTGCCTGAACGCGACCAATATATTTTTGATTACTTGAATTAATAACCACGCCATCTTGCAAAATAGCAGTTATAGAAGCTCTGTAACTAAATTTATCAGTTCCTCCGCCAAACGATAATGTATGGGTTTGTGTAAGTCCCGTTTGCGTCAAAAGACCATACCAGTCAGTATCTGAACCGTGATTTGAAGAGGCCGGAACACCCACACTTTGCGCAGTTGTCCACCATTGATCAGCGCTTAGCATATCTAGTTTTTTCGGAATAAAATCTATAGAAGTATATCCAATATATTCCATAGTCGTTTTTCCTGCTTTATTTTTTTTCGTTGTTACGATGATAACTCCGGGCGCTCCTCTTGAACCGTAAACAGCAGTTGCAGACGCATCTTTTAAAACATCAATACTTTCAATTTCACTTGGCGGAACCTGGTTTAATAAATCCATATTTCCCTGAATTCCATCAACAACTACAAGCGGATCATTTCCTCCAATTAAAGATGAAATACCACGAATACGAACACTCGGTCCCGAACCTGGCTCATTACCAATTTGAGTAATATTAACACCGGCAGCTTTTCCTGAAATCAGCGATAACGGGTTTACAATGGCACCCTGGTTCATGTCTTTTGCCGCTATTGAAGAAACTGCGCCCGTAACATCTTTTCTGGCTGTAGTTCCATAACCAACTACAACAATTTCCTGAAGATTTGTAGCGTCAGGAAGTAATTGAATGTTGATAATGTTTTGATTAGCGGTTACTTTTTTCTCTTTATATCCTATAAAAGACACCACAATTACGGAGGCAGAACTTTCAACGGTAAGTTTGTATTTTCCGTCAAAATCAGTTACCATTCCGTTTTTTGTGCCTTCCTCAATAACAGAAGCTCCGGGCAAAGGCAAGCCATTTTCATCAGTAATAATTCCCGAAATAGTTACTTTTTCATATTGAATATTTTCAGTTTTTAATTCCGGTTTTTTCAGTATAATTTGTGTGTCACGAACTTTAAATTCTGTTGGAGTTCCTCTAAAAAGTTTGTCTAAAACAATATTAATCGGCTGATCTTTTACAGAAATAGAAATTACGCGGTCAAGATCGATATCATTCAGTTTGTAAATAAACCTGAAATCTGTTTTTTGTTCAATGGTCTCAATAACCTTTTCGATTGTTGAATTGTTTAGTTCAAGAGTAACTTTTGTTTTTTGGGCATAAGTATTCCCTCTGATATTAAACATGGCGACCAAAATAAGTAATGTTGTTAGTTTCAATTTTAGGTCATTTTGGAACACTCGGTATAAAAACCCAGTGTCCTTTGATTTTTTTTTCATAATTTTGTTAATTGATTGTAGTTAATTCGTTATATTCAATCACTTAGTAAATCGGAAATTGTTCGCAGCTCTTTCCGATTTTTTTATTCCTGAAATTTTATTCCTTCATAAATTGTCATGTTTTTAGTGGTTATTTAATTAGTATCTGATTGTTTTTTATCGTGTAATTAATGCCATGAATGTCGTTAAAATAACTCATCACATTTTCTATAGATTCTTCTTTAAAACTTGCATTGAATTTTTCGTTAGCCAGTTTTTCATTTTTATTGATGATTGTAACATTATAGCGTCTTTCGAGTTTTGTAATAATGTTTTTGAAAGTCATATTTCTAAAAGTCAGACCGCCATTTATCCATGAAGTATAAATATCCGTAATAACCGGTTTGGTCCTAATTGTGGCATTTTCTTTATTGAAACTTCCTTTGTAACCCGGTTTTAAAATTGTGTTTTTAGCAGCATTGAATTCTTCGTCAGAATGATACATTCCAACAGAACCTTCGACCAAAACAACATCGGTAGAAACGTCTTCCGGATAATTCGAAACATTAAAATGAGTTCCTAAAACACGAACATTCAAATTGTCTGCGTTTACGATAAAAGGATGCTTTTTATCTTTGGCCACATCAAAAAATGCTTCACCATCAAGAAAAACCTGTCTGTTTTCGCCGGCAATAAATTTTACGGGATATTTTAAAGTAGTTCCTGAATTCAAGTGAACAAGAGTTCCGTCAGACAATTGCAATTGGAATTTTTTACCGTACGGAATTTTAATCGTGTTATAAGATACTTTTTCTAAATCTGAATTGTTTTCATAAACCAATTTGTTTCCGGCCTGATTTCCAACCACATTTCCTTTAGAATCTAAAACCTGAACGGAATTGTCTTCATGAATGATCTGCACTTTTCCATCTTCTAATTGCAAAACAATATCGGTACTTTTAAAATCGAATTTTGGCTGAGGTGTTGTAGTGGAAATATTTTGTTTGTAGAAAAATCCAATTCCCAATAAAACAACAACCGAAGCCGCGATCGCAATATATTTTCTGAAATTTGATTTTCCTGCCGGAAGTTCAATAACAGTTTCTGTTTCTTTTGAAGCCGATAAAATATTCATGAAAATATCATCTGCCATTTGCTGACTCATTTTTGGCATTTCGCCCAAAAGATTTTGAATATCTTCTACAGAAGGAAAATCATCGGTAAGTTTATTTTTTTTGTAATAGGCAATTACCTCGTTTGTTTCTTCGGGTGTACATTGGTTTAAAACAAACTTTTGTAATAGGTTTTTTATTTCAGAATTTGAATTCATTACGAATGATTTTATGTCTGGGTTTTATATAATACAGTTGAAAGGATGTTGACTACTACTCAAACGTTGTAAATTTTTAAATTTTAACATTTTAGAGATGAAGTAAATCTTGTGAAGTGTTGATTTTATTGAGGCTTTAGATAAAAAATATTTTTTTTAAAATTGTTTGATTTTTGAAGAATTAGCAGCTTCTGTCATTTCGACGGAGGAGAAATCACATCCCGAGAGCAACGCACTGCTGAGAATGCAGCAAGTGAGATTGCTTCATTCCTCGCAATGACAAACGTTGCTATAAAAAAAAAAAAATCACTCAAAAAGAGTGATTTAATTGGTTGAGGTATTCTTTGGTTTAGATAATTTCATCATGAACCTGAAAAAAGACTCGCATCGATTCTAATGCTTTGCTCATTTGATTCTTGACAGTATTTATAGAGATGCCGAGTTCCTGACTTATTTCTTCGTAACTCATGCCTTTCTTTCGTGACATTTTAAAAATTTGTTTTCGTTTGGGAGGTAATTGCTTCATGGCTTCTTTCCGAAGTTTTTTGCAATCGGCTTCGCGAATCGAGTAATCTCCATATTCATGAGATTTCTGGCTTTCATAAAAAATTTCTTCTTTAAGAAGTATTTCGTTTGCTGCTTTATTCAGGAAATTAAAAGCCTGATTTCGTGCAATGGTAAAAATATAGGCTTTAAAAGATTGATCGGTATTTAGGTTTTCCCGATTTTGCCAGACTTTCATAAAAACATCCTGAACATTTTCTTCCGCTGCTTCTTTTGATTTTAAAATGCTGATGCTGTAACCATAGATATCCTGGTAGTATAAATCAAAAAGTGTACGAAATGCTTTTTCGTTGCCACTTTTGAGTTCACTGACCAATAATTTTTCGCTACTGTTGCTTGCTTCTAACATTAATTTAATTAGTCTTTAATTAATTCTAATTATATTATGATACTATCAAAATGAGGGGTCTAAGATGCTGACTGATTAGCAAATATATAAAAATATTATTCGCAACAAATGTTATCTAAAAAAACTTAATTCTGTTTTTTTTAATAATTTTTATGCAAACATGCGGTAAAACCAGTGGTAAAGGGCTTTTTATCAAGTCAATAAGATTTTAACCTTTATTTGATTAATTAATTATTATGAAATAGATTTATTGCGAATATTCTTATTTGGTTCTAATATCAACTATTTTTATAATGAAAAAATCCTTCTATCTTTCGTTTAAAAAGATAAAAGGATAGTTATCATGGTGTAGAATCCTGAAATTCTCTTTAAATCAAATTTCTGATTAGTTTTTCAGGTCTTTGATCACTTTAAAAGCGACATCAACCTGATCTTCTCCCACTAAAATAGTAAATTCATTTGAAGTCGAAATTACCTCGTTGATAATGATTCCTTCCCAAGCTAAACGCTGGAAAATGAAATAGTAAATACCGGGAACTACGATGTTTTCTTTTGGTAATTTTACAGTTATAGAAGCCAGATTATCTAATTTCTGAATTAGTTTTTCGCGCATGAAATGTTTTTCAACCAAATGATTTACACTGCTGCTAACCACGATGTTAGTTTCATTTACACCACGAGATGAAGTATAAAAGATATCAGATAAAACATTAATGTCTGAAATTAAATCTGCCTGTTTGTTCAATACAGTTTCTGAAGCTGCAAATGTGTAATCTGTTAGCTCAGAACGTACTGTAATCTCACCAATATTTTTAATTACCTTATTAATTTTATGGTTCAATTTAAAATCTAATTCTTCTGTGAGCCGTTTTAGTGACATTACAACAGCGCCTTGTTTTACTTCTTTACCAAACTCACTTTCCAGTTCGGTCATAATGTTCCGGGACAAAGAAGTTAAGTTGATAATTCCGAGCGATAACGCGTTTAATAAAAAGGGTTTTGTCTTGATGTAATTCTCTACAATTGAAGAAACGGTTTTCATAATCTTTTTTTTTTTTTTTGTAACTTAATTGGGTTGGTTTAGTTTAATAGTTGTTATAAAACTTTGCAAATATAAATAAAAAAACAATTTGTTACAAATATAACAATAAAAAAATGTGTTAAAAATGATAAAAAGCGTCAGTAAGATGTTCAATTGCAAATGTTTCGCCACTTTTATGGATCGCAATAATGTCTAATCGAATATTTAAATCATCATTAAAATCTTTTTCCCTATAGTTTATGTAGGCATTTACTGCTTTTATCAAAAGCTGAATTTTTTTTGACTTCACAAAATCCTGCGGCGAACCAAAATCAAGAGACGATCTTGTCTTCACTTCTATAACGGCCAAAATATTTTCTTTTTGCGCAATAATGTCTATTTCAGCTTTTTGATACGTCCAGTTTCGATCCAGAATTTCATATCCATTTTCGCGAAGATATTCTACAGCAAGTTCTTCTCCTTTTTTTCCGAGTTCGTTGTGTTCAGCCATTTTTTTCAGTTTTCAGTCGCAGTCTCAGTTTTCAGTCTCAGTTTTCAGTGTGAAGCAATATTTCTTTGTGAAAACAATACGCAAACAAAGACGCAAGGTCACAAGTAATTAAAACTTTGCGACTTTGCGTCTTTGCGTGAAATATTTTTTATGTGGTATTTTAAATCCTTGTATTAAGGAATGTGGAAATACTATTATTTTTTAAAAGTAAGTGTACTTCCGGAGGCATTTACATCAATTGTCACCGTGCTTCCCATAATCAAAGCTCTGTTGTCCTGAATATGTCCGGCAGGGAAATTAAAAATCACAGGAATATTGTATTTTTTAGTTACATCGTCAACAATTTCTAGTGCATTTTTTCCCCATGGCACTTCGTTGTCTTTCATTTTGGTCATGGCGCCAACTACAATTCCTTTTAGGTTTTCGATGCATCCATTGCGACGTAAATTCATCATCATACGATCGATGTGGTATAGATATTCATCTAAATCTTCGATAAATAAAATTTTATCCTTGCAGTCTATTGCCGATTGCGATCCTAATAAACTGTATAAAATAGACAGATTTCCACCAACTAATTCGCCGGTTGCAGTTCCAAAACGGTTCATTTTATCCGGTCCAACAGCATAGGAAAGAGGCTCGCCAAACAAACTAGATTTCATAGAGCTAATCGCGGCCGGAGTTGCGCGCGGAATCGTTACCGGCATAACACCGTGAATTGATTTATAACCCATTGTGTTTAAATGATTGTGCAAAACAGTAACGTCGCTAAAACCAATAATCCATTTTGGGTGCTGTTTAAATTTAGTAAAATCAAGTAAATCAATCATTCGTACAGTTCCGTATCCGCCACGAACACACCAAATTGCCTTAATGTTTGGATTATCCAATTGTTTCTGGAAATCGGCAGCACGCTGTTCGTCTGTTCCTGCCAATTGATTAAAATCAAGTCCAATTGTAGTTCCTACAACGGCTTCTAAACCCCAGCTGTGCAATAAATCTATGGTAGGTTTTAAATTATCATCGATATTTTTTCTCGCAGTTGCTAAAATGGCTACAGTATCTCCTTTTTGTAAATAAGGTGGTGTTATCATGTTTTGTTGAGATTGACAGGTGAATGATTGGAAAGCAAAAATAAGGAATACGAATTGAAAGGAAGCAAAGTGTTTCTTGATGTGACGGAAATTAATCGTTTTCATATTTTTTCTTTTGCTTAAAATTATAAATTATTTTTTAAATCTGCTTTCGGTTAACTGATTAACCGCCGTATTTGTTTTGCAATTTTTCTAAAAGAAGCATTAATCCTTTATCTGCTTCTTCAGATTGTACATTGGCAAACAACATAAAAGCTTTGTTTATTGCAGGACAAATATACACTTTGGTTAAAAAAGTCCCCGGACTTCCGTTGTGAAATGAATATCGTAACTTATTTTTTTCTGTAATTTCAGATTCCCATCCAAAAGAGAATTCAGGTAAACTATAATGCATTTTATTAAAATCATCTGCACTTAAAATTTTTGATTTTCCCAATAAACCCTGCAATTGCATTTGTGTAAATTTACAATAATCTGGCAAACTCACATTTATATTTCCTGCCGAAGAAAGCCAGTTGAGCTTATAATTCAATGCAGGTTTTTCTGGTTCCAGATTTTCATTATGTCCCCACGGCTGGTTTATATCTTTTAAATTGGGCTGACCAAAATCAAAATCGATGTTTAAAGTTTTACCTAATTCCTGTACCAAAGTTTCATAGCTTTTTCCGGTTGCTTTTTCGAGCATAAGTCCGGCGGCAACATAACTTGGATTTGACCAGTAAACATCTTGTTTTTTTAAATGCTGATCCTGCTGCAAAAACCAGGCGATAAATTCATAACGCTGTTGCTGATTATTTCCTTTAATTTGATCTTGCGCTGGCGTTTCATTTCCATATGACCAAATGCTAAGTTTGGCTCTAAAAGTTATAAAATCCTGTAAGGTAAAATTGTACGTTTCAGGATTGCTTTTTGCTTTTAGTTCCGGATATAAATCGAAGAATTTAGTATCCCATTTGATTTTTCCTTCTTTAACAAACACAGTTGCCAGATAACTTGTAACTGTTTTTGTAATGGATCCTAAACGAAACCGATCTTCAATTTTTGCTTTAAAATTGGTATTAATTCTTTGATATCCCAAAGCCTGAATTTCTAATATTGAATCAGAAGAAACAACTGCGTAAGCCAGTTCCGGAATGTGATAATTTATTCTGATGCTGTCTGCAAATGAACTATTTTGCTGACTATATGAAATGTTGAAAAGGATAAATAAAATAGCCGCAAAAAGATTTTTTTTCATTTTGAAATAAAGGAATTAAGTCAGCAAGTTACAAGACAATTTTAAATAATAAAAGATTAAATCAAAATAAAAACAATATAAATTTCTTACAAATAAATTAATTGTTTACTTTGGACTTTTATTCCATCATAATGATATATTCGCCTAAACTAAAGTTTTTTTTATTTCTTTTTTCAGTTTTGATTGCACAAGCTCAATCAAAAAAATACACGATTCATACTGTGGCTTTTTATAATTTCGAAAATCTTTTTGATACTATAAATAATCCTGAAACACATGATGATGAATGGACGCCAAACGGTGCACAGAATTGGACAGGAGAAAAATACCGTCAAAAATTAAAGAATCTGTCTAAAGTTTTATCAGATATTGGTACGCCTGAAAATTCAAATGCTCCCAGATTAATTGGCGCATCAGAAATTGAAAACCGCGGCGTTGTAGAAGATTTAATCAAAGAGCCTAAAATAGCAAACTTCGATTACGGAATTATTCATTTTGATTCTCCGGATAAGCGCGGAATCGATGTGGCGCTTTTGTATCAAAAGAAATATTTCAAACCAACATCCTATTCGAATATCCCTTTATATATTTTCAAAAATAAAGAAGCAATAAAGGAAGAAGATAAAGAAGAAACAGAAAATGAAGAAGTAAAAATACCATCGCAAAAGAACAGGGTTTTTACCCGGGATCAGCTTTTGGTTACGGGTTATTTAGAAGGTGAAGAAATCAGTATAATTGTCAATCACTGGCCATCACGCTCGGGCGGAGAAAAAGCGTCGAGTAAATTTCGCGAAGAAGCAGGTAAATTAAATCGCAGAATTATCGATTCGCTACAGCGCATAAATCCCAATGCAAAAGTGATTACGCTTGGAGATTTAAATGACGGTCCCTACAATAAAAGTGTAAAAGAAGCTTTGGGCGCAAAAGCAAAGAAATCCGAAGTTCCGGAGTTTGGCGTTTTCAATCCGTTTGAAGAAATGTTTTATAAAGGAATGGGAACTTTGGCATTTCGGGATTCCTGGGATATTTTTGACCAGATTATCATAACAGAATCTTTAATAAAACCGGATTTTGAATCATTTAAATTCTGGAAAGCAGGAATTTTCAACAGATCTTATCTTATTCAGACTTCGGGTAAATATATAGGATATCCGCTACGACATACTTTAACCGAAATTGGTTTTAGTGATCATTTTCCGGTTTATATTTATTTGATAAAAGAGATGAAATAGGTTTACAGTCACAGTCACAGTTTACAGTCGTAACTTATTGCAAACTGTAACTGATAACTGCGACTGATTACTGCGACTGAATACTGAGACTGATAACTGCAACTAAAAACTTTTCATTAACTTAGCTACTTATAAAATTTACCTCAAAGAAAATGGCAATAGCAAAACCCTTCAACCTTACAAAATGGATCGACGAAAACCGTCACTTACTTAAACCGCCTGTTGGAAACAAAAATCTGTATGTAGATTCGGGCGATTATATTGTAATGATTGTTGCGGGACCAAATGCCCGAAAAGATTATCATTATAATGAAACCGAAGAGCTTTTTTACCAACTTGAGGGAAGTATAAAAGTCGTGATTCAGGAAGATGGAGAACGTAAAGAAATGGAATTAAATGCCGGCGATATGTACCTTCATCCTGCAAAAATCCCACATTCACCCGTTCGTTCCGAAGGTTCTATAGGTTTGGTAATTGAGCGTAAACGCGCCGGAAAAGGATATACAGACGGTTTGCTTTGGCATTGCGACAATTGCAATCATAAACTCTACGAAGTGTTTTTTGAATTGCATAATATCGAGAAAGATTTCCTGCCGCATTTCGAACATTTTTATAATTCCGAAGAATTAAGAACCTGCGATAATTGTGGAACTGTTATGGAAACGGATCCTAGATTTACAGTTAAGAAATAGTTTTTTGATCTTAGATACGATTAGTAAACCCGACAGGTTTTAAAAACCTGTCGGGTTTGGCTCTACATATCGTAAAAGGTTGAATTAGTTAAATTTGATTCTTTACAACTCAATTCTTTTCCCTTGTTCAGGATAGATAATCTTCAATTCTAAATCGTTTTGAGTTTTTAATTGCTCTTTAATTTTGGTAATGTTTTTAGTTGGTGGTTTTAAATGCGTTATAATAATTTTAAAACCTTTCAAAGATTCTTTTCCTGCTAATTCTTCTAAATGATGAAGTTCTTTCATTAAATGATTTGGAGTTAAGTGACCAAACAAAAATTGATCAGGCTGCTCATTTGGAAAAGAAACTTCAATTAGAATTCCTTTTAATTGTTTTGCTTTAATGAGCGGCGCAATTGCCGTCCATAAATCTTGTAAATCAGTACTTTTTTCTACAGAATCTGGTCCGGTATCGCCAAGATATAAAGCATAATCTTCTCCATTTTTAATTAAAAAAGCGGTGCTCTCAAAAGGATTCACATGACTTAACGGAAACGCTTTTACTGTCATTGTTGTATTTGTCAGCGGTGTTTCTTCTCCAATATTTAAAGTCTGGAAATGGTATTTTTTCAAAGGAAAACCAACTCCCGTATCGCCAAAATTAGCCCAGGTTTGATCGTTGAAATAATGGTTTTCCATCATTTCCATACATTTATTTGTGGCATAAACCGTTTTGGAAGAATCGGCAGGTGAATTTATAATCAATCCCGAAACATGATCTAAATGTGCATGCGAAATCAAATAACCTTTAATGTATTTTCGTAAAACTTCGCTCGTTGAAACTTTGAAAGTTTTCTTTTCAATTGCTTTTTCAATTCCGGCATTTAATGTTCCGGCATCAAGACAGATATAATCTTTTGTGTCAGTTGGTGCGATTAAATAAGCCGATAGATTTTTTTCATCAATTCCGCCTTTTACGCCTAAAGGAATAATTTGAAAGGCAGCTTTTTGTTCTTTTTGTGAAAATGCATTAAATGATATTAAAAAGAAACAAATCAGAAGGCGATTGAAAACAGACATATTAATAAATTTTGTTGCTGCAAATTTCATTAATTAAAGTGAATAAATTGAGGCTTATTCCTGAAATTGATATGAAATAACTCTAAATTTACTTTGATTTTAAATCTTAACAGTCAATGAAAAAATTATTCATTTTATTAATGCTACTAATAATTAGTACTGAAGCTTATAGCTGTGACTGTGATGAAAAACCTTCAATTAGAAAAAACTGGGAAGTTGCAGATCAGGTTTTTATTGGGAAAGTAATTAAAGTCGATAATTTACTTTATGGTAGATCTGGTGAAAAAGTTTATTCATTTACGGTTAAAATTATTAAGTCATTTAAAAGTGAAATTTATCCAAATAGAAATTACAGAACAATATTATATGTAGATTATGCAGCTTGCGATTTTCCTTTTGGTGTAGGTTACGAATATTTAATTTTTGCTAATGGACAAGATACAGTGCTTAATTGTTCTATTTGTTCAAGAACAGATTTATTAGCAAATGTTGCAAAAGAAGAATTAACTACTTTAGATAATATACAAAAAGAGGATGGTAAAGACACAAAGAAGATAAGAGTTATTACTCTTCAAAATAACATCGAATATCAAATGGATTTAATTAAAAATTCTTTTGAAGAAAGCTTGAAGAGAAAGAATTTGATAATTTATGTTTTATCTGGAATTACCATTTTTCTTTTAATCATCATTTTGATTTTATTAATAAAAAGAAGAAAACGCATAAATTGATAAGAGGCATTATTACAATTTCTTGTTTATTTGAATCGAAATTCCGCCCGAAACAATATCTTTACATAAAAATATAACAATTTTAACTAAAAAAGTTACAATGACAACAATAGCATCGCAATTTGGAATGAATGAGGCTCTGGATAAATTGGGCATCAAATTGATAAATGAAGGAACATCAACTGGTATAAATAATTTTTCTTCCGGAGAAATTTTAGATAGTTTTTCACCGGTTGACGGAAAATTGATTGCTTCGGTAAAAATGTCAACACAGGAAGATTATAAAAAAGTAATGCAGGCTGCAACAGAAGCTTTCAAGACTTTTCGTTTAATTCCTGCTCCGCAACGTGGAGAAATTGTACGACAGTTTGGAGAAAAATTACGTCAGAATAAAGAAGCGCTTGGTAAATTGGTTTCTTATGAAATGGGAAAATCATTGCAGGAAGGTTACGGAGAAGTTCAGGAAATGATCGATATCTGCGATTTTGCTGTTGGTTTATCCAGACAATTACACGGATTAACGATGCATTCTGAACGTCCCGGACACCGTATGTATGAGCAATATCATTCATTAGGAGTTGTTGGAATTATTTCGGCATTTAATTTTCCTGTTGCAGTTTGGTCTTGGAACACTGCTTTGGCATGGATTTCAGGAGATGTTTGCGTTTGGAAACCTTCTGAAAAAACGCCATTATGCGGAATCGCTTGTCAAAATATAATTGCTCAGGTTATTAAAGAAAATAATTTACCGGAAGGTATTTCATGTTTGATTAATGGCGATTATCAAATAGGAGAATTGATGACTGCTGATGTCAGAATTCCGTTAATCTCTGCAACTGGTTCAACCCGAATGGGGAAAATCGTAGCGCAAAAAGTGGCAGCACGTTTAGGAAAATCACTTTTAGAATTAGGCGGAAACAACGCCATAATTGTTACTCCGGATGCTGATATAAAAATGACGGTTATCGGAGCTGTTTTTGGAGCTGTTGGAACTGCCGGACAGCGTTGTACATCTACACGCCGATTGATTATTCACGAAAGTATTTATGATAAAGTAAAAGATGCATTAGTGGCAGCTTATAAACAATTACGAATAGGAAATCCGCTTGACGAAAACAATCACGTTGGACCATTAATCGATACGCATGCCGTTGAAATGTATGCAATTGCCCTAAATAAAGTTGTTGCCGAAGGCGGAAAAATTCTGGTTGAAGGCGGTGTGCTTTCTGGAGAAGGTTACGAAAGCGGCTGTTATGTAAAACCAGCAATTGCCGAAGCTCAAAATTCATTTGCAATCGTACAGCATGAAACATTTGCGCCGGTTTTATATCTGATTAAATATTCGGGAGATGTTGACAATGCAATCGAAATTCAAAATGGAGTAGGACAGGGATTATCATCGGCAATTATGACAAATAATCTTCGTGAAGCCGAAAGATTTTTATCTGTTGTTGGTTCTGACTGCGGAATTGCAAACGTAAATATCGGAACTTCCGGAGCAGAAATTGGTGGTGCTTTTGGTGGCGAAAAAGAAACCGGAGGCGGTCGCGAATCTGGTTCTGATGCTTGGAAAATTTACATGCGTCGTCAAACCAATACAATCAATTATACAACGAGTTTGCCATTGGCACAAGGAATCAAATTTGATTTGTAACTAATGTTTATATAAATAAAAAAGGCTTCCATATTTGGAAGCCTTTACTTTTTAGAATTAGATTCTTATTATTTTTTAATAATTGTTTGATTGAAAGAGCCATCAGCTGTGAAGACTTTTGCTAAATAAGTTCCAGAGTTTAATTGACTAATATCTGTACTTTCACTTCCTTTCTGAATCGTTTTTACAAGGGATCCGAAAATGTTATAAATCAAAACTTTTTCTACTTTCTGATTTGAATCAGATAAATATAAAGTACCTGATGCCGGATTTGGATATAAAAATGCTTTTGCTTCAGTTTCGTCTATGATTTCTGTTTTGGCCACACGAAGCGTACCCGAATTATAAACAGTACTCATATAAAATAAATTAGCGGTATCTTTTTTGGTTATTGTATGACTTCCAGCGGCAAGTGAAACGGTTATGATTCCTCCAGAAGCAGTTTTATCTACATTATCAACTTTAATGGTTCCTGCTGATTCAACAAAAACCAAAGTAAGCGTACTTGGCTGAGTTGTTGTAAAAGTAATGCTTGTAGCAGATTCAATTTTAAGACATTGTGTTAATGTTAAACCATTGTAAGTTACCGTTCCTTTTGATGTAGAAAGATTTCCTGTTATGGTATAAAAAGAACTCGTTTTTCCTGAAGTTGTAAAATTATGGATTTCATTTCCTGCTGGTGTTCCCGTTGTTACAGTTATAGTTCCTGATCCTGTTGCAGGAGAACCTGATGTTCCTGTTGTAGCAATAGAATAAGATACTGTAGCTGTTGGTGTTCCGCTAATTGTAATTGTTTTTGCGGTTGTATTTTTCACAAAACTAATTCCTGAAGCCGGCAATCCTGTTACAGTTGCATCAGTTGCAGTTCCTCCCCAAGTATATACAATTGAAGCTATAGCTGTTCCGTTTGCAACAGTTTGATTGTTGTTTGTAGGAGACGTTAATGTTTGCGATCCCGCTGCTGTAACAGTTATCGTTCCTGATCCTGTTGCAGGCGTTCCTGCAGTTCCTGTTGTAGCAACAGAATAAGAAACCGTTGCTGTTGGAGTTCCTGTAATTGTGATCGTTTTAGCGGTTGTGTTTTTTACAAAGCTAATTCCTGATGCAGGTAATCCCGTAACAGTGGCATCGGTTGCATCTCCACCCCAAGTGAAAACAATAGAAGCAATAGCAGTTCCGCTCGTAACGGTTTGGCTGTTGTTTGCTGTTGATGTTAACGTTTGGTTGCTTGTTGGAGGATTTCCTTCGCCTTGCACTGCAACTAATGTTCCTGTATAATTGGTAAGTGCAGATTTTAAAGCTGTAATGACAAGTGAAGAAGTATCATCTGTGGCATTGTTAAATGTCCATTTTAAATCACCTCCGGAAACACGTCCTGCATATTGTGTTGTTTTAGTTTTCGCGGCAGCGGGCTGATCTACGACTAAATTTTTAACATATAAAGAAGCATCAGTGTCGAAATTATTATAAGTGTTTGCACCAGATTTTGATTTAACGGCACTACTTACAGTTTCTCCTCTTGTTGTGGCTACATAAGCATCAAAATCTGTTGTTGAATTAATTTTTCCTGCAATGTTATATAATGGATTCGGATCATTGTAAGCCACAAAACGCATATTATTTGTTCCGTTTGAAGCATCAAAAGTATTGTTGAATGCTTTAATTGAACCTCCCGCTTCTCCGGAAAATGTTCCCATTGTTCCGGCGTTGTTTACCTGATTTGCTTCATCCCAAATGTCAGTTCCTTGTAAAGAAGTCATCATTGGATGTTTACTGTTACGGAAATAATTCCCTTCTACGAAAAGCGATGATCCCAAAGTTGAACCTGCACCATATTTTGAAACTCCGTCAAAATAATTGTTGTAAACGTGTGTTGTATAATAGCGAACACGCGGATGACGTGAATCAGAATGGTCAAACCAGTTGTGATGGTAAGTAATGTATAAACCAGTTGTAGTTCCTTCACTTAATCCTAAAAGACTGGCTTTTCCGTTGTCCCAAAAGTGATTGTATGACAACGTAATATAAGTTGATGATTTATTATCCAATGCTCCATCACCTTTAATCTGGTCCGCATCACTTCCGGCATTTCCATAGAATAAATCACAGTTGTGAACCCAAACGTGGTCATTATCCTGCTGCATTCCAACATTATCACCGGCCGTACTGTTGCAATTCATAAAACCAAGATTGCTAACTTCGATATTTGATGCCGATTTAAGGCGAACTCCCCATCCATTAGCAACAGCATCTGTTCCAACGCCTTCAATAGTTACGTAGCTTGCTGCATTATTAGCATTTTCAATAACAACGTCTCCGCCTTCCATTACGGTCATATCAGTGATATTTCCGATTAAACGAAAAATAAACGGACGTGTATCTTTTCCTTTTTTAATGGCGTACAGAATATTTTGTAAGCCAACACAAGGATTTGCGCTCGCCCCTGTAATATTCATAGATACAGTATTTTTGGTGTTTTGTGTAATGTAAACGATTACGGCATTGTCTTTTGGAGTTCCATCAGCTTTGTAACCTCCTGGAACACGTCCGCTTTCAAATGCAAAACCGTTACGGTCTTGTGCAACTGCAGTCAGAGTGCCAGTTGTTGTTCCGGTTCCTTCAACGCCTGAAATTACAGGTTTTATTTTAACAGTGTAAGTACCGGCTTTTAGTCCAGGAATGTCGGCACGAAAATAGCTCCCATAACTGCGAATAAGCTGATCGTCAATTTTTTTGTCAGTAACACCGTTTCCTGTATAATACACATTGTAAGTTTGTGCATTGCTTACAGGCTGCCATGTTACAAAAACCGATTCAAGCCAGCCCGTGGCTTCGGTAATTGACTGTGCCCAAGTTTGGACACAAATTAACAGAAAAACTAAAAATAGTAAGTTTTTTTTCATAATGTTTGATTTAAGTTAGTAAAATAAATTTTGTGGTTATTTAACTATTACAAAAAGTGGTTTTATTGTAATCGATTACACAAAAATAAATAAAATTTCGATATTCAAAATTATTTTACAATAAAAAAACATATATAATAAAAAAACAATAGTTAATTTAGTTATTTTGTAATAAATTGCATTAAATGTAATTTATTACATATTTAAGTAAAACTTTGGGAAGTATTATTTTTACTACAGTTTCGAGTTTTTAAATTTTTCAATTTCGAACTTGGGAAGTATGATTTGGAATGTTTTAGGAATAAACGGAAGCTTAATTAAAATAAAAGAAAAATACTGTTAATTTTATATATTTTTGTGCTTCAAAAGAATATAAGCAATATTTGTTATTGAATAAACCATTTAAAAAATATGCTAAAGAACCTTCCTAGAGATATTTTAAAAGAGAATTTGAACCTTTTGCAGAATACTTTTATTTGATTTTACGTGAAGTTTTTGCAATAAAAAAGCCTTTTTGAATTTCAAAAAGGCTTCTGTTTTTATATGTCGAAAGAATTAATTTTTACTTGAAAGTTTTGATAAAAGTCTTATGAATTCGATGTATAACCAAACTAAAGTTATCATTAATCCCATTGCACCGTACCATTCCATAAATTTTGGCATTCTTTGTTGTACTCCTTTTTCGATTTGATCAAAATCTAAGAATAAGTTCAGGGCAGCGATGATAATTACAAAAACACTAATTCCAATACTCATCATCCCATTTCCATAATGAACAGGAGTGAAGTTAAAAATCAATGAAGCCAGCCATGAAATTAAATAATAAGTTGCAATGGCTAAAGTAGCTGCAATAACTACTGATTTAAATTGCTCTGTAACTTTTACGATTTTAAATTTATAAAGGCCAAGACAAACTAAGAAAGTAACTAAAGTCGCTCCAATAGCGTTAATTACAATTCCCGGATACATGGCTTCGAAAATTGCAGAGATTCCACCAATAAATAATCCTTCAAACAAGGCATAACCCGGAGCTAAATAAGGAGAGTATTGTGGTTTGAATGCCGAAATGATAACTAAAATAAGGCCTACAATCGCACCTCCAATTGTTGGAAGCATTGCATTCATTCCGTTAAATGCCATCCACCATGTCACCATAGCAGCTCCACATAATATTAGGAATAAAATAGCCGTTTTGTTGATTGTACCCGAAATACTCATTTCCTGATTGTAATCAATAATTTGTGCTTCGTGTACTTCCTGAGCTTTTGACACAGCATTTGATGAAAAACGCTTGTTGCTTAAAAATGGATTTTTTGAATTGAAGTTCATAGTTTAAAACATTTAATTGTATCCAAATATATGGAGTTTTTTTGAGGTGCAATTACTTCTGTATTTTTTTTAACATGATTTTTTCTTCTGAAATAAAGCAGCCTTAAATAAAAAATCCACCCGCTTGTGACGGATGGATTTATCTGTATTTTGAGTTGATTTTTTTTAATTTAATAAATCTAAAACCAATGATGGAAATAAACCTAAAGCAATATTTAAAACAATTGAAATTATAGCAACTGCGTAAATAAGAAAAGGTTTTCCGGTACGCTCTTCATTAGGTTCTTTAGAATACATTGCCAAAATTAATTTGAAATAATATCCAACACTAATAATCGAGTTGATTACCGCAACAATTACTAAAGCAATATATCCGGCCTGAATAGTTTGATCAAACAAGAATAATTTAGCAAAGAATCCGGAGAAAATTGGAATACCGGCCATTGACAGTAATGACCCTGTAAGAATTGCTGCTAACAACGGGTTTGTTTTTCCTAAACCATGAAAATTCGTAATGTCTTCATTTTCCTGATTTTTGCACACATATAAAACAACGCTAAAAGCTGCAATTCCGGCTAATGAATAAGCCGCTGTATAATATAATAATACACCTGCAGAAGTTGCTACAGTTAATAATGTCATTAACATAAAACCTGCATGTGAAATTCCTGAAAAGGCTAACATACGTTTTACATTTACCTGACGTAATGCCATGATATTTCCAACGGTCATCGAAGCGATCGAAATAATAACGACAATAGTTTCAAAAGTTCCCAAAAGATCCTGATTATCCAGAGACGGAACAAAATTTAATGCTGAAACTAATTTATATAATGTAGCGATGGCTACTACTTTAGCTAAAGTACTCATTAAGGCAGTAGTTAATGCTGGAGATCCTTCGTAAACATCTGGAGCCCAAAAGTGAAACGGAACTGCTGCTACTTTAAATAACATTCCGATTATCATTAAGATCATTCCAATAGGAAACCAGATTGGCAACTCTGCAGATAAAGAACTTTCATGAATTTCAGCTATATCAAAAGTTCCCATTGCTCCGTATATCAAACAAATTCCGAATAAAATAATACCGGAAGCAAAAGATCCCATCAGGAAATATTTCATACCTGCTTCGTTACTTTTTAAATTTAAACGGTCACTTGCTGCTAAAACATACAATGAAATAGATAAAATTTCGATTCCTAAGAAAAACATAGCTAAGTTTCCAAAAGAAACCATCGCAACTCCTCCGGCTAATAAAAAGATTTTTATTGCAATAAAATCTGAGATTTTAGTTTGATGATTTTCGTAAAAATTATGACTTAAGGCTACCAGAAATATGGTTAAAACAATAAACAATGATGAAAAAGCAGTTGAGAATTTACTCACTGTAATCATATTGTTATAGTAACTTGCTGTTGATCCAAATTCATAATAATTAAGTGCCAAAACACCCAATAAACCAATAATGGTAATTGGTACGATGGCCTTTCTTAAATTAAGAATTTCAAACAATAGGCAGAAAATACCCAATCCTGTTATAGCTATTAATGTATTCATTTTTGTTTGTTTGATTTAGGTAACCGACAATTAATGACGCCCTAATTTATTTTATTTAAAATATTAATTTTTATTGATAACGTTTAGAATTGTTTCTAAACTTGGTGTAATCAAATCTGTAATTGGTTTTGGATAAAATCCGAAGAAGATTAAAACCGCAATAATCACGACCAATGAAATACCTTCATTAACAGAAACATCTGCAAAAGTTTTTGAATTTGTTTCTCCCAACATTACATTTTGAAACATTTTAAGCATATAGTAAGCTCCTAAAATAATTGTAGTTCCGCCTAAAACAGCAAACCAGACATTAATTTGAGAAAGGCTGTATAAAACGGTAAACTCTCCAACAAAGTTAAAAGTACTTGGTAAAGCAACTGAAGCCAATACCAAAATTAAAAACATAGAAGTAAATTTTGGAGACTGAATACGAATTCCGCCCATCTCGCTAATTTCTCTCGTTTCAAATCTTCTGAAGATAATTTCAGCAGCAAAGAATAATCCAACTACAACAAAACCGTGAGCAATCATTTGTAAAACAGCTCCACGTAAACCATCAATTGTTAATGTATAACTTCCTGCAGCGATTAATCCAACGTGCGCAAGAGAAGAATAAGCTAATAATTTCTTTAAATCTTTTTGTCTTAAAGCAACAATAGATCCGTAGATAACTCCGGCAATTCCTAACGCAATAAAAATATTCATGTATTCTTTTGCAGCAAGAGGCGCAATTGGCAATTGCCAGCGAATAACACTATATAATCCCATTTTTAACATGATACCGGATAAAAGCATTGTTCCAACAGTTGGTGCTTTTTGGTATACACTTGCCTGCCAGGTGTGGAAAGGAATAATTGGAATTTTAATTGCATAAGCAAAAAAGAAAGCAAGAAAAATCCAGAATTGCTCACAAGCAGATAAATTCAGGTTATATAAATCGTCAATAAGGAAACTTTTTGCTTTTGTATATAAATAGATAAAGGCAACAAGCATAAATAAAGATCCTGCAAGCGTGTAGATAAAGAATTTAACTACTGCTTTTCTGCGTTCTTCTGCATCGCCATTACCCCAAATAAGAGCAATAAAGTAAATAGGAATAAGAGATAATTCCCAAAAAATATAATATAATAAACCATCGCCGGCAAGGAAAGTTCCTGTCATAGCAAAGGCCATAAATAAAATTAAAGCATAAAATCCTTTGGCATTTTTATATTCGTTACCAAAAGAGGAAAATATAATAATTGGCGTTAAGGCAACGGTTAATAATAGCATTGCCATTGCTAATCCATCAGCATTTAAAACAAATGAAATTTTTGGCTGCGTAATCCAGGCATTTATTACGCTAATATTTTCGCCTGCACAGAAATGATTTAATAATACAACCGAACAACCTAAAGCCGCTAAGCTAAAGAACAAAGCTACTTTAGATGCTAGTTTGTCACCAACAAAATAAGTGGCAAATGCACCAATTAAAAGAATAATTAATATAAGAGAAACGTTCATAGTTGTAAAATTATTTAGCTAAAAATATATAGGAAACAATGGCGCAAAGACCCAAAACAAAGGCAAAAAGATATAATCCGATACTTCCGTTTTGTAATTTTTTACCTTGAAAACCTATTTCATTGGTTACTTTTCCTAATCCGAAAACAAGTGCTGATAAACCTGTTTCAATACTGTCTCTAAAGAATCTTGATAATGCATTTATTGAACGAACAAAAAGTGCATCATAAGCTTCATCAACATAATATTTGTTGTAAAGTACCTTAGTCAGACCCGTAATGTTTTCATCAGATTCCGGAACATTATCTTGTTTGAAGTATTTGATGTAAGCAATTAAAATACCTAATAAACCACCTAAAACTGCAACTCCCATAAGAGTATATTCTGTTGTCCCTAAATGATGTTCTTCTCCTGCCACTTTCGTGAAAAGCGGAGCTAGATACTCATTTAACCAACTGTTTCCAGGTAAACTAATTACCCCGCCAAAAGTAGCCAGAACAGCTAAGATCATTAAAGGGAAAGTAATCAATCCGTCACTTTCATGTAAATGATGTTTTTGTTCTTCAGTTCCTCTAAAATCTTTGAAGAAAGTAAGGAACATCAATCTGAACATGTAAAAAGCCGTCATTATAGAAGCAATAGATCCAACTACATAAAGTGGAATGCTATGGTGGAAAGCTGTTAATAAAATTTCATCCTTAGAGAAAAAACCAGAGAAAAACGGTACACCTGAAATTGCTAATGATGATACTAACATTGTCCAGAAAGTGATTGGCATTGCTTTACGCAAACCACCCATTTTACGCATATCCTGTTCTCCGTGCAATCCGTGAATAACAGATCCTGATCCTAAGAATAAACAAGCTTTAAAGAAAGCGTGTGTGATAACGTGGAAAACGGCAACTTCATAAGCACCAAATCCTAACGCTAAAAACATTAATCCTAATTGAGAAACTGTAGAGTAGGCTAAAACCTTTTTAATATCTGTCTGAACTAAACCAATTGTTGCCGCAACTAATGAAGTGATAGCTCCAATAACAGCAATAACAGTTTGAACATCCGGTGCTAAATCAAATACAAAGTTTAATCTTGTTACCATAAAAATACCAGCAGTAACCATCGTTGCAGCGTGAATCAATGCAGAAACCGGTGTTGGTCCAGCCATCGCATCTGGTAACCACGTGTATAACGGAATTTGAGCAGATTTACCACAAGCTCCAATAAATAAGCATAAAGCAGCTAATGAAAGTAATGGTAAATTAAGATTTGTTGCTCCGGCAATTGCAGTTTTTAAAGTTGCATAATCTAAAGTCGAGAACATTGAACCAATAATGAACATTCCGATTAATAAACCTAAATCTCCAATTCTGTTCATGATGAAAGCTTTTTTCGCAGCGTCGTTGTAATCCTGGTTTTTATACCAAAATCCAATTAATAAATACGAACAAAGTCCAACACCTTCCCAGCCAATAAATAATACTAATAAATTACTTCCAATTACAAGCGTAATCATGAAAAACACAAACAAATTCAAATAAGAAAAGAATTTGTGGATATTCTCATCATCGTGCATGTAACTAATAGAATATAAGTGGATCAAAGAACCAATACCGGTTACAAAAAGCAACCAAAGCAATGATAACTGATCTAATAAGAATCCAAGATTGATGTGAAGATTACTAATCTGAATCCAGTCAAATAAAGTGATTTGAATGGCTTTTTCAGTTTGAGTAATTTGGTTGAAAAAGAATAATGTCACAGCAAATGAAACCGCCACTGCTACAGTGCCAATAATTCCCGAAACTGTTTTTCCTAAACTTTTTCCAAAGAAAACATTTATTAAAAATCCTAAAAAAGGAGCTAATACTAAAACTAAAGCTAAATTGGTATCCATTTCCATTTATCCTTTTAAATTTTTTAAATTATCGATACTAATCGAACCTAAATTTCTAAAGATCGAAACTAAAATAGCCAATCCAACTGCAACTTCTGCTGCAGCAACTGCCATCGAGAAGAACACAAAAACTTGTCCTTGTGCATCTTGATGATAAGTTGAAAAAGCAACAAATAAAAGGTTAACAGCATTTAACATGATTTCGATAGACATGAAAACGATAATAGCATTTCGTCTGTACAATACACCAAAAATACCAATACAGAAAAGTACAACACTTAAAAAGATGTAGTTTTCAATACCTATTTGATTTAATATATTACCCATTATTTATTTAATTTTTCTTTTTTAGACAATAGTACCGTTCCAATCATCGCAACCAAAAGCAAGATTGATGCAAATTCAAAAGGAACCATATATTCGTTCAATAATATTTTACCTAATACTTTTATAGATTGAAAATCTTCACCTGTTGAATCGTAAGCTCCAACAATTGGTTTTGAATTAATAAAGATGGCAATCAATACAATGCAAATCAAACAGAAAGAAACAATCGCACCCAAACGCGTAATTCTGGGTCTGTGTACCTGATGGCGTTCGTTAAGATTCATCAACATAATCGTAAACAGGAACAAAATCATAATTGCTCCGGAATAAACTATAAGATGTACTATAGCTAAAAATTGAGAGTTTAAAAGTAAATAGTGACCAGCAATCGAGAAAAAACAAATCACTAAATAAATAGCACTATGAATTGGGTTTCTGCTAAAAATGGTCAAAAATGCGGTAATCACCGTAATAAACGCTAAGAAACAAAATATAATTTGTACAGTTGTTGCGTGTGCAAAATCAGGAATATGTATCATTTAGTTCGCATTATTAAGTTGAGCATTTTTGATTGCCACATCAAGAGGCATTACTAATCTGTCTTTTCCAAAAATGAAATCTTCTCTTTCGTAGCTGGCAGGTACTAATACTTTTGAAGTAGTCAAATAAATGGCATCTTTCGGGCAAGCTTCTTCGCATAAACCACAAAAAATACAACGCAACATATTAATTTCATAAATAGAAGCATATTTCTCTTCTCTGTACAAATGTTTTTCGTCAGCTTTACGCTCAGCAGCTTTCATCGTGATAGCTTCTGCAGGACATGACAAAGCACATAATCCACAAGCTGTACAGTTTTCACGACCTTGTTCATCACGTTTCAACTGATGTTGACCACGATAAACAGGACTCATTTCACGTACTTGTTCAGGATAGTGAATCGTCACTTTTTTTCTGAATAAGTGCTTGACCGTGATAATCAATCCTTTCACAATCGCCACAAGATACAATCGCTCTAAAAAGGTCATCTCTTTATTTGAGACCATCTTTTTTCTACCCGATAATGATATAGTTTCTATCGACATTTTTAATGTATGATTTACAATTTATAATTTGACGGTAAAATCAAATCTAAATTTATTTTATTTTTTATTTGAAGCTAATCCTGCTATCCGCTATATCTTTTATCCGCCGCGGCGGAATAAAAGGATGCCGCTTCTATCAGGGCTAGGGCACTAAGGTTCTAAAATCCTAAAAAGGCAGCAATATCATGTCTTAAAATAACAGCACCTGTAATCATGATATTGATAATGGAAAGCGGAATTAAAATTCTCCATCCCAAATTCATCAATTGGTCATATCTAAATCTTGGAATTGTCCAACGCACCCACATATAGAAGAATATGAAGAAACATATTTTTACAAATAATACTCCAATTCCTAAAATGTTAGCCGTATTTACACCTACATTTTCAACCATCCATTGCATTCCGGGATAATTATAACCTCCAAAAAACAATACGGAAATAATAGTAGCAGAGATAAACATATTTGCATATTCAGCAAATAAGTAGAATCCCATTTTCATAGATGAATATTCTGTATGGTAACCACCAATCAACTCAGATTCACATTCTGCCAAGTCAAAAGGAGTTCTGTTTGTTTCTGCAAAAGCACAAATTAGGAAGATCAGGAAAGATAATGGCTGGTAAAAAACATTCCAATTCATTCCTGCTTGTTGCATTGAAATTTCTTTTAAGCTTAAAGTTCCTGTCATCATCAATAAGGCAATCATTGATAATCCCATAGCAACTTCATAAGAAACCATTTGCGAAGCCGCACGAACAGCTCCCATCAATGAAAATTTATTGTTAGATGCCCATCCACCAATCATGATTCCGTAAACTCCAACTGAAACAACGCCAAAAAAGTATAGTAATCCAATATTGATATCTGTAGCCTGTAAAAGAACATCTCTTCCAAAAACATGTAATCTGTCTCCCCACGGAATTACAGCACTTGTCATTAAAGCAGTACTCATTGCAATTGCAGGACCCACAATAAATAAAAATCGGTTAGGAGTATTTGGGAAAAATTCTTCTTTTGAGAATAATTTCATACCATCAGCAAGAGGTTGTAATAATCCTCCCCATCCGGCACGGTTTGGTCCTACACGGTCTTGTAAAAATGCTGCAACTTTACGCTCAGCCCAGGTAGAATACATGGCCATAATCATTGTCACGGCAAAAACCACAACAATTACAACACTTTTTTCTATAATAAATGCACCATCGACCATCGTTAAGAATTTTTGTTGTTAGTGTTTAATGGAATTTCAGCCATACTAATTTTTTTACGGTCGATATCTCTTCCTAAAAGGATATTTTTTTCTGTATCGATTTCTACTTTCTCTAATTTTTGAGTGTAGTTATTTTGATTGATAACAGAATCTTTTTCAAATTCTCTTGGTCCTTCAATAACCCAGTCATTTACATTTTTGTGGTCAAAACGGCAAGAGTTGCAGATGAATTCTTCCACTTCATGATATTCGTCTTTACGACCGGTAACACGTTGAATTTCTCCACCAAACATCCAAACTGTTGTTTTTCCACAACATCCCGGAGTTGTACATTCTCTGTGTGCGTTATAAGGTTTGTTAAACCAAACTCTTGATTTAAAACGGAAAGTTTTATCTGTCAATGCTCCAACAGGACAAACATCAATCATGTTTCCTGAGAATTCATTGTCAATAGCTTTTGAGATTCCGGTTGAAATATTAGCGTGATCACCACGATCTAATACTCCGTGAACTCTGTTGTCTGTCAATTGATCTGCAACTTGTACACATCTTTGGCATAAAATACAACGGTTCATATGCAGTTGAATATTTGGACCGATATCTTCCGGTTCAAATGTTCTTTTTTCTTCAATAAAACGTGATTTCGGATTTCCGTGTTCGAAACTTAAGTTTTGTAAATCACACTCACCGGCCTGATCACAAATTGGACAATCAAGTGGGTGATTGATTAATAAAAATTCAGTAACAGATTTGCGGGCTTCGTTTACTCTGTCAGAAGATTTACTGTTTACTTCCATTCCGTCCATACATCCTGTTACGCAAGATGCCATCAATTTTGGCATTGGTCTTGGGTCAGCTTCACTTCCTTTAGAAACTTCAACTAAACAACAACGACATTTACCGCCGCTCCCTTTTAATTTTGAGTAATAGCACATGGCTGGCGGTACTAAATCTCCACCAATCATACGTGCAGCCTGCAGGATCGTTGTTCCTGGCTCTACGTCTATACTTTGACCGTCTATGGTTACTTTCATCTCTTATTGATTTGAATGTTGAAAGTCGGAATATTCAAAAGAATTGCTGTCCTTTTTGATATCATTAACTTTATAACTTTCTGCTTATATTTTTAACTATTTGAAATGCTCATTATATAATATTATTACTTCTTCCATTTGACCCAATTTATAATTATTATTTGAATCTATCCATTTTTCATATAATTCAGGATAATCAATTATAAATGCTGCAAACTTTTTTCGGGTACTAAACCCTGTCATTTCTACAAGTTTTCCATCTTTTAAAACGTAAGGTTCTTGTAATGGAAATCCTCCTTGAAGGTTTCCCTTGTATAAAATATAATAAGATATTTTTCCTTTAATTTTTTCATGAAAAAAATGATCTTTATCTTCGGCTAAACTCACAAATTTATAATCTCCTTGTTTCGGACCAGTAATAAAAACAGTTTTTAATTCTGAAGGCATATATTTTACCTTTTCTCCGTTTTCTTTGTAGATTTTTGCTCTCTTACTAATTCCTGCATCATAGAATAAGGTATTATCGAAGATATTCATATCTAATGAAAATTTGCATTTTATAGTATCATTAGCATTTGTTACGACATACCCATTGAATCTTTGAGCATTAGTAACTACACTTAAAAAGACAAATAAAAATGTAAAAATTCTTTTCATATTTTATATGATTACTTTACCACCTACTAAATGTTTCACTTGCGAGAAAGGTTCAGCAACAAAATGATCTCTGTGTTTTATTTTTTCAGGAAAACGAACATGGTATTCAAATTCATCTCTAAAGTGACGAATCGCTGCTGCTACCGGCCACGATGCTGCATCACCAAGTGGACAAATCGTGTTTCCTTCAATTTTACTTTGAATACTCCACAACAATTCGATATCTTCTTCACGTCCCTGACCGTTTTCAATTCTCCATAAGATTTTTTCTAACCACCCAGTTCCTTCACGACAAGGAGTACATTGTCCGCAAGATTCGTGGTGGTAAAAACGAGCAAAGTTCCAGGTGTTTCTTACCACACATGCAGTGTCATTGTAAACGATAAATCCTCCGGAACCTAGCATCGATCCGGTAGCAAAACCACCATCACTTAAAGATTCGTAAGTCATTAAACGATCTTCGCCGTTTGCTGTTTTGAAAATTAATTCAGCCGGTAAAATTGGCACCGAAGATCCTCCGGGTACAAAAGCTTTCAAAGGTCTGCTTGAAGACATTCCTCCTAAATATTCATCAGAATTCATGAATTCGTCAACACTTAGTCCTAATTCAATTTCGTAAACACCAGGATTTTTAATGTGTCCTGAAGCAGAAATTAATTTAGTTCCTGTTGAACGGCCAATTCCAATTTTAGCGTAATCATCACCAGAATTGTTGATAATCCAAGGCACAGTTGCGATAGTTTCTACGTTATTTACTACCGTTGGATTAGCCCAAAGTCCTGAAACCGCAGGAAATGGTGGTTTAATACGAGGATTTCCTCTTTTACCTTCTAGTGATTCTATAAGTGCAGTTTCTTCTCCACAAATATAAGCTCCGGCTCCACAGTGAACGTGTAATTCTAAATCGTAACCTGTTCCTAATATATTTTTTCCTAACCAACCCGCAGCTCTTGCCTCGTTGATTGCTCTTTCTAAAATTTTGAAAACCCACATATATTCTCCACGAATGTAGATATATGATAAGTTAGCGCCTAAGGCAAAACTTGAAGTAATCATTCCTTCGATCAGTAAGTGAGGAATAAATTCCATCAAATAACGATCTTTAAAAGTTCCTGGTTCAGATTCGTCGGCGTTGCAAACTAAATGTCTTGGTTTTCCTGATTTTTTATCAATAAAACTCCATTTCATTCCGGCAGGGAAACCCGCACCACCACGACCACGAAGACCTGATTTTTTTACTTCTTCAACAACTTCATCCGGAGTAAGTGTTTTTAAAGCTTTTTCTACTGAAGCGTAACCACCATTTTGACGATATACTTCGTAGGTTTTGATTCCGGGAATGTTGATTTTATCTAATAATATTTTTTGTGACATATTATTTATCGTGTAATATTATTTTATTATCTCTGCAGTCAGCGATTAACTGATCGATTTTTTCTTCTGTCAATTTTTCTTTGTAAAAATCACCTAATTGCATCATCGGAGCGTATCCGCAGGCGCCTAAACATTCTACACCGGCAATGGTAAACATTCCGTCCGGAGTTGTTTCTCCCATTTTAATGCCTAATTTTTCAGAAGTATAATCCATTAAGTTTTCGGCACCATTTAAACAACAACAAGAGGTCTGGCAAAATTCGAACATGTATTTTCCAATTGGTTTTTGGTTGTACATGGTATAAAAAGTAACCACTTCGTAAACCTCAATTGGTTTGATGTGCAAAATTTCGGCAACTTTATCCTGCAATTCAATGCTTAACCAGTTATCGTGTGCATCCTGCACTTCGTGCAAAACAGGCAATAAAGCTGATTTTCTTTTGTCTTCAGGATAATGACTGATTAATTCATTGATGCGGGACATCAATGCTTCAGTTATGTTTATTTCTTGTTTGTAATGTTTTCTTTCCATTCTTAATTTTAGATTTTAGATTTCTGATTTTAGATTTTTCAATCTTTGTCCGTAATCCGTATTCTGCAATCTTTTTTAATTTAGATTTTAGACTTCAGATTTTAGATTTTTCAATCTGCAATCAATAAATCTAAACTCTACAATTTTTTTATGCGTCTAATTCTCCTGCAATAACATTTAAACTTGATAAAATCACAATTGCATCAGATAATAAAGCGCCTTTGATCATTTCAGGATATGCCTGGTAATAAATAAAACAAGGTCTTCTGAAATGTAATCTATATGGAGTTCTGCTTCCGTCTGTAACTAAATAAAATCCTAGTTCTCCATTTCCTCCTTCAACAGGGTGATAAATTTCTGCAACTGGTACAGGAACTTCTCCCATTACAATCTTAAAGTGGTAAATTAAAGATTCCATCGAATTGTAAACATCTTCTTTTGGAGGAAGATAATAATCAGGAACTTCTGCATGATATTCATTTCCAGCCGGCATTTTATCCAAAGCCTGACGAATAATGCTTAAACTTTCCCAAACTTCAGCGTTACGAACACAGAAACGATCATAAGTATCACCTGATTTTCCAACAGGAACTACAAAATCGAAATCTTCGTAAGAAGAGTAAGGTTGTGCAACACGAACGTCATAGTCAACTCCGGCAGCACGTAAGTTTGGACCTGTAAATCCGTAAGCCATTGCCTGCTCTGCAGTAATTGCTCCTACGTTTACAGTTCTGTCAAGGAAGATTCTGTTTCTTTCGAATAGATTCACAAATTCTTGCCATGCAACAGGAAAATCTTTTAAAAAGACATCAAGTTTGCGGAAAGCTTCTGGTGACCAGTCTCTTTCGAAACCACCAATTCTTCCCATATTTGTTGTTAAACGAGCACCACAAATTTCTTCGTAAATCTCGTAAACTTTCTCTCTAAATTGAAAAACGTACAAGAAACCAGTATAAGCACCAGTATCTACACCTAGAATCGAGTTACAAATCAAGTGATCTGTAATACGCGCCAATTCCATTACGATAACTCTTAAATACTGCGCTCTTTTAGGAACTTCAATTCCTAATAGTTTTTCTATAGTCATCCACCATCCCATATTATTGATAGGAGAGGAGCAATAGTTCATACGGTCAGTAAGAGGTGTAATTTGATAAAAAGGACGATTTTCGGCAATTTTTTCGAAAGCTCTGTGGATGTAACCAATTGTAGGTTCAGCCTCAAGAATTCTTTCTCCATCCATCAACAGGATATTTTGAAAAATACCGTGAGTTGCCGGGTGTGTAGGACCTAAATTCAGCACTGAAAGCTCGCTTCCGTCTTCGTTTAGTTTCTCCTTAACTATTTTAGCATATCGATGCTCTGGTGGTAATAATAGTTCTGACATTTTATAATGTTGAATTATTTATTTTTTAGCAATTTGTTGTTGTTCTTCCAAAGAATCTGTCGTCCTTATCCGTTCTTCCGCTATCTTCCATTGGGAATTGTTTTCGCATTGGGAACGATACCATTTCATCCATATTCAAAATACGTTTCAATTGCGGGTGTCCAATAAAATTAACTCCGTAGAAATCGTACGTTTCTCTTTCCATCCAATTTGAACTTAAGAAAATATTTGAAATGGTTTTTATTTCTGGTTTTTCACCATTTAGGTATACTTTAATTTTGATACGTTTGTTTTCGTACCAGTTGTGTAAGTGATATACTATGGCAAATTGACGATCTGTTTCGTTGTCCGGGTAATGAATACCGCATAAATCTGTTAAGAAGTGAAAACGAAGATCAGAGTCGTTTTTCAAAAAAAGAATTAAAGCTGTGATTTTATCAGCGGTAGTTTCCAGTGAAAAAATATCTCTTTCTTCTTGAAAGTTAAAAACACTTGCGTCAAATGTTTCTGTAAGTTTATCCTGAATCAGGGTATTTTCTAAAGCCATTTTATGAAATGTTATAAGAAGCTAATAATTCTTGATATTCCGGAGAGCTTCTGCGTCTCACAGATTCGCTTTTTACCAATTCCTGAAGTTTCATTACACCATCAACAATTTGTTCTGGTCTTGGCGGACATCCCGGAACGTAAACGTCAACCGGAATTACTTTGTCAATTCCTTGTAAAACAGAATAAGTATCAAATACTCCTCCTGACGATGCACAGGCTCCAACAGCAATTACCCAGCGAGGTTCTGACATTTGTTCGTAAACCTGTCTTAAAATAGGCGCCATTTTTTTAGAAATAGTTCCCATTACCAATAACATATCTGCCTGACGAGGAGAGAAGCTCACACGCTCTGAACCAAATCTTGCCAAATCGTAATGAGAGGCCATTGTTGCCATGAATTCGATACCGCAACATGAAGTTGCGAAAGGCAATGGCCATAATGAGTTTGCTCTTGCTAAACCTACAACATCATTTAGTTTTGTAGCGAAGAAACCTTCTCCTACAACTCCTTCCGGCGGCGCAACCATATTTACATTTGAATCGCTCATTTTATTTAGATTTTAGATTTCTGATTTTAGATTTGGGTAAATCGTAAAAGGAAAAATCAATTAGTATCATTAAATCTTTTTATCTGAGAAATCTAAAATCTGAAATCTCAAATCATAATTGTTATTCCCAGTCTAATGCTTTCTTTTTGATGATATAGAAAAAACCAACTAAAAGCAGCGCCATGAAAACAATCATTTTTAGCATTCCTTCAATTCCAAGTTCTTTAAAGTTTACTGCCCAAGGATAAAGGAAAATTACCTCTACGTCAAACAAAACAAACAAAATAGCAACTAAGAAGTATTTTACTGAAAACGGAATACGGGCATTACCAACAGATTCAATTCCGCATTCGAAATTTTTATCTTTAGTTTCAGAAGTTCTTTTTGGTCCTAATTTTCCGGAAATGATGATAGTTCCTACCACAAAACCCACAGCCAGAATAAGCTGCATTAAAATAGGAAGATAGCTGTATTGATCAGATTGCATAAACTTAGGGTTTTTACTTAAAAAATGAGCCACAAAGATAGGTCTCAACTCTGTAAATCACAAGCTAAAAAAGGATTTAAGTGTGTAGCAAAAGGGTGAATAATTGTAATTTTTATTGATTATAAATAACAACCATACATTTTAAGTTTTTTTTAAGATTTGGCCAAAAAAAAACGTTTCGAAATAAATCGAAACGTTTTAAAACCATTCAGAGGCAAAAAAAATAAATTGCTATATTTTTCTTAGATTACTGCTACTTTAGCAGCAACTTTCCCTTTTCTTCCTTCTTCTTCTTCATAGCTTACACGGTCACCTTCGCGTAATTCTTCCGCGTTAATTCCTGAAGCGTGAACGAAGATATCTTTTCCTGTTTCTTCGTCTGTAATGAATCCATAACCTTTAGATTCATTGAAAAATTTTACTGTACCTGTACGCATTGTAATTGTAATAATAATTTATAATGTAGCAAATGTAACATATAAATTCATACAAAAGACAATAAGGTGTTAATTTTTTGTAAAAATTATTGATTCACAGTGTTTTCGCTATTTATATTGCATCAATTTTGATATGAATGTGCATTATTTAAGAATCATTTATTGTAGGAATATAAAGTAGGAAATTTTTACATTATTCTCAATGAATATTTTTTTATCTCCTCTTTATTTTATTATTCTTTAATAGTAAGGTACAAAAGCTATATTTTTTGGTATTTATACAAAAAAAAACAGCAACAAATTCAGTTGCTGTTTTCTATTTTTAAAAAAGATGCAGTTTTATACCAAATCAACTTTAATATGTAATTCTTTTAATTGAGAATCATCAATTTTAGCCGGTGCATCGATCATTACGTCACGTCCTGAATTGTTTTTTGGAAACGCAATAAAATCTCTAATAGTTTCCTGACCACCTAAAATCGCAACTAATCGGTCTAAACCAAAAGCTAAACCTCCGTGTGGCGGTGCTCCAAACTGAAAAGCATCCATTAAGAAACCAAATTGTGCTTTTGCTTCTTCTTCGGTAAAACCTAAATATTTAAACATTAATTGCTGCGTTGCTTTATCGTGAATACGAATCGATCCTCCGCCAATTTCATTTCCATTTAAAACCATATCATACGCATTAGCACGAACTTTTCCAGGTTCAGTTTCTAATAAATGCATGTCTTCCGGTTTTGGAGATGTAAACGGGTGGTGCATTGCATGATAGCGTCCGCTTTCTTCGTCTAATTCCAATAAAGGGAAATCTACAACCCATAACGGAGCAAATTCTTCCGGTTTACGCAATCCTAAGCGAGTTGCCAATTCCATACGAAGTGCAGAAAGCTGTCCACGTGTTTTATCAGCCGGGCCTGAAAGTACAAAAATCATATCGCCAGGTTTTGCTCCTGTAATTTTTGCCCATTGTGCTAAATCATCCTGATCGTAAAATTTATCTACAGATGATTTAAAAGTTCCGTCGTCATTGCATTTTGAATACACCATTCCTGATGCACCAACCTGGGGACGTTTTACCCAGTCAATTAATCCGTCAATTTCTTTACGGGTATAATTTCCTGCTCCCGGAACTGCAATTCCAACGACTAATTCCGCAGCATTGAATACCGGGAAATCTTTGTGTTTCGCAAATTCGTTTAATTCTCCAAATTCCATTCCGAAACGAATGTCCGGTTTGTCATTTCCGTATGTTTTCATCGCATATTCGTAGGTAATTCTTGGGAATTTATCTACTTCAATACCTTTAATTTCTTTTAATAAATGTCTTGTCAATCCTTCAAAAACATTCAGAATGTCTTCTTGTTCCACAAAAGCCATTTCGCAATCGATTTGTGTAAACTCAGGCTGACGGTCTGCACGTAAATCCTCGTCACGGAAACATTTTACAATCTGGAAATATTTATCCATTCCGCCCACCATCAATAATTGTTTGAAAGTTTGTGGAGATTGTGGCAATGCATAAAATTGTCCTTCGTTCATTCTGCTTGGAACAACGAAATCTCTGGCTCCTTCCGGAGTAGATTTAATTAAGTAAGGTGTTTCTACTTCGCAAAAATCTAAATCAGATAAATATTTACGAACTTCCATCGCTACTTTATGACGGAATAACAAACTGTTTTTTACCGGATTTCTACGAATATCCAAATAACGATATTTCATTCTAATATCTTCTCCACCATCAGTTTCGTCTTCAATAGTAAACGGAGGTGTTAATGCTGCATTTAAGATTGTCAATTCAGAAACTAAAATTTCGATTTCACCAGTCGGGATATTTTTATTTTTTGCTTCACGCTCAATAACAGTTCCTTTTACCTGAATTACAAATTCTCTACCAAGAGTTTTGGCTAATTCAAAAACCGTTTTATCTGTACGGCTTTCGTCGAAAATAAGTTGTGTAATTCCGTAACGGTCGCGTAAATCAACCCAATTCATAAATCCTTTATCGCGTGATTTCTGAACCCAACCAGCAAGAGTAACTTCGGTATTAATGTTTGAGGCGTTTAATTCGCCACAATTATGACTTCTATACATGATCAAAATTTTAGACTGCAAAAGTAAACACAAAATTCAAATTAATGTAGTAAAGTGATCACTAGATGCTCAATAATTTGAAATATTTTGTTAATTCTTAAATTTAGCCACTGTAATTTCTTTAGATTTGAATCACTAAAAACAAACTTTAATATATATGAAGAATTTTTTTGTTACTGGTCTTTTGATTTTTAGCGCTTTGAATGTTATCGGTCAGACCAAAGATCAAATTAAATTTACTGCTAAAATTGCCAATAGAAATAGTGATACTTTAGTCATTAAAGGAAGAAATAATTTTAAACAAGTAATTCCGATTGATAAAAAAGAACTTTTTACAGCTTCTTTCACTGCTCCAAAAGGATTTTATATTTTTTCTGACGGAAGAGAATCTTCTAACCTATATTTAAAACCAGATTCGGAAATCAATTTGACGATGGATGCAAAAGAATTTGATGAAAAGATTGTATATAAAGGTAAAGGTGTAGAGGAAAGTAATTTTTTGGCACAGCAAGCTTTAAAAGATGAGAAATTTCAAAATGAAGCTTTTAAAAAAGAACCTGCTGAATTTGCTACATTATTAGAAACAAAAAAGAAAACAGATCTTGAGAATTTAGAAAAAGGAAATCTTGATTCTGAATTTAAAATGGCGCTGAAAAATAGCTTTGAAAGTTTTAATCAATATGCGTCGCAGGAATATGAAAGAGTATCAAAAGCAAATAAATTAGTTGGAAAACCGTCGCCAAATTTTGATTACGATAATTATAAAGGAGGAAAAACAAAACTTTCTGACTTAAAAGGAAAATATGTTTACATTGATCTTTGGGCAACGTGGTGCGCTCCATGCAGAGCAGAAATTCCGTATTTGCAAAAAATAGAAGAGAAGTATCACGGAAAAAACATTGAATTCGTGAGTATTTCAATAGATAAATTGAAAGACAACGAAAAATGGAAAAAATTTGTTGCAGATAAAAATTTAGGCGGAACTCAATTGTTTGCCGATAAAGATTGGGAATCTGAGTTTGTAACAAGTTATGGAGTAACCGGAATTCCGAGATTTATTCTTATTGATCCAAAAGGTAATATTGTGAGTTCTGATGCAGAGAGACCTTCTTCTCCAGAGCTTCAGACGCAGTTAGATTCATTATTGAATTAATTTCTTTATTAAATTGATAACGATTTCGTAACATTAAAATTTTTATAAAAATCCACTAAAACCAAGGCTTAAGCTTTGGTTTTTTTATTTTTAGTGAATTTCCAATGTTAAGTTTTTATTCAATGTTACCAAATTGTTAAGTAAAAGTTTGTTTAATGTAAACATTTAATTATATTTGATAACGATTTGATAACATTAATACCTAAAGATATGAAAAAATGTGTGATTTTAGTTGCAATGATGTTCTCTGGAATTTTAGTTGCACAAGAGGTACAGCCGGAATTAGAAGCTGTTGGAAATAAAGTAAAAGCTACTTATTACTATGAAAATGGTAAAGTACAACAACAAGGCTTTTATAAGGATGGTAAATTAGATGGTGTTTGGGTATCTTATGATCAAAAAGGAAATAAACTTGCAGTAGGAGAGTACACAGACGGAGTGAAAACTGGAAAATGGATTTTCTTTAATGAAAATAACCTTTCTGAAGTTGCTTTTGAAAATAGCCAAATAGCATCAGTTAAAAATTTACAAAAGAATGCTTTAGCAAACAGAAACTAAAGTATCTCAAAAATAGAATACGAAACCGCTTATTAAGCGGTTTTTTTATGCTTTATTTTTTTACAGCTCTTTTTTCTTCTTCCGTACCAAATTATAAATCCGGTTACCGGCAAAGCGGCTGCAATTAAACTCACAATAAAAGCAATAATTTTTCCTGGCAAATTTAAAATTTGTCCTGTATGAATTCCGTAATTCATTTCGACAACCTGTAATCCTAAACTTTTTTTATCGAAAGGCTGACTTTGAATTAATTTTCCATCTTCCGGATGAAAATTATAATTGCTTTGATGATCGTATCGCAAAGTATGCGGATATGCGCCTGTATTTATAATGTCTCCTTTTTGTTGTGGAGTTGTGATATAATACATTTCGGCTTTTGGCTGCAATTTCATAGTTTGTATAAAAGCACGATCAATGGCAATCATTTTATTTACTTTGAATTTTGTCGTATCGATTATTGGAGCTTTTGTTTCTAAAGTTTTGTCTCCACCAAAATTAAAAGTTTTATAAATTCCATCTCCAACCCATTCATACGTAAAGGTTAAACCGGTTATGGCAATAATTACAGCAATTACTGAAATATAAAATCCGGATGTATTGTGTAAATCATAGTTTACACGACGCCATTTTGCAGACCATTTTACCGAAAAACTTCTTTTGATATCACTTTTGCGTTTTGGCCACCATTGAATAATTCCGGTGATGAGCAATAAAATAAAGATAATGGTTGCGCCTCCCACAATGTGTTTTCCGATATAATCCGGCAGAAGTAAATACAAATGAATGTATTCGACGATAATAAAAAAGTCCGTTTTTGGATTTTCTGTTTTTAAATATTTGCCTGTGTAAGGATTGAAGTAGAGATATAAATTTTCGGTATCAGAATAAGTGTAAACAATTGCCGATCTGTTTTTTCCATAATACGAAACCATGCTTGATTTATTCTTTGGAAGAATCTCTTTTGCTTTTTGCTGTAAAACAGAAGGCATTAAAAAGGGTTGATTATGTGGTTCAACAAATCGCCATTCTTTTCGTGTAATGTCTTTTATTTCGTCATGAAAACAAAAGATACAGCCCGTAATACTGACGATAAAAACAATAAGCCCGGAAATTAATCCGAGCCATTTATGTAGAAAACGTATTTTCGTTTTGAATCCCATTTTGAATAAAAGCGTAAATGTATACGGTTAATCAATAACGGGCAAATAATTTGTAGTGTTTTTAGTTTTTGTCGGTCACTTTTGGCTTTAAATGATAAGCAACATAAAGTGATATTGAAGCCAGAACAATCCAGAAAACATCAATAAAGAAAACCTGAATGTGATTTTCGATAAAAGAATTCCAAAACCAATGTCCGGAAATTATCCCATTTGCAATTGGAATTAAAAATCCTAAAATACTTCCTGAAATCAAACAGAATTTATTCGTAAAACTATCATTCTTTTTAATGATAAAAAAGATCGAAAGCAAAAGCCATCCGCCAAAATAAAGCGTAAATAAATTAGACTGACTTAACGGATAAAAAACTTTTGTTGCAATAAAAGCAAGCGCGGTTATTGGATACATGCTTAAGCAAATAGCAAAATAAATGCGGACAACTGCTGCATTAAAACGTCGTTTCTTTTCCGGCATATTGTTTTTTTGTCTAGCAACAAGCCAAATCATAACTCCGGAAATAATCACAAAACAAGTAATAATTCCTAAAATAAAGCTGACTATTTTTAAGACATAACCGCCGTAATCGCCATAGTGAATGCGGTATAATACATTTTTCACAACATCTAAATAATTTGTTTGCGTCACCGGATTTTTTCTCGCGATTTCTTTTCCGTCAGAAATACGATATACGACTTTTCCAATTCCGGTAAATTTTTTATGATGCGGCATTTCGCCTTCCACTAAAACGTGCATGTTTGCATCACCGTAATTCTGAATAAAAACACGTGTAACTTCAAAATCTGACCAATTGCTTTTTGCTTTTGCAACCAACTGATCGATATTAAAAGGATTCGCCAATTTTTTATTTTCGAATTTATAATCCGGATCGGTATATTCTAATTCCTTATATAATTTGTCCTGATCACCCTTATACAAAGCCATTACAGCGGGAGCAACAATTAAAAGTTTAATCATAAAAAATGCTCCTGTTACCGCATACACAAACTGAAACGGCAAACCAATCATTCCTAATGACGTGTGCGCATCGGTCCACAATGTTTTTAATTTTTCTTTTGGACGGAAAACATAGAAGTTTGAAACGATTTTTTTCCAATGTAATAAAACACCGGTTACAATGGCAAATAAAAAGAACAAGGCAATAAACCCTGAAAGATAATAACCAACCGGATATGGTATCTGGGCTAAGAAATGTAAGCGATATAAAAATTCACCCAATGAATAGGATTCTTCATAAGTGAAGGTTTTAAAACTTTTATTGTCAAGGTAAAAAAATGATCCTTCTTTTTGTTTCGCCGGAGCTGTTGTGTCTTTGGTTCCTTCCAAATAAATGGCAACTCTTCTTTCTACACTCGGTTTAGAAATGGTAATGTCTCTGCCGTGTAAAATATATTTTTTGTCAAGCGTATCTAATGCGGTAGTATAATTTAGCTGAATTTCGTTGGTTATTGCAGTAGATTCACTTCTTTCCCAATTGATGATTTCATCTCTAAAAAAAGAAAAAGACCCAGCAAAGAAAATTACAAAAAGAACTACGCTTATTACAATTCCGCTAACAGTATGCGTATGAAAATATATATTATAATTACGGTTGCTCATATTATTGTGCCGTTGGATTATAGGTTTGACCTAAATAAATTAAAAGAGAAAAAGCCAATGTAAGAAGAATATAAATACCCCAGATTTTCCATCCGCTTTTGACTAGGAAGGCAACAACCATAAGCGCGACCCAAAGAATAAAACCACTAAATGCCATTGTCATCAAAACATTTGCACGATTAAGCCATGAAGCTAATGCTAAATGAAAGGTTACAGAAACAAAATAGCCACCTAAAATAGCAGCTGTAATTTTGGCAAATCGTTGCCATTTGGATTGGGTTAAATATTTAGGATTAGCCGGCATAAAAAGTCAGGAATATTTAGTTGTAATAGAATTCTACTAAAGCAACGATTATAAATAAAGCTAAAAGTGCTTTTGAGCTTACTTTTTTCAAAGGAGCCAAGATGATGATTAAACTTCCGATGGCCATTAACTGAATAAAAAACATTAATGTTCCACAACCTAAAGATTGTGTAAACAGCCAAAAAGCATAGGCTAATAAAAGTAAACTTACACCTGTAATTTTGGTTTGCTTTGGATTGTTTTTCATCCATTTTTCAAAACCTAAATCATACGATAAAACGGCTCTTTTTGATGTATAATACAAAGTGTAAAAAGCTAAAAAAACGATAAGGCTTGCTATTGTTATCATAATTTTAAAAATTTAAAAAACACCTTTCTCTTTAAGGAAAGGTGTTTTTGTTTGTTTTTTATTAGAATCTATACGAGAAACTTGCTGCTACTGCTCTTGGTTCTTTAGGGTGAACTGTTGACCAGCCATCATAAATTTCTTTGTTTGCAATGTTGTTTAATTTAACTGTAACAGTAAATTTTTCTGCACTGTAAAATAAAGAGGAGTTTAGAACTGTGTATTCAGGAATTGTAAATGTTCCGGTAGTTTTTCTGTTCATGATCATGTTGTCTCCAACATAATTTCCTCCAAAACCTAAACCAAAACCTCTTAATAAACCATTTGTAAATTTGTAACTAGCCCAAAGGTTTGCCAGATTTCTAGGTCCTGCATTTTCAGATCTGCGGTCTACAAATTCTACATCTCCTTTTGTTAAAACGGCATCGTTATAACTATATCCCAAAACTATGTTTAAACCTGTAATTGGATTAGCAACAAATTCTGCTTCAAAACCTTTGTTTTGCTGTGCTCCATCCTGATATGTAGTCTGATTGTTTGGTTGTGGAGTTGTTGGATCTGCAGGATCTACATACGGAGTTTCTATTACATAAGTCTGATCAACCACTTTAATGTGATAATAGCTAAAAGTAGCGTAAAGTTTATCTTTAAAAAGATTCAGTTTTGTTCCAACTTCAAACTGATCTGCATGTTCAGGATTAAGTATTACTGGTGTTGAAACAGCAGCTGAACGATTTTGTCCCGGTGCAATATTTACGAATCCATTCATGTAATTTGCAAAAATCGAAACTTTATCAATAATTGGCTGGTATACTAATCCAAATTTTGGAGAAAAAGCAGTTTGATTGTATCCGTCGTTTTTGGCATTCATAAAACGGTCAGCACGCAAACTCAACATTGCAGATAATCCCGGAGTAAAGTTGATTACATCAGAAACGTAAGCACTATAAGTTTCCTGTTTTGTACTATTGTTGCTTCTTGGATTATTTCCAATAATAGCATCAGCTCCGGCTTTTGTCAAATCTCCGGTGTCTCCGTTAGTAGTAGGCTGCATACCAAGCATAGCGAGCATAGCGTTGAAAGAGGCTAAATCATCTCCAATATACACATAGCCGTTTCCAAAATATTCAGTACTATGATCAGTAGCAGTTCTTTTGAAATAATCGAAACCTACAACAATTCTGTTTCTTATGCTTCCAATTTTAAAATCACCATTAAAATTTTGTTGAATATCAGTTGTTATATTTTGATTGTCCTGATCGGTAAAATAACGTGCTAATACAATTCCATTCTGAATTGGTGTAGATTGTGTTGCTTCATACAAATAAGAATAGTTTCCTACTGATTTTGCAGAACTGGTAGAGAAAACTGTTTGAGAACTCCATTGATCAGAAAATTTATAATTCATCTGAGCCTGGATATTATAAGAAGGCGTTTTCATCGTAAGTTCATTACTGGTGTAAGAACGGTTATTGTCGTATTTTAATTCATTGATATTGTGAACTCTTAACGGTGCACCTCTGTCTAAAAACAACATAGTTGGATTTGTAGATTCGTTGCTCATAAACTCAGTATTCACTAAAAATGATAGTCTGTCGTTTACTTCATAAGATAATGAAGGCGCTACAAAATACGATTCTCTAAAACCGGCATCCTGAAAACTATTTTGTTTGTAGTAAGCTGAGTTTATTCTGAAATTTAAAGTTTTCTTGTCATTAAGAGGCGTGTTTAAATCTACAGTTGCACGATTTAAACCAAAGCTTCCCGCCGTATAACTTACTTCTCCTCCAAATGTTTTGTAAGGCCTTTTTGTAGTGGTATTGATTAAACCACCATAAGAGATTAAACTGCTGCCAAATAAAGTTCCTGAAGGACCTCTGATAATTTCAATTCTGTCAATATTGGCAGGATCTAAACTTCCGTTTGTTAAACCCGGTAAACCATTAACCATTGTTGGCTGAACCGGAAATCCTCTTAAAGAATAATAAGCAGCTCCGTCTCCGGCACGTCCTGTTGCAGCCCAAAGTGGAGTAATACCAGATGCATTTTTCAAAGCATCATCAAAATTTGTAACTACTTGTTCTTTTAATAACTCTCCGGTAATAGTAGTATAAGATTGTGGATTTTCTAAGTTTTTTAAAGGTAATCTTGAAACCTGTTTAGTTTCCTTACGCGCAAAATGATTGGTTTTACCACCGTTTACAACTACTTCTGATAAATCTTCTGAATTTGTAGTAACAGTAAAATTTTGAGTTAAGTTATCACCTTCTTTAATTACAATTGCTTTTTCTTGTGTAATGTATCCTAGTGAAGAAACTTTTAAAGTATAATTTCCAGGTTTGATGTTTTTTAAGGTATAATTACCATTTTCATCTGTGGTTGTTCCTGATTTTGTGCCTTTCAAAACAACAGAAATACCCTCTGGAGATTCGTTATTGTTTATAGTAATCTGACCTTTGATCGTTGCTTTCTCCTGAGCCGAAATTGTGGTACTTGCCAGTAGAAAAAAACAAAAACTCAAAAAAGAAATTGTAAATCTATATTTCATTTTGTTTTATTTAGAATTGATTTTAATAGCGCAAATTTAGTTGTTGAAAACAAACAAAACAAGACTATTCTTATTTATTCTAAATAATATTTATTAAAAGGTAAAATGTCAGTTTCTTTAAAAGATTAACATTTTATTATGGTTTTTATTTTATTATATACTAAAAAAGCCTGCTCAATGATTGAACAGGCTTTTATTTATTATTGGAAAATTATCTAAATTACAATTCTAAAGCACGTTTAGCATCGCCATTCATCAATAATTCTAACGGATTTTCTAAAGCTTCTTTTACAGCAACCAAGAAACCAACTGACTCACGTCCGTCGATAATTCTGTGGTCATAAGAAAGAGCCACGTACATCATTGGGTGAATTTCAACTTTACCGTTTACAGCAATTGGACGCTCAATAATATTGTGCATACCTAAAATTCCTGATTGAGGAGGGTTAATAATTGGAGTACTCAACATACTTCCAAAAACACCACCATTTGTAATTGTGAAAGTTCCACCTGTCATATCATCAACAGTAATTTGACCATCACGAGCTCTTAAAGCTAATCTTTTGATTTCAGCTTCGATTCCGCGGAAAGTTAGAAGTTCAGCATTACGAACAACAGGAACCATTAAACCTTTTGGTCCTGAAACTGCGATTGAGATATCAGCAAAATCGTAAGCGATTTTATAATCACCATCCATCATTGAGTTCACATCTGGATATAATTGTAACGCTCTTGTAACTGCTTTTGTAAAGAATGACATAAAACCTAAACCTAAACCACCATGTTTTGCTTTGAATGCATCTTTGTATTCATTACGAATCTGGTTGATTGGCGTCATGTTTACTTCGTTGAAAGTAGTAAGCATAGCCGTTTCGTTTTTAGCCGAAACTAATCTTTCTGCTACTTTACGACGTAACATTGATAATTTTGTACGTTCAGTTCCACGGCTTCCACCAGTTGGAGTTCCCATAGAAGGTACTGCATTTACAGCATCATCTTTAGTAATTCTTCCACCTTTACCAGTTCCTGAAACTGTTGCTGGTGCTATATTTTTTTCGTCTAATATTTTTCTTGCTGCAGGAGATGGAGTTCCAGCTGCATAACTTGTTGCTGCCGGAGCTGTTTTTGGAGCCTCCGCTTTTGGTGCTTCTGCCTTTGGAGCTTCTGCTTTCGGTGCCTCAGCTTTTGGAGCTTCAGCCGCTGGTGCTGCCGGAGCGTCACCTGCAGGTTTTGCTGCATCGGTATCAATTAAACAAACTACAGCTCCTACTGCTACTGTATCACCTTCTTCAGCTTTTAGCGTAATAATTCCGCTCATTTCAGCAGGCAATTCAAGAGTAGCTTTATCTGAATCAACTTCAGCAATAGCTTGATCTTTTTCTACATAATCTCCGTCTTTTACTAACCAAGTTGCAATTTCAACTTCTTTTATTGATTCCCCTGGTGATGGGACTTTCATTTCTAAAATCATCTTTGTTTTTGTTTAAGGTTTGTATTGTTTAAGGATTAAAGTGTTTGGTAGACTTTAAAAATTAAACGTTTAAACTAATTTTTTATCTGAATAAATCTTTATCGAATACCATTCTAATCGCATCTGCATGACGACGTTTTGCTCTTGTATAACTTCCTGATGCCGGAGCAGCGTAAGCTTTTAATGAAGCTAATCTCCATTTTACAAGATCAAAATTCATCAGCATAAAGCTGTAAGCTCCCATGTTTTTAGGTTCTTCCTGAGCCCAAACATAATCATCAGCATTTGGATATTGTGCGATAATTGCTTTTAATTGCTCAACCGGTAAAGGGAATAATTGCTCGATACGAACAACTGCAACGTCATTTCTTCCGTTGTTTTCTCTTTCAGCAACAATATCATAGTAGAATTTACCGGTAACAAAAACCAAAGTTTTTACCGCTTTTTTATCTACTGTATTATCGTCAATTGTTTCCTGGAAACTTCCTGTTGCTAATTCCTCAACTGTAGAAACACATCTTGGATCACGCAATAAACTTTTTGGAGAGAAAACTACCAAAGGTTTACGGAAATTCGTTTTCATTTGTCTTCTCAACAAGTGAAAGAAGTTGGCTGGCGTTGTACAATCTGCAACGTACATATTTTGTCTTGCGCAAAGTTGTAAGTAACGCTCCATTCTTGCAGAAGAGTGTTCTGCACCTTGTCCTTCATATCCGTGAGGCAATAATAAAACAATACCATTTTGGTTGTTCCATTTATCTTCTCCACATGAAATATATTGGTCAATCATAATTTGAGCTCCGTTAGAGAAATCTCCAAATTGTGCTTCCCAAATTGTTAATGCTTTTGGATTTGCTAATGCATATCCGTAATCAAAACCAAGAACTCCGTATTCAGATAAAAGAGAATTGAATACGCCGAATTTTCCTTTTTTGTTTTCGATAGCATCTAAAAGCACTACTTCTTCTTCAGAATCTTCTACTTTAACAACTGCGTGACGGTGAGAGAATGTACCACGCTCAACGTCCTGACCTGAAATACGAACATCAAATCCTTCTGTCAAAAGTGAACCGTAAGCTAAAGCTTCTGCAGTTCCCCAGTCGATCGTATTATTATCGTATCCTGTTTTTCTGTCAGTAACAATTTTAGTTATTTTATTGATAAACTTTTTGTCAGCTGGTAATGTTGAGATTGTGTTGATGATAGAATCCAATCCTTTTTTATCAAAAGTAGTGTCTACTTTTTGAAGCATTTGAGTATCGGTAACCTGAACAAATCCGTCCCATTCGTTTTTCATGAATGGCGTTATAATTGTCAAATCTTTTTTACGGGAAGCTTCTAAATTCTGTTCCAGATCAGATTTGTATTCTGTTTCTAAAGCATTTACATAAGATGCATCGATTACGCCGTCAGACAATAATTTTTCAGCATAAATATCTCTTGGATTTTTATGTTTTGCGATGATTTTATATAAAACAGGCTGCGTAAAACGAGGTTCGTCACCTTCGTTATGACCATATTTTCTGTATCCTAACAAATCGATAAATACGTCACGACCAAATTGCATTCTGTAATCTAAAGCAAAAGATACTGCGTGTACAACAGCTTCAGCATCATCAGCATTTACGTGTAATACCGGTGAAAGCGTTACTTTGGCAACATCTGTACAATAAGTAGAAGAACGCGCATCTAAATAGTTAGTTGTAAAACCAACCTGGTTGTTGATTACAATATGGATTGTTCCTCCCGTTTTGTAACCGTCAAGCTGCGCCATCTGAATGATTTCATATAAGATACCCTGACCTGCGATTGCAGCATCTCCGTGAACGGCGATAGGTAATACTTTAGAGAAATCATCAGCATAATATTTATCTTGTTTAGCTCTTGTAATTCCTTCAATTACAGCTCCAACCGTTTCTAAGTGAGAAGGGTTTGGTGCCAAATTGATATTGATGCTTTTTCCTGATCTTGTTTTTTTGTCAGCTGTAAGACCTAAGTGGTATTTTACATCACCATCAAAATATTCCTGATCGTAATCTTTACCGTCAAACTCACCAAAAATATCCTGAGTAGATTTTCCGAAGATGTTTGCCAAAACGTTCAAACGGCCACGGTGAGCCATTCCCATTACGAATTGTTCAACACCTTTTTCAGCAGCTTGTTCGATCAAAGCATCCAAAGCAGGGATGATAGATTCTCCACCTTCAAGTGAAAAACGTTTTTGACCAACATATTTAGTATGTAAGAAGTTCTCGAAAGAAACAGCTTGATTTAATTTGTTTAAGATAGTTTTCTTTTCTTCAGAAGAGAAATTAGGCTGATTAACATTCACCGCTAGTTTTTCCTGAATCCATTTTACAACGCCAGGATTTCTGATGTACATATATTCAATACCAATGTGTTGGCAGTAAATAGCTTTAAGACGGTTTACAATAGCTTCTAAAGAAGAAGGCGGTATTCCGATAGTTTGCGCAGCATCAAAAACCGTTGAAAGATCAGCAGATGTTAATCCAAAATTTTCAATATCTAAAGTTGGAGATGATGTTCTGCGGTCACGAACAGGATTTGTTTTTGTGAACAAATGCCCGCGCGTACGGTAACCATCGATTAATTTTAGTACATTAAATTCTTTTTGCAGTTTTTCCGAAACCTTACTGTAATCTGTGTTGTCGCTAGTCACATATTCAACAATTTGCTGAACCGGATTTTCGTCATTATAAGTCGTTTGTCCAAAGTCGAAACCTTGAAAAAAGCTTCTCCAGCTTGGCTCAACGCTATCTGGGTTTACTAAATATTGATCGTATAATTGTGCGAAAAACTCTGTATGCGCTGCATTTAAAAATGAAAACCTATCCATAATATGAGTGAATATACTTTTTGTTAAATAGAATGGCAAAAGTACAACAATCGCATTTATTTAAATCTTTTTTTTGCTTACTTTTACGTAAAAATTTGTTAAAAATAGTGTTAACCCATGAAAAAAAATCAAATTTCAATCGTTTTCAAATCATTATTTATGATTTTGTTACTGCTGTTTTCAAAACTGAGTTTTGCACAAGAAGCACAAAAATATGTTATTGACAACAGTAATCATTTTTGGGATAAGGTACAGTTTGGAGGCGGTCTGGGACTTGGAATTGGTTCTGGTTACACAGATATCTCAGTGATGCCAAGCGCAATTTACAATATTAACGAAATTGTTGCCGTAGGAGTTGGATTGCAATTTGGTTACCTGGCTTCAAAAAATTATTATGACTCTTTTGTTTACGGGGGAAGTTTAATCACACTCGTAAACCCAATTCCCGAACTTCAACTATCTGCAGAATTAGAACAAGTGAGAGTCAACACAGATTATGACGCAACTTCTTACAGACCATCTTATTCTGATAATTTCTGGAATACCGCCTTATATCTCGGTGCCGGTTACAGAACAGGAAGTGTTACAATTGGTGCCCGTTACGACGTTTTATTTAATGATGAAAAAAGTTTGTACGGATCAGCATTTATGCCTTTTGTGAGAGTTTATTTCTGAGATGCTGAGACTCTAAGTTGCTAAGGTTCTAAGATTTAAAATCCTCAAAGTGAAAAAATACATTTTTATTTTTCTTGTTGTCATAATTTCGGGTTGTAACAATTCTAATAAAGTAGAAGTTGCAGACAAAAAAGTCGTAAAAAAAGAACTGAGACCATTTTTTGATTCGGATAAAATTGATCATTATCACGTAGATTATACTCTTGAGAAGATGATTGATTTTGAACTTAATAATTTAAAATCAAAAAAGAATAAGGAGTTTTCAGATTTATTTATGGGATATTTTCCAGATAGTATTCCTAAAAAAGATTTTGAAGAAACTTTACTAAGTCATAATTACAAAAAATCAAACTTATCTGTTAAACAGGAAAAAGAGATTGAAAATATATTTAGTGAAAAAGATTCTTTACAAATGGACGGATATGCTTGTGTTCCTGAATATCGTGATGTTTTCATTTTTAAAAAGAAAGAAAAAACAATAGGCATCGCAAAGATTTGCTTTAAATGTGGTCGTTTCCAGATTATTGGTAGTAAATTAGATACTAGTGGATTTGGATTGTGGTCTGAATTAGATAAATTGCAAAGTATTATAAAATCAGGCAAAAAATCTTAGCATCTCAGAACCTCAGCACCTTTACTTGTAATGATTTCTAAACCACACCTTCTGCCATTCTCTTTTTAAAATTAAAAACGAAACCCGTTCAGCCAAAATCACTAAATCAGAACCGTCGAGTTTTTTGATTTCGATTTCAGAAACATCAATGATATAAAGCAGATTCAGATATTCAGCAAATTTGTACTGAATCATTCTGTAGATTTTTTCGTGAAGCTGAATTTTTAATTCTTGAGGGGAAATACTTAACGGAAAATCAATTCCTTCATTCGCCAAATTAAAATCCTTATTAATTTGTTCAATCAGACTTAGATATAAATTTTCAGTTTCGGCATCAGCCAATAAAATATCGGTATTTTCGGGAATTGGAAACATTGATGCTTTTTAAAGATTGAGGCAAAGTTAAAACTAAAAAATCATTTAACTGTTGATTCTCTTTCAATGATTCTTGTTGGAAGTTCTATAATTTGATGCGTCACCGGTCGATGTTCTTTAATGTCTGCAATTTCATCAATTAAAATTGAAACCGCTGCATGTCCCATTTCAAATCCTGGCTGATCGATTGTTGTTAATTTAGGTGAAATAACGGTACTCATAAACCAATTGCTAAACCCGAAAACGGCAACTTGTTCCGGTGTTTTGATTCCCGCTTCATTAAAATATTTTATAATTCCAATAGCAACTAAATCCGTAATGGCAAAAATGGCGTCGATATCCGGATTTTCAGTCATTATTTTTTGAGCATTTTCATAGCCATCTTCAAAATCAGTATTGTTGTCGCAAACGTACACTAACTTCGAATCATACTCAATTCCGTGCGCTTCAAGTGCTCTTTTATAACCCAAAAAGCGATCAATAGAATTTTGAGGAACGTAAGAACCTCGAAAATGCGCAATTTTTTTATATCCTTTATTAATAAGATACGAAACCGCATCAAAAGCCGCTTTTGCATCATTAATAATAACTTTAGAACAATCGACTCTTTTGGCAATTTTATCAAATAAAACAACTGGCGTATTTTTCCGAATCGCTTCATTAATATGAGAGAAATCATCCGTTTCGTTAGAAAGAGACATCAAAACGCCATCAACTCTTTTCTGAATTAATAAGGCAAGCTGTTTTTTCTCCAGTTCGTATTTTTCGTTTGATTGCAGAATAATAACGAGATAACCTCTTTTTTCGGCTTCTTCTAAAATACCATTTAAAACACTCGAAAAAAAGTGATGCACGGTTGCCGGAATGATCACACCAATGGTTTTAGTTTCATTGGTTCTAAGATTTACAGCCACAGAATTAGGAATATAATTCATTGCCTCAGCCATTTCGAGAACTTTTGCACGCGTAGATTTACTAATATCCGTATATCCTTTAAGTGCTTTTGAAACCGTTGTGACTGAAATTCCTAAGGCCGAAGCTATATCTATTAGTTTTGTATCATTCATGAAATAAATGTACTAAAAATAAAATGTATTGCTAAAATATTAACTTCCGAAAACGTTTTAGGTGATTTCGAAAACGTTTTCGATTCTGAATTCTTAAATGGAAGTTAAATAGTAATTAAGTTTACAATCACAAATAAAAACTTTACTAACCAAACCAAAAAATCATGAAACAGCAACATTCTTATTTCGGTATATTAATTTTATTATTATGCCTGATTTTTGCTCCAAATAACCTTTTTGCCCAAGGAAAAAATACTGTTTCCGGAAAAGTATTAGACGAAACCGGACAAACAGTTCCAGGCGCAAATGTATCTTTGAAAGACACCGGAAAAAGTGTCGTAACAGATGAAAACGGAGCTTTTATTTTCTCAGATGTAATCGCTGGAAGTTATATTGTAGAAGCCACAAATGTGGGTTACAAAACCTATACAAAAGAAATTACAGTTAAAGAAGGCGAGTCGGTACAAGTGAATTTATTGCTGGAAGGAGAATCACAAAACTTAAAAGAGGTTGTGGTTACGGGTTCGTCAACTCCAAGATCAAAACTTGAATCCAGCGTTGCGATTACTACAATGGGCGCAAAAGCAATCGAAGACAGAGCGCCGTCAAGTACAGCAGCTTTATTGCAAACGATTCCCGGATTTGTGGTAGAAGCTTCCGGAGGAGAAATTGGAAACAACCTTTTTGCAAGAGGAATTCCGTCTGCAGGAGCTTATGAATATGTACAGATTCAGGAAGATGGATTACCTGTTTTTGAAGATGGAGCTTTGCAATTTGCCAACGCCGATACTTTTTACAGATTAGATGAAACGGTTAGCAAGATGGAAGCCGTTCGTGGAGGTTCTGCCTCAATATTTGCTAACAATGCTCCGGGTGGAATCATTAATTTTATTTCGAAAACAGGTCAGAATGAATTTATGGGAAGAGCAAAATTCACGACTTCAGATTACGGAATGTTCAGAACAGATCTTAACTTATCAGGCGCTTTAATTCAGGATAAATTATTTTTTAATGTTGGAGGATTTTACAGAGCCGATAATGGAGTAAGAAATACCGGTTTTACAGCCAATAAAGGCGGACAAATAAAAGGAAACCTGACGTATAAATTTGATGAAAGCGATTATTTGAGAGTAAATTTCAAACATCTTGATGACAGAAATACTTTTTATCTTCCAATTCCTTTAAAAAGCAATAACGGAAAAATTGAAGGTATCGACGGTTTTAATCCAAATTACGGAACGCTGACTTCAGTAAATTTCAGTCATTTAAATGTGCCTCAATATGGAGGCGGAACTTTTAGTGCCGATTTAGAAGATGGTTCACATCCAGTAATTAACTCTATTGGAGCCGAATTTAAAAAGAAAATATCTGAAAAAGTGACTTTCAAAAACGCCTTCAAACAAACTTCAATCGACCTGAATTACAATGCTATTTTCCCAAATGGAGGACCTTGGACACAAGATGCTTATGCAACAGATATTCAAAATACAACTGCCGGAAATCTTGCTTATTCTTATGTAGATAATGGTGCGGCTTTAGATCCAAATGCTTTAATTATGAGAGCTGATCTTTGGCACATCGAGAAAAAGATGAACAATTTTGCTAATAATTTCTCTTTTGCTTTCGATTTAGATCCTGTAAAATTAACTGCTGGATATTATTATTCTAACTGGAAATCAAATCAATACTGGAACTGGAATTCTTATTTAGTAAGCGTTTCAGACAATCCGAGATTGTTAAATGTTACCGATAACACAACCGGTGTTGAACATACTTTTAATGGTGTAGAAAGAATTACATGGCTGGAAAGAGATGCTCAAACCAAAGGACTTTTGAACGATATTTATGCTGATGCCGAAATTAAAGCAACAGATAATTTGACTTTCAATGCAGGTTTAAGATACAACAAAGACAAATATTCAGGTTACCGAGATAATGCTCGTTTTTTTGCTGAAGATTTAGGAATTTTAGACAACAATACAGCTGATGACGCGGTTACAACAGTAAAAGGAAATCCCTACACATATTGGAGATATGACGTGAGTGAATGGTCGTATACAGTGGCAGGAAATTATAAATTTAACGACAATATGGCTTCGTATGTGCGTTACAGCCATGGTTTTAGATCGCCAATTGAAGAATCATTTTATGATAATGCAGCCGATTTAAGCAAATTAGAAAATACCGAAGTAAACCAGTTTGAATTGGGTTACAAATATTCAAATTCATTCTTTAATATAAATGCGAATTTGTTTCACATGAACCTGAAAAATGTGGCTTTCACGGATATTTTATCTGACGGATCTTCAGAAAATAAATTTGCTGACGTAAACAATATTGGTCTTGAAGTAGAAACCAATGCAAGATACGAAATGGTAAAACTGAATTTTACGTTTACCGTTCAAAAACCGGAATATGATAATTTTACAGGAACAAATGCTGACGGTTCTACTTTTGATTTCAACGGAAATACAGCCCGAAGAATCCCTAAATTTTTCTGTAACCTAAGACCTGAAGTAGATATTACAAAAGATTTTACAGCATATGTTCAGTTTTCTTATTACGATAAAAAATTCACAAATCAGGATAACAGACAAGTTTTACCAGCTTATAAAGAAGTGGGAGCAGGTTTAAATTATACGTACAACAATCTTCGTTTTGCTGTTGATGCTTCAAATTTATTTAACGAAATTGGTTTAACAGAAGGAGATCCGAGACAAACAACATCTGCGGCAAGCGATGTGTTTATGGCAAGACCAATTTTAGGACGCGCCTTTAGATTTTCTGTAGCGGTTAATTTTTAAATTTATTTAAACCGCAAAAAATATTAAACACATAGAAACATAGATTTTATCATTAAAAAAGGGAAAAAAAAGAAACTAGTTTCCACACATTAGCTATGTGAATTTAAATAAGTGAAACGCCTTTTGAACGCAAACTAAGCTATGTTTCTATGTGTTAAAAATACAACCAACAGCATAGACAAAATAAAAAAACATGAAAAACATCGGAATTAAAATCTCACTTTATCTTAATTATTTTGTCTTTGCTATTTTATTAAACAGCGTAGGGATTGTGATTTTAAAATCGCAAAGAAATTACGGAGTCGATGAAGTTCAGGCCAGTATTCTGGAAGCTTTTAAAGACATGCCAATTGCCATTGTATCCTTTTTTATAGCTTCTTTTTTACCAAGAATAGGCTATAGAAAAGCTATGTTGACAGGATTGGCTTTGGTTACTCTGGCTTGTATTTCGATGTATTTTGGAAATTCTTTCGACAATGCTAAAATCCTTTTTGCAACCGTTGGAGTTTCATTTGCCCTAATCAAAGTTTCCGTTTATTCACTGATTGGAACCGTAACAGAAACCAAAAAAGAACACAACGCTTTAATGAGTAGTATTGAAGGTTTTTTTATGGTTGGAATTGCGTTGGCTTATTTCTTATTCCCGGCATTCAATAACGAAAACGATCCTAATTCATGGCTTAATGTGTATTGGTTTTTAGCAGGATTATCATTGCTGTCATTCCTGTTTTTATTCTTTGTAAAATTCGAAGAAGCTGAAGTTTCTGCAGGAGTAAATCTTAAAGATGATTTCCTTCAAATGTTCAAATTAATGGCCAAATTGCTAACCGTTATTTTCGTTATCAGCGTCTTTTTATTTGTCATGATCGAGCAGGGAATTCTTTCGTGGCTGCCCACATTCAATACAAAAGTGCTTCATTTACCGGAGAATATCAGTATTATGATGGCGAGTATTTTGGCGATTTCATTAGCTATCGGGAGATTAATTGCGGGCATCGTAACCAAAAAAGTAAATTGGATCTGGGTATTGAGTTTCTGCATTATATCCGCGATGTTGTTGGTAATTTTTGTACTTCCCAAAACGGTTGGATTAGAAGTCAAAAACATCGATACGCTTTCAGATATTCCGTTAATTGGTTTTGCATTTCCGCTAATCGGCTTGTTTATTGCGCCTATTTATCCGCTATTAAATTCGATTGTATTGAGCGCATTGCCTAAAAATCTGCAAAGTTCCATGACCGGATTAATTGTCATTTTTTCTGCTCTTGGCGGCACTTTAGGTTCCAGAATAACAGGCTGGCTCTTTAAAAATGAGGGACCGGAAAAAGCTTTTTATTTTACTTTAATTCCAATGACCTTGTTGTTGATATCATTTTTTATTCTTAAAAAAATAACTGCAAAAGATGAAATTTAAATTACATATAACCCAAACGATCGAGAAATTATTGGCTCAGGAAGATACTGATGGCGATAAAAAAATTACGATTGATGACAACGGTCCAAAAAGTTTTTTATTGGAAAATGAAAACGGAAATTCAGTAGCAATTGAAGGAACTTATCAGCTTTCTAATTTATTGCAGGAACTGGCTTTGGCGAAAAAAAACGATACTGAATTTGCCGAAATAGATCTGAATGAAATCACCGAAGATCCTGTAAAGAGAATTTCAAGAAAAATTAAAGATCTTTATTGGAATGGTCTCACCAGAACTATTGATGCCATTGGCGTAAAGAAAATTCTGGAAGACGATAAAATCGAAAATGAATTTGCTTATTTGTACGTGCCATTTGGTGACGAAATAGTTTTTGATTATTTCAAGAAATTAGAAATTACAATCCCAAAATTAAAAGTGGTTCAAATGCCTAAAAACATTTCGCCTGAATATGTTTTATCATTGAATAAAAAACCGGGAATTCTGGCTTTGGCACTTCAAATAAAAAACAATGAAATTTCAGGAGTTCCGTTTGTCGTTCCTGGCGGAAGATTTAATGAAATGTACGGTTGGGACAGTTATTTTATTGCCAAAGGACTTTTGATAGATGATAAAATTGACCTTGCTTTGGGCATTGCCGAGAATTTTAAATATCAAATTGATCATTACGGAAAAATTCTAAATGCCAACCGAAGCTATTATTTAACCCGAACGCAGCCACCGCTTTATACATCTTTGATTAGAGATGTTTTAGAAAAGTCGAATCCGGATATTTTCTGGATTGAAAGGCATTTAAAAACCGTCATAAAGGAATACAAAACCGTTTGGATGGAAGAAGGAAAACGACTTACAGCAAACGGATTAAATCGCTATAAAGCAGAAGGAATTGGATTGCCTTTTGAGGTGGAAGAAGGACATTTTGATGATATTCTGGAGCAATATGCGCCAAAATATAATTTGTCAACGCGGGAATTCGAAAAGAAATATCTGGAAAGAGAAGTTGTTGATCCTGAACTGGATAAATATTTTATTCACGATCGCAGTATGCGCGAAAGCGGGCATGATACAACCAATAGATTAGTTGGAGTTTGTGCCAATTTAAACACAGTCGCAATCAATAGTTTATTGTATAAATATGAAACTGATATTGCTTTTTTAATTGAGAAATATTTTAAAAATGAATTTCAATATTTTGAAGATAAATCGTATTCAGGCGAATATTGGATGGCTAAAGCTGTTTCGAGAAAAGAAAAAATCAACGAGTTATGCTGGAATCAGGAAAACGGAATTTATTTTGACTACGATTTTGTAAACGAAAAACAGCATTTCTTTGAAGCTGCACCAACATTTTATCCGCTTTGGGCGAAAATAAGTACGCCGGAACAGGCAGAAATTTTAGTAAAAAAGACACTTCCAAGATTTAAAATGAAAGGTGGAATTGCCGGCAGTACAAAAGAATCAATTGCCGGTGTAGACGAAAATGCTCCAATACGCCAATGGGATTATCCGTTTGGCTGGGCACCGCATCAAATGCTTTTGTGGGAAGGTTTGCTGAATTATAATTTTAACGAAGAAGCACAGGAAATGGTATACCGCTGGCTTTGGCTGATCACCAGAAACGCCGTTGATCATAACGGAACCATTCCGGAGAAGTTTGATTTATCGATAAGTTCACATAAAATTTTCGCAGAATATGGAAACGTAGGAACCGAATTTGATTACATAACAGAAGAAGGTTTTGGCTGGATGAATGCTTCTTACCAATACGGATTGACAATTTTAAAAGAAGATTTAAAACAAAAATTATCAGATTTAGTTGATCCTGATGAGCTTTTTAGTTAAACAAGCCTTCGACTCCGCTCAGGATGACACTCGTGATGTCAGGCTGAGCGGAGTCGAAGCCCCTTTAGTGCTTGAAATGACAAACCCGACAGGTTTTTAAAACCTGTCGGGTTTACTATGCGTAAAAACCTGGAAAAAAACTAAACTTTTCTTCCCATTAAATTCTCCCCAAAAGTTCTCAGGATATTTTTCTTTTCAGCGTTAATGTCCATTTTTTCTAAAGTCTCAAAAGCTTTAAAAGTGTACATTTCTATCGCTTCCTGAGTTGCTTTTGAAGCGCCTGATTCATTAAAAATAGTTTTTGCGGTTTCTATCTTTTCTAAATTATCTTCAAGTTGTAAACTGAATAATTGTTGTAATTCTGATGCTTTTTCTTCAGATGAAAATTCTAAAGCTTTTATATATAAATAAGTTTTTTTGTTCTCGATAATATCTCCGCCAACTTGTTTTCCAAAGGTTGCAGGATCTCCAAAAGCATCAAGATAATCGTCTTGTAATTGAAAAGCCAATCCTAAATTCAATCCGAAATCGTAGATTAAATCGGCTTCTTTTTCAGAAGTTTTGGCTACAATCGCACCCATTTTCATGGCTGCAGCGACTAAAACGGCCGTTTTATATTCAATCATTTTCAGATATTCGGGAATAGTTACGTTGTTTCTTTCTTCAAAATCAACATCCCATTGTTGTCCTTCGCAAACTTCAAGTGCGGTTTTGCTAAACAACTTTGCCAAATCCCTGAAAATGGTTGGTTCGTATTGTTCAAAATATTGATACGCAAGAATAAGCATCGCATCTCCGGATAAAATTCCGGTATTGATGTTCCATTTTTCGTGCACAGTTACTTTTCCTCTTCGCAAAGGCGCATCATCCATAATATCATCATGAACAAGCGAAAAATTATGAAAAACTTCAACCGCCATCGCTGCCGGAAGTGCCACTTTATAATCAGTATCAAAAACTTCTGCCGCCATTAAAGTTAATACGGGACGCATTCGTTTTCCGCCAAGGCCTAAAATATATTCAATTGGTTCATAAAGGTTTTTAGGTTCTTTGGTAATGCTTTGGTTTTCTAAATAGGTAATAAAAAAATCCTGGTACTGACTAATATCGTGCATAAAGTGAAATTCTGATTAACGAGCCTCAAAGATACAACTCAAATGTTAATTATGGTTTCGAAAGTTAAAAGGAATCGAGTTTCCATAAAAATCGGATTAAAGTCCTTGATTTTTAAGAGGTTGAACTTATTTTTGAAAAAACTTGGAAACTTTCTTGGTGTTTAGAGTTTCCTGCTTATATTTGCACTTTCAAAATGGAAACTTGTAACACTTAAAAAGTTTCCATGGAGAGTTTGAGTAATTTATAACTCATAAATCAGATACTTATGAAGACAAGATGGAACATAAATTCTAGCCAGTCAGATGTTTTAATTAAAATGAGACATTCGATAATCGCTTATTTGGGAGGAACGACAAACAAATTTGATGGCTATGTCAATATTGAAGACAATGAAATTGAAGATGCTTCGGTGGAGTTTTCATTAGACATAAATAATAAAGCCGACAGTTTTCAACAAATTGATACTCACTTGCAATTGAATGATTTGTTTAATGTAAACGAACATCCGATTATTAGTTTTAAATCGACTTCTTTTCAAAAAGTAAACAATAATATCAATTTCTTCAAAGGAGATTTGACGATAAAAGATGTAACCAAAGTGGTAGAACTTGATGCTGAATTTATCGGAATCAATTCTTATAACGGAGAGAAAAAAGTAGCTTTTGAAATTAAAGGCGACATCAAACGTCAGGATTTTGGTTTAGATTACAATTCATATAATCATAACGGTGGATTGGCGCTTGGAAAAGATATTAAGCTGATCGCAAATCTGGAATTTAGCATATAATTCTTATCGATTGAATAAATTAGTGTAAAATTATTACAAAATATCGGAAACTATTTTTTTTAAAAAAGTTTCCGAATTATATTTGTAGAGCAATTGGAAAATTAAAATGAAAGAAAAAATCATAGCAAAAGCAAGCGATTTATTTTTAAAGTTAGGCTTTAAAAGTGTTACGATGGATGATATTGCGGGTGAAATGTGTATTTCAAAAAAAACGATTTACAAATATTTTTGTAACAAAGAGGTTTTAATTGAAGAAAGTACTTCGATGGTTCACAGACAAGTACATGAAATTATCGACTCTATTGTGGCTAAAAATTACAATGCGATTCAGGAAAATTTTGAGATTAGAGAAATGTTCAGAGACATGTTCAAAAACAATATGGATAGTTCTCCGATATATCAGTTAAAGAAACATTATCCTGAAATATATCAAAATGTGTTGTCTCATGAAATCGATCAGTGCACGCAGTATTTTACAGAAAACATACAAAAAGGAATTCGGGAGAAATTGTATCGTCCGGATTTAAATGTAGAGATCTACGTGAAATTTTATTACATATTAATTTTTCACATTAATGAAAATACAATTTCTGAGAGAGAGGCTCAGGAAGTAGAATTAGAAGCTTTGGAATATCATACCAGAGCAATGGCAACACCAGATGGAATACTAGAATTAGAAAAACAACTTAAAAAAATTATTACTTAATCATCAATCTATGAAACGAATAATTCTTATATTTTTGTGTACAATTGGCTTGACTGCCAACGCACAAGTCCAAACTTTAACCTTAAGAGATGCTCTTACGTATGCGCTTCAAAACAAGTCGGATGCTAAAAAATCTAAACTACAGGTTGAAAACAGTGAGTATCAAATTCAGGAAGTGCGTTCAAGAGCATTACCTCAAATTTCTGCAAACGGAAATTTAACGTACAACCCGGTAATTCAGACAACAGTTATTGACGGAGCATCATTTAATGCACCGGGAACTACAATTCAGGCAGCATTTGGTCAAAAATGGACTTCAACTGCTGGAGTTTCTTTGACTCAGGCAATCTTTGATCAATCTGTTTTTACAGGATTAAAAGCGGCGAAATCAACTCGTGAGTTTTATCTAATAAATGATCAGTTGACAGAAGAGCAGGTTATTGAAAGAGTGGCAAATAACTACTATTCAGTTTATGTTCAAAAAGAAAGATTAATTCTTTTAGACAGCAATTACGTAAACACAACAAAAGTTCGTGATATCGTAAAAGGACAATTTGATAACGGTTTAGCTAAAAAAATTGATTTAGATCGTATCGTGGTAAAAATGTCAAATATTGATACAGAACGTCAACAGATTAAAAATCAAATTACTTTACAGGAAAATGCTTTGAAGTTTTATATGGGAATGCCTATTGAAACTCAAATTGATATGCCAAAAGAAGAATTTGAAGTTATACCGGCTGCTTTAACAGAAGTTCCAAATGTGGAAAACAGAACAGAATATTTGCTTTTGAAAAAACAAGAAGAGCTTTTAGTGTACAATAAGAAAGCTGTAGAAGCCGGATATTATCCTACACTTTCGTTAACAGCAGGTTACAATTATATTGGTCAGGGTCCGGATATGCCTTGGTTTGCAAAACCAAAAGATGGCGTTTACTGGTCAGATTTCTCTGCAATTGGATTGAATTTACATGTGCCAATTTTTACAGGTTTTGGTACTCGCGCTAAAGTAAGACAGGCAGATGTGCAAATCAGATCGCTTCAGGAAGATATTAAAGACACTAAACTTTCTCTTGATTTAGATTACAGAAATGCAATGGCTGACATTGAGAATAATCTTGTAACAATTCAAAATCAAAAAGAAAATATGCGCTTGGCAACTGAAATCTTAAGCGATACAAAAAACAATTACCTTCAGGGATTAGCATCTTTAACAGATTTACTGGATGCTGAAAATGCATCACTTGAAGCTCAAAATAATTATACCAGAGCAGTTTTAAATTATAAAATTGCCGAAGTATCACTAATCAAATCAAAAGGCGAACTAAAAACTCTTATTAAATAACTAATTACAATGAAGAAAACTATTATAACAATCGTAATCATAATCGCGGCACTGGGTGTGATTGGATATATCTTAAATAATAATAAGAAAGAGAATAAGGCAAAAACAGATATCGTAGCGGAGAAAAATGCTGCAGTTTCTGTAAAAGTAACTCCGGTAAAAACAGAAGAAATTTCTTTGGACTTTGTGGCAAACGGAAACTTTCAGCCAATTCAGGAATTAACTTTCTCTGCTGAAAAATCAGGAAAAGTAATCAGCGTTTTAGCTAAAGAAGGAGACTACGTAAGAGTAGGTCAGACTTTATTGACAGTAAGAGGTGATGTAATCAATGTAAGTGCACAACAAGCAAAAGCTGTTTATCAAAATGCAAAATCTGATTATGAGAGATATGAAAATGCTTTTAAAACAGGAGGTGTTACAAAGCAACAATTAGATCAGGCAAAACTTGCTTTAACAAATGCACAATCTAGCTTAACTCAGGCAAACATTAATGTTGGAGATACAAAAGTAAAAGCGCCAATAAGCGGATTTATCAATAAAAAATATATTGAGCCGGGATCTATTTTAGCAGGAATGCCAGCAACGGCCTTGTTTGATATCGTAAACGTTTCTAAATTAAAATTAGTAGTTACTGTAAACGAAACTCAGGTTGCAAGCTTAAAAGTTGGCAACCACATTAATGTAACAGCGAGTGTTTATCCTGATAAAAATTTCTCTGGAAAAATTACTTTTATCGCTTCAAAAGCAGATGAGTCTTTGAACTTTCCTGTTGAAATCGAAATCACAAATAACGTAAACAATGACCTGAAAGCAGGTATGTACGGAACTGCAAATTTTGCATCAAACCAACAGAAACAAAACCTGATGGTTGTACCTAGAAATGCATTCGTAGGAAGTGTGAGCAGCAACGAGATTTTTGTAGTTGAAAAAGGTATTGCTAAATTAAGAAAAGTTACGGCTGGACGAATTTTAGGAGATAAAGTAGAAATTATCAATGGATTATCTGACGGTGAAACTGTAATTATTACAGGTCAAATTAACTTACAAGACGGTAATACTGTAGAAATTATTAAATAATTTAAAGCATTAAGCTATACGCCATAAGCATTAAGCTTATTGCCTAAAGCCTACAGCCTAAAGCAAAAAATATGAAATTAGCCGAAATATCCATAAAACGTCCGTCGTTAGTAATTGTATTGTTTACAATTCTAACACTTGGTGGATTGTTCAGTTACAGCCAATTAGGCTATGAGCTGATCCCAAAATTTGAACAAAACGTTATTACAATTTCTACTATTTATCCTGGAGCTTCTCCAAGTGAGGTAGAAAATACAGTGACCAAGAAAATTGAAGATGCGATTGCATCCTTAGAAAATGTCAAGAAAATTGACTCAAAATCGTACGAAAGTTTGTCAATTGTTTCGATTACTCTGACATCAAACGCAAAAGTCGATTTCTCTCTAAATGATGCACAGCGTAAAATAAACGCGATAATTAGTGATTTGCCAGATGATGTTAAAACACCGGCATTGACTAAATTCTCGCTGAGTGATTTACCAATTATGACGCTTGGTGCCAACGGAAAAATGGACGAAGCAGAATTTTATGACTTAATTGACAAAAAAATTGCTCCTATTTTATCTCGTGTACAAGGTGTTGCTCAGGTAAATATCATTGGTGGTTCTGAACGTGAAATTCAGGTAAATCTTGACGCTGTAAAAATGCAGGGTTACGGATTGTCTGTTCCGCAGGTACAACAAAATATTTTGACTTCGAACCTGGATTTCCCAACAGGAAACATTCAGACTCGTAATCAAAAAATATTAATTCGTTTAGCGGGTAAATATAAAAGTGTTGAAGAATTAAGAAATCTGGTAGTTTCTTCTCAAAACGGAATTCAGATTCGTTTAGGTGAAATTGCCGATGTTCAGGATACACAAAAAATTGCTGAAAAAATATCACGTGTAGATCAAAAAAGTGCTATTGTTTTACAAATTGTAAAACAATCTGATGCAAATGCGGTAGCAGTAAGTGAGCAGTTATTGAAAACAATTGCTACTCTTGAAAAAGATTATAAATCAAATCAGTTAAAACTGGAAGTAGCAAAAGACAGTACAATCTTTACTCTTGAAGCAGCAGATTCTGTAGTTCACGATTTATTGATTGCAGTAGTTCTGGTGGCATTTGTAATGTTGTTCTTCTTACATAGTATTAGAAACTCATTGATTGTAATGGTGTCTATTCCGGCATCTTTGATTGCAACATTTATTGGTATTTATTTGATGGGATATACATTAAACTTAATGAGTTTATTAGGATTATCTCTTGTTGTAGGTATTCTGGTCGATGACGCGATTGTGGTCCTCGAGAATATTTATCGACACATGGAAATGGGTAAAAGCCGTATTCGTGCTTCTTATGACGGAACTGCAGAAATTGGTGGAACTGTAACTTCGATTACCTTGGTAATTGTGGTGGTATTCTTGCCAATCGCGATGAGTTCAGGATTAGTATCAAATATCATCACACAGTTTTGTGTTACGGTAATTATTTCAACGATGCTTTCTCTTTTAGCTTCATTTACAATTATTCCTTGGTTATCATCTCGTTATGGTAAATTAGAGCATATTGAAGGAAAAAATTTCTTTGGAAGAGTAATTCTTGGTTTCGAAAGCTATTTAACTCGTTTTACAAACTGGGTTTCTGAATTATTGACTTGGTGTTTAGATCATTATATTAAAACTATTATCGTTGTTGTTGTATTGTTTTTTGCGTCAACAATTGGATTAATGGGTGGAGGTTTCATTGGTGGAGAGTTCTTTGCATCTTCTGATAGTGGGGAATTTTTAGTTCAAATCGAAATGCCAAAAGATGCTTCGTTAGAACAAACGAACTTCATGACTCAAAAAGCAGAAGCTTATTTGAAAGCTCAGGAATATGTTCACAGTCAAATTACAACGGTAGGACAAACCAGTGAAGGTTTTGGAGCATCGCAAGCTACAGCTTATAAAGCAGAGATTGACGTAAAAATGATCGAACAAAAAGATCGTACAGACGATGCAAATGTTTACGCTGCAAAAATCAAACGTAAACTGGAAAAAGTATTGGTTGGGGCAAAAGTAAAAACTGTTCCGGTTGGTATCTTAGGAACTGCCGAAGATGCAACTTTAGGATTAATTGTAACAGGTCCTTCTACTGAAGCCGCAATGAAATTTGCAAAATTAGCGGAAGCTGAATTACGTACCATTCCAGGAACAACAGAGATTAAATTAACGGTTGAAGACGGAAATCCTGAAATTAACGTTAAAGTAGACCGTGATAAAATGGCTGCTTTAGGATTGACACTTCAAACAGTTGGTTTAACGATGCAAACTGCTTTTAGTGGAAACACTGACGGTAAATACAGAGCCGGTGAATACGAATACGACATTAACATTAGATACAATGCTTTCGACAGAAAAAGTATTACAGATGTTAGTAATTTAATTTTCATTAATGCATCAGGACAACAAATTAAATTGTCTCAGTTTGCTGATATTACAGAAGGTGCAGGACCTAGCCAGTTAGAGCGTAGAGACAAATCTGCTTCTGTAACGGTAAAAGGACAAAACGTTGGGGTTCCTTCTGGAACAATTGTAACACAATGGCAGGCGAAGTTGGACAAACTTCAAAAACCGGCTGGTGTAAACTATATTTGGGGTGGTGATCAGGAAAATCAAAGTGAAGGTTTTGGTACTTTAGGAATCGCTTTATTGGCTGCTATTATCTTGGTTTACCTTGTAATGGTTGGACTTTATGACAGTTTCGTTCACCCGTTTGTAGTATTGTTTGCAATTCCGCTTTCGTTTATTGGTGCGATGTTAGCATTGGCTTTAACAAACAATTCATTAAACATCTTTACCATTTTGGGTATCATTATGTTGATTGGTCTGGTGTGTAAGAATGCGATCATGCTTGTCGATTATACGAACCAAAGAAGAGCAGCAGGAGAATCAATCAGAACAGCGTTAATTCAGGCGAATCATGCTCGTTTACGTCCGATTTTGATGACTACAATTGCGATGGTATTTGGTATGTTCCCAATTGCATTAGCATCTGGAGCAGGAGCTGAGTGGAAAAACGGATTGGCTTGGGTAATTATCGGAGGATTAATTTCTTCTTTATTCTTAACCTTGATTGTAGTTCCGGTAATTTATAATATCATGGAGAAAATTATTCATAAATTCTCTAAAGGAGAAAAAATCGATTACGAAGCTGAAATGGTTGCAGATTATGAGCACACCGAATTAAGCGAAGACGGTTTTAATCCTAAACATACCCATTAATTGATTTAATTTTAGAATGAAAAATCCCAAACTCCTTAATTGGAATTTGGGATTTTTTTATTGATATAATCTGAAGTTTAGAATTTTGAATTTACTTTTTAAGGTACAAGTAATGATTATAATAATCAATAATCGCTTTCCCTTCCAGCAAAACATCAGCACCAATAATTCCGTGCACGGCTTTTGCTTTATAAGCTTCTAACGCTTCGTTTACATGCGAAAGATCGAAAATAACCAAGCCAAAATCTGTGTTTTTCCAACTTCCGATTTGCAAAATGTTATGGGCAGAAACTTCTGTTTTCATTCCGGTTCCGCCGGCTCCTGAAGCTTTTGTTTTTGATTTTTTTGATGAAATTTCGAAACGTTCCATACTTTCAAAACCAATGCAGGTATTAGACGCTCCGGTATCTAAAATAAAATTTCCCGAAACACCATTTATTTTGGCTTTTATTAAAAGATGCTGTGTCTTGATAACTTTAAATTTTATTTTTTTATAGTTCTCTTTTTTGAGAACCTCGTGAAGATTTTCCATTTTTGGTAATGATTGAAAACCAAAATTAAGCCAATTACAATCAATAAACTAATGATGTAAAAGATATAATTGGTCGATTTTTCTTCTGCAGAAATAGATCCGTAATAAACAAACGAACTCCAATAATAAGGCGATTTCTTCGCATTCGGAATTGATTTGTCGTTCAGAAAAATAAATTTTGCATTTGCATTTGCTTCAAAATAAGGAACGTCATTTTTGATGTTTTTATAGAAATCAGCCATAAAAACAGATGTTGTATAATCGTTTACTTTCCATAATGAAAACAATAAATTCTGAGCGCCCGCAAACTGAAAACCTCTTGCGACACTCATTGCGCCTTCGGCTTTAAATAATTTTCCAATTCCGGTTTCGCAGGCACTTAAAACCACTAAATCCGGATTTATATTCAGATTATATAATTCGGAATACAAAACTTCCTGATCATAAAATTTAATGCTAGCCGGAGTTTCAATATCTCCCGAAGAAGCATGTGTACTTAAATGTAAAATAGAATATTGATTGGCATTATTTTTAAAATTGGAAAATGAAGCTTCAGCATTTTTTAAATATTTTCCTTTAAAATTGCTTCGAATCGATTCTAATTCCTTTTTAGAATAACTCAACTCAAAAGCTGTTTTTTCGAAAACGGGAAAAACACCCAAAACCGTTTTATACGATTTTGAAACAGCTTTCGAATTCAAATAAATATTTGCCGAAGTATTATACGAAATCTTAAAATCATTCAGTAAATAATGCATTTTGGCAAAATTCGTAGTTTTTGATTCTTGTGTAATTAATGCTTCAAAAGGAAGAAAATTCAAGATTCCATCGGGAACAATAATGAGGTTTTTGTAAACAGAATTATTAGGCAATTTTAGTAAATCATAAACATCTTTTCCATAGTGGTTATAGCCTGAAATATCATTTGTAATAGCATCAGCACTATTAAAATAATCAATAAACTGGGCAATTCTGGGAATACCAAGATGACCAATATTGATATGACTTAAAGCAATTCGACTATTTTGTAATGTGAAAAAATACAATCTTTCAGAACCCATAAAATAATAAACCATCATTGCTTTATCATTCTCTAATTTTGAAAACAGCGATTTCACATCACAATTTTCAGGAATATAATCTGGATTTTTAGATTGAACTTTTTTCAGCGAAAGCATTCCTTCATTTTGCTTTTTGATAAGTCGGTTTATTTCTGAAATATTCGCAGCATCTCCTTTTTGCTGTTCTTTTAAAATAGCATTATTTAAATTTTGAAGTTCCTGCAAAAGCTGTTTTTCTTCTGCGGAAGCATTTTTAATATTCGAACGATAACCTTTTAAAATTCCCGATTTTGTTTTTTCGGCTAATTGAAAAGCTTTTTCCAAATATTCAATTTTATTTTTTTTTTGATATAAATCGCTGTAAATCGTCAGGCATTTTTCAGTTCGATTTCTGGAACGTAATTGCGATATAATTTTTGAATTTTCATAAACCAGGGAATTCATCAATAAATCTTCTATATAAAAAGAAAGTTCAAAAGCTTTTAAAGCTCCTTTTGGCTGGTTAATTTTTAAAATTTCAGCCTGCAAATCAAGAGCATCCAATAAAACAGTTTCTGCATACAATTTGTTTTGATTTGGAGATATGTTTTTAGAGTTATAATTTGGAATCAGAACTTTAAAAACTTCTTTAATTTCTTTCGAGCTTTCAGCATATTTTCGTTGTTCAAAAAGTAACAGAGCTTTTTCATAATATAATTTTGCGATTTGCCTTGGCTGTCTCTTAGGAGTTTCAAAAAATAAACTTTCGGCTTTTTTCAAATAAGTATTTGCAACATCAAAGTTTTGCCATCTTATATTTAATGAAGCCAGATTTCTGTAACAATTTGACAAAGTTTCTGATTGGTTTTTTTCCTTTTCCAAAAGCTTAATAGCATTCTTAAATGATTTCTCAGAATTATCAGTTGAACCAAAAGTTGGTAAAAACTTGTTTGAATTCAGCATATAACTGTTTCCCAAATTATTCAATAAAATCCCTTTTTGAACATTCGATAAAGTCTCTGTTTTCAAGGCACTTTCTAACAATTCAATTGCCAGAGAAATTTTTCCCGAACTCTGATAAACATTCGATAAATTCAGAATCGCAGCAAATTTTTGTTTTTGCGCGTCAGGATATTCTTTAGAAGTATTTACAATAAAAAAATATTGTTTTATTGTGTTTTCCGCACTGTCGTAATCGCCCAAAACAGTGTATAAATTCCCTAAAGGTTTTAGGCAGAATTCTATTATATCGTAATTTGAAAGTTTTTGTTTCTGGTAAATCTGCCAGGCTTTTTCGTAACTCAAAATCGCCTTTTGAGTTTGCCCAAATTGGTTTTCATAATACGCTTTATTGCAGTTTAAAACCACAATTGCCAGAAATTCATCTTTGGTTTTTGGTTTTGGATTCCTCCAAAATTCAGCTTCTGTATGATTTAAATTTTCTATGGCTTTCGCCGAAGGATTCGCCACAAAAACATCAATTGCATTATATATTTTATCTTCAGGAGTAAGTGGTTTCTGCCCGAATAAAATCAGAGTTAAGAAGAAGAAAATATAGCAATATAATTTTGTCATAATAGTTATTTCACGGAGACACACAAAGAATCCACAAAGAATCACAAAGTTTTTTTGCCACGAATTACACGAATTTTCGCAAATCAAAGCTTAAAAACAGATTGTAAAAAATTAGTGTAAATTAGTGTAATTCGTGGCAACCTTTTTTAATAAACTTAGCGTATCTCTGTGCAAAACCTTCGCGCATCTCTGTGGTAAAACTTCTTAAAATTTCCATATCCCATAAAACTGAAAATAGTTAAAACCCTGTTCAAAATTAATCACATATCGCGCTCCTAAACTTGGACCAATTCTCGCAAAACCAGCAGTAAAATCAAACAAAAGTCCTGTTTTAAAATCAGCAAAAGAGTTTTTTACCGTATTAGATGTTGTCGTCGAACTGATTAAAAAATTGCCTTTATCACCTTCATACGTATCGATTTGTATGTTTTGATTTTGTTCTTCAGAGACATTAATATTCGCCTGAATTCCAGCGCCAACTCCGATGTAATTATTAATGTTATACCGAATCAAAACCGGAACTTCCCAATTGACATTCTTGTTTTCAGCCGTTGTGGTTGTGCGTACCAATTGCCTTACGCCGTTTGCATTTGTATTGGTGACATCTGAAATAGTCATTTTGCTATCGTATTTATTTAAAGCATTCGTCCATTCTGCCTGCCAATAAAACCGATAAGATTTAAAAGGCGAAATCGTTGCGCCCACAAAATAACTCGTCGATTTGTCTAAATCAGGATACAAATTATAACCGGCTTTTACACCAATCGAAATTCCGGGTAAGAATCTTGTCGTGGCGTAGTTGGTAATAATAGGTTCATTTTTGTCGAAAATAATAGCTGTTCTGCTTCGGGTTTTTACTTTATGAAAATCTTCGGCAAACTTCATGGAATATTTTACAAAACCTTTTGTAGAATCTTTTTCGTGAACATTTTTTTGCTCGCTTCCGGGCAGATAAATGTTTTTGAAAGTAAAGAAAATCTGTTTTTGCTTGATAATCGTATCCAGACAACTTACAGTAGGTTCTTCGCCTTTTGGACAAATCGGACATTTGGGATACATGTCTTCAATCTGGAATGTTTTTTTGTCAAACATATCCGGAATATCTGTTTCTAACCGAATCATTCTCGCCGGACCTTCGCCGTTGTTTTGAAAACGGGTTTTAAAATTCACTCTTTTAAAACGTACCAATCTGTAATTCATAAAACTTCCGTTAGAACCCATTTTATTTGGATCGTGAGAAGTGACAATTTCCATTTCCAGATTTTTTATTTTATGGTTTTTATAACTTCGGTTCGGAACAAAAATCCCGCGCATGGTAACTGTTGCGCTTGTATCTTTGATCATTTCCGGTGTCGTTTTAAAAGTATAAAAAACATTGCGAGTTTCTCCGGGATTTGCATCATCAAATTCTAAAACCGAAACATTATGATAGGTTTTATTGGCATCTAATAATGACGCATCAAGATCTTCTTCGGTAATTGTATTTCGATATTTTTTAAGTTTGACTGTATTTTCGGAAGAGGCCAGATACGATTTTGTGTCGTCAAGATCATCTGCAGAAGCAACAGCAATTTCTTTTACATCGCGTTCGTTTGCATAAGTCCTGAAATCAACCAATTCGAAATTATTGCTTTTAAATTGTTTCTCATTATAGAACAAATACAGTTTTCCGCTCGACACATAATTCTCCAGATTTTGATAACCTACTACGACTACCATTTCCTGTTCCGGAATAGGATCACAGTTTTTAATTATTGCAAATCCGTTTTGGTCTGCGATCGAGGCAATGTCTTTATAATTGGTATCTGTAATATCGTTTACAGCCACTTTTTTAGGTCGCGTTGCCGGTGGTTTTCCATTGTCGTAGTTGTTGGTTACGGCAAGTCTTGTGGTATAAGTTCCTTTGTTTTTATAAACATGTTTAGGTTCGGCTTCTTTGCTGTAATGGCCGTCGCCGAGTTCCCATAAATACGAATAACTGGGTTTTGGCGCACCCGCAATCGGAATTAAAGGTGGCGTTTCAGGTTTATAAGTAACAACGTTTCCGTTTTGGATAAAACCAATATTGGCTCTTCGGGTTATGGTGTCTTTTACTTTGGTTTGTCCTATTGAGAAAATAGAAAAGAGAATAAAGAAAAGAGACAGTTGTGGTTTCATAACTAGAGGTTTTTTAGCCCTGATAGCAGTGGAAATCCTTTTGTGCCGCTTCTTTAGCGGAACAAAAGATTGCAACGAATAGCAGGATTAGCTTCTGAAAATGATCAGAATTAATTTTAAAACAGGATTAAATGTAAAAAAAAGTGATGAGCAAATCACCACTTTTTCTTAAAAAGAATTTTGTAAGTTACTGAATAGCATTGATTGCGGCTACCAGTTGCGCTTCTGTGCCCACTGTTGTTTCGGCAATTGTAAAGGTATAAATGTCGTTTGCCGCAACGGTTACCGCTTTAATTGCATAACGCCATTGACCATTATCTTCAGTTACAAAAATCACGTGACAAGCTAAACCAATTGGAATTTGTCCGTAGTGCTCGCTAAATAATCCTTGTGCAGTATAAGTATCCAATTTTGCAAGTGCATTTGTTCCTTCGCCATCATAAGAAAGGTAAACAGCGCTGTTTTCGTTTGTATATCCATCAGGAACATCTACAAGAAGTGTTGTTTTTGGTCTTGGATCGCTGTAAAAACGGTCCACATTTGTCCATCCAAAATTACCGAATGTTACATAATAATTCGCTCCTTCGCCTTGTACGCCGCCTTTTCCGCCACCTCCAGTTCCGTCAGCATTTGGTCTTGCATCTTTCCAGGCCAATTCTCCTTTGTCATCAATTACACCATTCCATAATGTCATTGCATTATCAAGACCGTCAGTCAAAGCAGTTGGAACAATTAAATTCATGGTACAAGAAGTTTGAAGTTCAACTCCGCCTTGTGTTGCTTTAATAAAGAATTCTCCTCCGGAAATCAATAGGTTTTTCTTTCCGTCAGCTGTAATTCCCATTGTTGGTTTGTTGGTTACCAGCATCGTTCCTTTGTCAAAAAGTTCGATGTATTCAATCTCTACGGCTCCGGTTACAGGAGTTCCGTTTTTAGTTAAACAATCTCCGTTAATACTCAATTTTACTCCTTTTGCAGATGTTATGGTTTTAACTCCATCTCCGGCCGTGATGGTAAATCTTTGTTTTGTGCTTGATACCCCTTTTTCGCTAATGCTTTTAAATGCTCCAGAAGTTGGCGGAAGAACAATGTTATCATCTCCGTCGTTGTTGTTGTCGCAGCTTGCTAATGAAAATATAGCTAGTAATAAAAGTCCGAATTTTTTAAAATTTGTGTTCATGATTTCTAGTTTTAAATAGTTAATTATAGTTATAGATGTTCGGGGTTGAAATTTTGTTACCCCTGTTTTTCATTTTTTTTTAATTTATTTTGAAAAGCATTTTTCTTCGAATAAATTTCCGTCTTCGTCAAGTGCGACCAGAATGTCTTTTTTTCGCGAAAGCGTCATTATTAAACAGATCCAGATTACGGACCAAAATCCCAGTGTTAGGATCGTTAAAAAAAGATGCAGCGAATGATTGATTTCTTTTTTTTCTTTGGATAAAACAGCATAAGGCAATTTCTCGTTATGCTCAATTATCACAAATCCGTTTCTGATTTTGGCAGAAAGTTTTCTATGAAACTGATCCAGGTTTTTGTGTTCTATAAATTGGTAACTTTCCATTTCTCTTAATTTTTTAATTGTTTTAAAAGATTGTTGTTAACTTTATATCAACTTGATTTTATAATTGTTACCCCAATCGTTAAAATTTATTTTAAGATTATATTTACATTAGCTATTTAAAAGTTGTTTTATGGGCAAAATCAAAATTCATTCGGATCAAAAATATATTGAAGGACTTGCGGCCAATAATTCGGCAATCATCAAGGAGATTTATAAAAAATTTGTTCCTAAGGTTGTCTTTTATATAAAGAACAACTCCGGCGATCAGGATCAGGCACAAGATGTGGTTCAGGAAATCATGATTTTGCTTTTTAATCAGGCAAAAGCCAAAACGCTTCAATTAACTTGTCCGTTTGATGCCTACTTTTTCTTGTTGTGCAAAAGAAAATGGCTCAACGAATTGAAAAAAATATCAAATAAAGGGGTAACAATTCACGAAGATGTGGGATCTATAAATGAAGCCGGACTGGAATTGGCAGAGCAAACCGAACAGTTTAATGAAAAACAAAAGCTTTTTGACGCCATGTTTTTCAAATTGGGAGACAAATGTCAGGAATTATTAAAGCTGAGTTTTACCATTAAATCGATGGAAGAAGTCGCTGAAAAACTCAATGTAACATACGCTTATGTTCGCAAGAAAAAATCGTTATGCATTGGCCAGTTAACACAATGGATTCAGGAAAACAACCACTTTAAATCGCTAAAAAATAATTAGTCATGAACGAAGAACGTTACATAGCATTCGACCAATATCTTCAGGATGAAATGACTGTTGAGGAAAAAAATAGTTTTGAAAGTCAATTGGCAAAAGACCCAGAGTTTGCTTCGGAATTTCAGACTTTTAAAGCCGTAAACCTTCATCTGGAAACTAAATTTGGACATGAAAAAGAAAGAGAAGCTTTCAAGGAAAATCTAGTAAAAGTTTCAGATATACATTTCAACAAACCAAAAGTAATCGCGCTAAAACCTTGGCATTACAGCATTGCAGCGTCAATAATGATTTTAGTTGGATTGTTTTTTTACAACTACAATCAGCGTCCTTCTTTTGACGATTATAACCATCCGGAAACGGCTTATTTTACAGAAAGAAGCGATGAAAATGCAACTTTAAAACAAGCAGAAACTGCTTTTAATGCGAAAGAATATAAAAAGGCAGTTCCGCTTTTTGAATCCATTTTAAAGCAAAAGAATACGCCTGAAATTCAATATTTTTATGGAGTTTCATTGTTACAATCCCGTCAGCTTAAACAAGCCGAAACAGTTTTTAATGATTTAAAATTAGGAACTTCGGCATATAAGGATAAAGCACTTTGGAATTTGGCGCTCATCAAATTAAAACAAAAAAAATACGACGCCTGTAAAGCAATTTTACTCACAATCTCTGAAGATTACGAGGATTATGTTGAGGTTGAGAGTTTGTTAAAAGATCTGGAATAGAGAATAATAGAACGAAACAATCATAAAAAAAGCGACTTTTTAAAAGTCGCTTTTTCATTTTATTCAATATCCAGATAAGGATTTAAAATTTCTGCTAATTCATTCATCCAATAAAAACTTTCTTCGATGCTTGTTTTTTCGAGTTGAAGGGTTTCGCAATCCCGCATTAAACTTAACGCAAGAAGATAATTTACTTTGCGAATTGTTTTTGCCATACTTTGAGGATCGACCGATTTGTTGAAAAAATCAAGTAACCTCGTTTCGGCTTCTTTTGAAAGGGTGTTTGTACTCATAATCTTTGTGTTTAGGGAATATAAAACCCGCGCAGCTAAGGTGTCCTACGCCACAAAGAGCGTTGCAGTTGTTTCCAATACCGCCACCATACCACACGGGCAAAAGTTTTTTCGATGTCATAATTCTTTGTGTTTAGGACTGCGAAGATACCAAAAAATGCGGGGTTTATTAAAATACAGGAATAGCTTTTACGTAAACCCGTAATCAGATTTGGATTTTTAATTCTAAATTCGATTTTAATTTTACAAAACAGCCAAAAACCATTACCGATTTATCTTTATTGAATGAAAAAAACGCTATTCTTTTTTCTCTTAGTTCTTTCTCAAACGATCTTTGGCTTTGCCAAAATTACCGAAACCGAAAAACTTGCTGCAACCTGCAAAGTTTGGGGATTCCTGAAATATTATCATCCAAAAGTTGCCGGTGGAGAAGTGAATTGGGACAATCAGCTTTTAGAAAAATTACCAAAAATAGAAAGTGCACAAACCAAAGAAGAGTTCTCTTTAATTCTCGAAAACTGGATAGATGATTTAGGCGAAACAAAACAAATTTCGCCAATTATAATTCCAAAAGAGGTGGAATTTTTTGATAAAAACTTTGATTTAAGCTGGTTCAATAATAAGTTGTTTTCTAAAAAACTTTCGCAGAAATTAAAATATATTGAAGATAATAGATTTCAAAGTGATATAGAATTAGGGCCTGATTTCGACGGTTTTAAAAATATCAAAAACTACTTTGATCTTGATTATAATAAAGCAGAATCAAGAATATTGATGCTTTTTGCTTATTGGAATTTAATAGAATATTATTTTCCGTATAAATATGTAATGGATCAAAAATGGGATTTGAGTTTAATGCAAATATTGCCTCTCATTCTTGAAGCTAAAAATGAAAGCGATTTTTATAAAGCAATGAAAAAATTGTCATCAAAACTAAGTGACAGTCACGTTGAATTTATAATATATAGTTCTTTTGAATTGGGAACAAACAGATACAACTATTTTCCGGCGACAGGAAAAATTATTGACGAAAAATTGATTGTTACTGAAATTTTAGGTGATAGTCTGGCAGAAGCTGATGACATTAAAATTGGAAGTGTAATCACTAAAATAAACGATAAAACCATCAAAGAAATTATTTCAGAAAACAGAGATTTAATCTGTGCCTCTAACGAAGCGGCATATTTAGATAAACTTGTCAAACGAGTTTTGACCAGCAATTTTGAAAATGTTAAAGTTGAGTTTCTAAAAGATGGACAATACGAAACAAAATCAATGATCTGGCATAATTATCATGATTCTCACAGAAATGAATTTAAAAAAGGAGCTATAAAAAAGAAAGAAAAATTTAAACTTCTGGATAATAATGTTGGTTATGTGGACATGGGAATAATTAAAGAAAGAAATATTCCGGATATGATCGAAACCTTAAAAGCTACAAAAGCAATTGTTTTTGATATGAGAAATTATCCAAATCAAACATGGAAAGAAATTTCGAATTTTTTAAATCCACAGGAAAAAACTTTTTGTGTTTACACGATGCCTTATTTAAATTATCCAGGAAGATATGTATGGACTGAAGGAAGAAAATGCGGATATGAAAATAAAGATAATTATAAAGGAAAAGTAATTGTACTGCTTAACGAAGATTCTATAAGTCAGTCAGAATGGACAGCGATGTGTTTTCAAACGGCTGGAAATACTACAATTATCGGAAGCCAAACTGCAGGAGCGGACGGAAATGTATTTGAACTTGATTTTAAAGGATTTCACACCAGATATTCTGGAATTGGCGTCTATTATCCTGACAGACGAGAAACTCAAAGAATTGGAATTGTTCCTGATATCGAAGTAAAACAAACTATAAAAGGAATTCAGGAAGGAAAAGACGAGGTTTTGGACAGAGCATTGCTTTTTATAGAAACCGGAAAATAATTTTTAGTACTGATTTTTCTCCTGCAATGTCAGACTGAGCGAAGTCGAAGTCCCGCAAAGAAGGTCGACAAAGATTGACGATGCTCAAAATGGAGCTACTTACGGAACTTCGACTCCGCTCAGTCTGACAAAAAATACAGGTTTCTTATTAAGTAAAAACAAGAAAAAAAATCCGTTCAAATCCGCGTTTTCACAAAGTGAATCCGTGTCATCCGCGTACCATTTACCGCCATTCCCTCCAAATTGGAAAGTTTTTAATATTGTCGTAATTTTGAGCCTTTAAAAATTTAGACAATTGAATTCGACACCCATAATTACCGATACACATACTCATTTATATTCTGAAGAATTTGATCAGGATCGTGACGAGATGATTCAAAGAGCCATAAATGCGGGAGTAACCCGTTTTTTTATTCCGGCAATCGACGCGGCGGCAACGCAATCAATGTACGATTTAGAGCAAAATTATCCTGACAATATTTTCCTGATGATGGGTTTGCATCCCACTTACGTGAAAGATAATTACGAAGACGAGTTGAAGCATATTGAAACAGAATTGGCAAAAAGAAAATTCTACGCCGTTGGAGAAATCGGAATTGATTTGTATTGGGATAAAACGCATTTAAAAGAACAACAAATTGCTTTTAAAAGGCAAATTCAATTAGCAAAACAATACAAATTACCCATCGTAATTCATTGTCGTGAAGCTTTTGATGAGATTTTTGAAATTCTGGAAGAAGAAAAATCAGCTGATTTGTTTGGAATTTTCCATTGTTTCAGCGGAACTTACGAACAAGCTTTACAGGCAATATCCTATAATATGAAATTGGGAATTGGCGGCGTTGTCACTTTTAAAAACGGAAAAATCGATCAGTTTTTAAACCAAATCGATTTAAACCAAATCGTTCTTGAAACCGATTCGCCTTATTTAGCACCAATTCCATATCGTGGAAAACGAAACGAAAGCAGTTATTTAGTAAATGTTTTGACAAAATTATCTTATATTTATGGTATTTCTGAAGAAGAAATTGCAGTAATTACAACCCAAAACTCAAAAGATGTTTTTGGTATTTAACCGTATAGTTACTTAACTTTAGTTTTTTTTTTGTTCTTTTGCCCACTAAAAATAGAGATTAATGCAGAAATTTGATGCCATTCGACCGTTTTATGATTCTGAAATAAATGAAGCACTTCATGATGTTGTCAATCATCCGATGATGAAAACCATGATGAACTTTACTTTTCCGGAAGTAGAAGATGAAGTTTGGAAGGAACAACTTAGAAAAACACATTCTATTCGTGATTTTCAGTGCAACTTTATTTATAATACAATTCAAAAGGTTTTGGAGAAAAGCTCTGAAGGACTTACCACTTCAGGATTTGAGAAACTCGAAAAAAACACTTCTTACTTATTTATCTCCAATCACAGAGATATTCTTTTAGATACAACCTTATTAAATGTTTGCCTTTTTGAGCATGGTTTAGTCATGACGGCATCGGCAATTGGAGATAATCTGGTTAAAAAAGCTTTTTTAAGCACTTTGGCAAAATTAAACAGAAACTTTTTGGTTCTAAGAGGTTTAACGCCTCGTGAAATGCTGCAAAGTTCTAAATTACTGGCCGAATATATGGGACAGTTATTGCTTCGCGAAAATCGTTCGGTTTGGATTGCACAAAGAGAAGGACGTACCAAAGACGGAAATGATGAAACCAATCCAGGCGTTTTAAAAATGATTGGAATGGGTTCTGACGAAGCCAACTTAATGGATTATTTTAAAAAATTAAGAATCGTTCCCGTTTCTATTTCTTATGAATATGATCCTACAGATGTTTTAAAAATGCCGCAGTTAATGGCAGAAGCAAACAACGAGGTTTACGTTAAAGATAAAAACGAAGATTTCATGACCATTTTAAGTGGTATTATGGGAACTAAAAAACGAATACACATTTCTGTTGGCGATGTTCTGGATACTGAAATCGATCAGATTGTGGCTGAAAATGACAACTCAAACAAACAAATTCAGGCTCTGGCACAGGTAATTGATGATTCTATTTTGAAGAATTACCAATTGTGGCCAACTAATTTTATTGCCTACGATATTTTAAACGAAACCGATAAATTTTCTCATCTATATAAAGAGAGCGAAAAGTCACTTTTTGAACGTCGTTTAGAAATGCGTATCGGAAGCGATAATCCCGTTACCAGACAAGGATTTTTATCCATGTATGCCAATCCGGTTGTCAATAAATTGAAATATCAGGATGTCATCTAAAGCTAAAATACTTTTAATTTATACCGGAGGAACAATCGGTATGAGCAAAGATTTTGCAACCGGCGCACTCAAAGCTTTCAACTTTGGCAAATTATTGCAAAACATTCCTGAAATCAAACAATTAGATTGCGAGATTGAAACCGTTTCTTTCGAAAATCCGATAGATTCATCGAACATGAATCCTGAAATGTGGACAAAAATCGCCACCATTATCGAAGAAAACTATAATACTTACGATGGTTTCGTAGTGCTTCACGGCTCAGATACGATGTCATATTCGGCATCGGCATTGAGTTTTATGCTGGAGAATTTGGCAAAACCGGTTGTGTTTACAGGTTCTCAATTGCCAATTGGTGATTTGCGTACCGATGCAAAAGAAAACCTGATTACGGCAGTTCAAATTGCTTCATTACAGGAAAATGGAAAGCCGGTTATCAATGAAGTTTGCTTGTATTTTGAATATAAATTGTACCGCGGTAACCGAAGTTCAAAGGTAAATGCAGAACATTTTAAAGCTTTTACGGCGCCTAATTATCCTGAATTGGTAGAATCCGGAGTGCATCTTAAACTAAACACACATTTATTTCTTCCTGTAAAGAAAGATGCAAAACTTATTGTCCATAAAAAATTAGACAATCACGTTGCCATCATAAAAATGTTTCCCGGAATGAGCGAAGTAGTTTTGTCTTCGATTCTGGCCATTAAAGATTTAAAAGGAATTGTTCTCGAAACCTACGGATCCGGAAACGCACCTACGGAAGATTGGTTTTTAAATTTAATTGAAAAAGCCATTCAATCAGGACTTCAAATTGTAAACGTAACACAATGTTCCGGCGGAAGCGTCAATATGGGACAATATGAAACCAGCACAAAACTAAAATCTCTCGGCGTTATTTCAGGAAAAGATATTACAACAGAAGCTGCGATTACAAAATTAATGTATTTATTAGGACATAATATTCCACAAGCTGAGTTTAAAACGATCTTCGAAACGGCATTGCGAGGAGAAATTTCGCTTTAATTTTTTTTCACCATATAAGTGATATAAGTTCATTTAATGAAGCGGTTTGTATAGTTTTGTCATTTCGAGGAACGAGAAATCACATCCAGAGAGCAACGAACTGTACGGATTCAGCAATGCGAGTTACCAATAATTGGAATTTGAGCCAGACTTATAATTTCTTATATAACTTATATGGTTCAACTGCGCTTTTACTTTGGAATTTGGAATTTAAAAATTTGGAATTTAATTTCCTTTACTCTTTATAACGAACCGGAACAGTTCCCAATTCTTCTTCAGAACTACGATTTTTATAATAAACATACACAATTACAGAGATAATACAGATAATTCCCTGAATAGCAACCGTATTTCTTGTTCCGATAATATGTGATACGTAGCCAATTATCAAACTTCCGACAGGAATCATTCCCTGATACGCCATTAAATAATAACTAATACTTCTTGATCGCATATTTACAGCACTTTGTGTTTGAATGTAAATGTTTATAGATGAGGTTTGTGCCATCATTCCCACGCCGCTCAAAGCCATACAAATAAGCGCGACTGTTAAACTATTTGAGTACGCAAGTATAATGATGCTAAAACCTAATAATAAGCTCGCAGCGATCATTATCTTGTTCATGTTGTCTGATCTTTTAAGATTTGCCAGATAAATAGCGGATAAAATAGAACCAATTCCCGCCGCACTTTCAAACCAGCTGAAAGTTTGGGCGTTTCCGCTAAAAATATCTTTCGCAAAAACAGGCATTAAAGTATTAAAAGAAATCACGAATAAACTGCTGCACATTAACATCAAAAGCATTTTCGCCATTTCGGCTTCTTTTTTAACATAATCCCAGCCTTCCATAAAATCTTCCAGTATTTTAAATTTGTCGGTTGCTTTAATATGTGGTGTAATTTTCATCATTAATAATGAAATTAAAACCGGAATATAACTTAGGAAGTTTCCAATAAAACAAATGTCTTCACCATATTGGTGCAAAATAATTCCGGCCAGGGCAGGACCCGCGATTCGGGCAAAATTATTTAAGGTGGAGTTTAAGGCAACTGCATTTGATAAATCTTCTTTGTTGTCGACAATATCAATCATCATCGTTTGTCGGCACGTCATATCAAAAGAGTTTATAATTCCCTGAAAAAGACTTAAAGCCAGAATAAAATTGATGTTGTAAATTTTTAAATAAATCAGCAAAGCCAAAGCTCCGGCCTGAAGCATGGCGAGAGACTGCAATAAAATCATAGCTTTGTGTCTGTCATAACGCCCAATAATACTTCCGGCCAAAGGCGCGAGAAACAAGGACGGAATCATACTTAAAAAAGTCGCCAATCCCAATAAAAAAACAGACCCTGTAACGCTGTAAACCATCCAGCTTACCGCCGTTTTTTGAAGCCATGTTCCAATTACAGAAACAGATTGACCGTAAAAGAATAACTTGAAATTTTTTGATTTTAGCGCTTTAAACATGATCTTAAATATTTTATACAAAGTTCGGGATTATGTTTTCATTAGAAAAATTAATAATTTTACTGATTATAAGTATTTAAACTTATCAATATGGAGATTTACCAATTAGAATATTTTATTAAAACAGCTGAAGTTCTTCATTTTACAAAAGCTGCAGAATTGTGTTTCGTAACGCAGTCCGGACTTTCACAACAAATAAAAAAACTGGAAGAAGAACTGGGAATGCCTTTGTTTGTTAGGATTGGCAAAAAAGTGCAACTTACCGAAGCAGGTTCTGTTTTCCTGATTCATGCGAAACAAATTATAGAAAATGTTCAAAGCGGTAAACAGGCGATCGACGATTTAAACCAAATGATTGGCGGCGAATTGCGAATTGGGGTAACTTATATTTTCGGACTTTTGGTTTTGCCGGTTGTAAATTTGTTTGCCAAAACCTATCCGCATTTAAAAATTGTGGTCGAATATGGAACTACGGAGCCTTTGGAACAAAAACTTTTAAATAACGAATTGGATTTGGTTTTGGTGATTTCTTCCAATGAAATTGAACTTCCTTTTCAAAAAGAGCCATTGTTTACTTCTAAATTGGTTTTGGCGGTTTCAAAAGAGCATCCTTTGGCAGTTTTAGATAAAATTGCGTTTAAAAAAATAGAAGATCTTCCGCTTATTTTGCCTGTAAAAGGATTTAATTCGCGAGAGTTTCTAGATGAATTGTTTTTAAAAAACAATATGAAACCCAAAGTTTCTATAGAATTAAACGCCGTTCATGCTTTATTGCGATTGGTTGGCGACAGTGATTATTGGGCTACTATTGTAACAGAGAAGGCTTTACAAGGCTGGAACAATATCAAATCAATCAATATTACAGGCGTTGCTACACAAAGAGATTCGTTTATGTTAACGATTGAAGGTGCGTATCAAAAAAAGGCTGTAAAACTCTTTATGGAAGAATTTAGAAAAAGTATGTAAGTAATCTGTGATTTTGTTTTTGTAACTCAGTTTTTTTTGTGTTCTTTGCAAACCAAAATAGAGAGGTGTCCGAGTGGTTTAAGGAGCTAGCCTGGAAAGCTAGTATATGGGTAACTGTATCGAGGGTTCGAATCCCTTCCTCTCTGCTGTTCAATGATTAAAAGCCTTGCAAATTACTAATTTGCAAGGCTTTTTTATGTTTAGGGGACAATGGAGGGGACAAATAAATTTTAGAGTAATGAAACTTTAATTGTAAACGAAGGATTAGGTTTTTATTGAAATTAAATAGTATTCAAAGTTACAGGATTCTTTTTCAAATTTTAACAAGCCCTATAACTTCTTCTTAGGATAACATTGGTAGAAAAAAGAAGTTTGGAGGGTTTTGCTTTTTAGAATCTCTTAATAGCTGTTAAAATTAAAGATATTACGGTGAATTTTATCATTGTATTTAGTGTAATGGAAGTATCCAAAGTTGTAGTTCTTTTTTAGAAATCTTTACTCTCTTATTTATTACCTTATTCAAGATTTTATACTTAGTATCTATAGTTGGAAAATGATTAAAGTGAAGAAATTATTCACTAATTATAATTCATTCAGCATACATTAATTAACTATTTTTGTTGTATAAAAGTATAATTTAATTATGAGTAATGGTATAAGTATATATTGTGATGAAAGTTCACATCTAGAAAATGACAAGTGCAGATATATGGGTTTAGGGGCATTGTCTTGCGCGACGGATAAAAAAGATGAGGTTTTTCAAAGAATTAGGGAATACAAAACAAAACATGGATTACCAAAAAACTTTGAAATTAAATGGACAAAAGTTTCTAACTCTAAAATTGACTTCTACATGGATTTGGTAAACTATTTTTTCGATGTAGATTATTTGGGATTTAGATCTGTGATTATTGACAAAGAAACACTCGATCATAAAAAGAATGAAAGCAATCATGATGAATTTTATTATAAGATGAATTTTTTATTAATACGTGAACTTCTTCATCCAAGTAAAAAGTATAAAATTTATTTAGATAAAAAAGACACGAATGGTCGAAAAAAAATTGCAAAACTTCATACGTACTTATGTAATAAAAATTATGATTATAAAAAGGATATTGTAAACAGTGTACAAGAAGTCGTTTCAGACCAAATTGAACTCATTCAACTTTGCGATTTATTACTAGGAGCAGTTTGCTATGTAAATAGAGGACTAACAACAAATAGTGGGAAAGTAGAAATTGTTAAAAGAATTCAAAAAAGATCTGGCTATTCTCTAAGTAAAAATACTTTTCCTTCAGAGCATAAAATGAATACTTTTATCTGGACAGGTGTTAGAAAAAATGAAACTGATAACAATGAATGAGCACGTTATAACCTTACCGGACTTTATAGAATTTAATGATTATGGTAATTATGATAAGTATGAGCAAGCTCTTTTGGAAGTATACGAAAATGATTTATGGAATAGCGGACTTACTTTTAACGGCTTAAATGTTGTACCTAGAGTTCATAAAAGATTCCAATTAAAAGACAAAACTTTAGATTGGACATTTGCACATTTCACATCAAAAGGACCAGTTGAAGATGATCGCGATTTAGATTTAAGTAGATGTAAAAGAATTGGTTGGGTTAAGCCAATTATAGAAAATAGTCATTTAAATTGTGTCAAAATTTGGGAGGATTTACGTCATGACAAGAATGGAAAACCTATACACTCAGTAGTTCTATGGTGTGAACAGGCTAATTCTAAAATAGTTTTAACAAAAAATAAAGGAAAACAAAGTGAGTATTATGTTATTACTACTTTCTATCTGATTAATGGTACCAAAAAAATACAGAAACATCAAGACCTTTATGATGAATACATTAAAGTGAATGGTAAATTTAATGTAACACCTCCTTAAAACAGTAGAGGCTACACGAAATTAATCGGTAGCCTCAGCACTCCTTTAACACATGGTTAATGAGCTTATATTTTATATCGAATTAGTAATTATACTAATTCTTCTGCAAAGATATATAAGTGCACCTTGTTTTGCAAGTTTTTAGTCAACTTTATGAACATCTAACTAGTTTTATTATAAATGAATATGATATATATTCATTTACAATATTTATGCCAATTAGTAGTTTATTAAGATTTTATAATACTCATAATTAATTTTAAACTGTAATTAATCATCATTATTAGGCAATTTAAACCTTAACAAGCTTAAATAATGACTGTAAAATAAAGACCCACAATTTCATTTTTTGAAATTGCAGGCTTTTCGTCACAAAAAGAAATCCCAAATTTGAGATCTCTTTTTGTATAAACTTATGTCTTATAAAAAGTTTACTTCCCTTTTAATAATTTCTCCAAATATTCATTTTTATCTTTTTCAGCCTGAACTAAACGTTCGTAAAGTTCAACAACTTTATCTAAGGGATTAAAAGTGCAATAATTACCTGTATTAAAAACACCTTGATCGTAAATATTATTAAAACAATTTATCACATTTTCTTCTGAAAAGTTTTTAATGGCTTCAACAGAAACTCCAAGTGCTTTCGCCACTTCTTTCAGTTTTTCTTCCTCTATGTTTTCGCTGTTTTCCATTGCCGAAATTGCTTGCTGGTTTGTTCCCAAAGCTTGTGCAAGTGCTTCTTGTTTCATGTCTTTAAGTTCACGAATACGGCTTATTTTTCGCCCTATATGATATGGTTTAGTTGTTGCGCTCATACATCAAAGGTATTTAAAATTTTTAGAGAAAAATAGATTTTAGTAAAAAACAGCCTTGTTTTTGTAAGATACGGTTTTCATTATATTACTACAGGAATATAAATATCAAATTTTGCACCTTCGCCGGATTTGCCGGTTGCAGTAATAAATCCTTTGTGGTTTTCTACAATTTTTTTTACAATCGTTAAACCAATTCCGGTTCCTTTATATTCCATTTTACTGTGAAGCTGTTGAAACATTTCGAAGATACGGTCTTCAAATACAGGATCAAAGCCAATACCATTATCGGTAATTGTGATGTGACAATAGTCATTTGGCAAAGGACGGTCTTTAGAATTTGATTTGGTATATTGGCTTTCGATTGTAATATGCGGTTTTATTCCGGCTTTCGAAAATTTAAGAGAATTGTTAATTAAGCTACTTATAAGCTGCTCAAACTGAAACGCAATTATATAAGCCTCACAATCTCCGGATATTTCTATAAAGGCTTCTTTTGCTATTATTTCTTCTTTTAAATTTTCAAGTACTTTATTTATAATGTAATTAAGATTGATGTTTTCAAATTTCTTTTCTGTTACATTGGTACGGGAATACGTCAATAAATTATTGATAAGTGTTTGCATATGAGAAGCAGAAACTTCTATGCGATCAAAATAATATTTTCCTTTTTCGGTTAGATTATTGTGTTCATCTGTTGAAATTCTATCAGAAAAAACCTGAATTTTCCTTAAAGGTTCCTGAAGATGATGACTTGAGATATAAGTAAAAGCTTCGAGTTCGTTATTGGCCAGAATTAATTCTGTTGCCCGTTTTTCTTTTTCCTGATTTTGAAAAGTAAGCTCTTTATTAGCAATTACAAGTTCAGCGGCAAGTTTTTCTTTTTCCTGATTTTGATAGGCAAGTTCAGCATTTGCAATTAAAAGTTCGGCGGCTCGTTTTTCTTTTTCCTGATTTTGAAAAGTAAGTTCTTTATTGGCGATTACCAGTTCTGCGGCGCGTTTTTCCTTTTCTTTATTTTGATACGCCAATTCTGTATTTGCAATTACTAATTCGGCAGCACGTTTTTCTTTTTCTTTGTTTTGATACGCCAGTTCTGTATTTGCGATTACCAATTCGGCAGCACGTTTTTCTTTTTCCTGGTTTTGATAAGCCAGTTCCGTATTGGCAATGCTAAGTTCTGCAGCACGTTTTTCTTTTTCTTCGTTTTGAAAAGCAAGCTCAGCATTGGCAATGATTAGTTCTGCAGAACGTTTTTTTCGTTCTTCAATTTGTTGCGCCAGTCTTTTGTTAACCAGCAGCAATTCATCATTACGATTTGCTTTATTTCGATCTGAAAGAGAAGCAGTTTCGGGCAGAATAATCTTTTTTTTACTCATGTTTTTTCATGCATTTATCCAAATGTAATCTAACCAGATATAACCGCTTCGTTTTTACGTGTAATAAGTATAATTATAATTGAGAAATGGCGAAAGCACTCGAAGTACGATAATTTTTATTATAGTATTTTTCTTATATTAAAAAAAACAAAACTCTTATAAATTTACGAGGGTTTCGTTTTTTAGCTATTAGAATTACAATTTAATTTCGAATAAACTAAAAGAACCTTCTTTATAATGTTCGGGCAATTCGTTTGTCCATTCAATAGTACTTATTCCTTTATAGGTAAAACCACAACTTGTGTAATATTTGTTTATTCTGTCGTTTCCGCTGTGTGTGTCGAGTCTTATATATGATTTGTTGTTTTCTTTGGCATATGCTTTTGCCCATTCTACAATTTTTTTGACATAAGATTGTCCTCTAAATTTTGGATTTGTCGCAATGCGATGCAAATAAATAGCCGGATCCTGACTGGCTTCTTTCCAAATTATTAAATCGTCAAATGTAAGTACAAATGTGCAGGCGATTTCATCTTCTTCTTTGATTATAAAATGACGGTTTTCGGCAATTTCGGTTTCTATAAGTGCTCTTTCAAAACCTTTCCAGCTTTTGTTGTTGACTGTTTTCTGGTACGATGTTGCTTGGTTATAAATATCGAAAACAGCATCGATATCATTATTTGTAGTTTTTAAAAATTGCATTTTAAAAGAAATTCTAAAGATTAGTGAACTTGTAAAGGTAAATTTTTAAATTCCTAAATTCTTGAAAAAACGAAAAATCCTATTGTAGCCCCGATAGAAACGGCATCCTTTTATGGCTTTACCCGCAATGATGGTTAAGCCATAAAAGATATAGTGAATAGCGGGACAAATGGTCTTTTGAAAATAATTTTTCTGCTTCTAATAAGCAATTTCTAATCCTGCAGCGTCACTTTTACGTGGGGCAAAATGCGTTCGACAAATAGGGTATAAGCTTCTTTTGAGGGATGTAAACCATCGCCTGCAACTAAGGAGGGAACTTCAATTCCTTTTTTGGTAATGTCAGTTATCGAGATAAAAACTACGCCATTTGTTTTGCAATAATTTTCGGCAAACGTATTATATTGTGCAATTTCGGTCGAAATTTTTGTTGTTCCTCCAAACATGGTTCCAAAAGGTGTGTAGGCATAATCAGGAATTGAAAGTACAATTACATTTTTTTTATCGCCTTTGGCTAAAGCAATTGCCTTTGAAAGTAACTCGGGAAATTCTTTTTCATAAACAGAAAAATTGATTCCCTGATATTGATTGTTTACACCAATTAATAAAGTTACCAAATCATAATCTGAACTGGGATTTTCTGTATTTATTGCCGACATCAGATTGGTAGTTGTCCAGCCTGTTTTGGCAATTATCTTTAATAAAAAGTTTGTTTGGGGATAAATGGACTGCAAACTTGCGTTGAGCTGTTCGGGATAACGACAGGTTTCGCAAACACTTTGACCTATTGTATAGCTATCGCCTAATGCTAAATATTTGATTTTACTTGCAATAGTGATTGATGTTGGCGGGTTTGCCGGCGCAGGATTGTCGGAGGTTGTTTCGTCAGCGCTACAGCTTAAAAGGAAGATAGAAAGTATAACAGTAACTATTTGCTTGAATTGTGGTTTCATAATTTGGATAAATTAGAGTGTTCATTCTAAACAAATAGTTACGTTAAATATATTGTTTTGGTTTTATGCCATTTCTGTTTTTAGCAGAATTTGTTCTTCAATGGCATTCCAAAGTCCGATACGTTTTTCAAGTGCCAGGATTGAAACTTCTTCAACATCTTTCCATTTTTGTGCATCATCTTCGCATAATTCCGAAATCATTTGCATTGCCATTGGTCCGTGTTCATCGGCATCAAGTTCAATATGTCTTTCAAAATAATAAAGCAATTTGCTTAAATCAGTATCAGGAAGGTTTTTTTGAAAGTTTTTCAGGATTTCTGTAAACATACTCGGAATCAAATCTTCTCTTCCAAAGGTAAAAGCAGCCGCGATTTCGTGTGGTTTTCCTTGTTCGATCACTCTAAAAGTAAAATCCAGAAAAGCTTTTACATCAGGATGTAGTGAACTTTGTTTTATGGCTACAAAAATATTGTGCAGGGAATGTACCTGAGATAAAAAATTGTTTATTCCACTTGTGTCAGCACCGCAATCTTCCATGGCTTCAAGATACATTTCATAATGACTTTGTCTTCTTCCGTCGATTGTTAGATCAGTTTCTTCGGCAAGAACAATTTCGTTAATTAAATATCTTGTTTCAGGATTTTTTGTTGCAAACCAAGGTGTAGTTGTGCAGGTAAGTTTGGCTTGCAAAGCTTTCAATAACGACATAAAATCCCAAACGGCGAAGACATGATTTTCTAAGAAACTATGTAAATCATCAATACTTTGGATTTTATTGTAAAGAGAATGTTTTAATAATTGATCTTTTTGTGGTTGAATGCTATTGTTTATAGTTTCAATATTCATTTGTGGAATTTTTTGCAAATATAAAAAGCTTCCCGGTTAGAAGAAGCTTTTTATATTGTTTTTGTATATATTTTAATAATTATATACTATTTAAATGCTGGAATTCCAGTTACATCCATTCCGGTTATCAATAAATGTATGTCGTGAGTTCCTTCATAAGTAATCACACTTTCGAGGTTCATCATGTGGCGCATGATCGAATATTCGCCTGTAATTCCCATTCCGCCGAGCATTTGTCTGGCTTCGCGGGCAATGTGAATCGCCATGTCGACATTATTACGTTTGGCCATTGATATTTGAGATGTTGTTGCTTTGCCTTCGTTTCTTAAAACACCTAAGCGCCAGGTTAATAATTGCGCTTTTGTGATTTCGGTAATCATTTCTGCCAGTTTTTTCTGCTGTAACTGGGTTCCTCCAATTGGTTTTCCAAACTGAATTCTTTCTTTTGCATAACGCAAAGCGGTATCGTAACAATCCATAGCGGCACCAATTGCTCCCCAGGCAATTCCGTATCTAGCAGAATCTAAACAGCCAAGCGGCGCTCCTAATCCTGATTTGTTTGGTAATAAGTTTTCTTTAGGGACTTTTACATTATCAAAAATCAATTCGCCGGTTGATGAGGCACGAAGTGACCATTTATTATGAGTTTCCGGAGTTGTAAAACCTTCCATACCGCGTTCTACAATTAAACCGTGAATTCTTCCTTCTTCATTTTTTGCCCAAACCACAGCAATATCAGCAAAAGGTGCATTTGAAATCCACATTTTGGCACCATTTAAAAGATAATGATCTCCCATATCTTTAAAATTGGTGATCATGCTTCCCGGATCTGAACCGTGATCTGGTTCTGTTAAACCAAAACAGCCCATAAATTCTCCAGTTGCTAGTTTTGGAAGGTACTTCATTCGCTGTTCTTCATTTCCGTATTTCCAAATTGGGTACATTACTAAAGAAGATTGTACGGATGAAGTAGATCTTACACCAGAATCGCCACGCTCGATTTCCTGCATAATCAAACCATAAGAAATTTGGTCTAAACCTGCACCGCCATATTCTACCGGAATATAAGGTCCAAAGCCACCTATTTCGCCAAGCCCTTTAATGATTTGTTTTGGAAATTCTGCTTTTTGAGCGTATTCTTCAATAATAGGAGAAACTTCTCGTTTAACCCACGCTCGGGCAGATTCGCGAACTAATTTATGTTCCTCTGTCAATAAATCGTCAAGGTTGTAGTAATCTGGAGCTTGAAATAAGTCTGGTTTCATTTGTTAGTAATTTATAAAACAAATTTACGCAATAAAAATATAACAAAATGGATTTGTTTTGTGATATTTTTCTATGCCCTAAACAAAATTAATAGGAAATTGGCAAATTAAATGTAGCTTATTGAAAATTTATGCGCTATTTTTGAATTCCAAAAACATAATAAATGAGGCTGATCATCTCTTTTTTGCTTTTTCTTGTTCTAAATGCTTCTTTTGCGCAGCAGAAGAAAGAATTAACAGAACAGGAATATTTACACTTGCAGGATAAAATTCGGCTAAATGCGAATATAAATATTGATAGCGCCTTCGTATATGCCAATAAAATGGCTCAATCCAGTAATAATAAGCATTTAGCTTTTGCAAATGCATCATTGTCATATTTACTACAATTAAAAGATAACACTACAAAATCCAAAGAAAAATATCTTTTGGCCTTTAAATATTTGGATAAAATGCCCGAATCCAGAGATAAAATACGCCTTAAATCGTATTTATACAATTATGGAGGGTTAATAGAATTTAAAAGGGGTAATTATAGCGAAGCACTTGAAAATTATCAGCAGGGAATGAAGCTTTCTATACAGCTAGAAGATATTATTCAAATTGTAAAATTTAAAGGAAATATTGCTTTCGTGAATGAAGCAGTTGGTAATTATCAATTGGCAATTAAAAATTTGCGACAACTTGATATTGTAGTAGATCAAAACGAAAATCTGTATACCAAAGAACAATATAATACGATAAAGAGTAACAATAATATTACTTTAGGGGGTTCATATGAAAGTAGTTATATGAAAAATCAAAATAAAAAGTATTTGTTAGACTCTGCTGAATATTTTTATAGAAAAACGATTTCATACTCACAGAATATTCCATTTAATAAAATAGCTGCTAAAACAAGTTTGGGTAACATTTATTCCTTTAAAAAGGATTTCAAAAATGCGGAAAAAACCTATTACGACATTATATTTATTGCTAAACAAAACAATATTCAAAGAGGAATAATGATTGCCAATTATAACCTTGGTAATTTGTATTATGAAATAAAAAAATACGACAAAGCACTTGTGTTTTTGAAAAAAGTAGATTCTATTTCCCGAGCCAATAATTCTAAAGATGAGAGTTTTTTAAAATCAAATTATTATTTGGCTAAAATTTATAATATAAAGAAAGAGCCAGAATTAGCATATAAACATTCTAAAATTTATTTAGATAACTATGAAAAATCAGAAGCAAAATTAAATAATGAAGCTTTAGAAGTTAACTACAAACTCGGAACTGGAGATCTCAGTGATGAAATGGTTACTATTCAGAAAAAATTTGAAAACGAAGTATTGCTAAATAAAGCATTAAAAGTGTTTTATGTTTTACTTGTAGTAGGAATTGTCTTTTTATTGGTAAAAAACATAAGAGATAAAAATAAGGCGCATAAAAAAATGAATGCTTTAATTGAAGAATTTAAAGCTAATTTAGAGAAAAAAGAGAATCCAGTAGTTGTAGAAATTGAAGAAGAGCCGGAATTAGAGGATATTCTTCTTAAAAAGGAAAATGTCAATTTGAGTATTGATGAAGCCAAAGAGAATAAAATAGTCGAAAAATTATTGGCTCTCGAAAATAAATTGGAGTATTTAAATGCCGATTTTACTTTGTCTTACGTTGCTAAAAAAATAAAAACCAACACCACTTATTTATCTTATGTAGTTAATAAACGATTTGGGAAATCATTTGGTGAATATTCTAATGAACTTAAAATCAATTATGTTATTAACGAAATGATTACCAATCATATGTATCGTAAATATTCTACTCAGGCAATTGCAGAAAGTGTAGGATTTAAAAATGCGGTATCTTTTGCAAAATCATTTCGCAAAAGGACTGGAGTATCTCCAGCCCAGTTTGCGAATAATATTTAATTTTCTATATTTATTTAAGGTGTTCCGGTACCTTTTAATTGATTTGGATCTATTGGTCCCGTTTCTCCGTCACCGCCTTTAATCGCTTTTTGTTGACTGTCAGATAGTTTTTCTACCTTAAAATTCTCGAATTTTAATTTTTTACTTGTCATAGTTGTATTTCTTTTTGTTATACATTAAGCTATCATTTTATAAATTACCAGACCCTGTACCGCCTTTAATTGGGTCGATAATTTCCTCTGGTTCATCTCCTCCTCGAACTGTTTTTTGTTGTTTTTTTGTCAATTTTTCTACTGCAAAATCCTCTAGTTTTAATGTCGTACGTGTCATGTTTTTACGTGTTATGGTTATTGATATTTCAAAACTAGACAAAAAGCAAAACGCTTAATCGAAAATGGGCTTTTGCGATATTTTGCAAAGATAAATTTAATATAATTATTTGATATACAATGCATTGTATGATTAATTCAGACTGATATAATTTATAAATTGTATGTAGTATAATTAATAAAATGTGTGCCTTTGGGCATTTTTTTCCAATAAAAACAACAATCTTTGCAATGTCATTACGATTTAAAAGGCGAAAAAAGATGTTAAAATTAGTACAGAAATTTCTTCAAATAAATAAGTACTCGGAGGTGAAAAATGAGTTCAAAGATTTGTTTCTTTCTCATCCTAACTATCCAAGCTTATTTGCAATAACAGACTCGTTAGATTTGTTATCTGTGGAGAATGCAGCTGTAAGAGTTTCGAAAGAACAAATCGAAAATTTACCATCTAATTTCCTTGCTTATTTTAAAGAAGAATTGACTTTGGTAGAAAGAGCAAAAGATTTTGTTCGAATAGATACAATCAAAAAAGGAATTCAAAAAATATCATACGATAACTTTCTTTTAGACTGGAATGGGGTAATCGTCGCAATTGAACCTAATAATGTAGTTGCAGGAGAAAATTTTAAAAATGAATATAAAGATGTAAAGTATTATTTGCCTTTATTGATTTTAGCTGGATTTTCAATTTTCTACAATACATATAATGCATTTAGTTTTACGTTCTTGATTACATCAATTTTAGGATTGATTGTTAGTGTTTTTATTGTTCAGGAAAAATTAGGCTTTAAAACCAATATTATTTCAAAGTTTTGCAATTTAACCTCAAATACTTCTTGTAGTTCGGTTATTAATTTTGATAGTAATTCTAACAAATGGGTTAATTTTTCAGATTTACCGCTTGTTTTCTTTGGTTCATCGTTCCTTGCTATTTTGTTAAGACCTTCAGATTCGGCAATTTTTGTAGGCTTTTTAAGTTTATTGGCTATTCCAATTATTGTAACCTCAATTTGGATACAAAAATTTGAAATTCAAAAATGGTGTGTAATGTGTCTGGCAGTTTCATTTCTGATCTTTTCACAAAGTATTGTTTGGTTTGCTTCAGATTTGTTCACATTGAGTTTTAGTTTGACGAATATATTGCCTTTTGTATTTTCATTGGTTCTTCTAACATCGGTTTGGTTAGTAGTAAAACCAGTCGTAAAAAACATATTGAACAGCGATAATAATGTAAAAGAGCTTAAGAAATTTAAAAGAAATTATTCTTTACTGAATTTCTTATCCAAAAAAATACCTAATCCAAATGGATTAGAAGACTTGAGAGGTTTGCATTTTGGAAACAGAAATGCTGCAATTAAACTTTCGATCATTTTAAGCCCGAGTTGCGGACATTGTCATAAAACATTTCAGGAGGCATTTGATCTGGTGTTGAGATATCCTGATAAAATTTTTCTGAACATATTATTTAATGTTAATCCGGAAAATGTTGAGAATCCTTATAAAATTGTTGTCGAAAGACTTTTAACAATAAACAGAGCAACACCGGGAAAAATTGTAGAAGCAATTTCTGATTGGCACATTAAAAAAATGGGTCTTAAAAAGTGGTTGAAAAAATGGAATACCGAGCCGGTTAGTATGATGATTAGTCAGGAAATACAAAAGCAATACGACTGGTGCTCTAGAAATAATTTTAATTATACACCAGTAAAAATTGTAAATGATAAATTATTTCCAAATGAATATGAATTACATGAACTGAAATATTTTCTAAACGATTTTGCAGAAGAGGTAGAAATTGTTGAAGAACTTGAAAAAATAGCTTAGCACTAATAGTATTCTTGCGCATGGATAGACAGCACTTCAAATGTCTTAAAAGGGATTGAAGGTATTAACCCAAACAAAAAACTATTGTTATGTTAAAAAACATTTTAAACCTGGAAGGAGCAAAAGAGCTTACCAAAGAAGAAAAAAAAGTAATCAAAGGCGGATTAGCATGTTATGAAGACGGAACATGTCCGGCAGGATCTATTTGCGAATATGATTCATGGCGTTGCATAAGAGTCTAAATTAATAGTACTGAATTAACAGAGAAAATTAGTTTTCTCTGTTAATTGAAAAAATGAATAGTTAGTTATTGTTTAAAAATATATATAAGGAAATTATGCTAAAGAACATTTTAAACTTGGAAGGAGCCCAAAGGCTAAGTACAAATGAACAAAAAAACATTTTTGGAGGTTTACCTGTTCAGCCAGCTAATTGTTCATGTTTTTGCATGAACGGAACAAAGAAAGTAAATGCATATTGTTATGCATTATGTCCAGGCGGATCAATTCCTGGAATATCAGAAGGTAGCACGGGAGATTGCGGTTATCCTTTTCCTCTTCCTCCTGGAATAGAATAATTTTAAAATAGAAAATCAATGTTAAAGAAAATTTTAAACCTCGATAGCGCTCAAAAAATAACAAAAATAGAGCAAAAAACAATGACAGGAGGAATCCCTGAATGTTGGGTTTATGCAATCCAAGCAGGATGTGTGTTAGTCTCAATTAGCGAAACGTGTCCTTTTGATACAAAGTCAGGAGCTTGTGATTCAAACCGACTTTGCTGTTAATTTTCTTAAACTTAAAAATAAATAATAATACAAAAATACAGCCTTATTAGAATTTAGTCATGTTTTTTTTAATTTGTAGGCGCTCGATCGTGGAACATTGAGCAAATATCCCCACATTGATGATTGGTGTCGGGATTCTCAGGAAAGGTGGTCACTGAGTTGGTTTTAATTGGTTAGGGCTAACCAGTGCCATATCCTAGAGAAAGTTTGTATTACTAAATTTACACTTTTTTAGATAGAGAAGAGAGAAATATACATTTCTCTCTTTTTTTAAGCAAAAAAATAATATTGTGTGAATTTTAGTATAAAAAAAGACAGATGCTTCAAATGTCTTAAAATGATTGAAGTACTAACAAATCAAAAAAACTAATTATGAAAAAACTAAAAGATTTAAAAGGAATTGAGGTTTTAAGTAAAAATGAGCAAAAAAGCTTAATCGGAAAAGGCGGACCCATTGCCTGCTATTGCCCTGATGGCACTTTTGCCGGTATTGATACATCTGGTGAAGGATGTGGAGGTATTATTGATCATAATTGCCCATTAGATTCATAAAAGTACTTTGAATAAAAATTTATAAGCGTTTTAAACTTATAAAAAACAATAAAGAAAGCTTTGTTATTAATTAGCAAAGCTTTTCTGTTTTAAAAAAGATATAAAGTTCTGGTATTTAATTGTTTATCTTAATTGATTAAAGTGGTAAATTTGATTTAAAATGAAAACTACTTTTAAGATATTTAGATAAGGAATTTTCTTTTTTTAAGAATTTTTGTATAATATTGCTGTTAAATAAACCCAAATTTAGAATTGAAAAAATTCACCCATTACAAACAGGCCGATTATAAAGATTGTGGCCCTACATGTTTAAAAATTATTGCTAAACATTATGGCAAAACAATCCATATTCAGGAGTTACGCGATAGCAGCGAAACAACTCGTGAAGGAAGTAATTTGCTTTTTTTGAGCGATGCAGCAGAGAAAATCGGTTTTAGAACGTTAGGCGTCAAACTAAACGTAAAAAGGCTTGAAGAAGCCCCATTGCCTTGTGTTCTGCATTGGAATAAAAATCATTATGTCGTTCTTTATAAAATTAAAAAGGGAAAATATTATATCTCTGATCCCGGTTTTGGTTTGATCGAATATAATGAAGAAGATTTTCTTAAATTCTGGATAGGAAACAATGCCGACGAATCGACTCAGGAAGGAATCGCATTACTGGTGGAAGCAACGCCAAAATTTTTCCAGTCAGAATTTGACAAAGAAGAAAATAAAGGTTTGGGATTTGGCTTATTGGCACAATATGTTTTGCGCTACAAATCATTCTTAGTACAATTAAGTATAGGTTTGCTGGCGAGCAGTTTATTACAGCTAATTTTTCCGTTTTTAACCCAAAGTATTGTTGATATTGGGATACAAAACCAAAATATTCATTTTATATATCTGATTCTTTTTGCGCAATTATTTCTTTTTGCCGGAAGAACGGGTTTAGAACTCATCAGAAGCTGGATTTTACTGCATCTTTCAACCCGAATAAACATCTCACTAATTTCGGATTTCTTTATTAAGCTAATGAATCTGCCTATCTCATTTTTTGATGTCCGCATGACGGGTGATATTATGCAGCGTATTAATGACCATCGAAGAATTGAAAGGATTCTGACGACTTCATCCTTAAACGTATTATTTTCTGTAATTAATATGTTTGTTATGGGAGGTGTTTTGGCTTACTTCAATCTTCAGATTTTCTTTGTTTTCTTTGCCGGAAGCATTCTTTATTTTGGCTGGATAACCTTGTTTTTAAAAAGAAGGGAAGTTCTGGATTACAAACGTTTTGCTGAGGTTTCCCAGGAACAAAGCAAAGTAATGGAACTTATAAACGGAATGCAGGAAATCAAACTCCACAATGCAGAAAAACAAAAACGCTGGGGTTGGGAATATGTGCAGGCAAGACTTTTCAGGGTTTCGATAAAAGGATTGGTTTTAGAGCAAACCCAAACTATTGGATCATCTGTAATTAATGAGTTAAAAAATATTTTCATCATTTTCCTTTCGGCCAAATTAGTTATCGATGGCTCCATTACCCTTGGGATGATGCTTGCGATAAGCTCTATTGTGGGAAGTTTAAACGGACCAATTACACAGCTTATTGAGTTTGTGAGAGAGCTTCAGGACGCTAAAATATCTTTGGCAAGATTGTCTGAAATTCACGAAAAAGAAGATGAAACCCAACAAGAAGAACATCAAACAAACGATGTTCCTTATGATGCTGAAATTGATATAAAAAATATTACCTATCGGTATTTAGGATCAGATATTCCGGTGCTGGAAAATTTGAGTTTAGTTATTCCGGCCAATAAAGTGACCGCAATAGTTGGCGTTAGCGGAAGCGGAAAAACAACGTTAATGAAATTATTACTCAAATTTTATGAACCAAATGCCGGTGAAATCAATATTGGAAATACACAATTAAAAAACATTTCCCAAAAAGCATGGCGATCAAACATTGGAGCCGTTATGCAGGAAGGATTTATTTTTAGTGATACAATTGCCAATAATATTGCGATTGGAGTTGATAAAGTCGATAAGGAGCGATTAATTTATGCGGCTGACGTTGCCAATATAAAAGAATATGTAAGTGGTTTACCGCTTGGATACAACACAAAAATTGGTTCGGAAGGATTGGGAATGAGCACAGGTCAAAAACAACGATTACTGATTGCCAGAGCCGTTTATAAAAACCCCGAAATATTGTTTTTTGATGAAGCCACTTCAGCTTTGGATGCTAATAATGAAAGGGAAATTATGAGAAAACTGGATATTTTCTTTAAGGATAAAACGGTAGTAGTTATTGCGCATCGTCTGAGCACAGTAATGAATGCTGACCAGATTGTGGTTTTGGATAAAGGAAAAATCATAGAAATTGGCTCACATTCAGCGTTGGTAGAACAAAAAGGAAATTATTTTGAGTTAGTTCGAAATCAATTACAATTAGGAAATTAATCATGGCAGAAGATACATTCGAATTAAGAAGTGAAGAAGTTCAGGACATTCTCACCAAAGTACCACATTGGATGATACGTTGGGGAACGGTTTTGATATTCGTGATACTTTTCATGCTCTTTTTTGTATCCTGGTTTATTAAATATCCGGATGTTGTAAATACTGAAATTGTGATAACGACTAATATTCCGCCGGAAAAAATTGTTTCTAAAACATCGGGACGTATTGAAGCTATTCTGGTTAAGGATAAGTCGATAGTACAAAAGAATGCAACGCTTGCGATTATTGAAAATACAGCTAATTATAAAGATGTTTTTGCATTAAAAAAAATAGTCGACAGCTATAACATTAACGATTCCAAGAAAGATTTTCCATTTGCGTCGCTTAAAAATACGCAGCTGGGAGAAATAGAAAGCGCATATGCTGTTTTTCAAAAAGATTATCAGGCACAGGAATTAAATGAAAATTTGCATCCGTATGAAGTCGAAAGCAGGGCTCAGATTTCAGAAAAAATTCAGTTGAAGGAAAGACTGGATATTCTGCAGGAACAAAAATTACTAAATGAAAGCGAGCTGCAATTGCAAAAAAATGAAATTGCCCGTTTTGAAACCTTATTCAATAAAGGAATCATTTCCGCTCAGGAAATGGAAGCCAAGAAATTAGGATATCTTCAGGCTCAAAAGAATTATAAAAGTCTTTTAACGTCTATTTCTCAATTAAGATCTTCTTTGATTGATAATACAAAATCAAGCCAGAGTTCGCATATAAACAGCACTAAAGAAGAAGTGAATCTGGAACGCGGCATGGCACAGTCTTTTTATCAGCTTAAAAAAGTAATAAAAGACTGGGAACTTAATTACACATTGAAATCGTCTGTTAGTGGCGTTGTAACTTTTTTGCAGGTTTGGACAGAAAATCAAACTATCAATGCCGGAGATAATGTTTTTTCGATAATTCCCGACACAAAAAATGGTTTTATTGGAAAAGTAAAAGCTCCCGCATTAAATTCAGGAAAAATAAAAGTGGGACAAAAAGTAAATATTCGACTGGCGAATTTTCCGGATAGGGAATTTGGAGTTTTATATGGTAAAATTCAGAATATCTCTTTGGTTCCGGATAAAGACGGAAATTTATTATTAGATGTTGCTCTTCCAAACGGATTGAAAACTTCTTATAAAAAACAAATTTTGTTTCAGCAGGAAATGAAAGGAAGTGCAGAAATCGTAACCGAAGATTTACGCTTGCTGGAAAGAATTTTGTATCAGTTCAAGAGTATTTTTGAACAGGTTTAAAATTTCAAATAAAATTCCTTAGTAAGTTCAATATATTCAGGAGTATAAACGTGTCTGTCAATTTCGATAATTAATTCATCAATTTCAATTTCAGAATTTTCATTTCGGCTAAAAGCCAATAAACTGCGTTTGATTTCTGATGTTGGAGTTCCTTTTACGCGTGTAATTTTAATTGGATATAATTCAGATTCTTTCGCTAAAGCAATAAATTTTTGTTCTTCTTTATAAGGAAGAATAATAGCAAAAATGCCGTTTTCTGAAAGTAATAAGTCAGCTGCTTCAACTAATTCATCAAAAGGCATTGCGTCTTGAAAACGAGCTAAGTCGCGTTGTTCATTTTCAGTTTTATAATCTTTTGCATAAAAAGGCGGATTCGAAACAATCAAATCATATTCGTCTTCCGGTTCTTCAATAAATTCATCTAAACCGGCATGAAAGCAAAATAAACGATCACTCCAGGGAGAATTTTCAAAATTTTCAACTGCTTGTTCATAAGCTTCTTCATCAATTTCAAGAGCATCAATTTGTTCAGCATGTGTTCGCTGAGCCAGCATCAAAGCAATAATCCCGGTTCCTGCGCCAATATCCAATACACTAAATGGATTGTGATTTGTTGGAGCCCAAGAGCCTAATAGAACACCGTCTGTTCCAACTTTCATAGCGCAACGATCTTGTAAAACCGAAAATTGTTTAAACTGAAACATTTTGATTTATATTTATAAATGAAAATTTTTAATAGAAAAAAGGAAGCAGTTGTTTTTTCGATTTAACAATTAACCGATTTAACAAATTAACTTTTTTAAAGGTACATTTCAACAAGCCCTTCTGGCAAGTTCATAATCACTTTTTTATTCTCGCGGTCAATTTTTACTAAGAAATGGTCGATCATCGGAATTAGTATTTCGACTTCTCCATTTAATACTTCAAAAAGAGGTTGAGCTGTTGTATCGTTAACAGCAACAATTTTTCCGAAAACACCTAAACGCTGATCTTCGATTTCAAAACCAATTACTTCGTGAAAATAAAATTTGTTACCGGAAAGTTTTGGTAACATGCTTAATGGAAGATAAATAGCATTGCCAAGTAAGGCGTCTGCTTCTTCTTCGCTATTTACATCTTCAAAACGAATTCTGAGAAAATCGTTTTTATGTAAAGAACTTGTTTCAATAAAAAAAGGAACCAAGTGTTTGTTGCATTCAACAAACACTGATTCCAGATTTTCGTATAACTCAGGTTCATCCGTGTCTAAATAGGCCAGGACTTCACCTTTGAAACTAAATTTTTTAGCGATTTTACCTAAATAAAAACATTCTTCTTTACGCATTATCGCTAACTAAAATTATGCTTCAGTTGTTTCGTTATTTTCTTCAGCAGCAGGAGCTTCTTCAGTAGCAGCTTCCGCTTCAACTTCAGCAACTTCTTCTTCTGCAGCAGGAGTTGCAGCAGCGATAGCATCAGCTTCAGCCTGAGCTGCAGCAGCTAAACGTTTAGCATTAACTTCTTGCTCTGCTTTAAAAGCTTTAGCTTTAGCATCAGCTTGCGCTTTTGTTAAACCGTCTTTTTTAGCATCAACTTTTCCAGCTTTAGCTTCTAACCAGGCAGCTAATTTTGCATCTGCTTGTTCTTGAGTTAAAGCTCCTTTACGAATACCTCCATCAAGGTGGTGTTTCAATAAAGCTCCTTTGTATGAAAGGATTGCTCTTGCAGTATCAGTTGGTTGTGCACCATTGTGTAACCATTTTACAGCGCTATCAAGGTTTAAGTCGATAGTTGCAGGGTTAGTGTTTGGATTGTAAGTACCGATTTTCTCTAAGTATTTACCATCTCTTTTTGAGCGTGCATCTGCAGCTACAACCCAGTAAAAAGGTTTTCCTTTTTTACCGTGTCTTTGTAATCTAATTTTTACTGACATAATCGTATGATTAAATTTTGAGGTACTCGACCTCTGTTAATTAAGGGCGCAAAGATATAATTTTTTTCTGAATTGTGCGTTCGAAAGTTTATTAAAAATATCTGAACTAAATTTTTCCTAATTTTTTGTTGTTTTTTGAAAAGTGTTTTTAAATATTTATATTGAATATGATACTTTTGCTATAAAATTCATCTGCATGAAAAAGTACTTTTTTTTATTTTCATTACTTCTTATAATTTCATCTTGTACCGAAGATGTAAAATTTAACAATCCGGCATTTCAAACCTTAAAGGATAATGTTTTTTGGAGAGCTCAAAGTTATGAAGCTCAAATCTCTCAAGATGGCAGAGTAGCCATTTCCGGATTTTTAGGATACGAAAAGATTGGACTTCAGCTGCCTTCTACAGAAGCTACGACATATACAATTGGCAGTGACAATAACACAAGAGCATTCTTTTATAATGAACTTGGTACAACATCTTATGTGTATAGCGCGGGAACCGATATGGGAAATGGACAAATAACAATTACAGAATACGATACTGAAAACAAAACCATTTCGGGAACATTTAAGTTTAATGCGGTAAAAACAGCAGAAAATGATACAGAAAAGACCAATATAAGCTTTACAGAGGGTGTTTTTTACAAAGTTCCCGTTACGCTATCGACTGTTTTTGAAAATTAATTCAGAAATAAATCAATTTATTTTTTGAAAACGGTGTTTTTAAATCTAAATAAAAACATAAATAAACTAATATATAGTAGATTAGAGAAAAATAAGACTACATTTGCTACATTATTATAAATAAGTACATATGAACATTTTTGTTGGAAGCCTTCCATTCAGTATTGAGGAAGCAGATTTAAGAGAGTCTTTCGAGGCTTACGGAGCAGTAGATTCAGTTAAGATCATTACTGATAAATTTACTGGAAGAAGCAAAGGTTTTGGTTTCGTTGAGATGCCAAACGATGCGGAAGCTCAAAAAGCAATTGATGAATTGAACGGAGCTACTGTTCAAGGTCGTGCAATTGTGGTTAATAAATCTGAACCTAAACCTGAAGGTGAAAGAAGAAGCTTCAATAATAACAGCCGTGGTGGAGGTTATGGTGGAGGAAACAGCCGTGGTGGAAATGACCGTGGTGGTAACAGAGGAGGATATTAATATTTTTTTCTAAATATATAAAAGGGATCAACGAAAGTTGATCCCTTTTTTTATGGGTAATTTTTTTGTTTCAAGTTTCAAGTTCGAAAACCTGAAACAAAATAAACTACAAATTAGCTACAAGCCAATCTCCAACCTCACTTGTTTTGTAAGCTTTAGATCCTTTTGCAGCCAGATCTTCTGTAACAACTCCTTGCTCTAATGATTTGTTTACAACTGCTCTGATCGCTTCGGATTCTTCTTTAAGTCCAAAAGCATCTTCGAACATCATGGCAGCAGATAAAATAGTCGCCAGCGGATTAGCAATATTTAATCCTGTAGCTTGAGGATAAGATCCGTGAATTGGTTCGTATAATGAAGTATGTTCTCCAACAGAAGCAGAAGGCATTAATCCCATAGAACCTGAAATTACAGAAGCTTCATCTGTTAAAATATCTCCGAATAAATTTTCTGTAATTAATACGTCATAAGAGTTTGGCCATTGAACCAAACGCATGGCAACAGCATCAACAAATTCGTAAGAAACCGTAACTTCAGGATAATCTTTTTCCATTGCCTGAACTGTTTCTCTCCATAAACGTGAAGTTTCCAAAACGTTTGCTTTATCAACGCAGCATAATTTTTTGCTACGTGTCATCGCTAATTCAAAACCTTTTTTAGCTAAACGCTGAACTTCGGCTCTTGTGTAAACACAATTGTCAAAAGCAGTTTCGCCGCCGTCTTTTCTTCCTTTTTCTCCAAAATAAATTCCGCCTGTTAGTTCTCTTAAGAAAACTAGATCCGTTCCTTCGATTCTTTCTCTTTTTAACGGAGAATTATCAATCAAAGATGGAAAAGTAAAAGTTGGACGCACGTTTGCAAATAACCCTAATTTTTTACGCATTAATAATAATCCTTGTTCCGGACGAACTGGTGCACTTGGATCGTTATCATATTTCGGGTGACCAATTGCTCCAAATAAAACTGCATCCGCTTTCATACAAACTTCATGCGTTTCATCAGGATAAGGAACTCCAACGGCATCAATTGCACAAGCTCCGGTTAAAGCCGGCGTCCATGTTATTTCGTGATTAAACTTTTTTGCAATAGCATCAGATACTTTTACAGCTTCATTAATTACCTCAGGACCAATTCCGTCTCCTGCTAAAAGGGCTATGTTAAATTTCATTTTTTTAAAGATTCTAAGATTCTGAGTTTCTAAGGTTCTAAGTTTTTTCTTAGTAAGTCAGAATTTTAATTTATAATTATTTTTAGGTTATTATTTTTTCAAAGTTTTTGAGTTTCGAAGATTCAAAGTTTTTTAATCTCAGAATCTTAGTCCCTTAGCAACTTAGCATCTTAGGCTATCACATTCAACATTTTTTGAGTTGCAATAATTGCTGCAACCGTTTGATCTGAATCTAATCCGCGGGTTTTAAATTCTTTTCCGTTGTTTACCCAGGTGATAATCGTTTCGCATAAGGCGTCAGAACTACTTCCAGGTGGAATTCTCACTGCGTAATCAATCAATTTTGGAAGCGTTAATTTTTTGCTTTTATAAATCTTCGTCAATGCATTCATAAAAGCATCAAACTGACCGTCGCCCTGCGCATTTTCTTCAATGATTTCATTTCCAAATTTCAGGCATAAGGTAGTCGACGGACGCATTCCTTTTGAGTGTACTAATATATAGGACTCAATTTTTATTTTCTCTTCGTAAGTATGACTGTCCAAAACATCAGAAATAATATAGGGAAGATCTTCCTTAGTAACAGTTTCTTTTTTATCGCCTAATTCGATAATTCTTTGAGTAACCAATTTCAAATCTTCCTGATTTAATTTTAAACCCAATTCCTGAAGATTTTTTTCGATATTGGCTTTTCCCGAAGTTTTTCCTAAAGCGTATTTTCGTTTTCTTCCGAAACGTTCCGGAAGCAAATCATTAAAATATAAATTGTTTTTATTATCTCCGTCAGCGTGGATTCCAGCCGTTTGTGTAAAAACATTATCACCAACAATTGGTTTGTTGGCAGGAATTCTGTAACCGGTAAAAGTTTCTACCAATTTGCTGACTGTATAAAGAGAAGTTTCTTTTATGTTGATGCTAACTTCCGGCAGGTAATCGTTTATAACGGCAACCGTGCTTTCCAGCGGTGCATTTCCGGCGCGTTCGCCCATTCCGTTTACTGTAACGTGAAGTCCGTTTATGCCTGCTTTTACAGCTTCCATAACATTGGCAATACTTAAATCGTAATCATTATGAGCATGAAAATCAAAATGAATCTGTGGATATTTAGCTCTGATTTTTGATAGAAATTCAAAAGTCAATGATGGAATTAAAACACCTAAAGTATCAGGTAATAAAATTCTTTTAACAGGTTGAGTGGATAAAAAATCCAAAAATTGAAAAACATAATCAGGAGAATTTCTCATTCCATTGCTCCAGTCTTCCAGATATACATTGGTTTCAATATTGTTTTCTTTTGCTAAAGAGATGATTTGAGCAATTTCAGAAAAGTGTTGTTCCGGAGTTTTTTTTAATTGATGCGTTAAGTGATTCATTGATCCTTTTGTCAACAAATTCTGCACTTTGGCGCCGGCTTGTTTCATCCATTCTATGGAAACTCCGCCGTCAACAAACGAAAGCACTTCAATACGATCAATATATCCTCTTTCGGTTGCCCAGGTTGTAATGCCTTTTACGGCTTGAAATTCTCCTTCGCTCACACGGGCAGAGGCAATTTCGATTCTATCAATATTTAATTCCTCCAACAATAATTGTGCAATGGTTAGTTTTTCTGCAGCAGAAAATGATACTCCGGAGGTTTGTTCACCATCACGAAGCGTCGTATCCATTATTTCAATTTTTCTTTTTTCCATATTGATATTCTAATTTCTAATGCGCTGGATAAAGTAATATCCATACTTTGATTTTAACGCTGATTTTACGGATTCGCTTTGCGAAGACGCTGATTATGACGGATTTTTACTTTAGTTAAAATAAAATCAGTTTTTATCCGCGTTTTTGCGATAGTAAATCTGTTTTATCCGCGTTCTGTGTTTTCTAATTTAATTTAGAAAGACCCGATAGGTTTTGAAGCCTGTCGGGTCTAATAGACTGAATACTATTTCTATTAGTAAGGAAGTTTATCGGCGAAAGCCACAATATCTTCTTTAATATTTTGCAAATAATCAATGTCATCAAAGCCATTAATCATATTGTTCTTTTTGTATCCGTTGATTGCAAAAGATTCTTGCTGACCAGTTGCCAATAAAGTAATGGTTTGGTTTGGCAAGTTGATTTCTAATTGAGTGTTAGGATCAGCTTCGATTGCTTTGAAAATAGTATCAGCAAATTCCGGGCTAACCTGAACTGGCAAAACACCAATATTTAAACAGTTTCCTTTAAAGATATCGGCAAAGAAACTTGAAACTACAGCTCTAAAGCCGTAATCGTAAACTGCCCATGCAGCATGCTCTCTTGAAGATCCTGAACCAAAGTTTTTTCCTCCAACAAGGATTTTCCCGCTATAAGTTGAATCGTTTAAAACGAAATCAGCTTTTGGAGTATCATCTCCGTTATATCTCCAGTCTCTGAAAAGATTGTCTCCAAAACCTTCACGCTTTGTAGCTTTCAGGAAACGAGCCGGAATAATTTGATCTGTATCTACGTTCTCAATTGGCAGCGGCACTGCACTGCTGGTAAGTATATTAAATTTATCGTATGCCATTTTAATTTTAGATTTTTGGATTTTAGATTTAGATTTTCTCACTGGGGTGAATTTCTAAATGCTAAAATTTTTTGTATTAGTAATGTAAATGAATTTTATATGAAGTTGTTTAGATAAGAGTTTTACACAAAGTGAAAATCTAAAATCTAAACTCTCCAATCTAAAATAGCTCTCTAGGATCTGTTAGTTTTCCTGTAACAGCGGCAGCGGCAGCCATAATTGGACTCGCTAATAATGTTCTTGAACCAGGACCCTGACGACCTTCAAAGTTTCTGTTTGAAGTGCTTACAGCATATTTTCCTGCAGGAACTTTATCGTCGTTCATTGCTAAACAAGCAGAACAACCCGGCTGACGTAATACAAAACCAGCTTCTGTCAAAATATCTAAAATACCTTCTTCCTTAATCTGAGCTTCAACAACGTGGGAACCCGGAACTAACCAAGCGGTAACATTATCTGCTTTTTTTCTTCCTTTTACAATTTCGGCGAAAGCCCTGAAATCCTCAATACGTCCGTTTGTACAGCTTCCTAAGAAAACATAATCAATTGGTTTTCCAATCATCACATCATCTTCGTGGAAGCCCATGTAAGCAAGCGATTTTTTATAAGTTTCCTCACCGCCTTCAACCTGATTGGCGTTCGGAATATGTTTTGAGATACCAATTCCCATTCCTGGGTTAGTACCATAAGTAATCATTGGTTCAATATCTGAAGCGTTGATGTTTAATTCAGCATCAAAAACAGCATCAGCATCCGTTTTTAGAGTTTTCCAATACGCAACCGCTTTATCCCAAGCTTCGCCTTTTGGAGCGTATAATCTTCCTTCAAGGAAATCAAAAGTAGTTTGGTCAGGCGCGATCATTCCACCACGCGCACCCATTTCGATACTTAAATTACAAACGGTCATACGACCTTCCATAGTCATGTTTTCAAAAACATCTCCGGCGTATTCAACAAAATAACCTGTTCCTCCGGAAGTAGTTAACTGAGCAATAATATAAAGAGCAACGTCTTTAGGGCCAACACCTTTACTTAACTGACCGTTTACGTTGATACGCATTTTCTTTGGTTTAGGCTGCATAATACATTGCGTAGAAAGCACCATTTCAACCTCAGAAGTTCCGATACCAAAAGCAATCGCTCCAAAAGCACCGTGAGTAGACGTGTGAGAATCACCACAAACAATAGTAGCACCCGGCAAAGTAATTCCGTTTTCAGGACCAACTACGTGTACAATTCCATTTTTAATGTGACCTAATCCCCAGTGCGAAATTCCGTATTCGTTGGCATTATCTTCAAGTGCTTTAAGCTGGTTGGCTGATAAAGCATCCTGAACTGGTAAATGTTGGTTTATGGTTGGTGTATTGTGATCTGCAGTTGCAAAAGTACGCTCAGGATATAAAACCTTAACGCCTCTTTCTTTTAATCCTAAAAAAGCAACAGGACTCGTAACTTCGTGAATGAAATGGCGGTCAATAAAAAACACATCTGGTCCATCTTCAATTTTACGCACTACATGTGAATCCCATACTTTGTCAAATAATGTCTTACTCATTTTTTATTTTTTTTAATTGTAATTTCTATAATCACAGCAATTCCTGATAATAGCAAAACAAAAGTAAAAAAAGATACAAAGTGGTCAATTTCAATATTTCATTATATACGATACCCAAACTAAAATACAAATTGAGAATCGGTATTTGATACTTCAGATTTGACAGAAAAATGATTTAGAAATTGATTTTCTTTTTCTTTTTCAGCTGTAATTTTGCCTAATTGTGTTTTGTTTTAATAGTTTGCAAATTTATCTTAAAATCAGTATAAAATATAAGAATTAATTCGAAAAAATGTAACAAAATGAATAAAAATAGTAATAATTGTCAGTTTGGTTTCTTTGTGAAAGTGATGCTTTTGTAGATTTTGAACGCTTTTAAAGTAGTTTTTTGAGTGTTATTTAGATTCAATAAACAGCCTCAATACTACGACATCCAAGTGGTGTTTTTTTATGAAATTTTATGTATTTTAAGAAGAAAAAGGATTTGTTGGCAAAGAAAAATCACATATAATTTGGAAGACTAATTCAGGGAATTTTTAAACTCTAGCGGAGTAAGACTTGTTTTCTTTTTGAAGAGTTTGCTAAAAGACTGCGGATATTCAAAACCCAATTGATAGGCTATTTCTGCTACCGAAAGATTGGTCGTCATCAGGAAATCCTTTGATTTTTCGATTAGTTTTGAATGAATATGCTGTTGCGCATTTTGTCCGGTTAAATTTCGAAGCATGTCGCTCAAATAATGAGTAGAAACATTAATTTTTGAAGCCAGAAAATCTACCGTAGGCAATCCTCTTTTTAAGGTTTCAGCATTATTCAGATAATTATCAAGAGTTTCTTCTACTTTAAGTAACAGATCGTGGCTGATTGTTTTTCGGGTAATGAATTGACGTTTGTAAAAACGATTGCTGTAATTGAGCAAAACGTCAATATAAGAAACAATTACATCCTGGCTCATCTCGTCTATTGCGGTGTGAAGTTCATTATCAATACTTGTCAATAATCCAGTAATAATTGTTTTTTCGCTATCAGAAAGATGAAGCGCTTCGTTGGTATCGTAGGAGAAGAAACCGTATTTTTTAATGTTTTTCCCCAAAGGATAATTTCTAATAAAATCAGGATGAAAAAGAAGTGTGTAACCAAAATATTCAACACCTTCGTGATTATCTGTAAAAATCAATTGATTGGGAGAAGCAAACATTAATCCGCCTTCGTTAAAATCATAATAACCCTGACCGTAACCCATTTTTCCATTGGTAGAAAACTTATAGGATATCTTATAGAAATCGAGCAAAAAAGAAGTGTTTGTTAAATCGGCATTTATGACAAGCTGCCTGTTATCAACCAAACTTATCATAGGGTGAAGAGGCTTTGGCAACTTCAATAAACTATGAAATTGTGATATCGAGGAAATTTTTGCAGGATTGTTGTTTTTCTTTTCCATAATATAAAAGTATAAAAATTTCAAAACTAATACCGCACAGATTATCAAAACCTGAACGGTATCAGTGTAATAAATTATGCTCCCAAAAATTGTTTTCCGAATGCAGCACGAAAGACCTCGTCACCTTGTTCCAGTCTTTGTTTGTAAAGTGCTTTTGCATCTTCTCCGGCTACATATCTTAGTTGGGTTTTTCCGTCTGTAGCAGCTTCGTAAACTACATCGGCAATTTGTTCTGCAGTTGATGCCATTTCGAACATTACATCTACATTTTCAAACATTTTATTTGCCATTGCTTCATATTCAGGTTTCACTCCGGTATCAAGTGATCCGTGAAGAAATTCTGTTTTAATACCACCCGGAGAAACCGTTTTAATATTTATTCCAAACGGATTTAATTCATACGCCATACTTTCGCTCCAGCCTTCTAATCCCCATTTTGTGGCGTGATATACAGATCCTAACGGGAAAGAAATCAATCCGCCGATAGAAGTTGTTGAGATAAATAATCCGCTTTTTCTTTCTCTGAAATAGGGAATAAAAGCATTCGTAACACGAATTACGCCTAATAAATTAGTATTAAGCTGTTTTGTAATCTGATCGTCAGATAGACTTTCCAAAGGACCAATCAAACCATAGCCGGCATTGTTAAAAACGACATCAATTTCACCTAATTCTATAGCTTTTTGAACCGTGCTTTGTATTTGCTCATAATTAGTAACGTCCAACGGTAAAAGCGTTACATTGTTTAAGTTAGAAAGTTCTGTTTCTTTTTCAGGATTTCTCATGGTTGCGATTACATTCCATCCTTTTTGTTGAAATAATTTTGCTGTAGCTTTTCCTAATCCTGAAGAAGCGCCTGTAATAAAAATAGTTTTCATAATAATTTGTTTTAAATTGATAAGGCAAAGTTCAGGATACAGTGCAGTTTAAAAGTGTTCATTTTGGTGCAATGAGTATCCAAAATGAATAATCGAAGTTTTGCTGTCAAAATTCGTTTAGCCTAATTTTTTTTAACACATAGAAGTATAGATTTCATAGATATAATAAGGCATTTCGCTTTTTTAAAATACATCCCGAGGCTTCGGGACTATGAGAAAGAAATATGTTTCTTTATTTATGCTTTTTTATATCTATGAAATCTATGTTTCTATGTGTTTAATTGAACTCTTATGAATTGCATGCGATGGGTTTTAATTAATGCTTTTGTTAACAACTTTCGCTTCGTTATTTCTCTAAAAAAAGCGTAAATTTGAACTTCCTCCATTTTTCATAAAGCAAATTTTTATAATCCATATAATCAGTAATTTATATTGGAAAAAGTTTTGGAATTTGGAACTTAATTTTTGCTATTTAATTCTATGTATTTAATATTCGATACCGAAACAACCGGATTACCAAAACGCTGGGATGCGCCAATTACCGATTCTGATAACTGGCCTCGCTGTATTCAGATCGCGTGGCAGCTTCACGATGAAATGGGACAATTGATCGAGCACCAGGATTATTTGGTTAAACCTGACGGATTTAATATTCCCTATGATGCTGAGCGTATTCACGGAATTTCGACTGAATTGGCGGAAGCCGATGGAATCACATTGGCGGAAGTTTTGGAGAAATTTAATATCGCTTTAAGCAAAACCAAATTTATCGTTGGACAAAATTTAGGTTTCGACGTTAATATTATGGGAGCCGAATTTCATAGAATGGGCGTTGATTCTCAAATGGCTTCAATGCCGGTTTTAGATACTTGTACCGAAGTTACGGCTTCATTATTACAGCTTCCTGGAGGTCGTGGAGGGCGATATAAACTGCCAACTCTAACAGAATTACACGAATATCTTTTTAATAAACCTTTTGCAGAAGCGCACAACGCGACTGCCGACGTTGAGGCAACTACGCGTTGTTTTCTTGAATTAGTAAGAAGAGAAGTTTTTACCAAGGAAGAACTGGATGTTCCGAAAGAATATTTTAAGGAATTTCAAGAGAGAAATCCGCAGGAATTCCCATTAATTGGATTAAAACACATCAATTTAAAAGCGGCTTCTGATAAGATCAGAGAGCAAATTAAAGCTTTACAATCTGAAGAAAGACAAACTACGGTTTCTGATTCTGACAGAGCAGATTTTAAAGCCGCAAAATATGCGCATTTACACAATCACACACAGTTTTCGGTTCTTCAATCTACAATAGGAATTGGGAATATTGTTGCGGCTACAGCCAAAAACGGAATGCCGGCAGTTGCCATGACAGATACCGGAAACATGATGGGAGCTTTCCATTTTGTGAGCGCGGTTATGAATCACAATAAAGCAGCATCGGGAAAAAATAAAGCCTTGGTTGAAGCTGGTGAAGAACCAACAGAAACCGAAATAAAACCCATCGTTGGCTGTGAATTTAATGTTTGCGATAACCATTTAGATAAAAGTAAAAAAGACAACGGAAATCAGGTTGTGTTATTGGCCAAAAACAAAAACGGGTATCACAATCTGGCAAAAATGTCGTCAATAGCTTTTACTGATGGATTTTATTATGTGCCGAGAATTGACCGTGCAATCATTGAAAAATACAAGGAAGATATCATGGTTTTGTCCGGAAATTTATACGGAGAAATTCCGAGTAAAATTCTGAACATCGGTGAAAACCAAGCCGAAGAAGCTTTGATTTGGTGGAAAGAACAATTTGGCGATGACTTTTATCTGGAAGTAATGCGCCACAATCAGGAAGATGAAAATCGTGTAAACAAAACCCTGATTGAATTCTCTCAAAAACACAATGTAAAATTAATTGCAACCAATAATACGTATTATTTAAATAAAGAAGATGCCAATGCCCACGATATTTTATTGTGTGTAAAAGATGGTGAAAAACAAGCGACGCCAATTGGCCGTGGCCGTGGATATCGTTACGGATTACCGAATCAGGAATACTATTATAAGTCATCAGAAGAGATGAAAAAACTCTTTGCTGATTTGCCGGATGCGATTATTAACATTCAGGAAATTGTAGATAAAGTCGAAACCTATTCGCTTTATCGTGATGTATTGCTTCCTAAATTTGATATTCCGGAAGAATTTATAGTTCCTGAAGATGAAGCCGATGGCGGAGTTCGTGGAGAAAATAAATACCTGCGTCACCTTACAATGGTGGGTGCAGCAAAAAGATATGGTGAAATTACAGAATCGATTCAGGAACGTCTGGATTTTGAGTTATTAACCATTTCGAATTCAGGATATCCGGGTTACTTTTTGATCGTTCAGGATTTCATCGCCGAGGCCAGAAATATGGACGTTTCGGTAGGGCCGGGACGTGGATCTGCAGCGGGATCTGCCGTTGCTTATTGTTTGGGAATTACCAATATTGACCCCATTAAGTACGATTTGCTTTTTGAGCGTTTCCTGAATCCTGATCGTGTATCCATGCCCGATATTGATATTGATTTTGATGACGAGGGTCGTGGTCGTGTTATGGATTACGTAATCAACAAATACGGAAAAAATCAGGTTGCGCAAATTATCACTTATGGTAAAATGGCAACCAAATCAGCAATTCGTGATACGGCGCGTGTGTTGGATTTACCTTTATTTGAAGCCGACAGAATTGCAAAATTGATTCCGGCCATGATGCCTTCAAAATGGAATCTGGCGCGTTTTATTTCTGAAAATGAAGAGGATGTTAAAAAAGCCCTTCGTTCTGATGAATTTGATAATGTAAAAGAATTAATCGCCATTGCCAATGAAGATGATTTGGCAGGAGAAACAATTCAGCAGGCAAAAATCTTGGAAGGTTCTATGCGAAACACCGGAATTCACGCCTGTGGAGTTATTATTACGCCATCGGATATTACGAATTTCGTTCCTGTAACCACCGCAAAAGATTCTGATTTATATGTAACGCAGTTTGATAACTCGGTTGCAGAAAGTGCAGGATTGCTGAAAATGGACTTCCTGGGTCTGAAGACCCTAACGCTGATAAAAGATACCGTTAAACTGGTAAAATACAGAACCGGAATTGATCTGGATCCCGATACTTTTCCGATTGATGATGTAGAAACGTATGCGCTTTTCCAGAGAGGAGAAACGGTTGGGATCTTCCAATACGAGTCACCCGGAATGCAGAAATACATGAAAGATCTGAAACCAACAGTTTTTGGAGATTTAATTGCCATGAATGCTTTATATCGCCCGGGACCTTTGGAGTATATTCCATCTTTCGTAAGAAGAAAAAACGGTGAAGAAGAAATCAAATACGATTTAGATGCCTGTGAGGAATATTTAGGAGAGACTTACGGAATTACGGTTTATCAGGAGCAGGTAATGCTTTTGTCGCAATCGCTGGCAGACTTTACAAAAGGTGAAGCCGACGTTTTGCGTAAAGCGATGGGTAAAAAACAAAAAGACGTTCTGGATAAAATGAAGCCTAAATTTGTGGAACAAGCCGCAAAAAAAGGCCATGATGCCAAAATTCTGGAGAAAATCTGGAAAGACTGGGAAGCATTTGCGAGTTACGCCTTCAACAAATCGCACTCGACTTGTTATGCCTGGATTGCCTACCAAACAGCGTATTTAAAAGCACATTATCCTGCAGAATATATGGCGGCAGTTCTTTCGAATAATATGAATGATATTAAACAGGTATCATTTTTTATGGAAGAATGTAAACGTATGGGATTAGAAGTTTTAGGTCCGGATGTAAATGAGTCGTACTATAAATTTACGGTAAATGATAATTATGCCGTTCGTTTTGGAATGGGCGCCATTAAAGGTGTTGGTTCAGGAGCTGTAGCCACTATTGTAGAAAACAGAAAAGACGGAAGATATAAATCGATTTTTGACTTAGCGAAACGTATAGATTTGCGTGCTGCCAATAAAAAAGCAATTGAAAATCTGGCACTTGCCGGAGGTTTTGATTCGTTTGAAGGAACGACAAGAGCACAATATTTTCACGATGATGGCGACGGAATTACCTTTTACGAAAAAGCAATGCGTTACGGATCGAAGTTTCAGGAAAATGAAAATTCATCGCAGGTAAGTTTGTTTGGAGAAGCCAGTGAAGTACAAATTGCCGAGCCGGTTGTGCCTCCGTGCGAAGACTGGAGTACGATGGAAAAACTGGCGAAAGAAAAAGAAGTTGTTGGAATTTACCTTTCCGGACATCCGCTTGATGATTTTAGATTTGAAATGAAATACTTCTGCAACGCCCGATTGGAAGCGCTTAAAAGTATGAATGAATATGTCGGAAAAAATCTAACTTTTGCCGGAATCATTTATAACGTTCAGCATCGTGTGGCCAAAAATGGAAAAGGCTGGGCGGTATTTAATTTAGAAGGTTATGATGAAAGTTTTGAGTTTAAAATTTTCGGAGAAGAATATTTAAAGTTCCGTCATTTCCTGATTCAGAATAATTTTGCGTACCTTAAAATCCTGATAAAAGATGGTTGGGTAAATCATGATACAGGTAAAAAATCAGATCCAAGAATGCAATTTGTTGAGGTAAAACAATTGCAGGATGTTTTAGAAACCTTTGCCAAAAAACTAATTGTTTTACTAAATATAAAAGATTTACAAACCGAGTTTATCCATAAATTAAGTCATTTATTTAATGATAATAAAGGAGATAATTCTGTGACATTTGAAATCATGGAATTAGAAAAAATAAAACGTTTGGTCGAGGTAGAAACCACCAATGAGTTTGAAGAAACAGAAGATGCTGTTTTTGTTGACGAAAATGAAAATGACGATAACGATGTGGCTCTAAGTGAAACTAAAATGCAGGAAGTTAAAGAAGTAGAAGAAATAAAGGTTGTAACCAAATTAACGATGCCAAGCCGAAGATTAAAAGTCAAAATTTCAGCAGAGTTATTACAGGAATTGGAAAAAATGCAGGTAAATTTTAAGCTGAACTAAATTTTAACAGTTAAAATTTAGAAGAATATATTTTTTTTAAGTTAAAAATATGCATGCATAATACTTTTTTAGTAATATTGCCCAAAATTACAACGTTTTCGTACTAAGTCTAACAATGCAGATATATAGAACGTGTTAAAAAATTCTAAATTTGTATAAATTAATTAAATCAGAATTATGAAAAAGAACCTATTTTTATTAGGATTATTAGTTTGCTCTATGGCCACAATGGCGCAAACAGAAAAAGCAGATAAACCAGAAAGCTGGTATTTTAAATTAGGAGGATCATATTTTAATCAAACAGCTTCTACTGAATTTCCAACAGTTGGTGGAAATGCAGCATTAGATAGAAATTACGTAGGAGGAAAATTAGTTTCTGAAAGAAGTATTACAGGTTCTTTTGGACAAGGATTTAGAACTGGAATTACTGCTGGTTACCGTTTCTCTACTCGTTTAGGAGTTGAGTTAGGAGCAAATTACTATTCAAGTAATTCTAAAACAATGGCACAAACTACAACTGATGTACCTTATATTCCTGCAACTGGTACATATAATTTTAAATCAGTAGGTGAAATTACTGCATTTGATATTGCTCCTGCACTTGTTATGTTTTTAGGAGAATCTCATGGTTTTGAGCCATATACAAAAGTTGGAGTTTTAGTTCCTATTCATGGAGATTTAGAAATTACTTCTGATGCATATGCTCCAGTTGGAGTTAATCCAAATACTGGTGCGCCTGTTTTTGGAAATGTTCACAGTGTTGATAAAGTAAAACCAAATCCAACATTAGGATTCTCTGCTGCAGTAGGGACTTCTTATAAATTAGGAAAACATATTTCTGCTTTTGCAGAATTAGAATACCGTAACTTTACAGTACACGGAAAAACTAAAGAAACAACTGATTTTACAGTAAACGGACAAGATGCTCTAGCAACCAGAACAACTTCTCAAATTCATACAAATTACAGAGATAGATTAGATGTTAATTCTAACAATCCTTTGTTTAATCCAAATACAGCAACAACAGATACAAAAGATACTACTCGTCCAAATGATGCAATGGATGAATTAAGTTCTTATGTTGGAATTTCTGGTTTAGGATTAACGGTAGGTCTTAAATACAGCCTATAATTTCTAAAGAAATTTTATACTTATAAAAAAGAGGATATTCATTTTGAATATCCTCTTTTTTTGTGGTTTTATGTCATTTCGGTTTCTAATAAACCCAATTTTTTTCAGGAGCTAATCCCGCTATACGCTGCAATCTTTTGTGCCGAACCCCGGTACAAAAGGATTTTCACTTCTATCGGGGCTAGGGAATTCATTTTAATAAGGATGCTTTCGTTTAGTTTGTCATTTCGACCGAAGGGAGAAATCACACTAGTAATTCGACAAAGATTGGCGAATTTCCTTGCAGAGTTTCTTACGGAGATTCCTCGTTCCTCGGAATGACAAGATTGTATGATAATCCGTCAATTGCAATAATAATTTTGAATATTTATTTTAGACAAGAATTTGAATTGCCTCCAGCTTTAGCTGGAGGTTGAAGAATCAATATTAAAAAGCTTTAGCCATAATGTGCGTGTTTGGCTAAAGCCTTTTTCTTTTGCAAATTTATATCTCCAGCTAAAGCTGGAGGCAATTCAAAAAATGTAAGGTTTATTTCGAATTCCTAAACTCCTTCAAAACTTCATCAATAACCCAGCTTGTTCTCGCGGCAGAAGTCCCTTTTGATGGAGAAACACCTTCATTCCCTAAAATTTCAGCAACAACAGTTTCTATAAAAGGCTGTTGAATATGAAGCGGATTTTCAATCGTAATACTTTCCTTTTCGCCATTTGCATATTGAATATGAATTGGATCATTTCCAAAAGTTGAAAAAGAAATTTTTCCTTTATCACCTACAATTTCGGTATTATCATAACGTTCAAAACTGGCAAAATTCCACAAACCGGTTCCGTGAATTCCGTTTTCGAATAAAAATGACATCGAAACAGAATCTTCGGCAGGATAGGCAAGAAGCTGTGAAGTTGCATGTCCGCGAACCGATTTAATCGGACCTAAAACAAAATCCAGAAAATCTAATGTATGGCAAGCCAAATCAACAAAAATTCCACCGCCTGAAATATGCGGTAAAACTGTCCATGGTAAATTGATATCATCATCATAACGCGCTTCAAAAGGATGGTATAAAACACAATTTACATGTCTTATTTTGCCTAATTTATTCTGATCTATTATTTCTTTTATTTTTAAAAATCTTGGTAAACTTCTTCTGTAATACGCCACAAATAGCGGAACATTATGTTCTTTGCAAGCGCTGATCATTTCGTTGCACTCTTCAAAAGTCAAAGCCATTGGTTTTTCGACATAAACCGGTTTTCCGGCCTTGGCGCATAAAATAGTATATTCTTTATGAGAGGACGGAGGCGTAGCAATATAAACCGCATCAACTTCAGGATCGTTGATTAAATCAATCGCATTCGAATACCATTTTGGCACATTATGGCGTTTTGCATAATCTTCGGCAAGAGCCGCATCTCTGCGCATAACAGCCACTAATGCTGAGTTTGGTGCTTTTTGAAATCCTGGTCCGCTTTTAACTTCAGTTACATTTCCGCAGCCTATAATTCCCCATTTTACAATTTTCATTTTTTGGTATTTTAGTTATTTCAAATTTAAGAGAAAAAAAGTTAGCCACGAATTCACGAATTATTTTTTCACGCAGATTTAAAATAAAAAATTCGTGAAATTCATAGCAAAAAGAAAACCACGAACTCACAAAAAAATTCGTGAATTCGTGGCTAAAAATTTTAGACTAAAGTTTTACTTTTTCGGTAAAGCCTTAAATCCCATATTGTAAAGCGTGAACGCCTGAATATCTACATTTTCCTGAATAGAAGCAGCAACAGATTTCCCTGCACCGTGACCGGCTTTTACATCAATACGAATCAAAACCGGATTAGGACCTGTTTGTTTTTCCTGTAATTCAGCAGCAAATTTAAAACTGTGAGCAGGAACCACACGATCGTCATGATCTCCCGTTGTAACCATAGTTGCAGGATATTGAACACCGCTTTTTACATTCTGAACCGGAGAATAACCTTTTAAATATTCAAACATTTCTTTATTATCCTGGGCAGTTCCGTAATCATAAGCCCAACCTGCACCGGCTGTAAAAGTATGGTAACGCAACATATCCATAACACCAACGGCCGGTAAAGCCACTTTCATTAAATCAGGACGTTGTGTCATTGTGGCGCCCACTAATAAACCTCCGTTAGAACCTCCGCGAATCGCTAAGAAATCAGATGAAGTATATTTTTGCGCAATTAGATATTCCGCAGCAGCGATAAAATCATCAAATACATTTTGTTTTTGCAATTTCGTTCCGGCGTCGTGCCATTTTTTTCCGTATTCACCGCCGCCTCTTAAATTGGCTACCGCATAAATTCCGCCATTTTCCATCCAAACGGCGTTCGAAATACTAAAAGCAGGAGTTAAACTAATATTGAATCCACCATAACCGTAAAGAATAGTCGGGTTTTTGCCGTTCAGTTTTGTTCCTTTTTTATAGGTGATAATCATCGGGATTTTTGTTCCGTCTTTTGAAGTGTAGAAAACTTGTTTTGACTCATAATCTTCACTTTTAAAATCTACTTTCGGTTTTTCATAGACTTCAGATTTACCTGATTTTGGCTCAAGAGAAAAAATCGATCCCGGAGTTGTATAATTTGCAAAACTATAATACAATACTTTGTCATTCTTTTTTCCACCAAAACCACTGGCAGTTCCTACGGCAGGCAGTTTGATTTCACGAACCAGTTTTCCGTTGTAATCGTATTGTTTTACAAACGAAACCGCATCTTTAATATAATTGGCAAAAAAGTATCCGCCACCAGTTGAAGGTGATAGAATATCTTTGGCTTCCGGAATAAAATCTTTCCAGTTTTCCGGTTTCGGATTGCTAAAATCAACCGCAACCACGCGACCGTTTGGCGCATTCAAATCGGTTTCTATAAACAACTTGGTTCCTTCATTGTTAATTACAGTGTGAGAACCATTAAAATTGTCCACAATAGTTACAATCGGACTATTTGCAACGGTTAAATCTTTGATGTACAATTCATTTCCATAAGTAGAATTTGCAGCAGTAATTACCAGATAATGATTGTCTTCTGTAACGTAACCGCCAACATATCTGCGTTTTTGATCTGCTCCATAAATAACTTTGTCATCTTTTTGAGAAGTTCCAAGTTTGTGGAAATATAATTTATGCTGATCTGTTTTAGCAGATAATTCACTTCCTTTCGGTTTGTCATAACTTGAATAATAAAAACCTTCATTTCCTAACCATGAAATACCGCTAAATTTGATATCTACTAAAGTATCTTCTACAACTTTTTTAGACAAAGCATCAATAATAATCACTTTTCTCCAGTCGCTTCCGCCTTCAGAAATAGAATATGCAGCTTTATTTCCATCTTCAGAAAAATCTAAACTTCCAAGCGAAGTCGTTCCGTCTTTAGAGAAAGTATTAGGATCCAGAAAAACTTCTTCTTTACCCTTTTCATCTTTTCTGTAAATAACCGATTGATTTTGAAGTCCGTTGTTTTTAGAATAATAAGTAAACTTTCCTTCGATAGACGGAGCACCTATTTTTTCATAATTCCACAGTTTCTCCATTCGTTTTTTTAGTTCTTCACAAAACGGAATTTTATCTAAATACGCATAAGTAACTTCATTTTCTGCTTTTACCCAAGCACCGGTTTCTGCCGATTTATCGTCTTCAAGCCAACGATAAGGATCGCTTACTTTTGTGTCAAAATAAACATCAACAGTTTCTCCTTTTTTAGTTTCTGGATATTTTATCGTGTTTTGTCCAAATGAAATTCCTGCAGTAGTTATAGCCATTATAAGAATTGTTTTTTTCATAGTTTTTGGTTTGTCAGTTATAACAAAAATAGGACTTTTTGTTGAATATAAATTTACCGCAAAGCACACAAAGTTTTTTAATTAACCAGCCTTTATAAAAACACAAAGTTCGCAAAGCCGTTTCAAATAACTTTGCGAACCTTGCGTAAATCTTAGTGCACTTTGCGGTTAAATTTTTACAAGTTGAAATTCACACCTAAAACAATGTTTCTTCCAATATTTGGAATACCGTCTGTTTTTAATCTTGAAAGGTGTGCAATATATTTTTTATCGAATAAATTGTTTCCGTTCAGGTTTACGTCAAAAGCAGTTTTTCCAAGTTTTACCGTTCCTCCAAAACCTAAATTGACCAAAGTATATCCGTTTGAAGCGGTTTCAAAACCACTCACATTTTTCTGGTCAAAAGTCGAAGAAACGTTTAAAGAAGCATATCCTTCTTCGAACCAGTTTTTGATTTTAAATTCAGTTCTAAGCGTGTTGTTCCAATTGTTTGCCGGAATTAAAGGTAAATAATCATTGTTGTCTTTTTTACCTGTTACAGTTTCAAAACTCGTTTCAAAATGCAGCCAATCAAGAGGATGCGGATGAAAATGCAGACCAACTTCACCTCCATATAATTTTGCATTATCCTGAACGTAAGCAAAAACATCATTATCATCCAGCGTTTCTCCTGTTGGCGAAGTATAAATATAATTGTTTACATGATTGTAAAATCCGTTGATGAAAAACTCAAAATGCGTGTTTTTATATTCTAAATTTAAATCAGTCTGAACGTTTTGTTCTGTTTTCAAATCGCTATTTCCAATTTCGTAACGGTTTGTTCCTTCGTGAACACCATTTGAAGTTAACTCAGCCAGATTTGGCGCTCTAAATCCTGTTGCAATATTCAGTCGAAGCGTCAAAGGTTCAGCCAGTTTTGTTTTATATCCTAAAGAAGCATTAAAGCTGTCAAAAGATTTATCAAGGGCTTCAAAATAACCTTCTTCGCCTTCCGTTCCGTGTGCTTCAGAAGTAATATTTCTGTTGTCAAAACGCAAACCGGCTTGTAAAACGCTGTTATTCCATTCGTAATTTGCAGTTCCAAAAACTCCAAAATCATTCGTTGTTGCATCTGGAATCAAATATTCTTCACCAGAATTTTTGTTCGTTTGATGCATTCCCTGAACACCCAAAATAGTTTCAATTTTACCCAATTTCGGAAAATGATACTTTGCATTGTAATTAAAAGTATTCAGTTTCATTCTTAAAGAAGCATCGTTGCTGTCTTCAAACTCGCTTCGGTCATTGGCAATATAGCCTAAATCAACATCCAGTTTTGAATTTTCGAAAAAGATCACATTGTTTAAACTCAATAAATGATTGAAAATTCCCTGTCTCGGAAATTGTGTGTCTTTGCTAGAAGACTGTTCTGCAATTCCATCTTCAGGAATACCAATATCCAGTTTATTGTAATTGTATCTCAAAACACTCGAAAAACTAGAGTTGCTGTAGCCAATTCCGGTTTTAAAATCAGTTTCGTTATAACGTGAATTCGTTACGCGATCACCATCGGCAATTTTATAATCTGAGTGTGTGTTGAAACTTCCGCGAGCCAGAAATTTCCAGTTATCAGTTGAAGTTTTTAATCCAATTGATGAATTACTTCCTTGTGTATTCGTAAAATATTTTTGACTGAAATTAGCCTTGAATGTATTCGCATCTGCAAATTTTTCGGGATTAAAATATAAAACACCGCCAAGCGCATCAGAACCATATAACAAAGATGCCGGGCCTTTTATAACTTCAACACTTTCGATTCCGGCATCGTTTAAACCTAAACCATGTTCGTCTCCAAACTGTTGGTTTTCGATACGAACACCTTGAGAATAAACCAAAACACGATTTCCACTAAGTCCGCGAATAACAGGTTTTCCAATAGAAGTTCCGGTTGAAATTTGAGAAACTCCAGGAATCGTTGCCAAGCCTTCAATCAAAGTCGAAGTTCCTTTTTGCTGTAATGTTTTAATGCTTTCGTGTTCTACTTTCATCACATTTTGCGATTGCAATTTGTTGAAAGGAGTTGAAACCACAACTTCATCCATTTCAAAAACAGATTCAGTCAGAATTACATCTAAAGTATTTTCTTTTAATATTTTAGCAATGGTTTTATTTTGAGTTGTATATCCAACAAGCGTAAAAGCAAGTCTAAAACTTCCGTTTGGAAGATTTTTGAATTCATATTTTCCGTTTTCATCCGTTGTTGTGCCTTTGTGCAATTCAGGTGCGTAAACAGAAACGTTTGCTAAAGGTTGGTTTTCAAGATTTGTTACCGTTCCTGAAACAGAATTTTGAGCCGAAAGCAGGCTCGAAAACCCTAAAATAAGGGCTAATATTATTTTTTTCATTTGAAAATGATGCTATAGTTAATTTGATTTTTTCTTTTAAAAACAAAAACAAGAATAACAGTAAAGCTTTCCGATCCTGATCATGTCAAGATTGGGAAACTCAAGGTTTTTTGAATTGATTAAAAGATTTAGGTTTTATTTCGAGTGTTCGAAATTTAAGCAACTATAGTTTGTGGGGGTCCGCGCAATAAATAAGCACTTCCTGAAAACGAAAAAATATTTTCTGAAAAGGCAAAGAAATAAGGAATTTCTTTGTGAAAAGTACCAAACTGAACTGAGAATTCTTCAGGAACAATATAACTTCCAAAAGCAAAATGACAAACATAACACAAATCATAATTATGATGCTGGTGCGTTATTTCGCCGCTTGGATCACTATAATCGTGATGACATTGTTTTTCTGAAAGCTGTTTTACAATATGCTCATAACTGTGTATGGACTGAAACAATATTGAGAACAATACTGTCAGCGCCAGGGAGACACTTAATATGAGCTGTCTTTTTTTCATGCAGGACAAAGGTATAAAAGAGCATTGAAAAATCAGTTTGTTTTTTTGATTCTATTCCATTTTTATTGAAAATAGTGCAGTAAAAGAAAATATTCGCCGTGAAAAATAGAATAATCACGTTCTTTTTATTTCCTGAACTGGCATTATATTATATTTGTAAGTGAAATAAATCAACTCTAAAAAACGTTTACTTGAAAACCTACTTAAAACCAAAATACGATATGCGATTCCTTTTTAGTTGTTTATTTTTAATGTCGTTTTTTAATGTTTTTTCGCAAGAAGAAACAAAACCTAAATTAGAACCCATTGTAAAAATCGATTCGCTGTATCGTGAAGATCAGTTTTACTTTTCGATTACCTATAATTTGTTAACACAGATTCCGAAAGATCTTAAGCAAAATAAATTTTCTGCCGGACTTTCTGCCGGATTTTTGCGCGATATGCCCATTAATAAAAAGAGAACTGTTGCTATTGCCACAGGTTTGGGATTGAGTTATCAGAATTATTTCCAAAACCTGACTATTTCTCAACTGCCAGACGGAGCTTTGGCTTATGAAGTGAGCGATTATAATGATATTAAATCAAATCGATACAGGCAATATTTAGTCGATCTTCCGATAGAATTTCGCTGGAGAAATTCGACTTACGAAAGCTACAGGTTTTGGAGAATTTACGGTGGATTTAAAGTAAGTTATGTTTTCTCTAATAAATCGGTTGTAGATACGGGAGAAGAGAAATATACCGTTAACAATAATCGCGATATTAATAAAATACAATACGGCGTTTATCTTGCTGTGGGTTATAATACCTGGAATGTTTACCTTAATTATGGTTTAAATCCTTTGTTTAAAAATGTACAAACTACTTCAGGGCAAAATATTGATGTGAGAACGCTGAATGCGGGATTGATATTTTACATTTTGTAATTTTTTAACCGCAAACATAAAGCTTTTCATTTGTCAAATTTATAACCACAAATACAAGAACAATAATTGCGGAAATACGCCAAGTGCCAAACCAAGAAGAAGTTCTTTATTCGTATGAGCTTCCATAGCAAGGCGTGACGAAGCTACAATTCCCGTAAGCAAAACCATGAAAGCAGTCCAATAAGGATTTTGCATTTGTAGATGAATATTCATCCCAATTACAAAAATTGTAAATCCGCTGATGGCCATCATGTGCAAGCTTGCCTTTATTTTGAAAAGTGCGGCAACCAAAGCCAGAATTGTACTGAATAACGCGCCCAGAAAAAAGAAATGAAGTTCCGGATATCTTGCAATAACAATGCTTCTTTTTACCAATAAAATATACAGAAAACATTGCAGAATAAGCGGAATTTTTCGCTGAGCTGTTTCATGAATCATGACCGATTTTACATGCCCCGTTGATTTTAAAAGCATAAAAAATAATATAGGAACAAGAATCGTAATAATGAGAATTTGAAACAAAACATAATATTTCTCCTGATTTGTAAAAATATCGCCTTTACAAAACAAATAGAACAAAGTAGCATACATCGATATAAAAATCGGATGCAATATATAGGAGAATATCGGGAGTATTTTTTTCAAAATCTTTAATTTGAGGTCTTCACAAATATAAGGAAATAATTTTTTTTGCCACGAATTTCACGAATTAGCACGAATTTTTATTTTTAAAGTATGCGTAATATTTATTTCACGCAGTTTCTACAGATTTTGGCAGATTTAATAAATAAAAATCTGTGGCATCTGCTAAAATCTTTTTTAAATCTGTGTGAAAAATAATTAGCGAAAATTTGTGCAATTAGTGGCAAAAAAACACAGAATAGAAAAATCATCTTAATCCCCGAATCTGTGGCAGATTTTTTTCACCCTTAAGAATTAGTGAAAATTTGTGAATTTCGTGGCAAACCTTTTTTTAAATTTGACAAAAGAAATTTCCCAAATGAGCATAAATATAAAAAACCTTGTATCCGTTCTTGAAGCCAAATGGACTGGTGCTGAAACTGATATTTTTATTGATCATATTTCGATCGACAGCCGTTCACTGCAAAACGGATCTCAAACTTTATTTTTCGCTTTAATCGGCGTCAATAATGATGCTCATTTATACATTTCAGAATTGATTGAAAAAGGAGTTCAGAATTTTGTCGTGCAATATATTCCTGAAAACTGCGAGGGAAAAGCGAACTTTCTGATTGTTCAAAATACGTTACACGCTTTACAGAATTTTGCAGCTTATTACAGAAATATTTTTGATTTTCCTGTTATCGGCCTGACCGGGAGCAACGGAAAAACGATCGTAAAAGAATGGCTTAATTTTTTATTAAGTCCGGATTATAATATTATCAGAAGTCCTAAAAGTTATAACTCACAAGTTGGTGTGCCGCTTTCTGTGATTGCCATTAATGAGAAACACAATCTGGGCATTTTCGAAGCCGGAATTTCTACGGTTAACGAAATGGACAAACTCGAAAAAATCATTAAACCTACAATTGGCGTCCTTACGAATATAGGAACCGCTCACGATGAAGGATTTTTGAATTTGGTACAAAAGATTGATGAAAAACTGCTTTTGTTTAAAGATTGTCCCGTTATTATTTATCAAAAAAATGAAACGGTAGATTCCTGTTTATCCCAATTTGCGGCAGAATATATGATGCATCCGCGAAAACTTTTTTCATGGAGTTTCAGAGATAAATCGGCAGATGTTTTTATTCTGAATAAAGAAAATAAAGGGGATAAAACACACATTCAATACCAATATAATAATGAAATTTTTGATTTAGAAATTCCGTTTCAGGATTCTGCATCGATAGAAAATGCCATTTCGTGTTTGTTGGTTTTGTTGTATTTTAAATATGATTCCAATACGATTCAAAACCGCATGCAAATGCTGTATCCGGTAGAAATGCGTTTGGAAGTTAAAAACGGAATCAACAATTGCAGTATTATTGATGATAGTTACAGTTCCGATTTTCAATCGCTTAAAATTGCGTTGGATTTTCTGGAAAGCCAAAAAAAGAATCCTTCGAAAACGGTTATTTTATCTGATATTTTTCAAAGCGGATTTTCAAATGAAGAATTATATTCGAAAGTTGCCCTGCTTATTTCAGACAATAAAATAAATCGTGTAATTGGCATTGGAACAACAATTTCCTCTTTTGCAGATAAATTTTCGAACTGTATAACTTTTCAAAATACAGCAGAATTTATCGCTCATTTTGAAAGCCTGAATTTTGCCAATGAAACGATTTTGATAAAAGGAGCAAGAACATTTCAGTTTGAAGAAATCGTGACTTTATTAGAAGAGAAAACGCACGAAACGATTCTGGAAATCAATCTGGATTCTATTAGTCACAACCTGAATTTCTTTAAATCAAAACTAGCCAGCGATGTCAAAATCATGGTGATGGTAAAGGCTTTTGGTTATGGAAACGGCGGTTTGGAAATTGCCAAATTATTAGAACATCATAATGTTGATTATTTAGGTGTGGCTTTCGCCGATGAAGGAATCTCACTTAAAAATGGCGGAATCAAATTGCCAATTATGGTTTTGAATCCGGAATCGACAAGTTTTCCATCGATTATTCAATACCAATTACAACCTGAAATTTATAGTATAAAAGGACTGAATGCCTTTTTGAAAATAGCCCGCGAGAAAAATTTAAAAGATTTCCCCATTCATATAAAACTCGACACAGGAATGCATCGTTTGGGTTTTGAAGAAAATACAATTGACGAATTGATTCAGACTTTAAAAGGAAATTCTACCGTAAAAGTGCAAAGTGTTTTATCGCATTTGGCAACAAGCGACGATATGAATCATTATGATTTTGTGATGTCTCAAATTAATTTATTCGAAAAATTATCATCCAAATTAATTTCAGAATTAAATATTGATCCAATTCGTCATATTTTGAATACTTCCGGAATCAGTAATTTTCCTGCGGCACAATATAATATGGTACGTTTGGGAATTGGTTTATATGGAGTTTCTAATGATCCGTTAGAACAAAAATATTTAGAAAATGTTGGCACTTTAAAATCTATTATTTCTCAGGTCCGTACTATTCCTGCCGGAGACAGCGTAGGTTACGGCCGAAGATTTATGGCGCAAAAAGAAACTAAAATAGCGACAATCCCAATTGGTTACGCCGATGGAATTTCGAGATTATGGGGAAATGAAGTGGGATATGTGATGATTAAAAACAGAAAAGCACCCATTGTAGGCAGTATTTGCATGGATATGCTGATGGTAAATGTAAGTGAAATTGATTGCAAAGAAGGTGATTCGGTAATTATTTTCGGCGAAAGCCCAACCGTTACTGAAATTGCTAATGCATTGAAAACTATTCCGTATGAAATTTTAACGAGTATTTCGCAACGTGTAAAAAGGGTATTTTTCAGATAGATTTGAGGGATTTTCAGGAAAATTCCGTATTTTCGGGGTTAAATAAATATAAATTAAAACGAACAATTATGGGAATGCTTTCTGAATTTAAGGAATTTGCAATGAAAGGCAACGTAGTCGATTTGGCTGTCGGTGTTATTATTGGAGCTGCTTTTGGCAAAATTGTAAGCTCGTTAATTGAAAATGTAATCACGCCTTTAATATTGAAACCGGCTTTGGATGCGGCACATTTATCTACTATCGAAGAGCTTACCGCTTTTGGAGGTGTAAAATATGGTTTGTTTCTTTCGGCAGTAATTAACTTTATAATTGTGGCTTTTGTTTTATTTTTAATTATAAAAGGAATCAACAACTTAAAAAAGAAAGATGTTCCGCCGCCAGCAGCACCAGCTGGACCAACACAAGAAGAGCTTCTTATTCAAATTAGAGATTTATTAAAAAATAAACAATAATATATATACCGCTACACTAAGTCTAACTTAACCGTTCCTTAATTGGGACGGTTTTTTTGCTTTTGTTTGTTTTGTAACATTTTGTTATTTTTTGTGAATCGCCTTGTTTTGATTTTTATTATGTATACTTTTGCAGAGTAATTTAGATTAATTCATACTAAAAATATAAAAATGAGAATAGCGGTTGTAGGTGCCACTGGTATGGTTGGCGAGGTAATGCTTAAAGTTTTAGCGGAAAGAAATTTCCCTGTAACAGAATTAATTCCTGTTGCATCTGAAAAATCAATTGGAAAAGAAATTGAATATAAAGGTCAAAAATATAAAGTTGTAGGATTGCAAACGGCTGTTGATATGAAAGCTGATATTGCCGTTTTTTCTGCCGGAGGAGATACTTCATTAGAATGGGCGCCAAAATTTGCTGCAGCCGGAACTACCGTTATTGATAACTCATCGGCTTGGAGAATGGACCCGACTAAAAAATTAGTAGTTCCTGAAATCAACGCTTCGACCTTAACAAAAGAAGATAAAATTATTGCAAACCCAAACTGTTCTACTATTCAAATGGTTTTGGCTTTAGCTCCTTTGCATAAAAAATACAACATCAAAAGAATTATTGTTTCTACTTACCAATCGATCACCGGAACTGGTGTAAAAGCGGTTAGACAATTAGAAAATGAATACGCCGGAATTCAGGGAGAAATGGCATATAAATATCCAATTCACAGAAATGCGATTCCACATTGCGATAGTTTTGAAGACAACGGATACACTAAAGAAGAAATGAAATTAGTTCGCGAAACTCAAAAAATTCTTGGTGATAATACGATCCGTGTTACAGCAACTGCTGTTCGTGTGCCAGTTGTAGGCGGCCATAGCGAAGCTGTAAATGTTGAGTTTACAAATGATTTTGATGTAAACGAAGTACGTGAAATTTTGCATAATACTGATGGGGTGGTGGTGCAGGATAATTTAGACACTTTTACATACCCAATGCCATTGTATGCAGAAGGTAAAAATGATGTTTTTGTGGGTAGAATTCGTCGTGACGAAAGCCAGGAAAATACATTAAATATGTGGATTGTTGCTGATAACTTAAGAAAAGGAGCTGCAACAAACACAATTCAAATCGCTGAATATTTAATTCAGGCAGGTTTGGTATAAGCCAGAGATTAAAGAAAATTGTTATAAAGAAAAAACCGTAATTACATTTTGTAATTACGGTTTTTTTGTATGTTATTTTTGGTACATTTATTTCGTGAATTATTCCTTAAATCTAAAAATAGTATCGCACGAATCATGAAAGATATCAACCTAAAATACATCGAAGAAAATTATCTGGAAGCTGAAGAAGTTATCAGTTTAATGAATATTACTCCGGATAAATTTAATCATCTTATTGAGGCAAAACTTATTCCGCAGCCATCATATAGTATTGATTCAGAAATAACAATTAGTTCTTCTTTAGGCGATAGTTACAAGGTTGTTTCTTCTAAAAAATATTTTCCAAAAAGCATTTTGCAGCTTATTGCAGATAATACGCTGCATCATAATCCGGAAAAATTTAAAAAGGATTTTAGAGAAAATCTTCTATCTAATTTAAAAAATCACAAATACAAAACATTCGCTTACGGAAATACTTTTGACGAAAACGGACAAATCGATCTGGTAAAAGCAAATATAGCTTTAGAAGAAGAATGGGACTATTTTTGCAAAGGAATTTATGGTATTTGTACTTTAGAAAATACTGAAGAAGCGATTATTGAGAAAGAAATTGCAATAAAAAGAATTTTAGATTTTATTGAAAAGAAAGGTTCAGCAATAACTGCCGAACAAATAAATCAGTTGAAAGATCTGAATAATGTATTTAATGATTATACAAGTGATTTTGCGCCTTATCAGCGAGAATTAAGCAGCAGAGGTAAATACCTGGATAAACTGCTAAAAGAATTTCTGCTGGAAGATTTAATTAACAAATACGAGTAATATCAATTCCAAATAAAAAATTCCAAATTCCATAGAACGACTGACGTTTTTGGAATTTGGAATTTTTAATATATTGGAATTTTATTTTTAATATTCAGGAGCCAGTTCTAATTCCAGTCCTTCTAATTCTTCAGTAATTGGGATCTGACAACCTAAACGGCTATTAGATTTAACATAAAACGCTTCCGAAAGCATGGCTTCTTCTTCATCTCCCATTTCAGGTAATGCAACATCATTTAGAACGTAACACTGGCAAGAAGCACACATGGCCATTCCTCCGCAGGTTCCTTCAACAGGAAGTTCGTATGCCTTGCATAACTCCATTATATTCATTGCCATATCAGTTGGAGCCTGTAACTCGTGTATAACTCCTTCTCGATCTTTAATCTTAATTAATACATCCATTTTTAATGTTGGAATTTTCTGATTTAGGATTTTATAACGTGAAAAAATCCTTTGTTGTTTTAACTAGTTGGTTTTGTGCTAAAAGCGTACTCTTTTTTGTTACCTTCTTTTTGGCGCATTTTTACACCCAGAATATAACCGTTTTTTTCTAATATAGTAACAATAGCAATAACGGAGTAATAATCTCTATCAGCCTGAAAAACCAGAGTTCCTTCATAAGTGGAGTTTACAACTCCTTGCTTGTCTGTAGAAACAGAAACTTTTCTTGGATGTGAAAATTGTGCTGAACTATAAGTTGCTTTGTTGGCAAATTTAGCTTTTCCATCGCAGAAATCATATAAAAAATCGTAATTGCCAATTCTTAAAGTTCCTTCTTCATCATTTGAATTGGTTGAGAATATAATTTTTCCCGAATAGGTAAAATCAGTCCATTCTTCTGATTCATTCAAATAAGCTTTGTCAACGATAAGTGTTGTTGTTGTGTTTTGTTGCGCATAACTTGCTGAAACAAAAAACATTAATAAAATAAGAGCGTAAAAATTCTTCATAAATTTCGTTTAAGGGGTTACTCTACAAATTTAAGTTAAAAATGTAACAATCCTCTGTAGGAATCTCTTAAATCTTTATATAATTTTTTGATAAAACCGCAAAAAGTCGCTTTATTTTGAATGTTTTTTGTGTTTTTCGAAACCAAAACGATTAAAGGTCAATTATTCTTGTTAAAATGAGAATTTTCTTAATCCTTTAAAAATTACAATTGTTACATAATATTTACCACAGTTTCTATCTGTGGAGCATATTTTTTTATAGTGGTTTCAACACCTGCTTTAAGTGTCATTTGATTTACGCTACAGCTAATACACGCTCCCTCAAGACGAACTTTAACATGTTTGTCATCGTCTATGGAAATTAGTGTAATGTCTCCTCCATCAGAATTTAAAAAAGGTCTGATTTCATCAAGAGCCAATAATACGTTGCTTGTTAATTCTTCTGTTGTCATAATATTTATTTGTCAATTAGAATGTGCCAATTAGAAAATGAGATAATTAGAAAATTTTAATTCCCCAATATTCATTATCTAATTATCTCATGATCTAAATTATCTAATTATTTTTTTACTGCTGAACAACCTGCCATTGTTGTAATTTTAATAGCTTCGGTAGCAGGTAAACTTTCATTTCTGTTTACGGTTTCCTGTACAACGTTTCTTGTGATTTCTTCAAAAACAGTTTCAATTGGTGATGCTGTCTGCAAAGCTGCCGGACGTCCATAATCTCCGGCTTCACGAATAGATTGTACAATTGGCACTTCTCCCAGAAACGGAACATTTAAATCTTCTGCAAGATTTTTAGCTCCTTCCTGACCAAAAATATAATATTTATTGTCAGGTAATTCTTCCGGTGTAAAGTAAGCCATATTTTCTATGATTCCCAAAACAGGAACATTAATATTGTCCTGCATAAACATTGCAACTCCTTTTTTAGCATCGGCAAGAGCCACAGCCTGAGGTGTACTTACTACAACGGCACCGGTAATTGGCAATGATTGCATGATAGAAAGGTGAATATCACCAGTTCCGGGAGGCAAATCGATTAACATAAAATCTAATTCTCCCCAATCTGCATCAAAAATCATTTGGTTTAATGCTTTTGCTGCCATTGGACCTCTCCAGATTACGGCTTGGCTTGGCGCTGTAAAAAATCCGATAGAAAGTATTTTAATCTCATAACTTTCAATAGGTTTCATTTTTGATTTTCCATCAACAGTAATCGAAACCGGTTTTTCGTTCTCAACATCAAACATAATTGGCATCGAAGGCCCGTAAATATCCGCATCAAGAACACCAACTGCAAATCCCATTTTGGCTAATGTTACGGCTAAATTTGCTGTAACAGTAGATTTTCCAACTCCGCCTTTACCGGAAGCAACGGCAATAATATTTTTAATTCCAGGAATTGCACGACCTTTAATTTCGTTTTTTTCCGGAGTTTCAACTTTAATATTTACTTTAATTTTTGCATCTGCAGATACCAATTCGTGAATTGTTTTTTTGATATCGTCTTCCGCTCTTTTCTTAATGTGCATTGCAGGAGTATGCAGTACTAAATCTACCACAACTTCATCACCAAAAGTCAATACATTGGCAACAGCTCCACTTTCAACCATATTTTTTCCTTCTCCAGCTACTGTAATTGTTTCCAGAGCTTTAAGAATTTCTTTTCTGTCTAATTTCATTTTATTGTCGTGTTTGTATGGATTGAAATTAATCTAAAAATTCTTTTTATTTAAACCGATTTCAGACTGCAAAGATAAATGATTATGTTCGGATTTTGGCTTTTTTGTATTGGATTTGTTGATATTGAGATTATTCAAACTAATACAACTCCATTTTTATTTTTACATTTTTATTTATAAAAAAAAGTACAGCAAAACTTCATTTAATTTATAATGCATTGTTATTGTTAAAAAATATGAATTTTCGTATAATTTATTATGCTCCATAAAATTGTTTTGAGTATAATTTTGTACCTTTGAGTACCCTGAATTTTTGATTTCTCCTACTTTAAAAAAATAGACGAAGGCTTATTTTAGGGTATTCCATACAGTTTTCGCTATTTTTCAAATAAAGATGTATTCTAAATTTAAAAGATAAAATTATGCGAAACTCCAGCTTTTTAGTTTTACTTATTGCCATCAGTTTTTCCTTGTCATCTTTCGGTTTTTCCAAAAATAATAAAGTGGTAATTGACAATAAATTAGCTTTAAGGGAAAACATTTTTCTTCCGGTCAAATCAATTTCAGGATTTTCTGTTGATAGCGCGTCTCTTAATAATTTTTTTAAAACCTATTCTAAATTAAAAAAATACGAGAAAGATGTTTTTGATCTTTATAGAAAGCGTCAGTATAATGCAATTTGGTATGATGATAAAAATATCAGTGAATTTGGGCATTTGCTGTACCAAAAAGTTAATGTGATGAAAGAGCAGGGCATCGATAAAAAAATGCCTTATAAAGATGTGATCGACCAGATTTTTAATGAAAGCGTAACTGAAAAGCCCTCTCAAATAAATACCGAATTATTACTGTCTAGTATGTATGTTTTTTATGCCAGTAATGTTTATTCTGGCGAAGATGCAGAAACTTTAAAAAAAATCGGCTGGTACCTGCCAACAAAAAGCATTTCGTATTCAAGGTTATTAGATTCACTTATTGTAGATCCAAACCGACTCACTAAAGATGAACATCTTTTGTTTAGTCAATACTATAAACTTCAGGATGTTTTAAAAAAATACAGAGCGATCGAGAAAAATAATTTATGGAAAAAAATTGTTATTGACAGCGCCACGTATCAGGAATTAAAACCAATGGATAGTTCAGCAATAGTGGGTCAAATTAGAGAACGTTTGTTTGTTGTGGGAGATTTGAAACAGGATTCTAAAAGAAATGTTTATGATGAAGAAATGATGGCCGGCGTATTAAATTATAAAAAAAGATATGGACTCAAATTGAACTATGCGCTGACCAGGGAACACATCAATCAAATGAACGAACCTATTGCAAACAGAATCAAAACGATCATGATTAATATGGAGCGATGCAGATGGATACCGGCAAAATTGGCCAATGCAGACGAATTGGTCATGGTCAATATTCCTTCGTATAGATTATTTTATGTTAAAAATGGGAAATACGAACTGGTATCTGATGTTTTTGTGGGAACAAGAATGACCGAAACCGTAATTTTTAGCGGAATGATAGACAGAATCGTTTTTAGTCCGTATTGGAATGTTCCGCAAAGTATAATTGATAATGAATTAAAACTCAAAATTGCCGCCGATAAAAATTACCTCGCCGAAAATAATATGGAGTGGAATGGAGGCCGTGTCAGACAAAAACCGGGTCCTAAAAACTCGTTGGGTCTCGTTAAATTCATGTTTCCAAATCCTAACGATATTTATTTGCATGATACACCGGCCAAAAGTTTGTTTGAATTTGAAAAAAGAACTTTTAGCCACGGCTGCATTAATGTAAAGGAAGCAAAACAACTGGCATTGTCCATTCTAAAAGACAATCCGGACTGGCCTGTCGAAAAAATAGAAAACGCAATGAGCGGTGAAAAAGAAACAACCTGTATGCTCAAGAATAAAATTCCAATTTACATCTGTTATTTTACCGCTTGGGTAAACGATGAAACCGGCGAAATTAGTTTTTTTGCAGATGTATATGACAGAGACAAACGTTTGGATAAACTGCTTTATTCTGATGAAATAGTGATGAATTAAACAAAGAATTAAGCTCTAAAAATAATAAAAAATACCCGTTAGATTTTATAAATCTAACGGGTATTTAAAAAAATGGTCTACAAGTTCTTATTCGTATTTTAAATATTTTAAAATATCTATTTTAGTTACCTGATAGGCTTTTGCCGAAACAATCAGTAACGTCAGGATCAATAAAGAAATAAGCGCAATAGTAAACGGAACAACCGAAACTCCGATTCTGAAAGCGAAATTCTCCAGCCATTTCTGTAATAAAATATAAGCCGGTACTACGCCAATTGCAAAACCAACCAGACAGAAAACAATATATTGTTTTGATAATTCTTTTAATAAAACATCGGTTTCTGCGCCAAGCGTTTTTCTGATGGCAATTTCTTTCAATCGTCTTTCCATAGAAAAAGAAGCCAAAGCAAATAATCCAAAAATGGCGATAATGATTACAACAAGATTCAGAATGAAAAACAAATCCTTCTGTTTAACCTGTTCCTGGTATGTTTTTGCAAATCCTTTATTGACAAATTCATAATCAAAAGGATAATCAGGATTTACATTTTTCTCCCAATATGCTTTTAGTTTAGCCAATGTTTCGGTTAAATTATTTGGAGAAACTTTTAAATAAACATTATTAAAGTTATTCCATTTTAAAGTTTTAAGATTGATAAAAACCATAGGCGGAACTTTATCCTGAAGTCCTGTAATATGAAAATCTTTTACAACCCCAACAATTTTAAATTTCCTGTTTTCCTCATTTTCGTCTCCCCAACCAGAGGTTATAATTGTATTTATTGGGTTTTTAAGATTTAAAGTTTTTACCAGAGTTTCATTCATCAGCATATTAGTAACAGTATCTGATGCAAACTGTGGCAACAAATCGCGTCCCTGAACAATTTTTATCTTCATCATTTCAAGAAAACCAAAATCCATTTCAACATTTCGTGGCTGCACATGAATTCCATTATGCGTAAACCCTGAACTCGAATTGGTACTATTTCCAAAAGTTCCTGCAAAAGTAGATATGTTTTGAACGCCGGATATCTTAAGAATTTCCTGCTTCATAGCAATGTATTTATCAGTTCTTTGTTTGCGTTCCGGATAATTAAACGGAATTCTAATTACCTGATCACCATTAAAACCTAGATCTTTATTCATCATATAACCTACCTGCGAATTTACAATCAACGCACCAATGATAAAGAAGGCTGCAATTCCGAATTGAAAAATCAACATCGAATTTCGAATCCAAATTCCGCTTTTACTTCTTGAAAAATTACCCTTTAAAACTTTTAAAGTCTCAAAGTTTGAGATGTAAATAGCTGGAAAAATACCCGCAAGAATAATTACTAATCCAAAAATGAAAATAAGCTGCAGGTAAAATTCACCGCCATTCATAGTCAAAGTTTTCTTCAAAAATGTGTTATAATAAGGTAAAGAAAGCTCCACAATTGCCAATGCAAATAGTATGGACAAAATAACAATTATAGCAGTTTCAAAAATAAACTGGGTAACAATCTGGCTTTTAGTAGCCCCTACAATTTTGCGCACTCCAACTTCTTTAGCACGTTTTATTGCAGAAGCTGTCGCCAGGTTAATATAATTTACCAATGATAAAACTAAAATCAAAATAGACAGACCAACCATGATATAAAGCAATTGCAGATTGCCTTTTCCTTCAGGAAAATTAATTCCCTGAGAAGATTTTGTACCATGCAGGCGAGCGGTCTTTAACTGATCTATTATTACCGTTGTTTCTCCATTTTCCTTAACAAATTGGGCTACAGTTTTACCGCTTTCTTTTGCGTCTTTTAAGGTTCTGTTGACAAAATTCACGTTTTGCATTTTCTTTAAAAGTGCCACCGGATCAGTACCTTTTTTGGTTTTGATCATCAGGCCATAATTAAAATTTCCCCAGCTCGTTTTATCATCTTCACGCTTAACACCGCCAAAAACGTAATTTGGTTCTATAGAAGATGGTCTAATCAAATGATAAACCGATTTTACAGTATAAACCTTATTATTATAAGTAACGGACTTACCAATTGGGTCTGCATCATTAAAAAGTAATTTGGCAGTTTCTTCAGAAATGGCGACACTACTGTCTTCTTTCAGTATATTAGTTTTGGCTCCTTTTACAATCGGAAATGGGAAAACATCAAAAAAACCATTATCAGAAACTGAGATTTTTTCGCCCATTATTTTTTTACTTCCGTATTTTATCGGAGCGTTGTCGTACCAGGTGTTGTTAAAAAAGCAAACAGATTCAATTTCAGGAATTGTTGCTTTGCAGGTTTCTCCAAAAGGTATTGAATTTGATGCCCATGTATTCCCGGTACCGCCAATTTTGTTCAAAACCTGATACGTATTTTCTTTTTCAGGATTCCATTGGTCGTATGCATTTTCATTATTCCAATATAAAATGGCAAAAATTACTCCGGCAATTCCAATGCTTAATCCCATAACATTTAAAAACGAAAACAGTTTGTTTTGCTTTAAATGATAAATAAATATTTTAAACCAGTTAAAAATCATAGTTTGTCTCTTTTAAAACGGTTAGTTAAATAATAGCTAGTATTTTGCAAACAAATCCCACCAGGATTGTAATTGCAGTAACAATAAATTGAATCATTTTATATTTATTTAGCGTCAATAAAAACATCTACATTTCTCTGATTTATTTTTTCAGAAAATATTACACCGTCTTTCATGTGAATTGTTTTTTGCGAAAACGAAGCATCATAATCAGAGTGTGTTACCATCAAAATTGTCGCACCTTTAGCGTGCAAATCTGTCAAAAGTTCCATTACTTCATTACCGTTTTTACTGTCCAGATTTCCTGTTGGTTCATCGGCAAGAATAATTTTCGGATCATTTACCAAAGCTCTTGCAACTGCAACCCTTTGCTGCTGACCACCGGAAAGCTGTTGCGGAAAATGTTTTAATCTGTGTGAAATATTTAATTTTTCTGCAATAGCTTCAATTTTTTGTTTTCTGTCCGATGCTTTTACATTATTATAAAGCAACGGCAATTCGATATTATCATAAACCGAAAGCTCATCGATCAGATTAAAATTCTGAAAAATAAATCCGATGTTTTCTTTACGAACATTAGCTCTTCCTTTTTCCTTTAAACCAATCATTTCCTGATCTAATAATTTATAACTCCCGTCAGTTGCGCTGTCTAAAAGCCCTATAATATTCAGTAAAGTCGATTTTCCACAGCCTGAAGGCCCCATAATCGTTAAAAAATCTCCTTTTTTAATCTCTAAAGAAATCCCGCTCAAAGCAGCTGTTTCTACTTCTTCGGTTCTAAAAACTTTGGTTAAATTTTGAATGGTTATCATATTCTTTAAGGTTTTTAATGTTATTGTTTTTTGATTGATGATTGAAACGTTGGTAATTATAAATTATGAATTGTAAACTGTGACTGCGACTGAAAACTGCGACTAAAAACTAACTACTCCGCCTGAATCGACAATTCCTCAATATCTTTATAATCAGAATACGATGAGGTAATCACAGATTCGCCTTCTTTTAATCCTTCCAGGACTTCATAATACGAAGGATTTTCTCTGCCTAATTTTATATTTCTTCTTTCTGCCTTATTTCCTTTTACAACAAAAATCCATTTGCCGGCAGTTTCCTGATTAAAACTTCCTTTTGAAACAACCAGCGTTTTGTTTTTCTCTGATAAAATTAGTTTGACACCAAAACTAAGTCCGTCCTGCAGCGTAATATTTTCTTTAGAAGTAAAAGCCAATTCAACTGTAAAATGTCCGCCTTTCACTTCCGGAATCACTTTAGTAACCAATACTTCGAGTGTTTTTCCTTTAAATTCCACCTGTCCTTTTAAGCCTTCGCGTAATTTTTCCAGATAAAATTCATCTACTTCCGCGATTAATTTATAACCTTGTTTAGAGTCTATTTTTCCGATGCTTTCGCCAGCCTGAAATGTTTTTCCCAAAACAGGTTCAAAAGAAGTCAATCGACCGGATTCCGGAGCTGTAATCAGGAAATTCTTTTTGTTGTTTCTCAAAATATCCAAACTCATTTCCATGGTCTGAATCGAACGGTTGATTTGCGAAATCTGAACCTGATTACTTTGTTTTTCCTTTTGAATGCTTTGCTGAATCGTTTTTTTACGCTCTTCCTGAAAACGCAGACTTTCCTTAAACGTATTCCAGTCATTTTTCGAAATCACATCTTTCGCATACAATTTCGAGTTCATATCATACAATCTTTTGGCATCATTATAATCGTGTTCTATTAAAACCCAATCCTTTGTTAAGTTCAGTTCCTGATTTCTAATATTCAGTTTTCCCGTGTTCAAATTGTTGATTTGCTCGATAATAGCCGTTTCCTGAGTCAGATAATTCAATTCTGTATTTGGGTTGTATAAACGAGCAAGTGATTGTCCTTTTGTAACCATTGCACCATTTTCGACAAAAATCTCTTTTACAGATCCGCCTTCTGTAACATTGACAAGCATGACATTTAGCGGTTCAACTTTTGCCTGAAAAACTACAAAATCTTCAAAAAAAGCTTTTTCAACTTTTTGCACTGTAAGTTCTTCTGCTTTTACATTTAAACTTCTTTTTGAGTTAAAAGAAAAAACAACGATCACAACCAAAACTAAAAAAACAGCAATTGCTATTGTCAGATATCTAAATTTTCTATTTTTACGAGGAATTACCTTGTCCATTTTTTTAAATAATTTACTGATAATCAATAGGTAAATACTGTGCCATAAAAAGTATTATCTGTAAAGTATTGATTTTAAAGAAGCTTTAAAAAACATCAAAAAAAGTAGTGTTCGATAATGAACAGTTGACCGTTCAAAATCGGACAAAAAAAGACAACATGCGAAAAAAACAAGCCCAAATATTAATCGTTGACGATCAGGAAGAAATTCTTTTTTCGGCAAAAATGATTCTCAAAAAGCATTTTGAAAACATTTTTACAACAAATAGTCCCAAAAAAATCATTTCTATTTTAAGTGAAAATGAAATAAATGTGGTTTTATTAGACATGAATTACCGAATTGGGTTTGAAGACGGGCGCGAAGGAATTCATTGGCTGAAAGAAATAAAAGTACTTTCGCCACAAACCGTTGTGATTTTAATGACTGCTTTTGGTAAAATAGATACAGCCGTTGAAGGCATAAAAATGGGTGCTTTTGATTATGTTTTAAAACCCTGGCACAACGAAAAACTGCTTGAAACCATTGATAAGGCTGTGGCCGAAAGCCGAAAGAATACTAAAAAAACGGTTGTTGAAAAAACAGAAAAAAGATATTTTACCGGAACTTCTGCCAAAATAAAACAAGCCTATTCCATTGCTGAAAAGGTAGCCAGAACAGATGCCAATGTTTTGATTTTAGGAGAAAACGGAACCGGGAAATATGTTTTTGCCGAATTTATTCACCAGCATTCAGAACGAAAAAACCAGCCTTTTGTGCATGTTGATTTAGGATCTTTGAGCGATAATTTATTCGAAAGCGAACTTTTTGGTTATGCCAAAGGCGCTTTTACCGATGCAAAAACCGATACAGCCGGAAGATTTGAAACAGCACAAAACGGAACTATTTTTCTCGATGAAATTGGTAATATTCCGTTGCATTTGCAGTCAAAGTTATTACATGTTTTGCAAACCAAAACCGTAACCCGTTTGGGAGAAAGTAAAGCCAGACCTTTAAACGTTCGAATTATTGCCGCAACAAATAGTGATATTAAAGCTGAGGTAAAAAACAAAAACTTCCGTGAAGATTTGCTTTATCGCATTAATACGATGGAAATTCATTTGCCGTCATTGCGGGAAAGAAAAGATGATATTGTCCCGATGGCGCATTTTATTTTAGAACAAATTGCAGAAAAATACAATCATGATCCCGAAGCTTCGGAATGGCGTTTTGAAGACAATGTTGCGCCGTATTTAGAGAAATATCCGTGGAAAGGAAATATCCGCGAAATGGAAAATAAGATCGAACGTGCTTTGATTTTGGCCGAAAATAACACCATTTCTGTGCAGGATTTAGACATTCTCGATTTTGAAGATGTTCAGGAAAACGACGATAATCCCTTGTCTGAAATGGAGAAAAATGCCATCGAAAAAGCATTATTCAAACACCATGGAAATATAAGCAAAACCGCCGAGGAATTGGGTTTGTCAAGAGCTGCTTTGTATCGAAGAATTGAAAAATACGATTTAAAAAATATTTAAGCCTAGATTGATTTTACCGCAAAGCACGCAAGGTATTTTTAGTTGTGTTTACAATTGTGTTTATTAAGTTCGCAAAGCTGATTGTAGCGAACTTTGCGTAAATACTTTGCGAACTTCGCGGTTAAATTTTCATCAGCATTATAAAGAAAAAAAATAAAACAATGAAGAATTGGAAGTTCTATAACGCCTTATTTGTAAGAGTCTTATTTGTTATGACACTCTTTTTTGTTTGTGTTTTTCTAATCTATAAAATGTTTTATTATAACGCGCTTTTGGTTGGATTTTTTGGTGTTGTCATGTTGTTTGAAATCTATTTTTACATCAAAAATAGAGTGCTGTTTTATGACAGAACCTTACTTTCCATGCTTCAAAATGACTTTTCAACCAATTTCCCCGAAGAGAATAAAAAGGATAGTTTTAAAAATTTATATCTTCTATATGAAAGTTTAAAAACGCAGCAGCAGGAACAAACCTCAAAAGAAATTGTGTATCAGTCTATTTTGAATAATATTGAAACCGGCGTTTTAATCTTAGAAAAAGACAGCGAAGAATGGAATATTTTTTTGATGAACGATTGTTTTTCCAGCTTGTTTAATGTTCCAAAAGTCAGCCATTGGAAATACCTTAAAAATTATCTGCCGTCACTTTGCAATGAAATTGAGAAAACAGATTTTTCCGAATTAAAATCGGCAATTTCGATTAAAATTGAAGAACAGGATTTACAGACTTTTATTTTGCAAACGTCACTTACAAAAACCTATAACAAAGAATATTATATTATTTTATTAGATAGTATTCAGCGTGTAATTGAGAAAAAGGAGAAAGAAGCGTGGATAAATCTGATGAAGATTATCTCGCACGAATTAATGAATTCCTTAACGCCAATACGTGCGCTATCGCAGAATTTACTTCAAATTGTAGATCAGGAAAAACTCGAAGAAGATGATTTTGACGACATTAAAAGCAGTATTTCAACCATCATAAACCGAAGCGATCACTTGCAGGTTTTTGTCGAAAACTACCGAAAACTCGCCATGCTGCCAACGCCAACAAAAGTAATGACACCAATAAACATTCTTTTTGAGGATTGCCTGCGCATTATGAATCCAATTCTAAAAGCAGAAAACATCGAATTGATAAATGAAATCAACAGTTCGCGTTCGATTTTAATTGATAAAAGTCAGATGGAACAGGTTATTATCAATTTGATTACCAATAGTATTTATGCTTTAAAAGAGAAAGAAGAAAAGAAAATGTTTCTGTCAAGCTACACAGAAAATAACCGCTTTTTTATCACGATTTCAGACAACGGAAAAGGAATCGATTCTGAGATTCGGGACAAAGTATTTCTGCCGTTTTTCACCACCAGAAAAGACGGCGCCGGAATTGGTTTAACGCTTTCTAAAAATATCATCGAAGCGCACGGCGGTTATCTAAGTTACCAAACAGATGAGGAGAAAACCAGTTTTGTGATTTGTTTGATTTAGGTTTTTTTCCACCATATAAGTGATGTAAGTTCATATTAAGTTTTAGTTTACTTTGTCATTAAATCGCGCAAAGTCGCAGAGTCGCAAAGCAAAACTTAAAAATACTTTGCGACTCTGCGACTTTGCGTGAAATTTTATACGCAACGGTTTAAAATGAACTTACATCACTTATTTGGTGAAAAATTAAAGTTCAACCTTAGGCTGCCAAAAGTGTTTTTCAAGATCTACAATTTGATGATTGACAACTTTGATTCCTTCGTTTTCCAGAAGCTGCTGCATTAAATTCGTTCCTTCAAAATGGTGTTTTCCTGTTAGAAGTCCTTTTCGGTTTACGACGCGATGTGCGGGAACATCATCCATATTATGGCACGCATTCATTGCCCAGCCCACCATTCGGGCAGAACGTGCTGTGCCTAATGCTTTTGCAATTGCGCCATAAGAAGTTACTTTCCCGTATGGAATTTGTCTGGCGATTGCATATACTTTTTCGAAAAAATTATCTTCAGCCATTTTTTAGAATTTTGTTACCATTAAGATATTAAGTTTCATTAAGACAAAGCTTAATATTTCTCAATTTGGTGTGATAAAAGTTTTCATAAAGTAAAACTTAATTTTTCTTAATCTCTTAATGGTTCAATTTAAAGAAAAATCTTTTTAATCCTGTAATCTGTGGTCTATATTTCTACCCGAAATAGTAATTCAGAATATTAAAAAGTGTCACTATCGCCACCAAACCCGTAATGCTTCCAATAATAGTATTCATGTTACGCATCAGATAATCGGTTTTCTTTTCGATTCTGCCAAAGAAGGCAACATAGCTGTAAAGCGCTGCAAAAGAACCGACAACAGAGCCCATTACAAAAGTAAAAATGATATTGGTTTCAAATACAAAAAGGTGGTAAGACGCCAAAGTAACACTCACCACAACGTAATACGGAATTGGGAAAAAGTTCAGACCCGAAAGTAACATTCCTAAAAAGAAACGGCTTTTTTTACTGCTCTTTTTAATCTTCGATTTTTTGGCTTTTGGTTTGGCTATAAATAAAAAGTAGATCGTTAAAATTGAAAAAATAACAAAACCTACTTCTCGCAATAAAGTCACAACATCCGGGCGATTGTCAATTACGTGAGCAAATAAAACCGCCAGATACACCTGAAAAAAGATAACGACAACCGCACCAACTACAAACCATAAAGCATTCTTTTTTCCTTCTTTCAGATTTATTTTAGCAGCCGTCATGTTTAGTAATCCAGGTGGAATAATTCCAATGAAAGCAGCAATAAAACCTGAAAGTAATGGAGTAAGTAAGGCCATTCAGTTATTTATGGGTTCGTAAATTCATTTTTCAAAACTAAATTAATCTTTAATTTTGAAGCGAATATACGTAATTGCCTTATTAATTTCTAAATATTGTTTCTCATAAAAGGTTTGAAAAGCAGTAACTTCTTCCGGACTTCCTTCGTTTTTATACACATTGTGATTGGCATATAAAACCTCATGTCCTTCACCGTGAAGCAATCCAAGAGTGTAGCCGTGCATAAATTCGCTGTCGGTTTTTAGGTTTACGACACCGTCTTTTTTAAGGATTTTTTTATACAATTTCAAAAATTCAGAATTCGTCATTCTGTGTTTTGTTCTCTTGTATTTAATTTGCGGATCCGGAAAAGTAATCCAGATTTCATCCACTTCATGATCAGCAAAAATATGATTGATTAATTCGATTTGAGTTCGAACAAAAGCAACATTATGCAATCCGTTTTCAACGGCCGTTTTTGCGCCTCTCCAGAAACGTGCGCCTTTAATGTCAATTCCGATAAAATTTTTGTCTGGATATCTTTCTGCCAATCCCACAGAATATTCTCCTTTTCCACATCCTAATTCTAAAACTAAAGGATTATCGTTTTTAAAGAAATCAGAATTCCATTTTCCTTTTAAAGGCATTAAATCGCCTACAACTTCTTCTCTTGTTGGTTGAAAAACGTTTTGAAATGTTTCGTTTTCTCTGAATCTTTTTAGTTTATTTTTACTTCCCACTTGTACAAAAATTTTCCGCAAAATTAAGGAATATAAACGAATGAAAATAGCTGAATTGGGTTTAAAAATTTTTAGCCACGAATTCACGAATTTTATTTCTACAATAGAGTATTAAAAATTCGTGAATTTGTGGCTAATTTTAATGTTGCAAATATTTTATTACCCGTAATGCGGTTCGGTTATTGGTTTTAAAGGATCAAGGGTTTCGTCGTGTTGCGATAAATCCAATCCGATGTGTTCGTTTTCTTCAGAAACACGAAGCGGAATTATAAAGTTAGTTACTTTAAATAAGAAATAAGCACCGAAGAAAGTGAATATTGAAACCAGAACCAACGCCATCATGTGATGTGCAAATACGTTCCAGCCTCCGTGAAGCAAACTTGCCTTTTCGCCGTGAGCAAAAATCGCAGTTAAGATCATTCCCATGATTCCGCCAACACCGTGACAGGCAAAAACGTCAAGCGTATCATCGAATCTTTTTGATAAACGGCAATTTACGACTGTGTTTGAAACCAAAGCTGTGATAAATCCAAAAAACATACTTTCCGGAACTGAAACATAACCTGCAGCCGGCGTTATGGCAACTAAGCCAACAACAGCACCAATACAAGCGCCAAGAGCCGAAACTTTTCTGCCGTTCATTCGATCAAAGAAAACCCAGGTTAACATGGCTGCAGCCGATGAAGTTGTGGTTGTGGCAAATGCCATTGCGGCTGTTCCGTTTGCGGCAAGCGCAGAACCGGCGTTGAAACCAAACCATCCAAACCATAACATTCCGGTTCCTAATAATACAAACGGAATATTGGTTGGTATATGCTGACTGTTTTTTCTTTTTCCTAAAACCAGAACTCCGGCCAAAGCGGCAAATCCGGAACTCATGTGTACAACGGTTCCTCCGGCGAAATCTTTTACACCAAAATAACTTCCTAAAACGCCTGTTGGATACCAAACAGAATGACACAAAGGAGCGTAAATGAAAATCGTAAATAAACTGATGAAAAGTAAATACGAGATAAAACGAACGCGCTCTGCAAACGAACCCGTGATAATAGCCGGCGCAATAATCGCAAATTTCATTTGGAACAAAGCAAACAGCATAAACGGAATCGTACTTGCCAATTGTTTATGAGGCAAAACGCCCACATAATCCATAAAAGCAAAAGTAGTAGGATTACCAAAGAAACTATAAAAATGATCTCCGGAACCAAAACCCACAGGATCTCCAAAAGCCAGACTAAAAGCCACGACAACCCATAAAAGTGTTACAACGCCCAAACATATGAAACTTTGCAACATGGTCGAAATCACATTTTTTCGGCCTACCATTCCGCCATAAAAAAAAGACAATCCAGGCGTCATGATCAAAACCAGACAGCAGGAAGTTAACATCCAGGCGACATCAGCAGGAACAATATGATCTGTGGTGCCAAATTCTGATAGAACGTAATTATTTTCGGTAACCGTTGGCCAAAATGCACCGGTAATACAAACAATACTTATAATAATAAAGGAGATGACCCAGCGTTTTTCTATTTTCATTTTTCAAATACTTTATTGAACCCTATTTTTTTTGGGGTCAAAGTTAAAAAAAAATCAATATTTAGATTTTCAGGGCTTAAAAAATAGAGGCTTGGCTTTTATTTTAGTCGATTTTGTAAAATTCGATCTGTTTTTTTGAGACAATCTTATTTTGAACTTCTAATTTACCGCTAATATTGTCAATTGTATTATAATTAATTTGATATCGGGTTTCGTAAAACGCTAGAAAAGTTAGGATTATAATAACAAACCGTGAAAATGTTTATTTTTTCTTAAGCTTGTCAATTAAAACGTCTTCAACCGGAGATTTTAATTTTGTTACGCTATCAACTTCGTCATTCGGAATTGTCATCGATAAAACATAATGCTGAATTTTCCATTCTTTGCCCACTTTTACCAAAACTCCGGATCCGCGGCAGATTTTCATTTGCGTATTCAGCAATTCATCAAACCAGGCAATTTTTCCGGATTTATCAAAAAAGATATGACGTTCGAGAGCGGTAAAATTCCAAGTTGTTCCTTTGTCGAAAAAAGGTTTAGCCCAAACTGAAAATTCTTTTTTGGTCCAGTTTTCTGTAGCATCGGTTCCAATATAAATTGCATCGTCGCTTAATGCCGAAAAATAGGCGTCGAATTTTACATCGGCAGCATCTTTGTGCCACGTGTCTAGTGTTTGATTGATTTTGTCTTTTTCGGTGTTTTGTGCGTTTGCGAATGTTGCAACGAATAAAAGTAGTAGGATTGATTTTTTCATATGAAGTTTGTTTTGGTTTAAAGTTAGTAAATATTTTATCAAAGGTTCAAAGATGCAGAGGTTCAAAGGTGCAAAGTTTTTTGCTGCAAATTATTTCACGCAGATTTTAAAAAGATTTTGGCAGATATATGCAGATGATTTATTCTCATTTTTGTCATTTCGAGGAACGAGAAATCACATCCAGAGAGCAACGAGCTTTATGTCTTCACCTTATGCGATTTCTCGTTCCTCGAAATGACAAACAAGACGGTATAATTATTTTAAAATTAGACCTTGCATCTTCGTGGGATTGCGCGAGAATAATAAAAACAACCACATGTTAAATCTTAAATTCCCTTACCTAACTTATATGGTTTAATTACTATATTTGAGAGCTTTTAAAATCTACAATCATGAATTCAAAAATACTTATCAGTTCGTTAGTTCTTTCTTCATTACTTTTTATTTCTTGTAAAAAAGACTTAGAACCTCAGGAAAATACACCAACATCAGAATTGGTAAAATTGGGATTGATGAAAGACACTACAAAAGTAAATTCAGTGGTTCAAAACCCGGTTCAGACAAATTCAAATACAGTTTTGAGTTCTAACGCCGGGCTAAATCCAGCACACGGACAACCGGGACACAGATGCGATATTGCCGTTGGCGCGCCTTTGAATTCGGCTCCAACGCAAGGACAAACGGCCACTGCACAGCCAACGCAAACCGTTCAGGTAAATCCAACGCAGCAAAATGTGGTTACGACAACTACGACAACTGCCGCGCCGGTAAAAGTAGGAAAGGGAATGAATCCGTCGCACGGACAACCCGGACACAGATGTGATATTCCGGTTGGAGCGCCTTTAAATTCTCCTGTTGCAGCAAAACAAACAACCACAAATACAGCACAAAGCGGAAGCACTTCGCAAACCTTTACCGTTACGCCACCGGCAAATAACAATGTTCCCGCTTTATTAAGCACCGAAACACCAACAGTTGCCGAGGGAATGAATCCCGCTCACGGACAACCCGGACACCGTTGCGATATCGCTGTGGGAGCTCCTCTACCGAAGTCTTAATAGGAAGGTACAAAGATACAGAGCAGCAAAGGTACAAAGGTATAGAATGACAAAGGGACAAAGGTGCATAGAAAACTTAGCACCTTTGTCCCTTTGAACCTTTGTCCCTATTTTTAATGCTCTTTCATTTTCTCGAAAGTAGTAGTCAATGATTTTTTTGCTTTTGCCAAAGCGCCGCTAAAAGCTTTTTCGATTGTATCAGCGTGTTCTGTAACTGTTAGGGGTTGTAGTTTTGCAGTACGAACTTCGATTACGCATTTTTTATCGTTTAAGCTGAATTTCTCTCCGTTTTCATCTCCAAAATGCACTTCAACGCGGGTTATTTTTTCTTCAAAACGAGTCAGGCCTTTTTCTAATTCTTCAGAAAAATAGGCTGCTAATCTTTCGTGTCCTTCTATGTTTTTGTCTGTATTGATTTGAATTTTCATATTGGTTTATATTTAATGATTATTCTCAAAGCTATTTTATTTAAGATGAAAAGCCAAGTGAGTTAGTAAAACATTATGAAAATAATTGACGTTTTTTGAGTATTGTATGTCATTTCAATTCTATGATAAAATCCTATATTTTTTTCAGGAGCTAATCCCGCTATCCGTTTCAATCTTTTGTGTCCGCAGTGGCGGACACAAAAGGATTTCCACTTCTATCGGGGCTAGGGCAATCATTTCCATAACAATATTTCCGTATAGTTTTGTCATTTCGATCCCGAGGCTTCGGGAGAGAAATCACACTAGAAACTCCGTCCCTTATATCATTTCGTACAGAAGTAATCTCCACAATATTTTCAGGCTGAGCGAAGTCAATCCCGAAGCTTCGGCACTTCAACAATAAGCAATTCACAAAATTATGATCTTTTAGATTGATGAATAAATCCTACTAAACAAAGGGTTTATTTGGTATCTTCGCAGTCCTAAAAGTTAAGATTATGAACTCAGAAAAATTTCTTGCCCGTGTGGTATGGTGGCGGTATTGGAAACAACCGCAACGCTCTCTTAACAGCGTAGGACACCTTAGCTACACGGGTTTTATATTTCCTAAAAGTTAAGATTATGAGTGCAAACAGCCTTTCAAAAGAAACAGAATTGCGGTTAAATGAATTTTTCAACCAGGCAATCGATCCTAAAAGTTTCGCAAAAGCAATTCGAAGAGTAAATTATCTTCTTGCCATTTCTCTAATGCGAGAATGCGAAACCCTTCAAATCGACACAAAATCAGTTGAAGACGGTTTTTATTGGCTGAACGAATTAGCCGAAATTTTAAATCCTTATTTTGATGTTGAATAAATTAAAAGCCACTGTAAGAAGTGGCTTTTTTTATTTATAAGATTATTTGTTTGTTGAAAATTGTATCTAAATGATATTGTAAAAAATCTTTTCGTGGAACTATTTGAGCTGAAACTATTTTTTGATTTTCAATTGAACTAAAATATCTGTTGAAGAATTCTGTTCCTTTTTTCTTTTTAAGTGTATCAGAAAATATTATTTCATGATTTGTGTTTATTCCAATCAAACCTTTGTCAAATGCTTTGTCATAAAGCGCAGAGAAACAAATTCCATTTTCTATATTTAATCTTTCATTTTCGTCTTTTGACCATGGAACTATATGACTTGCTAATAGTAATTCGGGAATGTCAATTCCTGTTATTGCACATTTTGTTGAATAGTTTCTTAAAACCATTTTTCTGAAAACACATTGATTTACTCGAGCTTTTATTTCACGAATAACCGTTTCTCCTTTTAAATCTTTTAGATCAAAAAGAATTTCTGCATATTTATTTTCAATCGATGTACTTTCTTTTTGCGCAAGAATTTCTTCACTTTGAAATAATAGTTCATCTCGATTGTTGTAGAATTCATTCCAAATAGATTGAATTTCTTTTCCTCCATTTTTTAAACCTCCAGCTCCTCTTTCTTGATGATATGGATCTACACTAGCAAAATTGGCTAATCTTATTGATATTGAACCAGGAGTCCTGTTGATGAGATTTGCTAATTTAATTACCTCTGGATTTTGATCACTAATTTTTTTATATTCAATTGTAAGATATAAATTGAACGCAACGATGAATTCATCCCGTGTCCAAAATCTACGATCGGTTTGTGGCATTATTTATAATTTGTTTTCAGTAAATATAAATAATAATATGTGATTATAATTCGATAAAAAAAATCTCCGTAAAATAACTCCGCAAGTATTGTTAAATTAATTTTTTAATATCTTCGCAATCCCAAAAAAAAATCCCCGTGTGGTATGGTGACGGTATTGGAAACAACTGTAACGCTTTTTACACGCGTAGGACACCTTAGCTGTACGGGTTTATTCTAAAATGATTTTTTGTTTTTTCTCTTGTCGTTCGTTTATTGCGTTTTCAATTTCAACAATACAGAAATCTAAATTTTTCTGTATCTCTTTAGACCAGAAACGAAGGATTTTCCAATTGTGAGATTCTAGATATGCATTGACCTCTATATCTCGTTGCATATTTCGTTCGATTTTTTTGATCCAATATTCAGGATTTGTTTCAGGCTTTTTTCTGGTTTCCCAATCTTTGCCGTGAAAGAATTCTGAATCTACAAAAATTGCAATTTTAAGTTGTTTGAAAGTAAGATCTGGTTTGCCAAAAACTGTTTTATTATTTTTTCGATATCGATAACCTAAATCCCATAATGCCTTAGCTAAAGTTAGTTCAGCTTTTGTTGCAGTGCTTTTTATGGCACGCATATTTTTGGAGCGTTGTTCTGGCGTGAAGCAGTCCATTTGATTAATTATTAAAGTTTAAATTTAATAATTAATTTGCTTTCAGTATTTATAGATTGTTTAGATAAACTTTTATTATTTTCATTGGAAATCTTATGAACCGATAGAATTTTAGCTATAGATTTAATGAATCAATGAAATCATAATATGAATTTACTTTTTTGAAATCAATTTCATAATTTTCAATGTCAATTTTTCTAACTTCAACAGAATCAATTCCAGCTTCTACTAGCATATTATAAGTTACCATTATGCCCTCTGGGATTTTTAATATATCTCTAAGTATCCATTCTCCTAATTCTTTATTAGGATTACTCATTAATCCTTTACCTTTATTTATGATTTCGCCATTTATTGGTATAAATGAATCTTGACACATACTAGAAACTAATGTCTTTCCATTCGGTAAGTGTAAATTAAATGAAATTCCTGGCTCATTTGGAGGGAAAAAATTTGGAAATTTTCTATGTATTGGTGCTGGAACAGGTATGTAAACCTCATTTATGTCTCTTTTTCTTCCCTTAGCATTCCACTGATTCAAACCGCTGCCCTCAGCGACATCATCGAATCTAGTTGAAAACAATGGAAGTATTACGCATTCATACTCAGGTTTACGATCTTTAATAAAATCTAAATTTGTCTCTTCAAAAATCTTTCGCAAAACTTCATATGGATCATTTAAAATGTCAACTTTTAATTCAACAATATTATGTGTATGAAATCTTTTGAATAAAGTACTTTTACTAATATTGAAATTATATTCATGAATATTGTCACAGAAGGAAATTGAGTTTGGTTTAGGTTTTATTTTAGTAATTTGATCAAGATTTATAAAATTCATTTCTTCTTCAAAAATTAAAAATCTTTCAGCTTCTCTTGCGACGCAATGATATGCTAGTCTATCTATAGAGTGAATTACCTTTGTTGAATCAAGTCTTTTATTTCTTAAAGATGAAATATAGCGTATGAACTCTACAGGATCTTTTATCAAATCATGGTAATCACTTCGATCTTTGTTGAACTCTGCAATCTTCTGGTATGTACTGCCATTGTTATTTAAAAATGTTTTTAATCCAATTCCCATTGAGTTTTTTGAAGCATCGGCGGAGCTATCTCCTCTAGATAAATTATCAGCCTCAAAAGCTTTGCAAAAAATATTTTCCGCAGCTCTATAATATAAATATGGAGTATTACTGTCGGAAAAAAGATTTGATAAGCCTCCAACAATTTTCAACAAATTGTAATATTCCTTTATATTCTCTTTAGGTTGATTGTTTAAAAACATAGTTATTGGATAATGATGTCTATAATGTTTTGTGCTATTCTTTCAATCAATGGTGTTGTTACTGAATTCCCTGCCTGCATGTACAATTTGCTATTAGCAATATTTGGTAAAATAAATTTATCAATTGGATAACCTTGAAATGCAAAGCATTCTTTAGGAGTTAATTTTCTAATACCGTAATCGTCTAAAATTAAAGGTACGTTGTGTCCGCCAGTACCCATATTGGCAGTTAAGGTTGGGCAAACTTGACTTTTATTTTCTCTAACATAAACTCGTCTCCATTGATATATGGTATCTTTTGAAGTCATTGTTTTTTCTAATTCTGGATAATATTGATGATCTTTTTTATAATATAAATTATCAGCTTGTTTTCCTTTTTCTAAAATATCGTGAATAGTTTTAGTTAAAGGTATTGGTTCTGGGAATTTAAAATCTCCATGATTTGGAACTTGTTCCCTATCAAAAGCAACAATAAAAATCCTTTCTCTATTTTGCGGAACATTTGCATGAGTTGAAGAATTTAATATTTTGGTATAAGCTTTATATCCAAGTTTTTCTTCTAATATTTCTAGAATTACTTTAAAGGTTTTTCCTTTATCATGAGAAACTAAGTTTTTTACATTTTCAAGAAAAACAACTTTAGGTCTTTTTGTTTCAATTATTTTTTCTAAATCAAAAAATAATGTTCCTCTAGTATCTTGGAAACCTTTTCTATTTCCGGCAATTGAAAATGCCTGACAAGGAAAACCTGCACATAGTACTTGAAAATCATCAGGAATATAATTCTTAGTACTTTTTTTGGTTATATCACCGAATGGGAATTCACCAAAATTAGCACGATATGTTTTTTGTGAATCGATATTCCATTCACTTGTATACACACATTTTCCATCTACATTTTGTAATGCAATTCTAAAACCGCCAACTCCCGCAAATAAATCAATAAATTTGAATTTGTAATCTTGGGGAGTTGGATATGGAACATTTTCAACTTCATATAATAATTGTTGTATAGCAGAATCAGAAACCAGATTTAATTTTTCTTCTTCATTTTTGTATTCAACAATTTCATTTACGTATTTTATTGCTTCTTCTTCGTAATGTTTTTTAACTCCATTACGTAAATTATGTAGATAATGAGTTACAACAGCTTTTTTATTATCGTCTTCTTCTACGGTTCGAATTTTAAATTTTTTCCCATCGAATTCTTCGATTGATATTTGCTCTTTCATTTTCATTTCTTAAAATTGTTATCGTTAAAAAAAGCTCCAAAATCAGTGTCAAGAGCTGTTATTATTTTTTCTATGATTTCTATTGAAACATTTCGTTGACCTTTTTCTATATCAGAAATGTAGTTCCTGTCAACGTTGGAAATATTAGCTAAATACTCGATTGAGTATCCTTTTTTTTCTCGAAGTTCTTTGACTTTGAATCCGAATTTTTCTTTGATATTCATAATTTATAAAAGTAGTTTCGTGCGTACAATTGACCCGCGTACAATTGGCCTCATTAAATTTTAGTTTTCAACGGGATATTAACTGATTATTTATTCATAAAAAACGCCAATCATTTCTGATCAGCGTTTTATAATCTTTGACGATTTTGCAAGTGAGATTGCTTCGTTCCTCGCAATTACAATATGGTGTGAAATAGTTTGTTATTATTTCTCCTTATCCTTCTTTCCCCACTTAATTTTCATTTTACCTTCATCATCCAGCGCGATTAAATGCAGGACAATTCCGCGGTCGCGAACGGCGTCGCGTTCGGCTTGGCTGGCGAGTTTGGCGTCGTTTTTAGAGTTTCGGAGCGGGACGGTGAGGGCGAGATTGGTGCCTCGGCCAAAAGAATAAATTCCGTTAATGTCTAAGTTGAGCACACTCGAACTGATAATGAGGTTGTTAACATCGATTTGCTCGCCGCGCATGTTGAGGTTTCCAGACAGATCGCTGAAGGTTATATTCTGGACATCGCGAAAAGGAAAGGCAAATTTGCCCACTTTTACAATAGGTTCAAAATTGAGTAAAGCGCCCTGAGTGACTTTAAAATCGAGTTTTCCGTGCATAGAATTGGTCAGTAATTCACCACGGCCGTTGATAAAACCGCTCACATTGGCGTGACTACTCAACCTGCCTTTTATGTTTTTGGGACTAAAAGAAGTGATTCCGAAATTGTTGAACGAAGCTAAAAAACTCGCAATATCAACACTATTTACCTGCGCGTTTGAGACAAAATTATAGTTCTTGCCATTTGGCGAAACGGTGGTATTAAAAGTAATGGTTCCGCCGGAAGTTTGCAGCGAACCGTTTTTAATCACAAGCCTTGAATCAATCATTTGTATCGTTGCTTTTGTGTTGGTTGCCGTTAGTTTATTGTAGTTTATTTTGTCGGCTTTGATGTTGATGTCTACAATGCATTTTTCGATGGCGTTGCGCAATTGGTCAGACATTGAGGCTTTTTTTGCCGTTACCTTCTTTTTTTGCGTATTGGTTAAAACACCCAAAAACTGTTTCAAATCGATATTTGGGCAATAAATGTCCCAATTTACGACCATTTTTTCTGGCGCGTCATAATACAAATTCAGAAAATTGTCGATTTTGCCTTCCAGATAAAAAATGTTTTTGTTGTGTTTATAGGCAATTTTTTTAATCAATAAAGCTTTCTCTGTAAAGTCGAGCTGAACGTTGATTTTTTCGGCATGAAGATTCTTCGGAATAAAATGAAAAGAGGCATCCTTGATATTTACATCGCCTATAAAACGTGGTTTTGTAATGTACAAATCGACAATATCAAACTGAAATTTTAAGTTGGCAGCAGCGTGACCTTCAGTAAAATGAATCCATTTTTCGGTGTTTTCTTCGTTGAGGTTGTCAATATCAAAATCAGAATTTACGATTCCGGTTGCCAATGGTTTTTCTAAATTATTAATAACAGCTTGCGGAATTGTAAGGGGAATATTTTTGTATTTACCCAAAAAGCGGGTTAAAATCACAGCCGAATTTGCGTCGTTAAAACCGTCTTTTGGTTTAAAATTATTGGTAAAAATGCCTTTAAAACTACAATCGGTAATTAATCCGTCTGGAATGCTGACTTCGTTGTTTCTAATTTCTGCCTGAACGACAATTTTCGGATCTCCTTCGGCATTAAAATCACCTTTTATGTCGCAATTCACGTCGATTTCTTTTTTTAAATCAAATCGGTTAAGCTTAGAACTAATGTTTGCAGATAATAAATTGGAAGCATTTTGCCATAAAATGGTCGTTGTAATATTGATTCCGAAAAGTGCGTTGCCTTTGGCGAGGTTAAAAAAAGCAAGAATGTCAAAAGAATCTGTTCCTATTTTGAGGTTTTTTGTAGCAACATCAATTCTTTCTTTTTCATCAGAATAAGAAACGGCAAAACTGCCTTCGAGTATTTTTTGTTTCGCAAAACTTCCGTGCACGGTATTAAAAGCCAGACTTTTGATATTGGTTTTCAGGAAAACATCGGTGTGCCAGTCATCTCCATGAAAATCGACTTTCGATTTTAAACTTTCGATATCAAAATCAAATAATTTGTGTCCAACGTGATTGTCTAAAGTAAAATGAACGTTGTTGAGATCAACCTGATCTATGGAAGTTTCGGTTTGAGATTTATCTTCGGGCGATTTTTTCTTCTTTGGTTTAAAAATATTAGCGTTCGAATAGCCATTTTCGGCTTTATAAACATACACATCGGCTTCGTTTATGAGCATTTTGTGAATGTTGATTTCGTTTTGAATTAAACTCCAAACATTTAAACGCACTTCTATTTCATTGGCTTTCAGTAAAGTATGTTTGTGAATATTCCACTGATTGTCTTTGATTTCGACATCTTTTAAAGCTAAAGTAAAGTTGGGAAAACCGGTTAGAAACTTATATTGAAAATCGCCAACATGAAATTTTCCGTTGATGTTTTCATTAATCTTGGTGTTGATTTTGGCAATGATTTCGGTTTTATTCTGATTAAAATAAAGCGATAATGCGCCGGAAGCAATAAGCACAAACGCAATGCATCCCAAAATAAAAAAGCCAAATCGTTTGGCATATATTTTAAAATGAGAGGATTGCAAAAAGCTTTTTATGTGGTGTAAAAGTGCTTTCATGAATGCCGTTTCTGGAATATTAAAGGTAAGGTAAAAAAATGACGTTATTTTTAAAATTATAACGCTTAATATTATATAAGTTTAAGATTACAATTTAAAAACATGGGATTAATATAATAAATGACAATGCATTTATAATGAAAACTAATTTGTGAATGGTGTTTGAATGGTTTTTAATTTTTAAATTTGTACTGTAGTTTGAGATTTAGTTCAAACGATAAATTTAAAATAAGGAAATTATGGCATTAGCAATAACAGATGCTACTTTTGACGAAGTAGTTTTAAAATCAGATAAACCAGTAATGGTTGACTTTTGGGCAGCATGGTGCGGTCCTTGTAGAATGGTTGGTCCAATCATTGACCAAATCAGCGAAGAATATGCAGGTAAAGTTGTGGTTGGTAAAGTAGATGTAGATGCTAACCAGGAATTTGCTGCAAAATATGGTGTGCGTAACATACCTACCGTTTTGGTTTTTCATAACGGTGAAGTAGTAGGTAAACAAGTAGGAGTTGCTCCGAAACAAACTTACGCTGATAGCTTAGACGCTTTGTTGTAATCGTAAGATTATGATTTATATAAAAAAGGTTTGACGAAAGTCAGGCCTTTTTTATTGGGGTAAAGTTTTGTTTGCCACAGATTATATAGATTAAAAAGATTTTTTTGCCACGAATTGCACTAATTTTCATGAAGTTATTTTTTGCCACAGATTAAAGGATTAAAATGATTTTTTTAATCTGTGAGAATCATTTAATCTGTGGCTAAATTTTTGAGCGGTTTCAGAATAATAATTCGTGAATTGCTTCGCCTATTCGCTATTGCTCGGGTCGTGGCGAACTTTTTTAATTTCCGGCAAACTTTAAAATAAAAGTAGTTCCTGAATCTTGCTGAGATTTTACTTCGATTTTGCAATTTATAGCCGTTGCCAAATCCCGAATCAAATGCAATCCCAAGCCAGATTTGATTCCGATAACTTGTGAGTCGTCGTAAAGGGCTTTGAATTGTTCCTGAGTTCCGCCCGAGCCGTTGTCTGTAATCGACAGATAAGTTTGGTTATTTTCCTGCCAGGCTTTCCAGATTATTTTTCCGTTTGAGGTTTTATCCAATGCTTTTATGGCATTTCCGGTTAAGTTTCTAATGATGGTTTTCAGGTAATTTTCGTCTGTTTCTAAAATAACATTCTGAGGATTTTCAAATGAAAGTGCTATGTTTTCTACACTTGAGAAATGTTTTTGCGTTTCATCAAACAAATCCGCAATCGCTATTTTTTGAGAATGCGGTTTAAAGTTTTCCATTTGGCCTTTGCTCCACAATAAAATATCTTCCATCGACGATAATAGATTTTCGGCTCCTGAAATTACTTTTGTCTGCATTCTTAAAGCGGTGGCTTCATCAATCAATTCAGGATTTTCTTTTTGAAGATGCAGAAAGTGAATTAAATTCGAAACCGGACTTCGTAAATCATGATTTAAAATTCCAAAAAAGCGTGCCTTGATTTTATTGGCTTCGTCCAATTCCTGATTTAAAAGCTGTAATTTCTGATTGGTTTTTTTTCTGTTTTGATTCTGCCTGAAAAGTAATAATCCAATAATTCCAACGAGAATAATTCCCGAAATTAAATAGAAACGCTGCTTTTTGGCATCGGCAATCTGAATGTTTTTAATGGTATTTTGAGCCGAAAGGTTTTTTATTTCCTGTCCTTTGGTTTTGTTTTGATAACGCGCTTCGGCATTGGCAATATTTTGTTTCGCCGATTCCTGCATTATTTCATCATTATATTTACTGTATATTTCGTTATAATGAAACGCTTCCTGCCAAAGTCCCAAAGCGGCATAACTTTGTGCTAATTTTTTATTGATAATTACATAGGATTCTTTATCATAAGTTAAAGCGTTTTTTGAGGCCAGTTTCAGGGTTTCAATGGCTTTTTTATAGTCTTTTTTCTCATACAAAACCCTTCCCATTATGGTGTTGGCTTCCATTAGAATTTCTTCATCATTCGATTTTTCTCCCAGTAAAACGGCTTTTTTAGCATATTTATAAGCGCTGTTCAATTGGCTTTGATTCGCATAATATTCTGCTACATTTCTATTGGCAAAACTCAAATTAAGAAACAAGGAATCTTTTGAGGTTGGATAGGTATAAATTAAGCGATAATACTTTTGAATGCTGTCAAGTTTTTTCTGATTTACAAAACACTGCATATAATAATCGCATAAAAAAGCACTAACATACGGGGAGTTTTTTACATACTGTTTTGCCTCGTTTAAGTATTCGATTGCTTTGTTATATTGCTTCATTTTGATGTAAGCGCTTGCAATCTGGCTATACGAAACCCCGATATTTTCATCATTTACATCATCTTTCGGAATCAGTTTTTTATACGTTATCGCTTTTAACTGATAACCAATAAACGTTTCATATTCTGATTTGTCAAGATAATATTCTCCAAGGCTTCCGTTAAGAACAGCCTGAGTGTAAGTGCTTTTTGTGGTGTCCAGTACTTTTTTGATGTAGCCTATTAACTTTTCTCTTTTTGATGTAGCGTTAAGGGAATAGTAAATATAATTGAGCCGCATTAAGGCAGTAGTTTCATTTTTAAGATGTTTAGAACTTTTGGCATATTTCCAGGAAAGTTCATAATTCTCTAATGCTTTTTGATATTGATTGTTGCTAAATTCATAGGCAACTCCCTGATAAAGATAAAACCGGCTTAAATAGGCCGGATGATTTTTAGCCACTTCAATTCCTTTTTGCGTAGCAATTATAAGTCTGGGATAATCTTCAGCGTCTAAAAGGTCATTAGTATATTTTAGCCATATTTTGACTTTTTCATCCGGACTTTGATAGCGTGCTAAATTAGGTTCTTGTTGTGCAAAAACCAGAATTGGAAAGCAATACAAAAACAAAATCCAGATTTGTTTCATGCCAGAAGGTTTAGGTTTTCCTTATAACTTCTGCCAACGGGAATCGAAATATTATTATTGAGCAGAATTTCAGAAGAATTTATCTTTTGGATAAACTGTTTCTGCACCGCAAAACTTCGATGAATTCTAATAAAAGACTGAAAATGATTTTCCTTCAAAAGATTGCCGATGCTCGATAAAACGCAATGCCTTTTTTTATCTGTTATAATTAAGGTATAATCTTTTAAAGCTTCGAGATATAAAATTTCATGCAATTTGACTTTCGTCTGTTCGTGTCCTTCCTTAATATAAATAGTATCGCCGCCAATGCTGGCTTCAAAAAGCAATGCTTTGAGTTTAATTTCCATAAACTCCTCAATGCGACTTACCGTTTGTGTAAAACGATCGAGTTTTAAAGGTTTTACGATAAAGTCGAGGGTTTCTATCTGAAAACTTTCAACGGCATGTTCAGGATGTGCGGTTATAAAAATACAAACCGGAATTTCAAGTGCTTTTTTTCTAAACTCGATTCCGCTTAAACCCGGCATATCAATATCCAGAAACAAGATATCTATTTTTTCTTTTTCGATAAACGGAAGCGCATCTTCTGCCGATTCAAAAACACCTACAATGTCGAGAACAGGAAATTTTTTGGCAAACGAAACCACCGTTAACCTGTCTATTTCATCATCATCAATAATAATACAAGAGTATTTGTTAGTCATTATAAGTTGATTTTACGTCGTCTGTCTATTTAAAATGTCGTCTGTCTATTAGCTGTTTTCAGGCCTGTTTTAATCACGCAAATTTGTCCTGTAATTAATTCATCAGCCAAAAATAAACAAAATTTTTACTTGGATGGCTATTACAAAAATAATGTTATTGAACTAAATAAGAACCAATTAATAAAATTTTAAACTCAATTATTATGAAAAATTTAAAAACCATTCTAACTCTTTTTTCTATCGCAATTTTTGCCATTTCATGCAGCAGTGATGACGGCGCTGACGGAACTAACGGAGTGGATGGGAAACCGGGAACGGCAAACGTAATTTACAGCGCATGGTTAACAGCTCCAACGGCTGTTGCAGAAACCGTAGATGGAACTTCGGGAATGTCTACTACGATTAATGCCCCTGAATTATCAGAAGATATTCTTTCAAAAGGAACCGTATTGGTTTATGTTTCTTTTGGATCAGGAACTTATACTTTGCCTTACACATCAACTGCAGGTGGATTTGCTAATACAATTACAGCTATTTCTACTTTAAAGAAAATCAAATTATTCAGATTTAGACATGACGCCGGAGGAACTGTAAATCTTCCAACAACGCTTAGCTGGCGTTATATTTTGATTCCGGGTGGAGTTGCCGCTGCGACATCAAAAGCTGTAAAAACAGATTATTCTAAAATGAGCTACGAAGAAGTTTGTGCACATTTTAACATTCAGCAATAAATAAAAATAGCAATAAAAACCAAATAAGAACCAGGTAAATAATATTATTATGAAGACTTTAAAAACCATTTTAACTCTTTTTACGATCTCCATTTTTGCAGTTTCATGCAGCAGTGATAACGACAAATCGGATTCGGTAAAATATAACGAAGAAAATCCTCTTGACGCGTATATGGCAGGTTCAGGATTTAGCCAAAAAGCGGTAGATGTAAAAAACTCAGGAATTTATGAGTACGGTTTTAGCTTTAAACCAACTGTAACCGGAAAAATTAACTCTTTGATTGTGAAAATTCCGGATACAAACCCAACTTTGAGAATTACCTTATGGGATGCTGCAACAAAAACAGTAATTAAATCTGAAACTATAAATGTAACTACAGCAAATGTTAGTATAGAAAAAGCCATCACGCCAATTGCTTTAACAAAAGACAAAGAATACTTTTTTACAGTAAACAGCGATGACTGGATTAACAGAACAAAAACTGACGGATCTGCGGCGACATATCCTATCGTAGCCGGAAATATTACTATTACAGGTTATGCATATATTTCAAGTACAGCGGCAGAAACTCTTTTCCCTACAAATGCCCGCAATACTTATTACGCAGGAGATATGACTTTTAAATTTCAACAAACCGAATAATTTTTGATAATTTGATTTAGTACGTTTGAAAAAAGGTTTGACGCAAGTCAGGCCTTTTTTTGTTTTTGCCACAGATTAAAAAGGATTTTTTTTCACGCAGATTTGGCAGATTAAAGCGGATTTTTGATATGACTTATAAATAAAAATCTGTGCAAATCTGCTTAAATCTTTTACAATCTGCGTGAAAATTTAGCAACTATCCAAATAAATATTCGCGAAAATTCGTGAAATTCGTGGCAAACTTTTTTTATTTTTACGAATCTTATATTCTCTAAAAATGAAAATCTTCTACAGCTTTCTTTGCCTTTTTACGATCGTAACAATTGGTTTTTCTCAAAAGCAAAAAGAAAGCGTTCTTTTAGAAAATGGCGTTTCAGAAGAATTGGCTATTTTTCGGAAGCAGCAAATCTCGAGTGTAAATTACGAGCTTTTGTTTGAAATTCCAGAGAAGAAAAATGATGAAATCAACTCCAATTTAACTGTTGATTTTACGTTGTCTGATTTAAGCGAGCCTTTGTATTTAGATTTTAAAGAGAATACCCAAAACATAAAATCTATTGAAGCCAACGGAAAAAATATTGCCATTGTACATGAAAAAGGGCACATTATTATTCCTGCTGAAAGCTTGATTTTAGGCAAAAACAAAGTGACAATTTCGTTTATCGCCGGCAATTTATCCTTAAACCGAAACGATGATTATTTATACACTTTATTGGTTCCCGATCGTGCGAGTACGTTGTTTCCGTGTTTTGATCAGCCGGATATAAAAGCCACTTATCAATTAAGTTTGACGGTTCCGAAAGACTGGTCTGTTTTGGCTGGAGCCGAAGTAAAAGATAAAATTGAAAAAGGCGAATTTATAAATTACACATTTGCCGAATCAGACAAAATTAGTACCTATTTGTTTTCGTTTGTTGCCGGAGAATTTAAAACCGTAACTCAAAAACCGGGAAATCGCGAAATGACCATGTTGTATCGTGAAAACAATGCCGAAAAACTCCGAATAAGCACGGATACGATTTTTAATTTACATCAGGAATCTTTAGAATTTTTAGAAAAATATACCAATTATAAATTCCCGTTTCGGAAACTGGATTTTGCTTCGATTCCTGAATTTCAATATGGCGGAATGGAGCATGTTGGCGCCATTCAGTACAGAGAATCGGCTTTGTTTCTGGATAATACAGCAACTGATGAATTAAAATTAAGCCGCGCCAAATTAATTGCTCACGAAACTTCGCACATGTGGTTTGGCGATTTGGTGACGATGAAATGGTTTGACGACGTCTGGATGAAAGAAGTGTTTGCCAATTTTATGGCAGACAAAATCATGAATCCAATTTTTCCGAAGATCAATCATAATCTGCAGTTTTTTACAACGCATTATTCCGGGGCTTTCGCCGAAGATCGGTCTTTGGGCACACACCCGATAAAACAGCATTTAGCCAATTTGAAAGATGCCGGTTCCCTTTATGGAAGTATTATTTACAATAAAGCGCCTATTATGATGCGTCAATTGGAAGCCACAATGGGAAAAGAACCCTTTCAAAAAGGAATTGAAAAATACATTAAAAAATACGCCAACGACAATGCCGACTGGAATAATCTCGTAGAAATTCTGGACGCAGAAACGCCGCTCGACATGAAAAAATGGAGCGAAGTCTGGGTCAACAAATCCGGAAGAGCCATTTTTACAGACAAAATAGAATACGATTCAAAAAACCGAATCAAGAAGTTTGAAATTTTGCAGCAAGCAGAAGACAAATCAAAGAATATCTGGCTTCAGGTTTTTCAGATTGGTTTGGTTTATAAAGATACTGTCAAAGTAATTGATGTTGCTGTAAACGATAAAAAGACCGTTTTAAAAGAAGTAATCGGGCTTGAAAAACCGTTGAATATCATTTATAATTATAATGGTTTTGGATACGGCGTTTTTCCGCTTGACGGGGATAATTTAAAATACATTGCAAATTTGAAAGATGAGGTTGCAAGAGCTTCTACATATAGTAATGTTTATGAAAATACCTTAACGGGAAATGTTGCGCCGAATAAAGCTTTTGATTGTTTTTTAAACGGAATTCAACACGAAGAAAATGAATTGGTTTTAAAAATACTGACAAATAATGCGAGTGCTGTTTTTTGGAGATTTCTAACCGAAAAGCAGCAAAATGCAACTCAGAAACAATTTGAAGATATAGTTTATAATCGCCTGCAAACCAATTTGCCAGGAAATATTAAAAAGACATTATTTAATTTATTCAGCTCAATTGCGTATTCGTATTCGGCGAAAGCCAAGTTATATCAAATCTGGAACAAAGAAATTGTGATTCAAAACCTGAAATTTAACGAAGATGATTACACCAATATAGCGATGAATTTGGCTATCTTTAAGCATGAAAAAGCAGATGAAATTTTAACGAAAGCACAAAAAGCGATCACAAATCCGGACAGACAAAAGCGATTTGAGTTTTTATTGCCTTCATTATCAAAAGAAGAATCGGTTCGCGACGCTTTTATGGAATCTTTAAAAGAAGAGAAAAACAGAGAAAAAGAATCGTGGGTTTTGTCGGCTTTAGGTAATATTCATCATCCGTTGCGTCAGGAAAGTGCTCAGAAACATTTGAGATTTTGTTTGGATTTGACAGATGAAATTCAGCGAACCGGCGATATATTTTTCCCAAAAGACTGGCTAAGCGGAACAATTGGCCGTTATAGTTCGAAATATGCTTTTGATGAAGTACAGCGATTCTTAAAAGAAAACCCTAATTTTAGTCCGATATTAAAACGAAAATTATTTCAGGCGACAGACGCTTTGTATCGCGCACAAAATATTAAAAAAGAAACCGAATGAAAATTGAAACGGAAATAGAGAAAGTCTCGAGTTTTCAGCATCTTGAAATGCTGGCAAATCAGGTTGTAGAAGGTTTTATATCCGGAATGCACAAAAGTCCGTTTCATGGATTTTCTGCAGAATTTGCTGAACATAAAGTATATAACGCCGGAGAAAGCACGAAACATATTGACTGGAAATTGTTTGCCAAAACAGATCGTTTGTACACCAAACGTTTTGAGGAAGAAACCAATTTGCGCTGTCATCTTATTGTCGACAATTCGTCGTCAATGCATTATCCGGAACTAAAATCTGGTCAGCCTTTTTATGAAAAGAAGATTGGTTTTGCGGTTTTGGCATCGGCAGTTTTAATGAATATTTTAAAGAAACAGCGTGATGCAGTTGGTTTAAGCGTTTTCTCAGACAGTTACGAATATTACGCTCCCGAAAAAGGAAGTGATCGCCATCACAGAATGCTCCTTAATAAGTTAGAGCAGTTGTTAGAACAGCCAAAAGTTAAAAAAAGTACTGATACAATTACCTATTTGCATCAAATTGCAGAGAAAATGCATCGCCGTTCGATGATTATTTTGTTTACGGATATGTTTCAGTCTGAAGATGATGAGAAGTTATTTAACGCTTTACAACATTTAAAACACAACAAGCATAAAGTGGTTTTATTTCATGTTGTGGATAACGAAACAGAGCTTAAATTTGACTTTGATAATACCCCAAGAAAGTTTATCGACTTAGAATCTGGCGAAGAAGTATCTATTTTTGCCGATAATGTAAAAGCAGAATATGAAAAAAGGACAGAAGACTACTTTAAGAAACTGGCTTTAACCTGCGCAAAGAACCAAATCAAGTACGTTCCGGTGAATGTAGGTGACAATTTTGAAAAAATTCTGACTACATATTTAGTTGAAAAACAAAACTTTGGGTAAGGATTTAAAAATATATTTAATTTTTTTTATAAAAACACTTGCAGAAATGAAATTCTGTACTATCTTTGCAACCGCAATAACGCAGAGGTTTGGTAGTTCAGTTGGTTAGAATACATGCCTGTCACGCATGGGGTCGCGGGTTCGAGTCCCGTCCAGACCGCAATATTGGGAAAAGCCTTTCTGTTAAGAAAGGCTTTTTTGCCCAAAAACGGTATCTAAGATTAGTTGTGTTGTTTGCTACGAATTTGTAACTCGTAGCTGGTTTAGTAGTTAGACCAATGAAAAGCTTTCCACTTTTGTGGATGGCTTTTTTGATTTAAGGCACTTTTGATTTTTGTCTTTAACCGCAAAGACGTTAAGATTTACGCAAAGTCCGCAAAGTTTTTTAAGCTTTGCGGATTTTTTGTTTTTAATCGGGTGTAATTTTCAGTTAAAAAGAAGAAAGTTCCGTGTTTTTAATTGGAATTTAGAATTTGGAGGATTGGAATTTATTTAAAATCAGTAGATTAAAAATTTCTCAATTTTAATTCCTAAAAACCCTTGCAGAATCCAAGTTCTATTGTATTTTTGCAGTCACAATAACGCAGTTGGTTTGGTAGTTCAGTTGGTTAGAATACATGCCTGTCACGCATGGGGTCGCGGGTTCGAGTCCCGTCCAGACCGCAATATTGGAAGAAGCCTTTCTTAACGGAAAGGCTTTTTTGTTTTATAGCCTTTCGGCAAATTAAAATTCTTTAAAATTCCAAATTCCAATTTTTAAGCTTTCAAATTTTTGTTTTTGCACTCATTGTATTTAAAACATAGCCCGAGGTTTCAACCTTGGGAAACGTATTGTGATGATTTGTTTATGCAATGTATGGTGTTCCAATGCTTGAAACCATTGGCTATGGTTTTGATGAGGTTTGGGGATTATGTTTCGTTATATTTAAAACACAGCCCGAGGTTTCAACCTTGGGAAACGCATTGAGATGATTTGTATTGAGACAATGTATGCGCTCCAATGGTTGAAACCATTGGCTATGGTTTTGATAAGCTTTAAGAACTTTGCGGTTAAATCTACACAATCCAGCTTTGGAATTTGGAATTTCAAAATATTGAGATTTAGTTTTTTTAATTTCCCTACATTTATATATCGAAAGAGATTCAATTACTTCAATGGAACATTCCGGTCAGAAACTAGATAAATACTATATCAAAAAAGTAGATGCTGATAAAAAAAGCATTTACTGCCACCACGATTTGATGGGAGAATTGTTTGTGCCGACGCATAAACACGAAAAAGGACAAATGTTGTATGCCGAAGGCGATGTAGTTTTTGTCACAACCGAAACCAAATCCTATTTTTTACCGGCAAGGCATTTTATCTGGATTCCGAGTGGGGTGGCGCATAGTATTGAACCGAAATCTGAAAGTGTGACGATGCGAAATTTGTATTTTCCGGTTGAAAAAGATGAAGATGTTTTTTATCAAATCGAAGGCATTTATCCGGTCAATAATTTACTGTTGCAAATGATGCTTTTTACAAATAGATGGAATGGTGATCTTAAAAAAGGAACTCCCAATTTTACCATTGCAAAAGCAATCAAAGCAATTCTGCCTCAAATTTGCACTATAAATTTGCCTTTAGAATTGCCACAGCCAAAAGACAAAAGACTTAGCAAAATCCTGCGTTATATCGAAAATAATCTGGGAGAAACGATTCTGTTTGCTGATGTGGCGCATGAATTTGGTTTTAGCGAAAGATCTTTATATCGCTTGTTTCAAAAAGATCTCAAAATGTCTTTCATTCAATATTATACTATTCGAAGAATTCTAAAAGCGATTGAACTTCTGCTTGACAGAAAACTTTCGGTCAAAGAAATTGCTCAGGAAGTTGGTTACAGCAGCGTGCCGACATTTAGCAATACTTTCTTTAAATTCCTGGGGCAAAGACCTTCAGATTATTTAAACGGGGAGAATATTTTGAAAAGCAGATGAAATTATTCTCTCGCAGATTTAGCAGATCAAGCAGAAATTATATTTAAATAAAAAATCTGCCGAATCTGCTAAATCTGCGAGAGAAAAAAAGTATTTCACGCAGATTCTTTAGAATTAATGCAGATTCTGCAGATAACCAATAGAAATAAATCGGCTTAATCTCCAAATATGCGAGAAGTTTACTTCATAAAAAAAATAATAATCTGCGCACCTCTGCTTAAATCCTTTTAAAATCTTAGAACCAAATCTATTTTTAATGCGCTATTATTCAGTATTTTTTATATAACGTTTTCGAAAATTAGAATTTTAACATTTGTCCGATATGAATATGTTATTGACTTTTTAGAATTATCAGTCATGGAAAAAATGCAGGAACTTTGCACTTTAAAAATATTTATATATTCATGTTCCTTAAAACAACAAATTCTACAGAAAATAGTTTTCTCAAAATCGTGTTGATATTTCTAATTATATTGACATTTAATGGTTTACAGGCTCAGGAAATTCATTCGGTTTCTTTGAATGAAGCGCTGAAACTGGCGAAAGAAAACAATAAAAAAATCCTTAGATCTCAATTAGAGACGACGCTTTCTGAGCAAAACATCAAAGAAAGAAAAGAACTCCGCTTGCCGGATATCGAATTAAACGGCGAGTATTCCAGAATTACCAATATCACGGAATTTAAAGGAAATGGTTTCCTGAATGGTAAAGAAGTCACAAAGGCAATTCCTGAAATTTATCAGGTGAATTCCACTTTTAAAATGCCAATTTACGCGGGGAATAAGATCAATAATGCGATCAAAATTGCGAATCAGGAAAGTGAAATTGCGAAAATAAAAACCGAAAAAACCGAAAATGATATTGAGCTTGAAGTTGTGGCCAATTATCTGGCGATTTATAAAATGATGGAACTTCAGAAGATTTTTGAAGAAAATATTAAAGAAGAAAAAAGCCGATTAAAAGAAGTACAGTCACTTCAAAAACATGGAACGGTAACCAAAAACGAAGTTATAAGAGCCGAATTACAGCTTTCGGACCGTGAATTAAATTCGCTTACAAATTCTAAAAATATAAAGATTGCACTGCATGACTTAAAGACTTTGATTCAGCTTCCTGAAAACGAAGAAATTGTGATTGATACAACATCGAATATTGATAAAATGAATGGCCTGGATCCGTATGATTTTTATTTGGAAAAAGCTTTTCAGAACGAAGAAATGCGAATCGCCAGCCAGGAATTAAACATTAAAAAAACCGAACTGCAATTGGTTAAAGGGAATTATCTGCCAACGGTAAATTTCTTCGGGAATTATGGTTTTTATTATCCAAACTATAAATTTTTTCCGCCAAATCCGTATTTGTACACTTTAGGACAAGTTGGTATTGAAGCGCATTTTGATATTTCGGCTTTATATAAAAACAAAACCAAAGTGCAGCAGGCAACGACGGAAATTGAATGGCAGAAAATGCAGTCTGAAATCACAAAAGATGAAATTCAGGATCAACTTTTTAAAGAGCATACACAATATCAGGAAATCCTTGAAAAATTTGTGGTGGTTGATAAGGCTTTGGATTTGGCCAATGAAAATTACCGAATCGTAAAGTTGAAATACTTAAACCAACTGGTTTTAATTACCGAAATAGTCGATGCGGATAATGCTTTACTTCAGGCAAAGTACAACAAAATTTCAACTCGATTAGACGCCGTTTTAAAACATTACGAATTGCTTCATACGGCCGGAATAATGCCAGATGAGATTTAGAAAGAGCATAGAGGCAAGAAGTTAGAAGAAAGAGTAAAGAGTAAAGAGAATAGAGTAAAGAGAATAGAACTAATAAATAGATATAGAGTTTATGGTTAAGATAAAAAATGAAACTAAGAGAAACAGAACGTTTCATGTATTAATAACAATTATTGCCTGCGTATTGGTGGCAAGCGGAATCATTTTAGGGATTTGGTTTTATGTATTCAACAGAAACCACGAAGAAACCAATGACGCTCAGGTGGAACAATATGTAACGCCAATTATGTCACGAATTACGGGTTATGTGCAGGAAGTTCGTTTTGAAGAAAATCAGTTTGTGCATAAAGGTGATACTTTGGTTGTAATTGATAATCGCGAATACAAATCAAAATTGAATGTGGCGCTGGCCGATGTTCAAAGCGCGAAACAAAGCAGTGTTGTGGCTGAGAAAAATGTGGCAACAACAGCAAGTTCTACTGCAATTGGCGAATCGCAACTGGCTGCAGCCAAAACCAATCTTTGGAAAACAAAATTAGAATACGAAAGATATCAGGCTTTAGTAAAAGACGAAGCGGCAACATCACAACAATTAGAAAAAGTGAAGGCAGATTACGAATCGGCGCAAGCGCATTTTCAGGAAATGCGTGATAGAATTCAGTCTTCAAATTTAAGCACTTCGCAAGCGCAGGCAAATGTCCCTACGATGCAAACGGTTATAGAATCGAAACAAGCCTTGGCAGATAATGCAGCGTTGTTTCTTTCGTACACTATAATTACCGCACCTTATGATGGGTGGGTTGGAAAAAGAATTCTGCAGCCGGGACAATTGGTTAAAGAAGGACAGTCGCTGCTTTCTATCGTAAGTAAAGAAAAATGGATTACGGCCAATTTTAAAGAAACACAATTGCAATATTTAATCGTTGGTCAGGAAGTGAGAATTCAGGCTGATGCGGTAAGTAACAAAGAATTTAAAGGAATAATCACTTCATTATCGCCTGCGAGCGGTGCAAGATTTTCGTTATTGCCTCCGGATAATGCAACAGGAAACTTCGTGAAAATTGAACAAAGAATTCCGGTTCGTATTCAATTGAAAGATACCGATAAACAAGCTGATTTTTTAAGAGCCGGAATGAATATCACTGTTATTGCGGAACACAACTAAAATGGAAGATAAAAGTATTTTTAAATCCTGGGTTCCTAAATGGGCAATCATTACTATTTTGTTTGTCTGTTTGCTGCATTCCATGATTTTATTGGGAGTTTATACCTCAAACGTAACGTACGCGGCAAGTTTTCTGGACATCGAGCCCGAAGATTTGCAGTTTGCGATGTGCGTTACGTACGGAACTTTGCTGGCTACGATTTTGATCGAAAGTAGATTTTCGAGTTTTTTCCCGGCAAAAAATTATCTGATGGCGGTTTATTCCCTAATCGGAATTACGATTATTTCATCGGCATATATTACCAATTTTTATCTTTTTTTATTGCTAAGAATTGCAGAAGGAATCTTAATGGCGCTTCCGGTAATCACGATCAGACAATTATTGATCGAGCAATTTCATTCTAAAAATGCCATTATAATTGGGTTTTCCTTTTATTACGGTTCGCTATTATTGTCAACGCCTTTTATTATGAATATTGCCGTTTGGTTTCTGGATCATTACGATTGGAAATACATGTTGTATGTTTCGGGCGGACTTCAGGTTTTGAATGTATTTTTGATCTTAGTCACTTTTCGCGGACACCGAATCACAAAGAAAATTCCGTTGTATCAAATTGACTGGATCAGTTATATTCTGGTTTTAACGGCGATTCTTTGCGGCGCTTACTTTTTTGTTTACGCCGAAAAAAAATACTGGTTCGACTCTTCTCAAATGGTTTTAATGTTAATAATTTCCTTGATAACAGGAGGTTTATTCATCGTTAAAGAACGTTTGGTAAAAAGACCCACTTTTAACTTTGAAGTTTTTAAATATGCCAATCTTCGCATAGGGTTTTTGTTGTTTTTCCTTTTTTACATAAGCAGAGCAACGCTAAGTCTGTGTCATTCGGCGATGTTTTCGATTTGGAATTGGGATCCATCCCGAGTTGCGGGCGTACAGTATATAAACGGATTAGGAAACGTAATTGGACTTATTTTAGCTGCTTATTTCCTGATGAAATCTGTTTCGACCAAAATCATTTTTATCATTGGTTTTTCGCTTATTGCGCTGTTTCACTTTTGGTTTACGTTTCTTTTTGTGCCGGATGTGGCGTTGTCAGATATTATCATTCCGTATGTCTTACAAGGAATTGGGGTTGGGTTTTTATTTGTGCCCTTGATATTATTTACCACATCTTCTGTTCCGGCAAAAATGGCGGTTTCTTCGGGGATTGTTGGGGTTTCCGGACGTTTTTGGGGAAGCACAATTGGGTTTTGTGTGATGCAGAACGCAATGGCATTTTTAAATAAAAAACACTTTCTCAAACTCAGCCAATTCGTCACAGGCGATAATCCGCAAGCTCAGGAAACAATCTCTAAAACAGCACAGAGTTTCGCCGCAAAAGGATATTCGCTTGACGAGTCAAATGCACTTGCTTTAAAAAAACTATTCGGAACCATTACCAAACAATCGACTTTATTGGCCGATATGGAAATTTATACCATTGTAGGATATGGTTTGGTGATTTTGATTATTCTTATTGCTTGTAATCAGCATTTAAGACAGACTATTACTTTGGTTAAGAGTAAGATTTGGATTGGCTGATTTAATCGCGCAATCCCGATAGCTATCGGTAGCAGAGGCGCAAAGTTTTATTTATAGCCACAGATTAGAAAGATTAAAAGGATTTTTTCACGCAGATTCTGCAGATTTAAGCAGATTTATTTTTTGATGAATTATAATAATTATCTGCGCATATCTGCTTAAATCTTTTTAAATCTGCGTGAAAGAACAAACTTTGCGACTCTGCACGATTAAAAAAACTCAGCGAATCTTTGCGAGAAACCTTCGTGAATCTCTGTGAAATAACGCTTTATTACCTTATCTTGCAACCGTTAAAACAAAATTTATAATGAAGCAGCAATGTGTTATTTTTGATATGGATGGCGTGATTTGTCACACCAATCCACATCATGCAAAGGCTTTTGAGGCATTTTTTGATAAATATGAAATTCCACACTCAGAACAAGAGTTTGAAGAACATATGTACGGAAAACATAATGGATATATTATGTCGCATTTTTTCAAGCGCCCAATTGCGGGAGAAGAACTTATAAAACTCGAAGACGAAAAAGAAGGAATGTTTCGTGATATTTATAAAGACAAAGTCGAAACGATTCCGCATTATTTGGAATTTTTAAGCGAACTGAAATCTCGTGGTTTTAAAACTGCTGTTGCAACATCGGCTCCGCGTGCCAATCTCGATCTTATTTTAAATGCATTGAAATTTGGAGGCAAAATGGAATCGGTTATGTCTAGCGAAGACGTGAAATTTCACAAACCAAATCCCGAAGTTTATTTAAAATCTGCAGAACGTTTGGGGGTTTCTCCATCTGATTGTATTGTTTTCGAAGATTCTTTTTCGGGCGTTACAGCGGGATTAAATGCCGGAATGAAAGTCGTTGGCGTTTTGAGCACGCATACAAAAAAACAATTGCCGCCATGTAGTTTTTATATCAATGATTATAGTGAAATCAATGTGAATAAGATTTTGGAAATATTAAATGGGTAAAATTTTTGAACCATATAAGAGATATAAGTTCATTTAAATAAAATGAGCATAATTTGAATAACCTTCAGTTTTGACTGGAGGTTTTTTTATGTTTTCGAAGCAAAATTAAAAATCTTCCCAGAATATTTTTTTATTATGATCAACGAGATATAGGCAAGGTTTTCCCTTTAAGTCTTGTGCTTTTTTGATGTCAAAAATATAGGATCCTTTAGATTCTTTGTTTCTCTCTGTGCCACAGTCGCTCCAATTGAGTTTGTATATTTTTTTGTCATTTATAAATCCGCTAATTTGTTCGTATGGGATTCCGCTATCAAAAAGAAATTCCTTGTAATTTATATATTCTGTTGAACTTCCATTTTTTAAATCGCCAATAAAAGTTCCTGCAATTACTAAAGAATCAAGATTTTCTCCAGTTTTATTGTAAAACTTTACATGAAGATTTTTATAATTTAGATAAAAGATTGAACCAAATATTATCAAAATAATGAAGATCAAGATTTCTGTTTTTCTTTGTTTTGATAATTGAATCACTTTTATAAAGATTTGTAGTAAGTAAATTTTTAAATAATTGATGTTCAGTCTACAAAGAATATCTTAGAATAGGAAATATAATTGCTAAGCTAAAATATAGACAAACAGATAAGCTTAACAGAAACCATAGAATTTTTGGAAGAAGCTTTATTTTTAAAACCCATATAATTGAAATAGAATTAGCGAAAGATAGAACGATAAATAATAAAGTTAACATTAAACTGCCAAAACTGCCATATTCATATATCCATCGAAATTCATCAGAAAATCTAAATCTCTCAACATAACGTTTTGTTAGGTAGCTTAAAATAGACAAAACAGGAATTGCAATTGCAAATTTTTGTATTAGATGAAGGCTGCTGTATTTTTTCAATTTAGTGTTGGAAGGTTTTTATTTTATGGAGAAATTACCTATTCTTGATCTTCAAAAAAACTTCGTTTCTAAACCAATTTTCATCTTCTGGAGTTTCAAAAACTCGTTTTGGAAGGAAAAAAGTTTGACCTTTTGAAATATATAAAATGTAAAGATCTTTTAATTCTAAAACTTTTATAAAATTTTTCACATCAATTGTACTCTCAGATATTTCTCCCATTTGGGAAATGATTCTATCTGAGAAAATTTCATGTTGTCTTTCGTTAAAAATGATTTTGTTTTCCTTTGAGTTTGTAAATCTCCAAAATTGAAATACTATAACTAATGGATATGCAAAACCAAAGATGATTATGAAATTATCAGACGAATCTTTATTATCAGTAAAAAGAATTGTAGTAGAAATTAAAAAAATAAATGCAAATAGCCACCATCGCTTTTTTAATAAAATTCTAAGAAGGAATGAGAAATATTCTTTTTTTGTGAGTTGAAATTTTTTGGTTTTAATCATTGCAGGTTAGTGGAAATTGAATTTAAGGTTTTTATTTTAAAGGGAAATCAAATAATTCTTTTGGTTCGATATCTAAAGCATTTGCAATTTTCACAAGCGTTTTTACTGTAGTGTTTATTTTTGCTCTTTCTATTCTTGCTATTTGAGATTTAGGAATACCGCAGTCATCAGCTAAATCTTGTTGAGATAAGTTTTTCTTTTCACGTAATTGTCGAATGTGAATTCCAAGACTGGCAATAAAGGTTTCTTCTGAAATATCCATATTTCAAAAGTCATAAGATTTATTTTTTACAAGGAGGCATATATGCGTACAAATGTATTATATTTGATGCATCTAAAAAATAAGACAATGGCTACAGAAAGTTTTCCTAAAGAGGTTGAAATCAGAATAAAAGATTTTATGATTGATGTTATGGATCCGAAAGATCTGGCTAAGGCAATACGAAAAGTAAATTATGTCCTCACTTTAGCCGTAATGAGAGAATGCGAAACGATCGAATGTGAAATAAAAGACATCGAAGATAATTTTTATTGGCTCAACAAATTTGCAGAAGTTTTAGATCCTTATTTGGATGTTGATTGAAATGAGGTTTTCATCTAGTGTGATTTCTCCCTTCGATCGAAATGACAAATATTGCGATTACTGTATCATTTCGGCGAAAGCCCGATAATAAATAATAATTTTTATACTTTAAATTATGAGCAAAAACAATCTTTCAGAAGAAACAGAAAAGAAACTAATGGATTTTTTTAACAACACCATAGATCCGGAAAATTTTTCAAAAGCAATTCGACAATTAAATTATATAATTGCTTTAAGCAAAGTAAATGAAAACAGAAATTCTCAAAAAGAAAATTTAGAGCGAGGTTTTAATTGGTTGAATGAATTAGCAGAAATTGTAAATCCTTATTTTGAATATAAGAAAAGTTGAGATTTTGTTCCTCAGAAAATAAACATTCTAAAAACAAAAAAGCTTCTGATTTCTCAGAAGCTTTTTTTCAGTGCGGATAATAGGACTCGAACCTACACGCCTTGCGGCACCAGATCCTAAGTCTGGCATGTCTACCAATTTCACCATATCCGCTCAATTGTGGGTGCAAAGATAAGCATAAGTTCGAATTTTCAAAGCAATTTTGAAAAAAAATATTAATTCTATTTTTTGTATTTTTGAAATTCTATAAAAATCATTTAAATGGAAAATATAAAGTCATACGTTCAACAACATAAAGATCGGTTTATCAACGAATTGATCGAATTATTAAAAATTCCGTCCGTAAGTGCAGACACTGCCTATTCGCAAGATGTTATCGATACTGCCGAAGCTGTTAAAGAAAGTTTGTCAAAAGCAGGCTGCGATTTAGTCGAAGTTTGCGATACTCCGGGTTATCCAATTATTTATGGAGAGAAAATAATCGATCCAAATTTACCTACCGTTTTAGTTTACGGACATTACGATGTTCAACCGCCAGATCCAATGGAATTATGGACATCGCCACCTTTTGAACCGGTTATCAAAAACACAGAAATTCACCCTGAAGGCGCAATTTTCGCCCGTGGAGCTTGTGACGATAAAGGCCAAATGTACATGCACGTAAAAGCGTTAGAACTTATGGTTCAAACCAATACATTGCCTTGTAACGTAAAATTCATGATCGAAGGCGAAGAAGAAGTAGGTTCGAAAAGTTTAAGCTGGTTTGTAGAACGCAATCAGGAAAAACTGAAAAACGACGTAATTCTTATTTCAGATACCGGAATGATTTCAAACCAACAACCGTCGATTACGACCGGATTGCGCGGTTTGAGTTATGTTGAGGTTGAAGTTACAGGTCCAAATCGTGATTTGCATTCAGGACTATACGGTGGAGCAGTGGCGAACCCAATTAATGTTCTGGCAAAAATGATCGCTTCTTTGCACGACGAAGACAATCATATTACCATTCCAGGTTTCTATGATAAAGTTCAGGAATTATCTGCTGAAGAAAGAGCCGAAATGGCAAAAGCGCCTTTCAGTTTAGAAAAATATAAAAAAGCCTTAGACTTAAACGATGTTTACGGCGAAAAAGGATATGTAACCAACGAACGCAACTCGATTCGTCCAACATTAGACGTAAATGGAATCTGGGGCGGATACCAAGGCGAGGGCGCAAAAACGGTTATTGCCAGCAAAGCTTTTGCTAAAATCTCGATGCGTTTGGTTCCAAATCAGGATTGGCATGAAATCACAGATCTTTTTACAAAACATTTCACCAGCATTGCTCCGGCCGGAGTTACCGTAAAAGTAACGCCGCACCACGGTGGACAAGGTTACGTGACGCCAATTGACAGCATTGGATATCAGGCAGCAAACAAAGCGTATACAGAAACGTTTGGAGTTCCGGCAATTCCGGTTCGTTCAGGAGGAAGTATCCCGATTGTGGCATTGTTCGAAAAAGAACTAAAAAGCAAAACGATTTTAATGGGCTTTGGTTTAGATTCTGATGCGATTCACTCACCAAACGAGCATTTCGGAATCTTCAATTACTTAAAAGGAATCGAAACTATTCCGTTGTTTTACAAGTATTTTGTAGAGCTTTCAAAGTAATGGTTTTGCCACGAAGGCGCTAAGACACAAAGTTTTTTAAGATTTAGATCTTTGTCAAAGTTTAAAACTTTGACAAAGATGAATCTCAAATTATATAAAATCCGTTCAGAAGTGAGCGGATTTTTTTATGGGCGTTCTCCGCCGCGGAGGACGGGCTTTCGGCTATATCTTTTATTCCATTTCATTCCATAAAAGGATACCGCCTCTATCCCTAACGCTTAGAAAAGGTACAGAGTTTCAGAGGTTCAAAGGAACAAAGGTTTTCCGTAGAGACGCACAGCAGTGCGTCTAAACTTGCCGAGGCTGAAAGCCGAACTGGCGAAGCAAACATGAAACATGAAACAAAAAAAACGCTGACCCTTTGTAATTTTGAAACTTTTTTCTTGCATATTAAAAATTAATCTCTACATTTGTAGAACAAAATCTATAAGTGTAGAGTAAAAACAAACAAATGCGTCAACTTTTCATAATCTTATTTTTCGGACTGATGCTTTTGGGATGTAAAAGCAAACCCATCAATCAGAAAATCGACAAGAAAAAAGAAGGCGTCTGGATTGATAATTACGAGCAAGATAGTGTCAGATACAAATCATTTGAATATTACAAACACGATCAGCCTGTAAAAAAGTGGAAATCGTACATCAACGGAAAAATCTATAAAACCGAGAAATACAAAAACGGAATTTGCACCGTAAAATATTATTATGAAAACGGAAAAGTACAATCAAAAGGAAAAACAAAATTAGAAACCAATTCAGTAGAAACACACTGGTTTTATTTTGGAGATTGGAAATTCTACTCTGATAAAGGAAAATTAAACGAAATCAAAAAATACAATAATGGTGAATTGATATCGGAACAAAAAATAAAATAATCTTAATCCTGACCTTATGAAAAAACTAATTGCTTTCTTTTTTATTTTAGTGAATTGCTTTTCTATGGAATCTCAAACGTATAAAGATTTTATTCAAAAAGGAGATTCGTGTTATAATGCAAAAGAGTATAAATTATCTGTTGCTTATTTTGAAAAAGCATTTAAAATACAGCATACAAATTCGTCTCATTTATACAACGGAGCATGCGCCGCGGCATTGTTTAAGGATGATAAAAAGGCATTTAACTGGCTGAATTTGGCAATTGATAATGGATATGAAAATATTACTCATCTTAAAAAAGACAATGATCTTGAAGTTTTGCATGCTAAAAAAGACTGGGATAAGACAATAAACAAACTTCAGAAAAAACTAGATGTGATAGAAGCTAATTATGATAAACCATTGCAAAAAGAACTTTTGGAAATTTATGCAGACGATCAGGATATTCGTAGAGATTTCATGAAAATTTATAAAGAGAAAGGTTCAGGAAACAAACAAGTTGACAGCATTGGAAAAATCATGATTTATAAAGACAGTATAAATCTCATTAAAGTCACTAAAATACTAGATGAAAAAGGCTGGGTAGGAAAAGACGTTATTGGAGCGCAAGCCAATCAAACTTTATTCTTGGTCATACAACATTCAGACTTAAAATACCAGCAAAAGTACTTGCCTATGATGAGAGAAGCGGTAAAAAAAGGTGATGCAAAAGCAAGTTCGTTAGCTTTACTTGAAGACAGAGTCGCTTTAAGAGAAGGACGCAAACAAATTTATGGAAGCCAGATTGCAACTAATCCAGCAACGAAAAAACAGTTTATTTCCCCGCTTGAAGATCCTGACAAAGTAGACAAAAGACGTGCAGAAGTTGGCCTTGAACCATTGGTCGATTATGTAAAAAAATGGAATATAATCTGGGACGTCGAAGCCTATAAAAAAGAGCTTCCGGAACTAGAAAAAATTGATCAGCAAAAAAAATAAAATAATAGTAAAGAATAAAGAATAAAGAATAAAGAATAAAGAATAAAGAATAAAGAATTTATTTTAATGATAAAAAAACTTTAAAATCATTTTAACTTGTGGCAAAAAAAACTCAGCAACTCAGAATCTTAGCCACTTAGAACCTAAAAAAAATGCAATTATCCAACTCAGAAGAACAATTAATGGAGCATCTTTGGAAGCTTGAAAAAGCCTTCATGAAAGATTTGCTCGAAGCATATCCGGAACCAAAGCCTGCAACTACAACCGTTGCAACGCTTTTGAAACGAATGATAGATAAAAAATTTGTTGCGTACAATGAATTTGGGAATTCAAGGGAATACTATCCGCTGGTCAAAAAAACAGTATATTTTTCGAAACATGTAAACGGATTAATTAGTAATTTCTTTAATAATTCGGCGTCACAATTTGCTTCCTTTTTCACTACAGAAACGAATTTATCAACTTCGGAACTGGAAGAACTCAAAAAAATAATCGATTCAGAAATTCAAAAAAAGAAAAAATGATAAACTATCTTTTAAAATCCGGAATACTGCTTTTCGTTTTTTATGCAGTTTATAAATTATGGTTGGAAAACGAAAAAATGTTTCGTTTTAACAGAGCGTATTTGCTTTTGAGTTTGGTTCTCAGTTTCGTGCTTCCATTGCAATTAATTTCTGTTAAACCATTATTAGGGAATTCTTTAAGTGTAATTCAATTAGACGGAATTGTGATTAGAACCAGCAATGTTATTTTAAGCAAAGACAATTGGGATCAAATTATAACCTTTGTTTTAAGCATAATTTATGTTGCTGTTGCATTACTTTTTTTGGTTCGTTTTATTCTGAATTTGTATTCGTTTTATAAGAAAACCAAAAGGAATGACAGCCAACTGGTAAATGATGTAAAAGTAGTTTTAATGGAAGAACCTGTTTTACCGCATTCATTTTGGAAATCTGTTTTTATCAATAAAAATGAATTCGAAGAAGGCAAAATTCCAGTAGAATTGTTAGCGCACGAAAAAGCGCATTTGCAGCAAAAACATACTCTGGATATTCTTTTTATAGAAGTTCTGCAAATTGTTTTTTGGTTTAATCCGCTTATTGTTTTGTTCAAAAAAGCCATAAAATTAAACCATGAATTTTTAGCTGACGAAGCTGTTAATGCCCAATTTGAGTCGGTTACAGCATATCAAAAGTTATTGTTGAATTTTGGTTCTGATAAAAGCACCATAGCATTGGCCAGTAATATGAATTATCTAATAACCAAAAAACGTTTTATTATGATGACTAAAAAAGAATCCCGATTAAAAATGATGTTTAAAGTGCTGGTCGTAAGTATTGTTTGCGTTTTGTTGTTATTTGTTTTTAGTACAGAAACTATTGCTCAAAAAGGAAGAGATAAGTCAAATTATGAAAAGGCCATCGTTAAGGGAATCAAAGATTCAATTGAAAAACAGCCTGAGTTTCCCGGAGGGATTGGGGAATTTTATAAACTTGTAGGAATGAATTTTAAAATACCGAAAGATGTTGCAAAAAACAAGCTGCAAGGAAAAATGGTTATTGAATTTATGGTTGAAAGAGACGGGACTTTATCTGAGTTTAAAATCGTAAAAGATTTAGATTATGCACTAGGAGATGAGGCAATTCGTGTCATGAAACTTTCTCCTAAATGGATTCCCGGATCTATAGATGGAGAGCCGGCTCGTGTCAAGTATACAATGCCAATAAAAATCCAGGCAGATTAATTTTTTTTGATAAGGTTCAGAGGCTCAAAGGTTCAAAGGGGCAAAGGTTGTGCATCAGAATTGAATAGGCTCCAGCTTTAGCTGGAGTTTTTGTTTCAGAAAAGAATTGGCTTTAGCCGAATTTTTTTTATCCATAATGTTATAAATGCAGCACTATTTAAAGACATGATTGAAATTTTATTATTTTTATCAGAAAAAAACTAAAATTTATGATAAAAAGAAGAGGTTTAGATTTTACCATTAGGATATTCATGTTTGTTGTTATAATGTTTGTTTGTGGTGCAACAGGTTTTGCTCAGTCTTCAACAACAGCAACAATACCAGAGACGACGAAAAGAAAAAATGTTCTTGAATCGTATTTTGAAAACACGATCTTTAAAATTAAAGATGAAAAAGGCACTATTTCGGCCGAAAAAAAATTTGATGATCTTAGTCTGGCAGAGAAAAAAGCGCTTCCAAACATTTTCTTTGATGGCAGAAGATTATTGTCGAAAGAAGAAATTATCGACAAACTTCAAAAAGGAGGTCCAGATGTGGTAGAAATTAATCTCTCTGCTGAAAAATACAAAGAAATAAAAGCAGAAAACGGAGTATACAAAACATCAGATCTGACTACCAAGCCTACCTATCCAGGCGGAATGCAGGAGTTTTATAAATTTGTTGGAAGAAACTTTAAAGTACCAAAAACGCCTAAAGATGTACTCTTGAAAGGAAAAATCTATATTAGTTTTATTGTCCAAAAAGACGGATCATTATCTGATTTTAAAGTAGATAAAGACCTTGGTTTCAGCACGGGTGAAGAAGCTTTAAGGGTCCTGAAATTATCTCAAAACTGGATTCCCGGAAAATTAGACGGCAAAGAAGTAGCGGCTCAATATCATTTGCCTATGTCTATTCAATCTGCGGAATAATTGTTTTTTAACCGCAAAGTTGGCAAAGCTTCATCTATACAAAGCTTTGCGAACTTTGCGGTTAAATTTTTTCCTGATTCATAATAAAAATCCGCTTCTAAATTTTAGAAGCGGACCAATTAAAAACTAAAAAAAATTCTCAAAAAAAAACTAAGCCATCACTAAAATAGATCAGGATTATAGCCAAAATAAGGCATGGTTTGTTCGTTAAAAATTACGCCATACTCTTCTAATTCTTTTAAAATAGGCAAATACACTTCTTTATTTATAGGAAGCTGTACGCCCGGAGTTGTGATTTTTCTATTCAAAATCAATAAAGTTGCCATCGCAACCGGCAATCCAACCGTTTTTGCCATTGCGGTATAAGTCTGATCGTCGCCAATGCAAACCATTTTTGAATCTATTTGTTTTTTCTCACCATCCAATTCATATCCGAATTTATGGTACATCACAATCATATCTTTATCATCTGGTTCAAGCGTCCAGCTGTCTGAAAGTATTTTTTCTAATATCTGTGCAGGAGTTGCGTTTGGAAGATTTACTTTTTTGTCGGGATTAAATAAATCCAATTCCAGAAGTTTATCCCACATAATATCATCCTGATCAATTTTTAAAATAAGTCGTGTTTTTATCTCAACAGAATCTGTTGGATGATACGGCAAAAAAGAATTTGTAAACTGACGGTAACTCATGTTTTCAGAATCTTCCATGATATAGCTGTCATCTGTCATGCCCAATTGCACAAACATATTCCAGGCTTTAGAAAAACCCACTCTTCGAATCGTTCCTCTGTACAAAGTCAGAATATCATCTAAACCATAAATAGATCTGTATTTTAGAGAATCGCGATTGGAATAGGCTTCAAATTTTCCGTAACCTTCAACTTCCAGAAATTCGGTTCTGCGGAAAACAGTTCCGTACGGGATATATTTATAAGTGCCTTCCTGAACAAATTTGGCAGCGCCGCCTTGTCCAGCCAGAACAACATTTCTTGGCGCCCAGGTAAATTTATAATTCCATAAGTTGTTGTCACATTCAGGAGCCACAAGTCCGCCGCAAAACGACTCAAACAGAAGCATTTTACCGCCTTTTGATCTAATTTCGTCAATAACTTTCATGGCACTCATGTGATCGATTCCCGGATCAAGACCAATTTCGTTCATGAAAATCAAATTGTTTTTTCTGGCTTCTTCGTCCAATTCCTGCATCGCATCACTTATATAAGAAGCGGTGACAAGATGTTTTTTGAATTCTAAACAATCTTTTGCAATTTCAATATGTAAATGGGCCGGCAGCATCGAAATTACGATAGACGCTTTTTCTATGGCCGCTTTTCTTTCTTCGGTTTCAAAAATATTTAAAGCAATCGGAGTAGCATTTGGATGATTTTGTGTCTTTTTTTCGGCTAAAGCCAAAGACAAATCAGCCACGATCAGATGTAGATTTTCGCTTTCTGATTTTGACAACAAATACCGAATTAATGAAGAGGCTGACCTTCCGGCTCCGAAAATTAAAATGCTTCTCATATTTTATATTTATAACACAAATATATTAAATTGTTACAAATATAACAGTTGTATTGATTTAAAAAAATGAAATCTTTTTTATTTCAGATAAAATATTAAAGATTTTCTTTTCGTAAAAGATTTTTAAAAAGGGAAATGCTTTTTCGGATAGTTTGAAGTATTTTTGTGTTCAAATTGAAGTATAGAAAATATGAAAAGAAAAATTATCCTTACCGGTGCTTTTATAGGAATGTTAGCTATTATTTTAGGAGCTTTTGGAGCCCATTTGCTAAAAAAATATTTATCTGTAGAACAATTGGTGACTTTTGAAACCGGAGTTCGTTATCAAATGTATCATGCTTTCTTTTTGTTTTTTCTTTCAACCAGAAAAGAACTTTCTCCAAAAGCCTTAAAAACCATCTATAATTTGGCGGTTGCGGGTGTTATTTTATTCAGTGGATCTATCTATTTATTAGCTACAAAGAATCTTACGGTTTTTGACTCAAAAATTATCGTATTCGCAACACCTTTGGGCGGATTCTTATTAATTCTTGCTTGGTTGGGATTATTTATTAGTATTTTGAAGCAAAAATCATAAAATACAGAATAAAAAATTCTATCTAAAAATTAATCTTTAATTTTGTCTCATAAATAACATAAAACATTACTTATGTGAATTTTTATATGTTTTTATCTGAATTGATAAAAAATATAACAATTCTAACTTTAAGGTAAGTACTTAAAGCTCAAAGTAAAATATGTTTGTGCACTAAAAAAAATAATATACACAACTACAAATTTATGGACACTAACACACTTTTCACGCAATCGATTTCGCTTTCAGGATTAGGAATTGAAAATGCCAAGGTTCACTATCAATTATCTGCAGACGAATTGCATGCAATTACAGTGCAATCAGGACAAGGTGTTGAGAACTCTACAGGAGCGCTGGCAATTAATACAGGTGAATTTACAGGGCGTTCTCCTCAGGATCGTTTTATCGTAAAAGATAGTATAACAGAAGATAAAGTTTGGTGGGGAAATGTAAACATTCCGTTTTCATCAGAAGCTTTTGAAAAATTATATAATAAAGTAACACAGTTTTTATCGAATAAAGAAGTTTTTGTACGTGATGCATACGTTTGTGCTGATGCAAATTACAGACTGAATGTTCGCGTTGTAACAGAAACTGCCTGGTCTAATTTGTTTTGTTACAATATGTTTTTAAGACCGGAGGAAAATGAATTAGCCAACTTTACACCAGAATGGACCGTAATTTGTGCGCCAAGTTTTATGGCAGATCCTGCTGTAGACGGAACACGCCAGTCTAATTTTGCGATTTTAGATTTTACTAAAAAAGTAGCACTTATTGGCGGAACAGGATATACGGGAGAAATGAAAAAGGGAATTTTCTCTGCATTAAATTTCATTTTACCAGTTTTCGAAAATACTTTACCAATGCACTGCAGCGCCAATGTGGGTGAAGCGGGAGATACTGCGATTTTCTTTGGTTTATCAGGAACTGGAAAAACTACTTTATCTGCAGATCCGGATCGTAAATTAATTGGTGATGACGAACACGGTTGGACTGCTGAAAATACTGTTTTTAACTTTGAAGGAGGTTGTTATGCGAAAGTGATCAACTTAACAGAGGAAAATGAACCGGACATTTTCAGAGCAATCAAAAAAGGAGCTTTATTAGAAAATATTGTTTTTAAAGAAGGAACAAACGAAGTGGATTTTGATGATGTTTCAATCACTCAAAATACACGTGTAAGTTACCCAATAACACATATCGACAATATTCAGCCGGGATCTATTGGACATAATCCTAAAAATATATTTTTCTTAACGGCAGATTCTTTCGGAATTTTGCCTCCAATCTCTAAACTTACTCCTGGTCAGGCTGCTTACCATTTTATCTCCGGATATACGGCTAAAGTTGCCGGAACAGAAGCGGGAGTTACAGAACCACAGCCTAACTTTTCGGCTTGTTTTGGAGCGCCATTTATGCCTTTGCATCCAACACGTTATGCAGAAATGTTAACTAAAAAAATGAAAGAAGCAGACGTAAAAGTGTGGTTGATCAATACTGGTTGGACAGGTGGTGCATACGGAACAGGAAGCCGTATGAAACTAAAATATACCCGTGCCATGATTACTGCTGCATTAAAAGGAGAACTGGATAATGTAGAATTTAAAAATCATGCCGTATTTGGAATTGCAAAACCACAATCTTGCCCGAATGTTCCAAGTGAAATTTTAAATCCTAGAAATACTTGGGAAGATCCTGAGTTATACGATAAAAAAGCAATCGAACTGGCGCAAAAATTCAAAGCGAATTTTGCCAAATTTGAAGAGTTTGCCAACGCTGAAATTTTAGCCGGCGCACCTAAAACAGAATAAGGAAGATTACTAATTCAAAATTAAAAAAGCTGTTCAATAACTGAACAGCTTTTTTGTTATGTCTCAGTTCAGTCTCAGTCTCAGTTTTCAGTCACAGTTAAGAAACTGAAAACTGCGACTGCGACTGTAAACTATTTTTTAGATTCGTCGATACGTTTCTGCATCAAATCCCAGGAATAATAATGAAACGTCATTCCGTTGCTCATGGCTACAAAAAGTCCGTTTTTAAATTTTCCTCCTAAATTTATACTGGTTACATCGGCACCGTCACATTCGATTGTCGAGGTTGGAATTTCTGCTAATAAAGGATATTCGTTCGGATTTCCTTTTGCGCCTTCTCTCGGATAAACCATAAAAGTATTGGCTTGCTGATTGGAGACTAAAATATATCCTGTCGAATCTGTTTTTTTGTAGATTGCAATTCCTTCATTATCACCTTTAAAACCTGTTTTTCCAAAAAGGGCAACTTCTTTATTATCGTTTAAAGCAGAATCAGCTTTGTATTTCCTGATTCCGAATTGTTCGTCGCAATATAAAATAGTACCCAATTCATTATCAACTGCAATCGCTTCGATTTCTTTTTTTCCGCTGTATGCGCCAAATTTTCTAACCACTTTTGCAGCAGCAAATTTTCCGTTTCCGGAAAGTTCATATTGCCATAAATAACTTCCGGAAGGTCCGGATTTTCTTCCTACAACGGCAAAAATCTTTTTATCGGCTGGGCGCGTGTACAAGGCAATTCCCATTGGATCTCTTAATTCTTCGCCTTCAAAAACAGGAATTCCGCCATTATCAATTGGGTTTAAATCAGGCAAACTAAAGATTCTTATTTTGTTTGATTCACGTTCTGTCGTTACGGCAATATCTACTTTCTTTCCGTTGATTATTAAACCGTAAGCGATATCAACATTGTTTGGTCGTTTTAAAGTGATCGATTTTTTAAGGATTTTTCCATTCAAATCAAAAGCATACAAACCGCCGTCGGTATCTTTATCTGTACCCACAATAATACTTTTTGAAGCATCGGTTGGGTGAATCCAGATCGAAGGATCATCTGTATCGTGGGGCAAAGCCTGAGTTACAGTTGTTGGTTTAAGTGCATCTGCGGCAACGGGAGCTAATTTATCGTCTTTACAGGCTATTAATAAAGTGCTTAAAAGTAAAAAAACAAGTATCGATGTATATTTCATTATGATTTTCATTTAATAAAATTAGACAGAACCGTTAAGTGCTGTCTAATTTAGGAATTTTATAAATTGATTATTACAAGTCAAACTTCAAACCGAAATTATATCTCGCCTGATAGAATTCTGCTTGCTTGGTATGCGCCTCAATTCCTTGATAATAGCGCAATGGTTGGTTGGTTAAATTGTTGGCTTCGGCAAAGATGCGCAGATGAGACGTAATTTTATAAGAAGCATTTGCATCTAAGAAAAATTGTTTGTCATAATAGCTGTCTTTGTACGATTCTGAACCTAATTCATCTAAATAATCTGAAGTGAAATTGGTTGAAATTCTGGCAGAAAAACGTTTGTTTTCCCAAGATAATGATCCGTTAAACATATGTGGCGTTGTACCCGGAAGACTGATGTCGTTTCTTTGGTTTCCGTCTTCATCAGCAATTCCTTTTGCTTTAGATTTTGTGTAAGTATAGTTCAGATAAATGCCAAAACCTTTTAAGAATTTCCCCGGAAGGAAATCTAACTGACGCTGAAAAGCAACTTCAAAACCGTAAACATCAACAGTATCTCCGTTTCTTGACTGAACAAATGACCAGTTTTCGCCGGCCGGAATCGGGTTTGCCTGATTTGGGAAATCAGCAGCAAATTTGGCATCTGTATATTGATTATCGCTATAATTGTAAATGAAATCATTTAATCTTTTGTAGAAAACACCTCCTGAAATTAATCCAACTGATTTGAAATAATTCTCGGCCATGAAATCATAATTGTATGAATACGTTACATCAAGATCCGGATTTCCGGCTGTAATTTCTTTATCTGCAGCAATATTGTTTACATAAGGCGCAAGCGCATAATAGTTTGGTCTTGCCAAAGCTGTAGTGGCAGCCGCTCGTAAAACTAAATCTTTTGTAGCATTATATTGAAATGAAATACTTGGCAAAACATTCGTGTAAGCATTTGTAGTATTGATTTTGCTTTCTAATTCTTCTTCGTCAAGAACGCGGTTTCCGGTATAATCGATATGCGTATTCTCAACTCTGAAACCTAAAACCATAGAAAGTTTATCATTAAAATCCTGATCCCATCTTACATACGCCGCATAAATATTTTCTTTTGCGTTGTAGTTTACCGCTAAAAATTCTGCAGGATCTGCTTCTTTATCAAATAAAGCTGAATTATTTAAATCAAGACTTCCTAAAAAACTAGCTGAAGCAAAAGTTCCCGGCACATATTTACTTCCCGGATTAAAGTTTTTCCCATCATAATAACTGGTTGAAACATCAGATAATAAATCCATTCCACCATTAACAGGTTCATAAGAAAAGAAATTGTTGTTTCTCTCTTTTTCTTTCATTCTCAAACGAAGTCCAGTTCTGATTCTTCCTTTTTCTCCAGCGATAATGGAGAAAGGAAAACGGATGTTTATTTTAGCACCAAATTCACTTTCGCTGGTTTCATCTGTGTTTTCTGTAACCGAATCAAATTCAAATTGATCTACTGCTTCTCCGGTTGTTGTAACCAAAGGAAATCTTAAATCAGATAAATCCTGAAACATTTCCAGACCAGTCTGACGGTATTCGATATAACGTTCTCCCGGACGGTATTCCCTGGCTTTTGCATAATTTGCCGACCAGTCCAAATCTAATTTTGAGTTGATTAAATGCTCTCCGCGAACAGCATAATTCTGAACTCTTTGATCTTCTAATCGTCTGTTTTTGTTTCTGCTATTGTCAACTCCGCCTTTTGTCTGGCGTTTTATACGACCTTCAAAACCTGTGATAGTTTCACCATCATAAATGGCTTCAATATCATCATAAGTGGTTCTGAAACGGTTTTCTCTGTCATCTCTCCAATTGTAAATGGCATTGGCAAAAATGGTATTGTTTTCGTCAAATTTATAATCTAAAGCGACAGATCCGCTGCGACGAATACGCTGTACATCATATTTTCTAACTTCAGAAGCCTGAACAAATTCATTTCCAAAATCATCTTTTACCCATTCGTTTTCAACATCATCAGAACCATAATCTACATTATTATAAGATCCGCTAAAAACGGCGCCTAACTTATTGTCAAAAAAGCGATTTCCATACACTAAACCTGCGGTATAAGTTGCGTGTTCGCGAATTGGCATAAAACCTCCGGCCATTGTTGCCGAAATTCTTTCACCGTTTGGAGTTGCTCTTGTTACTAAATTTACAGAACCTCCAATGGCGTCCGCATCCATATCTGAAGTCAACGTTTTATTTACTTCGATAGTCGAAATCATATCAGACGGAATCAAGTCCATTTGCACGTTTCTGTTGTCTCCTTCTGCAGATGGAATTCGGTCGCCATTTAAAGTCACAGAGTTCAAAGACGGAGCCAAACCTCTGATGATAATATTACGCGCTTCACCCTGATCGTTTTGCATTGTAATACCCGGAACACGTTTTAAAGCGTCTCCAACATTGGCATCCGGAAAACGCCCCACTTGATCAGATGAAATTACGTTTCCGATATTTTTATTATTTTTTTGTTGATTTAAAGCTTTGGCCTGACCTTTTAAAATGTCTCCCACTACAACTTCATTCAACTCAGTTCCAGAAGTTTTAAGGGCAAAATCAAGTACATTATTTTTGCCTTCTTCAACTGTAATTTCATGTGTTATTGCTGTATATCCAATATATTTTACGGTAACCTTATAAGTTCCAGCGTTTATGTTAAGTAATTCAAATCGACCGTTATAATCTGAAACGGTGTATTTGTTATCGCCAACAATTTGAATCATCGCTCCCGGTAACGGTAATTTGTCGTCAATGTCTAATACTTTTCCTGAAATAATAGCTTTTTGCGCATAACCTGAAAAGGCCAAAAGCATAAAAGCGACTAATAAATACATTTTTTTCATTGTGTTTGGTTTGTTTTGACTGCGAAACTAGAACCTTAGTATTATTAAAACCATTGTAAAAAATTAATATACCGTTATGATTGACGTTGTAAATTCAAATCTTATTAATATTTAAATAACATTTAAGCAGCAAATAATTGATTCACAACTAAAAACAAATCAAGTATTTACATCAGAATTAAATTTTTGGCGCTAAATTTGCCATATCAATCACAATCAAAAATCATCAATCATGTTAAAACAATTTTTTATCCTTTGTTCCGGCGCCGACAGAGATGTTCTTGAAGGCTGTTCAGAAGGCGAACAAACCAAATATGTTGGTATTGGCGCTACCGTTTTTTTTACTGCAGTTATGGCTTTTCTTGCCAGTGCTTACGCGCTTTTTACTGTTTTTGATTCCATTTATCCGGCTTTAATTTTTGGATTTGTGTGGAGTTTACTAATCTTCAATTTAGACCGATTTATTGTTTCTACAATTAAAAAAAGAGATCGTTTTATGGATGAATTCCTGCAGGCGACTCCCAGAATTATGCTGGCCATTATTATTGCAATCGTAATTTCTAAACCTTTGGAGATTAAAATTTTCGAAAAAGAAATCAATACTGTTTTATTAAAAGAAAAAAATGAAATGGAATTGGCCAATAAAAAACAAGTTGGCAATTATTTCAAATCAGATTTAGATAAAAATAAAGCGGAGATTGCGGCTTTAAAAGCGGATATTCTCACGAAAGAAAAAGAAGTAAATGCTTTATATTCGACTTATATTACAGAAGCAGAAGGAACTGCGGGAACTAAAAAACTCGGTAAAGGTCCTGTTTATAAAGAGAAAAGAGAAAAACACGACGCGTCTTTAAAAGAATTCGAAACTTTAAAAGCAGCTAACGAAGCTAAAATTGCCGAGAAAGAAAAAGCAGGCAAACAACTGCAAGCTGATTTAGATAAAAAAGTATCGCAAACACAACCCATTATCGAAGGTTTTGATGGTTTGATGGCGAGAATTAACGCTTTGAATAAATTGCCATGGCTTCCATCTTTCTTTATAATGTTGTTATTTCTGGCGATTGAAACTTCCCCTATTATTGCAAAATTATTAGCACCAAAAGGCGAATTTGATTTTAAACAGGAAGAAGCCGAAACCGCGATGAAAGCGACTTTAGCACAAAATAAATACCAACGCGATTTATTAGTAAAAACCAGTGCCGAAATGCACGACAAAGTTTATGCAGATATTGCCGAAGATAAAAGCCTATATGATCTTCAACGCAAAAATGCAACCGAATTACTCGAATTACAATCGCATAAATTTGTAGAAAAACAGAAAGCGACTTTGTAGAGAAAATTTAACCGCAATGCGCGCAAGGATTTTACGCAATGTTCGCAAAGTTTTATAAAATAAAAAACCATCAGCTATGAAACTGATGGTTTTTTTTATGATTTTCTTGCGCTCTTTGCAGTTAAAAAAACCTACATATAACTCAATATTTCTTTTTTGAACGCGTCATATTCACCTTGCATGATTAATCCGTTGTCCAATAGTTTTTTGTAATTCTGTAATTTATCAAAAAGTTCTTCTTTAGATAATTCACTCAATTTACGATCTCCAGCTGGAGTTTGAGGCTGAATTGGTTCAAAAGTCTCCGTGTATGATGGAGTTGTAGCCGGCATAATTTCGGCATAATTGGTTACTTCTTCTGTTTCTACTTCTTCAATTGCATCTTCAATTTCCGGTTCTGCAGGTGTAGCAGTTTCTATAGTTGGAGCAGAAATAACAATAGGATTTTTAAGTAAATCCAATTGTTCTTTTGCGTAAGTATATATTTTTCTAGCCTGAATTTTTGGGATATAATCAATCGAAATTGATAAATCAGTATTGGTGTTAAAAGAGAATTCAGAACCTAAAATGTTTTCTTTTACAAAAGCACCCGCAATATCATCCCAGGTATAATCTGTAAAATCCATCGAAAGACCTAAGTTTTTAGGTTTACAAATAATAATTCGTTTGTTTGTTAATACAATACTATCAGGAAAAACAGTAATCGCCGGCTTTTTTTGAACGGCAATATATCCAACTTCTTCACCTTTCATCAATAAATCATTGAGTTTTGAAGTGATTTTTTCAATCGCTTTTGGATCTTGTTCTTCGTTTAGAAATTTTTTAAATTGTTCTTTCATGGGTGATAAATTGCTAAGTTTTGTTGTCGTAATGATGCAAATGTAATGCCTAATTTTCTAATTCAATAATTTCATTCTGAATTTTCTTTGTCAAACTTTTGAAAACCAATTGATACGAATGATCGATAAGTTCTTTTACAAAAGCAGTCGATAAACTTCCGTTCAAAGCCACCGTATTCCAATGCACTTTGCTCATATGAAAGCCAGGTTTTATCTCGTCATATTCGGCTCGTAATTCCTCAGCACGATCCGGATCACATTTTAAATTGACAGATTGCTCGTTATTTTCCCATTGTGATAAGGAAGATAAAGCAAACATTTTTCCGCCTACTTTAAACACCAATGTGTCTTCATCAAAAGGGAAATGTTCTGTTACGCCCTTTTTAGAAAGGCAATATTCGTAAAATGTTTCTAAATTCATATCATTTTTTATTTACCAATTTCACCTAAATGAGTGTATTTAAAACCCTTTTCATATTTCAGTCCATAACCAAAAATTCGATCCATGGCAGAATGCGAAAATAAGATAATTCCAATAAGCTGCATTACTTCAATCTGCAAATAACAGCCGATTAAATAAAGCAAAATCGCAATTCCTTTATGATGAAAAAGATTGTACGATAAAGCGCCGATTTTATTATTGACAGCATAACCCAGCATCGAAAAATCCGGAGCTAAAATTAAAACCAAAAACCACCACCATTGATAATTCAGGAGACTAAACAAATAGATTCCCAGAATAAATAAACCTACTTCTTCTAATTTAATAACTGTTTTCATATTTTCTTTTCCATCATTTTTTCGGGATGTTCTAAGGGTTTAAAACCAAATTTTTCATATAAAAAATGCGCATCAGTCGTGGCCAAACGCCAGATTTTAATCTCTTTTAAAAGCGGTTCATTCATCATATTTTCAATTAAAATTGACGAATATCCTTTTCCACGATGTTCTTCGGTAATAAAAACATCCATCACATAACCAAAAACGACATAATCTGTTATCACGCGCGCAAAGCCAATTTGATTTTCATCCAAATAAATTCCAAAACAAACTGAAGCATCAATTGTAGTCTGTACTTCTTCGATTGTTCTGCCGGCAGCCCAGTAAATATCTTTTAAAAAGTTTTGGATAAACGGAACATTGAGTTTTGTTTTATCGGTCGAAACGGTAATCTGATTCATGTTTTTTTTATAATTATGTAGGCTACATTTTTATTTTTTCGTCGATTTTTTCTATCGGTTTACTAACAAATTCCGGCGCATCAAAACGGTAGCCAAAATACAATAATCCAAACACTTTACCATTTGTAATTACCGTAGTTTTATCCTGATTATACGAACTGTCGTCGAAGTTTATACTTGCTCCGCAAAGTATCCTGTCGCTGTTATAACCTATTTTTATTCCGCCTTCAATGTTTCTGGTAAAATATGTTTTCTTCTCTACAGTTTCAACTCCTGCGTCAATACTTTTATCATCTAAAAATTTGACTCCGATTGAAGGCGATAAATGTGGTGCAATATAAAAGTTTTTATGAATAATAAAATTATAATGATACCCTGCTGCTAGTCGAATATCATATTCTTTTTGCTTTCCGTTGAGATCGTCAATTTTTGAAATAATTCTGTTGTAGCTATAAATCAACGACGGAATAAAACTTCCGGCACTCTTTTTTTGCCATTCTGTAAAAGAGGTAATGCTTTTAAGAGAGAATTTTGGATTAAAAAGATACGAAGTCGACATTCCGTATTGTACCGTTTTAAAATACGGAAACTGCAGATACGGATCTCTTCCTTCAACCCAATTCGGATTAAATTCAGACATATTCGCCACATAATACCCTCGCGTTTTGCTGAATTGAGCTGTTTGAAGCCATCTTCCTAAAAAGAAACGGAAATTATAATCGGAGAAAGAGGACTTTCCTTTTAATTCTTCATCTTTATTTCCTCCAAAAAACTTGGGATAAAAACCATAGCTAAAACCGATAAATTTATAATCTATACTTAAAAAAAGTTTGTAGCTGTTATTGGTTTCCAGATCCAGGTTTGGACCATTTTTATTCGTTAACAAATAAGCATCGGTTTGTGTGCTTACGTTTGCCCGAATCATGATTTTATCCGGATAATAAATAAAATTTATGGTATCTTTTTCTGATTTATTCTGGCCGACTAATTTTGTGAAACTCAAAGTAAAAAGCACAAATACAAATGCAAAAACTGCATTATGATTCATTTGGTTTAAGTTTTGTTTCGTGGCGGCTGTTTTCAATGCAAAATAATTACGCATTAGTAATTATAAAACTACAAATTAAAATTGATAAATTAATTACGAAAGTTTTGAGATAGCGTATAAAACAGGTTTGCTCGGACTTGCGTCGTTTTCAAAAGAAGCAATTTGTAAATTCAGGAGATAATCTCCATCTTGAACTTCATCGGGCACAAAAATCATTTCTGTAATTGTGGCTTCAAAACGGGCATCGCTATTCAGGTTATGCGTGTCTTTTACGTTCCAGAAAGCTTTGTGTGCCAATAACTTTCCTTCGTCATGTTCTTTGTCAATACTCGGAAGATCAATTAATAAATGCTGAATTTCGCTTTCGCGGATGAAAATCGCTGCCTCTTCAGACAAATAAGGCGGATTTGTATTCGAGTATTTTCTGGACTTTTTAGTTTTTTCATTTGGAAGCGTTCGAATAATAATTGCTTCCGGTTTTGTGCCATTGAGCGAAGTCGAAATGTGCTCTTTCGTAATCACAAAATCATCTCCAATTTGATCAGGCTCAACCGTGATCAGTTTTGCAAAAAAGAAAAACTGCTTCAAAGATTGGTTGATGCTGTAAAAATCATTCGTAATATGCCCTAAACATTCTGTATGCGTGCCATGTCCGTGCGGATTAAAGAAAATATTATTGAAATTGGTAGATGATTTTCCCTCAGAAACTTTCCCGATCCAATCACCAAAAACTACTGGTTCAATAACTGGTTTTTCGATATACCACGCAATGGGATTTTCGTCTGTATTTGTTAATGGAATAGAAATATCAATGGGTTTTGATAAGTCGATTTCGAAGTTGTTGATTGTTGCTAACATATTATTTAACCGCAAGGTTCGCTAAGGTTTACGCAAAGTACGCTAAGTTTTATATTATAGATTATTAACTACTCTTCTAATTCCATTTTTTATTAAGACAACATTAAAATTTATGAGCAAACCTAATTTGCAATTTGTTAATTTTAAATAAGTTAATAGTTGTGCAAAATGAATTTCATTTAAAGCATCAACTGATTTTATCTCCAAAATTAATTTATTTTCAACTATAATATCCAATCTATAACCAATTTCTAATTTTATTTGTTCATAAATTAATGGTAGAGATTTTGTTTTTCAATATTTAAACCCAATCTTTTTAATTCAAAAAAAAGGCATTCCTCGTAAGCACTTTCTAAAAGACCCGGACCTAAAGTTTGATGACTTTTAAAGCACAATCAAAAACAATTTTTGATAATTCATTCTCCGACATAAGTAAATTTAAATGTATTTTAATATCTGTAAAAATACAATTAAATTCAAAAAAAATAAGAATATTCTTATTTAATTTACTTAGCGAACCTTGCGTAAATCTTTGCGAACTTCGCGGTTAAACCTTTATTTCAAATTTAAATAAAATAAATCTGAAGCAATTCCATCTGTTAAAAATTTTCCTTTTGCGGTTGGTTTTAGGATGTTGTTTTCAATTGAAAGCAAATCATCGTTCAGGAATTTCTGAGATTGTTTTTGTAAATAATCCAAATAATCCAAACCAAATTCTTTTTCAATCCGTTCTAAAGAAACGCCCCAAATTGTTCGCAATCCAGTCATAATATATTCATTATAACGATCAGATATTGTCAGGATTTCAGATTCAATGGGTAAAATATTTTCCTGAATTGACTTTAAATAAAGCGAATTATTAGCAATATTCCAGCCTCTTTTTTCGCCATCATAACTATGAGCCGAAGGACCAATTCCAATATATTTTTTTCCTAACCAATAAGCTGAATTGTTTTTAGAGAAATAATTTTCTTTCCCGAAATTGGATAATTCGTAATGAATAAAACCATTTTTTTGAAGTGTTTCAACTAAGATCATAAAATGATTTGAAGCCACTTCGTCTTGCGGTTCAGCAATTTTTCCGGTTTGAATTAATTTGCTTAGTGCCGTTTTCGGTTCAACTGTCAAAGCGTAACTCGAAATGTGCGGAATTCCAAAACTCAAAGCTGTTTCGATATTTTGTTTCCACATTTCGTCAGTCAATCCCGGAATTCCGTAAATTAAATCGAGCGAAATATTGTCAAAATATTTTGTCGCTTCCTGTAAACATTTTATGGCTTCCGCCGAATTGTGAGCGCGATTCATCATCTTTAAATCTTCTTCATAAAAAGACTGAATTCCAATGCTCAAACGGTTTATTGGACTTTTGGCTAATTCTAAAATTCGTTCTGTAGATAAATCATCCGGATTTGCTTCGAGCGTAATTTCAGGATTTTCTACAACTTTATAATTTTTATAAACTTCTGCAATTAAAAAGTTTATCTCGTCATTACTCAAAACAGAAGGCGTTCCCCCGCCAAAATATATGGTTTCTATAACTTCAGCTTTAGCCTCATTTTTGCGCATGTTTATTTCTTTAGCTAATGCCAAAACCATATCGTCTTTCTTTTTCATCGAAGTTGAAAAATGAAAGTCGCAATAGTGGCAAGCCTGTTTGCAAAAAGGAATATGAATGTAGATACCGCTCATTTTTTAGTTTTCAGTCTCAGTTTTCAGTCTCAGTTTTCAGTTTCAGTATAACTGTAAACTGCCACTGCGACTTAAAACTATTTTCTAACTTTATCTTCGTTTTGTTTTACAAAAGAATCCCAACCCGAATAACTTTTTCCGGCAACAATTTTCCCTGAATTAAAAAAGTGACAAACGGCAGCCGCCAAACCATCTGTTGAATCCAGATTTTTTGGTAATTCTTTCAATCCTAAAAGTTGTTGCAACATTTTAGCGACCTGTTCTTTACTTGCATTTCCGTTTCCGGTAATGGCCATTTTTATCTTTTTTGGTTCGTATTCTGTAATCGGAATATCTCTCGAAAGTCCCGCCGCCATTGCAACACCTTGTGCACGACCTAATTTTAACATTGATTGTACGTTTTTACCAAAGAAAGGAGCTTCAATCGCAATTTCGTCAGGATGATGCGTTTCGATTAACTCAATCGTTCGCTCAAAAATGATTTTTAGTTTTTGATAATGATTATCGTATTTGGACAATTGCAACTCATTAAGCTGCAAAAATTCCATTTTTTTATTGATGACCTTAATTAATCCAAAACCCATAATGGTTGTTCCGGGGTCAATACCTAATATGATGCGTTCTTTTGTCAAGTTTTTTGTTTCAAGTTTGATGTTTCAGGTTTAGAAAATTGACTCATTTTCTAATTTTCTAATTGTCACATTTTCATTGCCACATTTTCAAATTGATTACTTTTGCGGCATGATTCCAATTCCTCACAAAGCTAAGCAATTCCTTGTTCTTCTAGTCAAACTTTTGATTGTAGGTGGTGCATTTTACTTTATTTATAATCAGTTGGCGAATAATGACAAACTCGATTGGCAAAAATTCATCACACTGTTTCGTAAAAATCAGTCGGTTTTAGGAATTGGATTTATTCTGCTCTTGAGTGTTTTAAATCGATATTTTGAGATTTTAAAATGGCAGAATCTGGCCAAAGTTATTCACGAAATTTCTTTGGGCGAAGCAACCAAACAAGTTCTGGCAGCATTAACAGCGGGAATTTTTACTCCAAACGGAGTAGGAGAGTACGCCGGAAAAGCATTGTATTATCCAAAATCTGAAGCTAAAAAAGTAGTTTTCCTGAACTTAATCTGCAACGGAATTCAAATGATATTAACGGTTGTTTTTGGTATTTTCGGTTTGTTATATTTTAATGTTAAATTCAATATCATTACAACTAAAACGGTTACAATTTTATTTGGTGGATTTATATTGCTTTTTATTGTTTTGTTTTCACTGAAAAAAATCAAAATCAAAGGATATTCCATTGAAAAATTGATTCATAAAATTAATGAAATCCCAAAACAAGTTCATCAGCGAAATATCTTTTTGGGAACATTGCGTTATATTGTTTTTTCGCATCAATATTATTTTTTGTTTCTGGCTTTTGATGTTGATTTGCCTTATTTTACGCTGATTGCGACAATTTCCGTAGTGTATTTTTTGGCTTCTTCATTGCCTACATTTCAGTTTTTAGACTTTGCCGTAAAAGGAAGTGTCGCTATTTATTTCTTCGGAATTCTGGGCGTAAACGAATGGATTGTCGTTTTTATAAGTACGCTTATGTGGTTTCTAAATGTGGTTTTACCTGTGATTATAGGCAGTTATTTTGTGTTGAATTTTAAAAGTTCTCCTAAGGTATAAGTATCGATTCTAAATGATTAAGTAAGATTGTATAGTCCCTACGGGACAAATATTCTGGGAGAAGCAATTTTGTTACCAATATGTAATCTCTACGAGATATACCCCGTTAAGAGTTAAATGTTGTAGAAAATATTTTTAATATATAATCTATAATCTTTACGAGAAGGTACTCCGTTAGGAGTTAGATCTTCGTAGAACAAAATGAAGAGATATCGATAAAATGTACCGTAGGGACTACACAGATAAAATTTTAAGACAAGAAGATTTTAAATTCCTATGAACAACAATAAATTTTAAATCAAAGCTATGATTGTGATTATTCTTAATGTAATTTTAGTTACTTACTTATCTAGCATTGGCTTACTTATTTATGGTTTTACCAAAATAAAAAAGTACCAAAATACAAATCTTAAACCTCAAACCAGTTTTACAGTAATAGTTCCTTTTCGGAATGAAGAAGAAAATCTGCCGAATCTTTTGGTAAGTTTTTCTAAACTTAATTATCCGAGAGATTTGTTTGAAGTGATTTTGGTGGATGATAATTCTTCTGAAAAATTCCAAATTTTAAATTGCTTCGCCAGTTCGCTTAGGCTCGGGTACAAATTCCAAGTTTCTATAATTGAAAATATTCGGGTTTCAAATTCACCCAAAAAGGATGCGATTTCAACAGCGATGAAACATGTAAAAACCAATTGGGTGATTACAACTGATGCAGATTGTATGGTGCTGGAAAATTGGCTTTTAACGTTTGATAATTACATTCAGGAAAATAATGTCTCAATGTTGGCCGGAGCAGTTTCGTATAAATGTGAAAATTCTTTTTTAGATCATTTTCAACAATTAGATTTAACGAGTTTGCAAGGCGCCACAATTGGAAGTTTTGGCATTAAAAAAGCCTTTATGTGCAATGGGGCTAATTTCGCCTACACAAAATCATTGTTCGAAAAACTAAACGGATTTGATGGCAACAATAAGATTGCCAGTGGCGATGATGTTTTTTTACTTCAAAAAGCAGCTAGTTTATTTCCGGATGAAGTTCATTATTTAAAAGCCAAAGATGCAATTGTAATTACAAAACCCACCGAAAGTTGGAAATCCTTATTTCATCAAAGAGTGCGTTGGGCAGCAAAAACAAGCTCGTATCAAAGTAATTTCGGGAAAAGTTTAGGAATAATTGTTTTCCTCGGAAACCTGAGTTTTGTAATGGGATTTGTGCTTTGTATTTTTAGAATTTGGGATTGGTATTTTTTAGTATTGTATGTTGTTTCCAAATTTTTTATCGACTTTGTTTTACTTTATAAAACAAATCAATTTTTGACAAAAACAACATTGCGTTACGTGGTTTTAAGTAGCTTGTTTTACCCTTTCTTTAGTACAACAGTAGCTTTCTATAGTCTGTTTGGTTCTTATGAATGGAAGGGAAGGAAGTTTGGAAAATAGATTTTCTGGGGTAATTTTAAACAATGGCTTATGAAAACGAGAGCCCTAGCCCTGATAGAAGCGGTATCCTTTTTCTTGCTTCTTTAGCAAGGAAAAGATACAAGCGGATAGCAGGAAATAGCTCCTGAAAATTCTAAAGTTAATCACTAAAACTAAATGAAATTATATCACTTAAATGGTGAAAAAGATTATTTCTTTTCTTCCTTGGTTTTGATAATTACAGGCAAAATAAATTGTGTTTTTACCGGAACTCCGCGTTTTATAGCCGGATTGACTTTTGGGAAATCAACCAGGCGAGCATGCAAAATACTGTCAATTTTAATGGTGTCATAAGCCACAGTATCTTTTGGGAATTGTGGTTCAAATTTCATGGTTGCATTCGGGAAAATAGTGACTTTTACCTCAATAGTATCCAGTTCAGGATATAAAATTGAAAGCGTATCGATGTCTAATTTTTCCTGAATTAGCTGCGCCATTACTTCAAAAAAACATTGCTGACGCTGTTTTTTATCACTCACTTTTTCGCAATCAACCACAGATGGAAACTCATCCACTTCTTTCCAGTTAATAGCTTTTAGTTCTTTTTGAAGTAATTCTTTTTCAGACGGAATCTGCTTCTCAAAATATTGACAAGAACTGATAAAAAGTAAAACTAAGAAAAGGGATAACTGCTTCAAGACTGTGATATTGTATTGGATGATATTGTATGGTATAAAAATACGATTATTTTTTTTGGCTTGCTTTATAATTTAGATATTCTTCATAGCTTTCAGATAGCCATTTTTCCTTGTTTTGTTCGGCAACTTCTTTTTGATCAGGATAGAGTTTGGCCAGTCGGTCAGAAAAAGTAGCGATTTGAACCGTATAGTTATAGAACTCGGTTTTGCTTAAAATAGTATCAGGATTATTTTTACGCGAGAAATATTCAAAAAAAAGCGTATCAAATTCTTTCATCGAGAAGTTTAGAACTTTTTTCTTATTACTTTTATAGATACTGTCCTGAAGTAATTGGTCGTCAAAAGACAGTTTTTTATTTTGAGCATAAGCGTTGCCATCGATCATAAAGATCGCTGAACAAATAAAAAATAATTTAAAAACGCTGTACATTGTCTAATTTTTCTGACGGTTTAACAAGCAAATTTACAAAAAAATATATGGATTCACTATTGTTGGTACTTGGTTTTATATGCATGATTGTTGGGGTTTTCGGAAGTTTTCTGCCTTTTTTACCAGGCTTAACAAGTTGTTGGGTTGGTTTGTTGTTATTGTACCTCACAAAAGTGGTTGAAAATAATTATTGGGTTTTGGGAATCACGCTCTTCATTACCATAATAATTACAGTTTTAGATTATGTTATTCCAGCAAAGGGCACTAAAAAGTTTGGCGGAAGTTCGTACGGAGTTTGGGGAACTAACATTGGTTTAATTGTTGGAATTATTGCTCCAATACCTTTTGGAGTTATAATTGGTCCATTCGTAGGCGCTTTTATAGGAGAAATGATTTATGATTCTAAAAATCATACACGTGCAATAAAAGCGGCAACTGGTTCGTTACTGGGTTTTTTGGCTTCCAGCTTCATTAATTTCCTTTTTTGTGTTATTTTTCTTGGAGTTTTTTTAAATATAGTTTGGCAAAATAGATCTTTATTGTTTTAATCGTAAGATTTAGGTTAATATTTTTCTTATATTTTTTATTTTTTTGAAAAAATAACATATTTCTAAATTAATTTTTTTATTTCTTTTTGATAACGAAAGGGTTATGTTCATTGAGACTTTTAGATTTTGACTTAAAATAGCATAAAAATTTCACTTTAAGTTTTTAACTTAATTTTTGGAAATGTTAAAATATTTTATATTTTTATCTCGATAAACGACAAAAAGCCCCACTTAGTCGATTATTTTGAATGGATTTAAATAATTTTAAAACTAAACATATGACTCCTAACCTACAAATTGAACTTAGACGTTTTATTTCTTCTAATGTTGTTTCTAAATTAAATAAGTTTTATTTCGAAAATGATGCACTCTTAATAAAGGGAATTGATGTTTCTATTGGAACCGTTCTTATGGGATTGTATAATAAAGCCGAGGAGTCAGGGTTTTACAAAAATGTTGTTTCCCTGATCGGCGATGATTCTACTTTTTACGGAGAAGTTGATTTTACTTCCGGAAGAATTTTATCAGTAGATGATTGTTACAGAATTGAAGGAAACGAATTATTGAAAGAAATTTTTAGCAATAAAAAAGGAAGAATTTCTGAAATGATCTCAAACGAAGTTGGTATTAAAAGCGAAACAGCACGCGAAATTCTAAATTTCTCAGCTCTTCTGGTTGTTTCTTATCTTAAAAATAATACACAATTACTAAAAAGCTTAAAGATGTTATTGGAAGATCAAAAGCGTGATATTTTAAACAGCATTCAGCCTGGAATAAAAATCATACTTGGATTCTCTTGTCACGAAACGGTTGAAGAAAAAAACCAAGCCATGGGAAGATCTGTTTTTACACTTTTTGGACACAATTTTTTCTAGAATCTCAAATTGCACTTAAATAAAAAATCCCATTTTACAAATGTAAAACAGGATTTATATTGCCTAATTTGAAGTGTTTCTTAAACATTCTTCAAATTGATAATTTCTTGTTCGGTTAAAAAACGCCAGTTACCTCTTGGTAAATTCTTTTTGGTTAAACCGGCAAAAGATACACGATCGATACGTAAAACATCATAACTAAAGTGTTCAAAAATAGCACGAACCACTTTTACATTTGATGAACGAAGTTTTAAACCAATTTCGCTTTTAGGTTCATTATCAATATAACTAACCTCTTCAACAAACACACGGTGACCGTCAAGAACTAAACCTTTGCTGATTTTTTCTAAATCTTCAAATTTTAAGTTTTTATCTAACGAAACCTGATAAATTTTAGATGATTTCTGACTCGGTAAAGTAAATTTACGAATCATATCCGTATCATTCGTAAACAATAATAAACCAGTTGTATTCTTGTCCATTCTTCCAATCGGAGCAATTTTTGCTGTCGTAGAACCACGTACAAGTTCCAGAACGTTACGATATTCTTGGCCTTCATCAAGGGCAGTTGTAAAGTTTTTAGGTTTATTCAATAAAATATATTCTTTCTTTTCAGGAGTCAAAGTAACGCCATCAAAATTAACAACATCGTTTAATTTTACTAAATAACCCATTTCAGTAACCGGAACGCCATTTACTTTAACGTTTCCAGACTGAATGTATATATCGGCATCACGACGCGAACAAACACCTGAATTAGAGATGTATTTGTTCAAACGAATCTCGTCTGCAGCTTTTTGTCTTTTCGGAGCCTGATTCTGTTTTTTAATTTTTTCTGCCTTTTCTTCTTCTGCAGCCTTAACAGCAGGTTTCACTTTTTTTGGCCCTTGCGCGCGCTTCGCCATAGGAGGTTTTGGCTTGCTAGAGTTTGATCTTGAACTATTTGGTCTTGATCCGCCCCCTTTATTATTGCCTTCCTTTTTGTTCATAAATTCTGTAATTTGTGCAAAGATAGTTTATTCTTGCTAAATAATCCTAAGTTCATTGTTCTTAGATTAATAGCTATTGTTTTTTGAAGTTTCAGGAGCATCACAATTGGCTTTTTTCAGGCATGGTTTCCCGCTTTTCGTTACAATCTTTTATTTTTTTAAAGGAAAAAAATAAAAGGATTTCCACTGCAATCGGGGCTAGTTTCAAACAATTGGCTTCTTTTAAATATTTAGAAGTTTTATGCCACAGAGATTCGCAAAGTTACCGCTGAGTTACACAAAGCTTAAATAAAACTCAGTGAATCTCTGTGTAAAACCTTCGTGTATCTCTGTGGTATAAAACTTTAAAAACGCGAAATCAAATTCTTCCCATGCCACAAAACACTCGGATTAATCAGTACAATGCAAAAAACACCGGAAACAATCAAAAATTTCAAAACATTGTGAAGCAGTAAATATTGTTCCTTAGAATTCGATTTCCATAAATAAAGCAGAAAAAACAACAAGGCAACAAAACAGATATAAAAGTAAATGTCCATATAACCCACATCATAAATATTGATCAAAACATATACAGGAATTACAGTCATAAAAGTCAAAACAGTAATAATTTGTTTCGAAACCGTTTCACTATATAATATCGGAATCGTTTGATAATCGTTTGCCAAATCACCTTTCAAATTCTCAAGATCTTTGATCATTTCCCGAATCAGCAATAACAAAAACAAAAACATCGCATGAGCCGAAATGACCGCAAAATGACTCATATGATTTTCTATTTCTTCAAATAAAATCTTGTTGTAGAAATACAATAAAATCGCAAAAAATGGAACAACGGCTAATAATGCTGATGTTAGATTTCCGATAATAGCGTACTTTTTTATTTTATGAGAATAAAACCAAATAAGGAAAATATAAACCGAAAAGAATAAAAACGCACGCCAGGAAACAATAAGCGCCATTAAAACAGCCAGGAAATTTAAACTAAAATAAACGGACAATTTTGTTTTCTGACTTACCAATCTGTCCAGCATTGATTTGTTAGGTCTGTTGATTAAATCTTTCTGGCTATCGTAAAAATTATTGATAATATATCCTGAAGCAATCGTAACTGCCGAAGCAAAAACAATTAGAAATAAATTAAAATCAAGTAAAATATCAAGAGCTCTTTTTTCCGGAGCCAATATGAAAATAGCAGAAAGATATTGCGCTAAAACAATAATCGGAATGTTGTAACCTCTTACCACAGAGAACAGACTGACAATTTTCATGACTAAAAGTTTGTGCTGTCTGCTTAACATTTTTTGTTTTAAGTTTTTGAATTTTGGTCTAATTTAAGATTTTTTACCGAAGGAAACAGAATGATCAAAGTTTATTTTTTAATAATTCTTTTGCACCAAAGCCTAATTTTCGGATGCAGGCCAAGGCTTCTTTTTGAGTAATATTAACTTCTTTGATGTCTTTTTTATCTACAAAAACAACTGAACCGCTCCACGGATTTGGAGCATCGGGAATAAAAACGCTAAAATTGTTTTCGTCTATCTGCTCAATCAAAAATGCAAATTGCCAGCCAGCGTCAGTAGGAACAAGAATAACTTTTAAGTCTTCATTAGATTCAAATCCCATTATGTTTTCATTCATTTTTTTCATGAACGAATAACCGGGAACAAAGCTTAATATACCGTCTTCTAATCTTTGAATTAATCTTTGCGCATACGAAGTTTTAGCAATTAAACCTGCGGCAAAACAAATAATTACGATGATTAATATCGCTACTATTTCCTCTATTGCAAGTCCTAAGACTTTTACTTTCGGGAAATGATGTACAATTGGATTTGTAATTTTTTGAATAATGCCAAATCCTTTTTCTAAAAGAACCAGCAATAAAATCAATGGTGCTAAAAATAGAATTCCTCCTAAAAAAGTTGCTTTAATAATTTTCAAAATACTTTTCATATTAAATAACTTTTAGAGAGATAAATTAGAAAAGGATATTCAGATAAGCATGATTTTAAAGTGTTCTATGCTTTAGAATTGATAAACAACTTCTAATTTGTAATCTTTTAAAGAGGCTTTAGCACGTTCTAAATCTTCGGTAAAACCTAGAATATAACCGCCACCGCCAGAACCACAAAGTTTTAAATAATAATCGTTTGTGTCAATTCCGTTTTGCCAGATTCCGTGAAATTGCTCCGGAATCATTGGTTTGAAATTATTTAAAACGACTTTAGAAAGTTTTTTAGTATTGGTAAACAATGATTTCATGTCGCCATGTAGAAAGTTTTCTACACAAGCATCCGTGTATTTTACGAATTGGTTTTTCAGCATCGTACGGAAACCTTTGTCTTTTAAGTTTTCCATAAATATATTCACCATTGGAGCCGTTTCGCCTACAATTCCGGAATCTAATAAAAACACCGCGCCTTTTCCGTCAAAACTTTGAGTCGGAATTCCGGTTGCTTCAATATTATCTTTAGAATTAATTAAAATCGGAATACTCAAATAACTGTTTAAAGGATCTAAACCAGAACTTTTTCCGTGGAAAAAACTCTCCATTTGAGAAAAAATATTTTTTAGCTGTAACAGTTTCTCGCGAGTTAAATTCTCTAAAACCGTTATTTTATGTGTAGCATATTTGTCGTAAATAGCAGCTACAAGAGCACCGCTGCTGCCAACTCCGTATCCTTGCGGAATACTTGAATCGAAATACATTCCGGTTTCGACATCATTTTTTAGAGTTAGCAAATCAAAATTAACCAGTTCAGGCTGCTCATTTTGTAAAGCTTCAAGATATGTACTGTAACGTCTTAAACTTGCATTTGATGCGATTGCTTCCGCCGAAGGTTCTTCGGATTTCTTCAATGCACCATTATAAAAATTGTAAGGAATAGAAAGTCCTTTAGAGTCGCGGATGATTCCGTATTCTCCAAAGAGTAATATTTTTGAGTAAAATAATGGTCCTTTCATGTTTGTTTTATGTCTTTCTTAATTTTATTTGGGTCTTGTCGTGTGTCGAAAAATGTAATTATTTCTACTCTTTTGTGTCGAATTTATAGTATATTGTTGTTTGTTTTGACAAGACACATTTGCGATAGTTTTTATTTAATTCCGATTTAGGAAAAATTTGAGGTTCTATTTGTATTAGATAAATCACTTTGTCGAGATTAGATATAAATTTATCTTTTACTTTTTTTGACCATTTAATTTCTAAGTACTCAAATAATTCAAATAAACTTTTTTCTGCATTTTTTGAAAAGATTATCGTTCTTTTCATTAACGATGCTTTTTCATCATATCTTCATACAAAACAAATTCACCTCTTTCAATTTGTCTTTCCCCTTCTTTAATTTCCTCTTTCTGCGCCTCAGTTAAATCATCCCACCAATCTTTTTTCTTTTTGGTTAACAATTTTTTGACTGCCAAAATGATTGAAAGGTCATCTGTACCTTCCAGAATATCTATCACTTCACGTTTTTCTAATTGAATGTCCATAATCAAAATTTTAATTAAAGATACGTAAAATTATAATGCAATTGCACCGTCTCCAATTTGATCACAAATGTACTGACCATTCTGACAAAATACAACTAATTCGTCCTTAATAAATTGAAGTACTTTATCGCTAAAGTTTTCGGGATATAAAACGTGAACATTTGCCCCTGCATCCAGCGTAAAGCACACTGGAATCTGAGTTTCATTCCTGAATTTCCAAATCGCATTTATGATCTGTAATGTGTTTGGTTTCATCAAAATAAAATATGGCATCGACGTCATCATCATGGCGTGTAAAGTCAAGGCTTCACTTTCTACAACTTTGATAAATTCATCTATATTTCCACTTTCAAAAATGGCAATTAACTGATCCAGATTTTCATGCGCCTGAGCAAAACGTCTTTCGGCGTAAGGATGATTGTGCATTAAATCATGTCCAACTGTACTCGAAACCTGTTTTTCTCCTTTATCAACCAACAAAATTGTATCCTGATAATTCTTGAAATTTTTATGAATGGCGTACGGAAATTCAACTCCAAATAAATCTGAGCTTCCTTCAATGTTTGCCTGATTTCCCCAAACTACAACATTTCCTTTTACGCTTCGACAAGCACTTCCCGAACCTAATCGGGCTAAAAAAGATGCTTTTTGATAAAAATAATCATCCGTCATTTCTGGATTCAGCGCTTTTTCTAAACTCATAAAATTCATTGCCAAAGCAGCCATTCCTGAAGCCGAAGATGCGATTCCTGAACTATGCGGAAAAGTATTTTGTGTGTCAATCGTAAAGTGGTAATCCTTCAAAAAAGGCAAATAAACTTCAATTCTTTCTAAAAACTTCTGAATTTTTGGTTTGAAATCTTCTTTTGGTTTTCCTTCAAAAAGTAAATCAAAAGAAAAACTATCATTTGTCTCACTAAACGGAGCCGCAGTATATCGCTTTGAAAAACCCAATTTGGTAATCGTTTTGCAATTATTCAAAGTAAAACTTACTGATGGATTTGCCGGAATTTGATTGTCTTTTTTCCCCCAATATTTCACTAATGCAATATTGCTGGGAGCGCTCCATTCAAAATTTCCGTCTTCAATGATCGAAGTGTATTTTTTAGGAATAAAATCAGTTGCTGTAAACATGAATTATAAAATTTTGGCAAAGATAGTTTTTTATCCATAATAGATATTTTTTTATCCCTTCTAGATTTTTTTCACCATATAAGTTATATAAGAAATTATAAGTTTGACTTTAACTAAATGAACTTATCTCACTTATATGATTAAACCTTTCTTTTTAACTATTTTTGGATAAAAATTAAATAGAATGAATAAGACAGTTAAAATCGTAATAGCCTTAATAATTTGTTTAATGGTAGGATATTCTGCAAGTGTCGTGACAAGACCAAGTGTAGAAACGTGGTATCCAACTATTATAAAACCAAGTTTTAACCCGCCCAATTGGATATTTATGCCAATGTGGACATTCTTATATATTTTGATGGCAGTTGCCGCAGGATTAGTTTGGGATAAAATAAAAGAACAAAATGAAGAAGTAAAAAAGGCGTTGGGTTTCTTTTTGATTCAGTTGACTTTGAACGCAATTTGGTCTTATTTATTTTTTGGATTAAAAAACCCGATGCTAGCTTTAATTGAAATTGCACTTTTATTGCTGATGATTTACGAAACGTATCTAAAGTTCATCAAAATCAATAAAATTGCCGGTTATTTACTGATTCCATATATGGCTTGGGTTGCTTTTGCAGGGATTTTGAATGCCAGTATTTGGTGGCTGAACAGGTAAAATTTGTTTCAGGTAAAATTTGTTTCAGGTTTCAAGTTTAATCAATACTTACCTTTATTTATTGACTGAAAACTGTGACTGTATACTTTTTACAATATCTCCAGTAATTCAAAAGGATTATTTATTACCAATTTCGCTCCACTAGCTTTCAATTCCTCTTCAGTTCGATAACCCCAGGAAACTCCAACCGGAAACATATTAGCGTTAATGGCAGTTTGCATATCAATATCTGAATCTCCTACGAAAAGAATTTCTTCCGGTTTAAAATTCCAGTTTTTGCTTATTTCAATTGCTTCAAACGGATTTGGTTTTTTAAGGTCTTCGGAACTTAGACCAACGGCCGAATCAAAATAATCGGGAAATATTTCTGTTGTTATTTTTTTTGTAAGTTCATCAGCTTTATTAGAGAAAACAGCTAGTTTGATGTTTTTTGAAGACAAATTCTCTAGCAATTCGATAATTCCTTCGTAAGGTTTCGTTTTGAATGTGCAAATTTCTCGATATTCATTAACCATGCATTCAAAACACGTTTCAATTTGTTCTTCGGTATTGTTGGATGCCGGCAACGCTTTGCTGACCAAATTTCGCAAACCGCTTCCAATAAAGTATTGATAAGTATCGTAAGTGTGAGTTGGGTAATCTAAACCTGTAAGAACGATGTTCATGGCATCTGAAATATCTTCTAATGAGTTTACTAATGTTCCGTCTAAATCAAAAATAATTCCTTTAAATTTCATTCTATTAAATATTATTAGCCAAAATAAACCCACTTGTCCAGGCATTCTGAAAGTTGAAACCTCCTGTAATCGCGTCAATATTCACGATTTCTCCAGCAAAATAAAGATTTTGATGCAGTTTGCTTTCCATAGTTTTAAAGTTGATTTCTTTTAAATCAATTCCACCGGCAGTTACAAATTCTTCTTTAAAAGTACTTTTTCCGTTGACTTTAAATTCTGCTTTTGTGAGTTGAGAAACTAAGTTTTGCAATTGAATTTTAGATAAATCTGCCCATTTAGTTTCAGTTTCAATTCCTGAAGCTAAAACCAAACTTTCCCATAAACGATTCGGGAAATCAAAAGGAGATTTTTTAGAAACCGCTTTTTTAGCGTGTTCTTGTTTTAAGTCTTTTAAGATTTTCTCGGCATCTTCGGTATCAACATCATTAAGCCAATTGACGAAAATAGTAAACTGATAATTTTTATCGAATAAAATTCGTGCGCCCCAAGCCGAAAGTTTCAAAATTGCTGGACCACTCATTCCCCAATGTGTGATCAATAAAGGTCCGGTCGATTCGAGTTTCGTATCTTTTACGTTTACAGTAACTTGTGCCGCAACGCCGGGCAATTCTTTGATACGGGAATCTTTTATATTGAAAGTAAAAAGGGAAGGAACAGGGCTCACAATGGCATGTCCTTGCGTTTGCAGCATTTCCCAGATTTTAGGATTACTTCCTGTAGCCAAGACTAATTTTTCGGTAGCGTAATTTTCATCTTGGGTATCAATTTTCCAATAATTTTCAGCTTTGAAAATCGATTGAACACTTTGACCGGTTAGAACTTTTATTCCCAATTTTCCGGTTGATTCTAAAAAACAATCAATAATGGTTTGAGACGAATTCGAAACGGGAAACATTCTTCCATCGTCTTCAATTTTCAGTTCGACACCATGTTTTTCGAACCATTCAATAGTGTCGCCGGAACAAAACTGATGAAAAGGTCCGCGAAGTTCTTTCTCGCCACGGGGATAAAATTTAACCAGTTCATTTGGTTCAAAGCAAGCATGTGTTACGTTGCATCTACCGCCACCGGAAACTCGGACTTTAGAAAGTACTTCTTTTCCTCTTTCTAAAATGGCAATTTTTAGTTTCGGATTTTTCTCTGCAATATTAATCGCTGTAAAAAAACCGGCAGCGCCTCCGCCAACAATAATTATATCGAAATTTTTAATCATATTTTTTTGTTTGTCACAAGAGTTTTAGCCACGAATTCACGAATTATTTTTTGACAATCTTTGAGAATAAAAATTCGTGAATTCGTGGCTATTAAACTTTATATTTTGTCTGGAAAATCAGAAATAATTCCGTTAACGTTATAGCTTTTTATTTTTTTAATGTCCTCTTCTTCGTCTACTGTCCAAGGCAAAACTAGAAAACCTTTTTCCTGTATCTGTTTTACGTTTTCAGCATTCAATAACTGATAATCAGGATGAATAGCGTGTGCTTTTATCAATTCGGCGAAAGCCAAAGTTTTGTCCAGATCTTCTTCTGTTAAAACTCCAATTGGAATATTTGAATTTAGATTTGATGTTTCCTGTAGTAGATTCCAATCAAAACTTGAAACGATAAAATCTTCGTAATTCCAGTTTTTCTCAGCAATATATTCTTCAATTAAGTCAACAACCTTACTCGCAGTTCCTAAACCTTTTAGTTCAATATTGATCAGGCATTTTTTATCTACCAAATCAAAAACCTCTTTTAAAGTTGGAATTTCATATTGACCGTCAATAAAAAATGACTTTAATTCTGATAAAGAAAAATCATTTACAAAACCTTTTCTATTTGTTGTCCTGTCGATAGTTTCGTCGTGAATTACTATAATATGCCCGTCAGAACTAAGGTGTACATCAAGTTCTATTCCGTCAGCATTTAAGTCTAATGCTTTTTGGAAAGACTTCAGCGTATTCTCAGGTTCGTATCCTTTTGCACCGCGATGCGCTATTTTTAGCATGTCTTGAGAGTTTAATCGCAAAGGTCGCAAAGTTTTACGCAACGCCACAAGGATTTATGAAAAAGTTGCCACGAATTTCACGAATTTGCACTAATCAAATTCGTGACAATTTGTGAAATTCGTGGCAAAAACTTATGCTTAAATTCGTTCCAATAGAACAAGTCCAAATTCAGAATCGATGATTGCTTTTCCGTTTTGAACTTCTGTTTCTTTTCCTGAAAAAGCGTCTTTTAGCTTTGTTCCATCTGTAAAAATAGAATCGACCGGAAGTTCTTTTATTCCAATACCTAAATCTAAGCCAATGACTACTTCATCTTTATAAATTCCATTGGTATAACTTCTGGAGAAAATATAAGGTTCTGCCGAAATCAGTTTGTGAATTCCTGCCCCAATTGCCGGATGATTTTTTCGAAATTGCCCCAACTTTTGCCAATGCCAGAGTATACGTTGTGTTTCGGGATTGTTTTCGATATCATCCCAATTCATGAAAGATCGCAAAGTAGCATCGCCTTCAGTACCTTCAATTACTAAAGATCGACCAGATTCGTCACCATAATAAACCTGAGACATTCCGGGAGAAAGCAATAATTTTGTTCCAGATTCGTAAGTTCTGTTTCGATTGGCATCAAAAGGATCAGGATCGTCGTGGGAGGAGACATAGTTAAGAACGCTGAACCCTTTTAATTCATTTTGAAGTTTTTCCGAATATTTCGAAAATATAAATTCATAATCATTTTGGGCATCGAGTTTAAACTCAAAATTAATCATGGAATTAAAACCGTGCTGGAAATAATTTACTTTTCGGTCTCCAAAGTCATACTCTAATCCGCCATTTATTTCGTAACCATAAACTTCAGCAATCGTGTAAAACGGATTTTGATCGAGAACTTGCAGCGGATGATGTTTTTTCCAGGTTTCAAAAGCATATTCACATTCTTTTTTAAAATCTAGCCAAACAATTTCTTCTGTATGTTTTACGGTATCAGCTCTGTAACCGTCAATTCCGAATTCGAGAATATAATCGGTTAACCATTTTATGATGTAATATTTTGGTGTTCTTGGGTAATTTGTTCTTTTGAAAAATTCATCCAAGGAATTAATTTCTTTGTCATAACGTCCTTCGTTTTTCCATTTTTCGATTAAAAAAGAAGGCAATTCAACTTCCTGATTGCTTTCGGTTCTAACGTCCGGAAGATTATCTACCAAAGTGCACATTGTTGTATTTTCGAATGATTTGTAATCGCAGACGATTCCGGTTCTTACCCAATCTTCTGGCCACATTGGATCTTCAGGAGTTACGGGACCGGTATGATTGATAACGCCGTCAAGTAGAATTCGGATGCCTTTTTCGTGGGCTTTTTTGACCAGATTAGCTAAATCTTCTTTAGTTCCAAAATTTGGATCTAAAGCCGTCCAGTCTTTTGCCCAATAGCCGTGAAATCCATAACTGAGTCCGGTTCCTTCATCAACGCCGTCGTGAATTTGTTCTACAATCGGCGTAAGCCAAATGGCATTTATTCCTAATTGCTCAAAATATCCTTCATCCATTTTTTTAATGATTCCGATAATATCTCCGCCTTCAAAACCACGAAGTTTGCCCGGAGTTTTGGTTCGGTTGAAGTTTAAATCATTAGAAGGATTTCCATTATAAAAACGATCGGTAAGTAAAAAATAAATATTTGCTCCTTCCCAGACGAAAGGTGTTTTCGAAGTATTGTCGTTATTCATTTAAATTATTATGAATCTTAAAGATAAGGAAAGAAAAGCGTATTATAAAAAAATCCGCCACGAATTCACGAATTTTATAAAACAATAATTCGTGAATTCGTGGCGGAAAATCTTGTGTTTAAAAATTTATTCCAATTCTAAAACAACTGCCGATTTAGGTTCTAAAGAAATTTCAGCTGCTAAATCAAATGTTTTTCCGGTAAGGATATCTTTTCCTGATTTAAAGTTTTTGATGTTTTCTTTAAAGCGATTTGTCTTAACAGTTTGCGCTGTAGCATTGTTGTTAAAAACGACCATTACCGTTTTTGAATCAGTATATCTGAAATAAACATAGATATTGTTTTCCGGAATATAATGTGTCATTTTTCCGAAATGAACCGCTTCGTTCGATTTTCTCCAGTTGAATAATTTTGATGTAAAATCGAAGAATTTTGCCTGTTCAGCTGTTCTTCCTGCTGCAGTCAAAGCATTGTTTTTATCTCCTGCCCATCCGCCTGGAAAATCCTGACGAATGTCTGCGTCTCCACCTTTTCCTTTGTCACCACCCATTCCAATTTCTGAACCGTAATACAATTGCGGAATTCCGCGAACGGTTGCGATTAAAGTCATAACCATTTTGTATTTCGTAAAATCATATTTGTACTTATCGTTGATGCGATCGGTATCGTGATTTTCAGCAAAAACCAAAATGCTGTTTGGATTTGGATATAAAAAATCCATTGCAAAATTGTTGTAGAATTTAATCATTCCGTTGTCCCAGGTTGCATTATCGTCGTTAAAAGCAGAACTAATCTGATCTTGCAAAGTAAAGTCCATTACACTTGGCAAATTTGAATTGTAGTTTTCAATAGCTCCAATTTTACTGTCTTTTTGCCAATACGCTAAGTTCGCCTGATTGTGCATCCAGATTTCTCCAACGATATTAAAGTTTGGGTATTCATTTGTAATCGATTTTGCCCAATTTGACATTGCAGCAGCATCAGAATAGTTGTAAGTATCCACTCTAAATCCGTCAAGATTAGCAAATTCGATCCACCAGATGGCATTTTGAGTTAAGTATTTTGTTACTAAAGGATTTCTTAAATTTAAATCCGGCATAGAAGGTACAAACCAGCCGTCAACACAAACTTCCTGATCTAATTTTGAAGCATGAATATCTGTAATAACTTCGCGTCTGTGGTGCGTTTGTGTGAAAGTCTCGAATTGATTGAACCATGTTTTAGTTGGAATATCTTTCATCATCCAGTGCGTAATTCCCCAGTGATTTGTAATATAATCCATCACCAGTTTCATGTTCTTTTTGTGCATTTCTGCAGATAAACGAGCGTAATCATCATTTGTTCCATAACGCGGATCGATTTTGTAAACATCAGATTGTCCGTAAGTATGATACGAATGTTTTGTATCGTTGTCTTCGCATAAAGGCGTGCTCCAAATTGTTGTTGCGCCAAGAGACGAAATGTAATCTAAGTTTTTGATAATTCCTTCGATATCTCCGCCGTGACGTCCGCTTGGATCTTGGCGGTTTCCTTTTTCTGTTAAAACAGGATCGCTATCGTTTTTAGGATTTCCGTTAGCAAAACGATCCGGCATGATTAAATAAATCATGTCTGATGCGTCATAACTTTTTCTGTCTGCCGAATTTGCCCTTCTTTCTTTAAGCGAATATTTCTGCGTAAAAGCGACTTTGTTTTTGTTTTTGAAGGAGAAAACCAATTCAGAAGCTTTTAAGTTCTGTGTATCAATGGTTACGAAAAGGTAATTCGGGTTCTCTGTTTTTTCTACATTTTTAATCACCACATTGTTAGAAACCGAAGCTTCATATTGTGCAATATTTTTTCCGTAGAACATAATCTGCAGCTCCGGATTTTTCATTCCTGCGTACCAAAATGGCGGTTCTACTTTCTGGATTTGCGCTTTCGCGGAAGCGGAAAATAACAATACCAGTAAGATTTGTTTATAAAAAGAATGGTTTAAGAAATTCGTTTTAAGGTTTTTCATAGTTTGTTTTTTTTTATTTAATTCCAGAGAAATGACTATTTTTTGAAAAACCTTCTTGTGAAAAATAATCTTTTAGTCACATGGAATTCCAAATAAATCTAAGCCATCTCCCCAGTAAACTTTTATAGGTTTATCTTTTTTTACAATATATATTGCTCTTCCAGGGAAATCACATTTTGTTTTTTCAGGAAATTTTCCCCATAGAAAATCATCATTGTATGTAAAATAATAATCTCCAAGATTTGCAAATACTGTGGTTTTTATTTCGTCTTTATAATCATAATTTTTGCTTTCCTTTTCATTGTATTCCTGTATTTTTCTCTCAATATCAGAATAGTTTTTCTGATAGGTTATTTTAAGCAATTGTTTTGAACAAAAAATCGGATTGCCATTTTTAGTTATATCAAAATTCTGAATTGGAAAAGCAATAATATTTGTGCGACATTCATCTAGTCCACAAACTACATTATTTATATTTATTTTCGAAAATCCTTTCGTGCCATAAACATAATAGCTGTCATCGATTATTTTTTTAATCTCAATTTCTAATGCTTTGTTTTTTATGAGTTTGTAACTTCCTAAAGTGTCGTAATATTCAAAATTTCTAACTTTTGTTGTGTCTGTTTCAAAAACATTATATAAGGAATCATTTGCATTTATCTGATTGAATGTTTTATCAAAGCTATTACCATTATTGGAATTTGAGTCATCTAGATTCACAACAATTGCTGTCGTAGCTTTTGATAAATTGTAAACAGAAAACAATTTTATATCTATATCACGATTTTCTAAAGAATCTGTTTTTGTATTTGTACTATTTGTTTTAGTAACCTGCTCGTTTCGCTTATGACATGAAATCAGTAAAATTGTGAAAAGAATAACTGCAATATTTCTCATTTTTTTAATCTGTTTTATAATAGAATTTCGGTAGTCGAAATTTTAACAAATTTAATTAAAAAGACAATTAGCCAGGTTTTTTCTTTCTTCCTTAAATCATTAAAATTGTTTTAACTGAAATGCATTTATACTGATTCATTAAAAGCAAAATAGAATTTAAACTATATAAGAAATGTAAGAACATTTCAGACAAAAACTGGGGAGATTTCTATTTAAATGGACTTACATTTCTTATATGGTTAATTAAAAATTATTTGGTTTCAATAACACTTATTGCATATCCTCCGCCCGGAGCAGAAAGTTGCGATAATTTTGACTTGTTTGTTACAGCAATTTTCTTGATGGTGTAAGCTTGCGGATTTGTTTTGTAATGCGCATCTTTTGCATCAGCATAAATTGTTGCTGTGTATTTTTTTCCTTTTTCAAGGAAACTGAAATCGATATTTGATGTACGTGGAGTTTCTCCGTTTACGTTTCCAACAAACCAATTATTTGTTCCTTTTGCTTTACGTGCAACTGTGATAAAATCTCCAGGTTCAGCCTCGATATATTTACTTTCTGACCAGTCTACAGCTACATCTTTGATGAACTGGAATGCATCCGGGAAACGGTTGTAGTTCTCCGGAGTATCTGCCGCCATTTGCAACGGACTGTACATTGTTACATATAAAGCCAATTGATTACAGATTGTACTATTTACATGCGAAGTATTTTCCGGATTCATTTTGCTGATATCCATTTCGAAGATTCCGGGCGTATAATCCATTGGTCCGCCAATTAAACGTGTAAATGGTAAAACCGTAACGTGATTTGGTTTAGAACCTCCAAAAGCCTGATATTCTGTTCCTCTTGCCGCCTCGTTTCCAATTAAGTTCGGATACGTTCTTGCAATTCCGGTTGGGCGAACTGCTTCGTGAGCGTTCACCATAATTTTGTATTCAGCTGCTTTTTCAATCGCATATTGATAGTGGTTTACAATCCATTGATCGTAATGGTTTTCACCGCGAGGCAAAATATCCCCAACATATCCGCTTTTTACAGCATCATATCCATTGTCTTTCATGAATTGGTATGCTTTATCAATATGGCGCTCGTAGTTACGAACAGAACCAGAAGTTTCATGGTGCATGATGATTTTGACACCTTTAGATTTTGCGTAAGCGTGCAAACCTTTTACATCAAAATCAGGATAAGGCGTTACGAAATCAAAAACATAATCTTTTGAATGTCCAAACCAGTCTTCCCAACCTTCGTTCCAGCCTTCAACTAAAACAGCGTCAAAACCATTTGCAGCAGCAAAATCAATGTATTTTTTTACGTTTGCATTGTTTGCTCCGTGAGTTCCGCTTGGTTTTGCTTTTGAGAAATCAGAAACACCCAATTGTACTGTTGGAAAATCGTTTGTGTATGACCAGGAACTTTTTCCTGTAATCATTTCCCACCAAACACCAATGTATTTTACGGGTTTAATCCACGATGTATCATCAATTTTTGATGGATCGTTTAGGTTTAATGTCATTTTTGAAGCTAAGATTTCTCTTGCGTCGTCGCTTACCATAATCGTTCTCCACGGCGAATGACTTGGCGCTTGAATATAACCTTTATCACCTTTTGCATCCGGCGTTAACCAAGAGGTAAAAGTCATGTTTTTATCATCAAGATTCAAGTGCATGCAAGAATAGTTGATCAAAGCTGCTTCGTGTAAATTGATGTATAAGCCATCATTTGTTTTTAACATCAAAGAAGTCTGAACTCCTGTTGGTGAAAAGTTTTTTTGCGAAACGTTTGCTGTATATGCTTTTTCTGATAATCCACGGATTTCAGATAATTTTGATTTTGTATAATCATATTCCTGAGTGTCGTAATCTCCCGGAATCCAGAAAGCAGTATGATTTCCAGTCATGGCAAACTGAGATCTTTCTTCTTTGATTACGAAATAAGTAAGATTTTTTTGTGCCGGAAATTCATATCTAAATCCAAGTCCGTCATCAAACAAACGGAAACGAATTACGATTTGTCTGTCAGTTCCTTTTTGATTTAAAGTAACAGCCAGTTCATTATAATGATTTCTGATATTGTCTACTTCTCCCCAAACCGGTTTCCAGGTTTGATCAAAAGTCGAAGTTTTTGTATCAACAACCGTAAAATCATTCAACAACGATTTTTTATCATCTTTAAGTTCAAGACCTAATTTACTGGTTTTTACAACTTCTTTATTTTTATATTTTAAATTGTAAGTTGGAGTTCCGTCGTTTTGAAGAGAAAATTCCATTACGAACTTTCCTTCGGGTGATTTTAATTGCTGCGCTTTTGCAACTGTGCTAAACGCAAACAAAATTAAACTTGCGAAAAATAAGTTTTTCATGTTTTTTTAGATTTTAAATTTATAGTAACGTTTTGGTGGGTATAATTGTTTTTAACACATAGAAACATAGATTTTATTTGTAAAAAAAGAGAGAATAAAGAGAAACCTGTTTCTTTCACATAGCCAACTATGTTTATTTTAAATAAGTGAAACGCCTATTTGAGTACTCTAAATCTATGTTTCTATGTGTTTAATATTTTTTTTCAATTATACCTAATGGTTTATTGTATTAATTAATTTGTACAAATTTACTTGCAATTATAGGATTTCCGTTAACTACAATTGTTAAATCTTGATTGCCATCTACAGTAAATGTTGTTTCGTTATGATTTACAGCTACTTTCAAAATCTGATTTCTGAAATTAATTTTAAAAGAGTACCCTTTCCATTCTTTTGGAATTTTTGGAGAAAAATGCAATTGATCATTTTTAACTCTCATTCCGCCAAAACCTTCTACAATACTCATCCATGTTCCGGCCATTGAGGTGATGTGACAGCCTTCTTCTACTTCTTTATTATAATCATCCAAATCCAGACGAGAAGTTCTCAAATAGAAAGTATACGCCATATCCATTTTGTCTAAAACAGCAGCCTGAATCGAGTGTACACAAGGCGAAAGCGAACTTTCGTGAACCGTAAATGACTCATAAAATTCAAAATTGCGTTTTAATTCTTCTTTAGAAAAATGATCTTCGAAGAAATAAAAACACTGTAAAACGTCGGCTTGTTTGATGTAAGGCGAACGTAAAACGCGATCCCAAGACCATTTTTGGTTGATTGGACGTTGTGATTTATCTAAATCTTTTACAGGAACTAAATCTTTGTCTAAGAAACCGTCTTGTTGCAAATAGATTCCTAACTCTTCTGAAGTTGGAAAATACATATCATCAGCCACTTTTTTCCATTCCTGAATTTCATTCGCCGAAAGGCTTACTTTTTCAAGAATTCGTTTGTGATCTGCAGGATATTCTACAGCCACTTTTTTAATTTGTTCTGATGCATAATCGATACACCATTTTGCTATATAATTGGTATAGAAATTATTGTTGATGTTATTCTCGTATTCGTTTGGACCTGTAACGCCCAAAATCACATATTGATTTTTCTCTTTAGAAAAAGAAGCTCTTTGGTGCCAGAAACGCGCAATTCCGATTAAAACTTCTAAACCTTTTTCAGGAATATAAGAGTAATCTCCCGTAAAACGGTGATAATTGTAAATCGCAAAAGCAATCGCACCATTTCTGTGGATTTCTTCGTGCGTTATTTCCCATTCGTTATGGCATTCTTCACCATTCATGGTTACCATTGGGTACAATGCAGCGCCATTTTTGAAACCTAAATTATCTTTTGCATTTTCAATCGCTTTATCTAATTGATTGAAACGATACGTCAATAAATTTCTTGCAACTTGTTGATCTTTAGTTGCCATGTAAAATGGAATACAATAAGCTTCCGTATCCCAATAAGTAGATCCACCGTATTTTTCTCCGGTAAAACCTTTTGGTCCGATGTTTAAACGAGAATCTTTTCCTAAATACGTTTGATTTAATTGAAAGATGTTGAAACGAATTCCTTGTTGTGCTTTTACATCGCCTTCAATGGTAATATCTGACATTTCCCAGATTTTACTCCACGCTTCAATTTGATTTTCAAGTAAAGCGTCATATCCTAAATTTGAGGCAGATTTTATACATTTTTCGGCTGCAGCCAAAGTATTTTCGTGGTTTAGGGAAACCGTATATCCACCAATTTTCTGAATGGATGAGGTTTGTCCTTTTGCAATAATAGTTCCGTACGTAAACTGAACTTTATCTGTTGTTGAATCTATTGTTGACGGTGAAATATTCACGTTTTCTCCATTTGCAAAAATCGTATTGTGCATGAAAGTCGTAACTTTAAAATGCGTTTTAAAGGTTTGCGCAGTTACAAAAGCATCACTATTTGATTTTTTTACTTCAAGAGGTTCCCAGAATTTTTCTTCCCAGTTGGCATCTTCATTGGTTACACCAGCGTCGATGTAAGGTTTGTAAACAATTTTTGCATCTTTGTTTAAAGGCGTAATTTCATATTTGATGATTCCCACTTCATCCAAATCAAGAGAAAGAAAACGGCGCACGTTTACGGAAATTTCAGTTCCGTTTTTCAAAGTTGCTTCAAAAGAACGATTGTACCATCCTTCTTTCATATTTAATTCTCTGCGGAAATTTCTAACCTCTGTACACGTGTTTAAATCCAGATTTTCTTCGTTGATTTCAACGTCAATTCCAATCCAGTTTGGTGCGTTTAATACTTTAGCAAAATATTTAGGATAACCGTTTTTCCACCAGCCCACTTTTGTTTTATCCGGATAATAAATTCCGGCAATATAACTTCCCTGAAAAGTTTCGCCTGAATAGGTTTCTTCAAAATTGGCTCTTTGTCCCATTGCACCGTTTCCGATACTAAAAAGACTTTCAGACGATTTTACTCTTTCTACATCAAATCCTTCTTCTATGATCGACCAGTTGTCTGGTTTTATATAATCTTGATTCATTTTCTTTAATTAGATAATTGGGCAATTCTGATAATTAGATAAATGTGCCAATTTGATAATTAGATAATTATTGTTTGGGTTATTTCTAATTTTAGTTTATTCTTTAATTGCTCGTTGTTTTACTATTTTACTGTTTAGTTTAGATGATTTCTATTTTTAAAGTATAGTTGATGTTTTCTATTTGATAATTAAATAATTCAGGTTTATGCGAATTATCTAATTATCAACTTGGTACATTCTCTAATTGATAAGTTTCTCAATAAACGCGGTGTTTATTTCTGTGAAATCTTTAAAAATATAATCAGCTTCATGTAAAATTGTTTCCTCACCAATTCCCACACTTACCATTTCTCCTATGTTTGCTGCCTGAATTCCGGCAACAGAATCTTCAAATACGATTGAATCTTTTGGATCAATATTTAATAATTGAGCCGCTTTTAAGAAAACTTCCGGATCCGGTTTGGCATTGGTAACGTCGTTTCCGTCAACAATAACATCGAAATACGAAAGAATTCCGGTTTTTTCAAGGATTGGTCGGGCATTTTTACTCGCAGATCCCAACGCAATTCCCTGATTTTTTTCTTTTAATAGCTGTAGAATTTTAAAAACTCCCGGAAGAATCTCGCTTTCGTCCATGTCAACTAAATAAGATAAGTAATCTTCATTTTTTTGAATCAGCCATTTGTCTTTGTCTTCCTGCGAAGCCTGAACATTTCCTAATTCAAGAATTATATCTAACGAACGTACACGACTTACACCTTTAAGTAATTCGTTATTTTCGTATGTAAAATTTATGTTTAATGATTGGGCAATTTTCTGCCAGGCCAAAAAGTGGTATTTAGCGGTATCAACGATTACTCCGTCAAGATCGAAGATGAATGCTTTTTTATTATTCATGAATTTCAATTTTAGTTCTGCTATTTACTCTAAGTGTCAGTAATCCAGCGAATATCATAGATACACCTCCGATAATTAAAGCGTAAATAGGTTCATTATGAAAGAATTGTTTGATTACAAATCCTAAGATTGTGGCTGCAACGATTTGTGGTATTACTACAAAAAAGTTAAAAACGCCCATATAATATCCCATTTTTGCCGCCGGTAAAGCACCGGATAACATGGCATAAGGCATTGATAAAATACTTGCCCAAGCGATACCAACTCCCAACATGGGAAGAATCAGCATTTGTTTATCACCAATAAAATAAATTGAAATTAAACCAACACCACCAGCACATAGGGCTAATAAGTGTGTTGCTCTAACGCCTACTTTTTTTGCAATAATTGGTAATAAGAAAGCTACGGCAGCGGCAATTCCGTTATAAACCGTAAACAAAACCGAAACCCAGTCGGCGGCATCATTGTAAACTTTTGATGTCGTGTCTGTTGTGCCAAAAATGTGTTGTGTAACAGCTTGTGTCGTATAAATCCACATGGAGAAAAGCGCAAACCAGGAGAAAAACTGAACCCAGGCTAGTTTTTTCATTGTGGTTGGCATATTCAATAGATCTGTCATAATGATGGTAAAACCATTATGAACTTTGGAACTTCTTAATTGTGAAGCGATCATAAATAAAACGCCCATAAAAACTAAACCAACGAATAGAATGTAAAGTTCTTTGGCAAGACTATTTTCGAAAATTAAAAAAGAAACTAATGCGCCAATTACGGTCAATACTATACCTATAGACAATTGTCTTTTAATGTTGCTTTTCGATTCTGTTTCCGGATTTAGGATAAGATCTTCTTTGTCTTTTTTGCTTTGTGCTTCAAAAGCGTGTAATTCTTCCGGTGTATATTCTGTTGTTTTAAAAACAGTCCATAAAACAGAAAGCAGAAAAACGATTCCACCAATATAAAAAGACCATTTTACAGAATCAGGAATAATTCCTTCTGGTGCAGTATTGCTTACGCCAAATACATTTGTAAAAAGATAAGGCAAAATTGAACCTACAACAGCACCTGTTCCGATGAAAAAACTTTGCATCGCAAAACCTAAAGTGCGTTGTTTTTCGGGTAAATTATCACCAACAAACGCGCGAAAAGGTTCCATTGAAACGTTTATTGAAGCATCCATTATCCATAAAGTTCCGGCAGCAATCCATAAAGTTGGAGAGTTGGGCATGATGAATAAAGCGATTGATGACAAAATGGCTCCAATTAAAAAATAGGGGCGGCGTCTGCCTAAACGAGTCCAGGTTCTATCACTAAAATAGCCAATTACGGGTTGGATTATTAATCCTGAAACGGGAGCTGCAATCCATAAAATCGGAATTTTATCTATTTGAGCGCCTAATGTTTCAAAAATTCTTGAAGTATTTGCGTTTTGCAGTGCAAAACCAAACTGTATTCCCAAGAAACCGAAACTCATGTTCCAAATTTCCCAGAAACTTAATTTACGCTTTTCCATTATCGTAATTTGAAAAAATTATACGATAAGCGCTTTGCTTATCAAAACTTACTGTTTTTTTCGAAGTAAAAGTAAAAGCCTTGACGGGCGTAAAAGTATTAATTATTTTTAGATATATGCTAACAAAAAAGCCATAAATATTAATTATGGCTTTAGAATGTGTTGATTTTAAGAAAATTAGTCAGTAGATTCTCTTTTTATAAGATGTGTTTCTATAACTTCTGTGGTATAGTTTTCATTTTCTTCTTCGTCGTCATCGTGTTCTGCTTCTAATCTTTCGATCAGCATTTTAGCCGCTTTATTTCCCATTTTTTCACCGCTTTGACTTACTGTTGTAATACTTGGGGTTGAATATTTTGAGATGATTCCGTCGGTAAAAGCGATTACAGCAAGATCTTCCGGAACTTTAAGTCCCATTTTGCTGGCTGTTTTGATAATGGTTACGGCAAAAAGCTCATTTACGGCAAAAACAGCATCAAATGCCCTGTCATGTAAAAGCTGGCTAATCGTGATTTCGCACGTATCTACGTCTTCAATTTTTATGATTAAATCTTCGTTAAATGGCAATCCGTTGTCTAATAGTGCTTTTTCGTAACCATCTGTTCGCAGTTTTCCAACACTTACATAATCAACTGTTGTTACAAGTGCAATCTTTTTTCGGCCATTATCAATCAAACTCTGAACAGCTTCATAAGCGGCAGCTTTATCATCAATAATTACCTTATCGCAAAGGATATCATTGGTAACGCGATCAAACATAACTACCGGCATTCCCTGATTGATAACTTCTGTGATGTGGTGAAAATCACCTTTGTATTGTGTTTCTTTGGATAATGACATGATAAAACCATCGATACTTCCGTTTGCTAACATTTCCATATTCAGTACTTCTTTGTCAAAAGAATCATCAGATAAACAAATGACAACACTATACCCATTTTCGTTTGCAACCTGCTCAATTCCGTTGATTACCGTTGAGAAAAAATAATGTACAATTTCCGGAATGATAATACCAATACTTTTGGTTTTTCGGTTTTTTAAACTAAGGGCAATATTGTTGGGTTTATAGTTATAAAACTTTGCAAAAGCCTGCACTTTTAAGCGTGTTTCTTCTCCTATTTCAAGACTGTTTCTGAGTGATTTTGAGACAGTTGAGATAGAGACATCAAGTTCTTTTGCAATCTGTTTTAAGGTTATTTTTCGTTTCATGTTAATTATTGAAAAAAATCTAATTATTAATAAAGGTATCTTTTATTTTCCGATTTGATATTTTTTGACTGAAAAGATTACAAAATATAGAAAGTTTTCAACACTACCACGTTTTCGTAACTCAATAAAAATTGGTTCTGGTTGTTCATGTTAATAAATTCCTAATTTTGAAATTCGAAGTAAAATTAAAAACTTAACTAACAATCACAAACTCAAACTAATTTAAACAAAAAGTATGAAAACAATTTACAAAAAGTTGTTATTTTTATTCCTGTTGTTGCCGTTTACTGTACTAGCTCAAAGTACATTAACCGGAACTGTTGTTGATAAGGCAACTGGACAGCCAATACCGGGAGTAAACGTAAATGTACAAGGTGTTCCAAGTGGTGCATCAACAGGATTTGACGGTAATTACCAGCTTTCAAATGTTAAAAATGGTAACAAAATTGTGGTATCTTTTATTGGATACAAAACGCAAACGATTGATTTTACCGGACAAAAAACACTAAACGTTTCGTTAGAAGAAGATACAAATCAACTTAAGGAAGTTGTAGTACAAGTAGGTTACGGTACTGTTAAGAAAAAAGATGCTACGGGATCTGTTTCTCAAATCTCTTCAAAAGAATTTAATAAAGGTATTAACGTAACTCCTGAATCTTTAATTAGCGGTCGTATTTCGGGTGTTAATGTAACTGGTGGCGGAGCTCCGGGAGCAAAAGCTGATATCAGAATTCGTGGAGGATCTTCTTTAAATGCTTCAAACGAGCCATTAATTGTATTAGACGGACTTCCTTTAAGTAATGCAGTTCCAAGTGGTGCTACAAGTATTTTATCTACAATTGATCCTAATGATATTGAGTCTTTTACGGTTCTTAAAGATGCTTCTGCTGCTGCAATCTACGGATCAAGAGCTGCAAATGGTGTAATTGTTATTACAACTAAAAAAGGAAGTAATGGCGGAGTAAAAGTAAACTTCAGTTCTCAGGTTGGTATTAATACTGTCGCTAATACAGTTGATGTAATGAGTGCAGATCAATTCCGTGAATTGGTAAACACAAAAGGTACTCCGGCTCAACAGGCTTTATTAGGAAATGCCAATACAAACTGGCAAGATGAAATTTTTCATACTGCTTTGACAACAAACAATAATATCTCTGTAAGTGGTTCTTTATTTAAAAAACTTCCTGTGAGATTATCTGTAGGAAATGTTGATAATCCTGGAATCCTAAGAAACACTTCTTTTGAAAGAACTACGACATCGTTATCGTTAAATCCGGTTTTATTTGATAATCACTTAAAAATTGATATTAGCGGAAATTTATCTTTCGGTAAAAACCAATTTCAGGATGAAGGTGCAGTAATTGGAAGTGCTATCGGATTTGATCCTACACAACCAGTTTATGAGGCAGGTTCTCGTTACGGAGGATATTTTGAATGGTTAGAGCCAACTGGAAACTTACCATTATTGCCGGCAAGAAATCCTGTTGCGAGATTAAACCAAGATAACAGAAGAGCAACTTCTACAAGAAAATGGGGTAATGTTAGATTAGATTATAAACTTCATTTCTTTGAAGATTTAAGAGCTGTTGTAGAAGCAGGTATTGACAGATTTGACAGCAGTGGATTTACAGAAGTAAGTACTCAAAGTGCTTTAGGATATCAGCCAAAACCTTTTTCTGATCCAGGTTATGTGAATTTAGGTAACTATAACAGTTATACTGATGCACTTCAAAATAAAAACTTAAATGCTTATTTTAATTATACTAAAGATTTAGGAAAACTTAAAATTGATGCAACTGCTGGTTATAACTACCAATTGTTTCAAAAAGAAAAATATTCATCTGGTGAGGTTAGACAGCCAAATCCTAATGAAGATGTTGCTACAGATCCGGATGTTAACTTACAATCTTTCTTCGGACGTTTGAATTTAGGTTTTGACAGCAGATATTTATTGACTTTAAACTACAGAAGAGACGGAACTTCCCGTTTTTCTGAAGATAACAGATGGGGTAATTTTGGAGGAGCTGCTTTTGCATGGAATTTATCTGAAGAAGCTTTCTTAAAAGATAATGCAACTTTTTCAACTTTAAAATTAAGAGTTGGTTACGGTACTACTGGTCAACAGGATATCTCGGCTCAGTATGATTATTTACAAAGAGTAACATTAGGAACAATTAATTCGCAATATATTTTTGGTAATACAATTTATTCTACGGCAAGACCAGAAGGATATAACGAAAATATCAAATGGGAAGAATTGGCTGAAACGAACGTTGGTATCGATTACGGATTCTTCAACGATAGAATTACCGGAACTATTAACTATTTTGATAAAAAATCGACAGATTTATTAGCTGATATTGCAGTTCCTGACGGAGCAAATCTTAGAAACCAAGGTTTCTTTAATATTGGTAGTGTAAGAACAAAAGGGGTTGAGTTTAGTATTGCTTCTGACATTGTTAAAAATGATAATTTAACTTGGAACGTTGCTTTTAATACCACTTACATCGATCAAAATATTTCTGAATTAGGAATCACGGTTCCAGGTTTCCAAGGTTATTTAGCCGGAGATAATATCGCTGGTGGAAGTGGAAATAAAATCCTGATTAACTCAGTAGGTTATGCGCCAAATTCATTTTTTGTATACGAGCAGTTATATGATTCAAACAAAAGACCAATCGCGGGAGCTTATGTAGATAGAAATGGAGATGGAAAAATTGATACAGGTGACCGATACAGAGCAGCAAAAGCGGCTCCGGATTATACTTTTGGTTTGTTTTCTACATTAAACTACAAAAAGTTTGATTTTACAATGAACTGGAGAGCTAGTGTTGGAAATCATATTTTTGATAACGTAAGTTCTAATTTAGGATATTCTGATGCCGGATTAAGAAGACAGACAGATTTATCTAATGTAAGTTCAGATTATTACAATACAGGTTTTACTTTTGAAGATAACGGAACACAACGTTACTTATCTGATTACTTTATAAAAGATGCGTCTTTCATTAAGTTAGATAACGTTACACTTGGATATACTTTTGATAAATCTATAATTAAAGCTGCTTCTTTAAGATTTACAGCTGGAGTTCAGAATGTATTTGTTCTTACAAAATACAATGGTTTAGACCCGGAGAAATTCAACGGAATTGACAATAATGTGTATCCAAGAGCAAGAACATTCTTGTTTGGAGTGAATGCGAATTTCTAATAGTAGAATGAAAATCAAAAATTTAAAAACAAACAAAATGAAAATATCATTTAAATATATATCTTATTTTTTCCTATTCGTTTTAGGATTAAGTATGACGCTTACTTCGTGTACGGACGATTTAAACGTGACTCCAAAGGATGATGATGAGTTTTTATCAGAAGCCTTTTTTAAAGATCCTGCATCGTATAAGGAAGTATTGGCCAAATTATACGCAGGTTTATATGTTGGAGGAAATGATGGTGACGGAGATGCTACAAAACCTGGACAAAACCCTGATATTGCAGGACTTGGTGGTGACTTCAGCAGTTACTTAAGATTGCTTTTTGTAACACAGGAATTTACTACAGATGAAGCTATTATTGCTTGGGCTGATGGTACTTTGCCAACTTTGAATTCTCAAACTTGGTCTCCGGATAATGAATTTTTAGCCGGAACATTCTCTAGAGCATTCTATCACATTAGTGTTGCAAATGAATTTTTAAGACAAACTACGGATGAGAAATTAACTGCAAGAGGTGTAGACGCTAATTTGAAATCAGATATTGCTGAGTTCAGAGCTGAGGCTCGTTTCTTAAGAGCTTTCTCATATTATAACTTAATGGATTTGTTCGGAAATGTACCAATTACAACAGAAAATGATCCTGTTGGATTCTTTTACCCGGTACAAAAATCAAGAGCAGAAGTTTTTGCTTTTGTTGAATCTGAATTGAAAGACTTAGACAATAGTTTAGTGGCTTCAAAAGCAAATGAATATGGAAGAGTTGATAAAACTGCGGCTAAATTTTTATTGGCACAAATTTATTTAAACTCTAAAGTATATACAGGAGTTGACAGAAATAATGAAGCTGCTACATTATGTAATGAAATTATTACTAGTTCAGGATATACTTTTGCAAACGTTCCTTACCGTTATTTGTTTTCTGCAGATAATGATAGAAACGGTGCTCAGTCTGAAGTTATTTTCCCAATTATTGGAGACGGTAACGCGATTAGAGCTACAGGTGGAGGAATGAGTTTTATTATGCACGCTTCTATTGGAGGTAGCATGGATGCTGCGTCTAGAGGAATGGACGGTGGATGGCAAGGAATCAGAACTCGTAGAGAGTTTGTAAATCTTTTTCCGGACGAAACTGCAACTGCAGATAAAAGAGGAACATTTTATACAGCCGGTCAAGCAAAAGACATCACTAATGTTTCAACTTTTACTGATGGTTATGCTGTAACAAAATACATCAATAAAAATGCAGATGGTTCTGCAGCACAAAGAAATGATATCCCGGATATCGATTTCCCAATGTTTAGATTAACAGATGCTTATTTAATGTATGCTGAGGCAACTCTAAGAGGTGCTACTACAGGAAATATTAATACAGCTTTAGGTTATATCAACCAAATTAGAGCCAGAGCAAATGCAGCAACAATTACGCTTCCTGAATTAACACTTGATTTTATTTTAGATGAAAGAGGAAGAGAGTTATTCTGGGAATGTCACAGAAGAACGGATTTAATTCGTTTTGGAAAATTTACTGGTGGATCTAAAATCTGGCAATGGAAAGGCGGTTCTATAAATGGTAATTCTACAGACACTGACAGAGATTTAATGCCAATTCCTGCAAGAAACATTCAGGCAAATCCAACATTAAAGCAAAATCCAGGATACTAACATCTTATAAACATTAAAATGAAAAATATATATAAAATTTTAATCGCATTTATTGGGGTATTGGCTGTTTCATGTAATGCTGATGATGTAGACAATAGACCCGTTATTGATGCAGGAACAGCTCCTGTATTATTAACACCACAAACTGGCTTTAGTATTGTACTTACAAAAGAAACAGAGAAAGAAATTGCTACTACTGTAACTTGGAATAAGGCAACATATACAGGAGACCCGACTATAGTTAATTATACTATTCAGGTTGCAAAAGGCGGAACTAATTTTGCCAATCCAATAACCGTAACTAATACTACGGCAACTTCAAAAGAATTGACTCAGCAAGAATTAAATTCTGCATTAGTTAATGGTGGTTTTGTTGAAAAAGAGGTAAACGATGTGGATATTCGTATTAAGTCTGTTGTAGGCGCTAGCGGGCTTCCTCAATATTCTAATGTCTTTACAATAAAAGCAACTCCTTATCATATTCCGTTGGCTAGTTCTCATTGGTTAGTAGGTGCTGCTACTCCAGGCGGATGGACTTGGGATGGTGATGCTGAAACAGAATTTCCTTTAGTTATAGGTCAAACCAATATCTATCAGGTAACTATTGTTCTTAAAAGTGGAGAATCTTTTAGGGAGTTTTTAGGAAACAATTTTACAAGTAATGATAACTGGGGTTCAAGTCATAACTACACTTACTATTCTGGTATGGGTTATGCTATTGATTCTGAATTAGTAAATTCAGGTGATAGTGATAACAATTTTAAATATACCGGACCAACAGGATCAAGAGTTTTGAAAATTGACAACGTTGCAAAAACTATAACATTAGATTAATTTTTAATGGACATATTGAAAAGGGCTATCTATAAGGTAGCCCTTTTTTGATCTTACTAACTAAACCAAACCACATTATGAAAAAAACTATACTATCAATATTTCTTTTATTGACCGCAATTACATTTGCACAACAGCAAACAGCGAGTTATTCTGTAAGTCCTTCAACTTTTGAAGAAACTACTTCTATTACCATTACAATTAACGGAAGCAGTATTAACGAAACAACCTGGGGAATAACAGATCATTCCCTTTACTTATGGGCCTGGGCCTTTGATTTAAATGATACCACACAAAAAGGAACTCCGGACAACGGATCCTGGGACGCCTCAAGTGAAGCCAGTAAATTTACTTACAATGCAGTTTCCGATACTTATACAAAAACTATTACCCCGACAACGTATTATAATACGACAGGAATTGGAAAAATAGGATTTTTAGTTAAAGCAAAAAATGGAAACGGCGATAAAAAATCACAAGATATTTTGGTTGAAGTAGGTTCTTTTCAGGCAACTTTAACTGCTCCGGCAGAAAATAGTGCGAGCATTATTGCTTCAGGTTCAAACTTTACTATTTCGGCAACAAACACAAATGGTGCAGCAAGTTATACCTTAAAAGCAAACGGAACGACAATCAATAGTAATGCAAGTACATCAAGTTATTCTTATTCCCATCTTAATATTACAACCAATCAAAGCTATGAATTGAGTATAGTTCAGGGAGTAACAACCATTGTAAAAAAGTTTTCTGTAATTGTAAATCCTAATACAACTTCAGTAGCAATGCCGGCAGGTTTGGTGGACGGAATTAATTATAATTCGGCAGATGCGACAAAAGCAACATTGGTTCTGGATGCACCTTTAAAAGATTTTGTTTACGTTGCCGGAAGTTTTAACAACTGGAATCCGACTTCGGCGTATGCCATGAAAAAAGATCCTGCTTCAGGCAAATTTTGGTTAGAAATTACAGGATTAGTTTCCGGAGTAAATAATACCTATCAATATTGGGTGGTTGATGCTACGCCGCTTGCCAATTCTCCTGCATTGGTAAAAACCGCAGATCCTTATTCAACTTTGGTTTTATCACCTTATGATGATCCAACGATTCCTTCGGCTTCTTATCCAAATATGCCCGTTTATCCGACAGGACAAAATTTTGAGGTAACCGTTTTAAAAACTGGACAAACACCGTATAATTGGCAAGTAACCAATTTCGTAAAACCTGAAAAAGAAAAACTGGTAGTGTATGAAGTTTTGGTTCGCGATTTTGATGCCGCCAGAAATTATCAAAGTATAATTGACAGAATCGATTATTTTAAAAATCTTAAAATAAATGCAATCGAATTAATGCCGGTAATGGAATTTGAAGGCAATGAAAGCTGGGGCTACAATACGTCATTTCATATGGCGCTGGATAAGTTTTACGGAACTTCGGATAAACTAAAAGAACTTATCGATTTATGTCATCAAAACGGAATTGCGGTTATTCTTGACGTTGCTTTAAATCACGCTTTCGGAAGAAATCCAATGGTTAGAATGTGGATGAACGATCCTGATGGAGATGGTTTTGGTTCGCCAACAGCTGAAAATCCTTATTTTAATACCGTAGCAAAACACAGTTATAGTGTTGGCGAAGATTTTAATCATCAATCGCTTAAAACACAGTATTATGTAAACCGCGTAGTGAAACAGTGGATCGAAGAATATAAAATTGATGGTTTCCGTTGGGATTTAACCAAAGGATTTACGCAAAATTGTACGGCTGCAGATGAATCCTGTACAAACCTTTATCAACAAGACAGAGTGGATGTTTTGAAAAAATATGCCGATTATTCCTGGAGTCTTGATCCTACACATTATACGATTTTTGAACATTTAGGAAGTGATTTAGAAGAGAAAGAATGGGCAAATTATAAAATTGCCGAAACGCCAAGCAAAGGAGTTATGATGTGGGGAAAAATGACAGGACCTTACAATCAATTGTCTATGGGATACGCATCAGAAAGTGATATTTCAAGAATGATAAGTGCTAATCATGGTTTTAAAGTAAACCGATTAATGGGTTATGCAGAAAGTCATGATGAAGAACGTTTGATGTTTAAAAATATACAATACGGAAATTCGAGTGGTGCATATAATGTAAAAGATTTAAATACAGCTTTATCAAGGATGTCTGCAATTGGAGCAGTTTCATTATTGATTCCGGGACCAAAAATGATTTGGCATTTTGGAGAATTAGGATGGGAAAATTCAATATTTACCTGCAATGATAATTCTGTAAATTCAGATTTTGATGCAATTTCCGGAGATTGTAAATTAGATAAAAAACCACAGCCTCAATGGGTAAATAACTGGTTAGGGAATTCGAACAGAAATAAAATTTACAACGATTGGGCAAAAATGATTACGCTTAAAACCACAGAACCGGTATTTTTGGGAACTCCTGTAATGGCAAGCGTTAATTCATTGGCAGTAAATATAAAAATCACAAATAGCAATTTATCTTCCACACAATTGAAAGACGTTTTAATCATAGCCAATTTTGATGTTACGGCTCAAAACGCTGCAACAGGTTTTCCATATACAGGAACCTGGTATAATTTGATGGATAATACAACTATAAATGTTACGGATGTAAATGCAGCAATAAATTTACCAGCCGGAGAATATAGAATTTATGGTAACAAACAGGCAAATTTAGCTATAAAAGATTTCGAAAAAGGGAATACGGTTAGTTTATATCCAAATCCGGTTTCTCACTATTTTACCTTAAATATTGCCGCAGCAAAAGTTCAGGTTTATGCAATCTCAGGTCAATTGGTAAAGAGTTTTATTTCTAATGGAAATACCGACTTTCAATTTGGTGTCGGCGAATTAAAACCAGGACTTTATGTAGTAAAAGCGTTTGATCAGAATGATAAAATCGAGGTAATGAAGTTCATTAAAAAATAAACATTGAAAATATATCTGACAGATTAAAATTTGGTTATGTTAGTAATGTGAAAGGGCTGTTCTATTGGAAAATAGACAGCCCTTTTCTGGTTTAGTTGTTTATTATTTTTATTTATTTTTTTTTATCGTTGTATTCTCCAATTACGGCAAAATACCCAAAAGTCCCCAAGCCTAAAACAATAAGCGGGGTAAGAATAAAAAGAATGATAATACCAAATACTAAATCGTCTTGCTGATCTGAAAGCAGTTTGGGCAAACCAAATTCAAAAACACAAAAATAAGCCGCAGCCACAGCTAAAATAACCCATAAAACACCTAAAATCTGTTTAATTGCATTCATATTCATTATTATTAAAGGTGATTCGTTTTGTTTTTATTATCAATATAGATCATTCCGATTACAAAGCATATTGAAGCTATAATGATAGGATACCAAAGTCCTTCAAGATAAAAATCAGCTTTTCCACTCGTTTTTGCATGCGTTACAAAATAGGTCGAAATTGCCGGAAGCAAACCTCCAAAAATTCCATTTCCCACATGATAAGGCAGTGACATTGAAGTGTATCTTATTTTTGTTGGAAACATTTCGACTAAAAAAGCAGCAATTGGACCATACACCATTGTAACAAATAAAACCTGAATGAAAACCAAAAAGACCACAGTCCATTCGTCATTTGAATTGATACTAATTGAAGTAGTTACCAAAGCTTCTTTCTTATTTACTACGTACGTTCTTTTTTCTAATAAGGTTGTTCCGTCTGTGTATTTTTTTTCAGTAGTTACAATCGAATGCTTGTTTTTACTGGTATCAATGGCTTGTTTTCGGTCTTCAATAATTTCAGTTTTGTACTTAACATCAGTAGTTTCATACATCATTTTATAAATGGGTCTGTAGAATAAAATAGCAAGCAGCATTCCTGTCATCATGATATATTTTCGTCCTACTTTATCGCTAAGCCATCCGAAAACAATAAAAAACGGTGTTCCTAATAATAAGGCAATTCCAAGTAATTGATCTACTTGAGAGGAATCGACATTCATTACCGTTTTCATAAAACTCATCGCATAAAACTGTCCGGTATACCAAACAACTCCTTGTCCCATTGTAGCGCCAAATAAAGCCAGTAAAACAAACTTTAAATTATAACGGTTTCCAAAGCTTTCTTTTAATGGATTTGTGCTCGTTGTTCCTTCCTTTTTTGCTTTTGCAAATACAGGCGATTCATCCATATTTTTACGAATTAAATAGGAAACGCCAACCATAACAATCGAAACCCAAAACGGAACACGCCATCCCCACGAATCAAAATCTTCGGCCGAAAGGACATTTTTAGTGGCCAGAATTACCATTAAAGAAATAAATAAACCAACAGTTGCCGTGGTTTGAATCCACGAAGTCCAATATCCTTTTTGTCCTACTGGAGCATGTTCTGCCACATAAGTCGCCGCTCCTCCATATTCTCCGCCAAGAGCGAGACCTTGTAATAAACGCAGAATTAAAACCAATAAAGGAGCGAAAAAACCGATAGTTTCATAACTGGGAATACAGCCTATTAGAAAAGTAGAGCCACCCATTAATAATAAGGTAGCCATAAAAGTATATTTTCGTCCAATGATATCGCCAAGTCTTCCAAAAAATAAAGCACCAAACGGACGAACTACAAATCCTGCCGCAAAAGTGGCCAAAGTCGATAAAAAAGCCGCAGTTGGATTATCACTCGGAAAGAATTTTGTTGAAATTACCACGGCTAAACTTCCAAAAATATAGAAATCATACCATTCAATCATGGTGCCCATCGATGAGGCCGAAATTACTTTCCAAATGCCTTTTGTAGAAGTTTTACTCATAAAATGCTATGTGTTTTTAATAATAAATAAAAACTTAATGTATGATTTTACGAATATATGAGATATTTTTTTATTTAGTTGATACTTTTTTAACAAAAACTATATAATTATTAACTTTGGTTTTTTTGGTAATTAAAAGTTTACAAAACTTGAATATTAGAATCATTTAACCGCAAAGATCACAAAGCAAAAAGCACAGAGTTCGCAAAGTTTAAAAAAAACTTTGCGAACTTTGCGTAAATCTTAGCGCTCTTTGCGGTTAAATTTTTGTGCGATAAATTTCAGGAAAGCATTAAAAACAAAAAACCCACTCAGTTGAGTGGGTTTCGTGGTACCTCCAGGGATCGAACCAGGGACACATGGATTTTCAGTCCATTGCTCTACCATCTGAGCTAAGGTACCGTTGTGCGGTTAATGCGGGTGCAAAGATAGAATCATTTTTCGTTTATCCAAAACATTTTTTTAAAAAAATCAATTCGTACCTTCGCATTGGTAAATAAAAAAATATGGTTTTAACAGTAGATGTTGGGAATACCCGAATTAAAGCAGCTGTCTTTGAGGAAAGTAAAGTTCTCGAAAATTTTGTTTTTGAGAAAAATGAACTGGAAAAAAAAATTGAAAAAATTTTAAAAAAGTTTCCAAATTGTTCTGATTTGGTCGTGGCATCAGTCGGAAATGTCGAAAAACAATCTTTTCTGGCTTTCGAAAAACAAATCAATATTCATTTTTTGACACACGAAGATGTTTTTCCTTTCATAAATAAATATGCTACGCCAAAAACATTAGGCATCGACAGAATGGTTTTGGCTTCCGGGGCAACTTTGCAATTTCCCAAACAAAACAGATTAGTTATTGATGCCGGAACTTGTATTACCTACGATTTTATCGACGAAAATGACAATTATTTAGGCGGAGCCATTTCGCCGGGTTTGAGATTGCGATATGAAGCTTTGCACAATTACACGGCCAGACTGCCGTTATTAACTTTAGAATCTCCGGATTCTTATATAGGAAACTCTACCAAACAGGCGATTCATTCAGGGATTGTCAATGGGTTCGTCTATGAAATTGATGGTTTTATCGATGAATATCGGGGAAACTTTTCAAATTTTATAATAATTTTAACGGGTGGTGATGCAGATTTTTTGGCTAAACGATTAAAAAATACCATATTTGCCAATTCAAATTTCCTTCTGGAAAGTTTGAACCAAACATTTCAATATAAAATCGACAATGATTAAAAAAATTATAATAAGTGCTTGTTTACTTATCTCGTTCGTTTCATTTGCTCAGCAAGGTACATCTTCACCATATTCTTTTTACGGAATTGGGGAATCAAGATTTAAAGGAACTCTTGAAAACAGATCTATGGGTGGAGTTTCAGTAGAGCAGGATAGTATTCACTTGAATATTGAAAATCCGGCAAGTTATGCCAGTCTTGGACAAACGACTTTTACAGTTGGAGGAACTTTTGGAACTAATGTTATAAAAAGCGATACCGAATCTTCAAAAGCACAAAGATCAACTTTTGACTATTTAGCATTAGGAATTCCGATGGGAAAATTTGGAGCAGGTTTTGGTTTAGTGCCATTATCTTCTGTAGGATATAAAATTTCAGATCTAAATCCAGCTCAGGGAGGAATAAACAGTCAGCTTGAAGGAAAAGGCGGAGTAAACAAAGTATTCTTTGGTTTAGGGTATAAAATTACACCAAAATGGAATATTGGAGCTGATGTACAATATAACTTCGGTAAAATCTCAACAACCACTATCGAAGCCGTTACAGGCGTTCAAAGTGCAACAAGAGAAACAAATGCTTCTGAATTATCAGGTGTGAATTTTAATATTGGTACCATGTATCAGACTAAAATTGACAAAAAGCTAAACTTATATACAAGTTTAAACTACACCTTTGCAAGTACATTAAGATCAAACAGCACAAGAGTTATTGAAGTTGATGGAGATCCTGATGATATTACGGACGATCCTGTTGAAACTACTTTAAAATTACCAAATAAAATAACTTTTGGTGCCGGTATTGGAGAAGCCAGAAAATGGTTAGTAGGTACAACTATTGCTTTTCAGGGCGATGGAAAACTGAATAACTACTATAATACAACAGATAATGTTCGTTATGAAAAGTATTCTAAATATGCTATTGGAGGATATTACGTTCCTAATTATACTTCTTTCTCAAGCTATTTTAGCAGAATCACGTACAGAGCAGGTCTTAAATTTGAAAAATCAGGACTAATTGTAAATGATCAGTCTATCAATGATGTTGGAATGACTTTAGGTGCCGGTTTTCCTATTACAGGAACATTTTCAAACGTAAACTTTGGAATTGAAGTTGGTAAAAAAGGAACAAAAACAGCAGGTTTAGTTCAGGAAAATTATGTAAACTTTAGTTTAAGTTTCTCTTTCAACGATAAATGGTTCGTGAAAAGTAAATTCAATTAAGCATAATTTTATGTTTTTTTAACCTCATTACAATTTACTACATTTGGCAAATGAATTTACCAAAGAGATATATAATAAACGCTGTCACAGTTTTTGCTGTGACACTGTTTTTTGGATGCGAAAGTAATTTTAAAGAAGTTCAGAAAATTAACTTTTCAGAATTCGTTCCCGGAAGTGATGCTGATACTGTTGATATAAAATATACAGATTCAGGACGCATTACCGGAGTTCTCAAAAGCAGAAAAATGCTGGATTATTCTAATCTTGATTTTCCATTTACAGAATTTCCTCTGGGAATTGACGTTACTTTGTATGATAAAAAGCAAAAGCGTACTTTTATAAGATCAAATTATGCTGTTTCCTATAAACAAACCGGAATTATCGATTTGCAGGGAAAAGTAAAAATTACATCAGAAACCGGTCAGATGCTGGAAACGGAGCAATTGTATTTTGATCAGAAAAACGAATGGTTTTATACCGAAAGAAAATTCAAACTAACAGATGCAAAAGGTGTTTCGCACGGACAAGGTATTGACTTTAGTAAAGATTTTAAAGTGATAAATTCACAAAGAATAACCGGCGAACTGGAAGCCGAAGAATAAAAACACCATCATGAATTATTTAAAATACACACAATACGTTTACATTTTATTCGCCGTTTTTTTTATTTACGACGGAATCACGAAATTAAATGAAGGAAATGACAATTCTACTTTAAGTTTTATAATTGCAGGATTGGCCATTTTCATGTTTTTCTTCAGAAGAAAGTTTGCAAGGAAATTTGACGATCGTAACAAAAAACAATAAAAAATGGAAATTAGTATTATAATACTATGTTTAATACTATCAGCCTTTTTTTCAGGAATGGAAATAGCGTTTATTTCTTCCAATAAAATTTATCTTGAAATAGAAAAAAAACAGGATAACTTTATTTCTCAAATCCTCACAAAACTTACTCAGAATCCTTCAAAATTTATCGCGGCAATGCTTATTGGCAATAACGTTGCTTTGGTAATTTATGGATTTTTTATGGGTGATGTAGTCCTGCAATGTGTCACCGGTTTAGGTTTTCACTTTTCGGATATGACCAGTTTATTGGTTCAGACCTTAATTTCTACTTTTGTGGTTTTAATAACCGCTGAATTTTTTCCGAAAGTCTTTTTTCAGATTTACGCTAATTCCTTAATTAAGATTTTTGCAATTCCGGCCTATTTGTTTTACAGGCTGTTCTACTATATTTCGACCTTTTTTATCTGGATTTCTGATTTTATTTTAAGAAAGTTTTTTAAAACAGAAGGAGATCAGGTTCAGTTGTATTTTAGTAAAATAGAGTTGGGGAATTATATAACAGAGCAAATGAGTTCTGTAGAAGATAATGAAGAAGTCGATTCTGAGATTCAGATCTTTCAAAATGCCTTGGAATTTTCAGGCGTAAAAGCGCGTGATATTATGACGCCGCGCACAGAAATTGTTGATATTGATTTGTTTGCAACCGTTTCAGAGCTAAAAGAATTATTTATAGAAACTGGCTATTCTAAAATTGTAGTAAGCCAGAATTCACTTGATGACATTGTGGGTTACGTGCATTCTTTTGATTTGTTTAAAAAGCCGAAAACAATTAAATCAGTTCTAATGACTGTTGAGTTTGTACCGGAAACAATTTCGATAAAAGACGCTTTAAATTTGCTCATTAAGAAACGAAAAAATGTCGCTGTTGTTCTGGATGAACACGGAGGGACTTCGGGAATTATAACGATAGAAGATATTGTAGAAGAGCTTTTTGGTGAAATTGAAGATGAACACGATCTTGACGAAGAATTAATAGAGCAGGAGCTGGAAGAAGGTAAATATTTATTCTCGGCACGTTTGGATGTTGAATATTTAAATGAAACCTATAAATTGAATATTCCTGAGGAGGATTCTTACGGAACTTTGGGTGGTTTTATTGTAAATTCAACCAAAGAAATTCCTCAAAAAGGAGAAAAAATAGTCATAGACAGCTTTCATTTTGTGATAGAAGAAGCTTCAAACAAGAAAATTGAATTAGTAAAAATGACCATAAAAGAGTGATTTTTTCTTAAATTAAAAAAAAATGTCGAAAATAAAACACTAGTTGTATTGTTATTAACTAGATAATTGTATTTTCGCAAACTGAATATAAAATTAACGATAATAAAAATGGCAGTTTTAGCAAAAATTAGACAGCGTTCCGCTTTATTGATAGGAGTTATTGCACTTGCATTATTTGCATTTATAATACAAGATCTTTTCACAAGAGGAAGCTTCGGTCAGAGTTCAAAAGATGTAGGAAGCATCGATGGAAAAGATATTTCATTTGAAGACTTTAGAGTTAAAGTTAGTAATGTTGAAAAAAGTGGGCAAGGAATTACTTCCACTGAAGCTGCAAACAGAGTTTGGGATCAAGAGGTTTCAATCGCTTTATTGTCATCTCAGTTTGACAAATTAGGATTGAGAGTTGGTGAAAAACACCTTTTGGAAGTTTTAAAAACAGATCCTAATATTGGTAAAAATCCAATGTTTTTAAATGCTGCAGGCGCTTTTGATGTTGCTAAATTTAAAGAGTACTTCAAAACAAATCCTGAAGCAGCACAATATATTTCAGCAAAAGAAAAAGATGCTGAATTAAACGCAAAATTTCAAATCTACAATACATTAGTAAAATCAGGTCTTTACACAACTGCTAGTGAAGGAAAATTGAAATATGAAATGGAAGCTAACAAAGTAAACTTTGCTTATGCTGCTGCATTATATTCTTCTATTAAAGATAGTGATGTAAAAATTTCTGATTCTGATATTGTTGATTATATGAAGAAAAACGAGAAAAAATTCAAAGCGGATGAAACTCGTGAAATTCAATATGTTTTAGTTGAAGACAAAGCTTCTAAAGAAGATGAGGCTGAGATTAAAGCAAAAATCACTGCTCTATTAAACGGAAGAGTAGAGTATAATGCAAAAACAGGTAAAAACGATACTTTGCCAGGTTTTAGAAACGCTACAAACATTGCTGAATTTGTAAATGCAAATTCTGATGTTCCTTACGATTCTACTTACGTGGCTAAAAATGCTTTGCCGGCTGTTGATGCTGATAAATTATTTAGCTTACCAGCAGGTGCAATTTATGGTCCTTATGTTTATGGAAGATATTATGCGATCTCTAAATCTTTAGGATTTAAATCAGGAGTTAATGCAAAAGCAAGTCATATTTTAATTGGATATGAAGGATCTCAAACTCCTAATCCAAAAGAAAAAAGAACTAAAGAAGAAGCAAAAGCAAAAGCTGAAGAAATTTTAGCTCAGGTTCAAGCAAATCCTGATAGCTTCATGATGTTGGCTTTTACAAGTTCTGATGATTCATCTGCACAACAAGGTGGTGATTTAGGATATTTTGGTCCAAACCAAATGGTAAAACCATTTAATGATTTTGTATTCAGCAATGGAATTGGAAAAGTTGGTTTAGTTGAAACTCAATTTGGATTTCACATTATCAAAATTACAGATAAACAAGACGGAATTCGTTTAGCGACAATCGCTCAAAAAATTGAGCCTTCTGAAGCTACTTCTGATAAAGTATTTACATTGGCAACTAAATTCGAAATGGATGCTGCTGATAAAGATTTCAATGCAACTGCAAAAGCTTTAGGTTTAAAAGTAGCTGCTCCGGTAACTGCAAAAGCTATGGATGAGCAATTTGGTCCATTAGGAAACCAACGTAACATCATCAGATGGGCATATGACAAAGAAACAAGCAAAGGCGATGTAAAACGTTTTGAAATCGCAAATGTTGGTCACGTAATTGCACAATACAAAAGCGAAAACAAATCTGGTTTAGTTTCAGTTACTGTTGCAAGACCTTATGTTGAGCCAATTTTGAAAAACAAGAAAAAAGCCGAATTACTAAAAGCTAAAATGACTGGTTCAAGCCTTGAAGCTATTGCTAAAAGTGCAGGTGTTGCAGTTCAACAAGCTACTAATGTAACTTTGGATAATACTGTTTTACCTGGTGGAGTTGGGCAAGAGCCTAAAGTTGTTGGAAATGCATTTGCATTAGCAGCAAATAAAATTTCTGCTCCAATTGAAGGAAATACTGGAGTTTATGTTGTAAAAAACATCAGCACAGTAAAAGCTCCGGCAATTGCTAATCATGCAGAATATGTTGCAAAAATAAAATCTCAAAGTGCATCTGATGCAAGCAGAATTTTACCAGCGTTGAAAAACAATGCTAAAATTGAAGATAACAGATTACAATTTAATTACTAGTTTTTAGTAATACATAATATAAAAATCCGAAACGTTCATTTGAATGTTTCGGATTTTTTTTATGAATTGAAATGAGTAATTTTTTTTTATTAAAGTTTAAAACTATAATGAAGAATTGCTCGTATATGAGTCTGAACAGAACTGTGTGCCAAATTTTCTTTAAGTAGAAATAGAACGTTATATTTTTCTTTATTTAAACCAACTTAAAATAGTTTCGTAATAAAAATCTTTCTATTTTTCTTAAGTTATATAGGAATAATAGAAATATAATCTAAAATATTTGGGATATTCAAATTATTACAGTTTATTTGTTGAGTTTTTTGAAAACAAATTTAATCAATATTGCAACAGAACAATGATCGAGAACTTTAATAATCAGGCATTTAATATTTTTTATGTTTAAGTTTTTGTTTAGAAGAAAAGCGAAAGTATATACCAAAATTGAAAATCACATTTTTGGAATAATTACAGAACTTTTAAAAGTAAGCAGTACTGACATCAACGTTGATGAATTGGGAGGCAAATATTATTTAAGTAATGAAGAACAACATTTCAAGGTTACTATTTTAAGTAACGATTATGTTATCAGACTTACTAATACCAGAGATTCTGTTGCTGAAAAATACGATAAATTTTTTGTGGAAGATGTTTTAAAAGCCGTAAAGGAAGAAAAGCACCGCAGAATGGAACTTGTATACGATTCTATTACAAATAGTATAGAAAAAATGGCTGAGCGTTTGCACAATACTCTTATTGAATCAAATGAGCAGGAAACACAAAAGGTTCGCAGACTTGAAACCAGCAAACAGCTTAAGAATAATAATAAAAAGGCTAATTAAGTTTTGTCTTAAAATGATTGTAAGCGAGATTTATACTTGTAAAATCATTTCGTTATAAGTCAAAATAGTTTCATATCCTTTTGAAACAAAATAATCTTTTGGACTTTCTTTACAAACTACCATTACAAAATCGCCGCCCCAGGCTCCGAGACTTTTTATTACACCATTAAAATCAGGAAAAGCAATTTCTTTGATTGTTCTTGTTTCAAGAATATTACTTAAATGAATTTCATGTTTTTCTAAAGCTCTCACAAAATCGGATACCGTTTTTGCATTTATGATAGCTTCAGTAAGTTTATTGTTTTTTGTAATGTTTTCTGCTAAATGTTCGTTTCTGTTGTTGTAGTATGCATTTATTGCAGCTTTGCTATTTTGCTTTCTATTCAAATACACAAAATAGATGTTTTCTTTAAAATCCGGATTAAAAATAACCGGTTCTACAATGTTGTTTTCGATTTGATATATAATAGGAGTATTATTTTGGGCGCAGGCAATATCATAACCGCTTCCGCCAAAACTATTATTGAGTAAGGTAAAAGCATTTATTTTTGCCCACTGCGCAATATTATTGATTAGGGTAGAAGATGTTCCCAATCCCCATTTTCTTGGAAACGTAAGATGTGTGCTTATTTTATATCCTTGCGCCAGGTTTATAAAGTCAGAATTTAATAAATAAGCTTCGTGTAAAATATTGATTAAAGTCGTTTTGACAGTTTCTGATTCGGGATTTGTTTTGTTTATAATTTCAGAAAACAAAATAACATCTTCAAACCAAAGATGATTGTCATAATCATAACTTTTCCATTCTATTGTTTGATCTGATCCTTCTTCAACCACTAAATCCTGCCCGAATTTTGTTGGCAAAGCAAAAGCATTGGCGCCGTCTAAAACAAGATATTCTCCGGAAATTAAAAGTTTTCCGTTACTGTAAAAGGTCTTTTTCATTCTGTATTAACTTAAATTCCAATATTTTTTAAATTCCAAATTCCAATATTATTGGCATTTTGTTGTTGGAATTTTATTCGGAACTATACTATTTGGAATTTTTATTTACTTTGTTTTCTTAGGTTTTCAATAAACTCAACAACGGCACTATGTGAAACGGTGTTCTTTTTGAAATGAGCTTTAATCAGGCGACGTTCTTCTTCATTAGCTTCAAACTGGTTGATGATATTGTTTAAATGCATTTTCATGTGCCCTTCCTGAATTCCGGTTGTAGTAAGCGAACGCAAAGCAGCAAAATTTTGTGCCAAACCAGCTACGGCAACAATTTGCATTAATTCTTCGGCTGAAGGTTTTTCGAGTATATCAAAACACAATTTTACCAATGGGTGCAAAGATGTTAATCCGCCAACGGTTCCTAAAGCAAGCGGAATTTCAAGCCAGAAAGTAAAGATTCCGTTTTCGATTTTAGCGTGTGATAAACTTGCATATTGACCATTGCGTGACGCGTAAGCATGCACTCCGGCTTCTACAGCCCTAAAATCGTTTCCTGTTGCCAAAATTACAGCATCGACACCATTCATGATGCCTTTGTTGTGTGTTACGGCTCTAAAAGGTTCTACTTCGGCAATTTGAACTGCCTGAACAAAACGCTCTGCAAAATCCTGTGGATTTGTAATATGTTTTTCGGCTAAATCTTCAATAGGACAGGAAACCTCGGCACGAACCAGACAATTGGGAACATAATTAGATAAAATGCTCATAATTACCTTGATTTCTTCCTCTTTAGAAAATAGATCAGCATTTTGAAATTCTTCTTTTAAAGTCGTGGCAAATTGCTCTAAACAGGAGTTGATGAAATTAGCGCCCATGCTGTCTTTGGTTTCAAAGGTCGCATGAAGCTGATAGTAATTTTCGAGTAAACTTCTTTTGTCTTTTAATTTAATATCTAAAATTCCACCGCCACGCTGCTGCATGTTTTTGGTGATACTTTGCGTGTCTTCAAAAAATTTAGGTTTTATCTGGTCAAAGAAAGATTGTAGTTTCTCTGCATCTCCATTGAATGTAAAATGAACCTGACCGATCTTTTCGGTATTGATAACGGTTGCTTTAAAACCGCCTCGGGTTGACCAATATTTGGCTGATTTTGAAGCTGCAGCAACAACAGAACTTTCCTCAATTGCCATTGGAATGGTCTTGTATTTTCCGTTGATTAAAAAATTTGGAGCAACTCCAAGTGGAATATAAAAGTTTGTAATGGTGTTTTCTATGAATTCATCATGCAGTTGTTGGAGCTTTTCGTCTGAATTCCAGTAATTTCTTATTATATTAAGTGCTTCTTCAGGGGTTGAAAAATATTCATTGGCGATCCAGTTTATTTTTTCTTTTTTGGATAATTTCGAAAATCCAGCAACAGCATTGTTCATTTTCAGTATTTTAAATAATAATGTTGCAACAAAGATACCAATTTAAGAGATTTGTTTATAATCTATTTAAAATTGAAAAATACGCAATCGTTATTTTTTTTAACATTTAACACTTAAAATGTGTATTATGTTTATTTTTTTCACTAAAATTGGGCTCTTTTTTATATTTAAATTAATTCAAATGAATACAAGTAAAATTACTGTTATACTTTTGTTTTTAGTTGCGACCGTTTTTGGGCAACAAAAAATTACTGTTGAGAATATTTATGGTGGAGCTTTTCGTGCCAAAGGAATGGATGAATTGCAATCGTTGAAAAATACAGACCAATATACTGTGTTGAATGTGGATAATGCCAGCAGAAGTATGCAAATTGATTTATACGATTTTGCAACGCTAAAAAAAGTATCTAATTTAATTGATACAAAAAATCATGCAGCATTAGCAGACGGAATTGACAGCTATACTTTTGATGCTTCAGAGAAAAAGATTTTAATTGCTTGTAATTCAAATCAAATTTTCCGTCACTCGTTTACAGCAGATTATTTTTTATATGATATTGCTTCTAAGTCATTAACGAAGCTTTTTGATTTTCAGATTCAGGAACCGACTTTTTCTCCTGATGGAACAAAAATCGCTTATGCTAAAGAAAACAATCTTTATGTTTATGACGTAGCTTCAAAAAAATCTATAGCAGTTACTACCGATGGAAAGAAAAATGCTGTTATTAACGGTATTACGGATTGGGTTTATGAAGAAGAATTTGCTTTTGTTCGTGCTTTTGACTGGAGCAAAGACAGTAAAAAACTAGCTTATATTCGTTTTGACGAAAGTGCAGTTCCTGAATTTTCGATGTCAATCTTCAAAAAAGACTTGTATCCAACAATTGAAACCTTTAAATATCCAAAAGCGGGAGAAAAAAATTCAGTAGTTTCATTACATATATATGATGCGGCTGCAAATGCAACTAAAAAAGTTGATTTTGGAAATTATAATGATTTTTATATTGCAAGAATGCAATGGACAAACGATAATAACACATTATCAGCTCAGGTTTTAAACCGCCACCAGGATAATCTTGATTTACTTTTTGTAGACGGAACTACTGCTGCTGCAAAAGTGGTTTTAAACGAAAAAGACAAAGCTTATGTTGATGTTACAGATAACTTAACTTTCTTAAAAGACAATAGTTTTATCTGGACAAGCGAAAAAGACGGTTTTAATCATATTTATGTATATGATAAAACAGGAAAACTTAAAAATCAGGTTACAAAAGGAAACTGGGAGGTAGTATCTTACTATGGTTTCGACGAAAAAAACAAAACGATTTTCTATCAGTCTACAGAAAATGGTTCAATCAACAGAGATATTTACAGAATTGGTTTAGACGGAAAAAACAAAGTACGTTTAACGTCAAAAGTTGGAACAAGTGCTGCGACTTTTAGTCCAAACTTCCAATATTTCATTACTACTTTTTCTAGTAATTTAGTGCCTACGACTTATACTTTAAACGAGGCTAAAACAGGAAAAGAAATTCAGGTTATCGAAAACAATCAGGCACTTGCTGATAAATTGAAAGCCTATAACCTTCCTGCAAAAGAATTTTTTGTTTTAAAAACGGCTAAAGGAAACGAATTGAACGCATGGATTTTAAAGCCAAAAGATTTTGATCCCTCAAAAAAATATCCTGTTTTCATGTACCAATATTCTGGTCCGGGATCTCAACAAGTAAACAACGACTGGAATAATACAGATGATTATTGGTTTCTTTCACTTACGCAACAAGGTTATATTGTAGCTTGTGTAGATGGTAGAGGAACTGGCTATAAAGGTGCTGATTTCAAAAAAGTAACGCAAAAAGAATTAGGAAAATACGAAGTAGAAGATCAAATTGATGCTGCAAAAGTAATTGGAGCTTATCCATACGTTGACGCTTCAAGAATTGGAATCTTCGGTTGGAGTTATGGTGGTTTTATGGCTTCAAACTGTATTTTTCAAGGAAACGATGTGTTTAAAATGGCAATCGCTGTTGCTCCGGTAACAAACTGGAGATTTTATGACAGTGTTTATACAGAGAGATACATGCAGACTCCACAGGAAAATGCAAGCGGTTACGACCAAAACTCTCCAATAAATCACGTAGATAAATTAAAAGGTAAATTTTTATTGATTCACGGTTCTGGTGATGATAACGTACATGTGCAGAATTCTATGCAAATGATGGAAGCGTTAATTCAGGCTAATAAACAATTTGATTCTCAGATATATCCAGATAAAAACCACGGTATTTACGGAGGTAAAACGAGAATTCAGCTTTATAACAAAATGACTAATTTTATCAAAGAGAATTTATAGTATAACTTTTATCAACCTTAAATAAATAGTGAATAATATGGAAGGAACTCAAGTGAAAACGGCGCATCCAAAGGGACTGTGGGTTTTGTTCGGGACGGAGATGTGGGAGCGGTTCAATTTTTATGGAATGCGGGCTTTATTGACTTTATTTCTTGTAAACTCATTATTGATGAAAGAAGAAGAAGCCTCGCTGATTTACGGAGGTTTTCTGGGACTTTGTTATCTGACTCCAATGTTGGGAGGATTTATTGCCGATCGCTTTTTAGGTAATAGAAATTGTATTTTACTGGGCGGATTATTAATGGCCATCGGGCAAATGTTATTATTTACCAGTGGAAGTATTTTTGAATCTAATCTGTCTTTAGCGAAAGCTATTATGTACTGCGGATTAGGAGTTATTGTTTTTGGTAACGGATTCTTCAAGCCAAATATCTCAAGTATGGTGGGAAGTTTGTATCCAAAACAGGAAAAAACAAAGCTGGATACTGCCTTTACTATTTTCTATATGGGAATTAATATCGGTGCTTTCTTAGGGCAGTCTATTTGTCCTTTATTAGGTGATGTTAAAGATACCGGTGGAATTAGAGATATTCATGCTTTTAGATGGGGTTTCATGGCGGCTTCTGGCGCAATGCTTGTTGGAACTGTTCTTTTTTACTTTTTGAAAAATAAATATGTGGTTTCTCCGGAAGGAAGACCATTAGGAGGTTTGCCGTCTAAAAATGTTGCAGAAGATTTTGAAGAAGGAGAATCGCAAAAAGCAAATTTTTCTGCAAAAGCACTTATTATTGCAGGAGTTGCATTTGTTGGTTTAGGTTTCTTTTTTCATTATGCCGTAGGTCAAAATTTAATTTATACTTTGATTTATTCGAGCGGTTTGGCATTAGCCGGATTAATTATTTCTGATACTTCTTTGACTAAAATTGAAAGAGACAGAATTATTGTAATTTATATCGTTTCGTTCTTTATTATTTTTTTCTGGGCAGCATTTGAGCAGGCAGGTTCTTCGCTTACTTTTATTGCTGACAACCAAACAGACAGACATTTCTTTGGCTGGCAAATGCCGCCTTCAATGGTACAAATTTTCAACGGACTTTTTGTGGTTGTAATGGCCGTTCCTTTTAGTATTCTTTGGGATTATTTAAGAGCAAAAGACAAAGAACCAATTTCTCCTGTAAAACTGGCTGCAGGATTGGTGATCATTTGTATTAGTTTCTTTATGATCGCTACTCAGGTTTCCTACATTGGAACTTCTGGATTGTTATTAGTAAAATGGCTTATCTTATTATATTTCTTAAATACATGTGCAGAGTTATGTTTATCGCCAATTGGTTTGTCATTGGTAGGTAAATTATCTCCAAAACGTTTTGCCTCTTTATTATACGGAGTGTTTTTCTTATCGAATGCGTCTGGTTATGCTTTAGGAGGAACTTTAGGTTCAATCCTGCCTGCAACCGGAGATAAATTCGTAAAAGCAAAAGAATTAGGAATTGATCTTCAGTCAGTTTTAGATAATAAAATAACACCGACAGCTGAGCAATTGGCTCTTTTGGAGAAACATCAGATTAGTGCTCACAATCACTTTTTTGTTGGATTCGAAATTCATAATTTATACGAGTTTTTCATGGTATTTGTTGTCCTTACCGGACTTGCAGCTTTATTGCTGTTTGCTTTGACTCCTTTCTTGAAAAAAATGATGCATGGAGTTAGATAAAATGGAAAACAGTACAATTACATTAGAACAAATACAAGATTTTAAAGGCAAATACCCAAAACAGTTGTGGTATTTGTTTTTAGTTGAAATGTGGGAGCGTTTCTGCTTCTACGGAATGAGAGGAGTTTTAGCCTTTTTTATGGTAGACCAATTAGGTTTATTGGAAGGAAAAGCAAATCTTCAATACGGAGCAATTCAGGCTTTTGTTTATGCTTTTACTTTTATTGGAGGAATTTTTGCCGATAAAATTTTAGGTTTTAAAAAGTCGTTGCTTTTTGGAGGAATCGTAATGATTTTGGGGAATTTGCTTATTGCAGCTTCTCCACATGATTTCTTTTACTACGGAATTACGTTATCTATTATTGGTACTGGTTTCTTTAAACCAAATGTATCGTCAATGGTTGGTGAATTATATCATGAAAATGACGGACGCAGAGATGCCGGTTACGGAATGTTTTATGCCGGTATTAATATCGGTGGAATGTTGGGTGGTGCTATTCCTATTTATTTAGGAAAAAACTATTCCTGGAGTTTGTGTTTCCTTTCTGCGGCAATTGTGATGATTATTGGGGTTATTACTTTTCTTTTAACGAAGAAACACTTAGCACCAATTGGAAATTCGCCTCTTGAAAACCATACACCAAAAAAACGTAATCTTTACGAAATAGCAGTTTATGCCGGTTCTATTATTGTAATACCATTGGTTTATATAATGGTAATCAATTCTGATTTTACAGAGTATTTTATGTATACCATTGGGGTAGCGGCATTATTATACTTTTTATATGAATTGTTTCAGATAAAAGAGAGAAAACAGCAATATAAATTATTAGCAGCTTTCATTTTTATCTTCGGATATTTTATGTTTATGGCTATTTCTGAGCAATCAGGAGGTTCATTATCACTATTCGCAAAAGATAATTTAACTAATAAATTGTTATGGTTTAGCATAGATCCGAACGTAGTTAATAACAGTATAAATTCATTGTATGTTATTGTTTTTAGCCCGTTGGTTGGGATGTTATGGATCTTTTTGTACAAAAGAAAAATTGAGCCAAACACCGTCATTAAATTCGGACTTTCGTTTATATTATTGGCTGTAGGTTTCTTTATATTTTATAGTGCCAGATTTTTTGTTGATGCAAATGGTTTAAGTTCATTGGATTTATTTGCACTTGGATATTTGGTTTATACACTTGGAGAACTTTGTATTGGGCCAATCGGAATGTCTGTAATTACTAAATTATCACCAAAAAGATTGTTTGGTATGATGATGGGATTATGGTTTTTATCTAGCGCATTCGGGCAATTTGCAGCAGGAAAATTAGGGTCAGAAATGTCCAATGCTAATACAGGAACTACCTTAATGTCTAAGCTTATTGCGTATACAGACGGATATTACCAATTGGCGATTTATGCACTAGTTGCCGGTATTGTTTTGATAGTAACAACGCCTTTGATAAAAAAATTAATGCAAGAAGTTAAATAGTCGACATTTACGGATTCTTTTTTTGTTTAAATTTGTCAAAAAATAAAACAACCATGAAAAAAATATTTTTAGTTGCCTTGTTTGTATTGGGCGCATTTACCTCGCAAGCACAAGAATTAAAATGGTACACTGATGTTAGAGAAGCAATTACTGTAAGTAATAAAGAAAATAAGCCAATGCTGATGTTCTTTACAGGAAGCGATTGGTGTGGATGGTGTATTCGTTTGCAGAATGAAGTTTTGAAAACTGCAGAGTTTACAAAGTGGGCAAGTGACAATGTTATTTTGGTTGAGTTGGATTATCCAAGAAGAACGCCTCAGACTCCTGAAATAAAAAATCAGAATAACGAATTGCAACAGGCTTTCGGAATTCAGGGATTCCCAACAATTTATTTTACCAGCGCAGAATCCAAAGATGGTAAAGTGAATTTTAAAGGACTTGGTCAGACAGGATATGTTGCCGGAGGCCCATCTGCCTGGTTAGCAGTTGCTGAAGGAATTGTACATCCGAAAAAATCGTAAAAAGTTTAGTTTAAAATATTTAAGAAACTCCCTATAGCAATATAGGGAGTTTTTTTTGTTTAGTAGGAAAAGTTTTTAATTGCATTTTTGTAAATTATTATTTTGATATTTTATTAGTCTTAAAAAAACATATAGTGTATTTTTTATATTAATAAAACTTGGAAAATTAAAATATTATGTTAATTTCGTCATGCTAATCTAACCAAACCTATTAATATGAATAAAAAACTACTTATCCTACTCGTTTTTTTTGGTTCATTTATGTTACATTCTCAAAATTTAGTGTGGAGAACTAATATGACTGATGCAATTGCTATAAGTAATGAACAAAAAAAACCAATGTTGATTTTATTTACTGGTGCAGGTGCACCGGAAAATCTTCAAAATGAAATTTTTAAAACACCCGATTTTGCTGTTTGGTCTCGTGATAATGTCATACTTGTTAAGTTGGATTTATCTGATGTTAATGCCTCTGACGGCGATAAAGAACAAAATGTTAGGCTAAAAGATGCTTTTGGTGTTGTAGAATTACCGGAAGTTTGCTTTGCAAGTGCTTCTGTTAGAAAAAATAAAACCACTTTTAGTGCATTAGGAAAACTTGCGTATAAACCAGGCGGAGCAAAATCCTGGATTAATGAGTCTAATGCGATTCTTCATCCGGTAGAAAGTGAATAAAATAAATTTAAATTAAGTTTTCTTAGTTTAATTTGTAGAGATCCCTTTTCATGTCATAATGAAAAGGGATATTTTTTTAAAATTATCTTATCATTCATTATCAGGACTTTTGTTATTTTCGGATGCGTTTTTTTTTCAATTTGATATTTTTTAATCGATTTATTATTGATTTCTTTTTTCTTAAAATTTCCTTAATTTTTTAACTGTTTAGGAGTTGTTTTTTAATGTATTTATGTTAAATTGGTTCAATTATTATAACCAAACCTTAATTTTTATGACCCAAAAACTACTTATCCTACTGTTCTTTTTAGGTTCATTTTTAGTGCAATCGCAAGGACTTGTCTGGAATACAGACCTTACAAACGCCATTGCAGTAAGTAATGAAGAGAGAAAACCATTACTGATTTTTTTTACAGCTACAAGTACGCAGGAAAAAATTCAGACTGAAATTTTTAATACACCTGATTTTCTAAATTGGTCAAATAAAAATGTTATTCTAGTAAAACTTGATTTATCAGATTCATCAGCATCTCAGAGTGTAAGGGAACAAAATCTTTCTTTAAAAAATGCCTTTGGTATAGATGAATTGCCTCAGGCATGTTTTGCCACAGCAACTATCAGAAAAGGAAAAACTAACTTTAATTCTTTAGGCAAAATAGGCTATAAAGCCGGAGGTGTCAAGGCTTGGATATCAGAATCAAACCTGATTTTGAATCCGGAAGAATAATTGCTATTTTAATTTAATTTGTAATATCCTTTTTCGCGAGTTGAGTGAAAAGGGATATTTTTTATTATACAACTGGCTTTCCATTTTTTCTGAATAGCATTTGAATTTGTTGCATCTGCAATTATTGCCTTTGGTTTGAGTTCTTGCAGCATTCGATCTAAATTTATTTTTGGAGATTGAGTCAGAATAATAATGTCCGGCTGAACTCTATTTTCATAAACACCTGTACTATCTATCAAAAGAATTTTGTTGTCGTTAAAAAATAAAGTGTTTTTAATGGGTTCAATATTTTTCAAACTGGCGAAATTTCCAACCAGATATGCATCTGTAACACTATTTTTTGTTCCTTTTTTTAAAAGACTATCATTTGTAAAAAGCATAACCTCCTTCCCGGTTCTTTTTGTAATAATTGTTTTTTTGGATGTATTAAAAACAATAAGTTCATGTTGGCTTTCCGTTTCTTTTTTGGTGTAAAGAAAGGATGTTTGCAATAAAATTACAGTGATAAGAAATATGCAAAATTTACCGAAATCCGGTTTTTTAAACCATATAATAGCGCTTATAGTGGCTAAATAAAATGTGAGCAAATAATAGGAATTGAAACTGATATTTCGAATTACAAAAGAATCAAAAGAAGCAACATAGTGAATAATTAGATTTAATATAAAAATACTTTTTTCGAAAATTTGAACAATGAATAACGGACAGCTCTGAAAAATAGAAATCACCATAACAATAATTCCGGCTATCATTATAAAGGATAAAACAGGCAAAATAAGGATGTTAGTCACAAAAAACAAACCCGGAAACTGGTGAAAATAATACAAACAAATAGGAAATGTTCCTATTTGAGCGGCAAATGAAACAGTTAATCCTTCCCACAGATATTTGAGAATTTTATTTTTTGGAGAACAGATATTTTTCAATAAAGGCTGAAGCCAAACAATAGAAAATAATGCAATATAACTTAATTGAAATCCAACATCGAATAAAAAATAAGGTTCAAAAAGTAAAATTAATAAAATGGAAACCAAGAGAGTATGGTAAGTATTTGTATTTCTGTGTAAATGATTTCCAATTGCAATAAAAGAAAACATAACAACTGAACGTAAAACCGGTGGTGAAAGTCCGGAAACAACAGCAAAAAGCGCTAACGAAATTATTATTGCAATTAGTTTTATAAAAGAGCCTTTTTTTGTGTTTGGAATTGGTTTTAAAATAAAAAGAATAAATAACATTATATAACCCACATGCAATCCTGAAACCGATAAAACATGTGTTGCGCCCGAATTTTGATAATCCTGAATAATATCTGCAGAAATCTCCTGTTGCTGTCCCAATATTAAAGCCATTGCAACATTCATTTCGTCTTTATTAAAATTTGCTTTTTGAAGATTATCAACTATTCTGGTATTTAAGCGAGAAGCATAAAACCAAATGTCTTTAGTGATTTTTCTGTTGATAACAATCTCTGTTTTTGACGTATAAATTTGAGCATAAATTTGTTTGTTCTCTAAATATTTACTGTAATCAAACTGATTGGGATTTTTAGACGAACTATTCTCTTGAAGAATTGTTTTTACCTTGATTTTATTTCCCATAATGACAAAATTTGGTAAACTGTCTTTTTGCACGTTTATGATAATTCTGCCAGAATAAACTTTTTCGTTAATCGTGTTTATAAGGGCTATATATCGATCGTTATAACTATTGCTTTTTATTTTTTCGCGCAGCGTTAAAGTAATATACTGCGGTGTAACAAAAGCTTTTTTGCAATGTATATAGTTGCCTTTTTGAAGAGAATCTGTGTTGATTAACAAAGTTGTAATACCAATACAAAACGAAAGATAACAAACGCCAACTCCAAAAAGTGTATTGATTTTTTTGCTTTTATGTGAAAAAAAATATAGAATTGAAATTGAAAATGCACCAACAATAAAACTGATTATAGTTATCAAAATTGATGGCCGAAAAAAATGGCAGATCAAAATACCTAACATGAAACAAATGGTAATTTTAACCAAAGGGAAATCGAATACTTTCATGATTTAAAAGTATTGAAAATTTTGTAAGAAAAATAATATTTTGCCGAATAATATTAATCGACTATTCTATTGACCTGTTCAAAAGAGTCTTTGTAATAAACTTCTTTGGTTGACGAAATTATAACGCCTTTAGAAGTGGAAGAATGAATGAATTTTACTTCATCAGAAGTAACCTGAGTAATTAAGCCTACGTGATTGATTTGATTACTTTTATTGGTTTTAAAGAAGATTAAATCTCCTTTTTTAGCATCATTCAATTTAATTATTTTTCCAATTTTAGCTTGCTCATAAGAACTTCTGGGCAATTTTATATTTTGAGATTCAAAAGTGGTAAAAACTAAACCAGAACAGTCGAAACCATTTTTGGTTGTTCCACCTGCTTTGTAGCGTACGCCAAGATTTTCTGTGGCAGTGTCAACCAAATTGTTTACGATATATTTGTTTTCTCGTTTGGATTCGGTTTTGCTTACTGTAGTTGAAGTCGATTTGCACGAAACAACCAACAGAGACAGAAATAATAAAACGAGTGTTTTTTTCAAAATAAAAAGATTAAGATTTTAAATCGGCAACAATAAGTTTTGCTGTTTTTTTACTGGCTCCAACTCCGCCTAGTTTCTGTTCTAAAATATCATAATTTTTTAGGAGATTTTCACGGTAATTTGGGTCCAGTAATTTTTGTAACTCTTCTTTGATGCGTTTTGGGTTACACTCATTTTGAATTAATTCGGTTACAACTTCCTGATCCATAATTAAATTGACAAGCGAAATGTATTTTAAAGTAATAATACGTTTTGCAATTTGGTACGAAGCCCAGCTTCCTTTATAGCAAACAACTTCTGGAACTTTAAATAGTGCAGTTTCTAAAGTAGCAGTTCCGGATGTAACAAGTGCGGCTGTTGAAGAACGTAACAAATCATACGTTTTATTCGAGATAAATTTGATGTTTTTATTGGTAATAAATTGCTTGTAAAATTCATAATCCTGACTTGGAGCTCCGGCAATTACAAATTGATAATCCTGAAAATCATCAACAACACTTAGCATTAAACTTAGCATTTTGGTGATTTCCTGCTTGCGGCTTCCCGGTAAAACAGCGATAATTGGTTTTTCGCTTAATTGGTTTTCTTTTCGAAAAATGGCTTCATCAAAAGCAGGCTGATTCTGGATGGCATCTATTAAAGGATGGCCAACAAAATCTACCGGAAAGTGATGTTTGTCTTCATAAAAACTTTTTTCAAAAGGCAAAATCACAAACATCTTATCGACATCTTGTTTTATGGCTTTGATTCTGTTCTCTTTCCAAGCCCAAATTTGAGGAGAAATATAGTAATGCGTTTTGTAATTTAACTCTTTTGCCCATTTTGCAATGCGCATATTAAAGCCCGGATAATCGATAAATATAATAACATCAGGCTGGAAATAAGTAATGTCTTTTTTGCAAAAAGTAATATTGCTCAAAATGGTTTTCAGGTTGAAAATCACTTCAACAAAACCCATAAATGCCAGTTCACGATAATGTTTTACCAGAGTTCCTCCGGCTTTTTGCATTAAATCACCGCCCCAAAATCTAATTTCAGCCTGAGGATCTTCCTCATATAAAGCTTTCATTAAATTTGAACCGTGTAAATCTCCAGAAGCTTCGCCAGCTATTATATAGTATTTCATAAAAGTATTTTTGAGATTGCGTTTTCACTTCAAACACAAACAAAATTTTGCTATGCAAAGATAGAATTTAAATAAACAAAGTAGAAATGGCTAAAATAATTACCGCAAAAATGACTCCCCGCGCCATGAATTCTTTGTTTATTTTTAGAAAAATTGTAAAAACGATTAAGTCTAAAGTGGTGCCCAAAGCAATTACTTTTCCTAAATAACCATATTGTTTTATGATTTTAATTCCAGATGAAATATCAAAATCGGTAAAGAGTTTTATAAACAAATAACTTCCCAGTAAAGCAATAATAATTCCGGTTATAAAACCAATTAAAATATCTTTTTTATTCATTTAATTTCCAAGTATTAAGTTGTTGCATAGTGTGATGCGCTGTTAAATCAAATTGTACGGGAACGACAGAAATATAGCCATTTTCTAATGCCCATTCATCAGTATCTTCACCTTTGTCTTCGTTTGTAAATACGCCGGTAAGCCAGTAATAATCTTTACCGAAAGGAGTTTGTCGTTTATCAAATTTCTGCGCATAATACGCTTTCGCCTGACGACAAATTTTTATTCCCTTAATTTCATCTTCCTTTAATTTCGGAAAATTAACATTTAGAACTACGCCTTTTGGTAATCCATTTTCAAGTGTTTCGAGCGTAATTCTTCTGATAAAAGATTTTATGGGTTCAAAATCGGCATTCCAGTTAAAATCTAATAATGAAAAACCAATTGCAGGAATTCCTTCAATTCCAGCTTCAACGGCCGCGCTCATGGTTCCGGAATAAATGACGTTTATAGAAGAATTTGATCCGTGATTAACTCCTGAAACACAAAGGTCTGGTTTTCTTTTTAAGATTTCATTTACGGCCAGTTTAACGCAGTCAACCGGCGTTCCGGAGCAGCTATATTCTGCAATAAGATCTTCTTCTTTGGATATTTTGTCCAGAAACAAGGTATTGTTGATTGTTATCGCGTGTCCCATCGCACTTTGAGGTTTATCCGGAGCGACAACTAATACTTCTCCAATGGTTTCCATAACACTGATCAAAGCCCTTATTCCGGGTGCCAAAATACCATCATCGTTGGTAACTAATATTAAAGGTTTTTCTTTTTCCATAAATATGCATATACGCTGTTAAGGCACTATATAAGGCAAATGTAGTGACAGATTTTGGTAGAATAGTAACAAATAAAATAAATTTTGTCAACTAAATTTAAGATGGCTTTGGTAGTTCAAACATTTTTATATCTTTAACAAAAAATTATAGTGAGCTTGGCTTTGTTGGCACAGTTTTTACCGTAACTTAGATTAAAAAATTTGATGAATGCTATTATTAAGTTTATGAAAAGAAATTATAAAATACTTATAGCCGTATTATGCTTGTCTTTGACATTATTTGCTTTTAAAATTAATGCAGATAAACAAGATGATCCGGATCCGAATAGAGATAAAACGCTTTTAGAATTACTTGCTTTCGTTATTGAAAAAGGACACTATAGTCCGGCAGAAATAAACGACGACTTTTCTAAAGGAATTTTTAAGGATTATATCGATGCTCTTGACCCTTCAAAAAGATTCTTTTTGCAATCTGATATTGATGAGTTCAAGCAATATGAATTACAGCTCGATGATCAATTTTTAAATAAGGATCTTACGTTTTTTAATCTTACTTATACAAGATTAATGAAGCGTATGGAAGAAAGCAAAAAACGCTATAAAACTATTTTAGCTCAGCCTTTCAATTACAATGTTGATGAGACTTTTAATGCAGATTATGAGACATTGCCTTATGCTAAAAGCTTAACGGAAATTAATGAAAGATGGAGAAAACAGATTAAATTATCTACACTTTCGTCGCTTGTTACAAAACAAAAATTAGAAGAAGATAAGAAAAAAGCAGATCCTGCTTATAAAGTAAAATCTTTTGAAGCTTTAGAAAAAGAAACGCGCGAAAGTTCGTTAAAATCTTTAGATGATAATTTTAGTCTTATTAAAGATTTAAATAAAGAAGATTGGTTTTCTGTTTACGTGAACTCTATTATGACACGTTTTGATCCACATACAAGTTATTTTGCACCGGAAGAAAAAGATCGTTTTGATGTAAATATTAGTGGAAAATTAGAAGGAATTGGAGCAAGATTGACTAAGAAAAATGATTTTACTCAAATTGATGAGTTGATTTCTGGTGGCCCGGCATGGAAAGGAAAACAGCTTGAAGCCGGAGATTTAATTTTGAAAGTAGCACAAGGAAACGAAGAGCCTGTAGATGTTGTAGGGATGCGTTTGGATGATGTTGTGAAAAAAATTAAAGGTCATAAAGGAACTGAAGTAAAACTTACTGTTAAAAAAGTAGACGGAAGTATCAAGGTTATTTCTATTATAAGAGATGTTGTTGAAATTGAAGAAACATATGCAAAATCAAGTATCGTAGAGAAAAACGGATTGAAATATGGGGTAATTTATTTACCTAAATTTTATATCGATTTTGAAAATAAAGATGGCCGTGATGCCGGAAAAGATATTGCTCTGGAAGTAGAAAGGCTGAAAAAAGAAGATATCAACGGAATTGTGCTTGATGTTCGTGATGATGGTGGTGGATCTTTATCGACAGTGGTTGATATCGCAGGTTTATTTATTGAAGAAGGACCAATTGTTCAGGTAAAATCTGCCGGAAAAAAGAAAGAAGTTTTATACGATAAAGATAAAAAAATCGAATGGGATGGACCTTTAGTAATTATGGTTAACAGTTTCTCTGCTTCGGCTTCAGAAATTTTAGCAGCTGCAATTCAGGATTATAAGCGTGGTATCATCATTGGAAGTAAACAAACTTACGGTAAAGGTACTGTGCAAAATGTTCTTGATCTGAACCAGTTTGTTCGTAATGCAAGTTATGGCGATTTAGGAGCTTTAAAAATTACAGGACAAAAATTCTACAGAATCAACGGAGGTTCAACTCAGTTAGAAGGTGTTCATAGTGATGTTGTTATGCCGGATCGTTATGCTTACTTAAAAATGGGAGAACGCGATATTGATAATGCAATGCCATGGGATAAAATTGATCAGGCAGATTATAATACCTGGACAGGAAATCAAAAATTTAATCAGGCGATTGCGAATAGTACCAGCAGAATTGCTCAAAATCCTCAATTTAAATTAATTGAAGATAATGCAAAATGGATTGATATTAAAAACAAAGAGAACACTTATAGCTTAAATATCAATAGTTTTAAAGCAACTCAGGAACAAGTGGAAAATGAGGGTAAAAAATACAAACCAATTTCAGAATACAAAAACAACTTGGTTTTTAAATCTTTACCATATGAAGAGCTTGAAATTAAAAATGATGCCACTTTAAAAGAAAAAAGAGAAGCTTGGCACCAGGCATTATCAAAAGATGTTTATGTAGAAGAAGCATTAAATGTTTTAGATGATTTACAAACCAAAAGCGGAGTTGCTAAAGGTGGTACTTCAGGTAAAATCAAAAAAGATAAATTGGTAAAATCTTAATTTCTTAGAGAATTAATTTATTATAAAAACGCTCCGAAAGTTTATATCTACGGAGCGTTTTTTTATGAATTTTAATTAAAATAATATGACAAAAAGTCTTGTGTTTAGTTTGATTGGTTTGGCGTTATTTTCTTGTAAAAATGATATTAAAGAGAAAGATGAGATTGTAAAAGAGGAATCTGAAAAAGATACTTCATCTTTTGTTTCAGGGCAAAATAGTACTGATTCGGGATATAATGTTACTTATTTGCCAACATCAACAACAAATCAAATTGTAAAACATAAGTATTATACATTATCATACAATGAAAAATTTGAACAGGCCGAATGGGTTGCCTATGAATTGAAAAAAGAATATTTAAAAAACAATGATTTTAAAAGGCCTTATTTTATTGAAGATCCAAAAGTAACTACAGGTTCTGCAGATTGGAGAAATTATAAAAATTCAGGATATGACAAAGGCCATCTTTGTCCGGCTGGAGATATGGAGTTTAATAAGGACGCTTACAATGATACTTTTTATACCTCGAATATTTCGCCTCAAAAGCATGATTTTAATAGCGGAATTTGGAATCGAATCGAACAGAAAACGCGTTATTGGGCTGGTAAATATAATGATGTTTATGTGGTTACGGGAGGAATTTTGAAAGATTCAGATAAAAAAATAGGAACAGAAAAAGTATCTGTTCCTAAATATTTTTATAAAATTGTTTTAGCTAAATCCGGAAACGTGCATAAAGCAATTGCTTTCTTAGTTCCTAATGAAGATAGCGATAAGTCACTTTATGATTTTGTAGTTCCTATTGAAACTCTTGAAAAAATGACCGGAATTGATTTCTTTCCAAATTTAAAAAACTTAAAAAGCAGTAAGGACTTTTAAATCAGCAATAGTTTGAGTTGGGTTTTCAGCTTTAAAAACAAAGCTTCCGGCAACTAAAACATCTGCTCCGGCTTCTACTAATTGTTTTGCATTTTTGTTGGTTACACCGCCGTCAATTTCAATAATAGTTGATGCACCTTTTCTTGTAATTAAATCTTTTAGTTTTTTAACCTTAGCATACGTGTTTTCGATAAACGATTGTCCGCCAAAACCAGGATTCACACTCATAATACAAACTAAGTCAATATCGTTAATAACGTCTTCTAAAAGATCGATATTAGTGTGTGGATTAATGGCAACTCCAGCTTTCATTCCTTCCGCTTTGATGGCCTGTAATGTTCTGTGAAGATGAGTACAAGCTTCGTAATGAACACTTAAAATATTTGCTCCCAAATCAGCAAAAGTTTTGATGTATCTGTCCGGATCAATAATCATTAAATGAACATCGATTGTTTTTTTTGCATGTTTTGAAATTGCTTCCAAAACTGGCATTCCAAAAGAAATATTCGGAACAAAAACTCCATCCATAATATCAATATGAAACCAATCAGCCTCGCTATTGTTAATCATTTCGATATCACGTTGTAAATTAGCAAAATCAGCTGCAAGAACAGAAGGAGCAATAAGTGTATTCTTCATTGTGTGTAGTTGTGTGTGTTATTTTTTTGCAAAGATAAATTTTTTAAACGCAAAATTTACAAGGATTTAGGTAAAGTTATTTTGTGTTGCATTTTACCGCAAAGTCCGCAAAGGTTTTACGCAAAGTTGGCAATGTTTTATTTTGATTTGATGAGTTTATAAGTTCACAAAGCTTTGCGAACTTTGTATTTTACAAGATTTAAAAAGAAAAACCTTTGTGAACTTTGTGGTTAAAAAAACGTTCCAATAAAAAATAAAAAACTCCGGTAATCAGCCGGAGTTTCAATCATCAATCAAAAAACGAACAGTCAATCAAACTGTTGTTTATCTTAAAATTCCAAGTTGAAAAACCCAAATTCCAACATAGAATTGGAATTTGGAATTTAAATATTGAAATTTATATTGTTTATTATCCTAAATAAGTTTTAAGGATTTTACTTCTTGAAGTGTGTTTTAATCTGCGGATTGCTTTTTCTTTAATCTGACGAACACGCTCACGAGTTAAGTCGAAAGTTTCTCCAATTTCTTCTAAAGTCATTGGGTGTTGGTCTCCAAGACCGAAATATAAACGAACAACATCTGCCTCTCTAGGAGTTAATGTTTCTAATGAACGCTCAATTTCAGTACGCAATGATTCGTGAATTAACTCTCTGTCCGGGTTTGGAGATTCTCCAGAACGTAAAACGTCATAAAGGTTAGAATCTTCACCTTCAACAAGAGGCGCATCCATTGATAAGTGACGACCAGAGTTTTTCATAGACTCTTTTACATCATTTACCGTCATGTCAAGTTCTTTTGCAATTTCTTCAGCAGAAGGCGGACGCTCGTTAGATTGCTCTAGTAACGCATACATTTTGTTGATTTTATTGATAGAACCAATTTTGTTTAATGGTAAACGAACGATACGTGATTGTTCTGCCAAAGCCTGAAGGATCGATTGACGAATCCACCAAACTGCATAAGAGATAAATTTGAAACCACGAGTTTCATCAAAACGCTGAGCTGCTTTGATTAAACCTAAGTTTCCTTCGTTAATTAAATCAGGAAGTGTTAATCCTTGATTTTGGTATTGTTTAGCAACCGATACTACGAAGCGTAGGTTGGCTTTTGTAAGTTTTTCTAAAGCTCTTTGATCACCAGCCTTTATTCTTTGTGCCAATTCTACCTCTTCATCAGCGGTAATTAGGTCAACTTTTCCGATTTCTTGTAGATATTTATCTAACGATGCAGTTTCACGATTGGTTACCTGCTTGGTGATTTTAAGTTGTCTCATTGTATTGTCTCCTTATTTTTAAAGTGTACAATTAGTTATACGTAATAAGTTACGAAAAAGTTACAACTATTTTGAAAAAAAAATAAAAATCCCGTTTCTAAGCTATTGAAACGGGATTTTTTATTTAAATAATTTTAGTTTTAGTTTGAAACTGAATCTTTTACTTCGAAAGTTTCTTTTAATGAAACTGGAATTCCTTCATTTGTAAATCCTTCTATACTTACTTCAAATGTTCCTGAAACATCAGAAGTAAAGAAAGAAATTATGTTTTCTTTTTTATCCAGATTTAATTCGGGCTGCCAAAGTAATTGGTATCTGTAATCCGGAATTCTGTCGTATTTAGTGCTGTCGGTATAGTCTTGTTTGAAATATACAGTTTTATTTAAAGGTCTTTGAATTTCTGTCTTTAAAATATAAGTACCGGTCTCTTTTGTTGTGTAATCATTGTTTTTTGTAGTAAAACTAATTATTCCATTAAATGCTTTTGGGCCATAAAAATATATTCCAGGTACAATACTAACTTTGTATATATTATCAGTTTTATAGTCAATTAATTCATTGGTATTTTGAATTAATAATCCATCAACTAACACTAGTGCTGGTTCAGAGAAATAATTCATATCATAATTTATATCTCTAACCCCTAATGTGTAATTATTGTCTTTTTCACGATAGTAGACTTCTTTTATAACTTCTGTAATTGTTTCTTTCAGGCTAGGAAACTTTGTGTAATCACTAAGAATGTATTCTTTTTCTAAAGGATGATAAAATGAACTTGTTTTTGAATTAATTATAGTACTGTCTTTTTTTATTGAATAATAAGCATTTTCTATTTGATTTGCAATTGACCTTTGTTCTATATTATTTTTAAGATCAGCAGTTAGACTAATTTCATCATTAATTTTTAATTCTGATAAATTATTATAACCTTTATTTTTGTCAATCTCTACTTTATAACCATTTTTATCATTTTCCAGCACCTGAATAATGACGTTTGTAGAGTTTGGATTTTTATCAAGAATAAAATTAAATCTTCCGAATTGATTTGTTTTGACTATTTTAAATGCAAAATCTTTACCAGGCATTGACAATGCGATGCTCTTACCATTTATGTTTTTTGGATCTTTATTGTTTGTAATTTTACCTGATAATATTTCACCCCTAAGCTCTGGAAGAAATTGAATAGAATCTTTAATCGCATTTATTTGCTCTTTATTCAGGTTTAATTTTGCAAATTCAGTAGCGCTCATTTGCTGTATCAATGGTAAATCATTAATTTTTTTCACGGAGAGAGAATAGCTTCCTGCAATATTATCAATAAGTATTGATTTTATTTTTAAAAAAACCTGCTCTCTTTTCTGAAAGTTACCTTTATTAATTTCTAATGTAAAACTTTTTTGTTTAGCTAAATTTTCAGCAACTAATTCATTTTCTAAAATTCTTACTTGATTCGTTTGTAAGTGTAAATCTTTAGAGATTGGTTTTTTATTAATTATGTATGGATTAATTAGTAAAAGATCAGTTGCATTGATTTTGTTGTCGATTTTGTTTAACATCCAATTTGTATAAGCTATAAGTTTGTAATTGCCTGTTTCAATTGTTGTCGGAATAAAAAAATCGCCCTGACCTATTCCCTTTTCCAGATAAATTTTATTGGTGAAAATAATCTGATTATCATTACTAACAAGATCTACATATGCAATTTTACTTATTTTACTGGAAGTATTGTTAGCAGGGTTTAAGCTATATAGTTTATAGTGTATTGTTTCGCCAACAATTAATGATGTATTGCTTAAATGTACAAAAATACTTTCATTAGTAGATTTACTTATGGTTTCATTTTTGTTTGATAAACTATTTTGTGCTATAGCTAATGTATTCATAGCTAATAGCATTATTATACCGGTTGTTTTTTTTAATCTATCCAAAATAAAGGTTTAATATTAGATGAAATTGAAGTACAATCACCACAAGCTGGTTGAACAAATATAATTGTTGACAAATTATCCATATCTGAATAATATACTAATTCAGGTGCTTTTGATTGTACTAAGGCAAGAATTGTATATCCTGCACAGCCTTGGGTCCAGCAATTTCTTAGTTCTATTGGTTGGCAATTCACAAAAAATGGAGGGAAGAATTCAGTAGTAAATATATCTCTAAAATTAAAGAAAATTCTTTTCGATGAAACAGAAGAAACCTCGAAATAGCCAACTATTTTCTCATTGGGATCGTCAGTTGACTTTAGATTTCCATAATTAAATCCTGGTTGAACTTGTGAGAAGAGACTTGTAGATGTAGAAAGAGATTTTAATGTTTTGTAAAAAGTATATGATTCTAAATTTTGAACATATTGACGGACTAAAATACTATATCGCTCACCAATAATAGGATCTTTAATATCTATAAAACGTATTGGTAAATTAATACGGTCTTCGTTTAGACCTACTGTGTTTAATAAAATTATATCGTCTGATTTTTTTGTGCCATAGCAAATTCTTGTTTCCCTATCTCTAGGAACTCTTAAATAATTTGGTGTTTGACTGAGATCATTAGGATCTACAATAAGTTTATTTGGAGACCAATAAGGAGATATCACTTTATAAGTTTCTTCATATTCATATCTGTAGAATTGTGATTTTGCATTTGGATCATAGCTGCTCACCATTATTTGCACTCCTTTATTACCATCGACAGTCTCAGCTTTTGCTTCAACCTGAATTTCATTAACAGTCGTCAGGACTTGTTTCTCAGACACATATGATTTACCATCTTTTGTGGTAATGTTTAATTGATACGATTTTCCCGGAATAGCCTGAAAATCATCTTTTGAGACATAAAGACCCGAAAATTCTTCAAATTCAAACTCAAAGTTGTTGTTATCGCTATCAGTTAAATAAACAATTGCTCCTTTTTCAAACGCAGGTCCGTTTTCTTCAAGGCGATATGATCTGGTAATTTTTATTTCCTGTTTTTTTAATTCATTTGTAATATTTGCCTGTACGACAAGAATGCTTTCAAATGTAGAATTTGTTTGAAAAACATATTGCTCTGTACAACCTACTATAGAAGCACAAAAAAGCATTAGGAAGGCTGTTTTATATAAAAGTCTCGTAAGTCGGATTATGATCTCCATTTATTTTATTATTAAAATTTAACATTATAAGTTATGGTTGGAATAGGTACCGAAAATATAGAGGTTTTGTATGCTTTTATCTCTCCATTTGTTGTCACAAAAAAGATAGAATAGGGGTTGTTTCTTCCCAATAAATTATAGATTGATATATTCCAAAAACTATGTGATAACTTTTTAATTTTGTGATTTCCTTCGATATTAAAACCAATATCCAAACGATAGTAATCTGGTATTCTAAATTTGTTTCTGTCACTGTATAAGGTATATTCTAGGCCGTTATATACATATCTTCCGATAGGATAGGTGATTGGTCTCCCGGATTGATAAACAAAATTGCTTGACAAGCTGTATCTTTTTGTGAATTTGTAATTTAATACGGCACTCACTTCATGAGGTTTGTCAAAATTTGTTGGAAAATAATTACCATTGTTTACTTTTTCATCTATAAACTGACTATCTGATTTAATAAATGTACGTGCATAAGTATAGCCTAGCCAGCCATTAAGTTTTCCTGTATTTTTTTTAAGTAGTAGTTCAACGCCATAAGCTTTTCCCTCTCCTTGTAATAATTGTGTTTCAGTGTTTTTATTTAATAAAAGTTCTGCGCCTACTTTATAATCTAATAGATTTTCAGATTTTTTGTAATATCCCTCTAAACTAAGTTCTAAATTGTCATCATCAAAGTTTTTATAAAAACCTAATGAATATTGTTGTGCTTCCTGAGGTGCAATATTTGAATCAGAAAGCTTCCACGCATCTGTTGGTGATTGTGTGGTATTACTAGTCAATAAATGTATATATTGATAAGTTTTATCATAACTTGCTTTAACAGAGAAATCATCAGTTATTAAATATCGTGCTGCAATTCTGGGTTCAAATCCGCCGTAGGTTTTAATAATTTCATTTTTTTTGTAATATTTTGAACCTATGACAGTATTATCATTAACTGGAGCATTATCCTGATAAATTCTTTGATTTGATTCACCTAATGCTGAATAGCTTGAATATCGTAAACCCAAAGTAATTAAGAATTTTTCAGTTATATTGTAATTGTCTGAAAAGTAAACAGCAGATTCCAGGGCTTTTTCATCTTCTATGTTTACCGGAACTAATGTCGCTTCAGGTTTTTTAGGCTGCAGATAGCCAGGGTCAACATTGTAGAGCTTACTTGATATCCCATAATTAAAAGCATGTTTTTTGCTAAACAAATAATTTCCGTTTAAAATAACCTGTGTTTCATTTAGTTTATATCCATAATCAAACGAATTTATTCCTCCGTTGTCATAATCAATGTTGAATTTATATTCGCTATTAGTAAATATTAAATCAGCTTTGCTTTTGCTATTAAATGAGTGATTCCATTTTAATGAAATTAATGCATTACTATATTTATAAATCGAATCTGAAGAAATACTGAAACGATCCTTACTATAATAAAATGTTGATTCTATATTGTTATTAGCGGTTATTTTGTGATTGTACTTTATAATTCCATCGAAAAAAGAAGCTTCACTGTTTTTTAATGATTCGTCTTTTAAAGTTTTTAAAATCCATTCTGAATAAGTACCTCTTATCCCAACCAATAAACTGGCTTTATCTTTTATAATAGGAGTACTTATTGACAGATTGCTTGTTACAGATCCAATTCCTCCTTCACCTGAAAATTTTTCAGGATTGCCATTTTTTGTTGTAATGTCAAAAACAGATGATAATCTACCGCCAAATCTTGAGGGTATACTACCTTTATAAATATCTACTTTGCTTGTAGTGTATGGATTAACAGCAGAGAAAAACCCAAGAAAATGGGATGTATTGTAAAGGACAGCATTATCTAAAAGTATTAAATTTTGATCGTCTTTTCCTCCTCTTACATTAAATCCCGCAGAACCTTCTCCTGTAGTTTTAATTCCTGGCAAAGTGGTTGCAACTCTAAAAATATCTCTTTCCCCCAAAACTAAAGGAATATTTTTAATTCCCTCTACATCAATACTTGAAACACCTGCAATGGCGTTTTTTACATTTTTATTTGCATTCTTGTTTATGACTACTTCATCCAGTTCATTTATGTTTTCATAAAGAGTTCTATCTAGTGTTCCACTATCGTAAACCATGACCGGCTGTATATCAGTTCTGTGGTTAAACGATTCTATTTCGATATAATTTAGGCCAAAAGGCACTTCTATTTTGTAATAGCCTTCATTGTTGGTTGTAGTACTGATGTTTTTACCACGAACACTAATTATTGCATTAGAAAGGGGTTTTTTGGTTTTCTCATTTCTTATAATACCAGAAAGAACATATGTTTTTGATTCTTCTCCTTTTTTCTCTTTACCAATGTAGGTGATCCCATTATTAATTGTGTTGCTTTGTTTCGGTACTTCCACTTGTTGATGAAAAAGCGGTTTAGTTATATTCTTATTTTCTGAACTACTTTGGGAAGCAATTGTCGATTCAAAATAATTATCGGGTAATGTGCTATGAATAATGCTATTTTTGGTTAGGATTATTTTTTTATCTTTAATGAAATAATTAAGTTTTGTCTTTTCAAATAAACCATCAAGTATTTCTTCGACAGAGCTATTGTTGTAATTTTTGTTTATTAAATCAGTTTCAGATACTAACCAGTTTTGATCAAAATAAAACTTATAGTCTGTTGTTTTTTCAAGACTTTCTATCGCTGATTTTAAGTCAGCATTTTTAAATTCAATTGAGATGTTATTTCTTTTTTCCTGACCGAATGATAATGTGTGAAAGGCTAATAAAATTAGTACGGATATAATTTTTCTCATTTTTTAATTGAATTCATTAGGGATAAGATTATTGATTTCTTTTACTAAGTTTTCAATAAAAAAATTCTTATTTGATTCTTCTAGTTGAGCATTGGAGTTATAATATTTTTTTATTTGACTTTTATACATTGGAAAAATTTTTATTATATCGCTTTTTGAACTTATTTCGTAGTACTCATTTTTGTACTTCAGAATAAATTCATTTTTTTCCTTAAATTCATCAGATGAATTTTGATTATCTCCATCGGATATTATTTGTGCACCAATAACTTTTTCTTTTCTTTTATGATGCTTTATGTAAAGTGTATTGTTTTTTGATAAAATGATTTCTTCATAATAGCCATTCATATAAATAGGATGTTGGGGGTTATCGAGTTCTATATTAATGAATTTTTTGTTATGAAGTGTAAAAAAAGCTGTTTGTTCTTTAATTAGATTAATGCCCAAATAATCATATTCACCAACAGATTTCAAAACTAAATCATCATGGTTCACGTCATATTTGAGATTCAGGTTGTAATAATTTTGGCCTTGATAGTTAACGTTGCCATTGCTATAGTCATCTGTAATATAATAACTATGGCTCTTATCAAATGTTCTGTAAAAGTTTATATGACGTGGACCATTATAAAGTTCAAGATTTTCCTTTCCAATAGTTTTATCAAACCAATTATATAGAGATGAAGTATTAATTGTTTGGCTGTGAATAATAAAGATGTTTAAGAATAATCCAAATAAAATAAGAAATGCAGATTTTTTTTGATAATTTTTCAAAGGATTGTATGGTTTTAATGATTTGCTTTGGAAATTTCAAAAGTATCAAAAAAATGCTATAATTTTTAACTATAAGTGTTAAATTGTAATATATTATCTATTTTTTTAAACGAAAAACCCCAAGTCAAATAAATGAATTGGGGTTTTCTATGAATAAACCTTTAGTAAACTAAGATCTGATTACTCTTTTTTGTCCTCACGCGGAGGTCTTTGTAAAAGCGCTTTTCTTGACACTTTTTCTTTTTTGGTTTTAGGATCAACACCTAAGTATTTCACTTCAAATACATCGCCCATGTTTACAACATCGGTAACATTTTCAGTGCGTTCCCAAGCTAATTCAGAAACGTGTAATAAAACTTCGTTTCCTGGTGCAGATGTATATTCTACTACGGCTCCAAAATCTAACATTTTAATTACTTTTACCTCATAAGCTTCTCCCATTTGTGGTTTGAAAGTGATTGACTTAATTTTAGCCAATACTGCTTCAATTCCGGCAGGATCTGTACCTAAGATTTCGATAACACCTTGCTCATCAACTTCGTTGATCACAATAGTTGTTCCTGTAGCTTTTTGTAATTCCTGAATTACTTTTCCACCAGGTCCAATTAATGCTCCAATAAAGTTTCCAGGAATAGTTCTGGTAATGATTTTTGGTGCATGTGCTTTTACGTCAGCTCTTGGTGCAGCAATAGTTTCAGTTAATTTACCTAAAATGTGTAAACGTCCTTCACGTGCTTGTCCTAAAGCCTGCTCCATAATATCATAACGTAAACCGTCGATTTTGATATCCATTTGACAAGCAGTAATTCCATCAGCAGTTCCGGTTACTTTAAAGTCCATATCTCCTAAGTGATCTTCATCACCTAAAATATCAGACAATACGGCAAATTTCTCACCATCAGTAATTAATCCCATAGCAATACCAGAAACTGGTTTTACCATTTGAACTCCTGCATCCATCAATGCCATTGTTCCGGCACAAACTGTTGCCATAGAAGAAGAACCGTTAGATTCTAAAACTTCAGAAACAATACGAATTGTATAAGGACAATCAGCAGGAATCATGTTTTTCAAAGCTCGTTGAGCTAAGTTACCGTGACCAACTTCTCTTCTTGAAGTTCCTCGTAGAGGTTTTGCTTCACCAGTAGAGAAAGGAGGGAAGTTATAGTGCAAGTAGAATTTCTCTTCACCTTGTTCAGATGGAGAATCAATTTGGTTTGCTTCTCTTGATGTTCCTAAAGTTACAGTTGCCAAAGCCTGAGTTTCTCCACGTGTAAACAATGAAGAACCGTGAACTCTTGGTAAGTAATCAATTTCACACCAGATTGGTCTGATGTCTGTAGTTTTTCTACCATCTAAACGAACACCTAATTCTAATACCACATTACGAACAGCTTCTTTGTTTGTTTTGTAGAAATATTTAGAAACTAAATCTCCGTCAGCAGCTAATTCTTCTTCAGTAAATAAAGCTTTTACTTCTTCTTTTACTTCAGCAAATGCAGCAGATCTTTCGTGCTTAGCCGAACCAACTTTTGCAATAGCGTAAATTTTATCGTAAGCTGCAGCTTTTACTTTTTTGTAAATTTCTTCGTTTTCTTTCTCACCTTCGTAAGTACGAATTTCTTTTTTACCAAAAGCAGCCTGCAAGCGTAATTGTGCCTGAATTTGAACTTTAATAGCTTCGTGAGCAAATTTAATTGCTTCAACCATTTCAGCTTCTGAGATTTCTTTCATCTCACCTTCAACCATAGCAACAGAATCCATAGAAGCTCCAATCATCATATCGATGTCAGATTTTGCTAAGTCTTCTCTACTTGGGTTGATTACAAATTTTCCGTCGATACGTGCAACACGTACTTCGGAAATTAAGTTGTAAAAAGGGATATCTGAAACAGCTAATGCAGCAGATGCAGCTAAACCAGCTAAAGCATCAGGCATAACTTCTTCATCATGAGACATTAATTGAATCATAACTTGTGTTTCAGCATGGTAATCGTCTGGGAAAAGCGGACGTAAAACACGGTCAACTAATCTCATTGTTAATACTTCACTATCGCTTGGACGAGCTTCTCTTTTAAAGAAACCTCCAGGAAAACGACCAGCTGCTGCAAATTTCTCGCGGTAATCTACCGTTAATGGTAAAAAGTCTACCGCTGGGTTAGCGCTACGTGCAGATACTGCTGTTGCAAGTATCATCGTGTCGCCCATTCTTACTACTACAGAACCATCAGCTTGTTTAGCTAAACGTCCTGTCTCGATTGTGATGCTTCTGCCATCACCTAAATCGATTTTTTCTACAAATAATTGTGGAATCATAAAATTTCCTTATTGGTTATACAATGGGTTTTAGTTGTGTTGTAGTTGTTGTGTGTAGTTGTTGTTAATCTAAAACCCAATGAAAAACCAAACTTTTTTTCTTATAAAATGCTTGTAATTAAATACAATCCGTAAAAACAAAAAGAGGCACTTTCGCACCTCTTTTCTATATTGATTATTTTCTGATATTCAATACTTTGATAATCTCACGATATCTGTTGATCTCTTTCTTTTTCAAGTAATCCAACAAAGCTCTTCTTTTACCTACTAATAGTACAAGTGAACGCTCTGTGTTGTAATCGTGACGATTTTTTTTCAAGTGCTCAGTTAAGTGTGAAATTCTATAAGTGAACAATGCAATCTGACCTTCTGCGCTTCCAGTGTTTGTTGCACCACCGTGTTGTGCGAAAATCTCTTCTTTCTTTTCTTTAGTTAAATACATTCCAATATTATTTAATGATTTTTATGTATGTCAGACAACTTTTGTAAGACGGGTGCAAAATTAGGTTAAAAAAACAAAAGAATCAAACAAAAATAAAAGAATCTAAAAAAAAGAGGCTAAAACTGCGATTTCTGCTTTTTAACACTTTAATCACAACATGAATTTTATAAAGAAACTGTGATAGGAATAGAATAAAGCACACGAACATTCTCTCCTCTTTGCTCTCCGGGAATCCAATTTTCATAGCTTGTAATTACTCTTATAGCTTCTTCTTCAAGACCGAAACCGAGAGGCTTAAGAATTTTTGGTTCAACAATTTTACCATCTTTATCAATAATGAAAGATACAATTAACCTTCCACTTATTTTATTCTGGATAGCCTCTTGCGTTTTAGTAAAATTTTTGCCAATATATCTATAAAAATCCTGAATCCCTTTTTTAGGCAATGGTCTTATTTCTAAGTCTTTATAACTATGTTCTATTCCGGTAGAATCTGTGCTTTTACCAGAAATAAATTCGCCATTTTTATATATATCGGTATATTTATATTTTGATTTATTGTTAATTCCGGTCCAAATACCGTCTTTAAATCCATTTTTTACTTTTCCTTTTACTGTAAAATTGTTCTCACCATTTTCTTCGTAATCACCATTGCCATCAATTACTAAATGTTCATTTTTAGGATTCCAAAACTGATACATTTTAAAATTCGAATTAAAAGTCTTTTCAGACTGTATGTATTCGCCCACTAATTTTGGATTTCCATTTTCATACCATTCAAGGGATTTTCCTTTTGGTCTTGATTTGTAATAGTTTTCTATATTTTTTTTATTTCCATTTTCGTAATAAAAAATAAATTCTCCTTCTTTACTATTACCATCATTTGTTTTCGATATTCCTTCCATTTGTAAAACACCTGATTTATAATAATCAGATATTTTATAAGAATCTTTATTACTATAATAATCTTTTATGATTCGATAGAACTTGTGATTCTCTTTTGTGGTTTCTTTCCAAATAGAATCAAAATAAACAATTTTATCTGTTGAACTTTGTGAAAAAAGCCATATTGGAAGTAATATGAAAAGAAAATAAAGGTTTTTTTTCATTGAAGTGTATTATTAGAAATTTTTTATTTTTTAATATTTTTTGAATTATATTTTTGATTTAAAGACGAATAAGAATGCTTAGCATTATCTTCATCCGTACTTGTTCCGGATATCAAAACGCCTTTTTCATAATTTTCTACAAACGAAATTTTACGCAGTAAATCAGTTCCTTTCCAAACTCCTTCTCTCAGGCCGTTTTTTACAGCTCCTTTTTCAGTAATAAATTCATTCGTGTCTTCATATTCTCCCTCGCCGTTGCTTACGGTTTGTTCTTTGTCTTTATTCCAAAAATTAAGAATCAGTGTTTGAGATGTTTTAGTTTTTGAATTCCAAAAGTTCTCTTTTTCTGATTTTATATTTTTGTTATCGTACCAGTTGAATTCTTTTCCAACCTTATGATCGTCAGAATAATTTATGACCCATTCTTTAGATCCGTTATTGTAATAATAAACAAATTCGCCATCTTTTTTTAAAATATCTCTGTCCAAAGTCGCTCCTGTCATTCTCTTTCTTCCGTTTTTGTAAAAATCAGTTACAACATAACGAACACTTTTTTGAGAATAATTGGTAATTACTCTTGTATAGACATATTTGTCCGGAGTTGTTTCACGATTTAACGAGTCAAGAAAAATTTTCTTCGAGACCATATTAATTTGCGCATATAAACCACCAGAAACGATAAAATGTAATAAGATGAATACGATTTTTTTCATTCTATCTTTTGATAGTTAAGATAGCCTTTCTAGAACAATTTTGCAACCTCTTGATTTACAAATTCTAAAAATCTTTCGTCAGCTTCTGTGAAGGGATCTATAACGTGGCTGTCAATATCAATTTGCCCGATGTTTACGCCATCAACAAATAAAGGAACAACGATTTCTGACTTAACAGTAAAACTGCACGCAATATAATTATCTTGTGCAGCAACATCCGGCACTACAAAATTAGCATTGCTTTCAGCTACCTGTCCGCAAATTCCTTTTCCAAACGGAATCACAGTATGATCTGTTTCGGCACCTACGTATGGGCCTAAATGTAATGTTTTGTTTTCGTGATTGGCAAAATAAAAACCTACCCAGTTATAATATTCTACATTAGCGTTTAATAATTGGCAGATTGCCAAAAGTTTTTCGTCTCTAACAGTATTTGTGTCAGCTACAATAGCGCTTATTTTTGGTTGTAATTCCTGAAATGTCATGATATAAAAATTTTATACAAAAGTATTTAAAGCTAAACTCAAAAAATACATAAATTTGAAAAAAAAATCCTTTGAGAAAATATTTAGTACAATTCAAGCCGTTTCTAATTTTTATCAGCACTTTTTTTGCTACTTATATCTTGCTCACAGTGCTTTATAAATTTTACTTGAATAGTTTTGAAACAAATGACATTGACGGAATAACAAATATTGTAGGCAATAACGTCGATCAGCTAATGAATTTGTTTAATTGTGATATTAAAATTTTTAAAAGTATAGCAAATCCTTATTTAGAAGTTTGGTACAATCAAAAGTACACGCTTCGAATTATAGAAGGGTGTAATGCCGTAAGTGTACTTATATTATTCGTTTCTTTTGTAATTGCCTTTTCGGGTAAATTTAAAACAACTTTACTTTTCGTTTTATTCGGAGTTCTTACTATATATATCATGAATGTAATTCGAATTGCGTTATTGACTATTCTATTATTTCATTTTCCTGAAAAAGAGCATATTTTACACGGCGTTCTATTTCCGTTAATTATTTACGGACTGGTTTTTATTTTATGGATTATTTGGGTAAATAAATATTCAAAATATGCTAAATAAAATATTCGAACATAAATTCAAAATTCTGATTACAATTTTAGTTGTAATATGTTTCGGAATCATCAGAGCTTTCGAAAATCAATTCTTTTACGATCCTTTTTTAGTTTATTTTGATTCAGATTTTAAAAATTTACCTTTTCCGGAAGTAGATCATCTTCGACTTTTTGAAGGACTTTTATTCCGGTATTTTCTAAATACAATCCTGTCTTTAGTGTTAATTTATTCTTTATTTGAAGATATAGAGATAATTAAATTCAATACAATTTTATATGTATTTTTTTTACTCTTGCTTTTTGGGATGTTTTTTATAATTCTGAAATTTTATCCTGAAGGAAACTGGATTCTCTTTTATGTAAGACGATTTATTATTCAGCCAATTTTTGTACTATTATTCATTCCGGCCTTTTATTACCAACAGCAAAATCTCAAAAAATAACATTTTCTTGGTTCGTTTTCAAAGATTTTTAAATAGTTTTGCAGTATGAATTTAAAAAAGTGCACCGGTTTATTTTTAGCTTTTCTACTGTTGGTTTCCAACATTGGATTTGCTTTTGATGTGCATTATTGCGGAGGTAAAATTGCTTCTGTTTCATTAAATACTTCAGTTTCTGCCTCTCCTGAAAAAAAATGTTGTGGTGCATCTGAAAAAAAATCTTCTTGCTGCAAAGACAAAGTCGTTCATTTTGAGAAAAAATCTGATAATGCGACTATTAAGTTTTTCTTTTTTCAATTTGCTTTCCCTGCAGTAATCCAGGAATTTAAGCCAATTGCTTTTTTATCCGTTCCAAATTTCAAAAGCAGTCAAATCATTTCGTATTATTCTGATGCGAATGCACCCCCTTTATATAAATTATATAGACAATATATCTTTTACGCCTGATTTTAATTTTTAGAATCAAACCATTTTTATTGTGGTTTGTGATGTGCTGTTTTGTTTTCTGATTTATTCAGAAACTTAAAAGCAGAATTTCTAAATAATTAAAATCATTTTTTATGCAAAAAAATATCATGCTTTTTGTGATGGTTTTGCTTTCTGTATCTGTGTTTTCGCAAGAAGATTTACAAGAAGTAAAAATTACAAAAAAGCAAAAAGGAATAAAAAAATCATTTACACTTACCGCAAATACAACAACGATAACCAGTAAAGAATTGCTGAAAGCAGCGTGTTGTAATCTGGCTGAAAGTTTCGAAACAAATCCATCAATAGACGTCAATTTTTCGGATGCTTTAACCGGAACCAAACAGATAAAAATGTTGGGCTTAACAAGTCCGTATTTAATGATTACCGAAGAAAATATCCCTTCGGTTCGTGGCGCTTCTCAGGCTTATGGATTATCATTTACGCCCGGAACCTGGATAGAAAGTGTTCAGATTACAAAAGGAGCCGGAAGTGTGATCAACGGGTACGAAAGTATTTCGGGACAAATAAATACAGAACTTTTAAAACCGTTAAGCGATATTCCGTTTTTTCTAAACGCTTATGGTTCGACTGATTCGCGTTTTGAATTAAACACTCATTTCAATAAAAAATTATCTGATAAATGGGCGACAAGTTTGTTTGTACACGGAAATACCCGAGTAGCAAAAAACGATATGAATGATGACGGATTTTTGGATAATCCGCTAGGAAAACAAATCAATGTTTTAAACCGATATCAATATTATGATCCGGAAAGCGGTTTGGTAAGTTTTATCAATTTTAGATATATGAATGATAAAAAACAAACCGGTGAAGTTAATTTTGATAAAGACATAGATCGCGGAACAACAAATTATTGGGGTTCAGAAATCAACACAGAACGTTTTGATGTTTCTACCAAAATTGGTTACGTTTTTCCGGATATGCCTTATCAGAGTATTGGTTTTCAAAATGCTTTTAACAGCCATAATCAAAACTCTTATTTTGGTTTGAATCTTTACGATATAAAGCAAAATAGCTATTATTCAAATTTAATTTTTAATTCGATTATAAATAATACAAAACACAAATTCACAACGGGTTTAAACTTTACTTACGACCAATATCAGGAATTTGTGAATGTAAATGATTATAGCAGAATTGATAATTCCGTTGGAGCATTTTTTGAATATACATATGACAATACCGATAATTTCAGTTTGATTTTAGGCGGAAGAGTGGACAATCATAATAGACTTGGTTTTTTTGTAACGCCACGTTTGCACATGCGTTACAATCCGTGGAAAGATGCAGTTATTCGTTTTTCTGCAGGAAGAGGAAAACGTTCTGCTAATATTTTTGCCGAGAATCAACAGCTTTTCGCAAGTTCAAGAACGTTTTCTATTTTGGATAATGATGGAAAAGTGTATGGCTTAAATCCTGAAATTGCATGGAATTACGGAATTAGCTTCTCTCAGAAATTTAAACTTTTTAATAAAAATGCCGATGCCGGTTTCGACTTTTACAGAACCGATTTTCAAAATCAGGCCGTTGTCGATTTGATGCAAAGTCCGCAGCAAGTTTTGTTTTATAATTTAAAAGGAAATTCATTTGCCAACAGTTTGCAGGTTGAGTTTAATTATGAATTGGCGCATAATTTGAATTTGCGAACAGCTTACAAGTATTATGACATTCAAACCGATTATTTACGAGGAACTTTTCAGCGTCCATTGCAGGCAAAGCATCGTTTTTTAGGAAATCTTGAATACGAAACAAACCTGAATGATGATAAACAATGGAAATTTGATTACACATTTAACTGGTCAGGAAAGCAACAATTGCTTTATACGGCGACAAATCCGTCTGCAGATCAATTTCCTGATTTTTCTCCTTCATACGCTGTGATGAATGTTCAGGTAACAAGGGTTTTTTCACCGGTTTTTGAAATGTATATTGGTGGAGAAAACATTGGAAATTACAAACAGGAAAAAGCAATTTTAGGCGCCGACGATCCATTTGGACCAAATTTTGATGCTTCTATAGCATATGCGCCAATTTATGGGCAGATGTATTATGCAGGATTACGATTTAAAATAAAATAATAAATTTGATACTTAATAAATAATAAAATGAAACATTTAATCTTAATTGCACTGATCACTTTTTTAGGATTTTCGGCTCAGGCCCAAACTAAAAAAAATAAGAACTTTAAATACACGACAGAAGTAAACGGAAATTGTGAGCAATGTAAAAAACGAATTGAAAAAGCAGCTTTTAGTGTTCCCGGAGTAAAAACTGCAAATTGGGATATTACTTCACACCAATTAACAGTGATATTAAACGAAGAGAAATCGTCTCCGGAGGATTTAAATAAAGCGATTGCCAAAGTTGGCCATGATACAAAAGAAGTAAAAGCAGCTCAGGCAGATTACGATAATTTACACACTTGTTGCAAGTATGAACGACAATAATTAGTGAAGCCCGGGTTTGTTCCCGGGCTTTTTTTTAATAGTTAATTTATCTTTAAAATACCGTATTTTATTGTGGTTAAAGTAAATTATTGTTACTTTCACCAACTATAAATGTAACCAAACCATTTTATGAATAATTTTGATTGGACCCAATTAATTAATCCTGAATTTTATATTACTTTAAGTATCGGAGGTTTTCAAATTGGTTTGTATATTGTTTTGTTTATAGTCTTTGCTGAAACAGGACTTTTTGCAGGTTTTTTTCTTCCTGGGGATAGTTTGCTTTTTCTGGCGGGTATTTACAGTCGTGATCTAATTCAAAATGTGGTTTATATTCCGGGTGATTTTCTAAATGTTTTTATACTTTCACTTTTGGTAGCCACTATGGGAGTTTTCGGAAATATGACCGGTTATTGGTTTGGTGCAAAAAGTGGATATTATTTGTTTAAAAAAGAAGATACTTTCTGGTTTAAAAAGAAATACTTGTTGCAATCAAAAGATTTCTTTGAAAAGTATGGTGGAAAAGCTATTATTTACGCCCGTTTCCTGCCTATTTTTAGAACATTTGCTCCTATTATTGCCGGAATAGTTTCTATGGATAAAAAGAAATTTATGTACTATAATATTCTAAGTTCATTTTTGTGGTCTTTTATCCTGATTTTCTCCGGACATTATTTATACGGAGTGTTCTTAGAACAAGGAATAGATTTAAAAGAGCATATCGAATATATTATCATTATTATAGTAATTATCTCTACGTTCCCGGTTCTTCTTAAATTACTAAAGAAAAGACCAATAGAGAAAATATAAATGTAGTATTCAAAAATACAAGAAAGTCCGAAGTTTCATGCTTCGGACTTTTTTTATATAATAGATTATGAGGTAATAGGTTTCAAATTTAAAATGAATAAAGTTTTAAGCATAAAAAAATCCAAGCAACAGGCTTGGATTTTTTTATATAGTTGTAATTTGTAATTTAAAGATTAATTATTGAAGAGAAATTACCATTCATTTACTTTATTGGCATCCATTTTTAAGAAGATAAACAATAAAATAGTGAATCCCCAAAGTCCGGAACCTCCATATGAAAAGAAAGGCAACGGAACCCCGATAGTAGGGAAAATACCAACAACCATCGCGATATTTACAAAAAAGTGAATGAACAAAATTCCGGCAACGCAATAACCATAAACGCGGCTAAATTTTGTCTTTTGCCTTTCGGCTAAATAAATGACTCTTAAAAGTAAACCAACGAATAGCGCGATTACTACTAATGAACCTGTAAAACCCCATTCTTCTCCAACCGTTGTAAAAATATAATCGGTATGCTGTTCTGGTACAAAACCACCTTTAGTCTGAGTTCCCTCTAAAAAGCCTTTTCCTATCCAGCCACCAGATCCAATAGCGATTTCAGATTGGTTGGTGTTATATCCAATACCTTTCATATCCACTGTTTTTCCCAGTAAAATATTAAAACGGTCTCTGTGGTGCTGTTTAAAAACGTTATCAAAAACGTAGTCAACAGAAAATACAAAGCCCGAAATCAAAACCAGGAGAATACCGCTTAAAAGTAAATTTCGATCTACAACGCGACCTTTAAAATGTATAATTGTTAATACGCCAAAAGCAATTAATATTACAACATAAGGCTCTAAAACCAGTGTTAATACAAAAAGTAGTATTGTTATAAAACCCGTCCATACATACCATGATGGTAATCCTTCTCTAAACAAAACAATGATGAAAATACTGTAAATTAAAGCACTTCCAGGATCGGGTTGAGGTAAAATTAAAAGAACAGGTAAAAATACAATAGCCAATGCCTGAATTTGTCTGTTTGTTTCCTTTAAATTGATTTGGCTGTCGCTCAGGTATTTGGCTAGTGCCAATGATGTAGCGGCCTTTGCAAACTCAGAGGGCTGTATTGTAAAACTTCCAATAGCATACCAGCATCTTTGTCCGGCAATTGTTTTTCCAAAAAGAAATAAACCTGCCAATGACAATAAAGAAACTCCAAATATAATACTGGCGTATTTTTCATAGAATTTACCATCTACAAAAAGAACAACAAATATTAGCGGAATTGTACAGGCAATAAATATTAACTGCTTTTCATAAGTACCGTCTGTAGACAATAGGGAAGAGGAATATATATTCAGCCAACCCAGAGTTACTAAGGCCATGTAGATAAAGACACTTATCCAGTCAATATTATTTTTTACACTTTGATTTCTCATTTGAAATAATCCTTATTAGTTCTCTTTAGTAGTGTCTACGGCCATTTTTTTAATTTCTGTTTTTGTTGGCGTTTTTGGTACAACAATTTTAGCTTTCAAAACAGAATCTTTTGGAGTAGATTCGATAGCGCTTGCTTCGGTCATTCCTCCTAATTTAGCATATTCACTTGCTAAACTTTTATTTAATACATGAACTTCTAAATCGTTTCTTGTAATTTTCTTTCTAAGATATTTTTCTATCATCAAACTGGCAATTGGCCCTGCAACTGTCGCACCAAAACCTCCATTTTCGATCATAATCGCAATTGCAATTTTTGGATTGTCTTTTGGAGCAAAGGCAACGAAAATAGAGTGATCTTTTAATTTTGTTCTCACACCATTAATCTTAGCATAGTTTTCTGCAGTTCCCGTTTTTCCACAAATATCAATGCCTTCAACTCTTAGGGCATAAGCTGTTCCTTTGTTGTAAACATCAAACAAACCACTGATTACAGGTGGAAAATATTGTTTGTCAATTGTAGTTTCGTGTTTCGTTGTAAACTTAGCGTCTATTTTTTTGCCTTCAATTTTCTTGATGATATGAGGCGTATAATAATAACCCTGATTAGCAACTGTTGCCATCATATTTGCCAGCTGAATCGGCGTCATTAAAACCTCTCCCTGACCAATAGCGTTAGACACAATAGTGGTGCTTCTCCAGCCACCGTTTGGATATATTTTTTTATAGGTTTTAGAAGTTGGAATATTTCCTTTTTTACCCGTAGGCAAATCATATCCCATAAATTGTCCTAAACCAAAACTTTTAACGTGATTGCTCCAAACATCCACCGCTTGTCCCGGATTAGAAAATTTATTAATCGTTAGCATATAGGCATTTGCAAAATACGTATTACAGGAATTATAAATTCCGTTATGCAATTGATGCGGGCCAAAACCGTGGCACTTCATAAAACGACCTCTACCGTAACTAAATCCGTGATGGCACATAAAAGTCGTTTGCTCGTTGATAACACCTTCTTGCAATGCGACTAAACCAGTTAAGATTTTAAATGGAGATCCTGGAGGATATTCTGCTAGAAGTCCTCTGTCGTATAAAGGTTTTGCGATCGAATCATGATATAAAAGTGTATAGTTTTTAGATCTTTGTCTTCCCACTAAAATTCCCGGATCATAAGATGGAGCGGTTACCAATGCCAGAATTTCTCCGGATTTTGGTTCAATTGCCACAATTCCACCTCTTTTATTGATCATTAATTCTTCGCCATATTTTTGAAGTTCAGCATCAATTGTTAAGTTGATGTCTTCTCCGGCAACGGCAATCGTATCGTATTTTCCTTCTTTATAAGAACCAATTTCTCGGTTGTATTTATCTTTCTGAATATATTTTACCCCTTTTATTCCGCGTAAAATTTCTTCGTAGCTTTCCTCAACACCTTGTTTTCCAATTAAATCACCACTATTGTAATACGGATTTTTAGCAATTAAATTTTCAGTTACCTGTGTGATAAAACCAAAGATATTTGCTCCGTAATCTACCTCGTAATCACGCAGCGATCTTTTTTGGAAATAGAAACCTTCGTATTTTCTGATCTTTTCCTGAAAAGCGGCAAATTCGGATTTGTTTAATTGAGCTAAAAACACAGATGGCAATCTCGGACTATAAACTTTTGCTTTTGCAATTCTTTTATAGTATTCGTCAGTTGTGATGCTTAATAAATTACAGAATTCGGTAACATTAAGGTCTTTTTTGATTTCTCGAGGAATAACCATAATATCATAAGAAGCCTGATTGGCTACTAATAATTTTCCGTTTCTGTCGTAGATATATCCTCTTTCCGGATAATCATAGACTTTCTTAATTGCATTATTTTCTGATTTTAATTTGAATGAATCATCAATAATTTGCAAGTAAAATATCCTGATCACTAGCAAAGATGCTGCAATAATAATTAAAGAGGGCAGCAGAACTTTTCTCATCGTCTATTAGGCTTAATAAGATATATTATTATGATCGAAATAATTATGGTAAATATTGAACTGAATAAAGTTCTTAGTAAAATATCCCAAATAAATTTAAACTGGAAAGCTTCAAGTACAAACAGTACAATGTGATGTAATAAAACAGAGACTAAAATAAATGAAAAACGTTCTGGTGTTAAGGATTCATTTAGTTTTATAGTTTGATATTCATAACTTAAACCAAATGAAAACTTAAAAATATAAGGCCTGTAATAAGCGAGAATTAAACACGCTGTTGCATGAATTCCGCCAGAATTACAGAACGTGTCCATCATTAGTCCTAGTAAAAAACTAGAGATGATTAAGCCTGATTTATTACTGTTTACCGGATAAAGAATGATATATAAAATATACGGAAAAGGACTTATGTATCCCAGGAAATTCATATTATTAAAAATAACAACCTGAATTGCCAGCAACATAATAAATCGAAAAATATTGACTAACAATGCGCTATTCATCTTTCTCCTTTTTTTCTAAATTAATAAGTTCTTCGCGGTCTTTACTTTTAATGATATAAACATGTCCAAGATTAGTCATGTCGTTAAATAGTTTAACATTAATGACATAAAAACTTGTTTTATCTTTGATGTATATTTTGTCTACAGTACCAACGTTAATTCCTTCTGGAAAAATTTCTGATTGACCTCCGGTAACAATAGTGTCACCTTTTTTGATTGAAGCTAATCTTGGCACATCTTCCAGCTGAACAAATCCCGTACTTTTACCATCCCATGTTAAAGTACCAAAATGATTTGATTTTTTAATTTTAGCATTGATATGTGATTTCATATTCAAAATACTTATCACAGTTGAATATCTTGGAGAAGTATTGTCTATGATTCCAACAATTCCTAAACTGTTGATTACTCCCATATCCTGTTTAATTCCGCTATTTGCTCCGGAATTTAAAGTAATATAGTTTTCGTGTGTACTGTATGAATTGTGAATTACTTTTGAAACAATGATGTCAGCAGGTTTTACTCCTTTTATACTATCGGCCAAAGGTATTTTTGTGGTGTCTTTTTTATTAAATAAAAGACTTTTTAATCTTGCGTTTTCAAGTACCAGTTCGTCATTTTCGGTTCTTAAATTCAAATATTCATTTACATGATTGATTTTTTCATAAACACCTCCGCTTAAAAAATTAGCCGAACTGATTACTCTGCTTTTGTGGTAAGAATGGGATTGAATTGTGAGAGCCAACGAAATACCTAAAAGCAGCAAAAACAGCAATCGATTACTGTTTCTTATAATGAAATTAAAAATTTGCTGCATTTCTTGTTCGGTTATTTTGTTTCAGGATATGCTTTTGGGTTTCAAATTTTACAAGAGCCGAATGATTCAATTCGACTCTTATAAAAATATTTTGATTTGTTATTTTGAATCTTATTTTATTAAGATGCTTTTGAATTTTGCAATGTTTTTAAGTGCCATTCCGGTTCCGCGAACAACAGCTCTTAACGGATCTTCAGCAATGTAAACAGGTAAATCTGTTTTTTGCGAAATACGTTTGTCAAGACCTCTTAACATCGATCCACCACCAGCAAGATAAATACCTGTATTGTAGATATCAGCAGCTAATTCAGGAGGAGTTTGAGATAATGTTTCCATTACAGCATCTTCGATACGTTGAATAGATTTGTCTAATGCTTTTGCAATTTCACGGTAAGAAACGTCAACTTGTTTTGGTTTACCCGTAAGTAAATCTCTACCCTGAACTGACATATCTTCCGGCGGGCCATCTAAATCTTCGATAGCAGCCCCAATTTGAATTTTTATTTTCTCTGCAGTACTTTCTCCCACAAAAAGATTATGTTGTGTACGCATGTAATAAACGATATCATTTGTAAAAACGTCACCTGCAATTTTTACAGATTTGTCACATACAATTCCACCTAAAGCGATAACAGCGATTTCTGTAGTACCACCTCCAATATCAACAATCATGTTTCCTTTTGGCTGCATGATATCGATACCAATACCAATTGCTGCTGCCATTGGCTCATGAATTAAGTAAACTTCTTTTCCGTTTACTCTTTCACAAGATTCTTTTACAGCACGCATCTCCACTTCAGTAATACCAGAAGGAATACATACAACCATTCTTAAAGCTGGTGTAAACATTCTTTTCTTTAATGCTGGTATGCTTTTAATGAACATATTGATCATTTTTTCAGAAGCATCAAAATCGGCAATTACACCATCCTTCAAAGGCCTTATGGTCTTGATGTTTTCATGCGTTTTACCTTGCATCATGTTAGCTTCTTTACCAACAGCAATGATTTTGCCTGATATTCGATCACGTGCAACGATTGATGGACTATCAATAACAACTTTATCATTGTGAATGATTAAAGTGTTTGCGGTACCAAGGTCTATCGCAATATCCTCGGTCATGAAATCAAAAAATCCCATAAGTTTTTTAGGGGTTTAAAATGTTATAAATAATTTATCGAACAAAGTTAAACAAATTAATGTTTAAAATGACGTGTTCCTGTAAATACCATTGCAAGATTATTTTCGTTGCAATAATTTATACTTAATTCGTCTTTAATAGATCCTCCCGGCTGAATTACTGCCGTTATTCCTGCTTTTTTGGCTAATTCTACACAATCCGGAAACGGAAAAAATGCATCACTTGCCATAGAAGCGCCGGTTAAATCAAATCCAAAAGCTTTCGCTTTATCAACAGCCTGCATTAATGCATCAACTCTTGAGGTCTGACCTGTACCTGACGAAATTAATGTTCCGTTTTTTGCAAAAACAATCGTATTTGACTTTGTGTTTTTACAAATTTTTGAAGCAAATATCAAATCTTCTATTTCCTGAGCAGTAGGCTCTGTAATAGTAACGGTTTTTAAATGCTCTTTAGTATCTGTAATATTATTTCTGTCCTGAATTAACAAACCATTAAGACAAGTTCGTACTTGTCTTGAAGGTAATTCCACTTCATTTTGAACTAATATAATTCTATTTTTCTTTTCCTGCAAAACTGTAATAGCTTCATCATCATAACTTGGAGCAATTACAACTTCACAGAATAATTTGTTGATTTCCTGCGCAGTAGCTAAATCAATTTTAGTATTTGCAATCAAAACTCCGCCAAAAGCAGATGTTGGATCGCAAGCCAAAGCTGCTAGATAAGCTTCGCTAATTGTTTTTCTTGACGCTAAACCGCAAGCATTATTATGTTTTAAAATAGCAAACGTTGGTCCGTCATTTTTAAACTCATTTATTAAGTTTACAGCCGCATCAACGTCTAATAAATTATTGTAAGATAACTCTTTTCCGTGAACTTTTTTAAACATTGCATCAAAATCTCCAAAAAAGAAACCTTTTTGATGTGGATTTTCACCATATCTCAAAACCTGACCACCTTCAATACTTTCTTTGTAGATTGTTTCGTCAGTATTAAAATAATTAAAAATCGCACCATCATAATGAGATGAAACGTGGAATGCTTTTGTAGCAAACAATCTTCTGTTTTCAAGAGTTGTTGCTCCGTTTTGCTCTGTAATCAAATCAAGAAGCAAACTGTATTCATTTACCGAAGCCACAATTACGGTGTCTTTAAAGTTTTTTGCACCGGCACGAATCAATGAAATTCCGCCAATATCAATTTTTTCAATAATATCCTGTTCGCTTGCACCAGAAGCAACAGTTTTTTCAAACGGATACAAATCAACAATTACAAGATCAATCTGAGGAATATCAAATTCTTTCATTTGCTGAACATCACTTTCATTATCCTGACGGTTTAAGATTCCGCCAAAAATTTTCGGGTGTAATGTTTTTACTCTTCCGCCAAGAATTTCAGGAAAAGAAGTAATATCTTCAACAGGAACTACCGGAATTCCAAGGTTTTTAATAAAATCTTCTGTTCCTCCAGTCGAGTAAAGTGTTACATTTTGTTCGTGTAATTTTCTAACGATTGGCTCTAATCCATCTTTCGAAAAAACAGATATTAATGCCGATTGTATTGTTTTAGTTGTGCTCATTGTGTAGTTATGATTTTCAGACTGCAAAAGTAGTTTTTTTAAATATTATTTTAAAGGATTTAATGTAACATTATGGTAAAAAATTCTACTGATGAGTAAGTTAACTTTTATTAGGTTTTTGATTTTAATTTATTGAATTTTACTTTATTGAAAAATACGAATTTATGCTACTTTATCTTAGGTTATTAAAAGAAAGTCTGAGCTTTGCCATTAATGCTTTACGAAATAATAAATTGCGAACTTTATTATCCTTGTTAGGTGTTACAATTGGTATATTTTCAATTATTGCCGTTCTTGCTGCAGTTGATTCTTTAGACCGAAAAATTTCTAAAGATTTGAGCAGTTTAGATAAAAATACGATTTATTTAATGAAATATTGTTTTGGACCTTCAGAAATTCCACAATGGAAAAGAGAACAATTTCCAAATGTAAAATATGACGAATACATCAGTTTAAAAAATTCCCTAAATAATACAGATCAGGTTGGGTATCAGTTATTCGTAAATCATGAAAGTTTAAAATACGATTCAAAAACCGTTGCCGATGTAAATATGGTTCCTTCCTCATTTGAAATGGTTGATATTGATGGATTAAGTTTTGATAAAGGAAGATTTTACAATGAATCAGAATCAAATTCAGGAACTCCGGTAATCGTTTTAGGATATGATATTGCCAACGGACTTTTTGGAGATAGCGATCCTATCGGAAAAAGTATTCGTTTGTACGGACAGCGTTTTACCGTTATTGGCGTTATGACAAAACAAGGCGCAGGATTTTTTGGTGACAGTAATGATACTTCGGTTTATTTTCCGGCAAATTTCCTTCGCAGAATGTACGGCGACAGCGATGCAATGACACCCGTAATTGTTTTAAAACCTGTAAAAGGCATCGATATGGACGCTTATAAAGCCGAAGTTGCACAAAAACTAAGAGCCATTCGTGGAATGAAAGCAGGGGAGATGGATAATTTTTTCATCAACGTACTTTCTGGTTTTACCGATTTTATCGATGGAATTTTAGGTCAGATGAATGTTGTAGGATGGATTATCAGCGGATTTTCTCTTTTGGTTGGAGGTTTCGGAATCGCGAATATTATGTTCGTTTCCGTAAAAGAAAGAACCAATTTAATCGGAATTCAGAAATCGCTTGGCGCTAAAAACAGATTCATCTTATTTCAGTTTTTATTCGAAGCCATCATTCTTTCTGTAATTGGCGGAATAATTGGTTTATTAATGGTTTGGGGAATTGCACTTATCCTGACAAAAGCACTTGACTTTGAATTTGTTTTAAGTTTTGGAAACGTCATTTTAGGAACAACTTTAGCCGCTCTTATCGGATTAATTTCAGGAATTTTACCCGCAATTTCAGCAGCAAATCTGGATCCGGTTGAGGCAATCCGTACAGGAATGTAGGTTTTGAAGGCTCAAAGGTTCAGAGTTGCAAAGGGACAAAGGTTTTTTTTGAAGGTTCTGAGATGCTGAGTTGCTAAGGTGCTGAGTTTTTTGAGGTCAGTGAATTTGAATAGCCTCTAGCTTTAGCTGGAGATTAATAAGAATCATGAAAAAGGCTTTAGCAAAATAATTTTAATTCCTATTTTACATCTTCAAAAAACTTTACAGGAAAATCTATTATATAAAAAATCCCAAGAAATATTTCTCAGGATTTTGTTATTGAAACTCTATGTTGAAATCTTATTTATCCTTTAATAATTTTTCTAAATACTCGACTTTTTCTTTTTCTGCCTGAACCAAACGCTCAAAAAGTTCAACCACTTTATCTAATGGATTGAATGTACAATGACTTGGGTTGAACATTCCATTTATTCCAGTGCTGGTGCTGTTGTCATAAAAATTATTGAAATAATTAATCGTATTTTCTTCAGTAAAATTCTTTAGAGCTTCCGCACTTACGCCAAGGGCTTTTGCAACTTGTGCAAGTTTTGTGTCGTCTATGGTTTCACTATTTTCCATAGCAGATATAGCTTGTTGGTTTGTTCCTAAAGCTTGTGCTAATGCTTCTTGCTTCATATCTTTCAGTTCACGAATACGGCTAATTTTTCGCCCTATATGATTTGGTTTTATTGCTGTGCTCATGTTTCAAAGATATTTATAATGCTTTAATAAAAATTAGTTTTGGTAAAAAACAGATCAATTTATGTTCGATACATTTTTTGATATTTACTTTTTATAAAAACTACTATTTACTATTGTATAAAGCAAAAGTACAATTTTTTGGACAAGAAGTAATTGGTGAAGGAATGTTTTAAATTTAAAATAATCTCGAAAACAATTTTCTCATTTTATTTCTACTTCAAACTTGGAATTTTAATTTTAGTTTTATCCCATTTAATTTCATCTGAATAATAAGGCTCATTGGTTTTCTTATATTTTAGAACAGTATCTTCTTCTTGAGTGGTTCTTCTTATCAAGTAAGCTCGTAATTTGTTTTTGTTTATAAAATCGAAAAAAGAAATGTTTTTTATTGTGTCATTTTGGGATGCAACAATTAAAATTTTTCTATTTTCTTCTTTATTCAAGATGTTTTCGGATAAAAAATCTATTAAGCTACTTTCAGGGATTTTTAGAATATCTTTAGGCTGTAAATTAAGGAAATGAGGAAGGGTGTCGTTTTCTCTACCTGTTCCACAGTCAATTTCTGTGTACTTTTGTTGATAGTAATATAAGCCACCTTTTTTATCAATAAGAAGATGGTTTTCTCCGTAAAAACTTTTAAAAGGTAAAACTATTTTCTTACCTGTTTTATTCGATGAATCTACATATTTTTTTAGTTTGTCATCTTCATATGAAATAATATAGGGGTTATTTTTAATCCCGAGCTTCTCGTTTTTTTTACTACAATTCAAAAGAACAAAACAAACCATCAAACCAATAAAAATTCTGTTCATAATTAAGATTTGAATTAAAGATATAAAAAAATCCTAAGAAATATTTCTCAGGATTGAGGATCGAAATCTATATGTTTGTAAATCTTATTTTTCTTTTAGTAATTTTTCTAAATATTCATTTTTTTCCTTTTCTGCCTGAAGCATACGCTCTAAAAGTTCTACTACTTTATCTATTGGATTGAATGTGCAATAATATGGACTCATTGTTCCATGTGCAAAACTATTGTCATAAAAAGTATTAAAATAATTTATCATATTTTCTTCGGTAAAGTTTTTTATTGCTTCAACACTAACACCAAGTGCTTTTGCAACTTCTGCAAGTTTTGCGTCGTCTATAGTTTCACTATTTTCCATAGCAGATATAGCTTGTTGGTTTGTTCCTAAAGCTTGTGCTAATGCTTCTTGCTTCATGTCTTTCAGTTCACGAATACGGCTAATTTTTCGCCCTATATGATTTGGTTTTATTGCTGTGCTCATGTTTCAAAGATATTTATAATGTTTTAAAAAAAAATCGGTTTTGGTAAAAAACAGGTCAATTTATGTTTGATACATTTTTTGATATTTACTTTTTATAAAACTACTATTTACTGTATAAAGCAAAAGTACAATTTTTCAGACAAGAAGTAATTGATAAAGGAATGTTTTAAATTTAAAATAATATCGAAAACAATTTTCTCATTTATTTCTACTTCAAACTTGGAATTTTAATTTTAGTTTTATCCCATTTAATTTCATCTGAATAATAAGACTGATTGGTTTTCTTATATTTTAGAACAGTATCTTCTTCTTGAGTGGTTCTTCTTATTAAGTAGGCTCGTAATTTGTTTTTGTTTATAAAATCGAAAAAAGAAGTGTTTTTTATTGTGTCATTTTGGGATGCAACAATTAAAATTTTTCTGTTTTCTTCTTTACTCAAAATGTTTTCAGATAAAAAATCTATTAAGCTAGTTTCTGGGATTTTCAGAAGGTCTTTAGGCTGTAAATTAAGGAAATGAGGAAGGGTGTCGTTTTCTCTACCTGTTCCACAGTCAATTCCTGTGTACTTTTGTTGATAGTAATATAAACCACCTTTTTTATCAATAAGAAGATGGTTTTCTCCGTAAAAAATTTTAAAAGGTAAAACTATTTTCTTACCTGTTTTATTCGATGAATCTACATATTTTTTTAGTTTGTCATCTTCATATGAAATAATATAGGGCTTATTTTTAATCCTGAGCTTCTCGTCTTTTTTACTACAATTCAAAAGAAGAAAACAAACCATCAAACCAATAAAAATTTTGTTCATAATTAAGATTTGAATTAAAGATATAAAAAAATCCCATTTGCAAAAGCGAATGGGATTTTATGTTTTTAGAAGTTTAAAAACTATCTAATATTGTTATTCTGAATCAAATCAATATATAAGTTGATCTTGTTTTTCAAATCTTTTCTGGCCGTAATAAAATCAAGGAAACCGTGTTCTAAAAGGAATTCAGCGGTTTGAAAACCTTCCGGTAAATCTTTTCCTGTAGTATCACGAACCACACGCGGACCAGCAAAACCAATCAAAGCACCTGGCTCAGAGATGTTAATATCTCCTAACATGGCATAAGATGCAGTTGTTCCTCCGGTAGTTGGATCTGTACAAAGAGAAATATAAGGTAAACCAGCTTCGGCAAGCTGCGCTAATTTTACAGATGTTTTCGCCAATTGCATTAACGAATAAGCTGCTTCCATCATACGGGCTCCACCAGATTTAGAAATCATTACAAATGGCATTTTGTTTTTGATCGCGTGATCAATACCTCTTGCGATTTTTTCACCTACAACAGCTCCCATAGATCCACCAATAAAGGCAAAATCCATACAGCAAATTACAAGTTCTTTTCCTTTAGATTTTCCTACTCCGGTACGCACAGCGTCTTTAAGATGAGTTTTTTCCATTACATCTTTCAATCGCTCTGCATATTTTTTTGTATCCACAAAATGCAAAGGATCTTTTGATGTCATGTTTTTATCTAACTCAACAAATTCGTTGTTGTCGAATAAAATTTCAAAATAGGTTGCGCTTCCAATTCTAACGTGAAAATCATCTTCCGGACTAACAAATAAGTTTCGGGCTAATTCGTCAGCGTCAATAATTTTTCCAGTAGGAGATTTGTACCACAATCCTTTCGGAACGTCCATCTTATCTTCTGTAGCGGTCGTAATCCCTTTTTCCTGTCTTTTAAACCAAGCCATTTCTCTAAGTATTCAGTGTTCAGTAATCAATTTCAGTAATCAGTTTTTTATTTAGTTTTAAGTATTCAGTTCGTTTTTTAACTGAATACTTAAAACTGAGACTGAATACTCTTATAAAGTATTTACGTTATTCAAGTCTGCAAAAGCCTGCTCCAATCTTGTGTTGAATGTCACTTCGCTTTCACGTACCCATTTTCTTGGGTCATAATATTTTTTGTTAGGAACATCAGCACCTTCAGGGTTACCAATTTGTGTTTTTAAATAGTCAATGTTTTTAACCATATAATCACGAATTCCTTCTGTGTATGCAAATTGTAAATCTGTATCAATGTTCATTTTGATAACTCCGTATCCAATCGCTTCTCTGATTTCTTCAAGTGTAGAACCTGAACCTCCGTGGAAAACGAAATCTACAGGATTAGCTCCGGTATTGAATTTGTTTTGAACGAAATCCTGAGAATTTTTTAAGATTTTTGGAGTTAATTTTACGTTTCCTGGTTTGTAAACACCGTGAACGTTTCCAAAAGCTGCAGCGATAGTAAATTTAGGGCTTACTTTAGATAATTCTTCATAAGCATAAGCTACTTCTTCTGGCTGCGTGTATAATTTTGAACTGTCAACATCAGAGTTGTCAACACCATCTTCTTCACCACCTGTAATACCCAGCTCGATTTCTAATGTCATACCCATTTTACTCATTCTCGCTAAATACTCTTTACAGATCTCAATATTTTCTTCGATTGGCTCCTCAGACAAATCGATCATATGTGAACTGAATAATGGTTTTCCTGTTTCTGCAAAATGTTTTTCAGATGCATCTAACAAACCATCGATCCAAGGCAATAATTTTTTTGCACAGTGGTCAGTATGTAAAATTACAGTTGCACCATAAGCTTCTGCTAAAGTGTGAATATGTTTTGCTCCTGCGATACCACCAGCGATTGCTGATTTTTCGCCTGCATTAGATAATCCTTTTCCAGCGTTAAATTGTGCTCCTCCGTTTGAAAATTGAATAATAACTGGCGCGTTTAGTTTTGCTGCAGTTTCAAGAACTCCATTGATTGTGCTTGAACCAGTAACGTTTACTGCTGGTAAAGCAAATCCTTTTTCTTTCGCATAATTAAAAATCTCCTGAACCTGATCTCCTGTAGCTACTCCCGGTTTAATGTTGTGTGCCATTGTAATTTTTTTTATAGTTGTTTTTAGTTTTTAGGTTGCAAAAATAAGAATTAATTAGCATTAGAATGGATAATTTATTCCAAAATTTAAAACCGAGTGCCCAAAATTGTATTCTTTAAACCAACGATCACCCGCCGGATGCGCCGGATTATAGGTCTTGAAGCCCAAATCTAAACGAATAACAAAAAAGCTTAAATCGTAACGTAAACCAAATCCGGAACCCACAGCAATTTCAGCTAAATCGTTTAAGTTGTTGAATCTTGCCTTGTCGTCAGTCACATTATCGAGCACATTCCAGATGTTTCCGGCGTCTGCAAAGATAGCTCCTTTAACATCGCCAAAGATTTTAAATCTAAATTCGGCACTCATTGCAATCTTCATATTGGCCTCATTAAAATCGTTCATTGCATCGGTACTTCCCGGACCTAATGAATAAGGCTGCCAGGCACGATTATCATTTGAACCTCCGGAATAATAACTTCGGGAGAAAGGAATATAATCTGAATTCCCAAACGGAATTGCGATTCCAAAAAAGCTTCTTACCGCCAAAACTTTTTCTTTACCAAAATCCCAGTGTTTGATGTAATCTAATTCTGTTTTGATATATTCTGAATATTCTAAATTGAAAATGTCATAGTTGCCATTTGTATTTTTAGGCAAACTGGCAATATTTGAAATAGCAGTTAATAAAGTTCCTGCAGATTCTATTTTTGTCTTGAACTGATAAAAAGTATTGTCAGCAAGGTCTTTTTTCGTAGTGGTTGTAAAAGTATAACTTGTGGCAAGAATAAAATCATTTTCTGTCAATCGAACTCTTCTTTCTTCAATACTTTCCACATCTTTATATTGAGGATCTGTCGGAGTTAATGATGTTTGTCCGTTTAAAACTTCATTTGTAAAATTTGTCGTTCCCTGACTGATAATTAAGTTTCCGTTATCATCAAGGTTTGAAGGATCAGTATTATATTGATTCGCAATTCCGTTTAACTCCTTATATGATGAAGTATAAACTCTGTAATAATTGCCCGGATTTAAATTACGTACAAACTGCGCATTCAATAAATCAAGTTTTACAGTATTACGGCGTTTAGGAGACCAGTTGTAAGATAATCCTCCTGTAAAATTTTCCTTGTCAAGACCAATATTTGTTTGTTTCGAAAAACCCGCAGCAATACTTGTAGAAGGAATCATTCTTTTCGGAATAATTTTTTCAGTTCCAAAAGGCATCAAAATTCTTGGGAAATTAAGTTTCATGTCAATTCCGTATTCTGATACATTAAAGAAATTATCATTCGGGTTCGCCATATCTTTTGATGAACCAATATTTAAACGTGCCGAAATTTCCAGGGTTTCAGCTCTGTTAAATACATTTCGAATCGTTTCAGAAACACTCGCTCCAATTCCGAAATCCTGAATATTAGAGTGTGTAAGGTCTAAAGTAGCTCCGAAACTATATTTTTTTCTTGGTGTCAAATAAACATTCGCGATCAAAGATTCTCCTTCCGGATCTCGTTTATCGACTTCATATTGTATCGAAGGATAATTAAAGATCTTTAAATTATTTAAATATCGGGATGAAAGCGTGGTACGAGTATCAGAAAAAGTACTTCCCTTTGTAATAAAGATAGCGTCGGTTATCGCGCGCGGTTTGTATTTTAAAGTTTTGTAGCTGTACAAATTAAAATTATTGTAAGTCGTACTGTCGTTAACTTTTGCTTTTGCATTCGTAGGCGAATAATCAGTATAAATGTTTACATCGCTAATTTTGTATAATTTAAAAGGTTCTGTACGGCTTGAATCTCTTTCCTGAATGTTATTATTTTTTATAATTAAAGTGACATCGGCCTTGTTTTGTTTTCCAATCGTATCAATATTATAATTAATGTAAGTTGGCTGAAAAAAGTAAGCACCATGATTTCTGAAATAAGTGGTAATGCGGCTTTTTTCTTCTTCAAAATCTGAAGTTTTAAACTGATTTCCGGATTTTAAAAGAGAAGGTTCATTGTTTGTTTTGTATAATGAATCTAAAGCAGGCGTAAGAATATTGGTTTTAATTGAATCTAACATATAACCCGGTCCGGTTGTAATATTGTAATTTACCTGAGCTTTTTTTCTGCCTACGCTATCAATATCATAATCTGTTTTTACATTAAAATAACCGTTGTTGAAATAATAGAATTTTAAACGAAGCAACGATTTTTTTGTTTTTGCAGTATCAATAATTACGGGTGGTTCTCCGGTATTTTTTAAAAATTCGTGAATTCCTTTATATAAAAAAGACTGGCCAAGACGATCTACTTGTTTTGCAGATAATATTTTTGCCTGACGTTCATAAAGACCCGGATTGTTTTTAAATTTTGCCTGATAAGTAGAATCAGGATTTAAATTGGCCAAATTGTACATATTCAAACGCAATTTGTAACCTAATAAAGTACCATTTGGTTTTTGATACATTTGATTTGTTGCGGTTTCGTCATTTGTAGACTTTCCGTTAACGAGAATATTATTTTTTACAAGAAGGTTTTTTCCATCCGGAACTCTTTTTACGGCATTACAAGCAGAAATAAATATTGCTATTAGAATAAATGCTACTATTTTTGTGGAATTCTTTTTCAAGTGTTTTTTAATATTTAATTCAAAAGTACATTATTTTATGGTTAGTAAAAACCAAATAAAGCTTATAACAGGTTTACATCAAAAAAAGCAACGTTTTGCAAATCAATTATTTTTTGCCGAAGGAGTAAAAGTAATTCAGGAATTGTTGCAATCCAATTTTGAATTAGAACATTTATACACCACACAAAATGATTTTGAAACAGTTTCGTCTTCAAAACGCACGCTTATTAATGAGCAGGAACTGAAAAAAATAAGTGCTTTGTCAACTCCAAATTCATGTTTGGCGGTTTTTAAAATTCCTGTCGAAAATAAAATAATCGATTCTGGTTTAATCGTAGCGCTAGACGACATTCGTGATCCCGGAAATTTAGGAACCATTTTGCGTCTTTGCGATTGGTTTGGCATCAAACAAATTATCTGTTCAAAAGAAACCGTTGATATCTACAATCCAAAAGTAGTTCAGGCTACAATGGGTTCTATTACCAGAGTAAATGTAAATTATGTCGATTTGAAAACTTTTATTTCGCAAACAAAATTACCTGTTTTTGGAACTTTTATGAACGGAGAAAACATTTATCAATCAAATTTACCTCAAAATGGAATCATTATTATGGGTAATGAAGCCAATGGTATTTCGGCAGAGATTGAAAAAACAGTTACCAGCCGACTCACAATTCCAAGATTTGGAGAGCTACAAAAAACCGAAAGTTTAAACGTAGCTACTGCAACAGCAATTATTCTAAGTGAATTTAAACGAAATAGTTGAGAAATTGTTTTAATGAAAAGTGAAATTTATTAAAATCGCTCTTGATTTCATAGAATCAATATTATCCGTCCACGGACTAGGCCCATTTGCAGGATTATCGCGAATCAATTCATCCGTAATTCCAAACATTCCTCTAATAGAAGGAGAGAAAATAAAATATTCAGAGAAAATATCTATTCCAAAACCAAGTTCATAAGCGGCAGTCCAGGGTTTAACCCTGAATTTTCCTTCGTGATTATCGTCCTGCGATTTTGAATTGCTGGATAAATTTAACGTAGTCGACATTCCTCCAACCAAATACGGACGAATATTTCCGGTACGCAACGATGAAAATTTCAGTAATAAAGGAAAATGAATATAAGTACTGTTTACCTCTCTTAAATAATCTTTTTCTAAAGGCATTTCAGGGTAATACAAATCTCTTTTTGTATAATATAATCCTGGCTCAAAACGCAGGTTAATATATTCCTGCAGTCTTAAATCGGCAACAACACCAACATTAAAACCAGTTGTTTTTTTTACCTGAATGTCTGGACCTGGACTTTTGTAATCAAATTTAAAGTCGAAACTATTAAAACCTAAAAAGTAACCAAAATACAAACGCTGTTTTTGCCAGTTTTCAAGGTTAATAATAGGATCTTTGCTAAACATGTTTTTAGCAAATTGAGAATATCCTTTTGTCGATAAGACTAATAAAAGTAAGATTACTGTTTTTTTCATACTATTTTTTAGAAGCAGAATAAATGGTTGCAACTCCAAACGTTTGAGGCATCGCCACAACATCTATAAACCCAATTTTTCTCAAAATATTGTTTAAAGCTTCTCCATAAGGAAAAACAGCGGCAGATTCAGACAAATATCCATAAGCCGAATTGTCTTTAGAGAATAGTTTTCCTATAAGTGGAAGTATATTTTTAGTGTAAAATTTATAACCTTGCTTATAAGGAGTTTTATCCGGTACCGAAGTTTCTAAAATTACAAAAACACCGTTTGGTTTCAATACTCTTAAAATTTCTGCAAAGCCTTTTTCTAAGTTTTCAAAGTTTCGAACTCCAAAGCCTACTGTAATCGCATCAAAATAATTATCTTCAAAAGGTATGCTTTCAGAATCCCCTAAAACTAAATCAATAGTGTTTGACAGTTTTTTTTCTTCAACTTTCTTTTTTCCAACTTCAAGCATTCCCGCAGAAATATCCAGACCTATAATTTTTTCAGCATTCGTTTGTGCCATCAAAATAGCAAGATCGCCTGTTCCTGTCGCGATGTCAAGAATGATTTTAGGTTTTTTGTCAGAAACTATTTTTAGTACTTTTTTTCTCCACTTAATATCAATTCCAAATGAAATTACGCGGTTTAAATTATCATAGTTTCCAGAGATAGTGTCAAACATTTGTGCAACTTGCTCTTTTTTGCCTAATGTAGAGTCTTTATATGGGGTTACTTTTTCAGTCATTATTTTTTATTTACGCAAATATAATACAATCTGACTTAACTGTTATTGGGTTTTTTAAATTGTAAATCAAATGTTTTAGAAAAATATTCTCAAGATAAAGGATTGCCTTTTGGTTATCACGGAAAGTGGGTATTTTGAAAAAATCACGGAAAGTGGGTATTGTGGCAACAAGATAATATTGTCACATTTGTCTTATAAAAATATTAGAATTTTTAATGATTGATAGTTAGTTAGTGACTCAAATCAAATGAATACTTTTTTTGTGCTGGTAATTCATTTGTTCTTGTAAGTAGTTTTGAAAGTATTATTTTTTAATGGTAATACTATTTTTTTAAAGCGCAAAATACGTTCTTAGGATTAAATTTGTTTTTGGAAATTTTAATTTTCTGTCTTTAATACCTTCGTGGTATTTGGTATTAAGGACTCTTTTTTTGAGATTTATTCTCAAAAATCAAATCATTTAACAATAGTTTCAGTTGTTTAACAATTGTAATTTACGTCATGTTATCCAAATACTATTTCTTGAATAAGTCCTAAGCTGGAAATCATTTTTTATTAAAGACATCCTCATTTTTATGAGGATGTTTTTTATTTTCTAACATGAAACTTCTAATTGGTGCTTTTCCCAATGAGACAAATTTATATGAAATTTTAATTGATCTTTAGTTAATAGAAATATTTAATTGTTTCGATAGTAGTAGAGGTTCCGTCATTCTTTGAGTGAGTCATTTCTGTTGGGTAACCTTTTGCGTCGTATGTATGTGTGTAAGTTGATATGGTAGATGTTGAATTGCTACCTGAATATGTTGTAATAGTTTGTTTAACTAAATTATTAGTAGAAGCGGAACCGTGATCTAATAATAGTTTAACTCCTATAACATTTTTATTACTAGAATTTTTCGAATCATACTCGCTTATTGTTAAGCTTTCAGGGCTATCATAATAGAAGCTTTCACTTTTTATCAAATTACCATCTTTAAAAGTATATTTCCCTGTACTACCTTCATCTTTTTCGGCACCACTAGCCACTGTTACAAAAGTTTTTTTATAAGAAATTGTTCCGTCTATATTATAAGTAAACTTAATTTTTAGATTAATAGTGCTCCCTGTATCTTCATATATTATAGATTCAAGTTTATTATTAGAGTAACTATATCGTCTAGTTGTAATAATTATTCCTTTAGAGTTAATGTCTTCTATTTTTGTAATTAAATCTCCAGTATATATGTAATTTGATTTGTTTCCATTTGAATCGCTAAAGCTTACGATTCTATTTTCATTGTAAATGTTTTCACCTGTATAAGTTGTCTTGCCATCTTTAGTGATAACAAATTTTTTTAATAAATGTAGATCTTCTTGATTAGGTGAATCATTATCATTTTCGCTGGAACAAGATGTTAATATTGTTGTAATTGCAGTTAATAAGTAAAGTAATTTCTTCATTATATTATTTTTAGTTTATAATTGGAGGCTAAATTAAATAATTCGGCATAGTAACCAATATATAAAAAAATAAAAAAGATAGAATAATTAAAAATGAGGTGAAATAAATTAGGCTAAAGAAAATGAGCTGCTAATTTTATTTTCTTATGTAAGTTTCATAAGTATAATCATAAAGATGTTTTTCATCTTTAAAATTTTCTTCAGATTCTACCAATAACCATTCATTCTCATCAATTTTAGGAAAAAACGCATCGGCTTCAAAAGTGTGATGAACTTTGGTAATTTCTATAATATCCGCTAAAGGTAAACCCAGGTTGTAGATTTCTCCCCCGCCAATAATGTATGAATCTTCATTTTCAGGACATAATTCAATTGCTTTTTCGATACTGTTTACAACAATACAACCTTCAGGCTTGTAATTTTCCTGACGCGTTATCACAATATGAGTTCTGTTTGGTAATGGTTTTGGGAAACTTTCAAAAGTTTTTCTTCCCATAATAATATGATGGTTGGTAGTAAGTTCTTTGAATCTCTTAAAATCATTCGGCAAATGCCAAACTAATTCATTGTTTTTTCCAAGCGCATTATTTTCGGCAACAGCCGCTATCATTATAATCATGGTATGATGAACTAAATTTTGTTATCTGTATCCTCGTTTATTTTTGATTCTAACTGACTAATTCTTTTTTGCTGCAAAGCAACAAGTCTGTCAATTTGTTCTCTTTCCCATTTCTTATTCATGAATCTGTCTGTAATGTAGACTTTTATAAAATGGAGAATAAAAATGAAAAGCCATATTGTGATGGCCCAAATACACCAATTTTGTTCAGTATTAGCCCCTAAACCAAAAAATCTATTCGCTACAAACAAAAATAAGCTTCCTATTAAGAAAAGTACGAAGTGAAAATAAAGTACTTTCTTTTGTCTTAATCTTCTTCTGGCATATTCATATTGCTCGTGAACTTCTTTTTCCATAACGTATAAAATGAGGTCATAAAGTTAGAATTTATTTTGAAATTCAGCCAGTTGATTGCTGGAATATTTCATTTAAAAACAGTTTTAAATTCTAAATGTTAAAAAAAGTAGTGTTAAAATTATCGATATGATGAAAAAAATATGCGTTTTTTGCTATTGTCATAAATCACTTCAGTGACTATAGCGGGTATGAATGAATTTATGTAATTTAGACGTATCAATCTAAAAATTAAATAGTTATGTCTTTAAAAAAGCAATTTATCAAAACGAAGCCAGTTTGTAAAGTTACATTTTCTGTAGAAGCTAAAGACGCAAGTTCGGCTGCTGTAGTTGGGGATTTTAATAATTGGAATGTCGAAGAAGGAACTTTAAGTAAGTTAAAAAACGGAACTTTTAAGGCTACTTATGACTTAGTAAAAGATGCTATTTACGAGTTTAAGTATGTAATTGACGGAATGTATGTGAATGATCCTGAGGCAGATTCATACAAATGGAATGACTATGCCGGAAGTGAAAATAGTGTTTTAGTAGTATAATTTAAACACGAATTTCACAAACTAAGCAAACCATTAAATTGGTGCAAATTTGTGAAATTCGTGTTTGTTTTTTGTAATTATTTATACGGCAACACTTCCTTTTATGCCCGCATGCGGTTCATAATCTACAAGTGTAAAATCGTCATAATCAAAATCAAAAATATTTTTGATTGTAGGATTCAAAATCATTTTTGGCAATGGTTTTGGTTCGCGTGTTAACTGCAATTCTAATTGTTCAAAATGATTGTTGTAAATATGTGCATCTCCAAAAGTATGAATAAATTCACCCGCTTCAAGATCGCAAACTTGTGCAATCATCATCGTTAACAGTGCATAAGAAGCAATATTAAACGGAACTCCTAAAAAGATATCAGCACTTCGCTGGTACAATTGACAAGAAAGTTTTCCTTTTGTTTCTCCTTTTTCAGGATCCGGACTTGTAACATAAAATTGAAAAAATGCATGACAAGGAGGCAAAGCCGCCTTATTATTGGCAACGTTTTCTTCAAATGATTTTTTTGTATCCGGTAAAACCGATGGATTCCACGCCGAGATTAGCATTCTTCGGCTATTTGGGTTTGTTTTTAATTCGGTAATCAATTCAGAAATCTGATCAATTTCTTCGCTGTTCCAGTTACGCCACTGATGTCCGTAAACAGGACCTAAATCACCATTAGAATCTGCCCAGGCATCCCAGATTTTTACTCCGTTTTCCTGAAGGTATTTGATATTAGTATCGCCTTTTAAAAACCAAAGCAGTTCGTAAATGATCGATTTTAAGTGTAATTTTTTGGTAGTAACCATTGGAAAACCTTCACTTAAATCAAAACGCATTTGGTAACCAAAAACACTTTTTGTTCCGGTTCCGGTTCGGTCTCCTTTTTGGTTACCATTTTCTAAAACATGTTTTACTAAATCTAAGTATTGTTTCATATTTGGTTTATTCGGTTATTCGTTGATTTGTTTAATTGATTTAACGACTAACAAATCAACGATTAAACAATAATTTTATCTTTTTGAGATTTCGTCTCTAATTTTGGCTGCTTTTTCATAATCTTCCTGAGAAACCGCCTGATCTAAAAGATCATTTAATTCCTGAAGGCTATGTTTGGCATAAACATCTCCGGATTGATTTGTTTCTTCCTCATGACCAAAAGTTTCGGGATTAGAAAGTACATCGTCTATTTCCTGAGAACCCTGATCTGTTTCTGCAGTATTTGATTTTAAATAAATACCGGCTTTATCCAGAATGTTTTTATAAGTAAAAATCGGAGCGTTGAAACGTAATGCCAAAGCAATCGCATCAGAAGTTCTGGCGTCGATAATTTCTTCGATTTTGTCTCTTTCGCAGATTAAACTGGAATAAAAAACGCCATCAACAAGTTTGTGAATAATCACTTGTTTTACGACAATGTCAAATCTTTCTGCAAAGTTTTTAAACAAATCGTGTGTTAACGGGCGAGGAGGTTTGATTTCTTTTTCTAAGGCAATAGCAATCGACTGGGCTTCAAAAGCGCCAATAACAATGGGTAATTTTCTTTCGCCATCGACTTCATTCAAAATTAAGGCATAAGCGCCATTTTGAGTTTGGCTGTATGATATTCCTTTTATGGATAATTTTACTAGACTCATATATATGGGTAAAAAAGGGCAATTAATGCCACATTTTAGTACTTTTTTTGATTGGAAAATAAAGGTGCAATTTTAATCAAAAAATATGGAACAAAAAAGCCACCTAAAACAAAGATACGATTATCTTATTTTTAGGCAGCTATATTTTATAGAGATTTTTACACTAAGAATGTTGCGCTTTAAAAGCTTTTAATTTCTCTGTTAATTTAGGAACAATTTCAAAAGCATCTCCAACAATTCCATAATCGGCTACTTTAAAGAAAGGCGCTTCAGGATCGCTATTGATGACAACTTTTACTTTTGAAGAGTTGATACCTGCAATATGCTGAATCGCTCCTGAAATTCCGATTGCAATATATAAATTAGTAGCAACTGGTTTTCCTGTTTGTCCAACGTGCTCGCTGTGAGGTCTCCATCCTAAATCTGAAACTGGTTTAGAACATGCAGTTGCAGCGCCTAAAACAGCCGCTAAATCTTCAACTAATCCCCAGTTTTCAGGACCTTTCAATCCGCGTCCGCCAGAAACCACGATATCAGCATCAGCGATAGAAACTTTTCCGCTTACTTTTTCTACAGATTCTACTTTTACGCCAAAGTCATTGTCTCCAATTGAAGGGTTAAAATCTTCTTCAGTTGCAGATCCTGCACTTTCAAAAATTCCGTAAGAGTTTTTAGCCAAACCAAGAACTTTTACATCTGTAGAAATTTCAGTAATGTTGAAAGCTTTATTTGAGAAAGCATTTCTTTTTACCTGAAAAGGCGAAGTGCTAATAGGTAATCCCACAACATTCGATGCAAAACCAGCATTTAATGATACTGCAACTAATGATGAAAGATATATACTGTCTGTAGTCGAAGAAAGTAAAACTACTTTTGTTCCTTCTTTTTCAGCAGCCTGTTTGATCACATCGGCGTAAGCCTTTGCTGTAAAACCTGCTAATTTATCGTTGTTTACTTTTAATACTTTATCAACTCCGTATTTTGATAATTCGCTTACATCACCAGCGTTTATAGTTAAAGCGGTTACGGTAGTTCCTAAAGATTCTGCTACTTTTTTAGCGTAAGAAGCTAATTCAAAAGCAACTTTTTTAAATTTTCCTTCTGCAGATTCTGCATATATTAATATTGACATAATTTTTTGTTTAGAAGTTTAAAGTTTCAGGTTTAAAGTTTCAAGTTCGAAAACTGAAAACTGCGACTGAAAACTGTTTACTAGATTACTTTTGCTTCGTTGTGTAATAAATTAACTAACTCGTCTAAATTATCTGCAGAAATTAATTTCACTGCTGATTTAGGAGCTGGTTTTTCAAACTTCACTGCTTTTGTATTTACAGGAGCGTCAATTGGCTCAAGAATAGTAAGTACTTTTGTTCTTGCAGTCATAATTCCTCTCATGTTTGGGATACGTAGATCTTTTTCTTCAACAAGACCTTTTTGACCTCCAATGATTAAAGGTAAAGTAGTACTTACCGTTTCTTTTCCACCATCAATTTCACGAACAGCTTTTACATTATTTCCGTCAATAGTTAGAGAAGTACAAGAGTTTAAAAAGTTAGAACCTAAAATTCCTGCAATCATTCCGGGAACCATTCCACCATTATAATCTAAAGATTCTTTTCCTGCAATTACTAAATCGTAACCACCATTTTTAATTACTTCGGCCAATTGTTTTGCAACAAAAAAACCATCAGTTGGGTTTGCATTTACTCGAATTGCCTCATTTGCACCAATTGCCAAAGCTTTACGTAAAGTTGGCTCCGTATCAGGGCCTCCTACATTTACTACAGTTACATTAGCGCCTTGTTGTTCCTGAAACCAAATTGCACGTGTTAAACCAAACTCGTCATTAGGATTAATTACATATTGTACACCGTTGGTATCAAATTCTGAATCACCATTGGAGAAGTTAATTTTTGAAGTAGTATCAGGCACATGGCTGATGCAAACTAATATTTTCATAAGTATATATTTTATATTTATAATATTCTTTTACAAATTTAGAAATTAAAATCGGAATAATATACTATGCATGCATAATATTTTTTGAAAACTATTACGTTTTCGAAGATTGTTGATTTTCAGGTGCTATTCATCGGTAAACAAAAACAAAAACGGAATCATTTCAATTGATTCTTAGCGATTTTGCAATTTGTATATACATAATGAGGGACTAAAACGGAGTCAATTTCTGCTGTTTTTTTAATAAAGAAGTTTAGAAGAAGAATCTGATCTAATTTTCAGAATTAACAAATAAGGTAAAGATCGTTTTAAAAATCTATTTTACAGGCTGGAATGTCTTTTACATCGATTTCGTAAATATCACAATAAACTTTAAAAAGTTAAAACCAGATTGAAGAAAGAAGTTCGTGTGATTTTAAATTCAATTTATGCTTTTAAGTTATTTAAAATATTTATTTTTGCTCTTCAGAAAATTCAACATACAATATAAATATGAGAACAATACAATTTAGAGAGGCCATTTGTGAAGCGATGAGCGAAGAAATGCGTCACGATGAATCCATATATTTAATGGGCGAAGAAGTTGCAGAATATAACGGAGCATACAAAGCTTCAAAAGGAATGCTTGCTGAGTTTGGCGAAAAAAGAGTAATCGATACTCCAATTGCTGAGCTTGGTTTTACAGGAATTGCAGTAGGATCAGCTATGAACGGTTGTCGTCCTATTGTAGAGTATATGACATTCAACTTCTGTTTAGTAGGTATTGATCAAATTATAAATAATGCTGCTAAAATGCGTCAAATGACTGGTGGACAATTTAATGTGCCAATCGTTTTTCGTGGACCAACTGCTTCTGCAGGTCAATTAGGAGCAACTCACTCTCAGGCTTTAGAAAACTGGTTTGCAAATACTCCGGGTCTTAAAGTAGTTGTACCTTCAACTCCTTATGATGCAAAAGGACTTTTGAAATCTGCAATTCGCGATAATGATCCTGTAATTTTCATGGAATCTGAGCAAATGTATGGAGACAAAGGAGAAGTGCCGGACGGAGAATACACAATTCCATTAGGAGTTGCTGATGTTAAACGTGAAGGAAAAGATGTTACTATTGTTTCTTTCGGGAAAATCATCAAAGAAGCTTTTATCGCTGCTGATGAATTAGCTAAAGAAGGAATTTCTTGCGAAATTATCGACTTAAGAACAGTTCGTCCTATGGATAAAGATGCTATTCTTAAATCTGTTAAAAAAACAAACCGTTTAGTAATTTTAGAAGAAGCTTGGCCATTTGCTAGTATTTCATCTGAAATCACGTATATCGTTCAGGAACAAGCTTTTGATTTTCTTGATGCGCCAATTCAGCGTATTACAACTGCAGATACACCTGCACCTTACTCTCCTGTTTTACTAAAAGACTGGTTGCCAAACGCAGCAGATGTAGTGAAAGCTGTGAAGAAAGTATTGTACAAATAATACAAATATAAAATACTCACAAAACTTCATCAGTCATATTTATTGATGAAGTTTTTTTTTGCCAGACGATGAAAAGAATAATTTTATTCAGCCTGCTTTTTGTATTCGCATTTGCGAATATTGGTACTGCACAAACAAAAGTGAGTGGAATTGTTTTGGATAAATCTAATCAGCCAATACCTTTCGCAAATGTTGTTTTTAAAGGCTCAAATACAGGGATAGTTTCTAATGAAGACGGACGTTTTTATCTGGAATCACCCAATACTTATACCGCTTTATTAGTAACATCTGCAGGATTTTCAGACAAGGAAGTTCCGTTGGAAAAGGCGGTAAATTATGATTTTAAAATTGTCTTAGGCGAAGCCGAAGCATTAAACGAGGTGGTTATTTTTACCGGGAAAACTTCCAAAAAAAATAATCCGGCACTGGATATATTGAGGAAAATCTGGGAAAGAAAACGTAAAAACGGTCTTTATCAATTCAACCAATATCAAATGCAAAAGTACGAGAAAGTCGAGTTTGATATGAACACGATTGACAGTGCATTTATGAAAAACAAACTTTTCAAAGGAATGGAGTTTGTATTTGATCACGTTGATACATCAGATGTTACCGGAAAAACGTATCTGCCCATTTTTATCAATGAATCTGTTTATGATGTTTACGGCGATAATAAATTAAAGAAAGTAAAAGAGAATCTTAACGGAAGCAAAACATCCGGTTTCAACGGAAATCAGCAGATTTTGTCATTCGTAAAAGACCTTTATTCAGATTATAATATTTACGATAATCACCTTACCTTTTTTGATAAAAGCTTTACAAGTCCGCTTTCAAGAACCGGAATTGATGTTTACAATTATGTTCTGAAAGACAGTGCTTACATCGACAAAAAATGGTGTTATAATATTGTTTTTTATCCAAGACGTAAAAACGAATTGACTTTTAAAGGAGATTTTTGGGTAAACGATACCACTTTTGCCATCAAGAAAATTAATATGGGTGTTACCAAAAGTGCCAATATTAACTGGGTAAAAGATATTTATATCGAGCAGGAATTTGAAGTAGAAAACGATTCGGTTTTTCTATTGACACGTGATTATATGATGTCTGATTTTGCTTTAAATAAAAAAGAAAAATCAAAAGGAGTTTATGGAAAACGAACTACTTTATATAGAAATCATAAATTCAACCTTCAAAAACCGGAGAAGTTTTATAAAGAAGAAGTCAATTTTATAGACAACGCTGTTTATGAACGGCCGGAAGAATTTTGGGAAGAAAATCGTTTTGAAAAATTAAATAAAGACGAAGAAGGTATTTATAAAATGCTGGATACCTTGCAAACCGTCAAGCGATTCAAGCAATTATACAATCTGGTCTCTATTTTAGGAAGTGGTTATGTCGAATTTAAAAACTTCGATTACGGACCTATTTTCTCTACTTTCGGGTATAATGAAGTCGAAGGATTAAGGTTAAGAGTAGGAGGAAGAACCTATTTTGGACCAAATGATCCATGGCGCGTACAAGCATACACGGCATACGGATTTGATGATAATAAATTCAAATACGGCGTTTCAGGAAAATGGATGGTGGACAAGAAAAAAAGAGTCATTATTTCCGGAGGGAACAGGCGTGATATTGAACAAATTGGAGCCAGTTTAACCACTACAAATGATATTTTAGGACGAAGTTTTGCTTCTTCGGCCTTATTTACAACAGGAAGCAATGGAAAATTGACCAACATTAACCTGAGTAATATTTCGGTTGAAATGGAGCCGATGAAAAATTTTGTTGTTCAGGCCGGACTTTCCTACCGAACGTTAGAATCAGCTTCAAAAACCTTTAGTTTAGATTATTACAGTACTTTACCAACGGCTGCAAATCCTGCTGGCGTTATTCAAAGTGCCGTGACACAATCAGAAGCTAATATTCAGTTTGAGTTTATGCCAAACCGTAAAACAATTGGTTTTGGGGTTGAACGTGATTTGGTTGATAGTCCTTTCAGTCATTTCTTTGTAAACTTTAGTTATGGTTTAAAAGGAGTTTTTAATAGTGATTTTGCGTACGAGAAAATACAGGTATTCTATAAACAGCCTATTATTATAGGACCTTTAGGAAGATCCAATATTATTTTGGAAACCGGAAAAACATTCGGAACAATTCCGTTAGGATTGATGAGTGTAATTCCAGGAAACCAGACTTATTTTACCATTGAAAATACTTTTAGTAACTTAAATTTCTACGAATTCATAACAGATCAGTATACTACTTTACAATGGAATCATGATTTTGGAGGAAGATTATTCGCCAGAGTTCCTTTTATGAGAAAACTGAATTGGAGAGAATTTATTGGTATAAAAGCAGTTCACGGAACTATTTCTGATGCAAACAGAGCGATCAATGCTTCAGATCAGCCATACAATGCACCAGAAAATGTGTATTGGGAATACAACGCCGGAATTGGAAATATTTTTAAGGTTTTCAGAATCGATTTCTCCTGGAGAGGAAGTTATTTAAACGCTCCCGATGCTAATAAATTTGCTGTAAAAGGATCGTTCGGATTTTATTTCTAGTGATCATTTAGGTTCTTAGTTTTCATTACTATTAATAACAATATTTATGAGTGAAAATCTGAATGCTAATAATTTGTCCTGGACAACTAACTTAAGAGTTGTTGCAACAATTAGTGTAATTTTTTTGCATGTTACGTCAGGAATTCTGTATCAATACGGTAGCATTTCTGATTTCATTTGGTGGACCGGAAATATTTATGATAGTTTAGTACGCTTTTGTGTGCCGGTTTTTGTCATGCTAACCGGTGTATTATTGTTAGGCAAAAAATATGAATTAAATGATTTTCTTAAAAAAAGATTTCTAAGAATAGTATTGCCCTTTTTATTTTGGAGTTTGATTTATGCGCTGGTTTCATTACATGATAAGATTTCCGGAGGTAATCATGAAATGTCTTTTTTTGAAATTGTTAAATGGTTAATCAATCAATTAAAAAATGGCAGTTCATTGCATCTTTGGTATATTTATATGATTATTGGCATATATCTTTTTATTCCGATACTTAGTAAGTGGGTTCAAAATGCCACTGAAAAAGAAATCTTGTATTTTATATTTATCTGGATATTTACTCTTATTATTAACCAGCCTATTTTGTCCAAATTTAGGGTTAATATAAATTTGACTTACTTTTCAGGATTTATAGGATATGTCGTTTTAGGATATTATTTATCCATCAAGCCGTTTGCACTTAGTAAGGGAGTAATGAAGATAATTGCTCTTTTTTTAATACTTGTAGGAGTTGTTATTACGATATTCGGCACCTATTTTTTATCTCTTCAAAATAATAGTTTTCAGGAATATTTTTATAATTATACCACTCTCAATGTTTTGATAGCTTCTGTTGGAGTTTTTTTATTTTTTAAGAATTTAGAAATCTCTAATCTTTTATTTGCACGAATTTGCGACTTTATCAGCCAATATAGTTATGGAGTTTATCTTGTTCATGTTTTGGTTTTACGATTCATGGATGCAATGAAAATAAATTATAATTTTATAAATCCAATATTTGCGATTCCTTTAGCCACCATAATTTGTCTGCTAATTTCTCTCGCTATCATATATATTGTCAATAAATTACCTTTGGGTAAATATATTTCCGGATAACATAAATAACATTAGTTGTTTCGTAAAAGATAAAAAACGCGTCATGCAGGAAGCAATCGATTTTCTATCAGCCAAAAATCCAATTTTTCAGGAAATAATCGAGAAATATGGATTACCGCAAATCCCGAAACGTCCACAAGGTTTCGAAACTTTAGTTTTATTAATTCTCGAACAGCAGGTTTCTATAGATTCGGCGAAAGCCACATTCTTAAAAATAAAAGCGTACGCCACTTGTAATCCTGAAACGATGTCCGTTTTATCAGATGAAGAATTTAGAAGTCTAGGTGTGAGCCGCCAGAAAACAAAATATATTAAAATCTTAGCTAATGCAGTTTTAAACAAAGAACTTGATATTGAAAGTTTAGCGACAAAATCGGCAAAGCAGGTTCGGGAAGAACTTATTAAATTGAAAGGAATAGGAAACTGGACCATTGATATTTACCTAATGTTCTGTCTGCAAGAGCCGGATTTGATTCCACTGGGAGATATTGCAGTTATCAATACCATCAAAGAATTACTTGATATTCACGACAAACAGGAAATGGAAATTCATGCCGAACAATGGAGTCCGTATCGATCTTATGCAACATATTTGCTTTGGCATTATTACTTAAATAAGCGAAACAGGAAAATTACATATTAACTGTCTGTTATTTAAAAGAAAAGTATGTAGATTAATGTAGTTTTTTATTGTAAAAAAGGATTGTTTAGTTACTTTTGCAATCGCAATTATAGAAATAATAAAAAACGAAAATGACCGCAGACAAACTAACAACTTTCGATGTATTAATCGAAATACCACGAGGAAGTAGAAATAAATACGAGTACGATTTTGAAATTAAAAGAATGCGTTTCGACAGAATGTTATTCTCTTCAATGATGTACCCGGCAGATTACGGATTTATCCCTGAAACTTTAGCACTTGACGGAGATCCTCTTGATGTATTGGTTTTGATTAATGAACCAACTTTTCCAGGATGTGTTATAGAAGTAAAACCAATTGGTGTTTTTCACATGGCTGACGATAAAGGACCAGACGAAAAAATCATTTGTGTACCAGTTTCAGATCCAATCTGGAATTCATTAAATGACCTTTCAGATATCAATGGACACTTATTAAAAGAAATCGAGCATTTCTTTCAGGTTTATAAAGATCTTGAAAACAAAAAAGTAGATGTAGAAGGTTGGGGAGACGTAAAAGAAGCTTTTGCAATTATTGCAGAATGTACAAAACGTTTTAACGATATTGAAAACAAACCAGAGGGATTATTTAGTATTAAATAATTTTTACCCTATTCTATTATAAAAAAAGCAATACTACCGTCAGGAGTATTGCTTTTTTGTTTAAATTCGTTCAGTTAGTTTATTGACTATTAACCAAAACCATTACTAATTATGAATGCATTTATGATTTACTTGCCTATTGTTATGGCAATTTTAGGATTACTTTTCATGGGAATAAAAAGGACTTGGGTTTTAAAACAAGATGCGGGCGACGGCAAGATGAAAGAGATTTCAGATCACATCTACGAAGGCGCACTTGCATTTTTAAAAGCAGAATACCGATTACTGACCTTTTTTGTAATTGCTGCGAGTTTAGTTTTAGCCGGAATTTCTTTTATCGTTCCAACCACACATATATTAATAGTAGTAGCGTTTATTTTTGGCGCATTCTTTTCGGCTTTAGCAGGAAATATGGGAATGAAAATAGCCACTAAAACGAATGTCAGAACAACTCAGGCCGCTCGTACGAGTTTGCCGCAGGCTTTAAAAGTTTCTTTTGGAGGCGGAACCGTAATGGGATTAGGCGTTGCAGGTTTGGCAGTTTTAGGTTTAACAGGATTCTTTATTATTTTCTTCCAAATATTTATGCACGGAGTCTGGACTTCTTCTGAAGACATGACGAAAGTGCTGGAAACTTTAGCAGGATTTTCGCTTGGTGCAGAATCGATCGCTTTGTTTGCCAGAGTTGGAGGTGGAATTTATACAAAAGCAGCCGATGTTGGTGCAGATTTAGTAGGTAAAGTCGAAGCCGGAATTCCGGAAGATGATCCGCGTAATCCTGCTACAATTGCAGATAACGTAGGGGATAACGTTGGTGACGTTGCCGGAATGGGCGCTGATTTATTCGGTTCCTATGTTGCAACGGTTTTAGCCGCAATGGTTTTAGGAAATTATGTCATCAAAGATATGGGCGGAAATATTCAGGATATTTTCGGTGGAATTGGACCAATTTTACTTCCAATGGCAATTGCCGGTTTCGGAATTTTATTTTCTATTGTTGGAACTACATTAGTAAAAATTTCTGATGACAATGCAAAAGAAGCGCAAGTACAAAAAGCATTAAATATAGGAAACTGGGTTTCGATTGTTTTAACAGCAATTGCCTGTTTCTTTTTAGTAAAATATATGTTGCCTGAAACCATGCAAATGAGCTTTTTTGGAGAAGGATCTAAAGATATTTCCTCAATGCGCGTTTTCTACGCAACCTTAGTTGGGCTAGTTGTTGGTGGAGCAATTTCATCAGTAACAGAATATTATACAGGATTAGGTACAAAACCGGTTATGGCTATTGTGCAAAAATCTTCAACCGGAGCAGGAACAAACGTAATTGCAGGTTTGGCAACAGGAATGATTTCTACTTTTCCAACAGTATTATTATTCGCTGCAGCAATCTGGATTTCGTATGCTTTAGCAGGATTTTACGGAGTTGCTTTGGCGGCTTCTGCAATGATGGCAACAACGGCGATGCAATTAGCAATTGATGCTTTCGGGCCAATATCAGACAACGCCGGAGGAATTGCTGAAATGAGCGAATTACCAAAAGAAGTTCGTACAAGAACTGATATTTTAGATTCTGTTGGAAACACAACTGCAGCAACCGGAAAAGGTTTTGCAATTGCTTCTGCAGCTTTAACTTCATTAGCATTATTTGCAGCGTATGTAACTTTTACAGGAATCGACGGAATTAATATCTTTAAAGCACCAGTTTTGGCCATGTTATTTGTAGGTGGAATGATTCCGGTAGTTTTCTCAGCATTAGCAATGAATTCTGTTGGAAAAGCAGCGATGGATATGGTTTACGAAGTTCGCCGTCAATTCAAGGAAATTCCAGGAATTATGGAAGGAACCGGAAAACCCGAATACGGAAAATGTGTGGAGATTTCGACAAAAGCCGCTTTACGCGAAATGATGCTGCCGGGGATTTTAACAATAGGTTTTCCAATTGCAATTGTACTTTTAGGAAAATTAGTTTATTCTGATAACAATCAGTTGATTGCCGAAATGTTAGGCGGATATATGGCAGGAGTTACCGTTTCGGGTGTACTTTGGGCAGTTTTTCAAAACAATGCCGGAGGTGCCTGGGACAATGCTAAAAAATCTTTTGAAGCCGGAGTTTTAATCAATGGCGAAATGACTTATAAAGGTTCTGACGCACACAAAGCAGCAGTAACCGGTGATACTGTTGGAGATCCGTTTAAAGATACTTCTGGACCTTCAATGAACATTTTAATTAAATTAACTTGTTTAATAGGATTGGTAATTGCACCAATTTTAGGTGAAGGACATTCTGCTTCAGGTTTGGCTGAAAAATCTTGCTGTAAAACGGAAATGCATGCCGGAGGAGTTTCTAAATGCGGAAATCTGGCAATGATGACCAAAGAAGAATGCATTAAAATGTGCAAAGAAAAAGGATGTACAGCAGAAGAAACTGCAAAATGTTTAGCGCATTACGATGCAAACGGAAAATATGCACACCAAAAAACAGATTGTTTTGATACAACCAAATACAGTAAAAACAGAGTTGAGGTTAATTTGTCTACCATTAACGGAGTTACAACAGGAACCGTAACCAAAACTGAAGATGGTAAAACAACAACTGAAGTTTATGAAGGAACGGAAGCAGAAGTAAAAGCAAAAATCGAAGCTGCAAAGTAATATTACTTGATAGCCTTGTCAAAGTTTAAAACTTTGACAAAGCTTACACAATATTTATTCGTCTTTTTGTCATCCCGAGGAACGAGGGATCTCCACAAGCAGCTCGATAAAGATTGGCGATTTTGAATGTGGAGTTTCTAGTGGAGATCCCTCGTTCCTCGGGATGACAAGATTGCGATTATATTTATAAAATAAAAATGCCTCTAAAATTTTTAGAGGCATTTTTTTATTACAATTTATCTGGTGTAGGAATTGGATAATTGATTTTCTCATAGTTTTCTATTAGAGCAACTAACTTTTTTAGTTCGACACATTCATTGGTATTTGGATTCGCATAAAAAATATCGTTTACTCTTTTTAAAGCTAGATCATAATCTTGCTCTGTTTCAATTAATTTTATTTGCATTTTTTAAATTTATTAATTCTTGTAAAAATAGGAAATTAATTACAATATGGATTTCCAAATCATAAAAAAATGCCTCTAAAATTTTTAGAGGCATTTTATTTATTCGTGTAATTCGTGAAATCCGTGTTTTAAAACAACCCATTCAATTCAGCATCAATTCTATTAATGATGTTTCCTAAATCTTCCGGATTATCAACGAAGTTAATATTATCAACATCAATAATTAGTAATTTTCCTTTTGTATAAGTCTGAACCCAGGCTTCGTATCGTTCGTTCAAACGGCTTAAGTAATCGATAGAAATTGAGTTTTCGTATTCACGTCCGCGTTTGTGAATCTGTCCCACCAAATTCGGAATAGAGCTTCTTAAATAAATCAATAAATCCGGCGCTTTTACCAATGATTCCATTAATTCAAAAAGAGAAGTATAATTTTCGAAATCACGGCTTGTCATCAATCCCATTGAATATAAATTGGGAGCAAAAATATAAGCATCTTCATAAATGGTTCTGTCCTGAATGATTTTCTTTCCGCTTTCGCGAATTTGCTGCACCTGACGGAATCTGCTGTTTAAGAAATAAATCTGCAAATTAAACGACCAACGTTCCATTTGGTGGTAAAAATCATCTAAATACGGATTATCGACAACATCTTCGTAATGTGGTTCCCATTTAAAATGTTTGGCTAATAATTTAGTCAAAGTAGTTTTTCCAGCGCCTATGTTTCCTGCTATTGCTATGTGCATTACGGTGTTACGATTTTATAATTGGTGATTTCTTTAGCTGTAAAAATAGATAAAATTTGGTCTTTGTAGCAGAATTTATCAAAGGTTTTTTCTAAAACTTCGATTTCAGAAATAGTATTTGAATTTGTATCAGAAATGTCTTTAAAATACAGCAAATTAGCTTTGCTGAAAATGTATTGATGATTGTTTAAAAGTTCGATTTTATCAAAATCAGGCACTTTTCCCAACGCAGTTGTTTTTCCAAAAATATCGCAGGAAAACCAATTGTTTTTTTTATCAATCCAATAGAAAGTATTAAAATCAGTTTGATAATATTTTATGGGTTCTGTTAATGGAGTGGAAACCGTTTTATATTCATTTTTTAAATAATCAAAAAGACTAATTTGCTGGTTTAAAGCATTGTAAATCCATAGTTGATTTTGAGTTGACATACCAATCGCGTCTGCAACAATTGGAATGGCGTTTTGGGAAAAATTGATTTCAGTGATTTTATTTAATTGATTGTCAAGTAACAAAACGGTATTAAAATCGTCATAATATAAGAGCAATTTAAGCGGGTTTTGAAGATCGACTTTGGTAATGTTTCCTAAAGAGACGTTTTTATATTCAAAAACTTCAGTTCCTTTGGTTTTACTAAATACATTATTTTTTATTTGATAAGAATATCCAAAAGAATCATAACCTAAAAATTCATCAACGTCCATTTTAAAATGTGAAATTGATGAAACACTAAGCTTTTGATTTTGTGCAAAAACAGAGAAAGAGCAGGCGATAAGGAATAAAAATAAAATGCGCACTGTTTTGCTCATAAGGTAAAAAATTTCAGATGAGCCAAATTACAAAAAACTAGTCTATGAATTGCCCCAATAAGACATATTTACGTGAATTTGTATTTTAAACCATTCTAAAACGTAATAGTCTAAATAATAGGCAATTTTATCTATACCTTACAGTAATTGATATATTTAACTTTCAGGATTTTAAAATTAATAATACATTTGAGTGTAAGTTTTATCGGATTTACTCAATTTTAAACAAAACGAAATGAAAAAACTAATTTTATATATGTCTTTAATCCTTGTATTCACTCAAATGCAGGCTCAAAAAGATTTTCAGGGAATGGCTGTTTATGAGTCAAAAACGCAAGCACCAAAACTTGAAGGTATGCGAGGCGGAAATCGGGATATTACGCCGGAAATGCAAAAGAATATCGAGGAGCGAATGAAAAAAATGCTGGAAAAAACATTCATTCTGAATTTTGACAAATCGGCTTCTATTTATAAAGAAGAAGAAAAACTTGACGCTCCGGGACAACAAGGCGGCGGAATGCGAGTGATGATGAACTCTTTTATGGGCGGCGGCGGAACTTTTTACAAAGATGTAAAAACGAAATCGTATACAGTTGACAAAGAATTTATGGGAAAAGAATTTCTGGTTGTAGATTCTTTACCAAAATTAAATTGGAAATTAGAACAGGAAACCAAACAAATTGGCGGTTACAACTGTTATAAAGCAACGGCAGTAAAAGAAGCCAGCAAAACAGATTTTAGAAATTTCAGACCTAAAAATAACGACGACAAAAAACCGGAAGATAAAAAAGATGAAGCCAAAAAAACTTCAGGTGAAACAAAAACAAATTTTGAAGACAACTTCGAAATGCCAAAAGAAATTATCGTAACGGCCTGGTATACGCCGGAAATTCCGGTAAATCAGGGACCTGAAAATTATTGGGGATTGCCGGGCTTGATTTTAGAAATCAATGATGGACGAACAACGATTTTATGTTCGAAAATTGTTTTGAATGCCAAAGAAAAAGCAGAAATAAAACCGTCTAAAAAAGGCAAAGTAGTTTCGCAGAAAGAATATGATGAAACCGTGATCAAAAAGATGGAAGAATTTAGAGAAATGAATCGTGGACGTGCCGGTGGTCCGCCTCCAATGATGGGAAGATAAACTTCAAGCCTCTAAATTTATTTATTCTAAAATTCTCATAATGAACAAAATTCTTTGTTTCGTAGCCTTTTTATTGACTTCTGTTTCCTTTTCTCAAAGCGTTCGTTTTGATGGTTTCATTCAGGACGGAGAAAAAAATCCATTGGAAATGGCCAATATTATGGCTGTAAATTCCGCTACAAAAGCAATGGATTCCTACGGAATTACAAATGATAAAGGAAGATTTCAGCTTACGTTGAAACCCAACACTTCTTACGTCGTAAAAATCAGTTATCTGGGAATGAAATCCAAAGAAATCAATGTTTCGACAAAAACGGAGAATATAGTACAAAATATCGTTTTGGATGATGCCGGAATTGAACTGGAAGGAGTAGAGATCGTGCGCGAAATGCCTGTTTCGATAAGTGGCGATACTATTGTTTACAATGCTGATTCTTTTAAATCAGGAACAGAAAAAAAACTCGAAGATGTCCTGAAAAAACTTCCCGGAGTTGAGGTAAATGCCGATGGAGAAATTGAAGTTGAAGGAAAAAAAGTAAGCAAATTAATGGTCGAAGGCAAAGATTTTTTTGACGGAGACACCAAACTTGGCGTTAAAAATATTCCGGCTGATGCGATTGATAAAATTCAGGTTTTACGAAATTACAATGAAGTCAGCGCTTTAAAAGGCTTAGAAAACGATCAGGATAATGTGGCTATGAATATTAAACTGAAGGAAGGTAAAAAGAACTTTTGGTTTGGCGATGTCACTGCCGGAACCGGAGTTGGCGAACTCGACAGCCGCTATATTATCAACCCAAAATTGTTTTATTACAGTCCCAAATACAGTATTAATTTAATTACCAATTTTAATAATATCGGAGAACTTCCGTTAACCGCACAAGATTATTTTAAGTTTACGGGCGGATTTAAAAATATGATGAAAAAAGGCGGAAGCAATTTTAATATTTCATCGAATGATATTGGGATTTCGCTTTTAAGAAACAATCGTGCCAAGGAAATTGAAACGAAATTTGGAGCAACAAACTTTGCTTATTCGGTTACAAAAGCGTGGAATATTAGTGGTTTTGGAATTCTTTCGACTTCAAAAACAGATTTGGAAACGAAATCGCAAACCACAATTTTAGATTCCGGCGATCAGCAAAAAAGAGATGAAGAAACACATCAAAAAAACAATTTGGGACTTTTTAAACTGAGTTCTACGTATAAGCCAAACGATAAATTTCAGTTTGATTACGACATCTTAACCAAATTATCCAAACAAGAGGAAGATACTGATTTGCTTCGTGAATCGGTTGTTCAGAATATTTCGGATACAGAAACTATTTTAACGAATAAAAAACAAGATCCGACATCTGTAAATCAAAATTTGAGTTTGTATTACACACAAAGCACTAAAAATATTTTTGCTTTTGAAATGCAGCATTTATATCAGGATGAAAATCCGTTTTATAATGCTAATTTAAGAACGCAGCCTTTTGTTTTGTCTGGTTATACGCCGGATCAGAGTAGAAATGATTTGAATCAGAATCGTTTTGTGAAAACCAATAAAATCGATGCAAAACTGGATTACTATTATATGGTAACGCCAAAAAGCAATATCAACATTACTTTAGGAAATACGTATTCACACCAAAATTTTGATTCCCATATTTTTCAGATTTTGGATAACGGAGACAGAAATGATCTGAATGATTCCCAAAATAATAATGATGTTAATTATAATTTTGATGACGTTTTTGTGGGTTTTCATTATAAAATATTGACAGGAAAATTTACATTAACACCTGGTTTTAGTGTGCATTCTTATTCGATGAAAAACACACAATTAGGAACAGATTATTCTCAGAATTTCACTAAAATTCTGCCGGACTTTTTTGCTTTATACCAAATTAAAAAAGCAGAAACGCTGACATATAATTTTTCACTAACAAATGATTTTACAGATATTAATCAGCTTGCGGCGGGTTATGTTTTGTCAGATTACAGCAGTTTGTTTAGAGGAAACAGGATCTTAGAAAATGCGACTTCTCAGGTGCATACGCTTCGATATTTCAAATATAATATGTTCAATTTTGAAAATATTTTTGCAAACGCAACTTATACCAGAAAAGTAGATGCCATTAAAACCGAAGCTCAATTTACCGGAATTAATCAGGAATCAGTGCCGTACAATTCAAATTTAGCCGATGAAACTTTTGTTGGAATTGGAAATTACGGAAGATCGTTTTTAAAGAACTATAAAGCTTCGGTAAACGCAAGTTTCAACTGGTCAAAATTCAATAATATTCAAAATGAAGAAGCAAGAACAACAGAAAGTTTTGTGCAGAGTTACACTATAAAAGCTTCAACAAACTATAAAAACCTGCCTAATATTGAATTAGGTTACAATGCTTTGATCAACAAATACAGCGGGTCGACTTATTACACAGACAAACCTTTTGTGAGATTAGATTATTACTTTCTAAATAGTTTTTCTTTTGTTTCAGAATATGAGTTTTACCATTATTATAACGGCAATAAATCAGTCGATAACGAATATGATTTTTTGAGCGCCAGTTTAATTTATCAAAAAAAGGATAGTAAATGGGAGTATAAAATTGCGGCAACAAACTTGTTAAACACTAGGTATCTTAATGATGACAGCTTCTCGCAGTTTTCTACACGAGTTTCGCAATATACCGTTCAGCCTCGTTACATTATCTTTTCGATGAAATATAATTTATAGTATTCGAAGTATTAATTTAGATTTAAGTTATTTGATTTCAATAATAATCGAATATCTTTACGTGTAATATTAACAGCCAAATTTTATATTATGCGCAATTTTATATGGAGTTCCTTAGCGTTCTTTTGTTTAATATCCACTTCTTTTTCTCAAACAAAAACAATCGAAAAGGGAACTTATATTTCGACAAATAAAGGTCAGAAAATCAAATTAAATCTATTAGAAGATAATAAATACGAGTTAGTTTTTTATACTGGCGAATACAAAATCAAAGGAGATTCGCTATTATTTTTCCAGAAAGAAAAAGCTGAAAGTGCCTTTAATGTTGTTTTTAATAAAGGCAAAAAGTCAGACAAAGTCAAAATTAAGTTTATTGATCCTTCTTATTATTCCTTTTACATTGGTACACAAAAAGGTTCCGGACCGGTTGAATATCAAAAAATAACAGATATCAAAACTAAAGTTGATCCGGAATGGAAAGAAATAGATCTTGAGTTTGAAATCGAGCGAACCGATTTTTTATATTTTGTATATGAAGGATATGAAACAGAAAGTCAGCTTTCGAAATTTGCTTTGCCAAAAGATGTTTCAGAGGTTACTGTAAAGTACGAACTGGATGTTTTGGGAGATTTGAATATCTCGGGATTTCTGGATAAGAAAACAAACGAACTTAAGATTTCTGAACAGAAAGGTAAAAATCCTTTAGTTTTTGTAAACGAAAAAGAGGCTAAGTCTGAAAATAATCCTTCAAAAGTTACGCCTCTTGAAAATCAAAAAATCTCAAACTGGACGTATCCTGGAAAAGAAGCTTTAATAAAGGATGATTTTGGAACAACTGTTGTTGAGACAGATACAGCCGCGACTGCTTATCCTGCGCCTACATTTGATTTTAAATTTAAAACTGAAAAAAATCTAAAAAGCGCACTTACATCAACAAAAACAGCTAAAAACAAATTTTTAGTGATTAGTGTAGACAATAAAAATGCCAATGCTAAAGCCGATTTTGCTGCATTTTTGAAAGATATGGAAACGCAGGTTGGTTACAGTATGTATAACGGTTATGATGCTCAATATGATGTTTTTAATTATTATTTGGCTACAGCCGATGATAAAAAGTGGTTGAAGGCAAATAAAGTTTCAGATGATCCAAGCGTTGTTGTTTTAAATGGTGACGGCGATATTTTAGCAACAGCAAAATCTAGTCTATTAGATAAAAAATCAGAGTTTAATTATTACGACGGTCTTTATAAAAGTTTGCAAATAACAGATGCTTTCTATGCTTTTAAGAAAGTACAGAAAAATAAAAAGGTTACAGATGCTGATTTAGTTGCAGCTTTTTATAAAGCGGCTATCACAGAATTGCCCTATGATTATCACTACGAAGGAGATTCAACTTATACCGCAGACGTAACGTATTTTAAATATACCAAGATTGGTTTAGATAAAAAAGAGATTTCTCAAATCTGGAAAAAATTAATTGAGGCGCATCAAAAAGACACAAAACCAAACAGATATTTAGTTCAGACTATTTTGAATGAAATCAAAAATCAGGGTTTTTACAAACATTTCTTCAATGAAGACAGAGTATTAAATGATACCGATTTCCTTGCAATTGATTATTTGATCAAACATTATGATGCGATACAGCAAATGAATACAGCAAATGAACAAGGCGAAGCTATTGCATTGTATACCGGAAGTTTAAGTGCTGAAATTTCATCTTCATTGCAGCAGAATACTTATATTTCACAAGAAGGTGTTGAAGGAACTGCCAATCAAAATAAAATAAACAGCGTTTATAAAAAACTGATTTCTTCCGGAAAAGGGGATTACGATTCTTATAAAAACTATTTTACTTTTTTAACTACAGATGTTGAAAACAGCAATAATGACGCAACTCTTATAAAAGAATTTGATACTTATTTTGAAAAGTATTTGTCTACGGATAAAGGAAATGCAATTCAGCGATTAGACGAATTGTATGGAACAATTAACCCTGAATTTGAGTACAATTACGGAGGCTGGAATGCATTTAAAGATTATAATTCTAACCTCGCCAATACTGTTGCATGGCAGGTAACATTAAAACCGGAAAATGCCAGTTATATTAAAGCAGCTATCAATTGGTCTGAATACAGTTTGATTATCACTAAAAACAATCCTTATTATTTAGATACTTTGGGGCAGTTGTATTATAAAGACGGACAAAAAGAAAAAGCAATTGCAACACAAACTTTAGCGGTTAAATATTTAACTCCTGAAGTTGAAGAACAAACTGCAATGGAAATTCGTGAAACATTAACTAAAATGCAAAACGGAACTTATTAAGTTTAAAATATATCTAAAAAAGAACCCGACAAAAGTAAAATCTTGTCGGGTTCTTTTTTTATTTCTTAATGCCAACCATTATTTTTATCTGGTAGTTTTCTAAGATTTTTTTGTTGTTTTCAATCTTACCATTCGCAAGAAAATAATGTAGTAAAATCGTATATTTTGAATTCTCTATTTTTTGTTCAATTTTTTCAGGTGAATCAGAATAGTCGTTTCCAATTTTAAATTTTGAATTTGAGTTTACAAAATCATTTATTTTAAGAGGAATTATATCCTGATTAATTTGTAAATCCTGCCCGTAATCTTTTTCTATTGATTTTATGGAATAGGATAAATTATCTATAGTGATACAATTATTGCATTCAAAAGCATTGTTTTTAAATAAGGTAAAAATGAAATCATATCCATGAATGTTTTCTACACTATTCTGATTGTTTTCGTAATAATAATAATAATAACTAAAAGAATCATTTGCGTCATTTATTCGGGCATATTCAGATTGATATTCATAACCTAAGCTTTTCATAATTTGATTTATTCCCGGATCTTTGTCTTTTTTATAAAGTGCATCCAATTTTTTATTAGCATGCGGAAGCAGAACTTCAAATCCATAATTTCTTTCTAAAAAATAAACAATACTGCTTAATTCCTGCTCTTGTTCAAATGTTAGTTTTTTACCTTCGGATTTTTGAAGATAACTTTCAAAACGAGATAACTGACTGTATTTTGAAACAGAATCTGCGCTTTGAGGACCAACAATCGAAAACAATCCGGCAAGACACATACTGATAGGAATGAATTTTATTTTTGGATGTTTGTTGATTAAAAAATACGCCACAACAATTGCAAGCCAAATCGATAACAATAAAACGTAATAACGTTCGTGTGTAAATCCGTAAAGATTAATTCGGTACAAAATGGCCCAGAATAACAATAGCAATAACGGAATTAATAAAAAGTAAAACCAACGATTGAACGTTCGCATCCAGAGATTTCCGTTTTCATTTGCAATAGGATGAACCAATAAAAACGAAAGAATTCCTGTGATGGCAAAAGCTAATACAAGGTAAGAAACCCATCCGACAGGCAATGAAAGTGTCACGAGGATTTTAGCTTCGTAACAGATTAAAATCACCAGATAAAGACTTATTAGAGGCAATAAAACGTATTGTGTAAAGTTTTTAAGTCCTTTTGGGTAATTTAATTCAAGAGCAATTTCTTCCTTATCAATTTCCGGAACTCCATTTAAAAAGAAGATCGTATTGAAAATCCCGAAAATGGTGAAAAAGATATAAAGGTAAATATTGTCGTAAAAATCAAATTTGAATAGTTTTTCGATCGCTAAAATGGCCAAAGCCAAACCGCCATACAGCACAACGCTATACAGACCAGAGGTTAGGATTCTGAGGAAAAGCTGTTTGTTGAATTCCCAAAATTCTTCCTGATTGTATTTTTTTGGTAAGAATCCGGCAAACGAAACCAATAGATGTAAGGCGATATTGAGAACAAAAAACTGCTGAAATTCTGTTTGTGTTATTTTTTCGCTAAAGCTAAATACAAAAGCAACAACTAAAGATCCAAGTAATAAACTGGCAGCAAACCTTAAGATTTTCTTTTTGTCTGAACTAAGAAAAAATAAACTAACAGAAAGAAAAAGAACAAGGCAAAGCGAAGAACTCATCAAGGCTTTTTCATAAAACGCTCTGTTGGGATTATTGTACTTTATTTCATTGAGAATAATCGCAAAAACAGTTCCGATAACGGCAGTTAAAACTTCTAAAGTAAATCTGAAAACTGTTTTTTGTATCGCATTCAATACATTTTGTAACGAAGGAAGTTTACTCATTTTTGGTTTGGTTAATTTAGCATTAAAGAAAAGCAAATGCGATCTAATAACCAAATAAAAACCCCGAAGTCTATAGCATAGAAATCGGGGTAATATAAGTAAGATTAAAAAGAAATTGACCGTGAAGCCTAAGAATTAATAATCGTTTGAATTAAAAATTAAAGTCCGAATGCAGCTTTTACTTTGTCAACAAAATCAAGTTTTTCCCAGGTAAACAACTCTACAGTAACTGTTTTTGAATGTCCTCCCGGAGCAGCAAAAGTTTTCGTTACAACTTCTGGTTTACGTCCCATGTGTCCGTAAGCAGCAGTTTCGCTATAAATAGGGTTTCTTAATTTTAAACGTTGTTCAATAAAGTAAGGACGCATATCAAATAACTCTTCTACTTTTTTAGCAATTTCACCGTTGGTTAAATTTACTTTAGAAGTTCCGTAAGTTTCAATGAAAATACCCATTGGCTGAGCCACTCCGATAGCGTAAGAAACCTGTACTAAAATCTCGTCAGCAACACCTGCAGCCACTAAGTTTTTAGCGATATGACGTGTAGCATAAGCCGCACTTCTGTCTACTTTACTTGGATCTTTCCCAGAGAAAGCACCACCACCGTGAGCTCCTTTTCCACCGTAAGTATCAACAATGATTTTTCTTCCTGTTAAACCTGTATCTCCGTGAGGTCCTCCAATTACGAATTTTCCTGTTGGGTTAATATGATAGTTGATTTTATCGTTGAATAAATGTGCGTGCGTTGGGTTTTTAGCAATGATTCTTGGAATCAAAATTTCGATAACATCTTTTTTGATTTTAGCCAACATTGTAGCTTCTTCATCAAAATCATCGTGTTGAGTCGAGATTACAATCGCATCAATACGGGTTGGTTTGTTATCGTCGCTATATTCTAAAGTTACCTGAGATTTAGCATCCGGACGTAAATAAGTGATTTCTTTGTTTTCACGTCTTAAAATAGCTAACTCCTGTAATAATTTATGAGATAAATCAAGAGCCAATGGCATGTAGTTTTCAGTTTCGTTAGTTGCGTAACCAAACATCATTCCCTGATCTCCTGCACCTTGTTCTTCTGGCTTAGCTCTGTCTACACCTTGATTAATATCTGCAGATTGTTCGTGAATTGCTGATAAAATTCCACAAGAATTTGCCTCAAACATGTATTCGCTTTTTGTATATCCAATTTTACGGATTACTTCACGAGCGATTTGCTGCACATCAAGATAGGTATTCGATTTTACTTCTCCGGCCAAAATTACCTGACCAGTTGTAACTAAAGTTTCACATGCTACTTTTGAGTCAGCATCAAATGCTAAGAAGTTATCAATTAATGCATCCGAAATTTGATCTGCAACTTTGTCTGGATGCCCTTCACTAACAGATTCTGACGTAAATAAATAAGCCATAATAATTATTAAATTAAAATTAAGCGAGGAAAATAATTGCTGAAAAAGGCTAAAGGAGATTTCCTGCTTTAGCATTTTTTACTACCGAAATCAATCTTTCAGTATTCATAACGAACCATTTCATTATGAAGAGGTTGCAATCAGTTCAAATTTTTCCTCTGTATTCGCGTGCAAAAGTACAAAACCATTTTGATTTGCAAATTAAAGTTGAACATTTTTTATTTTTCTAAGCAGAAATTTAACATAATATACTAATTTGATAGGGTAATGGAAAATAAATCAATTTTTGTTTGGTGGTTTGAAAAAAAGTTCCCACATTTGCCAAACAAAACAAATAGGAAAAATGAATTTAGTAATTAAAAATATGTGTTGCATGATGCCGGAAACTTCCGCAGAGTGCACTATTGTTTAGTATCTAAATCTAAAAATAACAATAAGACCTCTGCAATCGCGGAGGTTTTTTTTTGATCTAAATTGAAAGTATAAAAAAAATTAAACATATAAGTGATATAAGAAAATATAAGTTTTGCTTAAGAATACTAAAAACTAAAATGAACTTATATCACTTATATGGTGAAACAAAAAATAAAATGAATTCAATAGTAAATAAAATGATGATGTGTTGTAAGATGTGTATGTGCATCCAGACTTGCTATTGCCGAAAGTGAAAGATAAAATCTTTGTTATAGTTAAAACTATAAGCCCTTTTGGTAAGCCATCCGAAAGGGCTTTTTTATTTCCAACAATTAAAATTAAAAATCATGAACACACTAGATATAAATACAATCGCATTTCAATATTTATTAAGAACAGATTCTCAAAAAAGTAATAATGCTGAAGAATCAACCAACGGAGCTTCACATTATAATCCGGAACACTATATGACAAGTCAAAAATCATTACTGTTTCAAATGTATGAGCTTGAAGAAGAAGAATTTTTTGTTTAACCAATTCAATATTAAGAATCAATATCAACCACAATATATACTATTAACAATATTTAAAAAACTAAGAAATCATGAGCACACAAAAATTCGCAACAAACGCATTACACGCAGGACACGACGTAACTAAAAACGGAAGCACAAGAGCAGTGCCAATTTATCAGACATCATCGTATGTTTTTAATAATGCTGATCATGCCGCTAATTTATTTGGTTTGGCCGAAGCAGGATTTATTTACACGAGATTAAATAACCCAACAAATGATGTTTTGGAGCAACGGCTTGCAGCGCTTGAAGGCGGAATCGCAGCGGTTGTTACAGCTTCCGGAGCATCGGCAATTGCAACAACTTTCCTGACTTTGCTAAAAGCGGGAGATCACATTGTGGCATCAAATAGTTTATACGGCGGAACTTATAACTTATTAAAAGTGACTTTACCTCGTTTAGGAATTACGACAACATTTGTTGATCCGGCAAGAGCAGAAAATTTCACCAAAGCAGCCAAAGAAAACACAAGAGCTTTCTTTGTAGAATCTTTGGGGAATCCAAAATTAGATGTTTTGGATTTGAAAGCAATTTCGGCGGAAGCCAAAAACTTCAAAGTGCCTTTTATTGTAGATAATACAGTGGCGACTTCGTATTTATTAAAACCAATTGAACACGGAGCGAATATTGTTATTCATTCCTTAACTAAATATATCGCCGGAAACGGAACTTCATTAGGAGGCGCCATTATCGATGCCGGAACTTTTGACTGGTCTAACGGAAAATTCCCTGAATTTACAGAACCTTCTGCAGGATATCACGGATTAGTATATCACGAAGCTTTAGGAAATGCTGCTTTTATTGCAAAAGCAAGAATTGAAGGATTGCGTGATTTTGGTTCAGCTTTGAGTCCGTTTAATGCTTTTCAAATTATTCAGGGATTGGAAACATTGCCAATCCGAATTAAAAAACACAGCGAAAATGCTTTGGCTTTAGCCGAATGGTTGGAGAAACAAGATGAGGTGGTTTGGGTAAATTATCCGGGTTTAAAAACCAATAAATATTATGATTTAGCCAAACAATATCTTCCGGAAGGACAAAGCGGCATTATCACTTTTGGATTAAAAGGCGGTTTTGATGCAGCTAAAAAAGTAGTAGACCAGACCAAACTATTCTCCTTATTGGCAAATATTGGCGACACAAAATCATTAATTATTCACCCGGCAAGTACGACGCATCAGCAATTGACAGATTCGGAACAATTGGAAACCGGAGTTTCAAAAGATTTAATCCGACTTTCTGTTGGAATTGAAGATATCGAAGATTTAATCGCCGATTTAAAAACAGTTTTTGCAAATGTGACACAATCACAATATAGCATTAATAAGAATTAGGTTTTTTTGTTTTTTGTTTGAAAAATTGCCTTTAGCAAGTGAGTTTTGCTAGAGGTGATTTTTTATGAAAAAACGCAACATATATTTTTTTACCATATAAGTAGAGACGCACAGCATTGCGTCTAAATTATGAATATTTGATACTATTTAAAGGAACTTATATCACTTATATGGTTTAATCAACCCCCAATAAATTAAAAATTATGTCAAAGCTTAAAATAAATATTATCCTTTTTGGAATTGGAAATATCGGAAGCACTTTGATTAATCAGATTATTGAAAGTCAGGATTTTTTTCTGCAAAGTAAAAACATCGATTTTCATTTTCCGATTATCACCAATTCTACCGTTGCTTTTTTCGAGAAAGAAGGCGTTGGGTATGCCTGGGAAACCAATTTTGTGCAATTGGCTGTTCCTTTTAAAGTAGAAGATATTATAGAATTTGCGAAAGAAAATGAATTCGAAAATCTAATCGCAGTTGATGCTACAGCGAGCGACGAATTAATAAGTCATTATAATACGTTGATTCAAAACGGATTCAATATTGTGGCTGTCAATAAAAAAGCGAATACGCTTCCGCTTGACCTTTATAAAGAAATAAGAGAAAATCTTAAAAAGTATGACAAAGAGTTTCTTTATGAAACTTCAGTCGATACCGGATTTCCTGTTTTGCAAACATTGAGAGATTTATATTATTCCGGAGAAAAGATAACCAAGATACGAGGTGTTTTCTCTGATAATCTGAGTTATGTTTTTAATCGGTTTTCGAATGAAGAGGCTACTTTTTCATCTGTTTTAAAAGATGCCAGTTTATTAGGATTGATGCGTTCTACCTTTAAAGAAGATTTATCCGGAAATGATACAGCCAAAAAACTACTGATTCTTACCAGAGAAATTGGGAAAGATTTTGAACTTTCGGATATTAAAATCAATCCTCTTATTACACAAGAACATTTAGAGAAAAACGGAATCCTTAATAAAGATGCCATTGATAAATCGTTTAAAATTGCAAAAATCACCCAGGCCGATAATCACGTTTTGAGGTATGTAGGTGAATTTGATGTTGTAAAAAACACCTTAGAGGTAAAATTAATTTCAGAACCGGCAACAACTGCCATCGGACAATTAAAAGGTTCGGATACGATTTTCGAAATTTATACACAATCTTATGCAGATGTTCCTATCGTAATTCAAAGTGCTTCGGCTTGTAAACAGGCAATTTCAAGGGGAATTATAACTGACATTTTGAAAGTGGCTGAAAAAATTAAAAATAAAGAAGCAGTCTGGCTTTAATGCCGAATTGAAAAAAAACTTTAAAATGTTCTTTGATAAACTGATTTGTGGAAATAATAAGATGTATAGCAACTATTTGTAAGTTTTTACCTTGTTTTTGTGTAACAAAAAATTTGTAAGATGTTTTATATCGCGAAAAAGTAATTTTTTGTCGGATTTTCGTATTAATTTATTGTTTTTTATTTGCGTAATTAAAATAATATTCCCATATTTGTTAAACCCAAAAGCTACTGAATCAATGCACTTAAATATCTATAAAATGTTTTGCGCCGTTTCGGATAAAACCGTTGGGAAGACTTTTGCTTAAATTGTAAGAATACAATAAAAATATATGCAAAAGCCTCTCAATAATTTTTGGAGGCTTTTTAATTTTATAAGAAAATGCAAGAATTTAAAATAATAAATAAATCACAGATGAATAAATCCCTACAGATGAACAAGATGTTCTCTGTCGCATCTATTTGCGTGCGCGTCTGTTGATACTAAAAGTATATGAGTTTGAAAAACTTAAACCCTTTTGGTATTCCGTTCCAGAAGGGTTTTTTTATTTCATTCTGTAGGCTTAACAAAAGAATAAACGAATAATAAAGATAAATACACAACACAAACTAAAACTTAATATCATGAGCACATTAAACTACATCAGCAAAACAATTTCAACATTGAAAAACAGAACTAAAAGAAACAATCCGCCGCCGCCGAAAAACGAATTGATTCATCCAAGATTTGGAATAAATGAAACGGATATAAAAGAAGAGAAAAAAGAACCAAATTCTTTATTGTTTTTGATGTACTCAAAAGAAAATGAAACGCTTTTTATTTAAATCGAAAAGCATCATAAAATAGGGGATAACCTGCTTAATTTTACTGGGCAAATCGTTCGGTAATTTTTTGCGTACAACAGTTTTAGTTTGAATTATCTTTAAGAAATTGAGCAATCAGTTTCGATAAAATTTGTTTGTTTAAGAAATTAGTAGTTAATTTGCACCTTTAAGTTCAAAAACGTATTGAAATGTTATAAAGAAAGGACGAGGGATTAGACCCGATGAATCCTTAGCAACCCTTCGGTAAAGCGAAGAAGGTGCTGCATTCTACCACGCCCAAACGTGGAAAGATAACAACAAGAATTTTTCTAGTTTCATACTAGTTTTTTCTTTCTAATATTTCCAGATACAAATCAATAATACAACAGATTTGAAATTGGAAAATATACCAAACCCTTTTACCATACAAAATTTCACCACCGAAAATGGTGCACTTTACCGTTCGTTACCTTTAAGCTTTACCGTTTCTGGTTTGCCATTGCATAGCGCTCCTATTGTTTTGGTAAATCACGCCTTGACAGGAAATGCTCAGGTTACCGGCGAAAACGGCTGGTGGAGCGATTTAATTGGCGAAGGAAAAACAATTGATACCGATAAATATACCGTTCTTGCATTCAATGTTCCGGGCAACGGGACAGATTCTTTTATTATAGAAAACTACCAGGATTTTACAACCAGAGATATTGCCAGAATTTTTATCGAAGGACTTGATGCTTTAAATATAGAGCAGGTTCATAGTATTATTGGCGGTTCTGTTGGTGGTGGAATTGCCTGGGAAATGCTGGCTCTAAAACCAGACATCACTCAAAACTTAATACCAATTGCAGCCGACTGGAAATCGACAGACTGGATGATTGCCAATTGTTTTTTACAAGAACAAATTCTGAACAATTCATCAAGACCAATCGAAGACGCCAGAATTCACGCCATGTTGTGTTACAGATCTCCGGAATCATTCAAAGAAAAATTTCAACGTACTGTCAATGAAAATCTTTCTGTTTTTAACATAGAAAGCTGGTTGGCACATCACGGAGATAAATTGCAGAAAAGATATCAGTTGGCTTCATATAAATTAATGAACCAATTGCTTAAAACCATAGATATTACCAGAAACAGTGAGAGTTTCGAAGCTTTAATATCAAAAACAAACGCCACAATTCATATTATCGGAATCAATTCTGATTTATTTTTTACGGCAAAAGAAAATAGAGAAACTTATCAGGATTTAAAAAAGTTCAAAGACAATGTTTTTTATAACGAAATAGATTCAGTTCACGGACATGACGCTTTTTTAATCGAGTACAAACAATTAGATCATTTACTTGCCGATATTTTTAAGGCAGAAACAATAGCAAAATAAAATGAAAGTATTAAAATTTGGAGGTAAATCATTATCAAACGGGGAAGGACTTAACAAAGTTGTCTCAATTATTTCAGATAAAGTAAATCAGGGTGAGCAAATTGCCGTTGTAGTTTCTGCCCGTGGAGACGCTACAGATGAATTGGATTATATTTTAAAAATTGCCGCCAAAAACGGAAATTATAAACCCTTATTCGAAAATTTTAAAATCTATCAGATTTCAGATTATCCACAAGTTGATTTATCTGAAGAATTTACAATTTTAGAAAAACTTTTTGAAGGTGTAAGCTTAATTGGCGATTACAGTAATAAAATCAAAGATCAGATTTTGTCTAAAGGCGAATTGCTTTCGGCTAAATTACTGACTTCTATTTTGAAAGAAAAAGGAATTCCGGCCAACTTTGTTGATGCAAGAGAATTGCTAAAAACGGATTCTAAATTTGGTGATGCACAGCCATTGGAACAGCTTTCGAAGAAAAATGTAGTTAATTATTTTAAAGAACATAACGGTTCTACAGTAAATATTGTAACGGGTTTTATTGGTTCAAACAACAATAACGACACCACAACTTTAGGAAGAAATGGAAGTAATTACACCGCTTCGTTAATTGCTAATTATTTGAATGCCGAAGAATTACAAAACTTCACCCACGTTGACGGAATTTACACTGCAAATCCTGATTTGGTTGCCGATGCTAAAAAAATCGAATTTCTTTCGTTTAATGAAGCCAACGAATTAGCAAATTTCGGTGCGACAATTCTGCATGCAAAAACGATTATTCCTTTGTTGGAAAAAAATATTCCGCTTCGTATTTTAAATACATTCAATCATGAAAATCGCGGAACTTTAATTACTTCAGATTCTACAAAAGAAGGAATCAAAACACTTTCTGTTTTAGAAAATGTTTCTCTTGTAAATCTTGAAGGTCGTGGATTACTTGGAAAAGCCGGTGTTGATGCCCGTATTTTTAAAGTAATGGGCGATCATAATATCAGCGTAAGCATTATTTCGCAAGGTTCTTCAGAAAGAGGAATTGGACTTGTTGTAGCGACTGATAAAGCGACATTGGCAATGGTTGAATTAGAAAAAGAGTTCGAAAACGACTTTTATTCTAAAGATGTAAACCAGATTACAGTAACAGATAATGTGTCGGTAATTTCAATTATTGGTCAGGATTTGAGCACTTTCCATAAACCTTATACAGCATTAATTAAAAATAAAATTGTTCCGATACTGTTTAACAACACCGTTACGGGTAAAAACGTGAGTTTGGTTGTTAAGAAATCAGAACTGAATAAAGCCTTAAACGTAATTCACGGAGAGATTTTCGGAGTTTCTAAAAAAATCAACATTGCTATTATTGGTCACGGTTTAGTGGGTGGAACGTTAATCAACCAGATTTTAGAATCGGCTGCAGCCATCGAAAAAAGAAAAGACGTTAAGCTGAATGTTTTTGCTATCGCCAATTCTAAAAAATTACTTTTAAATAAAAATGGCGTAACTTCAAACTGGAAAACAGATATTGAAAAAGAAGGTCTTGCGTATACAATTCAGGACATTATCCTTTATGCAAACCAACATCATTTAGAAAACTTAATTGCGATCGATAATACGGCAAGTGCTTCATTCGTAGAAAATTATATTCCGTTTGTAGAAAGCAGTTTCGATTTGATTTCTTCTAACAAAGTAGCCAATACATTAAGTTATGGTTTCTATAAAGAACTAAGAAAAGCTTTAGCAGAAAATCAAAAGAATTATTTATACGAAACCAATGTTGGCGCAGGTTTGCCATTAATTGATACCATAAAATTATTACACCTTTCTGGTGAAAATATCACGAAAATAAAAGGCGTTTTCTCCGGAACATTGAGTTATTTATTCAATAATTTTTCAGCAAAAGATGTTCCGTTTAGCGAAATTTTGAAAGAAGCAATCGATAACGGATACACAGAACCGGATCCACGTGAGGATTTATGCGGAAATGATGTGGGAAGAAAATTATTGATTTTAGCGAGAGAATTGGATTTGCAGAATGAGTTTGAAGAAATCTCAATTCAAAATTTAATTCCAGAACATTTGCGTGAAGGAAACGTATCTGATTTCTTAACGAAACTAAAAGAATTCGACCCAATTTACGAGAAAATAAAAGCCGATCAAAAACCAAATCACGTATTAAGATACATTGGTGAATTGTCTGGAGATTTGCAAAATGACAAAGGAAATCTGGAAGTAAAATTAGTTTCTGTTCCTTCAGACACCGCTTTGGGCGGATTAAAAGGATCTGATTCTTTCTTCGAAATTTATACAGAATCTTATGGCGATCGTCCAATCGTAATTCAGGGAGCCGGTGCAGGTTCTGCGGTAACAGCGAGAGGAGTTTTTGGTGATATTTTGAGATTATCGGATAAAGGCTAATAGATTTTAGATTTCTGAATTCAAACAAAAAACAAAAAAATAACAACACAATGAAAGTAACCCTAAACAGAGTAAACGATGCGTTTCATTTTAAACTCAAAAATGAACGCGGTCATGTAGTCGACGTCGATAGCCGCGCAGAATTTGGCGGAAGCGATTTAGGTGCAAGTCCGATGGAATTAGTTTTAATGGGTGTTGCCGGATGCAGCGCCATTGATATGATTTCAATTTTGAAGAAACAGCGTCAGGAAATAACATCTTTTAATGCTGAGGTTGAAGGCGAGCGTGTTCAGGTTGATGAAGCAAAACCTTTTAAGGAAATCAATGTAGTTTTTTATTTAGAAGGCGATATTATTCCTGAAAAAGCACAGCGTGCAGCACAGCTTTCTTTTGAGAAATATTGCTCAGTTGCCAAAACAGTTGAACCAACAGCAACCATCAAATATAAAGTTGTACTAAACAACGAACAATTGTAGAATTAGAAAATTAGTCAATTGGAGAATTAGATAATTCTTTATTGCTCTTAAATTAATGAAAGGTTATTTCGTGAACTCTGCGAAACAACTCTTTTAAACAAACAACACAATGAATAAAGAAGAATTTGGTTTTGAAACACAAGCCATACGCACACATTTAGAAAAAACACAATTTCAGGAACATTCAACTCCTTTGTATTTATCATCAAGTTTTGTATTTGAAGATGCAGAGGATATGAGAGCGTCTTTCACAGAAGAAAAAGTCCGCAATATTTATTCCCGTTTTAGCAATCCAAATACAACAGAGTTTGTAGATAAGGTTTGCGCCATGGAAGGTGCCGAAGCAGGCTATGCTTTTGCAACAGGAATGGCTGCTATATATTCTACTTTTGCCGCATTGCTGGATTCAGGCGATCATATTGTGTCTGCCGGAAGTGTTTTTGGATCTACTCACGCATTGTTTATGACGTATTTTCCAAAATGGAATATTGAAACAACCTATTTTGATATTAATAAACCGGAAACAATAGAAAGTTTTATTAAGCCAAACACAAAAATTTTATATGCTGAAACACCAACAAATCCTGGTGTAGATGTAGTTGATTTGGAATTGTTGGGCCAAATTGCAAAAAAACACAATCTGATTTTAATAATTGACAACTGTTTTGCTACGCCATACATTCAGCAGCCTATTAAATACGGTGCGCATATCGTAATTCATTCGGCAACAAAATTAATTGACGGCCAGGGTCGTGTTTTGGGTGGAGTTGCAGTTGGAGAGGCTGAATTAATTCGTAAAATATATTTATTTTCAAGAAACACAGGACCGGCAATGTCACCATTTAATGCTTGGGTATTGTCAAAAAGTTTAGAAACTCTGGCTGTTCGTGTTGATAAACATTGTGAAAACGCTTTAAAAGTAGCTGAGTTTTTAGAAAGTCACCCAAATGTAGAGAGCGTGAAATATCCGTTTTTAAAATCGCATCCAAAATACGAAGTTGCTAAAAAGCAAATGCTTTTGGGCGGAAATATTATTGCAATTGAAATTAAAGGCGGTATCGAAGCAGGAAGAAAATTTTTAGATAAAATTAAATTATGCTCACTTTCGGCAAATATTGGAGACGTAAAAACAATTGTGACCCATCCTGCATCAACAACACACAGCAAATTATCTGTTGAAGAAAAACTTGCAGTTGGAATTACAGAAGGTTTAGTGCGTGTTTCTGTAGGTTTAGAAACTGTTAAAGATATAATTGCTGATTTAGATCAGGCGCTTTCTTAAATAATTTTAGAGTTTAGATTTCTGATTTTAGATTATTAGAAATCGATAATTCACTATATAAATAACGATTTTTTGACTGTAATTCTATTACTGTTAAAAATCGTTATTCTATTTTATAATTGTTTGGGTAAAAAGTATATTTTTGTTTGGATTAAAATTTAAATCTTATTAATAATCATAAACTAAAACCAACCAAACATGAGTAACTCTACTTACATTCTTGATGAATCATTATTAGCTTCTAAGGGAAGCCGTATTCTAAATTATATTTTAGATATTATTTTTATCATGGTCTTAATATTTGCTTTAGCTTTCGTATTGGCCATTTTAGCAAATCTTTTGCAATGGAACGGAATATTACTTTGGTTAAGTGACATGAGTGACCTTAGCGGACAAGTAGTTTTTATTGGTGTTACAATTTTTTACTATACAATTACAGAAGGATTTTTAGGAAGATCATTAGGAAAACTTATTACAGGCACAATCGTAGTAGATGAAAATGGCGAAAAACCAGATTTTGGAACTATTTTGAAAAGAAGTTTATGTCGTTTAATTCCATTTGAAGCTTTTTCTTTTTTAGGAAGCTCAGGAAGAGGCTGGCATGACACAATATCGGATACCTATGTAGTTAATAAAAAAGATTTAGCAGAAAATGTGAAAACTTTTCATGAATTCAATTTAATTGGAGTAAATGATGCAAATTAGTTAAACTATACTAATTTGGTAGAATTTAAATTGAATGTGTTATTTTTCTCGTTTAAAAAGCTTATTTTTGTTGCAGAAAAATAGGCAGTCGGTTAATTTTAGATAAAAATCTAAAAGCTGCGTTCTTAAATCTAAAATTATATAAGTGCTTTCAAAGAAAACAAAATACGGAATTAAAGCGTTAACATATTTAGCCAGGCGAGAAAATAATGAACCTGTACAAATTGCCGAAATAGCGAAAAGCGAACATATTTCGATTAAATTTCTCGAAAGTATTTTATTATTGCTGCGAAACTCAGGATTTCTGGGAGCAAAAAAAGGAAAAGGCGGAGGTTATTATCTCATAAAAGATCCGAAAGATATTAGCATGGCCAAAGTGTATCGCATTCTTGAAGGTCCGATTGCATTGCTTCCTTGCGCAAGTCATAATTTCTACGAAAGATGTGACGATTGCGATGATGAATCAACCTGTGCTGCAAGACGCTTAATGACAGAAGTTCGTGATAACACACTTAAAATTCTTGAAAGTAATTCATTAGCAGATATTGCATTTTAATCAATTCTGTTCTAAAATAATAAAAAGCCTTTTCGTAACTGAAAAGGCCTTTTTATTTATAGAATAATTGAAATTTTTAGTTTAAAAAATCAATTTATATCCGGCTATAAAAAGCATTATTGCAATTGCATTTCTAAGAAATAAATCAGGCACTTTTCCGCTTAACATACTTCCTATAAAAATCCCGGGAATAGATCCCAATAACAATTGACCTAATAGAACCAAATCTAAATTCCCCATTGAAGCATGTCCAATTCCGGCGACAAGCGTTAACGGAACAGCGTGAGCAATTTCAGTTCCAACCAAACGCGGCGTTGGTAAAAGCGGATAAAGAAAAAATAAAGTAACCGTTCCTAAAGCTCCGGCACCGATAGAAGTTAGGGTTACAGTTGCGCCCAATAAAACGCCAATTCCAATTGTGAGCATGTTTTGCGTATGGCTTTCGCTATGAAATTTGTCTCCGGCATGTTTTTGCGAAAAAACCAATAATCTCTTTTTAAACAAAATCGCAACTGATGTAAAAAGCAATGCCCAGCCCAAACTGTATTTTATTACAGCATTTATGGTCGAGATATCTGTTTTTATGCTGTTTAATATCCATAAAGTCAATAGTGCAGCAGGAACGCTTCCTAAAGTAAGCCACCCTGTAATAGGCCAATTGATATTGCCTTTTTTATGATGCACAAATACGCCTCCCATTTTAGTAAAAGATGCATAAAGCAAGTCAGTACCAACTGCAGTTGTCGGTGGAATACCAAACCACAATAAAATTGGAGTCATTAACGAACCGCCTCCAACACCGGTTAAACCAACCACAAAACCAACGAGCAAACCTGCAACTACAAGACCTATCTGAAAATCCATAATAAAAATTTGGCGTAAAAATAAAAACAATTTTATAATTATCCTATGGAAATGGTAGACTTTAAAATCTATTTTAAGAACCAAATATTTATACTTGGTTTATTGTTGAAATACATTGCAATATCCCTTTATTTGTTAAATTAATTTGTTGACGCTTTAAATATTTCGTTATAGTGTAATTAATGGACTGTTAGGGGCTTAAAAAAATAAAAATATTGTTTTGATATTTAGAAATAAGTAGTATTTTTGCAATGTAATCTACTAAGCCGATAGGGTAATAGGTTTTAAATAAAAAAAGACATAGAAATATGGAAAAAGAGCTGAAAATAAATAGTGTTGATATAAAGTCTGAAACTTCGATAAAAGAAAAGTTATGGGTTATAATACCGGTTCTTTTACTTGTTGGGTTGTTAAGTACTTTGATATACAATCATTATGCTGAATTTTCATGGAACGGTTTTGTTTCAGGATTTAATCAGGAGTTTTTAATTTTTTTCCTTATCGGTATTTTTGCTCAATTAGTAGATGGTACATTAGGAATGGGTTACGGAGCAACTTCAACTTCTTTCTTATTGGCTTACGGAGTTCCGCCGGTTGTGAGTAGTACTGCGGTTCACGTCTCTGAAATGTTTACAACAGGAGCATCGGCATTATCTCATCATCGTTTTGGGAATATCAATAAAAAGCTGGTAAAACATTTGTTGATTCCAGGTGTTTTAGGTTCGATTACAGGGGCTTATTTATTATCAGATGTGATTAATGGAGAAGTTATCAAGCCATTTATTGCAGTTTACATGATTATTTTGGCGGTTATTATTATCAAAAAAGCACTGAAAAAAACAATTATAAAGAAGAAAACAAAAAAATTAAGTGTTTTGGCAGTCTTTGGAGGTTTTATGGATTCAGTTGGCGGCGGTGGCTGGGGACCAATCGTAACATCTACATTGTTAGGAAGAGGAAGAAATCCACGTTATACTATTGGTTCTGTAAACGCTGCAGAGTTTGCGATTTCATTTGCAAGCGGAATTACTTTCATGCTTTTTGGAGGAATTCATGGTTGGCAGGTTATTATAGGTTTGATTTTAGGAGGAGTAATTGCAGCGCCTCTTGGAGCTTTTCTGGTAAATAAAATCAAGAGAAAACCAATGATGATTGCGGTTGGAATTTTAATTATATTATTGAGTTTAAAAACATTATCTAAATTATTGTAATCGATTTTTTAGGAAGGAAAGAGAATATGAGTGCGACAATTATACAATCATTATTAGATAAAACAAAGGATTTTTCGCTTGACGAAACATTAGCTTTTTTAGCAAATGAGTTTCCGGGAAAAGTAATTTTTTCCACATCTTTTGGTCAGGAAGATCAGGTAATTACAGATTTTATTGCAAAAAGTAATCAGAACATTACCATTTTTACCTTAGATACCGGAAGATTATTTCAGGAAACTTACGATGTTTTTCATAAGACATTAAAAAAATACAAGAAACCAATTGAGGTTTATTTTCCGGAAGCAACAGCTGTAGAAAGTTTACTGCAGCAAAAAGGACCAAACAGCTTTTATGATTCGGTTGAAAATAGAAAAGAGTGCTGTTTTATTCGAAAAGTGGTTCCGTTACGAAAAGCTTTGGCAGGAAATTCAGTTTGGATTACAGGTTTAAGAGCAGAACAATCTGAAAACAGACAAGATTTGAATTTGTTTGAATACGATGGAGGTTTCGAAATCATCAAATTCAATCCGTTATTAAAATGGTCTTTAGAAGAAGTTGAAGCCTATTTATCAGAAAACAATGTTCCTCAAAATGCTTTGCACAAACAAGGTTTCGTAAGTATAGGATGTGCGCCATGTACACGTGCAATTTTCCCCGGAGAAGATATTAGAGCCGGAAGATGGTGGTGGGAATCAAGCCATAAAGAGTGTGGTTTGCACAGCGCTAAGAAAGAATAAAGAGGCAAGAAAATAGAATAAAGAGTAGAGAGAATAGAATATGGATTTAAGTTCCGGAGGAACGATTTATATTGTAGCGTCGGGTTTTAACCCGATGGAGCAGAAAGAACAAATTTATATTGTAGCGTGGGGTTTTACCCAATGAAAAAGAACAAGAGAACAGAATAAATAGTGGAAAGTTTTAGAGTAACTCACAAACTTAAAACCTAAAACTTGAAACTAAAAAATATCAAACAAAAAACAAAAATGAGTTCAGTATTAAAAACAAACGCTTTAGAGAGTGAAGCAATATACATTTTCAGAGAAGTAATTTCACAGTTTGACAAACCGGTTTTACTTTTTTCTGGAGGAAAAGATTCTATAACATTGGTGCGTTTGGCACAGAAAGCGTTTTTCCCTGCAAAAATTCCGTTTCCTCTTTTGCACGTTGATACAGGACATAATTTTCCTGAAACAATTGCTTTCAGAGATAAATTGGTTGAAGAATTAGGATTAGAATTGATTGTTCGTAATGTTCAGGATGCTATTGATGAAGGAAAAGTGGTGGAAGAAACCGGAAAATATTCTAGTAGAAACAGCTTACAGACAATTACGCTTTTAGATGCAATTGAAGAATTTAAGTTTGATGCTTGTATTGGCGGCGCGCGTCGTGATGAAGAAAAAGCAAGAGCTAAGGAACGTATTTTTTCAGTTCGTGATGATTTCGGTCAATGGGATGAAAAAAATCAACGTCCGGAGTTATTTGATATTTTGAACGGAAAAATAGAAAATGGTCAAAACGTTCGTGTTTTCCCAATTTCAAACTGGACAGAATTAGATGTTTGGAGTTATATCGAAAAAGAACACATCGAAATTCCGTCAATCTATTTTTCACATAAAAGAAAAGTTTTTTTGAGAGACGGTTTAATCTGGTCACATTCTCCTTATGTGTATCAGGAAGAAGACGAACAAATCGAAGAAAGAATTGTTCGTTTCAGAACCGTTGGAGATATGAGTTGTACAGCCGCAGTTGAATCTTACGCAGCAACAATTCAGGAAGTTGTGGGAGAAATCAGAGAATCAACAATTTCTGAAAGAGGAGCCAGAATCGACGACAAACGTTCTGAAGCCGCAATGGAAAAGAGAAAACAACAAGGGTACTTTTAATTCAATTAAAAATTTAGAATTAAAAATTAAAAGTTAGAATCAAAAAAACAAAAACATACAGATTTAAGTTTCGAGAGAACATGAAAACCGGAAACTTTAAACCTGAAACAATATATTAAGAATGGAAGTTTTAAAAATAGCAACAGCAGGAAGTGTAGATGACGGAAAAAGTACTTTGATCGGAAGATTATTGTACGATACAAAATCATTGACGACTGACAAAATAGAAGCAATCGAAAAAAGCAGCAGACAAAAAGGATATGATTATCTTGATTTTTCATTGGCAACAGATGGTTTAGTAGCCGAAAGAGAACAAGGAATTACTATTGATGTGGCACATATTTATTTTTCGACTGCAAAGAAAAGTTACATTATTGCCGATACTCCGGGCCACGTAGAATATACAAGAAACATGGTTACAGGAGCTTCAACTTCTCAGGTTTCTATTATTTTAATTGATGCCAGAAAAGGGGTAATTGAGCAAACGTATCGTCACTTTTTTATCAATAATTTATTGAGAGTAAAAGAGGTAATTGTGGCAATCAATAAAATGGATTTAGTTGATTATTCAGAAGAAGTTTTCAATAAAATCAAAGCCGATTTTCAGGCATTAAATGCAAAAAGTACTTTCAAGGAACAAAACGTAAGTTACATTCCGTTAAGTGCAATCAATGGCGGAAACGTAGTGGATAAATCGGAGAATATGAAATGGTACGATGGTCAAACCGTTCTGGAACATTTAGAAGGATTACATTCTCATGATGTTTTTGAAGCAGGAAAAGCACGTTTCCCGGTTCAGACGGTTATTCGTCCAAAAACAGAAGAATATCACGATTTTAGAGGTTACGCAGGAAAATTATACGGAAACTCAATTAAGGTTGGAGATGCTGTAACGGTTCTTCCTTCTTTAACAGAATCAAAAGTTTCTAAAATTCACTTTTTCGATAAAACATTTGATGAAGCCGTTGCAGGTTCTTCCATTACAATCGAATTAGAAAACGACATCAATGTAACAAGAGGCGATATGATTGTAAAATCATCAGAGCTTCCAAAAATTGAAAAAGAAATAAACACAACTGTCTGTTGGATGGATAGTAAAAAACTGGTTCCGGGTACAAAATATATTGTACAGCACAACACAAACTCGGTTTTAGCAAAAGTAGAAAGTATCAAAAATACCATCTCTACAGATTATTCAGGAACAAAAGAAGCGTCGCAATTGGCGATCAACGAAATTGGAGAAGTTAACATCAAATTGAGCAAACCATTGTATTTTGATGCTTACAACGAAAATAAATCAAACGGAGCTTTTATCTTAATTGATACTGCGACAAACACAACAGCAGGAGTAGGATTCATTAGGTAAACTTGCTATAAGCTTTAGGCTCTAAGCTTTAAGCGAAAATGCATAACGAGATATTTTAAAAGCTTATGGCATATAGCCTAAAGCTTAAAGCGAATAAAAAAAGCCTAAAGCGAAAGAAAAAATGGAAAGTTTTAGAACAGAAATAGAAAATCCGATAGTTCAGAAAGAGATTATCGATTTAGAAAAAAAGATTCATTTATTCCGTGGAGGAAAAATTGATGATGAGCGTTTTCGTAGTCTTCGTTTAGCGCGTGGAATTTACGGACAACGTCAGGAAGGCGTTCAAATGATTCGTATTAAATTGCCTTACGGTAAAGTGACCAGCGAACAATTGGTACGAATTACTAAAGTTTCTGATGAATATTCTACAGGACGTCTGCACATTACAACACGTCAGGATATCCAGATTCACTATGTAAGTCTGGACAGAACTCCGGAACTTTGGGCAAATTTGGCCAAAGATGATGTTACCTTGCGTGAAGCGTGTGGAAACACTGTTCGTAATATTACAGGAAGCGAATTGGCCGGTGTAGATGTAAACGAACCATTTGATGTTTCGCCTTACGCACATGCTTTATTTCAATACTTATTAAGAAATCCGATTTGTCAGGAAATGGGACGTAAATTCAAAATTTCGTTCTCATCATCTGATGAAGATACCGCTTTGAGCTATTTGCACGATTTAGGATTTATTCCAAAAATTGTTGATGGTGTTCGCGGTTTCAAAATCATGTTTGGAGGAGGTTTAGGATCTCAACCGGCGCATGCTGAATTACTATCAGAATTTGTACCGGCGAATCAGATTATTCCAACAGCAGAAGGAATCATCCGTATTTTTGACCGATACGGTGAACGTGCCAAAAGAATGAAAGCGCGTATGAAATTCTTAATCAAAGAAATGGGAAGAGATGTTTTCCTTGATTTGGTTGAAAAAGAGAAAAAAGCAATCGCTTTCGAAACTTACGAAATTGACACAACCGCTTTTGACGGACCAATTCCGGAACCATTATTAGAAGCACCGCAAGTTACAATTGAAGATACTGCAGCTTATGAAGCGTGGAAAAAATCGAATGTAATTGCTCAGAAACAAGAAGGTTATTACGCAATTGGAATCAAAGTTTTATTGGGAGATTTTTATACCGATAAAGCCAGATTATTAGCCGATTTAATTAAGAATTATGCAGCAAATGAATTACGTTTTTCATTGCGCCAAAATATTGTAATACGTCACGTAAAAGAAGCAAATTTGCCTTTCTTTTATCAGGAATTAGCCAAATTGAATTTTGTTCATTTAGGATATAATTCGACTGCTGACATTACAGCATGTCCTGGTACTGACACTTGCAATTTGGGGATTGCAAGCAGTACCGGAATTGCAGAAGAACTGGAGAAAGTTTTAAATGCAGAATATCCTCAGTACTTAAATAACCACGAAATCGAAATCAAAATTTCGGGTTGTATGAATGCCTGTGGGCAACATAATATGTCGGCAATTGGTTTTCAGGGAATGTCAATCAATTCAGGAAAATTAGTAGCTCCGGCTTTACAGGTTTTATTAGGTGGAGGAAGATTAGGAAATGGAGCAGGACGTTTTGCAGATAAAGTAATTAAAATTCCAAGCCGTAGAGGACCAGATGCTTTGCGTACGATTTTAAATGATTTTGATGCCAATGCAAACGGAGAAAAATTCCTGAATTATTACGATCAAAAAGGAGAGAAATATTTCTATGAGATATTAAAACCTTTCGCAGACGTAACCAATTTAACCGAAGCTGATTTTGTGGATTGGGGTAATGCAGACAATTATGTAAAAGCCGTTGGAGTTGGAGAATGTGCCGGAGTTGTGATCGATTTAGTAGCGACTTTATTATTAGAAGCCAAAGATAAATTGACGTTTGCTCAGGAATCATTCGACGAAAATAAATGGTCAGACGCTATTTACCACGCTTACGCCGGATTTGTAAACGGTGCAAAAGCATTGTTGCTTGCAGAAAACGAGAAAACAAATAATCACGCAGGAATTGTTGATTTATTTGACAACGTTTTCATCGTAACAGGTAAAATTGAATTGCCAACAACATTCAAAGAATTGGTATATCAAATCAATCAAAATGAGCCTTCAGAAGCATTTGCAAAAGCATACATTCAACAAGGAATTTCATTTTTTGACACAATAGAAAAATACAGAGCTCAAGAATTAGCAAATGCATAATACAGTAAAACCCAAAGTAACTTTAGTTGGCGCAGGTCCCGGCGATCCGGATTTGCTTACGCTCAAAGCCGTAAAAGCACTAGCTGAAGCGAATGTGGTTTTGTACGATGCATTGGCCAATGACGAAATATTAGCACACGCACCAAAAAATGCCATCAAAATTTTTGTTGGAAAAAAAATAGGAAATCACGCTTATACGCAAGATCAAATCAATCAGTTGATTGTTGATAATGCGTTGACGTACGGAAATGTAGTGCGTTTAAAAGGCGGAGATCCGTTTATCTTCGGGCGCGGAAGCGAAGAAATAGAATTTATTGAAAGTTTCGGAATCCCGACAATTGTTGTTCCAGGAATATCTTCGGTAGTGGCAGTTCCGGCAAGTCTGGGAATATCAATTACAAAAAGAGGTGTTTCAGAAAGTTTTTGGGCGATTACAGGAACAACTTCCGATAGAAAATTATCTTCAGATGTAGCTTTGGCAGCGCAATCATCTGCAACAGTAGTTATTTTGATGGGAATGCACAAATTGCCTCAAATTATCGATTTGTTTCAAAAAGAAGGCAAAGGAGATTTACCTGTAGCGATTATTCAAAATGGAACAACTTCTGAAGAAAAAGTGGGCGTTGGAATAGTAGATTCTATTTTAGAAGTAGTAGAACAACAAAAATTAAGTTCACCGGCGATTATTGTTCTCGGAAATGTTGTCCGCGAAAGCAACAAATTAAAAGGTTTTTACGAAGAATTTCTGTCAAAAGAAATCGTCCGATAAATTCAAAAGGAATAACATAGCTTCAGGTTTCAACCTGATGTAGCCAAAGTAAACATTGGATTTTAAATCACGATGTTTTTAAGAATAAATCATCTAATTTTGATTGGATGAAAATAAAATAAAATGGAACAGAATGAATTATATCCAATATTCTTAAAGCTTCACAATCTTAATGTATTGATTGTGGGTGGTGGAAATGTGGGTTTAGAGAAACTTTCTTTTTTGCTAAAGTCGAGTCCAAATGCAAATGTTGAAGTTGTAGCAAAAGATTTTCATCTTGAAATTAAGATTTTGGCCGAAAATCATCCTTCGATTACATTAACACAATCGAAGTTTAAAAAGAAAATGCTCAAAAAGCGCCACATGGTAATCGCTTGTACCGATGATTTAAAAGTCAATAAAAAGGTATATGATTTATCCCGAAAGCGTTATTTAATTTGCAATATTGCCGATACACCCGATTTGTGTGATTATTATTTGGGCGGAATCGTAACAAAAGGAAACGTAAAAATTGCTATTTCGACCAACGGAAAATCACCAACAACTGCTAAAAGGCTGCGGGAATTTTTTGAAGAAGTCATTCCGGAAGATATTAATCAAATGGTAGAAAACCTCAATGAATATCGAAAAACACTGAAAGGCAATTTTGAAGACAAGGTCAAAAAAATGAACGAAATAACGGCTTCATTAAAAAATAAAGAATAGCAAAAAAGTTTCGAAGGAAAGACAAATTTTGTAGCGTCGTCCCGAAGCTTGGGGATTAACCCGATGAAAAATTACACAAGGAATCAATGATAAAAATCATTTGATAATGGCATATATTATTTGTTTCTTTGTATTATTAAGAATGATTATAAACAACAACCATAATGATTAAAACAGATATACTTATAATTGGAGCAGGACCAACAGGTTTATTTGCCGTTTTCGAGGCAGGATTATTAAAATTAAAATGTCATATATTAGATGCTTTACCACAAGCAGGAGGACAACTTTCAGAGTTGTATCCAAAAAAACCTATTTATGATATTCCTGGTTTCCCTGAAGTTTTAGCAGGAGATTTAATTGATAACTTACAAGAACAAATTAAACAATTTGAACCAGGTTATACATTAGGAGAACGCGCTGAAACAATCGAAAAACAAGAAGACGGAAGTTTCATTGTAACATCAAATAAAGGGACTAAATTTCACGCACCGGTTATTGCTATTGCAGGAGGTTTGGGAAGTTTTGAGCCACGCAAGCCACTTATAGAAGATATCGAGTTTTATGAAGATAAAGGAGTAAAATACTTCATCAAAAACCCGGAGAAATTCAGAGATAAAAGAGTTGTAATTGCCGGAGGAGGAGATTCAGCATTAGACTGGAGTATCTTTTTGGCAAATGTAGCTTCAGAAGTCACTTTAATTCACCGTAGAAATGAATTTAGAGGAGCTCTTGATTCAGTTGAAAAAGTACAGGAATTAAAAACAGCTGGAAAAATTAAATTAATTACGCCTGCAGAAGTAATCGGAATCAATGGTGCTGAGCACGTTGAATCGTTAGATATCGAAGAAAACGGAGCACACCGTAAAATCGAAACAGATTATTTTATTCCACTTTTCGGATTAACACCAAAATTAGGTCCAATTGCGGACTGGGGACTAGAAATCGAAAAAAATGCCATTAAAGTAAACAACGCATTAGATTACCAGACAAATATTCCGGGAATCTTCGCTATTGGAGACGTTAATACTTACCCAGGAAAATTAAAACTGATTCTTTGTGGTTTCCACGAAGCAACTTTAATGTGTCAGGCAGCATACGCCATCATCAATCCGGGTAAAAAATATGTATTGAAATATACGACAGTTTCTGGTGTAGACGGTTTCGACGGAACCCGTAAAGAAGCTCCAAAAGCGGTTGTTAAGGCAATTGTTTAATCGAAGGCGCTGAGGTTCTAAGGGACTAAGACGCTAAGGTTTTTTTAGATATAAAGCTCAAACTTGTAATACAGTTTGAGCTTTTTTTATTTGTATCTTTGTAATATATAAATTTTGAGTATCATGAATTTAGAAGCTAGAAAATATCAATTTATTCAACAATTGTTCAAGGTAGAAGATGAACGCGTTTTAGAAAAATTAGAATTGATTCTAAAAGCAAATCAAAGCGATTGGTTTGATGAGTTATCGGAATCAGAGAAAGCTGAAATTCAAATCGGACTAGATCAGGCTGAAAAAGGTGAATTTATAAGCCACGAAGATGTTATGAAAAGATTTTCGAAATGGCACTAAAATTTATATGGACAGCGCAAGCTGTTAAAGGTTTTGATAAAGTTGTCGATTATTTGGAAGTAAAATGGACGAAAAAGGAAATTTTAAACTTAGAGAATAAAATTCAACAGGTTATTAATCAAATTAGTCTTAATCCAGAACAATTTCCAAAATCAATTAAAAGCGAATCTTTGTATAAAGCAATTGTAGATAAAAACAATTATTTGGTTTACAGAATAAATAAGAAATCAAATATTATTGAGATTATCAATTTTATAGGAACAAAACAAAAGCCTAAATATTAAAGTCAATTTCTAAACTTAGAACCTCAGAACCTTAGTCTCTTAGAAACTTAAAAAAAACTTGCAATTGTTCAGCTTATGTCTTTACTTTGCACTGTTCTTAAAATTATTGAAAGTTATCACGAAAGGCGGAGGGAAAGACCCAATGAAACCTTAGCAACCCTTTATCATAAAGAAGGTGCTACATTCTACTTTATACTATTCTTAGTATCAAAGATAGATAACACAAATACATAAAAGTATTTCTCAAAACTCTTCCTGACAACCATACAATATTATTTTACTGAATTCACTTCGGTATCATGAGCGAATCATTGGCGCATTTTTGCTAACATCGTTCCCGCTTTCGCCTTTATCTCTCCGTTGCACTACGAGGATACCGGCTCAAACGAAGTTCACTGAACTCCTATGAAAATAGAAATTAAGTGAAGTAATCGGGGCTAATGAGCCATCATAGTGAATTCTTGGAATTAAAGTGAATCAATACCGCGCTAAACCCGACAGGTTTTTAAAATCTGTCGGGTTTGAAACCGGAATTATAATAAATAAAAAACTTAGCATCTTAGCGCCTTAGGAACTTAGCAGCTAAAAGATAAAAAACATGGCAATAACAATTCAGGAAGCAATAAAAAAAAATATCCTAATCCTTGACGGAGCAATGGGAACAATGCTGCAGCGCTATAATTTCTCCGAAGAAGATTTTAGAGGAGAGCGTTTTAAAGATTTCCCGCACCCGTTAAAAGGAAACAACGATTTACTATCCATAACACAACCACAAGCCATTCGCGATGTCCACGCCGCTTATTTTGAAGCCGGCGCAGACATCGTAGAAACCAATACTTTTTCAGGAACGACAATCGGTATGGCCGATTATTTCCTGGAAGATTTGGTTTATGAATTAAACTACGAATCGGCTAAGTTGGCAAGAGAAGTAGCTGATGAATTTACAGCCAAAAATCCGGACAAACCTCGTTTTGTTGCCGGTTCAATTGGACCAACAAACAGAACCGCAAGTATGTCGCCAGATGTAAACGATCCGGGTTACAGAGCCGTAACATTTGATGATTTGCGTATCGCCTACAAACAACAAGTAGAAGCTCTAATGGATGGCGGTTGCGATTTACTTTTGGTAGAAACCATCTTTGATACTTTAAATGCAAAAGCAGCACTTTTCGCAATCGAAGAAGTAAAAGACGAACGTAATCTTGATATTCCAATCATGGTTTCGGGAACCATTACCGATGCTTCAGGAAGAACACTTTCAGGGCAAACGGTTGAGGCGTTTTTGATTTCAGTATCACATATTCCGTTATTAAGCGTAGGATTTAATTGTGCTCTTGGAGCCGATTTGTTGAAACCATACTTAAAAACATTAGCACAACACACGAGTTTTAATGTGTCGGCTCATCCAAATGCGGGATTGCCAAATGCATTCGGGCAATACGATGAAACTCCGGAACAAACTCAGGCTTTCATAAAAGAATATTTAGACGATAATTTAATCAACATCATCGGTGGTTGTTGCGGAACAACTCCGGATCACATCAGATTAATTGCTGAGGTTGCGAAGGATTATAAGCCGAGAGTGGCGCCGGTATTTGTGTAAAAAATGAAAGAAACGAACATTAATACAAATTTGATAGCTCCAATTCTTCTTATTGCCATAATATTTTTGTGGATATTTCTTTCAAGTAAAGATGCCAAGAAATATAATGAACATAAGAAAACATTCAAAGGCGAAACTATTGGGTTTGTAACTAGAATTGTACGCGAAGGAAAAAGAGATTATTTGAAATATTATTTCTATTCAGGTAAAAAAATTTTATCAGAGGTTTCTAGTAGAGATTACGAACTTGTGGATAAGTTTTATAAAGTGAAATATGATTTGAATAACCCGGAAGACAACTATATTGTTTTAGAAGAAGAATTAGAACCAGATTCAATCTCATTAGTTAAAGCAGGGTTTACCAAAACAAAATATTACATATATGACGCAGGCGTAACTTGTAAATACATAGAGAATTCAAAATGGAAATGATATCGAAAACATAAGTTGTCTATTGAAACCGAGATTTGCGTGAGGGATAGAAGTGGATAGCCCGACCCGGAGGGACACGCCCATTAATATAAAAGATTAAAGGTTTAAACGCCTAAAAAAATATAGAATAAAAAACTTAGAACCTTAGTATCTCAGGATCTTAGTAACTTTAAAACAAATGACAGAAAAAAGAAGAGACCTTGTATTAGCAGGATTAGAACCGTTGATTATTACGCCGGAAAGTGTTTTTGTAAACATTGGAGAGCGTACAAATGTAACCGGTTCGCGAAAATTCCTTCGCTTAATCAAGGAAGAGAAATATGACGAGGCGCTTGATATTGCAAGACAACAAGTAGAAGGTGGAGCACAGATCATCGATATTAATATGGATGAGGGAATGCTTGATGGTGTTCAGGCAATGACTAAATTCCTGAATTTAATTGCATCAGAACCGGATATTTCGAGAGTGCCGATTATGATCGACAGTTCGAAATGGGAAATCATCGAAGCAGGTCTAAAAGTAGTACAAGGAAAAAGTGTTGTAAACTCAATCTCTTTGAAAGAAGGTGAAGAAGCTTTTATTCATCACGCCAAATTAATCAAACGATACGGAGCTGCGGCTATTATCATGGCTTTTGACGAAGTAGGTCAGGCGGATAATTATGACCGAAGAGTCGAAATCTGTCAGCGTTCGTATGATATTTTGGTTAATAAAGTTGGCTTTCCACCACAGGATATTATTTTCGATTTGAATATTTTTCCCGTTGCAACGGGAATGGAAGAACATCGCCTGAATGCTTTGGACTTTTTCAGAGGTACAAAATGGGTTCGTGAGAACTTGCCACATGCCCATATTAGTGGTGGGGTAAGTAACGTTTCGTTTTCTTTTAGAGGAAATGATACCGTTCGTGAAGCGATGCACTCGGTGTTTTTATACCACGCTATCAAAAACGGAATGACAATGGGAATCGTAAATCCGGAGATGCTTTCGATTTATGATGATATCCCAAAAGATTTATTAGAACACGTTGAAGACGTAATTCTGGACCGACGCGACGACGCGACAGAACGACTTTTAGATTTTGCTGAGAACGTAAAAGGCGAAGTAAAAAGTGATGAAAAAGCGATTCAGGAATGGCGTTTAGGAACAGTTCAGGAACGTATTACGCATTCATTAGTAAAAGGAGTTGATGCTTTTATTGAAGAAGATGTTGAAGAAGCACGTTTAGCCGCAACAAAACCTATTGAAGTGATCGAAATCAATTTGATGACGGGAATGAATGTGGTTGGCGATTTATTCGGAAGTGGAAAAATGTTTTTGCCTCAGGTTGTGAAATCGGCACGTGTGATGAAAAAAGCCGTGGCGTATTTATTGCCATTTATTGAAGCCAGTAAACAAGCCGGAGACAAACAAGGAAACGGAAAAATATTGATGGCAACCGTAAAAGGTGACGTTCATGATATTGGTAAAAATATTGTTTCGGTGGTTTTGGCGTGTAACAACTACGAGATTGTAGATCTTGGCGTTATGGTGCCTCCGGAAAAAATTATTGCCGCGGCGATAGAACATAATGTAGATATTATTGGTTTAAGCGGATTGATCACGCCATCGCTTGACGAAATGGTTTATCTGGCAAAAGAATTAGACAAACAAGGAATTAAAATTCCAATTATGATTGGTGGTGCAACGACTTCGCGCGCACATACTGCCGTGAAAATCGCTCCGCAATATAGAGAAACTGTAATTCACGTAAATGATGCTTCGCGCGCCGTTACCGTTGCAGGAAACCTGTTAGATCATAACCGAAAAATATATGCAAGCGATATTCGTGCTGAATATGATGCATTCAGAGAAACGTTTTTGAATCGTTCGAGAGACAAAAACTTCCTGACGATCGAGCAAGCGCGTAAAAACAAATTACAATTGGATTGGGCTGAATATACTCCGACTAAACCAAAAGTAATTGGAAAACAAATTATCGAAGTAGAATTGGATGTTTTGGTTCCGTATATCGACTGGACACCATTTTTTAGAACGTGGGAATTGTTCGGAAAATATCCTGCAATTTTGACCGATGAGGTTGTGGGAGAACAGGCAACTTCGGTTTTTGCGGATGCTCAGGAAATGTTGAAAGTGATTTTGGCAGAGAAAAAACTAACGGCAAAAGGAATCTACGGAATCTTCCCTGCGAACCAAGTTGACGATGACGATATCGAATTGCGTGATGAAAACGGAAAAGTATTGGAGAAATTCTTAACGCTTCGTCAGCAATCACAAAAAACAAAAGGAGCACCAAACATCGCTTTGTCTGATTTTATCTTGCCAAAAGACTCAGGAATTACAGATTATATGGGCGCTTTTTGTGTCACAACAGGTTTTGGTGTTGACGAATGGGCAGTTGAATTTGAAAAAGATCTGGACGATTATAATTCGATAATGGTAAAAGCATTAGCGGATCGTTTTGCTGAGGCTTTCGCCGAATACCTGCACGAAAAAGTACGTCAGGATTTCTGGGGTTATGATCCTCAAGAATCACTTTCGACAGAAGATTTGATCGAAGAAAATTATAAAGGAATTCGTCCTGCGCCAGGATATCCGGCTTGTCCGGATCACTTGGAGAAACCAACAATCTGGAAACTCCTAAATGTAGCCGAAGAAATTGGAGTTACACTGACAGAAAGTATGGCGATGTGGCCGGCTTCATCTGTTTCTGGATATTATTTCGGGAATCCGAAAAGTAAATATTTCGGACTTGGAAAAATAAAAGAAGATCAGGTGGTAGATTACGCCAAACGACGCAATGTACCAACAGATTACGCAATGAAATGGTTAAACCCTAATATAGCAGACTAGAAAAAAGTTTCATGTTTCATGTTTCAGGTACGCTAACAACTTGAAACCTGAAACAAAAAAAGATATTTGATTACGTTTTTTGATTTCAGATTTTTTACACGAACTAAAACTCAAAACTCATAAGTCATAATTCATAACTCTAATAATGAAAGTAACAGAACATATAGAAAACGCCAAAGGAAATACATTATTCTCATTTGAACTTATTCCGCCTCAAAAAGGAAAAAGCATTCAGGAATTATACGATAATATTGATCCGTTAATGGAGTTTAAACCGCCGTTTATTGATGTAACGACTTCTCGCGAAGAATATATTTATATTGACAAAGGCAACGGACTTTTGGATAAAAAATTAACTCGTATGCGTCCGGGAACGCTTGGAATTTGCGCTTCTATAAAACATAAATATAATGTTGATACTGTGCCGCATTTGCTTTGCGGCGGATTTACGCAGGAAGAAACAGAATACATGCTGGTTGATTGTCAGTATCTGGGAATCACCAATGTAATGGCACTTCGTGGAGATGCCATGAAAGATGAACAATCTTTTGTGCCTAAAGTGGGCGGTAACAGTTTTGCCATCGATTTGGTTCGTCAAATCAATGATTTAAATTGTGGAAAATACCTGCATGAAGTTATGGATGTCGATAACAAAGCCGATTTTTGTATTGGTGTTGCCGGTTATCCGGAGAAACATTTAGAATCTCCTTCGTTACAATCAGACTTGAAAAGACTGAAAGAAAAAGTAGATGCGGGAGCTGATTATGTCGTAACACAAATGTTTTTTGACAATGCTAAATACTTTGCTTTTGTAGAAAAAGCCAGAGAAATTGGAATCACAATTCCGATTATTCCCGGAATTAAACCCATTGCAGTTCAAAGACATTTACAGATTTTACCACAAATTTTCAGAATTGATTTGCCTGAAGATTTAATCGATGCAGTTGATAAATGTAAAAATAATGCAGAGATCAAACAGGTGGGTATCGAATGGGCAATTCAGCAATCATTAGAATTAAAAGCTGCCGGAGTTCCTGTTTTGCATTATTATTCAATGGGGAAATCGGAGAATATTCGTCAGATCGCGAGTCGTATTTTTTAAAAACACATGCTGTAATCTTTGTCAAAGTTTTAAACTTTGACAAAGATATCGGTAGTTGCAATTTGGATTTTTTTTAATTTGGAATTTAATAACACCATTATGAAACAAGAAGAATTACAAGCAATCGCATCTCAGCTCAAACATCCAACGGGAGAAAAAGGAATCGAAATGGCGAATATGATGCATGAAACCAACATCAACATGACGCGCCATTCTTTTCAAAATCTACATATAGAATCAGGAGATAATATTCTGGAATTAGGTCACGGAAACGCAGGACATGTAGCATTTATATTTGAAGAAGCTCAAAATATTAAATATTACGGACTTGAAATGTCTGAATTAATGTTTCAGGAAGCACGCCGGATCAACAGAAATTTTGTATCGCAAAAACAGGCCTTTTTTTCGATTTATGACGGAAATATAATTCCATTTGAAGATGCTTTCTTTCATAAAATATTTACTGTAAATACGATTTATTTCTGGCAGGAACCTGAAAAATTGCTTTCGGAAATTTACAGGGTTTTAAAAGAAAAAGGTATTTTCTCCTTGACCTTTGCCGAAGAAAGTTTCATGAAACAGCTTCCTTTTACACAATATGAGTTTGAACTTTACAGTACCGAAAAAGTGGAGAAACTAATTGAGAAAACTTCTTTCAAAATCATAAATAAAGAAACTTTAACCGAAAAAGTAAAAAGCAAAACAGGAGAATTGGTTGACAGAGCTTTTACGACTTTGGTTTTGGAAAAATAACAAAAAGTTACAATAATAATTTTTGAACTCTTTTTTTGAGTACTTTAATTGATTTTTATTTCGGGTTTTCTATTCTGAATTCTAATACTTTTTAAAATTATGGAGGTTAAAAAAATCAATTTTCTCAAAAGTTACAGCAGCATTCTTTTACTACTTGGAGGAATAATACTGGGAAGTATTCTCGGATTATTTTTCGGAAAAGATGTTTTGGTTATAAAACCGCTTGGAGACATCTTTCTTAATTTACTTTTCACGGCCATTATTCCGTTGATTTTCTTCACCATTGCTTCTTCTGTTGCCAATTTAGAGCAAACCGAAAAACTGGGAAAACTTTTTATGATCATGCTGGCCGTTTTTTTAGGAACTATACTAATTTCGGCTATTGTCATGATTCTGGCGGTTTATATTGTTCCGATTCATCAAAGTATTATTGTTTCAAAAATTCCAATAGAAAATATTGAATCCGGAAGTATTGGCGACCAAATCGCACAATTGCTTACCGTAAATGATTTCTATCAGCTATTGTCGAGAAAAAGCATGCTGGCACTTATTATATTCTCTTTCTTAGTTGGTTTTGCCAGTTTGCAATCAGGAGAAAAAGGAAGCTCTTTCAGAAGTTTTCTTGATTCCGGAAACGAAGTCATGAAGCAATTGCTAATGATGATTATGAAATTAGCGCCAATTGGTTTAGGAGCTTATTTTGCGTATCAGGTTGGTGTTTTTGGTCCGCAATTATTTGGTGCTTACGCCAAACCTTTGGGCGTTTATTACGCCGCTTGTATCTTTTACTTCTTCGTGTTTTTTAGTATTTATGCTTTTATAGCCGGAGGAAAAAGAGCTTTTATGGTCTTTTGGAAAAACAATATTACGCCTTCCTTAACCGCCGTAGGAACATGCAGCAGTATTGCAACCATTCCCGCAAATCTGGATGCTGCCGAAAAAATGGGCATTCCTAAACATGTCAGGAATTTGGTTATTCCACTCGGCGGACCTTTGCATAAAGATGGTTCCAGTATGTCATCGATTTTAAAAATAACAGTTCTTTTTGCCATGTTTGGAAAAGATTTTACAGATCCAATGACCATTTTGATAGCATTAGGAATTACCGTAATCGTTTCGATTGTAGAAGGCGGAATCCCAAATGGTGGTTACATTGGCGAAATTTTAGCCATTACCGTTTACGGTTTACCGATGGAACAAGCTTTGCCCGTAGCCATGATCTTAGGAACGCTTGTTGACCCGGTCGCCACTTTATTAAATGCCAACGGCGATGTTATTTGTTCGATGTTGATTTCCCGATTTTCTGAAAAAACAAAATGGTAAGATTCCATTACCAATATTTCTAAATAAATACTATGAACACATTTTTGCAGCAGGATTTAAATGATCTTGAAAATATACTTGATACAGCAAAACAGCAAGGAATTGATTTCCTGAATAATATCAAAAATGTTCTCACTTCAAATAAAAATTCAATTGATGTAACACGTGAATTAAACGAATTAGGTTTAGGTTCCGTTGCAGCGTTAGAAGAATTTAATGAACGATTAGCACCTTTAATGGTCGCATCTTCGGGACCACGATATTGGGGATTTGTAACCGGAGGATCTACTCCGGCTGCTATTGTAGGCGATTGGCTGGCTTCAGTTTACGATCAAAATACGCAGGCAATAAAAGGGCAGGGCGGCGCTTCGGCATTAATTGAATTTGAAACAATCAATTTATTATTACAGTTATTTGGTTTACCAAACTCTTTTCTGGGCGGATTTGTAACCGGCGCTACAATGTCAAATTTTACCTGTTTAGGAGTTGCCAGGCAATGGTTTGGAAAACAGTCTGGGAAAGATTTTGCGAAAAATGGAATTTCTGAAACTATAAATATCCTGACTGCAACGCCACATTCTTCGTCAATAAAATCATTGGCGATGTTAGGAATTGGAAGTAATAATTTCACCACAATAAAAACAATTGAAGGCAACCGCGAAGCAATTGATATTGTTGATTTAGAAAATAATATTGAAAGCTTAAACGGAAAACCTTTTATCTTAATTTCGAGTGCCGGAACTGTGAATACAGCAGATTTTGATGATTTTGAAGCGATTTCAAAATTAAAAGAAAAATACAGTTTCTGGTGGCATATTGATGCAGCTTTTGGTGGATTTGCCGCTGTTTCTGATAAATATAAACATTTTGTAAAAGGTTGGGAAGGCGCAGACAGTATTACAATTGATTGTCATAAATGGCTGAATGTGCCTTACGAAAGCGCTTTTTATTTAATTAAAAAAGAACATACCAGTCTACAAATAGAAACATTTCAAAATTCGAATGCGCCTTATTTAGGAAGTCCGTTAGAGAATTTTAATTACCTAAATGTATTGCCCGAGAACTCAAGACGTTTAAGAGCCTTGCCGGTTTGGTTTTCTTTGCTGGCTTACGGAAAAGAGGGATTTCAGGATATTGTAGAAAATAGTGTCTTGATGGCGCAGCATTTTGGAAACGAACTTATTGAAGATGGAAATTTTGAATTAATGGCACCAATTCGGCTTAATAATGTTTGTTTTACTTTAAAAGGAGATCACAATCAGGAAAAAGTATCTCAATTTTTAACCGAACTTAATGATCGTGGTAAAGTATTTATGACGCCAACTATTTATAGAAATCAAAAAGGAATAAGAGCTTCGTTTGTGAATTGGAGGACAACAGAAGAAGATATTAAAATAGTTATTGATGAAATAAAAGCTGTTTTTCTGAATCTGGAAGTTTAATAAAAAAAGCCTGCTCGAAAATAACAGGCTCTTTACTAACACAAAAAAAAACAAAAAAACAAAGAGTGAATGATATTAAGTCATATAATTATTTAGGATTTCGTTTTCAAATATAATACTATTTATACTAAGTCTAAATAAAAATAAACACAAATTTGCATAGAGATTTATAAAGATCTGTTTATGAGTGATTTTTATAATTAATAAATTTTAAATTACTGTAAGAAGTAAGAAAATAAATATTAGAATTGTTAGAAACAAAAAAGCCCGTTTAAAACTAAACGGGCTTTTAATCTGTAAACTGAAAATGTAAACTGAAAACTACTTTGTAATTTCTCTAAATACAGCTTCCAGATTTTTATTTTTCTGATTTAATTGTAATGTTTTCAATCCGTTTTCGTTAGCAAAATCGAAAATAGCGGGACGCATATCTTTTTCGGCAACAAAAGTTAATTCCCACGTCATGTCGTGGATATTTCTATAAGAAGTAATGTTTTCCAATTTTGCCAAAAGCTGTTCCTGAATCTGATAATCAAATTCAACTTCGATAACTTGTTCCTTATCTTCAGAAATTAAATGATCTAATTTTTTATCCGCTACAATTTGTCCTTTGTCAATAATAATGACACGATCACAAATAGCTTCGACTTCCTGCATAATGTGTGTTGACAGAAAAACAGTTTTATCTTTCCCAACATTTTTAATCACATTTCGAATTTCCATTAACTGATTCGGATCCAGGCCTGTAGTTGGTTCGTCCAGAATTAATACATCAGGATTGTGCAATAAAGCATTCGCAAGTCCCACACGCTGGCGGTATCCTTTTGACAACTGACTGATTTTTTTATGGCTTTCCGGTGTCAGTCCTGTCAGTTGAATTACCTCTTCAATTCTTGATTTGTCAACATGATACACATCGGCATTAAAAGCCAAATACTCACGAACATACAAATCCAGATACAACGGATTATGCTCTGGTAAATACCCAATAGAAAGCTGAACTGCCTTTGTGTTTGTCATGACATCGTGACCATTTACAAGGGCTGAGCCATTATCGGCCAATAAATAAGTGGTCAGGATTTTCATCAAGGTAGATTTTCCGGCGCCGTTTGGTCCTAAGAATCCTACGATTTCTCCTTTCTCAATTTTAAAAGAAATTTCATTAAGCGCTTTTTGCGTTCCGTAACTTTTTGATATGTTGTTTACTTCTATCGACATGAGTATTTATTTGCTACAAAAGTAAACAGAAATACGCTCGTTTACTAAATTTTTGTCTTTTTAAGGAATCACAAAAAAATCTTAATGTTTATTTTGCGCGGCACCGTTATTGTTAAAGGGATATTAAATTTTTTAAAACAAAAACAAAATGAAAAAAATGTTAGTTATGGTTGCATTTGCAGTTGTGAGCCTTGCAAATGCACAAAAAGGAACAATCTTGGTTGGTGGAAGTATTGGTTATTCTTCTGAAACGAGAACTCTTGGAAATAATGAAGTAAAAAACAATGAATTTGATTTTTCTCCAAAAGTAGGTTACCAATTTCATGATAATTGGACTGTAGGAGGTGAGGCTTCTTTTGGTTCTTCTAAAACAAAACAAGGAGCAAACGAAGATAGATTTAATACAACTAAATTAGGTGCATTTTTACGTTACACAATGCCATTGAATCCAACTTTTGCATTCTTTGCAGAATTAGGATTAGGGTACCAAAGTGAAAAAGATAAAACGTACACAGGACCGCTTACTACAACTGCTAAAGGTGACGGGATGTATGTTGGTATTACGCCAGCTCTTTTTATCGATATGAAAAAAGGTTTTGGTTTAAACTTTAATATTGGTGGTTTAAACTACGGAACAATCAACTACGATAACAACGGACCAGAATACAAAAACTTCGATTTTAATTTTGGTAAAACATTTAACATTGGAGTTTCTAAAAACTTCTAATCTTAAATTATATTCAATTTCAGAAAAGCATTCGCCGCGGCGGATGCTTTTTTTTGCTCTTAGTTTAGAAGTGTTTTGAAAACAAAAAGTTCTCGCCTAGCCCCGATAGAAGCCGTATCCTTTTTTTGGCTTTTTAGCCAGAAAAAGATATAGCGGATAGCGGGACTAAAGGTGTTTTGAAACCTTAATTTCTGCTTCAAAAAACTTTAAACACAAAAATACCAGCAAAAACGAAGTCGAAACTAAATCATAACTAATTTCCGACTCCGCCTGCTGGCACTAAAAAACAAAAATATATTAATTAAAATTCCTAAGTGACAGGATTTTCAACAGCAGCTCTCATTTCCTGAGCAGCTGCAACCATCTCGATTAAAGCTTTTTTGGTTTCATCCCAATGACGGGTTTTTAAACCGCAATCTGGATTTACCCATAATTGATCTGTCGGAATTACAGCCGAAGCTTTTTCTAACAAACGAACCATTTCGGTACTTGAAGGAACGCGTGGCGAGTGAATGTCATAAACTCCAGGCCCAATTTCGTTTGGATATTTAAAGTTGGCAAAAGCATCTAAGAGTTCCATTTGCGAACGCGAACATTCGATTGTAATAACGTCAGCATCCATATCAGCAATATTCTGAATGATGTCGTTGAACTCGCTGTAACACATGTGAGTATGAATTTGCGTGTCGTCGTTTACACCGCTTGCCGAAATTCGAAACGCTTTTACAGCCCAGTCTAAATAGTTTGCCCATTCTTCTTTTCGCAATGGCAATCCTTCGCGAATCGCAGGTTCATCAATTTGAATGATTTTGATTCCGGCTTTTTCTAAATCGACAACTTCGTCACGAATGGCCAAAGCGATTTGTATACAAGTTTCAGAACGCGGCTGATCGTTACGAACAAACGACCATTGCAGAATAGTTACAGGTCCGGTCAACATTCCTTTTACCCATTTTGGAGTCAAAGATTGTGCATATTTCGACCATTTTACCGTCATTGGGTTTGGTCTTGAAACGTCACCATAAATAACCGGCGGTTTCACGCAGCGGCTTCCGTAACTCTGAACCCAGCCATTTTTGGTAAACGTAAATCCGGACAATTGTTCGCCAAAATATTCCACCATATCGTTACGCTCGAATTCTCCGTGAACCAAAACATCAATTCCGGTTTCTTCCTGAAAACGAATTGTCGCTTCGGTTTCTTTTTCGATTAAATCATTGTATTGTTCAGTGGTTAATTCTCCTTTTTTGAATTTTGCTCTCCAGCTTCTCACTTCGGCTGTTTGAGGGAAAGATCCAATTGTGGTTGTTGGAAATAAAGGAAGATTTAAAGCTTCAATCTGGCTTTTTCTTCTGGTTGCAAAAGTGCTTTTACGTTTGTCATCAGCTGGAGTGATTCCGTTAACGCGCGCTTTAACTTCGTTGTTATGAATTAATTTTGAAGTTTTACGGTTTTCATTTGCAATAACATTTTGTTTGAAATCTTCTGAATTTTCAATATTAACTTCATTTGAAGCAAATTTTTTCAATACGACAATTTCATTGATTTTTTGTTTTGCAAAAGCCAGCCATTGTTTAATTTCAGGCGTAAGCGTTTCATCATTCGTTTCTAAATCGAGATCGCACGGACTGTGAATTAACGAACACGAAGGTGCCACCAGAATTCTGTTTTCTCCCAAAGCATCAGTTGCTTTTTTAATTAATTCTAAAGATTTTTTGAAATCGTTTTTCCAGATATTTCTTCCGTCGACAACTCCCAAAGAAAGATTTACGGTAGCGTTTAATTTTCCTGATTCTAAAATATCATCCAGTTGCAATGGGCAGCGTACTAAATCTAAATGGAAAGTATCAACCGGCAAAGCCAATGCTGTAGCTAAATTTTCTCCGAAACAATCAAAATAATTCGCTAAAATAATTTTAATTTTTGGGAAACGAATATTGATTTCATTGTACACTTCCGTGAAAGTATTACGCTCTTTATCAGTTAAATTTAAAGCTAAAAAAGGTTCATCAAGCTGAATATATTCAACATTTTCTGCTTGTAATTTTTCGAAAATTTCAAAGTAAACCGGAAGCAATTTATCAATAAGATCAATTCGGTGAAAACCTTCTTCTTTTTCTTTTCCCAATAATAAATAGGAGATTGGTCCAATTAAAACCGGTTTTGTAGCGATTCCTGAATCTTTAGCTTCTTTAAATTCATTGATTATTTTTTCTGAAAACAATTCAAATTTTTGGTTTTTTGTGAATTCAGGAACAATGTAATGGTAGTTAGTGTCGAACCATTTTGTCATTTCCATTGCCACAACATCCTGCCCGTTTTTTTGCGCGCCTCTTGCCATTGCAAAATACAAGTCGAGAGACGAATTGGTTTTTGCAAATTCGTGATAACGCTCCGGAATTGCGCCCAAAGTCAAAGTTAAATCAAGAACCTGATCATAAAAGGAAAAATCATTTGACGGAATTAAATCTACGCCAGCCTCAGCTTGCAATTTCCAGTTATGAAGGCGAATTTCTTTTCCGGCATCAAGAAGTTCTTCAGCCGAAATTTTGCCAGCCCAGTATAATTCACTCGCTTTTTTTAATTCCCGATTGCTGCCGATTCGTGGGTAACCTAAATTATTTGTTTTCATTTTTGTTTCAGTATTTTTTACTGAACAAATTTATTGTATTAGATTTTATAACTTATATTTGGTTATTATTTAAGTAAATACTCTTTTAAAATGTATTTTTTGAAGATTATATTACTGATGAAATCTCTTTAAAAGAACTTTAGCCGTAAAAATTACTATGGAAAACTTAGATAAAACTGATTTATTGATCCTGAAACACCTTCAGGAAAACTCAAATATTAACACAAAAGACCTTGCCAGTAAATTATTTCTGACGGTTACACCAGTTTACGAGCGAATAAAAAGACTGGAACGCGACGGATATATTACCAAATATGTGGCCTTATTAGATAAGAAAAAAATGAATCGAGGCATGACGGTTTTTTGTAATGTTCGCCTAAAAGAACATGCTAAAAACGTGGGAAGCAATTTTGTGAAAGATATCGTGGCGCTTCCGGAAATTATAGAATGCTATAATATTGCGGGTGATTACGATTTTATGCTGAAAATCCTGGTTCAGGATATGGCTAGTTATCAGGATTTTGTCATGAACAAATTATCTACAATTGAAAATATAGGAAACACAAACAGCATTTTCGTAATGGGAGAAATTAAACACAGCACAGCTTTGGAGTTTTAATGTAGTAGCTAATATTTTGCCACAAATTTCAACAATTAACACAAATCATTGTGCTTAAATTAATTCGTGAAAATTTGCGAAATTAGTGGCGCACAAAAGATTTAATCTTTTAAATCAAATTAATCTGTGGCATATTTTTATTCAATATTATCCTAAAATAAAATGTATTTTTGATGTTTAGATCCTCAATCTAAATCAATAATCTACAATCTAAAATAGAAAAATGAACTGGGAACAACTTTTATCACTCAAACGCCAAGGCGATACAAGCAAAAGATTACGTGCAGAACAAGATGATACCCGCTTGGGTTTTGAGGTTGATTATGACCGAATTATCTTTTCGGCGGCGTTTCGGTCTTTGCAGGATAAAACACAGGTTATTCCGCTTTCAAAAACAGATTTCGTTCATACGAGATTGACACATAGTTTGGAAGTTTCGGTTGTGGGAAGATCTTTAGGACGTTTGGTTGGAAAAAAAATCATTGAAAAATATCCTGATCTTAAAGAAGTTCATGGGTATCATATGAATGATTTTGGGGCTATTGTAGCCGCAGCATCTTTGGCACATGATATTGGGAATCCACCTTTTGGACATTCTGGTGAAAAAGCAATTGGAGAATATTTTTCGATAGGAAACGGATTAAAATACAAGGATAAATTAACCGCAAAACAATGGCAGGATTTAATTGACTTTGAAGGAAATGCCAATGGATTTTCGGTATTAACGGCAAGTCGCCCGGGAATTGAAGGCGGACTAAGAATTTCGTATGCAACTTTGGGAGCTTTTATGAAATATCCAAAAGAAAGTTTGCCTAAAAAACCAACTTCAAATATTGCCGATAAAAAATATGGTTTTTTCCAGACTGATAAAACATTTTTTGAAGAAGTTGCCCAGGATATGGGAATGATTGCCAATAAAGAAGGAGAAGATATTGGTTTTGAAAGACATCCTCTGGCGTATTTAGTTGAAGCTGCAGATGATATTTGCTACACGATTATCGATTTTGAAGACGGAATAAACTTAGGTTTAGTCTCTGAAGATTATGCTTTAGAATATCTAATTAAACTTGTAAAAGATAATATTGGAGTTTCTAAATATAAATTATTAGAAACCAAAGAAGACCGAATTAGTTATTTACGAGCTTTGGCAATTGGATCTTTAATAAGTGATGCAGTAGATGTTTTTATCGAAAATGAAGAAGCAATTCTGGCAGGAAAATTTCCTTTTGCTTTAACTGATAAAAGCAAATACAAAGCCCAAATGAATGATATTATTCAATTAAGTGTTGAAAAAATTTATCAGAGCCGCGAAGTAATCGAGAAAGAAATCGTGGGATATCAGATTATCCAAACTTTGCTGGATAAATTTATAACCGCTTTTAATAACAAATATGAAGGAAAAGCATCCAATTATGATCATTTAATTTTGAAAATGCTGCCTGAAAAACATCACTTAGACAAAACTAATTTATATGAGCGTTTGCTTCATATTTGTCATTTTGTTTCTCTTTTAACGGACGGAAATGCGTTAGAATTATTTGAAACGATTAACGGCCGAAAAAGTAATTAGATTATTGAAAAGCATATACAAGGCCAACTCCCAAAACTTGTCTTAATTGGGCTCTTGGACCGTCATTAACCTGAGATGTTGTTCCTGTTACCGGGTCTACAACATCTTTTTTAGTTTTAATATCGTCGTCATAAACTAAATGGATACCAATATTCGCTTTTACATAAGCATTTACCACAAGATCTAAACGTGTGTCATAATCGACATCGACATTTCCAAATCGGTTTAAATAGTCGGTATATAAACTCAATCTGTTCTCGTAGAATATGTTTTTATAGATTTCGCTTTTCATATATCCGGTAAACAAAATACCAAATTCAGCTTTTACTTTTTGTCCTTCTTCAACTAAAATCTGAGTTGTAGGATCATTAGGATCAGCCATATAAACCGCTTTTTTCACACCAAAAGAACCCTGATTTGCTAAATATTGATCTAATACCAAAGTAGTTTTCAATGTGATTGGAGAGAAGTAAAAAGTTCTGTTTTTTTCCTTGTTTGAATTCTCTGCTCCGGCTCCAAGAAAGATATAGGCAGGCGCAAATGGTTTCGAAATTGCAATATCTTTGTTTGGGTAATTATACCCGTTTGTAAATTGTGTATTGAAGTTAAACTTAGCAGAATAATACCAGTTTGATAACGTGTCTTTTCTAAAACCGTAAGTGGAGTTCAGCTGAATAGCGTCGTCGGTTTTTCTCAATTCAGTTCCGTCCTGTTTATTCAAACCATATTTTACAATAAGTTCGTTAAACCATTTATGATTTCCTTTTACATAAGTTCTTCCAAATTCACCTTTAAACAAACCCGAAATAGAACTTGTTCCCCCCGCGCTCCAGTTTACAAAGGCAATTTCTGAAATATCAAAACCCAGTTGGTTTTTCTTTGTCCAGTTAGACGGAATTTTAGGTAATTGAGCAGGATCTAAAGTTGTTCGAATAATTTGAGCAGATGTCGTAATTGAAAAACTAAAAAGGAAAAATAAGATGATGAATCGAAATAATTTCATTAGGTTAACTTTTGATTTTTTTTTTGGTTGTGCAAAATAATTATTTTGAACGGTTAGAAAAAAGATTTGCTAAACTTTTAACGTCAATTTTACACAATTGTTGTAATTGTAAGACAGTTCCATGCTCAATAAAGACGTCAGGAACGCCAAGGATTTGTATTTTATTAGTGTAATTATTTGCTGATCCAAATTCGAGAATTGCGCTTCCAAAACCTCCGTTTATTACGCCGTCTTCGATGGTAATAACGGTTTTGAAATTCTTAAAAATATAGTGTAATAAATTGTCGTCTAGAGGTTTAATGAATGGAAAGTCGTAATGCGCAATAGTTTTTGGATTCCCGCATTCATTCAACGCATTAATCACATTATTACCAATTGTTCCTGTTGATAAAACAGCCGTATGAGTACCGCTTTTTAAACAGTTTCCCTCGCCAATTTCAATATTTTCGTATTGTCCGAAATTTTCTACTTCCCAATTCGAAATAACGCCTCGGCCTCGCGGATATCGAATCGCGATAGGATGTTTTAACCCAAATTGAACTGAATATAAAATGTTTTGCAATGCAATTTCATTAATTGGCGCGTAAATAATCATATTTGGGATTGATCTTAAATACGCAATATCAAAAACACCGTGATGTGTTGCGCCGTCTTCACCAACCAAACCAGCTCTGTCTAAGCAAAAAATAACCGGTAAATCCTGTAAAGCGACATCATGAATAACCTGATCGTAAGCGCGTTGCAAAAAAGTCGAATAAATATTGCAATATACAATCATACCTTGTGTTGCCATTCCAGCAGCAAGTGTTACGGCATGTTGTTCTGCAATTCCAACATCAAAAGCACGTTCCGGAATTTCATCCATCATAAACTTCAGGGAACTTCCTGATGGCATTGCCGGCGTGATTCCGATAATCTTATCGTTCTTTTTGGCCAAATCCAAAAGGGTTAAACCAAAAACATCCTGAAATTTTGGCGGAAGGTTTTCTTCAGATTTTAAATGGATTTCTCCGGTTGAAGCGTCAAATTTTCCCGGTGCATGATATTTAACCTGGTTTTCTTCTGCCTGTTGTAAACCTTTGCCTTTTGTAGTTACAATATGTAGAAATTTTGGACCTTTTATCTTTTTTAATCGGTTTAATTCTTTGATTAATGTTGGAAGATCGTGACCGTCAATTGGACCCGAATAATCAAAATTCAACGATTTTATAATATTATTTTGCTTTGGATTTTTTCCGTTTTTAACCGCTGTCAGATATTTTTTTAAAGCACCAACACTCGGATCAATTCCGATAGCATTGTCATTTAAGATCACCAGAATATTAGCATCGGTAACTCCGGCATGATTCAAACCTTCAAAAGCCATTCCCGAAGCAATCGAAGCATCACCAATAACTGCAATATGTTGTTTGTCGAAATCACCTTTTAGTTTAGAAGCAATCGCCATTCCGAGCGCTGCAGAAATAGAAGTAGAAGAATGCCCAACGCCAAAAGTATCATAAATACTTTCGCTTCTTTTTGGGAAACCTGAAATTCCTCCAATTTGTCTGTTGGTATGGAAAATTTCTCTTCTTTCCGTCAGGATTTTATGTCCGTAAGCCTGATGTCCAACATCCCAAACCAATAAATCATCCGGTGTATTAAAAACATAATGCAAAGCAATTGTCAATTCAATAACACCTAAACTCGCGCCCAAATGTCCTTCTTTTACAGAAACAACATCAATAATAAACTGACGTAATTCCTGTGCAATTTGAGGTAATTGCGCTTCAGAAAGTGAGCGTAAATCGGCGGGATTTTTTATGTTTGAAAGTAAATTGCTTTTCATTGTAAGGTAAAAAGCAAATTTACGGTTTTAAATTTAATTCTGTTGTAGAGATAATCTAAAGAATGTCTCTATTCAAATGATATTGGTAAACTATATTTCGTTCTGGTTTTTTTACCGTTTTGTTCACTTGGAATCCATTTTGGGGATAGTTTTAAAACACGAATTATTTCTGCACCTATTTGTGGATTTGCATTTTTTGGAATATCAAATGATGATAGTGAACCGTCTTTATCTATAACGAATGAAACTATAATTGGCGTTTTAAAATTTTCAACTTCTTCAGGTGCTTTAAATTCCTTTATAAAAAATTGATAAAAATTATTAATTCCGCCAGGATAATTTGGTGATGTTTCAATAGCTGCACCCATATAAATAGTGTCGTCTTCTGTAATTTCTTGAGTCGAATTTTTATTCTCATTAATTATCGATTCAGGATAAGATACGGTAGGTAAAGCACATAGAATGGAAGGTTTAGATTCACAACTTATTATTTTAAATTTATCTTTTACTTGTTTTTGAAATTTGACAAGATTAGTTTTTTTCAGAGAATCGTCAGGCTCTAGATTCTTTTTTGAAATTTTATCTTTAACGATTGGTGTTGCTGTGGAAGGATTTTCAACAACTTCTACTTTATCTATTTTTTGTTTATTCCCATTTTTATCCTGACAACTAAATAATGTTGTTCCCATTGCAACAAATAATGCCAGTAAAAACATTTTGTGATAATGCGTTTGAGTGTATAAAATATGACTCGGAATTTGAATCGTTATTGTATCTAATTGAGATTTCTTAAACCTGCCGCAAATATTTTTGTTCTGATTTTGAATAAAAAAATGTTGCACTTCTTCGGGTAACATTGAAGTAAAATCAATAACGGTTTTAGAACAGCTCAAACAAAATCTTCAATTGTCTTTCGGAGTCATTTTGTTCCAGTTTTCGTGGCAAGGTTCAGGAATCGTTATTTTGTGTTTTCTTTCCATTTTTGAATATCAGGATTTAAATGTAATAAAAAAACCATACGAAAATCTTCAACAAAATAATTTTATAAAGGATGAGGCAATTATTTATATTAATCGCCTCAAAAAATCGACTTATTTGAGGCGATTAATTTTATTTAATGACTCTGAACTATAAATACAATTAAGATCTTATTGAAGTTTTCTCAATTTTAATTAAGGCAAAATTATTCCAAAAACGTACTTTTGCAATTATGATAAATCCTTTCACCGACGAATACTTCATGAAAAAAGCTTTGCAGGAAGCTGAAATGGCCTTTGAAAAAGGTGAAATTCCTGTTGGCGCCATCATTGTTGTCGCTGATAAAGTAATTGCCAGAAGTCATAACCTCACCGAGTTACTAAATGATGTTACAGCGCATGCCGAAATGCAATCTATAACGGCAGCCGCAAACTTTCTGGGCGGAAAATATCTTAAAGATTGCACCTTATATGTTACACTTGAACCTTGTCAAATGTGTGCCGGCGCTTTGTATTGGAGTCAGATTTCTAAAATCGTTTTTGGCGCCCGTGACGAGCAACGCGGTTTTATGGTTATGGGAACAAAACTGCATCCTAAAACAACCGTAGTTTCCGGAATTATGGCCAATGAAGCGACTGATTTAATGAAGCGTTTTTTTGTGGAGAGACGTAAATAAACAGTTGTTTTTTACTCTCAAAAAATAATTGAGACAACTGATTTTTCCTGCCAAAACATTTCAAAAAATAATATACATTTACTACACTATAATTAACATTTCACAGGTTATGGTTTTAGACCGTGAAATGTGAAGTTCTTTATTTATATTTCGTATTTGTAACAATTAAATCCATATCAAAGTGAAAGTAAGAGGATTAGTGTACGTATTTTTTGTGTTTTTTATTTTTCAGGCCTGCGGCAGAAAATCAGATTTCAATTCAGATTTTTCATTATTCAAAGAGTATATAACTAGTTTTACGGGCGGAATTGTCTCAGCGCAGTCGGACATTCGCGTCGTTTTAGCTTTCGATAAAAAAGAATGGAAAGTTAATGAAGTTCTGGATAACGATTTGTTTGATATTTCCCCAAGTGTCGATGGAAAAGTGGTTGCACTTTCAGGTAACACAATCGCATTTATTCCGGAAAAAAAGCTGAAAGCAGGAACTGAATATCAGGTTACGCTGCATTTAGACAAACTAATTACACTTCCTAAAAAGACAGAAGACGATAAAGAAGATCTGTCTGAATTTAATTTTACCGTTAAAACCATCAAACAGGATTTTACGGTAAATACACTGGACATTCAATCGCGAAGTAAAGAGATTCAATACCTGAATTGCGTGCTGAAAACAGCAGATGATATTGATTTAGAAACCGCTAAGCAACTGGTTACCGCATCTCAAAATGGAAATAAAGTCAGCATCAAATTTAATGAATCACCAGCTTCAGGTAAAGAATTTAAATTTATAATTGATAATATTCAGCGTTTTGATGCAGAAAGTAATCTTGAAATTGCTTACGACGGAAATGATTTCGACATTGACCAGAAAGGAAAAATGGATTTTCCAATTACTTCGATTAATGATTTCAAAATCGTAAAAGTTGATATTCCGGATGAAAACAATCAGCAGGTTTTAATCAATTTTTCTGAACCTCTGGAAAAAGGTCAGGATTTTGCAGGCTTAGTTGCAATACAAAACACCAGTAATCTTAAATTTTCGACTCAGGGAAATATTCTAAAAGTGTATTTCAGCAATCAAAAACCTGTTAAAGAAGTTGTGCATGAAGTTGAAGTAGAAGCTGTGGCTGTAGATTCTACAACTACAGTAATTGATTCTGCAAGCGTTGCAGTAGATACCGCAGCAGTTGCCGAACCGGTTGTTGCAGAGGAAGACGCTGTAGAAGAATCAGAACCGGAAGCAGCAGCAGTTTCGGGTGAATTATTATTGGAAGTTTTCCAGGGAATAGAAAGCCAGTATGGGCAGAAAATGAAAAGCAATTATTCTGAAAAAATATCTTTTGATCAGATAAAACCAAATGTTCGCTTCATCAAAAACGGAACAATTCTACCAAGTTCAAGCAATTTAAAACTGAATTTTGAAGCAGTAAATCTAAGTTCTGTTGATGTAAAAGTCTATAAAATTTATAAAAACAACATTCTGCAGTTTCTTCAGAATAATGAATTAAACGGAACGCAAAACCTCAAAAGAGTTTCGCAGCCAGTCGCAAAAACCACGCTTAATCTTAAAGAAAACAGCTTAATAAACCCAAGTAAATGGAACACTTTTGCATTGGATTTATCCAAAATTATAAGTCCGGAACCCGGAGCAATTTACAGAGTTGAGTTCTCGTATAAAAAAGCGTATTCTTTATACAAATGCGAAACTTCTGAAAGTGATGACAATCAGGCTGAAGAGGAAGAAGAAGTCGATGAAAATGATGTGAACTATAGCGGAAACTCTTACGATGATTATTACTACGATGATTATGACTGGAGAGAAAGCCAGGATCCGTGTACAGGTTCGTATTATTACAATGCAAAAATAGGAACCAATATTTTAGCATCAGATTTGGGTGTAATTGCCAAAAGAGGCGAAAACAAATCGTATTTCTTTGCCGTAAATAATATCCTTACAACAGAACCGGTTTCGAATGCAAGAGTTGATTTGTATAGTTTTCAGCAGCAAAAACTGGCGACAGAAGCAACAAGCAGCGAAGGAATTGCTTCTTTCAAATTAGACAAATTTGCTTATTTTGCTATTGTAACTTTAGGAAATCAATCGACTTATGTAAAACTTGATGATGGTAATTCACTTTCTGTAAGTAATTTTGATGTTTCAGGCGAAACTCTGCAAAAAGGACTGAAAGGATATATTTATGGAGAACGTGGCGTTTGGCGTCCCGGGGATAATTTGTATTTGTCTTTTATTTTGAATGATGTGGCAAATAAACTTCCAAATGCACATCCTATAAAATTCAGATTAACAGATCCAAACGGAAAAGTGACGTATCAAACCGTTCAAAAAACGAACGAGTTAAATCATTACGCTTTTACGGTTCCTACAGATCCTGATGCACCAACCGGAAATTGGGAAGCAATGGTAAGCGTGGGTGGAGCAAAATATTATAAGAGCATCAAAATAGAAACGATTAAACCCAATCGTTTAAAAATCAAGAATAGTTTCAAAAGTCCTATATTATCTTCTTCGCATTCTAATACAAGTAATCTCGAAGTAACATGGCTTCATGGTGCAATTGCGAAGAATCTAAATGTAGAAATGCAGGCTAAATTTTCGCAGCAAAGCACTACTTTCAAAAATTATGATAAGTATGTTTTTGATGATTTAGTACGTCAGTTTAGTACCGAAGAAATTAATGTATTCTCCGGAAAATTAGATGCAAACGGACATGCATCTGTAAATATAGATCCAAAATTACAAGGTCAGGCGCCGGGAATGTTAAAAGCGGCATTCGTTACAAAAGTGTATGAAGAAGGCGGAGATTTTAGTACAGATGTTATTTCGACAACTTATTCGCCATATAAAACCTATGTTGGAGTAAAATCGCCGGAACCAAACAAATACGGAATGCTTGAGACAAGAACAGCAAACCGATTTGATGTTGTTACTGTTGATGAAAACGGAAGGCCAAAAGCGGTTAAAAATCTTGAAGTAAAAGTCTATAAAGTAGAATGGCGCTGGTGGTGGGATGCATCGAGTGATAATTTATCCAATTATAATTCATCAGAAGCAACAACTTCTTATAAAACCTTTAAAGTAAATACAGATTCAAACGGAAAAGGAAGTTTTCAGTTTGCATTAACAGATGAAGAATGGGGACGTTATTTAATTCGTGTTTCTGATGAAGTTGACGGACATGCAGCGGCTTTAACCGTAAATATCGACTGGCCAATCTGGTCCGGAAAAACAAGAAATACAGATGCTTCTACAGCCAATATGCTTGTTTTTTCTACAGATAAAAAGAAATATGCCGTAGGCGAAAAAGCACAGATTTCTTTCCCTTCAAGTGAAGGTGGACGTGCTTTGGTTTCTATCGAAAACGGATCAAAAGTGGTGCAAACACTTTGGGTAAAAACTCAAAAAGGAGAAACAAAAGTTGAGGTTCCGGTAACGGCAGAAATGGCTCCGAATGTTTATTTTAATATAACACTACTGCAGCCACATGCTACGACCAAAAATGATTCTCCGATAAGAATGTACGGAATCGTTCCGATTGAAGTTGTAGACAAAAACACCATTCTTGCTCCAAAAATTGAAATGCCGGATGTACTAAAACCAGAGCAGACATATGCGCTAAAAGTCAGCGAGCAAACCGGAAAAGAAATGACCTATACAATTGCAATTGTTGATGAAGGTTTACTGGATTTAACCCGTTTTAAAACACCAAATGCATGGGATAGTTTTTATGTAAGAGAAGCATTAGGCGTAAAAACCTGGGATGTTTACAATGATGTTATTGGCGCTTATGGCGGAAAAGTAAATCAGATTTTCAGTATTGGTGGAGATCAGGATTTAGGCGGCGGAAAAGCTAAAAAAGCCAATCGTTTTAAACCTATTGTGGTTTATCTGGGACCTTTTAAATTAGAAAAAGGACAAACAAAAACGCATCAGATAAAATTGCCAAAATATATTGGATCAGTGCGAACAATGGTTGTGGCGGCAGATGCCAATACAAGCGCTTACGGAAGTGTTGAGAAAGCAACTCCTGTTCGCAGTCCGTTGATGGTTTTGGCTTCATTGCCAAGAAAAATTTCTCCATCAGAAAAAGTAACGATTCCGGTTACGGTTTTTGCAATGGAAAAAAATATTAAAAATGTAAACGTTCAGATAAAAACCAGCAATGGATTGAAAGTGATTGGCAGCACTGCACAAAGATTGACATTTGCTCAACCTGACGAAAAAATGGCCTATTTTAATCTTGCCGTTGGTAGTTTAACCGGAATTGCAAAAGTGCAAATTATAGCCACTTCCGGAAGTGAAAAATCGGTTTATGATGTTGAGATTGATATGACGAATCCAAATCCGGTAACGAATACTTTTACAGATGTGGTTTTGAAACCGAATATTTCTGCCACGATTAACTGGAAAACATTTGGGGTTTCCGGAAGCAATAAAGCAAAACTGGAAGTTTCATCAATGCCAACCATCAATTTAAACGGAAGATTACAGTTTCTTATTCAATATCCGCACGGTTGTGTTGAGCAGACGACTTCATCAGTATTTCCGCAGTTATTCTTAAATGAAGTTGCTGATATTGATGCAACGCGTCAGCAGTTAATTCAGAAAAATGTTACCGCGGGAATAAATCGATTAGGGGGTTTTCAATTGCCAAATGGCGGACTTTCTTATTGGCAGGGAAACACACTTGCAGACGATTGGGGAACTTCATACGCCGGACATTTTATGATTGAAGCAGAGAAAAAAGGGTATGTTTTGCCAATTAATTTCAAATCAAAATGGCTTTCATACCAACAAAAAGAAGCCAAACAATGGCGATTTGAACCTCGTTACGGAAATGATTTGACGCAGGCTTATCGTTTATACACATTGGCTTTGGCAGGTTCTGCAGATTTGTCTTCGATGAACAGACTGCGCGAAACAAAAGGAATTTCTAACGAAAGTAAATTGCGATTGGCAGCGTCTTATGTTTTGGCTGGACAAAAATCAGCAAGCCAGAATTTATTTTTGCAAAGTAAAATTGAAGATGAAACCAATGATTATAATTACTACTATTATGGTTCCAGCTCAAGAAACAGAGCGATGGCTTTGGAAACGATGTTGTTGTTAGGTCAAAAAGAAAAAGCTTTTGCAATGGCTGTAAAACTGGCTAAAAATATGGCAAGCGACCAATGGATGAGCACGCAAACTACTGCTTATTGTTTGTATGCGATGTCTAAATTTGCAGCAAATAACGGTCCTAAAGGAATTGATATTCAGTTTAGTAAAGACGGAAAATCTCAAATTGTAAAAACATCCAAAACAGTTGCAGACAGAAGTTTGGTCGTTAAAACGGGCTCCAATAGTATTACTTTAAAAAATAATAAAAAGAACACCATTTATGTTCGCGTTCTAAATACCGGAATTTTGCCAATTGGACAGGAAAATGTAGTTCAAAACGATGTTTCGGCTGCCATAGTTTTCAAAAACAGAAAAGGTGGAACAATCGATGTCTCGAGAATCACTCAGGGAACAGAATTTATTGCTGAGGTTACGGTTAGAAATCAGAGAAATGAACATGTAGAAAATGTGGCGTTGTCACAAATCCTTCCTTCCGGATTCGAAATCGTAAATACCCGTTTTACAGATTATGGTGACGCAACCAATAATGTTGCAGATTATATTGATATTCGCGATGACAGAACAAATTTCTATTTTGGAATGAAATCCGGAGAAACAAAAGTGTTTAGAATTCTGCTAAATGCTTCCTATTTAGGAAATTACTACTTACCGGGATTGCAATGTGAAGCGATGTACGATAATACATTCTTAGCAAGAACAAAAGGATTTTGGGTTGAGGTTGTGAAGTAAAAAATAGCCCACGGGTTTTACGGTTTACACTGGTTTATAGTTTTTTTTAGATTTGAGTTAAAAAATAATCTGCGAAAATCCGTTTAATCCGTAAAAACCGTGGGCTAAAATTAAAAGCTTTGAAAAAGAAATTAATAGCGTTTCTACAACGCATTACAAATTGGATAAAAAGGAATAAAATAAAATCAGCAATTGTGTTTTTACTCTTGCTGATTTATTATTTCTCGTTGCCACGAACGTTATTTCAGGAACCTTATTCTACTGTGATCGAAAGTAAAGAAGGTGAATTATTAGGCGCAAAAATCGCTCGCGACGGACAATGGAGATTTCCGGAAGAAGACAGCGTTCCGGATAAATTTAAAAAATGCATCGTTTATTTTGAAGATGAATATTTCTACAAACATCCGGGTTTTAATCCTGTTGCAATGGTCAATGCCATCAAACAAAACCGAAAAGCCGGAAAAGTAGTTCGCGGTGGAAGTACGCTGACACAGCAAGTAATTCGATTATCCAGAAAAGGAAAAGGAAGAACTTATTTTGAAAAAATTATTGAACTTATTCTCGCAACACGATTGGAACTGGGTTATTCTAAAGATGAAATTTTAGACTTATATGCAGCTCACGCGCCATTTGGCGGAAATGTAGTTGGACTAGAAATGGCTTCCTGGCGTTATTTCGGGTTAAGATCAACTCAATTGTCCTGGGCAGAAAGTGCGACTCTTGCCGTTTTGCCAAATGCACCAAGTTTAATTTATCCGGGAAAAAATCAGATCAAATTATTAGAAAAAAGAAACAGACTTCTTTTAAAATTAAATCAGGAAGGTATAATTGACAAACAAACCTATGAATTATCTCTTGACGAACCTTTGCCCGGAAAACCGTATGATTTGCCTCAAATTGCACCTCATTTATTACAGCGTGTAGCCAAAAATCAGGAAGGAACAAAAGTAAAAACAACTGTTGATTTTGCTTTACAAAACAGGGTTAATCAAATTGCGAAATATTATTACAATCAATACAAACAAAACGAAGTCAATAATCTGGCGATTTTGGTTATTGATGTCAAAAACAGAAATGTAATAAGTTATGTTGGCAATTCTCCAACAGATAAAGACCATCAAAAAGATGTTGATATTATTGATGCGCCAAGAAGTACCGGAAGTATTTTAAAACCTTTATTGTACGCTGCAATGCTTGATGATGGCGAACTTTTGCCTAATACTTTGGTAGCAGATGTTCCCACTCAAATTGCGGGATATACACCTGAGAATTTTAACCTGACATTTGATGGCGCTGTGCCGGCACATAGAGCTTTGTCGCGTTCGTTAAATATTCCGGCAGTTTTAATGCTGCAGGAATTTGGTGTAAATAAATTTTATGAAGAATTGCAAAAGTTTAAATTAAGAGATATCAATAAAACACCGGATCATTACGGATTATCGCTTATTCTTGGCGGTGCCGAAAGTAATTTATGGGATTTATGCCGTTCGTACGCAAACTTATCTTCGACCGTCAATTATTTTAATAAAAGCCACGGAAAATACAGAACTGAAGAATTTTCAGAGCTAAATTATGAGAATGATTTTCAGGCTGATTTTGGTGAAGAAAGTAATCAAAAGAATATTTTAGGTGCCGGTTCCATTTGGCTTACGTATAACGCAATGGAAGAAGTAAACAGGCCGGAAGGTGATGAAGCCTGGAAATTTTATGACAGCTCGTTAAAAATTGCGTGGAAAACCGGAACCAGCTTTGGAAACAGAGATGCCTGGGCCATCGGAACAAATTCAAGATATGTTGTTGGAGTTTGGGTAGGAAATGCAACAGGCGAGGGAAGACCAACATTAACAGGTGTGACAAGTGCCGCTCCAATTTTGTTTGACGTTTTTAATTTATTGCCAAGACAAAGATGGTTCGAAACTCCGTATGCTGATTTAGATGAGGTAGAAGTTTGCAAATTAAGCGGTTATCTGGCAAAAGAAGGCTGCCCCAAGTTGAAACAATGGGTAACCAAAAAGGGAAAAACAACAGCTATTTGTCCGTATCATAAAACGGTTCATTTAGATAAAAGTGAACAATTTCAGGTCAACAGCAGTTGCGAAAACGTCGAAAATATAGTGGTAAAAGATTGGTTTGTTTTGCCTCCGGTTATGGCGTGGTATTACAAAGGAAAACATATTGAATATTTGCCATTGCCGCCTTTTCGGGAAAATTGTATTGGAGCACAAACGGCTTCAATGGATTTTATTTATCCAAAAGCAAACAGTAAAATCTATCTCACAAAGGATTTTAATAGTGAAATACAGCCGGTTATTTTTAAAGTCGCGTATTCGCAAAGAGAAAATAAACTGTTTTGGTACGTAGACAATGTTTACAAAGGCGAAACAAAAGTTTTTCACGAAAAACCAATTTTAATGACTGCGGGTTTTCATTATATTACCGTTGTTGATGAGTTTGGAAATGAGATTAGAAGAAAAGTAGAAATTATAAGGGAATAAATTTAAAAAAGAAATTCCAATTTTTTAATCCCGAAGTCTCGGACCAAATTCCAAATTTGAAACCGTTTTATATTCTTTGAATGTTTTAAATTTTTGAAGAAAACAGAAATTCGAAGAATGATAATATTTGTCAGGCTGAGCGGAGTCGAAGCCCTTTTGTACTTAAAAGCCTTTGACTGCGATCACGATGAAATTTGTTTTGAAAACAAGTGCCTAGCCCAGATAGAAGTGGAAATCCTTTTGTTTTTTTCTTTAAAAAATAAAAGATTGAAACGGATAGCTGGAAATTGCTCCTAAAAAATGCCACTAATTCACGAATTAAATTCATTATCATTCGTGAATTCGTGGCTAAAAAAAATAAAAAAAAGTCACAAAAAAACCGCCAGTCTTTCGAGAGGCGGTTTCTTGTTTTATTCTTTGATAACATTTCCTTTTTTGTCGTAGAAATGATATTCTAAGTACGTGTAAGCGTCACGAGGTATGATTTTCACCCATTTTTTATGTTCAAAAAACCATTTTGAACGTAATGATGGAAAACCTTTACTGAGGTATGCAGCCACAAACGGATGTACATTAAGTACTACTTTATTGTGGATTTTTAAAATTCTGTCTAAATCAGATGCGATTTTATCAATGATTAAAATTGGCGCTTCAATTTCGCCATGTTCATTGTTTGGATCTTCTTCTCTAGTTTTAATATTAACTTCTGGTCTTACACGTTGTCTTGTAATTTGAACTAAGCCAAATTTACTCGGCGGTAAGATTTTATGTTTTGCTTTATCGTCGCTCATTTCTTCTCGCAAGAAGTCGAACAAGACTTTCCTGTTTTCAGGATTAGACATATCGATAAAATCTACTACGATTATTCCGCCCATATCACGCAAACGAAGTTGTCTGGCAATTTCAGCGGCTGCAATCATATTTACTTCCATGGCAGTATCTTCCTGATTAGTCGCCTTATTCGAACGGTTTCCGCTATTTACGTCTATAACGTGAAGAGCTTCAGTATGTTCGATAATAAGATAAGCGCCTTTGCTCATCGAAACCGTTCTTCCAAATGAAGTTTTGATTTGTCTCTCTATATTGTATTTCTCAAAAATCGGAGTGTCATTTGATTGATAAAACTTAACAATCGATTGTTTTGAAGGTGCAATCTCTTGCAGATATTCCTTCGTTTGATGGTACAACTCTTCATCATCTATTTGGATACCGCTAAAGGTATCGTTGAAAACATCTCTTAATATCGAAGAAGCTCTGTTAAGTTCTCCTAATACTTTTGATGGATGATGAGCAGTTGGTAATTTTTTACACATTGCAGTCCATCTGGCAAGCAGGTTCTGCAAATCTTTTTCTAATTCGGCTACGTTTTTGCCTTCGGCTACTGTACGAACAATAACACCAAATCCTTTTGGTTTGATAGATAGAACAAGTTTTTTTAGACGATCCTTTTCCTTTTTGTCTTCTATTTTTTGAGAAATAGAAACGCGGTCAGAAAACGGAACGAGAACAATAAATCTTCCTGCCAATGAAAGCTCAGCGCTTATTCTTGGACCTTTGGTAGATATAGGTTCTTTAACAACTTGAACTAAAACAGATTGATTGGCACTTAAAATATCAGTAATGATGCCATCTTTGTCAATCTCTTTTTCAAACTGAAAGGTTTTTAGGGAGAAATCTTTTAATTTACCTGCGCTTACAAGTTTTATGAATTTCAATTGAGAAGCTAAGTTAGGTCCTAAATCATGATAATGTAAAAAGGCATCTTTTTCGAAGCCTACATTTACAAAAGCAGCATTAAGTCCGGCAACTGGTTTTCTTATTTTGGCAATAAAAATATCGCCAACCTGAAAATTGCTTTTCTCTTCTTCTTTATGTAATTCAATTAGTTTTCCATCTTTTAATAAGGCAAAATCTACGGCTTCAGAACTAGATCTAATGATTAATTCTTTATTCACACTGTAAATTTTTATCTGTTTTTTCAGAAAATAGAATTATAGAGAAAAGAACATAGATTATAAAAATCTAAAATCTAAAATCCAAAATCTAAAATCTTATCTACAGATGGATTAAACAATATTTTTAACAGGTATTGAACCCGGGGGAATTTTAGTTAGCAGTTTTCAGTTTGCGGTTAGCAGTTTTAAGCTGCAGACTGTGACTTGTTACTGAGACTAAATTCCAATTTCAATGAACTTTTAAAAAGAAAAAAGTAGTTTAAAACTACTTTTTCTTTTTGTGACGGTTAGCTCTCGCTCTTTTCTTTCTTTTGTGAGTAGCTACCTTATGTCTCTTTCTTTTTTTACCACTTGGCATATCGTGTCGATTTTATAATTAATTAATAGTATTATTTTGCTTCGTTGTTCGTTTTTACTCCCTCTACAAATACTTTTGCAGGTTTGAACGCAGGAATGTTGTGCGCAGGAATTTTGATAGTGGTGTTTTTAGAGATGTTTCTTCCTGTTTTTTCAGCTCTGGTTTTTACGATAAAACTTCCGAAACCTCTTAGGTAAACATTGTCACCAGTTTCTAATGAAATTTTAACTTCTTCCATAAAAGTTTCTACTGTTGCTTGAACATCTCCTTTTTCAAGACCTAGTTTCTCTGAAATTTTCGCTACGATATCTGCTTTCGTCATTTTCTTTCCTATTTTATTTATAAATGATGTACTATTTTTTTGAGTTTGCAAATATAGGAATTAAAAAAATAATTAATCAAGCTAATTCGTTAAATTTTAATTACATAAACATTTACTTTTGTATTCTAAGTATTTTACGATGAATTTTTCTAACATATTGATAAAATGGTATTTACAAAACAAGCGTGATTTGCCTTGGCGAAAAACGACCAATCCGTACCTTATTTGGCTATCAGAAATAATGTTGCAACAGACTAGAGTTGCGCAGGGAACTCCTTATTTTTTTTCTTTTTCAGAGGAATTTCCTACGGTCTTTGATCTCGCAAATGCCGATGAAGAGAAAGTTTTGAAACTTTGGCAGGGTTTGGGTTATTATTCTCGTGCCCGAAATTTGCATAAAACCGCTCAATATGTAGCAAATGAACTCAATGGCGTTTTCCCTCCTTCTTATATAGAGTTATTAAAACTGAAAGGTGTTGGTGAATATACCGCCGCCGCAATTGCTTCTTTTTCTTATAATGAACCCGTTCCCGTTGTAGACGGAAATGTATTTAGGGTTTTGTCGCGCTATTTTGATATCGAATCAGATATTACATTACCGGCAACCAAAAAAGAATTTACAGCATTGGCATACGAATTAATGCCAAAAGACAATCCCGCCATTTTTAATCAGGCCATAATGGAGTTTGGTGCTTTGCAATGCGTACCTAAAAGTCCTGATTGTGGTGTTTGTGTTTTTGCGGATAGTTGCCTGGCATTGCAAAAAAAGAAAGTGGATGTTTTGCCTGTAAAATCTAAAAAGCTAAAAGTAACCAATCGCTTTTTTAATTATTTGATTTTAGAAGATGTTTTGGGAAATACTTTAATTCAGAAAAGAACCGCAAAAGGAATCTGGTATAATTTATATGAGTTTCCGCTTCTGGAAACAACTGAAATTGCAGACTTTGATTTTGTTTCAAAAGCAGTTCAAAACGATTTGTTTTCAAACTATACTATATTAGGAATAGAAGACTGCAGTCACGCGACTGTTATTCATAAGTTATCACATCAGCATTTGCATATTCAGTTCTGGAAAATTAAAATTAATGATATAATCGAAAATGGATTAGATGCAGTTCGTTTAAAAACATTTCCTTTTCCGATTGTGATTTATAATTTTATTGAAAAGCAGGAAATAAATTGCTAAAAAAATGTATCTTTGGGATAAATACCACAAAAAAACCATGAACGGAACATTAAATAAAGTGATGCTCATTGGCCATTTAGGCGATGATGTAAAGATGCATTATTTTGATGGAGGGAACTGCATTGGACGTTTTCAGTTGGCAACAAACGAAGTTTATATTAATAAAACGACCAGTGAAAAGATAACTTCGACAGAGTGGCATAATCTAGTTGTACGCAATAAAGCTGCGGAAATTTGTGAAAAGTATCTCTCAAAAGGAGATAAAATTTATATAGAGGGACGTATCAAATCACGCCAATGGCAATCTGAAGACGGAACTACTAAATACACAACAGAAATTCAGGTAACAGAATTTACTTTCCTGACTACTAAAAAAGAAGTAGCAAATCACAAACAAAATCACGAGTCAGAATCCCCAAAAAACACTAACTTTGAGGCGGCTAACGAAGACTTGCCCATAAATGATTTGCCTTTTTGATTGTTTAACTAATCTTTTTTAATTTGGACCCGGAGCCCAGTTTATTTTTTCTTGCTAATTTAGACATCAATTTAATTATTGGTTTTGTCGGAATATTTATTTTGCTGTTCTTATCGGCAATTGTTTCAGGTGCCGAAGTAGCACTTTTTTCTTTATCCCAAAAAGACATCGACGACACTTTACAAGAAGATACTTCAAAGGGAAAAATCATTTCTACTCTTTTAGACAAACCCAAAAAACTCTTAGCAACATTACTCGTAGCCAATAATTTTTTTAATATCGGCGTTGTTATCTTGTTTTCTTTTATCGGGCAAAATATTTTTTCAGGCGTAGTTTCGCCGGCTTTTAAATTTATTTTAGAAGTTGTTCTCGTAACCGCTTTGATTTTATTGTTTGGAGAAGTTTTACCAAAAGTGTATGCCAGTCGAAACAATATAAAATTTGCAAAATGGGCAGCATATCCAATCTCTTTTTTAGATAAATTACTATCGCCAATAAGCTTGCCTATGCGCAGCGTTACCTTATATTTGCAGAATAAATTAGGGAAACAGAAGAATAATTTTTCGATAAATCAGCTTTCGCAGGCTTTAGAGCTTACAGATTCTGAAGGAACATCAAGCGAGGAACAAAAAATTCTTGAAGGAATTGTTTCTTTTGGAAATACGGATACAAAACAAGTTATGAGTCCGAGGATTGATATTTTTGCATTGGAAATTTCAGAAACATTTGCAGCAATTTATCCTAAAATAATCGAAAAGGGATTTTCAAGAATTCCGGTTTACAGAGACAATATCGACCAAATAGAAGGCGTTTTGTTCGTTAAGGATTTATTGCCTCATATTGATAAAAAAGAGTTTGACTGGACTTCTTTATTAAGAGAACCTTTTTTTGTTCCTGAGAATAAAAAACTGGACAATTTATTAAAGGATTTTCAAAGCCTTAAAAGTCATTTGGCCATTGTGGTAGATGAATATGGCGGAACATCAGGTTTGGTTTCTTTAGAAGATGTTATTGAAGAAATCGTAGGCGATATCAGTGATGAATTTGATGATGAGAATTTGAATTATTCTCAAATAGATGAAAAAAACTTCCTCTTTGAAGGGAAAATAAATATGAAAGATTTCTACAGAATTGTAGATGTAAACGAAGATATTTTTGAATCTCACAAAGGCGAAGCCGAAACACTGGCTGGTTTTATTCTTGAAATTCTGGGTAATTTCCCTAAAAAAGATCAGAAAATAGCGTTTGAAAACTGTGTTTTTACCATAGAAGCAGTCGATAAAAAACGCGTAAAACAAATAAAAGTAACAATAGAATAAAATGCTTAAAAGAATAATTTCGGTAGCGACAATTTTACTAACATTAACGGTGGTAAGCTGTAAAGATGATGTAATGCCAAAACCGGCAAGTTTTTTACGTTTAGATTATCCGGAAGCCAAATATGCTAATTTTGAAGGCAATTGTCCGTTTACATTTGAAATGAATGATGCTGCAATTATCAAAGGAGAAAAAGACTGTGGTTTTGCGATTACGTATCCAAAAATGAAAGCCACAATTTATTTAACTTACAAACCGGTACATGGTGATATTGAAAAACTGCTTAAAGATGCTCAAAAATTAACTTATGAGCATGTAATAAAAGCCGATGATATTTTAGAACAGCCGTATTTAAACCCTGAAAAAAAAGTTTACGGAATGTTTTACCAGGTTGACGGAAATGCTGCTACAAACTCGCAATTTTACGTAACAGACAGCACAAAACATTTTATAACAGGATCGGTTTATTTTTATGCTAAACCCAATTTTGATTCTATTATGCCCGCAGCCAGTTATATCAAAAATGATATGCGACAGTTGATGGAAACCTTAAAATGGAAATAAAAAAAATGAATCCAATTTGGATTCATTTTTTTTTGATCTTAATCTTAAATCCCTATTATTGTTGGAATTTGAATGTAAAAAATATTGGAATTTATTTTTTAAGATTTAATATTCGAAACCTTGTATGTTTTCCCGTCTCCGGTTTCCTGAACAACTTTCGTTAAAGTTTCCGGAGTCTGAACTGTTTTGTCGAAAGTAACCGTTGCTAATTTTTTATCAAAATCAACCGTAGCTTTTTCAACTCCATCCAGATCAGTTAATTTCTGTTCGATAGTTTTTGCACATCCAACCGCACAAGTCATTCCTTCGATGTTAAAACTTGCTGTTTGCACATTTTCAGCAGCAATTGCTTTGTGCTCTTTTGGCGTTGTTTTTTCAGCATTTATTACGGCTAAACTTTTATCTTCTTCTTTTTTACAGCTTACAAGTACTAAACCTGAAATTGCTAATGCCGTTATGATTTTTGTGAATTTCATTATATCGATGTTTTAAATTAGCTAAATGATGTTTACAAAATTAATAAAAAACAGAAGGTCAGTTCATAAAATAATTACAAATTTGTAGTAAAATACTATTTATGGATGCAAAACAATTAAAGTGGTTTTATTTATTCTTGCTTTCGCTAATATGGGGAAGTTCTTTTATTCTAATTAAAAGAGGATTAGTTGGTTTAACTGCAATTCAGGTTGGTTCACTCCGAATTATTTTTGCTGCTTTATTTTTGCTTATCGTAGGTTTTTCAAGTCTAAAGAAAATTTCCCGTCGACAATGGAAATTTGTGGCTTTAACATCAGTTTTTGGGACATTTATTCCGGCTTTCTTTTTTGCCATTGCCGAAACTCAGGTTGATAGTTCCATCGTAGCCATTTTAAATTCGCTTACACCTTTAAATACATTAGTTTTAGGGATTATTGCTTTTGGAATCCAATTTCAAAAACGTCAGGTTTTAGGAGTTTTTGTTGGTTTGGTTGGCTGTTTGTTGTTGGTTTTAAGCGGCGCATCTGCACATCCGGGACAAAATTATTACTTTGTTCTTTTAGTAGTAATTGCAACTATTTGTTACGCCATAAATGTCAATCTAATCAAGAAATATTTGCCGGATTTAAATTCGTTAAGCATTACAACCGGAAATTTTACGGTTCTTCTTATTCCTGCTTTAATTATTTTAAGCACAACCGATTTTACGCAAAGAATAAATCTTGAAGCAACACAGCATTCTGTTTTATTCGTCATGATTTTGGGCGTTTTAGGAACCGGAATTGCGAATGTTTTGTTTTTTAAATTAATTCAAATGTCTTCTCCTGTTTTTGCAACATCGGTAACATATTTAATTCCGATAGTGGCTTTTTTCTGGGGATTATTAGATAATGAAATGCTAACGCCAATTCAGTTTTTTGGTGCTTTTATTATTTTGATTGGAGTTTATTTATCGGCTAAGAAGTAAAGATTGCAAAGTTTTTCGATGTAGTTTGTTATTCATTGAAGTTAAGCGCATGTCACCCTGAGCGGAGTCGAAGGGCGCGCCAATTGGAACGAGGCTTCGACTCCGCTCAGCCTGACAAAAAGATTCGCTGAGCCTGACAAACTTCCTATGATTCAATAAACAAGCATTGTAATAGCTTTTAGAGTAGGTAGATTTGTATATTTCTTTATCTAAATGGGATAATATATTTTGTAGTTATTTTCGTTCTTTTTTTAGTATATTTGAAGTCCTAAACGTCAATAATAGGAAATCAAAAAAAATGCCCGTGTAGTATGGTGGCGGTAATGGAAACAACCGCAACGCTTTGACGGCGTAGGACATCTTAGCTATGCGGGTTTTATTCTAACCGTCAAATTATGAATACAAACACCTTATCAAAAGAAGAAGAAACAAGATTACTTGATTTTTTCAACAAATCTGTCGATCCAAAAAACATGGCAAAAACAATTCGGCAAGTTAATTACATGCTTTCGTTAAGCTTAATGCGAGAATGTGAAGTTCTGGAAATTGATAAAAAAAATCTTGAAAACGGTTTTTTTTGGTTGAATGAATTAGCTGAAATCCTAAATCCTTATTTAGATGTGAATGATTAAACAAGAAAGGCTGTCGTAATTGGCAGCCTTTTTTGTTTTTGCGCATGTCATCCTGAACGTCCCGAGGTTTCGGGAGAAGGGCGCGACAATTGGAACGGGCTTCGACTTCGCTCAGCCTGACAAATATGAGCGGAAATAGTGTAGATAAAAAAAAAGCTTTGTCAAAGTTTAAAACTTTGACAAAGCTTGTAAAAATCTTAGAATCTCAGCAACTCAGAACCTTAGTAACTCAAAACCTTAGTAACTCAAAACCTTTGTTCCTCTGAACCTCTGTACCTTTGAACCTTCTTACAAAAAATCTGCTTCAGAAACGCCTTCATTTATCTTGATTTCAGACATTTTAATATCTAATTCAAAACCTGCATTTTGTATCAGGTTAAAAGGAACTTTTACGCCTTTCACCTCTTTATAATCGTTAAAATAAGTTGTTTGAGTAGTCGATTGTCCGCTTTGTTCTTTTATTTTGGTTTCGGCAACTTTTAATCCTGATTTTACATCGTAGAAATAAATTGTTTTCCCATCTTTTATAGAATAAGCATCATTGCCGTTTATTTGCTCAATTCCGCTTACGGTCAAATCAGTTCTTTTACTTAATTGTAATTCTTCAAAAGGAGCTGCGTTTGCTTTCATTTCGGCTAAATCAGCGCCTTCAAGGTTTTTACGTTGTCCTTGTTGCTCAACATATGCGCCTTTGTCGTTTACAACTTGTTTCATCAAAGCCATAGTTCCCATAGAAAGCGACACCATCATTTTTCCTTTTGAATCTAATTTTGATACAAAAGTCAAAGGAGTCGGTGCTTGCGGAATGGTTGTAGAGCCTTTCATAGCAAGGGTTTTTGCTGCAGAAACTGCTTTTTCACCACCAATTGCTTTAATATAGTTGTCAAAAACTGTTTTGGCTGTAATTCCAGCTGGAGCTTCTTTTTTAGTAACCGGTTTTTCAACAGGATTTCCGTATTTGTCAAAATAGTAAATCGGAATCTGAAGTTTTTCTAAACCGCCAAGTACTTCAGAGCCTTTTCCAACAATAACAATTCGCATGTTATCAATTGGGAAATATTTATTGGCAACACGATAAATATCATCCGGAGTAACATTATTAATAGTCTGAATGTATTTTTCGTAGAAATCTGCCGGAAGTTTTTCTGTTTCAATGTTTAAAGCATATCGCGCAACAGCCTGCGGTTTTTCAACCTGCATTACAAATCTTCCGATATAGCCTGCTTTTACATTTTTCAACACATCATCAGAAACTTTTTCAGTTCTGATTTTTTTAATTTCTTTTACAAATTCTACTACAGCGCTATCTGTAACAGCATTTCTTACTGCCGATGTGGCTTTGAATTTTGTTACATATTTTCCGCTTCCAATGTTGGAGTTTGCACCGTATGTCCACGCGTGTTGTTCACGCAGATTCATATTCAGATAACTGTTGAAATCGCCTCCAAGAATTTGATTTGCAATTACTGCAGGGAAAAAATCAGGATCGTTCATTTTTAAATTCACCGTATTTACCAATGAAATTTCAGACTGAACTGCGTTTGGAACATCAACAAAATCAATTTGAAGTTTTGATACATTTTGCGGATCAGCATACGCATTTTTTGGAGCGTTTTGTTTTTTCCATCCGCCAAAAAGTTTTTCTACCGCTGCTTTTGTTTCTTTGAATTTAATATCTCCAATTACGACCAAATAAGCATTTTCAGGTACAAAATAAGTAGCATAATTGGCCTGAACATCTGCAAGAGTAACATTTTTTAAAGTTTCTTCAGATATAAATTCTCCCGCTGGATGGTTTTTCCCAAAAGCCAAAACATCTACAACACGATTTGCAATTGCTGGAACGCTTTTTTCATCGGCTTTAAGCCCTTCTAATAATTTTGCTTTTTCTTTATCAAATTCTTCCTGAGTAAAATTTGGCTGTAAAGCACCTTCGGCCAAAAGTTCTAAAACACGGCCTGAATATTTAGAAAGTGAACTGGCATAAGCACCTGATGATGTAAAATTGATGCTTGCTCCGTAAAAGTCGATTTCTTCATTAAAAGCTTCTTTCGTTGTTTTTTTGGTTCCGTTTCCAATTAAACTGCTGGTCAATTCGTCAACGCCTTTTTTATTTCCTTCTGTAAAAGGAGCGTTGTCAAGCGTAAGATTAAAACTCACTCTTGGTAATTTATGATTTTCAACTACCAAAACTTTCATGCCGTTTGCCAAAACAAAAGTTTGTGGTTTTTTGATGTTGACTACTGGCGAATTGCCTGGTTTTGGTTGTGGACGATCTTGTGCTTGCATAATTCCTGTTAGGAATAAAAGGATTAAAATTGTATGTATTTTTTTCATGATTCGAGACTCTTAATTTTCAACTTTTTTTGAAGGAACATAATCTAAAATTAAACGCTGATTAGGGTTTAAATACTTTTTAGCAACGTCTCTTATTTCTTCTCTTGTGATAGAATGGTAGAGGTCGATTTCGGTATTGATAAGATTTACATCTCCATAAAGTAAATAATAAGAAGCTAAATTCTCTGCAATTCCTTCAACACTTGCATTTGCGTTTACAAAATTGTTGTCGAATTTGTTTTGTAGTTTTTGATAGTCTTTCTCAGAAATCAAATCGGTTTGAATTTTTACAATCTCTTCGTCCATTTCTTTCAAAATATCTGCGGTTGTATAAGGCTGCATTGGTAATCCGTATAAAATGTACATTCCGTAATCTTCCTGGCTAAAACCAACAGCACCAATTTGAAGCGCCATTTTTTTATCATCGACTATTTTCTTGTAAAGTTTTGAACTTTTTCCGTCACTTAAATAAGAAGAGATTAAGTCTAAAACTCTGGCATCTCTGGTTTTCATAGATGGCGTTCTGTACGAAGCAACAATCATCGGAATCTGAATATTCGGATCTTCGTAAGTTGCTTTTATCGTTTGATTAATTGGTTCTTCGGTAAAAGTTTGTTTTTTAACCTCTTCGCCTCTCGGAATTGGAGCAAAATATTTCTGGATCCATTCTTTTGTTTTTGTTTTATCAAAGTCACCGGCAACAACTAAAACCGCATTGTTTGGAGTATAGAATTTTTTATTAAAAGCCTGAAATTCTTCCAGAGTGGCAGCATCAAGATCTTTCATTGAGCCGATAGTTGTCCAGCGATAAGGATGATTTTTGAACATATTCTTTTTAACCTCAGGCAAAATATTTCCGTAAGGCTGATTGTCGTAACGCATTCTCTTTTCTTCTTTTACGACTTCATTTTGAGTATCAACCCCAATTTTATTGATAATGGGATGCATCAGTCTTTCAGATTCCATCCATAAACCCAATTCTAAACTATTTGATGGAAAAACTTCATAATAATAAGTTCTGTCGTCAGAAGTATTGGCGTTGTTTACACCACCATTTGCGGTAACGATTTTCATCCATTCGCCACGTTTAATATTTTGAGTTCCTTCAAATAATAAATGCTCAAAGAAATGTGCAAAACCTGTACGATCCGGGCGTTCGTCTTTTGACCCTACGTGATACATAACAGAGGTTACGACAACTGGTGCCGAAGGGTCGTTGTGCAGAATAACATGCATTCCGTTGTCTAAATTGTATTCTTCAAAAGCTACTTTTTGAGCATGAGCTACTCCGCCAAGCATTAATGCAGCACTTAACATCATTATCGAATTTTTCATAAAGATTAATAATTTTAATACCTAAATATTATAGTAGGTAGTCAAGGGGTAATTATAGTTACATCAAAAATAAGTTTTTTTAGTGATGATTTGAATATTAGCTATAATTTTGATGGTACTTTAACAGTATTATACAGCAAGATACGTTTTTAAAAGCTGTAAAACGCCCTGAAAAACAGACTTTAAACACAAATAAATATTTTTGAAATAAGAAATTGCACAGTAAATTATTAATTGTATATTTGCAACCTTAAAAATCAATAAATCAATTTGGTATGTATGCAATCGTAGAGATAGCAGGGCAACAATTTAAAGTAAGCAAAGACTTAAAGGTTTATGTTCACCGTTTAGCTAACGAAGAAGGTTCAAAAATTTCTTTTGACAAAGTTCTTTTATTAGACGACAATGGTAGCATCACTTTAGGCGCCCCAGCTATAGAAGGTGCTTCAGTAGAAGCTAAAGTGTTACAACACTTAAAAGGAGATAAAGTTATCGTTTTCAAAAAGAAAAGAAGAAAAGGATACAAAAAGAGAAATGGTCACAGACAATATCTTACTCAAATTGTAATTGAAGGTATTACTGCAGCAGGTGGAACTAAAAAAGCAGCAGCTAAAAAAGCAGTTGTAGCAGAAGATGCTCCGGCTACTGAAGTTGAAGCAGCTCCAAAAGCAAAAAAAGCAGCAGCTCCAAAAGCAAAAAAAGAAGCTACTAAAGAATAATAACAATATTTAAACTCATACGTCATGGCTCACAAGAAAGGTGTCGGTAGTTCGAAGAATGGTAGAGAATCAGAATCAAAACGTTTAGGCGTTAAGATTTTTGGTGGTCAAGCTGCTATTGCTGGGAACATCATCGTTAGACAAAGAGGTTCAAAACATAATCCAGGTGAAAACGTTTACATCAGTAAAGATCACACACTACACGCAAGAGTAGCTGGAGTTGTTAAGTTCCAAAAGAAAAAAGATAACAAATCTTATGTATCTATCCTTCCATTCGAAGCATAATCATAAAGATTAACTTATTTAAAAAACCCGTTCTGAAAAGAGCGGGTTTTTTGTTTCGTGTAAATTGAAATTGACTATCGGCGTATATATAATTATATAAAACGGTAAATTTTGTCGTTTTATTATAAAAAGTGACATATAATCAGCGTGATGTGGTTTTCCTTAGTGAAAATTAACACAGAAACAGGTTTTGGATCAATCCACAGAAGATCTTTTTATATTGGAATTTGGAATTTTAATTTTTAAATTTTTCCATTGTATTATTTGTATTTTTGGCTGGACTAAACCACCAAATTTTGAAAAAAATAGTTTTTCTTTTATTTCTTTTCTGTACAAGCCTGTTCGCAAAAGAAGTTCATCCTACTGAACAAATCGTGTCTTTAAATGATTCTCAAAAAAAGATTTTATATGAATTTGCTGTTCTGCAAAAAAGCAGTTCTGATGCAAACACCTATTGGCAGCATCATAAAAATAAATTTCCTGCAATCAGTGAGACTGTAAGAAATCAACTGGCAAATGAAATTTACAATAACTCTCATGTCGTTTATACTCCTGTAAAAGATTCTGCAGTTCAAATTTGGATGCAGACGCAATCGCTTACCAATTGGATGTTATATCTGGCAGCCTTTATTGCAATTTGCGCCCTAATTGGTTTATTACGCAATTACTGGAATCTACTAATAGGTATTCTTATCAAACAGTTTGCACCGTTATTCAGGCTTTTATTTTCGGCAATTTTATTAACCTACGAATTATTATTAATAGGTATTGTGTGTGTTGTTTGGGGATGTCTTATAGAAGAAATGACGCTGCGTACGGTCGTAATTCACCTCGGATTGTTTTTGTTGTGGAGTCAGTCAACAGCTATTATTACTCAGAAATATTTAGTTGAAAAGTATATTTTTCAAATAAGGGATGATTTCTGGGGAAGGAATCAATGGCAAACCGTAAAAACAATTTGTCTTCCTGCTGTTATTGTTACAGTAGCGCTTTTATATGTATTATATAAAGTTCCCGGAGACACATTGTACAATTATGAGATTGTTGTATCTGGTATGGCTGCTATTTGTGCTTTGCCTTTTTGGCGTATCTTAGAAAGATATATTTCTCCAATTCTGATTCCTTTTAAAGATGATAGTATGGAAAGAAGTATTGATTCTCTTGCTACTTGTGTCATTGTAGCTTTAATAATTGATGTTTTCCTGATAGTTCAACATAATACGCTGTTTTCTTATGTAATAACTGCCCTGACAAGTTTGCTAATTGTCTCGTTTTTGATATTGTCAATTAAAGATAACTTTAAGTACAATTATAAAAATTACTATTATCTACAATTATTTACAGTTCTTTTTCTCACTTCGACGCTGTTTTATAGTTTTTATATGCACTCCGGAGAAATGATTTGGGCATCGCTAATAGGAACCAGTATTTATATCATTATAAAATACTGGGAAATTCCAACATTTTTTATTAGCTGGAAAAGGAACAGAGTTTCTGCTTGGGGATTTTTAGGAATGGCAGTTCTGTTGTGGTTATTGGCAAAAGGAATTTTGTATGTTACAGGGATGTTGTATGCAGTTTAAGTTATAATTTTTTTTGCCTGTTTTGTCATTTCGACGGAGGAGAAATCACATAAAGTGAAGACACAGAGTACGTCGCTCTCCTGATGCGATTTCTCCTCCGTCGAAATGACACATAAAGCGTCTTTTTGAATTTGGAATTTAAAATTTGGAATTTACCTATTCCGTATCCTTAGTTTCTTCCAAATCCTCAGTTTTTCTGCCCACTTTTACTTTAGGACTATTCTGTGTTCCAGTAACGGTAAATGGAATTCCAAAAATACCTAATGGAGGTAATCCTAAGCGCATTTTTAAATTCAGTTTTCCGTCTAAGGTGGTAGTTCCTTCAATTCTTGGTCTAAAGCCTGCAAATTTAAATTTAAAACGTTCTACAGTCATAATATTATTTTTGATTGTAGTTTTTATTTCAACTTTGGATAGATCAGGATTTTTCATTGCCTCAGAACTTGTTTGTTTACTTACGGCATTGAACATTTTCAATCCTCGTACTTTTACGTCTTTTACCGCAAGGGTTCCGCCGCCAACAAGTGATGGATAAACGGGTTCCATATTTCCGTTTAATCTTCCTTTTAGCTGGTAATCAAGCGATACAATTCCTTGTGCTTTTTCGGCAGCACTGGCCATTTTTCTAAACACTTCCACTTCGTTATAAGCTCTTTTAATGTCAAAATCAGAAGCTTTTATACTATAGTCAAAATTTGCTTTTTGTGGCGTTACAGCCTGATAATTTCCATTCATGGCAACATTACAGCCAATTAGGTTAAAACCTGTATTCTGCATGCTCAATTTACCTTTATTCATTTTTAAATTTCCGGTTGCATTTTGCAATATCAATTTATCAAAATATACTTTTTGAGCATTTGCTATCAACTGTAAATTCAAATTGGCCGGAATTATAATAACTCCCGTTTGTTTTGCTTCGTTTTTTGGAGTCGTAGTTTCGGTTTTAGTTTCTGTTACAGATGCATTTGCATTTGTATTCGACATGAATTCATCAACATTAATATAGCGAGCCGAAACTGTAAAAGAACCTTTTAAAACGCCCGTTTTTGTGGTTACGTAATTAAAAACGTTTTGCAAATAACCGTTCATCTTAAAATCTGATTCTCCGTAAGCTGCCAAAAAGTTATTAAAAGACATTTTATCCTGATTGATTTTGAAAATACCTTCTTTAATAATGAACTTTTTAGGCAGATATTCTGATGCAACTCCAATATTTCTAAGTTCCAGCGTTCCTTTATTGTGAAGTTTGTTGTAATTTCCTTTTTCGGCATCGCTCTGTTTTCCTTTCAAAACCAAATCAGCTTTTATAAAACCATCTAAATCAAGTCCTTTTTGAGAGAAGACTTTGTAGATTTTATTAACGTCCAATTCTCCTTTTGCTTTAACATCATAATTTAAATCATCAAAATTGCTCAGATCTGCAGATACAAAAACAGGTTTTCCTTCAAAGGTAAACTGGGCAGGTTTTAGGTTTACTTTTAAATCCTGAAAAGTTCCTTTTTGATTCTCGATTTTAGATTTTACAACGATATTCGTAATAGCATTTGGGTAATATTGTGTTTTGATATATCCGTTTTCCAGATCAATATTTCCTTTTGTAACCGGGAAAAGTTTCTTTTTCTGATCAAATTTTCCGTTTGCTGTTACATCTCCGATCAACATTCCTTTCAATTCTAAATTCGGAATTCCTAACGCCTTATTTAATTTTTGAAGATTTATTTTAGCTTTAAAATCCGCATTAATAGTAGGCGTAGTTAAGCCTTCCATGTAAAATTTGGATTTTAAATAATCCTTATCAATATTCAAGGATAAGTTTTTGGCATCGATAATTAGAAGTTCCGGATTTAAAGACGGAACTTTTGTTTTTACTTCTACATTCAAATTCGAAACCGGGAATGCACTTTTGTTGTAATTTACAGAACCGTTATCAACTTTTACATCCAGATTAAGATCCGGAGCAATTTTTTGAGAAGCAATATAATCTCCTTTTACAGTTAAAAGTAAATTGGTATTTCCTTTCAATTCTGTTTTAGAAAGCCAGGTAATGTATTTTGGAGGAAAAGCCGTGAAAACATCATACAAATCGCTGTTTTCTGATTTTACGGCTAAATCCATATTGTAACCATCTTTCAGGAAGTTAAAATTTCCCTTGAAATCAACTACAAGCTGGTTTATTTTTAAGTTGTTTTGCTGGAAAAAGAAAGATAAAGAGTTGATGTTTACTTTTGTAATCAAATCAGCATCAATTTTTTTATTCATTAAATAAGGTTCATCTTCATAAACAATATTTAGTTTCTCAACTTTTGCTTTGGAATACAAATCAAAGACAGACTTGTTTAAATCGCCTTTTCCTAAATAATTAAATCCAAATGCGTCAAAATGAACTTTTGTAGACTGATCGTCATAAATTATTTTGCTGTTGATGATTTCAATTCTCTCCAGTTTTAAAGCAGTATCTGAGCTGTCTTTTGGTTTTGTGGCTTGCGCCGAAGATTTGTAAATGTTATAATTGGCTTCTCCGTTTTTATTGACTTTTACATTGATAAAGGAATCAGATAAATAGATCTGATCAATCTTTACCGATCGTCCAAAAACAAGACTGGCAACGTTTATTCCAAAAGAAACTTCCTTTGCGGTAATAAATTTTTCTTCTTTGTATGGAGCAGAACCGTTAAGGCGTAAATCATTTAAAGTTAATGTCAAAGAAGGAAAATGACGAAAAAAAGATACAGAAACATCAGAATAATTCAATTCGGCGCTTAGTCTTTCATTCGCTGTTTTTTTGATTTGATCTTTAATCTGATCTTCAAAAATAATCGGCGTTAAAAACAATAATCCCAGAATAACAGCAAAAGTTATTGCCAGGTATTTTCCTGTTTTTAATAGGGCCGATTTAAATTTATTAGTTGACATTTAAAATTATGGTATTATGTGTATTTTGAATTAGAGTTGATTAGAAGATTTCTATCCGTGAACAGTTTCGCTTTTACCGTAATTTGTAATGATCGAAGCTTCATAGTCAATCCATTCTTTCCAGCGTTTGTCAATATCAATATTATCTGTATATTTTCTGGCAAAGCCTAAAAAAGTAGTATAATGTCCGGCCTCAGAAATCATCAGATCACGATAAAATTTTGCTAATTCTTCGTCTTTTATATTTTCAGAAAGTACTTTAAAACGTTCACAGCTTCTGGCTTCGATCATAGCCGAAAACAATAAGCGATCGCAAAGGGCATCTTTACGGCTTCCGTCTTTCTTCATGAATTTAAAAAGCTCGTTTACGTAATGATCTTTTCTTTCGCGGCCGAGCGTTAAACCTCTTTTCTTGATAATATCATGAACCATTTGCAAATGTTCCAGTTCTTCTCTGGCAATCACAAGCATTTCTGTTACCAGTTCTTCTAATTCAGAATTGTAAGTAACTAAGCTAATGGCGTTTGAAGCTGCTTTTTGTTCGCACCACGCATGATCCGTTAAAATTTCCTCGATATTTGATTCGACTATATTTACCCAACGAGGGTCTGTAGCTAATTTTAATCCTAACATAATTTTATAGAAAAAAGTTAACTGCAAAATTAGTCTTTTTTATCACCGAAAGTCAGGAAATATGGTGCAAATCCGCGGAAAATAGTATTATTTTGTAACTTGAAACAAATCAAATGAATCAAACAAAAAAACTTTTAATAATTGGTTTTGTCTGGCCCGAACCTAATTCGTCTGCGGCGGGAGGAAGAATGATGCAGCTGATTTCTATTTTTGCGGCAAATGGATTTGAAATCACATTTGCAAGCCCGGCTTTAGACAGTGATTATATGGTTGATTTAGCTGAATTTGGAGTAGAGAAAAAATCAATTGAATTGAACAATTCTAGTTTTGATGCGTTTATAACCGAGCTAAATCCTGATGTTGTTTTATTTGATCGTTTTATGATCGAGGAGCAATTTGGCTGGCGCGTTTCAGAAAATTGTCCAAAAGCAATTCGTTTACTGGATACAGAAGATTTGCATTGTTTGCGAACGGCAAGACAAAAAGCTTTTAAAGAAAACCGGAATTTTGAACTTCATGATTTGTTATCAGAAGAAGTGGCTAAACGTGAAATCGCCAGTATTTTAAGATGCGATTTGTCATTTATTATTTCTGAATTTGAAATGAAAATTTTAGAAGATATTTTCAAAATCGATGCAAGTCTGCTTCATTATTTGCCTTTTTTAGTTGAGGAAATGTCTGAGAAAAAGCTTCAGGAATTACCTTCTTTTGAAGAACGCAAGAATTTTGTTTTCATCGGAAATTTTCTTCATGAACCCAATTGGAACACCGTTCAATATTTAAAAGAAACAATTTGGCCTTTGGTTAAAAAACAATTTCCAGAGGCTGTTTTAGAAGTTTATGGTGCATATCCTTCACAAAAAGTGTTGCAATTGCATCAGCCAAAAAATGGTTTTTTTATTATGGGAAGGGCAGAAGACGCTAATGAAGTGGTAAAAAACGCCAGAATTGTTTTGGCGCCAATTCGTTTTGGAGCTGGATTAAAAGGAAAATTACTGGAAGCCATGCAATGCGGAACACCAAGTATAACGACGACAATTGGATCTGAAGCGATGTATGATAATTTGCCATGGAATGGTTTTATTGCTGATAATATTGACGAATTTGCAAAACAAGCCGTTGCATTATATCACGATGAAAATCTGTGGCAACAAGCCCAAAAAAATGGAATTGCCATTGTAAATGCATGTTACCAAAAAGATAAACATTCAGCAACATTAATTAATGTTGTCAATTCATTGTTGAATGATTCTGAAAGTCATCGCATTCATAATTTTATGGGGAGCCTGTTGCAGCATCATACTTTAAAAAGTACCAAATACATGGCAAAATGGATTGAAGCTAAAAATAAAAATTAAAAAAAATCCCGATTACATTTGCAATCGGGATTTTTTATTTTTCAGTCTCAGTTTACAGTCCCAGTTTACAGTGTCAGTAAAGAGTTAGATGTAAACTGAAAACTGAGACTGCGACTGTAAACTGTAAACTGAAAACTATTTCAATAAACCTTCAACAGCCTGAACAGTTGTGGCATGATAACCTGACTTTGCTTTATCAAAAATTTGTTTAGCCCAGGTTTTTCCTTCCGGAGTTTTTACCAATTCTTTATAAAGAGTCATTAAAGATCCGGTTCTGCTGGTTGCAATTATGAATTGCTCAATCGCCGGATAAGCAGGTTTGTATTGATGACGTATCGCCTGTGCAAACCATTGACGCTTGATAACGAAGTTTCCATTTTTAGTAAAATTGAATTCATTATCAATAGCGGCCATTTCTTCAGAAGTTATGTCAGCCGGTAAATAATCAATAAAATGTTGTTTTTCAGTAGTTGATTTTATTTTTTCACTTAATCCTTTTACGCCTGTAGTTCTCCAATTTTTCTGAATATTGTCTATTGCAGTAAAATCTTCAGATGAAACAGCAGTGATATTTGAAGGAATTCCCGGTTTGTAAATCCAGTCGTCCAGTTTTATTTTATCGGCAAGTGCTTTGTCTCCTTTAATCAGATTATCGTTTAAATATTTTACAAAATCTTCTGTCGTGATAGATTGAAAAGCGTGCGCGTCAAAATAATTTTTAATAAACGGATCAAATTTTTCACGTCCAACAGCAGCTTCAATTACTTTTAAGAAGTTGTATCCTTTTACGTAAGGAATTTGACTGATTCCATCATCAGGATTTCTGTTTGTAAGGCTTACTTTTAATCTTGTATCCGGATTTGTAGTGCCATATTCGGCTACATTATCGTCTAAATCTTTACGGGTTAAAACATCCTGCATTTCTGCTTCTTTTTTACCGAAAATTTCTTCTCCAATTCTGTGTTCTACATAAGTGGTAAATCCTTCATTTAACCAAATATCATCCCAGGTTGCATTGGTAACTAAATTTCCGCTCCAGCTATGGCCTAATTCATGTGCCAACAAACTCGTTAAAGAACGATCTCCCGCAATAACGCCCGGAGTTAAAAAGGTCAGGTTTGGATTTTCCATTCCGCCATAAGGGAAACTTGGAGGTAAAACCAGTACATCATAACGTCCCCAACGGTAAGGTCCGTAAAGTTTTTCGGCAGCACCTACCATTTTTCCTAATTCAGCAAACTCCCAGGCCGCTTTTTTTAGTAAAGATGGTTCTGCATAAACTCCTGTTCTGTTGTTTATAGACTGAAAAGCAATATCACCAACAGCAATTGCCATTAAATAAGACGGAATTGCTTTATCTTGTTTGAAAGTATAAACTCCGGTATCATTCTTTTGCTGTGGATTTACCGAAGCGCTCATTACGGCTAATAAATCTTTAGGAACGGTAACTTTTGCATTATAAGTAAAACGAATTCCCGGAGAATCCTGACAAGGAATCCAGGTACGGGACCAGATGCTTTCGCCCTGAGAAAAGAGAAACGGTTTCTTTTTATCTGCTGTTTGTTGTGGGTTTAGCCATTGTAACGCAACAGCATCTTTGGTAGTACTATAATAAATGTTAACTTTTGTAGTGTTTGGTTCGATTGTAATGTGAAGTGGTTTTCCGTGGAATTCAACTTCTTTTCCCAGTTCAAATTTTGTTTCTTTTTCGTCATCGCCTATAGTTACTTTGGTAATGTTTAACGTGTTTTCGTCAAAGATAATTTCGTTTCCTTTGCTGATATTGTCAATTTGCCAAGAGGCTTTTCCTGAAATAGTTTGTGTGTCAAAATCGACTTTGATATCAAGATCTAAATGTTTTACTACAGCAAGATCTGCTTTAGAAAACGTATGTTCATCTTTAATAGCAGCATTGGCAGCGGTTGTTTTTTCTGCCTGATCTTTTTTCTGACAGGCAAAAGCTGCTAAAAATAAAGTTACTAAGAATATTTTTTTCATATTTATGAGGTATTGAAATTGAGAATCTAAATTAAATAAAAAATCCCGTTCTGATTACTCAAAACGGGATTTAAATATGTAAAACAATCGATTATGCCAGCATTGTAACCGGGCTTTCGATGTATTGTTTTAATGTTTGTAAAAATTGAGCTCCGGTTGCGCCGTCAATTGTTCTGTGGTCACACGCTAATGATAACATCATGGTGTTTCCTACTACAATCTGACCGTTTTTAACTACTGGTTTCTCAACAATTGCACCTACAGAAAGGATAGCAGAGTTTGGCTGGTTGATAATTGAATTGAATTCAGTAATACCAAACATTCCAAGGTTAGATACTGTAAAAGTACTTCCTTCCATTTCTTGTGGTCCTAATTTTTTGTTTTTAGCTCTTCCTGCAAGATCTCTTACAGAAGCACCAATTTGAGATAAACTCATAGCATCTGTAAATTTCAATACAGGAACTACTAATCCGTCTTCAACAGCTACAGCAACACCAATATTTACGTGGTGGTTGATGATGATAGCATCTTCTTTCCACTGAGAGTTAATTTTTGGATGTTTTTTCAAGGCTAAAGCACAAGCTTTAATTACCATATCGTTGAAAGATACTTTTGTATCAGGAACAGTATTAATTGTCGCTCTTGCGCCCATTGCTTCGTCCATGCTTACTTCGATCACTAAGTTGTAGTGAGGAGCTGTAAATAAAGATTCTGCAAGACGTTTCGCGATAATTTTACGCATTTGAGAATTTTTAATCTCTTCTGTGTAAACTTCTCCGGCAGGAACAAATACTTTTGGCGCAGCAGGAGCAGAGGCTTCTTGTTTAGCATCAGCAGCTTTTGCAGGTTGTGCCTGTGCAGATGGAGTAAAGTTTTCTATATCGCTTTTTACGATACGTCCGTTTTCTCCTGAACCTTTTACCTGATTTAATTGAATTCCTTTATCAGAAGCGATTTTTTTAGCCAATGGTGAAGCTAAAATTCTTCCTCCATTTGATGAAGTATCAGCAGTTGCTTCAGTTGCTTTTTCAGTAGAAGGAGCATCTTTTGTTTCTTCAGCAGGAGCACTTGCAGGCGCAGCGCCTCCGGCAGTATAATTTTCAGCAATTCCTGAAATGTCAGTTCCTGCAGGTCCAATGATTGCTAATAAGCTGTCAACAGGTGCAGTATTTCCTTCCTGAATTCCGATGTATAATAATGTTCCGGCATTGAAAGACTCAAACTCCATTGTAGCTTTGTCTGTTTCAATTTCTGCCAAAATATCTCCTTCAGCAACAGTATCACCTACTTTTTTCAACCAGGTTGCAACTGTTCCTTCTGTCATTGTATCACTCAAACGTGGCATAGTTACAACTACAACCCCTTTTGGTAATTCAGTTGCAGCTTTTGCAGGAGCAGCAGTTTCTGTTTTTGCTTCTGCAGCAGGAGCATCAGCTTTAGCTTCTGCTTTTGGCGCTTCAGCAGCAGGAGCATCACCACCAGCTAAAAGAGCAGAAATATCTTCTCCTTCGTTACCAATGATGGCTAATAAGGAATCAACCGGAGCAGTTTCTCCAGCCTGAATTCCAATATGTAAAAGAGTTCCTTCGTTAAAAGATTCGAACTCCATTGTTGCTTTATCTGTTTCAATTTCAGCAAGGATATCTCCTTCGCTAATTTTGTCGCCTACTTTTTTAAGCCAAGTCGCTACCGTTCCTTCCGTCATAGTATCGCTCAAACGAGGCATTGTTACTTTTATCGCCATAATATTTTATAGTTTATGAGGTGTAAATGGATAGTCTTCTTGTGCGTATACTACATCGTATAATTGTTGCAATTCCGGATATGGAGATTCTTCAGCAAATTTTTGGCATTCTTCCACTAAGTCTTTTACTCTTTGGTCAATTGCTTCGATTTCTTCTTCTGTAGCATATTTTTGATCCATAATTACATCTAAAACCTGAGTAATAGGGTCAATTTTTTTGTACTCTTCTACCTCTTCTTTAGAACGGTATAATTGTGCATCAGACATTGAGTGTCCTCTGTAACGGTACGTTTTCATTTCAAGGAAAGTTGGTCCGTCTCCGCGACGTGCTCTTTCGATAGCTTCGTGCATTGCTTCGGCAACTTTTACAGGATTCATTCCGTCAACAGGTCCGCAAGGCATTTCATATCCTAAACCAAGTTTCCAGATGTCAGTGTGGTTTGCAGTTCTTTCTACAGAAGTTCCCATTGCATATCCGTTGTTTTCAACGATAAATACAACTGGTAATTTCCATAACATAGCCATGTTAAAAGCTTCGTGTAATGAACCTTGTCTTGCAGCTCCGTCACCAAAGTAAGTCATAGTAACGCCGCCGGTATTGAAATATTTATCAGCAAAAGCTAAACCAGCTCCTACAGGGATTTGTCCACCTACGATTCCGTGACCTCCGTAAAAACGGTGTTCTTTAGAGAAAATGTGCATAGAACCTCCCATACCTTTAGAAGTTCCTGTTACTTTTCCTAAAAGTTCAGCCATTACGTTTCTGGGATCAACTCCCATACCAATTGGCTGCACGTGGTTTCTGTAAGCAGTAATCATTTTATCTTTAGTCAGGTCCATAGCGTGCAAAGCGCCCGCTAACACAGCTTCCTGTCCATTATATAAGTGTAGAAAACCTCTAACTTTTTGTTGAATGTATAATGCTGCAAGTTTGTCTTCAAACTTTCTCCAAAGCAGCATGTCTTCGTACCACTTTAAATATACTTCTTTTGTAACTTCTTTCATCTGAATTCTTTCTTTTGCTAAAGTTTGTTTGTGTTATCAATTGTTGCCTATAACGCAAAATAGTTTCCTCCCACAAATTTGCGCCCGAAAGGTCGGGATGCAAAAATAAGACATTACATTTAAGAACTAAAATTTAAACGATACTTTTTGGCTTTTTTTTACAAGAACTTTTTATCAAACATAAAAGGGAGTAAATTTTTAAGGGATGATGATTTATAAACTTCGCCTATTTCGCCCATAAAATAGATTTCAATAGGGGTTTCCTGTTTGATTTCATATTCTGCAATTGATTGTCGGCATGAACCGCATGGAGGAATTGGTGCTTTGGTCTGATTGTTGTCTGAAGCTGCCGTAATGGCCATTTTGATAATTTTTGCTTCCGGATAAACACTTCCGGCGTGAAAAATTGCTACGCGTTCTGCGCATAATCCTGATGGATAAGCGGCGTTTTCCTGATTTGATCCCAAAATTATTTTTCCATTATCTAAAAGTAAGGCAGCACCAACTCTAAATTGCGAATAGGGAGCATATGCTTTTTTACGAATTTCAATTGCCTGATTCATTAAGTCCTGAACGTCATTTGGTGTTTCTTCTATTGAATTATAAACCAAAAATGATGATGTAACGCTTATTTCTTTCATTCTTTTTAAGGGAAAAAAAATCCAAATTTCTAAAAATCAGAAATTTGGATTGTTATTATTGTTTATTTTTTTGTTTAGTATGTTTCGTATTTGTCGCCAAAGTTAAACGTTAAAGAAAAACGAAGTGTATTTTCTAACGGATTTTTAACTTTTGATGACGAAAATAAGTAAGAAACGTCAACTGTTACTGCACTGTATTTGAATCCGGCTCCTAAAGAGAAGAATTGTCTTGCTCCTTTCATTGGACTTTCATGGAAATATCCGGCTCTAACGGCAAATGAATCCTGATACATATATTCTCCGCCTACACTATAGGTGATTTCTTTTAATTCTTCACTAAATCCACCCGGAGCATCTCCAAAAGATTTAAAGATTCCCGAAACCCATCCAATATCATTATAGGCTTTATAGTTTTCAGCATCAGCAGCTGCCTGTGTAGTTTCGCCTGCATCTGTATAATCACCATCTCCGTTAAGATCTACGGGAGTTCCAGGTCCCGGAGGCGTTGGTACTAAAAGCTTACTAAATTCTACACTAACTCCAACTTTGTTATAATCATCTAAAATAAAATCAAAACCTCCTCCTAATCTTAGGTTTGCAGGCAAGAAGTTAGCGCTCAGATCATCATTGTCGTAGCTAATTTTCGGACCTAAATTCTGCATGTTGAAACCGGCTCTCCATCTTCCGTTAAAATCAGCATAAGCAATTTCTTCAGATTGATAAAAACCAGCGATATCTACTGCAAATGATTTTGCTGCCGATGCATCAATATCACTTGAAGGTATTTTTAAATTTGAACTTATGAATCTTGCTCCTACAGCCATTGAGAATGTTTCGCTTAATTTCAATGAATAAGATCCGTCTATGGCTAATTCATTTGGATTTACTTCTCTGGTTGGTTCGTTAGGGTCTCCGGTTTCTCTTAATTCAATTCCTCCAAAACCAAAATAACGTAAACTTGCTGCAAAAGCACTTCGGTCATTGATTTTGTTATAATAAGTAAGTTGTCCTAAAGAAATGTCGTTAGCTAAATCTGTTAAATAAGGAGTGTAACTAATAGAAATTCCCTGAGCATCTGTTGCAAAAGCATATTTGGCAGGATTCCATTGTTGAGAAAATGCATCTGTCGCTGTTGCTACACCCTGATCTGCCATACCGGCTGCTCTGGCATCAGCTGCGACTAATAAAAATGGTACTCCGGTGGTAACGGGACGTTCAATATCCTGGGCTTTTGCGTACGAAATAATTAATAAACAGGTTAATAGTAGTGCTATTTTTTTCATTTATAGATTTAAGGTTTTTTATGGTAAAAATATATATATAATTATAATATGACAAGTTTTTCGTACTTTTCTGCTTTTTTATTTGTTAAATTCGACTTAACCGTGAGTTTGTAGATGTATACGCCTTTTCCTATTCGATCTCCAAAATCATCTTTTCCATCCCAGGTTATCTCTCTTGATAAAAAACCTTCCGTAGTAATTACCTGATTTTTTGTCCATACTACTTTTCCGGTAATAGTCATTACCTGCACTTGTACATCTAAAGGTTCATATGGTCTGTTGTGTGAAAACCAAAATTGAGTATAGGTCGAAAAAGGATTTGGATAATTAAGAACGTGTGTTAGAGTTAATGATTCATCTCCAACCACTATAAATTGTATTTCGCTTGTTACGGGATTATTGTAGACATCCCATGCTGTAAAACTTATAGTGTGCAATCCTGCTTCTAGATTTCTTAATGGAAAACGTACATTTCCATTTGTATAATCGTCTAATTTGGTTTGATAGTAATCGTTCAAAATGTACGGATTACTAACATCTCCATCTAAAATTGCTATAATATCATGACCAATTCCGCTAGCGGTATTTATCCCGTTTTCATCTTCTAAAAAAGCCAATAAAAATGGAGAACTATTTGTTATTCCGCCAGAAACAAAAGTTTCATCGTTCATATATAACTTCACTTTTGGATTTATATTGTCCACAGGTGCATTTTCATTTATACCGCCTATTTTAATAGTGGTATTAAAGCCGGATTGATTCTCCAGAGCTCCGGTTTTTTTCGAATAAAAACTAATTCGGCCATTATCAACAGGAATTCTGATGTCTCTGGGTACTACAAAACTAAATTCAAACTGACCGTTAGTTACAGAAGCATTTCCTCTGAATATAGTTTCTCCAAGAGTTTTAAATGACATTGCAGGGCTATAACCATCATTATTTAAGGTGGAACTCGTAATTGATTTGTCAAAAATAGAAGTGGCTAATTCGCCATTATAATTGCTTAAAATATTATTGTTTTCATCTGTAATTTCTCCGGTAATTTTAATTTTAGCTAAAGATTTGAAATCATCAACAGGTTGCGAAATAACAACATCATTTACTTTTGTTAAATTAATTTTAGGTTTTGGAATCGCAAGCATTAAGGCCGGATCTCCAATATAAAAAATAACATTACTGGAAGAACTTGGATTTTCGTTTTTAGAAATTCGAAGTGCTTCAGAAATAGTCGTGTACTGATTAGAATTGTATGAAAGCAGATTTTTAGTCAGGTTGTCATTAAAGTTTTCGGCATTATACTGACCTATAGAACGAATTGTGGTAAGCATTGCAATTGCACCGCCTTTTGGGTTCCAAAATGTATATTCTCCCGCCGTTGGTCTTGTCGGGTCGTCAAATCTTGAAAACTCGCAGGTAATCGTAATAAATAAAGGATACTTATATTGATTGTTTAAATTTTGCCCATCTGATTTTTCCCAGATTCTTTCACTCGCTAAACCATCTTCGCCTCCGTGTCCTAAATAATTAAAAATCAAAGCTCCTTTTTCAAAAGCATCAAAAAAATCGGTTCTTGCTTTTGGATATCTTGATCCTCCCGCAGATGCTTCTTGTGTATAAGAATCTAAAATGATTTTTTCGACATTAAAAAAAGGCTTTTCTGTGGCAATAACATCGGCCAATGCATTTTGGCGTGATTGTAAAGAAGTATCTGAACTTTGATCTGAATCATCGCTCAGTAAAACAACATTATTTCTCCAGTTTCCATAGGATTTTGTATCGTGATATTCCAAAACCTTATTCACCATTTCTTCCGCCTGCGCATTGTCTGAAATCAGCATTCTTCCAACTGCAATATCAATTCCTCCAAAAAAAGAAATCACATTTCCTTCGTCAGCATCCATCAGTGCATAAAAATCATCTGACGCAAAGGAAGATTCGCCGGTTGTATTACTGTTTAAAGAATTATATATAGGTACAACATTTGTATTGTTGGAAATTCGGTTTTTATAATCGAATGACGCATCTCCAAACAAATTCACATATTTAATTCTTTTTTCGGCAGAAGAAGCATTTTCATAAATATATCGAATGCAGTTTCTAATTGCCGAAATATCCTGTTTTCCCGAAGAGAATTCCTGATAGATATTTTCTAAAGCAATTACTTTTACATTTAAATTAGAATTTGTGCGATGAAAATTCGCCAATTTTTCAGCCTGAGAAGCTAAACTTTTTGGAGTGATAATGACATAATCAATATCCTGAAAAGCATTTTGAGCATTTCTAAACAAAGTGCCTTTTAAATCCTGATTGGCAATTTTTGGCTGATTGTCTTTTAAAGGAGTATAAAAATCTGAAGCATCAACTGCGATATATTTTCTAATTTCTCCTAAAGTAGCCTTGAAGCTAAAAGTGTTTAGATTGGGATTTTCTATTTTTGATACATTATATAGGTCTGTAATATCCCAAATTTGACTAATTCCGGAGGCATTTCCAATAGTGTAATTTACTATTCCGGTGGCTGAACCGGCTAAATCATATTGAAATTGAAATTGTTTTCCGGTTCCGAGTAATTTTCTTTTGGCAGTTATATTAATGTAATCCAGATATCCTTTTGAGCCGGGCACACCATTGTTATTATAGGTAAGTTTTATTTTAATATTGTCTGAACCTGTAAAAGTGCTGTTTGAAGGAAGTTTTCCGGGAAAATATTTAACATCAGAACTTGGCGATAGTGCATTAAATGAAATGGTGCCAATATTTTGCGCATTGGCAGAAACGGCAAAAGAAGTAGGAGTGTAGGCGGCACCAGCGGCTGTAACTTCAATTTTTACCGGAACTGAAGTTTCAAGATTAGGAAAATTGAATTCAAACTCCTGTTCCTGATTAATATCAAATGCTTCACCAAGCCATTGACGGCCTAAATGAGCAACATTCGTGAGGTCGGTTTCATGAAATTGATAGTCATCAAACGTGTTTAGCTCCAATGTGCTGTTGCCGGCAGGTTGATTTAAGACAGGAATTCTTTTTCCGTCTCCTCCATTTGTTGTAATATAATAGTATGATTTTGTATCATATACGTTTATATTCGTTTGGCTTTCAGTGTTCCAGTTATTAGGACCTTCTGCATAAAACAGAATATAATCTTCATTATTAAAAGTGCCATCGGTTTCTCCTATAACCTGAATAGTATTTTCGGTTAAATCAATGGGATAATAAACATTGTTTGCTAATGGAAGCATTCTTCCGCCATTTCCATATATTTTAATTCGTCTGGGATCAACTTTGCCGGCATCAAATCCTAAACTTTGTAAAAAAGATTTTGAAATTTTATAAATGCCGGATTTTTCAACATAAAATCGATACCAGTCTCCGGAAGCTAAAACAGAATTAGAAACGAAAGCTGATTTTTGATAAGAAGATGAACTGCTGCTTTTTGCTGTGCTGCTATTTGTAGAATACGAAAATGATTTGATCCTTTTATAACTATTTCCATCCTTAATAATTGGAAAAAGAGATAGAAAAGTTTGTCTTATATCCCTTGAGGAGACGTTTTTTAGCGATTCATTTGGTTGGTTCGGAATATTTTCGAGTGATAAATCTCCTAAATCTGTAATTGAAATTGTTTCGTATATGACATTAGTTAGCACAACGGAATTGCCGTTTGAAGAACCGGATTCAGCAAGTTTAAGCTGTAATGTTATGATTTTTTTAGTAGTATCGAACCTAAAACTGCTTCCTGTGAAGTAGGGAATGATAATTTTATATTCGCCAAAACTCATCTCTTTTTTGTTTTGCCAATCTAGTGCGAAGCTACCATTTATCTGGGAAAATGAGACAAACGGAATCAAAAAAAGATATAGGATTAAGGCTTGTTTCATAGGGTTAAAAGGCATATTTAAAATTAAAATATTTTAGTAAGTAAAAATATAGTATTTCATGTTATAGTAAATAATAAAAAGTATATTTTTGCGTTCGTAACTATAGGTTATTTTCTGGTAAAAAAACAGCTAAATAAAATTATTAGAACAGATGTTGCTAATTAAATGTTAATTATTATATTGCAGCACCTAAATTTATCACCTAAGAATGAGTATGAAAGTAAACAAAATTGTAGTCTTGCAATTAATGATGTCAATGGTATTGATGTTGGGCACGGCTAGTTGTAGCAAAAAATCGAGTTCAAGCCACGCTTCTAGAGCAACAGGTTGGGATGTAGATAGTCAGAATGGAACTGCTGCTAGAAATGCAGGGAAAAAACAACAGGCTGGTCCTGGTTTAGTTTTTGTTGAAGGAGGTACATTTACTATGGGTAAAGTACAGGATGATGTTATGCACGATTGGAATAACACGCCAACTCAACAACACGTTCAATCATTCTACATGGATGAAACTGAAGTTACGAATGGTATGTACTTAGAGTACCTGGAATGGCTTAAAAAAGTTTTCCCTCCAACAGAAGAAAATTACAAGAATATTTATGAAGGAGCATCTCCTGATACTTTGGTATGGAGAAATCGTTTAGGATATAACGAAACGATGACTAATAATTATTTAAGACACCCTTCTTATGCTAATTACCCTGTAGTTGGTGTTAACTGGATTCAGGCAGTTGAATTTAGTAAATGGAGAACAGACCGTGTAAACGAAGCTGTTTTAGAAAAAGACGGATATCTTAAAAAAGGTGCTAAAACTACAGATGTTAGTGCTGAAAGTTTATTTAATACAGAAGCTTACTTAGCTTCTCCATCTACTACTTATGGTGGTAATGAAGAACTTGTATTAAAGAAAAATCCAAACGGAAGAAGACCAAAAGCTAATAAAGATGGTGTAGTTGAAGAGAAAAATGTTTACGCACAACGTTCTTCAGGAGTTATCTTACCAGAATACAGACTTCCTACAGAGGCAGAGTGGGAATATGCTGCAGCTGCTGATGTTGGACAAAGAGAATACAATATATATAAAGGACAAAAGAAATATCCTTGGTCCGGAGATTATACACGTTCGGCAAAACGTAAAAACAAAGGAGATCAATTGGCTAACTTTAAACAAGGAAACGGTGATTACGGTGGAATTGCAGGTTGGTCAGATGATGGAGCAGATATTACAAACTCTGTAAAAAGTTACGCGCCAAACGATTTCGGATTATACGATATGGCAGGTAACGTTGCAGAATGGGTTGCTGACGTTTACAGACCTATTATTGATAATGAAGCAAATGATTTTAACTACTACAGAGGAAATCAATATGCTAAAAACAAAATTGGTAAAGACGGTAAACTTGAAATTATCACTAAAGATAATATCAAATATGATACTTTAAGTAACGGTAAAGTTGTGGCAAGAAACCTTCCGGGAGAAATTGCTCAGGTACCAGTTGACGAAAACGAAACTTATTTGAGAACAAATTTCAGTACAAGCGACAATATCAATTATAGAGATGGTGACAAACAATCATCTAAATATTTCGACTTTGGAGATTCAGAATCTGGAACAAAAGCAGATCAGAATATGTACAATTCTCCTAAACACAATATCACAACTGATAGTTTAGGTAAAATGTTAAGAAAATATGATAATTCTAGTAAGCGTACTACTTTAATCGATGATAAAGTAAGAGTTTATAAAGGAGGTTCTTGGAGAGACAGAGCTTACTGGTTAGATCCTGCTCAAAGAAGATATTTCCCTCAGGATATGGCAACTGATTACATTGGTTTCAGATGTGCAATGTCTAGAGTTGGTTCTAAAGCTGAAAGAAGAAAATCGCCTAGAAACTAAGTTTTAGAAATTTCAATATAAAAAATTCCAAATTCCAAGTGCTGATTTCAGTTTGGAATTTGGAATTTTTTTATTAGAACTTTTCTATTTTTACACTTCATAAAAAAAATGTTTTATAAATGAATATTCAGGAAATTCATAATTTGTTTTTGCAATGCAAATCAGTTTCAATTGATACACGAAAAATTGAAAAAGGTTCTATGTTTTTTGCTATTAAAGGAGAAAATTTTGATGCCAATACTTTTGCTCAGCAAGCACTTGATTTAGGTGCTTTGTATGTTATTATTGACAACGAATCCTATTTAATAGACGATAGAACTATTTTGGTTCAAAACAGTTTAGAGACGTTGCAGGAGCTGGCAAAGTCCCATAGGACTTATTTAAAATTGCCTATTATCGCTTTAACAGGAAGTAATGGTAAAACAACAACAAAAGAATTAATTAATGTTGTTTTAGCTAAAAAATTCAAAACCAAAGCGACTATTGGAAATTTAAATAATCATATTGGTGTTCCGTTAACCTTATTGTCTTTTACGAAAGAAACTGAGATTGGTATTGTGGAAATGGGGGCAAATCATAAAAAAGAAATTGAATTTTTATGTGAAATTGCACAACCTGATTATGGCTATATAACCAATTTTGGTAAAGCACATTTAGAAGGTTTTGGTGGTGTTGAAGGTGTGATTGAAGGAAAAAGCGAAATGTATCAATACCTTGCTAAAAATAATAAAACTGCCTTTGTAAATCTTGAAGATCCTATTCAGATAGAGAAGTCACAATCAATTAACGCTTTTACTTTTGGTATAAATAAACATGAGGCAAATGTAAAAATTGGTTCCATTGAAGCAAATCCTTTTGTTTGTATTAATTATGACGGATTTGATGTTAAATCTAATTTAATTGGTCTCTACAACGCAAATAATATAAATGCTGCAGTTGCAATAGGAAATTATTTTAAAGTTGATAATAAAGACATAAAAACAGCAATTGAAAGTTATGTTCCGGACAATAACAGATCTCAATTATTAAAAAAAGGGACAAACCAGATTATTCTGGATGCTTACAACGCAAATCCGAGTAGTATGGCGGTGGCGATTGCAAATTTTATACAATTACACAATCCAAATAAAATAATGATTTTGGGCGATATGTTTGAATTGGGAGATGAAAGCCAGCAAGAGCATAAAATAATTGTGGATTCTGTTGCAAATCAAAATCAATCTGCTTGTTATTTGATTGGAAAAGAATTTTACGAAAATAGAATTTCAAAGGAAAATATTTATTTTTTTGAAACTTTTGATGCTTTCGCAGAATATCTTAAAACAACAGCTTTTAGTGAAAATACAATTTTAATTAAAGGTTCTAGAGGAATGGCGTTAGAGCGAACTTTAGAATATATTTAATTTGAGAAAATAAAAAAATGCCATTCTTAAAGAGTGGCATTTTTCTTTGGTTAAATACTCATTAAAAAACCGATTAGATTTTCTTTCTTATTTAAGCCAAGTTTTTTTCTTAATCTGTATCTGGCAAGTTCAACTCCTCCACTTGAAATATTCATGATTTCGGCGATTTCTTTTGTAGACATATTCATTAATAAATACGTTGACAAGTCAAGTTCTCGTGGAGAAATGGTTGGGTATTTTTCCTTTAATCTTTTTAAAAATTCAAAATGGACATTCTTGATATGCTTTTCTAAATCTTTCCAGCTTTTATCTGTATTAACTTCTTTTACGATGCTTTTATGCAATTTATTAAACTCAAATTTGGTCGAATCGTCCAGAATATTGGTGTCAATATCTTTGAGTTTGTGAATTATTCCATTTAAGATTTTATTTTTCTTTACAACCTGCAAGGAATTATTCACCAATTCTTTGTCTTTGGCTAATATTTTAATCTGAAGTTTATCATTTTTAAGCTTCTCTATTTCTTTTTCAAGTTCATGTTGTTCATGTCTTATTCGGGATTCTTTTTCAAGATAAAGTCTTCGTTGTTCGATAGTTTCATAATATTTATTTTTTCTAATTTTCGATTGAATTCTATTCGAAATAATATAAATCCCGGCGAGAACAAACATAAAATAAATTAAATAGGCAAGGAAATGTCTATACCACGGCGGCGATATTGTGAAATTTACTTCGCTAATATCAGATATAACACCATAACTGTTTTTGGCTCTAATTTTCATTTTATAATTGCCTTCTCTCAAGTTGGTGTATTCTTTAATTGCTACTGTAGACCAATTTCGCCAATTATCATCAAAAGGTTCTAACTTATAAGAATACAGCAGATTTTCCTGATTTTCATAAGTAGGAGACGAGAATGTAAATTTGACGTGATTTGAGCTATAAGGCAGATTAAATTCTTTTTCTGTGATATCAAGATTTCCAATAAGAATGGTGTCTTCCGGAGACGAAAAACTTTCAATGAATACTTTTGGTTTCGTTATAAAGGCATTCGATATATTGGAGTCATAATGTGTTAAACCATCTGTCAAGCCTATAAAAACATTTCCTGGATCGATCATATTAATCGAAATGTAGTTGTTTACCAAATTACCGCTAAGATTCGAAAATGGAGCTTGCTTTTTTATAAATCCACCATTTTTATTTCGTGTTAAAACACCTAATGATTCATTATAAGAATACCACAGATTTCCGTACGAATCTTCTATTAAAGTATTTATTGGAGGTATTCCGGTAAATAGCTGAGAGATTTTTTTATCTTCAAAAAAAGCTTCCTGCTCTTTTGAAAATCTGTAAAAATGATTTTTAGTTTGAAAATAAATCTTCTTATTAACCACTTGCAAACTTCCTATTCCTTTATATTCAGCCGAAATTTGAGTGTGCTTTTTTATATAATCAAATCTCTTTAAGTCATCAGAAAGGACCATTTGATATAAATAAGGATCTTTTTTTAGCCATAAATAATTTTCATCCAAAGCAATTTCAAATGTATTTGTTGTTTCGTCAAATCCTTCCACCTGATTTATATATTCAATACCGCTTGCGGTTTTCTTAAAAATCGAAAAACCATTATAACTTTCCCCAATTATATAATTTTCATGATTTGGAATTGCTTTAAATCCGAAGTAACCTTTTGTGTCTAATACTTTTGCAACCTTATTTTGATTAATTACCAAAGCTCCGCTGTTGCTGGCACATAATAGTGTATTGTTTATTACCTGAACATTCCACGCTTGCGCAATAGTACCTTCAACTCTTGTAAAAGGTTCATCTTTAAATGATTTATTCCATGGATGATAAAATAGCCCCTGATTGGTAGCGACATACAGATAACCGTTAAAAACAATAGAAGAATAGACAGTTCCGATGTTATAGCTGTAGTCAAAAAAAGTAAAAGGCGAATTCTCATTTATAAATGTAATTCCATTATCCAGTCCTAACCAAAGATTGTTTTTATTATCTATAAATGAAGTTAGGATAGTGTTGTTTTGTAATCCCTTTTGGCGATTAAGATGTTGAATTATTTTTCCGTTCAAATCGCAGACAATGAACCCATTTAATACAGAGTTTAGAACAATAAATTTGTTTTTTATTATGCTGCCTCCTAATGATGTGTTTTTTTTGATAAATTCATTAGCTTCAGTATTCCATGGTTGAACCGAAGTTCCGTCGGTAACAAAAAGTCCTTTTTCAAGAGTTGCCAGAAGCAGTCTGTTATTTGGCAAAGGAAAAACGGACCAGATTTCCTTGTCATTAAAAACCGTTGAACCTTTTAGCGGAATTAGCTTTCCGTTTTTATATTCTAAAATTCCTAAAACTTTATCCTGAAAATATAGTTTCTTGTTGACCAAAAACGAAAACTGAAATTTATTAGGCGCATCAATAAATCTTAGTTTATCATTTTTATAGAAAAATACTTTTGTGAAAGACTGAAAAATAATCTCTCCTTTATATATATGTATTCTCCAAATAAGATTAATGTTTTTATTTGCTTTTTTATCGATTAGTTTAGAAAGTGAAAAGTATTTTAAAACTCCTTTTTCATCGCTTTTAAAATAACCAAATTCATCATTTCCTCCAACGAATATTCTTCCGTTTGAATCAATTTTTAAACTTCTGATTGCTGTTCCGTTTGGTAAGGAATATTTATGCCATGTAGATCCGTCAAACTGAATTAATCCGCTATTGTTTGCGAAGTACATATTTCCGTTTTTATCCTGATCTATATTCCAGTTTTGAGTTCCTCCTTTATATTCTGTCCTTTTATAGTTCTTAACCTGTGGTAAACCTATGTTTTTTACTTGGCCAAAAAAGGAAAATGGTAAGATAAAAATTACAAATAATGTTAAAAGTGATTTTATGAATTTCATAATTTTTAATATCTATTTTTATGAGTAATGTTTTATATTTTGATTTAAAATCGAATATCGCAGTTATGATTCTGCACTTTTACTTAATTATTTTCAATAAAAGCGAAAATAATTGTTTTTTCATAAATGTAGTGTTTATTTTTATAATTAACATTTTAATAACATCTAATAATTTAAGGTTAAATAATTGTGAATCAAAATATTATAAAAAAAATGATGTGTTTTTGTAATGTATTATTTTTTAGTTTGATGTGTTTTTGTAATGAATTTTAATTGTAAATAGTAAAAATTTAACTTTATTATTGCATCAAATTACTAATTAATTAACCAAAATTTTTAGAAAAATGAAATTAACAAAATTACTTATGTTTTGTATTTCATCTCTATTGTTTTCAGTTATCGCAATGGCACAGGATGTTACGGTAAATGGAACTATTAATGATGAAAGTGGATTACCCGTCCCAGGGGCAACTATCTTAGTTAAAGGAACAAATAAAGCTACAGCTTCTGACTTTGATGGTAAATTCCAGATTAGCGCTCCTTCTAATGGAACTTTAACTGTTACTTTTGTGGGATATGTTACTGTACAGGAAGCAGTAAATGGGAGAACTAAGCTTGATATTAAATTAAGGCCGGAATCTCAAAACTTAAATGAAGTTGTAGTTGTAGGATACGGTACACAAAAGAAAAGCGTAGTTACAGGATCAATTTCTAGTGTTAAGGCAAAAGATTTAGAAAATTTACCAATAACAAGAGTAGAGCAAGCTTTACAAGGTAGAGTTTCGGGAGTTTCTATTGCTGCAAATGCAGGTCAGCCAGGATCAGCGTCTACAATACGCATCCGTGGTTTTACTACCTTAAACAATAACGATCCTCTTTGGGTAGTTGATGGTGTAATCGTTGATAATGGCGGTATTGGTTATTTAAACCAATCTGATATTGAATCAATCGAGGTGCTTAAAGATGGTGCTTCTGGTGCAATTTACGGTTCTCGTGCTGCTGCAGGGGTTATCCTTGTAACTACCAAAAAAGGTAAAGCGGGTAAAATTTCTGTAAATTATACTGGTTATGCAGGAACATCTCAGGCGGCAAAAAAAATCGATTTGTTAGATGCTTCTCAATATACAACTATTTTAAATGAAGCATATGTTAACGGAGGAAAAGCTGCACCGTTCACGCCAACAACATCTAAAGGAACTAACTGGCAGGATGTAATTTTTAACGATCATGCTCAGCGTTATTCTCACGAATTAAGCTTTAGTGGTGGTAATGATACATCGACTTTTTACTTATCTTTTGGTTTAACAGATCAGGAAGGTATTGTTACAACCGATATTTCAAACTATAACAGAAAAAATATCCGTTTAAACTCTAATCATAAAATTGGTAAGTATATTAAACTTGGTGAAACTTTAGGATATTCTAATGAAAAAACAATTGGTATTGGTAATACAAACGATGAGTTTGGTGGTCCATTATCATCTGCAATCAATTTAGATCCTTTAACACCGGTTCTTGTAGGTCCGGAAGCAGCAGTAGCTGGTAGCCCGTATATCAATAAAAATGCTCTTAGAGACGCAAACGGAAATTATTACGGTATTTCTACTAACGTAACTCAGGAAACTTCAAACCCATTAGCTTATACGCAAACGAGATTAGGAAATAATGATTTTGCTGATAATTTTGTTGGAAATATTTTTATTGAAGCAGAACTTTTACCTGGATTAAAATTTAAATCTACTGCAGGTGCAAAATTAGCTTACTACGGTTCAGATAACTTTACTCCGGTTTATTACTTAAATGGAGCTACAAAGAAAGATGTAAATGAATTGTTCAGATCTTACAAAAAATCTTATAGCTGGAATTGGGAGAATACTTTAAATTATGCTAAAAAATTAGGAGATCATAACTTTAGTGTTTTAATAGGAAAAGGAACTTATGTAGATAATATTACATCTGGTAATGATATCACTTACAGAGGCGTTCCTGCAACAACACATGACGAAGCTTCATTTAACGTTGATATTCCAATTGCTGATAAAATTGCAAATGCTTATAATGCACAGGCTTTAGAGCACAGAGTGGAGTCATTGTTTGGAAGATTAAACTACGATTACAAAGAAAAATATATTTTTACAGGTATTCTTCGTCGTGATGGTTCTACTCGTTTTGGACCAAATCATAAATACGGAACTTTCCCTTCAGTATCTTTAGGTTGGGTTCCTTCTAAAGAAGGTTTCTGGAAAGAAAATGATGTAGTAAACAATTTAAAAATTAGAGGAGGTTACGGTGTAACTGGTAATGACTCTTCTCCGGATTTCTTATATGTTTCAACTGTTGGAATTCAAAGAAATTACACTATTGGAGGAAACATCGCTAACGGACAAAGTCCAAATGCAATTCCAAACCCTGATTTGAAATGGGAAGAAACAAAACAAGCCAACATTGGTTTTGAAACAATGTTATTCCATGATTTCAATTTAAGTGTAGATCTTTTCAACAAAAAAACAGAAGGTATCTTAATGCCTGTGCCGATTCCGGGATATGTTGGAGCAACAGGAAAAACATATGCTAACTTAGCTGATATGCAAAATAAAGGTATCGATATTGAATTAGGATACCGTAAAAAAATTGGAGATTTAAACCTTTCATTGAATGGTAACTTCTCTTACATCAAAAATGAAATCACTTATCTTGATAAAGGGGTTAGCTTTTTAGTGGGTGATGAAACAGTTCAGTCTAGTGCTTATGAAATCAACAGAACACAAGTAGGACAAGCATATAATTCATTCTACGGATTTAAAACAAATGGTATTTTCCAGACTCAGGCAGATGTTGATAATTATAAAAATGCTTCTGGAAAAGTTATTCAGCCAAATGCAAAACCGGGAGATTTCCGTTGGCAGGATTTGGATGGAGACGGTGTAATTGGAGCTAACGACAGAACTTTCTTAGGAACTTCATTACCTAAATTCACTTATGGTTTTACTTTAAACTTAGACTACAAAGGATTTGATTTATTAGTTTTTGGACAAGGAGCTGGTGGAAACATGATTTACCAAGGTTTAAGAAGACTTGATATTACAAACGCAAACTATCAAACAGAAGTTTTAGGTCGTTGGACAGGACCAGGATCAACAAACAGTTATCCTAGAGTTACTACAAATGACACGAATAAAAACTTTACCAATCCATCTGATTTTAATTTAGAAAAAGGAGATTTCTTTAGATTTAAAACAGTTCAACTTGGATATTCATTTCCAAAAGAATGGATAGAAAGCATTTCATTGCAAAAAGTAAGATTGTATGTAACAGGAGAAAATTTATGGACAATAACAAAGTATACTGGTTATGATCCTGAAATTGGAGGTCCTACTACAGCAGGGATGAACAACGTACAAGGTGTTGATAGAGGTTATTATCCTCAGGCAAAATCGTACATGTTAGGAGTTAATTTGCAATTTTAATTAAAAAAATAAAATATTATGAAACTTATAAGTTTTAAACAGTCATTTATTGCCTTTGGAGTGTTGCTAGCACTTGGATCGTGCGATACCGATGAAAAATTGGAAGTGAAAGGTGATGGAGTAGTACTTGAAGAAAATTTTTACAGAAACGAAACAGAAGCATACTCAGGCCTTGTTGCAGCTTACGATAAATTAGGAAAGTTTGCAGGAGCAATGGAAAATGCGCCATTATTATTCTTAAATTCTGCGTCAGATGATTTCTATGCAGGAGGTGGTGGTCCGGATGATCAGCCAGGACTTCAGGTAGCATCAAACTATTCTGTAAGTCCCGCAAATATTCCGCCAAATATTTGGGCAGATTACTATAAAGGTGTTGCAAGATGTAATATCATGTTAGTAAAACTTCCGGGTATCCCAATGGATGCTGGAAAAAAAGCAAGATTTACTGCCGAAGTAAAAGCTTTACGTGCTTACTACTATTTTGATCTTGTTAGAATGTTTAAAAACATTCCTTTAATCTTAACTCCATTAACTAAGGATGAGATTCCATTAGTAATGCAGGCTAAACCACAAGATGTATATGTTCAAATCGAAAAAGATTTAAACGAGGCTATTCCTGATTTGCCAATGACAATGCCAACGACTGAATTAGGAAGATTTAGCAAAGGAGCTGCAACTGCACTTTTAGGGAAAGTATATTTATACGACAATAAAAAGGCAGAAGCTGCTGTTGAATTAGCAAAAGTAAATGGAGCTACTCCGGGTCAGCCAAGTAGTTACGGTTATAATTTGATGCCTAAATTTTCAGATTTGTGGAATCATGCCAACAAATTTAATACAGAATCTATTTTTGAAATTGCCTATTCAGATAAATCAAATGCTGATTGGGGTAATTTTGAAAGAGGTGATGATGAAGGAAACGTTGCTGCTCAGTTAATGGGTATTAGAGATTATCATAGAACAGATGCTGGAATTGCAGCACTGTTACCAGATTATATTAACGGATGGGGCTTTTGTGTTGTTAGTACACAATTGGTTGCTGCAATGCAAGGTGATCCTCGTTTCGCTTCTACTATAATTAATACAGGTGTTTTAAGAGGTAATACTAGTATTCCACTTGACCAACCTGATCCAACAAGGCTTATAACGTATACTGACAGTTACAACGAGACAGGATACCACTTTATTAAATATGCAGCTGTGAATGCTGATATTAAAGCATCGAATCCTTTCTTAAACTTTGGTATCAATACTTATGTTATTCGTTTAGCTGATACTTATTTATTAGAAGCTGAAGCTTTAGGAGGAACAGGAGCAAGAGCTCAGGCACTTTTAGATGCAGTTAGATTAAGAGCAGGAGTAGCACCGGTACCAGTTTCTTTAGATGCAATTTATGCAGAAAGAAGATTAGAACTTGCCGGAGAAGGACACCGCTGGTTTGATTTAGTAAGAACAGGTCAGGCTGCTTCGAAATTGGCTTTCAAAGGATTTACAGCTGGAAAAAATGAAGCTTTCCCAATTCCTTACAGTGAATTCAACAACACTAAAATGGTTCAAAACGATCTTTACTAAAAAATCATTTTAAAATATAAATAACATTCATAAAGAGTTAATGACTACATATGATGTTAGTTTGAGTTAAGTTTAAGTTTGGTTGTCAGAATAGCCCATATTCTTCATTGATTATGGGCTATTTTTTAAATCAAGTTGACTAAGTTCAAAAAGAGGTTTGTACAAAAGTCTTACTACTTAAAACATATACAATGAAAAAAATTACATTCATTATTACTACTTGTTTATGTTTTTCTTTATCTGTTTTTTCTCAAAAAAGCCAAAAACCGGTACAGAAATTTACAACAACCAACAAAAAAATTACAGTTTATACAACAGCTGAAAACACAAAATTAAAATTAACTGCAACTGATAATTTAAGTTTTACACCATCCAAACAGCCAATTGAAACAGAAATATCTGTTTTTGTTGAACCATCAAAAAAGTTTCAAACCTTTATGGGAATTGGCGGTGCTATTACAGATGCAAGTGCCGAAATTTTTGCCAAATTATCCAAAGAAAAACAAACAGAATTTTTAAATGCCTATTACGATGCTCAAAAAGGAATTGGATATTCATTGCTAAGAACAACTATTCAAAGTTCTGATTTTAGCAGTGGAAGCTATTCTTACATCGAAGAAGGCGACAAAGATTTAAAGACTTTTTCAATAGATCATGACCGAAAATACCGCATTCCGTTAATCAAAGAGGCGATTAAAACAGCAGGCGGAAAATTAGTGACTTACGCAACGCCATGGTCTCCAAATGCTTTTATGAAAAGTAATAAAGACGTACTAAAAGGTGGGAAATTATTACCTGAATATTTTCAGCCTTGGGCAAATTTTTATGCCAAATTCATTAAAGCGTATAATAAAGAGGGAATTCCAATTTGGGGAACATCGGTACAAAATGAACCAATGGCAACACAAACCTGGGAATCTTGTTTGTATACGGCAGATGAAGAAAGAGATTTTCTTAAAAATTATCTTGGACCAACACTAAAAAAAGAAGGTTTAGGAGATGTAAAAATTATCGCCTGGGACCATAATCGTGATTTAATGGTACAAAGAGCAAACGTGATCTACTCAGATCCCGAAGCTTCAAAATATGTTTGGGGAATGGGTTTTCACTGGTACGAAACCTGGACCGGAGCTCAGCCAATGTTTGAAAACGTAGCAAGAGTAAACGAAGCATATCCGGATAAAAAATTAATGTTTACCGAAGGCTGCGTAGAAAGATTTGATGACACAAAATATCAGTTTTGGCCAAATGCCGAAAGATATGGAACCTCAATGATTAATGATTTTAATAACGGAACCGTTGCCTGGACAGACTGGAATATTCTTCTGGACGAACGCGGAGGACCAAATCACGTGGGCAATTTTTGTTTTGCGCCAATTCATGCGGACACAAACACAGGTCAGTTAATTTACACGCCGTCTTATTATTACATCGGACATTTTTCAAAATTCATTCGTCCAAATGCACAACGTGTGGCTACTTCAGTAAGCAGAAGTTATTTGTTAAGCACTTCATTTTTAAATACTGATGGAAAAATGGCAACCATTGTGATGAACCATACGGATAATGAGATTACGTACAATTTTATTATTGCAAATGAAAAATCAATAGTTAAAATTCCGGCGCACGCTATACAAACGCTGGTATATTAATTTTGATAATATAGTTAAGAATATCATCAAGTAATAAGTTTTAGAAAACACATGAAATCAATAAGCAGCATATTAATCACATCAATACTAATTCTGCAGGCCAATTATTCTTCATCACAAAATGCAGGATCTTCTAAAGTTTCTTCTTCTAAGAAAAATGAAAAAATCCAGATATACACAACAGCCGAAAATTCAGATTTAAAGTTGTCGTTGTCGAATGATTTTATTTCGAATGAAAAAGCAACTGTTTTTATTGAAGTTGATGCAGCTAAAACATTTCAGACTTTCCTTGGAATTGGAGGTGCCATAACTGATGCAAGTGCAGAAGTTTTTGCCAAATTATCTCCATCAAAACAACAGGAATTTCTAACAGCTTATTACGATAAAAATAAAGGAATTGGATATTCATTAGCCAGAACAAACATTCACAGCTGTGATTTTAGCAGCGAAAGTTACACTTATATTAAGGAAGGTGACAAGGATTTGAAAACCTTCAACATCGACCACGATCGAAAATTTAGAATACCATTACTCAAAAAAGCAATTGAAACTGCCGGCGGGAAATTAACTTTATTTGTTAGTCCATGGAGTCCCCCAGCTTTCATGAAAGACAATAATGATATTTTGCACGGCGGCGTTTTATTGCCTGAGTTTGCACAATCATGGGCAAATTATTACGCCAGATTTATAAAAGAATATCAAAAAGAAGGAATTCCAATTTGGGGATTAACCATTCAGAATGAGCCAATGGCAAGTCAGCGTTGGGAATCTTGTATTTATACTCCCGAAGCAGAAAGAGATTTCCTGAAAAATTTCCTCGGACCAACTTTAGAAAAAGACGGTTTGGGAAATAAAAAAATAATTATCTGGGATCACAACCGCGGAGACATGTTAGAGAAAAGAGCACAGCTTGTTTTTTCAGATCCTGAAGCATCAAAATATGCATGGGGAATTGGATTTCACTGGTATGAAACCTGGAATGGCGGAACACCAAAATTCGAATCTGTAGGCAATGTCCACAAAGCTTTTCCAAATAAAAACTTATTATTTACAGAAGGTTGTATCGAGAAATTCGACGCCAATAAATATCAGTTTTGGGGAAATGCAGAACGTTACGGACTCAATATGATCAACGATTTTAATAACGGAACCGTTGGCTGGACAGACTGGAACATTCTCTTAGACCAAAACGGAGGCCCAAACCATGTGGGTAATTTTTGTTTTGCACCAATTCATGCCGATATAAATACAGGACAATTAATCTATACGCCGATGTATTATTATATCGGACATTTTTCAAAATTTATTCGTCCTGATGCAAAAAGAATAAACGAAACCGTAAGCGATAAAATATTGCTTAGTACTTCATTTAAAAATACTGATGGAAAAATTGCAACCATTATCATGAATTCATCTGATAAAGAAGTGATTTACAGCATCACAAATAATAGCCAAAAAACAACCATAAAAATACCGGCACATGCCATGCAGACTCTGCAATACTAGAGTTTGAATTATGAAATTTTAAATTTTAAATTAAAAATGAAAAAGACCAAATTGCTAATGCTGGCTTTCCTGATTTGTGGAGCAGCATGGAGTCAAAATAAAAAAAGTGATATTGACGCTAAAGTCTCAGAGTTATTATCAAAAATGACACTGGAAGAAAAAGTGGGACAAATGACTCAAATCACCGTTACCATTTTTGAAGACACCAAAAAGCCAGGTTATTTTGATGCTGAAAAATTAAAGAAAGGAATTCAGGATTATCATATTGGTTCTATTTTAAATGTTCCAAATCCGGGTGCGCCAACTTTAAAAAGATGGCAGGAAACAATGACGGCAATTACAAATGAAGCCAATAAAACAAGATTGAAAATTCCTGTTTTATACGGAATTGACGCTATTCACGGTGCCAGTTATACAGCCGGCGCAACATTATTTCCACAGCAAATAGGTTTGGCAGCCACTTTTAATACCGCTTTAGTAAAACGCGGTGCCGAAATTTCAGCTTACGAAACCAGAGCATCCTCAATTCCATGGGTTTTTTCACCGGATTTAGATTTCCCAAGAAATCCTGCCTGGTCAAGAATGTGGGAATCTTTTGGAGAAGATGCTTATTTATCTTCAAAAATGGCCGTTGCTTTAGTCGATGGTTTTGAAGGAAATAACAATGTAGGTTCAAAATACAGCGTTGCTTCGTGTATGAAACATTATATTGGTTACGGAAGCACAACAACAGGAAAAGACAGAACGCCAAGTATTATTCCGGAACGTATTTTAAGACAATACGATTTAACGATTTATCAGGCTGCAATAAAAGCTGGAGCAAAAAGTGTAATGGTAAGTTCAGGAGAAATAAACGGAACTCCCGTTCACTCCAGCAAACATTTAATTACAGATATTCTTAAAAATGAATTAGGTTTTCAAGGAGTTGTTGTAACGGACTGGAAAGATATTATTTACTTAAATACCAGACACAAAGTTGCAGAAACAAAAAGAGATGCCGTGCGTATTGCGGTGATGGCCGGAATCGATATGAGTATGGTTCCCGAAGAATTTTCTTTTTATACCGATTTAGTTGATTTGGTAAAAAAAGGAGAAGTTCCAATGTCAAGAATTGACGATGCCGTAACCCGAATTTTAAGAATGAAATTCGAACTGAATTTATTTCAAAATACAGTTGCTGATTTAAAAGATTATCCAAAATTTGGTTCAGCAGAACATATTCAGGAAGCATATAATACTGCTGCGGAATCTATTACTTTATTGAAAAATAATGCTTCGGTTTTACCATTAAACAAAAGCGAAAAAATTCTGGTAACAGGCGCAACGGCAAACAGTATGAAATACCTAAACGGCGGTTGGTCATACAATTGGCAAGGTGAAAATTCAGATACATATGCCGCTGATAAATCAACCATTTTAGAAGCTTTTCAAAATAAATTAGGTAAAGAAAATGTATTATATACTGCAGGTGCTGATCTTGAAAAAGAAGATGATGCTGAAATTCAAAAAGCAGTTGATTTAGCCAAAACAGCCACTAAAATTGTTTTGTGTTTAGGAGAAAAAAATTACACAGAAACTCCAGGCGATATTAGTAATCTTTACATAAGCCCTTCACAAGTAAAATTAGCACTTGCTTTATCAAAATTAAACAAGCCCATTATTTTAGTTTTAAACGAAGGAAGACCAAGATTAATTAGTGATTTTGAGGATAAAATGAGCGCCGTTGTTCAATGTTATTTACCCGGAAATGAAGGCGGAAGAGCATTGGTAGATATTCTTTACGGAGACATAAACCCAAGCGGAAGATTGCCTTATAATTACCCAAGATATCCAAATTCATTAGAAAAATACAATAGAAAATACACCGAAAGTATTTCTGAAGGAGAACAAAATAACGATGCAACTTATGAGAAAAGTTATTTGCCTCAATTCGAATTCGGAACAGGATTGTCGTATACCACTTTTTCTTATTCAAATTTAAAAATTGACAAAAGTGAAATCAGCAATACAGATGAAATAAATGTTTCTGTTGATGTTACCAATTCTGGAAAAAGAGCCGGAAAGGAATCCGTTTTATTGTATTTGTCAGACAATTTTGCTTCGATTACACCTGAATTCAAATCCCTGAAAAGATTCGAAAAAATCAGTTTAGAACCAAATGAAACCAAAACAGTAAAATTCACTTTAAACCAAAAAGATTTACAATTTGTAAATGAAGATCTAAAATGGATTTCTGAAAAAGGAACATTCACCATTCAGATTGCCAATCAAAAGAAGGATTTTCTATTAAAATAATCTCACATTCATTCCTGCAGGGTTTTCAAAACCTTGCAGGTATTAAGTTTAAAATAAACACATAGAAACATAGATTTTATATTGAGAAATCAATAAAAAGAGAATAAAAAGAAACTGGTTTTTCACACATAGTTATGTGTATTAATGCAAGTGAAATGCCTTTTGAACGCAAACTAAGCTATGTTTCTATGTGTTAAAATAATACACACAAAGGATATTAAATAAAGGATGAAAAAGTTAATTATAACATTTCAATTACTGTTTTCAATTGCCGTTTCTGCACAAGGATTTCTGCACAGAGACGGACAGAATATTGTTGACGGCAACGGAAAAAATGTACTGTTAAGAGGACTGGGCGTTGGCGGCTGGATGGTTCAGGAAGGTTATATGCTGCAGACACAGCCATTTGCAAGTCCTCAATATATGATTAAGCAAAAAATTCAGGATGTAGTTGGCGAAGGAACGAAGGAATTTTACGCAGCCTACAAAGCAAACGGAATTACTAAAAGAGATGTTGATTCGCTGGCAAAATGGGGATTCAACTCCATTCGTTTGCCCATGCATTATAACTTATATACACCGCCAATTGAGCAGGAAAAAAATGGCGAAATAACCTGGATTGAAGAAGGTTTTACCATGACAGATAATTTGGTAAAATGGTGTGCCGGGAACAAAATGTATTTGATTCTTGACTTGCACGCTGCGCCGGGCGGACAAGGAAATGATGCTGCAATATCAGATTACGACACTACAAAACCATCTTTATGGCAAAGCGAAGCCAATCAGAAAAAAATGATTGCTTTATGGAAAAACCTGGCTTCACGTTACCGAGATAATCCGTGGATTGGCGCTTATGACATTATCAATGAACCCAACTGGAATTTTACCGGAAATAATAAAAATGGCTGTGACGAAAACTCAAACGGACCTTTGAGAGATTTAATGGTTCAGGTAACAAAAGCCATTCGCGAAGTCGATACCAACCATTTAATTTTTATAGAAGGAAATTGCTGGGGAAATAATTATAACGGCATTTTTCCTTTATGGGATGAAAACATGGCGTTGAGTTTCCATAAATATTGGAATTATAACACAACGGCTTCTATCCAAAAAATGCTGGATTACAGAAAACAATACAACGTTCCGATTTGGCTTGGCGAAAGCGGAGAAAACTCAAATGTTTGGTTTAAAGATGCCTTGACATTGGTAGAAACGAATAATATTGGATGGGCTTTCTGGCCAATGAAAAAAATCGAAAATATTGCAGGCGTAACTTCGGTAACCAAAATACCGGAATATGATGTTTTATTAAAATACTGGAAAGACGGCGGAGAAAAGCCAAGTGTCGATTTTGCAAAAAAAGCATTGCTGAAAATGGCCGATAATTACAAAATGGAAAACGTAACCGTAAAACCGGATGTAATCGATGCCATGTTCAGACAAGTTCAAACCAATGATACAAAGCCGTATAAAAAGCATATTATTCCGGGTAAAATTGCTGCAACGCAATATGATTTAGGAACAAATGAAAAAGCATACTTTGATAAAGACTTTATAAATTACAGAGTCGAAACCGGAAATTTTGATCAATGGAACAAAGGAAATTCGATGCGAAATGACGGTGTCGATATTCTTCCTTGTAAAGATTACGGTTCAAACGGTTATCAGGTTTCTTTTATTGAAGATGGAGAATGGCTGCAATACACAGTCGAAGTTTCAAAACAAAATAATTATAAAGCAGCAATTCGTTATTCAAGTGAAAATTTAGAAGGTAAACTTCATTTAGAAATTGAAAATGGTAAAAAATCAGAAACCATTTCACTTCCGCCAACCGGAGGAAATGATAAATGGAAAACAGTTGTTTTATCTGGAATTGAATTGCAAAAAGGAAACAACAAAATTAAAGTCGTTTTTGAAAAAGGAGGTTTTAATTTGAATTATTTAGAATTTTTAGAAGCTAAAAAATAGATGAATAAAGTAGATTTTTTTTGAAAGAAAAATCTTTAAACAATAAGCGTGATATATTTAATATTGACAATAGTCGAATTTATAATTAACATTATTTTTGGAGTTAATTTTTTTCTTTAAGGCTAATGAAATGGTAGCTTTACGGAATTAAAAAATTTTAAAATGAAAAAAAGAAATGTCTTTTATTTAGTAGTAATCCTACTTTTTGTGAAGAGCTCATTTTATGGTCAGAATTTAAAAATGATGACCTACAATATTCGTTTAGATGTTGCTTCTGACGGAGAAAATGCTTGGCCAAATCGGAAGGACTATTTTGCGTCGCAAATACAATTTTACAGCCCTGATATTTTGGGCGTTCAGGAAGCGACACCAAATCAGGTTACAGATTTAGCTTCGGCTTTGCCTGAGTATAACAGATTTGGAATTGGGCGAGAAGAAAAAGGCGAAGGCGAAGCTTGTACGATATATTATAAAAAAGATCGTTTTCAGGTAGATAAAATAAATACATTTTGGTTGTCGGAAAACCCTAATGTAGTTTCCAGAGGTTGGGATGCTGCTTGTAACAGAGTCTGTACGTCGGCTCTTTTTAAAGATTTGAAAACAAAAAAGTTTTTTTGGGTTTTTAACCTGCATCTCGACCATGTTGGAAACGAAGCGAGAATAAAAGGAGTACAATTAGTTCTTTCTAAAATAAAAGAATTTAATACTAAGAATTATCCGGTTTTCCTGATGGGAGATTTTAATTCTGAGCCGGATACGCCGCAAATTGCCGAGATAAAAAAAGTAATGGATGATACAAAAGATGTTTCTGTAGAAAAGCCTTTCGGGCCATCAGGAACTTTTAATGATTTTAAGCATAATGAGCCTGTAACATTGCTTTTAGATTATATTTTCATCTCTAAAAATAGTGGATTAAAAGTTCAAAAACATGCCGTTTTAAGTGATTCAAAAGATTTAAAATATCCGTCAGATCACCTTCCGGTTTATATCGAAATTAATTAAATTAAAATGAAAAAATTAACCACATTTGCCTTGTTGATGGTGTCGTTTTTAGCGGCCGCACAACAAGAAACAATTGATCAAAAAGTAAATGCGTTATTGAAAAAAATGACCATTGAAGAAAAAATTGGTCAGCTTAATCAATATACAGGCGATAATTCTGCAACGGGTCCTATAACCATTAATCCAAACAAACAAGCCGAGATAAAAGCAGGTTTAGTAGGCTCGATGTTGAATATCATCGGAACAAAATACACCAGACAATATCAGGAATTAGCGATGCAATCCCGTTTAAAAATTCCGTTGTTATTTGGTCAGGATGTTATTCACGGATACAAAACAACATTTCCACTTCCGTTGGCAGAAGCAGCAAGCTGGGATTTACAAGCAATTGAATTAGCAGCAAGAGTTGCAGCAACAGAAGCTGCAGCAAGCGGAATTCACTGGACATTTGCTCCCATGGTTGACATTAGCCGTGACCCGCGCTGGGGAAGAGTAATGGAAGGAGCCGGAGAAGATACTTATTTGGGCTCTAAGATTGCGTATGCCAGAGTAAAAGGATTTCAGGGAAATAAACTAGGCGATTTAAACTCCGTTATGGCTTGCGTAAAACACTTTGCAGCTTATGGCGCCGGAGTGGGAGGACGAGATTATAACTCGGTTGACATGAGCGAAAGAATGTTGTGGGAAACATATTTGCCTCCATTTAAAGCAGCTCTTGATGCAGGAGCGGCGACTTTTATGAATTCATTCAATGATATAAATGGAATTCCGGCAACGGGAAATGCACATTTGCAAAGAGATATCCTAAAAGGAAAATGGAACTTCCAAGGATTTGTAGTTTCAGATTGGGGTTCTATTGGTGAAATGGTAGCACATGGATATTCTAAAGATCTAAAAGCGGCGGCACTTTCTGCCATTACAGCCGGAAGTGATATGGATATGGAAAGTAATGCGTACCGATATAATTTAGCTGAATTGGTTAAAGAAGGAAAAGTTTCTGTTGATTTAATTGACGATGCCGTAAAACGTATTCTTCGCAAAAAATATGAATTAGGATTATTTGATGATCCGTACCGATACTCAGATGAAAAAAGAGCTGAAAAAGCCTTGAGTAATCCTGAAAACAGAAAAGCGGCTCTTGAAGTTGCCGAAAAAAGTATTGTTTTATTAAAAAATGAAAATCAGACTTTACCAATTTCTAAAAGTGTAAAAACAATTGCATTCATTGGGCCAATGGTAAAAGAATACAAAGCCAATATGGGATTTTGGTCTGTAGAATTGCCGGATGTTAATTATGATAAATGGGTAGTTTCTCAGTGGGATGGTTTACAAAATAAAGTGGGCAAAAACACTAAATTGCTTTATGCAAAAGGCTGTGAAGTTGATGGCGATAATAAGGAAGGATTTGCAGAAGCCGTTGCAACAGCCAAACAAGCAGATGTTGTTATTTTAAGTATTGGTGAAAGACGCGACATGAGCGGTGAAGCAAAAAGCCGCAGCAATCTTGGTTTGCCGGGCGTTCAGGAAGATTTGGTAAAAGCAATTCAGGCGACTGGAAAACCGGTTGTGGTTTTAATAAATGCGGGACGTCCTTTGGTTTTTAACTGGACTGCAGATAATGTGCCGGCAATTGTGTACACGTGGTGGTTAGGAACAGAAGCCGGAAATGCGATTGCAAATGTTTTATTTGGAGATTATAATCCGTCAGGAAAATTGCCAATGACTTTTCCGAGAGAAGTTGGGCAAGTGCCAATTTACTACAATCATTTTAGTACCGGAAGACCGGCAAAAAATGAAACGGAAAACAATTATGTTTCGGCGTATATCGATTTGAAAAACTCTCCTAAATTTCCTTTTGGATATGGTTTGAGTTATACAAAATTCAATTATTCAGGTTTGAAATTATCTTCGACTAAAATAAAAAGCAACGAAACGATTAAAGTTTCTTTTCAATTATCAAATGTTGGAAAAGTGGCCGGAGAAGAAGTTGTACAATTGTATTTGAAAGATAAATTTGGATCTGTTGTAAGACCGGTTTTAGAACTGAAAGATTTCCAAAAAATAAAATTGAATGCAGGAGAATCTAAAACAATTGAATTTACAATTGACAAAGAAAAACTTTCTTTTTATAATGATAAATTAGAATGGAATGCAGAACCGGGAGATTTCGAAGTTATGATTGGAGCTTCGTCTGCAGATATTAAATTAAGATCTGACTTTGAATTAGTACAATAAATAGAAGTCAATTAAGATTGGCGTTATGGATTTTATAATACCTTTTGAATTATTTCAAGACAGTATTTATAAAATCCATAGCGCCAATTCCTTTATAAGATGCATATAGCGCTTTATCAAAAGCTTCGCGTTTTGCTTTTTTATTCTTCGCTTCTGTTTCAACCATCATTTGATTGAAAATCCTTTCCTGTTCTTCACTATATTTTATAGAAGCTTCGAGAAGATCATTTTTTGAAACTACTCCAAAAGAAGAATATATTTTTCTAATAAGCTTCTGATTCAGTTTTGTTAGATTTGGAATGCTCATATTTAAATCATTACTATTTTTCTATACTTAAACAGACTTTTATTTTTAGTTTTTGTTACAAAAAAGAGCGATATTAAAAACTGTAAATAAATAGATTATTCATTTTGAATCACTTTTTTTTGAAAAAATAACAAATCAATTTCATAATGTGTTATTATGACGCAATGTACTTATTTTTTTAATTCGTTTTTTGATTTTAAGTAAAAATTGTGACTTGCACACTTTCTATTTTTGTGCGAAATTATAGTTCATTAAAAAAATACGATTCAATTTATAAAAATCACTTAAATTGCAGGTGTATTGCAAACTAAATCTTAATAAAAACCATGGCTAAAGGAATTCTGGAAAACAACGAAAATTATCAGCCCGGACTTTCGATTGATTGTGTTATTTTCGGATTTCATGACAATCAGCTTAAAGTTTTGCTTATAAAAACTCCTTATGAAGAGAAATGGTCTTTACCCGGCGGGTTTGTTCCTATTGATCAGGATATTGATACTGCGGCGATTACAGTTTTAAACGGACGTACCGGAATCGAAGGTATTTTTTTAAGACAATTTGCCACTTTTGGGAAAGTAAAACGCAATGACAAACATTTTGATAATGCGGTTTTAGAATATTATAAAATTCCCAAAGAAGAAGGAAAATGGTTCAGGCAGCGTTTTGTGACAATAGGATATTATGCCTTGGTTGATTTCTTAAAAGCTATACCACAGAAAGATAATAGTCAGGAAGCCATAGAATGGATTGATCATAAAGAAGTGCCGGAACTTATTTTAGATCACGAAGAAATTTTAAATAAAGCATTAGATACATTGAGAACAGAATTAAACCTCATGCCAATTGGATATAATTTATTGCCCGAAAAATTTACTATTCCGGAACTTCAAAAGTTATATGAAACTATTTTGGACAAACAACTCGACCGAAGAAACTTCCTTAGAAAAATAACCAATATTGGAATTCTTAAAAAACTCGACGAAAAGAAAAGCAACGTCGCTCATAAAGCACCAAACTTATATACTTTTGACAAAGATAAATACGAAGAAGTCCTTAAAAACGGTTTAAATCAAGGATGGTAAGACAATAATAAAAAACCAGTTTTTTTAATGGTTAAATCTTTTATTGTGGAACTATTGTTCTAAAAGTCAAATTTACCCGGGGTTTTGAAGTCGTTTTTGTTGGCGGTAAACGATGCAGCCAATGGGTTTGTGTAGTGTCTTTCATCACTAATAAACTACCATGTTCTAAAATTAAAGAAACAGTTTCCTTCGTCTCTTTATGTTTGAAAGCAAACTTACGTTCTGCGCCAAAACTTACCGAACCAATAGCGCCATTTTTCTTTAAATCTTTTTCGGCATCGCTGTGCCAAGCCATTCCTTCATCGCCGGAATGATATAAATTAAGCAAACAAGAATTGAATGTTTCTCCGGTTTCCTGTTCAATAACAGTTTTTAGTTCCAGTAATTCCTTCGTCCACGGAAGCGCTTTTTTTGTAGTATTCGAATACGTATATTCAAATTCCTGATCGCCGTACCACGCTACTTTTCGTTTGGTAAGAATTAATTTTCCGAATATAATCGCTTCGTCATTTTTCCATTCAATAGTATTCAAAAGTACCTCCAGATAACGATTGGAGTCTTCTCTGGGAAATAGTTTTCCGTAATAATTTACGGTTCCATCTTTTGGAAGTAAGTTTGTTGTTTCGTCTGTTTCGGGATTAAATAAGTCCATTTTTCCAGTTTTGATATTCGGTTTTCATACAATGTCCGCAAGGTCTGAAACCGTTTTTTTTAGCTTCATTTTCAGATAAAAAGAAAACGCGATTTTCTCTTTTCATTCTTTTTCCCGACGAACATTTTAAAGTGCCGTAGATTTTCAGTTTTTGGTTTCCACCAAAGCAAATTTCCGCATTTTTAATTTTAATTCTTAGATCTGAATCTGAAATTTTATTGTGTTGAATCATTTGTTTTAAGTTGCAAAGTTACATAGTTGCAAAGGTTCAGAGGTTTCTGTATAAGTTGTAAATCTTTGCAACTCTGTACCTCTGAACCTTTGCACCTCAAAATTACGACAACGCATCATGAAAAATAATCCCCAACGTATGTCTTTCACCAGAATGAATTTCGCTCACGCCATGTTTAATATTTACACGATAATATCCTTTTGTTCCTTTTACAGGTCTGAAATTGGTCGTAAAAACCAAAACATCTCCCTTTTTAGGTTTCAGAACAATCGCTTTAGATTGTGCTCTTGGCGTTTGTTGCGTTAATACAAATTCGCCGCCCGTAAAATCTTCATCAGGTTCATTGAGAAAAAGCACTATTTGAATAGGAAAATAAACATCTCCGTATAAATCCTGATGCAAAGTGTTAAAACCGCTTTTGCCATATTTTAAAATTAGAACTGTTGCTTTAAATTGATTATTGGCATGACATTGCTCAATTAGTTTTTCATGTGTTTCAGGAAAAATAGTGTTGATGTTTAACGCTTTCATCCAGGCATTTGCAATGGGCGCCAGCTTAGGATAGATAGAAGTTCTGATTGTCTGAATCAAATCAGGCAAAGGATAATTGAAATACTTGTATTCGCCTAAACCAAAACGGTAACGTTCCATTACCACTGTTTTTCTGTACAAATTTGGATTGTCATAATCGAATTTTAAATCCTCGCATTGTTCGTTATTGAGTATATTGGGAATAATTACAAACCCATTTTCGTGCATTGATTCGGTGATGCTTTCCCAGTTTTGAGAAGCAATTTTTGATTGTATGTTTTGCATAGATAATTTTTAGCGGTAAATTAATTGTAGAGACGCCGCTACAGCGCGTCTCCGCAAAGATTGTCGACAACGATTTTTAACATCTTAACGAATTCTCTTTGGAAATACGGAATGTTTAGACGCAATGATTGCGTCTCTACGGATATACGTTGTGAATTTTTAAATGTCTGAATTAATCTGCGCACCTTCCCAACCAATAATGGCTGTTTTTCTTGTCTTTCCCCACATATAACCACCAAAAGTTCCTGATGATTGTATAACGCGATGACACGGAATTAAAAATGCTACAGGATTACTTCCAATTGCAGTTCCGACAGCTCTTGACGCATTTGGTTTTTCGATTTTTTGTGCAATCGAACCATATGTAGACAATTGTCCCATTGGAATCTTGAGCAGCGTTTCCCAGACTTTCAACTGAAAATCCGTTCCTTTTAAATGCAGTTTGATTTCAGATAATTTACTCCAGTCATTCTGGAAAATAAATAAAGCATTTTGCTGTACGAGATCTAGTTTTCTGGAAAATGATGCATTTGGAAATTTGTTTTTCAAATCCTGAAATCCGTTTTCTTCATCTTCGGCGAAAGCCATGAAACAAATCCCTTTTTGGGTCGATGCAACAATAATATTCCCAAACGGACTTTCGGCAAAACTGAAATTAATTTCTAAATTTTTGCCTCCGTTTTTATATTCGGCAGGTGTCATTCCTTCAATGTTTACAAACAAATCGTGCAAACGGCTGGTTCCTGATAATCCGGTATCAAAAGCAGCATCAAACAAAGTTGCGTGATCATTTTCTTTGAGAATTTTTTTGGCATGTTCGACGCTGATATATTGCAGGAATTTCTTCGGACTTGTTCCTGCCCATTCCGTAAACAACCGCTGAAAGTGAAACGGACTTAAATGCACTTTTTCGGCAACCTCATCTAAATTAGGTTGTTCTTTAAAGTTGACTTTGATATAATCAATCGCATCTGCAATTCTATTATAATTGATGTTTTCCTGTGTGTTCATTTTCGTTCAATTTTATAATGCAAATATCGACCGTGATTTGCGGGTATAAAATCCGAAACTTGCGGAAGTTTCTTTATTTTGAAGACTGATTTTTTAAAACCATCAGTTTTTCAGAAAGCATAAATTTAAAATCCAATAATTGAGATTTGTTCATACTAAAAGTACTAAACCAATCGATACTTTCATATAATTCATCTTCAGAAATATATTTAGAAAGTTCTTTAATGATATTGTCGCATTCATCATCATAAACATTCATGTCAAAATAAAGAATGTCTTTTAAAGGATGATCACCTGGTCCGCCTGCTGCCATTTTTTTTCTATTTTGAATTTTATTTTAATTCTTCTTTCCTTGACGAAACACTAATTAGCTTATACCCATTTTGAGTTCTTAGAAATTCAATATGGTCTTGTCCTTCATCTGTTTTGTTTTTAGGAGAAATCACGATGTTTTTTACGGGACTAATCCAGTCTTTTGGTTGATGGCAATTGTCAAAATATTGATCATATTCATTGGCTTCGTAAATGAATTTATTTAAGCTTTGAGAAGCAATATCATAACTGCAATCAGGTAGTTTTAGTTCTAATAATTTAGCTTTTATGAATTTGTAATTCAGTTTTATAAATTCGTTGTTAGGTTTACTAATCCAGCCGTCATCATCTCTTTTTTTCCAATACGTAATTGTATCGTAAGAATGTTTTAATAGATTCTCTTTTGATAAATCAGTAAGTAAAATGTTTTTTAGCCAGAACTTAAACTCTTTATCATAATTGATGAACGAGTAATATTGACCGTCAACACCAAGAAAATTATCCCGTATGGGATCTTGATTTTTTTCTTTTGATTTTTGTAAAGAATAAAAATTCAGTTCATCATTATAACCGAAATTTTCTATTAGAATCCTGTTATTGATATCTATTAAAAATTCTTTTCCTCCACTCCAAAAAAAATGTTCGCCATCTTGCTGTTTGGCAGCATCTTTTAAAACTATAATCATTCCGTTTCTAACTCTTGTTAAATCACTGTATTCTGCTGGAATTACGATTTTTCCATCGCCATTAAATACACCCATTTTATCCGTTTTGTAATCCTTAAAACGAATAAAACCCTCATTTTCACAATCAGCACCATTGTCAAAAATATATAAACTGTCGCGACCTACTATTTTTCCGGTTTTGGTTAAATAATAGCTTTTCCAGGTTTCATTTACTTCTTCTGAAACTGCAATGATATCATCAAACTTATTGGCAGAAGTAAGCCCCATAAATTTGGGAGTTATTTTGATGTTGCCATTTTTATCTTTAAAACCGACATGAGTTGTGTCTTTATCCCAAAATGAAATCCAGGTATCATTATTTTGGGCTGATAAAGTAAAATTGAAGCAAAGGAATATGGAAAGAATGATAATCTTTTTCATGAGATTTATTTATCGGATATGAATTTCTAATTCATTGTTTTTTGCTTCTTCAAAACAATCAGAACATAATGTTTTAAAATCGGCTAAGGTTTCAAAAGTGTCGGTCCATTCTTCGCCGTTATCTAATAACCATTGTTCGCAAGTTCCGCACCACGCAATTTGCGGAAGATCTTCTTCTGCCTCTGAATAGAAAAATCCAACTTTTTCTTTTTTGTCTATGGCCATCGCAATATGAATACATGTAAAAGACATTTCTTTTGAACCATGCTGTTCACATAAAACTTTTTCAATCATATTTTTATAGTTGTGGATGCTATGAGATGTACAATTTGTTTATATAGCTAATATATAAATATAATCTGCAATTGGTTCCTGAATACAAAAGAAAAGCCCTCACATTTTATGAGGGCTTAAAGTATGATTTTATGATCCTTGTCTGGTATATTTAGCTTCTTCTATGGCTTTTTCAAACGCTTCTACTTTTTTTGATTCTAATTCGAGTTCCATTTTTGCTTTATCAACTTCTTCCTGAGATTTAGTTATTTGCTTTTTACATTTTTCAATGTTTTTTTGATGCTCTGGATTATTACTATTTTCTGTTGCATTTTCAAGACTTTTTAATTCTTCTTGTTTTGCTTTTAAGTCAGCTTCTTTGTCCCATGTTTTTCGTGCCATTTTTATTAGTTTTTGCTCTTTTATAACTAGTTTGGCTTGTGCACTCTCTATGTGATTCCGAGAAATTGATTTCATGGTTGGCAGCTGCACCAACTGTGGAGGTTTATCGTTTCCACGCATAAATACTGGGGTTTGATCAAACTGTGGACCTGGCAAATTATAGTTTTGTGCCTTTACAAAAAGCGGTAATGTTAGGGTTATAATTGTAATGAGGAATATTCTCATATTTTGGATTTAGATTTGGTTTTGCGTGCCAAAAATATGTTTATATTTTAAAAAAGGCTAAAATATCTCATTAATTTTAAGGTTCCTGATAGCCCTTTGCGTGAGGGATAGGAGCAAGCTACCGAAGTAGCGCGGATAGCCCGACAGAATTTAAGAAAAGGCCAATGAGCTCAAAGTTGATTAAGGCCTTTTTTTAAATTGTGGCACGCCCTAATTATTTTAGATTGTAGATTTCTGATTTTATATTAAAAAACAAAACCCGACAAGTTTTAAAAACTTGTCGGGCTTGAATATGTATTAAAGAAATTCAGTTTTAGAATCTAAAATCTAAACTCAGAAATCTAAAATTATTAATATCTGTAGTATTCTGGTTTGAATGGACCTTCAACCGGAACACCAATATAAGCAGCCTGATCGTCACGTAAAGTTTCCAATTCAACTCCTAATTTAGCTAAGTGCAAAGCAGCAACTTTTTCATCTAAATGTTTTGGTAACATGTAAACGTCATTGTTGTAAGCAGCACTGTTTTTCCATAATTCAATTTGAGCCAAAGTCTGGTTTGTAAATGAGTTACTCATTACAAAACTTGGGTGACCTGTAGCACAACCAAGGTTTACCAAACGACCTTCAGCAAGAATAATGATATCTTTTCCGTTGATGGTATATTTGTCAACCTGTGGTTTGATTTCGATTTTAGATGCACCGTGGTTTTTGTTCAACCAAGCCATATCAATTTCGTTATCAAAGTGACCGATGTTACAAACAACAGTTTTGTCTTTCATTTGCTCGAAGTGCTCTCCAAGAACGATATCTTTATTTCCTGTAGTTGTAATGATGATATCAGCATTCGCAATTACAGTGTTTAATTTTTTAACTTCATAACCGTCCATTGCAGCTTGTAAAGCACAAATTGGGTCAATTTCAGTAACAGTTACAATAGATCCTGCACCTCTGAAAGAAGCAGCAGTTCCTTTTCCAACATCACCGTATCCGCAAACGATAACTCTTTTTCCAGCTAACATTAAGTCAGTTGCACGACGTACAGCATCTACAGCAGATTCTTTACAACCGTATTTGTTATCAAATTTAGATTTAGTAACAGAGTCGTTAATGTTGATTGCAGGCATTGGTAAAGTTCCGGCTTTTACTCTTTCGTAAAGTCTGTGAACACCAGTTGTAGTTTCTTCAGATAATCCTTTAATTCCAGGAACCAATTCAGGGAAACGGTCAATAACCATGTTAGTTAAATCTCCACCATCATCTAAGATCATGTTCAATGGTTTTCTGTCTTCACCAAAGAATAAAGTTTGCTCAATACACCAGTCAAATGATTGCTCATCAAGACCTTTCCAAGCGTAAACCTGAATTCCGGCAGCAGCAATAGCAGCAGCAGCCTGATCCTGAGTAGAGAAAATGTTACAAGAAGACCAGGTAACCTCAGCACCAAGAGCAATTAAAGTTTCGATTAAAACAGCAGTTTGAATCGTCATGTGCAAACATCCAGCAATACGAGCACCTTTTAGCGGTTGTTCGTCTTTATATTCAGCACGAAGCGCCATTAAACCTGGCATTTCAGCTTCAGCCAGTTCAATTTCTTTTCTTCCCCAAGCCGCTAGAGAAATGTCTTTTACTTTGAAAGCCACATAAGGCGTAGTTGTAGTACTCATTTATAGTGTATATTTGTATATTGTAAAATTTTTGCAAATTTACGGAATAGCTTTTTAATTTTGACTACTTTCTGTAAGATTTGTGAAATGTTTAATTTCTTAATCTTTAGAAGTTTAGTTTGCGAAATCTTTTTAACCATATAAGTGATATAAGTTCATTTAAAAAAGATTCTGAATATTTTAAATTACTTATTTGGATAGACTTAATTGCTTAAATTTATAATACCAATTTTAAATACGACCATATTATATTTATTTATATCACTTTATATGGTTAAAAAATAACCCATAATTCATAATTAAAAAAGAATGCCTTTATTTCAAACCATACAATGCAACGAAACGACCAAACTTTTAATTTGGGAGATCACAGAATCTTTTGAAGAGTTAATGAGTAAAGTTGTTTTAAAAGAAAAAACGCAACGCAGGTTAAGCGGAATGAAATCCCAAATGCACCAACGCGCTTTTTTGAGTGTTCGCATGTTGATTCAGGAAATGGGTTTTACAGATCACGATTTGCATTATGACGAATTTGGAAAACCTTATTTTGATTGTCATAATTATATTTCGATAACACATTCATATCATTTTGCAGCAATTATAATTAGTCACGAAACCGTGGGAATCGACATGGAATTGCAACGTGAGAAAATCCTGCGTATCGCCGATAAATTTGTCGATACGGAATTTGAATATCTAAATTCGAATGTTTTACAAGAATATGTAAAAAAACTTACTGTTATCTGGGGAGCAAAAGAGGCAATTTTCAAAATCAGAAACGAAAAAGGAATCAGTTTTAAAGATCATATTAGAGTGGGAGATTTTTCATTAAATGAAGATAAAACCGACGCCAGTCTCCATTTTGATAATCTCGTAAAAGATTTTGATGTTCATTACAGGGAAATCAAATCAGATAATTTTGATGAAAATTTCACCTTGGTGTATGCTTTTGAGAAATAAAGTTTTATGCGATTAAAAGAATCAAGATTGTGCTGCTATTTCAGCCATTTTCTTGCGATGCTCAAACATACTCATATACAAAAAAGTGCTCATTTTTCTGGCGCGTCTTTTAAGAGTATCTGCATTTTCGCCTTCAAAGTATTCATCGATTGTTTGAAACCAGTGATTTAACCATATTCCAAATACGTCTGCTGTAATATTACTTTCAAAACGGGCATCAACTTCATTGTGAACTGCATGCGGATTTCCTTTGTATTTTTTAACGGCAAACAAATTGGTCTCCCAAAAATCAGTCAGCTTTTCCAGATGTTTTTCCCAGTCTTTTATCATCGTATTAAAATAAAAGCCGATTTCTTCATCGGCTCTTATTTTAGCATAGAACTGATGTACCAAAAATTCTACGTCAGCTCTGTTTTCTATTTGTTTTTTCACAGAATAAAAGTATTTAAAAGAATTAGAGATACACTTAAAAATGCACTTAGAATTAAAAGATTAAAAACTACTTTATGTTTCATTTGTGCTAAAATAGAAGTGTTTACAAAGATACAAGCCAATACAACGATTGCCAATTGTATCATTTGAGGAATTGAGGTTCCGTTAGCCAGTACGTACATTGCAGCAGCGCCTCCTAAACAGCTTTGACCAATTACAGCCATTGCTGCAGAACCCATGTAATTATTGTTGAAATTTTCGAATGTTGTTTGATAAAGTGTCATGGTATTTCGTTTTTATATTAACAAAGGTACATGCACTTTCCGCCTCTATTTTATGATTAAAATCATATAACGAGAACTTTTTTATCTGTATACTTTTCTGTTTATAATCTTCAAAACACCTTTCTTTTCCAATGCTTTAATGGTTCTAATCACAGTTTCAACACGCAAACCCGTTAAGTCGCCAATTTGCTGTCGGGTAAAATTGATGAGGTAGCCGTTTTCGTCTTTTTTAAAATTGAAATAAGCAATTCCGTGATCCATTAATTTTAAAACCCGATGCTCCGGTTCCTGCGTAGACATTTCTGCCGCCATAACCGACTTATAATACAAACGCTGCGCTAAGTTTTCGATTATTTTGATGCTGACAGTTGGGTTTTCTTCCAGCAATTTCATAAAATTATTTTTTGAGAGAAGAAGAATTTCAGAATCTTCAACAGCAATTGCATTTGCCGGATAATTTTGATTTAAAAATAAAGGCGGTTCACCAAAAGACTGGCTTTTGTAGAATATTCCCTGAATAAATTCTCTTCCGTCATCGTTATAATTGCTCATTTTTACTTCTCCGGAAACGATTTGGTAGTAATGCGCTGGTAAATTTCCTTCTTCAAAAATAATAGCTGTTTTGTCAAAGGATTTCTTCAACGCGCCGTATTTTTCTAATAATTCAGTTGCAATCATACTTTTGTTTTTTTGATTGAGAAAGCCTTCACGCAAATATAATTCATTCAAAATTGTTCTTCTACATTAAAAAACTTTTACTTTTACGGCGATTATGCAACGAAAAGTACCCAACATTTACCAGCAAATTATTGAGGCCAAAAAAAATGGACAAAAGTTACTTGCCATTCTTTTAGATCCGGATAAGATTGTTTTAGAAAATATAGAAAACTTATTGCTAAAGATAAATCAATCGCCGGCAACACATATTTTTGTTGGAGGAAGTATTGTAAAAGCAACGATTTTAGAAGAACTAATTGCGCAGTTAAAACAAAAAACAAATTTGCCCGTTGTAATATTTCCGGGAGATCCGTCGCAAATTTCACCTCAGGCAGATGCTATTTTGTTTTTGGCCTTATTATCAGGAAGAAATCCGGATTATTTAATAGAATATCAGGTTCAGGCAGCGCCAATTCTAAAAAAAATGAATCTTGAAGTAATTTCTACAGGATATATTTTGATAGAAAGTGGGAATGAAACAGCAGTTGCCAGAGTGAGTAAAACACAGCCGTTAAATCGTGATAATCTCGATCTGGTTTTAGCAACTGCACAAGCTGGAGAAATGCTGGGAAACAAATTAATTTATCTCGAAGCGGGAAGTGGTGCTAAACAAGCCGTTCCGCTGGAAATGATTGAGTTAATTTCTCAAAATATTAAAATTCCTGTAATTGTTGGAGGAGGAATTGTAGATTTGCACGGAATTCAAAAAGCCTACAACGCCGGTGCCGATTTAGTAGTAATAGGAACGGCTTTTGAAAATAACAGTCATTTTTTTGATTCATTAAATAGTAAAATAACAGCCAAAACCACAACCCCAAATGATTGATTTTTTTCTGGAAAGTTATAAAAATGCCCCTTTATGGCATATTGCCTTAGAGTTTCTGGTTTTTGTATTTGGAATTTTAAGCGTTTGGTTTGCAAAAAAAGAAAATATCTGGGTATATCCAACCGGATTAATTGCCACGGTAATTTCGGTGTATCTTTTATACGTTGCAGGTTATATTGGCGATATGATTATCAATGGTTATTTTTCTATAATGAGTATTTATGGCTGGTATGTTTGGGCAAAAGGCGGAACCGTTGAAGATAATTTGCCCATTACAAGAACTAATCTTAATGAAAAAATAATTGGCATACTATTGTTTTTTGTAACCGTTTTTGTAGTTTTCGGGATTTATAAATATTTCGATTACGAAATTAAAAAGGACAATTATGTCGATATGATTTCGTCCGGGATATTTTTTGCAGGAATGTGGTACATGGCCAGAAAAAAAATCGAAAACTGGACTCTTTGGATTATTGGTGATATTATTGTTGTGCCTCTTTATGCTTATCGCGGCTTAGGGATGTTGTCACTTCAATATTTAATTTTTACAATTTTAGCTATTTCAGCTTATTTAGAATGGAGAAAAATCTTAAACAGCAAAAAACAGCTATAATAAAAATTGCTTTGTTTGGTCCTGAAAGTACAGGAAAAACAACTTTGGCAAAACAACTTGCTTCCTATTACGAAACCGAATGGGTTCCTGAGTTTGCACGTGATTATCTGCAAAAAAAATGGGAAGAAAACAAGCATATTTGCATTGCAGATGATATGCTTCCTATTGCTTACGGACAAGTTAAATTGGAAAATGAAAAACTTTCTTCGGCTAAAAAATACTTGTTTTGTGATACCAATTTAATGGTTACTAAAGTTTTTTCTGAGGTATATTATGGTTTTTGTGATCCGCTTTTAAATGAAGCTGCTCTGGAACATGAATACGACTTATTTTTCCTGACGGATATTGATGTTCCATGGGAGAAAGACGATATTAGAGATAAAGCGGAAGGAAGAGAAACCGTTTTCTCTGTCTTTAAACAGACTTTAATAGATCATAAAAAGCCGTTTATAACCCTTTCGGGAGATAAAGAAAGCCGTCTTGCAAAAGCGACTTCCATTATTAATGATTTGGCAATAGCCAAAGAACGTGGTTTTTCATCTTCAGATTTTGTGGAGATTTACAATCACGGAATCTCTGTTGAAAATGTTTTAAATCAATTGGAAATTTTCAAAAACGGAATTTCTAAAAGTAATTTAATAAGTCCGGCAACAATCAATAACGGAATCTTAAGTTTAACAGAAGAAGACTTTCAGGTCAAAGCCAATTTTTTTGACGAACAAAAAACAAAACTTAAATTAAAGAAATTTGTTCCAGCTTCTGGCGCTGCAAGCCGAATGTTTAAGTTTTTGAGTACGTTTTTGAATGATTTTAATTTTCAAAAAGAAACCATAAACGCTTACATTAATAGAAAGAAAGACAGCGATTTGTCTATTTTTATTGTGGCTATGGATAAGTTTCCGTTTTTTGAGGCTATAGATAAAAAGCTCAGAGAAGTTTATCCTGATTTTGAAACTTTAGAGAGAGACGACAAAAACTATTATTTTATAAAACTACTATTATCGCCAGATTATTTTGATTTTGCAAACAAGCCAAAAGCCGTTTTGCCATTTCATTTATATCCAACGCATATTGCAAATCCTATAGAAGAACATTTGAATGAGTGCGTTCATTATGCAACGGCAAATCAAATTTCAAATTTGCACTTTACGGTTTCAGAAATTCATCAGTCTCAATTTGAAAAAGCGGTTGATTTGGTTCGAAACAAAATAGAACAAGAATCTGTAACAAAAATTAATATTGGGTATTCTTATCAAAATAAAAGCACCGATTCTATAACTGTTGACGCTCATAATAAAATGGTTCGCAACAAAAATGGCGAATTGGTTTTTAGACCAGGCGGACACGGTGCGTTGATAGAAAACCTCAACGATCTTGATTCGGATATTATTTTTATAAAGAATATTGACAATGTAATTCAAAATCATATTGATCAGATTACTTTATACAAAAAATCTCTGGCAGGAATTTTAATCGAGATTCAGCAGAAAATTTTCAGGTATTTAAAAGCTATCGAAAAACAGGAAATAGCAGAAAATGATTTATCTGAAATTGTTCACTTTTTAAAACAAAACCTAAATATAGAACTCACGAATGATTTTAATAAATTTACATTTGAAAATAAAATTATTAAAATTAAGGAATTGTTAGACAGGCCAATACGTGTTTGCGGAATGGTTAGAAATGAAGGAGAACCAGGAGGCGGACCTTTTTGGGTTATGAATGAAAAAGGAATAGCTTCCCTTCAGATTGTAGAAACTTCTCAGGTAGATTTAAGCAATAAAAAACAACTTCAAATTTTAGGCGAAGCAACTCATTTTAATCCGGTTGATTTGGTTTGCGGAATAAAAAGTTATAAGAACGAAAAGTTTGACCTGACTAAATTTGTAGATCATAAAACAGGATTTATCGTAGAAAAAAGTGTTGAAGGAAAAACAGTTAAAAGTTACGAATTACCTGGTTTATGGAATGGTGCAATGGCCAATTGGCTGACTATTTTTGTTGCAGTTCCGTTAATCACCTTTAATCCGGTAAAAACAGTAAATGATTTACTAAAACCAGCACATCAGCCACAATAATGGATACGGATAAAATAATATCAGAGTTAAGTTTTAAAGCGGTTCGAAGCAGCGGCGCGGGCGGTCAAAACGTAAATAAAGTTTCTTCGAAAGTAGTGCTGACTTTTGATTTGAATGCTTCTCAGGCTTTATCTGAAGAAGAGAAAGCACTTTTACTTACCAATATTGCACCGCGATTAACCACAGAAAATATCCTGATTTTAAATTGCGACGAAGACAGAAGCCAGCTTAAGAATAAAGATATCGTGATTAAACGTTTTCTGGAAATCATCAAAAAAGGTTTATTTGTTCCGAAAGTTCGAAAAGCAACTAAGATTCCAAAATCGGTAATTAAAAAACGAATCAAAGACAAAAAGAATATTTCTGAAATAAAACAATCTCGAAGAAAACCTAACTTGGAGTAAAATTCCAAATTATAAGTGCCAAATTCCAAAACTCACTTACAGAGTTAAATTGGAATTTAGAATTTTGTTTTTGTGAACTAATTGTTTTTGGAATTTGGAATTTCAATTTTTGGAATTTGATTTTTAAAGTTTACATTTGCACTGTCTCAAAGGGGTGCTCTAAAAAACGAGCTGAGATCATACCCAAAGAACCTGAGCGAGTAATGTTGCTAAGGGAAAAAACGACAATTGTTAGCGTGCACACTATATTTTGTCGTAAGAAACACATTTATTAATTTAACAAAAAGAATAATTCCCCCTTTTATTCGTAATTTTTTTACGGATGAAAACTATTATTAAAGGTACTTTTATAGGTACAAAGGTACAAAGGTTCAAAGGTTCAAAGGTTCGAAATCTAGCCGGGACTAAATCTATTTTATTTACTCTATTCTCTTTATTCTATTCTCTTTACTCTTTCTCACAAGAACAAGATTCAACTCAGGTCAATCAGCTTGATAATGTTTTGGTTTCTGCAGTTCGTGTTACTACAAAAACGCCGGTTTCATTTAGTAATCTGGATAAAAAAGATATTAAATATCGGAATCTGGGTCAGGATATTCCAATTTTGATGAATTATTTGCCTTCTGTTGTGACGACTTCTGATGCAGGAAATGGTTTTGGTTATACCGGAATCAGAGTCCGCGGAAGCGATGCGACGAGAGTAAATGTGACCATAAACGGAATTCCGTATAATGACGCTGAAAGTCAGGGAACGTTTTGGGTAAACATGCCGGATTTTGCTTCTTCTGTAGAAAGTTTACAATTGCAGCGCGGCGTTGGTACTTCAACAAATGGATCTTCTGCTTTTGGAGCGAGTTTAAATATGCTGACAGATAATTATGCCTCTAAAGCAAACGGCGAGATTTCAAGTTCTTACGGAAGTTTCAATTCAAATAAAAATACTGTAAAATTTAGTACCGGTTTATTAAACGATCATTTTGAATTGGCCGGACGTTTGTCTACGCTTAAGTCTGATGGTTACATAGATCGCGCAAGTTCTGATTTGAAATCTTATTTTTTACAGGGAAGTTACGTTGGTAAAACAACATTGATTAAAGCTTTGGTTTTTGGAGGAACTGAAAAAACATACCAATCCTGGAACGGAATCGATGCTGAAACTTTAAACTCAAACCGCAGGTATAACTCCGCAGGAGCATATACAGACGAAGCCGGAAATACGCGTTATTATGACAATGAAACGGATAATTATCAGCAAGATCATTATCAATTGCACTGGAGCGAATCATGGTCTGATAAATGGAGCAGTAACTTAGCTGTTCATTATACCAAAGGAAAAGGTTACTACGAAAATTATAAGGAAGATGCCGATATGGCTGAGTATGGTTTATTGCCTGTTGATGCAATAGCGACAACTGATTTAGTACGTCAAAAATGGTTGGATAATGATTTTTACGGAACAACTTTTTCTCTAAAATACAAAGATGAAAAGTTTGATGTAATCTTAGGCGGAGGCTGGAATAAATATGAAGGCGATCATTACGGAAAAGTAATCTGGGCTAGATATGCGTCTCAATCAGAATTGGGAGATCATTATTATGATGATTTTTCGACAAAAACAGACGGAAATATTTTCGCGAAAGCCAATTATCAATTAACAGAAAGATTAAGTTTTTACGGCGATTTGCAATACCGAAATGTAACATATAAAGCAAATAGTTATGAAACTGGCTTGGTCGATGATAATTTCAATTTCTTTAATCCAAAAGCAGGTTTAAACTTTGAAATCGATCAAAAAAGCACACTTTATTTCTCTTATGCAAGAGCCAATCGTGAGCCAAACAGAACGGATTATGAAGGTGGAAATGTAAAACCGGAAAAATTAAATGATTTTGAATTAGGCTGGAGATTCAATTCAGAGAAATTTCAACTGAATTCAAACTTTTATTATATGGCGTACAAAGATCAATTGATCCTGACAGGAACTTTAGACGACGTTGGATCTCCAATTCGTTCAAACAGCGAAAAAAGTTATCGTTTGGGTTTTGAAGTTGATGCAACAATTAAGCTTTCAGAAAAATTTATGCTGCGTCCAAACTTCACTTTGAGCAGTAATAAGAATGTTGATCTGGATGTTGAAGGACAAAATTACGGAACAACATCTATTGCTTATTCACCAGAAGTAATTGCCGGAAATATTATTGTTTATAGCCCAATTAAGAATTTACATCTTTCGTTATTGCAAAAATATGTTGGTGAACAATACATGAATAATATAGAATTACCAGATGCTAAACTGGCAGATTATTTTGTAAACGATTTGAATGTATCATTTGAAATTAAACCAAATTCAATTTTCAAATCAATAATGATTACTGGTTTGGTAAACAATATTCTGGATAAACAATATGTTTCAAACGGATACATGTATGATATTTATCCTTACTATTATCCTCAGGCGGGAATTAATTTCTTAGCCGGATTAACATTAAAATTCTAAAAAGAACAGCAATAAAAAAGCCTGAAAATTTAAACTTTCAGGCTTTTTTATTTAGTTATAAACGTGAACGGATGTTCCGGCTAATTCAACGCGATATTGTTTCATTGGATATTCCTGGCCTCCAAGTCCTGTAAATAAATTGTAAGAAGTTTTATCGCACGAGCAAACGGCATAGATACCATCAATTGTCATAGCAGTACAAGATGTCAAAGGCTGATTTGGACATGCAGCATCAAAAGCGTTATAAGTTCCCTCGCCGGTTTTCATTACAATGATACCTTTTGCGCCATAATTGGCAACATATACAGGGCTGCTGACATATAGAAGATTATTGTAGGTTGGCAAACTTGTATTAAGATAAGCATTAACCGAATAATTAGGAATGTTAGGATTGTTATTCGTTTTATTATTGTCGCTACAAGATAAAAGCACACCCGTTAATACGATAAAGAGCCAGATTTTTTTCATTATTTTAAATGTATTAGTAAAACAAAATTAAATTATTTCGATTTGAATTCTATATGATTAACATATAATTATGTACTATTAAAAATAATAGTATATTTGTAATACAAAATCCCGTCCCGATGGGATTTTTTGTATTTATATAAACGATGAAGTTATGAGTAAAGTATCTTATTATACAGCAGAAGGATTAAAAAAATTAAAAGATGAGTTGGAGCACTTAAAAAGTGTAATGCGTCCAAAGGCATCTCAAGATATAGCAGAGGCAAGAGACAAAGGAGATTTATCTGAAAATGCAGAATATGATGCCGCTAAAGAAGCGCAAGGCTTATTAGAAATGAGAATTGCTAAATTAGAAGAAGTATATTCTAACGCAAGATTAATAGACGAATCACAACTTGATGTTTCGAAAGCGCTGGTACTTTCTAACGTAAAAATTAAAAACCAAAGCAACGGAATGGAAATGAAATATACACTTGTTGCTGAAAGTGAAGCAGACCTTAAAACCGGAAAAATTTCGGTAACGTCTCCTATTGGAAAAGGCTTACTTGGAAAATCTGTTGGTGAAGTAGCTGAAATTACAGTACCAAACGGAGTTTTGAAATTCGAAATTCTTGAAATTTCAAGAGACTAAATTATAATGTTTAATTGGTTAATCGGTTATTTGTTTAATCGGTTAAACAATTTACCAAATTAACGATTACACAATGAGCATATTTACCAAAATAGTAAACGGAGAAATTCCAGCTTATAAAATTGCCGAAGACGAAAATTATCTGGCTTTTTTAGATGTAAATCCAAATGCAAAAGGACACACGCTTTGTATTCCAAAACAAGAAATCAACAAGATTTTTGACATGGAAGATGAGTTGTATTTGGGATTAATGAAGTTTTCTAAGAAAATTGCAATTGCCTTAGAAAAAACGGTTCCGTGCAAAAGAGTCGGAATGGCAGTTGTAGGTTTAGAAGTTCCTCACGCACACGTTCATTTGATTCCTTTGAATGAAATGGATGAAATGCGTTTTCACAATAAAGTAAAACTTTCTAAAGAAGAATTTGAGGCATTAGCCAAAAGTATTCAGGCGAATTTGTAATATTATTTAACGTTTTGTTACATATGTCAGGCTGAGCGTAGTCGAAGCCAGGTTCTAATTGGACATAAAGGGGCTTCGACTCCGCTCAGCCTGACAAAAAAATCGCTCAGAAATAAAAAAATTAAAAGTGTAGTAAAGTAAATTTTGCTACACTTTTTTATTTAACTGAATCTGAAAAGTAGTTCCTTTTCCTATTTCAGAATGTAAGACTTTAATTTTACCGCTGTGGTATTCCTCAACGATTCTTTTGGTTAAAGAAAGTCCCAATCCCCAACCGCGTTTTTTGGTCGTGAAACCAGGTTCAAATATGGTTTTGAATTGCTTTTTCGGAATTCCGCTTCCTGAATCTTTCACGGTTATTTTGACATGATGAGCATCCTGTTCGATATTAAATTCCAGAGTACCTTTTCCTTTCATGGCATCAATTGCATTTTTTACCAAATTCTCAATTGTCCAGCTATGTAATGTTGGATTTATCATGGCTAAAATTGGCTCGTCAGGCGCATGATAAGAGAATGCAACTTGTTTTGAAAAACGAGATTGCAGATATTCGTATGAATTTAAAGTTTCTTCAACAATATCATGTTCTTCTAAAACAGGAACAGAACCAATTTTAGAAAAACGATCGGTAATGGTTTGCAAACGTTCAATATCTTTTTGAATTTCAAAAGTTATGGATTGATCGATTTCCTCGGTTTTTAAAATCTCAACCCAGCCAATTAATGATGATAAAGGCGTACCAATCTGATGTGCAGTTTCCTTTGCCATTCCCGCCCAAAGTTTGTTTTGGGTTGCCATTTTGGTGCTTTTGTAAAAATTGTAAATCAAAGCACCAAACAAAAAGATAATTAACAATAAAGCAATTGGATAATATTTAAGTTTGTTCAGTAAAGCCGAATTTCCGTAATATAATTTTTGGTATTTTCCGGGAGAATATTCAAAAACAATAGGTTCATTTTCACTTTTCAGATTCCTTAAAAACTGCATTGATTTTTTTTCATCGTTTAATACTTCGTCGGGAACATTTCTGGTGGTAAGAATCTTGTCATACATTGTTAATATAACCGGAATCGAAGTATTATTGCTCGAAATTTGAAGCGGAAGCTCAAGATCGGTATTTTCATCAGCATTAATCAATGCGATTTGTGCATTTGCCAAAAGTTTCATTTTGATTCGTTCTTCATTTTTGAAAATTTGGAAAAAAGTATAAGTGTTCCAAAGAATCAGGGAAATAATTGTGAATGAAATGAAAATGATAATCCAGCGGGTTGTATTTCTTCTTTCAGAAAAAGACATAAATTAATTTTTGAGGTATAAATATAACGAAATATACACATTTAATATTTTGTAAACGTTTAAAGATTTTCGTTTTTAAAGCCAAAACTATTTCTTTGGCTTAAACCATTTCTATACTTTTGCAGTAACCAAAAAGAGCTTTGGTTTAAAAGTAAAAATTATGATTAGCATTAATCCAAAAGAAATACCAATAGCAAAATTACATGGTTATCTGCAAAGTGCCGTTGGGCCGAGGCCTATTGCTTTTGCCAGTACCATCAGCGAAAAAGGAATTCCCAATTTATCGCCTTTTAGTTTCTTTAATGTGTTTAGTGCCAATCCGCCAATTTTGGTTTTTTCACCAGCCCGACGTGTTCGTGACAATACGGTAAAACATACTTTAATTAATGTTGAAGCAACACGTGAAGTTGTTATAAATGTTATAAATTATGATATGGTACAGCAAACTTCGTTAGCAAGCACAGAATATGCAGAAGGTATAAACGAATTTATAAAAGCCGGATTAACACAAATTCCATCAGATTTGGTAAAACCATATCGTGTAAAAGAATCTCCGGTGCAGTTTGAGTGCAAAGTCACACAGATTATTCCGTTAGGAACAGAAGGCGGAGCAGGGAATCTGGTACTTTGTGAAGTAGTAAAAATGCACATTCACGAATCGGTTTTAGATGAAAACGGAGCAATTGATCAGCATAAAATTGACCTGGTTTCGAGATTGGGAAATAATTGGTATTCAAGATCTAACCAAGGACTTTTTGAAGTGCAAAAACCACTGACAACTTTGGGAGTTGGAGTAGATGTTATTCCGAATTATATAAAGGAAAGCCCTGTATTTGATGGAAATGATTTAGGAAAATTAGGAAATATAGAAGCCTTGCCTACAACGGAAGAAGTTAGTATATTTGTGAAAGAAAATTTTTCTGTGAAAGGAGTTTTAAGTTCCGATGATCAGGAGAAAATACATTTAGAAGCTAAGAAATACCTTGACAAAGAGGATGTTGTGTCGGCTTGGAAAGTACTTTTAGCAAAAAAATAAGAAAAGAAACAATAATTAATATAGACGAAGATGGAAGTTATAGGAAAAGTAAAAGTGGTAAACCCGGAGCAACAAGTTAGTGCCTCATTCAAAAAAAGAGAACTGGTTGTTACTACAGATGAGCAATATCCACAACATATTTTAATCGAATTTACACAAGATAAATGCGATTTATTGAGTAGCTATAAGCAAGGAGAGGCAGTAAAAGTTTCTATCAATTTAAGAGGAAGAGAATGGGTTAATCCACAAGGAGAAACCAGATATTTCAATAGTATTCAAGGTTGGAGAATCGAAAGAGTAGCACCGGAAGGAGCGGCACAAACTCCACCAATGCCTGCTGCAGAAGCTTTTGCTCCGGCAACAAATTTAAACGAAGACGAACCAGACGATTTACCTTTCTAAAAAAGGGTTAAATCTTTAAAGTTTAAATTCCAAATTCCAATACATTTATTTTGTAATTGGAGTTTGGAATTTTTTGTATCTTATAAATCTTTGCCAAAGTTTTAAACTTTGTCAAAGATTTCTATAATTTGGAATTTGGTCCCGAGGCTTCGGGATTAAAAAATTGGAATTTTATTTAAAAGATGTATTACGTATTAAAAGATTTATTTTTTCCTCCCGTTTCAGAAGCTGATGAAGAAGGAATTCTGGCAATTGGCGGCGACTTAAATCCGGAGCGATTAAAATTGGCGTACAAAAGCGGTATTTTTCCTTGGTTTAATGAAGGAGAACCTATCTTGTGGTGGTCGCCAGATCCTAGAATGGTTTTGTTTCCCGATGAATTGATTGTGTCAAAAAGTATGCGTAATGTTTTGAATAGAAAGCAGTTTAAAGTAACTTTCAACCAAAATTTTGCAGACGTTATTTCGAATTGCCAGAATATCAAACGCGAAGGTCAAAACGGAACCTGGATTTCTAACGAAATGATCAATGCTTATTGTGAATTACATGCCCAGGGAATCGCAAAATCTGTTGAGGTTTGGCAGGATGAGATTTTGGTTGGTGGCTTATACGGAATAGATTTAGGTGATGTTTTTTGTGGTGAAAGTATGTTTTCGAAGGTGTCAAATGCTTCAAAAGTGGCTTTTATCGCTTTGGTCAATTATTTAAAAGAAGGAAATTATAAACTTTTGGATTGTCAGGTTTATAATTCACATTTAGAAAGTTTAGGCTGTCGCGAAATTGATCGTGAAGAATTTATGTTTATTTTAGAAAACAAAAAATAATGAGTGCAATACATATTGTAAAGGAAATTTATATTTATCCGATAAAAAGTCTTGCGGGAATCAGTTGCCAGGAAGCTTTTGCAGAAGAAATGGGTTTTGAAAACGACCGTCGATGGATGTTGATTAATGATGAAAACATACATATAACGCAAAGAGAATATCCTATTTTGAGTCAGTTTTACCCTCAAATTTCAGATGGAAAAATCATTATAAATTTTGAAGATTATAAACATGAATTTTCAGTTAATGAACATTTAGATGAGCTAATAGATTCAAAGGTCTGGGACGATAAAAGTGACGTTGTTGAAGTAAGCAAAGTAACGTCGAACTGGTTTAGTGAACGTTTAGGATTTCAATGTAAACTCGTTAAAATTATCAAAAGCGGAGATCGAAAACATGAAAGTTCAACACTCAAAGAAACATTCAATGTAAGTCTTGCCGATGGATATCCTTATTTATTAGTTGGAACAGAAAGCCTTGATTTTTTGAATGAAAAATTAGAACATAAAATCACTGTTTTAAGATTTCGCCCCAATATTGTCATCAGCAGTCAAATTGCGCATGAAGAAGATGATTTAGGTACTTTTAAGATTGGAGAAGTTCAGTTTAAAAATATCAAACCTTGCGGAAGATGTATCATGGTAAATAATGATCCGCAAAAAGGTATTGTAAAAAAAGAACCTTTAAAAACCTTAAGCAAATATCGAAAAAAAGATAATTTAGTTTTCTTCGGAACCAATATTGTGAGCTTAAATAGCGGATTGATTAAAGTGGGAGATGAAATTTCTTTTTAAAAATTCAGTTTTGTAAAACTCCAGTTTAGCGTATTAAAAATCACCAATTCGTTTTTTAAAGAAGGTAATTCCAAAATTAATTTAAGTGTTTCGTGCGCCATCATGGTACCAATAATTCCTGGTAAAGTTCCTAAAACGCCATTCAAATTACAGTTTGGAACATCCTTTGGATCTGGCATTTCAGGAAATAAATCACGTAAATTTTTACTTCCATTATGATTAAAAACCGCAATTTGTCCTTCAAATTTTAAAATGCTTCCGTAAACTAAGGGTTTCTGAAATTGAACACAAGTATCGTTTACCAAATAACGCGTTGCAAAATTATCAGAACCATCAACTACAATATCATATTGCTGAATGATTTTTGAAGCATTTTCTGAAGTCAATTTTTCCGGAATTGCTATAACTGCAATCAACGGATTTAATTTTGAAACAACTTCTTTGGCAACAAGAGATTTCTCCTGTCCAATTTCATTTTCGGTATATAAAATCTGTCTGTGTAAATTGTGAATTTCAATAGTGTCAAAATCCATTATTCCAATAAATCCAACTCCGGCTGTAGCAATATATTGTAAAATCGGACAACCTAAACCTCCGGCACCAATTACTAAAACACGTGCTTTTTTGAGTTTTTCCTGACCCTCATCTCCAATTTCGGGTAAAATAGTTTGTCTGTTGTAGCGTAAAAAATCTTGTATAATGCTCATTTGGGGATTTTAGATTTTAGATTGATGATTTTAGATTGATGATTTTAAATTATTGGAATTTGGAATTTGGAATTTGGAATTTGGAATTTGGAATTTGGAATTTTTCTAACAAAAGCTTTTATCCCAGTCTTTCCAAACGGGTTCGTAGCCGGAATTAGTTATTATTTTAGCGATTTCTTCAACTGAACGATCATCACTGATTTCAAACTGTTCCAAAGACTGTGGATCAACAACATAGCCACCCGGATTTGTTTTAGAACCAGCGCTCATACTTGTTACGCCAATTGGAATAATATTGTTTCGGAATTTTTCATTTTCACGGGTCGAAATCGAGATTTCCAAATCTTCATTCCACAATCGATAGGCACAAATAAGCTGCGTTAAATCTTTGTCATCCATAATAAAATTAGGTTCGATAATTCCTTCCGCAGGACGCAATCTGGGAAAAGAAACCGAATATTTAGTTTGCCAGTATTTCTTTTGAAGATAATCCAGATGTAAAGCATTAAAAAAACTATCGGTTCGCCAATCTTCCAAACCTAATAAAACGCCCAAACCAATTTTATGAATTCCGGCAATTCCAATTCGGTCAGGTGTTTCAAGACGAAAATCGAAATTGGATTTCTTTCCTTTCGTATGATATTTTTTGTAAACTTCCTGATGATATGTTTCCTGATATACCAAAACCGAATAAACTCCGGCTTCATGCAAACGTTCGTATTCTTCTGTAGAAAGTGGCTGAACTTCAACAGAAATAATCGAGAAATCTTTCCGGATTAAGGAAATTGCATTCAGAAAATAATTAATATTTACACTATAATTTGCTTCTCCAGTAACCAATAAAACGTGGTCAAAACCAAGGTTTTTCAAAGCTTCAACTTCTGTTTTAATCTCAGCATCAGAAAGTGTTTTACGTTTGATTTTATTATCTAAACTAAAACCACAATACGTACAAATGTTTTGGCATTCATTACTTAAATAAAGCGGCGCATACATTTGAATGGTTTTCCCGAAACGTTTTTTGGTGATTTCATGGCATTCCTGAGCCATTTGCTCTAAATAATTTTGAGCTGCAGGAGAAATTAGAACTAAGAAGTCGTCTAAGTTTCTTTTGGTTTTTGCCAAAGAGCGTTCTACGTCTAGAGAAGTTGTTTTGTATATTTTAGATTGAATGGAATCCCAGTCGTATTGTTCAAAAACCGATTTAAATGTTTTCATAGTTTGTTTTTTACCGCAAAGAGCGCTAAGAATTACGCAAAGTTCGCTAAGTTGTGTCTTTTTTTTGTTTGACTAAAAAGTGCGCTAAGCTTTGCGAACTTTGCGTAAAAACCTGGCGAACTTTGCGGTTAAAAAACCTAGTCATATAAAAAAGAAGTCAAAGGACTAGAAGCAACAGCATGATTATATTGATTGGCAATTTTAGCCTCAAAAGCTTTTCTGCCGGCAATAACCGCTTCTTTAAAAGCTTCTGCCATTAATCTGGGATTTCCAGCAACAGCAATTGCAGTATTAACTAAAACAGCATCAGCGCCAATTTCCATTGCTTTTGCGGCATCTGACGGAGCACCAATTCCCGCATCTACAATTACAGGAACGTTGCTTTGTTCTATGATGATTTCTAAAAAATCAATGGTTTTTAAACCTTTATTGCTGCCAATTGGAGATCCTAAAGGCATTACAGCCGTTGTTCCTGCATTTTCTAAATGTTTGCACAAAACAGGATCGGCATGTATATAAGGCAAAACAAAAAAACCGAGTTTAGCCAATTCTTCCGTTGCTTTTAATGATTCAATAGGATCCGGCATTAAATATTTGGGATCGGGATGAATTTCCAGTTTTACCCAATTTGTTTCTAATGCTTCTCGAGCCAATTGAGCTGCAAAAACAGCTTCTTTTGCATTTCTTGCGCCGGAAGTATTGGGTAATAAATGAATATTGGGATGTTTTAAATGCGATAAAATTGCATCTGTTTCCGTTTCCAGATCAATGCGTTTTAAAGCAACAGTTACCAATTCGCTTTCTGATGCTAAAATAGCTTCTTCCATTTCCAGATTCGAACCAAATTTTCCTGTTCCTAAAAACAAACGCGATTGGAATGTTTTATCACCAATGTTAAACAATGACGTTTGCATATAATTTTTCGTTTAGTTGTTGAATCAATTTTTTCTTTTCATCACTTTTTGTGATTATTCCGGAAACGGCAATTCCGTGAATTCCGGTTTCCATTAATGGACTAATATCTTGTGAAGTGATTCCACCAATAGCATACACCGGAATCTTAATATTGTCGTTTTTGAGTTTTTTAAGAATCTCAAAATAGCCTGATAAACCTAAAATCGGACTTAGTTTTTCTTTGGTTGGAGTAAATCGAAAAGGACCTAAACCAATGTAGTCACAACCGTTTTTTACATGATTCTCAATATCTTCAAAAGTGTTTGCCGTTCCCCCAATAATTTTTGTGGTTCCCAAAATAGCTCTGGCTTCGGCTATATTCATATCGGTTAAACCTAAGTGCACGCCATCTGCAGCAATTTGTTGGGCGAGATAAAGATTATCATTCACAATAAAATTGGCGAGGTATTCTTCGCATAAAAATTTTACCGCTTCCGCTAAAGCAAAAGTATCTTTGGCAGTCTGGTCTTTAAAACGCATTTGTATCCAATCGCAGCCGGCATCTAAGGCCTGATGAATATTATACAATTGTTCTTCGATCGTTTTTCCTTGTGAAATGTATTGCAGTTTATTGTACATAATGATATCCAATTAAAGTTGATGTTGAACTCAGGTATTTTTCTATGTAAGTTTTTGCATTTTTACAAGCTTCTTTCGGAGTTTGATTTAATGCAAAATTTGAGGCGATTGCAGCTGATAAAACACAGCCCGAACCGTGTTTTTCAAAGCATTTTTTTTCTGAAGGCAATAAGTCAATGATTTCATTTTTTAAAAACAAACGATCCGTTCCAATTTCTGAAGGATTATGTCCGCCTTTTAATAAAACAGCCGTTGAAATTTCGTTCTGCATTCGAAGCTGATGCTGAATAAAACCCGGAAATAAAATTTCAATTTCGTTATAATTTGGCGTAATCAAATCAATTTTTGATAAGATTTTATTTAAATCCAACCGATTTTCAATACTCATAAACTCAAATTTTGTACTCGATTTTAAAACCGGATCCCAAACAATTTTAGTAGACGGAGATAACAATTTAATCGTGCAAAGAATTCGATTTAAATAATGCAGATTCGGGATAATTCCAATTTTTACCGCATCAATTTTATATCTTTCAAATAAGGTTTCTATCGATCGAATCACATAGCTTACATTTATCCATTGAATATCAAAAAACTCGTTTTCAGTTTGAATTGTATTTGCCGTTATAATAGCAAATCCTGTGATCTGATGCTGTTCGAATGTTTTGATATCTGCCAAAACTCCTGCGCCTCCGGAAGGATCAAAACCAGCTATACTAAGTGCAATTGGACGATTTTCTGACATAATTTAAATTGTTTTAACGGATTTTCATTTTTCCAGATAGTTCCTAAAAGCGCCACATCATCAAAACCATTTTCAAGTGTTTTTTGAATGTTTGCCGAATCAATTCCGCCTAAAGCGATAACTTTTGTATGAATATTTGTTCTTGATTTTAGCGCTTCAAAAAGGTTGGTTTCCGGAGAATAATTTTCTTTAGAAATACTTTTAAAAACAGGACTTAAAAAAGCATAATCAAAATGATCAAGCTCATTAAAATCATCAATTGAATGTGTTGATGTTGAGTTATATCGACAAGATTTTAGAAACCTTGCAGGAAAATCAATGTTTTGTTTTCTTTCTTTTTCAGAAAAATGCACACGATTAATTCCAAAATCTTCCGCCAATTGATGATGATTGTGCAAAACCAAATTACATCTGAATTCGAGTTTTATCTGATGAATAAACTGCGCCATTTCCATCTCAGAAAAATCAGGTTTGCGAATATGAAGCAAAGGCAATCCCTCTGCAAGTAAAGCATGAATGGTCTTAATTTCATCTTCAACAAAAACAGGATTTGTTATCACAATCATATCTTCCCTCTTTATTCTTTTCTCTATTCTCTTTCTTCTATTTTCTATACTCTTAAATATAAATCTCTTTCCCCTGCTCAATAAATTCTTCTGATTTTTCCTGCATGCCTTTTTCGGCGGCAGCCACATCTCTAATTTCCTGAGATATTTTCATTGAGCAGAATTTTGGTCCGCACATAGAACAAAAATGAGCCACTTTTGCTCCATCGGCAGGAAGTGTTTCATCATGAAATTCTCTCGCAGTATCCGGATCTAATGCCAAATTAAACTGATCTTCCCAACGGAATTCGAAACGGGCTTTGCTTAAAGCATTGTCACGATATTGTGCTCCCGGATGTCCTTTTGCCAAATCAGCAGCATGGGCAGAAATTTTATAGGTAATCACACCGTCTTTAACATCTTTTTTGTTTGGCAAACCAAGATGTTCTTTTGGAGTTACATAACACAACATTGCACAGCCGTACCAGCCAATCATCGCTGCTCCAATTGCAGATGTAATATGGTCATAACCCGGTGCAATATCAGTTGTTAAAGGGCCTAAAGTATAGAACGGAGCTTCATGGCAATGTTCTAATTGTTTGTCCATATTTTCTTTGATCATGTGCATTGGCACGTGACCGGGACCTTCAATAAACACCTGAACATCATGTTTCCATGCAATTTTTGTCAGTTCGCCCAATGTTTCTAATTCGGCAAATTGTGCTGCATCATTGGCATCAGCAATAGAACCCGGACGTAAACCGTCTCCAAGAGAAAAGGCGACATCGTATTGTTTCATGATTTCGCAGATTTCTTCAAAGTGGGTGTATAAAAAGTTTTCATTATGATGAAATAAACACCATTTTGCCATGATTGATCCACCACGCGAAACAATTCCCGTAACACGATTTGCGGTTAAATGGATGTAGCGCAATAAAACTCCGGCGTGAATCGTGAAATACGAAACACCTTGTTCTGCCTGTTCGATTAAAGTATCACGAAAAACTTCCCAGGTTAAATCTTCAGCAATTCCTTTTACTTTTTCCAAAGCCTGATAAATAGGAACGGTTCCGATAGGCACAGGCGAATTACGAATAATCCATTCTCTTGTTTCATGAATGTTTTTTCCTGTCGATAGATCCATAATCGTATCAGCGCCCCAACGACAAGCCCAAACTGCTTTTTCTACTTCTTCTTCGATGCTCGAAGTCACGGCACTATTTCCAATATTGGCGTTTATTTTTACCAAAAAATTACGGCCAACAATCATCGGTTCGCTTTCCGGATGATTAATATTATTCGGAATTATAGCTCTTCCACAAGCTACTTCAGAGCGAACAAATTCTGGAGTAATTTTACTTTTTGGTGTATTGGCTCCAAAACTATGTCCACTGTGCTGACATTTCATGGCTTGGGTCTGCTCGTTTAAAAGTTCAATTCTTTGGTTTTCGCGAATTGCAATATATTCCATTTCAGGAGTGATAATTCCTTGTTTGGCATAATATAATTGTGTTACGTTGGCACCTTTTTTGGCTCGTTTTGGCTGATGCAGATATTCAAAACGAAGATGATTTAAACTCTCATCTTTCAATCTGCTTTGCCCGTAATCAGAAGTTATTTCGTTTAAGATTTCCACATCATTTCGTTCAAGAATCCAATTTTCGCGTAAGCGAGGTAATCCTTTTCTAATGTCGATTTCAATATTTGGATCTGTATAAGCTCCGGAAGTATCATAAACGGTTACAGGTGGATTTTTCTCTATTCCGCCATTTGAAAGTTTGGTATCGCTTAAAATTACTTCGCGCATCGCCACTTTTATAGGATGAATTTCACCACTTACATATACTTTTTTGGAATTTGGAAAAGGGGTTCTGGAAATTTGTTCTTCGTTAGTCATAGGAAAGAAGTTATGAGTTATAAGTTAAGAGTTATTGTAGAGGCGCACTGCAGTGCGTCTTTGATCTACACGACATGGATTTGGTCCCGAAGCCTCGGGATTAATTAGGAATTTTAAAAACCTAGCCTCCTTGTGTAGCAGAAATAATTAGAATTTCGTCAGTTTCTTGTACAAGGAATTCGTTCCATTTGATTTTTGGAACAACAGTGTTGTTAATGGCAACGGCGATTCCGTTTTGTTTGTTTGGAATTTCGAGATCGAGCAATGATTGAACGCTTAGCGATTCAGCATTGAATTTTTTGATTTGTTGGTTGATTTTTAGTTCCATTCCTTTTTGAATTAGTATAGTTATACTTTAGGAATGGCTACAATTACGCATAAAAATGCGCGAGAAGTCATCTTACTTTTCCCTACGCTAGTATGAACTAGATCAGGTTCAGAGGGTAAAATCTCAGCCTACAAGTTTGTAGACACCCCTAAAGTGTGAAGCAAATATAATGTTTTTTTTAAAGTTTTCAGTCTCAGTTTTCAGTTTTCAGTCTGTAACTTAAAAAATTAAGATCTAAAAAACTGAAAACTGAGACTAAAAACTGCGACTACTTTCCCTTTCGGGTAAAGCAATTTTCAGCGTGATCATTGACCATTCCGGTGGCTTGCATGTGTGCGTAAACAACAGTTGAGCCAACAAATTTAAAGCCTCTTTTTTTTAAATCTTTGCTGATTTCATCTGAAAGTGGAGTAGTAGCAGGGACATCTTTTGAGGTTTTTGGATTATTTATAATGGGCTTTCCATTAGTAAATTTCCAAATATAATTAGAGAAACTTCCAAATTCGTCTTGTACTTTCATAAAAGCCTGAGCGTTTGAAACGGCTGCTTTTATTTTTAGTTTATTTCGAATAATTCCTGTGTTTTGCAATAAATCTTCGATTTTATCTTCAGAGTAATTGGCTATTTTTTTATAATCAAAATGATCAAATGCATTTCTGAAATTTTCTCTTTTGTTTAAAATTGTTATCCAGCTCAAACCGGCCTGGAAGGTTTCCAAAGTTAAAAATTCAAACAGAGTAGGATCATCATAAACAGGAACGCCCCATTCTTCATCATGATATTTTTTATATAAATCGCTTGAAGTGCACCAGCTGCATCTTATAGGTTCCATTTTTTATTTCAAATGTATAAAAAAACCTCAAATCGGCTGGATTTGAGGTTTAAATTATTTTAATTAAATATTCTTATTTGCGAACAAAAATAATAAATTGATAATTTGTAACACCTTCTGACGTCACACTCAGATATAATTTAAATTTATCTTTTGTCTGGTCTCTAATTTCATATTTCTGCTCATAGTCGCTATCATCCTCTTCTATTGATTCTTTAATCATCAAGTTGTTTCCGTCCTGGCTCCAGGCTCCATTTTGACTAAAAGATTCGCATTTCCCTTCATTAGGCTGGCTGTACGTAGTGATTAATGCACCATCCTTAAGGAATTCAATAATTGGTTTAGCACATGAGTTTTCGGTTGGGTAATCAATTACTTGCTCTTCTCCGCCAACGGTTCCTCCGCCTATTTGGGAAAGTTCCCATTTTCCTTCAATTGAAAGGTTATCATCATCGCTGTTACAAGATGTAGTACTTAATCCTAAGGCTAATACTGATAAAAATAAAACACTTAATTTTTTCATTTGGGGTCGTTTTTGTTTGTTAAAATTTAGTTAACAAAACTAAGGACAATTTTTAATATGTGAACAGGTATTTATACGTTTTTTTAAGTGAATTTGTTAAAAAATATAAATTACATTAATTATTGAAACTTTTTTCTGATAAAGTATGATTATAATTCAATATTTTTCATTTTTAAAAGTAAAATACTTACAGCCTATTTTTTTGCTAATTTTAAAATAAGTTTATTTGATGAATTAGAAATTTAAACCATAAAAAAAAGCCTCAAACTTAATAGCTTGAGGCTTCAAAATTTATATGTCGATATGACTAGATTTTTTTGTAAACTTGTACAGCTGACACTGAAATTCCTCCTTCAGAATAAGTGAATTTAATTTTTAATTTGCTTCCTGTTAATTCAGTAACTTCAAATTTTTCCTCATCGTCGCTAGCATATTTTTTAGTCAATGTGCTGCCATCTTTAGTCCATGTTCCTTCTTGAGTATAAGCGTTACATTTATTATCAGTGAATTCAGAATAACTATCGATGAATTTACCGTCTGCTTTAAATTCTACGATATCATTAGAACATCCTTCATTAGTAGCTGGTTGCAATAATTCTTGTCCATTTGCAGCCACACCTACATCAGTAAGTTCCCATTTTCCTTCGATAGTTCCATTATCATCATCGTCACTACTACATGATGTTACTGCTAATCCTAATGTCAATAGAGACACAAATAAAATGCTTAATTTTTTCATTTTGGGGGGTTTTTAATTGTTAATTTTTTGGCAAAAATAGAATCTTTTTTGAAAAATTAACAAAATATAACAGGTTTTTTCGTGTTTATTTTACATTTCTGTGCAACGTATTGATAGCCAGATTTCTTGTTAAAAAAGCCTTTTTTTTGTTGTAAAAATGAACTTGTTAAATTTTTCTAAGGATAAATTAATTGAAGAATAATTTTATTTTCCTATTTGCCAATGATAACCTTTTACATTTGGGATGTAAGCAGACCGACCAATAATTACTAAATCATTATAAATTTTTTTATTGTATTTTATACCAATTGCCTTGCCGGAAGTGTACATTTTATTGGCAACAAATTTAATTTTCATTCGGCCATCACGTAGTTTAGCATCTGATATTTTTTCTAAAAACCAAGTCGAATGCCATTTTAGTGCAATTTCATCTTCGGCAGTTTTTGTAACACTTTTTACAAGTTTGACGGCATCTTTGGGAATTTCAAAGTTGTCAATTAATTCTTTCTGCGTTATGGTTTCTCCGATTTCAGCGCCTGAAAGAATCTTACGAATATTGATAAAACTTATTAGTTGGTTACTTAATTCGTTTTCTATCGGCGGAGTTGTATTATTTTCTTTTTCAGTTTGCGAGCTATCCGTTAAATGGACAGGAAGCAATACTTTTTTAGTATTTGTAATAGTACTTTTATTTTTAACTGATGTTGTAATGGTGCCTGCATCAGAAAGAACTGTTTCAGATACGGGTTTTAAAGTGTTAACAGGATGTAGCTTTTTTTTAGGCTGTTTCTTTTCATCGTTACCACAGCTAAAAAAGCAATATGCTACATAAAAAAGTATAATGATAGTATTTTTTTTCATTGTGGTAATTCATCTTATGGTTTTTGAGGATGATTTTCCTCGTCTTCTGCTAAATATTTTTTGATGAGATGATGTCCTAAATAAATCAATGGAGTCAATACTATTGCAACTGAAAGTTTAAACAAATAACCCGTTAATCCTGATGTAATATAGGTTTTAAAATCAATTTTTCCCGGAAGCCAAAAGGCAATTCCAAGTACAATAAACGAATCAAATAATTGTGAAATCACTGTTGATCCCGTTGTTCTAAGCCATATTTTTCTTTCGCCGGTTCTTCTTTTAAAAAACCAAAATATCCACACATCAATTACCTGAGATGCCATAAAGGCTATTAAACTACCAATAATTATCCACATACTTTGTCCAAAAACAGCCTGAAATTGTTCATCATTTACGGGGCTTATTCCTTTTGCTGCAGGAATTACAATTGCCATAAATAATATTAAAAAGGCATAAGCAATTAGACAGGCGGTTATAAAGGAAAGCTTTTTAACTCCTTTTTCTCCAAAATACTCATTGATTAAATCTGTAGTCAGAAAAACAATTGGCCAGGGTAGAATTCCAATACTCATTACAAATGGTCCAATTTGAATTAATTTTCCGCCAATTAGTTCTGCGACAACGGCATTTGTTATGAAAATTCCAGCCAGAATTACAAAAACAATTTCTTTTTTTGTTTTAAACATATAGGTATTTGGTAAATGATAATTCAAATTTAAGGTATTCTCAATAATTTTGAATGGATAATTTTAAATAAAAGTAAGTTTTTGAGAGGTAGTGAAAGTTAAAATTCTCTTTGTAACGCTGATTTTTAGTTACATTTGAATTAGATACATGTTTTACTTTACATCAAATCAAATTAATGATAATGAAAAAATTAATGACAATTTTTCTTATGGGATCATCTTTATTCGCCGCCAGCGCACAAACCACTTCAGAGAATGCATTGCTTAAAAAATGGACAGGACCTTATGGAGGGGTTCCTGCTTTTAATGAGTATAAAGTTTCAGATTTTAAACCGGCAATTCAATTTGCAATTCAGGAAAAACTTAGTGAAATAGATGCTATTGCCAACAACACAAAAGAGCCAACTTTTGATAATACGATTGCCGCTTTAGAGCGTTCAGGAAAAACAATTGCACGCATTTATACCGTTTATAGTATCTATAGTTCAAATTTAAGTACACCGGAATTTAATGCTGTTGAGACAGAAATGTCGCCAAAATTATCTGAATTCAATGATAAAATTTTTCAGAATAAAAAATTATTTGCAAGGATAGAGAGTTTATACAATTCTAAAGAAAGCAAAAAACTAACTAGTGAACAACAACGATTAATCTGGTTGTATTATACTGATTTTGTTCGTGAAGGTGCTAAATTGAATGAAAAAGACAAAGAAAAAGTAGCTAAGATTAATCAGGAATTAGCTAGTCTTTTTACAAAATTCAGTCAGAATTTATTAGCGGAAGAACACAATCAATACGTGCCATTAAAAACAGAAAGTGATTTTGATGGTTTGCCAATAGAGGTGAAGAATGCTGCAATTGCTGAAGCTAAAACCAGAAAATTAGATGTAATGGGTTGTATTGCTAATACACGTTCATCAATTGAGCCGTTTTTAACTTTCTCAACACGCAGGGATTTGAGAGAAAAAGCATTTGATATTTTTGTAAAACGCGGTGACAATGGCAATGCAAATGACAATAATGCCACCCTTGTTTCTATTTTGCAATTACGTACTGAAAAAGCAAAATTATTAGGGTTTGCTACTTTTGCAGATTGGAGTTTGTCTAATAAAATGGCAAAAGATCCTCAGAAAACATTAGCCTTAATGGAATCAGTTTGGGAACCGGCTGTTGAAAAAGTACATCAGGATGTTGCCGAAATGCAAAAAATCGTAGATGCTGAAGGCGGGAATTTTAAGATTCAGCCATGGGATTATCGTTATTATGCAGAAAAAGTTAGAAAAGCAAAATATGATTTGGATCAAAATGAAGTTAAACCTTATTTGCAATTAGAAAATTTACGTGAAGGTATGTTTTGGGTTGCAGGAGAGTTGTTTAATTTAAACTTTAAGCAAATTACAAATGTTCCGGTTTATCATCCTGATGTTCGTGTTTGGGAAGTAAGTAATAAGATAACCGGCAAAGCGGTTGGATTGTGGTATTTTGATCCCTATGCGCGTGCAGGAAAACGTTCTGGTGCGTGGATGAATTCTTATCGTGATCAGCAAAAAATGGACGGTGAAATGCTTACAATTGTGTCTAATAATTGTAACTTTATTAAAGGAAATGCAAACGAACCGATTTTGATTTCATGGGAAGATGCGTCAACTTTATTTCATGAGTTTGGACATGCACTTCATGGATTATGTTCGAATGTTACGTATCCAAGTTTAGCAGGAACATCGGTTGCGAGAGATTATGTAGAATTTCCATCTCAATTATTAGAACATTGGTTAGCGACTCCGGAAGTTCTGAATAAGTTTGCTTTGCATTATAAAACAAATCAGCCCTTGCCACAATCTTTAGTAGACAGAATAGAAAAGGCAGCTAATTTTAATGAAGGATTTGCTACTGTAGAAACTATTTCCAGCTCTCTAATTGATATGAAACTTCATTTGACTACTACAACAATTGATCCTCATAAATTTGAAAAAGAAACTTTGGATGCACTTCATATGCCATCAGAAATTGTAATGCGTCATAGGATACCTCAATTTGGGCATATTTTTTCTGGAGATGGGTATGCTGCCGGATATTACAGTTATTTATGGGCAGATGTTATAAATGCAGATGCTTATGAAGCTTTTTTAGAAGGAAAAGGCCCGTATGATAAAGAAGTGGCGAAACGTTTGAATGAGACTGTTTTTAGTGTCGGAAATACGATTGATCAGGAGCAGGCCTATGAGAATTTCAGAGGAAGAGCTCCTAAATCGGATGCCTTAATGCGCGCCAGAAATTTTCCAATTATAGAGAAGAAAAAATAAAAAAGAAGAATACAATTAAATAAAAAAAGAGCCCGAATAAATTAATATTCGGGCTCTTTTATATTGAAATAATAATATATTAACCTAAAGTAACTCTTTTGAAACCTGTAATTTCAACATTGAATCCTTTAACATAATCACCAACTTTTTTACTGTCATCTTTGATGAAGTTTTGGTCTAGTAATGCTTTTTCCTGATCTAAAGTTGTGTTGTCAGAGATGAAACGTTGCACTTTTCCTGGAATAATTTTATCCCAAATTTGTTCTGGTTTACCTTCAGCTTTCAATTCAGCTTTTGCATCTTCTTCAGCTTGTTTTAAAACTTCTTCAGTTAATTGAGAGTAAGAAATATATTTAGGAACATTTTTTAAAGTTTTTCCTAAACGTTTTGCTTCTTCATTATCTTTTTCGATTACAGCAATACGAGCAGCAAGTTCAGATTCAACGAAAGCAGGATCAAAATCTTTGTAAGATAATGTATCAGCTCCCATAGAAGCAACTTGCATAGAAACATCTTTAGTTAAAACGTCAGCGTTAGGAATTGCAGCAGAAATTGCAGTTAATGCAGCAATTTTGTTAACGTGAACATAAGATCCAACAAAAGCACCTTCTAAAATTTCAAAACCACCGATTTCGATTTTTTCACCGATAACACCAGTTTGCTCAATTAATTTTTCAGCAACAGTAATTCCGTTGAAATCTGACGCTAAAAATTCTTCTTTAGAAGAGAAGTTAATAGCTCTTTCTACTAAATCTTTAGCTAAAGTTACGAAAGCTTCATTTTTACCTACGAAATCTGTTTCGCAGTTTAAAGTAATGATAGCTCCTTTAGTTTTCTCAGCATTAACAAAAGAAACAGCAGCTCCTTCAGAAGACTCACGGTCAGAACGGTTAGCAGCAACTTTTTGTCCTTTTTCTCTAAGGTTTTGTATCGCTTTATCGAAATCTCCGTCAGCTTCAACTAAAGCTTTTTTACAGTCCATCATTCCGGCACCTGTAGTTTGTCTTAATTTATTTACGTCTGCAGCAGTAATTGTTGCCATAATATTTTGAATTTTAATGTTAAAAGTAAAAATTCCATCTTTTAAATCCCAAACTCCAATTTTATTAAATTATCAACATAACGTTTTTAATTTTGTGTTTGGAATTTGGAATTTAAAATTTGGAATTTAAAATTTGATTTATTCTTCAGTTGCAGGAGCAGCAGCTTCAACAGCTGGTGCAGCCTCTGCAGCAGGAGCAGCGTCAGCAGCTTCTTCTGTAAATACTTCAGTTTCTTTGTCAGAACCTCTGTCAGAAAGACCTTCGATTACAGCAGCAGTAACTAAAGACAAAATTTTGTCAATTGATTTAGAAGCATCATCATTTGCAGGAATAACGTAATCAACCTCTCTTGGGTCAGAATTCGTATCAACCATTGCGAAAACTGGAATGTTTAATTTTTGTGCTTCTTTTATTGCGATGTGTTCAGCTTTGATATCTACTACGAACAATGCTGCAGGTAGTCTAGACATATCAGCAATTGAACCTAAGTTTTTCTCTAATTTAGCACGTAGACGATCAACTTGCAAACGCTCTTTTTTAGATAACGTCATGAAAGTACCATCTTTCTTCATTTTATCAATAGAAGACATTTTTTTAACTGCCTTTCTGATAGTTACAAAGTTAGTTAGCATTCCACCAGGCCATCTTTCAGTGATGTAAGGCATGTTTGCAGCTTTTGCTTTATCAGCAACGATGTCTTTTGCTTGTTTTTTGGTAGCTACGAATAAGATTTTTCTACCTGATGCAGCGATTTTTTTCAAAGCTTCATTAGCCTCTTCGATTTTTGCTGCAGTTTTATATAGATTGATAATGTGAATACCATTACGCTCCATATAAATGTAAGGGGCCATATTTGGATCCCATTTTCTAGTCATGTGTCCGAAGTGAACACCTGCTTCTAGTAAGTCTTTTACTTCTATTTTGTTTGCCATTTTTGTACTAGTTTACGTTCTGTTGATTAGCAATGTATAAATGGCGGTTTCCCAGGCTTTATACATTTAGATGCTAAACTATTTCCTACCTCGATAGGAGAGCAACAACAACTGTGTTTTTTAATTTCAATAAATAATTGATGATGTCCTGTACCAAATGTACAAGACAGGTAATATTAACGTTTAGAGAATTGGAATCTCTTACGAGCTTTCTTCTGACCGAATTTCTTACGTTCAACCATTCTTGGATCTCTTGTTAATAAACCTTCTGGTTTAAGGATAGCTCTGTTTTCAGCATTTACTTCACACATAACGCGTGCTAATGCCATTCTTACAGCTTCTGCCTGACCAGTTGAACCACCTCCGTAAACGTTTACTTTTACATCAAAGTTGTTTACATTTTCTGTCATAGACATTGGTTGTAAAACTTTGTATTGTAAAGTTGCAGTTGGAAAGTAAGTTGCGAATTCTTTTTTGTTTACAGTGATTTTTCCTGTTCCTTCAGAAACATATACACGTGCAACAGCGGTTTTTCTTCTACCGATTTTGTGAATAACTCCCATTACTTAAGATCGTTTAGGTTAACAGTTCTAGGTTTTTGAGCTCCTTGTTTGTGCTCAGATCCTACAACAACATTTAGATTTCTAAAAAGTTCAGCTCCTAATTTATTTTTAGGTAACATTCCTTTTACAGCTTTCTCTACTAATAATGCAGGGTTTTTAGATTGCAATACTTTAGCAGTTAAAGTTCTTTGTCCTCCTGGGTAACCTGTATGACGCATGTAAATTTTGTCATTCATTTTTGTACCTGTAAGGTTAATTTTTTCTGAGTTGATAACAATTACGTTATCTCCACAGTCAACGTGTGGTGTGTAACTTGGTTTGTACTTACCTCTTAAGATCATCGCAACCTTTGAAGCAAGACGACCTAAGTTATGACCTTCAGCGTCTACAACAATCCACTCTTTTGTTACAGTGGCTTTGCTAGCTGAAATTGTCTTGTAGCTTAATGCGTCCATAATATTATTTTAATTAAACATTCCATCCCCAATAAAGGGGATGCAAAAGTACAATTAATTATTTTAAAACCAAATACCTGAAAAGATTATTTTATATGCTGAAAATCAGGACATCAGTTTTTTATTTAAAACAATAAAAAAAAAACACCTTCACAATAACGCGAAGGTGGTTTCAATATTTAGATTTGTTTTTATTAAACAATAAATAAATTGGCAATATCTACTACTTGTTGTGTTCCAAGTGGTTCATCATAAGCTTCTGATCCTGCGGCAGCTCCAAATAAAGTCGCCGTATTATAACCTGCCTGCATTGTAACTCCTTCGCCGGCATAAACTGCTTGGGTAGCTTCGGGCATTCCGGCACCTCTTTCGGCATTAGAAATCCATCCTTTTAATCCGCGTAAGCGTCGCACTTCTGATGCGTGTCTCGCTTCTACAGAATGTATTTGCAATGCAGCCGTTAATAAATCCGGAGTAGTTATTAAATTTCCGGCCTGACCTTTATAAGCTCTTACTCCTGTGTCTTCAAAGGCTTGTGCCAAAGCTAAAAAGGTTGGATAATCTCCAAAGGGATCAAATGCTCCGCCAACAGTAAAGTCAAAAGTAGGTTTCGGAACAAAATTAGCACTTGCTGTTCCACCCAGTCCTGCAATTAAAAAAGAAACGTGGTCTGCTTCGTGTGCTGCTATTTGTTGGAAAACTTTTAAATCACGCCCGCCATTTTCTGATGCCGGAATTACGCCTGAATCTAAAGCCATGGCATAAAATTCGTTTTCAAGATATTCTAAAGTCAATGCAAATTGCAAAGCTCCAATTGGCGTTGCAGGTGTTGCAGTAATGTCTTTTGCTAATGCTTTATTTGCCATTGCAGATAATCCGAATGGTATTGAGGCATATGCCAATGTTTTTCCTATGTTTCCAAACTGATTAAAACTGTCTCTTCGAGAGCTGGTGCTTCTCATTAAGCTATCATCAGTAAATGTTTCTATAAATTTTAAAATATTCATAATTTCTAAGTTTTAGCTAGTTAAGATTAAGGTAAATATTTGGCAGTAAATTTTGTCGTAATAAATCCTCCTGCAATAGGTAAAATTTTTGAAGGATCCTTAGCAACATCTAAACCTGTTGATGTGCTAATAATATCATCACCGGCAAAATCCTTAGAATTTGGATTTATCAAACTTCTGATAGCCGAAGCATGTCTTGCTTCAACAGAAACAATTTTTCCTGCTAAGACTAAATAATCAGGACTTTTAATTAATTTTCCTGCTCCATTATAAGCAGCAACTCCGGTATCTTCTAATGCTTTTGCAGTAGCAAGAACTTCTGTACGGCTGTTGAAATTTAAAGAGCCATAATTAAAAGCCAAAGACGGAAGCAGTTGAGAACTCGGATCAGGAAGTGCTCCGCTCAAAGCTGCTTTAAAAAAATCTCTGTGAATTACTTCGTGATGGTACAAATCAGTAAGAACCTGACGTTCTGTATCGTTAAAAGTAGCATTGAAGCCAGTGGCATTTACCACCTTGGTATAAAAATCTGCTTCAAGTTGTTCCAGCGCATAAGCATAAGTTAGTACGCCAAAATCTCCCGATCCTAAATCGAAAACACCATTTCTGATTCCCGGCAATGAAGTATCATCCATTTCTTCATCGTTATCATTATCGCTGCAACCAGCTAAAACCAAACCTGCGCCAACTAATGTTAAGCCACTGAGCTTAAGAAAGCTTCTTCTGTTATTCAATGAAGGATCTACTTCATGAATTTTAACTTCGTTTTTCATAATTAAAGGTTTTTTTAATAAGGTTAATAACATGTATTAAGGTATTAACGAAATTTTAAGAGGGGCGGTTTTCAAAAAGGGATGTTTTTTTATTTTATTTTAAAAAAGCCCGTATAATTTTAAATAGCAATGTGTGTTTTTTGTTTTATTTTCGGTAATTCTACTATATTTGTATTAATTACATAAAATAATTTTAAATGAAAGCTAAAGCAACTCTAAAACAAATTGCGAAAGAACTAAATGTTTCTGTATCGACGGTTTCTAAGGCGTTAAACGACAGTCCGGAGATTAGTGAGCAAACAAAGGTGAAGATTAAGGAGTATGCCAAACTCAAAAATTACAAGCCGAATGTTATTGGTCTGAATTTAAAAAATCGTAAAACCAAAACAATTGGTGTAATTATACCTAATATATTAAACTCCTTTTTTGCAAAGGTTTTTAGTGGTATAGAAAAAGTAGCCGATAAAAAAGGATATAATGTAATTACCTGTATTTCGAACGAATCTCTGGAGAAAGAAATTCATACACTTGAAATGCTGAGCAACGGAACTATCGACGGATTTATCCTTTCCGTTTCTGAAGAAGCTCAGAAATTACAAGATTACAGTCACTTTTCTGCTATTATTAATGACGGAACGCCAATTGTAATGTTTGACCGAATTGCAGATGAAGTAGAATGTGATAAAGTTGTAGTAGACGATTTTGATTCGGCATTAAACTCAACGCAGCATTTAATTAATTTAGGATGTAAAAATATTGCCCTAATTTCTTCTGTTGATAATTTAAGCGTTGGAAAACTAAGAGCCGATGGATATTTGAAAGCTTTAAAAGACAATAATATTCCGGTAAACGAAAAAATTATTCTTCGTACCGATTCTGAAGATGACATGAAAGCTAAAATTGATGCCATTTTTGACAATAAAATTGATGCTATTTTTGCTTTGGATGAAAATGATTCAGTTGCCGCTTTGAGAGTAAGTTTGAAAAAAGGTTTCAGAGTTCCTGAAGATATTTCGATAATAGGATTTGCCGATGGTATTTTAGCATCAAGACGTTTGTCGCCAAGTTTGACAACAATAAGTCAACACGGAATTGAAATTGGAGAAGTTGCCGCAAAACAATTAATCAAACGTTTAGAAGAGAAAGAAGATGAAACTTCGGATTACGAAACTATCGTTATTAAAACAAAGTTGAAAGAAAGAGAGTCGACTAGAAAAGTTTAGGATAAATAAAAAACCATCAGTTTTCGCTGATGGTTTTTTTGTATTAGTTTGTTGAACCTTCTTCGATAATTTGTGGACTATGAAAATTTGGACCATTCCAATCCGTGTATATTTTTAAATAGTCTAAAAGCGTTTTTTGCGTTTTTACATCATACTTTTTTAAATAATCTGATGTTTCCGAGATAACCTTCTCATTGTAATAAAAAAGATATCTATTGTCGTTTTCAAGAATTCCCCAAAAATTATCTGCACCAGATCCAAATGAATAAAATCTAACTAATAATATATTTTTGTTTGATTCAGTTTGAAAAACTTCTATGCATTTAGTTATTCCTACTGCATTTGAATATTGTTTAATCAATGAGTTTTCCTTTTCGTTTTTTACTCCAAATTGATTGTGATCAATTAAAAATTGAATCATTTCCTTCTGGTATTTCTTTATCCTGTAATCTTTATCTACCTTAAGTCGATTCTGACTATAAAGAACAGGTGAAGAAATTAAAAAAGAGAAAATTAAAATCAATTTAATCTTGACCATAAAACATTTAGCTATTTTATTAATGCGCTGCCAGCCAATCTGTACCCAAACCAATTTCTACATCTAAAGGAACACTCATCATAAATGCATTTTCCATTTCATGTTTGATCATCGGCTGAATTTTTTCGAGCTCATCGTTGTGAACATCGAACACAAGCTCATCATGAACCTGAAGCAGCATTCTTGATTTCCAGTTTTCTTCTTTTAATTTTTTATGAATGTTGATCATCGCGATTTTAATCACATCGGCAGCACTTCCCTGAATTGGTGCATTTACAGCATTTCGTTCAGCAGCACTTCTCACAACGGCATTGGCTGAGTTAATGTCTTTTAAATATCGGCGACGGCCTAAAATAGTTTGTACATAACCTTTTTCGCGCGCAAACTCTATTTGTTCATTAATATAAGATCTTAATCTTGGATATGTTTTATAATATGCCTCGATCAAAGCAGCACTTTCGCCACGGGATAATGAAGTCTGATTACTTAATCCGAAAGCGGAAACACCGTATATAATTCCGAAGTTTACTGTTTTAGCGTTGCTTCTTTGCTCGCGTGAAACTTCTTCCAATGGAACATCAAAAACTTTTGAAGCCGTTGCTCTGTGAATATCTTCTCCGTTTTGAAAAGCGGCAATCATATTTTCTTCTCCGCTTAAAGCAGCAATAATTCTTAATTCTATTTGCGAGTAATCGGCAGAGATTAAAGTGTGGTTTTCATCGCGCGCTACAAATGCTTTACGAATCTGACGACCTCTTTCAGTACGAATCGGAATGTTTTGTAAGTTCGGATTATTAGAACTCAAACGTCCCGTTGCCGCAACAGTCTGCATATAATCGGTATGAACACGCAATGTTTTCTTGTCAACTTGTTCCGGCAAAGCCAAAATATAAGTACTTTGTAATTTCACCATTTGGCGCCAATCCAGAATTTCTTTTACAATTGGATTATCATTGGCTAAATAAGTCAAAACTTCCTCTCCCGTTGCATATTGCCCGGTTTTGGTTTTCTTTTGTTTTGCACCGCCAATTTTTAGTTTGTCGAATAAAATATCACCCAATTGTTTCGGCGAAGCCAAATTGAATTTCTCGCCTGCGGTTTCGTATATTTTTTGTTCCAAAGTTTTAATCTCAACCTCCATTTCTTTAGACATGGCACTTAAGAACTCCACATCCAAACGAATTCCTTCGGTTTCCATATCGGCTAAAACGCTCACTAACGGAATTTCGATTTCATCAAATAACTTTTTAGTTTCTGTTTTATCCAGTTCTGCAGTAAAAACTTCTTTTAATTGGAGTGTTATATCCGCATCTTCTGCAGCGTATTCTTTGATATCTTCAAGAGGAACGTCGCGCATCGAAATTTGGTTTTTCCCTTTCTTTCCAATTAATGTTTCAATTGATTTTGGAGAATATTTCAAATACGTTTCTGCTAAAATATCCATATTATGACGCATATCCGGATTAATCAAATAATGCGCAATCATGGTATCAAAAAGTTTTCCTTTTACGGTAACGCCATAATTAGAAAGGATTTTTAAATCATATTTTAAATTCTGACCAATTTTTTCGATGTTTTCATTCTCAAAAAAGGGCTTAAATTTATCAATTAAAATCTGTGCTTCTGCCTGGCTTTCCGGAAACGGAACATAAAAAGCTTTTCCTTTTTCATAAGAAAAAGACATTCCAACCAATTCTGCATTTAAAGCATCTAAACCGGTTGTTTCAGTATCAAAACATACAGAAGTTTGTTTTTGCAGATTTTGTAAAAGCAATTTTATTCCTAAATCACCTTCAACAGCCTGATAAGAATGAGTCGTATTTTCTAAAGTGTTGTAAAATGAAGTTCTTTCTTCTGAATTTTCATCCAGAGTTGCCCCTCCGCCAAAAAGATCAAACTGATCTTCGTTTTTAGGCTGTGGTTTTTTGTACAATTTGGCTTCATCACCTTTATTTGCTAATTCATTTCCACCGCCAACTTTAAATAAATTATCAAATTGTTCTGCCATTCTTCTAAATTCCAATTCCTGAAAAATAGCATCGGTTTTTTCAATATCCGGACGCGAAAGTTCATAGTCATTTTCATTAAAAACAACATCACAATCACATATAATAGTAGCCAGTTTTTTTGATAAGATTCCTTTTTCTTTATTGGCTTCAATATTCTCTTTCATTTTGCCTTTTAGTAAATGCGTATTTTCTAAAAGATTTTCCATTGTGCCAAATTCTTTCAGGAACTTTTTGGCAGTCACTTCACCAACACCCGGCAATCCCGGAATATTATCGACAGCATCACCCATCATTCCAAGAAAATCAATTACCTGATCCGGTCTTTCGATTTCAAATTTTGCCAAAACTTCAGGAACACCCCAAATTTCGATACCATTTCCCATTCGGGCTGGTTTATACATGAATATATTTTCAGAAACTAACTGGGCAAAATCCTTATCTGGAGTAACCATAAAAACTTTGTAATTTTCTTTTTCAGCTTGTTTAGCAATAGTTCCAATTAAATCATCGGCTTCACATCCTGCCATTTCAATAATCGGAATATGCATGGCTCGTAATAAATCCTGAATATACGGAATCGCAATTTTTATCGCCTCTGGCGTTGCATCACGATTGGCTTTATAATCAGAATACATTTCAGTTCTTACCTGGCTTCCTTCTTTATCAAAAGCAACAGCTAAATGATCCGGTTTTTCACGTTTTATAACATCCAAAAGCGAATTCATAAAACCCATGATCGCTGATGTATCCATTCCTTTAGAATTAATTCGCGGATTTTTTATAAAGGCATAATAACCACGAAAAATTAATGCATAAGCATCCAGAAGAAAAAGACGTTTTTGAGTTGACATAAAAAAAAATTTAGTCTGTAAAAATAATCAATTGGGTTTTAAAAATGATTCGGTTTGAAAAATTAATTTGTTTTGAACCATATAAGTGAAATAAGTTCATGAAAGTAGCAGCGCAGCTATTTTTTACCGATATAATTAAATGAACTTATATCATCTATATGGTAGAAAAGTCCAATAGTTAATGTCAAGTTAAAATAATCTTGTTTGATGGTTTCTTCATTTTGTCTTCATTTTATGAGGGTAAATTTGATCTGTAAAATAAAAAGTAATAATTTTTAAATAGTAGAAATCATGAGAAATTTATTGATGTTATTAGTAGCAGTTTTAGGAACAAGTGTTATGGTAAATGCATTTCCTGCAAAAGAAGTAAAAGCAACTCCTGCGAAAGAAGTTAAAGCAACAAAACACCCAAAAAACAAAGCAGACAAAAAAACAAAATCTGATAAAAAAGCAGCCACAAAATCTGAAACTGCAAAACCAGAAGCTGCAAAAGCAGGCAAATAATATTGTTTTTGTTTTGCTATCGAAAAATTGTAAGGCAGCAAAACAGAAAGGATAATTATGGAAGAAGCTGATAGAGAAATTTATCAGCTTTTTTTGATTCGTTAATTTTTTAATAATGAGCAACCGGACTTTTTATAATTGCTTAATTTTAGTTGCGCTTAGAACTTCTATTTATGAATATTTTAATTGTTGAAGATAATAAAGAACTTGCTGTCGAAGTTTACGACTTTTTGTGCAATGCAGGTTATGTATGCAAAATTGCTAATACTTGTGCCGATGCATTAGAAGAAATAAACAGCAACGATTATGATGCGATGCTGCTCGATCTTGGTTTGCCTGACGGAGATGGTTTTGAGGTTTTGAAAACGGTTCGAAAAACCAAATCAAAAATGGCTGTAATTGTGATTACCGCTCGTGGCGAACTCGACGACAGAATAAACGGTTTGCATCTTGGCGCTGATGATTATTTGACGAAACCTTTTGCCTTAACAGAATTGAGCGCAAGATTATTTGCCGTAATTCGCAGAATGCATGGTTTTACTTTGAATGATTTGCTGATACACGGATTTTCATTGCAATTACAGGATTATAAAGTAAGCTACAACGAAATTCCCATTAACCTCACCAAAAAAGAATTTGATATTTTTCAATATTTGGTTTTGAATAAAAATCGGGTAATTACAAGATTACAGCTTACAGAACATATTTGGGGCGATATTCTGGAAGTTAATTCAGACTCTAATTTTATTGATGTCCATGTTCGAAATCTCCGCAAAAAACTCGATAAACATACGGCTATTGACTGGTTCGAGACCGTAAGAAATGTGGGTTATCGCATAAATGAATAAACAAACCGGACTGTGAAAATAAAACACCAATTGGCTATTTTTAATGCACTAACACGTTTGTTGGTGATTTTGGTTTTGTGGTTAATGCTGCCCATTTTGGTACAAAGCGTGGTTTATAAACATATTAATAATGGATTGCTCGAAAAAAAGAAGAAATTCATCGATCATTTAAATCAAAAAGAAATAAATGATTTTATCGAAAACGCTGATGATTCGACGGAAACCTATTCTCAGTTTTCGACTTTACACAGTGAATTTTTGGTTTTGTCAAGAATGGCCATTAAACCGCATGAAAAGAAAACCACTTTTGGTAATGAATATCGCATTATTGAAGGGGAAGAAAATGAATACAGAATTCTACAGCATCATTTTACTTATGAAAAGGAAGATTATCAACTCGAAATTGGCAGCAGTCTCAGTGAGGTAAAAGATCTAACTTTTATTATCAGGTTGTTTATTATTATTGTTTTGGTCATTATTCTGCTGGCTACTTTTCTGGCAGATACGGTTTATATCGAATATTTGCTTAAACCTTTCTATAAAATTATTGATACTAAAATTAGGCGTGTAAACGAACCTGAAGTTTTTGATTACACTCCGATAAAGGCAAAATCTAGGGATTTTAGGGAATTAGATTTGGTTTTAAATCAAATGATGGATCGTATCGGAACGGTTTTCAAAAAAGAAAAACAATTTATATCCAATGTTTCTCATGAACTTTTAACACCAATTGCTTTGTTGAAAAACAAACTGGAGAATCTGCTTCAAAATGATTCTTTAGATGATAATGCGATTGATAAAATTGCCAGTTCGCTTAAAACTCTGGACATGCTTAAAAAAATTATCAATAACTTATTGTTGATTTCCAGAATAGAAAACAATCAATATGAAGCCAATGAAAATGTTGATTTTAATGAAATCGTAAATAGTTTATATGAAGATTTGCAAGACAGAATAGAAGATAAAGTACTAACATTTGAAAACACAATACAGCATAATTTTCATTTTACAGGAAACAAAACACTCATTCATATTTTACTCTATAATTTGGTAACCAATGCCATAAAATACAATCGTGAAAACGGAAGCGTAAAGGTCAGCGATGGATTTATAAATCAAAATTACTTCATCTCCATTTCAGATTCCGGAATTGGAATGGATGAAACTCAAATAGAAAAAATCTTCAATCGTTTTACCAGAATCAGTTCTGATCAGGACGGGCAGGGGTTAGGTCTTGCTATTGCAGAAAGTATTGCTGCTTTTCATCATATCGAAATTAAAGTTACTTCGACTTTAAATGCCGGAACAACATTTATGTTATTATTTCAAACCTTATAAAAGCTAATTAATTGTTAATTCGTTTAACAGGATAATTTCTTCATTTTGTCTTCATTTAGGGATTATATCTTTGGCTTATAAATAATGAAACAATAATAATCATAAAACTTAAAATCATGAAAAAAGTATTAATGCTTGCAATCGCAGTTCTTGGAACTACAGCAATGGTAAACGCTCAAACAACTCCAGCTCAGACAACTCCTGCAAAAGAAGTTAAAGCTTCTAAACACGCGAAAAAGAAAGCTGAAAAAGCAGATAAAAAAGCAGAAGCTGCAAAAACAGAAGCAGCTAAAGCAGAAACTCCAAAAGCTAAAAAATAACGGTTAATTTTTTCATTTTTTGGTTCATAAATTGTTGGTTTGGTTTATGACAATAGTTTACAATGATAATTTTTAGTCAGAGAAAAGCTGGTAGAGAAATCTATCAGCTTTTTGTTTTGCTTTTTGAGTTAAATTTTTGATAATAAAAAGCAATAAAATTTTCATTCTTTGTTACTTTGCTTAAAACTACACCTACATGATAATTCGTTTTATAATTCTTTGTGCTCTTTTTTTATTTATTGAGTTTTATTCTTACCAGGCATTTCGTACCTTAGTTAAATTAAGATGGGTTTTGGTAAGTTATCAGGTTATAAGCTTACTGCTTTTGCTTTTTATCATATATTCATTTACACAATTTGACCGTTCAGTTGGGCAAACCAAGCAAACCATGTTTACCATGGGTTTAATGCTGCTGGTTTATGTGCCTAAAATTGTACTGACGCTTGTGATGTTTGGAGAAGATATTTTTAGAATTGGCGCAAGTCTTTTAAATTATTTCATGTATAATGCTCCAAGAAAAGAGATGATGCCGGATAGACGAAAGTTTATCAGTCAAATCGCTTTAGGATTAGCAGCGGTACCGTTTTTATCTTTGATTTACGGAATTTTTGAAGGAAAATATAATTTTAAGGTATTCAAACAAACGATCTTTTTTCCGGATTTGCCGGATGCTTTTGATGGATTTAAAATCACTCAGATTTCAGACGTTCACAGCGGAAGTTTTGATAATCCCGAAAAAATAAATTATGCGATCGATCTGATTAATGAGCAGGAAGCTGATATGATTTTGTTTACCGGAGATATTGTAAATACACATGCTGTAGAAATGAATCCTTGGCTGAAGACTTTCAATCGAATAAAAGAATATAAATACGGTAAATTTTCTGTTTTAGGAAATCATGATTACGGTGAATATGTAACCTGGCCTTCTGAAAAGCAAAAAGATGAAAACTTTCAGGCAATTAAAAATCTTTACGGTCAGATAGGGTTTAAGCTTTTATTAAACGAACATACTTATATTCAAAAAGGGGAAAATAAAATTGCTTTAATTGGTGTAGAAAACTGGGGTGTAAACTTTAAAAAAGCAGGAGACTTAAATAAAGCTTCACAAAACGTTCATCAGGACGATTTTAAGATTTTAATGAGTCACGATCCGAGTCATTGGGATGCGGAAATTAAGGAACATCCTAAAAACTTTCACCTGACGTTATCAGGACATACACATGGTATGCAATTTGGAATTGAAATTCCGGGTTATTTTAAATGGAGTCTGGCGCAATACATTTATAAACAATGGGCCGGACTTTATGAAAATGTAGGAAGATACGTTTATGTAAACCGCGGTTTTGGATTTCATGCCTATCCGGGACGCGTTGGAATCATGCCGGAAATAACGGTGATTGAACTAAAAAAAGGCAACAATGTGGCTTAATTCGTTAAAAATGCTACATTTGTATTAATTATCTCTTTTTAAAAGATTAAAAGAATTAAATTTTTGGTTTTATGTCAAAATTTGGAGAACTTATAAATGCTCAAGTTCCGGTGTTAATTGATTTTTACACGGATTGGAACGAATCATCTGTATCTATGCATCCTGTGATTAAGGATGTTGCGGCTGCACTTGGCGATAAAGCCAAAGTGATTAAAATTGATGTAGATAAGAATCAGGAACTGGCTGAAGCATTGCGTATTAAAGGGCTTCCTACTTTAATGATTTATAAAGAAGGACAAATGATCTGGAGACAATCCGGAGAACTTGATGCGAATACTATTATAGGAATTGTGCAGGAACAGTTTAGTGTATAAACTATTTCTTTAAAAGATATTAGTGAATAATATCAAAAGCAAATCCATTTTCTTTTAAAAAATGAAGTGTTTTAGGTAACGCAAATTTTAAATTTTGCGAAGCTTTTATACTATCATGAAAAACAATTACACTTCCTGACTTTACATTTTTAGTCACGTTTTCAAGACATTTTTCAGGAGTAATACTTTGGTCGAAATCGGCGCTAAGAACATCCCACATGACTATTTTGTAGCCTAGATTTCGCAAAATCTTAGATTGTTCCTTTTTGATTTTCCCGTAAGGAGGACGAAACAATAGCGTTTCTGTTTTCTTTTCTTCTTCTAATACAGCAGCACAATTTTTTACGTTTTCGATATAATCATTCGTATGGCTTTTCCATCCATTAACATGATTCATCGTGTGGTTTCCTATGGAATGTCCTTCAGTAATTAGTTTTTCGAATAAGGATAAATTCGCTTTTATATTTTTTCCAATACAGAAAAAGGTAGCTTTTGCATCAAATTTTTTCAATTCAGATAAAACCCAATCTGTAACTTCAGGAGTGGGACCATCATCAAAAGTCAGGTAAATTTTCTTTTCATTGTTTGGAATATCCCAACAATATTTAGAAAACACCCTTTTTATAAATGAATTAGTTTTTACCCAATAAAAGCTCATTTTGAAATGATTTTAGATATAATGTAAAAATAAAAAATGTAGCGCTATTTTTCAATAATGCTACATTTTTTTAATTAATATGTTTTTCGTATCTTATTATTCTTTTTCTCTGCCAAAGCGTTCGAAAATATTTACATACGTATTAAAAGTCGCTTTGTGTTTTTCATAGAAAGCTACATCTTTATTTTCTTTCATAACCTGCAATAAACTTCTGTAACGCTCGATATCTGTAATAATATCCATTGCTAAATCAGTTTGATCGCCTGGAGTTAAAGTTTTGTAATAATCTAAGTTCTCTCTGTATTTCTGAACTAGTTTATTGAGCAAATCTTGTGCTTTTGCTTTTTCTCCAACTTGATAATATCCTCCTGTAAAAGGCTCTACTAAAGAGTAATACCCAAATTTATCTAAAGGCATTTTTGTCATCGCTAAATTTATAACGTTTTTAGCTTTGTCAATTTTTCCTTCTTCAATAAGCTGATACATTAAACGAGACAAGTTTGTACGGTATGTAATGCTGTTTCTTCTTGTTTCAGGATCGTGATAAATTTTATCGCTGTCACTATTTCCCCAATCCCATTTCATTACAATATCGTACATTTTATCGGCATCAATTTGTCCCATGTCCATTGGTCCGCCATCTTTTGATGGAACATTTTTAACAGGAACTAATTTGTATACCATTCCGTCTAACTGTAAATAATCTTTTAACCATAAATAATCTTCATCATCAAAAGCGCCACCACTAAAGTAAATAGGGCGTTTCCAGTTATTATTAGCCAAAATATCCAACATCATCAAACGATTTTTGTAAATCGCACTTCCTTTGATATCAATATCCATGTAAGGAACGATAGAATCATTGTATTTTGCGTCGACAACTTTGTTTCTAATAATTAAAGCCTTGTCAACATTTACCCTGATTTTGTTTGTTGGATAAAAATGAATTGTTTGTCCGTTTTGTAAACCAACAGTCGATTTTGGATTTTTAATAAAACTGATAAAGTCATTAATATTCCAACGTGTTTCTATTTTAGGAATATGAGCTACATAATCCAGTTTATCACCCACATATTCTTCATGTTTAAATGAAATAGGCAATGGCTCAGATTCGTATGATTTGGCTTTCATCTGGTCGATGTACCAATCAGTCATAAACAAACTCGTATTTACGATTTTTACATCGGTTCTAAAATGCTCAATTTCCTGCGCGTACCATAATGGAAAAGTATCATTATCTCCAATCGTAAATAAAATAGCATTTTTATCGCAGGAATCTAAGTAAGCTTTTGCCATTGCAACAGCTGTACGTTTGTTAGATCTGTCGTGATCATCCCAGTTTTGAGACGCCATTAAAATTGGAGCTGCCAATAAACTTCCGGCAATAATAATTGGTCCGGCAATTCTTGGGGCAATGTATTTCTGAATGCTTTCATATAATGAATATACTCCGAAACCGATCCAGATCGCAAAGACATAAAAAGATCCTACAAGTGCATAATCTCTTTCACGAGGTTCAAAAGGTCTTTCGTTTAAGTATATTTTTAAGGCAATTCCGGTAAATAAGAATAATGCTAAAAGCACATAAAAACTTTTAAGGTCTTTATTTGCGTGATACATTACACCAATAAGTCCCAAAATAAAAGGTAAGAAGAAGTAAACATTTCTTCCTTTATTGTTTAAAACATCTGAAGGTAAATTATCTTGTGATCCTAAATGTAAAGAATCAAGCGGTTTGATTCCGCTAATCCAGTTACCATCAAGATTGTCGTATTTTCCCTGAACATCACTTTGGCGTCCAACAAAATTCCACATTAAATATCTCCAGTACATATATCCAAATTGAAATTCGAACATAAAACTGAAATTATCAACAGTAGTTGGTTTTTCGATAATTAAATAGTCACCGTAGCTTTTTAAGAATTTAACGTAACCTTCGTTGTCAATTTGTTTTTGGGCATAAGCTCTTCTGAATTCAGAAACTGTTTTCTCCACTTCATTACGTAATTGAGCAGTTGCTTTATTGTATTCTTCTTCGCTTAACTGGCTGGCATCGATTCCGTATTTGCCTAAATCATCTTCATAAGGATAATTAGGGTTTATTTTAAATTGAGGAGGATGTGTAAAATTGATATAGTTCTGAATGTGTCCCGTTTCAGTACTCCACATTCTTGGCAGAATCGTTTTTTGATTGTCATCCGTATTTTGATCTGCGTTTTTATAATTATTGGTAATGATGTATTTACCTGTCTTATAATCTCTTTCGTAGTTCGGTTTTTTATCCAAATACGGAGTTTTTGCATCTAAACCAGCGAAAACTTCTGTGTATTGTGGCCCGTAAAACAAAGGATTTACACCATATTGCTCACGATTATAGTATGCTAAAACTTCGGTAGCATCTGATGGTTTGTTTTCGTTGATTACCGTATTGGCGTTTGCACGAACAGGTAACATCATCCAGGTAGAAAAACCAATTAGGATAAAAAGAATACAAAGAATAATAGTATTATAGAAAACAAGACCTTTTTGTTTGGTGAATTTTAATCCAAAATAAAAGAATGCGATAAAAACCAGGGCAACAAAAATAGTTCCTGAGTTAAAAGGTAATCCCATACTGTTTACCATGAATATTTCGGTCTTACCGAAAAAAGCCATGGTTAAAGGAAGAAGCAATTTAAAGATAAACAACAAAATTGCGATTACAACGGCATTGGCAATAATGAAATTTTTTATAGTAACTTTTTCGTAGTGCTTAAAGTAGTAAAGAAAACCAATTGCCGGAATGGTTAATAATGCCATAAAGTGAACTCCAAACGAAAGCCCGATAACAAGAGAAATGATTAACAACCATTTATTTCCTTTTAGTTCATCCATATCTTGTTCCCAACGTAAACCAAGCCAGAAAAGTAATGCAATTAGTAAAGAGGCCATCGCATAAACCTCGGCTTCAACAGCGTTAAACCAAAAACTATCAGAAAATGTGTAAGCAAGAGCTCCAACAAAAGAACTTCCTAAAATAACAACTGAATTATTTTTGTCAATTTCGGCAAAACGCGCTACGATTTTTTTCAAAATCATTGACGAAGACCAAAACATAAACAAAATTGTAAATGCGCTAGAAAATACAGACATCATATTTACCATCACCGCTACATGTTCTTTATCTATAGCAAACATGGCAAAAAAGGCACCCATCATCTGGAATAAAGGTGCTCCCGGCGGGTGACCAACTTCTAGTTTGGCAGCTGTGGCAATATATTCGCCACAATCCCAGAAGCTCATGGTAGGTTCAACAGTTAGTGTATAAGTAATTAAAGCGATTGCAAATGCAAACCAACCAATAATTGTATTCCATTTATTGAAATTGAATTGTGCCATATTTAGGTGTTATAATTTTGTATGTTTTCTATCCTACAAAGAAAATGTTTTTTTGTGTAAAGAAACGAGCATTAACAAAAAATTCTACAAAACTATTTGCGTAAACTAAGATATTGTTTATTAGTAACTTGTGGTAATAATGGCTTTTTTGAAGTGGAAAAAATGAAAAAAAATCAATTTTTTTCATCAAAAAGTTTGCGCAAACTAAAAAAAGCTTTAAATTTGCACTCGCTTAACAGCATTGCTGGTCTATGGTGTAATGGTAACACAACTGTTTTTGGTGCAGTCTTTCAAGGTTCGAGTCCTTGTAGACCAACATAAAAGCCTCTCAATCGAGAGGCTTTTTTTATGCCCTGAATTTAAGAATCTTCGCAAAATCAAAATGATCTTTCTTTTTGCTTCATTTTTCTTTGATTTGAATTTTTTTATAAAAAGGTTTTGTTGTATGAACAGCTATAAAAAAATTTGCGCAAACTAAAAAAAGCTTTAAATTTGCACTCGCTTAACAGCACTGCTGGTCTATGGTGTAATGGTAACACAACTGTTTTTGGTGCAGTCTTTCTAGGTTCGAGTCCTAGTAGACCAACATAAAAGCCTCTCAATTGAGAGGCTTTTTTTATGGAATAAACTTTTTAAAATTCCAATCATAAAATTGAAGATTGAAGATTTTCAGTCTTATTTAGAAAGCAAAGAGGAAGGAACTACGCCAAATTTCTTTTTAAATGAAAATGAAAAATGTGATAAATCTTCAAAACCAACTCCAATATAAACTTCTGATGGAGATTTTCCCTGATTGATTAAATAATAGGCTTCTTGTAGTCTTTTGTTTAATAGCCATTTACCTGGTGTCTGCTGAAATACTTTTTCAAAATCTCTTTTAAAAGTGGCAAGGCTTCTTCCTGTTAAGTAGGCAAAGCGATTTAAGTGTACATTAAAATGAAAGTTTTTATTCATAAAAGCTTCGAGATCAATCTTTCCCGGTTCGGTAAAATCAAATAAGATGTTTTTTAATTCCGGATTTACTTTTATCAAAAGATGAACGGCTTCTTTTATTTTTAATTTAAATAAAGCCTCGTTGTTTTCCTGTTCTACTTCGAGATAAGAAATTAAAGATTCTATGAAAGATTTGTAAAGTGGATCAGCAGCTAACGGAATCATAGCTGTAGAATCTGGTTTTTTGTGCGCTGTAATGTCGTATTCACTGCTTATTTCGCGTAGGATTTCCTGATCCAGAAAAAGCGAGACTGATTTGAATTCGCCTCCTTCGGGCGGTATTTTGGTAAATTTAGCCAAATGATTTCTTTTGCTAAGGCGAAAATCCCCAGGTTTTGAATGATACGTGTTTTTGCTGTCAGAAGAAATAAGTTCCCCTGAAATCTGATAACTAAAAACATGTTCAGGTATAAAATGCTCGCCTTCGCGGCTGCGTGCAAAATAACAGGAATATAATATTTTGGGTTTTGTATCTGCTGTCATAATGTAAAGTTACTAAAAGATCCGGAAATCTTTTGTGTATAGATTTCCGGATTTGTATTTAGAGATTTATCTAATTAAAGCTTTTGGTTCTAAATAAGCTTCAAGGCCAATTGTTCCAAATTCTCTCCCTATTCCTGATTGTTTAAATCCGCCAAAAGGAGCCATCGGATCATGTTTGATTCCGTTTATCTGTACACGTCCTGCGTTAATTTGCGAAGCGACTTTATGTGCTCTTTCTTCGTTTGAAGAACTTACATAGGCCTGCAATCCATATGTTGTGTCATTGGCAATTTCAATAGCTTCTTCTTCGGTTGTATAAGTGATAACAGATAAAACCGGGCCAAATATTTCTTCCTGCGCAATTCGCATATTGTTTTTTACATTGACAAAAACAGTTGGTTTTACAAAGTTACCGTTTTCTAATCCTTCCGGTTTTCCTAAGCCGCCAATCAAAATTTCTGCACCTTCATCAATTCCTGTTTTAATGTAATTTTGAACTCGTTCGTATTGTTTTTTACTCACCATTGGACCAACTGAAGTAGTTTCGTTTTGAGGATCGGCAACAATAATATCTGAAGCTGCTTTTTTAATTAAAGTTTTGACGTCTTCCAATTTATTTTCGGGAACTAATAATCTGGTTCCGGCAATGCACGCTTGTCCACTATTCATGTATGCGGCGGCCATTGCAAGCGGAATTGCTGTTGAGAAATCAGCATCATCAAGAATAATGTTTGGTGATTTTCCTCCAAGTTCTAAGGTTACGCGTTTCATAGTGTTTACGGCTTCCTGCGCAATAATTTTTCCGACAATTGTTGAACCTGTAAATGAAATTTTTGCAATATCCGGATTGCGGCTTATCTCGGCTCCAACAATTTCGCCCAAACCATTAACGATATTAAAAACGCCTTTTGGTAAACCGGCTTCGTGTAAACATTCTGTAATTAACTGTGTTTGCTGAGCACTCATTTCGCTTGGTTTTATTACTGCTGTACATCCCGCAGCTATTGCGGTTGAAAGTTTGCCGCAGATAAAACCATTGCTTGAATTCCACGGAATAATAATTCCAACTACGCCTATTGGTGTCATCTGAACTTCAGATTCTCCCATGATTTTTGTGAAATTATAGGTGTTTAGTAACTGAATCGCCGAATCAAAACTTTTTAGCATGTACTCGTAACTTACTGAGGCAAATTTTCTGGTTCCTCCGTATTCTTCAATCATTACATTGATAAAATTGTCTTTTCTTTTTTCGATAGCACTTTTTATGTTTTGCAGATATTGAATTCTTTCTGTTGTTGTGGTTTTAGAAAAACTTTTAAAAGCTTCTTTTGCTGCGGCAATAGCATTTTGTGTGTCTTTTTGATTTCCTAAAAGCGCTTTTCCTAACTTTTCATTTGTTGTGGGGCTTATTAAATCAAAATATTCTGTTCCTTGCGGAGTTGTAAATTCTCCATTAATGTAAATCTTGTCTATTGTTTTCATGATATATTTTTTATGAATTTTATTTGACAAAGATCCGGATTAATGACGCTGTTAACTTTGTTGAAAAGCTCAAATACACTTTGTTGAAAAGCTCATTTATTTCATTAAAGAGTACAAAAAAAAACCTTTCGATCGAAAGGTTTTTAAGTTTTGGTAAACTATTAAAAGTATTTATTTTGACATATAATTAGTTTTAAACTTTAAAAGTGATAACAGGTCTTACGGCGTGATTTACTAAGCCTTCGCTGATACTTCCGTTAAAAAAGTGAGCAAAACCGGTTCTTCCGTGCGTACACATTCCAATAACATCAGCATTTATACTGTTAGAAAAATTGATAATTCCTTTTTCTATATTGGTATCGTTGTAAATATGAGTTGAATAATTGGTAAGATCAAACTCTGAAATAAATTCCTTCATGGCTTTTTCGACAACATGTGTTGGTTTAAAACTATTTGGAGTACAGATAGTTACCAGATGAATTTTTGAATCGAAAAATTTTGTAAAAGACAATAGTTTTTCAAATGGCTTTCTCGTTTCTTCTGTAAAATCAGAAGCAAAAACAATATTTGAAGCGTTGAAATTGGTGATGTCTTTTTTGATAACTAAAACCGGAATATCAGAATTACGAACTACTTTTTCAGTATTAGAACCAATTAGTAATTCTTCAATACCTGAAGAACCGTGCGATCCCATGATAATTAAATCAACATTGTAATCTTTACTTATTTGAGTAATTCCGTGAATTGGTTTGTCCATTTTGACAATTTCAGTAACAGGAATTCCGTCCAGATAAGGCCTTGATGAGATTTCATCAAGCATTTCATTTGCTTTTTTTACAAAGAGCATGGTTTCAGGAATACTTGCTCCGCCTGTTATTGCATCGCTCATTTCGTGAGGTAACTCAAGCATATGTAAAACGATGATTTCCGCATCATTCTTTTTTGCTATTTGCGCTGCAACTTTTAAGGCGTCTTCTGCGTGTTCTGAAAAGTCAGTAGGTACTAGAATTCGTTTCATAACTTTAGGATTAAATAAGTTAAAATTCTGATGTTTTATTACTACTATAAAGATAAGAAATATTTTTAGAGCAATCTATTTATTTTGATTTATAAAAAAAACACTATATTTGCACCGTTATTTATTAAAATCTAAATAATGAGGGGACTAAGTGTCCCCTCTTTTTATAAAATTATGACATTTAAAGAAAAAGTAAACGGACTAATCACTGAGGCTCTTCTGGAAAAGCCGTCAATCTTTTTGATTGATTTAGCTATTTCGGATTCTTTTAAAATTAGTGTGGGTTTAGACGGTGATAATGGAGTGGCGCTGCAGGATTGTATCGATATTAGTCGTGCAATCGAGAATAATCTGGATCGTGAAGAGCAGGATTTTTCGCTTGAAGTAGCATCGGTTGGAGTAGGGTCACCTTTGAAATTAACAAGACAATACAAGAAAAATATAGGTAGAACATTGATTGTTACTACAAAAACTGAAAAAATTGAAGCAGAATTAGTAGAAGCTAACGATGTTTTTATAATTTTGTCTTGGAAAGCAAGAGAACCTAAAAAAGTAGGAAAAGGAAAAGAAACAGTTCAAAAAGAGCAACAAATACCTTATACAGAAATTAAAGAGGCAATTGTTACAGTAACATTTTAATTAAAGAATTCGCATGGAAAATTTAGCATTAATCGATTCATTCTCAGAGTTTAAAGATAATAAACTTATTGATCGTGTAACGCTTATGGCAATTTTAGAGGACGTGTTTAGAAATGCATTGAAGAAAAAATACGGTTCTGATGATAACTTCGACATTATCATAAATCCTGATAAAGGAGATATGGAGATCTGGAGAAGAAGAGTAATCGTTGCTGATGAGGATCTTGATTTTGAGAACGAAGAAATTACCTTGACTGAAGCAAGAATGATCGAAGCGGATTTTGAAATTGGTGAAGAAGTTTCTGAAGAAGTTAAATTGATCGATTTAGGAAGAAGAGCTATTTTGGCTTTACGTCAAAACTTAATATCTAAAATTCACGAACACGATAATACAAATCTTTACAAGCAATTTAAAGATATTATCGGTGATATTTATACTGCCGAAGTACACCACGTACGTCCCAGAGTTGTTATCTTAGTGGATGATGAAGGGAATGAAATTGTACTTCCAAAAGAAAAACAAATTCCGTCTGACTTTTTCCGTAAAGGAGATAATGTTCGCGGAATCATTGAAAGCGTTGAATTAAAAGGAAATAAACCTCAAATCATTATGTCAAGAACTTCTGAGAAGTTTTTGGAGAAATTATTTGAACAAGAAATTCCTGAAGTTTTCGACGGTTTGATTACTGTTAAAAATGTAGTACGTATTCCTGGTGAAAAAGCAAAAGTAGCCGTAGATTCGTATGATGACAGAATTGATCCTGTTGGTGCTTGCGTAGGTATGAAAGGATCTCGTATTCACGGAATCGTTCGTGAATTAGGAAACGAAAATATCGACGTAATCAACTACACAAACAATATTCAATTGTTTATTACAAGAGCATTAAGCCCTGCAAAAGTTTCTTCAATCAAAATTGATGAAGAAAATAAAAGAGCTGAAGTTTTCTTGAAATTAGAAGAAGTTTCTAAAGCAATTGGTAGAGGAGGTCACAATATTAAATTGGCTGGTCAATTAACAGGTTATGAGCTTGATGTTATCAGAGAAGGAGATGTTGCAAGTGGCGAAGATGATGACGTAGAATTAACTGAGTTTTCAGATGAAATCGAAGACTGGGTTATTGAAGAATTTGCAAAAATTGGTTTAGATACAGCTAGAAGTATCTTAAAACAAGAAGTAGAAGATTTAGTAAGAAGAACGGACTTAGAAGAGGAAACTATTCTTGACGTTATGAAAATACTAAAAGAAGAGTTTGATAGCTAGTTATCTGCTCTAACAACACAACGAAAAAGGTAATAATAAAAAGGTTATATGTCTGAAGAGAGAGTAATAAGAATAAACAAGGTTTTAAGGGAATTAAATATTTCGTTAGAAAGAGCTGTTGATTATCTAAAAGATAAGGGAATTGCTATTGATGCAAATCCAAATGCGAAAATTTCTGATAGCGAATTTAATATCCTACAAAGCCAATTTGCGGGCGATAAGGGGAATAAGGAAGCTTCTAAAGAAGTAGGAGAAGAAAAAAGAAAAGAAAAAGAGGCATTACGTGTTGAACGTGAGAAAGAAATTGAAGACAAACGCAGACAAGACGAAGAGCGCCAAAAACAACAGGAGATTATAAAAGCGAGAGCCGTTGTAACCGGACCTGTTCAGGTGGGTAAAATCGATCTTAACCCAAAGAAACCTGCAACTGTTTCACCTCCTGCTGAGGAACCGGCTAAAGTCGAAGAGCCAAAAGCAGTTGTTACTCCAACTCAACCAGAAAAACCTGTTCAAAAAGAAATTGTACAGCCTGAGCCAGTTGTTGCTCCTGTAGTTTCTGAAGAGAAAAAGGAAGAAAAACCTATTATTACAGAGAAAAAAGAAGTAAAAGCTGAGAATCGTAAAGTAGCGCAAGAGCCTGTTGTTTCAACAGACCCTTCAACTGCTGAGGAGACTATCACTACTCAATATCAAAAATTATCAGGAACTACTCTTACCGGACAAACAATTGATTTATCTCAATTTAATAAACCGAAGAAAAAGAAAGAAGATCCAAAAATTACTCCTAATAAACCAGGAGCTCCGGGAGCAGGAAATAACGCTAATAAAAACAAGCGTAAAAGAATTGCTCCTAAACCGGGAACTCCGGGAGCGCCAAAACCTGCTACAGGTAATGCTCCGGGAACACCAAACCCAAATAAAATTACACCAAATACTGGTGGTGGAGGATTTAATGCAAACAGAAGTGCACGACCAGGTTTCGTAAAAGGAAACCGTCCGGCTATTGTTGCTAAAGTTGAGCCAACTGAAGAGGAAGTAAAAAACCAAATTAGAGAAACTCTTGAAAAACTTCAGGGTAAAGGAGGGAAATCAAAAGCTGCTAAATACAGAAGAGATAAAAGAGATACGCACCGTCAGAAATCTGATGAGGAGCAAAGAGCGCTTGACGAAGGAAGTAAAACGATTAAAGTTACAGAATTCGTTACTGTAGGTGAAATTGCAATCATGATGGATGTGCCGATTACTAAAGTAATTGGAACTTGTATGTCCCTTGGTATCATGGTAACCATGAACCAGCGTTTAGATGCAGAAACATTAACAATCGTAGCAGATGAATTTGGTTACGAAGTTGAGTTTATTACTGTAGATATCGAAGAAGCTATTGAAGTAGTTGAAGATAGAGAAGAAGATTTAGTAACAAGAGCGCCAATCGTTACTGTAATGGGTCACGTCGATCACGGTAAAACATCTTTACTGGATTATATCCGTAAAGAAAATGTTATCGCTGGTGAGTCTGGAGGCATTACACAGCATATTGGAGCATATGGGGTTACTTTAGATAACGGTCAGAAAATTGCATTTTTAGATACTCCGGGTCACGAGGCGTTTACCGCAATGCGTGCACGTGGAGCGCAGGTTACCGATATTGCTATCATTGTAGTAGCTGCGGATGATGATATCATGCCACAAACAAAAGAGGCTATTTCTCACGCTCAGGCTGCAGGAGTGCCAATTATATTTGCAATCAATAAAATTGATAAACCAAATGCTAATGTTGAAAAAATCAAAGAGCGTTTGGCTGGTATGAATTTACTTGTTGAAGATTGGGGTGGAAAAATTCAATCACATGATATTTCTGCAAAAGTAGGAACAGGTGTGAAAGAATTATTGGAAAAAGTTTTACTGGAAGCTGAAATTTTAGATTTAAAATCTAATCCAAATAAAGCTGCTCAGGGAACAGTTGTAGAAGCTTTCTTAGATAAAGGAAAAGGATATGTTTCTACTATTTTAGTTCAACACGGAACTTTGAAAGTTGGAGATTATATGCTGGCTGGTAAACATCATGGAAAAGTGAAAGCGATGCATGATGAAAGAGGACATATTGTTTTAGAAGCTGGTCCTTCGACTCCGGTATCAGTTTTAGGTCTTGATGGTGCTGCAACTGCAGGTGATAAATTCAATGTTTTTGAAGATGAAAAAGAAGCAAAACAAATTGCATCTAAGCGTTCTCAATTAATGCGTGAACAATCTGTACGTACACAAAGACACATTACACTTGATGAAATTGGTCGTCGTATAGCTCTTGGACAGTTTAAAGAATTGAACGTAATCCTTAAAGGAGACGTTGATGGATCTGTTGAAGCATTATCAGATTCGTTCTCTAAACTATCTACAGAAGAAATTCAAATTAATATCATTCATAAAGGTGTTGGAGCAATTACTGAAACTGACGTTATGTTGGCTTCTGCTTCTGATGCGATTATTATTGGATTTAATGTTCGTCCTGCCGGAAATGCTAGACAGCTTGCAGATAAAGAAGAAATCGATATCCGTTACTATTCTATTATCTACGCTGCTATCGATGACTTGAAAGATGCAATGGAAGGAATGTTAGCTCCTGAAATGAAAGAAGAAATTTTAGGAACTGCTGAAATTCGTGAGATTTTCAAAATTTCTAAAGTTGGTTCAATTGCAGGTTGTATGGTGATGGATGGTAAAATTATGAGAACTTCTAAAATTAGAGTTATCAGAGATGGAGTAGTAGTGCATACAGGTGAACTTGTAGCCTTAAAACGTTTCAAAGATGACGTTAAAGAAGTTTCTAAAGGTTACGATTGTGGTATCCAGATTAAAGGATACAATGACATTGAAGAAAGAGATGTTATTGAAGCTTACCACGAAGTTGCAATTAAGAAAAAATTGAAATAGAATTAATATTTTCAAATATAAAATCCCGAGTAATCGGGTTTTTTTTTGTTTTTTACTTTTTCAATCTTACATAAAATAAATTTCGGTGATTGCTATTTTTAAAATTATAAGTCTGATACAGATTTAAATTTATAATTAGTTTAATTATATGTTTCAATTTATAACATGAAACAAAATATAAGATATTACGTATGTTTTTACACGTAATTATTGATTTCTTTGTAGATAGAACTTTTTTGATTTAGGTATTTAGTTCTATAAATAAAGGCCTCAATGAAAATTAGAATAATTCAAATAATAAATTCGTTCATAAGTAAAGGTTTTAAATCTAACAGGGCTTTGCGTGCGTATACAAATGTTGAGCAGCTGAGGGAAATAATGCCTGATTTACTTCATGGATATTTGTCGGAAGATGAAATACCAAACAGTTTAATATTATTGTCGCCGCCACCGGCAATCAATTCTAAAGCTTTTATACTTGATTTAGAACATGCAAAAAAAGCAATAGAATCTAAAGATACAATTCGGTTTATGCAGGCTACGAATGATGCAAATTTATCTTTTCCAGCTGCAGTTAAATCTTTTGAATCAACTTTAGGTATTGAAATTAGTGAAATAAAAACACCCAAACTTTATTTACTTATGCGTCGAGTGATGACAGATGCCGGCCTATCTACTTACGCAGCTAAAAACCATTACAATCGCGAGCGGCCCTTCGTTGTTAATAATTCAAAAACTTGTACTCCGGAGCAAGAAGATGTGTTGCGTAAAGTTGGTTCTTTTCCATCTGGTCACGCAGCTGTTGGCTGGGCTTGGATGTTAGTTTTTAGTGAAATCTTCCCTAATAAAGGTGAACTAATTGCAAAACGTGGATACGAATTTGGAGAAAGCCGTGTAATCTGCAATGCCCATTGGTATAGTGATGTAGAAATGGGTAGAATTATGGGAGAAGCAACGGTAGAGCGACTTCGGGTTAATCAGTCTTTTCAGACCGACTTAGATGCGGTTAAAGAAGAAATATTAGGAATTATAGAGCAAAATCAGGAGGATGGAATTAATTAATCTGATTTAAGTTAGGAGTCAAAATCGGTTCTGAATTTTTAAAATGTATTTTGCTTTAATGAATTTTAGAAGTTTTTAATCTTTTCTATAAAAGTTAACGACTATATTTTATTTGCAATTTGGACATAAAAAAAGCAACTTAATTAAGTTGCTTTTTGATAATTATTTAGTCGGTTTTATTAAAAAAACACTTTTGTATTTTTTCTTAATTTCAGCCAGATTTCGTTCGGCTTCAATTCTTGTTTTGAAATTCCCAACCAAAACTTTATAATTAGGAGTGTTAAAAATTATGGTTCCATCTATATCGCTATATTCTCTTTTGAAATCGGTTAAAGTCTTTTTTGCCTCCTCGCTTTTCCCGCTGAATATTTGAATTTTATAATTTTCATTTGTGCTTAATGACGTGTTAATTTTACGTTTGTCATTTAGTAATTGCTCAAATTTAGGATCTTGATTTAGTGTTAAATTTTGGTCTTGAGCATGAATATTATATGCTAAAGTAAACATTATTGATGTTAAGAAAACGTTTTTTGAAATGGCTAAAATTCTCATAATGTGATGGTTTTTATGCAAAAATAGTATTTAAAGTTTGTATTTAAAATTTTGATATTATTTAGAATTGATATAAATTGATATTTAAGAGTATTTTAAGGTTTTGAGAATAGTTCATAAGTCGTATTTTTGTGCAAGTTTTAAAAGAGGGTATTCGGTTTTTACTGATTTAATACAGAAAAAATCATACCAAAAATTAGTAGATAATTATTATACTATATGAAAAAGGTGGGTAACCATAATTCGATCTCAAGAAAATTGCTGCTTAGCTTATCGCTAACGCTTATTTTCTCCCTAACTTCATTTGCTCAAGATGCGGCTGCTCCGGCGGCGCCTGAAGCTGCTGCTCCGGCTGCAACAACAGGTGGTGATCCGGTAAAAGGGAAGGAACTTTTTAATGCAAATTGCGCTGCATGTCACAAATTAGATGCTAAATCAACAGGTCCTGCTTTAAGAGGAGTTGCTGCAAAGCATGAAATGGCTTGGATCTACAAGTGGGTTCACAACAGCTCTGAAGTAATTAAATCAGGTGATCCTGTTGCTGTAAAACTTTTTGAAGAAAACAATAAGTCTGTAATGACTGCTTTTCCTCAACTATCTACAGGTGATATTGATAATATTATCGCTTATACTTCTGAAGTAAAAGCTGAGCCTGCAGCTGGTGCTCCTGGTTCTGCTGCGCCTCCGGGAACTAACGTTGAAGGTGGCGGAATTTCTAATAACATTATTTTAGGAGCTCTTGCTCTTGTAATGGCTATATTAGTTGTTATGTTGTTCATGGTGAACAAGGTATTAACTAAAGTAGCAAGTAATAATGGTATTGTAGTTGCTCCAAGAGAAGCTAGAACTCCAATCTGGAAAGCTTTTGCTAAAAATCAATTTCTGGTATTAGTTACGTCTATATTCTTGCTTTTGGCCAGTGGTTATTTTGTATATGCTTACTTAATGCAAGTTGGTGTTGATCAAAATTATGAACCAATTCAGCCAATTCATTATTCTCATAAAATTCACGCAGGAGATAACGAGATCAATTGTAAATATTGTCACTCTGCTGCTCGTGTGAGTAAAAATGCTGGTATTCCTTCTTTGAATGTTTGTATGAACTGTCATAAAAATATTTCTGAGGTTGCTGAAACTACTGCTACTCCTGAGTACAGCAAAGCATTTTACGATGCTCAAATTCAAAAATTATATGATGCTGTTGGTTGGGATAAAACTAAACAAGTTTATACCGGAAAAACACAGCCTGTAAAATGGGTTCGTATTCATAATCTGCCTGATTTTGTTTACTTCAACCACTCTCAACACGTTAATGTTGCAGGAGTTGAATGTCAAACTTGTCACGGTCCAGTGCAGGAATTTGAGATCATGAAGCAATACTCTAAATTAACAATGGGATGGTGTGTTGATTGCCATAGAAAAACTGATGTTAAGATGGAAGGAAATGCATATTATGATAAAATTCATGCTGAACTTTCTAAAAAATACGGTGTAGAAAAATTGACTGCAGCGCAAATGGGAGGTTTAGAATGCGGTAAATGCCACTATTAATCGAATTATTAAGATTTTAATATTTATATACAATGTCATCAAACAAAAAATACTGGAAAAGTGTTGAAGAACTAGAAAATAGTTCTATTGTTGAGGCGCTTAGAAATAACGAATTCGTTGAAGAGATTCCTACAGAAGAATTCTTAGGGAATGTAGATGCTTTAGCTTCATCTGGAACTTCACGTCGTGACTTTTTAAAGTACGTAGGGTTTAGTACTGCAGCTGTTACACTTGCTGCTTGCGAAGGTCCTGTTCACAAGTCTATCCCTTATGTGTTACAACCAGAACAAATCATTCCTGGTGTTGCTGATTATTATGCAACTACTGTTTTTGATGGTTTTGATTTTGCTAACTTATTAGTGAAAACTCGTGAGGGTCGTCCAATTAAAATTGATAACAATACTATTTCTGGAGCTAAGTTTTCAGCCAATGCTAGAATTCACGCATCTATTCTGTCTTTATATGATAGTATGCGTTTGAAAGAACCTAAATTGGACGGAAAAAATAGTAGCTGGTCTGCGGTTGATTTGAAAATTAAATCAAGTCTTGCTGATGCAAAAGCAAAAGGTGGACAAGTAGTATTGCTGACTAATACTTTAGCGAGCCCGTCTACTGAAAAATTGATAGGGGATTTTATCGCTAAAAACCCAAATGCAAAACATGTTGTTTATGATGCAGTATCTTCATCTGACGCATTAGACGCATTTGAAACAGTATACGGAGAAAGAGCTCTTGTTGATTATGATTTTTCAAAAGCTTCTTTAATTGTTTCTGTTGGTGCTGATTTCTTAGGAGATTGGCAAGGTGGCGGATACGATGCAGGATATGCTCAGGGACGTATTCCTCAAAATGGAAAAATGTCTCGTCATTTTCAGTTCGAATCAAACATGACATTGTCTGGCGCTGCTGCTGATAAGCGTGTGCCTATGACCCCGGCTGATCAAAAACAAGCTTTAGTTCAAATATATAATATCGTTGCAGGTGCTTCTGTTCCGGTTTCTTTGGAAGCTAAGTTTAAAACAGAAGTTGTTAAAGCTGCTCAGCAGTTAAAAGCTGCTGGTTCTAAAGGAGTTTTAGTATCTGGAATTGAAGATAAAAATGCTCAATTATTAGTTTTGGCTATCAATCAGGTATTGGCAAGTGAAGCTTTTAATACAGCTGGTACAAGACAAATTAGAAAAGGTTCTAATGCGATTGTATCTCAATTAATAAAAGATATGAATGCTGGTAGTGTTCATACTTTAATTATGAGTGGCATTAATCCGGTTTACACATTGGCTGATTCAGCTTCTTTTGTGTCTGGATTGAAAAAAGTAAAAACTTCAGTTGCTTTTTCTTTAAAAGAAGATGAAACTGCATCAGTTACTACAATTGCTGCTCCGGCTCCTCACTACTTAGAATCTTGGGGTGATGTTGAGATTACAAAAGGAACTTATAGTTTAACTCAACCAACTATTCGTCCTATATTCAATACAAAACAATTTCAAGACGTTTTATTATCATTAAACGGTATTTCAGGAACTTTCTACGATTATCTTAAGGCTAATTCAGCAGGGATTATTGCAGGTTCTTCTTGGAATAAAGTTTTACATGATGGTGTTTTTGTAATTGGTTCTACTGCTTTAAGTGCAGGTTCTTTTGACTATGCTTCTGCTGCAAATGCAGTTTCAAAATCAAAAGCTGCCGGAGACTTTGAATTAGTATTGTATACTAAAACAGGTATGGGAGACGGACAACAAGCAAACAATCCTTGGTTGCAGGAGTTTCCGGATCCAATCACAAGAGTTTCTTGGGATAACTATGTTACAGTTTCTAATGCCGATGCAAAAAAACTTGGACTAACAAATGAAATTGTTGCTAACGGAGGTTTAAACGGAAGTTATGCTACAATTACTACAGCTGATGGTTCAAAATTAGAGAATGTACCAGTTATTGTTCAACCAGGACAAGCTGTTGGAACAATTGGTTTAGCAGTAGGTTATGGTCGTAAAGCGGCTTTAAAAGAAGAAATGGTTGTAGGTTTAAATGCTTACACATTATATAAAAATTTCAATAGTGTTCAGTCTGTTTCTATTGCGAAAGCAAATGGAGTACATGAGTTTGCTTGTGTTCAGGGACAGAAAACATTAATGGGTAGAGGAGATATTATTAAAGAAACTACCCTTGAAATCTTTAATACTAAAGATGCTGAACATTGGAATGAAAAACCAATGGTATCTTTAGATCACCAGGAAGTTGAGGCTACAACTGTAGATTTATGGGAATCATTTGATCGTACAGCAGGGCATCACTTTAATCTTTCAATTGACTTAAACGCTTGTACAGGATGTGGAGCATGTGTTATTGCTTGTCATGCTGAAAACAACGTTCCTGTTGTTGGAAAAGCGGAGGTAAGAAGAAGCCGCGATATGCACTGGTTGCGTATTGACAGATATTATTCTTCTGAAAGTACTTTTGAAGGTGATAACGAAAGAAAAGAGAATATTGCTGGTTTATCTAGTTCATTATCTACATTTAATGAAATGGAAAAAGCAGGAGATAATCCACAAGTTTCATTCCAGCCAGTTATGTGTCAGCACTGTAATCACGCACCATGTGAGACAGTTTGTCCTGTTGCTGCAACATCTCACGGTCGTGAAGGTCAAAACCACATGGCATACAACAGATGTGTTGGTACTCGTTATTGTGCTAACAACTGTCCATATAAAGTACGTCGTTTTAACTGGTTCTTGTATAACAAAAACAGTGAATTCGATTATCACATGAATGATGATTTAGGTCGTATGGTATTAAATCCAGACGTAAACGTTCGTTCTCGTGGTGTTATGGAAAAATGTTCAATGTGTATTCAAATGACACAAGCTACTAAATTAAAAGCTAAAAACGAAGGACGCCCAGTTGCTGATGGCGAATTCCAAACAGCTTGTTCTAACGCTTGTTCTTCTGGAGCAATGATATTTGGTGATGTTAATGATAAAGAAAGCAAAGTTGCTAAATTAGCGGCTGATGAAAGATCATATCACTTATTAGAGCATGTAGGAACAAAACCTAATGTGGTTTACCATGTTAAAGTTAGAAATACTTAGAATAAATTATTAATTAAGAAACATATAAAGGATTATGTCGTCTCACTACGAAGCACCCATTAGAAAACCTTTAGTTATAGGTGATAAATCTTATCACGATGTAACTGTAGATGTAGCTGCACCTGTTGAAGGTCCTGCAAACAAACATTGGTGGATTGTATTTTCAATCGCATTAATAGCCTTCCTTTGGGGGTTAGGTTGTATAATTTACACCGTATCTACCGGTATTGGAACATGGGGATTAAATAAAACAGTTGGTTGGGCTTGGGATATCACGAACTTCGTTTGGTGGGTTGGTATTGGTCACGCTGGAACATTAATTTCTGCGGTATTATTACTTTTCCGTCAACGTTGGAGAATGGCTATTAACCGTTCTGCAGAAGCTATGACTATCTTCTCAGTAGTTCAGGCAGGTTTATTTCCAATTATTCACATGGGACGTCCATGGTTAGCATACTGGGTTTTACCTATTCCAAATCAATTTGGATCTTTATGGGTAAACTTTAACTCACCATTGCTTTGGGACGTGTTCGCAATTTCAACATATCTTTCAGTGTCATTAGTTTTCTGGTGGACTGGTTTATTGCCTGACTTTGCAATGCTACGTGATAGAGCGGTAACACCTTTTACAAAAAGAGTTTATTCTATCCTAAGTTTCGGATGGAGCGGAAGAGCTAAAGATTGGCAGCGTTTTGAAGAAGTATCTTTGGTATTGGCTGGTTTGGCTACACCTCTTGTACTTTCTGTACACACGATTGTATCGATGGACTTTGCTACTTCTGTAATTCCTGGATGGCATACAACAATTTTCCCTCCGTACTTCGTTGCGGGAGCGGTTTTCTCTGGATTTGCAATGGTAAATACCTTGTTGATCGTTATGAGAAAAGTTTCTAATCTTGAAGCATACATTACATTACAACATATCGAATTAATGAACATTATTATCATGATCACTGGTTCTATTGTTGGTGTAGCTTATATCACTGAGTTATTCGTAGCTTGGTATTCAGGAGTAGAATATGAACAATATGCTTTCTTAAACAGAGCTACCGGACCTTACTGGTGGGCATATTGGTCGATGATGACTTGTAATGTTTTCTCTCCACAATTTATGTGGTTCAAAAAACTAAGAACAAGTATCATGTTCTCATTTATTATTTCGATTGTGGTAAACATCGGAATGTGGTTTGAAAGATTCGTAATTATTGTTACTTCTTTACATAGAGATTACCTTCCATCTTCTTGGACAATGTTTTCACCAACATTTGTTGATATTGGAATTTTCATCGGAACAATTGGTTTCTTCTTTGTATTGTTTTTATTATACTCTAGAACATTCCCTGTAATTGCTCAGGCAGAGGTTAAAACAATTTTGAAAGGAACAGGAGATAATTACATAAGAGAAAGAGCAAATAAAGATTCACATCATGAGTAATAAAGTAATATACGCCATTTATAATGACGATGATATTTTGATGGATGCAGTAAAGAAAACCAGAGCTGCTCATCATCATATTGAAGAGGTTTTTACTCCATTCCCAGTTCACGGATTGGATAAAGCTATGGGTTTAGCACCAACAAGATTAGCAATTTGTGCATTTTTATATGGATGTGTTGGTATTTCTGTTGCAACAACCATGATGAGTTATATCATGATTCATGACTGGCCACAAGATATTGGTGGTAAGCCAAGTTTCAGTTTCATTCAGAATATGCCATCTTTTGTGCCGATTATGTTTGAAATGACAGTATTTTTTGCTGCTCACTTAATGGTTATTACTTTTTATATGAGAAGTAGATTATGGCCATTTAAACAAGCTGAAAATCCTGATGTAAGAACAACAGATGACCATTTTTTAATGGAAGTTGCTGTAAATGATAACGAAGCAGAACTAGTTTCTTTTTTCGAAGGTACAGGAGCTGTTGAAGTTAAAGTAATTGAAAAGAATTAATTGTAGCTATGAAAAGGATATATAAAATAACACTTTTAGTTGGTATAACTATTTTAGTTTCATCTTGCCACAATAATTCGGCACCAAACTATCAGTATTTTCCAAATATGTATGAGTCTGTAGGTTATGAAACTTATTCAGAAGCAAAAATATTTAAAGGAGGAAAAGAAGGACAACTTCCTGTTGCAGGAACTATTAATAGAGGTTTTGAGCCTTATGAGTATGAAAATTCAACAGCAGGTTATGAATTGGCTAAAGCTAATTTAAAATCTCCTTTGGATTCTATCGAAAGAAATTCCGGAAAAGGAAAAGAGCTTTTCGAAATTTACTGTATTAGTTGTCATGGTGCAGCTGGAAACGGTAAAGGTAAATTGGTTGAAAGAGAAAAATTTCTTGGAGTACCTAGCTATAAAGACAGAGATATCACTGAAGGAAGTATCTTTCACGTTGAAACTTATGGTTTAAATGCAATGGGTTCACATGCAAATCAATTAAGTGCCCACGAACGTTGGTTAGTTGCTGACTATGTTCTAAAACTAAAAAGCCAATTATAATTGTTGAACAAACTGATCGTAATAGATATGTATACATTTTCAAGTAAATTAAAAACTTTTTCTATCATCTTAATGGCCGTTGGTATATTAGGAATTGGATATGGTTTTTTAACTGCTCCTAAAGATATTCAAGAAGTTGAAAAAATTCTTGCTGCAGATGCTCATGGTTCTCATGGTGCTGCACATGAAGAGGCTGCTGAAGCTTCTCATAAAGAAGCAGGACATCATGAAGCTGCTGAGGCTTCACATGAATCACATAAAGAAGGAGAACATGCAAAAGTCGGTGCTGCCGATGAGCACAAAGAACATTTAACGCATGTATTACACCAATTACAAAACAAACCATGGTCTGCTTTGTATGTGGCTTGTATTTTCTTCTTACTGCTTTCAATGGGAGTTTTAGCATTTTATGCTATTCAACAAGTAGCTCAGGCAGGCTGGTCTCCGGTTTTATTTAGAGTAATGCAGGGAATTACTGCTTATTTACCTGTAGCTTCTGTAATTTTCTTTATTATTTTGATCCTTTGCGGATTACATTTTAACCATGTTTTTGTTTGGCTTGGTGAAGGAGTTACTGATCGCAATAGTGCAAACTATGATGAAATCATTGCTGGTAAATCAGGTTACTTAAATTTTGGTTTCTGGATCGTTAGAGCTGCTATCTTTTTAATTGGATGGAATTTATACCGTTACCAATCAAGAAAAAATTGTTTGGCTCAGGATGAAGCTAATGATGATCTATACTACAAAAAGAACTTTAAGTTATCTGCAGGATTCTTAGTATTCTTTATTGTATCTGAGTCTATTATGTCTTGGGACTGGATTATGTCAATTGATCCACACTGGTTCAGTACTTTGTTTGGATGGTATGTATTTGCTTCTTTCTTCGTAAGTGGTATTACAACAATCGCATTAGTAACAGTATATTTAAAATCTAAAGGATATTTAGAATATGTAAATACAAGCCACATTCACGACTTAGCTAAATTTATGTTTGGTATTAGTGTTTTCTGGACTTATTTATGGTTTTCTCAGTTCATGTTGATCTGGTATGCTAATATTCCTGAAGAGGTGACTTATTTCGTAACAAGAATTCAATTATATAACTTGCCATTCTTTGGTGCTGTAGTTATGAACTTTGTTTTCCCATTATTAATATTGATCAATACAGACTTTAAACGTTTGAGCTGGGTTATTGTAATGGCTGGTGTTGTTATTTTATTAGGTCATTATGTTGATTTCTTTAATATGATTATGCCTGGTACAGTTGGAGATAAATGGTTTATTGGAGTTCCTGAAATTGCATCTATTCTTTTCTTCTTAGGATTGTTTATTTTTGTAGTCTTTACTGCATTGACAAAAGCTCCTCTGTTAGCAAAAAGAAATCCTTTCATAGAAGAAAGTAAACATTTTCATTATTAATATTTAAAGAAATAAACAGATGACAAGTTTGTTGGTAATTATAGTTTTAGTTTTATTAGCAGTTGCATTATGGCAATTGACCAAGATATTTGATCTTACTCAGGTTGGATCTTCTTCGGACGATTCTCAGGTTGCATCAGATAATGATAATAATGTTCAGGGATATATTATGTTTGGCTTTTTAGCTTTCATTTATATATTTACAATTTACGGTTTACTAAAATGGGGTAATTTAGCACTTCATACTCCTGCTTCAGAGCATGGGATTTTAGTAGATAGCCTAATGAATATTACTTGGGTTCTAATCTTCACAGTGCAGGTTATTACACAAGGTTTATTATACTGGTTTTCTTTTAAAAACAGAGGTAATAAAGATAAAAAAGCATTATTTTTTGCTGATAGTAATAAATTAGAAGCAATTTGGAGTATAATTCCATCTGTAGTTTTAGCTTGTTTAATTCTTTACGGATTATATGCATGGAACAACATTATGTTTGTTGATAAAGACGAAGATGTAATTGAAATCGAATTATATGCTCAACAATTTAAATGGACTGCAAGATATGCAGGTCAGGATAATGTTTTAGGAAAAGCTAACGTACGTTTAATCGAAGGTGTAAACACTTTAGGAGTTGATATGTCAGATCCTAATGCTCAGGATGATATTGTAGTTTCTGAATTACATATTCCTAAAGGTAAAAAGATACATTTCAAAATGCGTTCTCAAGACGTATTACACTCAGCTTACATGCCTCACTTTAGAGCGCAAATGAACTGTGTTCCTGGAATGGTTACTGAATTTGCTTTTATTCCGACTTACACAACTGCTGAATACAGAGAGTTGCCTTTTATGATTGAAAAAGTAGCACACATCAATAAACTTAGAGCAGAAAAAAGTGTTGATTTAGTTGCTAAAGGAGGAACAGCTTTAGATCCTTATACATTTGACTACTTATTATTATGTAATAAAATCTGTGGAGCTTCTCACTACAACATGCAAATGAAAGTTGTTGTTGATACTCCGCAAGATTATAAAAAATGGTTAAGCGAAAAAACAACATTAGCTCAGGATATTAAAGCGGCAGCTGCTGCTCAAAAACCAGCTGAAGGAGTTGAAGCTACTACAACTGATAGTACTGCTAAAGTAAAAGATACTGTAAAAGCAGTTATCGATACTGTTAAGGCAGCTGTAGCTAAAGTTGCTATGAAATAATATTATTAAGAAAATTTAAAGTACACATATATGTCAGCAGAAGCGCACGATCACGATCACGGACACGATCATCACGAGCACGAACATCATCATAAAGACACGTTCATTACTAAATATATCTTTAGTATTGATCATAAAATGATTGCTAAGCAATACTTGATTACCGGTATTATCATGGGTATTATTGGTATTGCAATGTCCTTGCTTTTCAGAATGCAATTAGCATGGCCGGAAGAGTCTTTCAAGATATTTAATGTTTTATTAGGAGATAAATTTGCACCTGATGGTGTAATGGCAAATGATATTTATTTGGCTTTAGTTACAATTCACGGTACCATCATGGTATTCTTTGTACTGACGGCCGGTTTGAGTGGTACTTTTAGTAACTTACTTATTCCGCTTCAGATTGGAGCTAGAGATATGGCCTCTGGATTCATGAATATGATTTCATACTGGTTGTTTTTCTTATCAGCTGTAATCATGTTAAGTTCATTATTTGTTGAAGCTGGTCCAGCTTCTGCAGGTTGGACAATTTATCCACCATTAAGTGCTTTACCACAAGCAATTCCAGGTTCTGGAACGGGTATGACTTTATGGTTAGTTTCTATGGCTATCTTTATTGCATCTTCTTTAATGGGATCTTTAAATTACATCGTAACTGTAATCAACTTAAGAACTAAAGGAATGTCTATGACTAGACTTCCACTTACAATCTGGACATTTTTCGTAACAGCTATTATTGGTGTTATTTCTTTCCCGGTATTGTTATCAGCTGCATTGTTATTGATCTTTGACAGAAGTTTTGGTACTTCATTCTTCTTATCTGATATTTATATCGCAGGAGAGGTTTTACACTACCAAGGGGGTTCTCCGGTATTATTCGAACACTTATTCTGGTTCTTAGGACACCCTGAGGTTTACATCGTAATCTTGCCAGCAATGGGACTTGTTTCTGAAATTATGGCAACGAACTCTCGTAAACCAATTTTCGGATACAGAGCGATGATTATGTCAATTCTTGCAATTGCATTCTTATCAACTATTGTTTGGGGGCACCATATGTTTATTTCAGGTATGAATCCTTTCTTAGGATCTGTATTTACTTTCACCACCCTATTGATTGCAATTCCATCTGCTGTAAAAGCTTTTAACTGGATTACAACTTTATGGAAAGGTAACTTACAATTCAACCCTGCAATGTTATTCTCTATCGGAATGGTTTCTACTTTCATCACTGGAGGTTTAACTGGAATTATTTTAGGAGATAGTACTTTAGATATTAACGTTCACGATACTTACTTCGTTATTGCTCACTTTCACTTAGTAATGGGTATCTCTGCACTTTACGGAATGTTTGCTGGTATTTACCACTGGTTCCCTAAAATGTACGGAAGAATGTTAAATAAAAACTTAGGTTATATTCACTTTTGGGTAACAGCAGTTTGTGCTTATGGAGTATTTTTCCCAATGCACTTTATTGGATTAGCTGGTTTACCAAGACGTTATTATACAAACACAAACTTCCCATTATTTGATGATTTACAAAATGTGAATGTTTTAATTACAACATTTGCTCTTGTAGGAGGTGCGTTCCAATTAGTATTCTTGTACAACTTCTTTAGTAGTATTTTCTACGGTAAGAAAGCAGTACAGAATCCATGGAAATCAACAACATTAGAGTGGACAACTCCGGTAGAACATATCCACGGTAACTGGCCAGGTGAAATTCCTCATGTATACCGTTGGCCGTATGACTACAGTAACCCAAATCACGATGTAGATTTTGTTCCTCAAAATGTACCAATGAAAGAAGGTGAAGAAGTTTTACACCACTAAAATATTTTAAAAGACCGTCTTAACTGACGGTCTTTTTTTATTAATATAAGTTCCAAGATTTTAAATTCTAAATTGAACATGTTCAATACATCGCATTGGATTTGGAATTTCAATTGAATGAAGTTGAAGGTTGCGTTCCTAATTAAATAAAATGTTCGCCGGCAAATTGGAATTTGGAATTTATACCAAGGCTTTTGGGATTGGAATTTCGATTATTTTATTTGAAATTTATCTGTTTTACAAACTGATTACTTTGTCTATCTTTGTAAAATGAATGAGAACCTAGATCCCACCACAAATGGGTACAACCCAGAAGAATTAGATCTTGAAAAAAGATTACGTCCGCTGTCATTTGATGATTTTGCCGGACAAGATCAAGTTTTAGAGAATTTAAAAGTTTTTGTTGCCGCAGCTAATCAGCGTGGTGAAGCTCTCGATCATACTCTTTTTCACGGACCTCCGGGATTAGGAAAAACTACTTTGGCTAATATTTTAGCAAATGAATTAGAGGTAGGAATAAAAATTACTTCTGGACCTGTTTTGGATAAGCCTGGCGATTTGGCTGGTTTGTTAACGAACTTGGATGAAAGAGACGTTTTGTTTATTGACGAGATTCACCGTTTGAGCCCTATTGTGGAAGAGTACTTATACTCGGCAATGGAAGATTTCAAGATTGATATTATGATTGAATCCGGGCCAAATGCAAGAACTGTGCAAATCAATTTAAATCCTTTTACCCTAATTGGCGCCACAACGCGTTCGGGATTATTGACTGCACCAATGCGTGCACGTTTCGGAATTTCATCCCGATTACAATATTATACTACAGAACTTTTGACCACTATCGTTGAAAGAAGCTCTTCTATACTTAAAATGCCAATTTCATTGGATGCCGCTATCGAGATCGCAGGCAGAAGTCGTGGTACACCTCGTATTGCAAATGCATTATTGCGAAGAGTTCGTGACTTTGCCCAAATAAAAGGAAATGGAACTATTGACCTTGAGATTGCCCGTTATGCTCTTAAAGCGCTTAATGTTGATGCACATGGATTAGATGAAATGGATAATAAGATTTTATTAACCATTATTAATAAATTCAAAGGTGGGCCTGTGGGACTTTCAACTTTGGCAACTGCTGTTTCTGAAAGTAGTGAAACTATTGAAGAAGTTTATGAGCCATTCCTGATTCAGGAAGGTTTTATCATGCGTACACCGCGCGGGCGTGAAGTAACTGATAAAGCTTATAAACATTTAGGAAAAATAAACATCAACATTCAGGGTGGATTGTTTTAATTCTATTCAAAATGTCTGAAAATAGAAAATATAATTACCCTAAGAGGCTTTCAATATTGAGATTCTTTTTGGATGCTGAAGGAGTACGCAGAAATCCGATTCCGTATCATAAAAGATATTTCACTGAATTTGGAGATTCGTTTTCCCTTAAGATTGGTGTTTCAAAATATATCATTCTATCTAGAGATAATGAAATTGCTCAGTATATTTTGCAGAAGAATCAAAAGAATTATCATAAGTCTAAATTTCAATCTGTCTATCTTTCCAAGTATTTAGGAAAAGGACTTTTGACGGTGGATGGAGATTTTTGGTTAAAACAAAGAAGGCTTATCCAACCTGCGTTTCATAAACAAAAGATGAATCAGCTGGTGGAAAACATGAATGAAACTATTGCTTCAGAATTAAAAGATTTGGTTGAAGAAAAACCAATTGATCTTTTTCCTGTAATGAGTCAATTGGCCTTTAATGTAGTCGCAAAATCTTTATTTCAGCTCTCCATTTCAGACGAAAAATTAAATAGAATAAAATTTATTATTGAAGAAGTTCAGAATTTTTTAATCAAAGAAATCAGACTTCCACATAAAGCATGGTGGTTTTCATTAAGCGGACAAGTAAAAAGACATCTTGAACTGGCAGAAGAAAATAATCAAATCATTAGGGAAATTATTGAGGAAAGAATGACTTCGAAAGAAGAAATTAATGACCTGCTCAATATGCTTTTAGAAACCCGATATGAAGATACAGGTGATGGAATGTCGGTCAACCAATTAGTAGATGAAATTAAAGTTTTGTTTATAGCGGGGCATGAAACCACGGCAAACGCTTTAACTTTTACACTTTATCTTTTAGGGAAACATCCTGAGTTACAGCAAAAGATTTTTGATGAGATTATCGAAATTCATTCTCAAACAAACGATATTGTCGAACAGCTCCAGAAAATGCCCTATACAAATGCAGTTTTAAACGAATCAATGCGTTTGTATCCACCAGCGTGGATTACAGACAGACAAAATGTTACCGATGATACACTTGCTGGTTATCATATTAAAAAAGACACTTTGATTGGCGTTTCTTTTTATGAATTGCATCGAAATCCTAGGTATTGGGAAAATCCGGAAGAATTTAATCCGGAACGATTTCTTGGAGAGCAGAAAAAACAATCCATGCAATACTTTTATCCGTTTGGTGCAGGTCCCAGAATGTGTATCGGATCGGGATTTGCTGTTTATGAAATGTGTTTAACCATCTCTCAAATTGTAAAAAAATATATAATTACATCCAATAGTGATACTGTTGCGTTTAATCCTTTGATTACATTAAAACCGGTTGGAGTAGAAGTTTCATTTTCTAAAAGATGAGCATTAATGCAAAAGAAACATATTCGAAATTTATAAAGGCTGAAGCTAAAAGGCTCGGTTTTCTTTCTTGTGGTATATCCAAAGCTGGATTTTTGGAACAAGAAGCGCCTCGACTTGAAAATTGGCTAAAGAACAACAGTCATGGTCAAATGTCCTATATGGAAAACCATTTTGACAAAAGATTAGATCCGACTTTATTGGTTGATGATGCTAAAAGCGTGGTGTCACTTTTATTGAACTATTATCCTGCAGAATCTCAAACTCAGGAAAGCTTTAAAATTTCTAAGTATGCATACGGCCAGGATTATCATTTTGTTATCAAAGAGAAATTAAAAGAATTACTTTACTCTATTCAGGAAAATATTGGTGATGTTTCGGGTCGTGCATTTGTCGATTCTGCACCTGTTTTGGATAAAGCATGGGCAGCAAAAAGCGGTTTAGGCTGGATTGGGAAAAATAGTAATTTGATCACGCAAAAAGTGGGTTCTTTTTATTTTATTGCAGAGCTTATTTTAGATTTAGACCTTGATTATGATTATGCAACAACAGATCATTGCGGTTCTTGTACTGCTTGTATCGATGCTTGTCCTACACAAGCGATAGTTGCACCTCATGTGGTAGATGGCAGCAAATGCATCTCCTATTACACAATTGAACTCAAAGAGAATATTCCTAATGATATGAAAGGAAAGTTTGATGAATGGATGTTTGGTTGTGATACTTGTCAGGATGTTTGTCCCTGGAATCGATTCTCAAAATCTCATTCAGAACCATTATTCAATCCAAATCCTGATTTACTTTCTTTTACTAAAAAGGACTGGCTTGAAATTACAGAAGAAACTTTTCGAACTGTTTTTAAGAATTCACCTATAAAAAGAACAAAGTTTGATGGCCTAAAACGCAATATAAAATTCCTTGAATAATTTTATAATACATTTTCAGTAATATTTTTTAGGAAATTACTTCTGTTTTTGTCAATACTTTTTTCTAAATCTCCTTCAAAAAAGTAATTTTTTTCTACTTCTAATTTAGCTTGCTCAAATAAATATTGACTGCTTATTTTTATAAGTTACTTAAATTTTAAAAAGCAATATAAATTATTGTTTTTCAGGTATTTATCTATTTTTTAAATCTCATATTTGTAAGATTTTTTTATGGTTTTGTCAGTATATTTATAAAACATTACCAAATCAATAAAAAATTAAGAATTTTCTGTTGTTTTATTGATAATAAGTTAAGTTTCCTGCATACTTAGGTTAAATTTCGTCGACGAAATGTGTCGTTTAACGTTTTTCCAAGTAGTTTATCGACTAAACTATCTAGTATAGAGCTATTTGGTATATTTTCGCGGCACCAATCTACTAATTTAACTGAAAGACATTGTAAGTCTTGAACCTTATATTTTTATGGTCCGAACACTACTTCTTTGCTATAATGATATTGAAAAATCTTTTATGAGATTTTCAAAATCCATTTCCTTTCTTTTATCGTATCTGTCTTATATGTTGAAAAACACTATAGTTTTTTCAACTTCTAATATCTCTATTTTTCAAACAATAGTTCTCTATGTGTAACTTTACTTTTAGAAAGTTTAATTCATTTAAACTAATCTTCTTTATTTTACTTTTATTAATTAGTTATAATGCTTCTGCGCAGTTTTATACGAAACACTATATTGCTCCTGCGCCTTGGCAATACTTTAGTAAAGCAAATGAAATTGTTATTGCAACTAATTCAACTTCAACAGTAAATATTACTGTTGCAAAAAGTGACGGAACAACGGTAACCACTCTTACAGCTACAAAAGGCTCACCTGCAATATATAGATTTTTGGGTAAACCAAGTGCTGCACCTGCCTTTGCATTTAATACAGTTTTGAATGCAGCCGGTTTAATTGTTACCGGAAGCGAGCCAATATCTATCAATTTACGAAATGTGGCTTCTGATGCTTTGGGAACTGACGGAACAGATCAGGACATTAAGGGAAATGCCGCATTGACAAGTTTTGGAGATGCCGGAATTGGTATAAGATTTAGAGTTGGATATTATAGAGATGGTTCATTAGGAAATTTCAATAGTTACGGAGATCAGCGTCCGATTTACAGTGTAATGGCAATTACAAATGGAACAACAGTAACCATTGGAGGTGTCGTAACTGCAACTTTAAATGCAGGACAAAGTTATTTGTTTAAAGCCGCTATTGGTACTTTGGTTGAAACTTCAAACCCTAGTGTTATGAATACTTCGGCCGCAATCGATATGCCAAGTGGTTGTGGAGACGGAGCTTTTAATCAGATTCCGCCAGAAGCAGTTTTGGGTTCAGAATATTTTATTGAAAGAGGAAAAGGAAATGACACTGCAGAGCAGACTACTGTAATTGCAACAAAACCAAATACAAAAGTTGTTGTAGATACTTATTCGGTTACCGGAGCATTAGTATCAACAAAAACAACAACATTAGCTACGGCTGGAAGTTTTTTTACTTTTTTAAACGGAGTTTCAAACACAAATTTTTCAGCTTCCAGAGTTTTTGCCGATAACAATGTTGTCGTTTATTCAGGAACAGCTCAATCTTGTGAAGTAGATATTTCAACGATTGCTCCGGTTTCAGAATGTGGAGGATCTAAATTTATCGAAACAGCAAAATTTAGAAATTATGGCACAGGTTCATTGCCTTACTTTGGATATGTTCTATTGAAAGATGCAGTATCAAAAGTATATGTAAATGGTGTTGATATTGAAACAAAATCAGGAGTTTCGGCACGTCATCAATTAGGAACCACAGGTTGGTATTTAATTAATTTTGAAGATACTCAGATAGGAAGTCCGGATATTTTATCAATATCAAGTGATGCCAAATTAACAGTTTCGATTGTACAACAAGGAGGAGGATTCTCGATGGCGGGATTTTTCTCCAATTTTGCAGTTCAGCCTGAAGACCCAACTTTGGCATATATTTCCGGAGGAGGCTGTACAAATAGCACAGCAATGCTAACAACTCCTGCAGGATTTTCACCATATCAATGGTATCTAAATGGTACGGCTATTTCTGGTGCTACTTCAAACACATACACAGCAACAAAAACAGGTTCATACTCTGTAGCATCGACTTTAACTTGTGGTGCTCAGACACAATCAAAACCAGTAACCGTTACCTTATGTACCGATTTAGGTATTACAAAAACAGTTGATAATGCAACTCCATGCGTAGGATCAAACGTTGAATTTACTGTGAAATTATCAAATTTAGGAGTAAACAATGCTTCAGGAGTTTCTGTTAATGATTTACTTCCAACGGGTTATGCTTTCGTAAGTGCAACCCCATCAGTAGGAAGTTATAATTCCGGAACCGGAGTTTGGAGTATTGGTGCTGTAAATGGAGGCGTTGCAGAGACATTAAAAATTGTTGCAAAAGTAAATGCTAGTGGCGTTTACACAAATACTGCGACAATTCCGTCATCTGTTCCGGATACGAATTCAGCAAATAATTCAGCCAGTGTTTCAACGACACCAAATCCTTTACCAACAGTTGTCGTAACCAATCCAGCTTCGGTATGTGCTCCTTCAAAAGTTGATATTACTGCTGCTGCAATCACAGCCGGCAGTACGGCAAATTTAACGTTTTCATACTGGACAAATGCTGCTGCTACAACAGCTTATACTACACCAACCGCTGCTACAGCAGGAACATATTATATAAAAGGAACCACAGCTGCCGGATGTTCTGATATTAAGCCAGTTGTAGTTACTACGGCAACTGCACCAAACGCAGGTACACTATCAGGAACACAAAATATTTGTATTTCCGGAACAACTACTTTTACATCAAATGGAAACTCAGGCGGAACATGGACAAGTAGTGATACTGCTATTGCGACTGTAAATTCATCAAACGGATTGGTTGCAGGAATTGCTCCGGGAACTGCAACAATCAGTTATAAAGTGACCGGAACCGGAGGTTGTGCTGATGCAATTTCGACAAGAACAGTAACCGTAAATCCAACTCCAACGGCTTCAATAACCGGATCTTTAACAGCATGTTATACCACAACTTTAACAGCAGTTACTAATGCAGCTTCTCCAGCTTATGTTTGGTATAAGGATAATGTAATTATTTCCGGGCAAACAGCATCCACATTGGTTGTAACAGCTGATGGAAACTACAAAGTTAAAGTTACGAATACTGCCACAACTTGTGAAAATACTTCGGCTGATTCAACAGTTAAAGTAAGCGATACCCAAAAACCAACAATCACTTGTCCTGCAAATGTTACGGCTGTAACCGATGCAAATTCATGCACTGCGACAGGAGTTGCTTTGGGTACACCGACAACAACGGACAATTGTACAGGAACAATTACAGTAACTAATAATGCACCATCAAGTTTTCCAATTGGAGTTACAACCGTAATCTGGACAGCTAAAGATATATCAGGAAATACAGAAACCTGTACACAAACCGTAACAGTTAGCGATACCCAGAAACCAACAATCACTTGTCCTGCAAATGTTACGGCTGTAGCCGATGCCAATTCATGTGTTGCCACAGGAATTGTTTTGGGAACACCAACAACAACGGACAATTGCACAGGAACAATCACCGTTACTAATAATGCACCAACAAGCTTCCCAATCGGAGTTACAACCGTAACCTGGACAGCTAAAGATGTTGCAGGAAATACAGAAACCTGTACACAAACCGTAACAGTTAGCGATACCCAGAAACCAACAATCACTTGTCCTGCAAATGTTACGGCTGTAGCCGATGCCAATTCATGTGTTGCCACAGGAATTGTTTTGGGAACACCAACAACAACGGACAATTGCACAGGAACAATCACCGTTACTAATAATGCACCAACAAGTTTCCCAATCGGAGTTACAACCGTAACCTGGACAGCTAAAGATGTTGCGGGAAATACACAGACTTGTACACAAACCGTAACAGTAAACGATACACAGAAACCAACAATCACTTGTCCTGCAAATGTTACGGCTTTAGCCGATGCCAATTCATGCGTTGCCACAGGAATTGTTTTGGGAACACCAACAACAACGGACAATTGCACAGGAACAATCACCGTTACTAATAATGCACCAACAAGTTTTCCAATTGGCGTAACAACCGTAACCTGGACAGCTAAAGATGTTGCGGGCAACACACAGACTTGTACACAAACCGTAACAGTAAACGATACTCAAAAACCAACAATCACTTGTCCTGCAAATGTTACGGCTGTAGCCGATGACAATTCATGCGTTGCTACAGGAATTGTTTTGGGAACGCCAACAACAGCGGACAATTGTACAGGCACAATCACAGTAACTAATAATGCACCAACAAGTTTTCCAATCGGAGTTACAACCGTAACCTGGACAGCTAAAGATGTTGCGGGCAACACACAGACTTGTACGCAAACCGTAACAGTAAACGATAGCCAAAAACCAACAATCACTTGCCCTGCAAATGTTACGGCTGTAACCGATGTTAATTCATGCGTTGCTACAGGAGTTGCTTTGGGTACACCGACAACAACGGACAATTGTACAGGAACAATCACAGTAACTAATAATGCACCAACAAGTTTTCCAATCGGAGTTACAACCGTAACCTGGACAGCTAAAGATGCTGCGGGAAATACACAGACTTGTACGCAAACCGTAACAGTAAACGATAGCCAAAAACCAACAATTACTTGTTCTGCAAATGTTACGGCTGTTGCCGATGCAAACTCATGCGTTGCTACAGGAATTGTTTTGGGAACGCCAACAACAGCGGACAATTGTACAGGCACAATCACCGTTACCAATAATGCACCATCAAGTTTTCCAATCGGAGTTACAACTGTAATCTGGACAGCTAAAGATGTTGCGGGAAACACACAGACTTGTACACAGACAGTTAAAGTAGTTGGCCCTATTAAAGCGAATGATGATATTGTATCTTCATTTAATGGATATGTTGGAGGAATTGCTGTTTCAAACGTATTAAGTAATGATCTTTTAAATTGTAGTAATGTAATTGCAAATGATGTAAATCTTACTCTGGCAAGTACTTTACCGTCAGTTTTAAATTTCAATACTACAACTGGATCAGTAACAGTTAATGCGCAAACTCCTGCAGGTATTTACTCATTTGATTATACTATTTGTGAAAAAATAAATAGTACTAATTGTAGTACAGCTTCGGTAAAAATAACGGTTGTTGCACCAACAATTGACGCAGTTACCGAAACCACAACATCAATCAACGGAAATATCGGTGGAACAACAGCTTCATTAATCACAAATGATACCTTAAACGGAAATCCGGCAGTTATCGGAACAAATCCTGGACAGGTAAAACTAACGGGAATTACGGTTCCAACAGGATTGACATTAAATGCTGACGGAACAGTAAGCGTTGCAGCTAACACTCCAGCAGGAAACTATAGCGTAGAATACAGCATCTGTGAAATCACAAACCCGACAAACTGTGATACAGCAATTTCGGTAGTGGTAGTGGGAAAACCAGCAATCGATGCAGTAACGGAAACCACAGCATCAATCAACGGAAATACTGGTGGAATCACGGCTTCATTAATTACAAATGATACTTTAAACGGAAACCCGGCAGTTATCGGAACAAATCCAGGACAGGTAAAACTAACAGGCATCGCAGTTCCATCAGGATTAACATTAAATGCAGACGGGACAGTAAGCGTTGCAGCTAACACTGCAGCTGGAAATTATAATGTTGAATACAGCATCTGCGAAATCACCAATCCAACAAATTGTGATACAGCAATCTCGGTAATTGTGGTTGGAAAACCAACAATCGATGCCGTAACGGAAACCACAACATCAATTAACGGAAATACTGGTGGAACAACAGCTTCATTAATTACAAACGATACCTTAAACGGGAACCCGGCAGTTATCGGAACAAATCCTGGGCAGGTAAAACTAACTGGAATCACGGTTCCAACAGGATTGACATTAAATGCAGACGGAACAGTAAGTGTTGCAGCAAATACTGCAGCAGGAAATTATAATGTAGAATACAGCATCTGCGAAATCACCAACCCGACAAACTGTGATACAGTAATCTCGGTAGTGGTAGTTGGAAAACCAGCAATCGATGCCGTAACGGAAACCACAGCATCAATCAACGGAAATATTGGCGGAACAACAGCTTCATTAGTAAATAACGATACTCTAAACGGAAATCCGGCAGTTATCGGAACAAATCCTGGGCAGGTAAAACTAACTGGAATTACGGTTCCAACAGGATTAACATTAAATGCAGATGGGACAGTAAGTGTTGCAGCAAATACTCCGGCAGGAAATTATAATGTTGAATACAGCATCTGCGAAATCACCAACCCGACAAACTGTGATACAGCAATTTCGGTAATTGTAGTTGGAAAACCAACAATCGACGCAGTTACAGAAACCACAGCATCAATCAACGGAAATATCGGTGGAACCACAGCTTCATTAATCACAAATGATACCTTAAACGGAAACCCAGCAGTTATTGGAACAAATCCTGGGCAGGTAAAACTAACTGGAATTACGGTTCCGACAGGATTGACATTAAATGCAGACGGAACAGTAAGCGTTGCAGCGAACACTCCAGCAGGAAATTATAATGTAGAATACAGCATCTGTGAAATTACCAACCCGACAAATTGTGACACCACAACATCAACAATTGTGGTTACAGGCGGAGTTTTAATAGCAAATCCTGATGTGGTTGCGTCTGTAATCGCAACAAACCAACCAACAGCTCTGGTAAATGTTTTTGATAACGATACCAATAACGGTGTAGCTGTTGTACCAAATGACATGAACCTTTCAGTTGTAACGGCAGATCCAACAGGATATTTAACATTAAACCCTGACGGAACAGCAACTTTAGGAGCAAATGCACCCGCAGGAAATTATGAACTTACCTACCAAATATGCGAGAAACTGAACCCGACAAACTGTAGTTCAGCTACAATTAAAGTAACGGTAAATGCGCCAGGAATTGATGCAGTGACGGAAACCACAGCATCAATCAACGGAAATATTGGCGGAACAACAGCTTCATTAGTAAATAACGATACCCTAAACGGAAATCCGGCAGTTATCGGAACAAATCCTGGGCAGGTAAAACTAACTGGAATTACGGTTCCAACAGGATTAACATTAAATACAGACGGAACGGTAAGCGTTGCAGCTAACACTGCAGCTGGAAATTATAATGTTGAATACAGCATCTGCGAAATCACAAACCCGACAAACTGTGATACAGCAATCTCGGTAATTGTAGTTGGAAAACCAACAATCGACGCAGTTACAGAAACCACAGCATCAATCAACGGAAATATCGGTGGAACCACAGCTTCATTAATCACAAATGATACCTTAAACGGAAACCCGGCAGTTATCGGAACAAATCTCGGAAATGTAAAACTAACAGGCATTACGGTTCCAACAGGATTAACATTAAATGCAGACGGAACGGTAAGTGTTCCAGCAAATACTCCGGCAGGAAACTATAACGTAGAATATAGCATCTGTGAAATCACCAACCCGACAAACTGTGACACCGCAACATCAACAATTGTGGTTACAGGCGGAGTTTTAATAGCAAATCCGGATGTGGTTGCGTCTGTAATCGCAACAAACCAACCAACAACTTTGGTAAATGTTTTTGATAACGATACCAATAACGGATTACCGGTTGTAGCAAATGACATGAACCTTTCAGTGGTAACGGCAGATCCAACAGGATATTTAACATTAAACCCTGACGGAACAGCGACTTTAGGAGCAAATGCACCTGTGGGAACTTACGAGCTTACCTACCAAATATGCGAAAAATTAAACCCGACAAACTGTAGTTCGGCTACAATTAAAGTGACGGTAAATGCGCCAACAATTGATGCGGTTGCAGAAACCACAGCATCAATCAACGGAATTACTGGCGGAACAACAGCTTCATTAATAAATAACGACACCTTAAACGGAAATCCTGCAGTTATCGGAACAAATCCGGGGCAGGTAAAACTAACAGGTATTACGGTTCCAACAGGATTAACATTAAATGCTGACGGAACAGTAACAGTTTCGGCCAATACACCGGCAGGAAATTATAACGTAGAATACAGCATCTGTGAAATCACCAACCCGACAAACTGTGACACCACAACCTCGACAATTGTGGTTACAGGCGGAGTTTTAGTAGCAAATCCAGATGTAGTTGCATCAATAGTTGTGGGCAATCAGCCAACAACTTTGGTAAATGTTTTTGATAACGATACCAATAACGGATTACCGGTTGTGGCAAACGACATGAACCTTTCAGTGGTAACGGCAGATCCAAAAGGAGTTTTGACACTAAACCCTGACGGAACAGCGACTTTAGGAGCAAACGCGCCTGCAGGAACTTACGAGCTTACCTACCAAATATGCGAAAAATTGAACCCGACAAATTGTAGTTCGGCTACAATTAAAGTAACAGTAAACGCTCCTGGTATTGATGCCGTAACAGAAACCACAGCATCAATCAACGGAACTACTGGTGGAACAACAGCTTCATTAATTACAAACGATACCTTAAACGGAAACCCTGCAGTTATCGGAACAAATCCTGGACAGGTAAAACTAACGGGAATTACAGTTCCAACAGGATTAACATTAAATGCAGACGGAACAGTAAGTGTTGCAGCAAATACTGCAGCGGGAAATTATAATGTCGAATACAGCATTTGTGAAATCACCAACCCGACAAATTGCGATACCACAACATCAACAATTGTGGTTACAGGCGGAGTTTTAGTAGCAAATCCAGATGTGGTTGCATCAATAGTTGCGGGCAATCAGCCAACAACTTTGGTAAATGTTTTTGATAACGATACCAATAACGGATTACCGGTTGTGGCAAACGACATCAACCTTTCAGTGGTAACGGCAGATCCAAAAGGAGTTTTGACACTAAACCCTGACGGAACAGCGACTTTAGGAGCAAACGCGCCTGCAGGAACTTACGAGCTTACCTACCAAATATGCGAGAAACTGAATCCGACAAACTGTAGTTCAGCTACAATTAAAGTTACGGTAAACGCGCCAGGTATTGATGCGGTGACAGAAACTACAACATCAATCAACGGAAACATTGGCGGAACCACAGCTTCATTAATTACAAACGACACCTTAAACGGAAACCCGGCAGTTATCGGAACAAACCCAGGAAATGTAAAACTAACAGGCATCGCAGTTCCATCAGGATTAACATTAAATGCAGACGGGACAGTAAGCGTTGCAGCTAACACTGCAGCTGGAAATTATAATGTTGAATACAGCATCTGCGAAATCACAAACCCGACAAACTGCGACACCACAACTTCAACAATTGTGGTTACAGTCGGAGTTTTAATAGCAAATCCGGATGTGGTTGCATCGGTTATCGGAACAAATCAACCAGCAACTTTGGTAAATGTTTTTGACAACGATACCAATAATGGTTTACCGGTTGTGGCAAACGATATGAACCTTTCAGTGGTAACGGCAGATCCAAAAGGAGTTTTAACACTAAACCCTGATGGAACAGTTACACTTGGAGCGAACGCGCCTGCGGGAACTTATGAACTTACATACCAAATATGTGAAAAATTAAACCCAACAAACTGTAGTTCGGCTACAATTAAAGTAACGGTAACCGCACCAGGTATTGATGCGGTTACAGAAACTACACCATCAATCAACGGAAATACTGGCGGAACTACAGCTTCATTAATTACAAATGATACCTTAAACGGAAACCCTGCAGTTATCGGAACAAATCCTGGGCAGGTAAAACTAACAGGCATCACGGTTCCAACAGGATTAACATTAAATGCAGACGGAACGGTAAGCGTTGCGGCCAACACCGCAGCAGGAAATTATAATGTAGAATACAGCATCTGTGAAATCACAAACCCGACAAATTGCGATACCACAACATCAATAATTGTGGTTACAGGTGGAGTTTTAGTAGCAAATCCGGATGTGGTTGCATCGGTTATCGGAACAAACCAGCCAGTAACTTTGATCAATGTTTTTGATAACGATACCAACAACGGATTACCAGTTGTGGCAAACGATATGAACCTTTCAGTGATAACGGCAGATCCAACAGGATATTTAACACTAAACCCTGATGGAACAGCAACTTTAGGAGCAAATGCGCCTGGAGGAACTTACGAATTGGTTTATCAAATCTGTGAAAAACTGAACCCGACAAACTGTAGTTCGGCAAGTATAAAGGTAACAGTAGGTACATCGGTTATTAATGCAATTGAAGAAACTACAACAACTATAATTAATGGAGTCGTTGGCGGAACAACAGAATCATTAGTTGCTAATGATACTTTAAACGGAAATCCAGTTGTCATCGGAACAAATCCTGGACAAGTAAAACTTTCACCAGTAGCACTTCCAGCAGGATTTGTATTAAATGCTGATGGAACAGTAACCGTACCAGCTAATACTCCGATAGGAAACTATAATGTAGAATATAAAATTTGTGAGATTAGTAATCCAACAAATTGTGATAATGCTACTTCAATAATTGTGGTTACAGGCGATGGACTTCAGGCAAATCCGGATGTGATTTCTTCAGTAATTGCAGCAAATCAACCACAAAAAGTTGTAAATGTTTTTGATAATGATACGAACAACGGTGTAGCGGTTGTGCCAAATGATTTGAATCTTACAATTGTAACTGCAGATCCAAAAGGAATTTTAACATTAAACCCTGACGGAACAGTAACATTAGGAGCAAATGCACCGGCAGGAAACTATGAAATTGTTTACCAAATTTGTGAAAAACTGAACCCAACAAATTGTAGTTCGGCTTCAATAAAAGTAGAAGTGAAGGCAGGAACAATTAATGCAGCAACAGAAACAACTACAACTTTAATTAATGGAGTTGTGGGCGGAACAACAGAAACATTAGTTGCCAACGATACCTTAAACGGATTACCGGTTGTTATTGGAACAAATCCCGGAGATGTAAAACTTTCACCGGTGACGCTTCCAACAGGATTTGTATTAAATGCAGACGGAACAGTGACCGTTCCGGCAAATACTCCGGCAGGAAACTATAATGTAGAATATCAAATTTGTGAGATCACTAATCCAACAAATTGTGATAGTGCCATTTCTATAATTGTGGTTACAAACGGAGATCTTCACGCAAATCCTGATGTAATTCCTTCAGTACTTGAATCAAAACAGCCACAAGTTTTTGTGAGTGTTTTTGATAATGATACTAACAATGGAATCGCAGTTGTGCCAAGTGAACTTAACCTTACAATTGTGACACCGGACCCAACAGGTTTCTTAACATTAAATCCTGACGGAACCGTGAGATTAGGAGCAAATGCACCTGCGGGAACTTACGAACTTACGTACCAAATCTGTGAGAAACTAAATGCAACAAATTGCAGTCAGGCGATTGTGCGTATTAAAGTGAATTCAGTTATAGGAGTTACTCCAACAAAACCAATTGTTGCGAATAATGATGGAGAAATTGCAGTAGACGGAATCAACGGACAATTAGAATTCATCAATGTTTTAGACAATGATTTATTAGGTGGTTTACCGGTAAATGCTTCAGATGTAATACTTTCAAATACACCAAATCCTCATTTTGAATTTAATTCAGATGGAACAGTAAATGTATTACCAAATACACCTGGAGGAAGTTATACATTAACGTATCAGATTTGTGAAAAAGCAAACGCATCAAATTGTACAACGGCAACTTTAACTGTTTTTGTTGAAGTTCCGGCAATTGCAATCATTAAAACGGCAAATTTCAATGATGAAAACAAAAATGGATTTGCAAATGCTGGTGAAACGATTACCTACAAATTCAAAATAACAAATACAGGTAATGTTCCTTTAGTAAAAATCATGGTTACAGATTTATTGCCTGGAATTATACTTTCCGGAGATGCAATTGATTTAGAGGTAAACGAATCTGATGAAAATAGTTTTAGCGCTGTTTATAAAATTACGCAAACCGATATTAATAACGGAAGCGTAACCAATCAGGCAACGGTACAAGGAAAAAGTGCGAGAGGAGTTATCGTAGAAGATAAGTCTGACGATACCAATAATGCAGAAAACAAACCAACAGTTTTACCTCTAAACGGATGTCAGATTGAAGTTCTTAATGCTTTCTCTCCAAATGGAGATCAGAAAAATGAGAGATTCTACATCAGAGGATTAGAATGTTATCCTGATAATACAGTTGAAATATACAATCGTTGGGGAGTTTTAGTATTTGATATTGATCACTATAACAATGAAGACAGAGCTTTTGTTGGATTCTCAGCAGGACGCACAACGATTAAACAATCTGAAGGATTGCCGGTTGGAACTTATTTCTATATTCTAAAATATAGAGATAGTGAATCAAATCAGCATGAAAAATCAGGGTATTTATATATCAATAAATAAAAAAAGAATGCGGTTTAGTTCTTGCTAAGCCGCTTTTAAAACTTATTAAATGAAAAAATTAATTTTAGTTTTTATGTTTTTTTCGGTTGTGTGTTCCGCACAACAGGATGCTCAATTTACGCAATACATGTATAATACTATCGAAATTAATCCGGCTTATGCAGGTTCTCGTGGTGTTTTAAGTGTTTTTGGGTTATATCGTACGCAATGGGTTGGACTTGATGGCGCGCCTGAAACAAGTACTTTTTCTGTAAATACACCTTTAAATAACAGCAATTTAGGATTGGGAGTTTCTTTGGTGAATGATAAAATCGGACCAACGAATGAAAATACATTGTCGGCTGATTTGTCTTACAGCATTCAGACTTCTTCATCATATAAGCTTTCTTTCGGAATAAAAGGAACGGCGAATCTTTTTAATCTTGATGTAAACAAATTGACTTATGAAGATCAGAATGATCCGCAATTTCAGGATTTACAAAATAAATTCACACCAAATGTTGGAGCCGGAGTTTACTGGCATTCAGATAAAGCTTATTTAGGATTATCAGTTCCTAATTTCATTCAGACAAATCGTTATAGTGATGATGATGTTGCGATTTATAAGGAAAAAATCAACTATTATTTTATGGCTGGTTATGTATTTAATTTAGATAAATTGGAATATATAAAATTCAAACCGGCACTATTAACCAAAATGGTCGAAGGAGCTCCGCTACAGGTTGACGTTTCAGGAAATTTTATGTTCAATGATAAATTTGTTGTTGGTTTGGCTTACCGTTGGAGCGCTTCTGTAAGTGCTATGGCAGGTTTTCAAATTACAAATGGTTTGTATATTGGATATGGTTACGATCACGAAACCACTAATTTGAGAAAATACAATTCAGGATCACACGAAATATTTTTGCGTTTCGACTTTTTTAATAATTATAATAAAATGACATCTCCACGATTCTTTTAATTAATTTAAATATGATGATTAAAAATTTAGCTTACGGCTTTTTGTTTTTTTGCTTTTTTATCAATGCAATTGCTCAGGAATCTAATGCAAAAAATGCAGATAAAAAGTATGATAGTTATGCGTATGCAGATGCGATAAAACTATACGAAAGCGCTATAAAAAAAGGCTATAGAGACGAAAACATACTTCAAAAACTTGGAAACTCGTATTATTTTACGGGAGATCTTACGCAGGCATTAAAAAGCTATGAAGAACTGTTTGCGATTAATCCAAATCAGGAAGCAGAGTATTTATACCGATATTCACAATGTTTAAAAGCATCAGGAAATTATACAAAATCTGATGAAATTCTGGATCTTTTTAGTGAAAAAGCACCTTTAGACAAAAGAGGAATTATATTTAAGAAAAACAGAAGTTATTTAGAAGATATTAAAACAAATTCAGGACGATATGAAATTGCCGATGCCGGAATTAACTCTAAAGATTCTGATTATGGAAGTACGCTTTTAGAAGATAAATTAATCTTTACCTCTGCCAGAGATACAGGAAGTATTGTAAAGAAGAATTTTAAATGGACAAATAAAGCGATTTCAGCATTATATGTTGTTGATTTAATGCCAGACGGAAGCATTGGAACTCCGGTATTTTTTCATAAAAAAGATTTAAAAACCAAATTTAATGAAGCAACACCTGTTTTTACAAAAGATGGAAAAACAATGTATTTTACCAAAAATAATTCTATAAATGGTAAAAGAGGTCAGAACGAAAATAAGATTACACTTTTAAAACTTTATAAAGCAATTTTCATTAATGAAGAATGGGGAAGTATACAGGAATTGCCTTTTAATAGTGACCAATATAGTGTGGCGCATCCGGCTTTAAGTCCAGATGAAAAAACATTATATTTTGCGTCTGATATGCCGGGAACTTTAGGACAATCTGATTTGTTTAAAGTAAGTATAAATGCCGATGGAACGTACGGAAAACCTGAAAATTTAGGTGCAGAAATCAATACAGAAGGCAGAGAAACATTTCCGTTTTTATCAAATGATAACGAACTTTATTTTGCAACTGACGGACGTCCGGGTTTAGGCGGACTTGATGTTTTTGTTTCAAAAATAAACAACGACGGTTCTTATGATGAAGTGCAAAATCTTGGTGAACCAATAAACAGTAAACAAGACGATTTTGCTTTTATAATTAATAGTAAAAACAGAAACGGTTTTTTCTCTTCAAACAGAGAAAATGGCCACGGACTTGACGATGTTTATCGTTTTACCGAAATTCGAAAACTACTTTGCGAGCAGGATTTAATGGGAACTGTTACAGATGTCGAAAGCAACTTACCGCTTTCAAATGCAACTTTATCATTGTTTAATGAAGCGTATCAATTTGTTGCAGAAGCTGTTTCGGATCAAAATGGAAATTATATTTTTCCAAATGTAAAATGCGGTAAAAAATATTTCATAAAAACATCAAAAACAGATTATGAAATCAAAGAAACTCCGATAACATTAAAACGATTAAACGGAAAAACGACTTTACCAATTGCGATTCAAAAGAAATTTACGCCTTTGGTAGCAAAACAAATAACGGTTAAAGCGACAAAAGTAAATCCTGTTATAATCAAGTCGATTAAAGTGGGAACCGATTTGGCAAAATTACTGCATATTCCGATGAACTTTTTTGACTTGGGGAAAGCCACAATCAAAAAAAGCTCAGAACCTGATTTGATGAAAATTGTAGATATTTTAAACCAATATCCAACCTTGAAATTAGATATTCGTTCGCATACAGACAGCAGACAATCAGATGCAAGTAATATGATACTTTCAGAAAAAAGAGCACAATCGACCAAAAATTGGTTAGTACAAAAAGGAATTGATGGCAATCGACTAAATGCAAAAGGATTTGGAGAAACCCAATTAGTAAATAAATGTGCCGATGGCGTAAAATGTACTGAACAGCAACATCAGCAAAATAGACGAAGCGAATTTATAATTACCTACTTATAAATGCATTTTTACTTAATGAAATCCCTTTTTTAATTTTAGAAAAGGGATTTTTTTATTTATAATTATAATCGCAATCATGTCTTTGCGAGGAACGAAGCAATCTTACTTGTTTAATCCATCTAGTTTGTCGGAGGAGAAATCTCCGTGGCAAGAAACATTTTATTAATATCATCTAATACTTCAAATTCATCCGAAGGAAATATGTCTAATACCATTTCTAAAATGAGCGATACATTAATAGGTGAATTTTTAATAGTACCAGAAATTTGATTTGCTTGCTGATCAAGAGCTACAATGCATAATTTTATGATTTCGGTAATAACGCAACCAAGTTCAGAATAATTTGCCAGCTTAAGTTGAGCTGCATAACCTCCTTTTTTATCACCAGTTGGTTTTAAGGTGTTGAAATAAGAAGAAGTTAATCTTCTAAGATTTTCCATTTTTTCGGTTTCATTTGATTTCATAGGAGTATATTTTTAGTTATATTTTTTGCACATTTTTGATGTCTATTTTTTCAAAATCAAATCTATTGAACCATAAGAAATAATAAGTCGACATATATGTCGCATTCAGTATTTTATGATAATCGTGGTATTAAAACAATAGAATATTATAATTTCTTGAATAAGTAATTGCAGGAATTCATCGGAACTTACTTACTTTATTTAACTTTAACAAAGGTGTGGTTTTCATTTATAATTTCCGACATACTATAATATGTTAATTATTTTTTTTTCACAATCATAACCGAAATGACAATTGAAGTTGATTTTCTTTGCGTTCCGTAGGAACAAACATATTGTCGGGATGGATTTTAATCCATCATTCGCAATCCATCATTCGCAATCCATTATTCAATCTATAATACCGCAATCTTGTCATTTCGACGGAGGAGAAATCACATCCAGAGAACATGCAACGTGAATCCGTAATGTGGTTGCTTCGTTCCTCGCAGTGACTTAGATTGCGTTAAACCCGACAGGTTTTAAAAACCTGTCGGGTTTACTGTTTTTCAAATCCCATTCTTCATAATTTATTCATTCACAAATCCATAATGTCAAAAACCCTGCATTTTTCGCAAAAAAGTCTTAAAATTCATTCATTTTGTTAGCGTAAAATTTCTAAAACATGAAAAAGAAGCTATTATGTTTAAAATGAATTAATTAGGTTTTAAAAAATCGATTTCGTTGTCGTTAATATTTATTTTTTTCTAACTTTATAGAACTAAAATTTTTCAGATATGACTGTAGAACAAATATTAAATGCAAAAGGGAGAAATGTTTATTCAGTACGTTCAACAACAACTGTTTATGAAGCATTGAAAGTAATGGGCGACAAAAATATCGGAGCAATTCTTGTAATAGACGGGTCTGATTTAAAAGGTATTTTGTCTGAAAGAGATTATGCCCGAAAAATTGTTTTAAAAGACAAATCATCCAAAGAAACTTTTGTACATGAAATCATGGAAAGTACTGTTTTTTCTGTCAATCTTTCAAACAACATTGAAGATTGTATGGAACTTATGAGTACAAAAAGAATCAGACATTTGCCTGTTTTAGAAAACGGAATTGTGGTTGGAATAATTTCTATAAGTGATGTTGTAAAAGCAATAATAGAAATTCAAAAAGACACAATTAATCATTTGAATTCTTATATTTCACAGTAAAAAAATCAAAAAAATAGTCGCTTATCAGATAGTCCAACAAAATTTGGACTATTTTTTTATTGCCTGAATTTTCTTTTTAACAAAAGAAAGCTATAAAAATACGCCATTTTAAGTGAAGACTTATATCTTTGTAAGCTAGAATAAAAGCAAAAAAACAATGAACAAAGAGAGTAAAAGAAGAGAGGCGTTACTGTACCATTCAGAACCAACTCCAGGAAAAATTCAGGTAGTTCCAACAAAAAAATACGCAACCCAAAGAGACTTATCTTTGGCTTATTCGCCAGGTGTTGCTGAGCCATGTTTAGAAATTGCAGCAAACGTTGAAGACGTTTATAAATATACAGCAAAAGGAAATTTAGTTGCCGTTATCTCAAACGGTACTGCTGTTTTAGGTCTTGGAGACATTGGTCCTGAGGCTTCTAAACCAGTAATGGAAGGAAAAGGTTTATTGTTTAAAATATTTTCTGATATTGATGTTTTTGATATCGAAATCGGAACAAAAGATATTGAAGAATTTATCCAGACGGTAAAAAATATTGCACCAACTTTTGGTGGTATAAATCTGGAAGATATTAAAGCACCGGAATCTTTTGAAATCGAAAGAAGACTGGTTGAAGAATTGGATATTCCGGTAATGCACGATGATCAGCACGGAACGGCAATTATTTCTTCGGCAGCTTTAATTAACGCATTAGAATTAGCAGGAAAAAAAGCAGAAGATGTAAAAGTAGTAGTTTCGGGAGCAGGTTCGGCTGCAATCGCTTGTACTGATTTATATGTTTTATTAGGTGTAAAAGTCGAAAACATTTTAATGTTTAACAGTAAAGGACTTTTAACAAAAGACAATCCTGCATTATCAGAATTACAATTAAAATATGCTGTTGATGGTCCAAAAATTGAATTGGCAGAAGCTGTAAATGGCGCTGACGTTTTCATCGGATTATCTTCGGGAGATATCTTGTCGCCAGAAATGCTGTTGACAATGAAAGAAAGTCCAATTGTTTTTGCAATGGCGAATCCAAATCCTGAAATCGATTATAATTTAGCTGTAGAAACTCGAAAAGATGTTATTATGGCTACAGGACGTTCTGACTTTCCTAATCAGGTAAATAACGTTCTTGGTTTTCCTTATATTTTTAGAGGTGCACTTGATGTAAGAGCTACAAAAATTAACGAAGCAATGAAAATGGCTGCTGTAAAAGCATTGGCTATTTTGGCAAAAGAGCCAGTTCCGGAGCAGGTTAACGTAGCGTATGGTGCAACAAAATTAGGTTTCGGTCAGGAATATATTATTCCAAAACCGTTTGATCCTCGTTTAATTACGATTGTAGCGCCTGCAGTTGCAAAAGCAGCTATGGAATCAGGAGTTGCAAAAAGTCCTATTACAGACTGGGCAGCGTATGAAGATGTGCTTCGCGAACGTATGGGGAACGATAATAAAATGGTGCGTTTAATGACGAACCGTGCAAAAATGGACCCTAAACGAATTGTTTTTGCAGAGGCAGATCAGTTAAATGTACTAAAAGCAGCTCAGATTGTTTATGAAGACGGAATTGGTTTTCCAATTTTATTAGGTGATAAAGAAATAATCTTAGGGCTTAAAAAAGAATTAGGTTTTGATGCTGAAATTGAAATCATCGATCCTAAAACCAGCGAAGAAGAAGCAAGACGAAATAAATTTGCAACCACATATTGGGAAACAAGAGAAAGAAGAGGAGTTTCGTTGCTTGATTCACAAAAATTCATGCGCGAAAGAAACTATTTTGCTGCCATGATGGTAAACACAGGCGAAGCAGATGCATTGGTTACAGGTCATACCAGAAGTTATCCAAGCGTTGTAAAACCAATGTTACAATTAATTGATAAGGCACACGGAGCATCACTTGTAGCGACTGCAAATATGATGTTGACATCTCGCGGGCCAATGTTTTTGTCTGACACTGCTATCAATATAAATCCAACTTCTGAAGATTTGGTAAATATTGCCACTATGACTGCTAAAACTGCTAAAATGTTTGGTGTTGAACCAGTTATTGCAATGGTTTCATTCTCAAACTTTGGGTCTTCAACAAGTCCGGGAGCGGCAAAAGTAAGAGACGCTGTAGCATATTTGCATAAAAATCATCCTGACTTAATTGTTGACGGAGAAATTCAGGCAGATTTTGCTTTGAATCCGGAAATGCTTCAGGAAAAATTCCCTTTCTCTAAATTAGCAGGTAAAAAAGTTAATACGTTAATTTTCCCTAACTTAGAATCAGCAAACATTACTTATAAATTGCTTAAAGAATTATACAAAGTAAATTCTATCGGTCCAATTATGATGGGTATGGGTAAACCGGTTCACATTTTTCAATTAGGTGCCAGCGTAGAAGAGATGGTTAATATGGCAGCTATTGCAGTAATTGATGCTCAGGAAAAAGAAAATAAAAAAAACAAACTTGCTAAAGAGTAAGTATATTTTAAGTTAATAATAATTTTGTCGTATTTTTATTGCAATATTGTTATATATTTGAAGTCTTAAATTAAATTATGATAGCACATTTGCAAGGAAAATTGGTAGAAAAAAATCCTACTGAAGTTGTAATTGATTGTGGCGGTGTAGGATACCATGTAAATATATCTTTACATACCTTCTCATTACTTCCCAATGCTGATTTTATAAAATTGTATACGCATCTTCAAATCAAAGAAGATGCGCATACTTTATTTGGATTTGTAGAAAAATCTGAACGTGAAATATTCAGGATGTTATTATCCGTTTCTGGAATTGGTGCCAATATTGCCAGAACAATGTTATCATCCATAGAACCAAGACAAATTATCAATGCCATTGCCTCTGGAGATGTTGGTGTAATCCAGTCTATCAAAGGAATTGGAAACAAAACAGCGCAAAGAGTTATACTGGATCTAAAAGAAAAAGTGTTAAAGTTGTACGATTTAGATGAAGTTTCGGTAGTTCAAAACAATACAAATCGAGATGAAGCGTTATCTGCTTTGGAAGTTTTAGGTTTTGTTCGAAAAACTTCAGAAAAAGTGGTTGAAAAGATCATTAAAGAAGATCCGGAAGCAACCGTAGAAACGATCATCAAAAAGGCGTTAAAAAGCTTATAAACTCATTAAGTTAAACTAATTCTATGCGTAAAATTTGTATTTTTTTACTTGTTTTGTTTTGCGGGAATGTTTTGCGTGCGCAAGTAAATCAAACAGTTCAAGATACAACTAAAACTCAATTCTCTACAGGTAAAGTTGAAATCGAAGATCCTCCAAGTATCCTTTCGGCTTATAAATATGATCCCATTACAGATCGTTATGTTTACACAAATTCAGTAGATGGTTTTTCTATAAATTATCCTATAATCTTAACACCAAAAGAATACGAAGATTTAGTTTTGAAAGAATCCAGGCGGGATTATTTCAGAAAAAAATCAGATGCAATTGATGGCAAAAAATCTGGCAGTGAAGCTGCTAAAAAAGATTTATTGCCAAGATATTATATTAATTCAAGTCTTTTTGAAAGTATCTTTGGTAGTAATACTATCGACGTAAAGCCTACAGGATCAGTAGAAATGGACTTAGGTGTTCGATATACCAAACAAGATAACCCGGCATTTTCTCCAAGAAACAGATCAAGTCTTACTTTTGATTTTGATCAGCGAATCAGTATGAGTTTAATGGGTAAAGTAGGTACCAGATTAGAAGTAAATGCTAATTATGATACACAATCTACATTTGCTTTTCAAAATTTATTTAAACTAGCTTACACTCCTTCTGAAGATGATATAGTTCAAAAAGTAGAAGTAGGTAATGTTAGTATGCCATTAAACAGTTCGCTAATTCGTGGTGCGCAGAGTTTATTTGGTGTAAAGGCACAATTGCAATTTGGTAAAACAACTGTTACCGGAGTTTTTTCAGAACAGAAATCACAAACCAAGAGTATAGTTGCAGAAGGTGGCGGAACAGTTCAAAATTTTGATCTTTACGCACTAGACTATGATAATGACCGACATTTCTTCCTTTCTCAATATTTTAGAGATAAATATGATGCTTCGTTAAAAGGATATCCTTTAATCAAAAGCCGTGTTCAAATTACGCGATTAGAGGTTTGGGTAACAAACAAACAAAACAGGGTAAGTACAACAAACAATAACTTACGTAACGTTATTGCACTTCAGGATTTAGGGGAAGCCCAAATACCAGGTATGACTGATAATGAAGTGGTTGTTATAAATCCTTCGGCAGGATTTTTTAATACTGCAATAGGTACTCCAACAGACAATAAAAACAATAAATATAATCCCGCTGCAATTGGTCAGGGCGGATCTTATTTAAATTCAAATATTAGAGAGATTGTAACTGCAAAGGCTGGTTTTAATCTTGCAGATGTTCCAAATGTGAGTGAAGGAACGGATTACTCAGTTTTAGAAAACGCCCGAAAATTAACAACAAACGAATATACTTTTAATTCGCAATTAGGATATATTTCATTGCAACAGCGTTTGGCAAATGACGAAATTCTTGCAGTAGCTTTTGAATATACTGTAGGAGATCAGGTTTATCAGGTTGGTGAATTTGGAAGTGATGGTGTTGACGCCACTGTTGTTACAGGAAATCAGACAGCTAATCAGGCCATTATTACACAAAGTTTGATTTTGAAAATGCTTAAAAGCAGTTTAACAAACGTTAATAATCCGGTTTGGAATTTGATGATGAAAAACGTGTATCAAATTCCACAGGCATATCAGATAAAACAAGACGATTTCAGATTAAACATTCTTTATACAGATCCGTCTCCAATAAATTATATTACACCGGTTTTAGGAACTACATTCCCTGATAACCCACCGGCTGATATGGCTGTAAAAGACACACCATTATTAAATGTTTTCAACTTAGACCGATTAAATTATAATAATGATCCTCAAACGGGAGGCGATGGCTTTTTCGATTACATTCCCGGCATAACCGTAGACGCTCAAAACGGTCGAATTATTTTTACAACGAAAGAACCTTTTGGGGAACTTTTATTTAGCAAACTGCAAAATTCAGCCGGAGAAGATTACGACAATCCAACTACCTATAATGACAACCAGCGAAAATACGTGTTTAGAAACATGTATAGAAATACGCAATCCGGAGCTTTGCAGGACAGTGATAAAAATAAATTCTTATTACGCGGAAAATATAAATCTACCGGAAGTAACGGTATTCCTATTGGGGCGTTTAATGTTCCTCAGGGGTCTGTTGTAGTTACAGCAGCAGGAAGAGTTTTGGTAGAAGGGATTGACTATAGTGTAGATTATCAATTAGGAAGAGTACAAATTCTGGATCCTTCGCTTCAGGCATCAAATACGCCAATTGAAGTTTCCTTAGAAAATAATTCAATTTTTGGACAACAAACCCGAAGGTTCATGGGGTTCAATATTGAACATAAAATTTCAGAAAATTTTGTTATTGGCGGAACGTATTTAAAAATGACTGAAAAGCCATTTACTCAAAAATCAAGTTATGGACAAGAATCAGTAAATAATACAATTTTTGGTTTTAACGGAAATTATTCAACCGAAGTTCCATTCTTTACGAGATTAGTAAATAAGTTACCAAATATTGATACAGATGTTCCTTCTAATCTTTCTATTCGTGGAGAAGTTGCATTTTTAAAACCCGATGCTCCAAAAGCAAGTGATTTTGAAGGCGAAGCTACCATCTATATTGATGATTTTGAAGGATCACAATCTACCATTGATATGCGTTCTGCATACGCCTGGAGTTTAGCTTCGACGCCATTTATTACCACAGCAGGAGATCCTACTTTTAATGGTAATTTTGAAGATTTAAAATATGGTTACAAAAGAGCAAAATTATCATGGTATACTATTGATCCTGTTTTTTATTCTGCAAAACCATCAGGTATTTCAAATGATGATTTGTCATTAAATACCACCAGAAGAATTTATAGCAAAGAGTTATATCCAAATACAGATATTGCGCAAGGTCAGATACAGGTTATAAACACGCTGGATTTAAGTTATTATCCATCAGAAAGAGGGCCTTATAACAATAACCCGACTTTTAATACAGATCCTGCATCATCAAATTTTGGTGGAATTATGCGTGCTTTAAATTCAACCAATTTCGAGCAGGGAAATGTGGAATACATACAGTTTTGGGTACTTGATCCTTATGTAGGAAATGGAGAAGCGCAAACTAATAATGTCGGTAAAATCTATTTTAACTTAGGTGAAATTTCTGAAGACGTATTAAAAGACTCAAGAAAACAATATGAAAATGGATTAGGTCCGGATCAGGTTATGGTAAATCCTCAGCCAATTTGGGGAGATGTTCCGGCATCACAATCCTTAATTTATGCGTTTGATACAAATGCGGATAATCGTAAAAATCAAGACGTAGGTTTAGATGGTTTGCCAAATTCAAGAGAAGGATCAGTTTATAGCAGTTATGCAGGAGAAGCGGATCCCGCTGCAGATGATTATACGTATTATTTAAATGCCGAAGGAGGAGTTTTAGACCGTTATAAAAAATATAACGGAATGGAAGGAAACTCGCCTGTAAGTATTGACGATCCAAATCGCGGTTCTACAACATTGCCAGATGTTGAGGATATTAATCGTGATAATACAATGAACACGATTAATGCCTATTATGAATATAGTATTGATCTGAGACCCGGAATGCAGGTTGGACAAAATTATATTACTGATATTCGTGATGTAAGTAACGTTGAGCTGCCAAATGGAAGTACAACAAATGCAAGATGGATTCAGTTTAAAATTCCTGTAGCGCAGCCACAAAATACAATTGGAAATATTACCGATTTTAGATCTATTCGTTTCATGCGTATGTTTATGACTGGTTTTAATGATCAGATGACAGTTCGTTTTGGAGCTCTTGATTTAGTAAGAGGAGAATGGAGAAGATACACAAGCAGTCTTGATGCAACTGATACAAATCCGGATGATGATGGTACTGACTTTGATGTTTTAGCAGTTAACGTTCAGGAGAATGGTACAAAAGAACCTGTAAATTATGTGATTCCGCCAGGAGTTCAACGTGAGCAATTGTATAATAATAACACTATTATCAATCAAAATGAGCAATCATTAGCGTTAAGAGTTTCCGGAGGAGGATTACAGATAAATGATTCACGAGCTGTATTCAAAAATGTAAGTGTTGATATGCGTCAGTATAAAAAACTTAAAATGTTTTTGCATGCTGAATCATTACCACAACAAGCTGCATTAGGAGATGATGAAATGGGAGGATTTATCCGTTTTGGTAATGACTTTACCCAAAACTTTTATCAGGTCGAAATTCCTTTGAAAGTCACAGTACCGGGAGGATCTCCTGCAGTAAGCCCTGAGCAGGTTTGGAAAGAGGAAAATGATATTGATTTGGCACTTGATTTATTAACAAAAATGAAAATCAAAGCCATGTCAATAGATATTAATTCTCCTAAAAGAGATATTAATGGTATTTATTATCCAGATGATGACCCCGACGTAGAAGGAGGTGATGGTAATAGCAAATTAAGATTAGGAATAAAAGGAAATCCTAATTTTGGCATGGTAAGGAATTTAATGATCGGTGTAAAAAACAGAACTGACCGTACGGATATAAAAGGAGAGGTGTGGTTTAACGAACTTCGTATGTCTGATATGGACAACAAAGGCGGTATGGCTGCGATCTTAAATGTCGATACAAACATGGCCGATTTTGCTACTATATCGGCTACAGGTAAAAAAAGTACGATAGGTTTTGGATCTTTAGAACAAGGCGCTAACGAAAGAGATCGTGAAGACATTCAGCAATATAACATTGTAACTAATTTAAATTTAGGAAAACTTCTTCCACCTAAATGGGGAATCAATCTGCCATTTAATTATGCTATTGGAGAAGAGGTAATTACTCCGGAATACGATCCTTTTAATCAGGATATTAAATTAGATCAGCTGTTGAGAGAAACTACAAATCAAGATGAGAAGGACAATATCAGAACTCGTGCAATAGATTATACAAAGCGAAAAAGTATCAATTTTATTGGCGTAAGAAAAGACAGGGCACCAGAACAGAAACAGCATGTTTATGATGTAGAGAACTTAACATTTTCACAGTCATATAATCAGGTAGAACGCCATGATTATGAAGTAGAGTCGTATGAGGATGAACAGTCTAATACAGCGGTAAATTATGCTTATACTTTTCAGCCAAAAGAAGTAGTGCCATTCAAACAAACCAAATTCATGAAGAAAAGTGATTATTGGAAATTGTTAAGTGACTTTAATTTTAATTATCTGCCTTCTAATATTACTTTTAATACAAATGTTATAAGACAAAGTAATCGTCAGCAATATAGAGATGTTCAGGTTGAAGGAATTCAGATTGATCCGCTTTACAGAAGAAATTTTGCTTTTAATTATCAATATGGATTTGGTTATAATCTGACAAAATCATTAAAATTAAATTATACTGCAGCTTCAAATAATATCGTTAGGAACTTCTTAAATGATGATAATTCTCCAAAAGAAGACTTTAATATTTGGGATGATTATTTTGACATTGGAACACCAAATCAGCACATTCAGCAATTAGTGCTGGATTATGATATTCCAATCAATAAAATTCCGTTGTTGAGTTTTGTTAAAGCAACTTATTCTTATAAGGCAGATTACAGCTGGCAGCGTGCTTCAACTGCATTTTCTCAATATGAAGAAGTGAATACAGATGGGACATCAACTTTTTATGATTTAGGAAATACTATTCAGAATGCCAATTCAAATACATTAACAACAACTCTTAATATGAATATGTTGTATAAGTATTTAGGACTAACTCCGGGGGCAAAAACGACTGCGAAACCTAAGGTTGCTGCACCGCCAAAACCGGGAGAAAAAATTGTTAATACGGCAAAACCGGTTACAAACAGCAATCCTTTTTATGATGGTTTAATAGGAGTTTTGACGAGTGTAAAAAATATTCAGGTTAATTATACGAAAAACAGCGGTACAGTTTTACCGGGATATACTCCGGGTGTTGGTTTCTTTGGAACCTCAAAACCATCGTTAGGATTTGTCTTTGGAAGTCAGGATGATATTCGATACGAAGCAGCTAAAAACGGATGGTTAACTACTTATCAGGAATTTAATCAAAACTATACACAGACAACAAATAAGTTATTAAAAGTAACTGCAAATGTGGACTTGCTGCCGGATTTAAAAATCGATTTAACGATGGATCGTTCGTATTCTGAGAATTCATCTGAGCAATATACTGTTGATGTAGATAATAATAATCTATACAAGCCTTTATCTCCTTATACTTACGGAATGTTCTCGATTTCGACAGTCTTAATCAAAACGGCTTTTTCGACCAGTAATGAAACTCAGTCTGCTGCTTTTGATGATTTTAGAAACAATCGTTTAATTATAGCAAATCGTTTGGCGGAAGATTATTACGGAGCAGGAACTGCAATTCCGAGATACGGAGATGCTGCAAATCCAATTCCGGGACCGCCTACAGATCCAACTAACGATCCTGATAAAGCCAAAAGAGATATTTATACGGCTAACGCAGGATATCCTATTGGATATGGAAAAAGTAATCAGGCAGTTTTATTGCCGGCCTTTTTAGCGGCTTATTCAGGCGGAGATGCTTCCGGAGTTTCGACAGGGATTTTCAAGAGTTTCCCTATTCCAAACTGGAGTATAAAATACAATGGGTTGATGCGTTATAAATTCTTTAAAGATAAATTTAAACGTTTCTCTTTACAGCATAATTACAGGGCTTCCTATACCATCAATCAGTTCAGATCAAATTTTGATTATGATAAGTTTGCGGGAACTCCAGAAAATCAAGATGTGAATTATAATTTTTACAATAAAACAATTATGTCAAACGTGAATTTAGTCGAGCAGTTTAGTCCGCTTATTCGCGTAGATTTTGAGCTGAAAAGTTCTTTAAGATTACTTACAGAGATCAAAAAAGACAGGGCTTTATCGATGAGTTTTGACAATAATTTATTGACAGAAGTAAAAGGAATTGAATACGTACTTGGATTAGGATATCGTTTTAAAGATGTGATTTTCTCTTCAAGACTGGCAGATAACCCGACAGGAATTATTAAAAGTGATATCAATCTAAAAGCTGATTTCTCAATGAGAAATAACCAGACATTAGTGCGATATTTAGATTACGATAATAACCAATTGGCAGCAGGGCAAAATATTTGGTCACTTAAAGTTACGGCAGATTACTCGTTTAGTAAAAACCTGACAGCAATATTCTATTACGATCACTCGTTCTCGAAAGCTGTAATATCGACATCATTCCCGTTAACGAATATCAGATCGGGCTTTACGCTTCGATATAATTTCGGAAATTAATTTTAAGTTTCTAAATGGGATTTCATTAGAAGATTATTACATTTGTGACTCAATTATTAAATTATCAATTTTCAAACATACTATTATGAGTATACCAGCAAATTTAAAGTACACAAAAGATCACGAATGGGTTAGCATCGAAGGAGATGTTGCAACTGTAGGAATTACTCATTTTGCTCAAAAAGAGTTAGGGGATATCGTGTATGTTGAAGTAGAAACTTTAGATCAGACACTTGATAAAGATGAGGTTTTTGGAACAGTTGAAGCTGTAAAAACAGTTTCGGATTTATTTTTGCCTTTAACCGGAGAAATTATTGCTTTTAATGAAAGTCTTGAAAGCGCTCCTGAAACAGTAAATTCTGATCCTTACGGAGCGGGATGGATGATCAAAATAAAAATTGCTGATGCATCAGAAATAGATACTTTATTATCTGACGAAGCTTATAAACAACTTATCGGTGCCTAAACAACTATTGCTTCTCTGGGCGATTATCTGTTCAGGAATTATCACTTATTTTTGTTTGACAGATGCAAGTAATATTCCTGCGGTAAACATTCCCAGTGTTGATAAAATTGTACATTTTTGTTTTCATTTCGGATTTACAATTTCCTGGATTTTATTTTTTAAAAAAGAACTAAAAGGGAAAGCACCTGATGATTATAAAGCCTATTTGATTTCGTTTATATTTTCGGTTTTTTTCGGAATTACAATCGAAATCCTGCAAAGTGTCTTAACAGTGACAAGATCTGCAGATGTCACAGATATTCTGGCAAATGCAATAGGAGCTACAATTGGTATTTTTACGGCTATAGCTTTTAAAAAACAAATCGATAGAATATAAAATAAAGACCCACTTCGGTGGGTTTTTTATTACCAAAAAATGAAGATTCAAAAAGAGGTTTTTTTTCTGAATTTTAAATGTATTTTTGTCGAAATTCCACATGTATCTAAAAATCATGAATATTAAGCAATATTTAGATTCTACCTACTTAAAAACTGCTTCTCAGGCCGGACTATCGGATGAGGAAAATACTCTTGTGGTTAAAAATGCAATTTCTGAAGCCATCGCCGAAAATTTTAAGCTGATTATGATTCGGCCGGAATATGTAAGTTTGGCAAAAGAAATGATTGTAAGCTCAAATTCAGCTTTGCTTGTTGGAACTGTTATTGATTTTCCGGAAGGGAACTCAGATCTTGAAACCAAAATAAAAGAAGCAAACCAAGCAATTGAAAATGGCGCAGATGATCTGGATTTTGTGTGCAATTACGAAGCTTTTAAAGATGGAAATATTGCATTAGTAAAACAGGAAATTTTAATAGCAACACAAATTGGATTAGCGCACAATAAAACAGTAAAATGGATTATTGAAGTTGCAGCTCTCACAGATAAAGAAATTATTCAGCTTTCGGCTTTGATAAAAAACGTTGTGATATCAAATTTCAAAGAAGAAAATTATGCCTCGGTTTTTGTGAAATCATCAACAGGTTTTTTTAAAACTGAAAATGATTTGCCAAACGGAGCAACTATTCCAACTATAATTATGATGTTAGAAAATGCTTCTCCACTGCCTGTAAAGGCGGCCGGAGGAGTTCGAACATATAATGACGCAATAGAAATGATTCGTTTAGGAGTTAAGCGAATTGGAACTTCGGCGGCAAAAGTAATTGCAAACGGAGGAAATACCCCAAATCAATATTAAATGAAAACCAAATTTTACATCATTAAGAATTTCCTATTTTTTATTCTTATATTATCTTCATCAGTCGCATTTTCACAAGAAACTAATAATAGTTCGGTTAAAGCTGGTTTTGCAACAGAGCAATTTCCTGTTTTTCCAAACTGTGAAAATTTACAGTCAAAAAACTTAGAAACTTGTTTTTATAAAGAAGTTCAGGATTTTGTTTATCATAATTTTGAAATTCCTGAAAATTTAAAACAAGTTAATTATAAAGGTGAAGTAAGGGTACTTTTTGAAGTAGATGTTAACGGAGAATTTAAAGTAATTTATGTTGAGGCAGAAAATGAAGCTTTATCAGAAGAAGCGAAACGTGTTTTTGGTAAATTTCCAAAAATCAAACCTTCAACTTACAGCGGAAAACCAACTTATTCTAAATATACCATTTCAATTTCAATTCCTTTAAAAAGTGCCGATCAGATTGCTGCAGAAGCTTTGGCTGCAGCCCAAATAGAAAAACCACTTGAAAAACCAATGACGGAATTGGACAGTATTGTGTATAAAAAATACAATAATCCGGAATTTGAAAGTCATTTAAATATTCCGTTTTCTCATAGTTATTATGCGCAATTTGACAGCGCAATGAATCAGGTGGGAAGTAATAATCATACAGCTTCAAAACCATATACGTATGCTGAGGTTTCAAAATATTATAACTTAAAAGCCGTAAATCAATCACTTCAAAAGAATGTTTCGTCCTGGTTGGGAAGAAAATGGTGGAATGAAAATATGGTTCAGATTCAGGGAGAAGATTACTGGCTGGCATTAAACCCAATCGTGGATCTGCAAATGGGTAAAGCTTCGGATCTTGATGCTTCTTACAGTTATGTAAATACACGTGCGCTAAATTTTAGAGGAGGTTTAGGAAAACAAATCAACTTTACAACGACTGTTTTTGAAAGCCAGGGACGTTTTGCGGGTTATTATAATGATTATGCCGAAACATTGAAACCATCTGGAGGAAATCCGGCTATTATTCCGGGAATGGGAATTGCAAAAAGATTTAAAACAGATGCTTACGATTTTCCTTTGGCAGAAGCTAATATCACTTTTGCTCCAAGTAAAATTTTTGATTTCCAGTTAGGTTACGGAAGAAATTTTATTGGTGACGGATACCGTTCGTTGCTTGAAAGCGATGGAGCGAGCCCATATCCTTATTTTAAAATCAATACGACTTTCTGGAAAATAAAATATACCAACACTTATATGTGGCTTAAAGATGTACGTCCGGATGTTACGGTTGAAAAAACGTATGCGTCTAAATTTATGGCGAATCACTATTTAAGCTGGAATGTTTCGAATAAACTAAACTTTGGTTTTTTTGAATCAGTAGTCTGGACAGATACCAATAACAGAGGATTTGATGTGAATTTTGTAAACCCGATTATATTTTACCGTTCTGTTGAGTTTGCTTCTTCTTCACGAAGCGGAAATGCGCTTTTGGGAATGACGGCTAAATATAAATGGAATAACAATGTGAATTTATACGGGCAGTTTTTACTAGATGAATTCTCGGTTTCAGATATGGCAGCGGGAGAACAAAGCTGGAAAAATAAATTTGGATATCAATTAGGTGCTAAATATTTCAATGCTTTTAAAGTTAAAGATTTATTGTTGCAGCTTGAATATAATCACGTACGTCCGTATGTATATGAGCACAGCGCTGTAATTACCAATTACGGGCATAATAATCAAAGTATTGGACACCAGTGGGGAGGAAATTTTGAAGAGTTTGTTGCAATTGGCCGTTATCACAAAGGTCGTCTTTATGGAGATGCAAAATTTACAATGGGAACAAGAGGTTTAGATTTTGATACAGCCACAGACAGCTACAATTATGGCGGGAATATCTATAAAAGCTATGATGAAAAACGTCCGTATGATAAAGGTGTAAAAGTAGGGCAGGGTAATAAAACCAGTATTTTTATTGCTGATATTCAGGGAGGATATTTAATAAATCCAATGACTAATTTGAAGTTATTTGGAAGTTTTATCTATAGAAATTTTGATCCAACGCAGGAAACGGCAACTACTTTTAAACAAAGTACAACGTGGTTTACCATTGGATTGCGTTCTGATGTCTTTAATTGGTATTTTGATTACTAGTATTTAATAAGATTTTTCGAAATAATAGTGTTAAAAATAAGCAAGTCCTTATTTTATAAAGGGTTTATTAAAAAAAATCTAATTTTATAGTTCAGAATTCTACAATCTAATTTGTACATTTGCACCACTCAAAAAAATATACAAACAATCAAGGTTTGAACGCTACAAAAAATACAATTTCATTAAAATCAATATTTCTGGATTTCAAAGAGATCACTAAAGCAGGTTTGGCTATTAGTGTTTTGTTTTCGTCAATTGCAGGATATTTATTGGGTGTAAACCAGGATCACCCGTTTCAATGGAGTGTTTTGGTTGTTTTATCTATTGGCGGATATTGCATGGTTGGGGCGTCAAATGCTTTTAATCAGGTAATTGAAAAAGACATCGATTCTTTGATGGATCGAACAAAAAACCGTCCGGTTCCTTCAGGACGTATGTCTCCAAAAATGGCTTTGTTTGTAGCAAGTTTGCTTACTATTATAGGTATTGCATTGCTTTATACCATCAATGCAAAGTCGGCAATGTTTGCGGCAATCTCGATATTTTTATATACAAGCATATATACACCATTAAAAACAGTAACTTCGTTATCGGTTTTTGTAGGTGCTTTTCCGGGTGCAATTCCGTTTATGTTAGGATGGGTCGCAGCAACAGGAGAGTTTGGTATAGAAGCCGGAACTTTATTTTTGATTCAGTTTTTTTGGCAATTCCCTCATTTCTGGGCCATTGGCTGGTTTTTATATGAAGATTATGAAAAGGCAAAAATCTTTATGCTGCCAACAGGTAAAAAGGATAAAGGAACAGCGTTACAAATTATTTTATATACAATTTGGCTAATCATTGCGTCGTTATTACCGATGTTAGGATATACAGGACAATTGTTTATATCGCCAATCGCTGCAGTTTTAGTGTTTTTGTTAGGATTGTGGATGTTGTTTTATGCAATAAAATTGTATCAGTTACGAACGGCAAAAGCAGCCAGAACATTAATGCTGGTAAGCGTTTCGTATATTTCGTTACTGCAGATTGTATTTATAGTAGATAAATTTTTAAGATAATTATGGAAATGACAATGACAACAAGTGAAGAAAAGGTAGTAAAATCAAAATCGGCAAAACTGATTTTGTTATTCGCCATGGTAAGTATGACCATGATGTTTGCCGGACTTACAAGTGCATTTGTAGTAAGTAAATCAAGAGCAGACTGGTTGAAGAATTTCGAATTACCAACTGCATTTTATTACAGTACAGCTGTTATTTTAGGCTGTAGTGTTACTTTTTATTTAGCCAAAAAAGCAATTCAGAAAGATAACAGAAGCGCAACGACAGCTTTTCTTTTAGGAACATTAGCATTAGGAATTCTATTTGTGGTTTTACAATTTGCAGGTTTTGGGCAAATCGTAGAAAGCGGATATTATTTTACAGGAGAAGGTAGCTCAATTACTACAACTTTCCTTTATGTAGTAACCGTAACACACTTGCTGCACTTGGCTGGAGGATTAATTTCACTTTTAATTATAATTTATAATCATTTTAAACAAAAATACAATTCGACTCAAACTCTTGGTATAGAACTAGGTGCGATGTATTGGCACTTTTTGGATTTATTATGGGTATATTTATTTTTATTTTTATATTTCTTTAAATAAGAAAAAAACGTAAATTTGGGAACTTTTTAACGAATATCTTTTATGGAAGCGACAGTTACTACTGCAAACAACGACGAAAAAACTTGGGGAGGCGGTGATATCCAGCCATTAGGAGCAAGTTATGGTAAAATGATGATGTGGTTTTTTATCGTATCAGATGCCTTGACATTCTCTGGATTCCTTGCTGCTTATGGTTTTTCTAGATTTAAATTTATCGAAACCTGGCCTTTGGCTGATGAAGTGTTTACTCACTTCCCATTTATGCATGGAGTTTCGGCTCCAATGTATTATGTAGCCTTAATGACTTTTATCTTGATTTTTTCATCTGTAACAATGGTTTTGGCTGTTGATGCAGGTCACCAATTAAAAAAGACAAAAGTTGCCATTTATATGTTCTTAACTATTATTGGAGGTTTAATTTTCGTGGGTTCTCAAGCCTGGGAATGGAAAAACTTCATTAAAGGAGAATATGGTGCAGTTGAAACTGCAGGTGGAAGTTTATTGCAGTTCGTTGATAAAGATGGTAAAAGAGTAGCTCTTGAAGAGTTTGCTGTAAAATTGCCTGAACAAAGAGAAGCTTTGACAAGAAGCAAAGAAAAATGGTTTATGGAAGATGCTGAAACGCAGCCAACATATTCTGTTGCTGAAATCCAGGCAGGATTTAAAGCACATCCTGATTTATTGATCAGAACAGAAACTCTTACTGCAGCGAAGAAAAAAACAGTTTTATCAAGAGCAGATTCTGAAGCTCGTTTAAGTACTGGAAAATACGTAGTAGAAGGTGCTAACTTAACAAGAAACGAATACGGAAGTAAATTATTTGCTGATTTCTTCTTCTTCATTACAGGATTCCACGGTTTCCACGTATTTTCTGGAGTAATCATTAACATCATTATTTTCTTTAATGTGTTATTAGGAACTTATGAGAAAAGAAGAAGCTACGAAATGGTAGAGAAAGTTGGTTTATACTGGCACTTTGTCGATTTAGTTTGGGTATTTGTATTTACAGTTTTCTACTTAGTTTAATTTTAGATTTTAATTATTATGTCACACGAACACGTATCAAATACAAAAAGAATCTGGTTTGTTTTTGGATTACTATCATTAGTAACTACAGTAGAAGTTATTTTGGGTATTTTGAAACCTGGAGTTTTAGAGTTTAATCATTTTGTAGGTTTGAATTTGTTGAACTGGATTTTCTACATCCTGACAATTTTCAAAGCATATTATATTGTATGGGCATTCATGCACATGGAAGGTGAAAAAAGCAGCCTTAGATGGTCTGTTGTATCACCAGTTATTTTCCTGGTATTATATTTATTGTTTATTCTGTTGACAGAAGGACATTATATTTATGGGGTTTTTAAAGATTCTACTATTAAATGGAATTTTTAACATGATATTAATTCGAAAAGAGTCCCGATAACATCGGGATTTTTTTATTTTTGTACCTCAATAACTTCCGTTAATACAATGAAAAAAAATATAGTTCTTTTTGTACTTTTTGTTCTGCCAATTGTAGCCTATTTGTTTTTTGCTTCGGGTGTTAATAGTTTTACTAAACTTCCTGTAATAACCCCAAAGGTTGCCGATTTTGGTAATTGGAAATCTTTAGATGGAAAAAAAGTTTCACTTGATAAAAAGATAACTGTTCTGGGTTTTTCAGGTTTGGAAATTTTAAATAACCGCGGAAACTATTTCAACTTAAATGAAAAAATTTACAAGCGTTATAATGGTTTTGAAGATCTTCAGTTTGTAATACTTTGCCCAATCGGAACAGAAAAGCAAGCTCAAAAAGTAGTTGATGCATTAAAACCATTTACAGATGTAAAAGGTTGGAATTTTATTTTTGCTTCTCCGGAAGAAATTAAAACATTTTACAATCAATTGCACTTAAAGGGAAAACTGGATCATAATCTGGGAACTTCAAATGTTTATATCGTAGATAAGGAGCGAAACGTAAGAGGAAGAAAAGGAGCTTCTAAAGATAAAAAGGACGAGTATAAAGAAGGTTATGATACTTTTCATCCATCGGAATTAAGTAACGAAATGCTGGATGATTTTAAAATCATTTTATACGAATATCGCGCTGCTCTTAAAAAGAATCATAACGCCACTAAACAACTTTAAATAGCAATTATAATGTTTAAAAATAAATCTTATATCGGAATTTCATTTATCATTTTAATTTTCGGAATTTATGCTGTGCCTAAAATTGTAGACAGAATAAAAAACGGAGAAGTTGTAAAAGGAAACCGTTTGGATAATGTAGGTTTGAAAAGTGACAAATCGGATGCGAAGCTATTAACCATTGGTCCGGCTCCAAAATTTGAACTAACAAATCAGGACAACGCTAAAATTTCAAATGAAACGTATAAGGGAAAAGTATATGTATTAGAGTTTTTCTTCACCACATGTCCTTCTATTTGTCCAAAAATGAATTTAAGTATGTTGGAAATCGAAAAGACTTTTTTCGGAAATCCTAATTTCGGAATTGTTTCCATAACAATAGATCCGAATCACGATACGCCACAAGTTTTAAAAGAACATGCGAAATTGTTAGGCGTTAAATCATCAAACTGGAATTTCCTGACGGGTGATAAAGCAACTATTATGGATTTGTCTAACAAAGGATTCAACTTATATGCCGGCGAAAATGCAAAAGTAAACGGAGGTTTTGAACATTCCGGTTTATTTGCCTTAATTGATAAAGACGGCAATATTCGTTGTCGTAAAGATGAGTTTGGAAATCCAATTTTGTATTACGACGGTTTAGATAAAAAAGGCGTTAGAGATATTCAGGAAGATATTAAAATATTATTAGCAGAATAAAAATGGAAGAACATTCATTAGAAAAAAAATTCAGCAAGTTCATTATTGCTGTTTCAATTATAATTCCGGTAGTTGTCGCTATCTTATTTGGAGTAAAATTAAAAGATTTTGGATACAATGTTGAGCCATTATCATTTTTGCCGCCAATCTACGCTACAACAAATGGTATTACAGCAATAGTTTTAGTTTGGGCTGTAATAGCTATTAAAAACGGAAAACGTAAACTTCACGAACGTTTAATGACGGTTGCGATTTCATTATCAGTTGCTTTTTTGGTAATGTATGTGGCGTATCACATGACTTCTGACTCTACTAAATTTGGTGGCGAAGGAATTATCAGATATGTTTATTTCTTTATTTTAATTACGCATATTTTACTATCTATTGCCATTATTCCTTTAGTGTTAATAACGTATGTAAGAGCGCTTGCAGAAAGTTTTGACAGACACAGAAAAATAGCTAAAATAACGTTTCCACTTTGGCTTTATGTTGCTGTAACAGGTGTAGTGGTTTACTTAATGATTTCTCCTTATTATGTATAAAATAGAAAATAGAATACAGACTAAAGAAAATAGAAAGGCGGATAGAAGTAGAATTGTGAATTTTTTCTCAACAAAAAGCTTCTACATTCTTTTTTCTATTTTCTTTTCGCTTGGAGCAAATGCGCAGTGTGCGATGTGTCGTGCTGCTCTTGCAGGAGATTCGAATGTAAAAAAAGCAGAAGCCGTAAATGATGGAATTGTTTATTTGATGGTGATTCCGTATTTATTGGTTGGAGTTATAGGTATTCTGATTTATAGAATGTATCAGTCTAAAAAGAAAAAAGTTTAGTTTTCATTTTCATTTTCATCACAATAGTCATTATAATAGTAGATCATTTCAGGTATATTTTTTTTGGTAAATTTTTCACTATTAATCTTTTCGATTATTTTTTCACAATCTGAAAAATATATTCTTGCGCGTGATTTAAAATTAAAAGTTATGTCAAGAGCAAGTTCTTCATTTTTCCGCTTAATATAAAATGTTTCGGTGAAGTGCTCAGCTGGTGAATAATATTTAGGCAATTTTCCTGGTTGTGATAAGCTTATGCTTTCATCATTAGTATAAAACAATTTAGAATATTTGTACAAAATAAGTTTTCCCTCTTCTATAACTTCCATTATTTTTGGATCTACATGTTTTTCGAATTTAACGTATTCATATTTTTCAGAATAGCCATAACCCGAAAATACTAGTCCTTTAGCGATATCATAACTCCATTTGCTGGGTTTGTCTTCTTGTTTAACTTTAAAATAAATGGTGTTATTTTTAATTTCACCAAAACCTTTAACACAAGCACTATCAATAAAAATGATTGTAGCTTCTCTGTATTCTTGACTAAATGCAAAGTTGATAAAAAATACAAGCGAAAGTTTAAATATTAATTTCATACAAATCAGGAGGTTTGTGACAAATTTATTTCAATCCATCAACAGAAACATTTACAGTTCCATTAATCTTTATAAAAGCGATAATCGCCTGATTTGTTAATTGAATTTTGTCAAACTGAATATCTTCCATTTTTCCATTTACAAAAACACCCGGTAAAGGAGAATAGTTTTTAAGATAAGCTGCCATACTTTTTTTGCCCTCTTCTAAATTGGCCTGGATAGAATAACGACAGCTTTCTTCCATTTTTTTCAGGATATAACCTTGTGCGAGCCAGCTTGCAGTTCTCATTAATTTGCTTTTGGTATCTAAAACATAATCTAATTTGTCAAAATAAATTTCTTTGGTTTGCGGATTATATTGTGGAAAACCAGTTACATATATTGTTCCGTTTACAGATCCCAAAACATCAAGAGCGATAATCATTTTATCATTTTTATGCCAGATTGCCACATTTTTTACGGTGACTTTTTTATTTCCGGAACCAAATTCCTGACCTGCAAAATTATTGGTCATTATTTTTGATGCATCGGCGTAAGTGGAAATAGCGGCAATATTAGCAGAAATCTGATTCGGAATTTTAGCAACAGGTTTCAAAACAATTTTACTGGCGTTGAATCTTGATTCAGGTTGTTTGCCTACAATAGTTTCCATATTGCATTTCATTCCCATATCCAATAAAAACAAATCATTTTTAAGTTTTGCATTGGTAGAATAAACTTCAACGGGAACAATTCTAAGCCAGGTTTCATACGTGTCGTTCATTTTAAACGGCGTACATATTTTTTCCAAAGCTGATAAAACATTCGGTTTAAAATCCATTGATTTTTCGATAGCGTCGTCTATGCTTTTTTCAATTTTCGATTTAAAAATAGAAATCGCCGGATTTACCAAATAGGTAATTGGCATGTTTTTGCCAAAAACAGTCATTGTTGGGCTTTCGTTCCAGTCAAGAGATTTGAATTCTGTTTTGGTGTTTAATTTCCAGTTTGTTAAAGCAACTTCGCTCGATAAGGTAATAACGCCGTTTAGGTTAAATTCACGAGTGTCATAAAGTTCAATACCCAGTTTTTTAGTGCCAATGCGGTATTTGATAGTTGCTTTTAAAGGTAAAATGGTTTTGATCTTTTTATCCGGATTTGCAGGATCATTAAGGATTTTGATTGGCGCCTGTTTCCATATTTTCATTTCGATATCGTCATCTTCAATATTATTGTCTTCAAAAATTAATCCGTTTAAAAGCGTATTTGTCTGATTTTCGATATCATGAAGTTTTACTGTAATTGGCAGATTGATAAACGAAGGATTAGCATCGTAAACTAACGGACTTGCATCGTCTGGTTCTGGTTTTAATGTTTCTAATTTTTGAGATGTGGAGCAACTAACTAATAATGTAATTGCTGCAAATAAAGAAATAGTTGAAAAAAACTTCATCGTTAAGATTTTTTAGTGAAGCAAAATTAACAAAACAATTATATTATTGTCAAAAAGTGTAACATTTGATAATAAATGGAGTCTTATTGAAATAGTATGTCAGATTTATTAACTTTTTTTTACCATAAAAAACTTAATAAAAATATTATTATTGTCTTAAAATTTAACAATATCATGATCGAAATCAAAGATTTGCATAAGTCCTATAAAATGGGAAATTCTCAGTTGCATGTGTTAAAAGGAATCAACTTTAATATTGAAGAAGGCGAATTGGTTGCGATCATGGGATCTTCAGGTTCTGGAAAATCAACGCTTCTTAACATTCTAGGAATTTTAGATGAAGCCGATTCTGGTAGTTACATTTTAGACAATACTCCGATTAAAAAACTGAACGAAACGATCGCTTCAAAATATAGAAATAAGTTTTTAGGTTTTGTTTTTCAGTCTTTTAATCTGATCAATTATAAAACAGCTCTCGATAATGTGGCAATGCCATTATATTATCAGGGAATAAAAAGAAAAGAGCGTTACGATATTGCCATGAAATATCTGGAGAAAGTAGGTTTGGGTTCGCATTCACACCATTTGCCAAACGAACTTTCCGGAGGTCAAAAACAGCGTGTTGCCATTGCTAGAGCTTTGGCTTCAAACCCAAAAGTTTTACTGGCCGATGAGCCAACAGGGGCTTTGGACACGAAGACTTCGTATGAAGTGATGGAACTTATTCAGGGAATTAATGATGAAGGCAAAACCATTTTAATCGTTACTCACGAACCTGATATTGCCGCAATGTGCAAAAGAAATGTTGTCCTGAAAGATGGATTAATCATCGATGATAAAATGGTAGAACAAGTTAGAGCTTCATCTTATGTTTAATATTGAGCGTTGGCAGGAAATTTTTGAAGCAATCTCAAAAAACAGGTTAAGAACATTTCTTACCGGAATTTCTGTGGCTTCGGGGATTTTTATTTTAGTGATTTTATTAGGTGCCGGTAAAGGACTTCAAAACGGAATTGAAAAACAGTTTGAACGCGACGCTGCTGGAATTATTGAGGTTTGGTCTGGTACAACAACCAAAGAGTACAAAGGATTGAATCCCGGAAGACAAATTCAGTTTCGAAACAGCGATTACTCACAATCGGTTCAGAAATTTGAGGATAAATTAGATTTAAGAGCTTCTACTTTTAATTTTTGGGGAGCTCCGTTTTCCTATGGAAAAGAATCAGGAAATTATCAATACCGAGGTGTTGATCCTGATTATGGCGGAATAGAAAATCTAACCATTGTGAAAGGAAGATTTATAAATGCCAAAGATTTAGCCAATAATGAAAAAGTGGCGACTATTGGTATGAAAATTAAAACAGATTTGTTTAAAGACAGCGACCCAATGGGGAAAGAAATCCTGATCAATAATATCAATTTTAAAGTAATAGGAATTTTTACAGATCCTGGAGGAGAAAGAGAAGAGGCAAGAGCTTATTTGCCTAAAACAACTGTGCAGAGAACTTTTGGTGGCGGAGATAAAATCAGCAATTTGTTTTTTACCTTGAAAAAAACAGATAATTATGATGAAGCTCTGGCGCAATCTGAAAAATTTACTCAGGATTTAAAAAACTTACTCAAAAGTAAAAATGTGGTGGCTCCCGAAGATGACGGCGGAATAAATGCCTATAATTCGGTTAAAGATGCAAAGCAGTTTTATGATTTAAATTTATATATCAGATTGTTTTTTTGGTGGGTAGGTATTTGTACCATCATCGCCGGTGTTGTGGGGGTGAGCAATATTATGCTTATTATAGTTAAAGAACGAACAAAAGAAATTGGTATTAGAAAAGCACTGGGAGCATCTCCTTTTTCTATTATTTCAATGATACTTCATGAATCAATTTTTATTACCACAATTGCCGGTTTTACAGGTTTACTGGCAAGTTTGTTATTGCTGGAATTTGTGGGACCAATGGTTCAGAGTGAGTATTTTAGAAATCCAGAAGTTGATTTTAGTGTCGCTTTGACAACGCTTGTTCTGCTTGTATTTGCAGGAGCGCTTGCCGGATTTTTTCCCGCTTACAGAGCAGCCAAAATAAAACCTATTGTAGCACTTAGAGACGAATAATTATGTTTAAAAAAGATAATTGGGACGAAATTTTACAGGCTTTAACGGCCAATGTTTTCAGAACGGTTCTAACTGCTTTTGGAGTATTTTGGGGAATATTTATTCTGGTGATATTACTTGCGGCAGGAAATGGTCTTGAAAACGGAATTAAAAAAGGTTTTGACGGAATTGCCACCAACACCATGTTTATGTGGAGTCAGACGACATCAAAAGCCTATAAAGGATTGCCTAAAATACGTCGTTATGATTTTAGAAATAGTGATGTAGCGGCTTTAAAACAATCATTTCCGGATTTATTATATGTTTCACCTCGTAATCAGTTAGGAGATTTTAATGGTACCAATAATGTGGTTCGCGGCACAAAAACTTCTTCTTTTACAATCTATGGTGATTATCCGGAGTTGATTAAACAACAACCGATGGATATTATAAAAGGCCGTTTTATAAACCAACAAGATATTCTGGACAGAAGAAAAATTGCTGTAATTGGTAAGGGAGTTATTAGCGAACTTTATGAAAAAACAGAAGACGCCATTGGAACTTACGTAAAAATCAACGGAATCAACTTTATGGTCGTTGGTGTTTACAAATCAAAACAGCAGGGAGGAAACGCAGAACAGGAACAGAAAAATATTTTTATTCCCTTTACTACTTTTCAGCAAGCTTTTAATTACGGAGATAAAGTGGGCTGGATGGCACTTACGGCAAAAGATGAAACCTCGATTACTTCTTTAAAACCAAAAATTTTAGAACTAATTAAATCACTTCATTCCGTAAATCCTGCGGATGACAGAGCTGTTGGAAATTTTGATTTATACGAACAATTTAATAAAGTGCAAAGTTTATTCAGTATTCTAAAAATCATTGCTTATTTTGTAGGAACTTTGGTACTGATTTCTGGAGTAATTGGTATTTCGAATATCATGCTTATTGTGGTGAAGGAACGCACGAAAGAAATTGGAATTCGGAGAGCTTTGGGCGCAACGCCGGCAGCAATTCGGGGACAAATTTTATCAGAATCTATATTTTTAACTATTATCTCAGGAATGTTTGGGATTGCAGTCGCAACGGGAATTATCGCAATTCTGAATATGGTTTTAGATTCGATGCCGCCGGAAAGTAATACCATGTTTGCCAACCCAAGTGTTGATCTTGGAGTTGTATTTGTTGCCTTATTAATATTAGTGGGATCTGGTTTGCTGGCAGGATTTATTCCGGCGCAGACCGCAATTAATGTAAAGCCTGTAGACGCTTTACGAACAGAATAAAATAAATTATCAATCAAAAAATAATCGATTAAACCAGGAACAAAATGAAAAAAGGAGTAACCGTAACCATTTTAATTTTTATTGCTATCGTTTTCTTTGGCGCGCTATATTATTTATATGCGAAAAATCAGGAATCGCCGGTTGTATTTAAAACGGAAAAGGCAGAAATTAAAACGATTGTAAAAAACACGATAGCCACAGGTAATATCCAGCCTGATGAAGAGGTCCTAATCAAGCCGAACATTTCAGGGATTATTGAGCAGGTTTATATCAAAGCCGGAGAAAAAATCAAAGCTGGAGATATGATTGCAAAAATTAGAGTTGTGGCCAATGTATCGAATGTGAGCAATACTCAAAATCAGGTGCAGACCGCTAAAATTGCTTTGGATAACCAGGAAAAAATCTATAAAAGACAAAAGACTTTGTTTGATAAAGACGTTATCTCTGCCAATGATTTTGATGCGGCACAATTGGCTTATACACAGGCAAAACAAAACTATCAGGCAGCAAAGCAAAGTCTTGATATTGTAAAAACGGGTACAACATCATCTTTAGGAAGTTATGCTAATACTTTGATTCGTTCTACTGTAAACGGAATGGTGTTAGACGTTCCGGTAAAAGTGGGGAATCAGGTTATTGAAAGTAATAATTTTAACGAAGGAACTACAATTGCAAGTGTTGCCGATGTGGGAAGAATGATTTTTGTTGGAAAAATTGACGAGTCTGAGGTAGGGAAAATCAAAGAAAAAATGCCTATTGAGATTACTGTCGGAGCTATTGAAAACAAAAAGTTCATTGCCGTTTTAACTTATATCGCTCCAAAAGGGGTTACAGAAAACGGCGCAATTCAGTTTGAAATTAAAGCTTCTTTAGAAAATAGAGACGCTACTTTTATCAGAGCCGGTTTAAGCGCAAATGCTTCTATTATCTTAGAAAAAGCAGATAAAGTTTTGGCTATCAAAGAATCGTTAGTGCAATTTGACAAAAAAACACAAAAACCTTATGTGGAAGTGGAAACTGCTCCTCAAAAATTTCAAAGAAAAGATTTGGTTTTAGGAGTTAGTGACGGAATTTATGTTCAGATTAAAAGCGGAATCAAAGCTTCGGATAAAATTAAAATCTGGAATCAGGGCTTATTAAATGAAGGTGAAGGAGAAAAAAAATAATCTGAAAGGATAAAGGTTTTTTGGTTTTAAAAAATGTTAAATTTGCGTAGTGTATTTGCTATGCTTTCATCTAAAAAATATGAAAATAAATAAATATAATAGTCTTATTGTTGCTTTGTTCTTTGGCTTGGGCTTATCTGCTCAGACACAACCAAAACTTTGGACTTTAGAAGAATGTGTTCGATACGCATTGGATAATAATATCACAATTAAACTAACGGAGTTAGATGTAAAAAATGCCGTAATTGATAAAAACAGTGCTTTTGGAAGTTTCCTTCCTACTGTTAATGCAAATGCATCACACTCGTGGAATATTGGTTTAAATCAAAACATTACAACCGGTTTACTTCAAAATTCAACCACTCAATACTCTTCTGTTGGGGCATCTGTTGGTGTGGATATCTATAGAGGTTTACAAAACCAAAATACACTTCGAAGAGCTAAACTTTCGATTATCTCTGCACAATATCAATTGACAAAAATGCAGGAAGATATTTCATTGAACGTTGCGAATGCATTTCTGGAAATCCTTTTCAATAAAGAAAATTTAAAAGTAAAAAAAGAACAATTAGCAATTGATCAAAAACGTTTTGCCCGTTCTGAAGAAATGGTAAATGCTGGAACAATTCCGCGTGGTGATTTGTTTGACCTGAAAGCGACAGTTGCAACAGATCAGCAGGCTATTATTGTTGCCGAAAATAGTTTGTTAATTTCTAAATTGAGTTTGGCTCAGCTTTTACAGCTTAAAGAATTCGCAGATTTTGATGTCGTTGACGATACCAATGTTGCGGATGAAAAAAATATACTGGCACAAACTCCGGTTGAAATTTACACTAAAGCCAGGGAAATAAGAACAGAATTAAAACTGGCGCAGACAAATCTTGAAATCGCTGAGAAAAACGTTACGATTGCAAAAGGAGCTTATCAGCCTACTTTAAGTGCTTTTTATAACTTTAATACAAGAGCAAGTTACTCCGATATTATTACAGGTTCTACTTTGAATACTGCCAACCCAACAAGACAAATAGGATATGTTGAAGGAACAAATCAAGCCGTTTTAGAGCCTAATTATTCTCCTGTTTTAGGCGGTCCGGCACCTATTTTTGATCAGTTTAATGATAATAAAGGACAATCTTTCGGGCTTCAGCTTTCTGTACCAATTTTTAATGGCTTCTCGGTTAGAAATAATGTTGAAAGAAGTAAAGTAAGTTTAGAGAAATCTAAAATAGATTTAGAGCAAAAAAGTTTAGATTTGCAACGTAACGTTTACACCGCTTTTACTGATGCTAAAGGGGCATTAAATGCCTATGAATCATCAACAGTAACTTTAGAAGCAAGACAGCAGGCGTACAATTATGCAAAAGAAAAGTATGATGTAGGTTTGATGAATTCATTTGATTTTACACAAGCGCAAACATTATTGACAAATGCGCAGTCAGATGTTATCAGAACAAAATATGATTACATGTTTAAAATAAAAATACTTGAATTTTACTTTGGAATTCCAATTGTTCCAATTATCACAAAATAGTTTATTATGTCAAAAAAAACAGTTTATTTCTTATTAGGGGGCGCAATAATTGTCATTGCAATTTTAGTAGGTCTTTCAAAATCAGGAGTAATAGGAAATAAGGATGAAGGAAAAGAAGTAGAGATTACAAAAGTCGTGGCCTCAACTATTGTCGAAACAGTTTCGGCAACAGGAAAAATCCAACCTGAAATCGAAGTTAAAATCTCACCGGAAGTTTCGGGTGAGATTATTTTATTAAATGTAAAAGAAGGTCAGGTCGTTAAAAAGGGCGATTTATTGGTCAAAATAAACCCTGATTTATATACCTCCAGCTACAATCGTTCTGTATCTAACTTATCGGGTACAAAAGCAGGTTTGACACAATCTGATGCATCTTATAAAGAAGCAAAAGCAAATTACGACCGAAATAAAACCTTGTATGACAAAGGAGTTATTTCAAAGTCAGACTGGGACAAAGCCATAGCCTCTTTTGAAGTCGCTAAAGCAACGAAACAAAATGCATATTATACAGTTCAAAGTGCTGCGGCATCAGTAAATGAGGCAAAGGATAATCTTGGTCGTACTACAATTTATGCTCCGGCAGATGGAACAATTTCAGTATTAAATGTTGAATTAGGCGAGCGTGTTTTAGGAACGCAGCAAATGGCCGGAACAGAACTTTTAAGAGTGGCCAACCTAAATAATATGGAAGTTGAAGTTGATGTAAACGAAAATGATATCGTTAAAATCAAAATTGGAGACGAAGCAAATGTTGAAGTTGATGCTTATTTAAAAAAGAAATTTAAAGGAGTTGTAACCAGTATTTCCAACTCTGCAAGTACAACTTTAACTTCAGATCAGGTTACAAATTTTAAAGTTAAAGTTAGAATTCTGAAAGAATCATATCAGGATTTACTAGAAGGTCAGCCAAAAACGTATTCGCCTTTCAGACCTGGAATGACAGCAACTGTGGATATTATCACCAAAACAAAATCAAATGTTTTAGCAGTGCCAATTAGTTCTGTTGTAGTGAAATCTGATACAACCGCCGTAAAAGATTTTAAAGTTGAAGATCCAAACGAAGACAAAAAAGCGGTTCCAAAAAGCGACAAAAAATTCGAATGTGTTTTTGTAAAAGTAGGCGATAAAGCTAAAATCAAAATTATAAAAACCGGTATTCAGGATGATACAAACATCGAAGTAATGTCTGGTTTAAATCCTGGAGATGTTGTAATTACAGGTCCTTATACAACGGTTTCAAAAGAATTAAATTCAGGAGATAAAGTGAAGCTAAAAAAAGCGGATGCGCCTAAGAAATAAATCTTTAAAATATTGTCAGCTGATCGGGTCGAAAAGACTTTCAAAGACTTCGATCAGCATGAGATAAATAATTAATTTTAAAATAATACACATTGTCTTTCATTCTCAATATCGAAACAGCAACCAAAAATTGTTCAGTCTCAATTGCAAAAAACGGAGAAACTATTCTCTGTAAAGAAATTGCTGAAGAAGGTTATTCGCACGCTGAAAAATTGCATGATTTTATTGAAGAAATAATTGCAGAGGCCAAAATTTCTGTTCAGGATTTAGCTGCCATTGCAGTGAGTCAGGGTCCGGGATCTTATACAGGTTTGCGAATTGGAGTTTCGGCAGCAAAAGGACTTTGTTTTGCTTTGAATATTCCGTTGATTGCGGTTGATACCTTACAAACTTTAGCTTCTCAGGCAAATGTTTCTGAAGGAAAAATTATTCCGATGCTTGATGCCAGAAGGATGGAAGTGTACAGCGAAGTTTTTAATGCTAATTTAGAAATTGAAAGAAAAATTGAAGCTCAGGTTATAGACGAAAATTCGTTTAAAGATTTTACTGAAACCGTTTATTTTGTTGGCGATTGTGCAGAAAAGTGCAAACCGGTTTTAACAAAAGATAATTTTGTTTTTTTAGAAGAAATTAAATATCCGTCGGCATCAGCAATGAGTAAAATCAGTTTTGATAAATATCAAAAAAGCGACACTGTAGATGTCGCTTATTTTGAACCTTATTATTTAAAAGATTTTATGATGGCACCTCCATCAAAAAAACAATAATTCTATTTTTGAAGTGTAAACGGCTGAATTGCAATTCCTGCTTGATCCAAAGCTGTTTTGCAGTTCTCTAAAGTCTCAGAAAAAACAGCTCCGTAATTTTCGTTTTTCGCCCACGGACGTACTGCAAATTCAATCGAACTTGGCGTTAGATTTTTTACAAAAACCTCCGGCGCAGGCTTTTTCAGCACTTTTGGATTTGTGTTTAAAACCTGAACCAAAACATCCTTCGCTTTTTTAATATCAGAATCGTAAGAAACTGCAAACGTCAAATCAGCTCTTCTTTCTCCCTGCATCGAATAATTAATAATGGTTCCATTAGACAAAGCGCCATTTGGCACAAAAACCGTTTGATTATTTCCGGTTAGCATTTTTGTTACAAAAATCTGAATTTCAAGAACTGTCGCGATAACGCCTTGCGCTTCAATGGTATCGCCAACTTTAAAAGGTTTGAAAAGAATGATAAGCATTCCGCCTGCAAAATTAGAAAGCGAACCCTGCAATGATAAACCTACCGCAAGACCCATTGCTCCTAAAATAGCAACAAACGATGAAGTTTCGATTCCGAGTTTTGAAATAAACGTTATAAACAATAAAACGCGCAGCGCCCAAAGTAATATATCGGCAAGAAATTTAGTTAATGTGGGATCCAGATTTCTTTTAATCATTACTTTTCTAATGATTCTGTTTATTAATCTTATGGCGTATAAGCCAACAAATAAGATAAGAAATGCTGAAATTAATTTTGGCGAATAATCAAGTAATACGTCAATAAATCTGGTGGCGTAATTGCTAAGCTGGTTTGAATTGATGTCCATTTTTTAAATAAAAAAACCTTCTCAATAGGAGAAGGCGGTATTAGTTTGCAAATATAATAAAAAAAGTAATTTTTTATTCCTTTTCGCCAGCGTTATCAATAATCTGCTCTGTTTCGATTTTGTCTGCTTCGCTTACATCTACAACAGTTTCAGAAACAATTGGTTTAGTTTCGGCAGCCGTTTCTTCAGTCTTATCTTTCACAGAATCGATCACCTCACTTATCGAATCCGAAGCTTTTTCAACATATTCGCTCACAATATCTTTTGCCTTACTGGCATATTCTACAGCACTTTCCAAAATCGGTTCTGAAGCTTCCTTCGCTTTTGCGAATGTTTCTTCTGCAAAAGTTTCTGCTTTATTTAATAAAGGAGCAACTTCTTCCTTTGCCTGTTCAAAAGCTGTTTCGGCTTTATCTGCCAAATCGGTGCTGGTTTCTTTGGCCGAGCCAAATAAATTCTTAAAAAATGAAGATAATCCCATGGTTTATGTTTTTGGTTAATTTATACAATAATAACTATTTAGGAGATAGAAAAAACGAATACATATAATAATTTATTGAAAATTAAGAAGATATATGTATATAAAAAAAAGCGCCTCAATTTGAGACGCTTTTACTATTTTTTGATGCTATTTTTTATGCATTTAAAGCTTCTACTTTAATAGCCTCATCGTTTAGCATGCTTTTTAGCATATTTTCGATTCCGCTTTTTAAAGTAAAAGTAGAGGATGGACATCCGCTGCAGGCTCCTTGCAAAATTACTTTTACTGTTTTGTCATTTTCATTATAAGAATCAAAAGCAATATTTCCACCATCAGCAGCTACAGCTGGTTTTACATATTCTTCTAAAATGTTGATAATTTGTTGTGAAGTTACATCCAATTTATCAAAAGCTTCATCTTTAGTAACATCATTTTTTGTAGCAACTTCAATTAAACTTTCATCAAGAACAGTTCCTCCGTTTTCGATAAATTGTTTGATAAATGTTCTTACTTCTAATGTGATTTCGTCCCAGTCATTAATGTCGTATTTCGTAACAGAAATGTAATTTTCGTCAATAAAAACTTCCTTAACATAAGGGAATTTAAATAATTCTTTAGCTAAAGGAGAAGAAGCAGTCTGATCGATATTTTTATATTCTACCGGGTTTTTCGTTAGCATTCTGCTCACTACAAATTTTAATGCCGATGGATTTGGAGTTGTTTCTCCATAAACCGTAATAGGTTGTTTTTTAGTTTTGTTTTCATCGATTTTGATAATAACACCACCTTTGTCAACAAAAGCTGCAATTTGTTCTGCAACAGCATCTTTAACATCATCCCAATCTACAATGCTATATCTTTCGATAGCAATAAAATTTCCTGAAATATAAACTGTTTTTACAAACGGAAGGTAAAATAATTGTTGTGCTAATGGTGATGCTTCTGCTTCATCAATATTTTTGAACTCAAAATTTTGATTTTGGGTAATGAAATCTTCAAATTCAAACTTTAATATAGTAGGATTTTGAGTCTCTCTTATGGTGATTTTTGTCATGATTGTAATTTTTTACAAATTTAGTAAAGTTATTTTCTACTAATACCTATATTTGATTTTTTAATAAAATAATTAAGACTCTTTACAAATAAATCGTACTAAAATGCAGAAGTCTGAAAATTATTTAAACTTAATTGCCTTTATGGGATTTAAAATCAGGGTTTTATTTGTTTTTTTGATAACTACTTTCTATGCGTACTCACAAGAAGGGATTCCTGTGTATTCAGATTATTTATCAGATAACTATTATTTAATTCATCCTTCAATGGCGGGAGCGGCGAATTGTGCCAAAATAAGACTGACTGCAAGAAAGCAATGGTTTGGTCAGGATGACGCACCTTCACTTCAAACCTTAAGTTTTAACGGAAGAATTGGAGAAAGATCCGGAGCCGGAATTATTGTTTTTAATGACAAAAACGGGTACCATTCGCAAAAAGGATTAAAGCTCACATACGCACATCATATTATGTTTTCGAGAGATGAAGTCGATTTAAATCAGCTTTCGTTTGGTATTAGCGGTGGAGTTATTCAGAGTCAGCTTGATGAAACGCAATTTGGGACAACTTTTGATCCAATCGTTTTTGGTTCGATTCAAAAAGATTCTTATTTTAATGTTGATGTTGGAGCTTCCTATAATTTTATGGATTTTTATGCGCATGCTACGGTTCAGGGATTGTTGGAAACCAGACGGGAAATCTATACCGATTATGAAAATGATAACTTGAGAAAGTATTTATTAAGTGTAGGATATGTTTTTGGTAAACACGAAAATATAACCTGGGAACCATCTGTTTTATTCCAATTATTTGATCAGACAAAAGAAAAATCTATTGACGTAAATTTAAAAGCATACAAAAATATGGACTTTGGAAGCCTTTGGGCAGCATTGTCGTATAGAAGAAGTTTTGATGGCGCACAATATAGTTCAGGAAGTGGCGTATCGTCTCAAAAACTGCAATATATAACCCCTATAATTGGGGTGAATTATAAAAATTTCATGTTTGCCTACACTTATTCGCAAGTTACCGGCGATGTGAAATTTGATACTGGCGGTTATCACCAGATTACTTTAGGAATCAATTTGTTTTGTACAAAGGAACGTTACGATTGTAATTGTCCTGCAATTAATTAAACTTTTTTATTATGCTGATTAAATCTGTAAACGGAAAATCTCCGGTAATTCCAGAAGATTGTTATGTTGCCGAAAATGCTACTATTGTTGGTGATGTTACATTTGGAGATTCTTGCAGCGTTTGGTTTAATGCTGTAATTCGAGGTGATGTTCACTTTATTAAAATAGGTAATAAGGTAAATATTCAGGATGGAGCTATTATTCATTGCACATATCAAAAACATCCGACAATAATTGGTAATAATGTTTCCATTGGGCACAATGCGATTGTTCATGGCTGTACGGTTCATGATAATGTTTTAATAGGGATGGGAGCCATTGTAATGGACAATTGCGTGATAGAAAGTAATTCTATTGTTGCAGCCGGTGCAGTTTTAACGCAAAACACAGTGGTAACTTCAGGAACTATTTGGGCAGGTGTTCCGGCAAAAAAAGTAAAAGATATCGATCAATCTGATTTTGCAGGCGAAATCGAACGTATTTCAAATAATTATGTAATGTATTCAGGTTGGTTTAAGGAATAAATTCTAAATAGAAATTCCAAAAAATGAAAATTCCAAATTCCAAAATTGTTGAAGACTTATTGGAATTTGGAATTTTTATTTTAGAATTTAACTTAAAGATTGATTTTTTCGAAGAAAGCATTCTTATAACTTTCACTAATCGGAATTCGTTTGTCGCTTATCAAAACCTTGTTTTTCTGGATCGACTTTACATGTTTTATATTGATAATATAAGATCTGTGAATTCTTGAAAATCCTTTGCTCGAAAGCAGGTTTTCTAATTTAATTAAGCTAATTAATGTCAAGGTAAATTTATTATCTGTAGTGTAAATTTTTACATAATCTTTTAGTCCTTCGATAAATAAAATATCAGCAAAATTCATTTTAACATTTTCATATTCAGCGCGTACGAACATAAAATCCTGTTCTAATTCCGGAGCTGTAGTGTTTTCTGAAATCGCCTGAACTGCCGCAGTCGGATTAAAAATTTGCTGTGCGCGAACAACTGATTTTAAAAAACGGTGAAACGGTATTGGTTTTACCAAATAATCTACGGCACCAAGATTAAATCCTTCAACAGCGTAGTCTGAATAGGCTGTTGTAAAAATAATCAAAGGTTTTTTTTCGATTGTATTTAAAAATTCAATTCCGGAGAAATGTGGCATCTGAATATCCAGAAAAATCAAATCAATATTGGTTTGATTGATATAAGAAACAGCATCAATTGCATTATTGAAAGTACTAACTAATTCGAGCGAATCTACTTTTCGAACAAAATCTTCTAATAATTCAACCGCTAACGGTTCATCGTCTATAATTACACATTTCATTTGTTCGGAATTAGTATTTAAAAATTTGTTTTGGCAGTCAAAAGTAATTTTAAACCAGTGAATTAAGTTTTAAAATTTTCATAAAAACTGGTTTATTATGATAAATTTATGCTTTTACAGTGATCGTTTTACTTAATGTATATCCATCTGTCAAATTCCCTGTTAAAGTTGCTAATTCATTAGATAAGCTGTCTGAAAAAACATTGTCTCTTGTATTTGAAGTGTCGGCCTGACCGTGGGCAGCATAATTTGTACTCGAATATACTTCAGTTGTGATTGTTTCCGGAAAAGCAATTTGTGTTACTAATAGCGATGAACCCGAAGCAGTTAAAACTTCAACGTGAATATGTGGTGCCCGACCTTGATACCAACCCGGAAAAATCGAGAGAAATGAAACTTGTCCTTTAGCATCTGAAGTTTGTCGTCCTCGCAAAAAATGAACAGTAGTATAATCGGTCTGTTGCATTGATGTTCCTCCGTATTCAGAATAATTTCCATCTTTATCGCAATGCCAGACATCAACTAAAACTCCTTTTAAAGGAGAACAATCGTTGCTTTTATTTTCGATAGTTAAATTGATAAGCAATGCAACTCCAATTCTATCTGATTTTATATTTTCTAATGCCAGTTGGCTTGGTGTTTTTATCGGAAAAGGACCTTTTGTTTCTGCAGGAGATACCGTGCAGCTTCCATCAGAAGAAGCATCTGTACTGTTATCATCATTATCACTTTTAGAACAAGATTCTAATATTTTTGTTGCTGTAGCTAATGAAGCAATTCCTAAAATACTATTTCGAATGAATTTTTTTCTATCCATAATCATTATTTTAATTGATCGCTGTTTGAATCTTATCTAATTTCAGGTTTAAATGCACACGATAATATTGATTGTCTTGTGTAATGCTGAGTTCGTGGGCATTTGGATAAAGTAAATCCAGCCTGTTTTGAATGTTTACTAATCCAATTCCTGAGTTTTCAGGATCTTTCACATAGTTTTCAATTCTATTTTCGATCCAGAAATCAAGGTTATTATCTAATATGAAAATCTTAATTTTAACATGAGCGGCTCCTTTATAATCGGTTCCATATTTAAAGGCATTTTCTACAAACGAAATCAAAAGCAAAGGTTCGATGAATTTGTTTTTGGTGTTTCCGTGAACATTGACAAAAATGTCTTCAATATCGTTAAGCCTTAGTTTTTGTAATTCGATATAATTTTGAATGTAATTGATTTCTTTTTCTAAAGCCACCGTTTTGTTATCAGTTTCATAAAGCATATAGCGCATTAATTCTGATAACGTGACGATGGCATCAGGGACCAAATCAGATTTCTTGTGTGCCAGAGAATAAATACTGTTTAAGGAATTAAATAAAAAATGCGGATTGGTTTGTTTTCGCAAATAAATTAATTCGGTATTTGTTCTGTGTGTTTCGGCGATTAATTTGTTTTGTTGGTTGTTATAAAATTCAGTTAATGTTTTAATAATAGCACTAATTGTAATAATCAGGATATAGAATAGAGAAGGTCCAATTTTAAAAAACAAAGGCTGTCTTCTTGCCATTATCGCATGTCTCTCTCCTTTGATAAAATCTATTTGTTCGCCACGCATTATTTGAGGCGGCGGCATGTTTAACGGTCTTGTATGACCAAATTCAGGAATAAAATAATTGATCCTGATGACCATAAAAACAAGAATAAGCGCAAAAACAAAGACGAAATAAAGCAGGTATTTTTTTTCTAAAAGAAGCGCAGGCACCAAGTAAAAATAATTGAGATAAAACAAAATAATTCCTGTTGTCCACTGTACATAAAAATCATTATTGATCCTAAACGGACTTTCATAAAATTGAATCAGCGAAGTCAATATAAAGAAAGTCCATATAATACTATGGAACAAAATTTTGTTAGAGCTGGTATCTTTGATGCTGCCTATGTTCATTTAGATTTTTATTTTTAATAAAATTAAATCATTTTTCGTTACTGTTGGCGAATTGTTCTCTTTGAGTTTTTCCGCTACCAGATTTGCCACTTTTATTGCATCTTCTTCTGTTGAAAAGCTTTTTGTATCGTTTATTACCGGAATAATAGATTGTTTTATTAAAAGCTTGTTTTTATGCGAAATTGAATATCCCCAACCCGAAGTTGTTTTGAAAGATTCAATTTTAAGAGTTTCATTTCTTGTACATGCTGTAATTTGTAAAACAAGAAAAAGAAACAATAAATTTTTCCGGAGTAAAATCCGGAAAAATTGTCTTTCTTTATTAATTATCATTGTCATTTTGTTCTTCGGTAGGCTTAAATTCCCATGCATCATCAAAATAAGTAGTGCCGATTCTTCCCAACATATAAAAACCTCTGTTGTTGATGGCAAAACCAACAGCATCAGTTCTTGTAGCACCTTCCATTGGAGTTCTTTCTACCCAAAGATCTGTTACAGGATTGTATTCCCAAACGGTTTTTACACCTTCACCACCAATAAGAAAACCTAACCCGTTCATTGAAAAGCTTGATGCATTAGAACGCACAATTGCATAATCATCGTTGAAAGACTCATCATCATCGTCGTCCTGATCGATATCTCTTTTACGAGTCCAGACGTCTGTTGATGGATCGAATTGCCAAAAATCTTCCTGATAAACTCCGTTATTTATTCCGGTTCCTAAATAAGCTTTGTTATCAATTACAAAAACGGTAGCGTTACGTCTTTTGTTTCCGCTAAAACCATTTACAAGTGTCCATGTATTTGCCTGATCATCGTATTGGTAGAAATCTTTTAAATAATTTCCGTCGTACCCCGTTCCGATATACGCTTTTCCTCCCGCCTGAAAGCCTACGGCTGCATAACGGGCTGTTCCTGCAAAATCAGCTTTTTGAGTCCACGTATTATTTGAAGGATCATATTGATAAAAATCTTTTAGTTTATTAGTTCCATCATAACCAATTCCCAAATAGCCCTTATCATTCAGCGTAAAACTTGATGCAGAACTTCTGCCTATGCCAATAAAATCAGCTTTTTGTTCCCAATAATCACCAGTTGAATTGTAAGCCCATAAATCTTTCAAATATTCATCTCCTGTATAACCGGTCGCGATATAAGCATAATCACCAATAACAAAACTAGTGGCACTAGATCTGGCTGGTCCATCAAATGCTGATTTTTTAACCCAGTTTCCTATTAAATCATCTTCGTCATCACTTTTACTGCAGCCTATAAAAAAAAGGCTCGAAAATAATGCCGCGAATAATATTCCATTTTTTAAATTATTCATCATAGTGTATTAAATTTATTTATTGTTTGTATTTGATGCCAATGCCTAAAATGTAACCGTTTCCGGTATTAAGATCATAAACCTTATGATTGTCGTTGTCGAGAATAGTGTACTTTTTATTAAAATCGTAACCGGCTTTAAAATTTAAAAACCAATTTTTATCAACGTTTCTTTCATATTCAAATGCAGATGTCATTTGCGATGTACTCATCTTTGTACCATTATTAACATTCATAAGCGCATGATCGAGATTGTAAAAATTACCATTAAAGCTATTGGTTAAGCTAAATGCATTTCGAATATTGTTAGAATAAGAAATCTTCGAGTCCGGAAATCCAATCAGTAATGCACTTTTTTCATTTACTTTATATTGCAAGGATAATGTTGGCAGGAATCTAGGATATCCAAATATTGCTGTTCTTGAAACGCCAATATTTACATTGATATTTGGATTCATTTGCTGACTTATTTCAAAACTTCCTAAAACTGTTACATCTGAAATGTCAAGGTTTCTTTGAAAATTTGCTGTTGGCGTCAGAACAAGATTCAATTTTGTTTTTGAAATCTCATGTGTAAATTCAAATTTATTCTTCAACTGATTAAATTGATCCAGGTTTTCAAATGCTTCAAAATTTCCAACATCATAATTCACTTTCAAATTCGAAAATTCTGTTGTATTCTTTATTTTATTTTTCGAATTGAGAACTACATTAAATGATGAACCAATACTGGTTTCGTTAAAATCAATTTTATCTGTAGGCTCTGTTTTTAAATTCACGTTTGCCGAAAATTTTTCCTGAGCTTTCATATTCAAAACCGAAATCAAAAAAAGAGAACCTATTAAAAGCCTTATTTTCATTACTTAATTATTGGCTCAAAAGTAGGTGGCTAATGGATTTAAAAAAAAGAAGATATATGTATGGCTGTTTTTGATAGACTAAATACCTCTTTTTATGGCTGAATCAATTATTTATTCGCCCAAAGCTATTGTAGATGATATTTTGCTATTTATAGGTTAAAAAGGCGCGACTGTATATGTTATAGTGTAATGCAGAAGAGTGCATTTTATATTTGTTCAAAAAATAAGATTATGCATAAATATATATTGATGTTGGTTTTTGCACTTACTATAATTTCTTGTGGTACAGATACAGATAACGGCGAGTTTGTTGTTGGTTCTGATTATTTGGCAGTAAGTAACAAAGTAATTTTAATTGATACCGTAACTGTCGAAATGTCTACCATAAATTTTGATTCGCTAGTTACCTCAAGTCAAAGCCGAATTTTAGTTGGAAATTATGATGATCCAATATTTGGGAAGGTAAAATCAAATGGTTATTTTGAATTAGCAGGAAGTATTTATAACCTGACAAATACAGGCTCGGATACGGAATCTGTAAATTATGTTTTTGATTCTATTTCGATGATTTTAAAATATGATAATTATTACTACGGAGATACCACTAAAGTACAAACATTTGATATTCACAGAGTCACTCAAAAAATAAAACCAAATACAGACGATGACAGCTTTTATAATAATTCTGTTTTAAGTTATAGTAATGAAAGTCTTGGCAGTATATCTTATAAACCCAGACCGACTGAAAAGGACTCTATCAATATAAAAATGGATAAGGTATTTGGGGAAGAATTTTTTCAAAAGATTAAAAAAAGGGAAATTACTGATTTAACAAATTTAACCGAGTACTTAAAAGGACTTGTTTTAGTTCCTTCTACTTCCAATTCTTCGAGTGTGATTGGTTTTAGTTCGGCAAAAAGTATCGTCAGGATGTATTATTCAAAATACCAAAGCGATGATGAGAATTCTTATCACTTAGATTTTACAATTGCAGACATCTCAAAGCAATTCAACTCAATTTCGTCTGATAAAACCGGAACCTTAATTCAAAACTTACCAACTTCACGCAGTAAATTATCCAGTTCGTTAACAAACAGGCAGGGATTTATTCAGTCAGGCGCGGGAGTGGCTTGTAGAATTGATTTTCCTAATATAAAACAGCTCAAGTATATCTCAGAAAAAGGTGCAATCGTCGACGCACAATTAATTTTAAAGCCAATTAATAATTCTTATTCAGAACAATATCCTCTTGAAGATTCTTTGCAGGTATATATAGCCGATAATTTAAATAGAATTAGTACCGGTTTAGCAAATTCTGCAGGAAATTCAGTTTATGGTTTATTAAACAAAAAAACCGACGAGTTTAATGAAAATATCGCTTATACGATTTCTATAGGAAGTTTTCTTCAAAGGGAAATGTGGAAACAAAGTGATTCAAAATCCTCCCTTATTTTAACGTTGCCCGGAATTTCTAAATCGGTAAACAGAATTGTTTTAGGAGATCAAAAACATCCGAACAATAAAATACAATTGAAAGTTTATTATATCTCCTATTAGATGAAAAATAAAATAGTTTTTTTAAGTGGCGCCATTCTAATGTCGCTAACAGCATTTTCGCAAAGTATTTCAAGTTCTCCTTATTCATTATATGGTGTAGGAAGTTTGTATGATTCAGATTTTGGTTCGATTCCGTCTATCGGTTCATCCGGGATTGCATTGCCATCGAATGTTTTTATCAATAATTTAAATCCGGCTTCATTAGCTTATTTGCCTTTGAATCATTTCATGCTCGATATTGGTGGAAAAGCAATTGCAACAACTTATGAAAGCGGGTCAAGGTCTGAAAAACGCAATAATTTTCAGTTTTCTCATCTTGCTTTTGCATTTCCTGTTACAAAAAACTCTGGATTTAGTATTGCTTTACGACCTTATTCAAGTGCAACATTCAAAATATCAAACTTAAAATTACCTATTTCAGATAGTCAGGAATATTATTACCTGACAGCTGCCGGTTCTGGCGGATTAAATAATTTTGATTTTTCGTATGGATACCGATTGGGTAAAAAATTATCTGTAGGAGCCACAGCTACTGCAATATTTGGTAATACAACAGATGACAGAAGCTATCTGATTTCAAATACTGTAACAAGCATTAGTAAAAACACACATTATAATGGTTTACGCGCAACTTTAGGAGCTCAATATAAAATTGATTCGACACTTACAATTGCTTCAACATTTAAATTGCCAGCAAGAGTGAAAGCGTCAAAAGTGCAAAGCGTTGAAACGTTAAGTAATGATGTTGTTACTACAGTAGAATCCAATGTGGCTTCAGATACAGATGATTATTATTTGCCTTTAGAGATTGGAGTAGGTGTGAGCAAGCGTTTCAGGAACAATCTAAATATGACTTTAGATTATGAAAAAAGTTTTTGGGAAAATACTAATCAATCTGAACTGTATGGAAATTTTGTTAATCAGGATCGATTCGCACTCGGATTTACTTATAGTGCACGAAAGAACATAAGAAGATATTGGGATCGTATTCAATATGCTGTTGGAGCTAACTTTGATACCGGTTATCTTGAAGTTGATGGAAAAAGAGTAAATAATGCAGCTATTTCTGTTGGACTTTCATTGCCTATAGAAAACACATATTCAGCTTTAAATATTTCGTATTCATATGGACAAAAAGGAAAGGTTTCAGACAATCTGATAAAAGAAAATTATCATAAAATCTCTCTTAATTTATCTTTAGACGGAATTTGGTTCGTCAAGCGAAAAATAGAATAACGATTAAAAGTCCTTATGTATTACCTCATATTTATTTTCCAAAATTGATTTTAAAACAGCAGGATTTGCATTAGAATAAAACACAGGTTCAATTTTTTCGGTTGTATCCGAAAAGCCTACTTTTTCGCGCAATACATTTTGGGTTTGTCTTGCAACAGCTTCTCCAGAATCAATAATTTTTATATGTTCAGGAAGAATCTTTTTTATTTGAGGAATCAAGTAAGGATAATGGCTGCAGCCTAGAACCAGGTAATCAATATTTGCATCGATCATTGGTCGCAAATAAGATTCCAGCAATTTTGTCATTTCCGGAGAATTCAGATTTCCATCCTCAATTAGCTGAACCAATCCATGTCCAACTTGTTCGATAATGGTTGTATTTTGAAACATTTCAGCAGTTTTATTAAACAACTCGCTGTTTAGTGTTCCTTGCGTAGCTAAAATACCTATAACTTGTGTTTTCGAATTATTGGCAGCCGGTTTTATAGCCGGTTCAATTCCAATAAACGGGATATCATAATCAGCACGAAGTTCTCTGATAGCATTTGTAGTTGCGGTATTGCAGGCAACAACAATTAGTTTACAATTATTTTCGAGCAGAAAATCTACATTTTTTTTACTTAAAGCAACAATCTCTTCTTTGGATCTTTGACCATACGGAGCATTTTTAGTGTCTGCTAAATAGATGGTTTTTTCGTTAGGAAGTAACTCGTGAATGGCGTTCCAAATGGATGTTCCTCCAATACCGGAATCAAAAACGCCTATAGGATTGTTGTTTGTCATAAAACAAAGTTACATATTTCTATGTTTTTCTACAATGTGGATTTTAAATAAATGAGTTAATAAAATGTAAAAAAAATACTATATCTAAGTTTTGGTTATCTATGAATATAACATCTAAACAATGAGAAATAAGTATAGAATTTAAACAAATTAATTCTTTTTCATTCTCTTTCAAAAAGTTTAAAAAGGTATAATGTATCGAATAAAAAAATGGCTCAAATTTTTAAGTTTGAGCCATTTTTTATAATAAGATTATTTCTTAGAATCCTAAGTCTTTCTTAACATCAGCAGTAATGTTTGGACCATCAGCTAATAAAAGAGTAGAACCATCTAATACATATTGGAAACCTTTAGCTTTTCCAACTTTTTGGATAGAAGCTCTAACTTTTTCCATTAATGGTTTTACGATGTCAGTTTCTTTTTGTTGTAGTTCTTTTTGTGCATTGTCTCTGTAATCAACAATTCTTTTTTGCATATCCTGAACTTCTTTAGAACGCTCACCGTTTACAGCTTCTGTTACAGTAGCAGCTTCAGCCTCATACTTTTTGATTTTCACTTGATATTCGTCAACCATTTTTTTGTATTCAGTATCGTATGTACCACTTAATTTTTGTAGTTGATTTTGAGCATCAAGCATTGCAGGCATTTTCGACATAATCTCGCTAACATCAACATGAGCTACCTTAGCTTGTGCATTCATTGTGTTACTTGCTCCTAAAACTAGTATCGCAGCAATTAGTAAAGTTTTGATTTGTTTCATCATTTTTAAAAAATATTAATTAATTATTGGTCGTATTTGATTTTTGTGTTTCGGCCTCTTTCGCTTTTTTAGCCGCTTCTCGTTCTTCTAAAATTTTCTTCTTTCTTTCTTCTAACTCTTTTTTACGCTGTTCATAAATTTTTTGTCTTTCTTCGGCTTTTGCAGCTGCTGCATCTGTAGCAGTAGTTGTTGCAGGTTCTGTTGTCGTAGTAGCTGAAGAAGGTTTTGCTGTAGCGTCAGTTTTTGTTTCTTGTGTTTTAGCTGGTTCAGAAACCGTGCCATTTTTTTTGGCTTCTCTTTCTGCAGCAATTGCTTTTCTTCTGTCGTCGTATTCTTTCTTCTTAGCTTCCTGTTCCAGTCTTCGGTCTTCAATTAATTTTTCTCTGGCAGCTTTTCTTTCATCCAGAACTTTTTGTCTGTCTGCCATTGCTGGATTTTCATCTATTTCATTCTCACGGTTTTCCTTAACTTCCTGATCCTTCAATTGCTTTTTAGTCAATTGTTCTCGTTTTTCAGTTCTGTTTAGAATACGTAAAACCTGATCGCTAATGTCAAATCTTTTATTACTAAATAACATTGTCAAATCCGAAGATTTATCAAAAACAAAATCATAATTTTTAGCTTCTGCTATATCCTGAACAGCTGTAAAAACCTGATCCTGGATTGGTTTTGCTAAAGCTGCTTTATGTCGAATTAAATTTCCATCAGCACCAAATTGTTTTTGCTGATAGTCCATCATTTCAGTTTCCAGAAATTTAATTTCAGTTTCTCTTTCCTCAATAAGTTCTTTAGTAAGTAAAGCTTTTTCGGCTTTAAGACTTTCTTTCAAATTATTGATTTCTATTTTTTTGGCCTCTATTTCTTGTTTCCATTTTTGAGCTTTTAACTCTAATTGGGCTTTTGCTTCCTTATAATCAGAAACATTTTCTAAAATATACTCCATATCTATGTAGCCAATTCTGGTTGTCCTTGTTTGCGCGTGACTTGCAGATGCTACAATCAGGGCTAAAAATATAAATAAAAATTGTTTTCTCATAACATTAGTTTATTTTCGAATTTTTAGCCAAATGTACTAAAATTTGTACTAAAATTGCTGTCCAATAATAAAGTGTGTTTCCCATCCATTAGCTTTATTAGTAACAGATCCTGGTAAAGCATCAAATCCATAACCAAAATCAATACCTAACAATCCAAAAGCAGGCATAAATACACGTAAACCAACACCCGCAGAACGATTCAAATCAAACGGATTGTAATCCTTAAACGTTGGATATGATGATCCTGCTTCCAAAAACGTTAAAGCATAAATAGAGGCAGATGATTTTAATGTAATTGGGTAACGTAATTCCATCGAGAATTTATTGTAAATAGTTGCTCCAATTTGCTCTCCTGCTGAATTCACCGGAGTTAATGAGTTATTTGGATACCCTCTTAACTGAATAGTTTCTCTACCATCCATTGAGTAGTTCGCCATTCCATCTCCTCCTAAATAAAAACGCTCGAAAGGTACGACACCTCTTGACTGATCATAAGCTCCTAAGAAACCAAATTCTGTTAATGTTCTTAAAACTAATTTACCATATACTTTAGTATACCAGTCAGCTTTAAATTTAACTTTATAATATTCTAACCAGTTGTATCTTTTCTGGTCAACTTTACCCTGGTCTGTATCAGCACTTGCATAATCAGATCCAACACTGTTATATAAAGTTTGACCTGATGAATTTACACCGGCAGACTTCATATAATCACCTTTGTTTAATGGCTGTTGATCAGCACCGTATGTGTTTTCTCCAGTATATTGTACTTTATATTCTTTTTGATTTTTTAAATCTCCGTAATCAATTCCATTAAATAATGAATATGGAGGTGTCACTTTTGCAGAGATACTAAATTCAGAACCATACGTTGGGAATATCGGGTTTACCCCTTTATTACTTCTTGAAATTCCGATTGTATAAGCTAAGTTTCTTGACGCTCCGTTACCAAAGGTAAATAAACCTGTGTTATAATTATTTAAATCATAATGCTGGTAACTGATCGATTGTGATAAAACAAAATAATCATCCGGCACCGTTAACCTTTTAGCAAGTCCTACCTGAACAGTAAAAATATTAAAACTTTTGCTCTTATCAACATCACGAGTAATATAATTATTAAGAAATTGCGTACTATACGAGATAGATGAACTAAATTGTACCGGCTTCTTTCCTCCAAACCATGGTTCAGAAAACGATAAGCTATAGGTCTGGAAATAAGTACTTCCTTGTAAACGAAGTGATACTTTTTGACCATCTCCCATTGGCAACGGTTTGTAAGCTTCTTTTTTAAATATATTTCTTGCCGAAAAGTTATTAAACGAAAGACCTAAAGTTCCAATGAAACCACCTCCGCCGTAACCTCCCTGAAGTTCAACCTGGCTGGATCCTTTTTCTACTACATGGTATTCAATATCAACGGTTCCTGCTCCTGCATCAACATTTTTGAATTTTGGATCGATAGCTTCAGGATCAAAAAATCCTAATTGCCCAATTTCACGAATTGTTCTAACCAATTGTTCTTTACTGTATTTTTCTCCCGGTTTAGTTCTTAACTCACGATAGATAACATGATCATTTGTTTTGTCATTTCCTACAACCGATATTTTGTTGAAATAAGCAATAGGACCTTCGGTAACTCTAATCTCAAAATCAATAGTATCATTAACCGTTTTTACCTCTACAGCATTGATATTAGAGAACAAATAACCATTGTTTTGATATAAGTTGGTAATATCTTCTGCGTCTGGTTTTGTTTTGTCAGCAATTCTTTTTTCCAGTAAAACACCATTATAAGTTTCTCCTTTTTTGATTCCTAAATAACGGTTTAAAAGTTGATCTGAATATACTGTGTTTCCAATAAACTTAATATTTCCGAAGTAATATTTATTTCCTTCTTCTAAATTGATTTTAATGGCAAGCATATTCTTCTCCTTATTATAAGTAACAGAGTCATATATAATACGGGCGTCACGATATCCTTTTTCCTTATAAGTAGCAATAACTTTTTCTAAATCGGCTTTATATTTTTCAGGAATGAATTTCGATTTCTTCAGAACATGAAGAATATTTTTTTGTTTCGTATCTTTCATGGCAGCTCTTAACTGATTATCAGTAAGTTTTTCGTTGCCTATGAAGTCAATTTTGCTAATTTTTACTTTATCGCCTTTATCTACACGGACAAGCATATTTACCTGATTTCCTGCGGTACTGTCCGGTGTATTTGTGATGGTAACTTTAGTATTATAATAACCTTCTTTTTTATATTTATTTTCAATATAATTTTTGGTCGTTGTAATTAAGTTTTCGTTTACAATTTTATTTTTGGTTAAATTGTTGTCTTTGATTAATCCTTCGACTTTACTTTTCTTAACACCAACAAATTTTACCTCGTTTAGTTTAGGAAGTTCAACAATATTTAAGTCAAGATAAATACTGTCACTTTCAACTTTATTTACATAGAATGCAATTTCATCAAAAAGGCCAAGTTTACCTAATTTTTTAATTGCACCACTGATTTCTTCACCTGGAACAGTGATTTCCTGACCTTTTTGAAGACCAGAGAAAGTAACAACAGTTTGTTCATTGAAGCTTATTTTACCAACAACAGAAACTTTAGCAAGAATATATTTTTTTCCTTGATCAAAAGGAACTCTTTCTTGTGCTTTTATTTGTGAAAAACTACCCAAAAGAAGTAGGGTAAGGACTATTTGTATTCTTTTTTGTAACACTAAAAAATTATTTAATTTGTTCACTGGTTTTTCCAAATCTACGTTCTCTTTTTTGATAACTAATAATAGCCTCATATAAATCTTGATCTTTAAAGTCTGGCCACAAGACATTAGTAAAATATAGTTCTGCATAGGCGATCTGCCAAAGCAAAAAATTACTTATTCTATGTTCTCCACTTGTTCGTATTAATAAATCTACGTCAGGTAAATTTTGCGTGTAAAGATGCTCATTTATAATTGAATCGTCAATAGTGTCTATTGAAATTATATTATTTTTAACTTTATCACTGATGATTCTGACGGCATTTACCAATTCTTCTCTTGATCCGTAACTTAAAGCTAGTGTTAGAGTGAGACGTGTATTATTTTTGGTTTTATCGATAACATCCAAAAGCTCTTTTTGAGCAGTTTTTGGTAATTTTTCAAGATTACCAATTGCATTTAATCTGATATTGTTTTCTTGCAGGGTAACAAGCTCTTTTTTTAATGAATTGATTAAGATTTTCATTAAAGCTTCGACCTCTAATTTAGGGCGATTCCAGTTTTCAGTAGAAAAAGCATAAAGAGTTAAATACTCAATACCAAGTTTTGCACAGGTTGTAATTGTTTTTTTTACTGATTTTGTGCCGTTTTCATGACCAAAAGCTCTTAAGAACCCTTGTTGTTTTGCCCAGCGTCCATTACCGTCCATTATAATGGCCAGATGTTTAGGTAAGTTTGTTTTGTCTATAGAGTCTATTAGGTCCATTTTATTATTCTGCGCAATAGCAAGGTTTTTGTCCAAAGGTATACGTTAAAGTAACACCTGTAAAGACATACCAATCATTATTATTTAAATTTCCAAATCGCAAAGATGATAAAGCATCATTGCTAGGATTACTTCCGTCTATATCGTCCGTAAAAGTATAACGGGCTCCGGCTTCAACACCTAAAACCCAATTAGGCGCTACATTCGATTTTATTCCTAACGTTATAGGAATAGCAATTGAGCTCGAATTTTTTTCTTTTCTGGTTTGTCCTCCCGAAATATATAATTCGTCGTACATAAAGTAACTTAATCCTGAATATATATAAGGAGTAACTTTTGGATGATAATCATGAAGATTAAAATCGAAAAAATTAAATTCTAAACCGGCAGAAAGTTCTTTTACATTGTTTTCAAATTTATAGCCTCTGCTGCTTCGCCCTGTTTCTTCTGATTCAAGATCATTTCCTGCAATGGTAGATTGTGTATACGAAAAGCGATACGAATGTCGCGGGCTTCTGTTCCATTTATACAAAACGCCAAAAGCCAGCTTTTCAGGAGCAATATAATTTGTTTTACCAACATCACCTACAAAGTTGCTTCCACCAAGAAAAACACCAATCTCATTGATCTGAGCATTTAGTGTGATAAAGGGAAAAAAACATAACAATAAATTAAAAATTTTCTTCATTTAATTCAGAATTGCGTGCAAATATAATAATTATCGATACGAATCAACGTCTGTTTAATTAAATGTGCTTTTTTTTCAATTTGCAATATGATTTTGAGACATTTAATGAGGATTCGATACATGCAGAACGAGAAAAAGTGGTATTATCGTATAGTAGCGAGTCAGAAAAAGACTTAATTCCTTTTGTCTTCTCCCCAAAGCAGCTTATTTCTTAAGGTTTTCAGGAAAGTTTCACCAGGAATCTCTACCATTTTTATTTTAAAGCCTGTTTTTTTGATTGTTAAAACCGATTCATTTTTTACAGAAGCGATTCTGGAATCTAAGGAAACCAAATACTGATCTTCTCTTCCGGAGACACGAAGCTTAATTTCAGTATCATCTGGAATAACAAGTGGTCTTGCTGTTAAATTATGTGGTGCAATAGGAGTAATTACTAAACTTTTAACATCTGGCGTTAGTAAAGGGCCGCCACAACTTAATGAATATCCTGTTGAACCTGTTGGTGTTGAAATAATCAGGCCGTCTGCCCAATATGAATTTAAATATTCATTATTAAGGTAAGTTTCGACCGTAATCATCGAAGTGGTGTCTTTTCTGCTTACCGTAACCTCATTCATGGCAAAATTTAAGTCGTCTTCGATCGCATCATTTTTTGGCTCGCAGGTTAAACTTAACAATGTTCTTTCAGAAGTAGTGTAGTTTTTATCAATTACAAACTGCAAAAAACTGTCGATATTTTCTTTTTGTACCGTAGCCAAAAAGCCAAGTCTTCCGGCATTAATTCCTAAAATAGGCACGCCAGAATTACGAACTAAAGTAGCAGCTCTTAAAATAGTTCCGTCACCGCCAATACTGATTAGCATTTCAAAACTATTGTCTAAAGAAGTTGTTGATGAAAAAGTTTTATATTCTTTTTTTACAAGTTCCTTTTCATGAAGCATTTTTAGGAAGTTTTCTTCTATCACCATTTCAACACCATTGGTGTTAAAAAACAAAAATATGTCCTTAATAATAGGTTCCGTACTGTTTTGGTAATACTGTCCGTAAATAGCTACTTTCATCTGGTGTTTAATCGATTTTTGTTTAATTGTTTAATCGTTAATTTTTCCGTCAAAACGATTAAACAATTAACCGATTCAACAACAAAACTATATATTAAGGTACTTGTCTAAATAATCAGAACGTTCTTTTAAACTATTTATATAAGCATCTTCTTGATGTTCTGAAATGATTTCGTAATTGTATCGTCTAAAAGTCTGAATGATTTCATTCATTGGCCCAACGCCAATTTTTACTGTAATCTGAACATTTTCCAAATCAGCTTCAGAAACAAAACAGCCTAAAATTTTCCCGTTATTGCTTTCAACAATCTGCGTTACTTGTCCCATAGAATAATCCAAAAGACCTTTTTGAACAATGATAATGCCGCCTTGTTCTTTTAAAAATGGAGTTTCCTGAAAAAATTTCATGATATCTTCCATTTCATAATAACCTATATAAAGGTTGTTTTCATCAATAACAGGAACTGTATTGGTATGATTTTTTGCAAAAACTTCTAAAACGTCCAGCCACATCATCGATTTTCTGGCAAAAAAACGTTCTAAAGTATATTTGTAATCAATTGCTTTTTTATCTGCGTCAAAAGTTTCGACATCATCAGAAGCAATACTTCCAATGAAAATACCGTTTTCCAAAATTGGAAAATGCGAAAAATTCAAATCAGCAAAAAAGTCCTGAACCGATGCTATCGTCTCCTGGCTATCAATTGCTCGAAAATCGTTTGTGATATAGTTTGTAATTTCTGTCATAAATCAGTTGAGGATATTTGATGCAAAATAATCAAAAAATAGCAAAAACCGCTACGTTTTACTTTGTATTTTTGTCGTAACAAATATAGTGTTACTAGAATTAATTATCTATTTATATGACAAAGTTAAGTGTAAATATCAATAAAATTGCAACCTTACGTAATGCACGTGGCGGAAATGTTCCTGATTTATTGAAAGTCGCAGCCGATATTCAGCGTTTTGGCGGACAAGGAATTACCATTCATCCACGTCCGGATGAGCGCCATATTCGTTATCAGGATGCGCGGGATTTAAAACCCATTGTTTATACAGAATATAATATTGAAGGAAATCCGCAGCATAATTTTATTGATTTGGTTTTAGAATGTAAACCAACTCAGGTTACTTTGGTTCCGGATGCAATTGGTGCCATAACATCTTCGGCAGGCTGGGATACAATAAAAAATCAAGATTATTTAACAGAAGTGATTCAGGAATTTCAACGTAACGGAATCAGAACTTCGATTTTTGTGGATCCGATTAATGAAATGATCGAAGGAGCAAAAAAAACAGGAACTGACAGAATCGAATTATACACAGAAGCATTTGCGCACCAATATAGTTTAGGAAATAAAAACGGAATTGATCCTTATGTTAAAGCTGCGGAATTGGCAAACGAATTAGGTTTGGGAATCAATGCCGGACATGATTTAAGTTTAGATAATATTCAGTTCTTCAAACAAAATATTCCGGGATTATTAGAAGTTTCAATTGGACATGCTTTGATTTCTGAAGCGCTTTATCTCGGTTTGGATAATGTTGTGAATATGTATTTAAATAAATTGAAGTAATTCTTCAAACTTAAAATTGTAATATGTTATACTCAAAAATAGAAGGCGAAGGAAAACCATTCATTATCATGCACGGATTTCTTGGAATGTCTGATAACTGGAAAACACTTGCCGGACAATATGTAGAAGCAGGATTTCAGGTACATATTTTAGATTTACGAAACCACGGACGCAGTTTTCATTCAGATGAATGGAGTTACGAAGCCATGGTTCAGGATGTATTTGAATATTGTCAGGCCAATCAATTAAACAAAATAGATATTTTAGGACACTCAATGGGCGGGAAAGTAGCGATGCTTTTTGCAACTACACATCCTGAAATTGTAGACAAATTGATCGTGGCAGATATTGGTCCGAAATTTTACAAACAGCATCATCAGGATATTTTGGCAGGTTTAAACGCGGTTGATTTTTCGGTTAAACCAAGTCGAAACGATGTTGAAGAAATTGTATCGCAATATGTTTCTGATTTTGGAACGCGTCAGTTTTTATTAAAAAATCTTTATTGGAAAGAACCGGGACAATTAGCCTTTCGATTTAATCTTGAAGTTTTTAATAATAATCTTGATGCCATAGGAAAAGCTTTGCCGGATGATTTGGTTTTTGAAAAGCCAACTTTGTTTATTCGCGGAGGAAATTCAGGTTATGTTCAGGATGCTGATATCGATCAGATTCGCACGCATTTTCCGGATTTAAAGGTAGAAACAATTCCAAATGCCGGACATTGGCTTCATTCCGAAAATCCTAAAATGTTTTTTGAACTGACAACTGCGTTTCTTAAAGAGTAATCATTTTGATAAAATTTTTATTACTTTTATTAAAATTTAAATTTAGAAAAATATGAAATTATTACTTAGACTTCTTGTTACTGCAGCCTTGGTTTTATTACTTGCAAATCTTTTAACAGGCGTTCATGTAGCAAGTTTTGGTACAGCTGTAATTGTTGCAGTGGTTTTAGGATTGCTTAATCTTTTTATCAAACCAATATTAGTTATTCTGACTTTGCCGGTAACAGTAGTTACTTTAGGATTATTTTTGCTGGTTATAAACGCAATCATTATTTTGTTATGTACCAATATAGTAGGAGGTTTTGCAGTAGATTCTTTTTGGACGGCGTTAATATTTAGCGTTATATTATCGATCCTTCAGTCTATTACTTACAAAATTTTGGGAGACGACAAATAGATCAAAATACGAATGACGTTTAAACGTCTTCAAATACAATAGATTAAAAACTTGGCTGGGTTGCAAAAATTTTATAATTTTGCAACCCAATTTTATTACGTAAATTAAAGAAGAAGATGGATATTAAAAGAGTAGCAACAGACGCTGTGAATGAAACAATTGTAATGACAGTTGTTCACATGGATTACAAAGGTCAGGTAGCAAAAAGAATAAACGAAAAAATGCCTTTGGCTACTGTTAAAGGTTTTAGAAAAGGACAAGTACCTAAAGATCTTGTTGAAAAACAATACGGAAAAGCAATCAAACAAGAAGAAGTTAAAAAAGTTGTTGATTTGGCTTTAGAGCGTTTCATTCAATCTGAAAGACTAAATCTTTTAGGAACTCCTCTTGCTAAAGAAAACGAAAACTTTGATTGGGATGCTGAAGAACTAACTTTTGAATACGAAATTGGTTTAGTGCCAAACTTCGAAATTGACTTAGAAGCAAAAAACAATATCGTAAAATATATCGTTACTGCTGATGATAAATTAATCGACGGACAAGTAGAGCGTATCCAAAAACAATTTGGAAAAGCAATTCCACAAGATAAAGTAGATGCTGATTCTGATTTGACAGGAATTTTTTCAAACGAAGAAAAAGGAATCAACAATACAACTACAATTTCATTGTCTACTTTCAACAAAGCTACTGCTGATAAATTCATCGGTAAAAAAGTGGGTGATGTTGTAACTGTAAACACAAAAGGTTTATTTGAAGATGATCACCAATTAATGGATTACTTAAAAGTATCTCATGATGATGTTCACGGTTTAGATATCGAAGTAAACTTTACTATCGAAGCGATCAACGGTGCTGAATTGGCAGAATTAAACCAAGAATTGTTTGATAAACTTTTTGGTGAAGGAAAAGTAGCTTCTCTTGAAGATTTAAAATCTAAAATTAAAGAAGATGCTGAAGCTCAATTCGCGCAGCAAGCAGATCAAAAATTATTATTAGACGTTCAGGATTTCCTAATCGAAAATACAAAATTTGATTTACCGGCTGAATTCCTTAAAAAATGGTTACAAACTGTTGGAGAGAAAAAACTTTCTGCAGAAGAAGCTGAAATTGAGTATGCAAGATCTGAAAAAGGATTACGTTTTCAATTAATCGAAGGAAAAGCTATGGCTCAAAGCAATATCCAAATTACATTTGAAGATTTGAAAACTTTTACAACAAAAGCAATCAGACAGCAAATGGCTCAATTTGGACAAACAAACCCAACTGACGAAGAAGTTCAGGGAATCGTTGCCAGAGTTTTATCTAACCAGGAAGAAGTGAAAAGACTTTCTGAGCAAGTTGTAGCTGAAAAATTGTTAGAAGTGTTTAAAGAAAAAGCAAATCCAACAACTAAAGAAGTAACTTACGAAGAATTTATTGCTGCTTCATACGGAGAATAATTTCTAAAAAAATAAGTATATTTGAGCGTCAGGAGAAATTTCTTTTGACGCTTATTTTTTTGTTTCAGGTTTCAAGTTTCAGGTTTTTGAAGTTCCAGAACTTGAAACTTGAAACAAAATTAAACTTGAAACAAAAAACTAAGACATATTGACATTCTTTAGAAAAGGGTATGACCTTTGTGGGAAATAAAAATATAATACCAAAAATTAAGTAAAACTTAGACACATAAAATATGAACTACGGTAAAGAATTTAAAAAATTTGCTACAAAGCACCAGGGAGTAAACGCAATGTACTACGATAAAATCGTAGCAGCAATGAACCCAACAAACATGACTCCATATATTATCGAAGAACGTCAGTTGAATGTTTCTCAACTAGATGTATTTTCAAGATTAATGATGGACAGAATCATCTTTTTAGGAACTGGTATCGACGATCAAATCGCAAATATCGTTCAGGCGCAATTATTATTTTTAGAAAGTGCTGATGCCTCAAAAGACATTCAAATTTATCTAAATTCTCCTGGAGGAAGTGTTTACGCAGGATTAGGAATTTATGACACAATGCAATATATCAAACCAGACGTAGCGACAATTTGTACAGGTATGGCAGCTTCAATGGGAGCCGTTTTATTATGTGCGGGAGCTGCCGGAAAACGTTCTGCTTTGCCACATTCAAGAGTAATGATTCACCAGCCATCTGGAGGAGCACAAGGTGTTGCAACAGATATGGAAATCAACTTACGTGAAATGTTGAAATTGAAAGATGAATTATACAACATCATTTCACAACATTCAGGACAAAGTTTTGAAAGAGTACACAAAGACAGTGAGCGTGATTACTGGATGAAAGCTGACGAAGCAAAAGAATACGGAATGATTGATGAAGTATTAAAAAGAGGTTAAAAATTAGTTTCAGGTTTCAAGTTTCAGGTTGCTTTTTGTTAACCTGAAACCTGAAACTTCAAAAACTGGAAACAAAAATATAGTTAATAAGTTGCTAAGTTTCTGAGGTATTAGTGTAAAATCTCAGAAACTTAGTAACTTTGCAGCTCAGTAACTAAAAAAGAATGGCTAAAGTAGTATTAGAATGTTCGTTTTGTGGAAGAAAGAAGCCAGAAACTAATTTATTAATTGCGGGTATCAATGCACACATTTGTGATAAATGTATTGAGCAGGCGCACGGAATTGTATTAGAAGAATTAAAATCAAGCGGAAGCGCAAAACTTGTTGGGGATTTAGTTTTAAAGAAACCAAAAGAAATCAGAGCTTTCTTAGATCAATATGTTATTGGTCAGGATCAGACAAAAAAAGTAATGTCAGTTGCGGTTTACAATCACTACAAACGTTTAATGCAACAGCAATTAGACGACGAAGTTGAGATTGAAAAAAGTAACATCATTATGGTAGGTCAAACCGGAACAGGAAAAACATTGGTTGCTAAAACTATCGCAAAAATGTTAGACGTTCCTTTGGCAATTGTTGATGCAACCGTACTTACAGAAGCAGGTTATGTTGGTGAAGATGTTGAAAGTATTTTGACTCGTTTACTGCAAGCTGCAGATTATGATGTAACCAAAGCAGAAAGAGGAATCGTATTTATTGATGAGATTGATAAAATTGCCCGCAAGAGCGATAATCCATCGATAACACGTGACGTTTCTGGCGAAGGTGTACAACAGGCATTATTGAAACTTTTAGAAGGAACAGTTGTTAATGTACCACCAAAAGGAGGTCGTAAACACCCGGACCAGAAATTTGTTGAGGTAAATACTCAAAACATCCTGTTTATTGCAGGTGGAGCTTTTGATGGAGTAGAACGTATTATTTCAAAACGTTTAAACCGTCAGGCAGTTGGTTATTCTACTTCTAAAAATGTAGACAATATCGACAAAGACAATTTGTTGCAATATATTATTCCAAAAGACATCAAAGATTTTGGATTGATTCCGGAGATAATTGGTCGTTTACCGGTTTTAACGCATATGGATCCTTTAGACAGAGAAACTTTGCGTGCGATTTTAACGCAGCCAAAAAATGCTCTGATCAAACAATATCAAAAGTTATTCATGATGGATGAAGTGGAATTCACTATAACGGATGAAGCTTTAGATTTTATTGTAGATAAAGCTTTAGAATACAAATTAGGAGCTCGTGGATTGCGTTCTTTATGTGAAGCAATCTTAACAGATGCGATGTATGAATTACCAAGTTCAGACGATAAAGTTTTGACAATTGATAAAGATTACGCAAAACATACTTTGAATAAAAATTTATTGAAGAGAATGGAAATTGCTTCGTAAATATTTTAATTAAAATTTTATATCTTTTAAAGCCTATTCATTTTATGAATAGGCTTTTTTTGTTAGAACAAACTTTAACATAATATTTTTCTTAAAATATTTTTTAATAATAAAAAACTTATATATTTGGTTTTTAATAAAATTAAAACCACCTAATTAATGGCGATATTTGTGCATATGATAAGTATGATTGCTTATTTATGGAATATGGTTCTAAAAATTTTGAAGGAACTACTGATCCTCAACATACACAAATGTTTGAAAATTATATAGATATAATGGCAAATACTTTGCAGGAATTCCAAACTGGAACTGTAGTTTCAAGCGCAGGAAAAGCAGAACTTTTTATCACGATTTAGCGTTAGCAACTTTAGGAGGCACACAAATTTTTAAAGATCGTTATCCTTTAGATTATAATTCTCCTACATACGAGGAAAGAAGAAGGATAGTAAACAATCGTACAGCAGAAGATAATAATGAAACTATCGATGATGCAGAAAAAGGAAAATATGTACCAAAAGGCAAATCCTGTAATAATTAAATTATTAATTATGAAAAATTATATATACTGCTTATTTAGTTTGCTATTTATTTCTTGCGCTTCGCAAAGTGTCGAAAAAAAGGTTATAAATGATTTTATAAAAGAACAAGCAGATTTAAAAAATTACTACAATATAGTTGTAGAAGAAGCACCATCCCGTATACTTGCTTTAGAGTATTACGAAAAAGCTTATCAGGATAGAAACATTAGTTTAGCAACCCATTTGGTAAGAATTAAACCTAATGGGCACGGTCCTTATATTTGGCCAATAGATTCAATTGAGATTATAAATCTAAAAAACAAATATAAAATGGATACTGTAGTTTATCATTGGAACAAAAAAGATTTTAGCAGGAAAAATTTCGCTCACAAAGATTTTACGATTTTAAATATTAAAGAAGACCTTGTTACTTCCGAGTTCAGCAAATATGCTGCAGGTGAGGGTTTAATGATTTCAAAACCAATAGTAAGTAATAATAAATATGCCTTATTTTTCTATTCGCCTTATATTATTGGAGGTCATACCGGGGAGAGTCCTAGAACAATATTGATGGAGAAAGTAAATGGAAAATGGAAAACAGTTAAAACTTACTCAGACCCTAATGTTATTAATTAGCGCAACTATACAATTAACAGTTTAATCTTTGATAATTTGGCGGAAATAAGAATATGTAGTCTTTTATTTGTAATATATTTTAATTCCTTATGTAGTTACAACAATGAGACATTCAGCTAGTCCTTATTTTCACAATCAAGAATAAATGAATTAGATAGCGAAAATAAAGACACTAGAAAATGAAAGATTTGATTTTAGACATAATGGCGATCATTGAAAAAAAAATGTTGCATCAAAAATTCCCGACAACACTAATTCATATTGTTATCGACGATATTAGTTTTCAAGGAATATATTTAGGTCATTTTAAAATGTATAATGCTTTTTTTAATAATGAAAACATATGAAAATATTAACTAGAAACTATTTGATTTTCTTGATAATCTGCATCTTGTCGTTTATCTATTTGTATTTTAATCAATATTATTATACCATTAATTTGTACGACACTTATTATCATATAAGTTATGTCTTTTTTGTTCCTGTTTTTTATATTATTGGTTCTCTTTTTTATCTCAGGAAAGTTTTAGTAGAAAAATTAAAAAGAAGAGTTGCGGAATCATCGGATAGATATTATTCGAAGCGTTTATTGTTTTTATTAGCGCCCAATTTATATCTGAAATTAAAACCAATAACTCGAAACTATCTAACCTTTGTGATAATCTGTCTTTTATTGTTTGTCTATTTATACCTTTCGAATTCTTTTTATTTAGCTACCTATAATGGAACTTATCATTTTGTGAGTTATTACTATTTTGTTTTACCAATTCTGATAATTGGCACTATTTTTTATTTCATAAAATCAAGAAAGATACACTTCTAGTTAAATAACTAAACAAAGTTCACTTTAACCTGTTCATTTATTTGAGCAGGCTTTTTTATGGAATTATGTTTTTTCTCACCGAAGAAAGCTTTAAAAACATTTCAGAAAAACTTGCTACTACTATTTGTCATGCCTAGTTTCTTGTTGTTCTCCTGAAAAAAATTACTGAACCCTAAATTTCTCCCGATATTCAATAGGTTTCATACCCACCATTTTATAAAATACTTTCCTAAAAGCTTTGGGATCATTATAACCGGTTTTTTCGATAATTTCAGAAATTGAAAGCTGTGTTTGTTCCAGATATTTTTTAGAACTTTCTACACGTATATTTTGCAAATATTCAATTGGCGGAATTCCGGTAACTTGTTTGAATCTTCGTGTCATGTTTCTGGCACTTGTGGGAATATCTTTCGTGATTTCTTCTAATTTTTCAATAGAATGATATTGGCTTTCGATTTTTTGCTGAAGCATTGCAACCAAAGTGTCATTGTGTAAATGATTCGGTCTGAAAGTGCTGAAATAACTTTGTTTGTATCGGTTTAAATCAATAGAAAAAATCTTGGCAATTTGCACGGCGATTTCATTTCCGCAATATTTCTGAACCAAAAGAATCAACAAATGAAAACTCGAAGTCGAACCACCACTTGTATATAAACTGCCATCTGCTGTTAAAGTTTCTTCCGATTTTAATTTCACCAAAGGGAAAGCTTTTGTAAACGCGCTGCAGGCATCAACATGTGTAGTAGCCAGTTTTTCGTTTAATAAACCTGAAGCTGCAAACAAAAACGCACCGGTACAAAAACTGGCCAATTCAGCTCCAGCCTGATGTTGTTTTTGTAACCAGGGAATAAATTTTCGGTTCTTCGCAATCATCTCACTCATATTATCGGTTGTAAAAGCAGGAATCAAAATCAATTCTAAATTTATATCAGAATCTTCAATTGAATTTACGTCATAACCGAATAACTGCTTTTGAATTATCTGTTCTGCCGATTGAAAAACCATTATTTCAAATGGTTTTTGCAAGCCTTTTACTAATTTATTAGCCGTTTCAAAAACTTCTAAAATCGCTGCTATACTCAATAATTTATAGTCGTGCGGTACAATTAAAGCTATTTTTTTACTCATGGTTTCGTGGTTTTTGGAAAAGTTACTTCGAAACAAATGTAATTATTTTGTCTTAAATGACCCTAAAGTTGACTTTTAATGTATGGTTTTGTGAATTGTAATATTCTAAATTTGTTTATATAATTATAATTTAAGAGATCATGCAAACAAAAATATTCCTAAATCTTCCTGTAAAAGATTTAAATCAGTCGATAGCATTTTTTACCCAATTAGGATTTTCGTTCAATCCAAAATTTACAAATGAAAAAGGAACATGTTTGATTATAGGCGAAAATATAAATGTGATGCTTCTTGTTGAAGAATTTTATAAAACCTTTACCAACAAACAAATTTGTGATACTACAACGACGAGCGAAGTTATTATTTCAATATCAGTTGAAACTCGTGAGAAAGTAGATGAAATGATTGAAAAAGTGGTTAAAGCCGGAGGAACAGAACATATGGAGAAAAAGGATTATGGCTGGATGTATCAGGGTAATTTTCTGGATATAGACGGGCATCATTGGGAAATTTTCTTTATGGATGAAAGTCAGATTCCGCAAATGAGCTAGAATTTATTTATAAACAGAATTTAAATAATGAGATAATGGTACAAGTCCAAAATACAATTAATGCATCAATAGAAAAGGTTTGGGATCTGTGGACCTTGCCGGAACATATTATGAATTGGAATAATCCTTTTTCGGATTGGCATACTCCATTTGTAGAAAATGATTTGAAGGCGGGCGGAAAATTTAAATTTACAATGGGAACCAAAGATGGAAAGGAAGGATTTGATTTTGAAGGCATATATACTAAAATTGAAAAATTTTCATTGATAGAATATAAGCTTTTTGATAACAGAACTGCAAATGTGCGTTTCGAAAAAAAGGATAACCAGGTTATACTGACAGAAACATTTGAACCTGAAACCAAAAATGATGAAAGTATGCAAAAAGAGTTTTGTACTGCCATTATTCAAAATTTTAAAAACTATGTCGAAAATTTTAACCAATAATTCATAAAACAAAATATAAAATGATAACAGTAAAAAACACAATAAACGCCTCAATAGATAAAGTTTGGAAATTCTGGAGTTTGCCGGAACATATTACAAAATGGAGTTTTGCTTCTCCGGATTGGCATACACCTTTTGCAGAAAATGATTTAAGAGAAGGCGGTAAATTCAAATCGACAATGGCCGCAAAAGACGGAAGCATGAGTTTTGATTTTGAAGGAGAATATACTTTGGTAGAAAATAATAAGGCCATTGAATATGTAATGGCAGATGGAAGAAAGGTCGAAATTAGCTTTAAAGAAACTCCAAACGGAGTAGAAGTAATTGAAAGTTTTGATCCTGAAACACAAAATCCGGAAGAAATGCAACGCGGCGGCTGGCAGGCAATTTTGGATAATTTTAAAAGTTATGTAGAAACTAATTAGTTTTTAGGTTCAAAGGTTCAGAGTGACAAAGGTTCAAAGTTTTGAAATATGGAAAAACTTTGCGACTTAGTGTCTTCGCGGCAAAAAAAAATTCCGCTTAAATTTTCTTATATCACTTATATGGTTTAAAAAATTAAAACTATGACAAAACAAATTTGGCTGAATTTGCCGGTAAAAGAGGTGGCAAAATCAAAAGCTTTTTTCTCAAAAATAGGTTTCTCTTTTAATGAAAAGCACGATACGCTAAGTTCAACTTGTATGATTGTTGGCGAAGGAAAATTTGCAGTAATGCTTTTTGAAGAATCTTTGTTTGCCAGTTTTTCTCAAAACAAACTGACAGATACAAAATCAAGTTCAGAGATTTTAATTTCGTTTGATGCAGAAAGCAGAGAAGAAGTTGATCAACTAACAGAAAAGGTAAGACAAGCCGGTGGAACTATTTTTAGCGAACCTGCAGAAAGTGAAGGATGGATGTACGGCAGCGCTTTTGCAGATTTAGATGGTCATCGCTGGAATATATTATTTATGGACTTTAGTAAAATGCCTAAACAGAAATAGATATGGAAACATTAGAATTTAAAATCAGAATCAAAGCTCCGGTAGAAACCGTTTGGTCTGTTTTATGGGATGATGAAACCTATAAAAAATGGACAGGAGCTTTTTGCGAAGGATCGTACGCAGTAAGTGATTGGAAGGAAGGTGATAAAATACATTTCATGTCTCCTGGTGGAGAAGGAATGAATAGTATTATCGAAAAGAAAATTCCAAATGAATACATGGCTTTTAAGCATATCGGAGAAATAAAAAATTTTAAAGAATTGCCTGTTGATGAGGAAACTCAAAAATGGAGTGGTGCTATGGAAACATATCGACTAACTCCTGACGATGAATTCACAGATTTAGTCGCGCAGGTAGATGTGGTAGAAAAACATATCGATTTTTTTAAAGAGGCTTTTCCAAAAGGACTGGAAACGGTGAAGGAGCTTTCAGAGAATTAGAGGAAAGAGAATAGATTAAAGAGAATAGATTAAAGATTAAAGATTAAAGATTAAAGATTAAAGATTAAAGATTAAAGATTAAAGAATATTGTTAACAAACAAAAAACAAAAAACAAAAATATCATGGCAACATCAGTAAACCCTTATTTAATTTTTAATGGAAATTGCGAAGAAGCATTTCTATTTTACAAATCAGTTTTTGGAGGAGAATTTCCTTATATGGGAAAATTTAAAGACATGCCAAAAGACGAAAACGGAAGCTGTCCGGATGTATCAGATAAAGATGCAAACAGAATAATGCACGTTTCACTGCCAATAGGAAATACCATTTTGATGGGAAGCGACAGCAACGAACAATCTGGCGATGTGGCTTTTGGCGGAAATTTTTCAGTTTCCATCAATGTTGAAAGTACGGAAGAAGCAGACAGGATTTTCAACGGACTTTCAGCTGGAGGAACTGTTTATATGCCAATGAATAAAACTTTCTGGGGCGCTTATTTCGGAATGTTTAAAGATAAATTCGGCGTAAGCTGGATGGTCAATTTCGACCAAAACGAACAGCATAAAATGTAATCAGTTATTTTTTTAGCCACGAATTCACGAATTATTTTTATACTTAATCTGAGTAAAAATTTCGTGAATTCTTGGCTGATAAAAAACGAATCAACTTTGAAAGACTCTTTTTTCGGGAGTCTTTTTTTGTATATTACTATTTTAGATAACTTGAAACTAAATGTTAAATTAATTAAATAATATATACTGATTTGTGTTTTTTCTCTTTAAAAAAACAATGATTATTCTTTTTTATCAATAATAGATTGTCGATTTTTGTCGCTTCTTAAAATCAATAAAGATAAAATGGCAATAGAAGATAAAGAGATTATTTTATTAAAAGTTTCAGGACATGATAAAATAGGAGTGACAGCAGGTTTAACAGCTGTATTGGCGACTTATGATGCTAATATTCTGGATATTGGTCAGGCCGATATTCACGATACACTTTCTCTGGGGATTTTGTTTGAGATAGAAGCCGGTTCCAGTTCAGGACCTGTGTTAAAAGACTTATTATTCAAGGCTTACGAATTGGGAGTTAAGGTTAAATTTATTCCAATTTCTGTAGAAGATTACGAAACTTGGGTAAAATCCCAATCAAAACAACGCTATATAATCAATATTTTAGGCGAAAAACTAGCGGCTTCACAATTGGCAGCAGTTACTAAGATAATGTCAGATCAAAACCTGAATATCGATTCTATTATACGATTAACAGGCAGAACTTCTATTGTTGAAAAAGAAGAATATCCACGTTCGTGCATTCAATTATCCGTAACCGGAGAAATTGTAAATAAGATCGTCATGACAGCAAGTTTCATGGAAATTTCCAGAACTTTAAATGTTGATATCTCTTTTCAGGAAGATAATATTTACAGACGAAACCGCCGTTTGGTTTGTTTCGATATGGATTCTACATTAATTCAGGCTGAAGTTATAGACGAATTGGCCGAACTAAACGGAGTAGGTGAGCAGGTAAAAGCCATCACGGAATCTGCCATGAATGGTGAAATTGATTTCAACGAAAGTTTCAAACAGCGCATGGCTTTGTTAGAAGGTTTGAGTGAAGATGTTTTGCAAAAAGTAGCCGAAAACCTGCCGATAACAAAAGGAGCGCACCGTTTAATGAAAGCCTTAAAATACTACGGTTACAAAACCGCAATTTTATCGGGAGGGTTCACTTATTTTGGAGAATATCTGCAAAAAGAACTGGGAATAGATTACGTTCACGCCAATCAGTTAGAAATTAAAGACGGGAAACTAACCGGTAAATATATAGGTGATATTGTCGATGGTTTAAAAAAAGCCGAATACCTTACCGCTATTGCAGCAAAAGAAGGAATTCATATCAACCAGACAATTGCTGTGGGAGATGGAGCTAACGATTTGCCAATGATCAATTTAGCTGGTTTAGGAATCGCTTTTCACGCTAAACCAAAAGTAAAAGAAAGCGCCTCAAATTCTATTTCAAGTTTAGGACTTGATGGCGTTTTATACCTTTTAGGATATCACGATCGTTATATTGATATGATGTAGAAAGTACAACTGTCACCCTGAGCGAAGTCGAAGGGCTTTCATGCTGAAAAGGGCTTCGACTCCGCTCAGCCTGACAATAATATATAAAACCTTAGTTCAAATCAGAATTAAGGTTTTTTTATGGGCATGTCCCTCCGGGTCGGGCTATCCGTTTCAATCTTTTTGTTTTTAAAGAAAAAACAAAAAGGATTTCCACTTCTATCCCTTATGCGATCTAGTGGAATTAAACTAGATACACTCTGTTGGATTATTCTACCGGATGTGGCGGGATTTTTAGTAATCCAGATGGATTTTTCGCAAAATTTCCATTTATATCTTTTCTGCTTTCCGACCATTCATAACATTTTTTTTCAAGCTTATCTGCTTCATCTAAGATATCATAAATGAAAATTGACTGCTTTTCAAAATTTTTATCAGTCATAAAATATTCTCCTGTATTTATAACAAAAACTTTAAAAGGCAGAATATATTCCCATCTATCATTAAAAATATTAATATTTGTGATGGTTTGATTGGAGAAAAGTGTTTTTGTATTAATAGATTGATTCTGAGAAATTATTTGAGCGCACATGAGATCTAATCTTTCGTCAAAATGTTCAATTGCATTTCTAATATTTGATTTAAATATTTCATGCCCTCTTTTCTTTTTCGGTAAGAAATTATTTCGTAGAAAGTCACAGCGCTCCTTTCTAAAAGAGTAAACTTCGTCATCCTCATTTTCTCTCTTATTTGAAGCTCGTAATAATTTATCAAGTCTTGACGTAAGGCTTAAAATTAAAGAGATAATTTCATGTGTTTCACTAGTGGGACTTAATTCACGGGTGTTGTTATCATTTGCATATTTAAGATATAAGTCTGTATTATAGAGTTGATTTCCCAAACTAACAATAGACTTAGAGATTGCCCATAATTCATTTGTGTAAAATGGAAGAAATGCTGAGTTTTCTATTTTTTCGAATTTCATTCTGATTGGTTACTATTGTATAGATAATTTTACATCTCCTTCAGCTGTTCCAAATAATCTCTCTGGTTCGAAAGTCTCGGGATTTTATGCTGTCCGCCTAATTTGTCGCGTTCTTTAAGCCAATCATAAAATAAGTTTTCACGAGCCACATTAATCACCAAAGGATTTAACGTCATATTGTTGTAGCGTTTGGCTTCGTAATCAGAGTTTAGCGTTTGTAAAGTTTCGTCCAGAACTTTTTGGAAAAGACCCACATCAGCCGGTTTTTTCTTGAATTCAATCATCCATTCGTGAGCGCCTTTTTCTTTGTCCTGCATGAAAATCGGAGCAACGGTATAATCGATAACTTCCGTTTGCGTAATCTGACATGCTTTTGCAATAGCCTGATCTGTATTTTCGACCATTAATTCTTCACCAAAAACATTAATATGGTGTTTGGTTCTTCCTGTAACTCTGATTCTGTATGGATTTAATGATGTAAAACGAATAGTGTCGCCAATCAAATAGCGCCATAAACCGGAATTTGTCGTAATTACAATAGCATAATTTTTATTCAGTTCAACATCGGCCAGACGAATTACTTTTTGGTTTGGAGTGTCAAAAGTATCCATCGGAATAAATTCATAGAAAATTCCGTAATCCAGCATTAGTAATAAATCACTTGAATTATTCAAATCCTGAATTGCAAAAAAGCCTTCAGAAGCATTGTATATTTCGTAATATTTAAAATCCTTGCTGGGTAAAATTTTCTTGTACTGTTCTTTATAAGGAGAAAAACTCACACCGCCATGAAAATAAACTTCCAAATTTGGCCAGATTTCCAAAAGACTTTCCTTGCCTGTATTTTCTAAAACCTTATTCATTAAAACCAGCATCCAGGACGGAACTCCCGCAAAACTGGTTACATTTTCAACCTTCGTTTCGTTTATAATGGCAGCAATTTTAGCTTCCCATTCGCTCATCAACGAAGTTTTATTGCTTGGAGTACTACTGAATTCAGCCCAAATAGGCATGTTTTCAATCAAAATGGCCGATAAATCTCCAAAATAAGTATTGTTGTTTTCGTAAATCTGAGAACTTCCACCTAAGCGAAGACTTTTTCCCAAAAACAATTCAGAGTCTTCATTATTATTCAAATACAAACAAAGTAAATCTTTACTTCCTTTATAATGACAATCTTCAAGAGCTTCATTACTAACGGGAATAAATTTACTTTTTGCATTTGTTGTTCCGCTTGATTTTGCAAACCATTTTATTGGAGTTTCCCAAAAAACACCTTGTTCACCCTGACGTGTACGTTCAATTAACGGCTGTAATTCTTCATAACTTGCAATAGGAACCCTTTCTGCAAAAGTTTGATACGAACTAATCGAAGCAAAATCATACTGTTTTCCAAATACCGTATTTTCAGATGCCATCAATAAATTATGCAACAATTCCTCCTGAACTTCATTCGGATATTTTAGAAAAAGTTCAATTTGGTGAATTCTTTGTTTAAGAACCCAGGAAGCAAAGGAGTTTATGATTGAAATTGGCATGGATAATTTTGAATTTTAGATTACTGATTTTAGTTTTTATGATTACTTATGCAAAACAAAAAACTTAAAAATTTGAATATCGACAGACAAATACTAACTTTGCCTTTGTATCAAAAATAGTGTTTTTTTATAAAAAAACAATCCTATTTTGGGTAAGATTCTACTTCAAAAAATGAATTTTAAGAATTAAGATTCATAACTCTCAGAAGAAAATCTAAAATCTAATATCAATCCCGAAGCTTCGGGACAGCAATTTAAAAATATAATGACATATCAAGGCGTACTTTCAAAAATGCAGACAGAAATCGGAAATCCAATTCAGTATTATTTGGTTTTTGAAGATAGTTTTCTCATTATGAATCAGTTGTTGGATAAAGAAATTGAAATTAGTTTTACAGGTTTCCAATGTTTAAACTGCACAAAGAAAAAAAAGATATTCAGACAAGGTTTTTGCTACGATTGTTTTTATTCAAGTCCGGCTGTAGGAGACTGGATTATGAGACCTGAATTAAGTACCGCACATTTAGGAATCGCAGATCGCGATTTAGATTATGAACAAAAAGTACAATTGCAGCCTCATGTTGTATATTTGGCCTTGTCAAGCGAAATCAAAGTAGGAGTTACTCGTAAAACACAAGTTCCGACAAGATGGATCGATCAGGGTGCTACACAGGCAATTGTGATTGTTGAGGTTCCAAACAGATATTTGGCAGGAATTACGGAGGTGGCATTAAAGGATTATTATGCAGACAAAACCAATTGGAGAAAAATGCTGCAATGTACGGCAGAATCGTGTGACTTGATTTTTGAAAAATCTAAAGTAGAGAATTTAATTCCGGCTGAAGTCAAAGATTATTTTTATAGTCAAAAAAATGATTTATACGAATTAAATTATCCTGTTTTAAATTATCCCGCTAAAGTCGCCAGTTTAAATTTGGATAAAACACCTTCTTTTAAAGGAAAATTGATTGGAATTAAAGGACAATACCTGATTTTCGAAGACGGAACAGTTTTTAACGTTCGAGGTTCGGAAGGCTACGTCGTGACAATCGAGGTGTAAGTCGATTGTTTTGGGCTATTCGTCTGATTCATTAGACTTTACCATTTATTTTTGTAATTTAGATTATATTTTTAATAAGCAAAATGTGTGAAATTTGATACATTTAGTAACAATTCTGTAATGATTGCTTATTGGAAGATTTTAATTTTATGGATAAAAAGTAGCTAGATTTGAATAATTCAAATTATAGGACTTTTTTAAAATTAAATGAAAATTTATAATTTTTAAATTATTTAATAAATGGGTGTTTTAAGCAAAGTAAATGTTTTTAGAAGGGGTTTAATGCGTAATCTGACTAAGAACATTGGAAAACCAAAAAATGAATCCGGAATTATTTTAGTGGATAAAACCGAAATTAAGAGAGTCTTAATTTGTAGACCAAATGCAAGACTAGGAAATCTTTTATTGGTTTCGCCACTTGTTCAGGAAGTTGCAGAAACATTTCCAAATTGTAAAATTGATTTATTTGTTAAAGGTCCGCTTGCACCGATTATCTTTGAAAATTACGATGTTGTTTATAAAACAATTCATTTACCTAAAAAACCCTTCAAAAATTTACTGGAATACATTCAGGTTTGGATTTCCATCAGAAAACAACCTTATGATATGGCAATAAATGTCGATCAAAATTCTTCTTCCGGTCGATTGGCTGTTCGTTTTTCAAAAGCAAAATATAAATTTTACGGAGATTTACATGATGAATCTCAGGAAGTAAAATCTGATTATGATCATATTGCAAAATACCCGGTTTATAATTTCAGAAATTATTTGACGCAATTAGGATTAACAAAGAGCAATAAAATAATTGCACCTTTAGATCTTAAATTATCTCCCTTTGAATTATCAGAAGGTAAAAAAATATTGAATACATTAAACAGTAATAATTCTAAAAAAACGATTTGCATATTTACATTTGCCACCGGTACAAAATGTTTATCAACGGACTGGTGGGAAGATTTTTATACTTCATTAAAAGAACAATATAAAGATTACAACATTATTGAAGTTTTGCCTATTGAAAATGTATCGCAAATTGCTTTTCAGGCGCCAACATTTTATAGTAAAGATATCAGGGAAATAGGTTCGTTAATAGCCAATACAGAATTGTTTATAGGCGCAGATAGTGGAATGATGCATTTGGCAAGTTCTGCCCAAACACCAACGATAGGTTTATTTTCGGTTTCAATTCTTAAAAAATATGAACCGTATGATAATTGCAGCATTGGGATTGATATTGAAACTTTTTCAAAAAACGATTATTTTAAAATCATAAACGGTATTTTAAATAATGGCAAAGTAAAAATATATTCAAAAGCAGTTTAAATATAAAACATACAATATAAAAAAGGCCATTCGTCACAACGAATGGCCTTTTTCTTTATTCTATTTTCTTCTTACTTTTTCTTCTTAAACAAACCATTTAACAAGTCACTAGCTTTTTTGGTAGCTTCCTGAGTTTTTGTTTCTTTCTCAGTTGCTGCAGCTTTGGTAGTATCTTTTGCTTTTGTGTTTTTATTGATCAAATCAGTAAGTGCGGCTGTTCCTTTTTGAGTCAGTTTCTCTTTTTGCTGATTGACAACCTGAGAAGCTAAACTGCTAACAGCACTTTTCATATCTGTAGATATTTTTGGGTTCGAAAAATTACCTGTAATCATTGCGTTAATTGGAATATTATCCAGTTTCGCAGCATCGGCAGGAGATAATTTTGATAAGAATGCATTGGCTTCACTTCCTAAATATTTAGCCGGAACATCTAGTTTCAAATTGTAATTCATTGTTTGATCAAAACCGTGTGTTCCGCCAACAGTAACTTTAATGTCTTGATATTTAATGTCAAATGGTTTTACGTTTACTTTTCCATCGTCAAAAGTAAGCGCCATTTTTAAATCATTCAGATTCAGTTTGCTCATATCAAGAAACTTAATATTAGATGTCAATGAATTTAATACAGTCGAATTTTTAGCATTTACCGTAGTCGAAAGCAACTGACCAATTAAATCTCCTGAAAGTGATTTTAAGTCCGGAGTTAATTCATTTGCATCAAGATTTCCGTTTAATTTGATAGTCGAATTCAATTTTCCATTGATGATTCCTGCCAAAGGAGCAATTTTTTTCATCATGTCTAATTGCGTAAAAGTCTGTGCAATATCAACTTGATTGAAACCTAAGTTCATGTCAAATGTTGGCACTTTTGCTTTTGTCGAAACGGCTCCGGTTAAACCAATTGTTCCTCCAAAAATTGACGTTTTAAAGTTTTCTAAAAGCGCTTTTTCATCTTTTATAATCAATTTTCCAGAAACATCTTTTAGTTTCAGGTTGTCATATAAAACAGTATTTGCTTTTGCATTTAATGTACAATTTAAGAACGCAGGAATCTTCATTGCTTCAGCAGGTTTTGCCGGCGTCGCTTTTGTTTCTGTTTCTTTTCCAGCTGTAGTTCTGGTTCCGGTTTTCGCAGGTTCTCCGGAAGTCATGAAATCATCAACTGCCAATTGGTTTGAGCTCATATTGAAGTTTCCTTTTAGCTCTTGTTTTTTAAACATAAAACCGTAGAAATTTTCCAGAATTCCATTAATACTAATATCACTTCTTCCTGTAGTAGCATCAAATTTTTTCAGGTTGATCGTACTGGTATTGAATTCAACCAAAGCCGTACTAATATTCATTGATTTATTGTTTTCATCAGTATATTTAAATCCTGACAAACTCATCGTTCCGGCATTTTTGATGTTTTCATATTGACTTTTTTCAACAGAAGCCATATCAAATTCTGTGGTAACATCGGCTTTTAAAATACCTGCCAAAGGTTTATCCATTTTTATAGGATATGCTTTTGAAAGATTAGCTAAATTAATAGTTCCTTTTAAAGCTGCTTTTACCAAAGGATTTACAGTAATATTTCTAACATTTGCTTTAGCGCTAAAAACATCCTGATCGATTCTAAAAGATAGCTGATCCAGATTAACATAAGTATCATTCAAAATACCTGTTTCATTGATAATCTTAGTATCAATTACAATATTCTGAACCGATTTAGGCAAATTCGGATATTGAAAGGAAGCATTGTTTGATGCAATTGCAATATTGAATTTTGGCACCGTTGTATCTGTTAATTGACCTTTTGCAAAACCAACAACAGTAAAATCTCCGGTTGTTTTTACACCTTCTAAACTCGAAGAATAAGCAGACGGAATTAACCCTAAGAAATTGGTAAATGATGAAGTTGGCGTTTTAAATTTCAAATCATAAATCTGACCTGCTTCCACCATTTGAATGAAACCGTCAAATTCTAAAGGCAATTGGTTAATTAAAGCTTTGTTTTCTTTAAAAGTATATTTGCTTTTATCCAAATCAATTCCTAAAACAGCATCCAAAGTTAGTTTTACATTTTTCATGTAATTCATCTTATCCATATCCATAGAAACTTTGGCGGTAGTTTTTGTGGTTAAATCAAGTTTAGAATTTGTAAAATCTCCCGTTCCTTCGTGATTTAAGCTGTCAATTACCATTTTTATTTTAGAACCCTGGTCGATATATCTAAAGGTGAAATTCTCGATTTTATAGTTCTGGATTTTTAAAGAAAGCGGTTTGCTTGCTTCGTCTTTCTTTGTTTCTTCTTCTTTATTTTTTAAAGCAATATCAAAGTTTCCAACACCATCTTTATTAAAAATGATATTGATTAAACCATTCTCAGAACTGATTCCCTGAATGTTTAAAGGTTCATCTTTTCCTTTAAAAAGTTCTTTGATACTCATTTTCAGGTTCAGTTCACCTAACGAAACTAAAGTATCACCTTCAAAAGGTGCTTTGTTGATGATCAGTAATTTTTCGATTCCAACAGTAGCGTTAGGAAAGTTTTTAAACAAACTTAAATCAGCATCTGCAAAACTCACTTTTGCATCTACGCTCTCATTAATAGCTTCTATGATTTTTGTTTTTATCTGATCCTTAAATAGATAAGGAATTGCAAATAATGCGGCAACGATAACCACAAGAACAATGGCGGTGATTTTTAAAATTTTCTTTAACATAATTAATTATAGATTTGAGGTTTTAGGGTTCTTAATTTATACGTAATATTCTTGCAAAAATAAACTTTTATCGTTCAATAGATTTCAAATATATCATAAAAAACAATAGCCTGCCGTAAATCGAATTTTCGATTATGGGCAAGCTATCAAAAAAAAATAAATTATTCTTAAATATTTTTAAAACTTTATGATATGTATTTCATTTATCTGATCCTGTAATTTTTTGCTAAAATAAATACTACAGCAGGTTAAACCTGTTAAGCAGAAATTAACTTTGGGTTAATTAAAAAGAAGGTTAATGTTACGTATGCTAAGAAATTGTTTTTATAAAATAAAAAATCTGTTTGAGAAGTTTCAAACGGATTTTTCCATATCGTTAAGTGTGAATTATTTCTGAATGAAGGAAACAATTTTATGGATTAATTCTTCTGAAACGGGTAATGTTTCATTAGTATAACTTGCAAAATTGGCTTGTTGATCACCTTCAATAATTTTCATAATGTGATTCATTTTGTCAACAATTACCAGTTCTGAATTTTTATTGGCTTGCGCTAAATTTTCAGCATCTTTTATGGTCACTTGCAAATCTTTATTTCCCTGCAGAATTAAAACAGGGACATTTAGTTTTTTAATTTCTATTGCAGGATCATATTTAAACCAGGATATTAAATACGGCTGAATACTTGGTCTAAAAAGAGAATTCAGCATTGGATCTACTTTTTTTACCTTGTTTCCATTCTTTAAACTATCAATAATAGGAAAGGTCATTTCCTCAATACGTTTGTTTGATTTTGATGAAATTTGCGTTTTAAGCAATTTATCTGCAGATTCTCCGGAACCTGCGATCGAAATAAACTTATCTGCTTTTGCTCCGGCAATCATTCCAATTAAAGAACCTTCGCTGTGTCCAATGATAATTAATTTCGAGAAACGTTTGTCTTGTTTCAATAAGTTAATCCAGCTTTTTACATCTTCTGTATAATTTTCAAAAACCAAGCCTGATTCAGATCCTGCAGCTGCTTTGCTTTCGCCAATGCCGCGTTTGTCGAATCGTAAAGAAGCAATTCCGTTTTTTGCCAGCGCTTCTGCCAGCATTTTCAGGGAATTGTTTTTCATCATCGGATTATTTCCGTTTCTGTCCGTTGGTCCGGAACCGGAAATAATCAAGGCAACAGGATATTTTTTTGTTAAATCCGGAGTTGTCAAAGTTCCGTAAATCTGATCTAAATTGATTTTTAAAACAGAACTGCTTTCCTTAAATGTTATTTCACTTTTGCTTTGCGCCTGAATGAAATTTACAAACACGACCAATAAAACGAAGCCTATTTTTTTCATAGGTAAATTATTGAATATTTAACCCAAAAGGCATTATCGCCTGAACTCCTTTTTGTTTTTGAAGTCTTTTTATCTGTTCTATCAAAAGATAATTTTCTTCGCCAATTTCTTCTTTTATAAAAGCTTCTTTTGATTTTGCAAAAGGTAAACCGGATAAAACATCGTTGAATGTTTTTTCGTATTCAGGGTAGTTTTGCGTGCTGTATGATTTTATTTTAGCAATTTTAGCAGCTTCGGCAATTGCATCATCAAGACCACCAATTTTGTCTACCAATCCAATTTTTAACGCCTGAGATCCTGACCATACGCGACCTTGTGCAATAGAATCAACTTGTGCAAAAGTCATTTTTCGACCTTCTGCAACATGAGTTACAAAAGTGTTGTAAATTTTTTCTACTCCTTCTAAAGTAAATGCTTTAAACTTTTCATCAACAGGAACAAACGGACTATAATTAGCCGAGTTTTCGTGTGTTTTTACCTGTTCTGTATTAATTCCAAGTTTATTGGCTAACGGACTAAAGTTTGGCAAAATCCCGAAAACGCCAATTGAACCCGTAATTGTATTTTTTTCTGCGAAAATTTTATTGGCATTACAAGCAATATAATAACCTCCGGAAGCAGCATAATTACCCATAGAAACCACAACAGGTTTTACTTTTTTGGTAATTTCAATTTCTCTCCAGATCAAATCAGAAGTCAAAGCGCTTCCGCCCGGACTGTCAATTCGAAGTACAATTGCTTTTACATCTTCGTCTTTACGGGCTTCCTGCAAAGAACGACGCATAGCGCCTTCGCCAATTACAGTAACATCGCCTTCTCCGCTTTCAATTTCGCCCTGAGCGTAAATAATCGCAATTTGATCACTTGATGAATTGGTCAAAGCCGTTGTAATATTATTTTGGGTATAATCCAGAATCGAAATTTTATTATAATCGTCGTCTCCGGTTACTTTTAATTGTTTTTTAATAGCGTTATGATACACATCTTCATAAGCCACAATATCGACTAGATTTTCTCTTTTTGCCATTTCCGGAGTTCTTGCCAGTAAACCATTTGCTATTTCGTTTAATTTGGAAACCGGAATATTTCGGCTTTTTGAGATATCTTCAGAAACATTTGTCCAGATAGAATTTAAAAGAGCCGTAATTTGTTCTCTGTTGGCATCGCTCATTTTATTTTCTAAAAACGGCTCAACGGCACTTTTGTATTTTCCGTGACGAATCACTTCCATATGAATTCCTGATTTATCCTGAAAATCTTTAAAAAACATCACCTCAGAAGAAAGTCCTTTAAAATCAAGATCTCCAGCTGGATTTAAGTAAATTGTATTGGCTACAGAATTTAAATAATATTCTTTTTGAGAAAATGAATTGGCATAAGCCCAGACAAATTTTCCTGATTTTTTAAAGCTTTCAAGCGCATTTCTTAAGCTTTTATATTGAGCCAGTCCTAACGAAGATTCATCGTTTAAGATGGAGATTCCTTTAATATTATCGTCAGTTTTTGCCGCCTCGATTGCATTTATCACATCGGTTATACCAACTCCTTTTTTATCTGAAAAAACGGTTACCCACGGATCTTTATATTTTCCGGCATAATCGTTATTGATTTTTTTCAAATCTAATTCTATAACAGAATCTGCTTTTACAGAAACAGTATCTTCTCCGCCAAAAACAGCACTAATAAGAATTACTCCAAAAAAGAATAACATGATAAAAACAAAAATACCAATGACGGTGGCAATTACATTTCCTAGAAATTTCATAAAATATATTTTTTAATATGTAGCGAAAAAAGGTAAGAAGTTACAAATTTTAACGTACAATTCACAATTAAATTCAGAACTCGTTTCACAAATATATTGCTAATTCTAAAATAGATTTAGTTAATTTGCATTAATTATGAAATCACAGCATCAGGTCGTTTTATCTATAGGCAGTAATCAGGGAAACCGATTGGCAAACATCGAAAGTTGTATTGCATTAATACATCAGGAAGTGGGAACCGTAATCGAGGTTTCAAAATTATACGAAACGCCCGCCTGGGGATTTGAGAGCGATGCTTTTTACAATTGTGCGTTAGTTTTGCACACTAATTTATCGGCACAAAAAATACTAAATCAGGTTTTAAAAGTCGAAAAACAGTTGGGCCGAATCCGTTCCAATCAGCAAGGATATCAATCCCGAATTATTGATATTGATTTGATTGTTTTTGATAACGAAATTATCGAATCAGAAAAATTGACGATTCCGCATCCTTTAATGCAAAATCGAAAATTTGTTTTATTGCCCATGCAGGATTTGAAATTAAACTGGAAACATCCTGTTTTTCATAAAACTATAAGTGACTTAATTGCCATTACGCCAGATGATAGTATTTGTACTATTGTTCAGGATTTAAAAAGTCCGTTAAAGGAAATTCCGCTGCAGCACTTTAATTATATTTCTTTTGAAGGGAATATTGGAGCCGGAAAAACAACTTTGGTACATAAAATTGCAGAAGATTTTAACGCAAAAACTGTTTTAGAACGTTTTGCAGATAATCCTTTTTTGCCAAAGTTTTATAAAGATCAAAACCGATATGCTTTTCCGCTCGAAATGTCATTTCTTGCCGACAGATATCAACAATTATCAGATGATTTGGCGCAATTTGATTTATTCAAAGATTTTATCGTAGCCGATTATCATATTTTTAAATCATTGATTTTCGCTAAAATCACACTTGCCGAAGATGAATATCGTTTGTATCGAAACTTATTTGATATTATTTATAAAGAAATGCCAAAACCAGATTTGTATATTTATTTGTACCAAAATACAGGTCGTTTATTGGAAAATATCAAAAAACGAGGAAGAAATTACGAGCAGAATATCGAAGGAGAATATTTAGATAAAATCAATAACGGTTATTTAGAATATATTAAATCCCAAACCGATTTGAATGTTTTAATCATCGACGTTTCAAATCGTGACTTTGTAAAAAACCACGAAGATTATCTTTTTATCTTAAATGAAATTCAGAAGAAATTGAATTAATGTGGCAATTGGAGAATTAGAAAATTAGATAATTTTATAGGTTACAACACAAATTATCTAATTGACACATTTTCTAATTCTCTAATTAAAAATTCAGTTTTTGAAACAAATCCCAAACTACAATTCCGGCGCTTACAGAAATATTTAAGGAATGTTTTGTGCCTAACTGTGGAATTTCAATACATCCGTCGCAAATAGCAACCGCTTCCTGAGAAACACCATATACTTCATTCCCGAAAATTAAAGCATATTTTTGATTTTTTTCGACCTTAAAATCCTGAAGAAAAATCGCACTTTCAACCTGTTCGATAGCCAGCGTCATCACATTTTCTTTTTTAAGATTTTCAATAACTTCCAAAACACTTTCGTGATGTTCCCATGCAACAGTTTCGGTAGCGCCAAGAGCGGTTTTATGAATTTCTTTGTTTGGAGGAGTTGCTGTAATACCGCATAAGATAATTTTTTCGATCAAAAAAGCATCGGCAGTTCTAAAAACAGATCCAATATTGTGTAAGCTTCGAATATCATCCAAAACCAGAATTAAAGGTGTTTTTTCTGATTTTTTAAAATCTTCAATTGATTTTCTGTCCAGCTCACTATTTTCAAGTTTTCTCATTGTGTTGAATTCAGGTCATAAAAAAAGCTTCCAAAGATAAGGAAGCTTTTTCGATTATTTTATTGTTTTTCAGATTAGCTTTTTACAGGATCTGGTAAAACAGTACCTTTAATAGTAAGTACTTTTGTTGGTTGTCCTTCAGCATTAGAAGTAACCGTTACCGTTTTTGTAAAAGCACCAACTCTGTCAGTAGCATATTTTACACCAATAATTCCTTTAGCACCAGGAGCGATAGGCTCTTTTGGTGTAGTTGGTACAGTACAACCACAAGATCCTTGTGTATTTGTAATGATTAATGGTTTTGTTCCGTTGTTTACGAAAACAAATTCACGTTTACCATCAGCATTGTGTGCGATAGTTCCGTAATCGATAGTTTCAGTTTCAAAAGCCATTCCAGCTCCTTCAATTTTAGCAACTTTTGCAGCTTTAGCTTTTTTAGTGCTTTGTGCGTTAGAAGCAGTAATTCCAACCACAGCTAACATAGCGAATAAAATTATTTTTTTCATCTTTTAAGAGTCTTTTTAATTATCACAAATCTAGATAAAATTCTTATATCAGAACTTAAAATATTCTTAAAATATTTTAATTTTTATAGCACTTCGATATTCCTTCAAAATATTATAAATTCGCTGTCATAAAATTTCATTTAAAATACAATAATTTGGCAACGAAAGAGAAAGTGGTGAAAGAAACACCTTTAATGAAACAGTACAACGAAATCAAGAGAAAATATCCTGATGCATGTCTGCTTTTCAGAGTGGGTGATTTTTATGAAACCTTTGGAGAAGACGCCATTAGAGCTTCTAAAATTCTTGGAATTACATTGACCAAAAGAGGTGCAGGTTCTGAAACCGAGACCGCTTTGGCCGGTTTTCCGCATCATTCTATTAATACCTATTTGCCAAAATTGGTAAAGGCAGGGCTTCGTGTGGCTATTTGTGACCAGCTTGAAGATCCAAAAATGACCAAAACTATTGTAAAAAGAGGCGTAACAGAGCTTGTAACTCCTGGAGTTTCTTTAAATGATGAAGTTTTACAATCAAAATCAAATAACTTTTTAGCCTCAGTTTATTTTGCCAATAAAAATATTGGGGTTTCTTTTCTGGATGTTTCGACCGGTGAGTTTTTAACAGCTCAGGGAAATGCAGAATATATAGATAAATTATTGCAGAATTTTAATCCAAGTGAAGTTCTGGTTCCAAAAAATAATAAAGGTGATTTTAAAAGCGCTTTTGGAGAAGATTTCCATAGTTTTTATTTGGAAGACTGGATTTATAAAGAAGATTATGCTTTAGAAACACTGACTAAACATTTTCAAACCGTTTCTCTGAAAGGTTTTGGAATTGAAGAATTGACAGAAGGTATTATTGCTTCCGGAGCTATTTTATATTATTTATCCGAAACGCAGCACAATCGTGTACAGCATATTACGGCAATTCAGCGTATTGCAGAAGATGCTTATGTCTGGATGGATCGTTTTACGATAAGAAACTTAGAATTATATCATAGTTATAATCCAAATGCGGTTACACTTTTAGATGTTATTGACAGAACGCTTTCGCCAATGGGAGGTCGTTTGTTGAAACGTTGGCTGGCACTTCCGCTTAAAGACAGTAATAAAATAAAAGGACGTCATAATGTAGTTTCATATCTGAAATCAAATTCGGAAGTTTTACATAAAATTCAATATCAAATCAAGCAAATCTCTGATTTAGAGCGTTTGATTTCTAAAATTGCAGCGGGAAAAGTTTCGCCTAGAGAGATTGTTTATTTGAAAGAATCTCTGGATGCGATAATTCCAATAAAAACATTAGCGCTCGAAAGTCCGCAGGAAGCAGTAAAAGTGATTGGAGATAGTTTGCATGCCTGTGATTTATTAAGAGAAAAAATCAAAACAACATTAAATCAGGATGCGCCGGTTTCTATTTCAAAAGGGAATGCAATTGCAAAGGGAATTAATGAAGAATTAGATGAATTGCGTGCTATTTCTACTTCCGGAAAAGAATTTTTAGAAGGAATTGAGAAAAGAGAATCAGAACGAACAGGGATTTCTTCATTGAAAATATCTTTCAATAATGTTTTTGGTTATTATATCGAAGTTCGAAACACACACAAAGATAAAGTTCCTGAAGAATGGATTCGTAAACAAACGCTGGTAAACGCAGAGCGTTATATCACCGAAGAATTAAAAGAATACGAAACCAAAATTTTAGGTGCCGAAGAAAAAATCTATAAGATAGAATCAGATCTTTTCGAACAATTGGTTGCCTGGATTGCAACGTATATCAAACCGGTTCAGATGAACGCCAATTTGGTAGCGCAATTAGACTGTTTGTGTTCGTTTACCCAACTGGCTATCGAAAATCAATATATATGTCCTGAAATTGATGACACTTTCGAATTGGAAATCAAAAACGGAAGGCATCCTGTAATCGAAAAACAATTGCCTGTTGGAACACCTTATATTGCCAATGATGTTTATTTAGACAGAGAAACGCAGCAGATTATTATGATTACCGGACCCAACATGTCTGGAAAATCGGCGATATTAAGACAAACTGCTTTGATTGTATTGCTAGCTCAAATGGGAAGTTTTGTACCGGCAGACAGCGTAAGAATGGGGATTGTAGATAAGATTTTCACCAGAGTAGGAGCGTCTGATAACATTTCGATGGGAGAATCTACTTTTATGGTCGAGATGAATGAAACCGCTTCGATTTTGAATAATATTTCTGATCGCAGTTTGGTTTTATTGGATGAAATTGGAAGAGGAACCAGCACATATGATGGAATTTCGATTGCTTGGGCTATTGCCGAATTTTTGCACGAGCATCCATCAAAAGCAAAAACGTTGTTTGCAACTCATTATCACGAATTAAATGAGATGACAGAATCGTTAACAAGAATCCAAAATTATAATGTTGCAGTAAAAGAATTAAAAGACACTGTTCTTTTTGTTCGTAAACTTGTAAAAGGCGGAAGTGCACATAGTTTTGGAATTCACGTAGCAAAAATGGCAGGAATGCCTCAACTTGTAATTTTGAAAGCGCAGAAGTTATTAAAGAAATTAGAAAAAAATCATTCAAGCGATGCGTTAAATGGCGTAAAAGCGGCAAATGATGAAATGCAAATGAGCTTTTTTAATCTTGATGATCCTTTATTAGAAGAGATAAAAGAAGAAATCCTGAGTCTTGATATAAACGCCATTACACCCGTTGAAGCATTAATGAAGCTCAATGAGATTAAAAGAATGTTAGTGGGAAAATAATTTCAGATTTAAAGTTTAGGTTATCAGAAAGTTATAAAATAAGTATAATTTTTTTTATAAAAAGGCTTGTATAATTGAATAAATGTCCTAAATTTGCACTCGCAATACAGAACAAGTCAGGTATTGTAGTTCTTACAAGAATTTGAAACGCGAAAATAGCTCAGTTGGTAGAGCGCGACCTTGCCAAGGTCGAGGTCGCGGGTTCGAGCCCCGTTTTTCGCTCAAAACCATATAATGCTCGGATGGTGAAATTGGTAGACACGCTGGACTTAAAATCCAGTGAACAGCAATGTTCGTGCGGGTTCAAGTCCCGCTCTGAGTACTAAAGCCTCTTCTTTTTGAAGAGGCTTTTTTTATTGTGTAAACTCAGTTTAAAATAATTTGCGCAGTAAATTTATCTTAAAGAATCTAGCAATCTAAGAATCGCATATCAATAATCTAAAATCCACAAATCTTAAATCTGAAATATAACTATGGGTGCTTTTGTAATTAGTAAAAGATTTAATGATGAATATAAATTTGTATTTACTTCCCGCAAAGGGAAAGTGATATTTACAAGTTTGAGTTATGAATTGAAATTTGAATGCGAAGAAGATATTGAGAAATTTAAAGCAAATATTGATCAGGCTAAATTTTTAAAATTTAAAGGCTCTGGAGGAAAGTATTTTTTTAAATTGATGTTAGGCGAAGTTCACTTCGCAACAAGCCGAAAATATACTACAGAATTGCTTTTACAGAAAGGAATAAAAGAAATTGTAACGTACTCTTCAAAAGCGGAAATTTTAGACTTCTCTTCAAATGATATGATTTTTGAAGATGAGGAAGTTGTTGAGGATGTTTATGAGGAAGAAATGGAATAAAGAAAAATTGAAATCCAAATAATTTAAAATTCCAAATTCCAATGATTGTGCTATTTGATTTTGTTTAAATAAATCTGGAAAAAAAATCCCAAATTCTAATACACCTAGTGTCATTGGAATTTGGGATTTTTTTATTGGAATTTAAATATCGGAATTTTTTTATTTAAATTTTGAGCATAAAAAAAACCATCGCTAGGATGGTTTTAAAATTTTTAGAACTTAGGTTCTAATTATTTTTTTACTTCTTTAGCAGCGTCTTCTACTTTAGTAGCAGCAGAATCAACTTTTGCAGCAGCAGAATCAACAGTTGCAGCAGCAGAATCAACTACAGCAGCAGCAGAATCAACAGCAACAGCAGTAGAATCTACAGCTTCAGGAGCTGCAGCATCAGCTTTTTTACAAGATACAACAGTTAAAACAGCAACAACAGCTAAACTTAAAAATACTTTTTTCATCTTACTTTATTATAAAAGGTTAATTATTAATTCGTGGCAAAGATATAAATTTTTTAATATGTAAAATATTTTTTTATTTTTTTTTTAAAATATTTTCATTGCTCACGATTATCTTACTTATCAAGAATAATGCCAAAATACATAAAAATTATGATATTATTGTATTTTTTGTATAAATTATTTTTCATTGAATATTCAATAAGAGAATTGGCTATTTTGTTTTAGTTAGTTGCACATTATTTCGTTTTTAATTGATATTCCTGTGCGGTAAATCAATTAAAATTAAGCGATTTAAAAGCATTTTTTATTAATAACGACGTCAAAGTAAGGTTTGGATCTTAAAAATGTCTAAGAAACGATTTTCATAATGCTGTTTGTAGCACCAATATTATCCTCAATATATTTCTTGCAAATGGAGCTTTTTTCGTTCAATAAAATTGGATCATCAATCAATTGATCAAAATTAAATTTTAGTTCTTCTTTGTTATTTATTACAAGGCATCCGCCCAGTTCAACTAATTGTACTGCTTCAGCAAAATTAGAATAATTGGGTCCAATAACGATTGGGATTCCAAATGTTGCCGGTTCTAAAATGTTATGAATCCCGGGATTTCCAAAACCACCGCCCACGTATGCTATTGTTCCGTAACTGTAAATCTTTGTTAATAAGCCAATTGTGTCAATAATAAAAACCTGATAGTTGGATACATCTGCTCCATCTTTCTGAGAGAACAATATATTTGATTTTGTTATTTGAGACTGAAGCGCTGCTATTTGATCTGCTTTAATATTATGCGGAGCAATAATGAATTTCACGGTATCAGGCGCCTGATTAATATATTCTGCTAATAAAGCTTCGTCTTTTGGCCAGGAACTTCCAATAACAATTGTAGTTTGATTGTTTTTGAATTTTTCAATAAAATCAAGTGAATTGTCTCTTTCTAAAATTGCATTTACACGATCAAATCGCGTATCGCCGGAAACAATCACATTATGAAATCCAATAGCTTCAATTTTTTGTTTAGAAGCTTCATTCTGAACAAAGAAATAAGTAAACGCTTTTAGTGCTTTTCTATAAAAACCTCCATACCATTTAAAAAACATTTGACTATCCCTGAAAATTCCGGAAACCAGATAAGTTGGAATTTTAGCGTTTTCTAATTCTTTTAAATAATTCAGCCAAAACTCATATTTAATGAAAAAAGCTTTTTCCGGATGAACTAATTTTAAAAAGCGTTTTGCATTTTTTTTAGTATCCAAAGGCAAGTAAATAGTCACATCGGCAACAGTATTATTCTTGCGTACTTCATAACCTGAAGGAGAAAAAAAAGTAACTACTATTTTATGTGACGGATATTTTTCTTTAATTTTTTCAATTACCGGTAAACCTTGTTCGTATTCACCCAAAGACGCGGAATGAAACCAGATAGTTTTATCTGAAGGTTTGATTTTTTCTCCTAAAATGGCAAAAACATTTTTTCTGCCTTCGACAAAAAGTTTGATTTTTGGACTAAAAAGCGCTACAATTTTCAGAAAAAAACCAGCAATAGAAATAACTAAATTGTATAGAAAAAGCATATATATAATTTTGGCGCTAAATTACGCTTCTTTAAATTATTTTCATTGTTTGAAGGTATTAAATAACTATTTTTGTTCTTCGTTTTAGAGATTCGTTTTAAAAATACAATCTCACAGTTTTAAATAAATAAATAGAAATGAAAAAAATCCAAATGGTTGACTTAAAGAGTCAATACGAAAAAATAAAAGCTACTGTTGATGCTTCAATTCAAGAAGTTTTAGATACAAATACTTATATAAACGGACCTTTGGTTCACCAGTTTCAAAAGAATCTTGAGGAATATTTAGGAGCAAAACACGTAATTCCGTGTGCAAATGGTACAGATGCCTTGCAAATTGCCATGATGGGATTAGATTTAAAACCTGGTGATGAGGTAATTACAGCAGATTTTACTTTTGCAGCAACAGTTGAGGTTATTGCTTTATTGCAATTAACGCCGGTTTTGGTTGATGTTGATATCACGAATATGAACATTGATATAGAAGCTATTAAAAAATCAATTACACCAAAAACAAAAGCAATTGTTCCGGTACATTTATTTGGCCGTGCTGCAAATATGGATGCGATTATGGAAATTGCAGCTGAGCATAATTTGTATGTAATTGAAGATAATGCACAAGCTATTGGTGCCGATTATGTTTCTAAATCAGGAGAAAAAACTAAAGTTGGTGTAATTGGGCACGTTGCGGCAACGTCATTTTTTCCGTCTAAAAACTTAGGTTGTTACGGAGATGGTGGAGCAATTTTTACAAACGATGATAAACTGGCACACATCATCCGCGGAATCGTAAATCACGGAATGTACGAGCGTTACCATCATGATGTTGTGGGTGTAAATTCACGTTTAGACAGTATTCAGGCGGGAGTTTTAAATGCAAAATTACCTTTGTTAGACGAATACAATAAAGCGCGCCGTCGTGCAGCTTCAAAATATAATGCAGCTTTTGCAGGAAATACTCACATCATTACACCAAAATTTGATGCCGACGAAAATGATCACGTTTTTCATCAATATGTATTAAGAATTATTGATGCAGATCGTAATGCCTTAATGCAGCATTTGTTAGACAAAGCAATTCCGTGTGCGATTTATTATCCAATTCCGTTACATTCGCAAAAAGCTTATGTGGATGTTCGTTATAAAGAAGAGCAATTTCCGGTTACAAACCAATTAGTAAAAGAAGTAATTGCTTTGCCAATGCACACAGAATTGGATGATGAGCAAATTAAATTTATTACAGATTCTGTTTTAGAATTCCTAAATAAATAAAGATGAAAAGTTTCCGTATTTTAATTTTAATGATTCTGATTCAATTTTCGGCTTTTGCTCAAAAATCGAACACTAAAGATGAAGCTGCTGTCAATAATCAGGTTGAAATTTTGCGTAAAGCCATGATTGATGCTGATGGAGCTAAATTAAAAGCGCTAACTTCTGAAAAACTTAGTTATGTTCATTCGAATGGTAATTTTCAAAATCAGGTAGAATTTATAGACGGAATTGTTAGCGGAAAATCTGATTTCGTCACGATAGATTTTCAAAACCAAACAATAACAATTCAAAATGATGTTGCTATTGTGAGGCATGTTTTGTCTGCTCATACCAAAGATGACGGAATTGACAGAGATATTAAAATCGGAATAATGCTTGTTTGGCAAAAACAGAAAAATAACTGGATTCTTATTGCGAGACAGGCTTACAAATTAACTACATAAAAAAAACAACCAAAAAATGAAAATATTAGTAACCGGAGGATTAGGATTTATTGGTTCTCACACCGTAGTCGAATTGCAAAATGAAGGCTTTGAAGTCGTGATAATTGATAATCTTTCCAATTCTTCAGAAGATGTTTTAAAAGGAATTACAGCTATCACAGGAAAAACGCCTTTGTTCGAAAAAATAGATTTAAGAGAAAAAGCGTCAGTTCAGGATTTCTTTAAAAAACACAATGATATTACCGGTGTAATTCATTTTGCAGCTTCAAAAGCAGTTGGTGAAAGTGTCGAAAATCCTTTGTTGTATTACGAAAACAATATTAATGCTTTGGTTTATCTTTTGCAGGAATTAAAAGAAAAGCAGGAAGCAAGTTTTATTTTCAGCTCGTCTTGTACGGTTTACGGTCAGGCTGAAAAAATGCCAATTACAGAAGACGCGCCTGTGCAAACAGCAATGTCTCCTTATGGAAATACCAAACAAATAGGCGAAGAAATAATTACTGATACAGCAAAAGTTACTAATATCAGTGCTGTTTTATTGCGTTATTTTAATCCGATAGGAGCGCATTCAAGTACAGAAATTGGAGAATTGCCTTTAGGAGTTCCACAGAATTTAGTTCCGTTTATTACACAAACCGGAATGGGATTGCGTCAGGAATTATCAGTTTTTGGAAATGATTATCCAACACCGGACGGAACTGCTGTTCGTGATTATATTCATGTTGTAGATTTAGCAAAAGCGCACGTAATTGCATTACAGCGCTTGTTGAATAAAAAGAATTTGCAAAAAGTAGAAACTTTTAATTTAGGAACCGGAAAAGGAAGTTCGGTTCTGGAAGTAATTCACAGTTTTGAAAAAGTAAGTGATAAAAAATTACCATACAAAATAATACCACGTCGCGAAGGTGATATAACCGAAGCGTATGCAAACACAGATAAAGCAAACAATGTTTTAGGCTGGAAAGCAGAATTAAGTCTTGACGAAGCAATGGCAAGCGCCTGGAAATGGGAACAGAAAGTTCGTTCTTAAATAGTTTTCAGTTTTAGGTCGCAGTTTTCAGGTGGAGACGCGCAGCAGTGCGACTAACTATAGAATATGAAAAGTCCCAAATAATCGGTTTAGATTAATTGGGATTTTTATTTTAGAGAAGATTTTATTTTGTAAATTTGTAAGATTAAATTGTAGGAATTATGAATAGGAAAAAAGATGATCCGAAAAATAATAAGGTTGAAGAGCCCAGAGTTGAATATGAAGTTCAAAAACCAAAATTTAAAGGAATAGATCCGGAAACTTTTGATTTTGGTGCTGAGTTTGCAAAAGGCTTAACGCCAGAGGAAGCAAAAGCAGAATCTAAAAGGAGGATTAGGGAATGGTGGGGAAAATAGAAGTTATTTATACATCATCTGTAATTAGTTATCTTAATGATTTGGTTGTAATCCTATATAAAAAACAATACTTTGGTTTTATAGAATCTGCAGATGAATATGTTGATGAAATTTACGATGCCATTCCAGAAAGAATTAAAAAATCTCCTCATAAAAAAACTCCAAAACCTCTTAAATATTTAGGCTCCAATTATGTTTTTTATAAAGTTAATACTAGAACAACTTGGTATGTGTTTTTTGAAAGAAGAGATCAAAATTTTCTGATTACCGGAATTACTAATAATCATTGTATTGAAGCAAAAGAATTATAAAGCAAAAAATCCTCATAAACAATCTCTGTTCATGAGGATTTTTTATTGATATAGTTTTTAAACTGTAAACTAAAACTGCGACTGAACACTAAAATTTAAGCATTCGCAGTAACTGCTTCTTTGTCAATTTTATTAATCAAACCAGCTAACACTTTTCCTGGGCCAACTTCAGTAAATAAAGTAGCACCATCAGCGATCATTTGCTGTACAGATTGTGTCCATTTTACTGGTGCGGTCAATTGTATAATTAAGTTCTTTTTGATTTCGTTTGCATCAGAAACAGCGCTTGCTGTTACGTTTTGGTAAACCGGGCAAATAGGAGTAGAGAAAGTCGTTGCTTCAATTGCAGCGGCTAATTCTTCTCTTGCAGGTTCCATCATTGGAGAATGAAAAGCACCTCCAACCGGTAAAATCAATGCGCGTTTTGCACCGGCAGCTTTCATCGCTTCACAAGCTTTTTCAACTGCAGAAGTTTCTCCTGAAATTACTAATTGTCCAGGGCAATTGTAATTTGCTGCAACCACAATTCCGTCTATAGAAGCGCAAACTTCTTCCACAATATTATCAGCCAAACCTAAAACCGCAGCCATTGTTGATGGAATGATTTCGCAAGCTTTTTGCATGGCTAAAGCACGTTGAGAAACCAATTTAAGACCGTCTTCAAAAGATAAAGTCCCGTTTGCAACTAATGCTGAAAATTCTCCTAAAGAATGTCCTGCAACCATTTCCGGTTTAAAATCTTCGCCTAAAGTTTTGGCTAAAATAACTGAATGTAAAAATACAGCCGGTTGTGTAACTTTAGTTTCTTTTAGTTCTTCGGCAGTACCTTCGAACATAATATCTGTAATTCTAAAACCTAAAATTTCATTAGCTTTTTCGAATAATTCTTTGGCTAGAGCCGAGTTTTCATATAAGTCTTTGCCCATTCCTGTAAACTGTGCGCCCTGACCCGGAAATACGTATGCTTTCATTTGTCTAATTTATTTTTTGTTTTTTTGGAATTGAAAATTAGTTTCAATTGAAAGGCAAAAATAGCATTTTTTTTAGCTCGTATAATCCTTAAACATATAAATCCACACTAATCTTGAAAATCTCAGATTGAAAGAAGTTAGTAAAGTAATGACAACTGCAATAATTGGAATAATTCTTAAATCGAAATTTTGTTCAAAGAAAAACTGCGCAACACAATAAGTAGCAATACCTTGCGCAACAGTTAATCCGTAGTTTACGTACATCGCACCAAAGAAATAACCAGGTTCTTTTTGAAATTTGTAATGACAATGACTGCAATATTCGTTCATTTTTGGTAATCCGAAATTCAGAAAGATATTTTTGTCTTTAAATACTTTTCCTTTATGACAAACCGGACATTCGTTGCTTAAAATATGAGTTAATGCACTTGACATGATTTTGATGTTTTTTGTTTATACAAAGGTAAATCAGAGTAGGATAAAAGTCTTTTTTATATCTTCGCTTATTATAGCACAATAAAGACATTTGTTATGAAAAAATATCCAATTTATAGTGTTCAGAATTTTAGCTGCAATGACATTCATCGTGATTTTTACGTCAATACTTTTGCAGAACATTTAAAAAGCCACAGTTTTGTCGAAGAACCGCATCGCCATGATTCCTACTTAATGGTTTTTTTTACAAATGGTTCAGGAAAACATGAGGTAGATTTTGACCAATTCGAAATAAAAAGAGGAAGTTTATTTGTGCTGCAGCCCGGACAAATGCACCATTGGAGTTTGTCTGAAGATATTGAAGGCTTTGTGATTATCTTTTCGCAGGAACTTTACAATTTGTATTTCGGACAGAAAAAAATCAACGATTATAATTTTTACCATTCCATTCATAACCGGCCGGAAATGGTTTTTGAAGAAACAGAAATTCCAAAAATCCTGCCTTATTTTGATTTGTTAATTCAGGAAAACAGTCAGAATCATAAACAGCAATTAGATAAAATGCTGAATTTGCTGGATTGCATTCATATCGAAATTTCCAGAAAGTACAGTGAAACCTATTCACATCAAACCCATTCATACAATATTAAAATCAATACTTTTGAAACACTTTTAGAACAATATTTCAGAGAAGAAAAATTGCCTTCTTTTTATGCAGAAAAACTAAATATTACGTTAAAACACTTAAACCGAATCTGCAATGAAATCCTTCAAAAAACTGCAACAGAAGTTATTGTCGATCGTGTAATTCTCGAAATCAAACGCATGTTAATCGATAAACAATTAGCGGTAAATGAAATTGCTTACAAAGTAGGCTACGAAGATTATTCGTATTTCTCCAGATTCTTCAAAAAACAAACGGGACTTTCTCCAACTGAATTTAGAAATATATCGCGATGAGTTTTTAGCCACGAATTCACGAATTTTTATAGAGAAAGTTTGGAAAAATAATTCGTGAATTCGTGGCTATAAAAAAAAGCCTGCACTTCCGAAAAAGTACAGGCTTTTTAACCAACCAAATTAAACCTATTTATTACAAGATTAAGCTTGTTTTACAAATTGCAATTCAATGTTTAAACGAACTTCTTCTCCAACTAAAACTCCCCCGGTTTCAAGAGCAGAATTCCAGTTTAAACCCCAATCTTTACGATTAATTTTGCCTTCAATGCTTAAACCTACTTTAGTATTTCCCCAAGGATCAGTCATGATTCCGCTAAATTCTACAGGAAATTTAACTGATTTAGAAACACCTTTAATAGTTAAATCTCCAGTTAATTCATAATCTCCATCATCAATTTTTTTGAAAGATGAAGCTTTGAAAGTTAATTTTGGATTGTTTTCAGCATCAAAGAAATCAGCGCTTCTTAGGTGACCGTCTCTGTCTGCATTTGCAGTATCGATAGAAGCAATATCGCCTGAAAATTCGATTGCTGCGTTTTCAAAATCATTTCCTTCCGTAGTGATTGAAGCATCGTAAGTTCCAAATTTACCGGAAACATTTGTAAACATCATGTGTTTAACTTTAAAACCAATTTCTGAGTGAGTTGGGTCAATTGACCATTTTGTAGTTGCCATAATTTTTATTTTTAAAATATTAATTTCATTTTGATAGGACAAAGTTACTTCGACAGTCTTCATTTGGCACTTAACCTAGATTAAGAAATAAAAATGAAATAACTTTTGATTCCCGGTTTGTTTTGTTTTTGTTGTTTGAAAAATTGCTATTGATTAATAGTTCATCGGAATTTCCATTAAAAGAAACTCTGCATCCGTATTTGCCTTTATATTTAAAGTTTCAAAATCAGAAATTCCCATCGCGTCACGAGTATTTAATTCCTGATCGTTTATCGTTACGTTTCCTTTTAGAATGAAAGCATAAACCCCGTTTCCTTCTTTTTTTAATTTATATTCTGTTGCAGTTCCGGCATCAAAATTTCCCATATTAAACCAGGCATCCTGATGAATCCAAACTCCTTCATCATCTGCATTTGGCGATAAAATTTGAGATAGTTTGTTATGTCTGTCCGCCACATCCAAAGTAATTTGTTGGTAACGAGGCGAAACATTTCTTTTGTTAGGAAACAACCAAATTTGCAATAATTTAGTCTGCTGATCTGCATTTGGATTAAACTCACTATGTTGAACTCCGGTTCCGGCACTCATTACCTGAATATCGCCATTTTTGATAATTTCAGTATTTCCCATACTGTCTTTGTGTGCTAAATCACCTTCTAACGGAATCGTAATGATTTCCATATTATCGTGAGGATGCGTACCAAAACCCATTCCGCCCGCAATTGTGTCATCGTTCAAAACACGAAGTGCGCCAAACTGAATTCTATCCGGATTGTACCAGCTCGCAAAACTAAAACTGTGATAAGCATTAAGCCATCCATGATTTGCGTTTCCTCTTGTTTCTGCTTTGTGTAATACTATATTTTCCATGATCTATTGTTTCTTTATTTTTATAGTACAAATTTACGGCGGTAGTAATCAAAACGCACTTAACCTAGATTAAGAAAAGTTTTGAGCTTTTTTTGAAGCAGAAATTTTTGGTTTTCAAAAGACGTGACGTCCCGCTATTCGTTTCAATCTTTTCTGCCGAACCCCGGCACAAAAGGATTTTCACTTCTATCGGGGCTATGCTAGAAGTTTCATTTTCATAAGAAATGCATATTTCCAATATGTATAAAAGTTCCAGAGGAACGAATTATATTGTAGGGATAGATTTCAATCCATTCTGCGCAAGTGGCTCGACAAAGATTGACGATTATAGGATTGGAATTTCTAGTGCGATCTCTCCTTCGTCGAGATGACAAAATCGAGAAAAATCTAAAATCTAAACTCTGCAATCTAAAATTCTAACTATATTGACTAATAAACTGCTGTACAACAAAATCCGTATTATCATGACGTCTTTTTTTCTCTAACGCAATTGGCGGCGCAGCTCTTTCCATGCAATTTTTTACATCGCAGGTTTCGCAGGTAACGCCAACAATTCTCTTAACGAGAGGTTTTCCTTCTATGAATTTAAATTTCTTTTTCATGGTTGGATTAATTAGAATTCCAACAGAAATACTGCGAATATTATCTTTTATAAAAGGATCTTTTGTGGCCGATGAAAAAACCAAATATTCATTTCCGCTATGCACATAACTTGAAATTTGTGCATCAAAAAAGTGAGGTTTGTTTTGTCTGATAGCTTCATTTATGGTTTTTACCGAAACCCATCTTCTGCAATAATGTTCATTGGTTTCGTTAGCGTGCGGTTCCTGCTGATTTGTAATGTGTAATTCTTTTTTAATCTGATAAATATCAGAGCCAATAGGATGTGACATTCTTAAAAAGAATAGATTTTTCAGCTGAAAATCTTTCGGCAGTAAATTCGTTAATCTTTGATAAAACGATTCCGGAGAAACTTCAAAACTTTCTATTAAAGTGACAAATTCTTCCGGATTTGGATTTTCATTATTTAAAAAATTATTGATTTTATTAACCACCAATTGTCTCGGTAATAATAAAGCGCCCGCAAAATAAGAAGCGTAAAAATTATGCAAAACCTGGTCAAAATTGTCAAATTTAATCCAGCTGAAAGTCAGTAAACGATCAGAGATTTTTAAATAATTATAGGCGATTTCTTTCGCTAAAATAAAAGCTTTTTGAGGATTGTCGATTTCGGTTGAAAGCAGCAAAGTCTTGCTTTTCGGAACATAAATCGAGCGCAAATCTTCTAAAGCTTCCTGATCTGTAAAGGCGATTTCTTTAATGGTATATTCGAATTCTTCTTTTAGAATGGCTTCTAATTCTCCAATAGTAATTTTAGAATCTAAATTAATTTGGAAGGACTTTGAAAACGCAATTACTTTTTCTTCTAAATCTTCAAAATAATTACTGTGTGCTTCCTGATAAGATCGTAAAGCAGCAAGAAAGAAACTCTCTCTGCTTAAATTATAATGTTGTGCGATTTCAATAATCGTACTAATAAACGCATTGACTTTTGCAGGAGCATTGGCAATTATATCTATTAAATCAGCTTCCTGAATGCCAAAAAGTTCCAGCGGGATTTCTTTTAAAATGCCTGATTTTAAGATTTCTCCAATGGGAGCGAGGTTGTTATCGAGTTTTAGGGAAACCATTTGGTCGTAAGAGACATCCAAATGTTTGCATAAAAGCAAAATTTTGTCTGCTTTTGGATATTTTTTGCCCTTTTCAATTTCGTTTAAATACGATTTTGAAAGATTTGTCAATTTGGCTAAACCAAAAAGAGAAAGATTTTTTTGTGTGCGGACTTGCTTCAATTTTAGCCCAAATATCAGCTTTATATAGTCTTTTTCGATATCCATAATTCAAATATAACCATTTTGTAAATAATCGCCAAAAAATTATTTTTAATATTTAGCGAACGTTCGCTTGTTTTGTAAAAAACTTTTTTCTAATATTGTGGTGTAGAAAATATTAACTATCAGATTGTTATGTTTTGTTTGTGAAATTGAATAAACAAATTGATAATAATTAAAATTAACAGCTATGAAAAACCAATTAGAAATTACCGAAACGGCAATGGAATTTTTAGCCGAAAAGAAGCTTTCTTATCCAGTAATCTGGACAGAAGAAGCGATCAATTTTATAACTGATTTGCATCGAAAATTCGAATCGCAACGAAAATTGCTGTTGCTGCAACGCGATCAAAAACAAGTCATGTTTGATCAGGGTATAATGCCGGCTTTTCCTTCAGAAACTAAAACCGTTAGAGAAAGTAATTGGACAGCTGGAGAAATACCGAAAGATTTATTAGATCGCCGAGTAGAAATTACCGGGCCAGTCGATCGCAAAATGATAATAAATGCATTGAATTCGGGAGCAAAAACTTTCATGGCTGATTTTGAGGATAGTACTTCGCCAACCTGGCAAAATTTGATGGATGGGCAAATGAATCTGATTGATGCTGTAAATAAAACAATTTCGTATACAGATGAAGCCAAAAACAAAAGTTATCAATTGAATGAAAAAATTGCAACTCTAATTGTTCGCCCAAGAGGATTGCATTTAACGGAGAAACATCTTTCAGTTGAAGGAAATCCGGTTTCCGGTTCGTTGGTAGATTTTGGATTGTATGTTTTTCATAATCATAAAAAGCTTTTAGAAAACAATTCGGGACCGTATTTCTATATTCCAAAATTGGAACATTATCTGGAAGCGCGTTGGTGGAATAATGTAATTGATTTTACAGAAGATTATTTGAAACTGAAACGAGGAACAATAAAAGTGACAGTTTTAATTGAAACGATAACAGCCAGTTTTCAATTAGATGAAATTATTTATGAATTGAAAGAACATATTGTGGGCCTGAATTGCGGACGTTGGGATTATATTTTCTCATACATTAAAAAGTTCCGAAAAAATCCAAAGTTCATTGTTCCGGATCGCGATCAGGTAAATATGACTTCGCCTTTTATGAATGCGTATTCCAATTTAGTAATTCAAAGATGTCATAAGCGCGGGATTCATGCCATTGGCGGAATGGCGGCTCAAATTCCGATTAAGAATAATGAAGAAGCTAATGCTATTGCTTTCGCAAAAGTAAAAACCGACAAAGAGCGTGAAGTTCGAAACGGTCACGACGGAACCTGGGTCGCGCATCCGGATTTGGTTTCAATAGCAAAAGTAATCTTTGATAAAGGAATGCCGACTCCAAATCAAATTCATATAAAAAGAGAACACCGCAAAATTACAGAAGCTGATTTGATTGAACCACCAATTGGAATCATTACTGAAAACGGCGTTCGAAAAAATATCAATGTTGGCGTTTTGTATTTGGCTTCCTGGCTAAACGGACAAGGCGCAGCTGCATTGCATAATTTAATGGAAGATGCTGCAACAGCCGAAATTTCGAGATCGCAATTGTGGCAATGGCTTCAGAATAAAGTGCTTTTGGATAATGGCAGGAAGCTAGATTTGGCTTATTATCACGAATTGGCTTTAGATGAATTCAAAAAAATAAAAGACGGATTAGGCGAAGAAATTCACGAAAAAAAGCAATTTCCATTGGCTGAAAAAGTATTGGAAAGATTAGTCGTAAATACTGATTTCGTTGATTTCCTAACTATTCCTTGTTACAAATACCTGTAACAATTGAAAATTGGGAATTAAAAATTAAAAATATTTTTCACGCAGATTAGGCAGATGAAATTAGAATACTTTTTTAACACATAGAGACATAGGTTTAAGTTTCAATTAAAAAAAGTTTATAAAAAAAACTAGTTTTTAACACATAGCTATGTTTGTTTAAAACAAATGAAATGCCTTTAACCACAAAGAAAAACTATGTCTCTATGTGTTTAAAAATTAAACTCAAAGAATAAAATTTAGAGTCTGAGTTGAAAACTGAAAACTGAGACTGAGAACTATTTACTTACTAACCACTTTAACTTAAACTATTTATGAAAACAACAGAAGACAGAATTCAGGAATTGATTAACGATTGGATTACGAACCCAAGATGGAAAGGTGTTGAGCGTCCTTATACGGCTACAGAAGTAGTTACACTTCAGGGCTCTTATCAAATTGAGTATTCTATTGCCAAAATGGGAGCGCAAAAATTATGGAAAAAGTTAAAAAATCAGGATTATGTTGCTGGTTTGGGCGCGTTAACAGGAAATCAGGCGATTCAGGAAGTCGACGCTGGTTTAGAAGCGATTTATTTGAGTGGCTGGCAAGTGGCGGCCGATGCGAATTTGGCTGGCGAAATGTATCCTGACCAATCGCTTTATCCGGTAAATAGCGTGCCAATGGTGGTTAAAAAAATAAATAATGCTTTGTTGCGCGCTGATCAGATTCAGACTGTAAACAGAGTTGAAGATAAAAAAGATTATCTGGTTCCGATTGTGGCTGATGCCGAAGCCGGTTTTGGCGGAAACCTCAATGCTTTCGAACTAATGAAATCTATGATTGAAGCCGGAGCATCCGGAGTTCATTTTGAAGATCAATTGAGTTCTGCTAAAAAGTGCGGGCATTTGGGCGGTAAAGTTTTGGTACCCACTCAGGAAGCTATCAATAAATTAATTGCAGCGCGTTTGGCATCAGATGTTATGGGAGTTTCAACTTTAATTGTTGCAAGAACGGATGCTGATGCCGCTAATTTATTAACCAGCGATGCAGATCCGAGAGACGCAAAATTTATAACTGGCGAAAAAACGGCTGAAGGTTTTTTCTATGTAAAAAACGGAATTGATCAGGGAATTGCCAGAGGTTTGAGCTACGCGCCGTATGCTGATTTGATTTGGATGGAAACCAGTAATCCGGATTTGGTTTATGCTAAAAAGTTTGCCGATGCCATGAAAAAAGAATTTCCGGATAAAATGCTGGCTTATAATTGTTCGCCTTCTTTTAATTGGGCGGCAAAATTATCAGTTGCCGAAATGGAAACGTTTAGAGAAGACTTGGCTAAAATGGGATATAAATTCCAATTTATTACTTTGGCAGGATTCCATGCTTTAAATACTAGTATGTTTGAATTGTCTAAAGCTTACAAAGAGCGCGGAATGGCGGGATATTCTGAATTGCAGGAAAGAGAATTCGCTTTACAGAAAAACGGTTTCCGAGCTGTAAAACATCAGGCTTTTGTAGGGACTTCTTATTTTGATGCCGTTCAAAATACCGTTATGATCGGAAAATCAACCATAACAGCTATGAAACATTCTACAGAGGTTGAGCAATTTTAATTTTTTTTTCCGCCACGAATTCACGAATTTTATTCACAAAGATTGTCAAAAAATAATTCGTGAATTCGTGGCGGAAAACTTTATTTTTTCAATAATCGAGCTTTCATTTTGCTGAAAAATTCGGGCGTTACGCCAATGAAAGAAGCGATTTGTTTTTGAGGTACTTTATGAACCAGGTTTCCGTATTTTGTCGTAAATTTTTCAAAGCGTTCTTCTGCCGGTAAACTTAAATTATCCATTAAGCGCTGTTGATTAGCGACTAAAGAATTCTCGATTAAAATCCTGAAAAAGCGCTCTAATTTTGGAATATCATGATACAATTGTTCCTGATTTTCTTTAGATAACGAAACTACTTCTGCGTCTTCTAAAACTTCTATAAAAAGTTGTCCCGGTTTTTGCGAAAAAAAACTATACATATCGCTCATCCACCAGCCTTGACAGGCAAATGATAAAACATGTTCGACAATATTATCATTAATATTGAAGCTTCTTAAAATTCCGGAATTTACGAAATACGAATGTTTACAAACTTCGCCGGCATTTAATAAAATGGTTTTGGTTTTGTAGGTGTTTGTTTCTAATTTGGATAAGAAATGAGCCTGTTCTTCAGGTGTTAGCGAAACGTGTTTGGCAATATTTTCAAGAATTAACTCCATTTATGAATGTACTTTTATTAGTGTTGCAGTTGATTTTGCTCTTTCGATTACTTCTTCGATTGGAGTTGCCAATGAATCATGGCTTAAAACAACACCCATTCGGCGATAAGGTCTTGAAGTTGGTTTTCCAAAGATTCTGAAATCAGTTTTTGGTAAAGCAGCCACTTTTTCGATTCCGGTAAAAGTTGGATTTGTTGAATCTTCAGAAGCTAAAATTACGGCACTTGCGCCGGCTTTTTCTAATGTAATTTCGAAAATTGGCAAGCTTAAAATCGCACGTAAATGCAATTCAAATTCGTTGAAATTTTGCGTTCCGGCCAAAGTTACCATTCCGGTATCGTGTGGGCGAGGGGAAAGTTCAGAGAAATAAACACCTTCATTAGTCAGGAAAAATTCCACTCCAAAAAGTCCTGCACCGCCAAGCGCTTCGGTAATTTTTTCTGCCATATCCTGCGCTTCGTACAAGTCTCTTTCTGAAACTAAAGCAGGTTGCCAGCTTTCCTGATAATCGCCGCGTTCTTGTCTGTGCCCAATAGGCGCACAAAATAACGTTGGATTACCATTTTGCGTAATCGTTAAAAGTGTAATCTCTGAATGAAAATCAACAAAAGCTTCTACAATTACTTCGATAACATCACCACGAGATCCTGCAACGGCATATTGCCACGCTTTCTCGATATCACTTTCAGTTTTTATAGTCGATTGTCCTTTGCCGGAAGAAGACATTAAAGGTTTTACTACACATGGAATTCCAACTTCCTGAACGGCTTTTTGTAATTCTTCTGCCGAAGTTGCATATTGATATTTAGCTGTTTTTAGACCCAATTCTTTTGAAGCTAAATCACGAATGGCTTTACGATTCATCGTAAAGTTGGCCGCTTTCGCAGATGGAACAACTGTGATTCCTTGCTTTTCATAATCGTAAAAACGTTCCGTGCGAATGGCTTCAATTTCAGGAACTATAAAATCTGGTTTGTGTTTGGCTACGATTCGGTCAAGTGCTTCGCCATCAAGCATATTGATAACTTCAAAGCCGTGTGCGACTTGCATTGCGGGTGCATTTTCGTAACTGTCAACAGCAATTATGGTTTGTCCGATTCGTTGTGCGGCAATGACAAATTCTTTGCCTAATTCGCCTGAACCTAGGAGTAGTATTTTCATTTTGTTTGATTTAAAGTTTGAGGGTTTTGGCTTGCTTTTACAATAAGTAAACTGCTTATAAAAGTTAAAATCATCAATAAAAATGATAGAAATAAAATCATTAATATTGAAAATAAAATTATATAGGGAATTTGTGATTCTAGTGCAACAGACAATCCGTTAACAAATTGTCCGATTATATAAAGCGTAAAAAGAGCGAATATGATTTTTGAACTTACTACGAAAGAAAATTGAGAGCAAGCTTTAAAATAAGTGATTTGATTTAATGAGTAGCTTAGCTTTTTAGCTGTATTCCAAAAGAGAAAAATTATAAATAGAGGAAATAAGATGCCCCAGAAAATTGGATTCCAAAAAATGCCGAAATCGCATATTTGGATACATAAATTGATGAAAAGAGTTTTTGAAAAAATAAGAAGTGGAAAAAAAGCGGTCACAAAAATCCCAGCAATAATGGCGTGTTTTTGAATCTTGTTTTTGACTTCCATTTAAATTTAGTTTTGAGAGTAAAGATAAAAAAATGGATTTTATTCTCACGCAGATTTTGCAGATTGCGGAGATTTAAATTGTAAACAAAAATTTTCTTGTTTTACGTTTTGCGTGAGGGATAGTAGTGAAAAGCCCACAGCCTGACGAAGGAAGTGCGAGGACTTGCAGCGGATAGCCCGACCCTTGTGGTCACGCCCAAAATAAAAAGGTTCGCAAAGATTTTAAAATAAACCTTTGCGAACCTTGCGTAATTCTTTGCGAACTTTGCGGTTAGCTATTAATGAAAATGATCTTCCTCGATTTCAAATTCGGCGTCTTTTTCCCAAATTTCCATTTCGCAGGGCTTGCAGTTGAATTTTAATTTGTATTCAAGTTCGCCTTGTTTTAATACCAATGGTTCTTTTACTTTAACACCCATTATGTCTTTTTGATGTATTGGGCATTTTTTTAATTCGTATTTAATGCAGTATTTAGTTGTCATAACACGAGATTTTCCAGGATCCCATTGCAATTCGAATGCTTTTTCGATTTCTGTTACACCGTGACGTTCGTAGAATTTACGAGCTGTTTTGTTTGAAACGTTGTACATGAAATCCAATTTTGTTTCAGGATACGGATGCGACGTTTTTACCAATTGGTGCTCTTCGCGTTTGTAATTTGCCAGACGAATTTCGGTTAATTGATCGTAAACCGTTCTTCTCATTTCGTTGATTTTAGAAATAGGAAGGAACCAGTTTTGAGAAAACATTATATTGATTTCATTAGCCGTATAAGGTGTAAAACCTGTTTTTGCCAATTGCGTTTTGATGTTTTCCTCGATTGATTCGCCTGTTTTAGTCTGCTCTTTTGAATGCTCTAAATTTACGGTGCTTACGTATCCGTCCTCATCGGTTGCGATTAATTCAAAACCGTTTTCATTTTCTGTAAGCAATAATGTTGTGCTGATTTTTCGAACGGCACTGTCTTCTCTTTCTACAATTTTGATGAAAGCAGCGTCGTTATTACGGTAAATAAAAGTTCCCGGTTTAATGTCTTTTAAAACATTTGGATATATTATTCCGTTTTCTGCCTTGTTTACATAAATTCCGTCTGCTTCGTTATTTTCGTTGATAAAACAAAGTCCGTCACCGTTGTTTAGGAATTTACCATTTTCGATTTCGTAAGCGTTTCCTATCGTTTTAACTAGTTTACCAATGTACTGTCCTTTTGATTTTGGGCTTTCCCAAGATCCGATACTTTTATTTCTGTCGTTTACAAAATAGTCAGTATAACCGCGGTTGAAAGTTCTGCTTAAAGAAGAGTCAAAAGTATAGGTACAGTTTCCTGATGAAGCTTTCATATATTTATCCCTTCCTTCTCCTTCTAAGAAACTGTCTAGTTTTTGACGTAAAAACGATACATTGTTTTTTACATAAACAACATCTTTTAATCGACCTTCGATTTTAAAGGATACAATTCCGGCATCAATCAAATTCGGAATTTGATCTGAAATATCTAAATCTTTAATAGAAAGTAAGTGGCTGTTTTTAATTAAAGTTTCTCCGTTTCCGTCGATTAAGTTATAAGGTAAACGGCAGTTTTGAGCGCAAGAACCACGATTGGCGCTGCGTTCTCCGTTTGCTACACTCATATAACAGTTTCCACTAAAAGAAACACATAAAGCTCCGGTTACGAAAAATTCTAACTCAACATCTGCATGATCGTAGATTTCTTTAATTTGATGCAGGTTTAATTCTCGGGCTAAAACCACACGTTTGATTCCGGCATCTTTAAGAAATTTAATTTTATCGGCGTCACGATTGTTGGCTTGTGTGCTGGCATGAAGTACGATAGGAGGAAGTTCCATTTCCATAATTGCCATATCCTGAATAATCAGGGCATCAACTCCAATTTCGTATAATTCCCAGATCATTTGACGACATGTTTCGAGTTCATTGTCGTATAAAATGGTATTCATTACCACAAAAACCTGAGCGTTAAATAAGTGTGCATATTTTACTAATGCCGCAACATCTTCAATTGAGTTATTGGCATTTGATCGTGCGCCAAATTGCGGTGCACCAATATAAACTGCATCGGCGCCACTATTGATGGCTGCCATTCCTCCAATTAAATCTTTAGCAGGAGCTAATATTTCAATTTTCTTCTTCATTTTTAAAACTTTAGGCTTTGTGGTATTCACGGAAAAAAGTTTGCAAAGTTCTTATAAATATTTCGAGTTTGCTAATGCTGAAGTGACTTTTTTTGAAATAGTTAATTTATATGGAATGATTGTATTTTGATTTAGCAAAAAAAAGTTAATTTAAGACTGAATCAATTTTATTTAAAATTAATTTGAAACGTTCTTCCGCTGATTCATAAAATAAATTGCCTAAAAATGCTTCCTGAAATTTAGAATTTTCTTTAATCAGTTTTAGATTTTCAATAATATAGCTTTTAACTTCTTCATCTTTTTCGTTTATTAATAAATTTTCCCAATCTGTTCTATTGTCCAAGATATAGGTGATGTCTTCTATATCATGACTGAATCGAGGGTCATTACCACCTCTGTCTTCGTATGCAGTAAACTTACTTGCTAAAAAATAATTGAAGGGCATGATTTGAATTGTGTTTTGTTCAATTTTAATTCTCTCCATATTTTCAAATCCTTTTTTGAACCATTTATTTGCTGGCGCCCATGAAATTGGGTTTGTGTTCATCACATCTACTAATATTTCTTCAAATTTAAATCTGCAAATTACATCTAATTCTGCGGATTGTAAAAATCCTTTAAAAGCTAATCTTTCTCTTATATTCTCTAGCTCATTAATAGATACAACGCTCACACTAATATCTATATCTTTAGTTGGTCTTACATCTTCGGCAGCTTCATCATTAATGTATAGACTTACAGTTGCGCCACCAACAAAAATAACTTCATTGTTTAAATCGCCTAAAGCATTAGCAATCTTTTTAATAATTTCTTTATTTATAATTGTATTTTTCATTATGAAATTCTTTGTTTTAATTCTTCAACTGCAATATTAAATTCTCTTTTATTGCCTAATCTTATTGCATCAACCAATGATAATAATTCATACAGATTTGGATCTTTAAGGCAGGCTTTAGGGACATTAGGATGTAAAGGTTCTACGGAGAAGCCTCTACTGTTTCCTTCCAAATAAGGCCATACATAAATTTCTTCACTTAAAATTATATTTGATAACGGTAATGAACTATGAGAGGTTTTAATGCCTCTGACTAATGGTCCGGGCTTTTGAGGGAAAACATATTTTAATCCGAAAATAAGAAAATCTAATAAGGAAGATTTCATAATTCTTTTTTTATTGCTTGAAATTAAACCACTAAGCACACTTCTATTCAGTGATTCGCTAATTTCGCTTAAACTAATGTAGAGATCATACCCTAAATCTTTCATCAGCCAATTTTCATCACCATAGCTAATTATTTTTAATAATATAACTATATCATGAGGTCGCATTCCATTATGTTTTTTCATAATTATGTTTTTAATTCGCGATTCGCGATTCGCAAATTTAATAAAAACATTTTAATAAAAAAACCTTCCCAATTATTAACTGAGAAGGTTTTCTTTCGAAAATATCTATAAATTAATTCGATTTCATTTTAATTCTATCTAAAGTAGATTGAATACTGTTTAATTGTTTTGAAACAATTGCAATTTGACTTCCGTCAAGTTCATTTTTTTCTAAAGCCATTTTGTATTTTTCAATAGCGGCTTCTTCTCCGGTTACACATGCATTGATAATTGCTTCTGTGTCACCACTTGTAAAAGATGATTTAATATCAATCCATGCACGGTGTAAAGCTCCTAATGGTCCGCCTCCGGATGTATCTGTTGATTTTCCAAGTCTGTTGATTTCGTCTTGCAGTTCAACAATAAATAAAGCTCTTTCACGTGCATAATCTAAAAATTCAGCTTTGATTGCTTGATTTTCTACATGTTCTGCGGCGTTTGTATAACCTAGTTTTCCATCTTCCAAAATAGAGATTAATCCATTTAATGTACTAACTGCTTCTGTCGTAGTTTCATCTGTATGTATCATAATAAATAATATTTAAATTAATGTATAATACAAAGTTGGGATTTTATAAAGCCTTATGTATTATAGAATTACATGAGGGATTTATAAAATTGTGGAATGGGAATTTTGAAATGATTTTTTTGTTGGCCACGAATTACATCAATTTTCACGAATTATTTGATTGCTTAATTGATGAAATTTTCTCGTTTTACAATTTGCGTGAGGGATAGAAGTGGAAAGCCCACAGCCTGACGAAGGAAGTGCGAGGACTTGCAGCGAATAGCCCGACCCGCCGCGGCGGACACGCCCAAAATAACTGCATAAAAAAACGGCTTAAAGTAAAAAGTGATGAAACTTTAAACCTTAAGCCGTTTTAATAATTTATTTTAATTACAGAGCCAAAGCTTCTTTGATTCTGCGTAAAGCTTCTTTTAATAAATCGTCGCTTGTTGCGTAAGAGAAACGAATACAGTTTGGATTTCCAAAAGCATCTCCTGTTACAGTTGCAACGTTAGCTTCTGCCAAAAGATACATCGAAACGTCGTTTGCATCTTTGATTTCGGTTCCTCTTAATGTTTTTCCGAAGAAAGAAGAAACGTCCGGGAAAACGTAAAATGCTCCTTCCGGAACGTTGATTTTTACGCCTGGAATTTCTTTTAATAATCCAACAACTAAATCTCTGCGTTGGTGGAAAGCCTGAACCATGTGGTTTAATACGCTTGGGTCAGCATCAACAGCAGTAATAGTAGCGCGTTGTGCCACAGAGTTTGCTCCTGAAGTTACTTGTCCCTGAATTTTTGTACACGCTTTTGCGATAAATTCCGGAGCTCCGATGTAACCAATTCTGTATCCTGTCATTGCAAATGCTTTTGCAACTCCGTTTACAGTAATTGTTCTTTCGAACATTCCAGGAATTGAACCGATGCTGCAGAAAGTTCCTGAGAAATTAATATGCTCATAAATCTCATCTGCAACTACATATATATTAGGGTGTTTTTCTAAAACTTTTGCAAGAGCTGTTAACTCTTCTCTGCTGTATACAGATCCGGATGGGTTACAAGGAGAACTGAACCACATCATTTTTGTTTTTGGTGTGATAGCAGCTTCTAATTGCTCTGGTGTAATTTTGAAATCAGTATCTACAGATGTTGGAACTTCTACCGGAACTCCGCCTGAAAGTTTTACAATTTCGAAATAAGAAACCCAGTAAGGTGCCGGCAAGATAACTTCGTCACCATCGTTTAACATTACTTGAGCAATGTTGTATAAAGATTGTTTTGCTCCTGTCGAAACTACAATTTGAGTTGGTTTGTAATCTAAATCATTGTCTCTTTTGAATTTTCTGCAAATTGCTTCTCTCAATTCTAAATAACCTTCTACCGGAGAATAGGTGCTGTAATTTTCATCAACTGCTTTTTTAACAGCTTCTTTAATAAAATCCGGCGTATTAAAGTCAGGTTCACCTAAACTTAAACTGATAATGTCTTTTCCCTGCGATTTTAATTCGCGTGCTAAAGCAGCCATTGCTAAAGTTTGTGATGTCGCTAAGTTGTTGATTCTGTCTGAAAGAATATGATTCATTATAAAAATTTTGAATGTCCTTAATTTCAACTTTAATTAAGGAAGGTTAATTATTAATAGATTTTTGATTTTTATGCCAGTTCAGGTTTCATTCCCAGTTCGCGTAAATGCTTAAAGTGAGCAATTACAGCACTTGTCATTGTTTTGTATTCATAATATGGTAAGTTGCATTCTCTTGCAGTTTCTTTTACGATTTTTGCAATTTTACCGTAGTGAATATGACTAATATTCGGGAAAATATGGTGTTCGATTTGGTGGTTTAATCCGCCTGTGTACCAGTTTACGATTGCATTTTTTGGTGCAAAATTGGTTGTAGTAAACAATTGGTGAATTGCCCATGTGTTATCCATTTCGCCTAATTCGTTTGGAGAAGGATTTGTCGTTTCTTCCACAACGTGTGCCAATTGAAAAACAATACTTAAAATTAATCCTGCAGTATAATGCATTATAAAGAAGCCAATTAGAACTTTCCACCATGTAATTCCTATTACCATTGGCAGAACAATCCAGATCGAAATATAAATTACTTTAGTAATAATTAGAGTTGTCCAAAGAATTTTTGGACTTTTTGGTTCCCCGTATGATAATTTTCTTTTAAGATAGTTTCTCATTTGCTTAAAATCGGTAGTAATAGCCCAATTAAAAGTCAGTAATCCGTACAGGAAAACAGAGTAATAATGCTGAAAACGGTGAAAACTATGCCATTTTGCATCTTTTGTAAAACGGATAATTCTTCCGGCATCAAGATCTTCATCGTGTCCCGGAATATTTGTATATGTATGGTGCAAAACGTTATGCTGAACCTGCCAGTTATAAACGTTTCCGGCCAAAACATAAATTGTTCCGCCCATGAATTTATTGATCCAGTTTTTAGTCGAATAAGAACCGTGATTACCGTCGTGCATAACATTCATTCCAACACCTGCCATTCCAATACCAATTACGATTGATAAAAGCATCATAACCCAGAACGGCATGTCGAGTGTAAGGATTAAAAAATAAGGAGTCAGAAAAACAGCAAATAGAATAACAGCTTTTAGATGTAACTTCCAGTTTCCGGTTTTCTGAATATTATTTTCTTTGAAATAATTGTTTACCCGAGAGTTAAGTGTTCTAAAGAACTTCAGATTGTCTTGCCTTGCAAATGTAGGTGCAGTGTTATTCATAATTATTTTAAATAGATTTCAAAGGTAATTATTATAAATTCTCGATTTGCAAAATTGAGTTAAATATTTCAATCGTAAAGTAGTACTTTTGTTAAAAATTTACAGCAATGGATGAGATATTGAAATATTTTCCGGATTTGACCGAACTTCAAATCGAACAATTTCAAAAATTAGACTTTTTATACCACGATTGGAATGAAAAAATCAATGTGATTTCGCGCAAAGACATTGATTCATTATATACAAAACATATTTTGCATTCGTTAGGAATTGCAAAAGTCATGAAATTTGAGCCAGGTGCAACAGTTCTTGATGTTGGAACCGGAGGAGGTTTTCCCGGAATTCCGTTAGCAATTCTTTTTCCGGAAACCCGTTTTTATTTAATTGATGTGATCGCCAAAAAAATAAAAGTGGTTCAGGGAGTTGTTGATGCCTTAGAATTGAAAAATGTAAAAGCAGAACAAAAGCGTGCTGAATTGGTAAAAGGCGATTTTGATTTTATTGTAAGCCGTGCCGTAACCAATATGCCGGATTTTGTTTCCTGGATTAAAGATAAAATAAAGAAACAGCATAAACATACATTGAAAAACGGAATTCTTTATCTTAAAGGCGGAGATCTTGCAGAAGAATTAAAGGATTTTCCAAATGCGTCTCTGTACGATTTAGCCACAATATTTGATGATGAATTTTTTGAAACCAAAAAGGTTGTTCATCTTCCTTTAAAGTTTAAACCTTAACAATTTCAGGTTGTTGAAACAGAAAATAAAAAAACCGAATCTAAATTTTAGATTCGGTTTTTTTATTTTGAGGGCAATAAGGGTGTTTTAATGAGTCATTTCTGGTAGGTGAAGAAATGAATTGGCTTTATGATCTACATTATGAATGAAATTGTTTAGCGCTTCTTTTGTAGATTCAACAGAATATCTGAATTTAGAATCAAAGAAAAATTCTCTGCAAATCAAAGGTTCATTTGATGAATCGTAAACCGCTTCGTCACTTTCATCCAGCTTTTCGTTTCTATATTGACATGGATATAAGCGCATTAATTCGATTATTGTATTGCTGAACCATCTGTCAAAAACTTTCTTTCTTGGAGAAACATGACGAGCCAATAGTACTAAGCCGACAATTTCACTTTGTAAAAAATAAGATCCTTTTCTGTATCTCACATCAACCATTTTTGCAGTCATTAGTGCCAGCCATACTGGTCCGTTTACGCAACTTCTTACCGGTAGATCTAAATCAGTGTCGAAATCTAAAGGTTTTGCACTTTCCGGATTATTAACAGAGCACCAAATAGCTTCAATACGTTTTTCTATATCATTTGCTGCCTTTGTATAACCTGTAAAACGCCAGTGAATCCATTCTAAAAGTGCGGCTGTTAACCCAACAGACGCTTTGTGTCCAATTTGAGCCAGTGCATTTTCAAGTTCTTCATTTTCTTCCTCCGGATCAAGAAATTTTTCCATTTTGCTTTTGCTCCATTTAAAATCAATTCGATGACCTATCGATTTTGATTTGAGAATTATTTCGGGAACATTTTTTAAATTTTTCATAAGCTGTTATTTAGATTGTCATGTTTTAAATCTGTAAAAATTTATTCTTCTGTTTTCTTGCGATTTAATACGGGACAAAAGTAAATACAAGCCTATTTTTAATTAGATACTAAAAGTTTTTATAATGATAAATTAAGCTTTTTTAAATTGCTAACTCATTGAATATTAATTGAATAAGAAAAATACTACAAAAAATATAATGATTTGTATACTAGTGTTTTAAGAATAAAAATCCCCAATTATCTAAATGATAATTGGGGATTGTGTATTATAATTGATTAACCTAATTAAAGATTATCCTAAAAACGGATATCTGTAATCTTCAGGAGTTACAAAAGTTTCTTTGATAGTTCTAGGAGAAGCCCAACGCAATAAGTTCAATGCAGAACCTGCTTTATCGTTAGTTCCTGAAGCTCTTGCTCCACCAAAAGGCTGCATTCCTACAACAGCTCCGGTTGGTTTATCATTAATATAGAAGTTACCGGCAGCATTTTGCAATTTAGTTGTAGCTACCTCAATAGCATAACGATCCTGGCTAAATACAGCTCCTGTTAAAGCATACTCAGAAGTAGTATCAACTAATTCTAAAGTTTCTTCCCATTTTGCATCTTCATATACATATATAGTAATAACTGGTCCAAATAACTCAGTTTCCATTGTAGTATATTTTGGGTTTGTAGTTACAATAACTGTTGGCTCAATAAAGTATCCAACTGATTTATCATAATTACCGCCAATGATAATTTCAGCATCAGCATCTTTTTTAGCCTGATCGATATAACTAGCTAATTTATCAAAAGAACCTTCGTGAATCACGGCTGTAATAAAGTTTCCGAAATCTTCCGGAGAACCCATTTTCATTGATTTTGCATCAGCAATTAATTGCTCTTTTACAGCTGGCCATAAACTTTGAGGAATATAAGCTCTTGAAGCTGCAGAACATTTTTGTCCCTGAAATTCAAATGCTCCACGAGTAATTCCTGTAGCCACTTGTTTTACGTTTGCAGTTGGATGTGCAATGATAAAATCTTTACCACCAGTTTCACCAACAATTCTTGGATATGTTTTATAGTTATTGATGTTTGCACCAATTTTTGCCCAGATATCTTTAAATACGTGAGTTGAGCCTGTAAAGTGAATTCCGGCAAAATCACGGCTTGCCAAAATAGTATCCGTAATCATTAAAGCATCTCCAAAAACAACGTTGATAACGCCATCAGGAACTCCCGCTTCTTTGAAAACATCAATAATAACTTTTGCAGAAAATACCTGACTGTCACTTGGTTTCCAAACTACAACATTACCCATCATCGCAGCACTTGCAGGAAGATTTGCAGCAATAGCAGTAAAGTTGAAAGGAGTGATAGCATAAACAAATCCTTCAAGAGGTCTGTATTCTAAACGGTTCCAAACTGTAGAATCAGATTTTGGCTGATCGTTGTAAATTTGAGTCATGAATTCTACGTTGTAACGTAAAAAGTCGATCAATTCACAAGAAGCATCAATCTCAGCCTGGTGAATATTTTTAGATTGACCAATCATAGTAGCAGCGTTAATACGTGCTCTGTATGGTCCTGCAATAAGTTCAGCAGCTTTTAAGAAAATAGCAGCACGCTGTTCCCATGCCATGTTTGCCCATGCATTTCTTGATTCAAGAGCATTTGCAATTGCTTTTTCGATATGTTGTTTTTCAGCTAAATGGTAAGTTCCTACAATATGTTTGTGATCGTGAGGCGCTGTAATGTTTTTAGTATTTCCGGTTTTGATTTCTTCACTACCAATGTATAATGGAACATCAATTTTAGAGTTCCACATTGAAGTGTATGCTGCCTGAACAGCTGCTTTTTCTGGTGAGTTCGGTGCGTATCCTTTTACTGGCTCGTTTACCGCTTTTGGTACATGAAAGAATCCTTTTAACATGGGTTGAAAGTATTTAAAATTACGAATTATTTAATTTTTTACAAAAGTACAAATGATATTTTGATTATATCATAACACAATATTAAAAGTTGTAATTAAATAAACTAATCGGGCCAAATTGTAAAGAGCCTCAATTATTTAATAATTAAATTTGATACAATTCTGCCATAATATTTTAGAAATTCTTAAAATGGTAATACTATGAAAATCCCTCTTTTAGCTTTTAATGATAAAGGAATTTACTGCCAGCAGGCCGATGTATATCTCGATCCGTGGCGACCGGTAAAAAATGCCATTATTACACACGGTCATGCCGATCACTCGCGTTGGGGACATCAAAATTATATTACACATCATACCAATATTCCTATTATTCGCCATCGTTTGGGAGAAATAAATGTAACCGGAAAAGAGTGGAATGAAACCTTTGTAATAAACAATGTAAAATTCTCGCTTCATCCTGCAGGACATATTATTGGCAGCTCACAAATTCGTGTAGAACACAAAGGAGAAGTCTGGGTTTTTACAGGAGATTATAAAACAGAAGACGATGGAATTTCAACTCCGTACGAAGTGGTAAAATGTGACACTTTTATAACCGAATGTACGTTTGGATTACCTGCTTTTAACTGGACTCCGCAAGCAGAAGTAATATCAGAAATAAATAATTGGTGGGCAGAAAACAAAGCCGAAGGAAAAACTTCTATTCTCTTTGGTTATTCTTTAGGAAAAGCACAGCGACTTTTAAAATATCTGGACACCGACATAGGTAAAATATACACACATGGCGCAATCGAAAATATGACAAATGTTTTAAGGCCTATGGTTGATTTTCCGCCAACAACTTTGGTGACCCGCGAAACCAAAAAAGAAGATTTATTAGGAAATATGGTTCTCGCTCCGCCAAGCGCACACGGAAGTATCTGGATCAGAAAAATGACACCTTTCGTTACTGGTTCTGCAAGTGGCTGGATGGCTTTTCGCGGAGCAAGACGCAGACGCGCTATTGACAAAGGTTTTGTATTAAGCGATCATTGCGATTGGTATTCTTTGCTCGACAGCATAAAAGCAACAGGAGCAGAAAAAATAATCTGCACGCATGGTTATACCGATATTTTCTCTAAATATCTGAGAGAATTGGGTTACGATGCCAGAACTGAAAAAACGCAATACGAAGGCGAAGCAGCAGAAATGGAAAAAGATGAAAAGGAAGCCGAAGCAGATCAAAGTGAAACTTCGCTTATTTCTGAAAATAATGAATTGTAGATGAAAAACTTTGCCCAACTCATAAAAACACTCGATAGTTCGAATAAAACGAATGTAAAAGTCGATGCGCTGACAATGTATTTTAAAAATGCATCGCCGGAAGATAAAGTATGGACCATAGCGATTCTTTCTCACCGTCGTCCGCCTAGACCGGTTAATACTACTTTGTTGCGAATTTGGGCAAACGAATTGGCTAATATTCCACTTTGGCTTTTTGAAGAAAGTTATCATATTGTAGGTGATTTGGCCGAAACTATTGCTTTGATAATTCCCACCACAAAAGAACATTCAGATAAAAGTTTAACCGAATATCTTCAGGAAATTATTGCTTTAAAAAAGAAATCAGATGCTGAGAAAAAAGAATACTTGCATCAGAATTGGCTGGCGCTGAATTATTACGAACGCTTCGTTTTTACCAAATTAATTACCGGAAGTTTAAGAATCGGCGTAAGCCAAAAACTAATGACAAGAGCACTTTCTAAGGCTGAAAATGTTGATGAAGATGCTTTGGCTTATAAATTAATGGGAAACTGGGATCCCAACACAATCACTTTTCAGGAATTGATTCTTGACGAAAAAAACAGTGATTATTTATCAAAACCTTATCCGTTTTATCTGGCATATCCTATTGAAGGTGAAGTGGATAATTTGGGAAATCCCGAAGATTGGTCTATCGAACATAAATGGGATGGAATCAGGTCACAGACGATCATCCGCGAAAGCGAAATTTATGTATGGTCAAGAGGCGAGGAGCTGGTAACTGATAAATATCCTGAATTCAAAAATTTCGTTGGTTTAATTCCGGACGGAACCGTAATTGACGCAGAAATTTTAGCTTTTCCCGAAGGTGAAATCGGAACTTTTAATGATTTGCAAACCAGAATTGGACGCAAAACAATATCGGCAAGTTTGCTCGAAAAGGTTCCCGTAATCTTAAAAGCGTATGATATTTTAGAATGGGAAGGACAGGATATTCGCAATTTACCTTATGCAGAACGTAGATTGTTATTAGAACAATTATATGATTCCATAAAAGATAAAACGCCTTATTTTCAATTATCAGAAAGAGTTTTACTCCATTCCTGGGAAGATGTAACAACCGAAAGAATGCGTGCCCGCGAGATGAAAAGTGAAGGTTTGATGTTAAAAAGAAATGATTCTCCTTATTTGGTGGGAAGGAAAAAAGGCGATTGGTGGAAATGGAAAATTGAACCTTTAGTAATTGATGCCGTTTTAACTTACGCCATGCGCGGTCACGGACGACGTTCGAACTTATTTACCGATTATACTTTTGCGCTTTGGCAAACGAATGATAAAGGCGAAAAAGAACTGGTAACTTTCGCAAAAGCCTATTCCGGTTTAACCGATGCTGAATTCAGAAGAGTAGATGATTTTATAAAGAAAAATACTTTGGAGCGATTTGGTCCTGTTAGAAGTGTAACGCCACAACTGGTTTTTGAAATTGGTTTTGAAGGAATTGCACTTTCAAAAAGGCACAAAAGCGGTGTTGCAACGCGTTTTCCCAGAATTTTGAGATGGCGACATGATAAGAAAATAGATGAAGCCAATTCAATAGAAGATTTAAAAAGTATGATTTCATAATAAAAGAATTAAAAATTGAGAATTAAAAATTAAAAATCCGCTGAATCTGCTAAATCTGCGTGAAAAAAAAATAAGCAAAAAATCATTTGAATCTTTTAATCTGTGGCAAAAAAACTGCATTAGAATTACACCGAATAAGTCAAAATATAAAATGAACAGAGAAGAACTATATATAATTGCCGAAAAATGGTTTCAGGATCAGGGTTGGAAATCATTTCCGTTTCAAACCCAAACCTGGACAGCATTTCTGCAAGGGAAAAATGGCTTATTAAACGCGCCAACCGGAAGCGGGAAAACCTATGCTTTGTGGTTTCCGATAGTTCTCGATTACATGAAAAAAAATCCTGATTTTAAAAATAAACACAAACCGGGATTAAAAGCTATTTGGATTACGCCTTTACGCGCACTTTCGGTAGAAATAAAACAGGCTGCCGAAAGAATTGTCGAAGATTTGAATTTGCCGTTGACTGTTGGAATTCGTTCCGGAGATACATCTCAAAGCGAAAGAGCGAAGCAAAGCAAAAAAATGCCCGATTTACTTATTACGACTCCGGAAAGTTTACAATTGCTTCTGGCCTCAAAAGAATTTGCAAAAACTTTCGCCAATTGTTCTGCAATTGTGGTTGACGAATGGCACGAATTATTAGGTACAAAACGCGGTGTTCAAATGGAACTGTCTTTATCGCGATTAAAAACGGTTGCTCCAAAAATGCGAATCTGGGGAATTTCTGCAACAATCGGAAATCTCGAATTAGCACAACAGGTTTTATTAGGATTGAATTCTGAGGCTTATCAAAATTCGGTTTTGATAAAAGCCAATATCAACAAGAAAATAAAAGTGCTTTCTATTTTACCTGAAAAAATGGACAGTTATCCGTGGCGCGGTCATATGGGTTTGCATTTAATTGATGAAGTTGCGAAAATAGTAAGAAGAAGCAAAACGACTTTAATATTTACCAATGTGCGTTCTGCCTGCGAAATGTGGTATCAGGCCATTCTGGAAAAATATCCTGAATTTGCCGGAGAAATGGCGATGCATCACGGAAGTATTAGTAGGGAAACCAGACAATGGGTAGAGAATGCCATTAGAAATGAAGAATTAAAAGTGGTAGTTTGCACATCAAGTCTTGATTTAGGAGTTGATTTTGCACCGGTTGAAACGATTATTCAAATTGGCGGACCGAAAGGTGTCGCAAGATTTCTGCAAAGAGCCGGAAGAAGCGGTCATCAACCCGGAAAAGAAAGTGTAATTTATTTTCTAGCTACACATGCCATAGAATTAATCGAAGCTTCGGCACTAAAAAAAGCAGCAGCCAAAACTATTGTCGAAGATCGAATTCCGTATTTGAGTAGTTGGGACGTTTTGGTTCAATACCTAAATACATTAGCGGTTTCTGATGGTTTTTATCCGGATGAAATTTTTGAAGAAGTGAGAAAAACATTCTGTTATCAAAATATAACAAAAGAAAACTGGAACTGGATTCTTAATTTTATTACCAACGGCAGTCAGAGTTTACAGGCGTATGATGAATTCAAAAAAGTTGAGGTTGAAGAAGATGGACGCTTTAAAATCAACAGCAGAATGATTGCCATGCATCACAGAATGCAAATTGGAACTATAGTGGGTGATGCGGCTCTCAATGTCAAATTTTTAAGCGGTGGTTTTATCGGTACGATCGAAGAATGGTTTGCCTCAAAACTGCAACCTGGAGATGTATTTACTTTTGCCGGAAAGCGACTCGAGTTATTTCGGGTAAAAAATATGCAGGTTTTGGTTCGAAAAGCCGATCCTAAAAAAAACTCCAGAACAGTAAGCTGGATGGGCGGCCGAATGGCATTGTCTGTGCAAATGAGTGAACTTTTACGCGAAGAATTATACGCAGCAAATACAGATAATCTGACTCCGGAATTACAAGCGCTTCAGCCAATTTTTACAAGGCAGCGAAAAGAAAGCATCGTTCCCGATACGAATGAATTTTTGATCGAAACATTTAAAACGCGTGAAGGATTTCATGCTGTTTTTTATCCTTTTGAAGGCCGTTTTGTGCATGAAGCTTTGGCAAGTATGTTGTCGTATCGCATTAGTTTATTGTCGCCAATTACCTTTTCATTAGCTTATAATGATTATGGATTTGAACTGCTTTCGGATCAAGAAATCGATATGGAAGCTGTTTTTGACAATGATTTATTTTCGACAGAGTATGTACATCATGATTTGCAAAAAAGTCTGAATTCAACGGAAATGGCGCGAAGAAAATTCAGGGATATTGCAGTAATCGCCGGTTTAGTATTTACAGGAATGCCCGGAAAACCAGTAAAAACCAGACATTTGCAAAGTGGTTCGCAGTTATTATTTGAAGTCTTTAGAGATTATGAACCGGATAATTTACTGCTTCAGCAAGCGTATACAGAAACATTTGAACATCAGTTGGAAGAAGGACGTTTGATTCAGGCTTTACAAAGAATAAACAGGCAAACAATTGTATGGAAACAATGCAAAAAACCAACGCCATTTAGTTTTCCAATTATTACAGACCGACTCAGGGAAAAATTATCAAGTGAAACATTGGCAGAAAGAATTAAAAAAATGACAGCCAGTTACATGAAATAATTTTGGACTGATTTTTGGATAAAAATTAATATGAATATAATAATAAACAATCAGGATTTCATTTTGCATCAGTCTGGTGCTGTTTTTTGGGAAAAGGAAAAAATGCTGCTAATATCTGATGTGCATCTTGGAAAAGTGGCACATTTTAGAAAACACGGAATCGGAATTCCGAACAATGCTATTTTTGAAAATTTTACCCGTTTAAAAAATGTTTTAGAATTATTTAATCCCACAACAATTGTTTTTTTGGGAGATTTATTTCACAGCAAAATCAATAATGAATGGGATTTATTTGTCGAATGGACCAAACAGCATTCGCAGAAAATAATTTTGGTAGAAGGCAATCATGATATTATTTCAAAAACACATTATGAAGATTTAAATATTGAAATTTATAATGAATTAGAAATTGATAATTTCCTGCTGACACATCATCCAACAGAAAAAGAAAATCTTTTTAATTTTTGCGGACACATTCATCCGGGGATACAACTGCGTGGATTGGGAAGACAATTTTTGAGTTTATCGTGTTTTTTTCTAAAACCAAATCAATTAATTTTTCCGGCTTTTGGAGAATTTACAGGAAATTCATACCTAATTCCAACAGAAAAAGATAGAGTGTACGCAATTACAAAAGAAGGAATAATAGAAGTTGCAATAAATTAATTTAACGCAAACGGAGCGCACATTCTAAAAGTAGGAACAATTACTTTGAATGTTTTTGTAGTGGTAAAATTGATCATATTAAAATGACCCTGCATTGCTCCGTAAGGAGATGAAAGCAAACAACCAGAACTGTAAGTGTGATTTTCACCAGGTTTTAAAACTGGTTTTTTGCCTATAACTCCTTCACCATCAACAACTTCAATATCGTTTAAAGAATCGAAAATTTCCCAGTGACGAGAAGTTAACTGAACTGAATCTTTACTGTGATTTTCGATTGTGATGACGTAACTAAAGGCAAAATGAATCTTGTAGTTCTTGAAGTAGGTACCTTCAAAACTAGTTAAAACAGATATTTTTATGCCTCTTGTTATCTGAGAAACCATACTAACGTCGTATATATGTGAGTGTTATAGTGGCAAACTTACGAAAAAAAATCCTTTACCCGAAATCCTTTAACAATGTTTTAATTGGTGATATTGATAGAGTTAGCATTTCCTTTTCCGATTACACGCTCATATCGGTCAGAACTTTGCTTGTAATACACCAATATTGTATAATTGTTTTCGGTTTGATAGAAGTTACCGTCAATGGCATTTTCATAATCAATAACCCCTTTTTTATCGGCAACTTTATATTCAAAATTAGTAAAACCCTGCTTGATCATGATTGCCTTTTCATATACCGCTTTATCAGTATTATAATCCATTTTGTTTTCTGGCGATAAGCTATAATTATTGAACATTCCGGTAATATAAATGTCTTTGTTTAACCTGAAAGCAGGAGCTGAAAGTGTAAAATAAACCCACGCATAATCTGCTTCAATTTCGTTGTTGGAACCGTTGATATTCTTAACAACAAAATTTCCGTTTACATCTTCATAATTAGTATAAATTTGATTACCTCTTGCCTGATTCGTGTATAAATACGAATTGTAAATATCATTATTAGAACCTACTTTTCCCACATTGTTGCTTGCGGCGCGAATGTCTTTATTTTCAAAATATAAAAATTCATTTCCTCCCCAAAATAAAGTTTCCTGACCATATTTATAAACCAATTGATTGCCAATGGTATATTGAGGCGGAATATTTTTAATGCTTGTATTGAAATCTCCGTTTTGCAACAAAACAACTCTCACATTTTGCAAAGGCGTTTGAAAAACAATATCGTTAGAAAGTATCGTAAATTCAAGATTTTGCCTGTAATCTATATTGCTGAGGTTACGGCTTCTTTTTACCTGGGCAGCAACAGTTGAATGTTCTTCGTATAAAATAAATTTTCTTGAGAAAACAACTTCTTTATCTTCATTCAGAATTTTTAGGATATAATTTCCTGAAAGTCTTAATTGCGTTGTAAACTGATTTGGAAAAGCAAGTCGGTAATGAGAATAAACCTGCAGTGTATTGAAAGAGTTTGAATAATCGGTAATTCTTTGATTATCAAATCCGCTAATAAAATCTGTTTTCGGAATATCAGTTGGTTTCCAGTTGTAATCACAATGTGTAATATCAAAATAATAGTTGGCTTCATTGCCAAACAAATCATCAAATTGCAGTTCAAATGCAGAACCTAATTCAAATATTGGTACAACATTATTTCCATTTTGAACAAACGAAACTGTTTTGATATTATAAGGTGGAATAACTTCGGTTTGTACTTCCTGCGCTGTCGCGAAAGTAAAAATGAAAAACAAAAGAAAGTTCTGAAACAAAAATTTTGGCATCTTTTTAAATTGTATAAACTCGTTGCATATAATTTTTTCTAACACATAGAAACATAGATTTTGTAATATCAAAAAAGCGTTTCACTTATTTAAATACACAATAGTCCGCTATGTGAGAGAAAATATATTTCTCTTTTAAATTCTTTTATTACACATAAAATCTATGTTTCTATGTGTTTAAATTATACTCAACGTTTTTTGTAAGATTGTAAATATAACAATTTATACAACGAAAAATCAGACAATTTATTGGTTTTAAGAACAATTTATTAAGAACCCAAAATGTATTCTAAATTAGTTTCGATTTCATCATTCACAAAACTTTCCTCCAAAAGCGAATCAGATAACAGTTTTTTGTTTTCCTGCAATTTGATTATTTTTTCTTCAACGGTATTTTTCGAAATAAAACGAATAACATTTACTTTATTCATCTGTCCAATTCGGTGCGCTCTTCCAACTCCTTGTTTTTCAGCAAAAGGATTCCACCATGGATCTAAGAATAAAACATACGAAGCTTTGGTAATATTTAAACCAACGCCGCCCGCTTTAAGCGAAATAAAAAATAACAAAGGTTCTTCGTTTTCCTGAAATAGTTTTACTTGTTGTTCTCTTTTAGCAGCCGGAGTTTCGCCTGTAATTTCACAAAATTGTATTTTGTTTTCTTTACTCCAGGTTGTGTAAAAATTCAGGTTCGTAACAAACGAACTAAAAATGATCGTTTTTTGTTTTCCTTTTACTAAACTTTCCAGATAATTAGTAACGGCAATATATTTTCCGGAATCAATTTCTGATTCCTGATCGACCATTTTCGGATGATTACTCAACTGTCTTAACTTCATCAAAGTATTGATAATGCTAATTTTATCAGGACCCGATCCATCGGTTTTTAGTAAAAAATTACGGGCTTTTGATTTTTCCTGCTCGTATAATTTTTCCTGTTCCGGATCCATATCGCAATAATAAATCTGTTCTGTTAATTCCGGTAAATCCTTTAAAACCTGTTCTTTGGTTCTTCTTAAAATATAAGGTTGAACCAGATTTTTTAATTCAGCTAAACTGTTTTCATCTTGTTTTTTCTCAATCGGAATTTTAAAATTTTCTGCAAAAAAAGCATAAGTACCTAAAATATCCGGATTTATAAATTGCATTTGCGACCATAAATCGTCAAGAGAGTTTTCGATTGGCGTTCCGCTTAAAGCTATTTTATGCTCCGTATTTATTTTATTAATCGCTTTAAAAATTTTAGAATTCTTATTTTTAATGTATTGACTTTCGTCCAAAATTAAATAGCGGAAATTGTATTTTTCTAAAATTGAAATGTCGCGATGAACGATGCTGTAACTCGTAAAAATTAAATCAGAAGATTCTAATCGTTGTGCTAATAATTTTCTGTCATTGCCCAAATATTGCATTTTTGAAAAATGCGGTGTAAATTTTTGAGATTCATTATACCAGTTAAAAACCAATGAAGAAGGCAAAACAATCAGGGTTTTTAAAGGTTCTCTTTCTACAGTAGTTTCATTTTGAAACAAATCAAAATTTGTGGTTTTTGTTGTAAATCCTAATTGTTCCTGAACTGCAACCAAAACAGCCAAAGTTTGTAATGTTTTTCCAAGTCCCATATCATCGGCAAGACAAGCGCCTAAATTTGAATTAAAATGACCCAAAAGCCATTTTACCCCATCAATTTGATAAGGTCTTAATGTTGCTTTTAGTAAATCAGAAGCAACATACTCAGCTTTGTAAATAGGTTCTGCATCACTTTTAATTTCTGAAATCGTGTCTAAAGCAGCAAAATTACTTTTACGCAAAAGTAGATTTCCGTTTTCTGTTTTAGCTAATTTTGCCAGCGAACTATATTTGCTGAGCCATTCTAACGGAATCAAAAAGTAGTTTCCGTCAGGCAATAAAAAAAGTCTTTCCTTACTTTTTATATTCGGGATAATTTCACTGAAATTGATATTGAAATTCCCAATCGTAATGATGATTTTAATATCAAACCAATCTCCAGTTGTTTCTTTTGAAGCAGAAACACTATAATTTTCTGTAATGATTTCTTTGCTTTCCAGTTTCAGGTTTTGAATCGTAAATCCTAAACTTTCCAGTTCTTCTTTGCGATCAATAACCAATTGAATATTAAGATAAGGATCCTGAATTTCTGCTTCTGAATTTAATCCGAATAATTCATTTTTGATTTTTATAAAACCAATTTCAAGTAATTTGTCTGTATACAAAGTTTCATCAGAACTTCGTTTAAACTGAATTATTTTGGGTTCGTTGGCAATACTGAAATCAACAAACGAATGTGTTTTTTTAGTTTTACTGCTGTCAAATAAATACCCGTTATAATCAAAAAAAAGATTGAGATAATAACAGTTTTTAAAGAAATCATAAACAGGCTGAATCGTACAAGAAACAATTGTATCGCGAAGTTCAATTTCAAAACCAGTCGCTTCGATATCAATTTTTCTGGCTATTTCAGGAATGAAATTTTTAAAATAATTATCAACTAATTTTGAAGGTATTTCGATTGATTTTTTTGTTAAAAACGGAGAAAGTTTTTTAGAATTCAGCTCTTTCAGCTGTGCCAATTTTTTGTCGATAATAATCCAGCTTGGTTCATCCAAAAGAATATCAACTTTACTATTCATGGGTAGAAATGTAGTTTCGTTTTCTTTTAAAGATAAAGTATAAGTGATTCCTTCAGTATGTTTGTCAAATTGAATCTGTGGTTCTAAATATAAAGGATCAATAGCAACTCTGGAGCGATAAAAATCCTTTTCAACGCCCATATTCATGGATAACGGAAATTGTTCTTTGACAATTAAAGTATAAAAACAATCCAAATTGAGTTTTAAATGCTGGCGAATGGCAAAATCAATTTTAGAATCTTTCTGCAAATCAGCAATTGTTTTTGCCGATTTGATTTTTGTGCTGAATTTTTTAAATATAAAATCAGACTTTAATGATTCACAAGCGGTTAATATCTTTTTTGTATTCGAATCTAAATTTTCAAAAACAATTCCAAATCCTGAAAGTACATCAGCACTTGCTTTTTTATTTAAATATTTAATATCATTACGATCCTCAACAATATAAGCAGTTGGAATATAATGGTTCAGATTTTTTTCAAAACTGATGTCAAAACAAAATTGAAATGAATTTGTAGGTTCCAAGGTTTAGGGATTTGGTTGGCTTGTAATTAATTTTGATGTTTGGCAAAAAAATAAAGAGTTTTCAAATTATTGCTATTTTGAAAACTCTTTTTAAATGAACTTATATGTGAAAATATTTAGTTTTCCTGTTTAAAGCAAAGTGGAATAATTTCGCCTTTTGCCAAACAATATTTTTCTACCAATTCAGGTGCAATTTTATTGGTATAATCTTCTTCGATAACAATAAAACCAATGCTTCTTAATTTGTCGAAATAATCGCGCCCGTAAATACGAACATGATCGTATTGACCGAATATTTTAGCGCGCTCTTTTTGGTCTGTAATCGTATCGTCAGCAAAGGTTTTTTCTCTCGATAAGTCCTGCGGAATTTGTAAAATGGCCATTCCGCCTGGTTTTAGTACACGAAATAATTCCTGCATTGCCTTTGTATCATCCGGAATATGTTCTAAAACGTGATTGCATAAAATCACATCATATTCATTGTCTTTAAAAGGCAAATTGCAAATATCTGCTTTTACATCTGCCAAAGGCGAAAACAAATCGGTTGTAGTGTAATCAAGATTTTTCTGCTTGCGGAATCTTTTATAAAAAGCTTGTTCCGGTGCAAAATGCAGCACTTTTTTCGGAGCTGTAAAAAAATCAGTCTGATCGTTTAGATACAACCAAAGTAAACGGTGTCTTTCTAAAGAAAGTGTACTTGGCGAAAGCACATTATTACGTTGTTTTCCGTATCCGTAAGGCAAAAATGATCTAAAACTTTTCCCGTCAATAGGATCAGTAAATTTATTTCCTCTTAAGGATAAAGCCAAAATGGGACGCGCCACATAACTCAAACGAATTAACAATGGACGCGGGATTGTATTAAGTATTAGTTTAAAAAGTTTCTTCATGGGGCTGTTTCGCAGAGTTTCACAAAGTAAGCGCGGAGCTTCACAAAGTGTTTATAAATCTTTTTATGTTGTTTTTTAAAATTTTTGAATCAAAATTAATAAGAAGTCCTAATGGATAATTACCAAGTTTTAAATAGGTTAATATCTGGGCAAAATGAACATCTGTAAAAGCTTCAACAGTTTTTAATTCAATAACTATTTTATTTTCGATCAATAAATCAATTCGATATCCATGATCAAGTTTTATGTCTTTGTAAATTATTGGTAGAATTTTTTGTTTTTCAACAGTTAAACCGGAATTTATAATTTCATAATATAAACATTCCTGATAAGCGGATTCTAATAAGCCGGGTTCTAATTGTTTGTGAACTTCAATTGCGAGACCAATAATTTTATATGTAATTGCATCTAATTTATTTCGAGATTCGTTGTTTTCTTCAAACATTTAAAAGGCTTGTAAAATAATATTTTGTGCATCTTGGCGTATATCTTTGTGAATCTCTGTGAAATAACTATAGTACTAAAGGCACTTTTCTAAATTCATCTTCTTCATTGCTTTCGATTCCCAGCGCTTTATAGATGTATTGAAAAGTCGATAACAATTCTGGTTTTCCGTCGATCAAAGCAACGTCGTGTTCGAAATGCGCACTTGGTTTTCCGTCAGCAGTCAGGATTGTCCAGCCATCTTTAAGTTGTTTGATGTTTCTTGTTCCCATGTTAATCATGGGTTCAATGGCAACGACCATTCCTTCAACAAAAAGTTTTCCGCGACCACGTTTTCCGTAGTTTGGCATTTCCGGTTCTTCGTGCATTTTTTGCCCTAAACCGTGACCAACAAGTTCACGAACAACTCCGTAACCGTGAGATTCAGTATATTTTTGGATCGCGTTTCCAACATCTTCCACGCGATTTCCCGCTTTAAATTCTCTAATTCCTACGTAAAGAGATTCTTTCGTTACTTTCAAAAGTTTTTTAACTTCCGGAGCAACTTCTCCAATTTCAAAACTATAGGCGTGATCACCGTGATATCCATTTTTGAACGCACCACAATCTACGGATATAACATCACCATTTTTCAAAGGTGTATTATTTGGAATTCCGTGTACAACTTGTGCATTTGGACTCATACAAAGTGAATTCGGAAAATCATACAATCCCAGAAAACTAGGAACTGCGCCATGATCACGAATAAATTCTTCGGCTAATTTGTCAAGATATAATGTAGTAACTCCTTCTTTAATTTCAGAAGCAATCATTCCTAATGTTTTCGATACGATCAAAGCACTTTCGCGCATTAATTCAATTTCCTCTCTACTTTTTTGGATAATCATATTTTTCAGATTTTCAGTTCGCAAAAGTACGATTTTAATATAAATTTTTCGACCTGATGAGTTCTTTTTGCTGTGAATTAATTTTTTCTCCACAAATTCACGAATTATAATGGAATGTTGATTTTACAAATTGTATTTGTTTAAAATTCAATAGATAATTTTTAGAAAAATTCGTGAATGCGGGGCTATTTAAGAAGCCAAAACAGCTGGATATTTCAGAAAAAAGCCATAAATTAGTAGTAAAATGTTTAATTATGAAAACTACTATTATAGATCAGGATATATCTAAAGTAAAAGCTTTAAGGAAAATGAAGAGTAATGCATTGGCCCTTTTGGGTGTTGCCGTTCTTTTGTTCATCATCGCTATTTATTTTAAAATCCCAATGCTTCAGGCGTTTAGTGAAGCCGCAATGGTGGGGGGAATCGCGGATTGGTTTGCAGTTGTCGCCTTATTTCGTCATCCGCTGGGAATTCCGATTTGGCATACAGCCATTATTCCAACCAAGAAAAATGAAATCGGAGAAAACCTGGGGAATTTTGTTTCAGAAGAATTTCTGAATCGCGAGAAACTGGAAATTAAAATAGAAGAATTCAACTTTGCGACAAAAGCTTCAGAATGGCTTTCTCAGGAAGAAAATGCCAATAAAATTGCCAATCTGGTTGCCGTAAATATTATTCCGGGTGTTATAAAAACCATTAAAGACGAAGATATAAAACGATTTATTCAGGTTCAGTTTAAGGAAAAACTCGAAGGAATTAATTTTGGAGACTGGGTTGCGCTGGCTTTAGAACCTTTGCAGAAAGGGAATATGAAAGATGAATTATTGACGAATCTTCTGGAAGTAATGAGCACAGAATTGGCGAATAATAAAGACCTGATTCGGAAAAAAGTAAAAGAATCAACGCCATTTTTGAGTTTTGGCTTAGCTGATAAAAGTATTTCTGAAGGTATTTTTAATGGTCTGGCTGAATTTTTAGACGAAGCCAAAAATTCTGAAAGTGCCGTAAGAATTAAAATTGACGAATACGTTTATAATTTCCTCGATGAAGTCAAAAACTCAGAAGAAATGCGCATAAAAATTAATAATTTAATTCTTGGGTTTGCCGGAAAAAAAGAAGTTCAGGATTATGTAAACGGAATTTGGGATGAAATAAAATTATCTATTTCGACCGATTTAGGAAAAGGAGATGAATCTTCAATCAAGAAGAATATTGCAGGTTTAATTCAGGGTTTCGGAACCGGAATAAAAGAAGATGCTGTGATGATCGATAAAATCAATAATTTCATCAAAAAAGATTTATTATCAGTGCTTTTAAATAATAAAAAAGTGATTGGAGATTTGATTTCCTCCACAGTAAAAAGCTGGGACGGAAAAGAAGTTTCTGAAAAATTAGAATTAGAAATCGGAAAAGATCTTCAATACATCAGAATCAACGGAACTTTGGTTGGAGGAATGATCGGACTTGTGATTTATGGCGTTGAATGGACGTATCATTATTTTGTAATGTGATAAAATTTATTGAAACACCAAATGTCAGGCTGAGCGTAGTCGAAGCCCTTTCGGTTTCATAAGCCTTCGACTACGCTCAGGGTGACAAACGAGGCTATATGTTTATAAAGTAAAAAAGAGACAAATTCTAAAACTTGTCTCTTTTTTTTATGCAATAGATGATTTTCTACAACAATGAATGGCAAGTCATTGCTGCTGGTTGCTGAACGCCCATTAATTCTAAAATAGTAGGAGCGATGTCACCTAAAACACCATCGTTTATGTTTTTCAATTGTTTGTCAACCAAAATAATCGGCACCGGGTTTGTTGTGTGTGCGGTATTTGGACTTCCGTCAGGATTAATCATCGTTTCACAATTTCCGTGATCGGCGATTACAATTGTAGTATAATCGTTTGCAAGAGCCGCTTCGATAACCCCTTTTACACAGACGTCAACAGCTTCACAGGCTAAAATTGCAGCGCTCATAATTCCGGTATGTCCCACCATATCGCCATTGGCAAAATTTAAACATACAAAATCAACTTCGCCTTTGTTTAATTCAGGAACAAGCGCATCTTTCAACTCATAAGCACTCATTTCCGGCTGTAAATCGTAAGTCGCTACTTTTGGAGAGTTTCTTAAAATTCTGGTTTCACCTTCAAACGGAGTTTCTCTACCGCCTGAAAAGAAGAAAGTTACGTGTGGGTATTTTTCCGTTTCGGCAATACGAATTTGTTTTTTGCCTGCTTTTTCTAAAACTTCACCAAGAGTTTCCGTAATATTATCTTTATTGTAAACCACTTTTACGTTTTGGTACGTTTCGTCGTAGTTGGTAAGCGTCACATAATACAACTTTAATTTGTGCATGTTTTGCTCGTGGAAATCTTGTTGAGAAAGTGCTTCGGTAAGTTCACGGCCTCTGTCTGTTCTAAAATTAAAGAAGATTACAACATCATCTTCAACAATTGTAGCTAATGGATTTTCTTTTTCATCCACCATTACAATTGGTTCGATAAACTCATCGGTAACATGATTTTCATAACTGCTTAGCATACTTGCAACGGCATTTTGAGAAGGAGTTCCTTTTGCGTTTACCAATAAATCGTAAGCTAATTTTACACGTTCCCAACGTTTGTCACGATCCATTGCGTAGTAACGACCAATAATCGAAGCGATTTTTACAGGCGTCTCTTTAATATATTCTTCTAAATCGTGAATGTATTTTGCACCTGATTTCGGATCAACATCACGACCATCTGTAAAAGCGTGAATAAAAACATTTTCAAGACCATATTCCTGAGAAGCATCAATTAATCCGCGCAAATGCGACGTATGAGAGTGAACTCCACCATCAGAAACTAATCCTAAAAAGTGTACTTTTTTATTGTTTTCTTTGGCATATTTAAAAGCATCAACCAATACTTGCTCTTTTGCAAGCGTTTTGTGTGCTACAGCCAGATTTATTTTGGCTAAATCCTGATATACGATTCTTCCCGCACCAAGATTCATGTGTCCTACCTCGCTGTTTCCCATTTGACCTTCCGGTAAACCTACGTTTAAACCGTCGGTTCTTAACTGTGCATTTGGGTAATTTTGGTAAAGACTGTTTATAAAAGGAACATGTGCATTGTCTATTGCAGATACTTTAGGGTCAGGAGATTTTCCCCAACCATCTAAAATCATAAGGATTACTTTTTTGTTCATCATTTTTTAGTTTTCTACAAAGATAAGCCATTTCTAAAATGCGTAAGAAAGCAATGCCACAATTTATATTTAATAAAATGAATTGTCTCGAAAAATATTAATTCAATTATATAAGTCTTTATTTTTTAAAATTAATTCAGGCTAGGCTCTTTTTCTAATCTTATTTTTGACAGCATTATAGTCAATAAAGTATTTGACGCTTACAGAAAAAACATGTTTTAGTGCTGTATTAGTTAATAAATCGGCTACGTTCGATTTAAATTCTTTGTCGATAATGCGTTCAAAATTTGCTGTGTTATTTCGGTATAAAACAGAAAGCTGACTGCCTGGAGCAAACCACCATGAATAGGATAAATCTGCATTCCAGGAATAAAAACTCGAATTTTTGTTTTCAGTATATTGCGGATATGGCGATAAAGTTCCGTTTTGTTCCAGTTCCAGAATATCTTTGTTTTCAGCATACGACCAATATTGACGCACAGCAAGATTAATTGTCATGGCGCTATTTAGGGCATATTTTCCTCCCAAAGTATTAGAATAAGTGATCACATCTCTGTTTGCAAAAACAATAGTTTCAGGCGTACTTTCATTATTGTCATCGTCAGTGCTGTCAATATATCCTTTATTATTGTTTTTTCTAAAATAACTAAAAGTATAGGTCAACAATAGTTTATCATTAAAACGATATCTCGGGCCAATATCACAGCCGTAATTTATTCTTCCTGATTCATTAAAGATCAAAAATGAGGGATTTAAATCTAAAGCAAACTTATGATTGTAATTGGTCGAAATACTGCCCCACCATTCTATTCTTTGCGGAAGTGCCACATATCTGTTTTCGGTTCTTGGTTCATAATAATCATAAGATTCTAAAGGGTAAAACGTAATTCCGGTTCCGTAATAATTGTTTTTTACAGTCGTCAGGTTCACATTTGCATTAATGCTGTTGTCTTGCACTTTTCCCGATTGTTTGTTAAACTCCGAGTACAGATTTAAATTAATTTTAAAACTATTAAAAAGCTTGGTCGGATTTAAGATTCTGTAATTGGCATTTCCGTAAAAGTTATAATAATTCGTGTAGAAATTAATTCCCAAATCATTCGGATCAAAGTCTTTAGAGACAAAATCAGAACCAAAGCTATAGCGATAATTTCCGCTTGTTTCGGCAAAGCCAATAGTCGAATAAATACCATTTTTATCTTCTTCGGCATTAATCAGACTATATTTTACATTTCCGGATAAATTATACGTATTCGCCTTTGTATTTAAATCCCAGGCCAGACCCGTTACGTTTGCATCTCGATAATGTCCATTTCTGGTAACATTTGTATTAATTAAAGTTACCGATGAATTTTTGCGAAAGCGCTGATCTAAAACCAACACATTATAATTGGTCAAAGGTTCAACAACTGCGCGTCTCGTAGCGCCGGTTATGGTATCTTGAATTACGGCAAATGTTTTTTCGGTAACCGCATTTAAAACACCAATTCCCAAACCGTTTTTAGTTCGCCCTGAAACTTTTAAAGCATTAATAAGATTGACGTTTTGAACGTTCTCGATTATTTCTTCATCATCATTCAAATCCGGATCTATGGATGGTTTTCCTCCAATTCTTCTCGAATAAAACATATTTCCTTTATTGAATAAATCTGTTCCTTCCGTAAAAAATGCCCTGTTTTCGTTGAATTGCTGTTCAAATGGACCTAAATTCAGGATTTGATCGTCGTATTTTGTCTGACCAAAATCAGGAATTAAAATGGCGTCAAGCGTAAAAGCATCATTAATTCCATATTTAATGTCCATTCCGCCTTTCATCGTTCCGTACGTTTTTTGGCCATCACCTGCATTCAAATAATAAGAAGCATACGGCATAAGAAACAATCTGGTAGGAGGTTTGATGTTTTCAATTCCTTCCAGATTACCGTTTTGCTGCGTAAAAGTGCCTATTTTAGTATCAATTAAGTTCCAGGTGTATTTTTTACGTTCTCTTTTAATTTCCCTGAAAAAATTGATTCCCCAGGTTTGTTTGTTTTCTGCAGAAAAACGCAATGCCGCATACGGAATCTTAATTTCTACATTCCATCCTTTATCTGTTAATACAGCTTTGCTAATCCAAACCGCATCCCATGAATAATCTTCACCAATAGCATCAGTCATAATACAATCGCCCTGAACATCTGCTGCAGAAACAAAAAACTCAAAGTTTTGCTGTCCATCGTTAAAACCATTGATGAAAACACCAAAAATATCGGCAGTTCCAAAATTATCACGTTGCGAAATTTCTTTCAAAATCTTATTTGGCTCATCATCATAAAGGGTTGCACCAATATATATAGCGTCATTATTGTATAAAACTTTGATTTCAGATCTTTTGCCTTCAGGAATTGGTTTTCCGTTATCAGGATCAAACATCACAAAATCAGAAGCTATTGCAGCATTTTGCCAGGCAGCTTCACTAAATTTTCCATCAATAGCAATTGGTTGAGAAATGGGCTGAGCCTGTAAGGTTTTCTTTTGGCTGTAGCCGAAAGACATATATAGGAGGAAACTAAAAAAAACTAATTTTTTCATTTTAAGTAATGAAGATGATCAACATTAATATAGACATCAAATTGTGTTAAATGTTACAGTTAAATATTCAAAAATTATATCTTTTCAATATTGTAGGATTTTTTCCATACAATAAAACGTTAATTTAAGCGGTAAAAATAGGTTTTTTCTGCTGATATGCTAATTTTTTGTTTCCCATTTGTTAAAATTTAAACAAAACGTCACTGATTTACAGAGTTTTATTTTGTGCGCTATCTTTTTTTTATACATTTGCCGAACCCAAGTTTATTATTAACCTAAAGAATTTCAATGATTTACAAAATTTATCCCTTGTTGGTGTTTTTGCTATTGTCTTTTGGAAAAGACACAAAAAACACTCTTGAAGTAAAAGAGACAGCGAACAGAAGTATTGCCAAAGTTGAAAAACTTTCTGTAGACGCAAAAATTGAAAATGTTTATAATACATTAAATTCTAATCATTTTGAGTTACCTGAACTTAAAACTTTTTCTGAAGCATTAAAAGGCTTTTACTTATTGAAAGAAAAAGGAGTTATTCAAAAAGACATTTTAACCCTTATTGATTTTAGTTTGTCATCAAACGTAAAACGCTTATGGGTAATTGATTTGAATGCAAATAAAATCTTATTTCACTCTTTAGTTGCTCACGGCAGAAATACCGGAGAAGAATTTGCTGAAGCTTTTTCAAATTCAAACTCGTCTTTTAAAAGCAGTTTAGGTTTTTATGCCACTGGTGAAATTTATCAGGGAAAACATGGAGCTTCATTAAAGCTTGATGGATTAGAAAAAGGTGTGAACGACAATGCCCGCGAAAGAGCTGTTGTAATGCACGGTGCCGATTATGTTTCTGAATCTTTTATCAGAAATAACAAAAGATTAGGCAGAAGCCAGGGTTGTCCGGCAATTCCGTTTGAATTAACAAACGAAATTATCCAAACAATAAAAAATAAATCGTGTTTGTATATCTATCATCCTTCAAGAAGTTTTGCGATGGAAGAAAAACTAATTTCTTAATTTAGAATACAAATCCGAATCAAGATTATAAATATCAGCTCTGAAAATGAGCTGATTTTTTTTGCTCCATGCTGTCCAGTACCATTGGTATAAAGCATATTTCTTGGTGATTCTGATGTTTATTGTTTTCTTAGTTTCAATAATAGAATCAATTTTTTCTTTCGGCCAGTTTGTTGCAATAGTATCATTCAAAATATGTTCTGCTAATTCTAATGGATTTTCTATACGAACACATCCTGAACTTAAAGAACGATTGTTTCTTCCAAAATAATTACGATGATTCGTATCGTGCAAATACACGCTATGGTGATTTGGGAATAAAATTTTCATTAATCCCAGAGAGTTATTATAACCCGGACTTTGTACATAGCGATAACTATTTGGCTTGTTTTCATTCCAGTTTTTAGGGTCTACTTCACGATTTGCAGAATCAAATATGGTGATTCTTTTTTTAGCTAAATAGTTCCTGTTCTTTTTCATTTCAGGAATAATATCTTCTTTTAAAATAGTGGGAGGAACTGTCCATGTTGGGTTAAAAACGACCGTTTTTAGCTTTGATGTAATAATAGGTGTTCTTCTTTTACTTGTTCCCACAACCACATTTCGTACAAGAATTGTGTCCTGGTTTTCAATAACATTCAAACTATAGTTTGGAATATTGATAATGAAATAGTTTTCGGCAAAATCATTATTATACCATCTCCATCTTTCCAGATTCGCAATAATTTGCTGTTTTCTTTTTTCTTTAGTGAAATTTAAAGCACTCAAAGTTCCTGCTCCAATAACGCCGTCAGCAGCTAAACCGTGTCGCTCCTGAAATGTTTTTACAGCTTCAAATGTTTTTTGATCATAAATATTAGTCAAACTGTCTTTTCCTGTAAGGTCTTTCCAGAATAAAAGTTTCTTTTTAATATTTAATAAAGCATTGTTAGTGTCTTTTAAAACTATTTTATCTGCAGCTTTAATAGTATCCATTGCTTCTTCATCAGGATAAGTATTGATGACTTTAAGCGCATTTAATAGTTCTTTGTACGTTTGTGATTTTGGCTGAATATTCTCTACAATACTGTCTAATTTGTTCTTGTTGAAAGCTTTAATAAGTGTGCTATTTGGGTCAAATGGTTTTTCTTCCAAATCCCAATCTGTATATAATTTTTTCGGATCGAGTTTTCCTTTATATAAATGCGTTAAGTATAATTCAAAATTATACGTTAGCAATATATCGTAAGTTGCTAATTGCTTATCATTTAAAGAGCTGATTTTTTTCTCGTATTTCTCAAGCGTCGCAGCTTTATAATCTTCCGGATTTAAACCTAATTCTTCGCATTTTTTTAATTGAGATAAAACAAAAGTTCGTTTTTTAAGATTTCCCCAAACGCTTTTGTTTTCTGATGCGATATAAAATTGTTTCAGTGTTTCACTTTTAAAAACATTGATTAATGCAGTGTCTATAACTACTTTTCTTTCGTCAGTAAGTATAATTGCCGGTGGAGGAGTTTTTTTTACAGGAATTTTAGGTTCATCTTTTTTGCAACTTATAAATATACTTATTACAATCAGAAAGTAAAGTTTCTTCATTTTATAGTTTTTTAAACATTAAATAGTGTTCGCCAACGTCTTTGATATCAAACGGCTTGCCAATTATTTGGTAATTCATTTTTTTATAAAACCCAACGGCAGCTGTTCTGGCATTAAACCAAATGAGATCAACATTGTTTTCATGGCAATATTTTTCGCAATGTATTACCAGAGCTTCACCAAAACCTTTCTTTTGATGAGAATCCAAAACGGCCATTCCTCGAATCTGAGCTTGATTTTCGTCGGCAAATATAGTATTGGTTTGGGAGAATAACGAAATAATTCCTATTAATTCTTCGTTTTCAAATAATCCGAAATGATGTGTAGTGTTTAAATCATCGCCATCAAAGATGCAGCTTTCGATAGGTTTTCCTTTTCTTAGAACAGGTTGACGAACGATATAGGTGTCTTTTGATGGAATTTCTTTGATAATATTCATAAATGTGTAAAAAATAATAAAAGTATAACTTTTTAGTTTTAAATAGGTTATAAGAAATCGTTGTTTTTTAATTAATTTTTTTGAAAAAAAGCTTGTTTTGAACTGAACTTATTTTTTATATTTGCACCAGTAATGCGAAAGTAGCTCAGTTGGTAGAGCTCCAGCCTTCCAAGCTGGTTGTCGCGAGTTCGAGCCTCGTCTTTCGCTCTAAAAAACCGAAGCTTCATTGTTTCGGTTTTTTTATCAAACTTAAATAATTTTTGATTTTTATTTTTTTAAATGATTTAATTATTTATATTTGCACCCTGTTAATGCGAAAGTAGCTCAGTTGGTAGAGCTCCAGCCTTCCAAGCTGGTTGTCGCGAGTTCGAGCCTCGTCTTTCGCTCTTCAAAATCCTCAAACATCTCGTTTGGGGATTTTTTGTTTTAAACCATATAAGTTATATAAGTTCATTTAAAAAGTTTTTAGGCAAAAGCTTAAATTTTCTTATATAACTTATATGGTGAAAAAATTATTTTAGTGCGCTTAAATCGCTTTCGGTTTCTAATTCCTGAGGTTTTTTGTTTTAAACCATATAAGTTATATAAGTTCATTTAAAAAGTTTTAGACAAAAGCTTAAATTTTCTTATATAACTTATATGGTGAAAAATTATTTTAGTGCGCTTAAGTCGCTTTCGGTTTCTAATTCCTGAGGTTCTTCGTTTTGTAAAAACAAACGTGCTTTTAGATTTCCTTTCAGGGTGATTTTTTCTCCTTTTACTTCAAGCCAGCTTCCTTCTCTTAATCCTAAAACCGGAATAGAATTAAAAGCATGGAATTCTTTAATTCTTGTTTCGCGGGTTTCACCCATATGTTTTGATTGTAAATCGGCATCTAAATAATGCGGGTTTAAGTTAAAAGGAATTAATCCTAAAGTCTGAAAACTTGGAGGATACACAATCGGCATGTCGTTCGTAGTTTGCATTGATAATCCGCAAATATTGCTTCCGGCGCTTGTACCTAAATAAGGTGTTCCGTTTTTTACAGTTTCAGAAAGAACCTGCATAATATTATGATAGTATAATTTAGTAACCAGTAAAAAAGTATTTCCGCCTCCGGTAAATATCCCTTCTGCATTTTTTATGGCATCTTCCGGGTTTTCAAATTCATGAATTCCTTTTACGGTTATGTTAATTTTTGCAAATGCCTGCGTTGCTTTCGAAGTGTATTCGTCATGCGAAATTCCGCCGGGACGCGCATAAGGAATAAATAAAATGCTTTTGCAGTTTTTAAAATGAACTTCCAAAGTAGGTAATAAATACTCTAAATAGCTGCCTTCGTGCAAGGTAGAAGTGCTGGCAATGATAATGCTTTTCATAAATTTAAACTCAGATTGTTGCCGTTAAAGATATTAAAAAATCCTTTTTGAGGATTGAAAAACCAAAGTTTAATTAACATTTTTTTACCAAGCCGTTAATACTAAATTTGGAACACATTAAGATATTTTTACACTTTTAAGAATAATTCTAATTTTTTCATTTTGATCAACAAAGTTTTATGTGTTTTGTGTGTTGTTTTGAGTCAAACTGCGTGGACTCAAAATCAGGAGCGTATTATTATAAGCGGAAAAATTGTTTCTAATACAAATGATTTAGAAGGTGTTTATGTAGTTAATGCGCAAACAGAAATCATGACAACCACAAATGCGGAAGGAGCTTTTTCGATTTTAGCGAAAGCGGGAGATACGCTTGTTTTTTCATCTATTCAATTTAAAGAAAACAGAGTTTTATTAGTTCCTGAAGATTTTTCAAATCTTAATTTTACAGTAAAACTAAATCTGGTAATGCATCAGTTGCAAGAAGTAATTATCAGAAGATATGATAATATAAATGCTGTTGCGCTTGGAATTATTCCTGCCGGGCAAAAAACATATACCGAGGCCGAAAGGAAATTGCATACTGCGACGGCTTTGAATGCAACTGCAAATGCAGGATCGCTTGCCGGAGGTTCAATATCGGCAGATCCTTTATTGAATTTTTTATCAGGACGCACCGCAATGCTTAAAAAAGAAGTTGCGGTCGAGAAAAAAGAATTTTTCATGAAACTTTTAGAGAATATGTTTAGTCTGGATCATTTTGTGAACCGACTGAAAATTCCAAATGAATATGTAAAAGGATTTGAATATTATGCTGTGGAAAATGACAAATTCACCACGATTTTGAATTCTAAAAATAAAACTTCAACAGAATTTCTTTTAGGAGAATTAGCTGTGAAATATAAAGAAATACTAGCTGTTGAAAACAAATAAAGCCTTACTGATATTTTTTCTGTGGATAACCCAAATTTCGTTTGGACAAACAACCGGTGCCAAAGAAATTCTCGGACAAATTTTTGAACAATCCACTTCTGTAGAAGGCGTGAATATCATCAATAATACAACTCAGGTTACAACGGTTTCTGATGCAAACGGAATGTTTTCGATTGTAGTTAAGGAGGGCGATGTGCTGGTATTTTCATCCGTGAATTTAGAACCGCTTCAACGCAGAATTACGGCTGAGGATTTGAAACTTGCTTCGCTTCAAATAAAAATGGCTGCCAAAGAAATTGAACTGAAAGAAGTTGTTGTGAATGAAAACGCGAATATTACGGCAGAAAACCTGGGGATAATTTCAAAAGATCAAAAAAAATATACGCCGGCAGAAAGAAAGGTGTATACGGCAACTTCAACTCCGGGTGATGCTTTGCTGAATGCAATTTCAGGAAGAACTTCGATGTTGAAAAAAGAAGCTGCCGTAGAGAAAAAAGAGGTGCTTTTTAAGAAAATGGAATATCTTTTTGAAGAGAATTATTATACGGAAAGATTGAAAATTTCGACAGAAGATATTAAAGGATTTCAATTATATTGCATAGATGATGCGGAATTTGCCGTATCTTTGAGTAGTAAGAACAAAACAATGAGTATGTTTTTAATAACTGAATTAGCCAGAAAATATCTAAAAATTCTCGAAAATGAAAAATAGCCTAAGAATACTTGTTGTGTGTTTATTTTGCCAAATTGCGCTGGGACAAAACTCAAGAAAACCATTACACGGACAAGTAATTAATAAATCTCTAACCATCGAAAGTGGTTATGTGATGAATGTAAATGCCAATGTTAGAACTTTTATTGGTTTAAACGGATTGTTTGATATCATGGCAAGACCTAAAGATACTTTGTTATTTACAGGAATTGCATTTCAATCTAAAAAGGTTGTGCTGACAGAAAAAGATTGTGCAGAAGTACTTTTTTCTGTGCCTTTGGATTTAGTAAATATCGAACTGAAAGAAGTTTTGGTTCATAAAGAATTAAAAGTTAAATCGTTACAAGGCGGATCACAAGGTATAGTCGATATGCAGTTTGAAGACGATAAATTATCCAGTCCGGAAAATAAAGTAATGTACTCAGATCAGACTATTAAATACGGAACAGACTTTGTTCGAATATTTAAAGATGTAAAAAAACTTTTCCGTAAAGATGAAGATGTAAAAGAAGAGGCGATAAGTGATATTGCTTTTGTTGAATATGCGAAAGATAATTTTACGCCTGATTTTTATACTAAAACATTAGGTTTGAAACAAGATGAAATAGACCTGTTTTTAATGTATTGCTCTAACGATGCAGAATCGAAACAACATTTAAAACCGGAAGAAAAGTTTGAATTGATGGACTTCATGATCAATAAAAATAAGGAGTTCAAAAAAGTCGAGATGAATAAAAAATGAAAAAGAGTTTAGTTTATTCCTTAATCGGAGTCTTATTTATATCGTTATCCTCTTTTGCGTTTCATAAGTTTTATATGGGCGTTTATCAGGTCAATTATGTGTCCGAAAAAAAGATGATTCAAATTACATCACGTATTTTTATTGATGATCTGAATAATGGTATGGAAAAAAAATACCATAAAAAAACATTTGTCGGCACAGAGAAAGAAACACAGGAAGATATAGATTTATTAAAAAAATATCTTTCAGAAAATTTCACCATAAAAATAAACGGGCAATCTAAGGCAATCACTTTTTTGTCTAAAGAAGTGGAAGCCGGAGATGTTTTGATTTGTTACTCCAGAATTAAAGATATTGACAAGTTTAAAACAATCGAAATTTCGAATACAATTTTGGTTGATTGGAACGCCGAACAGCAGAATATTACACATGTTACCGCTTTTGGGATGAAAAAGAGCGTTCTCTTTACGGAATCTTCAAGGAAAGAAGTGTTAAAGTATTAATGGACGAGTAAAATTACCATTATAATTGTTATTTTCACACCCTGACAAAACTACCTATTACATATTTATGAAAAAGCTTTCATTATTATTAATTTTTCCTGCTTTATTAATGGCTCAGGAAAAATCAACTTCTACCGTTGCTCCAAAACAACAAGGGAAATACGATACGAATAAATTCAGCCAGATGTATGATTTATTAGCAACGCCTAATATGTTTCGTACGGCTTCCGGAGCGCCTGGTCCTGCTTATTATCAACAACAGGCAGATTATAAAATTGATATCGAATTAGATGATAAGAAATCAAAAATAACAGGTTCTGAGGTTATTACTTATTCAAACAATTCTCCGGATAGTTTAGAATATTTATGGATTCAGTTAGATCAAAATCAGGCAAGACCAAATACACAGTCAACTTTGGCTGAAAGCGAAAAAATTAATCAGGTTTTAGCACTTGATGGTTTTTCAAGCAAATATTTGAAAAAAGATTTAGAACGTGGTTTTAATATTGAACAGGTAAAAGACGCAAAAGGAAATCCGATGTCGTATACCATCAATGAAACTATGATGCGTATTAACCTTGCAACTCCTTTAAAACCGGGAGAGAAAATTTCGTTAGCAATTAAATGGTGGTACAATATCAATAATTATAGAAAAGAAGGCGGACGTTCCGGTTATGAATTGTTCGAAAAAGACGGAAATAAATTATACGTAATTGCTCAGTTTTATCCAAGAATGGCCGTTTATAACGATGTTGAAGGATGGCAAAACATGCAGTTTTGGGGAAGCGGAGAGTTTGCTTTGCCTTTTGGAAACTTTGATGTAAATATTACAGTTCCTGCAGATCACGTTATTGATGCAACAGGAGAATTGACAAACAGAGCAGAAGTTTTTACTCCAGAACAGGTAAAACGTTACGAACAGGCTCAAAAATCTTTTGATAAACCAGTTGTAATTGTTACGCAGGCAGAAGCTGAAGCAGCTGAAAAAGGATTCTCTGAAAAGAAAAAAACATGGAAATTTAGTGCTAAAAACGTACGTGATTTTGGTATTGCTTCTTCAAGAAAATTCATTTATGATGCAATGGCTGTCCAGTTAGGCGGTAAAATCGTTATGGCAGAATCTGTTTATCCAAAAGAAGCGAATCCACTTTGGGGAGAAACTTCGACAATGACAGTAGCGCATACTTTAAAAAGTTATTCATCACATACTTTTGATTATCCTTATCCAAAAGCAGTTTCTGTTTCTGCAGAAGATCAGGGTATGGAATATCCTATGATTTGCTGGAATTTTGGTCGTCCTGACGAAAATGGAGTAACAAGCAAAGAAGTTAAAAACGGAATGATTGGTGTAGTAATTCACGAAGTTGGACACACTTTTTTCCCAATGATTGTAAACTCAGATGAGCGTCAATGGACCTGGATGGACGAAGGTTTAAATTCGTTTTTAGAATATTTGGCAGAACAGGAATTAGATCCAAATTTCCCTTCAAGACGCGGACCTGCAAAAAACATTGTTCCTTACATGAGTGGTGACCAAAAGTTTTTAGAACCAATTATGTCTAACTCAGAAACTATAGTTCAGTTTGGTAATAATGCTTACGGAAAACCGGCTACAGGTCTTAACATTTTAAGAGAAGTAGTTATGGGCAAAGAATTGTTTGATTATGCTTTTAGAACATACGCAAACAGATGGAAATTTAAACATCCAACTCCGGAAGATTTCTTTAGAACTATGGAAGATGCTTCTGCCGTAGATTTAGATTGGTTTTTTAGAGGATGGTTTTACTCCACTGATTTTGTAGATATCGGAATTAAAGATGTAAAACAATATTACGTTTCTGATACTCCAACTGCTGATCTTAAAGATGTAAAAGTGAGAAAAGGACGTTTTGGATTCGAAAAAGGACCATTTGTTTATTTAGTAGCAAGTGATAATGCGGAAGTTAATACAGCAAAGAAAAAAGCTTTGAAAGTTGACGAAGTAAAATTATTATCTGATTATGTAAACCAAACTTTTACAGCCGAGGAAAAAGCTAGTTTAAAATCGCCTAAATATTTCTATGAAGTGGAATTCAACAAACCAGGCGGAATGATTATGCCAATTTTAGTTGAAATAACTTATGAAGATGGTACAAAACAAAACTTCCAGTATCCGGCTCAAATCTGGAGAAAAAATAATGATACTGCCAAAAAAGTATATGCTACAGAAAAAGCAATAAAAAGCATTCAGATCGATCCAAAATTGATGACTGCTGATATTGATGTAACCAATAACTCTTGGCCGAAAGTAGAAGAAAAATCAAAATTTGATTAAACATAAAACTAAAAAGACTCTGAAAAGAGTCTTTTTTTTTAAGGAAATTTTAAAGTTCACAGGCACAAAATTTAATATCTTTGTGACACACAAAAATAAAAGTTATGTTTGGTATAGGAGGAGGAGAATTAGTTTTCATACTATTTATAGTTTTAATGCTTTTTGGTTCAGATAAAGTGCCGGAAATTGCCCGTACAATGGGAAAAGCAATGGCGCAATTAAAAAATGCAACCAACGATATTAAAAGTGAAATCCATAAAGGAGCCGAAGCTAATGGTTTTGATTCTAAAACTTTAACGGATATTACAGGCAATATCAATGCTCAGATTAATGAGGCAAAAACTAATTTATTAGGTGATACTACAAGTATGACCACAAATTTATTAGGAGATACTGCTACAGAAATCGACAAAGTAAAAGAAGATATTGAAACAATCTCAGGACCTGTAAAACGCCAAATGTAATATGCTTGAAAAAATAAATGAATTGGATGTCAATTTATTGATATTTCTTAATGGTTTAGGTTCTGAAAAATACGATGGTTTCTGGCTTATTATTACCAATCAATTGTATTGGACACCATTCTTTTTATTCCTTTTTTATATTATTTATAAAAAAGTAGGAGGAAAGCAAACCTTATATATCTTGCTTTTTATAGCTGTTTTGATCGCTTTTACAGATCAAACCTGCAATTTGTTTAAACATACTTTTCAACGTTTGCGTCCGTGTAATAATCCTGATCTTAAGTCAATTATTCGTATTGTTCAGGTGCGTAATTCCTATAGTTTTTTCTCAGGGCACGCTGCAAACACAATGGCAGTTGCAACCTTTTTATTCCTGATTTTAAAACGCTATTTCAAGTATTTGGGATTCTTATTTCTTTGGCCTTTAATTTTCGCTTATAGCCGAATTTATTTAGGATTGCATTATCCGGGAGATATTCTTACCGGTTATTTCTTCGGAGCAGTTTTTGGTTCTTTACTTTATTTAGTATATCGAAAACTAAAACCGCAATATTTTCCAGGATAATTTTTTTAAAGATTCTAAGTTGTTGAGGTACTAAGATGCTGAGTTCTCTTTTAAATTGAAAGACTTAGAATCTTAGTACCTCAGAACCTTAGCAACTTTTCTAAAGTACTCTGCTCACCGTCAAACCATCACGAATTGGCAATAAAACAGTCTCTACTCTTGGATCGTTTTTCAAAAGTAAATTGTATTCTAAAAGCACTTTTGTACTCATATCATTTGGATGAACCGGCTCCAGGATTTTTCCACTCCACAAAACATTATCAGATAAAATAATGCCACCCTTATTCATTTTAGGAACAATCATTTCCCAGTAATTCAGGTAGTTTTCTTTATCTGCATCAATAAAAACCAAATCAAATTTTACGTCAAGCGTTGGAATAATATCAATTGCTTCCCCTAAATGCTGAAAAATCTGTTTTCCCCAAGGCGAGGCGTCAAAATATTTACGCTGAAAATCAACTAATTCTTCTTTTATATCAATAGTATGCAATTGTCCAATTTCCTGCATTCCTTCGCACAAACACAAAGCCGCATAACCGGTATAAGTTCCAATTTCAAGAATATTTACCGGACGAATCAATTTTGATAACATACTTAAAACCCGACCCTGAAAATGTCCGCTTAACATTCTTGGCAAAAGTATTTTTTGGTATGTTTCCTTATTCAGTTTCGCTAACAATTCCGGTTCGTTTTCAGAATGCTTTTCGATATAATCTTCTAATTCCTGTGATATAAAATGCATTTTATGTATGTTGTAATTTGAAAGCAAAAATACAAAAAAATATTGCTCGCTTTTTTCCATAAAAAAAACCATTCGCCGCGACGAATGGTTTTAATTTTGATTTCAATGGGAATTATTTTTTCAAAGCTTCATTAACATCTTTAGCCGTTTTTACAGTTCCGTCTTTAGCAGCTTTAGCAGCGGCTTCTGCTTTATCTGCAGCTTTTTTAGAAGCTTCTTTTACGTCTGCGGCTGTCTTTTTAGCAGCATCAGAAACTTCAGTTGCTGTTTTTTTAGTAGCGTCTTTTACTTCCTGAACTGTATTATTAGTAGCATCTTTTGCTTCAGCAGCAGCGTTTTCTACTTTTAAGACAGCAGTATCCTTAGCTTGTTCAATATCTGTTGTAAGTGTATCAACCTTGTTTCCAAGAGTTAGATTGTCTTCTTCAGTTTTTTGTTCCTTATTTCCGCAAGATTGTACGGCAAATGCCAATAAAGCAATAAAAGCTAAGCTTAAAATTTGTTTTTTCATGATTAATTCATTTTTAAAAAGTTGATAAAATATAAAGGTTATAAAGCTGAAAAAATAAAAGTACAAATTTTAAAATTAAGCGCTCTTCGTAAGATTATTTTTCTTTTCAGAGCAAGACAATTCTCGTGCCAAAATTTATGTTTTCGAAAACTTAAATTTAAATTTTTTAGATCAATTTTGTGTCAAAGATCCTTTCATGTTTAATTCACTAAAAGTAAGATTAAAAATTATAGTGAGGTCTTTTCCTGCTCTGACAACACCGAGTGCCGCAGTGGGAGGTGACATTCCAAAATCTGCAAAAGTAACCTGATTAGATCCCTTCAAAGTAAAGTTCCCATTGTTGGCGGTTACATTTACAACAGTTTTATATTCTTTACTGATTCCTGCGATTGTATAAACTCCGGTTAAATTCCAGGTTGTTTCGTTTACTTTACTTGCAGATTTTAAAACGTACTTGATGTTTTTATATGTTTTTGTATCGAGAGTTTCATAAGCCACGTCATCCATACTGGTCTTCGCGCTTTTTATGCTTTCTGCTAATAATGTAATAGTTAAGTTGTTTATATCTGCGATTTTAGAATCTATAACTGTTAAATTAGCAATCCCGTTTCCTTCTGAAGATTTCATTGACCAATCGTGTATATTTGAAGTTCCTGCAACTTCAAAAGTTGATCTTGCTATATTATAATTTCTTTGCGCATTTAACTGTATTGACATTGTTATTAAAATCACTGTCAATAAAATTGATTTAATTGTTTTCATCTTTGATAATATTGTGGGTTATTCATTAAATAAGAAAGTTGTAATTCGATAAGTTACAGGATCAAAACTGGTCTTATTTCCTGATCAAATTTATTGCGCACAAGCAGGAAATAGAATGATAAAAATCATAGTTGAAAATTTATTTAATAATTATAATATTCATCTGAAAAACAATATTGAGCCTGCTCATTCCTATAGAAAATTGAACTTAAACGCCGTATTTCTTTCCTAATTCATTGTGTTATTTTTTCTTGCCATTTTTTTGTTTTGCTAAGAATGCATCTAAATTTTAAAAAAATGACAAAAGTGATTAACTTTGCACCATGCAAATGGAGAAAAAAGACATACGAGCCTTATCAAAAGATCAATTACGAGATTTTTTTGTTGCCAATAATGACAAAGCTTTTCGCGGAAATCAAGTCTATGAATGGTTGTGGAGCAAAGGAGCGCACAGTTTTGAGGATATGACCAATGTTGCCAAAACAACACGTTCTATGCTCGAAGATAATTTTGTGATCAATCACATTAAAGTTGATACAATGCAGCGCAGCAGCGACGGGACGGTAAAAAATGCTGTTCGCTTGCATGATGGTTTGGTTGTAGAATCAGTTTTGATCCCAACTGATACCAGAACAACAGCTTGTGTTTCGAGTCAGGTTGGCTGTAGTCTGGATTGTAATTTTTGTGCAACGGCAAGATTAAAGCGCATGCGAAATCTGGAGCCGGGAGAAATTTTCGATCAGATTATGGCAATTGATAAAGAAAGCCGTTTGTATCATAATCATCCGCTTTCGAATATTGTTTTTATGGGAATGGGAGAACCTTTAATGAATTATAATAATGTTATTAAAGCAATCGATATGATTACGTCGCCGGAAGGTTTGGGAATGTCACCAAAGCGTATTATGCTTTCGACATCCGGAATTCCGAAAATGATTAAGAAAATGGCCGACGATGATGTAAAATTCAAACTGGCGGTCTCTCTGCATTCTGCAATTGATGAAATTCGCGCGAAGATCATGCCTTTCAGTAAAAATTTCCCTTTAAAAGATTTGCGTGAAGCACTTGAATATTGGTACAGAAAAACCAGAAGCAAAATTTCGTACGAATACGTAGTTTGGAAAGGAATTAACGACGATAAGGCGTCAATTGATGCCTTGGTTAAGTTTTGCAAATATGTGCCTTGTAAAGTCAATCTAATCGAATATAACCCAATCGACGACGGAGAGTTTCAACAAGCTTCAGAAGAATCGATTATGGCTTATATAAAAGCACTTGAAAATATTGGAGTAGTGGTAAAAGTACGTCGCAGCCGCGGAAAAGATATTGATGCCGCATGTGGACAATTAGCGAACAAAGAAGGTAATTTGACTGAATAATTGTATAGTTCCCAGGGAATAAAAAATATACACGAATTGATTTTCTGCCAACATTTAAAATCGCCGAGATATTTGAATAAAAATAAATTCCGTTAGGAATTACATATTGGTAGAAAAAACAATAACAACCAGTAAATATATCCCGTAGGGATTACACGTTTATAAATTTCAAATAAATAAAAAAGCATTAAAGACAAGATCCCATCCTGTTTTTAATGCTTTTTTTTGGGCAAAAAAGGTATTATTTTTTTAAGTCAACTTCTTCGGTTGTACCGTCTTTAGTAACAGTTACCAAAGTATTGCAATCTCCGTTTCCGTAATCAATTACGGCATTTGCACCATTTTTAGTTAAGGATAAAACCCCTTTTACAGCAAATGGTTTTTTACAGGCAGCATTAAACTCTAAAGGAGTCGTAATTTCGGCCGAATAAGTATCGCCATTTGGAAAAGTTGTGGTTCCGCTTCCTGTTACAACAGACTTGTTATCATCCCAATTAAACCAGGTATTATATCCTGAAATCGTTTCTTTTGTCAAAGTCCCTTTTCGGGAATAAACACCGCCGTCATCAAAAGTAATGGTTAAATCAATTGTTGCTGTTAAAACAGGATGTACTTCTGCGAGTAAATCTGTGGCTTTTTTAGTTCGAACAATACTTTTGCTTCCCTGAAGTTTTCTGCCATTGTGATAAAAACCTTCAAAAGTATAACTGATTGTTTGTGTTGCTGCCGTAAAATCATTTGAGAACGAAACAACCATTTTTCCTTTTACAAAATTTCCGTTGTCCAGCGTACATCCTTCAACACCAAAATCTACTGTTCTTGTCCAGGTATTATTGGTTAAAACTGTTGTAATTGTAGCGCAGCTTGGCAAAAAGTTTTTTACAGGCCCGCTTGGTTTATTAGCGCTGTTTTGTTGCGCATCAAATTGATCTTCGGCAATATTAGTAACATCTTCAATCGAAGCATCAATTTTAGAGTTCGTAATAATCTCATCATTCGAGATTTTAGCCGTAGTTCCGTCATTTCCACTTTCATCAGAATTACAACTAATAAAAAATGATAAAGTGATACAAGTTCCAATTAATAAAAATTTTGTTTTCATAATAAATAAGTTTAGGTTTTACTTTTAATTAATGAATTCAAATTAGGAATTGGAATTAGATGTTTTTTTGGTTAAAATTTTAATTAGTAAATAATTTGTTCATATACTAACATAAAATAGACAACGTTTTTTTATTTAAAATAGTATATTTGGAATCGAAATGAATATTACTTCTCAAATAAAACAGCCCATTTTTAACGAAATGGAACTTTTTGAAAAAAAGTTCCACGAATCGATGACTTCAAAGGTTGCATTGCTGAACCGCATTACCTATTACATTGTAAACAGAAAGGGAAAACAAATGCGTCCGATGTTTGTTTTTCTGACTGCAAAAATGGTTTCCGGAGGTATTGTAAACGAAAGAACGTATCGTGGTGCTTCTGTAATTGAGCTAATTCACACAGCAACTTTGGTTCATGATGATGTGGTTGACGACAGTAATCGCCGCCGCGGATTTTTCTCTATCAATGCGCTTTGGAAAAATAAAATTGCCGTTTTGGTTGGAGATTATTTACTTTCAAAAGGATTATTGCTTTCCATAGATAATGGCGATTTTGATTTACTCCGAATTATTTCTGTAGCCGTTCGCGAAATGAGTGAAGGAGAATTACTTCAAATCGAAAAAGCCAGAAGACTCGACATTACCGAAGATGTTTATTATGAGATTATCCGAAAAAAGACCGCTACACTTATTGCGGCTTGTTGTGCTCTTGGCGCAAAATCGGTAATTGAAGATGATGTTCAGGTTGAAAATATGCGCAAATTTGGTGAACTTATCGGAATGGCATTTCAAATCAAAGATGACTTGTTTGATTACAGCGAAGAAGCCATCGGTAAACCAACCGGAATCGATATTAAGGAGCAAAAAATGACCTTGCCTTTAATTCACGTTTTAAATACCTGTACTCCGCAGGAAAAAAAGTGGCTGATCAACTCCATCAAAAACCACAATAAAGACAAAAAACGCGTCAAAGAAGTGATTGCTTTTGTAAAAGACAATAATGGTTTGGCTTACGCCGAAAATAAAATGGTGGAATTCCAGCAGGAAGCACTTTCATTATTACAGAATTTCCCCGATTCTGAATTTAAAGACGCACTTATTTTGATGGTAAACTACGTTATTGAGAGAAAGAAATAGTTTTTTTTAATTAGATAATTAGATAATTTGTCAATTAGAAAATTATTCTTAAACGCTTAATATTTAGGTGCTTTTTCTTTTTTTTTTGTTGGGATTTTGAATTTTTTTATTGAAATTTTATTCACAATTTTTGGAATTTGGAATTTTTTTATTGAAATTTTTTCCACCCCATGCAACCATTTCAAATCCATAATCGTCTATGCTAATAGAAGTCTGTTGCTAAACCAAAACCAAAAGCTTATAAATGAAAATTATTCATTTACATCAGGAAGAAGCTGCAATTATAAAGTTGGCTGTCGAAAATAATCGACAAGCCCAACAGCAAATTTACAGTCGGTTTTCTCCAAAAATGTTAAGTGTCTGCCGGCAATATATAAAAGACATTCAACTCGCAGAAGATGTAATGATTACCGCTTTTATGAAAGTATTTACCAACTTAAATAAATTCGAACATAAAGGAAGTTTTGAAGGCTGGATTCGCCGAATCATGGTGAATGAATGCATCTCGTATTTAAGAGTTCAGAAAAAAGTAAAATTTACCGAAGATGAAATTTATGTCGAAGAAAGTTTTAATGCCATCGACATTCAGTTTTCGATAGATCAGATACAGTTTTTGATAGATGCTTTGCCAGACGGTTATAAAATGGTTTTCAATTTATATGCTATCGAAGGTTATAAACACAATGAAATTGCCAAGATGTTAGGAATTAATGAAGGAACATCGAAATCGCAATTATCGCACGCGAGAAAAATGTTGCAGACACAAATTAATACATTAAAAAAACAAGATAATGGAACCGAATAATTTTGAAAAGGATTTCCGTGACAAACTAAACCAACGTAAAATTGAACCAAGCGACAAAGCCTGGGACCGATTAGACGCCATGTTGAGTATTGCTGAAGAAAAAAAGCCCACAGTTCGACTTCGCTCTCTGCAAGCATCAAAAAAAAGATGGCTTTACATCGCGGCAAGTATTATTGGTTTTCTATTAGTCAGTACTTTCTTTTTTAATCAGAAGAAAAATGCTATTGAAACTCCAAAGATAAATGTGGCTACTGAAGAAAATGTAAAGAAAGATTCAACCCTAAAACCAGCTTCGGATATAATAGATTCAAATAAAACCGAAATCGCCATTTCAGAAAAGAAATCAATCGAAAAATTAGAAAACCAAGGAAATAATCAGTCCGGGGTTTCAAAATCAAATTCAGATAAAACAATTCAAAACAAGCAAAATCAAATAGCGGAGTCTTCAGTCATCATCAAAAACAATTCCGAAAAACAATCAATCAATAATCAAACTTCAGTTGTCGAAACTTCTAAAAATGAAAATATCGAGCAATTGTTAAACACAGCCGAGAAAACTGTTGTTGCAGAAAATCAGGCTAAGCCAAAATCAAAAATAAAAGTCAATGCCAGCGATTTACTCAATCAGGTTGATGGAGAATTAGAGCTTTCGTTTCGGGAAAAAGTAATTACAAAAGTCAATAAAAACTATCAGACGGTAAAAGTGGCTTTGGCGAATAGGAATCAGCAGGAAGAAAGAGTAAAGAAGCAAGAATAAAGAAGCAAGAGAAAGAGAAAAGAAAATAGAAAATAGAAAATAGAAAATAGATTTTTAGTTCCGGAGGAATGATCCATATTGTAGCGTCGTTCCGACGCTTCGGGATTAACCCGATGGAGATAAAGTAAATTCGCAATCAATAATTAATAATTAAAAAAAATCATCAATCAAAATCAAAAATCAATCATGAAAAATTTTACCGTTTACCTCGTAATTTTAGTTTTCTTATTTGTCAGCAAAGTGCTGGGACAGGAAACTTTTGAATCAAGGGCAAAACAAATTGCCAATAAAATAGAGAAAATTACCAAAGAAGAAAAGGCAACTTTAAAAGAAGAAGTGGAAGCTGTAAATGTGCAATTATCTGAAGGGAAAATAACGCAGGAACAAGCTGATAAACGCAAAAAGGAATTGGCAGAAGCAAGGGCAGTAATCATTGAAGAGAAAATAACTTTGGCACAAAACGAACTCAATGATTTGGTTCAGCAAAAAGTAGATGGAAAAATCAAAGAGCAGGATTCGACCGGAAAACATACTTTGATAATTCACTGGAACGACAGAAACTGGAATGAGCAAAACAGAAAAAGAAGAGATTCTATTCATGGTGAAAAAAGAACGACTTCGCAATTTGTGTTTGCAATGGGTTTAAACAATATGATGGTCGAGGGTAAACTTCAGGATTCGAATTACAGTTTTATAGGCTCACATTTTTACGAATGGGGTTTTACCTATAATTCACGATTAATGAAAAACGACAATTTATTACATGCAAAATACGGACTCTCCTTAATGTACAATAATATTCGCCCAACAGACAACCGTAGCTTTGTTGTAAATGGAAATCAGACGGATCTGGAAGTAAATACCATAAATCTGGATGAATCCCGATTTAGAAACGTGTATTTAGTATTGCCATTGCATTTAGAATTTGATTTTTCTAAACCAACTGTAACTAACGGAAAAACTTATTTTAGAACCCATAAAAGTTTCCGTTTTGGAATTGGAGGCTATGCCGGAATTAATGTAAAATCAAAACAAATTTTAAAGTTTGAAGAAGAAGATTTAAAATATAAAACAACCATAAAAGGTGATTACAACGTCAATAATTTTATGTACGGGTTAAGTTCTTACATTGGGTATAAATCGTTGAGTTTGTATGCAAAATACGATTTAAGTCCGTTGTTTCAGGATAATGTAGTCGAAGAAAAAAATATTTCATTAGGATTACGTTTCGATTTAAATTAAGAATTGAGTTGAGTTTAGTTAGTAGAAAAAGTGCTTTGAAAGAGGCACTTTTTTTATGGAAAATGATCAAATTTCAAGATTGATTTATGTACTTTTACAGGCTCTCAATTTTTAAAAATATTTTACGTTTTGATCTCACAAAGTACAATTGATTCTGTTTTTGAAACCGCTCGTGTTGAGGAGGTTATTGGTGATTTCGTAAATTTAAAACGCGCCGGAAGTAATTTTAAAGGTCTGAGTCCTTTCTCAGACGAGCGCTCTCCGTCGTTTATGGTTTCACCTGCAAAAGGTATCTGGAAAGATTTTAGTTCCGGAAAAGGAGGAAATTCTGTCGCTTTTTTGATGGAACATTCTCATTTTACTTATCCGGAAGCCATTCGCTATTTAGCCAGAAAATACAATATTGAAATTGAAGAAACCGAACAGACAGATGCTGAAAAAGCAATTACGGATGTTCGTGAAAGTATGTATCTCGTTTCAGAATTTGCAAAAGAATATTTTCATAATACACTTTTACATTCAGAAGAAGGAAAAGCAATTGGACTTTCCTATTTCAAGGAAAGAGGTTTTACAGACGAAACGATTAAAAAGTTTGGTTTAGGATATTCACCGGAAACCTGGGATGCACTGACAAAAGAAGCTTTGGGAAAAGGGTACAAACTGGAATTTCTGGAAAGTACCGGTTTGACAATTGCCAGAGAAGATCGTCCTTTTGACCGTTTCAAAGGCCGTGTAATGTTTCCTATCGAAAGTATGTCCGGACGTGTTTTAGGTTTCGGGGGACGTATTTTAACCAATGATAAAAAAGCAGCCAAATATCTAAACTCTCCCGAAAGTGATATTTACCATAAAAGCAGAGTGCTTTACGGTATTTTTCAGGCCAAACAATCCATCGCAAAACTAAATAATTGTTATTTGGTTGAAGGTTATACCGATGTAATTCAGTTTAATCAGGCCGGAATCGAGAATGTCGTGGCTTCTTCCGGAACGGCTTTAACGCCGGATCAGATACGTTTGGTCAATCGTTTAACAAAAAATATTACAGTACTTTTTGACGGAGATGCTGCAGGATTACGTGCTTCTATTCGTGGAATTGATTTAATTCTGGAAGAAGGAATGAACGTAAGGGTTTGTACTTTTCCCGATGGAGAAGATCCGGATAGTTTTGCGCGCAAAAATTCTCATGATGCTTTAGTCGCTTATTTAGAAGAAAACAGTAAAGACTTTATACAATTTAAAGCTTCGATTTTAATGAACGAAGCCAAGAATGATCCCATAAAAAAAGCAGATCTGATTCGCGATATGGTAACGAGTATTTCTAAAATACCGGATCGTATTCAGCGTGAAGTATATATTCAGGAATGTGCCCGAATAATGGATATTTCTGAGCAGGTTTTAGTAAGTACGCTGGCGCAGTTGATTCAAAAAGATATTTCAGAAGCTAATAAAAGACAAAAGCAGGAACAAAAACCTTTTGATGTTGTTAGAAACCAAAACCCTAAAAACACAGGCTATTCAGGTGGAGATCCGGATGATCCAAGAACAGGACCGCCGGACGACTATCCGGGAGAATATGGATATCCGGGACAACAGACAGAAAAAGTCGATATCTTATATGGTTTTGAACGTAAAATAATTGAAATATTATTGCTTTACGGAAGTGTTCTGGAAGATTTTGAAGATGTTTACCTAAAAGCTGACGAAGAAGGTGTTGTCAAAGAAGTTATAGAAAAAAGAAAATATAAAGTTTATGAGAAAGTTTATTTAAGCCTGCAGGAAGATGAGGTAGAACTTTCAAATTCATTATTCCAAAATATTTTCAACGGTTTGATTGATTTCTATAACCAAAATGAAAGTTTTAGTTTGGATAAATATTTAATGCATTTACCGACTGAATTTGCTCAGGAAGTGACCAATATATTAATGGAAGATGAAAAAGTTGCTATTCACAATTGGGAAGGGCAAAATATTTTTCCGAAACATAAAAATGTAACGATAGAACAAAATGTTTCAGATACCATTTTCTCGCTGCGCTGGTATTTGGTTTCTAAAATAATCCATGAACTCAAACAATCTTTGCTGTCTGATCCACAGGAAGATAACTCAGAGCTACTTTCTATGGTAATTGATTATTCTAAACTCCTGAATAATTTTTCAAGAAAACTGGGTCGGGTAGTTGTTCCTTATCATTAATAAAATTAAAAAGCTCTGTACCATTAAAATAGTACAGAGCTTTTGTCTACGGTTTCTGGATTATTCATCTGATATTTGGAAGATATCAGGAAGAGTAATTTTACACCATTAAATGATCTCTAATGTCTTAGCTTTGTTCACTAAGTCAACTAAATTAGTCACGTTTAATTTAGTCAATAATCTCAATTTGTAAGTACTGATCGTTTTTTCGTTCAGGTTTAAAATTTTTGAGATTTCATTATTTTTCTTACCATCACTTAAGTAACGCAAAACCTCAATTTCGCGGTTCGAAAGTTTTCTGTACAAGCGTTCGCTTTTGCTTTGTTTAGCAATAAGAGCCATGTTTTTACGTACAGTTTCGTTGATAATAATTTTTCCTTCGTGTACTTTAATAATAGAAAGACCTAAAGTTTCAAGTTTTTCTGTTTTGTGCACGTACCCGGAAACTCCCGCTTTAATTGCATTTGGAGCGTACATTTGTTCAGCGAGGTCACTAAAAATTACAATCTTTGTTTTTGGGAAATTTTTCAGGATAGATTTCACCTCGAAGATGCTCGAAAGACCTTCTAATTCTAAATCCAGAATTAGAATATCGATCTCCTTCGTCTGAAGAATATCTCTAACCATTGAAAAATTGCCTACGTTGGCAACAATTGAAATTTGATCGTGGTCTTTGAAATAAGACTTAACGCCAAAGTGAGTCACAGGATGATTGTCTGCAAGACATACTTTAATCATAATTTTACCTTTTTAGAATTATTATCATGTTTTTTGGAGCTGTAAAATTAATAAATAAATTCTGTAATTAATCGCAGACAAATGTTAAAAAGTTTATTTTAACGTTTTTGGTATCAAACAAACTGGTATTGAATCCATTTTATGCTTGTTGCTGGTGTTTAAACGTTTATAAATTTCAAAGACAGATTTTTCTCTCCCAGTGAAGTCAGCTGGCGTCTTTCCTGACTCCGCGGCCAGCATCGCCCATTCAAGCTCATCATAACTTGCTCCTAATTGATCTTCATCAGTTCTGTTGTCGCCAAATAATCCATCTGTTGGTGCAGCCGTTAAAATTGATTCCGGAATTGTTAAAAATTCTCCAAGAGCATAAACATCAGATTTCATTAAGTCGGCAATTGGACTCAAATCGACGCCTCCATCTCCATATTTAGTGTAAAACCCTACGCCAAAATCCTCAACCTTATTGCCTGTTCCGGCAACTAATAAGCCATTAATCCCTGCTAAATAATATAAAGAAGTCATTCTGATACGTGCTCGTGTGTTCGCAAGTGATAAATTAACTTTTGTTGAATCTTCTGAAGTAGGCATAGCGCTCTTAAATGCTTCAAAAGTGTCAGTTAAATCTGTTTTAACATCAGAAACGTTAGAGAAACGCTTTTTTAATTGCTCTATATGTTCCCTTCCTCTGGAAACCTGACTTTCTGCCTGATGAATGGGCATTTCTACACATAAAACTTTCAATCCTGTCTGAGCGCATAAAGTAGAGGTAACGGCAGAATCAACTCCACCGGAAATTCCGATTACAAAACCATTTACTTTTGCGTTGGTAGCATAATTTTTTAACCACTCAACAATGTGTGTATTTACTTTTTCTGTCTGAATAGTGCTTTTTTTAGTCATAATAGGTCAAGTTTAAGATACTGGAATGTATATTTGCACAAATATTTTTAAGTATCAGTTGTACTTAAATTCATGCAACACAAATCTAATTAAAATAAAATGAAAATATATCGCTTTGTAGTGGTTCTGTGCTTGTTTTTTTTGTCTTGTGATCAAAAAAGTAAAGTAGAAAAAGCTGTCGAGGAAATTCCGGTGAATGTTAAGGTAGAACGTTTTGATAAAGTTTTTTTTGAAACCAAACCTCAGGATTTAGCCAAAGTAAAAAAACAATATCCTTTCTTTTTTCCTGCCGGAAATGATGATAATGTATGGCTGAATAAAATGCAGGATCCAATCTGGAGAGAAGTTTATGATGAGGTTCAAAAAAAATATTCAAATTTTGAACCTGTTCGTGAAGAATTCAACGCACTTTTTCAGCACGTAAAATATTATTTTCCTGAAACTAAAATTCCAAAAGTAATTACGGTTATCGGAGAAATGGATTATACCACAAAAGCCATATATGCAGATAGTCTTGTTATTGTCTCGTTAGAGTTATACTTAGGGAAAAATCATAAGTTTTATGAGTTTCCAAATTACTTAAAAGAGAATTTTGAAGAAAGACAAATTATGCCCGATGTGGTTTCGAGTTTTACTTTCAGAAAAATTCCTGCTTCAACAGACAGAACTTTGCTTTCTCAAATGATATTTGAAGGAAAACAATTGTATTCCAAAGATTTGCTTTTACCTGATTATACAGATGCTGAAAAAATGGGCTACACGCCGGAACAAATAAAATGGTGTGAAGAAAACGAAAGTTATATGTGGCGTCATTTTATTGAAAATGAAATGCTGTATAGCGAAGATCCTAAATTAAACACCCGATTTATTGCGCCTGCTCCGTTTTCAAAATTTTATCTTGAAATAGATAATGATTCACCCGGAAGAGTTGGTGCCTGGATTGGATGGCAAATGGTGCGTTCGTACATGAAAAATAATAATGTAACGCTGCCGGAATTATTAAAAACAAACGCAAAAGAAATTTTCGAAAAGTCCAAATATAAACCTAAGAAATAATGTCAGATACAATAAACTCAGAAATTAAATTCAATATAGAATTAGACGAAAACCGTGTTCCTGAAAAATTAACATGGAGCGCTCAGGACGGTGGTGTTCAGGCCGAAGAAGCAAAAGCGATTATGTTGTCTATTTGGGACAGCAAAGCCAAAGAAACCATGCGCATCGATTTATGGACAAAAGATATGCCTGTTGATGAAATGAAAATTTTCTTTCACCAGACATTGGTTGCCATGTCAGATACTTTTAAACGCGCTACAGACGACGAAAAAATGTCAGATACTATGAAAGACTTCTGTGATTATTTTGCAGAGAAACTGGAACTTACTAAGTAAAATTCCAATTTTTAAATTCCAAATTCCAATTCTGGTAGTTGAAATTTCGAATAAAAAAAACCAAACTCCAATCTGTAAATTGGAATTTGGTTTTTTTTTATTATTGGAATTTAAATTTTATTATTTACAGATCTTTTCTTTAAATCCTTAAATATCTTTTTTAAAGCGCCCAGCATCAAAGCATCCGAGTTTTTATAAAAAGTAACATTGTCAAGCAGCTTATCTGATTTTTCTGTTTCCCACATTGATTTTGTGTTTGCCTTATGTGTGATACCCACAACATTTTGGGAATAAATGATTTGCTTCAGGTTTAAATCATATATTTCGAGAATTACAGAAGCTTCATTTTTTCCGGATTCACTATCGCCCTGATAAAGTTCTATGGAAGAAAAGTCGCTGCTGTTTTTTTTGGTAGAAATATTAATGAAAAAATCAAAACCGGTGCCGTCTTTGAGTTCTTTTAGTTTTACGCTATTCGGATTGAGATGAATCTTTCTTGTAACCAATAATCCATTCACGTCATTAATATAAGATAATCTGTCTCCAACGCTTTTTCTGAAAAATTTTAGAGTTTCATCGGTCATTTTATCTTTTGAATTTTTTGGACAATCCAATTCGTTTAAAAGCCATTTTCCAGATGTAAAATCAACGCCGGTTCTTTGTCCGGTGATAAACATATATCTTGGTGTCTGGCAGGAAGATAAAATTAAGAGAAAAAGAAAAGAGAGCGATGTAAAATTCTTCATAAACTTATTTTGATTTGCTTCAAATGTAGTTTAAAAAAGTTGTCTTGTATACGTTATAAATATTTATTTAAAGATTTTAACTACAAATAAAAAATCTCAAATTCCAACTTTTAATTGGAATTTGAGACTTCTATTTTTGATAATTCTAATATTGGAATTTCAGTATTGGAATTTTATTTTTAAAACTCAGAGTTATTTTTAAAAACCTCCTGATTTACTTCGTCAATATATGCCAGAACATCCTCTCTTCCTGTTTGTTCTGTAGCCGATGTAACAAAATAATGGGGCATTTCTTCCCAGTTATTGGCAAACATTTGTTTTTTGTATGCAGCAATGTGTGAATCTATTTTTACTTTACTGATTTTATCGGCTTTGGTGAAAATAATGCAAAACGGAATTTCGCTTTCTCCCATATACGACATAAATTCAATATCGATAGCCTGGGCTTCATGGCGAATATCAATTAAAACAAAAGCGCAGACAAGCTGTTCTCTGGTTTCAAAATAATCAGTGATAAATTGCTGGAAAACAGATTTTGTTTTTTTAGATACTTTAGCGTAACCGTAACCTGGTAAATCGACCAAAAACCAATTGTTATTAATTTTAAAGTGATTTATTAATTGCGTTTTTCCTGGTCTTCCGGAAGTTTTGGCTAAATTTTTATGATTGGTAAGCATATTAATCAACGAAGATTTCCCTACGTTTGATCTTCCGATAAAAGCATATTCCGGCAAAAAATCTTTTGGACATTTTGCAACTTCAGAATTACTGATAATAAATTCGGCGGTTGTAATTTTCATGTGTTTTGTTTTTTAAACCTCCAGAAATCGAAAGTTAGATGCTATAAATTCTTTTTAGTAAGCCATTCTTCAAGAATTGCATTAAATTCCTGAGGATGTTCCATCATAGCAGCATGTCCACATTTGTCTATCCAATACAAAGTTGAATTAGGCAATAATTTATCAAATTCTTCGGCCACATTTGGTGGAGTTACAGCATCATTTTTACCCCAGATGATACAGGTTTCCACTGTCATTTTTGGTAAATCTTTTGCCATATTGTGGCGAATAGCACTCTTTGCAATGGTTAAGGTTTTGATCAATTTTATGCGGTCGTTAACGGTTGCATAAACTTCATCAATTAATTCAGGGGTAGCAATTTTAGGATCATAAAATACATCTTCAGCTTTTTTTCTGATATATTCATAATCACCTCTTTTTGGATAACTATCTCCCATTGCGCTTTCGTAAAGACCAGAACTTCCGGTAATTACAAGTCCTGCAACTTTTTCAGGATATAATTTTGTGTGGTAAAGAGCAATATGTCCTCCAAGTGAATTACCTAATAAAATTACCTTATCAAAACCTTTAAAAGTGATAAAGTCTTTTACGTATTTCGCAAAACTTTTTACGTTCGTTTTTAAAATACTTTGGGTATATATTGGCAAATCAGGGATAACAACTTTGTATCCTTTCGTTGGGAAATATTCTGCTACAGCATCAAAGTTACTTAGACCTCCCATTAAGCCGTGTAAAATTACGATAGGAGTTCCTTCTCCAGCTTCATAATAGCTGTATTTGCCTTCTTTTTTGTAGTTTTTGTCCATCTAATCTAATGCCAATTTCAATTTGGACAAATATAGGGTTTAATAAATAAAAATGGATTTTTGCTACCATTTTTTAACTACATAATTTCAGTAGAACTTCTAAGTGGTTAAAAATCAGGTTTTATTCATAAAAAATGAATAATTGCCAAATGTTAAAAAACTAACAGAATCTATGGTTTTTTAAGAGAATGACTATGTATTTTTTGCAATTGTTAAATAGAATTGCTGATTGATTAATTATAATCTATCCAATTGATTCTCTATTAATTAGCCTGTTTTGGGTAAAAGTGGTTAAACTTATTAACAAAGTGGTATTTTGTGGTAAAATGTGGTAATATTTTTTATATTTTTGCTGTATAACATGTTAATGAATTTTTCTTGAACACAATTGTAGGAACATACGAGTGTAAAGTCGATGCTAAAGGGAGGCTAATGATGCCTGCACCTTTAAAAAAGCAATTGGCATCCTCTCTTCAGGACGGTTTCGTTTTGAAGCGCTCTGTTTTTCAGCCGTGTTTAGAATTATATCCTATGGATGAGTGGAATTTGATGATGCAAAAAATCAACAAACTCAATCGTTTCGTAAAAAAGAACAATGATTTTATTCGAAGATTTACTGCGGGAGTTAAAGTAGTAGAGATTGATGCATTAGGAAGATTATTGGTTCCAAAGGATTTGGTTGCTTTTTCAAATATTTCGAAAGATGTGGTTTTTTCATCTGCGGTTAATATAGTGGAGATTTGGGATAAGGATTTATATGAAAAATCAATAAGCGGCGAAGATATGGATTTTGCAGATTTAGCCGAAGAAGTAATGGGAAATATTAATGACGACGACAATGGAATATCATAATCCGGTTTTACTTCATCCTACAGTGGATGGTTTAAATATTAAACCTGACGGAATATATGTAGATGTTACGTTTGGTGGTGGAGGTCATTCAAAAGAAATTTTGAAACGATTAGGACCAAACGGAAAATTGTTTGCTTTTGATCAGGATGAAGATGCGCTTGCAAATGCGTTGCCGGATGAAAGGTTTACCTTAATTAATGAGAACTTTAGATTTATAAAAAGATTTTTACGTTTTCACGGAGTTAAAAGTGTTGACGGAATTTTGGCCGATTTAGGAGTTTCATCCCATCAGTTTGATGTTCCGGAGCGCGGTTTCTCTACCAGATTTGATGCCGAACTGGATATGCGGATGAGTCAGAAAAATGATTTAAATGCTTACCGTGTGGTTAATGAATATGAAGAACAGGATTTACGTCGTGTTTTTTTTGATTATGGAGAGTTGAAAAACGCACCGGTTTTGGCAAGAACAATTGTAGAAGCAAGGCAAGGTTATCCAATCAAAACGACAGACGAGCTTAAAGAAGTTCTGGCAAAATATTTACCGGAAAGAGTTCGAAACAAAATATTGGCTCAGATTTATCAGGCTATTCGTATTGAGGTAAATCAGGAAATGGATGTTTTAAAAGAATTTATCGAGCAATCGTTAGAAATTTTAAATCCGGGCGGAAGATTTTCTGTAATCTCTTATCATTCTCTTGAAGACAGACTGGTAAAAAGATTTATAAAAAACGGAATGTTTGAAGGTGAACCGGAACGCGATTTTTACGGAAATTTTACGGTTCCGTTTAAAACCATCGGAAAATTGATTGTTCCTGATGATGCAGAAATTAAAATCAACAACAGAGCAAGAAGCGCAAAATTAAGAATTGCTGAAAAGATATAATTAAGGTATAAAATGAAAGGCGGAGTATTTAGCATATTAAAAGCAAGATTTCTATTAAACGATGACGCTGTCAAAAACTGGCGGTTTATTGTTTTCCTTATTTTGCTTGCGATAATCATGATTGCCAATACACAGCGATACGAACAAAAGGTTTTTGAAATTGCAAAATTAGGAAACGAAGTAAAAGAATTGCGATCTGAATTTGTAGACAGAAGATCAGAATTAATGAAATTAAAAATGGAGTCAACGATTTCGGATAAAATGCTTGAAAAGCAAATTTTTCCATCAACAGTTCCTCCGGTTAAAATAGAAGTTAAAAAAGAAGAAGAAAAAAGTTTCTTTAAAAGAATATGGCAGTAGACGATAAACATATATCCTACAGAATTTACCTAGTAGCAGTTTTCATCTTTGTGATGGCAATTGCTATTGTTGTTAAGTTAACTAATATTCAATGGGTTGAAGGAGATTATTACAGAAAACTCGCTAAACAGCGTACCATCAAGAATTTTGTAATTCCGGCAAACAAGGGAAATATCTATTCGGCAGACGGAAGTTTACTGGCGACCTCAATTCCTAATTATGAAATTAGATTTGATGCAAAAGCGCCAAAAACAGAAACTTTTGAAAAACACGTAAAAGCATTAGCAGATTCATTGGCGACTATTTTGGACAGACCAGGAGGTTATTATGAAAAAGAATTAAGAAAAGCCAGAGAAAACAAAAATCGCTACTATTTAATAGGACGCAATTTGAGTTATACTGAATATGTAAAAATAAAAGGATTTCCGTTGTTCAATTTAGGTCCGTTTAAAGGCGGAATTATCATCGAACAGGAAACAGTTAGAAAACATCCGATAGGGAAAATTGCCGAAAGAACGATTGGTTACGACAGAATTGATCCTGCAACAGGAGTTGAAGTTGGAAAAGGAATCGAATGGGCTTTTAAAAATTACCTAAACGGAAAAGACGGTAAGATTTTAAAACAAAAAATTGCAAAAGGGCAGTGGAAACCTATTCGTGATTTAAACGAAGTTGATCCAATTGATGGTTACGACGTGATCTCGACAATTGATGTCTTTATTCAGGATATCGCGCACCATGCTTTATTGAAACAACTAGAAGATTACGAAGCAGATCACGGTTGTGTTGTGGTCATGGAAACAGAAACCGGTCATGTAAAAGCGATTTCGAATTTAGGAAGAGCAGAAGACGGATCGTATTACGAAACCACAAATTATGCTGTTGCAGAATCTCATGAGCCTGGTTCAACTTTTAAATTAGTCGATTTAATGGCGATTTTAGAAGATAAAGTAGCAGATACAAGTACGGTTTACGATAGTCACGGCGGACAAGTAAGATATTACGGGCGTCCCGTTAATGATTCACACCACGGAGGTTACGGAAAAGTTTCATTAGCACGTGGTTTCGAACTTTCTTCAAATACCGTAATGGTTCAGGCAGTTTATGAAAACTATAAAAGTAATCCATCCAGGTTTGTAAATCACATTAAGAGTTATGGATTAGATAAACCATTAGGATTGCATTTTAAAGGAGAAGGAAGACCTTATATACCAAAACCTGGAGACAAACACTGGTCGGGAATTTCACTTCCGTGGATGGCATTTGGATATGAAGTTTCAGTTACACCAATGCAGACGCTGGCATTTTACAATTCGGTTGCTAATAATGGAGTGATGGTTAAGCCGCAATTTGTATCAGAGATAAAAGAATGGAATAAAACTATCAAGAAATTTGATGTAGAAGTAATTAATCCACGTGTTTGTTCGCCTGAAACCATAAAAAAATTAAAAGCAGTATTGCTGAATGTGGTTAAAAAAGGCACGGCTTCTAAATTGTATTCGAAAGATTTTTCGATGGCAGGAAAAACAGGAACAGCCCAAATGAATTATGCAGGCAAAGAAGGAAAATCGGCATTGTATTATGCTTCTTCTTTCGTAGGTTATTTTCCGGCAGATCATCCTAAATATTCTTGTATTGTAGTGGTTCACAAACCCAATACTTCAAAGAATAATTATTATGGAGCTGACGTTGCAGGACCGGTTTTTAAAAGAATCGCCCAAAAAATATTTACAGATGCGCCTTCGACAAATAAAGTTAAAAAACTGGATTCAAGAGTTCCAAAACAGGATTCAAGTTATGATAAATATTATGTAGTTGAAGCCAATAAAAAATCAAATCAAATTCCTGATTTAAAAGGAATGCCGGGAATGGATGCTATTGCTTTATTGGAAAACTTAGGTTTGAAAGTAAAAGTAAACGGAGTAGGAAAAGTAAAAAAACAGTCTTTACAAGCTGGACAAAATATTAGTAAAAACACAACTATAGTATTAGAATTATCGTGAAAATACTGAAAGACATATTATATAAAGTAGCTATTGAATCTGTAACTGGTTCAACGGATATTGCTATCCATAAAATTGATTTTGATTCAAGAAAAATTGAAGAGAATGATGTTTTTATAGCCATTCGCGGATCGCTTTCTAATGGTCATGATTATATCGAAAAAGCAATTCAGTTAGGTGCAGTTGCCATTATTTGTGATGAATTGCCTCAAAACCTTGCAAAAGGAATTACTTATATAAAAGTTCTGGATACTAATACGGCTTTGGCTTTTATGGCGGCTAATTATTTTGGAAATCCTTCTGAAAAATTAAAATTAGTTGGCGTTACAGGTACAAACGGAAAGACAACAATTGCTTCATTATTGTTTCAATTGTTTCAAAAGGCAGGTTTTAAAGTTGGTTTATTATCAACTGTAAAAATTATGGTTGATGAAACAGAATATAATGCAACACATACAACTCCGGATTCTATCACAATTAATCATTATTTAAATGAAATGATTGAGGCCGGCGTTACACATTGCTTTATGGAAGTGAGTTCGCACGGAATTCACCAAAAACGTACAGAAGCTTTGCATTTTGTTGGAGGGATTTTTACCAATCTTTCGCATGATCATTTAGATTATCATCCAACTTTTGCAGAATACAGAGATGTAAAAAAGTCATTTTTTGATTCATTGCCAAAAACGGCTTTTGCTTTATCAAATATCGATGATAAAAACGGAACTGTAATGCTGCAAAATACAGTAGCAAGAAAACGAACATATGCCTTAAAAACCTATGCTGATTTTAAAGCTCAGATTTTAGAAAGTCAATTGTCCGGTTTATTATTAAAAGTAAACGAGAACGAAGTTTGGGTAAAACTAATCGGAACTTTTAACGCTTATAATGTTTTAGCAATTTACGGAACGGCGGTAGAATTAGGAATGGACAGTTTAGAAGCTTTGCGTTTACTGTCTGATTTAGAAAGCGTTTCAGGACGTTTTCAGTATATCGTTTCTCAGGGAAATATTACGGCAATTGTAGATTATGCCCACACGCCGGACGCCTTAGATAATGTTTTGAAAACGATTGCTGACATCCGCACTAAAAACGAACAATTGATTACAGTTGTTGGTTGTGGTGGAAACAGAGATAAAACGAAAAGACCAATTATGGCTAAAATTGCAACAGATTTGAGCGATAAAGCCATTTTAACATCTGATAATCCTAGAAACGAAGATCCCGAAGTGATTCTCGATGAAATGGAAAAAGGTGTTGAACCACAGAATTATAAAAAAATGCTGAGAATTACAGACAGAAAACAAGCTATTAAAACCGCTTGTCAATTGGCTCAGCCTAATGATATTATATTAATTGCAGGAAAAGGACATGAAACATATCAGGAAGTAAATGGTGTTCGCCATCATTTTGATGATATGGAAATTGTCAAAGAAATTTTAGATCAACTAACAAAATAAAGTTTAACCGGTTAATTGATTATTCGTTTCATCGAATAATTAGGAATCAGACTAACGAATAAACAAATTAACGATTAACCAAATAAACCAAGATATATGCTATATTATTTATTTGAATATTTGAGAAAAACATTAGACATGCCGGGAGCAGGGGTTTTTCAGTACATCACTTTTAGATCGGCTTTAGCATTTATGCTTTCGCTGCTTTTATCCACGATTTACGGAAAACGGGTTATCAATTTTCTGCGTAAGCAACAAGTTGGTGAAACAGTTCGTGAGCTTGGTCTTGCGGGTCAAAATGAAAAAGCCGGAACGCCAACAATGGGTGGTCTGATTATCATTTTTGCTACGCTTGTTCCGGTTTTATTGTTTGCCCGTTTGCAAAATATTTACATCGTATTGCTTATTGTAACCACACTTTGGATGGGAACAATTGGTTTTGTGGATGATTATATTAAAATATTCAAAAAAGATAAACAAGGACTTAAAGGTATTTTTAAAGTTATTGGGCAAGTTGGTTTAGGACTTATTGTAGGTACGGTTTTGTATTTTAATCCTGCCGTTACTGTGAGAACTGATACCGGAAGAACAGATATCTACAGAGATGTAAATACAACTGTTGTCGTGCCGGCTCCAATTGAAGAAAAATCTACGGCAACTACGATTCCTTTCGTAAAAAATAATGAATTTGATTATGCTGAAATTTTATCGTTTTTAGGAGACGGATATGAAAAATGGGCATGGTTGATTTTTATTCCGGTGGTTATTTTTATCATCACGGCAGTTTCTAACGGAGCTAATTTAACAGATGGAATTGATGGACTCGCCGCAGGAACCTCGGCAATATCAGTCCTCGCCCTCGGAATATTTACGTTTGTATCCGGAAATATTATTTTCTCAAATTATCTGAATATCATGTATATCCCCAATTCGGGAGAAATGACGGTATTTATATCCGCTTTTGTGGGGGCATTAATTGGATTCCTCTGGTACAATTCATATCCCGCCTCTGTGTTTATGGGTGATACAGGAAGTTTAACGATTGGTGGAATCATTGCAGTTTTGGCAATTGCCGTTCGTAAAGAAATATTGATTGTGTTATTCTGTGGAATTTTCCTTGCAGAAAGTGCTTCAGTGATTATTCAGGTAGCATATTTTAAATATACAAAGAATCGTTTTGGCGAAGGCCGAAGAATTTTCCTGATGTCGCCATTGCATCATCATTATCAGAAAAAAGGTTATCACGAAAGTAAAATCGTAACCCGTTTCTGGATTGTTGCCATCATGTTAGCCATATTGTCAATTGTTACTTTAAAATTAAGATAAATGAGGCTTGTAGTGTTAGGTGGAGGAGAAAGTGGCGTTGGAACGGCTATTCTCGGAAAGAAACAGGGATACGAAGTTTTCGTATCTGATTTTGGAAAAATAAAAGAAAGTTATAAAGAAGTTCTTATCATAAATGGGATTGCCTGGGAAGAAGAGCAACATACAGAAGACCTGATTTTGAATGCCGATGTCGTCATGAAAAGTCCGGGAATTCCGGAAAAATCTCCGATCGTTAAGAAGCTTATTGCGGCGGGAGTTCAGGTGATTTCGGAAATTGAATTTGCAAAACCGTTTACCGAAGCTTTAACAATTGGAATTACGGGTAGTAACGGTAAAACTACCACAACAATGTTAACGCATCACTTGCTAAAGTCAGCAGGATTGAATGTAGGTTTGGGAGGAAACATCGGAAAGAGTTTTGCCTGGCAGGTAGCCGAAAATAAATACGACGCATACGTTCTTGAATTAAGCAGTTTTCAGCTTGACGGAATCATAGATTACAGGCCGGATATTGCGATAATTACCAATATAAGTCCTGATCATTTAGATCGATATGATTATAAATATGAAAATTATATCAATTCGAAATTCCGAATAACAATGAACCAGACGGAAAGTGATTATCTGATTTACGATGCAGATGATGAAGCAAGTACAGAATGGTTAAAAAATAATAAAACAAAAGCAAAATTAATTCCTTTTTCACTGACAAAAAGTTTTGACGAAGGAGCTTCTATAAATAACAACAAAATGGAAATAAAGATCAACCAAGAAGAGTTTACAATGGAAACAGAATACATTGCGTTAGAAGGAAAACATAATATGAAAAATGCAATGGCAGCAAGCTCTGTAGCAAAATTGATGCAAATTAGAAATGCAACAATTCGCGAAAGTTTATCAAATTTTCAAGGTGTTGAACACCGTTTAGAAAAAGTATTGAAAATTCAGAATGTACAATACATCAACGATTCAAAAGCAACAAATGTAAACGCTACTTTCTTTGCGCTGGATAGTATGAATGTACCAACAGTATGGATTGTGGGTGGTGTTGATAAAGGAAACGATTACAACGAATTAATGTCATTAGTTCGTGAAAAAGTAAAAGCAATTATTTGTTTAGGAATCGATAATCAAAAAATAATCAATGCTTTTGGAAACGTTGTTGACATCATGGTAGAAGTAAACAACATGAACGATGCTGTAAAAACGGCACAAAGATTAACAGAAAAAGGTGATGCAGTTTTGTTATCTCCAGCCTGCGCAAGTTTCGATTTATTCGAAAACTACGAAGATCGTGGAAAGCAATTCAAACAAGCAGTTCATAACCTGTAAAAATAGTTTCAAGTTTCAGGTTTCACGTTATGTAGGAACTTGAAACTTGAAACAAAACAAACTTGAAACAAAAATCAGAATTATGAAAGAACTAGTAAATAAATTAAAAGGAGACAGAGTAATATGGTCATTCGTGGCTTTATTAGCATTGTTTTCGTTTATGCCTGTTTTTAGTGCGAGTAGTAATTTAGCTTATATCGGTCACGGAACAGGAAATACGCTGGGTTATCTGGTAAAACATTTGGCACACATTTGTATTGGTTTCATGATTATTTACTGGGTGCATAAAGTGCCGTATCATTATTTCAGAGCCATTTCTAAGATAGCTTTGCCGGTTGTATGGATTTTACTGTTGTATACTTTATTGAAAGGAACAGTAATTGCCGGAGCAAATGCAAGCCGTTGGATTCAGGTTCCGTTTATCGGAATCACGTTTCAGACTTCGACTTTGGCGTCAATTGTTTTGTTCATTTATGTAGCACGATATTTATCAAAAACCAAGGAAGAAAATGAGCCGTTTCAAACCTCATTTGTACAGCTTTGGATTCCGGTTTTTATCACGCTTGCATTGATTTTACCGGCTAACTTTTCGACTACGGCTTTGATTTTTTCAATGGTAATGATGCTAACATTTATTGGTAAATATCCATTAAAATATATCGGTTTTATAATTGGTTCAGGAGTAGCAATGCTGGTATTCTTTTTATTGGTTGCCAAAGCATTTCCTGATTCGAGATTTTTTAGCAGGGTTTCAACCTGGGAAAGTCGTATTGCCAACTTTACAACTGATAAACCTGATGAAGACGATTATCAGATAGAAAAAGCAAAAATTGCCATTGCATCTGGAAGATTAGGAGGTTTGGGACCTGGAAAAAGTGTTCAGAAAAACTTTTTACCACAATCTTCTTCCGATTTTATTTATGCCATTGTTGTGGAAGAATATGGTTTAGTGGGCGGAGTTTCGATCTTGCTTTTATATTTATTGTTATTGTTCCGATTTGTAATCGCTTCGCATAAAGCCAATACATTATTCGGAAAATTAGTTGTCGTCGGACTCGGATTTCCGATGATATTTCAGGCGATGATTAATATGGCGGTTGCAGTAGAATTATTGCCGGTAACCGGACAAACACTTCCGTTGATAAGTAGTGGAGGTAGTTCGATCTGGATGACGTGTTTTTCTCTTGGAATTATCATTAGTGTAACTAAAAAAGACGAAGAAATCGTAGAAGAACAGCAGGAAAAAGAAAGAAGAAAAGAAGCACTTCAAAGATTAATTGATAAAGAACTGGCAGAAGAAGATTTGCCTGTTGATGAAAGAGAAGAAATTTATGAAGGAGAACCAATGTATTCTATCGAGGACAATTCAAGAAATCCGATGAATGCAGTTTTGAATAAATAAAGAATAAGAATAAAGTAGTTTTTTAAGCGAATAACTTTTAAAAATATGACAAATTATAAATTCATATTAAGTGGTGGCGGTACAGGAGGACATATCTATCCTGCGATTGCGATTGCAAATGAATTAAAATTGCAATTTCCTGATGCTGAGTTTCTTTTTGTAGGTGCCAAGGATAAAATGGAAATGCAAAAAGTACCGCAGGCAGGTTACGAAATAAAAGGACTTTGGATTGCCGGCATACAAAGAAAATTGACATTGCAAAATATGATGTTTCCGCTAAAACTGGCAACAAGTTTGTTAGAGTCAAGAAGAATCATCAAACAATTTAAACCGAATGTAGTGATAGGAACGGGAGGTTTTGCCAGCGGACCATTATTACAGGCAGCTGGAGGAGCAGGAATTCCGACAGTAATTCAGGAGCAAAATTCGTTTCCCGGTATCACAAATAAATTGCTTAGTAAAAAGGCAAATGCCATTTGTGTTGCTTATGAAAATTTAGAGCGTTTTTTCCCAAAAGAAAAAATTGTTCTGACAGGAAATCCGGTTCGTCAGGATTTAATTGATATTGATAGTAAAAGAGACGAAGCGATTGCGTTTTATGGCTTAGATCCAAATAAAAAAACATTATTGGTTTTAGGCGGAAGTTTAGGTGCGAGAAGAGTGAATCAGTTAATTGAATCAGAATTGCAAACGATACTTTCTCAGGATGTTCAGATTATCTGGCAATGCGGGAAATTATATTTTGAAGATTATAAAAAGCACAATCAGCAAAGCGTAAGAGTGATTGATTTTATTGAAAGAATGGATTTTGTTTACGCTGCGGCAGATGTGATTATTTCACGCGCAGGAGCATCATCAGTTTCGGAGTTATGTATTGTGGGGAAACCGGTAATTTTTATTCCGTCGCCAAATGTAGCCGAAGATCATCAGACAAAAAATGCACAGGCAATTGTAGATGCAAAAGGAGCTGTTTTGTTGAAAGAATCAGAATTGGAAAGTCAGTTTAGTATTGTTTTTGAAGCTTTATTGAAAGATCACGGAAAACAAATCCAATTGAGCGAAAACATTAAAAAACTGGCAAGACCTGATGCTGTAAAAGTTATAGTAGAAGAAATTAAAAAGTTGTTATAATATAACTTTTTAAAGAAATTATAGAACAAAATAAAAAAATTAGAACGCTATTTTTAAGCGTTTTGAGTTATTAAAGTAAGAAAAATACAAAGGCTTAATTACTAGTTTTTTATAGGAAAAAACAAACTTGTAAATAGCTCAAAATTAAAAATTGAAATGAATTTAAATCAAATACAAAACGTTTATTTTATTGGTATTGGAGGCATCGGAATGAGTGCTCTGGCCCGTTATTTCAAATATATTGGAAAACAGGTTTCAGGCTACGACAAAACGCCATCAATGCTAACAAATGAATTAATTGAAAGTGGTATTGATATTCATTTTGAAGACAATATTAATTTGATTCCAAGTGACTATTTTGTAGAAAATACATTAGTCATTTTTACTCCTGCGGTTCCAATTACACATTCAGAGTGGAATTATTTCATAGAAAGACATTACGAGGTTAAAAAACGCGCTGAAGTTCTGGGACTTATCACAAAAGATACGTTTAGTTTTGCGGTTGCGGGAACGCATGGAAAAACCACAACATCAAGCATTTTAGGGCATATTTTATATGAAAGCGGAGCAGATGTTACAGCTTTTGTGGGAGGAATTGTAGAGAATTACAACTCGAATTTAATTGGAAGCGGAAAAACCGTTACAGTTGTAGAAGCAGATGAATTTGACCGTTCATTTTTGCATTTGCATCCTAATATTGCGTGTATCACTTCGATGGATGCAGACCATTTGGACATTTACGGAACCAGCGAGGCTATTGAAGCTTCATTTGTAGAATTTGCTTCGAAGGTTGAAAATAAAAACAATCTTTTTATAACTAAAGAATTACCGATTGAAGGAGTTCAATGTGCTATAAATGAAGATGCTGTATATAAAGCTTTCAATGTAAGAATAGAAAACGGAAGTTATGTTTTTGATGTGCAGACGCCATCAGAAATCATGAAAGATTTACGTTTTGGATTGCCTGGAAAACACAATTTGATGAACGGATTAATGGCTATTGCGATGGCAAAAACTTTCGGAACTTCGACAGATTCGATTGCAAAAGCGCTAGCCTCTTTTAACGGTATAAGAAGACGTTTTTCGTATCAGATTAAGTCTAATAAATTAGTTTATATAGATGATTATGCACATCATCCAACAGAAATAAACGCTGTACATCAAGCAGTTAGGGAATTGTATCCAAATCGTAAAGTTTTGGCAATTTTTCAGCCGCATTTGTTTAGCAGAACAAGAGATTTTGCTGATGGTTTTGCGGCCAGTTTATCTCAGTTTGATGAAGTGTTTTTGATGGATATTTATCCGGCACGCGAATTACCGATGGAAGGGATTACATCAGAATGGCTGTTGGAAAAAATGACAAATTCGAACAAAAAAATTGTTGCAAAAGAAGATTTATTAGCGCAAATCAAAGCCAGTGATGCGCCAATAATTGTGACAATAGGAGCTGGAGATATTGGTGAAATGGTGCCGTCAATTAAAAAAATGCTCAATGAAAATATTTAATTGGTCCAATATTAGATTGGTGCTCATTTTTGGGCTTGTACTTTTTTTGTACTCGTTCGCCCAGCATCGAAACGGGAATAGAAAACTGAAAAAATCGACAGTTGTTTTTGTAGGAGAAAATACTTTGTTTGTAAGACCTGAAGCGGTTAATAAATTGTTAATAGAAAATAAAAGGGACGCTTCCAGTATCCGAAAAGATGAAGTAGATTTGAATAAGATAGAAAAAAACCTTGATACGCAAGACATGATTGAAAAGTCAGATGTATTTGTAAGTATCGACGGCGTTCTAAAAGCGATAGTAAAACAGAAGACACCAATAGCAAGAGTTTATGATGGTGATAACTCTTTTTATATTGACTATGAGGGAAATAAAATGCCCTTATCAGACAATTTTACAGCGCGGGTTCCTCTTGTTTCAGGGGCAATAAATAAAAAAAATAACGAAGATTTAGCTACCTTATTTCGCACAATTTATGACGATGCGTTTTTGAAAAAAAACATCATTGCAATTCAAATTATGCCTAATGGTAGCCTAAAAATGTTTAATAGAAATTATAATTACTTCATCGATTTTGGCAGAACGATGAATGTTGATAAGAAATTTAGAAACTATAAGGCCTTTTTTCAAAAAGCAGTTTTAGATAGTTCGTTATATAAATACAATAAGATTGACCTGAGGTTTACGGAACAAGTAGTTTGCACAAAATAATAGAAAATGGAAAAAGATAACATTGCAGTAGGTCTAGATATTGGAACCACCAAAATAGTTGCCATGATAGGCAAGAAGAACGAGTATGGCAAGTTGGAAATTTTGGGTATTGGTAAATCCAAAAGTCTGGGTGTGGCGAGAGGTGTTGTAAACAACATTACGCAAACTATTCAGTCAATTCAACAAGCTATTTTAGAAGCAGAAAATAATTCAGGTTATAAAATAAAAGATGTTGTTGTTGGTATTGCCGGACAGCACATCAGAAGTATTCAGCATACAGATTACATCAGCCGTAGTAATCCGGAAGAAGTAATTGGCGAAAATGATATTCAGCTTTTGATTGACCAGGTAAATAAACTGGCCATGTTACCGGGAGAAGAAATTATTCATGTTTTGCCGCAGGAATTTAAAATCGACGGACAATCTGAAATTAAAGAACCAATCGGAATGTACGGCGGAAGATTAGAATCTAGTTTTCACGTAGTGGTTGGTCAGGCATCTTCTATCAGAAATGTGGGAAGATGTATTCAGAGTTCAGGAATTGAATTATCCGGATTGACATTAGAACCATTGGCGTCGGCAGATGCGGTTTTGAGTCAGGAAGAAAAAGAAGCTGGTGTAGCGCTTATAGATATTGGTGGCGGAACAACTGATTTGGCCATTTTTAAAGATGGAATTATTCGTCATACTGCAGTAATTCCTTTCGGAGGAAACGTAATTACAGAAGATATCAAAGAAGGATGTTCTATTATCGAAAAACAGGCTGAGCTTTTAAAAATAAAATTCGGATCGGCATGGCCGGGAGAAAATAAAGACAACGAGATTGTTTCTATTCCGGGATTAAGAGGAAGAGAGCCAAAAGAAATTTCGCTTAAAAACTTATCTAAAATTATTCATGCACGTGTTGTGGAAATTGTAGAGCAGGTTTTTGCAGAAATTAAGGCTTACGGACACGAAGATCCACGCAAGAAATTAATCGCAGGAATTGTTCTTACAGGTGGTGGTGCTCAACTAAAGCACATAAAACAATTAGTAGAGTATATTACTGGTATGGACACTAGAATTGGATATCCAAACGAGCATTTAGCAGGAAATTCAAGCGAAGAAATTTCAAGTCCGTTGTTTGCAACAGCAGTTGGTTTAGTGATGAACAGTATCGAAAATAGTACGCAAAGTGCTGTTAGAATGGAAATTGTAAACGAACAGCCAAAAGTAGTTTACAGAAATGTTCCGCCACAAGTGCAACAACCTGTTCAGCAGCGATACGAAGTTGAAGAAAACTACGTTGAAAGAGTAGAAACTTTTGAACCGCCAAGAGAAGTTAGAAATAATGTGGCGACAAAAGACGAGTCTACCGAAACAAAAATAAGAAGATCATTTTTTGATCGTTATGTCGATAAAATCAAAGATTTTTTAGACAACGCAGAATAATAGAATAATAAACGAAAAGGATTACTTTTTGCCCCAAGTCAAGAAGTAAAAAATGTATTTAATAAGAATTTCAAAACCAAAAAGATGATGAGCAACTCAGAATTTGGAAGTATTTCATTTGATTTACCGAAAAACCAATCAAATGTGATCAAAGTAATAGGTGTCGGTGGAGGCGGAAGTAACGCAATCAACCACATGTTCAAGCAAGGTATTAAAGGGGTAGATTTTATCGTTTGTAATACAGATTCACAAGCACTTCAAAATAGTGCTGTACCAAATAAAATTCAATTAGGGATGAACCTGACAGAGGGTCTTGGAGCAGGAGCAAATCCTGACGTAGGACAACAATCTGCTATTGAAAGTATTGCCGATATCGAAAAAATGTTAGATCGTGGTACTAAAATGGTATTTATTACCGCTGGTATGGGTGGTGGAACAGGTACTGGGGCTGCTCCGGTTATTGCACAATTAGCAAAAGAAAGAGAAATTTTAACAGTTGGTATCGTGACAATTCCTTTTCAGTTTGAAGGGAAAGTGCGTCAGGAACAAGCGCTTTTAGGAATCGAAAAGTTACGTAAACAAGTAGATTCGCTAATCGTAATCAACAATAATAAATTAAGAGAAGTATATGGAAATCTTGGTTTCAAAGCCGGATTCTCAAAAGCGGATGAAGTTTTGGCAACAGCCTCAAGAGGTATAGCTGAAGTAATTACGCACCACTATACTCAAAATATCGATTTACGTGATGCCAGAACTGTGCTTGCAAACAGTGGAACTGCGATCATGGGATCTTCTGTTGCCGAAGGTGAAAACAGAGCAAAAGATGCGATTATTTCTGCATTGGATTCTCCGTTGTTAAACGACAACAAAATTACAGGAGCCAAAAACGTATTGTTGCTTATCGTTTCTGGATCAAACGAAATTACGCTTGATGAAATTGGAGAAATCAACGATCATATTCAGGCAGAAGCAGGTTACAATGCTAATATTATCATGGGAGTTGGTGAAGACGAAACTCTTGGTGAGGCTATTGCCGTAACTATTATTGCTACTGGTTTTGACGTTGAACAACAAAATGAAATCGTAAATACAGAGCCTAAAAAAATCATTCATACGTTAGAAGATGAGCAAAGAAGTGTTCATAATTTAACGAACAGAGCACTTGCTTCTTTTGATTCAACAAGCAATACACCAACTGCAAAATCAGAAGAAAAAATTGTTTTTGAATTAACGGAAGATACGGCTGTTGCTCCCGTAAATCCAACTCCGGTTGCTGTTGCTCCAGTAATCAATCAGGATGAATTAGTAGTAATGTCAGAGTTTATTAAAAATCTTGATGTAACTTTTGAAATCGTTTCGCCAATTACAGATATCGATTTTACTATTTCAGCTCCACAGACTCAGGCTTTTCAGGAAGTAAAACCTGTTCAGCAAAGGGTATTTGAAAAAGAAGAACAAACCACTTTTTCTTTTGATCTACCTCTTTTCAGAGCTGAGCCGGAAGTGAAAAAAGAGCCTGTTGTTGAAGACAATAGAGTTTTGTTTGAATTAACAAACGAAACCCGCAATATAAAAGTGAATGACCCGGTTTCATTTGTACCGGTAACGGAACTTTCTGATAACGGAATCATTAAATATTCTTTAGAGGAATATATGGAGGTTGAGAATGATTTAATCACATCAAAACCAGTTGAAAAAGTGGTTGAAGATGTTGTTCCTGAGGAACTAAATATCACATTGAAACCAAGAGTTGATTTTGCACAGGAAGCTGCTTTTACAACTACAGATCATGCTTCGCCGATGGAATTAACTATTGAAGAAACATTGCGTTTAAGAGCAGAAGAAAGAAGAAAGAAACTAAAAGAATTTAATTATAAATTCCATAACAATGTTTCAAGAATTGATGAACTTGAAAAAGAGCCGGCTTACAAAAGATTAGGTATCGATCTTTCAAACAATCAATCAAATACAACCAATTCAAGAATTTCTGTTGGCACAGATAGTAATAATGATTTGCAATTGCGTTCAAATAATTCATTTTTGCACGATAACGTAGATTAATTTTACATTCATAATAATAGGATAACCCGAAAATTGGATTTAATTTTCGGGTTATTTTTTTTATCTTCGCACAGAATTTAGAAATTTGACTTCTTTACTCAGGAATTAAAGTGAATTTCTATTGTTAGTTCAGACCTAGTCGAAAACAACTTTCAAATATTAATGAATTTATAAGCAATGCTTATTCAAATAAAAACAAACAAATGAGTTTACAAACATTAATCATGGACGAGATTAAAACGGCCATGAGAGCAAAAGATACAGTGGCTTTAGAGGCTTTGAGAGCTATTAAATCAGAAATGTTATTAGCTGCAACTGCTTCAGGTTCTAAAGAAGAATTAACAGAAGACGATGAAGTAAAATTACTTCAGAGATTGGTTAAAACACGTAAAGAAAGCGCAAGAATATTTACAGAGCAAAACCGTCCTGATTTGGCAGAACCGGAATTAGCTCAGGTTGCTGTAATCGAGAAATTTTTGCCTGCACAATTAAGTGAAGAAGAAGTAGAAGCTGTGGTTGCAAAAATCATTGCTGAAACAGGCGCTTCAGGAATTGCATCAATGGGAAAAGTTATGGGATTAGCATCTGCACAATTAGGCGGAACTGCTGAAGGAAAAACAATTTCTGCAATTGTAAAAAAACTTTTAGTTTAAATAATATTAGATTTTAGAGTTCAGATTTTACATTGAATCTGAATTCTAAAATCATAAATCTAAAATAAAAAAGACCGCGTAGTTCAACTGGATAGAATATCAGATTTCGGCTCTGAGGGTTGGGGGTTCGAACCCCTCCGCGGTCACAACAAAAGGCAAAATACTTAATGTATTTTGCCTTTTTTTTGCCAAAAAATAAGGCTGGCTTATTTTTCATATTCTTTTTTCCAATTTCTACTACATCTCATTTGGTTTTCTAATCACATTTTATTTCTTATTTAAAGTGAGATAGCATAGTTTACTCGTACCGCAACAAATTCTGATCAGTACCAGCTTCCTTTTTCTTTTTAATTCCACTGTTTGTAATAAATGTCTTTATCTATTCATCTAAAAACTTTTAAAGGAAGTATTAGATACTTATAGTTGCAATATTTGAATAATCAAATAACGGCATCTCCCGTAATTAAAGGACTTGCGAATGTTTTTCTGCAATAGTTTTGCAATCAGCGTATTATACTTATTATTTCTTTTTATGGAAATAGCGATCACTTATTAAAGTGATTTTTTTATGAGAATTTAAAAACAAATGGTAGTGAATTTTATGGAATTGTTTTAAAGATTGTTGGAGTTGAAAGTTAAAAATGGAGTGAAAATAAATTTAAAAATGAATTAAAAAACCAAAATGGATGAGTAGAAAATTAGAAGCATGAATTAAAAAAACTAAAACAAAAAATGGATAGAAATAAAATAAAAATGAACAAAAATTTACTTATTGTATTAGCCTTTCTTTTATTTAATATAGGGTATGGGCAAACATTCAAAACATGGACAGGTGCCACGAGCACAGCATGGGAAACAGGTTCAAACTGGGACACTGGAGAAGCACCTACATCAGTAGATGATGTACTAATAACTAATGCTGTTAATCAACCTGTAATATCTGATCTGGGAGCATCCTGTGCCGCTCTTATATTGTCAAATTCAACTGCGGGCAGTGATGTTACTCTTACTGTAAAGACAGGATCTTTTACTACAGCATCAATAACAATGAATAGTACTGGCGGAAATACCAGTGATTGTAGTTTAAGAATTGGAGCAGGAAAAATAAGTGTTACAGGAAATATCGTAATGACAGGCAACGACCTTCAAAACGATGTAACTTTTTCAGGAGCTGGAAATTTATCAATAGGAGGAATAATGAACGGCGGAACATTAAATTCCAATGGAGTAGGAACTGTAACTTATAATGGCATAGGAACACGAAATGTAGGTACCTATACTTATAATAATTTGACATTTTCCGGGAGCGGTGTCAGAACTGTAACTCCGGACGTAATAGTAAACGGTACTTTTAGTATGGCGGGTATAGCAAAAGCTTCTGCAGCTCCAACGTATGGTGTCAATGCTGCTTTACAATATAGCGGAGTAGCCATTACAGTTGGTCCGGAATGGATCACACCATTTATTGCAAAGGGAGGAATTGAAATTATTCAAGGCACCACGGTTACCCTGAATAGTACTATTCAATCAGAAAAAAGATTTAACGATGGAGTGCAACTTCTTATAAATGAAGAAGCTTCATTACTTGTAACGAATACTGAATTATATTTCGGAGGTAACTTTATCAATAACTGGGGCTCTTTAACTACAGATAAATTTGTTTATTTAACGGGAGGAGTGAATCAGACTATTGCAAGTTTTACATCTACAGAAGGAATTTCTATGATTAAAAGTGCTGGTGTAGCAACTTTTACAGGAAATATGAATACAAAAAATCTTATCATTAATGGTTTAGGAACACTTAATTTAGGGACGGGTTTAACTCATACTGTCACTGGTGACTGGACTAGAACAGATGGAACATTGAATGCAGGTTCTTGTATTTTCAAAATTTCAGGAAATGTTGTTGGTAATGGAGGTAAGTTTAACGGAGGTACCAGTACAGTGGAATTTAATGGCGGTTCACAAAATTTAGGAACGGGCTCTATAATATATAATAATCTTACATTATCAGGAACTGCAACTAAAACTTTTGGTGCAAAAACTACAATAAATGAAACTTTTTCAATAGTAAATGGCGTAGTTGCTGATCTGACGGCTAATTTGGTACATACAGCCAAAACTATAAAACTAGGCATTACACCCGGATCTGGTGGATCATGGGGAAGCTCACTTTCAAATGCAGTTAATAAAAACAACACATTTTTTTCTTCTAATAACGGTATCGTAAATGTTGGACCAACAATAGTAATAGACAAAAATAGCTTAGCAGGATTAACTACAATTTATGGTACGCCATCGGTATCTGGTAATTTTACTTTATCCGGGACTGCTATGGTTGGAGGAATTTTGGCTACTGCGCCTGAAGGATTCGAATTAAGTACAGATGGAGTTACTTTTTCTGATACAATTAGTGTAGGAACGGTAGCTTATATTCCATCAACAAAAGTTTATGTTCGATTGAAGGGAACAATTGCGGTAGGTGGTTATTCAGGTAATATAGTTTTGACAAGTACTGGTACAACTACTATAAATATCCCAATCTTTATAAGTACAGTAAATAAAGCGCCGCTTACAATTACTGCAAATGATACTTCTAAAGTTTATGGATCTGATAATCCCGTTTTAACAGCAAGTTATGCAGGTTTCGTAAATGGTGATACTGATGCAAGTTTAGCAACACCAGTTACAATTACAACAACTGCAGTTAAAGGAAGTTCGGTAGGAACTTATGCAATCACAGCTAGTGGAGCGGATTCATCAAATTATAACATTACTTATGCAAATGGTAAATTGACAATTACTGCTGCAACATTATCTATTGCTGCAAATGATGCTACTAAAGTTTATGGATCAGATAATCCCGTTTTGACTGCAAGTTATGTTGGGTTTGTAAATGGCGATACTCAAACGAGTTTGACGACAGCAGCAAAAATTGAAACGACAGCAGTTAAAGGAAGTCCAATAGGAACTTATGAAATTACAGCTAGCGGAGCAGTTTTAGCGAACTATAATATTACTTATACAAATGGTAAGTTAACTATTACTCCTGCAGCTTTACTTATTACTGCAAATAATAATAGTAAAGTTTATGGATCAGAAAATCCGGTTTTAACAGCAAATTATGTTGGTTTTGTAAATGGAGATACTGAAGCAAGTTTAACGACAGCAGCAAAAATTGAAACAACAGCAGTTAAAGGAAGTCCAATAGGAAATTATGCAATCACAGCTAGTGGAGCAGCTTTAGCGAACTATAATATTACTTATACAAATGCGTCATTAACTATTACTCCTGCAGCTTTACTTATTACTGCAAATAATAATAGTAAAGTTTATGGATCAGAAAATCCGGTTTTAACAGCAAGTTATGTTGGTTTCGTAAATGGAGATAATGAAGCAAGTTTAACAACACCTGCAACAATTGCAACCCCTGCAGTTAAAGCAAGTCCAATAGGAACTTATGCAATCACAGCTAGTGGAGCGGCATCATCGAATTATATTATTACTTATGGATCTAATGCATCACTAATTATTAATCCTGCAGTCTTATCTGTAATTGCAAATGATAAGAATAGAGTTTACGGATCAGACAATCCGGTTTTAACAGCAAGTTATATTGGTTTCGTAAATGGAGATACAGTAACAAGTTTAACAACACCTGCAATAATAGCAACTACTGCAGTTCAGGGAAGTCCAATAGGAACTTATGCAATCACGGCTAGTGGAGCGGTATTATCAAATTATACTATTAATTATACAAATGGGATATTAACTATTACTCCTGCTAACTTAACTATTACAACTGTAAGTCAGCAAAGGGAATATGGTATTGACAATCCGGTTTTAACGGCGAATTATATTGGTTTTGTAAATGGCGATACTGAATCGATTTTAACGAAAGCAGTAAAGATAGAAACTGCAGCAACAAAAGGAAGTCCAGTAGGAACTTATGCAATTACAGCTAGTGAAGCAATTTCGCCAAACTATACTATTACTTACGGAGCAAATGCATCATTAGTTATTACTCCTGCAGCCTTAACTATTACAGCAGATAATCAGCAAAGACAGTCTGGTATTGAAAATCCGGTTTTAACAGCAAGTTATGTTGGATTTAGAAATGGAGATACTGAAGCTAATTTAACTACACAGGCTAAAATAACAACGATAGCAGTTAAAGAAAGTCCGGTAGGAGAATATGACATTACAGTTGATCAAGCAACTTCATCAAACTATACTATTACCTTTAAAAAAGGTATTTTAACTGTGATTAAATCCAGTAATGCAGGTTTAACAGATTTAGCAATAAGCGAAGGTACATTAAGTCCGGTTTTTGCAGAAGGAACTAAAGACTATACAGTTACAGTACCTAATAATGTTGAAAACATTACTGTAACACCAGTTACTTCAGATCCTACAGCTACAGTTACAGTAAATGGAGAAATAGTGCCTAGTGGAACTCCAAGCGATAAACTTCCGTTAGTAGTGGGGAAAAATGAGATTGTTACTACAGTTATCGCTCAGGACGGAACGATTAACACATATACAATAATTGTTACAAGAGAGCCTTCTAATAATGCAGGTTTAATCGATTTAGCAATAAGTGAAGGTACATTAAGTCCGGTTTTTGCAGAAGGAACTAAAGACTATACAGCTACAGTAACTAATAATATTGAAAATGTTACATTGACACCAATAACTGCAGATTCTACAGCAGTGGTGATAATAAATGGAAAAGTAATACCTAGTGGAACTCCAAGCGATAAATTTCCATTAGTAGTAGGGAAAAATGAAATCATTACTACGGTTACAGCTCAGGACGGAACGATTAGCACTTATACAGTAATTGTTACAAGGGAACCTTCAAGTAATGCAGGTCTGACAGATTTAGTTATCAGCGAGGGAGTATTAAGTCCGGCTTTTGCAGAAGGAACCAAAGATTACACAGCTACAGTACCTAATGATGTTACAGGTATTACAGTTACGCCAGTTAGCGCTGATCCTACAGCTGTAATAACAGTAAATGGAGAAGTAGTACCTAGTGGAAGTGCTACAAAAGAAATTCCTTTAAAAGTAGGAGAAAATGAAATCATTACTACGGTTACAGCTCAGGATGGAACAATTAGTACTTATACGGTAATTGTTACAAGAGAACCTTCTAATGAAGCAGGTTTATCAGATATCGCTTTAAGTGATGGTACTTTAAGTCCGGCGTTTAATACAGATACAAAAGATTACAGAGTAGAAGTGCCAAATGAAACGGATTCTATTGTTATTACACCTAAACCAATCGATCCAACTGCAACAGTTGTGATGGTAGTTGACGGAGTAACTATTACCGATATTACAGCTCCGATAGATTTGAAAGTAGGAGATAATGTGATTACAGTTGTGGTTACAGCTCAGGATGGAACACAAGAAACATATACTGTTATTGTAAACAGAGCAGATGCTTTACCGAAGGCAATTATACCTACAAATGTTATTACTCCAAACGGAGATGGCAAAAATGACTATTGGGTAGTGGAAGGTCTGGATAAATATCCAAACAATTCAGTTAAAGTTTTTGACAGAGCAGCAAGATTAGTGTATTCTAAAAATAATTATAACAGCGATTGGGATGGTTCTTATAAAGGATCTCCACTTAACGAAGACACTTATTACTATCTAATTGACCTAGGAAATGGTTCACCTAAAATTAAAGGATTCATTTCAATCATTAGAAACTAAAAATCTAGAGCAAAGAAACAAAATAGTAAAATGGTTAGATGTAACCACACAGAAATAAAACAATGAAAATAAAATCTATAAAAGCAATCTACTTACAGGTTCTTATGTTCCTGATAATAGTAGGAACAAACTCCGCAAATGCGCAGTTAACAGAATACGAGTCTATGTATTTTCAAAATCAATATATTAATAACCCTGCGATGGCAGGGTTAGAAGAAGGAGTGAAACTGAATCTGGGTTACCAAAGACAATGGGATGAAGTTCCGGGGAATCCAATATTAATGAATGCTACTTTCGAATACAATTCCGGAAACAGAGCAGGACTTGGATTAAATGTAACAAGTGACAGAGCCGGATTAATCAACAGAACAAGAATAATGGGTACTTACGCTTATCATTTACCGATAGGAGCCGAGGAAAAACTTAATTTCGGATTATCTGTAGGAGCAAAATTTTCTTCAATTGATTATGGGAAAATGGTAGGTGATAAAGATGACGTAGTACTGCAGAATTTTAATGAAGGAGCAAATATAGATGCAGATTTAGGGATTGCGTATACCAGCAGATTATTGACAGTGCAGGCCTCTGTGCCAAAACTTCATAATCTTTTTTATGAAAATGATAATGGAGTGAAAAATTATGCAGATCGCTCTACTTTTTATTCAGCGGTAAGTTACAAAATCCTGTTATCAAACCAGGATGAAAACCTAAATGTCGAGCCATTGGTTGCTTACAGGGGTATTAAAGGACACAAGGATATTTTAGATATGGGAGGAAGATTTAATTTTCCGGATTATAAAATGAACCTTTCGGCGTTCTATCATACCAACAAAACTGTTTCAACAGCATTTGGACTTTCACTTGATGAATTTGGTGTTTTCCTGGCTTACTCTAAATATTTTGGAAGTTTAGGGGCTTATGCAAATAACACTTTCGAAGTAGGATTGAATTACAAAATGTAATTAAGAGTTTGTATAACAATAAAATAGAGGATTTGTCTTCTCAGCAAAAGCCAGTGAAATTAAATCACTGGCTTTTTTGATTTTAGTAATAAGAATCAGTTTTAAATTCTAAAACTATTCTTCAAAAACTTTTTCAGTATCGATTGGATTATTTTCCTGATATAATTTTTTGCCAATAATACCTTTATCACCAAGAGCACGTCCTTTTATCAGCCAGGCAATTCCGAAAGCAAAAAGAGCAAGCGCTTCAAAAACTAAAGTCGAATAAGAAAACAATTTCAAGGCTTCTGAAATAGGTACCATTACAATAAAAACGAGAATTGAATAGCCGCAAAATCTGTAAATATTATTTTCGTTTAGAATGCTTTTAGGATCTCTGGTTTCGTTTTTCTGACCAATTGTAAAAACATTAATCGACAACAAAGCCATAATCAAAAACAATAAAGCGGCAAAGGTATAATGAAGCCATCCGAGCCATTTTTCGGGATAGGGAATTAAAGTGTAAATTTTAATGGCAAAGTCATCAGGATTCACCGGAATTAATGCCACACCAATTGCCATTATTCCGGCAATATTGGTGAGTAAATTATCGTTTTTCCAGATTGAAGCATTACTTGTACCTTTGTAGCAAATCAAAAATAAACCCACAGCACATAAAGTTCCTGTGAAAATTTCCCTGAGATTAGTAAAATAAAAATCACTAATGGAAGGCTGAAGCGGTGTTTTGAAAAATGAAATAAAAGACAAGCCAACCAAAAGTATAGGCAAACTTATTCCCAAATAACCAATTGAACGCCTGATTCTTCTGTAAGTAAAAATATCATCGCGTTCGATTTCAATTTCTGTGTTGTTTATTTTCATAATTTTTATTCTTATAGTAATAAATTTATGATATGATATTGTACTATAATTGAGATCTGCATTAAAAAAAGACAGTAAATATTATTGCTTTTTTCCAACGGCGGTTCTGTAAAATTCGTAACCTTTTTCAGATCGGTTAGGCAGAAATCTTTCCCGATATTCATTAGCTCCTAAATCTTCTATAAGTTCGATATCAAACTGTTTTAAATAATCTGGTAATTCACTTGGTATAAAGCCAAAAGTCCAATGTTCTTCCAGTTCTTTAAGATCTTCTAAAAGTTTTTCACCACGTAAAAACGAGCTGGGATTATAGAGAATTTCTTTATGTACATAAGTAAATATGACATAGCTGTTTTTTGCAAACTTAGAAATGAAAGAAAATGTGTTTTTCACAGCTTCTTCGCTTAAATAATTGGTTACACCTTCCCATATTGTGGCAGTGGGTTTAGAAAAATCTAAATTGTGTTCTAATGCTAATTGATCCAGATCTTGGTTGTTAAAATCAATTTGGAGAAATTTTACATTTTCAGGAATTCTGCCGATGCGATTCTGATAAATTTTGGCTTTAAAATTTGATGTATTGGGATGATCAATTTCTATAACAGGAACAGATTTTAGAAAATCAAGACGTATAGCTCTCGTATCAAAGCCAGCACCTAATATGATAATTTGCTTTACATTGTTTAATATAGCAGTTTCAAGCAGCTCATCAATATATTTTGTTCTGGCAATTCCTGAAGATAAAGCACCCGGAATCTTTTTTTGTATCGTATTACTTATATATTTTGCAATAATTGAATACCTCGACAAACGCGTTACAAATCTCAACTTTAAATCCAAAAAATAAATTGCGTAAGGGTCAGAGAATAGTTTGTTTTTGCGTTTAGTTTCTAATGCTCTAAAAAAAGCCATATATTGAGCCGTTCTGCTTGTTCTTTCTGCTTTCATATGCCTTACTTTCTGGAAAACAAATTCTCTACAACCCAAGCCGGACCAATCATTAAAAACTGAAGATCTTTTAAAAAAGACGGTTTTTTGCCTTCAATATTATGTCCGTAAAATTGACCAATCCAGGCAATTACAAACACGCCAACAGAGAACATCCACAAAGGTAAAACTTGCGCCATATAGTAATTAACGACCAAACAAATAGCAGAAAAAATTGCAATTTTTATAGCCATCGCAACGGATAACCGGATGTAAAAAATAAGTACAAAAAGTAAAACTATAACAGCCCAATTTTCGATAATGGGAGCATTCAGTTTTAAAGTATTGGCAATAATATCACTCGGAATACTCATGAGCAAACCTACGATCGAAAAGTAAATTGCCGGAACGCAAACATAATGTATTGCTTTGTTTTTTGGGTTTTGATGACTTACGGCATATTCGTCAAACCATTGGTCTAATGTTCTCATTTTTTTGGGTTTAGATAGTATAACAAATCTATTAAAATTTTTCTGACTTTGTTTAAGCCAGAAAAATTTACCAACCCGTTTTTAGAAGATATTAATATTATCTGTTACCAATATGAGTTTTTTAAAGCGGCTTCTGTCAAAATCTATTCTGCTGGCCTGAACTGCAATTGGAAAAAAAACACCCATGTTTGAAGTCATTTTTAATTTATTCTGGTTGTTTATTGTAAAATCCAGTTTACCATCGGCAATTGCATTCAAATTGGCAATTAAAGAAGCTTCTACCGTAAAATCAGTCTCAATATCTACGACAAGATTTTTGGCAAAAACAGTTCCTGTGATAAGAAGAATATTGTTTTGATTAGCATTTTTTAGCAATGCTGGATTGGGATGCAGAAAATCAACAGAGAAAAAATATTCTTCGAGATTTCCCAATGCATATTCTTTGGTTACCGAATTCTCATAACTGATTGTTACGGTTTTGCCGGATTTGATTTTTGCAGAAATTTCAAAAGTGCCAAGTCCTAATGTTTTCAGGATTTCTTCCAAAAGTGTAATTCCAATATTGAAACCGTAATCGTCTTTTTTAGTATAATCAACACTTAACGCCGGATTTTCTATTTCTATTAATTCAACATCACTCTTAAATGCGTGGCTGATATTAGCATAATAAAGCTGAGCTTCGTCAAACGGTTTTTTCAGCCATAATTGCAGCGGTTTATGACTTCTTATTGGTCCTTCGATTAAATCATAACCCTGATCGCCTAAAAATTTAGTAAGTTTCATTTTGTTGTTTTTTAAATTCTACACTAGTTTTGGGGTTTTGGTATTATTGTTTTTTACTGTATTATACTTACAAACTTATTAAATATTTGTCAGTTTATTTCATGGTTTAGAATAGCATTATGTTAAATCATCAGCAAAAAATAAATCATAAAAGAGCAAAAAAATCGATATCATAATTTATCTCAAATTGTGAATATCTATTTTAGGAATTAAGAATTTTTATTTCCTTTAAAATCTATCTTTGGCAACCTTAAAAAAAATGATAAATGAGCGCAACTTGGTACGAATGCAAAGTAAAATATAGAAAAACAGATGATATCGGAACACAAAAGGTTACAACAGAACCTTATTTGGTAGACGCGATATCGTATACAGAAGCAGAAAGCAGAATTAACGAGGAAATGAAGGCGTATGTTAGCGAAGAATTTAAAATTACGAATATAAAAGTGGCAAATTATGCCGAAATTCATCCTTTTGAAAATGCAGATCGCTGGTTTAAATCGAAAGTTACCTTAATGGCTTATGATGAAGAAAGTGGAAAAGAACGCAAAACAAATATGTATCTTTTAGTTCAGGCAAATGATGTAAAAGAGGCGTATGACAACACAATTTCAGCAATGAAAAATACAATGGGCGATTACACAATTCCGGCTATTTCAGAATCGCCAATTATGGACGTTTTCCCATATTTCAGCGGAGAAGAAGGAGACCTGGAACAACTAGAAAGATTTAATGCCCTAAAAGCTTCTAAACCAGAAATTGTTTCAGTAGGAGATGCAGGCGAAAGTATAGAAGATCTTGTTGAGGTTGACAGCGAGTAATTCAGTTTTGATGATATAGAAAAAGAGAACTTTAGGTTCTCTTTTTTTGTTTTATCACAATTTATGAACTGCGTTTTTGTGTCATTTCGACGAAGGAGAAATCACATCCAGAGAGCAACGTACTGTGCGGATTCAGCAAATGCGATTTCTCTTTCGTCGAAATGACAAAACTAGACGAAAATACTATTATGAAAATGATTTCCCTAGCCCCGATAGAAGTGGAAATCCTTTTGTGGCGGGGTTCGCCGCAAAAGATTGAAACGGATAGCGGGATTAGCTCCTAAAAAAATCCGTTCTAATCCACGTCATCAGCGTTCATGACAAAGATTATAAAACGAGAATAAACAAAAGTCTACAAATTTCATTTCTGATTATAATCAAAAACATTATCCCACAGTTCATCAATTTGAATCAATGCTTTTTCTAACGGAATAACTTTCCATTTTCCATTAGTTTCAACACCGAGACCAATATTTTTGAGTTTTAGTAAAGCATCTTTTACATCAAAATCAAGATCGACCTGAAATGTTGTTTTAAACCAGGATTCTATTTGATTGTCAAGTTCCTGCGCCGTTAAAGGGTTTTCGCTTCTATGTAAAAAAGCATACGCCAGAATAGTTTCTTTTAATACTTCTTCTTCAGATGAATTTAAAAGTGAATAAAAAGCGCCGCTATTATTTCCCAGATTTTTAAAATACAAACTGTCCGAAAGCATTTTAGAATATCTGATTTTCTTGTTTACAAAATTATTGTATTGGCGAAAGCAATAAGCTGCTAAAATTCCCAAGGCAATTAATCCCTGATTTAAGGAAGTTTTACTGTTTAATAAATCAATTGTTTCACCAGTTTCATAAGCACCGTACATATTGATTAAGGCAGGAATTACTTTTGCACTCAACAACGAAATTCCACCAAAAAGCCCCGGAACCCAAAGCAGCATTTTATCTTTCAAAGACATTCTTGGAATCGCATTTGGGAAAATCGTTTCCAAATCATTTTTTGGAACACGCTTGAAGATTTTTAAACCAATAGAACCCGGATCAATTGGCATTTTTCCAAGTTTAACTTTGTTTTCTTTTAGATAATCGGCTTCGTTATAATTGAGGTAAATCATAACGCGATCGTAATATTCGATCTCGATTTCTTTCTTCCAGAAAATATATTTCTTTACTTTTTCTTTGGCTTTATGACTGCCGCGTACGTATAATTCATAGTCTTTAAAAGCATTAAAATCAATAGAAAGATTCAAACCAATCAAATCCGAATCTTTAAAAGCTTTGCTTAAAGTTTCCTGATCGATTCGGGTATAATTTCCACGTTCCAAAACTTGACGCAATGTTTCTTTAAAAACCGCAAAATCACTTTTGCCAATAAAACTTTCACGTTCCTTCAAACTCAAATCCGGATCGAATAAGGCGTAATTTTGTTTTAGATTTCGGTTAAGGTTAAAAGCTTCATAATGATAATAATGTTCGATAATATCGAATAGTTTTTTAAAATCATCTGCTTTTTTTTTGTCTTCAGAGAAAGTAACTATTTGTTGCTCGAGTAAGAATTCCTTATTAAAGGGAATATAATGTTCTCGTGTCATATTTGTAGGTTCTTGTAGGTTCGCGGTACTAAGCCTCAAAGATACAAAGGTTTTTTTTAAAAAGGGGCAGAGGTTCAGAGGGACAAAGTTGCAAAGGTTTTTGACATTCTACCGCAAAGTGAACAAAGTTTATTTTGAACTATGCGAAGTTTAGTAAAACCACAAAGTTCGCAAAGCTTTGTATAAAAACTTTGCGAACTTTGCGTAAACCTTTGCGAACTCTGCGGTTAAAAAAAACTCTCCGTTAAAAAAAGGCGTTTTAAAATCACGATTTAATTATCCTGAAACGTCCCGGATATTGAAGCCAAAGACTTTTTTTGTTGCCGTAATAATCCATGAAATCTTCACAAACAAAAACGGCATGAGCTGTAGAAAAGGCTACAACACCACAAAATTCACTTCCTGATTGTCTCTTTAACTTTTGAATTTGTTTTCCCTTTTTGAATCCTAAATATTTATAAATAGTTGGCGTATATACTTCACCATCTTCCAGGTCTTCCAAAGCTTTATCAAAAGTTTCCTTCTTCTCAATAATTTGCATGTATTTTGCCATAACAGCGTAAGTCAACACGGCATATTCAGTTATTTTTTCGCTTTCGGGATTATCTTTAATATAGACAAAACCGGCAGAAAAATTAGCTTTATCCACTTCCTCTTTTTTTAAATTAAAAGAAGCATTATTTTTTAATGTTATTTTATATAAACTATCGTTTACTTTTTCAGTGATAAAAAGATTATCCAATCCATAAACATTCAAAGAAGCTTTAATAAAAGCAATTGATGAACAGTTTGTGCGTTCTCCTTGTTTAAAACTTTCAAATATTTGATCAGAGCTCAATTGAGAGTAAGAATTGGAACAAATAAACATGAAAAATAAAAATGTAGAAGTAATAAATTTCATTGTCTTAGATTTTATATAGTTTCCGCTAATTTTGATACTATGTAGGATTGCAAATCTATAAAAATCAACGAATAATTAACGTTTTTACTTTTAACTTTTTTAAAAGTTATCAAGAGTATTCCAAATAAGCATTTTAAGTGCAAATGTTTTAAGCAAAGTCGGATAAATAGCTTGTGGAATTTGTGTTTATTTCATTATAATCTTTGTAATATTTTTTAATGAAGTAAACTTTACGAAACAGTGAAAAACAAAAAATGAGATTTTCAATCCTATAACAGATTTGAAATCTCACTTTATGCTCCAAAAATAATACTTTTAATAATTTCCTTTTGGGAAATTATAATTTATTCAAAATTATTCAGAGGCAATTTTACCACAAAATAAAGTTTTGGCAATGCGTATTTATACGTGTTTTTGAAGCAGACATTAAAAACTAGTGAACTAATTCGGTTCAGATTTTTTTAATTGAATTATTTTGTGAATGTATTGAAGTAAATTTTCTTTTTCTACTGAAAATACGGCTTTTTCATCTTCTGTTTTTAGATATAAATCGGCAATACTTTCAGCATCCATATTATTATTCTGATATTGAAATTCAATGTATTCTATTAAATTATCTATAAAAAGTTCCTGTAATCGTCCTTTTTCTAAAATTTCAGGATCGCCATTTTTTATTTTTTCAATTTCAGATTCCGGTAAATCAATAGTGAGATAGGTAATGTCGACCGGGACTTTTGCAAGCAGTTCTTCGGTAACTTTTCCCGATGCATCACAATAAGCGCAAGGACCGGGTGCCCATTTTAATTGTTTATTTAAGCGCCGTATATCTTCAGAATCTACAAATCTTTTTCCCAGACATCGTGGGCACTCTAAATTTGGTTTTTTAAATAAGAAATTGAAAAAGGTCATTTTTCTAAAATTTGGGGGTTATCGTTTTATAGCAGTGCGAAGATAATTATTTATGTAAGAAATTTATTTTAATGTTAATTGTTTTTTTGAACAGAAGGGTTTGTAGGGCACTTTTGAAATGTTTATTGAAGAAAAACTAAAAGTTCTAAAGCGCCTCAGTACATGGATATTACACAAGTATTTTATTACAAATTTGCAAATTGCTTATAAATTATTATAAGTAAATTTGAGTAAGAACATTGTTGATAAAATGTTGTCATAAAAAATTAAATCAAAACATAATGGAAAATATACAAACTACAAAAACTCAAAATTTCTTTAGAATATTATTAGGAATCTTTATGATCACGGCCGCCTTTGGTCATTTTACTTTTCAACGAGCCGATTTTCAGGCACAAGTTCCCAATTGGGTTCCAATGGATAAAGATCTTGTGGTAATACTTTCCGGAATTGTCGAAATAGCGCTGGGACTTGGTATGCTGTTTCTAAAAAAATACAGAGTATATGTCGGAATCGCGTTGGCAGGATTTTACCTATTAGTTTTCCCTGGCAATATCGCTCAATATCTAAACGGTACAAGTGCCTTCGGACTTGACACAGATCAGGCACGTTTGATTCGTTTGTTCTTTCAGCCTGTTTTGATTTTTCTGGCTTTGTGGTCTACCGGGGCGATTGGTTATTTGAGAGAAAAGATGTCGTAGATTTAAGAAGTACTTCAAATATTTAGAGGAATTATTTAGAGTGAAGTAATTTTTTACTGGAGTATATAAATTGAAAAAGAGACTTATCATAAGTCTCTTTTTTGTATTTGGTTATGTGGTAATTTAATGCTTAGATTGTAGTATTTTACTTTATGTCTTATTGTTGCGGGCACGGATTGCAAATCCGCGCTATCAGCTATAAATATTTTTAAATTTGATTAATAAAATACTACAAAGTTAACAGAATCTTATGTATTCATTATTATAAAGTGAGAATGTAATATTTTAATATCCATTTAAAGGAGCTAATATATTTGTGGATACTCTACCATCTGGTGGTAAACTAAGAATTTTTACTTCAAGATTGCTTATCAATTCACCAACTGTTTGCCATTTCTCATAATTTAAATTATATGCCTTGTTGGGAATTGAAACGAACTTAGAATCCTCTGATCTAAATGCATATGCTGCGTTTGCAGTAAATACTGAAGCAATTGCAGCATTTCCTTCAGTATTTATTTTGGTACCAGTTGTCACAGAAAATATACCACTTTCGATCACATCAAAGTTTCTTAAAATAAATATACTCAGAGAGCGATCACTTAATTTTAATTTATTAATAAGAGCCTGTTTGTTGATTACATCTAAATCGGTTATCAATTGTGAAAAACTTGTATTACTAAGAAATGGATAATAAGAAATCTCCCATTTAATCTGATTTAAATCAGAGTTAGACATCATTGCTTCTACACTTCCATATATTGGTATGGCGACTTTAAGCTGCGAAACAACAGATTTTTCTGTAACACTCGATTGTTGAATAACTGATGGCTGATCATAGGTAATATCTATATTCTTTAATGGTATTATATCAATTATTATTAGTTTGTTGCCTTCTTTTTTACCAATAATTAAACTGCCTAACTGTTGTTTTACATCTATTAATCTTGTAAATGTGGTAGAAGAATCAAATTTCAAATCTGTTCCTACTGAAATTAATCGCTGTTTATTGTCATTTACATCATATAAGACTAGTCCAGTAAGTGGAATGCTTTGATTTAAATCATCCTTATTGTCTGGAACTTGAATTGGATCAACTGTAAATTTTGTATTTGATTCAGTTGGATTATATTTAATTTTAATATTACCACCTCTATATCCTTTTGTACTAAACATCTTTGTGGTTGGTATTATTGTTTCAGTGAAAGTATTCCCTCCAGCAATAGCCTCCTTGTTTGTATTGGACTTGTCAACAATAAATGATTCATTGACTTTTAAATTTCCTTTTTTATCATAACTTTCTACATAAACTGACATGTCTGTTTTTATGTAATTTTTCATTGTCAAATTTGCTTTTACTTGAGCAAAGAGATAAAATGGAGTACTTAATAAAATTGAAATACTAAGTATTTTTAATTTTTTCATAATTGGTTGTTTTTGGTTAATAAATATTTTAACATATTCAAAACAATATTACCAATAATCTCAAAAATACCACCAAGTATTTATACGGTATTTTATTACAAAGCACAAAAATAAAAAAGCTCAACTGTCTAAAGTTGAGCTTTTTGTATATTTATGGTTAATGAACTTTACCTAAAGAAACTATCCAGTAAAATCTGGTATTTTCGACCTATGGGAATAATTTCATTATTGCACATCGTTAAAGATTTGAAGGTAACAGAAGTAATTTTAGCAGCGTTTACGATAAAAGAACGATGTACCTGGACAAAGTTATTACTGTCAATTTCTGAGGCAATACTCGAAAGTGAGCCATACACAATTAAAGGTAAATTGAGTTTGGCGCTGTAAAGTTTCATGTAGTTGCCAAGACTTTCTATGTAGATAATATCCGCTAGTGGAATGTTCATCATTTGGCCGTTTACACGAATCGAAAGTACTTTTTCGTTAGTGCTATCTTCTTTTTTTAAGCTGTTTCCAGAGGAATAGATTTTTGCTTTTTCGATAGCTTTAGAGAATTTTTCGAATGAAATAGGTTTGAGTAAATAATCGATAACATCGTTTTGATACGCCGACAGCGCAAAATCAGAATAAGCGGTGGTCACAATCGTTAAAGGCCTTTTGGGTTGTAATTCCATTAACTCAACACCCGAAATTACGGGCATATTAATGTCCAGAAAAATAATATCGTAAGTGTTTTCGTTGAGCATTTTTATGGCTTCCATTCCGTTAAAAGCGCTTCCAGAATGTTCCAGATCGTCAAATTTTGAGATATGTGATGCAAGTGCCTTGTGTGCCGGCGATTCATCATCTATGATAAGACAGCGGTAGGTAAGTGCCATATATTTAATTTTACGATAAAAATATTCTTTTCTTTTTTACAGTTCAATTCGTGTTTTAAACCATGAACTTCAAGACGTCTTTTTAGGTTTTCAATACCAATTCCGGTTCCTGAAATTCGGGAGCCGGATTCCAGATAACTATTTTTAATGGTAAAAGACAACGCGTTGCATTTTACCTTTAGATCCAAATTAATAAAAGGCTCAGACGTTTCTGCCGAAAATTTAACCGCATTTTCTACCAGAGGCAAAAAGAACAAAGGCGGAATATCAATGGAATCAAAATTACCATCAAATTTTTGGGTTATAGCCAGTCTTTCATTTCTAAAAGTATAATATTCCATATATTTTTTAATAAAAGCAATTTCTTCTTCTAATAAAACATAATCCTTTTTGGTCGCTTCAATTTGATAGCGAAGCATGTCTGAAAGATTTAAAATTCTGTCCGGAACTTTATCCGGTTCTGACAAAGCTTCTCCGTATAAATTATTCATCGCATTCAGCAAAAAATGCGGATTAAGCTGTTGTTTCAAAAACGAAAGTTCCGATTTAAAATTCATGATGTCTTTATCGGCATCCATGATTTTTTTAGTAATTACCACATGAATGAAATAGAAAAACATTCCGTTGATAATAAGTGATAATATTTGAAGTGTTTTGAAATTTCCTAAACCAACGAGAGGAAAAAACCAATTCATGAAAAAGTAAAAACAAGTCCAGTAAATGGCAAAAAGGATAAAGAAAATTTTAGCCTTTTTTTTGAATAAGAAAGGTTTGATGATGAAAAGATTGAAAATTGTAATCCATACAATACACGGAAAATAACCAACAGCTATTTTGCTTATCATGTACGACCAACTGTGGCCATCTAATCTTAATTCGTCATACACACAGGCTAAAATCACCAAAAATATGAAAGTGTGTACGATGAGGTTTCTAAGAAAAAAGTTCTGATAAATTTTAAGAATCTTCATAACGGCAAAATTAGGGTAATATTATAGTTTTTACCTCTTTACGTTATAAAAATTATACGAACGCCGTTGGTATAAATGTTACGCCATTAGTATAATTATACTATTATAAAAGAAGCTTGTCATTTACATTTGCTCCGGGTTTAAATCATTCCAAAAATCAACAATACCACATTTACTTTATGAGAAAAAGAATCATCTCAGTTCTATTTGTATGTACGTCTTTGCACACAATGGCTCAGGAAAAAAATGCTCCGATGCAAACCGTGGTAAAAGCAATTACAGATAAATTTCCCACGACGAGAATTTTAGATGTGCAATACGAGCAATTAGGACCAACAAATTATGATTCGGAATTGTTTGGGAATCGTTTTGAAAGAGGCAGAATTGAAAATCACAACAGATTAAAAGTGGCGTTTAATATGCCATTTTATGTATCAGAATCGAAGCGTCTTATTTTAACCGGTTCGCTGCGTTATAAATATGAAACATACGGATTTGGAGATATTTACAATTATAATTCGGATACCAATTATACAAGAGAAAAAGAATGAAGATGGCGTACAGCGTATAAAAGGATTTGTTACGGCAAATTTGGTTTTGAAACGAACAGAAAATACGACAATAACAGCAGGTGCTTTGGTCATGCTCGATCCGTCAGCTATAATTCCGCTTACGCCGTTATTTACTTATAATCATAAGTTTAAGGATTCAAAATGGGATGTTGACTTCATTTTACCTCAAAGATTATTGTTTAGAAGAGAATTACTGGAAAATGGAAGAATTTCCTTAGGAACTGAATTAAACTCTGAAAGTTTTTACTTAAATTTAAACACCTCAAATTTAAAAGGAATTTATGAGTTGAATCAGTTGGAGCTAAAATCCGGAATTACTTACGAATACTGCATTACGCCAAAAGTAATCAGTTTTATAAAAGCCGGAGTTAATAACGTATTGAGTACCCGAATTACCGAAAAGGGCGAAAGAACCAATAAATATGTTTATGACCATAGTGAAGACACGCAGGGATATTTTAGATTCGGAATATCATACAATCCTTTTTAATCGAAATTCATGATTTATTATAATTTAAACAAATAATTATGGTAGTTGAGGTTTTTAAAACAAATGTTCAGAAAGAGGCAGACAAAAATTATGTTATTGCCGTGATACAAAGTCAGTTTCCTGATTATAAAATCAATTTTGATTTAGAAGACTGCGATAAAATTTTAAGGGTTGAAGGCGCAGAACTTGAACCTAAAAACATTATAGATTATGTAAATTGTCTGGGTTATGTTTGTGTGGCATTAGAGTAATTAAACTTGATTTTAGTATAAAAAAGGGTAAAAATACCCGTTATTTTATACTTCGTTTTCAATAATTTTGACGGAATAATTTCTTCAAAATAATTTTAATTTTTCACTTATGTTGAGTTTTATTCTTTCGCTTATAACGTTGCTTCTGGAACAGTTTTAAATAAAAAGTGTCCTGTATATTTTCCTTATTTTTTCCTCTTTTTTTAAGGGAAAAGGTTTCTTGGCTTTATGCGCATTATTTTTTTAAATTTGCGACTTATGAAAAAAGCTTTTTCTCTCTTTGACTTTTCACAAAAAGTCAATTACAAAAACGAAATTTTAGCCGGTTTAACTGTCGCAATGACTATGATTCCTGAATCATTATCGTTTGCAATTTTGGCCGGATTTCCTCCTTTGGTTGGTTTATATGCCGCTTTTATCGCAGGTTTGGTTACGGCAATTTTTGGCGGAAGACCCGGAATGATTTCAGGCGGAGCGGGAGCAACGGTGATTGTTTTGATTGCATTGATGAAATCACACGGCATAGAATATGTTTTTGCAGCCGTCGCACTGGGAGGCGTAGTACAAATTTGCATCGGACTTTTTAAACTCGGAAAATTTATCAGACTTGTTCCGCAGCCTGTAATGTTTGGTTTTGTAAACGGACTTGCAGTGGTCATTTTTATGTCACAATTAGAACAATTCAAAACCATTGTAAACGGTCAGGTCTCCTGGCTTCAGGGAACACCGCTTTATATTATGCTGGGTTTGGTAGCGCTAACAATTGGTATTGTATTGCTTTTTCCTAAAATTACAAAAGCAGTTCCGGCTTCTTTAGTCGCGATTATGTTGGTTTTTGCCTTGGTCATTATTTTTAACATCGAAACCAAAACTGTTGAAGATATTGCCTCAGTTCAAGGCGGATTTCCTCCGTTTCATATTCCGAATATTCCAATTTCTTTTGAAACTTTAAAAGTGATATTCCCTTATTCTTTAATTGTGGCCGCCGTTGGTTTAACCGAAGGATTATTGACGTTAAATCTGGTAGATGAAATTACCGGAACCCGCGGAAACAGCAACAGAGAATGTATCGCTCAGGGCGGATCAAATATTCTGAACGGTTTCTTTTTCGGAATGGGAGGCTGTCCGATGATCGCACAGACTTTAGTAAATCTTGGTGCAGGTTCAAGGGCCCGACTTTCAGGAATAATTGCTGCATTGACGATTTTATTAATCATACTTTTTGGAGCGCCTGTAATTGGAAAATTACCAATGGCAGCTTTGGTTGGTGTTATGATGATGGTGGCCATTACAACATTTGAATGGGCAAGTTTTAAGGTCATTAATAAAATGCCGAGACACGATATTTTTGTTGGAATTCTTGTTGCTGTAATTACGATTGTATTGCATAATCTGGCTTTGGCGGTTCTAGTTGGCGTCATTATTTCGGCTTTGGTGTTTGCTTGGGAAAGTGCCAAAAGAATCAGTGCAAAACATTTTATTGATGAAGCAGGAGTGAAGCATTATCAAATTTTCGGGCCCTTATTTTTTGGCTCAATCGCCGCTTTTATGGAAAAATTTGATGTTCAAAATGATCCTTCCCATGTCATTATAGATTTTAAAGAAAGCCGTATTGCAGACATGTCGGCAATTGAAGCGGTAAATAATTTGACTAAAAAATACAATCAGTTAAACAAAGTAATAGAACTGAAATATTTAAGCGAAGATTGCAGGATTTTGCTAAAAAATGCAGATGCCGTTATTAATGTAAATGTGATTGAAGATCCTAAGTATAAGGTGGTGAGCTAATGTGTCAATGTGCCAATTTGAAAATTAGATAATTGAAAAATAAGAAGCGGACAGCATTACGTCTTCGTCTAGTCAACCCGACAGGTTTTTAAAACCTGTCGGGTTTGTTGCATTTACAAGACCTCTATAGTAATCTAACTTGCAATTCTATGTTTAGTTTGTCAGGCTGAGCGAAGTCGAAGCTCACGTGCAAATTGGAGCGCCCTTCGACTCCGCTCAGGGTGACAATTGATTGATACTATAATTATCAAATTATCAAATTGACACATTTTCTAATTTAAATAATTTGATTTTTATAACTTTGTAAAATGAAACTAACAGAAACCTTAGAAGATTTTTATACCATCAAAGTAAACGGAATGCCCGAGAATCTTAAAAAAGAAATCGGACATTTTAATGTTTTTAAATTGGATGATTTCGTTGGAAGTATTTGCAAGCCATTTCCTTACACTCGAAAAGACTTTTATAAAATCAGTTTAATCATTGGAAAAAATAAAGTGCATTATGCTGATAAGATCGCCGAGATTGAAGATCAGGCTTTGTTTTTTGCCAATCCGCAAATTCCGTATAATTGGGAACAGATTGATGAAAACCAAACTGGGTTTTTCTGCATTTTTACAGATGCTTTTTTCAGTCAATATGGAAATTTAAAAGAATATCCATTATTTCAACCCGGAGGAAATCCTATTGTTCCAATTTCAAAAGAACTGGCTGAATCTTTAAAATCAGTTTATTTAAGAATGTTTGACGAAATCAATTCAGATTACGCTTTTAAATATGACGTACTTCGAAATTTGGTTTTCGAAATTATTCATCTTGCACTCAAAACACAAACCGTAACTACTTCATTATATAGTAAATCGAATGCAACGATTCGAGTTTCATCTTTGTTTTTAGAATTATTAGAAAGACAATTTCCAATTGAATCGATCTCACAGCAAATTAATTTTCGCTCGCCTTCAGAATATGCAAGCCAGTTAAATGTGCATGTAAATCATCTGAATAAAGCATTAAAAGAAACAACCGGAAAAACAACTTCTCAAATTATATCCGAAAGAATTGTGCAGGAAGCTATGATTTTACTCAAACAAACCAATTGGAATATTAATGAAATTGCCTGGTGTTTGGGCTTCGAAGAATTGTCTCATTTTATCAATTTCTTTAAGAAAAATGTTCAGCTTTCGCCAAAAAACTATCGCGTAACGGAAATTGTTTGATTTTCGTAACTTCTCATTTGATTGGTTTAAGTTTTTACAAGCACTTCGACAATACCTTTGTCTTGTAATTAAACGTAAAAATTTAAAATCATGGAAAATAACAAAGTTTGGTTTATCACAGGTGCTTCAAAAGGACTTGGATTAGAATTAGCAAAAAAATTATTGGCAGAAGGTTATAAAGTAGCAGCAACTTCAAGAAGCGAAAGCGCTTTGATTAAGGAATTAGGAAATGCTTCTAACAATTTTCTTCCTCTTGAAATGGATTTGGTGAATGAGAAAAGCGTGAAAAATGCAATCGAATTAGCGGTAAGCCATTTTAAAACAATTGATGTTTTAGTAAACAATGCAGGTTATGGTTTATTAGGAACATTAGAAGAATTAACGGATGCAGAAGCCAGAAAAAATTACGAAGTAAATGTTTTCGGGTTATTGAATGTAATCAGAAATACAATGCCTTATATGCGTGCTGCACAATCAGGACATATTTTTAATATTTCTTCTGTTGGAGGTTATTATGGAGAATTTCCGGGTTGGGGAATTTACTGCTCAACAAAATTTGCTGTTGCGGGTTTAACAGAATCTTTGGCTGCTGAAATAAAACCATTTGGACTTCATGCAACTATTGTTTACCCGGGTTATTTTAGAACCGATTTCTTAAAAGACAGTTCATTATTATTGCCTGAAAACCCAATTGCAGAATATAAAAACGTAAGAGAATCTGAAAGCGCTCACAAAGATGATATCAACGGAAATCAGCCGGGAGATCCGGTAAAATTAGCTGAAGCTTTAATAAAAGTAAGTCACGATCAAAATCCACCTTTACATTTATTTTTGGGACAAGATGCCTACGATATGGCAAACCAAAAAATAGCAAGTGTTCAGGGTGAATTGGAGGGATGGAAATCAGTTTCTGTTTCTACAGGGTTTTAATTGGGAAATTAGATAATGTGGCAATTAGAAAATTAGATAATTACTTACTGTATCTTGAAAACCGTATTGTAAATTGCCTCCAGCTTAGCTGGAGGTCTTTAATTGAAGACACAAAAGGCTTTAGCCGAACTATAAAGTTTGGCTAAAGCCTTTTTATAATCTAATTTATTCCTCCAGCTAAAGCTGGAGGCAATTCAGTTTTTGGAAAATTATCCAAGTTAAAATTATCTAATTATCCAATTGGCATATTCTCTAATTATTCTCTTTCAGCATATTCTTAACATCACTAAACTTCCCATCAACATTCTCAATTTGCAAACCTAAAATATGTGCAATTAAAGGATAAACCGATACATTTTGGAATGTTTTTACTTCTTTGTCTACTTTAAAAGCGGGACCTTTTGCATAAAAAATAGCATGCATATCTTTTTCTTTATTGTCATACCCGTGGGTTCCGCCTTTTATGTTTTGCGTTTTATTGTTGACTAAACTATATCCTTTTTCAGCTTCAATAACAAAATCATGAACTCTTGGATTGGTTCCGTAATGTAATCTTTTAGGAACTTCGCCTGATTTCCAGAATTTAACATGGGGTACTTTTTTCAACGCTTTTGCAATAGAATCCTGATAGCCCGGTTTTGCCTGAAGACTCATAATGGGATTAATTACATCTTTATAACCCAGCCATTCCTGTTTTAAATAATCTAAAACAGCTATTTTTTTATCATTGCTGATGTCCGTCATTCCGTGATCTGAAACAATAATCAAATTGATTTGTTTTCCAATGGCTAACTGATCTAATTTACGGGATAATTCTCCCATAATAGAATCCATTTTGATGACCATTTTTTTATTTTCCGGCGAAAGCGGACCAAAATTATGTCCGGTATGATCAGGCTCATCAAAATACAAAGTCACTAAATGCGGACGTTGTTTTTCCGGAAGCTGTAGCCATTTCATCACAGTATCAATTCTGGCTTCATACGGAATTTTACCATCATAATTTTTATAAATACCAGGTCTTTTTTGATCCGTATCAGATCCCGGCCAAAAGAAAGAAGCTGCTTTTACACCTTGTTGCTCGGCTACATTCCAAATGGGATTTCCTCCATAAAAACGAGAATCATTTTTTGCATTGGTTGATAAAGCGAAAGATTCATTTAAAGTTTTATCATAAAAAACGTTATTGATAATTCCGTGATGATCCGGATAAAGTCCGGTTACAATCGAATAGTGATTCGGAAAAGTTTTACTCGGATAAGAAGGTTTCATCGACTTTGCGTGAACGCCTTCTTTGGCAATTTGCTTTAAATTTGGAAGATTAAATTGTTTTTGATAATCCCAACGAAATCCATCCATGGAGACTAAAACGACATAAGCGTCTTTATTGGTTTGGGAATGTGAAAGAGTGGTAAGAAGTAAGAATGTAAAAGATAAAAGGTGAGTGGTAAATTTTCTCATTTTGCAATTTTAATAGAGGAGCAAAGATAGAGATAAGAGATTTTTTAAAGAAAAAGAGAATGTTAAATAAAAAAATAGCCACGAATTCACGAATTAATTATTCAATTCTTTGTGATTAACTTTTTTACCGCAGATTACACAGATTAAAACCTTTTAATTTGTGTAATCTGTGGCTAAAAATATTCGTAAAGATCTGATAATTAATTCGTGAATTCGTGGCAAAAAAAACGCCAGATTCTTATCTGGCGTTTTAAGTTTAAGAAAAGGATGAATTACATCATTCCTGGCATACCGCCACCCATTGGCATTCCGCCAGCGTTTTCTTCTTTAATATCAATTAATGCACATTCTGTAGTAAGAATCATTCCCGAAACAGATGCAGCGTTTTCTAATGCCACACGAGTAACTTTTTTAGGATCGATAATTCCAGCTGTAAGCATGTCTACATATTCGTCAGTTTTTGCATTGTATCCAAAATCACCCGAACCTTCAGAAACTTTTGCTACTACTACAGAGCCTTCAAGACCTGCATTTTCAACAATAGTTCTTAATGGAGATTCAACAGCGCGAGATACAATCTGAATTCCTGTTGCTTCGTCAGCGTTGTCAGCTTTTAGATCAGCTAAAGCAGCTTTTGCTCTTAATAAAGCAACACCACCACCGGCAACAATTCCTTCTTCAACAGCAGCACGAGTTGCGTGTAAAGCATCGTCAACTCTGTCTTTTTTCTCTTTCATTTCAACTTCAGAAGCAGCACCAACATAAAGAACCGCAACACCACCAGCTAATTTAGCCAAACGCTCCTGCAATTTTTCTTTATCATAATCAGATGTTGTAGTTTCCATCTGACCTTTAATTTGGTTTACTCTGTTTTTGATGATATCAGCTTCACCAGCACCACTTACAATTGTAGTGTTGTCTTTATCGATAGAAACTCTTTTTGCAGTTCCTAACATTTCGATAGTTGTATTTTCAAGTGTATAACCTCTTTCTTCAGAAATTACAGTTCCACCAGTTAAAATTGCAATATCTTCAAGCATTGCTTTTCTTCTGTCTCCAAAACCTGGAGCTTTTACAGCAGCAATTTTAAGAGCACCTCTTAATTTATTTACTACAAGAGTAGAAAGAGCTTCTCCGTCAACATCTTCAGCAATAATTAATAATGGTTTTCCTGATTGAGCAACCGGCTCTAAAACTGGCAATAATTCTTTTAAAGAAGAAACTTTTTTATCGTATAATAAGATGTATGGAGAGTCAAGCTCAACTTCCATTTTCTCAGGATTTGTTACGAAATAAGGAGAAAGATATCCTCTGTCAAACTGCATACCTTCAACAACATCCACAAAAGTGTCAGTTCCTTTAGCTTCTTCAACAGTAATAACACCTTCTTTTCCAACTTTCGCAAAAGCAGTAGCGATTAACTCACCAATTACCTCGTCATTGTTTGCAGAGATAGAAGCAATTTGTTTGATTTTATCAGAATCACTTCCAACCACTTTAGCTTGTTTTGCAAGGTCAGCAACGATAGCTTCAACAGCTTTATCGATACCACGTTTCAAATCCATTGGATTTGCACCTGCAGCAACGTTTTTCAAACCTTCTTTTACGATTGCTTGAGCCAAAACTGTAGCAGTTGTAGTTCCGTCACCCGCTAAATCATTAGTTTTAGAAGCTACTTCCTTAACCATTTGCGCGCCCATGTTTTCTAATGGGTCTTTTAATTCGATTTCTTTTGCAACAGAAACACCATCTTTAGTAACAGTTGGTCCACCAAATGATTTTCCAATAATTACGTTACGACCTTTCGGTCCAAGAGTTACTTTTACAGCATTTGCTAATGCATCAACACCACGTTTTAATCCGTCACGTGCTTCAATATCAAATTTTATATCTTTTGCCATTTTAATTTTTTGTTTAAAGTTTGAGTTGTTTCAGGTTTCCCCGATACTTATTCTTGAGACTTATGTTTTTAGATAATTGCAAGGATATCATCCTCACGCATAATCAAATAATCAGTTCCTTCAAGTTTTAATTCTGTTCCGGCATATTTACCATAAAGAACAGTGTCGCCAACTTTTACGGTCATAGTGTGATCTTTAGATCCATTTCCTACTGCAACTACAGTTCCTTTTTGTGGTTTCTCTTTGGCAGTATCTGGAATAAAAATCCCTGAGGCAGTTTTGGTTTCAGCTGCAACAGGCTCGATAAGTACGCGGTCTGAAAGCGGTTTAATGTTTAAGGCCATGATTTTATATTATTATGTTATACGTTTTTTAATGTTCAATAAACTTTCAGAAATTATGCCATGGTCTAAAAACTGACATTATTTCTTAAAAAAAATGCCAGCTTTGACAGGCTGGCATTTCATATTATATCAAAATGATTATTTTGCTGCAGGTGCTGCCGGAGCAGGTGTTTGCTGTACCGGAGCTGCTGGTGTATTTGTTGCAGGAGCTTCTGTTTTTTCAATAAGTTTAGAATCAGTATCGCTTAAAGATCCTGTAAAGCTTAAACTCGAAAGTAAGATTAAAGCAATCAAAATAGTAGCCAATGTCCAAGTACTTTTGTCTAAAAAGTCTGTTGTTTTTTGTACTCCACCTAACATTTGAGTTCCGCTAATTGTAGACGATAATCCGCCTCCTTTAGGGTTTTGAACCATGATTACTACGATCAATAGAAAACAAACTATTGTGATTAAAACTAAAAAAATTGAAAATGTGCTCATTGCTTAATTATTATTGTTATTTTGTTGTAAAATCTTAATATCCGAAATACGGTCTGCAAAGAAACTAATTTTTTCTGGATATTTCAAAATTAATATTTCATATGCTTGTATTGCTTTTGTATATTTTTTTTGTTCCAGATAAACACGGGCCAAAGTCTCTGTCATCAAATATGAATTATCGTCCTGATTAATGTCAAACTGTACAGGCGGAAGCGTTATCGGTGTTGGTTTTATCGGCGGAATTTTAGGATTCGTTTCTATAAATTTATCGATTAGCTGTGCCTTCTTCTTTTTCTCGTCTTCAATTACTTCAAAAGGAACAACCTTTTCTAAAATAATTTCCGGAGTTTTTTCTACTTCTTTTACAATTTTATCTTCTGCTTTTACGTCTGTTGAAATTTCATTCGATCTGTCAATAGGTTCCGGTCTTGCCAGTTGAAGCCATTCCTGAAAAGAATGTTTTTCGCTTACAGAAAAATCCAAAGGCTTTCCGATCTCCAGATTTTCTTTAGCAATTTTCACAGTTTCCTGAGATGGAGTTTCTGGTTCTTCAATTGCTTGAGGTACTTCTGGAATTAAAGTTATAGCTTCGATAAACTCACTTTCTATCACTTCTACTTCTTCCTCTTCTACTTCTTCCTCTTCTACTTCTTCGGAAACAATTGCATTATCTTCTTTAGCTTCTATAAATATAGGTTCTTCAAGAATAAAAGAAATTAACTCTTTCGGATTTTCTTCAATAACTTTTGGCTGTTCAAAAACAGTTGTATCAGTTTCAAGAGGTTTATCTTCAGTAGTTTTTACTTCTTCAAACACTAAAGTTGCTACTTCTTTAGGTAAATCTTCTATGTATTTTGGTTCTTCTATTATCGCCAAAGATTCTTTGTCTGAAGGTTTTGATTCTTCAAAAACAACAGTGGTAGCTTCTTTAATAGAATTGTATATTGATTCTTCAATTGGATCAATTCGTATTTCGTTGAACTTTTTAGGCTCTTCAGAAACAGGCGTAGTTTCTTCAATAGAAGCCAAAACAGGTTTCTCTATAATAGGATGAATAGTTTCTTCTTCAATTTCTTCGTCATCGACTACTTCTTCAAAAAAAGTATGTCTTGTTTCTTTAACAGGAATTACGGTTGTTTCTTCCTTAATAGTATCGATTGTTTCTTCTGTTTTTATTTCTTCAAGAATAATAGGTAAAGTTTCTTCAGACAAAGCTGCCGGAGCTTCTTCAATATTATCTTCTTGTTTTTCTTCTGTTGTTATTACATCTTCAAAAACTACTGGTTTAGTTTCTTCAACTGAAGTTTCCGGTGATTCTTCAATATTAGTAGCCTGAGTATTTTCTTCTGGCTGTACTACTTCTTCAAAAATAGATTTCGTTTCTTCAACCGGAATTGAAGCGGTTTCTTCTATAATAGGTTCGCTGATTTTTTCTTCTGTTTTTACCGCTTCTTCAACTATATTTGAAGTTGCTTGTTTTATAGAAGTTAATATTGATTGCTCGATTGGATCAATTCGTACTTCGAAACTTTTTTTGATTTCGTCAGGCGAAACAACTTCGCTGTCAAAAACGTTGATGTTTAAAAGATCTCGAAGTTTTTTATCATAAAAATCATTCTGAATCGAGGTAAAAGTTTCCGAAGTAATAAAATCAAATAACACAGAACGATCTGCAGTATGAGCGGCTGTAACTTTTAAAGCATAATTATACTTAAAACTATTTTGGTTGTAAAGTCCTTTTAATCGCAATGCACGGGCACTTTGAAAATACGGAAATTCAATCAAAACATTGCCTAATGCCTCCGCTTGCTGTTCTGTAATGGCATCGGGTTTGTTTATTAGGTATGTATAATCAGTTACATTCATTTTTATTCTTTAGTTTAATCGTTTATTTTTTTAATTGTTTAATCGTTTGCAAAACCGATTCAACGATTAACCGATTTAACAAACCAACATTTTTACCATTTTGCCAATGACTCATTGAAGATGTCCTGAGTAATCCTGTCGTAAATCTCTTTGATGGCAGCATTTAAAGAAGATCCCACAAGTTGCTGTGTTCCAGGATAATCTTTGTAGAATTCGAATGATTTTTCAAAATCGTCTGTTTCTTTCTTTTTGTTTGTAAATCGAACATTTACACGAATTGTCAAACGGTTTTGTGCCGCTTGCTGATCTGCAGTTGCAGTCATTGGTGTTGTTCTGTAATCTATAATTTCTCCTTCATAAATCAAATCTCCTCCTGAACTTACTAAGTTTAAGTTGGTTTGATTTTGAATTAAATCCTGCAAAGCCAATGTAAAATCCCTGTCGATTCCCGGTTCAATCAAATCAGCATTATTCTGAAAAAAGTTTACCTGAAACGTTTTTGCATCAATTTTTCCTGCTTGTCCTGTAAAGTTGTAATATCCGCAGCCGCTTAACATAAATAAGCTCATTAATGCGAAAAAAGAATATATTTTTTTCATAAGATGTTTAGTGGAAATTCCAATATTTAAATTCCAATTTTTTTCAAATATACTAATTTGGACCCGAGCGTTAGCGAACAGGCGAAGCAATTTGGATTTTATTTTTGGAATTTTATTTTATTTTTATAAGTCGAATTGTTTAATTTTTCGGTATAATGTTCTTTCAGAAATACCTAATTCATCAGCAGCAGCTTTTCGTTTTCCCTTGTTTTTTTCTAATGATTTTTTGATCATTTCGATTTCTTTTTGTTCTAAACGTAAAATCTCTTCTTCCTCAATTGTTTCGGCAAATAAATAATTATCATCCTGAATCTGATAATTGTCTTCGCGCGTTGCAGGTGTCATAACCGCTGTTCTTGGTTCTTCTTCGAAATCAATTTCGCTGTCATTTTCCTGTGAACCGTATATCTTCTGAATTAAATTTGGATTGATATCCTGCACTTTTGATGTGCCGTTTTTCATCAATTCCAAAGTCAGTTTTTTCAAATCATTCAAATCGCTTTTCATATCAAAAAGCACTTTGTATAAAATGTCTCTTTCGGTACTAAAGTCACTTTCTTTTTTCTTATCGTTGATTACAGATGGTAAGTTGCTTCCTTCAGTAGGCAAATACGATTGCAAAGTTGCCAAAGTAATATCGCGATTTGTCTCTAAAACCGAAATCTGTTCCGCTACATTTCGCAATTGACGAATGTTTCCGTTCCATCTGAATTTTTGCAAAAGCTGAACGGCATCGTCGTCTAATTTTAACGGCGGCATTTTATATTTATGCGCAAAATCGGCCACAAATTTTCTGAATAACAAGTGAATGTCTTCGTTTCTTTCACGCAATGGCGGTAAAGTAATTTCGACTGTAGTCAAACGATAATACAAATCCTCACGGAATTTTCCTTTTTCAATGGCATTGAATAAGTTCACGTTCGTAGCTGCAACGATTCTGACATTCGTTTTTTGAACCTGTGATGAACCGACTTTTATAAATTCGCCATTTTCAAGTACACGAAGCAAACGAACCTGAGTCGTTAGAGGCAATTCTCCAACTTCATCCAGGAAAATAGTTCCGCCGTCAGCTACTTCAAAATAACCTTCACGTGTACTTGTTGCTCCTGTAAAAGCGCCTTTTTCGTGTCCAAAAAGTTCACTGTCAATAGTTCCTTCCGGAATGGCTCCGCAGTTTACAGCAATATATTTTCCATGTTTTCTGTGTGAAAGCGAATGAATTATTCTTGGAATGTTTTCTTTACCAACACCACTTTCCCCAGTTACCATTACCGAAATATCAGTAGGAGCAACCTGAATGGCTTTTTCGATGGCGCGATTTAATTTCGGGTCATTCCCGATAATCTCAAATCGTTGTTTTATTGCTTGAACTGTTTCCATGTATGTCTTGTTTCAAGTTTTTATTTGTTTCAGGTTTCAAGTTACGGAATGTATGCGAGTCTTAAAACCACAAATAATAGTTTTTTCTTTTTGCCAAAGATTAAAATGATTAGCATGAATTTTAAATCAACCACAAATTACACAAATTAGCGCAAATTTATTTTATGAATTTATTAATCGTTTATGTATTAATGATTTGTTTTGAAAGTTTGCAATTATTCCAACGGGAGTATCTGCTAGTTTCATATAATTTAATGTCTGTGCAAGATGATCATTACAAATTTCTTTTACAGATTTTACTTCTAATATTATGTCATCATAAACTATGAAATCGGCATAAAATTTATGAGGTAAAATAACTCCTTTGTATTCAATTGCAAATTCCTTTTCCCGTTGATAAGGAATTCTATGATTTTTAAATTCAATTTCTAATGCATCTTTATATACAATTTCAAGTAAACCAGGACCCAATAATCGATGCACTTCCATACATATCCCTACTATTTGATAGTTTTCATCTTTCTTATAATAATATTCGGTAGTCATGAAGAATTAATTTGTGAAAATTTGTGAAATTTGCGGTTAAAAAAAATTAATTCATTTCACTCAATCCCACCGCTTCACCTTTCAAAGTTCCACTAGTACAGCTTGTGATTTTTACGTTTACGAAATCCCCAATTTTATAATTTTCTTTTGGGAAAACTACTGTAATACTTTGCGAGTTTCTTCCTGAGAATTCTTCAGTTGATTTTTTAGAAACTTTTTCAACTAAAACTTCAACAATTTGACCTACGAATTCCTCGCTTCTAAACCAGGCATGTTTTTGTTGTAAATCGACAATTTCCTGCAATCTTCTGGCTTTAGTTTCTTCAGGAACATCATCTTCCATTTTTCTTCCGGCCAAAGTTCCCGGACGTTCAGAATACGAATACATATAACCGAAATTATATTTCACATATTCCATCAAACTCATCGTATCCTGGTGATCTTGTTCTGTTTCTGTTGGGAAACCGGCAATCATATCCTGCGAAATCGAAGCATTCGGAATAATAGCTCTGATTTTATCAATCAGCGTCATATATTCTTCACGCGTATGCAAACGATTCATTTCTTTTAAAATTCTGTTACTTCCGGATTGAACCGGTAAGTGAATGTGTTTACAGATATTTGGATGTTTCGCAATAACGTGCAATACGCTTTCGTGCATATCCTGCGGATTAGAAGTCGAAAATCTGATTCTCATTTTTGGGAAACCAACAGCAACCATTTCAAGCAATTGATCAAAATCAACTGCAGTGGCTTTTTGCATTTCTGAGGCATTTTCAAAATCTTTTTTCAAACCGCCCCCATACCAAAGGTAGCTATCAACGTTTTGACCTAAAAGAGTAATTTCCTTAAAGCCTTTATCCCATAAATCCTGAATTTCAGACATAATACTTTGAGGTTCACGGCTACGCTCACGTCCACGCGTAAAAGGTACCACGCAAAACGTACACATATTGTCGCAACCACGAGTGATCGAAACCAGCGCTGTGATTCCGTTGCTCATCAAACGAACCGGCGAAATATCTCCGTATGTTTCCTCTTTCGATAAAATTACATTAATCGCGTCACGGCCTTCTTCCACTTCTGCCAGTAAATTAGGCAAATCTTTGTAAGCATCAGGACCCACAACAAGGTCGACAATTTTTTCTTCCTCCAAAAACTGACTTTTCAAACGCTCGGCCATACAGCCCAAAACGCCTACTTTCATTTTCGGGTTAATACGTTTGACGGCATTATATTTTTCGAGACGTTTACGAATAGTCTGTTCCGCCTTATCTCGAATCGAGCAGGTATTTACCAGAACTAAATCGGCTTCTTCAAGGGTTTGTGTAGTGTTATATCCATTTCCGGATAAAATGGAAGCTACGATTTCACTGTCCGAAAAATTCATCGCACAACCGTAACTTTCTATAAAAAGTTTTTTTGTATTCTCAGGTTTATTCTCCAAAACAAGACTTTCGCCCTGCTTGCTTTCTTCAATAATCTTTTCCATTGTATAATTTCAAAGTGCAAAGATAACGCAAAAGGTATAATTATGACAAGATGGCAGAGAAAAGATTTTTAGATTTTAGTCCCGAGACTTCGGGATTGATTTTAGATTTAATAATAACAATGTAAATAACCATCAAATAAAAATAATCTGTTGACAAAGAGGTTAATTTAAAAGCAACAATCTAAATTTAGAATATTTTTTGTAGCTATTTCCAGCTTTCCGTTTCAAGTCCTCATAAAAAAAAGCAAAGTTTCCAATGTTCAAAAAAGAGCTTCCGTTGGTCGCTTTTTTAGACCAGGAAACTTTTGCTTTTTTTATTCCGGGCTTTCCTCTTCAATCTGGGCTAGGAAGATTAGTGTTAAAAAAAGAAGCTTTCCAAACCTTATATATTTAAAAAGTTATACCTATATATATTATGCATTAGTTTACAGATAAATCTGCAATTTTTGGAAACATAATATCAAAATACCTCAAAAATGCATTATCAAGGTTGATATTTAAAAAAAACTTCTACTTTTGTTCCAGAAAAATAGATCAATGGCAAAGAATTTAGTAATAGTGGAATCACCTGCAAAGGCGAAAACGATAGAGAAATTTCTAGGGAGTGATTTTCAGGTCGAGTCTAGTTATGGGCACATAGCCGACTTACCGTCAAAGGAAATAGGAGTGGATGTTGAGAATGGATTTAAACCTAAATATGAAGTTTCTCCTGATAAAAAAGCCTTAGTAAGTAAATTAAAGACACTATCTAAAAATGCCGAAATGGTTTGGCTGGCAAGCGATGAGGACCGCGAGGGAGAAGCTATTTCATGGCACTTGGCGGAAGAATTAAAACTAGATACTAAAAAAACCAAAAGAATTGTTTTTCACGAGATTACCAAAACTGCGATTCTTAAAGCAATCGAGAATCCAAGAGAAATTGATTATAACTTAGTAAATGCACAACAGGCACGACGTGTTCTAGATCGTTTGGTAGGTTATGAATTGTCTCCGGTTTTATGGAGAAAAATTAAAGGCGGACTTTCAGCAGGACGTGTACAATCAGTTTCTGTACGTTTGATTGTAGAAAGAGAACGCGAAATCCAGAATTTTAATGCAGTTGCGAGTTATTCTGTAGTGGCAGAATTTGTGAATGAAGCCGGAAAAGCTTTCAAAGCCAAATTGCCAAAAAATTTCAATACAAAAAAAGAAGCCGAAGATTTCTTAAAACAAAACATCGGATCACAATATAAGGTAGCAGATTTAGAAACAAAACCTACCAAAAAATCGCCAACAGCGCCATTTACAACTTCTACATTGCAACAAGAAGCAGCGAGAAAGTTATACTTGCCGGTTGGAATCACCATGCAGCTTGCACAGCGTTTGTACGAAGCCGGACTTATTACTTATATGAGAACCGATAGTGTGAATCTTTCTAAAGATGCAATGGATGCAGCAGAAGCTGAAATCATAAAATCATACGGAAAAGAGTTTTCGAAACCAAGAACTTTTGCCAATAAAAGCAAAGGGGCACAGGAAGCGCACGAAGCAATTCGTCCGACAGATATGTCGCGCCATACCGTAAATATTGATCGTGATCAGGCTCGTTTATATGATTTGATCTGGAAAAGAACATTGGCATCTCAAATGAGCGATGCACAACTTGAAAGAACAAACGTAAAAATTGAAGCAAATAATCACGAGGAGCTTTTTACCGCATCTGGAGAAGTGTTGCTTTTTGAAGGTTTCCTTAAAGTGTATCTTGAAGGACATGATGATGATGAGGAAGAACAAGAAGGAATGCTGCCTGCATTAAAAGTAAACGAAAAATTAGCGAATAACTATATTACAGCTACAGAACGATATTCAAGACCTCCGGCTCGTTATACAGAAGCTTCGTTGGTGAAAAAATTAGAAGAATTAGGAATTGGACGTCCGTCTACATATGCGCCAACTATTTCGACTATCATCAACAGAAATTATGTTGAAAAAGGAACACTTGAAGGTCAGGAACGTAATTATACACAGCTTACTTTGCAAGCCAGTAAAGTAGGAGAGAAGCTGCTAAAAGAAAACACAGGTTCTGATAAAGGAAAATTAGTGCCAACCGATATCGGAACAATTGTTACTGATTTCTTAGTAAAAAACTTCGGAAATATTCTGGATTATAATTTTACGGCAAAAGTAGAACAGGATTTTGACGAAATTGCTGAAGGAAATATTGACTGGGCAACCATGATGCAAGAATTCTACAATAAATTCCACCCAAATGTAAAAGAAGTTGAAGCCAATGCAGAACGCGAAAGCGGAGAAAGAATTTTGGGTAAAGATGCAGATGGAAGACAAGTATCTGTTCGTTTAGGAAAATTTGGACCGATGGCTCAAATTGGAGAAGCGGACGATGAAGATAAAAAGTTTGCGAGCTTAATGTCTGATCAGAACATTGGAAATATTACACTAGAAGAAGCTTTAAATTTATTTTTGCTTCCCAAAAGCTTAGGAGAGTATAAAGGAGAAGAAGTGGAAGTAAGTAATGGCCGTTACGGTCCTTATGTGCGTCACGGAAGTGTTTTTATTTCTTTGCCAAGAGGAGAAGATCCGCTTGGAGTTTCTAAAGAAAGAGCTCAGGAATTAATTGACGAAAAAGCTCTTGCAGATGCGCCAATCGCAGTTTACAAAGGAGAATCGGTTCAAAAAGGTGTGGGGCGTTTTGGTCCTTTCATTAAATGGAACGGTCTTTTTGTAAACGTAAGTAAAAAATACAATTTTGATAATTTATCACAACAAGACGTTGAAGAACTGATTGAAGATAAATTGCAGAAAAATATAGATAAAGTTCTTCACAATTGGGAAGATGAAGGAATTTTGGTTGAGAAAGCGCGTTGGGGACGCTCGGTGATTACAAAAGGCAAAATCAAAATTGAATTGAGTAAAGATGTTGATGCAACAAAATTAACATTGGCTCAGGTTCAGGAAATGATTGCTGCAAAAACACCAGCGAAGAAAACGCCGGCAAAGAAAGCGCCGGCAAAAAAAGCAACAACCGCAAAGAAAGCCCCAGCTAAAAAAACAGCTGCTAAAAAGAAATAAAAAATGGAATTTGATTTTCTAGAACCAGTTAACGAAGGAATTTTAAAATTCATTAGTTCGTTGTCTTCACAAGAATTGGGTAGCAAAATTGTATTACATACTCAGGATCAGTTTCCGGATATTAGCAAAATCACTATTGCTATTGTTGGAGTTTTAGAAGATCGTAGAAATATTGATATTGTTAATGAAGTAAACCTGACGGCTATTCGTAAAAAGCTTTACAGTATGTTTCCGGGCAACTGGGATGCATCAATTGCTGACTTAGGAGATATTCTGGCAGGAGATTCAGTTGAGGACACTTATTTTGCATTAAAGAAGGTAACTTCGGCATTAATAAAGAATAAAGTGATTCCTATAGTCCTGGGAGGTTCGCAGGATTTGACCTATGCTTTGTATCGTGCTTATGATGATTTAGAGCAAATGGTTAACATGGTCGCTGTAGATAACAGATTTGATTTTGGTAAAGAAAATGAGACGGTTTCGGCCAATTCTTACCTTACAAAAATCATAATAGATGAGCCAAATAATCTTTTTAATTATTGTAATATCGGGTATCAGACCTATTACAATTCTCAGGAAGAAATTGATTTAATTGAAAAATTGTTCTTTGATGCCTATCGTTTAGGTGAAATTTCGAATAATATAGCTTTGGCAGAGCCTGTTTTTAGAGATGCTGATTTAGTGAGTATCGATTTAAATTCAGTAAAATCTTCTGATTCGGGTAATAATGTGAATTTTGAACCTAACGGTTTTAATGGGAAAGAGATTTGTTCCTTAGCGAGATACGCGGGAATTAGCGATAAAGTTTCATCTTTTGGAATCTTTAATCACAATAATACCGTATATGAGTCAGCGATGATTTCGCAAATAATCTGGTATTTTATAGAAGGGTTTCATTACCGTTCTAAAGAGTATCCTTTTGGAAGCAGAACCAATTATTTAAAATATATAGTGCCGCTGGAAGATGAAGAATTAATTTTTTATAAAAGTGACAAAACAGATCGTTGGTGGATTGAAATTCCATTCGAATCAAATGGTCACAATAAATTGAAAAGAAATACGTTATTACCCTGTTCTTACGACGAATATTTGTGCGCTTGTAACCAAGAATTGCCAGAAAGATGGTGGAAAGCACAAAGAAAAAACGCTTTGTAGACGAGAATTTTAACTAAAATCTTAAATTTGCAAAAAATATAAAAAATTGTTAAATAAAATTAGTAAGATAAGATTTATAAAATACAAAATTTAACGTTTTACGTCGATTTTTTGAGTTAGTTTATCGACAAAATATTTTTTTTTTATTTTATTTAACATTATTTTTGAACGGTGAAATAAATTTCGTGAGTAGTGTTGTTTTTTTAATAAATAATAAATACGTTTACGGACTTATAATAATGAATAGATAATCCCAAATTTATATGAAGAAGTTTATTGCATTTGCAGCAATGTTAACACTAGTAATTGGCTGTGGTAAGTCAGGTGACAAAGGTGAGTTAGTTGGTGTTACAGGAGGGAAATGGCATCCCGAAAAACCATATGGAATGACTTTGGTTCCAGGTGGTTCTTTTATCATGGGTAAATCAGATGCTGATTTAGCTAATGTAGAAGATGCTCCTACTAAGACAGTTACTGTTCGTTCGTTTTATATGGATGAAACAGAAATTACAAACAGCGAATATCGCCAGTTTGTAGAGTGGGTAAAAGACTCTACAATGAGAGTTCGTTTAGCTATTTTAGCTGATGAAACTGGACAGAAAAGTACAGGAGATGGTAAAGGTAAAAAAGCTGGTAGCATTTCTGACTATGCATTTAACGATTCTGAGCCAGATAAAATGACGGCTTATGATAAGTACATGTACGATAACTACTATAGTGTAGGAACAAAAGATGATCCGTATGCTGGTAGAAAATTAAACAAGAAAGTAAAATTAATTAAAGATACTAAAGCTTATCCTGATGAGTATTATGCTGAGGTAATGGACTCTATGTATTTACCAATTGAAGAATCATACAATGGTTTAAGAACAGTTGACGTAAATAAATTGAAATTCCGTTATTCATGGATGGATATTCAGGCTGCAGCTAAAGCTAAAGTTGGAAAAAGAAAAGACTTCGTTAAAACAGAACAAATCGGAATTTATCCTGATACAACAGTTTGGATTAAAGATTTCGCTTACTCTTATAATGAGCCAATGCACAATGATTATTTCTGGCACAAAGCTTACGGAGACTATCCTGTAGTTGGAGTTACCTGGAAACAAGCAAAAGCATTCTGTGCTTGGAGAACTTTAAACAAAAACAGCTACATTAAATCTAAGAAAAAAGGACGTGACTTAGTAAACTCTTTCAGATTGCCAACAGAGGCAGAATGGGAGTATGCTGCCAGAGGAGGTCTGGAATCTGCAACTTATCCTTGGGGAGGTCCTTATACTAAAAGTGACAGAGGTTGTTTCTTAGCAAACTTTAAACCAAGCAGAGGAGATTATGCTGCTGATGAAGCGTTGTATACAGTTGAAGCAAAATCATATGAAGTAAACGGATACGGTTTATATAACATGGCTGGTAACGTTTCAGAATGGACAGATTCAGCTTACAATCCAAATGCATACGAGTATGTTTCTACAATGAACCCTAACGTAATTGATGGAAACAACCAAAGAAAAGTGGTTCGTGGAGGATCTTGGAAAGATGTTGCTTACTTCCTACAAGTTAGTACTCGCGATCACGAATACGCAGACTCTGCAAGAAGTTACATTGGTTTCAGAACTGTACAAGATTACATGGGAACTCAGGTAACTGGCGGAAAAAAGAAAAGTAAATTATAATTAAATCAATAACCAAATCGAATCTATTTTAAATTAAAACCTAAAAAAAAGTATTATGGCATTATTAAGTAAAAAAGCAATGAATTTCGCTTATGGTATGGGAGCGGCAGTAGTAATCGTTGGAGCATTATTCAAAATTACTCACTTTGAAATTGGACCATTAACAGGTACAGTTATGCTTTCAGTGGGATTGTTAACTGAAGCGTTAATTTTTGCACTTTCTGCTTTCGAACCAGTTGAAGACGAATTAGACTGGACTCTTGTTTACCCGGAATTAGCTAACGGTCAAGCTAGAAAAAGAGAAGATAAAGCAGAATCTACTGCTGATGCTCAGGGATTATTATCTCAAAAATTAGATGCTATGTTGAAAGAAGCTAAAATTGACGGTGAGTTAATGTCAAGTTTAGGAAATTCTATCAAAAACTTCGAAGGAGCTGCAAAAGCAATTTCTCCAACAGTAGATTCTATTGCAGGTCAAAAGAAATATGCTGAAGAAATGTCTATGGCTGCTGCACAAATGGAATCATTAAACAGTTTATACAAAGTACAATTAGAAAGTGCTTCAAGAAACGCTCAGGCAAACAGCGAAATCGCTGAAAATGCTTCTAAATTAAAAGAACAAATGCAATCAATGACTGCAAACATTGCTTCTTTAAACAGTGTTTATGGTGGTATGCTTTCTGCAATGAGTAACAAAGGATAATTAGTTTTTAACTATTATATTAAATTTATTAATAAAGAACTAATTATAAAAAAATGGCAGGAGGAAAATTAACCCCTAGACAGAAGATGATTAACCTGATGTATCTGGTTTTCATCGCAATGTTGGCAATGAACGTTTCAAAAGAAGTAATTTCTGCTTTTGGTTTGATGAACGAAAAATTTGAAGACGCAAACACTTCTTCAATCGCAACAAACACGTCATTATTAACATCTTTAGATCAAAAAGCTGCTGAAGCAAAAGGAGAATTCGCTGTTGCTGCAGTAACTGCTCATAAAGTTGAAGCAATTTCAAAAGAATTTTATGACTATATCGGAACTTTAAAAGCTCAGTCTATCAAAGGATTTGAGGTTGAAAAAGAAACTGGTAAGTTACCATACGAAGCTATGGACAGAGGTGATAATATCGACGATTGGTTTACTGGAGACGGTTATACTAAAAAAGGTAACGAAATTATCGCTAAAATTCAAAAATACAAAGCAGATATGAAAGCTGCTTTAGGAACAGATAAAAAATATGGTCCAATTATCGCAGAGATTGAAAAGAAATTTGATGTTTCTGACGTAAAAAACAAAGAAGGTCTGAAAGAAAAATACTTAGCTTACCACTTTAAAGGTTTCCCTGCAATTGCTTCGGCTGCAAAACTTTCAACTTGGCAAAATGACGTTAAGAAAGCTGAAACTGATGTTTACAACAGTGCTTTAGGAAAAGCTGCGGTTGCTGCTGCTTCTTATAGCAACTACCAGGCAATCGTTGTTTTAGACAAAAATGCTTATTTCCAAGGAGAAAAAGTAACTGGTAAAGTAGTTTTAGGTCGTTATGACGAAAACACAAAACCAACTTCATTCCAAGGTCCTGGGCAAATTGTTAACGGACAAGCTGTTATCTCATTAACTGCAGGTGGTGTTGGAGAGCAGGATATTAATGGACAATTTACTTTCTTAGAAGATGGTAAAAACATTCCACTTAAATTTGCTGGAAAATATGTTGTAGTACCAAGACCAAACTCAGCTACTATTTCTGCTGATAAAATGAATGTAGTTTATAGAGGAGTTGTTAACCCAATCTCTGTATCTTTTGCTGGTGTTGATGCTAACAAAATTCAGGCAAGTGCTCCAGGATTAGTTTCTGCTGGTAAACCAGGTAAATATAACATGAGCCCGGGTCAAGGAACAGAAGCTACAATTGCAGTTACTGGAACATTACCAAACGGAGATAAAGTTACAGATAAGAAAACTTTCAGAATTAAAGGTATTCCTGGACCAACAGGAACAATTAGAGGTGAGATGGGTGTTGTTAAAGGACCTAAATCTAACTTAGAGATTGCTACTATTGGTGCTAAATTACTTGATTTTGATTTCGAAGTTGGTTTAGATGTTGTTGGATTTAACTTAAAAGTTACTGGACAACCTACAGTTGTTGTAACTGGAAACAGATTAAATGCACAATGCAAACAAATTCTTTCAAGAGCTGGAAAAGGAGATCAGGTTACTATTTCTGAAATTAAAACTAAACTTGTTGGAGCTGGAAGTTATTTATTACCAAGAACTGCTCCGGTAATTTACGAAATACAATAATAAAGTAGGTAATACCTACGTTCAATATCTTATAATGATACCACGATGAAAGTAAGAAATTTTTTAATAGCTATTGTTTCTATAGCAGGAGGGTTCGCTTCTAACGCGCAATCTAATTTGCTTAATGCAAAAACACCGGCTCAGATAGGACTTAAGACTCCTGCACAGCTTATCTCAGATAATGACAAGCCATTGGCTTATGGTTATGTAGATGATAGAGATGTATTGATGGGAAAAACTACTTGGGAAATCATTGATTTGAATGAGAAAATTAATTTTCCATTATACTTTCCGGTAGATACTGCTAATATTGGTGCTGACAGACGTTCTTTATATGACGTTTTGACTAAGGCTATGAAAAATGGCAAAATAACTGAAGTGTATTCTGATAGTTATTTCAATACTAAAAAATCTATGAAGGACATCCAGGGATCTTTATCTCGTGTTGATACAACGGATGCTGGTAGAGAGTTAATCAACCAATATCCTGATGATTACAAAACACGTGTTGTTAAGAAAAAAGTAGTTACTGGTACAGGTAAAAAGAAAGTGGTAACGTATGTTGATGAAACAGTTCCTGCCTCTAGAACGGTTCCGGCTGAATATATCCTAAAACAAGACCTTACTGCAGCAGATGTTACGCAGTATAAAATTAAAGGATACTGGTATTTTGACAAACGTCAAAGTGAGTTGAAATATCGTTTATTGGGTATTTGCCCAGTAACTCCGGACGTTTATACTATGAACAGTGACGAAAAGGATTATATCGAGTTGTTCTGGATTTTCTATCCAAACTCAAGAGAAGCATTGCATGAAGCAAAAGCTTTTAATGATAGCAATTCAGCATTGCCAATTTCATTCGATCAAATCTTAAATTCAAGACGTTTTAATGCTGTTGTCTACAAAGAAGAAAACTTGTACGGAGATCGTGAGATCAAAGAATACATGAAAGACAACGCACAAAATCAGTTGTTAGAATCTGAAAGAGTGAAAGAGAAAATCCGTAACTTCGAGCAAGATATGTGGAACTACTAAGTTCTAAATCAAAATTATAATAAGAAACTCTTACTATTTTAGTAAGAGTTTTTTTTTGCCTCATCGCAGAGCAATTGTCTAATTAGGCTATGATTTACTGCCTTGTTCTTATAAAGGAATGAAACCAATTATACTTTCAGATTAATTTTCTTAAATAATGTAAGAAAAATAGCAATTAAATACGTATTTTTGCGTTCAATATGTTTAATGATATGATGATGAAAGCAATAAGAATATTGATCGCTATTATTTGTGTCTTGGGAAGTTTAACATCCAGTGCACAATCTAATTTATTGAACGCTAAATCAGTTGACCAAATTGGTCAAAAGAGTGCTGCCCAGCTTATTGCAGATAATGATAAGCCGTTATCTTATGGATATGTAGATGACAGAGATGTTTTGATGGGAAAAACGGTCTGGGAGATTATCGATTTAAATGAAAAGATAAATTTTCCTTTATATTTTCCTGTCGATACAGCAAATATTGGTTTTAACAGACGTTCACTTTATGACGTTCTGACCAAAGCGATGAGAGCTGGTAAAATAACAGAAGTGTATTCTGATAGCTATTTCAACACAAAAAAATCTTTAAAAGATATTCAGGGATCATTATCCCGTATTGATACAACAGATGCCGGTAGAGAACTGATTAATCAATATCCTGATGACTATAAAACACGTGTTGTAAAGAAAAAAGTAGTTACCGGTACAGGTAAAAAGAAATCAGTCACTTATGTTGATGAAACTGTTGGGCCAACAAGATCGGTTCCGGCTGAGTATATATTGAAACAAGATTTAACTGCAGCTGATGTTACGCAGTATAAGATAAAAGGCTATTGGTATTTTGACAAGCGCGAAAGTGATTTGAAATATCGTCTGCTGGGAATTTGTCCTGTAACTCCGGATGTTTATACGATGAATAGTAATGAAAAAGATTATATTGAATTGTTTTGGGTTTTCTTTCCCAATGCGCGGGATGTGCTGCATGAAGCAAAAGCATTTAATGACAACAACTCTGCGCGCCCCATTTCATTCGATCAGATCCTGAATTCCAGACATTTTAATGCTGTAATTTATAAGGAAGAGAATATGTATGGAGATAGAGAAATCAAAGAATACATAAAAAATAATGCACAGGATCAATTGTTTGAATCTGAGAGAGTGAAAGAAAAAATTCGCAATTTCGAGGAAGATATGTGGAACTACTAAGCATCTAAATTACATTATAACATAAACTCTTGTTACCTTTGCAGTAATAAGAGTTTTTTATTTTTCATCCATTATATTATGCTTGATTACTTAATTGTAGGGTCTGGTTTGGCCGGAATTTCATTTGCTGAAATAGCACTCAAAAACAATAAATCTATTTTAGTTCTTGATAATAACTCACAGGTATCTTCAAGAGTGGCAGGTGGTTTATACAATCCTGTCATTTTAAAACGTTTTAGCGAAGTCTGGAATGCACAAGAGCAATTGGTTTTAATGGAGGATTTTTATAATGATATTGAAGCTAAGCTAAAAACCAAATTTAACTTTAAACTTCCTATTTTAAGAAAATTCTTTTCTATTGAAGAACAAAACAATTGGTTTGCAGCTTCGGATAAAAGAAATCTCGCCCCTTTTTTGTCTACTAATATAATTTCCAAAAAATATAAAAGTATCGATTCTCCCTATGATTATGGCGAAGTTTTGCATACTGGTTATGTTGATACAGCTTTGTTATTGGATAAATACAAGGAATATTTACAAGAGAATAATTTATTATTAGAAGAGTTTTTTGATAGTATTTATATTGAATTTTTTGATTATGGAATTCAGTATAAGAACATTCAGGCTCGTCAAATCATTTTCGCGGAAGGATTTGGACTGCATAAAAATCCTTTTTTTAATTATTTGCCTTTAGATGGTACAAAAGGTGAACTGTTTATCATAAAAGCACCTGAACTAAACTTAGATGTTATCGTCAATACCAGTGTTTTTATATTGCCTTTAGGTAATGATTTATTTAAGGTAGGAGCAACTTATAATTGGCAGGATAAAACAGATTTACCGACCGAAGAAGGAAAACAAGAACTCTTAGAACGTATAAAAGAAATTATTACCTGTGATTTTGAAATTGTAGAACATTTCGGCGGAGTTCGCCCAACGGTGAAAGACAGAAGGCCATTAATAGGAACACACCACGATCGCAAGTCACTTCATATTCTTAACGGATTAGGAACAAGAGGCGTGATGTTAGGGCCATCAATGGCAAAGGCATTATTTGATAATATAGAAAATGAAATACCGTTAACACCTGAAATTGATATTAAGCGATTTCAAAAAAGATATTTGAAAAGTATTATTTCTGACCGGCCTTAGGATCGTAAGAAATAAACATATTGATATATAAATTACGCGAAAGTCGTAAAACAAAAGGAAATAATACAATCAAGGTGATGACAATTGACAAAAAAGACTGTTCGATCGAAGCGCCAAAAAACACAAATGAAACTATAAAAGCTGCAATTCCTACGGCAACATTCAATCCATAACTTACATACATTGCACCATAAAAAAAGGAAGGTTCGATTAGATATTTTAGTCCACAATGACTACAATGATCGTTCATTTTTAGAACTTTAGTCAAATGAAGTGGATTTTTGTCTGAATACATACTTTCTTTTTGACATTTTGGACAACTTCCTGTTAAAATACTATTTAGTTTGGATCCTTTTTTTAACATTTGCAAAAAATTAAATTACCCATTGATTTGGGAGTGTAAATTTACACAATCAATTAGTTATAAAATAACAATACATGCTTAATATACACAATCTTTCGGTTTCTTTTGGAGGAACATATTTATTTGAAGAAGTTACTTTTCGTTTAGGAGCCGGCGATCGCGTAGGTCTTGTTGGTAAAAACGGAGCTGGTAAGTCTACAATGCTTAAAATGTTAGCGGGAGATTTTGCTCCTGACTCCGGAGTTATTTCTCAGGAGAAAGATATCCGAATGGGGTTTTTACGTCAGGATATTGATTTTGAACAAGGAAGAACAGTATTAGAAGAAGCGTATGAAGCTTTTACCGAAATTAAGGTTGTAGAAAAAAAACTAGAACAAATCAATCATCAATTGGTTACGAGAACCGATTATGAAAGTGAAGAATACAGCCAAATTATTGAAGATTTATCTGATTACACACACCGTTTTGAACTTTTAGGAGGTTATAATTATGTGGGAGATACAGAGAAAATCCTTTTAGGATTAGGTTTCAAAAGAGAAGTTTTCAACAACCAAACCGAAACATTCTCAGGAGGTTGGAGAATGCGTATCGAATTGGCAAAACTATTATTGCAGTCAAATGATGTTTTGCTTCTGGATGAGCCTACGAATCACCTTGATATCGAGAGTATCATTTGGTTAGAGAGTTTCCTTCGTAACTATCCTGGCGTTGTGGTTATTGTATCGCACGATAAAATGTTTTTGGATAATGTAACAAATCGTACCATCGAAATTTCTTTAGGAAAAGCATACGATTTCAATAAACCTTATTCTCAATATTTAGAATTGCGTCATGAAATTCGCGAGAAGCAATTAGCAACTCAAAAGAATCAGGCGAAGAAAATTGAGGAAACAGAAAAATTAATCGAGAAATTCCGTGCAAAAGCTTCAAAAGCTTCGATGGCGCAATCGTTGATTAAAAAATTAGATAAAGTAGAACGAATTGAAGTTGATGAAGACGACAATTCGGTTATGAATATTTCTTTCCCGGTTTCAAAAGAACCTGGAAGAGTGGTGGTTGAAGCCGAACATGTTACAAAAGCCTACGGTGATAAAGTTATTTTAAAAGATATTGATTTGTTAGTAGAACGCGGAAGCAAAATTGCTTTTGTGGGTCAAAACGGACAAGGAAAATCGACTTTCATTAAAGCTATTGTAAATGAATTTGAATATCAGGGAAACATTAAATTGGGTCACAATGTTCAGTTAGGTTATTTTGCACAAAATCAGGCAGAATATCTGGATGGAGAAATTACCTTGCTTCAAACCATGGAAGATGCAGCAATGGATACGAACCGTTCTAAAGTTCGTGACATGTTAGGGTCGTTTTTATTTCGTGGCGACGATGTTGAGAAAAAAGTAAAAGTACTTTCAGGAGGAGAGCGTAACCGTTTGGCACTTTGTAAGTTATTATTGCAGCCTATCAACGTTTTGCTAATGGATGAGCCTACGAATCACTTGGATATTAAATCTAAAAATGTTCTAAAAGCAGCACTTCAAAAATTTGGCGGGACTTTATTATTGGTTTCGCACGATAGAGATTTCCTTCAGGGAATGTCAAATATTGTCTATGAATTTAAAGATCAGAAGATAAAAGAATATTTAGGTGATATTAATTATTTCTTAGAGCAGCGCAATCTTGAAAACATGCGTGAAGTTGAGAAAAAAGATGTTGCTAAAACTACTGCTCCAAAAGAGAATAATAAAACATCCTACGAAGATCAGAAAAAAGGCAAAGCACTTCAAAACCGCTTAAGCAAAGTAGAAAGTCAAATCAAACAATTAGAAAAAGATATTCAGCATGATGATAAATTGCTGGCTTCTAATTATGACAAACATATCGAAGATGCTTCATTTTTCACAGCATATAACAAAAAGAAAAAAGACCTGGATCAGTTACTTTTAGATTGGGAAATCGTTCAGGAAGAAATTGATAATTTTAATGGTTAATATTTGAATTAGAAGCTATTCCAGCTTTTCGTTTCAAGTCCTCACAAAAAAAATGCATTTCTAATGTTGCAAAAAGAGCTTCTTTCAGTCGCTTTTTTTCAACAAGAAATGCAATTTTTTTTGCTCCGGGCTTTTCACTTCAATCTGGGCTAGGAGAACTTCAGTTTCAGGTTGCAATAAGAATTTGAAACCTGAAACAAAAAAAACTATTTTATAATCCCAATAGATTTCGAGTGCATAATTGCTTCGCTGCTATCTTTAAAATAACAAACAGAAACTTCTAAATTTTCCAGGTTTTTCAAAATTGCTTCTGTAGAATCTTTTTTGTGTGTACCCGTTTGTCGAATATAAACCGCTTTTACCGTTACCGGAAAAATTTTGCAAATACGCTCGTACAGAATAGGATCGTGTTGCGAATCGTCTCCCAATAAAACATATTTAAGATTAGGATAAAACTCTAAAACATGCTTTATTTTTTCGAATTTATGATTATGATCACCTCGTCCGCTCATGAAAAAATCAGTAATACCACGTCTGATATCCTTCAATAAAACAACGGCTCTGGGTAACTGATGTAATTTGGTGAATTTTACAATAAATTGGTACAAATTCCATTCGCTGCTCGAAATATAAAAAAAGGCATTTTGTTCGTCTTTATTATTTCTTCCGGCGGAACTTAAAGCTTGATAATGCGGTACAACATCTTTAAAAACTTTGCGGTCATTTACATTTTTAAACAAAAGAATGTATATTTTTTTAAAGATGTTTTTGGTGTGTGAAACCAGAAAAGTGTCGTCAATATCAGATATAATTCCAAGATTTCCGTCGTGAGGTTTGATAAAACTTCCTTTTGCAGTTATAATTTCTGATTCATATTTGATATTCACTTCATATTCCATCCATCCAAAATCATATTCCTTTTCTATCGGAATACAAAATTTAAAATAACCATCGTCTAATGTTTTCGAGTGGATTTCTTTGTTTCCGCATTTCAGGTAAACATCGTGATTTTTAATCGTTTTTATTCGGTATTGATTGATTATCGAAGTCGCGTTTTTAAAGTTCTTCTTCTCAAAATCATAGTCATAAGTTCTCTTAAAAACGTGTCCCATAACAATTAATTCTTGTTCATTAGCATAACCGCGATATAATTGTAGGATTGGTTTCATTAATTGTGTATTTTTATGTATAGTGTAAATTAATTATTTTAATCGGTTTAAAAAATAAAATTTTGAAAAAGAACATCATTTTTGTTGTAAACCCAATTTCGGGAGATCTGGATAAAACAGATTTAATTGAAGCCGTACAAGAGTTTGCGACCACAAATCATTTTGATCTTGAAGTTTATGAAACGACAGGAAACAGTGATTTAAAACAAATACAATCACTTTATAATCAATATAAACCAGAACGAATTATTGTTGCCGGCGGCGACGGAACTATAAAAATGGTTGCCGAAGCGATGGAAGAACATGATATTGTGATTGGTATTTTGCCTGCAGGCTCTGCAAATGGCTTGTCTGTCGATTTAAATTTGCCAACAACGATCGAAGAGAACCTTAAAATTGCCTTTTTAAGTCATTATATCGAAATGGATATGATTTGTATCAACGGTAAAAAAAGTATTCATTTAAGCGATATTGGAATCAATGCTGATTTGGTAAAAAATTACGAACAAAGTAATTTGCGCGGTTTTTGGGGTTATGCATTACAAGCATATACTACTTTAGTAGAATCTGATGCGCCTTTTGTAGCAACAATTACGGCAAATAAAAAAACAGTCGAACATGTGGCAAGGATTATTGTAATTGCTAATTCTCAGAAATACGGAACGGGCGTTACCATTAATCCAAACGGTTCTATGAACGATGGAAAGTTTGAATTGGTGATTCTAAAAAGCCTGGATATATTATTATTGGGCAAAATTATTACCGGAAACATGCCAATAGATTCAGATGATGTTGTAATTATTTCGACAGATAAAGCGACAATAAAAACAGATTATCCGGTTAATTTTCAAATTGACGGTGAATATTGCGGCGCTCAAACGGATTTAGAAATTCATATTTTGCATAAACAAATGAAAATTGCGGTTCCTTAAAAATTAATTTTCTTTATAAGGATTTCGCTCTTTCCAATCGGTTTTTGGTTCCAGATAATCAAATAATTTACCAATGTTTTTATTAATTAAAGCATTGCTATGCGTAATTAATCCGTACATTTTTAATGGTTTTGCTCCAACAGAACTTTTTATTTCAAGGGCTGTTCGGGCAAAAACTATTTCGGTAAAACCCTGATTGATAGAGTAGGCGATCATGTCATAAAGCATATTTAAGTACAACATTTTCTCGCGTTGAATACTTTCGTCGTAACCCAGAAAATAAGTGTCCATAATGTCTCCATTTTTGATTAGCGTATTGAAACCAATTAGTTTTCCTTCTAAAAAATAACCATAAAAAAGAAAATTCTCTTTCATGATTTCCTTAAAAATACTGAAATGGTTTTTTGCAAGAAAAAAAGTGTTGAAGGGAGCATTTTTAGCAACATGAAAATAAAGGTCATAAATGATATTTTCATGTCTGATAATATCTTCTAATGACATTTTTCTCTTTTCGATTCCGTCCATTTTCTTTCTGGCACGTTTATACTGATCGCGATATTTCTTCGATAATGCATCAATATAATCTTGTTCTGATTGCCAGTTTTTATGAATTTCAAAAATCATATTCGGCTGGGTCGAAAACGTAAAATTGTTTTTAAATTCAGCTTTTAAAGGTTCAATTTCACTTTCGGTAAAATCTTTAATACTGGTGATGTGAACTTTTTTACCAATAGACTTTAATTCTTTTTTAAGTTCATTAATAGCTTTATGAAGTGTTTTAATAATTTTAGCCTGATTTACATTTTCGGCAAACGAAAAGGCATTTTGCCCGGTGAGCATATTGTTGCCAATAAATAAAACGTGCGAAGCAAATTTTTTGAAAGCGAAATTGCGCACCGAAGTTTTTAAACATTGATCGCGTTCGCCAAAAGATTCGAGTTTTTCTGTAAATAAAAATTGCGTTAAAGCGATTCCAACTAATCTGTCTCTTTTAAAAATTCCGATAAAATGACAAATCATATTTACCGGAGAAGATTTTTCGAGTACTTCGAGATATTCCCGAGTTAAAAAAATATTGTCAGTTGCAAGCGAATTCCATTCTAAAGGTAGTAATGACGCGCTTTTGTATATTTGAAAAGAATAAGTTGTAGTCAAGTGTAGTTGCTAATTTTTTCAAAATTAGATAATATTTATAATAACTGGTTTGGTTTAAGTTATTATTAAGAAAAACCCGTTTGAGATTTCATTCAAACGGGTTTGTATTTTTATTTTTTTAGGCAAATCCACAAATAATACCGCCCATTAAAGTCAATGTAACAATCCAGTATCCGGCGTGGATAAAAATGTATTTCCATGATTTTCTTTCGAACAATCCGTTAACGCCAATTATTGGAAAAGCAAAAAACAAACCAGACATGAATCCGTGAAGTGCTCCGTGTTTAAAAGTACGATATGCCGTTCCATAATCAGCCATAAAAGCCTGAAAAGATGGTTTCGCGCTATCAATTAAAGGCGGGCCGCCAACCATTCCGATTGCTCCGGATTGATGGATCGTTAATGACATGAGTGTCATCGTGATCATAACAGAGAAAACATAGGTCAACCCAAAGATTTTGAGCATGTTTCCTGTTCGCAGTTCTTCTTGTGTGAGATTATTTTCTCTCATCCAGATTGTTCCAAACACTTTTGGATTGTACCAAATAAAACCAACTACAAGAGTGACAAGTGCAGCCAGTAATAATGCAATAAAGTTAATTTCCATAATATCAGGTTTTTATAATTAGTTGGTCAAATTTAATCAAAAAAAGAATAGATTTTCAATGTTTAAATAAGTAGTAAATAAGGTAAATGTTTACTTATCAACACTTTTTCGACATCGTATGTTTTATGTCTGTAAAAATTATAATTTTACACCAGAAAACAAACCCCAAATTTTGTTATGAAAAGCTTAGCCCCCTTTTTTATAGCTTTTGTTTTTTCATTGAATATTTATGCAGATACTGTTTCAGAAAAAGAGAAAAATGCCTTAATTAAATTTTACCATGCAACAAATGGTTTGCAATGGAAAATAAAATGGGATTTATCACTTTCTGTATCAAGCTGGTATGGTGTTCAGGTCGAAGAAGGAAAAGTAACCGGACTTTATTTGTCTGCGAATAATCTGCAAGGAGAATTACCTCCTGACTTTTTTAATTTAGTGTCTTTACGCGCACTTGATTTACATCAGAATTCTATTGATGGTCAATTGTCCGGTGCAATATCCAACCTGAAAGAATTGGAAGTTTTAGATATTTCAGAAAATAAATTGTCCGGATTATTGCCAAAATCTATTTGCGAATTGAGGAAGCTTAAAGATTTGGAGCTTTTTAAAAATAAGATTTCGGGAGAATTACCATTAGAAATTGGAAAATTAAATCGGTTAGAAATTCTGGCTTTGTTTAATAATGAAATCAAAGGCGATTTGCCGGAATCATTGTATAAAATTTCGACATTAAAAATTTTACTTTTGAATAATAACAAACTAACCGGAATTTTAAGGCCTGAAATTATAAATTTCCATGCGCTGCAAAATTTAAGTTTATTTGATAATAATTTTGAAGGCGAAATCCCAAACGGACTCGAAAAATTACATAATTTAGCAGAACTCAATCTGTCTTATAATAAATTTAAAGGAACTGTTTCTAAAAATTTAGCCTTGTTAGATACACTAAATATGACTATGTTTGATAAAAATGGAAATCCGTTTTTATTGGAAATAAATACCGAAAAAGAAACCACACTAATAACCAAAAATGAATAATGCTTATGAATTAAAATTACTATCAGTTAATTATTAAAACCGTAATTTTTTTGCGGTTTTTTTTATGCGGTAAAGTTTTTAAGGAATGATTTTTTTGAAAACAGAATTATAGTACATTTGCCCGAGATTGATATTTAAGGATCAGTTTGTAAAACAACTTATTTTTTTTCATAACTTTAATATTAATTCAGCCTGAAGCAAAGTTGAAGTCAGGAAAAATTAATTTAAACTTTTAATACTAATATTATGGTAGTACAGTATCAGGGCGAACAATATGGAAAATCGACCACTTTTACGATAAGAATTATTGGAAATAATCTTTCTAAAAGTAGTTCTAATTATCAAATTGATTTATTGGTAGGCGACAAACAATTGCCAACTTTTACAACATCAATTCACCAAAGCTTATCGAATTGTCTGAAGGAAATTTATTTATTCAGAAAACATAATGGAATAAAATTCAATGCTTCTTCAGAAAAAATTGCACCAAAGTTAGTTCCTTATGATTTGGTATTGTATAACTACAACAAATATGCTTTGTTCATGGCGTAAGCTATTGATTATATAAAATAAAAAAGACTGTTCAAATGAGCAGTCTTTTTTTTGTGATGTATATTCAATTTAAACTTGTTCCTTTAATTTTAATCCGACAATTTTAATTTTATTTCTGAGAGGAACTTCAAGAAAGATATAACTAATACCCGCAATTATTATTAATGCAATTAATCGAATAAAAAAGGCCAGTGAAAAGTCTTCGACTTTATCAATATGAAAGTATTTATTTAACCTGTAATCTGTAATCCATAGCCAAACCGGACATTGAAGAATATAAATTCCAAAACTAATTTCGCCTAGAAAAACACAGATTTTGCTTTTAAAAATAGTGGTGATAATTCCGTTATTAAGTGAAATAAGTATAATAAGCGGAATAAAAAGTAAGGCCAACATTCCGTTGTGATATATTAATCCTATTGGGAATTTTAATGTAATAAGAATTAGAAAAAGCACCAATAATATTATCCAGTCAAAATTTTTCTGACTTGCAGATAATTTTTTAGTGAAATAAATTCCCGCCATATTTCCCGCTAAAAATTCATTCAAATGCATCAATGGCGAATAAAGTAAATCTGTGGTGCTTAATGGAAATCCTTTAATTGGATTTACCGGAATCATGATATGCAAAACGATTTGACTAATTAGCCAAAATACAGCAATAGCTATTGTAATGATTTTGATGTTGAATTTCTTGTAAACGGAATTAAAGAAAAAAGGAAATACAATATAAAAGAAACATTCTACAGATAATGACCATCCGGGAAAATTGAGTGTTAGCGCTTTTCCGGGTATCCAGGCCTGAATCATGAACAGATTTAGGAATAGATCCAAAGAATTAACTGTTCCGGATAGAATGAAAGTAATTAATACAAGAACAATTCCGAAGAAATAAATGGGATAAATACGTGCAAATCTGTTTTTAAGATATTCAAAGGCATCAATTTTAGATTTGTTTTGATAAGCAACAATCATTACAAAACCGGATAAAATAAAGAAATAACTAACACAAATATTGGCTTGTTTTAATAAAAAGTCAAAGTATGAATTATTAAAAACAGCCGAATTTTTTCCATAGTGAAAAATAACTATGAATACCGCCGCAATAAATCTGGTGAAAGTTAATTGTTCAATTCTCATCTTGAAAAGGAGATTTTATTTTCCGGAATAATTAGGACAGCCAAAACATTTTTTCTCAAGATTGAACTGATAGGTTAATAGGAGTTCGTAAACGCCTAATGTAATTATTAATAAAAATGATAGTTGTAAAAAGTAAAGTTTCCCCATGTAGATAATTCAAATATTAAAGCGGGTAAAAATAGATTTTTTTTAATGATTTTTTAAATTATTTATTTGATTTATATTGTGTCAGAAATTATTTAAATATTCTTTTTGTTTTAGAATATTAGTACACGAAGTATTTAAAAACTTTATTTTAAATAACACAAAATGCCTTAAATATTGCCTGTAATTGAAAGACATAATTTTGCTAAGGCTGTAAACTAAAAAAGCTTCAGATTTCTCCGAAGCTTTTTTTTAGTTGATTTATGTGATGTTTTAAAAATTTGTGTTTACTTTTTTAGAACGATCTGCGATGTATGACATTAGCCAGGTTACTTGCCCGTCTTTTACAAAATATATTTTCTTTGAATTTACATTTGGAATACTTTCCAGAAAGTTTACTAATATATTATTTGCCGATATAAGATATTTTTGGTCGTAGGTACTTAAAACTCTGGCAACTTCTTTATTGGTTTTAGAAAGGTTGGTAAACTTGACAAAATTATTTTTAAGAATCGCATCATAATTGTTAACGTCTTCTAAGTTTAAAGAAATATAATGATCCTTAACATTTTCATCATAATAAAGCGTTGCAAAAGCCCAAACGGCTCCTCCTGACAAATAGATTTTTTCCTTTTTTAATATAAGAGGATTGGCGTCCAGCATATCTTTGATCTTTTTGCGCAGAACCGGATTATAATCAAAAGATTTTTCCTGATAAGTTGACATATCATTAGCCTGACTTTGATTTAAAACCGTTTTCTTTACTGCGTCGGTAAGTGTCATAGTGCCAAAATCAAGTTCTAAAGGAATAAACTCTAATTTGTTGTCTTTAAGTTCGTCAATGTAGCCGCCTTTAGTAGTTTGCGCACCAATATCAAGTAATATAGCGTTAGAATAATCAACAGGCGGTATAGCGCCTTTAACTAGTATTTTAGGTTCTTCGTCAACATTAATTACATCAACACCCTTGTTGGTTTGAGTCGAAATTTTATTTTTCAAAATATCGATGTTGCGGGCAGAAGCAAAAACTGGAGCAGCAACAATAAATATATTTGCTTCCGGAACTTTAAATTTTTCTCTAACTTCTTTCAATTGCGCAACAATGATAGCGCTAATTTTTTCAATATCATCTTGAGGAACTTCGCCAGAAGCAGTAATATGATCAGCAAGACTAAGTCTCTCATTCGAGAAATAAAGAATTTTATAATCAGCTTTTTTGATATTATCTACATCCAGAACTGAAGTTTTTATTGCTCGGCGTCCGATTTCAATTCCGGCATAAAGATTTTTTTGAGAAAAGGAATTACTGGAAAAAAAGAGATTTAAAAGAATAAAAAATAAAAATTGGGATTTGTTTTTCTTAAACATTGGATTTAATTATTTTGAATTAAAGACTTTAAAGTAATTGTGGTATTATGAAAGTCACAATTTTGCATTAAAAATAATGGGTTTTAATATGAGATCGCAAATTTATAAAAACAATCACTAAGATAAATACTGATTTTAAGAAAATATGGTTATTTAATTATTAAGAAGTTTTTTAAGGTTAAAACTGTAAGATTTATATACGAATGTTTTAAAAATTCTATTTTTAAAACTTAAATAATTCACTGTAATCTATTTGAAGGGCATCGCAAACTTTTTCTAAAGTAGAAAGCGTGGCATTTGCATTTCCCTTTTCCAATCTCGACATATTACTTTTTTCAAAATTGCATTTTGAAGCTAATTCCTGTTGAGAAATATTCTTCTCAATCCGAATTTCCTGAATTCTTTTTCCAACTTTTTGCTGTATCGTCTGTTTCAAAATAATTATCTTTTATGATAATTCAAATTTTGTCATATATTTGCATAAACAGGTTATCATATATGATAACTAAAAGTACAAATTACTAGAAGTAAAAAATAAACATACGAGAATAATATTATAATGGAAATAAAAGAAGTTAAAGACCTAGAATATCTTAGAAAATTAATGGCTCTATATTTAAATACATTAAAAGCGCCAAATGATAAAACAGAATTTTATACCGCCGAAATCAAGTTAGTAAATTATTTTGAGCTTGGCTGTGTTATTACAAGCATGCTTAAATTATGTATTTTGGCATTGGATCATGAGGCACCAAAAATTTCTGGGACGGTGAAAAATTCATCTGTTAATGTGACTCTTATTTTAGAAGTCGTAATGCAGCTCTTTCCTGTGGATGAATTTGAGCTGCTAAGCGAGATTAATGAACTGCTTATTGATAAAAACAATTAAAACAAAAAAAGCTCCAGATTTCTCTGAAGCTTTATGTTAGTAGCCCGTAGCGGAATCGAACCGCTCTTACATGGATGAAAACCATGCGTCCTAACCGATAGACGAACGGGCCTGTTTTCTAAGCGGGTGCAAAAATGCAATTAATTTTAAAATACACAAAACTTTCTTTAAAACTTTTTTAGTTATTTTAAAAATATTCCATTTTAGCATTAATTGATTTTGAACAGAACTAGATGTAGTTGTTTGATTAGTAATTCATTATTTTATATAAAGATAGACAAGCAAGTTTTTTTGTTCTCTTGATAAAATGATAATATATATTTCAAATTATTTAATTTGAAAGAATATTCTTTTTTTTTACTATCCAGGATAATCACAACCAAATATGGGAATCTTCCAAAGTAATTGATTTTGAAAACTATAAATTTTAAATATTGATAATTTGCGAAATTTTTATTCCAAAATGAGGAAAGCCGTAAAGTTTTGTCCAGTGAGAGATTTAGATTTGCCCGCAAATCTAGAATAACCAAAACTTTATAACAAAAGCGTTTTTATGAAAAAACTATACTTATTACTTCTTATTTTATTGCCCTTTTTTCGTTATTCCCAAGATATTCTTTGGAAGAAATCGTATGGTAGAATCCATGCAGATTAAACAGGAATTTCCATCATTTATATCAAAAACCGATGTTAAAACGGAATCAGTTAAAGTCATAAAATCAATTCATTAAAAATATTTTTATAATGTATAAGTTAATTTTAAAGCATTCAGTGAAAATTTTATTTTTGCTGCTTTTCATGTTTATATCAGCAGGTGGTATTGCGCAGTCTGATCCAGATAAATTTTTGCCTAATATAGTACCACCGTCACCTACAGCGGGAGAGTTAGGAAAATTTGGGAACGTACCTGTAGGTTTATTTACGGGATCAGCGAATCTCTCGATTCCATTAATTAGTTTTAAAGCAAAAGATTTAGAATCTCCGATATCACTTTTTTATGGCTCAAACGGTATAAAGGTAGATGAAGTGTCCTCGAATGTTGGATTAGGATGGAATCTTAATTTTGGTGGAGTTATTACTCGTACTGTAAGAGATAAAAATGATGATGCGTTGGCAAGTGTATATCCGCCTGATGACTTGGCAAACGCAACTGAAGCACAAAGAGTTCAGTTTTATAAATCAGCCGGTCAGGCTACTGCTGACACAGAAAGGGATCAATATTCGTTTAATTTCAACGGAAATTCAGGAAAGTTTACTTATGATAAAAATGGGGTACCGTTTTTGGTAAACAATCAGAAAATTAAGATTGAAAGAACAGGAACGGGTAATGCAGATTTTGTAATTACTGGAACAAATGGTGTTAAGTATTTTTTTACAGAGAAGGAATCGACATCATTTAGAAATTCAGGATCTGGACAATCTGTTATTTCGTCAAGTGTAACGGCTTGGTACTTAAGTAAAATTGTACATCTAAACGGGCCTGAAATTTATTTAACATACGATGATTATAACATGGATTATGTCTCAAGTAATTCTCAATCATTAGAAATGTCTTATCCGCCAATGCAATTTGGATGTGGGGGAGTTCTTTATTCTAAGGCACCAACCTTAAGTGGAATTAATACTCAGAATATGACTGTGATGGGAAAAAGAGTCAATAAAATTTGGAGTAATAATGCCACAGACGGCTATGTGATTTTTACATATTCAGGTTCCGGAATTAATGAAGAAGTAGTCGGAAATAGCAAAATAGCAAATATCACTCTATTTAATGCTGAGAATATTGCAATTGAAAAAATTGATTTTAATTATTTAAAAACAGCAAATCAAAGGGTCTTTTTGCAAAATATTACATTTGCCGATCCAACTAAAAAATATAGTTTTGAATATATAAGCCAAACACAATTTCCTCAGAGGCTATCTTACAGTCAGGATCATTGGGGCTATTACAATGGAAAAAGTAATACTAATCTGGTTCCTAAATATATTAACCAATATGGACTAGATGATATTAATTATAATGGTGCAGATAAAGAGCCAGATGGAAATTTTGCACAAATAGGTTTGCTAAAAAGGGTCATTTACCCAACAAAAGGGTATACAGAATTTGATTATGAAAGTAATACTTATTGGGGACAAAAAACGACCTATCCACCAAAAATAAATTTAAAGATATCAAGAGCGGCAACAGACAATAGTGATATTCCGACAGAAACAACTTTTACATCACCAGTTAATCAGAGAGTTGAATTTCGAGGATGGTGTACTTATGTACCTAGTCAAGAACCAAGATACGATGCTAATGGCAATTTAATACCTGATCCTTATGATACCGGTAATTATAGTGCATCATTGCAAATAGTTGATACGGCTGACCCAAATAAATATCTTGATTTTTATGAAATTTCACAATTTGGCACTCCTTTTCTTCATCCCGGAAGTTTTAGATTTATAAATAAAGTAACTAATAATTTTTATTTTGATGCCGTAGCAGGAAAAACATATAAATTATATTTTAGTAAAACCGGGCTTCGTGCTTATGCTATGACAGATATTATTTATTACGGAACAGCTCCGGTTATTGTAAATACCAACATAGTAACTGGTGGTGTGAGAATTAAGTCAACAAGAGATTATACTGCCCTTACAGCAACACCGGTTTATAAGCGATACTATTATGCTGGTAAAGACGATCTAAATCATTCATCTGGAGATAAGGGAAGATCACCATTATATATGGAAGTTGTAAATAAAAGAGCGATGTGTCCTAGCGGCGGTGATGGTTTAGGACTTTGTCTTTTTACAGATCTGTCTGATTTGGTGGTAAGCTCAAGTAGTATGATATCTTTATTTGATACCGGAAATAGTAATTGTTTTTATAAGTATGTTACTGTTAGTGAAGGTGGTGATAATTTTGAGAATGGCGGAGAAATGAAGGAATTTATTGTTCATAGAGACAATTTCGGACAATTATTATTAGGTTCAGATATTCAGAGTGCACCTTTTACAAATTTTGGCTGGGATAATGGTTTAGAAGTAAAGTCACAAATATTGCAGAAAAAAAATTCAACTAACCCATTTGTAATTGTTTCAGAAACGCAAAACAATTACAAATTAGATCCCGCATATGCGAACGAAATAAAGGCTTATTCTGTTAGAAAAAATTATGATGAACCTTGTCCAAATGTAAATACTGTAGAGAACTTGAGTATTATTGAATACAAAACAAAAGCTTATTGGTTTTATCTTGAATCTACTACTTCAAAAAATTACGATCTTAATGGGTTAAATCCAATTGAGACAACAACAACGTATCAATATGTTAATTCGCTTCACATCCAGCTAACATCGCAAAGTACAAAATCGTCATTTAAAGAGACTGTAGAAACTAAATTTTATTATCCTCAGGATCTGGCTATGGTAAACGAACCTTTTATATCAGAAATGATCGATGCTAACAGAATTGATACACCACTAAAAACAGAAACGCTGCGAGCTGGTGTAAAACAATCCGAACAAAAAACTGAATATGCAAAAGATGCTAGCACTTCTAATTTGTTGTTGCCAAAGTTTATTTATGCCGCTAAGTTTCCTAATTCACTTGATACATCAAATTCTTTAGAGAAAAAAATAACCTATGATAAATATGATAATATTGGTAATATAATGCAGTATACTTTAGAAAGCGGTATGCCAGTGTCGATTATCTGGGGATACAATAAAACCAAGCCAATTGCTAAAGTTGAAAATGCAGTTTATAATGATGCCATCACAGCTTATAGCACTAACGAAAATACATTTAGAAATAATTTATCTAATGCAATGATTACAACCTATAGCTACAAACCATTAATAGGTATAAGTACAATTACAGATCCAAAAGGTCTTACAACTTATTATGAATATGACGAATATAACCGATTGAAAATGGTAAAAGATAGTCAGGGCAACATTATATCAGAAAATCAATATCATTATAAAAACTAAAAAGAAAAAAATGAAAATATATATATGTAGTTTTTTATTGTTATTGACAATATCATTTGGTTATGCACAAAAAGTAAGTGTTAATGCAGCTCCACCAGGTGGCGGGGGTGGTGAGCCTTCTTATACATGGTATGAGGATTATGATGGAGATGGATTTGGAAATCCACAGATAAGCAGGCCAAGCCCTACTAAGCCACAGGGATACGTTAGCAATAAAACAGATTTGGATGATAATAATAAATATATTACCAACGTGGCCCCTACCCAGTATTTTTATCTGGATTTTGATGGAGATACTTTTGGAAACCCAAATTCTAAAGTATTTTATAGTATAAAACCTCCCGGCTATGTGACTAACAATTTAGATTGTGATGATAATAATAAACCGGTAAATCCAAATACAGTTTGGTATCGTGATGCTGATGGTGATACTTTTGGTACTGTTTCAATTACTACAATGAGTTGTTTGCAACCGACGGGTTATGTTTTAAATGCCAGTGATTATGATGATGGAAATGGGACAATTACCAATATTGCGCCACAAACTTTTTACAGAGATTTTGATAATGACACTTTTGGCAATCCTAATGAGACAATATTTTGCAGTGTAATGCCAGTAGGTTATGTAACCAATAATGCTGATTGTAATGACCTCGAGAAGCTCATAAATCCAAACACGGTTTGGTATATAGATGTAGATGGGGATAATTTCGGATCGAATACATCTACTATTTTGAGCTGCACGAAACCAGTTGGCTATGCAGACAATCCAAATGACTGTAATGATGCCGTTACAGTATTAAATCCTAATACAGTTTGGTATTTTGATTTCGATGGTGATAATTATGGTACCGATGATGATATTGTTACGGGCTGTTACGCACCTGGTAAATATGTACGAAAGGGTGGGGATTGTAATGATAATAACGTTAATATATTTCCCGATAAAATATGGTATCCTGATGGTGATCATGATGGCTTTGGAGCTAATGAAAATATTATTAAAAGTTGCTTAAAACCAGCAGGGTATGTGGATATTTCCGGAGATTGTGATGATGGAAATATAACAATAAACCCAAGTAATATTTGGTACTATGATGGAGATGGAGATGGGTATGGTAATAATGCCATAAGCATGCAAAGTTGTACACAACCCTATAGATACGTTAAGAATTCTACAGATTGTGATGACGGTAATCCGGCATTAAAACAAATTAAAACGTGGTATTTTGATAATGATGGTGATGGCTTTGGAAATAGCGCTATAAAGGTGATAATCTGTGAACCGCCTACTAAGTATGTGGATAATGGTAATGATTATGATGATAGTACCGAAAACATTATAAATATTGCTCCACGAATTTTTTATGAAGATTTTGATAAAGATACTTTTGGGAACCCAAATGTAAGTTTGTATTATAGTATCCAACCTACGGGATATGTAACCAATAATTCAGATTACGATGACAGAACAGAGATGATTACTAACATCCCTCCGCAAAATTTTTATGAAGATTTTGACAGAGATACTTTTGGAAATCCAAATGTTAGTGTTTATTACAGTGCTCAGCCATTAAATTGGGTTACCAATAATGCTGATTGTGATGATACTCAAGCCACACTAAATCCAAATACTAAATGGTATGCCGATAACGAACCTGATGGTCTGGGCGATCCTTCAATTTTTATTCAGCAATGCACGGCGCCAAATGGTAATTATGTCAGAGATAATTCAGATAACTGTCCCTTAATAAAAGGCACAAGTTCTGATTGCTCGAACTTGACAAACCCATCTTCAGACCATAATTATATCATTACAAAAACTTATAAAAAACCAACAAAAACTGTTATAGAGAACCCGTCTATCGATCAGGTACAATCCAATATCACCTACTTTGACGGGCTAGGCAGGCCAACGCAGCAAATAGCCAATAAACAGTCCTCATTAGGAAAAGATATAATAACAACGATAGAATATGATAATTTTGGAAGACAGCTAAAAGAATATCTGCCGTATGAATCTTCTTCTTTAAATATGGCTTTTACAGATGGTGCTGCACAAGCGACAATCGATTTTTACGGATCACAGAAATACGATAACACGTCTAATCCATTTTCTGAGAAACAATTCGAATCCTCTCCCTTAAACAGGGTATTGAAACAGGCGGCCCCGGGCACTTCGTGGGCTATGGGCAGCGGTCATGAGATCAAGCTGGACTATAATACCAATACGGAAGATGAAGTAAAATTATACCAGGCCTCGGCAACATGGGATGCGGGATTGGGATTGTACGAAACAGCATTTTCAGATTCAGGAAATTATGCCGCAAATGAGTTATACAAGAATGTCACCTATGATGAAAACACCAGTGCAAACCCAGGGGAATCTTCCGGATCTACAGTAGAATTTAAAAACAAGGAAGGACAGGTAGTCTTAAAAAGGACTTATGAATCAGCAACAAAACATGATACCTATTATGTTTATGACCCTTACGGAAACCTGACCTATGTGATTCCTCCAAAAGCAGACGGGGACATCACTGATGAAGTTTTAAACGGACTATGCTATCAATACAAATATGACGGCAATAACCGTTTGGTTGAGAAAAAATTACCGGGCAAGCAATGGGAATTTATCGTGTATGACAAACTGGACAGGCCCGTTGCCACGGGTCCGGCCTTATCGCCATTTAAGGATGATACCAGCGTTGGCTGGATCATTACCAAATACGATGCTTTTAGCCGTCCGGTTTATACCGGCTGGATGGGTCAGTCGGCTAATGCCGCAACCAGAAAATCACTTCAGGATGCCCAGGAGACGGCTGTTAAATTGTTTGAAACAAAAGAAACCTCCGGCAGTATTGATAATATACAGGTTTATTACAGTAATGCCATTGCGCCGACCACTTTTAAACTTTTAACGGTTAATTATTATGATGATTATAATTATCCGAATGCGCCGGCAATACCAACCACTGTAGAGCAGCAGACTGTTCTGGGCAATGTAAAAGGCCTGGCAACGGCAAGCTGGGCAAGGGCGGTCACAACGGCCACGGCAAATGCAGGGGAAACCACAACAACGGTTTATGATCAGAAGGCACGCGCAGTGAGGACCTATGCCCAGAATCATTTGGGAGGTTATACCACAACGGACAGTAAACTTGATTTTAGCGGAAAACCGTTTTATACCATTAGCAAACACAAACGCACGGCAGGAGATAACGAAATCAGCATAAGGGAAGAATTCACCTATTCTGCCCAGGACCGATTACTGACCCATACCCATCAGATAAACGGAGGGACAGTTGAGCTTTTGGCGGCGAACACCTATGATGAGCTCGGACAGTTAACCGAAAAGCTGGTAGGGAACAGCACGGGAAGCCCTTTGCAGAAAGTCGATTATACTTATAATATAAGGGGCTGGCTTACGGAGATCAACAAAACCGATGATCTGCAGCAAAATACAGACCCCGTTGATTTGTTTGCCTTTAAAATCAATTATGACAAACCGCAGGCCCAAATCCCGAATGTGAATGCCCTGTACAACGGAAACATAGCCGAAACGTTCTGGAAAACGGGAGCTGATAATACGGAACGCGCCTATGGTTACCAGTACGACAAGCTTAATAGGCTGATGAGTGCTGTTTATCAAAAATCAAAGTTAACCACAGATTCCTATAACGAGAACCTCTGGTACGACAAAAACGGAAATATCCTCTCGCTGAACAGAAACGGGGATATGGACATGCAGGCCGGTACCAATGTAATAGATAATTTAGCCTATACGTATCCCGCCAATTCCAACCAGCTTTCAAAAGTGACCGATAACATCCCAAATACAAGCGGATTTAACGATGCCAATACCACAGGGGATGATTACACTTATGATGCGAACGGAAACCTGATTGCTGATAAAAACAAAAATATCACCGAAATACAATACAACCAACTCAATTTACCTAAGAAAATAACTTTTGGCACAGGAAATACAATTGAGTATATTTACAACGCGACAGGACAAAAGCTGGAGAAAATTGTAAAGGAAGGAACCACGACAACGAGTACCAATTATCTGGGAGGTTTTCAGTACAAAGACAATGTTCTGGAGTTTTTCCCAACCGCAGAAGGGTATGTGAAAAATGATGCCGGTGCGCTTTCCTATGTGTATCAGTACAAAGACCATTTAGGAAACATACGGTTGAGTTTTGCCAAAAACCCGACAACCCAGGTTCTTGAAATTATTGAAGAAAATAATTATTATCCTTTTGGGCTAAAACATAAAGGATATAATGATTATGTGGCTACTAATAATAAGTATAAGTATCAAGAGCAAGAGCGTCAAGATGAGCTGGGACTGAACTGGGACAGCTTTAAATGGAGAAATTATGATTTTGCTCTTGGAAGGTTTATGTCTATAGACCCATTAGCGGAAAAATACGCTTACAACTCGACCTATGCTTTCCAAGAGAATAAAATGGGATTAGGTAGAGAATTAGAAGGTTTAGAACTAGTTTCACCTATTCTTTCTGTAGAAGTAGAATTTGCACCTGTAGAAAGTGTAAGTGTAACGCCAGAATTTACCATTGGAGTTGAAGCTGTCGAAGTTGTACCAAGAGTTAGTATGTGGGAAACTGTTGGTAACTTTGTTGGCGAACTTGTAGATACGGTAATGGGAGGGTCTGACGTAAAAGTTGATTTAGTTCCAAAGAATGCAACGACTGGAAGTATTGACCAAGCAAAAGCAAAACCTACACCAGAAGAGAGAGCGGCTAAGTTAAGTAAGAAAGATAGACCTGGTCTACCTATGACAAAAGCGGGTAAGGAAGCTGTAATAGATGTAAATAAAGCAAAAAATGGTGGTAAAACTGTTTGTGAGGGTTGCGGAGTAGAAACAGTACCAGCGACACAATCTAAAAAAGGTGTAACACCATCTAAAAAAGAAACAAACGTTGACCATAAGAAAGCACAAGCAAAAGGAGGTAGTGGGACACCTGCCAATGGACAGGTTTTGTGCCGAGGATGTAATATTAAAAAAAGCGATAAATAGTTAATAATATGGACAATAAAGAAAGTAATGTAAAGGTCGCTTTTGTGCAAAAAATAAATGAAGGTGAATTTGAAACCGAAACTATTTGGTGCGAGAGAGATGGAGAAAATTTTATAGTTGATAATATTCCTTTCGTCGCAAAAAGAATTTCATTAGGCGACACAATTACAGCCGAATATGATGATGATGAGAAAATGTATTATTTTGACGATTTTGTTAAAACGTCAGGAAATAGTACAATAAGAATTTTTTTCTATGATGATAACGAAATTGAATCGACAAGAGAATGGCTGAATAAAAATAGTTGTGAATCAGAAGTTTTGCCTGTTAGAAGTATTGTTGCAGTAAATATTCCAAAAATTGTAAATTATACTCCAATTAAGAACTATTTAGATGATGGAGAAGAAAAAGGTATTTGGGTTTATGAAGAATCTTGTTTAGAACACGATTATTAAAATTGAGAATTTATCAAAATAAAGCCACTCCAATCGGAGTGGCTTTTGCTTTTTATAGCACTTTAAAGTGTACCAAACTGTTAAAATAGAATCCAAGTTATCCTGTATCTGCTGGCGAACCTCATTAAAATTTGAAAAAATAGTATTCGGAACATTTGTCCTCCCCAGCTGGCGCGAGCGTCTCGCTCGTGAACGCAATTAAGCCATTCCATAAACGGAGTGGCTTTTGAATTTACAACAACATTAAATGTACTAAAGGGCTAAATTGTGTACCCAGATTAGCCTGTATCGCTGAGGAGCTAAATAAAAAAGAAAATTAAGATTGAAGACACCCGCTCTCTGAAGATTTGTTTTAAGATGCTGTGCGAATTTCTTTGACTTCGCACCCGTAGCAATAATCATAATATGCTCTTCTAAAGTTTTTATTAAAAGATGCGCAAATATCCCCCAGCTAGCGCGAGCGTCTCGCTCGTGAGCGCAATCAAAAATCAATAAAAAAGCTTCAGAGCAATCTGGAGCTTTTTTTTAGCCCTTGCAGGATAATTCCGGAACGTTTATATGTGATTTGAGGAAATTAAGTGAAGGATGATTAAATATTTCCAGATTTTAAATACCGAACCCGATACGGTAAATTTTTAAAGGCATTGATTTTAGCCTGTTAAATTAGGATGTTGTTAAAGTTTAAAATTTTTATTCCAAAATGAGGAAAGCCGTAAAGTTTTGTCGGGTGAGAGATTTAGATTTGCTTGCAAATCTAGCGTAACCCAAAACTTTATAATCAAGTGCTTTTATGAAAAAACTTTACTTATTACTTCTTATTTTATTGCCTTTTTTTAGTTATTCCCAGGATATTCTTTGGGAGAAATCCTATGGTGGAATCCATGCGGATTATCTTTTCGATGCACAACCCACGGCAGATTACGGTTTTATTTTGGCAGGAAGTTCATTGTCGGGCAAAACAGGAAATAAAACAGACGATAACCATGGAGATCTGGATTACTGGATCTGGAAAATGAATGAAAAAGGCGACCTCGAGTGGCAAAAAAGCATTGGAGGAAGCGGTTTTGACCTGCTTCAAAGTATTAAAAACACCAATGACGGCGGTTTTATCCTGGCGGGCACTTCGGGTTCGGGAAGCGGTTTTCAGAAAGGGGAAGACTGTAAAGGGATTACCGATTTTTGGGTGATAAAATTAGATGCTTCGGGAACAGAACAGTGGCAAAGAACCATTGGAGGTTCTGGCCAGGATGAATTATTATGTGCTTTTCAGACCAAAGATGGAGGTTATGTATTAGGCGGCTCTTCAAGTTCTAATCCTCCAGCAATTTCAGGCACAAAACCGGAAGCAAAAGCAGCAGCAACTACTAAGGCAGACCTGTACAACAAATCTGAGAAAAGCAGGGGCAATATGGATTATTGGGTGGTAAAACTCAATAAGGAAGGTGTTATTGAATGGCAAAAAACGTATGGGGGAAAATATGCCGATCTGCTCAGAAGCATGGAACAGACCAGCGATAACGGTTATATTCTGGCGGGCTATTCGAGTTCTCCCATATCCGGAGATAAAACAGATGCCAATAAAGGAACGGGAGATTACTGGATCATAAAAATAAATGATACCGGGGAAATCCAGTGGCAAAACAGTTATGGAGCAGAAGGCGATGATCAGCCTTATGTGATTCACCAAACTAAGGATCTGGGATATATCGTTGGCGGCAACACCAATAGTAAAAACGCCCTAACCCCACAAGGAGGCATTGTAGGTAACGGTACTGATTTCTGGGTCTTAAAATTAGATACCGAAGGAGGGGTGATTTGGAGTAAAACGTATGATTTTGGAAAAACGGACATTCTAACTTCTTTGGTCGAGAATAATGATGGCACTTATTTAATTGGCGGCCATGCCAAAACAGAATCAGGGCGATCCATAGTAAATAAAGTTGCTAAAGCTGCCGGAGTAAGTAAGGAAAAAGACGGAGTTGATGATTATATCGCCTTAAAAATAGATGACAAGGGAGAAGAAACCTGGAAGAAAACCATCGGAAGCAACGGAGAGGATATTCTTAGAAGGCTGATTGAAACCCGTGACGGGGGATACCTGATGGCAGGGACTTCCAATTCAAATTCCTCAAAAGATAAAAACTCCAATATTGGCAGTAATGATTTTTGGGTTGTAAAGCTTAAAGACAAGGCGAAAATTGAGAAAGTCAAAGCAAGTATAGAAGCCATCCCCAATCCGGCCAAGACCTACACCAATGTAATTGTTGGTTATGACTTTAAGGAAGGAACAGCCACTGTGGTGGATATCTCAGGAAGAATCCTGCAGGAGTTTAGTATTTCAAGCAGAACAGTTCCCGTGGATTTAAGCAGATATGCGGAAGGAATCTACATCATCAATATCAAAACCGATGTTAAAACGGAATCAGTTAAAGTCATAAAATCAATTCATTAGCCTTTTATTGTGATTCGAATAAAAACGAAAGATTTATTATTTAAAATTCTGAAAATTCAAATTTTAGTTTAATGACCAATAACTACAAATAATAAGTACCCAATAAGCTAACTAAGCCAACGGCTAAGAAACATGAAAATAACAAATACTTATAAATTAATAATAATATTACTCCTGATTCTAAATAAGAGTTGGAGTCAAAACGAAGCAACAAGTTTACTTCCAAATATAGTTCCCCCAGCCCCCAGTGCTTATCAACTGGGGAATTATGGGAATGTTCCAATAGGCTTGGTTAATGGAACGTCTAATATTAATATTCCATTGTTAACTTTTTCGACAAAGAATTTAACTATGCCTTTAAATTTATTTTACGGCTCAAATGGGCTTAAAGTAGATGATCTTTCCTCAAGCGTAGGATTGGGATGGAATATGAATGCAGGAGGTATTATTACCAGAAGTGCAAATGATGTTGCAGATGAAAAAAACAGCATGTCTTCAAACGATATACCTGATGATGCGCTTTTAGATGATGGAAATAATACCGCTGAAGATATTAATTATTTCTATGTAATAGGAAATAATGAAAGGGCAGATTCTGAAACTGATATTTTTTCGTTTAATTTCAATTCGATATCCGGTAAGTTTGTTTTAGATAAAAATCAAAACCCGGTGGTGATCGAGAATCAAAACGTTAAGGTGGAGAAAGTTACTGATTCTGGAAAAATTTCCTTTGTAGTGACTACTAACGACGGGGTGAAATATTATTTTACAGAAACCGAGACGACCGTGTTCAGGTCACAGAATGCCGGTTTCTCACTACCACAAACTTACACAACTTCATGGTATTTAAGCAAAATTAAACATCCTTTTGGCGATGAAATTTATCTGGAATATGAAAGTAATGATTACAATTTTATTGCATCAGAATCGCAGTCTTTAATTGTATCAAATCCTTATAATCAGGAAAATTGCACAGAAAATGGAAATAATTACCAGTACGGTCCAGTGCTAACCAATATAACCTCGCACGGTATGTCTATCAATGGTAAGCATATAAAAAAAATATACTCCAATAACACAATTAATGGAGTTGTAAATTTTTTATATTATGCTGATAATGATCCGGAAGTTTCAGGTGGGGGAAATAGAAAAATTAAAGAAATACAATTGGTTGGTAATGCTTCTGAAATTATTGAAAAGGTTAATTTTAATTACACAGTATCTTCCAATAAGCGTACTTTTTTGAATGAAATCTTTTTTAAAGATATAAGCAAAAAATATAAATTTGATTATATCTCTCCTGACCAATTCCCGCTCCGATTATCTAAAAGCCAGGATCACTGGGGTTATTACAATGGAATTTCTAACACCAGCTTGGTGCCCAAGGTTCCCAATTTTCCAGAAATTGAATTCAATAATGCCAATAAAGAGCCCAGTGAAAGCTATACCAAAATGGGAATGCTTAAAAAAATATGTTATCCTACGAAAGGTTGTTCAGAATTTGAATATGAAGCGAATACATTTCGAGGTCAAAAAACGATTACACCCGCTCCAGTCGGTGGGAATCTGATGGTTTATATTGGTCCTTCCCTTACCGAACCTGATCCTGATCCTGATCATCCTCCCACTACTAAGGTAAGTGAAGAAACAATATACCTCCCTTTTAGCCAAATCGTAGAGGTTGGAGGTTGGGGAGAATTTAATCTTGATGCTTGTCCTGCAAGTATGAATACAGATCATTCACAAGCAAACCTGACTGTTACTGAAATTGAAACAAATACGCTGATGGATTTATATGCAAAAGCGCAATCTGGAACTTTATTTTATTATACAAAATCTCTTTTATTAAAAGAAAACATTTCAGTTTCCACACTCTATTTTTTTGGTAAATCCGATAGGCATTATAAAATTAGTTTAAAAGCCAATGTACGATGTACCGCCGGAGGAGCTAATTTTACTTACGAAAATGCTCTACCTCATACTATTGAAGATAATATAGTCACAGGAGGAATAAGGGTAAAAACAGTTAAGGATACTGATGGTAACAATCAAGGTAATTATAAACGATTTTATTATTCTTCTTTATCTAATTTAAATATATCCTCAGGGATTTCATCAGGAAATCCCTATTACATATCAAATAGTGTAAAAAGAATTCCATGTCATGGGACTGGTCCAACTACTATTAATTGTTTGCATGTTGATGTAACTAATTTAGTTTTGTCGTCAAGCAGCATTATTTCACTATATGACAAAGGTGCCAATGTCTTCTATAGTAATGTTACAATTAGCTATGGAGATGATTCATTTTTGAATGGTGGAGAGAATCATCAATTCATTATAAATAGAGATCTGCCAGGGGAAGTTCTCTCAGGAACGGATTTTAATAATTCATCAAAATCCAATTCCGGATGGGATAACGGATTAGAAAGTAAAGTAATTTATTTTAAAAAGAAGAATACAGCAAATGATTTTCTCTATCTCAAGGAAAGTACCAATACGTATGTCCTGGATACCAGAATTAATAAAGAAGTCTACAACTATCCTGTGAGAATGAATTTTCAGTTAGATTGCTATTCTTTTGGGCAGCCAGATAGTATAGAAAATCTGGATATTATGCGGAGTGTAATTTCTTCGCATTGGAATTATCTCTCTTCAAATGAAACAAAAGAATATTTCTATAATACTAATGATGTTCTTACGAATTCAATATTAAATGAAACCAAATATATTTATGATAATCCTAATCATGCACAATTAAGCCGAAAACAGAGCATTAATAGTACTAATGAAACTTTGCAAACCAAATATTTTTACCCTCCTGATTTAGTAGGAGAAGCAGGGATGGCTGAATTGACTTCTACAAATAGGATAGCAGATCCTGTTGTTATAGAACAGTATAATGAAATTAATTTGATTTCTAGGAATAAAACAGTTTTTGCTAAAGATGATACCACAGCTAATTTGCTACTTCCGAAAGAAGTGTATTCTGCCAAGTTTCCCAACTCTAATGCTACCGCAGATGATTTAAAAAGAAAAATAACATATGATAAGTACGATGATACGGGGAACATCTTGCAGTATACTCCTGAAGCAGGTTTGCCCGTCTCTATCATCTGGGGATATAACAAAACACAACCGATAGCTAAAATTGAAAATAAAGCGTATCAAAATATTCCAGTTGAAACAATAACAAATTTACAAACATTATCAAATACTGATAAGGATAACTGTTTGAGCGAAAGTTGTAGTGAACAGCTCCTTAGAAATTCGTTAAATGCGCTTCGAAATTCACTTTCAGACAGTTTTGTTACGACATATACTTATAATCCGTTGGTAGGTGTTACCAGTATTACCGATCCAAAAGGAATGGCATCTTACTATGAATATGATGCTGTAGGCAGATTAAAATTTGTAAAAGATAATGAATTAAACGTACTTCAAAAATATTGTTATAATTATAAAGGGCAACAGACGGATTGTGGTGACAATACTTCAACAACTGTTATTTCATATAAAAGTATAGCCAGAAGTGGTTTGTTTACAAAAAATAACTGTCCGGCCGGAGGATCAGCAGGGTCTATCGACTATAGCCAGGAAATTGGAGCTGTTATTTCAGATATTTCCCAAACAGATGCTGATGATAGAGGCCTTATTAAATTCAATGCAGATGGACAGGCATATGCGAATACTAATGCCAAATGTACTTTTTGGAATGTTGTTCAGAGCCAGCTGATAACCCGCAACAATTGCGCAGCAGGTGGTACACCCGATAGTGCATTATATACGGTTCCGGCCACAAGATATTTCTCAAATATCTCCCAGGCAGATGCAGATGCACAGGCTCAAGCAGAAATTAATACTAATGGACAGGCATTTGCTAATGCTAATGCCAAATGTACTTATTGGAATTTTGCCAAGACCCAGGCAGTAACCCGTAACAATTGCCCAGCAAGAGGCACACCTGATAATGTATTGTATACAGTTCCGGCCGGAAGATATTTTTCAAATCTTTCCCAGGCAGATGCAGATGCACAAGCGCAAGCTGAAATTGATACCAATGGACAGGCTTATGCCAATGCTAATGGCAACTGTACTTTTTGGAATATTGCCAAAAACCAATTGTTTACCCGTAACAATTGCGGAGCAGGAGGAATACCGGAAAGCGTATATTATAATGTTGCGGCTGGAAAATATTCTTCAAATCTTTCTCAGGCAGATGCAGATATGCAGGCTCAAGCTGAAATTGATAGTAATGGACAGGCATATGCCAATACCAATGCTACATGTACTTTTTGGAACTTTGCCAAGAGTCAGCTGATACCCCGTAACAATTGCGCAGCAGGTGGTACACCCGATAGTGCATTATATACGGTTCCGGCCGGAAGATATTTTTCAAATATCACCCAGGCAGATGCAGATATGCAGGCCCAAACAGAAATTAATACTAATGGACAGGCATTCGCTAATGCTAATGCCAAATGTACTTATTGGAATTTTGCCAAGAGCCAGGCAGTAACCCGTAACAATTGCCCAGCAGGAGGCACACCTGATAATGTATTGTATACAGTTCCGGCCGCAAGATATTTTTCAAATCTTTCCCAGGCAGATGCAGATGCACAAGCGCAAGCTGAAATTGATGCCAATGGACAGGCTTATGCCAATGCTAATGGCAACTGTACTTTTTGGAATATTGCTAAAAACCAGTTGTTTACCCGTAACAACTGTGCGGTGGGAGGCATACCGGAAAGCGTATATTATAATGTTGCGGCTGGAAAATATTCTTCAAATCTTTCTCAGGCAGATGCAGATATGCAGGCTCAAGCTGAAATTGATAGTAATGGACAGGCATATGCCAATACCAATGCTACATGTACTTTTTGGAACTTTGCCAAGAGTCAGCTAATACCCCGTAACAATTGTGGAGCCGGAGGTACACCGGACAGTGCATTATATAGTGTTCCGGCCGGGAAATATTTTTCAAATCTTTCACAGGCAGATGCAGATGCACAGGCTCAAACAGATATTAATACTAACGGGCAGGCATTTGCTAATGCTACTGCGAAATGTACCTTTTACAGCAATGCCAGAAGCGGATCTTTTACCAGAAATAATTGTGCTGCAGGGTTTGTAGGTTCAAGTGTCTCTTTTAGTCAGGCGTATGGAGTTTCAACTTCTACAAATTCACAGACGGAGGCGGATTCTCTAGCTTTAGCTAAATTTAATACAGATGGACAAAACAATGCAAACAGCGTAGGAGTTTGTACAGCTGCCGCCCCAGTTTACACATATGATTATACCTATTCTCCTACATCATTAAGTATGACACTATTTGCTTATTGTTCAACAGCAAATCATCCTGCAGTCACCTTTAAATTTATAATAACGTATTTAACTACCGCTGATAAACTTATAACTGTGAGGAAAAGTATTGTCTTGGGAGCCAACCAACTTTCCGCATCACTGACATTTAATTTAGGTGGAGTCATCGATACTCAAAATGTTCAACTTGATGGCCCGGTACAATAATAGCCTCAATAATTTAAATATGAAACAGAACTTGATGAAAAAATTTATATCAATTATAATTTTGTTATTATCTGGAATTCCGGTGCTACAAGCCCAGGGTTTCAGTGATGATAATTTTGTTTACACGGCTGCTCCAAAAAAAGCGGTTAAGTCGGGAAATTTCAATACTCTGACCAAGGAAGAGGTAAGCCAGAACATTACCTATTTTGATGGACTGGGCAGACCTGTTCAGACTACTGCCATTGGTCAGGGAGGAAACGGTTCTGATATAATAATCCCAGCAGAATACGATAGTTTTGGCAGACAGGTTAAGGAATATCTGCCGTATGCATCTTCAAACGGAGGTACCAGTTATCCAAGAATAGATCCTGCTACATCAATCAATGCTGCCATGGCTTTTTACGGATCACAGAAATACGATAACACGTCTAATCCGTTTTCCGAGAAACAATTCGAATCCTCTCCCTTAAACAGGGTGTTGAAACAGGCGGCCCCGGGCACTTCGTGGGCTATGGGCAGCGGTCATGAGATCAAACTGGACTATAATACCAATACCGAAGATGAAGTAAAATTATACCAGGCTTCGGCAACATGGGATGCGGGATTGGGATTGTACGAAACATCATTTTCAGATTCAGGAAATTATGCCGCAAATGAGTTATACAAGAATGTCACCTATGATGAAAACACCAGTGCAAACCCAGGGGAATCTTCCGGATCTACAGTAGAGTTTAAAAACAAGGAAGGACAGGTAGTCTTAAAAAGGACTTATGAATCAGCAACAAAACATGATACCTATTATGTTTATGACCCTTACGGAAACCTGACCTATGTGATTCCTCCAAAAGCAGACGGGGACATCACTGATGAAGTTTTAAACGGACTATGCTATCAATACAAATATGACGGCAATAACCGTCTGGTTGAGAAAAAATTACCGGGCAAACAATGGGAATTTATCGTGTATGACAAACTGGACAGGCCCGTTGCCACGGGTCCTGCCTTATCGCCATTTAAGGATGATACCAGCGTTGGCTGGATCATTACCAAATACGATGCTTTTAGCCGTCCGGTTTATACCGGCTGGATGGGTCAGTCGGCTAATGCCGCAACCAGAAAATCACTTCAGGATGCCCAGGAGACGGCTGTTAAATTGTTTGAAACAAAAGAAACCTCGGGCAGTATTGATAATATACAGGTTTATTACAGTAATGCCATTGCGCCGACCACTTTTAAACTTTTAACGGTTAATTATTATGATGATTATAATTATCCGAATGCGCCGGCAATACCAACCACTGTAGAGCAGCAGACTGTTCTGGGCAATGTAAAAGGGCTGGCAACGGCAAGCTGGGCAAGGGCGGTCACAACGGCCACGGCAAATGCAGGGGAGACCACAACAACGGTTTATGATCAGAAGGCACGCGCAGTGAGGATCTATGCCCAGAATCATTTGGGAGGTTATACCACAACGGACAGTAAACTTGATTTTACAGGAAAACCGTTTTATACCATTAGCAAACACAAACGCACGGCTGGAGATAACGAAATCAGCATAAGGGAAGAATTCACCTATTCTGCCCAGGACCGATTACTGACCCATACCCATCAGATAAACGGAGGGACAGTTGAGCTTTTGGCGGCGAACACCTATGATGAGCTCGGACAGCTAACCGAAAAGCTGGTAGGGAACAGCACGGGAAGCCCTTTACAGAAAGTCGATTATACTTATAATATAAGAGGCTGGCTTACGGAGATCAACAAAACCGATGATCTGCAGCAAAATACAGACCCTGTTGATTTGTTTGCCTTTAAAATCAATTATGACAAACCGCAGGCCCAAATCCCGAATGTGAATGCCCTGTACAACGGAAACATAGCCGAAACGTTCTGGAAAACGGGAGCTGATAATACGGAACGCGCCTATGGTTACCAGTACGATAAGCTTAATAGGCTAACGAGTGCTGTTTATCAAAAATCGAAGTTAACCACAGATTCCTATAACGAGAACCTCTCCTACGACAAAAACGGAAATATCCTCTCGCTGAATAGAAACGGGGATATGGACATGCAGGCCGGTACCAATGTAATAGATAATTTAGCCTATACGTATCCCGCCAATTCCAACCAGCTTTCAAAAGTGACCGATAACATCCCTAATACAAGCGGATTTAACGATGCCAATACCACAGGGGATGATTACACTTATGATGCGAACGGAAACCTGATTGCTGATAAAAATAAAAATATCACCGAAATACAATATAACCAGCTCAATTTACCTAAGAAAATAACTTTTGGCATAGGAAATACAATTGAGTATATTTACAACGCGGCAGGACAAAAGCTGGAGAAAATTGTAAAGGAAGGGACCACGACAACGAGTACCAATTATCTGGGAGGTTTTCAGTACAAAGACAATGTTCTGGAGTTTTTCCCAACCGCGGAGGGGTATGTGAAAAATAATGCCGGTGCGCTTTCCTATGTGTACCAGTACAAAGACCATTTAGGAAACATACGGTTGAGTTTTGCAAAGAACCCGACAACCCAGGTTCTTGAAATTATCGAAGAAAACAATTATTATCCTTTCGGGCTAAAACACAAAGGATATAATGATTATGTGGCTACTAATAATAAGTATAAGTTCCAAGGACAAGAGCTTCAAGATGAACTAGGGCTTGGCTGGTACAGTTTTAAATACCGTAATTATGACCCTGCAATAGCAAGATTCATGTGTGTCGACCCATTAGCATCAAAATATCCGTATAATGGAGTATATAATTTCTCTGAAAATAGAGTTATTGATGGTGTTGAATTAGAAGGATTAGAAGTTCAATTAATTGTTGACAAAGGAAATTATGCAAAAGGAGACGTTGGACATACATTTGTATCAGTTAGTAGTGGAAAAAATACGACTGTTTATACATATGGAAGATGGGCTGGAACAGATGCAAATAGTGCGGGAGTCCATACGCCTCTTAATAATGGAAATGGTGTAATGGTTAAACTCACAGGCAAGGATGCAGTAGCTGAAATCCAAAAATATGTAAAAAAGTTTGGAGCTGAAGTCTATCAGATTAATAACGCAAATGAAAAGAAAGTCGGCGCTACTTTGGAAACAGAATATAAAAAATCTGACAAGACACCAGAAACAGGAAAATACAAAGGAGATGAACGTGCTCATGTTATTGATAAGTATGACATTTCTGAAAATAATTGTACAACCAAAGCTTTAGAAGCAGTAAATGGTGCTGTTCCTGGAGGGGAGATAAAGTATCAAACCACTGTTACAGCTGGTGGATTTCCTGTTGTAACAGAAGACGGAACTAAAGATACTTATGCGCCAAAAGACTTAAACAAACAATTAAACCAAGCATCACAACAAAGCGGAACTAACGTACAAAAAGTAACAGATAAATATGACTAATAAACTTAAAATAACTTGTTTAGTAATAATTGGATTAATTTGCCTATATATAATCTCCTTTACAACGGATTTATTGTTGAACAAAAAATATACTGTAGATGAAATACCTTACACAAATAGACAACAAGGTTTAATAGGCATTCAGGAAGTTATAGAAAGAGATTATATGAATATGTTTTATTTAAACATAGGATATGTGTTTGTATTAATTATGATATCTATAGTACTATTAACTATTAAGAAAAAATAAGGGTAATGGGTAATGTATCAAATGGGTAGTGTTACAGATTAGGTGTTTTTATAATTTAAACACTTAACTGACTGAAAAAGAATATAAAATTTTAATTATTGAATAGAGAAAGAGACGACCAGCTAGTCATCTCTTTCTTTTTTGTCTTTTAATAAGCCTTAAAATGCTTTTATCTTACCTTAGTGTTTCAAATTAGGTCATGAAATAAAATGTAATTTTTGTAATGGTAAATGCATAAAAAATGGATTTCCCAGCTGGCGCGAGCGTCTCGCTCGTGAACGCAATCAAAAATCAAAAAACCATTCCATAAACGGAGCGGCTTTTGGATTTACAACAATATTAAATGTATTAAAGGGCTAAATTCTGTACCCAGATTAGCCCCAGCTGGCGCGAGCGTCTCGCTCGTGAACGCAATCAAAAATCAAAAAGCCATTCCATAAACGGATTGGCTTTTTGATTTACAACAATATTAAATGTACTAAAGGGCTAAATTCTGTACCTATATTTGCCTGTATCGCTTGGAAGCTAAATAAAAAAGTAAATTAAGATTGGAGCCCCCTCTCCAAAGAGTTGTTTTAAGATGCTGTGCGAATTTCTCTGACTTCGCACCCGTAGCAATAATCATACTCTGCTCTTCTAAAGTTTTTATGAAGATGCGCAAATGTCTCTGACTTTGCACATTCTTTTACGTACAATTTATTAAATAAGTAAAAAAAACATGACTTTTGCAGAGGCTTTCAAATTAAAACAAACATTGTAAATTTTTCTAAATGAGGATTATTATAAATCACTTTTAACCCAATTGAAAATAATACTATAAGTGTCAATACAATTAAATTTCCTTTCTATGATTAGATATACTTTTTATCTGCTTTTTTTTATAATTTTCGGTTGTACAAAAACTAGTAATAATTTTAATAAACAAACAGAGAAAGAAGAAATAGATGTTTTTTTTGAAAATTTCATTCAAACTAAAAAAAAGGATTACGACTTTAAAAAAAATAAATATGTAAGATATGGAGATTCTCTGGAGTTTACATATTGGATTAAGGAAAGTGGGGTTGATACCACTTATTTAAAAAAATATTTCAATTCAAAAAGACCTATTGCTTTTGAAAGGCCTGTCATTTTTACGGGCTATAAACCATTTGATTTTGAAGAATTTTATATCTATAAGAGAAAAAATCCAAATTCTAACCTTAATGATTCTGTTTCAATCAATGCCAATCAATGCGAGCTGATATCATTTAATTTTTTAGTTTTCAATGAAGAGAAAAACAGAGTGTTAATTTATTACTCCTTGAATTGCCATAACGGTTATGTTGAAGTATATGCAAAAAAAAGCCATCAATGGTTCTTATTAAAAGAGATTAGTGAGATTACACGGTAAATTATAATATTCCTTATGCTTTTAGAGGAAGATACAAAAATCAGTCATAAACTTACAAGAAAATAAAGCTGTAGCTAAACCAAAAAATAAAAGAACTTCTGTAAATACTTAAATTATTTAAAATGAAAACATTCGTGTTCTCCCTAATCATTGTATAATTCGATCAGGAAAACTTAAATGAATAGTATCATTGAATTTTAATTGTTCCCAGACCAGAGATTTCATATTCGTGCATTTTGGCAGTTTTTTTGTGCGGTTTCAGCATTTCATTATCCTGTAAAACTTTGAAGTCAATTTTGTTTTTGGCAAGTTTTATAATTTTCAAATTGCATGACATCTCCTTATCACCATTAAGATGTATGGTAATGGATTTTTCTCTTTTTGTAAATTGATGAGGATAATCGATAAAAATCAAAAAGTCTTCATCGATCTTAATATATTGTCTCGGTACTATCCCAAAGGCCATTCCGGCGCCATAAACTTCCTGACCTACCTGACCACTTTGTTGCCACCCATTGTATAAATCCTCGAGGGGAACCCATAAATCAGCTTGTAGCTCACCTGTTTTTACTTCGTCTGAGAGCATTTCTTTTGGCAGCTTCGGGGGATAATAATAGGCAATTCTGTTTACCGCATATTTAATAAATTCCGGAATTAATATTTTTAAAGATGGTAAAATGGTAACATCCTTTGCCTGAATGTAATATTCAGACAAAGCAGCATAAACTTCTAATTCCTCATATGCGGCAGTGTAGGGCGCATCGTTAAGGGGAAATATAGAAAAGAAATTGGTATAATTTTTACCAAAGCCATATTTGCAATCATACAGCTGTACGTTTTTAAATAACCCGCTAAGACAGGTATAACTAATTTCAAGATATAGTTTTTTATTTGTTATTTTATATAATTCAAGTAATGCTCCAGCTGCAAAAGCGGTGTTGTTGGCCTGGTATAAAATATTTATACCTTCCTCTGTTAGCTTTTTTGCCGCTTTCTCAGCTTCATTTAAATAGCGTTTTTCTTTGGTTAACTTAAAAATGAGCAGCATTAAATGTGCGTACGCCCCGGGAACATCTTTTTCTCCACCAGCGCCGGGTGCTGTTTCTTTTTTGATTACCTCGAGAGTTTCCATATGATAAAAGACAGGCCATTTGTATTTAAAATGGTGCGCTACTTTTATAACATAATCAATAGAATCCAATACCAGTTTTTCGGCTGTTTTGTCACCGTGTAAAGCCAGTCTTGCCAAATTCATTAAAGGGTGATGTAAATACCACGAGTCCATCACCATTTCTTTTTTTTGTTCCTCTGACTGATCCAGCTTATTGGCCAGAGCGGGGAGCCATCTGTTGATACAATTTATCTTTGGGTCATAAAAGGCTGGCAATCCATTAAGGATATCATCGTAAAGCGAATTTTTTTCACCTCTCCATTTCTCATATTCTTTATATGGGGACAAAACAGCAAGCTGAACCATACTTTCGGCAGGAGTTTTATAATCGCACAAATAGGCGTTTAGATACGAAACTCCTTTTGTTTGCGTCCATGCACCCCTGCTATTTTGTAGATCTCTTAAAGCATTTTGAGCGATCTCCGGCCAATTGTGATATTCAATTCTTGGCTGCTGAAGCACTTTGTATATTTTGACAAGATTATTTAAAAAGTGCTCACAAATAGCCAGTGTTTCCTCTACTATTTCAGTGTCTAATGCTACATAGGCATCTGATATTGTAAAAGTTTTACCCGCGGGAAGCGGCAATTTATCAGTACTTGGAAGCTGAAATCCAATTTCGGGCCAGTTTCCACCCACTGTATTTTTTGATTCCGTTTGAGTAGCTTCACAATATTGCGACAATGAAGTAAGATTTTGAAAATAAAAAAAAGACCCTGTCTCTGGTTTTGTAATGCTTGCAAATATTAATCCTGATCGTGATCCGAATTGTTCCATATGTATTCTTCCAGCAGTATTTTCTATATTCCCATTTTCTGTAAGGGGAATTATATCCCGTGGCCAAAAGGGAATCATAAGCGGGACATTTGCCTTAAAAGTGGTAGTGTAATGCAAGATAGGCGATGCCTGATCAGGAAAATTAACACGAACTTCATAATTTCCCAGTCTGGTATCGAGTGCAAAAACGATGGTGTCTTCATCGTCAAAGAGATTGACGATTTCAAAACAGCTGTTCATGGCAAATGCAGCACGAAAAGCTATTTTTCCCTTCTCAGACATGAGTGCAACAATCCAAAGTGAATCGCCGGTATTATAAAATTGATAGGTATAATCAAGAATTTTTCTCTCTAAAAGTATTTCGCTGTTTTCAATATCTATCTGAGCAGTAGTGCTCCAAGCTGTAACTGTATGCATACAATATAGTTTTAGTTATATTAGTGTAAAATTCAATGATTAGCGAAGAACGCAGTCATGAATATTATTTTGACTTAGCTTATGCTACTATTTACTAAAAATAAATTGACCTATCATTAGCGTTCCTAAAGAAAGCACTAAGAAATATAGGAATAAGCCATAAGTTCGCAAATACATATTCATAATTAAACTGATTTTCAGTAAATTTCAGAAATAACATAGCTTATATCTTTACATAATTTGTTGAACCTTTTATAAGATTTTCCGCATTACAAAAAATAATTAAAAACAATATTGGTATTCTTTTTCAAGAGCCTTGTATTTCTTACTTTAAATCATAGATTTTATCTTGCCCTATACTTCTAAAAATAGTCTAAAAAAAACTAATTTTCGAAGAGTAAAGCAAGATAAACTCCATTAATTCGGTATTACTAAAATAAGATTTGCGCTCACAAAAAAAATTCGGTTTTCCCTAAGCTATTTCCTGTTGGGCTTGCTCAAAACTCAGGGAATCAGATTTTAAGAGATCCTTATATTTGGCAAGTCCTATCCCAATTATAGGAATAGACAAATTTCCGATCACAGAACCAGCCTTTTTATGACCAGTTTTGTTCAGATAAGATGATAAAAGCAATGCGCCCACTGCTCCAAATAGTATTACTTCTCCCGGTACATCACTAATTTTGTCTTCTATAAATTCTCTGATATTCTCAAGATTTTCCTGATTGATTAAATTTTCCATAATCGTATTTTATTTTAAATGATTAATAGTATTAATTATATAAAATTACTGCATCAGCAAAATTTGTCATTATAGATTTAAAGAACCTAATTATATAATTATCATTTGGTTATTGTTGTTAATGCAGTTTTAATTTTCTGTTTGTGTATATATTGAATATAAAACTTAAAGAAGGTATGCATAGATTTTGTTAGGCTTTGAGTTTTCCAAAATAACATGTGCCAAGATTCTTCCACAAATTTGAACTGGCATAATATCTGAAAAACTACATTAACTTTTTGTGGTAAAAAAAGTACACTCTAATCACATAGGTATAAATTAGCTCTCAAGTTAATTGTTTTAAGGCTTGTCTGTTTTTTTTGAATGAATTATTCTGGAGATATTATGAATTTTGAGAATTTTATTCCAAAATGAGGAAAGCCGTAAAGCTCTAATGTACGAATAGTTTAGATTTGCTCGCAAATCTAAAAACAACTCAATAAGCTTATGAAAAAACTTTACTTCTTCTTTTATTGTCCTTTTTTAGTTATTCCCAGAATATTCTTTGAGAGAAATCATATGGTGGAATCCATGTAGATTAGAATTTTATTTTGGCAGGAAGTCCATTGTTTCAAATTCCTCAAAAGATGAAAACTCCAATATTCGAAGTATGACTTCTTTGGGTTATAAAGCTTAAAGACAAGGCAAAAATCCAGAAGATCAAAGCAAGTATAAAAGTTATACTAAATTCTGCAGGAGTTTAGTATTTCAAGCAGAACAGTTCCGGAAGATTTAAGCAGATATGCGGAAGGAATCTACATCATCAATATCAAAACCGATGTTAAAACAGAATCGGTTAAAGTCATAAAATCAATTCATTAAAAATATTTTTATAATGTATAAATTAATTTTAAAGCATTCAGTGAAAAATTTATTTTTGCTGCTTTTCATGTTTATATCAGAAATTGGTATTGCACAGTCTGATACAGATAAATTTTTGCCTAATATAGTACCTCCTTCTCCTACAGCGGGTGAACTGGGAAAATTTGGCAATGTTCCTGTAGGGCTCTTTACCGGAGCTGCTAATATTTCAGTTCCCTTAATTACTTTTAAAACAAAAGATTTAGAATCTCCGATATCACTTTTTTACGGCTCAAACGGAATAAAGGTGGATGAAGTTTCCTCGAATGTAGGTTTGGGCTGGAATATGAATTTTGGAGGAGTTATTACCCGTACGGTACGAGATAAATTGGATGAGCCCATAACTGCCATTTATCCACCCGATGATTTGTCTAATGCAACCACTGAGCAAAGAGTGCAGTTTTACAGGGCGGCCGGACAGGAGAATGCAGATACGGAAAGTGACATCTATTCTTTTAATTTCAATGGCAATTCGGGAAAGTTTGTATATGATAAAAACGGAGCTCCGGTTTTGATTAACAATCAAAAAATTAAAATTGAAAGAACCGGAAACCAAAATGCTGATTTTTTACTGACAGCGACCAATGGAGTTAAATATTATTTTACGGAAAAAGAAACCACAACATTTATAAGTTCAGGAGGTGGGCATTCAATTCCTGTTGGAAGTGTCACAGCTTGGTATTTAAGTAAAATTGTGCATCCAAACGGGTCTGAAATTTATCTTACCTACGAGAATTATACAATGAACTATGTGGCTTCTAATTCTCAGTCATTGATAATGTCTTATCCTCCAATACAGGAAGATTGCTTTGGAGTTGTATACGCTAAAGCACCAGCTCTTAGTGGAATTATTTCCCAGAATATGTCTGTAATAGGAAAGCGAATTACTAAAATATTCAGTGATAATACTATGGATGGTTACGTGACTTTTACTTATAATATTCCAGGTGATAATGAAGAGGTATCGGGCGATAATAAGATAGAGAACATCACACTGTTTAATAAAGATAATATTGAAATAGAAAAAATAAAGTTTGGATACTTAAAAACAGTAAACAAAAGAGTTTTTTTACAAAACATTATATTTCTTGACCCGACTAAAAAATATAGTTTTGAGTACATTAATCAGGACGAATTTCCTGAAAGATTATCCTACAGCCAGGATCATTGGGGGTACTATAATGGTAAGAACAATATCAATTTAGTTCCTAAAAATATAGCGGGTTATAATTTAGACCTAAATAATATTGATTATAACGGAGCTGACAAAGAACCAGATAAAAATTTTGCTAAGATAGGGTTGTTAAGTAAAATTGTTTACCCTACAAAAGGTTATACCGAATTTGATTATGAAAGCAATACCTATTGGGGAGAGAAAACGACCTATCCTACAAAAACGAATTTAAATTTACAAAGATCCCCTGAAGATAATAATGTTGCTGGAAGTATTTACACAATTAGCTCACCAATAAATCAAAGAATCGCATTTTTAGGCAGGGTCAATTATGTAAGTAATCAGCCCCCTATATATGATCAGTATGGTAACTTAATACCTGACCCATCCTATACGGGGCATTTTTCTGCCGCTATGCAGATCAGCAGTACTGATGCTCCGGGTGTTTTCCTTCCCTTTTACGAATTAACTCAGTTTGGTGTTCCTTATACTCACCAAGGAGGTTTTACTTTTATAAACAGCACAGAGACTCAGTTTGTCGATAATGTTTTTTATTTCGATGCTGAGGCAGGAAAAACCTATACACTTGTTCTCTATAAAAACGGCATTCGTGCTGCGGCAAATGTGGAGGTTAGCTATTATGCCACCGCTCCGGTAACGGCAAATACCAATATCGAAACCGGTGGTGTAAGAATTAAGTCCACTAAGGATTTTGCAATAGAGGGTTCAGTTCCAGTGTATAAAAGGTATTATTATGCCAATAAGGACAATATAAATCAATCATCGGGTAATAACGGCAAAATGCCTTTATACCTGGATATTGCTACTCAAAGAAAAGTCTGTAGTAGTAATGACGGGATGGTACTTTGTCTTTACACAACTTTATTTGATCTGGTGGTAAGTTCCAGTAGTATGATTTCCTTATTTGATACGGGCAACAGTAATTGTTTTTATGAATACGTAACGGTTAGCCAAGGCGGTGATACTTTTGAGAATGGGGGAGAAATGAAACAATTTATAGTGGATAGGGACGGTATCGGAAATATCATTCTTGGACAAACAGAAATTAAAAGTGCTCCACTTACCAATTTCGGATGGGATAATGGTCTAGAGATAAAGTCAGAGGTATTTCAAAAAAGGCAAGCAGGATCTGAATTTGTTATTGTGTCAGAGAATGAAAATAAATATAAGTTAGATTCCTCATATAATAAGGAAATTAAAGCTTATAGTGTTAGAAAAAATTATGAAGAGCCTTGCCCGCTATCACAGACTGTCGAGAATTTTAGTATTGTCGAGTATAAGACCAAAGGATATTGGTTTTATCTGGAATCCTCAACAGCTAAAACGTATGATCTTAAAGGATTAAATCCGATAGAGACTACAACAACTTATCAATATGATCCTGTACATCTTCAGTTGACGTCGCAAAGTACAGAATCATCATCTCAGGAAACACTCCAAACGAGATATTATTATCCTCAGGATGCTGTTATGTCAAGCGAGCCTTTTGTAAATGATATGATAACAGCTAACAGAATTGATACACCTTTAAAAACAGAAACCTTCCGAAGTAATGTATTACAATCCGGTCAAAAAACACTATATGCAAAAGATGCTTCAACAAGTAATTTATTGTTGCCCAAGTTTATTTTCGCAGCTAAATTTCCCAACTCTAATACTACCGCAGATGATTTAAAAAGAAAAATAACATATGATAAGTACGATGATACGGGGAATATATTGCAGTATACTCCTGAAGCAGGTTTGCCCGTTTCTATCATCTGGGGATATAACAAAACACAACCGATAGCTAAAATTGAAAATAAAGCGTATCAAAATATTCCAGTTGAAACAATAACAAATTTACAAACATTATCAAATACTGATAAGGATAACTGTTTGAGCGAAAGTTGTAGTGAACAGCTCCTTAGAAATGCGTTAAATGTGCTTCGAAATTCACTTTCAGACAGTTTTGTTACGACATATACTTATAATCCGTTGGTAGGTGTCACCAGTATTACCGATCCAAAAGGAATGGCATCTTACTATGAATATGATGCTGTAGGCAGATTAAAATTTGTAAAAGATAATGAATTAAACGTACTTCAAAAATATTGTTATAATTATAAAGGGCAACAGACGGATTGTGGTGACAATACTTCAACAACTGTTATTTCATATAAAAGTATAGCCAGAAGTGGTTTGTTTACAAAAAATAACTGTCCGGCCGGAGGATCAGCAGGGTCTATCGACTATAGCCAGGAAATTGGAGCTGTTATTTCAGATATTTCCCAAACAGATGCTGATGATAGAGGCCTTATTAAATTCAATGCAGATGGACAGGCATATGCGAATACTAATGCCAAATGTACTTTTTGGAATGTTGTTCAGAGCCAGCTGATAACCCGCAACAATTGCGCAGCAGGTGGTACACCCGATAGTGCATTATATACGGTTCCGGCCGCAAGATATTTCTCAAATCTTTCCCAGTCAGATGCAGATGCACAGGCTCAAGCAGAAATTAATACTAATGGACAGGCATTCGCTAATGCTAATGCCAAATGTACTTTTTGGAATTTTGCCAAGACCCAGGCAGTAACCCGTAACAATTGCCCAGCAGGAGGCACACCTGATAATGTATTGTATACAGTTCCGGCCGGAAGATATTTTTCAAATTTTTCCCAGGCAGATGCAGATGCACAAGCGCAAGCTGAAATTGATACCAATGGACAGGCATATGCCAATACCAATGCTAAATGTACTTTTTGGAATATTGCCAAAAACCAGTTGTTTACCCGTAACAATTGCGGAGCAGGAGGCATACCGGAAAGCGTATATTATAATGTTGCGGCTGGAAAATATTCTTCAAATCTTTCCCAGGCAGATGCAGATATGCAGGCTCAAGCTGAAATTGATAGTAATGGACAGGCATATGGTAATGCTAATGCCAAATGCACGTATTGGAATGTTGCAAGGAGTCAGGCATTCACTCGTAATAATTGCACATCGGATAGTTCACCGGGCAGCACATTATATAGTGTTCCGGCCGGAAAATATTTTTCAAATCTTTCACAGTCAGATGCAGATGCACAGGCTCAAACAGAAATTAATACTAACGGGCAGGCATTTGCTAATGCTACTGCGAAATGTACATTTTACAGTATTCCAATAAGCGGATCTTTTACCAGAAATAATTGTGGTGTAGGTTTTGTTAGTTCAAGTGTCTCTTTTAGTCAGGCCTATGGAGTTTCAACTTCTACAAATTCACAGACGGAGGCGGATTCTTTAGGTTTAGCTAAATTTAATACAGATGGACAAAATAATGCAAATAATATAGGAATTTGTACACCGGCCGGTCCAGTTTACACATTTGATTATACTTATTCTCCGGCATCATTAAGTATGACACTATTTGCTTATTGTTCAATAGCAAATCATCCTGCAGTCACCTTTAATTTTATAATAACGTATTTATCTACCGCTAATAAACTTTTAACTTTAAGAAGAAGCATTGTCTTGGGAGCCAACCAACTTTCCGCATCACTTACATTAACAGTAGGCGGAGTCAACGGAACCCAACATGTTGAACTAGAAGGTTCGGTACAATAATAGCCTCAATAATTTATAATATATGAAGTAAAACTTGATGAAAAAATTTATATCAATTATAATTTTGCAATTCCGGTAATTCAAGCCCAGGGTTTCAGTGACGATAATTTTGTTTACACTGCAGCTCCCAAAAAGCTGTTAAGTAGGGAATTTTAATACTTTGACCAAGGAAGAACTAAGTCAGAATATTCTTTTGATTTTGTGTTGCATTTTTTGAAAAGTTTTTAAAATGCCTACTATTCTAAGAGTTTTATAAATGATTTTTACCAAGGTTCATTGAACATCAAGAATAACTCATTATAATCCGGCAATAAGGAAAAACGACTATTTTTTCCGACAAACTCATCCAGCACTTTCATATTTTCTTTAGATAAAGGCATTTCGCAATAGTCAAAAATACCTAAAATTGTTGCAGCGCCGATATGCGATGGACAGGTATCAATTGGTAAACTAATTATATCCCTTATAATAATTTCAATATTTTCAGGAAGAATGAAATTTTTAATTACTGTATTTGCAGAAACTATTGCACTTTCTAGAAAAAGTTTTATTGCGATAAAATTTGGATAAGCATCTTTATGTGTTTTCCATTCACAAGCATCTTTTACTATCGAATGAGTCTTCGTTTGAACGATTTCAATGGTTACGGAGCCAAATGCACCTCTGCCATTTACTTGTTTTCGATATAAATATGTTTGCGATCCTAATTTCATTGATTTAATTATAACACTTGTAATTGATAAAATTTGAGACTAAATTAAAAATTATTTATATAAGTACTCAATGCTGGATCTTTCTTTCAACTCAATAAAATTGATTTATGTATTTACAGTTTGTACTTTTGCGTTTATGAATGATAATTTTATAAATGAATATTTTGGTATTGGAATACAAAATGGTAAAACGCCTGAAAATTTGGGTGTTTTATGGAGGTCAGCTCAAAATTTAGGTGCTACTTTTATTTTTACCATAGGGAATCGATATGCCAAACAAGCCTGTGACACTCATGATGCGGTAAAAGCAATTCCGTATTTTCATTATGATACTTTTGAAGCTTTTTTTGAAAACTTACCTAAAGGAGCGCGATTAGTTGGTGTTGAATTAGATGAAAAAGCATCTGATTTAGAAACTTTTGAGCACCCAAGACGTTGTGTTTATTTATTGGGAGCAGAAGATCATGGTTTGTCCAAAAAAGTTATGGCTAAATGCCATCATTTAGTGAAATTTAAATCTGTAAAAAGCTTGAATGTGGCTGTCGCAGGAACTATTATTATGTATGACAGAAATTTGCCTAAGCCGCGATCTTAAAATAAAACCGCTTGTTAATAAAGCCCTGTATTAAACTAGTGTCTCGTCCTGAAAAAGTTTAATATTTAGGATAAAACACAAAGGCATTTAATCTGAACTTTTTCCTATTATATCATTCAATTACATCAGGCAATGAGTTTATTAATTCTGTATAACGTTCCAGAATAACATTTACGTTCTTACTAATACAACAACGGTACAAGCTTATCAAGAAATTAATCCAAGTTTTAGAAGCACAAAGTACTTATTAGGATAAGTGACGAGCAGATACAGCACATGAATTTTCAGAAGCATATTAAGGGGATAAATTGTCTCAAAGTTCAGGAAATTCTAAGACGGTGGGGACAAATTATAATTTAGTACATAATAGTCTTAATACAATTTCAAAGTGTGGCCCTAAGGATTTGAGTATAGAGATAAAAATGGAAATGATACAGGAGAAGTGTATTATCAAAATGGAACTTCAATTATTTTGTACAAGAAGGCACTAGAGACCCGAAAATAATTCAAACTTCACCTTAAATAATAAAATATTATGAAAACAATAATTTTAATTTTTTGCTTCTATTTTGTTTTAATATCCTGTAGAACTAATAATTTAAATTCATCAAATACTGAAAAAAAAGATTTGAAATTTGAAATTATAGGAATAGAATTAATTGAAACAAACTATGTCATATATGCAAAGAGAAATGATTCTGTTTTTAAAATCGCATCGACGAAAAAGGATACAATAACTTGTATGCCAATAAAAAAAGGTGATTTTTTAAGTTTAAAAATTAAATCTGTATTTTCTCCCAACTATCATCAAAAACTAGATATTGCCGGAATAAAATATAATGGAAGTATGGTGAAATTAGAGCGTGGTAACGGAATTATTTGGGACCTATTTGTATCAGAAAACTTAAAGGGACTTTGTTACATAAACTAGGTAATGTTGAGTGTTTCAAAGTTAGTGATATGAGATTTCAAATTTCTAACACATTAAAATAGAAGAAATATCAGTAAAAAACAAAAAAGATGAGCAATACAAGAGTTGTTTTTAAGATGCTGTCCGAATGTCTCTGACTTCGCAACCACAGCAATAATCCATACTTTGATTCTAAAGAGTTTTTATAAAAAGTTCCGCAAATGTCTCTGACTTTACGCATTTTTTTTATTTTTTAGAAATTATAAACGTTACGAAAATCTTCTGACTTTAAGATTTGACTAAAACAAAAAAGCTCCAGATTTCTCTGAAGCTTTGTCTTAGTAGCGGGAACAGGACTCGAACCTGTGACCTTCGGGTTATGAGCCCGACGAGCTGCCTACTGCTCTATCCCGCGATGTTTCGGGTGCAAAGATACGTCGTTTTTTGAGAAATCCAACGAAAACTTTAAAAAATGTTTTATTTTCTGTATTGAGTTGATATGACTACCTTTGCAAAATAAATAATTCACAAATGTCACATAAAGCAGGTTTTGTAAACATCATCGGGAATCCAAACGTAGGGAAATCAACATTGATGAACGCCTTTGTTGGAGAAAGATTATCGATTATTACATCAAAAGCACAAACAACTCGCCACCGTATTCTTGGAATCGTGAATGGCGAAGATTTTCAACTTATATTATCGGATACTCCGGGAATCATTAAACCGGCTTATGAAATGCAGGAGTCGATGATGAATTTTGTAAAATCGGCTTTTGAAGATGCTGATATTTTGATTTACATGGTCGAAATAGGGGAGCAGGACTTAAAAGACGAAGCTTTCTTTAATAAAATAATCCACGCTAAAATTCCGGTTTTATTGTTGTTGAATAAAATCGACAATTCAAATCAGGAACAATTAGAGGAACAAGTAGCGTTTTGGACTGCAAAAGTACCAAATGCTGAAATTTTCCCAATCTCCGCTTTACAGAATTTTAATGTACCGGAAGTTTTCGGACGAATCATTGAATTACTTCCTGAATCACCGGCATATTATCCAAAAGATCAATTAACAGACAAACCGGAACGTTTTTTCGTAAACGAAACCATTCGTGAAAAAATCTTACTGAACTACAGCAAAGAGATTCCGTATGCAGTTGAAATCGTTACGGAAGAGTTTTTTGAAGATGAAAAAATTATCAGAATCCGTTCGATTATTATGGTAGAACGCGAAACGCAAAAAGGAATCATCATCGGACATAAAGGTGCTGCTCTTAAAAAAGTAGGAACAGATGCCCGTGCTGATTTAGAGAAATTCTTCGGAAAACAAATTCACATTGAACTGGTTGTAAAAGTGAATAAAAACTGGAGAAGCAATGCTAATATGTTGAAACGTTTCGGGTATAATCAGTAATATAGTTTGGGCGTGCCCCTCCGGGTCGGGCTATCCGTTGCAATCTTTTGTTCCATTTCATTACACAAAAGGATTTCCACTTCTATCCCTCACGCAAAGACTAAAAAGAAATTAAAATAGATAAAAAAAGGATATTGGGTTTATCAGGAAGAGTAATAAATTTCAAATTTTGTAAACTAAATATTCTTCAACCCTTTAAGCCCTAGCCCAGATGGAAGCGGCATCCTTTTTCTGGCTTCTTTAGCCAGGAAAAGATATAGCGGACAGCTGGAAATAGCTCCTTAAAATAATAGGGAAAATAATAAAAAACTTAGGTACTTAGAAACTTAGTGACTTAGCCACTTTTTTAACTACCTTTGCAAAAAATTAAAATAAAGCATTTTGGACTCCAAGTGATTAGGTTTTTAGGGAACTAAAAATCTGAAATCTGAAATCTAAGATCTAAAATTCAAAAAAATGAATAACATTGTTGCGATAGTAGGAAGACCTAATGTAGGGAAATCAACCCTTTTTAATAGGCTGATACAAAGAAGAGAAGCTATTGTAGATTCGGTTTCTGGAGTTACCAGAGATAGAAACTACGGTAAAAGCGAGTGGAATGGAAAAGAGTTTTCTGTAATTGATACCGGCGGATATGTTCGTGGATCTGATGACGTATTTGAAGGTGAAATCCGCAAACAAGTAGAGCTTGCTATCGACGAAGCTGATGTTATTATTTTTGTGGTTGATGTAGAAGAAGGAATTACACCAATGGATGAAACGGTGGCGAAATTGTTGCGCAAAGTAACAAAACCGGTTTTATTGGCTGTAAATAAAGTAGATAATGCAATGCGTGAAAAAGATGCAATTGAGTTTTATAATCTTGGTTTAGGAGATTATTTTACGTTTGCAAGTATTTCGGGCAGCGGAACAGGAGATTTATTAGATGCGTTGATTGAAGCGTTTCCAGAAAAAGAACCAGTTGAAGAAGTAGCTGAATTGCCTCGTTTTGCCGTTGTAGGACGTCCAAATGCAGGTAAATCAAGTTTTATCAACGCTTTGATTGGTAAAGATCGATATATTGTTACCGATATTGCAGGAACAACGCGTGATGCAATTGATACTAAATTTGACCGTTTTGGTTTTGAATTTAACCTGGTTGATACTGCTGGAATCCGTCGTAAAGCAAAGGTAAAAGAAGATTTAGAGTTTTACTCTGTAATGCGTTCAGTTCGTGCAATTGAGCATGCTGATATTTGTATTTTAGTTATCGACGCAACCCGTGGATTTGAAGGTCAGGATCAAAGTATTTTCTGGCTGGCAGAGAAAAACCGTAAGGGGGTTGTAATCTTAGTAAACAAATGGGATTTGGTTGAAAAAGATACCATGTCGACTCGTGATTACGAAGAGAAAATCAAAAAAGAATTAATGCCTTTTACAGATGTGCCAATTTTGTTCGTTTCGGCTTTAACGAAACAACGTTTATTGAAAGCACTTGAAGCTACAGTTCAGGTTTTTGAAAACAGAAAACAAAGAATTGCAACTTCAAAATTCAACGAATATATGTTGAAAGTAATTGAAGCTTATCCGCCGCCAGCGACAAAAGGTAAATATGTAAAAATTAAATATTGTATGCAGTTACCAACATTAACGCCTCAGTTTGTGTTTTTTGCTAATATGCCACAATACGTTAAGGAACCTTACAAACGTTATCTGGAGAATAAAATTAGAGAAAATTGGGATTTTTCAGGAGTGCCAATTGATATTTATATCAGAGAAAAATAAAATAAAAAGTCCTCAAAACGGGGACTTTTTTTATGCCTCCTTTTAAATCAAATTGATTTTGTCAGACTGAAATGGCATGCTATTTGAATAAATGTAAAAACTACAATTAAACCTTTTGACTTTTTTGCAGTCTAACAAATCAAACCTAACCAATTTATGACAAAGATTTATTCATTTTTATCGTTTTTCTTCCTTTTCGTCGTAGCAGCAAACGCTCAAAACGACATTACATTAAGAGGAACTGTTCTTGATGTTAACACCCAATTGCCGCTGGAAATGGCGACTGTTTATTTTACCACCATAAAAGATTCTACCGTTATTGAATATGCCACTACGGATAAAAACGGAACTTTTAGAATGGATATCAAAAAATATGAGAAGCCTGTTTTTCTTAAGGTAAGTTATATGGGATATCAAACTTATTATGAAGAATATAAAGGACTTACAGAAAGCAAGGATTTTGGTAAACTTTACATGATAGAAAATGTAAACGCATTGAATGATGTTGTTATAAAAACAGAAGCAGCACCAATTACCATTAAAAAAGATACTTTAGAGTTTAATGCCGGTTCTTATAAAGTGCGTCCGGATTCTAATGTCGAGACTTTATTGAAACAATTGCCCGGATTTGATGTCGACAACGACGGAAAAATTACTGTAAATGGGCGTGAGGTTAATCAGGTTTTAGTAAACGGTAAAACGTTTTTTGATAAAGACGGAGCGATTGCTATTAAAAATTTACCTGCCGATATTATCAAAAAAATCCAGGTTTCGGATTTTAAAACCAAAAAAGAAGAACTTTCAAAACAAGAATCAACTTCAGATTTTTCGAGCATTAATATTACTATTGATGAAAAGAAAAACAAAGGATATTTTGGAAAAGTAATGGGCGGTTACGGAACAGATGATCGCTATGAGGCAAATGTCAACCTGAATTATTTCAATAATAAACAAAAAATAAGTTTACTGGCTTCTTCCAATAACATCAATTCTACCGGATTTTCGATGGATGATGTATTTGATAATATGGGAGGAGGAAGAAACAGTAGCGGAAGAGGCGGAAGCGGAAATTCTGGTTCTGGCGGAAGCGGAAAAGGAATTACGCAGTCCAATTTAGTGGGACTTAATTATTCTGATGACTGGACTGAAAAATTATTGGCCATGGGGAGTTATAATTTTTCGAATACCGTCAATAAAAATGATAGTAAGTCAAATGAAGTTGTTTTTCAGCCAACGGGAAATAACATAACACAAAGTGAATCTAAAACCAGAAATGAAAACACGGGTAATAATGCAAATTTTGAACTGGAGTATAAGTTAGATCCTAAAACACGAATTGTAATTGCTCCTAAAGTAAGCCAATCAAATACAAATGGTACATCATCATCTTCCAGTACCACTGAAGATGAAAACGGTAATGAACTGAATAAAAGTGATGGAAGCTCTATTTCAGAGGGTACAAACACAAATTTTGCAAACACGATAAACTTTAATAAAGCTTTTGATAGAAAAGCCCGTAATTTAAGTCTTGTTTTTACGAACAATAACACAGACAGTGATTCTAATGCTTTGAATATTTCTGAAACAATTTATTACGTAGGCTCTACTCCAAATGATTTAAGGAATCAGAATACAAAAAAGAGAGCGATTAGTGATACTTACTCTGCGGATATAGAATATACAGAACCAATAACAGATTCGTTAAGAATTAGAATTGGTGCAGATTTAGATTGGAGAAGTAATAGTAATGATCAAAAAACGTATAATTTCAATGATGATACTCAGGAATATACGGATTATGATGCAAAATTTAGTAATTACACAAGTTCAATTCAAAATTCGTTTACACCAAAAGTTGGAATTACTTTGCAAAAAAACAAGTTTACCGTAAATCTGGACAGCCGAACTTCCATTGTAAATTTTGAAAATTATTCACTATATCAAAATGTAGCGACAGATTTGAGTAAAAAATATGCGTTGCCCTTTGCAACTGCTTTATTGCGATACAAATTTAATCGTTCAAAAAACTTAACATTCAAATATGATTATTCAAATGCATTACCTTCAGCTAATCAGTTAATGCCGATTGTAAATTTAAATAATCCTTTAAATACAATTATTGGAAATCCTGATTTAAAACCAGTTGAAAAAAACAGCGTTAATTTCCAGTTTAGAAATTATGATTTTAGATCTCGTTCAGGTTATAGTTTTAATTTAAAAGGAGATTATTATAATAATGATATTGTTTCTATTTCCAGCTATAATGAAAATGGACAGAAAGAAACTACCTATACAAATATTTCAGGAGTTTATAATCTTTCTTTAGGAGCAAACTGGAATCAGCAGATTAAAAAAGATGCACACACAATTCGATATGGTGTAGGTTTAAGCGGAAACTATTCTTTTGATAAAGGATATACCAATGAAATTTTATATAATTCCAAATCTGTCGGAATTACTCCAAAAGTATATATGTCTTATGATTATGGAGATATATTAACAATTGCACCATCATATAATTTATCATACAACCAGTCTAAATATGAAAATTATTTGCTGGGGCAGACTTCAAATGTGGTACACAGAATTAATTTGCAAACAACATCATACTGGCCGGATAATTTCATTTTCGGAAATGATTTTGGATATACTTACAATTCAAACATCTCAGATGATTTCAAAAAAGATTTTTATTTATGGAACACCAGTTTGTCTTACGGATTTTTAAATAAAACACTTTATGCAAAAGTAAAAGTATATGATGTTTTAAATCAAAACTTAAGCGCAACAAGAACCATTTCGGCAACCTCAATTCGCGATGAAGAAAATACAGTTTTAAAGCGTTATGTGATGTTTTCTCTGGCTTATAAAATTGGGAATTTTAAAGGAGCAGAAAAAGGAAATAAGAGAAGAGAAAGAGAGTAGTTCTCTTTGAAGGTTCAAAGGAGCAGAGTTCAAAGAGACAAAGGGGTAAAGAAAAAGGCTGATCAAATTTTAATGATCAGCCTTTTTAAAATCTACGATCAATCTTATGATAAAAAGTAAAGCGAATGATATCCCGATCATAAAAATCTAGTCCGCTGGCACGTCTTTGAAAACTTTTTAAGTATCCTAATTCCAGACCAATATTTGGATTTATATGATAGCGCAATGCGGCATAGAGACGATTTTGATCAAAAGTATTTCGTTTGTTATCTTTTCCGAAGTTGAACATAATTTCATCAGAAATTGTTCCTTTTAGACTTTGTTTTTCTTTTTTCCAAAGATCAAAAGTCGATTGTAATCTATATCTGAATCGGAAAGCAAAAGAAAATTCGTCAAGTAATTCGGTCTTAGTTGCTTTCTGAATAAATCGTTCTTCCAGTTGAAAACGATTGTGAAATGTAATTTTTGCAATATCATTAATTAGCGTAATATCCTGCTGAGTACGATATTCCGGAACCGAAAAATCAGGATCGATGTGAGGATCTTGTGTATTGACATTAAAATAAGCAAAACCGCCGCCTAAATCGACAATTTTACCGGCACGATATCTTCCCTGAACTCTTATCACAAATAAATTTTCATGAACAGGATTTATAAAACTGCGATTATCAAATTCAGAATGCAGCGCCCATTTTTCGGTTAAGGGTAAAATATTATAATACCGAATCCAGGTTAGTGTTTGCTGGTCAAAATTTCTTTTGGTTTGAGCAAAACCATGTTGAGTCAAAAAAAATAAAAATGCAGCTAGCCTGAGAATTTTCATTTATATAAATTCAGGATGCGAATATATACAAATGCGAACTGATTAAGAGAAAGCGAATTGATTTTTAAATTTGTTTTCCTTTCGATTTTGTGATTTTATAAAAAACCAAAACATAAAAAAAAGCGAGATAAATTTTAAAATCTATCTCGCTTAATCTATTTAAAATTAACTAAATATTATAGTGAATATTTTAAAGTAATTCCATAAGTTCTTTGATCTCCCAATACTCCGGCGTATTGTCCTGAATTTCCGCCTGCAGGCAATAATTGTTCGTAATAATCTTTGTTTAAAAGATTACGGCCCCAGAAATGAACAGATAAACCTTGCGAAGCACGGAAACCTAAACGGGCATTAAAAATAGCATATCCCTGAACAACCAAATATTTTGAAGCTGATGGACTTGATGAGAATTCAGAACGTGCATAAGAATCTACAGCTACGAAAACTTTTCCTGCATTTCCGAAGAATTTTGCGCGATCAGAAAGTTCTCCTCCCAAAGATCCTGCCCATCTTGAAGCACCAGGCAAAGCAGATCCGGATACATCTTTGAAAGATACGGTTGCTCCGGTTTCTTCTAATGGAAGTGGCGCATTTGTAAATTTCACGTACTTACCATCTGTATAAGTTGCAGCTCCATTAATAGTTAAATGCTGGCTTACTACAAAACTAGCGTCAAGTTCTACACCTTGTACACGTACTTTATCAGCATTTGCAAGATATCCGCGGTTTACACCTAATTCTGCTGCCTGAACGTTAGTTTGGAAATCATTGATATCTGTTTGAAATAATGCCAGGTTTAAGATTGAATTTTTGAATGGAGATGTTTTTACACCTACTTCATAATGATATACTTTTTCTGGTTTGATAACCGCAAGATCAAGTAAAGGCGCGCCAGCAGAATTTGTTGGTAATCCTGCAACGTTTACCCCAACAGGTTTGTAGCTTTTTGCAAAAGTTCCGTAAGCATTGATTTTATCCGAAGCTTTAACAGTAACTGTAATGTTTCCGGAAAAATCTGTGTTGTCGATAGCTGAATCAAATGCCTGGTCAGAATATACTTGTTTTTTCAAAGCAATTAATGCAGGATCTGTTGTTTGTAATCCTCCATAAGTTGTACGGGCATAATGAGCATCTTTTTTGTCAAAATTATAACGTAAACCAGGTAAAACATGTAACCAACTTGTGATAGCCCAGTCAATTTGTCCAAATACCGCAGCACTTGATGCTCTGATATTGGCATCTGTTTTAATTCCGTAACCTTCAAAAAGACCCGGAGTTTTCCATAAAGTACTTGTTGAACTTTGAGCAAATCTCCATTGCGCATTTCCGGATTCTTCTGTACCATCTGTTTGTGATGTTTGGTCAATAAAGAATACACCTGCAACACCACTAATTTTAGAAGTTAACTGTCCTGCATAACGAACTTCTTGTGTAATTTGAGTTTGCCTTGTAGGGTTTTGTGATTTTGCCAGTACTTGCAATCCTGTAAAATCCCTGTCATTTGATGGATCCCAATTCCAGAATCTCCATGCAGTTGTAGAAGTAAGGGTTCCACCTCCAATTTTGGTATCAATATTAAGAGATATACCTCCTAAATCCTGATTAGATCTCCAAGGAGTATCCTGATCAATTTTACGGTCAAAAGCGTTTTGACTCGGAAGCTGGTAATTCAAATCGGCGATAATAGCATCAAATTGGCGGTAAGCAGCTCTTTGAGTTGGAGCAACACCGGCAACAACCTGTGCATATCCGTCAGGACGCTGAGTGGTAATATCGGCAGCCAATATAATATTTGTATTTTCTGTTGGTGTCCAAAGCAATTGCCCTCTGATTCCCTGATTATTTAAAGTGTTTGTTGCTCTTCCTGTAGCAACATTATCAATTAAACCGTCACGTTGTGTACCTGAAAAAGATAAACGACCTGCTATTTTTTTGCCCAAAGCTCCTGTAACAGATGCTTTTGCCTGAATGAAAGAATAGTTTCCGTAGCTCACTTCAAAATCAGCACCAGAAGTAAAACTTGGTTTGCGTGTAGTAATGTTAAAAGCTCCCGAAGTTGTGTTTTTACCAAACAAAGATCCTTGTGGTCCGCGTAAAACCTCAATTTGTTCTACATCGATAAAATCCAGTGTTGTTGCAGCCGGACGTGCATAATAAACACCGTCTACATAAAAACCAACACCCGGATCGATTCCGTCATTTGTAAGTCCGAAAGGAGAACCAAGACTACGAATATTAATACCTGTATTTCTTGGGTTTGATGAATATAACTGAACAGAAGGAACTAATTCTTTAATACGATTTACGTTAAAAGCTCCGGTTTGTTCTGCCTGCTTTCCAGTAATTACAGAAACTGCAATTGGAACATCCTGAACTTTTTCGATACGGCGTCTTGAAGAAACAACCACTTCGATAAGTTCATTTTCTTCACGAAGTATTAATTGTAAAGGTGCTGTTGGTAAAGCTGTAATTTCTATTTCTGTAGTTTTGTATCCTACATATTGAACTAAAAGTGTCAATGGAAGTTTTCCTTTAGAATCAATTGTAAATCTTCCGCTGGCATCTGTGCTGGCGCTGGAAGTGGTTCCTTTTATAACAACGTTAGCTGCTTCTAACGGAATATTTTCATTTGTGTTAACAACGCCTTCAATATTTTGCGCATATGATGTTGTAAAGGCTAAAAGTAAAAAGATGCTTGTAATAGATATTTTATATAGATTTTTCATTTTTATATTAAGTATATGTGATTAGTAGAATTTAAATTAAAATTTTTTTTACCAGCACATACATATCATAGAAGAATTGTTTTTCACGATAGTGAATTGACTATTTTGGTTTCTTTGCAAAAGATTTTCAGTTAAACCTGATCGATTGTAATTTACTTTCATAGGGTTAAAATTTGTAATTGGTTGTTGATTTTTTTGCAAATATATGTAAATTCTATAGATTTACTAGGAATTAGAAAATATTTTTTTATTTCTTTACAAGAGAGGCTATTGTGATGCCTTGCATTGCTTTAAGAGTTTCATCACGAATGATCATTAAACCGTGTCTGAGGCTGCATTCTTCCTCGGTTTTACAATCAGAACATGGTTCGTAAAAGTTTAACGAAGCACATGGTAAAAGCGCAATTGCACCGTCAAATAAACGGTGAATTTCTGCCAGAGTAATATCGTTTTTTGATCGTATCAAATAATATCCGCCAAATTTTCCCTGCTTACTGCTCACAAAACGTCCTCGTTTTAGATCTAATAAAATTTGTTCTAAAAACTTTTTAGGAATGTTAGCTCCATCAGCAATTTCTATAGTTCTAGAAATGTGATTTTCGTCTTGTTCAGCTAAATAAAGTAAGGCCTTAAGGGCGTATTTTGCTTTATGTGATAACATCTGTTTTTAATTATTTTAATTTACAATTTTCAGTTAGTACTTCCTTTGCTGGTATATAACCAAGACTGACTGCTTTTTTTAAATCGGAGCAATAATCTCTTTTAATTTTAAAATTAATGAAATATAAGGCTCTGTTGTAATATCCTTGTGGATTTTCAGGAGCTAAATTTACAGCGGTGTCAAAATCGTTTATAGCATCTTTAGAATGAGTTAATGCCTTTGCAATAGCTCTGTTCTGAAATCCTTCTATCGATTTTGGGTTATATTTAATAACTTTGTCAAAATCTGATATTGCTTCTCTGTGTAAATTTAATTCGTTTTTTAACAATCCTCTATTTTCATATGCCTGAATATATTCAGGATTAATATCTATACATTTCGAATAATCATCGAGTGCTCCTTGGACATTTCCTAATTTAGATTTTAAAAAGGCTCTGTTGAAATAAGCTTTATAAGAGTTTTTATTTATTATAAGGCATTCGCTAAAATCATTAATAGCACTTTGATAATCCTTTAATTTTATATATAAATTTCCTCTGCTAAAATAGCTTTTAAAATCATTTGGAGTTAATGCGATAGCTTTGTTGTAATCAGAAAGAGCTTCATCGTAATTTTTGCTTTCATAATTGAAATAACCCCTGTAATAATAATTATTTACATCCGGGAATCGTTCAATTAAACTATCTAAGACTTTTAGATCTTTCATATTTTCAACTTTTTCGGTGTCGAAAAATTCCTGTGAATAGGAATTGAAATAGGAAAAAAGAAAAAATAGATAGATAATTTTCATATATAATTTAAAAACTTGAAACTAAAAATAACTAAAACCTGAAACAAAAAACAAGTTTTACCAGCCTCCGCTAGAACCTCCACCAGAGAATCCGCCGCCGCCAAAACCTCCGCCGAAGCCACCGCCTCCGCCGCCAAAACCACCACCTCCTGATGATCCGCCGCCGAAACCGCCGCCGCTTCTTCCAAGACTGCTTAGAAGAATTACATCCATAAGACTTGGACCACCGCCACTATTGCCTGAATTTCCTCCGCCGCCTCGTTTATTTCGGGACAGTAAAATTAATACAATTACAACAATAACAATAAAAGGAAAGATAGGGAAATTGTTTCCTTTGGTTTGTTTTCTTTCTCCTTTAAATTTTCCTTTAAAAACATCAATTATAGCATCAGTTCCTTTGTCTAAACCGTTGTAAAAACTTCCTGCCTTAAATTCAGGAATGATGATATTTCTAATGATTGTTCCGCCAATTCCGGCCGTTAAGCGATCTTCAACGCCGTATCCGGGATTAATGGCAATCTTTTTTTCGTTTTTGGCCAATAAAATAATTACACCGTTATCATCTTGTTTTGTTCCTCCAATTCCCCAGGTTTGTCCCCATTTTGTGGCAAGCTGGCTTACATCTTCACCTTTTAAACTTTCAATTGTAATAACAACAATTTGAGTTGTGGTAGAGTCTGAATAACGAATTAGTTTTTCTTCAAGCTGTGCTTTTTCTGATGCACTTAAAATATTAGCATAATCATAAACCGAAGTCTGCTTAGCCGGTATTTCAGGAATATCAAATTGAGCAAAAATATTGTTGCAGATAAAAAACGCGATAAACAAAAAAGTAAACTGAAAAATTCCGTTGGAATTTGAGATTTTATTTGTGGAAATTTTCATCATTTATCCTTTTGAAATTTCGTTTGATAATTCGTTTGTGTCACCTTCCGACCACGGAAAATTCTTTTTTAATTGTTCGCCGGCGTTCAAAATACCGTCAACAATTCCTTGTTTAAAATTTCCTAATTTAAATTGTTCCGCCATTTTATCTTTGGTACAATCCCAAAAATCCGGTGCAACAACATCATTTATGCCTTTGTCTCCGCAAATTGCAAAGCTTTTATCTTCAACGGCAAAGTAGAATAAAACACCGTTTTGAAGTTGGGTTTCATTCATTTTTAATTCAAGAAAAACTTCTAAAGCCCTGTCAAAAGGAACTTTAGAAGTTGTTTTTTCTATATGTACTCTAATTTCGCCAGAAGTGTTTTTTTCGGCCACGCGAATAGCTTCAACAATTTCTTGTTCTTCTTCTTTGGATAAAAAATCTTCTACTTTTGACATTGAAATAATTTTAGAGTTTAGATTGCTGATTTTAGATTTAATATTGTCTAAAATAGTTAATTCTGTTTTAGAATTTTACTTCCACTGGTTTATCAGCTCCTGTAGAAGCTTCAAAATATGGTTTTTCTTTATAGTCTAAGAACCATTTGTTTGGAATTGAAAGAATGTAACCGTTATATTCCTGAACAGATTCATTAAAACGAGTTCTGGCAGTTAAAATCTGGTTTTCTGTACTTGCAAGTTCATCTTGTAATTTCAGGAAATTTTCATTTGCTTTTAACGTTGGATATTGCTCAACAGAAACCAATAATCTTGATAATGAAGAAGAAACACCGCTTTGTGCCTGATTGAATTCTTTTAATTGTTCCGGAGTTACGTTACTTGGATCAACTGTAACAGAAGTTGCTTTTGCACGAGCTTCGATAACAGCAGTTAAAGTCCCTTTTTCAAAATCAGCAGCACCTTTTACAGTATTTACTAAGTTTCCAATAAGGTCGTTACGTCTTTGGTAAGCGGTTTGTACATTTCCCCATTCTTTATTAACTGCCTGACTTTTTTGCAAACCAGTATTTTTAATTCCAATTGACCAAAAAGCAATAATAGCGATAAGTGCTACAATAATTATTACGGGGATTAACCATTTTTTCATGTTTATCTAATTTAAGTTTGTTTCTAATTTAATTATTAAAATATATTATAATTCGTTTTTAATTTCTGTTAATTGTGTTTTTATGGTCTCTAATTTACGTATTATTTCGAATTTATCTAATGTTTTCTTCTGTCCCTCTTTCAAATGCGTTTTGGCACCATCAAGTGTAAAACCGCGTTCTTTAACCAAATGATAAATCAATTGAAGATTCGTAACGTCTTCAGGCGTAAACATTCTGTTGCCTTTCGCATTCTTTTTAGGTTTTAGAATATCAAATTCGCTATCCCAAAAACGTATCAAAGATGCGTTGACATTAAAAGCTTTGGCTACTTCGCCAATGCTGTAATATCTTTTATCTTTAGAAAGCTCAATGTGCATGATTTTTATTTTTCTTATTTATTCCAAAAATACTACTTTTTATAGTATTAATCTAATGACTGGTTTTCCTGGTTTGCCATTTGTGAAATAGCCACATATTCGACTGCCGAAATATTTCCGTAATAAAAATTTATCGGATTCACGACTTTTCCGTCCTTGTGTACTTCATAATGGCAATGCGGTCCTTCAGATCTTCCTGTACTTCCCACATAACCAACAACATCGCCTCTTTTTACATGTTGTCCCGGCCTGCAATTGTATTTGCTTAAATGTGCATACAGACTTTCGTATCCAAAACCATGCCTGATCACGACATGATTTCCAAATCCCGAGGCGGCAGCATCCGCTCTTGCAACAACGCCATCGCCGGTAGCATAGACTGGAGATCCTGTAGGGGCGGTAAAGTCCATTCCGTTGTGCATTTTTCGCACTTTCGTGAAAGGATCAATTCGATATCCAAAACCTGACGCGACACGTTTTAAGTTTTCATTTCGAACTGGCTGAATGGCAGGAATTGCCAATAATAAATTTCCTTTTACACTCGCCAATTTCAAAATCTCATCTAACGATTTTGACTGAATCGCCAATTGTTTTGAAAGCTGATCAATTCGTTTTGTAGTATTCAATACCAATTGCGAATTGTTATAACCTTCTAAATCCTTGTACCTGTTAATGTCTCTAAAACCGGCTTTTCTGATAGAATCCGGAATTTCAGCTTTATTAAAATAAACCCTGTAGATGTTGTTGTCTCTTTCTTCAAGCGCGTCGGCAACATCATCAATTTCATCCATTTTTTTATTCAAAATGGCATATTTCAATTTTAAATTTTCGATTTCGCGGGTTTGTAAGCGATCCTTCGGAGTTTCGAAATAAGGTGTGTTAATTAAAAGTACAAAAACCAAAAATCCAAATAGCGCTGAAGCCAGCAAAAACAGTAATGCGTAACCGATTTTGATTCTTTTTCTGGTTTTTATTTTCGTATAAGCCAGATTTTCTGAGTCGTAATAATATTTTACTTTCGCCATATTTTAAAATACCCTATTTTTGCAGCTTGTAAAATAGTTTGTCGAACAAATTTAATAAATGTTTCAGTTGTTCACTGCTTTTTTAAAGAATAAAATCAATTAGATAATCGGGACAATTCGATAATTAGATAATGTATTAAGTAGGAGATTTATTGTCTAAAGCAGTAAGTTTTTTAGTTTAAATTATCAGATTATTAAATTGTTACAGTAAGTAATTTTCTAATTGTCACATTATCAAATTGTCACATTAATAAAATATGAAATCACAAGACGTACGTAAACAATTTTTAGACTTTTTTAAGAGCCACGGACACTTAATTGTTCCTTCTGCTCCAATCGTTCTTAAGGACGATCCAACACTTATGTTCAACAACTCGGGAATGGCCCAGTTTAAAGAATATTTTTTAGGAAACGGAACGCCAAAAAGTAAAAGAATCGCCGATACGCAAAAATGTCTTCGTGTTTCAGGAAAACATAATGATCTTGAAGATGTAGGTTTTGATACGTATCACCATACTATGTTTGAGATGCTTGGAAACTGGTCTTTTGGAGATTATTTCAAAAAAGAAGCCATCAACTGGGCTTGGACTTTATTGACAGAAGTGTATAAAATTCCAAAGGAAAATCTTTATGTTTCTGTTTTTGAAGGAAGTAAAGAAGATAATGTTCCTTTTGATCAGGAAGCCTGGGATATCTGGAAAACTTTAATCGATGAAGACCGAATCATTCTTGGAAATAAAAAAGATAATTTCTGGGAAATGGGAGATCAGGGGCCATGCGGACCTTGTTCTGAAATTCACGTTGATTTACGTCCGGAATCTGAAAAAGCATTGGTTACAGGAAAAAGTTTAGTAAACAACGATCACCCTCAAGTAGTTGAAATCTGGAATAATGTATTCATGGAATTCAACCGTAAAGCGGATGGATCTCTAGAAAAACTTCCTGCACAACACGTAGATACGGGAATGGGATTTGAGCGTTTGTGTATGGCTTTGCAGGGAAAAACATCCAATTATGATACTGATGTTTTTACACCGCTTATCGAAAAAGTAGAACAAATTACAGGTTTAAAATATACCTCTGATGAAGTTAAAAACATCAGTGAAGAACAAAACAAAACTAATATTGCCATTCGTGTAATTGTTGATCACGTTCGTGCCGTTGCGTTTGCAATTGCTGATGGACAATTGCCATCAAACACTGGTGCAGGTTATGTAATTCGTAGAATTTTGCGTCGCGCAATTCGTTACGGATTTACTTTCCTGAATACAAAAGAGCCTTTTATCAATAAATTGGTTGAGGTTTTAGCCAATCAAATGGGAGAATTTTTCCCTGAAATTAAATCACAACAACAATTGGTTACCAATGTAATTCGTGAAGAAGAAGCTTCTTTCCTGAGAACATTAGACCAGGGTTTACAATTATTAGATAACGTAATTGCGCAAACTTCAGGAGCGGAAGTTTCAGGAGCAAAAGCTTTTGAATTGTACGATACTTTTGGTTTCCCGAAAGATTTAACAGCTTTGATCCTGAAAGAAAAAGGAATGTCTTTCAATGAAGCAGAATTTGATGCATCAATGCAGGAACAAAAAAATCGTTCACGTGCAGCATCAGAAGTTTCAACAGAAGACTGGTCGGTTTTGATTCCTGGAAATGTAGAAACATTTGTAGGTTATGATAAAGTAGAGAATGAGGTAAAGATTACAAGAATTCGTAAAGTAGATTCTAAGAAAGACGGAATTCTATATCAAATCGTTTTAGACAATACACCATTTTATCCGGAAGGAGGAGGACAAGTTGGCGATAAAGGAACATTGGTTTCTGCAAATGAAACAATCGAAATTATTGACACCAAAAAAGAAAACAACCTGATTTTACATTTGGCAAAACAATTGCCTGAAAATATTGAAGCGGGTTTTGTGGCAAAAGTAAATACTGATTTAAGAACATCAACTTCTAAAAATCACTCAGCTACGCATTTAATGCATTTGGCTTTGAGAAACCTTCTTGGAACTCACGTAGAACAAAAAGGTTCATTGGTGAACCCGAACTATTTGCGTTTTGACTTTTCGCATTTCTCTAAAGTTTCTGATGAAGAATTACGTCAGGTTGAAGCAAGTGTAAATACGCAAATTGAAGCACAATTACAATTAGTAGAACACAGAAACATTCCAATTAAAGAAGCATTAGATAAAGGTGCAATGGCTTTATTTGGAGAGAAATACGGAGATAATGTTCGTATGATTGAATTTGGTGACAGTAAAGAACTTTGCGGTGGAATTCACGTGAAAAACACAGCAGAAATCTGGCATTTCAAAATCATCTCTGAAGGTGCAGTAGCGGCTGGAATTCGTCGTATTGAAGCAATTACAGGTGATGCGGTAAAAGACTTCTATATAAATCAGGAAAATACTTTATCTGAAATAAAAGAAACATTGAAAAATCCTCAGGATATTTTAAAATCAGTGGCTTCTTTACAAGATGATAATGCGAAATTGAAAAAACAAGTGGAGCAATTACTGAAAGAAAAAGTAAATGCTTTAAAATCAGAATTAGAAAAAGATTTTCAAGAAGTAAACGGCGTAAATTTCCTTGCAAAACAAGTTGATTTAAGTATGGCTTCGACAAAAGATTTAGCTTCTGCTTTAGGAAGTTCAAAAGCAGATTCGTTTGTGTTTTTAGCTTCAATCGAAGATGGTTTACCAAATATTCATTGTTATATCGCTAAAGAATTGGTAACAAGCAAAAGCTTAAATGCAAATGCAGTTATCAAAGAATTAGGGAAATATATTGAAGGAAACGGAGGAGGACAGCCTTTCTTTGCATCCGGAAAAGGTAAAAATGCTGCCGGAATTAAAGAAGCTTTAGTTCATGCAGTTGATTTCGTGAAGTAAAGAAAAAGTTGCTAAGAATCTAAGTTACTAAGGTTCTAAGTTTTTTATAAGATTTATAAAGTAAACCCGACAGGTTTTTAAAACCTGTCGGGTTTTTTGTGTGTTTGTCTCATTTTATGTCATTTCGACGAAGGAGAAATCACACGCGTAACTCGATAAAGATTGGCGATTTTGATTGTAGAATTTCTAGTGTGATTTCTCCTTCGTCGAAATGACAAATAGTGCGTTAAACTTGATTATTTTAAAAAAAAGAACATTTTAGAAGGGATTAAAAAAAGGGCTTTAGCCAAACGTAACAGTTTTGCTAAAGCCCTTTCTTTAATTTATTTTTCCATCCAGCTAAAGCTGGACGCTATTGAAAAATACTTTGCGACTCTGCGTCTTTGCGAGATTATTTTTTTAAACAAAAGAACTCAGAACCTTAGTGACTTAGATTCTCAGTAACTTAGAATCTTAAAATTACTTTCTTTCCCCAATTTGTTGACGCCACATAGCGTAGTACAAACCTTTTTCAACGATTAAGTCTTCGTGTTTTCCTTGTTCGATAATTTTTCCTTGTTCTAAAACAAATATTCTATCAGCGTGCATTACGGTAGATAATCGGTGGGCGATTAAAACCGTGATTCTGTTTTTGTCTGATATGTTTCTGATTGTAGCATTGATTTCTTCTTCTGTAATAGAATCTAATGCAGAAGTCGCTTCATCAAAAATCAATAAATTCGGATTTCTTAAAATAGCACGAGCGATTGATAAACGTTGTTTTTCACCACCGGAAACTTTAATTCCGCCTTCGCCAATTGTCGTGTTTAAACCATCTTCGGCACGTCTTAGTAATTTATCGCAACTTGCTCTTTTTAGAGCATCGTATAAATCTTCGTCGGTTGCATTTGGTTTCACAAACAATAAATTCTCGCGAATCGTTCCTGAGAATAACTGGGCATCTTGCGTTACAAAACCTAGTTGTTTTCTTAAGTCTAGCAAATCTATATCGGTAGAATCAATATCGTTATAAAGAACTTGCCCTTCTGCAGGTGTGTACAAACCAACTAAAAGCTTTACCAAAGTAGTCTTTCCAGAACCAGACGGACCAACGAAAGCCACTGTTTGCCCTTGTTTGATTTCAAAATTAATGTTTTCGACAGCTTTAAATTTTGCCGTTTTGTGTTTAAAACTCACATTAGAAAAAAGTAAAGATTGAATCGCCGCAATATGTTTTGGACTCTTTGGTCGGAATTCTTTTGGAGCACTCAATAAGATTTTAAAGTTTTCCATCGAGACTTTGGTTTCATTCAAAGCAATGATAAAATTCCCCAATTCTTGTAAAGGACCAAAAATGAAAAAAGTAAAAAATACCATTGTAAGCAAATCACCCACAATAATTTTTCCTCCAAATAAGAAATAGTACAAAGTAAAAACAACGCAAGTTCTTAAAAAGTGAACAGTTGTTCCCTGAATAAAACTCAAACTTCTGATAAAACGGATTTTTTCTAATTCGAGCTGAAGGATTTTAAACGTATTTAAATTCAAACGTTTTTCTTCCTGATACGTCAAACCAAGACTTTTTACAAGTTCAATATTTCTTAAACTTTCGGTTGTAGAACCTGCCAAAGCATTGGTTTGATTCACGATTTTTTTAGAAACGATTTTTATTTTCTTTCCTAAATAAGAACTTACCAATGCAATAATCGGTGCGGTAACTAAAAAGATAAGTGAAATACGATAATCAATTCGCGCAACGTAAACAATTACAAATACGAAACCAATAACAGTCTGGAAAATCAAAGAAATGGAAAGGGTAATTAATTTTTCAGAATCAGAACGTACTTTTGTCAATTTACTTAAAGTTTCACCACTTCTCTGATCTTCAAATTCGGCATAAGGTAAATCGAGAGATTTTTTGATTCCGTCTGTATACATTTGAGCTCCGGTACGCTGAATAACTACGTTTGTAAAGTAATCCTGAAAGTTTTTGGTAATTCTGGAAATCATGGCAGCGCCAAGAGAAAGTCCTAACCAAAACGACAAGGATCTAATAAATCCCATTTCGTTTCCTTTGTATTTATGCAGTCCAACACCGCAATCTTGCATTAATTTACCGGTAATAATAGAATCTGATAAGCTGAAACAGATGTTGATAGCAGCCATAATCAAAGCAAAAAATAGTAGCATTTTATGTTTGATTATATAAGAATATAATAATTTCATAGATGAATTTGAGTTTATGGAAGATGCAAAAGTAGTGAATAGTTTGAGTTAATACAGAGGATTATTTGTTATTAAAAATGTAATTCTGTAAAATAGATTTCAGAAACTGAAATAATCACTTAAGAACTTTAAGTATGCTATAGATAAAAATATAATTTAAAAGTATTATTGATGATTTTATTGGTATGCTTTGCCAATCTAATAACAAATTTTTGATTACAAAAAATTAAGAAAAGAGCTAGGTATTTATACGGTACAGGATTATTTTATTTCATTTTTTTAAAAAACATGTAATTTGCTTATTACTTTGACTTTGAAATAATTAGAAATTTAGTTGCATGATATTAAACTACAATGTGATTTTATGTGTTAAAAAATGTTAAAAATTAATTTGGATTATACAAAGTGTTTCTATTACATTTATTTTAATTATTAATATTAAATTATAAAAATGAAAAAATTTTTACTTCTTTTTTGTGCTATGACATTAGCATTAACATCTTGTTCTAGTGATGATAATTCATCTGATACAGTTTTACTTAAAAAAGTTGTCCTAACGGGATCGGAAGGAAAAACTACAGTGAACTACACATATAATGGAAACAAACTTGTAAGCGTAGTTGATGATTTTAAAGTGATAAACATGCATTACACTTACACAGGAGATTTAATTACTAAAATTGATTTTAAACTTCCTGATGGATCAATAGAGCAAACAAATACATTTACTTACGGAACAGATGGAAAATTAGCCACTTTTGTTAGAGTTGAATTTGATGAAGATGACTTTAAAGGATACAAAGAAGTTTATACTTATAATGCAAATGGTACTATTTCTGTAAAAGCATATAACGGAGATGATAAAACTCAAACTAATGCTACTGGAACATCTACAATTACCTTTGTTAATGGAGATGTATCTGAAATTACAAGTACTAATTCACCTGATCACAAATATACTTACGATAGTAAAAACAATGCAGCTAAAAATGTTTTAGGTCTTGATAAAATTGCATTTGTAGATGGTGAAGGAACTGACGTTTTTCATAATCAACTTTCTGATACTGCAGACGGAGAAATTTGGTCTACTTACAGCTTTACATATAACGCTGATGGATATCCTGAAAAAAGTATTGATAATGAAGAAGGAGAAAGCTTTACTTCTGAATATTTCTACTAATAGTTAATTTTCCCCAAAAAATAAAAAGGCCAAATACTTTGTGTATTTGGTTTTTTTATTGGTGATAATTCGTGAAAACATTAATTCAATTTATTACAGTTATAGCGCTTTGTTTCAGTTCTTGTTTTGCCGAAGACAGAACTGATAAATTTGATTTTTAGTTTAAAAAAGATTAAACATTTGCATTTTTTTATTTTCGATTATATTTGCCCAATTGATACTATATAACCTTAAAAATAACCTATTAAAAATGAAAAAACTTTTATTGCTTTGTATCGCTTTGATTGCTGTACTAACTTCATGTGCTAATGATGATGATTCTATTTTAGAAGATACTTTGGTTTTACCTCAAACCATTACTTACACATATCCCATCATATCTCCGGGAACGAATGAAAAAAATACACTTACGTTTGATGGAAATAAAATTGTAAGTATTGTCGAATTTGGATCAAAAGTAACATTTACTTACAGCGGTGATTTTATTGTAAAGCAAGAAGCATTTGATGTAGATCAGCAAGGGAAAGAAACTAAACATAGTGAAGTTGGTTATTTTTATGAAAATGGAAAATTAAAAACCAGAACTTTTACAGATGGTATTTCTGTTAATAATCCTGATGGTCTGTATTTTGATAAAACAGTTTATACCTATAGCTCTAATGAATTAATTTCATATGTAAATTCTTCAGTTGATAAAAACACAAAAGAAGAAATTAAAACTAGTGAAGGTACTTTGACTTATAAAGATGACAATCTTGTCAAAGACCAACAAAAGTTTGATTCTACAACAATAACATTGTTTTACGAATACGATACAAAGAATAATCCACTTAAAAATATTTTAGGCTTTAATCTTTTACTAAATGAAATTAGTGAATTTGGAAAAAATAATATTGTAAAAACTACCAGAACATCATCTGATAATACAGCGGTTTACCTGACAAGCTATATTTATAATGAAAGTGATTATCCAAAAAAACGTAGTTCATTAGATAGCGGAGGTAAATCAATAGAATATGAAATTGAATATACTTATTAAGATTTGTAAAAAAATAAGTTGTGTAAATTAAGTCCAACATAGTTTTAAACTTGTTGGACTTTTTTATTAATCATTCCAAATTATATTTTCCCCTTTGCAGAAGACCATCGTAAAACTCCATTATGCATTAATTGCAGATCACCATCATCTTGTAAATAAAGTTTTGCTCCCGGAAAACCAGAAGTATTACTTGTCCATGTTATGGTTGTAGGAAGAGTGCTGAGTCTTGCGCCTTTAATTATAATATTTCCGGTTGTTGACTCGAAGTAGCAACTTGGTTTACGATTATAATTAGAATCTCCAGCTTCCCAAATAACTTTGTAGTCAGTAAGATCCATAACTTGTAGAAGGCCATTGTCAAATTCCAGCGAATATTTTCCATTAGGAGATTTTATGCGTTTGTTCCAAGGAAGATCGTTTATACTTTGTCCTGAATCTAAAACTGATACAATTGTAAACGGATACCATTCATTTATCGATTTCTTATCAATAATAGATAATTCTGTTGTCTGATATACGGCCACATGATCAGTTGTAAGAAATGCAGGTATATTATAGTGCATGATAGAGAGCGGATCATATTCGCTATAATTTGTACTGCTTGCTTTGTTGATTACAAATAGATTTACTTCTTCTTTTGTCCATCCTTGCGCATCGCTGTAATACTTATAAACCTCTGATAAATTCCATTTAATATTGGCATCAGGGTTTTTTGTTTCATGTTCTAAACCTAAAGCATGTCCAAATTCATGTAGTATATTGCGTCGGGAGCTTGGAAGATCAATGACATTCCCCACGCGCATAGTTGGTGTATTTTGAGCATTAGTATAAAGCGGACTTGGATACATTGGTATAGCTCCTAATTCAGACCAACTTCCACTACCCATATTAATGGCAATTTTAATATGGGAATCTTGATCTTTAGAAACATATTCAAATTTTAGATTTGCGTATTTTATCCACTCATCTGCATACTTTTTTACTATTTCATGTTGAGTTTCAGTACCATCTAAGAATTTAATTTTTATAACCTGACCAGTTTCCCATCTATGCCAATTTATAATCGTTGAACTTGATTTTGGAGTTGTTGTTTTTTGTGAATTTATTAAATCAAATGTACAAATTTCTGTTTCGTCGATAGGAGAGAATGAGTTTGTTGTAGTATCGTTATTCTTATCACAAGAGAAAAAAATAAATGTAAAACCAGCAATTACAAATTTTAGTTTTTTCATTTTATATCGATTAAAGTTAATCTGCAATTTGCATGTAAAAAGAGTATAAAAAAAGAGTAAATCCGTAGTATGTCTTAAAGTGTTGTAATTAAAGCTTATTGTGGATATAGCGCTTTTAAGAAAAGATTTCTTTTGTGTAATACATAAACTAAATAGTATGAAAAAGAATTTATTTTATTATTTGCCATTACTGCTTTTGCTTTTGAATTCTTGCTCAAATGAGGAGAGTAATAATGCTGCTAATTTAGTTTTACCCAAAACAATAACATATAAAGATCAAAACAACAACATTTATCAAACTACAGCTTTTACTTATGATGGTAATAAAATGGTAAGCATTTCTAATAAATTTGTAACTATTGATTTTGTTTATGATGGCAATCGAATAGTGAAAGAAAATCAATATCGGGATTATGGTAAAAGTTGTATTGAAAAATCATATAACTATTCAAATGATAGTTTAAAAACTGTCACAAAATTAGTAAACGGAAAAGAAACAAAATTTTTATATATCAATAATGGTCATGGTTCTATTAAAAAAGAGGTGTATGATTTTGACAACAAAACAGGAAAAGAGTCAAAAAGCGATGAAAATATGGTTTTTACTGTCTTGAATGGCAACATAGTTAAATCAGAATACAATTGGGGAGACGGCTATAATGTTATTAGTAATTCTTATTATGAATATGATACAAAGAACAATGTCTTTAAAAATGTTACAGGATTGAATTTACTAATTGATCAGTTTAATTTTGATGATGAAATGAATCTTTCTTCAGCAAATAATATAACAAGATATAAAGTTCATCATATTCAAAATTCAAAATCAACAATTGTATTTGAACCTTCCGGAAATGTTATGAAATACGAATACAATTCGAAAGGATATCCAACTAAAAAAACTACTTATGATTATACGGGAAATATAATTGAGATAATCGAATATACATATTAAGCAAAAAGCTTCTTTCACAAAAACCAAATACTTTCTGTATTTGGTTTTTTTATTGGTGAAAATTCGTGAAATTCGTGTTCAAATAAAAAGCCATGCAATTCAGAACCGAAATCCCAATTTCTAAAACAAATAATCCAATCGATTATAATTCGAAAGTGCTTTCATTTGGTTCTTGTTTTGCTGAAAATATGGCTGATAAATTTGATTACTTTAAATTTCAAAATGAAACAAATCCATTCGGAATTATTTTTAATCCGATTTCGATTGAGAAAGTAATAGAAAGAACAGTTCAACAAAAAGAATTTACCGAAAAAGATGTTTTCTTTCACAACGAACGCTGGCATTCTTATGAAGTACATTCCGATTTAAGCAATTCAGACCGACAGGAATTACTGGAAACTTTAAACAAAGCGATTTTAGAAACCAATAAAAAACTAAAAGAAGCCACACATATTATTATTACTTACGGAACTTCGTGGATTTACAAAAATCTGGAAAGTAATGAAATAGTTGCAAATTGTCATAAAGTACCGCAAAAGCAATTCGCAAAAGAATTATTATCGGTTGAAATAATCGAAAAAAGCATTCAAAACACAATCCATTTAATTCAGACGATTAATCCGGACATAAACTTCATTTTCACCATTTCACCAGTTCGCCATATAAAAGATGGTTTTGCGGAAAATCAATTAAGCAAATCCCATTTATTTGCGGCTCTTCATCAGACTTTAAAAAAAACTCATAACTCACAACTCACAATTCATAACTATTTTCCTTCTTACGAAATCATGATGGATGAACTTCGTGATTATCGTTTTTACAAAGAAGACATGCTGCATCCGAACCAGGTTGCGATAGATTATATCTGGCATAAATTCAGTGAAAATTATATTGCTGAAAACGCTGTTTCTACCATGAAAGAAATCGAAGAAATTCAAAAAAGCCTGCGTCACAAAAGTTTCAATCCGGAATCAAAACAACATCAGAAATTCTTAGCCAAACTTCAGCAAAGAATAAATCTTCTGGGCGAAAAATTGCCGCATATTAGGTTTTAAAAAATTAAATAAAACAAGCATTTATAAGAAAAAGACATTGTGTTTTAGTGTCTTCCCACCAAAATAAAAAGTAAGAAATTAACTATTTGTCAGTATAATTTTAGAATAATTGCGCATAATTATGTAAATTGTTAAAGCTTAAAATTAACACTTTTGTATACTGTATAAATACAGGTATATAAAAACGCAACTTTAATCTAATCGTGTTTTCTGACGTATGAATAAGAAACCAATTCATTTTCTTAAAAAAACACTACGTGTCCTTCTCTGGTGCGTAGGTTCTATAGTTGCACTATTATTACTTCTTACTATTTTAATTCAGCTCCCGTCAATCCAGAATTATGCTAAGGATAAAGCCATAACGTACCTTCAGGATAAAATAAAAACCAAAGTTTCATTAGACAAGATTTTAATCAAATTCCCCAAAGATGTAGTTCTCGAAGGTTTTTATTTTGAAGATCAAAAAAAGAAAGTTTTACTTGCAGGAAAACGTTTAGAAGTTGATGTTGATTTATTTAAATTGATTAGCAGTGAATTAGAAATCAATTCTGTTTCATTGGAAAATACAACTGCCAATATTTCAAGAAATAAAGAAGGTGTTTTTAATTTCGACTATATCATAAAAGCATTCGAATCAAAAGAACCAAAAAAGGAAGATCCGGACAGTAAACCTTTTAAGATCTCGGTTGTAAAAGTAAATCTGGATAATATCAATTTCAATTTTAAAGATGATTTTGCCAAGAATGATGTAAAGGTAAAATTGACACATTTCGACACTAAATTCAATAAATTTGAATTGGATAAAATGAATTTTGATATTCCGAATATTAATTTAAACGGATTAAAATTAATCTTAGATCAGGACGCTGTCGAAAAAATTGCGGAGGTTTCTGTTGAAACTGTCGATACAATTTCTAAAAGAAAAGACTTTAAACTTAAATTAGACAAAATCAGTTTGTCTAAAATTGATCTTGCTTACGACAATAAAGATTCCAAATTAGATTCTGGAATAAAGCTTGGAAATCTGGATTTAACGGTTAACGAAATTGACCTGAACAAACAGCTTTTAGATTTTGATTCTTTCCAGTTAAAAAACCTGAAAGGGAATTTAAGACTCGGCACAAAAGACAAACAAATTAAAGCACCAAGTTTAGATTCTACGGCGATTAAACAAACCGGCTGGAAGGTAAAACTAAATGATGTCGACATACAGGATATTGCTTTCAAATTTGATGATATGCAGTCAAAACCTGTTCAAAGAGGAATTGATTACAGCCATTTGGATCTGAGTAAATTCAATCTTAAAGCAGAAAAATTATCATACGGGAACAACAAAATTTCGGGAAATATAAAATCTCTTGCTGCCAATGAAAAAAGTGGATTGCAGATTCAGTCTCTAAAAACCAATTTCTTTTACGGACCAAAAAATGCGTCTCTAGAGAATTTATATGTTAGAACGCCGCAAACACTTTTACAGAATAAAATCAAAGTAACTTATGCTTCGCTTGACGCATTAAAAAAAGATTTCGGAAACTTAGGTTTAGATGCCAATTTATATCAGTCGAAAATTGGATTTAAGGATATTTTGCTTTTTGCGCCTGATTTATACAAAACAAATCCATTTAAAAGCAATCCAAATGCTGTTTTGTATTTGAATACACGCGTGAGCGGAAAAGTAAAAGACCTAAATATTCCACAGTTTGAAATGAGCGGAATCGGAACTACAAAAGTTGCCCTTTCGGGGAAAATTACCGGTTTGCCAAATGCTCAAAAAGCATATTATGATTTGAATATCAAAAAGTTATCAAGCACTTCAAAAGACGTTTATTCTTTTATACCGGCGGGAACAATTCCAAAAAATATTCAATTGCCTTCTCAATTTAATTTGCAGGGAAAATTTAAAGGTTCGGTTCAGAATTTCAAAACAAATCTGGCTTTAAACAGTAGTTTCGGAAATGCAAAAGTCGATGCTTTATTTGATCAGCGTATTAAAAAACAAGAGAAATACGATGCGACCGTTTATTTATTAGATTTTGATTTAGGCCGATTAATCAAAAATGACTCGATTGGAAAAATTACGCTTAAAGCGAAAGTAAAAGGCAAAGGTTTAGACCCAAAAACAGCGCAGGCAGAATTAGACGGCTTGGTTCAGAAAGCAGTTTTTAATAAATATACGTACAAGGATTTAGCTTTAAAAGGGAATATTAAAAACGGTTTTTTTAATGTAAAATCGGGAATGAAAGACCCGAATCTGAATTTTGATTTGGCCGCAAGCGGAAGTACAAAAGACAAATATCCTTCGATTCAATTAAAATTAAACCTGGATATTGCCGATCTTGAAAAGCTGAATCTTCACGCCGGACCAATGAAATTGCGAGGAAATGTCGATGCAGATATTGCAAACAGTAATCCGGATTTTTTAAACGGAAAAGTGTTTCTTTCGAACGTTCAGATTTTGCAGGCAGCAGAACCAATTGTTTTGGATTCTGTTCGTGTTATTGCTTTTTCAGACGAAAACAGAAACAATATCAAAATTTCATCTCAGTTTTTGAAAGCCGAAGTTGACGGAAAATACAAACTGACAACTTTGACAGCGGCAATAAAAAAATCATTGTCTAAGTATCTTGATTTACAAAATCCGAAAGTAAACGGAGAAGCAGACGAACAAAGACTGGCTTTTACATTAACTATAGATAACGATCCGCTGCTTTTTAAATTAGTTCCAAAATTAACTGGTTTAGAGCCAATTAAAATTACAGGAAAATACAACAATGTAACGGATTCCTTGGAAGTTAAAGGAACGATTCCGAGAATTGTCTACGCAAATAATACCATTGCAGATGGAAAAATAAATATTGAAGCCAAAGAAAATGCTTTAGAATATCAAATTTCTGTAGCTACAATTGAAAGTGGTTCCATGAAAATTCCGTTTACCAGTTTATCCGGAAATGTGCAGAATAATACTTTGACTTATGCGCTTGAAGTAAAAGACACAAAAGACAAACAACAGTATTTTATTGCCGGAAATTTAAATAGAGACGATAGTAAAAACATCTTTAAAATTGATGCGGAAAACTTTGTTCTTAACTATGACAAATGGAATATCGATCCTGAAAATGCAGTTGAATTTGGCGGAAAAAGACTTTACATCAATAAATTTTATCTGGATAATGCCGGAAATGAATTAAAAATTCAATCTCAGGGAAATGAGGATAATGCGCCATTGCAAGTCGATTTTGTAAACTTTAAAATTGAGACTATTTTAAATATGGTCAAAAAAGACAAGTTGTTGATGCAAGGTTTAATAAACGGAAATGCCGTTGTTGAAAATGTAATGGCAAGCCCGACTTTTACATCAGATATAAAAATTACGGATTTTGCCTTTAGAGCAGAACCCGTTGGTGATATTGACATAAAAGTAGATAATAAAACTAACAATATTCTGGCTGCAAATGTCAGTTTAAGCGGGCAGGATAATGATGTAAAAGTGACTGGGAATTACACTATAAAGGGTGGAAATCTTGACTTTAATGTTGACATTAATAAGCTGAATATGAAAAGTATTCAGGGCTTTACGATGGGAAATATTACCGAAGGGACAGGTTATTTATCAGGAAATTTTAAAATTACCGGAAATGCTTCTGCTCCTAAAGTGGGCGGAGAACTGAACTTTAACGATACAGGATTCAGAGTTACGCAACTGAACTCTTATTTTAAGACAGATCAGGAAAAAATCACTTTTTCAAATGACGTGATTTCGTTTGATAAATTTACTTTGATAGACGAAAATGACAATGAATTATCTGTAGACGGAACAATTCAATCTCCGGATTTTAAAACCTATAATTTTGGTTTAACCGTTGTTGCCAACGATTTTAGAGCGATTCACTCAAAAGCCGCAGACAATGATTTGTTTTACGGAGATTTATTTTTAGATACCAAATTAAACATAAAAGGAACACTTGAAAATCCTGTTATTGGCGGAAATCTTAAAATAAATAAAGAAACTAAATTCTCTGTTGTTTTGCCGCAATCAGATCCTTCAATTGCTGATAGAGAAGGAATTGTGGAGTTTGTAGATGAAGATAATTTGTATCTGAAACAAACTGCCGCGATGCAGGAAAAACTTAACCAATCTCAATTAATTGGTATGGATGTGAGCGTAGAAATAGCTATCGATAAAGAAGCTGAACTTACGCTGGTAATTGATAAAGGAAACGGAGATTACTTAAATCTAAAAGGAGAAGCACAGCTTACTGGCGGAATCGATCCTTCCGGAAAAACGACTTTAACAGGTACCTATGAATTTTCGGATGGAGCTTATGAGATGAATTTTAATATGATCCGCAGAAAATTCAATATCCAAAAAGGAAGTTCGATCACCTGGAATGGCGAGCCAACCATGGCGACTTTAAATATTACGGCAATTTATAAAGTAGAAGCTGCGCCGATTGATTTATTAGGAAATCAGTTAGGATCAGTTAGTTCGACAGTTAAAAACACATACAAACAGAAAATTCCGTTTCAGACTTTATTAAAAATGAAAGGTGAATTATTGAAACCTGAAATTAGTTTTGATATTATTTTACCAGACGGAAATTATGATGTTTCATCCGATATCGTTTCGGCTTCGCAGGCAAAACTGGAACAATTGCGACAAGAACCAGCAGAATTAAACAAACAGGTTTTTGCCCTTTTATTATTGAACAGATTTATTGGTGAAAATCCGTTTGCGAGCGAAAGCGGCGGAACAAGTGCTGAATCTTTGGCAAGACAAAGTGTGAGCAAAATTCTTTCGCAGCAATTAAACGATTTGGCCGGCGAATTAATTACAGGAGTTCAGTTAGAATTTGATTTAGAATCGACCGATGATTATACTTCCGGAAACAGAGAAAACAGAACTGATTTGAATGTTGGTGTTTCTAAAAAACTTTTGGATGACAGATTAAAAGTGACCGTAGGAAGCAGTTTTGGAGTTGAAGGCCAGGAACGCGCCAATGAAGAAAGTACCAATATCGCCGGCGACGTTGCCTTAGATTATCAGCTGACAAAAGATGGTCGATACATGGTTCGTGCCTATCGAAAAAATGAATATCAGGTTGCAGTAGAAGGACAGGTTGTAGAAACCGGAGTTGCTTTTATTATCACGATGAGTTACAATAAATTCAGAGAACTGTTTCATCGTTCTGCAGAGGAAAAAGAAATGATTAAGGAAGAAAAACTGCGTAAGGAAAAAAGAAAACAGAAAGAAAAAGAAGAAAAGGAAAAAGAAGAAAACAAAGAGGATGACCAAATTGAAGGAAATGAGCAAAAAACATAGTAATATGAAAACCAGATATATAAAATATTTTGTCCTGCTTTTATCCTTGTTTTTTGTTTTTGGATGCAGCAATACAAAATATTTACCAGAAGGCGATTTATTATACACGGGAGCATCTGTAACCGTGAAGGATTCTATAATTAAAAAGAAAGACAGAAAAGCTCTTGAAAAAGAACTGGAAGGTTTATTACGACCAAAACCAACCAAACAAATATTAGGATTGCGTCCTAAATTGTGGATTTATAATATCGCCGGAGAACCTAAAAAGGAAAAAGGAATCAGATACTGGCTTAGAAATAAAGTGGGTGAAGCGCCGGTACTTTTTAGCCAGGTTGATTTGGATTATAATTCAGCACTTTTAAGAAATTTTACAGAAAACAGAGGTTATTTTAAAACCCGCGTCAGTGCCGATTCCACTGCGAAAAATAAAAGGGTTACGGCAGAATATACCGTTACGCCCAAAAAACAATATATCATCAAAAGTGTGACTTTTCCGGATGATTCTTTGGCAATGTCCAAAATAATAGCAAGATCAAGCCGAAGAAGTTTATTAAAAGTGGGCAAACCTTATGATTTGGATGTCATCAAAGCCGAACGCGAACGTATTGATGCAAGACTTAAAGAAAAAGGATATTATTATTTTAATCCGGATTATATTTTAGCGAAGATAGACAGCAGTAAAGGTGATCACGAGGTAAAAGTGAGACTGGTAATAAAAGATGATGCTCCACCAAAAGCACTTACGGCTTATAAGATTGATAAAATTGTGGTGTACCCGAATTTTTCGATTTCAAAAGACAGTGTAAAATACACTAAAAAAGATGTCGTTCAGTATAATGATTTTACGATTATAGACACGGCAAATACCTTTAATCCGAGGGTTTTTGACAGAACCATATATTTTAAAAAAGGAGATCTTTATAACAGAAAAGATCATAATCTGACTTTAAACCGATTCGTAAATCTGGGAACTTTTAATTTTGTGAAAAACGAATTTAGACTCTCAGATAGTTTACCAAAAACATTGGATGCCTATTATTATCTAACACTTTTACCGAAAAAATTTATTCGTGTTGAGGTTTTAGGAAAAACAAATTCAGCCAGTTATACCGGAACAGAAGTAAATGTAAACTGGAATAACAGAAATTTATTTCGTGGTGCTGAATTGCTTACCGTTTCTGTTTTTGGCGGTGCCGATTTTCAGCTTTCGGGAGCAAACAACGGAAAAAACATTTATAAACTCGGAGCAGAAACAAGTTTAACCTGGCCAAGATTTATTACACCTTTTAAAAATATTCAGGGTTCGAGTGAATTCGTACCCAGAACCAAAGCGACACTTCGATACGAATTTCAAAACAGAACACAGCTTTATGCGCTAAATTCTTTCAACGCCTCTTTTGGATATTTATGGAAGGAAAATATTCGAAAAGAACATCAACTGAATGTGTTAGACGTAACGTATGTGAGTCCGAATAACGTAACAGAAGAGTATCAACAAGATATTTTGGATGATCCTGCATTGGGAAAAGTCATTGAAAAACAATTGATTTTTGGACCCACATATCAGTTTACTTACACCAATACAATGCAAAAGCGTAAAAAAAATACGTTCTATTTTAATGGAGAGTTAGATCTTGCAGGAAACGTAACAGGTTTAGTAACAGGAGCCAATGTGAAAGAAGGTAATCAGAAAAATATATTTGATGTTCCGTTTAGTCAATATGTAAAAGTTAAAGCCGATTTCAGGCATTATTTGAAATTAAGCAAGGAAAGCGAATTGGCGAGCAGAATTATTGTTGGTGCCGGAATTCCATACGGTAATTCACTTTCATTGCCAACATCAAAACAGTTTGTAGTGGGCGGAACAAATAGTATTCGTGCGTTTAGGGCAAGATCGCTTGGACCGGGAAGTTACATGAATACCGAAACAGTTAATAATTATCTGCCGGATCAATCGGGGGATTTAAAATTAGAATTTAGTACGGAATATCGAGCGAAACTTTTTAGCGTTGTTCGGGGCGCATTGTTTGTAGATGCCGGAAATATTTGGCTGATGAACGCTGATCCGAATAAACCCGGAGCTGAAATTTCTAAAGATTTTATGAAAGAAATTGCCGTTGGAGCGGGAGCTGGATTACGTTTTGATTTGTCTTTCCTGATTTTAAGAACCGATTTGGCATTTCCGTTACGAAAACCATATTTGCCTGAAGGCGACAGATGGGTAATTAAAGATATTGATTTTGGAAGCGGACCATGGAGAAAAGATAATCTAATTTTGAATATTGCGATAGGTTATCCATTTTAAAAAAGTTTTTTTTCACCACGAATTGCACGAATTAATATTTGCTAATTCAATTTCACAATCTTACTTATATATACGCAAACTATAATTAGTGAATAATTAGTGTAATTCATGGCAAACTTCAAGAATTTAATTTTTAGAATGATCTAATGCACAAATTATGAATTAGTGAAAATTAGTGCAATTCGTGGCAGACTTTAATCCGCATTTTGTAAATTGGTCTAATAAATAAACGGAATGCAAAATTTAATAAAAAGAATAATAGTTTTAGCTGGAGTTGTGCTCGTGATAGTCTTGGCTTTCAAGTATTGCGAATTCAAAAAAGGAGACGATTCTACAATCGATTATAACACCAATCTTATTCAGCAGCAAATCCTGAATGTTGGAAAATTGGTTGTCACAGAAGGCCATTTCTCAGAAGTTATTACCTATAAAAATCAGCAGAAATATTTGATGAATATGCTTTCCTTTGAGAAAAAAGCGCTTATTGTCGTAAATGCAAATGTCACGGTAGCGTATGATTTGCATAAAATGAAATACGACATCGACGAAAAAAATAAAACCATTACGATTTTAAATATTCCGAAAGAAGAAATCACAATCAATCCTGATATTCAGTTTTATGATGTTGAGCAAAGCAAACTAAATCCATTTACGGGTGATGATTACAATAAAATCAACAAATCAGTAAAAATAAATCTGCAAAAGAAAATCGATAAATCTTCTTTAAAAACAAACGCTCAAAACAGATTAATCAGTGAATTATCCAAGATTTTAATCCTGACTAATTCAATGGGATGGAAACTTCAATATGATGGCAAAACAATTGAATCTGATAAAGATTTTAATGAGGAACTAAAATTGTAAGTAGAAGGTTCAGAGGTTCATAGGGGCAAAGGTTCAAAGGTTTTTTCGCAATCTTGTCATTTCGACGGAGGAGAAATCTCCACGAGAAGCTCGACAAAGATTGATTTTCGTTGCGGAGTTACTAGGGGAGATTTCTCTTTCGTCGAAATGAAATAAAATAAGAAAAAGTCTTAACGAATTTCCTAATAGAAAAAATCTGCTCAATCTACCAAATCTGCGAGAAATAAATTCACCACATTCAAAAAAAACTTAGCGTCTTAGTGTCTTCGTGGCAAACCTCAAACAACTTCTTTATCAAAAATCAAATCCAAACCTCCGGCAATTAAATGCGCCACTTCAGGACGTTTCACCTTCAATTGATCTAAATGAACCAAGACTTCCTGTAAAAGTTGTTTCTCTTCAGAATCTTTCAAAAGTTCTGCAATTTCAACAGAAAGCAGCCAATCATTAGGATGATTATTTTTCAACTTCTCAAAAACAGGTTTTAAGTCAGATTTTGGATCTTTATTTTCTCGAATCATGCGAACTGTCTGATATAGAACTTCTAAATCATCACGTTCATCAGTATGTTTTGCTTTAATTGTAGTCGTTTTTGGAACAGAATTAATCAAATCAAAACTGTTCACATCGGCTGGACCGGAAAAAGCAGAAACCACTTTTTTACCAATTGCCATATCGTAATTTCCCCAGTCAGGCTGAAACAAAATAGTTTCGCCCTGTGTTACCGTGCAATTTCTAAAACTGATCAGGATAATTTCACCGTGCAAGTTTCTTGAACCCGTAATGATTTCGCCTTCAACAATAATGTTGCCTTCAAACTCCAGTTTTACAGTTTCATTTTCAACAATGCTATAAGCCTGTAAATCCTTCGGACTCATGTCTTCAATCGCTAAATTAAAGCCTTTCAGTTTCCCAATCGGACTACCAAAACCGTGTGGATGTGTTAAAGTTCCGTGACCCACCAATTCTTTTTCACGGTAAGATAAAGCTGTTTTTCCTGTTGTCTGAATGTAAACTGGTTTTCCTTCCTCTTCCAGAACATTGGTAAAAACTCCCGAAATCTGTAATCCTGTACTTAATTCAATTGTTCCTAAAGCATTTGAATGAATTAGTTTTTTAATTCCCGAAAGTCCTCCTGTTCTTAACGCCATTTTATTAGCAAATTCTTCCAGAATCAAACTTAAATAAGAGAAATTCGGCGTAACATAAAGTTGAGGTTGTAACTGCGTAATATCAAAATTTTGATTCGCAGCAGAAATATCATAAGGGATTTTCTTTACATTATCGGTCATGCACCAGGCACTTTCTCCAATAGAAGAAAGCAATCCGGCACCATATATTTTTGGGTTTTCCACAGTTCCAATTAAACCGTATTCAACTGTCCACCAGTGTAAATTACGAATCTGAGCCATTTCAGACAATTCGCCCATATTGTTTTGCAAATCGGCAACTGCTTTTTCGGCTTCGTCTATTTTTTCCTGTGGCGTGTCTTCGGCTTCTTTCAAAATTGAAAGTAAACGAATCGCTTCATACATTTGATAATCTTTGTGAGATGAAATGGCTTTGCATCCAATTTCACCAAAACGACGCAAATATTCTGCATATTCAGGGTTTGCAATAATAGGAGCGTGGCCGGCACCTTCGTGAATAATATCCGGTGCAGGTGTATATTCAATATGTTCTAACTGACGAATATCTGAAGCAATAACCAAAACGTTATAAGCCTGAAACTCCATAAAAGCATTTGGCGGAATAAATCCGTCAACTGCAACGGCAGCCCAGCCAATTTCGGTTAGAATTCTGTTCATTCCATACATACTTGGAATAGAATCAATTTCGATTCCGGTTTTTTTCAAACCATCCAAATAAGAGTGATGTGCAACTTTTGATAAATAATCTACATTTTTACGCATTACATAACGCCAAACTGCTTGGTTTATAGGTGTGTAATCGCTATAATCCTGAGGTTTGATGAATTGCTGTAAATGTTTTGGCAATCTTTCTAATAACGGATTTGTTTCTATAGATGCATTCATTTTCGAAAACGTTGTAGATTAAGAATGTAAAATTACGAATTTGAATGGCTTTTTCCTGCGATTAATTAAAATATTTTAGTTTAATATAATCTTCTGTTACAGTTTTCTTGAAGATCTGCAATTGTATGGGTTTTTAAAATACCAATATATTTTTGCCACGAATTCACGAATTATTTAAAAGAAAAACCTCTTGAATTTGCGACTTTTTTTATTGATTTTCTAAATTTCTAAAATATTCAATTTTGTGGTTAAACATAAAGGCCATATTCGTAGCTCTCATTTTGGCTTCTTCTGTAATTGGTCCCGAAAAAAGATTGTCGATAGAAGAATTAAAAAGTTGAATCCAGCGATCGAAATGTGTTTTATCTACCGGTAATTGTTTGTGTGGCGGAAAAGGAGTTCCCGAATAAGCACGAACATCAAACAAAATTGTTTGCCAAAAACCATACATTTTCTGCAAATGCATTGGCCAGCGATCCTGCAGTTTGTCGTTGAAAATGGGTCCAAGAAGATCATCTTTTCTAACGTTATCATAAAAAGTATCGACCATTAATTGTATGTCTTGTATGTTTGAAATGTCTTTAAGAGCTGCCATAATTTCTATATCAAAATGATTTGCAAAATTACGACATATCATGATTCATAAATTCTGATATTTATCATTTGGTGATTATTTATTTATCAAATTGAGTTTATGAAATTATCTTTAAACAAGGAAACAAAAGTTTTCTTATTCGGTTTTTAGCATTTTATGATTATTTCGATTTTAAAAGTAAGATTTTTATTCTTTTTTACTAACTTAAAACACTGTATTTTAATTAATTATAAAAAATGCAGATAAGTTTTTGTAAGGTTCAAATTTTAAAATGATGTGTATTTGTAATGTAAGAAAAATATCATTTTAATTAAATTTAGTATAATATTGAAGTGAATTAATAAAATTAATCTTAAAAAACGAGAAAAATTTAATTATCTAAAACCTCAAAACTATGAACAAAATTACCCAAAAACCACAAAATCAAATGAAATTGATAATGCTGTTTTGCTTTATCGTGATTTCCTTAATTAAAACAAATGCACAAACTGTTACGCCGTGGATCACAGCCGGCGATCAGACGAAATTATTGCAGCAACAATCGACTGTTAGTTTCGGAACAAATTCAGGATCAAATCCTTCCACAGTTACCGTGAATCCGTCTACAACCTATCAAACTATGGATGGTTTTGGATACACACTTACAGAAGGAAGCTGCGAAGTTATTAGCGGAATGGCAGCGACACAGCAAAATCAATTACTGAATGATTTGTATAATCCAACTACAGGATTAAACGCGAGTGTTGTTCGTATTAGTATAGGAGCTTCAGATTTAAGCAGTTCTTCTTATAGTTACAACGAAACTTCGGGCGATGTTAATATGAATAATTTTAGTCTTAACGGACCGGACTTGACATATTTGATTCCGATTATTAAAAAGATTCAGTTAATTAATCCGAACATAAAAATATTAGCAACTCCGTGGTCAGCGCCACGCTGGATGAAAACCAATAATTCCTGGGTTGGCGGAAGTTTGCAAACACAATATTATGCAGCTTATGCCCGATATTTTGTAAAATACTTTACAGCAATGCAGGCGCAGGGAATTTCAATTTGGGGAATCACGCCTCAAAATGAACCCGAAAATCCAAATAATGAACCAAGTATGCTGATGAATTCTACCGAGCAGAAAAATTTCATTAATCAACAGCTTGGCCCTCAAATGGCTGCGGCAGGTTATGGAAATATAAAAATCATAGCTTTTGATCATAACTGTGATAATACGGCTTATCCTATTGATGTTTTAAATAACAGCAGTTATGTTGATGGCGCGGCGTTTCATTTGTATTTAGGAAATATTTCTGCCATGTCAACAGTTCGAAATGCAACAAATAAAAATGTTTATTTTACAGAACAATATACCGGATCAGGCGGAAGTTTTAGCGGAGATTTTGGCTGGCACATGCAAAATGTCGTTATTGGAAGTACAAATAACTGGGCAAAAACAGTTCTGGAATGGAACGCAGCAAACAATTCAGGTTTAGGACCGCGTACTCCTGGCGGATGTAACACTTGCTTAGGAGCAATTACGGTTAACAATAGTACAAGTTATACCAAAAATGTGGCGTATTATATTATTGGTCAAATTTCAAAATTTGTAAAACCGGGCGCTGTACGAATTAGTTCGTCAAGTACAAATGGAAGTATTGTTTCTGCCGGATTTAAAAATCCTGATGGTTCTGTTTCACTGGTAGTCTATAATTCAGGCGGATCAAATACGATTAAAGTCGTTTCAGGATCATCTGCGTTTAATTATACAGTTCCGGCTTCATCAGCAGTTACATTTAATTGGGGAGCGGGAACGCCTCCAGTTACAGGATTTCCAGGTTATTACAATATTATTTCAAGAAATAGTAATAAAGGTTTGGATGTTGCAGATAATTCAACCGTAAGCGGAGGAAGAATTCAGCAATATGATATCACAAACGGAGGAGGAAATAATCAGCGCTGGAAATTTGTTTCTGACGGAAGCGGTAATTATTACATCATCGTAAAATCTACAGGAATGTATCTTGCAGTTGAAAACAATGGAACTGCAGACGGATTAAAAGTGCAGCAAAAAACGTTCTCAGCTTCTAACGAATTTAAATGGACGGTTACGAGTCTTGGCGGAGGTTACTATAAAATCATTAATGTGAATAGTGGAAAATCATTGGATGTTGAAAATGTTTCTACGGCAAACGGCGCTAATATTCAGGTTTGGAGTTATACAGGAGGCTTAAACCAGCAATGGCAATTGGTTCAGGTTGAATCTACAGCTAAAAAAGTGGCCGTTGAAGAAGTTGATTCTTCATCTGATCTTACTATTTATGTAAATTCTACAAATGATTATTTAAAAATAAATACACCAAATTCAGGTTCCGGTCAGGTTGAAATTTATTCGGCTACGGGACAAAATCTTTTAAAAAGAACGGTTGATTTTGCAAACGGAAATGAAGCAGAAGTTGAAATTTCAAAATTGCCAAAAGGACTTTATATTGTAAAAGTTACGGATAGTAAAGGTTCTTATTTCAAAAAAGTTATAAAACAATAATTTCCGAATTCAATTAGTAATTTTATATTGAGTGCAAAGGCTGTCTGATATTATTTCAGGCAGCCTTTTGTTTTATCCAATTAACTGCGTAAACAATTCCTGATTGTCATTTAAATAGTGAAATTCGAATCCGTTTTTAGTCATATTCAGTTTAATATTCATAATGTCTTTTTTATTTTTCAATTCTAAACCAACAACTACAGAACCTACTTCGCGATTGTTTTTTTTATGAAATTGAAAATATGTAATGTCATCATCAGGTCCTAAAATATTATTGACAAATTCTTTTAAAGCGCCGGGACGCTGCGGAAACTGAATCAGAAAATAATGCATTAAACCTTCATATAACAAAGAACGTTCTTTTATTTCGGCTGTTCTTTCAATATCATTATTGCTTCCGCTAACCACGCAAACTACATTTTTGCCTTTTATTTTATCTTTATAAAAATCTAAAGCTGCAATTGTCAAAGCGCCCGCAGGTTCTACAACCATAGCTTCTTCGTTATACAAACGTAAAATTGTCGTGCAGACTTTTCCTTCGGGAACCAGAATAATGTCTTCTAAATTATTTCGGCAAATATCAAAAGTTAAATCTCCAACTTGTTTTACAGCCGCGCCGTCAACAAATTTGTCGATTGTTTTTAAGGTCGTATTTTTATTTTCTGCAATGGAAGTTTTCATTGAAGGAGCGCCTTTTGGTTCGACACCAATAATTTTTGTATTTGGACTTAAATGTCTAAAAACTTCAGACAAACCGGATGCTAGTCCGCCGCCGCCGATGGGTACAAAAACATAATCAATTGGTTCTTTATAGCTTTCCAGAATTTCTAATCCCACAGTTCCCTGACCCGCAATAACTTTAGCATCATCAAAAGGATGAATAAACGTTTTATGATTTTTAATGGCATCTGCAGTTGCCGAAGCATAAGCATCATCAAAAGTATCGCCCGTAAGTACGATTTCTACAAACGATTTCCCAAACAACTGAACTTGTTTTACTTTTTGTTTCGGAGTAGTTTTTGGCATATAGATTTTGCCTTTTATCTGCAATAAATGACAGGAATAAGCGACACCCTGCGCATGATTTCCTGCGCTTGCACAAACAATTCCGGTTGCTTTTTCTTTTTCACTTAACGAAGAAATTTTATTATAAGCGCCTCTAATTTTATACGACCGGACAATTTGTAAATCTTCTCTTTTTAATAAAATAGTAGCTTTAAATTCTTCTGAAAGGTTTAAATTTTGAGTCAGTGGAGTAGCGGCAACTACATTTTCGAGTTGTCTTTTTGCGGCGAGTACTTCGTTAAATAAATCCATAATGGTTTGTTTTTTTGCCACGAATTACACGAATTAGCACTAATTTTTATTCTTTGATGTAAAAAAACAATTCGTGTTAATTCGTGTAATTCGTGGCTATTTAGAATAAAAAAACCTCCCGGTTTGGGAGGTTTCATAAATTGTATTTGTTTACTTATTTATATAACACCTCGCCATCATTGCTCAATTGCAATAATGCTAATAATAGCGATAATAATGTTACTAAAGTTTGTCATTTTTTGTTGTCTGAATAACAAATGTATTAATTATTTTGCGAAGTATTCATCAGGTTTATTTAGTTTTTTTTTAAAACTGAAAACTGAGACTGAAAACTGCGACTAAAAAACTTATTTCTTAACCGGCGGATACTGAGCTAAAACTTTGCTTACAATTTCCTGCACTCTTGCATCTTTTTTGTCAACGTTTTTGGTTAAAGTTCCAACACCTTCGCCTTGCCAGATCATTTCTTTCTTTTTAGCATCGATTAAATCGATGAATAAAGTTCCTTCTGTTGAAGTTGAAACTGTTGTCTGGTTTCCGTACATCATGTAAGGATTCCATCCCCAACCCCAACCGTAGCCCCATCCGGCACTAAATTGGTTGACATTTACTTGTTCTCTTGATTTAGTAAAAATGTTTACTAATAAATCAGGATTTTCGCTTTTGGTAAAACCTTTTGCCTGTAATTCAGTATCTATGGCGTGAAGAATTCTTCTTTTATCCAAATCAGAAATTTCAACCTTGTCAATTCCCGGCTTAAAAAAAGCATAGGTTTTATAAGGTGCAAAATCTACGTTTTTGTCGTAATCAGAATAAACACTAACGGTGCTGCAGGAGGCTAATATTAAAAGCAAAAAAACGGGTACTAATTTGAATGTTTTCATATAATTAAATTTAATGTTCTTTATTTTTCCGGTCAGGCTAAGCGCCCCCTTCGACTTCGCTCAGGGTGACATTCCTTTGACGTCGCTCAGGGTGACAATTTTCTACTAAAATAAACTTTCGTCTACAATATTAGGTAAAGTTACTTTTAATAAAGGCTGAACTTCCATTGCTCTTTTTATAGCAAAAATAGCTTCGTCATTTCTGGCCCAGCTTCTTCTTGAAATTCCGTTATTAACATCCCAGAAAAGCATTGACGCTAAACGCTTTGAAGCCTCTTTAGAACCATCAAGAACCATACCAAATCCGCCGTTTATAACCTCCCCCCAGCCAACTCCGCCACCGTTATGAATTGATACCCAGGTTGCACCTCTAAAACTGTCTCCAATCACGTTTTGAATCGCCATATCGGCCGTAAAACGAGATCCGTCATAGATGTTAGAAGTCTCTCGGTAAGGAGAATCAGTTCCGGAAACATCATGATGATCGCGACCCAAAACAACCGTTCCAATTTCGCCTTTAGCAATTGCCTGATTAAACGCTTCTGCAATTTTAATTCGGCCTTCTGCATCAGCATATAAAATTCTGGCTTGAGAACCTACAACCAGTTTGTTTTCCTGTGCGCCTTTGATCCATTTAATGTTATCCTGCATTTGCTGCTGAATTTCATTTGGAGACGTTTTTGCCAATTCTTCTAAAACCTGACTTGCAATCGTATCTGTTTTTTGTAAATCTTCCGGTTTACCCGAAGTACAAACCCATCTAAAAGGACCAAAACCGTAATCAAAACACATTGGTCCCATAATATCCTGAACATAACTCGGATATTTAAAATCGATATTATTTTCGGCCATAACATCTGCTCCGGCACGGGAAGCTTCTAATAAAAAGGCGTTTCCATAATCAAAAAAGTAAGTTCCTTTTGCGGTATGTTTGTTAATTGCTTTCGCTTGACGGCGTAAAGATTCCTGAACTTTTTCTTTGAATAAATCTGGATTATTTGCCATCATTTCGTTGGCTTCTTCAAACGAAATTCCAACAGGATAATAACCGCCCGCCCAAGGATTATGCAATGAAGTCTGGTCAGAACCTAAATCAATTTTGATGTTTTCTTTGTCGAAACATTCCCAAACATCAACCACATTTCCTAAATAAGCAATCGAAACGACTTCTTTATTGGCTTTCGCCGAATTGACTCTCTTAACCAATTCTTCTGTCGAAGTTACGATTTCATTAATCCATCCTTGTTCGTGACGAATTTTAGTGATTTTAGGATTTACTTCGGCGCAGACCGTAATACAACCTGCTATATTTCCCGCTTTTGGCTGTGCGCCGGACATTCCGCCAAGTCCAGAAGTAACAAAAAGATTTCCTTCTGGATTTAGTTTTATTTTTCTGAAACCGTTCAGAACCGTAATTGTCGTTCCGTGTACAATTCCTTGCGGGCCAATATACATATAACTTCCTGCGGTCATTTGTCCGTATTGTGAAACGCCCAAAGCATTCATTTTCTCCCAATCGTCCGGTTTAGAATAATTTGGGATTACCATTCCGTTTGTAACCACAACTCTTGGCGCTTCAGAATGCGAAGGAAATAATCCCATCGGATGTCCTGAATACATCGTTAAAGTCTGCTCATCTGTCATTTCAGACAAATATTGCATCGTTAATAAATATTGTGCCCAGTTCTGGAAAACCGCACCGTTTCCGCCATACGTAATCAATTCATGCGGATGTTGTGCCACGGCATAATCCAAATTATTCTGAATCATGTGCATAATCGCTTTTGCCTGCAAAGATTTTCCCGGATATTCATCAATTGGTCTTGCGTACATTCTGTAATCCGGACGCAGGCGATACATATATATACGACCGTATTTTTCTAATTCTTCTGAAAATTCCTGAATTAATTCAGCGTGATGTTTGGCATCGAAATAGCGTAATGCATTTTTTAAAGCCAGTTTTTTTTCTTCTGGCGAAAGAATTTCTTTTCGCTTTGGAGCATGATTAATAGCTAAATCGTATGCTGCCTTTGGAGGTAATATCGATGGAATTCCTTGTTGTATTTGTTCTTGAAAAGTCATTTTTTTAATTTTAGATTTTAGATTGTTGATTTCAGATTTTTTGAATCCGAATAATCAAACATCTAATCAATTGAAGCTTAAATTTTAAATTCACTTTGAAAAGAAATTATCTCATTTTCAAATTGACACATTTTCTAATTAAAACTAGGGATAACGAATATCCGACCTGTGATAGGATTTGTGGATTTTAATCCTAAATTTTCTTGAGCGAATATCCATGTAAATATTTTAGATTGTTGATTTTAGACTTATCCTTCGACTTTGCTCAGATAACAAAATTATCAAATTGCCACATTTTCAAATTGACTAATTGGTTTTTTTTCTGATTTCACCAGTTCGTTTATCAAATCCATACGGACAATGACGGCAGCCGCTTTTGCAGCAATAACCTCTTTTTAAATGGTGTTTTTCGGTAAAGCATTTATAACCTTCGGGCGTATAGTAAAAATCTTCGCCTTCAATTAATTTATTTTCATTACTTTGCTCTTTCATAAATCTGCTTCGCGTTCGTTTCTGATAAACTTAAAATCAAAAATAAAGATATTTGATTGTCATTTTATAGAAATCGAACAATTTTATAGCTACAAATTTATAAATTTTACAGCCAATGTTTCTGATTGTTGCCAAATATTTAATTCCGAAAGGATATCGGGGAATGGCTGTTTTTCCGTTTGTGTTAATAAAATATGATTTTGATAAAACGAATTCAACTTTTGTGAATCATGAAAAAATTCATTTAAAACAGCAAAAAGAAATGCTGATTCTGCCTTTTTTTATTTGGTACTTTTTAGAATATTTAGTTCGTTTGATTCAATATAAAAATAAGGATTTAGCGTATCGAAATATTAGTTTTGAAAGAGAAGCTTATGCAAAAGAAAGTGATTTTGAATATTTGAAAAACCGACCTTTTTTTCAATTTCTAAAATACATTACATTAAAATAAAACCAATTTTGAAGCAGGAACTTAATATCCATTTTCCAAACGAAATTTCTTTGACAATAAAACGTGAAGATCTGAATCATCCGTTTATTTCAGGAAACAAATTAAGAAAATTAAAATACAATTTACTTCAGGCGAAAGCCGAAAACAAAACTACTTTACTGACTTTTGGAGGCGCTTTTTCGAACCATATTGCAGCAGTGGCATATGCAGGAAAAGAACAGGGTTTTAAAACTATCGGGATTATTCGGGGCGATGAACTTTTTGACAAAATCAATGAAAATCCAACCTTGAAATTTGCTCAGGAAAACGGAATGAAATTTGAGTTTGTTTCGAGAGAAGATTATCGAAATAAAAATGAAAATTCGTTTTTAGAAAAGCTAAAAGACCAGTTTGGAGATTTTTATCTGGTTCCCGAAGGCGGAACAAATGAACTTGCCGTAAAAGGCTGCGAAGAAATTTTGACAACTGAAGATGCCGTATTTAATTATGTTTGTTGCGCTGTAGGAACTGGCGGAACAATTTCAGGATTAATAAATAGCGCATTGCCAAATCAGAAAATTTTAGGTTTTCCGGCGCTAAAAGGTGACTTTTTAAACGATGAAATTCGTATTTTTGCCAAAAAAGATAACTGGGATTTAATTTCTGACTATCATTTTGGAGGTTATGGCAAGATAAATTTAGAATTAATTGAATTTATTAATGCTTTTTTTGAAGAAAATAAAGTGCCCTTAGATCCAATTTATACAGGAAAGATGGTTTTTGGCGTTATAGATTTAATCCACAAAAATTATTTTCCTGCGCATTCAAAAATTTTACTCATTCACACAGGCGGATTGCAGGGAATTGACGGTATGAATTTAAAATTGAAGCAGAAGAAATTACCAATACTCAAAACGAATGTTTAAAAAAATTATAATACTCTTTATAATAGCAACTTTAGCGAGTTGTTCTTCCAGTAAACCGGCTATTGCAACAACTAAAAAAGCTGTGGCAGTACAGAAACCGAGAGTAGCGACGACTAAAAAAACGACCGATTCAAGACCAACTGTAAAAAAATATCCTTCTACAAATGTTACAACAGAAGTTATTCAATCGACTTCAAAAACTGTTGTAACCAGCAATGTCATTACAGATTATGTTTTGCAATATAAAGATATTGCAATGGGAAATATGCAGAAATACGGCATTCCGGCAAGTATTATTCTTGCTCAGGGAATCTTAGAATCTGGCGCTGGAAAAGGCGATTTAGCGATGGAAGCCAATAATCATTTCGGAATAAAATGCCATAAAGACTGGCTGGGAGAAAGTGTTCGCCATGATGATGATTCTTCGCAGGAATGCTTTAGAAAATACAATGAAGCTGCAGAATCTTATAGAGATCATGCTTTGTTTTTGGTTGGAAAAAACAGATATGCTACTTTATTTACTTACGAAAAAGACGATTACAAAGCCTGGGCAAAAGGTTTAAGAGCAGCGGGTTACGCCACAGATCCTAATTATCCGGACAAATTAATAAGTTATATTGAGCGTTATAATCTGCATCAGTATGATTGTCAGGTTACCGGAAAAGATTATAAGCCTTTTGATAAATCAGTCTCAGTTAAAAATTCTTCGACTTCGGTTAAAAATCCATCCAATTCTAATTCAAACGATCCGAATTTATATGAAGTGCAACAGGGAGATACATTGTATTCTATTTCAAAAAAATTCAACGTATTGGTTGATGATTTAAAACGGAAAAATAATCTTTCAGATAATGCTATTGCTATTGGACAGAAATTGAAAGTGAAGTAAATTTTTTAGTCTCAGTTTTCAGTGGCAGTTTTCAGTTTTGAAATCAATCTAAAATATAAAAATCAAATTTTAAAATAAAGTTCTCAGTTTAATATCTAAAATCAGAACTCTAAAATCTAAAATAACAAATGATCTATAAAAGAAGTAGTCAGCTTTTTGCTGAAGCAGAAAAAGTAATTCCGGGAGGCGTAAATTCACCAGTAAGAGCCTTTAAAGCGGTGGGAGGAACTCCGATTTTTGTAAAAAGTGCCAAAGGTGCGTATTTGTATGATGAAGACGGAAATAAATTAATAGATTACATCAATTCATGGGGACCAATGGTTTTGGGTCACGCGTATCAGCCTGTAGTTGATGCTGTAATTGAAAAAGCAAAACTGGGAACTTCTTTTGGAATGCCGACAGAATTAGAAACTCAAATCGCTGCTTTGGCGGTTTCTATGGTTCCGAATATTGATAAAATACGATTTGTAAATTCAGGAACAGAAGCGTGTATGAGTGCGATTCGTCTGGCTCGCGGATTTACAAAGAGAGATAAAATAATCAAATTTGCAGGCTGCTACCACGGACATTCAGATTCATTTTTGATTCAGGCTGGAAGTGGAGCCGTAACTTTTGGTTCGCCAAATAGTCCTGGAGTTACAGAAGGAACTGCAAAAGATACATTATTGGCAAAATACAATGATTTAGAGAATGTAAAAACTTTAATCGAAGCCAATAAAAACGAAATAGCAGCTATTATTATTGAACCCGTTGCCGGAAATATGGGATGTATTCCACCTCAAAAAGGTTTCTTAGAAGGATTAAGAGAATTGTGTACAGCAAACGGAATTCTACTAATTTTTGATGAGGTAATGACAGGTTTCCGCTTGGCTCGAGGAGGTGTTCAGGAATTGTATAATATCAACGCTGATATTGTTACTTTCGGAAAAGTTATTGGCGGTGGATTACCGGTTGGGGCTTTTGCTGCGCGCGAAGAAATCATGAATTATTTAGCACCGCTTGGTCCGGTTTATCAGGCAGGAACATTGTCCGGAAATCCGTTAGCAATGGCGGCAGGGTTGGCGATGTTGCAATCGCTTGATAATGATCGCGAGATTTTTACCCGTTTAGAAGAAAAAACAGCTTATTTAGAAGCAGGAATAGATAGAGTTTTAAAAGCAAATAATGTTGTATTTACCATCAATAGAGTAGGATCTATGATTTCTGTTCACTTTGATGAAAATCCGGTTGTTGATTTTCAAACTGCTGCAAAAGGAGATAATGAAACGTTTAAAAAATTCTTTCACGGTTTATTAAACGAAGGAGTTTATATTGCGCCTTCTGCATACGAAACCTGGTTTATTACAGATGCACTGACGTATGAAGATTTAGATTTTACAATAAATGCAATTGATAAAGTTTCAAAAACATTTTAAAGTATAAAAACCAAAAAGAGGCTAAATTAGCCTCTTTTTTTTGATCTCAATTACATTTTATCTTTTCGGTGATCTTTCATTTTATCTTTGTGCTCTTTTTGAATTGCTGTCCATTTTTTATATTGATCGGCATTCAAAATAGATTTCATTTTAGCATCAGTCGCTTTGTGATCCTCTTCCATTTGTTTTTTCATAGCTGCTTTTTCAGCATCAGTTGGTTTTGCATCAGAATCTTTTCGGCTTTTTTTAAGCATTTCCATTTTAGTACTTCTGTCAGATAAAAGTTGGCCAACTTGTTTTTGCTGATCAGCATTTAAGTTTAACTCAGTCGTTAATTTTTGCAAATGTGCCTGATCGCGTTCTTTTGATGTTTTGTGATCTCCTCTTCCTTTATGACCTTTGTGATCTTTTTTAAGAGCCGTCCATTTTGTGTATTGATCAGCATTTAGAATCGATTTCATTTTTGCATCTGTAGCTTCTTTTTCAGCTGTCATTTGTTTTTTGAAAGCTTCTTTTTCTGCATCGGTCGGTTTTGTTTTATTGTCCTTTCTGGCTGCTTTAAACTTTTCTGCTTTCGCACTTTTTTCAGCCAAAAGCTGTTTTACCTGTTCTTGCTGTTTTTTATCTAAACTCAACTCAGAAGTCAGTTTTTGTAAATGTTTTTCTTTACGTTGTTCCGGAGTTAAATTTTCTCGTTGATCACGTCCTGATTTCTGATTGATGTCTTGCGCAAAACTTACTACTCCAACGAATAATAAAGCCGCAATAAATAATTTTTTCATAATTCGTTTTTTTTAAGATTATACCATTTAGACTTCAAAGAGTTTGCTAAGTTTAATTGAATTGCCAGGTTTATCTTTTATTTAACAGAAACTATTAATTAAAATACAAATTCTTCTGAGGAATAAAAAAGAGGCCCTGCGGCCTCTTTGTATAAATTATAATTAGTTGTTTTCCTTTTTATATTCTTTCATTTTCTCTTTGGCCTTATCTTTGTTTTTTTCTTGCAAAGTATGCCATTTTGTGTATTGATCAGCGGTCAAAATTGCTTTCATTTTTGCATCGTTAGCTTCTTTTTCTGCTTTCAATTCATTCATAAAAGCTTGTCTTTCTGCAGCCGTTGGTTTTACATCACTGTCTTTTTTTTCTTTTCTGGCTTCTCTGAATTTTTCAGTTTTAGCACTTCTTTCTGCCAGTAATTGTTTTACCTGTGCTTGTTGGTTTGCATCTAAACTTAATTCAGAAGTTAATTTTTGTAATTGCTTTTCATTACGCTGTTCCGGAGTTAGTCTTTCTCTTTGTTCACGTTCAGGTTTTTGATCAGCATCTTGTGCAAAACTTGCTACTCCAACGAATAACAAAGCTGCGATAAATAATTTTTTCATGATTTGTTTTTTTAAGGTTATAGCATTTAGACTTTATCAGATTGAATAGGTTTAATATAATATTGATATTTATAAATAATTTAACAAATTGTAAGTTATTTCATTAAATAGTTCTTGTTGCCGGGAAATACAGAATAATTTTCTTATTTTTAATAGCAGGAATTAAGAACTTAAAATAAAATCAAAATGGATTTAAATACGGAATCAAATAATAAGATCGCCTTTTTTTCGACACAGCCATACGATAAGACTTTCTTTAATAAACACAATACTGATTTTGGTTTTGAATTAGATTTTTTTGAAACTCAGCTAAATCCTCAAACTGTTCTTTTAATTGAAAACGCTTCAATTGTTTGTGTCTTTGTAAATGATATTGTCAACGAAGCTGTAATCAAACAATTGGCAGAAAAAAATGTAAAAATTATTGCATTACGCTGCGCCGGATTTAACAATGTAGATCTTGAAGCTGCTAAAAAATACAATTTAAAAGTTTGTCGTGTTCCGGCTTATTCTCCACAAGCAGTGGCGGAACACGCAATGGCTATGATTTTGACTTTAAACAGAAAAACACATAAAGCGTATAATAGAGTTCGTGAACAAAATTTTTCTCTAAACGGATTATTAGGTTTTGACTTATTCGGAAAAACGATCGGAATCATTGGCACAGGAAATATCGGAAAAGCTTTTGCTAAAATTGCTTTAGGTTTTGGATGTAAAGTTTTGGCGTATGATATTGTTACGAATGAGGAAATGATAAAAGACGGAGTGAAATTTGTTTCGCTCGAAGAAATTTTCAAAACGAGTGATATTATTTCGCTGCATTGCCCTTTGAATGAGCAAACCAAGCATGTCATCAATAAAAACTCCATTGATTCTATGAAAGACAGCGTAATGATTATTAATACAAGCCGCGGCGGATTGATAGAAACGGCTTGTGTAATTGAAGGTTTAAAAGAAGGTAAAATTGGTTATTTAGGAATTGATGTGTATGAGCAGGAAGAGAAGTTATTCTTCAGAGATTTATCGGCAGATATTATTCAGGACGATGCGATTCAGCGTTTAATGAGTTTTCCAAATGTTTTGGTAACCGCTCATCAGGCATTTTTTACTAATGAAGCTTTAACGCAGATTGCCGTGGTTACTTTTAATAATATAAAGTCATTGTTGACGAAAAATGATATAGAAAATAAAGCCGCTTTGTTGGTTTAAAAATTTATACGAAGGATTGGCAAACCCAACAGGTTTTAAAAACCTGTCGGGTTTAGCAAACTTAATTTAAAAGACAAATTATGAAAAATAAAATAGTAATGGCATTTATGATTTTAGGAATGATTTCATGCCAGAATAAAAATAAAACCGAATCAAAAAGTATCATTAAAACAATTGCTGAAGATACTTTGTCAAAAACAGCTGCCGGAACTGCAGACGTAAGTGATGCTCCTGTAAAAGAAGATAGAGCAATTGAATTGATTCGAAAACAACTTTTGGTTTTGCTTAAAAAAGATTTGCCTGCAATGACAAAAGAAGATCGATTCTTTTATTACGAAGCTTTTGATTTAAATAACGATAAGAAAAATGAATATTTTGTAGGTTTCTCGAATCCTTATTTCTGCGGAAGCGGAGGCTGTTCCGGTTATATTTTGAATAATGACGGAAGTGTAATCAATAAGTTTACTGTAACTGATTTTCCAATTTATGTAACGGCTTCTTCAACAGATAAATTTTACGATCTAATAGCTGTAAGTGGAGGGAAATTTCATCTTCTAAAATTGAAAAACGGAAAATATCCTTCAAATCCATCTGTTCAGGAAGTTGTCAAAGAAGAAGCCTCAAGAGAAAGCACAAAGGTTTTGGATATTGATGGGAAGAAATTAGATAAGTATTCGTTTTAAAACACAAAACCCGACAAGTTTTTAAAACCTGTCGGGTTTGAATATTATAAATACCATTTTGGAATTTGTAACTTCTAAAATTGGAATTTTCCAAAGGATAAACTATCCCACCAATTCCACAAATTTAAACTCACCTTCAACAGCTACTTTAGTCAAACCGTGTTTAGATAAATTTTTCATAGACGCATCCCATTTTTTACCGCTTAAATTTGCAGTAATTTTTAATTGCTGAAGATCCATTTTATTTTCATTTCCTTTCAATAAATCTAGGATAAATTTCTCTTCATCAGATAATTCAACCTGAGCTAGTTTTTTCTCCGGACGCATTTGCGGGAACAATAAAACTTCCTGAATCGATGCGTTGTTTGTTAAGTACATAATCAAACGATCCATACCAATTCCCATTCCGGATGTTGGAGGCATTCCGTATTCTAATGCTCTTAAGAAATCTTCATCGATAACTCCGTTAGCTTCATCATCACCTTTTTCAGCCAAACGCATTTGGTCTTCAAAACGTTCGCGTTGATCAATTGGGTCATTCAATTCAGAATAAGCGTTTGCAATTTCTTTACCACAAACCATTAATTCAAAACGCTCAGTAAGTTCAGGATTGTCGCGGTGTTCTTTACAAAGAGGCGACATTTCTTTAGGATAATCCGTGATGAAAGTTGGCTGAATATAATTTCCTTCGCATTTAGCACCGAAAATTTCATCAATCAATTTTCCTTTCCCCATTGTTTTATCAACGTCAATTCCCATTCCTCTTGCCGCTTCAAACAATTCTTCTTCTGTTTTACCAGAGATATCAAAACCAGTAAAATGTTTGATAGAATCTGTCATCGTTACACGAGCGTAAGGCGCTTTAAAGTTAATTTGATGTTCCCCAAAAGTAACCTCGCTCGTTCCGTTAACAGCAATTGCACAATGTTCTAATAAACCTTCTGCAAATTCCATCATCCAGTTGTAGTCTTTGTAAGCTACATATATTTCCATTGCGGTAAATTCAGGATTATGCGTTCTGTCCATACCTTCATTTCTGAAGTTTTTCGAGAATTCATAAACACCTTCAAAACCACCAACAATTAATCTTTTTAAATACAATTCGTTTGCAATACGCATGTAAAGCGGAATATCAAGCGAATTATGATGCGTAATAAACGGACGCGCTGCAGCTCCACCCGGAATTGGCTGTAAAACCGGAGTTTCAACTTCCAAATAACCGGCATCGTTAAAGTAGCCACGCATCGCAGTAAACAACTTTGTACGTTTTATAAAAGTATCTTTAACCTGTTGGTTTACCGTTAAATCCACGTAACGCATTCTGTAACGCAATTCGGGATCGTTAAACGCATCGTGTACGTTTCCGTCTTCATCCGTTTTTGGCAAAGGAAGCGGACGTAAAGTCTTACTCAAAAAAGTAAATCCGTCAACACGAATACATTGCGCGCCAACTTTTGTAGTAAACAATTCACCTTCAATACCAATAAAGTCACCTAAATCAGTTAATTTTTTAAATACGGTGTTGTATAAAGTTTTATCATCACCTTCACACAAAACATCGCGATTCACGTACAATTGCAAACGTCCTTCGCTATCCTGCAATTCAGCAAAACAAGCTTTTCCCTGATCTCTCACGCTCATCAAACGTCCGGCAACGACCACTTTCTTACCTTCTTCAAACGACTCCTTTATTTGCTTTGAAGTATGATTTACAGGAAAAAGATTAGCCGGATAAGGATTGATTCCTAAGTTGCGTAAGTTTTGAAGTTTTTCTCTTCGGATGATTTCTTGTTCTGATAATGCCATTTTGTGCTCTTTTTTAAGTGTGCAAAGATAAAGAAAAGAATGTAGATTTTAGAATGCAGTTTTTAGATTTTTTGAAGCAGTAATTTTCGGCATTTCAATCACCTTTTGTCCCGCTATTCGCTTGTATCTTTTTTGCAGAAAAAGCAAAAAAGGATACCGCTGCTATCGGGGCTAGATTAGAAATTTTAGTTTTTATTAGACTTTTTGATTGAAGTGTGTTTTGTCTTTGCGAGGAACGAAGCAATCTTACTACTAAAAGACACTTTGCGGATACAGCAAGTGAGATTGCTTCGTTCCTCGCAAAGACAGCACTTAAAGAAAAAATAGAACCAAACAAAAACCTCAGTATCTTAGCATCTCAAAACCGCAGAACCTTCCAAAAATGAAATTCGTAAAAGCCTTCATAATTCTATTTCTGGTAACTAGTTGCCAGGTCACAGAAACCATCACAATTAATCCGGACGGAAGCGGAAATATTGAAGTAGTGCAACTTCGTGATGAAAATAGTTATATGCAATTAGCAGGCGAAAGTTATTCTCATGAAGAAGCTTTTAAGGACACGACCTATATTTTTAAAGAATATATTGAAAATTACAAAGAGAATTTTTTAAAATATACGCCCGAAGAACAAAAGCTATTTCAGCAATATTCTAATGTAAAAGTGCATATTAAAGAAAGTTCTTTCGAAAAAGAATTTAAAAATGTTTTTTCGTTTGATTTTGGTAAAGTTTCTGAAATTCCGGATTTATATAAAACAGAAAATTATGCAGGTGATATAAAGTATAATTATGCTTTGACTGCCGAAAATCATTATTATAAGGTAGCGTATGCTTTTGATGGAAAAGTTTTTAAGCGTCTGGTTTCTATCACAGATCCCGTTGAACTTCAAAAAACAAAAGAGGAGTTTAAGAAAACGGGTTCTAAATATACTTCTCTAAAACTGACACAAACGTATACGCTTCGCTATTATTTTCCGGGGAAAATAAAATCGGTTTCAAATAAAAAAGCCATTATTAGTCCGGATAAAAAAACTGTAACTGTCGAATTTCCACTTTTAGATAGCTTGCAAAATCCGGAAATGACAAGTATAGAAGTAGTTTTAGAGTGAATTTTTCGGGTAATTTTCGTATAAACGATTAAACAAATCAACAATTAAACATTTTGAAATAGTCTTCGTATCTTTGATAAAAATTAGCGATATGAAATTATATAAATTACTTAGTTTTTCTTTTTTAATAGCAACATTAACAAGCTGCACTTTTACCGAAAACATTTATGTAAGTGATAACGGAACCGGAAAGTTTTCTTTAGATATGGACGGTTCGGCTTTGATGGAAATGGCCGGAGACCAATTGGGAAGTCAAATGGGCGCCGATGCTAAAAAGAATATCGATTCTACTTTTACTTTCAAACAATTATTGGCAGACAAAAAAGACAGTATCGCAAAATTATCACCAGAAGCGCAACAAGAGATTAAAAAGCTTGAAGATCTTGTGGTTAATCTAAAAATGAATGCAGAGAAAAAAGAATTTTTCATGGCATTTTCAAAGGATTTTAAAAACGTAAATGAAGTTCAGGATGTTTTGCAATCTATGAATACGGTTCAAAAATTAGAGGGCGGATCAAGCGCTTCAAACCCTTTTGCAAGTGGTTTCGGAAAAAATAACAGTACGGTAAGTTATATTTATGACGGGAAAAAATTTGCACGTAAAGCTATAATCGATAAACAAAAAGCAACCGAAAAAGTTAAAGACAGTACAGCAGATATGTCAAACATGGTTTTTGCATCATCGAATTACGTTTTAAAATATCATTTTCCTAAACGAATTAAAAAGGTTTCAAACCCGAATGCTTTGTTTAGCGACGATAGAAAATCAATTACATTACAATACTCTTTCACGGATTATATGGAGAATCCTGACAAACTCAACTTTGATGTAGAGTTTGAAAAATAATTAAAATGAATAAAAAAATTCAACTTCAGGATTTAGGAAGTAGAGATTATAAATCGACCTGGGAATATCAGGAAGAACTTTTTAAAGATATAGTCGACTTAAAAATCAAAAACAGAAGGGAAGAACTCGAATTAGAAACACCCAATTATTTACTATTTGTAGAACATCCTCATGTCTACACTTTAGGAAAAAGCGGTGATCTCGAAAACCTTTTATTAAACGAAAAACAGCTTGAAGCAAAAGGCGCTACTTTTTACAAAATAAATCGCGGCGGTGATATTACGTATCATGGACCGGGACAAATTGTAGGTTATCCGATCTTGGATTTAGAAAATTTCTTTACAGATATTCATAAATATTTGCGCCTTCTGGAAGAATCGATTATTCTGACATTAGAAGAATACGGTTTAAAATGCGGAAGAAGCGATGGCGAAACCGGAGTTTGGTTAGACGTTGGAACTCCGTTTGCACGTAAAATTTGTGCACTTGGCGTACGTGCTTCACGCTGGGTTACAATGCACGGATTTGCTTTGAACGTAAACGTAGATTTGGGTTACTTTGATAATATTATTCCGTGTGGAATTCGCGGAAAAGGTGTTACTTCATTAAACGTAGAACTTGGTGTAGAAAAAGTGGACGAAGAAGAAGTAAAAGCCAAAATCATAAAACATTTGACTAAATTATTTGAAGCTGAATTTGTAAAATAGCTAATAATATGGAAAATGCTGAAGAAAATAACAATTATAGAATTGCTGTTCCTTCAGCATTTTCAACTGTTTTTTCTCATTTTTACTTCGCAGAAAATAAAACCAATTTTCCTGTAACGAAAACATTATTACCTAGTTTTCAGACTATTCTTGTTTTTAATTTTGGGGCAAAAGCTTTTTTAAAATCGCAGCAAAATACAATTCTGGAAATGGAAAAATGCATTGTTTTAGGTCCGATAAAACAAGCGTTTGATTATACTTTAGAATCCACTTCAGAGATTTTAGTGGCTAATTTTAAAGAGGATGCTTTTTACAGATTCTTCGGAAATGCACTTTTAACGCATTCACTTCCAATTCATCCGGATGCTTTAATTCCCGAAAATTGTTTCACAGCTTTATGGGAAGAATTAAAAAACATATCTGATAATCAAAAACGTGTCGATTATATTTTAGAATTCTGTACTCCTTATTTAAGAGAACAAAATACGATAACAACTCTTTTGGCGGACTTTAAAGAAGAATCTTTGAATCCGATAAAAGCTATTGCTTCACAAATAAATCAGACAGAAAGAAATATTCAACTTAATCAAAAAAAGTTTTTTGGTTATACCGTAAAAGAAATAAATCGGTACGAACGATTTTTAAAAGCAGTGGAACAAATTCAAAAGGATATTGCAAACGATTCAAAAACAGACTGGCTTTCTGTTGTAGATCAATGTGGTTATTATGATCAAAGCCAATTGATACACGATTTTAAATATTATATGAATATTTCACCGACAAAATTCTTAAAATTTCAAAGCGATATCTGCAGTTCAAAAGACTGATTAATTTCTCTTTTCGTTTTCTTACAATTGGCAGTAAATGTTGAGTTTTACATTTGTCATGTTCAATCTTAAAAAACAGAAAACATGAAAAATTTAGTTATTTACGCACATCCAAATCCTGCGAGTTTAAATCATTTTTTTAAACAAACTATTGTCGAAAACTTAGAAGAATCAGGACAAGAAGTTATTCTTCGGGATTTAAACGAAATCAATTTTAATCCGGTTCTTTCCTTAGATGATATGAGCGGACAAAGAATGGGGCAGGTTGCAGAAGATGTCAAAAGAGAGCAGGAATTTATAACCTGGGCAGATCAGATTATTTTTGTATATCCAATTTGGTGGACAGGAATGCCAGCTATAATGAAAGGTTTTATTGATCGTGTTTTTAGCTACGGATTTGCTTATCGATACGATCAGGGAATTCAAAAAGGGCTTTTAACAGGAAAACAAACCATCATTGTTAATTCACACGGAAAATCTAATGCAGAATATGAAGCAACAGGAATGGATAAAGCGCTTGCGTTAACTTCAGATACCGGAATTTTTAATTATTGCGGACTAGAAATCAAACATCATTTTTATTTTGATCAAGCTGACAGAGCTTCTTCGGAAAATATTTCAGAATGGGAGCATCAGTTAATTTCTGCTTTAAAGGGAAATAAAATAGAAGAGAAAATTTAAAACTCCAATTCCAATTGTTCCGGCAAAAGTCTAAAACTCATTCGGTGGTATTTTGTTGTGCCAAATTCCCGAATGGCATCGCGGTGTTCTTTAGTTGGATATCCTTTATTTTGTTTCCAGTTATACATCGGGAATTCTTCATGAAGTTTATCCATAAATTCATCGCGATACGTTTTGGCCAATATAGAAGCGGCGGCAATACTTAAAAATTTAGAATCTCCTTTTATAATACTTTGGTTCGGAATTGACTTTAATAATTCAATTTCTGTTTTCGAAAACTGTTTTCCAAAAGTATTTTTTAAACCTAATTTGGCATTCAAGGAACGATTTCCGTCTACAATAATAAATTCAGGAACCTGATTTAATTTCAGGATACATTCCTGCATTCCTTTCATGGAAGCATTTAATATATTGATTTGATCAATTTCATCGGGAAACAAATGCGTAACGGCGAAACAAACAGCATGTTCCTCAATTATAGGTTTTAAAAATGCTCTTGTTTTTTCAGACAATTGTTTACTGTCGTTTAAAATTTCATGTTCAAAATGCGCAGGCAAAATTACTGCCGCAGCTGTAACCGGTCCGGCGAGGCAACCACGGCCGGCTTCGTCAGTACCAGTTTCAAAAACAAATCCGGAGAAATTTTTGGCAAGCATAATTCTTTATTGTGAATAGCAAATATTATATTTTTTCTGGAAACCTACAAAAATGAATTCAATACAGATGAATTATTTAAAATAAAATTCAAATTATAATTCATTTCTAACCAAACCGTCGCTAAAAATCTCGAATTAGGAGAAATTTAGAAGTAGATTTTTTTAAATTATTATGTGCACAAACGTGTTTTTTCTGATTTTAGTACAATTTGAAATGTTAAAATTTTATAAAAAAATGACTTGATAAAAAAACAGTTTTTTGTAAAAAACATTAGGAATAATGCTGTTTTGCAGTGAATAAGTTGTTTAATTTTGGCTTTGTGTTAAAGATTTATTAAAAAAAAGTTGGAGTAAATTTAAAATTCCTTGCTATTTTAAGAAATTATTATGATGTTTGCCGGATACTAATTCAAAATTTTCAAAAATGAAACTTAAGTTTAATGGATTCTTAGTACTCTTCGTGGTACTTATGGCGCAATTAACCTTTGCGCAAGAAAGAACTGTTTCGGGTATTGTTACCGATTATGCAGGAATGCCTTTACCAGGTGTTAGTGTGCAGGTTAAAGGGACACAAACCGGAGCGCAAACAGATTTTGATGGAAAATACTCTGTCAAAGCGGCACCAAGCCAAATCTTGGTATTCAACTATATTGGGATGAAATCTCAGGAAGTAGTTGCTAGTTCTACAACAGTAAATGCTAAATTAGGCAGCAATACTACAGAATTAGAAAATGTTGTTGTAACAACAGCATTAGGTATTAAAAGAGAGAAAAAATCTTTAGGTTATGCTTCACAAGAGGTTAAAGGTGCTGATTTATCTGCAGGAGCTGCCAGCAATAACTTTCTTAACGACCTTTCTGGAAAAGCGGCCGGGGTTTATGTTAGAAAAAATACAAACTTTGGAGGTTCTACAAACGTAGTTTCAAGAGGTGTTAAAAACTTAACAGGAGATAATCAAATGCTTATTGTTATTGATGGTATGCCAATTAATAACAGTAATACAAATGCAAGTGTATCTCAAGGAAATGGTGCAAGTCAAGCTGCGGGTGCTCGTAATACTTATGATTACGGTAATGCAGGTATGGACATCAATCCTGATGATATCGAGTCTGTAAACATACTAAAAGGAGCTGCTGCAGCTGCTTTATACGGATTTCAGGCTGGTAATGGTGTAATCATGATTACTACTAAAAAAGGAAAATCAAGAAAAGGACTGGGAGTAACTATTTCAAGTGAGTTTACTACAGGTAGTGTTGACAAAAAAACTTTCCCTGTTTACCAAAACAAATACGGACAAGGTTACGGACCAACTTATGATGCAGCAGGTAACCCTAAAGGTGTTCCGGTAGGACCAACAGGTGCGTTTTTTACTATCGATAGTAATGGTAACCAAGTTGCAACTACAGTTGATGATGCATCTTACGGTGTTGCTTTTGACCCAAATCTTTATGTTCTTCAATGGGATGCTTATTCTAAATACTCTCCAAATTATGGAAAGAAAACACAATGGAAAGCTGCTGACAATGGACCTATTACTTTTTTCCAGAAAGCAACTACATTGAGTAACTCAATCTCTTTAGAAGATGGTGATGAAAAAACTAATTTTGTTTTCAATTATAACAATTATAAAGAAACTGGAATACTTCCAAATAGTGAATTAAGAAAAAACAATGCAAGTGTTAAATTCAACCACAAGTTTAACGATAAGTTTTCTACGAATATATTTGCAAATTATGTAGCACAAACTACAGTTGGTAGAAATACAACAGGATACGGTGGAGACAACGTTGCGGGATTATTCCGTCAATGGTGGGGAACAAACGTAGACATTAAAGCGCAAAAAGAAGTTTTTGAAAATTCAGGAGGTCAAAATATTTCATGGAATATGGCAAATCCTGCTGGTGGAGATACTAGTGCTAAATATTGGGATAATCCATATTTTACAAGATACAAAAACTTTCAGTCAGACGAAAGAAACCGTTTTATTGGTTACGTACAGTTAGATTATAAAATTACAGACTGGCTTACAGCAACTGGAAAATTAACTAATGATAGTTATGCTGAATTAAGAGAAGAAAGAAAAGCAGTTGGATCTTTGAATGCAACATTTGGATTAAACAGATTAGCTGTTGGTTCAGGATACCAAAAATATACTGGTATGTTCTCTGAGCAAAACTATCAGTTTACTTTAAATTTCAATAAAAAGTTAACAGAAGATATTTCTTTAACTGGTTTGCTTGGAACGAATGCTTTAAGAACGAAACGTAATTCAACAATTGCTTCTACAGATGGAGGTTTAATTATACCAGATATCTATGCATTGTCAAATTCAGTAAACCCTTCACCATTTCCTGCAGAAGTTGAAAATAACACTGCGGTAAATAGTATGTTTGCATCTGCTTCTTTTGGATATAGAGATTTCTTATATTTAGACGGAACAGTTCGTAATGATGCTTTCTCTGTATTACCAAAAGGGAATAATGACTTATACACGTTCTCTACATCTGCAAGTTATGTTTTTACAAAACATGTTAATGCAGATTGGTTAACTTTTGGAAAATTAAGAGCAAGTTATGCTGAGAATCCACAAGGAAGTATTGATCCATATATATTAGATGACGTTTTTACTAAATTTAATCCTTTTGGTTCAAACCAACTTTATTCAAGACCGAATATAGCGAACAACCCAGAATTACGTCCTGTAAAAACTACATCTAAAGAGATTGGTTTGGAAGCACAAATGTTTAATAGAAGAGTAGGATTTGAGGTAAGTGTTTACCAAAGTTTAAGTTCTGATCAGATCTTTCCTGTAGATTATTCTACAACAACTGGTTATTCTTCTAGATATGTTAATGCAGGTTCTGTAGAAAATAAAGGTATAGAGGTACAATTAAATTTGACACCATTAAAGTTTAAAGATTTTCAATGGGATGTTTTTGTAAACTGGTCTAAAAATGAAAACGAAGTTGTGGCCTTAACACAAGGTATCGAAACTCTTACATTAGGTACTCTTCAGGGAGGTGTTAGTATCATTGGATCTGTTGGTCACCCTTATGGAGATATCATTGGTAAAGATTATATTTATAAAGATGGACAAAAAGTAACACAAAATGGTGTTTACTTAATGACTGCAACAACTAATAACGTTATTGGTAATGTTACACCTGATTGGATTGGTGGTATTCGTAATAAATTTACATACAAACAACTTTCGTTAGGTTTCTTGATTGATATGCAAAAAGGAGGAGATATTTTCTCTCTTGACCAATACTACGGACAAAATTCAGGTTTGTATGAATCAACTGCTGGAATTAATGAGTTAGGAAATCCGGTAAGAAACACACTTGCTAATGGTGGTGGAGTTATTCTTCCTGGTGTAAATGCAGACGGAACACCAAATACAACAAGAACGCCAGCTCCAGAAGTTGCAGGAGGTATTTATGGATATACTAAAAATCCACAAAAAGCATTCATCTATGATGCAAGTTTTATCAAATTAAGAGAAGTAAACATTACGTATAGCTTCCCATCAAGTCTTGTATCAAAATTGAATTTGACAGATTTACGCCTTTCTTTAGTAGGTTCTAATTTATGGATCATCCATAAAAATCTTCCAGATGCAGATCCAGAAAGCGGACTTGGTTCAGGTAACCTTGCAGCAGGTTATTCAGGAGGTTCACTACCTACAACAAGAAACATTGGTTGTAACCTAACATTAAAATTTTAAATCATGAAAAAAATACTTTTATTAATATCTTTTGCCAGCATAGCTTTTTCATGCAGCACAGATATTACAGATATGAATGTTGATCCTAAAAAGCCAACTACTACTAGATCGGAATATTTGTTTACTAATGCTGAAAAGAAATTAGTTGATCAAATGGTAAGTACTAGTGTGAATAATAATGTTTTTAGATTATTTGCACAACAGTGGGCAGAAACAACTTATCCTGACGAAAGCCAGTATAATATTTCAAACAGAAAAATTCCTGATACGCATTTCTTAGTAATGTATAGAGATGTCCTGGCAGATCTTCACGATGCAAAAGTTTTGATTCAGAGTGGATCTGCAGTAACAGCTTCTGATATTGCTGTTAAGCAAAATAAAATAGCACTTATCGATATTTTAGAAGCGTATACTTATAGCGTATTAGTTGATAGTTTTGGAAACGTACCTTACTCTCAGGCTATAGATATTGAAAAATATCCTTTGCCAGCATACGATGATGCTAAAACTATTTACAAAGATCTTATTACAAGATTAGCTGCAGATGCTGCAACATTAAAAACAAATTCTGCAGATGTTAACTTTGGTAGTGCAGATATCATTTACGCAGGAACTGCTGCAAGTAATGCAAAATGGGCAAAGTTTGCTAACTCATTAGTTATTAGATTAGCAGTAAATATTTCAGATGTAGAGCCAGCTTTTGCTGCTACTAGCGTTCAGACAGCTCTTGCTTCTGGACCATTGGCAAGTAACGCTGATAATACAAAATTGACTTATTTAACTACATCAGGAAATCAAAATCCATTGTATGCTGATTTAGTAACAAGTAACAGAAATGACTTTATTCCTGCTGAGCCTTTTGTTGCTGCAATGGAATTTGTTGCTCCTGGAGGAGATCCAAGAATGGCTAAATATTTCGTTAATGCTCCGGCACCAGCAGCACCAACTATTCCTGCAGGAAGAACTTACGTAGGAGGTACATATGGAGAAGCAAACGTATTTGCAACTTACTCTCACATTACTGCTACATTAAATAATCCTGCTGTTCCGGGTGTAATATTTGATTATGCTGAATTACAATTTTTATTAGCAGAAGCTGCTGAGAAAAATTTAATTCCAGGTGGATCTGCTCAGGCTAAAGTTTATTATGATGCAGGTATTACTGCTTCTTTCTTAGATTGGGGATTAACTGCTGCTAATGCTACAGCTTACCTTGCAAATCCTAAAGTAGATTATAACAATGTACTTAGTGGAGCAACTTGGAAAGAAAAAATTGGTATGCAAGCTTGGTTTGCGCTTTATAACAGAGGATATGAGGCATGGACATCTTACAGAAGATTAGATTTCCCAGTTTTATTATCACCAACTTCTGCTAAAAACAAAGGTATTATGACTGTTCCTGTAAGATATACTTACCCAGGAGTTGAACAATCAATAAATGGTACTAACTATAAAAAAGCAGCCAGCGATATTGGAGGTGACTTACTAGAAACTAAAATATTCTGGGATAAGTTCTAATTTATAATTTGAATAGCAGTTCAGCTGTAATTCAAAATAAATTAAAGCTAAATAATATAGAAAATAAATATTTTGATTTTTTTTGAAAAACCCTCGATTACTTTTTTGTAGTCGAGGGTTTTCTTTTGTTCATTCGAAGTATTTTTTTATACGTTTTTATCTTTTACCTTTGCTTGACAATTTTTGTCGAAACAATTACATATAAAGCCATCAAATGAGAATATTCTTTTTTCTATATCTATTAGTCGTACCCACTTTATTGTTTTCTCAAGAAAAAAATGCGTCTAAAAGCAATTTAGATATGAATACCAAATACACAAGTATTACGGATACAGTGAAAAAGAAACAAGCGAAGATTGCTAAAATCGAGCAATATCAGATTTATACTTTAGAACACGACACCACTTATGCAGATACTTCTTTAACGCTAAAAAGTGCTTATAGACAAAATTATCTTCGTAGAGACAATTTCGGACTTTTGGATTTTCCTAATATTGGGCAAACTTACAATACACTGCAATATAGTCTGACTGATTTTTCACCATATCCGGAAATTGGTTTTAAGGGAAAACATTTCAGTTATCAGGAAGTAAGTGATATTCGTTATTATTCAGTAGCAACACCTTTTACCGAGTTGTTTTTTAATACAACTATCAATAAAGGGCAAAACGTAGATTCTTTTATTACTCTTAATACTTCAAAAAATCTTAATTTTTCTATTGGTTACAGAGGTTTACGTTCTGAAGGGAATTATATAAATCAATTGGTAAGTACCGGAAATTTCCGTTTTACAACCAGTTATTTTACAACTGATAAAAGATATATTTTAAATGCTCATGTTACTTTTCAGGATATTTCAAATGAGGAAAATGGAGGTATAACAACACCGGAAGATTTTGAAAGCGGAGATCCCGATTTTAAAAACCGTCAGAGATTACAGGTTTATTTAACCGATGCAAAATCATTTCTAAAAGGAAGAAGATTGTTTTTTGATCATGCCTTTAGAGTAAATCCAACGGAAGGAAATAACAATTTATATGTAACACATCAGTTTAATTACGAAAACAAATTTTTCGAATACAACCAGCCAACAGTTGCTTCTACTGTTGATGGTGCTTTGGTATTAAGATTTGGAGAGTCTTACATGGCAAGTTCTATAAATGATCAGACCCGTTTTGAAAAATTATACAATAAAGTTGGTCTTGCGTATGAAAATTCACTTTTAGGTAAGTTTAATTTCTTTGTCGATGATTACAGGTCAAATTATGACTATAACAGAATCATATTTAAAGAGGACGGTTCTAGGATTCCGGACAATTTATATCTTCAGTTTAATAATGTTGGAGGGCAATATGAATATCAGAAAAATAAATGGAACGGTCGATTTTTATATTCAAGATCAGTTACAAATCAGTCACTTTCTAATTTAGATGCAAAATTACGATACAGTTTAAATGATAAAATACAGTTTGATTTCAGATATAGAAACATCAACAAATTACCAAATAATAACTACAATTTATATCAAAGTAGTTTTATAAAATATAACTGGTCTAACAATTTTAAAAACGAAAAAATTAATTCGCTTAGTGCAAATGTATATACGCCCTGGCTAAATGCTGAAGTTCAATATACAGTTTTAAAAGATCATTTATATTTTGAAGATATTTCTACAGATGCTGAAATTGCGGCTCAAACTCAAATTGTAAATCCGGCACAATACGGAAATGCCATTAATTACTTGTCTATAAAAGCAAACAAAGAGTTTAAATTTGGACCTTTTGGATTCGACAATACCTTTTTATATCAAAAAGTAGATCAGTCAGATTTAATCTTAAATGTTCCTGATTTTGTAACCAGAAATACACTTTATTATTCAGGTTATTTTTTCAAAAAAGCACTGTTTATGCAGACAGGATTAACTTTTAATTACTTTACCGAATATTATGGTAATGCTTATAATCCTGTTGTTAGTGAATTTTTTGTTCAGACTGACAAGAAAATCGGAGGATATGCTAACTTTGATTATTATATAAATTTCAGAATCAGACAAACAAGATTTTACTTTAAAGCAGAGCATTTTAATGCCTCTTTTTCAGGAAATAATTACTATTCAGCACCGAATAATCCATATCGCGATTTTACGATCAGATTTGGTTTAGTTTGGAATTTCTTCCAATAAAATCAGGTTCTTTACTATCTTAAACCAAATAAATTAAATTCATACAAAATGGACTTTTCAAATAATATTTTAGAAACAATTGGTAATACACCATTAGTAAGACTCAACAAAATTGTTGCTGAAATTGATGCGTTAGTATTGGCAAAAGTCGAAACTTTTAATCCGGGAAATTCTGTAAAAGACAGAATGGCCGTAAAAATGATTGAAGATGCTGAGGCAGATGGCCGACTAAAACCAGGAGGAACTATTATAGAAGGAACTTCTGGAAATACAGGAATGGGATTGGCACTTGTAGCCATCATCAAAGGATATAAATTGATTTGTGTAATATCTGATAAACAATCGAAAGAAAAAATGGATATTTTGCGTGCTGTTGGTGCCAAAGTAGTCGTTTGTCCTACAGATGTTGAACCTACGGATCCACGTTCTTATTATTCAGTTTCAAAGCGATTGGCAGAAGAAACTCCTAATTCCTGGTATGTAAACCAATATGATAATATGTCGAATTCATTGGCACATTATGAACAAACCGGACCTGAAATCTGGAAACAAACAGATGGAAAAATTACTCATTTTGTTGTTGGAGTAGGAACCGGAGGAACTATTTCAGGAGTTGGAAAATATCTAAAAGAGAAAAACCCGAATATTAAAATTTGGGGAATTGACACGTATGGTTCTGTTTTTAAAAAATACCATGAAACCGGAATTTTTGATGAAAACGAAATCTATTCTTATATCACAGAAGGAATTGGAGAAGATATTTTACCTAAAAATGTTGACTTTTCTTTAATTGACGGATTTACAAAAGTAACCGATAAAGATGCTGCCGTTTATACCAGAAAAATTGCTCTGGAAGAAGCTATCTTTGTTGGAAACTCTGCCGGAGCTTGTATTAAAGGTTTATTACAGTTGAAAGAACATTTCAAGCCGGAAGATGTTGTTGTAGTGCTTTTTCATGATTCTGGAAGCCGTTACGTAGGTAAAATGTTTAATGACGACTGGATGCGTGAACGTGGATTCTTAGAAGAAAACATAACCAAGGCAGAAGATGTTATCAAAGATCATATTGATAAAGAATTAATTGTTGTTCGTACAGAAGAATTGGTTTCACACGCAATTGAGCGTATGCGTAAATATAAAATTTCGCAGATTCCGGTTGTAGATATTAACGGATTTGTTGGTTCTGTTGATGAAACAGATTTATTTAGAAGTTATGTTGCCGATAAAAATGTTGCCGAAAAACCAATTAAAGAAGTAATGGGCAAACCTTTCCCAATTGTAAAATTAGGAACTACAATCGAAGAAGTTTCTAAGTTATTTACTAAGGAAAATGATGCCGTATTAGTAGAACTTGGAAATGGAAAACATCATATTATTACAAAGTATGATATTATCGGATCGATAAAATAAGACAATTTTAATAACGTTATAAATCCATAAATCTAGTTTGATAATTAGGTTTATGGATTTTATCTTTAATATATTTAGGAATGAATTTTACCGCTATAGATTTTGAAACAGCAACCGGACATCATCCTTGTTCTGTCGGCATTGTTACTGTTGAAAACGGAATAATTACAGATGAATTTGTTACTTTGATTAAGCCGCCGAACAATGAATATAATCCGTTTACAATTCAGGTTCATGGTATTTATCCTCGTGATACGGTAAATGCAAGAACATTTCAACAAGTTTATCCTGAAATCGAAAAACGTTTAAAAAATAGAATAGTAGTTGCCCATAATGAAAGTTTTGACCGAAATGTTTTAATGAAATCTATGACACTTTATGGTTTGCAATATGAAGATTTAAACATTGCTGCAAAATGGGAATGTACCGTTAAAATTTATAAAGCAAAAGGCTTAAAGCCAACTAAATTAAGCGATTGCTGTCGCGAAATGAAGATTCAGTTAAATCATCACGAAGCATTATCTGATGCACGTGCTTGTGCAAAATTATTTATGTTGCGATAATTAACTATATTTGTAAGATTAGTATTATTTTTATTTAATTTTAGGCTTTTCTAAATCTAATATAAAAGCCAATAAATGAAAGAAGATTTTCTTCATTATCTCTGGAAATTCAAGAAGTTTGATACATTGAATTTGAGAACTACCCAAAAAGAACAAATTACTATTATTAAAACCGGAGATTATTTAGAACTTTCGGGACCTGACTTTTTTAATGCTCAAATTATAATTGACAATCAAAAATGGGCAGGAAATATTGAAATTCATATAAAATCATCTGATTGGTATGTTCATGGACATGAAAAAGATATTGCTTATGAAAATGTTATTCTGCATGTAGTTTGGGAACACGATACTGAAATTTTCCGGAAGAATAATATTGTAATTCCTGTTTTGGTTTTAAGAGATTATGTTTCTGCAGAAACAGTAAATAATTATCATTCCTTGATAAGTCCAAAGTCATGGATAGCCTGCGAAAAACAAATTGCTCAAATTGATGAATTTGTTTTTAAAAATTGGCAGGAACGATTATTTTTCGAACGATTAGAACGCAAATCAAAATTTATTTACGATTTACTAGAAGAGACAAATCAGGATTGGGAAGCGGTTTTGTTTTGCTTATTTGTCAGGAATTTTGGACTTAATACAAATGGAAATTCCTTTTTGCAAATTGCCAGATCGATTCCGTTTTCAATTATTCGAAAAGAAAGTTTTGAAATAGAAAATCTTGAAGCATTACTTTTGGGAAGATCCGGTTTATTGGATTTTGAGAAAGAAGATGTCTATTTCAAAGATTTAAAAATCAGATATTTTTACCTTTTGCATAAATATCAATTGGATAAAGTTTATGTAGATCCGGTTGAGTTTTTTAAACATCGTCCGGATAATTTCCCAACAATTCGATTATCGCAATTGGCAAGTTTATATAACAAACATCAAAATCTTTTTTCTAAAATTATTGCTTTAAAATCAGTTAAAAATAGTTATGAATTGTTGAATGTTTCAGCGAGTTTATACTGGCATAATCATTATCAGTTTGATAAAGAAAGTCCGAAGAAATCAAAACCATTATCCAAATCTTTTATTGATTTACTGATTATAAATACAATAATCTCCATTCAGTTTGCTTATGCGAATATTATGGGAGAATCAATTGAAGAAGATTTAATTGCATTATTAAATGGAGTTTTGCCAGAAAAGAATTCAATTATTGACAAGTTCGAATCTTTTGGCGTTTCGTCTAAAAGTGCTTTCGATACACAAACGTTGCTTCAGCTTAAAAACGAATACTGCAATCAAAATGCCTGTTTAAGATGCGCAATAGGAATGGAATTACTGAAGAATAATTAAGATAATTAGAAAATGTTGCAATAGGATAATTTTGTATTTTTGCATTCTAATTCTGAGTGAATTCGAAGGATAAATCTAAATTAAAAATATGTCAGCAATTTTAAGGCTTAAATTTTTCTTTGAAAAATACGGGTTTCATGTTTCTTCACGATTAGCAGATAAACTGGGAATGCGTGTTACAAGTGTGCGATTGTTTTTTATTTACATTTCGTTTGTAACTGCAGGTTTAGGTTTTGGTATTTATCTGACTTTGGCCTTTTGGATTCGCCTGAAAGATTTGATTCGTGCCAAACGAACATCCGTTTTTGACTTGTAAATTAAAAATTTGATATAAAGAAAAGCCCCTTATTTTAAAATAAGGGGCTTTTCTTTTTCTATTTTTTTATTCTTCTATTTCTTGTGGGCCATTTAGTTTTGCTCTCTTTTTACTGTAAGCAAAATATACAACGATACCTAAAGTTCCCCAGATCAAAAATGCAATCCATGTTTCGTGTCTAACCTGAGTCATTAAGAATAGGTTAAAACAAACTCCAAGAGTTCCAACTAAATAAACTGCAGGAGTTCTGTAATGTCTTTCTAATTCAGGTTTTTTGTAACGTAAAATCATTACCGCAACACACACCATTCCAAAAGCCAATAATGTTCCCATACTACACATTTCACTCACTTTCTCGATTGGAGTAAGTGCTGCAACGATAGAGATAATAGTACCAACTAAGAAAGTACTTTTATATGGAGTTTTGAAGTTATGGTGTAATTTACTGAAAAATGGAGGTAATAAACCATCTCTTGACATTCCTAAGAATATACGAGTCTGACCTAACATCATAACCAGCATTACAGAAGTTAAACCAGCCGTAGCAGCAATGGTTATAATAAATACAGCCCATGTCAATCCGTTTTCACTAAATGCAGAAGCTACCGGAGCTGCTTTGTCTAATTGATCGTAATGAACCATTCCAGTTAATACTAATGAAACTAAAATGTAAAGAATTGTACAAATTATTAATGAAGCAATAATAGCAAACGGTACATCTTTTTTAGGATTAATTGCTTCACCAGCCTGAGTTGATACAGCATCAAAACCAATATAAGCGAAGAATACAATTGTTGCAGCTGTTAAAACACCTCCAAAACCAAAATTCATTTTTCCGGTTAAATTTCCAAGATGATCTACTGCAGGAACTTCAGCAGGAATAAATGGATGCCAGTTATCAACATTGATATAAAAAGCACCGCAAATAATTACAAAAAGAACTACAGCAATTTTTACAATTACAATAATATTATTTGTACTTGCCGCTTCTTTAATACCTTTCACAAGAATTGCAGTTACAACCCATGTAATCAAGAATGCAGGTAGATTGAAAGCAAATGTTGGAATGTCAATTAAGTCATTAGGAAAAGCAATATTGTGTTCTCTAATTTTTTCAGTAGCCGTAGCTAAATCATTGCAAAGCCAAATTGGAATTTCGATTCCGAATAAATGAACAAGCTTTACAAAATAACCACTCCAGGCGACAGCGACCGTGGTGGCGCCCATCATATATTCCAGGATAAGGTTCCATCCAATGAACCAGGCAAAAATTTCACCTATAGTTCCGTATGCATACGCATAAGCAGATCCTTCTACCGGTAATACCGAAGCAAATTCAGCATAACACAAAGATGCAAATAAACAGCCTATACCCGCAATAACGAATGATAAAGCTAAAGCAGGACCAGCAAAATCGTGAGCAGCGATACCTGTCAAAGTGAAGATTCCTCCACCTATAATTGCACCAATCCCCAACGAAGTTAGACCCCATCTCGTAAGAACTCTTTTTAAATCACTTTTTTTCATATCGGCTTCAAAAGCAGATATTGGTTTAACTCTCCAAATTGACATACTATAATAGTGGTTTATTGTTATTAAGCTCCAAATGTATCGTTTTTTATAAAAAATAAAAACAATTATATAAGTTTAAGTTATAAAATGTTTAAAATTAATATGAGATCATCCTAAATTCAGTTCTAACAACTCTATTTTGTCAACTTAATTTGATAAAAAATACATTATACATATTTTTGTAAATTATAAAAATTTATTATTTTTCTTACAATTAATTGGTTTTTTAAATTAATTTTAGAGTTTTAAAAATTGAAAAGTTATCAAATGATTAATTTTAGAGCCGCTTCACATTATTTTAAGTTTACAAGCCAACAAAGAAAAGGTATAGTTTTATTATTTGTAATTATTATTGGATTACAAGCGGCATATTTTTTTGTTGATTTTTCAATTCCGGAAAAATCTTTTCCACAGGAACAGCAATGGCTTTCTTTACAATCACAATTAGATTCTCTTAAAACAGCAAAATATAATAGTGTACCTAAGGTTTATACTTTTAATCCAAATTTCATTTCAGATTATAAAGGATATAAACTCGGAATGTCTATTCAGGAAATTGATCGATTATTAGATTTTCGAAAAGAAAACAAATACGTCAATTCAGCCAAAGAATTTCAGGAAGTAACTAAAATTTCAGATTCATTATTAAATGTTATTTCACCGCTTTTTAAATTTCCTGATTGGACTCAGAATAAAAAATCTTTTAAAACAGACCGAGTAGAATATGTTCACAAAGAATATCCTAAAAAAGAAAAAGCGACTTTATTAGATATTAATGCAGCAAGTCAGGAAGACTTAATGAAGATATTTGGTATTGGTGAAGCTTTATCTCTTCGAATACTAAAGCAAAAAGAAATTTTAGGTGGTTTTGTTACAATGGAACAAATGAAGGATGTTTGGGGACTTTCTCCAGAAGTGCTTTTCGAATTAAATACACACTTTAAAATTTATGATGTTCCAAATTTTAAAAAAATTGCAATAAATGATGCATCTTTAAAAGAGCTGGCACAGTTTCCATATTTCAGATATGCTTTGGCAAAACACATAATTACTTATCGCAGTATGAACGGAAATTTTAAAAATATTGAAGATTTAGCAAAAATTAAAGATTTTCCTGTTGATAAAGCAAAAATAATTAGTTTATATTTGGAGTTCTAAAAACTGAATAACAAATGAATTTTGATTATAATGAAATGCAGTCAATGATTGCACAGTCGATTAAAGATTTTGCTGAAAAAAATATAAGACCTTATATAATGGATTGGGACGAAGCACAAATTTTTCCTGTTGATCTGTTTAAAAAATTAGGTGAAATGGGTTTTATGGGTGTTTTAGTGCCGGAAGAATATGGTGGTTCGGGATTAGGTTACCACGAATATATTACTGTAGTGGAAGAAATTTCTAAAGTAGATCCCTCAATCGGACTTTCTGTTGCTGCTCATAATTCTTTATGTACCAATCATATTCTGACTTTCGGAAATGAAGAACAAAAGAAAAAATGGCTGCCGAAATTAGCAACTGCCGAATATATTGGTGCCTGGGGCTTGACAGAACACAATACAGGATCTGATGCAGGAGGAATGAATACAACTGCTGTTAAAGATGGTGATTTCTGGATTGTAAACGGAGCAAAGAACTTTATTACGCATGCAATTTCAGGAGATATTGCTGTTGTAATTGTTCGTACTGGAGAAAAAGGAGATTCAAAAGGAATGACCGCTTTTGTTTTTGAAAAAGGAATGCCTGGGTTTACATCCGGAAAAAAAGAAAATAAATTAGGAATGCGTGCCAGTGAAACTGCTGAATTGGTTTTTGATGGTTGTCGTATACCTGATGCAAATAGATTAGGTGAAGTGGGACAAGGATTTGTTCAGGCAATGAAAATTTTGGATGGAGGCAGGATCTCAATTGGTGCATTATCACTTGGAATATCAAAAGGCGCATATGAAGCTGCACTAAAATATTCGAAAGAAAGACATCAGTTTGGACAGCCAATTAGTAGTTTTCAGGGAATTTCATTCAAATTAGCTGATATGGCAACCGAAATTGAAGCTTCGGAATTGTTGTTGCATAAAGCAGCTTTCTTAAAACAACAGCATAAACCAGTTACCACACTAGGAGCAATGGCAAAAATGTATGCCTCTGAAGCATGCGTGAAAATTGCAAACGAAGCAGTTCAGATTCATGGAGGGTATGGTTATACAAAAGATTTTCCGGTTGAGAAATTTTACAGAGATTCAAAATTGTGTACTATCGGTGAAGGAACTACTGAAATTCAAAAATTAGTAATCTCCAGAAATTTGTTGAAAGAATAAAGAATAAAGAATAAAGAATAAAGAATAAAGAATAAAGAATAAAGAATAAAGAATAAAGAATAAAGAATAAAGAATAAAGAATGTCCTTAATTCTCTCTTTTTTTACAATCGGTTTCAGAGAATCTATTCTCTTTTTTCTATGTTCTTTTTTCTTTTAAAATAATTTATAATTTATAATTCATAATTCAGAATTAATAATTACTTTTGCAACCTTAACGAGAGGAGGTGTCTATATTATGTTAATTATACCAATTAAAGACGGAGAAAATATCGATAGAGCATTAAAGCGCTATAAAAGAAAATTTGATAAAACAGGAACTGTTCGTCAACTAAGAGCACGTACTGCTTTTATTAAGCCATCAGTTATTAAAAGAGCTCAAATTCAAAAAGCGGCTTACATTCAAAACTTGAGAGACAGTTTAGAAAGTTAGTATTAGACTTTTCAAAATAATTACCGTTAGTTGTCAAATTTTTGATGCTAACGGTTTTTTTATGCTTAATTTTGAAATAACTAATACCTATATATAGATATTGTTTGTTTTGTAATTAATAAGATGTTGTTTTATGAAGTCAAATAAAGATGCATTCCGTGATTATCTTCAGCTCGAAAAAAAATATTCGGCGCATACGGTGAATGCTTATTTGAACGATATTTTGTTTTTTGAAACGTTCAATAAAACTCATTTTGAACAAGAAAATATCGAAAACGTAAATTATAGTCAGATTAGAAGCTGGATTGTTTCTCTTGTGGATGCAGATATTTCAAATGTTTCTGTTAATCGAAAAATGGCTTCTTTGAAAGCGTTTTATAAATTTCTTTTAAAAACAAAACAAATAGATGTAAATCCAATGCTGAAACATAAAGCATTAAAAACTTCAAAGATTATTCAAATTCCTTTTTCTGAAAAAGAACTTACGGATTTAATTCAGGAAGTAGATAATCCTGTTGGATTTGAAGAAATAAGAGATAAACTTATTGTTGAAATGTTTTATACTACCGGAATGCGAAGGGCAGAGTTGATACATTTAATGTTGCGAAATGTAGATCTGTCTTCAAATGTGATTAAGGTTTTAGGAAAAAGAAATAAAGAACGTATTATTCCGCTTTTGCCTGTTATTGTTGATCAGTTAAGGTTATATATAAAGGAGCGAACTTTGGTTGATGAGATGGTTGATGATGATTATTTTTTTATTTCAAAAAAAGGGTTAAAATTGAGCGAATCTTTTGTGTATCGATTAATAAATTCTTACTTTAGTAAAGTCTCTGAAAAGGTGAAAAAAAGTCCGCATGTGCTTCGTCATACGTTTGCTACTCATCTTTTAAATAATGGGGCAGATTTAAATTCAGTTAAGGAATTATTAGGACATTCGAGTTTAGCGTCAACGCAAGTTTATACTCATAATAGTTTAGCAGAGCTTAAAAAGGTATATACTAATGCGCATCCGAGAAATAAATAGTAATTCTTAAATGTTTAACCCTAAAATTAGTATTATGAAGGTAGATGTTCATGCCGTTAACTTTACTGTTGACAGAAAGTTAGTTGATTTTATTCAGGAGAGAATGGATAAATTAGAAAAATATTATGATCGAGTTGTCTCGGCCGACGTTTTTTTAAAAGTTGAAAGAACAAGTGACAAAGAGAATAAAGCGGTAGAGATTAAGATTAATGTTCCTGGGGATGAATTTTTGGTTAAAAAACAATGCAAAACATTCGAAGAAGCAGTTGAACTTTCGGCAGAGTCATTAGAGCGTTTACTGGTAAAAAGGAAAGAAAAAATCAGAGCACACATATAATTGAAAAATTTTTTCAAAAAATGTTTTGATACAAAGATAAAATAGCTACATTTGCAGTCCGTTAGAAATAGCGGACTTTTTTATTGATATTGCCAGCGTAGCTCAGTTGGCTAGAGCAGCTGATTTGTAATCAGCAGGTCGTGGGTTCGAGTCCCTCCGCCGGCTCTAAATATTTCAAATGCGATTTGAAATTGTTCATACAATTATTGATAAAAAAAAAGGGGAGATACTCAAGCGGCCAACGAGGGCAGACTGTAAATCTGCTGTGTGAACTTCGCAGGTTCGAATCCTGCTCTCCCCACAAAAAAAAGAAGTTTAGATTTTGGATTAAAGATTTTAGAATTAAAATCTGAAATCTGGATTCAAGAATCTAAAATCAGAACTCTCTGCCGGTGTAGCTCAGGGGTAGAGTGCTTCCTTGGTAAGGAAGAGGTCTCGGGTTCAATTCCCGACATTGGCTCAAGTAAGTAGGAAATTGAAATTAATATATAACTAAGATTAAAAATTAAGTAAAATGGCAAAGGAGAATTTTAATCGTTCCAAACCGCACTTAAACATAGGTACAATTGGACACGTGGATCACGGAAAAACTACATTAACTGCAGCAATTACAAAAGTATTGTCTGATGCTGGTTACTGTCAAGCAAAATCGTTTGATCAAATCGATAACGCTCCAGAGGAGAAAGAAAGAGGTATTACTATTAATACATCACACGTAGAGTATGAAACAGCTAACCGTCACTACGCTCACGTTGACTGTCCAGGTCACGCGGATTACGTAAAGAACATGGTTACTGGAGCTGCTCAAATGGACGGAGCTATCTTAGTAGTTGCTGCTACAGATGGTCCAATGCCACAAACTCGTGAGCACATCCTTTTAGGTCGTCAGGTTGGTATTCCAAGAATCGTTGTTTTCATGAACAAAGTGGATATGGTTGATGATGCTGAATTGTTAGAGCTTGTTGAAATGGAAATTAGAGATTTATTATCTTTCTACGAATATGATGGAGATAATGGTCCTGTAGTTCAAGGTTCTGCTTTAGGAGGATTGAATAATGATCCTGCTTGGGTACCAAAAATCATTGAATTAATGGAAGCTGTTGATGCTTGGATCGAAGAGCCAGTGCGTGACGTTGCTAAACCATTCTTGATGCCGGTTGAAGACGTATTTACAATTACTGGTCGTGGAACTGTTGCTACAGGTCGTATCGAAACAGGTATTGCTAATACAGGAGATCCAGTTGAAATCATTGGTATGGGAGCTGATAAATTAACTTCTACTATTACAGGAGTTGAGATGTTCCGTAAAATCCTTGATAGAGGTGAAGCTGGAGATAACGTAGGTTTATTGTTAAGAGGTATTGATAAAGAATCTATCAAAAGAGGAATGGTTATCATTAAGCCAGGATCAGTAAAGCCACACGCTACTTTCAAAGCTGAGGTTTATATCTTGAAAAAAGAAGAAGGTGGACGTCATACTCCATTCCATAATAACTACCGTCCACAGTTCTACGTACGTACAACTGACGTAACAGGAGTTATTACTTTACCAGAAGGAGTAGAGATGGTAATGCCAGGAGATAACTTGACAATTAATGTTTCTTTATTAAGCCCAATCGCTATGAGTGTAGGTTTACGTTTCGCTATCCGTGAAGGTGGTAGAACAGTAGGAGCAGGTCAGGTGACTGAAATCGTAGGATAATCCTATAAAAACTATAAAAAGCCAGTTGATTTTCTTAACCGAAATCACTGGCTTTTAATTACGGGCGTAGTTCAAGGGTAGAATAGCGGTCTCCAAAACCGTTGATGGGGGTTCGAATCCCTCCGCCCGTGCAATATAAAATATATCAAATGACAAAAGTTACTAATTATTTATCAGAGGCTTTCGAAGAGTTAAAGTCAAATGTTACTTGGCCTGCTTGGGCTGAGGTTCAAAAATTGACAATTGTTGTGGCTGTATTTTCGGTTTTATTCGCTTTGGCAACATGGGGAGTAGACGAATTTTTTGCAAAAGCTTTAGCTGGATTTTTTAACTGGTTAAAAGGATAATTTTTTTGTGATGGCAGATAATAATGTAAAAAAATGGTATGTAGTTAGAGCTGTAAGCGGACAAGAAAATAAAGTCAAAGCTTACATCGAAACTGAGATTGCCAGATTAGGTATGGGTGATTATGTTTCCCAAGTTTTAGTGCCTACAGAAAAAGTAGTTACTGTAAAAGAAGGAAAGAAAATGTCTAAGGATAAGGTTTATTTTCCTGGATATGTTATGATCGAAGCCAATTTAGTTGGTGAGATACCTCATATTATCAAGTCTATTACTAGTGTTATTGGATTTTTAGGCGAGATCAAAGGTGGCGAACCTGTTCCTTTGAGGCTTTCTGAAGTAAATAGAATGTTAGGTAAAGTAGATGAATTAGCTGTTAATACAGATACTCGTGCTATTCCTTTCAACTTAGGTGAAACTGTTAAGGTGATCGATGGTCCGTTTAACGGATTTAACGGTACAGTTGAAAAAATCAATGAAGAAAAGCGTAAACTTGAAGTAATGGTTAAAATTTTCGGAAGAAAAACTCCATTAGAATTGAGCTTTATGCAAGTTGAAAAAGTATAATTTTTTGTTACATATATAATAACCATTGTAATCGCTTCCATTGATTGCAGTGTTAAATTTTTTAAAAATGGCTAAAGAAATTAGTAAGGTAGTTAAACTACAAGTTAAGGGAGGTGCTGCGAATCCGTCGCCACCGGTTGGACCTGCTTTAGGAGCTGCTGGGGTAAACATCATGGAGTTTTGTAAGCAATTTAATGCTAGAACTCAAGATAAACCTGGCAAAATATGCCCAGTGCAAATCACTGTGTATAAAGACAAATCATTTGATTTTGTTGTTAAGACTCCTCCAGCAGCGGTTCAGTTAATGGAAGCTGCAAAGCTAAAATCTGGTTCAGGTGAGCCTAACCGTAAAAAAGTAGCTAGCGTTACTTGGGAACAAATTAGAGCAATTGCTGAAGACAAAATGCCAGACTTAAATGCTTTTACAGTAGAAAAAGCAATGAGTATGGTTGCTGGAACAGCTAGATCTATGGGTATAACCGTATCAGGAGATGCTCCTTTTTAATTAAGAAAAAGACATGGCAAAATTAACAAAAAAGCAAAAAGAGGCTGCTTCAAAAATTGAAAAGAACAAACTATATTCTCTTAAAGATGCTGCGGCATTATTAAAAGTAGTTGCTTCTGCAAAATTTGATGAGTCTGTTGATATCGCAGTTCGTTTGGGTGTAGATCCAAGAAAAGCGAATCAAATGGTTAGAGGTGTAGTTACATTACCTCACGGAACAGGTAAAGACGTTAAAGTATTAGCATTGGTTACTCCAGATAAAGAAGCGGAAGCTAAAGAAGCTGGAGCTGATTATGTAGGTCTTGACGATTATTTACAAAAAATTAAAGATGGTTGGACAGATGTTGATGTTATCATCACTATGCCGGCTGTTATGGGTAAATTAGGTCCATTAGGTCGTATTTTAGGACCTAGAGGTTTAATGCCAAACCCTAAAACAGGTACTGTAACTATGGATGTTGCAAAAGCTGTTCAAGAGGTTAAAGCTGGTAAAATTGACTTTAAAGTTGATAAAACTGGAATCGTTCACGCAGGAATTGGTAAAGTTTCTTTTGGAGCTGAGCAAATTGTTGACAACGCACACGAAATTATTCAAACATTAATAAAACTTAAGCCAACTGCTGCTAAAGGTACCTACATTAAAGGTATTCACCTTACAAGCACTATGAGTCCTGCAATTGCATTGGATCCAAAAGCAGTATAATTGGTAGTTAAAAATTTTTAGTATGACTAGAGAAGAAAAATCAATCGCGATTGAAAATTTAACTGCGCAGTTAGCTGGTACAAATATCATTTATGTATCTGATATTTCTGGATTAAACGCAGAGACAACTTCAAACTTACGTAGAGCTTGTTTTAAAGCTGGTATCAAATTAGAAGTTGTAAAGAACACTTTGCTTGCAAAAGCAATGGAAGCTTCTGCTAATGATTATGGTGATTTACCTACAGTATTAACTGGTAACAGTGCTATATTTATTTCTGATGTAGCTAATGCACCTGGAAAAATTATTAAAGATTTCCGTAAGAAATCTGATAAACCAGTTTTAAAAGGAGCATACATCAATTCTGAAGTATATATTGGAGATAATCAATTAGAAGCATTAGCTACTATTAAATCTAAAGAAGAACTTCTTGGAGAACTTATTGGATTATTGCAATCACCAGCACAAAGAATTATTTCTGCTTTACAAAACAAATTCGCAGGTAGCGAAGAAGAGGCTGAAGCATAATAATTATTGTAAGGGATTTAATTTCCTTACAGCTTAAATAGCGCACAATAAATAAAATATAATTTTACAAATCATTTTAAACGATAGAAAAAATGGCAGATTTGAAACAATTCGCAGAACAATTAGTTAACTTAACAGTTAAAGAAGTTAACGAATTAGCAACAATATTAAAAGACGAGTATGGTATCGAGCCTGCTGCTGCAGCTGTAGTAGTTGCTGCTGGTGGTGGAGAAGGTGCTGCTGAAGAAGCACAAACTGAATTTACAGTTGTATTGAAAGAAGCTGGTGCTTCTAAATTAGCAGTTGTGAAATTAGTAAAAGAACTTACAGGTTTAGGTTTGAAAGAAGCTAAAGATGTAGTTGACGGTGCTCCAAGTAACGTTAAAGAAGGTGTTTCTAAAGAAGAGGCTGAAGGTCTTAAAAAATCATTAGAAGAAGCTGGAGCTGTAGTTGAACTTAAATAAGTTTACTCAGTTTTAAGAACTAGGTTTAGGTCTTGAGTTAACGCTCAATGGCCTAAACCATTTTTCGTATAATAAAATATATCAAGTTTTATTATCAAATAGTTTAAAATACGAAAAAGTTTTTGATCAATACGAAGAAAAAAAATTGAACCTACTTTTCCGGGTCATTTTTAAAGATGTATTGATTATAATAAGAAAGTATAGATTAAACGGTGTGTTTTTACACAAAAAATTACTTTTTTTTAATCAAAATTTTGTCCATTGATGATAACAAATCAGACTGAAAGATTGAATTTTGCCTCTACAAAAAATATTCCTGACTATCCGGATTTCTTAGATGTTCAGGTTAAATCTTTTAAAGATTTTTTTCAATTAGAAACTAAATCAGACGAAAGAGGCAACGAAGGGTTATACAACACCTTCATGGAAAACTTTCCAATCACAGATACAAGAAACAACTTTGTATTGGAGTTCCTAGATTATTTTGTTGATCCACCACGTTATACAATTCAAGAATGTATAGAGAGAGGTCTTACTTATAGTGTGCCTTTAAAAGCCAGGTTAAAACTATACTGTACTGATCCAGAACACGAAGATTTTGAAACTATTGTACAAGATGTTTATCTTGGTACAATCCCTTATATGACTCCAAGCGGTACTTTTGTAATCAATGGTGCTGAGCGTGTAGTAGTATCTCAATTACACCGTTCTCCTGGAGTTTTCTTTGGACAGTCATTCCACGCAAATGGAACAAAACTATATTCTGCGAGAGTAATTCCTTTTAAAGGATCTTGGATAGAATTTTCTACAGATATCAACAGCGTAATGTATGCTTATATCGATAGAAAGAAAAAATTACCGGTTACAACTTTATTCCGTGCAATTGGATTTGAAAGAGACAAGGATATCCTTGAAATCTTTGATCTTGCTGAAGAAATTAAAGTTTCTAAAACAGGTATTAAGAAATATATTGGAAGAAGACTTGCTGCACGTGTATTGAACACTTGGCACGAGGATTTCGTTGATGAAGATACCGGAGAGGTAGTTTCTATCGAACGTAACGAAATCATCCTTGATAGAGATACTATTATCGACAAAGATAATGTTGAAGAAATCATCGATTCTAACGTTAAATCTATTTTGTTACATAAAGAGGATAATAACCAAGCAGATTATGCTATTATCCACAACACGTTACAAAAAGATCCAACAAACTCTGAAAAAGAAGCTGTAGAGCACATTTACCGTCAGTTGCGTAACGCTGAACCGCCTGATGAGGAAACTGCTCGAGGTATTATAGATAAATTGTTCTTCTCTGATCAACGTTATAACTTAGGTGAAGTTGGTCGTTACAGAATGAACAAAAAACTTGGTTTAGATATTCCTATGGAAAAGCAAGTGCTTACCAAAGAAGATATCATTACCATTGTAAAATATTTGATCGAATTGATCAACTCTAAAGCAGAGATTGATGATATTGATCACTTATCAAACCGTCGTGTTAGAACAGTTGGAGAACAATTGTCTCAACAATTCGGTGTTGGTTTAGCACGTATGGCTAGAACTATTCGTGAGAGAATGAACGTTAGAGATAACGAGGTGTTTACACCAATTGACTTGATTAATGCTAAAACATTATCGTCAGTTATCAACTCTTTCTTTGGTACTAACCAATTATCTCAATTTATGGATCAAACGAATCCATTAGCTGAGATTACACACAAAAGAAGATTATCTGCACTTGGACCTGGTGGACTTTCGAGAGAGAGAGCTGGTTTCGAGGTTCGTGACGTTCACTATACACACTATGGTCGTTTATGTCCGATTGAAACTCCAGAGGGACCAAACATTGGTTTGATTTCATCTCTTGGTGTTTATGCAAAAGTTAACGGAATGGGTTTCATCGAAACTCCATACCGTAAAGTTACAGATGGTGTAGTTGATTTAGAAAGTACTCCTATCTATTTAAGTGCTGAAGAAGAAGAAGGAAAAATGATTGCTCAGGCAAACATTGAAATGGATGCTTCTGGTAAAATTACAGCAAGCAATGTAATTGCTCGTGAGGAAGGTGACTTCCCGGTTGTTGAGCCATCAGCAGTACATTATACAGACGTTGCGCCTAACCAGATTGCTTCGATTTCGGCTTCATTAATTCCTTTCCTGGAACATGATGATGCGAACCGTGCGTTGATGGGATCAAACATGATGCGTCAGGCGGTTCCTTTGATCCGTCCGGAAGCGCCGATTGTTGGTACAGGTTTAGAGCGTCAGGTAGCTTCAGATTCCAGAGTATTGATTAATGCTGAAGGGGATGGAACTGTAGAATATGTTGATGCTAACATCATTACTATCAAATACGACCGTACTGAAGATGAAAGAATGGTAAGTTTTGATGCTGATGAAAAAACATACAACTTAATTAAATTTAGAAAAACCAATCAGGGAACTAGTATCAACTTGAAACCAATCGTAAGAAAAGGTGACAGAGTTGTTCTTGGGCAAGTATTATCAGAAGGATATGCTACTCAAAATGGTGAATTAGCTTTAGGTAGAAACTTAAAAGTTGCGTTCATGCCATGGAAAGGGTATAACTTTGAGGATGCGATTGTAATTTCTGAGAAAGTAGTTCGTGATGATATTTTTACTTCTATCCACGTTGATGATTATTCATTAGAGGTTAGAGATACTAAGTTAGGAAATGAAGAGTTAACAAACGATATTCCTAACGTTTCTGAAGAAGCTACTAAAGATTTAGATGAAAACGGTATGATCAGAATTGGAGCAGAGGTTAAACCTGGCGACATTCTAATCGGAAAAATTACACCAAAAGGAGAATCAGATCCTACTCCGGAAGAGAAATTGCTTCGTGCAATCTTCGGGGATAAAGCAGGAGATGTAAAAGATGCTTCATTAAAAGCTTCTCCATCTTTACATGGCGTAGTTCTTGACAAAAAATTATTTGCAAGAGCCGTAAAAGATAAACGTAAACGTACTCAGGATAAAGATGCTTTAGGCGCTTTAGAAATGGAGTTTGAAACTAAATTTGTTGAATTAAAAGACAGATTGGTTGAAAAATTATTCCTGATCGTAAACGGAAAAACATCTCAGGGTGTAATGAATGATTTGGGTGAAGAAGTTTTACCAAAAGGTAAAAAATATACTCAAAAAATGCTTTACGCAGTAGAGGATTTTGCTCACTTAAGTAAAGGTCAATGGGTTGCTGATGACGCTACTAATAAAATGGTAAATGATTTGATTCATAACTATAAAATTAAGCTGAACGACTTACAAGGATCTTTAAGAAGAGAAAAATTCACTATTACAGTTGGGGATGAATTACCATCTGGAATCTTGAAATTAGCGAAAATTTATATCGCTAAAAAACGTAAACTGAAAGTGGGGGATAAAATGGCAGGACGTCACGGTAACAAAGGTATTGTTGCAAGAATCGTTCGTCATGAAGATATGCCTTTCCTTGAAGACGGAACACCAGTAGATATCGTATTGAATCCACTTGGGGTACCTTCACGTATGAACATTGGACAGATTTATGAAACTGTTCTTGGATGGGCTGGTATGAACTTGGGTAGAAAATTTGCTACTCCAATTTTTGACGGTGCTTCTTTGGATCAAATTAATGAATTAACTGATGAAGCTGGAGTACCACGTTTTGGACATACACATCTTTATGATGGTGGTACTGGAGAACGTTTCCATCAAGCTGCAACTGTGGGTGTAATTTACATGCTTAAATTAGGACACATGGTTGATGATAAGATGCACGCACGTTCTATTGGACCATACTCGTTGATCACTCAACAACCACTTGGAGGTAAAGCTCAATTTGGAGGTCAGCGTTTTGGAGAGATGGAGGTTTGGGCACTTGAAGCTTATGGAGCATCAAGTACTCTTCGTGAAATCTTAACAGTTAAGTCGGATGACGTTATTGGTAGAGCTAAAACTTACGAGGCTATCGTTAAGGGTGAGTCTATGCCAGAACCAGGATTACCTGAATCATTCAATGTATTGATGCATGAATTGAAAGGTCTTGGACTTGACATTCGTTTAGAAGAATAAATAAAGTTTTCAGTTACAGTCTCAGTAATTCAGTTCAACAACTGAAGCTGAGACTGAAGCTGTTTATTAAAAATAAGTTTTTAGGATTTATACCCGTAAACCGTTCCGATTTTTTACTTAGACCTTAAGGTTTTGTAATTAGCACTTCAAAATTGACGTTTGAAGTTTAGAGAAGTAATCCGTGGTAGTGACTTGATGGTTTTACTCTTTTTAAAGAGAAGGTTATAAGTTAAAATCAATTTTTTAATTGCAAATAAATCAATAGTAAAAACTATGATGAATAATAGAAATAATAATAAAGATAAAAATCCAGTTAAAAGATTCAATAAAATCTCAATTGGATTGGCTTCACCGGAATCTATCTTGAAAGAATCAAGAGGAGAGGTTTTGAAACCAGAAACTATCAACTACAGAACTCACAAACCAGAGCGTGACGGACTTTTCTGCGAAAGAATCTTCGGACCTGTTAAGGATTTTGAATGTGCTTGTGGTAAATATAAAAGAATTCGTTACAAAGGGATCATCTGTGACCGTTGTGGTGTTGAAGTTACTGAGAAAAAAGTACGTCGTGACAGAGTAGGACACATCAACCTTGTTGTGCCTATTGCTCACATCTGGTATTTCCGTTCTCTTCCAAACAAAATTGGTTATATCCTTGGTCTTCCATCTAAGAAATTAGATATGATCATTTACTATGAAAGATACGTAGTAATCCAGGCTGGTATTGCTAAAAATGCAGATGGAGAATCATTACAAAGATTAGACTTTTTAACTGAAGAAGAATATTTGAATATTTTAGATACTCTTCCACAGGAAAACCAATATTTAGATGATTTAGATCCTAATAAATTTGTTGCCAAAATGGGAGCAGAATGTATTATGGATTTATTGGCTCGTATTGACTTAGATGCTTTATCTTATGAATTAAGACACAGCGCTAACAACGAGACTTCTAAACAACGTAAAACGGAAGCTTTAAAAAGATTACAAGTTGTTGAGTCTTTCCGTGAGTCTAACTTAAACCGCGAAAATCGTCCTGAGTGGATGATTATGAAAGTGGTTCCTGTTATTCCACCAGAATTACGTCCGCTTGTGCCACTTGACGGAGGTCGTTTTGCAACTTCAGATTTAAATGATTTATACCGTCGTGTAATCATCCGTAACAACCGTTTGAAAAGATTAATGGAGATTAAAGCTCCTGAAGTTATCTTAAGAAACGAGAAACGTATGTTGCAGGAATCTGTAGATTCATTATTTGATAACACTCGTAAAGCTTCTGCTGTTAAAACAGAATCTAACAGACCATTAAAATCATTATCTGATTCCTTAAAAGGTAAGCAAGGGCGTTTCCGTCAAAACTTACTTGGAAAACGTGTGGATTATTCTGCCCGTTCGGTAATTGTTGTTGGTCCTGAATTAAAATTATTCGAATGTGGATTGCCAAAAGATATGGCATCTGAATTATACAAACCTTTCGTAATCCGTAAATTGATTGAAAGAGGTATTGTTAAAACAGTAAAATCTGCTAAGAAAATTATAGACAAAAAAGAGCCTGTAGTTTGGGATATCCTTGAAAACGTAATTAAAGGTCACCCGGTATTACTTAACCGTGCTCCTACGTTACACAGACTTGGTATTCAAGCTTTCCAGCCAAAATTAATTGAAGGAAAAGCGATCCAATTGCACCCATTAGTATGTACGGCTTTCAACGCCGATTTTGATGGGGATCAGATGGCGGTTCACTTGCCATTAGGACCAGAGGCTATTTTAGAGGCACAATTATTAATGTTGGCTTCTCACAATATCCTTAACCCTGCAAACGGTGCTCCAATTACTGTACCTTCTCAGGATATGGTCTTGGGTCTATATTATATGACCAAAGAGCGTATCTCTACACCAGAACATGTAATTTTAGGTCAAGACTTAACTTTCTATTCTGCTGAAGAAGTAAACATTGCATTAAACGAAGGAAGATTAGAATTGAATGCTCGTGTGAAAATTAGAGCAAAAGATTTTAATGACGCTGGAGAATTAGTGTATAAAATTATTCAAACAACTGCAGGACGTGTATTATTTAATGAAGTAGTACCTGAAGCAGCTGGATATATCAATGATGTATTGACTAAGAAAAACCTTAGAGATATTATCGGACACATTTTAAGTGTGACTGATGTACCTACTACTGCAGCTTTCTTGGATAATATGAAAGATATGGGTTATAAATTTGCATTTAGAGGAGGTTTATCATTCTCTTTAGGTGATATTAGAATTCCAGAACAAAAAACAAAATTAATTGCAGATGCCAGAGAGCAAGTTGAAGGTATTTCTGTGAATTATAACATGGGTCTTATTACCAATAACGAGCGTTACAACCAGGTTATTGACGTATGGACTTCAGCAAATGCTCAGTTAACAGAATTAGCAATGAAAAATATTAGAGAAGACCAACAAGGTTTCAACTCTGTATATATGATGCTTGACTCTGGGGCGAGGGGTTCTAAGGAACAGATTCGTCAGTTAACTGGTATGCGTGGTTTGATGGCTAAGCCTAAAAAATCTACTGCCGGTGGTGGTGAGATTATTGAAAACCCGATTCTTTCTAACTTTAAGGAAGGTCTTTCGATCCTTGAGTACTTCATTTCTACTCACGGTGCCCGTAAAGGACTTGCGGATACGGCTCTTAAAACTGCCGATGCCGGATACTTAACAAGAAGGCTTCATGACGTATCTCAAGATGTTATTGTTAACATTGAAGATTGTGGTACTCTTAGAGGTGTTGAAGTTTCTGCTTTGAAGAAAAATGAGGAAATCGTTGAATCATTAGGAGAAAGAATTTTAGGACGTGTTGCATTGCAAGATGTTATAAATCCACTTACTAATGAAGTAATGGTTGAATCAGGTCAACAAATTACTGAGGCAATCATGAGAACTATCGAAGCTTCTCCGATTGAAAGAGTAGAGGTTAGATCTCCATTAACTTGTGAGGCTTTAAAAGGTATTTGTGCTAAATGTTACGGTAGAAACTTAGCTACTGGTAAGATGACACAAAGAGGTGAAGCTGTCGGAGTTATTGCAGCTCAGTCTATTGGTGAGCCAGGTACACAGTTAACACTTCGTACGTTCCACGTTGGAGGGGTTGCAGGAGGTATTTCTGAAGAATCTAGTATTGTTACAAGATTCAACGGTAGACTTGAGATTGAAGATTTAAAAACTGTTAAAGGTGAAGATAGTGAAGGTAATGCGGTTGATATCGTAGTATCACGTTCAACGGAATTAAAATTAGTTGACGAGAAAACTGGAATCGTCTTAAACACACACAATATTCCTTACGGTTCTAGTATCTTTGTTAAAGATGGAGAAACTGTTACTAAAGGATCTGTGATCTGTAAATGGGATCCATATAATGGGGTAATTGTTTCTGAATTTACTGGTAAGATTGCTTACGAGGATTTAGAGCAAGGACAATCGTTCATGGTTGAAATCGATGAGCAAACAGGATTCCAGGAAAAAGTAATTTCTGAAGCTAGAAATAAAAAATTAATTCCAACTTTATTGGTTTACGGTAAAGAAGGTGAATTGATTCGTTCGTATAACTTACCAGTAGGTGCACACCTTATGGTTGAGAATGGTGAGAAAATTAAAGCAGGTAAAGTATTGGTTAAAATTCCACGTCGTTCTTCTAAAGCAGGAGATATTACAGGAGGTTTACCAAGAATTACAGAGTTGCTTGAGGCTCGTAACCCTTCAAACCCAGCGGTTGTTTCTGAAATTGACGGTGTTGTTTCTTTTGGAAAAATCAAAAGAGGTAACCGTGAAATTGTTATCGAATCTAAATTTGGTGAGATTAAAAAGTATTTAGTTAAACTTTCAAGCCAAATCCTAGTTCAGGAAAATGACTTCGTAAGAGCGGGAGTACCATTGTCTGACGGTGCAATTACACCAGATGATATCTTAAGAATTCAAGGTCCGGCTGCTGTTCAACAGTACTTGGTAAATGAAATTCAAGAGGTATACCGTTTACAAGGGGTAAAAATTAATGACAAGCACTTTGAGGTAGTTATTCGTCAAATGATGCGTAAAGTAAGAGTTCAGGATCCAGGAGATACATTATTCCTTGAAGATCAATTAATTCACACTAAAGACTTTATCGTTCAAAATGATAAATTATATGGTATGAAAGTAGTTGAAGATGCTGGAGATTCTGCTGTATTGAAACCAGGTCAGATTATTTCTCCTCGTGAATTACGTGATGAAAATTCATTGTTGAAACGAACTGATAAAAATCTTGTTGTAGCAAGAGACGTAATTACTGCAACTGCAACGCCAGTTTTACAAGGTATTACAAGAGCTTCTCTACAAACTAAATCATTCATTTCTGCTGCTTCTTTCCAGGAAACAACAAAAGTACTTAACGAAGCTGCTGTAGCTGGTAAAGTAGATGATTTAGAAGGATTAAAAGAAAATGTAATTGTTGGACACAGAATTCCTGCAGGAACTGGTATGAGAGAATACGATAACACTATCGTAGGATCTAAAGACGATTACAATGAAATGATGGCTAATAAAGAAGAATATATTTATTAATTTAGGAAACTATGAGTAATCCGAAACAACAACAAGAGCAAATTAATATCGAGTTAGACGAAACTGTCGCAGAAGGAATTTATTCTAATCTTGCGATTATCAATCACTCATCATCAGAGTTTGTTTTAGATTTTGTGAGCATTATGCCGGGTATTCCTAAAGCCAAGGTAAAGTCAAGAATTGTCCTGACACCACAACATGCTAAAAGATTATTGAAAGCAATTGGAGAAAATATTCATCGTTTTGAAACCGCCCATGGCGAAATAAAAGACACTGAACAAGCACCAATTCCGCTTAATTTTGGTCCGGCAGGACAAGCATAAAACTTAAAAGCCCCAGTATGGGGCTTTTTTATTTCATAGATTTAAATGCAGTTTACCCGATTTAATTCACTTTCATCGAGTATATTTCTTTTGTAAGTCTTATTGTCTTAATTTCGAAATTCCTAATAAAAAAAGAATAATTTTTAAAATATAATGACTTAGTAAGGTTGATTAATTCAAATTAATAAAAAGCGCTAGTGAAAATTAGCGCTTTTTTTATGTTTAAAAATTTAGCTGTAAGTAATCTGCAAAAAAAACTAAAATATTTTAGATCCTTCCCAACCTTTTTATAAAAAATGTACTCTATATAAGTATAAGCATCTGCGAAAGATTTTAACTTAAAAAGTATAGTATGAAAAAGAAATTCACTTTAGAAATAGTAAGTCCTTGTTCTGAAAATTTTGATGAAATGATTCCTAATGCAAGTGGTTCATTTTGTAATTCCTGTGCCAAAAATGTAATTGATTTGAGTGGTAAAACGAAATCTGAAGTGGCCAAATTTATAGCAGAAATCAAAGATAAAAACATTTGTGCGAGATTAAATGTGGCTCAATTACAGGAAGAATTTGAGTACAATGAAACTTCCAAAATTAATAATTTGAAATATGCAGCAGTTGCGGCATCAATTTTGCTTACTTCAAATGTGGTTGGACAAGAAAAATTGCCAATTAAAACTGAAATTGGCTGTAAAAAGCCTGATCCTACTATAGTTGGCAAAGTCGCGTATAATCAATCTATAGAAAAAGAGGTATCAATAATTGTAAAAGGAAAATTATTGGAGGCAAAAACTAATAAACCATTTAATAGTACAATATATCCAAATCTGACTATTGCAATAAACGGTTCACAAAGTAAAATGAATCCAAAAACGGGAGTATTTTCTATTCCAGTAGTAGTTTCGAATGATAGCAAGATTCTGGTTATTACTATTACGGCGGATGATTATTATCTCTCTAAAACAATAGATTTTGATATAAAATCAGTTAAGAATAATATACTAATTCAAAATATAATTATTGACGAAGCAGAACTTCCCAGAGTCAATGTGAAAATTATGGGAGGAATGGGAATTAATTATTCCCGTGAAAATGAAACTAAACGAATCTAAGCAAATTTTGGGGAATTTGTGGAGATAAAAAAAGACCTTCTAAAATTATTTTTAGAAGGCTTTTTTATGTTTCTTTTTAAAAAGATATTTAATCAAATTCAGAAGTAAAAAATAATTTTACAGTTGGATATTTGCTTTGTGTCATTTGAATGGTAAAGTCAGAATCAGCTAAGAATACTAGTTGACCGTATTTATCATGAGCTAAAAATTTCTGCTTGATACGCTTAAATTCTTTGAATTCATCATTTTTAGCATCATCAGGTTTTACCCAACACGCTTTATGAACCGGGAAATTTTCATACGTACATTTTGCACCATACTCATGCTCCAAACGATATTGAATTACCTCATATTGAAGCGCACCAACAGTTCCGATCACTTTACGGTTATTCATTTCAAGCGTAAATAACTGCGCAACACCTTCATCCATTAATTGGTCAACACCTTTGTCCAATTGTTTTGCTTTCATTGGATCAGCATTATTAATGTATCTAAAGTGTTCTGGAGAGAAACTTGGAATTCCTTTGAAACTCATTATTTCTCCTTCAGTTAAAGTATCTCCAATTTTAAAATTTCCTGTATCATGTAAACCAACAATATCTCCTGGATATGAAATGTCTACAATTTCTTTTTTCTCTGCAAAAAAGGCATTCGGACTAGAGAATTTCAGGTTTTTTTTCTGACGTACGTGATAATAAGGTTTGTTTCTTTCAAAAGTTCCCGAAACAATTTTGATAAATGCTAAACGATCCCTGTGTTTAGGATCCATGTTGGCGTGTATTTTAAATACAAAACCAGTCATTTTCTCTTCTTTAGGATCAACTAAACGAGTTTCAGAATCTTTTGGTCTTGGCGAAGGAGCAATTGTAACAAAACAATCTAACAATTCGCGAACTCCAAAATTATTTAAAGCCGAACCAAAAAACACAGGCTGGATTTTTCCGTCCAAGTAATCCTGACGTTCAAATTTTGGATACACTTCATCAATCAATTCTAATTCTTCACGAAGTTTATTAGCCGCTTTTTGACCAACAATTTTATCTAATTCAGGATTGTTTTGAACATCAGAGAAAGCGATCGTTTCCTCAATGTTTTTTCGGCTGTCACCGCTAAAAAGGTTGATATTTTCTTCCCATAAATTATAAATTCCCTGAAAATCATAACCCATTCCAATTGGGAAACTTAAAGGAGTAACTTTTAAACCCAATTTTTGTTCCACTTCATCCATTAAGTCAAAAGCATCTTTTCCTTCACGGTCTAATTTATTAATGAAAACAATCATCGGAATGTTTCTCATTCTACAAACTGCAACTAATTTTTCAGTTTGTTCCTCAACCCCTTTTGCAACGTCAATTACAACGATAACACTATCAACAGCAGTTAAAGTTCTAAAAGTATCTTCGGCAAAATCCTTGTGTCCCGGAGTATCAAGAATGTTGATTTTTTTGTCTTTATAATTAAAAGCAAGAACAGAAGTCGAAACCGAAATACCTCTTTGGCGTTCGATTTCCATGAAATCACTCGTTGCTCCTTTTTTTATTTTGTTGTTTTTTACAGCACCTGCTTCCTGAATTGCACCTCCAAATAACAGTAATTTCTCCGTTAATGTTGTTTTACCGGCATCGGGATGCGATATAATTCCAAATGTTCTTCTGCGTTGTATTTCTTTTAAAAAGCTCATATTTCGTATAAATAGGTTGCAAAAGTACTATTAATTACGGCTTAATAAAAATATTCACTTCTTAATTTAGAAGACTTTATTTGTAGAAATTAAACATTTAACCAAAAAAATAAGGCTGATTTATAAAAACAGCCTTAGAATATTAATTTGTATATATTATTGGTTGATAGACCAAACTGAATATCCGTTTGGCGGACATTGAATTTTCACCCATTTATCTGCCTGTGTAGTAGGATACCAGGTTGAATTTCCTGTAAAATCTTTGATTTGAGTATTAGCCCAATTCGTCTGAATCCATCTTTCCTGCCATGAAGCCGAGTTGTTAATGTAAACTACTAATCCCGGATTTCCATTGTAACCATTTCTTCTGGCAACATATTCATCATTATCAGAATATAAAATAGATGTAGTACCAGTTGCTTTATTATTATGAATCCAGATTAAATTGTTAAGTTTGGTTTTATCCAGCCATTCTTCATAATCTCTATAAAATATTGTTGGATATCCTTCGTGAGTCAGAATATAAGAATACGCCAATAATTTTTTTGAAATTTCATCTGTATCGTGATTCGTAACAAAAGTTACGGCTTTGTATGGATTTCTTTTCCACATCATGTCGTCGTTTAATAACGCAAGATTATTTCCATCAAAAGCATCATTCATTTTATAATAGCAAGCAAAATCAAAAACAGAACTATTGGCATTATTTGCCCACCATTCTAAAGTATTTACGTTTGCATCCCAATATTCTCCAACAGAAAATCCACCAACATTTGCATTCCATGAATTAACAACCCATGGACCAAAACCTTTTACATAATCAAATCTCCAGCCATCAAATTTCATGGTGTTTTTATAATATTTACCAACTCCGTCAGCTCTTAGCCACAACCAATCTTGCACGTTTGGCGCAGCATGGCACAAATCAGGAAAGCCTCCAAAAGCGCCTTCGTCATTATTACCGTAGCTATTTTTGTAGAAGTCATTATAAGTACGTTTGAATTTTCCAGAAGCAATTCCTGTAAAATTTGTCCACGTACTAGTTCCCGTAAACGGATTGGCTTCTGATTGGCCGCCACTATTGTGATTAATTACAATATCCGCATACACTTTTAAGTTTTCGGCATGTGCATTTGTAATTAAGCTTACCAATTCAGTTTTAGATCCAAATCGGGTTTCTGTAGAACCATTTTGATTGTAATCTCCAAAATCAAAATAATCTGTTGGATCGTATCCCATCGAGAAAGCCCCATTTTGAGCTTTAGAAGCTGGTGGAAGCCATATTGATCCAATTCCGGCATTACCCCAGGCGGCTACTTTACTGCTAACAGTATTCCACCAGGTTCCGCCAGCGGGAACATCCCAATAAAAAGCCTGCATCATTACGCCACCGCCCGGATTATCTACATATTTAGCCGTAAGAGATTTTGTTTCTCCCGTACTAAATGGCTTTCCGTCGTTTGTCACGTTGATGATTTTAAATTGCTGACTTTCAGCTTTTGTGTCGTTTTCAGTTGCTTCATTATCGGAACAAGAAAATAAAAGTGCCGTAATTCCCGCAACGTAACAAAGTTTTAGAAAAGGTTTTTTCATAATAAAAATGTGGTTAAGGTTAGATAAATAAAGTAGTAATTAAATGATTTATCATGGCTAAACATGAATTATTCTTATTTTTAGCACTTTTAAATTGTTAATTACGCATCTAAAGTATGTAAATTTTATTATGTTGTGAATTATAGGAAAATATTTATATTACGAAAACGTTGTAGTGTTGAAAACTTTTTAATCTGATCTTTATAGGAGTTGTTAAATGAGATCTTTTTTATTTGATAATGACTTCATTCTTTTGAAGTTGTATTTTGAAGTATTCCTACTGATACACAACTTCTTATTAATACGATTTTGAAGCTATCCCATAATTTTTTGTTAATAGTATTGCTGATAGTTGTATTATGTAATTGAATTGTTATTTTTGTTCGTTATAAGTTAGAAGAAACTAGAAGTTAATTATTTAATGTTTTCAGAATAATTTTTGAAACCGGAATAAAGGAATAGTAGTTTAAACAAAGTCAGGCATTCAAATTAAATTTAAAATAATGTTATTAAAAAAATTACAGCTAAAAACAATTGATTACAAATTTGGGTTAACAATATGTTTTTTACTTTTTTTCAACTCATTTATTTCGGCACAAGAAATTATTCCTGATGTTGTAGCAGAAAAACCGGCAGAGGTTCATTCCGGACAAAGACAAAAAATTGACGGTATTATTGCCACTGTTGGAGATTATATTGTTTTGGATTCTGATATTGATAAAGGATATTTAGAAATTACCAGTCAGGGTGGTTCTATAAAAGACATTACAAGATGCCAAATGCTTGGTAAGCTTTTAGAAGATAAATTATATGCACATCAGGCTATCCAGGATAGTATTATTGTAAGTGATGCTGAAGTAAGAAGTATGATGGAAGAGCGTCTGAATTATATGTTACAACAAGTTGGAGACATTAATAAAGTTGTTGCCTATTACAAAAAAAACTCTGTAGAAGAATTCAAAACTTACTTTGCTGATATCTTAAAAGAGCAAAAGTTAGCTTCTGAAATGCAAAAGAAGATTGTTGACGGTGTTGAAATTACGCCTGAAGAAGTTCGTAATTTCTTTAAAAAAATACCAAAAGATGCATTGCCAACTTTTGGAGCTGAAATGGAAGTTGCTCAAATTGTAGTTGAACCTAAGGTTTCTAAAGAAGATGAGCAAAAAGTAATTGACAGATTAAACGCTATTAGAAAAGATGTTTTAGAAGGATCCAGTTTTGCTACAAAAGCAGTTTTGTATTCTCAGGATCCGGGATCTTCGCCAAATGGTGGATTTTATAAAATGACAAGAAGAACGCCTTTTGTAAAAGAATTTAAAGATGTAGCCTTTAGTTTAGCAGAAGGAGAGATTTCAGAACCGTTTAAAACTAATTTCGGTTATCATATTATAATGGTAGACAAAATTAAAGGACAAGAAGTAGAATTACGTCATATCCTGATCGCACCAACTGTTTCTGAAGATGCATTGAAAGATGCCAAAGAAAGGATCACAAACATTAGAAAAAAGATTGAAAGTAAAGAAATTTCTTTTGCTGACGCAGCCAGAACAGAATCTGACGAAAAAGAAACAAGAGCAAATGGTGGAACTTTGGTAAATCCAAATACGCAGGATACGCGTTTTGAATTGACAAAAATGGATCCAACATTATATAGCCAGGTTTCAAATTTAAAAGATACAGAGATTTCTCAGCCACTTTTAAATACGGATGATAAAGGTAAAAAAACGTATAAACTAATTACTGTTACCAATAGAATTGAAGAACATACAGCTGATTATGCTAAAGATTATACTAAAATTAAAGAATTAGCATTAAAAGAAAAACAAATCAACGCCATTGCAAAATGGTTTGATGAAAAAATTAAAGATACTTATATCAAAATCATCGGAGAGTACAGAGATTGTGCCTTTACAAATAATTGGTTGAAAAAATAATTTTTATTAAATAAATAAAAAGAGTTAGTTTTATGATTTCATAGCACTAGCTCTTTTTAATTTTAAATATATTCATAAATGTCTGACGTAACAGCAATTCACAATTTAGTTCAAAAACGCAACGAATTAAAAACCGAAATAGCAAAAATCATTGTAGGGCAAGACGCCGTTGTAGATCAAATTTTACTTTGTATATTTTCCGGAGGACATGCTCTTTTAATAGGCGTACCGGGATTGGCAAAAACATTATTGATTAATACGCTTTCTCAGGCATTAGGATTAGATTTTAAAAGAATACAATTTACGCCGGATTTAATGCCGTCTGATATTTTAGGAAGTGAAATTTTAGATGAAAACAGAAGATTCAAATTTATAAAAGGACCAGTTTTTTCTAATATTATTCTGGCAGATGAGATTAACAGAACGCCGCCTAAAACGCAGGCAGCTTTACTTGAAGCGATGCAGGAACGCTCTGTTACAATTGCGGGTGAAAATCATAAATTAGATTTGCCTTATTTTGTATTGGCAACACAAAACCCAATTGAGCAAGAGGGAACTTATCCGTTACCGGAAGCACAATTAGACCGTTTTATGTTTGCTATAAAATTAGAATATCCTAGCTTTGAAGAAGAGGTGCAAGTCGTAAAACGTACAACCTCTGATGCAAAGACAACAATTAATCCTTTATTTTCAGGACAGGAAATTATCGATTTTCAGCATTTGATTCGCAGAATTCCTGTAGCCGACAATGTTATCGAATATGCCGTAACTCTGGTAAGTAAAACTCGTCCGGATAATAAGCTGACAAATGATTTTGTTAGAAATTATTTGGATTGGGGAGCAGGGCCAAGAGCATCTCAAAACTTAATCCTGGCAGCAAAAGCGCATGCAGCTTTTAATGGTAAATTCTCGCCGGATATTGAAGATGTAAAAGCAGTTGCAACCGGAATTTTACGTCACAGAATTATCAAAAACTATAAAGCAGATGCTGAAGGAATAACGGAAGAAATTATTATTCAGAAATTATTATAAAAAGTAAGAAGTTTTCAAACAAAGCCTAACATTCAATTGTTAGGCTTTGTTGTTTATAGTAATATTTGAGTGTAAAATTATCATTAATAAAAGCTTCATAAATTTTATTTCAAAAACAGAAAAAAAGTGATTTTGATGATAACTATATCGATGTAAATGATAATTTAGAAAGGTTCTTTGCTGAAATCATGTTTAAAATGCGGTTTATTTTTAACAACAAATTCCGACTTTGTTAAAGAAACGATCTTAAAATGTTAAAAATTCATTTTTTTAATACAAAATTGATATTTCGGCAAAAACAAGCAGTGAAAATCGTTTTTTAACAATAATAATTTTTGAAAAGGGGAGTTCCATTATATTTTTTTTAATTCTCGGCTTTAATAACTAAATTTGCGAACAAAAAAATAAAAATACCTACAAAAGACTTTTAATATGAATATTTATCAGGATTACATTAAAGAGATTGCAGATCGTAAAGATCAGGGACTACACCCAAAACCAATTGATGGTGCTGAATTATTAAGCGATATCATTGAACAAATTAAGGATGTAAATAACGAGTACAGAGAGGATTCTCTAAAGTTCTTTATTTACAATGTTGTACCGGGAACGACTAGCGCTGCAGGTCTTAAAGCTAAATTTTTAAAAGAAATCATTCTTGGTGAATTTGAAGTTAAAGAAATCACACCAGCTTTTGCTTTTGAATTATTGTCACATATGAAAGGCGGACCTTCTATCGAAGTATTGTTGGATCTTGCTCTTGGTGATGATTTTGTTATTGCTAAAGATGCTGCAAATGTTCTTAAAACGCAAGTTTACCTTTATGAGGCAGACACAGACCGTTTGAAAGAAGCTTTTAAAAATGATAATGTAATCGCAAGAGAAATTCTTGAAAGTTATGCAAAGGCAGAGTTTTTTACTTCATTGCCAGAAGTAGTAGAAGAAATTAAAGTAGTTACTTATATCGCTGGTGAGGGTGATATTTCGACTGACTTATTATCTCCGGGTAATCAGGCTCACTCACGTTCTGATCGTGAGCTTCATGGTAAATGCATGATTACTCCTCAGGCACAAGACGAAATTAAGATGTTGCAAACTCAATATCCTGATGCAAGTGTGATGTTGATTGCAGAAAAAGGTACTATGGGTGTAGGATCTTCCAGAATGTCAGGAGTAAATAATGTGGCTCTTTGGACAGGTAAACAAGCAAGTCCTTATGTTCCGTTCATTAATATTGCTCCAATCGTTGCGGGTACAAACGGTATTTCTCCAATTTTTCTAACAACTGTTGACGTTACAGGTGGTATCGGACTAGATCTTAAAAACTGGGTAAAAAAGCTGGATGCAAATGGGAATGTTCTTCGTAATGAGAATAATGAACCAATCCTGGAAGAAGCTTATTCTGTAGCTACAGGTACTGTACTTACTATAAACACAAAAACTAAGAAGCTTTATAACGGAGATAAAGAATTAATTGATATTTCTAAGGCATTTACGCCTCAGAAAATGGAATTTATAAAAGCCGGAGGATCATACGCAATTGTATTTGGTAAAAAGCTTCAGACATTAGCAGCAAAAATTTTAGATATTGAAGCTCCTCTTGTATTTGCTCCGTCAAAAGAAATTTCTATTGAAGGACAGGGACTTACAGCAGTAGAAAAAATCTTCAACAGAAACGCTGTTGGTATAACTCCTGGTAAAGTATTACACGCAGGTTCAGATGTTCGTGTAGAAGTTAACATTGTAGGTTCGCAAGATACAACTGGTCTTATGACGGCTCAGGAATTAGAATCTATGGCGGCTACAGTAATTTCGCCAATCGTTGATGGTGCATATCAGTCTGGTTGTCACACAGCATCTGTATGGGATAAAAAAGCGCAGGCAAATATTCCAAAATTGATGAAGTTTATGAATGATTTCGGTCTAATCACGGCTCGTGACCCAAAAGCCCTTTATCATTCTATGACAGACGTAATTCACAAAGTACTTAACGATATTACGATAGACGAATGGGCTATCATTATTGGGGGTGACTCTCATACAAGAATGTCAAAAGGTGTTGCGTTTGGTGCTGACTCAGGAACGGTTGCTCTTGCACTTGCTACCGGTGAAGCTTCAATGCCAATTCCGGAATCAGTAAAAGTAACATTTATTGGAGAAATGAAAGGTTATATGGACTTCCGTGATATAGTTCATGCAACACAATCTCAGATGCTTAAGAAATTTGGAGGAGAAAATGTATTCCAGGGAAGAATTATTGAAGTTCATCTTGGAACTCTTACTGCTGACCAGGCATTTACATTTACAGACTGGACTGCAGAAATGAAAGCAAAAGCTTCTATTTGTATTTCTGAAGATGATACTTTGATTGAATCATTAGAGATTGCAAAAGGCAGAATCCAGATCATGATCGACAAAGGAATGGACAATCACAGACAAGTTCTTCAGGGATTGATTAATAAAGCAGATAAGAGAATTTCTGAGATTAAATCAGCAGAGAAACCAGCTTTAACTCCAGATGCAAATGCGAAATATTATGCTGAAGTTGTTGTAGATCTTGATCAAATTGTTGAACCAATGATCGCAGATCCGGACGTTAATAATGTTGATGTTTCAAAAAGATATACTCACGATACCATCAGACCTCTTTCTTTTTATGGAGGAGAGAAAAAAGTAGATCTTGGATTTATCGGTTCTTGCATGGTTCACAAAGGAGATATGAAAATCCTGGCTCAAATGCTTAAAAATATAGAAGATATACATGGTAAAGTTGAGTTTAAAGCACCGCTTGTAGTGGCGCCGCCAACTTATAACATCGTAGATGAGCTTAAAGCAGAAGGTGACTGGGAAGTTTTACAGAGATATTCTGGTTTCGAATTTGACGATAATGCTCCTAAAGGCGCTGCACGTACAGAATACCAAAACATGTTGTATTTAGAGCGTCCGGGATGTAACCTTTGTATGGGGAATCAGGAAAAAGCGGCAAAAGGAGATACTGTAATGGCAACTTCTACACGTCTTTTCCAGGGAAGAGTTGTAGAAGATACTGAAGGTAAAAAAGGAGAATCCTTACTTTCTTCAACACCTGTAGTAGTGCTGTCTACAGTTCTTGGAAGAACTCCTACAATGGATGAATATGTAGCTGCTGTAGAAGGTATTAGTTTGACTAAATTTGCGCCTTCAAACAAACAGTTAGTGATGTAATACATACGATTAGTTATAATCATTATATATAAAAAGCCCGAGCGATAAACTCGGGCTTTTTCTTTTATAGCTCCTCAATTATTTGTACCTTGTCGTGTTGAAAATATAAAAAACAAAAACAATTATAACTTATGGCTTTTGATATTGAAATGATAAAAAAAGTGTATGAGAACATGCCGGATCGTGTTGATAAAGCACGCGAGATTGTTGGTCGTCCACTTACTTTAACTGAGAAAATTTTGTACAATCACCTTTGGGATGGAGCTCCAACTCAGGCGTTTGGAAGAGGAGTAGATTATGTTGACTTTGCTCCGGATCGTGTTGCATGTCAGGATGCAACAGCTCAAATGGCATTATTACAATTTATGCACGCCGGAAAATCTAAAGTGGCAGTTCCAACAACGGTTCACTGCGATCACCTGATCCAGGCAAAAGTAGATGCTGCAACCGATTTGGCCAGAGCAAAAACACAAAGTAACGAAGTTTTCGATTTCTTATCGTCAGTTTCAAATAAATACGGAATTGGTTTCTGGAAGCCAGGAGCTGGAATTATTCACCAGGTAGTACTTGAAAATTATGCTTTCCCAGGTGGAATGATGATTGGTACCGATTCTCACACTGTAAATGCAGGTGGTTTAGGAATGGTTGCTATTGGAGTTGGTGGAGCGGATGCCGTTGACGTTATGTCCGGTATGGCTTGGGAATTAAAATTCCCTAAATTAATTGGAGTAAAATTAACTGGTAAATTATCAGGATGGACTGCTCCAAAAGATGTTATCCTTAAAGTTGCCGGTATCCTGACTGTAAAAGGTGGTACTGGTGCTATCGTTGAATATTTTGGTGAAGGTGCAACTTCTATGTCTTGTACAGGAAAAGGTACTATTTGTAACATGGGTGCTGAAATTGGAGCTACAACTTCAACTTTTGGTTACGATGATTCAATGAGTCGCTACCTTCGATCTACAGGCAGAGCTGATGTTGCAGATGCTGCAGATAAAGTGGCTTCATACTTAACAGGAGATCCGGAAGTTTACGCTGACCCTGAAAAATATTTTGATCAGATTATCGAAATCAATTTATCTGAATTAGAGCCACATTTAAACGGTCCTTTCACACCGGATTTAGCGACTCCAATTTCTAAAATGAAAGAAGAAGCAATCAAAAATAACTGGCCATTACAAATTCAGGTTGGTTTAATTGGTTCATGTACAAACTCTTCTTATGAAGATATTGCGCGTGCAGCTTCTTTAGCGAGACAAGTAAGTGCTAAAAACTTAAAAACTAAATCTCAATTTACGATTACTCCGGGTTCAGAGGTTGTTCGTTATACAATTGAAAGAGACGGATTTATTGATACTTTCGAAAAAATTGGTGCTACCGTTTTTGCCAATGCCTGCGGACCATGTATTGGTATGTGGGACAGAGATGGAGCAGAAAAAGAAGAAAGAAATACTATCGTTCACTCTTTTAACCGTAACTTCTCAAAACGTGCAGACGGTAATCCAAATACGTTAGCTTTCGTAGGTTCTCCAGAATTGGTAACCGCTATGGCTATTGCAGGAGATCTTGGTTTTAATCCATTGACAGATACTTTAATTAACGAAGATGGAGAAGAAGTGAGACTTGAAGCACCAACAGGAGACGAATTGCCTCCAAAAGGTTTTGATGCAGAAGATCCGGGATTCCAGGCTCCGGCTGAAGATGGTTCTGGAGTTGAGGTAGTTGTAAATCCGGCATCTGAGCGTTTGCAATTATTAGCTCCATTTGATGCCTGGGATGGTAAAAACATTACAGGTGCTAAATTGTTAATCAAAGCATTTGGTAAATGTACAACCGACCACATTTCTATGGCTGGACCATGGTTGCGTTTCCGCGGACATTTAGATAATATTTCTAACAATATGTTGATTGGTGCTGTAAATGCATTTAACCAAAAAACAAATTCAGTTAAAAATCAACTGACAGGAGAATACGATGCAGTTCCTGCTGTTGCCCGTGCTTATAAAGCTGCAGGAGTGCCGTCTATCGTTGTGGGAGACCATAACTATGGTGAAGGTTCATCTCGTGAACATGCTGCAATGGAGCCACGTTTCTTGGGAGTAAAAGCAGTATTGGTAAAATCTTTTGCCCGTATCCACGAAACAAACCTTAAAAAACAAGGTCTTTTAGGATTGACATTTGCTAACGAAGCTGATTATGATAAAATTCAGGAAAATGATACAATCAACTTTACTGATTTAACCGAGTTTGCTCCGGGAAAACCATTAACGTTAGAATTCCTTCATACAGATGGTTCTAAAGATATTATCCTTGCAAACCATACTTACAACGCAGGTCAGATTGGCTGGTTCGTTGCAGGTTCAGCATTAAACTTAATTGCTGCCGGAAAAGCTTAATCTTTAAGATTCAACTATACTAAAAATGCTCTGTGAAAACAGGGCATTTTTTATTTAGGGATTTACGCAAAATAACCGGACCGAACTTTTTTAGTTAGTATTTTAATAGCAATTGTTTGCAGTGCCATACTGCTGAAAATAACGGAATTAGTATTTTTTCTAAAATATTATAATGTTAAAAAGGGGTGTTTGCTTTTAAAAACACTATTTTTCGTATAAATTGCAACTTTTTAAGGTGTATATTTAATTTATTAGTTTAGCATGAACTCGTTTAGAAAACCGATTTTTTTTGCTTGAAAATATTAAATTCATCTTATTAGTTGAAATGCATTTGAGTTGTAAAATTCAAATTTGAAAAATAAAAAAGTAATTCCCCCAAATTATGATTTTAAGATTATTTGTTGTCCTGTTCTTTTTGAGTTGTAGTGCTTTTTCACAAGAGAAATATAGTAAACATATTATTTCTAAAGGTGATAATATCACATCAATCGCAAAAAAATACGGTGTAAAACCGAAAGCTATTTTAGATGCAAATCCTAATGCGCCTAAAATTTTAAAACTAAACTCAGTTTTATTAATTCCAAATGCAAACCAAACGATTGCAACATCCAATGAAGTTGCTTCAGGTAATAATACTTCTGGGAGCCATGAAGTTTTAGCGAAAGAAACACTCTGGGGAATCTCAAAAAAATACAATGTTTCAGTAGAAGATTTAAAGAAAGCCAATCCGCTACTGGAAACGGAAGGTTTAAAAATCGGACAGCAAATTGTAATACCTTCTAATTCAGTTGCGGTTTCAGAAAAACCAATTGACGACCTTAAAATCGTTACAGATGTTGAGGTTATTGTAGAAGTTCAGCCAAAAGAAACAAAATATGCAATTGCAAAAAGATACGGAATAACAGTGGCAGAATTAGAAAAGCAAAATCCGTTTATTAAAGGTCAATTACCAGTTGGTTACGTTCTTAAAATCAGAACTTCAAAAGCAAAAGCCGATGCAGCTGCAGCAAGTATAGCTTCTCCTAATACTTCTCCTGAAATAAAAGATGCATTACCTTCAACCGAAACCCAGATTGCAGAAAATTCAGTAATACAAAATGATTCAAATACGATTATAAAAGTTAATAATTATGCTGAGTTAGTGGATCAATTAATTGTAAACGCGACTGAAAATATTGGAACAAGATACCGATCGGGCGGAACTACAAAAGCAGGTTTTGATTGCTCAGGTTTAATGATTTCAACCTTTAGTACTTTTGATATAAAATTACCGAGAAGTTCAATAGAGCAATCCAGAATAGGAATGAAAGTGACCAGTGATGCGGCGCAAAAAGGCGATTTGATTTTCTTTAAAACAAATGGAAGAAGACAAATTAATCATGTTGGAATGGTAGTAGAAGTCGCTGAAGGAGAAATTAAATTTGTTCATTCGTCCACTCACGGCGGTGTAATGATTTCGTCAACAAAAGAGCCTTATTACCAAAGAAGTTTTTCGCAAGTAAACAGAATTTTGCAATAGCAGAAAGAGTTAATTGAAATGTATTTTCTTTTTGAAATCCTCAATTGGCAAGGGTTTATTTAAAAATTCAGTTACATAATGATTTTCTTTAATTCGTTTGATTTCATCAGGATCCAACGTCGAGGAAAGCACATAAATCTGAATTTCTTTTTTAAAATCTTCATTTAATTTGTCATACTCATTCAAAAAATCAAAACCATTCATTATTGGCATTTGAATATCCAGTAAAATAATCAAAGACTGTTTTAAATCCTGATGATTGTATAACCACTGCAAGGCTTCCCTGCCATTATTGGTAATGTTTACCTCACTATCAAGAGATTTTTTTATAAGCTGTTTGATGACGATCTGATCAATCAGGTTATCGTCAATTAATAAAAATACAGGTTTAGATCCCATGAGAGTTTGGTATTGTTACAATAAATTTACTTCCAATATTATTTTCCGAGGATACATAAATATTTCCTCTTATATTTTCAACTGCTTCCTTTACAATATATAGTCCAAGTCCTGATCCTTTATTTTTGTTTGTTCCAAAATACATTTCAAAAATATGATCTTTAAATTCGTCTTTAATTCCAATCCCGTTATCAGATATTTCAATTTTATTAACGCCATCTGCGAGGTAAGTTTTAATAGAGATAAACATTTGTTGTTTAGTACAATCAGCATATTTAATTGCGTTTGAAAGTAAATTAGAAACAATAATTTTCAAGCGTAAACTATCACTCTCAATCTCGTCTACCAACAATTCTTTTGTAATGGCAATTTGGCTGGCATTTTCAAAATGCATTAGTTGTGCGATAGCTTCATCAAAGATTTCACGCAAACTAACAGGCTCCATTATGATTTGTTTTCGTTTATTTTTAGAATAATCAATAATATCGCTGATAAACTGATCCTGTCTGGCAAGGCTTGTATGCATTAAAGTCAAATATTCCCTAATCTGGCTCACATTGTCTTCGGCCTGAGTAATTTCAATTAAACCTTTTAAAGAAGTTATGGGAGATCTTAAATCATGGGATGCGCTGTATACAAAACGATCAAGTTCATGATTAACCAATATCAGATTTTCATTTTTAACTTCAATTTCTTTTTTAGAAACAATCAGGCGCTTTACCATTATCGAATAATAAAGACTAACACTGCAAACTATAATCAGGATAAAAAACACGTTAGTAAAAATAAGCAGGCCTTTTATTTTTCGGGTTCCTTCTCCTAATGTGTTCGAAAAGTTGCGCTCATTAATAGTGAGTTTATCACTGATGATACTAATATCCTGAAGAAATTTTTGCTGATCGGCAACAGTTAAAATATCGTGTTTTATTTTGGCATTAATTTCCTGCCCGATAATAAACAGTTTAAAGATTAATTTATCGCCTTGTTCCCATTCGTGAATCGCTTTTGCTAAAAAAGAAATCTGTCTAAAATTGACAAACAACCAAATGAGATCATCAATATCTTCCTGATGATTTCTGCCTACAAGCAATGCTTTTCGGGCAATTGCATTATCTCCGGCTTTTAATAATGTTACTCTCGCTGTACCGTCACCTTGGGGAACTTTGAGTTCTTCGAGATATAATTTCCATTGATTTTTATCTTTAGTATACAAATAAGTAATCAAATGTCGCGAAGCATCTTTTTGTCCTTTTGAATAGTGCGATTCTCCGTTAACATACGCCCTTGTTGCTGACAAAGTTTTAATGGTAAAAAAGTTAATGCAAATTAATAATGCACAGCAAGCAAAGACAATTAAAAGAAGAAAGAAAACATTTGCGAAACGTAACTTCTTAAAAACTTGAAATTTAGACATAGCTTCCGAATTTGTAGGTTAGTAATTTTATTCCGGTTTATAGTCAATTTTGGCAGAAAAACACTTTTTTATAATAACCTTAAGGGTCTGATTATTATAAGTAAAATTAAACAAGTGTTAATGAAATGTTTGAATTTTAAGGTCAATCTAACGATTATCTCAAATTTAGTAAAAAAATATTACGGTTTTACAAATGGTTTGTTTTTTCTTGTTAAATTATTTCTAAGTATTAATTTTAATTTAAATAACTGATTATTATTAATTTAATAATTATTTTTATTGATTTTTAAAAATAATGTATTATTTTTTCAATTTAATGTAGCATAGAGGATTTAATGTATATTCTGTTTTTTGTTTAACGATATGAGTAGTTTAAAAATAAAAAACTGCAAGGTAATCTTGCAGTTTTTATTATGGTATTGTTACGAGAGATAAGTTTCTTATATAATAATAGAACGCTTGCCAATTAATTTATCATTTGATGAAGTTTCCCAAGAAGTACCTGAAGCTGGTACGGCTCTTTCTCGTCCCCACATTCTTATTGATTCAATTTTTTCCGGAGCCGTTTTGCTTAAGGGTACAATATTTTTAAAACATTTTTCAAAAAGATTATCATCTACAATATTGTCTCCATGAATAACTGCCTGAATCGCAACATCTCTAACAGCGCCTTCTATATCGGAGCCGGCAAAACCTTCAGAAATCTCAACAAGTTGCTCTAATGTATGTGCAGAAGGCTGGAATAATAAATTACGTTTTATGTATAAGTTGATAATGTCTTTTCTCTCAATTGTTCCGGGTAAATCAACGAAAAACAATTCGTCAAAACGTCCTCTGCGTAAAAGTTCAGGAGGTAATTTACTAACATCATTTGCAGTAGAAACAACAAAAACTTTAGCTGTACTTTCTTGAAGCCAAAACAAAAATTGCCCAACCATTCTGGTAGATGTTCCTCCATCATTAGAACCTGTTGCTCCAGATAGTCCTTTTTCAATTTCATCAATCCATAAGACGCAAGGTGCTGCATTGTCTGCAGATGCTAAAGCTTCTTTAAGTCTATTCTCAGATTGACCTAGATATTGCCCTTGTATAGCTGCAAGATCAAGTCGATAAAGAGGTAAATTCCAGTTTGCAGCAATAAATTTGGCAGATAACGATTTACCGCAACCTGGAACTCCTACTAATAAAACACCTCTTGGAGGTCTCATTTTTCTTGCTTTTAGATCTGCAGTTAAAAGTTGTTTCTGATTATCAAGCCATTGCTGTAAACCTGCTAAACCTGCAACGGATAAAGTAGAATTATCTAGCTTTACTTTTTCTAATCCGGAAATATCACTAAATAATCTATCCTTGGCATTGCTTAATTCTTTGATATCTTCTTTGGTTAAAGATCCTTTTGCCATTTGAGTAGCTAAAACATTCTCTGCTTCAATTTTAGTCATATTTGCTAAAATTGTTGCAGCCATTTTATAATCGTTTTCATCCCATTCAAGCGGAATTGAGCCTTTATAAGGTGTAACGCAATCTCTGACAACTTCTAACATCTCTTCTTCATTTGGTGCATCGAGCGTGATAGTCATTCCTAAGCGCTGCAATTGTGGCCAAATTGTTTTAGTGGTGATTAAGCAAATGCTACCACCTCTTTCAATAGCCTGAATAACACAATCATAAAGATGTCTTGAGACTAAGTTATCATCTTCAATGTCGCTAACTTCGGTAAAAACAAAAGTTAAATTTTGTCTTTGTGAAATATTTTGAACAGCATAATCTAAACCACCAGCAACTGAGCGATCGTCATTTACGCTTTTTTTTGATTTGATATCAATAGTACCATGTGATAAGCTATGAAAGTAAATTGGAATATTAATTTCTTCAGCTAATTGTTGGATTACTTCTAATACCCTTGCCCGTTCAATGCTTCTAATAGATATAAAAGGTATTCTTGCTCTGAACATTCGCAAAAGCGAAGTTTTAAATTCTGCTTTATTTGCCATTTTAAAATATAATTTTTCTCCCCGTTGGAGCAATTAGTTCATTATTTTCAGGAATAAATTTAATTTCCTCAGAAATGGGACTAAGTTCAAAAGACTTTAATAAGATTAAAATTTTATCTCTTCCTTTTGAAATTTTAGAATTATTGCTATTTAATGAAGATTTAATTTCAGTAACGAAATCTTCCAAATCTTTTTGCAATGTTTTTTTTAAATCGTCTGGAAACCCATTTACATTAATATATTTATTTAATGTAAGAAGATTTTGTTTGCCATTTCGTAAAGCAATTTCAAAATCTTCTTCTGTTTTAAGGTCTTGCAACTGAAAAGATCTTTGAAATTTATCAAGCCATTTTTGCTTACGTTTTTTATAGACTTCTTCAACTTTGATATAAAAGCGTACTGCTGTTCCTGCATCAATTATAAAACTGCCTTTATTCAATTCTTCTATAACAGAATCATCTCCATCGCCGAACTTGTCAAGTAACTTTGTCCATTCTGAATATGTTGTAGGTATAGTCATTATTCTGATTTTATTCTTGGATTTATAAATTGATTTGGTGGATTGATGTCCCAATCAGGAAATTTTGCATTACTCAATTCGGCTTCTGTTCTGCCTTGAAATAAATTTGGCTTTATATTGATTTCTTTCTTTATTTCTTGTGTGGTATTTTCAGATTCTTCCGAATGATTACCTAAAATTATTTTGGCCATTTTTTTTGATTTTAATTAATTAAATAATATTTCTTACTGTTTCTTTCGATACACTTGAAAAATCTTCGGGAGTAATTGAGGCTAATAATTGTCTCACTTGTTCTGCTTTATTATCCTCATCAGAATGTTCTTTCCTGTAGTCTACAGTTTCTGCCAGACAACCTCTTAAAACTTCTTTTGCTTTTTGTTTTCTCTCTTCGACATTCTCAATAATTATATTTTTGGCTTTTTTATGATTGTTGATAGAATTCCAAACTACGACACTACCTATTCCCGTTCCGATAATACCCACGATTATATGAAGACTAAAAGCCCACAAGCCCAGTATACCGATTAATATCCCAATGATAATACCTGCATAAGGATATGAAAGTTTTGTGAGCTCCTTTTCTAATATATGACTATAGAAATCTTCTTGTTTTTTTAGAAGTTCATTTTCCTCACTTCCATCTCTGGTGGAAGTTTTAAAATCATCAATTGAAAGGTCAACATATTCAGGTATTTTATTTCTGCATTGTGCTGTAAAAGTATCATGTGCTTCCAATATCCAAGGTTGACTTATTGAAACGGCAAGTGCCTGAGTGACCTTTGTTGCCCCGGATAATTCTGGATTGAATGAGGCATTTGTAAGCAGTTGAAGAAAATCAACTTGTTCTTCAAATATATGTTTTTCAGCATCCATAATTCCTTGTGCGGCAGCTTTATCTCCATCCATTTGAATAATAAGCTGATTAAACCTTACTTGTTCCTGTAATGGTAATTCTTCATCATCAAAATTGGTAACCAATAAAGATAAAATTTCATCTAATTGAATTTTAACGCTTTTAGAAAAATCTGCAGAGGATGATATTATACTTTTAAAATGACTATCTAAAATTTCATGCGTTTTAGCTTCTTTTAAAGAATTTTCAAGAGAATTCCAGTTACTAGAAAATTTTTCGAGTAATGGATACTTATCATCAGACAAGGGTCCTAGTGCTTCAAAAAAATTAACCCATTGTGATTTTTGTTCATCTACAAAAGTGTCTCCCTGTGTAAGTTGATCCAGCCAGTTTTTCACATTCATCATCATTAATTGCCTTGCTGCGGGAGGAAATACACCAGTAGTTACAGCTTCCAGTATAATTATAAATTCTCTGTCAAGGTTATGAGGATTTTGATGCATAAAATAGCGCTCAAGCCATTTTAAGCTTGCATCGTTTCGCGTTAATCTTCTCATTACCATCATAAAGAAAAGAGTGGTTTTATAATCATCCCTTTTCAAAGCTTCAGTCAATGCTTTTTCAGTTGTATTTTTGTCATTTCTAACCCAGGCAGCTAAAGAAACCAAAGCAGGTGCCAACCAGTAACCCGGTGCCTTTATCATTATTTCTTCTGTAGTAAATTTTAAAGTTTCATCACTTATTACTCCTGTATCTACTCCTTGCAGAATGCCAGTTGCCATTCTTCGAACATCTGAATAATAGCCAAATTTAATTTGTAAATCTTGTTTTAAATTACCTTGTCTGGTTTCTGCAAGTTGTAGTGCTTTGTGTTTTATATCTGATTCTACAAAATCTGCAAAAAAGTCAGCAAATTTTACAAGTTCACTTTCTAGGTGATCTTGTTTGAAATTTAATGTTCCTAGTTCAGAATGTACTCCAGACATATCTGACTTTATTGATCTTAATGCATTATTTATAAAGCTAAGATCAGCATAAGAGATTACTTGTTGTGACATAATTATATTAGTTTATTGGTGTTATAATTTTGTTGCAGTTCCATCTTCCCGAATTAAAATGATTTTATCTTTATAAATTTCCACCATAGCATAAGCATTGTGTTTGGCAACTGTTCGGGCTTTTTCAAATTCAGCTTCCATTGTTTCTGTTGCTTTATAATGTTTGATGATTTGACTCCCACTCAAATCAAGAGTATGAACTTCATAAGGATGTCCTAAAAAACATTTCGAAACAATTCCTAGTGGTAAACTAACAAGTTCAGCAGTACCAAATTCTTCCTGAATTGCTTTTATGAGCTCGCTCATTCCGTTAGTATTTGCCAATGTTTTGGCATCAAGTCCGGAAATAAGATCAAGATATTTTTTTGAACGTTTTTTTAGAATATCTCTGTCACTAATAAAACCAGTTGTTAAATTTTCTTTTTGATTTACATCAAGATTTATATTGTCGTTTTGTAGAATAATCCTTGCCATATCTTTTGAATTATCGTAATTTTTTGTTTTTCAAATGTAACTAGTACGAAAAGTTAAATTTTATGGAAAACCGTAAATGAGATTTTAAATTAAATTTCTAATAAAACCAAATTTGCGTGAGGATAGAGTCTTTTGTGATGTGAAAAGGACTACGACTTCGCTCAGTTTGACACTAGAGAATAGGATTGAAATTAAGATTTAGCATAATGTAAAATCTAAATTCTAAAATTTCCAAAAAAAGTATATCTTTAACCAACCCAAAAACCAAAAAATAATGCAAGAAGACAACCAGGAAAATTTTAAAAGAGAACTCGGATTACTAGACGGAACTATGCTTGTTGTAGGCTCCATGATTGGTTCCGGGATTTTTATCGTGAGTGCCGATATCGCCAGACAAGTAGGATCTGCAGGATGGCTGACTTTAATTTGGCTAATCTCGGGCTTAATTACAATTATTGCTGCCGTAAGTTATGGCGAATTAAGTGCGATGTTTCCAAAAGCGGGCGGACAATATGTGTACCTGAAAGAAGCGTACAATAAATTAATAGCCTTTTTATACGGCTGGAGCTTTTTTGCTGTTATTCAAACCGGAACGATTGCCGCTGTTGGTGTGGCTTTTTCGAAGTTTGCCGCTTATATCTATGAGCCTTTAAGTGACGAAAATATCTTGTTTGAGTTAGGTGCTTTTAAATTGAATGCAGCACAAATTGTATCTATTTTTACGATTGTTCTGCTGACTTATATTAATAGTCGTGGTGTAAAAAACGGAAAAATTTTGCAAACCGTTCTTACAATCATTAAAATTTTATCATTATTAGGTTTAATCGTTTTTGGATTAACCCTTGCTGCAAAAGCTTCAATATGGGATGCGAATTGGGCAGACGCCTGGACAACAAGTTCTTATAATGCCGAAAGTGGTTCATGGCTGCCAATTAGCGGAACAGCTTTAATTACCGGAATTTCTGCTGCTATGGTAGGATCATTATTTTCAAGTGATGCCTGGAATGGAGTAACGTTTATTGCCGGAGAAATTAAAAATCCAAAACGCAATGTTGGTTTCAGTTTATTTCTGGGAACTTTCATCGTAACGATTATATATGTATTAACCAATTTGATGTATTTGGCAGTAATTCCGCTGGACGAAATTGCAACTGCAAAATCAGATAGAGTAGCAGTAGTCGCTTCGCAATATATCTTTGGAAATATCGGAACATTAATCATTGCTATTATGATTATGATTTCAACTTTTGCCTGCAACAACGGATTAATTATGGCCGGTGCGAGAGTATATTATACAATGGCAAATGATGGTTTATTTTTTAAAAAAGCGGCTATTCTTAATAATGCAAGCGTTCCTGCATGGGCATTATGGGCGCAATGTGTTTGGGCTTCGGCTTTGTGTCTGACAGGAAAATATGGCGATTTATTAGACTTCGTTATCATCATCGTTTTAATTTTTTATATTCTTACTATCTACGGAATTTTCATTTTACGTAAAAAAATGCCAGATGTAGAAAGACCTTACAAAGCTTTTGGATATCCGTTTTTACCAATGTTGTATATCGTAATTGCAACAGCAATTTGTATTTCATTGTTAATTACAAAATTCTCAACTTGCGGTTGGGGAATTTTAATCATGTTAATTGGAATTCCGGTATATTACTTAACAAAACCTAAAGAGAACTAAAAGTTTGTTTGAGAGTTTAAAGTTTCAAATTAACGAACTTTTTGACTCAACAAACTTTATGAAATAAATAAAAAGCGCCTTGTTTTTTACAAGGCGCTTTCTTTTATAAAAACTATTCAGAAAAATCGCTAGTAATCCTTTCTTCCGTAGGTCTTAAAAAAATAAGATAAATGATAATTAGTATTCCGAATATTAAAAAATCAGGTTTTAAAATCAGGACAGCAAAAGCAGCGCCTTCTAAAATTGCCCAGCGCATAATTGAAGCAGTCTGATAAACAGGCATCTTATCTTCGAGTTTTAATTTTGGATCAATTTGCTTTAATTGTGATTTAAAGAGTAAACTGCTTAAAATAAAAGCTAAAAGAGGTATAATAGCATACACAATTGAAGAGCAATCAATAGTAGGGATTTTTTTTAGTTTTTCAACCGAAATTTCTCCTATTACAAAATATGCAACTATCAATCCTGCACAAAGTGCAAAATGTATTATTTGAAGATTTTTGATTTTTTCGTTCATTTTTGATTTATTTAAGAGGTTGATTGAGTGCTACTAATATATAATTAAATACAGTGCAAAATATTCAATTATCAAAATGCCAATAACAAAGAAATGCGCTTAAACCCAGGCATAAAAAATCCCGCAAAATCACAGAAGCGCTAAGTTTTTTTTTCTTTGCGATCTTGTGTCTTTGCGAGAAAAAATCAATATTAACCTTAGCAAACCTTGCTAATTCTGCGGTTAAAAATTAAACTATTTCAGGTTCAATAGAAGATTTTATAGTTGAATTAATAATAGACAAGGTAAGAGGATCTGCTTCTCCGGAGAAAAAAGCATCCAGAATTTCTTTAAATATTGGATTTGTGTTTTCAACCAAAGAAAAAAGAGTCATAGAAGAGCGTAGTTTTCGAGCATCTAAATCTCCAAAAATACCATCTGCTGACTTTCTTTTAAAAGTCAAAAGCAATTGAGAAATTTCAATAAGATATTTTCCTAAAATAGGATGTTCTAAAAACTCCGTTGCTTCTTTTAAATCGGCAATCGCATAATAATTTGCGGTATCACTTTTACCTAACCCTTTTAACTGAGGAAAGATAAACCACATCCAGTGTGTTTCTTTTTTTCCTTTTTTAATTTCAGAAAAAGCAGTAAGGTAAAGTTTATTTTGTGCATCTAAAAAACGCATTAAATCATTGTTTGAGTAAGCCATTTTGGTATTATATATATGAAAAAAAAGGGTGCGAAAGTACTAAAAAATTTAAGGTCTGCCTAATAAAAGGTTCATACTGTGAGGGTTTTAACTTTTGGTGAGGAATTTTTGTACACTATTTCTGGTGTGAAAATGTTTGATATTATCCTCCTTTCGATGAATTCTCCTAAAGGTCAAATTGATTCTTGGCAATACATTTTTGGCCGTTTTAGGAACCTGATGCTGCCAAAAGCTATTGGTTGTTCCTGCCATCAAAAGAAAAGAGCCATGATGTAAAGGAATCTCAATTTGCGGAATATCTTTTCTAAATTTATGACGCAATCTGAACATTCTCGTTTCTCCAAAAGTAACCGAGGCTATAATAGGATTTTGCCCCGTATTGTGCTCTTTATCACTGTGCCACGCCACGCCATCTTTACCATTTCGGTATAAATTCAGCAGTAAAGCATTAAAATCAAGCTGAGTTTCTTTTTCAACCCGGCTTCTAATCGTCAGCAATTCATAGGTCCAGTCAGGACCGTTGGGATCTGCTCCTGGATTTTCTTTGTCTTCATACCACGCGATCATTCTGGGAGCAGTAACAGTTTTATCAAAAATTTCCATTTCATATTCTCTCCATTTCGTATGATGCAGCAGTTTTTCATAAAAGCGATCAGATTCTTCTTTAGTGAAAAAATTATCAATCAAAATGAGTTCAGTATCAGGCAGGTCATATATAACTTTACCGCGGTTTCCGGTAGTAAATAATTCAGTATCGTTAAATAGTGTCATAAGTCAGTATTTTAAAGTTATAGCTCTATTTTAAAATTCATTTTAGGAAGTGCTTGTTAAAAAAAACTTTCCTCGGATATTTCTCGGCATAACTGTAGATTAAATGCGTTATATATTGGTTGCTTTTGTAATGTGTAACATAATCCTTGAGCTCTGATGGATCAGTAATTACAACATCTGACGGAATATAACCCATGCCGTAAAAGTGTCCGTTTTCAACCCAGATACAACTTTTTTCATCTGCCGATCTGCCTTTGTCAATAATAGCAAAACTGGGTCTGTTGCTTAATAAAAATTCAATAGCATTTTCGATCTGCTCGTTGTGAAGCGTGATATCGGGTAAATCTGTGAGATCATTTTTTTGAAAAATTTCTTCTGCCGATGTACAGTATTTACAAAATCGATGATCAAGTTCAAATTGCTGAGCCAGACTTTGCAATAAATTTATTCCATCGTATGAACTATTGAAATGTTCAATACAAGACTGAAACTTACTAAGTTTTCCAACAGCCAGATATTTGTATCCGTTGCGGGCTTCGTATTGATAAAGTCCGTATTTTGGTTCAAAACGTTTTAAGGCTCTGTTATAGGTTGGCCAAAGCTGTTTAATTTCAGTACATTCTAAAAGCAGTGCCATTAATTCGGTAGCACAAATTTCAAAGGAAATACTATAAATGTCCCGTAAAAAATTTTGTCTTTGCGGATTAACGTTGTGACCGCTAAAATGAGAAGCCACACGTTTTTTTATATTAATCGCTTTTCCAACATAAATCACCTTTCTTAACTGATTATAGAAATAATAAACGCCTGGTTTTTCCGGTAACTTATTAAAATGATCAGGCGGAAGATTTGGCGGTAAACGCTGATCTTGCGACGTGTTTTTTATCATTTTTGTGATATACCCTTCCTCATCCCATTCTAATAATCGGGAAAATAATATAGCTGTAGCATCTGCATCGCCACCGGCACGATGTCTGTGCTCTAAAGGAATATTTAATGAATTGCAGAGATTTCCTAAGCTGTAGGACCCAAATCCGGGTCTGATTTTTCTTGATGCGCGAACGGTACATAATTTTCTCGCTGTCCACTTAAACCCCGCTTGTTCAAGTTGGTGACGTACGAATGAATAATCAAAGTTGACATTATGCGCAACAAAAACACGATCAGTAAGCATTTCCAGTACTTTCTCTGCAATATCATCAAATATAGGAGCGTGAGCTACCATTTCGTTATTAATACCGGTTAACCCAAAAATAGATATAGGTATTTCTTTTTCAGGATTTACGAGCGTTTCAAATCGGTCGATTACATTAGTTCCGTCATGAATAATAATGGCGATTTCTGTAATGCGGCTGCCACTGGCGTTACCACCCGTGGTTTCGATATCTACTATGGCATATTCCAGCTTTTTCATCTCTATATAACGTAAAACCTATTTTTAATCTTGTAAAAATCTTTAATTCTAATTATTTTGAAAACTTCATTCGGTGTCTGGGTAAATTAATTTCATGCCCTTGCGGATATGGTTGCCGATGCGTGGGACTTACATCTTCCTTAATTTGACGCTGTGTTTTAAACTGATCTTTCGCATCCATATAACGCGGATCCGGCATAAAAGGCATCTTTGCCATTTTTGTAATAGTGATTGTTGGAAAATGATAATCAACTTCTACATTTCCCAGAAGAAGATAACAACCGCCGCCCTGAAAAGGATACTGCGCCAGACAATCAGGAAAATGTGCCGTATCAAAATAAGTACCTTCATAATCAATCCACGTTCCAAAATACATATTCCCTTTTTTGGTTGGAACTTGTTTTCTGGAAACCAAATAAGCCAGCATCCGAACTTGTTTTTTATGATGAACTATTAAATCTTTTGCCATTATATCACCCCGATATTTAGTTTGCAAAAGATCAAAAACAGTGCATGAAACGGGAAAACTTAAAAGTTCAATTTCATCAAAAGCATCTTCAAAAACAGAACGTTCCAAGGTGGGAAGTTTATATTCTTTTACCGGTTCCTGCAATAACATCAAACTTCTGTTTTCTGGTTTGAAATTATTTAAAAGCAAAGTCGCAATCACCAAAAGCTGATTTTTTGTTTTTCCTGTAAAGCGAAAAGCGTCAATAAAAATCAGGATTTTAATACTTTCAATACCAATTGGTATACGATTGATAAAATCTTCTAAAGAAAGAAATTCGCCATTTTTCTCCCGATCCGATTCAATTAAATGACCCGTTTTTGATTCTAAACCCTGAAGATGCATAAATCCTAAATAAATAGCAGTGCCATATACAGTAGTTTGATATTCGCTTTTATTTACACACGGATTAAGAATTGTTGCGCCAGACATACGCGCTTCATGTACATAAACTTCGGTTCTGTAAAACCCTCCCTGATTATTAATTACCGCGGTCATAAATTCAACAGGGTAATTAATCTTGAGATACAAACTCTGATAACTTTCTACAGCATAAGAAGCCGAATGGGCTTTACAAAATGAAAATCCGGCAAAAGATTCGATCTGACGATAAATTTCCTGACTAAGCATTTCAGGATGTCCTTTTTTAGCACAGGAAGCAAAGAAATTATCTTTTACTTTCTGTAAAGCCTCCATCGAACGCCCTTTTCCTGACATGGCACGGCGCAGAATATCACCATCGGCAGCGTGAAGCCCGCCATAATGCTGGGCGATTTTAATAACATCTTCCTGATACACCATAATACCGTAAGTTTCACCAAGATGTTCTTTAAAAACGTCATGAAAATATTCAAATTGATCTGGATTGTTATGACGAAAAATATATTCTTTCATCATTCCGGATTGTGCTACGCCAGGGCGAATAATAGAAGAAGCCGCTACCAGAATTTTATAATTATCACATTTTAAACGACGTAATAATCCACGCATGGCAGGACTTTCGATATAAAAGCAGCCAATGGTTTTGCCTTGTGCCAAATGAAGATTACATATTCTTTCATTTTTAGAAATTGAAGTATCCCGGATATTAAGTTTAATACCTCTGTTTTTTTCAATGAGTTTTACGCTGTCATCAATATGACCAATACCACGCTGACTTAAAATATCAAATTTTTCAAAACCAATTTCTTCTGCAATATGCATATCAAAAAGTACAATTGGAAAACCTTTTGGAGGCATTTCCAATGGCGTATAATTCGTAATAGGTTCTTCAGAAATAATAATTCCGCAAGCGTGCATACTACGCTGATTTGGATATTTATTCATCATTAGACTGTAATCCTGAACCAGTTTTACGATAGAATTAGTTTCGTGTAATGCCATCGGATTTTTGGCCAGCATATCCAGTTCTTCTTTTGGGAGACCGAACACTTTTCCGACTTCCCTAAAAATAGACCGGTGTTTAAATTCTACATTTGTACCGCAAAAAGCAACATGATCACGGCCATATTTATCAAAAATATATTCCAGAATTGTGTTGCGTTCTTTCCAGCTCCAGTCGATATCAAAATCAGGCGGACTTTTTCGATTTAAATTCAGAAAACGTTCAAAATACAAATCCAATTCCAGCGGACATATATCGGTAATCCCCAAACAATATGCGATAATACTATTGGCACCGCTGCCTCGGCCAATGTGCATAAATCCCAGACTATTGCTATAGCGCACAATATCCCAAGTAATTAAGAAATAACCGCTAAATTCTAATTTGTCAACAACTTTTAGTTCTTTTTCAATACGTTTTTTGGCAAGTTCATGTTCTTTTCCGTATCGCCATTCTAATCCCTTCATTGCCAAATCGGTCAGTTTTTCCAGATCACTTTCGCGGCTTTTGGTAAAAAACTTTTTGTTTTTTTGGGTTGTAAAATCATATTTAAAATGACACGAATCGATTATTTTTTGGGTATTGGCTATAATTTCAGGATAACTTTCATAATAAGGTAAAAGAGATTCTAAAGGCACTATTTTTTCAGAGGTCTTGCAATAATCGGCCTCTGTTAATTTTGATAAAATAATATTGGTGTCGATCGCGCGAAGAATTTTATGCAGGTTAAATTCTTTTTTATTTCTAAAAGTTAACGATTGAAGCACAACCATTTTTGCCATTTTATTTTTATGTTCCGAAGTAAGAAGCCTTAAAACTTCTTCGGGACGAACTCCGATAAATTCATTTTCGCGAAGCTTTTTCGGAGCATTTTCTAAAGTATAAATCACAAAAACCGAATCAAATTCAGGAGCAATTAAAGGCAAAGGTTCTCCGCTGAAATTATGATTCGTTAAAAACCGATTCATTTCTCCAAGTCCATTGGCATTTTTAGCCAGACCAATATATCGAAATTGATGATTACAGCGAAATTCCATTCCCACAAGAGGTTTGATTTCTACTTTATCACAGGCACGTATAAAATCATAAATTCCTGTCACGGTATTAATATCGGTAAGTGCCATTGCTTTTATGCCGCAAGAAACAGCCTCCTCAACGAGTTTGTCGAGAGGAATCGTGCCGTAGCGTAGCGAATGATATGAATGACAATTGAGATACATGATTTTATTTGATACGTTTTAAAATTTCGTCTTTGTTATTTGGTTTAAAAGAAGCTCCGGCACAGCGCATTACGGCATCAAAACCATAACGGCTTTTCATTCTGTCCATCGCCGCATATAGTGCTAACATTTCCTCGGTATCTTCAAATAGGTTAATTTGATAAGTGCCCCGAACTAATCCGCTAAAGCGAACACCAACCAAACGCAGCCTCATTCTTCGTTGGTAAACTTTATCAAACAATTCCATTACGTTTTTTGTCAGAATATGATCTGCTGAGGTATAAGCAATTTTGCATTGTTTGGTTTCGGTATCAAAATTGGCGTAACGTATTTTTACTGTGACTGTTGAGGTTAACCATTGTTCTGATCGAAGTTGAAAAGCCAGTTTTTCGACCATGCCAATCAATATCGATTTTAGCATAATAATATCTATAGTATCCTGAGAAAATGTATGTTCGGTCGAAATAGATTTTCTTTCCGTATAAGGTTCAACAGGCGTATGGTCGATTCCGTTAGCTTTTTTCCAGATATCAAGACCGCTTTTACCAATCATTTGCTGTAAAACTTCGGGCGGCATTTCAGATAAAGTCTGAATTTTACGAACGCCAATTCGGGATAAAAGCTGAAAAGTAACATTACCCACCATAGGTATTTTTTGGATCGATAATGGATTCAGAAAGTTTTGTACATTCCCTTCAGGAATTTCTAAATTTCCAGTTGGTTTGCCTTCACCAGTAGCAATTTTAGAAACCGTTTTATTAACAGATAATGAAAAGCTAATAGGTAATCCGGTTTCTCTAATAACCGATTGCGCGAGTTCATCTGTCCATTTATAACTGCCATGAAATTTATCCATTCCGGTAATATCAAGATAGAATTCATCAATACTGGCTTTCTCCATTATCGGTGCTTTTTCCTGAATAACCTGAGTAACATCGTGCGATAATCTAGAATACAATTCCATATCACCTTTAATTATTTTTGCATCAGGACAAAGTTTCATTGCCATCTGAATAGGCATGGCTGAGCGTACTCCAAATTTTCTTGCTTCATACGAGCAAGAGGCCACAACACCGCGATCGCCACCACCAATAATAAGCGGAATACCACTTAACTCTGAGTTGGTTAGTCTCTCGCAGGATACAAAAAAGGTATCCAAATCCATGTGTACAATTGCCCTTGCCATTTCCTTGTTTTTGTATTAAACAAAATTAGTACAGATGATAACATTTTTTTGTATATTTGTTGTTCCAAATTATAACAAATTAATTATGTCCTTATTTTCAGATAATATCAGAGCATTGAGGGTTAAGCATAAAATATCACAAGAGAAATTAGCTGAAAACCTTAGAATTACCAGAGGAAGATACGTTAAATACGAAGATGGAACTTCCGAAGCACCGTATGATATTTTAAAGCAGATTGCTTTATATTTTCATATGAGCATTGACTTACTCTTGTCTGTTGACATACGTAAAATCAATATAGAAAATTTAATAAAACTCGAAGGAAACCGACTTATTTTGCCTATACAAGTAGATAGTTTTGGGGAGAATTATATCGAAATTGTATCCCAAAAGGCAAAAGCAGGATATCTAAACGGTTATGCCGATCCGGAATATATTGAAAGTCTGCAGCAAGTTTCCCTTCCGTTTTTAGGTCCTGGAAAACACCGCGGATTTCCTGTTGAAGGAGATTCGATGCCGCCACATGAAGACGGTTCAATCATTATTGGCCGTTATGTAGAAAGGCTGGGAGAGGTAATGGATGGAAAAACCTATATTCTGATTACCAAAAATGAGGGAATGGTATATAAACGTCTCAACAAAAACAAAAAGAATGCTTTGGTTTTGGAATCAGACAATCGTTTTTATCCGAATTATGAAGTGAAAGCTTCAGATATTTTAGAAATCTGGGAATACGAATGCAACATCGGAAGAAGCGATAAACGTCATGAACAAACAGAATCTCAAAGTATGAAAGATTTGCTTTTGGAGGTAAAACGAGAAGTGATGGAGATTAAGAATAATACATCGAATACGTAATTTCAGCTAAACAGATTATTTTTTTTCCGCCACGAATTCACGAATTATTAAATCAAAATTCGTGAATTCGTGGCGGAAAAATCTAAAAAACCTTCACAAAACCCAACCCATATTGCTGCCCATTATAAAAAGGCATTATCATAGAAGTTGAATTAGTTTCAGAAGATGATTTAAATAATTTTTTGGTGATATACGGATTCATCCAATATGCCAATTTAGTGCTCAGAATCCCAATTCCGGCTCCGGCAGCAACATCCGTTAGCCAATGTCGATTGTTGTAAATTCTAAATAATCCGGTTCCGGTTGCTACGGTATAACCTGCAATTCCGTACCAAATTGATTTGTCTTTGTATTCCTGCCATAAAAATTCGGCGCCGGCAAAAGCAGTCGCGGTATGTCCGGAAGGGAACGAATTATTAGAACTTCCGTCCGGGCGTTCTTCCTTTACCAGAGATTTTAAACCTAAAACTGTCGAAGCCATTATAACATACGAAGTCACAAAAATCACCGAACGATCCCGCATAGTATTTTTGCCTTTTACACCAAAAGCATTCAAAGCATAAACTGATGCCGCAGGTGCATACTGTGAGAAGTCATCAATGGTAATTTTTTCATCAATATCTTCAGTAACTTCATTTTTGATTTGATGATTAAAACTTAATAGCTGGTCATTTCCTATTCCAATTACACCATATCCAATCAATACACTCGGAATAATCAATTGTTTGTAATTGAATTTTAAATGATTTGATGTGCTGTCAATTTTTGTTATGGAGTCGTTTTGTTGTGCATTTGCACTCAAAAAACCGAATAAAAATACCAGAGAAATCGCTTTATAAAACATCTTTCGTTATCGTTATGAGTTGCAATAATAACGAATGTATGATCTAAGTATTTGGTGCTTAATACAACCTTAAGTTAATATTAATTTGTTGGTTTTAAATAAGATAGTTTGATTAAGATTGGCTAAATATTCGAAGATAAAAACTTCAATACCAATGACAATTTCAATATTAAATGAAAAAGAAAAAAATATTTATGTAGTCACTACAGGACAAAATATATCGTATGTGAATTCTTTTCTACCAACATTTAATCTCTCCGAGATATACTCTTAGGAGTTAAATATTGGTAGAATATTGGTAGAAAAAACAACAAGAATAAGTAAAAAGTGTCCCGTAGGGACTACACCTTGAAAAGTTTTACCTAAAAAACTAAACCTTCAGCGAAAACCAAAAAGTACTTCCCAAACCTAAATTACTTTCTACGCCAATTATTCCATTTTGAGCTTCAATAAATTCTTTGCTAATTGCTAATCCCAATCCGGTTCCTGACTTTTGACTGCCGGGAACTTGAAAATATTTATCGAAAACCTTGTCTTTATATCTGGAATCGATTCCTTTTCCGGTATCAATAACCTGAAAAACAATCTGATCATTTTCATTTTTTAATCGAATGACAATTGTACTTTTTTCAGACGAATAAGTAATGGCATTCGAAAGATAATTAATCAAAACCCAGCCTGTTTTTTCGCTGTCGGCTTTTACATCCTGAAGGTTTTCATCGGCATCAATAATAAGTTTTATTTGTTTTTGATCTGCCTGAACTTTTACAGCTTCAACAGCATAATTGGCAATGGCATACGGGTTGCTTTTTTCGATATTCAGCTGAATATTTCCAGTTTCTAATTGCGATAAATTCAGCAGTTCACCAGTAATTTTTAGTAACCTTTGGCTGTCATCCTTAATACTTTCAACCAATTGTTTCTGGTCGTCGTTCATGTCTCCTGTATTAGCATTTTGAAGCAATTGTAAACTCAGTTTTATAGACGCAATTGGTGTTTTTAATTCATGTGAAACCGTGGCAATAAAGTTAGTTTTAGCAAAATCGAGTTCTTTAAAAAGAGTAATGTTTCGCAGAATAATAACATCACCAATATTAATTTCTTTTTCTTCGCCGGTTGGAGTTATAGTAATATTCAGAATTTCTTTATCAAAATAACTTTCTTTTCCGTTAGCAAAAATTTTCAGTGTTTTCTTTTTCTGAGAGTCAGATGCTGTTTCTTTCAAAATCAAAGAACGCATTAAATCATTTGATAAAGCAAGTGCAGAAGCCGATTTTCCAATAACGTCTTCCAGTTTCAGACCAATAATTTTTAAAGCTTCATCATTCGCAAACAAAATAATTCCTTCATTATCCAAACCAATAATCGGATCGTGCATGTTATTGATTAAAGTTTCCAGTCGTTTTTTCTCGAAGAATAATTTGTACAAATTACTATTGTTATATTCCTGAAGTTTTTGCGCCATCGTATTAAATGATTTTGCCAAATCTCCATATTCGTTATGATTGGTAAAATGAACTCGTTCCGAATAATTTTTATTTGCAATTTCCTTAATACTCAGGGTTAATTCCTTAATTGGATTGGCAATGTTATGAGGTAAATTAATCAGTAAATTAAAAGCAATCAAAAAGCATAAAGTTCCCACAATAGCAATCCATAAATTGGCAGTTTCGGCGGTATGTTTGGCGATGTCGCTTTTCTGTTTTATGGCATTCATATTGAGTTTCATAATCTCAAAAATGTCCTGTCTGATCTGCATTTTTAGAGATTCATCAGAACTGTTTTTTTCTAAAAGTGCAAAATTTTTCTCCAGATTATCCGTGCCTTTTTTCTCGCCTTCTTCCGTAACGTTTTTTGTTTGTTTCTGAAGGTTTTCTTTAAAAGTAATTATCGCATTTTCTTTATTGGTAGTAATTTCATCCAAAGACAAAAGCATATTTCTGGAATATTCAAGCGTATTATAATTTGCTTTCAGGATATTCTCCGTATCTTTTTTTATCGAAAAAATATAAAAAGCACTTACCAAAGTGAGTATAATTATTAATAAAAATAATAACCCAACACCCAAATTCAATTTAGTTTTAATTCTCATGATGTTTGTTTTAAAAACATTTTATTTTTTTTAAACCATGTAAGTAATATAAGAAAATATAAGAAGCTGCATAATTAAGAAAGGCAGGAAAAACTTAACTTTGTGTCTTTGCGACTTTGCGAGCAAAAAAACTCAGCGAACTTTGCGTAAAACCTTGCGTTCTTTGCGGTTAAATTTTTCACGCATCCAATTTAAATGAACTTATATAACTTATATGGTTAGATTTTTTTTACGACAGAATAACAAGATCAACATTCGATAAAGACAGCCTGTTTAGCAAGCGTCTGAAAATCGTTGTTGACAAAATTACTTTAAATAAATTCAAATGCGGTTTCCCGATGCAGACAGTTGTAATTTGTTTTTCTTCCGCAGCGATCAAAATCGCGTCTGCAATATTTTTATGTTCTAATTTAATGACTTCTGCGCCCAATTGCACCGCCAGTTTAAAATTATTAATCAAATGTCTTTGTTTGTCTAACGCAATTTTAGTGCTGCTTTCTTTCGGAGTTTCGACGTATAAAACATACCATGATCCGTTATAATAACTCGCCAGACGCGCCGCTTTTCTAATCACAATTTTAGCCGTTTTATCGTTACTGCTAATACACGCCAAAAGTTTTTCATGACGTAAAGCATGTAGTTGAGGTACTTCGCTTTCGACTTTTCGAACCACCTGACTTGCTACTTCTTTCAAAGCCAATTCACGCAATTGCAAAATCTGATCCGACTTGAAAAAGTTTGTCAAAGCCGTTTGAATTTTATCAGCCGTATAAATTTTGCCTTCTTTCAAACGCGCAATCAAATCTTCAGCCGTCAAATCGATATTTACGACTTCATCAGCCAATCGCAAAACATTATCCGGAATTCTTTCCTGAACATCAACGTTTGTAATCCGTTTTACATCTTCATTTAAACTCTCAATATGCTGAATATTCACTGCCGAAATTACATTGATTCCCGCTTCCAGAATTTCCAGAACATCCTGCCAGCGTTTTTCATTTTTGCTTCCTTCAACATTTGTGTGCGCCAATTCGTCAACAATAACCACTTCAGGTCTCAGATTGATAATCGCTTGTACATCAAGTTCTTCGAGCTCTTTCCCTTTATAGAAAATGGTTCGCCGCGGAATCACAGGCAAACCAGATAAAAGTTCATGCGTTTCCTTTCGCATATGCGTTTCGATGTAACCAATTTTCACGTCAATTCCGTTTTTCAACAACGAATGCGCTTCTTGCAGCATACGATACGTTTTACCCACACCGGCGCTCATCCCAATGTAGATTTTAAACTTCCCTTTTCGTGATTTCTGAATTAAATCGAGAAAGTGCTGTGCGTTATTTTCGTTTTCTTCTTTCATGTTTTTTGCCGCTAAGGCGCTAAGTCACAAAGTTTTTTTATTTTACCATTAAGATATTAAGTTAATAAAGGCAAAGCTTAATTTCTCAATATTAGATCATTAAGGCAAAACTTAACTTTCTTAATATCTTAATGGTAAAAACTAATTTTTAATGTTTAAAAAGAAATCGCCAATGAAGTCGTTACAAAAGTATTCGTATCCGTTGGAAGATTGTCTTTTGTAAATATTTCATCTTTACTCGAAAGATTTCTTGCTTCGATTCTAAACATTACATTATCAGTAACTAAGTAATCAAAGTTAGCCGAAAATCCGTAAGTTTTAAATCCGTTTGGAGTTTCAGTCGCGATAATAACTCCTTTTTCATCACTATAATATTCACCGCGAGCTGCAAGCTGAATCTTGTCAGTTGGTTTGTATTGCAAAATCAAAACGGGCGAAAACCAAGTATCATATTTGTTGCTGTTTTTAGCCGCTTGTTGCGATCCAACATCAAAACCAGCCGTAATATTTGTTTTATCTGTTACCTTGAATTGTCCGTAAAAGTTATTAAAATAGCGCCATTTTTTGTCAATATCCGGTTGTTCATTTCCAACATAAGTACTCCAGTTCAAAACCACTTTATCTGTTGGTTTATAAGTAATTTGCGTTCCAAAAGCAGGCGTTTGATTGCCTTCCACTTTCTCAATACGTTGCCAGCCATTCAAATACATTCCGGCCAAATACCATTTTCCTGATTCAGATGTGTAGCCAATTTTAACTCCCGCTTCATAATACGGAGAATTCTCCGCCAGAATACTTCTCGTTAAAGTCTGGCAATCCTTTCCAATCGCGCTTTCAAAACCAATGTGTGCCGGCATAATTCCCGCATCAATCCATAAATTATGGCTTTGCGAAATCTTCACTCCCACATTGGCTTCGTATATATTTTTCAATAAATCTTGTTCTGCCGACATATTATATTCAGCATAAGTTCCGGCCATTAAAGCAAAATTTCCACGAATATTATCTTTCGAATAATTCACTTTTGCCAAACCCAGATTCACGTTTACTTCATTGCTTTTATTGTAATTGTAAAAAAAGCCCGGACGCGTATGATTCTCCGGTTTTGCAAAATCATAACTATAATAAGTCTCTACATATCCTGAAAATGTAAACGGACTTTTTGTTTCTTCTTGTGCATGCAAATTGCTATAACCAAAAGCGATTAAAGCGGTAAGTATTATTTTTTTCATTTTTGTGGTATTCAATTATTTATTAGTAGATTTTTTAGGAGCTGTTTCCCGCTATCCGTTTCAATCTTTTACTTTTTAAAGAAAAAAGTAAAAGGATTTCCACTACTATCGGGGCTAGGGCTTTTAGGGTAAAAAGGGCTTTTATTATCCTAACAGGTTTTTAAAATCTGTTAGGTATTAGTTTTTTAAAGTTTAGTTTGTCATTTCGACGAAGAAGAAATCACACTAGAAACTCCATCCAGTGAATCGTCAATCTTTGTCGAGTTACTCGCGGAGATCCCTCGTTCCTCGGGATGACAAAAATGACGGAATTACTTTGTCAAACCCGACAGGTTTTCAAAACCTGTCGGGTTTATAGACGGTTTATTTCAATTGATCAAGTGCAACATTCAATTCTAAAACATTTACAGTTTCAGGACCAACAACAGCGGTATTAATTTTAGATTCCACCAAAGATTTTACTTTATCTTCATCTAATTTTCTTTCTTTGGCAACCCGTTTCACCTGAATCAAAGCACCTTGTGGAGAAATATTGGGATCTAAACCACTTCCCGAAGCTGTCACCATATCTGATGGAATCTCCGATTTCTTCAAGTACGGGTGAACAAGTAAAAGTGTATCGATTCTTTTTTGAACCAAAGCCAAATATTCAGCATTGCTTGGTCCTTTATTACTTCCGGCACTTCCGGCAGCGTTATAATCAACAGCCGAAGGTCTTCCCCAGAAATAATTCGACTTATCGAATTTCTGACCTATTTTTTGGTATCCAACCACTTTTCCGTTAACCGAAATAGTTTCTCCCTTTCCCTGATTTGGGGCAAATTGTGCAATTCCGTAAATCGCAAGGGGATAAATAACTGCAAACAGAATTACGGTAAGCAGTGTCAATTTTAATAGTGAAAATATTGTTTTCATTTTTTTAAAGTTTCTAAGGGACTAAGTCTCTAAGTTTCTAAGATTTTGAAGATTATGAGCGGTAAGTTTCTAAGACACTGAGAGAAAAAACTCAGGACCTTAGCAACTTAGCGCCTTAGCAGCTTACATAAATAGAGCTACCAGTAAATCAATTAATTTAATTCCGATAAAAGGGACAATCAATCCGCCAAGACCATAAATCAACAGGTTTCTTTTTAAGATGGCACTTGCACCAATTGGTTTATAATCAACACCTCTCAACGCTAATGGAATCAATATCGGAATGATGATCGCATTAAAAATTACCGCTGATAAAATCGCACTTTCCGGACTGTGCAAACGCATGATGTTTAAGCCTTCAAGCGCAGGAATCGCAGTAATAAAAAGAGCAGGAACAATAGCAAAATATTTCGCAACGTCATTTGCAATAGAAAAAGTAGTTAAAGTTCCGCGAGTCATTAAAAGCTGTTTCCCAATTTCGATAATCTCAATAAGTTTGGTTGGGTCATTATCAAGATCGACCATGTTTCCGGCTTCTTTTGCAGCCTGAGTTCCGCTGTTCATGGCAACACCCACATTCGCTTGTGCAAGGGCAGGAGCATCGTTGGTTCCGTCACCCATCATCGCAACTAGTTTACCCAGATTTTGCTCATTTTTGATGTAGTTCATTTTATCCTCAGGTTTCGCTTCGGCAATAAAATCATCAACTCCGGCAGCTTCGGCAATAAATTTCGCCGTAAGCGGATTATCTCCGGTAACCATCACCGTTTTTACACCCATTTTTCTCAAACGGTCAAAACGTTCTTTCATTCCGGTTTTAATGATATCCTGCAATTCGATAACACCCTGAACCTGATTGTTTTTAATGACCACTAATGGAGTTCCTCCGTTTGTAGAAATGTCAATCACTTTTTGAGCCGTATCTTCAGGAAAAGTATTTCCGGCCTGAAGCGCAATGTTTTTTGCAGCATCCTGAGCCCCTTTTCTGATATTGGTTCCGTCTTTTAAAACAACTCCGGAAGTTCTGGTTTCAGCGGTAAATTTGATTAAAGTAGCACCTTCAATAGATAATTTATTGGCAGTTTCGGCACCTGCCAGTTCCACGATACTTTTCCCTTCCGGAGTGTCATCTGCTAATGAACTTAATACAGCAGATTTTATAAAATCTTCCTGAGAAACGCCTTTTGCAGGATAAAAATTCGTTGCTTTTCTGTTTCCAATCGTGATAGTTCCGGTTTTATCTAAAAGCAATACGTCAATATCTCCGGCAGTTTCAACCGCTTTTCCTGATTTTGTAATCACGTTGGCACGCAACGCTCTGTCCATTCCCGCAATTCCAATCGCAGAAAGTAAACCTCCAATTGTAGTTGGAATCAAACAAACGAATAATGCAATAAAAGCCGCAATCGTGATGGGTGCATTTGCATAGTCGGCAAACGGTTTTAGCGTAACGCACACAATCACGAAGATTAAAGTAAATGCGGCTAATAAAATAGTCAAAGCAATTTCGTTTGGTGTTTTCTGGCGGCTTGCACCTTCAACCAAAGCAATCATTTTGTCCAGAAAGCTTTCGCCAGGTTCAGAAGTTACAATTACTTTAATTTTATCAGACAATACTTTTGTTCCTCCGGTTACAGATGATTTATCACCTCCGGCTTCCCGAATTACAGGAGCACTTTCTCCCGTAATCGCACTTTCGTCGATCGTCGCTAAACCTTCGATAATTTCACCATCGGTTGCAATTAAATCTCCGGCTTCGCAAACGAAAACATCACCTTTTTTCAATTCAGATGAACTGATTTTTTTGATATCTCCGTTAGGCAAAATTTGTCTGGCAGGAGTTTCTTCACGTGTTTTTCTTAAACTGTCGGCTTGTGCTTTTCCTCTGGCTTCGGCAATAGCCTCGGCAAAATTGGCAAACAAAAGTGTTGCTAATAAAATTAAGAACACAATTACGTTATAAGTGAAACTACCCTGATCTGTTGCTCCCATTAAAATGGAAATACAAACGGCGAACATAATGGCGGTTCCTATTTCTACGGTAAACATTACCGGATTTTTGATCATCATTTTTGGATTCAGCTTCACAAAAGACTGCACCAAGGCTTCTTTTACTTGCTTACTTTCAAACAATGATGTGGATTTATTAGTTGTCATTTTTCTTGATGTTATTTTGTTTAGCGGAATATTTATTTAAACACATAGAGACATAGTTTTTCGCATTGAGAGTAAGGCTTTTCACTTGCATACAAACGCATAGCTATGTGTGAAAACTAGTTTTCTTAATATTCTTTTTTATAGATAATCAATTCTATGTTTCTATGTGTTTAAAATATTCAGCATTTTTATTTTAGTGTAAAGTACTCTGCTAAAGGTCCAAGTGCCAACGCTGGGAAGAATGATAAAGCAGCAATAATTGCGATTACAGCAAAAACCATAATTCCAAAAATAGAAGTATCAGTTTTTAAAGTTCCGGCACTTTCCGGGATGTATTTTTTATTCGCTAATAATCCTGCAATTGCCAATGGTCCAACGATAGGAATGAAACGGCTTAATAACAACACAATTCCTGTAGTGATATTCCAGAACGGATTGTTATCTCCTAAGCCTTCAAAACCAGAACCGTTGTTGGCAGCACTCGAAGTATATTCGTATAACATTTCAGAGAATCCGTGATGTCCGGGATTGTTTAACCAGCCTGTTGCGTTTCCGCTAAACCAGTAACCCATTGCGGTATCATTTGCAGCAAAATAAGATGCTAAAGCTGTTCCGGCTAGTATTAATAAAGGGTGTAGAATGGCGATAAAAGCAGCAATTTTAACTTCCCGCGCTTCGATTTTCTTTCCTAAAAATTCAGGTGTTCGACCTACCATTAATCCGGAAATAAATACCGCCAGAATAATGAAAATGTAGAAGTTCAGAATACCAACACCGCAACCTCCATAAAACGCATTAACCATCATGGCAAGCAATTCCATAGCACCTGAAACGGGCATTGAACTATCGTGCATACTATTTACAGAACCTGTAGAAATTACGGTTGTGGCAATGCTCCAAAAACCTGAAACAGCTGGTCCTAACCGAACTTCTTTTCCTTCCATTGCACCAGTTGCTTGGGCAATTCCCATTTTTTCGATGGCTGGATTTCCGTTCATTTCTGTTATCATTGTTGGGATAACGAGTAATAAGAACCCAATTGTCATCACTCCGAAGATTACGTAGGATAATTTCTTTTTCTTTAGATAAAAACCTAAAGCAAAAATCATGGCAAACGGAACAATTAATTGTGACCAAAGTTCAACGGCATTGGTAAAATAAGTTGGATTTTCTAAAGGATGCGCTGAGTTGGCTCCAAAAAATCCACCACCGTTTGTACCTAAATGTTTGATAGCGATAAATGCAGCAGCAGGCCCGCGTGAAACATCAACGTGATCGCCTTGTAAAGTGGTAATAGAATCTTTACTGTCAAAATCCATTGGAGTTCCGCTGAATGCTAAAATAGTAGCTACAATAACCGAAAGTGGTAATAAAATACGAGTACAGCTTTTGATGAAATAATCGTAAAAATTACCCAGTTTCTCAGTTGTTCTTTCTTTCATTGCATTAAAAATGATTGCTGCAGAAGCCATACCAACACCGGCAGAAACAAATTGCAGGAACATCAGGAACATTTGTGACAGGTAAGAAACCCCACTTTCACCTGAATAATGCTGTAAATTACAATTTACAATAAAAGAAATGGCGGTGTTAAAGGCCAAATCAGGCGTCATGTTTGGGTTATTATCGGGATTTAAAAACAGTGATCCCTGAAACAATAAAACGAAAAAACAAAGAAAGAACCAAACCATGTTAATACTTAAAAGTGCTTTTAAGTGTTGTTTCCAGTTCATTTCTTCAGAGGAATTGATACCGCTGATTTTAAATATTAATTTTTCAATTGGATTGAAAATCGGGTCAAGCAATGTTTTATCTCCCAAATAAACTTTAGCAATATATTTTCCTAACGGAATGGCTAAAACTATCGAAACGATAAAGATACTGATGACGCCTAGTAATTCTGTGTTCATATATTTAATTTTAGATTGTTGATTTTAGATTTTAGATTTCTTTGAGACGATCTTAAATTCTAAAATTCTTTTTTTTAAAATTTTTCGGGTTTAATTAATACATAAACCAAATACCCAAAAACGGCGATGGAAACAATAAATAGTGCAGTCATGATTTAGATTTTTTCAAAAAATTCAACTGATTTAAAACAAATGGCAAAAAGCAAAACGGCCAATGCGAGTAAAAGAAAAGTGATCATAATTATTTTAGATTTTAGAGTTCAGATTTTTAAGGACGATTAAACATTAAACAGTTAACCGATTAAACATTTTTACACGCCCGAAGTATTTACTTGTTTGATATATTCCGCTCTAAGGGTTTGCGGAAAAAGATGTGAAATATTGCAGTGACGCATTTCCATAAAAGAAGAAACCGAGAAAATGTAGACATTGGAAATGGCATTTTTAGTTTCAAAACTTCCGTTTATGAATAGACGTTCAGCAAGCGCCAGACATTTTTTTGCACGAACGATATTACCTGAAATAATAGATTTTTTGGTAATCTCTGCAAAACGTTCCGCTTGTTTGTAGATTGAAGTGACTTGATTTTTCATGAGAATGAATTTTTATGTTCTTCCCACTTATGCCAAAATTTAGACCGAAAAAGCGGAGTAATAGCTAAGGTGTTGTCAATAAAGAGATTGCCCTTGCGTGCCAAAATTCAGGCATAAAAAAAGCCTATCAAAATGATAAGCTTTTATTGAAATGATAGGTTTGTTTAATTAAAAATCAGGAATTAAAAATTAAAAATTCCAGCCACTGCTATTGGAATTTGGAATTTTTAAATTGAATTTTATTTTTATTACTGAATACTATACTCTTCCAGTTTTCGATATAAAGTCGCAATCCCAATTTCTAACAATCTTGCGGTTTCAGCCTTATTGCCTTTGGTATAATTTAAAACCTTCTGGATATGCAATTTCTCAATACTTTGCATCGAAAAGGCCGACATTGATTTGGTAGCTTTTTCAGGTTGATGTTGCATTTCATAAGGCAAAACATCTGCAGTTAAAATAGTTCCGTTGCTTAAAATAACAGAACGTTCTATAACATTTTTAAGTTCCCGAATATTTCCCGGCCACGAATAACTTTCTAGTTTCTGAAGAAAATCATCAGCAATATCTAATGTTTTTTTATTTGTTTTCTCAGAAAATTGTTTGACAAAAAATTGCGTAATTGGCGCAATATCTTTAATTCTTTCTCTTAAAGGCGGCAGTTTTATTTCGAAAATATTCAAACGAAAATACAAATCAGAACGAAAACGGTGTTCATCGCTTTCTGTTTTTAAATCTCTGTTGGTTGCCGCAATTAGCCTGAAATTTGATTTTTTGGGAGTTGTGTCTCCGATCGGAATATATTCGCTGGTTTCTAAAACGCGTAATAATTTGGCTTGCAATTCAATTGGCATTTCACCAATTTCATCCAGAAACAGAGTTCCGCCATTCGCTTCTTCAATAAAACCTTTTTTATCTTTTAAAGCTCCGGTAAAAGCGCCTTGTTTATGTCCGAATAATTCACTTTCGAGAATTTCTTTACTGAAAGTACTGCAGTTTAAAGCCACAAAAGACTTACCAACGCGATTGCTGTTTTCATGAATCGCCTGCGCAAAAACTTCTTTTCCGGTTCCGGTTTCGCCGGTAAGCAAGACCGTCGAATCAGTTTTGGCGACTTTTTTGGCAAGATCAATAACTTGTTCAATTCCTTTTGATTTTCCTATAATGGTATTAAAAGAATATTTATCGCCAATACGTTTTTCCAGCTGTTGTACTTTTTTTTGCAAATGTGCTTTTTCAACGGCTTTGTATAAAAGCGGAATAATTTTGTCGTTATCATCGCCTTTTACAATATAATCAAAAGCACCATTTTTCATCGCCTGAACGCCATCCGGAATATTCCCGAAAGCAGTTAATAAAATAACTTCGATCAAAGGAAAACTTCCTTTTATATTTTGAAGAAAATCAACTCCATTTCCGTCAGGTAATTTCACATCACATAAAACAACATCAATTTCAGTTTGTTCTAATTTTTTGAAACCTGATTTTAAATCTTTGGCTTCAAAAACTTCAAATCCTTCTGATTTTATAATGCGTGCCAACAGACTTCTCAGTTTTTCTTCGTCGTCTATAATTAAAATTTTGTGTGTCATTTGAGGAAAGGGCTAAAAACGTACTGTATTTTTGAAAGACAAATTTAGGTTTTAAATTACTTCTCTTTTTTGATTCATTGTAAATTCTTGCGAAAATTCAATTTTTAATAAAGTTCCGTTTTTATTTTCCATTGTAAATTTTGCTTCTAAATCATCACTCAAACCTTTTATCAGACTCATCCCAAATGAGTTCTGTTTCTTGGTGCTAAAATCGGTATCAATTCCAATTCCATTATCGGCAATCGTCAATAAATAATGGTTTTCAGTCGTTGCTTCAAGCATTACAGAAATGATTCCGGTTCTGTCATCCGGAAAGGCATATTTGATTGAATTAGTGATCGTTTCATTCAAAATAAGTCCTAGCGGAACCGCCTGCGCAACATCTAATTCAAGTGAATCTATTTTTAATTCAAACCTGATTCTTTGCCCCAGATTAAAAGATTCTTTCAAATATTCGACTAATTCTTTGATGTAATTGGGCATATTAATCGTCGAAATATTCTCTGAACCATATAATTTTTGATGAATTAGGGACATCGAATGAATTCTGTGCTGACTATTTTTTATGGCAGAAAGCGCCATATCATTATCCAGATAAGCTGATTGGGAATTCAGCAGACTAATAACCGTTTGAAGATTGTTTTTTACACGATGATGAATTTCTTTCAATAGCCATTCCTTTTCGTCTAATAAATGCCTCAGATTAATATTTTTCTGGTTGATTTCTTTTTCTTTAAGCTCAAGTTTGGCATGATTTCGCTGCTTTAAACGATAACGATTATAGAGTAAACCAATCGTGATAAGAAGCAATATTAAAAAACCAATCGATAAATTGTTTAGCAGTTTTGATTTTTGCAATTCACTTTGCTGTAACCTGGATTGATTATTTAAGAGTTTAATTTTCTGTTCTTTATTCTTAGTTTCATATTCAATTTTGAGTTCTTCAATTTGCTTGTTTTTGTCACTGCTGTTAATCGAGTCCTTTATTTTTTTAAAGATCTGAAAATGTGCTAAAGAAGAACGGTAATTACCATTAAGAGAATCAATTAAAAATAAAGCTGCCTGAAGATTGTCTTTATTACTATGTGTTTTGTACTTTTTTGATAATGCCATTGCTTTGTCTGCATAGGACTTGGCTTTTTTAGCCTGATGTATTGAGGCATAAAACAAAGCTGCAGAGGTATAACAAACGATAACTTCCCGAACAGTTTCCGGAACCGTTAATTGCTCAGTATATTGATCGATTTCACTAAAGTTTTTCTCGGCTAAATCATAATTTTTTAGGACAGCGTAGCAATTGGCCTTGTTATAGGCAAGCATCATTTTGTCAAGAATATTCGTTGGCGGATAATTGATCGTCATCGAATTAATATAATTAATGGCTTCTTTGTTTTTGCCTGCCAGAGATAAAGCAGAAACAGCACTTAAAAAACTTCTATACCAATGGCCGCTGTTTACACCCTTTTGTCCAAACTCAATACTTTTTTTATAAAAATCCAATGCCGCTTCATTATGCCCAATAAGATTGTAAACGTCGCCCAAGCGAATGTAAAAAACATCAGCCAGTGTATAATCTTTTTCTGTTTCCATTCGTTTTACACTTTTTAAGGCATAATACAAAGCACTTTTTATATTATACTGAGCAAGTTCTATATAAGAAATGGTGGTTTCATCAAATTGTTCGTGCTTAAAACCAATTTTACGCAGATCAGCCATATTTTGGTACAGTCTTTTTTTGGCTTCATTGACTCTTCCCGTCCAAAAATAAATGGATGTAATCTTCATGTAAGGTTCCATTCTTTTTTCTTCCAAGTCTAATGAAGCGTAAAGAGAAACGGCTTCTGTGAGAATTTTTTCTTTTTCGGGATCTAAATTAGATAAAAAAGTTCCCTGAGCGTCAAGAGCATCGGCAAGACCGCGTTTGTCATTTTGTTTACGACACTCGCTTATAACTTTTTCAAAACAATTTTTACTTTCAGATGGATTATTGGCCTGAGCATAATATTTACCTAGTAACAGCAAACTCTGATGTTGCCATTTTTTTATTTTGAGCTGATGGCTAACATCAACTGCTTTCTTTATATAGAAATAAGCATTTTGAAGATCCTGGGGTTTTGTGCCGGGTTTAAAAAGATAAAAATTCCCTAACTGAAGCAATAATTTAACCTGATCTTCATTTTTTGATTTTGTCAGCAGTTTTTTGGCTGAATTTATATTTTCTTTTTCGATTAATTCATTTCCTATAAGATACGAACCATCATTAAAACCTTCATCATAAGCTAATGAAACAGGCAATTTATATGCTTTGCAGGCCAAAACTACAGAACTGTCTGCATCTATTGAACCTTGATTAGAATTGTATAAATATATCGAACAAGCCTGAATTAAAAGTCTTTTTTTCTTTAGATCATATTTTTGTACAGAAGGTGCCTGAGCAATGGATTGAAAAACAATAAAAAGTAAAAAATAATAGAGAAAATAAGCTTGTTTCATAAAAGGTTTATAATTAGGATTTAAGATGTTTTGAGGTATACAAATGTAAATATAAACCGCGCTGTTTTTTTGAAAAAAGATAAAGAAAATTCACATTAAAGTTATTTTTATTGGTTTATATTTGGCTAAATTGTTATTTTAATTATAATAATTAAGTAATTTTATACCAGTATATTACCCATTCTATAACACTAAAAATACCACAATATGAAAACTGCTTCTTATGATGCAAATAATTTGGCTGAAACTACTTTTAAAAAACGAATTTTAATTGTTGAAGATCAATTTATTGAAGCCCATGATTTGCAATTAATACTCGAAAAAGCAAATTATGATGTAATAGGAATTGCACGTTCTGTTGATCAGGCTTTGGATCAGATTCAAACAGAAAAACCGGACTTAGTTTTTGTAGATATTATATTAAAAGGAAGTCAAAACGGAATTGATCTGGCGAAAATTTTAAAAGAAAGACATATTGGTTTTATCTACATTTCGGCAAATTCAAGCAAAAGCATTTTAGATCAGGCAAAAACAACCCAGCCTTACGGATTTATTGTAAAACCTTTTAGAGAACAAGATGTTTTAACGACGCTCGAAATTGCTTTTTACCGTCAGGAATATAGTTTAGAGTCGCAATTAAGGCAACAATTACAACTAAAAAATGATTTTGAAGCAATTATAAATTCACATTTGAAGAAAGAAGATATTTTGATTGAATTCAGTAGAATGATGCAGACTTTTATCTCATTTGATTATTTAGAAATTGGTTTTGTAAATACGACACATTATGATAATTTAGGTATAATCAGAAAAAATATCGATAACTATCAAATTATAACTCCCGAGAAACTTTCTAAAATAACAGATATTGATTTGGCAGAATTAGATCAAACGTATAAAAAATCAAAAATTGATCAAAAACCTATTATATATAGTGAAGAATCTCTGATTGATAATTTTCAGGTGGCACCAATTAAAAGTTTGATTTCTCATAATTTTGGAATTAAATCCTATTTGGTTTTTCCTCTTTCTGTAGCCATAATTCAAAAATTTCACTTTACATTTTACAGCCGCAGTTTCAAAGTATATTCAGATGATCATCTAAAATTATTATCGAATTTAGAAGTAAATCTTATTCGGTTCATCAATAAAATATATGCATTAGAAGATTTAAAATCAGATAAAACAGATTATAAAGAAGCTATAATTAAAAAGACAAAACCAGAAAAAGAGAGTATTGGTTTTGAAGGTATTGTTGGAAACAGTTCGCAAATGATGACTGTTTTTGATTATATCAGAAAAGTGGCTCCATCAGATACTTCTGTTTTAGTTTTGGGAGAAAGCGGAACAGGAAAAGAAAAAATCGCACAAAGTATTCACGCTTTATCGCCTCGAAAAGACAAGCCTTTGGTGATTATAAATTGTGGTGCTATTCCTGAAAATCTGGCGGAATCATTGCTTTTTGGACACGAAAAAGGAGCCTTTACCGGCGCACTCGATAAACGAATTGGTAAATTTGAACTCGCCGATGGAGGAACAATTTTTCTGGATGAAATAGGAGAGATGCCTCTGGAACTTCAGGTAAAATTATTACGTGTTTTGCAGGAAAGAGAAATTGAACGCATAGGCGGAAAATCTCCTTTAAAAGTAGATGTTCGAATTATCGCAGCCACCAATAAAAATTTAGAAGAAGAAGTGGCAGCCGGAAGATTCAGAATGGATTTGTATTATCGACTGCATGTTTTCCCGATTATGGTTCCTTCTTTAAAAAAGCGAAAAGAAGATGTTCCGCAATTAGCCAATCACTTTATAAATGTTTACAGTGAAAAAATGGGAAGAAAAACACCAGTTCTTTCAGATCATGCCTTGCAGCAAATAATGAATTACAACTGGCCGGGAAATATCAGGGAATTAGAGCATTGTATACAACGCGCCATTTTGCTGACTGACGGAAATACGATTAAGGAAATAGACATTTCGCCATCATCAAAAATGCATGGAGAACAAGTAAGTGAGTCCTTTTCAATCAAAACAATTCTGGAAAACGAACGCGATTACATTTTATATATTCTGAAAAAATGCAATGGAAAAATATCAGGAATCGGCGGAGCTGCTGAAATTCTCGATATTCATCCATCGACATTAAATTCAAAAATTAAAAAGTTAGAAATAAAAAGAGAAATGAATTAGCATAAAAAGCAAACACAAATTTCACGATTTGCCACTAATTAAGTAGTTTGTAAAATAATTTATCAAACTAAATTAACCTTTGAAATTAGTGCAAATTCGTGAAATTCGTGTTTAAAAATTAATCAGCTTATTTTTTCTAACCAGTTTGCGGTAAAATTGGCAACTTCCATCCAGTTAGATTGTCCTAAAACAAAATGATTTCGGCCTCTGAATTCTTTGAAAGTCGTTATGGAATTAAAGTTTTTATATTTTTTAAAATTAGAATAATTTAAAGATGACGGCACAATATGATCTTCAGAACCGGCAATCAGCAAAAGCGGAGGATGAGGTTTTTTAAAGTCAATTTTAGCCGTTTTGGTCAGACCGTCTCTCAGCGCTGATTTAGATTCCGGAATCACCAGTTTTTCATACGCTTCTTTTTGTTCTTCAAATAACATTCCGTTTGTAAAAGCATATTGCCATTGTTTAAAAGGCATTAAAAATGTTTTTTTCAAAGAAGTAAAGAAACCCAGAGCTCCCCAGGTTCCTTTATAAAATGAATATTTAAAAGTTATTAATCCTTGCGGCGCGACAGAATGTATAGCAACTCCTGCAACAGCCAGATCTTTTTGAAGCAGCAATTGTGTTAAAAGTCCACCGTAAGAATGACCAATCAGGATTGGCTTATTTGGTAATTTTTCGATAATTTCGGTATAATAATCAATCAAATTCTGCAACCTTATTGATGCTACTTTTTCATCAGGATGTCTGCTTCTAAGCACTTCCGCCGACTCATTTTTATGCAGCCAAGGCGGTGCAACGGTTTTATATCCTTTATTTTCAAAAAAAACAACCCATTCATCCCAGCAGGAATGGCTAACAAATGCTCCTGTAATAAACACAATAGTTTTAGTATTTGATAGATTCATAGCGCAGTATTTAAATTATTTATTTCTCATTTTGCTTAATGTCTTTGTAGGCATTTGGAATGTTGAAATTAAAATGCAGCCAGTTAAAAAGTTCATAGCCTTTATCAAATTCTTTCATGGTAACAGCAGTTTTTGTTTCCTCTAAAGTGAGACCTTTTTTCACTGCATTTTCTACATTGGTTTTCAAAGCTTCTACATAATCAATCGTGTATTTTATTCCGGCTTTGTTTGTTATTCGGCCATGACCTGGAACTACAATATCTTTATCTGAAATCATGTTGTAAATTTTGTTCAGATTATTAACAGGTTCTAAAAAATAACCATCAAATAACCACGGAATCGCCGGACTCTCCGCAATAAAAGGATTTCCCGCCCAAAGAACATTTCCCGAAGGAGATTTTAAATAGACAAAAAGATCTGCCGGAGATTGTGCCGTGCCAACATTAATCAATTCAACAATGTTTTCTTTTCCCATATCAATTTTCAGGTTTTGATTTTTTGATATGGTAATATCAGCAGGACGATAAACACTCTCTTCGATTCCTCTTCCTTTACCAAAAAGCATAATCATAAACTGTTTGATATTGTCATAATTTTTAGAAAGATTCTCTTTGCAAAATTCATTCTGTATTATGATAGTTTCTTTGGGAAGCAGATAATTTCCAAAACAATGATCGCCGTGATCGCTTGTATTTATGGCATATACAATGGGCTTGTCCGTTACGGATCGTATCAATTTATAAAGCTGATCATAAAGCCTTTTGCTCAGCATAGTTTCAATAAGCAGAACGCCTTTATCGCCCACAATAAAACCTGCCGAAGTTGCCTGCGGAATTCCTTTTGTAGTTTCATTTTCAACAGTTGCCGGAGAAACCACATATACATTTGCTGTTATTTTATGCAGTTTTAGAGTGACCGTATTGGCATCCCAAATAGGAACGTGGCTTGGCATGGGAAACTGTGCATAAGCATTTGTGTGAAACAAACACCATAATAATACAGCAAGTCCTGAAATTAATTTTTGAATTTTCATGATCTGATTTAGATTAATTTGGACTGATTTTTACTTTGCAAGGAAAAAAGCAAGTAAATCTTTTTGAACCTGAGCGGTATTTTCCTGAACCAGCCAATGTCCTGAACCGGCAATTTTTGACTCCGTTACATTTTCGGCAACTAATTCTGAGTGATCTTTTAGAAAAGCGGCTGCAAAATATTCGCCGCCCATAGCCAATAAAGGCATTTTTAGTTTCGTTTTCATAAAAATCAGATTGTCTTTTCCGTCCTGAGGGAAATTTCCAAACCATTTAAAACTTGATTTTGCGGCATCTTTTACAGCATAAGCTCTCACAAATTCAGCCGTTTCTTCAGCCGTAAAAGGATCTTTTACATGTCCAACCATTGGCCAGAAATTCACTAAAAACTCTTTTTCTTTTCCTCTTACAATATCTCCGGAAGCTGGCCATGCAAAAAATCCAAACCACCATGCCGAAGCCGAAACTTTTGACCAAACCGGTTCAACACCAGGAAGAAGCGCATCCATTAAAGCAATTTTTTTAACCTCACTGCCATATTGAGCGGCGTAAGCGTAAGCCACCATAAGACCAATATCATGTCCGGCAAGATTGATATTGTTATAACCGAGTTTTTTTACCAGTTCATGAATATCCGTAGCCATTGTTTTTTTATCATAACCTGTTTCTGGTTTGTCAGATTCTCCAACACCTCTTAAATCCGGAGCGATGACAGTAAAATGTTTTGAAAGTTCAGGAAGAAGGCGATTCCACATATACCAGTTTTGTCCAAAACCATGAACCAAAACCAATGGATCTCCTTTTCCGCCAATTACATAGTGAATTTTAACGCCATTAACCAAAGCAGTTTCATGCTTAAAATTTGCAGGCGGATTTGCCGGTTTTACTTCTAATATAGCAGTTGTATCTTTAGTTTCCTGAGGAGAAACTGTTGCCGTGTCTTCTTTTTTATTACAGCTCGTAAGCATAAAAAAACTGATTGTTAACAGGCCAAAAATAATTCTTGTTGTTTTTGACCAAACATTTTGAAGGGTAGTTGATTTCATAATTTAAATATTAGATGTTAATTGAATTCAATTTCTACTAACCAAATTACAGACCTTTATTTTATATTGTTGATTTGTAATTAGTTACAGGTTTTGTTTGAATAGTAATTATTCTTATTTCGTTAAAAAACAATTAACAATATTGAAATATCATTTTTGAAATCGATTTAATTTTAAAGAAATGTATCTTTAGAAATTCAAATCAGATACGTCAAATGAAAATGCCACAATCCCGAATCAAAATATTTTTGCTCACAATAGTTCTTATTGTCAATTCGGTTTCTGTTTGTTTTGCAAATAATCTCCAGACAGATTCTTCAAAAACCAGAACTATTTCATTTAAATTAAAATTAAAGTCGGCAGATAAAACAGTAATTAAGGCCGCTGCTTTAAAATTCAATAAACATTTAGCGTACAGTTTTACCGTTGATGACGGCTACCGATCTGCTTATTTAACAGCTTTTCCATTATTTAATGGAGGAAATATAAGCGGACCAATGATTAATGAATGGAAAAATGATCAGGGCGGAGACGGAACAATCTCAAAAGGTCTTTTTTATTCGGATGGATTAGGAAATAAAATTCCGTTTAAACTTGGTTTGGCAATAAATGGCGGAGCAATTGGCAATTTACCAGCGAACCGAGGACATCTTTCATGGGCAGAAGTAAAAGAAATGTACAATGCAGGCTGGGATGTTTTGAATCATGGTTTTCATCACGCCACGAAACACGGCACTAATTTCCTGACAGAAGTAACCGAAAATACCACTTCGATACAACAAAATATAGGATTTACAATGTCGCATTTTGTAGTTCCCGGTGGAGAGAGTGATCCCGGTTATCATTTAGAATACGAAAAAGATGCATTAGCAAATGGCTCTTTTTCGGTAGCATCTTACGTTGGTTCCGGACCCGCAATTAATGTAAAAGAAAAAGTAAATCTCGATAAGATGATTTATGCGAGAACATTTGTCCAAAGTTCAAAAGATACAATAGGTTTTAAAACAATGGATCGGTTTTTAACCACTATTGATTCAGTTGCAAAATTGCCAAATCCAGTTTGGTATAACGAATTTACGCACGGAGTAGGGAACGGAAATCTTTGGAATTTGAGTATGCGTTTTCCTGATTTCAAATATTATATGACAGCGATTGCCAATAAATATGGTTCAAAGGGAAATGATTCTATCTGGATGGCGCCGTGGCAGGAAGTTTACGAATATATTTGGCTGCGCGACAGAATTAAAATCAATTACGAACAAGCCAATAAAGATGGTCTGGTGACAATTGAAATTCCTGAAATTCCAAAAACATTCAGACATCGCGAAATTTCGTTAGCGGTTGATACTTCTTCAAAATTTGAAATAGAATCAAATTCAAAAGATTTTAAAATTTTAAGCGATGGAAAAACAACACATAAATTGATTACGATTCAACTAAAATAAGAAAATTTTTGCCACAGATTAAAGGATTAGTAGGATTTAATTATTCTGATAAATCATTGTAATCCTTTAATCTGTGGCAAAAAAAACTTTTAATTAATTTCCTTTTCGTTGTCTTTTATAAAAGTATCTATATTTTTTAAATACGGATCAACAACAATAAGTTGAGGTTTTGTTTTGATTTTGATTTTTCCTTGCACCGAATTGTTTTTAATCGAAAATGGATAAGAAAACAACTTTCCGTTTTCATCATAAATGCCAATATCTATTGCAGCATCATTCGGAATCAGTTTTCGTTTTCCATTCGCATTCTCAGAATATTTTTTAGAATTCACTTTAAATGAAACTTCATAAACACCATTCTTCCGCTTACTTTCAACCGAAACAACATTTGATGAATACGTAATAATTTGTTTAAACATTTCATCTAGTTTATAATGCAGTTTTTGATCTGTTACCAAATAAATTTCATTTAATAAATCCTGAGAATCCGGACTTTGATTGGGATATTTATATTTATTTAGAAAATTCTGCAGAGCCAAATTCACATTTTTTTCTCCAATCAACAATCGCAATTGATGCATCACGAGTATTCCTTTATTATAAGGTAAATGCGGTGTTTCGTAATTTGTTTTATAAAGAGGTGTTTCAGGATCGTAGCTTCGACTGCTTAGATATAGATCCAAATGAATTTTTAAAGTTTCTAAAGTTTTCTCTAAACCATGCTCTTTTTCATAAAGCATCAATTCTGTGTATTGAGCCAAAGTTTCAGTCAAAATCCAGCTGCCTTCTTTTTGTTCCGGACTAATTTGCGCATTTCCCCACCATTCGTGTGATAATTCATGAGCCGTTAATTGGTTAATTACATCTTCCTTGTCTTTATGAGAAAGATCACTGTAAAATCCAAAATTCTCTTTCATGAAAACCGTAGACGGATAAGAAGTTGCGGCAAAACCATCGGCGAAAGCAGAAACTTCTGCATAACGAATTGTTTTATATGGATATATTCCAAAATTGATTTGACAATAATCCAGCGTGTTTTTTACATCTTTTATTAGTTTCGAAACATTTCGGGAATGTCTGGAATCATAATAAACTTCAATAGAAATACCTTTATAAATTGTTTTTTGAATTTGGTATGCAGCAGAAGAAAATGCAAATCGAAAGGGAATTTTCCCATTTGATTTATAATGAAAATAATTGCGATTGTCTTTTTTCCATTTCCCAATTAAATCGCCAACTCCAATTGCAGTTTGATTTTTTGATGTAGAAACAATTGCCTCATAATTAATAAAATCATATTTGGTTTTTGATTTGTCTTCTAATTTTTTAAGCGGACTTTGAGTTGGTAACTTTCTTTTTAAACGTTCTTTTTTGCTGCTGATTTCGTTAGAATCCTGATAACCAAATACGGGGTAATAACGGCTTATTCTTATAAAAGAACCGTTTTGTATAATCGAATTAAAGGCTGTATGACCTTTAAATGGCGACCAGCTTGATTCGAACGAAAACGAAATCTCCATTTTTTGCTGAGGTTGTAGCGGTTTTGCTATACGAAACCAATAATGATGGAATGCTGAAACATCACTTAATCTTTTAGCATTCGGAATTTCAATTGAAGTAAGTTTTGAATTTCGATCTATATATAGGAGTAAACTATCAATTGGTTTTTTAGTATTATTGATTAGTTCGTAAGTTCCTTTTACCTCATATCGATTTTCATCCCGAAATAAATCGACATTACTCTTTACGGAAGTTATTACAGGTTGAGGTAAATTAGCATATTTTTTGAATTTCAATTCATATTGTTCACTCCAATTGTTTTGATCTTCTTCAGTAATATAAGGATATTCAATATTCGTTTTATAAAAAAGATAACTTCCAAAACCAATAAAAAGAATCATTCCCAAAGTAAAAACTGCTTTCTGAATCGTATTAAAAGAATGTCTTCGAAATGATTTCAGGATAGAAGTATTTCGTTTCCATAAAATTCCAGTCAGAATTAGTAGAATCAAAGCCAATCCTGAATTGTAAAACATCGAAATATCAAATGCAAAAGTGTATCTTCCGAAACCATTCAAATCAAAATATTCTCTTTTGAAAGAATCTCCAAATCTTAATAAAGGATGCAAGATTCCTAATTGTGCTCCAATTCCCGTACTTATCAAAATTGTAATGATGGCTGCCGCCGAAAGACATAAATATTTATTCGGAACAACAGTCTGAATGAAAATAATTAAAACTGAAATCAATAAAATGGGCAAACCAAGATAATAAAATAATGAAAAGTAAAGACCAAATTCTATTGGTGCATTGGCATAAACGATTTGAAAACCACAACCTATCAAAATCGTAAAGGCAATAATTAGTAACGGAATCGTAAAAAGCGAAATTAATTTTGCAGATAAAACTACCATTTGAGAATATGGCGCTGTATTTTCGAGCATCTCAAATTTTGAATTTTCACTCCTATATAATAATTCATTGCTATAAAAAAGAATAATGATGATGAGAAGAAAAGGCAAACGATCCATAATCGTGCTGATCATCAAAGCGGTATTTGTAATGTTTTGTGCTAATCGAATTCCGCCGTCAATTTCATCTGAAATTTCAATTAATAGTAATCCTGAAAATAAAAGGACAATTAAGATAAACGGAATTCCCTTCAGAATTAAAGAAACATCCATTTTAATGAAGCTTTTTAAAACTAAAAAATTGTGTTTTAAAGTTTGAAATTCAATGTTTTTTGGCACTTCCGAAGAAAAAGGAATCGTTTCAGTTTTTAAAACGTTAGATGATTTTACCTTTTTAGTTTTCGTTTTTCGAAAAGAAAAGAAACGATAAGAAATTAAAATCAGAAGAACTGAAACAGTTAACCAAAGAACTCTGTTATGCAGAAAATTGCCTGATAAATGAAGAAGTTCGTTGTTCTTTTCGATAGAAGTCCAATATCTCGTTTGCTCTAAAAAAGCCGCTAACCCAAACGGATCTACTTTTGCCGCAAAAGACATCGCAGCTGCTGACGAAGGCGAAGCATTAGCAAAAATAGGAGAGTTAGAGAAAAGCGAACCGGCGATATATAAAATGTAAATCAGAAAACCGCCTACATATATAAAGAGTTTATTTCTCGTTAACCATGCCAAAGTAGTCAAAATAGAAAGACACAATAATATATTCGGAATCACTAAAACCAAATACGGCCAAAAGTAATTGAGAAATGAAAACGGACCAATTTCATTTTTAGAAAACCACGGCATTAAATGCCCAATCATCATTCCAATAATAAACATTCCGAAAGAAACAACAGCAACTCCAAAAGCAATAATAAATTTACTTCCTAAATAATGAAACTTAGAAATAGGAGTAGTGAAGATAATTGAATCAAATTTGGTTTCATATTCTTTCAGGAAATTTTGCGCCACCTGAAGTGTGATAGAGAATATCGTGGTCAAAGAAATCAAACCAATTGCATAAGTCAATACGTAAGGACCGTTTTTGTAAGCACCTGAAAAAGAAAAATTAGCAAAAGCACTAACCAGAAATCCAAAAAGCAGATAAATGAAAAACGCAGCATAAAAACTCCAGTTTCTGGTATTGTTATGCCATTCAAATTGTGATAATTTTAGAAACATAACATTATTTTTTAAGTTGATTTTGATTTAAAAAACTGAAATAAACATCACTTAAATCGGGAGAGATTAAAGCAAAACCCGAATCAGGCTGATGATCTGAAAGAACATGAATGTTCAGTTTTCCGGAATTTAAATGCGAGGATATAATATTGAAGTTCGTTTGATAATCTTGCAATTCAGCTTTGTGAATCGCTTTCATCCAGATTTTATCCTTTAAAGAATCAACAGCATCGTTAGGATTCCCTTCAGAAATTAATTTTCCGTTTGCAATAATTGCCATTTTGGTACAGAGATCGCGAACATCTTCGACAATGTGGGTCGATAAAAGCACAATAATGTTTTCGCCAATCTCGCTCAATAAATTATTAAAACGGTTTCTTTCTTCAGGATCAAGTCCCGCAGTAGGTTCATCAACAATAATAATTTTAGGGTTTCCAAGCAAAGCCTGCACAATTCCAAAACGCTGGCGCATTCCGCCAGAAAAAGAATGTACCGCTTTGTCTTTGTGCTGTAGTAAATTAGTCTGATTTAGTAAGTTTAAAATTTGGTTATGTCTTTCTTTTTTGTCGACAATTCCTTTTAAAACTGCCAAATGATCCAGCAGGCGATAAGCAGATATTTTTGGATAAACACCAAATTCCTGAGGTAAATAGCCCAAATTTTGCCTGATAAACATTGGGTTATCAAGAATATTGATTCCGTTAAACTCAATTATTCCGGAAGTTGGTTCCTGTAAAGCGGCAATAGTTCGCATTAAGGTTGATTTCCCCGCTCCGTTAGGACCCAATAGCCCAAACATTCCGTTCGTAATTTCAAGAGATACATCAGCTAGTGCTTGTGTACCGTTCACATAGCTTTTGCTGAGATTTTTGATTGATAAACTGTTCATTTTTTGATTGATTTAATGATTGATTGTAATACTTTCGAAAAAAAACAGGCAATAGAATTCCTGTCGGCTTCAAAAAGTCGATTTTATATAAAAAGATTAAGTTTAAAAAAAAGCTATTCGCTTACATACTCTAAAATATCACCGGGCTGGCAATCTAATATTTTGCAAATAGCTTCAAGAGTATCAAACCGGATTCCTTTGGCTTTTCCGGTTTTAAGTATCGATAAATTAGCAGGAGTAATATCTAGTTTTTCTGCCAATTCTTTACTTTGCATCTTGCGTCTGGCAAGCATAACATCAACATTTACAATTATTGGCATAGTTATATAAATAAGTCTTGTTCGTTCTGAAGGTTTAAACCCTGTTTGAAAATTGCAGCCAGAAAATAAGCAAATATTCCCAGCATAAAATGTAATACAATAAAAATGCTCACTTCATTGTCCAACGAAACAAAAATAGAAGCTAAAAAAATGGTAATTCCGGGCAATATCAAATTTGCCAAATAAAATCGCCTTAAATGACTAATCCCGTTTTGAGTAAATAATTTAGGTTGAAAAAATACTTTAAAAACATTACTGATCAGTAAAAAGAAAAGTCCGTAAAGAGTAAGAGGGGATAAAAAATCAAAAATAATATAAGGAATATTATAATTGCCCAGCATCAACGGATGTTCAGTAAAAGGATAACATACCTGAAAATATTTTCCATTTTCCTTAAAAGTCAAAGACCATCCGGTAATTAAAGCTGCTAAGGAGTAAAGAGCTAATATAAAATAGACAATAGCTAAAAATCGGGTAACATAAAATAAGATTTTTGAAACAATGTAAGTGCTTTTCATTTGTTACTAAATTTAGTTTTTATATTGCAAATGTATAATTAATTATTGTAAAACAATAATTAATTATCAGAATTTACAATTTGCAGACTGTTTTTCTTAAACGCAAAAACATTATAATTCTATTAACACTAGAAAAGAAAAGACATCTCTATAAATGAGTTAATTTTGCATACTAGATTTTTTTATATGAAAAACCCAATTTCAGTCTCTCTATTAGAGCTCGCTATCATTACTCAGGATAGCAACGCCACAGAAACATTTCAAAAAACAAAAGACATAGCGCAATTAGCGGATAATTTAGGATATAAGCGATTTTGGCTGGCCGAACACCATAATATGGCACATGTTGCGAGTACAGCAACAGTGGTTTTAATTGGCTACATTGCCGGTAATACAAAAAACATCCGTGTAGGTTCTGGCGGAATCATGTTGCCTAATCATTCTCCTTTAATAGTAGCCGAGCAATTCGGAACCTTAGAAACACTTTACCCAAACCGAATAGACTTAGGTTTAGGAAGAGCGCCGGGAACAGATCAGCCAACAGCAGAAGCAATCCGAAAAGACTTTTTTGAACAGGCACAGCGCTTTCCTCAAAATGTAAGCAAGCTTCAGGATTACTTTTCAGCTGAAAATGCTACGGCAAAAGTTCGGGCATTTCCGGCCGAAGGCTCAAATATTCCAATCTGGATTTTAGGTTCAAGTATGGAAAGTGCTGCATTGGCCGGTGCATACGGATTACCTTATGCTTTTGCCGGACATTTTGCACCACGCCAAATGATTCAGGCATTTGAATTCTACCGTGAAAATTTCCAGGCATCAGATGTTTTAGACAAACCAAAAACAATGGCATGCGTAAATATTGTAGCTGCAGATACAAACGAAGAAGCCGAAAAGCTATCAACAAGTCTATACCAAATGTTTTTGAATCTAATTCGCGGTGATCGCAAAGGACTTCAGCCACCTGTAGATTCACTTGATGATATCATGAGCGAAGAAGAACGCTTTCATGTCGACCAAATGACCGCCTGTACTTTTACAGGAAACAAAGAACAGTTAATAATCGATCTTAAAAAGTTTATCGATTATGCCAGAATCGATGAGTTAATGGTGACCAGCCCAATTTTCGATCACAATGCAAAATTAAAAAGCATTCAAATCACCAAAGAAGTAATCGATGCTTTAAACTAAAACTATACATATATATAATGTATTTTACACACCTATATATAAGATTAAAAATCTCTATCCACAACCCGACAGTTTTTCAGAACCTGTCGGTTTTTTTTTATACATATATATATATATAAAGGAGAAATTCGACAATAATGTATTAACTCCAATTATGGCTCAACGAAACCCGACAGGTTTTCAAAACCTGTCGGGTTTATTAGTAACCTTTTCAGAATTTAATCTGGGAGCTATTTCCCGCTATCCGTTCCAATCTTTTGCTTTTTAAAGAAAAAAGCAAAAGGATTTCCACTTCTATCGGGGCTAGGGAAGCCGTTTCCAGAAGAAAATAAAGCGCAAGGAAGAAAACCAGGCGCCTTTGCCACTCTGCGAGAAACCACAAAACTGTAGAAAAAGAAACCTTAGCGCCTTTGCGGCCAACCCACCCCCAAAGAGCCAAAATCAGGCATAACCCGCCAAATCAAAAAAAACTTTGCCCTGTAAAAAACGCGAAACCAGCCATTTAGGAAAAAGATTGAAATTATATAAAAAAAAGGCTTGGAAATGTAAATAAAGGTGCTACTTTTGCACCCGCAACAACGACAGACGTTCACTGAAATACTGACAGGCTAGTTAAACTAAACGAAAAAATATTTTCAAAAAAAGTTTAAAAAAAGCTTGTGAGATTTGAAAACAGATGTTACATTTGCACCCCGCAAAACGCGGAAAGTTCATTGAGAGATTGGCAAGGTTGGAAGGAAAAAAGGAAAAGAAATTTTCTAAAAAAAAACTTCAAAAAACATTTGCCGGTTAAAAATAAGTTTTCTACTTTTGCACCCGCTTTGAGAAACAAGCGAAACAAAATTGAAACACGTTCGTAGACATATTGAATTGACAGCCGTTTTAACAGAGATGTTAGAACAAAAGAATAAGAGTAATGGAATCGGGAGATTCGAAAAGACCGATAGAGACGACATCGCAATATAATATTAAAATATACGATGAAGAGTTTGATCCTGGCTCAGGATGAACGCTAGCGGCAGGCTTAACACATGCAAGTCGAGGGGTATTAGTTTTCGGACTAAGAGACCGGCGCACGGGTGCGTAACGCGTATGCAATCTACCTTTTACAGAGGGATAGCCCAGAGAAATTTGGATTAATACCTCATAGCATAGTACAACCGCATGGTTGAACTATTAAAGTCACAACGGTAAAAGATGAGCATGCGTCCCATTAGCTAGTTGGTAAGGTAACGGCTTACCAAGGCTACGATGGGTAGGGGTCCTGAGAGGGAGATCCCCCACACTGGTACTGAGACACGGACCAGACTCCTACGGGAGGCAGCAGTGAGGAATATTGGACAATGGGCGCAAGCCTGATCCAGCCATGCCGCGTGCAGGATGACGGTCCTATGGATTGTAAACTGCTTTTGTACGAGAAGAAACACTCCTACGTGTAGGAGCTTGACGGTATCGTAAGAATAAGGATCGGCTAACTCCGTGCCAGCAGCCGCGGTAATACGGAGGATCCAAGCGTTATCCGGAATCATTGGGTTTAAAGGGTCCGTAGGCGGTTTAGTAAGTCAGTGGTGAAAGCCCATCGCTCAACGGTGGAACGGCCATTGATACTGCTGAACTTGAATTATTAGGAAGTAACTAGAATATGTAGTGTAGCGGTGAAATGCTTAGAGATTACATGGAATACCAATTGCGAAGGCAGGTTACTACTAATGGATTGACGCTGATGGACGAAAGCGTGGGTAGCGAACAGGATTAGATACCCTGGTAGTCCACGCCGTAAACGATGGATACTAGCTGTTGGAAGCAATTTCAGTGGCTAAGCGAAAGTGATAAGTATCCCACCTGGGGAGTACGTTCGCAAGAATGAAACTCAAAGGAATTGACGGGGGCCCGCACAAGCGGTGGAGCATGTGGTTTAATTCGATGATACGCGAGGAACCTTACCAAGGCTTAAATGTAGATTGACCGTTTTGGAAACAGAACTTTCGCAAGACAATTTACAAGGTGCTGCATGGTTGTCGTCAGCTCGTGCCGTGAGGTGTCAGGTTAAGTCCTATAACGAGCGCAACCCCTGTTGTTAGTTGCCAGCGAGTCATGTCGGGAACTCTAACAAGACTGCCAGTGCAAACTGTGAGGAAGGTGGGGATGACGTCAAATCATCACGGCCCTTACGCCTTGGGCTACACACGTGCTACAATGGCCGGTACAGAGAGCAGCCACTGGGCGACCAGGAGCGAATCTATAAAACCGGTCACAGTTCGGATCGGAGTCTGCAACTCGACTCCGTGAAGCTGGAATCGCTAGTAATCGGATATCAGCCATGATCCGGTGAATACGTTCCCGGGCCTTGTACACACCGCCCGTCAAGCCATGGAAGCTGGGGGTGCCTGAAGTCGGTGACCGCAAGGAGCTGCCTAGGGTAAAACTGGTAACTAGGGCTAAGTCGTAACAAGGTAGCCGTACCGGAAGGTGCGGCTGGAACACCTCCTTTCTAGAGCCCCATGTGTTAGCAGCAATGCACGCTGGGGAAAAAAGATGTCTATCTAAAGGATCTGGATTTCAGGTTCAATTACTCTTGCTGTTAGTTCAAATAATAAATTTTAAGTAAAACAGAGTCTCGTAGCTCAGCTGGTTAGAGTACTACACTGATAATGTAGGGGTCGGCAGTTCGAGTCTGCCCGGGACTACTTTTTTAAAGTTTTCAATTCAAAATTGAGAATTAAAAATTAAAAAGACTGTTAGCTTGGAAAAAGGAAATTCTGGAAGTTGGAATTCACCAAAAGAAATTAGAGAAGAATTAAGAAATCTAAAATCTGAATTCTACAATCTAAGATTGAAAAATGGGGGATTAGCTCAGCTGGCTAGAGCGCCTGCCTTGCACGCAGGAGGTCAACGGTTCGACTCCGTTATTCTCCACTGGTTTACTATAAAGATAGTAAATAAAAGTTCATTGACATATTGAGATAAGAAAATAATAAAAAGTAGAAAGCGTTTTTGTTATAACTAACAAAAACAAAAAAAACGGTCATATTAAATTATGATTGGTACAATAAGCAAAATAAGGGCGTATGGGGGATGCCTAGGCTCTCAGAGGCGATGAAAGGCGTGATAAGCTGCGAAAAGCTGCGGGGACGGGCACACACCGATTGATCCGCAGATACCTGAATGGGGCAACCCACTATGTTGAAGACATAGTACACCGATAGGTGGGCAAACCCGCTGAACTGAAACATCTAAGTAGGCGGAGGAGAAGAAAACAAAAGTGATTCCGTAAGTAGTGGCGAGCGAACGCGGATTAGCCCAAACCAGTGCTGTTACGGCAATGCTGGGGTTGTAGGACCACGACATTTTATGCACAAGGAACCGGAAGTTGCTGGAAAGTGACGCCACAGAGGGTGATAGCCCCGTATGGGTAACAAGTGTAATAGATAGTGGTATCCTGAGTAGGGCGGGGCACGTGAAACCCTGTCTGAATTTGGCGGGACCATCCGCTAAGGCTAAATACTCCTGAGAGACCGATAGTGAACCAGTACCGTGAGGGAAAGGTGAAAAGAACCGTGAATAACGGAGTGAAATAGATCCTGAAACCATACGCTTACAAGCGGTCGGAGCCCTTTCGTGGGGTGACGGCGTGCCTTTTGCATAATGAGCCTACGAGTTAACGTTGCTGGCAAGGTTAAGTGGTTAAGCCACGGATCCGTAGCGAAAGCGAGTCTGAATAGGGCGCTTTAGTCAGTAGTGTTAGACGCGAAACCGTGTGATCTACCCATGGGCAGGTTGAAGCTGTGGTAACACACAGTGGAGGACCGAACCGGTTGACGTTGAAAAGTCTTCGGATGACCTGTGGGTAGGGGTGAAAGGCCAATCAAACTCGGAAATAGCTCGTACTCCCCGAAATGCATTTAGGTGCAGCGCTGTGCATAAAGTTATATAGAGGTAGAGCTACTGATTGGATGCGGGGGCTTCACCGCCTACCAATTCCTGACAAACTCCGAATGCTATATAATGTTTCACAGCAGTGAGGGCTTGGGTGCTAAGGTCCAAGTCCGAGAGGGAAAGAACCCAGACCATCAGCTAAGGTCCCCAAATATACGCTAAGTTGAAAGAACGAGGTTTGTCTGCCCAGACAGCTAGGATGTTGGCTTGGAAGCAGCCATTCATTTAAAGAGTGCGTAACAGCTCACTAGTCGAGCGGACGAGCATGGATAATAATCGGGCATAAGCGTATTACCGAAGCTATGGATTTAGAGTTTACTCTAAGTGGTAGGGGAGCATTCTAACAGGGTTGAAGGTGTATCGTCAGGTATGCTGGACTGGTTAGAAAAGAAAATGTAGGCATAAGTAACGATAATGCGGGCGAGAAACCCGCACACCGAAAAACTAAGGTTTCCACAGCTATGCTAATCAGCTGTGGGTTAGTCTGGTCCTAAGGCGAACCCGAAAGGGACAGTCGATGGCCAACGGGTTAATATTCCCGTACTACTAATTACTGTGATGGGGTGACGGAGTGATGAAAGCGCCGCGAACTGACGGAATAGTTCGTTGAAGTACCTACCTATAAGATGCGCAGGCAAATCCACGCGTCTTGGGGAAATACGATAGTACTCGGAGTCTTCGGACAAAGAGATAGTGCGCCTAAGGGCTTCCAAGAAAAACCTCTAAACTTCAGGTAATTAGTACCAGTACCGTAAACCGACACAGGTAGTTGAGGAGAGAATCCTAAGGTGCTCGAGAGATTCATGGCTAAGGAATTAGGCAAAATAGACCTGTAACTTCGGGAGAAAGGTCGCCCTGAGCAATCAGGGCCGCAGTGAAGAGGTCCAGGCGACTGTTTATCAAAAACACAGGGCTCTGCAAAATCGTAAGATGAAGTATAGGGCCTGACACCTGCCCGGTGCTGGAAGGTTAAGAGGAGATGTTATCTTCGGAGAAGCATTGAATTGAAGCCCCAGTAAACGGCGGCCGTAACTATAACGGTCCTAAGGTAGCGAAATTCCTTGTCGGGTAAGTTCCGACCTGCACGAATGGTGTAACGATCTGGACACTGTCTCAGCCATGAGCTCGGTGAAATTGTAGTAACGGTGAAGATGCCGTTTACCCGCAGTGGGACGAAAAGACCCTGTGCACCTTTACTATAGCTTAGTATTGACCTTGGATAAATGATGTGTAGGATAGGTTGGAGACTATGAAGCGGCGTCGCCAGGCGTTGTGGAGTCATTGTTGAAATACAACCCTTTGTTTATCTGAGGCCTAACCCCATATTGTGGGGGACATTGCTTGGTGGGTAGTTTGACTGGGGTGGTCGCCTCCAAAAGAGTAACGGAGGCTTCTAAAGGTTCCCTCAGTACGCTTGGTAACCGTGCGTAGAGTGCAATGGCATAAGGGAGCTTGACTGAGAGACATACAGGTCGATCAGGTACGAAAGTAGAGCATAGTGATCCGGTGGTTCCGCATGGAAGGGCCATCGCTCAAAGGATAAAAGGTACGCCGGGGATAACAGGCTGATCTCCCCCAAGAGCTCATATCGACGGGGGGGTTTGGCACCTCGATGTCGGCTCGTCACATCCTGGGGCTGGAGAAGGTCCCAAGGGTTGGGCTGTTCGCCCATTAAAGTGGCACGCGAGCTGGGTTCAGAACGTCGTGAGACAGTTCGGTCTCTATCTACTGTGGGCGTTAGAAATTTGAGTGGATCTGATTCTAGTACGAGAGGACCGAATTGGACAAACCTCTAGTGTATCTGTTGTCCCGCCAGGGGCACCGCAGAGTAGCTACGTTTGGAAGGGATAAGCGCTGAAAGCATATAAGCGCGAAACCCACCACAAGATGAGATTTCTTTTAAGGATCGTGGAAGATGACCACGTTGATAGGCTATAGATGTAAAGGCAGTAATGTCATAGTCGAGTAGTACTAATAATCCGTAAGCTTATGTACACCCTTTTCCCCCGATGCAAGTCGGGGGGAGAAACTTTCTAATACTTTTATGTTTCTTTATCTCAGTATGTTAAGATATTTGCTCGACGCAGAGCAGTTATGAGTTTTGAGTTATAAGTTATGAGTTGAAAAACTGCAGACTATAAACTGTGAACTGAAAACTAACAGCCTTAAGGTGGTTATTGCGGCGGGGCTCACCTCTTCCCATCCCGAACAGAGTAGTTAAGCCCGCCTGCGCAGATGGTACTGCAGTTATGTGGGAGAGTATGTCGTCGCCTTTCTTTTGAAAATCCTCATCATGTATTTGATGGGGATTTTTCGTTTTATAACACTTTTTTTACGCAAAGCATGCCAATAAAGCTTGAGTTGTTTTAAAGATAAAGTTCGCAAAGCTATTCGAAACAGATTTATGAAATTCGATTAAATAATGCGTGATTTTTTTTAAGCCTATACTTTTATTTACCACGTTTGCGTTAAGAATGGGAACGACATCCTTTTGCGCTGTTCTAATACTCCATTCTTCAATAAGATCCTTATAATTATTTCTTTGTGATTTTATAATTTAATTTTTCCAGGACAATAATAGTAATAACTTTCAAGGCTTAAATCTAAACTTGAGAGATTAGGGATTAGAAAATGCTTATTTTATAAAGCTTACCTAAAACTCTTATTATCAAAGACGACAGAGTAGACGCGAGAATCTGTTCTTATCTGTTAATACAATTCATAAACTTCGATAATAATTTTACTAATATACTTCTACAAATTACTTTTCTAAGTTCTGATTTTTTGTGAATGCATAAAAAATAATCGCATTTTGATGTACAAGAAATGCTTTAAAATTTAAAACTTAGCCACAAATACTATCATATTCAGATTTAATAGAGAATATTTTCTTTAAAGTACTCCATAAAAAAAACTCCCTAATGAAGGAGTTTTTAAGATTAGATGCAATTATTTGAAGCCTTATGGTCTTTTAAGTAAGATATGATTTTTATTTCATTTTAAAATTTGTTGCTATCAACATCTTTTACAAATTGAATAACTCCATTCATAAAGACTTTTTGATCGTCCCACATTGCTAAATGACTTCCGTTGGGGCAATACAAGTAATGCCCATTTTTGACTAATTTGCTTTGTTCTTCCATGGCTTTAGGATCCATTGTGTCATATTTTGCACCTATCATTAAGGTTGGAATTGTAATTTCATGAAGACGATTTTTAATATCCCATTTGGCTAAACGACCACTAATACCAAATTCGCTTGGTCCTTGCATTAGAGTGTATATTTCTCCATTAACATGTTTGCTCGCTCTGTTTAAACCGTCTGGCCATTCTTTTAATCGACATAAATGTTCTTTGTAGAAATTTGGTATCAATAATTCCATATAACGCGGATTATTGAAATCTTTTTTAGCTTCTAATGTTCTTATTTCTGCAAGAATCTCTGGCTTCATTTGTTTGGCTAATACTTCATCTGCATATTTTCCGTATTCCGGAGCACTGGCTACCATATTGGCAACTAATAAACCTTTTAAGTTTTTTTGGTATTTTAATGCGTATTCCATAGCCAAGATTCCTCCCCAGGAATTCCCTAAGACATAAAAGTTATTTTTATCAGCGCCAATTGCTTTACGGACTTGTTCAACTTCTTCTACAAATCGCTCTGTTGTCCATAGACTGCTGTCTTTGGGCTGATCGCTGTAATAAGATCCGAGTTGATCATACTCGTAAAATTCAAATCCTTCACGTTGAAAAAAAGTCTCGAAACATTCCATATATTCATGCGTCATTGCCGGGCCACCATGTAATAATAAAATTTTTATTTTTGGATTATTTCCAAAGCGTTTTGTCCAGACTTTAAATTCCCCAACAGGTGTTTTGATTGGAATCATTTTTACTCCGGCCGATTCTACAGCACTATTTTGATTATATGTAAAATAATCTGAAAGGGCTTGTGATTTATTTTCATTTTTACATGATATAACCAAAACAGCTATTGCTAAAAGGATGAGTGAGCGCATATTTTTTATAGTTTAATGTTATATTGATTTATTTTTTAAGTTTCGTTTCGTCTAAAATACAAATTTTAATTAAAGTTTGGTTTTGTTTATTATACCAGAAAATAATAACACTCCTATACTCTTCAAAAAACGTCATTGGTCGAAATAGTATACATTAAAATACTCATTTACTTTAAATTTATATTTTTAATTAGCTTACCATCAAAATTTTAATTGTAATCGTAATGAAAAACCTTTTTCTTTTACTGAGTTTTTTGTGTTTAATAAATGTGAATAGTCAGCAATTAGTGAAATCTCCTGAACCTTTTGGACCTCTTCCAACGCAAAAACAGGTTGATTGGCATGAAATGGAATTTTATGCTTTTGTGCACTTTTCATTAAATACTTTTACAAATAAGGAATGGGGTTATGGCGATGAATCTCCGCAGCTTTTTAATCCAACAAATTTAGATGTTCGCCAATGGGCACGCGTTGTAAAAGCTGCCGGAATGAAAGGAATTATTTTAGTTGCAAAACATCACGATGGTTTTTGTTTATGGCCATCGGCTTATACAGAGCGTTCTGTAAAGAATTCTCCGTGGGAAAATGGAAAAGGTGATCTTATAAAAGAATTAGCTGCTGCTTGTAAAGAATACGATTTGAAATTAGGTCTATATCTTTCGCCTTGGGACAGAAATCATCCAGACTATGGCAAGCCTGATTATATTACTTATTTCAGAAATCAGTTAAAAGAACTATTAACGAATTACGGAGATATTTTCGAAATGTGGTTTGATGGTGCCAATGGCGGTGATGGATACTATGGCGGAGCAAACGAAACCAGAAAAATAAATACACTTGAATATTATAATTGGGACGATACTTATAAAATGATTTATGAATTAGCTCCAAAAACTTTAGTTTGGGGAGTTGGTCCTGCAGAAGCAAGATGGATTGGCAATGAAGAAGGCCGTGCCGGAAAAACAAACTGGTCTCTTTTGCGCCAGAAAGATGAATTAGCCGGAAAAGTACATTATACCGAATTTATGTCGGGACATGAAGATGGTGAAAAATGGGTTCCCGGAGAAGCTGATGTCTCCATAAGACCAGGATGGTTTTATCATGCTGTTGAAGATGATAAAGTGCGTCCTTTAGACGAAATGGTTGATATTTACTATGAGTCAATTGGTCGAAATGCCACTTTATTATTGAATCTTCCTGTGGATCGAAGAGGTTTGGTTCATGAAAATGACGAAGCAAGATTAAAAGAATTAGTATCTACTATAAAAGAAGATTTTAAAACGGAATTATTAGCGGGAAGTAAAATAACAGCAACGAATGCTAGAGGAAATAACACTGAATTTGCAGCAAAGAATGTTTACGACGGAAATAAAAATACCTATTGGGCGACAGACGACAATGTAAAAACCGCATCTATTGTGTTTGAATTTGATAAGCCTATAGCTATTGACCGTGTTTTACTTCAGGAATATATAAAATTAGGACAACGCGTGAAAGCTTTTACTGTTGAAGCTAAAGTTAACGGAGAATGGAAAACTGTTGCCAGCGAAACAACTATTGGTTATAAAAGAATTTTAAGAATAGACAGAATCACCGCATCGGCATTGAGAATTAATATTACAGATTCGAAAGCAAGTATTGTTATTTCGAATATTCAGGCTTTTAATGCGCCAACTTTTGTGCATATGCCGGAAATTCAGCGTGATAAAAATGGAAATGTTACGATTAAATCTGAAGAAGGAAATAGTATTTATTACACCGTGGACGGAAGTAATCCATCTGCAAAAAGTACCTTATATAAAGGAGTATTTAAATACAATAAAGCGGTTCAGATAAAAGCGGTTTCTTTTAATATAGAAGAAAAAATATACAGCGCTGTCAAAACGGCAAAATATGGAGTTTCTAAAGAAAAATGGAAAATTGTAGCCGTTTCCAGTGGAGACTTAAATTCGGCAATAAAAATAATAGATGGAAATCCTAATACAGATTGGGGCTTCGGGAATGAAACCAACAAACTTCCGCAAGAAGTAGCAATTGATATGGGATCGGCTCTTAAAATTAATGGTTTTACTTATGTTCCGCAGCAAGTGGGGAATAATCTGAATTTAATTTCAAAGTATGCATTTTACACGAGTTTGGATAATGTAAAATGGACATTACAATCTGAAGGGGAATTTTCGAACATAAAAAACAATCCAATCGAACAAATAAAAACGTTTGGAGAAACCAAAGCCAGATACCTGCGTTTTGTGGCAAAATCTGCTGAAGGAAAAGGACAAACAGTTTCTATTAGTGAAATAAATGTTGTTGAAAAATAAAATTGCAAGTCATAATTAAAGTGGTTTTTTTTTAAAGTTTCTAATTATGTCTTTTGCCGAAGTTAACGGGTCATTAGTCGAATTTTTAATTTTATCGGTAGAGTAATTCTTAATTTTATACTATAAATTAAATGAAACAGGCAAATGATTAAAGAAGGCATAAATTTTAAAGAAGCTGGAAAATTCGAGGAAACGCGTTTTGAGAAGATTCATAACGTAATTTTCGAATCATCAAAAGAAGCTTCGATATTAGTTGCTCAGGAAATAGCAAACATAATTCAGAGAAAAGAAGAATTAGACGAACCTTGTGTTTTAGGATTAGCAACTGGATCTTCGCCAATAAAAGTTTACGAAGAATTAGTTCGATTACATAAAGAAGAAGGTTTGAGTTTTGCAAATGTAGTAACCTTTAATTTAGATGAATATTATCCAATGGATAAAAACAATATTCAGAGTTACTATCACTTTATGCATGAGCACCTTTTTAATCATGTTGACATTCATCCGGAAAATGTAAATATTCCGGACGGAAAAATAAGTAATGAAGATTTACAACAATATTGCATCGATTATGAAATGAAAATTAAAGCCTACGGAGGTTTAGATTTTCAACTTTTAGGAATTGGAAGAACAGGACATATCGGTTTTAATGAGCCGGGATCTCACGTTAATTCAGGAACCAGAAGTATTACACTCGATCATTTGACACGTACAGATGCTGCGTCATCATTTTTAGGTATAGACAATGTGCCTAGAAAAGCAATTACAATGGGAATTGGCACCGTAAAAAATGCAAAAAGAATTGTACTTCTTGGATGGGGAATCAGCAAGGCTGAAATTATTAAGAAAACAATTGAAGGAAATATTTCTTCGCAAGTACCGGCAACGTATTTACAACAGCACAACAACACAACTTTTGTTTTAGATACCGAAGCTTCATCAGAATTAACCCGAGTAAAAACACCTTGGTTGGTAAAATCAGTAGTTTGGGACGAAGAGTTAAAACTGAAAGCGGTGGCCTGGTTAAGTGAATTGACTAAAAAACCTTTCCTGAAATTAACAGACAAAGATTATAACGATAACGGAATGTCGAGTGTGTTAACAGAAGAAGGAACTGCGTATGATTTGAACATTAAAATGTTTAATAAAATGCAGCAGACAATCACAGGCTGGCCAGGAGGAAAACCTAATGCAGATGATACTTACAGACCGGAACGTGCAACGCCGGAAAGAAAAAGAATCATCATTTTTAGTCCGCATCCGGATGATGATGTTATTTCGATGGGAGGAACTTTTGACAGATTGGTAGAACAAGGACACGATGTTCATATTGCGTATCAAACTTCTGGAAATATTGCTGTTTCGAATGAAGAAGCTTTAAAATTTGCTGAAATTTCGATGGCATTAAATAAAAATTCTGCAGAATCTGAAAACATAATTAACTTTTTGAAAACCAAAAAGCACAATGATATTGATTCTTTAGAAGTTAGAAAATTAAAAGGATTGATTAGAAGAAGCGAGTCTCTGGCCGCTACAAGATATTTAGGATTACCGGATTCAAATGTTAACTTTTTAGATCTACCGTTTTATGAAACTGGAACAGTTAAGAAAAATAACCTTGGAGAGGCTGATATTCAAATTATGTGTGATATTATCGAAAGGATAAAACCACATCAAATTTACGCAGCAGGAGATTTAGCAGACCCTCATGGAACCCATAAAGTTTGTTTAGATAGTTTGTTTGAAGCTTTAAAAAGATTAAAGCACAAAAAATTTATGGACGATTGCTGGGTCTGGTTGTATAGAGGAGCATGGCATGAGTGGGAATCGTACCAAATCGAGATGGCGGTTCCAATGAGCCCTGATCAGGTTCTTAAAAAACGTCATGCCATATTCTATCACCAATCTCAAAAAGACGGAGTAATGTTTCAGGGAGATGACAGCAGAGAATTCTGGGTAAGAGTAGAAGACAGAAACAGATTAACGGCAGAAAAATATCATGCTTTAGGTTTAGCAGATTATTCGGCTATTGAAGCATTCAAGAGATATTATTTTTAGTTAATTTTTAGAATACAATAAATTATTTTTAAATGGTTTATTTTGGTTAGTTACCTGTATGTTGAAAATGCGGCCTTATGGTCGCATTTTTTTTTGCTTTTAATTTTACCACAGAGCGCACAAAGTTTTTCACAGAGAATTCAAGATAGTCTGAAAAGTTAACCGCATTTTATGTCATCCTGAGCGAAGTCGAAGGACCGCAAAGTGATTCCGCAATCAAAATCAAAAAAAATCTATGATGATAAACCCGACAGGTTTTTAAAATCTGTCGGGTTTATGATTAATAAAAAAAACCTTTGTCAAAGTTTCAAACTTTGACAAAGGTTTTGTCGTAAAATAAAAAGTATTTCGTTTTTAAATCGAAGAATTTAAAATTCTTTGTTTTACATGATCAATATAAGATCTTCCAATTACGTATCTCAATCCTTCAATTTCAATACTATTTCCTTCAACTGCGTCAATTTTATCAATTGCGATGGTGTAAGATCGGTGTATTCTTAAAAAATTTCTTTCCGGCAATAAATCTGTAAAATCAGATAATGTGCTGTGTATGATATATTTTCCCGTTAAGGTATTTATTTTTAGGTAATCCTTTAAACTTTCGATCACAAGAATTTCGTTAAAAAAGATTTTCTTCATTCTTTTTTTATCAATCTTAACAAAAATAAAAGGACTTTCAGAATTGCTAGTTTCCTGAGAATTACCGCTAGTACTGTTGTTCAGTCTTTTACTAATCTTGTTTAGTGTTTTCATCAATCTTGGAAATTCGATAGGTTTTACCAAATAATCCAAAACATCCAATTCATAAGTTTCAATTGCAAACTGACTGTAAGCGCTCGTTATTACAAGGATCGGCGGATTTTCCAGACTTTTAATAAAATTTATACCGTCGAGAACCGGCATATTGATATCCAGGAAAATCACATCAACTTTGTTGTTTTTTAAATAATTCAGACCTTCTATAGGATTACTAAAAGTATTTACAACCTCAAAATTTTCAATAGGCTCCAGATAGTTTTTGATAACATTAATTGCTAATGGCTCATCGTCTATGATCAAACAGTTTATTTTCATTTTCGATTATTTTTGTGAGAGAAATATTTTAGTAAGCATAGTTGTAATAAAGAGGTAAAAGTCTCTAAGACACTTTAATTACTAGCTTTACGACAAAAATATCCTTTTTATTTTTAAATGAAAGCTTATAGTCGTTTTTATTATAACCTAATTCAAGTCTTTTTTTGACATTCTCTAAACCTATACCACTAGACTTGTTAAAATTGTCCTTATGTTGCGTAATTTCGGGCATTGGGTTAGTGATAGTGAAATGCAGAAAATCGCCTTTTACCTTAAAATTGATGTTGATTACTACTTTTCCTGTATTTTTATTTACACCATGTTTGAATGCATTTTCCAGAAACGTCAATAATATAATAGGACTAATCTCTTTATCGTGAATATCTCCGGAAACTTCCATGTTAACTTCCAGTCGATCATCATTTCTGATTCTTTCCAAATCCAGATAATTCTGAATACAAAGTATTTCATTCTCTAAACTTTGTCTGGTGCTTTTTGTATCATACAGCATATAGCGCATTAATTCAGATAGCTTAAGAACGATCTTGGGTGTTTTGTTTGATTTTTCGACAGATAAAGAATAAATATTATTAAGCGTATTGAAGAAAAAATGCGGAGAAATTTGAGATTTCAGGAAAAGCAATTCCGTTTCTAATTGCGATTTTTCAAGATCCGTAACCCTTTTTTGTTCCTTCAAAAAATCAAAAGTAATCTTAATCGCGGTCACAAAAGTCATTACATAAAGTTCGCCCATCATCATATCAATCGTATAATTGAGGGTTAATTTATCTATAGTTTCCGGACCTTCTGGCCAAACTTCATGTGTTATTAATAAATAGGTAAGATTAAATTTTAAAACCACCATAATAAATATGGCGCATAAAATAACAATAACATATTGCAGGTATTTTTTTTTGTAAACCAAATTGGGCATAAATACCAGAATATTCAAATAACACAACGCCATGTGAATAGGAAAACCCAAAAGATTTGTCTTTAACGAATAACCGTAATTATTAAAATAACTTCCCCATCGAAAAGTATTAAAAACAAAATAAGTTAACCAAAATATAATGTGATACTGCAATTGAATGCGATATAATTTGCTTGAATTTAAAATCATAATAATGTGACGTTTTGTGACTTTTTTTGATGTTTATCTAAGTTTATACGTCATCCGTCTAAATTAGTTTTAGTAAAAGTCGTATTTGTTTAAATTTAAAGTTAAATTAAGATTGTTTTATATGAAGAATTTTACTCTGCTTGTTTTGTTTGTTATTCTGGTTACAAGTTGCAAAATAAATGTAAACAAAAATAACCAACAAGATAAAATTTTTACCAGCCATGTAAATCCTTTTATAGGTACAGGTGGTCACGGACATACTTATCCGGGCGCAACTGTTCCTTTTGGGATGCTTCAGGTAAGTCCTGACAATGGTATTTCGAGCTGGGATTGGTGTTCAGGGTATCATTATTCAGATTCTATTGTGTCCGGTTTCAGTCATTTGCACTTAAGCGGAACAGGAATTGGAGATTTGGCAGACATCTTATTCATGCCAACCAATAAAAAGCTTGATTTAACAGCAAAAACAACTTCACGCGATCAATTAACATATAAATCATCTTACAGTCATGCTAACGAAAAAGCAACACCGGGTTATTACCAAGTTTTTCTTGAGGATCCTAAAATCAATGTAGAATTAACTTCTTCTCAACGCACCGCTTTCCATAAATATACCTTTGCCAAAAACGACAAACAATCTGTTGTTATCGATCTTGGTTTTGCAATTAATTGGGACAAAACATTAAAAACAGCCATTACAATCGAGGATAAATTTACGATTAGTGGATACCGTTATAGTATGGGCTGGGCAAAAAATCAAAAAGTATTTTTTGTCGCAAAATTTTCAAAACCTATTGCCGAATCTGTTTTACTGGCTAATAAACAAGTGATTACAGGCAATTCTGCAGAAGGAGAAAACACATCGGCACAATTATTTTTTGATGCCAATAATACGGAAGAGCTATTTGTAAAAGTAGCCTTATCATCTGTAAGTGTGGCAAATGCCAAAGATAATCTGGATGGTGAAAGTTCAAATTTTGAAAAAACAAAAACAAAATCAGCAGAAATCTGGAATTCTGCTCTAAATAAAATAGAAGTCGAAACACCAGTCGACTCTTTAAAAACCATCTTTTATACCGCGATGTTCCACACCCAAGTTGCCCCTGTAACCTATAGTGATAAAAACGGTCAATTTAGAAGAGAGGATGATCAAATTGTTACAGCAAAAGATTATACCGCCTATTCGACCTTATCACTATGGGATACTTTTAGAGCAGAAAACCCTTTACTGACTTTATTGGCACCAGACAAAACATCAGACATTATTAACTCAATGTTAGCGTATTACGATACCAAAAAAATATTACCGGTTTGGACACTCTACGCCAACGAAACAAATACAATGACAGGATATCATTCCATTCCGGTAATTGTTGATGCTTACCAAAAAGGCATTAAAGGTTTTGATGCCGAAAAAGCATACCAAGCCATGAAAACAACCATGATGCAGGACGAACGCGGATTGAATTTCTACAAAAAATACGGTTACATTCCGTATAATTTACTGGACGAATCAGTTACAATTACGCTGGAATATGCTTATGACGACTGGTGCGTTGCGCAAATGGCAAAAGCATTAGGAAAAACAGAAGATTATCAATTTTTCCTAAACCGCTCAAAAGCGTATCAATATTTATTTGATCCGAAAACCGGATTTATGAGAGGAAAATCGGAGGATGGAAAATCCTGGAACGAACCTTTTGATGCAAAACATTCCAATCACAGAGAACACACCGATTATACCGAAGGAAATGCCTGGCAGCACAGCTGGTTTGTACCTCATAATGTAGATGATTTTATTTTGCTGCACGGAAGTAATGAAGTATTTACAAAACGTTTAGAACAGCTTTTTACTGAAAGTTCAGAAATTACAGGAAACAATGTTTCGGCAGATATTTCAGGATTAATTGGGCAATACGCACACGGAAACGAGCCAAGCCACCATATTGCTTATATGTTTAACCATGCAAATCAGCCTTGGAGAACACAATATTGGGTTCGTCATATTTTAGATACGCAATACAATACAACACCAAACGGATTAAGCGGAAACGAAGATTGCGGACAAATGTCGGCGTGGTATGTTTTTAGTTCAATGGGATTGTATCCAATGAATCCTGCTTCTGGTGAATACGAAATTGGAAGCCCGATTTTCGAAAAAGCAAAAATCAATCTCGAAGGAGGAAAATCTTTTGTAATCGAAGCCGAAAATGTTTCAGAAAAAAACTTTTATATACAATCGGCAACGCTTAACGGTGTTCCGTTTAATAAAACAGTAATCACCCATCAACAAATACTACAAGGCGGAATTTTGCATTTTGTAATGGGAGCTGAGCCCAATAAAAATTGGGGAACAAAAAACTAAAACCACGTAACTAACTAAAAAACAAATAAAATTAATGGACATTATTGACGTATCGATCATCGTAGCCTACATCCTGCTCTCGGTAGGAATAGGAATTTGGATTTCAAGAAAAGCATCAAAAGGATTAGACGATTATTTCCTTGGCGGGAAAACAATCAAATGGTATTTTTTAGGTCTGAGCAACGGTTCAGGAATGTTTGATGTTTCAGGAACTTCCTGGATGATTGGAGTACTGTTTTTATATGGCGTAAAAAGTTTCATGTTTATGTGGCTTTGGCCAATATGGAACCAGATTTTTGTCATGATGTTCCTGGCTGTCTGGATTAGAAGATCAAAAGTAATGACAGGTTCTGAATGGATTTTAACCCGTTTTGGAAGTGACAGAGCCGGAAAAGCATCTCATATTATTGTGGCTATTTTTGCCATTATTTCTACAATTGGTTTTATCGCTTACTTTTTTGAAGGAATCGGAAAATTTGTAACTATTATTCTTCCCTGGGATTTAACGCTTCATTACGGCGATTTAATTCTGCTGACTTCTGAACGATCTTATGCCTTAATAATCATTTTGTTAACGACAATTTATACCGTAAAAGGCGGAATGTTTTCTGTAGTGGCGACAGAAGTGGTACAATATTTAATCATGATCGTTGCCGGAGTTTTAATTGCCGGTTACGCTTTTATCAATTATTCAGATTTACAAATTAATTCGGTTATTACCGAAGAGTGGAAAAATGTTTTCTTCGGATGGCAATTTGAAACGCAATGGAGTGATAAGTTCCAAACCTTTAATAACTTAATTGATTCAGAAGGATACAAAATGTTTGGCGCTTTTATCGGAATGACATTGTTCAAAGGATTTTTTGCCAGTGTTGCCGGACCAACACCAAGTTATGATTTACAAAGAATTCTTTCTACAAAATCGGTAAAAGAAGCGGCTTACATGAGCGGTTTTACCAACTTGATTTTATTCATTCCAAGATATTTATTAATTACCGGAATCGTAGTAATTGCATTGGTAAACCTGGCGCCGGAATTAAACGCAAACACAGGTTTAACAGGAGCTGATTTAGAATTATTAATGCCAAAAGTGGTTAATTTATACATTCCTGTTGGAATAAAAGGAATTCTCCTTGCCGGTTTATTAGCCGCATTTATGTCCGGATTTTCAGCTTTTGTAAATGCAGGACCGGCTTATATTGTAAATGATATTTATAAAAAATACTTCAAACCAGTTGCAACAAATGCACATTATATCAAAGTAAGCCAGATTTCTTCTTTCCTTGTTGTTGGTTTAGGAGTTTTCATGGGATTCTTTGCAGACTCCATCAACTCACTAACATTATGGATTACCAGCGCCTTATACGGAGGTTACGTCGCGGCCAATTTCTTAAAATGGATTTGGTGGAGATTTAACGGCTGGGGTTATTTCTGGGGAATGTTCGCCGGATTAATCGTAGCTTCTTTACAATTTGCTCTGGGTCAGGCCAAAGGAAGTTTATCCGAAGGAACAATTTTATACGATTTAGCGCAAGTACAGGCCATTTATTTATTTCCAATAATATTCGGGTTTTCTATTTTAGGTTGTCTTTTAGGAACTTTCCTAAGCAAACCAACAGATATGGAAGTTTTAAGATCTTTCTATAAAAACGTAAGACCTTGGGGTTTCTGGAATCCGGTTTATAAAACATTAAAAGCAGAAGATCTGACATTCGAAAAAAACAATGATTTCTGGACTGATATGATGAATTGCGCCATCGGAATTGTATGGCAATCGAGTATGATTTTATTGCCGATATTTTTCATTATCAGAGATTATCCAAAAGCAATTACGGCGTTAGTGGTGTTTTTAGTAACCACAACAATTTTGAAATTTACGTGGTTAGATAAAGTGAGAAGAATAGAGGATTAGTTAGATAATTTGTGAATTAGAAAATTAGATAATTATTGAGACAGCTTTGTCAAAGTTTAAACTTTGACAAAGCTTAAAATGACAAGATTGAATAACTGACAAAAATTGAGAGTAATATTTAAACACATAGAAACATAGATTTCAAATGTGTTATAAAAAAGAATACAAAAGAAACAAGTTTCCACACATAGCTATGCTATGTGTGTTAATGCAAGTGAAATGCCTTTTATAAGGTTTTCAAAAACTATGTTTCTATGTGTTTAAAAATCAAGACAAAGTTTCAAACAAAAAAAGCAAACAAAAAAAACAAACTATAATAAAGAAAGAGAGCATGAGTACAATTCCTTGGCAAGACAGACCCGAAAACAATAATGATGTAATGTGGAGATATTCTGAAAATCCTATTATTGACAGATACGCAATCCCAACATCTAATAGTATTTTTAACAGTGCAGTTGTTCCTTTTGGAGACGGATTTGCAGGTGTTTTCAGATGCGACAACAAAGCGGTTCAAATGAATATTTTTGCCGGATTTAGTAAAAACGGAATCGATTGGGACATTAATCACGAACCAATTGTAATGCAGTCTGGTAATACAGAAATGATCGAATCTGCTTATAAATATGATCCGCGTGTGGTTTTTATCGAAGATCGTTACTGGATTACCTGGTGTAACGGTTACAACGGACCAACAATTGGTATTGGTTACACTTTTGACTTCAAAGAATTTTTTCAGTGCGAAAATGCGTTTTTACCATTCAATAGAAACGGAGTTTTGTTTCCACAGAAAATAAATGGAAAATACGCCATGTTAAGCCGTCCGAGTGATAACGGACATACGCCTTTTGGAGATATCTGGATCAGTTACAGCCCGGACATGAAATATTGGGGAGAACACCGTTTGGTGATGAAACCATCTCCGTTTGAACAAAGTGCATGGCAATGTACCAAAGTAGGAGCAGGACCAATCCCGATTTTAACAGAAGAAGGCTGGCTCATGATTTACCACGGAGTAATCAATACCTGCAACGGTTTTCGTTATGCAATGGGATCAGCACTTTTAGAAGTTGATTCACCGGACAAAGTAAAATACAGAACACAGCCTTATTTATTAGGACCTGCAGAAATCTATGAAATGGTAGGAGATGTACCAAATGTAGTTTTCCCATGTGCCGCTTTGCACGATAAAGAAGAAGATAAACTGGCCGTATATTATGGCGCAGCAGATACAACTGTAGCAATTGCATTTGGTAAATTAAGTGAAGTAATACAATTTACAAAAGATAATAGTTTATAAAAAAAGAAGCATGCGTTTAAAATTAAAATGGTTAACAGTTGTTTTAGGTTTTGTTTCGGCAGTTGGTTATTCACAATCAAAGGACAAAGTAGTGCCTAAAACTTATGTAGCCGCAAAAGCTTCATCTCCAGTCGTAATTGATGGAGATGGATCTGATGCTTCATGGAATAAAGCAGATTGGACAGACCTTTTTGAAGATATAGAAAATGGAATAAAACCAAAATATGGAACAAAAGTTAAAATGCTCTGGGATGAAACCAATTTTTATATATTAGCAAAAGTTGATGAGCCGCATGTTTGGGCAAATTTAAAACAACGTGATACCATTATTTTTTACAACAACGATTTTGAAGTTTTCATTGATCCCGATAGCAACACTTTTGACTATTATGAATTAGAAATTAATGCTTTAAATACAGCTTGGGATCTGTTTCTGTCAAAACCTTATAGAGAAAATGACAACGTAGTTTTAAACGACTGGAATATTCCGGGCCTGAAATCAGCAGTAAAAATTAACGGAACGCTAAACAATCCAAACGACACAGATGAAGGTTGGGTATTAGAAATGGCAATTCCCTGGGCATCTTATAGAAAATCCTATAATGAAAAAAATGTGCCCGAAGATAAATTCTGGCGAGTTAATTTCTCAAGAGTTAATTGGCAGCACGACATAAAAAATGGCAGTTACGAACGTAAAAAAGATGCCAACGGAAAATTTTTACCGGAGTACAATTGGGTTTGGTCGCCAATGGGCGTGATCAACATGCACGAGCCGGAAAAATGGGGGTATGTTTATTTCTCTTCGAAAGATGAAAAAGAAACCTTCACCATTCCGCAGGAAGAAAAAGTGAGATGGGAATTATACACTTTATTCAGAGCTCAGAAAGAATATTATCAGAAGAATAAAACGTGGGCAAAATCAATACAAAATCTAACCAAAGAAGCTATTAGTGTCGACGGTAAAATTTTGAAACCAGTATTAGAAAACCATGCCTCGGGATATAATATTTCAGTAAAAAGTCCTTTTTCTAATCAAACACTGATCATAAGGGAAGATGGTAAAATAATATCAAAATAAACCAACTATGAAACTACCAAAACTATTACTTCTTTTATTGGCATTTAGTATTTTTTCATGTGTAAAAAAAGAAGAACCAACCACTTTTAAATTTGGAGTATGGACAACTGCCGATCCTAAAAAATCAGATGCAGATTATACAAAAGAATTTAAAAAATACAAAGACGGAGGAATTGATGAAGTATTAATTAATACAGCAACAGATCCAAAACTTCTAAAAAGATTAGTGCCTTTAGCTACAAAAGAAGGCTTAAAAGTACATGCCTGGATTATGGCCATGAACAGACCCGGAGATTCAATTGCATTGCAGCATCCGGATTGGTATCAGGTAAGTAAAGAAGGGAAATCTTGTTTTGATAATCGCCCGTATGTAGATTATTACCAGTGGTTATGTCCAACCAGACAAGAGTCAAGAAATCACGTTTTAGCATTGGTTGAAGAATTAGCAAAAGTAGACGGAATCGAAAGTGTTCACTTGGATTATATTCGTTTCCCGGACATCTTTTTACCAATTAGTTTATTGCCAAAATACAATCTGGTTCAGGACACAGAATTACCTCAGTTTGATTTTTGTTATTGTGATGAATGTATCAAAGCATTTGAAAGAATTCACCATAAAAATCCAAAAGAAAGCCACAACACCTCCATTGATATGGAATGGAAAAATTTCAGGTTAAACGCTATCAAAGCAGTTGTAGATGATGCGTATAAAATTGCTCATAAACACAATAAAGAATTGACTGCAGCCGTATTTCCTTATCCTGAAATGGCAGATCACATGGTGCGTCAGCGTTGGGACAAATGGAATATTGATCAGGTTTATCCAATGATTTACCACAGTTTTTATAATGAAGAAATTGACTGGGTTGGATACGCAACAAAACAAGGCGTGGCAGATCTAGAAGATAAAAAAACAAAAATCAATACAGGAATTTACATTCCGGGTTTAAAATCGGATAAAGAACTAAAAGAAGCGATTTTATTAGCAAAAGAAAATGGAGCCGTAGGAGTTTCTTTCTTTGATGGAAATGCTTTAACAGCAAGTAATTTAAAAACCATTAAGGAAACAAAAGACGGTTTAAAATAAATACTGAAATTGTTTAACATATAGAAACATAGGTTTAAATTTAAGTCATTTTTACAAATCCTATTTTTTTTCGCATACAACTATGAGATTTTAAGTAAAACGACTTTTTAATAGTTTGAAAACTATGTTTCTATGTGTTAATATAATTAGGCAAGAATATAATTTCACGATTTTTAGAATAGATTTAAACACATAGAAACATAGATTTTCAAATGTGTATAAAAAAGAATACAAAAGAAACAAATTTCCACACATAGCCATGCTATGTTTGTTAATGCAAGTGAAACGACTTTTATGCGGTTCAAAAAACTATGTTTCTATGTGTTAAAATATAATGAGACAAGAATAAACATTACGGGGAATTTTCAATTAAAAAATAAGCACATGTCAAATAGAAGAGATTTTATCAAAAAAACAACTTTAGGTACGGTGGCCATGAGTTCAGTTTTGGGCTATAGCGGATTTGCAAATAGCAGGGAAGATGAAAAAGAGGAACTAGAAAATCCTTTGAAAAAGACAATAAAGCCAATCGTAATTTCGACATGGAATCACGGTTTGCCCGCTAATCAGGAAACCTGGAAAGAATTAAAAGCCGGAAAATCAGCCTTAGATGCGCTCGAAGCCGGTATGAAAATTCCTGAAGCAGATCCGAATGTCCGCAGTGTTGGTTATGGAGGATATCCGGATCGCGAGGGAAAAGTGACACTGGACGCCTGTATTATGGACCATAATAGTAATTGTGGTTCCGTATGCTTTCTGCAGGGAATTATGCATCCTATTTCGGTTGCGAAATTAGTACTTCAAAAAACACCTCATGTTATGCTGGCCGGACAAGGCGCATTACAATTTGCTTTATCAGAAGGCTTTAAAGTAGAAAATCTATTGACTCCGGAATCTGAAAAAGACTGGAAAAAATGGCTGGAAGATTCAAAATATAAACCCGTGATCAATATAGAAAATCACGATACGATAAGCATGCTAATGTTAGATCAGGATGGAAATCTTGCTGGAGGCTGTACAACAAGTGGCGCCGCCTGGAAAATGCACGGACGCGTTGGTGACTCCCCAATAATCGGCGCGGGTCTTTTTCTGGACAATGAAGTTGGCGCCGCTGCGGCAACCGGTTTAGGTGAAGCCGTGATAAGAACTGCAGGAAGTGCAATGGTTGTAGAATTAATGCGTCAGGGAAAATCGCCTTATGATGCCTGTAAAGAAATTACAGAACGTATTTATAACAAGCACAAAAACCACAAAGACATGGAATATTTGCAGGTTGGTTTTATTGCTTTAAATAAAAACGGAGAGCACGCAGGTTACAGTTTAAGATCCGGATTTAATTACGCCGTTTCTGATGATGAAAAAGGCCACAGAATGGAAGATGCAAAATTTAAAATGTCGTGGGATAAATAATAGACGTCATTTTTGTCATTTCTGTAAATCAGACGAAAATATTCTTTTGAAAATGAGTTCCCTAGCCCCGATAGAAGTGGAAATCCTTTTGTGGCGGGGTTCGCCACAAAAGATTGGAACGGATAGCGGGATTAGCTCCTGAAAAAAATGTTTTTATTATTGAAACCGAAAAGACAAACTAAAAATATAATTTTTAAACACATAGAAACATAGGCTTTACAACTCTCATAAGATTAGAATAAAAGCCCCACACCTTTTTTTTTAACTTTAAAGTCTATGTCTATGTGCTAAAAAAAAAGCACAAAGAGAATAAAAAAACAAATAATGAAAAAATCAATATCCATATTATCATTACTAATTGCTTCAATTGCAACTATAACTGCGCAGGAAAAAGTTCCTTTTTGGCAAAATGAAAAAATTAATGAAGATAATAGAGAGCCAATGCACGCTGCTTATTATGTTTTTGAAAATGAAGCATTAGCATCTAAAAATGAATGGAGACAATCTAAAAATTATCTAGATATAAATGGAGCCTGGAAGTTTAAATATGTAGACAGCCCGAGTGCACTTCCAAAAGATTTTGAAAAAAGCACTTTTAACGATTCAGATTGGGATAATTTTAGAATTCCTGCAAGTTGGGATGTAAATGGTTACGGATATCCGGTTTATGTAAATACAACCTATGATTTTGATTATTTAATGGCGCCAAATCCGCCGTTTGTGCCAACAAAATTTAACCCGACAGGAGTTTACAGAAAAGAAATTACAATTGACAAAAGTTGGGAAGGAAAAGACATTTTTCTTCATATTGGTACTGCAAAATCAAATCTTACCGTTTGGGTAAACGGCGTTTATGTAGGTTATGGCGAAGATGGTAAATTACCATCAGAATTCAACTTAAATAAATACGTGAAAACCGGAAAAAACACCATCACATTACAAGTGATGAAATGGAATGACGGTTCGTATTTAGAATGTCAGGATATGTGGCGAATGAGCGGAATTACGCGTGATTCTTATTTAATTGCAAGAAACAAAGCGCATCTAAAAGACTATGAAATTATTCCTGATCTCGATGCTTCTTATGTAAACGGAAGTTTAAAAATCTCGACAGAATTTTCTAATTTAAATGCAAAAGATGGTTATACTTTAGATGTTCAGTTAAAAGACGGTGATAAAATTATTACTTCAAAAGTTATTTCCGCTTTAAGCGAAAAACAAACTTTTGACTTCGCTGTAAATAATCCGAAGAAATGGAGCGCTGAAATTCCGAATTTATATCAGGTTTATTTTCTTTTAAAAGACAAAAAAGGAACTGTAATCGAAGTGATCAATCAGAATGTTGGTTTTAGAAAAGTGGAAATTAAAGGCGGACAGCTTTTGGTAAACGGAAAAGCAGTTTACATAAAAGGGGTAAACCGTCATGAAGTTGATCCGGTTACAGGACAAACAATTTCGAGAGAACGAATGGAACAGGATATTAAACTGATGAAGGAATTTAATATCAATGCGGTGAGAATGTCGCATTATCCAAACGACGAATATTTTTATGAATTATGCGATAAATACGGAATTTATGTGGTTGATGAAGCTAACATAGAGTCACACGGAATGGGTTATGACATCACCAAAACTTTGGGTAATAAACCAGACTGGGAATTAGCACACATTCAACGTATGGAGCGTATGATCGAAAGAGATAAAAATCATACTTCGGTGATTATCTGGAGTATGGGGAATGAAGCCGGAAACGGATACAACTTTTACAGAGGTTATTTGTGGATCAAAAACAGAGATAAATCAAGACCAATTCAGTACGAAAGAGCCACTGCAGGAGCGTGGGATGGAAAAGATTTAAAATTTGAATGGGATTCTGATATTATAGATCCAATGTACAGTTCTCCGAATAAAATGGAAGAATATATTTTGGCAAACCCAAATCCGTCAAGACCTTACATTCAGTGTGAATATGCACATGCAATGGGGAATTCGATGGGGAATTTTAAAGATTATTGGGATGTGATTCGTAAATATCCAAACTTTCAGGGCGGTTTTATATGGGATATGATCGATCAGTCGGTTTATAAAAAACAACCTGACGGAACTACGATTTTGGCTTACGGAGGAGATTTTGGTCCAAAAGATGTCAAAAGCGACAACAACTTCGTAAATAATGGAGTTTTTACGGTGGACAGAAAACCAAATCCGCATGCATTAGAAATGCGAAATGTGATGCAGAATATTCTGACTTCGTGGCAGGATAAAACAACAACAACAATTAAAGTGTATAATGAATTTTCGTTTAAAGATTTAAGCAATGTTAGTTTGCATTGGAAATTAGTCCTTGACGGAAAAGATGATGCAACGGGAACAATTGATAATTTAGAAATCAACCCAAGAGAATCTAAAATATACCAACTTCCGATTAATATTGAACAAAAACAGTTTCAGGAAGCATTTGTAGTTGTCACCTACCATCTTAAAGAAGAAGAACCGTTTTTGCCAAAAGGTTTTCAAATCGCAACAGATCAGCTTGCACTTTCAGGAAACTGGAAAAATGATATTAAAATAAATGGCGCATCAAAAATTTCTGTAGAGAAACAAGCCAGTGCTACGGTATTTAAAAGTGATAAAGCAACGATAACTTTTGACAAAAAAACGGGATTTATTAATGGATATACATTCAATAATCTGCCAATTTTAAAAGAAGGATATCAATTGCGTCCAAACCTTTGGAGAGCACCAAACGACAATGACTTTGGAGCTAATTTTCAGATAAATTTAAAAGCATGGAAAGAGGCAACAGAAAATCCAGCACTTGAAAACTGGACGTATTCTGTAACCAAAGACAATAAAATTTTAGTTACAGCAACTTATAATTTACCTTCGGTTTTTTCAAAAATAATCTTAAATTACGAATTCAATAGTAACGGAGAATTAAACGTAAAAGAACAATTGAATATCGATAAAAATAAGGAAACGCCAATATTGCCAAGATTTGGTATGGAAATGATTCTGCCAAAAGATTTCAGCTCAATCACGTATTACGGAAAAGGGCCGCATGAAAATTATATTGACAGAAATTACAGCTCACAAGTTGGACTTTACAATCAAACCGTTTCAGAGCAATATTATCCGTACATCCGTCCGCAGGAAACGGGAAATAAAACAGAAGTTCGCTGGTTAGAATTATCAAATGATAAATTGAAAATAAAAGTGACATCAGATGAATTACTGGCAACTACGGCTTTACATTTTTTAAATGAAGATTTAGATGATGGTTTGCAAAAAGACCAAAGACACGCAGCTGAATTGAAAGAAAGAGATTTAACAAGTTTAAAAATCGATTCGAAACAAATGGGAGTGGGCGGTATCGACAGCTGGCAAGCGTGGCCAATGGAAAAATATTTGTTGAGAGACAAAACATATCAATATCAGTTTAACATAACACCATCAATAAAATAATTCATTATGAGGATATTAAAACCATTCCTTATCGTACTCTTCCTGACTGTTTTTAATTTCGGCTACAGCCAAAAAATATATACAGAAAAGGATATTCAGATTATACCAAAACCAACACAATTACTAATAAACAAAGGTGTTTTTGAATTCTCGGCTGCAACAAAATTTGTAGCAACGACGGAGGTTCAAAAAGAAATTTCAAACGCTTTGATCAATAAATTTGAAAAAGCGGCAGGATTTCGCCCACAATTTTCTGCGGCAGTTCCGCAAAGTAATTTTGTACAGTTTAAGGTTGATCCGAATTTAGAAAGAGAAGCTTATATTTTAGATGTAAATTCTAAAAATATCACGATTACGGCAAAAGGAAATGCAGGTTTTATTTATGCTTTAGAAAGTATCAGACAATTGCTTCCGGTGGTTATTGAAAGTAAAAATGTGCTGCCAAATCAAAAATGGCAGATTCCAAATGTGGTTATAAATGATAAACCCCGTTTTCAATGGAGAGGTTTAATGCTCGATTTATCCCGTCATTTCTTTGATAAAAATTATGTAATAGAAACCATTGATCGTTTGGCAATGCACAAAATGAATGTTTTGCATTTGCATTTGGTAGACGATCAGGGTTGGAGAATCGAAATAAAAAAATATCCAAAATTAACTGAAGTTGGCGCCTGGAGAGTCGATCAGGAAAATTTGGCCTGGAATGCAAGATTGACTACAAATCCCGATGAAAAAGGAACTTACGGAGGATTTTTAACCCAGGAAGAATTAAAAGAAATCGTAAAATACGCAGCCACAAAAAACATCGAAATTATTCCGGAAATTGAAATGCCGGCACACGTAAGCAGCGCCATCGCATCATATCCTGAATTGGCTTGTTTTGATCAGCGTATTGGTGTTCCGTCTGGCGGATTATGGCCTATTACGGATATTTATTGCGCAGGAAAAGAATCAACTTTTGAGTTTTTACAAAATGTAATTGATGAAGTTATTACCATTTTTCCATCAAAATACATTCATATTGGAGGTGATGAAGCGACAAAAACCAATTGGGAAAAATGTCCGAACTGCCAAAAAAGAATGAAAGACAACGGATTGAAAAATACCCACGAACTGCAAAGTTATTTTGTAAAAAGAATGGAGAAATACATCAATTCTAAAGGCAAAAAAATCATTGGCTGGGATGAAATATTAGAAGGTGGTCTGGCTCCGGAAGCAACTGTAATGAGCTGGAGAGGAACGCAAGGCGGAATTGACGCCGCAAAACAAGGTCACGATGTTATTATGACGCCGGAAACTCCTTGCTATTTTAATTTTTATCAAGGTCCACAGAACGAAGAACCGGTCGCTTTTGATGCTTATAATCCGCTAAACGAAGTGTACAAATTTGATCCCGTTGTTCCCGGAATGACGCCTCAGGAAGCTGCACATGTTTTGGGCGGACAAGCAAATTTATGGGCAGAACATTTACCGGGACCAAAAGATTCTGAGTATATGATTTTTCCAAGATTGGCCGCTTTATCAGAAACGTTATGGAGCACTAAAGAAAGCCGTAACTGGAATGATTTTACGCCAAGATTAATTTCTTTAATGCAGCGTTACAATTATTTAGGAATCAATTATGCAAAAAGTGCTTATTTGGTAACGGCTTCATCAACGGCAGATTTGACTAAAAAACAAATTAATGTAACGTTGAAAAATGAGTTTCCAAACCCGGATATTCGTTATGTTTTGGGAGACAAAAACATCGAACATAATCCAATAAAATATACAAGTCCAATTGAATTTGCAGGAACTACAGTTTTAAAAGCTTCTTTATTTCAGGATGAAAAACCAGTAGGAAAAACATTTACAGATACTATTATTTTCCATAAAGCGGTGGCGCATAAAGTAAGTTATTTAACGCCGTATAATCAAAGTTATAAAGGAAATGGTCCTTTTACAATGGTGAATACGATTAGAGGAAGTAAAAACTTTCATGACGGACAATGGCAAGCGTGGCTGGTAAATGATATGGAACTTGTGGTTGATTTGGAAAAACAGGAAAGTATTCAGGAAGTAACTTTAGGAACGTTAGAAAGTCAGGGTGCAGGAGTTAATTTTCCAACACAGATAAAAGTTTTGGTTTCAAACGATGGATTAACTTATAAAGAAGTTGGAAAAGTGACGCGTCCGTATGCTGCAAATGTGAGTTCAGAATTGAAAGATTTTAAAATCAGTTTTGAAAAACGCAATGCAAGATTTGTAAAAGTAATCGCTTATAACTTAAAGAAAAGCCCAAAAGGTGAATCTTCGTGGTTGTTTGTTGATGAGGTTTTAGTGAATTAAAAATACCCAGAAGCTTTGTCAAAGTTTCAAACTTTTACAAAGCTTTCGAAAATGCAAGTTTTTTATTTAAACACATAGAAACATAGATTTCAAATGTGTTGAAAAAGAATATAAAAAGAAACTGGTTTCTAAAACATAGCCAGTTTTTATAAAAAAAATGACGGCAAAGTCGCCTCAATTTTGTGATTCCGAGGAATGAGGGATCTCCGTTAGTAGCTCGACAAACTGGAGAATTACTGCATAGAGTTTTTTGTGGAGATCCATCGGAATGACAAAGCTGAGACAGCATCGCTATGTTTTTTAATACAAGTGAAACGCCTTTTTTAAGCTTTGAAAACTATGTTTCTATGTGTTTAAAAATTTTTCACAAACCAATACAAAAGAATAAACAAAGAATAATAAACAATAAACAGATTAAAGATGAAAAGAGGAATATTCATAATCGCAATTTTATTTTCGGTTCAAATGTTTTCGCAGGCCATTTACGAAGATGAGCGCTATGTACCGGAAACGGATCCGCTGGTGTTGAAAAATTTAGATGAATGGCAAGGCAAAAAATTCGGATTGTTAATGCATTGGGGAACATATAGCGAATGGGGAATTGTAGAATCATGGTCTATTTGTCCTGAAGATTATGGATGGTGTGAGCGTAAAAAAGGAAGTAATCCGGCTAGTTATAATCAATATGTAAAGGATTATGAAGGTTTGAAAAAAACATTTAATCCAACAAAATTTGATCCTGCAAAATGGGCAAAAGCGGCTAAAAATGCAGGGATGAAATACATGGTTTTTACAACAAAACACCATGACGGATTTAATATGTATGATACTAAGTACTCTGATTATAAAGTAACCGATAAGGAATGTGCTTTTAGTACAAACCCAAAAGCAAACATTGCAAAAGAAATTTTTGATGCTTTTAGAGCCGAAAATATTTCAACCGGGGCTTATTTCTCTAAACCGGACTGGCATAACGAAAATTACTGGGATCCTTATTTTCCTCCTTTCGACAGAAACGTGAATTATGATCCATCTTTATATCCTGAAAAATGGCAGAAATATGTTGATTTCACCCACAACCAAATCTTAGAATTATTATCTGATTATGGTAAAATAGACATCTTATGGTTAGATGGCGGATGGGTTAGAAAAAGAGACCAGCAAAACTTAAAAGAAAACTACGAAGAAAAGTTTGCAGAAAACGAATCAAAAAATGGTTTTATCAAACACAGAGTGGTAGATCAGGATCCTAAAATGGATGAATTGGTTGTGAAAGCACGCCAAAAACAACCAGGATTAATTGTAGTGGACAGAGCGGTTCACGGAAAAAACCAAAACTACTTAACTCCCGAAGGACGTGTTCCGGCGAAGACTTTGCCTTATCCTTGGGAATCTTGCATTACTTCCGGCGGCGGATGGTCTTATACTCCGGATGCTAAATATTTGACAGGAAGACAAGGAATTCACATGCTTGTGGATATCGTTGCAAAAGGTGGAAATTTATTATTGAATGTTGCACCAAGTCCTGAAGGAGAATGGCAGCAAGGCGCTTATGATTTATTGGCAGCTTACGGCGACTGGATGAAAGTAAATAGTACAGCGATTTACAATACAAAACCAATCGAACCTTTTAAAGAAGAAAATATTTGTATGACGCAAAACAAAACCGGAAATGTGTATTTGTTTTATTTGGCAAAAGACGGAGAAGATAAAATTCCTGCAGAAGTTACAGTGAAATCCATCAATCCTAAAAAAGGAACAAAAATCACGATGTTAGGTTCAAAAACTTCATTGAAGTGGACCAAAGAAGCAGAAGGATTTAAAGTTGTAATTCCGGAAAGTTTAAGAAACAATTTACCTTGTAAAGAAGCATGGACTTTAAAAATCGAAGCTATTAACAGATAGAAATATGTTTTCAATAAAAAAAATAGTATCCAAAACAGCATGTAGTTTTTACATGCTGTTTTTTAGCATAACCATTTTTGCACAGCAACCGGCAGATTTTGTGAATCCGTTTATTGGAACTTCAAATTACGGTGCCACTTTTCCCGGACCAATTGCGCCAAGAGGAATGGCGAGTATTAGTCCGTTTAATGTTGCGGGACCGCAGAATAAATTAGAAAAAGACAATCAGTGGCTTTCTAATCCGTATGTAAATGAAAATACATTTCTAACCGGATTTAGTCAGGTAAATATAAGCGGTGTCGGCTGTCCTGAATTGGGCGTTTTAATAGTAATGCCCACAACCGGAGCTGTAGAAACCAATCATTTAAAATACGGTTCAACCTATAAAAATGAAGTAGCAAAAGCAGGTTATTACAGCGTTGATATTGATAAATACAAGGTAAAAGCAGAGTTTACGGCTTCTAAAAGAGTAGGCGTAAGCAAATTTACTTTCCCGAAAGGGCAATCTAATATTTTACTGAATCTTGGTTTAGGTTTAACCAATGAAGAAGGTGCGATGGTAAGAGTCGTTTCTTCAACAGAAATTGAAGGAATGCGTTCTGTAGGTTCATTTTGCTATAATAGTCCCGAAGATGCTTATCCGGTATATTTTGTGGCGAAGTTTTCGAAACCGGCAAATAAATTCGGAGTTTGGAAAAAGCCATCAAAATATGAAGGAACAGAAGCACAATGGATGACGTACAACGGTAAAACCAGAATGATGGATAATACTATCAAAACGGTTGTTGGCGATAGCATTGGAACTTATTTTACCTATAAGTTAGATAAACAGGAAACGATTGAGGTAAAAATTGGAATTTCATACGTAAGTATTGAAAACGCCCGTGAAAATCTGGAAAAAGAAACCGGAAACAAATCGTTTGAAGCAGTTTATAAAGACACTTATAATGAATGGAACGAAGAACTTTCGAAGATTTTGGTTGAAGGCGGTTCAGGAGATGAGAAAACGATTTTTTATACGGCATTATACCACACTTTGATTCATCCCAATACTTTAAACGATATCAACGGAGAATATCCGGTAATAAAAAGAAGCAAGATTGCTAAAACCGAAGGTACACGTTACACCACATTTTCTTTGTGGGATACGTATCGAAACATGCATCCGTTAACATCTTTGGTGTATCCGAAACAGCAATCGGATATGATAAAAAGTATGCTGGAAATGTATGATGAAAACGGCTGGCTGCCAAAATGGGAATTAAATTCAACAGAAACATTTACCATGGTTGGAGATCCTGCAAGTATTGTTATCGTTGATGCCTGCTTAAAAGGAATTCAGGATTTTGATATTTACAAAGCCTATTATGCGATGCTAAAAGGTGCAGATCAGGTTGAAAATAATCCATTGCGTCCCGGACTTAAAGAATATATCGAAAAAGGGTATTTATCTACTAATTATCGTGGCCCTGTTTCTACAACGCAGGAATATAATACTTCAGATTATGCCATTTCACTTTTGGCGAAAGCCTTAGGTAAAAAAGATGATTATAACCGTTTTGCAAAGCGTTCGTTATCCTATCAAAAATTATATGATAAGGATTTAAAATTGCTTCGGCCAAGAACTGCTAACGGAAAATGGTACGAACCTTTTGATCCTGAATCTGGAGCTAATTTTCAGGAAAATGTTGGCTTTATCGAAGGAAATGCGTGGCAGTATGCTTTTATGGTTCCGCACGACATCAAAGGATTGATAAAATTAATGGGCGGTGAAAAAGCTTTTGCTGATCAATTGCAAAAAGTATTCGACCTGAAACAATTTGATATGGCAAATGAGCCGGATATCGCAAATCCATATTTGTTTAATTATGTAAAAGGAGACGAATGGAAAGCACAGGAAATGGTGAAAAAATTAGTTACAGAATATTTTCAGAATAAGCCAAAAGGATTACCTGGAAATGACGATACAGGAACAATGTCGGCCTGGTTAGTATATTCTATGATGGGCATTTACCCAATTTCTCCCGGAGATCCGCTGTATACCATTACGACACCAATGTTTGATAAGATTACGATCAAATTAGATCCAAGATATTATAAAAAAGAAAATATTGTAATTGAAAAAGAAATCAATACTGACGGAAAAATCAAAACAATAGAATTAAACGGAAAACCACTGAATAGTTATTTTATTTCACATGAAGATTTTGTGAATGGAACAACCCTGAAAGTGATTCAAAATTAAAAACACACAACTATGTTACAATTAGGAATTAAAAAAACAGCCATTATCCTCGTAATGGCTGTAGGTTTTTTTAACCAAGGCTATGCGCAGAAAAAATACCCGTATCAGGATTCAAAATTACCTGTTGAAGAAAGAGTAAAAGACTTGTTAAGCAGAATGAGTCTGGAGGAAAAAGCCAGACAAATGGATATGTACAGAGGAGAACTTTTTAAAGAAAAAGAAGATTTCTCTAAATCAAAATCAGATGCGAAAATTGGAAATTTAGGAATTGGAGCGATTCATGATCTTTATCCGCGTTCGGCAAAAATGATCAATGATCTTCAGAGCGAAGTAATAAAAAATAACAAATGGGGAATTCCTGCCCTTATCATGTGTGAGATGCTGCACGGATATCTGGATGACGGAAGTACGGCTTTTCCAATGAACATTGGTTTGGGAGCAACCTGGGATACAAATGTAATGGACAAAGTAGGTAAAGTAATTGCTACAGAAGCCAGAGCGCATGGCGTTCATTTTGGTTTGGGACCAAACTTAGATCTTGGGCGTGAACCAAGATGGGGAAGAGTTGCAGAAACTTTTGGTGAAGATGCTTATTTAAACAGCGAGATTGGTTTGGCAATGATTAAGGGAATGCAGGGCGATGATTTAAGGTCAGATCGCACGATAATTTCAGAACCAAAACACTTCGCCGTTCATGGTATTCCGCAAGCGGGAGGAAATTCATCTCCAATTTTAGTGGGAGAACGTTCGGCTCGTGAAGATCATCTTCCATCATTTGAAAAAGCATTTAGAAAAGGAGGTGCATTGGGAACAATGTGTGCGTATTCAGAATTAGACGGAATTCCTTGTGCTGCCAATCACTGGTTATTGACAGATGTTTTAAGAAAAGAATGGGGTTTTAAAGGAATTGTAGTTTCAGATTTAGGTGCTATTAAATACCTTCAAACAACGCATTATGTAACGAATTCTCCAAAAGAAAGTGTCAGAACTGCAATTGCTGCGGGAGTTGATATGCAGTTTTATGATTTTACAAATGAATTTTGGCAACAAAGTATTATTGAATTAGTGAATGAAAAGAAACTGACAATGGAGCAGATTGATCGTGCTGCCGGCGGAGTTTTAAGATTGAAATTTTTATTGGGATTATTCGAAAATCCATACACAGATAAAAACCTGATTAAAGAACGTTTTCATACTAAAGAAAATCAGGATGTTGCACTTGAAGCAGGTCGTAAATCAATGATTTTATTGAAAAATGATAACAATATTCTTCCTTTAAGCAAAGATATTAAAACTGTTGCCGTTATCGGACCAAATGCTGATGCATCAAGATTGGGAGGATATGCGGTGAAAAATAAAGTTGGAACTACAGTTTTGGAAGGTATTAAACAAGTTGCCGGCGCAAAAACAAATGTACTTTATGAAGAAGGTGTTTCCTTAATCGTAAAAGGGCAAATTATTCCGTCGAAATTTTTATTTACTCCGGATGGATCTCAAAACGGATTAAAAGGAGAATATTTCAATAATAGAAATGTAGAAGGAAATCCGGTATTAACACGTATTGATAATCAATTAGAATTTGACTGGCCTTGGTCTCCGGGTGATGGTGTTACAGATGATGATTTCTCTATTCGCTGGACGGGATATATTCAGTCAGAAAAATCATTTGACGGTTGGTTAGGTTTAAGTTCAGATGACGGAATCAGAATGTGGGTTGACGATCAGTTGGTTATTGACAACTGGACAAAAGGTGCAACAAGCATGGTTACGACTCCAAAAAATATCGAAGCAGGCAAAAAATACAAAGTCCGCATAGAAATGTGGGAAGGCGGCTGGGGAGCCAGAGCGCACTTGCGTTGGAATCTGGAAAAAGTAAACTTTCAGCCTGCGATTGATATTGCTAAAAAAGCCGATGTTGCCATTGTAGTTTTAGGAGAATCAAATGAATTAGTGGAAGAAAACAGAGATGTAGCTTCTTTAGATTTACACGGAATGCAGCAGGAATTGATCGAAGCGATTCAAAAAACAGGAACTCCGGTAGTTTGTGTGTTGTTAAACGGCCGTCCGCTTTCGACAAACTGGATCAGCGAAAATATTCCGGCAATTATTGAAGGCTGGTTTCCTGGTGAAGCAGGAGGAAGAGCTGTTGCCGATGTTTTATTTGGAGATTATAATCCGGGTGGAAGATTGCCCATTACAGTTCCAAAATCTGTTGGACAGCTACCTATATATTATAACCAAAAACCATCTGCGATTCACAGATATGTTTCTGAAAGCGAAAATCCATTATATACATTCGGTTATGGTTTAAGTTATACCAAGTTTGAATATTCAAATTTTGCCATCAATACCAAAGAAATTAAAGCTGACGGTGAATTGAAAGTAAGCGTTGATGTTAAGAATACAGGAAATTATGACGGAGATGAGGTTGTACAATTATATATTAATGATGTATATAGTAGTGTAACGACTCCAAAGAAAACATTGAAAGGTTTCAAAAGGTTGTTTATCAAAAAAGGAGAAACTAAAAAAGTAGAATTTACTCTAACTGCAGATGAATTATCTATCTGGAACAGGGAAATGAAGCGTGTAGTTGAGCCTGGAGACTTTGAAGTTATGGTTGGAGGAAATTCAACGGATTTACAAAAGTTAAATTTTAAGGTAATCGATTAACTTTTCGACGAGCGGTACAGAAAAATATTTAGTGTTTTAAGTGTTTTGGTTAGAATTCTTTTATGAAATTAACAAAACACAAAGATTAATAATGTGTAACTATAGAAAACGTAAGGATTTTAATAGTAAAATAAGGGGTTTAAATCGAAATTTTAACCAACACCTTTTCAAACTTGTCATTTGTCGAAATAATGATTTAGTTAACAAACGGGATCCTTAAATTTAACATGTTATTAACTCAAAAAACAACCTATATGATTAAAGACGTACTAAAATTATTGTTGGTGGTTTGCTTGTTCGGATTTCAAAATCTACACGCTCAAACTTCAACAGTAAAGGGAATGATAACAGATGCTTCAAGCGGAATTCCGATCCCTGGAGCAAATGTTGTCGTTAAAGGAACAAAAACAAGTGTATCTACAGATTTTGATGGTAAATACAGTATCAATGTTCCAAATCAATCAGCAGTTTTAGTTTTCTCTTATGTTGGTTCTGCTTCAAAAGAGATTCCTGTTTCAGGACAAACTACTCTTAATGTAACTTTAGGTGCAGATACGCATCAGTTAGGAGAGGTAGTTGTAACTGCTCTTGGTATTAAAAGAGAAAAGAAAGCAGTTACTTATTCAGCTCAGAACATTGATGTAGCTGAGGTTTCTCAAGCAAGGTCTTTAAACGTTGCCAACTCACTTTCAGGTAAAGTTGCGGGACTTAACTATTCTACTACTTCAAATGGTGTAGGAAGTTCATCAAGAATTACTTTAAGAGGGAACAGATCTCTTAACGGTAATAACCAGCCTTTATATGTAGTGGATGGTGTGCCAATTAGTAACGGAACTACAACTGGTAATCCTGATATTGATACAGGAGGAACTACGCAGCCGGATGGTATTTCGAATATTAACCCTGAAGACATTGCTTCGATGACTGTTCTTAAAGGACCATCTGCAGCAGCACTTTATGGAAACAGAGCGAGTAATGGTGTTATTATCATTACAACTAAATCTGGTAAAGCTGGTAAAACCTCAGTTTCGTTGTCATCTAATTTTATGGCTTCTACAGCTTATGATTTGACAAATTTCCAAAACGAATACGGTCAGGGAGATGGAGGAGTTTACAATCCTATTTCTGTATCAAGCTGGGGAGCAAAGTTAGACGGAAGACAGGTTTCGGCATGGCAATTGGCTCGTAATCCTAATTATGCAGGACCTGCAACTACAGATTACAGTCCACAGCCAAACAACGTTATTGACTTTTACAAAACAGGTTATAACTTAGCTAATACATTGTCTATTACAACCGGAAACGAAAAAGCACAAGGGTACTTCTCTTACACAAATACTCGTGCAGAAGGTATCGTTCAGGGTAATGCTTTAGACAGACACAATCTTAACTTAAGATTGACAAGTAAATTATCTGATAAATTTTCATTGGATGTAAAAACAAACTACATCGTTCAAAACATTGATAATTTATTAAGAACTGGTGAAGAATCTATTGGTACATCTGCTTATTTATTACCTCGTAGTATTAAATTTAATGAGTACAAAGATTTTGAGTATACAGATGCTTCAGGTCAATTGCAACAAAACTATTTTATTGACGAAGCAGGTTCTCCAGGAGGAAACCCTTACTGGTCTGCATTACGTGACGATTCTCGTGATGATAAAAGAAACAGATTTATTGGTCTTGCGTCTCTTAAATACGATATTACAAATACTTTAAGTTTACAAGTAAGAGGTGGTTTAGATCAAATGACTAACAAAAATATTAGAAACAGATATGCTACAAGAGCATTTAACAACAACTTAGGTTCATACAGTGAGTCTACAGAATTGGTAAGTGAATTTAATACAGATGCATTACTTTCTTATAAAGAGAAATTTGGAGATTTTACAATTGGTCTTAATGCTGGTGCCAACATGTTGAAACAGTCTAGTTCTGCTTTAACATCTGGAGGAGTTTTAAGTAAAAGAAACTATTTTTCTTTAATCAATGTTTCTACAGTTACTTCAACTTCAACAATGTCAGAAAAACAAGTTAACTCTGTTTATGGATTCTCTCAAATTGGTTTCAGAAACTATTTATTCTTAGATATTACAGCTAGAAATGACTGGTCATCTGCATTGCCTGAGCAAAACAGATCTTTCTTTTATCCTTCTGCAGGTCTTTCAGCAGTAATCTCTGATATGGCTACTTTGCCGGAAGTTATTAGCTTTGCTAAAGTAAGAGCTTCTTACGCAAAAGTGGGTAATGATACAGATCCTTACCAAACAAGTTCTCAATTGTCATACATTGGTGGTAATGGTGGTATGTTGTATTCTCAAACTACAGCAGCAAATCCTAACCTTAAACCAGAGATGTCAAGTTCATCAGAGTTTGGTGCAGATGTTAGATTTTTCAAAAATCGTTTAGGATTAGATTTCACTTATTTCCAGACAAAAACATCAGATCAGATTTTCTACATCAACACACCTGAGTCTTCTTCAACATCAAGAGCGGTATTAAACGGTGGAGATATTGAAAATAAAGGTATTGAGCTTACGCTTACTGCAACTCCTATTCAAACAGAGAATTTCTCTTGGGATATTATGGCGAATTATGCTTCTTATAAATCAAAAGTTACTTCTATCTATGATAACAGAGAAGAATTGGTTATTGGTGAAGGAAGGTTAGTTAGAAGTAAAGTTATTAAAGGTGGAGAATATGGTGATTTATACATCAAAGGATTCCAAAGAACTCCAGACGGACAAATGATTGTAAATGCTGCGGGTATTCCTTTAGCAACAGATGATTTTAGTGTTCGTGCCGGAAACTTTAACCCGGACTGGACTGCAGGTTTTAAAAATAATTTTAAATACAAAGATTTTTCACTAAGTTTCTTAGTTGATTTTAGAATTGGTGGAGAAGTTATTTCTTACTCACAGGCGAGAGAAGCTGGTTTAGGGGTAAGTGATATCACTTTAGCAGGAAGAGAAGGCGGAATTGTTGTTCCTGGAGTTGTAGCAAGTGGAGGAACATATGTTCCAAACACGACAAGCATTACAGCAGAACAATACTGGACAGCAATTGGACAAAGAACTCCTGTGGCAGAACCTTTTATTTATGATGCTACAAACATCAGATTAAGAGAACTTGTTTTTGGATATTCATTACCAAAACGCATGTTGCAGAATACCGGATTTGCAAGTATTGATTTTTCAGTAGTAGGTAGAAACTTATTCTTTTTCCTTAACGAAGCAAAATACTTTGATCCTGAAGCAGGTGCAGGTACAGGAAACTTGCAAGGTATTGAATCTTTCAATATTCCTTCAACAAGAGAATATGGTGTTAACGTAAGGTTTGGATTTTAATTTTAATTTAAAAAAAAGAGAGATATAATATGAAAAATTATAAAATTAAAACAATAGGAGTATTCATGTCGATGCTCGCTGTTTTTTCAAGCTGTACACAGGATTTTAATGATATAAATACCAACAAAAATACCTTAACAGAAGATCAGTTAGACCAGACTCTTGCAGGTCCTGCGTTTGCATCAGCATTATACGCCGGAATTCACAACGGTTCTTATTCTTCTCCGGGAGTTGATGATCAGGGAACATGGGGTATTGCAACAGGTATTTTGCCATCAACATTTACACAATATCTTAGTTGTGGATATGGTACAGAAAGAAATGCTTTCGTAAACGGTTACGAAGGACGTGGATGGTTGCGTTTTTATACAGTTGCTGTGCCGGCTTTAAACAATGCTATTAAAGCATCTGAAGGAAACGCTGACGCGCTTGCGATATTAAAAATCTGGAAAGTTTTTATGTTCAATCAAATGGTAGATGCTTACGGTCCAATTCCTTACACGGAAGCTGGAAATAAGAAAGAAAAAGTACCTTATGATTCTGTTGACTTTATTTATGCAGATTTCTTCAAATTATTAGACGAAGCAAATGCTACACTTAATGCAACATCTGCAACTACAGTTGGAATTCTTCAGCCTAATGACAGAGTATATGGTGGAAATGTAGCAAACTGGAAAAGATTTGGAAACAGTATGAGATTGCGTTTAGCATTAAGAATTTCTGACATTGATCCTGCAAAAGGAAAAGCTCAGGCAGAAGCTGCAGTAGCGGCAGGTGTTATTGAGAATAATGATCAAAGTGCTACTTTCAAAGTTAGTAATATCACGCCAAACAATATGAACATGATTGTAAATGCTTGGGGTTATTATATGACAGCTTCTATGGAAAGTTTACTTGTAGGGTATGATGATCCAAGACTTGCTAAATGGTTCTCACCGGCTAATCCTACAGCGCTTCCTGCAGATCAAGTCTACAGAGGCCGACCAGTTGGAGGTTTGCAAGGTCAGTTTGGAACAACAGCTTTCTCTATGTTTAATAATGACGTATTAGGAAGTGGTTCTAACGGAACTCTAAGTGAAACTAAAAATATTGAAATCTTCATGGCTTCTGAAAATTATTTAAGCAGAGCTGAAGGTGCATTAAACGGATGGAATATGAACGGTACAGCTCAAAGTTTATATGAGCGAGGTATTACATTATCATTGACACAATGGGGAATCACAGATCCAAATGTAATTGCTGATTATATCGCAGGAACATCAACTCCATCAGTGCCAAATGCTGCCACTCTTTACCCAACTATTGGTTTACAAACAGTTCCGGTAACTCTTCCTGTTGCATGGGATGCTTCTGAAGCAAACCAACGTACACAAATTGCGGTTCAAAAATATTTGGCAATATTCCCGGAATCCTGGGAAGCTTGGGCTGATTTACGCAGAAGTGATGCTAAAGTAATCTATCCAATAATTAACACGGATAATGTTGAACCGGGAGTTGGAAAAAGCTTAATGAAACGTGTAATTTTTGTTACAAACGAATATTCTTCAAACAGAGATGCCGTTACAGATGCTATCTCAAAACTTGGAGGTCCTGACTCAGGAGGAACAAGACTTTGGTGGGATACTAAATAAAATAAATTTAAGTAAAGATAAAGAGATTCGTTACTTAGAAAGCAAAAGGAGAGGTAACTCTCCTTTTGTTTTATACGCCTATTTCTAAAATAGCAAAAAACAAAACAATGAAAACAAAATAATAAAAAGGGTTATCTCAATTTTTAAAGTGAGTTTATAAATGAAGAAGATGATAGCCAACAAAAAATAAAATTATGGCTGATAACAATAAAGCAACCTCATTAAACCAACCAACCACCCTAATTCCTATTATAATAATTGCAGGACTATTTTTCATTTTTGGATTTGTAACCTGGATTAATGGCGCATTAATCCCGTTTATGAAAACTATAAACGAATTAACCTCTGCGCAATCACTTTTAGTAGCATCGGCATCTTATATTTCGTTTGTTGTAATGGCTTTGCCGGCATCTTATATTCTAAATAAAATTGGATATAAAAAAGGAATGTCATTAGGATTGTTTATCATGGCAGCGGGAGCTTTGGTTTTTATTCCCGCCGCAGAAGCCAGAACGTACTGGATGTTTTTGACCGGAATTTTTATTCAGGGAACCGGAATGACCTTATTGCAAACAGCCTCAAACCCTTATATTACGATTCTTGGTCCCATTGAAAGTGCGGCCAAACGAATCGCAATTATGGGAATTTCGAATAAAATTGCAGGCGCTTTGGGTTCGCTTATTTTTGGAGCCATTTTATTATCCGGAATTGATGAAATTCAACAGAAATTAAGCGTCGTAAATGCCGAAGAAAAAGCAAAATTATTAAACACAATGGCAGATAGTGTGGTCACTCCATATTTGGTAATGGCTATCGTTTTAGTTGTTTTGGGAATCTTAATAAGAAAAGCACCGTTACCGGATGTTGAAGCCGCACCAATTGAAGAGCCAAAAGAAGGTGAAACAACCAAAACAAGTATATTCCAATTTCCGCATTTGTGGCTGGGTGTATTAACATTGTTTATGTATGTTGGTGTTGAGGTTATTGCCGGCGATACTATTATCGCTTACGGAATTTCGTTAGGTTTTGCTGCTGCAGATGCCAAATTCTTTACAACATTCACCTTGATGGCAATGGTAGGAACGTATCTTTTGGGCGTATTTTTAATTCCGAGATTTATCACTCAGGCTTTGGCTCTGAGAGTAAGTGCCATTTTAGGAATTATATTTTGTTTCTGCATTGTTTTCACCGATGGTTTTATCTCTATACTTTTTGTAGCCGCATTAGGAATTGCCAATGCACTTGTCTGGCCGGCAATATGGCCTTTGACGTTAAAAGGTTTAGGAAAATTTACCAAAACAGCTTCGGCATTATTGATTATGGCCATTTCGGGAGGAGCCGTTATTCCGCCTTTATATGGAAAAATAGTTGATTTAAATAAAGCCGATATGATTGCGTTTGGCATCAATGATACTTTTGCAACAGCTCAGGCCGCTACAGATGGATACTGGATTTTACTGCCATGTTATATCATAATTTTATATTATGCTGTTTGGGGACACAAATTAGGATTAAGCAAAAAGTAATACTTTATAATTAAAATTGAAAGTGAGATTGGAATCCTGTATTTCAAATCTCACTGCTTTAATACTTTTATAATACAATGATTTTAAAATTTAATTCCATATTATTATTCGTTTTAGTTTGCGTTTCTACTGCTTCGGCACAACAGAAACCACAGGCTTATAATATCACAAATACTTTTATAACATTAAAACCGGTAACAACAAACAGTCACGCTGCGACTTTGGTCGAAATACAACCAAACGAAATTATGGCGGCATGGTTTGGCGGGAGTTATGAAGGAGCTAAAGACGTAGGAATTTATTTTTCTACCTATAAAAATAAAATCTGGTCACAGCCTCAAAATCTGATAAAACCATTGGTAAAACAAAGCGACACTTTAGCTTGTTGGAATCCGGTTTTATTTAAAGCAAAAAGCAAAACTTTGTATTTGTTTTATAAAGTTGGAAAAAATCCGAGAGAATGGTTTGGCGCGATGATCACTTCTAAAGATGACGGAACAACCTGGAGTAATCCGGAATATTTACCGGAAGGTATTTTAGGCCCCATAAAAAACAAACCAATCGAAGTAACTCCGGGCGTTATTTTATGCGGAAGCAGTACAGAAAGTGTTGAAGGTAATGTATGGAGAAGCCACGTAGAAACCTATACCGAAGCAACCGGAAAATGGGAAAAAATCAATATAGAAAACAAACAGAATTTTGATATTATTCAACCTACATTTTTAGTGCATTCTGATAAAATTCAAATGTTATTCCGAAGCAAACACAATAAACTAATTACAAGCTGGTCGAAGGACAAAGGTCAAAACTGGACTCAGACCGATAGCATAAATGTGGTGAATTCAAACTCGGGAATTGATGCTTTACCGCTGTCTAAAAAATCTTTTTTATTGGTAAACAATCCGCTGAAACAAGGAAAAGACTGGTTTAACGGACGCAATGTATTAGACGTAGAACATTCAAACGACGGAATTCAATGGAACAAACTTTTCGACCTTGAATATCAGCCTGAAGGCGAGTTTAGTTATCCGGCCATCATTCAAACTTCTGATAAAAAAGTACATGTTTTATATACTTATAATCGAAAATATATCAAGCATGTAAGTTTTGATGTGAATTAAAAACAAGAAAATATCCAGCTATCGCTAATTCACTAAAATTTGTTTAACACATAGAAACATAGATTTATTTTTAAATGAATTTAAAGAGGAATATAAAAGAAACAAGTTTCTCAGACATAGCCTATGTTTTTTTAATGCAAGTAAAACGACTTTTTTAAGCTATCATACTATGTTTTTATGTGTTAAAATTAATAAAGCCTAATTATGAAATCTTTTCAAAATTTACAATTTAAGATCGTATTAATATTTACGGTATTTTTCAATATAGCAATGAATGCCCAAAACGGAATCAATGCCAAAACATTTTACAAACACGATAAATATCTTTCATCAGATAAAATGCAGGGTCGGTTTCCGGGAACAAAAGGGAATAATGATGCAGCTGCATATATTGAAAAGTATTTTAAAAAATTCGGTTTAAAAAAGTTCAATGATAGTTACTATCAATCTTTCCGCCTTTTTGTGAAAGAAGGATTGAATAAAGTAAAATCAGACAGCGTTACAACACAAAATGTTATTGGTTATATCGAAGGTTCAGATGAAAATATAAAAAATGAATATATCGTAATTGGCGCTCATTATGACCATTGGGGTTGGGGCGGACAAAATTCAGGAAGCAAAAAGAAAGATGTCGTTGCCATTCACAACGGAGCAGATGACAATGCATCCGGAGTTTCAGCATTGTTGTGCATTTTAGAGGAAATTTCAAAAGCTAAAACCAAACCTAAAAGAAGTATTATTTTCATTTCCTTTAGCGGAGAAGAAGAAGGATTATTAGGTTCTAAATATTTCGTTTCGCATTTACCAATCAAAAAAGAAGCGCTAAAAGTAATGCTGAATATGGATATGGTAGGAAGATTAAATACCGAAAAACAAATCTACATGGGTGGCGCCGGAACTTTCCCGGAAGGAGTTGAACTAATGAAAAAACTAGGAGAAAACAGCGGACTAAATCCCGTAGTTCACGCCGGAGAAGTCGGAGGATCTGATCATGTTTCATTCTACAAATCCGGAATATCTGTTATAGGTTTCCATACAGGAGGACATCCGCAATATCATACTCCTGAAGATGATGTTGATTTGATTAATGTTGATGGTGGAGCTTTGGTAGCGAAATATATTTATAATGCTTTGGTTGAGATTGCGAACTATCCACAGCTATATTTTATAAATAGGGATTAGAAAATATAATAAACTGGAAAAGCCACTTTTAATGAAAGTGGCTTTTTCAATTTTGGTTGATTCGTTGAACTACTTTTTTTTGGTCAAAGTTGGTAAACATTCGCAAAGCACAAGTTAATTAGTATTAAGGCGAGGATAATTTATAATCCAGTTCATACTATCTAATTCTTTTATTGAATATTTATCAACGCTAAAATTTTTATTAAATATTATAGTACTCTCATTTTTGTATACATATTCTTGATCTTTGATATTAAAATATACAATGTATAATATTTTGTTGTAAGAATTTTTATTCATTTCGTGTGAAATTGGACCTCTCATACCAGGAGAATCATATGTATTTGGCTTAATTTTACCGCCAACTGCTGGTCCATAATAAGTATTCTCATCTCTAAATTTTAAAATTATATGATAATAGATGTCTTTTGTAGAATTATTTTTAATTTTTAGTTTGTCTTTTTTATAATTACAACTAAGAATTATTAAGGTCAATGTTAAAAGAATATATTTTAGTTTTTTCATTTGTCAAAAAAATATCTTGGATTTGATTTTTGATGTCTTCGCTGAACTACTTTTTTGTGGAAAAATTGGTAAACATTCGCAAAGCACAAGTTAATGAGTATTAAGAGGAGGATAATTTATAATCCAGTTCGTACTATCTAATTCTTTTTTAGAGTATTTATAAAATTTGGTACTCTTACTATAAATGATACTGTCCATATTTTTATAGAAATTTTCATTATCCACCTTGTCATATATAAATAAATATAAAACAGAATCACATGAAAATTCCTCCATTTCATCTGATAAATAGTTTCTAACTATTGGAGAGCTTTCATTAAAAAAATTAAATTCTCCAGGAGCTGAAACAATTTTATAAACACAATCATCTTCTACTTCGTTCTTTGTTTTTATAAAAATTGCATAACTAATATCTTCTTTAGAATTATTTTTTATAACTAATTTATCTTTGTGATATGAACATCCTGAAAAAATCAGTAAAAGTAAAAAAAAGAGTCTTTTCATATATGTTTACTTAATATTTAAACCGCGCTAAGCGAATTATTTGCACTTGCTGTGCGAAGTCTTCGTACCCGTCCCTATATTCCGTTCCAATTTTATTTTTTTGATTCTCTTCGCAGATTATTGAAATGGTTAAGAAGTCGGGAGACTTCCTACAGCAGGTATTATTTTTATAGATGAACACTTCGCAGAGCGAGTTAATAAGTACTGATTTTAAGTATTACCATGGAAGTACTATTATTTTGTTTAACTTTTTATTGATAAATGAAAGTTCTACTGAACTATTTCCCTCATCATCAATAATTGAAATAGTATCATAAAAAGAGTCTTTATTATTAACCTCAAATATATTTAAAATTTTATCTTTGTTCATATCTATATCCACTCCTAAATAGAATTTTACAAAGTTCTTATCAGAAACATTCAGACTGTCCAGTATTACTTTTTCATCATTTTTATAAAATCGTACTAGAGAGTTTTTATTTTGAAAAGTAATAAGTGTATCAATTTTCCCTGTAAATTTATTTACGGTAGTTGTCTTGTTTACATTATATCTACCTTTAAAAAATAAAGTAAGATCTTTTTTGATGAAATTAAAGTCACCCAAAGGAGCATTAGTAAATTGATTATTAACGATCTCTTTTTTTAAGACTATTGTATTATTTGTAGCTACTACTTTAGCAGGTAATACCTTTTTCTCTATTAGTGATGAATCTACATCTTTTTTGTTTTCTACATTATTGCAACCAACTAGAAGAATAAAACTCATGAGTATTTGTAACGTTTTCATAAATGTTTATCTTTTTGATAAATTATTAACATAAGGATTTATTGTTGCTGGATTTGTTCTGTCGTTTCGATTCCCATTTCTGGCCCCCGATGGCGCGAGCATCCCGCTCGTGTATATCAAAGATCTTTAAATCTTTTAACTGATTTTAAACGAACCTTGCACAAAACTAATATAATTATTTGAAGCATTACAAAATTGAACATCATATAATAAAAAAAGCAACTCCAAAGAGTTGCTTTTTTATTATTTCGAATATATGTATATGAATGTAAACTACGCCACAGCCAGTTTAACATTAGAATTTATTAATGATAAAGTCTGCATATCTACGTCACCTGAAAAGAAAGTATCTAAAACTTCTTTAAATATAGGATCGGCATTTTCAACCTGTGAAAAAAGACTCATTGACGAACGTAGTTTGCGAGCATCTAAATCTCCCAAAATAGATTGAATAGGTTTTCTTTTAAAAGTCAGTAAGAGTTTTGAAATTTCAATAAGATGTTTTGCCAAAACCGGATGCTGTAAAAAGTCACTTGCTTCTTTTAGATCATTTATCGCATAATAATTTGCAATACTGCTGCTACCAAGTCCTTTTATTTGCGGAAAAATAAACCACATCCAATGAGTTTGTTTTTTTCCTTTTTTGATTTCAGAAAATGCAGTAAGATAAAGTTTGTTTTGTGCATCTAAAAATCGCATTAAGTCAGTGTCTAAGTATACCATCTGTATTGAATTTATAAAAGATTTATAAAAGATTTTGGGTGTCCTGTGCTTAATTAAATGGAATAATATCTTTATTCGATTAATTTCTACAACACTTCAAAAGTAATAATGAAGCTTATTTAAAATTTATATAATTTTTTTGGTTTGTTATATAATAACAATATTTGAATATAACTGGAAGAATTTAATACTGATAAATATCCTAATAACTTTTCCTCCTAACTCAATGAATCAGTGCTATACAGTCAATTTTAGGCTTTTAGAAACAACCTGATAATTCTAATAAAATATTTTTTTCTTCAAAATGATCAATAATTAAAACATGTTTCATTTTATAACTTGAAACAGTTTAGAGATTCAGAATTGTAAGAAAATTAGAATTTTAACATAATTTTATCACCTGATAATCAGGTGTTTGAATTTTTAGCCTTTACACAAATTAACCTTCCTTCATTTTTCTCGTACTTCTGATTTGTCAAATTTGTCCGCTTCATTTATATAATTATTCGATTAAAACTATTGCTTTAAAATAGGCTCTTTTAAAAAAGAGATTTTATAGTTGATTAAATTTTATAATTCTATGAAATTATAATTCAACAGATTATGAATTGCTTTTTTGAGAAGTCAGAATTGAAATTTTAAAAACAATCTTTAAAATTATTTATGCGACCACTATTAGAAAATGTTATAAATAATTTTTGATTAAACATAAAACTATTTAGTATGGATAGAATATTTACTTTTCCACGTATAAGAACTTTATTTTTCTTTTGTTTTTTAGTTATTTTTTCAATGCTATCGTATACTGTTAGAGCACAAGGTCCGGGAGGAGTATCAACCGGTTTAAATTTATGGCTCGATGCAAGTAATGGCACAGCCGTTACCGGAAGCAATTTAACTGGCTGGACTGACAAAGCTTCTATAAATACTTTTGCAGTTAGTGCTACCCCTCCAACTGTTACAGCAAACGCAATTAATTTTAATTCTACAGTAAATTTTAATAATAGTATAGCTCTGGATGTTTATCCCGGTAATCAGAATTTAATTGGTAATACTGCAATCAATTATACTGATGGATATGCGGTTTTTAAAGTAAATGATCCAAATGGCGGTGTTATTATTGGTGGTACAAGTCCTGGTTCTAGTTATGGTAAAGCTATTTTTGCTGAATTTAATTCCGGTATACATTCCGGAAATGGAGAACCAACAACTTACTCCAGTTTTCCTTTTACTGATTTTGATAATTTTCACGTTTTTGGAATGGATGCAGCTTTGGCCGGTAACATGATAGGCCGATTAGATGGGGCTGATCAGAGTATGACTGATTTATTAGGATTTTCGTCGATAAACTTTGTGCCTACTGTTGGTACTACCAATAATAACGGAAATTCTGCAGGATGGAACCATTTAAATGGACAAATTGCAGAAGTTATTGTATACGACCAAACTACATCAGGGCAAAGAATAAATATTGAATCTTACTTAGCAATCAAATATGGTATTCATAAAACAGGTAACTATGTAGACAGCGCCAATACAATTTTATGGAATGCTGTTATAAATTCGGTTTATCATAACGATGTTTTTGGAGTAGGGCAAGATACTGCATCTGGCTTACTACAGACACAATCTAATAGTATGAATACAGGAAGCGGAGACGGAACAGGACAAGGCGGAAAGGGAAATATTGTAATAAGCAACCCTTCGTCATTGTCAAATAATAGCTTTTTATTAATTGGACATGATAGTAATAATTTCTCGTTTGTTACTACAAATTTGCCAACTGGTTCTCCGATAGGGTTTGCCCGCATGGATCGCATTTGGAAAACAGAAACGACAGGCAGTGTAGGTACAATAAATTTAGAATTTGATGTCACAGCTATTTCAATTCCTGGAACATTAAGTGGACTTCAACTATTAGTTGACGATGATGGTGATGGCAATTTTGCAACCGGAACTGTAACCATTATATCTTCTAGTTCTGTTTCTGGAAATAAATTATTATTTGACAATGTGAATTTTCCGCCTGGAGCTACTTTTACTTTTGGTACAATAAATACGTTATCATCAACCATAGGTCCGGGAGGAATAGCTTCCTCAGATTTAGTACTATGGTTAAAAGCAAATGCAGGTACATCAACTGTTGTAAATGGTGCTGGTGTTACAACCTGGAATGACCAGAGTACAAATAATAATCATGCCACAGTACCTTCTTCTATGGCATTTCTAAGTGGTGGTTCAGCCATTCCTTTAGCACCGACATTCCAAACAAATTATCTGAATTTTAATCCATCTTTAAATTTTAATGGAACTTCGGGAACTAGTATGTATGCGATGCAGGCAACATTTTCGGTTCCTATAACAAGTAATAATATTTCGGCATATGTTGTGCAAAAAATGAATACACAAACGGCTACTACGAATGGTAGAGTAATCACCATTTCAAATGGATATAATATTTCAGATTATGACAATACAAATGGAATTGCTTTAATAGAAAGAAATGGAGGAAACGATGTGATCCATTCAACTAGAAATGGTGTTTCTTTACCGGGTATTAGTACAATATTAGGTAAAGACATAATATTATCAACTCATTTTACAACATCAAATCAATATAGAATAGAAAGCAATGGTAGCGCTTTTACAACAAATGCCTATACAACTGCTAATCTTAATTCGCAAATTTATCGTTTAGGAAATAGCACGATTATCAGAACAGATTATTTTAATGGTAATATTGCGGAGGTTATTTTTTACAAAACAGATCAATCTTCTATTTCTAATAATCATAATAAAATAGAAACATATCTGGCTATTAAATATGGTTTTACTTTAGGAACATCAGCTACACCAGCAAATTATATTTCATCAAATGATGCTGTTATATGGGATGGAACAGCTAATTTGGCTTATCATAATGATGTTTTTGGAATAGGTAAAGATGATGCTTCAGATTTAAATCAGACTACTTCTAATAGCACAAATACAGGTTCCGGAAATGGTACCGGACAAAGTGCAAAGGGAAATATTATAATCAGCAATCCATCATCATTAGTAAATAATTCATTTTTAATTGTGGGTCATAATACTAACGCACTTACAGAAGCAGATGTTATCGATGGAGCAAATACAACAAAAAGGGTTCAGAGATTATGGAAGGTTCAAACTACCGGAACTACTGGAACTGTGAGTTTGAGTTATGATATCACGGGACTGACATACTCTGGACATATCGCCAGTGATTTTTCTGTTTTGGTCGACCCAACAGGAACAGGTACTTTTGATGGATCATCTTTACAATATATTGCAACTTCTATTTCTGGTAATAAAGTTAATTTTGATAATATAAATTTACCCAATGGTGCCGTATTTACATTTCAGACTTTATTGGTTCCTGTAATTCCAACTGTTCAGGCAACAAATGTTAGTTTTACAAATACAACAGGAACAACAACTACAGCCAGCTGGACAAATGGTACCGGGAGTTCAAGAGCAGTATTCATATATGCTGGAGCAAGCGGAAGTCCGGTTCCGGTAGATAACACAACTTATACAGCAAATAATACTTTTGGCGCAGGAACACAAATAGGAACAACCGGATGGTATTGTGTTTATAACGGTACAGGAACAACTGTAAATATAACAGGTTTGACTCAAGTCACAACTTATCAGTTAATGGTTGTTGAATATAATGGTAGCACAGGAAATGAGATATATTTAACCACTACAAGCACGGGAAATCCTGTGGGAATAACAACTATTACATCTGGACCTGGTGGAGTATTGGGTGAAGTAATATGGTATAAAGCAAACTCAGGTATTACTTTAAATGCAACCAATGTAGCGCAATGGAATGATTTTAGCGGAAATAATAATAATGCTATACAACCTACTGGAGCCAGTCAACCTCTTTATACTACGAATAGCATTAATTTTAACCAGGCAGTTACTTTTTCAGGTACCAATTATTTAACTGCTCCTGTAAATAATTTACCTTCTGGAAATAGTGCACGTTCTATATTTGTAGTAGCTAGTTCTACTAATACACAACCAACGAATAGTTGGGTATATGGATACGGTACAGCCACTCTAGGCAGAGCTTTTAACATAGGGAAATTATTAAATGCAACTACGCTATATGCCAGTGCTTATGGTAATGAAGCACAATCTTCCTCAAATTTTTGGACTGTTAATGTGCCAAAATTAGGTACTGTTACTTACAATACACCAACAGTTTCGTTTTTTGATGCCGGTGCTTCTATTGGTACCAGTACTCAGGCAGGCTGGAATACATTACTTACTACAAATAGTGGAAGAATAGGCGCTTTTGTAAATGCTACAAACGAACTTTGGAGGGGTAATATTGCAGAAATAATTCTATACCCATCATTAATTTCAGTTACTGCAGCCATAAGTGTCGAATCCTATCTAGCGATAAAATATGGTATTCATAAAACAGGTAACTATCTTAATAGCGCAGGTACTGTGGTTTGGGACGCAACAGCCAATGCAGCTTATCACAATGATGTATTTGGAATAAGTAAAGATGATACTTCAGATTTAAATCAGACTATTTCTAATAGTACTAATACAGGTTCCGGAAATGGTACAGGACAATCTGGAAAAGGTAATATTATAATCAGCAATCCATCATCATTAGTAAATAATTCATTTTTAATTGTTGGTCATAATACAGGTCCATTAACAGAAATAACGGGAAATGTCCCAGGTTTTACGATAAAAAGAGTGCAAAGACTTTGGAAATCTCAAACGACGGGAACACCCGGAAACGTAACATTGAGTTATGATGTAACCGGACTTACTTATTCTGCACAAAGTTTTAGTGATTATGCTCTTTTAGTCGATCCAACAGGTACAGGCGATTTTACCGGTGGAAGTGTCGTAAAATATCCAGCTGTATCCTTAACTGCGAATAAAGTTACCTTTAATAATGTGGCATTGCCAACAGGAGCAGTATTTACTTTTCAGACATTTGCAGCTCCATTACCACCAGTTGTAACTAGTTTCAGCCCTCAATCTGGACCTGCGGGTACAACCGTTGTTATAAATGGAGCTAATTTTGGCGCAACAGCAGCTGAAAATATTGTATTTTTTGGTGCAGCTCAGGCTGTGGTGAGTGCGGCTAGTACAACCAGCCTGACAGTTACTGTACCCGCGGGTGCTAGTTTTCAACAAATATCAGTATTAAATGGTACAACTGTTTTATTGGGATATTCTACGATTCCGTTTAATACAAGTTTTACACCAAATAAAGGAAATATAACTATTGATGACATCCAAAGTAAGATTGATTTTACAACGGTAAGCCAGGGAAATTCAGGAGATATTTCGATGGGAGATTTTGATGCCGATGGTAAAATAGATTTAGCAATTGCAAATAATGTTGGTGCAGTAACGATTTTTAAAAATTCATCAACCAGTGGTGCAATTACTTCTTCCTCTTTTACTTCAGCAGGAAATTTTACTGTTGGTACAAATCCTCAGGGTATTGTAGTTGGAGATTTGGATGCTGATGGTAAATTAGATATTGCTGTAAGTAATAGATTGAGTAATACAATTTCTATTTTAAGAAACACATCCACGGGAAGCGGAAATATAAATTTTGCAAGCGCAACATCATACGCTGCAGGTGATGCCCCTATAGGAATAGTAATGTATGATTTTGATAAAGATGGTAAATCAGATATTATAGTTAGTAATTTTAGTTCGTCAAATAGTAATGTTTCTATTTTTAAAAACACGTCATCTGGAATTGGAAATATCAATTTTGCTCCAAGAACATTTTTTGCAACTGATAATGGGCCGGTAAGAGTCGAATTGGGAGATTTTGATAATGATAATAAAATGGATATTGCAGTAGCCAGTTATCTTGCAGATAAAATTTCAATTTTTCAAAATACTACTGGAAGTGGGAGCATTACTTTTTCTGGTCCGATAGGTTTTGCCTCGGGAGGTGCAAGACCTAATGATATAGTTGTAGGGGATTTAGATGGTGATGGAAAGGCAGATATTATTATGGGTAACGAGAATATAAGCTCAATATCTATACTTCATAATACTTCATCGGGAGCAGGAAATTTTAATTTTTCGCCTACTGCTAACTTAACGGTTACCGGAACTGTAAACAGAGTGGCTGTTAATGATTTAGATGGTGATGGGAAATTAGATATTGCAGCAGGAAACAGCGGTTCATCTTTATTTGTTTTTCGAAATACCTCGTTAAGTGGCGCTATTAGTTTTGGTAATAGAGTTGATTATAGCAATCTTTCAGGAACGGCTGCTATAATTATGGGAGATTTTGATGGGGATGGCAAAAACGATATTGCTAATCTAAGTAGTAATAATATTTCAGTTTTCCGAAATAATCCATTATTTGAACCAACAGTTCAGGCAACGAATGTTGTTTTTAGTGCGACCACCGGAACAGCAACTACTGCAACTTGGACAAATGGAAATGGTTCTTCAAGAGCGGTATTTATGTTTGCAGGATCTACTGGAAGTCCGCTACCGGTTAATTTTACCGCTTACACAGCAAATCCCGCTTTTGGATCAGGCACACAAATTGGCACCAGTGGATGGTACTGCATATATAATGGCACAGGAACAACCGTAAATATTACAGGATTAACTCCCGGCACAAATTATCAGGTTATGGTTGTGGAACAAAACGGTTCACCAACTGATGAAATGTATTTAACTACAGCAAGCACTGGAAACCCTGCGGCTTTAACTACTCTGAGCAACGATGCAACCTTAAGTAATCTAACTTTGAGTGAGGGAACATTAGATCCTGTTTTTGCAAGTGCTACTACCATTTATACTGCCACAGTACCTTATACAACTACAACTTTAACCGTTACACCAACAACTACTGAAGCCAACGCAACCGTAACAGTAAACGGTACAGCAGTTACGAGTGGGAGTGCTTCGGGAACAATTAATTTGTCAGTTGGAGCAAATGTGATTACCACAGTAGTTACTGCTCAGGATGGTACAACTTTAGGAACTTATACGATAACAGTAACCCGATTACAGCCAACGATTGTTACAACAGGTAGTTTATCGGCATTAACAACCGTTTACGGAACACCATCTGCATCAGGTACTTTTAATGTTTCGGGTACAAACATGATTGAAGGAGTGGTAATTTCACCCCCGGCAGGATTTGAAGTAAGTAGTGATAATATCAATTTCGCTGTTAGTATTGCTATAGGAGGATCAACTACAATTACAGACATACCAGTTTATATAAGATTAAAAGAAACGGATGTAGTAGGAGATTATTCTGGAGATGTAGTGTTAACCAGTGATGGAGCAGCAGATGTAAACGTACCAACGGTTTTAAGCACAGTTACTCCGGCTCCTTTAACCATTACAGCCGATAATCAAACAAAAGTTTACGGCGAAGCCAATCCGACTTTAACGGTAACTTACACGGGTTTTGTAAACGGAGATACAGAAGCAAGTTTAACCACTCCGCCAACCGTTTCTACAACCGCCGTTACCGGAAGTGCCGCTGATTTATATACCATCATAGCAAGTGGCGCGGTAAGTCCTAATTATGATATCACTTACGTGAATGGAAATTTGAACATAACTCCGGCGCCTTTAACCATTACGGCAGATAACCAGACCAAGGTTTACGGAGATACGAATCCGACTTTAACGGCAAGTTATACAGGTTTTGTAAATGGTGATACCGAGGCAAGCTTAACCACGCCTGCCACTATTTCGACAACAGCCGATGCGACAAGCGCAGTAGGAACTTATCCGATAACTGCCAGCGGTGCGGTAAATCCGAATTATAGTATTAGTTATGTTGACGGAACTTTAACGGTAACACCTGCAGTTTTAACTATTACTGCCGAAAGTAAAACAAAAGTTTTTGGTTCGGCAAATCCTCCTTTAACACTCTCGTATGCTGGATTTGTAAACGGTGATGATGAAACAGATTTGTCACCAGCGCCAACAATTTCAACAACAGCAGTTTTAGGAAGTCCCGTAGGCAATTATCCAATCACACCAAGTGGAGGAGCGAATCCAAATTATACAATTAGTTACGTCGGTGGTACTTTGACGGTAACTCCTGCAGTTTTAACCATTACGGCAGATAACCAGACTAAAATTTACGGAGATGCAAATCCAACTTTAACGGTAAGTTACACAGGTTTTGTAAACGGAGATACGGAGGCAAGTTTAACTACACCGCCAACAATTACCACAACTGCCGATGTCACAAGCGTTGTTGGAACCTATCCAATAACGGCAAGCGGGGCAGTTTCCTCAAATTATACTTTTACTTACGTTGATGGAACATTGACAGTAACTCCTGCAGTTTTAACCATTACGGCAGATAACCAGACTAAAGTTTACGGAGATGCAAATTCGACTTTAACGGCAAGTTATGCAGGATTTGTAAATGGCGATACAGCGGCTAGTTTGACCACACCGCCAACAATTACCACAACAGCCGATGCGACAAGTATTGTTGGAACCTATCCGATAACAGCAAGCGGTGCAGCTTCATCAAATTATAGTTTTACTTACGTTGATGGAACGCTGACAGTTACGCCTGCAGTTTTAACCATTACGGCAGATAACCAGACTAAAGTTTACGGAGATGCAAATCCGACTTTAACGGCAAGTTATGCAGGATTTGTAAACGGAGATACATCGGCAAGTTTGACTACACCTCCAACCATTACCACAACGGCCGATGTGACAAGTGTTGTTGGAACTTATCCAATCACGGCCAGCGGAGCAGCTTCAGCGAATTATACTTTTACTTATGTCGATGGAGCATTGCAAATTAATCCTGCTAATCTTCAAATTACAGCGGATGATCAGATCAAAACTTACGGAAGCGCAAATCCGCCTTTAACGATTAATTATACAGGTTTTGTAAACGGAGATACAGAAGCTAATCTAACTACACCTGCAATTGCAAGCACAACTGCTACAACGAGTAGTCCGGTAGGTATTTACCCAATAATAGTTAGCGGAGCTACTTCGCCAAATTATACGATTGGATATGCAGTGGTTGATGCAACTCTTACTGTTAATCCTGCGCTTGTAACCATTACTGCAGACAATCAGACTAAAATTTACGGAGATGCAAATCCAACATTAACGGCAAGTTATGCAGGATTTGTAAACGGAGATACATCGGCTAGTTTGACAACGCCGCCAACAATTATCACAACAGCCGACGCGACAAGCATTGTTGGAGCCTATCCAATTACGGCAAGCGGCGCAGCTTCATCGAATTATACTTTCACTTATGTTGATGGAACATTGACGGTTACTCCTGCGGTTTTAACAATTACAGCAGATAACCAGACTAAAGTTTACGGAGATACAAATCCAACATTAACGGCAAGTTATGCAGGATTTGTCAACGGTGATACATCGGCAAGTTTAACCACAGCGCCAACAATTACCACAACAGCCGATGCGACAAGCGTTGTTGGAACTTATCCAATTACGGCAAGCGGAGCAGTTTCATCGAATTATACTTTCACTTACGTTGACGGAACATTGACTGTGACTCCTGCAGTTTTAACCATAACGGCGGATAATCAGACTAAAATTTATGGAGACGTAAATCCAACATTAACGGCAAGTTACACAGGTTTTGTAAACGGGGATACATCTGCAAGTTTAACTACAGCGCCAACAATCACGACAACAGCAGATGCAACTAGCGCCGTTGGGACTTATCCAATCACGGCAAGTGGGGCAGCTTCGGCAAATTACACTTTTACCTATGTTGACGGAACGTTGACCGTAACTCCAGCAGTTTTAACCATCACAGCGGATAACCAGACTAAAATTTACGGAGATGCGAATCCGACTTTAACGGCAAGTTATGCAGGTTTTGTAAATGGTGACACATCGGCAAGTTTGACCACGGCACCGACAATTACAACAACAGTGGATACAACTAGCGTCGTTGGAACTTATCCAATAACAGCAAGCGGAGCAGCTTCAGCTAATTATACTTTTACTTATGTTGATGGAACGTTGACGGTTACTCCTGCAGTTTTAACTATTACAGCAGACAACCAGACTAAAATTTACGGAGATGCGAATCCAACTTTGACGGCAAGTTACACAGGATTTGTAAATGGCGATACATCGGCTAATTTGACAACAGCACCAACAATTTCCACCACAGCCGATGCTATAAGTGTTGTTGGAACTTATCCAATTACGGCAAATGGAGCAACTTCAGCGAATTATACTTTTACTTATGTTGATGGAACATTGACAGTAACTCCTGCAGTTTTAACTATTACAGCAGACAATCAAACTAAAATTTATGGAGATGCCAATCCAACATTAACGGCAAGTTATGCAGGTTTTGTAAATGGTGATACATCGGCAAGTTTGACCACGGCACCGACAATTACCACAACAGCGGATACAACTAGCGCCGTTGGAACTTATCCAATCACGGCGAGCGGTGCAGCTTCAGCAAATTATACTTTTACTTATGTTGATGGAACATTGACGATTACTCCTGCGATTTTGACCATTACGGCTGATAATCAGACTAAAATTTACGGAGACGCGAATCCAGCATTAACGGCAAGTTATTCAGGTTTTGTAAATGGTGATACATCAGCAAGTTTGACTACACTACCAACAATTACAACAACAGCGGATGCAACTAGCGCCGTTGGGACTTATCCAATTACGGCAAGCGGTGCAGCTTCAGCTAATTATACTTTTACTTATGTTGACGGAACATTGACAGTAACTCCTGCGATTTTAACCATCACGCCTGATAATCAGACTAAAATTTACGGAGATGCAAATCCAATTTTGACGGCAAGTTATGCAGGTTTTGTAAATGGCGATACATCGGTTAGTTTAACAACGCTGCCAACAATTTCTACAACTGCCGATGCAACAAGTATTGTTGGAACCTATCCAATCACAGCAAGCGGGGCAGCTTCGTCAAATTATACTTTTACTTATGTTGATGGAACGTTGACAGTAACGCCTGCAGTTTTGACCATCACGGCTGATAATCAGACCAAAATTTACGGAGATGCGAATCCGACCTTAACGGCAAGTTATGCAGGTTTTGTAAACGGGGATACATCAGCAAGTTTAACCACAGCGCCAACAATTTCAACCACTGCCGATGCTACAAGTATTGTTGGAACTTATCCAATCACGGCAAGCGGTGCAGTTTCTGCAAATTATACTTTTACTTATGTGGATGGAACATTGACAGTGACGCCTGCGATTTTAACTATTACCGCGGATAACCAGACTAAAATTTACGGAGATGCAAATCCTACATTAACGGCAAGTTATGCAGGTTTTGTGAATGGTGATACATCGGCAAGTTTAACCACAGCGCCGACAATCACCACAACTGCCGATGCAACAAGCATTGTTGGAACCTATCCAATCACTGCAAGCGGTGCAGTTTCGGCAAATTATACTTTTGCTTACATTGACGGAACATTGACGGTAACTCCTGCAGTTTTAACCATCACGGCGGATAACCTGACTAAAATTTACGGAGACTCAAATCCAACATTAACGGCAAGTTATTCAGGTTTTGTAAACGGTGATACATCGGCAAGTTTAACCACGGCACCAACCATTTTCACAACAGCGGATGCTACAAGTCCAACAGGAACATATCCAATCACGGCAAGCGGAGCAGTTTCAGCAAATTATACTTTTACTTACGTTGATGGAACGTTGACGGTAACTCCAGCAATTTTAACTATTACAGCGGATAATCAAACAAAAATTTACGGAGAAGCAAATCCAACTTTAACAGCAAGTTATGCCGGTTTTGTAAATGGTGATACAGCAGCAAGTTTGGCTACACCGCCAACTATTTTTACCACAGCCGATGCGACTAGTATTGTTGGAACTTATCCAATCACGGCAAGCGGAGCGGCTTCAGCAAATTATACCTTTACTTATGTTGACGGAACTTTGAGCGTAACGCCTGCAATACTTACAATTACCGCAGATAATAAAACTAAAGTTTATGGAGATGCAAATCCAACTTTAACAGCAAGTTATGCCGGTTTTGTAAACGGAGATACATCAGCTAGTTTGACTACGCCGCCAAATCTTTCTACAACTGCTGATGCAACTAGCGTTGTTGGAAATTATCCGATAACAGTGAATGGAGCGGCTTCTTCAAATTATACTATAACTTATGTCAATGGAACGCTTAGTGTTACTGCATCAACATTACTAACTATAATTGCGGATAACCAGACTAAAATTTACGGAGATGCAAATCCAGTATTAACAGTAACTTACTCAGGATTTGTAAATGGTGATAACGAGACGAGTTTAACAACTTTACCAACTATTACAACAATAGCCGACCAAAGTAGTCCTGTAGGTACATATCCGATTACGGCAAGTGGAGCGACATCTCCAAACTATACAATTATTTATGTAGACGGAACTTTAACTATTACGCCGGCATTACTTACAATTAGTGCGGATAACCAGACTAAAATTTACGGAGATGCCAATCCAACATTAACGGCAAGTTATGCAGGTTTTGTAAACGGGGATACATCAGCAAGCTTAACCACGGCACCAACAATTTCCACCACAGCGGATGCGACAAGTCCAACAGGAACTTATCCAATCACGGCAAGCGGAGCAACTTCAGCAAATTATACTTTTACTTATGTTGACGGAACATTGACTGTAACTCCTGCAGTTTTGACTATAACAGCAAATAATCAGACTAAAATTTACGGAGATGCGAATCCGACTTTAACGGCAAGTTACTCCGGATTTGTGAACGGAGATACATCAGCAAGTTTGACAACGCTGCCAACAATTTCCACCACAGCGGATGCTACAAGTCCAACAGGAACTTATCCAATTGCGGCAAGCGGCGCAGCTTCTGCAAATTATACTTTTACTTACGTTGACGGAACGTTGACCGTAACTCCTGCGATTTTAACTATTACAGCAGACAATCAGACTAAAATTTACGGAGATGCCAATCCAACATTAACGGCAAGTTATGCAGGTTTTGTAAACGGGGATACATCAGCAAGCTTAACCACGGCACCAACAATTTCCACCACAGCGGATGCGACAAGTCCAACAGGAAGTTATCCAATAACAGCAAGCGGGGGAGCATCAGCAAATTATACTTTTACTTACGTTGATGGAACTTTAACTGTTACACCTGCAGTATTAACTATTACAGCAGACAACCAAACTAAAATTTACGGAGATGCGAATCCGACTTTAACGGCAAGTTATTCCGGTTTTGTAAATGGAGATACAGCCGCAAGTTTGACCACAGCACCAACAATCACGACAACAGCCGATGCGACAAGCGTTGTTGGAACGTATCCAATCATGGCAAGCGGTGCAGGTTCAGCGAATTATACTTTTACTTACGTTGATGGAACATTGACTGTTACTCCTGCGATTTTAACTATTACAGCAGACAATCAGACTAAAATTTACGGAGATGTGAATCCAACATTAACAGCAAGTTATGCCGGTTTTGTAAACGGAGATACATCAGCTAGTTTGACTACGCCGCCAACAATTTCTACAACAGCCGATGCGACAAGCGTTGTTGGAACCTATCCAATCACGGCAAGCGGGGCAGCTTCGTCAAATTATACTTTTGCTTATGTTGATGGAACATTGGCTGTAACTCCTGCTATATTAACGATTACCGCTGATAATCAAAGCAAAACTTATGGATCAGCAAATCCAACATTAACGGCAAGTTATTCAGGTTTTGTAAATGGCGATACAGCCGCAAGTTTAACAACGCTGCCAACAATTACAACAACTGCCGATGCGACAAGTCCAACAGGAACTTATCCAATCACGGCAAGCGGTGCAGCTTCGTCAAATTATACCTTTACTTATGTTGATGGAACGTTGACTATAACTCCTGCAATTTTAACCATAACAGCTGATAATCAGACTAAAATTTACGGAGATGTAAATCCAATATTAACAACAAGTTACACGGGATTTGTAAACGGAGATACAGCGGCAAGTTTGGCAACAGCACCAACAATTACTACAACTGCCGACGCGACAAGCGTTGTTGGAACTTATCCAATTACGGCAAGCGCGGCAGCTTCAGCAAATTATACTTTTACTTATGTTGACGGAACATTGACGGTAACTCCTGCAGTTGTAACCATTACGGCAGATAACCAGACTAAAATTTATGGAGATGTTAATCCGACTTTAACGGCAAGTTACGCAGGTTTTGTAAACGGAGATACAGCGGCTAGTTTGACCACACCGCCGACAATTACCACAACTGCCGATGTCACAAGTCCAACAGGAACTTATCCGATAACGGCAAGCGGAGCAGCTTCATCAAATTATACTTTTACTTATATTGATGGAACATTGACGGTAACTCCTGCAGTTTTAACTATTACAGCGGATAATCAGACCAAAATTTATGGAGATGTCAATCCAACTTTAACGGCAACTTATTCGGGTTTTGTAAACGGGGATACATCGGCAAGTTTAACTACACCGCCAACAATTTCAACAACTGCCGATGCCACAAGTCCAACAGGAACTTATCCGATAACGGCTAGCGGTGCGGTTTCTGCAAACTATTCCTTTACTTATGTTGACGGAATTTTGAGCGTAACGCCTGCAATTTTAACCATTACGGCTGATAATCAGACCAAAATTTATGGAGATACAAATCCAACATTAACGGCAAGTTATACAGGTTTTGTAAACGGAGATACATCGGCAAGTTTAACCACAGCGCCAACAATTACGACTACTGCAAATGCAGCAAGCGCCGTTGGAACTTATCCAATCACGGCGAGCGGAGCAGCTTCTGCCAATTATACTTTCACTTATATTGATGGAACATTGACGGTGACTCCTGCAGTTTTAACTATTACAGCAGATAACCAAACCAAAATTTACGGAGATGTTAATCCGACATTAACGGCAAGTTATTCCGGTTTTGTAAACGGCGATACATCGGCAAGTTTAACTACACCGCCAATAATTTCTACAACAGCAAATACAGCAAGCGCCGTTGGAAATTATCCAATTACGGCAAGTGGTGCGGTTTCGGCAAATTATACTTTTACTTACGTTGACGGAACATTGACGGTAACTCCTGCAGTTTTAACCGTTACAGCATATAACCAGACTAAAATTTACGGAGATGCAAATCCAACTTTAACGGCAAGTTATGCAGGATTTGTAAACGGAGATACATCGGCAAGTTTAACAACACCGCCAACCATTACCACAACTGCTGATGCAACAAGTCCAACAGGAACCTATCCAATCACGGCCAGCGGAGCAGCTTCATCAAATTATACTTTTACTTATGTTGACGGGACTTTAACGATTACACCTGCAGTTTTAACTATTACAGCGGATAATCAGACCAAAATTTATGGAGATGCAAATCCAACATTAACAGCAAGTTATTCCGGTTTTGTAAATGGTGATACATCGGCAAGTTTGACCACAGCGCCAACAATTACCACAACTGCGGATGCGACAAGTGCCGTTGGGAACTATCCAATTACGGCAAGTGGGGCAGCTTCAGCAAATTATACTTTTACATATATTGATGGAACGTTGACAGTTACGCCTGCAATTGTAACAATTACGGCAGATAACCAGACCAAAGTTTACGGAGATACAAATCCAACATTAACGGCAAGTTACGCAGGATTTGTAAACGGTGATACATCGGCAAGTTTGACAACACCGCCAACCATTTCCACAACAGCCGATGCGACAAGTCCAACAGGAACCTATCCAATCGTGGCGAGCGGGGCAATTTCCTCAAATTATACTTTTACTTACGTTGATGGAACATTGACCGTAATACCTGCAGTTTTAAGCATAAAGGCAGACAACCAGACCAAAGTTTACGGAGATGCAAATCCAATATTAACGGCAAGTTACACAGGATTTGTAAACGGAGATACATCGGCAAGTTTGACCACAGCGCCAACAATTACTACGACTGCTGATGCAACAAGCGTTGTTGGAACTTATCCAATCACGGCAAGCGGAGCAGCTTCATCAAATTATACCTTTACTTATGTTGACGGAACATTGACGGTAACGCCAGCAGTTGTAACTATTACGGCAGACAATAAAACCAAAATGTATGGTGATGCGAATCCAACTTTAACGGCAAGTTACGCAGGTTTTTTAAATGGTGACACATCGGCAAGTTTGACTACACCGCCAATAATTTCTACAACTGCAAATACAGCAAGCGCAGTTGGAAATTATCCGATAACGGCGAGCGGCGCAGCTTCAGCAAATTATACTTTTGTCTATTTTGACGGAATATTAACAGTAACTCGTGCAGGTTTAACTATTACCGCTGACAATAAAACCAAAACCTTTGGAGAAGCAAATCCTCCATTAACAGCAAGTTATTCCGGATTTGTAAATGGTGATTCGGTTATGAGTTTAACGACTCCTGCAGTTATTTCGACGACTGCAACTGCAGCAAGTCCGGTTGGATTATATCCTATTTCGGTAAGTGGTGCAGCAGCTTCAAATTACAATATTTCGTATGTTGCGGGAGTATTGACAGTGACATCTCCAAATGATGTTAACCTGACAAGTCTGACTATTAGTAGTGGAACTCTTAGTCCTGCATTTTCACCAAATGTTCTGTTGTATACCACTACTGTTGCCAATAATATTACTTCAGAAACGATAATAGCAATAGCAAATGACCCTTTAGCATCAATAACAATTAACGGAACGGCAGTTGCAAGTGGAGCTCCTGCTACAATTTCTTTAGTACCAGGACTGAATACAGTACTTATTAAAGTTGTTGGGGGAGATGGTATAACTACTAAAAATTATACAATCAATATTACGAAAGAGGAATCAAATAATGCAGCTTTATTTGATTTAAGTATTAGTCAGGGAACATTAAACCCTGGATTTGAATCGAATATAAATAATTATAATGCAGTTGTTAAGTACGATGTAGCCTCAATTACAGTAACTCCAACAGCGGAAGATGCTGAATCTCAAATAACCGTAAATGGATTGGCTGTTGCCAGTGGTTCTGCAAGTGCTCCAATAATTCTGCACTCAGGAGATAATATTATTCAAACAATAGTTACGGCCGGAGATGGCATTACAAAAGAGACGTATACAATTGTAATATACAAAGGTGTTTCTCCGGATCTGGTATTTGCAAATAATATTCTATCGCCGGACGGAGACGGTAAAAATGATTTCTGGGAAATTAAAGACATTCTTTTATATCCAAATAATACCGTTACAGTTTATGACAGGGCGGGTAGAATCGTATATTCTAAAAAATCATACAGCAATGAATGGGATGGATCATATAGCGGATCTCCACTAAACAATGATACCTATTATTATCTGATTGATTTAGGAGACAGCTTGCCAAAAATCAAGGGATTCATAACCATGATCAGGAATTAGCAGCCATAATAGAAAGTTCAGATAATATAATTTTTATATCATAACCATATCAATATGAGTACAAGTAAAAAAATAATAATGAGATTATTTGTCATCAAGCCAATCCTGTTTTTAAGTATAGTTTTTTTGATTGCTGATACGGCTAATGCACAACTAAATAAATTTGAAGCCATGTACTACCAAAATCAATATTTAGGCAATCCGGCAATGGCGGGAATAAATAAAGGCCTGAACGCAAATATTGGATATCAGAGACAATGGGATGAGGTTCCGGGAAATCCGGTAATGATGTATGGAACAGCAGAATACAATCCCGATGACAGATTAGCTTATGGACTTAATTTTTATAGCGACAGGGCAGGTTTAATTACCAACACAAGGATTTTAGGAACTTTTGCCTATCATCTTCCTCTTGATGCAGAAGATCGAAAATTAAATTTCGGACTTTCCATTGGAGCCAGATTTCTATCGCTTGATAAGAGTAAAATAAGCGGAGATATCACTGATCCGTCCATTCAGAATTTTGATGAAGGAGGAGCTTTAGATGGTGATTTTGGTATTTCGTATACAACAAAATTATTAACACTTCAGGCGTCGGTACCTAATTTAAACAATACATTTTTTGAAGATAACGATGGTGAAAGAAGATATGTAGATAATCAGGTTTTTTATGGTGCCGCAAGCTATAAAATTTATGTTTCCAGCAGAATAAATGATTTCAATATTCAGCCGCTTGTTGCTTTTAGAGGTATTAAGGGATTAAAAAATATAGTAGATATTGGTGCCAATTTTGAAATGCCCGAATACCACATGAATATATCAACAATGTATCATACTAATGAAGTTGTTTCAGGCTCTTTTGGAATTACCTTAGATAAACTCGGCATCTTCTTGTCTTACTCTGGATTTATTGGAAATTCCGGCGCTTATGCAAATGATGCAATTGAATTGGGTTTGCGCTATAAATTTTTAGAGTAATATGAGTTCTCCAAAATAAAAATAAACTCATTTAGAAGTTTGTTTTTATCCTTTGCAATTCAGTTGGAGAATAGCCAAATTGTTTTTTGAACGCAAAAGAAAAATGCGATAAATTCTCAAATCCGGTTTCATAATAAACATCAACAGGTTTTTTGTTTTTTTCAGTAAGCTGATAATAAGCCAGTTCTAATCTTTTTTTGGTGAGCCAGCGTTGCGGTGTACTGTTAAAAGCCTTATGGAAATCCCGCTTAAAAGTGGTGAGACTTCGCCCTGTTAAATACCCGAATTTTTCCAATGGCATATTAAACATAAAGTTTTTCTCCATAAAAGTAATCAAATCAATCTTGTCAGGTTCGTCAAAGTTGGCTAATATCGAATCGATATCCTGATCAATATTTCTAAGAATTGAAATTGCTTCTGTAATTTTCAAAGAGGCGATATTTTCGGGAAAATTCTCCTGCATTTCAAAATAAGGAATCAGCGATGCCAAACAGCTTTCCAACAAAGGATGTTTATGAAAACTGAAAATTTTTGGTGTAGCCGTTTTTAGCTTTACATTTTCATGATCATAAAATCCTCTCAGTCTTTTAGCCGATAAATGCATGGCAACTGCTTTGTGAGGCAATCCGTCTTTTGGAATGTTAATGATGGTGGCCAATTGATTTCTTGGAATCAAAAAAGTACTTCCCGGACCAAATACAAAACTTTCATCTGCCTGAATAATTTTCGTTTCACCCGAAATTAACCACACAAGCAAATGATCATTAAACGCGGCTTCCGTTTTAAACAGCCTGCCGGTGTAACTGGAAAGTTTAATCTCCGGGTTGATATAATTTACCTGATAATCCATAATTGCTTGTGTGGTATAAAGATACAAATATTAACTAAGGTCGAATTTTATTCCGGTCATCTCCTCGCTTAATTTCCATAAACGTTTTGCATTTTTTTCATCTAATGAATACTCTTTAATACCGCCAATAATTGCTTCATTTGAACTCAATGTGGCTATATCTGCATTTTCGCAATAAACGCCGCCAATATCATTTAGTAATTTGCTTGTGGCCGCCCAGACTGTTGTGGCTGCGCCTTGCGGAATAGTTTTTAAGGAAGCAGCAACTTCAGGAAGTATATTTCCTTCTGCATCACTGTAACCCAGTTTTTGAAACAAATCGATCGGTGCTTCTCGTGCTAATTCTGTTTCCCCAACAGCACCGGGACATAATGAATAACTTCTCACATTATGGTCTTTTGCACGCATGTCTAATTCCAAAGAAAAAAGATTAACCGCTGTTTTTGACTGTCCGTATCCCTGCAAAGTTTCATATTCCCGATTTAGGAAATTAGGATCTTCAAAATTAAAATCAGAAAATTGATGCCCGCCCGAAGATAAGTTTACCACTCTGGCGCCATTTGCTTTTTTTAATGCCGGCCATAACCTTGCCGTGAGTTGATAAAGAGCCAGATAATTAGTTGCCAATTGCGATTCATAACCTCGATTATCCCTGCGTAAAGGCACCCACATAATTCCCGCATTGTTGATGAGTAAATGCAACGGTTTTTCTGAAAGCAAAAACTTTTCGGCAAATGCATCAACAGAATCCGGGTTCATCAAATCCATTTTTTCTATCATTACATTTGCAATTCCATCCAGATTTCTTTTCGCTTTTTCTATGTCTCTGGCGGGTACAATAACCGTTGCGCCAGCTGTTGCAAGTGTTTTAACCGTTTCTAAACCAATACCTGTATTTCCGCCCGTAACAATGGCAATTTTTCCGGTAAGATCAATGCCCTTTATAACTTCCCTGGATGTTGATTTAGCATTAAATCCGGAACCTGTCGCTTTCTGCAGTTTTCCCTGATAATTATTCTGTTCCATTTTTTTAAAAATTTAAATTGTTTTAATAGGACAAAATTAGAGGATACAAATCGCTGTGACTTTGTTCAAACGTCCGAATATGTTTTGTTTAAACGTCCATTACAGAAAGCGTTCCAAATTATTTACTTTATACATTTTATTACATAAGCTATTCGATATTAAACTTTTAGTAACTGGGAATTGTATAACTTCTGCCTGAAATTTCATACTTCTTAATCCGTGTTCATTTGTACCTTTAATCTACGATAAAACGTTTATTATAAAAAAAATATATTATGGCAGAGATTAAAATTGAGAAAAAGAAGCCAATATGGCCGTGGATTGTAGCAGTTCTATTAATTGGAGCACTTGTATACTTTGTATTTTTAAGAGATAACGAAGTACAGGGTGAAAGAAGAGTAGAAACTGAAAACAGTACAAGTACAGATACTATAAATTCAAGTACGACAGATACGATAAATTAACGGGAACTAGCAGGAATAAAAGAGCTCTTTCGCTCAAATTTAGGAGTAAATAATCTCTGGGATTTGATGCTGATGGAAAGAGTAAACTTACCAGCTGGACATTCCTGTTTTAGACTTCGGGAGAACAACAAATTAAAAAAACAAATTATGGAAAATAAAGATAGAAATTTATACAAACTGGATGAACTTTCAGATTATAAAATTGCTTCAAACTACTCAGACATAAGAGGATGGAAAATCGTAGATGCGGACAACCGTACTATAGGCAAAATTGATAATCTTTGGGTTAATAAAGATATGAAACGTGTTGTCTATCTGGATGTTAATGTGGATAAAGCATTAATAGAAGACAGTAAAAATGAAGTACACGATGCTATAGCGCACGACAATGGCAGAGAGTTTATATACAAAGATGGTGATAGCCACATCATTATACCAATTGGATCTGTATCTATAAACAAGGATACAAAAATTGTTATGGCCAATAATATTGGATATAATACCTTTAGAAACACCAGCCGATATAACACTCAGCATAATTTTGACAGAAATTATGAGCGAAGAGTGATGGATTCATATTATCCTGGAAATAATTCTAACCCTGATTATAACAGTGATGATGATGCTTTTTATAATCGTAGAGAATTTGACAATCACTAAATTCTTCTTGAGATATGATTTCCTAAATATTCAAACTTTATGAATATTACAAATCAATCAATTGAATTTAAATGCATAAAAAATCCCATTTCAGAAGAAATGGGATTTTCTTTTTACAGACAAATTATAATATAAAAAGCCGATGAATTATCATCGGCTTTGATATTGTATAGTAAAAATGTAGATTAGCTTGCCATTATAAATGTTCCCGGCTTTTCCTGATTTTCATCGTTTTCTTCTACGGGTTCATTTTCAGAATCTTCTTCTTCCCAGTCATTTTCATCATATTCTGAATCGAAATCATCTTCAAGTAAATCTTCCAATTCTCCTAATTCTAAGTTGTAGTGATTGCTTGCAGATAATTCAGCAGCGTACCCTTTTTCCAGATAATCATCATAATTTAACAACAGCTGTTCTTCATAAGATGAAAGGTCGGATGCTGATTCTTCAAATGCATAGTAATTTTTAGATTTCATATAAATAAGTTTAGTTGATGGCTTTGTCACTAATTCTTTTTCGAATTAGAATAATATAAAGATAGAGGGTCACATCGCTTATGATTTTATATAATTTCCGAGTGTGATTGCTAAATTTTCATCTGAATTACTTTGGTTGAAATAATCAATTATGATGCTTGTTTGTAACATCATCCAGCGAACTGTTTCCGTTACCATTTGATTTTCTAACCACTGTAATTTGTCCGTTAAGTTCCATTACAACAGCTTTTACATCTTCAATCTGATCAATTCCTGAGTTCCTGATCATAGAAAATATTTCACTTTTAGTAATAGCTTCCTTTGCCATTGTTTTCTCTATAAATATTCCGTCATAAAATATAAGGCTGGGAACTGCATTTATAAGTCTTTCCATTTTCTTGGAAGATCGGGCAGTCCAGGCAAAAAAATATTGCATGATAATAATGAGTAACAACACAATAGTTCCTTCAACCAGCGGAACCATGGCCAGCATCATATACGATAAAGTTGACCCCAAAGCAACAGTAACAACAAAGTCAAAGGCATTAAGTTTTGCCAAAGTGCGTTTGCCTGAAATGCGGAGGAAAAAAAATAAAGTAATAAAGGCGATGATGGTAGCAGCGACAACATGTCCAATGCTGATCCAGTCTTTAAAAAAAACTTCTTTCATAATATTTTATTAAGATCTAAGTATGATTAAATGTTGGATTGCCAGATTGCCTTCAAATTAGTATCAATCCAATTTTATAATTCCTTTTTCTACGGCAGTTAATAATGTTTGGTAATCCTTTTTATTTTGTCTGCTGTACGCAAGTGAAAAACGGCCGATTGCTTTTTTAAACTTGTCACTTTTTCCAATATATCCGGAAATAACAGCGGCAGCATTTCCTGTTCTGGCATGTGCCTGAGCAAGCGCCCATCCGCAGGAATTGGCATAGTGTACAAGATTTTTGAAGTTCATCGTTTCAATAACCGGTTTTATTTTTGCATCACGCATTTGCCTTACATAATAATTTCGTCCTTTTTCATCAGATGTCCAGCCTAAGAAAATATCAGAAGCAGACTGCATCAAACGCTGACCGTTAACGACACGCTGACCGTGATGTTCATATTCACTTTCTGATGTAAAAGGCGTGAGAACACTTTGGTAAGCTTCTTTAAATTGAAGGAATAACGGATCTCCCGAATCTGATAATAATAACATTACCCCGCACCACGTACCAACACTTCCAACTCCGACAACTTTTATAGCGACGTCCTGAATTTTGTAATTTTCGAGTAAGACTTTACGATCGTCAGGAAGAGTTTCTTTGTATCGCAGAAATGCATTTTCGGCCCGGCGTGAAAAAGCTTCTTGTTTCTTGCCTTCGAGATGATAAATAAGGGGAGGATTATCCAGAATTATTGCTTTTCCGTCTTTTACTTCGGTCATTTTTTCAAACTCTTTTTCGTGAGGAGTTCGTTCAGATGCTTTTTCAAGACGCTTTTGAGCTAACTTTTTGGAGAGATTGTCGTTGCCGGATTTAATCATGTCTTCAAAACGAATATCTTCATACCAAACCTGAAGCGCAGACATTTTAGCATACTTTCTCATGTTTTTTGTGTAGCTGGTCACTACTATTTCAGCTACTTCTCTGGATTTATTTTTAGAAAAACCTTTATGCTTGGCAGCAATTGCAAAACTGGCCGCCAGACGTTTTATATCCCATTCCCATGGAGCAATAGCGGTTTCATCAAAATCGTTTATGTCAAAAATGATATTTCGTTCCGGCGTTGCAAATCCTCCAAAATTCAACAAATGACAATCTCCGCATATCTGTATATTTAGATTAGTAGATTTTTGAAGACCCAAATCTGTAGCCATAATTCCGGCTGCACCACGAAAATGCGTAAACGGCGATTCTAAAATACGTTGATATCTTATAGGCAATAGTTCTTCAATACGGCCTTTTGTTCGTTCAATATGCAATTCTACCACGTTTCGTTCTGTTACCTGAAATTTTCCATGTGATTTTCTCGAACAATTTTTTCTTAGCGAACGTCCGAACGCATATTGATCTTTTCTGGTTTGTTTGCCGTGTTGTAAATTAGTGATTTCAGGATTTTCAGAACTCATTTTTTATTTTTTAATATACATTGTAACTTCTATTTCCAAATTAAATAATGCATGGAAAGAAGCCAAAGAATAGATATAGCAACTCTTGTAAGGAGTTACTTTTTTTATCGAAAACAATAATAAACAATCAATTGTTATATTACGATTATCGAAAATATTACGTTAAATAATTACTTGCTATTACAATAGAAAATCTCCATGACCCTCTTTTTCGAGTGTACTGCAGAATTCACTGTCAAGAAAATTTGAATCTCTGCTAAAGCATAATGGCTCGTTTAGTGATTCAAAAGCCTGTTCCAGATGGTTGCGTTCATGTTTTTCCATAAACATTTGTGATCCTGAATATAAAGAAGTTTGATGGTGGTTATTATCGTGGCTGGCTAATCTCATGGTAATGGTTTTTAAGTTATAATTTCTAACTCAAAGCTAAAAAACATCATAGAGGAAATCTTTACATTATTTGACGTCAAAAGTTGTTTAATTTTCAGTTTGTAACTTATTGAGATATATTGCTCTACACTTCTTGAAGTAATTTGAAATGCCTTGTAATTTTGAAAAGCTTTACGAATTTTATGTAATTATATTTAAGGTTGTAGAAGTACATTTATTTATTAAAAAACACGATTTACTTTTTTGAAAAATAAGAAACCCTATTATAAATGCAATTGCATTTTTTTTTGGTTTAAAAGAAAGAAGATTTAACCTAAAAGTTTATAAATACAATAGTTTGAAAAAACAAAACAAGGACAAAAAATGAAGACCGAAATAATTAAAAAGCGAATTGCAATTTTAGGAGGAGGACCAAGCGGACTCTTTATGTACAAAAGATTAATAGAATCCGGTAAATCAGATTTTGAAATTGATATTTATGAACGAAAAAGTACCCTTGGCGCAGGAATGCCTTATAGCCATGAAGGAGCAAATGATGAACATGTAACTAATGTTTCTGATAATGAAACACCTGAAATAGTGACGTCAATTTCAGAATGGATTTTAACTGTTCCTGCAGATATTTTGACGAGGTTTAATATTGATCCTGAGAAATTTAATGAGTATAAAGTCGTACCAAGATTGCTTTTTGGATATTATCTCGCCGATCAGTTTAAGCTATTACAGCAAAAAGGTGATGCAACCGGAATAACAACCCGAATTCATTATCAAACCAATGTATTGGATATTAGTTATAATGAACAAGGAAAAGAAGTTTGGGTAGAAACCACAACGGGCAAAGACAAATTTGATTATGTAGTAATTTGTACCGGACATAACTGGCCGGTAAGATATGAGGGTAAAGTCAAAGGATATTTTGATGCTCCGTATCCGCCATCAAAACTTTTGCTGAAGCTGAATCACGCGGTTGCGATAAAAGGATCTTCTTTAACCGCTATTGACGCTATAAGAACACTTGCAAGAGAAAACGGTTCATTTGAAAAAGATGAAAATGGAAACGTAACTTTTCAAAGCCACGCCGAAAGTCCGGATTTTAAAATGATTATGCATTCCAGAAGCGGAATGCTTCCTGCGGTTCGGTTTCATCTTGAAGATTCTCACCTTAAAAATGACTTATTACTGAGTGAAGAAGAAATTGAAATCCACAGAAAAAACAATGATGGATTTTTGTCTCTGGACTTTGTATTTCAAAAAGATTTTAAAGAGATTTTCAGGGAGAAAGACCCTGATTTTTATAATCGAATTAAAGATTTCAGTATTGAAGAATTTGTTATGGAAATGATGGAACTTCGCGAACGTCTGGAACCTTTTCAGCTTTTAAAAGCAGAATATATTCAGGCAGAGAAATCGATAAAAAGACAGGAATCTGTGTATTGGAAAGAAATGCTGGCAGTTTTGAGTTTTGCAATGAATCATCCTGCAAAATACCTTTCGGCAGAAGATATGCAGCGTCTTCAAAAAGTATTGATGCCGCTCATTTCAATTGTAATAGCCTTTGTTCCGCAAAAATCCTGCAGCGAATTGCTGGCTCTTCATCACGCGGGAGTTTTGGATATTATTCCCGTTGGGGCAGAAAGTACAGTAGAACCCCAAAACGGCGGAGGAATATTATACAACTTTCTGGATCAGGAAAACAATCCACAATCTGTATTTTATGAGACTTTTGTCGATTGTGTGGGTCAGCCTCATTTGTCTTATGAAGATTTTCCTTTTAAGAGTTTATTGATGCAAAAAGCAATTACGCCCGCAAAAATAAAATTCAAGTCTAATGATGTAGGGCATATCGCTTTTTTAGAAGGAAATAAATCTATAGAAAAAGATAATAACGGAAGTTACTTTTTGAGCGTTTCAGGAATTGCCATTAATGATAATTTTCAAATTATTGATCAATACGGCGCTTACAATGAAAACCTGTACATTATGGCCGTGCCTTACATTGGCGGTTATAATCCCGATTATTCCGGATTGGATTTTTGCGAAGCAGCTTCCTTGCGCATTTTAAATAGCATGGAACAAATTGTAATGAACTAAAAATTATCATTTATCACAATAAAAAAAGCCTGGAAAAATTATTTTCCAGGCTTTTTTATGATGCTATAATTTGTTTAGACTATATTTTTTTTGCCCATTAAAAGCAAAGCAACACCAACACCTACTCCCGCAAATAATGCTAAACCAAGGTTTTCCGATTTTTTTTGCGGTGGATTTCCGTAAACCCTTAAAGGCTCTTTAGAGTTTGTCAAAACATTTCCGGCGTCATCTTCCTTAGACTGATTAAGTTTCATTTTCATGCGAAGAGCCGCAGAAGCTGAATTAATTACCATTTTTGGAAATAACCGGTAAGTGTTTGTAAGTGCCGCCGCTTTAAAATCAGGAAATAAATCCTTTTTGGGATGTTTGGCTAAATCTACTATTTTCGCAGCAGTATCACGGGGATCAGAAGCAATAAAAGGGATTTTCATATCAAAACCAGAGTATTTCGCTGAATGTAAATTACCTGTAGAATTTTGCAATTGCGGATATAAATTACAAATATGAATATCCTTTCGATTGGAAATTTCGCCCTGCAGACATTCCATCATACCTCTGATTCCGAATTTAGTGGCAGAATATACAGCACTATATGGCGCCGGCATAAATCCTCCAATGGAAACATTATTGATTAAAATACCTTGATTTTGTTTTTTGAAAATTTTGATGGCATTGTAAGCTCCGTGCATGTATCCAAACAAATTGGTTTTAATTACCTGCTGATGAATTTCCAATGGAATTTCTTCAAACTTTCCGCTTGCCATGACGCCGGCATTATTCACCCAGATATCAATTTTTCCACCAAGAGCCAGGGCTTCCTGAGCGACTTTCTCGACATCTTCAGCAATTGACATATCGGCACTTACGCCAATAGCCTGAACATTTAATTCACGACAATATTCTACGACTTCATTAAGACCTTTTTGACCTCTGGCAACTGCCACTATATTGCATCCCTGACTTGCAAAAGCTTCTGCCGTTGCCCGGCCAACTCCGCTGCTGGCACCCGTTATAACAACGTTTTTTCCTTTAAGGCTGTTTTTATGTATTTTAATATCTTCCATTTTTCTTATTATTATAATATTTATAGAAGTTACTAAAAATAAAATTTACCTGACTACAGTTTAAGAAAACTTTAATTATCAGGACTTTAATAACAAGATTAAATGCGAAGTGCTAACTAATATATAGGAGTTCTGTTACGGAGTAATTATTAACTCACAGGAAAAATTCAGATAATAATTAATTTTCTGAATTCTGCGTGATTTTTTTAAGCATTATTAGGGTGTACACAGTTTTTCCAGTATTCAATGATTACCTGAATTAGTGATTTTGTTTTTTGGTAATCTGTTCCTTTAATAAAAAAGCCCTGAATTGTAAGCTCTGTATAAGCTTCATCAACGGCATCTTTGTTAGCGGCTGTAGAATAAAAAATAAAAGGTATGCTCTTTTCCCGAAGTTTGGGATCCTTATCGATTTTCCTTTTTAATTCCAGACCATTCATAATGGGCATGTTTATATCTGAAAATATAATGAACAATGATTCTGTTGTATTCGATAGGTAGGAAAATGCTTCATCTCCATTAGATTTCCAAACAATTTTATTTAAAACACCAAGTTCCAAAATTAACTGCTCCAGAAAATCTTTGTCATCTATATCATCTTCAACTATTAAAATATTTCCGTTCTTTGACATTTCTTAATTGATTGTTTTTCAAATTTATACAAAGTTTTTTGATAAAAGTGTATCTTTTACAGATATTTAATTAGAGCTTAAAATAAAAAAATGAAAGAAGGGCTTTATACATTTGACTTAAATTCTGCAGACCTTGATTTTACTGTATTTTTATGTTCAAATATTTTATGAAATCATTCCGCCACAAAACTTAGAATAGTAAAATATATAAAAGCGCCTTAACTTTTGTGACAAAAAAATTATGTTTTCGAATAGTGCTTATTATATTTGTAATAGAATAAATAAAAGTAAATTTTTCAGTCATCTTTATTATTTTTTAACTGAAAAAGCTTATATTTCCTAGAATTTTAGAAAACTACTTTAAAAGACCAACCGAATATTTAAATATTAACTGTTACCTATGTTTATGAAGGAAATACTTCTTATTGATGATGATGATGATGATATTGCAAATTTTATTGATGCAATTAGCACTCTTAATAAAAAAGTTAATTGCAGTACCTCAAGCAGTCCTATAAAAGCGCTTTCAGAACTTATTTCTTCTGAAAAACTTCCAGATTTAATATTGCTGGATTACAACATGCCTTTTATAAACGGACTAGAATTTATACGCCGTTTACGCAGTTATCCACGTCTTGCAGATATTGAAGTTGTAATGCTGTCAACACCTGATGAAAATATCATGGTGCCATGGCTTTTGAAAAATGATACCGTAGTGAAATATATTTCAAAACCTGATACATTTGAGGAACTTAAAGCTGTACTGGATGAAATATTGTAACAAATAAATCGACAAATTAAGTGATAATAAAAAAGGCATTTCCTGATTAGGAGCTGCCTTTTTTAATTAAAAAACTGTAATTATATAAATTCTTTATTTTCTTAATTCATAATTCGATACTCATTAGGAGTGCTTCCAACATGCTGTTTGAAAAAACGCGTAAAATGCTGCGGATATTTAAATCCTAATTCATAGGCGACTTCATTAATAGTTTTAGTCGAATCGAATATCTTATTTTTAGCAGTATCTATTATTTTATTCTGAATGTATTCCTGAGCAGATTTTCCGGTCTCTTTTTTAATAAGATCCCCAAAATAATTCGGAGACAAATTAAGTTCGCCGGCATAATACGCTACGGAAGGAAGGCCTAAGATATTGGGTTTATCTGAGGAAAAATAACTGTTTAAGAGTTCCTCAAATTTTTCAACAATTCCTTTGTTGGTTGTATCCCTGGTAATAAACTGGCGGTCATAGAATCTTTCGCAGTAATTCAAAAATAATTCAATGTTTGAAGCAATAAGTTTTTTGCTGTGTTTGTCAATAGACTGCTTTAATTCCGTTTCTATCTTTGCAAAACAATCAAAGACAAGCTGTTTTTCTTTCTCTGATAAGTGTAAAGCTTCACTTGTATTATAGCTGAAAAAGTTATATTCACTAATGTTTTTTGCAAGTGATGTGCCGCGAATTAAATCCGGATGGAAAACCAGTCCATGTCCTGCCGGCTGGTAATAATCTATTTTGTTTTCTACATCAACTGTCTGACCTGGCGCAATAAAGACTAAAGTTCCTTCCTGATAATCATAATAATTACGGCCGTATTTCAAATCCCCACATTTTACATCCTTCAAAAATATACAGTAAAGTTCAAAATTCATCCTTGAACCTGTTCTTGGTTTTGCTTTATTAAAATCAATAATACTAACTAAAGGATGTAATGTTTCATGATTATTAAAATCATTGTATTGATTTATAGTCTCGAAATTAAATACCTGTTCCATGTCTTTCTCATTTGATAAACAAATTTAGCTATTTAAGTATAGTTTTAACAGCAGCGTACTCTGAATCAGTAATCTTGGTAGGAGATTCCGTAATCTGTATACCAAAACCCATGTTTTTAGTTCGGAAATTTGTAATAATAGAATTATAAAATCGTGTTATAATGCATACTATAAAATTAAACAACGGAGTTGAAATGCCCATTTTAGGGTTTGGTGTTTTTCAAATGCAGGATCAGGCAGAATGTGAACAGGCAGTGGCAGACGCTATTGAAACGGGTTACAGATTAATTGATACAGCAGCGTCGTATATGAATGAACAGGCTGTTGGAAACGGAATTAAACGAAGCGGAATTGCAAGGAATGAACTTTTTATTACAACAAAACTCTGGGTAAGCGATGCAGGTTATGAAAATACCTTAAAAGCTTTTCAGAAATCTTTAGACCTTTTGCAATTGGATTATCTGGACTTATATCTTATCCATCAGCCTTATGGAGATATCTACGGATCGTGGCGCGCCATGCAGGAATTATACCAAGCAGGAAAAGTAAAAGCTATTGGTGTTTCTAATTTTCATCCGGACAGGGTTATGGACTTAGTATCTAATACAGGCTTTACACCGGCAGTAAACCAGATTGAAACGCACCCTTTTCATCAGCAGAATGAAGCGCAGGAATTTCTTCAGGAAAACAATATTCAGATCGAATCCTGGGGGCCGTTTGCAGAAGGAAAGAATGACATTTTCACAAACGAACTTCTCACAGCAATTGCTTCTAAATATAATAAATCTACTGCGCAGGTTATCCTGAGATGGTTGACCCAAAGGGGAGTAGTGGCGATTCCGAAATCAGTTCGTAAAGAAAGAATGGCAGAAAACTTCAATATTTTTGATTTTGAATTAACAGCTGAGGATATGGCTTCGATCAAAACTTTAGACACTAATGCAAGCCTGTTTTTTGATCACAGAGATCCCAATATGGTAAAATGGCTGAGTGAGCGAAAATTAACCAGATAACTAACTAGAGAAAATTTTTAAAATGGATAGAAGATCAATATTAAAAACGGCGGGTTTGGCATTAGCAGGAAGTGCAATGCTTCCTTTTGCTTCTTTTGCGAATTCTGGAAGAGAGGATATCGCTTTAGAAGAAAATAATCAAATTCCACTAACAGCTCCCGGAAAGCGAAAACTGGGGAAACTCGAAGTTTCCAGCATTGGTATCGGTGTGCAGAATATGAGCCGTAATTACCAGACCACAATTCCTTCCAGACCTGAAATGCACCGCATTATCCGATCAGCTTATGATAATGGCGTTACATTTTTTGATGCTGCCGAAGCTTACGGACCTTTGGAGGTAGAGAAAATTTTAGGAGAAGGGGTTCAGTCTTTTCGCAATAAGATCACAATTGCCACAAAATTCGGCTGGAATATTGATCAGGAGACGGGAAAACGCTTGCCAGGTTTAAACAGCAAACCTGAACATATTAAAATAGTGGTGGAAGGAATGCTGAAACGCCTGCGAACAGACAGAATTGATTTATTGTATCAGCATCGTGTTGACCCTCAGGTTCCAATTGAGGATGTTGTCGGGGTAATACAAGATCTGATCAAGGATGGTAAAGTACTGCATTATGGACTTTGCGAGCCGGGTCATCAAACCGTAAGACGTGCACACGCTGTTCATCCGGTTACAGCAATTCAAAATGAATATTCACTTTTATGGAGAGGTCCTGAAAAAGTAATTCTGCCCTTATGCGAAGAACTGGGAATCGGATTTGTTCCCTGGAGCCCGCTTGGTGTGGGTTTTCTGACCGGAGCGATTGACAGCAACACACGATTTGCATCTGGTGATATCCGTGGTATTGAATCCAGATTTTCGCCTGAAAACCTGCCTGCAAATATGGCTTTGGTTGAGTTGATTCAAAAATGGAGCGTCGAGAAAAAAGCCGCGCCGGCTCAAATTTCACTGGCATGGCTGCTGGCACAAAAGCCGTGGATAGTACCAATTCCGGGAACAACCCAGATGGCGCATATGTTGGAGAATACAGGAGCATCCCAAATAAAATTTACTGCAAACGAATGGCAGGAGTTTAATACGGCCTTAAATGCCATTAAGATTACGGGCGAAAGATTACCTGCCGGGGTATTGGCTTTCTCCGATGTAGAAGCTCCGGAAAAAAAGAAATAATTCTAATTTAAAGATAAAGATAATGGAAAAGAGAATATTAGGAAATAACGGACTACAAGTATCAGCGCTTGGACTCGGCTGCATGGGACTGAGTTTTGGTTACGGAAAAGCAACAGAAAAAAATGAAGCCATAGCTTTAATCAGGGCTGCTTTTGAAAAAGGGGTGACTTTTTTTGATACGGCAGAATGCTACGGTCCTTTTATAAACGAAGAAATTGTTGGAGAAGCTTTAGAACCATTTCGTAAAGAAGTGGTAATTGCAACCAAATTTGGTTTTCAAAACGGCGACTCAACAAAAGGTTTAGACAGCAGTCCTGCAAGAATAAAAGCGGTTGTCGAAGCTTCACTTAAAAGATTAAGAACAGATTATATTGATTTGTTTTACCAGCACAGGGTTGATCCTAATGTACCTATTGAGGAAGTTGCGGGAACGGTAAAAGATTTAATTAAAGAAGGAAAGGTAAAACACTTTGGACTTTCAGAAGCTGGTACAGAGACCATTCGAAGAGCGCACATTGTACAGCCAGTTGCAGCACTGCAAAGCGAATATTCCTTATTTTATCGTGAACCTGAAAAAGAAATCATTCCGGTTTTAGAAGAATTAGGAATTGGTTTTGTGCCTTTCAGTCCGCTTGGAAAAGGTTTTTTGACCGGAGCTATAAATGAAGATACAAAATTTGAATCTTCTGATTTTAGAAACATTGTTCCTAGATTTTCAGAAGAAAACAGAAAAGCGAATCAAACTTTAGTTGACTTAGTAAAATCAATTGCTTCAGAAAAAAATGCAGCACCATCACAGATTGCTTTAGCTTGGTTACTAGCTCAAAAAACCTGGATTGTACCAATTCCGGGAACTACAAAATTGCATCGATTGGAAGAAAATATTGGAGGAGCTGAAGTTTACCTAAGCAAAGAAGAATTAAACAATATAGATGCAGCACTTAAAAACATAGAAATTGTTGGTGCACGTTATCCACAGCAATTGCAGGATAGAGTTGGAAAATAATCCTTGAATAATAACATCACCGTAGTTCACTGCTGGCTGATTGCATAAAAATATTGAAACTATACAGATTCTTACAAATAGAATTTGTATTTTTAGGTAAAGGATTGATTTTGAATAATTTTTAAATTTTAGATGTATGATATCATTAAATGTAAATGGACAAATCCATCAGTTTGATGCAGATCCTGAAATGCCAATACTGTGGGTAATTCGCGATATTCTGAATCTTACCGGCACAAAATACGGATGCGGAGTAGCGCAATGTGGGGCTTGTGTAGTACACCTCGATGGTGAAGCGGTTAGATCATGTGTCACAAAAATTAAAAGGGCAGAAGGCAAAAAAATAACCACCATTGAAGGACTTTCACAAAATAATGATCATCCTGCACAAAAGGCCTGGCAGGAAATAGATGTACCCCAATGCGGTTACTGCCACTCTGGTCAGATCATGTCGGCTGCTGTTCTTTTGAGAGAAAATCCAAATCCAACAGATGAGGACATCGATAACGCCATGTCCGGAAATATCTGCAGATGCGGCACCTATCCAAGAATTCGCAAAGCAATTCATTTGGCAGCTGAAATACAGCGTAATTCAGTTAAATCCTAATTTGATATCAGATGAAAAAAATATTTAATTCGGCAAAAAAAATACCAGCTCGAAAATGGATACTTGTCGTTGGGTTTTTTCTTCTGCTCACCAGCACTTTACTGGCTTTCGGAATCAAAGAAAAAATCACTGACCGCCAATATGTAGCCATTCCGGTTGTCAAAAAGGATAGTATTGCTTCGGTAAAAGCTTTTGAAAAAGTCTATGCCGTACTAATGAGTCCGCGTTGTATGAATTGTCATCCTGCAGGAGATATCCCTTTGCAGGGAGACGACAGCCATGTGCATCAAATGTCTCCAAAACGAGGAAAAGACGGAAAAGGAATTTATGCCATGAAATGTTCCAACTGCCATCAGCTGGAAAATACACCCGGCCTGCATTCACCTCCCGGACATCCCGAATGGCATTTACCGCCGGCAGATATGAAAATGGTTTTTGAAGGCAGGACCGCACATCAATTGGCAAAACAGTTGATTGATCCAAAACAAAACGGAAATAAGGATCTTCAAAAATTGATTGAGCATGCTGATGACGGGCTTGTGCTTACAGGCTGGAAACCTGCACAAGGGCTGAAATTACCGCCTTTGAGCCACAAAGAATTTAAAAAAGCATGGATTACATGGTTAGAAAACGGGGCTTATGCTCCTAAACCTTAACAACTAAAGTCAGTCGAGTATGTCTTCAATTAACAATACATCCAGAAGAAATTTTTTAAAAATTGCAGGTTTAGGAGGAACAGCACTTTACCTTGGCATTTTTTCATCAGATTCTACCGCCAGTGTTATAAATCCATTGAAACTGGCAAAAGAAGCAAAGTCAGTAGAACTGAATGCGTGGGTTATTATTGATACCTCAGGCAAAGTTACGCTTGTGGATCACCGTGCCGAAATGGGACAGGGATCTTTTCATTCTGTTCCGCAGATTCTTGCAGAAGAATTAGAAGTAGACCTTAATGATATCAATGTCATCTTCGGAAAAGGCGATAAAAAATATGGAAATCAGGTTACAGGCGGAAGTTCTACCATTCGTTCTAATTATAAAAAATTCCTTAAACTTACCGCTACAGCCAGAGAAATGCTGATTGCCGCAGCCGCAACTCAGTGGAAAGTTCCTCATGAGGAATGTTATGCCGAACTCGGACATGTGATACATCGCAATTCAGGCAAAAAAGCACATTATGGAGAATTGGTCACAGCAGCCTCAAAACTGGAAATTCCGCAGAATGTAAAACTTAAAAGCCGTTCTGATTATAAATTAATTGGTAAGCCGTTGCGCCGTATTGATACACTGCCAAAAACAAACGGAAAACTAATATTCGGATTAGATAAAAGGATTCCCGGAATGGTTTACGCAGCCGTTGAGAGAAATCCGAGATTTAGGGGAAAAGTAAAAAGCTTTGATGCGACAGCGGCTTTAAAAGTGCCCGGCGTAAAAAAAGTATTCAAAATAAAAATGCTCGTTTTCAATACCTATCGCGAAGGTGTGGCAGTTGTGGCTGATAGTACATGGGCTGCTTTTCAGGGTAAAAAAATGCTGAAAGTCGAGTGGGATGATGCAGGATTTGAACATGTAAATACCGCCGATATCTATAAAAAGCAGTTAGAAAATGTAATGAATAAAGAAGGGCTTTCTTTTAAAGAGCAGGGCAATCCGACGAGTGTTATTGCAAATTCGGCAAAAAAGCTGGATTTAATTTACCAGACACCTTACCAGTCCCATTATTGCATGGAACCGCTGAATTGTATTGCTGATTTTAAAGATGGGAAAGTAGAAATATGGGGACCAATTCAGGCGCCGGACTGGGTGCAGGATGCGCTGAGTGAAGAATTGAAAATGCCCCGTGAAAACGTGATTGTAAACATGACTTTTCTGGGTGGCGGATTCGGCCGTAAAGCTTTTATGGATTATCCTCACGAAGCTGCTGTAATTTCGAGAGAAATCAATTCGCCAGTGCAGGTAGTATGGACAAGAGAAGATGATGCAACGCAGGGACCGTATCGTCCGGGTATTACTTACAGATGTGAGGGAGTTATAAATAATGGAAAAATTGAGGCACTAAAATTCAGAATGTCAGGTCAGAATAACGATCACTGGCGAGATCCTGAGACAAAAACAAGTGCCAATCGCAGTACAAGCGAGGGATTTTTAAAACCTTATTTTGATACGGTAAAAAATGTAAGTTTTGCTGAGGTTCTTTTCGAAACACCTATTCCAAGTATGTGGTGGCGTTCTGTTTATGCCTCTACAAATGGTTTTGCTTACGAAAGTTTTATGGATGAAATGGCGCACGAAGCCAATAAAGATCCGCTTGATTTTAGACGGGAATATCTCGATGAAAGAATCCATAAATTGATTGACAAACTCGAAGAAGTTTCGGGATGGAAAAAGCGCAAAAAAAATGAAGGTTTTGGTGTCGCCATAACAGAATGTTTTTCATCTACTGTTGGTCATATAGTAAAAGTTTCAAAAAAGGACGGCGGAGTAAAAATAGACAAAGTCTGGGCTGTAATGGATTGCGGATGGTATGTAAATCCGGATATTATCAGGGCTCAGGTAGAAGGTTCGATCGTTATGGGAATTGGTGCAGCGGCTTTTCATGAAATAACATTTAAAGACGGTATTACCAATCAGAAAAACTTTTACGATTACCAGATGCCGCGTATCAATGATATTCCGCCAATCGAAGTTTATATAATGGAAAATAATGAAGATGCCGGTGGAGTAGGAGAACCGGGATTACCGCCATTAGCACCCGCATTGACCAACGCTATTTTTGACCTTACAGGAAAAAGAATCAGAAAACTGCCTTTTAATCTTGCTCAGATTTAATTAAAATCATTAATTGTTGAGTTAAAGAATCTTCAAAGAATTATCAAATAAAAAAACCGTTATCAGTAACGGTTTTTTTATTTGATATCGAAATGTAATATTTTAAAAATTACCGATCAAATTCATTTTTGTTGAACTTATCATTATCTATTTCATCATTGTTGAGTTCGTCGTTTTTAATTTCGTCATTACTAAGCTCGCCAATTTCGAATTCTTTGTTAACCGGATTATCCTGATCTAATTCGTTAGTTTCAAATTTGTCGCTCTCCAATTCATCGTTATCCGGATTAACAACTTCAGTTTCAAATCCTTCAGATGGATCATTGTTTTTAAGATCCTTTTCAATGTCTTGTTCTGTTATATCTTTCAATTCGCTATCTGACTCATTGTCAAGATTCTCAGAATCGTAAGGATTGCTATTTTGATCTGTATTTTGTTGGTGTAAATTGTGCAAATGACGATCTCCCTGATCGTAAGATTCACTGTTTTCTTTTTTCATAATAAGCTGTTTTTATATTATATTCTTTTGAAATTGTACCATTGCTAACTATCTAATTTAAGTTTGGTATTTATCAAATTTAAAAATGATAATTATTTTTTTCTTACAGAATAATAGTAACCATTTACAAAATACCTATCAATCAGTCAATTAGATGTTTATCGATCTTCTCCAATATTGGTGGTTATAATTGAATATCTAAATTCTGAATGACAAACCTAATTCAGCAAATTTGCGATTGTCATGATGCATAATTCCGGTTCCTGCCATAAAATCAAATTGCAGGTTGTTATTCACTAAAAATAAAACTCCGGCGTCAGCGCTATTTTGAGCATGTTGATTTGAAATTGCAAAACCAAATGTTTCCATGAACAATTTTAATTTTTTGGTTACAGAATGGTCTGCAGATAATGAATATATATACTCCGGATTAGAAGAATCCGCGAGCCAATGTACACCTGCATTATAACCTAAATGTGTTTTTTTGGAGAGTTCATGCTGGGCAAGCATTCTGATTTCGGGACTATAATAAGGCTCCTTGTACGCCTTGTCTGCCATCCACGGAATGCTAATACGGCCTAAAATACCAACGTCAGGAACAGCAGCGCCTTTATGATCGACAATATGATATTTAAAACCAACTTCAACTGGAGAAATACCGAAATTATGTTCTTGATTCTCATCACTTACTTTCAAAGTACTTTCGATACGAACTTCCGCATTTTTAAAAATACCATATCGCATCACCACTTCCGGAATTTCATAAGTTTTTTCGTTTTCCTGTTTTTCAAATGAAAATCCATTTTCTACCTGCAAATGATGTTTGGTCACAGCATTAGGACTTTCAGTTTCATTGGGACGATCGGTTTGCATCTGCTGTGCCGAAACTATATAAGAAAAGCTAAAGGCAAATAAGACTAAAAAGGACTGAAATATTTTCATGATAAGTATGGTTTTTTATGCTTTTACGGATGTAGTATATATTGAAATCAAGTAAAATTCTACACTACATTCTTAAAAAGAATTTAATTATAAAATTAAGAAGTCATATTGCGTAGGATTTACAGCATAATTGGAATGTTTTATATAATCATGACGCGTGATATTTTATAAGTATGAATTATAATTTATAGTTTAAAACCTTAATTAAATTCCATCAATGCTTAAAGCTATTCGATGTATAAATATTTGTTTGTTGTTTGTTTATGAAGTGTTTACGATGTTTTTCATTCCTCTATTTGTAAACTTTATCTTAAATTATGTAAGACCAAGTCCTGATTATTTAGTTACTTCGATTTTCTTATTAACTATAAAAAAATAATTATGAAAGCAGCAGTTATTCATGGACCTGGCTCCATAAAATACGATACGGTTGATGATCCAAGATTAGAGGCCAAAGATGATATTATTCTTAAAGTTACTTCAACAGCAATTTGCGGATCAGATTTGCATATTTATTCCGGTGGATTTCCTCAGCCAAGACCAATGGTTTTAGGTCATGAATTTATGGGAATTATTGAAGAAGTAGGAGCAGGAGTAACGCATTTAAAAAGAGGCGACAGAGTTGTAGTGCCTTTTCCTATTGCGTGTGGAAATTGTTTTTTCTGCAACCACGATGTTCCTGGAAATTGCGAACACAGTAATCCTGAGAATTATGGTCCGGAAGGAGGAATAGCCACAGAAAAAGGTGGTGCTCTTTTTGGCTATACAGATCTCTATGGAGGTTATGACGGAGGTCAGGCGCAATATGTAAGAGTTCCGTACGCAAATTTTGGTCCAAGGGTAGTTCCGGATAACCTTACAGACGAGCAGGTTTTATTTCTTACCGATATTTTTCCAACGGGATATACAGGTGTGGACTGGGGAGAAGTTAAAGGTGGAGAAACAGTAGCTATTTTCGGCTCAGGCCCTGTTGGTCTTATGGCAGCAAAAAGTGCGTGGCTTAGAGGCGCTGCTCAGGTTATCGTAGTCGATACTTTGCAATATCGACTTGATAAGGCAAAAGCAACTACAGGATGCACAACTATATTATGGGAGGATGGACCTAAGGAAGTTGTAGAACAGATTCGAGCCCTTACGCAAGGCCGCGGGGCGGATGTATGCATTGATGCTGTAGGATTTGAACCGGATCGAAATTTGGGAGATCGTATAAAGGCGACAGTTAATTTTGAAAAAGGTTCTATAAAAGTATTGGAAGCCTGCATGAGTGCTGTACGCAGAAGCGGTATTGTTTCAGTTTTGGGTGTTTATCCGGTGAATTATGATAATTTTCCGCTCGGACAATTTTTCGATAAAGGAATTATTCTAAAAGGCGGACAGGCTCCGGCGCATAAACATATCGATAAACTTTTGGATTATGTAGTTCAGGGCAAGGTACAACTGGATGATATTATTACGCATAGACTGCCATTGTCTGAGATTTCACATGCTTATGACATTTTCAAAAAAAGAGAAGACGGCTGTGTAAAAGTAGTTTTGGATCCCTGGAACTAAAAAAAAAGATCTGCAGAAATGCAGATCTTTTTTTTGAATTAAATAGACATTGACATTTAATCTTGTTGACTGTAAATCCTATAAAGTTTCAATACCTATCTTATAAAATTTGAAATGGCAATCTTTGATATATTTGATTTGCTTAAAAATGCAATTAGCTTTTTTCAAATCATCAATATTCTGTTTGATCGGAATCGTTGAAAAAATGAAAATCAGCTCACAAATAATATAACTTATGACACAATCTACTCCTTATATACGTTACAGTGATTCAATCGAAGTACAACAGCCGGACGAGCAGGAAATCAGCCAGAAAATTGTAGACTCCATGGCACGAGTAAACCGATTGATGTACGAGAAATACCGTCATGCCATCAGGGATGCACATGCAAAAAGCCATGCGATCTTAAAAGGGCAATTGCAGGTTTACGAAAATCTGCCTGAGCATTTGGCGCAGGGATTATTTGCGGAGCCTAAAACCTATCCCATTATTGTACGTTTTTCTACGGCACAAGGCGCAATAATGCCCGATAAAATGTCTGCATTTCGAGGTATGGCCATAAAGATTATAGGAGTTGAAGGCGAGAAACTATTACCTGAACTTTCTGATGCGGTGACGCAAGATTTTCTTTTGGTAAATTATCCTGTTATTCCAACCGGAACAATAAATGAATATCTAAAGCTTCAGGAAAATCTGGAAAAGCAAGCCGATAGCGGGGAGTTATTCCAGCAAATTGCACAAAAGGCTGCGGTAGGAGTCCAAAATGTGCTGGCAGCAGTAGGTCTGGCTGATGATACGAATGAATTAAGCGCTCCCGGTCCGCATCTTTTGGGTGATACCTATTTCAGTATGGCAGCGTTGAGGTTTGGGGATTATGTAGCAAAAATAAATGTAAAACCGTTATCGGAAAATGTCAGAGAATTATCGGGAAAGAAAATTGATAAAGACATAATCGATGCTGATGAAAATGCATTTTTAACCAAAATTACAGCTGATTTTTTTCAGTCAAATATAGCAGAATATGAAATGAGTGCACAGCTTTGTACAGATCTCAACATCATGCCTGTTGAAGATGGATCTGTGCAGTGGCCTGAGGATAAAAGTCCGTATCAGCCTGTTGCAAAACTTACTTTTCTGCCACAGCAAACATTTAGTCCGGAACGTCGTGTATATGCAGATGACACTCTTAGTTTTAACCCATTTCACTGCCTTCCCGCGCACCGTCCTTTGGGAAATATAATGCGCGTGAGAAAACTTGCGTATGAAACTTCAAGCAAGTACAGACACCATATGAATGCTCTAGCAAGAGTTGAACCTAAAAGTATTAACGAATTACCCGATTGAAATAATTCACTGAAATGCCAAATTTAAATGCATTAACAAAGCCAATTTGACTTACTATTAAAGATAAAAGTTATGAAAGCACTGCTGATAGGAGCTACGGGTTCCACGGGAAAATTCCTCTTAGATGAACTAATACAGGATGACGATTATACATCGGTAACTATTTTTGTAAGACGTCCCACAGGCAGGTCTCACCCCAAGTTATCTGAATATGTTATTGACTTTTCTCAACTGGATCAGTACAGTGATTATATCACGGGAGATGTTTTATTTTCCTGTTTAGGCACAACTCTAAAAGAAGCAGGTTCTCAGAAAAAACAATGGGAAATCGATTTTGAAATTCCTGCAACATTTGCCAGGATTGCAAGACAAAACCGGGTTAATTCAATTGTTTTGGTTTCTTCTGCCGATGCTTCGCCAAAAAGCAGCATCTTTTATTCAAGAATGAAAGGAGAACTGGAAACAGCCATTACAGAACTTAATTTTGGGCAGTATATCATATTTAGACCCGCACCTCTTCTGCGTGAAGGCAGTGACAGATCTTCAGAGAAAATACTGGTCAAAACCCTGGGCTTTTTTAACGGTATTGGATTGCTGAAAAAATACAAACCGCTTCCAACCGAAGTACTGGCAATGAAACTAGCCAAGGCACCATGGAAATTACCGCAGGGAACCTCTATTTTAAAACTGCAGGAGATTGCTGCATTTTAAATTAAGCTCATGTCAAAATAAGAAAGCCTTTAAACACTGATGTTTAAAGGCTTTTAACTTTTAAAGTTTCTATTGAAACTTTTACTGGCTGACAAGGGTATTCTAAATAGTACCTCGTATCATTGTGCTATCAATTTAAAATGCTTTCGGCATAAATTGTTTTCTCATAGTTTCAATATATTCCTGATCGGATGTACTGTTTCTTAACCCTACCAAAGGTTCTAAATCGGGACCGGCTATATAGCGAAGCGTATGGCTGTTATCGGTAACAGCTCCGTAAATTGTTTTGGCAACATCATCTGCAGTAGCTGTTTTTTGATCTCCGAAAGAAGCAAATAAAGTATTCATATCTTCCTGAAAAACCTTGTAATCTTCTAATTCAGGATCGAAAGCAAAATCGGCAGCAGCTCTCTCGTAAAAAGGCGTTACGACATATCCGGGTTCAATGATTTTAACTTTAATGTTTTGTGATTCAAGTTCATAAGAAAGTGATTCGGAAAAACCTTCAACTGCAAATTTAGAAGCTGCATAAACCGAAATCAAAGGAACGGTAACACGACCGGCGCCTGATGTCACATTGACAAGTGTACCTTGTTTTCTGCTTCTGAAATGTGGCAGAATAGCATGTGTAACATCCATTAAACCAAATACGTTAACGTCAAATTGCGCACGGATTTTTTCGGGAGAAACAGCTTCAAATAAACCCTGCTGCCCATAACCGGCGTTGTTAACCAGGGCATCAATATGACCGAACTTTTCGATTCCTTCGTTAATAGCTGTTTTAATAGATTCCGGATCAGAAACATCAAGTCTTGTCACCAATACATTTTGGTAGTTGTTCAACTCATTTTCTTTTTCAGGATTTCGCATTGTAGCGATTACATTCCAGCCTTGTTGAGCGAAAAATAAGGACGTAGCTTTGCCCAGACCGGAGGAAGCTCCGGTAATGAAGATTACTTTTTTCATAGTAAGTTTATTTATGTTTAGTAGATTATTTCAATAAAATGAAATCAGATTGCAGACGGATTCACGCCAAAAAGTTTCTTAAAAGAATATGAAAAATGAGAAATACTCTCGAATCCCAATTCATGATAAACATCAGACGGGCGTTTCTTTTTTTCTTTAATTAAATAATGAGCTTCTTCCAGACGTCTTTTCTGTAGCCATCGATTGGGCGAGGTGTGGAAAATTTGCTCAAAATCCCTTTTAAAAGTGGCCAGGCTTCTTCCGGTTAAAAAGGCCAGTTTTTTCAGCTCAACGTTGAACTTGAAGTTCTGTTGCATAAAAACTTCTAAATCAATTTTCCCCGGCTGATTAAAATCAAGCAGTACATTTTTTAAATACGGATTGACTTGCAAAAGTAACATTAGCGCTTCTTGTTTTTTGAGAGTAATCAATTGGTCCGGAAGAGCTGAATTGAAATAGGGCAAAAGCGTTTGAAAGAAATTCTCCAGCAATACGTCATTTTTCAATTGCAGAACCGCATCTTTTAACGGATAAGGTTTATCGTAAACAACATTATATTGCTGACTGAATTGCATCAAAATATCTCTGTCAAAAATGACTGTAACAGATCTGAAAGGTTCTTTTTTACCCGGAATTTTGGTAAACTTTGAAAGGAAATTTTTTCTGTAAAAAACCAGTTCACCATTGCCGAATATTCTTGTCTGCCCGGCATCGGTAACTTTTAAATTCCCGGAAATGATATAACACAATCCATGTTCGAGAATAAAATGCTCGCCAATAATCTTTTGCGTTTCAAAATCAGAATACACAATTCCCGGTATTTTCATTGTTTGTAAAAATGTTTCTTTCATCAGTACTAATTGTTTGCAAGACAAAGATCAACATAATTACGGCAAATCGCTTTCCTGAAAAGCTCAAAATCACTTTAGTGAAAAGCTCTTTTTTAGCATTCATTATATTGAAAATATAGTATTTACCAATTGTTTACGATTTAAAATAAGCAATACAAGTGAAGCTGCAAAAATAGCACATGCTATAATAAACAGGAAACTGTCACCATTCATTGCGATTCCCAGCTTTGATAAGTGATAAAAAATAACAACGCCCATAGATCCCATTCCCAGTATACTGCCAAAAGCTGTGGTACGTGGCAATAATACAAGCAAAACGACTATAAATTCTACAAGCCCCATTGTAATACGTCCCCACGGTTCCATTCCAAGCGTTGTAAAGAGATCGACAGCAGTTTGACGTCCGGAAAGTTTTACATAAGAATATTGAAGCAAATAATACGAAATAAAAAGGCGCAATGCCCATTGTACAATAAATGATAGTGTTTTCATAAGTAAATTATTTAATGATTAAGCTGCAAAATTGAAGTAAATGACTGGTGTAAAAAATGGATAATTTTCCCGAAAAGTTGGCTTTTTTGTTTCTTATTCAGACCTGTAATAAGAGTCTTCTTAATTAGAATGAAATAGATGTTTTGAGAATTTTTTTATGCTTTGGCAAAAGTGGCAATCCTTCGGGAAGATTATCCATTTTTTGAGGTTTGTTATTGCCGCACCTTTGTCCTGTAGATTTAACGGTACGACAGCAGAGAGCAAAATACCAATAATAGGTCTTCACAAAATTTAATCTTAAAACATATATAAAATGAAAACACAGATGATTAACAAAATCGCAAAAACAAAAGCATTATTTGCGGCTGTATTAGTAACTATTTTTTCTGTAGGAACTATAAATGCGCAAGCAGATTATGCTACAGATTCGCATTTAAGCCCTGATGTTCGTAATTTCCTAAAAGCCATTCATGATGGTCCCGGCATCGAAACTTTATCTGCAGCAGATGCGCGAAAAGTATTAGAAGGCGCTCAGGCAAGTGTAACTTATGATTATTCTAAAGTAACAGAATCTCAAAAAAAAATTACTGTAGATGGTCTTACAATATCATTAGACATTATGCGACCAAAAGGAGTAAAAGGTGATTTACCGGTATTTATGTTTTTCCACGGCGGAGGATGGATCATAGGAGATTATCCAACACACAAAAGAATGGTTCGTGATTTGGTTTTAGGTTCTGGTGCAGTGGGTGTATTTGTAAATTATACAAGAACTCCCGAAGCACAATATCCGGTGGCCAATAATGAAGCCTATGCTGCCACAAAATGGGTAGCAGAACATGGTCATGAAATTAATGTTAACGGAAAAAAATTAGCCGTAATAGGAAATAGTGCAGGAGGAAATATGGCCGCTGTGGTATCGCTAATGGCTAAAGAAAAAAAAGGTCCTGAAATTAAAACAACTATCTTAATGTGGCCAACAACTGCAATTGATTTTACTACAGAATCTTTTAAAGCCTTTGGAAAAGACCGTTTTTTAACTGTCAAATTTATGGATAAGTTATATGACCTTTATGCTCCGGATCATGCAAAACGAAATGATATTCATATCTCTCCTTTATTAGCAACTGCTGAACAGTTAAAAGGTTTGCCTCCAACATTAATTTTGGTTGCTGAAAATGATGTATTGCGTGACGAAGGAGAAGCTTACGGACGTAATTTATTAGATGCCGGAGTAAAAGCCACAACAGTTCGTTACAACGGCGTAATTCATGACTTCGGATTATTGAATCCGTTATCAGAATTGCCACAGACAAAAGATTTATTTACTCAAATGTCGGCTCAGCTTAAAGAATATCTTAAATAATAAAAAAATAACTGCCATGCATTGAATTGTATGGCAGTTTTCATTTACAAACTTTTAAATCTTATTAAAATGAAAATTACAAGACTTTCCTGGGCTGGCTTAATGATAGAAAGCCCTACAACAACATTATATATTGATCCGTTGCAAAATGTCGCCAATTTGGAGCCCTTTTTAGGAACACCAAAATTCCCAATCTTTGCGATTCCGGCATCTAAAACCGAAAAAGCCCATGCGCTGATTACACACATTCATCAGGATCATTTTGATCAGCCTTTTTTAAAAGAACTTTTAGTAAATGATGGAGAACTTTGGGGACCGGAACCCGTTTACACTGAAGCTTTAAAAATTAACCTAAAAGCCAATATTGCCAAACTGCACGAAACTTTTACAATTGGCGATTTTACAATTACCGCCGTTCCCGCTGTAGACTGGATTGGCGATGAGCAAATATCATACGTAATCAGTGATGGAAAACATACCATTTTGCATGGTGGCGATACGAACTGGCATGGATACTGGTGGCAAATTGCAAAAAAATACGGTCCGTTTGATGCTGCTTTTTTACCGGTAAACGGAGTAGTAGGAGCAGTTCCGCAAGTTGTTCCTGCGATCGAAATGTTCGGAACAATGACTCCGGCGCAGGCTGTAAGTGCAACGCGCATTTTAGGTTCTAAACAATTGATCCCGATGCATTATGCCCAGTTTTTTAACCCGCCTTTATATACGCAGTTTCCGGATATTGAAAATGCTTTGGATAATGCAGGCAAGGATCAGGAAATTAATATTCGTCGTTTAAAAGATGGAGAAATTTTAGCATTATAATTAGCAATGTTTGCTTCAAAAAAAAATAACCACTAGTTACAGTGGTTATTTTTTTATTCTTCAATTACCAGACTTTTGCGAAAGCTGGACGTATTTTGATTGGTAGCATTTTTAAAGAAACGGCTAAAATGCGCCGCATCATCAAACCCCAATTCAAAAGCAATTTCTTTTGCCGACTTATCGCTGTAAAACAACAATCGTTTTGCCTCACTGATAACCCTGTCGTGAATAATAGACATGGGTGAATTATAATTGTATAAACTAAAAATATTGGATAAAGTTTTAGGCGATTTGTTCATTAAATCAGCATAAAACTGAACTTTATGTTCTTTTCTAAAATTACTTTCAACATGAAAATTAAACTGCCTGATGAAATCAAATTTTTCATCTGTTAAGGTTTCATCTTTAAAATGCTGCTGTTTTGCCAGTCGGGTTAAGATAATTACAAAACGTTTTAGTAATGCCAGCAGCATATCGGTTTTGATGTAATCATCAGATTCGAATTCTTCTATAAAAAGCTGACTTAGTGTCGAAATTTTAATTCGGTCTTCCTCATGAAGTTTAAGGAATAAATTCTTAGAATATCCCAAAAAGATTAATCCGATACAGCTAATTTCCACATGGCTGTCTGCCATACAGTAAAATTCGCGATTGTAACGCCAGAAATTAATGCTATCTGTATTTTCAAAAGAAAAAGTCTGATGGGCAACCAATGGAATAATACTCCAGGCAGGAAAATCATAAGAAAGACCATCGATTGTTATTTTTTGGCTTTCGCCGATGTTTAACGCAATGGTCAAAAATTGATTTTTCGGATTTTCCAAAGCATCCTTAATCTGCAATTCCCCACTTAGAAAATGGATTTCACCACGGCCATCTTTATCTTTGTGCTGTAAACGCATATTCTTGGCTTTGTTAATTAATGGTGTAAAAATGCAACTTAAAATTTAATTCTGTTTTATTGAAAAGCTCAAAATTACTTTCGTGAAAAGCTCATAATGACAATTGTTTGCATTCTTCTTCTAAAATTCCAAAAATTACAGTAGGAGCAGTGTTCCACTTTTGGATGGTCTGGTCTTTAAGCAAAGGATATTGAGAACTAAAACCGCCAATATCTCCTGAAGCAACGCCAATAATTATGGTATTGATTTGATGATGTCTTAGTACATACGAGCACATTATGCAGGGTTCATGCGTTGTATACATAATGCAATCAGAAAGGTCGGCTGTCTGAAGTAGTACTCTGGCGTTTCGAACAGCTTCAATTTCCGAATGAAAAGTGATATCCTTAAATATTTTTCCGCCTTCAATTCCTTCTCCTACGATTTTGCCATTTTTTACCAAAATGGATCCCACGGGACTATCACCTTTTAATCTGGCTATTTTTGCGAGTTCGATGCACTTTTTCATATAGTGCTCATGATTTTGTTTTTCCATCTAAATTATTTCTGTTGGGGCATATCCAAAATGCTTTTTGAATGCAAAAGAAAAATGCGAAAGATTTTCAAAACCGGTTTCAAGATAGACATCCTTTGGTTTTTGTCCTTTTTTAGTTAATTGATAATGTGCAAGTTCTAATCTTTTTTGAACAATCCATTTTTGAGGAGTTGCGTTGAAAGTCTTTTTGAAGTCCCGTTTAAAAGTCGTAAGACTTCTTCCTGTAAGATGGCCAAACTCTTCGATTGTCCTGTTAAACATATAATTTTTTTCCATAAAACCGGCAATGTCAATTTTATCGGTTTGTGAAAAATTAGCCAGAAGACTATCTATGTTTTGATCAATCGTGCGAAGGATTGTTATAGCTTCTTCGATCTTAACCGAAATGATTTTTTCAGGCAATTCACTTTCCAAATCAAAATAGGGAATCAAAGAAGCAAAAAAACTTTCTAATAATGGATGTTTGTCAAGCGTTTTGATAGTATAGGACTGAGTGCCTGTAATCTGAATCGGATTTTTGAGATAAAATTCCCGTAATCTTTTTGGAGTTAAAAAAATAACCAATGCTCTGTAAGGCAGTCCGTCTTTTGGATTTTTAGAGAGTCTGGATAATTGATTGTTAGGAAATATAAGGCTGTCTCCAGGACCAAAAGTATAGGTTTTGTCTCCTTGCAGCACTTTCATTTCTCCCGAGATTACTCTGGCAAACGAATGATTTTCTAAGATAGTTTCGTCTTCGAAGTATGTTTCCTCAATGCATGATAAAAGAATCTCTGCATATTTACTTTTTTCCTGTCCTGCCATAGTATTATTAAAAAATAAATATACGAATTATAAAGAGGTTTAGATAAAAAAGGCCTCTTTATAATTTTAGGACACTTAAATTTAAATAAGAAAATTTACGCCGGTTAATTCTTCGCTTAATGTCCAAAGTTTATTAGCAGTATCTTCCTCCAATGCATACCACATGACATTTTTCATCATACCCGTATCATCGATAGTTCCTTCTTTGTCATCATTTAAAATATCCAATTCGGCTATATCTGCATTTTCACAATAAACACCTCCAATATCATAAAGTTGTGGACTTACAGCACACCAAACAGTTGTGGAAGCGCCTTGTGAAAGTGATTTTAGTCCTTTCGAAGGATCATTAATCACTTTGCCATTTTCGTCAAAAATGCCATAAGAAGCAAGTTCTTCATGAGGTACATTTCTGCCCAATTCACTTTCTGAGATTATTCCGGGATGCAGGGAATAAGAACGAACACCAGCATTTTTTCCCCTGTTGTCCAATTCTAAAGAAAAAAGAATGCTTGCGGTTTTAGATTGTCCATAAGCTGAAAAAGAGTCAAATTCTCTGTTGAGAAAATTAGGATCTTCAAATATAAAAGGAGAGAAGTGATGTCCCCATGATGAAACATTCACAACCCTTGCTCCATTTGCTTTTGCTAATGCCGGCCATAGTCTCGCAGTTAACTGAAAATGCCCCAAATAATTTGTAGCAAGCTGTGATTCATAACCACGAGCATCACGTTCCAGCGGAACCCACATAATTCCCGCATTATTAATCAGCAAATGCAATATTTCGTTGGAAGCCAGAAACTTTTCAGCAAAAGCATCAATGGAATCCGCGCTCATTAAATCCATGAATTCTACTTCGACATTAGCAATGCGTTTTAAGTTCTTTTTTGCTTTCTCTGTATTTCGTGCAGGTACAATGATTTTGGCGCCAGCTAATGCCAGTGCTTTTACAGTTTCTAATCCAATTCCTGCGTAACCGCCTGTTATGATGGCTGTTTTTCCTGTAAGATCAATTCCTTTGATGATATCGTCTGTTGTAGACGCTGCTCCAAATCCTGAACCTATAGGCTTCTGCAAAACGCCCTTATAATTATTATCTTTCATTTTTATTCTATGGTTTGTTTGGATGTGGCGTATTTTTTTTGAATAAGGATTATACGCTATTTTAATATCAAAAATTAGCTTTTGTGTACAAGTTCAATTTCATAGCCGTCAGGATCTAATATCAATGCTGCGTAATATCCGGGATAGTATTCAGGGAAAATTCGGGGCTCTTCCTTGTTCGTTGCCCCGGCGGCAATAGCTGACTTATAGAATGCTTTTACTTGTTCGTGGTCTTTGGCAACAAATCCTATATGCACGCCATTAGCATTTACTTCTCCTTCTTTTAGCCAAAAATAAATTGCATCATCATCTCCAAATCCCTTTAAATCATGGTGGTCACCAGGGCCTTTAAAATCCATGGTCATTCGAATGTTCAGCGGCTTTAATGCCTCATTATAAAATGCTACGGAGCGTTCGAAATTATTTACGGTAATAATAATATGGTCAATCATAAGTTTGTTTGATTTAATGTTCAAAACAAAATTAGATTGTTTTTAAGCGTCACACTTTGTTATAAAGACCGATTTTGCTTTGTTTTAAGGACCGCTTTACTAAGCTTAGTGATTAAGATCTTTTGTCAGAAATTTTAATGAGCAATATTTATTTTTATAAAGTAAAAAAACAGCCCTAATTTTTATGAAAATAGAAAACCATAGCTATATTAAAATTGATATAATGTAGTTAAAAACTTATTTATGTTCGAGCACACTTATTTTTTATTTTAAACCTATTATTTCATTAAGGAAAAATATTACAAATTTAGAAAATATTAAATTAATTTTGTGTTCGAACACATTTTTTCCATTTTTCTATTGTCAATTAAAATTCATTATTTACATTCGTCTGAAATAAGCTACTTTATATTTTGTTTTTTTAGAATAATGCTGGTTTTTAAATCACCCTTTTAACAATAAATAAAAGAATATGTCAGGTGATTTTGAGAGAAACTAGCTTCTGTTTTGTATTGAAATATTGCAATATTTAATTATATAATTTTTTTTAATTGTTTAACCCCAAAATAGTAGAACTATGAAAATCAGGAAAATTACATTTATTATTTTATTTTGCTTTGTCCAGGGTTTTTCCCAAACGTATGTGTCAACCACTGGAAATGATGTAACAGGAACAGGTACAGCTGCTTTGCCTTTTAAAACTATTGTAAAAGGCGTTCAGGCTGCACCATCTGGCGGAACAGTTTTAGTCTTATCCGGGACGTATCCTGTGACAGGTCCAATTTTTGTTGGCAAACCGCTAACGATTCAAAAAAGCGGCTCGGCAGCTGTGGTACTTAATGCTTCGGGCTGGACAAGTACTGATACTTATGTGTTAGGTATTGTAAATACAAGCAGCGTGACTATCGACGGTTTGACTATTTCGAACAAAATTGGAAACGGATCTAAAGGTATCTGGATTTTGGCCAATTCAGGAGCAACAGCGAATTTGAACAACATTACAATCAAAAATTGTACGGTTCGAAACATCGGCTGGATTAGCAATGATCTGGCTGCTATTCCTGCCAATAGCGGAATTGTGGCCAACGCGATTAAAGTTGATGCCGGAAACGCAACTTATGCGATTACCAATGTTAAAATCGAAGACAATATCGTAAACAACTGCGCCACAGGCTGGGGAGAAGCAGTAACGGTAACCGGAAACGTAAATGGTTTTTCGGTGTCAAGAAATACCGTATTTGATATTGCCAATATTGGAATCGTAGCAGCGGGAAATTATACTTCGACCGGAGCAACGAGCAACAATCAGGCGAGAAATGGTGTCATTGTTGCAAACGAAGTTTATGACTGTATGAGTGCCGTTGCAAATAGTGCAGGAATTTATCTTGACGGTGCTTTGAATTGTACGATTGAAAGAAACGAAGTCTACAATTGCGGCGTTGGACTTGCCGTAGGTTCAGAACAAAATACGGCTACCGGAAACGGAGGCGTAGCTACAGGACATATTGTAAACAATAATTCGGTTTATAATAATGTGGTGACCGGAGCTATTTTTGGCGGTGTTATAGGAAGTGGTTATACGACAAGTGTAGGCAATACAAAAATTTTCAATAATACTTTTTATAAAAACAGAACGGGTGCTGTTATTAATGGCGTAACTGCGATTGCCGGAGTTCCGGTGGCAACAGTTGCTGATGTTTATGGCGGTGAAGTTCATTTTCAAAACAGCACAGGAATAACGTACAAGAATAATATCATGTACGCCACAACAGGTAAAAAGGCATTTCTGGCTTCTTCAGGATATACTATTTCCGGTTTTGTATCCAATTATAATTTGTATTACAGAGAAGGAAATACAGATTTTATCATTGATTTGACAGGAGTGAGTTTCAACGGAAGTTCGACAACAGGATCTTACAATCAGGCAACATTTGCCGCTGCTACCGGTCAAGACGTAAATTCTGTAGTAGGCGCGCCCGGATTTATTAATGCTGCTATTTTTGATTTCACTCTGGCCACGGGAGCTTTCGCAGCAGACAAAGGCGATCCAACTTACAATGCAACTTATTCAGGAACAATTGATTTTGATGGAGACAACCGCAAAAGAAACGGAAGAATTGATATTGGAAATTCTGAATTACAAACCGGATCAACTGCTAAAAAAGCCGCTACGGCCGAAATAGACGAAGAAATTGCCCCAAGCTTTTCTGTTTTTCCGAATCCGGCATCAAATGAAATCAATGTTAATTTTGGAAAAGAAGTTACTTCAGTAACTATTTCTGTGTTGGATTTAAACGGCAGAGTGCTTGCAAAAGGAGAGTACAGTGCTACAAATTCGGCAACGATTAATGTTTCTGATGTAAAGAAATCACAATTGGTTATTCTTCAGATTAATGCTGATAATGAAATAAGTAACAATAAAGTATATTTGAAATAATAGCATTTTTGGGAGCAAAAGAGATTTTTCTTTTTTGCTCCCTTTTTTTTATTTTCAAAATTCCGTACCTTTTTAGAATGAAAAATTACACTGTAAACCGCATCGAAAAAAACATTTTGCAAATAAATGGTTTAGGAGATAATCCTTTTTGGAAGAAAGCAGAAATCCTAACCGATTTTATTTCTCCCTGGGATGAAGCACAACCTGAAAAAATTGAGTTCAGAGCCTTATGGGATCTTGAAAAAATTTATTTTTCGTATAAAGTTTATGATAGTAATGTTCATATTGATAAAAAAGACGATTCAGTTGACAGTATTGCAGAGTCTGACCGGGTGGAGATTTTTTTCAGGACAGATGAAGCACTAAATCCGTATTACTGTTTAGAAATTGATCCTACGCCACGAATCATGGATTTCATTGCATATCCCGGCAAAAAATTTGATTATGACTGGAATTGGCCTGAAAATGATATTGAAGTAAAATCACATACAAAAGAAGATCATTTTGTGGTTGAAATTGCGATCAGTATTCAGTCGCTTAAAAACTTCCATTTAATTAAAAACAACAATACAATCGAAGCCGGACTTTACCGCGCAAAATACAAAAAACAGGAAAACAAACTTTTTGAACCTACCTGGATTTCCTGGATAAACCCCAATACAGAAACACCTAATTTTCATATAGCCAGTTCTTTTGGTACGTTGACTTTAGTTTAATTGTGGATTTTAAACAATTAAAAATTGAGAATTAAAAATTAAAATTATTTCAGGCTGATTTCTAAGTGTTGACAACTATTTGTCAGGATGAGCGGAGTCGGAATGTCAGGCTGAGCGGAGTCGAAGCCCGCGTGCCAAATGGAGCGCCCTTCGACTTCGCTCAGGGTTACAAACGTTGAAAACAAATCTGCGAGATCTGCAAAATCTGCGGGAAAAAAATGCTAAGGCTTATAAAAAATAATCCTTAGCATTTTCAGTATTGATAATATCAATTGGCAAAAGTTTCTCTGCGCTAATTTCTTTTTCAAAAATAAAATGTTCGATCAGACTTGTTGTTCCCAAATAAGCTTGTCTTTTCGGATTTTGATGAATCAAAAAGTCAATCGTTTTATTGTTGAGATATTCCAGATTATTCTCTAGTAAATCATAACCTACAAGAGCAATTTTTCTTTCCGGATTTTTAGCAATAATTTTTGCTACCTGATAAGCTTTTGAAGTCGTTACAAAAAGACCTTTAATATTAGGATTTGTTTCTAAGTATTCTTTTAGCGTGGTTTTAAACTGAGGATGTTTTACTTTGAAGGTTTTAATTTCGAATTTTCCTTTTTCCACCGTATCAAAATAATCCCTGAAACCTTTTTCTTTTTCCTGCATGTGAATGGCGTTTTCATAATCTTCATCGATATGGACGATGGCGATTGTTCCTTGCTGAATCAGTAATTCGAGTAATCGTGCAGCAATTCTTCCGCTTTGAAATAAATCCTGCCCCACAAAACTTTTGATGGAACTCGACTTAAGCTGGTTATTGAAAATACTCGAAATAATGCCTTTAGAATTATAGGTTTCAATAGCCTCATTTGCTTCTTTATGAAATAACGGAACTAATAAAACTGCATCCGGAGAAGCATCTAAAACCGCTTTATTCGTTTCTACAAACGATGCTGTGCTTGTGGCATCAAACAAGAAAATTTCAACCTTAACATTAAAAGATTTAAATTCTTTTTTGGCATCATTTATTCCATCGATGCAAGGCTGCCAATACGGATCATTTTTAGAATCAGGAAGCAAAACACATATGGAATAAATTTGTGTCTTTTTTAAACTTCTGGCCATCAAATTAGGCTGATAATCAATCTTATCTAAGACTTCGTTTACTCTTTCAAGAGCATCCTGAGAGACTTTTCCTCTTTTATGCAAAACGCGATCTACAGTGCCTTTAGAGACGCCTGCCAGTTCTGCAATATCCTTAATTGTATAAATTTTTTCCATATAAAAACAAATATATATAAAAATCGAATATCAGTAAATATTAAATTTTATGTGTTCGAAAACATTTTAATTGTGTTCGAGCACATTTTAACACAATTTTCTTTTTTTATAGAATATTAATATATATTTTAGCCGAATATTAATGATATAGTTTATGATATTAACATGAATATTGTCAGATTAATATTTATTTTTCAATTTATTAGTGAAGTTGTCAATGTTGAATTACATTTTTACAAATTACTTTTTTGGAAGGAATTGAAAAACAAAAAAAGACCAAAACAATTAAAAATAATAAACCCATTAATACACTATTTAAATGAGCAAAAGTAAACCTACTCTCGTTATTTTGGCGGCAGGTATTGGAAGTCGATATGGAGGATTAAAACAGTTAGATACATTTACTCCGGAAGGAGACACAATAATGGACTTTTCTATATATGATGCATTGCAGGCAGGCTTTGGAAAATTTGTATTTATTATAAGCAAAAACATAGAAGAAGAATGCAAAGAAATGTTCAATAAAAAACTGGAAGGAAAAGCTGAAGTAGGATATGTTTTTCAGGAAATTGATAATGTTCCCAAACAATATCAAAATCCGGAAAGGAAAAAACCATGGGGAACCGGACATGCTTTATTAATGGCGAAAGATGAAGTAACCGAAAACTTTGCCATCATAAACGCCGATGATTTTTACGGAAGAGAAGCTTTCGAAATCATGGCAAAAGCCTTAACAGAAATGGACAAGGAATCCTATCACTTTAATATGATGGCGTATTTACTAAAAAATACTGTTTCTGATCATGGGTTTGTTTCAAGAGGAGAATGCCAGGTAGATGAAAATAATTTCCTTACTGATGTTACGGAACGCACGCACATCGAAAAAATAAATGGCAAACTAATGCGTAAAGATGATAACGGCAATTTTATTCCAATTGATGAAAACACCATTGTATCAATGAATTTCTGGGGTTTTACACCAAAATGTTTTGAATTTGGTGGCGCTCTTTTTGAGGAATTCCTGAAAGAAAACGAACACGATCTTAAAGCAGAATTCTTTATTACGTCTGTTGTAAATGAAATTTTAAAATCAGATAATGCATCGCTTGAAGTGCTTCAGTCTAATGCAAAATGGTTTGGAGTAACTTATAAAGAAGATAAGGAAATCGTAAAAAAAGAAATTGCAAAATTAAGAGCCCAAAAAGTTTATCCAACTAATCTCTGGTAATATGGCAGCAGAACATTTAAAATTTATATTCGACCAGTTCGACCATATAGAGGTTTTCAAAGGCTTTGAAGAATTAGCCTCGGGACATATCAATGATACGTATTTGGTAACAACTGATAGCCGTAAACAGTTTATTTTACAACGAATTAATGATGGCGTTTTTAAAGACGTTCCCGGACTCATTGCAAATAAGGTCAGCGTGAGCAAACACCTGCTTAAAAAACTAAAACATCTACCTGAAGCCGAACTAAAACGACGTGTATTAACTTTTATTAGTACCAAAAAAGGAATTTTCTATTATCAGGATAATGAAGGGAACTTCTGGAATATGATGATTTATATTGAAGGAAGTTTAACTTTTGAAACCGTTAATAATGAGGAAATTGCTTATGAAGGAGGAAAACTTTTTGGTGAATTTTTAAATCTTACCAGTGATTTTGATGCCAGAAAACTAATAGAGGTCATTCCGAATTTTCATAATATGGCGTTTCGTTATTCGCAGTTTGATATTGCTTTAAAAGAAGCCTCGGAACAAAGAAAAGATCAAGCCAAAAACTGCATTGATCTCGTGCATGAACTGAAAGAAGAAATGCATGTTTTGCAGCATTTAAAAGATGCCGGAAAAATAAAACTTCGCGTTACGCACAACGATACCAAAATATCAAACGCGCTTTTTGATACAGATAAAAAAGGACTCTGCGTGATTGATACTGACACAGTTATGCCTGGAATTATTCATTATGACTTTGGCGATGCGATCAGAACGATTTGCAACACAGCAGCCGAAGATGAAAAAAAGCTGGAGCTTGTCAATTTCAACCTGCAGTATTACAAAGCGTATGTAAAAGGCTTTCTCGAAAAAACCAATTCGTCACTTTCTTTATTAGAGATCAAGTATTTACCGCTTGGTGCTAAAACCATGGTATTTATTATGGCATTGCGTTTTTTGACTGATTTTTTAAATGATGACATTTATTATAAAACAGAATATCCGGAGCACAATCTGAACCGTTCGAAAAATCAGTTTAAGTTAATCGAAAGTCTTTCGGAACAATTTAAGGAAATGGAAGATTATAATTTGAATTTCATTGGATCATTAAAATAAAAAGAATGAAAAAATATGTAATTACCGGAGGTGCGGGTTTTATAGGAAGCCACATTGCCGAACATTTATCAAAAGAAGGACATAAGGTTATCATATTGGATAGTCTGAGAACAGGATTTGAACACAATCTAAATGGATTAGATGTAGATTTTGTGAAAGGCGATATTCGCGATGAAAATTTAGTAAATGAATTAGTAAGTGGAGCATCAGGAATTTTTCACCTCGCAGCTTTGGTGAGCGTTCCTGAATCGCTTTTGAAAATAAAAGAATGTATCGAAATCAATACCATCGGAACCATCAATATTCTGGAAGCGGCGAAAAATAATGCAGGTTGCAAAGTTGTACTTTCAACATCTGCGGCCAATTACGGAAATAATCCCGTTTTGCCAAAAGTAGAAACCATGTTTCCTGAACCTATGACGCCCTATGCGATCACCAAATTAGACGGAGAATATTATTTGAAAATGTATCTCGATCAATATCAGGTTCCAACTGCATCTTTGCGTTATTTTAATGTTTTTGGTCCGCGCCAAAATCCGGAATCGGCTTATGCGGCTGCGGTGCCTATTTTCATAAACAAAGCGCTTCAAAACGAACCGATTACCATTTACGGAGACGGATTGCAAACCCGTGATTTTATTTATGTGAAAGATGTAGTAAAAGCCAATATTCTGGCTTCGCAAAAAGGAAATGAAACTTACAATGTAGCACTTGGACACAGTACTTCAGTTTTAGAATTGGCTGAAAAAATCATAAAAATCACCAATTCAAAATCCCAGATTAAATTTCTAAAAGAAAGACCGGGCGACATCAAACACTCAAAAGCAAATCCTGAAAAATTCAATCAATTGGGTTTTAAACCGGAATTTACTATCGATAAGGCTTTGGAAGAAACCATCGTTTTTTATGATCATGAATTGATCAGTAAATAAAAATCAAAAACATTAAGACAACTTTGTCAAAGTTTTAAAATTTAACAAAGCTTAAACCACACAGACTATAAGAAAAATTGCGATTTCAAAGATTTTTAATTTTTAATTCTCAATTTTTAATTAAAAAAAACAATAACTAACTCAAAACCAAAAATATGTCAGAAATCGATATTACTTTAAAAAAAGAACAAAGCAGTACTTTGATTCCAATGGTTATTTTAACGTCCTTATTTTTTATTTTTGGATTTGTAACCTGGCTCAACGGCCCATTAATTCCGTTTTTTAAACTAGCTTGTGAGTTAACCGAATCACAATCGTATTTTGTGACTTTTGCGTTTTACATTGCTTATTTTGTAATGGCAATTCCGTCCTCGTTTTTAATCGAAAAAGTAGGTTACAAAAACGGAATTTCATTAGGATTATTGGTCATAGCCGTTGGAGCCTTATTGTTTTATCCCGCCGCTGCAACAAGAACATTTATTTTTTTCCTGATTGCTTTATTCGTAATGGGAACGGGTTTGGCGATATTACAAACCGCTGCAAATCCGTATGTTGTCGTGATTGGTCCGCGCGAAAGTGCCGCGGCCAGAATCAGCGTGTTAGGAATTGCCAATAAACTGGCGGGATTTCTGGCGCCTTTATTATTAACGGCATTAGTATTATCAAATATTGGAGATTATTCTGCAGATAAAATTGCTGTAATGACGTCCGTTCAAAAAGAAAGCGCACTTGATTTATTAGCCTTGCAATTGCAAACGCCTTACTTATACATGGCTGCAATTATGTTGGTTTTGGCAGTTTTGGTAAAGTTTTCTCCACTTCCTGAAATCAATCTGGATAATGAAGGACAAGTAGAACATTTAAGCATTTTCAAACAAATAAAAGAAGCGTTCAAACATCCGCAATTGGTTTTTGGTGTAATTACTTTAATGGTTTATATCGCCGCCGAAGTTTTGGCTGGAGATTCTATTGGAGGTTTCGGAAAACAACTGGGCGTTTATGGAGAAAACGGTTCGTTTTATCTTAAACTAACATCGTTTACCATGACTGCAATGGTTGTGGGTTATATTTTAGGAATTACATTGATTCCGAAATACGTTTCGCAGGTTTTTGCTTTAAAAATATCCGGATTTTTAGGAATTATTTTAGTTGCCTCAATCGTTATACTTTCCCCAGAAATTATGGTTCAGTTGCCGGGAATTCCGCAATTGCCGGTAATTGTTCTTTTGGTTGCCCTTTTAGGTTTGGCCAATGCACTTTGCTGGCCGGCGATTTGGCCAATGGCACTTCAGGATTTGGGCGGGTTTACAAAAATTGGGGGTGCAATACTGATTATGGGAATTATTGGCGGAGCTGTTTTTCCGTTGTTTTACGGTTTATTGGCAGACCATATCAATACCTCAAATGCAGCTGCAGGAATTACTGAAACAGCGAAAAGTGGTAATCAGGTAGCGTACTTAATTTTATTGCCGGCTTATTTGATGATTGTGTTTTTTGCCTTTAAGGGGCATAAATACAGAAGCTGGAAAAGTTTTTAGTCTCAGGTTTCAGGTTTCACCCAAAGTTGTCATTTCGACGGAGGAGAAATCACACTAGTTTTCACCTCAAAGTTTGTCATTCCGAGGAACGAGGAATCTCCGCAAGAAACTCCACACAGAAAATCGTCAATCTTTGTCGAGTTTCTCGCGAAGATCCTTCCTCCGTCAGGATGACAAGATTGGGAAATAATCTCGCAGAGCTTTGTCAAAGTTTCAAACTTTGACAAAGCTTAAATAAACATAACATTTCATTTCAAGATCACACCTAAGCATTCAAATTCACTATTTGACAATGCTCAGCTCAACTTATGCCTTTTTTTATCCCAAAAGGCAATTCAAAAATTAAAGAAAAAAACATAATAAAATACATTTCAAAATGATAAAAAGTAAAATCGATAAAGCAACAGGATTCGAAAAGCGATTCGAAAATATCAATACTGTTGTTTTTGAAAATTCGTCAGAAGCGTCAAAAGCGGTTGCCCAGGAAATTGCAGCTTTAATTCAGTCAAAACAAAAAGAAAACAAACCTTGTATTTTAGGTTTGGCAACCGGTTCTTCCCCAAAAGGATTGTATGCCGAACTGGTTCGACTTCATAAAGAAGAAGGATTGAGTTTTAAAAACGTAATCAGTTTTAATCTGGATGAATATTATCCAATGGAACCCAACTCAATCAACAGCTACGTTCGTTTTATGAAAGAATTACTCTTTGACCACGTCGATATTTTACCTGAAAATGCCCATGTTCCGGACGGACTTTTAACCAAAGAACAAATCGCGGATTATTGCCACGAATACGAAGCTAAAATTGAAGCTTTGGGCGGAATTGATTTTCAGATTCTGGGAATTGGAGGAAACGGACATATCGGTTTCAACGAATCGGGTTCGCTTCAAAACTCCAAAACACGTTTGGTGGCTTTGGACCATATTACAAGAGTTGCGGCAAGCAAAGATTTCTTCGGATTGAGCAATACACCAAGAACAGCAATCACCCTTGGAGTGAAAAAAATCATGGAAGCCAAACAAGTTATTTTATTGGCTTGGGGAGAAGGAAAGGCCAATATTGTAAAAAAATCGGTAGAAGATGAAGTGACCAATCGCGTGCCGGCTTCTTTTTTACAGGAACATAATAATGCTGTTTTTGTTTTGGACAAGGAAGCTTCTTCAAAATTAACGAGAATCAACAAACCATGGCTGGTAGAAAAAGTAACCTGGACAGACAAACTGACAAGAAAAGCTGTTTTGGGACTGGCGCTTCAGCTTAAAAAACCTATTTTAATGCTGACCGATGCCGATTATATCGAACACGGAATGAGCGATTTACTGGCAGATTCCGGACCTGCGTACGATATCAATATTAAAATATTCAATAAATTACAAAATACCATTACAGGCTGGCCGGGAGGAAAACCAAATGCAGATGATTCAAATAGACCGGAAAGGGCAGAACCAGCTAAAAAACGCGTCTTGATTTTCAGTCCGCATCCTGATGATGATATTATCAGCATGGGAGGAACTTTCATGCGCTTGCAGGAACAGGGGCATGAAGTGCACGTAGCGTACCAAACCTCCGGAAATATCGCTGTGGCGGATGATGAAGCTTTAAGATTCGCAAGATTCGTTATTGATTACAATGAGAAATTCGGAATCAAAAGTGAGGAAGCGGATAACATTTATCAAAAAGCACAAACCTTTTTAGAGAATAAAAAGAACAGTGAAATTGATATTCCGGAAGTACGATATATTAAAGGATTAATCAGAAAAGGCGAGGCAAGGGCAACAAGCCATTTTGTTGGACTAACTGATGATCAGATTCATTTTATGGAATTGCCTTTTTATGAAACCGGAACTATCGAGAAAAAACCTATCGGAAAAGAAGATATTCAACTGACGATGGATTTGATCGAGAAAATAAAACCACACCAAATCTACGCTGCAGGAGATTTAGCAGATCCACATGGAACCCATAAAGTTTGCCTTGATGCTATTTTTGAAGCCGTAAAAGCCCTGAAACCAAAACCGTTTATGGACGACTGCTGGCTGTGGTTATACCGCGGCGCATGGCAGGAATGGGGAATTGACGAAGTGGAAATGGCCGTACCCATGAGCCCGGATCAGGTATTGGCAAAACGTCACGGAATCTTCAAACACCAATCCCAAAAAGACGGGGTTGTTTTTCAGGGAACTGATGCCCGCGAATTTTGGCAAAGAGCCGAAGACAGAAATGCAGAAACCGCAGCCGTTTACCAACAAATGGGATTAGCGAGTTACGCGGCTATGGAGGCGTTTGTGAGATGGCACTTTTAAAGTGCTAAGGTACTGAGATGCTAAGTTTCTAAGTTTAGCCACAGATTAAAAAGATTTTCACACAAAGCTTTGCGGCCTTTGCACTGAAAATTCAGCTAAACAACTTTGCGAACTTTGCGTAAAACTTTGTGCACTTTGCGGTTAATTTTTTAGCCACAAATTTCACAAATTTTCACAAATTAAACGTGGCATAAAAAAATCTTTCTAATCCTTTTAATCTGTGGCAAAAAACAATAAATAATTTAAAATAAAAATGGCTTTAATAAAATCAATTTCAGGAATAAGAGGCACGATTGGGGGAGTTGTCAATGAAAATTTGACTCCCGTGAATGCCGTAAAATTTGCTGCAGCGTATGGAATGTGGCTCAAAGGAGAAAATTCGAATAAAACATTAACTATTATTTTAGGAAGAGATGCCCGAATTTCGGGAGAAATGATCAGTAATCTGGTTGCTAATACGCTTACAGGTTTGGGAATTAACGTGATAGATATTGGTTTATCAACTACGCCAACGGTTGAAGTTGCCGTAACACTGGATAATGCTGATGGCGGAATTATCATCACGGCCAGTCACAATCCAAAGGAATGGAACGCCTTAAAATTACTAAATGAAAAAGGGGAATTTCTAAACGCTGTTGAAGGAGAAAAAATCCTGAAAATTGCTGAAGAAGAATCTTTTCTATTTGCAGAAGTAGACGATTTAGGAAGTTATGAAAAGAAAGAAGGTTATATCAATCGACATATTGAAGAAGTTTTAAAATTGGCTTTAGTAGATGTTGAAGCCATCAAAAAGGCAAATTTTAAAGTGGTTGTCGATGCAGTGAATTCAACGGGCGGAATTGCGATTCCGGCTTTGCTGGAAAAACTGGGAGTGGAATGCATCAAATTATATTGTGATCCAAACGGCCATTTTCCTCATAATCCCGAGCCTTTAAAAGAACATTTGACTGATATTTCAGCTTTGGTCGTGAAAGAAAAAGCGGACTTTGGGATTGTCGTAGATCCTGATGTTGACAGGCTGGCAATAATTTGTGAAGACGGTTCGATGTTTGGCGAAGAATATACATTGGTGGCCTGCGCCGATTATGTTCTCGGTAAAACAAAAGGAAATACGGTTTCTAATTTATCTTCCTCCAGAGCATTGAGAGATGTTACTTTAAAACATAACGGGAATTATCAGGCGAGCGCTGTTGGCGAAGTGAACGTGGTTGAATTGATGAAAACTTCCAATGCGATTATTGGCGGTGAAGGCAATGGAGGTATTATTTATCCGGCGGCACACTACGGAAGAGATTCTTTAGTAGGCGTTGCCTTGTTTTTGTCGCATTTGGCACACGTTAAAATTTCGTGTAAAACCCTTCGCGAAAGCTATCCGGATTATTACATGAGTAAAAGTAAAATTGAGTTGACACCGCAAATTGATGTGGATGGAATTTTGGAAAAAATAGCTCAAAAATTTAGTGACAAAAAACCGAATTCTATAGATGGAATCAAAATTGATTTTGAGGAAGAATGGGTGCATTTAAGAAAGTCAAATACAGAACCGATTATTAGAATTTATACAGAAAGTATTTCGCAGAAAAAAGCAGATGAATTAGCAGATAAATTCATCAATGAAATTAAAGGTTTGATATAATTATTCTTTGGAGAAAAATGAGCTTTTTCTAATTGTGATTATTATTTCAAAATACGATTAAACAGTTGATTTAGATCTGTCAATATTAATTTTTATTGCATTTTTTAATTAAATGAATATCAAATTAAAAGCAGTAATTTTTGAAATAAAATTAATTTTTAATGATAATTATTTGAATTCTTACTTAGTGAAAAATGAAAATAAGTAAGAATTTAATAATACTTTTTCTAAAAAATGTGTTCGAAAACACTTTTTTTATGTGCACGAACACATTTTTCTGATTTTACCATTGTTTATTAAAAAATATTATTTAGTTTAGCCAAAAGTAAGTTAAAATAATACCTTTTTTCAGTCTGATTTTAAGTTGAAAATGAGTTTCGATAAGTAGAAAAAAAAGATAGAAAAATAAAAAATACAGATTTAGAAAAGTCATTAAGTTGTTGAGAATGAAATGATCATTAAATCCAAAATAAAGCATACAGAAAAAAATAAATAACCAAGCAAAACAAAAAACAAAAACCCACAAAAATTATGGAACCAAAAAGAACATAACCTGAACCTTTTCGCTTTGCGTTTTTTAAAATTCCTAACCATTTTTTATTCACGCAAAGCATGCTTTTCACATTAACCATTAAACTAACCAGAATAATATGAAAAAAAGTAACAAGTTACCAGATAGTAACTATCAGGAATTAAAATTTAATTTAAAAACAATAATTACAGTTTTAGTCCTTATAGTTTCTGTTGTTAAGGTAAATGCGGCATCGTCCACGGATAGCGGCAAAAAAACAGCAATTACAAATAATAAATCAGAAGCCGATATTATCATCAAAGGTGTTGTTCTGGATGAATTAGGACAACCTATGATTGGCGTAACAATTGTTCCGAAAGGAGCATCAAGGGGAGCAACAACTGATTTTGACGGAACATTTACAATTGTGGTTCCTGCCAACACACAAGCTTTAGTATTTTCTTATGTAGGATATGACAGCCAGGAAGTTGTGATAACAAACCAAACCAATATTAAAGTTTCTATGGTGCCGGTTTCAAAAACTTTAAATGAGGTAGTCATTGTAGGTTACGGAACTCAGAAAAAGAAAAATGTTTTGGGTGCGATATCTTCTGTAAAGGGAGAATCACTTACTTTATCTTCTGCACCATCAGTTTTAACAGGTCTTCAGGGAAAAGTTGCTGGTTTGCAAATTACGCAAAATAGTGCACAGCCAGGTGGAGGATTTAATATTCAGATTCGTGGGGCAGGTTCTATTAATGCAAGTAACCAGCCACTGGTAGTTGTTGACGGTTTTCCGATAACAGATTTTGGACAGCCAAGTACCGGAAATCGCTATGATGGCGGTACGCAGGGGATTTTAAATTCCTTCAACCCAAATGATATCGAATCTATTGAGGTTTTAAAAGATGCGAGTTCTACCGCTATTTATGGTGCGAGAGCCGCAAATGGTGTCATTTTAATTACTACTAAAAAAGGAAAAGAAGGCGAAGTAAGAGTAGATTATTCCGGTTCATATTCATATCAAAAATACAATGATAGTTATGATGTCCTGGATTTGAAGGAATGGATGCAATTAAGAAATGATTCTTCCCGAGAAAGATGGGAATTTGATAATAAAGTTTATCCATACTCTTCAAAAACACTGGAAGAAGCAAATGCTGCTCCGGTTAACGGAATTCCGTACAAAAGGATCTATTCTGATGAGCAAATCAGAAATGCAGGACCAGGAACGGATTGGTTGTCACTAGTAACAAGAGACGGAATGGTACAACAGAATAACTTGTCATTAAGAGGAGGAACTCAGTCTACCAAATATTTCTTATCGGGAAATATGTTTAATCAGGAAGGGGTTATAAAAAATGCAGGTATAAAAAGAACTTCAGTGCATTTTAGTCTGGATCAAAAGATCAATGATTACATCAATTTAGGAATGAATTTAACCAAAAGCAGAATTAAAAATCAAAATTCTCAATTGGGTGGACAATTTAATAAAGAGACAGGACAAGAAGTATCTCAATTCGAAAATTCAGGAATTATCAGATCGGCAATTCAGCAAAGCCCAATTATCCCGGCTATAGATGAATTTGGAAAATATCCGATTAATCCGCTGAGCTCTCAGGAACCAAATCCATATTCATTACTTACCATTTCTGACGAAGGACTTGTAGACAGAACTCTGACAAATTTTTATGCAGAAGTTAAGCCGATAGAAGGATTAACTGCCAGATTTCAGGTAGGTTTTGATCAGGGAAATTCAAGTAGAAATACATACTTGCCGAGAACTACACTTTATGGAGAGAAAGAAAATGGGAAAGCTTCGATCAATACAGGAAAAAAAGATGATGACTTATTTGACTTTACTTTAAACTATGCCAAAAAAATTGGACAGGATAATAATTTTAGTTTACTGGTAGGATATTCAAGACAAACTTACCGCTTAGAAACTTCTTCGTTAGGAAACAGCAATTTTATTACCGACTCGTTTTTGTGGAATAATATGAATGCAGGAGCAGGAACGAAAATAACAGCTTCTTCAAAACATGAAAATAATTTCATCTCGTATTTTTCAAGATTTAATTATTCATACAAAGACAAATATATCCTGACCTCTACAATACGTCGTGATGGTGCGAGTGTATTTGCTAAAAACAATAAATATGGTCTTTTTCCATCGATCGCTGTTGGTTGGGATGTGGCTCAGGAATCATTCATGAAATCAATACCTGATTATATTTCGCAATTAAAATTTAGATTTGGATATGGACAAACCGGTAATGCCGATATTACTACCACTGAAATTGCAGGAAGTGCTTTTGGAGCATTTTATGCACAGCCGGCTTATTTAAATCCGGACGAGTCAATTTTAATTGGTGTATTGCCTTCAAGACTTGAAAACCCTGATTTGAAATGGGAAACAACAACAGAGAAAAACTTTGGTCTTGATTTTGAAATATTAAACAGAAGAGTTTACGGATCATTTGAAATTTACGACAGAGTGGTTTCAGACCTATTGAATTTAAAACCTATCAATAGTTATCATGAAGTAAATCAGGTTTGGGCAAATATAGGAAAGACACAAAGTAAAGGTATCGAACTTACTTTAACTACTGTAAATATTAATCGTCCTGATTTTAAATGGAGAAGTACATTTACTTATTCTAAATTTAAAACGAGATGGAAAGAAAGAGCGCCAGACTGGAAACCATCTGTTTATATGAGTTATAATGATCCGGTTCGAGCACAATACAGTCAGTTATCTGATGGCGTTATGCAAATTGGAGAAGTAGTTCCTGCACAACCGGACCTTTATCCGGGACAAATAAAAATCAAGGATGTAAATGGTTTTGTTAGAGATAATGCTGGAAACCCGGTAACAGATGAAAAAGGAATATTTTTAAGAACCGGTGCAGCTGATGGTAAAATTGATGAAGCTGATTACGTTTTACTGGGTTCAGCAGATCCTGATTTTGTTGCAGGTTTGAGTAATACGATAATTTATAAAAATTTTCAGCTTAATTTCCAGTTTAATGGAATGTTTGGAAGAAAAATTGTTGACCAGACGGACTTTACTTATGGCGTATCTGCAGATGGAGTAGCGCAATATGGAAGAAATGCAACAACAGCCATCTATAACAGATGGACACCTGATAATCCTACCAATACACGTCCGAGTTCTAATTATGGATATACACAATACGGATCTGGGGATTTCTTCCTGCAGGACGCTTCATTTGTTCGTTTACAAAGTGTATCGTTAACCTATAATTTTCCAAAGAAATGGTTTGGAAAATACATGCAGGGTGCTGCTATCAGACTGGATGGACAAAACCTTTTTACCATAACAAAATATGATGGTGTTGATCCTGAAACAGATGGTTATGCAGCAGCGTATCCAAATGTAAAAACATATACAGTGGGAGTTGATCTTAAGTTCTAATAAAAAAGATATGAAAAATTTAAAAAATTATACAATAGTATTATTGATGCTTGTACTCTCAGGATGCAGCGAAGATTTAGAATCTATAAACTTTGATGAGATTAATCCTGCTATATTTCCTACTTCGGAAGCAGATATTCAAGCTATTGTAGTTTCAGCATATTATCCTCTTAGAGGTGCATACGCAAATGGAATACATTCTACTTCAGAAAATGGGCTGATGTTTATTTCAGATGCTACAACCGAAATTCTTCAGGGTCCTTATGGAGTGCAACAAGAAGCCTCATTGCATAGTTATAAAGCAACTTCAACAAGTTTTACACGATTTTATGATGTTTTTTATAACAAAATAAGCGGTATGACTTTAAGTATCGACAGAATTGAAAAATCCAAAGTAAATGAACTGGTAAAGAAACAAGCCATTGCCGAAATTAAATGTGCGCGAGGATTATTAGCCTATGAACTTTTTGATTTGTACGGTCCCATTGTAGTCGCTCCACTTGAAATATTGCAAAATCCTCTTAAAGAAGAGCCTTTAGCAAGACTTTCTAATGCTGATATGGTAAGTTTTATCGAAAATGATCTTAAGGCTGCCGCAGTAGATTTACCAGCACCAGACAAAGCTGTTTATGGAAGATTTAGCCAGGGAATGGCGAGAATGGTATTGATAAGACTATACCTTCACGAAAAAAGATGGGCAGAAGTTGAAGAACAAGCCAATGCAATTATTGGCATGAATTATTATGGTCTTCAGGATGATTATGTTGGTTTATGGGGATTAACGGCACCAACTACCAGTAAAGAAGTGATTTGGGCAGTTCCGGCAGATTACGCAGGAACAAGCGAAAACCAATGGCAAATGATGTCATTACCGGCTAATTTTCCAGGTCGTGGCGGTTATGGGACTATTCAGAGTTCATGGAAATTTTATGATTCTTTTGAAAGCACAGATATTCGCAGAACAGCACTTATTGCAGAATATACAGGTACAGACGGTGTTACATATAACAGAGCCAATCCTGGTAATAACATGCAGTTAGGACCAATTCCGTTAAAAATTCATCCTGATGCAGCAAGAACTACGGCTTTGACTACAGTTGATATTATTATTTATCGTTATGCCGATGTATTATTGTCAAAAGCGGAAGCGATTGTAAACAAAACCGGAACTCCAACTCAGGAAGCGATTGATTTGGTAAATGTTGTGAGAAGAAGAGCTAAAATTAGTGAAATTGAATTGGCTGATTATAACACATTAGCAAGTTTTAATGACATGATTTTATTAGAAAGATCACATGAATACTGGTGTGAAAACGGACAATACCGTTCTGATTTAATCAGACATGGAAAGTTTACAGAACATGCTCTTTCATTAAATGGTTCAGCCAGTCAAAGTGAGCCTTATAAAGCTTTATTTCCATTTTCATTGGCAAAAATAAGTGAAGGAAAAGGGAAGTTTATTCAAAACCTGGGATATAATTAATTTCTTTTTAAGAAGGATTCAAATAATGATTAATCAGATAATTTAATTATAAAAAACATGAAACATATATTGATAATATTTTGCCTTTTATTAAATCTTGCCTCAAGCTGCCAGAGCGATGGAGGAGGAGATAATAAGGAAGAAATAGCCGGAGAAGAAAAAGTAACGTATGCTGTTTCTAACGAAGTTTTCACTAATCCGGAGCGTGGCTTTATGCATACCTGGCAGGTAAATTCTGAAGGAGCGGCGATAACCGCGACGTCTTTGGCAAACCTGAAAAAAGAAAATGTAAGCCTTATTTTGCGTTTGTATTATTTAGAGAAATTTAAAACGACTCCTCTAAGCCAGACACAGCTGGATCTTATAAAAACCGATTTTGCACGTTTGAGAGAATCAGGCTTAAAATGTGTTTTACGTTTTGCTTATACCGATGCTCAGGATGGAACTGATGCTTCTGTTGCTGTTATCTCCGGACATTTAGATCAGCTAAAACCCATTTTAGAAGACAATAAAGATGTGATTGCTTTTGTTCAGGCGGGTTTCGTTGGCGCTTGGGGAGAATGGTATTATACCACTAATCAATTGACTACACCGGCAAACAAAAAACTGATTTTGGATAAACTTTTGGAAACTTTTCCTAAAGAAATTAAAATTCAGGTAAGAACGCCAAAAATAAAACAAGATTTCGTAGCCACTACAACTGCAATGGATGCCACTGTGGGTTACGGAAACACAAATACAGCCCGTTTAGGTTTTCATAATGACTGTTTTATGGCAAGTGTTGATGATTACGGAACGTATCAAAATGTAACAACTGAAAAAACGTATGTAAGTAATGAAGCCCTTTTTGTCCCAACAGGAGGAGAAACATGCCCGCCAACAGACGTTCCTGTTGCAAGCTGCAGTATTGCAGAGAAAGAAATGACGCTCTTAAAATGGACGTATTTAAATCTCGATTATTACGGTTCGGTTTTGCAGGAATGGAGAAACAACAATTGTTTTGCTGATTTTGAAAGAAAGTTAGGTTACAGATTGGCACTGGCTTCTTCGAGTGTTACTAAAGAAGTTGCCGTAAATGGAACTTTAGAAGTTAATGCGGTAATTAATAATTCTGGTTTTGCGCCTGTTTACAATCCTAAAAATGCTTATTTAATTTTAAGATCTACTTCAGGCGGAACAGTTTACAAGAAAAAATTAAGCTTTGATGTTAGAAAAGTTGTTCCAAGAGTAGCTTTTAATTTAAGCGAAAAAGTGAGCTTATTAGACGTTCCTGCCGGAACATATGAATTACTTCTGAAGATAGAAGACAGTTCTTCAAAATTGAGTGAGCGACCAGATTATTCTATTCGTCTTGCCAATACAGGATTGTGGGAAGCTGCTACAGGATTCAATAAATTATCACAAACGGTTATCATTAAATAGTTCTTAAAACATTTAAACCAAAAACCATGAAAAAAATAAAATTAACCCAATACATAACAATGCTGGTGGCGTTGTTATTGCTAACGGCTTGTTCCAGCGACAGTTCATCTTCGGATTCTGCGACAAAGCCTACAGCCGATTTTTCATTTACCAATGATGGAAGTACGTTTACTTTTACCAATCTTTCTACAAACGGAACCAAATACAGATGGGATTTTGGAGATCTTTATTATCTGTCAAGCGAAAAAAATCCGGTATATACGTATCAAATAGGAGGTGAAATCAGGGTTTCGCTAACCGTTACAAACGACGCCGGAGAAGAAGCTTTTATCACAAAAGTAATATCTGCACCACCTATAAAAATCATCGATATCATAATTGACGGTGATTTTAAAGATTGGGATGATGTTGCCGTAACAGATGAAAATACATCCGGAAATGGATCTATCCAAAAAATTAAAATTTGGGCAAAAGGGCCAAATGTAAATGTGTATTTGGAAGGAAACAAAAAGATGCAGCTTGAATTGGTAGACATGTTTATCAATACTGATGGTAATACACAAACCGGATTTTTACATGCCAATTGGGCTGAAGGTTCTGGAGCAGAATTTTTATTTGAAGGTCCTATGGTAACGAACGGATGGGGAGCATTTTACAAACATACAGATCCTAGTGGAGGCTGGGGTTGGGAGGCTATTGCAGGTTCCGGAGCGAATTTAAAAGCATCGGCACTTATAAGTCTTAATGATACCACAAATGCTATGGAATTTAGTATTCCGAAAACACAGCTGGGAACTTTAACAGGTTCTATAGGAATTGCGATTACCGAGATGACGGGCGGATGGGCAGCCGTTGCCAACTTCCCTGAAGCACCAAAATTCTCAACCTTAAAATTGTAGTTTGTCATCGATAGCCTGTCAAAATTGCCATTAGATGGAAAGTTTTTTGAAGTGAGGTCATTTTAAATCTAATGGCATGAGCTATCGAGTTGCCATATTTTAAAAGCAATCCTTGATTTTACTATTGAGGATTGCTTTATAAAAATTCAATTATAAAGAAATAATAAAAAATGGATAAGAGCACAACGCACAACCGATTGATGTCCGTAGATGTTCTGCGGGGATTTGATTTATTAATGATAATCGTTGCAGATCGTTTTTTCTATAACTTAAATACAGCGGCTAAAACTAATTTTACCAAAACCCTGGCAGATCAGTTTGAACATCCGGAATGGATTGGTTTTCATTTGTATGATGTGATAATGCCCTTGTTTCTGTTTGTGGTTGGAGTTGTGATTCCGTTTTCATTAGGAAAAAGAAGTACCGAATCAGGATCTGATCGTAAATTATATTCTCACATTTTTAGGCGATTTGTAATTCTGTTTATTTTGGGATGGATTGTACAGGGAAATTTACTATTTCTGGATCTTTCAAAATTTCAAATATTCAGTAATACACTTCAGGCCATCGCAGTAGGTTATTTATTTTCCTGTATTGCTTACATCAATTTATCTAAAAAAGGAAGATATATTTTCTTTGTAACATGTCTTATTTTATACGCCGTTTTATTATCTGTTCCGAATTTCTTCGGACATCCTTTTGAATTATTACCCAATAAAAATCTCCCAATTTATATTGACCAGCAGGTTTTTGGACGCTTTTATGATCAGACACAATATTCATGGCTCTTAACTGGTTTAGGTTTTACGGCCACCACAATGTCGGGATTGTTTGCAGGAGAATTGCTTCTGTCTCCTTTATCCAGACAAAAAATTGCCAGCTATCTTTTTATTATTGGTATAAGCGGAATCGTTTTATCATTATTGATCGGAATTTGGCATCCCATAATTAAAAAAATATGGACAAGTTCATTTGTAATATTTTCATCAGGAATAAGTTTCGTTTTGTTAGCTTTATTTTATTGGCTTGTCGATGTAAAAGGCTATACAAAGTGGGCATATCCTTTTCGAATTATTGGCCTCAACGCCATTGCCGCTTATGTTGGATCTCATGTTTTTAATTTTTCATTAATCGCCAAACAGGTTTTATTTGGTTTTGAGCAATTTACCGGAGCATATTACGATGCGTTTTGCGATTTAGCAGGTTTCGGAATCCTTTATTTCATACTTTGGTACATGCATAAAAATAAGACTTATATAAAAGTTTAGAAACGGTTGTTTATTAGAAAAGAGTATAGACAATAGAGTATAGACAAAAGAGTATAGATAATAGAGTATAGAAAAAAGAATATAGACAATAGACAATAGACAATAGATTATAGAATATAGAGTATTTTAGATCTTTATCTATGTTTGTTTAATAAGTGAAACGCCTTTTTTAGAGAACAAAATTCTATGTTTCTATGTGTTTAAATAAAACGCAAAGAATTACAACAAAACAAATTACGAGTAACTCACCTCAATAAATTATATTAAAATAAAAAAAATGAAAAGTTCAAGTTTAAAAATTATACTGATAGCTTTTTTGCTATTAAGAATTTGCGATGCTTCTTCGCAAATCATAAAAACGAAAGTACCAAAAAGAGATAAAGGTCAAACCGATGTTTTGCGTTTGGCTACACCAGCTATTCCGGTTGTTCATGTGGCCATTATTGGTTTGGGAATGCGTGGTACGGGTGCTGTTGAACGCATAACACATATTCCGGGAGTAGAAATTGTTGCGCTTTGTGATATGGTAGAAGACAGAGTAAAAGCGGCAAACGATACATTAGTAAAACACGGAAAACCAAAAGCAGAAGTGTTTTTTGGAGAAGATTCGTGGAAAAAAGTAACGGCACTTAAAAATGTTGACCTTGTTTATATTGTTACCGATTGGAAACATCACGCCAGTATCGCGGTACAAGCCATGAAAGACGGAAAGCACGTGGCTGTTGAGGTTCCCGGAGCATTAACAATGCAGGAAATCTGGGATGTCATTGATACTTCTGAAAAGACACGTAAACATTGTATGATGCTTGAAAATTGTGTGTATGATTTCTTTGAACTAACAACATTAAATATGGCACAGCAAGGTTTGTTTGGAGAAATCCTTCATGCCGAAGGTTCTTATATTCACGGACTTCAGCCTTATTGGGGAGAATACTGGAACAATTGGCGCATGGATTATAACCGCAAACACAGAGGTGATATATATCCTACACACGGAATGGGGCCGGCATGTTTAGCCTTAAATATTCACAGAGGAGATAAAATGAATTTCTTAGTTTCGATGGATACGAAAGCTGTTGGAAATCCCGCATTTATCAAAGAAAAAACAGGTGAAGTCGTAACTGATTTTAGAAACGGAGATCACACCATGACGATGATTCGTACCGAAAAAGGAAAAACGATCCAGATTCAGCATGATGTTACAAGTCCGAGACCTTACAGCAGAATGTATCAACTGACCGGAACTAAAGGTTTTGCAAATAAATATCCTGTGGAAGGATATGCAATAGATGCGAAAGAAGCAGGAGGAGAAATATCTAAAAATTATCAAAATTTAAATGCAGAAGAATTTGTATCTGAAGATGTGAAAAAGATATTAATGGAAAAATATAAAAACCCGATCGTGAAAGATATCGAAGAAATGGCCAAAAAAGTAGGCGGTCACGGAGGAATGGATTTTATAATGGACTATCGTATGTTTCATTGTTTACAACAAGGACTTCCTTTAGATATGGATGTTTATGATTTGGCCGAATGGTCTTGTCTGAGTCCGTTAACAGAAATTTCTTTGGATAACAATTCTGCTCCGGTTGAAATTCCCGATTTTACTCGTGGAGGCTGGCAAAAATTAAATACTGTTGAGTTTTCTAAATAGAAAACCTTATTAATTGTTTAGTTATATTTTGTGTTAGATTTTTAAAGCTTCTGTTTACTAACAGAAGCTTTAACTGTTTAGGATAAAGCGGTTAAATGAGTTATTCATTTAATAGTCAGGCAAATCTAAAAAGATAAAGATTTTGAAAATCCTGAATATATGGGTTTGATGACCAGCAAACCTATATGAAGGGTTTATGTATTTATAAAAACTTTAAAAAGGATAGCCGATTTCCCAGATATGTCCAAAAGGATCTCTTAGCTTTCCGATTCTCCAGTCTTCTTCGGTTGTTATGGGACAAATTTCTGTAGCACCATACTTTAATGCATTTTCAAATATTGCATCTGCATTTTTAGTTTCCAGAATTATTCTAATCGGCATATTGAATGGCTGACTGGCAGTTCCGGTTCCATCACACGGTTCTTCATCGCTTAGATAAAATTCAGCACCATCAATTGTAATTACAGATGATATTTTATTGTTTGGAAGAGAATATCTCTGTGATTCAACAGCTCCAAAAGCATTGACATAAAAATCAACTGCCTTAACTGCGTCTTTTACTGTTAGAAAAGGTTTGATATTAGTTGTGATTTTTTTCATATTAATGAACTTTAAAGATGCAATAGTATCTACAGACTATAAAAGTAAAAAAATAGTAATTTATAAATTCACATTGTTAGCATAAATTAATTCTACCAATGTAGACAGTAATAAAAAACTAAAATTCTTAGACTTGGAACTAATCATTTATTCGAAATAAACTTCGAAATCGATTTCATTTTATGATAAAATAAAATTTGAGTAAACAAGCAATAAATTAATATGTTCTTTTGTTTATTTTATTGCTTTATAGGTATATTTGTTTATTAATTTCTCCAAAAGAATGAACAAAGATTTGAAGATACTATTAGTAGACGACCATAGTGTAGTGCGCCATGGAGTTTCGGTACTACTAAAAAAAGCTTTTGATAAAGTAACCATAACCCAAGCTGATGATTTTGAAGATTTACTCAGTAAATTGAATCAAAAGCATGATTTGCTTTTCCTTGATATCAATCTTCCCGGAGGAAATAGCACTAAAATGATTGAACAAATCAGGGCAATTCAACCTGACTTGCTAATAATGATGTTTTCGGCTTATGATGAATCAAGATATGCTTTGCGTTACATTCATGCGGGCGCAAATGGTTTTCTGAATAAATACAGCAAAGACGAAGAAATTATAAAAGCCGTAAAATCAATTCTTGAAACCGGAAAGTATATAAGCGATGTTGTTAAAGAAAAAATCGTAGAAAACGCTTTATTAAACAAACCTATTAATCCGCTCGAAAAATTATCAGACAGAGAAGTAGAAGTGGCAGAACTTTTAGTTAGCGGAGACGGAAATCTTGAAATTTCAAATAAATTAAATATTCAAATGTCTACGGTAAGCACGCTTAAAAACAGAATTTTTGATAAACTCGGAATCAATAATGTAGTAAGATTAGTCGAGATTTTAAGAGTTTATAAAAACTAAATTATTCCCTTTTTCTAAATAAAAACTTTTATTCCAATATCCAACTTAGTTTGGATTTTTTTGTTTTTAAGAATTACTGTATTAAAAGTCTATATTATTTTTTTTCAATTTACAGAATCTTCCATTTTTACTGTTTTCAATTTCAGATTTTTATAATTTTTTGAAGACGTATTCCAATTTTATTTTTGCGAAAATATCTATTCCAATATTTCAAATCCATTATGTTTAAAGTCTTCATTACTGATTTCTATTTCGGTAAAATCAGAATCAAAAAAAGACTGCTGCTATTTCCTCATTTTACAAAATAAATCCACAATAGTTGTAGAATTAATTCTACACGCAATCTGGAAATTTGCTACAAATTTATACGCAGATAAAGATGACTTTTGCACGTTCGTTTATTTTAAAAAAAGGATTCATTATTTTTTTAAAATTGAGCAGGAATAAAGTATTGCAGGGCCAAATGTAATATAAATAAGGCAATTCTAAAACTAATACTAAACCATTGAATAAATAACCCAATTATAATAAACCTTAATTGACAATATTACGTAATTGATTGAAAAACAAAAGCAATAAGAATTAATAATAAGAATAGCATGCAAAAAAAATACTTGTTGAAATTAAATTTTCTCTTTTTCGTCCTTTTCCTCTTTTTTGAGGCATCTGCACAAAACAGCCTTTATGCCGGAATTGAAATAGGAAGTAAAGGAATTAAAATTTCGGTAATAGATGTAAACAATATCAAAAAAGGAGATTATGATATCGTAGCGTATTGGACAGAAAACGTAGGTATAGCTAAGGGTATTTCTATCGATGGTAATCTTGCAGAAGAAGATATAAACCGCGCAGGAACTGTAGTTTTTGAAAATCTTTCGAAAATTAAAAATAAATATAGTGTGCCGGATGAATTCATATACATTGTAGCTTCTTCCGGAGTTGCTATGGCAAATAATACTCAGGCTTTAAGTAATAAGATTAAGACTTTAACCAATAAAGATCTTGATTTTATTAATGCAGAGGCAGAAGGGAAAATGCTTTTAAAAGGTTCTATACCTTCAACAGATTATCAGGATGCTATAGTTCTTGATATTGGCGGTGGTAATACAAAAGGCGGGTACGTAGATGTACTTAATGGTAATAAATTTGAATTTTTTCCTCTAAAACTAGATTACGGTACCATCACCCTTACGGAAGCAATTAACAAAACGATTGTAATTCCGAGGGAAATAAACGATATGGGAGTTTACAAGGAAAAATCATTTGAGTTTGCACCTGTTTTAAGAGATAAAATAAAAGAGATGCTTAAAAGCAGGCCGGAATCACTTCAAAAAAAGAAAATATACCTATCTGGAGGAGCAATTTGGGCCTTTACGACTTTGTATTACAATGAAAGTAACGATGATCATTTTGTGCCTTTAACCATGCAGGATATTATAGATTATGATGCCATTTTGAAGAATAACTTCGTTAAGTATGAAAACTTAGCCAAAACAAGCAAAGAAGCGGATAAGGTTATAAATACGTACAATCAGAGGCATTTAATTTCTGCCAATAATATTTTAATTGCCTGCCTTGAAAGTATTCCTAATTTAAAATCAAAGAAAATATATTTTGCAAAAGAAGGACAAATAGCCTGGTTGGTTTCTTACGTTGTTGATCGTTCTAAAAAGATTAAAAATAATTTTTAGTCTTCAGTAAAAAGAAAGCAGCTTTTTAAAACAAATTTAATCTCTGTTTAATTGTTCGCAAACACTTAGACGCCATTGAAATATATAAATAAACAATAATTTAAAACAATTTAATATGTCAGATTTTTTACAACAATTTGGGGATGAAGTTAAAAAAAACATTCCTGGTTATATCGCAGTTGCAGTAACCGAAATTAAAAGTGGTATTTCTTATTTTAGCGATTCTTCTGTTGCTAGTTTTGATCCTGAATTGGCTTCAGCTTTTAACTTAGAAGTAGTAAAAGCTAAATTAAATGCAATTAGTGCTTTAGGATTAGACCAAAATATTGATGATATTATGATTACACTTACAAATCAAATTCATATTATCGACATTTCAGAAAACAATGAATATTTTATTTATTTAGCAGTAGATTCTAACAAAGCAAATCTTGGAATGACAAAAGCGCTTTTAAATAAATTTAAAAAAGATATTACTGAAAAAATGTAAATTCATTTTCATTAATTCTTAAACTTTGCCTCAAATAGTTACCTTTTAAATCTACTTTAATTTTTTAGTTGAAACTCTTGATGTAAAATGAATATAAAAAAAGCTCGTTGAAAGATAATTTCAACGAGCTTTTTTATTTAAAGTAGTCAGTGTATTTCTTCACAACTACTTTTGGAAATCTGTATTATTTAGCATTAGTTGTAAAAATAGATTCTACAATTTTCTTTTTGATACCTTCACTTTCCTTGGCCACAATAAAAACCAAACGATAAGCTAAAATAAAACCTACAAAACCTAAACAGGTTAAAAACACCCAATTGGCTTGATATCCATAATCTGTTATAATGGTCATGCCGGTTTTGGTACTTAAAATATGAGCAACACTATAACTCATTGTAAAAGCCGCCATAAATTTACCTTCTTGTTTTTTAAGAGATCTGTTTTTTACAAATGAATTGGCAAAGGGAAAAGTAAGCATAATTCCGATAGTCATAAAAATCATCATTACGATAAGTGCCGGAATACTGTGTTCTATCAACAAAAACAAGTAACTCACCGCCATGGCCAGTACGCCATATGACACCATTAAAAGTTTATTTATGTTTCTAGATTCGACATAACTCACAATTGAAAGTTCAAAAAGTAATATGATTACACCATTCAAAGCCAAAAACAAACCGCTTTCTACACTTGTAAAATTGAACACTTCCTTGTAATAAAGAGAAAGAGTTGTAAACATTTGAAAAAATAAAATACCGGTTATTAAGGTAATTACCAGGTGAAGTAAAAAAGGTTTGTCCTGCAAAATAGAATTTCCTTCTTTTAAGTATTTGAAGCTATTTAGTTTATACGGTAATTTTTTTTCTTTTACATAAATGGAAAATAATAAAATGCTCAAAATACAAGTTAAGCCATCAATATAAAATAAAAAAGTGTAGTCTAAAACAGTAATAATAATTCCGCCAATCAACGGGCCAAACATAAAACCAAGATTTACCGAAGAACGAATTAATGATAAGGCTTTTGTTCTTTCATTTCTACCGGCATAAGTGTCTAATGAAACCAACATTGCCGGCCGGTACATATCTGAAACAGTGGTTAATAACAATACTCCCAAGCAAAAACTGTAAAAAGTCGTTAGAAATTGGAGCATAATAAATATAAGTCCGCTTGTAAATAAGCTAAAAATCATAACTTTATAAAAACCAAATTTATCAGATAATTTTCCGCTAATCCAGGTTCCGATAAAAGAACCTAAACCAAAAAATACCATTACCCATCCAATCTGGCCGTAGGTAAAGTGAAGTTGTTCCATCATATATTTGGAAAGAAACGGTACAACCATGGCGCCCAATCTGTTAATAAAAGTTGTAATGGCTAAAATTTTAACCTCTACAGAAAACTGACTGAAATTTTTTAAATAATTTTTAAGTAATGTTGTAATCATAAAATATAGATTTGGGGTAAAAAGTAATAATAGATTTTATAGGTTTCGTGATTCAAAGAAACTTTTTGTTATTCATACAATAATTTCATTTCGTAATAGTAATAGTTAGAGATAAAATTTTTCCGGACAAAACCAAAACTTTCATAAAGTTGATGTGCGGCATAATTTTCTGTATCCGTATTTAAAGAAATATGATCGACTTTTGTTTTTTTGGCAAAATCAATACATTTCATTATAATTTCTTTACCAATATATTTTCTTCTAAAATTTGGCTTGACGTATAAATATGAAATATGCCAATTGTATTTTATTTTAGATAAAGGACTTACTTTATGATAAAGCAAAATAAATGCAACCGGAATGTCATCTTCTTTTTTGACAAAAATTTTCGCTTTATTTCGGTCCAGTTTGTGTTTTATAAACACCACTGCATTTTCTAAATTCAGTAGTTTTTCATCTATCAGTTTTGACTCATAAATGATGTCTTTTACAGAGTCAAAATTACTGGGATTTATTTCTAAAATTGTATGCAAATTCTTCATAAGAAATGTTTGAGAAAAATTCGCAAAAAGCCTTCATTTACAAGGGTTTATTCGTTAATTTATTCTGTATTTTTTATGCTGTAAATTTAATTTTTTTTAATGAAAAAACCATTGTTTTTTTAGCATAAATTCGAACACTTTGTTAGCAGATTTGCATGTTTTTTGAGTCCGTATTTTTTGTAAATTTCAACCCTTAGATTCACTATTTTTTACATCAGTTTTAATGTGTTAAAAAATAAATTTTCAGGGATTTTTTCTGTTGAAAATGAGGCTGATTTGTAAGAAAATAGATTTTTTATTTAGAAGTAATGATGTTTGAAATTCTTAAACAAAAAAGAAAATTCTTCTTAATTTATACTTTTGGAGAGGTTTTTTCAAGCTCTTAAAAATTGATTTTGTAAAATAAATCCCAATAAAAAGATGTAGATTAATGAATAATTAAAGCTGATTTATTTAAGAAAAGGACTAAACTTGTGAATAATTTTATAAATTACATAAAGCCCAAAAAGCTACTTTTGTTTAAAGAATGAAATATATAATTTTATGAAGTTAAAATCCATACCCGTAAATTCTCTGCCCTCAGAAATTAGTACTGGAGTAATCATTGGCAGAGTTTCATTTAATGGATTGCCTAATTCTAAGGAAGTAGAAAGATCTCATCGGGATGGCGGTTATACATTCATTCTTCAGGAAAAAGGAATTACTAATATTGAAATTGATTTTCGAAAACAGCAAATAATTGGACCTGCAGTTGTATTTATTCACCCAAGTCAAGTACACCGTGTTATTTCATTTGAAGAAGCTGTAATTACCAGCTGGATAATTTCAGTAGAAAATATTCGCCCTGAATATTTAAAAATATTAGAAGATTTAGCTCCCGTAAATATCTTATCGCTCACAGAGGATGTTTTGTCTATTATTGCAGAAACTGCATTAATATGCATTAAAATTTCAGAGAGAAAAGAGGAAAAAATGTATAGTTCCATTTTAAAAGAAAGCTCTAATACATTAGTCGCATTAGTGATCTCGCGATATGTAGTAGCATCTAAATCTGCTGAAAAGCACTCACGGTTTGAGATCATTACTAAAGCTTTTAAGAAAGTACTTGAGCTTAATTTTACAACCATTAAAAGTCCAAGTGCTTATGCAGATATTCTCAACATATCAACACCGTATTTAAATGAATGTATTAAAACGGCAACAGGTTATTCTGTTTCGCATCACATACAACAGAGGGTTGTGCTGGAGGCGAAACGATTGCTGTATCATTCTGACAAATCGATCAAAGAAATTGCAACAGATTTAGGCTATGATGATTATTCTTATTTTACCAGATTATTTTCTAAAATTGTACAAATGACCTCATTGGCGTTTAGAAACAGAAACCTCGAATAGTCCTGTTGATACTGTGTATTGTCATTGTCTCTTCTTTTAATATATTATTCCTTTGCATTGAATAAAATAGAGAAAAATGGAAAGAATAAATGAAGCTAATCTTTTAAAAGATAAAAAAATAGCAATATTAGGCGGAGGCCCCGGAGGCTTAACTCTGGCTCGGCTTTTACAATTAAAAGGAGTAGAAGTGAAAGTCTATGAAAGAGACTTTAATAAAGAATCGCGTGTACAGGGAGCAATTGTTGATTTGCATTTTGATTCGGGTTTGAAAGTAATGGCAGCTGCCGGATTACTGGATTCTTTTAAAAAAGTCTACATGCGTGGTGCAGATAAATATCGAATGGTTGATAAAAATGCAAATATTTGTGTAGATGAAAATAATAATGATAGTGACGATTTTACTAATGAAAATTTCAGGCCGGAAATTGATAGGGGAGTATTAAGAAATTTACTAATAGATAATCTTTTGCCCGATACTGTTGTTTGGGACAGTCATTTTGTGAGCATGAATCAAATTAATGATTCCTGGGAATTGGAATTCAAAAATGGAAACACAGTCTTAGCGGATATAGTAATTGGATCTGATGGACATCTTTCAAAAGTTCGTCCTTATGTAACAGATATCCAGCCGTTATATTCAGGAGCAACTATTATACAAGGCGAAATTGAAAACCCGGAAACAGTATGCCCAGATATTTTTAATTTAGTTGACAATGCAAATCTTATTGCAATGGATATTGGCAAAACTATTGCAGCGCAGCCAATGGCCAATGGTGGTTTAACGTTTTATGCTGCATCCTTGTATCCTGAAAATTGGGCTAAAACCAGTGGTATAAATTTTAATAATTCTGATGAGATATATGCTTATTTAGTTAAATATTATGAAGGATGGAATCCTGTATTTTTAACATTATTTAAAGCATGTAAACAATTTGTAATTAGACCTTTAAATTATTTTCCGCTAGGTCAGAATTGGGAAGCGAAGCCAAATGTTACCTTAATTGGAGATGCTGCTCATTTAATGCCTCCATCTGGTGAAGGTGTTAATACAGCGATGCTTGATGCCTTAGATTTAAGCGAATGTTTATGCAACGGAGAATTTTACGATTTAAAAGCTGCAATTGCAGCATATGAAGACTGTATGAGATCAAGAGCCGCTGTTCTAGGAAAAGAGGCTATTGAGGGTATAAAAGATTTTGCCTCACCTTCTGCTGAATCAATTAAGGAGTTAGTAAATATGTTTAAATCATGATAGGGCATCATAATAATTTATACGTCAAACTAAGAAGTTAAAAAAAAGTGCTCACTAATCGAGCACTTTTTTATTAAAGTTAGCTATTATAGATCTCTAATTTCAGCATATTAAGAAACCAAATATATAAAGCTCAATAAAGCAAATATTCGAATGCTAATAGGTGCAATGTTCTTTGCGAAAGCATATATTTTTTAAAAGTTTACCAAAAATGAAAAAGCCTTTAAACATTATGTTTAAAGGCTTTTGACTTTTAAAGTTTATTTTAAACTTCTACTGGCGGAGAAAGAGGGATTCGAACCCCCGGACCTGTTACAGTCAACAGTTTTCAAGACTGCCGCATTCGACCGCTCTGCCATTTCTCCAGTATGTTGCGATCATTTGCTGATTGCGAGTGCAAATATAAGACGCTTTTTCGGTTATCAAAACTTTTTTTAAGCTTTTTTACTGATTATTTTAAATTAATTTTCAAGTGCTTCATAATCAGTATTTATTTTAAAAACAATTTTAGGTTAAATAACGTGATTAATCTAAAATAGGCGTTGGTTTTTTGTTTTCATCCACTGCAACAAACGAAAAAGTACCTGAAACCACCGTTTCGCGAAGCTCAGAATACATTTGTTCCATGAAAATATCAACATGAATTTTACAGCTCGTTCTTCCAACATTCACAACTTTTGCCACTAATTCGATCAAAGTTCCGGCCGGAATCGCTTTTTTAAAGTCAATTTGACCTGTTGAAATTGTTACTACTTTTTTTCGGCTAAATCTCGTTGCACAAATAAATGCAACTTCATCCATAAGATGAAGTGCAGTTCCTCCAAATAAAGTATCATAGTGATTTGTCGTACTCGGAAAAACAGCTTTAAATATATGAGTCTCGGATTTAGTAATTCTCTCTTCTAATGTCCCCATATTAATAGTTTACATAATCAGTTATTTCAAGACCGTATCCAATCATTCCAACACGTTTAGTTTGCTCCGTATTCGATACCAGTCTAATTTTCGAAATATCAATATCATGCAGAATTTGAGCTCCAATACCGTAATCTTTGCTGTCTATAATTACTTTTGGTGCTTTCATCGTTCCTTCAGCCTGTAAAGCTTTAAGTTCAGAAATACGGCTCAATAAATTTACCGCCTGCATGTCCTGATTAATGAAAATAACAGCACCTTTTCCGTTTTCGTTAATTACTTTAAACATGCCGTCCAGTTGCTGTTCAGCATTATTAGTTAAAGTTCCTAATAAATCGTTATTTACCTGCGAAGAGTGAATTCTGGTTAAGATAGGTTCGCCAAGATTCCACGTTCCTTTAGTTAACGCAATGTGAATTTGTTTGTTAGTCGTTTGTTCGTAAGCTCTTAATCTAAAAGTTCCAAAACGAGTCTCAATGTCAAAATCCTCTTTCTTTACAATTAAACTGTCATGTTGCATTCTGTAAGCCACAAGATCCTCAATCGAAACTAATTTCAAGTTGAATTTCTTAGCCACTTTTACAAGTTCAGGTAAGCGGGACATAGTTCCGTCTTCGTTTAAAATTTCGCAAATAACACCAGCCGATTTAAATCCTGCTAATCTTGCAAAATCAATCGCAGCTTCTGTATGCCCTGTTCTTCTTAAAACACCTCCTTGTTTTGCTACCAATGGAAAAATATGTCCTGGTCGCGCTAATTCATGTGGTTTTACATTAGAATCTGTTAATGCTAATACCGTTTTAGATCTGTCTGCTGCTGAAATTCCTGTTGTTACTCCGTGTCCTTTTAAATCTACAGAAACCGTAAAAGCAGTTTCCATATGATCTGTATTATTCGTAACCATTGGTCTTAAATCCAATTCTTTACAACGGCTTTCTGTTAATGGAGCGCAAATTAATCCGCGTCCGTGCGTAGCCATAAAATTGATCATTTCAGGTGTTACTTTTTCAGCTGCAGCCAAAAAATCACCTTCGTTTTCGCGATCTTCATCATCGACTACAATGATTACTTTACCTTGACGAATATCTTCTATAGCTTCTTCAATGGTATTAAGTTGTATTTTTGTTGACATAATTATTGTTTGTTTTGAGCGGGAGAAAATCGTTCGGAAATTTTTTGAAACAGTTGTGATATTGGGGTAGTAATGGCATCAAAATTAATTAATCCATTGTCGTTTGTTGCGCGGTAGGTTAATAAAACGGCCAACGGCAGTAATATAAAAGAAGACATCCAGGAACCCATAAATGGAGTCATACCGCCTTCCTGCGAAAGTCTTTTCCCAAAAGTATTGATAAAGTGGAACGTAATAAAGATTAAAACCGCAAAAACAATAGGCAGTCCAAGTCCGCCTTTACGGATAATAGCACCTAATGGAGCGCCAATAAAAAACATTAAAAAGCAGGCAAAAGCAATTACAAATTTTTCATATAATGCACTTAAATGCTTGTTGATTTCTCTTTGTTTGTCTTTTAAATCTTTTTGGGTTGATTCAATTGAGTAGATATTACTGGTAACAGTACTGCTTGCCATTTTTAGGATATCAGACTTTTGTTTATTGGTATATAAAGACAAAATATCATTTGGTAATGCTTTTTTCTTTTTATCAGTTTTTAAAGCCTTAGGAGAAGTTTTAATTCCAACACGCTGATTTATATTTTCTGAAAAAGAAACAATTTCATTATTCAGGTTTTTGTTTAAAGAATCCAAAGTATAGCGTAATTCATTCACGTTCAGCATTCCGTTTGTACTGCTAACGCTTGCCTGATCTTCATCAGTTTTATTTAATTCAGATAAGTCAATATTGATAATCTGTTTTTTAAAATCACTTTTTATAAAGGGAAGTTTAGCTCGCTCTTCGTATTTTTTTGGAGTGACATCCTGATAATAATAACCGTCATTTAAGACAAGTTTTAAAATACTCGATTTTTCATTACTGATCAATTCCCCGTCTTTGGCCTTAATCACGGTTTTGTTTTCCCCGTAATTATTTGCTTTTTCATGGATAGTAACTCCGGTTAGAATGTTTCCGTTTTCGCCCGATTTTTTGTTTACTTTAATATTATAAGTACCGACATCGTTAAACTGACCTTCGGCAATAGCCATGGCGGGTTTAGCCTGGGCAATGTTTTTTCTAAAGCTAACAAATTTATATTCAGCATACGGAATCACATTATTGGCAAACCAAAAGGCAACAATGCTTAATACAAAAATAAAGATGATTAAAACACGCATTGCTCTCTGCAGTGATATTCCCGATGATTTCATGGCTGCAAATTCATAATTTTCAGCTAAATTTCCGAAAGTCATGATAGATGCCAATAAAACCGATAAAGGTAAAACCAGCGGAATAATTCTCGGCATGGAGAAAAGCAGGAATTTTACAACCAACAACAAATCAAGGTCTTTACCTGCAAGTTCAGAGATAAAAAGCCATACAGTCTGAAGAATGAATATAAAAAAAAGGATTACAAATACCGTAGTAAATGTAATCAGAAATGTTTTTAGTAAGTATTTGTCTAAAATTTTCAACCTTGGTTTAATCTAATTTGTTGATGTAGTATTTTGGATATTTGCTCGCTACAAAGGTAAATTGATTTTTTGACAAAGGCTGATTGGTTTTAAAAGAATTAACGGTTAAAGTGGTTTTTGTTCCATTTTTTCCGGTTTCAATCAAATTATAAATGTGTTTTGTTTGTACATCAATACCCAAAAGAATCTCTTTTCTTTGATCTTTAGCATTTGTAGGGGCTAATTTAATGTATTGGATTTTTCTTCCTTTTACATTTTGCACAATATCCATATTGTACTTGTATCCGGAATTAAAGAAAGTAAGCATTTTTGACGGCGTGATAGCGTTATCATCTTTTTCGTTTACTTTAGAAACAGTAACTTCTTCATCTTCTGGAACAATAGTATATGTTTTTTGTCCGTCGAAAATTTTAGTAACGCCCATAAAATTCAATACATATTGATTGCCTTTCATAATAACATTTCCTTTGCTGTCCTGATTAATGTTTTCTTTGGCATTATTCAAAGAATATTTAAAGTCAATAGAAATATTGTCGTAGCTTTTTATTTTGGCTGTTACCTGGTTCAATAAATCTTTGGCTTTTTTATCCTGAGCCTGAATAGAAGTAAAGCTCAAAAGAAATAAAAGAGCTATTTGCAAGCCTTTTATAGTTCTGTTTTTGATAGAATTGTTGTGGATTTCTTGAATTTTTGCTTTCATGATTGGTTTAATTTTGTTCATTGTTAAAAAATTGATCAAGAGCACTTAAATCTAAGATGTTCACGCTGCGCGCTTTACTGCCTTCAAACGGACCAACAATACCGGCTGCCTCCAGTTGATCGATCAAACGACCTGCTCTGTTGTATCCTAATTTTAATTTTCTTTGCAATAAAGAGGCTGAACCTTGTTGTGCATTCACAATAATTTCAGCGGCTTCTCTAAATAAGGTATCTCTTTCAGAAATATCTATATCAAGATTAATGCCAGTTTCTTCTCCAATAAACTCCGGAAGCAAATATGCCGTAGCATACGCTTTTTGGGAACCAATAAATTCTGTAATTTTTTCAACTTCAGGCGTATCAATAAAAGCACACTGAACACGCGTCACGTCATTTCCATTTGTATATAATAAATCCCCGCGACCAATTAACTGATCTGCTCCCTGTGTATCCAAAATGGTTCTCGAATCAATTTTTGAGGTTACTCTAAACGCAATTCTGGCAGGGAAATTCGCTTTAATTAAACCTGTAATTACGTTTACAGATGGTCTTTGTGTCGCAATAATCAAGTGAATACCAATAGCACGCGCTAACTGAGCCAAACGCGCAATCGGAATTTCGACTTCTTTTCCTGCAGTCATAATTAAATCGGCAAACTCGTCGACAACCAGAACGATATAAGGTAAAAAGCGATGTCCGGCTTCAGGATTTAATTTTCTCGATTTGAATTTTTCGTTGTACTCTTTAATGTTACGTACCATTGCATCTTTCAACAGCGAATAACGATTGTCCATTTCAGTACAAAGTGAATTTAATGTGTTCACCACTTTTGCATTATCTGTAATAATCGCATCTCCTGCATCAGGAAGTTTGGCCAAATAATGTCTTTCTATTTTATTGAAAAGCGTAAGTTCTACTTTTTTCGGATCGACCAAAACAAATTTCACTTCTGCCGGATGTTTTTTGTATAAAAGCGAAGTTAAAACCGCATTTAATCCAACAGATTTTCCTTGTCCCGTAGCTCCCGCCATCAATAAGTGAGGCATTTTGGCTAGATCGACAACAAAAGTTTCATTCGAAATGGTTTTTCCTAAAGCAATTGGCAATTCCATTTCAGCTTCCTGAAATTTCGCAGAACCAATAACGCTTTTCATTGAAACCATAGTCGGGTTTTTGTTCGGAACCTCGATACCAATTGTTCCTTTTCCCGGAATTGGCGCAATAATACGAATCCCTAATGCCGAAAGTGACAAAGCAATATCATCTTCTAAACTCTTGATTTTAGAAATTCTGATTCCGGCTTCCGGTACAATTTCGTATAAAGTTACCGATGGACCAACGGTTGCTTTAATTTGCGCAATTTCAATTTTGTAGTTACGAAGTGTATCTACAATCTTGTTTTTATTTTCTTCTAATTCTTCCTGATTAATCGTAATTCCGCCAGTCGAATATTCTTTTAGTAAATCAATGGTTGGGAATTTGTAATTCGATAAATCTAAAGTTGGATCGAATAAACCAAAATCAGCAACTAAACGAGAAGCCAGGTTTTCTTCGATAATATCTTCTTCTTCCGGTTTTTCGATAACCAATTCTTCACTGTGAATAATAGTTTCTGTTACCGGATTGATATTCATTTGAACCGGTTTTAAAATCGGATTCAAATCAATTTCTGATGAATTTGAAATAGTAGGTTTTAAAGCTTCTTTATTGATTTCGAACTGAGTATCTTCTGTTTTTAAATGAATGTTATCTAATTCAGGATCTTCTTCCTCAATAGCAAATTCTTCTAAATTGTAAGCACTTTCAGGTTTTGGAGTATTTAAAGCATTCAGTTCTGATTTGATTTCTTTTTTAGTAGAATCAAAATACGATTGAATTTTCTCCGGTGATAATTTTATTTTGAAAATCAAATACACAATTAATCCGAAAAGCAGTGCTAATAAAGTTCCTGTTTTTCCGATATAATCCTGTGAAAATAAATTTAATTCATAGCCAATAGTTCCGCCCAATTCCGGTGCAGAAGTAGCAAAGAATCCAAATAATATGGATACAATAATAATAGCAAACAAATCCCAAAACCAAATGCTTTTTAGCTTTCTAAGAGATAATTCTAATGCTAAAAACATTCCGGTAAGGAAAAACAAACGCACGAATATAAAAGAAGCAATTCCGAATCCTTTATATACGATCAGATCAGCAAGATAAGCACCGAATTTTCCGAGCCAGTTTTGCACTACTTCAGAACGATCATCAAGCTGGCTAACAGCACTTTGGTCTAATTGCCATTGTCCGTTAACATAAAAGGAAATAAATGCAACTAATAATGCAATAGAAAATAATATCAAAAGGCAGCCTATAACAAAACGTTGCTGTTTGTTAGGTCTCCAGGATTTTACAATTCCTTCTTTTGGTTCCGTTTTTTTGCCTGCAGTATCTTTTTTGGTTGTTTTTGCCATTCTTGCGTTTAGTATTGCCTATATAAATTTGGGAATATAAATAATCAAACCTATTGCTATTGCAGTCATTGCGGCAAAAAATACCGCCCCTGCAGCAATATCTTTAATAAATCCGATTCTTTTACTGTAATCGGGATGAATAAAATCGGCAATTTTTTCTACTGCCGTATTCAATCCTTCAACACTTAAAACTAAACCAATGGCTAAGGTTTGACATAGCCATTCGGTTTGTGAAATATGAAAATAGAACCCGGCAATTGTCATGATAATTCCCAAAGAGAATTGAACCATAATGCTGTGTTCTGTTTTTATTAGTTTAACAGCTCCGTTAAAAGCATACGTCATGCTTTTTAACCGGCCTGTTACAAAAGTATTATCTTTTTCAAATGCCATTACAGGAATATTAAAGTGCTGCTAAAGCTGCTTCATAATTTGGCTCATTTGCAATCTCAGCAACTTGTTCTGTGTGAAGCACTTTTCCGTCAGCATCAACTACAATAATGGCTCTTGAGTGCAAACCTGCTAAAGGTCCGTCAAGGATTTCTAAACCATTTGTTTTACCAAAAGTACCTGCTTGAAAATCAGATAAGTTTACCACATTTGCTAAACCTTCAGCTCCACAAAAACGTTTTTGAGCAAATGGCAAATCTCTTGAAATACAAAGTACAGTTGTGTTTTCTAAATTGCTGGCACTTTCGTTGAATTTTCTAACAGAAGTGGCACAAGTTCCTGTATCAATACTTGGGAAAATATTTAAAACTAATTTTTTACCGGCAAAATTGCTTAATGAAGCTACTGATAAATCATTTTGTATTAATTTGAAATCAGCAAGTTGTGATCCCACTGTTGGTAATTCTCCTGAAGTATGAATAGGATTTCCTCCTAATGTTATTGAAGCCATGATTTTTTATTTTTTATGAGGTTCAAAAGTAAGGATTAATATTTGAATCTAAAAGTATTTGTTAGGCGTTGTCATCACAATTAGGCTAGTTTTAAGATAACGAATAATTTAGCATTTTATGATGTAAACCTTCCAATTTGTCTTTGCGGGGAACGAAGCAATTTCACTTAGTAAATCCTCAAAGTTTACCCTTATTAGTATGATTGTTTTGTTACCCGCAACGACTTTGCACGTGTTGGCAAAGCAAATCCTGAAAACTGAGACCGAAAACTGAGACCGAAAACTGAGACTGAAAACTGAGACTGAAAACTGAGACTAAAAACTGAAAACAAAAAAAAAACGTCCCTAAAATTAGAAACGCTTTTCCGTCATGTTTTTTTATTTTTTGAAAGAGAGGTGGTATTATTTATCGATAGAACCCAAAACACGTTTCATGAACGCATTCAATGCTTCTTTTTTGTCTGTGCCCTGAGATACCATTTTGTGGACTTCAAGCGCACCATACATATTTGAAATTAATTCGCCAATTACATCTAATTCTTCGTCTTTTAGAGACGGAATTTCAGTCATCGCTTCCAGAACTTCAATCGTTTCAATGATATAATCCTGATCGTTTTCTTCGATAAATTGCGTTAATTGCTTTATTACTGGTAATTTCATTTTGTGGAGTTTTTAGAGCTTTGTAAAAGTTTGAACTTTGACAAAACTTAATGATGAATTAAGCAATTGCGTTTACAAGGTCGATTAAAACTTCTTGTTTGTTGGTTTGAGTTTCCCCAACTAATTGTCCGTTTACGAAAGTGGCAAAAGTAGGCAAGTTGCTTACATTGGCTAATTTTCTTGATTCCGGAGAATTTTCAGCATCAACCAAAACAAAAGTAATAGCTTCATTTTCTGTTGCTAATTTTTTGAATTTTGGTTTCATAATACGGCAATTTCCACACCATGAAGCTGAATATTGTACTACTACTTTTTCGTTTTTAGCAACTAAATCTGCTAACGTATCTTCGTTTAAGTCGATTAACATAGTTTTTATTTTAAGACACTAAGTTGCTAAGGTTCTAAGATGCTAAGTTTGCTTTAGAGCCGAATAACTTTGTGTGGATTTATTTGATTTTTTTTAAGTCGTTGAGATTCTAAGATCTAAGTTTAATCTTAGAATCTCTTGACTTTTATTGTAGAATTGTATTTAAGATTCAAAAGTTAAGTTAAAAAACTTAGCATCTTAGAACCTTAGTATCTTAGCTGCTTAATTAGCGCTTAAGTATTCAGCAGTACTAACTCTGTCTGCAGACATAGCTTCTTTTCCAGCTTCCCAGTTTGCAGGACAAACTTCACCTTTTTCCTGGATATGCGTGTAAGCATCAACCATTCTTAAGTATTCGTTTACGTTACGTCCTAATGGCATATCGTTAACACTTTCGTGGAAAATTTTTCCAGTTTCGTCAATTAAGTAAGTAGCTCTGTAAGTTACGTTTGAACCTTCGATGATAACTGAATCAGTTTCTTCGCTGTATTCTGTAGAATCAATATCTAAAATTCCTAAAATGTTAGATAAGTTACGGTTTGTATCCGCTAAGATTGGGTAAGTAACACCTTCGATTCCACCGTTGTTTTTTGGAGTGTTTAACCAGGCAAAGTGTACTTCGTTTGTGTCGCATGAAGCTCCGATTACGATAGTATTTCTTTTTTCAAATTCTGGTAATGCAGCTTGAAAGGCGTGTAATTCAGTTGGACATACAAAAGTGAAATCTTTTGGGTACCAAAACAATAATACTTTTTTGTTGTTGTTTACTGCTTCTTCAAAAATGTTGATTTTTAAGTTATCACCCATTTCTGAGATAGCATCTACTGCAATACTTGGGAATTTTTTTCCTACTAAAGACATATTTTTCGTTTTAAGTTAAATATTTATTTGGTGCAAAAGTAGGGTATAAGTAAGGGTAGTTACAATAAGATGTGATTATTAATATTTATAAGTTGATAGTTTTTTGCTATTTATAATTGTAAGTTATTGAAGGTCAATATTTACGGGTAAGGTTCCGGAATAATTTTTATTTTCAAGAAGTTGAATTCCTGCAATTTTTTGAAATTCTTCAAAATCCTGATACGCCTCAATTAATCCTGAAGCCCTAGAAAGGTGCGGAATTAATGGCAAAACATACGGATTTCCGAAAACATAAAGAACACATTTTTTGGTTTGAAGTAATTCTGACAGTAAATCCAAAACTTCATCGTTAACTTCAAAATTATTCAAAGGTTTTGCTTTCGGAACAAATAAAGAAATAAGAATTGTTTCGAAATTTGCAAGTTCTTTTTTTATGGAAGTAATATCAGAACTTTCTAAATTTTCAAAAGCATATTCCGGTGAAGGTAATTTTGAATTTAATGTTTTGAAAAAAGTATTTTCGGTATTTTTATAAAAGCTTAATTTCGCTAACTGATTTCTTTTTTGTGCTTCAAAAATTAGTTCCGAATTCTGATTATCAATGATTTTTGTAATGCAGTTTTCGGCAATTTCAAGATTTAATTCCGAAGCTTTTTTAAAGTTTAATTCGCCAGTTGCAGCAAAAGAATCGTTTAAAAGACCCACTTTTTCCTTCGCTTTCATGATTCTGTTGAAACTTTCTTCGATACGTTCCGGTGAAGCATTTTTAAGAATAGCTTCAATTCCTTCCGGAACATTTTCGGCAAAACACAAAATATCATTTCCTGCGTTGAATGCTTCCCATTCCAATTCGCCTTTTGTTTCATATAATTTAGAAACACTGTGCATGTTTAAGGCATCAGAAATTACCAAACCATTGTAACCTAGTTTTTCACGCAAAAGGTTTTCAATAATAGGTTTTGATAAAGTTGCCGATGTATTTTTTCCATCATTCAAACTCGGAACAGCCAAATGTCCAATCATAATTGAGTCGACATTATTTTCAATTCCTTTGATGAACGGATATAATTCGTTTTCTAATAATTCTTCCAGAGTTTCATTTAAAACCGGTAATCCCAAATGCGAATCAACATTGGTATTTCCGTGTCCGGGAAAGTGTTTCAGGCAGCCTAAAATACCCACTTCCGACATTCCGTTTAAATATTCAACAGAAAAATCAGCCACTTTCTTTTTGTTTTCACCAAAAGAACGATAGCCAATAACCGGATTATTTGGGTTATTGTTGATGTCTGCCAAAGGCGATAAATTATAGTGAATTCCGGCAGCTTTTAAATCCAGACCAATTTGTTTTCCAACTTCGTAAACCAAATTAGCTTTGTTTTCAGGTAAAGCGCCAAGTGTAATCGCGTACGGATATTGCGGTGTTTTTTCGATACGCATCGCCAAACCCCATTCTGCATCAATGCTAATTAAAAGTGGCGTAGAAGCGGCTTTTTGGTAACGAACAATTAAGTCTTTGATTTTTTGATAACTATCATCATTGAAAACCACTTTTTTCTTGCTTTCATAATTTGTGGCAGCGCTCGCCCGACTATGAAAAAAAGTCAATCCACCAATGTTGTGTTCTTTTATTAAACGTTCGGTTTCCTGAATATTTTCTTCGGTATCGTTTATAAAAACAGCGGGAAAAAAGAATTGTCCCACTTTTTGTTTTAATGCTTCGGCTGTCATTTTCATTATTATAAAGTCTTTTTCATGCAAACACTATTCTCCATGTTTTCATAAGGAGGATAATTCGGAATTATACTGTAACCTGATTTTTGATATAAAGCAATGGCTTCCGGCTGTTTTTTACCGGTTTCTAAAACCGTGTACGGATATTTAATTTCAGCAGCCCAACGTTCTAATTCGGTTAAAACCTGCGAAGCAATTCCTTTTTTTCGGTGATCCGGATGCACGTACATACGTTTTATTTCAACCGAATCCGGTTCTTTTTCTCTAAAAGCACCACAACCAACCGCTACATCATTTTCATAAAAAACAACCACATGTTTTATTTTATCAATTTTATTAAACTGATTATAAAAAGAGTGATCTTCTCCGTCTCTGATGGCTAAATCTTTGTCTAATAGCGCAACAAGATTTATAAAATCAGTATCGTCTGAATTTGTTCGTTTTAATGTAATCATGATTAAATAAAAAAGTTTAGCAATTATGTCAAAACAAGTTCAATAATTTTACCATTAAGATATTAAGTTGATAAAGCTTGGACTTAAATAACTTAATATCTTAATGGTAAAAAGAAAATTAAGCTTAATTTATAAAAAATCCGTTACGCTTTCACTAAATAATCAAGGGTATTATTTTGATATATTACTTCAGTTTTGCTTTCTTTTGTTTTGCTAATTGTTTTTTTGTTTCAATTGCTTTTTCCAGTCGGTTTTTAAAACGGAAAAGTTTTGGTAAACCTTCCAGACGATCTTCGAGTGTGATTTCTTCAAAAACAACAATTGCTTTTTCTAAAACACGAATCTCGTTATCGATATCGTTTTGGTTTTTGTAGATCGTAGCCAGTCGATCATAAGGATGATTTCCTTTAAAGCTTTCCGCGACATTTTCTTCATATACTTCAATTGCTTTTTCAAAATTTCCTTCCTTTTCGAACTCAGCTCCTTTTAGATTGCGTTCGTTTTGCAAATTTTCATTGATTTCCATATTTCAGATGTTTGATTTGGGGTTAAACTTCTTCTGATTTTTTCCCAAAATCTTTCGGGAAAATTAAAAAACGGGAGAGAATCAATCCCGGAATTGTCGCCAGCAGAACCCAGATAAAAAAGTGCTGATAGCCTAAATATTGTTGTATATAACCGCTTAACATTCCCGGCAACATCATTCCTAAAGCCATAAATCCGGTTGCGAGAGCGTAATGAGCTGTTTTTGATTCTCCTTCGGCAACATGTATTAAAAACATCATAAACCCTGTAAAACCGAAACCGTAACCAAATTGTTCTAAAATTACAACGGCATAAATATAATAAATTGAAGAAGGATGGAAAAAAGCCAGTAAAATAAATCCGATAATAGGAAGATGCATTGCCAAAAACATCGGAAACATCCATTTTGTAAGTCCTTGTTTTGAAATAGCAATTCCGCCCAAAATTCCGCCTAAAGTTAAAGCGCCAACACCAAAAGTGCCGTAAATTATTCCAACAGCTTCTGTGTCTAAAGCCATTCCGCCAAGATCTTTAGCGTCTAATAAAAACGGACTTAACATTTTAAGCAATTGTGATTCTCCTAAACGAAACAATAAAATAAAAGCCAATACTATTCCGATTTGTTTTTTCTTGAAGAAACTTACAAAGATTGTTGCAAAGTTTTGATGATGATGAACTTCTTTATTTTCAGCTGCATTTAATTCATTTTTTGGCGTAAAAATAAAATTATAAACAGTTATAAAAGTCATTAATAAACCAACTGCAATCATCGTATACGACCACGCTTTTGTATTGTCTCCGTATTTATGTTCTAAATATCCGGCAAACAAAACGATTAATCCGTTTCCGGCTAAAAGGGAAAGTCGGTAAAAAGTACTTCTGATTCCGAGGAAGAAAGATTGTTGTTCTTTTGGTAAAACCAATAAATAAAAACCGTCGCTGGCAATATCATTGGAAGCTGATGCGAAAGCGGCGACCCAAAATATAGCCAAAGTCGTAATGAAAAATCCACTTGCGGGAACCGTAAAACCGACTAATAAAAAGGCAATCGAAATAATTAATTGCATCGATAAAAACCATTTTCTTTTGGTTCCGTTCAATTCAATAAACGGACTCCAAAGTGGTTTTATAACCCACGGAAGATATAATAAACTGGTGTAGACGCCAATGTCTTCATTTGAAATTCCAAGATTTTTGTACATAATAACCGAAACGGAAATTATTACGGCGTAAGGCAGGCCAGAGGCAAAGTTCAATAACGGAATCCAAAACCACGGTTTATTATCTGTTTTCATTCGGTTGCGCAGGTATATAGATTTTAAATGTCTTTTTTGTGTCGATAGTAGTTGGGGTACTTTCGTTCGCAAAATAATCAATAAATGTTACAGCGCAAGCTTTATACTGATTCATTTTTTCGGCAGGGATAGAAAATGAGATCGTACCATCGATATCGTGCACTAAAATCTTGTCAATTATTTGGGTTGCATCGTTGGTATTGATTTTCGAAATATGATCTGCACCGTAAATCACCATGTAACGAACCCTCGTATTTAGCGGCGATTTGATGTTGAAATAATATTTAAGACTGTCTTTTGAAAATTCATTTACAGTAGGAATATCAATTACAATTCGCCTTAAATTAGGAACTGAAGGCGGAAGCGCAGGATATTTATATTGATTTTCTTCTAAAAGTCGAACAACATCAAAGTTTTTGGTCATGAACCATTTTGAACTGAAATAAGCACTTCCGCCCACTTTTTTGAAACTTCTCGCATAATCAATCTGAGTTGGAATTTCGTTTACATAATTCCAGCTTTTGTCGCCGTCTCCTCTAATTTTATAAGAAGCGTGACCAATGTAAAGGGCAGTATTATTAGAGTTTTCAGACCACCATTTTACCAATTTCGAATAAGAAGCTCGTGGATTATTCATACTCCAGTAAAGCTGCGGCATAATATAATCGATCCATTTTTGATCCATCCATAAAACGGGATCAGCGTATAAATCATCATAATTGGAAGTCGATTGCGTCTCAGAACCTTTTGGATCTGTCGATTTATTTCTCCAAACCCCAAACGGACTAATTCCGAATTGAACCCACGGTTTGCTTGCTTTTATAGTGGTAGAAATCGTGTGCACAAAATTGCTCACATTCGCACGACGCCAATCGGCAAGGCTTAAACCTGAACCGTATTTTTTGAAGGAAGCGTTATCATTAAAAACTTTTCCCGGAACAGCATACGGATAAAAATAATCATCAAAATGAATGGCATCGATATCGTATTTGTCAACCACTTCTTTTACCACTTTCGTTAAATGCGTCTGAACTTCAGGCAACGCGGGATCATAATATAATTTTCCGCCATATTCGATCATCCATTCCGGATGTTTGAAAATGTCGTGATTTGGACTCAATAAGTTTTTATTTAAATCGAAAGTCGCACGATATGGATTCATCCAGGCATGAAATTCAAAACCTCTTGTATGCGCCTGCTCAATCATCCATGCCAAAGCATCATAATACGGAGCCGGAGCCTGACCTTCTTTTCCGGTAAGAAAACGCGACCACGGAGCCAGTTCTGTTGGGTAAAAAGCATCACCAACACTTCGAATCTGAACGATTACGGCATTGTAATTTAGTTTTTTGTAAGCGTCTAAAATCTCGATAAAATCAGCTTTTTCTTTTTCTACGCCGTCGGTTGCTGTTTTTGGCCAGTCGATATTGACAACGGTTGCAATCCAGACGCCTCTAAATTCATTTTTAGGATGTGTAACTTTTTCCTGCGAATTGGAATTCCATCCAAAGAATAGTAAAAATATGATAGAGTATATGAGGTACTGGTTTTTATGCATTTCAATCTTTTTTAAACAGAAATCAAAAATAGTTTTTTTAACGGACTATAATAAATAATTACGGAATTATAATTTGAACGTTATTTATTTGATTTTCATGTGTTTGTTTTTGAATAAATTTATGTTAATTGAATTCTGTATTGTTGTGTGTTGTTTTTTTGCCACGAATTGCACGAATTTTCCCGATTTTTTTGCTACAAAGGCATTGATTGACAAAGTTTTTTTGCCACAAATTGCACAAATTTCCGTCAATTTTTTTATTTCAATCTGATAAAAAAATCTACTAAATCTGCAGAATCTGCGAGAGAAAATTTTTAGCCACAGATTAAAATGATTCACACAGATTTTTTAATATGTATTTCACGCATATTGAAAAAGATTTAAGCAGATTAATTATAAAAAATCAAAATTGAATCTGCTTAAATCTGCAGAATCTGCGTGAAACAAAATCTTTTAATCGTATAATCTGTGGCAAAAAAAACTTTGTGCATTAGCGCCTTCGTGGCAAAAACAACCTTAATCAGGAAACGAAATTTTTCCCATTGTTACGGAGGGAATTCCTTTCTTTGTTCCAAAATTATAATCGCCTCCCGCAAGTGTTTCATTGGCTAAAAGCGCAAATAAAACCGCTTCTTTGGCATCGCTTAAAATTCCTAAATCGTCGCTTTTGTAAAACTGGCAAGACAATAAATCTTTTAGCCATTTCACCAATAACGGATTGTTTGTGCCGCCGCCCGACATATAAATTTTAAAATCTTCAATTGGCGTTCCTGTATTTTTTACTACAAACAAAATCGCTTCTGCAATTGTTTCTGCGCTAAGCCTTGTTAAAGTCGCAAGCAAATCTGGTGCCGAAATATCTTGAAGGTTTGTTTTTGAAAGCACATTTTGTACAAAATCAAAATTGAACAATTCCTGACCAATCGTTTTTGGGAAACTTTTCGTGAAGAAAGCATTGCCTTTTAATTCCCTTAAAAGTTCGTGATTTACGGTTCCTTTTTGCGCAATTTCGGCATCTTTGTCGTAACTTTTTTCGGGAAAATAATGTTTGGTATAAATGTCGATTAAGGTATTTGCAGTTCCGGTATCGGTTACAAAAACTTCGCTGGCGTTTTGAGATGCGGGCAAATAAGTAAAATTTGCAATTCCGCCCATATTCAGCATAATTCGGTTTTCGTCTTTTTTACTGAATAACAAATAATCACCATAAACAGCCAGAGGCGCGCCTTCACCGCCTGCCGCAACATGTTTTTGTCTGAAATCTGACAAAGTTATAATTCCCGTTTTTACGGCAATATGATCGCCATCGCCAATTTGCAAAGTGGCGTTCGGAAATTTTTCCTGCCCATGCAAAAACTTCGGAGCGTGCAAAACCGTTTGTCCGTGCGAGGCAATTAAGTCGACTTCATTTGCTGAAACATTCCATTTTGAGAGACAATCGTTGACCATTCCGGCATGCAGAATTCCGATCCATTCGTTTAATAGAGCAAAATGCTGAAAATCGATGGTTTTCTGTGCAAACACTTTACGGATTTCGGTTTTTATATCTTCGGAATAATTGATGGTTTCAAATTCAAGGATTTTTACATCCGTATTTTTTCCCGCGCCAGAAATCTCGCAAAGTGCAATATCAAGACCATCAAGTGAAGTTCCGGACATTAAACCGATTATTTTTCGGGTCTCTTTTTGAGCGATTTCGTAAAGAGAACTTATATTTTTATTCATTAAAGAAAGTTTTTAGGAAAGCATTTTATTTGGTAACGCTAAAATCAGATTTATTTGCATATAAATATACGGAAAATGGAAAATTTATTTTCAAAAAATCATTATTTCGGAAAAAGCCCTTCAATCCTGCAAAGGCTCAAAATGTAGAAAAAGTTTCATAATTAATTGGTTAAGTTTGCTCCGAAATTCTTCAAAATTGTTTTGTTGAATTTTAATCATCAATCAAACATTTAATCTTAAAAAACTATGAAAACATTTTTTTATTCTGTCGCCTTTTTACTGCTTTCTTTTGGCGTAAAGGCACAGGAAAACAGTCCTTTTACGACAGGATTTGAAGAAACCATCTCTTCAAAAATATTAGGACAGGAACGCAAAGTCTGGATCCATATTCCGAATAGTAACGGAGGAAATAAAATCAAAGACAGAGGAAATTATCCGGTAATTTATCTGCTGGACGGAAGAGAAAATTTCAACACCGTTGTAAGCATTACAGAACACATGGAAGAATCGAATCTTTGCCCGCCCATGATCGTAGTGGGTATTTTGCACAAAAACAGACTTGTAGATTTAACAACCGGTACAGACAAAGAATTGCGGGATGTTGTGGGCGGCGGCGAGAAATTTATGTCGTATGTCGAGAAAGAACTGATTCCGTATATAGATGCCAATTATCCAACAACATCATATAAAACTTTTATAGGTCATTCGCTTGGAGGTCTTACAGTTATGAATACTTTTTTGCATAATCCAAAATTGTTTAATTCGTATGTTTCTCTTGATGCTTCGCTGTGGTGGAACAACAAAAAAGTCGTGCAAGAGGCCAAAACGATTTTGCCGACTCAAAATTATAAAGGAAAAACATTGTATATGGCAATGGCAAACCGTTTAGAAAGAGGCATTGACACCTTAAGCGTTCAAAAAGATACGAGCGGAACTACGGCGCTTCTTCGCAGTAATTTAGAATTTATTAAAGACCTTTCTAAAAACAAAAAGAACCAATTGCGTTTTAAGTATAAATTTTATGAAGATGACAATCATCCTTCCGTTCGTTTGATTGGAGAATATGATGCGCTTCGATTTATTTTTGAATTCTACAAGCTTAAAATTTACGACAGCGAATTAAAAAATCCTGATTTTAAATTAGATTCTTTATTGGTAGCGCATTACAAAAATGTTTCTGAAAACATGGGGTATATTGTAAAACCAGGCGAAAGCCAGATTAACAATTTAGGCTACCAAATGATAGGCAACAAACAATTAGCAAAAGCCGAAACCTTATTTAAACTTAACACCACCAATTATCCTGAAAGTGCCAATTGTTATGATTCTCTTGGCGATTTATATCTTGAAAAAGGAGATAAAGCAAAAGCCATTGAAACTTTCAAAAAAGCTTTAACGCTAAAAGCAATTCCGGAAACGAAAGAGAAATTAGAGAAGTTGTTGAAGGAGAAGAAGTAAAATTTTATTATTAAATATGGGAAAGCTCAACTGTTTTTGGTTGGGCTTTTTTTTGTGGGGTAAAATCAGGTATTTGTACTTGGTAGTTTAGAATTGTCAATTGATATATTTGAAGAATAAGATTTAACTCTACCAATAAGGTTTTCCGTAAAAAATTTGTAAATCAACAGCCTACATTTGAAAATTGCGTTTACGAGCGAGATGCTCGCGTCAGCTGGGGAAATTTATAAATTCAAAAAAGAATTACTTTCTACTATAAAAAACTATGAATAAGTAATTGCTTGTGATGTTTCCGAGGTCTTTTCAATTATCCTGATCTTCGAAGTCTGCTGGCGCGAGCGTCTCGCTCGTGAACACAAAGAATTCAAAATATAAATAAATAAAAGCTAAAAATAATCTAGTAAATAGATTAGAGGGATTATGTATCTATCTTGATTTAGATTGCGTTCACGAGCGAGACGCTCGCGCCAGCTGGGGGATTAAATATTGATTTACTATTCTTAAGAATTGTTGTCTTTTCTGATTTTTATTTTAATCCTAATTTATTTCATTTCTATACTTTCACAATCTTTCATTTTTTCGCCAATTTTATATCTTGACGTTAGTGAAAATGGTTTATTAATAAATTTTTTGCATTCCATTTTTTCAGGAAATTCATTATTTTTAATAATAGTTGTTCTTATAATTTTTTCAATTATTAATGGCTCTTTTTTTGATAAAAATATATCTTCATAAACATCTGCATTTTTTCCAATTTCTAAATTAATTATGATATTTTTTTTATCGTATAATATTTGAGCATAAATGTCTTCATTTATCAACTTATTTTTAATTGGTTGGAAAAAATCTATACTTTCGTTTGGCCCATTATTATTTATTTTTAGGTTGTAATTATTATCTATCTCAATAATAGTTGTGTCCTTTGAAAAAGTTACATTGTTTGAGATCTGTTGCTGGGTAACAGTTTTTAAATTAACCTCGGATGTTTTTTTGCAACTTATTAAAAGTATTATTAATAAATAAAAAATTGTGTTTTTTATAGTTCTATAGTTTTTCATATTCTTCTTTCATCTTAGTGTGATACTTATTTATGGCATAATCAGTTCCGTTGTATAATTCTGCTATTTTATCCCAATTTTTTTCCTTCATTGCTTTTATCATATCTGCACCTGTGACATCTTTTAAATAAATCTTGAAGTAAGCAAAATGTTGTATTTCACACATATTCATGGCTTCTTCCAATTCATTAGGAGAGTTATATAAATAATCATAATATTTTCCCATTACCTGAAATTTTCCCCAAGAACAACTCTGAATAGCATAATCATTATTTATTTCTTTAGATTGCTCCAATTTGTCGAACTGCTCTACTTCTGAACCATATTTCGCATCTGGATCTTTATATGTTCCAATATTATGAACAATATTTGGATATTTTTTTTTAAGAACATTTAATTCCTCTTCAGTTTTTAACTTTTTCAGGAAACGATACATATAATGTCTTTCATAGAGAATTTTTGCTTTTTGTTTCCCATTCACATAGACAAATGATTTTCTTCCACCAGATTCTACAATCGCTACTGCTTTAAAAACTTTTGCTTCAACACCAATATCTTTTGATAAATTTTCAAAGTGGTTGTTCGTTACGAGGCTGCCTTTATCATTGCAAGAAATATCCACTATTCCTTGACTATAACAATAACATTCTGTTTTCTCCTTTTTCTTTTCCTCTTTCTTTTCCCACCATTTATCATCCACATTAACTTTCATCACTTTATTATAGCGTTCAATTAAAGGATTTAATTCAATTACAGGTTTTACAGATACTTTTGTTTCTTGATAATCAAAAACTTTATTTTCGGCTTTATTTATTCCCTTTGTATCTTTTTTTGATATTCCTTTTTGTTCGGCGGGAGTTTGTTTTAAAGACTCCGGTTTATAATCAGGATTAGGTACATTGGTATTATTACCAGCAAAATTATATGGAGAACCATTAAAAAAGAATTCGACTGTTACATAATATTCGTGATTTTTGCCTTCGTTTTGATCTCCTGGAGCTAATTTTGCATTGGCGAGCCACATATTACTTGGATCAAGAAAAAACTTAATATCGGCTATTCCATCTTTTATTATAGCAGTCTCAAATTTTATTAAGGTATTTGCTTTGTTGTGCCCGGGACCTTTGCTGTCATCTTCCCATAAGGTAACAAATATTCTGCGGTTATCCATGTGTATGCCATGTACTCTTGCAATAAACCATTCACCATAAGTAAATTGTTTTATAGGTTTCTTGCCTTCACTGTCCAGTAAATCTATATCTACTATTTTGGGACATTCTGCATTTTGTGTTTTTATATCTATCCTTGCACTTAAACCGTTTATTTCAGCCTTTATTCTCACAGTCCGAGTTAGACTTCTTTGATAGAAAGTATAAGTTATAGGGTTTCCGTGTTTTTCATTTTCTTTGGTTTGTCGCCAGCGTCCACATTCTAAAATATGAACTGTCCATTTAACTTGATTTTCAAATGTAGTTTCAAAATCCTCTTTTGATGAGATTTTGAAAGAAGGAATATTTGGCAAGCTGGAGAAATCTATTGAGTAAGTTTCTATTACACCAACAACAGGATTAGGATTTCCAATAATTTTAAAATCTGGCATATATCTTTATTTAAAAAAAGTAAATAAAATCTTATAATGCGAATATATAGTCTTTTATTTAATTAAATAAAAATCTTACAAAATTTAACTTTTAAAAAATAAATTTTGTGTAAATCATTTTATATGTAGTAAATTCTAATATAAAAACCTCGATCTTAAAAAGTCGAAGTTTTTTTTATAGAATGTGATAAACTTATTCCAAATTCAAATAAGGATTTAAAACTTCGGCTAATTCATTCAACTAATAAAAGCTGTTTTCTAAAGTATTTATTTGGGATTGAAGAGTTTCATGTTCCTCATTAATTAGGATAAAATGAATATTATCATCTGATTGAAAAATATTTTTCTTAAATTAGAGAAACAATTAAATTTAAAAAAGATGAATCCATCAAAAATAATAGGAATAATTCTAATCGTTATTAGTCTAGGTGTGGGATATATAGGTATCAACAAAATAGCTGATAATACAAAAGAAATTAATTTTTTAGGACTAAAAATTAATGCGTCCAACGAATCTGGTAAACAAGAGGGATACCTTTATTTAGGGCTGGGCGTCATTTTACTTGTGGGCGGAATTTACACTGTCAACAAATCAAATTAAAGTGCTGTAAGTATTGCAAATATTGCTAAAAAAAAACCTCGACCTTAAAAAAGTCGAGGTTTTGCATTTGTTATTAATTCTAAAAAAAGTGACAAAACCTTATTCCAAATTCAAATAAGGATTTAGAACTTCGGCTAATTCATTCAGCCAAAAAAAGCTGTATTCAATGTTCATGAGTTCGTTTTTAAGGGTTGCGTCTTCTCGCAGAATTCCTAAGGCAATTATATAATTTAGTTTTCTAATTGCCCTGGACATTTCTTCGGGATCGATTGTGTTGTTGAAAAAATCTGTTAGCCTTTTTTCGGCTTCTTTCGAAAGGGTGTTTGTAGTCATAACTTTGACATTTTGGTTAAAACCCATGTTGATAAATTTGCTGTATATATATACAGTCATCATATCAAAAAGAGTAAAATTATTTAATTATTAGTGTCGTAGTTTAAGAACGTGCAATATAGGAAAAATCTTTCTATTATCAGTACAATGTATAATATATTGAGAAGAAATTAATAAAAAAATCCGTGCTATATTTGTAAAAAATGATTAGATAAATATAGATTCAAAACTGATTGATTTAGCAAATAAGGTTAACTAAGATAGACCTGATTATTAACGAAGAAAATATATAAAATAAAAACATGAAATCAACTTTAGCGTGCGTATTGCACTTCATATATTGGGTTTGGTTTTTATTTTATTTTTTCTTTTCGGTTGATGAAATTATAACGCTTAAAACAATTTCAGTCGGCGAAAAAGCGATTTCTATGATAGTTTCTACGTTTATTTTGTTTTTTGTTGGACTCATTTTGTATTTGTTTACAATTACTTATGAGATTCAAAATAAGATGAATAAGCATTTGCGATCTGCATCTCTAGTTATTGCAGTCATTCTGTTAGTTTTATTTTTTATTGCTTTTAGCGGTAACAGTAAATTAAGAATATAAACAAATTATGCTAGAAGAAATCTTAACCGACTACATAACTTTTATAAGAACTTTTGAATCTTTATTAAAAGAAAAATACAAACAAGATATAAATCCATGTTCGTTTTCACATACCTATTTTGAAAGAAAAGGCACTATTGAAGGAATTGAATATTGGTTTCACGGAAGCGGTTGTACGGCTCAAAAAGAGGGCGTTATTTATGCTTATGATATTGCTGTAAATGAAATTGAGTTTTCGCAATGGAAATTTTCAGAGTTTATAAGAACGCATACTGAATATCAAAAATTGAATTATAGTGATGAGTTTGTTGAATATGAATTGTATCAGCTTATCAATAAAGGAATATTGGGTTGGAATATAATTGAGGGAATTGACGGAACTTCTTTTGGGTGTGTTTTTAAGGAATATAGAGTTCTTCAGGAACCACCTTTTCTTCTTGATTAATTTTTCAAAAAATCTTCTTATGAAACCGAATGCCCTAGCCCTGATGGGAGGGAAAATCCTTTTGTGCCGGGGTTCGGCACAAAAGATTTGGAAGGACAGCAGGAAATAGCTCCTAAATAAAATCCAATTTTTTAAATCTTAAATTCTAAATTCCAATTTTCGCTTGTTCGTAAAAGATTCTAATTTAATTTTCATAAGCCTTTTCCCGTCCCGAAGTTTCGGGATCGGGACGCTCAGGGTGACAATGGTAGAAAAACCTTTGAACCTTTGTGACTTTGAACCTCTGTACCTAATAAAAGAACTTAAAAAAAACTATTTTTGTAATTGAAACGAAAAGCCAAAATTCAGTTATAATGTCAATAATTAAGGAATTACAACAATTATCAGAATCATTAGAAGGAACACTTTTATATGATGATCTTCATAAAACGCTTTATTCGACCGATGCTTCGGTGTATCGGATTAAACCAAAAGCGGTTGCGGTGCCTAAAACTATTGAAGATATTAGTAAACTGATCAGGTTTGCGGCGCAGCACCATATTTCGATTACGCCAAGAACCGCCGGAACTTCTTTGGCCGGACAAACGGTTGGTGACGGAATTGTGGTCGATGTTTCGAAAAACTTTACCAAAATTCTGAATTTTGACCCGATAAAAAAAACAGTTACAGTGCAGCCCGGCGTTATTCGCGATGAGCTGAATTTATTCCTGAAACCTCACGGCGTATTTTTTGGTCCGAATACTTCGACTTCAAATCGTTGTATGATTGGCGGAATGGTGGGAAATAATTCTTCGGGAACTACATCGATTCGTTATGGCGTGACGCGAGATAAAATTGTAGAAATCAAAGGACTTTTGAGCGATGGATCTGAAGTGGTTTTTAAGGAACTGACTTCGGCTGAATTTATCGAAAGAACCAAAGGCGATACTTTAGAAAATAAAATATATAAAAGTCTTTACGACGAACTTTCCGTAAAAGCAACGCAGTACGAAATTATAAAGGAGTTTCCGAAACCGGAAATTCACAGACGAAATACAGGTTATGCCGTTGATATTCTGTTAAAGTCGGATTTATTTGGAGGAACGCAACCAACAATTAACGTTGGAAAATTACTTTGCGGAAGCGAAGGAACGCTGGCTTTTACTTATGAAATTACCTTAAAAGTAGACGATTTACCGCCAGCCAACAATATTATGGTTGTGGCGCATTATCATAGTATTCAGGAATCGCTGGAATCTGTTGTAGTGGCGATGAAACATCATTTGTACACTTGCGAAATGATCGACGATACGATTTTGGATTGTACCAAAACAAATCGCGAACACATTAAAAACAGATTCTTTTTGCAAGGCGAACCCAAAGCAATTATGATGTTTGAAGTGGCTTCGCACGATGCAGAAGATGCCGAAAATCAGGCGAATGCTTTAATAGCTGATTTAGAAAAAAACAACTTTGGTTATGCACGGGTAAAAATTTACGGAGCTGATATTGAGAAAGTAAACGAACTTAGAAAAGCCGGTCTCGGACTTTTAGGAAGTATTGTTGGTGACGACAAAGCAGCCGATTCTATTGAAGACACAGCGGTTGAATTGAGCGATTTACCGGCTTATATTGCTGAGTTTTCGGCAATGATGTTACGTCATGGACAAGGCGCGATTTATTACGCACACGCCGGAGCAGGCGAACTGCATTTGCGTCCGGTTTTGAATTTGAAGAAAACATCTGACTTAAAACTTTTTAGAACCATCGCGACCGATGTGGCGATTTTGGTAAAAAAATACAGAGGTTCGTTAAGTGGTGAACACGGCGACGGAATTGTACGCGGAGAATTTATTCCGTTTATGATTGGCGAAACGAATTATGAATTATTGAAAAGAATCAAATTAGCGTTTGACCCGAATTCGGTTTTGAATATCGGGAAGATTGTGAATGCTTTGAAAATGGACGAAAACCATCGTGTGGTTTCGGGCAGGGTAGAACCGGATATTAAAACGTTTCAGGATTTCTCAGACAGTTTAGGGATTTTGCGCGCTGCCGAAAAATGCAACGGTTCCGGAGATTGCCGAAAATTGCCATCGGCAGGAGGAGCAATGTGTCCGAGTTATCGTGCAACGAAAAATGAAAAAGAAACCACGCGGGCCAGAGCCAATGCGTTGCGTGAATATTTGACGTATTCTGAGAAAGAAAACAAATTTGACCAGAAAGAATTATACGAAGTTTTTGAGTTGTGTGTGAGCTGTAAAGCTTGTGCCAGCGAATGTCCGAGTAATGTGGATGTTGCTACTTTAAAAGCAGAGTTTTTATACCAATATCAAAAAGCAAACGGATTTTCGACCCGAAACAAAATTTTTGCACACAATGCAAAACTGAATAAAATGGGAAGTAAGTTTCCGTCGATTACCAACTTTATTTCGAATCAATCGCTCGTGAAGAAAAGTATGGGAATTGCGCCGGAAAGACAAGTTCCGTTATTGGCAAAACGAACTTTCAAAAAATGGTACGAAAATCATAAACCCCAACAAAACGATTTCCCGAATGGACGAGTGTATCTATTTAATGATGAATTCACGAATTATTATGACGTCAATATCGGAATCGATGCTTTTGAATTATTAACCAAATTAGGTTACGAAGTTTTGGTCGTAAATCACGAAGAAAGCGGAAGAACGTATTTGTCAAAAGGTTTTCTGGAAGAAGCTAAGAAAATCGCGAATATCAATGTAAATATCTTTAAAGATTTAATTTCCGCGAAAGCGCCATTAATTGGAATCGAACCTTCGGCAATTTTGACTTTTAGAGACGAATATTTGCGCCTTGCAGATGATAAAGAAGCTGCTGAAAGAGTGGCTCAAAGTGCTTTTACGATCGAAGAATTCTTTAAAAAAGAAATCATTGACGATAAAATAAAACCGGATTCTTTCTCAGAAGAAAAGAAAGAAATCAAAATTCACGGGCATTGCCATCAGAAATCATTGAGTTCGGTTGAAGCGACTTTTGCTATGCTGAATTTACCAACGAATAATATTGTTACGATTTACAATTCAGGTTGTTGCGGAATGGCAGGATCTTTTGGTTACGAAAAAGAACATTATCAGGTAAGTATGCAAATGGGAGAAGATACATTATTCCCAAAAGTGCGTGCAACCGCCGAAAACGTAAAAATTGCCGCTGCAGGAACCAGCTGCCGCCATCAAATTTTTGACGGAACGAGTAGAGAAGCACAACATCCGGTAAGTATTTTGAGAAATTGTTTGCGTTAAGAGATGGCACGCGGATGACACGGATTCACTTCGTGAAAACGCGGATGAGCGCGGATTTTTATTTTACGCAGATTGGCATATTTAGGTAGATTTAATTTGAATTTAGCTATAAATAAAATCTGTGCACATCTGCTTAAATCATTTTAAATCTGCGTGAGAAAATAATTCGTAAAATTTGTGTAATTCGTGGCGAAAAAAAGCTTTTTGACTTAGCGTCTTCGTGGCAAAAAAAAACACCATTAAAACAAAATCGTTTTATATATTTGAAATCAGGATAATTTTTGCATTATTTGCAAAATAAAACCACAAAGACCGAAATAAATTAATTTTAAAAGCAAAACCACATATGGCATTATCATGTTTATTCCGAAAAAAAACGGTACAAGATATTCTGAAACAAGTTGCAAAAAACGAAGCAGACGGTCATAATGCGTTAGGAAAGCATTTGACAACGAGGGATTTAACTGCCTTTGGAATCGCTGCGATTGTTGGAGCGGGAATTTTCAGTACTATCGGAAAAGCCAGTGCAGATGGTGGACCAGCGGTTATTTTCTTGTTTTTGTTTACGGCGCTTGCCTGTAGTTTTGCCGCTTTTGCTTACGCCGAATTTGCGTCAATGGTTCCCGTTTCCGGAAGTGCTTATACGTATTCGTATGTAGCTTTTGGAGAAATCATTGCATGGATTATCGGTTGGGCTTTAATTATGGAATATGCCGTAGGAAATATAACGGTCGCGATATCATGGAGTGATTATTTTACAGGTCTGCTCCAGAGCGGCGGAATTCATCTCCCGCAATGGATTCAGATGGATTATCTAACCGCTTCAAACGGATTTAAAGATGCGACAGCTTTAATGCAGGGCGGAAAATCATACGAAAATTTAAGTACTTCATTACAGGCTGCTTATACGGCCTGGACAACAGCGCCAACAATTGGATCGTTCCATTTTGTGGCTGATTTACCGGCGTTATTCATTATCGTTTTAATTACAGCTCTGGTTTACAGAGGAATGAAAGAATCTCGTAATGCAAGTAATGTAATGGTTGTGGTAAAACTTTGCATTGTGCTTTTAGTTATCGCCGTTGGAATTTTTTATGTAGATACAGCAAATTGGGATCCTTTTGCGCCAAACGGAGTTAGCGGAGTTTTAAAAGGAGTTTCGGCTGTTTTCTTTGCCTATATTGGTTTTGATGCCATCTCTACAACAGCAGAAGAATGTAAGAATCCACAGCGTGATTTACCACGCGGAATGATGTGGGCCATTATAATTTGTACACTTTTATACATCGCCATTGCCTTGGTTTTAACCGGAATGGTGCGTTATAACGAATTAAATGTTGGAGATCCACTTGCATTTGTTTTCGATAAATTAAACTTAAAATGGATGTCGGGAATTATTGCCGTAAGTGCCGTAATTGCTATGGCGAGCGTTTTATTGGTTTTCCAAATGGGACAACCTCGTATCTGGATGAGTATGAGCCGTGATGGTTTATTGCCAAAGAAATTTTCTACCGTTCACCCAAAATTCAAAACACCATCATTTGCAACCATTGTAACCGGTTTTGTGGTGGCGATTCCAGCCTTGTTTTTGAACCTGACAATGGTAACGGATTTATGCAGTATCGGAACTTTATTTGCCTTTGTACTAGTTTGCGCCGGAGTTTTAGTATTACAAAACAAGCCTGAAATTCCAAGAGGAAAATTCAAAACGCCATATGTAAATTCAAAATTTATCATGCCGGTTTTAATGATTGCCGGACTGTATTATGCTTTTGCTTTCAACAATAAAGCAACAATGGCATTTATCAACAATGAATCACAAACGTATGATGCAACCACAATCATTACTTCATTAAACAAAGAAGAATCGACAAAAGTTTACAATTATCTGGAAAGCATTGATGTTAAAAATAAAACTGCCGAAACATCTGATTTAGAGCATTTATTAGGTCAATATCAGGATGATGAAACAAAATATGCTGAGGTTGTAAAAGGATTGCCAATCAGCGATTCATTAAAATACGAATCAGGTTTCAGTTTATTCAAACACAAAATTCCAATGTGGATATTCCTATTCGTTTTGGTTGGATTAGCCGTTTGGGCATTCAGAAAAAATCTTTCTTTGATTCCGCTTTTAGGCTTAATCTGCTGTCTTTACATGATGGCCGAATTAAGCGTTTGGAACTGGATTTATTTCACTATTTGGTTGTTAATCGGATTGTTTATTTACTTTACGTATAGTAGAAAAAATAGTAAGCTGAATTTTCCTGCAGAGGTTAGAAGTTAGAAGTCAAAAAGTTATATCTAAAAAGCCGTTCTGATCGATTTCAGAACGGCTTTTTTGTTTTATTTTTATGGAGATACTCTTATGATTTTAAAAGTTTTTATTTAAGTTTACGCTTATAAATTGTAATTTAATATTTTTAATAAATGAGTTTTCTTAAAAATTTACTGGGTAAAAAAGACACTCCAATTGAATCCTACAGCGACTTCTGGAATTGGTTTCTAAAACATGAAAAAGAGTTTTTCAAAGTTGTTCAAAAGGGTGAAAACATGCACGAAGATTTCTTTGATAAACTATTTTCAAAATTAGAGAAAATTCATTCTGGTATTTATTTTTTATCGGGAATGTTTGATGACAAAACTGCCGAGTTAATCCTTACACCAGATGGAGCAATTAAAAATATTTATGTAATAGAAGAGCTGGTTAATGCCGCTCCAGAAATTGAAGGTTGGAAATTCACAGCTCTAAAACCAGCATCAGATATTAAAGATGTTGGCATTAATTATGAGGATTTTAAGTTTAATTCAGATAATTTAAAATTTTATCCAAATCTACATCAAAATTATCCAGATGAAATCGACCTAACCATTGTTTATGATGGCTTTCAAGAGGATAAAAAATCTTTAATAACGAATGGGGTTTATATTTTTCTGGATAATTATTTAGGCGAATTACATTCGGTGACCTTAATAGATAATATGAAAATTTTGGGAACAGAAGGGGTTTCTGAAGAACTAATTCCGATCGAAAAATTAAAAGATTATTTAATTTGGAGAGAAAAGGAATTTATTGAGAAATATGAAGGATTAAGGCATAATACCGAAAATGATGGTTATGCTAATTTTGAAGGGAAAACAAAAGACGGCGGAGTTGTTTTAGCAATAATTAATACAACGATTTTAGAATGGGATAAAAAGGCATCTCACCCCTGGATTTTTATTGTTGCAATTCCATTTGAAAAAACAGACGAAATTGGTTTGCCCGATGATGTGACCTATAAGTTATTAGATAAAATTGAAGAAGAAATAATGATTAGCCTGCCAGATTCTGATGGATATCTTAATATTGGAAGAGAAACAGCAAACAATAAAAGAGAAATCTTTTTTGCTTGTAAAGAATTTAGAAAACCGCCAAAAGTTGTAGACGCATTAATAAAAAAATACAGCCAGACTTTTAAAATAAGCTACGAGATTTACAAAGATAAATATTGGCAATCTTTTAGACATTTTGAACAAAACTAAACAGAAATGCCGTTCTGAAATTATTCTTAGAACGGCATTTTTATTTTAGCAACAAACGATTAATTATCAAGAAAAAAATCGCTATGAATTCGCGAGTTGATTATAAAAAAAATTCGTGAATTCGTGGCGAAAAACCGCAAAGTATTTATACAGAATAATTAGTGAAAATTAGTGAAATTCGTGTTTCAAAATTCCCAATTCCACCATACATTCCTTCATCATTTCATAAGTACGCTGAATATCATTATCCAAGCCAATCGAAAAACGAATCAAACCATCCGTCAATCCCATTTCGTGTTGCTCTTCAAGTGGAATCTCACTTGAAGTCGAAGTTCCTGGCGCGCTAAATAACGTTTTGTAAAATCCTAAACTTACCGCTAAATAACCCAGGTTTCTCTCTTGCATCAACTCCATCAATTCATTCGCTTTTTCCAAAGTGCCAACATCAATCGTCATCATTCCGCCAAAACCATATTCAGGGTTAATCATCGTTTTGTACAATTCATGGCTCGGATGGCTTTTTAATCCCGGATAAACCGTTTTTAAACCGTCAGCCTCAAATTGATCCGCCAGAAAATGCGCATTATGACTGTGTTGTTTGATTCGGATATGAAGCGTTCGCAGGTTTTTCATCACAGAAGCCGAACGCAAACTATCCATTGTTGGCCCCAAAAGCATGCTTGCGCCGGAGTTAACATTTTTCAGCGAATTAATAAATTCCTTCGATGCACAAGTCACACCGCCAACCGTATCGCTGCTTCCGTTAATGTATTTCGTCAAACTATGAATCACGATATCAGCACCTAATTTAGCCGGAGAAACAGACAATGGCGAAAACGTATTATCAACCACCAGTTTCAAATTATGCTTTTTAGCAATTTTCGATAAACCGGCAATATCAGCCACTTCCAACAACGGATTACTCACCGTTTCGCAATACAAAACTTTCGTTTTTGGCGTAATTGCCGCTTCTACAACATCCAGTTTTGTAATGTCTACAAAGCTCGTTTCGATTCCAAATCGCGGCGTAAAATTCTTTAAAAAAGCATAAGTTCCGCCATAAATAGTCCGGCTCGAAACAATGTGATCGCCCGCGCCGCACAACTGCAAAAGAGTAGGTGTAATCGCGCCCATTCCCGATGCCGAAACATTTGCCGTTTCCGTTCCTTCCATCGCCGCCAACGCCTGATCCAAATACAAATTACTTGGCGAAGAATGGCGCGAATACAAATAACAGCCTTCCATATTTCCTTCAAAAGTATCGAACATCGTTTTTGCCGAAAGAAACGTATAAGTCGAAGAATCAGAAATCGAAGGATTCACACCTCCAAATTCACCAAAATACTGCAAATCCTGAATTTTATCTGCCGGGTTAAAGTTTTTCATTAATTGATAGTTTTTAGTTTATTGTTTTTAGTTTGTTGTTGAAATTGAAATTGATTTTTGAAATTGCCATTGGAATTTGGAATTTTAAAAATTTGGAATTTAATTTTAATAAGGAGCTATTTCCAGCTTTCCGTTTCAAGTCCTCATAAAAAAGACAAGTTTCTAATGTTCTAAAAAGAGCTTCCGTTGGTCGCTTTTTTAGAACAAGAAACTTTTGCCTTTTTTACTCCGGGCTTTCCACTTCAATCTGGGCTATGAAACCCGTTTTCAAAAGAAATTCCATTCAAAATAACATCTTTATAGAAAATTAATCAATGATGTACTTAATAATTAGATTTTAAAACTACATAACTTAATTATTAAGGATTATTAATCTAAATTTGTTTTAGAAAACACAACCAAATAGATTTTCTTTCATTTCAAAAACAACAAAAATGACATTAGACGCCACCGATAAAAAACTCCTCGTTTTATTACAAACCGACAGTAAAAAAACAACCAAAGAATTATCCTTAAAACTCAATCTTTCGGTAACTGCAGTTTATGAAAGAATCAAAAAGTTAGAGCGCGAAGGAATCATCAAAAACTATGTAGCCTTAGTAGATAAAACCAAAATCGAAAGAGGATTTGTCGTTTTCTGTCACCTAAAACTCATTCAGCACACCAAAGAATTCCTAACCAAATTCGAAAGCGAAGTCATCAAACTCAACGAAGTTTTAGAATGTCATCACGTAAGCGGCGATTACGATTACATCCTGAAAGTGTTAGTAAAAGATATGGAAGCTTACAGGGAATTTTTAGTAACCAAACTAACTTCGTTGCAACACATTGGCAGTACACAAAGTATGTTTATGATTAGTGAGGTGAAGAATTCGACGGTGATTTTTTGAGGAAGGTTCAAAGGCTCAGAGGTTCAAAGGGGCAGAGGTTTTTAATCTCGCAAAGTCGCAGAGCTTTTTAATAGTTAAGATTGAATAGCGTCCAGCTTTAGCTGGATGAAAAGTATTGCCAAAGTGAAAGGCTTTAGCCAAACTGATATAGATTTGGCTAAAGCCTTTTATATTTAAATCTCATTCCTCCAGCTAAAGCAGGAGGCAATTCAAAAAACTTTGCGACTCTGCGTCTTTGCGAGATTAAAAAAAGAAAAACTTTACATCCCGATTGTGTAACTCTTAGCGAACTTTGCGCTTAAAAACATTGTGTCTTTGTGCCTTCGTGGCAAAAAACTCACACCCAAAATTTCACACAAAAAACATTGAAATTTAAACTTTAAACAAAACTTTATTCCTTAATTTTGTATCGCTAAAAATAAATATAGACAAACTATGAGTTCATTTGACGTAGTCATTATAGGTTCAGGTCCTGGAGGATATGTATCAGCAATTCGTTGCGCACAATTAGGTTTCAAAACTGCAATTGTAGAAAAATATAATTCATTAGGCGGAACTTGCCTTAACGTAGGTTGTATTCCTTCAAAAGCATTACTTTCTTCTTCTCATCACTATTCAGAAATTGCTCATTTTGCAGATCACGGAATCGAAGTTTCGGGAGACGTAAAAATCAATTTAGAGAAAATGATTGCTCGTAAACAAGCAGTTGTAGATCAAACCGTAGGTGGAATCAACTACTTAATGGATAAAAATAAAATTACTGTTTTCACTGGTTTAGGTTCTTTCGTAGATGCAACGCACATTGCTGTTGCAAAAGCTGACGGAACATCTGAAACTATTGAAGCAAAATATACTGTAATCGCTACAGGTTCAAAACCATCTTCTTTGCCTTTCATCAAAATTGACAAAGAAAGAATTATCACTTCTACTGAAGCTTTAGAATTAAAAGAAGTTCCAAAACATTTAGTAATTATTGGTGGTGGTGTTATCGGAATCGAGCTTGGACAAGTTTACTTACGTTTAGGAGCTCAGGTTTCTGTAGTGGAATTCATGGACAGAATTATTCCGGGAATGGACGGTTCTCTTTCTAAAGAATTGACTAAAGTATTGAAAAAACAAGGAATGAAATTCTACGTTTCTCACAAAGTAAAATCAGTAGAAAGAAACGGCGATGCTGTGGTTGTTCAGGCTGAAAATGCAAAAGGAGAAACAATCACGCTTGAAGGAGACTATTCATTAGTTTCTGTTGGTCGTCGTCCCTATACAGACGGATTAAACGCTGACAAAGCCGGAGTTAAAATCTCAGACAGAGGACAAGTTGAAGTAAACGATCATTTACAAACAAATGTTCCTAATATTTACGCAATTGGTGATGTTGTTCGTGGAGCAATGTTGGCGCACAAAGCGGAAGAAGAAGGAACTATGGTTGCTGAAATTTTAGCGGGTCAAAAACCACATATCGATTATAACTTAATTCCTGGTGTTGTTTACACTTGGCCGGAGGTTGCAGCAGTTGGACAAACTGAAGAGCAATTGAAAGCGGCTGGAGTGGCTTATAAATCTGGAAGTTTCCCTTTCAAAGCGTTAGGACGTGCAAGAGCAAGTGCTGACTTAGACGGATTTGTAAAAATCCTTGCTGATGAAAAAACAGATGAAGTTTTAGGAGTTCACATGATTGGAGCGCGTACAGCAGATTTAATTGCTGAAGCGGTTACAGCAATGGAATTCAAAGCTTCTGCTGAGGATATTTCAAGAATGAGCCACGCGCATCCAACTTTCGCGGAAGCGGTAAAAGAAGCAGCATTGGCAGCTACTGAAAACAGAGCAATACACGTGTAATTTACGTAAACATATATTTTTAAAACCCGTCATAATTATTTATGACGGGTTTTTTATTTTCAGCTTATTTTTATACTTCGGAAAATATAATAATCAAAAATAATTTTGTAAATTAGTTGGAGAATTCAGATGTTATCTTTGTTATAATAAAAAGGTAACATCATGAAAAATAAATATATAGCTCCTGTTTTACTTGGAGCAGGAATTGCTTTTCTGCTTTATTCCTGCGGTTCGACAATTCCAAAAAACGCAACTGCGGTTAACAACTTTGACAAAGCAAAATACTTAGGAAAATGGTACGAAATTGCCAGATTGGATTTTAAGTATGAAAAAGGGCTGAACAATGTAACGGCAGAATATTCGCTAAACGACAACGGTACTATAAAAGTTGATAATAAGGGCTATAATGTCAAAAAAGACAAATGGGAAGAAAGCATCGGGAAAGCCAAGTTCGTCAAAAAAGACAATGTTGGTATGCTTAAGGTCTCATTTTTTGGTCCTTTTTATGCCGGTTATAATGTAGTGGCGATTGATCCGGATTATAAATATGCACTTGTTTTTGGCGAAAGCCTGAAATATATGTGGATTCTTTCGAGAGAAACTTCAATACCGGAAAATATCAAATTAGATTACCTTAAAAAAGCTCAGGAAATTGGTTATGATACCTCTGAACTTGTATGGACAAAACACGATAAAAATTAGAAAAACAAAACCCGACATCTATTAAGTGTCGGGTTTTTTTTATGTGTGAGTGAAATTAATTATGCTCTGAAAACACTTCTGTAATTATCCCAATATCTGTAAATTAAAAACAAGTTAGCAAGGAATAACAGGGCTGCAATTGGCAAACCTTCCGGAGCCAGAAAATAATTGATGAACAAAATATTTACCGTAATAGGTAAGATCAGAATATTAGCTAATGTTACATAACGTCCTGTTACAAATGCAACTCCGCAAAGCAATTCGATTGATTTAGCCAGTGGCATTAAATACGTAGAAGCCATTAAACCAACATTGAAGGCTTTAAAATTTCCTGTGGTTTCCGGTTCCGGCATTAAATGGAAAAAATAACTAATAGACGCAAAAAGTAACAATAGACCGATTAAGACGCGGACAATAATGGTGGCAATTTTCATAATACTAGGATTTAAGATAGGTTAAAAAATATAATTTATTTTGCTGATAAACATTACAAATTGGAATTCCCTAATAAAATGAAAATCTGTTTTTAAGCTTATTTTATTGAGAATCCTATAATCAATACAATCCTATTTTGGGATTAATTTAATCCTATATCAAATATAATGAATTTTTTCTTATTAAATTGCCACTTAATTAACAGTTTTTGTTATTTCCTGATATATTTTATATAAATGAAAAACCCTCCGAAACCAATTAAAATAAACGGCCAAAGATTTATAAAGAATACAAAAACGGCTTCCAGAATATACCAGCCATTTTTAAGCGCATCAATAATCTGAATGCCTAAATTAGGTTTATAAGCGTTGCTGTCTTTTTCACTCGCAGAAATTTCCTGTCTGATCGTTTCGTTTTGATAAAGCTGCAAAGTAACCGTGCTAAAATTTATCTGATCCTGCAATGATAAGTTATCAATTGTGCGATTGTCATTTGCTTCTTTTTGGTTGGCCAAAGTATTTTCGGCTTCCATAATATCATTTATTTTTTTGCCTTTTTCGTCAATTGCTTTTTCGACTCTTTTCTCGTTTACAGCACTTCTGTTTTGCGAAAGCTGATTAGATAATAATTTCAACGAGACATCATCGGCTTTAATAATTCTGAAATCCAGAAAATCAATTTGTCTGGCAATGCTTTTTATTACGGTATCAAGCTGGGTATTAGGCACGCGAATCGTAATATTATTTTCTACAGAATATTTGGTAGTTTCAAGTGTGCTGTCCTGACTGATTTTAGTTTTAATCTGCTCGTGAATATTGCTTTGTAAATTGGTATACGTAACATAACCTCCAAATTTGGCTACGGCATTTTCAATTGCATAAGTAGATTTGACGACGTTTTTAACCTTGAATTTAATATCGGCGGTTCGAATAAATTTCTGCTTGCTGTCTTTCTTTTCGACCGCCGCCGAGGATGAAACAGCCGTGCTGTCTGTTGTTTGAGAATCTGGAGCTGCTTCGCCGGAAGCATAGTCCGCTTTTTTACAGGAAAATAGTAATGCGATGATTACCAAGGTTGTCAAACCCAATTGTGCAATTGTTTTCATAAAAGTTTTTAAAGTTGATTAATAAATTAAGTTTTGAATCTCATTAATGAATGTTTTATGTTAAAAAAATGATTTGTTAATGAGTGTTAATTCGATATACTAAAAAGTGTGCCAATAATTTTTGGGTATTCTTTTATTGAAGGATTTTTTTTGTCGTAATTTTGAAGTCTAAAATTTATACTTTTTTGAGAGTTTCCATCCATAAACATATTCCCAATCCAGAGCAGTTTAAGCAGCAACTCCTATCATGGTCACAACAATTTCGCGAGGTCGTTTTTTTGGATAGCAATTCCTATCCGCAAGAATATTCGAGTTTTAATTGCATGCTGGCCGTTGATGCTTTTACGTCTTTAAAAACCGATTTTCATAATGCTTTTGAAGACTTAAAACAATACCAGCAAACCACAAAAGACTGGCTTTTTGGGTATTTGACATACGATTTAAAAAATGATGTCGAAGATTTAAAATCATTCAATTTTGATGGTTTGGACTTTCCGGATTTGTTTTTCTTTCAGCCAAAAAAAATATTTATACTGAAAGAAAATGAACTCGAAATTCAATATTTATTGCTTTGCGATGATGAGGTTGAAGAGGATTTTGATGAAATTGTTGAAAGTAATTACGAGTCGTTTGTCACACTGAGCGGAGTCGAAGTGGAGCAAAGAATCTCTAAGGAATCTTACATCGAAAAAGCAACAAAAATGCTGGAACACATTCACGCAGGTGATATGTATGAAGCTAATTTCTGTATGGAATTTTATGCAGAAAACGCTATTATAAATCCCCTTGAGAAATTTGAGAAACTAAATGAAATTTCGCAGGCACCATTCTCTGTTTTCTTCAAAAATCATAAACAATATTTGCTTTCCGCATCGCCTGAACGTTATCTGAAAAAAACAGGAGAAACTTTGATTTCCCAACCAATAAAAGGAACTTCAAAACGATTTTCAGATCCAAAAGAAGACGAAAAATCAAAGCAATTCCTGGAATCAGACGCAAAAGAACGCGCTGAAAATATCATGATTACCGATTTGGTTCGGAATGACTTGTCGCATACAGCACAAAAAGGCTCAGTTGAAGTGGTAGAACTTTGCAAGATTTATTCGTTTTTGCAGGTACATCAAATGATTTCGACTGTAACTTCAAAATTAGATCCACAATATTCGCCAATCGATGTTTTAAAAACCACTTTTCCAATGGGAAGTATGACGGGCGCGCCAAAGATTTCGGTAATGAAAATCATCGAAAATCTGGAAGAAACCAAACGTGGTTTATACAGCGGTGCAGTAGGATATTTTACTCCGGAAGGCGATTTTGATTTTAATGTGGTGATAAGAAGCATTTTGTATAATCAGGAAAATCAATACGTTTCGTTTTCGGTAGGAAGTGCGATTACGTCACAATCCATTCCTGAAAAAGAATATGAAGAATGTTTATTGAAGGCTAAGGCAATGCACGAAGTTTTGCGGTAAAAAGTTTGCCACGAATTTCACTAATTTTTATTTGATGCCAATGCAAAATTTTAAAATGACCACAGATTAAATGATTAAGAAATCTGCTCAATCTGCAAAATCTGCGAGAAAAAATAATTCGTGAAAATTTGTGTAATTAGTGGCAAAAAAATAGCAGTAAAAAAAAATTAACGCTTAACATTTCATTTAAAAAATAGATCGAATTTAATTTTTACTTTTATACGATGCTTTTAAAATTTCAAAATCACATCGCTTCAAGGTTTCCATTTCTGGAAGATAAAAAACTATTTCTGGCTGTAAGCGGAGGTTTAGACAGTATGGTTTTACTGCATTTGTTTCAGCAATTGCCGTACGAAATTGCCGTTTTGCATTGTAATTTTCAATTGCGCGGACTAGAAAGTTTTGGCGATCAGGATTTTATTCAAAACTATTGTGATCAGAATACTATTCCTGTTTTTACTACACAATTTGACACAGAAGCCTTCGCAAAAGACTATAAATTATCGACTCAGGTTGCAGCACGCGAATTGCGTTACAGCTGGTTTTATGAACTTCTGGAAACCAAAAACTTCGATTATATTTTCACCGCACATCACGCCGATGATAATCTGGAAACGTTTATTATCAATTTAACGCGTGGAACGGGATTAGACGGTTTGACTGGAATTCCGGAGCAAAATGACCGGATTATTCGTCCGCTTTTGCCTTTTTCGAGAGAAGAAATTTTGAAATATGCCGAGGAAAATAACATCGAATGGAGGGAAGACAGCAGTAATGCCTCCAATAAATATCTGAGAAATAAAATTCGTCATGATTTGGTTCCGATTTTAAAAGAAATCAATCCAAACTTTTTGAATGCTTTTCAGAAAACGCAATCGTATTTGCAGGAATCGCACGAAATGGTTGAAGATGCTTCGATTATGATTTACCAGCAAGTGGCAAAAGAAGCCGGCGAGGATATTCATTTTGATTTAAATCAGCTTAAAAAACTGCCCAATTATAAATCGTATTTGTACCAATGGCTGAATGAATTTGGTTTTGTTGCCTGGAATGATATTTACGATTTAGTTGACGGACAATCAGGCAAACAGGTTTTTGCAGCTGAATTTCGTTTGTTGAAAAACCGTGATATTTTAATTTTAAATCCAATTTCTGAAATGTCAGAAAAGGAAGAATTTGAAATTAATGAAAACGATACAGAAGTTAATTTTCCCTTAAAATTAAAGCTTTGTAATGTTAGTCACATAACATTAGATTCAAATAAAGCTATCTTTGTGGACGCTGAAAAAATCCAATTTCCGTTGGTTTTGCGTAAATGGAATGAAGGAGATGTTTTTCAGCCTTTTGGCATGAACGGCAAGTCGAAAAAAGTGAGTAAACTTTTTAAAGATGAAAAATTGTCGCTTATTGAAAAAGAAAAAACGTGGCTTTTGTGTTCTGATAATCAAATTGTTTGGGTTGTTGGAATCAGGCAGGATGAACGTTTTAAAATTGAAGAGCCTACTAATAAAATACTAAAAATAGAATTACAATAAATGAACTTTAATCAATACCCTCAAACGATAATGTCGAAAAGTGTCTGGAATAAAATCATCATAATTTTACTGTTTTTTGCTTTTGCAAAGGGCAATGCTCAAATTTTAGAACCTGTAAAATGGACTTCTAAAATTGAAAAAAAAGGCAGTAATGCGGTTTTAATTTTTGACGGAACAATCGAAAAAGACTGGCACATGTATTCGCAGTTTACTCCCGATGGCGGACCGCTTGCACTGGAAATTGCCTTTAAAAATCAAAAAGGAAATTACGAATTAATTGGCAAAGCCAAAGAAGGAAAAACCAGAACGGCTTTTAATGATGTCTTTGGAGTAAATGAAACTTTCTTTGAAGGAAAAGCGCATATTGAACAGGAAATCAAGATAATAAACCCAAACTTAAAAACAGTTGATGTTGTTTTTGATTTTCAGGTTTGTAAAGAGGTTTGTATCAATTCGAATAAAAAATTCTCAATCAGCGTTCCTTCAACATTTAAAATGGACGCTGTTCCAACTATTTCTGAAACAAAATTAGATGAAACGAAAGTTCCGGCTTTGGTTGTAGATACTTTATCAACTTTGGTTGCAAAAGCTAAAACTGAACCTGCAAAAACTGCAGTTGCTGAAGTTTCAAAAGAAGATATTCCTGCACCGGCACCATCAAGAAGTTTGTGGTCGATCTTTTTTATTGCTTTTATTTCAGGATTTGCAGCATTGTTAACGCCTTGTGTTTTCCCAATGATTCCAATGACGGTGAGTTTCTTTACCAAACAAAGTAAAAGCAGGGCAAAAGGAATTAGAAACGCTATTATTTACGGACTTTCCATTATTTCCATTTATGTAATATTAGGATTAATTGTAACCAAAGTATTTGGTGCGGATGCCTTAAATGCATTGTCTACAGATGTTTGGTTTAATTTGATATTCTTTATTTTACTGATTGTTTTTGCAGTTTCATTTTTGGGAGCTTTCGAAATTATGCTGCCAAATTCATGGGCAAATAAAGCAGATCAGCAAGCAGACAGAGGCGGAATTATCGGTATATTGTTTATGGCTTTGGCTTTGGCAATTGTATCGTTCTCTTGTACAGGACCAATTGTCGGAACTTTATTGGTAGAAGCGGCTTCAAACGGTGGAATTGCACCAGTAATCGGAATGTTAGGATTTTCATCTGCTATGGCATTGCCATTTATGTTGTTTGCGATGTTTCCGGGCTGGTTAAATACATTGCCAAAATCCGGCGGATGGCTGAACACCGTAAAAGTTGTTTTAGGATTTTTAGAATTGGCTTTGGCATTCAAATTTTTATCAAATGCCGATTTGGTTCTGCAATTGCATTTATTAGAAAGAGAAGTTTTCTTAGCGATCTGGATTGCAATTTTTGGAACTCTGGCTTTTTATCTTTTCGGAAAAATTACATTGCCACACGATAGTCCGACCAATCATATTTCAGTAGGAAGATTATCTTTTGGATTGATTGTATTGACTTTTACAATTTACATAATTCCGGGACTTTGGGGAGCGCCTTTAAAGTTGATAAGTGCTTTTCCGCCACCACAGACCTATAGTGAAAGTCCATTAGGATTTGGAGGTTCAGGAAGTGGGAACGGTGTTGTTTCTGAAAAAGGTTTACCTGAAGGTGCTGAATTAGGACCACACGGAATTATGGTTTTTCACGATTACGAAGATGGTTTGGCTTTTGCAAAATCAATCAATAAACCAATTATGCTTGATTTTACCGGTTATGCCTGCGTGAATTGCCGAAAAATGGAAAACAATGTTTGGTCTGACGAAAGAATTTTGCCAATCTTAAAAAACGATGTTGTACTGATTTCTCTTTATGTTGATGACAAACGCGAATTGCCAAAAGAAGAACAATTTGTAACCGCTTCGGGAGATAAAATCATAACAGTAGGTGATAAATGGACAGATTTTATGATCTCAAAATACAAAACAAACACACAGCCTTTATATGTAATAACTGATTTGGAAGGGAAAAACCTAAACGATTCTAAACCAACAATAAGTTATGTTAGTACTGAAGAATATTTGACCTGGCTGAAAACAGGGATTTCGAATTTTAAGTGAGAAGGAAGAGGGAAGAAGCAAGAAGCAAGAGAATAGAATATAGAGAATAGAATATAGAGAATAGAATATAGAGAATAGAATAAAGAGGCAAGAGAATAGAAACAAGATATAGATGTAGACTATTGATTAAATATCACGCTCTATAATATAAAGCCTATACTCTCTATATTCTGAAATCTAAACTCTAAAATAATCAAAAAGCACTCTGAAAATTCAGAGTGCTTTTTTTAGTTAATTGTTTTTTGGTTTTAATTTTTGTTTTGATTATTATAAGTATTCTCCGTGTTGAGAGATATCTAATCCTAATTCTTCTTTTTCTTCAGTAACTCTTAGTGGAGTGATTTTATTTACAATAAAGAATAAAATATAAGAACCCACAAAAGCAAAGATTGAAACAAGTACTAAAGCTTTTAATTGTGTTAAGAATAAAGTAGCATCACCAAAGATTAAACCTTGATTGTCACCAACAACTGCATTTACACTTTTTGAAGCAAATACACCAGTTAACAACATTCCTACCATACCTCCAACACCGTGACAAGCAAAAACGTCAAGAGCATCGTCGATTTTTCCTTTAGGGAATTTACTAACCACAAGATTACTAATTACAGCGGCGATAATACCAATTGCTAGAGCGTGAGGAATGCTCACAAAACCTGCAGCAGGCGTAATGGCAACTAAACCAACTACAGCACCAATACAAGCACCCATAGCAGATAATTTGTGACCTAATATTTTATCAAGGAAAACCCATGCCATAGCAGCAGATGCGGCAGCGATTGTAGTAGTTCCTAAAGCCTGAGCAGCAAGACTTCCGGCTCCAACAGCAGAACCTGCATTGAATCCAAACCATCCAAACCATAATAAACCTGTACCTAATAATACGTATGTAATTCTCGCAGGGTTTACTTTTTGAACTTTACGTTTTCCTAAGAATATTGCTCCGGCCAAAGCAGCCCAACCAGCACTCATGTGTACAACTGTACCACCGGCAAAGTCAAGAACTCCCCATTTGAAGAACATTCCGTCAGGATGCCAAGTCATGTGACATAATGGAGCGTAAATGAATATGATAAATAAAACCATGAATAATAAATAAGCCCAGAAACGTACACGTTCTGCAAAAGCTCCGGTTATTAATGCAGGAGTAATAATTGCAAATTTAGCCTGAAATAAAGCAAATAATATCATTGGAATTGTTGGCGCTAATTCCCAGGCGGTGTTTGCGCTTACTCCCTGAAAAAATATATTTGATGAAGGATCTCCAATGAATCCACCAATTGATGGTCCAAAACATAACCCAAATCCAATTACTACCCAAAGTACTGTAACAATTACCATTGCCATAAAACTTTGAAGCATAGTGCTAATTACGTTTTTCTTGCCTACCATTCCGCCATAGAAAAATCCTAATCCCGGAGTCATTAATAATACAAAAGCAGTCGCAACAACCATCCATGCGGTATCACCTGTATCAAGTTTTAATTCTACAACATGAGCACCTAATGTTTTTGATTCAGTAACAAATGAGATAGAAAAAATAGATAGTAACAAAATCGTGATAAGAATCACGCTTAAAATAATTTTTCGCATAGTTATTTAGTTTTAAATTTTTGATAAAAATATAAAATCATTCAACACCCCTATAAAAAATAGAGTCCATTGTTTAATTTTTGTTAATTTTTCATTTTAACCCCCTTAGATTTGAATGTATTTGTTAAAATGGACTTAAAATTTACAATTTGGCAACATTTTTTTTGCCTGAATTGATAATATGGCTGTTTTTCGTGTTTTTTTATTGTTTTTTTAGGATTAAATTACATTCATTATTGTCGAAAATCGTCTAATTTTTTCCGTTGATGATGTATATTTGATCTTTTTAACATTTTTTATAATTAAAATTTAAGAATGGAAATTCAAAAAATAAAATGGGGAATTATAGGCTTGGGAAACATTGCAAATCAGTTTGCTGCAGATTTACAATTGCTTGAAGATGCTGAATTAGTTGCCGTTGCATCCCGAAATAGTGACAATGCAAATGCGTTTTCGAAAAAATACAATTGCTCAAAAGCGTATGATTCTTATGATGCTCTTTTTGCAGATAAAAATGTAGACATTATATATATCGCAACTCCACACAATTCTCATGCTGAATTATCGATTAAAGCATTAGAAAATGGAAAACATGTTTTATGTGAAAAACCAATTGCGCTTTCCTATAATGATGCCGTTAGAATGACTGAAGCTTCGAAAAAGTATAAAAGATTTTTTATGGAAGCTTTCTGGACGCGTTTCATTCCATCACTTCAGGATGTTTTATCCAAAGTAAAAAATGGAGAAATTGGAGCTGTAAATTACATAAAAGCCGATTTTGCTTTTATTGGAAATGAAACAGAAGGAAGCAGATTGTTTAATAAAAGTAATGGTGGAGGAGCATTGTTTGATATTGGAGTGTATCCCTTATTTCTCTCTTATATAATGTTAGGGATTCCAAAAGAAATAATAGCAAAATCAATTTTTCATAAAAATGAAATCGATTTACAGACGTCCATGATTTTGAATTATGATAATGCGCATGCTGTTTTACATGCTTCAATAGCGTCAGAATCTGATATGAAAGCCGTTATTGGCGGTACAAAAGGACGAATAGAACTTGATGCGCCGTGGTTTATGGCAAATGCTTATTCTGTTGTTAAAGAAGAAAAAGAATCCGTTTTTAGCTTACCAAATCTGGGAAAAGGATATTCACATGAAGCAATAGAATGTCATAACTGCATCAGAAACAATCAAATAGAAAGTAAATTCTGGTCGCATCAAAATAGTCTCGATTTGAGCAAAATTGTGGAGGAAGTAAAAAATCAAATCGGTTTAGAATTTTAATATTTATATTTTGTAATAAAAAACTTGTATTTAAATATTTTTGATTAGTTTTAAAAATATTTAATGAACAAAATATTATGCTGATTAAAGTTTACGGAAGTGCCGTTTTTGGAGTAGAAGCCACCACAATTACAGTTGAAGTGCACATGGACAAAGGGATTGGGTATCATTTAGTTGGCCTGCCCGATAACGCCATAAAAGAAAGCAGTTTCAGAATTGCTGCCGCTCTTAAAAATAACGGATTAAGCTTACCGGGAAAAAAAATAACAATCAATATGGCACCCGCCGACTTGCGAAAAGAAGGTTCTGCTTATGATTTACCGCTCGCAATCGGAATTTTAGTAGGTTCAGATCAGATAAAAGCGCCAGACGTTGAGCAATATATTATAATGGGAGAACTTTCATTAGACGGAAGTTTACAATCGATAACCGGAGCATTGCCAATTGCGATTAAAGCGAAGGAAGAAGGATTTAAAGGATTTTTTCTACCGAAGCAAAATGTAAAAGAAGCGGCAATTGTAGCCGGTTTAGATGTTTATGGAGTTGAAAATCTACAGGAAGTAATTGATTTTTTTAGAGGAAAGGGAACTCTCGAACCCACAATAATTGATACAAGAACAGAATTTTATAAAACACTCGATTTTCCTGAATTTGATTTTTCTGATGTCCGCGGACAAGAAAGTATAAAACGATGTATGGAGATTGCGGCTTCCGGTGGTCATAATATTATTTTAATTGGACCTCCGGGAGCCGGAAAAACAATGCTGGCCAAAAGATTACCGAGCATTTTACCGCCAATGACTTTGCGTGAAGCGCTTGAAACAACTAAAATTCATAGCGTTGCGGGAAAATTAAAAGAAGTGGGATTAATGAATCAACGTCCATTTCGCGGTCCGCACCATACCATTTCAAATGTGGCTTTGGTAGGAGGAGGGAGTTATCCGCAGCCTGGTGAAATATCGATGGCGCATAATGGTGTTTTATTTTTGGATGAATTGCCGGAATTTAAGCGTGATGTTCTCGAAGTAATGCGTCAGCCGCTGGAAGATCGTGAAGTAACAATTTCGAGAGCAAAATTTACGGTCACGTATCCGTCATCGTTTATGTTAGTGGCGAGCATGAACCCAAGTCCGAGTGGATTTTTTAATGATCCCAGTATGCCCAATACTTCTTCGCCACACGAAATGCAGCGTTATATGAGCAAAATATCCGGACCACTTTTAGACCGAATCGACATTCATATTGAAGTAACACCCGTTCCTTTCGAAAAATTATCAGACGACAGAAAAGCAGAAAGCAGCGTAGAAATCAGAAAACGTGTAACTGCTGCAAGAGAATTGCAAACCCTACGTTTTGAAGAATTGCCCAACATTCATTATAACGCACAAATGAATACCAAACAAATCAGGGAATTTTGTGCTCTCGACGAACAATCGAAACTGTTGTTAAAAACAGCGATGGAAAGGCTAAACCTTTCTGCACGTGCTTATGACAGAATCTTGAATATATTTTTTTTTCAATTATTGCGGTTATCTTTGAATTAAAATTAAAAAATTATGAAAGCGAAGTATATTAGAATTTCAACCAAGGATCAAAATTTGCAAAGACAATTAGTAGAAAGTGATGAATTTAAGATATATGAAGATAAGGTATCGGGTCTGATACCTTTTAATGAAAGACCAGCTGGCAAGAAGCTTATAGATGATATAAAAAAAGGAAAAATAAATCATATAACAATCCACTCTATTGATAGATTAGGGCGTAATGTAACTAGTATGCAAAATCAACTCAATTGGTTTGTATCAAATAATGTTCAAGTTTATCTTGAAAATATTCATATGAATATGCTAAATGAAGATGGTACTTTAAATGCGATTGCAAAGATGATTATTGATTTACTTAGTTCTGTTGCATCTTTGGAACTTGAATCTATTAAAGAGAGACAAAAACAGGGAATTAAGATTGCGAAAGCAAAAGGAAATATCTACACGGGGCGAAAAATTGGTGCGACTATGTCGGATGGTGACTACTTCAAGAGACATAAAGATATAGTATCACTTTTGAGAGACGGATTAAGTTTAAGTAAAATTTCAAAATTGACTGGAAAAGCGTTCGTTACTGTAAAAAAAGTTAATGATAAAATTCAACATCAAAAACAATTGATTAGTTAAAAATCATCATGATATTTATAATTTCAAGTAATTTGAGATTTAAAAAACTTGAATTTTACAAAAAAATAATAATAAATATAGAGAAAAAAACTTGTTATTAGCATCTTATCTTATAAGATGCTAATAACAAGTAATGATTTGAAATATTTAAGGACACATAATGATTAATAATATATATAAATATATATTTTTATAAATTTATACATATATATGATAGTTAATAATTCAAGTAGTAAATTTTTTCATGATTATAAAGAGTTTTATGATTCTCAGAAATTGTTAGCAGATAATAATATAATAATAGTCCCAAAGCATGCTGTTAAATTAATAAAGGCAAAAAAAAATGAAAAAAAATTACTTGAAATTAACTCTGATAAGAGTTTAGCCACTGAATATTGTCTAGTTTTCTTAGCAAACCTTGTATACGCTCAATTCATAGATGATAACGAAGGATGGAAGTCTTTGTCAAGTAAGATTTTAAGAGAGCAGATTCCTGGATCAGATGGCACTTATAAGAGAGTTATTGAATTTTTGCTTCAACCAATATTCTCATTAAGTCCTTTAATAGAAGTTAGATTGAATGAAAGGAATACTCAAACTTATGAGGCTGGTACAAAATCAAAACAATATAGGCTTTCAAGCTTATTTGTAAATTGTAAAGTTGAGCACTATGAAATTTCAAATTTTTATCATAAAAAAAGAAGGTTTGAAATTTATAGTAACAAAATTTTAGCATCAAAAAATAATTTAATAATTGCTAATCTTTTGAATATATATCCAAAGTTGACCCTTCCTACAGAAAATGAAATACTAAGCGAAGCCAAAATGTTAGTAAGAATGAAGTATGTAAACGGTAAAGGTAAAAAGTTAACTATTTTAAACGGCAGAAAAAAAACCGATCTTATAAATCAAAAACGGACTTTTTTTGAAGACAGTTTAAAATTATTTAAATATTTAACAGATAATGGATTTAAGTACCCTACAATATCTGGCGTAAGGTCGGGAGGCAGAGTGTACGATTCGATAAATATGATGCCTAGATTTATTAGAAACTTAATTAAAATTGATGGTGAAGAAACTGTTGATATTGATTTCAAATGTTTACATCCTAATTTAGCAGTAAAATTATATGGAGGAGTTACTGAATTTATTACCCATGAATCTATAAAGGATAAACTAGATCTGGAACTTAGTATTGTAAAGGAAGAACATTTAAGTTTTTTTAATAAAAAACCTCAACATATGAGACAAAGTTTGTTGTATGCATATTATGAAATGAATGAACCTAGAATGCTAACCAATATTATATCTGATAAGAAAAAAAATACTTATAAAATTACCAGTCAAAAAATGTTTGATCTAGAAGTAAAAATAATGACAGAATGTATTAGGAGATTAAATGAAAAAGGGATTTATGTTCTATATATTTTCGATGCTCTTGTGGTTAAATATAGTAGACAAAGCGTCGTTAAATATACTATGAATGAGGTTGTGTCTGAAATGGGGATTTATACTAATATAGGGAGCTAAAAGTTAAGAACGTTAAGTTCTCAGATAATGAAGCTCCAAACTAAAGGGTATTATGGTAATCTTAATTTTTTCTTTTTCTGTATAAATTTATATTCTAGTGCGAAAATTACTTTGGAATTGATTGTAAAAACATAGATTTGATTAAAGAAATAATAACTAAAAAAATGAGAATAAAACAAATAAAAATAAATAAAGATTATTTGATATTTAAAAAAGATGAGGTCTTTAATTTTAATTTAAATAGTGATTCTTATATAAATAATATTAATCAAAAGTTTAATGTAATTACTGGTAGTAATGGCTCAGGAAAAACTCTATTAATGAGTATGCTGAGTAATTTTTTCCACAATATTGATAGATACCATTTCAAAACCGAATATGATATTGAAATTATTTATGAGATAAGATATTCTCATACAATTAAAGAAATAGTTCTTAGATCAGAAGATTCTAATTATTTTATTTTTTTAAAAGATGAATTTGAAAATTCCCAGATAATTCCACGTTTAAGTAATAAAGAGGCTAGATTTAAGGAAATTCATGGGAAGTTATTTAATGAAAATAATGAGACCATTTTCACTCATATACGATCATATTTGCCTACATCAATTGTGCTTTCAACATTTTCAATTCATGGGGAATATCCAAGTAATAGACCAAGAAGTTATTCGGGAGAAAAAAATCTAAGGGTTTTTGATATTTCAAAATTATATGGAAATAATCATTTCGGATTACCATCAATAACTCGTGGTATATCTAGATTTTTAAAGCTAATGTTTGATTCGGAAAATCTTGTATTTAAAGATACTATTGAAGGATTAGGATTTGTTTTTAACAATAGAGTTGAACGTTATTATGATGGGGAAAATGAATGGGAAGATGTAGATAAGTCAAATTATCATGAGCTCGTCGAGCTTAGTGAAGCAAATGAGGGATATCTCAACGATCTTGAATTTCTTCGAAATGGGAAAGTGATTAATTTTTCCAACATGAGTACAGGAGAAAAGATGCTTATATATAGAATTTTATCAATTTTATCGGAAATAGAGAATGATTCTTTAGTAGTTATAGAAGAGCCTGAGATGCATTTAGATTTTTCATGGAACAGACAATTAATTTCGCTATTTGATTCAGCCCTGAAGGAATATAATGCTCACATTATATTCATAACTCATAATCCTTACTTGATTAATTCATTAAATCAAAACCAAATTTTGTTTTTAAAAAATGGTGTTCAAAATAATATTCAAACAAGCACTTTCCAATTAACTATTGAGGAGCTTTTTATAGAGATGTTTGGTGAAAAATTCGCACTAAATTCTAGTGAGGTAGATGTAATTGAAAAAATTAATTCAGCAACTGATTTACCAATTATTCAAGAAATATATGATGGTTTAGGAAATTCAATATATAAGTATTTAGCATTTCAAAAAATTCAAAAATTAAAAGGAGATGTGGAAGTTAAGCAATAGCACAAATAAGGAATATTTAGATAAATTTTATAGCGAAATATCTCTTCCTTTATTTGATTTTATAATTAAACTAAAGTACGATTCATTTACAATAAACAATTTTGTAGATTTTGAAAAAGCTGTTACTGATATTTTAAAGCCTAATTTTCCTCTGGTTATATTCAAAAAGAAACATGATGAAATAGAATGTTATAAATTAATTCTAGAGCTTTTAAAATCAAGTACGCTGAAAGAATTAATTATCCAAAAAAAGCAATTTAAAATTCAAAATGGTTGCATTAATATTGGAAATTATTCAATAAAACCAATGCCCGTTCCAGATGAATTATATAAGATATTTTCTAAGATTTTGTACGAAAAGTGTTTTGATAATAAAGATTGTTGGGATTATATCCAAGCAGGATTTAAGTATAACAGAGTTAACTTTCATGATAACTTCAAAACCGAAAATGATGATAGAACGATTTGTAGCTTATGTGATATTGATACTATTATCATAAAAAGTAATAGTATTATAGAACATTTTTTGCCAAGAAATTTATTTCCATATTTGTCGTTGAATGCGAATAACCTAACTTCATGCTGTAATGCTTGTAATTTGGGTGAAGATGGGAAAGGAATAAGCGCTTTTTCTCCCATGGTAGCACCTTTCAGAAGACAGATTGGCGAAAGCGTAAAATTCGATATACATTCTAATAAAATTGTAGTTTCATCTAAGGAGGTGAATATAGGAATAGATAACTATATCAAGATGATGAAACTTAATAAGCGATTTTCTTCTAATTCGGTATTTACTACGAGTATGACTCGTCTAAATGCTGATGTTTCAATGCATAATAGAATGAAAAAAAATATCCCAGATAATGAAGAATTATTAAAGTTTTTTAAAGAAGAGTTAGAAAATAGAAAGTACGAAGGTTTTCATTTTTTAAAGAAATATTACTTTAATGGAAATTATAAGGAATATCTAGATAAAATAAATTGATATTATTTAAAAATCAATAATCTAAAACAGTGAATTGTTTTAAGTTGTTGATTTTTAATTATTTAGTGTTTTAGGCTAATTTTTGAACAATAGCTGGTATTAGTAGCCTATAGATCAATCTCCTATTTAATTATACGAGTAAAAGATTTTAAATTTTAAAAACAAAGGTATCATTAAAACCTTTTATAAGGAGTGTTGGGAAGTTGTGTTATTAATATTAAAAAATTATTTATGATTCAAACAGGGTTTAATGCAAGAAAAACAATAAGTTTTATAAAAGATAATATAGGTATTATGATTTTAGTGCCTGCATTTTTTGGGGGTATTTGGCAATTAATTGAACTAATGAATATTTCAATAGCTTATGTTAGATTTTTCTCAATTTCGCAACTTGTTCCTGATGGAATACTAATTCTAATGTTCTTATTATTGGCATTTTCAATTGGGATGTTTCATTTGTTTTTAGATTGCATTTTTCCCGCAAAAACTAATAAGGTTGATAATACAACACCAATAACAGATGCTGAAATCGAACAAAAAAGAAAAAAAGACCTAAAGAAATGGTTGTCAACCTTTATTGTAACATATATTTTAGGAGCTGTTTATTTTACATATTTTTATAAGTTAATTATTAATGACGGTATTTATACTGACGGCTTAGTGGCTTTGTTAGTGTGTTTATTATGTACCCTTAGTTTATCTAACTGCTATAACTTAGCAAGCTTAAATAAAAAAGAAGATTTTAAATTTTTTAACGTTTTACTAATGTTCTTTTATATCCTTATATTATATCATTTTTGTAACAGAATTCATAATACATTTTTATTTACAAATAGTTTGGATAATATTGAAAATGTAAAATGTATTTTAAAAGAAAAATATCCTAATTCAAAAAATGAAATTTTATATTTTAATGACAAATATATTTTTATTAATGTCACTGACACTCTAAATCGAGATAAGGTATCAAAAGGGGAGATAATAAAAAAAATCCACATTATGGAATTAGAAAAACTTTTTAATGATTAAAACTTATTTATAAAATAAAGTCTTACTACAATATTTTTTGGTACATATTAGTCATGTTTATTGCTAGTGTAAATATAAAACTTTAGGGTAACTAAAAGTTTAGATATAAACTATAGACATAGTAAGGGATTTTATAGTTCGTATTTTAATTTTTATGTAAACTTTTAAAGTATACCTTAAAAATGAAATATTAATTTTTGAATTAGTAGAATAGAGATTTATAATTTACACTTTTTTGTTCCCTAAATTATAAGTCTAGCATAATGGATGGAGACGAATAAAAAAAAACCACAGCTTTTAACTGTGGTTCTGTTTTTATTTTTTGAAGTAAAAGGATGTTTCTCTAACTTTTTGAAATGCATCTAAAAATAATCGATTAATTTCTACAGCATTTACTTTTTCTGGATCGACAATATCTATTTCAAAATATTGTGGTGAAGTGTGTCCTGAAATATTAAAACCATAAGCATGACAATTTAATCTTCCATTTATTGTCGGCTGAAAATGCACCTGAAAACCGTCTTCAGAGGTATTACTATCAACTATAGTTCTGCCACTTTTAACATATACACTTGATAGATAATTGTAATTGCCTTCGTCTTCATTTACTAAGTAAATATTTGATTTAAAAAAATCATTTTCTGAAAGCTGGTTAACAATTTGCTGAAGAGCATCCGCAATACGAGGAATAATATTAATCCATTCTCTTCGGCGGGCAGTGCTTTCATTGTGTAATATTGGGAATGCTTCTGCGCTTTTTTTTAATTCATTAAGATAATCTATTTGTGACATTGGTTGTGTATTTTAGTTATAAAGTAAATATAAGATAATATTTAGCTCTTAATCTTTTCTTTTTAATGTTTTTGATTATTAAGTCTAAATATAACAGATATTACTTTTCATTGTATTTTTCTCCAATAATAAATCTCCTTGATTTAGTGAAAGTTTCGCTAGCATAATCATGAATGTCAAAATTTAAGCTTTGTAAAGATTGGATATCATCAACTTTGTCACTGCTTAAAGTTAAGATGTATTGAAAGGACTCAGAATTTTCAAGTGAATATAAAAAGTTTAAACTCTTAATCAATGTATCTTGATCTACATCAAATATATTATCATGAACTAAAAAATTTGGATGTTTTGCAGATGTAAATCCGTTTAGTAATAATGCTAAATCATAAATAAAAACTTTCATTCTTTCTATACTATGACTGCCTCCATAATCGATAGTCATATTAAAAACAATAACGTCTTTATAAGTTTCCGTATTCTTCGTAACGATATCAAATGAGCATCCCCTATTGCCCATTATATATTCATGAATGTCAGAAATTGAAGAATTAAAGCTTAAAACCTTGTCTTCATTTTTAGCTATTTCTCCGTCTAATTTTGAAACCAGTTGTGTTTTTTTTAATTGAAGACTATTTTTTTCCTTTAAATTTGCATCGTATCGTTTCAGTTCTGATCTTGTATTGATTGATTCTTCACTTTTTTTATGATATATTGCTAAACTTTGTTTTAAATCTTTAAATACGCCTTTAGTATCAAATATGCTTAGTATTGATGCTCTGTTGTCATCGAGAGACTTTATCTTACTTGTAACTTCTTTATGTTCCGACAACAGTTTCTTAAGTTTCTCGTTAAAGATGAAATTTTGAAAATTTTCTATTTTTTCTTTGAATGAATTCACTTCATCAAATGATTTAGCTAATTGATTACCTAATCCATGTTTAAATTGTTCATATACGAATAATACATCACTTTCATCAATTTTATCAGCCTTAGGCATTGACTTTATTTTTTGTATACTAAGTTTTAAAAATGATTGTTTATGGCGTAAGTCTTCTAAGGTTATTTCAATATTTATTAATTCGTCTTCAATAGTATTAAAGGATTCATGGGTTTTTAATTCTTCTAGTTCCTCTTCTAGTTTTTTAAGTTCTCCCTCTAAAGAATTTACCTCAGCTCTAACGTCGCTTAATGATTTTAGATTGTTATTTGTTAATCCTTTTTTTATGTCCCTAATAAGAATTGTTATTTTTTCAATTTCTTTAATTGTTTCTTTTGCCAATCTGTAAGCGGCAATATCAAAATTTAAAAGGTATAATGTTGGCGTGTGATCTTGTGGTACTTTAAATTTAGTGTCGAAATAGCTTACAATATCTTTAAATTCAGATCTTTCATCTCTGATTAATGGATTAATTAGTTCTCTAAAAGATGGATTTAAATTAATATTTGATTCACTTGTATAAAATAAATCGTTTAAATAATATAAAGCATTATCAATATTGCTAAACTCTACACTGTTCCCGTTAGTTATTATGGTGGGCTGATCAGGAGAATTTGTTGTTCTGATTATTGTTACTTTATTCTTATGAATGTCAAGATCTAAACAAATTTGAGTAGTTGGAGGTAGAATATTTCTTGGTATTTTAAGCACCCTGCTACCTTCTTTTTTCCTCAATAAGCAAAAATTCATAAATTCAATTGACATAGATTTACCAACACCATTTGTTTTGTCTGAAGAGCCATCTTTTTCTCCAAGAATAAAGTTTAATCCCTCTTTAAAAACTATCGGTATTGTAACTTCTGGAAAAGTATAAAGTTTTTTTATTCTGATCATTTTATATAAATATATGGCTGTTCAAAATCAATTATATCAAGTGCAAATAAAAACATTAAGGAATAATTAAGTTGCTCCCCGCTAAAAACTTCTTGCTTGCTTAGGGAAGAGGCTATATCGTATATTGTACTCCTCCCTTTTTCACTCTTACTAAGGTCTTTCAATATTAAGTACCCAATATAAACAATTGAGTGTCGTATATTTTCATCTTTTGATATTAAGCTCATTAGTCGTTGGGAAAAACATTACATTGTATTAATTGATGTATAAGATAAAATTTTATTGCTAATTCATCAAAACTTATTTGTTCTGCTAAAAAGAAACTCTTAAAGTAGTCACATAGATTGTTTAATGCTTCCTCTGGATTATTATTGCTACTTTGTAAATGTTTTCTGCTTATTTCTTTTAAGTATTTTCCTATTCGTCTGATTCTTACAGAAGATATCTCCAATCCATTTTCCGTAATTGATAGAGCATGCATATATTCTATTGCTAACTCAGCATATAAATTTTTTAGATAAGGAGCATATTCTTGGAATCTATTTTCAATCTTAAATGATGGATCAGGCTCAGACTCATTTTCGAATTCAACACAATTGTTCTCATCACTAATAAAACTAATTAATTTTAAAAATGTTGCAACTTCATTCGGCTTATTATTTAATCTATACTTTTCAAAGAGTTCTGTTTCTAGGAAATTCTGTATGTCTTCTAACTTTTCTAGTTCATCTATTCCAGAGACAATATAGTTTGTTAAATCATCAATGTCAATGACATCTGTTTTTTTATTAAAAATAAAATTATCAGTCTGTATTTCGCCGTCCCTTTGTGTTTTGTTTTTAATTATTAATATTTTAAGACTGTCATATTCTTCAAATAGTTTTTTCTCATCGAATGCCTTGACAGTTGATTTTATTTTCTCTAAAGAGTCATTAGACGTAACTTGAATTGCGAATTTATTTAAACGATCACCTAAATCAATAACAGCGGCATTTCTCTTTTCAATATTAATATTAATTAAAGAATAATCATAAATCTTATTTAAGAGAATTTTAAAAAACTGTTCTGCATGGATATTTATGTCTTGTAAATTTACACTGCTTCTTATTTTTACTAAATTAGTAAGCAACGAAAGGTGCTCAGTGATTTTATTTATAGCTGTAGTTCTTCTATTCACTCTTTTTAAATTCAGATATCTGATCCAAATTTAAGGAATGATACCCAAAGATTAAGATAAAAGAAAATTAATTTTTATAATGTTTTAAATGCTAGTATATTAATGTGGGTAAGTGTCTTGGTCAAATGTAAATAAGAATTGGTGGTTTATTTTAGAATAGATGAGTTAATAAATATGATAAGATTTTAATCCATATGTATTATAAAAAGACTTAATTTAGTTTTATAAACTTATTGAGATAATGCATTTTATAATTGATTAAATTTTATTATGGATCATGTAATTTTAGATACAAACATATTTATCAAAGAAAATTTTCTTCATGGAAAAAAGATAAATTCTTTATTAAATCTTAGCGAAAAGAAGAAGATTCAATTGTATATTACTGAAATCACTTATAATGAGCTAAAAGCTAATTTTGCGAAATTTGCTACTAATGGTATTTCAAACCATAATAAATTTGTAAAGGATTTTGATAATTGGGTTTTGCAAAATGATAATAATTTGCTAGCCCTTTTTGAGAAAATTAATACTCAAGAAGTCGTAGGTAATTTTAATTTAAAGCTTGATGCTTTAATTGAGAATGAAATAATTAAAATCATACCATATGCGTCAATAGATATACAATTAGTATTTGATAAATATTTTAAGTCAGAAGCTCCTTTTGGAAACGGAGATAAAAAATGTGAGTTTCCAGATGCTTTCACATTAGAATTGATTAAAGATTATTGTGCTTCAAATGAAATCAAAGCAATTGTATTTTCTACAGATAAAGATCTCTTAAATTCTAAATTTGATAATGTCGAAATAAATGATAATTATAAAGGATATTTAGAGCGAGTGTATTCTGATATGGAAACTGTGAAGAAAGAAATTACCCATACACTTTTCAATTCAAACACAAAAGAGTTGAAACAACAGTTTTTTAATTGGTATGAAGAATATCTATATGACGAAAGTTTATATGATGATATTGTTAGGTGGAAGGAAATATATAATGTAGATATCATTGAAATTAATGTAGGAGAATTAGATTATAAAATAATTGAAATTAAAAATGAAACCGTTGTTATTGAGGTTGAGACAAAAGTGAATGTAAAAGTGAATATACTCACAGATGATGAAGAGTATATGTACTACGATAGTGATGATAGATCTCATCATTTTGCTCGAAAAACTACTGAAACAGTGGAAAAGGAATTTAGCTCTTCGATGATTGCTTTTACAGAGATATTTGACGAAGATGATTACTTTGAAGATTTTGTGGTAGAAAGTATCAATGAAGGTAAAGACATTTCCTTCAATATTGATTATGAATACTGATCAATTAAAGCCTTTTTAAGCTTCTTTTTTCTTTTATATTGAGTTCATGTGTAAAATGTAAAATGATGCGGAAAAACGCGATTAAAATCACTTAAATATTAGGATAATGTATCATTAAATAATTTAGGATTTTAACAAAATCAAAAAAAACTTTTCACATCTACTTCTAGTGCTAAAGACAGCTTAATGATTGTGCTGAGTGTAACATTTGTTCGTGCATTTTCGATTCGAGAAATAGTTGTCTTATCAATAAAAGAGGCTGAATCTATATTATTCATAGCTGTAGCAAGGTCTAACTGTGTTAATCCTTTCGACTCCCTTATCTTTTTAATATTGAGCCCAAATTCTTTTTTCGTTTTTGATAGATCTATTGACATAAAGTCAATATTAATTGTTATTTTCGCTGTCGAAGTAAACATATATGTCAACAATGAGATGCTGATTATTGTTTAAATAAATAATTTAATACTAAATATTTATAATTAAGAAGATGAAAAAACTATTTACTTTTTTAATGATGTGTTTAATGTCAACACCTACATTTTCACAAATAAGCGAAGTTTCTAAACCATTAAAACAAACCAAAGTTGGTTCTTTCGGGGCGATTTTGATTAGTTGCGATAGGTTTGAAAATATTTCTATTTTCCAATTTGACGATTCTAAATACCAGCAAATTAAAGTACCAGTTTTTTTTAACTTAACTAATTCAGAATATGAAGAACTGTATCAAGCCTTATCTGATAAATTTTCTAAAGAAGAATTTAGTGAAGATGAAAACTTGATAATGACGACAAAGGATAACGCCAAGATTATATTTAGGTTCACTAAATTAATGGGAACGAAATCGGTAAAATTTGGCGTTGAGAAAAATGGAGTATATGCAATGGGGTATTATTTAACTCAGAAGCAAGTAAAAAAACTATTTGATAAGGTATGAAAAATAAGGAATTGTAAAGACGATAAGGACATTTTTAAGTGTCCTTTTTATTTGTCCTAAGGTCTATACATAATAGATTTATTACTTTAGTATTCCTTTTAATATGGGTCTAAGTGATTATCAATTAATTCTTGAAGGTTATCGTCGATTCCTTCGAAAGTTAGACGAGGTTTAAAGGGAACTGTATTTCCAAATTTTTTCAAATGATTTCTATAAAGTTGAAGTTCATGTCCGCGATAAATCTTAAAATAAAACATTGAGAAGCCCTTTAAATTGACAGTGCAGTATTTTTCATCTATTATAATGCTCTCCATTATTGGTAAAATCTGGCTTTTGAAAACTTCCAAATTATCGCTGTAGTGAAAAATTTCATTTTCTAAAGCTACGTGTATAGAATTATTGGCTTCGGTAAGTTTTGAATTATTTTCATTCAATTTCAATATTTCACTATTATATCTTGATAGTGCTTCATCAAATTGACTTTCTTCTATTTGTTCAGAGGTAAATAAATCATAATTTTTTCGTGACATTTTTTGAAGTTGTGAAATACGAGCTTTGTTTATTTCAATAGTTGCAATGTTTGCTTTAATTTGAGTGTTAAATTTGGCTCGTTCTTGTTTGTCTTTAGATAATTTTGCAGTGTGTTCGAGCCAATCTTTAATTTCTGATATTAAGTAGGCTCTGTTTACACTTTTTACTCCACACGACGAACTACATTTATATAAATCGGTTCTGCTTTTGTCATTAATTGTTTGGATAAATGTTGCTTTGCATTTGCAAAAGATAAATGATGCGAACGGGTTGATATATTTAGCTTCTGACACAAATCTAAACCTCTCTTTAATGAAAGTTTGAGCGCGATCAAATACATCTTCACTTACAATTGGAGGAGCAGGAATAATTAAATCAAGATATCTTCTCTGACCTTTGTAAAATGGATTGGTAACTATGGAATGAACAGATGCACTAGACCATTTTCTTTGATCTTTATAGTTTTCATTTAAGTAATTTGCAATTTTTCGACAGCCTAAGCCTTGTAATAGCATATCATACATTTTTCTGACCACTACGGCTTTTTCTTCATTTATTACTGGGTAACCATCTTTTTTGTCGTATGCATAAAGCATACCATGATAAGATTTTCCCTTTAGAACTTCTGATTGTCTTCCTGATTTTATACGATAGCCTAATGTCTCAGATTCCTGTGTTGCTATTGAAGACAATAATCCGACCATCATTTGAACCAAATAATTTACAGTTCCATCTTTATTAAGCGTTGATAATTTTTCTTTATGAATATGGATGTTTATTTTCTTATTACTACAATTGTCAATAAAATTTACGGTTTGTATATATTGCCGACTTATTCTACTTAATTCCGATACAAGAACATGATTGATTTTGTTTTTGTTTATGTAATCAATCATTAAGTTAAAGTTTTCTCTATCGTCAAAACCTTTTTTGTATCCACTTATGCTATCTGAAAATATTTGGACAATTTTTAATCCAAGTTCTTTAGAATATTTTTTTAGATCTAAAATCTGGCGATCAGTATTTTGATCTTTAGTACTTACTCTTACATATATAACAGCTTGTTCCATGTTTTTATTTTTTTACAAAGATAAATTTAAAACTGCTATAATTGAAATAATAAGTTAAAAGTAGCCAGAACAATCGCTGATTTGGATGCTGCGCCACAAATTATTCCGTCTCATATTGCAGAGGCGATTCAATATCGAAGTCTGGATCGTGATGGATGGCTGGGATAATTGATTTTAGATTTTAGAATTTAGATTTTTCCTAAAAATTGTCAGACTGAGCGGAGTCGAAGTCCCGTGCTCTAAATCACTTTGCGTGGACTTCGACTACGCTCAGTCTGACATTTGAAATCTTGTTCAAAAATGATTTTTTTCTTGCGAACTTTGCTCAAAACCTTTGCGTGCCTCGCGGTTAAATATCACTCAAATTTTAAACTTGCATTTTTAGACATTAAATACGAAGTCAGTTTCTTGATTTTACCGTTTTCCATTTCAAAAACATCACAAAAAACAGCATCCAGCATACCGCCGTTTTTCATACTTCCCTGAACAGTTCCTTCAGCAATAACAATGTCGTTTTCTTCCACTAGTTTTATAATGTGAATAATTGGGCTTCCAACAAAATTTTCATTTTCAATTTCCTTATCAAAAGCTTTTTTGCCCACATGCTGATAAATTCCGGGCATTTCCCAAATGATATCTTCGGTAAGACAATCCAGAATTCTTTTGTGATCGCTTACTCTAAAAGCGGCCATATATTCGTTTACGGTTTCTTTATTTTGTGTCATGATTAGATAGCTTTAGGTTGGTTTTTAGATTGAAAAACAAATTTAAAAATAAATTTAATCATTTAGATTAATGATCTTCTGAATATCAATTTGTTCCAAAAAATATTCGTCATGCGAAACCACAATCAAAGTTCCTTGGTATTCATTAATGGCAGTGGTTAGAATTTCAATATTCTGAATATCCAGATTATTCGTTGGTTCATCCAGAATAATCATGTCCGGCGATTGATTGCTAATCGTTAAACAACAAAGCATCAAACGCATTTTTTCGCCGCCACTCAAAGAGCTGCACGATTTTTCCAGATCATTTTGCGAAAACAAAAAACGATTCAGTCGCATTCGAATATCATGTTCCTGTAAACCGGAACTATTGAATTTTTCAGCTTGTTCATAAATCGTCAATTGATTATTGATTAAAGAATAATCCTGATCGATATAAACTATTTTCGACTCGGCTTTATAAACCTCTCCTTTTTGCGGTTTTAATTTTCCGGTAATAATTTTGATTAAAGTTGTTTTTCCGGAGCCGTTTTGTCCTTTTAAGGTAATACGATCACCGCTTAAAATTTGAAAACTTAAATTCTCTTTCCACAGCAGTTCATTATTGTACCCATAATTAATAGAAGCGGCCGTAAAAAGTATTTTTCCTTTATGAAGTTTGGCATTGTCAAAACCAAATTTCATTTTATCAATTTCGGGCAAACCAGAACGTAAATCCTGCAATTCCTGCGAAATACCGCCAATTTTTTCAGCATGAATACTCTTTGTTTTTGAGGTACTGTTTTCGGCATTATTGCGAAGCGTGTTCATCATAATTCTCGAAACGCCGGCTTTTTCCTGCTTCTTTTTTCCGCGTGCATCTAGTTTTTGCTGACGTTCCAATGTTTCGCGTTCTTTTTCTCTGGCTTTTCGCAACGCTTTTTCCTTGGTATTTATATCATAATTTAGAGCCTCGTTTTCAATTTGTTTTTGTTCCGAATAAAAATCATAATTACCGCCGTAAACCGTGATACCGTGTTTTGTCAATTCGTAAACCGTATTTAAAAGATTCAATGATTTTCTGTCGTGGCTTACAATTAGTAAAGTCGCCGAAGTGTTTTGTATAAAATGATACAATAAATTTCTCGCTGTAAGATCAAGATGATTACTCGGTTCATCCAATAAAATAAGTTCCGGCTCATGAATCGAAATTCCGGCAAGGAAAATTTTTGTTTTTTGTCCGCCGCTTAAGGTTTCCAGTTTTTGCTGTAAATCTAAATCCTCTACTTGCCAGTATTGAAGTGCTTCTTTGCAGCGATCTTCAATTGTCCAGTCGTCGTTCAGGATTTCCAGATTTTCTTCGGTTACATTGCCGTCTACAATTTCCCTGAGTGCATTTAGTTTATCCTCAATTTGTAAAGCTTCGGCAATAGTAAGATGATTGAATTGCCCAAAAATCTGAGGCACATAATACGGTTTTGCATCTGCTTTAACCAAACCTTCAAATGGTTGTAATTTACCAGAAATAATTTTTAGCAAGGTGGATTTTCCAACGCCGTTATTGCCAATCAAAGCAATTTTTTCGTGCTTATTGGCAGTAAAAGTGATTTTGTCGAATAGCAAATCTCTATTCGTATGTAAATATGAAATGTTTTGTAAAATAAGCATAATTTCTTTCTTTAAAGAATAAACAAATGAGCAAACTGTTGGGCAGTTTACCGTCTTGATTGTCTGAAAGAAATTTTATTTCACATAGAATTGTGTGCTTAATTAGAAGTGCAAAGATATAAAAATTTTTTTTTTACAGTAAAGATAAAGATTTACGAAACTGACTTATTCATTATTTTGTTTGGGATATAAAGTTCTAAAAGCATTCGAAACCGCCTGATGTAATATAGTACCATGATTTTCCTGGGGCAGATATTCAAAATGGACTTTTATATTTTCATTTTTTACGGACTTAATTTTTTCAGCCAATAAATTAGCATCCACTTCCATAACTCTTGGAATTTCAGTTGGTGTAACTCCTTCCTTTCCAACACCAATATAAATATCAATCGACTGTTTGAAAATACTAAGCAATGACAAATCCTCATTTAGCAAACAGCCATTATCCCACCATAAACTCGGACTTATGATAATATATTTATTGAAAAGTGACGGTTTTTTAAACAAAATTTCAGTCTCTAATAACCCGCCCAAAGATTGTCCGATGATGGTTCTCGACTCATTCGTTTTATATCTTTTTTCGATAAAAGGCTGTAATTCCTTTTCGATAAAAGAAATAAAATTATCCGATTGCCCGGCTGTCGGATAGGCTTTCTTGTCTTGTGAAATTGTAGTTGGAAATGTAAAATCACGTTTTCTGTTAACTGTAGCAATCCCAACAAGAATTGATTTTGGAAGGTGATTTACCCATTCAAAACTATTGAACTGAACCAAACCCGCGATATGAATAAAGTCTTCATCTGCAGATCCGTCCAATAAATAAATTACAGGATATTTTGTAGCAGCCGCAGGATCATAACCTTCCGGAAGATAAATATTCAAAATCCTTTTTTCGCCCAATTCTCTCGAATCCAATTCTTCAATAACACCCAAAACAAAGGGTTTTGTGGCTGTTGGTTTAGTTTGTCCAAATATTACGGTTGAAAAAATAAAGAAGAAAAGAATTGAAATTTTGTTCATTTTGTTTTTATTGATGGCGACTGAATTTTATCTGGCTATAAAAATACGGCTAAATAAAATTATTTGGTAATATTCCACAAACTCATTTTTCGTCTAGTCACAAAGCCCAGTTTTTCATAAAGTTTAATAGCGCCAATATTATTTTCGACAACATGAAGAAACGGAATTTTATTCTCGTCAAAAATAGCATTTACAACATGCGTAATTAATTGTTTTGCATAACCTTTTCCAGTATGATCCGGATGTGTTACAATAGCGCTGACTTCTGTAAAATCATACATTTTCATGCGTTCGCCAGTAATCGCAACTAACTGATTTTCTTTAAATATTCCGAAATAATTTCCCAGCAAAGGAGTTTTATTTTTAAAATATCCTGGTTGAACCAAATTCACCAAAGCACATAATTCTTCATTATGACTTTCATTTAATTTGACAATTTCAATATCAATTGAAAGCTGAATCTTATCGTAAATAATCATCTGAAGACAAACTAATTCTTTTGCAATTTGTACGTTTTCAGAGATTTCAGGTTTTTCACCAACTATAAAAAAATTATCTGTCAAAGCCGAATACTGATCTATTGCACCAGTAATATTTTCAGAACCGATAAAACCTCCAAACGGGCAATAATCAGGATTATAGAATTTAGTATTTCCATATTCAAGAGCAAATTCCTTGTGAGTTTCTGATAAAGAATACCAAACAGGATTGTCTAGTTTATTTTCGTCTGTGGTTTTCATTTATTTTATCACCTTACTATTTTCGCCTTTAAAATTTCTTCCAGATCAGTTATACTTTTTTTATTTTCAGTTTTAAAGCCTAAAGAAACCATCGCAATTCCAATTACTAACATAAAAAACGGAATAAAAATAAAAAACTGAGCTTCTGACTCTAAATCATTATCGAATATTATTTTATACAATGCAGCGATACAAGCAATAGAAACACCACCTAACCAAACTATCATAAACACTTGTACAAAATCATCCAGATTAATTTTAACGTTTATTTTACAGCCATTGATATCATTTTTAATTTGTCCTTTTATTACGGGTAAAAATGAATTTCGGTAACTTATAGCTCTTTGAATTTTAAAACTATTATTATAAATTTTACCAATATAAGGTTTGGAATATGAATGATTAATAGATCTAAAACCAAATGATTTTTCGGCTTCAATTTCATTTTGTAAATGTGCTAAAAGTTCATCTTTCGTCAATGTAGAATGATATACTAATTCGTCAAACGGCAGTATTTTTTTAAGCATGTCTTTTATTTAATATTCTATTTTTAACCACCATTTCATAGTATTTATTTTGTCTAACTCCAATTCGGTCAAATTTTCACTTTCCATTGCCGAAAATGCTTTCTTTAAATTATCGATTCCATAATTATCTCTTAACCAAAAAGGAATTTCTTCAACACTTTTATTCCAATTTTTTAGTATTCGATTTAATATTAATTCGACATTTATCTCTGTCTTTGGATTTAGTTCTTTGAGAATTATTCCGGCATTTTTTTGATCCTCATAAATCTTCTCAATTCTTTTTTCATTTTCAAAAACTTCAATCACACCTTGTATAATCATTTGATCATGGACTTTAGTTAAAACCTTTATTAATTGACGAATCCTAAGATCTCCAATTTTATCTAGTTTGTCAACTGATTCAAGTATTTCATTTTTTACATCTTCTGATGTTTTAGGGATTTTCATTTTTTCTTAGCAATATCTAACGCTTTCAACAATACAGGATCAGACTTCTTAACCAAATCTTCCTTCGTATTCTTGACAACAATATCTACAGGCGTTCCCGTACCTTCATAACAAACCATATCGGCGTTATAATATCTTTGGTGTGATAATGAAACCAGCCATTTATTCGGCAATTCAAAACCGTACATATCCGAATAAATACCGCGGGAATTTTCGCCAACAAGCGTAACCTTAGGAAGTTCGTTCATGATTAAGGCAAAAACATCACTGGCGCTCACGGTTTTATCATTGGTAAGCAAAATGACCGGTTTTAGAAAATTCGGATTTCCTTTTGGTTCAAGATACCAGGTTTCTAATTCTCCAAAATCTTCATAACCGCCACTTCGCGTTTTCTTATACATTCCGATTGCTTTTTTTGCAGCAAATCTTCCGGCAACTTCATACGAAAACTCATCATTTCCGCCAATATTATCTCTTACGTCAACAATAAGTACTTTTGAATTGGTGAAATTCTGAAAAATAGAATTCAATATTTTACCGGCAACTTCTGCATCTGGTTTGCTTTCTGCATCATCAGAAACGAAACATCTGTTAAATCTCAAATAACCATATTTCTTTGAAGTCGAATAGGTAAAAAGATTTTTGTTATGAAATTTTGGACCCGCATATTTAGGTTTTTCAAAACCATTTTTCACAAGCGTTTCGTCTACCATTGACCAAAACAAAGTTCTCAAACTATCCGTTGGAAATTCCTTTGTATAATTGGATGGTTTGGTAGACTTAAACTGTTTTTTCGACGGAATAATAACATTGATATGATTGTCCTCAAACGGCGCTAACATTTTTGAGAAAGTGTCAAAAAGCTCGTCATCAGTTGTATTTTTATTTATAGTGGGGCGATATTGATCGTATGTTTTTTTCCAGTCGATATTTCGCAGTTTGAAAAAGGCATAATGATCTTCAAAAGTCAGCCATAAAGTTTCAAAAGTTTTTTCGGGAAGAGAAAGCGTCGTATCTTTTGGATACGTAGCCGGATTTTGCCCGAAAATGTATGTCGTTGACAGAACTAAAATTAAAATCAATATTGCTTTTTTCATATCGGTTCCCGGTTAATTATGCGATTGTGTTTGGTACTTTTTATCCCCTAAATTTATTCTTTACAATAATATCCTTCAAACGCGCTTTCAGATCTTCGCCCGTATCAAAAACCATTTGCTCATTATTCGGAAAAGGCACGGCGCGTTTATTAAAATAATTCATATAATTATCATCGCAAGCGTTTCTGTCACCTTTATAAGTCGAATAAATATTCTCAAATACAAATTCACTCGTAAGCGGAAAAGTCTGCGCCAATTGATTGGTTCTCAAATCTACAAAATCTACTTTTGCCGTTACCTGACAAGATTTAAACTGTCTGAATTCATAAACATTTGCACGAAGCAATCTGTAATTATCCACTTTTATTTCCTTTCCCAAACTGTCTTTTACAGGACGTCCTCTGCTGTCTACAAGTGTTTTTACACCATCTTTAACCTGTTTTTCCTTGATGAATTCTTTCTCTTTAATTTGCTCAGGCGAAATATTAATCTGAACAAAATTTACAATTAAACTGTAATCATACGTAATGTTTTTTTGTCTCACACTATGATAAACCGTCCATTTATCGTTTAATCCGTAAGTTTTAATATCCAGTAAATCCTCCTGAAGCTGTTTCGGAATCACCAGATTTGTTTCGTTTTTAGCATAAATATCCACAAAATCAGTTCCTTTAAACTGCGCGTCATCCATCAGTTTTTTGACATTTTTATATCCCGGATTAATGCTTTCCAGATAGAATAAATTGTCATACGCCTGTCTAAAATCCATTTTGTTTTTTGATTTTAAAAGCGCCGAAGCATTGTCATATAAATATTTAGAAAGCACATTTCGGCTATTTACAATCTGATCCGAATAATTATCAAACGGAAAATTGGCATTTTTTCCTAGTTTTAATAATGGCAATGGAAGTAAAGGCCTGATTTTTTCCTGACGGTTATTCAACTGTAAATAAGTAGTATAGATTTTCTCAGCATTTGCAGGATTAGCCTCTTTTGTCATCATTTCAAGATTGCGTAAATCACGATCTTTTGCCTTTGCAAACGCCTCTTCAAGCAAATACACATAATCCTGTTTTCCTTTCGAGTCTTTTTTGGTCTTCAAAGCGTCGACCGCGCGGTCAATTGCGGCGTCATAATTTCCATCGCTCAGCAACGATTGCGTCGTTTTTACGCCGCAAGCAGAAAGTGCTAAAAATAAAACTGAAAAGAGTAAAGTAATTTTTTTCATGCTAAAGATCAATTGATTTCAAGCTGTAAATATATTTGTTTTTGAATTTGTTTCAGATTATTTTTTCTCCATTTAGTGGGAATTTAGAATTTTATCCCGAGGCTTCGAGATTGGAATTTAATTTTTTCAGGAGCAGAAATTTCAGTTTTCACAACAGCCATTCGTCCCGCTTTTGCCTTTATCTCTCCATTGCATTACGAGGATACCGGCTCTATCGGGGCTAAGCGAGAAATTTATTTTTTAGAAGACATTTTTACTTCGGCCAATACAAAACATTAAACTTATGTCCATCCGGATCAGAAAATCCAAAGAAATATCCTTTTTCAAAACTTTGCGGTTCAGCGAAAATTCTTCCTCCGGCATTTTTAACCGCCAGCAGCCATTGATGCACTTCGTCTGTACTTTCGGCAGAGAGTGAAAAAATAATTTCGTTTCCTTGTTTTAAGTCGGCAACTTCATCATTTACAGCCCATTTAAATCTTTCTTTGACAAAAAAATGGATGATAAAATCGTTATCTCCAAACATAAAACTAGTCAATTCTGTATTTGTTCCGTTTGGTTTAAAGCCTAATTCGCTATAGAATTTGGTTGTTCTCTGCAGATCTTCGACACCTAAATTGGCCCATATTCTTTTAGTATTCATAAGATTCATTTTAAAAGTGTCCTATAAATTTATGAATTTTTATGAAGACAATCCTAATTTTCCCAGGTTTCCATCAGGTTTTTATCCCACAAATTCTGGGCATAATCTTTAAAAACTTTGGGCGCTTTTTTGAAACTCTCATCAAATTTAAATTCACCGCCTAAGAATTGTTTTTCGCCATTATCATACGTTCCAACCTGCACTTTGTTTTCTCCTCGCATGGCGTATTTCTGGTTTCCTTCGTACATGATAATTTTCATTTCAGACGGACTCACATCGCCGTGGCAAACCGTTTTGTACATTAACCACGTTTCGGCAATTCCGTTGTTGTTTAAATCGGTGATGTTGAAAGTGTTTTTAACAAAGGAAGCGACAATATCGACCGGACAATCTGAAATAAAATCATACACTTTCCAGGTTTGTTTTACTTCATTTCCTGAAATGATGTAATGATACGCAAACAATTCAGCATCAGAACTATCATCAGATTCATGTTTGAATTTTTTATTAATATGATATCCTGTTTCAGTTGTGATTACAATATTGTCTCCTGATTTGTCTTTCCACCAAACAGCATTTTTTACAAAACCTTCATATTTTATAGCACTGGGAAATTGTGTAGAATCGATTTTGTTTACCGTTAAAGTAAAATTTTCGGTTTTGGTTTTATTTAATTCGGTGTTTTTAGATTCTTTTATTTCTTCTTTTTTGTCTTCTTTACAACTGGAAAGAAAAAGAATGAATAATAACAAAATTGTAATGTTTTTCATAGAGGATATTTTGGCTTTTACTTCTATACTTTTCTATTTTTCACCTGATAAACAATTTCCCAAAAAATAATAGAGAAAACCGCATTTGTAAATATGGCTGTTTTAACCAAATACGGATCGTACTTAACAAATAGATGTGTGTTTGCAAGCTGTACCGCCAAAAACAGCGCTAAAGACGCAATTATAACAGAAGAAATTATATTTAGTAAAACCGTCCATTTTAAGGCGAAGAAAGCATATATAAGATTTAAAACGGCAAAACCACAACCTAAAGTTATATACGGATCTGTCTTTAATATTTCGCCCAGCGAAAGTAATAATGAAGTTGAAGAAAGGTATAAAAAGAATAAGATGGAGTAAATCAGGATTCGAACTTGTGGTTTCATTTTTATATTTTTCTGTAAAGTTATTTAAAAAGAAAATAGTTTTTTGATTAATTGACTTTTAAATATATCGCAGCCACCAATGTTTATTTTTCGCTTTATATGCTCCAAACCAAATGCAGGGTTTATAAAGTGAAACAACTACGGCGATCCAGATTATATAAATTGTCCAAAGAGGCAAACCGCTTTCTACGCCTTTTGGTCTTCCAAAAGATCCGGTTGCAAATTCTAATTGTGACCAGTTAAATCCTTGTAAAAACAGCATCGCAAGCGTTAGAATATGAATCAGGTAAAAATGAAGAACAAAGTAAAACAAAGGTACTTTTCCGTAAACTGAAGTCACTTTTTTAAAACCGTTATTAAACTGTTCTGCAAAAGCAAGCAGCAAAAGCATAATGCCCAATGTAGGCAAACAATACAAAAGCGAAGGCGGATATTTAGTCACATTCATAAAGGAAATAAAGGTAAATGTGGCATCTTTTTGAACCGTCCACTGCACGGGGTCGCCGTAAATATTTATAAAACGAAGAATGCCAAATAATGCTAATGAACGCAAACCAAGTTTTATAAAGAGTTTTTTTCGTTGTTCATAAGCTATTTCAAAATAACGCGCAAAACCAAATCCCGTTAACATAATACCGAGCCACGGAATAGGAGGATAGCCCATAATAAAGGCGCGATCGCCAAACGGAATTACTAAAGGACTAAAAAAAGGCGATAAAATGGCTTTTACAATTGAGCCTTCCGCAAACGGAATAAGAACCAAAAGATTATGACCAAAAATTATGATTAAACCAATAATTCCTAATCGCTTTGCCGGGATTTTTAGGAATAAACCTAAAACGATAAACCCGAAACCTATTGCAGCTATCACCTGAAATAAAAGCGTGTGAAACCCAATATCAAAAAATAATCCAAAATTGACCACCGTAAATTCGAGCAATAACAACCAAAATCCTCTTTTGATTAAATGTTGTCTTGTTTCGGTAAAATTGTTTTTTCTTTTCAATGAAAGATAAACAGAAGTTCCTGCGAGAAAAACAAATGTTGGTGCACACAAATGTGTAATCCAACGCGTAAAAAACAAGAAAGGAGTTGTTGTACTTAAATCGGTGGGACTTTGCGTGATAGAATCTATATGCATTAAGTCACGAACGTGGTCTAATGCCATGATAATCATGACGATTCCGCGGACTATATCAATTGAATTTTCTCTTTTCATTTTTTGAAGTTTAAAAATGGATTAGAATAGTTTTGATATTATATTCTTTCTGCAACGGAATATTAACTGAAATTATCTCTTAATTTCAGTTAATGGCTTTTAAATTTTTGCTTCTTGTAAAAGTGCATCAATTTTTGCTTCTGATTTTTCTTTGATCGGGCTGTCCGGATGAAAACTCCAGATGATTAGAAATTTTCCTGTTGCAAGATATTCTTCAGGATGTTCTTTTGTTGGTTCGTTGATTTTCCCCCACAACAATCCTTGCAGAAAACTATCGCCTTTAAATCTGTGTTCAAATTCAAAATACATGATAGAACCGCTATCTCCTTTACTTTTAAAACTTTGAATTGCTTTGCTTTTTACAACCCCAACAAAACTGGCGTAAGTGGCAACATCATTATAAAAATTGCAAGCCTGAGGAGAAATACAAATATTACCATCGCTCAATGTATAGCTTTTCGGAATTTCTTTTGGTTTTAGTTTTAAATCAGCAATCGTCTGACTGAATGAAATAGTAGTAAGTAACAGGAATAATGCCGATAGGGGAATCGTAATTTTCATGGGTTTTGGGTTTAAGTTTTTGGTAGCAAATATTTACCAGACGAAAATACGAATTAAAATAAGTGGATTTTTAATTGGCACAAAGATTTTATTTTGAATCAAAAAAAGCACAAATAAGAGATATTTGTGCTTTTGTAAAATTTATATTTTTAAGGAATTATTTTCCTTTTAGTAATTTTTCTAAATATTCATTTTTGTCTTTTTCAGCCTGAACCAAACGTTCGTAAAGTTCAACGACTTTATCAAGCGGATTGAAATTACAAGAATTATTGGTTATAAAGCTTCCTGTAACAGATTCATTAAAAGTGTTGAAATAGTTAAACACATTTTCTTCAGAAAAACTTTTAATTGCTTCTGTAGTCACGCCAAGCGCTTTTGCAATTTCCACAAGTTTTTTATCATCAATTTCCTCACTTCCTTCAATTCCGGAAATGGCTTGTTGATTTGTGCCAATTGCCTGTGCAAGTGCTTCTTGTTTCATACCTCGAAGTTCTCTGATTCGACTTATGTTTCTGCCAATGTGTTTTGGTTTTACTTCTGTGCTCATGATTCAAAGGTATTTAAAATTCTTTTATAAAATAGATGTTGGTAAAAAACATAGTTTTTTTGATAAGATACTATTTAGGTGTTGTTGTAGAAAACAAATATATGATTTTTCTGATAGTTCTGATAATTGTCTCATGAAAACCAGATTGCGTCAGGGATAGAGGCGGTATCCTTTTGTGAAGTGAAACGGAGCAAAAGATATAGCCGAAAGCCCGACCCGGAGGGAGACGCCCAAATTATTAAATTTTAAATTTTAATTTTATAGGGCTATTTGCGGAGATTCTTCGTTCCTCGAAAAGATAATATTGTAGTTACTTTGGAATTAAATTCGACTGTATAAAAAAGCAAAAAAAATCCCGTTCACCTTTGGAACGGGATATACAATATATTTTTTTGACTTAGAGACTTAGTCTAAAATTCATCTTATTTATTTCGTCTAATTTACCTGATTTAAGCTTAATGTCTTTAAGTTCATTAAGTGAGGGGTCTACAACGACTTTTGAGTCTTTATTAATAACTCTGGTAGCTTTCACTATTTTTTTTTCACTTTTCATATTTTTTTCTTTTAATTAGAAATCCATCAAAGTCTTTTTTATAATTGAATATTTCATCTACAATTTCATTATCAATTATTCTTGTTCCAAATATATCAAAAGTTTCTGATAATTCCTTTAGATTTAACATTATGGCTCGCTTGTATGTATTTGTCCTTCGACTATCACTACCTCTCAAAAATACCGCTATATTAGGATTCGCATTTGTAAATTCATATATAGTTTTGGCTACAGTAGCTAAAACAATTCTCATATCTCCATTATCATTTGTAATCTGATCATCTATAATATATTTTTTAGTTAAAAGATCGTACTTTAAATCTCCGAAGCCCAGATTATAAATCGAAGGGTTTTTAGTGGGCGTATAAGCAACAGCTTTTCTAAAACGGCCTTTATTTCCGACGCTTACAAAATTAAATATTGCAGATGATTCATCTTTTGTAATGTCATATTTATTATAATTCATTAAATAAATAATTTCTTACAAATATAATATTTTAAAGTTTACTAATTTTATTATTATAAAAATTAGGTAAAGCTTCGACTCCGCTCAGCCTGACATTCGCGTAGAATCTAAAATCAGAATTCTAAAATATACAATAAAAAAATCCCGCCTCAATTAAGAAACGGGATTAAATAGATATTCTCTTTTTTTTTATTTTAAACTGTTGCAGCAACTTCTTGTGGCAACGGAATTTGATTTTTAAGCAAATCTTCGAAAGTTTCGTGTTGACGAATCAGGATTCCTTTTCCGTCTTTCCATAGAACTTCGGCTGGTTTGTATCTTGAGTTGTAGTTCGAAGACATGGAGAAACAATATGCTCCGGCGTTTCTGAAAGCTAGAATATCGCCTTCGGTAATTTCTGAAATTCGGCGGTTGTTGGCAAAAGTATCTGTTTCGCAAATGTATCCTACAACTGAGTAAAAACGCTCTTTTCCTTTTGGGTTAGAGATGTTTTCGATATAATGTTGTGAACCGTAAAACATTGGACGGATTAAGTGGTTGAAACCACTATCGACTCCGGCGAAAACTGTTGATGTTGTTTGTTTTACTACGTTTACTTTTGCTAAGAAGAAACCTGCTTCGCTCACCAAAAATTTTCCCGGTTCGAAAATCAACGTTAAATCTCTGCCATATTCTGCACAGAAAGAATTGAATCTTTTTGATAATTTTTTACCTAATTCTTCGATGTCGGTTTCGATATCGTCTTTTTTGTAAGGCACTTTGAATCCGCTTCCGAAATCTAAGAATTCTAAATCTTTGAAATGTTTTGCTGTATCGAACAAGATTTCAGCCGCATACAAGAAAACTTCGATATCCAAAATGTCAGATCCTGTGTGCATGTGAATTCCGACGATGCTCATTTTTGTATTCTCTACAATTCGCAATATATGCGGTATCTGGTGAACAGAGATTCCGAATTTACTATCGATATGTCCTACAGAAATATTAGCATTTCCACCCGCCATTACGTGCGGATTGATACGAATACATACGGGAATTTGTGGATATTTTGTTCCGAATTGCTCCAGAATAGATAAGTTGTCAATATTGATTTGTACACCCATTGCAGCAACTTCTTCGATTTCTTCAAGAGAAACGCCGTTTGGTGTAAAGAAAATTTTGTCAGGATCATAGCCAGCATGAAGTCCCAATAAAACTTCCTGAATTGATACAGTATCTAAACCAGACCCCATGTTCTTTAACAACTGAAGAATCGCAACATTTGACAATGCCTTCATGGCGTAATTAACTCTTAAGTTTTCTACCTTAGAGAAAGCTTTAGTTAATCTGTTGTACTGAGATTGGATTTTTTCGGCATCATAAACATATAATGGACTTCCAAATTGGTCTGCTAACTGCAGTAAATCTTTTGCTTGCATTTTTAAACTATTTTGAGCAAAGTTATTACACTTTTGAGTAACAGCAAATTTTTTGTAGAAAAATAACAAATTATAACAAATTGTTTAATTTTAAACAAAAATCAGCTTAAATTGGATTTTTATAAAACTACAATGCGTGCCTAGTAAAAAAGAAAGGTGCTAAGTTGCTGAGATACTAAGTTACTAAGATTTTGCTATATAAAATGAATGCTTCATGTTTTTAACCGCAAATTTCGCAAATTTTCACAAATTAAATAAACTCAGAGGATTTCGTAAAATTCATATTGCCTCGCCTGCTCGCTATCGTATTAATCTTGACAAACAAAAAAAATAATCTTAGACGGCAAATAGCCCGAGGTTTTAACCTTGGGAAACGAAGCGAGATCATAGATTGCGTTCCCAAGGTTGAAACCTCGGGCTATAATAAAAAATGAATCTTAAATCTGTGGCAAAAAAAAGTCCCTGAAATATTTTCAGGGACTTGTATTAGTAGTGTTGTTTATCGGAATAAAGACTTTGTTTTTTGATGTTCTTAAAATACTAAGAAAACTCAGTCACGAAACCTCGGGATAGAGGCTTAGTATCTTAGAAACTTAGTCTACAAACTCGGTAAGTCTCCGTTTCCTTTGGTTGGCAAGTTTGTAGATCCCATTAAAAATAAATCTACTTCTCTTGCTGCTTCGCGACCTTCTGAAATAGCCCAAACGATCAATGATTGTCCTCTTCGCATATCACCGGCAGTGAAAATATGAGGAACATTCGTTTGATAATTTTTTGCTTTATAGTTGCTTCTCATATCCACTTCAAGGCCTAATTGCTCGCTTAAAGTTTTCTCCGGACCTGTAAATCCTAAAGCCAATAAAGCCAAGTCGCAAGGCCAGATTTTCTCTGAACCTTCTTTTTCGATTAATTCAGGTCTTTGTCCAGGAGTCATTTTCCATTGCACTTCAACAGTTTTTAATCCTGTTAATTCGCCTTTATCATTAGATATGAATTCTTTAGTGTTGATTAACCAGTTTCTGTCACAGCCTTCTTCGTGAGAAGAGGAAGTTTTTAACTGCAAAGGCCAGAAAGGCCAAGGAGTTGACTCGCTTCTTCCAACCGGAGGTTTTGGTAAAATCTCAAAGTTGGTTACCGATTTTGCTCCGTGTCTGTTTGAAGTTCCAATACAATCCGATCCTGTATCTCCACCACCAATTACAATTACGTCTTTTCCGGTTGCTTTAATCTGATCCGGAATTGATTCTCCGTATAAAACTTTAGTTTGTTGAGTTAAGAAATCCATTGCCTGAACAACGCCTTTGCTTTCGATTCCTTTAGTCGGCAAACTTCTTCTTTCAGTTGCTCCACCGCATAATACGATAGAATCGAAAGAATTTAATTCGTCTATGCTAAAGTTTACACCAACATTTACATTCGTTTTAAAAGTGATTCCTTCTGCTTCAAGGATTAAAACACGTCTGTCGATGATTCCTTTTTCCAATTTGAAATTCGGAATTCCGTAACGTAATAAACCTCCAATTGCATTGTCTCTTTCAAAAACAGTTACAGTGTGACCTGCTCTGTTTAATTGTTGTGCTGCTGCCAGACCCGCAGGACCTGAACCAATAACGGCAACCGTTTTTCCGGTTCTGGTTAATGGTGGCTGTGGTTTGATCCAGCCTTCATCAAAACCTCTTTCGATGATATTTTTCTCGATGTTTTCGATTGCAACAGGTTCCTTAATGATTCCTAATACACATGATTTCTCACATGGAGCAGGGCATAAGCGACCTGTAAATTCCGGAAAGTTGTTAGTAGATTGCAAAATATTTAATGCACTCTGCCATTCTTCCTGATGTACCATATCGTTGAAGTCAGGGATTAAATTCCCTAACGGACAAGCACTGTGGCAAAAAGGAATACCACAATCCATACATCTTGATCCTTGTTCTTTTTTCTTTTCTTCAGTTAACGGAATAGTAAATTCGTTGTAGTTAGAAACACGTTCTGCTACTGCTAAATTACTTTCGTCGGCTCTGCTATATTCTTTAAATCCGCCTATTTTACCCATGACATTTTGATTAAAACTTAAATGATAAATTCTAAATTCCAATTTTTAAATTCCAAATTCCAACCCTTTTAAAGGTAAAGTGAATTAAATCTAAATCTGAACTCTAAAATCTAAAATCATTTAACCCGCAATTAATTCTTCTATTTTTTTCTCTTCTGCAATTCGCTGTAATGCTTTTTTGTAATCAGTTGGCATTACTTTTACGAAATGTTTCTGCTCATTTTCCCAGTCTGCTAAAATTCTTTTTGCTAATGGACTGCTGGTGTACAATGAATGATTTTTGATCAATCGTCTTAGTTTGATAACGTCCTCTTCTTCCATTGGATCAAATGCAACCATTTCCATGTTACATACTGTTGAATCAAATTTTTGATTTGGATCATAAACATAAGCCACACCACCGCTCATACCAGCTGCGAAGTTTCTTCCTGTTTTTCCTAAAACAACCACTGTACCACCGGTCATGTACTCGCATCCGTGATCTCCAATTCCTTCAACAACGGCTGTTGCTCCGGAATTTCTCACACAAAAACGCTCACCGGCCATTCCATTAATATAAGCCTCTCCGGTAATAGCTCCGTAAAGGGCAACGTTACCAATAATGATATTGTCTTCAGGTTTGAAAGTTGCAGTAGGAGGTACTTTTACAATTAGTTTTCCTCCCGAAAGACCTTTTCCTAAATAATCATTACAGTTTCCGTGAATTTTAAACGACAATCCGTTTGTTGCAAAAGCACCAAAACTTTGTCCGGCAGAACCTTCAAAATCAACTAAAATAGTGTCTTCAGGTAAACCTTGTGCGCCATATATTTTTGAGATTTCGTTACTCAAAATCGCACCTACAGAACGGTCTGTATTTTTAATTTTAAAGGTTACTCTTGTTTTTTCTTTTCTATAGATTGACGGAATTGCTTCTTTGATGATGTCAAAATCCAATACATTTTCAAGTTGGTGATCTTGTGTAGTTGTATTGTGATTTGGCTCTGTTTTCGCTTTTTCCGGTTTGTATAGAATGGTAGACAAGTCTAAACCATTTGCTTTATAATGTTTGATGGCTTTGTTTACATTTAATTTTTGTGACTGGCCCACCATTTCCTTTAAGGTTCTGAAACCTAATTGCGCCATGATTTCTCTAAGTTCTTCAGCAATAAAATACATGAAGTTGATGACGTGTTCCGGAGTTCCTTTGAAATTTTTTCTCAATTCTGGATCCTGAGTTGCAATACCAACCGGACAAGTATTTAAGTGACAAGCTCTCATCATGATACAACCAGAAGCTACAAGAGGTGCAGTTGCAAAACCAAATTCTTCGGCTCCTAATAATGCAGCGATCGCTACGTCACGACCTGTTTTTAATTGTCCGTCGCATTCTAGAACTACACGGCTTCTTAAATCGTTTAAGATCAAAGTTTGTTGCGCTTCGGCTAAACCAAGTTCCCACGGAATACCTGTGTGTTGTAAAGAGGTTAATGGTGCAGCACCAGTTCCTCCATCATAACCAGAAATTAGGATAACGTCCGCTTTTGCTTTTGCAACACCGGCAGCGATGGTACCAACTCCAACTTCTGAAACTAATTTTACGTTGACACGCGCTTCACGATTGGCATTTTTTAAGTCGAAAATCAACTGAGATAAATCCTCAATAGAATAAATATCGTGGTGTGGAGGAGGCGAAATCAAACCTACATAAGGCGTAGAATTTCTCGTTTCAGCAATCCATGGCACTACTTTTTCTCCCGGAAGTTGTCCACCTTCACCAGGTTTTGCTCCCTGAGCCATTTTGATCTGAATTTCTTTAGCATTTGTCAAATAGTTGATCGAAACACCAAAACGTCCTGACGCAACCTGTTTAATTGCAGAGTTTCTAGAATCTCCGTTAATTTCTTTCTGGAAACGTTTTGGATCTTCTCCACCTTCTCCAGAGTTACTTTTTCCGCCAATTCTGTTCATTGCAATGGCTAAATTCTCGTGTGCTTCTCTACTGATAGATCCGTAAGACATGGCACCCGTTTTGAATTTTTTTACAATTTCGGTCCATGGTTCTACTTCATCAATAGAAATTGGATCTAAATTATTAAATTCAAACATACCTCTAATAGTCATTAAGTTAGCGCTTTGCTCATTAACCATATTAGAGTATTCTTTATAACTTTCAGGACTGTTTAAACGAACGGCCTGTTGTAATTTTGCAATAGTGGTTGGATTAAACATGTGTTTTTCTCCACCGCGTCTCCATCTGTAAATACCTCCAATTTCTAAAGGCAATAAGTTGGCGATTTTAGAATTTGGAAATGCTTTCTGGAAACGTTTTTTCACTTCTTTTTCCACTTCCATCAAACCAATTCCTTCGATTCTTGAAGGTGTGTAAGGGAAATATTTAGAAGTAAATGTTTTGTTTAAACCTAAAATCTCGAAAATTTGAGCAGCTCTGTACGAATGTAAAGTAGAGATACCAATTTTGTTCATGATTTTAACGATTCCTTTTGCAATCGCTTTATTGTAGTTTACAACAGCATAATCAGCTTTTACACCAGTAATAAATCCTTGTTCTACCTGATCGTGAATAATTTCATTTACCATGTATGGATTGATCGCACTTGCGCCGTATCCAAACAATAAGGCAAAATGATGCGGCTCACGAGGTTCTGCAGATTCGATTATGATTCCGAATTTTGAACGAACCTGTAAAATATTCAAAGAGTGGTGAATGTAAGAACAAGCCAATAACATAGGGATTGGAGCTAATTGTTCACTAACGCCTCTGTCTGAAAGAATAATAATATTACATCCCTCAGAAACTGCTTTGTAAGTTGCCTGAACACATTTTTCAAGCGCACGCTCTAAACCGTTAACTCCTTTTTCTATTTTATATAAAGTAGAAATAGTAGCCGATTTAAAATCTGCGTGATCAATGTTTCTTATTTTATCTAAATCCTCATTAGAAATAACCGGATTTTGGATTTTTAGTTTTTTACATTGTTTAGATTCAATTTCAAAAATATTGAAATCTCCACCAACCGCTAAACTGATATCGGTAATAATTTCTTCACGAATACCATCCAAAGGCGGATTGGTAACCTGAGCAAATAATTGTTTGAAATAGTTGTACAACAATTGAGGCTGGTCTGATAAAACGGCCAAAGGCGTATCATTACCCATAGAACTGATGGCTTCAGCGCCCTGACCTCCCATTGGGTTGATGATTGTTTTTAAATCTTCAATCGTGTAACCAAATAATTTTTGTCTGGTTAAGAAATCAAGTTTCTCAACCGGAGTTGGATTATTGGTATAAGGAACTTTAGCCAAAGGCAATAAATTAGCATCTAACCATTCTTTGTACGGACGTTTTGTAACTATCGCTTTTTTAACTTCCTCATCCTCGATAATACGGCCTTCGTTCATATCAACCAGAAACATTTTCCCAGGCTCTAAACGACCGTGCTGAATTACATCTTCAGGATCGATGTCAAGTACACCAATTTCTGACGACATAATTACGAAACCGCTTTTTGTCAAAGTATAACGAGAAGGACGCAATCCGTTTCTGTCTAATAACGCACCAATTACGTTACCATCTGTAAACGGAATAGAAGCAGGACCATCCCAAGGTTCCATAATACAAGCGTTAAACTCGTAGAATGCTCTCTTTTCAGGAGACATAGTCTGGTGTTTTTCCCACGCTTCAGGAACAACCATCATCATGGCTTCCGGCAATGAACGGCCTGTCATCAATAAAAGCTCCACCACCATATCCATAGAAGCAGAATCTGATTTTCCTTCTAGGATAATTGGGAATAGTTTTTTGATATCATCACCAAAAACTTTGCTTTGCATTAATTCTTCACGAGCACGCATACGGCTCACGTTTCCGCGAAGCGTATTAATTTCACCATTATGACACATGTATCTAAATGGCTGTGCTAAATCCCATGAAGGGAAAGTATTTGTAGAGAAACGCTGGTGTACAAGCGCCAGACGAGTCACTAAATCGGGATCTTTTAAGTCAACATAATAACGGCTGATGTCTTCCGGCATCAATAGACCTTTATATATTATGGTAGTTGTCGATAAACTAGAGAAATAAAACATGTGGCTTTCAGAGGTTTTTGATCCTCTTATGGCATGTTCGGCAATTTTTCTAGCTGCAAAAAGTTTTGCATTAAATTCTTGTTCAGTTAAATCCTGACCGTTTTTGCTAACAAAAACCTGTTTAACTGTTGGTTCTTTTTCTGCGGCAATCTGTCCTAAATTTTCTACTTCAACAGGTACATCTCTCCAGCCTAAGATCTTTAAATTCTGATCTTTAACTGTTGATTCGAAAGTGTTCATGCAAAAAGATACCTGGTTTTTGCTTTTTGGTAAAAAAACCATTCCTACTGCATACTCACGTGTTTCAGGGATTTCAAAGTCACATACTTTTTTAAAGAAAGCGTGTGGGATATCAAATAAAATTCCGGCTCCATCTCCAGTTCTTCCATCAGAACTAACTGCACCACGATGTTCCAATTTTATTAAGATGTCCAATGCTTTGTGAATGATGTCATTAGATTTAATACCATTCAAATTACAAATAAATCCTGCACCACAATTGTCGTGTTCAAATTCAGGCAAATAAAGCCCTTGTTCTTTAACTCTCATTCTTGATATTTTTTCTACAAAAATAAAGATTTCGTTAAACATAATGTATCAAAAATCTATTTTCACTTACATTTTTGTTGTAATAGTAGAAAAAGAGTTCTTAAATGATAATAATATTATAGAAACCATTGCTAAATGATAAAATCACAATATGTTTTGAATTATTTCTGTAAAAATCCTTTGCGAGCTATTGAAATCACTGATGTTTTTGTTAAATTTCAAACGAAATAGTGTTTTTTAGTTAACAATTTGCATACAATTGTTTAACTGTTTGTTTTCTTTAAAAAAGAATAACGGGATAATATATATAAGACTGCTTTTTTTAATTGAAAAACATTTTACTATTAAGTTGAATTTTGCTATTTTTGTCGCACTTTTATTCTGAAATAAATTCAGAACCAGACAAATTCTATATTATGAACATACACGAATATCAAGGAAAAGAGATTTTAGCAAGTTACGGAGTACGCATTCAACGCGGAATTGTGGCTAACAATGCAGTTGAAGCTGTAGCTGCTGCAAAACAATTAACTGCCGAAACCGGAACAGGATGGCATGTAATAAAAGCACAAATTCACGCAGGTGGTCGTGGAAAAGGTGGTGGAGTTAAGTTAGCTAAAAACTTGCAACAAGTTGAAGAAATCGCAGGACAAATCATCGGAATGCAATTGATTACACCTCAGACTTCTGCAGAAGGTAAAAAAGTAAACAAAGTTTTAGTAGCAGAAGATGTTTACTATCCTGGTGAAAGTGAAACTTCAGAATTTTATGTTTCTGTTTTATTGAATAGAGCTACAGGTCGTAACATGATCATGTATTCTACAGAAGGTGGAATGGATATTGAAGAAGTTGCTGAGCACACGCCACACTTAATTTTTACGGAAGAAGTTGATCCATCTGTTGGATTACAAGGTTTTCAGGCAAGAAGAATTGCTTTTAACCTAGGTCTTTCTGGAAATGCTTTCAAAGAAATGGTGAAATTCATCGATGCATTATACAATGCTTACATTGGTTCTGATGCTTCTATGTTTGAAATCAACCCGGTTTTGAAAACATCTGATAACAAAATTATGGCTGTAGATGCTAAAGTAAATATCGATGATAATGCTTTATACAGACAACCAAAATATGCTGAAATGCGCGATATCCGTGAGGAGAATCCAATCGAAGTTGAAGCTAAAGAAGTAGGATTGAACTATGTAGATCTTGACGGTACTGTAGGATGTATGGTAAACGGAGCAGGTCTTGCAATGGCGACTATGGATTTAATTAAATATGCTGGTTTTGAGCCTGCTAACTTCCTTGACGTTGGTGGAACTGCTGATGCAAAACGTGTTGAAACTGCTTTCCGTATCATCTTAAAAGATCCAAACGTAAAAGCAATTTTAATCAATATTTTTGGTGGAATCGTTCGTTGTGACCGTGTGGCGCAAGGAGTTGTTGACGCTTACAAAAATATGGGTGATGCTATTAAAGTGCCAATTATCGTTCGTTTGCAAGGAACAAATGCTGAAATTGCAAAAGAATTAATTGACAATTCAGGTATGCCAATTTTATCTGCTGTTCAGTTTCAAGAAGCTGCAGACCAAGTTAAAGCTGCATTATCTTAATTAATTAAGAAATCAATTATATAAAATCCCTTCGATTATTCGGAGGGATTTTTTTTGGAATTTATTTTTACCGCAAAGTACGCAAGGTTTTTAATAATAGGATTTTATATAAACGCAAAAGTTCGCAAAGCTTTATCAATATAGCTTTGCGAACTTTGTGTTTATAACCGTCATGTAAATATAAATCTTGGAGTTCTCTGTGGTTAAAAAACCTTTGCGAGCTTTGCGTAAATCTTAGCGCTCTTTGCGGTTAAATTATTTCTTATTCTTACCGTTTTTATAAACCACCTTTTCTACAACCTGAATTTTAGGTGCAGCAGGTTTTTTCTTGAAAGGTTTTTTAGCCGCAGGACCAGTTTTAGAAGGAGCTTTATCGCCTCTTCCTTTTTCAGCATCTTTAGCGCTTGCTTTAAATTCAGGTCTTTCCTTAGAAGTTTCTTTCTTCGGAATTTCGGCTCTGTGTTTTGCTAAAACATCATTTGGGTTTTTAGGATTTTCTTTTGTACCTCTTAAATGAATTACCAATCCGTTTAGGAAATTGCGTAAAACCTGATCACCACATTCCATGTAATTCTCATGATCTTCAGCTCTGAAAAAAGCGCCCAACTCTGATTTTGAAATTCTAAAATCTACTAATTCTAAAATTTCAACTATTTGGTCATCACGGAGCATCAAAGCCACGCGAAGTTTTTTTAGGATATCGTTGTTTGTCATCGTTTAATTTTTTACAAAGGTACATTATTTAGAAAGATATGTCAGAACAAAATTACGCCTGTTCCTGTTCTTTCAGGATAAAATGTTTTTCCATTTTTGATGGTAACGCCGCTCACGATATCTTCTGATAGTAATAAAGCGCCGTCCATATCTACATAATCTAAAACCGGCAGTAAGTGCGCAATTGCAGAAATTCCAACAGTAGATTCTGTCATGCATCCTACCATTGTTTTTAAACCTAGTTTTTTGGCTTCAGCAATCATTCTTTTTCCGGGTGTAATTCCGCCACATTTCATTAATTTGATATTCACACCGTGAAAATGATTATGACATTTAGTAACATCACTTTCGGTAATGCAACTTTCATCGGCTATAACCGGCAAAACCGAGTTTTTAAAAACTTCACGCTGACCTTCCCAATCGTTTGCTTTTAGAGGCTGTTCAATAAATTCAACATTTAAGTTTTTTAGAATTTCTGCATTCTCCAATGTTTCATCCACTGTCCAGGCACAATTAGCATCAACCCTGAAAACGGCGTCGCTATGTTTTCGTAATTCGGTTACAATTGCAATGTCTTCAGGCGTTCCGAGTTTTATTTTATAAATTGGCCACGGAAGTTCTTCCATTTTTGCAATCATATTTTCAATAGTTCCAATGCCAATTGTATAGTTCGTTAATGGATTATGTGAAATATCATAATTCCATAATTCATATAGTTTTTTACCTTTTTTACGGGCATATAAATCATGATAGGCGTTGTCTAAGGCGCATAAAGCAAATGGATTATTGCTTAAAAACGGACTTATTTTGTTCCAAAATTCATCGGGAGTTTCGTTGTTTGTATCTTCAACAAGACTCCGAATTTGTTCAATATCATTTTGCAGAATATCAATCGTAATATTATAATACGGATTTGAAGTTGCTTCTCCAAAACCGGAAAAATCACCATCTCTCAACTCAACAATAAGCGAAGGCTGAAAATCTATTGACTTTCTTGAAATCCTAAAAGTATGTTTTAATTTCAGGTCGTAAGCTCTTAATATCAATTCCATAGAAGAAAGTTTTTAACTAATAACCCAGCCATAATACAGCCTTTGCAAAACCATCACGCCATAATTTCTCATTGTGTTCTCCGTTTTTCACAATTTTAGTTTTGGTAAGATGCAGGCAATAATAGCGTTTTGTATCTAATAAACGTTCCATTTTGGTTAGATCGTTTACCATATCATCGCTTTCTTTATCGCCACAGAGAAAGTAAATTTTTGTTTTGATTTTTGGAGATTTTTCTGTGAAAGTATAAATCTCACTCGAAAACCAAAACGAAGGCGAAAAAACTCCGGCTTTACCAAAAACGTCAGGATATTTTATAGCGGCATAATAAGAAACCAATCCTCCAAGAGAACTTCCCATAATAATGGTATTCTTTGCTTTTGTTTTGGTTCTGTAATTTTTATCGATGTAAGGTTTTAATGTATTTACAATAAAATCAACATAATTATCGGCATTTCCGCCGCCGTATTTTTCATTTTTATAAGGCGTTAATTCGTCGATTCGTTTGTCATTTCCATGCTCGATTCCAACAACAATTACGGGCGCTTTTAAGCTGTCCAGTTTTTCATCGACATTCCATTCGCCAACAAAAGAAGTTTTGGCATCAAATAAGTTTTGGGCATCCTGCATATAAATTACGCTGTATTTTTTGGCTGTAGCCGAATAATTTTCAGGTAAATAAATCCAGATTTTTTTGGTGGTTTTGAGTTGAGGTGCTTCGATAGAAAAAGTCGAAACATTTTTTGAAGCCGTACTTTCTTGTGCCTTTCCGCTAGAGGTTATCCATAAAAGTATAAAAAACAGAAATCCTCTCAACATAAGTTCTTTTGCTATTTAGATTTAAAAACAATATTTTAGCTAAAAATAATAAATTGATGAATACCGAAGAAGAAAAGAGAAGTTTACTTTTAGAAATGATTGCTTTTTCGACAGTCGACGGCCAATTGCATAAACGCGAGTTGGAATTTTTATGGCTTGTGGCGCAGGAATTAAATATTGATAAAAAACTTTTTCAGGATTTGTTTCATCAGGAATGCCTGCCACAGATTATAAAATCAGAGTTTCAGCGCATTCAGCAATTTTACAGACTGGCTTTGATTATGCATTGCGATGGTGTTTTACATGAAAAAGAAGCTACAGCCATACAGCAAATTGCCATTAAAATGGGATTGAATCCGGGAGCTACAAAACGTGTTTTGGATTTAATGAAAAAAGCGCCAAACGCAATGATTGATCCTAAAAAGTTATTGAAAGTTTTTCAGGAACAACACAATTAAGGCAATTGTTCCTGTAATTTTTTAATATCATCACGCAATTTTGCAGCTTGTAAAAAGTCGAGTTCTTTCGCTGCTTTTTCCATTGATTTTCGTTTTTCGCGAATCATTTTCTCCAAATCCGCTTTTGACATATAAGCCGTTTCCGGTTCTGCGGCAACAGAAAGAGTGTGTCCTAATTCGTATTCTACCAAAGGATTTTTAGTAAACGCACTATCAATTTTCTTGTTTAAAGCTTGTGGAACAAGATTATTTTCAACGTTGAAATTGATCTGTTTTGTTCTGCGATAATTGGTTTCGTCGATTGTTTTCTGCATACTTCCTGTAATTTTATCAGCATACATAATCGCTTTTCCATTTAAATTTCTTGCTGCACGACCAATAGTTTGCGTCAAAGATTTGTGATTACGAAGGAAACCTTCCTTATCAGCATCTAAAATAGCAACAAGCGAAACTTCGGGTAAATCTAAACCTTCACGAAGTAAGTTAACTCCAATTAAAACATCAAAAATACCTTTACGCAAGTCCTGCATAATTTCTATACGCTCCAAAGTATCAACTTCCGAATGTATATAACGGCAGCGAATGTTTACTTTGGTTAGATATTTTGCTAATTCCTCAGCCATTCTTTTGGTTAAAGTGGTTACCAAAACTCTTTCGTCTAACTCACAACGAACCTGAATTTCTTCAATTAAATCATCAATCTGATTCAAACTTGGTCGAACTTCGATAACCGGATCCAATAATCCTGTTGGACGAATAATTTGTTCGACATAAATTCCATCTGATTTTTGCAATTCATAATCAGCCGGCGTTGCAGAAACGTAAATCACCTGATTTTGCAAGGCTTCAAACTCTTCAAATTTCAAAGGTCGATTGTCCATTGCGGCTGGTAAACGAAAACCGTATTCGACCAAATTTTCCTTACGGCTTCGATCTCCTCCATACATAGCATGAACCTGTGAAACGGTTACGTGACTTTCATCTACAACCATCAAATAATCGTTTGGAAAATAATCCAGTAAACAGAAAGGTCTTGTTCCGGCTTGTCGTCCGTCAAGATAACGGGAATAATTTTCAATTCCGGAGCAATAACCTAATTCCCGAATCATTTCTAAGTCGAAATTAGTTCGCTCTTCAAGACGTTTTGCTTCCAGATGTTTTCCTATTTCTTTAAAATAATCAACTTGTTTGACCAAATCCTGCTGAATTTCCCAAATAGCGCCCTGCAATACTTCCGGAGAAGTCACAAACATATTGGCAGGATAAATGGTTAATCTTTTGAATTTTTCAATGACTTGTGAAGTCTTGGCATCAAAGGATTCTATTTCTTCAATTTCATCTCCAAAAAAATGAATTCTAAAAGCGTCATCCGCATAACTTGGATACACTTCTACAGTATCTCCTTTAATTCTAAAAGTTCCAGGATTAAAATCGGCCTCGGTTCTGGCGTATAAACTTTGTACTAAACTATGCAGCAATTTAGTTCTTGAAATAACCTGATCTCTAAAAATTTCAATCACGTTTTTCTTGAATTCAACCGGATTTCCAATACCGTACAAACAAGAAACCGAAGCAACGACCAAAATATCACGACGCCCTGAAAGTAGGGAAGAAGTGGTGCTCAAACGCATTTTTTCAAGCTCTTCGTTGATAGATAAATCTTTCTCAATAAAAACTCCGGTTACCGGCATAAAAGCTTCAGGCTGATAATAGTCGTAGTAAGAAACGAAATACTCAACGGCATTATTAGGGAAAAACTGTTTGAATTCCGAATATAATTGTGCGGCGAGAGTTTTGTTATGAGCCAAAACTAAAGTCGGTCTTTGCACTTCCTGAATCACATTGGCAACGGTAAAAGTTTTACCGGAACCCGTAACTCCCAATAAAGTTTGATATTTATCGCCATCGACAATACCTTGTGCCAGTTTTTGTATGGCTTGTGGCTGATCGCCTTTCGGACTATATTCTGAGGTAACTTGAAACTTCATTTTTGGCGTATGAAAAATTTGGTTTTGTAAAGATACGAAGTTTGAAATCTATAAAAAAGATAAATAAGTCGCCACGAATTCACGAATATTATTAATTAAATATTCGTGAATTCGTGGCAAATAAACGTTAATTTAAAAAATCAACCATCGCATCATTTACAATTTTCGATTGATCGATGCTTAAAAAATGTCCCGCATCTTTTATTGTTTTTGTTTTGCTGTGTGGCAAGTATTCCTTTGCACGTTCGACACTGTCATCACCGTTTATAACGTCATGATCGCCAATTAAAACTAAAATCGGATTTGAAATGGATCTTAGTTCATCATTGGAAAAAGGTGTCATTTTAAGCATACTCGAATTTGATTTTGCATATTTATTGGCCAAATAAAACTGTCTTTTATAAACCGGACTAATTTTTTCTGGATGCGTTGAAAAGGTGGTCAATGTTTTTCCGAATTTCTTTTCACTTGGAAAAAGTTTCAGCATTAAGGCAGATGTTGTTTTGCCCATTTTATCTATAAATTTAAAGGTTTGCGCCGGACTCAGTAAAACAATTTTATCTATCGAATTTGACTTTTGTGTGGCTAATAATGTGGCAATCCAGCCTCCACGAGAAGCAGCTACAACATCAAAATTCTTTAATTTATAGTAATTGAAAATTTCGTTATAACAAGTTACCATGTCTTCTTTGGATAAAGGACTTGCAGTTAAGGTTGATTTACTCGGTTCCATCATAAAATCGATCGCATAAATACGATGATTTTTTGCTAAAGCTTTTATATTTGGATACCACATGGTTGAGCTGGCGTCCATTCCGTGTAGTAAAACTAAGTCTTTACCGTTTTTTGGACCGGCCAATATAACGTGAACTTTTCCGAAAGTGGTTTTTATGTTTTCTTCGGTATAAGGAACATCCCAAAGTTTTAGGGCTTTGTCGTAAGCTTTTATATAAGCATTTTGTTCGCTTTTATTATGGAAAACATAGTCGTCGTATTTTGCTTTTTTTGTAGAAGCACAACTAGTTAATAGAAGTATTACCGCTATTCTAAGGTATAATTTTGGCATGATAATCAAATTAGGTACACTAAAGGTACTATTTGAGTACGTTTTTAATGTATCAGAATTTTTATTTAAAATATCATAATTATAATGTTTTAGAATCTATGTTTGTATGTCGCAATTTTATCCTTACCCTCGCTGTGAGAATAAAAATTTCCATTTTGGATTTCCTGTTCAGCGATTTTGAGTTCTTTATTATATTGCTCAGCATAATTTTTTGGAGTAGATTTTCGGCTATCCAGAATAGTTTTTAATGTTGATAAAAATGATTCATCATCAATTTTTGCTATTTCAGAAATCAAAATATTTTTAAGTTCAGGAATATTCATAACGTTATAATTTATTAAGAAATAACAAGATTAAAAAAGGTATAAAAAAAAGGGCTTGAAAAAGCCCTTTGGAATTTTTAAAAATAGACCCTGAAAACGATGTATTAACAATACATTTATGGTAGATGTTTCACCGCCACGTTGAATCAGGTATTACCTATTTATTTATGCAAAAATAGTGAATAAAAGTTAAGGAACTAAATTTGTATGAATTTTATTCTATTTTCCATGCTTTCTGCTGGGCTTCACTTAAAAAAGTCCAGGCAACAATGCGGCTTGTTTTTTGACCTTGCGCCATATCAATTGTTTTTATTGAAGCTGCATTTACTTTGTTTAATGTTTTATAAAGGCTTGAAAGATTATCTCTTTTTGACACTAAAGTCGTGAACCACAAACATTGCATTGGATATTTAGCACTTTCGTAAATCATTTGTGTTACAAAACCAATTTCTCCGCCAGTGCACCATAATTCGGCATTTTGACCGCCGAAGTTTAAAACAGGATTTGTATTTTTCTTTTCCTTTGGATTTAAATTAGATACTTTTCGAACTGTACTTTGATTGGCATCTTCGGCAGAAGAATGAAAGGGCGGATTGCAAATAGTGAAGGTAAAACGATCTTCGGGTGTAATTATATTTTTAAAAATAAAACGGGATTCAGTTTGTTGCTGTAAACTAATCGCGTCGATTAATTTTGGGTTTGCTTCGATGATTTTACTGCAATTTTCAATGGCTTTTTCATCAATGTCAGTTCCAACAAAACTCCAGTCGTAAATTGCATTTCCTAAAATTGGATAAATACAATTCGCTCCTGTACCTATGTCTAAACCTAAAACAGATGATCCTTCCGGAATAATTCCGTTGTTTGTTTCAGCCAATAAATCGGCTAAATAATGAATATAATCTGCTCTTCCGGGAATTGGCGGGCAAAGATAATTTTTAGGAATATCCCAGTTTTGAATATCGTAATAGGTTTGTAATAAAGCCTTGTTTAGAATTTTTACCGAAACAGGATTACTAAAATCTATAGTTTCAATTCCGTGGATGTTTTTTGCAACATGTTGTTTCAGTTCCGGACAATTCGAAATAAGAAGTTCAAAATCATATCGGGAACGATGAAGATTTCGAGGATGTAAACTGCTTTTTTCGGAATTGTCTGTTGCTTTCATTTTTCTGAATTTGGGTGCAAAGATAGTCATTCCTTTTGGAGGAAAGGACTTCTGTAAATTCCAATTGTTTTAAATTCAGAAATCCAGCCTTAATTAAGAGATTTTTAGAGAATGTTGTTTAGTATGAAAATCAATCCATACATTCCATTAACAATAAATCGCCATCTATATACGTAATACTAACCAATCCGTCTTGTGCAACGGCATTACTGCTTCCGGTTCTGTAGCCAATCGTTAGCGTATCATTTTGCAGGGGATATTCTAAATTGACAGAATTAATCCCATTTACAACACCAATAGGAATCAGGGAAATTGGCGTTTTAGCCGTATACCATTTTTCGAATTTATTAGGCAGTAAAAATATTTTAGAGTGATCGTCCAGAATTACAATTTTAAGTAAATCGCGATAACGAACAATATTGGTAAGATTTGTAATGGTATGATCGGCACGTCTTCCGGTTGCCCAAACGACGTTTACGGCATGAATTTTTCTTTCGATCAAATAATCAAAAGCTTTTTCTAAATCGGTTTTATTTTGATCCGGTGCGTATACAATTTCGATAGGATATTGTGAAGTTTTATAAATTTCAGGATCAAAACCACGATCAAAATCTCCTAAAAGTACATCGACTTTGATATCTAATTCGATAACTCTTTCCATTGCAGAATCAAGCACAACAACAAGCGGCGACCATTCAAGCAATTGCCCTAATAATTCCGGATTACAAGCGGCGCCGTTGGCAATAATTAAAGCGGGTTCCTGATCGTCGCGAACTATATGGTGTGATGACATGCTGAATTTTTTATGTGTGGCAAAGGTACGGGTAGTATTTTAGATTTCGGATTTTAGATTTTAGATTTTTTTTGAGTGTGTGATTTTCAATCTAAAATCTAAAATCTGAATTCTAAAATCTAAAATTAAATAAGTCTTCTGTGATAATTAATTTGTCCCAGATGATATCCTAAATGTGTTGAAAGATGAACCAGGAAAAATCCGGTTGTCATTTCTTTTTCGAATACAATTTGCGGATAAATAGCTTCTAAATCAGCTTCATTTAACGAATCCAGAGTATTGTTTACAACAATAATTGTATCTTCAATTTTGGTAATTAATTCTGCTCTTGGAATATTTTTTAAGGAAAATTCTAAAGGCCTGTCGCGAATATAACCCGTTTTTCCAAGTTCTGCACCAATATAAGTATTGATATTTCCAATTAAATGAAGGCAAAGATTTCCTGCCGAATTGGAAATATTTTTATCAATTGCCCAAATCTGACTTTCGTTTTGATACGACTCAATTTCGATTTTTAGTTTGTTCAGATCTCGGTTAAATAATGATTTTAAGGTTTCTATCAACATGATTTTTTATTATTTATTTTTTATCGGAATCCAAATATCTTCTTCAGAATCTGGATCTTCTTTTTTATATTTTTCAGACATAACGGCAAAATGCGGTCTTTCGTCAACAGTGTATTCTGAATTTGGAAGCCATTCTACAAAAATGGAATGATACGTTTTGTGCGCTTCACTTTGAAGACCTTTATGTGTAAAAACAGCATATAAACCACTCGGAATAATTAAAGTTTCCATTTCAGATGGTACTTCGTCAAAGTTTGAAACTTCTATTGCCGCCCATTTCTGAAAGGAATTGTTAGGATCAAAATTATCAAAATGTCCAACCGGAAATATTTCCAGTGAATATAAATCAGAATTAATTGAGTTTTTGATTTCCTTTTTTCGGGGCATAAAACCGCTCCATAATTGAAAGGTTTTATTTTCGATAAAATTCATCTTAATGTATTGTCCAATTAACTTTTTCTCTTTTAAAGTTTCAATTCTGTTTACCATTTTTAGGGAATTATTGAATAGTATATTTTTGAGTTTCGATTTCGCTTAAAGCAAAATAACCTAACGGATAATTGTTTTTATCTGTCGTGTTAATAATATTTCCTTTTACGGTTGCAGGTGGTGATTGAAACGGACCGCCAACATTACTTCCGGCGATACTCACTAAAATACTCATATAATTGAAATATTCTTTTGAAATTCCGTAATGTGTTAATTCGATTTCATCTCCAACTTTTAAATCTTCATCATCAGAATCACTAAAAAATTCATTGCCCTGATAAAATTTATCTTCACTTACATAGTAGTTTGAGGTGACTTTATTCGAATACACATATTTAAATAAATAAAAGTTGTCTTCATTTGCAGGATCATTATAATAAGCTCTTACTTCGACTTCATCTCCGGCAATTCCGCCTTCATTATTTTGTTCTACACGGGTTATCGGAGCTACAGATTTCATGGTTTCACTAGCAGTATACGTATTTCCGTTGCAAATTACGGTTAAGGTATATTGTTCGTTAATAACCGGTTTGAAATTATTACAAACATACTGTCCGGTTTTTGGCACTTCAATAAAATTAAATTGCTGATTTGCGCTATTTTTTATAAAGATGGTTGCTCCGGAAACTTTCGGAATTACATTTTCAAAATAGCCCGTTGTCGTACTCAGTCTTATAATTTGCTTTGTTCCGGCGGTTCCTTTTTCCCAATTGATAGAAGCTTCTATTACTAATTTTGGCGGAGCTGTATCTAAATCAACATCCACAACTTCTTCGCAGCTTGTGAAGAAAATCGATATAAAAAACAAGATTAATAAAGTTATTTTTTTCATGATCTGTATTTTTAATTTCTTTTGACAGAAAGTGATTTTAAAATTTAAAATTATAACTAACAGCCGGCACAATTCCGAAAATAGATGTTTTTACGGCTTCATTCTCACCCGTATCTACATTTTGACGAAAGTTTATCGAAGCTGCATTTTGACGATTGTATAAGTTGTAAATGCTAAAAACCCATTCGCCTTTCCAGTTTCTGCCTTTGTTGCTTCGAGGTGTTAAAGTTGCTGAAACATCCAAATGATGATAAGCAGGCAAACGATTCTCATTCCTTAATCCATAACTTGGAACCGTAATGCCCAGATATTCATATTGTCCGTTTGGATACGTAACCGGCTGCCCGGATTGTAAGGCGAAATTGGCTCCAAATGACCATTTTTCGTTTAAATTATAAGCCGATGTAACAGCTAAATTGTGCGTTTTATCGTAAGCAGAACTATACCATTGTCCGTTGTTAATACCAATTTCTTCAGGTGTTCTTCCCGGGGTTTGTTGTTCTGATTTTGATAAGGTATAAGAAATCCATCCGTTAAATTTGCCTTCGTTCTTTTTAAATAAAATTTCTAAACCATAAGATCTCATTCGTCCGTTTAAAATTACCTGTTCAATTGCATCGTTGGCAATTAAATCCGCGCCATCAATATAATCCAGGCGGTTTTGAATTTTTTTATAATAACTTTCTACTTCTATAGAATATGCTCCATTGTTGATGTTTCTGAAATAACCCACAGCGACCTGATCTGCAATTTGTGGTTTGATATAATTATCGCTTGGCATCCAGACATCCAGCGGAGTAGGAGATGAGGTATTTGAGATCAATTGAAGATATTGTGCCATTCGGTTATAACTCGCTTTTATGGCCTGATCATCATTTAACTGATAAGAAATCGAAAATCTCGGTTCTATATTATTATAGTTTTTTATGGATTTGTTTTTGCCGTAATATTCTGTGCCAATTGGAGTTGCTTTTTCGTAAATCTGAAGATCAGTATTGAAAATGACAGGATTATTATTTTCATATAAATTAATAGTTGAAGATCCTAAACGGTAAAATAAACTATAACGTAATCCGTAAGCAACAGTAATTTTTTTCGAAAGCTGATTTTCTGCATCAATATAAATGGCGGGTTCAAAGGCATATTTTTTATCTAATTGATCCGGATTTATTCCTGACTTATCATTACTTGGTTTGATCGTTCCGGGATTAAATTCATAATAAATTCCGTTTAAACCATAATTCAATTTGAACTTATCCGAAATGTAATTTTTAAAATCATATTTGATGTTATAATTTTTAATTCCTGAATCCCATTTAAAGCCAATAAAATCAAGATCCAGACCATAATAATAATCACTATAAATCAGTGATAAATTAGAAAACAGCTTATCACTAAATAAATGATTCCAACGAAGGTTTAAAGTCGAATTTCCATAGGTATTTGAAAAGTTTTTGTTTAAACTAAAAACGTCACGACCAAAATAACCGGATAAATACAAGCTGTTATTATCGTTTAATTTATAACTCAATTTGGTGTTTAAATCATAAAAATAAGCGGAGTTATCTTTGTTTTTTTCGGATAGTTTTAAAAAGAGATGTGCGTATGAAGCCCTGCCGCCAATTAAAAACGAACCTCTGTCTTTTACAATTGGACCTTCTGCAAGAATGCGGCTTGAAATTAATCCGATTCCACCATTTACATGGAAATCTTTACTGCTGCCGTCTTTTTGATAAATATCCAAAACAGAAGAAGCCCTGCCGCCATAACGTGCCGGAATTCCTCCTTTATATAATTTCAAATCTTTGATAGCATCGGGATTAAAAACAGAGAAAAAACCAAATACGTGTGAGGAATTAAATATCGTAGCTTCGTCTAAAAGAATTAAATTCTGATCTGCGCCGCCGCCGCGAACATTAAATCCTGATGCGCCTTCGCCGGCATTTGTAACTCCGGGAAGCAATAGAATTGATTTCAAAACATCGACTTCGCCTAAAACGACCGGCATTTTTTTTATGGTAGCAATAGAAAGTTTATTGGCACTCATTTCCGGAGATTTGATGTTGCTTTTGCTTTTATTATCCGTAATGACAACTTCCTGAAGTTCTTCGCCACTTTCGTTAATGGCAAAATTATTTTTGGTATTTTGATTTAAGATAATGGTTTGTTGAATGGTCTGATATCCAACATAACTGATTTCGATTTCATGCTCTCCTTTCGGAATGGTAAGAGAATAAAAACCATATTCATTTGTTGTAGTTCCTATTTTTAAAGCGGGAATATAAATATTGACACCAATCAGGGTTTCATTATTTTTAAAGTCGGTTATGGTACCGCTTAAAGTAAATTTTTCTTGGGAAAAGGATGTTAATGAAGATAAAATGATAATAAGAAATAAAAGAATTTTTTTTGTAATCATTGTCTTGATTTTGATTTACATAGTTAGCAATTCTTACTAAATATTATTACAGAACTATTGTTAAACATTAGTTAAGAAAAAAAAGACAACCGTTTCGGGTTGTCTTTTTTAATAGGTATAAACAATTGTTTAAATTATTTTATTTCAGCAAGAATGGCATTGAATGTCGCACTTGGGCGCATTGCTTTGCTTACTAACTCCGGAGTTGGCTGGTAGTAACCGCCAAGAGTTTGAGGTTTTCCTTGCGCACCAATTAATTCAGCATCAATTTTAGCTTCATTAGCTTCAAATTGAGCAGCAATTGGAGTGAAAATAGCTTTTAATTCAGCATCTTTATTTTGAGCGGCCAAAGCCTGAGCCCAATAGAAAGCAAGGTAAAAATGAGAACCGCGGTTATCAATCTGACCTACTTTACGAGCCGGAGATTTATCGTTTGCTAAGAATTTATCGTTTGCCTGGTCTAAAGTTTCAGATAAAACAATTGCTTTAGAATTGTCTAAAGTTTGTCCTAAATGCTCTAAAGAAGCACCAAGAGCTAAAAATTCTCCTAATGAATCCCAACGTAAATATCCTTCTTCTGTAAATTGCTCAACGTGTTTAGGAGCAGAACCTCCGGCACCCGTTTCAAACAATCCACCACCATTCATTAACGGAACGATAGATAACATTTTTGCAGAAGTTCCTAATTCTAAAATTGGGAATAAATCTGTTAAATAATCACGTAAAACGTTTCCTGTTACAGAGATAGTGTCTAAACCTTTGATGATTCTGTCTAAAGTAAATTCAGTAGCAGCAACCGGATTTAAGATGCGAATATCTAAGTTTGTTGTATCGTAATCTTTAAGGTATTTTTGAACTTTTGCAATTAATTCTCTGTCATGCGCTCTGTTTTCGTCTAACCAGAAAACAGCTGGAGTACTAGATAAACGAGCTCTGTTTACAGCCAATTTAACCCAGTCCTGAATAGGAGCGTCTTTTGCCTGACACATTCTGAAAATGTCATTAGCTTCAACGTTTTGCTCCATTAAAACAGTTCCTTTATTGTCTACAACGCGAACTACTCCGTCACCTTTCATTTGGAAGGTTTTGTCGTGAGATCCGTATTCTTCTGCTTTTTGAGCCATCAAACCTACGTTAGGAACACTTCCCATTGTTTTTGGATCAAAAGCACCGTGTTTTTTACAGAAATCAATAGTTGCAGTATAAATCCCGGCATAAGAACGGTCTGGAATAACAGCGATTGTATCTTGTTGTTTTCCTTCTTTATTGTACATCTGTCCAGAAGTACGAATCATTGCCGGCATAGAAGCATCAACAATAACATCAGACGGAACGTGTAAGTTTGTAATTCCTTTATCAGAATTTACCATTGCCAAAGCTGGTCCGTTTTCGATCGCTTTTGTAATATCAGCTTCCACTTCAGCTTGTTCAGGTCTTCCTGCAATTTTTGCATAGATATCACCTAAACCATTTCTTGTATCAATATTTAATTCAGCAAATAAAGCTTCATATTTTTTGAAAAGATCAGCAAAATATACTTCAACGATAGCGCCAAAGATAATTGGATCTGAAACTTTCATCATAGTAGCTTTTAAATGCACAGAAAGTAAAACTCCTTCTTTTTTAGCATCTGCAATAGCATCAGCAGCAAAAGCTTTTAATTTATTTACACTTAAAACAGAGCTGTCAATAATTTCTCCGGCTTTAAGAGGCGTACTTGCTTTAAGAACAGTTGTAGTTCCGTCTTTTGCAACGAATTCAATTTTTACATCATTAGCATCTGCCACAGTAAGTGATTTTTCACTTCCGTAAAAATCACCGTTTGGCATTGAAGCTACTTTAGTTTTTGAGTCAGCAGACCATGCACCCATTGAGTGTGGATTTGCTTTTGCAAAATTTTTAACGGCTCTTGGCGCTCTACGGTCAGAGTTTCCTTCACGTAAAACAGGGTTTACAGCAGAACCTAATACTTTAGCATATTTAGCTTTGATTTCTTTTTCAGCATCGTTTTGAGGCTCTTCCGGAAAATCAGGAATTTTGTAACCGTGAGATTGTAATTCAGCAATAGCTGCTTTTAATTGCGGTACAGATGCAGAAATGTTTGGTAATTTGATAATGTTAGCTTCTGGTTGTGTCGCTAACTGACCCAATTCAGCCAATGCATCTCCTGTTTTTTGAGCATCTGTTAAAACCTCAGGAAAATTTGATAAAATTCTGCCTGCCAACGAAATGTCTCTGGTTTCAATAGCAATACCAGCTGTCGCTGTAAATGCCTGAACAATTGGTAAAAAAGAATAAGTCGCTAATAATGGCGCCTCATCAGTTAAGGTGTAATAAATTTTTGAATTCTGTGTCATTTTTTTTTTTTTTTTATAATCGTATCGCCAAGAGTGAGCGATGTAAAAGATATAGTCGGCTCAAAATGAGCGGAGCAAATATAATAAAAACAGTCCGAAAACGGTTTAGTTTTCCGGATAATTGCAGGAATTATCAGATTGTTAATTCGCGCTCGTTAAATTGCTAATTCGGTGATTTTGATATTAAAATATTACAGTTTTGTGAATAAGAGATAAAAGTGCAGGATTTTGAAAAACAGAACCGCTAAATGTTAAAGTAATCCGGCTTAGTTTTGATTGTTTTTGTATGAAAAGTTGTATTTTTGGCTAAAATACAATCGGCAGACGATAAATGTGAAATACGTTGTTTAACATGTTTTTTACATATTGTTTGTTATTAAACTTAATCATTATCTTTGAATTATGAGCACACTTACAAAACCAAATCATATAGGGCGAAAAATTAGCCGTATAAGAGAACTTCGAGATATGAAACAAGAAGCTTTGGCGCAAGCTTTAGGAACAAATCAACAAGCTATATCTGCGATAGAAAATAGTGAAACGATTGATGACCAGAAACTTGCAGAAGTTGCAAAAGCGCTTGGTGTAACACCAGAAGCAATTAAAAATTTTTCAGAAGAAAATATGATTAATTATTTTAATAGTTTTCATGATAACAGTTTTAAAAATGGAACAGCATTCAGTACAAATAATCATTGTACTTTCAATCCATTAGATAAATTAATTGAAACTTTTCAGGAAAAAGAAAAGCTTTACGAACGTTTGCTACAAGCTGAAAAAGACAAAATCGAATATTTGGAAAAACTATTAAAAAAATAGAATACCAATTTTTTATAAAATACAAACCGATGCTTTATATGTGTCGGTTTTTTTTTGGGCGTGTCCCGCCGAAAAAGGCGGGTCGGGCTATCCGCTGCAAGTCCTCGCACTTCCTTCGTCAGGCTGTGGGCTTTCCACTTCTATCCCTCACGCAAACCGTAAAACAAGAACTTTTGTTTAAAAAGCAAAAGATTGAAACGTCCCGAAGCTTAATGTCATTAAGTCAAGGGGAAATCTATAAAATTACTTAACAGTTTAATCAGGAAAGTAATTAGAAAAATCAGTTTTTATCAGCGTTTTCGCTTTAGCGAATCAGTAAAATCAGCGTCTAATCTTGACGCGGATAAAACAGATTTACTTCGTAAAAACGCGGATAAAAACGGATTTTATTGCAATAATTTTATTTTCTAAATCATTAAGTTAATGGGAGATCTATAATATTACCTAACAGATTAATCAGGAAAGTAATTAGAAAAATCAGTTTTTATCAGCGTTTTCGCTTTAGCGAATCAGTAAAATCAGCGTCTAATTTTGACGCGGATAAAACAGATTTACTTCGTAAAAACGAAGATAAAAACGGATTTAATTGCAATAATTTTATTTCTAAATCATTAAGTTAAGGGAGATCTATAAAATTGCTTAACAGTTTAATCAATAAAGTAATTAGAAAAATCCGTTTTTATCCGCGTTTTCGCTTTAGCGAATCCGTAAAATCAGCGTCTAATTTTGACGCGGATAAAACAGATTTACTTCGTAAAAACGCGGGTAAAAACAGATTTAATTGTAATAATTTTATTTTCTAAAAACCTAACATAATTCAATTCAGGATACTTAAAAAACAGACATAAAAAAAAACTCGTTTCATTTATTTGAAACGAGTTTTTTTATAACAAAGAGATAAATGATTATCTTCTTTTATCTTTAATCTTAGCTTTTTTACCAGTAAGTTCTCTGAAGTAGAAAATTCTAGCTCTACGTACAGCACCTTTCTTGTTGATTTCAATTTTTTGTAAAGCTGGTAAGTTTACCGGGAAGATACGCTCAACACCAATAGCTCCAGACATTTTACGGATAGTAAAAGTTTCTGTGTTACCAGAACCTCTTCTTTGAATAACAACTCCTTTAAAAAACTGAGTTCTTGTTTTTTCACCCTCTTTAATTTCGTAGAAAACTGTGATAGTATCTCCAGCTCCGAAAACAGGGAAATCTTTTTTAGCAACTAATTCGGTTTGAACGAATTTCATTAAATCTGCCATGATATCTTATAATTATGGTTTTTTATATAGAGCAACATTCACGGATCTCGCCAGAGGTTAGTCTAATTCGGGTGCAAATGTAGAAAATAATTATGAATTATAAATTGTAAATTATAAATTATTTTAAGTTGTTGATAAATTGGGGGTTAGTGTCAGTTTTCAGTCTCAGTTTTCAGTTTTCAGTTTTCAGTTTTCAGTTTTCAGTCTGCATTTTGGAAACTGCGACTGTGACTGAAAACTGTGACTGAAAACTAATCGTGTCCTTCAAGCAAATCCGGACGTCTATTTTTAGTATGTTCATACGCCATATCCTCGCGCCATTTGTCGATTTTGGCAAAATGTCCGCTGGTTAAAACTTCCGGAACTTTCCATCCTTTATAATCTGCGGGTCTTGTATATATAGGTCCGGAAAGTAAATTGTCCTGAAAACTATCTGTCAAAGCAGAAGTTTCATCACTTAAAACACCCGGAATCAATCGAATTAAAGCATCAGACAGAACTAAAGCACCTAATTCTCCTCCGGATAAAACATAATCGCCAATCGAAATTTCTTTGGTAATAAAATGATCACGAACTCTTTGATCTACACCTTTATAATGTCCGCATAAAATAATAATGTTTTCATACATAGACATAGTGTTAGCCATTTTCTGGTTTAAAGTTTCCCCATCAGGCGACATATAAATGATTTCGTCGTATTCACGTTCGCTTTTCAAATGTGTAATACAAGCATCAATTGGCTGAACCGTCATGACCATTCCGGCGCCTCCGCCAAACGGATAATCGTCTACACTTTTTTGTTTGTTTGTCGTATAGTCACGTAAATTATGAAAGTGTACTTCAACCAAACCTTTGTCGATAGCACGTTTCATAATCGAAGCCTCAAACGGGCTTTTTAATAATTCCGGCAAAATCGTTATAATGTCAATTCGCATTTTTCTATCTAATTATTATAGGGTGCAAAGATACAAGTTAATCTTGGGCTATGAAAAAAACAAAATTCAAATAAATTGAATCTTTTTTAGGTTTAAAAAATTAAATCTTTATTTGAAATTCAAACATCTGCTTTTCAATTTGTTAAATAATAATTATATAATATTCGTTTATAATTATGTAAATTTTTTTTTACTATTTTTAGGTATCATTACTAAACCTAATTATATGAATTAAATAACAAACCAATCCAAAAACAATCGTTCAATGAAAAAACTAGTATTAATGGCAGCGCTGGTGCTTTTGCAGGTTTCATGTGCAAGTACTAATAGTTCTATGACTGCGTCAGTAGGGCAAACCAAATCAAAATTAATTAAAGCATGGGGAACTCCTGTTCGAACTTTACCTAATAATGAACAGGGAGAAATTCTTGTTTATGCAGATCAGGTTTTTACAGATTCTAATGGCCCAAAAATGGCCGGAGAGAATTATTGGAACTACAATTACATTTATGTAAATAAAGAAGGAAAAGTGACTTTGACACGAAAAGAAAAACAAAATTATCCTCCGCAAGCAATTGATTCTCAAAAAATATCGGGAATGAATTTGCTGACTTCAAAGTAATATTTTAAATTAAATGTACTATAAAGATGTTTTAACTGTTTAATAAACATGTTAAAATATTTTTTGAGAGACATTATACAATAGCTGTTTTTTGAATATATTTAGCAAAAAGTATATGAGAAAAACAGCTATTCTTATTTTTATTTTGTTTTGTGCCTGTACCAAAGATAAAACGAAAGAAACTCTAAAAGAGATTCCAAAACAAGCCCCGTATTTTAAGCAAATAAAAAGTAATGATGTCAAATTACCTAAACCTGAAATATGGGATTGGTTATCTTCTCATAAAGAAAATGGACAGACTTTTGAACAATATTTCAGGTCTAAACATATCATTCCCACAAAAGATTCTAACATTATTTATATAAGACCTATAGGGAGTTTCAATGCTTTACAAAACAGTCAAATTGAATTATTACAGGAATATTTAGAGATTTATTTTCAATTAAAAACGAAAACTTTAGAACCTCTTTCTAATGATATAGTTCCTGCTTCGGCCAGAAGAATGCTTTATGAAGATCACGAACAATTACTAGCCGGATATCTTCTGGACAGTGTTTTGAAAAAAGAAAAACCGCTGAACAGAATTGCGTTAATGGGACTTACAGAATTAGACTTGTACCCAAAACCGGAGTGGAATTACGTTTTTGGCCTCGCATCTTACCGTGATAAAGTGGGTGTAAGTTCAATCTACAGATTGCAGGATGGGGAATTAACTTCAGAAAATTTCAATACATGTTTATCGCGACTGCTCAAAATAAGTTCTCATGAAATTGGGCACATGTTTGGTATTCATCATTGTATAAATGCAAATTGTGTCATGAACGGAACTAATAGCATGGATGAAACAGATAGGCATTCTATACGATTATGTTCAGTTTGTCAGCAAAAATTGAATTCCTGCATTATATACGATAATAAAAAGAGACTGACAGATTTAGAAAAATTCTTTAAGCGGAATAATTTAGTCGAAGAATATAAGTTAATGGAAAAGGATGTTAAAGTGCTCAAGCAGAACGGAAACTTCTAATTTTATGAATAATTTTGAGGATAACTTTTGTCTTAGATTTAATTTCAGAAACTTATATTTCAAATGATCACAAGAAGAAACTTTATAATTAATACAAGTCTTGCTGCTACGGCAGTTTTGGCTTTGCCATCATTAGCATTTTCTATGAATAAAAAAGAAATTGGTTTGCAGTTATATACATTGCGCGAAGAACTTCCTAAAAATGTAAAACAGACTTTAGAAAAAGTTGCTGCATCAGGCTATACGATTGTGGAAACTTACGGATTTTCAATTAAAGATCAGTTTTGGGGATTGTCTCCAACTGAATTAAAAAAGATTCTCGACGACAATAATTTAAAAGCAGTTAGCGGACATTATAATTTAGGAAGCTTTTTATATGACGGAAATAACTCGGAATTAATCGCGGCAATTGAAGCCGCTAAAATCTTAAAAACGGAATATTTAACAATTCCCTGGGTTGATGAGCAGTTCAGAAAAAGTATTGAAGATTATAAAAAGATCGCTCTTCGTCTTAATGAAGCGGCAAAAATGTGCAAAGCTTCCGGTTTAAAATTAGCGTATCACAATCATGATTTTGAATTTCAAAAGCACGACGGAATTACCGGATATGAAATTCTACTGAAAGAAACGGATAAAGATTTGGTTTATTTTGAACTGGATTTATATTGGGTTGTGCGTTCAGGGAATGATCCGCTGCAATTGTTTAAGGAAAATCCCGGGCGTTTTAAAATGTGGCATGTAAAAGATATGGACAAATTAAATCAGGCTTTAAATACTGAAATTGGTTCTGGTTCGATTGATTTTAAAACTATTTTTAAGGAAGAGAAACAATCAGGAATGAAATATTTTTTTGTAGAACAAGAAAATAATTACAAACCCAATTCTTTTGAATCTATTAAAACAAGTTGTGATTTTATTTCTAAAAGTTTGATTTAGAATAAAACCATCTAAAAATATTATTTTTGTTCAAAATATTAAAACACAAATATGCAAAGTTTCGGAACAAGCAAAGAATTTATAAAAGGAGATGAAATAGAGTGGGAAGTTGTAGGTGAAGGAATCAAACGTAAAATCCTGGCGTACGACGACAGAGTAATGTTAGTGAATGTTCATTTTGAAAAAGGCGGAATCGGAACTTTGCACGAACATTATCACACACAAGTTACGTACATTTCAAGCGGAAAATTTGATGTTACGATTAATGGCGTTACACAAACCTTAAAGGAAGGCGATAGTTTTTATATTCCACCACACGCAATTCATGGGGTTGTTTGTTTAGAAACCGGACTTTTAACCGATGTATTTAGTCCTATTCGTGAAGATTTCATGAAGTGATAATATTTTAAAAATCAATATAATCCATAAAATAAATTACTGATTTAAGGCTGAGGTTGAAAAATTTATATGTTTTTTAAAGTTTTGGTTAAAATTAGATTGGTATTTTTGTAAAATGAATCTATCCAAAACGAATGTCTTATTTATGGCAGCTTGCACTGGACTTATAGTTGCAAATCTGTATTACTGCCAGCCATTAATTGTTTTAATTGCCAACGAATTTAAAATTCCGGAAGCCAATGCCGGAACCATAACGTATCTCACACAAGCCGGATATGCTATTGGTTTGTTTTTCATGGTTCCGCTGGGAGATAAAATCGAGCGTAAAAAACAAATTTTAATAACCACTTTTGCTTCTGTAATTGCCTTACTTCTTGCTGCTACGGCAAAGAGTTTTTTTCTATTACAAGTTGCCTCTTTATTAATCGGAATTACTTCGATCGTACCACAGCTTATTTTGCCTTTGGCGGCATCTTTAAGTGCGCCGGAACAACGCGGAAAAGTAGTGGGAACCATCATGAGCGGTTTATTAGTCGGAATTTTACTTTCCAGAACTTTAAGCGGTTTTATTGGTCAGGTTTTAGGCTGGAGATCGATGTTTTATATCGCAGCCGGAATTTGTCTTTTAATCTTTTTTGTCATTCAGAATAAATTTCCGGTAAATAAACCTCAGTTTCAGGGAAGTTACGGGCAATTAATTCAATCCCTTTTTACGCTTATAAAAACACAGCCCGTTTTACGTGAAGCTACGATGATCAATGTCTTTAGTTTTGCACAATTTGGTGCTTTCTGGACTACAATGGTTTTATTGCTTTCAGGCGAACCTTTTCATTTTAATAGTGCTACAATTGGATTGTTCGGAATTGTAGGTGCTTCAGGAGCTTTGGCTGCGCCTTTAGTGGGAAAAATGGGAGATAAAGGCGGTTCGAGAGTGGCTGTTGGTTACGGTTGTTTATTGATATTGATAAGCTTTCTGATTTTTTACTTTTCAGTAGAAAGTGTAATCGGTATTGCAATTGGAATTGTTTTTATTGATATCGGAATTCAGGGCGTTCACATTTCGAACCAAACCAGAGTTTATTCCTTATTGCCAGAAGCCAGAAACAGATTAAATACTGTATTTATGTCGTTTAGCTTTTTAGGAACGGCCGCAGGATCTGCATACGGATTGTTGTTATGGAAGTTAGGAGGATGGCATGCCGTAACTATTGGTTGTGTTGGTCTTTCAGCATTATCATTTATAGTTTACGGACTTACTCATAAGTCAATCCCGAAGTCTCGGGATAAAAAATAGAAACAACAAATTGATAGAAAATTAATTTGTAAATTTGCAATCAAAATTAAAAATTACAACAATGGAAAACGGAATATACGCTAAATTCAACACTGGTAAAGGTTCGATTTTAGTAAAACTAACACACGATTTAACACCAGGAACCGTAGGGAATTTTGTAGCTCTTGCAGAAGGAAATATGGAAAATAAAGTAAAACCTCAGGGACAAAAATTCTATGATGGATTAACATTTCACAGAGTAATTCCTGATTTTATGATTCAGGGTGGATGCCCAAAAGGAACTGGAACTGGTGATCCGGGATATAAATTTGATGATGAATTTCACCCAAGTTTAAAACACGATCGTCCGGGAGTTTTGGCAATGGCAAATTCAGGACCTGCAAGTAATGGTTCTCAATTTTACATTACACACGTACCAACTTCCTGGTTAGATGGAAAACACACTGTTTTTGGTCAAGTTATCGAAGGTCAGGATGTTGTTGATGCTGTTGCTCAGGGAGACAATCTTAATTCTGTAGAGATCATCAGAGTTGGAGAAGAAGCTGAAAAATGGAATGCTATTGAAGCTTTTATCGCTTTAAAAGGTGCTCGTCTAAAAAGAGATGCAGCTTTAAAAGCAGAATCTGAAGCAAAAATGGAACAATTAGCTGCAGGTTTCGACAGAACAGAAAGTGGTTTACGTTACAAAATGATTCAAAAAGGAGACGGAAAAAGAGCTGAAGCAGGAAAAACAGTTTCTGTTCACTACGAAGGATCTTTAGAAAACGGAAAAGTTTTTGATTCTTCTTATCCAAGAAAAAAACCAATCGAATTTAGATTAGGTCAGGGTCAGGTTATCGAAGGATGGGACGAAGGTATTGCTTTATTACAAGTAGGAGATAAAGCTCGTTTTGTCATTCCGTCTGACTTAGGTTACGGAGCTTCAGGAGCTGGAGGAGTTATTCCACCAAACGCAACTTTGATTTTTGACGTTGAATTAATGGACGTTAAATAAGAAATTAAATACAATTTAATATTGTTTTAAATAATAATCCCATGCGTCAAGGCGTATGGGATTTTTTTATATTTACTCAAAAATATAGAGAAAACAATGAAATCAAAAATCTTAATTCTTGCTACTGTAACGGTACTTTTAGCGTCATGCGGAACTCAAAAATCTGCAGTTGCAACTACAACAGAGCCAACTGCTCCAATAACTGAAACTACAAAAGCCGTAGCATTAACGCCTGAATTAGCAGAAGGTAAAAATTTGTACGAAAACAGTTGTGCAAGATGTCATAAACTATATGACGCAAACAAATTTACTCAGGAAGAGTGGAAACCAATTTTGACAAGGATGCAGAAAAAAGCGAAGTTAGACGATACTCAAATGGCTTCGATATCTCATTATATTACTTCTCAATTGTAAAATATATATTCAGAAAAGCATTCTTAAAAGAGATGCTTTTTTATTTTAAATTTTAGATAAAAAAAACACCATCATAAAATGAGGTGTTTAAAAGAACTATTCATTGCTGACAGCAATTATTTTTAGTGTTTTTATTCCGGCAGGCAATTCCCAATCCACTTCGTCATTTTCTTTAAATCCGATGATAGCAACACTTAAAGGAGCCAAAATTGAAATTTTACCCAGTTTTACATCTGATGCTGACGGTAAAACAATCTGAATTTTCATTTGTTTTTTTGCCTTTACATCTTCAATTGTAACATGCGAATTGATTCTGACAACAGAATTATCCAATTCGTTTTCCTTGCTGATAATAGCGCGATCTAATTCCTGCGAAAGCTGATTTGCTTCTTTGGTGTTTGTTGAATTTTTACTTTTTAATATCAATTCTCTTAAGAAATGATAATCTGTTTTACAGAACGTTGGTATTGGTTTCATAACGATATATTTTATTATTAATATTATTTTTATTTACACTTCAGCAGTGGAGTGATTCTTCGGATAGACTTATGAATACATAATTATTATTTCAAATTGTAAAAAATGAAATTTTAGAATAATAATCTTTTGAAATTTTAATTATAAAAACCAGAAAGTTATTTGAGAGAGCATTTACTCTTTCAAATAAAAATGATAATTAAAATGTGGTAAATCCTCCGCCTGAAAGAAGAAATTGAAATAGACGGAGGCCTAATTAATAAAGGCCTTGCTATGTGAAATAAATGCAGCAGCAAGCTGTTTTCTTTTGGAAGAAAACAACAGGACAAAAGCTGTAAATAGAATTATTGCACTCACAATGAGAAATTTTATTGAACTGCAAATATAGGAAAATTTTGCTAAAAAGCTAAATCTATTTCCATTTGATACTGCAGCCTATGCTTGGTTTTTGTTCTTCTTTTAAACTGCGATTGTAAATAAGAGCATCAATAGCGCTTCGTAAATCGCTTCCACTCAATGGAATTCCGTTGTTAGGTCTGGAATCGTCTAATTGTCCGTGGTAAAATAATTGGTCTAAAGTATCATATAAATAAAAATCAGGTGTACAAGCTGCGTCAAAGGCTTTTGCCACTTCCTGACTTTCATCAAATAAATACGGGAAATCTATTTTGTTTTGAAACGCAAATTCTGTCATCATCTCCGGAGAATCCTGCGGGTATTTTTGAACATCATTACTGGAAATCGCAATTACGCCAATTCCCTGCACACGATAATCATTGGCAATCATAATAATTTCGGTTAATACATGGTGCACAAACGGACAATGATTGCAGATAAAAACCACAAGAGTTCCTTTTGATCCTTTTAAATCTTCAAACGAATAAAAGTTATTAGAATTAGTATCTTTTAATTTGAAATTTGGAGCAATTGTTCCAAGCGGAATTATATTTGAAGAAGTTCGTGCCATTGTTGAGAGTTCTTTCTTCAAATTTAGATTTAATTCTGAATAAAAAACAGCAGTTGTAATAAAAAAAATCCGGAGAGATAATAGTATCTCTCCGGATGAGGTATTTAGGAAATTTATATATAGAAGATTTATGAATTTAAGAAATCCAGTAAATCGTTGTTTAATTTGTCTTTATGTGTATAAAATAGCCCGTGTGGTGCGCCTTCATAAACAATATAAGTATTTTGACGAATAGCTTCTGCGGTTTTCTTTGATGTTAATTCAATTGGAACAATTTTATCATCATCTCCATGAATAATTAAAGTTGGAACTTTTACAAAATCTAATTCGTCTCTAAAATCAGTATAAGAAAAAGATTCAGCACATTTTAAAGTCGCTCTTGGCGAAGCAAAAGAACACAACATTCTGTAATATTCCATCAAAGGCGTGCTTAAAGGTTTGTTGATGATATTGATACCAAAAAAGGTTTTACCAAAATTGTCTACAAAACCAATTCTGTCTTCTTTAATTGCATTTGCCGTATTATCACTTTTTTCTTTTGGATGTCCGTCAGGATTATCGTTGGTTTTCAGTAAAAATGGAACTACAGAAGAAATCAACGCTGCTTTTGTAACGCCTTTTCCGCCATATTTACTAAAATAACGAACAACTTCGCCGCCGCCCATAGAAAAACCTACCAAAGTAGCATCTTCTAAATGTAGCTGCTCAATAATTTCTTTTAAATCATCTGTCAAAGTATCATAATCATACCCTTCCCAAGGCTGAGAAGATTTTCCAAATCCTCGACGGTCGTATGCAATAACTCTATAGCCATTTTGTACTAAAAAGTCAATTTGGTACTCCCACATTTCATTAGAAAGAGGCCAGCCATGAATTAAAATCACAGGTTTTCCTTTTCCATAATCTCTTACATATAATTTTACATTTGGATCTGTTTCTATATATTTATCTGTGCATTGTATCGAAATATCACAATTTAATTCTCTAAGAGATGGGCTGTTATTGGTTAAAACATTTTCCATTTTATATTTTTTTAATTGTTAGCTTATTCATTTACATTTGTAAAATTAGAAGCTGAAACGTCAAAAAAAGTTATAGAATTTATTGTAATACTTACAATATTAATAGATTATAAATATGGATTTAACCTGGAGTGAATTTGAAAGAACCGATATGCGTGTGGGAACAATTATAGAAGTAAATGATTTTCCCGAAGCAAGAAAACCGGCGTATCAGCTTACAATTGATTTTGGTGCAGAAATCGGCATCAGAAAATCATCGGCACAAATAACAGTACATTACAAAAAAGAAGATTTATTAAACCGACAAATCATATCAGTAGTCAATTTTCCTAAAAAACAAATTGGAAAATTCATGAGCGAATGTCTGGTTCTTGGTGCAATAGGCAAGGAGGGCGACGTTATTTTATTATCTCCCGATTTTAAAATAGAAAACGGATTGAGAATTGGTTAAATTAGTTTTCAGTCGCAGTCTCAGTCTCAGTTTTCAGTTTTCAGTCTCAGTTCAAACTGAAAACGGAGACTGAGACTGAAAACTAAAAATTTACTGAAATTACGAAATTTTGTCAATTAACTGTTGCAAAATCAATTGTCCCTCTTCCCAATATTTTAAATCAGAATCAGAGTTGATGTGACCTTTTTGACCGACATTCACAAAATCGCTTCCCCATTTTTCTGCAAAATATTTTTTTCTTTCGAAAGAAGCATACGGATCGTTTTCACTCGCTACGACTATGGACGGAAATGGCAATTTCGAAATTGGCATTGGAGCAAAATTTCTAATAATTTCCGGAGTATGTTGAGGTGAATCTACATCGGCAGGAGCGACTAATAATGCGCCAACAATATTTTTATTATTGTTTGATGCCGCCCAATGATTGACCAATGAAACCGCCAGACTATGCGCTACCAAAATGGTTGGTTTATCAAGTTTTGCAATTTCTTCATTCAGTCGTTCTATCCAATCTTCGCGAACAGGTTCATCCCAATTGTCCTGAACTATTCGGGTTGAATTTTCGAATTTTTTATGCCAAAAAGTTTGCCAGTGTTTGTCGCCTGAATTCCCTAATCCGGGTAATATTAATAAGTTAGTTTCCATTGCCGTGGATTTATTTTTGATTATTATTTCTTGGTTTGCTTCTCTTTTAAAATGCGGTTTACTTCGTTTACCAGCAACGGAAAACCCGGTTCTGTCATTCCGTGACCATATCCGTCCAGCTCATAAAGTTTGGTTTCTTTATGTCCGGATAATTTCATCATTCGCGCCATGTAGGCGTTTTCTTCATATCGGCCTAACATTTCGAGTTCGCGATCTCCGGTAATTAATAAAAGCGGCGGAGCATCGGCACGAACATAAAAAAGCGGTGCAAAAGCATCAATTGTAGGTTGTTTTTCCGGAATTCCGTTTTCTCGTCTAATTTCAAAATGGGTAATACACTGACCGCTAAACGGAATAAGTCCTGCAATTTTATTAGCATCAATTCCTTCTTTTTGCAGCCATTTTTTATCCAAACCAGTCATCAAAGCCAGATAACCGCCTGCAGAATGTCCGGAAACAAAAATTTGCGAAGTGTCACCGCCATAGCTGGCAATCGTATTAAATGTCCACGCAATTGCTGCAGCCGCATCTTCAATCGCTTTTGCAGCTTTTACTTTTGGAGATAATCTGTAATTAACGCCGATAATAGCAAAACCTTTGTTTTTTAATGCTTCGGGAATTTCTTTACTTCCTCCGGTTAATCCTCCTCCGTGAAACCAAATTATGGTTGCGAAGTTTTTTGTGTTTTTTGGATAATAAATATCGAGAACACATCTTTCATTAATATAAGTGTCAGACTTATTTACTGCAGCATTATAATATTGAATATTGGTTTTGATTTCGTATTCTGTCTTTTGAGCAAAAGATGAAATTCCAATAAATAATAAAAGAAGTGAGAGAATTAATTTTTTCATTTTTTTAATATTGAATTACCAATTGGAGATTTTCAGACAATTAGAAAATCTAAAATCTAAACTCTGCAATCTAAAATAATAAATTTATATATAAAAAAAGTCCAAAATGCTGGACATATTGGACTCGTACTTTTAAAAAGTTATATCGGACTAAATATCGTCAAAATCGATATCTGTAAAGCTTGATCTTTGGCCTTCAGGTTTATCAGAACCATATTCTTTTTTAAAATCTTTTTGATGTCTTTCAGAGATTACTTCTTCGCCTTTGTGGTTCAAAACGTATGAAGTCATTTCTTCCAGTATTTCGGCAAAAGCACCAAAATCCTCCTTGTACAAGTAAATTTTGTGTTTTTTAAAATGAAAAGAACCGTCTTCTTCGGTAAATTTTTTACTTTCTGTAATCGTGATATAATAATCGTCTGCTTTAGTAGCTCTTACATCAAAGAAATAAGTTCTTCTTCCTGCTCGTAATACTTTAGAAAAAATCTCTTCTTTTTCTAACATGTCATTTTCTCTCATAATACGTTCTATCATTTTTTGGAATTAATAGTACTCAAAAATCATAAAAAATTATCGATTACACAACAATTAAAGTAATTCTTTTTCCGAAAGTTGTTTTAAATATAACGATGCATAATAGCCTTCCTGATTTATTAATTGATTATGAGAGCCTTGTTGTATAATTTTACCGTCTTCCAGAATGATGATTTTGTCGGCATTTTTAGCTGAAGATACCCGATGACTGACAATGATTGTAGTTTTATCTTTACAAATTTCGAATAAATGATTCAAAATAGTTTCCTCAGTTTCAGTGTCAACAGCAGACAAACAATCATCAAAAAGTAAAATTGCAGGGTTTTTAATAATTGCCCTTGCAATCGACACACGCTGCTTTTGTCCGCCGGAAAGTGTAATGCCTCTTTCTCCTAAAATAGTGTCGTATTGTTTGTTGAAAGCAATGATATTATCGTGAACCACAGCGCTTTTTGCAGCCCAGATAACTTCTTCGTCGCTGGCGTTTTGATTCCCAAATTTGATGTTATTTTTGATAGTATCCGAAAATAAAAAAGCATCCTGAGGTACGATTCCAATATTATTTCGAAGATCATTTAAGTTTAAAGTGCTTATTTCATTTTGATCAATTGTAATTTTTCCTTCGGTCACATCATACAAACGCGAAATCAAAGATAAAATAGTTGATTTCCCGGAACCTGTTTTTCCTAAAATTGCCAGAGTTTCTCCTTTTTTTACAGAAAAAGTAATATTTTTTAAAGCCTCAATATTGGTATCTTCATACGTATAACTCACATTTTCGAAAGCAATCGAACCCTGAATATCAGATGAATTTTCATTATTGTTTTTAATTTCAGGCTGAAGTTTCAAAAATTCATTTAATCGTTTTTGAGACGCCTCAGCTTCCTGAACCATAGATGAAACCCATCCCAAAGAAGCAACTGGCCAGGTTAACATATTTACATATAAAATAAACTCGGCAATGGTACCAATATTGGCAATTGATCCGTTGATATACATTACGCCTCCAAAATAAATCACAACCAAATTACTAATTCCGATTAAGGCAATCATTAAAGGTCCAAAAAGCGATTGTACTTTCGCTAAATCTAAACTTTTTCTTTTGCTTTCATCGGCAAGAGCCACCATATTATTTTGATGTTGATTTTCTAGGGAATACGCTTTAATAACGCGGATTCCTGAAAATATTTCCTGCGAAAAACTCGAAACTTTAGATAAATATTGTTGGAAAGTCGTGCTTCGTTTATTAATTTCTGAACTCAGTTTAAAAATACAATACGAAAGAATCGGCAACGGTAAAATAGTGTACAAAGTCAGCAAAGGCGAAACATTATACATATATATAATAACGATAGCAAAACGAATAAAGGTATTTATCGTGTACATGACCGCCGGGCCAACATACATACGAACTTTTGAAACGTCTTCGCTAATGCGGTTCATCAAATCTCCGGTGCGGTTTTGCTTGTAGAAATTCTGCGAAAGATTTTCATATTGTTTGAAAACTTCATTTTTTAAATCAAATTCAATATGACGCGACATGACGATTAAAGTCTGGCGCATTAAAAACGTCAGGAAACCGGCAACAATTGCACTTCCAATGATTAGCAGTACATTATGAATTAAATCCTGCTTATAATAATTGATAATAATAGCAGATTTTTGATCGGCATCAGACAATTTTAAAAACCGTTCGATCACATTAAAAGAGTGACTGACGAGTTTTGGAGTGAATAAGAAAAAAATTTGTGCGATTATGGTTATTAAAATTCCAAACGAAAAACTGTATTTATATTTAATAAAATATTTGTTTAAATAGCTTAATTCTTTCATTTTTTTAAGAGATTCAATATTGATTATATTTGATTTTGTGAATTATTCTTAATTAAATTTATAATAAAGTGTAATTAAATCAAAATAAAAATATTGTGTAATTGTTATTTTAAAGATAAAAAATTAGCGTAAGTCTATTTTTTGATTAAGTTTGAGATGTCTTTTTGACAAATTCATAATTTTAACAAATAAACAGTAACGCTATGGACGCAACTTTCGCAACTGGAAAGGAACTTCAAAAAATGGATCCTGTTTTTGGTCAGTTATCTTTTGACGATCACGAACAAATTGTATTTTGCAATGACAAAGATACAGGTTTAAAAGCAATTATTGGTATTCATAATTCGGTTATGGGTCCAGCTTTAGGAGGTACTAGAATGTGGAATTATAATACTGAATGGGAAGCTTTAAACGATGTTTTGCGTCTTTCAAGAGGTATGACTTATAAATCTGCAATTACCGGACTTAATATTGGTGGTGGAAAAGCAGTAATTATCGGTGATGCCAAAACGCAAAAAACACCAGAATTGATGCGTAAGTTTGGTGAATTTGTTCACTCTTTAAGCGGAAGATATATCACAGCTGAAGATGTTGGAATGGAAACAAAAGACATGGACACGGTAAGAGACGTAACGCCTTATGTTACAGGTATCTCTGAAGAAAGAGGCGGATCTGGAAATCCTTCTCCTATAACGGCTTACGGTGTTTATTTAGGAATGAAAGCGGCTGCAAAAAGCCAATTTGGTTCTGATGTATTAGACGGTAAAAAAGTTTTGGTTCAGGGAATTGGTCACGTAGGTGAAGCTTTGGTTGAATATTTAACTAAAGAAGGAGCGATCGTAACTATTGCTGATATCAACGAAGAAAAATTATACGAAGTTGCGCAAAAATACAACGCAACAATTTATACAGGTGAAGATTTATATACTGCAGATGTTGATATTTATGCGCCATGTGCAATGGGAGCAACAATCAATGATAGTACAGTAAACAAAATCAAAGCTAAAGTAATTGCTGGTGCTGCCAACAACCAATTAGCTGACGAAAATGTTCACGGACCAAGATTACAGGAAAGAGGAATTTTATATGCTCCTGATTTCTTAATCAACGCTGGTGGAATTATCAATGTTTATGCTGAATTAGAGCATTATGGTAAAGCTGAAATTATGTCTAAAACCGAAAATATCTACAACACAACGTTAGAAATTATCGACTACGCCGTGAAAAACGGAATGACAACGCACAAAGCTGCGCTTACAATTGCTCAAAATCGTATCGATTTGAGAAAAATTGAAAACGCTGCTAAGAAGTAATTTTTTATAGTTTAAAGTCTCAGTCTCAGTTTTCAGTCTCAGTTTGCAATATAAACTGTGACTGATTACTGAGACTTTTTTTATGCGGTTTCGATATCACTGAAAACTGCGACCGTAAACTGCGACTTTTTATACGGTTTCTAAATTACTGAAAACTGAAACTGAAAACTGTGACTTTTTCGCGAATTAATTTTAATATCAGGATTGAAATCCCTAATTTTGCAGACTAATTTTTAAATGTTCTTACAAGGTGGTAAATAGAAGACACATACGCGTTAAAGTAATGCAATCCATTTATGCAATGCATCAAAGCGGTTCTGATAATATGGAAAAAGAAGAGAAATTTCTTTTTTACAGCATTGATAATATTCAGGATTTATATCTTATAATGCTTTCTTCATTGATTGAAATTTGCAAAAAAGAATCGGTTTTTTTACATCTTTCAAGCAAAAAACATCTTGCAACTGCTGCAGAACGTAATCCGAATGAAAAATTTATCAAAAACAAAATTTTTCAACTTCTTGCCGAAAGTAATTCACTTAGTATTGCTTTGGAAAATCGCAAAATCAACAACTGGTCATTAAACGACGATTATATCATTTTACTTTTAAATGATATAAAAGCAAGTGATTTGTATGCAAAATACATGAGCACTACAAAAAATACTTTTGAAGAAGACAGACAATTTGTAATTGATTTGTTTGCAGAAGTTATTGTTCCAAATGAAAAATTATATGAGTATTTAGAAGACGATAAATTAACCTGGGTTGATGATATTCCGGTTGTAAATACACATATTATCAAACAATTGAAAGCAATTAAAACGGAAGATCCGGACGATTTCAGAGTTCCGAAATTGTATAAAGATGTTGAAGATAAAGATTTTGCAAAAGATTTGTTCAGAAGAACAGTTTTGAACGAATCGATTTTCGCAAAAGAATACGATGATAAAACTCCAAACTGGGACAGCGAAAGAATTGCTGAAATTGACACGATCATTTTAAAAATGGCAATTTGCGAATTTTTAAAATTTCCTTCAATTCCGGTAAAAGTTACGCTGAACGAATATTTAGAAATTGCAAAAGAATATTCTACACCAAAAAGCAGTATTTTTATCAACGGAATTTTAGATAACCTTGTAAAAGAACTTGAAGCCAATAAAAAAATGGTGAAAGTGGGAAGAGGGTTGATGTAAATTTTTTAAAAATCCAAATTTTAATCCCGAAGCTTCGGGACCAAATTCCAATACTAATAGTTATCAGGAGCGAAATTCAAGAAAATAAAATATTAATAATAAATCAAATCAAAAACAGAATTAAATTATGGGACAATTAACTCAATTTGCGCCATTTCTATTAATGTTTGTAGTGATCTATTTCTTCATGATCAGACCACAACAAAAAAGAGCAAAAAACGAAAAAGAATTTGAAAGCAGCCTGAAAGTAGGTGACAAAATAATTACTAAAAGTGGTTTTCACGGTAAAGTGGTGGAACTTGCAGAAACTACAGTTGTAATCGAAACAATGTCTGGAAAATTAAAATTAGAGCGTTCAGCAATTTCTATGGAAATGAGCGCTGCTTTGAATAAAAAAGCGTAATTTTTTTTTTGAAGATTTCAATTAATAAGATCCCAAATTCCAAAACTGGAGTTTGGGATTTTTTTTGTTTTATAATTATGAAGCACAATGTGTCCTTGCGAGGAACGAAGCAATCTCATGTGCTGCATCAAATATTTTTTGTTTCACGGTATTGTGTAGTCCCTACGGGACAGTTTTCATGACGGTATATTTTTTTTCTACCAATATTTAATCTCTACGAGGTGTACTTCATGGGTTGAATAGTGGTAATAATGAATTGAGGATTTTTTTAAACATTTAATTTATGCAAGATATATTCCGTTAGGAATTACATGTTGGTAGAAAAATTTACACCGAAAGCAAAATGTCCCGTAGGGACTACATATTATCTAAAGCAATACACGACCCAGCAAATGAGATTGCTTCGTTCATCGCAAAGACTAACCGCAAAAAAAACCTTTGTCAAAGTTTTAAACTTTGACAAAGGTTAACTCTTCGACTTCGCTAAGTTCCGATAGCTATCGCGATTGGAATTTGGCCCCGAAGCTTCGGGATTAAAAAATGGAATTTAAATTTTACCTGTATTTATCATTCAAACCAATATTATCCAAAATCATCGGAATCACTTTCTCGATTCTCGTTAACTTGGTTTTTTCCTGTTTTGCAGTTTCAATATATTCTAAAAACTCATATTGTTTGTAAGGGGCAAATTTTTGAAAAGCTGCTGCTAAAGCCAGATTTTTGTCCATTTCCTTTTGAAGAAGCTCAGAAACAATCGTCTCTTTTTTTGAAGGTTTTATAACTTTTCCCTGTTTTTCGTTTTCGATTGCCTCTAAAATATATTCCAGAACTTCTTTTTCGTTTACTTCTTCTTTTGAAGTAAAACGCCATTGACGCATTGATTTTGTTCTGTCTTCCTGAGCATTAATAAGTCTCTTTTTCTCGTCTTTAAGAAATACTCCGTTTAGAAACCAAATGGCGAAATAATCTTTAAATCCTGCAATTCCAATAACATTTTTTTTGTTGTACACATAAATAGGAGCGCCCCATTTTATGGTTTCAACCAGTTCCGTTTTGTCAATAATGGATTTTAGGAAAAGAAGTTCTTCTTCCCATTTATTGACTTTGTCCCAAACATGTTTTTTCTCAGAATTCGGTTCCAATTTATCTTTTTCTTTTAGGTTTTTCGGTTGTATCAAAGGCTCCCTCAATTGCCGTTAATTCAGCAATTTTTACAATTACTTCAGTCGCTTTTTGGATGCTTTCTGCCGGAACATATTCGTATTTTCCGTGAAAGTTATGTCCACCCGCAAATATATTCGGGCAAGGCAATCCCATGAATGACAATTGCGATCCGTCAGTTCCGCCACGAATCGGTTTTATGATCGGCTTAATGTTTAATTCGCGCATTGCTTTTTCGGCAATATCAACAATATGTTTTACCGGAAGCACTTTCTCTTTCATATTATAATACTGATCTCTAACTTCAGCAGTTACAATATCTTCACCAAATTGTTTGGCGAATTTTTTATTGATTTTTTTGGCAATTTTTTCGATTAAATCTTTTCTTTTTTCAAATTTGATTTTGTTGTGATCGCGAATAATCAATTCTAAAACTGTTTCTTCAATACTTCCATTTAAATGATGAACGTGAAAAAATCCTTCATATCCTTTTGTTTCCTGTGGCGTTTCTCCTTTTGGAAGTTCATTGATAAAGTCATTCGCAATTAACATCGAATTGATCATTTTTCCTTTGGCATAACCCGGATGCACGCTTTTTCCTTTAAAAGTAACTTTGGCTGCAGCCGCATTAAAATTTTCATATTCTAATTCGCCAATCTGACTTCCGTCCATGGTATAAGCCCATTGAGCGCCAAATTTTTCAACATCAAAATGATGTGCGCCACGGCCAATTTCTTCATCAGGAGTAAAACCAATTCTGATTTTTCCGTGTTTAATTTCCGGATGCTGAATCAAATATTCCATTGCAGAAACAATTTCAGTAATTCCGGCTTTATCATCGGCGCCAAGCAAAGTTGTTCCATCGGTAGTAATGATTGTTTGACCTTTATATTGCAATAAATCTTTGAAGTAATTTGGAGATAAAATAATGTTTTTCTCTGCGTTTAAAACAATATCTTTTCCGTCGTAATTTTCAATTATCTGAGGTTTTACATTTGCTCCGCTAAAATCCGGAGAAGTATCAAAATGCGAAACAAAACCAATTACCGGCACATCATGTTCTACATTACTTGGCAAAGTTGCCATGATATAGGCTTTGTCATCTATAGTAACATCTTGCAAACCAATTGTTTTTAGTTCTTCGACTAATTTATTGGCAAGATTCCATTGTTTTTCTGTGCTTGGTGTAGTTTGTGAGTTCGGGTCTGATTCAGTATCAATAGTTATGTAACTGATAAAACGATCTATAATATGCTGCATTTCTTTAGTTTTTAGCAAATATAAGTAAATAATCAGGCGTTTGATCGATGTAAATTATGGAAATCGGAAAAATTAATTAAAAAAGTTTGCCACGAATTTCACGAATTTTCACTAATTTAAAATTAGTTATGACAAAAAATTATAAATCCAATTTCAAAACTTAATTCTTGAAATTGGATTTATATTAAAATTAATTCGTGCTAATTAGTGTCATTAGTGGCAAAAAAACCTACTGCACACATCTAAAACCAATATGATTTGCCGGAGATTGATAATCGCCTTTTCCTCTTGTGCCTACCATATAGCGCGAGCAATATTGATCTGTACATAAAAACGAGCCGCCGCGCTGCACTTTTTTAAGTAAGCCTGGTTCTGCAGGATCATATGCTTTTTCAGCACCTTTTGGGTTTTTAGTAACTTGTCCGCTTTCGCTTAAAATAGTATAATAATCCGGCGTATACCAATCGTTTGTCCATTCCCAGACATTTCCTCCAATATCGTAAAGTCCATAAGGATTTGGTTCAAATTGAGCTGTTGGTGCTGAGCCAATATAACCATCTTCGCCGGTATCGCCTTTTTCAATAGGAAAATGTCCCTGATAAATATTCGCCTGAAATTTTCCTTTAGGTTTTAAGTTATTTCCCCAGGCATACAATTGTCCTGATTTTCCGCCACGGGCTGCAAATTCCCATTCTGCTTCGGTTGGTAATCTTTTGCCTGCCCATTTTGCGTAAGCAGCGGCATCATCATAAGATACTTGTACAACAGGGTATTTTTCTTTGCCAATAATAGAACTCATCGGGCCTTCAGGATGTCTCCAGTCTGCACCGGCAACATAGGTCCACCATTGCATGTAATTATTTAAATTAACGCTTGCCGGAGTTGGCGTAAAAACTGCCGATCCTGCTATTAAATTTTCTAAGGGAGCATCTGGATAGTCTTCGTGCGTTGGTTTTTTCTCCGCCAACGTTACATAACCTGTCGCTTTTACAAAAGCTGCAAATTGCTCGTTTGTAACTTCGGTCTGGTCCATAAAATAACCATCAACATAAACGCGATGAATTGGTGCAGCATCTTTGGTAATTCCTTTAATGCTACATAAACTTTCATCTTCAACATTGCTTCCCATAGAGAACTCTCCTCCGGGAATCCAAACCATTCCTTTTGGTGCTTTACCCGAAGGTTTGTTTTTATTTTCAATTGTCGGTTTAAAAACAGCTTCGCCCGTTGCATGCGGAGTTTCCGTACAATCTTTTGCAGCCAGATCTTGTTTTTTATCTTTTGGAATAAGTTTCGTGTAACCAAATGCAATCGAAATTATCGAAATGGTTAATACGGCTAAGATCCAATAGGTTTTATTTTTCATGGTAGTCGATTTTAATTTGAAAGTAGTGCAAGGCAATAAAATCAGTTCAAAGTTAAAAAATTATTCTATATACTCTATAGGGTTAATAAAATAAAAGTAATTCTTTATTTATCTTCCTCAACCTGAACAACTTCATATTTGTCTTTACCGTCAACTTTAACGGGTTGATAATAAGTTTCGCCAAATTTCACATATTTTACGTCGCCTATAGTAACTTCTTCACCGCCTTCTGGCAAATTATCTACAAGAGTTCCGGCTGTTGGCGCGACGACTTTATAAGTGCTTCCGTCTTTTTCGTAATACGTTCCTCCGTAATAATAATTATTGACGGTTCCGGTATTGACCGTTTCGGCACCACTCGGAATATTGTTTACAGTTCCTCCAACCGGCGCAGGTACTGCAGTGTAACCTCCGCTTGTTGGCGTGTACCAAACTCCCTGATCATAATGATATTGGGTACTTTCAACGCTAACTACAATTGCGGTTACGGCCAGAGTAGCGACAAAAAATCCCCACGGATGCCAAACCGGACCCCAGTAAAAAGGTCTGTACGGATGAAAATAATAAGGATTATAAGCACGATATCTGTAACCGCCGTATACATAAGGAGGGCGCACATAAGGTCTTGGTCCGGGTCTTACAATAGTATTGCGATTGTTTTGAACGTGTATACTATTGTTTACATTAATGTTGACATTGTTCCTGTTTCTGTTAACTGTATTGCCGCTAATATTGGTATTTCTGTTGCCAATATTATTGTTGTTGTTTCTATTCGTATTTGTAGCTCTGTCTCCCACTTTTGAAGTATTGGAAGGTCTTGTTACAGTATTTGCAGGTTTTTTAACTCCTGAACCGGAAGAACCAGGTCTTGTTTGAGTCGCAGGTCGCTGAGTTACAGGTCTCGTTTTTGTAACTCCTCCTGGTCTGTGAACACCTGCGCCACCGCCGCCACGCCTTTGTGCGTTACTATCAATTGAAATCAAAAAAAAGGATCCCACGAAACACACAAGCGCAATTTTACTAAGAGTTTTTTTTATACTTTTCATTTTCAGTTCTTTAGGAATATTAAAATTATTAAAAAAAGGATAATCAATAACAAAAAATCAAGCTGAATTTTAATTTTTATTTGCGTTATATATTTGAAAATAAATAAGATATATTCTTATAATGAAATATCCCATTGTATTCTAAAACGCCAGCCCTGCGCCAGAGGCAATGTTTTATCCTGATAATCAAAATAGCTCACTTCTGTCGTGAGTTTGTTTTTATGACCGTTAAAAAACCAGTTAAACGCAACAGTAGATTCATTTTGCAAATTGTCCCGAATAGCATTGTCGGGTCTGTAAGTTGCATATCTTCCAGCCATTTCTAACTTTTTTGGCCACCAGTCAAATGCATTATGGAAAAAATATCCGGCCTGAGCGTAATAGCCTTTCATTACCGTAGTTTCATTATTATCCAGCTTATCAATGATTTCTTTCGTGTGCCATTCGCTTTGCCAGGAAAATCCACGATACATAAAAGCAGTTTCAAAATTCCATTGGTTTACACGATATTGTCCCGGAGCGCCATCTTCAAAACCATCTAAATAACCACCGCCGGATTGTGAAAATCGGGTATAAGGGCTTCTGTTTGTAATGGCAGAAAAAGCAATAATTGGCGTTGGTTTTTCATGAAATTCTAAATCGCTTCCTTCAAAATCAAGAAATCTTCCCAGAAAATTCCATTGGGCACGTCCAAAATACATTAGGTTATTATCATCGTTTGTGGTATTTCCTCTTCCGGTTCCCGTTAAAGCTGCTACCCAATAATTAAAATCTGCAATCCCTTTTCCTTTCAGATGTCCGTACAATTCAGCGCCCATTTGGCGATCGACTGTAAACGGACGATTGATTAAAGACCTGTCTACAGTTTGTTGTTCACCGCTGCTGATGAAACGTTCCCGCGTAAATTCTACTTTCCATTGTCCGACTTTTAAACTCAGCCATTCGTATTTTTCGACCATGATTCTAAAATCGAGCAAATTCGACTGACTCAATTCATATTCCCAATAATAATTTAGCCAGGGTTCAAAAGCGTGACCGCCTACTTTTAGCCGCGCCCTGTTGATTTTAAAAGTCGTCTGTTTGTCCTGACTATAATCATCATAAGTCAACGGATCCTGATCGTTTGGTGTTGAAAACCGAAACTGTAAACGGCTTTGCAGCTGAAAAAGAAATTTATTGTCGTTGGTTCGTAACTCAATTCCTTTCTCACCATATTTAAAATGAATGAGTTTAGTCGTATCTTTTATTTGCTGTGATAATCCTGAAATACAAAAAAATAACAACAAGATTGTCGGCAAATATCTTTTGAAATGGCTTATGGCTTTATTTTGGATGTTCATGAACATGATTTATTAATCCAATTTGATGATTCAATCCACCTTAATTTAGGTTCTTAATTTCACTATAAAATCAATGCTGAATATTCCGAAACAAGAATTTTCTTAATTATTTCAAAATTAAGTATTAAATGATCTAAAAAGTCTGTTGAAACTCCTGAGGTTGTTTCATTTTATAACTTGCAACGTTAAAAATTTAATTTTGGCTGGTGACGTTCATTTGTAAATGTGTCGAAGTTTTTAAAGAGTAAAATTGACTTATCTTATAATTGATTTATATTTAGAATGTTATGCTGTTCCCGAATCGGTTTTGAATTTTTAGAAATTGATTTGAAAACTCTTATTATTTGTTTTTGTAAAAAAGAGCCATTTTCAAGTATTATAATTAAATTTGCAACCGAAAAAATAACACAACAACTCTTATGTATAAATTGATAATTCGCCCGATACTTTTTTGGTTTGATCCAGAAGAAGTCCATTATTTTACTTTTTCATTCGTTAAATTCATATCAAAAATTCCCGGAGTTTCATCAATTATAAAATCTATTTACGAAGTAAAAGATACCCGTTTAGAGCGTGAAGTTTTCGGAATAAAATTCAAAAATCCGGTTGGACTTGCGGCTGGTTTTGATAAAGATGCCAAGTTGTACAAAGAACTTTCAGACTTTGGTTTTGGTTTTATCGAAATAGGAACTGTTACGCCGGTTGGTCAGGAAGGAAATCCAAAAAAACGTTTGTTTCGTTTAAAAGAAGATCAGGCCATTATTAATCGAATGGGTTTTAACAATGGCGGAGTTCTGGAAGCTGTAGAACGCTTAAAAAAGAATTCAGGAGTTTTAATTGGCGGAAATATTGGAAAAAATAAAGTAACGCCAAACGAAAATGCGGTTGACGATTATATCATTTGTTTTGATGCCTTATTTGATCATGTTGATTATTTTGTGGTCAATGTAAGTTCGCCAAACACGCCAAATTTAAGAGCTTTACAAGATAAAGAACCTTTAACAGCTTTGTTGCAGACTTTGCAAAACAGAAATGTAGAAAAGCAAAAAACAAGCAGTCAAAAAGTAAAACCAATTCTGCTAAAAATCGCTCCGGATCTTACAGATGAACAATTATTGGATATTATAGATATTGTAAAAACAACGCAGATTGCGGGCGTAATTGCCACAAACACCACTATTTCTAGAGACGGATTACAATCTCAAAATCAGTCTGAAATGGGAGGATTATCAGGAAAACCATTAACGAAACGTTCTACCGAAGTGATTCGTTTTCTTTCTGAAAAAAGCAATAAAGCATTCCCAATTATTGGAGTAGGAGGAATACATTCTGCAGATGATGCTATCGAAAAACTAAATGCGGGAGCAAGTTTAGTGCAATTGTATACCGGTTTTATTTATGAAGGTCCTGCGTTGATAAAAGCAATCAACAAAAAGATTTTAAAACAATTGTAAAAACAATGCCTGTACCAGAAGTCCGATAACTATTGCGACTCCAAAACTTATTAAAGTACCAATTAAAACATATTCGGTAAGTTTTCGGTCTTTGGCTTCTTTTAAATCTCCAAACCTGAAAATAGATTTGGCGGCCAATAAAAAGCCAATAGCTTCAAAATGTCCGGTTAGGATAAAACCAAATACAAACAATCGTTCGAGAATACCAATATAATTTCCTGCATTGGCAAGTGAATTATCCTGATGACTATCTTGATTTTCAGGACTCCAGATAGAAATTATGGTTTTAATGAAAATAGAAGTTGGTTTTGTAATCAGTAAAAATCCTGTTATCAAAATCCAAAATTGATTATCGAACCAAAGAAAATTAATGGTTTTATTTTGATACAATAATACAACTGCAATTAGAACTAAAATATGCGCAATTTGATCTGCAATAAACCATGTACGTTTTGTGCTGCTTTTTTGGAAATTTAATTTGATAAGATCAATGATTCCGTGCGAAACGGCAATCAAAACAGCGTAAGGAATAAACTGAATTTCCCACACTAAAATGGCTGCCAAAAATCCATGTAAAAGAATATGAAGGTATAAATAAATACTTTTGTGTTTTTTAGCTTCTTTATCTGCAACCCACGCGTTTGGCTGCCAAATAAAATCGCCTAATAAATGTGCTAAAAGTAGTTTTATAAATAAAATCATAATGTGAGTTCTTTTATTTGTGTTCTAAAATAACGATCTAAATTCATAACCAAATCAAATTGGGCCCGTTTTTGTCTTCGGCTAACAGCAGCCTGATTAATGCCCAGTTTTTGTCCCAGTTCTTCTTGAGATAAACCCGGATTTTCTATAGCAAGAGCCACAAATTCTGCCGATTGTACTAACCAGTTGTCCATAAACGTTAAGGCCAGCTGAATCATCAGATTCATTCTTTCATCAAAAATAATGTCGCCGGATCGCATTGCTAAAGTCACTTTTTGTTTTTTTAAAGTTTCAAAAAGTTCACCTGAATGTATAAAAGCAGAACCGTTACTTTCGGAAATTTTTTTTGCATTATGCGTTTTTTCTCCAAAACCAATACTCATTCTGGCATCCAGCGTTATTGCCCTTAAATGTGCTTTTATCAGAATTGCAGCTAATAAAGCTTCTTCGGGATTTTTTATTTCTATCTGAAATTCATCACCACGATAAATTTCCCATTGACTTGGCGTTTTCCCAAAAGGAGATAAAATTTTCTTTAACCCTTCGACCCAGTTTTTTGATTTTTGTTGTCTTGAACCAATTATGTCACCTGTAATTATGCTCGTCATATTATTCAAATATAATTAAAAATAAATAAACTTTATATTACAAATATATATAATATTTTTTAATTATTACGCTTTTTGGTAATAATTATATTTATTACCAATTTTGGTAATATTTAATTTTATTACGCTTTTTGGTAATATATATTATGATTACCATATTGTGTAATAATTTAATAAAGAAAATTATAACTTTTATTTCTTTAAAAAAGAAACTAACTTAGCCTTCACAAAAGAATAAGCTTTGAATAAAGAAATCAAAATTATCGAATGTCCACGCGATGCCATGCAGGGTATCAAAACGTTTATTCCAACCAAGAATAAAGTTTCGTACATACAAGCTTTGCTTAGAGTGGGGTTTGATACCATTGATTTTGGGAGTTTTGTTTCCCCAAAAGCGATTCCGCAAATGCAGGATACAGCCGAAGTTTTGGCGCAATTAGATTTGTCTCAAACAACCAGTAAATTGCTGGCTATCATTGCCAATACACAAGGCGCGGCAATTGCTTCAGAGCATGAACCTATTCAATATTTAGGATTTCCTTTTTCTATTTCTGAGAATTTTCAAATGCGAAATACGCATAAAACCATTGCAGAATCTTTGGTAACACTGGAAGAAATTCTTGAAATTGCCGACAAAAAAAATAAAGAAGTCGTAACGTATCTTTCCATGGGTTTTGGAAATCCATACGGAGATCCGTGGAATGTGGAAATCGTAGGGGAGTGGACAGAAAAACTCTCCAAAATGGGAGTAAAAATTTTATCACTTTCTGATACAGTTGGAACTTCGACGCCGGAAGTGATTACTTATCTTTTTTCAAATTTGATTCCGAAATATCCTCAAATAGAGTTTGGTGCGCATTTGCATACCACGCCCACAACCTGGTTTGAAAAAATAGATGCAGCATCAAAAGCCGGCTGCACACGTTTTGATGGTGCCATTCAGGGTTTTGGCGGATGCCCGATGGCAACAGATAAACTAACCGGAAATATGCCTACGGAAAAACTCATTTCTTACTTTACTTCCAATAAAAAAACTACAGGTTTAAATTCTTTAAGCTTTGAAAGTGCCTATAACGAAGCTTCAAAATTATTTGGCAAATATCATTAAAAAAAGTAGTATATTTACTACTCATGGATAATAAGATACACAAAATCAGCGTTGTTTTTTATTGTCCGAAGATATTTTTAGCCATGGAATTACATGTTACCAGCAGAATTTATACAATTTTTATTGCAGCCTTTCTATTTTTTTCATGCTCAAGCGATTTAGATTTTGATCAGGTTGAGGATTTAAAATTAGAACCTGTTGTGGTCGCTAATCTGGCCTATTTTAATCTTCCAGCCAATAAAATTATTGACAACGGAGAAGGGCAGGTCGCATTTGATGTAGATGGTTTTGATGCATTAAAAAATAAATTTTTTAATGAGCATCTAAAAAAGGCGGAATTTAATTTTGAAATAGAAAATACCATTAACAGGGCATTTTCTGTTGCCATATTATTGCTCAATGATAATGGCGACATTCTCGATACCAGTACTTTTCAAATTCCGGCCTATACAGGTGGTTCTAATATCATAAAATATCCAACGGAAGTATTTGAAAATCAAAGGCTGGAACTTTTAAAACAAGCCACTAAAATTGGTTTTATTGTCAGAATAGCGTCTGGTCCACCATTAAATGAAAATAGTCCGGGCAATTTGAAATTGCGTTCAAGTGCAACCGTTTATATGGAAATACAATGAGAAAAACTTACCTGATACTGCTGGTCGTTTTTCAGCTTTCTTGTTTTTCTCAAAACAAAGAAGTTCTGTATAATTTTACGGCAATTCCGCAATCGCTTCTGGTAAATCCCGGCGCTGATGTTTCGTATAAATATTATTTCGGAATTCCGTTATTATCAGGAGTTTCGGCAAATTTAGGCTCGAGCAGTTTTTCAGCTTATGATTTGTTTGCAGATAACGGAGTCGATTTTAATGATAAAGTCCGCAATATTATTAATAAATCATCCGGCAAAGATAAAACCCATGTAAACCAACAACTTGAATTATTCTCGGGAGGATTTAGAGTTGGCGGAAAAGACAGTAATTCTTATATTTCATTTGGAGCATATCAGGAGTTCGATTTTTTAATGTATGTGCCAAAAGATTTGGGTATTTTAGCATTAGACGGAAATCAGAATCATATTGGTAAAGCGTTCGATTTAGCTGATTTAAGTCTTCGAGCCGAAGTTCTTTCGGTATTCCATATAGGATTTCATAAAAAAATGAGCGAGAAATTGGTCTTGGGCGGTCGTGCCAAAATTTATTCTAGCGGTGCCAATGCTACATCGACTAAAAACTCAGGTCATATTTACACTGGTCAAAGCGTTGGATCACCAAATATTTATAATCAGGAAATCTCGTCTCATTTAGAGCTTAAAACTTCAGGAATTTCGACTTTTACAAAAGATGAATATGATGGAAATATTGCAAAAGACATCGCCAATAATACCTTTTTTAACGGAAGTTTAGGTTTGGGTTTAGATGCCGGATTGACGTATTATTTTAAAGATAATCTTCAATTTACGGCCAGCATTGTAGATTTTGGTTTTATAAATCAGACCAAAGACATCGAAACATTAACCTATATTGGACAATATAAATATGAAGGCGTAAACCCGAATTTCGATACTTCGGATGATCCGGAAAATGTTTTTGATGAATTTGAAGAAGCCATTCCGCGAGACACACTTTATAATAAATACACCACCTGGCGACCGGTAAAATTTTATTCTTCATTGCAATATTCCTTTGGAGAATCAAGATCTGATGATGACTGCAATTGCAAGGGATCTGTTAATCGAAGATACATGAATTCTGTTGGAGGTCAATTGTTTATAATGAGTATGCCAAGAGAACCTTTTGTAGCGTTGACGGCTTTTTATCAACGCAGTATTTTTGAAAAATTAGACGTCAAAGCCACTTATACTTTTGACGCTTATTCAAAAACAAACATCGGATTAGGACTTTCGGGAACAATTGGAAAATTCAATATTTATGCCCTCGTCGATAATGTTTTTGAATATAAAGATGTCTCGAAGGCCAACAGTATTGCTTTTCAATTCGGCTTCAATTTCATTTTTCAGGATCCTAAAGAGTAAATTTTTTGAACCATATAGATGTTAATTTTTTCACCATATAAGTTATATAAGTTCATATAATTGCTGTTAGTTTTACTAATACGACTGTCAGTTCGAGCGGAGTCGAGAACGCGCTTATGGTAAAAAATAGCCCACCAATTGGAATTTGGAATTTTAATTTTGGAACCTCATTATTTGTAAGTCCTTTCCTGTAAATATAAATTTATGAATAGGTTAGTATTCAAGTTTCCAATTTATTCACTATATTTGCACGCAATTCAACTAGAAATTGCAACATGATAGCACACAACTCCAAGATCATCGGCGAAGGTTTAACTTACGATGATGTATTATTAGTACCTAACTACTCGAATGTGCTTCCTCGCGAAGTGAGTATCAAATCAAAATTTTCAAGAAACATAACACTAAACGTTCCAATAGTATCAGCTGCTATGGATACCGTTACCGAAAGTGCAATGGCAATCGCTATGGCGCAAGAAGGCGGAATTGGTGTTTTACATAAAAATATGACCATCGAGCAACAAGCTGCGAAGGTTAGAAAAGTGAAGCGTGCAGAAGCAGGAATGATTATCGATCCGGTAACTTTACCAATGAACTCTACAATTGCAGACGCAAAAAACGCCATGAAAGAATTCGGAATTGGCGGAATTCCAATCGTTGACGAAAACAGAATCTTAAAAGGGATTGTTACAAATCGTGATTTACGTTTCGAAAAAAACGGAGCAAGACCAATCGCTGAAGTAATGACAAGTCAAAATCTTGTAACCGTTGCCGAAGGAACTTCACTGGAACAAGCCGAAGTAGTTTTACAAGGACACAAAATCGAAAAATTACCGGTTGTAAATGCAAATAACGAATTAGTTGGTTTAATTACTTTTAGAGATATTACCAAATTAACTCAAAAACCAATTGCTAACAAAGATGTTTTTGGTCGTTTAAGAGTTGCAGCTGCTATTGGAGTTACAGGCGATGCAGTGCAAAGAGCCGAAGCATTAGTTGCTGCCGGTGTAGACGCCATTATTATCGATACAGCACACGGACATACTGAAGGTGTGGTAAATACATTGAAACAAATAAAATCAAAATTCCCAAATATTGATGTAATCGTAGGAAACATCGCTACTCCGGAAGCTGCAAAATATTTAGTAGAAAATGGAGCAGATGGAGTAAAAGTAGGGATTGGACCAGGTTCTATCTGTACAACCCGTATTGTTGCAGGTGTTGGTTTCCCTCAATTTTCTGCAGTTTTGGAAGTTGCTGCAGCTATCAAAGGAACAGGAGTTCCGGTTATTGCTGATGGTGGAATTCGTTATACAGGAGATATTCCGAAAGCAATTGCTGCCGGTGCTGACTGTGTAATGTTAGGTTCATTATTAGCAGGAACAAAAGAATCTCCGGGAGAAACGATTATTTTTGAAGGAAGAAAATTCAAATCTTACCGCGGAATGGGTTCTGTTGAAGCAATGCAAACTGGTTCAAAAGACCGTTACTTCCAGGATGTTGAAGACGATGTTAAAAAATTAGTTCCGGAAGGAATTGTGGGTCGTGTTCCTTACAAAGGAGAATTAAACGAAAGTATGCTTCAGTTTATTGGAGGTCTTCGTGCCGGAATGGGATACTGTGGTTCAAAAGATATTCCAACTTTACAGGAATCCGGACGTTTTGTTAGAATTACGTCAAGTGGAATTACGGAAAGTCACCCGCACAACGTTACTATTACAAAAGAAGCGCCAAATTATTCAAGATAATTTTTAGCTTTCAATATAAAAACAAAGGCATAAGATTTAGTTTCTTATGCCTTTTTTGTTTTTACTCAATGATTGAAATCCCGTTGTTCAGTTCATCTATCAAACCTTGATTAGGTTCAATTGCTTCGGCCTGAGCGCCATATTGCATTTGTATAGAACCGCCTTTTCCGTTGTAGATAAAACCTTGATATTTGTAGAGAATGTCATTGTAATCTAACTCGCATTCAAAATAATTAACGGTTAAATCGTTTATTTTCTTTTTATAAATTTTTAGATTTTTAATCTTTCCAAATTCTTTGTATTCATCCTGAATGGTGCTTTTAAGATTTTTATCTGTAATAAAGTAATCATATTCAATAAAATAGGCATTTACTAAATTATACTTATCGTGAAATTGCACATCCCAATCAATAGAATCTGTACTTCTAATCCAGCGATCAGGATTGTATTTTATATTATAAACTTCTTTGCGACTAGTATAAGTCTCTAATTTTGAATTCTTTTTATTTTGTCCTATTGCAATAAAACCGGATATTAAAAATAGGAATAGTAGTTTTTTTGACATTTTATATTTAAAGTTTGGGTAATTATATAGAACGAAAGTAGCAAATAAATATTACTTGATGTAAAATATTTTGGAGATTTTGTTTCATGCAGATTTCACAAACTGAGCAATTTTAATTCTATGCAAATCAGCTTAAATCTGCGAAATCTGTATGAAACAAAAAATTTTGTAATTCTCAGCAGCTTTTTTCTTTAGAATAAAATAAAAAAAGCTAATACAATCTTATAAAATTGCATTAGCTTTTTCAGTGTAGAAATATATTTTTTATGGAGAAACCGCTTCTTCGCCAGTTCTTACTTTTTGATTGTCTAATATTTTTTGAATAAAAGGCTGTGTTTCTTTTTCTAAATCAGCTTCTGAAATGTCCAATGCTTTTGGATCATTAACCAATGCATACCAAGGTTTTGGATCGCCAAAAGGATAAGATCCAAAAACAATAACCGGAGTTCCTTTTACTTTTACATTTTCTTTATCTTTCAAAATCCATTCATCTGCCCATTTGTATAGGTATTTTGCATCTTTTTCAAGTAATCTCAAACAAGAATGCGAAGCCGGATATCCGGGTAATTCATACTCGTGAAAACCAACTCCAAGTTTATTTTCAATATTAAAATTCCATTTTAAGTCCCATTCGTCATTAAAAGTACTGGTTGTTTTTTCGGCTTTCCAGTTAGTAAAAAATAATCCGGTTGGTGTAGGATCTTTTTTTCTTCCCATATTTGTTGGACCTGTATAAACCAATTCGCCATTTTCGTATGCAGCGAATGTTTGCGTTGGATAAGAAAAAATCAACACTTTTGAAACATCTTCAAGGTTAGAAACATGAACTGGAAATGGAAGATAATAAGGTAGATCTCCAGTAAAATCGGAAGGAATAACAACAGAATCCATTTTAGCAAAATTTGCTTTATCTGTTCTGTTTAAGGCGTATACAATATCTAATTTAGTTGAATCGCTTTTATTAGCTTCAAGCCATTGTTTTGTTTTTTCAAAGTGAAAAGTAACAGATGAAGCTGGTTTTTTATATTCAATAGTTTTATGCGGTTTTGCTTTTTCAGTTGTAGTATCTCTGGTTGTTTTGCTTTCTTTACAAGAAATTAGCAGAGTCAAAATTAATAAAAGCAAAATATTTGATGTGTAATATAACTTTCTCATAATTGGGATTTTTTAGTTGAGTAAAGTTATTTTTTTTGCCTCATAAATAAATTACAGAATTTTTGCAATTGTTTATTGGATTAACATTTCGTAAAAAAAATATTCATATAAATTAATTTTAAAAGCTAATGTTAAAACTAAATTAATCCCTTTATTTTCGCATGCTGCAGCAACATAATCGTTTTAGCATCAGTAATCTCACCAGATTCAATCATGGCATACGCTTCATCAAAAGTATATTCCAGAACTTCAATATTTTCCTGTTCAGCATCAAGTCCGCCGCCGTCATTCACTTTCATTGTTTCATCATATTCTCCCACAAAAAGATATAAAATTTCCGTTACCGATCCCGGCGACATATAAGTTTCGATAACTTTTTGAACTTTGCTTAAGCGATAACCTGTTTCTTCTTCCGTTTCACGAATAACAGCTTCTTCAGGATTATCCTGATCCAGAAGTCCGGCGCAAACCTCGATCATCATTCCGTTTTTATTTCCGTTAAGATAAGTTGGTAAACGAAATTGTCGTGTTAGGATTACTGTTTTTTTATCTGAATTATACAATAAAATAGCCGCTCCGTTTCCCCGGTCATATACTTCACGAATATGAGATTCTACTTTGCCATCTTTCTTTTGGTAATCGAAAGTTACTTTATTTAATACATACCAATTGTCTGATAATAACTTAGTTTCAGTAACTTTAATTTCTGGATTTTTCATAATAGAAATGTTTTGTATAAAAAAACGCTCTGGTTATCAGAGCGTTTAGTATTTATTATTTTGTTATTGTTTGCTTTCTGTCTGGTCCAACAGATACAATCTTAATTGGCACGCCAACCTCTTCTTCAATAAACTCAATATATTCTTTTAGCTCAACTGGCAATTCTTCAAAAGTTGTCAATCCTGTTAAATCAGCCTTCCATCCTTTAAATTCTTTATAAACAGGAGTTACATTTTCAGGCTCGATGTTATAAGGAAAGTGAGAAATGATTTGTCCTTTATAATTATACTCTGTACACACTTTTAAAGTTTCGAATCCTGAAAGAACGTCGCCTTTCATCATCATTAATTGTGTTACACCGTTTACCTGAATAGCATATTTTAAAGCTACTAAATCTAACCATCCACAACGTCTTTGTCTTCCTGTAACAGAACCAAATTCGTTACCAACTCTTGCCATTGTTGCACCAACTTCGTCAAAAAGTTCAGTAGGGAATGGGCCGCTTCCAACGCGGGTAACATACGCTTTAAAAATTCCGTAAACCTCTTTAATTTTGTTAGGAGCAATTCCTAAACCTGTACAAGCTCCGGCAGCAGTAGTATTTGATGAAGTTACGAAAGGATAAGTTCCAAAGTCAACATCTAATAATGAACCCTGAGCTCCTTCGCATAAAATAGATTTACCTGCTTTTTGAGCCTGGTACATGTATTCTTCACTATCAATAAAATCTAATTTTTTTAATTCTTCGATAGCTTCAAAGAACTCTTTTTCAAGCTCTTCTAAGTTGTATTGAATCGCTACATCATAAAAAGCAATCATTGCCTCATGCTTGTCAGCCAAAGCTCTGTAACGCTCTTTAAAGTCTTCCAATTCGATATCTCCAACACGTAAACCATTTCTACCGGTTTTGTCCATATAAGTTGGACCAATTCCTTTTAATGTAGAACCAATTTTTGCTTTTCCTTTAGATGCCTCAGAAGCCGCATCTAATAAACGGTGCGTTGGTAAAATTAAATGTGCTTTTCTTGAAATGATTAATTTGCTTTTGATATCCAGGTTAAATCGCTCTAAACCTTCAATTTCTTTTTGAAAAACTACAGGATCAATTACAACCCCATTTCCGATGATATTTACTGAATTTTTATGAAAAATTCCAGAAGGAATGGTTCTTAAAACGTGCTTAATTCCGTCAAATTCTAATGTATGTCCTGCGTTTGGTCCTCCTTGAAAACGTGCAATAATATCATAGTTTGAGGTAAGAACGTCAACAATTTTTCCTTTACCTTCATCTCCCCATTGTAATCCTAGTAATAAATCTACGGTCATTCTGTTTTAATTTGCGTTGAGGCAATCTAACTTACCCCACTGATTAATGTAGTTAATTTTCTTTTTTTTATTTTTTAAAAATAATTCCTTTCTGGATTATTGTTTTTGTTTTTTGTTTCCGTAGAAATAAAGCGAATGATTCGTAATTTCGATATCAAATATTTCTTCGATTGTTTTTTTGATGGTTTGAATTCTTGGATCGCAAAATTCGATTACTTCGCCAGAATCAGTCATGATAATATGATCGTGCTGTTTGTCGAAATACGATTTTTCGTAGTAAGCCTGATTTTGCCCAAATTGATGTTTTCTAACCAATGCGCAGTCTAACAATAACTCGATCGTGTTGTAAAGCGTTGCTCTACTCACACGATAGTTTTTGTTTTTCATTTTGATATAAAGGTTTTCTATATCAAAATGCTCTTCGCTATCGTAAATTTCCTGAAGTATAGCATAGCGCTCAGGAGTTTTGCGATGCCCTTTTTGCTCAAGATACATTGTAAAAACATTTTTTACAATTTCTTGATTTTTAGTGTTGTCAGTTGAAATTAGTGTCATAATCTGGCAAAGATAATTTTTTATTTTAATGAATAAAAGTTTCAGCTTCAAAGTTTAACTTTCAATTCTCGATTTAGATCGCTTTAATGCTCTTATTTTGGGCTTTTTTCTTCCTGTTTCTTCAAAAAATCAAACAGGCTTAATTAACATATTTGTCTTGATTTGAAATAAAACTAACAATTCTTCTAAACGTTTTATTTTTATTTTCTTATTTTTCTTTCGACATAAACATGTACCAGTTCCATTCCCAGGTTTTTCCCTTATCATCAGACATTGCCTGACTCCAAACGGGATTATTTTCGTCTCTGGCGTCCCATCGAAATACCTGAATTACATTTTTTCCTTCAAAGATATCTTTCGAAAAAAAATGTCCTACTTGATTTTCAAAAGAGCCTACAACAGGTTTGTCTAAAGTTCCTGAATTGGAATCAGCCCAGTAAATGCTCCACAATTTTGTTTTTGGATTAAAAAGACGAACAGTCATTCCTTCAAAAGGTTCACCGTCAAAATTGGCAAGAAAATTATCAATATTACCAATTCCGTTCAGGATTTTATACATTTCCTGAGTAGATGGAAACTCAATCCATTCTGTACAATTGGCAAATCTTTTCTTTAGTTTTTTATTTTTGATAACAGATTTTCCCTGAAAAAAATCGAAATCATCTTTTGAAGAAGATTCAGAAGCAACAATTAAAAGTTCGCCATTTTCATCAAAATGTATTTCCGGAATTTTTATTTCTGGGGAATCAATTTTCATAATTGCACTTTTTTAAAAAATTAAGTTCTGTATTCACGCGTCACTTTATCAACACCATCTACTTTTTTAATAGCGTTGATCATTTTTTTCAAAATTGTATTGTTTTTCACAATTACCGCAATCTGACCATGAAAAATTCCGGCATCGGTACTCAAAGAAATGCTTTGAATATTTACGCTCATATTATTCGAAATCACCTTCGTCAACTGATTGGTAAGTCCTAAAACATCCATTCCTGTAATGTTGATAATGGCTTTAAATTCTTCTTGTGAAGAGTCAATCCATTTGGCGCTCATAATACGATACGCGTAATTAGATTGCATTCCAATTGCGTTCGGACAGTCTTTTTTATGAACTTTAATTCCTTCGTTTATAGTCACAAATCCAAAAACATCATCACCCGGAATTGGGTTACAACATTGCGAAAGTTTATAATCGAGTTTATCATGTTCAGTTCCAAAAACCAGCATATCATAATTACTGCTAATGACAGGTTTATGAATATCCTCGGCAGCAGTAATGTCTTTATTTCTTTTGATTTTATTTTTAAAGAAATTGATAAATGTATTTCCTTTTTGCGCCGCATAATCTTTTAATTGCTGATTTTCGATTGCACCAATTCCAACTCTGTAAAATAAATCCAGACTTGTTTTTAGTTTGAAAAAATTCACCAATTCATTGATAACCTGTTCGCTGATGGTTATTTTTAAATGCTTAAGTTTTCGCGTAAGCAATTCTTTTCCTTCTTCGGCAATTTTTTTGGTATTCTCGTTAAGAACGTTTTTAATTTTATTTTTCGCTCTTGAAGTGGTAACATATTCAAGCCAGTTCACCGTTGGTTTTTGATTGGCAGACGTAATTACTTCAACCTGATCACCACTTTTAAGTTCGTGATTTAGCGGAACCAAACGTCCGTTTACACGTGTTCCTCTGGTTTTTATTCCAATTTCAGAGTGAATGCTAAAGGCAAAATCCAGTGAAGTGGCACCTTTTGGCAACGATTTGATTTCTCCTTTCGGAGTAAAAACGAAGATTTCTTTTGAATATAAATTCATTTTAAAATCTTCCACAAAATCAACCGCATTAGTTTCCTGGTTTTCCAAAGCTTCACGAAGTAAATTCAGCCAAACATCCAAGCCGCTTTCTTCGGTTGCGCCGTTTTTATATTTGTAATGTGCAGCGTAACCTTTTTCAGCAATTTCATCCATACGTTCACTTCGAACCTGCACTTCAACCCATCGGCCTTTTGGTCCCATAACGGTAATGTGCAAAGCTTCATATCCGGTAGATTTCGGAGATGAAATCCAGTCACGCAAACGACTCGGACTCGGTCTGTAATGATCTGTTACGATTGAATAAATTTTCCAGGCAATAAATTTTTCATCATGCGGATCTGCTTTATAGACAATTCTAAGAGCGAATTTGTCATAAACTTCATCAAAACTCACATTTTGCGCACGCATTTTTCGACGAATCGAATAAATAGATTTCGGGCGCCCTTTTATGATATAATCGATTTCTTCCTTATCCAGAGATTTCTTTAAAACATCCGAAATGTCTTTAATATAAGCGTCCTGTTCTTCTTTTGTCTCTCTGATTTTGCTAACAATATCTTCATAAACAGCGGGTTCGGTATATTTTAAACCAAGATCTTCGAGTTTTGTTTTAATATTATAAAGTCCCAAACGATGGGCGAGAGGCGCATAAATGTATAAAGTTTCTGAGGCAATTTTGGTCTGTTTGTATTCTGCCATCGAATCCATAGTTTGCATATTATGCAAACGATCGGCTAGTTTGATTAAAATAACACGAACATCATCGTTCAGAGTCAGAATCATTTTTCTGAAATTTTCCGCCTGCATCGAAGCGTTCAAATCTTTTTGAACCATCGAAATCTTAGTCAGGCCTTCAACTAATTGTGCTACTTTTGGATTGAATAAACGTTCGATATCTTCAACCGTAATCGGGGTATCTTCGACAACATCGTGCAATAAAGCCGCGGCAATAGAGGTCGCTCCCAGACCAATTTCTGAGGCAACAATTTTTGCAACTGCAATAGGATGAAAGATATACGCTTCTCCAGATTTGCGTCGTTGCTCTTTATGGGCATCAACCGCTACATCAAAAGCTTTTCGAATCAGTTTTTTGTCAGTCGGGCTTAAAGTTTGGTAGCTAATTCGAAGTAATTCTTTGTATTCCTGCGCAATTGCTTTATTTTCTTTTTCAATATCTATTTCTATCATAACGGCATAGTTCAAGTACTAAAAATAAGAATAAGTTCCAACATACACAAGGTTTTGGATTGTTGATTTTAGAGTTTAGATTTTAGATTTTTGAAGGTAGATTTGATATCAGGAGATTAATCGAAACCGAGATTATTTTGTTTTCAGAAGGACTTCGACTACGCTCAGTCTGACATGTAGCGGAAGATTAAAAATCAAATTCGAAGAATTGATTTTTAATCTAAAATCTAAAATCAGAACCCTCTCTGTCTTTTCGCCTCAAAAATTAAAATCGCAGCAGCAACAGAAACATTCATACTGTCAATTTCTCCCTGCATCGGAATTATAATATTTTGAGTTGCAGCATCGCGCCATTCCTGAGTTAAGCCGGTTGCTTCTGTCCCAACAACCAAAGCGGTTGGAGTGGTAAAATTTTGAGTGTGATAAGAAGTTGAATTTTGTAAAGTCGCGCAGTAAAAATCAATCTTTTTTTCTTTCAAAAAAGCAATGATTTCGGCTGTAGTCCCCGTTGCAATTTGATTGGTAAATAAACAGCCAACACTTGAACGGACAATATTTGGATTGTATAAATCACTTTTTGGATTGGCAATTAAAACCGCGTCCAGATTTGCGGCATCGGCCGTACGTAAAATGGCACCAATATTTCCCGGTTTTTCCGGTGCTTCGGCTACTAAAATCAACGGATTTGCTGATAATTTTAAATCCGATAATTGAAGCGATTTTGTTTTGGCTATAGCCAAAATTCCTTCGGTAGTATCGCGATAAGCCAGTTTTTGATAGACTTCTTTATTAATTTCTATCATTTGAACTGGTGCATTTACCAATTTGTTGATTTCATTTTCTGAAACTAATTCCGGTAAAAATAAAACGGTTTCTATTTCGTAACCGCCTTTTATGGCTAATGAAATTTCGCGTAATCCTTCAATCAAAAATGTTCCGGTTTGTTTACGGGCTTTTGCTTTTTCCTGCAATAAAACAAGAGATTTTATAAACGGATTTTGAATTGAAGTAATTTGTTTCATTTTTTTTAAGGCTCAAAGTTGCAAAGGGGCAAAGGTACTGAGGTTTTTTTCTTCCTGCAAGGTTTTCAAAATCTTGTAGATTTGCAACATGGTGAAACAAAAAAAGTTTGCCACGAATTCACGAATTTTTACTTTAAAGCTAAATAATAATCTTCAAAACATTAATGAAATTATTAATTCATGTTTTTATCATAGCTATAAATTAACAAAATTTGATATTACAGAATATTTCCTGCTATCATTTATTTCATTTAATCAAAAGAATTTACTTTAAAAATTAATTGAAGTTTTATCGAATCTTTTTTTGAATTTGGATATTTTTCACTGTTAATTCTTTTTTCAAACTCTTTCATAATTTCCAGATCCAAATCTTTAACTGCAAATAAAATATCATTATTTTTTTCATTCAACTCAAATTGAACCATGATTTTGCCGGGTTTCAATGAGTTTTCGAATAGCTCTTCAAATATTAGATTTGTTTTGTCTATAATTAAGTTAATGTCGTCAACTGAACTATTTTTATTTATTTCTTCGTCAGAACTTAATAGTACAACTTGCTCAAGTTTTGTTTCCTGAATTCCTTTAGAAACTGACTCAGTTTTTTCTACTTTGTTATTATGGCCTTTTGGAGCTTCGTCGAGCCAGAGTAGTTTTAAATTCTTTTTTAATAAATTTAAAATATAATTATGATCTTTGGTTTCAATAATTAATAAAGGTTCATCGATATCAAATGAAATTACAGACCAATAATATTTTAATTCGTCTTCATTTGCCTTTCTGATTTTATAATCCTGAGCAACTTCATTTTTAAATTCATCCCATATTATTTTAGAATCATTAATATCGTGACTCATTTTTCCATCCAGTATCAAATCGTCAACGTGAAATTCTACTTTTCCTGGTTGTGTTTTTTGTATTTGTTCATTGTTTTTATATCTCTTCCATAGTTCTGGTCCTATAATTAGATTATTTTGAACTATTGCATAATCATTTTTATCAGACAAGTTATCGCTTATTAATTTTTTAGCTTTTTCAAGAACTTTTGGGCTACAGTAATTGTAAACAACTCCTTTAGGAATTATTATAGTTTCGGTTTTTTGAGCAAAAGACCAAAAACTTACCAAAATCAGAGTAGATAAAATTACTTTTTTCATTTTTAAATTTTAAGATCAACAATCATTTCACATTTCATAACCCTTTACAAAATCCCTCGCGCCTTAATTTCCAAATACTTATTTATAGCATCTAAAGTCAGATTTTCCGGCTGTGTTAATACCGAATGAATTCCGTATTTCTTGAGTTCATTTGCGATTAAGCGTTTTTCGAACATGAATTTTTCGGCAATTACTTTGTCGTAAACTTCTTGAATTGTATCAGTTTTTTTGTTGATGATTTCGTTCAGTTCTGTATTGCTAAAGAAAACGACAACCAATAAATGACTTTTTGCAATTCCTTTTAAATATGGCATTTGACGATTTAAACCGTCCATGGTTTCAAAATTGGTATACAAAATAATCAAACTTCTCTGGTTGATATTTTTTTTGATATCAACATATAAACGACTGTAATCACTTTCGAAAAAATCTGTTTTGATGTTGTATAAAGTCTCGAGGATTTTTTGCATTTGCGAACCTCTTTTTTCGGCAAAAACTCTGTTTTCTACTTTTTTTGAGAAAGCAAAAATTCCGGCTTTATCCTGTTTTTTCAGAATTACATTTGCCAGAACTAGAGTAGAATTTATCGCATAATCCAGCAAACTCAAACCATTAAAAGGCATTTGCATCACGCGTCCTTTATCAATTGCCAGATAAACCGATTGTGATTTTTCGTCCTGAAACTGGTTCACCATCAAAGCGTTTTTCTTTGCTGTGGCTTTCCAGTTTAAGGTTCGAAGATCGTCGCCCTGAACATATTCTTTGATTTGTTCAAATTCCATGGTGTGACCAATTCGGCGAATTTTTTTGATTCCGTATTGGTATAAATTATTCGAAAAAGCCAGTAAATCATATTTTCTCAACTGAATATAAGAAGGATACGTGGGCACCATTTTATCTTTATCGAAAGTAAATCTTCTCGAAATCAGTTTTAAAGGAGAAGAAACATAAATATTTAAATTTCCAAAGTAATATTCTCCACGTTCTGTCGGGCGCAAATCATATCCAATTTTATCCTGGCCGGAAGCTTTTATATTTCTAATAATTTTAAAATCCCGCACCTGAAACTGAAACGGAATTTCATCAATAATTTTTATCGAAATTGGAAATGTATAATGATTTTTGACTAAAACGGTGACAGGATTTAAATCTCCGTTAGACAATTTTTCAGGCGTTTCTCTTGAAGCTTCAATTCCGGTTTTGGCTGCATATAAAATTAGTATATCAAGACCCAAAAACGTAATTAATACTAAAATAATAAACCAGACTCCGTTATATAAATTCGGAAAAATAAAAGCGCAAACAAATAATCCTATTATGCCCAAAAGCACAAAGAAAAAGAAGTTATTGAGATATAGACTTTTTATGAATTTCAATTTAAAAGAGTTTAAAGTTTATTTTTTGTGTTGCTAGATTTTAGTAAAACTATCATAATCAAAACCATCAAGAACCGCTATTTTCCAGATTCCATTTTCTTTAACCGCAGTTACTTTATATTTAGGCGTTTCTTTCCATTCTGTCCATGTCCAGTAAAAATTAGCTTTATTATTTTGGATTTTCAAATTGTTTACTTTCATGGTTTTCCAAAATTTCTCCGGACTATCCTGACATTCACACCACGGATCGCTGTCATTTCCGTACGGAGGAAGTTCACCAACAAAATATTCTGCCTTGTTGGTTTTGAGATTATCGCCAATTTTCAATCCAATTTTATTGTAATTATCAATAAATTGCTGTGCAAAAAAGTTAGACTTTTTAAGTTCTTCTACTATTTTGTTGTGTGTTTTTACATTTAATGCCACGTATTTATCGCCTTTTTTGTTGGCAACAACATCAAAATCAGTTTGCGTTTTTTTAGTCTCAATCCATTCATAAACTTTTCTGATTAAGGTTTGTATCTGCTCTTGATCGGTCGCAAAGCAAACAGCTTTATTGGTGTTTTCAACCCTATTCAAAGGCTTAAAACCCGCAAGTAAAATCCAAATTAAGGATATAGAAAATAGTTTATAAAATTTCATTTAGAAAAGATTAATTTGAGAACTGAAAACTGCGACTGAAAACTGAAAACTACCTAGGAATTTCTACTGTTTCAATAATCTGTTTGATAATTTCAGCGCTTGTAATTCCTTCCATTTCACGTTCCGGAGCGACAATAACACGGTGTTGTAAAACCGGTACAGCAGCTTCTTTAATATCTTCGGGAGTTACAAAATCACGACCGCGAATGGCTGCAAAACCTTTTGCGGCATTCAAAATAGCAATCGATGCACGAGGCGAAGCTCCAAGATATAAAAATGCATTTTCTCGTGTGTTCACCACAATTCTGGCAATATATTCTAATAAATTCTGTTCAACTCTTATTTGTTTGATAAGCGCCTGATATCCTTTTATTTCTTCTGCAGAAAGAATCGTTTTTATGGCTTCTAATTTTCCATGATTCTGCAATAAATGCTCTCTTTGAATAATCAGGATTTCTTCGTCTAATTTTGGATAATCAATCGAAATTTTGAATAAAAAACGGTCTAATTGTGCTTCCGGCAAACGGTAAGTTCCTTCCTGTTCAATTGGATTTTGGGTTGCAATTACTAAAAACGGAGTTTCAAGCTGATAAGCAGAACCGTCAATTGTAATCTGACGCTCTTCCATAACTTCAAAAAGTGCGGCTTGTGTTTTGGCAGGCGCACGATTAATCTCATCAATTAAAATTAAATTAGAGAAAATCGGACCTTGTTTAAATTCAAATTCTGAGCTTTTCAAGTTGAAAATCGACGTTCCCAAAATATCCGAAGGCATTAAATCCGGTGTAAACTGAATTCGGCTAAAGCCAATATTCAACGTTTTTGATAATAATTTTGCGGTAATTGTTTTTGCAACTCCCGGAACACCTTCAAGCAAAACGTGTCCGTTTGATAAAATAGCAACCAAAAGCTGGTCGATCATTTTATGCTGCCCCACAATAACCGTTTCAAGTTCTTTTTTGATGCTGTTAACATGCTCTAAAAGTGGAGCAAGATTTATTCTGGTTTCAAAATTCACGTTTTCGTTCGTGATTTCTGTTTCTGGTGTATTAAAATCGTCCATGTTTTGGTCTGTTTTCTTTTGTATTTGGTTATAATTTTCTTTTATCATTTCCATCCCTATGATAAAAGCTATTTTTTTTCAGGAGCTAATCCCGCTATCCGTTCCAATCTTGTGTGTCGAACCCCGCCACAAAAGGATTTCCACTTCTATCGGGGCTAGGGCAATCATTTTCATAAGAATATTTTCGTCTAAAATAAAACATCATGATTGCTGCATTTAATGCAAAATTTTCTCGATTGCATTATTAATTCTGATTAAATCTTCTTCGAGACTTCCGTGATAACTTTTTCGGTGTTCGTTGATTAAAAACACCAATTCGCGAATGTCATTTTCTTCTTTTCCTGATTTGTGATGTAATTTTTTAATGAAATCATCGTCCAGTTTTGTTGTATCGAGTAAATATTCATTTCGAATTTTTTCCAGAAAATAAATGATTTTTTTATCGATAATATTATCGTGATCGCCTTCCTGATAATATAAATTCCCGATTGTTTTTGTAAAATCAAGCGTTAAATTCGGCAGCGGTTTTAATATCGGAACAATTCTTTGTTTTCGTTTGGCATTAAAAATAATAAAAATCAAAATTCCGATTAAAAATAAATACCACGCCCATTTTAGCGCAGGCTGACTCATGATATAACGCAAAGGCGAATCTGAAATCGATTCACTGTTTTGTCCTTTTGTGTACCAATAAATATTTCCTTTTGGAAAATACGAAAGTACACTTTCCGCATATTTATACTGGTCTTTTTTTAATAAATGATAATTGGTAAAAGCCACAGGTTGTGTGTGCAAATAAAAATATCCGTTGATATAAGGTACTTTAATAAAATCAATTTGTTTTTGTTTTTGATTTCCCTGATATCCTAAAACAGTTGTGTTTAAAGTGTCAATTTTCGAAAAATAATAATTTCCCATTTGTTCGCTTATGGAATATTTTTTCGGATCCAGTTTTTTATTTGCCAGCCAGACAGAATTTGTTTTTTCACTTGGAAAACTGGTTTTGATTTCAATTTTTAAACTGTCTAATAAAGATTGAGGAAAAGTTTTCATGCTTAAAAAAGCGCTATTTCCGTGAGAAACAAAATAAAAAAGCTCTGAAATGGACTGATCATCAATTTCACCAAACTCAGAAATACTTAAAAAAGTACCTTTTATTTTGTATTTCCCTGCTACTGTATCCGGAACATATTTTGAATCTAAAAATTCATAAGGTGTTACGGCAGATACTCTTTCTATTTTTTGATTTTTTAGAAGCCCGTTGATCTCTTTGTCAAAAACATACAATCCAAACGGGATTTTGTCATTGACAGAATATGTTGGACGCCAATCAATTGGTTTTGACTGGTTGCGGTCTGCTATTAAAATTACGACGAAAACTAAAATCAGAATAGCAATATAAATTTTGATGGATTTACTCATTGCTAAATGTTTTTAAGGATTTCTTAAATCGGTTTTCGGCTTTAATAAAAGTGCTGTCGTCTATTTCAAATTCGCCGTACCAAATATGATTGTACAAGTATGATAAATACGTAAATTCTTCTCTGTGAGCCGGTCTTTGAAGTTCGTATAAATAATCAGAATTGGTTTTTTCAATATCCCATTCTATATAATGGTTCTGCGCCATTACTTTCAATAACCAAAGATAATAATACCTGACGGCGATTCTTTTTTCGCCGGATGCAATACTTTCTTTAATGAGTTTTTCAAAATCTAAAAGATGAATATTTTTTTCAATATCAGAATAATAGATGGTTTTTTTGTGCGCATTTTTTCCGAAAATCCATTGTCCTTCTTTGGCAATTATTGCTCTTACAATTAAATAAATCACAAAAATAATAATCAGAGCAGCGATTACTTTCAGGAAAATGACAACGATATTAAGTGATGTTTCCGGATCTTTAAAAGTGAAAATACTTCTAAAAATACTGGCGAGCCATTCTTTAAAATTATCCCAGGCAGTTTTTTCCGGTGCTTTGACTTCGTAAACAAAATCAGAATCTTTGTATTTGTTTTTGAAATCTTTTTTGAATTTTTTGGCTTCAATACTATTTGAATCGACCTGAATATCTTTTTCGCTATATTTTACAGATTCAACTTTTGGCGGTTCAACAGTAGCCGAAGAATCCTGTGCAATTGAAATACTGCAATAAAAAAGAAAAGTTAAAATGAAGAAAATTTTATTCATTACTGGTTCCTGATTAATTCAATTGGGCAGATAACTGTGTTTTTTTTTGTACAATAAAAGGATAAACCAGATAATAATAAGAGATTATACCAAGCGTTGCCAAAATGATTAAACTGCTTAACCAATTGGGCATATCGATGGAATATCGGGTAATAAAACCTTCAAGAAACCCGGCACTAATCGTGAATGGAAATGTGCTGAGGAATATTTTGAAACTATTTTTAAATCCTATTTTAAAAGAATTAATTCTCGAAAAAGTTTTTGGAAACAAAATGGAAGCGCCTAAAATAAATCCAGCAGCCGTTTCAATTACAATAGCAAAAATTTCCATCGAACCGTGAATCCAGATTCCGCGAACACTTTTCCAAAAGACATTCTGCTCATAAAAAAAGTACTGAAACGCACCCAGCATAATACAGTTTTGGAGCGAGATATAAAAAGTTCCAAGTCCGCCAAAAATACCATAAATGTAACATCTGGCGCCTACATAAAGGTTGTTCATGGTAATGCCAACAAAACTTCCCCAATTACTTCCGGAGCCATAAACCGCCATTGGATCACCTTTTTTAATGTTTTCCAAAGTCATATTTACATAACCGTCGCCTAAAATTAAGCGAACAAAATTTTGATCATATCGCGCTGAAATCACACCAATACCAACAGTTATAAAGAATAAAACAAAAGCGTACATTAAATATCTTCTGTAATCATACACCAAAAGTGGAACCTCGGTTTTAAAAAACTCTATAAATCTGTTTTTTTCCGCTCGTTTTGTTTTATAAATTTTTTGGTAAATCTGTGAGGCAAGATGATTTAAGTAAATTACTGTTTTACTTTTTGGATAATAAGTTTGGGCATACGACAAGTCATTCATCATTTGAATGTACAAATTAGCTAACTCGTCAGGATTTTTTTTAGCTTTACCAAAAATAGCTAGCTCAAATTCCAGCCATTTTTCTTTATTTTGTTTTATGAAGGCAACTTCTCTCATTGTAGGCTAAAATATAAAATATGTCAGAATTATCAATTAATACAACCCAAAATGTTAAAATAAATTTTAAAGCAGCGTCTGTTGGGGAACGAATAGGTTCTCATTTAATTGATTTTGCTATAAAAGTAGCTTATATAATTGTTATTTGGGGTATTGTTTTTTATTGGCTTCAAATAGACAGGTTGCTTGATAAATTAGATACCTGGTCCAGAATGACTATTGTTTTGGTGCTTTATTTTCCGGTTATTATTTACTCTATTACTTTAGAAAGTATTTTTGAAGGACAAACTATTGGTAAAAAAATAGTCAAAATAAAAGTGGTTAAGATTGATGGCTACCAGGCAGGTTTTGGCGATTATTTAATGCGCTGGTTTTTCAGGCTCGTAGATCTTAGTATATTTTTTGGAATCGTTGCTTTTTTTACTGTAATAACAAGCAAAAAAGGACAGCGTTTAGGCGATATGGTTGCAGGAACTGCCGTTATCACTTTAAAAAATAAAATTAATATTAGCCATACTATTCTGGAAGAAATAGGAAATGCTTATGTACCAACGTATCCTTTGGTTATAAAATTGAGCGATAATGATATGAGAATCATTAAGGAAACGTTTCAAAAAGCAGAAATTAAAAACGATTATGAAACAATTCAAAAATTAGTTTCTAAAATTGAAAGTGTTACGGGAATCAAAAATCAATCTGGAAACGATAAAGATTTTCTTCGTATTATTTTAAAAGATTATAATTTCTATACTCAGAATATGTAATTAAGTCGCTTGTTTTAAATGATTTAAGTAATAAGTTTTTTCTTAACTTTGTTTGTAAGTGAATCTATTACTATTTATTATCTGACTTAATTAGAAATATTATGAGAATTAAAAAAGCTTTTGCAGTTATACTAATGCTGTTTGTTTCGGTTATTGCTTTTGCACAAGGAACAAAAAAACTCGATAAAATTATCAAAAGAGATTATCAGATTATAGAAGGTACGATTGCAAAAATATCTGATAAAACGGTAGAATATTCCCTTCCGGGCGAAACGGTGCAAATTTCGCTTGATGTTTCTCAAATTGCCAGAATTGATTTTGCCAGCGGACGATCTCAGACTTTTGATGTTAGTTCCGGAAATACTACTTCAACAACTCCGAACCAAAATATAGCTGTTCAGGAAATTAAACCGAATACAATTGCTGTTTTGCCCATTCCGTATGTGAATTCAGATACGCAGGAAAGTTCAGAAGATATGGCAAAATTTGCCCAAAATGATATGTACAATAAATTATTAGACAAATCAGCCAATATTTTTCCGCTAACGGTTCAGGATTTAAGAACCACAAATAGTTTGCTTCATAAAGCCGGAATTGATCATAATAATATTGATGAAACACCTATTGAAGATCTTCAAAAAATTCTTGGTGTTGATAATATTGTGGCGGCAAAAATTTCATACACCATGTCAACAAGTTCAACAGCTTCAACTTACGGAAGCGGAAGTACAACGGTGAGCAATAATGATAAAAAAGTAAAATCGACAGATTATTCGACAACAACTGCCAATCAGCAAATGTATTACTATTACAATGTTTATTTTGACATGTATAAAAACGGCACAAAAATTTACTCACAAACGCGTCAGCCTTTCCTGAAACTAAAAGACAGCTGGATAGATTCAGTTTCTTATTTATTAAAAAGGAGTCCGATTTATGTAAAAAAGTAATGTTCTGATAAGACGAAAAACAAGAGAAAAGAACCAACTTTTTCCTGTCTGTGTCAGACTAAGGAAAACCTTTGTACCTTAGCGCCTCTGAACCTTTGAACCTCGAAAAGAATGTTTCATTTATTAGATATTATTGGTACAATGGCTTTTGCCATGTCCGGCGCTTTAACTGCAATGCATAAAAAACTGGATCCGTTTGGGGTTTTTATCATTGCTTTTGTAACTGCAGTTGGCGGCGGAACACTTCGTGATGTTTTAATTGGCAGAACGCCAGTAGGATGGATGCAGAATCTGCAATATGTTTATGTGATTATTTTAGGTTTCGGACTTGCGATTCTTTTCAGAAAAAAGTTTGATAAACTGCGTACTTCTTTATTTTTATTTGATACAATTGGACTTGGCGTTTTTACTTTAATTGGTCTTGAAAGAGGTATCATGACCGGTTTGCATCCTGTAATTTGTATTGCTTTGGGAACCATGACAGCTTGTTTTGGCGGCGTAATCAGAGATATTTTGTGTACCGAAATTCCAACAATCTTTCGAAGAGAAATTTATGCTACAATCTGCATTTTTGGCGGAATTGTATTTTTCGGATTAAGAAAACTGAATCTGGAAGATGATGTATTGTATCTTGTCACTTCGATTGTGATTATTTCAGTTCGATTAATGGCAGTGAAATTCAAATGGTATTTACCGGCATTTGAGCATAAATAAGAAAAAATATGTCGCGAAGTTCACGAATTAACTCGAATTAATTTGTGAAAATTAGGAGCAGAAAAAAAAGAAATTTTGACAAAGTATACCATAAAAAAATACGAGAAAAACGATTATAAAATCTGGAATGAGTTTATCGCTCAGGCTAAAAATGCTACGTTTTTGTTTCATCGTGATTTTATGGAATATCACCAGGATCGTTTTGAAGATTTTTCGCTTTTGGTTTTTGAAGATCAGAAATTAGTAAGTGTTTTGCCTTCCAATAAAATAGACAAAATTTTATATTCACATCAGGGTTTAACTTATGGAAGTTTGGTTTGCAAAGAACAAACGAAACAGGCAGCCGTTATAGAAATTTTTCAGGCTGTTTTATTTTTTCTGAATGAAAATAATTTCCAAAAGCTATATTTTAAATCACTTCCGTCAATTTATCATCTTAAACCTTCCGATGAAATTTTATATAGTTTGTTTTTGGCAGAAGCCAAATTAATTCGACGTGATTCACTTTCTGTAATTGATTTATCCCAAAAAAATACTGTTTCAAAACTTAGAAAAAGAGGTTTTCAAAAAGCGGTTTCCAGTCAATTGATTATTAAGGAAGAAAATGACTTTGAATTGTTTTGGAATGAAGTTTTGATTCCGAATTTAAAATCAAAACATGATGCAAATCCGGTTCATTCGATAGAAGAAATGAATTCTCTCAAATCTTTTTTTCCTAAAAATATTCATCAGTTTAATGTTTATTTGGAAGATAAAATTGTCGCCGGAACAACTGTTTTTGAAACCGAAACAGTTGCACATTGCCAGTACATTTCAAAAAATGAAAATTCAGAAAATTTAGGAAGTTTAGATTTTTTATTTTCTTATTTAATTAATGAAAGATTTGCTGAAAAACGTTTTTTTGATTTCGGAATTTCAAATGAAAACCAAGGTAAAAATCTCAATGAAGGGTTATCATACTGGAAAGAAAGTTTTGGCGCAAGTACTATAATTCATGATTTTTATGAAGTCGAAACCTCAAATTATAATAAGTTAAATGGTATTTTTGTTTAACCAATAAAAAATAAATGATACCATTTCTTGATCTTAAAAAAGTAAATCAACCATACGAAGCTGCATTTCAGGAAAAACTGAAATTAGTTTTAGAGAATGGCTGGTATATTTTAGGTAAAGAAGTGGAAGCTTTCGAAAAGGCTTTCGCCGAATATTGCCAAACTGATTATTGTATTGGAGTTGGAAATGGTTTTGATGCCTTAGTTTTGATTTTCAAGGGTTACATTCAACTAGGAAAACTTCAAAAAGGAGACGAAGTTATTGTTCCGGCGAATACATATGTTGCCAGTATTTTAGCAATTTTGCAAGCAGATTTAGTTCCTGTTTTTGTCGAGCCAAAGTTAGAAACTTACAACATAAATCCTGATTTGATTCAGGAAAAAATTACATCAAAAACAAAAGCGATTTTAGCGGTTCATTTATACGGTCAATTGGCTGAAATGGATAAAATAACTAAAATTGCGAATCAAAATAATCTTTTATTAATTGAGGATGCGGCACAAGCGCATGGAGCAGTTGCGGTTGTAAATTCCAAAAATCAAATTCCAAATTCCAAATTTCACACAGGAGAAAATCTAAAAATATCTCAGGCGTATAGCTTCTATCCCGGAAAAAATTTAGGATGTTTAGGTGATGGCGGCGCTGTAACTACAAATGATCCAGAATTGGCAAAAGTGCTTTATTCGCTTCGTAATTACGGTTCTGAAAAAAAATATTATAACGAATATATTGGCGTAAACTCAAGATTAGATGAAATTCAGGCTGCGTTTTTAAATTTAAAATTACTAAACCTAAATGCTGATAATGATAAACGCCGCGCGATTGCCAAAAGGTATTTAGCTGAAATTAAAAACGAAAAAATTACGCTTCCGTTTTGGGATTTTTCAGAGAATCATATTTTTCATTTGTTTGTTATTCGAACAGAAAACAGAGAAGCTTTGCAGAAATATCTAACGCAAAATAATATTCAGACTGTAATTCATTATCCCGTTCCGCCACACAAACAAAAAGCATTTGTAAACTGGAATGATTTATCGTTTCCTATAACGGAAAAGATTCACAATGAAATTTTGAGTTTGCCTATTAGTCCTGTTTTGACTGAGTCTGAAGTAAGTTTTGTTATTGAAGCTTTAAATAGATATTAATTTTAATCTGATAAAAAATGACAGAATTAAAATTAACAATCAAGAAATACGTCCCTGAAAAAATATGGTTTTCACTTATCAGGATTTATAACTTCACGAAGTTAAGAACCTTACGTGATTTGTATGTAATAAAACAAGCACCGAAAAAACATCAAAAAGCACTTGAAATTGTTCGACAAAAAGAGAAAGTAAAAGTTGCATTCTTTTTGATTCACGAATCGGTTTGGAAGTATGATGTACTTTTTGATTTAATGTCACAACATCCCAGATTTGAGCCTCAAATATTTGTTTGTCCAGCGGTAAATTTCGGTATGGAAAATATGCTGTTTGAAATGAATAAATCATTTGACTCATTTCAAAAAAAAGGATATAATGTTATTAAAACCTATAACGAAGAAACATGTGAATATTTAGATATAAAAAAGACTTTTTCTCCGGATATTGTTTTTTTTACGAATCCGTATGAAGGTTTGCAGGATTATAGATATTACATAAAACAGTTTTCTGAAACTTTAACCTGTTATGTTCCTTATGCGATCATGACAACAAATTACGATGCTTTTTATAATTTGAATTTTCATAATATGGTTTGGAGAATTTTTTCTGAAACTCCTATTCATAAAGAGATTGCATTTCAAAAACAAATAAATAAGGGAAAGAATAATGTTGTAACCGGTTATCCAGGATTCGATCCGTTATTGATTAATAAAACGCCGGATAATTCCATTTGGAAAAACAAAAACGCTGCGTTGAAAAAAATTATTTGGGCACCGCACCATTCTATGAAAGAGCTCAATAAAGTGTCTAACTTTTTAGAATATTTTGATGTGTTTTTAGAATTGGCTGTTATTTACAAAGACAAATTGCAGATAGCATTTAAACCACATCCATTACTAAGAGTTAAGCTGGAAAATGATCTGGATTGGGGCAAAGAAAAAACAGATGAATATTACAATAAATGGATAAATTTAGAAAATGGTCAGTTTGAAAATTCTGAATACGGGGATTTATTTTTAACTTCAGATGCTTTAATTCATGATTGTGGTTCATTTATGGCTGAATATCTTATTACAGGTAAACCATCTCTTTTTATGGTTAGAAATGAAGCTGTTATGAAAGAATGGAGTGATTTTGGAGAAAAAGCTGTGGCAGTACATTATCAATCCAGAAATAAAGATCAACTGATCGATTTTATTGAAAATGTTGTGCTGAATGAAAATGATTCAATGAAAGAAAAACGTAATGATTTTGTGCAGAATAATTTAATGCAAAAAAATAAGTTAACAGCATCTCAAAACATAATGAATTATTTAGAAACTCAGATTTTTGAATAATTCTTTTGAAGAATAATAAAATTTATTAAAAAAATTAGATGAATATAGCTGTCATTTTAGCGGGAGGAACAGGAATTAGGCTTGAAAAATCTTTACCTAAACAGTTTTTTAAAATTGCCGGAAAGATGGTTATAGAACATGCTGTTGATGCATTTGAAAAAAATCAGCTCATTGATGAAATTGCTATTGTTATAAATAATCATTACCAGTTTATGGTGGAGGATATGATTATTAAAAACCAATGGAAAAAAGTGAAGCGGGTTTTAATTGGAGGAAAAGAAAGATATCATTCCAGTCTTGCGGCAATTAATGCTTACGATGATCAAAAAGAAGCTAATTTAATTTTTCATGACGCGGCACGTCCCTTGATAAGTCAAAGGATTATTAATGATGTTGTAAAAGCAATGAAGAGTTATAAAGCTGTTGATGTCGCTATTAATTCGGCTGATACGATTATTGAGGTTGAAAATGATATTATAACGGCTATTCCCGAGAGAATAAAAATGCGACGTGGTCAAACCCCTCAGGGCTTTAGGCAAGAGATTATTGCAGAAGCGTATAAGCTTGCGCTGAAAGATGAAAATTTTAAAGCAACCGATGATTGCGGCGTAGTTAAGAAATATTTGCCGGAGGAAGAAATTTATGTTGTAAATGGAGAAGAGGTAAATATGAAATTAACTTATCCGGAAGATACCTATTTACTGGACAAATTATTTCAGTTGCGATCTGTCGAAATTGAAGATATAACATTATCAGAAGCGTTATTATCGGATAAAGTTATGGTTGTTTTTGGAGGCAGTTACGGCATAGGAAAGAGTATTGTAGATTTGGCAAAGTCATACGGAATTCGTGTTTATAGTTTTTCCCGAAGTGAAAATAGTGTAGATGTTGCCGATATGAAAGCTGTTAAGAACGCTCTTGAAGAAGTATTTCAAATAGAGCATAAAATCGATTTCATAATAAATACAGCCGGAATTTTATATAAAGAACCACTCGAAATGATGAATTATCAAAACATTCTTGATTCGATTAACACAAACTATTTGGGAATGGTTAACATTGCCCTTGCTTCATTACCTTATTTAAAAAAATCAAAAGGGCAAGTCTTGTTTTTTACTTCAAGTTCTTATACCAGAGGAAGGGCATTTTACAGTATTTATTCTTCAAGTAAAGCTGCTACGGTTAATTTTGTACAGGCGATTTCACAAGAATGGGAAATTCATGATATTAAAGTAAATTGCATGAATCCGGAACGTACTCAAACACCAATGAGAATAAAAAACTTTGGCAATGAACCCGAAGATACTTTATTGCAGCCGGAAATTGTCGCACAAAGATGTATTCAGACTTTATTGTCTAAATATACTGGTCAAGTGATAGATGTACGACTTTAAGAAAATAATTTAATCATTTTCAGATGCATAATACCTCCTTAAAATCAATAGCAACGAAAGGAATTTTTTGGTCTGCTGTTGATAAATTTGCTGTTCAGATAGGGCAATTTGTTGTGAGTGTATTACTTGCCCGAATTTTACTGCCGGAGGATTTTGGATTAATAGGAATGCTTGCCATTTTTATAGCCTTGTCACAAGCTTTTATAGAAAGTGGATTAGGAGTAGGATTAATTCAGCGACAAGACAGAACTGATCTAGATTTTTCGACAGTATTTGTTTTTAATTTATTAGTAAGTACTTTTTTTTATGTGCTGTTGTTTTTCTCAGCACCTTATATATCGACTTTTTTCAATCAGCCGCAATTAACAGATTTAGTGCGTGTGTTAAGCGTAAGTTTGTTTTTAAATGCTATCTCAATAGTTCAGAAAACTAAATTAACTATTGCAATCGATTTCAAATCTATTGCAAAAAGTAATGTAATAGCTGTAATTGTTGGCGGATTATGTGGTGTGATTGCTGCAATGCAGGGTTATGGAGTTTGGTCATTGGTCATTCAAAATTTGACTGGGGCTTTGGCTTCATCAGTTGCTTTATGGTTTTTGAGTAGTTGGAGTCCATCAATTTTATTTTCTAAAAAATCTTTTGATTCTTTATTTCGTTACGGATCAAAAATTCTAATTGCAGGTTTATATGCTCAACTGTTAAATAACGTTTATAATATCTGCTTAGGAAAGTTCTACCCTACAGCTTCATTAGGATATTATACCAGAGCGAAGAGTTTTGCAGATTTATCAGCAGGAACAATTGTGAGTATTCTGCAACAAGCCACGTTTCCTGTTCTTGCAGCGGTGCAAAATGATAAGCAAAAATTAGTTTCTATTTATAGTCGAATGATTCGTATGTCGGCTTTTTTGATTATCCCGCTTATGACGCTTATTGCTTTACTGGCAAAACCTATCATTATATTGTTGCTTACCGAAAAATGGATTTCTTTGATTCCGCTTTTACAATGGATGGTTTTTGCACGTATTTTTCTTCCTATGAGTGCTATTAATATGAATTTACTAAATGCAATTGGCCGCTCAGATTTATACCTAAAAGTTGACTTGTCTAAATTGCCTTTAACAATAATAGCAATGATTATCACAATTCCATTAGGCGTAAAAGCCATAATAATTGGACACGTAATTACATCAGCACTATCATTTATTATAAACGCCTATTTACCAGGTAAGTTTTATGGCTATGGAGCAATAAAACAATTGAAAGATATGTTACCCGTTTTTACAGCTACAGTAGGAATGGCAATTTTAGTATTTGTGATGTCTTATTTTATAGATAATTTAATACTTCAGCTGTTTTTAGGGGGTTTACTTGGAATAGTAAGTTATTTGTTTCTCTGTTGGTTATTAAAATTAGAGGAGCTAAATGAAGTTTGGCAATTATTTTTAAAGATTAAAAAGCTTATTTTTTAATATTATTTGATTTTTTTCTCCAAATCATCAGACTTTATTTTTAAAAATTAGGCTTAAGTTTTAAACATTTTCTTGTTAATAAATTTGTAAATAAAAAAAGTAATATTTTCTGACAATTCGTTTTTTATGTTAAATTTGAAAGAATTAATTTAACAAATCACGAAAGCATGAAGAAAATTACAAAAAAACACACTTTTCTATTACTTTTTTTTAACTTTTTAATTCTAAATGCCCAAATCAGCACAGGCTTGGGAGGTTCTTCGAGTATATTACCTAATAGTTTAACTACTAATACAAATGTTGGGATTGGTACAAATAAACCAATCGCTAAATTGGAAATTACAGGAAGTTTACCAGATGGTCAAACTTTTACAAATTCTCAAGATAGAAACGATAAATGTGCTATTTTCAGTGGAGGTAGTATTGTTAATACAAGTATTAGTTCAAGAATGGTGAATTTTTATGATTTTCCCGCTTCAAATATTGATCCAAAATCAATGTTTTGGTTTTCAATTGATGATAGGTCAGATAATCAAAGGTTTAGGGTGTATGCAGAAACAGGTGGTTTTGGTACTCTTGTTCTAAATGATAAAAGTCAATCAGAATATTTTAAAGTTTATGAAGATGGAACAGGAAAAGTGTATCAACAAATGGGTAAGCCAGATTCTAAATTAAGTATAGGTGGCTATTCTGACTATGTTCCTGGACTCCCGCATAAATTGGTGGTGCAAAATGGAAGTGCTTTAATAGAAGGAAATATCCTGACAGGTGCAAATATAGGCATCGGAACTTCAAATTTTACAGACGGTGCAGATACTTATAGACTATCAGTAAAAGGAAAAGTCAGAGCGGAAGAAGTAAAAGTATATAACACTTGGGCTGATTATGTTTTTCATCCAAATTATGCATTACCAAATTTGAAAGAAGTTGAAAATTATATTTCAAAAAATGGCCATTTAAAGAATGTTCCCTCTGCTAAAGAAATTAAAGAAAATGGATTAGAACTAGGAGAAATGACAAAAATCCAACAAGAAAAAATTGAAGAGCTTACATTATATTTAATTCAGCAAAATAAAGAAATTGAAGAATTAAAAGCACAGGTTAAAGCATTAATTGCTACAAAATAAATCTACTTTATTTACAAACTTATAATTACAGGATATGAAATACTTTATAGCGCTATTCATATTAGCATTTTCCTTTGCAGTTAATGCACAAACAGATAAAATTGTGTTTGAATATGATGCAGCAGGAAACCAGATAAAACGTTACTTATGCCTTAACTGTCCTTCAACAACTGGAAAAAATGCTCCTGCTCAAGAAGAAGTAGCTTTAGAGGATGAAAGTTTGCAGAAGTTTTTTAACGATGATGTGATTTCATATTATCCAAATCCTGTTAAAGAGGAATTGTTTTTAAAATGGGAATTAGGGAATGATAATAAGGTTTCAACTCTGCAGGTGTATGGTATAAATGGAGTGCTTTTGCAATCATTGTCAAACCTTGAAAAAACAGATTCGCAGACTCTAGCATTTGGAGCCTATCAAGCCGGAATCTACATGGTTGTTTTAAATTATAACAATGGTGAACAAAAAACAATTAAAATTGTAAAACAATAACTTTATGAAACAATTTTACTCTTTCCTATTAATTTTTATATTTGGATTATTAGCTACAGCACAAACACCAACAGGATCATCTATAGAAGTTGGTATAACCGAAGGACAATTATCGGTTTCTTTATCAGGAGGTGCTAATTATTCTGTGCCAATTGCGGCTCCACCAGGAATTAATGGAGTTGTACCACAAGTTAGTTTAGTTTATAACAGTCAAAGTTTTAACGGAGTAGCCGGTTATGGTTGGAACATTGCAGGTATTTCAACTATTAGCAGTATTGCATCTACAAAATATCATGATGGAACAGTAAGCATGGGCGCTTTAAACCGCTTTGCTTTTGATGGTCAAAGGCTTATATTGAAAAGCGGTACTTATGGAGTAGCGGGTTCTGTTTATGAAACAGAGAATTTTTCGACTATAAAAATTACATTGTCAAGTGCTATTATTGGTACACCAAATCATCCGGATTTGTACTTTATGGTTGAATATCCGGATGGCTCAAAGGCTTATTATGGAAAATCAGTTGATTCAAGATCTGTATCGGATTGGGCTATTACATATTGGGAAAATGCACAGGGAGTTAGAATTAGTTATGCTTATTTAGCAGCAAATAATACGCTAAACATAGATTCTGTCAGTTACGGATCTGTGCAGGCAGCGGCTCCAATTAATCAGATTAAATTTGTTTATGTAAATAGAACAAGACCAGAACAAGGATATACTTTTGGGCAAAGTGTGATCAGAAATAAAATATTAAGCACAATTCAGGTAATTGGGAATGGCATAGGTTTTAGAAATTATGTGTTGGCCTACAATGAAACTACTTTAGGATACCAACGATTAATTAGTATTACAGAAAAAAATGGAGATCTTAGTAAAAGTTACAACCCTACAACATTTCAATATACTGATACACAGTTAGAAATATCTCCAAATTCAACTACTGCTAATATTGCCATGGGAGATATTAATTCAGCTACTTCTTCTACTATATCCGGTGATTTTGACGGTGATGGCAAAATGGATTTTGTTTTGTATCCTATTACAGGTACAGATGCAAAGAAAAAATTCTGGATGTTTACTGATATTAAGGATAGTGCATACAATAGTCCTGCACAGGTCTTATCGGGAAGTTTTGAAGAAATTTTTCCAACTACATTTTTGTTTACTAATAGTAAAATTGCAGATACTCAGGGTATTCTCGCCGTTCAGTCATCTACAACAACAAAAGCAGTAAACTTTAATACCTATTATAATGCTTCTTACGCTGTTCCTGTAATATACTCTAAACAAATTACTTTTCCTGTTAGAAATATTTCCGAATGTAACCAGTCGGTAGCATCTTTAAAAGATAAATCCCAGTCTAAAAAATATGTTAGTGGCGATTTTAATGGTGATGGTTTAACAGATATAATTGCCATAGATAATGAAGAAATGGATGTTTCAGGATATTGTATAAAACCAACCGTACAATATTTATCTACAGGCAAGGTGTATTTTATAGACATGGATACCAGAAAGACTACTTCTTTTTGGAATGATGCCGGAACGCTAACAGATTATTTTCGTAATTATGAGATATTTAGTGTAAAAGATCGTATTGAAACCCTTGATGTAAATGGAGATGGCAAAACAGATATTCTTCATTTTAAAGCAGGAAGTGTAACTGTTTATTCCTTAAATGACAACAATCAACTGGTTCAGCTCTGGAAAACAATAGACACTGATATTTTGACTAGTTATTCTATATTAGCAGGAGATTATAATGGCGACGGTAAAATGGATTTTATAATCCCTAAGAGTGTTGGTCTTTATAACTCAAGTGATTATGTTAAGTTTTTATCTACAGGAAGTGGTTTTGTAAAAACAACTCAAACGTATGAGTTTCCAAATTTTGGGAGTACCACAGATAGCCAATCCGTATCAATCAACAATCTTATTCCCGTAGATTTTAACGGAGACGGTAAAACAGATATTGTTCACTTTAGATCTGTATTTGGTACAGCATATAATGGAGGAAGAATTATAATAAAATCATACAATAATAATGGTTCATCCTTTAGTTACTCTCATGAGTATGATACTCAGCCTTCAACTCTTATTAGAAGTTATCCAGTTCCTATTTTCTTATCTCCAAATCAAAATAATCAGTACCTCGAAATTGCAGCTATTACCAACAATCTGATTTATACTTTTAGTTCAAAAAAAGATTTTAGTAAAGAAGTTTTGGTAAATTCTATCACCACAGGAAACGGTGTGAAAGAATCCATTACATATAGTCCACTGCAACAGGATGAGTATGAACCATTTTATTCGCCTACCCGTTTTGTAGAAACATATCCAAATGCTGATATTGTTGTAGCGCCAAATTTTAAAATAGTAACCAAGCTTGAAAAAACGAGTGCAGCAACTTATAAAAAACAATTATTTTTTTATAGCGGTGCCGTTTCTAATGCAGAAGGGTTAGGTTTTTTTGGTTTTCGTTCTACAACAAAAACAAATTGGCATGATGACAACAATGCTATGATTTCGACAGTTGCAAGAAATGATATTTCTTTAAGAGGAGCCAATGTTGAAAATTACACACTGCTTGGATATCACAGTCCGTTAGCTCCGCCAACAGGAACACTAACGCCTCAAACTATTATTAAAGAAGGTGCATATACAGTAACAGGAACTGATAATTTGACAGCTACACAAAGTATTACCTTGAAGCCCAATACCCTGATACAGTCAGGAAGCGTATTTTTAGCAACAATAAATGAAGAAGCTAATGCTTCACCAGATACTCCCACGACATTTATAACAAAATCAAAACTAATCTATCAAAATGAAATCTCTACAGCTAAAGTTTTCAAACTAAAAAATATAGCAACCAGACAGCTCAACGGTTTAGATAACACCAGCTCTGAAACTTATGTAGACTATGATGAATACAACAACCCTGTAAAATCTACAACTTTATTAAAAGAAGGAGGTACTGCGGCTCAAACTACGACTTCTGAAATTGCTTATAATGCCCCAACAACCGGGCCTTATGTTTTGGGAAGGCCAGCCAGTAAAAAACAAACAATCTCTGTTTCAGGAGATGCCGTAAGTTCAGAAGAATTATACTTTTATACCAATGGGTTATTAACACAACTTAAGAAAAAAGGAAACAATACTGATTATGTTATTGAGGATAATGAATATGATGCTTTTGGTAATATAAAAAAGAAAAAAATAACAGCCGCTGGTCTCACACCTCGTGAAACAAGTTATGAGTACGATTCTTCGGGTAGGTTTATGACAAAAAGTATTGATATTGAGTTATTAGCAACAACTTTCACTTATTATCCGGATAGCACTTTAAAATCAGAAACAAATCCTTATCTACAAACTACAACTTATTTTTATGATTCATGGTTTAAGAAAACCAAAACAACAGATTATTTAGGTAAAAGTATCAATTTTGCATATACACGTAGTGCTGAAAAAACGAGTATTATTACAACAGGTGATGATGGTAGCACAACAGAAGAATATTTTGACGATTTAGGGCGAAAAATTAAAGATGGAACTAAAAACGTAATGGGAACCATATCCTATAAAGACTATTTATTTGATATTTATGACCGAAATTATAAAGTTAGTGAACCTTACTTTGGCTCAAGTGCGTCACAATGGACAGAAACCAAATATGATGATTATGGTCGACCTATTAAAAATACAGCTTTTACAGGTAAAACAACAAATATTACGTATTCAGGACTCACCACAACTGTAAGTGAGGGGACAAAAACGAAGATTTCAGTTAAAAATGCGATTGGAAATGTAGTTTCAATAACAGATACTCCCGGTGGTCAGATTCAGTATACTTATTTTGCTGATGGTAATGTGAAAGAATCTAGTTATGCTAATGTAAAAACAACCGTGACACAAGACGGCTGGGGTCGAAAAATAAAATTAGTTGATGCTTCTGCAGGGACTTATACATATCAGTACAATTCATTTGGAGAAACATTAAGAGAAACGGGACCTAATGGCACAACAGCTTACAAAATAGATAATTTTGGTAAAATAACCGAAAAAACAATTGTTGGTACTAATACAAACTCCATAACGACTTACGAATATCTGGGTACATTATTGAAGAAAAGCACTTTTAAAGATTTAACAAACGGATTAAATCAAACCACAAATGAATTCTTTTATGATGCTAATAAAAGAATTAGTTATAAGATAGAAACAACACCTTATGCTTCTTTCAGAAAAGATTTCACATATGATGATTTTGGCAGGATAGATATCCAAACATTAACAGCCTCAACAAATGGTAAATCAAGCTCAAAAAGTATTAAAAATACTTATTTAAATGGAGCTCCGTGGCAGATTTTAGATGGCGTCGATAATACAATAGTATTATGGCAAACCAATACAGTTAATGCCAGGGGACAATTACTAACTGCTCAAAATGGACCAACAGCGCTAACTAAAACATACGATTCTTATGGATATGTTTCACAATACAAATACGATAAAACGACAACGCCCACAGCCAATATTTTAACTTTAAATACTGTTTTTGATGCTGCTAAAGGTAATTTAACTACCAGAACCAACAGTATATTTAGCAGAAACGAAAGTTTCAAATATGACAGTCAGGACCGTTTAACAGAATTTACTAATATATTGGGAATTCAGGAAACGCAATCATATGATGATCAGGGTAGAATTACCCAAAACAGTTTAGGGACTTATAAATATAGTAAAGCAGACAAGCCTTATCAAAATAGCTCAGTTGAATTAACCCCGGAAGCAAGAGGTTATTATGGAGGAAGACAAGGTATTTTTAATGATAGTATGGAAGATAAAACCGGATGGGAAACAGAGAAATACCCTGCCACGGCCTTTAATACTTACGACACAACTAAATCACAGACTGGTAAAACATCTTTAAAGCTTGCTAATACATTAACAACTGAGCAATATGTTTTTGCAGACAAATGGATTTCTATAGATAATGCCGTAGCAACACAATATACTTATACAGCATGGGTTTATAGTGATAGTCCGCAAGCACAGGTCTTTTTATTTATGAAAGACGGAGCAAATGCCATAACAACAGATAATGTCGTAAGTAATACGACAGGAACCTGGACGCCAATAACAAAAACATTTTTAGTTCCTGCATCTGTTAAAAAATTGCGTTTGCGATTAGATAACAACGGACTTGGTAATATTTGGTATGATAATGTTCAAATTCGTAAAACGAGTGATCCCGTTAGTACAGATCGAGAACTTAATACTACTTATAATACATTCAAAAGCCCTGTACAAATTGAAGAAACAGGAGTAGATAAAATCAGCTTTGTTTATAATGATGGGAATGCCCGAAGCGCTATGTTTTATGGAAGTTTAGAAGATGATAAGCTTTTAAGGCCTTACCGAAAATATTACTCTGCCGATGGAACTATGGAGATTAAAGAAAATAGAGTAACAGGCACTTTTGACTTTGTTACCTATATTGGAGGAGACGGTTATTCAGCACCAGTAGTCGTGAAAGGTGACGGAATAAGTACTCAAAACTATCTGTATCTGCAAAGGGATTACCAGGGTACTATAATGTCTATTACAGATCAGCAGGGAACAGTAGTAGAAAAACGTCTTTTTGATGCATGGGGAAATATCGTTAAAGTTCAGGATGCTGCTGGAAATATTTTGGAGGGATTAACAGTTTTAGACAGAGGGTATACCGGACATGAACATTTGCAAAGTATAGGTATTATACATATGAATGGCCGTTTATATGATCCAAAACTGCATCGTTTTTTACAGCCGGATAATTTTGTACAGGATCCGTCAAATACGCAAAGTTTCAACAGATATGCATATTGCTGGAATAATCCATTAAAATATGCAGATTATAATGGTGAATGGTTTGGCTTAGATGATTTAATCGTTGCTGCCGCTTCATTTGTTATAGGATATGTTTCTAGTGGATTGACTACAGGAAATTGGGGATGGACTTCTGTAAAATCGGGATTAATAAGCGCTGTTACCGGATGGGTAGCTTACAATACACTTGGTGCCTCTACATTTTCAGATAGTTGTGTGGCCGGTAATACCGGTATGTGGAATTTTATTACTTCCTCAGCTGTTAGTGCAGGTGTAAGTTATTTTATGCAACCTGTAGGGATTCAAGTAGGGAATTGGAGTTTTAGTATTTCTCCTGCTATTGCATTTGGAAACACTATGGGAATTGGAGCTAATTTATCAATAACATATTCAAGCGGAGATTTTAGTTTTTCAGGAGGAATTGGTATTATGAGTAATAGTAATTATAATGGTTTTGGAAAAAACGGACTAGAAATTAGACAATCAATTTTGGCTGCCTATGATGATGGTAAAAACGGGTTTAGTCTTGGAACTAATTATTGGGGTGGTGATTTTAAGCAACAAACTGGGATAGTAGGTTTACATGCAGGAGATTTTAAGGGACAATATGAAAATGATGGTTCACCATTTCAAAAGAAAAAATTCTTTGGAGGAATTTATGGTGATGGAATGGACAGATATAGAACGGCTGCTTTATCATTGAGTGTTAATGAATTTTCAGCAGGTTTTAACTTATTCACAGGAAGCCGAACAGATTATTCAGGTGATGCAAATGAAATGGCGAAAGGTGTACAATATGGCGTTTTTGGAGAAAAAATGCCGCTGGGATTTGTAAAAGAAACTGGAACTCCATATAGATTAGGCGCGGCATATCTTGGTTATGGAAATTATAGAGTTGGTGTCAATTCGGACAGGTATGTAAGACATCCAATTCAAGATATTGGAGCTCATTGGATTGTGTCTCCTCAGCCAGGTTTTAATAGTTATTCAAATGCAATTAGTCCATATATTCAATATAGAACCACTAATACATTTACATCATGGTAAGATTTTGCTCCATAATGATTCTTTTTTTAGTTTCATGTGAAGGAATTAAAGAAAGAAAATTAGATGACGGATTAACTAAGATTCCTAATGAAAAAAGTTTTTTTGACAAGAATTACAGAAGTAAGTATGATATTGTACTATTAAATGAGATAGACACAAATGCTGTTTATATAGAAAGTTTTTATATTGATACAGAAGGTAAACGATATGATTTAAAAACAAACAGTAATAGTTTTATTAATGGATTGAAATTTTATGGAAATGGCTGTTTGAATAATTTCATTTTTAATAAAGACAGCTTAAATAATCTTCCAAATTTAGATCCGGCAGTTAGAGGATATCGCGGAATTTGTTATAAAAATAAAAAAGATACATTGATAGAAATAATTTCTCCAATAGATGAAACGTATAATTTGGGAAAGAAAAAATATGCTATAAAAGTTCAAAGCGATACTTTGTTTCTAGTAGACAAAAAAACAGCTTCAAAATATATATATTTAAAACAGAGACTAAAAGAGAATACTATTTGGTATAAAGCAGATTGGTAACATACTTCAAGTAACACAAAATATTTTTACATCATGGTAAAAAAAATGTTGATATTATGCATTGTATTTTCTGTGATAAGTTGCTTTTATACTCGCTCAGAATATGGAAACATAAGATTCAAGCCCTATCGGTTTACAATAAAACCCAATTCAAACGATGAAGTGTTTAAAATTATTGACACCACTAAAATATATGAAATGGTTGATGCAATAAATATCAAATACAATCAGAGGCCCACTAGCTTAAAAAAAAAGTTTTTAAAGTTTTATGCTAATGGCAGAGTTGGAGAGTTTGCCACTTATGATGAAAATGATATAAAATCATTAGATACCAGAAAAGCAAAAATGGCTTACTATAATTTTGATGGCAAAGAGTTAGTCATTCAGTTTTATTTTGAAGGCCCGCAAGGAGGTGGTTTAATTAAAAACAAAATGCATAAAATTGATAGTGATACTGTAGAGTTAATGAGCAGTGAGTATTTATATAAATATGAAATCATAAGTTTGCCCAAAGAATTCTTGATTTATAAACCAGATTGGTAATGTGCTATTTTAAAGAACTGTAAATGAAAATATGCGCAAATTTCTCTGACTTTGCGCATTTTGCCCATTAAAAATTGTAAAATATTGAAAATCTCGGGCTTTTTTGAATAAAATTCTGATGAGATATTATAATTTTAAAGTTGTTTTAGAAACGCTAAATAACACTATTATTGATAAATTTTATTAGTCACAAAACACTTTCATTATTAATAAATTTCTTAACAATAAAAAACAATGTTTGAATACTTAATTATGTTAAATTTGAAAGAATTAATTTAATATAATAAGAAATAAAATGAGAAAAATTACCCAAAAAATCTATTTAGCAGCTTTTTTTCTAATTGCATTAACCGCTGGTGCACAAATTAGCACTGGTACAGGAGGTGCAGCAAATGTGCAAGCTAATATACCAAGTACAAATCCTAATGTTGGTATTGGTACCAATAATCCAACATCTAAATTGGAAGTTGTTGGAGATGCAAAAGTGTCTTCATTAACAATAGCTGGAAGTTTACCCAATGGTCAAACTTTTTCGTCTATAGCGGATAGAAATGTAAAATCAATAATTTTGAATGTCGGCAATGTTGTTAGCGGAACATCACCTGCATATAGAATGTTTAAAATTTTCGATTTTCCTCAATCTAATTTGGACGCTAAGCCATTATTATGGTTTGGATTAGAAGATAGAAATGATTTTGGAAGATTTAGGATGCTTGCAGAGACTGGTGGTTATACACAGTTAGAAATTCTTAATAAAAGCCAGGAAGAATTAGTGAAAATTAATGAAGATGGTAATAATAATGTTTATATGCATTTTCCAAAACCAAATTCAAGAATTGTAATTGGGGGTTTTGGGGATTATTTACCAGAACATAAATTTGTAGTTAGAGGCAGCGCAAAAATAGAAGGAAATATCTTGACAGATTCAAATATTGGTATTGGAACTTCAAGTTTTACAGATGGTACAACGATTTATAAACTTTCAGTAAAAGGAAAAGTTAGAGCCGAAGAAGTAAAAGTCTACAATACATGGGCTGATTATGTTTTTCAACCAGATTATGCATTGCCAAATTTAAAAGAAGTTGAAAATTATATTGCAAAAAATGGTCATTTACAAAATGTTCCGTCTGCAAAAGAAGTTACTGAAAATGGTTTAGCTCTTGGAGAAATGGCAAAAATTCAACAAGAAAAAATTGAAGAGCTAACATTGTACTTAATTCAACAAAATAAAGAATTAACGAAGCAAAATAGTGAGATAGAAGAATTAAAAGCTCAGGTAAAAATATTATTGGCTCAGAAAAAATAGTCATAATTTAAAAATCATTAAGAAAATTATATTATGAAGAAGATATATCTTTATATCACGTTCTTGTTTTTTACAACAAGTACTTTTTTGGGGCAGGATATTAATAACCATTGGCAGTTAGGTACATCAGATTTAAATTTTAATACAAATCCTGCAGTAGCATCTACTGTTTCAAATTCAGGACAATATGGTAACGCATCAATTAGTGACGAGTATGGTAATTTATTATTTTATACGGATGGATTAAAGATTTGGAACAAAAATCATCAGGAAATGATTATGACCTCAAGTTCATATAATTCAATTGGTGCTTTGCAAGGAATTAGTCAATCTCAACCAGTAATAATTGTTCCACATCCCGGTAATAATAAACAGTTTTTTGTTTTTACTTCCTGTAATGGTGTTTTTATTGGTGAATCTACATACCCAGGTTATTCATATACATACTATATTGTAGATTTTAGTGATGTGCAATATCCATTAGGTAAAATTATAAATCCAAATATAACTCCGACAAATTATTATAATGTTTTAAAAGATGCTGGTGGTAACGAAGTAAAATACGATTATACTTTTCGACCTTTAGCTTGCGTAAAAAATAGTACTAATGATGGATATTTTTTAATTGGGCAAACGGCTTCTACAACTGGAGCTACATTTTTAAGTTATAAAATAACGACAAGCGGTTTTAACCCAGTTCCTGTACAAAGCGAGATAAATACTAATATTGGTTTTTCTAATTCAGTAATATCAGGTGAGTTTCAGGTTAGGACTTCAGGTATAATTAAATTTTCTCCAAACAATCAGAAATTAGGAGAATTGGTTGTTGTAAATACATATCATCAGGGACCGAATACTAGTGGGTCATCAAGTAAGTTTATGACTTTTGATTTTAATAATACAACCGGAGTTTTTAGTAATTATACCTTAGTAGATAGTAATTCATCCGGAGCTAGTTTTGATTTTGATTTTTCATCAGATTCTCAAAAAGTGTATTTTGTGCATGGAAATATCTATGTGAAAGATTTAACGAGTTTAGCAACTCCCGCAAGAAATCTTTCAGAATTTGGTAATGCTGGCTCAATTCCAACCTATTTTAGTAACATTCAAAGAGATAAAAATGATAACATTCTGATAAGTTCAAATTCAGGTAATTTAAGTAGGAATGCCTATCTCCATAAAATTGACAATCAGGGTTCATTCTCACAGTCATCTGTAGTTTTAAATCATATTTCTTTGAATGGAAATTCTATACCTTCCGGTAATTTCTTTTTACCACAGTTAATACCTGTTTTAACCGTTCCATGTGTCAGTAATGTAATAATTGTTACTAATGTCACTTCAGGAACGGATAAAAAGCAAGCGTCAAGTACAATAGTAGCTTCAAATGTTATAAATTCAGGTGCGAGTGCATTTTATCATGCAGGAAATTCGGTTACACTTACTAATGGTTTTACTGCAATATCTGGTTCTAATACAAAAATTTATATTGAAGGTTGTTCCGGTAATTTTGCAAAAAAAACATCCGCTTCTGATGATGAAACAATAGATGTTTTTGGAAAAATTGATAGCGATGGAATTAGACTTTATCCTAATCCTAATGATGGAATTTTTGATTTAAGTTTAGGAAATCAAAACAAAAAAGAAATAAATATTCACATTTATAATGTTTTAGGGAATAAGGTTTATGATACAACTACAAACGAAAATATAGTTAGTATAAACTTACCTAACTTGTCTTCAGGATTGTATATTATAAAAATAAATGGAAAAGATTATAATGACACAGTAAAATTTATAAAACAATAGATTAAAGAAAGGAGAGTTTATAACTCTTCTTTTTTAATTTTCAATCCAAACATCCAAATACTTCTCAGCAATTTTCACATAATCATGTTCCTTCTCAACAAAAGCTCTTGCTCGTTTTCCAATTGCGATTATTTCATTTGGATTTTCAATTAAAAAAGATAATTTTTGAACCAGATAATCAACATTCGGAATCGCATTTATACAAACTTTGTCTGATATTTTATAATAAGCTGTAAAATCATTTTCAGCACCTGTAAAAACTACTTTTCCTTTTGCCATTGCCTCAAGTGCATTAAAACCCTGATCCTGCGATGTGCATTGATCTAAAAGAATATGCGCTTTGTTATAAAGATTTATATATTCAGGATACGGAATTGTATCAGCTATTATTATTTCTACTTTTTCTTTATATTTTTTCTTTATTAAATCTAAAGCTTTTTCGAAATGAATTATTCCCTTTTGGTGATAACTGTATTGACTTATTCCAAGAAAAATGACTACTTGCTGTTCAATTACTAATGGCTCATATTTTAGTTTATTTGAATTTATAGGATAAGGAATAAAACTTTTATAAACAGGGCTATTTTTATTAGCATCAACATAGTCAAAATCAGTTGCTATTAAGCCATTAAAATTAGCTGTCATGAAATTGTGAATTTTTAAATGCCCTTTACTAAAATAATCAAAAAATTGTCTGTGTTCTTTCAATTTGGGATTGGCAAAAAAAGGCTGCATAAGCGATTTATAATCTTTATTTTCAATATAAAATTTTAAGGTCAAATAATCAATACCAGCAGATAATACAAAACTCTTTTTGTTTGATTTAAAAATTCTTTTAATGAAAAAATACTCTAAAGATTTAGAAGTTTTTACAGGAGCTTCATTTACGAATTGTACAATATCAAAATTTTTTAATTTTGATAAATGCAGATAAAAACGTAATCCATATTCGATACCTGCCAAATCAAATTTAAATAAGCGGAAAAAGATTTTTCTTGGAATTAAAAAGATCTTCTTTGTTAGAAATTTTGCTTCATGATTGTAATCAACGGGATACGATCTATAACCATTACTGTTTCCAATAAGAATTACATCATGTCCTAGTTTAATTAATCCCTCTTTTAAGGAATTATGTAATAAACTATATTCTCCAACCAGTAAAATCTTCATTAATGCTATATTTGTTGCTAAAATAGTCAAAAATGCCCAAATTAACCAGACAAGAATCCCGTGTTTGTATTGTTTCTGATCAGCTCGCAGGAGGCGGAGCAGAGCGTTGTTCAGGGTTATTGTCGATTTTTTTTGAAAGACACAATATTAATGTTTCTCATATAATTGTTGTAGATAAAGTTGAATACGAATATGCAGGAAAACTTATCAATTTTGGAAAGTTAAAAAATCAAAAGAATGATTTTTTTAATAAACTAAAGAGATTCCACATATTAAGAACTTTCTTTAAAGAGAATAAATTTGATTTTATTATTGATACCCGGGTAAAAAATCACAACTTGCAGGAGTTTTTTATTTCGAAATACATATTCTCTTCTCCCAAAATACAAATTGTTCACAGTTATATGATCGATTTATATTTTCCAAATATTCCATTTATTGCAAAAAAAATATATTCTCGTTATCATAAAATAATAGGAGTTTCTAAGGAAATAAAAAATAAAATAATACTTGATTATGGATATTCAAATGTAGAAACAATATATAATCCTATCGATTTTGAGTATGTAAGTAAACAGTTGCTTCAAAATGATTTACCAGTTTTAGGTGAATATATTTTGGCAGTTGGAAATATGGAAAGCAATGTTAAGCAATTCGATAAATTAATAAATTGTTATTCTAAGTCAGATTTGCGAAATAGAAACATAAAATTAATTATTATTGGTGAAGGAATTTTAAGAAGCAAAATGGAAGAATGCGTGAAAGAAATTGGCTTAGAAGATTCAATTGTGTTTAAAGGTAAAATTGCAAATCCATTTCCTTATTATAAAAATGCTTATTTCACCGTTTTATCAAGTAAAAATGAAGGATTTCCAAATGTTTTGGTTGAATCATTAGCTTGTTCTACACCTGTAATAGCTTTTGATTGTTTATCAGGTCCAAAAGAGATTATTCAGGACAAAGAAAACGGATTATTAATAGAAGATCAAAATGAAGAAAAGTTAATAGAAGGCATGAATCTATTGGTTACAAATAAGGTATTATATAAATATTGCAAAGAAAATGCGTTGCAGAGTGTAAAACATCTTGATCTTAACATAATAGGAAAACAATGGTTAGATTTAATGAAAATAAAAACAGAAAAATAATATGGACATAAATCTAATCGATATTCCTTCAATAGAAAATAGGCTGGGTAATCTTGGAGTTATTGAGAATGATGTGATACCGTTTGAAATAAAAAGAGTGTATTATCTTTATGATATTCCGAGTAATGCTAGCCGTGGCGGACATTCGCATAAAAATTTACAGCAAGTTTTAATTGCTATTTCTGGTAGTTTTGATGTAGTTTTAAAAGATGGAAAATCAACAGAAAAAGTGACATTAAACAAACCCAATAAAGGATTGCTTATTAAAAATAATATTTGGAGAGAATTGGAAAATTTTTCATCTGGAGCAGTTTGTTTAGTTTTGGCTTCAACAGTTTATAACGAAGATGATTATATAAGAGATTTTAACGAATTCCTGAAATTGAAAAAATGAAAATTTTATATATAACTCCGGACATTACAAATTCAGGCGGAATTGCCAGAGTTATTTCATTAAAAACAAATTATATGATTTCTAGGTTAGAATATGAGGTTCATATTCTAACGATAAATAATAATGATTCAGATTTTTTTTTTCCATTTAATCCCAAAATACAATGGTTTAAAATTAAGCAGGCTAAAAATGCTTTATTGTTTTTTTTGAATTATATAAGATTGATCAGAAAAACAATTTCTAACGAAAAACCGGATGCTATAATTATTTGTGATGCCATTTTTTGGGTTTTAATACCTTGGTTTATAAAAACAAAAGCACCGATAATTTTAGAAACACATGTGTCTATTTACTTAAAAAAAATAATAAACAAGGGATTTTTAAATAGTATAAGATTTAGATTAGTTCATTTTCTTAAAACCATAACGGCTAAAAAATTTGATAAACTTGTTGTATTAACTACGGAAGCATGTAAACAATGGAATAGTAATAATTGTATCATAATTCCAAATCCGGTTAGTTTTAATTCTGTAAGTCATGCAAAATTGCAAAATAAAAAGGCAATAGCGATTTGTAGACACAGTTATGAAAAAGGTTTAGACCGACTATTGCTAATATGGAAAAAAGTGTCAGAAAAACATCCCGACTGGACATTGGATATAATAGGAGAATGGAATTCTGAATTGAGATATCAAAAATTAGCCAGGAATTTACAAATTTCAGCTTATGTGAATTTTATTCCTCCCGTAATTGATATTCAAAAGAATTATTATGAATCATCAGTTTTTTTAATGGCTTCTCGTTCAGAAGTATTTCCTTTAGTACTTCTTGAAGCAATGCATACAGGTTTACCCTGCATAGCCTACGATTGCCCTGTTGGACCAAAGGCAATAATACAAAACGATAAAAACGGATTTCTTATTGAAGATGGAAATAAAGATTCTTTTGTTGAAAAATTAAACCTTTTGATAGAAGATGAAAATTTGCGAATTCAAATGGGTAAAAAAGCAATAGAAAGTGTAGAAAAATATGATTTAGACACTATCATGTATCAATGGAAAAACCTATTTGAATCAATTGTAAAAACTTAATTCAAGGTACAATAGTAACCTAATCGATACAAGTCAAAAATAAAAAGAGAAGGGTTTTTACTTAACAATTGTTTTGAAAAAACAGGTTTTAGTATTCTGAATCCAAAAGCAATTACAGACTGAAAATGATATTTTTTTAGAATCCTGAAATAATGTGAAAGTTTCACATATTCAGGTGAAATTAAATTATTGTTAATTAAGTTTTTTAATCCCAATACAGCTTCTTCAGATTTTCTTAAAAATGTTTTGCTATCTTCAATTCCTAAATGATAAACAGGATTTTCAATATGAGTAATTTCAATTTGATGCTGCATTAATTCAAAAGAAAACAAAGTATCTTCATGTCTTAAATTTGGAATTTTTTCATTAAAAATAACTTTAGAAAAAACACTCTTTTTAATCAGGAAGTTTAACGTCAGAAATGATAAATACGGATTTTTATTTCGTTTGAAAGTACTTAAAGCTTCTCTTTTTATGCCATAAACCCATCGTAACAATTGGTGTTTTGAAGGTTTGGTATCTTCATATAAAATTCCTCCATAAACTACTTTTTCATCATTGCTGATTTGAGAAATATAATTTGAAATAAAATGATCAGAAACCGGAATTGTATCTGCATCTAAAAAAAGTAGATTTTCGTAAACGGCAGTTTTGGCCAGTAAATTCCGGATAGCACTTCTTCCAATATTCTGTTTTAAAATGGAATACGAAGCATTATCAAAATCATTGATCTTACTATTTTCAACTAAAAATTGCTGAGAAGCATCATCAAAGCAAATAATCTCAAACTCAATTCCAATAAAAGTACATTGTTTTACTAACTCACTTGCAAGAGGAAAAACATTATAATTATAAACCGGAATTAAAATAGAAAGCATTACACGCTTCTTTGCACGACTTCAAAAATTCTTTCATCCTCACATTTCAATGTTTTAGACGGGAATTTCATAAGCAAAGCATAATCGTGAGTCGCCATGATAACGGTTTTACCATTTGCGTTGATTTTTTTCAAAACTTCAAGAACCTCAGAACTTGTTTGTGGATCAAGGTTTCCGGTTGGTTCATCGGCAAGAATAAATTCAGGGTCGTTAAGCAAAGCTCTTGCAATCGCAACACGCTGCTGTTCACCGCCAGAAAGCTGGTGTGGCATTTTGTTGACGAAATCTTTCATTCCAACTTTGTCTAAAACTTCATCGATTTTATGTTCCATTTCATCTTTATCAGACCAGCCTGTTGCTTTCAAAACAAAAAGCATGTTGTCTTTTACAGAGCGATCCGGAAGTAATTTGAAATCCTGAAATACGATTCCGATTTTACGTCTCAAATAAGGAATTTCACTTTCTTTTAAAGCAGCCAAATCAAATTCAACAATATGACCTTCACCTTCTGTTAAAGGCAGATCTCCGTACAAAGTTTTCATGAAACTACTTTTTCCTGAACCTGTTTTTCCAATAATGTAGATGAATTCGCCATGCTGAACATCTAAATTAATATGAGATAAAATTTTTCTTCCTTCCTGATATATAGTGACTTCCTTAAGAGATAGTACGGTTTGTGACATAATAATGTTGATTTTAATGGTAAAAGTAAGAAGATAACCGCTCGATTCAAAATAAATTTTAATCATTTGTGATGAACTTCTGTAAAAATGAAGATACGAAAAAAAATCGGCCTGAGGCATAAAAGTACAGTTGTTCGAAACTTACCCGAAAAAAATAGGGAAGGAAATCCAATTTTTAAAGAAGTTAGAAAATCTTCCTTTTTTTATTGCCGGTAAATGTTTATTTTAGAAAGTTTGAAAACCAATATTTTGAGACGTCATAAGCTTTAAAATAACAACTATTAAATTTTTTGTTCATAATAAAAGCCCGAAACGTTTCGTTATAAACGGTATAATATGATACATTTGAATACTAAATATAATTAAAATGCGTAAAATTTCCTGGTTCTTTTTACTACAATTTGTCCTTTTTTCGACCATAGTTTCGGCACAAAAATCAGCTATATATACCTACGATTTAAAGGATTTTGACAAAGCACTGGCTTTATATAACGACAAACAATACGCTTCGGCACAACATATTTTTGAATATGTAAAAAATCAGGCTACTACAGAAGAGGTCAAATCAGATTGTGCCTATTATATCGCCAATTGCGCCATTAGAACCAATCAGGCAAATGCCGATGAACTGATGGAAAAATTTGTAGAAGATTATCCAACAAGTACCAAACAAAATCAGGCGTATATTGAAGTTGCCCATTTTTTCTTTGAACAAGGAAATTATCCAAAAGCCCTGCAATGGTTTGACAGGGTTGATGAAAGCTATATGAGTAAATCTGATCAGGATAAATTTAATTTCCAAAAGGGATACAGCTATTTTAACGCGAAAAATAAAAAAGAAGCGACAACTTATTTTAATAAAGTAGTGAACTCGCCGGAATTTGGATCGCAAGCTAAATATTACTTAGGTTTTATGGCTTATGAAGGTGATGATTATAAAGAAGCAACGAAGTATTTTGACGAAGTTTCGGGCGAAGAAAAATACAAAGAAAAGCTTTCGTATTTTCAGGCGGATATGAATTTTAAGCTTGGAAATTTCCAAAAAGCAATCGATCTGGGTCAGGCTGCAATGAGCAAATCAAATGATATTGAAAAATCGGAACTGAATAAAATTATCGGAGAAAGTTATTTCAACTTAAAGCAATACGGAAAAGCGATTCCGTATTTAGAGCAATATGCTGGAAAAAAAGGAAAATGGAATAATACCGATTTCTACCAGTTAGGTTACGCTTATTACGAGCAAAAAGAATACGAAAAAGCGATTTCTCAATTCAATAAAATTATTGAAGGAAAAGATTTCGTGGCACAAAATGCCTATTATCATTTAGGTTTGGCGTATTTGAATACAGGAAAAAAACAAGAAGCTTTAAATGCTTTTAAAAATGCTTCTGAAATGGATTTTAATGCTCAAATTCAGGAAGATGCCGCTTTAAATTACGCCAAATTAAGTTATGAAATCGGAAACGCTTACCAAACCGTTCCGGGAATTTTACTGGATTTCTTAAAAAAATATCCAAACAATTCCAGCAGAGCCGAAGTTGAAAAACTTTTGGTAGACTCTTATATTTCTTCTAAAAATTACAAAGAAGCGTTGGTTTTATTAGAGAAAAACAGAACGCCGGAAAATAAATTAGCGTATCAAAAAGTACTTTTTTACAGAGGTTTGGAATTGTATAATGAATCTAATTATTCTGAAGCCTTAAAAATGTTTAATGGTGCTGTAAAAGAACAAAAAAATCCTGAAGTTACCGCTCGTGCAACGTTCTGGAAAGCAGAATCTGAATATGTTACAGATGATTTTCAGGCGGCTTTAATAAGCTACAAACAATTTGCCGGTTTGGCTGCTGCGAAACAAACAGACGAATATAAAAACATCAATTATAATATTGGATACACGTATTTCAAACTGAAAGAATACGACCAGGCTGCTAATTCATTTCAGGCACAAATTGACAATTCAAAACAAGATAAAGTTCGCTTAAACGATTCGTATTTGCGTTTGGGAGATTGCCGATTTGTAACTTCAAAATACAGTCAGGCGATGGAAGCGTATGCGAAAGCAATCGATGCGAAAGGTGTTGATGCGGATTATGCGCAGTTTCAAAAAGCGATTTCTTACGGATTTATGTCCAGAAATGACAAGAAAATTGACGAGATGAATAATTTTCTTCAGATGTATAAAAAATCAGAATATCGCGATGATGTTTTATTCGAATTAGCCAATACGTATGTTGCGGATAAAAAGAACGATCAGGCGATTAAAACCTATGATCAGTTAATTTCTGAATATAAAAACGGATCCTTTACTTCAAAATCAATTTTAAGACAAGGTTTGATTTATTACAATTCAGATCGTGATGAACAGGCTTTGGTAAAATTCAAAAAAGTTGCTGCGGAATTCCCAAAAACTCCCGAAGCCTTAGAAGCCGTTTCAACTGCAAGATTGATTTATGTTGACTCCGGAAAAGTGGATGAATATGCAACATGGGTTCGTACTTTAGACTTCGTTGCCGTAACCGATGTTGATTTGGATAACGACACTTACGAAGGCGCTTTTAAACAATACAGCCAAAATAACAGTAAGCAGGCAATCGTTGGTTTTACAGGTTATGTAAACAAATTTCCATCGGGAATTCACGCGCTTGAAGCTAATTTTTATTTAGCCCAATTGCTTTATGCAGAAGGTTCAGAAACGAAATCAATACCTAATTACCAATATGTAATTGGGCAGCCAAGAAACGAATTTACAGAACAGGCATTAACCAGATTATCGCAAATTTTCTTAAAAGCAAAAGATTGCGATAAATCGATTCCGGTTTTAGTTCGATTAGAAAATGAAGCAGATTATCCTCAAAATAAAAGTTTTGCACAGGCTAATTTGATGAAATGTTACTACGACAAAAAAAATTATGACAATTCAGTTGTTTACGCTGATAAAGTATTACAAAATGCTAAAGCCGATGCCAATGTAAAATCGGATGCACAAATTATCGTGGCGCGCGCTGCAATGCAAACTGGTGATGAAGACAAAGCAAAAGCGGCGTATGCGAAATTATCTGCAACATCAAAAGGAGAATTGGCGGCAGAAGCGTTGTATTATGATGCTTATTTTAAAACCAAAGAAGGCAAGTTTGATGCATCGAATGTATCCGTTCAAAAACTGGCTAAAAACTATTCCGGTTATAAATACTACGGAGCAAAAAGTTTGGTTTTGATGGCGAAAAATTTCTACGGATTAAAAGACAGCTACCAGGCAACTTATATTTTGGATAACGTAATAAACAACTTTACAGATTATCCTGATGTGGTTGAAGAAGCCAAAAGAGAGCTAAGCGCAATCAAATTGGAAGAGTCTAAAACCAATTCGTCGATTAATAAATAAGAATCAAGAGAATAGAATATAGAGAATAGAATAAAGAAAATAGATGTAAGAGTAAAGATGGAAAGTCTATTCTCTATATTCTATTCTCTTAAAATCTTTTAAAAAAAATGAGTTTACCTTTTTATATAGTTGATGTTTTTACAGATAAAAAATATGCCGGAAATCAATTGGCTGTTTTTTTAGATGCAGAAAAATTAAGTTCAGACGAAATGCAAAAGATTGCCCGCGAAATTAATTTTGCAGAAAGCACTTTTGTTACCAAACTGGATAAAGAAAATAATAAAGCAGAAATTAAAATATTTACGCCATCTCAGGAAATGCAGTTTGCCGGACATCCGATAATTGGAACTTCATGGGTTTTGATCAATAAAATATTTGATAATTCGCCGGAAAATATAAAACTGAATGTGCCGATTGGGGAAATTCCGATTCAGCAATCTGAAGATTTGATTTGGTTAAAAGCGGCACAGCCAAAATTTTGGGATATTTTTTCAAAAGAAGATATTACATTATTCAGTAATCTGAAAAAAGAAGATTTTGAAAATCAGTTTCCAATTCAGGAAGTTACCACCGGAAGTGCCTTCGTCATGGTTGGGTTAAGCAGCAAAAGGGCTCTGGAAAACCTGGTTTTGGATAAAGATAAAACAGATGAATGGCTGAAAAAGAATTGCAAAACAACGCACAGAGGTTTATATTTCTACTATTTAGAAGGTTTAAAATTGTTTAGCAGAATGTTGTGCATCGAACACAATCAATTAGTTGAAGATGCAGCGACAGGAAGTGCAAGTACTTGTTTGCAGGCTTTTCTGTTGAAATATCACAAACCTGAATTCGAATTAATCAATTATCAGGGAGATTATATTGGACGTCCGTCACAAATTCATTTTAAAGGAAAATTGACTGAAAATAATTTTGACATTCAAATAGGTGGAAACGCTCAGTTTGTTGCAAAAGGTGAGTGGGAGGTTTAATTAGAAAATTAGTTAATTAGAGAATTAGATAATAAAACTCGAGCTTAGAATAAAGAATAAAGAGAATAGAATAAAGAGAATAGAATAAAGAGAATAGAATAAAGAGAATAGAATAAAGAAAATAGATTTAGAATAAAGAATATAGAGAATAGAATAAAGAAAAAAGATTATTGAACAGAAATGTAGATTTAGTATAAGTCCTATTCTCTTTATTCTTTTCTCTATACTCTCAAAAAAAATAAATATGAAAATTAATTTCCAGAATAAAACTATCATTTTGATTTTGCTGTTTGTTTTTCAGCTTTCATTTGCCCAAAAGAAAGAAGAAACTATTGGTACTGAAACTGTAAATGTGGTAAAACCTTATTCGCCAACTATATCAGATGCTTACAAAGTAAAAGAAACTCCATCGCTGGACGATTCTGGAAATCAGGCTAAAGAAACGATAAAATATAGTATTTTGTCTGTTCCTGTAGCCTCGACTTTTACGCCTTCTAAAGGAAAAGCAGCCGGAGTTGATAAATCAAAACAAGAACGTTTGTTTAATAATTACGCCACTTTGGGTGTTGGAAATTATGGCACATTAAATGCAGAATTGTTTGTTACGCAGGATTTAGGAAACAATGATTACGTTGCCGGAATGTTTCGCCACCATTCTTCTCAGGGAGGAATCAAGGATGTGTATTTGAATGATGAATTTTATGATACAGCATTAAATGTAGGTTACGGACAAAATAATCGTGATATGTCCTGGAATATTGATTTAGGATATCAAAATCAAATTTACAATTGGTATGGTTTACCGGCAGAATTTGGTTCGTCCTTACTTCCTCAGGATTACTTTATTTTGGTTGACAAGATCAATCCAAATCATTCTTATAATACGATTTCTTTGGGTGGAAACATCGATTTTACAGACGGAATTTTTAGTAAAGTTGCAACAAGATTTACACATTTTTCGGATAGTTTTTCTTCTTCTGAAAATCGTTTTTATCTGAAACCGACTTTTAAAGTTGATGTAATGGATCAGTCTATTAATACCAATGTGATTATCGATCACGTAAGCGGAAGTTTCGAAAATAGTTATTTTCAAACCAATACTGAACCTTTAAAATATAGTTTGACCAATTTTGGTATCGAACCAAGTTTTGTAGTTAACGAAAACGACTGGACTTTAGAATTAGGAGCGGGATTGTTTTATGCATTGGATTCTGAGAACAGCGGAAACAAGTTTTACATTTATCCAAAAGTAAATGCTTCGTATAAATTAGTAGGCGATTTAATGATTTTCTATACGGGAGTAAACGGTAGTTTAAATCAAAACTCATATGCAGATTTTGTGACCGAAAATCCGTTTTTGTCGCCAACTTTAAACATGCGACCATCAAGCACTCAATACAATGTTTTTGCCGGTTTGAAAGGTAAATTGGCAAACAATGTAAGCTATAACGTGACAGGTTCTTATTTGAATGAAAAAGACAAAGCTTTGTTTAAAAGTAATGATTATACAGATGATATAACAAACCAAAATTATGAATACGGAAATTCTTTTGGAGTGGTTTATGAAGACATCAGAACGTTTCGCTTTTATGGAGAATTAAAAGCTGACTTTTCTGAAAATGTTACTTTCGGAATTAACGGAACTTTTAATAGTTACAAAACAGACGGTCAGTTAGAAGCGTGGAATTTGCCAACGATGAAATTGAGTTCTAGTCTGGATGTAAATATTACCAAACAATGGTACGCGGGATTAAATGTATTTTATGTGGGAGAACGTAAAGACATGCAATCCAACTTAGATTTAGCGGCAACTCCAACAGTAGTTTCATTAAAAAGTTATTTTGATGCCAATGCACATTTGGGATATAAATTCAGCGATCGTTTGACTTTCTTCTTAAAATTAAATAACATTGGAAATCAGGCTTACGAAAAATGGCTGAATTATCCTGTTCAGGGATTTCAGGTTTTAGGAGGAGCAAATTATAAATTTGATTTTTAAATTATTGCCACAAAGGCGTTAAGGCACAAAGGTTTTTTATCCACGAATTCACGAATTAATTTTAACTAAATTCGTGAATTCGTGGCTAACTTTTTTTTACGATCTTTGCGACTTAGCGCCTTCGTGGCAGAAAACTTATGGAATTCAAACAAAAAATACATTCTTATTATTTACAAATGGTTCAGGACCGAATTGATGTTTTCAGAGACATGATTTCGGTTTTGACGGAAGATTCTAAAAACGACGCAAAAGGTTCTGCCGGCGACAAACATGAAACCGCTTTGTCCATGATGCATATCGAACAGGAAAAACTGACCAATAAACTAAAAGAAGCGATTACCCAAAAAGCTATTTTAGATAAAATTGATGCTTCAAAAACTACTGAAAATATTATTTCAGGAAGTCTCGTAAAAGCAAACGGAATTCATTTGTATTTGAGTGTGGCGCTTCCTAAAATTACTATTGACGGAATTAATGTTATTGCACTTTCGCCACAATCTCCTCTTGGTTCTCACTTAATGGGAAATAAAGTTGGATTTACTTTTGAAATTAATAAAACACATTATACGATTGAAAGTGTTTTGTAGATAAACTATTTTCTATAAAACCTTTGTCAAAGTTTAAAACTTTGACAAAGTTATATCGGAATCTTGTCAGGCTGAGCGGAGTCGAAGCCCATCGCAATGTATTGCGGCGTTAAACCCGACAGGTTTTAAAAACCTGTCGGGTTTAATTGCGCATAAATGCCTTTGCCAAAGTTTTAAACTTTGACAAAGGTTCATTCAACGATTCCTTTAAAACCTTATATTTCCCTCTTTGTTTCTCTTCAAAATTAAAATTTTCAAGTTGAGGGCTTTTTTTTGAGTTAAAATTTTACATTTTATATGTAAAAACAAAATTATACTTTAAAATTATAACTGAAATTGATATTTATGTTTTTCAATTATAACCAATACCGCATCTTTGCCCTATCAAAATAAAATTTAAAAATAAAAATATATAATTATGTGTGGAATCGTATGTGCCTTTGATCTGAAACAAAAAGCAGAATCTTTAAGACCTCAAGTATTAGAAATGTCTAAAATCATTCGTCACCGTGGACCAGACTGGAGCGGGATTTACAGTAATGAAAAAGCAATTCTGTCTCACGAGCGTTTGGCAATTGTTGATCCGGCTTCGGGAAAACAGCCTTTATTTACAGAAGATAAAAAACTGGTTTTAGCAGCAAATGGTGAAATTTACAACCACAGAGAATTGCGTAAACAATTTGAAGGAAGATATAATTTTCAAACTGAAAGTGACTGTGAAGTTATCTTGGCACTTTACCAGGAAAAAGGACCACACTTTGTAGATGAAATGAACGGAATCTTCGGATTTGCGATTTATGATGTTGAGAAAGATGAGTATTTTATTGCTCGTGATCACATGGGAATTATTCCGCTTTACATTGGTTGGGATCAGCATGGAACTTTCTACGTGGCTTCTGAATTGAAAGCTTTGGAAGGATATTGTACTAAAATCCAATTGTTTCCTCCGGGACATTACATGACAAGCAAAGACGGTGAATTTGTACAATGGTACAAAAGAGACTGGACAGAATATGATGCGGTAAAAGACAACGAAACAAGTATTCCTGCAATTAAAGAAGCACTTGAAGCGGCAGTTCACAGACAATTAATGAGTGATGTTCCTTACGGAGTTTTACTTTCAGGAGGTTTGGATTCGTCTATTACTTCGGCTGTAGCCAAAAAATTTGCACAAAAACGTATTGAATCTGATGATACTACAGATGCGTGGTATCCGCAATTGCACTCTTTTTCGGTAGGATTAGACGGTTCTCCTGATTTAGCAGCTGCTCAGGTTGTGGCAAAACATATCGGAACAATTCACCACGAAATTAAATTTACGATTCAGGAAGGTTTAGATGCCGTTCGTGATGTAATTTACAACTTAGAAACGTATGATGTTACTACGGTAAGAGCTTCAACTCCAATGTGGTTAATGGCGAGAGTTATTAAATCAATGGGAATTAAAATGGTACTTTCAGGTGAAGGTGCAGATGAATTGTTTGGAGGATATTTATACTTCCATAAAGCACCAAACGCAAGAGAATTTCACGAGGAAAACGTTCGTAAATTAGGCAAATTACACATGTACGATTGTTTACGTGCCAACAAAAGTTTGGCAGCGTGGGGAATTGAGGGTCGTGTACCGTTTTTAGATAAAGAATTTATGGATGTTGCGATGCGCATCAACCCACAAGATAAAATGATCAACAAAGAACATCCAATGGAAAAATGGGTGGTTCGTAAAGCTTTTGAAGACATGTTGCCGGAAAGTGTGGCATGGAGACAAAAAGAACAATTTTCTGATGGAGTAGGATACAGCTGGATTGATACTTTGAAAGAAGTGGTGGCAAAAGAAGTTTCAGACGAACAATTGGCAAATGCGAAATATAAATTTCCATTGCAAACGCCAACTTCAAAAGAAGAATATTACTATCGTTCTATCTTCGCAGAACATTTTCCAAGTGATGCTGCAGCATTGTGTGTGCCTCAGGAAGCAAGTGTGGCTTGTAGTACAAAAATCGCATTGGAGTGGGATGAAGCTTTCAAAAACATGAATGATCCATCCGGAAGAGCCGTTGCAAGCGTGCATGACGACGCTTACGAAAAAGCTTAATTTTAATTGCTTATATATTAGTTATTGGAAAAACGTTCTCAGTTTCTGAGGACGTTTTTCTTGTGTAAATGTTAAATTGTAATATTTCAATTACTTAAATAAAATTATTAGCAATTATTTAACTTTCTTTTTTATATTTGACATTCCCCAATCAAATGTTTTAAATTTAGTTTTTTGCTAAAAATAAAATGAATCAACCTACGCCACTTGGTATTATTAAAAAATAAGAATAAAAATACAACCGTATGTCTGGAATATTAGCCGTTATCGGCAAAGGAAAAGACCCGCAACTCGTAAGAGAGCTTTCTAAAAGAATGTCGCACCGTGGTCCTGATGAAAGTGATTTTCAAATTCTGAAAAATGGCAGTATTATTTGTCACGAAAGTTTATCAATAATTGATTTGCAATCGGGGAAACAGCCCATTCAGGGAACTAAAGATGCCTGGGTAATTCATGATGGAGAAATTTACAATTACCAGGAACTGAAAAACGGAGTGCTGAAAGATCATACGTTTCGAACCAAATCAGATTCAGAGGTTATTGTGCATTTATATGAAGAATTTGGACATGATTTTTGCAATAAACTAGACGGTGACTGGACTTTTGTAATTGTCGACGGAGACGATTATATTGCCGGAAGAGACCCAATGGGAGTAAAGCCGTTATACTATGGTTTGGATGAAAGAGGAAGAATTTATTTTGCTTCTGAAATGAAATCAATTGCAGATCAGTGCAAAACATTTTCGACTTTTCCTCCGGGACATTATTATACACCTAAAAAAGGTTTTGTAAAATATTACCAGCCAGAATATGAGGAGTATGAAAATGCAAATCAGGATCTGGATTTAAAAGTAATCAGAGAAAAACTTACAGAAGCTGTTCGTAAACGTTTGATGAATCAAATGCCTTACGGGGTATTATTATCCGGAGGTTTGGATTCTTCTTTGCTTTCTTCAATTGCATCCCGATTATCAGCAGAAAATGGCAAAAAACTGCAATCTTTTTCTATTGCTTTAGATGCTGATGCGCCCGATGCAAAAGCGGCCAGACAAGCAGCGGAGTTTTTAGGAACGGAACATCATGAAATACATTTTTCTGTACAGCAAGGTGTTGAAGTTTTAGAAAAAATAATCTGGAATATTGAGACTTACGATATTATATCGGTAAGAGCAAGTGTGCCAATGTTTTTATTATCAAAAGCAATTGCAGAAAAAGGCATAAAAGTCATTCTTTCCGGAGAAGGAGCTGATGAAATTTTTGGTGGACATTTGTATTTTAGAAATGCACCGTCGACAGAAGAATTTCAAAAGGAAACTATTGAAAGAGTTCAGAAATTATTTACTGCCGATTTGCTTCGTGCTGATAAATCAACAATGGCAAATGGCATTGAAACCAGAATTCCGTTTTTAGACAAAGATTTTCTGGATGCTACAATCCGAATTAAGCCAGAAGAAAAACAGCCTAAAACGTACGATGGTATTGAAAAATACATTTTAAGAAAAGCATTCGATACGCCTGAAAACCCTTATTTGCCAACAGAAATTTTGTGGCGTCAAAAAGAGCAGTTTTCTGATGGAGTAGGATACAGCTGGATTGATGAATTGATCGAATATTGTGCTACTCAGGTTACAGATGCACAATTAGAAGGTGCTGCAGCAGAATTCCCATACAATTCTCCAACCACAAAAGAAGCCTATTTATATCGTTCTATTTTTCATAAATTCTATCCACAGGTTAGTGCGGCACAAACCGTTAGAAAATGGATTCCGAAATGGCAGGAAAATCTGGATCCTAGCGGAAGAGCAAATGCTGCTCACGTAAAAGCGGATACTGAAATTTCTAAATCAGGGATTACAGTTTAGAAATTTTAAATTCCAAAAAAGGAATACATAATAAATTCCAAATTTTTGAAAATCCAAATTCCAAAATTGGAGTGAAATAATAAAGATCCGAAACTACATTTTTTAATGTTTGTTTCGGATTTTTTTCATTTAGATAAATCTTTAAATTTCAATTTTCAAGTTATGCAAGTTGGAATTTGGAATTTCAAAAATTTGGAATTTAACCTGATTTAGAATTTCAAAAATTGGAATTTATTTTATTTCCGGTTTTAGAATTTAAAAAATTGGATTTTAAATCGATAGTACTATTTTTTATAGACTTTTATTGATAATATGTTAATAACTTACGTGCTTTAAATGGGAATTTAACGGATATATAATTTGCGTTTTTATATATTTGCGTGTTAGACAATAATTACATTTTTTAGAATAAATTATATGAGCGAAGAAATCAAGAAGAACAATTATTCAGCAGATAGTATTCAGGCATTAGAAGGAATGGAGCACGTAAGAATGCGTCCATCGATGTATATAGGAGATGTGGGGGTTCGAGGGCTGCATCATTTGGTTTATGAGGTTGTTGATAACTCTATTGATGAGGCGATGGGAGGACATTGTGATACCATTGGTGTTGCAATTAACGAAGACGGTTCGGTAACAGTTGAAGATAACGGTCGTGGTATTCCAGTTGATTTACATAAAAAAGAAGGTGTTTCGGCACTTGAGGTAGTAATGACTAAGATTGGTGCCGGAGGTAAATTCGACAAAGATTCTTATAAAGTTTCAGGAGGTTTACACGGTGTTGGGGTTTCGGTAGTAAATGCCCTTTCTGTTCACATGAAATCTACTGTTTTCAGAGACGGTAAAATCTACGAACAGGAATATGAAAGAGGAAAATCATTATATCCGGTTAAACAAATCGGAGAAACAGATAAAAGAGGTACACGTCAGACTTTTTATCCGGACGATACGATCTTTACACAAACAATAGAATTCTCTTATGATACTTTATCAGCTCGTATGCGTGAGCTTTCTTTCTTAAACAAAGGAATCACGATTACATTTACAGATAAAAGAGAAGTTGACGAAAAAGGCGAATTCAAAAGTGAAGTATTTCATTCAGATGAAGGTCTTAAAGAATACATTCGTTACTTAGATGGTAACCGTGAGCCAATTATTTCTCACGTAATCAGCATGGATCACGAAAAAGGTGAAATTCCGGTTGAAGTTGCCTTGATTTATAATACAAGTTATACAGAGAATATTTTCTCTTATGTAAATAATATCAACACACACGAAGGAGGAACGCATTTACAAGGTTTTAGAAGTGGTTTGACAAGAACCCTTAAAAAATACGCAGATGCATCCGGAATGTTGGATAAATTGAAATTCGAAATCGCGGGAGATGACTTCCGTGAAGGATTAACAGCTATTATTTCGGTAAAAGTTGCAGAACCACAATTCGAAGGTCAGACAAAAACAAAACTTGGAAACAGAGAAGTTGTTTCTCCGGTTTCTCAGGCAGTTGGAGAAATGTTAGAGAATTATTTGGAAGAAAATCCAAATGATGCGCGAATCATTATCCAGAAAGTAATTTTGGCTGCTCAGGCACGTCACGCTGCTAAAAAAGCACGTGAAATGGTACAGCGTAAAACCGTTATGGGTGGCGGCGGATTGCCAGGAAAACTTTCAGATTGTTCTGAGCAGGATCCTGCAAGATGTGAGGTTTACCTTGTCGAGGGAGATTCGGCTGGTGGAACAGCAAAACAAGGTCGTGATCGTAACTTTCAGGCGATTTTGCCATTACGTGGTAAGATTTTGAATGTGGAGAAAGCGATGCACCACAAAGTATTTGAAAACGAAGAGATTCGTAACATCTTTACCGCTTTAGGAGTTACCGTTGGTACTGCAGAAGACAGTAAAGCCTTAAATCTTGAAAAACTAAGATATCATAAAGTAATCATCATGTGTGATGCCGATGTCGATGGTAGTCACATTTCTACCTTAATATTAACGTTCTTCTTCCGTTTCATGAAAGAATTGATTGAAGAAGGTCACGTTTATATCGCAGCGCCGCCTTTATACTTAGTTAAAAAAGGAAACAAAAAAGAATACGCATGGAACGATGTTCAACGTGATCAGGCAAATGAGAGAATGGGTGGAAGTGCTGCTATTCAACGTTATAAAGGTCTTGGAGAGATGAACGCGGAGCAATTGTGGGAAACTACAATGGATCCAAACTTCAGAACTTTACGTCAGGTAACAATCGATAGTCTGGCAGAAGCTGACAGAGTTTTCTCTATGTTGATGGGAGATGAAGTTCCGCCACGTAGAGAATTTATCGAGAAAAATGCAGTTTACGCAAACATCGATGCTTAATAAATTTTAACACTACAATTCGTTTAATTGTTTAATTTTACTAAACAATTAAACGAATTGTCGATTTATAAAATAAACGAATTAATAACCGATAAAGTAAAAAATATGAAAGTTACTATTGTGGGAGCAGGAAATGTTGGAGCTACATGCGCAGATGTTATTTCTTATAGAGGAATTGCAAGCGAAGTAGTGTTGTTGGATATTAAAGAAGGTTTTGCCGAAGGGAAAGCGTTAGATATTATGCAATGTGCTACAAATACAGGTTTTAATACCAAAGTATCTGGAGTAACCAATGATTATTCTAAAACTGCCGGAAGTGATGTAGTGGTTATTACATCAGGAATTCCAAGAAAACCGGGAATGACTCGTGAAGAATTAATAGGTATAAATGCAGGAATTGTAAAAACAGTTGCCGAAAATGTATTGAAACATTCTCCAGACACTATAATAGTAGTAGTTTCCAATCCGATGGATACGATGACATATTTGGCTTTGAAAGCTACGGGATTACCAAAAAACAGAATTATTGGTATGGGTGGAGCGTTAGACAGTTCTCGTTTTAGAACGTATCTTTCTTTAGCTTTGGATAAACCTGCAAACGATATCTCTGCAATGGTGATAGGCGGGCATGGTGATACTACTATGATTCCTTTAACACGTTTGGCGTCTTACAACGGAATTCCGGTAACAGAATTTCTTTCAGAAGAAGCTTTGCAAAAAGTAGCAGCTGATACAATGGTAGGAGGAGCAACACTTACAGGTCTTTTAGGAACTTCAGCATGGTATGCTCCAGGAGCTTCTGTGGCTTACCTGGTTGATAGTATTTTAAACGATCAAAAGAAAATGATTGCTTGTTCTGTTTTCGTAGAAGGCGAATACGGACAAAACGATATTTGTATTGGAGTACCTTGTATCATCGGTAAAAACGGTGTAGAAGAGATTCTGGACATTCAGTTAAACGAGCAGGAGAAAGCTTTATTTGCTAAAAGTGCAGATGCAGTTAGAGGTATGAATGATGCCCTAAAATCGATTTTAGTATAAATATTTCCGTAAAAAAAGGAGAAGACTGCACTTTTGCAGTCTTTTTTTTAAGATTAATTAATAAATAAATTGGTTAATCTTTCCGTTAATTATATATTTGCTCGATTTAAAAAAAATGTGGTAATTCGTGATTTAGTTTTTTAGTTTTAGAAAAATGATGTCAGGGCTTATTTTATGGGACTTTAAAACAAAAACAAACAATAAAACATAATTAATTTTTAGTAATAATGCAGAATAAAGGACTTATTAAATTTTTCGCAATTCTATTTGCATTGGTAAGTATTTACCAACTTTCGTTCACTTATGTGGCAAGTAATGTCAAAAGTGAAGCTAAAGCTTTTGCAGGAGATAATCCTGATAAAGAGCTAAAATATTTAGATTCTATTGGAAAAGAAAAAGTGTTGAATCTTGGATTTACTGATTTTACTTATAATGAAGTAAAAAACAAGCAAATCAATAAAGGTCTTGACTTAGAAGGAGGAATCAACGTTATTCTTCAAATTTCTATTAAAGATGTTTTAAAAGGATTAGCAAACAATTCTAAAAATCCGGTTTTTAATAAATCATTAGCTGACGCAACTGCAAATTTAGAAGGAAATAAAAGTTATTTAGATAAATTTTTTGAGGCTTTTGATGCAAATTCAAACGGAACTACAAAATTAGCGTCTCCTGAAATTTTTGCTAACAGAAACTTACAGGGAGAAGGCGGAATCGCTTTTGAAATGACTGATGCGCAAGCGCAAAAAGTAATCAGAAAAAAAGTTGATGAGTCTATCGAAAGTGCTTACAAAGTATTAAGAGAGCGTATCGACAAATTTGGTGTAACACAGCCAAACATCCAAAAATTGGGTGCTACAGGAAGAATCTTGGTGGAGCTTCCAGGTGCAAAAGATGTTGATAGAATTAAAAAATTATTAGGTGGAAAAGCTCAGTTAGAGTTTTGGGAAACTTATAAAATAGAAGAAATCGGAAACTTTTTAGTAGCTGCAAACGAAGCTTTAAAAAAGACTGAAGTTAAAACTACAGAAACTAAAACAGTTGCTAAAGATTCATTGAATGCTTTATTAACTGATACTAAAGATTCTACTGAAGCTAAAAAAGGTAACAATCCTTTATTTGATAAAATATTAGGACAAGGCGGCGGACCGGTTTTAGGTTACTTTGCTCCAAAAGATACAGCTACTGTAAATGCATATTTCAAAAGATCTGACATCAGAATTTTATTGGGTGCTGACCAACATTATGCAAAATTTGTGTGGAGTAAACCAACTACAATTAAAGATGCAAAACAAAAAGATGTTGAAGTTGTAGAATTATACGCTTTAAAAGGTAACAGAGACAATGTACCAGCTATGAATGGTGGTCTTGTAACTGATGCAAAAGATACTTTTGACCAAATGGGTAAACCAGCTGTTTCTATGCAAATGAACAGTCAGGGAGCTAAAGTTTGGGAAGAATTAACAGGAAGAGCTTTTGCTCAAAAAAGTTATATCGCTATTGTTTTAGATAACATCGTTTATTCTGCTCCTGGAGTTACAAGTGGTCCAATCGCTGGAGGAAGATCTGAAATTACAGGTTCATTTGATGTTGCTGAAACTAAAGATTTAGCAAACGTATTAAACGCAGGTAAATTACCGGCTTCTGCAGATATTATCCAGTCAACGGTTGTAGGGCCATCTTTAGGTCAGGCTGCTATTGATGCAGGAACAATGTCTTCTGTAATTGGATTTTTATTAGTTTGTTTATGGATGGTATTCTATTATGGTAAAGCAGGTTGGTATGCTAACTTAGCTTTATTATTAAACTTACTTTTCTTATTCGGAATTATGGCAAGTTTTGGTTTTGTACTTACATTACCAGGTATTGCAGGTATCGTATTGACATTAGGTACTGCGGTAGATGCGAACATTATTATATTTGAAAGAGCGAAAGAAGAATTACGTGAAGGTAAATCATTAGCAGAAGCTGTTGCTACATCTTACGGATGGCACGGTGCAATGCGTTCAATCATTGATGCAAACGTTACGCACGTTTTAACCGGAGCGATCTTATTTATCTTCGGAACAGGACCAATCAAAGGTTTTGCTTTAACATTACTTATTGGTATCGTAACATCTATGTTTACGTCAATCTTTATCGCAAGAATTTTTATCGATAGAAATATTGCAGGAAAAGCAGATTTAACGTTCTCTACAAATATTACTAAAAACTGGTTTACTAATTTCCACTTTGACTTTATTAAAATCAAAAAATTCACTTATATCTTCTCTTCTATTGTAGTTGTAGTAAGTTTAATTTCTATCTTCTTCGTTAACGGATTAGATGAAGGTGTTGATTTTGTTGGAGGAAGAACTTTCCAGGTTAAATTTGAAAAACCAGTTGATGCAACTGTAGTTTCGGATGAATTATCTGCTGCTTTCGGAACTCCGGTTGAAGCTAAAATTTTAGGAGATGACGATCAGTTAAAAATCACAACAAAATACAAAATCAAAGAAGATGGAGTAGCAGTTGATGAAGAAGTGAATCAGATATTATACAAAGCTTTAGCGAAATATTATCCAAATACAACTTACGATAAATTCATCAACTCTTATAATGGTAAAACAGTTGGAGTTTTACAACAATCTAAAGTTGGAGCTTCTATCTCTGAAGATATTAAAACTAACTCTTACTGGGCAGTTCTTGGTGCAATGGCGGCTATTTTCTTATACTTAATGGTATCTTTCCGTAAATGGCAATATTCATTAGGTGCGATTGCAGCAGTAGCGCATGACGTTATCTTCGTATTAGGAATCTACTCTTTATGTTATAAATTCATGCCTTTCCACATGGAAATGGACCAGCACTTTATCGCTGCAATTCTTACTGTAATTGGATACTCAATGAACGATACTGTAATTGTATTCGATAGAATTAGAGAATTTATCATCGGAAACCGTAAAGGAAGTTTTGAAGATATTGTAAACGCTTCTATTAATACTACATTATCAAGAACGTTGAATACTTCATTAATGATGATCATTGTATTATTGACAATGTTTATCTTCGGTGGAGAATCAATCAGAGGATTTATCTTCGCGATGTTAGTTGGTATTGTTGTAGGTACTTATTCTTCATTATTTATTGCAACGCCGGTATTGGTTGACACGATTTCTAAAGATGATAAACACACTATCGAAGACAAGCATAATAAAGCATAATTAGTTGCTTAAACTATATTAAAAAAGATCCGGCGAAAGCTGGATCTTTTTTTTTGTGCTATATTTAAGGAACTTTAAAATAGTTTATGGATAGAAAATTACTTGTATGTTTATTTGTTCTCCTTAATATATTAAATGTGGCTTCACAAGAACAAAAGCAGCATTTTTCAATTGGGTTTAATTATGGTTTTGGAAGTGAATTCAACAATAAAGATTACACTTTTACGAATCATTTTTATAAGTTGCAATTGTATTATAAATTAAAAGAAAAGAAACATTTTCAATATGAGATTTTAGTTCAGCCAGAAATAAATTTTGGAACACATCAATTACTGAATTTTTATTTTGTGAAACCTGAAACAGCTGATTTCGAGCAAAAAAGAGAAGAATATACCAAGCTAAAAGATATCCATGAATATGTTCTGAATATGGGTTTTTTGGTCAGAAAACCAATTAGTAAAACGTTTTCTGTTTATGCATTGGGAAGTATTGGTCCAATGATCACGGATACTGAAACAGAACGAATGTCTGATGGATTCGCTTTTGCAGATGTTTTAGCGCTGGGATTTTCTGCCCGATTAGACAAACTGCAATTTGATATTCGGCCAAGTATACGACATGTTTCTAATGCCGGTTTAGGTGCCGAAAATGCCGGTTATAATACTAAAAACATAGAATTCGGAATTTCATATTCTTTATAAAAAAAATGCCCGATAATAATATCGGGCATTTTATATTTTGAAGCTAACTTTAAGAAGCTGCTAGAGGGTTTCTTTTGGCTCTTATGATAAAGAAAAGACCAATTATGATAAAAGGTATACTTAGCCATTGTCCAGTTGAGAATAAGCCTAATTCGCTTTCAAAACCGCCCTGGCTTTCTTTTACAAATTCTACGATAAAACGCACTAAAAATAAAAGCACTAAAAATAATCCGAATAAATATCCTGAACGTAATCTTGCATTTGTTTTCCAGTATAGGAAATATAAAATGGCAAATACAAAAATGTAACAAAACCCTTCATACAATTGTGTTGGATGTTTTGCCGGAACCTGAGCTAATAAATCAGCAAATTTTGGATCTGTTGCGATGGCTGTGTAAGCATCTTTCGGATTGGCGATTTGAGTAGCATTTACCGCTTCACCTTTGCTAAACTGATCGTGTAAAAAACGAATCCCGAAAGCAGAAGTCGTTTCGTGACCGATAATTTCTGAGTTGAAAAAATTTCCTAAACGAACAAATATAGCTCCACTTGCAACCGGAATTACAACGCGGTCTAAAATCCATAATAAAGGACGTTTTAAGATCATTTTGCTGTAAAAATACATCGCAACAATAATTGCAATTGCAGCACCGTGACTTGCTAGTCCCTGAAACCCTGTGAATTCAAATTTTGGTTCGAATTTAAACGGTAAAAATATTTCCAGTAAATGATTTCTAAAATATTCCCAATCATAAAACAACACATGACCCAAACGAGCGCCAATTAAAGTGGCTAAAACCGTCCATACAAAAAGAGAATCCAATTTGTCCAAAGGTTCATTTTCACGTTCGAAAATTTTCTTCATTAAAAACCATCCTAATCCAAAGGCGATTACGAACATTAGACTGTAATAACGAATCATAAAAAATCCAAGATCGATTCCTTCTGAAGGATTCCAAATGATATTTAAAGCTTGTGTCATATAATTATATTGTTTTATGTATAGTAAAAATAAATATTTAAAACAGAGTAAATCTTTATTTAAAGTTAATGTTTATGCGAACATTTTTTTTCCGGAACCGGATCATAACCTGTTCTTCCCCACGGATGGCAACTCAAAATGCGTTTCACACCCAAATATCCTCCGTAAAATAATCCGTGAATTTGCAGTGCCTGAATCATGTAAGTTGAGCACGTTGGTTCAAACCTGCAGCTTGCCGGTGTAAAGGGCGAAATTGCCGTTTGGTAAAAGCGTACTAATAAAACAAATGGAGTTATTAATTTCATGATTTATTAGAAACTGAGTTTATTATATGGAAAAGCTTGTTCCTTCTTTTCCGTCTTTTAATTGAATTCCCAAAGCAATCAACTGATCACGAATTTGGTCAGAAAGTGCAAAGTTTTTATCTGCTCTGGCCTGATTTCTCATTCCGATAAGCATATTTACTACGCCTTCTAATTTATCATTGTTGCTGTCAGCAGCTTTGTCATCGCTTAAACCTAAAACATCAAAAACAAAAGCATTAACAGCTGTTGTAAATGTTTTTAAATCATCTGCGGTAATTGTTTCTTTTCCTTCTTTCAGCAAATTGACATAACGAACAGCTTCAAATAATTGTGCAATTAAAATAGGCGTATTAAAATCGTCATTCATGGCGTCGTAGCACAATTGTTTCCAGGATGCAATATCTATAGAACTTGTAGCGCTTGTATTAATATCAGACAAAGCATCAACGGCTTCCATCAATCTTTTATATCCTTTTTCTGCAGCAACAATCGCATCATCAGAAAAATCCAGAATACTGCGATAATGTGCCTGCAACATGAAAAAACGCGTTACAGAGGCTGAAAAAGCTTTACTTAAAATATTGTTTTCTCCGCTTAAAATCTCGCCAGGCAAAATATTATTTCCGGTTGATTTGGCCATTTTTTTACCGTTTAAAGTAAGCATATTGGCGTGCATCCAGTAATTTACCGGCGATTGACCTGTACAAGCTTCATTTTGAGCGATTTCACATTCGTGGTGAGGAAATTTTAAATCCATTCCGCCGCCGTGAATATCAAAATGATTGCCTAAGTATTTCGTACTCATTGCTGTACATTCTAAGTGCCAACCTGGAAAACCATCACTCCAAGGCGAAGGCCATCTCATGATATGTTCCGGTTCTGCCTTTTTCCAAAGTGCAAAATCCTGTGGGTTTCTTTTGTCTGACTGACCATCAAGATCACGGGTATTGGCGAGCATATCTTCGATATTTCGACCGCTTAAAACACCGTAATTGTTGGTTTCGTTATATTTAACCACATCAAAATAAACAGATCCGTTGGCTTCGTAACCAATTCCGGTGTCGATGATTTTTTTGATGATTTCGATTTGTTCAATAATATGTCCGGTTGCTGTTGGCTCAATACTTGGCGGTAAAAAATTAAATGATTTCAAAATATCATGAAAATCTACCGTATAGCGCTGCACAACCTCCATAGGTTCCAATTGCTCTAAACGTGCTTTTTTGGCAATTTTGTCTTCACCTTCATCAACATCATCCACAATATGTCCCACATCAGTGATGTTTCGAACATAACGTACTTTATAATCAAGATGTAAAAAATATCGGAATATAACATCAAACGACATAAACGTTCTCACATTTCCTAAGTGTACATTGCTATAAACCGTAGGTCCGCAAACATACATTCCAACATTTCCTTCATGAATAGGATTGAAATTTTCTTTTTCACCTGAAAGTGAATTGTATATTTTTAGAGGCTGCGTTGTGTATAATGGCATATTCTTTTTACTGTTTAATCGTGTAAAACGTTTAATTGTTTTTTTTAACTGTGTTATTCTTTTGAAAGATAGTATTTTTTTAGACTATTTATCTGATTGCAAATTTTTTCAATTTTATCTCTGCACCCAATATATTCATCTTGAGAAACATAATTTAAATCTTTTGAAATAATCAGATGATTTAATGTTTCCATTGCTGATGAATAGGATATTGTTAAAAAATGAGCTTTATCTTTATTCGTATTTCTCGAAGTTCCTTCAGCAATATTCGTTGCAATCGAAGAAGAGCTTCTTTTTATTTGAGAAGTTATTCCGAATAGTTCATTTGATGGAAATTTACTAGTTAATTTATAAATATCCAAAATAAAGATTCGGGAGTTCTGCCAAACTTCTAACTTTTCAAAAGAAAAAGTATACATGCGTTTTTGGTTTAATTGTTTAATTGTTTATTTGTTTAACTGATTTCGATTAAACGAATTAACAAATAAACGATTAACCAGAATTTAGAACTGAGTATCTAATTTGATATAATCCAAAAACTCTCTTTTTGTTTGAGGATCTTTGAATTTTCCACCAAATTCAGAAGTTACTGTACTGCTTTCAATATCTTTAATTCCTCTTGAATTTACGCAAAGGTGTTTTGCATCAATAACGCAGGCAACATCTTCTGTTCCTAAAGCTTTTTGTAATTCCTGGACAATTTGCATGGTTAAACGCTCCTGAACCTGAGGTCTTTTTGCATAATATTCTACAATTCGGTTCATTTTAGATAAACCAATAACTCTTCCGCTTGAGATATAAGCAACGTGAGCACGGCCGATAATTGGCAATAAATGGTGTTCGCAAGTAGAATAAACAGTGATGTTTTTCTCTACTAACATTTCGCCATATTTATAATTATTGTCAAAAGTAGAAGCTTTTGGTTGTTTTGAAGGGTTTAAACCACCAAAAATCTCCTTTACAAACATTTTAGCTACTCGGTTTGGGGTACCTTTTATGCTATCATCCGTCAAATCCATTCCTAAAGTCTGTAGAATGTTTTCGACATCTTTTTTTATTTTTTCTATTTTTTCATCGTCAGTTAAATCAAAAGCGTCCTGTCTCACAGGGTTTTTCGCATTACTGCTAAAATGATTGTCTCCTATTTCGTCTAAAAAATCTTCGTTATTTATCATTAAAAACTACAATTAGTATGGGTATATCTTTTTAAGGCGGTAAAGATAATTAATAAAAAGGAAACATTTTCTATCGTTTTTACTATTTAATTGCTCCTTTTTGGATATAATTTAAATTCAAATCAAAACCGTTTTTAAATGCAAAAGACAATAACGATTAAGTTATTGTCTTTTACGGTTATAGTTTTGTTTCGTTACTATTTTCTGTTGTTGTAAACTAAAAGTGCTTCTTTTAAAACATTTACAGCGCTAATTAAATCTTTTTTATTTAGCACATAAGCAATTCTAACCTGATTTAATCCCATTCCCGGAGTCGAATAAAATCCGGCAGCAGGAGCAACCATTACGGTTTCTCCGTTAAGGTCATAAGTTTCCAAGAGCCATTGTGCAAAATCTTCAGAGTTTTCAATTGGCAATTGTGCGATGCAATAAAAAGCACCTTTTGGTTTGGTTACAATTACGCCTTCGATTTTATTCAATTCTGTAATCAAAGTATCGCGGCGGCTTTTGTATTCAGAAATAACCTCATCAAAATAACTTTGAGGAGTATCTATAGCGGCTTCACAAGCAATTTGTTCAATTGTTGGCGGACTCAAACGTGCCTGAGCAAATTTCATCACAGTCGCCAATACAGCTTTGTTTTTTGTAACCAGACATCCAATTCTTGCGCCACACATACTGTAACGTTTTGAAACTGAATCGACCATGATTACATTTTGCTGAACATCATCTAAATTCATTACAGAAAAATGTTCGTCATCACCATCGTATAAAAACTCACGATATACCTCATCGGCAATTAAATATAAATCGTGTTTTTTTATTAAACCGGCAAGTTGCTTAATTTCTGCTTCAGTATATAAATAACCTGTTGGATTTCCAGGGTTACAAATCAATATGGCTTTTGTTTTTGGAGTAATCAATTTTTCGACATCGTCAATGCTTGGCAAAGCAAATCCCGTCTCAATTGTCGAGATTACAGGAATAACTGTCGCACTTGTAGATGATGCAAACGCATGATAATTAGCATAAAAAGGTTCCGGAATGATAATCTCATCTCCCGGATCTGTAATTGTGGCCAGCGCAAACAATAGGGCTTCAGAACCACCAGTAGTTATAATGATGTCTTCTGAGTTAACATTTACATTTTGGCGCTGGTAAAATTTTGCTAATTTCTTTCTGTAACTTTCATATCCCGCAGATGGACTGTATTCTATAAGAGTTAAATCAATATTTTTTACCGCCTCGATGGCCACTTCGGGTGTCTTGATATCCGGTTGACCAATGTTTAAGTGATACACTTTTTTTCCTTTTTGTTTTGCAAGATCTGCAAACGGAGCAAGTTTACGTATCGGTGATTCGGGCATGTTTCTGCCTTTGCTTGAAATTGTTGGCATGTGTTCTATTATTGAAGTGCAAATTTGCATTTTTTTTTTCAATTTAACGCCAACAATAATAGTACTTGTAGAAATGTAACAATTATCGATATTTTTATTAATTTTATATTAAAATATTGTCAATGAAAAAATATATTATGTTGTTTTTTGTGCTTTTGACAGTTTTTTCGCTAAAAGCACAAAGTGATTTCTTAATTGAAAATAACCATAAAAAGGTCACTATTCCTTTTAAATTGATAAATAATCTTGTTTTTATACCAATAAAAGTTAACGGTATTGAACTAAATTTTTTGCTTGATTCCGGTGTAGAAGAAACGATTTTGTTTAGCATGGAAGAAAGACAGGAAGTAAGTTTTAATAATGTCGAAAAAATTAGACTGAGAGGTTTAGGAAGCGAAGAAGAAATTGAAGGACTAAAATCGACTAAAAATGTTTTAGAAACTCACGGTATAAAATCAAGTAATCATATGGTCTATATTATTTTAGACCAAAGTTTTAATTTATCATCTCATATCGGAATTCCGGTAAACGGAATAATTGGGCACAAATTTTTTAAGAACAATATTGTAGAAATTAATTACCAGAAAAAAAAGGTTGTAGTATATCAGAATAATGAAGAAACAAGACAAAAATTAAACAAGAAATTTAAATCGGTTCCAATAACAATCGAAAGATCCAAACCTTATATTTATACAACCGCAGTTGCAGACGGAGTAGAAGTGCCGGCAAAATTACTTATTGATATTGGAAACAGCGATGCATTTTGGATTTTTGAAAACAAGAAAATAAAATTACCGCAAAAGAATTTTCCTGACTTTTTGGGAAAAGGTTTTAGTGGTGATATTGAGGGACATCGGGCAAAACTAGAAAAATTTTCTATTTCCGATTTTGAGTTTAAAAACCCGATTGTTTCTTTTCCGGATTCGACTTCTATTCGAAATGTAAAAATGGTTCCGGACCGTATTGGTTCTGTTGGAGGCGAAATCTTAAAAAGATTTACATTGGTTTTGGATTATGCAGACAGAAAGTTATATCTTAAAAAGAACACTAAATTTTATGAACCCTTTACCTATAATAAGAGCGGAATCACGATTCAGCATAATGGTTTGCAATGGGTTCAGGAAACCGTTCATTTGCAAACAGTTCAAGTCGCAACATCCATAAGTGATCTGGATGAAAAAGACAAAGGCATGGATAATTTCAGATATAAATTTCTATTAAAACCGGTTTATGAAATTGTAAACATCAGGAAAAATTCTGCTGCAGAAAAATGCGGATTGCAAAAAGGAGATATTATTGTGAGTATCAATAAAGTGCTTCCTTATAAATATTCTTTACAGCAAATCAACAATCTTTTAAAATCGGAAGAAGATATTTGGATTACAATGGAAATAGAGCGAAACAGTCTGGTTTTAAAATTTCGATTCAAACTGGAAGACGAATTATAGTATTCGTATAAAAATGTTAGTTAGTGAGGAAAAATTGACTTGTTTGTATTTTTTATCTAAATTTAATAAGAAAATTAAGTTTTTCGATTAAGTCACATAATATTTTATTATGTTTAACAAAAATATAATTTATGGTCAAAAAATACACTAATTTCTTACAAGTTGTCTTGTTTTTTGTTTTTTTATCATTTTTGCCCACAACTACCTTTGCACAGTGTGCTGGTAATGATGCAACAATAACAATTTGTGATATTCCGAATCCTGCCAACAGAACGGTAGATTTATTTGCCTTATTAGGACCGGCCACTCCGGGCGGAACCTGGTCAGATGATTTTTATTCCGGTGGATTAAATGATCAGACAGGAGTTTTAAATGTACACCTTATTCAAAATAGTGCTACTTATCAATATACTTATACTGTTGAAGGAGTAGCAGGCTGTACAGATAATTCGTCTACTGTAACCGTAACAATTGGCGGATATACAGGAAAACCGGCTCCAAATGCAACAGTTTGCAGCGCAGAAGGAAGTTTTAATTTATTTCAGGCTTTTGATGGGTCTTCTTTAAGCCCACTTTCTAATGGTGTATGGCATAATGATCAAACAAATAAAGATATTCCGGGATCTTCAATTGATGTTACAAATTTAGAAGGAGATTATCAATACACTTATACCATGCCGGCCAGAGGGACGTGTGTGGCTCCGCCTCCCGCGACTGTATACATAACGGTTTTTAAAGCGCCAAAATCAGGATCAGACCGAGGATTAAAAATATGCAGTGATGCTGTTTCTAATTATAAAAATTATGACCTTAATAATTCACTTACAGGTCAGGATCCCGGCGGAACCTGGACGGATGCAAATGCGAGACCAACAAATGAACTGACTTTTGCCGGAGATCGCGTTATTAATTTAGAAAATATATACAATAGATTTGGAGAAGGAGATTTTTACTTTACATACAGTGTTCCCGCTTCCAACAGGGTTTGTGATCCTGCTTATACAACGGTAAGAATTAGAATTGAAAAAAAGCTCGATTTTACAGGAGCAACCGTCGTAGTTAATTCTGATATATGTCAAACAGAAATTCCAACCGCAACTTATTCTGTTAGAATTACAAAAGGACCTGCAGCAATTCCAAATGGAAATTATTATGTTGAATTTACTGTTTCCGGACCAAATGGTGGTTCAGAAATAATTATGGCAAATTTAAGTAATGGTGTTCTTCTGTTTCCAATCAAGTCTGATTATTTTAGACAAGTAGGAGATTTTACGGTTAACATTACAAATATTTATGCCGTCGCGAGCGAAAGAGCCTGTACTAATATCGTCAATAATTTATCAGATGTATTACATATTTATCCAATACCGGATCTGACAGGAGCAAAAATAGCAGATATAAAAACCTGCCAGAATACTGATACAGCTGTAGTAATCTCAGATGCAGCAAGAATTGTTGATGGAACTTATGATCTTATTTATAATATTTCCGGAGCCAATAATGCAAATGCCCAAACAATCAGAGTTACGTTTACCGGCGGAATTGCGAGTTTTACAATTCCGGCTATTTTAAATTCTCAAAGTGGAAACGGCGTAATTACAATTACCAATATTACACACGTAATTTCACAATGTGCCAATACAGCAAATTTAAAGGGAAATATTGTTATAAATCCATTGCCAAATACAGCAAATTTAAGAATACAAATTGCCGATGTTTGTTTTGGAGATCCAATATCAGCAATAGTTTCAGGATTAGGAAATCTAACGAATGTAACCTTGTCTTATATCCTTTCGGGGAGTAATATTTCAGCAACAGAAACCATTGTGTTAACGCCATCAAATGGAAATGCAACTTTTGTAATTCCATCAGGTTTGCTTGCAAATACAGGAACTACAACTGCCACCGTTACAAATTTGCAAAATAATAATACCACATGCGGAGTTACCGTGACAGGAGTTGCCGATCCTTTTGCTATAAACCCAATTCCGTCAGCTCCAACAGCTGTTAATCAGGAATTTTGTAAAATAGATGGAGCAACTATTGCTAATTTAGTACCAAATGGGGCACAATATAAATGGTATAATTCTGCAACAGCTACAACACCTTTGGCAGATACTTATATTTTGCAGACAGGAAATTATTGGGTAAAGGTTACGACTTTAAATTGTACCTCAGCCTCAACAATGATTACCGTTACCGTAAACGACATCGCAGCGCCGGTATTAAATACAGATGGACAAAATTTCTGCGGATTAAACAATCCGACAATTGCAGATTTATCCAATCATACAAGTATTCCCGCATCAGTTGTTTGGTACGATGCTCCTGATAACGGAAATTTATTGTCTTCAACAACCGCTTTAATCGAACAGGGAAGATATTATGGTTTTGATTTTTCTACGACTACAAATTGTCTTTCAAACGATTATCTTGAAGTTACGGTTACACTCACAGATTGCGATAATGTACCCAATGACTTTTTTATTCCCGACGGATTTTCTCCAAACGGAGACGGTGTAAACGACACCTTCATTATTCCGAACATTGAATTTTTATATCCAAATTATACACTTGAAATTTTTAATCGATATGGAAATGGAATGTATAAAGGCTATAACGGCAAACCAGGCTGGGATGGCTTAAATTATGAGAGAGAAGGAATTGGCAGCGGTTTGGCGCCAAACGGAGTTTATTTTTATATTCTCAATTTCAATAAAGACAATCGACCTCCAAAACAAGGGCGTCTTTATTTAAATCGATAATTCCTTTTACATTATTAAATAAATTCAAATGAAAAACATAATAATTTTTATAAGTTTTTTCTTTTATATAAATTCTATTTCTGCACAGCAAGATCCTGAGTACACACATTATATGTATAATATGAGTGTTGTAAATCCGGCGTATGCAACGGGAATGCCGGCGATGATAAATCTTGGCGGATTGTACAGAACTCAATGGGTTGGAGCAGTTGGAGCTCCTAAAACGTTTACCTTTTTTGGTCACACCGCTATAAATGAGAAAATCGAAGTAGGTTTGTCATTAGTCTCTGATGATATTGGAGACGGCGCTAAAAAAGAAAATAATGTTTATGCTGATTTTGCTTATGTACTAAATCTTGGCGGACAAAATAAACTTTCACTGGGTATAAAAGCCGGATTTACATCAATGCAGACCAATTTTAATGGTTTTGTTTTGCAAAGCGGTGATGTTGCTACAGATTTGGCTTTCGCCGAAAATGTAAACGTAAGCAAACCCAATATTGGAGTAGGAGCCTACTTTTTCAGAAATAATTTCTATGCCGGAATATCCGCTCCAAACTTATTAGAAACGAAACATATTGAAGAAAAATCAGGAATAAACGCTTACGGATCTGAAGATATTCATACTTTTTTGACCGCAGGATATGTTTTTCAAATCAATGATAAAGTAAAATTGAAACCTGCTTTCATGACAAAATATGTTCATGGCGCACCACTTTCTATAGATATTACAGCAAATGTTCTTTATAATAATAAATTTGAATTAGGTGCTGCGTACAGAATCGACGATGCCGTAAGTGCTTTGGTGAATATTAATGTAACACCAAGTTTAAGAGTAGGGTATGCATACGATTATACACTTTCAAATTTAGGTCAGTTCAATTCAGGAACGCATGAAATTATGCTGCTTTTTGACCTTGATTTATTAGGAAAAGGATTTGATAAATCACCTAGATTCTTTTAAAATGAAAAATATGAAAAAACTACTAGTTATTGTATTCGTATTTTCAATACAGTTTATAAATGCTCAGGATCAGGAATTAATCAGAGCCAAGCGCTTTTTTGATAAAACCTATTACACTGAATCCATTATTTTATATGAAAAATTAGCCGAGACTAAACCTTCGCAGGAAGTGATTAAAAATCTGGCCGATTCTTATTATTACACAAACGATTTAATCAAAGCCCAAAGCTATTATAGACTTTTGATTCAAAATTACAGTAATGATTTAAACAGAGATTATTATTTTAGATACGCTCAGACTTTAAAAGCAACAAATAATTATGCTGATGCAAATGTTGTTTTAAAAGAATATTACAGTAAATCAGCCAACACTCAGGATACTATCTATTTTGCAAAAGAACTGAAAGAACTCGAAAATGTATCCGCAATTGGAAACCGCTTTGAAATTAAAAATCTGGCAATAAACACGCCCAATTCTGAATTTGGAGCGGTAAAATTTAAAGACAATCTGATTTTTGCCGGTGTAAAATTGAAACCCGGATTGTTCGATAAAAAATATAAATGGGATAATGAAACTTATTTGAATTTGGTTAAAGTTCCAATTCAAAATATCAATTCTGCCGAAGCGCCGCTAACTTATTTTGCCGATGAATTAAAAACCGGAGTTCATGAAGCCAATGCTGTTTTTACAAAAGATGGCAAAACAATTTATTTTACCCGTAATAATTCTAAAAACGGAAGCAAGAAAAAGAACGATCAGAAAATTTCAAACCTTCAAATTTTTAAAGCTGAATTTGTAGAAGGAAAATGGACCAATATCGTTTCGCTTCCATTTAACAGTCCGAACTATTCTGTAGAACATCCCGCTTTGAGCGCTGATGAAAAAGTACTGTATTTTGCATCAGACATGCCTGGAAGTTTAGGCTCGTTTGATATTTATTCAGTAAACATTAATAAAGGGGCCTTTGATACGCCAAAAAACTTAGGGCCAATTGTCAATACCGATAAAAGAGAACAATTTCCGTTTGCATCTGCAGATAATAAACTTTATTTTTCATCAGACGGACATTTAGGTTACGGTTCGCTTGACGTTTTTGTTTCGGATATTAATGGAAATGAATATTCAAAACCAACGAATATCGGATTGCCTTTAAACTCAAATCTAGATGACTTTTCATTTAATATTGATTCGGAAACCAAAGAAGGATATTTTGCCTCAAACAGAGAAGGCGGAAAAGGAAGCGATGACATTTATCAATTTAAGGAAATTAAAGATTTGATTGTCGAAGATTGCAAACAGTTTATTGCGGGAACAATTACAGATATTGATACCAAACTGGCATTAGAAAATGCGACTGTAATTTTGCAGGATTCGCAAAACAAGACACTCAACACCATTACAACTTCTGCTGATGGAAAGTTTAGTTTTACCGTTCCTTGCGAGGCGTCATATAAAATTTCAGCGTTTAAGGAAAAATATACCAATGAATCTAAAACCTTGACTTTAGACAAAACCAGAAATGTTATAAATGATGCTTCTTTAGCACTAAAATCTTTAGAAGCTATTAAATTAGAAGAAAAAGAAACTGCAGAAAAGAAAAGACAGCAGGAAATTATCATAGAAGAAGAAAACAAGAAAAAAGAAGCGCTGGCCGTAATTGAATTAAAACAAAAAGAGAAAAAAGCCAAAGAAGCTGAAATTGTAGCTGCCGAAGTTAAAAAGAAAGAGAAAGTTGATCAGATTTTAAAACAGGAAAAAGACGTTATAAAAGATGATAAAAACCGATTAATCATCAAAACAGATCCAATTTACTTTGATTACAACATGTGGTACATCCGTAAAGAATCGAAAGTAGTTTTGGGCAGAGTTGTGGTTTTGATGAATAAATATCCGGGAATGGTAATTGAAATTGGATCGCATACGGACTCAAGAGGAAATGCAAAATTCAATGAAGAATTATCTCAAAAAAGAGCCAATTCAACCCGGGAATTTATAATTCAATCGGGTATAAATGCCAATAGAGTTACCGCAAAGGGCTATGGAGAATCTGTGCCCATTGTTAAATGCAAAACAGATGATTCCTGCTCAGAAGAAGAACATGAATTGAACCGAAGAAGTGAGTTTGTAATTAAGAATTTGTAGTTTTAGTATTAAATAAAAAACGTAATTTTATAAAATAACAATTAGAATTAAAATATTGAATTATGAAAAAACTAGTCATACCATTTTTACTTTTAACCTGCATTGGATTGCAAAGCTGTAAAAAAGAAGAAAGCAAAAAAGAAACTGAAACTACACTAGCAGACGAAAAACCTGTAAAAGTGGAATGTTATCAGGCAACTTATGAAAAGGATATTATTGACTTAAAAGTAAATACTTTAAAAAACGGAAAAATAACCGGAAACATGGTGATGAAAGTTGCCGGTTCTCCTGATAAAAATGGAGAAATCATGGGAGAATTTCACGGCGATACATTATTTGCCGATTATACCTTTATTGAAGGAACAAATAAAACCAGAACTTTCAAAAACCCAATGGCATTTTTAAAGAAAGACACTCAATTGATTTTAGGAAACGGAACCATGCAAACCACAATGGGCGTGACTTATTTGGTAAAAGACAAACCTATCGATTTTGAACGCGTAAAATATAAATTTGCTGCTGTTGAATGTACAGAGAAATAAACGTCATGCTAAACCCGACAGGTTTTTAAAACCTGTCAGGTTTAATTCTTAGCGTAAAAATAATTAGCATAAAAAAGCCGCTTCATCTGAAGCGGCTTTTACTATTTTTAGATTTTAATTTTTCTTATAAAACTTCCCCTTTAATTTTTAGGGCAACTCTTCCGTCAGGATAATTTACGGCATTGGTTTCTACGGTAATTGTTTTACGAATTGGACCCGCCGCCATATTATACTTCACGTCGATTTTTCCTTTTTTACCCGGCATAATCGCTGCAGCGGGTTTTGTCACAACGATAGAACTTACAGTTGATTCGGCAGATGTAACCAATAAAGGTGCATCTCCGGTGTTTGTAAATTCAAAAGAACGAACTCCATTATCACTTTTCGAAATTTTTCCATAATCGATTGTGTTGTCAGGAGCTGCAAATTCAATTTTTGGACCATTTTGTGAATAACCTATAACACTAAATAATACTATTGCAATAAAAGTGGCAACATTTTTCATTTTGAAATTGTTTTTAAGTTGTAAGTAAATATACTTTCTTTTAATTAATACACAAATTATTATTTCTCTTTTTATAGTGTACTTAATTATTTACTTTTGCTGTCAGTTATAATTACAAAAATTGAACCAAAGTATAAAAGTTTATTTGTTTAACCGTTTAATCGTTTATTTGATAAAGGTAAACGATTAAACGGTTAAACGATTTCAACGATAAAACAAAGAAACAATAAATGAGTATTCCAGCACAATTTGACGCTAAAACGATCGAGAATAAATGGTATGATTACTGGATGAAAAACAACTATTTTCATTCAGAACCAGATCACAGAACACCTTATACAATTGTAATTCCGCCGCCAAACGTCACAGGTGTTTTGCACATGGGACACATGTTGAACAATACAATTCAGGATGTTTTGATTCGTAGAGCGCGTCTTAAGGGTTTCAACGCTTGTTGGGTTCCGGGAACGGATCACGCCTCGATTGCAACGGAAGCTAAAGTTGTAGCAAAATTAAAAGCAGAGGGAATCAATAAAAATGATTTAACACGCGAAGAATTTTTAGCCCATGCCTGGGAATGGACAGATAAATATGGCGGAGTAATCTTAGATCAGCTTAAAAAGTTAGGAGCATCTTGTGACTGGGAAAGAACCAAATTCACGATGGATCCGGATATGTCTGCATCTGTAATTAAATCGTTTGTAGATTTATATAACAAAGGATTAATTTACAGAGGATACCGAATGGTAAACTGGGATCCGGAAGCAAAAACAACGCTTTCTGATGAAGAAGTTATTTATGAAGAACAACAAGGAAAATTATTTTTCTTAAACTATAAAATTGAGGGAACTGAGGAATTTTTGACCATTGCCACAACACGTCCTGAAACTATCTTTGGAGATACTGCGATTTGTATCAATCCAAATGATGAGCGTTTTACACATTTAAAAGGTAAAAGCGCCATCGTTCCTATTTGTGGAAGAGTGATTCCGATTATAGAAGATGAATATGTAGATGTAGAATTCGGAACCGGATGTTTGAAAGTAACTCCGGCACACGATATGAACGATAAAACGCTTGGAGAGAAACACAATCTTGAAATCGTTGATATTTTTAATGAAGATGCTACGCTAAATAGTTTCGGATTGCATTATCAGGGGAAAGATCGTTTTGTAGTTCGTACTGAAATTGCAAAAGAATTAGAAGAAATTGGCGCTTTGGCGAAGACCGAAACCCATTTGAATAAAGTTGGAACATCTGAAAGAACCAAAGCCGTAATCGAACCAAGATTATCAGACCAATGGTTTTTGAAAATGGAAGATTTAGTAAAACCGGCAATCAAATCTGTTTTGGTTGATGGCGATATTAAATTACATCCAAAACGTTTTGAAAATACGTATGCACACTGGTTAAATAATATCCGCGATTGGAACATTTCCCGTCAATTATGGTGGGGACAGCAAATTCCGGCTTATTATTACGGAGACGGAAAAGAAGATTTCGTAGTGGCTGAAAATATTGAAGATGCTTTAGTTTTAGCAAAGAAAAGAACGAATAACCCAGAACTTACAACTTCTAACTTAAAGCAAGATGTTGATGCATTAGATACCTGGTTTTCATCATGGCTTTGGCCAATGTCCGTTTTCGGCGGAATCATGGATCCTGAAAGTGCCGATTACAAATATTATTATCCAACAAATGACTTGGTTACAGGTCCGGATATTTTATTTTTCTGGGTAGCGAGAATGATCATTGCAGGTTATGAATATGGAGGTGAAAAACCATTTACAAATGTGTATTTAACCGGATTGGTCCGTGACAAACAACGTCGTAAAATGTCTAAATCATTAGGAAATTCTCCTGATCCTTTAGACTTGATAGATAAATTCGGAGCTGATGGAGTTCGTGTAGGATTGCTTTTGAGCGCTTCTGCAGGAAATGATATTATGTTTGATGAGGAATTGTGTAATCAGGGAAAAGCGTTTTCTAACAAGATTTGGAATGCTTTTAAATTGATTAAAGGATGGGACGTTTCAGAAACTATTCCTCAGCCGGAAGCTTCAAAAGTAGCTATCGAATGGTACGAAGCGAAGTTGCAGCAAACTTTAGTTGACATTGAAGATAATTTTGAGAAATACAGAATTTCAGACTCGTTAATGGCAATTTATAAATTGGTTTGGGATGATTTCTGTTCTTGGTTTTTAGAAATGATCAAACCAGCATATCAACAACCAATTGACAAAGCAACGTTTGATAAAGCAATCGAAATGCTTGAAAGTAATTTGAAATTACTTCATCCTTTCATGCCTTTCTTGACTGAGGAAATCTGGCATTTAATTGCTGACAGAACGTCGGAAGAAGCTTTAATCGTTTCAACATGGCCAGAATTAAAACCTTTCAACGCAGGTTTAATTACTGATTTTGAAAGTACAATCGAAGTAATTTCTGGAATCAGAACGATTAGAAAAGATAAAAATATTCCGTTTAAAGATGCTATTGAATTAAAAGCAATCAACAGCGAGAATCTTTCGACTTATTTTGATTCAATCGTAACGAAATTGGGGAATATCTCAGCTTTCGAATATGTTTCGGCTAAAGTGGACGGAGCGTTATCTTTCCGTGTAAAATCAAATGAATATTTCATTCCGATTTCAGGAGGAAATATTGATGTTGAAGCTGAAATTGCAAAATTGACTGCAGAGTTGGTTTATACACAAGGTTTCTTAAAATCTGTTCAGGCAAAATTATCAAACGAAAAATTTGTTGCCGGAGCACCGGAAAAAGTTTTGGCTAACGAAAAACAAAAAGAAGCGGATGCTTTAGCAAAAATTGCTACAATAGAGCAAAGTATTGCCGGACTAAAATAAGAACATCTCTTTTAAGATATTCACACTCGACAGGTTTTTAAAACTTGTCGGGTTTTTTTATGTGAAGATTTTTTCGCCACGAATTCACGAATTATTTTTTTTCAAATCTTTGTGTCAAGTTTTAATTCGTGAATTCGTGGCTTATTAAAGTGAATTAGGCTTTATTTGTCATTCCGAGGAACGAGGACACGAGCGTTAGCGAACTGGCGAAGCAATCTCCACAAGTAACTCCGCAACGAGAGTCCAATCTTTGTAGAATTTCTAACGAAGATTCCTCGTTCCTCGGAATGACAAACCATGTAGAATAGAAAAAATAAAATTCGTGAATTCGTGGCGAAATTTTTTTTTATTTCTTCCTCAAAACCAAAAACAAAGGATAAGAAACCACCGTAATTCCAACAATAATTATAAAACTTTTAGGATCGCTGTAAACAAACCCGGCAAGTAATGCAATCGACGCAATAATCGCAATAATGGTCGTCCACGGATACCAAACAGAGCGATAAGGTCTTGGTAAATTAGGTTCTGATTTTCTTAATTTTATCAAAGAGCAATATGCTAATCCCCAAACAATAATAGAGGTGAAGGCCGCAAACGAAAACAAGACTTCAAACGAGCCAATACAAATTAAAAATAAACTAAATACCGAAGAGACTAAGAGTGCGACAATTGGAGTTCCGCCTTTGTTTACGCTTGTTCCTTTTTCGGTAAAAAAACCGTCACGGCTTAATCCGTATAAAATTCTTGGCGGAATCATCATAAAAGCATTTAGAATACTAATCAAAGAAAAAATAGAAATTACCGTTACGATAATAGCGCCGTTTTTTCCGAAAATTACATTGGCAACATCGGCGGCAGCCAGGTTCGACTTTGCTATGTTTTCAATTGGCAAAACATACATAAAGGCGATATTTATTAAAACATAAATGGCTATAACAAGCAATACACCACTAAATAATGATTTCGGAATATTTTTACCCGGATCATCATTTTCTTCAGCAAAGAAACAAACGCTGTTCCAGCCATTATAAGTTCCGATGATAAGCTGAAGCGATTTAAAAAATCCAAATAACAAACCAATCTGAACAAGGGAATTATCTTTTGGAATTGGAGCTAATTTTACTCCTGAATACGTAAAACAGGCGATAAGCAAAGCAAAAAAGCAAATGACTTTTAATAAACTGGTAATTTGCTGAATGACACTTCCGTTTTTTACCCCACTTAAATGCAGCAATACAAAAGCAATCAATAATGAAATCGCCATTTCGGTAGAATAGTTGCGAAGATCCGGAAATAAAATAATAAGATATTCACTTATTACGATACAGTAAAAAGCAGGCGGAATGGCATTTGTAATATAATCAAACCAGCCCGAAAGAAAACCGGCATAATCACCAAAAGCTTTTTTGATATAATTATAAGATCCTCCGGCTTTGGGAAGCATTGTAGCGAGTTCTGCATAAGAATTAGCTCCAATTAAAATATATAATCCTCCGATAAGCCATGAAGCAATAATGAGCCAGTAATTATCGAGCATTGCGGCTATTGATCCCGGCGTTCTTAAAATTCCAACGCCAATTGTTCCTCCAATCAATACGGCGATATTAAAACTTAATCCTAAACTTTTTTTTAATTGGTTCTTTTTGGAATCTGACATTTTTGGAATTTTGGGTTTGTTGAGATTTGAATCACTGGTAAGCAAAAGTACTATAATTAAAACACTTTCTGCTTTTCAAAATAAAAACCAAAGCTTCTTCTGTCTTTCCAGGAAGAAAGGGGCAGAAAAAGCTTTGGCAAATGAAACTAATTTAAAATATTTTAGAATTTATAACGCAGACTCGTCATAACCTGACGTGGCGCTATTGGGTTTACACTATAATTTTCGTGAACGGTATAATTCAATTCGTTTGTAATATTTGATAATCGGCATAAAATCGAGAATTTTTTCCATTCATAACCGGCAGAAACATCTATTGTAGTATATCCTTCTAACGGAATATCTCTATCTCTAATAGTTACTACATAAGTTGGTGGATTTGTTGCCGGTACAACTGGAGTCCATAAATAATCATCATTCCAGCCTCCGGTACGGTCACCAACATAATTTCCAATCGCTCCAAAAGTTACTCCTTTAAATAAGCCAGCAGGTAATTTATAGAAGAAACTCAAATTGGCAGTGTTTTTTGGAGTTCTTGCTAAAACGTCTCCCACAACAAGGCTGCCATTTGTTCCAGATGATTTAGAGACTTTAGTTTCATTAAAGCTATAACCAGCCATAATACTTAGTCCTTCTAATGGGGTAGCTGTGATATCAATTTCAACTCCTTTTCCTTTTGTAGCACCTACCAATTCTTTTATTGCAGTATTTGTGTTTTGAGTAACACCATCTGCCAAATAAGGAGCTGTTTGTGCTAAATTATTATTAGATATTTGATATACAGTTACGTTTGTGCTCAAAAGACCTCTCCAGAAATCTTTTTTTACACCAACTTCATATTGGTCTATAATAGATGGATCTAAAGGCTTCAAATCTGCGGTTGTTCCTGTATTTGGAGTAAAAGAGTTTGAGTAACTGGCAAATAAGGATAAATCTTTATTAGGCTGTATCACTAATCCTGCTTTAGGTGAAAAAGCTTTATTTACAGTTTTTGCTCCTTCCACTGCTGTTGCATTTTCAAGAGAAGTTGTGATAACTCCTTTTGTAACTACCTCTTTCGATGTTGTTACATAACTGTCCTGCCATGACCAACGTAGTCCTGCTAAAACTTTTATATATTTTGTAACCGAAATTAAATCCTGCGCATAAGCACCAAAACGTTGTGTGTTTGTAGTTGCCAATTGAGTTGCTCTGGTTGGGTATGGTATATCACGACTTTGCGTGCTGTAATCGTAATTATTAAGATCTATTGCTTTCGCTTCAGTAGTAATTGCAACTGTAGAAGTTGGGGTTTCATAAAAACCATAAGTATAGCTTGGAGCAAGAGAATTTTCATAATCAGCTCCAGTAAAAATCTGGTGTTTAATGCTGCCTGTATTAAAAGTTCCCTGTAAACTTAATTGATCACCAAATATATGCTCAGCACCATCAGATTTTGTCAAACCGCGTTTCCAGTTTCCATCAACATCAATTGTACTTAATTGTGCTGTAGACGTTTGTGTTCTTCTGTAAGATTGGTAAGAAGAATTAAAATTTAACTTCCAGTTTTTATTGAAATCATGATTAAATAACAAAGAAGCACTGGAAGATTTAGTATTGGCAGTAGACCAAAGCGCTCCAAAGAATTCATTACGAGGCAAATCTAAGATTTTTTTTTCATAGATTCCTGTACCAAAATCAGGAATCCAATCAGCACTTAAATAATCCCCCTGTAATGTAATTTGTGTTTTATCTGAAACATTAAATAAGAAGGAAGGATTAATGTAGATACGTTCGTTTTTTACAAAATCCCTAAAGCTTTCTGAGTTTTCGTAAGATCCGGTAAAACGGTATGCAATGGATTTGTTTAATGGTCCGTAAAAATCAACAGCTGGTTTGTAATAAGAATAACTTCCCATTTGCATAGATACTTCACCACCAGAAGTAAATTTTGGTGTTTTGGTAACCAAATTCATAATTCCACCCGGTGCAACATTTCCATATAATAAAGCAGAACCTCCTTTTAGGAATTCCACTTTTTCTAAAGATGAAACTTCTGGTATTGAACCAGCATTGTAGCGAAACCCATTTTTAAACATATTATTGGCACTCATATCATATCCTCTTGAAAAGAATGATTCCTGCGCACCGCCACGGGCAGATCCTACATAAACACCGTTTAGGTTCTTTACAACTTCGCTTAATCTGATGGCTTGCTGCTGTTCGATAATCTCGGCACCAATAACTTGTATCGATTGCGGATTATCCATTGGTTTTAAACCAGAACGAACAGCCGTAACAGGTTTAGGCTCTTTGTTTTTGGTTACAATTACTTCATTAAGAGTTTCTCCTTTTTTATTTTTTACAGTGTCCTGAACAGCTTTATTTTCAGTATTTGAATATTGTTGGCTGTAAGACGCAAAACCGATTAAAAAAAAGATAGCGGTAAGTAAATTTTGTTTCATGGTATTTATTTGGATTCAATAAAAATAAGTACGCAAATATAAATACATCGATTGTTTAACAAAATTTATTGAATATTATTCTTCCTTAATTTTTGCTTAAATCTTGCTTAAGATTGGATTAATTTTTTGGTTTATTAATTTTTAAATTTTATTACTAAAAAAAATAATTTTCAATCACAAAAAAAGCCTTGTCGTAAAACAAGGCTTTTGAAATTTATAGAATTGAGTTATTTAACCGAAATTAAATAAGTTGCCATTTTCCAGATTTCATCATATTTTTTTCCGTTATGTTCTCCGGCAGCTTTTTCAGTATAAGCAAATTCTACCATATAATTTCCCGGCCAGATTGGTGTAAAAGAAATTTCTCCTTTATCATTACTCCACAATTCTTTTTCCCAGCCGTTTGGAGCGATTACTTTAATTTTTTGCTCTTTTGCTTCTTTTCCTTCGTATAAAGCGTTTACGTTTATTTTCGTTTTTTGTTTTGCAGTAACTGCATCTTTAGAAAATACACTAATTACGTTTGTATTTGCAGTCGCTTCGTTTCCTTTTGCAGCGTTTCCAACCGTAACTGTAGCGCTTGAATTATAATCTAAAACCATAGTTCCGTAAACATCTTTTACCTTATGGTGCATTACAATCGTATAAACTCCGTCTTCATCGGGTGTGAAAAAAGCCTGGTATTTATTTTCTAAAGCTGTTGCGGTAAGTTTTGTTTCTTTTTTTGACGGACTAATAACAACCAAAGTGAAATCTTTTAAATCTGAAAACCATTTATCAGCTTTTGTAATGTCATTATCTGAAAATTCTCCAAAATAAACAGAGATTTCCTGTGCTTTTCCTTTTGTTCCTGTTGCTTTAGTTTCGATCCAAAGTGCGTGAGCAAACAATTGCGGAGTCGCAACAAGCATAAAAAGAACTAAGATGATTTTTTTTAAAGTATTTGATTTCATAAGATCAGGTTTAAAAATTGTTAAGTATGATATTTTCTACAAACTTAAGTCTTATTTAGAACAATTAAAAATAAAACCATTGAAAATGATTTATTATTTAAGGAAGATCAGTTAAAATTAAAAAGAGAGAGTTTAGTTTAAAAGGCCTAAATTTGCACGCAAATAAATTTTACATAAATGATTCTCCCTTTTTTTAAAAGAATCCAGAATTCACCACAAGGATTTAGATTAGCCAATACCGTATTTTTTTTCATTTCAGGTTTTGGATATTCTTCCTGGGTATCCAGAATTCCGCACATACAAACACAATTGCAGCTGTCTGAAGCTCAGTTTGGGGCAGTTTTATTTGCTTTTCCAATTGGTTTAATGTTGACAATGCCTTTTACCGGAATGTTGTTAAACAAATACAGCAGTCGTTACATCATGTTGTTAGGCGCAATTATGTTTAATATTGCTTTGTCTTTACCCGGTTTAGCCGCTTTTGTATGGCAGTTGGTTATGATACTTTTAATTTTTGGAGCTTCTCGTAATATCTTCAATTTATCGATAAACGCACAATCACTCGAGGTTCAGAAATTATATCCAAAATCAATTATAACCCGTTTCCATGCGGTTTGGAGTATCGCTGTTTTTTCGGGAGCAGGTTTAGGTTATGTAATGGTAACACAGCATATTGCGCCATCTTATCATTTATTGGGAGTAAGTGTTTTTATGATGGCACTTACCGCTTGTTTTTATCCGTTGAGTATTCACAATGAGCCGGTTCCGGTGAAAAAGAAGTTCTTTTCGATGCCGGAAAAAAATCTGGTGAAGTTTGCTCTGATCTGTTTTGTTTCTATGGCTTGCGAAAATACGATGTACGACTGGAGCGGAATTTATTTTGAAAATATTCTAAAGGCTTCGCCAAAATTAACCAGTGCCGCATTTGTGTTTTTTGCAACAGCCGTAACTTTAGGGCGTATATTTGGAGATTACGGAGTTATGAAATTTGGCACGAAAAAAATTCTGCTTTACAGCGGAATCTTAATCACTTTAGGATTTGGAATTTGCTTTATCCTGCCGTATGCTTATCCCACTATTTTTGGTTATGTTTTAATCGGATTTGGGGTTTCCTGCGTAGTTCCTTTAGTATTTAGTATCGCCGGAAGATCATCAAAATTAAGCAGCGGTTCTGCCTTAACTTCTATATCTACAATTGGTTATCTTGGTTTCTTGCTTGTTCCGCCAATGGTTGGTTTTATATCCGAATATCTAAGTATGAAATGGGCGTTTCTAATAATGGCACTTTTAGGAATACTCATGATTTTTATGGTGAATAAGATCGGAGAAAATGAGTAGGTTTTTTTTATAGATGCTAAGGTGCTAAGGTTCTGAGATGCTAAGGTTTTTTTCTGAATTGCCTCCTGCTTTAGCTGGAGGTTATATAATTGTATTTAAAAAGGCTTTAGCCGAAACTTATTTGGCTAAAGCCTTCTAATATTGACTTTATTTTTACTCCAGCTAAAGCAGGAGTCAATTCAATAACTGTTTAAAAACTTTGCGACTTCGCGGCTTTGCGCGATTATTTACTTCTTCACCATAATAAACTTCTCTGTCGTTTTCTTACCTCTTAAATCTCCGGAAATTTCAGCCGTTAAAGTATTATTTGCTCCTTTTGTATAAGTAATTTTTTGAGGATAATCGTGTGATGGATTTTCAAAAACCAGTTTGTTTTCCGTTTCTGTGGTTGAACCAAAATCAATTGCTTTGTCATTGTTTTGACCGTTAACCGTTGCGCTATACATTAGCATTTCACCTTTTTGTGCTAAAGTTATTTTCTCAGAATGCAAAGTGTCATCCAATTTTATAAAATAAGATGTTGCACTAAAAGTACTGTCGTTTACTTTTTTCCAGCTTTCGGTAAGAATGCCGTCTTGAGATTTATTTTCCCAGGTTCCGATAAGCCAGTCAGCGATTTTGATTTTATCTTTTTCGGCAGTTTCTTTTTTCTGACAGGAAACTACAGCTAATAAAAGCACAATGAAGGTTGTTTTTTGAAACATATTGGTTCGTTTTTTTGGTTAGATTCAACAGCTAATTTAAGAAAAAAAAGGTTGCCACGAATTGCACTAATTTTCACGAATTAATTTTTAAAATTCCTGATTTGAAATTTGCCACAGATTAAAGGATAAAAATGATTTTATTTCACGCAGATTTAAAAAGATTTAAGCAGATGCTCGCAGATTTATAATTTTAAATCAAAATTAATCTGCTCAAATCTGCAGAATTTGCGTGAAAAAAAAATTTGACCCAAGCAATAGCGAACAAACGAAGTAAATTTGTGGTAAAAAAAAATCATTTTAATCCTTTAATCTGTGGCAAAAAAAAATTAAATGCTTTCGTTTAATATAGCATAAACCAATTCTTTAGTAGGTTTTTGATCTTTTAATTTGGCCCTTACCTCATCAAAGGAAACCTTAAAATCACAGCCCAGTTTATAATCACCACATCCATAAGCCGTTTTGCCTTTCATGATTGTTCCTTTTTTACATTTCGGACATTTTAATGAATCTGAATTTGCTTCTGATTTTGCTTTCGGTGCTGTTTTCTTTGGTTCTAATTTTAGCTTGTAATTTTCTTCAAAGCGAATTAAACCTTCTACGGTTTCGCCATTATTTTTAAAACCTTTTATATTTACGGTCGATCCTTTTTGAACCAATCTTAAATATTGACTTTCTGATATTTTTTTATCTGCGAAAGTATATGGCAAAACAAAATCGCAGCCGGATTTGTAATTGCCACATCCATAAGCAGATTTTCCTTTTATAAGATTCGCTTTTTTACATTTCGGACAAACTTCAGCCAAAATCCCGGCAGCTTTCTTTTTCTCTGTTTTTACAACTTCTTTTTGAACACTTCCGGCATGCGAAATATTGGCATGCCTGGTTTCACTTCGAACTTCTGTTACCAAAGCTTCGACCATCCGTTTCATGTTTTTAATAAAGGCACCGGCAGTAAAAGTACCTTTTTCAATATCTTTCAGCTGCTTTTCCCAAGAACCCGTCAATTCAGCCGATTTTATTAATTCATTCTGAATGGTATCAATAAGCTGAATTCCTGTTGGGGTTGGTAAAACTTGTTTTTTATTTCGAACAATATACTGGCGTTTAAAAAGCGTTTCAATAATATTTGCACGTGTTGACGGACGACCGATTCCGTTTTCTTTCATCAATTCGCGTAAATCTTCGTCATCAACCTGCTTTCCTGCGGTTTCCATCGCACGTAATAAAGTAGCTTCTGTAAACTGATTGGGCGGTTTGGTTTCTTTTTCTAAAAACGAAGGTTCATGCGGACCTTTTTCGCCCACAACAAAACTCGGCAATAAATCGGCTTCTTTTTCTTTGGCATTTGGATCTTCAAAAACGACACGGAATCCCTTTTTTAAGATTTCTTTTCCGGTGGTTTTAAACATTACTTCGGCTGCTTTTCCAATTACTGTGGTATTTGCAACCAGACAATCATCATAAAAAACAGCAATAAAACGTCTTGTAATAATATCGTAAACCTGTTGTTGGTTGTATTGTAAATTGCTTTCTATTCCGGTTGGAATAATAGCGTGGTGATCCGTAACTTTTTTATCGTTGAAAACCTTCGGCGATTTCTTTATCTTTTTTCCTAAAAGCGGTTGAGTTAATTCGGCATAATGGGTTAATTTCTGCAGAATTCCCGGTACTTTGGGGTAAATATCGTTTGGTAAAAATGTGGTATCAACTCTGGGATAGGTAACTACTTTTTGTTCGTACAAAGTTTGCACAATTTTAAGCGTTTCATCTGCCGAAAACCCAAATTTTGTATTGCAATAAACCTGTAAACCCGTTAAATCAAATAGTTTTGGTGCATATTCGTTTCCGTTCTTTTTTTCGACAGAAACAATTTCGAATTCACTTTCTTTGACTTTATTGGCTAAAATTTCTCCATCTTCTTTTTTGAGAAAACGGCCTTCTTCATAACTAAAAAGTGTTTCTCTGTATAAAGTCTGTAATTCCCAGTAGGGTTGCGGTTTAAAATTTTCTATTTCTTTCCATCGATCTACCACCATTGCTAATGTTGGTGTTTGCACGCGTCCAATAGACAAAACTTGTTTGTAACCGCCATGTTTTACGGTATACAAACGCGTCGCATTCATACCCAATAACCAGTCGCCAATGGCTCTTGAAAATCCGGCGTAGAACAAGTTATCGTAATTTGTAGATGGTTTTAAGTTTTCAAAACCTTCTTTTATGGCTTCGGTTGTTAAAGACGAAATCCATAAGCGCTGCACCTCGCCTTTGTAATTGGCTTCGTTCATTACCCAACGCTGAATCAGTTCTCCTTCCTGTCCGGCATCCCCGCAGTTTATAACGACTTCGGCTTTGTCAAACAGACTTTTAACTATTTTAAACTGCTTTTGAATTCCTGAATTTTCGACGACTTTGGTCTCAAATTTTTCAGGAAGCATGGGCAGATTATTCAAATCCCAGCTTTTCCAGTGCGGTTTGTAATCGTTGGGTTCTTTTAAAGTACATAAATGCCCAAAAGTGTAGGTCACGGCATAACCGTTGCCTTCGTAATACCCATCGTGCTTGGTATTGGCGCCCAAAACGGATGCGATTTCTCGTGCTACACTTGGTTTCTCGGCAATACAGACCTTCATTTTCTCTTTCTAATTTAAGAGCGAAATTAAGGATTTATTATAAGAAAGTTGCTAAGGGACTGAGATACTAAGATGCTAAGTTTTTTGTATTGTGGTTAAAAGGCTGGATATGAAAGTTTTTTCTCAGCAACTTAGAATCTTAGTATCTCAGCATCTCAGTGACTAAAAAACTCCAACATCGTTTTCAAGGCATCTTTTGAGTGCATTTTTTCTCCATTTTCAATAGATTCCTGTGCGGCTTTTGAAGCTCTTTCGCGCATCTTGTTTTCATAGCTTGAAATAGCTTCCTGAAATGTTTTGTATTGATCAGAAGTTAAACATTCACTTAATTCCAAAGCATCGAGCATGGCCATATTGGCGCCTTCGCCGGCAAAAGGAGGCATTACGTGCGCCGCATCGCCAATCATGGTTAAATTGGGCAAAGCTTCCCAGGTTTGATCCAGAGGCATGCAATAAATCGGGCGTGGAATAAAAGGCGCTGAAACATTTTCGAATAATTCGTACCAAATGCTGCTCCATTCCGGATATTGTTTTTTAAACCAATTCAGGACTTGTGTTTTATCGCTATAATCCAGACCGTTTGTTGCTGCCCAGTTTTCATCGGTTTTAAAACTCGCGTAAAAACCAAGATCGCCGCCGCCTTTTTGTCCCAATAATATGTTTTTTGTGTCTCCAAAAGCCATTATTTTTCCGCCATCTATAAGTGAAGCAATATGAGGCGCATTTTTTGCCGATTCATAAATATTGCCTTCCAGCATTAATATTCCGGTATAAAAAGCTTTGATGTCGGTAATATAAGGTCGGATTTTTGAATTAGCGCCATCGGAAGCGATTACAATATCGGCGTAAGCAGATTTGCCGTCTTTGAAATGCAATAACCAGCCTTCGTTTTGTTTTTCCATTGAAACAAAATGACTGTTCCAAATCACGGTTTCGGGTTGTAAAGATTCCAGTAAGATTTTGCGTAAAGCACCGCGATCAATTTCAGGGCGAAAGTGTTCGTTACCAAAATCTTCATGAACATTTATTTCGTGATCGCTATAAAATACCTCAGCATTTTCGTTTAAGATTAAGGTTTTGTCTGCGCCGGGAAGGAAATTATTTCTGAATTCCTCAAATAAATCAGCTTTGTAAATCGCTGCCAATCCAGATCCGTCGTGCATATCAAGCGGAGAACCCTGTACGCGGGCATCTTTATTTAAATCTCTTTCGTATAGTTTTACGTTTACGTTTTGCAATTGCAAAAGTCTGGCTAAAGTAATTCCGCCCGGGCCGCCGCCAATTATGGCAACTTGTTTATTTTCTAGTAACATTCCTGTTTAGTTTAAATTAATTTTATTCCAACTGGCTTATTAGCCTTTGGTTGGGACAAAATTATTGCTGTTTCAGGACGGATAATAGTATAAATCGGTCATCTTTATTTTTTAATAATTCGCTGGGTACTACGCCGGAGAATTTTTTGATCTCTTTGATGAAATGATTTTGATCTGTAAAGTTCAATTCCGGAAAAAGTCTGCCTTTTGCAATATGCTCCAAAGAAGCTTTGAAACGTAAAATCTTGCAGAAAGCGTTTAACGAAAGTCCGAATTGTTTGTTGAAATAACGGTTAATTTCGCGGCTGCTCCAGGCGATTTTTTCTGAAAGTTCCTGTATTTTTATTTCACCGTTTGATTCATAAACGAGTTTAAAAAGCTGGCGTTTTCTTTCGTCAATTTTATCGGGTAAAAGTTCTTTTAGTTTTTGGGCTATTTTAGTATAAAAGTCTTCAAAATCTCTTAAATCGCCGTTGATAATATCCCAGAAATCTTGCGGTAAAACTTTGGCACTGTTTAAAATATCGGCAATAGAAGTCTGCAAAATATATTCGGCTCCCAAGGGTTTAAAACTAATTTTGAAAGCCCAGGTATTGGCCCGAATAACTTGTTGTTCAGGCACATTTTCCAAACCAATAAGTGCAATTTGAAAAGGCTCTGATTCAGTTTGCATAAAAAACAAATCAATTCTTCCGTCTGGCATTAATACTACTTCCATGTCTTTGTCTGACTTGTTATGAAACATGCCAATATTTTCTACAAAGTCAAGAAGTGACTCGTCTGGTTCTATAGCTTTGTAGTAGAAATCGTTGTTCATGCGAAGTATGGGGTTTTGCCACTAAGGCGCTAAGGCACTAAGTTTTTTGTTTTTTTGTTTTGCGAAAGTAGTGCTGTCAAGTCCTTGCGAGGAACGCAACAATCACACTAGCAATTACGATTGAAATTTTTCTTTTAATTTCACACTTTAAAAACATCAATTCTTTGCATCCAGAAAATTTCCGACGCAACAAACACAAGTCTTGTTTTAACTATTTTATCACTTTTATCTCTCGGATTCTTAGTTACAAATCTCGCCGCAGAATTATTAAAATCCAGCGTATATTTTTCATCAAAATCTTCTTGTTTATTGGTCGAAAAAGTAATCATATTATCTTTTGCACTCCATTTTCCTTTTCCGTATTTATTTATTTCCGATGGTCTTCCGCCCTGCATTTTCGAATAGGAGTGAAATACAAATGTTCCGTCCTGATTTAAAGTCAGTTTATATTCAATGATATGTTTTCCTTCTTCAGAAAGTGAGCGTGCATAATCACCAGCGAAATTATTTGATTGTGCAAATAATGTCAGATTGAAAATTAAAAGAAATGTGGTAATTAATATTTTCATAAATTTTAATTTTTATTATAAACTATAAATATAGAGGAATATCCTTAAATTTTCTTTCTAATTTTCTTTTGGTTGCATTGTTTAATTTGTTGTTTTTCAAATGAATATCTCCAAGCGATTTTATATTAAAAAAAGATTCAGGTATAGATTGCAGTTTGTTATCATCTATGTCAAATCCATGCAAATTGGTTAATTCTCCAAAATTCTCAGGAAGTATTTTGATCTGATTTTCACTAAGACCAAGATAGCTTAAATTTGATAAACCCACGAAACTTTCGGGTAAAGTAGAAATTTGGTTTTTATTAAAATACAGCCAGGTTAATTTTTTCAAATTACCAATTGCTGACGGTATTTTGGTTAATTTATTATAATGAATACTTAAATTTACTAGATTAGAGCAATTGCTTAACGATTCAGGCAAAGTGACTAAGCTGTTACTGCTTATATCTAATAAATATAAATTTTTGAGTTCTCCTATTGAATCAGGAAGTTTGGTAATCTTGTTGTTCGTAAATCTAAATACAACAAGGCTTTTTAAATTGCCAATCTCACTGGGAAGCTCAGCGATAAGATTCAGATCTAAATTTAAGTGGGTGAGCTTTTTAAGTTTTAGTAATGAATTAGGAATTGTGCTCACTTCGTTCATAGACAAATCCAGCTCTATTAAATTTTCCAGTTCAGAAATCCACTCAGGTATTTGTTTTATTTCGTTGTAGTTTAATCTAAGGCTTCTCAAATTATGAAAAGCTCTTATTTCTTCGGATATTTCAGTTAGGGATTGAGAGGAAAGGTCTAATATTATGACTTCATCAGGCACTTTAACAGCTTCGTTAAGGGATTTATAAACTTTAAATTCCGAAATATTTTTTGGAGAAACAGACATCGTTACAGCATTACTCCCAGCTGATCTAATACTATCATCTTCTAGAAATGGCAATTCCGAAAATTCATTAGTCAATTGTGGACTTTGGAATGTTATGCCCATATTTTTTCCTGAACTGCAGCTTAAAATGATTATGGAAGAAGAAAGACAGAATACAGTAGAGATAAAATTTTTCATTTACTTTTTTGTTTTTAAGCTTTTGGAAATTGATCGTATTCTATTTTGCCGGCTAAAATGCTTTAATAATGGAGAATTTACAAAACAAAATCCCCTTCTAATACCTTTACCGCTTCTCCTAAAATAAAAACTTTATCGCCTACAAGTTCTGTGCTCATTTTTCCTGTTCTTGATGAAGACTGATACGCGTTCAATTTTGTTTTGTTGAGTTTTTGTACCCAATATTTGGTCAGGAAAGTTTGAACACCGCCAGTTACAGGATCTTCATTTGTTCCTGACCAAGGCCAAAAATAACGGTAATGAAAATCGAAATCTTCATTATCAGAAACTGCAGTTACCAAAACTCCGTTTATTCCGGTATATGAATTTACCAAAGCCGTAAAATCAGGTTTAAGGTTTGCGAGTTCGACGGCACTTTGAATTTCAATTAAAATTATATTATTTTTCGAACTGTATCTTTTTTCTGCCATTTCAGAAATTCCAAGTGCGTCCAGCATTTCTTGCGGAACTTCTATTTCCTGGGTGTCGTAAACAGGAAATTGCATTTTGATTTTATTTCCCACTTTTTCAATAAGCAGCTCCACATTGTCACGGTTAATAAATTTTATATTTTCAAATGAAGTCGTATCGAAAACTATTTTTGACGAAGCCAATGTCGCATGTCCGCATAACGGAATTTCTGTCTTTGGCGAAAAAAACCGAATGCTGTAAATGTTGTCTGAGATTTGTTTTATAAAAGCAGTTTCAGAAAATCCAATTTCAGTTGCAATACTTTGCATCGTTTTGCTGTCTAGTTCTGTGTTGGGTAAACAAACCGCAGCCGGATTTCCTTTAAATTTTTCATTCGTAAACGAGTCTACAAAGTATGTTTTCATTTTTTAAATTTTATTTCTGATCGCGACAACAATTTCCAGATAATTCTCATATTGATCAGGGCTAATTAATAATTCTTTTCCATTTTCGAGAAATATTGTGCTTTCAAAATAACCTTTAGTTATTTGTCCCGCATCGCTATATGATCCTTGAATGCGTTCTGTTTTGATATTTAGCATAGAAGAAAAAGGAATAAATTCTTCTTTATGCGAAGCTAAGGTTGTTTTTTTTATGCCTGTTTTTAAAACAGTAATTTCATTAACAGAACTAAGTTTACGAATGTGAAAAAATATACTCAATGCTAAAAATAAAATTGATCCTAAAATTACTTTATAATTTTCAGTTCGAAAACTATTAAAAAAATTAGAAAGGCAAAAGAAATCAAATATGAAAAAAAGTATGTTTATTCTAATTAAATATAAGGTTCTAAATTTCGAATGTATTTTCATTTAATGCACAGGATATTTTTAGTACAACGAATATAAAATTAAAAATTCGAATGTAATTATTTTTTTTCAAGACATCAGTTGCATACAACCGATTGTATACAATCACTTAAAAGTAATTTATTACTTGTATTATTGTCTGAATAAAAAATCAGAAAATCATGGAAATAAAACATAAAGAAAAAGTCATCCAATTTTTAGAATCGATGAATAGAATTAACAAATTCAAAAAACTAAATTCAGAAAATAATAGTGACAATTCGTTTAGCGTAAAGTTGAGAGTATCTTGTTATAATGAACTTAATATGATGGTTTCAAGTCTTTTAAAAGCAAGTATTATTTTGCTAAATGACGATGCCCGAAGTCAGGCCACTTTCTCATTTAATGAAGCGGATAATAATGTAATGAATCTGCTTGAAATTGCGCTGCAGCTTTTACCGGAAGACGAAATGGAAATATTGGATGATTTGCATAGAATTCATTTGCAGGCTAATACTATATAGGCTTTTCTATATTGAAAGTTTTATTTTGTAAGAAAAAAGAGTATCTTGCAACAAGAATAAAATACAATGGTAACTTCAAATTTTTATTTAGTAAATAGCTGTTTAATGCGCCTGATGTGCACGTTATCCTATTTGCATGATGATACTTTCTTAAAAAACTCAAAAGAGTTTATTCATTCTGCCCTGTCACAACTCTAGACAGGGAACCTTTTATTTATATAGTCATTTATTTAATCTTCAATTTTAATTCGGGAATATGATATCATTGAATTTGCCCGGCTGCAAAATATTCAGTGAAGAGTGTATGTCATAATGGATGTAAAATGAAGCAAACAAGAAAGTTATGTCACAAAATATTATATTAACTACAGGAACATACGATTTAATCAAAGATCACGTAAGAAGAAAAAAAGTAACTCCGCAAGAAGAAGAGTTGTTATTAGGCCAGTTAAAAAAGGCAACTCAGGTATTGAGAAAAAATATGCCGGAAGATATTGTTTCGATAAACCGAAAAATAACGTACAAAGACCACATCAATAATGAGGAAAAAACAATACTTCTGGTCGGTCCTGAAAAAGCAAAAACAAGCAAAAACAAAATTTCGATTCTTTCTGATGAAGGTCTTGCCATGATTGGCTACAAAGTAGGAGATCTTATAGAATGGCCCGCTAAAAAAGGCAATCTGAAATTAGAAATTTTAAAAGTAGAAGAGGAGGTTTAATTATCTTTTTATGTTTTACAGTTCATAAAAACATCCCGGAAGAGTTTTTCTTTTTGGGATGTTTTTGGTTTTGTTAGGTTTACACTTTTGTATAAATTTATTTCAGGACAAGACAGCAAGTCTATTTGTCTTTACAAAGTTTAAGTCCTTCAGTTATAAATTGAACATAAGGAATTTTTAATCCTTCAAATTCAGGATCATCTAGCCAAATGTTTTCAATTTTGCTAACATTAGGATTATCCTTTGAAGCAGTTTTTGCAGAACCATTTAAAGCATAAATTTTACCGTCGCTTGCTTTGCAATAAATTTCTTTATAACCGTCACAATAGACTTCTATTTCATTAACTGAAAAAGGCCATTTTTTGCCAAATTCTTCTTTTGAATATTTCAACGTATTATCATTTGAACATGAACATATGAGCGTCAACAGAATAGCTAAGGCATAGATTTTTTTCATATAGATTAATTAATTGGTTTAATACGATAGTTCAAGCTAGCGCGAGCGTCCCGCTCGTGACTACAAAGGGCTTCGTGTTTTGTTATTGACATGGATTTATTTCATGAGCGGGATCCTCGCGCCAGTGGGATTTGTTCTGATGTAAATACTTTACGAACTTTTTTAAACTCTTCATAATCTACTTTTAATTCTGTAATTGTTGGAGTTGTATGTATTTCTTCTGGACTACTATGTCCATCAATTGAAACACAACACTTTTCGTAAATGTCATTTATCTTTCCTTTATTAGTGTCTATTTTATTTCCTTCAATTCTTAACAAAGACGGAAATGCCACACCTTTTTTATATCTCTTAACTGTTTTTTTTAGTAAATCATCTTCTACAGAAATTTCAATAGCAGAACGCAAATGACCATAACCTTCTGCAACCAACTTAGCTTCATCTAGATCTGGAGATGGTTTTGTATCGATAACTGCTTGAAGTTTTTTAATATAATAACTAAATGAATTTATTTCTTCAACTTCATCAAGTATTCCAGTTGTACCAAAATTGCTTTTCACCTTATGGAAAATAAATTCCACATTCGCTTGTTTATTCGTATCTAACTCTGATTGTTGAATTAAGCTGTGAAGCAACAATATACTATGAGTAAAAATGATTACTTGTCGTTGTTTAGAAAGTTCAATAAATCTCTTTCCTACTTCATCTATTATTCGATGATCTAAACTATTGACTGGGTCATCAAAAATAACAGGAGCTTTAATATTGTCTAGTTGCAATTCAGTAAGAAATTCAGCTAATGAAATAGCTTTTTGTTCTCCTTCGCTTAATATATCTGAAAGAGTGTAATTTGAATTGAGTCTATGCCAAATTTTAGATTTTCCTTTGTCAGTTCCAAAATTTAGTTCAATCTTTAAATCTGATTAAATAGTTTTAATTCCGCTTGAAATAAATCATTGAAATTTTGTTCCACTAATTGTTGCCTTGCATCTGTCGTTTTTCGACTTATTGCATTTGTTGAAAAACTATTTGATTTTGATTGAAGTGCTTTAACTATTTTTAGATTGGTGATTATTGCTTTAATTTCAGTCGTCTTAGTTGAAAGTAATTTACGATCGTTAAGTTCGGAAATTTTATTTTTTAGTTCTGTTTCTTTTGCAGCAAGATTTGTAAGCAACATTTTTTTTTGCTCAAGAACAGTATTGATAATAGTTTTTTTATCTGTTAAGAATTTAATGTATTTGCTGTAATCAAAGCTGAATACTGAACCTTCAACAATTTTATCTGCTGTAAAAATTGATTTTAAAATTTCTAAAGATTTATTGAATTCTAAAATTTCTATAGGTTGAATTGCTTTTTGCTTTTCATCCAGCCCGAATGTAGGGTAATGAAAAAATAAATTTGTCTCAATTTTTGAGACTTGATTTATAAGATCTGTTTTCTGCTGAGTTAACGCTGATAAATTTTCTTGTGTTTTATCATTAAGAAGTGCTCTGTAACTTGACAATAAAATTTTAGCATCTTTTTCAAGTGGTTGTAAACAATATATACAACTTTCATCTACATTCGGATATTCTGGCTTATTAATGACTTTTATATAATCTTCTGCTGCCTTTATAAAATGCTGAAATTGAGATGTTTGGTAGAATTCAATTCCGTTACTCTCTGCTATTTCTTTAATTCCTGTTTTAGTTTGACTTTCTAATTTTTTTATTTCCTTATTTAAGTCAAGAAGTTTTTGCCAATTTAGTGAAGTGAAATTTATTTCCGAATTTTCGATTTTGTTTGTTATTAAAACAAGTTCCGTGAATGAACTACTAAGATTTTGAATTTCTGTTTCAAGTAAAGTTTTATTTAATTTTGATAATTCTGTTTGCTTATCTATTAATTCTTGCTCTTGAGCAGGAGTCATATTTGAAAGTTCCGTTAATTTTTGCTCTGTTGAAGATACAGAAAGACTTGAAACGAAAATTTGTTGTGGGGTTCCTAAATTTAAACTGTCGATCCAAGTAATTGCAGTTGGATATAGAGAAATTTTAGTATTTAGTAATTGCGTAAGTTCGTTTAATTCTGATGATACAATATTAAAAAGATGAAAGCCGATTGGTGAAACGATTAATTGCCTGTCAGAAAGCGAAATTTGAACACAACTATTATTAAAAACTGAAATATTTTGAAGTTCAGCATCTTTGTTTTCTCCTGTCCAATTAAATACTTGAGTTACTCCATTTGATTTGAAATTTATAGTGGCCGTTTTTGCTTCAACTCCACCATAAATATTTGAATGAACTGTATTGCTTGGGTCATAACTAAATCCTAAATTTTTAAGTATTCTGCCATAGCCCGTTTTACCAGTTCCATTTTCACCATAAATGACAGTTATGTTTTTACTAAACTTTAATATTTGATTTTTTGCAAGTTTATTTACTCCTGATATATTTGATAATGTTTCTAATTCTATTACTTTATCAGTTGGAATATAGGTTGGTTTAGTTGTTGTGAGTTGAGGAAGTCCTGTGTGTAAATTTATTGATTGCAAAAAGTAATTGAAAATATGGTTTCTATCGGCTGGTAATAAATTACTTTCTGTGCTTACAATTTTATCTATCAGAAGTTTGCTCCATCCGCCATTAATTTCAGCCCATTCCCAAAGGAAGTCTACAATTTCTTTTTTGTTTGTTGTTGTGGAAGCCATATTTTTATTTGTTAGTTGTAGTTAGTATAGTCTTTATAATGAGAGACATCTTAAACAATGTATTATTAAATCATTTATAATCTCACCTCAAATAAGTAGATATTTACGAACTTAATGCTTATTATTTTTAAATGTATTTTTTTAAAATTCAACTATTTTATGAAAACCTTAAGCTCAATAGCGTAGATTGCAATAATTGAGTTTTATAAAAACAAACATCGTCTTTAATTTAAATTAATCACTAAGTATAAACACCTGATTTTTTGCTAAAGTAAATCTCTTTAATTCATTGATTTTACGGAAAACCATAAATGGAGAATAAAATTAATTTATAACAATTTTGTTATATAACAAAATTGTTATAAATTTGCTTGATCTAAAAATATTTAAATACCACAAAAAATGAAATACAGATATATGTGGTAATTTAAATTAAAGCAGATGGCTTCAGTAAATGAGTTGTTGAAACTTCTCAAAAAAGATGGTTGGTTTCTTTATAGAAATGGAGCAAACCATGATTTATATCGACACCCAACAAAACAGAATCAACTTACGATCCCGAGGCATGGGAGTAAAGAAATAGCAAATGGCACTTTAAATAGTATTTTAAAAGCAGCAGGAGTTAAATAAATGCTACAGCTTTTAAATTTAAAATTCAGACTAATATGAATACAAAAAAAAGGGTAATTTCGGTTATTATAGAAAAGACTGCTACAGGTTTTTCGGCTTATGCAAAAGAAATTGATGGATTAGCTACGGTAGGAAGCAATATATCTGAAATAAAAGCAAATTTTAATGAAGTCCTTCAATATCATGTAGAATTTCTGCAGGAACAAGGAGAAAAGGTTAAAATTGCTGATTTTGATATTAATTATCAAATAGATTTGGAGCAGGTTTTTGATTATTTTAGTGTAATTAATAAGTCGGCTTTTGCTGAACATTATGCAGAAATGAATCAAAGTTTATTTCGCCAATATACTAAAGGCTTAGCCACTTTATCAAGCGACAAAATGTTGCAGATTTCTAAAGGGTTACACAAATTAGCAGATGAATTAAGTGATCTGACTTTGGTTTAAATCACTAATTGTAATACGTGGAAGACGAGTTTCTCTTTTGAAACCAAAATCCCTAGCCCTGATAGAAGTGGAAATCCTTTTGTGAAGCTTTAGCGGAACAAAAGATTGCAACGGATAGCAGGAAACAGCTCCAAAAAACAACCAAAATTTCTATTAAATAAACCCTTAAAAAACTCAAAAAGTTAATGATAGAATTTTCAACAAAAATTTCGTAAATTTGCACTCCAATAAAAGGAATTAGAAAATGTTAGATAGACTTCAAATAGTAAAACAGCGTTTTGACGAGATTTCAGATTTGATTATCCAGCCGGATGTTATTTCTGATCAGAAACGTTATGTGCAATTGAATCAAGAGTACAAAAACCTGAAAGCATTGGCTGAAAAGCGCGATGAATATGTGCTTTTGATGGCTAATATAGATGAGGCAAACGAAATTATTGCGGATGGAAGTGATGCAGATATGGTTGAAATGGCCAAAATGCAATTAGACGAAGCAAAAGAAAGATTGCCGGAACTTGAGGAAGAAATCAAATTTATGTTGATCCCTAAAGATCCTGAAGATGCGAAAAACGTAATGGTCGAGATTCGTGCCGGAACGGGTGGGGATGAAGCAAGTATTTTTGCAGGAGATTTATTCAGAATGTATACGAAATATTGTGAAAATCAAGGTTGGAGAACTTCGGTTGTAGATATGAACGAAGGAACTTCAGGTGGTTTCAAAGAGGTAATTTTTGAAGTTTCGGGAGAAGATGTTTACGGAACTTTGAAGTTTGAAGCCGGTGTACACCGTGTTCAGCGTGTTCCTCAGACAGAAACTCAAGGTCGTGTGCATACATCTGCAGCTACGGTAATGGTTTTACCGGAAGCGGAAGAGTTTGATGTACAAATTGATATGAACGATGTTCGTGTGGATTTCTTCTGTTCATCTGGACCTGGAGGACAATCGGTTAATACAACGAAATCTGCGGTACGTTTAACGCACATTCCAACCGGATTGGTGGCGCAATGTCAGGATCAGAAATCACAGCATAAAAATAAAGATAAAGCTTTGAACGTTTTACGTTCTCGTTTATACGAACAGGAATTGGCTAAGAAAGAAGCTGAAGATGCTACAAAACGTACTTCTCAGGTTAGTTCTGGTGACCGTTCGGCTAAGATTCGTACGTACAACTACGCTCAGGGTCGTGTAACAGATCACAGAGTTGGTTTAACGCTTTACGATTTAGGAAACATCATGAATGGTGATATCCAAAAAATTGTTGCCGAATTACAATTGGTAAACAATATGGAGAAATTGAAGGAAGCTTCGGAAGTGTTCTAAGATGCTAAGGTTCTAAGGTTCTGAGTTGCTAAGTTTTTAGTTCCAAAGTACAAAGGATTTAATATAAAAAACAGGCTGTTTTACGATAAGTACAACAGCCTTTTTTTTTTAGATAAAGATCAAACTTAGAATCTTAGTATCTTAGCCACTTAGAACCTTAAAAGAAAAAGAGACTGTCTCATAATAGAAACAGTCTCTTTTTGTGGTTCAGAATTAAGTTTTAAACCTGCAAAGAAATAATCTAGCATCTTTGTAACTTAGTCTCTTTGAACCTAAAATATAGTGTAGGATATTAACTGATTAACCGTTTGTTTATAAAACGTATAATGCAAGTTAGATACCTAAAAATACTCTCGTAAATTCAAAACATTTATATAGATTCGAGTAAACGTATACACCATTTTTCAATACTATTTCGCTTAGCTTTTCCATAATACTTATTTTTTAGTTTAAACAATTACTCTCTAGATGGTTCGTATGGTGATGATTCTTCTTCCGTTTCGTCGTCATGAGAAGATTCATGTGGTTTTGAAACCAGATTGGTTATTAGCAGTTGTACTACAGATCCAAAGATGTTTTTAAACGCCGAATCTGATTTTCCTACTACTAATCTCTTTGCGATATAACCAATTCCTATGCTGATCGCAGATTGTGCCAAATTGCTTTTAATTCCTACTGTTTCATTAATTTCTTCCACCGTATTTCTAATAAGATTTAGCGGTTTTAGATTGTGTTTAATTTCTGCAACTTCATCTTTTATTGCAATCCAGTCCTGTTTTTGTTGCGCCTTTGTTTCAAGAATCATTTGTTCTAATCTGTCAACAGTAAAAATGTTTTCTTTGATGGTTCCCATAACAGTTTAATTTAATGCTTGGTCAGTTTCGTTTGAATCAGTTTTAGTTTCTTTTAAAATGCTGGAAATAATCATATTTCCGATAGGTGTTTTTATTAGCGAATGTTGAAATTTGTGTAATACAACAGCAACAATCAGGTAAAATAACGCCAGTATAAAAAAGCCGTAAGAATACTCTCCAAGCTGTTTTCCAATCCATAAACTTATTCCAATATTAAGAAACAAGGTAAAAAATGCAACAACAGCGCCAACGGCTATTTTAGATGTTAATGTTGAAAGAACATCTGCCGATGCAGATACCGTTTTAAGTTTGACTAATTCAATACTTGTTCTGGTATAATTTTCAGCTTTTTCAAAAATGTTTTCGTCGTCTCTTGTTGTTGCATTTGTTTCCATGATAAAGGTATTTTATGTTTAAAAAAAATCACTTCTTAGTAGTTCGTTTTTACAGCTTTTACTTCATCTTTAGCATTGTTGAAGTCTTCTTTTACAGAATTGAATTTTGCTTTTCCTTCATCGATAATATCTTTACCGCTTGAAGTAATTGTGCTTACGATTCCGTCAAATTTTGTTTTCAAGTTATCTCCGTAATCTTTAGATTTATCAGTGATTTTTTTTCTTGTGTTTGAACCTTTATCCGGTGCGAATAAAACTCCTAAAAATGCTCCCGCCGCTGCGGCTCCTAAAATTCCTAAAATTGTGCTACTAGTTTTCATAATATTTGATTTAATTGATTAATGTATTTATTTAATTATTTGTGTTTTTTAAATTTCTCGACCTTTAATAAGTCTGAATAGAATTGCGATAACAGCAATTACTAATAAAATGTGGATAATGCTTCCGGCGCTGTATACAAAGAACCCAAGGGCCCAAAGGATAACCAGAATTACTGCGATTGTGTATAATAAATTTGACATGGTCTTGTTTTATTTATGGTTAATAATTGATTAATTTTTATTTTTTAATTTAGTTTGTATGATAAGTAAACAGAGAAGTTACTGTTTTTTGCATCCGGAGCTCTAAAAGTTTCTCCTGCAATAGTTCTTTCTTTACCAATAGTTGTAAGACCGTAGTTGTAACGAACACCAACGCTTATCGGGCTAAAGTCAACTCCAACACCTGCTACAATACCTGCGTCGAATTTGTTTAAGTCATCTGTATCGATTTCCTCATTAAAATCAACTGTTCCTTCTCCCGTAACTTTAGAACTTACAAGGTAAGATGCATATCCACCGGCTTGAAGATTAAAGTTTTTAGTGATGTTTACTCTAACTAACAAAGGAACTTCTATATAATTTAATTTGAATTTTGCTTTTTGACTACCGAAAGCGTCGTTATATTCTAACTCTGAACCTCTTGTAGTGAACAAAATCTCTGGCTGAATAGCTACAAAATCAGAAACTGGTAATGTAGCGTATACACCTGCATTAAAACCATATAGCATATTTTCATCAGATACTTCATCATCGTCTGATAAAAAGTTAGACATGTTGAATCCCCCTTTTACACCAAACTCGGTTGTAACATTTTCGTCCTGAGCGTGTAACATTCCAAAAGAAGCTGTCATAAAAAGGACCAAGGCGCATAATAAATTTGATTGCATTTTCATAATTTGTGATAATTTAGGTTAATAATTGCTCTACAGGCATTTAATTTATTTGTTGTTTAATTTGTTCAGCTTCTCTTAAAAACTGATACAGTTCTGGCAAATAATGCAATACTAATTTCAAAATCACTTCGTCATTCGTTTTCTTAGAAACCGATTCTAATGCTTGAGTTTGTTCTTTTAATGATTCCAACAACGAATCCATAAAAGCTTTATCAAAACTGAGTGCACTAGCGTCAATTAATTTGTATAATTCCAGTTTATTGGAGTTATTTATTTCTGTAACAATCACCAGCCTTTTGTTGGCTATTTTTGCTACATCCTGTAACAAATTACTTTGGTGATCTTCTATTTTCCTGCTTAATTGCTTAATAATACTTTTTGAAGCTTTTTGCTGAGCAATCTGACTTTTTGAAATAATGACCTTACTTAAATTTGCCGTCGCAATAAAAAAGTAAGCTTCCATTTGTTCTTTGTCATTCGTGTTAAAAGTTTCATTTTTTAAGGTATTTTCTATCGGATTATTTTTCTTGCACGACGTGGTGCAAATCATAAGAAATAAAAAAAATAAACTTAAAAATGTTGCTCTCAACATGGGCATTGCTTTCATTAATTACTTGTTAAAGTATTACATTACAAAGATGCTAACGAATGAAGCGTTTTGCTTTACAGCATAAAAAAGAAACGTTATATAATTCCCATAATGGATTTATATAACGTTTTATGTGTAGTTTTTTGGAGGTGTTATTCGGGTAGAAACACAGTAAACACGGAGCCTTGGCCCAATATGCTGTCTGCTGTAATATGACCTTTGTGGTTCTCGACAATTTTTTTACAAATGGCTAAACCAATTCCGGTTCCGGGATAATCTGTCTTAGAATGTAAGCGCTGAAATAAAATAAATATGGTTTCCTTAAACTGAGAATCAAATCCCATTCCGTTATCTGAAAAACTTATTTTGTAGAATTTCTTAATATTCTGTTCTAATAAATCAGGATAATCTTTAGATAAAACCTTTTCACTTTCGATGGTAATTTCAGGAGCAAGATCCGGCTGGCTGTATTTTAAAGAATTTCCGATTAAGTTGATAAAAAGCTGTTCGATTTGATACGGAATAACTTCGAGCTTTGGTAATTTAGAAATCTTTATTACCGCTTTTTTCTCCTCAATAATTTCAGTGAGTTCAGATTTTGCATTTTCGAACAATTCATTCAAATCTGATTTTAAGAATTCTTTTTTGGTTGTATTTGTTCTTGAAAATAAAAGTAGATCGTCTATTAAAACACGCATTCTTTTTGCCGAGACTTCAATCTTTGTAATATAGTCTTTTGCACTATCTGATAAAACAGCTTTGTCTGCATCAGAAACCCTTGATATAAAGGTTTGAATTTTTCGAAGCGGTTCCTGTAAATCATGACTGGCAACATGATTGAAGGAAGCCAGTTCCTGATTGCTTTTTTCCAGTTCTCTGTTTCTTTCCTGAAGTTCGATGTTTAATAAGTGCTCATCTGTAATATCAAAATTGATTCCGAGTAAAATTTTGCTTCCTTGCTGATCCGTCAATAATTTTCCTGTGGATTTGAAATATCTGATTTCGTTATCCGAAAGAACAATTTTGTAATAAATAAATGGAGATTGTCTGTTATTGACAATGCCTTCCATAGATTTTGAAACAGCTTCTTTATCATCAGGATGTACAAAACTTAAAATGGTGTTTTTTTCGGGAACAAAAGCATTAGGTTTAAAACCCAATAAACGATATTGATTGTCTGAGTAATCAATTTTATCAGAATCAAGATCCCATTGCCAGGTACTAAATTTACCAATCACTTCAGATTCGGCCATTAATCTTGACGAAATTAAAAGTCTCTTATTGAAAACTTTCAGTCGTTTAATGTCTTTACTGATTTGTCTATACGCTAATATGATAAAAGTTAAAGCGGCTAAAAACAATGAAATAGAGAAAACAGGACTTAAAGAAATTTCCTGATCGTATTTTTTTACTCTGTTTTGGAGGTATTTTCTTTCGATATCATTCATTTCATCTACCTGAAAACGAATATTATCCATTAAAATTCGTCCCCCAAACATATGATTGTCGAGTTTTCTCTTATCATATGTTTTGGGATTACTGTATTTGAAACAGTTTTCGAATGAGGTAAAGCGCTGTGTAATGAGCTTAAACAGCTTTTGAAGATTTTGTTGTTGCCTTGGATTATCAGCGGTAAGTTTTTTTAATGTAATAAATGATGTATTTACCTTGTCGCGGGAATAAATATAAGGAGTTAAAAAACGGCTGTTGCGTGTTATGATGTAACCGCGCTGTCCGGTTTCGGCATCCTTTATCGCCGACATTAATCGCTCTAATTGAATGTTTATTTCATACGTATGCATTACCAACTTACTGGATTCGTTTAAATCCTGGTTGTGTTTGTAAGCAATTGAAGAAAGAAATAACAGAATGAAAACTGCGATTACAAAAATAACTCTCAATGAGTTTGAAGAATTAAACTTGGGCATCCATTTCATTTAAGCATTACTATTTTAGGCGCAACAGGAAATTATCTCGGTTTAAACCAGACGTGTGATAGTGCCAATTTAACGTCACGACTTCATTAATAATTTTCTTTAATGTATTAAAATCACTTGGTTTCTTAATATAAATATTGGCACCTTCAATAAAAGTGTCTTCAATATCCTCTTCAGAAGATGAAGTTGAATAAATCGCAATTATTATATTTTTAAGATGTTCTGTTTTTTTAATTTCGATCAAACATTCTTTTCCTGTTTTTTTAGGCATGTTCAAATCCAGAAATAAAATATCAGGCAATTTTACATCTGGTTGCATTAAATGTTCCATTAATTGAAGACCATCATGAACAAACGTTACTTTTGTTTGAACTCTTACTTCTTCAAAAGCATCTTTAAAAAAAAGTCGATCATCTTCATCGTCATCAGCGAGTAAAATGTGTAATGCGTTTTTTTGCATCGAATTATTGGGTTTTTGGTTTTTATATTTTATTTTAAATTCTCTCTTCTTTTTTTAATAATTCTTTGAAAAGCCGAAGGAGTAATACCGGTAGTGTTTTTAAACTGGGTACTTAAATGAGCAACACTCGAATAATTAAGTAAAAAAGCAATTTCGGTTAAACTCATTTCATTGACTAGCATCAATTGTTTGGCTCTTTCTATTTTTTGCAAAATGATGAAATTTTCAATAGAAGAATACGTTACTTCCGAAAAAACATTCGATAAATAACCATAACTATGATTTAATTTCTCTGCTAAAAATACAGAACTCTTAAAATTATTATTGTCATCCATGTAAACAAGTTCAATAATCGCATCTTTAATTTTTTGAACTAAAACGCTTTTTTGGTTTTCAACGACTTCAAAACCAAATGGGCCTAAATTATTTTTTAAAGTTTCAAGCGCTTCAACACTCAGATTTTCATCTAGTTCAATTTCGCCAAAACCTAATGTGGTAAAATTCATGTTTTGTTCTTCTAATTTTTGTTTTAAAAAAAGAGAACAAATTGTGTTGATGTCAAACTTTATAAATAGTTTCATAGGATTTAAATAGGGTTAAAGATAATTAATTTTTTTGTTGTTTCAGTCAGGTTTGTGTATTTAATGAAATTTATTAGTCAAAAGTCGACGTTTGCCTAATCAAAAAAATACCGTCTAAGTATATTAAATTAGACGGTATTTTGATTGGGTCAAAAAGGATTTACAAATCCGATAACATTTGATGAAATTCTTCTTTAGTTTTACCTAATTTTTGCTGAAGCTTTCCGTACATTTCGTCTTCTTTACCTTCAGCATACATCAAATCGTCATCTGTAAGATCAGCGTATTTTTGTTTTAATTTCCCTTTTAACTCATTCCAATTTCCTTTTATCTCTGTAGTATTCATGACTTTTTTATTTAGTAATTTATAGTTTTGTAAAGTTGCAAATTTATCCTTCGTTGGGTGTTATATCCATTTTTTGGATTGTTGCATAATTCACAGTTTTGCCTCTTAAACTTGATAACGTCGTAAAATCCAGGCCATTTTTTCATGTTGCTGCAATAAACCGGTAATAAAATCAGCAGATCCTATATCGTGGTTGTCATTTTCAAAAACCGGAATATAGTCTCTGAATTCCGTTACAAGCTGTTCGTGGTTTTCTAAAAGTTCTTCCAGCATGTTTTTTTGAGATGCATATTCTTTTGGAGATTCTTTTAAGGTAGAATTTTCGATAAATTCCTTCATCGTTCCAATTGTTTTTTCGCCTAATTGGCTAATGCGTTCTGCAACTTCATCAATATTGCTTTCTAAAATGCGATATTGATCCTCAAACAATTTATGCAATTCCATGAAACTATTTCCTGAAATATTCCAGTGAAATTTTCTTGTTTTTACATATAAGGTCATTTCGTTAGATAAAATCGTGGCTAATATACTTGCGCTTTTCTTTAAATTTTTTGGTGTAATTCCAATATTTGGGCTCATAATTCCTTTGTTTTAAGGTTTTAACAAAAATAAATTATACAGCACTTTTTTTATTTACATAATTTACCGAAGATGTTACATCAATTCAATGTTTGATAACTTATTAAATTATTAATTATTGTAAGTTTTGCCGGCAAGCTAAATTTTAAAACCAGATTTTAATGAAAAGAAATGACTCATTTTATTTCTTTTTACCTCAACATTAAATATTTCTGCTCAATCTTATTTAAATTATTTTCAGGATAATTATGCCGGGATCCAAAGTGTACTTCTGCAATATGTAACCTAAACTGAATATAATACCAAAAAGACATTCTTAATTGAGTGGCTTTTTTTATTTTTGCATACTTTCTAAAAAAATCCTTTCTTTTCATTAGAAGAACTAAAAAAACAAGAATGACAACACAACAACTACACGAACAAATTCTTCAAAAAAAATCATTTTTATGCGTAGGCTTAGATCCTGATTTGACAAAAATTCCACCACATTTATTAGAAACCGAAGATCCTATTTTCGAATTTAATAAAGCCATAATCGATGCTACACACGATTTAACCGTGGGATACAAACCAAACACCGCTTTTTTTGAAGCATACGGAATAAAAGGATGGCTTTCTTTGCAAAAAACAATCAATTACATCAATGAAAATTTCCCTGAAATATTTACAATTGCCGATGCAAAACGCGGTGATATCGGAAACACTTCGAGCATGTATGCAAAAGCTTTTTTTGAAGATTTAAATTTTGACAGTGTAACCGTTGCGCCTTATATGGGAAAAGATTCAGTTGAACCTTTTCTGGCTTTTGAAAACAAACATACGATCATGCTGGCGCTGACTTCAAACGAAGGTGCTTTTGATTTTCAAACGTTAACTACAAACGGAAAAGAATTATACAAACAAGTTCTTGAAACTTCTAAAACCTGGAAAAACAGTGAGAATCTGATGTACGTTGTTGGCGCTACAAAAGCCGAATATTTTACCGAAATCAGAAAAATAGTTCCCGATAGTTTCTTACTCGTTCCCGGAATCGGCGCTCAGGGCGGAAGTTTATCTGAAGTGTGCAAATACGGAATGAATGATAAAGTAGGTTTACTGGTAAATTCTGCAAGAGCCATTATATATGCTTCAAAAGGAACAGACTTTGCAGAAAAGGCAAGAGAAGAAGCGTTGAAAGTACAACAGGAAATGGAAGAGATTTTAAGTTTAAAGTTTCAGGTTTAAAGTTTCAGGTTGCTTTACTTTGAATATATATTATACCACAGAGCGACACAAAGTTTTTTCACAGAGTTACACGGAGAATTTTAATTTTTTATAAAGCTTTGATCTTTAAATAATATAGATTCTCAAAAAAAAACTTTGCGAATCTCCGTGAAAAACCTTTGTGCAACTCTGCGGTAAAAAACAATCCCATTAACTGAAAAAAAACAAAACTTGAAACAATTAAAAGATCAACTCGGTACCCTACATACTTTTGAGACAGCTCCGAAACGAATAATCTCACTCGTGCCTTCTCAAACCGAGTTGTTGTATGATTTAGGTTTAGAAGAAAAAATCATCGGAATCACGAAGTTTTGTGTCCATCCGTATCATTTAAAATCTACCAAAAAGATTGTTGGAGGTACTAAAAAGATTCATTTCGAAAAAATAAAATTACTGCAGCCTGATATTATCATCTGCAATAAAGAAGAAAACACACAAGAAATTGTAGAGCAATTAAGTACAATTTGTCCGGTTTGGGTAACGAATATTATTGCTGTCGAAGATAATTTTCAAATGATTTCAGACTTTGGGCAACTCTTCAATTGCCGAACCGAAGCTCAAAAATGGAACGACAAACTGGCTTTTGCTTTAAGCGATTTTAAAAAATACATTCAGGATATTCCAGTTGAAAAAGCTGCTTATTTTATTTGGAAAAATCCATATATGGTTGCCGGAAATGATACGTATATAAATGAGCTATTAAAGTTGAATCATTTTCAGAATATATATGAAGACAAAGGCCGTTATCCTGAAATTGAATTGAAGAAAATGCGTCTTGAAGGCGATCCCGATTTGGTTTTCCTTTCCTCAGAACCATATCCTTTTAAAGAAGAAGACGCTTTCGAAATTGGCAGATTTACGCATCACGCTAAAACCATCTTCGTCGATGGAGAAATGTTCTCCTGGCACGGAAGCCGATTATTAAAGGCATTTGCCTATTTTAAAATACTACACGAAAGATTGAAAAACTAGTTTCAGGTTTTCTTTGTTTCAGATTCAAGTTAATTAAAACTGTTTTTACCACTAATTTTTTACCACAGAGATACACAAAGGTTTCACAGAGATACACAAAGCTTTGCGTATAATTTTTGTAACTATTCTAAAATAAACTTTGTGAAACTCTGTGAAAAAACTCCGTGTATCTCTGTGGTATAATTATGGACAAAGTAAAGTAACTTAAAACCAAAAGTCTATAAATAAAGAATGCCGGCATCTCGAAGACGCCGGCATCATTTAACTAACCAAAACCAAAATAATAAATAACCAGTTTATTACATTACAAAGATCCGACATATATGAATGTTCTGCTGTTAAGGTTTTGTTATTACTTTGTTGGACATAAGTTAAGATTTTTTAATACTTCGTTTTGAGGATTTTATTGATTTAAATAGTATTTACCTATTAAAATATAATAACAATCAATTTTGTTTATAAATATTGTAGGAATTTGTTTGTATATTTGATAAAACATTAAATATCAGCAAGATGGAATTAAACAAGAAATTAACAACTGCAACAGGAACTCCTGTTCCAGACAATCAAAACATTCAAACAGCTGGTCCTCGTGGACCTGTTTTATTACAAGATTTTTGGTTTTTAGAAAAGATGGCTCATTTTGACCGTGAGGTTATTCCGGAACGCAGAATGCATGCAAAAGGTTCAGGTGCTTATGGTACATTTACTGTAACTCACGATATTACAAAATATACCAGAGCCGACTTGTTCTCAGAAATTGGTAAAAAAACAGAAATGTTTGTGCGTTTTTCAACTGTTGCAGGAGAAAGAGGTGCTGCAGATGCTGAAAGAGACATTCGTGGTTTTGCCATGAAATTTTACACAAACGAAGGAAACTGGGATTTGGTAGGAAACAATACGCCGGTTTTCTTTTTCCGTGATCCGATGAAATTTCCGGATTTAAATCACGCCGTAAAACGTGATCCCAGAACCAACTTAAGAAGCGCTGATAACAACTGGGATTTTTGGACTTTATTGCCGGAAGCGTTACATCAGGTTACAATCGTAATGAGCGACAGGGGAATACCGAAATCTTATCGCCAGATGCACGGATTTGGAAGTCATACTTTTAGTTTCTTAAATGCTCAAAACGAAAGAAATTATGTGAAATTTCATTTTGTTTCGCAACAGGGAATTGAAAATTTATCAGATGAAGAAGCTGCTTTATTAGTTGGAGGCGACAGAGAAAGCCACCAAAGAGATTTGTACGACGCGATTGAAGAAGGAAATTTTCCGAAATGGAAAATGTTTGTTCAAATTATGAGTGAAGAACAAGCTGCTACGTATCGTTTCCACCCATTTGATTTGACAAAAGTTTGGTTAAAAAGCGATTTTCCATTAATTCTGGTTGGAGAATTCGAACTAAACAAAAACCCGGAAAACTATTTTGCCGAAGTTGAACAAGCTGCTTTTAATCCGGCTAATATTGTTCCTGGAGTTAGTTTTTCTCCGGATAAAATGCTTCAGGCGCGTTTATTCTCTTATGGGGATGCACAACGTTACCGTTTGGGGGTAAACAATTTCCAGATTCCGGTAAACTCTTCCAGATGTCCGTACAACACTTTCCACAGAGATGGAGCAATGCGAGTTGATGGAAATAATGGTTCTCGTAAACATTACGAACCAAATAGTTTCGGCGAATGGCAGGAACAGCCGGAATTTAAAGAACCACCATTGGCACTTCACGGAGATGCGTATGCACATAATTTCAGAGAAGATGATAATGACTATTTCACACAGCCAGGTTTGCTTTTCCGTTTATTAACAGAGGAGAAAAAACAATTGCTTTTCAAAAACACAGCTGCACAAGTAGGAGGAGCACAGAAATTTATTCAGGTTCGTCATATCCGCAATTGCTTCAAAGCTGATCCGGCATACGGAACAGGTGTTGCAAATGCATTAGGAATGACAATGGACGAGGTAAATAATTTTAGTGATCCAAGATTGTTAATCGAAGTAAGATAGGTTTTTTTGAGGGGCTAAGATACTAAGTTGCTAAGCTTCTGAGTTTTTTTATAAGGCTCAAAGGTTTATAGTGGCAAAGGTTCAAAGTAGAAATGCGGTGAAAATGCTTGATACTTTAATAGGCTTTTAAGCAAATAGAAAACCCGACAGTTTTAAATCTGTCGGGTTTGTTATTTGATATAAATACAATTTGACTATTCTTAATTTTTAAATACCTAAAATTATATTTAAACTGGACTGAAGTCCAGCTCTACAATATAATTCGTTCCTACGGAACTATAAAAGAGCTTTGGGATCGATCTATATTGTAGCGTCGGACTTCAAGCCCGGTTTATTATTAGCACAAAGCTTTGCGAACTTCAATATGCATTATAAAACTCAATAATTAAAACCTTCGCGACCTTTGCGTAAACCTTCGCGGTTAAAATCTTTTCAGTAAATGGAAAAACCCGAAAGTTTTAAAAACTCTCGGGTTTTATTATTTTAAAGAAAAAAAAACTTTGTTCCTTTGTTACTCTGAGCCTTTAAACCTCTAAGAAAACACAACAGTCTTATTACTATAAACCATTGTTTTGCGTTCTGCGTGTAGTTTTATGGCTCTTGCCAAAACAATACGTTCCAAATCACGTCCTTTCATGATAAAATCATCAACGGAATGTATGTGAGAAACTCTCGCAATATCCTGCTCAATGATTGGGCCTTCGTCTAATTCTGCTGTAACATAATGACTTGTCGCACCAATAATTTTTACTCCACGCTTAAAAGCGGAATGATACGGTTTTGCACCCGGAAACGCCGGTAAAAAAGAATGGTGAATATTAATGATTTTATTCTCGTACAATTCAATTAAATTGGGTGTAATAATTTGCATATAACGCGCTAGAACGATGAAATTAATCTGATATCTTTTTAGTAATTCAATTTGTTTGGCTTCGCCTTCTTCCTTATTATCTTTTGTAAAAGGCACACAATGAAACGGAATATCAAAACGTTCTGCAATAGATCGCAAATCGTTATGATTGCTAATAATCACCGGAATTTCCACATTTAATTCTCCTGCGCTGTAACGACCTAAAATATCAAAAAGGCAATGATCATATTTAGATACAAACAAAGCCATTTTTGGTTTTTGTTCCTGATTGTATAAATCCCATGACATATTAAAATCAGTTGCGATAGTCTGGTCAAAATCTTCTTTCAGGTTTTCAATCGTAATGTGATGATTGGTTAATTCACATTCTAATCGCATAAAAAATACATTTTGCTCTACATCAACATGCTGGTCGATGTAGGTAATGTTTCCGTCTACTTTTGCAATAAAAGTAGTCACTGCAGCAATAATTCCTTTTTGGTCTTTGCAATGAATCAGAATGGTAATTTTTTGCATTTGGTTTTTGGTTAATCGGTTAAAGTTTATTTGTTTAATCGGTAAATGTGAACCGATATTCCGATTACACAACTAAACGATTAAACAAATAAACAGTAAAATACTATTTTCCGTCCTGCATTGCAAACACGCTTTTTAATAAAGGCGTTGTTCTTGCGCTAATGTTATTACGGATATCTTTTTCTTCAACAGCAATCATTTTAAAAACACCAGACAAAGCCTGAGTGGTTGTATAATCTGTTAAATCAGGATTTACCTTTTTTACTAACGGAATTGTGTTGTATTTATTGATAATTTTTGTCCAGACAACATCGGCACCTACTTTTTCGAATGAACTTTTAATCACCGGATTAAATTTACTGTACAAAGCTGTTGATGTACTTCCTTGTAAATACGTTGTTGCAGCACTGTCGTTTCCTAACAAAATATTTTTAGCATCTGTAAACGACATATTTTTTACAGCCGAAACAAATATTGGTGTTGCTTCTTTTACAGCATCTTCTGCAGCACGATTTAGCATTTTTACACCTTCATCTGCCAAAGAACTCAATCCCACTTTACGCAAAGTAGCGTCTACTTTCTGTAATTCTGCCGGCATTAAAATTTTTACAGCTTCGTTTTTATAAAAACCATCCGTTGCGGTTAATTTACTTACTTGTTGAGTAATTCCTTTATTCAGAGCTTCTTTTAATCCGGAAGCAATATCTACACTTCCTGTAGGTAGTTGCGATGCCAATTGCGGTAACTGATTTAAAGTTTGTTGTACTTGTGCACAAGAGGCAAGAGAAAATGTAGCAATCGTCAATAATAAAATCTTTTTCATTAGATGGGGGTTTATATAAGTTTCAAAAATACTACTTATTCAAAAACAAAGCCACAATTTTATTTCAGCAGCAGAAACATTTTGTTTAATACTTAACATTGGGGGTTTTTAAAGGTTCTGAGGTTCTGAGTGGCTAAGGTTCTGAGGTTTTCTTTAATTATTTTTTTAATAAAAATCTTAGCAGCTTAGAACCTTAAAATCACGGCCAATACATTCTATGGCAATAATTATAATAAGTTTTGCTGTCTATGTATTTGGGTTTTAATATCGAAATAGGAAGGTTATTGGCATCAAACAATTGTATGCTGATGATTTTTTCTGCGCTGTCGTCTTTCATATCAATATTTCCTTCTGCATCGTCTAATATTTTCTTTTTCTGTAGATATGCTGCTTTTTTTTCAATAGTAAATTTTACAATGGCTTCATTTTGAGATTCTCGTTCGCCGGCTAAATCTCCATTCGAATCAAAAGAGGCTATTTTTTGCAAAAAATCATTTTCGTAGTCAAACAATTGAAATGCAATACCACCATGCAAAACTTGAAGCTGGTGTTTGTTGATACGAAACCGGAGAATCTGTTTTTTTGAATTTGTAAATTCTATAGAACCATTTCCTTCTACATCAACATTATTGTATAAAACTTTGCAGGGTTTAGAAAATTGGATTATTCGGTTTGTATAAATTTGATATCTAGCAGTTTGTTGTGCAAATACATTTAAACCGGAAAAAAAGAATAAGAAAAACAGAAAGAATAATTTCATGTGTTTATTTTTTCAGCAAATCAATTTCTTCTTCGGTTGCCTTAATATAAACAGCCAATTCTTCGTACTTCCATTTTCCTCTTTTGGTAGCAACTACAAATAAAGTTCCGGTTCCTTTAGGGCCTTTTATCGGAATTTGAATATCACAATTTCCGGTATCGTTGTTTACATTAATACTGCCTGAAACCATTCCGTCTGATTCAATTGGATTTCCTAATTTTTCAATCACTATTTTGTTATGCAGTGCCGCTGTCATAGCATGTTTGTAGGCATCAGAATCTTTCATTATAGAAGTTACTCCAAAGAAAATCCCCGCTATAAACAAGCCAAAAAGAATTAAAATACTTAAACATCCTGTTGGTACAAACCATTTCCAGTTTCTGTCCCACCAGTTTTTTCTAACTTCTGTGTAATTGTCTTCCATAAATTAAAAAGTAATTTAGATTTGAGTTTAAGAGAAGAAAGATACTCTTTTCTAAATTAAAAATTAGGAAGGCAAATGTATTTTTAGATAAAAACAGAGTTAATAACTATAGGCTGCTTTTTGGTCAGTTCTTTTTCTGTTTCCCAAATGATACAGGAGTTTTCCGGTCGTTGCATCTATCTCAAATTTTTCTTCGATACAAGTATGCGGAATAAAATCATTCGGAATTGTAATAAAATATTTCATTTCCTGCGAACTTCTGGATACTGATCCTGTATGGCTGTTTTTATACATTTGATTGATATCCATTAAATCAATATCAAATTCTGCTTTCATTTTTGTTACAACATCCTGCCAGCTAAATAAAAATGGTTTGTCGTTATCAATTACATTTAAAATTTCTCCATCCTGATCATATTCTCTTCGCAAACCAATAATGCAATCATAAAAACTTTTTATTTCTTTTACGATTTTTAAGGTTTTCTTATCGTACATGTGTCTTTTCTTTATCGGACTATTTAAGTAGGTAATGGTTTCCTGATAAGAATCTTTGTTCTCTTTAATATAGGTTTCTACAGTATTACCGTCAGCGTTTAGGGTAATGTATCTACAATAATTGTTATTATCTATTTTATGTGCTTTAAACACCTCTAAATCAAATTTTTTCATAATAGAGTTTCTAATTTTTTAATTCAAAGATTCTCATAATTTATTTGAACTCATACCTTCAAAAGCTTTAAAACGACAATATTAAGGTATGTTTTAAAGTGAGAGTTGATCGAATGAACTTTTTTAGAATATTTATAAAAGAAAATCCCATTACTAATTAAAGCAATGGGATTTACCAGTAGGATTTATATTGAATTGAAATTAATATTACAAGTCTAAAATTATACGTATTGTAGGCAGTATAAATTAGGATTGTAAATAGGGTTCATCTGTTTTAGTTCAGCTAAAATATTGTGAGTGTAATCTTTACCTCCAATTGCTAAATAAAACAAAGATTTTGAGGCATAAAAGGGTCTTAACGGAAATGTACGCCAGAAGTTAGATAGGTTTCTGAAGAAATGTTTTATTGCGTACTTATAAATTTTTTCTTCAGGTCGTATAAAGTATATAGTTGAACTTTTAGATTTTGTCATCACATTGGGAAACATTACAAATTTTCCGCCTTGTTGTATTAATAGATTTATTTCAAAAAGTGTTAATCCTTCGATATTTTCTGTTTTCATGATAATAAATTTTAATTAAAAATTTAGTGGTATTATTATGATGCAAATGTCCGATGAATCTCCTTCTTTTTTAACCTCTAAAAGGTTTGTAATTAATAAGTTAAGTTATATTTAATGGAAGTGAATTTTATTGTTAGTAAATAGACTACAGAACAGGTTTTTTAAAATAAAATACAAGTTTGAGTTATTGCCATAAAAAAAAAACGTTATAAAAGTAATTGCCTTTATAACGTTTAAATTTTATATTGAAAAGTTGTTATTAATTTGCAGAAACAGCTTGTGTTGTAGATAAATTAGTTAAATCAGTATCTCTTTCATAAACATCCTGGAAGAAACCAACTTCGCCATTTTCATTTACTAATGAAGTGAAATAAGAAATAAAGATTGGAACTTTTTTAGATAATTTAAAACTGTTTTCTTTTTCACCCGCCATTGCTTTATCAATTTTTTCAGTAGTCCATTCCGGGTAATCCTGAAGCATTGCAATAGCTAATTCTTTTGCTTTTTGTACGTTTATACAACCATGGCTAAAAGTTCTTTTTTCAAAATCGAATAAAGTTTTGGATGGTGTATCGTGCAAATAAATATCATCCGGGTTTGGAAACATAAATTTAACCAATCCTAAAGAGTTGTCCGGTCCTGGTTTTTGTCTTACCTGACCATTTACGATTTCCATATTTTTTTCAGTCAAATAATTTTTATCTGCTGCGATTTTACTTTTTAATTCGTTGTTCACAATACTTTGTGGAACTGTCCAATAAGGGCTGAAAACGATTCTGTCAATTTCACCGTTAAAAATAGTTGTTTTAGTTAATGGTGCTCCAACAAATACATTAGAAGTCAATTGCACTTTTCCGTTTTTTACATAAACCAATTCATAAGAAGGAATATTTACCAATACATACTCATCGCTTGCAGCAATCTGAGCCGAAATAGCGCGACATCTTTCCATGTTTAGTTTTAGCGTTTCCATTTTATCAGCTAGCGGTACATTCATTTCTTTAATATGTTCTTCTGATAATATATAGTTAGGTTTAAACCCATTACGAACTTTATATTTCATAACGGCATCCATCAATTCACGATCGTAAACATTACTTTGGGAATCATTTTGTAAATCTCCTAATAAATACAAACGGTTTCTAACTTGTGTGATAGTGCTTGAAACAGCATCCGGACGTAAATCTTTATAAGGAACTTCTTCTGGAACAATAGTTTTCCATTTGTGTGATCTGTCTAATTTTTTATATTTTTTAAGAACGTCCTGTAATTTATAATATTGATCATATTCTACTTTAACATCTGCTGTTGAAGTATTTGCATTTTCGATAGTAGTATAGTTAAGGAAATCTTTTAACATGTCGTCATAAGATACTTTTTTACCAGAATCTGCAGTAATTTTTTTGGCATATATAATGTATAAAGAACTCAACAGCATATCAGCATCTGTTTTAGATATCTTTGTTTCTTCTGAGGAGGAAGAAAAAAGTTCGTCAATTTCTTTTTGATAAGGGATAACCAAATCATTTGTTTTCTTTGCTTTTTCGTATAATACAGAACCAAATTCATTGATCTCATCTTCATCAAACCAAATAGTTCCTAATGTTCTGTTTTTATATAAAGACATTACATCAGATTTATATTTTTTTAAATCCGAATATTTTTTGAAGAATTGATTTGTCATTTCTTCCAGATTATCAGAATCTGAATTGTTATGAACAGCTTCAATAGTCGAAGCTTTTTTATACGAATGAATGTCGTTTTCTGTTCTGTTAAAAGAAGATACAAAAAAACTTAAGCATAAGATTAGAGTGATTGGATATAATGTTTTCATTGTGTTTAAATTTTTACGTTGTTACTTTTGTTTGGTTAAGTTTTGGGTAAAAATTTGGGGCTTTTCTACAATGCTAAATTACTTCAGTGTACTGGAAAACAGGTTGTTGTATTTACTTTAAATCTTTCAAGATTGCCATGTTATTAACATTTTTATAAGACTTATATAAGATAAATACTCCATATAAGGAAATTGTTACCCTCTGGAGGCGAAAAAATTGGATTTGTTTCTTTTTTTTATCAACATAAATTCTGAAGGATAAACAAATATTAAAATATTTTGTAAATTGCTCCCTTAAAATTATCATATTCATAAAATGGAACAACAAATACCATATATTCCTAAAAATAAAGTAAGAATTGTTACTGCAGCATCTCTTTTTGACGGACACGATGCGGCTATTAATATCATGCGCCGTATTATTCAGTCAACCGGAGTTGAAGTAATTCACCTTGGGCATGACCGCAGTGTTGAAGAAGTGGTAAATACCGCAATTCAGGAAGATGCCAATGCAATTGCCATGACATCGTATCAGGGCGGACACAATGAGTACTTTAAATATATGTATGATTTGCTTCATGAAAAAGGAGCAGGGCACATCAAGATTTTTGGCGGCGGTGGCGGTGTAATCCTGCCAAGCGAAATTTCTGAATTGCATGAATATGGTATTACCAGAATTTATTCTCCGGATGATGGCCGTTCTTTAGGCTTACAGGGAATGATTAATGATCTTGTAGAACGTTCCGATTATCCTATTGGAGACAAACTAAACGGAGAAATTGATCACATCGAAAATAAAACCCCAACCGCAATTGCACGTTTGATTTCTGCAGCAGAGAATTTTCCTGAAATCGCAAAACCTGTTTTTGATCAGATTCATATTAATAACACCGATTCTAAAATTCCTGTTTTGGGAATTACCGGAACGGGTGGCGCCGGAAAATCATCTTTGGTAGATGAATTGGTTCGTCGTTTTCTAATTGATTTCCCAGAAAAAACAATCGGATTGGTTTCTGTCGATCCTTCGAAAAGAAAAACCGGAGGAGCTTTATTAGGAGACAGAATCCGTATGAATGCCATTAATAATCCTCGCGTTTATATGCGTTCGTTGGCAACACGTCAGTCAAATTTGGCATTATCTAAATATGTAGCCGAAGCGATTCAGGTTTTGAAAGCCGCAAAATATGATTTGATTATCCTTGAAACTTCAGGAATCGGGCAATCAGATACCGAGATTATGGATCATTCTGATGTATCCTTATATGTAATGACTCCGGAATTTGGAGCCGCAACACAATTGGAGAAAATCGACATGCTTGATTTTGCTGATTTGGTAGCTTTGAATAAGTTTGACAAAAGAGGTGCACTTGACGCCATTCGTGACGTTAAAAAGCAATACCAGCGCAATCATAACCTTTGGGATAAAAATCCGGATGATATGCCGGTTTTCGGAACCATAGCTTCTCAGTTTAACGATCCGGGAATGAACACGCTTTATAAAGCGATTATGGATAAAATTGTCGAAAAAACCAATTCTGAATTAAAATCGACTTTTGAAATCACACGCGAAATGAGCGAGAAAATCTTCGTGATTCCGCCACACAGAACCCGTTATTTATCTGAAATTGCAGAGAACAACAGATCTTATGATGAAATTGCGCTTTCGCAGCAAAAAGTAGCACAAAAATTATATGGAATTTTTAAAACGATTGAATCAGTTTCAGGTAAAGTTCCGCAAATTAATAAAGCAGGAATCGACGATTCAACTGTTTTACCAGGTGCAGCCGAAGCACATGACGAAAACAGAATCTTCTTAAACCTTTTGCTAAATCAATTTGATAAAGTAAAAATGGACTTAGATCCGTACAATTGGGAAATTATCCTGAATTGGGACGAGAAAGTAAACAAATATAAAAATCCGGTTTACTCGTTTAAAGTACGTGATAAGGAAATTAAAATCGCAACACATACCGAAAGTTTATCACACATTCAGATTCCGAAAATTGCTTTACCTAAATATGAAGCCTGGGGCGATATCCTGCGTTGGAATTTACAGGAAAATGTTCCGGGAGAATTTCCGTTTGCGTCAGGATTATATCCGTTTAAACGTGAAGGCGAAGATCCGTCAAGAATGTTTGCCGGCGAAGGCGGACCGGAAAGAACGAACAAACGTTTTCATTATGTAAGTGCGGGATTGCCGGCAAAACGACTTTCGACCGCTTTTGACAGTGTGACTTTATACGGAAACGATCCGGATATTCGTCCTGATATTTACGGGAAAATTGGAAATGCGGGAGTTTCAATCTGTTGTTTGGATGATGCCAAAAAACTGTATTCCGGTTTTGATTTGGTTCATGCCTTAACTTCTGTAAGTATGACCATAAACGGGCCTGCGCCAATGTTGTTGGGCTTTTTTATGAACGCTGCAATTGATCAGCAATGTGAGTACTATATTAAGGAGAACGAATTAGAGAAAGAAGTTGAAGCAAAAATCAACAAAATATATAAAGACAAAGGTCTGGAACGCCCTAAATACCAAGGCGATTTACCGGAAGGAAACAACGGCTTAGGATTAATGCTTTTGGGTGTTACCGGAGATCAGGTTTTGCCTTTGGAAGTTTATAATGATATTAAAGCCAAAACATTATCACAAGTTCGTGGTACGGTTCAGGCCGATATTTTAAAAGAAGATCAGGCGCAAAACACCTGTATTTTCTCCACTGAATTTGCTTTGCGATTAATGGGCGACGTTCAGGAATATTTTATTACCAAGAATGTTCGTAATTTCTATTCGGTTTCGATTTCAGGATATCATATTGCAGAGGCAGGAGCAAACCCAATTACGCAATTGGCCTTTACGCTTTCTAATGGTTTCACTTACGTGGAATATTATTTGAGCCGCGGTATGAGCATCAACGATTTTGGACCTAATTTATCGTTCTTCTTCTCCAACGGAGTAGATCCTGAATATTCGGTTATTGGTCGTGTGGCACGTAAAATTTGGGCAAAAGCCATGAAAAATAAATACGGCGCCAACGAAAGAGCGCAAATGCTAAAATATCATATTCAGACTTCCGGACGTTCTTTACACGCTCAGGAAATTGATTTTAATGATATTAGAACCACTTTGCAGGCGTTGTATGCGATTTATGACAACTGTAATTCATTGCACACCAATGCGTATGATGAAGCAATTACAACACCAACCGAAGAATCTGTACGTCGTGCAATGGCGATTCAGTTGATTATTAATAAAGAATTAGGTTTGGCAAAAAACGAAAACCCAATTCAGGGATCTTTTATCATCGAAGAATTAACAGATTTGGTAGAAGCAGCCGTTCTACAGGAATTCGACCGAATCACAGAACGTGGCGGAGTTCTTGGCGCAATGGAAACAATGTACCAAAGATCTAAAATTCAGGAAGAAAGTTTGTATTATGAAACTTTAAAACACAACGGAGATTTCCCAATTGTGGGTGTAAATACGTTCCTGAGTTCAAAAGGTTCTCCAACGGTAATTCCGGCAGAAGTAATTCGCGCCACCGAAGAAGAAAAACAATATCAAATTACGATGTTGGATAATTTACACCAGTTTCACGAAGCAAAAGTAAACGAGCATCTCAACAAACTACAAGAAGCCGCGATTAAAAACGAAAACTTATTCGACCATTTAATGGAAGCTACAAAGGTTTGTTCTTTAGGGCAAATTACTTCGGCATTGTTTGAAGTTGGCGGGCAGTATAGAAGGAATATGTAGAATTTTTATGTTTTATATTTATGGAAAAACCTCTCAGAAATGGGAGGTTTTTTTATAAATTAAATTTAAGTGTCCGAAAAAATTGGATGTTAAATTTTTTACAGAAAATTATTCATAACACATTATGGTTTTAGAATAGACGGATTAAGGAAAGTTTGATGTGTTTTTTTTTGTGAGTTATTATTTACTTTTTATTAATAAAGTGACTTATTTATAAAATAAATCTTATATATTTGAATTTGATACTTAAAACCAAAAATATGAAGATGAAAAAAATTAAAAACCATGTGAGAGTAGTTACGTCATTTTGTATTGCATTTTTAATGTTTAATTGCCAAAATGATGAAAATTCAGTAGTTGAATTAAAAAGTAAAATTCAAACAGTAAAGATTGATGATGCAAGGGAATTTATATCACATTCAAAAAACAATCTTTTTTCAAAATCATCAAAAAATGAATTTGAAAATATTGAGTTTGATAAAATTACACAAGAAAAAATAAATGGCAGCGATCAGTTATTAACTGTAATTCCTTTGGAAACAAAGAGTAATCTGGAAAGTGATAGAATTTTGTTATTAAAAATTGATAACGAAATTAAAAGCGTTATTTTTAGTATGCATTCTGATGAGGATGCAGTTACAGAAAGTTTTTCAGGAAAGATATTCATTTATTCTCTTGAGGGATCCTTTTTGAATGGTTACAGAGCAGAGAATGGCATTATAGTAAGTCAATTTGTAAAAAGTAATACAAAACCATCCTTAACTTCAAAGCAAGAGGCTGAAGCATTAAAAGAAGTAATTGTCCAAAATAATACACATGGCGTAAAGTATGTAAATTATTTTGATTTTGAAGCAATATGGGGAAATGGTGGTTCCAGTGGTGCAGGAGGTGGACAAGGAATGTCTTGGGATGCAGGAATGGGAGATGGAGGTTCTGGTATAACAGCACCAAAGCCTATGCAAATTATTGATGCTCTGACAGGAAAAGCAAAATGTCTTAATGAATTGCTAAATAAAAAAGGGAATTCATTTGTACAGGCATTATTAGTTAATTTTGCTGGTAAAAACTCGGAATTTAATATTAACATAGTTTCTAAGGATAAGGTTACTAATTTAAATACTAATGGAACTCTTAAAGAGGTTAACGGAAAAACAATTCATTTACCAGGAAGCACATTAATAACGATAGAAATTAGTACTTCTAAAGCAAATGAAAATGCTTCTTTAGATGTGGCAAGAACCATTTTACATGAGTACATACATGCTGACATCTTTAGAAAGTTATATACAACATCTACTGAGATTGGTAACAAATCGACAGATTTTAAAAAAACGTATGATGCATATGAGAATCAACATGGTGCTATTGCAGGACTATATCTTAATAGTATGAAAGAGGCTTTAAAAGAATTTCATAAAAATTCCCTTACTGACGACTATAATAAATATATCAATTATTTTGGAGAAGCACCTAATGATGCTTTTTATGAAGCTTTGGCTTGGGGTGGTTTAAAAGATAATGATGTAAAAGCTTGGACAGATTTACCAACAGCAAAGAAAACAGAAATAGAAAATTTAGCAAAAAGAGTTCCTCTGTTAAGCAAAACAGTTCCATGTCCTAATTAATAATATAAAGCATTAACCTATGAAAATATTAACAGCTATATTATCGCTCTTTTTTTTGAATTCTTTAAAAGCACAAGAAAAATTGAATGACACACTTTTTTTTAAGTATGATCAAAAATATATAAATACATATAAGGAAATGCCTGGTCATTTTTATTTGTATGATAGTGGTGGAGGTAATAATGGATCTTTTTTTTTTACTGAAAGAGAAGTAAAAAGCAATTTAAATCCTAAAAAGATTTTATCACTTAAAAAGTTTGTTCGCTCTTCAGATTGTTATAAAAAGAAAAAATTGAAAGATGAAAAACTTGCTGCTTTTTTTAGTAAGTATATTGTTTTTTTAGTTAAAAATGTCGACAATAAAGAGGAATTTATTCAAGTAGAATCAAGTTTTGAAATTGAATAAAAGTAATTAAGGTTAGAACATTCTTATGTTCTTGACAATTGTAATTAGTAATAAAGAAGTCTGTTCTGTTAACGAGCAGGCTTCCTAATTTGTTTCTACTTTTATAAATTTAAGAAGCTGATCTATTCCATTTATATAATTTTAAATATGAAAACAGCTATTCTTATTTTAATTTCTTTAGTTTCGAACTTTATAAAGGCTCAGGAAAAATCAAAAGACACTCTTTTTTTTACTTATGATAAAGAATACATTACAACACACGTAAAAATTCCAAATCATTTTTATATAAAAGATGGTAGTGGTATTAGTATTGGTAATTTTTACTTTACTAAAGTTAAAACACTACAAAGCCAAAATGCAAAATCAAAAGAAATATGTCTTGAAAAATTCGTGCATACATCTAAATTTTATGATGAAAATAGAAAACTAAAATTAAATGATTATGCTCTTTGGGAATATCTTAAAGATTATGTTTTGGTTTTAGTACAAAATGTGCAGGGTAAAAAGAAATATATTGAAGTAGAAGCAAGTTTTGAAATTGAATAAAGATCAATTGAGGTTTAAGATATTCTTATGTTCTTGACAATGGTAATTATTAATAAAGAAGTCTGTTTTGTTAAGAAACAGACTTCTTGTTTTCAATATAAATTAAGTCACTAATCTATTCTTCATAACTTTAAATGAAAAAAAGAGTTATTCCTATTATACTGTCTTTATTTTCAGCCTTTATAAAAGCTCAGGAAAAAATAAAAGATACGAGCTTTTTCACTTAGTTCTGCAAGAAATTACGGAGACAATGATCAAACTGTTTTAGAAATAGATATTAATTGATATACTGTGTATGCACGAGCGGGACGCTCGCGCCAGCGAACGAATATATGATTACATAATTTTAAGAACGTAAATCAACAATCTCCTCCACATAACTCAAATACTCAAATTCATCCAAAGGAATCATTTGAACAACAGTTTCAAGAATCAAACTCACGTTTATAGATTCATGTTTCATTTCTTCAATTTTATGCATATCGTGATCGAGTGCCAGAATGCATAATTTGAGCATATCGGTAATAACACAACCGAGTTCTAAATAGTTGACAACCTTAAACTGAACGGCATAACTATTTTTGTTATTTGTTGGTTTTAGAGTTGTAAAATATTGGGCGGTTAATTTTTTAAGTCTTGCTAATTTTTCGATTTCATTGGTTTCCATAAGGCGCGTATTTTTAATTTGTATCTTGTTGATTGTTTTTATAATTAGATTTCTATAAATTTATTATAATAAAAATCTTACTTTTGTTTAACACGGCGAAGGAAGGAATAGATTGTTCTGTACCAAATCATTTTGAGTCGTGTCGTACAGCGATAAATATGTTTTTTACGGATTACGAGTTATAACACTTAATTATTATCTTTGAATTATGAGCACACTTACAAAACCAAATCATATAGGGCGAAAAATAAGCCGTATTCGTGAACTTCGTGATATGAAACAGGAAGCTTTGGCGCAAGCTTTAGGAACAAACCAACAAGCAATTTCGGCTATAGAAAATAGCGAAACGATCGATGAAGCAAAACTTATTGAAGTCGCAAAAGCGCTTGGTGTAACGGTGGAAGCAATTAAGAATTTTTCAGAAGAATTGGCAATTAATTATTTTAATACTTTTACCGATACAAAAGACAGTCAAATGAATTTTGGAAACGGAAATGGACATAATTGTAATTTCAATCCATTAGATAAATTAATGGAAACTGTAGAAGAAAATAAAAAACTTTACGAACGTTTACTTCAGTCGGAAAAGGATAAAATTGAATATTTAGAAAAATTACTCAAAGAGAAATAAGATTCCTAAAAATGAAAAAGCATCAGCCATTAGCTGATGCTTTTAATTTGAGGCAAACAACGATTAACGACGAAATGCAGGACTTTCGTTAACAGACTCGTCTAACACAACTGTTTTTACCTTTTTTGTTGATACTGTAATCTTGTGTTTTACTACTTTACCATTTTCGTTCAATTGTAGGTAGTAAGTTCCAGCTGGATAAGCCTCTAAACTTAAAGTTTTTGAAATCTCTAAATTGTCTTCATCAGAAGATGGAACTCCTGCATACAACAAAGTATTGTTTTCATCTAAAATTGAAAAATTTGCTTTTTCAACGGTGTTTAGGGCAAAGCTAACTACTTTTCCATTTCCGGTTTTTATATACAAGATATAATCCCCTTTTCCGTCAATTGCATAAGTAAAGATAGTTGTTAAAAATACGGCTACAACTAGGGCCATTTTGGTAAAATTTGTCATGTTTTTTTAAAATTAATTATTAATCGTGGATGTGTAAAACTACAAATACAAATTGAATTTTGTGCAAAAAAATCTATTTTTTCAAGACTTAAGTTGCTGAATTAAAACTCTTTCTGTGCTTTGTTTGAACTATGTACGTATTTGTTGGGCTCTTGGATGTTCCGGATTTAATTTTTTTATTAACAGTTTAAAGTACCTGTATTCATTTATTAAGAATAATTTTTCAAAAAAGTTAACGGTTTCTTTTTTTGGAAAAATTTGGGCATAAAAAAACAGCCCACTTACCACAATGAGCTGTCTTCAAACAATAAAATTGACTAATTATAAATTTCAGAATTGTAGTCTGGAATTATAAATTTTTTAGCGAGCTGCTACGCTGGATTCTTTAGCAGCAAAACCTGCTTTGTAAACTGATGAAACTGCTTTTGATGATAAAACCGTAGTCCCGTCATTAACTGTAATTTCATGTCTCACTTTTTTTACATTATCTTCAACTTCTAAGAAGTAAGTTCCCTCAGGAAATTCTTCCAGGCTAAAAGTTCTTAAAATTCCATCTTTGCCAGAAGCACTTTCAGAATAAATAAGAGTTCCATCTGTGTCGTAAATTGCTAAGTTTGCTTTTTGCACTTTATTAAGAGCAAACGTAATTAGCTTTCCGTTTCCTTTTAATACATGAAGATTAAAATCCTCATTCCCGTCGATTGCATAAGTACTCGTTCCTGCAAAAAGTACCGCGCATACTAAACTTAATTTTAAATTTTTCATAGCATTAGTTTTTTGTAATTAATAGTTGTAATTCTCTGATGCTAAATTACTTATGTTGTTCTGTTTTTCTCACAACTCTATTTGCTAATTTCGATGCTGTATTCTCATTTACGAAACCGTTATAGGTTAAAATTTGAATTATATTTATCGTTTTTGTTAATATGGTCATTATTTTCTAACGTTTTGTTTAAAATTATATAATTTAAGTTTGATTTAATTTCTTACAAAAATTTAACCGCAAAGCCGCAACGAAAAGCGCAAAGTTCGCAAAGCTTAATTTTAAACTTTGCGAACTTTGCGTAAACCTTTGCGTCTTTGCGGTAAAATCTCACGTTAAAAAAAGGCATAAAAAAACAGGCCAATAACCACAAAGACCTGTTTCAAAACAATCACGTTTTTACTTTACTAACTATCTAACCTCATTTTTATACTGTATGTAGAGTATAAACTTTTTTAGCGTACTGCTACGCTTGTATTTTTATCTGTTGATTTATAAACCGCAGAAACTGCTTTTGAAGATAAAGTAGCGATTGTATTGTTTACCACAATTTCGTATCTCACTTTTTTAGCATTATCTTCAACTTCAAGGAAATAAGTTCCGTCAGGGAAATCCTGTAAACTGAAAGTTCTTAAGATTCCGTCTTTTCCGGAAGCAGTTTCAGAGTAGAACTCGTTACCGTCCTGATCATATATAGCCAATTTCGCTTTTTGAACCTGGTTAAGACCAAACGTTATTAATTTTCCATTTTTTAACACATGAAGGTTAAAATCTGCATTTCCATCAATTGCATAAGTACTCATTCCTGAAAGAAGCACTGCGCATACTAAACTTAATTTTAAATTTTTCATAGCATTAGTTTTTTAAATTAATAGTTCTAATTCTCTGATGTAAAATTACTTTAGTATTACAATTTATATCACAACTCTATTTGCCAATTTCGATGCTGTATTCTCATTTACGAAACCGTTATAGGTTAAAATTTGAATTATATTTATCGTTTTTGTTAATATGGTTATTATTTTCTAACGTTTTATTTGGGTTAAGGTAATGTAAAATTATTTCTGTTTCTTACAAAAATTTTACCGCAAAGACGCAAAGGTTTACGGAAAGTTCGCAAAACCAATTATTGGAACTTTGCGAACTTTGCGTTTTATTTCTTTGCGTCTTTGCGGTAAAAAAAACTTTGCGGTAAAACTTTTTACGTTAAAATAAGGCACAAAAAAAACAGGTCAATAACCACAAAGACCTGTTTCAAAACATTACTGTTTTTTACTTTACTAACTATCTAACCTCATTTTTATACTATAAAAGTATAAACTCTTTTAGCGTACTGCTACGCTAGTATTTTTATCTGATGATTTGTATACTGCAGAAATTGCTTTTGGAGATAAAGTTGTAACATCATTGTTTACAACAATTTCGTATCTCACTTTTTTAGTATTATCTTCAACTTCCAAGAAGTAAGTTCCGTTAGGGAAATCCTGTAAACTGAAAGTTCTTAAAATTCCATCTTTACCTGAAGCATTTTCAGAATAGAATAAAGTACCATCCTGATCGTATATTGCTAAACTTGCTTTTTGTAATTGGTTTAAACCGAAAGTAATTACTTTTCCGTTTTTCAAAACATGAAGATTAAAATCCTCTTTTCCATCAATTGCATAAGTACTGATTCCTGATAAAAGTACTGCGCATACTAAACTTAATTTTATAATCTTTTTCATTACTGTCTTTACTTTAAATTTTTAGTTCATTTCTGTGATGTAAAATTACTTCATATATCCTTTTTATGCACAACTATATTTTCCAATTTATATGCTATATTCTCATTTACGAAACCGTTATAGGTTAAAATTTGAATTATTTGAGGTGTTTTTGTTAATTCAGCTATTATTTTTCAAACTTTTTCGTTTGTTAACGATTTTTCTAAAAGTCTAAAATTCTTACAATAATAAGGTATGTGTATAAAAAGTGGTAATTAAATACGATATATTAAAAAAATCACGGATAAAAATATGGGTAGTTAAAAAAATGAGGAAATGTGCTCATTTCTGTGTTTTTAAAAAACATGATTTTGATGCAATATTCGCAGTTACGAAACCGTTATAGGTTAAAATATGAATTATTGTAGGTGTTTTTGTTAAATTTGCTATTATTTTTTAAAGACTTTATCATGAAGACAATCGCCCCGGCCCTAGAAGTGATTTCTCCCTCATACGGAAGTTCTTTTACTTACACGAAACATGCTGAAAAGACGAACGTTAAGTCTCATTTGTGGCATTACCATCCCGAAATTGAATTGGTTTATATCAATGGCGGCGCAGGAAAAAGACAAATAGGAAGCCATGTTTCTTATTATACAAACGGAAGTTTGATTCTGATAGGTTCTAATTTACCCCATTGTGGTTTTACAAACGAACAAACCGGAAATGTAAACGAAACTGTAATTCATATAAAACCTGAATTTTTAGGAAGTGAATTTTTTGCAGCGCCGGAAATGAGAAAGGTTCAAAATATCCTGAGCCAGTCAAAAGGCGGAATCGCTTTTGGCGGAGAAACCAAAAAGAGAATAGGAGAGAAGATCGAGAAGATGGAAAACCAGCTTCCGTTCGAACGTTTGATGACGCTTTTGAATATTTTAGATGAATTAGAATCATCAGAAGAATATACCATATTAAATGCTGATGGTTTTGCGATGGAACTAAATGCGCAGGACAGCGACCGAATCAACGTGGTTTTTAATTACGTAAAAGATCATTTTCAGGAATCTATCGCTATAGACGAGGTTTCGAGTTTGGTGAGTATGACAACGCCTTCGTTTTGCCGATATTTCAAAAAAATATCCAACAAAACCTTTACGGAATTTGTTAACGAATATCGTTTGGTTCACGCCTCAAAACTTCTGGCCGAAAAACCAATCACAATCAACGAAGTCTGCTACGAAAGCGGATTCAATAATTTTAGCCACTTTAGTAAATCATTCAAACAATACACAGGCAAAAGTGCTTCGCAATATCGTAACGAGCACAAGATTATTATAAAATAAAGTTTTACTGCTTAAAGTTTAGCCACAGATTAAAAATTTAAAGATTTTTTTCTGTGGTTTTTTTTTGCCACGAATTTTACAAATTTTCACTAATTAATCTGTAGAAAATAATAAACTTAATTTTATAATTTTTAAACACATAGAACATAGATTTAAAATTTATAGATAAGGGTTCACTTTTTACTAGACAAAGAAAATCTATGTTTATATGTTAGAAAAATAGACAAAGATTAATTAGCGGAAATTTGTGAAATTCATGGCAAACAATCGGCGCAATGTAATTATGCATATAATCTTTTTAATGCGTGGCAAAAATAAATCTGCTCAATCTGCATAATCTGCGAGAGAAAAAATAATTCGTGAATTCGTGGCAAAAAAACAAAAATTCGTGTCGAACCTTTTTTATACTAATATCGGATTTTTCAGATATTTTATTCGGAAAAAGGTATATTTACAATCCCTAATCAGAAAAAAATATCAATATGAAAAACTTCAAAATCCTTGTATTTACTATATTCCTCTGTGTTTCTTCTATGAGTTACGCTGCAAAAGTAGATACATTACAAATTGCCAGTACAGCAATGAGCAAAACGTATAAAGCTGCAGTTGTATTGCCAAATTCGTATGCAAAAAGCAAATCGGCATTTCCGGTAATGTATTTATTGCATGGTGCTTACGGACATTTTGGCGATTGGTTAAAAAATACGCCGAATAAAAAACTCGTTCAAAGTTTATCAGATCAATACAATATTATTATAGTAATGCCCGAAGGGGAAACCTTTAGTTTTTATCTCGACAGTCCGGTAAACAAAGAAAGTCAGTTTGAAACCTTTATCACGCAGGAAGTAATTCAGAAAGTAGATAAAACATACAGAACCATCGGTAACAGAACCGGAAGAGTCATCACCGGACTTTCTATGGGCGGACACGGCGCTTTGTATTTATCTGCCAAACATCCCGATTTGTTTTGCGCCGCCGGAAGCATGAGCGGAGCCGTTGATATGAGTGTAATGCTCAACAGAGATTCGTCTGCGCAAGTTATAAAACTGATGCAACCTGTTTTTGGAGATAAAAGTGATAGTTCTGAAATGTATGCGCAATATGCCGTGATGAATATGCTCGACAAAATAAAAGCCAACAAATTACCTCTTATTATAGATTGCGGAGTTGATGATTTTTTAATTGAACCCAACAGAGAATTACACCGCAGATTGGTTTACAATAGAGTAGAACACGATTATACCGAAAGACCTGGCGCACATACGTGGGAGTATTGGGAAAATTCACTCCCATATCACGTATTATTTTTCAATAAAATTCTACTTAAAAATCAGGTGGTTGCAAAAAAATAATAATTTTTTTAACAAAGAATGGACTAAATATTTTTTTTGGTTTAATTTTTGAAATACCTTTAATATATAAACCTTAAAAAATAAAAATTATGAAAAAGATATTTATACTCTTCGCAGTTGTTGGATTAGTTGCATTTTCAAGCTGTGAAGGACCAGAAGGGCCTCCAGGGCCAGAAGGGCCAGAAGGACCAGTTGCAGAAGTTTTTGAGTTAAATAAAGTAAATTTTAGTTATAATAATACAGATGGATATAATATTTATCAAAAATTAACTCCAGTAATTTTTAGTTCTGATGTTGTTTTGATTTATAGATTGACTGGAACTATTGATGCAAATACACCAATTTGGCAACAAATTCCAAGAACAGTTTATACATCAAAGGGAGATTTTGATTATGACTTTGATTTTAGTAGAGAAGATTTTACTATTTATGCCGGAGGAAATTATGATTTAGCTTTAACTCCTGAATATATAAATAATCAAACTTTTCGAATTGTAATTGTACCGGGTGCTTTTTCAAACAAATCAGTAAATAAACCTGATTATTCAGATTATAATGCGGTTATCAAAAAATACAATATTGACGACAGTAATGTTAAGAAATTAAACTAATGTTATTGAATTAAATAAAAAAAGGAAATCTTTCGATTTCCTTTTTTTATGTTCTATTGTTTAATAAAAGTATATTTATAACTTCTTGTTACAGTTTGAATGTTAAGAAAATATGGGCCTGAAGTTAAATTTGAAACATCTACAGACACCAGACTCGAACTAATGACTTGATAGCTGTTTGGATTTACTAAATTACCTGCTAAATTTGCTATGCTGATTTGTGCATTCGCTAAATCTACCTTTGTGCTCTCAAGGTTTAAAATTGATATCGCTGGGTTTGGATAAATTAAAACTAATGACCCATTTCTTGCAAGAAAATTAACATTAACAATATTGCTCAAATAATATTGGTTGTTAGAGTAATTATAGGTAATTCTCCTATAAAGTTGTGTTTGACTTTGCAACTGACTGCCACCTCTTGTTGGTTGATCAACATATACAGCTTTGAAATCTTTATTGTTTTCGCTAAAAATATCAGTCCAATTAGTTCCATCATAAGATATTTGCCATTGGAAAGTTGATTCAGCTTGGTTAGGTCCAATAATAAGAGATTCATCTCCAATATATAATGTTTCGGTACAGCATATATTTATTTGATTTACTTGAACTGGCAATATTGTAACTACATTACTAGCCGACGACCTTCTATTATCCGGTGATGAAGTTGATGATGGATTTTCAAGAATTAACCTACGATACTCCGTTCCTGTATTGGTAATTGGTGGGGTATAATTGATTTGAGTTGCACCAGGAATATCATTCCATCCATACAAATTAAAATAGTCTATACCAAAATTAGACCAAAAAAGCGGAAATTTTGTTCTAATTTGCCATTGATAATTACTTAACGGATTTGTAACTGTTTGATTTCTTTGACCCTCTACTTTTACAGTATGACTTTCAGTTGCTTGGTTGCCAATTATAGGTTCAGGTGCTTGTCCTTCTGTCAAATATTGGTTTGAACTTATTTTATTGTCAACATATAAGTCTTCTAAATCTGGAAGGAAATTAACTACTCTTGCTGTTATTTTTGAACTATAGCTTATACTTCCATCTTTATAAGTAGTCTTCTGTTTTAAGGTATTTGGTCCTGCGGTGTATAGTTTCTTATTATTACTAATTCCTTCAAATGGTATGTTGTCATTGATGACCCATTCTTGGGATTGAATTTCTTCATAGCCTCCGTTGTATACGTATTCAGGTAGTAATGGGGTTCCTCCATAAGGAACACTTTGAATTGGGTATTCAGAAGGAGGGATCGGATTAGGAGGAGTAACTGTTCCATTTTTTATAATGGCAATATTTGTACTTTTATAGGCTACACCAGCAAAAGTTTTATATTGGGCGTAAATATATCCTCCAGATGTATTAAAATCGCTGGCATTTAAATAAATAACAAAATTTGCTAAACCTATTTTTCCTCCACCAAAAAATAAAGAACCGCCATTTCCTCCTGTTGGTATAATTGGACCGAGACTAGGGCCTTTTTCGTAGTAAATATTTATTGTTCCATTATTCCCAGGATCAGCTGGCAATTCCACTTTAATCCCTAGTGAAACTGATGAAGTAGTTGTAGATCCTAAATTGATAGATCCCGAACTATAACCTGCTCCATTTACAACAGTTGGAGTAAGAGTAATTTTTTGCCCAACTACAGAAATGTGTAATAAAAGCAGTAAAACGAGGTAAACGTAATTTTTTCTCATGATAAAATTTTAAAATTATAATGAGATAAACATACTTATAAATAAAGTATAAACTTACTTTTAATTGTTAAATTATAAGTTTATTTTTATTTATTTAATAATTGAAAAAGAAAAAGAAAATCGCAAGATTTCCTTTTTTTATAAATATATGTTTCGTAAAAACTATTCCTGATCCAAATCAGTCAATTCTTTTTCTTCACCAAATTTAAGTGAAACCAAAATTCCCACTAAAAGAGAAAGGGCTATAAATCCTAACGAAGCCCATTCCGGAACTTGAATCCATTCGTGTACCAGCATTTTTAATCCTACGAAACTTAAAATAGCGATTAAGCTGTATTCTAAATAACTGAATTTCGCCAGCATATTCGCCAGAAAAAAGTACATCGAACGCAACCCAAGAATCGCAAAAATATTCGAACTAAATACCAAAAATGGATCTGATGTAATGGCCAGAATCGCCGGAACGCTGTCTACGGCAAAAAGCACATCCATAACTTCAATAACAATCAAAGCGACGAATAGAGGAGTAGCGGCTTTTTTTCCTTTTTCGGTTAAAATGAAAAATTTCTCATGCTGCATTTCAGAAGTGATCGGAATAACTTTTCCTAATGTTTTGTATACAAAAGAGTTTTTTGGCTGAAAATCTTCATCATCGCCCGAAAACAACATTTTGATTGCCGTAAATAATAAAAAGGCACCAAATAAATAAGTGGTCCATGTAAATTTATTAATCAGCATAACGCCAAAGAAAATCATTAATCCACGGAAAACCACAGCACCAATAATTCCCCAGAATAAAACACGATGTTGATATTTTTGAGGTATTTTGAAAGAAGCAAAAATAATAGCAATAACAAATATATTGTCTACACTTAAAGAAAGTTCAATTAAATAACCCGTAATAAACTTCATAGAAGCCACGGCAGGTTTTAGTTTGTCAGGATTTGCAATATAATCTGTAGTATAAAGCCAGTAAATCACTCCCGAAAATAAGAATGAAAGTGTAACCCAAATCAGTGTCCATTTACTTGCTTCTTTGGTACTGATAATATGTGGGTTTTTATTGAAAACTCCCAAATCTAAAGCAAGAATAAGTACGACGCCTATTAAAAAGAAAATCCAAACCATTATGATATTTTTTAAATGATTTACAAAGATAAGTTTTGAAGTTTAACTTAAAAATTAATTAGTAAAAATTACCTTAAAATTTCTTGGTTTAAATATTGAAACCTTTGTCAAAGTTTTAAACTTTGACAAAGGTGTGCTCAAAGTTGATATTCTCAATTTTGTCATTCCGAGGAACGAGGAATCTCCGCGAGAAACTCCGCTCCAATAATCGATAATCTTTGTAGAGCTGCTTACGGAGATTGCTTCGCCAGTTCGCTATCACTCGTGTCCTCGTCCTCGGAATGACAAACAATATGAGACAATATTTGAAAATTTCTAAACCCGACAGGTTTTCAAAACCTGTCGGGTTTGTTGTTATAGAATATTTCTAATCTACTCGAATGACAAACTAAACGAAAATATTCTCATGAAAACGATTGCCCTAGCCCCGATAGAAGTGGAAATCCTTTTGTGAAATGAAATGGAGCAAAAGATTGTAACGTATAGCGGGATTAGCTCCTGAAATACATACTCCAATTATAGAAATCAAAATAACAAACTCTACAGCAAAAAAAAAGTGCCATCAAAATTGACGGCACTTTTAAGTATAGTTTTAAGCTTCGAATTACAACGCTGATTTTACAGTTTTGATAATTCTTGCAGCGATTTTGTATGGATCACCGTTTGAAGCTGGTCTTCTGTCTTCTAACCAACCTTTCCATCCTCTTTGAACAGTCATTAAAGGAATTCTGATAGAACATCCTCTGTCTGAAACCCCATAAGAGAAATCGTGAATAGAAGCAGTTTCGTGTTTACCAGTTAAACGTTGCTCGTTGTAAGCTCCGTAAACCGCGATATGCTCAGCAGTAACAGGACGGAAAGCCTCACAAATTCTTTCGTAAGTAGCTTGGTCTCCACAAGTTCTTAACACCTCATTAGAGAAGTTAGCGTGCATTCCAGAACCATTCCAGTCAGTATCTCCAAGTGGTTTAGGGTGGTATTCGATATAGTAACCATATTTTTCAGTCAAACGATCTAAAAGGTAACGAGCAACCCAGATTTCATCTCCGGCTTTTTTAGCACCTTTAGCAAATAATTGGAATTCCCATTGTCCGCAGGCAACCTCTTGGTTAATACCTTCAAAGTTAATTCCGGCAGCGATACATAGATCAGCATGTTCTTCTACTAATTTTCTTCCGTGAGTGTTTTTTCCACCTACAGAGCAGTAGTACATACCTTGTGGAGCAGGATAACCTCCAACAGGGAAACCTAATGGCAATAAAGTTTTAGTGTCCATGATGAAATATTCTTGTTCGAAACCAAACCAGAAATCACCATCGTCATCAATAGTAGCTCTACCGTTAGAAGAGTGTGGAGTACCATCAGCATACATAACTTCAGTCATTACTAACCATCCGTTAATACGAGTTGGATCCGGGTAAATTGCAACAGGAACTAATAAACAGTCAGATGAACCACCTTCGGCTTGTTTTGTTGATGAACCATCAAATGACCAGTTTCCAAGTTCTTCTAATGTTCCTTTGAAATTTTCGTGTTCTTCAACTTTAGTTTTACTTCTAAGATTTTGAGTTGGTTCATATCCATCTAACCAAATGTACTCTAACTTAATTTTAGCCATAATAATATAAATTTATTTTTTTTGTTTTTTTCGCTGGGTCAAATATAGATTTATTTTTTTAGTCCTAAAAATTAGGGGGCTATTTTGTTTATCCGACTATAATTTTTTAGAGAAGCGCAATTTTGATAGGGGTATATTTTGAAAAAAGTAATTTTTAACACCTTTAAAAAATAAATTCGTAAAAATAACGCCTTTTTTTAGGGTTAATAGGTTATGCAATTATGAAAAAATGTTTATTTAATCAATAATACTGCGTTAATTTGTTATATTTCTTTAATTCGGATTCATTATTCTTTGAAAAACGCTTCTTCTGTTGAAAAATTCTCGCGTAAAAATCTAGTATTTATCTTTCAGACAGGGTCTTTAATTGTTTATATTTGTTCTTCTTTTCAGTAAAAATTAATACGAATTTTTAAAAATTATATACATGTCAACATTACGTTTCCAAGCTTTACAAGAAGCTTCTACCAGAAAGCCGGTGCATTTTGAAGAAATTGATAGAAAATCTAACATTTTTGGTTCAAATGTGTTTAATGAGAAAGCGATGAAGCAATATTTAACTTCGGATGCTTTGAAAGGAGTAAGGGATGCGGTTCAACATGGAACTAAAATAGAAAGAAAACTGGCAGATTATATTGCCATGGGAATGAAGGAGTGGGCACTTGCAAAAGGAGTTACACATTATACGCACTGGTTTCAGCCGCTTACTGGAACTACGGCAGAAAAACACGATGCTTTTTTTGAAACATCTTATGATGGAAGCGATGCTGTAGAAAAATTTGGCGGAGCGCAATTAGTTCAGCAAGAACCGGATGCGTCAAGTTTTCCGAATGGCGGAATCAGAAACACCTTCGAAGCCAGAGGTTATACAGCTTGGGATCCAACTTCTCCTGCTTTTATATATGGAACGACTTTATGTATCCCGACAGTTTTTATCGCGTATACTGGTGAAGCATTGGATAATAAAATTCCGTTATTGAGAGCGCTTTCTGCAATGGATGAAGCGGCGACAGAAGTATGTAGATATTTTGATAAAAACGTAAAGAAAGTTACCGCAACTTTAGGTTGGGAACAAGAATATTTTCTGATTGATAAAGCATTGGCAAATTCACGCCCGGATTTAATGATGACCGGAAGAACTTTATTAGGACATACTTCTGCAAAAGGGCAACAGCTTGACGATCATTATTTTGGATCTATTCCAACTCGCGCTCTTACTTATATGAGAGATTTAGAGCAGGAATGTATGTTGTTGGGAATTCCGGTAAAAACGCGTCATAATGAAGTAGCGCCAAATCAATTTGAATTGGCACCCATTTTTGAAGAAACCAATCTTGCTGTAGATCACAACTCTTTATTAATGGATGTGATGCAAAGAGTGGCAGAACGTCATGATTTTAAAGTGTTATTTCACGAAAAACCATTTAAAGGCGTAAACGGATCAGGAAAACACAACAACTGGTCATTGGCAACAGATACTGGAGTTAACTTATTGAGTCCGAGTAAAACGCCAATGAGTAATTTACAGTTTTTGACTTTCTTTATCAATACCATAAAAGCAGTTAACGATTATGAAACTTTACTAAGAGCTTCGATCGCAACAGCAAGTAACGATCACAGACTTGGAGCCAATGAAGCGCCTCCGGCTATTATTTCGGTATTTATTGGAGCACAATTAACCAAAGTTTTATCAGAGTTAGAAAGCGTAACCACCGGAAAATTATCTCCGGAAGAAAAAACAGATTTAAAACTAAATGTAGTTGGAAAAATTCCGGATGTACTTTTAGATAATACAGACAGAAACAGAACGTCTCCTTTTGCCTTTACAGGAAATAAATTTGAGTTCAGAGCCGTTGGTTCAAATGCAAACTGCTCGAACGCGATGACAACTTTGAATGCCATTGTTGCAAAACAATTGAAAGATTTTAAAGTAGAAGTAGACAATTTGATCGAGTCGAAAGACATGAAAAAAGACGATGCTATTTTTAATGTTTTAAGAGAATACATCAAACAATCTAAAAAAATCCTTTTTGAAGGTGACGGATATAGCGATGCGTGGGAAAAAGAAGCAGCAAAAAGAGGGTTAAGTAATTTTAAAACTACTCCCGAAGCAATTAAAGCAAAAGTTTCTAAACAAGCACTTGATTTATTTGACGAATTAGGAATCTTAAACCACGTTGAAGCAGAAGCCCGTTACGAAATTGAACTGGAAGAATACACTAAAAAAATTCAGATAGAAGGACGAGTTTTAGGTGATATTTCAAGAAATCACGTAATTCCGACAGCCATTCGTTACCAAAATACTTTAATAGAAAATGTAAAAGGATTAAAAGAAATCTTCGGAAAAGAATTTGAAACTATTGCAAGAGAACAAATTGTTTTAATCAAAGAAATTTCAGGTCATATCGAAGGTATTAATTCTAAAGTATTGGCAATGACCGATGAAAGAAGAAACGCAAATCATCTAACAGATGCGCAAAAAATGGCCGAAGCTTATTGCAACAAAGTAAAACCATACTTTGAAGACATCAGAAACCATTGCGATAAATTAGAATTATTAGTAGATGACGAAAGCTGGACATTGACAAAATACAGAGAATTGTTATTTACTAAATAATTTTTTTTTGGCCACGAATTACACCAATTTTCACGAATTTATTTATAAAATTTATAAGCAAAAATCATCCGATCAGGATGATTTTTTGCATTAAAAAAAGAATTAGTGAAAATTTGTGCAATTCGTGGCAAACTTTTTTACAATCAAACATCTCAATAAACCAAAGAATTAAAAAAAGGGATTATCTTTGCACCACATCAACACAAACTAATTTTCATGAGTTCAGATTCTAGCAAAAGGTACGCACAAAGAGGTGTTTCGGCATCAAAAGAAGACGTACACAACGCCATAAAAAATATCGACAAAGGTTTATTTCCTCAGGCATTCTGCAAAATTGTTCCTGATTATCTAACACAAGATTCAGAACATTGCTTAATTATGCATGCTGACGGAGCCGGTACAAAATCGTCTTTGGCGTATATGTACTGGAAAGAAACCGGAGATATTTCTGTTTGGAAAGGAATTGCGCAGGATGCCTTAATCATGAATATCGACGATTTATTATGTGTTGGCGCAACCGATAATATTTTGCTTTCCTCAACTATTGGAAGAAATAAAAATTTAATTCCGGCCGAAGTAATTTCAGCAATCATCAACGGAACAGAAGAATTAATCAACGAATTAAAATCTTTTGGCGTAACCATTCATTCAACTGGTGGAGAAACTGCAGATGTTGGAGATGTTGTTCGTACTATTATTGTAGATTCTACCGTAACAGCACGTATGAAACGCAGCGATGTGGTTGATAATGCCAACATCAAAGCCGGAGATGTAATTGTAGGTTTGGCTTCTTTTGGTCAGGCAACTTACGAAAAAAGTTATAACGGCGGAATGGGAAGTAACGGATTAACATCTGCACGTCACGATGTTTTCGGAAAATATTTAGCTAAAAAATATCCTGAAAGTTTTGATGCAGCTGTTCCCGAAGAATTAATTTATTCCGGTCAGGTAAACTTAACGGATGAAGTGGAGAATAGCCCAATAAACGCAGGTCAGCTAGTACTTTCTCCAACTCGTACTTACGCGCCAATTATCAAGAAAATTTTAGATAAATATACGCCAAGCGATATTCACGGAATGGTGCATTGCAGCGGAGGAGCGCAAACTAAAATTTTACATTTCGTTCAGAATTTACACATCATAAAAGATAATTTATTTCCGGTTCCACCATTGTTCAAACTAATTCAGGAACAATCAAAAACGGATTGGAAAGAAATGTATCAGGTTTTCAATTGCGGTCACCGTATGGAAATTTACGTTCCCGAAAACATTGCTCAGGATATTATCGCAATCTCAAAATCATTCAATGTCGATGCACAAATCGTAGGTAGAGTAGAAGCAGCAGATGCTAAGAAACTGACGATTACCAGCGAATACGGAACATTCGAATATTAGTATTTTTTGAGTTACAAAGGTTCAAAGGTTTTATACTGGAGTTTCGACAGAACTTTTTTATTAACAATTAGCTTTTTTAGGAGCTAATCCCGCTATCCGTTACAATCTTTTGTGCCGAACCCCGGCACAAAAGGATTTTCACTACTATCGGGGCTAAAAACATCAGCTATGTACGAATTACTTTTTTGGAGATATTTAGATGAAATTTATTTAAATCATCACGAAGTTTACGAAGCACTTATAGAGAAAGAAACAGTTGAAGGTCTCGAAACACTTCCTGTAGAAGTAATCATAAATCGTATTAATTCTGTTTTCTCAAAATGGGAAAGAGTCGATGAAAACAGCTGGAAAAATAACGATGGAAAAGGCGCTTTTCAGGTGATTACAACTCCGCAAAGCATCAAAATCGACTGCTACGGAACCGAAGGAAAAACCATGAATCAATTGGTAGATTTAATGGCAGAATTCAAATGTCCGCTTTACGATCCGCAGGTTCCGGAACGTTATGATGAAATGAGTGAGTAGTTTTTCTCTTTAAATAACTTTGTGAATCTTTGAGTATTTTTCGTGAATCTCTGCGAAATAGTTATAACACAAAGTTGCACAAAGATTTCACAGAGACACACAAAGAATAAAATATGAGCACAATATTAAATTTCAGTTTCTCAGATAATATTATCCTTGAAGACGATCTTGTTTTATTGCGTCCTTTGCAGGAATCGGATGTCGATAATTTATTAGAAATCTCGATCAACGAACCGGAAACCTGGAAATATTCCTTAGTTGGTGCAGACGGAAAAGAAAACCTGATCCAATATATTCAATCAGCAGTAAAGAACCGTGAGGAGAAAAGAGAATTCCCGTTTATTGTTTTCGATAAAAAATCTCAAAAATTCGCTGGTTCAACACGTTTTTATGATATTCAGCTTGAATATAAAACCCTTCAATTAGGCTACACTTGGTACGGATCAGCTTTTAGAGGAACCGGACTTAACAAACATTGCAAATATTTATTACTTCAATTTGCTTTTGAAACTTTAGGAATGGAGCGAGTAGAATTCCGTGCCGATAATAATAACGACCGAAGCATCGCCGCAATGAAAAGCATAGGCTGTAAAATCGAAGGAGTTTTAAGAAGTCACATGCCTACTAGAAATGGCGATATTCGTCGCGATTCTATTGTTTTGAGTATTCTAAAAAATGAATGGTTTGACGAAGTAAAAGAAAATCTAAAACGCAAACTTTAAAAAGAGCCGTTAGGCTCGACCCACATTGTAGGGCCGGATTTTAATCCGGTTTACGCAAAGGGAATAATTAAAATAATTTTCATTTTTTGGAATTTAATCCCGAACTATCCATCTTTCAATATTAAATCCTGTTCTTTTCTAATTTTTGCAACCAGATTATCAACGTAATTTTTTATTTTTTGAGGAAGCGAATTCCAGTTTTTGTCTTTCTTAAAACTTCTGCAATCGTCTAAATCACATTCTATTGCCCGAATCACATATTTTTGATTTTTATAAACCGTGATAATTTTTACGCGACTTATTTCATTATGTTCATTTCTTGTTCCGTACACAATTACAGGCTCAATATAACCATCGCCATCAAGATCTTTTGTACTACAATATTTTGTCCAGAACCAGATATTAGTTTCTTGCGGTTCTGTAATTTCAAGCAAATCATTTATTCTCCATTTTTCAAGAAAACCGCCATGATCGTTCATGCCGCAAATCGCCTGAATCTTAGTGTTGAGAGTATCTTTTTTTGAAATCTTTTTTTGATTTTCACACAAAACCAATTCAAAAACGCCGCCTTTATCCTGATATTCATACGCCTTGTAAATTGGAAAATCCGACAAACCATTCAGTTCGCGTTGTTTTATTTGTTCTTTATCTAAAACAGAACCGGCTATTTTTTGTGAAAAACCAAAGGCTGAATATAAAAGGAACAGGAATAAAATTAGTTTTTTCATAAGGCATATAAATTTATAGATCAAAGATATTCAAAAGCTTTTCAGTTTAAGATTTTTTAAAACTCCATTTTTATTGTAATTTTCTAACGTGAAATTGAATTGATTCAGTTTTACAAATAATTTTTAAATACGCATCAATGAATATTGTAAACACAAAACGCCTTTTTTTTGGATTATTAGTGCTGTTATTTAGTTTTTCGGCTAAAATAAACGCACAAAAGAAAATAGAAAACCTCAAAAATCTAATTCAATATGTTGACCCAATGATTGGTACAGCCAAAATGGGACATACTTATCCGGGAGCAACGGTGCCGTTTGGGAGCGTACAGTTAAGCCCTGAAACCGATACAATTGCTTATGGTTTAAACGGAAAATACAATGGAGAAGTTTACAAATATTGTGCTGGATATCAATATGAAGATAAAACAATTGTAGGTTTTAGCCACACGCATTTTAGCGGAACAGGACATTCTGATCTTGGTGATTTTTTGATAATGCCAACAACGGGAAAACTGCAATTAAATCCCGGTGTAGCTTCAAAACCATTATCAGGTTATCGATCTGCGTTTTCACATTCAACAGAAAAAGCAGAACCTGCATATTACAGCGTTCTTCTTGAAGATCATAATATTAAGGCAGAACTTACGGCAACGACACGCGTAGGAATGCATCAATATACATTTCCAAAATCAGATGAAGCGCATATTATTCTGGATCTAACTTCCGGAATTTATAATTATGATAAAAAGAATGTCTGGACATTTGTTCGCGTTGAGAACGATACTTTAATTACAGGATATCGCCAGACAAATGGCTGGGCAAGAACCAGAACCGTTTATTTTGCCATGTCTTTTAGCAAACCTATTAAAAGCTACGGACAAGCAGCGCAGGAAAAAAGTGTGTACAGAGGTTTTTGGGGAAGATTTGATCAAACGAAAAACTTTCCGGAAATGGCAGGACAGAACTTAAAATTGTTTTTTGATTTTAATACGAATGAAGGAGAAAAAATCAAAATTAAAATGGCACTTTCTCCTGTAAGTTCTGCAGGTGCATTAGAAAATATGAAAAAAGAAGTTCCAAGTTGGGATTTCGAAAAAGTAAAAAAACAAAGTCAGGAAATCTGGAACAAGGAATTAAATAAAATTCAAGTTGAAACTATCCAAAAAGAAGATTTGGTAAACTTTTATACCGCAATGTATCACGCTTTTTTAGGTCCAACAGAATACATGGATTTAGACGGAAATTATAAAGGTCTGGATATGAATGTTCATAAGGCAGAAAACTTTAAAAACTATACTAGTTATTCTCTTTGGGATACTTACAGGGCGTTGCATCCTTTATTTAATATTGTACAACCTGCCAGAAACTCAGATATGATAAGTTCGATGCTGGCACATTCAGACCAAAGTGTGCATAAAATGTTGCCAATCTGGTCACATTATGCCAATGAAAACTGGTGTATGATTGGGTATCATTCGGTTTCTGTAGTAGCTGATGCCATTGTAAAAGGCAATACCAACTTTGATCCTGAAAAAGCACTTCAGGCTTGTGTTAATACTGCTAAAGTTCCGTATTACGATGGTTTAGAATATTATATGAAAATGGGATATGTTCCCGAGGACAAAAACGGTTCTTCAGTTTCTAAAACCTTAGAATATGCTTATGATGACTGGGCGATTGCTCAGGCTGCAAAGAAGTTAGGCAAAACCGAAATTTACAATGAATTTATCGAAAGATCTAAAAACTACAAAAACGTTTATGATGAGAAAACGGGTTTTATGCGTCCTAAATTAAATGACGGAACTTTCAAGAAAGAATTTGATCCGTTAGACACACACGGACAAGGTTTTATCGAAGGAAATTCATGGAATTACAGTTTGTATGTTCCGCAGGATCCGGCAGAAATGATTAAAATGATGGGCGGAAATGATAAATTTAATGTTCGCTTAGATTCGTTATTCAACATGCATTTACCGGACAAATATTTTGAAAACACAGAAGACATTACAAGAGACGGAATCATCGGAAATTATGTTCACGGAAACGAGCCTTCACATCACGTTGTTTATTTATACAATTGGACAAATTCGCCTTGGAAAGCACAGGACAAAATCAGAATGATCCTGAAAAAAATGTATCGCAACGGCGCTGACGGTTTAGGCGGAAATGACGATTTCGGACAAATGAGTGCCTGGTATATTTTCAGTAGTTTAGGATTTTATCCTGTTGCACCAGGATTTGATGAATATGCATTGGGAAGTCCGTTAGTTAAAAAAGCTATTTTTAATTTAGAAAATGGTAAAACTTTTGAAGTAGAAACGGTAAATCAATCAGATAAAAATGTGTTTGTGAGCAAGGTACTTTTAAATGGAAAACAATTAGACAAACCTTTCCTGAAACATACTGATGTGATTAATGGCGGAAAAATTACTTTTTATATGAGTAATAAACCGAATAAGAAGAATTATCAAAATTAAAAGATTGCCCACGGATTGAGCGGATGAAATGGATTTACGCGGTTTTTTTATTGATTCATAACAAGAGTTCGTTGCCACGAATTACACTAATTTACACTAATTAAATTTGTGATAATTTGTGTAATTCGTGGCGAAAAAAAACATACAAACAAAAAAGCCAAACATAATGTAGTTTGTAAAAACTTCCCGAAATTTGCACTTCAAATAAAGACAAATAAATATGAAAATAAATCTAAAATCAGGAATTGATAAATTGCTTTTCGGAATGAAGCAAAACGATGTAACGGCAGCTTTAGGAAAACCTGATAAAAATTATAAAGACGAAGATGATAATGTGATTTTTGTTTATAACTCACATAAAATCAGATTGACATTTTATGAAGAAGAAGATTTAAAATTAGGTTATTTAGTAGCTTCAAGCAATGATCTGGAGGTTTTTGGATTCAAATTAATTGGAAGAAAAATTGCTGATGTAAAGAAAGATTTCGCAGCAAAAGGAATTACAAAATATACTCAGGAAACTTTTGATACGTTCGAAAACTACTTTAATGAAGATAATTGGTTTATTCTTCAAACTGAATTTGATGAAGTTGTTAAGTTTGAAGTTGGAGCAATTATTAATGACAAAGACGAGTTTGACTGGAAGTTTCCGGTGAAGAAATAAGGACAAAACAAAAAAACCGACAATCACTTGTCGGTTTTTTTTATGTTCATTAAAAAGAAATTATCCTTTCAACCATGCATTTTTAAGTTTCTCTTTTGAAGCGTCAGTTGCTTTAAAAGTTTCTTTTTCTTCGTATGGTAATTTCACAGTACCTTTTACAGTTTCCTCTTTACCGTTACGTTTTATTTGAAGTGTTATAGGATCATTTTCTTTCCAGTTTTCACTTTCAGTAATCAAATCATAAATGTTAGCCAATGAATATGGTTTGCTGTTTACAGAAACGATAATATCTCCGCCTTTTAAGTTTAATCCTTTAAAGAAAGCATTTGGCTCAACATCAGTACGAACTGAAATTTCTTTCGTTTGTTTATCAATAGAAATATACGGGGTTTGTCCTTTTAAGAAAATTGGTCCGGCTGATTTTTCAGATGATTTTGTTACACCAACTTTTGCCAAATAAAAATCGTAAGGAATTGGAGTTGTTCCGGCAACATATTTATTTAAAAATTCCCCAACTTCAGGATAAGTCAATTCAGTAATTTTTGCAAAAAGTTCGTTATCATTAAATGGCTTTTCAATACCATATTCATTCGCTAATTTATGCATTAGGTCAAGAATTCCTCTTTCTCCATTACTTTTTTCTCTGATAATGATATCAACGCACATTCCAATTAAAGCTCCTTTTTGATAAACGTTTAGGTATTGATCTTTATATGGCTGCTCCAATACATTTTTACTCATAACAGTAAACGACATTGTATCGTTTAAGCCTTTTGCCTGTTCGATTTTATCAGCAATACGAGTGTAAAACTCAGCTTCATCAATTAAACCCTGATTAATTTGAAAAAGGTTTGCAAAATATTCTGTTACACCTTCATACATCCATAAATGCTCAGACATTTGTGGCGCATTGTAATCAAAATACTGAATTTCTTTTGAATGAACCGTTAATGGAGTTACAATGTGGAAAAACTCGTGAGAAACCACATCTTTCATAGTTTCTACTAATTTTTCTTTAGGCATAGATTCCGGTAAAACCACAGTTGTTGCAGTTGGATGCTCTAAAGCTCCAAAGCCATGTGCATCGTCTTTTGCCATAGATGATAAATACACTAAAACCGTATATTTTTTCGTAGAATTTACTTTTCCTAAAAAGTTTTTTTGTGCCGTCATCATCGTTTTCATTTCCGGCGTGATACTTTCTGCAGTAAATTTTCCTGTTGGAGAATAAACAGCAATTAAAATATCCATTCCGTTTACGTTGAAAGTCGTGTAATCAGGCTTAGAATACATAATTGGATTCTCCACCAAAACAGCATAACGCGGTGTTGTAAAAACATCACTTGTTTTGCTTGCATCTTCATCATTCATAGAAGTTGCTCCCCAAAGCGTTTCAGGATGTGTAATCGTAACTTTATACGGAACATCTAATTTATCTTTAAAATACCCAACAAAACCGTGTGTATTTACCATAAAATTAATTCCTGCATTGATGTTAGTTCCCGCTGGCGAGAAAACATCGTCGTTACCAAAACCGGTTCCTTTTTCAGTATCAAAAGTGTCACCAACTAAGTAAGATACTTTTTTTAATGTTTTTGCATTCGAAATAGACCATGAGTTATCGTCGATTCTTTTTACTGTCAGAAGATTTCCTTTGGCATCAAAAGCTTTAAAATCATCTGAATATTTTCCGTAATTATCTGTAGAATAAGTTCCCGGAACTGTTTTAGGAATGCTGTAGATTACTTCATCTGTTTTTATTGCCGGAGGCGTAACTGTTACTAAAACCTTATCGTCTTTTACATCGACAAGATTAATATTAACCTCTACTATATTGCTTTTTGCAGCTCCGGAAGTAGTACCGGTTTTACAGCTCCAAAACGTTACCGCAAGGGCTAATGTGTAAAGTATTTTTTTCATTTGTTTATGTTTAGTTATGTGTATTTGACTTATAAAATGTAATTATGTTACACAAAATTGAAAATTAAAAAAAAACTCCTGATTCACAGGAGTTTTATGCTAGTCAAGTTTGTTCTTTATATAATATTTTCCATCCAGATCTTCATCAAAATCATCTATTTTAACGGGCTTTGGTTTTGGTTTATTAGCAATTGCCTTTTTTTTCCACATTTCAAATTTTTCGAGTGGCATTTTCTTTTTCATGATTTCCAGAACTTCTTTTTCTGCCAATCCAAATTCTTTTTTTATAATTTCAAATGGATTTCTTTCTTCCAAGGCTAACGAAACAAGTTTTTCCGTTTGTTCCCAGCTCAACTCTTTGCGGTTACTCTTTTTCATCACGTGAAAATTAATTCAAAATAGGGGTTAATGATTAATAGATTGATTTTCAATTTAAGTATCAATATTAATAAAAAAAATAATTACTTGGTTCGATCCGGTGCACTTTTTTTAATGATTTTGCTTGTTTTTTCCGGATCTTGATTTTTGAAACGGAATTTGCAATAAATTTTTCAGTTTGTTATGCTCTTCGGGAGCCATATGTGTATCTACGCCATAAATTAATTCTTCTTTTGGTAAAGTGGTAAAAGTGCCAAAAATACGATCCCAGACAGAAAAAATGTTTCCATAATTGCTGTCAGTATAAGGCAAAACGTAATGGTGATGTACTTTGTGCATATTAGGAGAAACGATAAAATAACTCAAAATAGTATCTAATTTGTTCGGCAATGAAATATTAGCATGATTAAATTGTGAAGCGATAACCGATAAACTTTGGTACAAAAACACCATCCACATCGGACTTCCTACAATTAAAACACCGAGCGTTGTAAAAACAAAACGAATAATGCTTTCTCCCGGATGATGGCGATTTGCGGTTGTAGTGTCAATCCAGGTATCTGTATGATGGATAATATGAAATCTCCATAGAAATTTTACTTTATGCTCGATAAAATGAACAAGATAAGCGCCTATTAAATCTAATAACAACAATCCAATAATTGTGTAAAGCCAAATTGGGATTTGCGGCAACCATTGCAGAATTCCAAAATTGTTTTCAGTTGTCCAGGCAGCGGTCTTAATCAGGATAAAAGCCAGAATAAAGTTTACTATAATAGTGGTTATGGTAAAAAAGATATTAATTCCGGCGTGATGCCATTTTCGGTATTGCATCTGAAATAGGGGAAATGTATTTTCAATTACCCAAAAAAGAGTTATTCCTCCAACCAAAATTAAACTTCGGTGTGAAGATGGAATAGTACTAAAATAAGCAATCACTTCATTCATGACAATATCGAATTAATAGAATAAATTTTTTCGCTTTAAAAAGTAAATTAAAGTTAGTAATATTTAATAAAAAAAGAGAAAATCAATATAAATATATACGATTTCCTCTTTTGAATAAGTGTCTTATAAGAGACTTTTTATTTTTTGATCAGGCTGATTATGAATAATAAAACCCAGGCACCTCCAACTGCGATTAAAATTTGCCAAAGCAAACCTCCTCCGCCAATGCCAAGTCTTCCGGCAATCCATCCACCGATGAATCCGCCAATAATTCCAACGATAATATTACCAATTAATCCAAAACCTGCACCTTTCCAAACCTGACCGGCCAGCCAGCCTGAAATTGCTCCTATAAGTAAAAAATATAAAAATTCCATATTGTGTGTTTAAATAATGTTATAGCAGTATTACGCTGCTGTTTCGTCTTCTTTCTCTAATAAATTTTTGTAAATAAATCCGGCAACAACAGCTCCTAAAATAGGCGCAACCCAAAATAACCAGACTTGAGATAAAGGTTCTCCACCAACAAAAACAGCCTGAGATAATGATCTTGCAGGGTTTACAGATGTATTTGTAATTGGAATACTGATTAGGTGAATTAAGGTCAACGCTAAACCAATTGCAATACCACAAAAATTAGTATTTGCACATTTGTCTGTAGCGCCTAAAATAATCAATAAGAAGAATAAAGTCAATACAAATTCAGCAATAAAAGCGGCTGCCAAAGAATATCCATCAGGAGAAAAAGCACCAAAACCATTTGAAGCAAAAGCTCCTGCTTTCGTAGCATCAATAACAAAACCTGCTTTTCCTGATGCAATAATGTACAAAGTACCTGCCGCAGCTATAGCACCAATACATTGTGCGATAATGTAAGGCAAAAGATCTTTTGCAGGAAATCTTCCTCCTGCCCATAAACCAAACGAAACAGCAGGATTAAAATGTCCGCCTGAAATATGACCAACAGCATACGCCATTGTTAATACCGTTAAACCAAAAGCTAACGCAACACCTGCAAATCCAATTCCCAGTTCTGGAAATCCGGCAGCAAAAATTGCGCTTCCGCAACCACCAAAAACCAGCCAAAAAGTTCCGAAGAACTCAGCAAATAATTTTTTCATAATAAATAATTTTAATTAATAGTTGATTGTTAAAGGGTATATAAGTATGCCCAAAAAATCAATACAATTTGTAAGGGCAAACGTATTAATAAAATAATTTTTAACAAAGAAAAACTTCCTTTTTTCTTACAAAACATATAAACATTTGCAGGAAAAACAGCAATTAGTAATGCTATAATTCCCCAGGCGGCTAAATGTGTTGTAAAAGGAACTATTAAGAGAATACCTAAAATGATTTCGGCAGCTCCACTTAAAACATTTAATAATTTGGGGTTTGGAAAAAAAGGCGGAATGATTCTGATATACATTCCGGGATTTTTGAAATGATTAATTCCGGCAATTATATAAAGAAAAGCCATCAGATATAAATGCCATGGTAGATTCATGATTTATTATTTTTTACCACGAATTTAGGTAAAAAATTAACAAAAATTGAATTACAATACTATTTATTTTGCAGATTACGAATTGTGTTAATTTTTTCGTTTGAAATTCACGTTCATTATGATGATGGCAAGGATAATTAAAACTATTCCAACCCATTGTAAAAAGATCACTTTTTCATTCAACAGAATATAAGCCATCATTACAGAAACTGGCAATTCAAGCGCAGAAACAATACTTCCTAAACCAATTCCGGTAAGAGGAAATCCAGCATTCATAAGCATTGGCGGAATTATGGTGCCAAATAAAGATAAGATGATTCCCCATTTCATGAAAATAGCAAGATTAAAAGTCGTTTCCTGAGTAGCAAAAGCAAAAGAAAATACGATTATGGCACCTCCTAAAAGCATGTATAAACTACGTTGGGCAGATGAAATTTCTGTAGCAACACGATTTGCAGTAAACATGGTTGTTGTAAAAGATGCAGCAGCCATAACTCCCCACGCAATTCCCCGCCAGTCAAGTTGAATATCGTTATTGATAATATTAGTCGCTAAAACAGTACCGATTAAAACAATAAATACAGCAATTACTTTTTGTTTGGAAGGCAATTTTTTTTCCAGAATCATTTCAAGTAAAACTCCCATCCAAACGGTTTGCATTAATAAAACAATACCAATTGAAACCGGGATGTATTTTACTGCCAGATAATAGAATAAACTGGTCATTCCTAAAGAAGTACCGGCAAGCATTAAATGAAATATGTTTTTAGAAGTAGCTTTCACCACTTTCTTTTTGTGTTTTATTTTTTGAAAAGCATTAATTAATAAAATACCTAAAATTCCTAAAACAAATTGAGAGGTAGTCACTTCTGCGGTTGTATATCCTTCAGAATAAGCCATTTTTACAAAAGTAGCCAGCATTCCGTACGTTGTGGCTCCTAAAGCAACTAAAAATACTCCCTTTAATACATTGTTTTGTGACATCTTAATTTGTTTAGGTTAAAAAATAAAAGCCGGCAAAGGTAAGTTATTTTGTTTAGGATTTAATAGAAAACAACTATAAACATTATTAGTGTAGTTGTTTTGGACTGAATTTTAGAGATAAAATTGTGAATTTGACAGAATTATGAAAATAAAAAACCCGTCAAAAATAATTTGACGGGTTGGTATTTTATCTGCTGAAATAATTATTTTACAACAGGCTGATTTTGATATGTCTCTATTTCAAAAACTAAAGTCGCATTAGGCGGAATTACTCCTCCGGCACCTTTTTCTCCATAAGCTAAATTTGCAGGAAGAAAAAATATTGCTTTTTCTCCGTCAGTCATCATGTCTAATGCTTCCAGGAATCCCGGAATCATTCCGTCTTTTTTACCAACAGTAAAAGGAAAAGCCTGATATCCTTTTTGAGCATCTCTGTTCGCATCATATTTACCATACGCTTTTGCTACATTTGCTATGCTGCTGTCAAAAAGATTTCCGTCTTCAAAATATCCTGCATAGTGAAAAAAGATATTAGATCCTTCTGCACCTTTTACACCAGTTCCTTTTTGTGTAATCACATATTTTAAACCAGATGCAGTTGTAGTTGCTTTCGCTTTTGTTGCAGCAAAATAAGCCGCTTTTTCAGTCACTACTTTTTTTGCCAGCTCTTTTTTAGCTTCTTCTTTTTTTACATCATCAGCTAAAACTTTTAAAGCATCAAATTTTTTGGCTGCTGCACCTTTGCGCGTAATAGTAATTTTTGTCATGATATCGTCCTGAACAATTTTGTTTACATTGTCCATTCCTGAAACTACATGACCAAAAATAGTATGTTTTCCGTTTAACCACGGTGTTTCTTTATGCGTGATAAAAAATTGGCTTCCGTTTGTTGCGGGACCTGAATTTGCCATTGCCAATACGCCGCCTTTTTCAAATTTTAATTCTTCAACAAATTCATCTTTAAAAGAATATCCCGGTCCACCGGAACCATTCCCATCAGGATCTCCACCCTGAATCATGAAATCATTGATAACTCTGTGAAATTTTAATCCGTCGTAAAATGGTTTCCCTTTTAGTCTTTCTACTTTAACATTAGGATTTGTTCCTTCTGCCAAAGAAATAAAGTTAGCCACAGTAACCGGAGCTTTTACATATTCTAAAGACAAAACAATATCGCCTTTCGTAGTAGAAATAGTAGCAAAAATTCCATCATTAGGATTTGTTTGTGCTACTGCTTTTGTTGTAGTTGTTTTTTTAGCAACTGTTTTTTTTGTTTGTGCCTGAACGTTAATCATTGCAAGGCAAAATAAAAATAGAAATTTAAATTTCATTGTGTATAGAATTTAAGTCTGTAATAAGATTTCAAAAATAAGAATATTATTACGGTTTTTCTAATAATTGAACTTCAAAAATAATATTAGCATTTGGCGGGATAACTCCTCCAGCTCCGGCAGCTCCATAAGCTAAGTGAGATGGGATGAAAAGTACTGCTTTGTCTCCAAAAGAAAGTTTTTCGATTCCTTCAATAAATCCCGGAATCATACCATCTTTACGGCCAGCCTGAAAAGGAATTGGTGAATAGGCTTTTGCTTCTGCTCTTGCCGGATCATATTTTCCAAAAGTCTGAGCTACATCTCCTAAACTGGTATCAAATAAAGTTCCGTCTTCTAAAAATCCTGCATAATGAATGTATAATTGAGTTCCGGCTGCAGGTTTTTTTCCTGTTCCTTTTTCAGTAATTACATATTCTAAACCAGAAGAAGTTTTAGTTGCTTTTGATTTTAAAGAAGCATAATAATCTGTTTTTTCTTTTTGAACTCCTGCAAATTTGCTTTTTTCTTTAGCTATTGCTGAAAAATAATCCTGAAATACTTTTACTGCATCAAACTTTTTAGCAGCTTCACCATTTCTGATAATTTTAACCGTAACAATAGTATCGCCCTGTTTTACCTGATTTACAACTTCTTGTCCTTTTTCAACCACATGACCAAAAATAGTATGTTTTCCGTCTAACCAAGGTGTTTCAACATGAGTGATAAAAAACTGACTGCTGTTTGTTCCCGGACCGTTATTAGCCATTGCCAAAACTCCTGCTTTGTCAAATTTTAAATCTGTAAATTCATCTTTAAATTTATATCCTGTATCTCCAGAACCAGTTCCTTCCGGATCTCCGGTTTGAATCATGAAATCTTCAATAACTCTGTGAAATTTTAATCCATCAAAAAATGGTTTGCCTTTTAGGTATTCTTTGGTAACAAAATCATTTTTTCCTTCTGCCAGACTCACAAAATTGGCCACCGTAATTGGTGCTTTTTTATAATCCAATTCAACAATAATATGACCTTTATTTGTTTCGATATCGGCATATAAACCATCAGGCAAATTGCTGTGCTCGTCTTTGCAGGAATAAAATGAGGAAACGGCTAATAGTAATAATAAAATACTTTTTTTCATTTTTAAAATGTTGTTTTTATGGTTTTACAGTGTCTTTTTTAATTTCAGTTGCTGGTTTTTTAACTGCAGGTTTTGTCGGTTGAATTGTTTGAGTTTTTGTTGCCGTTGCAGTTGTACCTGTAGTTCCCGGAGTTGTGGTAGCAGGAGTTGTGGTTGAAGTTGCCGCAGCCGGATCCGGTACAAAATTGCGAAGCGTAACCGTACAAATCAATGATTCGTTTGTTCCGATCTTTTTGTTATCGCCGTGATATCCGTATGCAATATGTGACGGAAACAAGAACGTAACTGTTTCATTTTTATGCATTAATTTAATACCATCACGCAATCCCATCATGATATCCTGTTTGTCTACATAATAAGTCTGCGGACCAAGTTCTGCTTCAGAATAGATTATTTTGCCTTTGATATCTTTTATTTCTAAGTTAAAATAAGCAATATCTCCTTTTCTTGGAGTCTGGGTATCGGTTGTATTTTTTTCATCATAAGAAAGCCAATAGCCTTTTCTTGTAGCATAATATTTTACTTTCGGATTGCTTTTGATGATTTTCTTAATAACATCTTCTTCGCTGGCAACCAGTTTTTTATTTCGATCGGCTGATTTTTTCATGAAAGATCCCGAAGCTCTCGAAATAGGTCTTCTTGCTTCTTCATGTTGCTTGCAGCTAACCAGTAAAACAGCAAAAAGTAGGGTGTAAATGCTTAGTTTTAGGTAGTTCATTTGGGTTATATTTTTAGCGTTTTTACTAAATCTTCGAATTTTTTCACCGTTTCTTCCATAGAAACTTCTGATCTTCCTCCGGCAGCGTTACTGTGCCCTCCGCCGTTAAAGTGATCTCTTGCAAATTGATTTACATCAAATCCGCCTTGTGAACGGAAAGATATTTTGATAATATTTTCGTCTCTGTTTTCTATAAAAATAGCGGTAAAAGCAATTCCTTTTATACTTAATCCGTAATTCACAATTCCTTCTGTATCGCCTTTTACATAATGAAATGAATCCAGTTCAGCTTGTGTAAGTGTGGTATAAGAGGTTTTGTATTCTTCAAAAACTTTCAGGTTTTGCAAAGCTCGACCTAATAATTGCAGACGGCTGTAAGAACTATTATCAAATAAAAGTACTGGAATTTGGGTATTTTCAACGCCTAAATCAATTAATTCTGCAATAATACGATGCGTGTTTCCTGTTGTTCCCGGAAAACGGAACGAACCCGAATCAGTCAATATTCCGGTATAAATACAGGTAGCAATCGTTTTGTCTAAATCCTGTTTTTTATCTAAAAAAGAAATGAAATTATACACCATTTCGCAAGTAGAACCAAACGTGGTATCAGAATACATATAAGTCGCATAATCATCAGGTTTTTGATGATGATCGATCATGATAAATGGAGCCTTTAGTTTTGCTAAAGTATGTTCCATTTCGCCTGTGCGATGAAAAGCATTAAAATCAAGTGTGAAAATTAACTCCGCTTCTTCTAATATTTTAGTGCAGTTTTCAGTGTCTTTTTCGAATATTTTTACGGTTTCAGAACCCGGTAACCAGGCCAGAAAATCAGGAAAATCATTAGGAGCAATCACCGTTGCCTGATGATTATTTTTTATTAAAAAATGGTACAAACCTAACGTAGATCCCATGGCATCACCGTCAGGACCTCTGTGTGGAATTATGGCGATTTTCTTTGGGGTTGCGAGCAACAATTGTATCGCTTGAATATCTTGTATTTTCATAGTGTGCGAATTTACATTTTTTTAATGTAATGTTGAAATCATTTTACAGATTAACACACTTTTATAAGTTGTCAGTTTACAGTTTCAGTTTTCAGTGAAAAGTGAAACTGTAAACTGAAAGCTGTGACTGTGACTAAATTATAACCATTTCTGATATAATCTGTATTTTGCTCCTTTTACAATTTGTGATTTGTAAATTCCCACAGAACCCGAAGAAAAATAAGCAATTGTACAGGCGATTGCAATAAAAATTCCTGGTTGAAGTCCGAATAGTTCTAGTCCCATAATCGTGCAGGCGATAGGAGTGTGGGTCGCGCCCGAGAATACAGCGACGAATCCTAAACCTGCCAAAAGTGCTATTGGCATTGGAATAATTAAGGATAAAGCACTTCCTAAAGTTGCGCCTACAAAAAATAACGGAGTCACTTCGCCGCCTTTAAAACCTGCTCCCAAGGTAAATCCGGTAAATAAGATTTTGAGTAAAAAGTCATACCATTGACTTTGATTCGAAAAGGAATCGACAATTACCGGAACTCCCAATCCGGAGAATTTTGTAAACCCAAAACCGGCTATCGCAATTGCTAAAATGATTCCGCCAATAAAAGGACGCAGCGGCGGATATTTAATTTTTGAAAAAAGTGAACCCCAGAAATGTGTGCTTCTTGAAAATAATAAAGCTGCAAATCCGGATAAAACACCAATTATTAAAGTATAAATTAAAGTGGTTATGGAGAATTCAGGAATTTCGGGAATGCTGTAATGCGTGTGTTTTACTTGCCAGAATTCTACTGTAAAATAAGCTGCGTAGGCGACTAAAAAAGATAAAACAATACTTTTAAAATTGATTTTACTGAAATACAAAACCTCCAAAGCAAAAATAGCGCCTGCCAAAGGAGTTCCAAAAACAGAGGCAAAACCGGCACTGATTCCAAGAATAATGAGAATTTTGCGTTCGGAATTATCTAGTTTAAAAATCTTTGTAAATTGATCTGCAATGGCGCCGCCCATTTGTACCGCCGTACCTTCGCGACCTGCAGAACCTCCGAATAAATGGGTGATTAAAGTTCCGAAAAGAACTAACGGAGCCATTTTAAAGGGAATTATTTTTTGCGGGTTTTCGTATTCTTCCAGCAATAAATTATTGCCTTTTACAACCGATTCTCCCCAATAATAATAACTGAAACCAACTAATAATCCGCCCAAAGGCAAAAGCCAGATAATCCAGTCGTGATGAATTCTAAACTGCGTCACAAATTCAAGTGAAACCAAAAAAAACGCCGATGCTGATCCTGAAAAAAAACCTATCAAAAAACAGATCAAAATCCATTTGAAAGTGGTCAGGAATATTTCTTTTAGCTTTTGAGAAGTCATTAAATTGTTTAAAGAAAAGGTTGCCACGAATTTCAATAATTTTCACGAATTAATGACTTATTAATTGAAGAAATTTAAAAATTAATCTTTTTAAATCTTTTAATCTGTGGCAAAAAAATTAGTGAAAATTAGTGGAATTCGTGGCAGACTTTCTTATTGTATTACAGCCGTAAATTCAATTTCAACTAAATATTCAGGCGCAACAAGTTTACTGATTTCATAAAAACCCGTTGTAGGTTTTACATCTTTAAAAAAAGCAGAATGTGCTCTGGCAACATCTTCAAAAGTGGCAATATTAGTGGTAAAAATACGGGTTCTGATTACATCTTTCATTCCAACATTCAAATCTTCTAATACTTTTTCAACACGTTCCAAAATATTATAAGTCTGAGCATAAGCATCATCGGCCTTTACTTTTTCGCCATCAACAATAGCCACAGTTCCTGAAACTTCAATAATATTACCAATTCTTACGGCACGGCAATATCCCATTTTATCTTCCCATGGTGATCCTGTCAAGATGTTTTCTCTTTTCATTTTATTATATTTTTTTGAATTGTTTCTTCAGTTTAAAACAAATTCGGGTTAGTTAAATTCCGTTGCAATTTATAAAATATGAAACTGAAAAGAGGGAATTTTATTTGAAATCACACTGTAAATCATTCTTTTTTGTGATATTTTATTCCATTTGATGCCGCTCAAAAAGACGCAGTTTATTCTGAGTTGCCGTTAAGTTTTGCTGCAGCACTTCAATTTTATTCAGTAAATGATAAATAGCGTCAATTCCCTCTAAATTTATTTTGAGATCATAATGCAGGCGAATCATTTTTTCGATAGCCGGCAATTGTTCCGGCTGCAGATATTCGTCTTGTTCGTGAATAATAATTTCAACCAAACCATAATTATTCAACTCTGTTATAAAAGTGTTTTCAATTTCGTGGTAAATGCAAAATTGTTTTATCTGGATTAAATTTTTACTATTCATGATTTCTTATTTTAGCTAATTCTGCAAATAAATCTTTTTCTTTTTGGGATAATTTTGTTGGTGTTTTTACATTATACGTAATGTATAAATCGCCAAATTGATTGTCTTTTTTGTACACCGGAAATCCTTTTCCCTTCAATTTTACTTTTGTTCCGGTTTGAGTTTCTGCCGGGACTTTAATTTTTACTTTTCCATCAAAAGTATTCACAAACGTTTCACCGCCTAAAATCGCCGTATATAAATCGAGGTCAACATCAGAATACAGATTATTTCCTTCACGTTTAAAATCAGAATTGTTTTCGATATTAAAAGTAATGTACAAATCACCGTTTGGACCGCCATTTGCACCGGGTCCGCCATGTCCCGGAATTTTAATAATCTGTCCGTTTTCGACACCTGCGGGAATCGTGATTCGGATATTTTTGCCATTCACAGCCAGATTTTGTTTATGCGTTGTATAAGCCGAAGCCAAATCCAATTGTAATTCGGCATTAAAATCCTGGCCTCTGTATTTGGCCTGACTTCTCGAACTTCTTCCAGCAGATCCATACATCGAATTGAAGAAATCAGAAAAATCACTTCCTGAAAAATCACCTCCGCCAAAACCTGAAAAATCTTGATTGCCTTGTTGTTGTCTCGAATATTGCTGTTGGTTCGGGTCATAACCTGCTTTCTCAAATTCGTCAGCGTGTTTCCAGTCTTTTCCGTATTTGTCGTATTTTTTTCGATTTTCGGCATTGCTCAAAACTTCATTGGCTTCATTGATTTCCTTGAATTTTTTCTCCGCTTCCTTATCATTCGGATTCAAATCGGGATGGTATTTTCTGGCCAGTTTTCGATATGCTTTTTTGATCTCAGCTTCAGTCGCTGATTTTGTGATATCTAATGTTTTATAATAGTCTATATAATCCATTTTGTATGTTTTTTAATGAAGTAAATTAAAACATTGAATTTAGGAATAAGTTAGTAATTATCAAAATTTATCTTTAAGCAGTTTCCTATAAAAATAATCTGCCATATATTTTTTTTTAAAATAATTCTTACAAATAAATTTTATTAATATAGGTTTTTGACTATTTTTGTAAAGTTAAATAAACTATTGTCTATTTCTTTATGACAATTAAAAAATGATAAAGAAAAATAAATCTATATTTAATTATGAGAAAATTTTCCTTTCTGGTATCGACAATGACTATTTTGGTTTTTACAGCAATAGCATTACTATTTTTAAATTGTAGTTCAAGTCATGATAATGACACTTTCCCACAAAATGAAGCATTTAATCTTGTTGATTTTTCATTAACTATAACTCACAAACAGCTTTATAGTGATTATTTGTCCATTGACTTTGATATAAAAAATACTTCCAAAACATCCTATCTAATATATGAGCAAGGAAATTTCACGGTAAAGTTTACGGCTAAAACTACTGATGGAGAAGTTTTTCAGAGAACTACTTATGTAGAATATGTTGAGGCTGGAGTTACGTATACAGATTATGTACATCTTAATTATACTGCGGGAAAAACATTAGATCTTTCTACATTAACGGCGGTTATTGTTAGGGATTAAATCGAAATAGTAGATCCGATTTATGAATAGGAGTTGGATTTACTATTTTCAGGATTGAAGTAGAAAATTACGGATTGTGTTTTGGCAGGTTTTTTGATTCTAAAAATTAGCCTAATATATTGTTATAAAAGTCTTAAAGTTGTAGAGCCTAATTAAATATTGCTATTTTTGCTAAGCTATACTTTTGATTCTATAATATTTTAAAAGCCGATTCGATAATACTTTTTCAATGAAGCACATTTTATTTTTCATATTATTTTTTACTGCTGTGACTGTCTCAGCACAAACTGAATTTAGTACTAAATTCAAGAGTATTCCCGCACCAAAATTTAGTGCAAAACCTAAAAAAATTCCCGAAGTAAAAGATCCTCAGGGAGAAACTTCGGATATTCCGAGCATAAAAACACCCAACGTTTTTGATAATACCAGTATAACTCCAAAATCAAAATTTCAGATTGGAGAACAAAAAAGTACTTTTTCAATGTCTACGGAAAATGATTTTGCCAATCCCGGCGATCGTTATGTGCCGAAAATGGAAAAAGAATTAGATAAAGCTTTACGAGCTGAGGGATTAAAAGAGGGCAGAGGAGAACTGGTTAAGAAAAATATTTCTCTTGGAGATTTCAGAACCAAAGCAGAATATTTTATTGTGAAATTTAGGGATTTTGGCGCCATAGATGGCGATTTGGTCAGAGTTTCATGCAATGATAAAGTACTTTCAGATCAATTATTTTTGGATGTTAACTTCAAACAAGTAAAAATTCCCCTTGCAAACGGCTTTAATAAACTAGATTTTGAAGCCCTTAATATTGGAACTTTAGGCGGAAATACTGCCGAAATTCAGGTTTTTGATGATAAAGGTAACTTAATTACCAATGATTACTGGAACAATCTTGCAGCTGGATTTAAAGCCTCGATTGTGGTGACGAAAGAGTGATTTTTTGAGGTACAAAGCGACAAAGGTTCAAAGGAACAAAGTTGTCTTACTTTGAAAAACCTCTGAACCTTTGTTACTTTGCAACTTTGAACCTTATATACCTTCTTTCAAATGTTTGTAATTGGATTTTATAGTATCCAAAACTTCATCCATTTTACCGCCAAGCATTAATCGGGTCATAGATTTTGCCATGCCTACGACTTGTTCCCATTCTACTTTTGGAGGCATTGCCAGCGCATTTGGATTTGTAAAAATATTTAATAAAACCGGACCATTGTGTCTAAAAGCATTTTCAATTGCTCCCTCAACTTCTTCGGGTTTGTGCACATTTACGCCCTGAAATCCCATCGCCTGGGCAATTAATCCAAAGTCAGGATTGACCATATCGGTTTCATTATCAGGCAAACCGCCAACTTCCATTTCAAGTTTTACCATTCCCAAAGCACGATTATTGAAAACAATAATTTTGATCAGAATATTATATTGCTTAATGGTGGCCAAATCTCCCAAAAGCATTGACAATCCGCCGTCGCCACACATGGAAATAACTTGTCTTTCAGGATGTGATAGAGCAGCTCCAATCGCCATTGGCATTGCATTGGCCATTGATCCATGGTTAAAAGAACCTAACATTTTTCGTTCGCCGGTTCCTTTAATAAAGCGGGCTCCCCAAACACAGGTCATTCCGGTATCTACGGTAAAAATGGCATCTTTAGTAGCTAATTTATCGATAATATGAGCCACATATTCGGGTTGAATCGTGTCTTCTCCGCCATTGTCATCAATATAAATGTTCATGTTTTCTTTTACAGTTGCATAAAATTTAAGCTGAGCCTGTAAAAAACTATCGTCTGTTTTGTTTTCCAATAATGGTAATAAAGCTTCTATGGTATCGCCAACATCACCGCATAATCCCATATAAAGATTGGCTCTTCGGCCTAAACGTTCTGTGCTTGTATCGATTTGAATAATTTTATTATCAGCAGGCATGAATTTATCATAAGGAAAATCAGTTCCTAACAACAAAACCAGATGCGATTCGTGCATACTGTGATAAGCAGAAGGCTGACCGAGTAAACCTGTCATTCCTATTTCGTTAGGATTATTGGGCTGAATGCTCATTTTTCCTCTAAAAGAATATCCTACCGGTGCTTTTATATGCTGCGACAATTGTACGACCTGATCGTGTGCTTTTTCGGCACCAATTCCGCAGAATAAAGTGATTTTTGTACTTTCATTGATGGCTTTTGCCAAATGCTGTAATTCAGTATCCGAAGGTCGAATAACAGGATTGCAGTGAAAAAACTGAGTAGAAATATTGCTTTCAACAGCTTTTAATTCGGAAACATCGCCCGGTAAACCAATAACGGCAACTCCTTTTTTTCCTAAAGCATGTTGTATGGCAGTTTGTATGATTTTGGGAGCTTGCTCAGCCGTCATAATCATCTGATTATAATAACTGCAATCGTCGAAAAGTTTAATGGTGTTGGTTTCCTGGAAATAATCCATTCCCATTTCATTTGTATTTATTGTCGATGCAATGGCTAACAAAGGAACGTGCGAGCGATGCGCATCATACAAACCATTGATTAAATGAACGTGACCCGGACCACAACTTCCGGCACAAACAGCAAAACCGTCTAATTCGGCTTCGGCAGCAGCTGCGTAGGCGCCGACTTCTTCATGGCGAACATGAATCCATTTTATTTTTCCGTTTCTTCGTATCGCATCATTAAAATGATTTAAACTATCTCCCGTAACTGCGTAAACTCTTTTTACTCCAGCCTCTACCAACATTTCAACTAATTGATCTGCAACTATTTTACTCATCGATTCTTTTTTTAAATTAATATTTAGATTGTAATAAACATTGGTACGGTTTATTTTCTAATGATTATATTTTTAGAAACATCTGGTTATGATGTGAATGAGGTCTGGTATAGTTTTATAAATTTAGCGAAAAAAAATGGTTTTTTTGAGGTTCAAAGGGACAAAGGTTCAAAGGGACAGAGGTTTTTCTTTTAGGAGCTAAGATGCTAAGGTTCTGAGTTGCTAAGTTTTCTTTTTAAGGTTCAAAGTAGCAAAGGTTCAAAGGGACAGAGGTTTTCCTTTTAGGTGCTAAGATGCTAAGATTCTGAGTTGCTAAGTTTTCTTTTTAAGGTTCAAAGTGGCAAAGGTTCAAAGGGGCAGAGGTTTTTCTTTTTAGTTGCTAAGATACTAAGGTTCTGAGTTGCTAAGTTTTCTTTTTAAGGTTCAAAGTGGCAAAGGTTCAAAGGGACAGAGGTTTTTCTTTTTAGTTGTTAAGATGCTAAGGTTCTGAGTTGTTAAGTTTTTTTTCTTTGAATCTTAAAAATTTAAATAAAAAAAAGGAACAAAGTTCAAAAAAGCCACTACACTTTTAAGAACTCTGAACCTTTGTCAATTTTTTTAGTTAGTAAGATTCTAAAATTCTGAATTGCTGAGTTTTTCTCAGAATCTTAGCCACTTAGTAACTCAGAACCTTAGCATTTTAGAAACTTAGAACGGATCTGCAGTAACGCCAAATTTCATGGCTGCTTTTACCGTAACATCTTTTGTAAGTGTTTCTTTTAAAGTAACCTGTGTTCTGATTTTATATTTATCTGCTTTAATGTACTTGTCCAGTTTAGCATTGGTACTAATTAAATCAAGCATATTGGTTGTTTCGTTGATATTATCCTGATACGCCAATTCTATTTCGTCAGAATCTGTGGTTGAAATATAAAGGTGAATTGATTTTAGGAACGTAAACGTTTTTCCGTCAGGATTTGTAATCGATAATTTAAGAGATTTTAGTTTGACATCTTTTACCAAACCCGCCTCTGTTTTATTGTTTTTAAATTCAGAAGAGGAATTTGTGGTAACGTCCGGCGTAATAATTTCTGTAGGTAAATTTATGGGAGACGTACTTTTTATTTGAATCGAAGCTTCATTTGAAATAGTAAATGATAGTAAATCCTCAATCGCATCGCAGGAAGTTAAAAATAAAGAGAATAAAATGGTAATGGCAATTAGTTTTGATTTCATATAAATGGTTTTTGTTAGATACGAATTTTTTTGAATGTTGGATTGCGAAAGATGCTAAGGTTCTAAGATTCTGAGTTGCTAAGTTTTTTTTAAGAGCGTAAATGCTCAGAATCTTAGAGACTTAGCATCTTAGAAGCTTTAAAGAAAAAAAATCAAAATTCCATTTTTAAGATTCGAATATAAAAAGTATTTTTGCGCATGCAACACAACGTACTTATTTTAGATTTCGGATCGCAATATACACAACTTATTGCGCGTAGAGTTCGCGAATTAAATATATTCTGCGAAATTTTCCCTTACAATCACTTTCCTAGTGATTTATCACCTTATAAAGCCGTAATTTTGGGAGGAAGCCCATTTTCTGTTCGTGCAGAAGACGCTCCACATCCTGATTTATCTCAAATTCGAGGCAAGCTACCTATGTTGGCAGTTTGTTACGGAGCACAATATTTAGCTCATTTTAGCGGAGGTGAAGTAGCCGCTTCAAACAGCAGAGAATACGGAAGGGCTAATTTATCTTATATTAAGGAAGGCGAAACTTTCTTTAACGGAGTTTCAGAAAACAGCCAGGTTTGGATGAGCCACAGTGATAGTATCAAAGCTTTACCAACCAATGCAGTGAAATTGGCCAGCACTCATGATGTAGAGTATGCAGCTTATAAAATTGATGGCGAAACTACTTATGCCATTCAATATCACCCGGAAGTTTTCCATTCTACAGATGGATCAAAAATGCTGAAAAACTTTTTAGTTGATATTGCCGAAGTTCCTCAAAACTTTACACCAAATGCTTTCGTAGAAGAAATGGTGGGAGAATTAAAAGAGAAATTAGGAAACGATAAAGTTGTTTTAGGACTTTCCGGAGGAGTAGATTCTACTGTAGCGGCAGTTTTATTACACCAGGCAATTGGAAAAAACTTATACTGTATTTTCGTAAATAACGGTTTGCTTCGTAAAAACGAATTCCAAAATGTATTGAATCAATACAAAGGAATGGGATTGAACGTAAAAGGAGTAGACGCCGGAGATCGTTTCTTGGGAGAATTAGCCGGAATCAGTGATCCTGAAACCAAACGTAAAACAATTGGTCGTGTCTTTATCGAAGTTTTTGATGATGAATCACACTTAATCGAAGATGTAAAATGGTTAGCTCAGGGAACTATTTATCCTGACGTAATCGAATCGGTTTCTGTAAAAGGACCATCGGCAACTATTAAATCACACCATAATGTGGGTGGATTGCCGGATTATATGAAATTAAAAATTGTAGAACCGCTTAGAATGTTGTTTAAAGACGAAGTTCGAAGAGTTGGCGCTACTTTAGGAATAGATCCTGAATTATTAGGAAGACACCCTTTCCCGGGACCAGGATTATCAATTAGAATTTTAGGAGATATTACTCCTGAGAAAGTTCAGATTCTACAAGATGTAGATGCTGTTTTTATCGACGGATTAAAATCATGGGGATTATACGATAAAGTTTGGCAGGCAGGAGCAATCTTGCTTCCGGTAAATTCTGTTGGTGTGATGGGCGATGAACGTACTTACGAAAAAGTAGTGGCGCTTAGAGCGGTTGAATCTACAGACGGAATGACGGCTGACTGGGTTCATTTGCCATATGATTTCTTAATGAAAGTGTCAAATGACATTATCAATAAGGTAAAAGGCGTGAACCGTGTAGTTTACGATATAAGTTCAAAACCACCTGCAACAATTGAGTGGGAATAGTAATATTTTTCAAATTAAGGCGTTACATTTGTAACGCCTTAATTTTTTAACCTACTATTTATGAGAGAACTTTTAACAATTTCTCTTGTCTTTATTTTGTCTTTTAACAAAATAACTGCGCAAGATTCAATTATTGAACACAAAATTCAAAAAGGAGAAACTGCTTATTTTATTGCCCAAAAATATAAGGTTTCTGTAGATGAAATTTACAAACTCAACCCTGAATCGCAGAGCGGAATCAAAGACAATCAAATTCTGAAAATTCCGGTTCATACTCCAGAAAATCAAAACCAGCAAAAAACTCATATTGTTGGTGCCAAAGAAACCCTTTACGGTTTATCCAAACAATACAATGTTTCTGTTGAAGCGCTTCAAAATGCAAACCCAATTCTTGCCGGCGGACTTCAGATTGGTCAGGAATTAGTTATTCCGCAAAACACTTCAAACGCTTCAAAAACTGAAATTACAGCTTCTTCAAAAGCTACACATTTGGTTGTGGCCAAAGAATCACTTTTTAGTATTGCCAGACAATACAATGTTTCGGTGCAGGATTTAGAAAATTTAAATAAAGATTTACTTTTAAATGGTTTGCAGATTGGTCAGAACATTGCAATACCAAACAAAAGAAAAACACTCGACGGAAGAGTTCGTGTTATCAATCAGGAAACGGTTTTTCATGTGGTTGAACCAAAGGAAACCAAATTCTCAATTTCCAAAAAATACGGAATCTCAATCGATCAGTTAGAATCTCAAAATCCTGAAATTGTAAACGGATTGGTTGTTGGTAATAAATTAGCCATTAATACAAAAGAAATAAAACCGGCAAACGAAAGCGAAGAATTAATGCTGGCTCTTGCCGAAAAACAAGTTGTGGTTGAAAAAGGAAAAGCCAAAACAGTTGAATTGGAAGATTTAAAAGACAGATTGGTGGTTCAGAAAGAAATGAATCAGAAGATTATAAAAATTAATGATCTGAAAGTCAATCTGAACGATATGAATGGTTCTAAGGATAATTCTGTTGAAAAGTTGAGATTGGTTTTGGAAGCAAATAAAAATGTGCAGGAAATTTTAATGGCAAAATTAGATTCATTAGTCAATACAATGAATAATGATTTAGTCGAATTAAAAAGAATGGATGTTTTGAATGTTGATGAATCAAAACGATTAGAAAAACAATCGTATGAAAGCATCGGCAAAACAAGTGAATTATCTTCTCAACTAAAAAAAGAACTGGCCGAAAACCGAAAAGCATACGCCGGATTGATGAATAAAGTAGAAAGAATTGCGGTTGAGGAAAATCAGGAATACAAGAAGAAAATCCGCGAAAGCGAAAAAAATAACAGCAAAACCGGATTGCAGCAACGCCTTTCGCTTGACGAAATAAAAAGATATAAAATTGAGCAGGAAAAAGGAGATGCACAAAATCAATTGCTGATTTCTAAAATTGATTCTTTGGATACTCAAAAAACAATCGAAATAAAACGTCACATTAGTAAAGCGTCTTATTATAGTATGGAAGCCAGGAAATTTGATGATAAAGTGGCTTTGATTAAATTGAAAAAGTATCAGGATGAAGCGATTAAAAATCAAAGTAAAGAAAATTCAGAAGTAGTTTCTAAATCAGTTTCTCTGGAAGAAATGAGACGTGAACTAAAGGAAAATCCGTTTAAAAACGAGAAAAATGTAAAGATTGAAGTTTTTGATAATCTTAAAGAAGTTTCAAATGGCTATTACTTAGTTTTAGGTATATTTACAGATGCAGTACCAAGAGATAAGTTTATTATGCAACTTATTGATTCTGGTGATTTTAATGCTAGTTTTTTCTTTAATATAAACAGTCTTTCTTATTATGTCTACTCAGATAAGTTCGATAATATGGAAGAAGTTTTATATCAATGCAAGAAAAAGGAAGAAGATGAGTTATATAAAAGCATCATTATTGCTAAGGCCGAAATCGATCTTAGATAATAATTACGTAAAAATTAACACTGGCTCGAATCTTGCATGAAGCAAAATTAGTATCTTGTTTTTGAATTAAAAATTAAATTGTTTTAGCCATATTATGAAATATTATTTAGCATTATTATCTCTAGTTTTTTTTATTAGCGGCTCTGCCTTTTCACAGGAAAAAGTAGTGAAATACAAAGTTTCTGCAGGAGAAACCATTAATCAGATTGCAGAGAAATTTAAGGTTACGCCTTATGATATTTATTCCTTAAATCCTGATGCACGCGCGGGAATTTCACCAAATTCGGTTTTGTTGATTCCAACTGCTGGCGGAAAAAAGTTGGCAAAAACAGAAGCCTCTAAAACTGTTGCAGGAAAGGCAACCACACATGAAGTGCAGCCAAAAGAAACTTTGTTTGGAATTGAGAAAAAATATGGAGTTTCTGATGAAGCTTTAAAAGCGGCAAATCCATTTTTGGTTACCAATGGTTTGCAGATTGGTCAGACACTTGCTATTCCAGGTAAAGGTTCAGCTCCAAAAACGGATAAACCGGCCAAAACTTCTGGTCCGGAAAAATATGTATATCACGATGTTGTCGCAAAAGAAACCAAATATTCTATTGCCAAACAATATAATACTACAGTTGAGGATTTAGAAAAACGCAATCCCGAAATTGTAACAAGTTTGCCTGTTGGATATAGACTAACTATAAAAGGTACGGCTCCCAAAACAGAAAATTCAGCTGTAGCGAATGTTAGTAAATCTGAAACTGTCAAAAAAGGTACCACCTATATGGATTATCAGGTAAAACCAAAAGAGACATTTTATAGTTTAACCCATACATTTCACATTACTCAGGAAGAATTGACGGAGTTAAACCCATCACTTTCTGAAGGAGTAAAAGAAGGAATGGTTTTAAAAGTTCCGTCTGGATATGTGGCACCAGTTCCTATCGTTGTACAACAACAGCCAGTAGTAGAAAAACAAGCTGAAAAACCAATAGAAAAGACTGCAGATAAACCAGTTGAAAATACCGGAGGCGGAATCAGAATTCTTGAAAAAGTAAAATCTGAAGAAGTTTCTGTTAATCCTGAAGTGGTTGAATTAACTAAAAAAAGAGGTCAGACAGAGCGTAAAAAAGTAGTTTTATTGTTGCCTTTTAATATTGCTAAAATGCAAAATGATACAACAAGTACTGCAACCCGTTTAAAAAAGGATAAGTTTTTGAATATGACTCTTGATTTTTATTCAGGAGCGATGATGGCGATCGATTCGGCGAAAGCCTTAAAATTACCAATTGATGTTGCTATTTACGATTCACAGGAAACAAAAAATACATCAAATGTATCGAATTTGATTGCTCAGAATAAATTGCAAACAGCAAATGCGGTTATCGGACCATTTTATCAGGGTAATGCCGAAGCAACGGCAAATTCATTGCGTTTGTACAATGTGCCTGTGATTTCGCCATTATCAAAAGATACAGCAAATCCAATCGATAACTTATATCAGTCAATTCCAACAAATGATGTAGTCAGAAACGCTGTTTTTGATTATATGCGTGCTAAAAACGGAAACATTGTAGCTGTTGTTGATAAGAAAAAAGAATCGGTGATCAATTATATCAAGCAAAATCAAAAAGGTGTTGTTTTTGCAAATTTGTCTGAAACCGGAGGTGTAGATGTAGCAAGTTTAAAAAGTTTATTATTGCCAAACAGACAAAATTATGTGGTGATGGAAACCGGTAATACGGCGATGATCAAAACAATTATAAAAGCGTTGATCGATGCTCAAAAATCATGTCAGGTGCAACTGGTAATTTTAGAACCAAACAGTACGCTTGATACAGATGAGATTAGTTTTGAAAATCTGGTAAAACTAAATTTAATGTATCCTTCTGTAACGCGCGAAAGTGATGAACAGCCTGTTTTAATCTTTGAAAAAGAATACAGACTGAAAAACAAAGTGAATCCAAGTACATATGCGACTCGTGGTTTTGATGTTACTTTTGATACGATGATGCGTTTGGTACAGGGAAAAACATATCAGGAAACAACAGATTTAATGACGACAGAACAAGTTGACAATAAATTTCAATATTATAAAAAAGAAGATGGCGGACACGCAAATAAAGGTGTTTACATTTTATATTACGACTCAGACTTAACTTTAAAAGTAGCAAATTAATGACATCGAAAGTAACCTATTTAGGCGATTTAAGAACAAAATCAATTCATGTGCAATCAGGAAGCGAAATTATTTCGGATGCACCACTAGATAATAACGGAAAAGGAGAAGCTTTTTCTCCAACAGACACAGTTGCAAATGCTTTAGCAAGCTGTATGCTGACCATTATGGGAATAAAAGCACGCGACCTGAAAGTAGATTTTATTGGTTCGACTGCCGAAGTAACAAAAATAATGAATGCAGAACCAAGAAGAATTGGTGCAATCGAAATTGTTTTTGATATGCAAGGTGTTGAAGACGAAAAAAACAGAACCATTCTGGAACGTGCCGGAATGACTTGTCCGGTTTTTTTGAGTTTAAGTTCAGAAATTGAAAAACGAATTACTTTTAACTGGAAGTAATTTTAAAATTCATATTTAAAAACCATCAGAAATTGATGGTTTTTTTATGCCTGATAGTTTTTTGTTTGCTATTAAGAAATTAAAAATTAACAAAAATTTCATAGGGGGATATTAGTTATAAAGACCAAATTAGCCTAATTTTGTTTTGCAAAAAATACGCATATTTCTGCATAAAAAATGCAAATTATACACTTAGAATTTCTGTGTATATCAATCTCTCTTACAGACGTTTAGTGAAAATAGTTAACCGGCAATTTTTTGTAATTCAATTTTAAAGGTAATATCTTTATAGGAAATTGATTTTTAAGATATTACGTTTTGTTAAGAGATCAGGAAAGAATCAAAAAAAAATCTATATCATGTTAAAAAGTAAAATCGACAAAGCAACAGGATTCGAAAAACGATTCGAAAATATCAATACTGTTGTTTTTGAAAATTCGTCAGACGCATCAAAAGCGGTTGCCCAGGAAATTGCAGCTTTAATCCAGTCAAAACAAAAAGAAAACAAACCTTGTATTTTAGGTTTGGCAACAGGTTCTTCCCCAAAAGGATTGTATGCGGAATTAGTTCGCCTGCATAAAGAAGAAGGATTGAGTTTTAAAAACGTAATAAGTTTTAATCTGGACGAATATTATCCGATGCAGCCCAATTCGATCAACAGCTACGTTCGTTTCATGAAAGAATTACTGTTTGACCACGTCGATATTTTACCTGAAAATGCCCATGTTCCCGACGGACTTTTAACAAAAGAACAAATCGCGGATTATTGCCACGAATACGAAGCTAAAATTGAAGCTCTGGGCGGAATCGATCTTCAGATTTTGGGAATTGGAGGAAACGGACATATCGGTTTCAACGAATCGGGTTCGCTTCAAAACTCTAAAACACGTTTGGTGGCTTTGGACCATATTACAAGGGTTGCGGCAAGCAAAGATTTCTTGGGATTGAGCAATACGCCAAGAACAGCCATTACACTTGGAGTGAAAAAAATCATGGAAGCCAAACAGGTTATTTTGTTGGCGTGGGGAGAAGGAAAGGCCAATATTGTAAAAAAATCAGTAGAGGATGAAGTGACCAATCGTGTGCCGGCTTCGTTTTTACAGCAACACAACAATGCGGTTTTTGTTTTGGACAAGGAAGCTTCTTCAAAATTAACGAGAATCAACAAACCATGGCTGGTAGAAAAAGTAACGTGGACAGACAAACTAACAAGAAAAGCGGTTTTGGGACTGGCGCTTCAGCTTAAAAAACCAATCTTAATGCTTACCGACGCTGATTATATCGAACACGGAATGAGCGATTTATTGGCAGATTCAGGTCCGGCGTACGATATCAACATCAAAATATTCAACAAACTGCAAAATACCATTACGGGCTGGCCGGGAGGAAAACCAAATGCAGATGATTCCAACAGACCGGAAAGAGCCGAACCTGCCAAAAAACGCGTACTTATTTTCAGTCCGCATCCTGATGATGATATTATCAGTATGGGAGGAACTTTTATGCGCTTGCAGGAACAGGGACATGAAGTGCACGTAGCGTACCAAACCTCCGGAAATATCGCTGTGGCGGATGACGAAGCTTTAAGATTCGCCAGATTCGTAATTGATTACAATGAGAAATTCGGAATCAAAAGTGAGGAAGCCGATAATATCTACCAAAAAGCACAAACCTTTCTGGAGAATAAAAAGAACAGTGAAATTGATATTCCGGAAGTAAGATATATTAAGGGATTAATCAGAAAAGGCGAGGCAAGGGCAACAAGCCATTTTGTTGGACTAAATGATGATCAGATTCATTTTATGGAACTGCCTTTTTATGAAACCGGAACCATCGAGAAAAAACCTATCGGAAAAGAAGATATTCAACTGACGATGGATTTGATTGAGAAAATAAAACCACACCAAATTTATGCAGCAGGAGATTTAGCAGATCCGCATGGAACACATAAAGTTTGCCTGGATGCCATTTTTGAAGCCGTAAAAGCCCTGAAGCCAAAACCGTTTATGAATGACTGCTGGCTATGGCTGTACCGCGGCGCATGGCAGGAATGGGGAATTGACGAAGTGGAAATGGCAGTGCCGATGAGCCCGGATCAGGTTTTGGCAAAACGCCACGGAATCTTCAAACACCAGTCCCAAAAAGACGGAGTTGTTTTTCAGGGAACCGATGCCAGGGAATTTTGGCAAAGAGCCGAAGACCGAAATGCAGAAACTGCCGATTTATACCAACAATTAGGTTTAGCAACATATGCCGCAATGGAAGCTTTTGTGAGATGGCATTATTAAGGCGCAGTATTAAGTCACAGTTTTCAGTCACAGTATTCAGTGCCAGTTTTCAGTGCCAGTAAACAGTCAGCTATAAACTGAAAACTGCGACTGCGACTGTAAACTATCTACTTCGACTATAAACTATTTTAAATCTGTGGCGAAAGAATAAAAATAAATAATAGCTTTGTACCAACAAGAAGCAAGAGAAAAGAATCAGTCTATATTCTTTTCTCTTGCTTCTTTCTTCTTTTAAAAAAAATGGAACAAGACAAAAAACTTCTCATAAAATTAGCTCATACCAAAATGCCTTTCGGGAAATACGAAGGACGTTTTTTAATCGATTTACCTGAATATTATGTGGTTTGGTATCAGAATAAAGGTTTTCCGAAAGGAGAATTAGGCCAGCAATTACAGCTTATTTACGAACTAAAATTAAATGGACTGGAAGAATTGATTCGTAATATTAAAAAGCAATATCCAAAGCCAAATTAAAATAGTAAGAAAAATCTTTTGTTATTTCAATTTTTTTATTTAAGTTTGATATATAAAAATATTACAATTTTTAAAACTAATTGATACCACAGAATTCCAGACTGAATTTATAAATGTGTACAAGTCAATATTTTGAAATTATAATATTTAATAAATAAAAAATATTATAATTTTTAAAAACAAATTGGCACCACAGAATTCAAGACTGAATTTACAAATGTGTACAAGTCGATGTTTTAAAATTATAATATTTTTTTTTATGCCTAGATTTACTTCAGCCATATCATTTACGCTTTTAATGGTATATTCAAAAAAAACTCTAATTAAAAGTTAAAATTATCGATTACAAAACCAAGTAATCGTTCTATTTAAAATTTTGCAAATTATCTCATTCTCTAATTGGCAAATTATCTAATTAAATTTGTACTTTTGCCAAGTTTTTTACACAACTACAATACAAACAACAACAGAATGAATCAAACAAAATATATTTTTGTTACAGGCGGTGTGACTTCTTCTTTAGGAAAAGGAATTATCGCAGCATCTTTAGCAAAATTGTTACAAGGAAGAGGGTATCGTACAACTATTCAGAAATTTGATCCTTATATCAATGTAGATCCGGGAACATTAAATCCTTATGAACACGGAGAATGTTATGTTACAGATGATGGTGCCGAAACAGATTTAGATTTAGGCCACTACGAGCGTTTCCTGAACGTTCCTACTTCTCAGGCTAATAACGTTACTACAGGAAGAGTTTATCTTTCGGTTATTGAAAAAGAAAGAAGAGGAGAGTTTTTAGGAAAAACAGTTCAGGTTGTTCCTCATATTACAAACGAAATCAAAGACAGAATGCAATTGCTTGGCAAATCAGGCGATTATGATATTGTAATTACTGAGATTGGCGGAACTGTTGGTGATATTGAGTCACTTCCTTATATTGAGTCAGTTCGTCAGTTGGTTTGGGAATTGGGAGAAAATAACGGAATTGTTATTCATTTAACATTGGTTCCTTATTTGGCTGCTGCTGGTGAGTTAAAAACAAAACCGACACAGCACTCTGTAAAAACATTGATGGAAAGCGGTATCAAAGCAGATATTCTGGTTTGCAGAACTGAGCATGAATTGTCTCCGGAATTACGAAACAAATTAGCTTTGTTTTGTAATGTAAAGAGAGAAGCTGTTATTCAGTCTATTGATGCTTCGACAATATATGAAGTTCCAAATTTAATGCTTGAAGAAGGATTAGATGTTGTGGCTTTAAAGAAATTAGATTTACCTAAAAAAGCTGCTCCGGATTTAAAAAACTGGAATACTTTTTTACGCAGATTAAAAAATCCAAAACATACTGTAAACATTGGTTTGATTGGAAAGTATGTTGAAATGCAGGATTGTTACAAATCTATTTTAGAGGCGTTTATTCATGCAGGTGCTACAAATGAAACTAAAGTTAATGTGATTTCTATTCACTCAGAACATATTACGACTGAGAATGTTGAAGAAAAATTAGGAACTCTTGACGGAGTTTTAGTTGCTCCGGGATTTGGCGAAAGAGGTATTGAAGGGAAAATTGAAGCAGTTCGCTTTGCACGTGAAAATAATATTCCGTTTTTTGGAATTTGTTTAGGAATGCAAATGTCTGTTATCGAATATTCAAGAAATATTTTAGGTTACAAAGAAGCGAATTCTACAGAGATGAATGAAAAAACAAAACATCCTGTTGTAGATTTGATGGAAGAACAAAAAACAATTACAGATAAAGGTGGAACGATGCGTCTTGGAGCTTGGAAATGTGACATTAAACCAAACACATTAGCGCATAAAATTTATGGTGAAAAGACCATTTCAGAGCGTCATCGTCACCGTTATGAGTACAATAATAAATATAAAGATGAATTAGTGAAAGCCGGACTAATTGCATCTGGGGTAAATCCTGATACAGGTTTAGTAGAAATTATTGAGTTAGAAAATCATCCGTTTTTTATTGGGGTTCAATACCATCCGGAATACAAAAGTACGGTTGCCAATCCACACCCAATTTTCGTAAACTTTGTGGCTGCTGCAGTAAATGCACATAAAAAATAATAATTAATTCTAAAGGATGTAACTTTTGAGTCAGACTCACAACTAATATCCTTTAACGAAGAACTTTTTTAAAATTATAATGGAAGAAAAAAAATTTGACCTTAATTCAATCATTGGTTTTGTATTGATATTTGGAATTTTGATTTGGATAATGTACCAAAATCAGCCTTCTGACAAAGAGATTGCTGCTGAAAAAGCCAAGAAAGAATTAGTCGCCAAGCAAGAAGCTCAGTCTAAAGCTGATAAAACTAAAACAGCTGTTTTACCTGTTGTTGCTGCAACTCCCGGAGATACGGTTCAGTTGGCACAATTGCAAAAAACTTTAGGTGGTTTTGCTTATTCTGCCACGCTTCCTTCTGCAAAAGAGTCTTTTACTACAATTGAAAACGAAAAGATTAGACTTAAAATTGCTAATAAAGGTGGTTATATCGTTGAAGCAACCTTAAAAGAATTTGAAAAATTTCATAAAGGTTCAAAGCAATTAGTAGAATTGATTAAAGACAATAATGCTAACTTAAATATTCAGCTTCAAACTACAGACAACAGAACTTTAAACTCTAAAGATTTGTTTTTTGAACCAACACTAACAAAAGTTGGTGCTGATCAAATTTTGTCAATGCGTTTGAAAGCAGGAGCTAACGAATTTTTAGAATATAAATATATTTTAAAACCAAACGATTATTTGGTTGGTTTTGATATTCGTTCCCAAGGCTTAAATAAAGTTATCAATTCTTCTAAACCATTAGATTTAGTTTGGGATTTAAAAACATATAGAAACGAGAAAAGTGTTGCTTATGATAATCGTTTTACTGAACTTGATTACGAATATGGAGATGAAAAATACAGTAACGTAAGTAATCATGGCCAGGGAAAAGAAGAAACTCCTGAAAAAGTTAGTTATATTGCATTTAAACAACACTTTTTTACTACTATTTTATCGACTGATAAACCATTTGAAAAATCAAAATTACAATCGGATGATTTAGTTAAAGACGATAAAATTGATACTGTTTTTACAAAACAATTTAAAGCAACAGTTCCTTTAGCTTTTTCTAATGGAGAGATTGATTATAAAATGAGCTGGTATTTTGGACCATCTGATTATAAAGTCTTAAAATCGTATGATAAAAACTTCCAAAAAATTATTCCGCTAGGATGGGGGATTTTTGGATGGATTAATAAATTAATTTTCATTCCATTATTTGGATTCTTAAGTTCATTTATTGCTTACGGAATTGCGATTATCATCTTTACAATTATCATCAAATTGGCGATGTCGCCAATTACTTATAAATCATTCCTGTCTCAGGCTAAAATGAAAGTTTTACGTCCAGAGATTACAGAATTGGGAGAAAAATTCAAAAAAGACCCAATGAAGAAACAACAGGAAACAATGAAATTATACAATAAAGCAGGGGTAAACCCAATGGCAGGATGTATTCCGGCGCTGATTCAGCTTCCGTTTATGTATGCATCATTCCAGTTCTTCCCGTCAGCTTTTGAGTTAAGACAAAAAGGATTCCTTTGGGCAGACGATTTATCATCTTTTGACTCTGTTGTAAAATTACCATTCCATATTCCATTGTATGGAGATCATATTAGTTTGTTCCCAATTTTGGCGGCAATTGCGATTTTCTTCTATATGAAAATGACGTCTGGAGATCAGCAAATGGCAGCGCCTCAACAAGAAGGTATGCCGGATATGGCAAAAATGATGAAAATCATGATTTATGTTTCGCCATTAATGATGTTAATTTTCTTCAATAGTTACGGTGCAGGTTTGAGTTTGTATAACTTTATTTCGAACTTAATCACAATCGGAATTATGTTTGTAATTAAAAACTATATTGTTGATACGGATAAAATTCATGCTCAAATTCAAGAGAATAAATTAAAAGAGCCTAAAAAGCCAAGTAAATTTCAACAACGTCTTCAGGATGTGATGGAACAGCAAGAAGCTGCAAAAGCACAGAACAAAAAGAAATAAGAAAATAAAAAAATCTCGATTTATCGGGATTTTTTTATACCCTTCAATATAATTTATAAAGGACAATTTCGTTTAAGTTTAAAATTGAAAATATATGATTTTAAAAAGAATATTATTTGGATTACTATTACTAAATGTACTTTTTACAAACGCGCAAACTGACATCAATAAACTGGATGCTAACGGTAAAAAAGACGGTTTATGGAAAGGAACTTATGAAGTTTCTAAACGTCCGCGTTACGAAGGAACTTTTAGTCACGGAAAAGAAACCGGAATATTTAAATTTTTTGACGACACTAAAAAAGGCGATGTGATTGCAACACGTGATTTTAGTGCCAATGATGGAAGTGCTTACAATATCTTTTATGATCAGAATAAAAATAAAGTAAGCGAAGGGAAAGTGATTGGGAAAAATTACGAAGGAGAATGGAAATATTACCATAAAGCTTCTAAGGTTATAATGACAATCGAAAATTACAAAAACGGAAAACTTGAAGGTGCACGAACTGTCTTTTATCCCAATGAAAAAGTTGCCGAAGAAATGACCTATATAAATGGAAAGAAGGAAGGTATTTATAAAAAATTCGGTCAAAACGGAATCATTTTAGAGCAGACAACTTATAAAAATAACGAATATAATGGTGATGCTGTTTTTTACGATTCTGACGGAGTTGTGGCATCCAAAGGAAAGTTTTTGAATGGAAAGAAAGTGGGAATGTGGCAATTTTACCTAAAAGGAAAACTAACCAAAGAGGTAAATATGAGTGACCCGAAAAGTAATTATCAGGCCGATTCAAAGCCAAAGACAGAATAGATTTATATAGATTTGTTTAATATAAATTCTTAAGTTATAAAATAAAACATTTAAATCTATGAAGCTTAAAATTGTACTGTTATTTTTATTTTTCTCAGGTGTTTATGCACAAAATAAAGAAGAATGCCAAAAGCTGGTAATTGAAGGAATTGAACTTCATGATAAAGGAGATTATAAGGGAGCATTAGAAAAATACAATAAGGCTTTAGAATTAGATAAAGATAATTTGACTGCATTATCAGAAAAGGCAATGTCTTTGAATTCAGCAGGTAGATACGATGAAGCATTATCTGTTTCTAAGCAAGCTTTCTTGACTCATCCAAATGAGAATCTTAAGAATCTATATGTTAATTATGCAAATTCATTAGATCATTTAAAAAAGACTGACGAAGCGCTGAAACTTTATGACGAGGGTATTCAAAAATATCCAAATTATTATCAATTATATTATAATAAAGGAATATGTTATACTAATCTTAATAAGTATAATGATGCGATTCTTTGTTTTCAAAAAGCTGTTGCTATTAATTCAAAACATGCAAGTTCATTAAATGCTATTGGCTTTTTGGAAATGAAAAGCAATAGAATTCCTGCTATTATGGCTTTTTCAAGGTTTTTGATCGTTGAACCACAAACGTCCAGATCGAAAAAGAGTTTTGAAAATTTGCAAAAATTATTAATGCAAGGCGTTACACAAACTGGAGGAAATTCTATTTCACTACATATTGATGCAAGATCTCTTTCAGATTCTACAGTAACTGTCCATAAAAAGGAAAATGATTTTTCGATAACTGATTTGATTTTATCAATGGAAGCAGCTCTGGATTTTGATAAAAAGAATGCAAATAAAACGGATGTAGAAAAATTTATCAGAAAATTTAAAACTATTTGTGCGTCTCTTAATGAAGTCAAGAAAGATAATTTTGGGTTTTACTGGGAAAATTTTGCTCCTTATTTTATTGAGATGAAGAATAAAAAATTAATTGAGCCTTTTGCATATATAGTATTTGTAGATTCAGGAACTGAAGATGTTTCCAAATGGCATAAAAAGAACCAAGCCGAACTTGATAAATTTTATGAATGGTCAAAAAATTATAATTGGAAAAATTAGCATCTAATAGATTTTCTTTTTGAAAAAATACAGTTTGTAGTCTTCTGAGAGTAAAAAATAAATTAATTAAATTTGAACTATTAATTAATATTATGTAAATGGCTTTAAACGAACTTTCAGGAAGATTTTTATTGTTGTTTTTTTCGATTTTGATTCTATATTTTTTCTCCAACAGAAAAGATAATGAAACCATAAATCCTTTGATGGTTATTGTGGGTCTTTGTACTTTTTCACTTTGTTATTTGTTTACAAAAATCGAGATTGGAGTAGGAATCGGGTTTGGGTTATTTGCCATTTTTTCAATTTTAAGATTTCGTACACAATCTTTTACCGTAAATGCGATTATCTTTCTTTTTGCAACGATTACACTTTCTATTTTAGATATTCTGTATCCATATGAAAAAATAGAAGTTTTGCTTTTTTTCCAGATTATTATAATTGGTTTTTACATAATAGCTTCTATTATAGTCAATAAAAAAGCTTCTAAATACTTGAATAGTGTTGAAGTTAAAATAGAACTAAGCGGAAGTTTTTCTTTAGATCATCAAAGTATTCGAAAATCGATTCAGCAAAAAATCAATATTGAAGATTTTGATTTTAAAATCATCAACATTAATACCGTTTCAAACGAAATTGATATTTTGGTTTTGTACTAATTACTCATTAAAAGGCCTAACTTGTTTGATGTATAAATCTCTGTTTTCGCCAACAATCTTGAATTCAATATCTACTGGATGAAAAAGATTTTTCTTCCAGTAGCGATACATTTTAGTTTCTATTTTTTTGCTCACCAAAAACAGATTACTGATTTCCTTCATATTCAATAAAGGTTCATTATTGTTGAGATTAGAGTTTGAAGTGTAATCTACATCAAAATCACTTTCTTTGGTTCCTTCTGTAAAATGATAAACAATAAACTGTTCGCAGACTTCTCCTTTTGCTGGTTTTACAACCGAATTTTCTCCTTTCTGGACATTAACCGTAATTCCCGAGAAATTTTCTCTGAATATATTTTTTGTAATCACAACGCCATTTGCCAATTCATCGGGAAAAGAACGATGTACCAAAACACCCATGGCAACACTTTGCTGATCGATACCAAAAAGTTCTCTTTCCGTATATGAACTTTCGTTCCACGCGCTTGCCCAAACCTGTTTAATCGCTTTTTCAAAAGATTTAATGCTGTCTCCCAGTATTCCGGTTTTAGAATCATAAAGTCCTGCGCCATTAAAATCATCCATATCTTCGGCATTGGTAGAAGATCTGAATCGGAAGTTTTTGAAGGCTGCATTTTTAAAAGTCTGATTTAATTTGGCAATCAATACAGGATCGACAGGTTCTTTTTTGATAGCATCACGTATTTTTTTTAATTGCTTATTTATCCAAACCGTTGAATCTTTGTGCGGATAAGCAAGAAGCTCATTTATTAAAGGTGAAATGGAATTTTTCTGAATGTGTTTGGTATAAAAATAAAAAGGAATGGCATGTGCATCTTCCGGTGTTTTAAAAGTTGTTTCTTTTGAAATAGCGATTAAATACGCCATATTTTGGGCTTTAGAACCGATATAATTCACTCCTTTTTTTGGAATTGTGGCTAAATTGACCAAATCTGTAACGCTGTTGTCAATGATTAGTTTTTTCTTTTTCTTAATGACTTTTTGCGTTATTTTTTTATCGGTTTCCTTAATGTAAAAAGTATCAATCGCAATTTTTAATTCTACTTTTTTAGAAATTAGTCTTTTGATATTGGGATCTTTCAAAAAAGTCGTATATGCCATGATTGGAATTTTTCTGTTTTTGCCTAATAATACTAAATGGCTTAACGGAGTTTGTAATTCGTTTACGATAATTCCGCGTACATTTGGCAGAATATCAGGCGTTCCGTCCAAAATAATAATTTCGTCAGGATTCGGTTTAATGCTTTCTAATTCCTTGATTTTATATTGTTTTAGAATACCAACATTTTTGCCCGGAACAACTTCCTGATAACTCAGTTCATTAAAAATATAGTCTGATTTTACGCATGGAATTTTAAATTTATTTTGTTGAAACCATTCAATTTGCTCCGGATTATTGAGGTAAAATTTTAAATCCTTTCCAATAAAAGTCGAACTTACAATTAAATTATAAAAACGTTCCAGCAATACAATCGGCATGTGATCTGAAGCTGCAAGTTCAAAAATCCATTTGTCAGTTCCTTTAATATGATTGAGGTTGCCTAATAAAAACTCTCTGTCTTTTTCGGTATTGCTATAATTGTTGTCATTAAAAATATCCAGGTCTTTGCTGTATCCTAAATAATTGGTTACAAAGTCATAATGCAAACGAATGAGAGTACTGTTAAAGTAGTACATTTTTTGCTTTTTCAGATCGTAAATAACCTTTACTGATTCGATATTCGAAAATTTATCGGATAATGGTTTTCCTCTAAATGCTTTATATTGCGCATAATTTTGCAAAGAGGCAGTATAATTTTGCGCACTTAAAGTGGTTAAAATGATGAAGAAAATAAATGTAAAAATCCGTTTTGACATGACAATTTTATTGATGATTAAAAGTAATTAAAAAAAGCAATAAGTTTTATCTACACCCGCATTATATAAACTAATTAAAAGCAATAAAATTTTCTAAAATATGACTTACCTTTGCACCCTTATAAAAATATAAAGGAGTTAAAATGAAACGTGTAGTTGTTGGACTTTCCGGTGGAGTAGATTCTAGTGTTGCTGCTTATTTATTGCAACAGCAAGGATATGAAGTTATTGGCCTTTTTATGAAAAACTGGCATGATGATTCAGTTACTATTTCTAATGAATGTCCGTGGTTAGAAGACAGTAATGATGCTTTGCTGGTTGCTGAAAAACTCGGAATACCGTTTCAAACTGTTGATTTAAGCGAAGAATACAAAGAAAAAATCGTTGATTATATGTTCAACGAATACGAAAAAGGGAGAACTCCAAATCCTGACGTGCTTTGTAACCGTGAAATCAAATTTGATGTTTTTATGAAAATCGCTTTAAGTCTTGGTGCAGATTATGTGGCAACAGGACATTATTGCCAAAAAAGCGAAATTGAAGTAGACGGAAAACCGGTCTATCAATTAATTGCCGGAGCTGATAATAACAAAGATCAATCGTATTTCTTATGTCAGTTATCACAAGATCAATTGGCAAAATCATTATTTCCAATTGGGGCTTTAACCAAACCGGAAGTGCGCGAAATTGCCGCTGAAATGGATTTGGTAACGGCAGAAAAGAAAGATTCTCAAGGATTATGTTTCATCGGGAAAGTACGTTTGCCGGAATTCCTGCAACAAAAATTGCAGCCTAAAGAAGGTAAAATTGTTCAGATTGATAAAAAGGATCCAATTTATACTATCGAAAAACCTGATGGTTTATCTTTGGAAGAAGAGCTGAAATTAGAAGCTCAAAAACTGCAATATCTTCCAACAATGGGAAAAGTTGTGGGCAAACATCAGGGTGCTCATTATTTTACAATTGGACAAAGAAAAGGATTGAATGTTGGCGGAACTACAGACCCATTATTTATCATTGCTACAAATGTTGAAACCAATACTATTTATACCGGTTTAACAAGCAATCATCCGGGTTTGTTTAAAAAAGCTTTGTTTATCGAAAAATCTGAAGTACACTGGATTCGTACTGATCTTGCTTTGAAAGTAGGGGAAACTATGGAAGTAATGGCAAGAATCAGATACCGTCAGCCTTTGCAAAAAGCTACTTTGCATCAGTTTGAAGATGGAATGTATGTTCGTTTTGATGAATCTCAATCTGCTATTACAGAAGGGCAATTTGTAGCCTGGTATTTCGATAATGAATTAGTTGGTTCGGGAGTAATTTCTTAGCTTTATACTTTTTTACAAAGGTTTATGCCTTTAAAAAAGTAAAACTATGAGATATAACTTTACATTTCTTCTATTACTTCTTTCGTTCACCGTATTTTCGCAACAAGAAGCCTGGGTTTATTTCAATGCAAAACCTAATGCTCAACTGTTCTTTAATAATCCATTGACGGAACTTTCGCAAAAAGCGTTAGATCGAAGAACAAATCAAAATATAGATCTGGATTTTACAGATGCTCCTTTGGAAACTTCTTTTATAGATCAAATTAAAGCCAGTACGGGAATAAGTGTTATGGCACAATCTAAATGGTTGAATGCGTTGCATATTCGCGGTACACAGGCGAATATCAATGCTTTAAAATCATTGTCTTTTGTTCAAAAAGTAGATTTTGCAGATAAAACTTTAAATGTTACTGGAAAAAAAGTTTCAGAAACCAAGACAAGTCAAACGCGGAATAAACTGGAAACAGCCATTGATTATTCATACGGTAATTCTGCCAATCAGATTCAAATGTTGAACGGACAAGTTTTACATCAGCAGGATTTTACAGGAGAAGGAAAAATCATAGCTGTTTTAGATGCAGGATTTCCGGGAGTTAACACAGCTCAACCATTTGAAAATCTTAGAAATAATAACCGAATTTTGGGTGGTTATGATTTTACCACAAGAAATGCAAATTTTTACACAGGAGGCAGCCACGGAACTTTAGTACTCTCTACTATGGGCGGTTACAAAGTAAATGCTTTGGTAGGAACGGCTCCAAATGCATCGTATTATCTTTTTATTACAGAAATTGATGCGCTCGAAAATCCTCTTGAAGAATCACTTTGGGTGGAAGCAGCTGAAAAAGCCGATGCTTTAGGTGTTGATATTATTACGACATCATTAGGATATTTTGCCCAGCGTGACGAAGCGAGATACAATCATACTTATAGCGATATGGACGGAACTACTAATTTTGTTTCGCGCGGTGCCGAAATGGCTTTTAGCAAAGGAATAGTTGTTTTGGCTTCTGCAGGAAATGAAGGAATCACAGCGGAACCGCATATTGGTTCTCCTGCCGATGCAGTTTCTGTATTAGCAATTGGATCGGTTACGGTTTCGAAAGTAAAATCTGGTTTTAGTTCGATTGGACCAAGTTATGATGGCAGAATTAAGCCGGATATTATGGCGCAGGGAACTGCTTCAGTCGTTTCTGATGTCAATGGAAATATAATAACTTCAAATGGAACTTCGTTTTCATGTCCTATCATGGCTGGAATGGTGGCTTGTTTATGGCAGGCTTTTCCATCCAAAACAAATAAGGAAATTCGACAAATGATTTTAGAATCCTCAGATCGCTATACAACTCCAAATAATAATTATGGATATGGAATTCCTAATTTTGGATCGACTTTAGGAGTAGAAAATTTTGATACTAACACTTTTTTTTCTGTGTTTCCAAATCCTGCAAAAACCGATATTTCTTTCTCTTTTTCAAATCAAAATAATACAGCTTCGGTTGTAATTTACTCTGTTTTGGGACAAAAGCTTATTGAAAAAGAAATTACAACTGAAAATTCGATTCTTTCTGTTCAGCCTCTAAAAAGCGGACTCTATTTTTATACTTTTGATGCTGAAGGTTTGCATAAAACCGGAAAGTTTATCAAACAATAATATTTTAAATGAATAAAATTACCCAGCTTTTCAATATAAAATATCCAATTATTCAGGGAGGAATGATTTGGAACAGCGGTTATAAATTGGCATCCGCAGTTAGTAATTCAGGAGGTTTGGGATTAATTGGTGCCGGATCGATGTATCCTGAAGTTTTACGCGAACATATTCAGAAATGTAAAAAAGCTACAGATAAACCTTTTGGAGTCAATATTCCGATGTTATATCCCAATATTGAAGAAATCATGAATATTGTGCTAGAAGAAGGGGTGAAAATCGTTTTTACATCAGCAGGAAATCCGAAAACATGGACTTCTTTTCTAAAATCAAAAGGAATTACTGTTGTACATGTTGTAAGCAGCAGCATATTTGCCCTTAAAGCACAAGAAGCCGGAGTTGATGCCATTGTAGCGGAAGGTTTTGAAGCAGGAGGACACAACGGACGTGATGAAACGACAACGCTGACTTTGATTCCGATGGTGAGAGAAAAAATTCAGATTCCGATTATCGCTGCCGGCGGAATTGCAACCGGACGCGGAATGCTGGCTACAATGATTTTAGGTGCAGACGGTGTTCAGGTTGGAAGTCGTTTTGCGGCATCAATTGAATCATCGGCACATAATAATTTTAAGCAAAAGATAGTTGATATAAAAGAAGGAGATACGCAATTGACATTGAAAGAATTAGCGCCTGTAAGATTGGTTAAAAATAAATTCTATCAGGATGTTCAGGATTTATATGAAAAATGCCCTTCAAAAGAAGATTTAGTTCAATTATTAGGCAGAGCAAGAGCAAAAAAAGGAATGTTTGAAGGAGATCTGGAAGAAGGAGAACTAGAAATTGGTCAGATTTCAGGACTAATTCATGAAATTTTGCCTGTAGAACAAATAATTCAGGAATTGATAGCAGATTTTGAGATTGCGTGCCGGGAAAAGGCTAAATTTGAGTTTTAATTATCTGCAAGAATTATTTTATGAAAATCGCATACATTTATTATATAATATTACTTTTTTTAGGACTGGGTTTGCAACAAGCGTATAGTCAGTCTTATCAATTTAAAACATCCGGTTTTAGTGTTTTAGAAAAAAATGAAAGGGGAAAATGGGGCGAGTGGTCCAATCTTGATTTGGTAAATCTTTCGGTAATTCTGGATACAAACAAACATAGAATTGTAGTTTACTCGCAGGAAATTCAGCTTTTTATTATTTTAGATTATATAGAACGTGAAGAAAATGATACCGATATTGTATATTCGTTTATGTGTAAAGATAATGACGGAAGAGATTGTAAAATTTCAATAATTACCAGAAAAAAACAGGATTACCGCAAGCAGCTTTACATAAACTATGATGATCATATTATAGTTTATAATATTTTTAGTGTTTAGAAAACTGATAACTTATCAAATAATAAACCCGATAGATTGAAAAATCTATCGGGTTTGCTATAAAAAAAACTTAGAATCTCAGAAACTTAGAACCTCAGAACCTTTCCTAAGACTCAATATCCTTAATAAACTCATCATATTCCAGGTAAAACATTTCAAGCGCGTGCATGTTTTCAAAAAAGAAATCAAAAATGGCATCCCAATTATTGCGGTTGCTAAAACCAACGCCTTGTTTTTCAACCCAGATTCTGCTGATGGTTTTACCGCTTTCTAAGGTGTAATTTTTTTCGAAAACCAAATCTTTGATAAATTCTTCTTCGAGAATATTTTTTAAAGCTTCTATTTTTTCATAATAGGCAGTTCTTTTTTCTTCGCTTCGGGGTTCAATATCAATTAAAACCTGCGCTTTTTTATTATCTACATAAAACTTAAAAGAAAAATCTTTAATTTTAGTATCATAAAGCACCCATTTACGTGGATATTTTTCGGCGAAAGCCACCCAAAACTCTCTTTTTAACTTTTGTGATTCTTCTCTGCTGTACATTTTTATGGCTTTAGTTTTAGAAAACTTGTAGAACCGCGTTTTCTGGACTATATTTATATTTTAAAAGTACAAAAATAAACTTTGAATATGGATTTTCAAGACTTTTTGCAATATGTTCCTAATTTAATTCCAGTTGAACTTCCGGCAGAAGCTGCACATATAAAAATGGCTCCGAAGGAACGTACAGAAGCTTTGAAAAACTTAGATTTAAAGGCTGTAAATCCGCGAATTGCCGCAGTGATGATGCTTTTCTATCCCAAAAATGAAGAAACACACTTAGTTTTAATAGTCAGAAATGCTTATAATGGCGTTCATTCGTCGCAAATCGCTTTTCCGGGAGGAAAATATGAAACGTTTGATATCAGTTATGAAGCAACAGCTTTGCGTGAAACACAGGAAGAAGTTGGAATTCTGTCTGAAAAAATAGAAGTTATAAAAGAATTTTCTCCAATGTATATTCCGCCAAGTAATTTTTTAGTGCATCCATTTTTAGGAATTTCAAATGAAGAACTTTCATTCAATCCTGATGCGCGTGAAGTTGCGGGCATTATTGAATTGCCGCTTTCAGTTTTTTTAGATGATGAAATTATCTTCGAAGCCACATTGTCAACTTCTTACGGCTCTAATATTTTAGTCCCGGCATTTAATATTCAAAATCATATTGTTTGGGGAGCAACGGCCATGATTTTAAGCGAACTGAGAGAGGTTTTAAAAACAACTTTCGATAAAAAATTGTAAAAACATAAAATTAACAATTTGATATTCATTAGAATAACAAAATTTTTCCGAAATTGCTTATTACTGTTGCCAAACGAATAATTTTTGTATGTTTGCGACTCAACAAAAATAACACAATACACTGCTATGGGATTGTTTAAACGAAATCCTTTTGGACATATATTATTCATCAAGAAATGGTTAATCCGAATTTTGGGTGCTATGACGCACCGAAGATACAGGGGATTTAATGATTTGCAGATTGAAGGATCTGAAATTATTAAGACATTGCCGGATACTAATGTATTGTTTATATCCAATCACCAGACTTATTTTGCTGATGTAGTGGCGATGTTTCATGTGTTTAACGCAAGTTTAAGCGGACGTCAGGATACTATTAAGAATATTGGTTATTTATGGCAGCCCAAAATGAACATTTATTATGTTGCAGCAAAAGAAACCATGCAGGCCGGTTTACTGCCAAGAATTTTGGCTTATGTTGGTGCCATAACCGTAGAAAGAACCTGGCGTGCAAAAGGAGTTGATGTAACAGAAAAACGCGATGTAAACCCAAATGATACCGAAAATATTAGAATTGCACTTGAAGATGGCTGGGTAATTACGTTTCCGCAAGGCACAACAAAATCTTTTAAACCAGTTCGTAAAGGAACCGCTCATATCATAAAACAGCATAAACCCATTGTAATTCCAATTGTCATTGATGGTTTTCGCCGCTCATTCGATAAAAAAGGTTTACGAATGAAAAAGAAAGGAATCCTGCAATCTTTCATCATCAAAGAACCTCTTGATATTGATTATGAAAATGATACAATCGACGAAATAGTTGAAAAAGTAGAATATGCAATCGAACAGCATCCATCATTTTTAAAAGTTATCCCAGCCGAAGAATTAAAAGTTCAGGAAGAACTAAACCAAATGAGAAGATGGGATTATTAATGATTTTAGATTTCGGAGTTTAGAGTTTAGATTTTAGATTAAAGAAGTCACGTCTCAGGTTTCAAGTTGGAAAAACTTAGAACCTTAGCGACTCAGAATCTTAGAAACTTTTTTACAAATCTATCTTCTTCAATTCTTTATAATTAGCATATAATCTGCGCAATAGAGTTCCATACAATAATCTGTAGAAGCACCAGAAGATACCTAAAAACGCCAGCGTTACCAGAAATAAAATACCGATCGTCATCATCATTGCTTTGCCGTTTGTGGCTAATTTATCTCTTAAGAATTCCATTTCAGGATTATACACAAAAGCAATAAAAAAGCTGATAATCGAACTTAAAACAGCCATTCCTAAATTATACCAAACATAATACTGAACCGTTTTTCTGGTTTTTAAAATACTGCTCATCAGTAACTTTGTCGATTCTGTAGTAGAAATTGTTTTGTAGTTTTTATAGAAAAAGTAAACAAAAATTAAGACGACTACATAATTAAAGTAGGTTAGAAGTTCCAGATAAAAGATCATTTCTGCGTGTTTTATCTTGATTAACATTTCGTCTGTACTGAAAAAGAAATTCGAAACAGTCCAGAATAAAATCTCCAAAATACTGATAATCAAAATCCACTTCACAATTGAAGATGATTTTTTATGAATCATTTTGTAGATTTCATTTTCTGAAATTTGTTGAAAAGAATCCGAGTTCTTTTTCCAGTCTTTTTTTAATAAATCCAGTTCTTTCATAATTATTTTTAAGGATTTAGTATCTTTTTAAGTTTCCCTTTAATTCTGTTCATTTTCACACGTGCATTCACTTCGCTTATTCCAAGTGTTTCGGCTATTTCTTGATAATCTTTGTCTTCTAAATACATAAAAACTAATGCTTTTTCGATGTCATTAAGTTGGTAAACAGCTTTGTACATCAATTTAATTTGTTCTTCCTCTTCATAATTGTAATCAACATCTTTTACAAAATGCTGATGACTTTCATATTCTACTGTCGATACGGTTCGTTTGGTTTTTCGGTATAAGGTAATGGCAGTATTTAACGCCACTCGATATGTCCAGGTCGAAAATTTACTGTCGCCCCTAAATTTTGGATACGCTTTCCAGAGCTGAATTGTTATTTCCTGAAACAAATCTTTATGTGCATCTTCGCCGGCAGTATATAATCTACAAATCTTGTGGATTATATTCTGATTTGCCTGCAATTGCGCAACAAATGATTGTTCTAGGTTTTCGGTCATAATATATTAGTAGTACTGAAAGTAATTTTGTTACACTTAGATTTCTTTTTTTTTGCCACGAATTACACCAATTTTCACTAATTATATTTTTTTTTTAAATTAGTTAATAAAAATTGGTGTCAATTCGTGTAATTCGTGGCTAACTTTTATAATGGCCTCGTTTTGTAATAATTTACCATCAAATCTACAAATTTGCTATAACTTTCCATTCCGTCCTTTTGATTGTTTGTTTTTAGGAAATTATCATAAAGAATATGAAATCCTTTATCGATAAAAGTGTCATATTTTTTCCAGAAATCCTGACTTTCCTGATAATTTTTTAAAATTCCAACATGAACAGTTTTCTTTAACTGATTAAAAATTTTCTCGTTTTTTACCTGCCAAATCCCTAAGCAATAGCGCAAAGCAAAACTATAACCTGAATATTTATAATATAAATTATCGTTTTTAACAGAAGATAAAACTCCGATAAAATTGCATTCACTTTCACTGGCAAAACCCATTTGATGCGCCATTTCATGACAACTCGTAAGCGGAAAATTATACATTGGTAATAAATCATTTACCTGAGCTTCATTCGTAAATGGATTTAAATACCCGCCAAAACCCATATAGGTTAAAGGCAGACTAAAAAGTGATTTTTTAATGCTTAAAATTTCATATTTAAAATAAGGATATTCTTTTGCAAGGTTTTCATACCCGTTTAGATCCATCTGAAAAACTTCTTCCTGCGAATAAGGGAATACGATTTTTGCACTATCGTTTTTAGTTATTTGCAATTGAATTTCATTGGTTTTCAGGATTAGTTTTTTGGTAAAAACCAATAATTCAGCATCCGTATATTCTCTTTGAATTTTCATTTTTTCAAAAAGAGGTTCTCTGTAATAATTGAATGCCCAAAGCAAATGAAAGAAAAAATAAAAAACAGAAAGACACCTTAAAATTTTCAAGAGATTGTCTTTCCATTGAATTTTCCAGGTTTTTCTGATTTTCCAAAACCAGTAAATAGATAAAATGATCAAAAATGTATAAATACAATCGCCAATAGAAAAAGGAATTCTTCTTAAAATTATTCTTGAAAAATGAGAGATTTTTAAATATAATCCGTTACTGTAAAAACGTTCGATAAAATCCGGGAAAAAAGGAAGTATCTTTAAAATGATGATTTGAAGAAGGAGGAATAAGGGTAAAAGATATTTTGATTTCACAGCATAAATTTTGATTACGTAAATATAAAGACAATATCAACGGATTAAAAAAAGTTAGCCACGAATTCCACAAATTTTCACTAATTAAAAATTTATAATTACAGCAATAGAAAAGTATTCGTGAAAATATTTTTTAATTTCAATAAGATTCGTGCTAATTAGTGGAATTCGTGGCGAAAAAAAATATAAACTTTGTAACTTTGGTGCTCTTAATTGTTAAACTTCAAACAAAATATAATGAGTCAGGAAATAAGAAATCTGGAACCAAAAGCACTTTGGAATAAATTTGCCGATTTAAATGAAGTTCCGCGTCCGTCAAAAAAAGAAGAGCGCGTCATCGAGTTTATGAAAAACTTTGGAAACAGCTTAGGTTTAGAAACTTTTGAAGACGAAATTCGAAATGTAATCATAAGAAAACCTGCCACTCCGGGAATGGAAAACCGAAAAGCAATTGTAATGCAGGGACACCTTGATATGGTGCACCAAAAAAATGCAGATACAGTTTTTGATTTCGATACACAAGGAATTGATATGTATGTTGATGGTGACTGGGTTCGTGCGCGTGGTACAACTCTTGGTGCTGACAATGGTTTAGGAGTTGCCACAATTATGGCGATTCTGGAAAGTAAAGATATTCCGCATCCTGCAATTGAGGCATTATTTACAATTGATGAAGAAACAGGAATGACAGGAGCATTAAATTTAAAAGGCGGAATTCTGCAAGGTCAGATTCTTTTGAATTTAGATACGGAAGAAGATGATGAAATTGATATAGGATGCGCCGGAGGAATTGATGTAACGGCTACAAGGACTTATCATGAAGAAGAAGTTCCGGAAGGATCAGTTGGACATATTATTACCGTAAAAGGTCTAAATGGAGGTCATTCTGGAATGGATATTCATAAAGGTCTTGGTAATGCCAATAAAATCATGAACCGTTTGCTTTTTGATGGTTTTGAAAACTTCGGATTACAGGTTTCTGAAATTAATGGAGGAAGTTTACGAAATGCAATTCCAAGAGAAAGTGTTGCAAAAGTGATCATTTCAGAAATGTTTGATGAAGCGTACATTTTTGATATGCAGGAAATTATCAACGATATAAAAGCAGAATATAAAACTACCGAACCAAACTTATCTATCGAAATCGTAAAATGTGATTTGCCTGAAAAAGTAATGGATTTAGGAGTTCAGGAAGGAATTATCAGAGCCATTTATGCAGCACATAATGGTGTTTACAGAATGAGCGCTGACATGGCTGATTTAGTTGAAACTTCAAATAATATCGCCCGTGTTATTGTAAAAGATGGTGAAATTTTAGTGGGATGTCTGACACGTTCTTCTGTTGAAACTTCAAAATTTGATTTGGCAAATTCATTGCGTTCCGCTTTTGAATTAGTTGGTTGCGAAGTAGAACTTTCAGGTTCTTATCCGGGTTGGACGCCAAATGTAAATTCTGAAATCTTAGATACTTTGGTTGGAATTTATGAAAGACAAAACGGTGAAAAACCAAAAGTAGTAGCTTGTCACGCTGGTTTAGAATGTGGAATCTTGGGAACAAATTATCCTGATATGGATATGATTTCTTTTGGACCAACAATTCACGGTGCGCATTCTCCGGATGAAAGAGCAAGTATTTCTTCAGCTCAAAAATATTGGAAATTTGTATTAGAAATTCTTTCAAATATTCCAGTTAAGTAAGTCACAGTATTCAGTTGCAGTCTCATTATTCAGTTTTAATAACTGCAAACTGAGACTGTAAGTTGCGACTAAATTTAAAAGTCTCAGTTTATCAGCAACAGTTTTCAGTTTCTATTTTAGACTGAAAACTGCGACTGAAAACTAAAAACTAATCTCTTTTAGGAGTATTTTTCTTTTCTCTTTTTTCTTCTTTTTTCTCTTTAGCCGTTTTTAACGGTTCTTTTTTTACCGTTTTTTTAGCATCCTGACTCTTTGCCATAATATTTAAATTTTAATTAATTTCTTTTTTGATTGTAAGTAAATATAGCTATAATATTCTGATTTGCTTGTAATATTATTTTAGAAAATCTCCGTCGATGATTAATAATTCAACCCCTTTTGTAGTTATCGAGCGGTGAGAGCTGACATTATCAGAAACAACATAAGTCATTCCTTTTGAAAGTGCAAACTTTTCTCCATTTTCTAACTCACTTATAAATTCACCTTCCAGGCAATGTACAATATGCCCTTTTTGGCACCAGTGATCAGCAATGTAATTTTCAGAGTAAGTGACTTTTCGAATGCGTAAACCGCCTAATAGTAGCGTTTGCCAATAAGCTGTTCCACTGTCTCCGGAATGTTCTGTTTTTGGGATGAGATTCCAGTCAATGGTTTGAAAAGGTATTGCAGTCATGGTTTTCGTTTTTTTTTTTGGTTATTGATATTGTAAACAAAAAGTCCTCAATTACGATTTGTAAATGAGGACTTTAATTTTATATTTGAAAGTAAAATTAATTACGTTTTAATACTTTATATTGTTCATAACAGGCACTGATTGCGTCCATTATTTGTAAATCGTTTGCTGTTTGAATAAATGAATCAGAATAGTTACAACGCTGTAAAATTTCCGGAATTTCATCTTTACTAACACCTAGAAGTACAGACACAGTTTCACGATCGTATTTTGATTCTAATAGATTTCGAACTGTATCATCTTTTTTCATTTCCTTAAGTTTCTTGAGCTCTTTTCCATTTTTTCCAAAGAAACCATACAAAACATCGGCAGGATTAAAAATAGAACCTAAAACCTTTCCAAAAGCATTTGGCGAATATTCTCCCGCTTCATAACCTTGTGTAAGACCTGAAATACTGTAACGATAATTTTCTTTGGTAGGAATTAATTTTGAATCGACTTCAAGATAACCGGTAAGGTTAAAAGGTGCAATAACAACTTCTTCAAGCGCAATTGCTTTTTCAGTAAGCTGAATTCTTGTTACTTTATTTTTTATCCAGTCATTTGTAACTCTGATTCTTAAAGACTGAAAACCCAGAATCGAAAAGTGAATAGTATCGTTTGGCTGTACATCAATTTCAAAGTATCCTTTAGCGTCAGATTTTGCTCCACGAACTCTGTTTGTGTTAATGATATTTACGTTAGGAAGAGGTTGTTTACTATTGTCATTGATAATATATCCTGATACTCTTTGCGGAACATTAGAATCTGCGTCTTGTGCAAAACCAAAAGTTGAGAATAGTGTAAAAAAGAAAACTGCGAAATATTTCATATCCTGATTTAAAGCACTAAAAGTACTAAATAGGGATTAAATATTTCGCAGTCTTCGAATATAATTATCAGAAAATTAACAAAGGATGCAGAGAAGAATATTTTGATATAAGAAAAAATCCCAAGTTCCAATTATGTTTGGAATTTGGGATTTATATTTTAAGATATTAAAGTGTTAATCTCTTCTTGGTCTTCTTGGTCTTGGTGAATCACCAAAGCTTTCAGAACGTCTTGGAGCTCTGTCTGAACTTCCTTCGCTTCTTGGAGCCGAGCTTCTGAAACCACCTTCTCTTGGAGCTGAGTTTCTGTCGCTTCTGAAACCACCTTCTCTTGGAGCTGAGTTTCTGTCGCTTCTAAAACCTCCTCCAGAACCTTCACGTCTTGGAGCAAAGTTTCCTTCACGTCTTGGACCTCCAGAAGAACGTCCTCCGCCGCTGCGTCCGTTATGATCGCGTCTTCCGCCACCATCGTTTTTAGAAATTTCAACATTAATACGACGTCCTTCTAATTGTACGTTGTTTAATACTTCCATTACCTTATCAGTGTGCTCAGGATCAGTGTTAAAGAAAGAGAAACCTTCTTTTACATCTACTTTGAAAACATCATCACGACCTAAGTCTAATGTTTCTTTCAAGTAATCTTTTAGGGTCATCCAGTCGAAATTGTCTCTTGAACCGATGTTTACAAAATAACGAACTGCTCCGTTATTATTGAATTCTCTTGGCTCAGAATCATTTCTTTCACGTCTTTCTCCAGAAGATTGAGATGAAATATCTCTGTTCTTTTTGTAGTAAGCAATAAAACGGTTAAATTCTACAGATACCATTTTTTTAATCAACTCTTCTTTAGATAAACCTTCAAGAACGTTGTTGATAGCCGGTAAATAGTTGTCAATTTCGTGATCAACTTCAGTATCTTTAATTTTGTTTGCTAAGTGCAATAATTGAATTTCGCAGATTTCAATTCCTGATGGAATCGCTTTCTCTTCAAATTTTTGTTTGATGATTCTTTCGATAGAAGAAATTTTACGCAACTCACTTTTTGTAACAATTACAATAGAAGTTCCTAATTTTCCAGCTCTACCAGTACGTCCAGAACGGTGATTGTATGTTTCAATTTCGTCAGGAAGCTGGTAATTTACTACGTGAGTAATATTATCAACGTCAATACCACGTGCAGCAACGTCAGTAGCAACAAGCATCTGAATTTGTCTTCCACGGAAAGATTTCATTACACCATCACGTTGCGCCTGAGATAAATCTCCGTGCAATGCAGCAGCGCTGTATCCATCTTCAATTAATTTTTCGGCTACAGCCTGTGTATCTCTTTTAGTACGACAGAAAACCACAGAGAAAATATCCGGGTTAGCATCGGCCAAACGTTTTAAGGCTTCGTAACGGTCACGAGCATTTACTAAGTAAAATTCGTGAGAAACTGTCGCAGAACCAGAGTTTTTGGCTCCAACAGTAATTTCTACAGGTTCGCTCATAAATTGTTTTGCAATTCTGGCAACCTCTTGTGGCATAGTTGCAGAGAACAACCATGTACTTTTTTGATCCGGAGTATCTGATAAAATAGATACGATATCCTCATAAAATCCCATGTTCAACATTTCGTCAGCCTCATCAAGAATACAGTAATCTATATTTTTAATGTTTACTAAACCTCTGTTAATCATGTCTTGCATTCTTCCTGGAGTAGCCACAATAATTTGTGCTCCTCTTTTAATTTCTCTGGCTTGCTCTGTAATACTAGCCCCGCCGTAAACTGCTACCACATTAATACCTTTTTCGTATTTTGAGTAGTTTTTAAGTTCGTTGGTAATCTGTAAACAAAGTTCTCGTGTTGGCGATAAAACTAATGCTTGTGTATTTCTGTTGTCAGCATCAATTTTTTGAATTAGCGGAAAACCGAAAGCTGCCGTTTTCCCTGTCCCTGTCTGAGCCAACGCAACCATATCCGTGTCTTTTTCCAATAATAGGGGAATCGCCTTTTCCTGTACCTCTGACGGATTTTCAAATCCTAGATCTAAAATCGCCTTCAGTAACGATTCATTCAATCCTAATTGTTCAAATTTATTCATATATGTTTTTAAAATAGGGTGCAAAATTACTGTTAATTATTCACATAAACTAATGCAATTTTAAGAATTATATATTTGTTATGATTTGATTGTCAAAAAGTTATGTTTATCGTAAAATCAATTTCAACTTAGAACGAGGAAAACAGTAAAAAATTTCGTCGTGAAATATAAATTTTATCCCCTAAAATGTTGTATTTGGAACAATTATTTTGCTGTGTTCAGAAAATCAATTAGTTGCTGAGTTGCTTTTGCGCGATGACTGATTTTATTTTTAACATCCGAAGATAATTCGGCAAAAGTTTCATCATAATCTTCAGGCTGAAATATCGGGTCATATCCAAAACCGTGATTTCCGAATTTATTCAAAGTAATTTCGCCTTTTGCAATTCCTGTAAAAAGATGTTGTGCTCCTTTTATATTTAAGGCAATAACGGTCTTGAACTGGGCGCTGCGATCTGATTTATCTGCTAAAGCATCCAAAAGTTTATTCATATTGTCGTCGGCATTACGCTGTTCTCCGGCATATCTAGCCGAATAAACGCCAGGTTCTCCGCTTAGAGCGTTAACTTCTAAACCAGTATCATCTGCAAAACAATCATAACCATATTTTTCCGTAACATAATTGGCTTTCAAAATAGCATTTCCTTCTATTGTTTCTGCTGTTTCAGGAATTTCTTCATGACATCCAATATCTTCTAAGCTTAATAATTGTATTGATCCGTTTAAGATACTTTGAATTTCTTTGATTTTATTGTGATTGTTTGATGCAAAAACAAGTTTCATAATAATAAGTTTAGTTGTAAGTAATTTGAAACACAAATTTAGAATTCTTATATTTGATAGTTACCCTAAAAATAAAATAAATGGAGATATCCGCACTATATAAAAAAATAATGCCTTTTGTGAAACCCTATCGAAAAATGGTAATTGCGACTTTACTGCTTACTTTTTTGGGTTCATTTGCGGCACAGGTAAACGCTCTCATCTTAAAATATACCGTTGATACCATCAGTAATTTAATGGTTGCACATGAACCCTTATCAAAAGGATTTCATTTATTAGGAATTATAAGTATTGTATTGTTATCTAAAGAATTAGTTTCTTCAGTAGTGCAATTTGGACAGAAATTTTATGGAGAAAAACTGCGCATCTTTATAACCCGCGATATTTCTCAAACAATTGTAGAGAAAATTCTAAGCTATCGAATGGAGTTTTATACGTCGAATGAAAATGAAAGCGGTAAACTTCAAACCAGAATCGATTTAGGAATCAGCAGCCTCACAAGATTGGTTCAGAATTTTTTTATAGACATTCTGCCCTTATTTGCCAATGCATTTGTGGCTTTGATATTAATGTTTTATGCTAATGTTTATGTGGGTTTGGTGAGTTTATGCATCATTCCGGTTTATTTTTATGTAAGTCAATTACAGGCCACGAAATTAAGCGGTTTTAGAAGAAGAATGCGTAATTATCGTGAAACAAAAAACAACGGAATCATTAGTTTAATTGAATCTATAACGGTTATTAAATCTTTTGTTCGTGAACCAACAGAAGCTGACAGGCATCAGAAAATTCAATTTGAAATGACTGAAAATCAATTGGCAACCAGAAAAACCAGTTTTATTTTTGAAAGTATCAAAGGTTTTATTGAGCAAATAGGAGTGGTGATTATCATTATTCTTACCGCTTATTTTGTTTTAAATAATCAAATGACGATTGGTGCCATTATGTTTCATATTATGTTGTTTAATAATGTTTCATCGCCTATTCGACAATTACATCGAATTTATGATGAAGTAAACGATGCCCTGATTTATTCAGAAGGTTTCTTTGATATTTTAGAATCTGATAATGAAAAAGAAACCAGCGGCAATTATATTCCTGAAAAAATAGCCGGATTAATAGAGGTTAAAGGTGTTGATTTTGCTTATCCAAACGGAACAAAAGCACTTTCGGATATTAATTTTACAATAAAACCAAACGAAACAACAGCTTTGGTCGGTTTAAGCGGCGCAGGAAAAAGTACTATTATTAATTTGCTGGATAAGTTTTATCTTCCTTCATCAGGAAAAATTTATTTAGACGGAGTAGATTTAAATGATTATAACACCGATTTTTTGAGAAAAAACATTGGATTGGTTTTGCAGAAAAATCACATTTTTAAAGGAACGATTGCCGAAAATATTCTTTACGGAAATCCTGAAGCCACAAAATCTGAAATAATAGACGCTGCAAAACAAGCCTATATTCACGAACAAATCATACAATTGCCAAAAGGTTACGATTCTGATGCTCATTTACTTTCCGGCGGACAACAACAGCGAATTGCCATTGCGAGATTATTTTTAAAGAATCCGCCAATTATCTTTTTAGACGAACCTACGGCGAGTTTGGATGCCATTGCAACAGAGCAAATCAAAAAATCATTAGATGCGATAAAAAAAGACAGAACGGTGATTATTATCTCCCACAGTATTTCTCAAATTATCGACGCTTCGCACATCATAGTTTTAGAAAAAGGACGATGTGTAGAACAAGGCACGCACGAAGAATTGTATGATAACAAATCTGCATATTATGAGATATTTACAGCGATGGCAAATAGTTTAAATATTGATAAAATTACACAGACGCTTGATTAGTATATTTCAAAACAATTCTTTCAATACAAAAAGCAAAGACAATTCCAAAAGTATAAGCCAGAATATCACTCCACAAAAAACCTTGTCCGAGAACATATCTGCCAAACAGCGTTTTTCTAAGTTCTATTATCCAGTTTCCCTGATAAAGCTGTAGAAATTCGATACAATAACATATTAATAAAGACGTAATTATAATGTATAATGCTTTTTTGTCTATAAATAAGATGCTGACCAATAAATAAATCATAATTGCATACAGAAAATCACCGGTAATTAAAGGGATCTGAGGAATTTTTCTTGACAGAATTCCAAGGGAAATTGTCAATACAAATAAGATGGAATAATAGATTCTCGATTTTTTCAAACTTATTTTGATTGAGTTTGTTAGTACTTTTTTGGGTAAACAAAAATACAAACATTCGGATTGGTTCTGCTTATTTTATAAATTTATCGATTCTATAAACCTCTATCAAAAATAACCACATGAATACAAGATTTATTGTATTGATTTTGACTTTATTTCTATTAGGAAATATAAGTTATGCTCAAAAAGACAATTTCCTGGACATAAAAAGACAGATTGAATATTGTGCTAATCAGGCTTCTGAGACTTTAAAGGTAATTCCGGACGATGGTACTTCACCAAGAAGTATTCCAACGGGAAGCAAAGAATGGAAATTTGTTACTTATAAAGACTGGACAAGCGGATTCTGGCCGGGAGAATTATGGTATTTATATGAAGCAACCGGAGATAAAAAATGGGAAAAAGAAGCAGATAAATTTAGTCGGTTTTTGACTCCGTTATCTGTGAGCAAGGCAAATGATCATGATTTGGGCTTTCAGGTTTTTAATAGTTTTGGAAACGGATATCGATTGACGAAAAATCACGAATACAAAGATATTATCCTGAAAACGGCAGATACTCTGGCAACACTTTTTAATCCAAAAGTAGGAACAATTCAGTCGTGGCCGCATAATAAATATGGCGGTCATAATACGATTATCGATAATATGATGAATTTAGAATTGCTTTTTTGGGCTTCTAAAAACGGAGGAAATAAAAAGCTTTATGATATCGCCGTGAAACATGCCGAAACTACAATGAATAATCATTTCAGACCTGATTATTCATCGTATCATGTTGTGATTTATGATTATGAAACAGGCAAAAAAATTAAAGGAAGAACCGCACAAGGTTATAGTGATGAGAGTATGTGGGCGAGAGGTCAGGCGTGGGCAATTTATGGTTTTACAATTACTTACAGGGAAACAAAGGACACTAAATTTTTAGATTTTGCGCATAAATTAGCACGAGTTTATTTGGATAGATTAACGACAGAAGATTTAATTCCGTACTGGGATTTTAATGCGCCAAATATCCCCAATGAGCCCAGAGATGCTTCGGCGGCCGCAATTGTATCTTCCGCGCTTATTGAATTAAGTTCATTTACAAAAGATAAAAAGTTGAAAAATGAATATCTTGCCAAGTCCAAAAAGATGATTGCTTCGTTATCAAATAATTATCAGAGTCATGATGTAAATTCGGCATTTTTACTTCATTCAACGGGACATAAACCTGCCGGAAATGAAATCGACTGTTCTATAAATTATGCAGATTATTATTATCTTGAGGCACTTTTAAGACTTCAAAAATTAAAATAAAATATAGGTTATGATAAAGAAAATAAGCCAAATTGCATTTACCGTTATTTTTGCGCTGATGTTACTTAGCTGTAAAAACACGAAGCAAAAACTTCAGGAATATGTTGTTTCATATAATGCTGATGCAAAGAATTTTAAAAGCGATCACGTAACATTAACAACTGCCAGAGGTTATATCAACGATAATAAAATTGAATTGCGATTTGAAACTGATTTAGAACAAAATGATTCTAATAAATCAGCAGCTATAAAAAGATTTCCGGATTTTTTAAAAGAGATGATTGATAAAGATCAGATTCCGAAAGAATTAGTGAATGAAGGTGTGCAATTTGATGTTTATTTTTTAGCAGATGACAATACTGTGTTCGTAAAAGAAATAGTAAACACTGAGACTATGCCCGAATTAATAAAAAAATAACTGACTTAGTTTGAAAAAATCCAAAGCCCTTTAAATAATTTTAAAGGGCTTTTTTTATCCGGTTAAAAGTTGATAATTATATAGTGTTTTGTAGTAATTTATTTGCAGTCAAATAATTAGCTGTTATTTTTTTATTAGATGATGTTGTTTTTGTGTGTAAAGTTCGTTATGTTTGAGTTAATATTTAACCATAAAACCAAAAAATTATGAAAAAAATTACCCAAATCGCATTTGCATTTGCTGTTGTATTGTTGCTGGTAAGCTGTAAAAATACCAAACAAAAAATTCAGGAACATGTAAGCACTTATAACAATTCGTCGTCAATAAAAGGTCATGGAATTACGAGTACTGCTGCTAAAGCATTTTTAAATGACAACAAAATCGAGATTAGAATTGAAACTAATTTAGAAGAAAACGATGAAAACAAATTAACGTACAAAGAGTCTTTTCCGGATTTACTGAAAGAAATGATTAAAAACGATCAAATTTCTAAAACATTAATTGACGAAGGAGTAACCTTTGATGTCTATTTTTTAGCCTATAATAATGCAATTCTGGCACAGCAATTAGTAGGGAAAGAAGAAGTAGCGGCTTTAGAAAATGGAGGTAGTTCTCAAGGAAACAAAGAAACTGCAAAACTGTAATTGATATATGTTTTTGAAAAAATAAAAAAGCCTCTTTATAGTTAAAGAGGCTTTTTGTTTTTAATGTTTGTTGTTTACGTTTGTTAATATATCAGGGAAATAATTATCGGATAAATTAGCAAATTCATCACCACGCATGAAAATATTGACATCCACATCGCTAAAACTTTTTTTGCCGGCAGCGGCTAAAAGTTCATTGGCAGAATGTAAAGTGTTTTTATGGAAATGATACACACGATCAGATTTATCGGTAACAACCAAACCTTTCATGAGCATTTTGTTTTGAGTAGCAACTCCGGTTGGACATTCGTTATTATGACAACGCAAAGCCTGTATACAGCCTAAAGAGAACATAAAACCTCTGGCACTGTTACACATATCTGCACCCAAAGCAACAGCATGCAAAATAGAATAACCGGAAATGATTTTTCCACTTCCTATAATGCGTATTTTATCACGAATATTCAGGCTGATTAATGTTTTGTTTACAAAGATCAAAGCAGGTTCAAAAGGCATTCCAACGCCATCGGCAAATTCTAAAGGAGCAGCTCCGGTACCGCCTTCAGCTCCATCAACGGTTATGAAATCAGGATAAATATCCTCTGCAATCATTTCATGACAAATGGCTTCAAATTCTGCCGTGTTTCCAATACATAATTTAAATCCTATTGGTTTTCCGTTTGACAATTCACGCAATTGTGCAATAAAATGAACAAGTCCCTTACTGTCTGAAAAAGCGCCATGACCGGGAGGAGAAAGAATCATAGTATGCGGTTCAACGCCTCTTATTTTTGCAATTTGCTCTGTATTTTTAGCAGCCGGAAGTACACCTCCGTGGCCTGGTTTTGCACCTTGCGAAAGCTTGATCTCGATCATTTTAACGTTAGGAAGATTGGCTTTTTCCGAGAATTTTTCAGGACTGAAATTTCCATCTTTATCACGGCATCCGAAATATCCTGTACCAATTTGCCATGTAATATCGCCGCCGCCCGCAAGATGAAATTCGGTCAATCCACCTTCTCCGGTATTTTGATAGAAGTTTCCTTTTTTAGCACCAATGTTTATGGCACGAACAGCATTTTCGCTTAGCGAACCAAAACTCATTGCCGAAACATTAAATAAAGAAGCAAGATAAGGCTGCTTACAATCTTTTCCGCCCACTAATACACGCGGTAATTCTTCATTAACTTTTGCCGGAAAAATAGAATGTTTTATTCCTTCGTAACTATCATGATTTAGATTCAATTGCGTTCCAAAAGGTGTACTTGAATCAATGTTTTTTGCTCTTTGATACACTAAGGAACGCTGATTTCTTGAAAAAGGCTTTCCATCGGTAGATCTTTCGATAAAATATTGTTGAATTTCGGGTGCGATCATCTCAAATAAATACCTGAAATAACCCAAAACAGGAAAGTTTCTTAAAATAGCATGTTTCGTTTGAATGGCATTATAAACACCAATAACGAGTAATATAGGAAGAATGATAACAAGTAAAAAACCGCGTTCAGTGTAATAATAAGTTGTAGCAACAATTAGAAACAATAAAAATCCGTAGATAAAGAATTTTTTTCTCATGTTTTTAAATAATTTAAAGGGTAATAATTAATTAAAGCGTAATCGAACATAAACATGTTTGATTCCTTTTTTGTCTGATTCTCTTTCATCAATTTCAAGAATATCAGTTAGGGATTTTAGCATTGGCGTAAGCTTGGAAAAACCGTAATTTCTAGGGTCAAATTCGGGTTTCTTCTTTACGATTAAATTTCCAACATCGCCCAAAAATGCCCAGCCATCATCATCTTCAATATCTTCGATAGTGGCTTCAATAAGTTCGATAGTTTGTTTGTCAATTTTGTGCAGTGCTTTTTCGGCAGGTTTTTCAACAGGTTTTTTAGCGTCAGCAGTAGCTTTTGGTTTTTTCTTTTGGATTGCACCGTCCAAAACTTCAATATAAATAAACCTGTCGCAGGCAACAATAAAAGAATTTGGGGTTTTCTTTTCACCAATTCCAATAACTTTCATGCCTGATTCTCTTAACCGAATAGCTAAACGGGTAAAATCACTATCGCTTGAAACAATGCAAAATCCGTCTAATTTTCCGGAATAAAGCAAATCCATCGCGTCAATAATCAGCGCAGAATCTGAGGAATTTTTACCTACAGTATAACTATATTGCTGAATAGGAGTTATGGCATGCTCGAGTAAAACGCCTTTCCAGCCATTTGAATTTGGCTTCGTCCAGTCTGCATAAATACGTTTGGTTGTTGGTGTTCCAAATTTTGCAATTTCTTCCATCATTCCTTTTACGTTGCTGTACGGAACGTTGTCGGCATCAATAAGAACGGCTAGTTTTAAATCTTTAGAGTTATTACTTAAAGGCATCATTTACATGTTAGAAAAATTAGATACTTCCAAAGGTAAAACTAAAATTGGTTTTTTATAGAGTAGAATGGAAATAAGTCTTTTGAGAATAATAAATTATTTTGGTTATAAATAAGATATTTTTTATAAAAATTAATTAAGGATAAATTTGTCTTTTAATATAGTTTGAATATATTTGTAAAGAATTTAATCCACTTTATATGTTTTCAAAAGCGTGCGAATACGGCATTCGGGCTTCAATATTTATTGCAACTAAATCTTCAAAAGGAATTCGGGTTGGAATAAAAGATGTAGCCAAAGAAATAGATTCACCAGAACCTTTTACGGCCAAAATAATGCAGATTTTAACCAAAAACGGCATTATAGCTTCTGCAAAAGGAGTAGGAGGAGGATTTGAAGTTTCTAATGAAGCAGTAAAAAACATAAAATTAATTCAGATTGTAGATGCGATTGACGGAAATGCCATATATAAAGGTTGTGGAATTGGATTAAAAGAATGTTCTGAAACGCATCCTTGTCCGGTTCATAATGAATTTAAAAAAATAAGAGAATTACTTCTTACAATGTTAACCAATACAACATTAGAAGAGTTGGCATTAGGTGTAAATTCAGGAGATTTTCATCTTAAAATATTAAATATAACCGAATAGAATTTTATAATTTAAATACTTGACAATGAATAAAAGAATACAAATTTCGATGTTTGTGCTAATGGGATTTTTAGCAATAACTTCTTGTGGAAAAAAGGAAACTGCACCAACTGAAGAATCAACAGAAATTAATGAAACTTCGACAGAAGGAGAAGCGGCACCGGCAGCTGCAGAAAACGTATTGGTTATTGAAGGAAATGACCAAATGCAATTTAATACAAATGAACTAAAAGCTGTTGCAGGAAAACCAATAACACTTACTTTAAAACACGTAGGTAAAATTCCAAAAGAAGCGATGGGGCATAATTTAGTTATTTTGCAGGAAGGCACAGATGAAGCTGCTTTTGCAACCAAAGCAATGAATGCTAAAGATACGGACTATATTCCGGCTTCTGAAAAGGCATCAATTGTTGCGCATACTAAATTGCTTGGCGGAGGAGAACAGGATACGATCGAATTTACAATTGATAAAAAAGGAACATATAACTTTTTGTGTACTTTTCCAGGGCATTTTGCTATGATGAAAGGTGTTCTTATTGTAGAATAAAAACCAAAACTCTAATACTTTTATAGGTTAGAGTTTTTTAATAAACCAATAAAAGATAATTTTGTCTTTTATTCTAATTCAATAATGATTAATAATATTTTAAAAATGGAAAATTTAAAGAATAAAACAGTTGGATCATTTGTAGCCCAGGATTTTAGAACGGCTGCAGTTTTTACAAAATATCAAATCGATTTTTGCTGTAAAGGAAACAGAACTATTACAGAGGTTTGTGAAAAACAAAATATAGATTCAGATGTATTAATGCAAAATGTATTTGATGTATTACAATCTGAAAATGACAGTACAATAGATTTTAATTCATGGCCTTTAGATTTAATGGTAGATTATATCGAAAAAACACACCACCGTTATGTCGAAGAAAAAACACCAATACTAAAGCAGTTTTTAGATAAATTATGTAATGTTCATGGAACAGGACATCTGGAATTGTTCAAAATAGAGGAACTGTTCACTGCAGGAGCCGGAGAATTATCCCAGCATATGAAAAAGGAAGAATTGATGTTGTTTCCCTTTATTAAACGAATGGTGAAAACGAAAGAATCTAACGGAATTTTATCGCAGCCTTCCTTTGGAACCGTTTCAAATCCAATCGCAATGATGATGGAAGAGCATGAAACTGAAGGAGATCGTTTTAGTGAAATTGCAAAACTGACCAATAACTATAATGCACCAAGCGACGGATGTACGACTTATAAAGTAACATTTGCGATGTTGAAAGAGTTTGAAGAAGATTTGCACAAACATATTCATCTGGAGAATAATATCTTGTTTCCAAAGGCAGTAATTCTGGAAGAAGAGTTTGCATAAACGTTAATTTATAAATGAATGCACCAACTAATCACATGAATTATTGGTGCATTTTTTATTTAAAAAATGAAAATATTGCTTAAATTGACTTCTCAAAAAAGCTGGATAATTTGCTGTTTTCTAAACTTTTTCATAGCTTCGATTATGGGTTTGATCATGCGTTTTTCCTATCTTTTTCCCTTAAATATAAATTACATTTATCTGCTTCATGCACATTCTCATGTTGCGATGTTGGGCTGGGCTTATTTGATGATTTATGTTTTGATTGTTCATTTTTTTATTCCGAAAAATAAAAGAGAAAAACCCATTTACAATCAATTATTTTGGTGTACAGAATGCGCTGTAGTGGGAATGATGGTTGCTTTTCCTTTTCAGGGATATGCTTTGTTTTCGATTCTATTTTCTACTGCTCATATTTTATTGAGTTATATTTTTTGCTGGATTGTCTGGAAAGATAGTCTTCCCGCTAAAACAGGCAGTCAAAAACTTTTATTAACCGCTGTTTTATTTATGGTTTTCTCCACTTTTGGAGTTTGGTGTTTAGGTCCAGCGATAAATACACTTGGCAAACAAAGTGCTTTCTATCAAATTGCTATACAGTTTTTCCTTCATTTTCAATTTAACGGCTGGTTTTTGATAGCCATTTTAGCTTTTTTTTTAAAACAGTTTAAAAAGGAAATTGACTTAAAAAATTTTAATATATTTCTCGTTTTACTGATTCTCTCCACTTTGCTAACAGTTGCATTTCCCATTAGCTGGTATGTTGCCAGGGAAACAATGAAATGGATTAACACTTTTGGTGTTGTACTGCAGCTTTTGGCCTTAGTATATTTCTACAGAATGTTGAAACCTCAAATAAAGACTTTTAAAGCAAGTTTAGATGCACTAGTCAAAATGGTGTATGGTTTGGCAATAAGTTCTTTGTTGCTCAAAATAAGCATTCAGTTGTTAGTATTATTCCCTGATTTTGCCGAAACTTCGCATCAGGTGAGAAACTTTGTAATTGGATTTATTCATTTAACGTCTTTAGGTATAATTACAGGTTTTTTATTCGGAATATTGATTCAGAATAAAATACTTTCAAGTCAATGTTATTTGCTTCGTTATGGGATAAAGTGTTTTATTTTGGGATTCGCAGCCACTGAGATTTTGCTTTTTCTTCAAGGGATATTTTTTTATTTGGATAAAGGAAAACTTCCCGGTTACTATGAAGGTATTTTCGCAACGAGTCTTTTGATTGTATTGGGATTAATTCTGATTTTAATTTCATTATTAAACAAAAAACAAGAGTCAATTAATTAAAATCTTCCCTTGTTTTCTTTCTACAAATTAACCTATTTAATTTTTTTAGCTTCTTCGTTTATTGTTTTTACAGTTTTCTCATTGTCTACTCCCAAGCCTTCTTGTTGAAAGACCAATTCACCTTCGGAATTAAAAACACTTATAATATTAGAATGCGTAAAATCTATCGGAGATATTTTTTTATAATTTACAGCAAGTACCGCCGCAAATTCACGCGTGTTTTCTTCAGTTGAACGTAAGAAAATCCAGGGATCCTGATTCATTTTATTGGCAATGGCAAACGATTTTAATTTTTCAGGAGTATCTGTTTTTGGATCGATACTTACTAAAATAAGTTTTACATTTTTTTTAGTTTCTGTACCCAGTTTGGTTTCGATGTTTCTCATATCTGCAACTAATCGGGGGCAAGCGGCTTTGCAGGAAGTATAAATCATGACCATAACCAGAACATTTCCTTTCAGGCTTTTTAGCTCGATATTTTTTCCATCCTGATTGGTCCATTTTGATGGTAAATTGTAAATGGATAAGTCGCTGATTTCCTTGCTTTCAGCAGCTTTCTGAATTTGCTCTTTTGTATCATCTTTACAGCTTTGTAATGTCAAAAGAAGAATAAAGAATGCAATTATATTTTTTTTCATTTTAAAGTTGTAATTAAAGTTGTTTTGTACTGGCACATCGAAATCCTAAATTTCTAGTTGAATAGTTTGCTTTAAGGCTTCCTCTAAAGGCATATCTCATAAAAGCCGCATAATCCATCAAATCAGTTGCGTTTACTGATGCTCCTCCGCAAAAAAGGTTTTTGTCTTCGCTTTTGTCTTTTCTGGATTCTCCTGATAAAAAAATGCTGTTAAAATCTGCCGTCCATTCCCAAACTAAACCGTGCATGTCATAAACGCCCCAGTAATTTTTGAATGTTTGTCTAATCGAATTTTCGTATGTTTTTGATTTTTCATACCAGGACAAAATATAGGTATTGAATTCTGACTTGTTTCTGGCATCGATTTTTTTTTCATCGGCCATCGCAACATATTCCCATTCATCCATTGTAGGCAAACGTTTTCCCTGACATTCGCAATATTTTTTTGCGGCAAACCATGAAACGTTGGTTACAGGCGATTTCGGATTTGCATTTCCAAAATCAAAATCGCTTTTCCAATACTGCAAATAGCTTTTATCAGCAAAAATTCCTTTTATTCCGGATTTACTAAGATTGGTATTCTTTCGAATAAAACTCAAATACTGCTGATTCGTCACTGGATAAACATCTATAAAAAAGGATTTTACAAGTACGGGATTTTTTGATGTTGCTCCGTAAAGAGGGACAAACGTACCCTCTTTTACCGGAACCATTTTCGATTCCTGCGCTCTTAAGAACTCAATCTGAACAAGAAAAAGAAAAATAATTAAAATGCTTTTTTGCATGTCAGTTATTTGTTATCGTTGTGCTTTTACCATTTCTGGATTAACTTCTGTTTTGTTATTTCCCCAACTGCTATAAATATAAGTCATGACATTTGCGATTTCATCATCAGATAAATTTTGTGCCGGCATTATGCTATTGAATTTTTTACCGTTTACCGTAACTTCTCCACTTAAGCCATGCAAAATTGTTTTGATAGCCCTTTTTGAATCACTATTAAGGTAATCTGATTTTGCAAGAGGAGGAAACGCATTTGCAATACCTTGTCCGTCAGATTGGTGACAGGCAAAACAAGTTGTTCCGTAAATTTCTTTTCCAATTTTGATTTTATCCGCTACAGTTCTTTTTGGAGTTATTGTTGCCGGAGTTTTATTTTCAGGCATTTTTTGAATTGTTCCGCCTTCTGGCAAATAAATTCCTTCCTGAATCGTTCCTGAATAAATGTTTTTATTTTCAGCACCTTCGACTTTTAATATTCCCAAAGCACCTTTATTAAATGCTCTGAAAATTGAGTGATCCACCAAGATGAAATTTCCGGGAGTTTCTACTTTAAAATCAACAATTGCAGATCCACCGGCAGGAACTAATGTTGTCTGAACATTTTTATTTATAAGAGCGCCGCCCTCTACGTGTACATTGTCGAAGATTTCACCAATAACATGAAAGGAAGAAACTAAATTTGGACCACCGTTTCCAACAAACAAACGGACTGTTTCACCCACTTTTGCAGTTAATTCATTTCCATTTGTCAGCGAACCCACTTTTCCGTTAAAAACAACATAATCTGGAGTTTCTTTTACTGCTTTGTTCATATCAAAAGGCTGAAGTCCTTTAGCTCCATATTCACCCTGAGTATAAAAATCGCCCTGCATTACATAGTATTCTTTGTCTACTGGAGGAAGTCCGCCTTCAGGTTCTACCAAAATCAAACCATACATTCCGTTAGCAATATGCATTCCCACAGGTGCAGTCGCACAATGATAAACGTAAAGTCCGGGATTTATAACCTTAAAACTAAAAACCTTTTCATGTCCGGGAGCTACTAAAGAGGAAGTTGCACCACCGCCCGGACCAGTTACCGCGTGTAAATCTATATTGTGGGGCAATTTATTATCTGGATGATTTTTTAAATGAAATTCTACTTCGTCGCCTACACGTGTTCTGATGAAACTTCCTGGAACAGAACCGCCAAATGTCCAATAAGTATATTTTACGCCATCTGCCATTGTGCCTTCCTGCTCTTTAATTTCCATGTTTACTTTTAATTTCATAGCCGCTCTGTTACCAATTGGTTTTGGTACGAGTGGCGGAGCAGTAAGTTCTGCATCCATTTTTCCTTCAGTTTTAATTGTAGTATAGTCTTGCGATTCTTGGGTTTTTTTGCATGATGTCAATAAGATTGAGCTGCATACAGCAAAAAAGAATAATTTTGTAACAAGAAGGGTTGTTTTTTGCTTTTTCATAACAATTGGTTTGATTTTAGTTCTAAATATGAAGTAAATTTAAAGGATTAATTTGTCTTTTATTATGATAAAAGTCATGTAATACTTACAATTAACGGGTAAAATTTAATTGATATATCTTTAAGTTTAATAATCAAATCTTGCAAAAAAGTGCCTGTTTGCTTATAATTAGTGAGGTATATATTCCTTTAGCTAATATTTTTTAATTAAAAATAAAAGGCTAACTCTATTTTAGAATAATAATCATTATTTTTGCACCCTGTATAAATAAAAATTATTACTTCAAAATATATTTATGGTAAAAGATTTATTCGAAAGAATTCAGAACAATAAAGGACCATTAGGAAAATGGGCTTCGCAAGCTGAGGGTTATTTTGTTTTCCCTAAATTAGAAGGTGAACTTGGTCCAAGAATGCAATTTGGTGGAAAAAATATTTTAAATTGGAGTTTGAATGACTATTTAGGTCTTGCAAATCATCCGGAAGTTCGTCAGGCCGATATTGATGCTGCAACAGAGTTTGGAGCAGCTTATCCAATGGGAGCCCGTATGATGTCTGGCCATACTAAATACCATGAACAATTAGAAAATGAATTGGCTGAGTTTGTAATGAAACCGGCAGCTTATTTATTAAATTTTGGTTATCAGGGAATGGTGTCTACTATTGATGCTCTTGTAACTAAAAATGACATAATTGTATATGATGTAGATTCTCATGCTTGTATTATTGATGGTGTTCGTTTGCATATGGGTAAACGTTTTACCTATAAACACAATGATCTTGAAAGTATGGAGAAAAACCTTCAGCGCGCTACTAAAATGGCAACTGAAACAGGTGGAGGTATTTTATTTATTACTGAAGGCGTTTTCGGAATGCGAGGACAACAAGGTAAATTAAAAGAAATTGTTGCCTTAAAAGAAAAATATAACTTCCGTTTATTGGTAGATGATGCACATGGTTTTGGTACACTTGGTAAAACAGGAGCCGGAGCAGGTGAGGAGCAGGGTTGTCAGGACGGAATCGATGTTTACTTCTCGACTTTTGCTAAATCAATGGCTAATATTGGCGCTTTTATTGCTGCAGATAAAGATATTATTGATTACTTAAAATACAATTTACGTTCACAAATGTTTGCAAAAGCATTGCCAATGATTCAGACAATTGGTTCTTTAAAGCGTTTACAATTATTACGTAATCATCCGGAATTAAAAGATAAACTTTGGGAAAACGTAAATGCTTTACAAAACGGATTACGTTCTAGAAACTTTAATATTGGCGATACAAATACTTGTGTAACACCAGTTTATTTAGAAGGAAGTGTTCCTGAAGCAATGGTGATGGTAAACGACTTAAGAGAAAATTATGGTATTTTCCTGTCGATTGTAATCTATCCTGTAATTCCAAAAGGAATTATTTTATTGAGAATGATCCCTACAACATCACATACTTTAGCAGATATTGATGAAACACTTACGGCTTTTGAAGCAATTCGTGAAAAATTAGAAAACGGTACTTATAAAGAAATTGCAAGCAGAACTACAGTTGATTTAGACGCGTAATTTCTAAAATTGCTATCCCAAATATGGGAATTATATAAAAGAATCCATTCGTTATGCGAATGGATTTTTTTTATTTAAAGTAACTTTATACTACTAATTATTAAAATTAAGATTATGAAAAAAATATCAGCATTAACAATTATGATTTTAACCGTTTTTATTTCTTGTAAAAAAGAAACAACTCTTCCACCTCCGCAAATAGAACCAAGTGCACCAAAAGAAGCAGAACTTGTTGAACCAGCTGGAGATCAATGTTATGCATCAAGACTTAATGGTAACATTGTCGCATTAAGTTTCAATGTAAATTCTCATCAGGAAGTAAACGGAAAATTAAGTTATAATATCACAGGAAAAGATAAAAATGAAGGTACTTTAATCGGAAATATGAAAGGCGATACCCTAATTGCAGATTATACTTTCATGTCTGAAGGAGTTTCTTCTGTACGAGAAGTAGTTTTTTTGCAAAAAGACGGAACACTTATTGAAGGATATGGAGATGTAGTAGATGCAAATGATAAAGTAACTTTTAAAGATAAAAAGAAATTAAAATTTGACACAAAAAATACGTTAACAAAAGTGGATTGCCCACAATAAAAAATAAAAAAATTGTAAAAAAAGAATCCCTTCAACAACTGTTGAAGGGATTTTTTATATAACATGTAAACTGAGACTGAAAACTCTATTACAGGTATTTTAAATACGTTTTTCTCTGACAGTGAATAATTGGGTCAAAGTTTTTCCATAATAAATGTATGGCTGTATTTTCTGCTAATTCCGGAGTTCTAATACAAGTTTGAATTCCTTTTTCTGAGAAAGTCTTAAAATATTCATCAAAAATAATTGCCGTAACACCTTTGTTTTGATAATCAGGATGAACTCCGATTAGGTAAAAAACAACATCTTTACTCTTTTTTCTGGCCTTTAATAAATGTAGAAAACCAAACGGAAATAATTTACCTTTTGCTTTCTGCAATGCTTCAGAAAAACTTGGCATTACAATGCTAAATGCAATTAAATTATCGTCTTTATCAACGACAAATTTAATGTATTCAGGATTGATGAAGCTAATATATTTTTTCTTGAAATATTCCTTTTGAACATCAGAAATCGCTACAAACGAAGCCAAATTTGCATAAGAAGTATTAAACAAATCAAACATTTTGTCAACGTGCGGCATAATGTCTTTTGTTTTGGTAAAAGTCAATGCTTTTAAACCATATCTTTTTTTGATTAATTCCTGGGCTTTCAGAAAAAATTCAGGTTTAACATTTGAAAAAGGAAAAACACTTTCGATATATTCTTTTTCAATTTGAAAACCTAATTGCTCAAAATGTGTTACATAATACGGATTATTATACCACGTAATCATAGTTCCCATTTGGTCATAACCTTCAGTAAGAACTCCAACTTTATCTAAATTAGAAAATCCCATCGGACCTTCGGCATGTTCCAGATTATGCTGTCTTCCTAATTCGTAAACTTTTTCAAGTAATGCTTTTGTGACTTCGATATCATCAATTACATCAAACCAGCCAAAACGAACTTTTCTTTTATGCTGATTATTTACTTCTGCCCAATTGATAATAGCCGTAATTCTGCCAACAATTTTATTGTCTTTGTAGGCCAGATAAAAATAAGCTTCCGCACTGTCAAAAGCAGGATTTTTGGTTTTATCAAACGACTCCAATTCATCTGCAATAATAGGCGGAACCCAATACGGATTATCTTTGTATAATGAAAAAGGAAATTTGATGTATTCTGTTAATTCCTTTTTAGTTTTGGCTTCTTTAATTGTAATCATTAAGCTTGTTATTGTAAAATCTCCATTTTATGCAGAGAAGTTGATTATTAAATTCTTATTCGTATTTAGATTTACGTTTTCTTTCCTGTTCCTGAAAATCAGTTTCTTTTTTTGTTTTTCCCTTCGAATCCTTATCCTTGCCTTTTTTCTCTTTTCTGGATTCTCTTTTAAATTCCATTTGCTTTTCCTTATACTTTCCGTCATAACGCCACGAAACCCCAACTCCTCCATACATAATAGAAGGTGTATTTTTAAAGTTCGTACTTATTGAGGCATCAACCTGCAAATTCGGGTTAATCAAGTAAGCTGCTCCACCACGAAGAATTGCATCGCTGTAAAAATCACTTTTATAACCTTGATTTTCAATAAACCCGGACCATTTGTCATTAAATCCGTGTGTCAAAGTTAATACATATCCGTAACTTGGATAGTCAGTTGTGATATAATCAGCAATAATATTCGTTACAAAAACCCATTTTCCGCCTCCAAAAACATTTTGCGTAATCAAAACTACTTTTGGAGAAATGCTTGATTCCGGAGAAAATGAATACGGATTATCAGCTCCGACAAAATTAGCACCTGCAAATACCGAAACAGCCGGAATTAAAGAATGCCAGTCAAAACGATGATTGGCTTTATAACTGTAAATGTTTTTTGTTTTTTCGTAGTTTTTAAAAGGATCGTAAATCAAATATTTAGCTCCTAAAACAGTTTGTCTGAAGTTGTTTTTTTTATAGCTTGTATACGGGGTATCAAAGTTTTCCATTTGATATTGCAAATCCAGAACAAACTCTAGTTTTTCTAAAAAAGCGCCGTATCTAAAGGTTAAATCAGTTCCAAAACCATTTGCATCATAATCTAGTAAATCGTGTTTCTCTTTGATGCCATAGATCCCAATTTCAGCCTGAATTACTGATTTCCCAACCGCATACGCAGACATAGTTTCTCCGGGTCTGTTTGAGTTGATAACGTCAGTATATTGTGCAAAAAATAATTGTGGTGCAAAAAATAGAAATGTAACAAGTAGGTGTTTAATTTTTAACATAGGTATATTTTTGGGTTAAAAAGATATAACGCATTTCAAATGTACATATTTTATTATTTATTTAAGATTCATATTTTAATTTTAAACAATTGATTTATTAATTTTGGAAAAAAATTATATGATCATGCAAGAAGCATCTTTTTCAGGTTTAATAAAAGCCATTGTTTACATGATAGCGTTTTATTATATTTTTAAATTTTTAGCCAGAATCTTTTTGCCTGTATTGGTAAAAAAAGCGGTTGAAAAAGCAGGAGAGAATTTTCAGAGACAACAACAATATACTCAGGATAATACCTGGCAAAAAACACGTACTAATAATGATGAGATAATCATCAATACTGCTAATGCAAAAAATCCGCGCGAAACCAAAAAAGTCGGGGATTATGTTGATTACGAAGAAATAGATTAAGTTTGTGACCTAAATAATAGGAATCATCATTTAACCTAAACCAGCCAAAATTGAAAATAGTAAATAAGTTCTATCCGCACGCCCTTGTTATATTGGGCTTTATCCTCGTTTCCTTAATTTATTTTTACCCGGTTTTACAGGGAAAACAAATCTTCCAGTCCGATATTGCACAATATACCGGAATGGCAAAAGAGCAAAATGATTTTAGAGCCACAGAACATGCCGAACCTTATTGGACAAATTCAGCTTTTGGCGGAATGCCGACGTATCAGTTAGGAGCAAATTATCCAAACGATTATGTGGGTAAATTAGATGATGCTTTGCGTTTTTTACCACGTCCGGCAGATTATTTATTTTTATACTTCTTAGGCTTTTACGGATTATTACTAGTTTTAAAAACAGATCCCTTAAAAGCATTTATAGGCGCCATTGCGTTTGGTTTTTCTACTTATTTAATTATTATTCTTGGCGTTGGCCATAATGCAAAAGCACATGCGATTGCGTATATGCCGCTTGTAATTGCCGGTTTCATACTGGTTTTTCAGAAAAAATACGTTTGGGGAGGTTTACTCACCATGTTTGCAGTAGCGTTGGAAGTGAATGCAAACCACATTCAAATGACGTATTATTTACTGATATTTTTATTAATACTTTCAGGATATTTTGCTTTTCAATTTATAAAAGAAAAAGAATATAAGCCGCTTTTAATTTCATGTGGAGTTTTGGCTGTTGCGGGAATTTTTGCAATTGGTGCAAATGCGACGAATTTAATGGCTACAAACGAATATGCTAAATTTAGTACACGCAGCAACAGCGAATTAACTTTTAATCCTGATGGGTCTAAAAAAGTAAATGAAAATGCTTTAAGCCGGGAATATATTACTGAATACAGTTACGGAATAGCAGAAAGCTTTAACCTAATTGCACCAAGAATCTTCGGAGGTTCAAATCATGAAAATGTAGGTACAGACAGTCGTATGTATTCGTTTATGATGGAGCAGGGGGTTCCGTCAGAACAAGCGCAGGATTTCGTTTCAGGAATGCCAACTTATTGGGGAGATCAGCCTATTGTTGCAGCTCCGGCTTATATTGGTGTTGTCGTTTTCTTTTTAGGAGTTTTAGCGTTATTTATAGATGACCGAAAAATAAAATATGTTTTTATTGGTGGGGCATTATTTTCATTAATACTTTCATGGGGGAAAAACTTCTCTTTCTTAACTGACTTTTTTATCGATTACGTTCCAATGTATGATAAATTTAGGGCAGTTTCTTCTATTCAGGTTATTTTAGAATTTTGTTTCCCGGTTCTTGCCGTTATGGGATTGCAATCATTTTTTAAAGCTAAGGACGAACCAAAATTACAGCAGAAAGCTCTTGTACAAACCGGAGTTTTTGGTTTAGGAATTATTGTGATTTTGGTAATTGCAAAAGGATTTTTTCACTTTACAGGAAGTAATGATAATTATTATTTAGAAAGTTACGGACCTGCTTTTGTAGATGCTTTAAAAGAAGACAGAATGACTTTATATTCTGCTGATTTATTGCGTTCAGGCTTTTTTATCGTGGTGACTTTTGGAATTTTATGGTTATTCATCAAGAATAAATTTTCACAAAATACAACTTTAATCATCGTTGGTCTTTTAATGATTTTTGATTTGTTTTTTGTTGATAAAAAATACGTTTCTGCAAAGGATTTTGTAAGTCCGGTACAAATTGCAGCGCCTTTTCAGGAAACACCTTCTGATGCTCAGATTTTAAAAGATACCACACACTACAGAGTTTTTGAAGTTAATGGAAATATGTCCAGTGCTCGTGCATCTTATTTTCATCATTCTTTAGGAGGTTATCACGCCGCAAAACCCAGAAGAATACAACAGTTATTTGATTATCAAATCGCAAAAAATAACATGGAAGTTTTGGATATGTTAAACGTAAAATACATTATCCAGACTGATAAAGAAGGAAAAGAATTTCCAACAGTGAACCCAAATACTAACGGGAACGCATGGTTTGTAGGCTCAGTACGACTTGTAAACAAGCCGGACGACGTTATGAAAGCTTTGGATCATTTAGATACAAAAAATGTTGCTGTTTTTAATGTTCATGATTATGAAGGTAAATTTAAAAATGCAAGATTAAAAAAACAATGGGATACAACCGGAACGATAAAAGTTGTTGAATACAAACCAAACTACATCAAATATCAATCAGATAATAAAAATGACGGTTTAGCGGTATTTTCTGAAATCTATTATAAAAATGGATGGAACGCTTACGTTGACGGACAATTGACAGATCATTTCCCTGTAGATTACGTTTTAAGAGCAATGGAAGTTCCGGGTGGAAAACATACTATCGAATTTAAATTTGAACCACAGGTTGTAAAAACCGGAGGAACAATTACTTTAATAAGTTCAATTGGAATGTTGTTGCTTTTAATTGGTGGGGTTTATTTTGAGAGAAAGAATTCTGCAAAGCAGTCTCAGTAAACAGTCTCAGTTTCTAACGCTGCGAATCTTCGTGAAATCTTTGCGACGCTTTTGTGAAAGAATAATTTCACAGAGAAACACAAAGATCTAACCGAGATGCACAAAAGAATCTTTAAAAAATCTTTGCGAAACTTTGCGAGAACTTTGTGTGTCTCTGTGAAACCGAATAAATCGAATGGAACAAAAAAAACTCTTAATCATTACCTATTATTTCCCGCCAGCCGGAGGTCCCGGTGTACAACGCTGGTTGAAATTTGTAAAGTATTTACCTGAATTTGATATTCAGCCCATTGTGTACGTTCCTGAAAACCCAACTTATCCCATTATTGATGAAGGTTTAGTTAGCCAAATTTCAGATAAAGTGATTATTCTGAAAAATAAAATCTGGGAACCTTATCAGTTAGCTTCTATTTTTTCGAAGAATAAAACGAAGAAAATTAGTTCCGGAATTTTTCCTCATAAAAAGAAACAGACCTTTTTAGATAAAACCTTTCTTTGGGTTCGCGGGAATCTTTTTATTCCCGATGCCCGTGTTTTCTGGGTAAAACCTTCTGTTTCTTATCTTGAAAAATACATCAAAGAAAATAATATAGATACAATTGTTACTTCAGGCCCTCCGCACAGTTTACATTTAATTGGATTGGAATTAAAAGAAAAGCTAAACGTAAAATGGTTTGCCGATTTCCGCGATCCGTGGACAACAATTGGGTATCATAAAGCATTGCGTTTATCAGGTTACGCAGATAAAAAACATAAGAAATTAGAAAGCAAGGTATTAAATTCTGCTGACACAATTATTGTGACCAGTAAAACTACAAAAGCCGAATTTGAAGCCATTACAAACAAACCAATTTCGGTAATTACAAATGGTTATGATATTGAGAATGTCGAAAAACAAACTTTAGATACTAAATTTACTTTAGCGCACATCGGATCATTTTTATCAGACAGAAATCCTCCTTTTTTATGGGAATGTCTGGTTGAATTACTAAATGAAATTCCTGATTTTAAATCACATTTAGAAATTAAACTGATTGGCGCTGTAAGTCAGGAAGTTTTAGATGCCATTGCGCAATTTAATCTGAACGATTATTTGAATCTTTTAGGATATGTTTCGCATCATGAAGCCATTGCACATCAAAAAAAATCACAGGTTTTACTTTTAATCGAAATTAATTCAGAAGATACAAAAAGCATTATTCCGGGAAAATTGTTTGAATACATGGTTTCAAACCGCCCAATAATTGCCATTGGCCCACAAGGTTCTGATTTTGCAGATATTATAAAAGAAACCAATACAGGAGTATTTTTTGATTATTCTGAAAAAGCGAAATTAAAAAGTGTAATTTTGGACTTTTATAAGCAGTTTTTGGAAGGAAAATTACAATCTAATGGTGTTGGTTTACAACAATATTCCAGAAAAAACCTAACCAAGCAATTAGCACAATTGATTAGCGAATCATAAGATTGCAATAATCTAAAAATAATCTAAAAATTCAGAAATCCAAAAATGGGTATTGTTTTAAATCAGTCTTTCAAAAATACTATAATAACTTATATTGGTTTCGGCATTGGAGCCATTAATACACTTTATTTATATCCGGTTTTTTTAGGTGCAACTTATTACGCATTAACAAATTACATTCTTTCCGCAGCAAATGTTATTATGCCTTTGTTTGCTATTGGAATGCAAAATACATTGGTCAAATTTTATTCCCAATACCAAACAGAGCAGGAAAGAGAGCAGTTTCTATCTTTTACGGCACTATTTCCTATTTTAATGTGTATTCCCCTGGGTATTCTTGGAATCTTTTTCTTTGATGACATTACCGCTTTTGTATCCAAAGAAAATCCTGTTGTAAAAGAGTTTATGTATTTAATTCCGTTTATTGGAATCTGCATGGCTTATTTTGAGATTTTTTATGCCTGGGCAAGAGTTCACATGCATTCTGTTTTTGGAAATTTCATTAAAGAAGTAGGTTTAAGATTATTCTCTACTTTTGCTTTGGTAGGTCTATATCTCGACTGGATTACCTTAGTGCAGTTTGTTTATGTAACGGCAGCGATATATTTCATCGCATTTTTAATCACAATGTTTTATGCATTTTACATTAAAAAGCCTAAGTTTCAAATCAACATTCCGCAGAATGTAAAAGATGTAATGGAATATACTTTTTTCATTATCCTTTCCGGAAGTGTCGCCAATTTACTTTTAGACGGTGACAAACTGATGCTGAATCAATACATGAAAATTGAGAATATTGCCTATTATTCTGTAGCCACTTATATTGCTTTGGTAATTTCTGTTCCTAGTCGTGCAATGCATCAGATTGTATATCCGATTACGGCAAAACTAATGCATGAAAACAAACACGATGAATTGAATTTATTGTACAAAAAAACATCTATCAACCTGCAAATGGTGGGTGGATTTGTGATGTTGTGTATTTTCGTAAATATCAATCAATTGTATGAATTGGTTCCAAAAGAATACAGCGGTGGAATTTCAGTTGTATTTATGATTGGCTTATCAAAATATTTTGATTTGATTTTAGGTAACAACAACGCCATTATATTCAATACAAAATACTACCGAATGGTTTTGTATTTAGGATTGCTTTTAGTGTTTCTAACAATTGTATTAAACATGATTTTCATTCCTATCTTTGGAATTACAGGTTCAGCATTTGCAACTTTACTGTCAATTACATTGTACAGTTTGGCAAAATTGCTTTTTGTTGTTAAAAAACTTCACTTATATCCTTTTACCAAAGAAACTATTTATTCAATGCTGCTTACATTTGCATTGTTTTTAGCGTTTTACTTTTGGGAATTCCCATTTTATCAATTAATTAGTATCGCATTAAAATCCATTTTAGTAACGATTTTATATGTTTATTTAAACTATAAATTTGATATTTCTCACGACATCAATAAAGTTCTTGATGGTCTTTTAAAGAAAATAGGATTCAAAATTTAATGACTTTAATTATTAGTGAAATAAAATTAGACCCTTAATTGCTTTCTATCAGCTGTTTTCCTATCAAATTAGTCGATTAATTAGATGGTAATTTTACTACTTCTTAATTAAAAAATTAACAATTAAAGTTAAGTTGTTGATATCCAATTAAAAAACTTTAAATTTTAACACTTGTTTATTTTGTTATTAATTTTATAAAAATTAATTTTATATAAGAATTTATCACTGGTTTGGTTTATTAGATAAAAAATATCTTATAAAATGCAATAAAAGTAAAGATGTAATGTTTTTATCCTAACGGGCATTACTGATAAATTTTAACATACAAACATAAATTGTAGTAATAGTTGGATTAATTTTAATTTGATAATTATGAAAAAGAATCATCTAAGTCAGGAACAAAGCGTGCAAGTATTTTCAAATATGATATCAAATAAAGTTCATAATGGATTTACGCTGGAAGAAAGAAATGACAAATTGCTTTTTGCAGTTCTTTCAAAAGGAGGAAAAGTTGTGAATCATGGTTTAAATTTTACCATTTTTTGCTTGACTTTAGGGTTGTGGTCATTTGCATGGCTTTATCTTACTTTAGAAGCTTCTAAACAGAAAAAAATATTGGTTGCCATTGACGAAGATGGTTTACCGTTTGAAGAAAAATGTTTGGTTGCTTAAAGAATTTTAAAAAAAAAGAATAGCCATAAATCACGATTAATCACCGTAGTTTATGGCTATTTTATTTTAGATCTGTTTTAAACTTAGAAACTTAGCATCTTTAAATTACGATTAATCAGCACAGTTTATGCTCATTTGTTTTTAAACTTAGAAACTTAGCATCTTAGAACCTCAGCAACTTATTATAATTTATCCTTCAAATAAATCCCCGTTACAGATTCTTTTACTTTTACAATATCCTCAGGCGTTCCGGCTGCTAATAAATAACCTCCATTTTCACCACCTTCAGGACCCAAATCAATAATCCAGTCAGCACATTTGATAAGATCCAGATTGTGTTCAATTACAATAATAGAGTGTCCTTTTTCGATTAAGGCATCAAACGAAGCCAGTAATTTTTTGATATCATGAAAATGTAAACCCGTTGTAGGTTCATCAAAAACGAATAATGCTCTGTCTTTTGTAGCGCCTTTTACTAAAAACGAAGCTAATTTAATACGCTGCGCTTCACCACCGGAAAGCGTAGAAGAAGATTGTCCCAATTGCACATATCCTAAACCAACATCCTGAAGCGGCTGTAGTTTTTGAGTAATTTTTGTCTGTTTATTTTTTTCGAAAAAGGCAATCGCATCATCAATCGTCATCGTCAGAATATCGTTGATGTTTTTTTCGTCGAAATTAACTTCCAGAATTTCCTTTTTGAAACGTTTTCCTCCACAAGTTTCGCATGGTAAAGAAACATCGGCCATAAATACCATTTCGACGTTTATAGAGCCTTCTCCTTTACAAGTTTCGCATCGGCCTCCATCAACATTAAAAGAAAAATGTTTTGCCTGATAACCTCTCATTTTTGATAATTTTTCTTTGGCATACAAATCACGAATATCATCATACGCTTTAATGTACGTTACAGGATTCGATCTTGAACTTCTTCCAATCGGATTCTGATCAACATATTCTATATGTTTTATATGAGAAAATGATCCTGTAATGTCGCTAAACTGACCTGCTTTTTCGGCAGCGCTTTCCAGTTTTTTCTGCATGGCAGGAAACAATATTTTCTTGATCAAAGTACTTTTTCCACTTCCTGAAACTCCCGTAATCACAGTTAAAACATCCAAAGGAAAAGTAACATTTATATTTTTTAAATTGTTTTCTCTGGCACCAATAATATCAATATGATTTTTAAATTTTCGTCTTTTCTTCGGAACAGAAATTTCCAGATCACCATTTAAGTATTTCGCCGTAAGAGATTCTGATTTTAAAATTTCATCATAAGTTCCCTGAGCGACGAGATTTCCTCCAAAGGTTCCCGCTTCCGGACCAATATCGATAATCATATCGGCAGCTTTCATAATGTCTTCATCGTGCTCAACAACGATTACTGTATTTCCCAAATCACGAAGTGAAAGTAAAACTTTTATCAATCTTTCAGAATCTTTTGGGTGTAAACCAATACTTGGTTCATCCAGAATATACATCGAGCCCACCAAGCTGCTTCCCAACGAAGTAGCAAGATTGATACGTTGCGATTCACCTCCTGAAAGTGTAGCAGAATTTCTGTTTAGCGTTAAATAATCTAAACCAACTTCTGTCAAAAAAGATAAACGATTGTTAATTTCAACCATCAAACGTTTCGCTATTTGCTGTTCGTAAACATTTAATTCGAGATTTTTGAAAAAAGTAACTAAATGTTTAATTGGCAAATCCACTAAATCAGAAACGGTTTTACCGCCAATTTTTACATAAGAAGCTTCTTCACGTAAACGTTTTCCGCGACAAGCGTGACATTTTGTTTTTCCGCGGTAGCGAGACAGCATCACACGATTCTGAATCTTATAATTTTTTTCTTCAAGTTCTTTAAAGAAACCATTTAAGCCCTGAAAATATTTATTTCCTTTCCAGACAACATCTTTTTGTTCCTCTGTAAGTTCAAAATAAGGTTTATGAATTGGGAAGTCAAATTTGTACGCATGTTTCACCAATTCATCTTTGTACCAGCTCATACTGTCACCTCGCCACGGATAAATCGCGCTTTCAAAAACAGATAAGGAAGTATTTGGAACAACCAAATCTGCATCAATACCAATAATATTTCCGTAACCTTCACAAACCGGGCAAGCACCATACGGATTATTAAAGCTGAATAAATGCACATTTGGTTCCAGAAAAGTAATACCGTCTAATTCAAAATTATTAGAATAAGAGAATCTTTTATCTGTACCTAATTCCTGTAAATAACAAATTCCTTTTCCTTCAAAAAAAGCAGTCTGAACAGCATCTGCAAGACGATTGTAGAATTCTTCTTCGTCTTTAACAACAATCCTGTCAATGATTAGTAAAATATCTTTATTATCTAATTTATGAAGATCTGTTGGCGTGAATTCATCCAGACGCACCATTTCGTTATCCACTAAAATACGGGCAAAACCTTGCTGCAAAAGCACTTTGAGTTTGTCTTCGAGTTGTCGTCCTTCTTCAAGGTGTATCGGCGAAAGCAATAACCATTTACTGTCTAATTCAAACCCTTTTACATCTGAAACGACATCTGTAACCGTATTTTTTTTAACTTCTCTGCCTGAAATTGGCGAATAAGTACGCCCGATTCTGGCAAATAAAAGTTTGATATAATCGTAAATTTCAGTCGAAGTTCCAACCGTTGAACGCGCGTTTGTAGTATTTACTTTTTGCTCAATCGCAATTGCCGGCGCAATTCCTTTAATATATTCAACTTTAGGTTTGTCTAAACGGCCTAAAAACTGGCGTGCGTATGATGATAAACTCTCCACATAACGGCGCTGTCCTTCAGCATATAAAGTATCAAATGCCAAACTTGATTTTCCTGATCCTGAAAGTCCTGTAATTACTACAAGTTTGTTTCGGGGAATAGCGACATCTACATTTTTTAAATTATGTACCTGGGCGCCTTTAATGATGATATTATGTTTTGGGTCTAGTGTAGAAAGATCAATTTGCATAAAAAAAGTCAATTTTTACAAAAGTAATCAATTTTGAATTGAGTTTTGTTAATGAGATTGTTACAAATTTTAACTAATTGCTTATAGAGTTGTTGCCACGAATTCATTTTTTTCCCAAGGTTAAAACCTCGGGCTATGGCTGAATCCTACTTCTTTGAACATGCGAATGGTTTCAACCATTTGGACGTAATGTGTTTCTACAATCCATGATTTCCCAAGGTTAAAACCTCGGGCTATGGCTGAAATTCTATTTCTTTGAATATAGCGAATGGTTTCAACCATTTGGACGTAATGTGTTTCTACAATCCACGATTTCCCAAGGTTAAAACCTCGGGCTATGGCTGAAATTCTATTTCTTTGAATATAGCGAATGGTTTCAACCATTTGGACGTAATGTGTTTCTACAATCCACGATTTCCCAAGGTTAAAACCTCGGGCTATGGTTGAAATTCTGTATTGTAAACATAGCGAATGGTTTCAACCATTTGGACATAATGTGTTTCTACAATCCATGATTCCCCAAGGTTAAAACCTCGGGCTATGGCTGAAATTCTGTTTGGTAAACATAGCCAATGGTTTCAACCATTGGGACGTAATACATTTCTACAATGCATGATTCCCCGAGGTTAAAATCTCGGGCTCTGGTTGAAATTCTGTTTTTGTAAACTTAGCCAATGGTTTCAACCATTGGGACGCAATTTATCTCTGCATCTTATGGTTTTTCACAATTTCCAAACCCTGATTAATTGAAATAGGATTGACCAAATTCAATGTATTAAATCTTAATTGCTAAAAATTTGTACTTTCAATATAAAATATCCTATTTTAGAACTGCTTTAATACTATTTTAATATTCTGACCAAATTTTGAAAACTAAACTTTCTATTCTTTCTTTTTTGATGGGTTTTATCCTGTTTTCACAGGAATTGCCGCCAATTGTAAAATATCCTTCCACCATATATGGCGCCGGAAATCAAAACTGGATGATTTCTCAGGACGAACAAAATCTGATGTATTTTGCTAATAACGAAGGACTTTTAGAATATAACGGAACCAATTGGGAGTTATATCCAACTCCAAACGAAACCATAATGCGATCTGTTAAGGTGATCGATAATAAGATTTACACGGGCTGTTACATGAATTTTGGCTACTGGACGCGCCAGCCAAACGGAAAATTAAAATATACTTCACTCAGCGATACCATTAAAAATAAAATTCTGGATGACGAACAGTTTTGGAACATTTTAAAATACGATCAGTGGATTTTGTTTCAATCGCTAAACCGAATTTATATTTATGATACAAAGACAAAAACATTCAAAATTATTTCGCCGAAAAATGGTGTTCTAAAATCGTTCAGCACTAAAAATTCTATTTATTATCAAACTGCAAACGAAGGTCTTTTCGAAATAGAAGAAGGAAAAGGAAAACTGATTTCAGATAATCCAATTCTGAAAAAATATACCATTGTCAATGTTTTTACAATTGATGAAGGTTTGCTGATTCAGACGCAATTAGACGGATTTTATAAATTGATCGGAACTGCTTTAACGCCTTTTGCGACAGAAGTTGATGCTCAGATAAAATCTAGTTTTGTGTACAGCAGCCAGCGTCTTCAAAACGGAAGTTATGCGTTGGGAACGGTTTCAAACGGAATTTTCATTTTATCAAATGCCGGAAAACTCAACTATCATATTTCGCAAAGCAAAGGATTGAGTAATAATACGGCGCTTTCATTGTTTGAAGATAAAGATCAGAATGTTTGGGTGGGGCTTGACAACGGAATCAATTGCATAAATCTGCAAACGCCGGTGCACAGTTTTACCGATGATACAGGTGTTATAGGAACAGTTTACGCATCTATCACTCATAACGGAATGTTGTATGTGGGAACAAATCAGGGATTATTTTGCAAACCATACCAAAGCAACGGTGATTTTCAATTTATAAATGGAACAAAAGGTCAGGTTTGGTCTTTGTTTGAATACGATAATACGCTTTTTTGCGGACATGATTCTGGAACTTTTATTATAGAAAATAATTCTGCCAGAAATATTTTCAGGGGTTCAGGAACCTGGAAATTTGAGCTTTTGCCTGATAATAAAAATATACTGCTTCAGGGAAATTATTACGGAATTTCGGTTTTAGAGAAAAGCAACAATCAGTGGAACTTCAGAAACAAAATAGAAGGATTTAATTATTCGTCTCGTTATTTTGAAATCACAGCCAATCTGGAAGTGTATGTAAGTCATGAATACAAAGGAATTTTTCGATTTAAACTGGATGCTTCACTTTCAAAAATCAAAGAATTTCATGCTTATGCTTCTCCAAAAAAAGGAAAAAATGCGAGTTTGACTAAATTCAACAATCAAATTTATTATGCTTATAAAGGCGGGATTTTCAAATTAAATCAAAAGACAAAACAGTTTGAAAAAGATAAATTACTGAGTTCTATTTTCGAAAAAGACGAATATACTTCGGGGAAATTAATTGTAGATCAATCAAATAAAATCTGGCTGTTTTCTAAAAATTACATTCATTATTTTTCTGCCAGTAAATTAAGTAATCAGTTAAAACAGAATGTAATACCGATTCCGTCTTCTTTAACCAATTCGATGTTGGGTTTTGAGAATATTACCCAAATTTCAAAATCCACTTATTTAATAGGAACAACAGATGGTTATTATACGCTTAATATCGACGATTTAAGTTTTAAGAATTATGCGGTTTCTATTTCTGAGATTTTCATTAATAAACAAAATCAAATTTTAAAAAATGTTGTTTTAAATGAAGAAGGAAGTTTTAAATCAACAGAAAACAACATTACTTTAAACTACACAGTTCCGGAATACAACAAATATATTAATTCTGAATACCAGTATTTATTAGAAGGTTTTCAGAATGAATGGAGCGAATGGAGCACAAAATCTTCGGTGAATTTTAAAAACTTATCACCGGGAAAATATACGTTTAAAGTTCGTGCAAAATATGCCAATACACTTTTACAAAATACGGCAACTTATACTTTTGTGGTTTTAAAACCCTGGTATTTGACTAATCTGGCTTGTTTTATTTATTTGTTGCTGCTTGTTGTTATTGGATATTTTATCAATAAGGCGTATAATAATTTTTATCAAAAGCAAAAAGAGAAATTAATTGAAGAAAATAATCTTTTGCTGGAAATTAAAGAACTTGAAAACGAACAGCAATTAATGAAACTCAGAAACGAGCAATTGTCGCAGGATGTCGATAATAAAAATCGAGAATTGGCAGTTTCCACAATGAGTCTGAACAGCAAAAATGAACTTTTGGCTTTTATTAAAGAAGATTTGAAAAAGACTTCGCAGGATGATAATAAAAATATCAAATCAGTAATCAGAACCATCAACGATAATATTACTGAAGAAGATTCCTGGAAGGTTTTTAAGGAAGCTTTTGATAGTGCCGATAAAGATTTCCTGAAAAGAATTAAACAGTTGCATCCATTATTAACTCCTAATGATTTACGACTTTGCGCTTATCTTCGACTCAATCTTTCTTCAAAAGAAATTGCGCCTTTGTTTAATATTTCGGTACGAAGCGTTGAAATTAAAAGGTATCGTTTGCGTAAGAAAATGGATTTACAGCACGAAATCGGTTTAGTAGAATATATTCTCGCTGTATAATAAGTCAGAAATTGCTTCAAAAGTAACTATACATTACCTCAACATTAACGTTTTGTTGTGTTTTTTACACTTATTTGTTAAGTAAATTAACATTATGATTTTGCAGATAATCAGCGTTCTTTTTTATCATATATTAAAATATCTCTATTTTTTTTGAGATGTATGTTTTTTGTTGTGGTTAATTTTATCGTATTCTTAATCGGATAAGATAAATTTAGCTTCAATAAAAACTAACTAATTATGAAACCAAAATTATTATTAATGGTATTGTTACTGTTTACTTCTTTTGCGTTCGCGCAAACTTATGATGTAAACGGAACAGTGCTCGATGGCTCAGGTTTATCATTACCGGGCGTGAATGTAAAAGTTAAAAATGCATCGAAAAGCACCACTACAGATTTCGATGGATCTTTTAAACTTTCTGGTGTTTCAAACGGCACCGTCCTTGTTTTAAGTTATATAGGTTATCGAACGCAGGAAGTTGTGGTTTCAGGACCAAAAGTCACTGCCAAAATGAGTGAAGATTCTAAATCATTAGATGAAGTTGTCGTGATTGGTTACGGATCTCAAAAGAAAAGAGAAATTACCGGAGCGGTTGGCGTTCTGGACAGCAAAACGCTAGATATCTTAAAACCGGCCAGAATTGAACAGGCGCTTCAGGGAACTATTTCTGGGGTGAATGTTACGACACAATCCGGAGCGCCGGGAGCACCGCTTGATATACGTATTCGTGGTATAGCGACAAATGGCGAAAATAAACCGGCAACTATTATAGATGGTTATGTGGGAGATCTTGGATTGCTAAACCCAAACGATATTGAAAGTATTACGGTTTTAAAAGATTCTCAGGCTGCCATTTATGGAGTTCTTGGAGCAAACGGAATTATTTTGGTAACCACTAAAATGGGAAAAAAGAATTCAAAAACAAGAGTTTCTTTTAACAGTTATACCGGCTTTCAGGAAACATCCAGAAAATTACCTACCTTAAATGCTACCGAATATGCACTTTTATTAAATGAAAGTTATGCTAATGGCGGAAAAGCACTTCCTTATCCAAACGTAAGTAATTTAGGAAGCGGAACAAACTGGCAGGACGAAGTCTTTAAAAAAGGAGTGCCAATTATTAGCAATGACTTAACTATTTCTGGAGGATCAGATAAAATTTCGTATTCGGTGAGTGGTTCACACTTAGATCAGGAAGGAATTGTTGGAGGAGACAAGTCTGGTTTTTTAAGAAATACAGCCCGACTTGGTTTGGGAGCAGATTTAAGCGATAAGTTTAAATTGAAAACCAATGTAATCTATACTTATTTTACCAGAAATACTTTAAATGAAAACGGATTAGGTTCAGTTTTATTTAATGCTTTAAACGTGCCGGCAACTTTAAATCCGTATGATGCCAATGGCGATTTTACTTTAGTGCCAAGTACAACAGGATTAGGAACAGAAATTATCAATCCTTTGGCACAAATTGCAAATACCTATAATAGTTACAATTATAAAAAACTTAACGGAAACTTTGGTTTGGATTATAAAATCTTTAAAGGTTTTGTACTGTCAAGTTCCATAGGTTTTAACACCTCAAACAGCGAGTCAAAAACATTTGCAAAACAAATTAGTTACGGCGGAAAAGTTTTTGATGTACAAAGAAGTTCCGTTACGCAAGGTGCTGTTAATGATAACAATTATTCATTTGACCTTTTTGGAACTTATACAGCAAAAATTGCCGACGCACATAATCTTGTTGGAACTTTGGGTACAACAATTTTCAAAGAATGGGGTAATGGACTTTATGCAACAGGTTATGATGTACCAAACAATTCCTGGGAGTTTGCTGATATTTCTTTGACAAAAGGTTTATCAAATACATTAAATAATTCTTCATATGTATATGACCAGAGAAGACTTTCATACTTTGGTAGATTACAATATGATTTTAAAGGGAAATACCTTCTTTCTGCCATAATAAGACGTGATTCTTCAACCAAATTTGGCCCTGACAACACAGTGGCGTATTTCCCTTCATTTACTGCCGGATGGGTAATTTCAGACGAGAGTTTCTTTGGCGAGCCAAAATTTCTTAATTTCTTAAAATTGAGAGCGAGTTACGGTAGTTTAGGAAATGATCAAATTCCGAATTATGGTTATTTAGGACTTTTGAGCGGAGAAGCAACTTATGTTTTTGATAAGACATTAGTAAACGGAAGCGCCACAGGACAAGTACCAAATCCTGCTTTAAAATGGGAAGCTGCGAAAAAATTTGACGTTGGTTTGGATATCAAATTATTGAGTGATAAAATCTTTGTAGTAGCAGATTATTTTATAGACACCAGAAAAGATTTATTGATTCCAAATATTCCTGTTTCCGGAATAAATGGTACAGGTGCTCCGGGCGCAAGTGCTCCAACATTAAATGCGGGAACTGTTAGAAATTCAGGATTTGAATTTGCGATAGATTATAAAGAGAAGTTTTCAGATTCGTTTTCAATGTCTTTAGGTTATAATGTGACTTTACTTAACAATGAAGTTTTAGAAGTAAATAATGGTACCGGTTTTATTGAAGGCGGAGCATTTGGAGTAGGTCAGCCTGCACCATCACGTATGGAAGTAGGAAAACCATTGGGTTATTTTTATGGTTATAAAACAGATGGCATCTTTCAAAATCAGGCCGAAGTAGATGCACATCCATCTCAACAAGCTTTAGGAGCAAACGCTGTTCCCGGAGATATTAGATATGTAGACGTAAATGGCGACGGAGTTCTGGATAACAAAGACAGAACTAATATAGGAGATCCAATTCCGGATGCAACTATGGGATTCAATCTTCAGTTAAATTATAAAAACCTGGATTTTGCGGCCTATACATTTGCTTCAATAGGAAATGATATGGTGCGTAATTATGAGAGAACACTTTCTGATGCCAACCGTCTGGATTATGTTTTAGACAGATGGACAGGCGAAGGAACTTCTACATCAACTCCAAGAGTTACCACAGGAGCAACAGCAAACAATATTTTCTCAGATTATTTTGTGGAAGATGCTTCTTATATCAGAATTCAAAATGTTCAGCTAGGATATACGCTTAATCAGAATATTTCTCAAAAAGCAGGTATTACAAAGTTAAGATTGTATGCCGGAGTAAATAATCTGTACACTTTTACAAAATATAAAGGTTTTGACCCGGGAGCTTCAAACGGAGCTCCAATTGGAGGTGGAATTGACTACGGATTCTATCCTATCCCAAGAACGTATTTATTGGGCTTAAACATTAATTTTTAATTTCAATTAAAATGAAAAAATATTTATTTACCACTTTGGTAGCAATAACCTTAATTTGTACTGTAACAACTTCTTGTTCAGATGAATTTGTGAATCCAAAACCTCAATATTCCATCGACTCTGAGAATTATTTTAATTCAAAAGAAGATTATGACCAGGCTTTAATTGCTGCTTACGATTTGCTTCAGTCCACTTACGTAAATGTTTTATTGGGCGAAATTGCTTCGGATAACACCTTATGCGGAGGAGAAAGTCCAACAGATGTAATTGGTTTTCAGCAAATAGACGATATGATCCATACCGAAGTAAACAGCAATTTAAGAGATATCTGGAACTGGATGTTTGCCGGAGTTCAAAGAACGAATTATATACTTGAATTTCAGAATAAAACAGATTTTGCAGGAAAAACGCAGCTTATAGCCGAAACACGTTTTCTGAGAGCATACTACCAATTTGAATTAGTAAAGTGGTTTGGTGGTATCCCGATGAAAGGAGATGCGAGGTTTAAAATTGGAGATGAAAAAACAATCCCGCGTTCCTCAGTTGAAGAAGTGTATGCTTCTATTGAAGCTGATTTGGTTTTCGCGGCTGCAAATTTATCTCCAACGGCTTCCCAAAAAGGACGTGTTACAAAAGGAGCTGCTCAGGCATTATTAGGAAAAGCCTATTTATACCAGGGCAAATTCTCGCAGGCAGCAACAACTTTGCAGACTTTGATAAATACAACGCCTTATACATTAGAAACAGATTACAATAAGATATTTGAAACAGAAGGAGAAAACGGATCAGAATCTGTTTTTGAAGTTCAGTATACAGATGTTGAAGGTGCCGGTTTTACCTGTTTGCAATGCAGCGAAGGAAACGTTGCAGTTGGTTTCAGCGGAATTAGAAATTATACAGGACCAATTTTTTCTTCAGGTTTCAGTTTTAATATTCCAACTCAGGAATCTGCAAATGCTTTTGAAGTGGGAGACAGACGTAAAGATGTAGCGATTTTGGATATTGCAGCCTTTGCGGGAGCTAATTCTGGTGTATCATACGGAAAAGGAAATGAAGACACAGGATTTTTCAACAGAAAATACCTGCCAAGAAAAAGAAGCGCAAATGCTGCCGGAGATTTGAATTTGACAAACCCAAACAACTACAGAGCAATTCGTTATGCAGATGTTTTATTGATGGCTGCAGAGGCTTATAACAGAGGCGGAATTGACGATGCAAAAGCCAGAGAATATCTAAATCAGGTAAGAAGACGCGCTTTTGGAGACAATAATCATGATATATCAGCTTCTGGGGCTGCACTGACTGATTTTATATTGGCAGAAAGAAGATTGGAACTTTTTGGCGAAGGACACCGTTTTTTCGATTTGGTAAGAACCGGAAAAGCAGCAGGAACTATTCCTGGTTTCACAGCTAATAAAAACGAATTATTCCCAATTCCAATTGAAGAAATTCAGTTTGCAAACGGAAATTGGAAACAAAATCCAGGATATTAAAAAACAGCAATTATGAAAAAAATACATTCTATTATAAGTCTTTTCGTTTTGACACTATTTTTTAGCTGTTCAAGCGATAACAGCGATATTGATTTAGAAGGTTTGGGCGCACCATCCAATATATCGGCTTTGACTACTGTAACGCAGGACAATACAGGTAAAGTTACTTTTTTGCCTAAAGGCGAAGGGGTAACGCAATACAAAATTATTTTTGGAGATGGAAGTGCAGATTCTGATTATATTGGAACCGGCTCAACTGTGGCGCACGTCTATAAAGAAGGCGTCTACAAATCTAAAATAATTGCCATGGGACTTAACGGAAAAACGACAGAAGTTGAAAAAGAAGTTGTGGTTTCGTTTAGAGCTCCTGAGAATTTAGTTGTAGAAGTAACCAATGATTTATCAGTATCTAAAAAAATAACAGTTAAGGCAACAGCTGATTTTGCTTTGTTTTATGATGTTTATTTTGGAGAAACCGGTAAACCAGAACCCGTTTCGGCAAATAATGGCGAATCAGTTTCTTATACGTATCAGGAAGCCGGAGTTTATACAGTTCGTGTGGTTTCAAAAAGTGCTGCCGTAAAAACGACTGAAAAAACAATTCAGGTTACGGCAAAATTAGTTCTTAACCCGACAACATCGGCACCAACTCCGCCAAACAGACAAGCTGCAGATGTAATATCTATCTATAGTTCTAAATACACCAATGTAGCTGGAACGAACTTTTTCCCGAATTGGGGACAATCAACCACTTATCAGGAATTTGATTTAAGCGGGGATAAAATCATCAATTACAACAATCTGAATTATGAGGGAATTGCATTAGCAGATAATGTAACAATTGATGTTTCTGGAATGGAATATTTCCACATGGATGTCTGGACAGCAGATTTAGATAAAATTGATACGTTCTTAATTAGTAAAACCAATGGAGAAAAACCGGTATCAACAAATCTTACAGCAAATCAATGGACAAGTATTGATATTCCAATTTCGGCATTTACAAGTCAGGGATTAACAGTTGCAGATATTTTTCAATTGAAATTAGTTGGAACTCCAGCTGGTAAAAATGTGTTTATCGATAATATTTATTTCTATAAAACGCCTGCTCAGTCTGTAGAATTGCCGCTTGATTTTGAATCAGCAACATTAACATACACATGGGGTGGTTTTGGAGATGCTAATTTTGGACCAATTCCGGTTTCTGTAGTAACAAATCCGGATAAAACGGGAGCCAATGTATCAAACAAAGTAGTAAAAATAGAAAAACTTTCGGGAGCTCAGGTTTGGGCAGGAGCAAGTATTAACTTAGAAAAAACAATCGATTTTACGAAAGGAACAACTGTAAAAGTAAATGTTTGGTCGCCTAAGGTTGGAGCTGATATTTTATATAAAATGGAAGTTTCTACATCGCCAAAAGACGGAAACGGAAATCCAACTGTCTTTTTTGAAGCACATGCAACCACAACAGTTGCTAATGCATGGCAGGTATTAACGTTTGATTTGACAACTGCACCCGGTTTTAGCACAGCGAATAAATACGACAGAGTAATTTTATTCCCTGACTTCGGACAAATGGGAACAGGCGCTGTCTATTACTTTGATGACATTAAACAATCCAATTAAAAAAAGAAATCATGAGCAAAAAAATAATTATAAAGATAGTATCCTTATTTGCGATTCTCCTGATGACGGGTTGTCAGAAAGACGATTATACATTTGGATCAATAGAAACTCCAACAAATCTTAAAATAACCGCTGAGATTGTTGGGAAAACGGCTGCTGCTCCGGACGGAGATGGTTCAGGAATGGTTAAATTAACCGCTAAAGCAGACAATGCTGTTTCATACAAATATGTATTTAGCGACGGAACTTCAGAGAATTCGGCAAGCGGCCAGTTCACCAAACGTTTTACAAAAACAGGCGTAAACACGTATACCGTAACCCTTATTGCCAACGGAAGGGGTGGAATCGCATCAAATATTACACTTGATGTTACCGTTTTAAGTAATTTCAGCGATGACGAAGCGGTTCAGTTGTTAACAGCCGGAACTTCTAAAAAATGGTATTGGTCTGCTTCAGAGCCCGGACATTTAGGAGTAGGGCAGAATGATGGTGATGCTACTAAAAATTATTATGCCAACTATTATCAGGCCGGAGCTTTTGAAAAAGCAGCTTCTCCTGCCAGCAGTTGTTTATATGATAATGTACTGACATTTTCTCGTGACGGAGATCAATTGAAATTTGAATTAGACAATGGAGGATCAACATTCTTTAATGCCGCTTTTGCAAGTGTAGCCGGTGGAAGTTCACCAGATGATGCGTGTTTAAGCTACAATGCTGGCGGAATAAAAACCGTTTCGTTAAGCCCTTCAGAATCTGTTGTTTCAAAAAATCCGGATCATGCGACGCAAACCCGCGGAACGATGCTAAATTTCTCTGACGGAGGATTTATGGGCTACTACATTGGTCAGAGTTCTTATGAAATTCTGTCGATTACAGCAAACAGAATGGTGGTGAGAGCCGTTATGGGCGGAAATCCTGCATTGGCATGGTATCATATTTTCACCACTACAAAACCGGTTCAAAATACGGGTCCTGAAGTTGATTACACCAATCTTGTATGGTCTGACGAATTTAATATCGATGGTGCACCAGATGCAACAAAATGGAATTATGATTTAGGAAAAGGAGATAATGGCTGGGGAAATAATGAAAAACAAAATTATACAAACTCAGCATCAAATGTGATCGTTCAGGGTGGAAGCCTTAAAATTACGGCTAAAAAAGAAGCCTCTGGCGGTGCAGATTATTCTTCTGCAAGATTGAAAACAGACGGTAAATACAAATTTACTTATGGAAAAGTGGAGGTTCGTGCCAAATTGCCAATCGGAAAAGGAACATGGCCTGCCATCTGGATGCTTGGGTCAAATTTTGCAACCAATCCGTGGCCGGCTTGCGGTGAAATCGATATTATGGAGCACGTAGGAAACAACCAGAATGTAATTCTTAGCACACTTCATTATCCCGGACATTCAGGAGGAAGTGGAAATTCAGGTTCTAAAACGATACCAAATGTTTCGACAGAATTTCATGTTTATAAAGTAATCTGGAGTCCGAAATCGGTAACAACTTATGTAGATGATGTACAAATTCATAAGGTTGCCAATGACAGTTCGCTTCCTTTTAATAAAGACTTTTTCCTGATACTAAATGTAGCAATGGGAGGTAATCTTGGCGGCACTATTGATCCGGCCTTTACAGAATCTGCAATGGAGATTGATTATGTAAAAATATATCAATAGAAATACAATTAATTAGTAAGAATGAAAAGAAGGTCAGTTTCATACTGGCCTTCTTAATTTTAGCAATTTAAAAAGAACAGCATGAAAAAAGTAGTGTTATTATTAATGATAAGCAATTTCTGTCTGGCACAAACGGCAAGAAAACTGGTCTGGGAAGAAAATTTCAATAAAAAGAAAATAAACGAATCTTTCTGGAATTTCGAATTAGGTGACGGATGTCCGAACTTATGCGGTTACGGAAATAATGAAAGACAGATTTATACCAAAACCAATCACGAGATCAAAGATGGCAATTTAATCATCGAAGCCAGAAAAGAAGGAGATAAATATACGTCGACAAAAATTACAACAAAAGGCAAAAAATCATTTTTATATGGGCGAATAGAAGCAAGGGCAAAATTACCAGTTGGACATGGTTTATGGCCGGCTTTCTGGATGCTGGGTGCAAATATTGATGAAGTAAAATGGCCCAAAACCGGCGAAATTGATATTTTAGAATATATCGGACGCGATCCGCACATGGTTTATACGACATTGCATACACAAGACAGTCACGGAAATACAATCAACACAAAAAGAACCGAATTTCCTGCTATAGAAGAAGGATATCACGTTTATGCGATTGAGTGGACAAAAGATAAGATTGATTTTTTTGTGGATACAACACTTGTGTACACATTTAATCCCGAAGTTAAAAACGAAGATACCTGGCCATTTAACAAGCCATTTTATATAATTGTAAATTTAGCCATAGGAGGAAATTTTGGCGGACCTGAAGTAGACGATGCTATATTGCCCCAAAAATTTTATGTGGATTATGTGCGAGTGTACCAATAAATTAAATATATACTAATAATACTACTAAAAAATAAGATGTAACTTGTTTAAAATAAGATATTTAGATAATTTACATCTTTTTTTCAATTTGTTAAAACATTTAAATTCCTTGACGTTTTTTAGCACTTTGAGGTCAAAATTTATTTTTAATGTATATTATTTGTAATTTTATTATTAATTATTACGCCATACATTTGCTTTTTAAAATATTTATTTGTTAAATTTGGACAGATTATTAACATAACAAAAAGAGACGCCTATACAATAAAATTACTTTTTAGAAAAATTACTCCAAATTTTAAACAAGAACTAAAAAAGTAGTATTATGGCTGATCTGCATATTCCAGACGCTCTATTAGTGAAAAATTATGTTGAAGGCAACGAGAATGCTTTATCGACATTAATAAAAAGGCATGAGTCTAAGATATATGGATTTATATATTCTAAGATAGCTGATAGAGATATTTCAAATGACATTTTTCAGGATACATTTATTAAAGTTATCAGAACTTTAAAATCCAACTCATATAATGAAGAAGGTAAATTTTTACCTTGGGTAATGCGAATTTCCCACAATTTAATTGTTGACCATTTCCGCAAGACCAAAAAAATGCCGATGTACAGAGAAACAGAAGAATTTTCAATTTTTTCTGTAATGTCGGATGATTCCTTAACCATCGAAAATAAAATGATTTTTGATCAGGTTGAAGTTGATTTAAAAAAAATAATAGAAGAACTTCCGGAAGATCAAAAAGAAGTTCTTGTAATGCGTATGTATCAGGACATGAGTTTTAAAGAAATCTCAGAGCTAACAGGCGTAAGTATCAATACAGCGTTAGGCAGAATGCGTTATGCATTAATGAATTTGAGAAAAATTATTGATAAACATCAAATTATTTTAACCAACTAATACTATTTTGAGCATTAGCCCGTTATACTTTAATAAAACATTTCATAGTATGGCGAAAATTTACTCTAAAAAAGCATTAGCTTCCAAAGATTTAAAACCTAAAAAAGAAGTTGTTTCTTTTTTACTTAATTATTCACAAGCACTTACAGTTGTGAAAATTGAAGATAAAAGTTTTGAGATCATAGCTAATTAAACAGCCCACTACTTTGGTCGGATGTTTTTAAAAAGAAAACCAAATGGTCGTTTTGGTTGAAAGCTCACTATTTGTATGTAAATACACATAGTGAGTTTTTTTTTTGTACTTCTCAGGATCCTCATTTTTATAAATTATAAATTCAATAATTAAATCTTTTTTTAATACTAAAATTCAGCTTTTTGCAGTCAATTTTTTGCGGATTTAGTTAAAGTTTGATATTTTATACAATTTTTATTGATTTATTCAATATTTGTTTTATTTTAGTTAAAAAGTATTTTTTTATTCAACCAAATCATCTTTTGAGGAAGTTTTTCGTATCAAAATGCTTTTAGTGTTTAGAATATTCAAATTATGAAATGTTAAGGAAAAAATGTTTAACCAAAACCAATGATCTATGAAGAAAAATTACACTACTTTATTCTGTTTTGTTAGTTGTGCATCTTAAATTATAGTCAGCCAAAAGAAGATTTTTTTGTCCCGAAAACGGTTTACCTACAATCATCAATAAAACCGTTAAATCTATTTAACAACCCAACCAAAACCGAAAAATGAAAACGAACCTTAAGATATTATCAATTCTCTTATTGATAAATTACGCAGCATTTGCTCAAAAAGATGAAATAAAAGAAGCGCAATCTTATTTTGAAAAAGGAAAATCTGAAGAAGCTTGTGCGATTTTAAAAAAAGTAGAATACTTAGTTATAAATGCACCCGATGAGGTAAAATCTGATTTCTTTTTTACAAAAGGAAATGTATATAAAGATTTGGCAACCAAAAACATAGATGCAGCAGCCAATTTTGCTATTGCTTCCGGTGCCTATCAGGATGTACTTTTATACGAAAATGATTCCCGTAATTATAAATATGCATTTAAAGCAAATTTAGCTTTAAAAGAAATGAAATCTAAACTTGTAGACGGAGCATTCAATGATTTTAAGGCAGGAAAATTCAAAGAAAGTGCAGATAAAAGTTACGAAGTTTACCAGTTTGATAAAAAAGATACATTGAACTTGCTTAATGCGGCTTCGGCATCGTTAACAGGTAAAGATTATCCTTCGGCTATTAAATATTACGAAAAACTTAAAAAAATAAATTACACCGGAAAAGGTATAGTATTTTATGCAATCAATAAGAAAACAAAAGTAGAAGAGCCTTTTATTTCCAGAAGTGCAAGAGAATCAAACCTTGCTGCTGGTTTTTATGAAAAGCCAAGAGATTTTTGGCCGCCATCAAAAAAAGAAGAAATTCTAAATTCATTGGCATTTTCTTATCTTGAAACAAAAGATTATGCCAGTGCCGAAAAATATTATGATGAAGGATTACAGTTAAATCCAAATTGTATTGATTGTTACATCAATCTTGCTTACGTAAAAATACAATTAAAGAAAGTTGTAGTAGATAAAATGGCGTTATTAGGCAACACGCCAAGCGAAATGAAAGAGTATGATAAATTGGATGCTGAAAAAGACGAAATCGTAAAAAGTGCGATTCCGTATCTTAAAAAAGCATTAGTAATCGAACCAAAAAACGAAGACGCTGTCAAATCGCTTTTAGGAATATACAGATCGCTGGATATGACAAATGAATATAACGCATTAAAAAACAGTCAGTAAAAAACAATAAAAAACAAGAATTTCACGAATTGCCAAACTTAATTTCATAATTGAAATTTGTGCAAATTCGTGAAATTTGTGTTTAATACCACTACTTGATTTTCTTTTTCGAAGCTTCTTCCAGTGCAGATTTTTTACCAATAGTTCTGGTAATAATATCTTTCTCTAAACTCCAGCCTCTTGCAGGCGAATATTCGCGTCCGTACCAAATAATTTGTAAGTGTAGATCATTCCAGGTTTCTTTTGGAAAAAGGCGTTTCGCATCTTTTTCAGTCTGAACCACATTTTTTCCATTCGAAAGATTCCATCTGTGCATCAATCTGTGAATGTGCGTATCAACCGGAAAAGCAGGAACACCAAAAGCCTGTGACATCACAACACTTGCCGTTTTATGCCCAACAGCAGGTAAAGATTCAAGCGCCTCAAAACTCTGCGGAACTTCACCATTATATTTCTCAATCAAAATTTCAGACAAACCATGAATCCCTTTCGATTTCATTGGAGATAATCCGCAAGGACGAATGATTTCCTTAATTTCTTCCACCGACATTTTTACCATATCATAAGGATTATCAGCCTTCGCAAAAAGCAATGGCGTAATCTGATTCACACGAACATCTGTGCATTGTGCAGACAGTAAAACAGCAATTAAAAGGGTGTAAGGATCTTTATGATCTAGCGGGACAGGTATGGTGGGGTAGAGTTCTTTTAACGTATTTATAACAAATTTTACGCGAGCTTCTTTATTCATTTCCGTATTTTTAATCCTGTAAAAATAGCATAATTTTAATGATTGTTAATTATGAGTTATGAATTATGAATTATGAATTATGAATTATGAATTATTTTAAAGATATAGTCTATAATCTTTGCTCTATAATCTTTTACTCTAAAATCTAAAATAAAAAAATATGACCACATTAAAAGCAGGCGATAAAGCTCCAAATTTCTCAGGTGTAGATCAGGACGGGAAAACACATAAACTGGCAGATTACGCCGGAAAAAAACTGGTAGTTTTCTTTTATCCAAAAGCAAGTACGCCTGGTTGTACTGCAGAAGCTTGTGATTTAAGAGATAATTTTGAGCGCTTTAAAGCCAATAATTATGAACTATTAGGAGTAAGTGCCGATAGTCAGAAAGCGCAGTTAAAATTCAAAGACAAATACGAATTTCCTTTTCCATTACTGGCAGACGAAGACAAATCTGTAATCAATGCATTTGGAGTTTGGGGACCAAAGAAATTCATGGGAAAAGAATACGACGGAATCCACAGAACTACTTTCGTAATCAATGAAAACGGCGTCATCGATGAGGTAATTGAGAAAGTAAAAACAAAAGAACACGCAGCACAAATTTTGAAGTAATTTTTTTGTTTAAGGTTCTCTTTGTTTCAGGTTTCAGGTTGCAAAGTGTTGCGTTATTTTACCGCAAAGCACGCTAAGTTTTTTATGCGTAGAGTTTAAAAAAAATAAAGTTCGCAAAGCTTAATCAATACAAAGCTTTGCGAACTTTTCCATATTATAACATACAATCTTTATGAAAAATCTTTGCGTGCTTTGGGGTAAATTTTTATTCAGTAAAGAGCCTGAAACCTGAAACAAAGAAAACCTAAAAAAAAAAAAATCCCAATTAAGGGACTTTTTAAGTTTAAGCATTTTGTTCCAGTTCCTTTTCCGGATGATATCCAAAAAGGTGGTGTTCTTTTATAATTTCTGCAACTCCGGACGGAAGCATTGGTTCCCAGCCCGATTTTCCCTGACCGATCATTTTTAATACTTCGCGAGAGAATACATTTAATATTTCAGGATTGTAATCTTTAATGTCAACTACTTTTCCGTTAAATTTAAAGAATTTGTACAATTCCTTCATTCTAGGATGAACTTTTAAGTTGTCAGAAGTAATAATTTCACCATTTTCTCCAAGCATAGGGTATAAGAATACTTTCATATCGCGGTAAAACAACTTTCCGAAAGCTTCCAGAATGCCACCACTTAAATGGCGATAGTATTTCTCATCAAAAATGTCAACTAAATTGTTAACACCCATTGCCAATCCCATTCTGGCTTTTGTATAATTAGAAAAATATTCTACTACTTTATAATATTCCTGGAAATTTGAAATCATAACAGTTTGACCTAGTGAACAAAGCAATTCGGCTCTGTCCATAAAATCGCGTTCATCAATTTCACCATCCGAACGTAAATTCGAAAGGGTAATTTCAAAAACTACCAATGTATTGTCTTTTTCGACCTTGTTTTCTTCAAGAAACATTTTTAATGACTTCTCATACATGTCAAGGTTAACATTGGTAACCGGACGAAAACTTCCTCTAAAAGCAAGAAGATTTTTTTTGTATAAAACAGCAGCCGGTAAAACATTTTTCCCTTCAGGATTAAACATTACGGCATCCGTCATTCCGTTTTTAACCAGCTGTAAACTCATTAAACGGTTATCAACATCTGCGAAACGCGGTCCTGAAAAGTTGATGGTGTCAATCTCTAATTGATCTTTATCTAAGTGATCGTATAAATAACGAAGTAATCGTTTTGGATCGTTGTATTTGTAAAAAGCACCGTAAATTAAGTTTACACCTAAAATCCCAAGTGTTTCCTGTTGTAGTCTTGCATCTGTTTCTTTAAAACGAATGTGCAGGATAATTTCGTTATAAGCTTCGTCCGGTTCAATCTGGTATCTGATTCCAACCCATCCGTGACCTTTAAATTGTTTTGCAAAATCTATTGTGGCAACCGTATTGGCGTAACTAAAGAAAAGTTTATTTGGGTGTTTTTCGCGGCTCAAACGTTCTTCGATAAGTTCCCCTTCAAAGGTTAACATTTTTTTGAGTCGGTTTTCTGTCACGTAGCGGCCGTCGCCTTCGATACCGTAAACGGCATCACTAAAATCTTTATCATAGGCAGACATTGCTTTTGCAATAGTTCCCGATGAACCTCCGGATCTGAAAAAATGTCTTACAGTTTCCTGTCCGGCGCCAATTTCAGCAAATGTTCCGTAAATATTCTCGTTTAAATTAATGCGTAACGCTTTGTCTTTTATAGAAGGAATCTGTTCGATGACCTTGTCACCCTTGAGTTTTATTTCTGTACCCATTTTATTTTAAATAGATTTGTTACAAAGTTAGTAAATTAGGCTTCTAATGAAAGAGAAATAATCCCTATTTTTGTAAAAAAAACAAGTTCAATTGAAGATCTATTTTTTAGGTACTGGCACTTCTCAGGGTATTCCAATTATTGGAATCGATCATCCTGTTTGTAAAAGCACTGATGCTAAGGACAAAAGGCTCCGCGTATCCATCTGGATTACATGGGACAATCATTCGTATGTAATAGATTGCGGTCCTGATTTCAGGCAGCAAATGCTTTCCTGCGGCTGCAGGCATCTTGACGCTATTTTGTTTACACACGAACATGCCGATCATACGGCAGGTCTGGATGATATTCGCCCGTTTAATTTCAGGCAGGGCGAAATTCCGGTTTACGCCCATCATCGTGTTATTGACAATCTAAAACGCCGTTTTGATTATGTATTCGAAACCGTAAATAAATATCCTGGCGCACCAAGCGTAAAAACCATCGAAGTTGTCAATAACAAACCTTTTGCGGTTGGCGACAAAATGGCCATTCCGGTAAATGTGATGCACGGCGAATTACAGGTTTTTGGATACAGAATCGACGATTTTGCCTATTTGACAGATGTGAAAACCATTCACGAAGCTGAAATTGAAAAACTGCAGAATTTAAAAGTTCTGGTTGTAAATGCCTTGCGTGTAGAACCTCACGATACTCATTTTAACCTTCAGGAAGCGCTTGATTTTATCAATCTTGTTAAGCCGGAAGTTGCTTATTTAACGCATATTAGCCACGTTTTAGGATTTCATGAAGAAGTACAGAAACAACTGCCGAAAAATGTTTTCCTGGCTTATGACAACTTAGAAATTACAATTTAATTATACCTACAAAATGAAAAAATCCTTAATGCTTTACCTTTTTATCCTTGCGATATTAATGAATATTTTTACTTATATGTTTTACAGCCGCGAAGTGAAATTTGGCGAAGAAAGATATGAGAAAACTACAAAAAAGCTAAGAGACAGTATTAACTTGGTTTCAGGCCAATTAGCCGAAGCAGATTATTTTTCTTTGGCACACAATGAAAATGCCCAGAATTATTTTGATAACAGTGCCTCTGGAGGAAAAGTAATTTTATATGAAAAATTGATTCCCATTGTTACTGAAAAATTATTAGATCTAAACTCAAATCCAAAAGGAAATCCTTATACAGGACAGGACATGATTGATGGTAAGAAATTTATCATCAACAAAGTAAAAATCTTAAACCACAGATGGATTATTGTTGATTTCAGTAACGGAGAATTATGGGGAGAAGCCCTGTTGAAATACTTTGTAAGTGATGATGAAAGTATTTCTTTCGAAACAAATCAATCGCTATTATATCAAAAATAAGAAAGATTTTTCCTATTTTTGTATTCAATAAATAAATAGGAAAAATGAAAAAGATATTTTTATTCTCAGTTATTATAGGTCTTTCAGTTTCCTGCAGTACAAAAAATACACAGGAAACGAAAACGACAAAGGAGACAAAACCGGAAAAAGCGATGGTTGGCGGAGATGTTGACAGCCACGGCTGTAAGGGTTCTGCAGGTTATACATGGTCAGTTATTAAAAATGATTGCATCCGAATTTTTGAAGGAACACAGTTGTCTCATACTGAAGATGGAAAAACATACACAACAGCTGCTTATGTGGTTTTTGAAGGAAACAAAGCTGAGCTTTTTCTCGACACTCAAAAAGAATCAATTATTTTAGAAAGAAAATCCGAAGGTGATTCCTGGACTAAAGGTGATTATCAGTTAATTCCCTGGAAAGGTTATGTTTTGAAGAAAAACGGGAAGATTATTTATACAGGACAGTAAAAGTATACAGTCGCAGTTTTCAGTTGAAGCTGCGGCTTTTTTTATTGCTTACTAAAAAAATCTTCAATCATTCTTGAACTTTCTTCAGAATCTCTCAATGATACAAATTCACCATTTTCATCTATCGTAAAATGTCCTTTAAACGCGTCTGGCATTGCATTATATTGTGCATTGACCTGATCTAAAGTTGTATTAAAACAATTGTAATTATATTTCTTAACTAAATAAGGCAAAGAGTTTTCTCCTCTTAAAAGTTCATATTCCTGATAATTATAAGGAGTGGTTTCTTGTCTTTTAGATAATGTCTGATTGAATTTCTGTAATAGTTTTTCAATCTCTTTTTCCTCTACAAAAATTGATAATCCACGCAAAGCATAGATTTTCATGTCCAGATATCTTTCCTTTTTGTATGCAGTATTAAAGAACTGTTTTAATTCAGGAAACTCAAAATCATATAATAACCTTAAAATTTTATTTCTAATGTCTAATTGTTTTGTAACAGAATAAATCCTTGTTAAGTGAAGGAAATTATCTTTATCGATAGTATTTTTATCTAGAGAAAATAGTGCATTTCTAAAGTCTTTGTTACTGTCTTTTATTTTTTCGTCAGTTAATATAGCTGGAAAATTACTCATTGTAAGGATTTAAATAACTGAAAATTGTGACTAAAAACTGTGACTAAAAGTTACTCAGCCAGCCACTTCTTAAAATCAAAGAAATTCTGTGGCGCCACACCGTGACCAACAGGATATTCTTTATAAGTAACCGGAATGTTTAATTTTTCGAGAATTGCAGGAGTTTTTCTCGCCCAATCAATTGGAATAACCTGATCTACAGTTCCGTGAGAAGCGAATATTTTTAAGTTTTTAAAGTCATTTTTCTCAAAACCGTCCTTGATAATTTCTTCATTAAAATAACCGCTCATTGCTACAACTCTCTGGACTTTTTCAGGATAGGAAAGTGCAACAGAATAACTTAAAATTGAACCCTGACTAAAACCAACTAAAGTTATATTATTGGCATCAATTGGATAATTAGCAACTAATTCATCTATAAAAAAAGCAATTGCATCTCGTGAAGTTTTAGCTTGTTCATTGTCAGAAAATTTATTCTGGTCAGCATCAAAATTGATTGCATACCAAGCATAAGCTCCGTATTGTAAATCATATGGCGCTCTTGCTGAAATAATATAATAGTTATCAGGAAGTTCAGTTGCAAACGAGAACAAGTCAGCTTCGTTGCTGCCGTATCCGTGTAACAAAAGCAAAACAGGATTTTTATCTAAAATAACTTTTGGTTCTTGTATTTTATATTCTAAAGATAGATTCATTTTTTTTAGTTTTCAGTCTCAGCCTGCGTTTAAGGCGAATGCTGTGTTATTTAAGTTTATAAATATAAAAAAATCTGTTTTTATCCGCGTTTTTGCTTGCAAATCAGCGTTATCCGTGTGCAAAATTTATACGCTGATAAAACAGATTCGCTAAATCGAAAACGCTGATTTTAAAGGATTTCTTTTTTTTTGGAATTTGGAATTTAAAAATATTGGAATTTTATTAACCTATCGATTTAAACCATTTTTGAAATAAATTTCCAACTAAAGGAATGGGTCTTGTTTGCCCTTGAATAGCACTAAAAATTCCATAAGTCCATAAAATTGAAATACAAATCCACATAGGAAATGTAATAAAAAAGCTGTCGAAATTACTAATTATGGCTCCAAAAGAAATAAAAGTCAGCGATAATCCTAAAGCCTGACGGATATGAAAAGAAGCAAAACTATTTTTATTTTCAGAGTTCATTGACATGGCAATTAAAACCCCAACAATTAAAATATAACTGGTAATTGCGATTGATTTTCCCTCTTCGATTGAATTATTCATTGTAATTATTTAGTGATAACAAGTTGTTTTTGATTTAAAATTCCGTACACGGAACCTTTGATTTCAGTTCCTAAAAAAGCAGAATTTTTAGATTTTGAAAGAATGTTTTCTTTCGTGAAAGTTGATGTTACTTCCGGGTTAAAGAAAGTAAAGTTGGCTTTTGAACCTTCTGCGATGGAGTTATTTTCGATTCCGAAAACAGCTTTTCCTAAAGTCAGTTTTTCGATTATAACTTCTAAAGGCAAAATAGTTAATAACGCTCCAAAAGCACTTTCTAAACCAATAGTTCCATTTTTAGCCGTATCAAATTCCATTTTTTTGAATTCAATATCAATTGGGTTGTGGTCTGAAGTAATGATGTCAATTGTTCCGTCAAGAACAGCGTTTATAAGTGCTTGTCTGTCGGTTTCAGTTCGCAATGGTGGAGTTACTTTAAAACGCGTATCAAAACCTTCCAGTTTTTCATCGGTAAGAACCAAATGATGTACAGCAACACTGCAAGTCACTTGTAAACCTTTTGCTTTAGCTTCTTTAATTAATTCCACTGATTTTGCCGTAGAAATGGTTGGAATGTGAAGTTTTCCTCCCGTATATTCTAATAAGAATAAGTTTCTTGAGATTTGCAATTCTTCAGCAAGATTCGGAATTCCTTTTAAACCTAATCTTGTCGAAACAATTCCTTCATTGGCAACTCCGTTTCCTTTTATATTTGGATCTTGTGAATAAGTGATTACCAAACCATCAAAATCTTGCACATATTGAAGCGCAATTTTTAGCAAATTGGCATTGTCGATACTTTTATTATAATCTCCAAAAGCGATTGCTCCTGATTTTTTCATATCAAACAATTCCGCCATATCTTTTCCTTCGCTTGCTTTTGTTAAAGCACCAATTGGGAAAAGTTCTGTAGCAAGACCATTTGCTTTGTTCTTTACAAAATTTACTTGTGCCTGATTATCAATAACCGGGTAGGAGTTAGGCTGTAAAGCAACGCCTGTAAAACCACTTTTTGCTGCAACATGAAGTCCGTTTGCAATGGTTTCCCTGTCTTCATAACCTGGTTCTCCAAACGAAACGCTGCTATCGAACCAACCTTGCGAAAGATGCAGATTATCGAACTTTACTTCTGTTGTATCATCAATATCAAGAATTGAAGTTCCTATTTTTTCAATTAAACCATCTGCAATTAAAAGATCAACAGTCTGGTTATGAAACGGACTTTTTGAATCGATAATTTTGGCGCTTCTGATGATTATTTTCATATGTAGAGAATTTATTTTAATTGAAACAATTAAATTATTTTAAAGCATTAAGACTTAATTTTCGTAATGTCTTACTGGTGAAAAAATTATTTCACAAATTTGATAATTGCCATTTCTAATGCTAAAAATAACAGTGCAAAGATAACAAACCATTTCCAAATTTGACTGTCAGTTCGCTCAGTTTGTAAGGTGTTAAAAATGGTCGAAATCGTATCGGCAGTTTTAAAATCTGAAACCGCATTTGTATTTACCTGACTTAAATCACTTTCACTTCTTTTGTAATTAAAACTCAGATTTTCTACCGATTGTTTTTTATCAAAAACGCTATAATTTCCTGCTGTTTCAGGGAAATCGTTGAATGTTAGTTTTACTTTATTATTTAATATTTGCTGAATCGGAATAAACGAATCATCATTTCCTTTAACTTCCAAAATTGCATCTTTGCTCAATAAAACATCCACAAAATAAGGCTGATTGTTTCCAATTGTCAAGGCATTAACACCTGTTTTTTGATTGTTTTGTCCCATTTTATAAAAAAGCGGAACGATCAATGGTGATTGCTGAAAGTTTGAATTTGAAGTATTTATTGGTGCTGAAAAAACAGTAATTCCGGAAACCGGGCTTTGAATCGCTGTTACAAATACGCTTTGATCTTCATACGATAAAACAGCCGGATACAGACTTGAAATATCAAATGAACTGTTTGTTTTTGGATATTGAAAATTGGTAATTTTATTCTCAAAAACACCTGAAAATAAAGGATGATCAAAATTAATTTTGGTGATTAATTTGTCTTTGTTTTCAAGATTTTTAAACTGAATTTTCCCGAAATTCCCTAAAAAAGAATTCAAATTAGAAATAGAACTTTTCTCTCCCGGAATTACAACAAGATTTCCGCCTTTTGAAACAAACGATTTTAAAGTAGTCTGCAAAGCCTGAGGAACTTCAATTAATTCATTCAGGATAATCGTGTTTTGTTTTTCTAAACTATTATAATCTAAACTGCTAATAGAATAGTTGTTATAATTGAATTCGGATGAAGTATAAATTCTGGATAAAAAATTACTTTTTTCAGGTTCGCCAATGCTGATAACGTTTGTTTTTTTATTTTTTGAAATACTGAAATAAAGCTTATTATCATAAGCCAAGCCATTATCTTCAATTGTTACATATCCATGAAAAGCTTCTTTTGGAATCGTAAAATTGATTTTCTTTTTTTTAGAATCGAAATTAATAATTGTTTTGGCAATCAATTTTTTCTGATTGTATAATGCCACAGAAACAGGTTTGAAATCTTCGCCGTAAGCAGATAAATTAATTCCTAGCTCGTAAAAGTTTTCCAAAGTCTGATTGATGAAAACGCTGTCAATAGAAACATTGTTTTTTTGTTCTGCCTCCGGAATTATAAAATACGGTTTCTCCTCAGTATCTATGTTTTTAACATCTTTTTCGGCAAGACCAACAGCATCTGTAATAATAACAATATCTTTTTTATGTGCCGATTTATGTGCTTTAATTTTCGCCATAATAGACGAAAGTTCAAATGGCGTTGCACTGTATTTTAAGTTTTGCAGTGAAGCTTTAGAAGATTTGATATCAGTATTCCAGAAGTTCTCGGTATTGGTTAACAATGAAAACTGAGCAGTTTCAGGCGTGTTTTCTAAAAGTTCCTGAACGGCGCGTTTTAGCAGTTCGCCTTTTTTGCCTTTTGCCTGCATACTAAACGAATTGTCTAAAACAATATACATTTCGTTGGTTGCATTTTTACTGTCTTTAGCTTCAAAAAAAGGCTGTGCAAAAGCAATAATGACGCAAGTCAGCAATATTAATCGCGTGGCTAATAAAAGTCTTTTCTTTATTTTAGAACTTTTACGGGTTTGTACGGCAAGTTCTTTAAGGAAACGGACATTTGTGAAATAAGAAGTTTTGAAACGTCGTAATTGGAATAAATGAACCAAAATTGGAACAATCAATAAAAAGAGAAAGTATAGAATTTCGGGCTGTTTAAAGTGCATTCTGGCTTTGATTTACTTCACTACGTTTTGTGTTTCGCGAAGATACTGGTCAAAAATACAAATTTTTACTTAAACCAAACAGCGATATTAATTAAACCATATAAGTTATATAAGTTCATTTAATTTTTACTCAATTAATCCTAACTTATAATCTCTTATATCACTTATATGGTTTAAAAACACAAAGCATAGTTTGAAAAATGTAACTTTTGAAAATTCATTTGTAACAAAAAACAAACTTCGGAATAAGAATATTCAGTATTTTAGCTAATTAAAAAAACTATCAAAAAACTATGAAAAGATTATATATGCTGTTTTTTTCGGCTTTAGCTTTTACAACTTCGCAGGCGCAAAATAAATTTAACTTATTAGTTGGAACTTACACCAATACATGTGAAAGTAAGGGAATTTATGTTTATGAATTCGATGCAAATTCAGGGAATTTTAAATTTAAAAATTCGTCAGAAAATGTTTTGAGTCCGAGTTATTTATCGCCTTCTGCAGATAATAAATTTATTTATGCCGTAAACGAAAACGGAACTCAAAGTACCGTAAGTGCTTTTGTTTATGATTCAAAAACAGGGAAACTTAAATTACTAAACTCAAATGCTTCTTTAGGAGCTGATCCTTGTCATTTAATTAACGATTCTCATAATGTAATTGCGGCTAATTATTCTGGCGGAAGCATTGCTGTTTTTAAGAAAAATGCTGACGGAAGTATAACAGAAGTACAGCAATTGATTCAGCATGAAGGAAAAGGACCGAATGCGGCACGTCAGGAAAAAGCTCACGTGCATATGGTTGTTTTTTCTCCGGATAAAAAGTTCATTTTATCGAATGATTTAGGTGAGGATAAAGTTTTCATTTATAAATACAATGCGACTGCTAAACATGACATTCTGACTTTAAAAGAAACGGTTGCTGTAAAAGCCGGAAGCGGTCCAAGACATTTGACTTTTAGCAAAGATGGAAAATTTGTTTATCTGGTTCAGGAACTAGACGGAACATTGACGACTTTTAGTTATAATAAAAACGGAAGTTTAAAATTATTGGCCGAAACGAGTATTCTTGCAAAAGATTTTAAAGGTGGAACCGGTGCTGCGGCGATTAAAATTTCTCCTGACGGGAAGTTTTTATACGTAACAGATCGCGTGGACGCTAATAATATTTCGGTTTATAAAATTCTTAAAACAGGAAAGATCGAACTTGTTGAACAACAAAGTACTTTAGGAAAAGGCCCAAGGGATTTTGCCATCGATCCCACAGGAAATTACCTTTTAGTTGGACATCAATACACAAACAATATTATTATTTTTAAAAGAGATAAACTAACCGGAAAACTTAAAGACACAGGAAAAAAAATCGATTTGTGTTCTCCGGTGGGACTTGTTTTTACGAAGATATAGTTTGTTAAAAGATGCTAAGTCTCTAAGGTACTAAGATTCTAAGTTTTAAATAAAAAAGGCTAAAAAATATGAAATCTTAACTTCATATTTTTTAGCCTTTAATCTTAGCCGCTTAGCAACTTAGAGTCTCAAAAAGATCTTACTTATCCTTATCTTTTCTCTTCTTATCTCTGGTTTTCAACATATTTCTGTTGACAGAACCGTGGGTTTTCTTTTTGGTTTTTGAAGGTCCTCCAAGATTTACTTTTTTATTCTTTTTTGCTTTATCATGAAAAGCACCGTCACCTTCAAGTTTTACTTTTTTCATTAGAAACTTAATCGGCTGTTTGTCTTTTTCAGGTTCGATTAATTTAGTCGAAATTTCAACTTCCTCAGGGAAATCAGCAATTTCAAGTTCCTGATTCATTAAGACTTCTACTTCTACTTTAAATTCTTCTTCACGAGGCGTGATAAAACTAATCGCAGTTCCGGTTGCATCTGCACGACCTGTACGACCAATTCTGTGCATGTATAACTCCGGAAATTCTGGAAGTTCAAAGTTAATAACGTGAGAAATATTCGAAATATCCAAACCTCTCGCCATAATATCCGTTGTAATCAATCCGCGAAGATTTCCTTCCTGGAATTCAGCCATAGTACTCAAACGGTAATTTTGAGATTTGTTCGAGTGAATCACACCAAACTGTCCTTCAAAATCTTCTTCAATTCGGGTATGAAGCATGTCTGAAATCTTTTTATTGTTTACAAAAACCAAAACACGTTCCATGCTTTCGTTTGTTTGCAATAAATGTTTCAGCAAGTTTACTTTTGTATTGAAATTAGGAACATTATAGGTGATTTGAGTAATATTTTCAAGCGGAGTTCCTGACGCAGCAAGTGTAACTTCTTCAGGAAAATCAAAAAAGTCATTCAAAACCGCATCAACTTCATCTGTCATTGTTGCAGAGAAAAGAATGTTCTGACGTTTGGTTTTCATCATTGCCAAAAGTGCTGTCAATTGTGTACGGAAACCCAAATTCAGCATTTCATCAAATTCGTCGATTACTAATTTTTGAGTTTCATCAAAACGAATTACAGCATCCAAAGCTAAATCCATTGTTCGACCCGGTGTTCCTACTAAAATATCGACACCTTCGTAAACGGCTTTTTTTTGTGTATTGATATTTACTCCACCAAAAATACCAAGTGTTTTAACAGACATGTATTTGGTTAGTTTCTCCACTTCTTCTACAACCTGAACTACTAATTCGCGGGTTGGAACCAGAATTACAATTTTTGGAGTATTGGTTGGGGTAAATTTGTATAATTTTAAAAGAGGCAATAAATATGCAAATGTTTTACCGGTTCCGGTTTGCGCAATTCCCATCATATCACGACCTGACATAATCACAGAAAAGGATTTTTCCTGAATAGGAGTTGGCGTAACAAATCCTAATTCGTCGATTGCTTTTTGTACTGATTTTGGAAGATTGAATTTTTCGAAAGTGCTCATTTACATTAAATTTTGTGCAAATGTACGTTAAATTCGTGGTTTTTTGTTAGATTTCTGTTTTTGATACTAATGTGTGACACTGAGCTTCCCGAGACTTTGGGAGAAGGGCGCTCCAATTGTACGTGGGCTTCGACTACGCTCAGCCTGACATGCGCGAGTATTCTGCGTTTAAAAACCTTCAAAGACACCTAATCCAAAAAGAGCAAAATCATATTTTACAGGATCTTTTGCGTCCATTTTGCGGAGTTGTAAATCGAGTTCTGCTAATGCTTTTGCGTCGTTTTGCTTTCGCGAAAGAATGCCTAATTTACGGGCTACGTTTCCGGAATGTACGTCAAGCGGACAAGATAAAGCGGCTGGTGAAATGGTTTTCCAGATTCCTAAATCGACTCCTTTTGCATCCTGGCGCACCATCCAGCGCAAATACATGTTGATTCTTTTTGCTGCCGAATTATTCAGCGGATCTGAAATGTGTTTTTGAGTTCTTGGCAAATGATCTATTTCGAAGAATATCTTTTTGAATTCGCTAATGCTTTTTTGTAAACTGTCTTTTTCCTGATTTTTTGCGAACACATTTTCTAAACCGCCATGATTTTGATAAACGTGCTGCAAACCTTTTATAAAACCACCAAAATCTTTTCCGTTGAAGGTGCGATGCACGAAATTTTCCAGACGTTCCAGATCATTTTCAGAATGGGACATTATGAAATCGTAAGGTGTATTGCCCATTAATTCCATCATTTGGTGGGAGTTTTTAATAATCATTTTGCGGTTTCCCCAAGCGATTGTGGCGCTTAAAAAACCGGCAATTTCGATGTCTTCTTTTTGAGAAAATAAATGTGGAATCTGCACAGGATCACTTTCTATGAAGTCCTGATTGTTATATTGAATGACTTTTTCGTCAAGGAATTCTTTAAGTTCTTTTTGGGTCATGCTAAAATTAATGTTCTTAATAGTTGAGTGCCCTAGCCCTGATGGAAGCGGCATCCTTTTTCTTGCTTCTTTAGCAAGGAAAAGATATAGCGGACAGCAGGAAACAGCTTCTAATTACTAATCTGACCGTCGACCATAACTAATTTTCTGTCGGCCATATTGGCTAACTCTTCGTTGTGGGTTACGATTACAAATGTTTGTCCGAATTCGTCGCGAAGCTGGAAAAATAACTGATGTAAATTTTCGGCAGATTGCGTGTCCAGATTTCCCGAAGGTTCATCGGCAAAAATAACGTCAGGTTTATTGATTAAAGCCCTTGCAACGGCCACACGTTGTTGTTCACCACCCGAAAGTTCGTTTGGTTTATGATTGATTCGGTGTGATAAACCTAAATATTCTAATAGTTTTTTGGCTTCTTTTTCGGCTTCTGCTTTTGATTTATTGGCCATGAAAGCGGGAATACAAACGTTTTCCAATGCTGTAAATTCAGGTAACAATTGGTGAAACTGGAAGATAAAACCAAGATTTAGGTTTCTGAAAGTGGATAATGTTTTGTCTTTTTTACTCTTTTTTCTAAAATAAAGATTCAAATAAATTGCCAGTGCAAAAAGCGGAAGAATTAAAGCCCCAACCGTAATATTTCTGGTTAAATCATCAAAAATTATATGCTTGAAAAAGAAAGTAAAAATGATAAGGGCAACAGTATAAACAGCACCAACCCAGCAAATCCATTTGAATGTTTTCTCTTGTTTTGAGTTGTCTTTTTCAACATCCTGAAGCGTTAAAATATTTTCTCCGTTAATGGTTAATGATGAATTTGTATTTTGTTCAGGTTTGTCAAGCGTTCCTAAAATTTGTAATAAAGTGGTTTTCCCCGCACCGGAAGCGCCAACAATTGAAACAATTTCTCCTTTTTTAATATGTAAATCAACTCCTTTTAAAACTTCAAGTTTATCGTAGAATTTATGTATGTTTTTTGCTTGTATCATTTTGAAACTGTTTCTACAAAGAAACAAAGATTATGAATAGAATCAAATTCCAATATCTAAAATCTATATTCTATATTATAAAATCTAAAATTCTAAAACTTGGCTTGAAAATTGAAGATGTGGTAATTAAGAAACAAATACCAGTTAAAGATAAATTTACTTTGATGATTTATTTTTAAATTCGAATAATAACTAAATCAAATAAAAATGCAGGATTTGAATGTAACAACTGACGATAGAATGAGAAAGCTCCTTTTAGGTTTGCTTTTTGACGGTATTGGAATGATTTCTTTTTCGATTCCGCTTTTGGGTGAGTTTTCAGATGTAATCTGGGCGCCAATTGCCGCTTTTTTAATGAGCAGAATGTATAAGGGACGAGTAGGAAGGGTGGCGAGTATTTTGACTTTTGTGGAAGAAATAATTCCGTTTACCGATATAATTCCTTCGTTTACCATCACTTGGATTTATACTTATTTTTTTCAGAGGCAAAAAAATGAAACTATTGATGTGAATTAAATGATCAAATTAATATAAAAGAAATGGCAACTTTAGGGTTGCCATTTCTGTTTTTGAGTATTATTGCACGATAATCTTTTTTACGTGTAAAATTTCTTTTGTGTCAGGATCTGTCACTTTTAAAATGAAAACACCTTTGGTTTTTAAATGAATATTTTCTTGTGCTTTTGAACTTATATTCTGTTTTACAACTTCTTTACCTAAAATATCATAGACTTTTAGTTCAGCTTTGTTAACGTCATTTTCCATCAAAATAGAAAAAGAACCGTTATTGGGAACAGGCCAGACTTTGAATCCGTTATCAGCTTCTTTGTTTACCTGATTTACAGATAAATTTCCGGATCCGCTCAAAATGTTGACTTTACGTGTCATAGTTCCGCCTTCGCTGTCGGTTATGGTAAAATTAAAAGAACACAAACCTGCCGCAGCCGGAGTAAATTCAACAATATTAGAAACTAAAAGGGCATTTCCGTTCACAACATTTAATACACTATAACTTACTCCGGTTGTAAAACCTCTTGACAATTTTTGAATGTCAATATTTATTTTAGTTCCCGTTGGAGAATCATAATGCGGAAGCGACATCCATTGTAAATATTGATCAAGATTCGTGTATCCATCTAAATCAACATCAGCATTTGCATCTGAAAAATCTCCATTTGCGGAGTTTATATTTGTTCCGATGATATTTTCCCACCAGTTTGGCAAACCATCCTGATCGGTATCCCAATTGGCATCCCGGTTTAAAGTTGGATACGATTCGTAACCGCCAACATCGGATTCATTGTCCGGAAATCCCGGTTTGTTGGTTACGCTTCCTCTTATGGAATAAGTTCCGTTTAATGTTTCTGTAATGATTCTTTCGTCATGATCGTCAAAAACCGGCTGCGTACAACCTACATCAGAAAGCACAATTTTATAGGCATTTTTGGCACTTTGCGTCGTTACATACGAAGGGAAAAAAGCGGTGTTTACAAAATTTTCATAAGGAACTGTATTTCCGGAAGCTTTGCGACCTATCGTTTGATTGGTTTCGTCAAAATAGCCTGGCATAACATTTCCATTAAAATAACACTGCTGCATTCCGGTTCCTGTGCCTTCATTTTGCTGATTGAAAGCGACAAATATTTTTGATCCTGCGCCTGGCTTATAATAATTGTTTACAAAATTAACTTCTTTGGTTCCTCCGTCAGTAGTTCTGGAACCCCAGTTATAAACGACATTATTTGTAATATCCATTTTTCCGGAATAAGCGCCATTTCCGTCTAATCCGCCGCCAAGACTCCAGTTTCGACCGTAACAATGTGCCAGTAAATTATGGTGGAAACTTCCAATATCACCGCCAATTGTTGCCGCATAACCGTGTTCTGTTCCGGCAGGATAATTTTGATGTCCGGCTGCATTTAAAGCTTCTGAAATTAAAGTTTTTTGCAGCGTAATGTTTTTTCCTGAGCGGGAACTAAAAGCTTCGTCGATTGTCCAGCTTATAGAGCAATGATCCATAATGCTGTTATCAGCTCCTGTTAAACCCATTCCGTCATAAGTTGGACCGCCGCCAACACGAACTCTTACGTTTTGAACAATGGCATCATTTCCGGTTATTCCAAAAGGAGCAGAGCGAATGCAAATTCCTTTTCCCGGTGCCGTCTGTCCTGCAACCGTAACATAAGGCTGGCTCAAAACTAAACGTGAACTCAGCTGAATAATTCCTGAAGTATTAAAAACAATAGTTCTTGGGCCAATATCATTGGTTACGGCTTCACGAAGACTTCCGGGCCCGCTGTCGTTTAAGTTAGTTACCGCTACAACTTTTCCGCCTCTTCCTCCGCGGGCAAATCGGCCGTATCCTTCTGCTTCAGGAAAAGCCAGTTGTGCAGGACGAAATCTCCATACATTTCCTTTCTCCACCTGGTTGTTCGCCAGTACTTCGTCAATACGCCAGTAATAGGTTGCGCCTGTGTATAAACCGTTTACCTGATACGAGGCATTGGTTTTGATTTGATTGCCTTTATATTCAGGCGATGCTGTCGTGGCAGTTTCAACCGCTGCAAGATCAGTTCCGAAATAAACATTATGCGATAAAGCGTTTGTTGCTGATGTCCATTGCAGTAATTTGCCTCCGGAATTTAATTCGACATGTTCGTCATTGTGTTTCGGATTTGGATTTATGGACTGAAAGAAAATATTTGGCGTATTTAATTCAAATCCGTTTATGATCACATTTTTGATATTTTCTGTTCCCGATGTTTCTGCGGCAAACACGATTACAACATCAGTATTGGCGACAGCTTGAAATTTTAAATAAGCTGATTTTGCGTCTGCTGTTTTCGTGGCCCTGATACTCGGAATTAAATTATCAACGACTAAATTTCCATCTATAGAAATATCAATTGGACTAAATGTATTACCAGACGGACTATCGACAGCATTTAAAAAAGCTAATAAAGTGTGTTCTCCTGCAGCTAATCCGGTGATTTTGAGTTCGATTTTTCCTCCCAGATTTGCCGTTGTTCCCTTTACGGTAAGACCGTCAGAAATTAATCTGGCATAATACGGAGTCTGAATTCCTGCTTTGTACCAATTGGTTCCTAAAGCGTCGCCTTTATCTCCAATTCGGGTTACGGTAAAAGTAATTCCGTTTTCAGTATAAGTGCTCGTATCGCCGGAACCAATTACCCATGCGGTGTATTCGGGTTCGTTGACTTCCGCTTTAGGTCTTCCGGATTGATCAAAATCAATCTTCACAACTGGATTTTGGCCAAAAATAGTTGTGACCGACATTGTAAGGCAGGATAATGCCATTACAAAATGTAATCTCATGGAGTTTTGTAGCATTTTAAAGTTTTTTGGTTGGTTAGTTAAGTAAATTATTTCAGCTCACTTTTTTAATGCCAGATATCCTTCATGAAGAAAATACTAGTTTTAATTTGTAATTATCTTCTTGTTTTTAGATGTCTAACTTTATGGTTGTGAGTACTGTAAAGATTATTAATACCTGAAATAAAACTATCCTGCACCATCCTGCAAAAATGCGTTTATTGTATTATTTTTAATATTAAAATATCAAATGTGTATTTTTTACACTAATTTTTTATGTAATTAATTTTGTAAGAGTTAGGTATAGTAAGCTTTACAGGAAAAAAATAGAAGAAGAACCTATTTTTTAAAATCTAATAAAAAATTTAAGATGAAATAATTAAAAAGGAATTATTTCTGAGAAGAAAATAATTTGAGAGTTATTTATTTTTGGAGAATGCTTTTCTGAAATTAATCTTTAAACAGAAAACCTAATCCCATACTTTTCAGCATTCTTTTTTCGAAAGCCCAAAAGAAACGAAACTGTCCAAAAACAGTTCCTATCGCAACCAATAAAACCTGATAAATAGGAAAAATAATGAGCAAGCGGATTAAGGTAAACCAGCCGCCAAAATCTTCTTTGGTGATCCCCAACCATACACAAAAGGGTTTAGACAGCCATGCAGATGCCGATCCGGTGATGGCAAAAACGATAAATATGATGACGAATTGAAAATTTGAGGTGATGCCCCAGCGTTGTTTTAATTTATTCATTTCTATTTATAATGATTACAAATATAACAACATTATCTAGATGGAACATATCCCCAAAGCTTTTGTTTATAAGTATTTTGAAAATAAATCATGTAGTTGTAAATAAGGTAATTTACCTCGTAGCCGTACTTAATATTTGGATTATAATTAATATTCATTTCATATAAATCGCGACTGTATAGCTGAGGCTGTAAAACCCGATTATTCCATTCCGTAACATACAAAATGTTTTTATTTTCAAGAAATTGCAAAGAATGATAATTTCGAGGAAAAGCTCTTGAAGCCAACCAGGTACTAAATCCATTATCAATAATTATAACTTCATATTCCAGCGAATCATTTGCAATTCGAACAGTATCATTTACCGCAACATTTTGCTTTACTGCCGTGTCAACTGTTTTTTGAGAAGTTGAGCAGGCAATAATCGTAAATAAAATGATTAATATGTAGATGCAATTTTTCATGAGATGAATTTCGAACTTAAATTTACAAAAAAATGTTCAAACTTGCAAAGGTTTAGAAAAGGTGCAAAGGTGCAAAGGTTCAAAGGGACAAAGGATAGAAAAATTTATAAGTTATTTAAATAAAATAGCCATTTACCTCTCAGTAAATGGCCATGATTACTGATTTAGTAAAGAAACCTTTGAACCTTTGTTCCTCTGATCCTTTGAACCTATTTTTACTTACTTCTAAACAACTTCCCAATAAAACCGGCAATTCCGCCTTTGCTTTTTGTTACGACTAGAACATCGGCTACGTCTACTTTTCCGTCGGCGTTTTGGTCTAAGCCAAATTGCATTCCGTATTTAGAAATTGTATCCATAATACTGGAAGCTTGTCCGCTGTTTCCCGTAATAGAACTGATAATATCTGAAATTTGAAAACCGCTGTCGTTTGGATCTTTTGCTTTATTTACTAAAGAATTTAAAACCTGTGGAATCATACTTGCCGCAACGCCCGAAGAATCTGCGTTGCTTAAACCAAATTTTTGACCAAGAGTTCCGGATAATTGTTGCGTTATTTGCTGAACCACCGGATTAGAATTATCTATAGGCGTTTTTCCATTAAATAAACCGGCTAATTGTTCTGCACCACCTTCTGAAGCAATTTTTTGCAATCCTGCAAATATAGAGTTGCTTGTTTCATTTACAACGGCTTCGTTGTGTTCATTCGGGATTGCATTGTTTTTTACAATGGCATCACCTCCGTATTGTTGTACTAATTGCGTTAATTGTTCAAACATGATTTAAGAGTTTAAATTAGACGTCAAATTTACATAAAAAGAAAGGGATTTACTACAAATTTATAGTAAATCCCTTTAAAGTTAATCTTTTTATTTTAGTATTAGCTCAACAAAGAAATAATTTGTGATGCTAACTCAGTACCAATTCTGTCTTGTGCTTCTCCCGTTGCAGCTCCAATGTGTGGAGTTAACGAAATTTTTGGGTGCATTAAGATTGTCATTTCCGGTTTTGGTTCGCTTTCAAAAACGTCTAAACCAGCAAAAGCAACTTTTCCTGAATCCAATGCTTTTACCAAAGCCACTTCATCAATCACACCGCCACGGGCACAGTTTACGATTCCAACACCATCTTTCATGATCGCTAATTCTTTTTCTCCAATGATATATCCATCCTGAGCAGGAACGTGCAACGTAATGAAATCAGCTTCTTTAAACAAAGATTCTAATGATTGAGAAACAACTGTAGTAGTAATTGACTGTCCGTCAAAAAACTCCACTTTAATATCTACTTGCGGAATAAAACTATCTGCAGCGATAACTTTCATTCCTAAACCAAGAGCCATTTTTGCAGTAGCTTGTCCGATACGGCCAATACCAACAATACCAAGCGTTTTTCCTCTTAATTCAACACCATTTGCGTATGCTTTTTTCAAACCGTCAAAGTTTGAATCTCCTTCAAGAGGCATATTTCTGTTAGAATCATGTAAGAAACGAACACCAGAAAACAAGTGTCCAAATACCAATTCAGCAACAGATTCTGAAGAGGAAGCCGGTGTATTAATTACATGAATTCCTTTACTTTTAGCATAGTCAACATCAATGTTGTCCATACCAACTCCGCCACGACCAATGATTTTTAATCCCGGGCAGGCATCAATTATATCTTTACGAACTTTAGTTGCACTACGCACTAAAACTACGTCTACATTATTTTCATTTACAAAATTAGCAACTTGTTCCTGAGCTACTTTTGTAGTGATAACTTCAAATCCACCTTTTTCTAAAGCCAGAATTCCACTTTTAGAAATTCCGTCATTCGCTAATACTTTCATTATAGTTTATTTGTTTATTTGGTTAATCGTTTAACTGATAAACCAACTATTATAATTTTTTTTCTTTTTTGATTTAGGAGCTAATCCCGCTATTCGTTCCAATCTTTTTTGTTTTTAAAGAAAAAACAAAAAAGGATTTCCACTTCTATCGGGGCTAGGAATCCGGTACTCAGTCTCAGTCTCAGTTTTCAGTCTTATTTTACTGAAAACTGAGACTGAAAACTGAAAACTAAACTTTCGACTCCAACGCTTTCATTACATCTACTAAAACCTGAACACTTTCGATCGGCATAGCATTGTAAATAGAAGCTCTGTAACCACCCACAGAACGGTGTCCTGGCAATCCTGAAATTCCTGCAGCTTTCCATAAAGCATCAAAAGTTTCCGTGTGATCAGCATTGTTTAGTAAGAAAGTAACGTTCATTTTAGAACGATCTTCTACCGCTGCAGCACCTTTAAATAATGGGTTTCTGTCGATTTCAGCATAAAGTAAATCGGCTTTTGCGTCGTTTAATTTCTCAACCGCAGCAATTCCGCCTTTTTCTTTAATCCATTGCAATGTTAATAAAGAAACGTAAACAGCAAAAACAGGTGGCGTATTATACATACTTTCTGCTTTGATATGTTTAGCATAATCTAACATGCTAGGAATTGTTCTTCCGCTTTTCTCTAAAATTTCTTCTTTAACAACTACAAGAGTAGTTCCTGCAGGACCCATGTTTTTTTGAGCTCCGGCGTAGATTAAATCAAATTTAGAGAAATCTAAATTGCGTGAAAATATATCAGAACTCATATCGCAAACAACAGGAATATTAGTTGTTGGGAATTCTTTCATTTGAGTTCCAAAAATGGTATTGTTACTGGTGCAGTGAAAATAATCTGCATCACTTGGTATGGTGTATCCTTTTGGAATATGGTTGTAATTTTCTTCTTTTGAAGAAGCTACAACAACAGTTTCTCCAAAATTTTTAGCTTCTTTTATAGCAGCCGTTGCCCATGTTCCTGAATCTAAATAAGCGGCTTTTCCGCCTTCTTTCAATAAATTATAGGGAGCCATTAAGAATGCTGTACTTGCACCACCTTGTAAAAATAATGCCTGATATCCTTTTCCTTCAAGTCCTAGTAACTCTAAAGCAAGGGAACGCGCCTCATCCATAACAGCAACGAAATCTTTGCTTCGGTGCGAAATTTCAAGGATAGATAATCCTGAATCATTAAAATTTAATACTGCTTTTGCTGCCTTCTCAAAAACTTCCTGAGGTAAAATGCTGGGTCCTGCGCTGTAGTTGTGTTTTTTCATGGTTGTTGTTAATAGTCGAAAATTTTAAAGACGCAAATTTCGGCAATAGGAGCTGAAAAAGCGATAAATTATTCGAAATAATTAAACATTTTTTTACTTTGTTGTTAACAAAAACGTTATAGTATCTACGTTATCTGCATAATCCCACAATTGAGGATTTTGCGTTTCTCCAAAGGGAATACTATTTTGGATTAAATCGTTACTTACGATGCATTGAATTTGTTCAGATTCAGCAGCAAGACGATTTTTAAGGTCTTCTAGGTCCTCATAAAATTCATAGAAAACACTCGAAATAGGCGAGGCGTAGCTCGAATCTTCTTTTATGGTCAAAAAGCCGTTATCCAGTAATTTGAAATTACTCATTAAAAAAACCGCTTTATTGTAATCGTAATTATTAGCGTATTTTTCGTAGTGAATTACATCCTGATATTTAAAAATTGCTTCAAAAAAAGCATCAAAAGAATAGCCTTTTGGAACAAAAAGTTTAGAGACATTACGACATCCCAAACCAAAATAACGGAAAATATCTTCGCCTAAAGCTTCTAAATCTTTTTTGGTTTCTTTTCCGTTTAAAACGGCAGCCGAATTTCTGTTTTTTCGAATGATCGAAGGTTTGTCTTTAAAATAATATTCAAAATATCTCGCCGTATTATTGCTTCCGGTGGCAATTACGGTGTCAAAATTTTCCAGTTTTCCTTCCACGAAAGTGATCTTATCTTTTAAGCTTTCATCAACAGCGATTAAATATTTGGCTAAAAAAGGCAATAAATGCTGATCGTTTGATGACGTTTTGATCAGGGCTTTATTTCCGGTAATTAAAACAGAAAGAAAATCGTGAAAACCTACTAACGGAATATTTCCGGCCAAAATTAATGCAACTGTTTTTTCATTGTTACTATTAAGCAACGCTGCAGGATAGGCCGAAAGCCATTTGTCGATATTTTCTTCTGTCAGTGCTTCTGCCCAGGATTGTATTGCAAAATACACTTGTTCAGGCGTATACCAGCCATTATGAGATTGTGATAAATGTATCAGTTTTTCGAAATCATCAAAAAATAAATCGTTATGTAAGACATCCGATTTCTTAATTGTGTTCTTTTCAGAGAATTGTTTTAGAAATTTCCCTAATTCAACAAAAACACTTTTTTTTGTTTCTAATGTCATAATGTTTGTATATGAAAGGTTTTGATTGTAATTTTGCACAAAAATAAGCTATATTAAGTTATAAGGCAAAGCAGAATAAAATCTTTGATATTTTTAACTTTAATCCTGTAACTTTTAACTCGTAATCAAGAAAAAAATGGCAATAATTATAACTGACGAATGCATAAACTGTGGGGCTTGCGAACCAGAGTGCCCAAATACAGCAATTTATGAAGGAGCTGATGATTGGAGATATAAAGATGGGACTAGTCTTACAGGAAAAGTAATTTTACCAGACGGAACTGAGGTTGATGCAGAGGATGCTCAAACGCCAATTTCTGACGAAGTTTATTACATCGTTCCCGGAAAATGTACCGAGTGTAAAGGTTTCCATGATGAACCGCAATGTGCTGCTGTTTGTCCTGTTGATTGCTGTGTACCAGACGATAATCACGTTGAAGACGAAGAAACTTTGTTGAACAGACAAGCGTTTTTACACGGAGAATAATATTCTTTTTAAAATTTTATATAAAAGTCCTGAGTTAGCGCTCAGGACTTTTTTTGTAAAGTATTTTCTTTATTTTATTCTAATATTTTATTGATATATAATGTTTTATTTGTAGTTTTAGTGCGAAAATTTTAACAATAACATTAAAATAATTTAAATAATTGCCTATGAAAAGATTGATACTTTTATTTGCTTTATTTTTTAATATGATTGTTTTTGGTCAGGATACCGAATATTCGATTATTGTAAAGGATATTGAAACACAGTTGCCTATAGAAAACGCAACAGTTGAAATATTAAAGACCAAACAAATTTTAATAAGCAATCAGGATGGTAAAGTAACTTTTGTGCTAAGCGGAGGTTCTAATGTTCAGGTTTCTGAAACAAATTATGAAAACTTAACGCTTCGTTGGGCTTCACTCAAAGAAAATGAATTTGTTGTTTACTTAAAAAGTAAAGACAATAAATTAGACGAAATTGTTTTGTCTAAAGAAAATCCACAAAAAATTCTTCAAAAAATTGTTTCAACTTCTTCTGCCAAATTAGCTACTTCGTGTAGATTAAAAGTTTATGTAAGAGAGTTTTTTATGCTCGATAATAAATATTCCTATTATAATGACGGACTCGTTAATTTTCAGTTTAATGTTGATCAGAAAAAAGTAAATACAACATTATTAGTAGAACAAAACAGATCGTACGGTTTAATAGATGAAGATGTTAGTGCTGATTTAAGAGGTTATAATCTGAATGATATTATGGAGAATTATGCCAACCTGAAATATTTTGATCCTCTCTTAGATTCCAAGGCAAAAAAAGAATACGATTTTATTACAAAAGGGCATCCAACCAATAAGGATTATTACGTCATGACGATTGCGCCTTTGGATAAAGCGAAAAAAGCAGTTGATAATTTTGAAATTATTTACGATCCCGAAAAGAAATTAATCATAGAATTCAGCATTACCATTACACCGGGAACGATTGCCGAATTGGTTGAAAATAAACAAGAAGGCGCTAAAAATATCACCAGATCTGTCGTAAAAGTAAATTACAGAGTTGATGACGAAGATTATTATCTGTTGAGTTCTAATGAAGAAGTAGGATATGATATTGTTTTAAAAGATAAAGGCGTGAAAAATATTCAGGTTAGAAATAATTTCATTACTACAAATTTCAGTAAAGAAAAATTCACCTATAACGAAAGTGATGTTTTTAAAGAAAAATCGCTTTTTAATAAGAAGAATAAAATTCTAACCAATTATTGGAATATCTCTGGTTTTACGGCTACAGACGAGGAAAAAACATTAATAGACGGATTAGAATTTAAAATGTAAGTTTTAAAAATTGTAATGATAAAATCCTGAGTGTGATGCTCAGGATTTTTTTTATGTTCTCTTTTTTGCCACAATTACAAAAGTATCGTAGGCATACGTTTTTCGATCGATTGTTTGTATGATTTCGAAATTATTCAAATATAAAAATAGCTGAATTTCGTTGAGTGTAAAAACCCGAACGGTTGAAAAGTCATTTTCGATAATTTGTTTTTCACCATTTACAAAAGTGTAATATTGTGCCGTCCATTCGAGCATGAAATTTTCGAGAGAATTGTTGGTATCCCAATGACTTTCTCTGATATAATTTACATTTTCATATTTGGCTTCGTGCTTAATAATAGGGTTTTCTTTCGTGAAAGGAATAAAACGATTGGCATCAATAAAATCAAAAATGATAACGCCATTATCGTTTAAGTTTTTATAAATCGAATCAAAAGTTTTGTTAACATCATCATTTGTAATGAGATAACTTGTAGATCTTCCGGTAATTAAAATAGCATCAAATAAAGTGCTAAGTTTAAAATCGCGCATATCGCCTTGTGTAAAAGAACAATTTTTGTTTCTTTCTCTGGCAATTGCAATCATATCGTCGCTGTAATCAAGGCCTTGATAATTTTGATTGTTTGCTGCGAATCTTTTGGCCAGATTTCCGGTTCCGCTTCCTATTTCCAGAATTGCAGCGCTTTTATTGTCCTGAATCAGATTGTTGTAAAAAGCATATTCTTCATCATAATCAACAAAAGTCTGGTACATGGCGTCGTAAATTGCAGCCATTTTTCCATCATATAAATTTGCCATAACTTCAGAATTTTAATATAAAAGTATAAAAAAGGGCTGTCATATAGACAACCCTTGGTGTTATTAACGAATATAAATTAGAACTTATAATTTACAGATAAGTTAAACATAGTTCCTAATTGACTGAAATGGAAACCATCGTAAGTCATTCTGGAATAACGTTGGTTAAATGTAAGCAAGTTAGATTGTTGTTTAACTGTAGTTACTGTAGAAGTTCCGGCTAATATTTTTTCACCTTCAGCATTCTCCGCTACAAATTTCCACTCAGGTAAAACATTAAATAAGTTGTTTACGTTTAAGGCAATTGTTAGTTTTTCAGTAGCATTAAAATTAACCCCTAAATCAGTAACGATTTTAGGTATAAATTGTGTTTTAAGATTAGGCAAAGTTTCATCTCTTACTGGGTCACCGTTAGCATTTCTCACTAAATTTCCATCGGCATCTCTTACCTCATTAGAAATTAAACCATCCTGATTAAAGGTGGTTTTTCCAAAGTAAGTATTGTTCAAAGAAAATCCGAATTTACCAATTTCATAATTGATTCCCAAAATCCATTTTGTTTCAGGTCTGGATGTAAAAGTCAACGAATTTAAAATGTCTCCAAATGAATTTTGATCTATAGGAGAAATTCTTTCATTGTCCAAAGTAATGTTTCCTGATAAATTAAAACCTAATTTACCTTCTCCAATTCCAACATTATTATATCCTAATACAACATCTAAACCAGAAGTTCTGGAATCGAATGAATTAGAAAACCAAGCCACATTTCCAAAATCAGTATTTTGTCTGTCTCCTAAAACGATTCTGTCTTCTACTTTGATATTGTAGTAGTCAACAGTAATGTTGAAGTTTTGAAAAGGTTTTGCACCAATTCCAACGGTTACGTTTGTTGATTTTTCAGGATCTAAAGGACGAATTCCTAACTGACGTGCCTGTGGAGAAACATTATTTATAATTCCACTAATTTGAATTCCCTGTCCGGCTACGAATGAGTATTGAGATTTTTGAGTATAGATTTGGTGTAAAGTCGGAGCTCTGAAACCTGTTGATACAGATCCTCTAAAAGTAATTTTATCGTCAAGAAATTTATATCTTGTACTGGCTTTCCAAACTGTTGCGCCACCAAAATCACTATATTCTTCATGACGAACCGTTCCGTTTAATTGAAAATCTTTTGTAACATCAAAAGCTAGATCCAAATACACACCTACATTATAGCGGTTCCATTTTCCGGAATTTTCGGGTCTGTTTCCTGCAAAAGAGTCAGCTCCCGTTCCATCCCATGAAGCTTTGTCTCCTTCTATTACAGAAAAGTTTTCTGATCTGAATTCAGTTCCAAAACCAATACTGAATTGATCAGATAAAATTTTAGAAACGTCAATATTTCCAACAACATGATTAAAAGCACTTCCTCCCGGCTTAAACGAAATTGGACTATTTTCTCTGTATACGTTATTTCCGTCTGCATCAACAATACTTGATCTGTTTACAGAATTATTTACGCTATAAAGCTGTTTATTTCCACCAACGGTAATACTGGCATCTGTATTCCATCCGTTTTTAACGTTTTTAAATCCAAGTGTACCATTATAATCACTTAAATCTCCTTCAAAAGTTGGACCATATCCTTCATAAGATGGATTGGCAGGATCTCCGTTTCCAAAGAAATCATTTAGATAAGGATCATCAGAAAGTGGTCTCCAATATGGAGTTCTGAAATTGGCAAACGATTTTACTTTTTTGTAAACATAAGCTGCATTATAGTACAATTTAGTATTATCATTAATATCGCTTCCACCATTAATTAAGAATTTTGCAGCAGCGGTTTCTGGCGAACCATTAATATTTCTCGCATCAGGATATTTGGCAAGATAAGATTGTACATCTGCAATGTCAGCTCCAAAATCTCCAGCATCACCTTCAGCATCTACAGTACCTGGTCTGTTTGCTAAACTTACTTTAGAAAAATCTATGGTATAATTCAAAAAGCCTTTTTCGCCAACTGTTGTACCATTATTTAAACTTACGCCTAGCATTTCTCCGTCACCTTCAGAAGTAATTCCACTTCTTACAGTTAGAGAACCATCGGAGCTGTTTTTTTTCAAAATGATGTTTACAACTCCCGCAATGGCATCAGAACCGTATTGCGCAGAAGCTCCGTCACGTAGGATTTCAACTCTTTCTATAGCGTCTGTTGGAATTGCGGAAATATCTGCACCCGTTTCTCCACGTCCCGGAGAAGTTTGCACGTAAAGTAATGCACTTAAGTTTTTACGTTTACCATTAATAAGGATTAAAGTTCTACTTGGTCCCATGTTTCTGATTTCATACGGATCCAGTAATGAAGTTGCATCATTTACAGGCGTTTGCACCGTATTAAAAGATGGAATTTTGTACTGCAAAGCTTTATCAAAAGTAGCTTGTCCCGTAGAAGTTAAATCCCTGGATGACAATACATCAATAGGTAAAGCACTAGTTGTATTACTTCTGGCAGCAGTTCTGGAACCCGTAACTACAACTTCGTCAAGGTTTTGTCCGCCTTCTTCAGATAAGGAAACATCAATTTGCGAAGCATTTGCAAGTCTGGTTACACTATTGTAGCCCACATAAGTAAAAATTAATGAAGCGCCTTCTTTAACTGTAATTTTATATGAACCGTCAACATCGGTAGTAACACCATTTATTGTACCCTTTTCGAGAATGTTAACACCTGGCAGAGGATTGCCTGTGTTGTCTTTAACTACACCGGAAACTTGCTGTTGAGCAAAAATAGCGACGGTGCTAAATAGAAATAATAAAATTGCAATTTTTTTCATGTTTAATCTAATTTTGGTTAAAATTTGTACGTTGGTTTGTTAAATATTGTGATAAAAATAGTATTATTTAACAAAAGTTTATAAAAAAGTTTGATTTTTTTTAAGAAAAGTACTAAAAATACATATATCGTCATTTTTTGTTTAGTTACGAGCTATTAAATCTTATATTTGCAAAATTTTAGGGCTAAAACCTATCATTTTAGCAAAAAAATAAAAAGAAGAAAAAACGCTCAAACCAGAAGCTAAAGATTTGAAAGAGAAATCAATAAAAACGGCGTCTGACAGAGATAAATCATATAAAAAACAAATATTATCTACATATGAAAGCAGGAATTGTAGGATTACCAAATGTTGGAAAATCGACTTTATTTAATTGTTTATCTAATGCTAAGGCACAAAGTGCGAATTTTCCGTTTTGTACAATCGAACCTAATATTGGTGTTGTAAACGTTCCGGATCCAAGAATCAATAAATTAGAAGAGTTAGTAAAACCAGAACGTGTACAAATGGCAACTGTTGATATCGTAGATATTGCAGGTTTGGTAAAAGGTGCAAGTAAAGGTGAAGGACTTGGAAATCAGTTTTTAGGAAACATCAGAGAGTGTAATGCTATTATTCACGTTTTGCGTTGTTTTGATAATGATAATATTGTTCACGTTGACGGAAATGTAAATCCAATTCGTGATAAAGAAACTATCGATATTGAGTTGCAGTTGAAAGACCTTGAAACTGTTGAAAAACGTTTGGAAAAAGTAAATCGCGCTGCTAAAACAGGAAATAAAGAAGCACAAACTGAAAAAGCGCTTTTAGACAGAATCAGAGAAGCATTATTACAGGCAAAATCAGCTCGTACTATTATTCCACAAGGTAATGACGAAGAAGTTTTAATGGAATCATTTCAATTAATTACTGCAAAACCGGTTTTATATGTTTGTAATGTTGACGAAAGTTCAGCAGTAAACGGAAACAAATATGTAGATCAGGTTCGTGAATTGGTAAAAGATGAAGATGCAGAAGTTATTATTCTTTCAGTAGGAGCAGAAGCTGATATTACAGAATTAGAAAGCTATGAAGAGCGTCAGGTTTTCCTTGAAGATATGGGATTAACAGAACCTGGAGCATCAGTTTTAATTCGTGCAGCTTACAAATTATTAAAACAACAAACGTATTTTACAGCAGGTGTAAAAGAAGTTCGCGCCTGGACAATCAATATTGGAGCTACAGCGCCACAAGCAGCCGGAGTAATCCACACTGATTTTGAAAAAGGATTTATTCGTGCAGAGGTTATCTCATACGAAGATTATGTTCAATACGGTTCTGAAGCAAAAGCAAAAGAAGCAGGAAAATTCAAAGTAGAAGGAAAAGAATATGTTGTAAAAGATGGTGATGTAATGCATTTCCGTTTTAATGTGTAATTTTTTTTTAGAGAATAGAAGAAAGAAACAAGAAAATAGACAAAAACTGCTGGAGAAATTCAGCAGTTTTTTTTATGTCTGTCAGGCTGAGTGTCCCGAGACTTCGGGAGAAGACCTTTTTTGCATACAAGCCTTCGACTTCGCTCAGGATGACAGTCGTTTTCAAAAAGGAGAATAAATCTGCTCAATCTGCAAAATCTGCGAGAAACAAAAACACAAAGCATAAAAAAAATACGTGTAAATCTGCGCTTTCGCGTTAGCGAATCCGTATAATCCGCGTTCAATTTTTTTTTTGGCTCAAAAATTGGTTACAGAAAATTAACCAAATAATTAATCTAAAACCAACCAATTAAAATGCTAAAAAAAACTTTCAAAATTATAGGCTGGACACTTTTATCAATTTTCAGTTTTCTTATCCTATATATAATATCAGTTTATCTAATTTCTAAAATTACCGTAAATGCAGATGTAGCGCAAGTCGAAGAAAAAGATGCAATTCCAATTTACATTCTTTCAAACGGCGTTCATACCGATATTGTGGTTCCTGTTGTAAATGAAATCAAAGACTGGCGAAGTGAAATTCAGTTCAACCAAACCCAGTCAAAAGATTCATTAATGAATTTTATCGCATTTGGCTGGGGCGATAAAGGTTTTTATCTCGACACGCCTGAATGGTCGGATTTAAAAGCAAGTACAGCGTTAAAAGCAGCATTCGGAGTAAGTTCTTCCGCCATGCATACCACATTTTTCAAACAATTAAAGGAAGGTGATGATTGCAAACGCATTTTGATTTCAAAAGAAAACTACCAAAAATTAGTCGCTTATATTTCTGAAAGTTTCAGTGACCCAATTCATCCACAATGGATTGAAGGTCACAGCTACGGAAGAAAAGATGCTTTTTATGAAGCAAAAGGAAGTTATAGTTTGTTTTATACCTGCAATACCTGGGCAAATTGCGCTCTTAAAGCTGCCAATCAAAAAGCCAGTTTATGGACGGTTTATGATAAAGGGATTTTTTGTCATTATAAATAAATCAGGCTTTGAAAAAGGTAATTGTAATTTTAGTTTTAATCACGTTAATTATTTCCTGTAAAAAAGCAGATGCTCCGGCTTGTACTGATTGTGTTATATTGTACTTTGAAAATCCGCAACCGAATAAGTATTCAGAATTAGATCGTTTTCCAAGTAAGTTCAAAGGATTATATATAAATGATGATTCCACTTTTATTAGGATTGAAGAAGACAGAATTTTAAAAGAATATTTCTATAAAAGTATGATTCATAGAGGAGTTTTAGATTCATTAAAAGAAGTATCTGATATTGTAAATGGAAAATTAATACTTAAAGATTTTAAAACAGAATATAATTTAAAACCAAAAGGAGATTCAATATTATTGATCCAAAAAAGTATTGATACTTTATTTAGGTTTTCACTAAATCAAAAAGCAAAACGAATAGACGGACAATTAATTTTAAGTAGAAAAGATTCTACATTTTGGAATGTTGAATTTCTTTTACTAGAAAAAAACAGCATCAAGTTTAAAAATATTTATGAAAAAAAGGACTTAAAAAAGCTTGATTCTGTTACTAAAATAAAGGGAAAGATGTTAGACTCAATTTCTTATTTGATTAAACCAACGAGAAATGAATTTAAAAAGATATTGAAAATTAAGAATTTTGGGTATGATCAGCAATTTAAAAAAGTTTCAAAACATTAATAAAAATAACATGGTAAAAATGTAAACTTTGCTCAAAAAGCGAGAATTAAAACTTTTCAATTATTGCCTAAATTTGGGAGAATATCAAAATATCAGCAAATGAAAATCAAAAATATATTCTCCAAGTCCTGGTTTCTATTAAAGAATACCTTTTTAGAATTTAACGATGATAACGCAATAAAATTAAGTGCAGCATTGGCATATTACACCATATTTGCGTTGCCGCCTTTGTTAATTATTGTCATTACTATTTGTGGTTTCTTTTTTGGTGAAGATGCTGTAACAGGACAATTATACGGCCAAATTAATGGTTTAGTAGGAAACGGTGCTGCAATTCAAATTCAGGAAGCAATTAAAAATGTACAATTGTCAGGTGATAATATGTTTGCAACCATCTTCGGAGTTGTGATGCTGTTAGTTGGAGCCTCTGGAGTTTTTGCCGAAATACAAAGTTCCATAAATTTTATTTGGGGATTACGTGCAAAACCGGATAAAGGCATTAAAAAATTCATTCAAAACCGATTAATGTCGTTTTCAATGATTGCTTCAGTTGGTTTCTTAATGCTAGTCAGCCTTTTTATAAGTACAACATTAGATTTATTAAGTGCACGATTAAAAGTATATTTTCCGGAGAGCACCGTTTATTTGTTTTACGTAGTAAATATTGTGATCGTATTAGCCAGTATCACACTGCTTTTCGCTATTATTTTCAGGACATTACCTGACGGGAAAATAAGATGGAAAGATGCTTTTATAGGATCAACTGTTACGGCCGTATTATTTATGATTGGTAAATTTGCCATTGGTTTTTATTTAGGAAGCTCTACCGTTGCTTCAGTTTATGGCGCGGCAGGTTCTGTAATTATTATTTTAGTATGGGTATATTATTCGGCAATAATTCTGTATTTTGGAGCAGAATTTACCAAAGTATATGCTAAATCTTACGGAGGAAAAATTTATCCGAATGAATATTCAGTTGAGATTCAGAAAGAGATTTACGAAATAGAAAAATAATATATTTCATCAGATTTTGCAGATTAGATTCACAATCAAATTTTAATCTTTAAAATCTGTGGCAAGAACTTTGCTGTCAAATAAAAAATAAATACCACAATATGAAAATTATAGCCTTTGGAGGAAGTAATAGTCAACACTCTATTAATAAACGTCTTGCAACTTATGCAGCAGGTTTAATTGAAAACGGAGAAGTTGAAGTTTTAGATTTAAATGATTACGAAATGCCTCTTTTTAGTGTTGATCGCGAAAAAGAAATTGGTCAGCATGAACTTGCAAAAGCTTTTCTTGCTAAACTTGCAAGTGCCGATATTCTGGTAGTTTCTCTGGCAGAAAATAACAATAATTATTCTACGGCTTTTAAAAATATATTCGACTGGTGTTCCAGAATCACAAAAGAAGTTTTTCAGCAAAAGCCAATGTTGTTAATGGCAACTTCGCCGGGAACAAGAGGCGGAGCTTCGGTTTTAGAAATTGCACGAAATGCCTTGCCAAGATACGGTGCTGATATAAAAGGTACATTTTCGTTACCGGCTTTCAATGCTAATTTTGATTTAGAGAAAAATCAAATTTCTAATGCCGAATTAGACAAAGAATTAAAAGATATTATAAAAGATTGTTTCTAATTTTATGACAGCAAAAAAGATTGTTTTTCTACTCCTTATAAATGTTATTTTCCTGTTTTCTTCATTTGCACAAAAATATAATGCAGTTGATAAAATCGTTTTAAAATATCCCAAAAGTTTCAATTCAACAGAAGAATTAGCGGCCAGAATCGAAAAAGATTTCAATTCTGATTATGATAAAGCGCGCGCAATTTACAGCTGGATTGCCTTCAATGTAAAATACGATTATGCTGCTTTTTTGAATCCGCCAAAAACACAGGGTTTTAGTTATCGCACCGAAGCCGAAAAGCAACGAAAAATACAGGCAATCAATGATAAAATGATTGATAAAGCTTTTAATTCAAAAAAAGCAGTTTGCGAAGGTTTTACACTTTTATATCAAAATGTAGCTTCGTTGGTTGGAATCAAATGTGAAATTGTTCGTGGCGATTCAAAAACCAGACTGGCAGATATCGGACGAAAAGAAACCACTTCAAATCACGCCTGGAATATGGTTTTGATTGATCGAAAATGGCGATTGATCGATGTTACCTGGGGTCAGGGCTATTATGACAGCAGCAAAGGACGGATGGCAAATGACTTTTCAGCGGTTTATTTTGATACCGATCCTGACTTCTTTTTCGCTAAACATTTTCCTGATTCAGAATCGTATTTAGGAGATCGATTAAGCAAAGAAGATTTCTTAAACGGACCTTTAATTTATAATAAAACAATCGAAGGAGATTATGAAATCAGATCGCCTGAATCTGGTATAATTGAAGCAAGAAATGGTCAGAAAATCACTTTCGAAATCAAAAATATCTCAAAATCCGATCAGTTTTATTATCTCAATAAAAGAAACCAACCCGTTAAAATTACTAACGGAAGAGAAAGAAAAGGCGGTTTGGAATTTCAGCTGACAGTTGATAACACAATTGGCGAGTATATTACTTTTTTTGTAGACACAAATAGTATTGCATCATTTAAAATAGTTTCAAGATAAGAATTGTTTTACAAAGATGATTTATATCATTTTCTTATTTTACAGAATTGCCGTATCTTAGCAATAATGAACTTGAAGAAAAATATAGCACTTTGACTTATGGAAACAACTTTTTTGAAATCAATTTTAGATAATGATTTCTATAAATTTACGATGCAGCATGCCGTAATCAGACTTTTTCCAAAAGCAAAAGTGCGATATGGATTCATTAATCGCGGCAAACATGTTTTTCCGCCCGGTTTTGCAGATTTACTTCGAAAATCGGTCGATGCCATGGCTGATTTACGTCTTACAAAGGAAGAAAAACAATACTTATCTCATTATTGTCCTTATCTCGATCCCACTTATTTAGATTTTCTGCAGGGCTATACTTATGATCCATCCGAAGTAAAAATTACTCAGGAAGGTTCAGAAATAAAAGTTACAATCGAAGGTTTTTGGTACCGAACCATTTTGTGGGAAGTTCCTTTGATGGCTTTGATTTCAGAACTATTTTATAAGTCCAATCATTTGATTCGACTAAATGATGATGCGATAAAAACATTGACAAAAAGTAAAATTGACAACTATAATAAATTAGGTGTTTCAGTTTTGGAATTTGGAACAAGACGCCGCCATTCTTATGATGTACATGTTTTGGTAAACGAAACTTTGAGAACTTTTGGTTCAGATAGCTTTATCGGAACAAGCAATGTACATTTTGCAATGGTGAATAATAAACGACCTTTAGGTACGCATGCCCACGAATGGTTTATGTTTCATGCTGCACAATACGGTTTTAAAATGGCCAATTTAATCAGTCTGGAACATTGGACGCAAGTTTATGGCGGTGATCTCGGAATTGCCTTAACTGATACTTACACAACAGAAATATTTTTCAATCAATTTGATAAAAAATACTCCAAACTTTTTGATGGCGTTCGACATGACAGCGGCGATCCGGTCGAATTTGCAAAAAAAGTAATTGCACATTATACCAAAATGGGAATTGACCCAAAATCTAAAGCGATAGTTTTTTCAGATTCACTCAATTTTGACAAAGTAAAAACGATCGCTGATTTTTGTAAAGACAAAATTAAAATGTCATTTGGAATTGGAACCAACTTTACAAACGATGTTGGTTTGCCGGCAATGAATATGGTAATAAAACTGACCGAAACAAAACCCGATAATTTACACTGGCAGGGTGTAGTAAAGCTTTCTGACGAAAAAAACAAAAATACGGGAACTCCTGAAATGATTGCTTTGGCAAAAGAAGTATTGGGAATCAAATAGTATTTTTTTGGTTTCAGGACTCTTTTTTTCTACTTTTAAAGCTTGTATTATTTTAAAATCAATTTAAATAAAATTCAAAGCTGTTATTATTCGTAACAAAAAAAAAATACGCTTTTATTTTTTAGCTAGAAATGGTACATTAGCCAAAAATCCAATTCATTTATGCTAGAGCAAAATCAATATAACGAAGATAATATCCGATCACTCGACTGGAAGGAGCATATTCGTATGCGTCCGGGAATGTATATCGGTAAATTGGGAGATGGATCTTCGCCGGATGATGGTATTTATATTCTTTTAAAAGAGGTTCTGGACAACTGTATCGACGAATTTGTCATGGGTTCCGGAAAAACTATCGAGGTTACGATCAAGGACAAAACGGTTTCGGTTCGTGATTACGGACGTGGAATTCCGTTAGGAAAAGTAGTCGACGTAGTTTCTAAAATGAACACCGGAGGAAAGTACGATTCTAAAGCTTTTCAGAAATCTGTTGGTCTAAACGGTGTCGGAACAAAAGCGGTAAATGCGCTTTCGAATTATTTTAGAGTCGAATCTGTTCGTGATGAAAAACAAAAAGCGGCAGAATTTTCAGGAGGGAATCTGGTTTTGGAAGAAGATGTAATTGAAACAACTAAACGTAAAGGAACAAAAGTAACTTTTACGCCGGACGAAACGATCTTCAAAAACTATAAATTCCGTATGGAATATGTCATTAAAATGGTGAAAAACTATTGTTATCTAAACAATGGTTTGACGATTATTTTTAATGGCGAAAAATACATTTCTGAAAATGGTCTTAGAGATTTATTAGAAGAAACTATTAATGAAGATGATTTAGAATATCCAATCATTCACCTGAAAGATCACGATATCGAGATCGCCTTAACGCACAGTAAAACACAATACAGCGAAGAATATCACTCTTTTGTAAACGGACAAAATACGACGCAGGGAGGAACGCACTTAGCGGCTTACAGAGAAGCCATTGTAAAAACCATTCGTGAGTTTTACAACAAAAACTTCGAAGCTTCAGATGTTCGTAAATCAATTGTAAGTGCGATTAGTATTAAGGTAATGGAACCGGTTTTTGAGTCTCAGACCAAAACCAAATTAGGTTCTACAGATATGGGTTCTGATGATGGAACACCTGCAGTATCTGTTCGTACTTTTGTAAATGATTTTGTTAAAAATAAATTAGACAATTATCTACATAAAAATCCGCCAACTGCAGAAGCTTTATTGCGCAAAATTTTGCAGGCAGAACGTGAGCGTAAAGAATTATCAGGAATTAGAAAACTGGCTACAGATCGTGCGAAGAAAGCCAATCTTCATAATAAAAAATTAAGAGATTGCCGTGCGCATCTTCCTGATACTAAAAACCCAAGAAACTTAGAAAGTACGCTTTTTATTACCGAGGGAGATTCGGCTTCAGGATCAATTACAAAATCGCGTGATGTAAATACACAAGCGGTTTTTAGTTTACGTGGTAAGCCTTTGAATTCCTACGGAATGACAAAGAAAATTGTCTATGAAAATGAGGAATTCAACTTATTGCAAGCCGCATTAGATATCGAAGACGGTTTAGAAAAGTTACGTTACAACAACATTGTAATCGCAACCGATGCCGATGTCGACGGAATGCACATTCGTTTGTTGTTGATTACTTTCTTTTTACAATTTTTCCCGGAATTAATCAAAGAGGGACATTTGTATATTTTGCAAACGCCACTTTTCAGAGTTAGAAATAAAAAAGAAACCATCTATTGTTATTCTGAAGAAGAAAGAAAAGATGCCATCGAAAAATTAAAACCAAAACCGGAAATCACCCGATTTAAAGGTTTGGGTGAGATTTCGCCGGACGAGTTTAAAAACTTCATTGGAGAAACCATTCGCCTTGACCCAATTATGATGGATAAAAATACTTCGATTGAGCAATTATTGTCATTTTATATGGGAAAAAATACGCCGGACAGACAGGAATTTATCATCAAGAATTTGAAGGTGGAACTGGATGAATTGGTGGAGGTTTAAAATAAATTTTAATGATTAGTAACTTAATTTCGTTTATGAAAAAATATCTTTTCGTTTTTTTAATTGTAGTACTTGTCTCTTGCCAGTCAAAAAATGAAGAGAAAAAAGAATTTGTTGCTAAAAATTCGGTTGCTAAGGTTGAAATCAAAGAGAAAAATGATAGTTTAATTTATAAAATTGAAGAAAATACAGTTGTAATAGGTGGTGATACATTAAAAATAGAAGCTCCTTTTATTTATTCTTTTGATGGAACACTTGATAATAATAAAAAAATTCAAATTCATATTTCTAACAGATTAACTGAAGAATATGGGGGATATTGGAAATCAGGGCGTCTTTATATTGATGGAGAAGATCAACTTTTCGGTTTTGGATTAGTAAAAAAGGAGAAAGAGAATTTCTACACGGGAGAAGCATCTTCTTATGATGACAATAATAACGGGAAAACTATTTGTAAACTCAAATTATACAATCTATTTACTGATGAGATGTTTATAGAGTGCATCTATAATAAAAAAGTATATAAAATTTATCCAAGTAAAAAATTTCCATCTTATAAATGTTTTGATAAAATAGATTATACATTATTTGATACCAGAGAAGCTTATAAAAAAGGACAAGGAAGAGATTATACACCGTCAAGGGATTATACTTTCCTGGGAGAAATTTTATCAAATGATAAAAACTTTGAAGCTTTAAGTTCGAATGTAAAGTATTTGTCTGGTGATTCACTAAGCATAAAAGATCATGATAAATGGAAACATAATTTTGATAGTAAAAAGGCTGTAAAGGATGAAGATAATTATGCGTCAGAAAGCTTATTTGTCAGTTCGCCTATTTTTATTGATTCAAATATTTATGTAGTTTATCATTATTGGTACAACTATATGGGTGGAGCACACGGTTTGTACCGTTCATCATACGATAATTATGAAGTAAGTACCGGAAAAAAAATAGAAATACAACAGCTTCTAAATACAAAAAGTGAAGATTTTATTGATTTTTATGAAAGTAGAATCAGGTCTGAGTATGGTGATGGATTATCAGATAAAATAGAAATGGCTACTACTTTTTATATTTTGCCAACAGGAATTACTTTTTCTTATGCTCCCTATGAACTTGTTGGTTTTGCAGGCGGAGAACCTGAGATTTTTTTCAGTTATGAAGAATTAAAACCGTATATTTTAAAAAACACAATTCTGGATAACTATAATTAAGATTAAGAATATGCTAACTTTGATTTATTAGAAAATCAGGTTCAGAATTAAAAATACAAATTTATAATTTCGAATATAAATAAATGAAAGACGAAGAAGACGATAACATAATTCCAAACGACGACGAGAATAATTCAGAAGAAAATCAGTTTGATGAAAATCAGGACGGAGATGATTCTGAGGATATTATCAACGTAGATGCTAAACATTTTGAAGGACAGCATTTTTACGAAAACCAGGAAGAAGAAGGCGAAGACGTTATTACAAAAGTAACGGGTATGTACAAAGACTGGTTTCTGGATTATGCTTCATACGTAATTTTAGAACGTGCAGTTCCAGCAATCGAAGATGGTTTTAAGCCGGTTCAGCGTCGTATTATGCACTCTTTGAAAGAGCTGGATGATGGTCGTTATAATAAAGTTGCCAATGTTGTAGGTCACACGATGCAGTATCACCCACACGGAGATGCGAGTATTGGTGATGCGATGGTACAAATTGGTCAAAAAGATTTATTAATTGACTGCCAGGGAAACTGGGGAAATATTTTAACAGGCGATGGAGCTGCAGCTTCTCGTTATATTGAGGCACGTTTATCTAAATTTGCTTTGGAGGTTTTGTATTCTCCTAAAATTACCGATTGGGGCGTTTCGTATGACGGACGTCGTGCAGAACCAAACAATCTTCCGGTAAAGTTTCCATTGCTTTTGGCGCAGGGAGCAGAGGGAATTGCGGTTGGTCTTTCGACTAAAGTTTTACCTCACAATTTTAATGAATTGATTGATGCTTCGATCAAAATTTTAAAAGGAAAAGCCTTTACCTTATATCCTGATTTCATGACACAAGGTATTGCCGATGTGTCCAATTATAATGACGGACTTCGTGGCGGACGTGTTCGTGTACGTGCAAAGATTGCTCAATTAGATAAAAATACATTGGTGATTACGCAAATTCCGTTTTCAACCAATACGACGACTTTGATTGACAGTATTTTGAAAGCTAATGATAAAGGCAAGATCAAAATCAAGAAAATTGAAGACAATACAGCGGCGGATGTTGAAATTTTAATTCACCTTTTTCCGGGCGTTTCTCCAGACAAAACGATTGACGCTTTGTTTGCTTTTACTGCCTGTGAGACTTCTGTAGCGCCTTTAGGTTGTGTTATTGAAGACAACAAACCGTTGTTTATTGGCGTTTCTGAAATGTTGAAAATTTCGACACACAGAACGGTAGATTTGCTTCGTCAGGAATTAGAAATTCAATTAGAAGAACTAAAAAATAAATGGCATTTCTCTACTTTAGAGAAAATCTTCATTCGTGAAGAAATGTACATTGATTTCAAATTGTATTCAGACAGAGAATCTCTTTATACTTATTTGTATGATCGATTTGAGTCTTTCAAAAAATCATTTGTCAGAGACATTAATGATGATGATTTGCAAAGACTGACTCAGATTCCGATGATTCGTATTACGCGTTTTGACTCTGATAAAGCTGATGATTTTATCGCTAAGTTAGAAGACGAAATGAAAGAAGTAGAGCATAATCTGGAGCATTTAACCGATTTTGCCATTGCTTACTTTACAAAATTAAAAGAGAAATACGGAAAAGGCCGCGAACGCCAGACAGAACTTCGTGTTTTTGATAATGTTGAGGCTACAAAAGTAGTGTTGCGTAACACAAAACTATACGTAAACCGTGAAGAAGGTTTTGTGGGAACGAGTTTGAAAAAAGACGAATATGTTACTGATTGTTCTGATATTGATGATGTTATCGTGTTTTTACGTGATGGAAAAATGCTGGTAACAAAAGTGGATGCCAAAACATTTGTGGGAAAAGATATTATTCACATTGCCATCTTTGATAAAAGTGATAAACGCACGATTTACAACATGATATATCGTGACGGAAAATCAGGTCCGTCTTATATCAAACGTTTCAATGTTTCGGGTGTTACACGTGATAAACCTTATGATTTAACCAATGAAACTGCCGGTTCGCAAGTTGTTTATTTTTCGCATAATCCTAATGGTGAAGCGGAAGTGATTACGATTTTATTGCGTCAGGTTGGAACGATCAAGAAGTTGAAATTTGATATTGATTTTGCCAAATTAGCCATTAAAGGACGAGCTTCAAAAGGAAATCTGGTTACGAAATATCCAATCAAGAAAATCGAATTAAAAGAAAAAGGAATTTCGACTTTACTACCAAGAAAAGTTTGGTTTGATGATACAGTAAAACGTTTAAATGTTGATGCAAGAGGTGAGTTATTGGGTGAATTTAAGCCAAGTGACAAAATCTTAATCATCAATCAAACCGGAAAACTTAAAGTTATAATTCCGGAATTATCGACTCATTTTGATGAAGATATGATTGTTTTGGAAAAATGGAATCCGAAGAAACCTATCTCTGCCATTTATTATGATGGAGAAAAAGAGCGCTATTATTTAAAACGCTTCCTGGTAGAAACCGAAAATAAAGAGGAAAGCTTTATTACAGAACACCCTAATTCGCAATTAGAAATTGTATCAACAGATTATCGCCCTGTTGCACAATTGGTTTTTGCAAAAGTAAAAGGAGTTCAAAAAGAAGATTTACATATTGATGTTGAGGACTTTATAGCCGTAAAAGGTTTTAAAGCTTTAGGGAATCAATTAACGACTGAAAAATTAAAACAAGTAAATCTTTTAGATCCGTTGCCTTATGAAGAACCGGTTGAAGAAATTCCTGAAACACCGGAGATTTCAGAAGATGATTCAGTTGAAACAGAACTGGATGATGACGGGCAGATAGGTTTAGTTTTAGAATGATATAAAAACAAAAAACGCTAAGGATTAATTCTTAGCGTTTTTTTATTATCTAAACTTTATCGATAATCAATTCCTGGTTAATCCATTTTACTTCTTCATTTTCGATAATAACAGTTATGGTGTCACCTTCTTTTACTTCGCCAGCAATAATTTTCTTCGCCAATGGTCTTCTTAAATGGCTTCTGATAATACTTTTAATAGGTCTTGCTCCATATTTGGCATTATATCCATTTTCTGCAAGGTATAATTTAGCTTCCATCGGAATTTCAACAGTAATATTGATATTTTTCAGTAAATCCATGAATTCTTTTTTAAGATGGATTTCAAATATTTTCAATGCATTTTCCTTGCTGATAGGCGCAAAAGGTACTATTTCGGTCAGTCTTCCTAAAAATTCAGGTCTGAAATAATTTCCCATAATTTCCATTAAGGAAGCTGAAGATGGAATTTTACCGCTATTAAATGTTTCTACAATATGATCTGCACCAATATTTGAAGTAAAGAGTATAATTGCATTTGAAAAATCACCTTCTTTTCCTAGTCGGTCGTGCAGTTTTCCTTCATCCATAATTTGAAGAAAAACATCAAAAACAGAAGGATGGGCTTTCTCAATTTCATCAAACAAAACAATTGAATACGGTTTTTGCCTGATTTTATTCACCAGCAAGCCACCTTCTTCATAACCAACATATCCCGGAGGAGCTCCAGGAATGGGATTATTTGTGCGAAAGTTTTATGAAAAATTTAAAAAACAGATCGTCAAATGTATTTCCTTATCGATTATTTATAGAAGATTAAAGTACATAAAAAGCTAAGACAATCTTTAGCTTTTTTTATTATAACCTGAATGTTAAAAGTCTTATCGTTATATTTTTATATTTTATTGTGGACTTTAATTGTAGAAGCCAAATCTACATTTGTCTTTAATAATCATAATAAAAGCCGATATGAAGATTCAATTGATTCTTATAATCTTACTATTTTGCAGTTGTACAAATAACGATTTTTACGGGCATGTCTATGATTATGACACAGAAAAACCAATTAAAAATGTACATATAGATATAAATGGTGATGCCACTAAAACAGACAGCACAGGATATTTTTGCATGAAAATAAAACCAAATTCAGCATGCACAATAGTGCTGAAAAAAGAAAGTTATGCCACCAAGAAAATATATAGAAAACCAGATTCTTTGGGAGAATTTAGCAGCAAAAGCTTAAAAGCAAATAAAATTTATCTCTATAACAAGAAAAGCGATTTTTCTAATAAAATAGAATAATATCGTTTGTTATTGAATAGAAATGAACAAAAAACCTGACTTATAGAAGTCAGGTTTTTTTATTTAAAAAGCGAATTCAGGTTCATTTCTTTTTTCTCCCTCAATTTTTTTACAATCTTCAAAAAAGCAATTGCAGTAATATAAGCATCGCCCAACGCAGTATGGCGGTCTTTTTTTGAAATATCAAATTTATCGGCAAGATCATCTAATGTATAATGATCTTTGCGCTCAAACAAATGTGATTTAATTAGCGTCTTTTTATATAAATGAGCAGTATCTAAAGTCTTGTTTACCAGTTCTGGCAACCCATTTCTTACCAAAGCCCTGTTGATCATTGTAACATCAAAAATAGTATGATGTGCAATAATTACAGCATCACCCAGATAAGTCAAAAATTGCTGTAAAGCTTCTAGTTCATTTGGGCGTTTTAAAACAAAATCCTTCAAAATTCCGTGAATCTGAGCAGTCGATTTATCATAATGATCCTGCTGAACATACACTTCAAAACTATCCTGAATCGATATCATATTATTTTGCAGAACAAGCGCACCAATGCATAATATTCGGTCATTATCGTAATCAAAACCAGTAGTTTCAGTATCTAAAACGACAAATCTTGTTTCTTCGATCGAAATATTTTCATTGAATATATTTTCTTCCTTTTTCCAAAAATTAAATAAACTCATATTTATACAACATTTGAAAGATTAAATCTTACGGTAATCAATTCCTGAAGTTCCTTAATGGTTTTAAAAGTTCTTTTAAGCTTTATTTTTTCCATTTTCGATAAAGATTCCAAAGCAATAAATTGCCCCGAATCATTGTGCAAAAGACCTTGTTTTGTTCTAAATTTCAATAAAGCTTTAAATGAATACGAACAAGACAAATACAACTCTCTGTTATTTGGTTCTAGTTCGGCCAATTTTTCAAAACGCTCCGCCGTATTACTGATTCCTTTTACCGAATGTGATAAAATCAAAACACGCGCAGCATCTGTCAATGGCATCAAAGCACGTCTTTTAATGTCAAAATTATCTTTATTTGCGCCGTCTTGTTCAACCAAAAACTGTCTAAAAAAACCTGTTGGAGAAGGGCTTTGCAAAGCACCGCTTACCAAATGAACATAGAAAATAGGATTTGCTTTTATATTTTCAAAAATAGATTCTGATAGCTCATTCGTGAGTTCCGTATCGCCATAAGTAACACTGTAATCAAAGAAAATAAACGACAATAAAACCTCATTTTTTCCCGGATTTGTAATCCAGTGCTTGACCTGACTTTTCCATTCATCAAGACTCATACACCATTTTGTGTTTGAAGCCATCATTTCGGCAGGGCAATAATCATAACCAATTTCAAAAAGACCTTTATTTACAAGTGCCGCAAATTTTAAAAAGTAGACTTTAGTTTCATCCCTAAAAACATCAGAAACATTCTCATACACAATCGCATTATCCTGATCCGTATGAAGCATTTGTTCACTTCTTCCCTGACTTCCAAGAGCAAGCCAGGCAAATTTTACCGGTGGCGGGCTGCTCATTTTTTCGATACAAATTTCAATAACACGTGTTGTACAAGCCTCATTCAATTCTGTAATGATTTTAGAAATCAGCGTCATCGGAATATTTTGATCTAAATATCCCTGCAACAATTGCATAATTCTGGCACGAATAGGCTTGATTTCTTTTGGTTTTTTAGCTCTTTTTAAGGCTTTTATCAAAACCGCAGGATTATTTCCCAGCGCCACCATCACATCATGTTTGGATAAAATACCAACCGCTTTTGTATTTACAGTTCCATCTTTAGTAAGACATAAATAGCTGATACTGCTTTTCATCATAGCCATTTGCGCCTCTGTAACCGTCATTTTTTTAGGATAAGTAATCACTGGTTTTGTCATAATCGATTCTGCAGTCGTTAAAATCGAAAAATCGCCCGTAACAATTTTATTGCGTAAATCTTTATCCGTAATAATACCAATTGGCAGCATTTCATCAACAATTAAAATTGCACCGACTTTTTTCTTATTCATGATTTTAGCAACATCTCTTGCCGTTGTCGACGGACTGCAAGTCACAATTTTCTTCGAATATTTTATAGGCTGTAAATCAAAAGAATCTTTATTTGAGTGCAAATTATCATGCACTAAATCGTCACCATATAGTTTGTCTTTATGAATATCTGAATACGGATTTCGCGTATTCGAAGCATAACTTTCGATCAGGAAATTACCAATATTTCTATTTTCAAGCGCATAAGGTTTAAAAACCGCAATGGGAATAGCGTACAAAATCGTTTCTTCATGCGCCACGGCTTCCATGATGTAATTTTCCTGCGCCAAAAGCGGACGCAATCCAAAAATATCTCCTTCATCACACATATCAAGAACCGTATTTTTGGTGCTTTTTTTAAGTGCAACCGCACCTTTATGAACCACATAAAACGAATCGTGCGTTTTGTCATTTTCAGCAAAAACAACCGAATCCTTATCTTTATAAACAATAGAAATTTGCTCAGATAATTTCTCAAGATCCTTTTGATGCAAAAAATTAAAAGGCGGATAATCCTTTAAAAAGTCAGCAACTCGATGCGAAATGGTATTTTTCATTGGGTTAGATTAAGGTTCTAAAATACTATTTAAAATAGAAATGTAAAAGAAACACCTTTAAATTTTGTATATAAGGTTCAAAGAAGCAAAGTGACAAAGGGGCAAAGGTTTTTTAATCACAAAGTATGTTATCAGAAAATTTCAGGGATATAAAAAAAGCCCCTAATTGGGACTTTAACTTTTAGTCAATTTTAAAAACTTTTCCGCGCTGTTTTTCTTCAGAACCTACCATTCCAAATTCAAACGTATACGAATCTTTTGAAGTCGTTAAGATTTTCATGCTGATTGCCTTTTCTTCGGCCATATTTTTCGGGTGTTTTTTCTGCAAAACATACTCGCAATCACTTACCCAGCGAATTGTAGAGGTATCAGTTTTTCCTTCAAAAGTCTCAATTTCGATATTGTCTTTACGCTCAAAAAGAGTTGTTTTTTTAACGCCGTTTACTTCAAACTCAAACTTGAATTTTCCGTTTTTAAAATCTTTACAATTGTGTTCAGCGTTGTAACAAGATACCAAAGCCAGTATCGGAAATAAGAATATAATTTTTTTCATTTTAAATAAGTTGTTTTTTTAGGAGCTATTTCCTGCTTTACGTTCCAATCTTTTTATTTTTAAAGAAAAAATAAAAAGGATTTCCACTTCAATCAGGGCTAGGGCAATCGTTTTCATTTCACCTGAGTGAAGTCAAAGAAATTTAAATCTAAAATCTATAATCTACAGTCTATAATCTACAGTCTATAATCTACAGTCTATAATCTACAATCTAAAATCTCTACGTCAATCTCTTCAATTCATCATCGGTAAAGTTCTTAATTTCTTTTTCCTTGGCAAATTTTTCAGCATTATAATTTCCTGATTTATTCTTCGGAATCGACAAACTATTCCATTCGCTATTTTTTAGTTGTTTGGCATAAAAAACAATTTGCCCAATATGATACGGATAATGCGCCAGCTGACGATTTATCGCCTCAATAACCGTGTGACCTTCATTTCTGATGTAAATAATGTCTGAAAGCTGTTCTGGTTTTAAATTGTTTAAAGCATCCAGAAAACAATCCCAGCCTTTATTCCAAACATTTAAAACTTCCTCTTTTGACTGTAAATCATTTTCAAACTCTGCATCGCGATTGCGCCATTCTTTTTCACCATCTGAAGTTAAAAAATTTGTCCAGCGCGATAACATATTGCCCGAAACGTGTTTTATAATCGTAGCAATGCTGTTAGTATCTTCATTTACAGAAACAAAAAGCTGTTCCGGTTCCAGCTGCTCGATTGACTTTTCACCCAGCATTTTATAATATAGAAATTGCTTCTTAACGCTTTCTAAATAAGATTCACTTGCTTCCATAATAGTATTTTATTAGTGAAATGTTGTTTTTTTTCGCCACGAATTTCACGAATTTTCACAAATTTTTTATAGGATGAATTTACATTTTGATTCGTGTCAGTTCGTGAAATTCGTGGCAACTTTTTTAAACAATCTTTATATCGTATTTATCTAAAAGCCCAACAATTCCATCATTAGAAAATTGTGCTTTTCTCATCGGATTGAATTCAGGATCGATTTTGTAATTATATGCCGTTTTAAAATTAACAGCAGCCAATTGTGTGTCATTAAAAATGGCACCTTCCAGATTGCAATTATCAAATACCGAACTGGTTAAGTTAGTTCCTATAAAAGTAACTTCTCTAACCGAACAATTGATAAACTTGGTTTTAGGCATTTTTTTATTCGAAAAAATAGCATAATCCAAAACGCTTTCTTCAAAATAAACCTGAAATAAAAAATCGTCACACTCATTAAAAGCAATTCCCAGAAGTTTGCAATTTTTGAAAGTTACATTCTTTAAACTGGTGCTGAATAAACTCGTCATTGATAAATTACAATCGATAAATTCGCAATCGAGAAAAGTATTGTAACCAAAATTGCTATTAGAAAAATCACAGTTTTTAAAAACACAATCTTCAAACTCCCGATTGTTTATTTTTTTATCGATATAAACGACTTTTTCGAATGTTTTCTGAATGTGAATTATGCCTTCCATGTGATGTGATAAAGTATTAAAGTTTATGAAGTTAAACCCGACAGGTTTTTAAAACCTGTCGGGTTTGCTTAAAGACATTTAGTCATTAAACAAACCTTTCATAATGATTTTCAGTCCGTAAAAAATTAAAAACATAGCACTTAAACAAGCTATGATTCCAATTCCTAAAACTAAATAATGCCAGTTTGTATGCTGATTCATAAACGCATTATAAATCAACGACGGACCAATAAATAACAGTGGCAAAGAGCCTGTTAAATATTTAATTCCTTTTCCCAGCAATTCCTTATTTGTAGCCATTTTTTATTTAGTTTTGAAAAGTTTCAAGTTTTTTTAGTTTCAGGTTTCAAACTTTGTAAACTTATCTTTGTCAAAGTTTAAAACTTTGACAAAGATTGATCGAGAAACTTTGCGAACTCTGCGTAAATCTTAGCGCTCTTTGCGGTTAAAAAAGCAGCTTCACATTTCACAAAAAAACTTTTTACTTATTATAATTATCAACAGCATTTCTAACGCTGCCATATTTCTTCAATAATTCCGAAGCTTCTTCATAAGAAACCGGAATTTCTCCCATAATCATTTTTACACCGCGATCGACTAATTTAATGTTACTCAATTGCATATCCACCATTTTATTTCCTTTCACTTTTCCAAGTTGAATCATCGCTGCAGTCGAAATCATATTAAGAACTAATTTCTGAGCGGTTCCGGCTTTCATTCTCGAACTTCCGGTAACAAATTCAGGACCTACAACTACTTCAACAGGAAATTGAGCCGTTAAAGCAAGCGGACTTCCGGCATTATTTGTAATGCATCCCGTAAGGATATTATTCTGATTACAAGTTTCTAAACCGCCAATAACATAAGGTGTAGTTCCAGAAGCTGCAATTCCGATTACCACATCATTTGCACCAATATTATTTGCCTGTAAATCAATCCAGGCTTGTGTGGCATTGTCTTCTGCATTTTCCACAGCGCGGCGAATTGCGGTGTCTCCACCGGCAATAATTCCATTTACCAGATCAAACGGAACTCCAAAAGTAGGAGGACATTCAGATGCATCTACAACGCCTAAACGTCCCGAAGTTCCGGCTCCGATATAAAATATTCGTCCGCCTAATTTTAATTTGGCAACAACCTGCGCTACTAAAGCTTCAATTTGTGGTATGGCTTTTTCCACTGCAAGCGGAACGGTTTTGTCTTCGTTATTGATATTCGTAAGCAATTCATGAACCGACATTTTTTCTAAATGTTCGTATTTTGATGCTTGTTCTGTGGTTTTTGTAAACGTCATTTTTAGTATAATTGGTCTTGCCCAAAATTACTGTTTTTTATTGCAATTTTCAGAAGCTTTTTACAAGAACTAAAATATTATATTTGTCGAATAATCAAAAACTGAATGGATAAATTAAGCTTTTTGGATAGCATTGCTCATATTGCTGCTTTTGTTTCTTTATTATTGGCATTATTTTTACTAACAGTAAAAACCGAAAATAAATTAGCAAACCGATTATTTGCCTGTTTTATTCTTTTTTCAGCGATTGACTTCACCGGAATGTTTTCATATTCTTTTCCTCAGGAATATGCAGGTTTAGAGATTTTGAGAAGCACCATTTCCTTACTCGAAATGCCTTTGATCTATTTGTATGTTTTAGCCGTTTGTTATACTGATTTTCGTTTAAAATGGAAGCATTTGATATTCACACTTCCTTTTGTTGTGATGAATTTAGTTCTTATGCCAAGATTTTATTTGGTATCGGGTATTGAAAAAGAGCAATTTATAGCCCATTTTGGTCAAATGCCTGAGATTTACTTCTTTCAGATTTTAATAGAAGTGCAATATTGGTTTTACATTATTAGTGTGTTTTTAATTTTGAAAAAATACAGAAAAATTTATCTCGAAAACTATACGAATCCCAGTACCTCTACATACAAATGGCTTTTTCAGATGAATTGTGTTTTTCTGGCGATGCATTCTATTACTGCTTTAAAAAATTTGCTGCGCTATACAGCTTCGAGAGAAATTTTTCTTTGGGGAAATGTTTTGATGGTTTGCGGCGCTTTATTTGTAATCTGCTGGTTTGTAATGAAAGCATTAAATCATCCGGAGCTTTTTAGGGGAATTAAATCTAATCTGCCTCTTGCAAAAGATTTTATTCCTATTGAAAATGATGCTTTAACCGAAAAAATAAGCAATCATGATGAAGTTATTACTGCCCAAATTGCGACATTGAAAAATTATATGACTGAAAAAGAACCTTATCTTGATCCGTCTTTAACGATTCAGGAATTGGCGAATCAAATCAATATTCCGGTTCGGGATTTGTCTGTTTTGATTAATCATCATATGGATCAGCATTTTTTTGATTTTGTAAACGAATACCGCATTCAAAAAGCGATGCATATTCTAAAAGATCAGTCAAAAAGCAATTTAACTATTCTGGAAATCTTGTACGAAGTAGGTTTTAATTCGAAATCATCCTTTAATACTTCTTTTAAAAAATACACCAATTTAACGCCAACCGCTTACCGAAACGCATAAGGTTTGCTTGATTTTATCTCAGACAATACGTTTTCAAAATTAATAGTTATTATTTTTATTGGAATAATTTTCTCTTTTGAATCCTGTGAAAAGAACTGTTATATTTGTTTAACAATCTGAAAAATTAATGGATATAGAAAGCTTTTTAAGTGTTATGAGCTCGATGTCAGTTTTTGTTTCCTTATTACTGGCATTCTTTTTACTCAGTGTAAAAACTCAAAATAAATTGGCAAACCGATTATTTGCTTCTTATTTAATAGTTTTTGCAATTGACAACATTGGTATTTTTATTAGTGAAGATTTTATCAAAAACCATTTAAATTTAGAATTTTTCAGATGGACTTTCGCTTCTTTAATAATCCCTGTTTTCTACCTTTATATTCTATCCGTTTGTTTTACTGATTTTCGATTGAAGGCTAAACATTTACTTCACGCGATTCCGTTTATCGTAACCAATATAGCTTTTGCTTTCAGACTTTATTTTTTGAATGATGCAGAAAAAATACAGTTTTATAACCATCGCAGTCAATTTCCTGAATTGTATGATTTTCAGTTGATATTAGTCATACAAATTGTTTTTTATAGTATTGCAGTGTTTTTGGTTTTAAAAAAGTACAAAGCAATATTTCAGGAAAATTATACGAATCCTAAAACTTCTATTTTCAAATGGTTATTTCAAATCTCGACCGTGCTCTTTATTTTGTATTATTTTTCAATAGCCAAGAATGTTTTAAGATATACTGATACTGAGGCTGTATGGATGTGGGCAAATGTAGTAATGCAATTTCTGGTTTTGGTAATCACCTGTTGGTTTGTATTAAAAGCGCTGAACCATCCGGAACTTTTTAGAGGAATCGACTCAAAATTGCAGTTAACAAGAGATATTCTCCCAAAGGGAAATGAAAATAATCTTGAAACAAAAAACAATCAAAACGAAGTAATTACGACTCAAATATTGGCATTGAAACAGTATATGACAGAAAAAGAACCTTATCTTGATCCGTCGCTTACGATTCAGGAATTGGCAAATCAAATTGAGATTCCGGTTCGGGATTTATCGGTTTTGATTAATCATCATATCAACCAGCACTTTTTTGATTTTGTAAACGAATATCGGATTCAAAAAGCGATGAATATTTTAAAAGATCCTTTAAAAAATGATTTGACCGTTTTGGAAATTCTGTACGAAGTAGGTTTTAATTCAAAATCATCTTTTAATACTTCGTTTAAAAAATATACAAATTTAACGCCGACAGCTTATCGAAACGCTTCATAATAAGCGGTTTGTAAAAAGTCGTACTTCTTACCAAATAAAGTCGAACCAATTTCCTGAATAGAAATTGGTTCGACTTTTTTTTGTCGGTCGCATACTCAGAATTTCTAAGGCAACTTTGCTTCAAATTAATCGAACAAGTTTAAAATTAGAAATCATGAAAAAAGTAAACCTCTTTATTTTCTTATTATTACCTCTCTTTTGTTTAGCGCAGAATTCCTTTAAATTAAATGGAAAAATTGCCGATGAAAAAACACCAATTGCCTGGACAGATGTCGTAATCTTAAATCAAGACGGAAAAATTATAAACGGAACAACAACAAAAGAAGATGGCAGTTTTGAATTGAATTTGGATAAAGGATCTTATGCAGTAAAAATTAGTCCGCTTGGATATTCTGAATTTGAGAAAGAAATTACGCTGGAAAAAGACACTAATTTAGGGTTGATTATTTTAAAGGAAAATGTAACCAATTTGGGAGAAGTTGTCGTTCAATCCAGAAAAAATACGATTGAGCAAAAAACAGATCGTTTGGTTTATAATCTTGAAAATAATGTAACCAATGTTGCCGGCGATGCTTTGAGCGCTATAAATACAGCGCCAGGAGTTGTGGTACAAAATAATACGATCAATATATTAGGAAAAGGAACTTCCCGAGTGATGATCGACGGCAGAATGATTGAATTGACGGGCGAAGAACTGAATAATTTCCTGAAATCAATTTCGGCAAGTGATATTAAAAATATTGAAATTATCAGCAATCCGCCAGCAAAATATGAAGCGGAAGGAACCGGAGGATTAATCAATATAATCATGAAAAAAGGAACGCGCGATTCCTGGAAAAACACCACTACAGCTTCGTATGATCAGAATAAATACGGAATTTATACTTTACGAAACAACTTCTTTTACAATAAAAACAAGTTTAGATTTTCGGCCAGCGTTAATGGAAAAATGGGTTATAGAAATGTCGATGAAACCCTGGATATGTATTTTGCCGAAGGACTTACAAAACTGGATGTTGGTACAAAATTGAATGAGGAAAATGTGTCCGGAAAAATAGCATTGGATTATGATCTTTCAGAAAAAACAACCATTGGTTTTCAATTCTTGAAAGATAAAAGCAATCCTGATTTTAGTTCGGATATCAGAATTAATAAATACAATACTGAAAATGAATTGAACAGTTATATCATCAATGAGAGTTTTTTAGACAAGAAAACGGGCAACCAGACTTATAATCTGCATTTGATTACCAAACTCGATTCCCTAAACCGAAAATTATCGTTTGATGCGGATTATTTTAATTATGATTCAAAATTTGACAGGGATTTTATTGCGAACAATTATTTGCCTGACGGAACTTTTGTCGATGTAAATCAATCTGGACGAAATATTTCGAATCAGGATATTGATAACTGGAGTTTTAAGGCTGATATGGAACATCCGCTTCAGGCGCTGAATCTGTCTTATGGCGCAAAAATAAGTTTTACAAACAGTATAAGCGATGTCTTTTATTATAATACAATTTCGGGAAATCCAGAATTGGATCCAAACCAGTCAAACCGATTTAAATACACCGAAAATAATCAGGCCGTTTATATTAACGGAGACAAACAAGTCAATGAAAAATGGAATTTTCAATTGGGTTTACGATTGGAAAATACTAAAACATCCGGATTTTCAGAAACCTTAAATCAGGAAACGGTAAACAATTATTTAAAATTATTTCCAACATTTTATGCTTCGTACAAGAAAAACGAGAACAATACTTTTAGTTTAAATTACGGAAGAAGAATCAACAGACCACGTTTTGATTTATTGAATCCGTTTCGAATTTATATCAGCAGCAATAGTTATTCAGAAGGAAATCCGTTTTTGAAACCTTCTTTTAGTGATAATTTTGAATTTGCCCATTCTTATAAAGAAATGTTGAGAACAAGTGTTTTTGTAAATGCTGTGACGAATGGTTATGGAGTTTTGTTTACTTCAAATCCGGAAACAAATACCCAGATTGTAACAAGGGAAAATTATTTTAAAAGTTTAAATTACGGGATTGGAGAAAGTTATTCGGCAGCTTTTGCAGATTGGTGGCAGAGTGAAAATTCGCTGTACTTTTTGGGTGCGAAAACAGAATTCATAAAAGATATTGAGGCAACTCCGTCAAATAGTATGCAGGTTGATTTTTCTACAAATAATACATTTTCCTTGGGTAAAACAACAAAATTGCAGGTCGATTTTAGTTATAGCACGCCTTTTAAAAGTGGTTTATATGAAATAGGATATTCGTCGAGTTTTGATATTGGTTTTAAACAGGATCTGTTTAATAAAAGCATGCAGATCGCACTTTTGGCAAATGATATTTTCAATACTTCTTACTTAAAAGATTTTACTTCGGTTGTAAATGGCGTAAAGCAGGTTTATAACAATAATGAAAGCAACAGATTTGTACGTTTCTCTATAGTTTACAATTTTGGAAACAAAAAAATAAATGTAAAAGAACGTGCTTTTGGAAATCAGGATGAGAAAAAGAGAACGGGGAATTAATTAGATAATTAGTCAAATTGATAATTAGATAATTGAAATTAAAACGGAAAATAAAGGCTTAAGTATTATAACAGGTTTTTAATCCCGAGGCTTCGGAACTGTTAGGTATTTTTTGAATACTGTAGTTCTTGTTTTTTTGCGTGAGGGATAGGAGTGAACTACCGAAGTAGTACGGATAGCCCGACCGTATTTGCGAAAGGCGCACATAAGCGGTTTGTTAAATAGCGCCTTTTGTAAATGGGGTCACGCCCAAATTATAAAAAGAATGCGAGTAAAATTCCCAGAACAATCATGGAAACTTTGGCAATATTGAATTTGTGTCCTTCACTGCTTTCGAAAATAATCGTGGATGAAATATGGAATAAAATCCCGATTACGATGGCAGTGATTTCAGTATAATAATCGTTTAAAAAGCTTAAATATTCGGAAGCAATTGTGCCCAGCGGTGTCATGATTGCAAAAGTTAGCATGAAAACAAAAATGGCTTTTTTATTTAAGCCGGCATTGATGAAAAAAGTCGTTAAAATAACCGCAATTGGCAAATGATGAATCGCAATTCCGATGGCTAAACCATGATGATGGCTTACCGGAAAACCTTCCAGAAAGGCATGAACGCATAAACTGATAAACAACAGCCACGGAATTTGAGACATTTGTGCATGTCCGTGGACGTGCCCGTGTTCTGCGCCTTTTGAGAAAAACTCCAATATGATCTGGAATAAAATTCCGACCATTATGAATAAACCTATATTATGATTGTGTGATTCGTAAACCTCAGGTAACAAATGCATTACGGTTAACGATAATAAAAATGAACCGCTAAAAGCTAATAATAATTTTAGATTGGTTTTGTTTTGTGGTTTTAAAAACAAAGCCACAATATAGCCCAGAAGTACTGAAAATAAAGGAAGTATATAGTTCATTTTATTTTTGGTTTAATCGTTGATTTGTTTAATCGGTTAATTGTTTTTATTAGTTTGCTTAAGCGATTAAACAAATTAACAGTTAAACAATTAAACAGTTATTTAAAAATCATGATTAATCGTTCGCTTTCGGTTTTGTGGAATTTTTTGAGTTTGTAATCTCCAAAAATATCTAACAGAAAAATTCCGGCTTCGGCCATTAATTCTTCAAAATCTTTTAGTGTTAAGGCTTTTACTTTTTCGGTAAAATGGTATTTTCTGCCCTGATCTTCAAAATCTATTTCTTTAAAAATATGCCCGTCTTCAACATATCTTTTAATTTTAAAATCGATTCCGTCAACAGTTTTTACTTCTTCGGGAACTAAAGTTTCGATTACGTTTGCCACATTCATAAAATCAATCACGGCAAAACCATATTCAGACAAGCTTTCCTTAATCGCTTTTAAAGTCGTTAAGTTATCTTCATCACTTTCGAAATATCCAAAACTGGTAAACAAATTAAAAATAGCATCAAATTTTTCTTCAAATGGTTCGCGCATGTCATGCACTTTAAAATGAAGGGTTTCGTTGCTGTTTTTGCTGGCTTCGGCAATACTGTTTTCAGACAAATCGGCTCCTAAAACATTAAAACCAAGCTGATTTAAGTAAATAGAATGACGCCCTTTTCCGCATGCTAAATCAAGCACTTTTGCTTTTTCAGGCAGGTTTAGGTAATGCGTAAGATTGTCCATAAAAATCTGGGCTTCTCTGTAATTTCGGTCTTTATAAAGAATGTGATAATACGGAGTATCAAACCATGAAGTAAACCAGTTTTCGGTGTTACGATCCTGATTTGGTGTTGATGAGTTGGGTGCTTCAGACATTTATTCTATTTCAATTAATTCAAAGTACCGCAAATTTAGTGTATTTTTGCCGAAAAATAACTATTTCGTGACGATACCTGAATAATCAGATATGTGTTTGCGATCGGAGTTTTTTTTAATACAAAAATAAAGATGGAAGAAAATTTTAGAATGATAGCCAAATGTTTTTTTGGTTTTGAAGAAATATTAGAACAGGAATTGCGTGCTCTTGGCGCTCAGGATGTCGAAAAAGGCGTGAGAATGGTAAGTTTTAAAGGTGATAAAGGTTTTATGTACAAAGCCAATTTATCACTAAGAACGGCACTTAAGGTTTTAAAACCTATTTACTCGTTTAGAGCCAATAATGAACAAGCTTTATATAAAGGAATTTCGGGCGTAAACTGGTCGAAATTATTAAATGCCAACCAGACTTTTGTGATTGATGCAACGGTGCATTCTACTTATTTTAATCACTCAGAATTTGTTTCTCAAAAATGTAAAGATGCAATTGTGGATCAGTTTAGAGAAAGAACCGGACAACGACCAAGTATCGATAAAGCTTTTCCGGATTTAAGAATCAACATTCATATCGATAAAGATCAGGTTTCTGTAGCTTTGGATACTTCTGGAAATTCATTGCATCAGCGTGGTTACAGAACGGCGACGAATATTGCGCCAATCAACGAGGTTTTGGCAGCAGGAATTTTATTATTATCTGGTTGGGAAGGACAGAGTCACTTTTTGGATCCAATGTGCGGATCGGGAACTTTCCTTGCAGAAGCGGCGATGATCGCTTGTAATATTCCGGCAAATATCAACAGAAAAGAATTTGCTTTTGAAAAATGGAAAGACTGGGACAACGATTTATTTGATCAGATTGTAAACAGTTTAATGAAGAAAACAAAAGAGTTTCATTATACTATTAAAGGTTTTGATAAAGCACCAAGTGCTGTAAACAAAGCGAAGGATAATATTAGAAATGCCAATTTAGACGATTACGTTACGATTTCGGAAGATAACTTTTTTGATTCTGAAAAAGCGGTTGAAGGAAAGCTGCACATGGTTTTTAATCCGCCTTATGATGAGCGTTTGGATATTCATATGGAAGAATTCTATAAAAATATTGGCGATACATTAAAGAAAAGTTATCCGGGCACAAACGCCTGGTTTATCACGGCAAATCTTGAAGCGTTAAAATTCGTAGGATTAAAACCTTCGAGAAAAATCAAACTTTTTAACGCAAGCCTTGAAGCACGTTTGGTAAAATACGAAATGTACGAAGGAAGTAAGAGAACGAAATTTCAAGTTTCTGAATAAATAGGTACAAAGGAGCAAAGGTTCAAAGGGACAGAGGTTTAAAAAACTTGTCGGTTTGAGTTTTTGTAACTCTGGGTCTAAAAAAATAAATTTCAAATTAAGTAATAGTTGCAAAGAAGCAGGAGTCATAAACGCAAAGAAAATCTTTGTCCCTTTGAACCTCTGTGCCTTTGAACCTTAAAAAGAAAAAAATGTCAAAACTACAAGTAAGAGCTTTTTTATACCAATTAGGATGTTTCGCAATTCTATTTATTGCAGGTCGATTTTTAGTAGCAAGTTATACTGCATTAACCGGACTTTGGATTCCGATGACGGCATTTATTGTGGCTACTTTGATTTCGCCAAAATTTCAGGCGGTAAAAACCAAAGATGGTGAAAAGCTGTTTATGAAATGGATTTTTATAAAAGGAATTAGAGAAATCGGATAATTTAGTTAGCCACTCCCAATCGCTTTCGGGATAAAGGATTATAGAGATTTTTTTCACGCAGATTCTGCAGATTTGAGCAGATTATAATTTGGATAATCTGCGTGCATTTGCTTAAATCTTTTTTAAATCTGCGTGAAAAAAATATTACCACAGAGAACACAAAGATTTTTAAATATGCTAAGTTTAGTAAAAATACATCCTGAAGTCTCGGGACACAAAGCTTTGCGGACTTAGATTGTTTAAACAACTTAAATCTTAGTGAACTTTGTGGAAAACCCTTTGTGTTCTCTGTGTTAAAATAATCAGGAAGTACTTAAAATAATTAAAGACGTATTTTAAAAATAGTTATTTATGAAGATAATTGGACTTATAGGCGGAATAAGCTGGGTTTCTACAGCTGATTATTACAGACTTATAAATCAGGGAATAAACGAAAAAATGGGAGATTTGAATTTCTCAGAATGTTTGATTTATTCGTTCAATTATGCAGATATAAAAAAGAATAACGAAAATAATGATTGGGATTCGACTTTTAATATGCTTTTAAAAGGATGCCAATTCCTAAAACAAGGCGGGGCAGAAGCCATTGTTTTGTGTGCCAATACCATGCATTTTATTGCTGACAGACTTGAAAAAGCAATCGATTTGCCAATTATCAATATTGCTGCAGAAGCGGCAAATGAAATCAAAAAGCAAAATCTTAAAAAAGTGGGTTTATTGGGAACAAAATTCACTATGGAACTGGATTTCTTTAAAGATAAACTTCTCGCTCAGGAAATTGAAGCTGTTATTCCGCAGAATGAAGAGGACAAAGATTTTATTCACACCACAATTTTTGAGGAATTGGGAAAAGGTCTTGTAACACCGGAAACTAAAAAACGCTATCTCGAAATTGCAAACCAATTAATAGAAGCCGGAGCGGAAGGTATTATTTTAGGCTGTACTGAAATTCCGTTAGTAATAAAACCGGAAGATATTAATGTTCCTGTATTTGATACGGCTTTAATTCATTCAAAAGCGGCAGTTGAATTTCAGTTATCTTAAGCTAAAAACAGATAAAAAAATAAGCCACGAATTCACGAATTAAATTAATCAATTCGTGAATTCGTGGCTTTTTTAATTTATTAGTAAAATTATTTCTTCGTGTTCGTTTGAATTTCCGGAATAATTACTTTTTTCTTGTAAAGTGGAATAAAATAAGAAACAGTGTAGTTAAAACCAATTCCGAAATTTCCATCATACGTTCTGTTGAAACCCGGAATATAAAGATTATCAAAACCGTCCGGCGTTTTATTGGCAACCAAAAGTTTTAACTGAACAGAAAAGCCTACAAATATATTATTAAAGACTTTTGCTTTTAAACCTCCGTTAACTTCAAGCCATCCTGCCGTAAGTCCGTCGTATTTTTGTCCGGCGTCAATAGGAGGTTTTTCACCCCAATACGGATTTGCATTATATATTTTATAACTGTTTAATTGCTGACTAAAAGTACTAAAACCACCACGTAGACCAATGCTGATAATGTTTTCCATATCAAGCCAGTTTTGGTACAAATTATAATCAAAACCACCTTTTACATAAGTTCCTGTTGCAGTCGAATTTAATCTGGTGTCATCTGTAGTTTTATCTTCAAAACCAAGTTCAGCAGCGATATAGTATTTTTTCGTTAAACGAAAATCTCCTACAATTTCAATTCCTTTATAATCTTTATCATATAAACCGCGTGTTAGTTTATACAAATCAACACCAACGCGCAAACCATAACGATCTGTTTTTGGAGGAGTTGGAACACTGTCTGTTTTAGTTTCCTGCGCTACCGGTTTTGGTTTTGTTGCAGGTTTTACAGCAGTTTTTGTTTTTTCCGGAACGATTTCTTTTGTTGCCGTTGAATCCTGGGCATTAACCAAAAACATTGAATGCAATAAGCAAATACTAAAAATATACTTTAAGGTGTGTTTCATCTTCGTATTCAATGTTAAGATTTATTCGTTCGATATTCTGCATCCATAAACCGTCTCCGGCAGGATCTGTTTGTTCAAAAGGTGTTGTTGGATCCAGTTTGAATATAGTTTTAAAACCACAGGCTCTGGATACATAAACGTTTTGTCTTGTATAATTAAATTTTATTTTATCGGTATTCGTTTGAGATGCATTTGTACTTCCTGAGTTTAAAATAAAACTAAAAGTAGCAGTATCTTCATCTGTTTTTAAAGGAATACCAATTGAGTCGCCATTAGTGATGTATTTTTCTTCATCAAGCGCACTTTCATTAAAAACAATTCCCTCAGACTGACCATCTCCAATTACTTTTAATCGGGTAACTTTTTTCTTTACCGATGAATTGTTAATGTCGTAAAACGAAATTATCAATCGGGGAGTAGTAGGTGTATTTGCATCACAAATATCATCTTTCTCGCAACTTGATAAACCAAAAGCAAAGAGTAATAAAAAAGAAATTATTTTTTTCATTTATAATTTTTGTTATCGAAGTTCTAAAAGTACAACATTTTCAACATGATGCGTTTGCGGGAACATATCAACCGGACGAACACGGGTTACTTTATATTTTTCATCCATAAAAGCTAAATCACGTGCCTGCGTAGCCGAGTTACAGCTTACATAAACTACTTTTTTAGGAGAAATTTTTAAAATTTGTTCAATAACGTCTTTGTGCATTCCGTCTCTTGGCGGATCTGTAATAATTACATCCGGTTTGCCATGCTGCGCAATAAAACTTTCGTTAAATACTACTTTCATGTCACCAACAAAAAACTCGCAATTTGTAATATTATTGCGTTCTGCATTGGCTTTGGCATCAATAATAGCTTCAGGAACACTTTCTACACCAATTACTTTTTTAGCTTTTTTAGAAACAAACTGAGCAATAGTTCCCGTTCCTGTATACAAATCATAAACGGTTTCATCGCCCGTAAGTCCGGCAAAATCGCGTGTTATTTTGTATAACTCATAAGCCTGGTCAGAGTTGGTCTGGTAAAATGATTTAGCGTTTATACTAAATTTCAAGCCTTCCATTTCTTCCAGGATATAATCTCTACCCTTATATAGTTTGATATCCTGATCGTAAATAGTATCGTTTTGCTTTGCATTTACCACATATTGCAATGAAGTAATTTGTGGAAACTTCTCAAATAAATGATCTAAAATAAGTTCACGATTTTTTTTATCATTTTCGAAAAACTGAATCAAAACCATTATTTCGCCGGTTGAAGCCGTACGGATCATAAAAGTTCTCAATAAACCGGATTGCTCTCTCGGATTAAAGAAAGCTAAATTATTTTCGTTGGCAAAGTCTCTGATTTCGTTTCTAATAGCATTCGAAGGATCTTCCTGTAAATAACATTTTTGAATGTCAAGAATTTTATCCCACATTTTCGGAATGTGAAATCCAAGTGCATTTCTGTTTCCTAAATCTTCTGTACTTCCAATTTCTTGTTCTGTTAACCAACGAGCGTTAGAAAACGAAAACTCCATTTTATTTCTGTAGAAAAACTGTTTTTCCGAACCTAAAATAGTTTCAAATTCGGGAAGTTCTACTTTTCCAATTCTTTGTAAGTGATTTTTTACTTCATTTTGTTTGTAATACAACTGTTGGCTGTATTTCATATTTTGCCATTTACAACCTCCACAAACTCCAAAATGAGCGCAAATTGGTTCAATTCTATGCTCTGATAATTCGTGAAATTTTACTGCTTTGCCTTCATAATAGGCCTTTCTTTTTTTGAAAGTCTGCACGTCAACCACATCTCCCGGTACAACATTCGGAATAAATATTACTTTTCCGTCAGGCGCTTTTGCTACTGATACTCCTTTTGCTCCGGCATCAAGAACCGGAATTTGATGAAAGACAATTTTGTCTGTATTTTTTCTTCCCATAGCGCAAAAATAAGGGTTTGTAAACTTTTACAAATTTAATTTTCAAAATATTTTACCAATTTTCTCAATTTATTCTATTTAATGACGTTTAAAAGGTAACTTTGCCTTTGCAGTAATCCCAAATACAGCATTTTTAACCTATTGTATTGTTTTTTTATGAAGTTGTATCATAATCTCTCGCAAATTAGCTTTTTAAAAAAGAGTTATGCATTCAAATTTTTATTTGTTGCGTTTATTGGTATACACATTCCACTAATTGGAATTTTATTTTTTGTCCTATATTATAATACCAATATTTCACCTTCTTCGATTTTAGTATTTTCTTTAATAATGACTTTGCTGGCTACGGTAATAACATTATTGATTTTAAATCAATTGATTAAGCCCATTGCAGTGGCATCGAAATCGCTGGATGATTACAGAAATCAAAGAAGATTATCTGTTTTGCCCACTGAATATACTGATGAAGCCGGTTTGCTGATGTGTAACATTCAGGAATCTATTTATGAAGCCGAAAGTTTTATAAACGAAAAGCAGGATCTAATTTATATGCTGTCTCACGATTTGAGAAATTTTGCAGGAAATCCGCAAGGTTTAGCAAAGCTAATTATAGACGAAAATCCATCTGACTCTGTAAAAGATCTGGCGGTTTTAATTTGTGAATCTACTGATTTGCAATTCAGATATATCGAAAATTTTATTAAACTCTTAAACGAGCAAGATCAGGTTGTAAAACTAAATCAGGAATTAAGAACTATTGTTTTTCCTAATATTCTGCCTTTTATAAACGAACAGGTGGAACAGCGCTTAATTGATAAAAATATAAAATTAAGTATAAGTTTAGAGTTAGAAGAAGCCCAGCTTAGAATTGACGACGGATTGTTAGTGCAGGTTTTGGTGAATCTGATTAGCAATGCCATAAAATTCTCTTATTTTGATAGTGAAATCAAAGTCCGAATGTATATTGAAGACAGTCATTTAATAATTACTGTTACTGATAAAGGAATTGGTTTTGATAAAACGCAAATAGACGAATTGTTTAAGAAATTTACCAAAATGAGCCGTTTAGGAACTGCAAAAGAAACTTCAACTGGAATTGGTTTGTATTTGTGCAAAAAAATTATCGAAAGAAACAAAGGCGAATTAACAGCAGCCAGCGAAGGCAAAAATAGGGGAGCTGAATTTAAAATTGTATTTGAGGTTTAATTTTTCCTTCTTTTTATAATTTCATAATTGATGATTGTAAAGAAATAAAAACAAGAATCGGCTGTGATTTTTCCAAGAATAATTCCGAAGAAATAATTCCCGCATAAAATCGGCATCCAGTACATGCAAAACGGGCGGACAACTAAAAAGTCTAAAATAGCAGGATATCCAAATTCTAATAGCAAGTTTTTTATCAGTAAAAGTACATCTCTAAAAGTTGTTTTTTTATTGAGAAGCTTATTGTTTTTGGCTAATTTTTTATAAGAAGTAAAAAGAATAATGCCGTAAAAAGCCAAATATTCTGCAAACGTAATTAAATAAGCTGTCGTTAATCCGCTGTAAATTTTACTAAAAAGAGAAGTTGTAAGAGCAGCAGTTGTACTGGCTAATTCAGCATATTTATAGCGATTAAACCATTCTTTGAAATTTGATTTTGTAAGCATTTTCGAAAAAGAGACTAAGATTCTAAGTTGCTAAGTTACTAAGATTATAATTGGGAAAAAGCGGTGTTGTATTATTCCCGTCAAAATCTGCGAAAGAACTTAGAACCTTAGTCGCGAAAATCGTGATTTGAAACTTATTACTTTTAATGAACAACAGGACCATAAGTCAGGACCGGCTTTCCGTCGACGCAGCCAACTCCGGATGGAGCTACTATCATATCACAAAGCCTTACTATATTCATTTTTGCTTCATAGGCCACTTTAGCATCCTGGTATTTTTTTACTTTAGAAAGAAATAAACTGGCATTAGTTTTTGAATACGGAATGAAACCGGGATGTACGTCACAGGCACTGGAGTTAATGGATATGAAACCCCATTCATCAGGATTTGTGCAAGGCTTAGAATTGATCAGAGAAATTTCGATGATTTCATCGTACATTTTTTCTAAATCTTCTGCACTTTCAACTTGAGGATCTTCACTACTGCTGCTGCATGACACAAGTAATAAAGAAAATACAAATGCAATCAAGCTTAATTTTTTCATGGTTAATGGTTTAAAGGTGAGTTTTTTACAGAAATAATATTTTTGAATAATTCTAAAATGTTTGAAAAACTTCCTTAAAAATAAGCGTCGGTTTTCCATCAACACATTCAATGCCGGTAGGAGGATTTGTAGGGGCACAATCAGATATTAAATGCCATTTTGAAGTAAATTTTCCGCGATCACGAATATAGTCGTTTACTTTAGCGAGAAAATCTGGTTTGTTTATTTTTTTGGAATACGGAATATATCCTTTAAATCCGCCACAATGGCTGGGCGAAATAAGAACAAATTCCCATTCGTTGGGATTTGTGCAAGGCTCAGAATTCATTAAAGAAATTTCGATGATCTCTCTATACCTTGCATCAAGTTTTTGAGATTCTTCTTCCATTGAAGGTTCATCGCTGTTATTGCTGCAGGAAGAAAATAACAGGCAAAGAGCAAATACAATAAAACTTAATTTTTTCATGGTTAGTGATATTAGGTTAGTTTTATTAATAGATGCTCTGATCTTGAAAAGGTTGCGTGAGAAGAAAACTTTGAAGATTAGTATCTCAGCAACTTAAAGTTTACCATAACTGATGCACGGAAGGTTTTATGTATTCATCATAAATCTTGTTCATGGCAGCAATTTTTTCCGGAGTTAATTTTGGTAAATTATAAACAGAAAGATTTGAAAGGACATGACTTGTTTTTGAAGCACCCGGAATAATACAGCTAATATCTTCAAAACTTAAAATCCATTGTAAAGCATACGGAGCGAGATTTTCGGCTTCCGGAAATAATGCTTTTAATTCTTCCACGGCTTTTAAACCCAAATCATAATCAATTCCTGAAAAAGTTTCACCTTTGTCAAATGCATCTCCGTTGCGATTAAAATTACGGTGATCTTGTGGCTCAAAAGTGGTTTTGGCATCAAATTTACCCGTTAAAAGTCCGCTTGCTAAAGGAACTCTGGCAATGATTCCGATATCTTTTTTTCTGGCTTCTGAGAAAAATAATTGCGACGGACGCTGGCGAAATAAATTAAAAATAATCTGAACAGTCGTAACATTCGAATATTCGATTGCTTTTAATGCTTCTTCGACTTTTTCGACACTTACGCCAAGATTTAAAATTTTTCCCTGATCTTTTAAACGATCAAACATTTCGAAAATTTCCGGACGATAATAAACTTCGGTAGGAGGACAGTGCAGCTGAATCAAATCCAGTGTTTCTAATCCCGTTCTTTTTAAACTGTCTTCGACAAATTTCTGCAATACTTTAGGCTGATATCCTTCTTTTACATGCGGATTTATCTGGCGGCCACATTTTGTAGCCACATAAATACGCTCAGATCGAGAGCGAACTACACGTCCAACGGCGGTTTCGCTTAAACCATTTTCATAAACATCGGCAGTATCTATAAAATTGACACCATTGTCGATTGCCGTATTCAAAAGTTCATCTGCTGTTTTATTATCAAAATCAGATCCCCATTTTCCTCCAACTTGCCAGGTGCCAAGTGAGATTTCAGATATATTAAAGTTTGTTTTTCCTAGTTTTCTGTAGTTCATAATTTAAGTTGCTAAGGTTCTGAGATGCTAAGTTGCTAAGTTTTTTTAAGTTGCTAAGATGCTAAGGTTCTGAGTTGCTAAGTTTTTTAATCTGTAAAAACAACTTAGAACCTTAGTAACTCAGAACCTTAGAAACTTTAATCGAACAAATCCGAAGACAAATATCTATCCCCGCGATCGCAGATTACGGCAACGATAACGCCTGATTCTAATTGTTCGGCGATTTTTAGGGCAACTGCAACAGAACCGCCGCTGCTCATTCCGGCGAAAACGCCTTCTTCGAGTGCTAATCTTTTTGTCATTTCTCTGGCTTCATCTTCGCTTACATCGATAACGGTATCGACTTTTGAAGCATCAAAAATCTTAGGTAAATATTCTTGCGGCCATTTTCGGATTCCCGGAATTTGAGATCCGTCGCTTGGCTGAGCTCCTACGATTTGAACGGCAGGATTTTTTTCTTTTAAATAAGTCGAAGTTCCAATAATAGTTCCTGTTGTTCCCATTGCCGAAACAAAGTGTGTAACCGTTCCGTCAGTATCATTCCAGATTTCAGGACCGGTAGTTTTGTAATGGGCTTTCCAGTTATCATCATTCGCAAACTGATTTAACATCAAATAACCGCCTTGCGCGACTTTTTTATCGGCATAATCACGCGAACCAATAATTCCTTCGCTGGCTGGTGTTAAAATCACTGTAGCGCCATAGGCACGCATGGTTTGTGTACGTTCTTTTGTAGAATCTTCCGGTAAAACCAATTCTATTTCTATTTGAAACAATTGCGCAATCATTGCCAGAGCAATTCCGGTATTACCGCTTGTTGCTTCAATTAGTTTATCTCCTTTTTTAATATCGCCTCTCTCCAGAGCCGACGCAATCATATTATATGCCGCTCTGTCTTTTACGCTTCCGCCGGGATTATTTCCTTCGAGTTTCAGTAAAAGTTTTACGTTTTTATTTTTAACCAAATTGACAGTTTCCATCAATGGCGTATTTCCAATTAGGTTTAGCAATTTCTGTGGACCCATTATTTTATTTCTTTTATTTTAACTTCAGTTGTAGTGGTATTCATCACAATAGAACCTGCCGGAATAGATTTGGTTACCCAGGCATTTCCGCCAATAATACTGTTTTTACCAATCGTAGTTTGTCCGCCCAAAATAGTAGCATTTGCATAAATACAAACATTTTTTTCTACGGTAGGATGACGTTTTGCATTTTTCATTTCCTTGCTCACGCTCAAGGCACCAAGCGTAACTCCCTGATAAATTTTTACGTGTTTCTCAATTACGGTCGTTTCACCAATAACAATTCCGGTAGCGTGATCTATAAAAAACGGAGAAGCAATTTGTGCGCCTGCGTGAATATCAGTTCCCGTAATTCTATGCGCATATTCACTCATCAATCTTGAAAATAATAATAAATCAAGCTGATATAATTCATGGCTTAATCTGTAAATCGCAATGGCATAAAAACCGGGATATCCCAGATAAACTTCATCAATACTGTTTGATGCCGGATCATTTTCGAGAATATATTCAGCATCCTGATTTAGTTTTTCAAGAACTCCGGGAAGTTTTTCGAGAAATCGATCCCAAATTGAGCCACATAAATTTTGTGGTTTTTTGCAGGCCAAAACAGCAATTTCCTTAAAACGAATTTCAAGTTCGTCAATACTTTCGTCTAAAGGCGCATTTGAATCAAAAAGGGTATAAAAAAGCTTTTCGGTAAAATCTTCAGTTTTAGTTTTGATTCCGTAATTTATATTTGAATGGCTTTTTAAAGCTTTTATATTTTGTATGATGGTATTTTTTGACACAATTACAATAATTGAATGAATAATTTGAAACGCTAAAAGTAAGGTGTTTTTTGTAAATAAAGGCATGAATTAACTAAAGAAATTTCGTTTTAAGAATTCTATTTGTGATAAATAAAAGAATTTTAAAGGGCAATATTTTATATGATTCTTAAGAAGTTAAATGCGTAAATTAGCCAGTAAAATATATTAAAAATGAAAAACGAGCCGACTTTTAAAAGTGCAATTTCTAATCTGTCTTTTCCTTCAAAAGAAAAAATTTCAGGTAAATCTATTCATGATCCTATTTTGGGACTAATTGTTAAAGATCATCCTTCTTTTTGTGATGCTGATTTTATTGCTGTAAAAGAGTTAAATGCCTACCGCCAGAAATATATTTCAAATTATTTATCTACGGAAATCGGGGCACTTTCTGATCTGGAAAAAAGTGTTATTTCCTCTTTAAAAGAAGATAAATCTATTGTAAGTTTAGTTGAAGATGAAGAAGAAACCAGAAGTTTTGGTCAAAAAATAGCAGATCATGTGGCGAATTTTGGCGGAAGCTGGACTTTTATTATTTCGTTTTTGCTTTTTATTGTCATCTGGATTGGATCGAATGTTTACATTTTGGTCAACAAAGGATTTGATCCGTATCCGTTTATTTTGCTGAATTTGATTCTGTCCTGTATTGCCGCATTGCAGGCTCCGGTAATTATGATGAGTCAAAATCGTCAGGAAGAAAAAGACCGAAATCGTGCCAAAAAAGATTATATGATCAACCTGAAATCTGAATTGGAAATACGAATGATTCACGATAAAATTGATCATTTGATTATGCATCAGCAACAGGAATTAATCGAAATTCAGAAAGTTCAAATCGAAATGATGAACGATATTTTAAATCAGATTAAGAAATAACTCAGGAGAAAAAATCAAAAATAAAAGTGCTTAAAGTAATAGCCGCCAATCATAAAAATGCCATTTATGAGTGCTGAAAACAAAAGCAGGTTTTTGTATTTTTTTGTTTTATCTGAAAAATATAAAGCTACAAATCCTAAAAATAAAAGGGTAGTATAAAGCGCAGGATACATCTTAAAAGCGGCAAAAAAATCGCCCTGAAAAAGTAAGAATAAAGCACGCTGAAAACCACAGCCCAGACACTCAATTCCGAACAGTGTTTTGAACAAACAGGGAAGCATAAATTTCTCTAAATTCAAAGCAGTTATTTTTTACAATTTTACAAAAAAAATATTCGATAACACTTACGAGATGGAAGTTGTTATTTTTTAGTTTTATACTTTTGGATTCTTATACTTTAAAATATGAAAGCTTTTAAAATTTTAATAATGATTCTTGCTATTTCGGTAGCACTATATGAGCAGGTTTCGGCAGATAAAAATATTTATATTATGGTAATTGCAATCGCAGTTTTCATGTATGGAATGATGCAGTTGAGTGCGAAAACGCCAAGTAAAAATCAAGAAAAAGAGGAGCAGGATGTTGAATAAAGGAGATAAGGTTTCGGTATTAGACGAAGCCATAAACGGAACCGTAGTTTCAGTGAAAAACAAAGAAGTTTTGATCGAAACTGAAGATGGATTTATGATGACATTTTTTGTCAATGAATTGCTTAAAATACAAGATTCCAGTAATTTAATGAATTCTATTAAAAGAATTAATTTAGATGAAATTGTAAAAGAGAAAACAGAGCCAAAACCAAGAAGTTTTGTAAAAGAAAAGAAAGATAAACGCGAAATTGCCGCTCCGGAATTTGATTTGCACATTGAAAAACTGGTTCCCAATAAACGCGGAATGTCAAATTATGACATTTTGACTTTGCAAACAGAAACAGCAAAAAGACACATTGAATTTGCGATCAGAAACCGCATTCCGAAAATTGTTTTTATTCACGGAGTTGGCGAAGGAATTTTAAAAGCCGAGCTTGATTTTTTATTGGGCCGTTACGACGGAATAGATTTTCAGGATGCCAATTATCAAAAATATGGTTTAGGTGCAACCGAAGTTTATATTAGGCAAAATAATAAATAAGATTGTTTTTGAGCCTTATTTCAACTCAATTTTAAGCATAAAAAAACATCCGTTTTTCTTTCTGAAACTTTTAAAAAGCAGAGAGAAAAACGGATGTTTTTTTGTAAGAATTTTTTAAAATCTTTATTGGTAAAAATCCTTGTTTTTTTTAAGGTGCAACTTCTGTGATTAACTCTCCTAACACGAAGTTATTTCCTAGTGAGAAAAAGTTAGTTCCTTTGCGAAGTGTCGCTTGTTTAAGAACGATTGTATGTTTGAAAGTAGTTGGTGTTAAGCTCGAAGTTGTTACTTCAATAATACCACTTACACCATCGACACCATTATCTGCAGTCCATGTTTCTTTTAATGTTGGAGTACTTGGTGTTGATCCTTGACAGAAATAATCATTTGTGATAACTCCGTTTCCACTAAAAACACGATATAAAATTTTGTTTTTTGCACTGTTAATTACTCCTGTTCTAGGTGTATTTGCCGGTGTAGCAGAATTTACTATTAGTGAAGCTTCTATGTTGTCTATTGTAATAGTTGCACCTGCGTTATAGTTATATACCTGACCTGTTAAACCACCACATTGTCCCGCCGGATTGGTAAAAGTTAAAACCAGCTGATCTTCGGCTGCTATTGTAGTTTTAAAATCCCCAAATTTTACTTCAGGCACGGTTACATCAACACCCGAAACTTTATAGGTTACATTTTTAATAATGATATTATGCGTATATCCGGTAATTTTAGTACCATTATCTGTTGTAGCTTCTTTATCTGCGGTAGTTGTAACTTCCATTACTCCGTCTGTGGCAAACCATTCGTCGTTAACTTTTGGCGATACCGGCGGAATCAGACTGCAAATATAAGTTCCTGTTATAGCGCCGTCATATCCTCTGTAAACTAATCTGTAATTAGTATTGTCAATAATAAATGTATTTGGATCATTCTCTGGCGTTGGCTCATTTTCAAAAGTGTTTTGTGCAACTTGTAATAGTAATGATTCCTGGGCTTTTAATTTATATACCAGTAAATTTTCCTCAGTACAATGTTGTGCAGCTATGGTTTCAAAATCTACCTCGTTAACAGTTATATCACCATCATCGCAACCGTTTAGTAAAAGGGCGAGTAACAGTAGGCTTGCATATTTTCTCATCATAATTTTATTTGCGTCAAAAATAGTGAAAAATTTGGCAAATGATATTTAAGAATTCACAATTGATATTTGTTAACTTTGTACCAATGAAAAAAGTATACCTCGATAACGCCTCAACTACAGCCATGCGACCTGAAGTTATTCAGGAAATGACAAAAGTGATGACTGAAGATTTTGGTAATCCGTCTTCTACACATAGTTTTGGCCGAAATGGGAAAACTATTTTAGAGCTTTCCAGAAAAAGTATTGCAAAACAATTGAATTGCTCTGCTCAGGAAATTATTTTTACTTCAGGCGGTACAGAAGCCGATAATTGGATTCTTCGTTCGGCAGTTGAAGATTTGAAAGTAACCCGTATCATCACTTCTAAAATTGAACATCACGCTGTTTTATATGCGGTTTTGGCTTTAGAATCAGATTATCATATTCAGGTTGATTATGTAAATATAAACCCTGACGGAAGTATAGATTTAACGCATTTGTCCAGTTTATTATCTGAGGATAAAAAATCAATAGTGAGTTTAATGCATGTAAATAACGAAACAGGCGCTATTTTAGATCTGGAAAGGGTAAGTATTATCTGCAAACAATATAATGCCTTATTTCATTCAGATACAGTTCAGTCTGTTGGTAAAACCGAAATTGATTTACAAAAAACGCCAATAGATTTTATAGTTGCAAGTGCACATAAATTTCACGGTCCAAAAGGAATTGGTTTTGCTTTTATTCGAAAAAATACAGGTTTGCAGCCATTAATTTTTGGCGGGGAACAGGAAAAAGGATTACGCGCCGGAACCGAAGCCGTGCATCAAATCGCCGGAATGGCAAAAGCATTGGCTGTTTCTTATGAAAATTTAGAAGAAGAAAGAAAATATATTCTGGATTTGAAAAACTACTTGATTGAGCAATTAGAAATTCATTTTCCAGGTTTTAGAATCAATGGTAAAAAAGAAGATTTTTACAATATCATCAACATCATTTTACCGTTTTCTGAAGATAAAACCTCAATGTTATTGTTTAGTCTGGATATGAAAGGAATTGCTGTTTCAAGAGGAAGCGCCTGTCAATCCGGAAGCATCAAACCTTCGCATGTTTTAAAAGAAATGCTTTCAGAAACGGATTTGAAATTACCAAATCTCCGAATTTCTTTTAGTCATTACAATAGTAAAGAAGATATCGATTATCTGATGGGGAGCTTAAAGGTTGTTTAAGGTTTCAAGTTTCAGGTTTCACGTTTTGAACAGAACTTGAAACCTGAAACCTGAAACAAAAAAATTATTTACGTATCACTTTTACCTGTGAATCTTTTGTCAGTTTTATAATGGTCGAAGGTTTTCCCGCAACTTTGTCCTGATTTAATTTTACAACATAATCAACACCTTTCACGATTTCAGGATTAATATCCTTAAAAGCAATTGGAGTTGGCTGTCCCGAAATATTTGCAGAAGTTGAAACCAAAGGCTTTTTCATTCTTTCTAACAATTTAAAACAAAAAGGCTCTTTTACTAAACGAACTCCTAACGATTTATCTGCAGCAATAATATTTGCCGCTACATTTCTGGGTTCATCTAAAATTAATGTAGTAGGTTTTTCAGATAAATCCCAAATCTGCCACGCAACTTCAGGAATATCTTTAAAAACATTATACATCATTTTTTCGCCATTCATTAGTACAATCATACTTTGAGTTTCGGCGCGCTGTTTCAATTTGTATATTTTGGCAACGGCTTCAGGATTTGTGGCATCACAGCCAATTCCCCAAACGGTGTCTGTTGGATAAAGTATTATTCCGCCTTCTTTGATGACTTCGTAGGCGTTAATTATTTCTTCGTTCATCTCTTTATTGAATTAACTTTTAGTTTTTATTTGAGGGTACAAAAATACCTTTAATCTTAGAAAAAATAAGTTTTACTTTTCTTATTTTTCGATTTACATATTTGATTGTAATGCTTTTGTTATCCCAATTACTTTGAAAAATAACTCCTAAATATACCTTTTTTAATTTTTCAATATTGTGAAATCTTTTTTCCAGCAAAAATTGTTTTTTAAAATGATACACTTTAAAAAAACCTTCTATTGGATATATCGGAATCAGATTTGTTTTTAACAGATATTCACCATAAATAACGGTTTCAGATGGCGGACTTTCTTTTTCAATTTCATTCATAAAATCTTCAAAAGACATATTTTTGGAAGCCAAAAAATGTTCATTAAAATCTTTCCACACCAAACATGACCATATATATGGCGATGGGCCGTAATCCCAGATTTTTGTATGTGTATTGCCGATTAATTTTCGTGTTACTGTCGATGCATTTTTAAAAAATACAGCATCAGAATCTAATCCTATTTGGTTTGTCATTTCCAAAAAAGATTTTGATTCATGCATAATCGTATACGGAGTATCTGAATCAAACAAAAAATTACTTTTTTTAAACGGAGCTATAAATTCACTGTCAGAATCGATGCATAGATAATTTTTACAAATATTTAATCTGTAAAACTTACTTTTTATAATTTGCTGATATCGCCATGGATTTTTTATAGTACTTGAATATATATCTGAATCTTTAAGGATATTTAATTCCGGATATTTATTTTTGGCAACAAAATAATGGTAATCTTCGTCATTTACAGCTACATAAACAGGAATTTTATCGGTGTTAAAAGTATTTATTGATTTAATTAGTTTTGTATAGGAAACATAATCATTTTTGTATGTTTTGATTAAAATAACTATATCAGTCATATTATCTTCTCAGCGTTATTTAAAATGTCAAAAATAAACTATTTTTGGGGTTTAAAATATTTCTTTCGAATGAAAATTCTTTATTTTTACCCTGAAAACCCTTTGTCTTATAGTCAGGGAAATAACGCGAGAGCCTTGTCATTATTGCGTTATTTTAGAGATCGTAATATTGCTGTAGATCTTGTTGGCGAAAAATCAGATGGATTTAAAGAAGACTCAATTGCCGAATTAAAAACTGAAAAATTAATTGCGGAAGGGTTTTTACTTGAAAAGCTTGAAAAGAATAATAATCGGCTTAAATATTATTTTAACTACTCTTTTCCCAGACAGTTAAATAATAAAATTAAAGATTTTGACCGAACCAAATTTGGATATAAAGAGCAGTTTTTAAAAGTACTAAATGATACCGAATATGATTTTGTAATTATGTCGTATGTTTATTGGTCTCCACTTTTAGATAAGGCCATAAAAGGAAAAAAAACGAAATGGATTATTGATACGCATGATTTTTTAACCTCACAATTTCAGCATAACAGAAAATTTATTTTGGAAAATTATTTTAAAACCGAGATAAATTCGCTTAAAAAATTTGATCATGTGTGGGTGATTTCAAGTGAAGAAAAATATCTTTTTTCGCAGTTTATAAAGAATCCGGTAAGTTTAATAAATCACAGTTTGCCCAATAACATCGAAAATTCAGCAAATACAGCTAAAAATATCGATATTGTATATGTCGCCAGCGAGAATGACCACAATATAAAATCAGCCAATTGGTTTTTTGATGAAGTGTATCCAAAATTAGCTGACAATATTAAAATTACCGTAGTTGGTAAAATCAATAATCATGTAGCAGCATTTAAAAATGTCGAGAAAATAGTGTTTGCCAAAGACTTAGATGATATTTATAAAAGAACTAAAATTACCATTTGCCCCATGTTATCCGGTACGGGAGTAAAAATAAAAGTTATAGAGTCATTATCACACGGAATTCCGGTAGTTTGTACGGAAAGAGGTGTTGATGGTTTAGTAAATAAAACAAATAATGGATGTCTTACCACAAATGATCCGTTATTGTTTGCTGATTATATACACAAACTTTTGAATGATGCAGCGTTTTACGGCAAAAATCATTTAGAAGCTAAAAGTTTTTTTGAAGACAATTTTGATATCAATAAAGCCTATAAAGTGCTTGATCGTATTTTTTTAACTAACAGCTAAATTTCAATACTAGCATTAATTCAATAAAATGTTTAAATCCATTAAATTATATTTCAGGTTAAAATCTTTAGCTGGAAAACTTAAAAAACAAAATAAACAAATTGATTTTACTTCTAATTTAAAATACCAGAAGTATGTGGTTATTGTTGATATAAAAGTTCCTGAATATGATAAAGATTCAGGCTCCAGACGATTAACAGAAATCATCAAATTACTTATTGAAAATGAAATTGGAGTTTTTTTAATGGCTGATTTCAGGGAACATCGTTTTAAAACAGATTATGTAGAATATTTTAAAAATTTAGGTGCAGTAGTTTATGAGCCAAGTGTTGATAAATCAGGAAAGTTAATTATGAAAAATGATTTTCTGCGCCAAATACTTCCTTTTACAGATTTTGCTTGGCTGCACAGACCTGAAATTTTCGAAAAATATTATCCTGCTATGAAGGAAATTAAACCATCAATTAAAGTGTTTTTTGATATGGTTGATTTTCATTATCTGAGATTTAAAAGAGAATCGGAGTTAATAGGAGATCCTGAAATTATGAAAACGGCAAATAAATACCTGGAACTCGAACTTGACAATTGCCAAAAAGCAGATAAAATTATTGTTATTTCTGATTTTGAAAAGGAAAGCTTAAAAGAATATTACGATAATGAAAATAAAACAATTTCAATAGGAAATATTCATCAGTTTATTGAAAACAAACAATCTAGAAACTTTAATGAGCGTAAGGATTTGTTATTTATAGGCGGTTTTGATCATAAACCAAATGTAGATGCCGTAAAGTATTTATATGATGAAATTATGCCTTTGTTATGGAAAACAAACCCCGAAATTGCTATTAATATTATTGGAAGTAATGTGCCGGCAGAAATCGAAAGTTTATCGTCTGATAAATTTAAAGTTTTAGGTTTTGTCGATGATGTATCTTCTTATTTTCTTAATTCAAGGGTTTTTGTAGCTCCATTACGTTATGGAGCAGGAATAAAAGGAAAAATAGGGCAGAGTTTAGAATTTGCTTTACCTCTTGTAACAACAAATATTGGCGCCGAAGGTTTTAATTTTGGAAGAAATAAAGACGCCGTGATCGCAAATACAAAAGAGGAAATTGTCGATAATATAATAGCAATTTATAACAATGAAACGCTTTGGAATCAAATAAGTGCAGATTCTAAAGAAGTTATTGCGCCTTTCTCTAAAAATACAATCCAGATAAAATTAGTGAGCCTAATGGAGTAACTGTTTCTATAATTTAAATACTGTTTTTGCCCAATTTTCGATCGTATATTTATAATAGACATCGTCGCTTAGAGGTTCATATGGTGTAGTCAGAAAATCTGATGATATTTTTATATCTGAGTTTTCATCCAGAATTAAAATATTATTAGGATTGTAAAAATCGTATTGGCTAATTGATTTATTTGTAGTAATAATTTTTCTCTGCATTGCCAAAGCTTCAAAAATTCTGAAACTTAATCCGTTATGGTCTTTTCTTATGAGATCTAAGAAGATTTTAGAATTTTCTAAATCATTTTGAATTTCTTCCGGAAGCAGTGTTTTATTTGAAAAAATGATATTTTCATTAATATTTTCAGGCTTTCTTTTGCCAACAGCTATGAATTTAAAATCAATATGATGATCGGTAAGATAATTGGCTAACTTATTTAAAAAGTCAAATCGCTCGTCAATAGATATTACTATAAAAATAGTATTATTGATTTCATTTTCAGCCTTGATTTCTCTTTTATCCATATAAATATAATTTGATATGAATGTAAACTTATGTTTTTCAACATCAATCATATCAAAAGAAAAGATTTCATCAAATACGCCATCTAATAAATGATCAATAGGAAATCGCCTGCAGCTGTCATAAATATAAGAGATGTATCTGTTCGTTAATTTCTTTATTTCCAGATGCGCTTTTTTGCTTATTCTGTCCGGACGTATAAAAAGAATTGTATCCTGATGTCCAAGTTTTTTAAGTTCTTGAAGAATATGTTGTTCTAACGCTATGGTTTTTATGTTTTTATTGAAAAATAATTTATTAATAGAATTACTTAGTTTGTTAAAAACAGATTTGTATTTGTATTTAAATTTTGAAGCATCGATATGATTTGCCTCAATATTTCTTTTTTTTAATTCAATTATAATGTTGTGATCAAAATAAGTTGAATCAAAACTTATGATACATATTTTCATAGCGTTCTAATTATAAAATGCAAAATAGGTAATGAAATTATTTTATGAATAGAATTACGATTGCGCAAAAAGCTTTTTGGTGTGATCAATCATATTTTGTTTTTCATTCATTACAAATGTTCTGAAATCTTTAAATTCACTAAAAACCTCTTCATAATTATTCATGAGATGGTTTATAAGTTCTGTTACCTTTTCAGTTTGCATTTCATTTTCATGTAATTTATATTTTTCAGGAATTCCCAAATCTTCTTTAAAAGCAGATGTTCCATCACGTCCGGTTAATAAACAAACGCCTGAAACAAGTGCTTCTCTCGGAATTTTATCCCTGCCCGGAAAATATCCAAAATCAATATGAAGTTTGGCTTTTCGCAAAGTATTTCTCATTTCTTCTCTCGTCATACCAGTCAATGGTACCCAATTGTATTGCGGAAGAAGATTCATGAATTTTTCAATCTTATCCAGTCCTTTTTTTGGATTGTAAGTGATTATGTCTTCCTTGACAAAAGTTTTAGGAAGATTTTCAAAGAAAAGTTCCGTAACATAATCGCATAAATAAGCAATATCGTTATCTAGTTTTTTAGTCAATAAAAATTCTTTTGTTCTTTGAGACTGATACCAATGTGTAACTGTTTTATTTGGTTCAAATCGGTATTCGGTATGTTTAAAAGGGACAAATATTTTTCTGATCCAGTTCTTTTTCTTTTCCCGGCTATTCATTAAAACCTCATAAAAATCAAGACTTAACCACCATATTTTTTTTTCAGCCAAAGGATATTTAGCAATAAGATTTGTCATTGATTCAGGGATTATCATAACATTATTGGCACTGTCCTTTACTTTCATTACGTAAGGAACATTGTAATTTTTATAAAATGGATGTACAGGATCTTTTTTATATTTAGAATATAGCATTTTTGCATTATATCCAAGTAAATTAAGTACATAGCCTAATTGGTGTAATGCTTCCGGACCTCCAGTTGCTTTTTTAGGAGGACAGATAATGTATATATTTTGTGCCATTTAATTAAATTATTTTGTTGTATTATAAATTACATTTTCAATCCAGCCGTCCAGCGTGTATTTGTTCAAAATGTCATCAGGTAATTTTTCGTAATCTTTTTCAAAAAATGAAATCGGAATTTCCGGATTTTTTTCATCGATTACCAATATATTATTGGGATTATAAAAATCATAATTTACAATATCTGCATTTGTAGTTATTAACTTTTTTTGCAGACCAATGCTTTCAAAAACCCTAAAAGTTAATCCGTTTTGACCTTTTCGATTTACATCCAGTAAAACCTGTGATCTGTTTATATATTCTTTTATTTCTGATAGTGAAATATGGTTTGTAATAAATTCGATTGAAGATGTTTTCTTTCGGTATTTTTTATCGTAAACAAATATTTTATGACTGATATTGTTGGCTTTTAGATTATCTGCAATTTTAGATAGAAGATGTACTCTGCGATCTTTAGAAATAATATTAAAAACTTGATATTCAAAAGGTTTTTCAGTTGGTACAGAAGCAGAATTATAAATCCAGTTGGTTGCAAATTTCAGATTGTATTTTTGGCAGTCTTCTTTTTCAAATGAAAAAACTTCATCAAAATTTGGAATAACCCGAATTATTTTCGGACAGCGATAGGTGTTGTCATTAAAATAAGCCACCGTTTTTTTGCCATATTTCTTTAATTCCAAAACACTTTTCGGATCAATAAAATCGCCCTTTATAACTACTATTAAATCCTGGATATCATTAATTTCCTTAAGATTTTCAATGATTTTTTTTCCGTAATATTTCGTTTTTAAATTTTGTTTAAAAAAAGTTTTTAAAACAGCATTGTAAATCCTGTAAAGGACATTAGGATAGTTATATTCATATTTATTAAAATTAATATGATGAACATTGTGACCCTTTTGTTTCAAAGAGATCGCTATGTGATTATTAAATCCCCAGTTATCCAGACTTATTAGAGTAATACGCATAATGTGTGTTTTATTACAATCAAGTAAAAATTATTTTAATAATAGTTAATAATTCCGCATACTATCTAAATTCTACATTATATAGTAAGCGGGGTTTTTCTTTTTAGAGAAATTCTATAATTAATAAAAGGGGTAGTTTTTATAGTAAAATATTTTTATATACGTTTAAATATTCAGAAGCTGCGACTTTCCAGTCAAAAACTGAAGCTCTTTCTTTTAAAAGGGTTTCACATTCCTGTTTGTTATTTTCGTAATGATTCAATCCGTCAAAAAGTATGTTTTTCATATATTCAGGATCAAAATTGGTCCAGTAATTGGCTTCGTTTCCACCAATTTCGGGTAATGAAGTTTTATCCGATAAAAAAACCGGCTTACCAAAGCTCATTGCTTCGATAGGAGGCAATCCAAATCCTTCTCTGATAGATGGAAAAAGAAAAGCGCTGCAGTTTTTCATAAAGAATTGTTTTCCTTCATCCGTTACTTTTCCGGTTAAAAAAACCTGGTTGGTTAGTCCATTATCGCTAATCAGTTTTTTTATTTCTTCACCGTATTTTTTATCATTATTACCTGAAATAATTAAATTAAAATCTTTAATTAACTTCATCATATTGATAATAGCACCATAATTTTTTCTTTCAATAAAATCACCAATAGTGTAAAAAAATGGTTTATTAACAGGAACAGCTGCAATATAAGAGGATGTGTCCAATAAGTTTGTAATAGGATTTCCGTTATGAATTACATATTCCGGAACATTAGGAACATTAAAATATTGGTGTGTCTGTGTTTTTGAAAACTCTGAAATATAAGTAATTGCGGTTGCTTTATTCAGTTTTTCTAAAAAAAGTTTATTTCGTTTATGGTTGATGTCAGAAGAAACTTCTTCGGTAAAATTAACATCATGAATAGTCAGTAAATACTTTTTACATTCAGCAGGTTCAACTTTTGTATTTTGATTTACAGAATGCCATAAATCATAATTTTTACGTGTTCTGAAAATTTTTAATCTTGATAAACTGGTATATTTATGATAATCGAATTTTTTGCCAAATTCATTTTCAAGCGCGTTGATGTCTGTGGCATTTAATGTTAGTTTCATCTCATCAAAATTCAATTCAGACAGACCTTTAATTAATTCATAATTAAATGTTCCTAAACCGCCTGCTCTGTTATTGATATTGTGAGTTTCTAGAAAAACACTTTTTTGATTTGACATTGATCCAATTTTTTTCACGAAAATACAATATTAATTTGAAGTGTTAAATTGTATATGTATTTTTGTTGTCCATAAAAAACTTCCCATGAATTTTAAAGTAAATCCAATTTTTACTAAAGACACTACATCAATTCTTGATACTATTAAATCATTTAGTAATAAAGGAGTTCTTTTCGGTAATGGACAGCGTAATGTTATTAAGTTATTCGATCTAAACGATAAAACAATTAACATTAAGTCGTTTAAAATTCCTAATCTCATAAATAAGATTGCTTATAAATATTTTCGAAAATCAAAAGCAAGACGCTCTTTTGAGTATGCCACAATTTTATTAGAAAGAGGTATTGGTACGCCTCAGCCAATTGCTTTTCTTGAAAATTTTAACTTGCTTGGATTGCAGGACAGTTATTATGTAAGTGAACATCTGGTAACAGAACTTACGTATAGAGAACTTGTAGAAATTCCGGATTATCCTGATCGTGAAAACATATTGCGACAATTTACCAGATTTAGTTTTGAATTGCACGAAAAAGGAATTGAATTTCTGGATCATTCACCGGGAAATACTTTGATAAAAAAGAATGCTGAAGGGAATTATGATTTTTTTCTGGTTGATTTAAACCGAATGGAATTTCATAAATCAATGAGTTTTGAAATGCGAATGAACAACTTGCGAAGATTAACGCCATTAAAAGAAATGGTTGCAGTAATGAGCAATGAATATGCAAAATTATACACAGAATCTGAGCAAAAAACGTTTGATACTTTATGGAAATACACGGCTGATTTTCAGGAGCAATTTTACAGAAAAAAACGTTTAAAGAAGAAACTTAAATTCTGGAAGAAGTAATTTTTTGAAGTGTTTTATATCTGATAAAAATACTATAAGCATTTAAATAACAAATTATAATTCCTTTTACGCCGTCTAAAAAACCAAAGCGGACTAAAAACTGATATAAAAAGGTATAAAAAGGATGGAGAATCATTAATAATGTTGATGGTTTCTGTCCTTTTTTTAATTTTTCATTTGCTTTTAAAATGCCATAATTATACATTTTCGCTTTATAATCTTTGTAATTAGCATACGAAAAATGAATCAGCTTGTTTTTTAAAGTGGCAACAGATCCATTTACTATTAATTTTTCGTGAACCAATCTGTCTTCCGTATATCTGCAGTTTGTTTTATTAAAAAGCCTGAAAATTTTATCAGTCTGCCAGCCGCTAAAACGCAATTTTCTGCTTTTAAAAATAAAAGTTCTGTAAATCAAATAAGCACTTGCAGCGTTTGGATTATTTATTGTCGAAATAATTTCGGCTTTTAAATTGGGCGTTAATCTTTCATCTGCATCAATAAATAATATCCACGGATTTCTTGCCTGATCTAAGGTGAAATTCCGCTGAGCTGTATAATTAAGAAATGGGTTTTGAATCAATTTCACGTTTTCAAATGATTCAATTATTTTAACCGTCTCATCGGTACTAAATGAATCGACGACAATTATTTCATCAGCAAAATCGATATCCTCAAGTAATGATTTTATATGAAGTTCTTCGTTAAACGTAATTATCAGAACCGATAACTTTTGCTTTTCATTAGTATTCATCAGATTGTTTTTACTTTTTTCAATTTTTATATTCTTGAAAATAAGTATCTAATTTTTCAAGCATCAGAGGCAAAGGATATTCATTATAATATTCAAAAGTGTGCTCTTTTATATATTGCTCTGTATGCTGTTCGTATATTTCAGGTTTTAGATCTTTTAAATGAATTGACGCATTTTTAGCTTCATTTTCAAATAATTGCCAGGTTTCTTTTCGTACGGAAGGTGTAAAAATTGAGAAAGTCGGAACTTCAAGTGCTTTTGCCATATTTACTGCGCCGCCTTCATTGCCAATAAGCATTTCACATTGTGATAATAAAGCCAGAAAAGAACGCAATTCTGTACAATAAAGATCAAAAACAATATGCTTTTTTGTTTCTTCTGTACAATAATTATATACTTCTAATGCGAGATCTTTTTGATAAGGAACGTAATTAAAAATAATAGTTGCATTTGTTTTGGCAACAGTAAAATCAATGATTTTCGCCATTCCTTCCAGCGGATAAGTTTTATAAACTTCACTTCCTAAAATTCCAAACATGATCAATGGCTTTTCTGCCGTATTAATGTTGTAGCTTTTTAGAAGATTTTTTGCTTCATTTATTTCAGATTCTTTCAAAAATATCTTTGGTTTTACATCTGTAATTTTTTCAGATATAAAAGGTTTCAGCAATAACAATCTGTTTTCAATTGCTAATCCATGTTCTGATTTTACAGCATCAAAACGTTTGTAAGTGTAATTGTAGATGATTTTTGTATACGATTTATGATAGGAAACTTTGTATTTTGCTCCCGAAAATAAAGTAATCAGATTGGTTTCTAATTTGCTGTAAACATCAATTACGGCATCATATTTTTTTCTTCGAATCTCAAAAATGAATTTAAATAAAGAAGGAATTGATTTTCTTACCTTATTACTTAATGGAATAATATTGTCAATATTTGGATTCTCTTTTAGTACATCAACAGAATTAGGATAGCACATATAATCTATCACTGAATCCGGAAACTTTGTTTTTAAGTTGTTGCAAATTATAGTACTTGTTAATACGTCTCCAATTCTTTTTTGCTGAATGACTAATATTCTCATTTATTTTTAAGTTCGATTTTCAAGGCTAAATTACAAACTATTTTATGAAGTGCACAACCGTATGATGAGAATAAGAGCAAACTAAATTAAAAAAATCATATTTTTGTGGCTAATAAATTAAAATTTACAATGGAAATTAGCGGTTTGGTTATTACTTTCAATGAAGAGAAAAACATAGGAAAATGTATTGATGCATTACTAAAAGTATGTGATGAAGTCATTATTGTAGATTCATTCAGCAAAGACCGCACTGTTGAAATTGCAAAAGAAAAAGGCGCAATAGTTATCGAACAGACTTTTTTAGGAGACGGACCACAGCGTACACACGGATTGCCATATTGTAAAAATGACTGGATTTTGAATCTTGATGCAGATGAGTTTCTGGATAAAGATGCCGAAGAATTTATTTTGAATAAAAAATATTTAGGCACAAACCATGATGCTTTTAGTTTCAGGGTAAAAAACTTTTTAGGAAATAAACTGATCGATTTTTCAGGATGGTATCCGGATCATAAAGTTCGTTTTTTTAATAAACAAACTGCTCGTCCTTCAGACTCAAAAGTGCATCAAAAAATAATTACTCAAAATGAGAAAAAAGTAGCCGTGCACATATTACATTACGGTTGGGATTCTTTAGATCAGATAATTGCCAAAAAAAATCAATATTCTGGCTGGCATGCCCAACAATTATATGATCAGGGAAAAAGAATAAATGCTTTTAAACCGGTTCTTAATGGTACAGTAGCTTTTATTCGCTGTTATTTTTTTAAGAAAGGAATTTTTAACGGAATTGACGGATTGTCGATTGCCATGATTCAAAGTTTTTTCTCTTATATGAAATATGCGAAGCTTTTGAAACTTCAGAAAAAAGAATAAATACAACCTTTAAATAAAAAATTCCAAATTCCAATCATAATAATTGGAATTTGGAATTTAAAATATTGGAATTTAAATCTTAAACAGCAACATCATATTCACGAAGCGCATTGTTTAATGAAGTTTTTAAATCTGTAGATGGTTTACGAGTACCAATAATCAACGCACATGGAACCTGAAATTCACCTGCAGCGAATTTTTTAGTATAACTTCCAGGAATTACAACAGAACGCGCAGGAACAAAACCTTTCATTTCAACAGGCTCATCTCCGGTAACATCGATAATTTTTGTTGAAGCAGTCAAACAAACGTTAGCACCAAGAACAGCTTCTTTACCAACGTGAACACCTTCTACAACAATACAACGAGAACCAATAAAAGCACCGTCTTCAATAATTACTGGAGCAGCTTGCAAAGGTTCTAAAACACCACCAATACCAACACCACCGCTTAAGTGAACGTTTTTACCAATTTGAGCACAACTACCTACAGTTGCCCAGGTATCAACCATTGTACCTTCGTCTACATACGCACCAATATTTACATAACTTGGCATCAAAATTACACCACTAGAAATATAAGCTCCGTAACGTGCAACAGCATTTGGTACTACACGAATTCCTTTTTCAGCATAACCTCTTTTTAGCAACATTTTATCGTGATATTCGAAAATACCAGATTCCCATGTTTCCATTTTTTGAATTGGAAAATACATTACAACAGCTTTTTTTACCCATTCGTTTACTTGCCACTTGTCGCCAACTGGTTCAGCACAACGTAATTTTCCTGCATCAACCAATTCGATAACTTCTCTGATCGCATCAGTTGTTGCTGTTTCTTGTAATAAAGCTCTGTTTTCCCAAGCTTGTTCAATTATAGTCTGTAAAGAATTCATAAGTTTTAATTTTTTGCAAAGATAGCGTATTTGGGCAAAAGCAAAAGAGTAAAAGTATTTGAAAATGTTACAGGTGTAACTTTTTGTTTTGAATTTGATAAATAAATAAAGGTTTCATAGTGATAATGAAAATCACAAATACCTTTAAAAGTTTTTTTAATATCAGAATATGACAAAAATCAGGTTTTGTGATTTTACTTCCCATTAATTTCGCGGCATGATTTCTAAGAATTGGAATCGTAACAATCCAAAAACAAAAGATTTAATCTACATAAATATGAATCAGGAAAACCAACTTCAGAGACAAGAGCGAACTATTATAGATAAAGAAGTTTCATGGGACAAAACTCAGGTTATTATGAGTAAAACAAATGCATTTGGTATTATAGAATATGCAAATGAAGTATTTGTTGATGTTTCAGGTTACGAGGATTATGAATTAATGGGACAGCCTCATAATATCATTCGCCATCCGGATATGCCAAAAGTAATTTTTAAAGTATTATGGGAAAATCTTAAAAAAGGAAAAAACTTTCATGCTATTGTAAAAAATCTGGCTAAATCGGGAAGGTATTATTGGGTAATTACTGATTTTGAAATTTCGAGAGACGAAAATGATGTTATTGTGAATTATTTCGGAAGAAGACAAGCGGTTCCACAAGAAGTTATTGCCTTGCATATTGAGCCTTTATATAAAAAATTACTGCAAATTGAAGCAGCAAGCGGAATGGAATTCAGTGAAAAATATCTGATTGGTTTTTTGGAAGAAAAAAAGAAAAGTTATGTAGAATATATTAAAGACTTAATTTTTGAACATGAAAAGGGGCATGCAAAATTTGCTCAATATGAAGAACAAATCCACGAAGAAGAGGAAGAGGAGGAAAGAGGTTTCTTTAAACGTTTATTTAATAGATAATTATCGATTTTTTTAGGTTTGAATATTTGAATTTTTAGGTTTTTAAATATTTGGTAAAAGATCCGTTTTGAGTTTTCAAAGCGGATTTTTTGTGACTTTAAATCTTATAAGATACAAACTTCAAGAGTTTCTATTTAATTTTGATTTTCCTTTCTATCTTTGAATAAAAATCAAAATGCCAAGAATCCTCTCCATAGACTACGGACAAAAACGCACCGGAATTGCTGTTACAGATGAAATGCAGATTATAGCTTCCGGCTTGACTACGATTCCAACAAATACTGTAATTGATTTTCTGAAAGACTATTTTGCAAAAGAAAAAGTCGAAGCTGTATTAATCGGTGAACCCAAACAAATGAATGGACAGCCGTCTGAAAGCGCTTCAATAGTGAAAGGATTCGTAACTCATTTTTCGAATATTTTTCCGGATATGAAAGTCGTTCGTGTTGATGAACGTTTTACTTCAAAAATGGCATTCCAAACCATGATCGATAGCGGACTCAGTAAAAAACAGCGTCAGAACAAAGGATTGATCGATGAAATTTCGGCCACAATAATGCTTCAGGATTATCTATCCTCTAAAAGATTTTAGGTTTTTTTATTGAATTCACATATCGCTTTGTTTTTTAGAAAAACATAACTTTTATCATGGAAAATTAGTTTTTTTTTTGCAATTATATAAAGTACCTTTGCATTTTAAAATAAATACTGTTATGCCTGACGAAACGATACGTTCAAATAGTGATGTAGTACTGATTGGAGCTGGAATTATGAGTGCCACTCTTGGAGTGATTTTGAAAGAGTTACAACCCGATATTAAAATTGAAATTTACGAAAGACTTGATGTTGCTGCTGCCGAAAGTTCTGATGCCTGGAATAATGCAGGAACCGGTCATTCTGCCTTTTGTGAATTAAACTACACGCCCGAAAAGGCTGACGGAAGTATTGATCCCAAAAAAGCAATAAGTATAGCAGAATCATTTGAGGTTTCACGCCAATTCTGGTCGTATTTAGTGCAGCAAAATAAAGTTCCGTCTCCCGAAAATTTTATAAAAAGTGTTCCCCACATGAGTTTTGTATGGGGCGATAAAAACGTAGAATATCTTAAAAACAGATTCGAAGCCTTACAAAGCAATCCAATTTTTTCTCAAATGACTTTTAGTACAGATTTTGAGCAATTAAAACAATGGATGCCGCTTGTAATGGAAGGCAGAGAAAATACTGAAAAATTAGCTGCAACTCATATGCCTATTGGTACCGATGTGAATTTTGGTGCCTTAACCAGAAGCATGTTCAATTATTTAGAAAAACTGGATGGTGTTTCTTTGCATTTTAATCACGAAGTTAAAAAGTTAAGACAACGCGAAGATAAATCATGGAGAATTAAAATTACTGATTTATCAACCGGTAATACCAGAAAAGCTTATACTAAATTTGTTTTTATTGGTGCAGGCGGAGGTTCATTACCATTGTTAGAAAAAGCAAATGTTCCGGAAGGAAATGGTTATGGCGGTTTTCCTGTAAGCGGACAATGGCTAAAATGTACAAATCCGGAAGTAATTGCAAAACACCAGGCAAAAGTATACGGAAAAGCAAGTGTTGGAGCGCCTCCAATGTCAGTTCCGCATATTGATACACGTGTAATTGATGGTGAGAAAGCACTTCTTTTTGGGCCTTTCGCAGGATTTTCGACTCGTTTCTTAAAAAACGGATCGTATCTTGATTTACCATTATCTATAAAAGCAAACAATTTAATCCCAATGTTATCAGCGGGATATCACAATATACCTTTGACTAAATATTTGATCGAGCAGGTTCGTCAGTCTCCAAAAGACAGAATGAATGCACTTCGCGAATATTTGCCGACAGCACGTTCTAAAGACTGGAAATTAGAAAGAGCCGGACAACGTGTTCAGGTTATTAAAAAGGACGAAAAAGAAGGCGGGGTTTTAGAATTTGGTACAGAAGTAATCAATACACATGACGGAACTTTAGCAGTTTTATTAGGCGCTTCTCCGGGAGCATCTACAGCAGTTTCGATTATGATTGACTTAATAAGCAGATGTTTTACCAATCAAATTAAAACACCGGAATGGGAAGCAAAAATGAAAAACATGATTCCTTCTTACGGACAAACCTTAAACGATAAACCTGAGCTTTTACAAGAAATGAGAAAGCATACATCAGAAGTTTTAAAACTTAATAATTAAGATTTAAATTCTACATATAAACAACAAATCCAGATGAATTAATCTGGATTTGTTGCTTTAAGGTCTTTTGTGTTCTTTAAAATCTTCTCTGCAAGATTACTCATCCAGATCAATTGTTCGATAACCATTTGGGCTTCCTGCATTTTTGCCTGACGCGTCTCTTTGTCAAGTTCATCATCTGTTGCCAAACGATTAAAATTAATACGTTTAAGTTCTTCAAATTGCAAAGTCACATCTTCTTTTTCAAAAAAAGTATCCGTTACAATAGTTTCGTTTTTTAAAATCGAAATAGAATGATCCAGATTCAATAAAATAGTTTTTATAATATAATTGAATGATTCTGATGCCGATGTTGTTTGATGTGATTGAATATACGTCGATAAAGAAGCCAATGCCGAAAGTAAAGAATGATTTAATACGACCAATTTATTCACTAACGGCAAGGTCTTTTGCTTTGATTTGGGTTCTTGCATCATTCGCTGAAAAGAAGTCATTAAATTTCCGATTTCAACAAATGCATTTTTTCTGGCCAGTCTGTATGCAGTTGGAACTTCGCCTTTTTTATTATAGAAATCTGCAATTTGTTTCAGATAATTTCTGTTGGCACGAACCGAATTTTCAATATGTATCGGTGTGTTTATAAATTCCCAGGCCGGCCATAAAAACTGATTGGCTAAAAAAGCTAAAAGGGCACCGGCAATTGAATCTAATATTCGAAACTGGATTACTTCAACCACATTTGGCGTTAAAATTCCGTAAATAAAAACAACGTACATCGTTACAAAAGTGGCACTTATTTTATAGTTGATTTGCGTAAATGAAATTCCAAGCAACATACAAACAATAGAGAAAATACTCAGCGCAACATGGTTTTGAACTAATGAAACAATCCCAAAAGCAAGTAATCCCCCTAAAATAGTTCCGAAAATTCGGTTATAAGACCTTTCTTTTGTCAACCCATAACCAGGTCGCATGATGACCACAATGGTTAATAAAATCCAATATACATTTTGAAAAGGCAGAAATTTTCCAATGATAAAACCGATCAGAATAGTAATAGTCAAACGCAGCGAATGCCTAAAAATTGAAGACGAAAAACTCATATTTTCTGTCAGCGTGCGTAATGGATAATATTGAGGAGTGAGGAATTTTTCCAGCTCTTTGTCTTTATCTTTTAATTTATAAGATTGCATTGCAAGTGAAAAAGCCCTTTGTATAATTTTGATTTTTCCAACTTGGTTTTTAGCATATTTCAGCATATTGGTTAACATCAAAACACCTTCGGCGGCTTCGTCTCTGCCTAACGTTTTTTCATAGTCAAAAATGGCAAATTCAAGTGCGTCAAGTTCATTTTTTAAATCGTGTTTGTCAACATAAACAGCAATATGATGTACGTTTTTAGATAGTTTTTTTAAAGTAGAAGCCAGTTTGTAAGCTACATTTTGATACGTTCGCAAAACTTCGGGATGACGGGAAAATTTTTCATGAAGTTTACTGTGATCAAATGAAGTGTATAACGCAAGTTCCTGAATTTCAACCAAAGTAATAAAAACAAGCAGCATTTTTCTGTTTTGGCTTGTTGCTGCAGAGGTGTTTTGGTTTCCGATAAGTACTTTTCGTAAATCTTCATTAATTAAATTTAATTCAACCTGAAGCGCTAATTGTTTTTCAATAATAGCCGTTCGTTTGGCTTCCGGACTCCATAAATCTCCTCTCAGTTTTAAATATTTGGCTGTTAACTTTATGCCTTCGGCAATTTGTAATTCGACATATTTATAAGGATGTACAAAGTGGAATACCATAGATACAATCAAATATAAAATTCCCCCAATAAATATAAAACCTGAATATTGAAAAGCTTCCCAGCCCTGGTGTAAATGACCAAATGATAAAGAAATAGAAAGTAATGCCGAGAACGAAACCAAAGTTGCTCGCTGCCCGTAAACAGAAATCATGGAGCATAAAAAAAGCAATAAACCTAAAAACGGATAAAATAAAAATGGAAAAGGATACGCTAAATTGACCAGCAAGTTAACTCCTGAAACAATAAACGAAGCAACAATAAGTCCTTTAACCTTATGTTTTAAAGTACTCGGAATATCACTTGGATAAGTAAAAAAAGCACCAAGCGCAATAGTAAAACCAATTTCGAAGTAGCCTAGAAAATTCAAAATTAAAACAGGAACAACAGAAGCAATGGTTACTTTTGAAGCATTAAAAAAAGAAGTACTGTTTGTGAATTTTGTGATACGTTCGTACATATAATTAGGTTTACTAGCAAAGGTAAGAATTGTACGAATTAATTTGGCATAATTATAGATGAGATTTTAATAAGCAGTCAAAAATGCGATTAATGTGTGTTTACAATTATTCATTGACTATTTTTTACTATTTTTGCCAGCTGAATTATGAGAGCAAATTTCAATGTTTTCAGCAGATAAAACTTAAATTAATACGAATGATTTTACCAATTGTAGGATATGGTGATCCTGTTTTAAGAAAAGTGGGCGCGGCAATTACGCCGGATTATCCCAACTTAAAAGAAACAATAGCAAACATGTATGAAACCATGTACAATGCTTTCGGCGTAGGATTGGCTGCACCGCAGGTTGGTATGGCAATTCGAGTGTTTGTTATTGACACAACACCTTTTAGCGATGATGAAGATGTGTCGAAAAAAGAGCAAAGTGATTTAAAAGGTTTCAAAAAAACTTTTATCAATGCTAAAATTGTTAAAGAAGAAGGTGAGGAGTGGAGTTTTAACGAAGGCTGCCTGAGTATTCCGGATGTTCGTGAAGATGTTTATAGAAAACCAACCGTAACAATTGAATACTGCGAGGAAGATTTTGTAATGAAAACCGAAGTTTTTGACGGATTAATCGCCAGAGTTATTCAGCATGAATACGATCATATTGAAGGGATTTTATTTACGGATAAAATATCTTCTTTGAAAAAACGTTTGATTCAGAAGAAATTGAAAAATATTACTGAAGGAAAAACTTTTCAGGAATATAGAATGAAATTTGCTGCGGCAAAAAAAGGGAGATAAATGATGTTCGGATAAAGAACGCAAAAAAAAGAAATTCTTAATACTAATTTTAATAAACATGAATTTAGAGAAAATTTTAGCCATTTCTGGGAAACCAGGTTTATATGTATTGAAAGTGCAAACTCGTACAGGTTTTGTGGCAGAATCATTAACAGACGGAAAAAAAATTACAGTAAACTTAAAAAGTAATGTAAGCTTATTATCTGAGATTTCAATCTATACTTACGAAGGCGAAAAACCGTTGACTGAAGTAATGCAGCTTATTGCAAAAAAAGAGAAGAATGGCCAGGCGATTTCTCACAAAGAAGATAATGCGACATTAACAGCTTACTTTAAAGAAATTTTACCTGATTTTGATGAAGAAAGAGTTTATCCTTCTGATATTAAAAAAGTATTAAACTGGTACAATACACTTCAGGCTAAAGGTTTAGTTACAGATTTGGCTCCGGCTCCGGCTGAAACTAAAGAAGAAACTACGGTTGCTGAAGAAAAACCAAAGAAAGCTCCGGCTGCTAAAAAAGCAAAAGCTAAAAAAGAAGAATAGTCATATCTTCCATTAAATATATTAATCCTGTTGAGAGTTTTCTTGACAGGATTTTTTACTTTTACAACATTCGGTTTACAATCCAAAAAAACTTCTAAAATGAGTAAAGAACTTCAACTTCAGGCTTTCGAACGATTATTAATTATAATGGATGAGTTGCGTGAGCAATGTCCTTGGGATAAAAAGCAGACTTTGCAGACACTGAGACATCTTACAATCGAAGAAACGTATGAATTGGGAGATGCAATTTTGGATAATGATCTAAATGAAGTAAAAAAAGAGTTAGGAGATTTATTACTGCACATTGTTTTTTATGCAAAAATAGGGTCAGAAACCAATGATTTTGATATCGCTGATGTCTGCAATGAAATTTGCGAAAAACTAATTCACCGCCATCCTCATATTTATAGTGATACAGTTGTAAAGGACGAAGAAGAAGTAAAACAGAACTGGGAAAAACTAAAATTAAAAGAAGGAAAAAAATCTGTTTTAGAAGGAGTTCCAAGAAGTTTACCGGCATTAGTTAAAGCAAGCCGAATTCAGGATAAAGTAAAAGGCGTTGGCTTTGACTGGGAAGAACCGCATCAGGTTTGGGATAAAGTTCAGGAAGAATTACAGGAACTTCAGGTAGAAGTTGCGGCCGGTGATCCCGATAAAATTGAAGCTGAATTTGGAGATGTGTTATTCTCCATGATTAATTACGCCCGTTTTTTAAATATTAACCCTGAAGACGCATTAGAACGCACTAATAAAAAGTTCATTAAACGTTTTCAATATCTTGAAAGTAAAGCAGGTGAGCTAGGAAAACCGTTAATGGACATGACACTTGCAGAAATGGATGTGTTTTGGAATGAAGCTAAAAAACTCTGATTATTCAGCTAGTTTTTTTAATGCTTTTACATTTTTAAGCAAGATTTTTTTGCCCACCAATTCTATTAATTCTAATTTATTAAAATCAGATAGTAAACGAATACAGCTTTCGGTTGCCGTTCCTATCATTCCGGCTAATTCTTCTCTTGTAAGTTGCACTTTTAGGGTTTTGTCCTCATTTTCTCCAAAAAAATCATGAAGATAAAGTAATGTTTCTGCCAGTCTTTGTTTTACGGTTTTTTGAACTAAGGCTATTTTATCGTTTTCAGATTCCTTAAGGTCTTCGCATACAGATTGCATCAATTTCATAGAAAACTGATTGTTATTATTAAAGAAACCAATAATTTCAGATTTCGGAATAAAACAAACTTCCATATCTGCAACAGCTTTTGCAGTAAGGTTCGCAGGTTCGTTACTAATCATAGAACGTTGTCCTAAAAGTTCTCCAGATTTAACTAGTTTTACAATCTGATCTTTCCCGTTAGCACTAAGTTTTGAAAGTTTTCCAACTCCGTCTTTCACACAAAAAACACCATTGGTTATTTCTCCTTCTTCAAAAATTGCTTCTCCTTTTTTAATAGTATAAGTAGTTTTACTATTGGCAAGTTTTATAACTTCATCTTTGTTTAAGGCTTGCAGCGAAGTTAGCTGGCGAACGATACATTGGTCACATTTATTCATGACAAAAATTTTAAGCAAAATTAACTAATATTAGTATCTAAAAACACTACTAAAGGAGAAAAAATTAATAAAAAAAGTTTAATCGCAATTTGCCTTTTTTATTTTTAGTACTTTAGAATCATAATTTAATAAACTATGATAAATGTCATATTTATAGTCTTTTGCAATTTATAAACTTTGCATAAGTTAAAAAAAACAAATTATGAGTGAGCAAAGTTGTTTTCATTGTGGGCTGACCATTGCTAAAAATGAAGAAATCAATTTTGATGAAAAAAAGTTTTGTTGTAATGGCTGTAAAACAGTTTACGAAATTTTTAGTCTCAATGATTTAACTTGCTATTACGATTTTGAAAAATCACCCGGTGCTACTCCTCAAGACATTAAAGGAAAATATGATTTTCTGGATAATGAAGCTATCTTATCAAAAATTTTAGAATTTCAGGAAGGTAATACTTCTATTGTTTCCTTAAATATACCGCACATTCATTGTAGTTCTTGTATTTGGATTCTTGAAAACCTCAACCGATTACAATCCGGAATCAGTATTTCTCAGGTTAATTTTCCAGATAAAAAAGTTCGAATTACTTATAATTCTGATGTTGTTTCGCTAAAAGAAATCGTTTATATGCTTAGTTCAATAGGCTATGAACCCTATATAAGTCTTGAAAATTATGAAACGGGCAAAAACAATATAGACAGAACTCTTACCTATAAATTAGGAGTTGCCTTTTTTTGCTTTGGAAATATCATGTTACTTTCCTTTCCCGAATATTTTGAAATTAAAGAGTTTTGGCTCGATAATTATAAACCCTTCTTCAGAGCTTTAATTTTTATGCTGTCATTGCCAAGTTTTTTATATTCGGCAAGCGGTTATTATGTTTCAGCTTATAAAAGTATTAAATCTAATATGTTAAGCATTGATATTCCGATCGCTTTAGGAATTATCGTAATGTTTATCCGAAGTACTTTTGATATGATTATGGATTATGGTCCGGGTTTCTTTGACAGTTTAACAGGTTTGGTTTTCTTTATGCTGCTGGGAAAAATGTTTCAAATTAAAACCTATAGTTTTTTAAGTTTTGAAAGAGATTTTAAATCCTATTTTCCTATCGCTGTTACTAAGATAAATCCAGATACAACTGAAGAAAGTGTTCCTATATATGATGTTTTAAAAGGCAATCGATTATTAATTCGAAATCAGGAATTAATTCCGGTTGATGGAATTTTAATAAGTGAAAAAGCTGAAATAGATTATAGTTTTGTAACAGGAGAAGCAATTCCGATAACCAAACAATCCGGAGACAAAATTTTTGCAGGAGGAAAGCAGATTGGTAAAATTATCGAAATGGAAGTTTTGCATTCCGTTTCACAAAGTTACCTGACACAATTGTGGAGTAATGAAATCTTTCAAAAAAATGTAGATCAAAAGTATAAAACAATTACTGATACGATTAGCAGATATTTTACACCAATATTATTGTTGATAGCCTTTGCCGGTTTAGGTTATTGGATTTTTATTGATGCTAATATCGCTTTTAATGTGTTTACAGCAGTACTTATTGTAGCATGTCCTTGCGCATTGGCACTTACAGCTCCGTTTACTTTTGGTAATATTCTGAGAATTTTAGGTAAACAAAAAATGTATCTTAAAAATGCTTTGGTTATAGAACAATTGGCAAAAGTTGATACTATAGTTTTTGATAAAACAGGTACAATTACAACAAATAAAAAAGCAGATATCACCTATGAAGGCGAATTAATTTCGGAAGAAAATTATATCCTGATTAAAAATGTACTTCGTGCTTCAAATCATCCTTTAAGTAGAATGTTATATGACTTTTTACCTGAAACAAAGAGAATCAAAATTGACGATTTTCAGGAAATAACAGGAAAGGGAATTCAGGCAATGATTCAGGACAAACAAATTCAGATTGGCTCAGCAGAATTCGTCAAAGATTCACTTATAGAAATATCAGAAACAGAAAAAACTTCGCTTCATATTAAGATAGATAATGTTTATTCTGGCAGATTTGTATTTAAAAATAAATATCGTGAAGGTTTGCAGGAATTATTTTTAAAACTGAGTAAAACCTACCAAATAAAGGTGTTGTCCGGTGATAATGATGGAGAAAGAGAAAGCCTCGAAGCAATTTTACCAAAAAATAGAGAACTTATTTTTAATCAAAAACCCGAACAAAAGCTAGAGTTTATAAAGAAACTTCAGGAAAAAGGACAGAATGTAATGATGGTTGGAGACGGGTTAAACGATGCCGGTGCTTTGGCTCAAAGTAATGTCGGAATCTCTATTTCTGAAAATGTCAATGTTTTTTCTCCTGCTTGCGACGCAATTTTGGATGCAGGCGAATTTTCAAGATTAGATTATTTTTTAAAGTTATCCCATAACTCCATTTCGATAATTAAGATGAGCTTTGTCTTGTCTCTCCTTTATAACATTGTTGGTTTATCCTTTGCTGTCACTGGAAATTTACTTCCTTTAGTTGCTGCTATAATTATGCCGTTGAGTACAATTACGATTGTAAGTTTTGTTACTTTAATGTCTAATTATTTCAGTAACAGTAGTTTAAAATGATTATAAATAATTATATTATTATTTTTCCTACATTTATAAAATCTATTCAAAACTTTAACATATCTCTTCAAATATGATAATTATCATATTTTACCCGCCTGTTACCTATTAATTTTGTTAACATAAATTTAGGGTATGAGTGTCATTTATCTATTAATTTCAGTAAGTATTTTTGTCGCAATCTGTTTCTTTATTGCCTTTATTGTCGCTGTAAAATCAGGACAATATGATGATGATTATACTCCGTCGGTCAGAATGCTTTTTGACGACGAGACCAAGGTTATTTCAAAAAATAATATTTCACCAACCGAAGAAAAACAAGTATAATTATGGAAATGGAACAGTTTTATTACGACAACAAAATTGTAAAAAAATTCATTTACGCCACGATCCTTTTTGGAGTTGTGGGTATGTTAGTAGGGCTAACCCTGGCGGTTATGTACCTTTTTCCCAATATCACAGATGGGATTTCATGGCTTAGTTACGGTCGTTTAAGGCCTTTGCATACCAATGCAGTTATTTTTGCTTTTGTTGGTAATGCATTTTTCGCCGGTATGTATTACTCGTTACAAAGGTTGTTAAAAGCCAGAATGTTTAGTGATTTTTTAAGTGACCTGCACTTTTGGGGATGGCAGCTTATCATTGTTGCAGCTGCTATTACATTGCCTTTAGGTTATACCTCTTCAAAAGAATACGCAGAACTCGAATGGCCAATTGATATTGCCATAGCGTTAATTTGGGTAGTAATGGGAATCAACATGATAGGTACAATGTTACGCCGTAGAGAGCGTCATTTGTATGTTGCTATCTGGTTTTATCTTGCTACGTTTGTAACAGTTGCTGTTTTGCATATTTTCAATAATATTGAACTTCCGGTTTCAGCTCTTAAAAGTTATTCCGTTTATGCAGGAGTTCAGGATGCATTGGTACAATGGTGGTACGGTCATAATGCGGTTGCATTTTTCTTAACAACGCCATTTTTAGGTTTGATGTATTACTTTGTTCCAAAAGTAGCAAACCGACCAATTTATTCTTATCGTTTATCAATTATACATTTCTGGTCCTTAATCTTTATTTATATCTGGGCAGGACCGCACCATTTATTATATTCTGCATTGCCAAACTGGGCGCAAAATCTAGGTGTTGCATTTTCTATCATGTTAATTGCACCATCCTGGGGAGGAATGATCAACGGACTTCTGACTTTAAGAGGTGCATGGGATAAAGTTCGTGAAGAACCGGTTTTGAAATTCTTTGTAGTAGCCATTACAGGATACGGAATGGCAACTTTTGAAGGTCCGATGCTTTCATTAAAAAATGTAAATGCTATTGCTCACTATACAGACTGGATTATTGCACACGTACACGTTGGAGCTTTAGCATGGAATGGTTTTATGTCATTTGGTATAATTTATTGGTTAGTGCCAAGAATGACAAAAAGTAAATTGTTTTCTAATAAACTTGCAAATTTCCATTTCTGGATTGGTACGTTAGGAATCATTTTATATGCTGTACCAATGTATGTTGCAGGTTTTCTTCAGGCCTCAATGTGGAAACAATTTAATCCTGACGGAACTTTAACTTATGGAAATTTCCTTGAAACGGTTACTCAAATTATGCCAATGTATTGGATGAGAGCGATTGGAGGTTCATTGTATTTAATTGGTATGTTAACATTGGTTTACAATATTATCATGACGGTTAAAGCTGGAGAACCGGTAGAAGATGAATTAGCTCAGGCACCTGCTTTACAAAGAATTAGCAGCGGTAGAGTAAATGGAGAGAAATTCCACTCGTGGTTAGAAAGAAAACCAATTCAGTTAACGATTTTGGCGACAATTGCCATTTTAATTGGAGGTGTAATCCAGATTGTGCCAACTATTATGGTGAAATCAAATATTCCAACCATTTCAAGTGTAAAACCTTATTCACCTTTAGAATTGGAGGGACGTGATTTATATATTAGAGAAGGTTGCGTAGGCTGTCACTCACAATCAGTTCGACCATTCAGAAGTGAGGTTGAACGTTATGGGCCACAATCAAAAGCGGGTGAATTTGTTTACGATCATCCATTCCTTTGGGGATCAAAACGTACAGGTCCGGATTTGTTAAGAGTCGGTGGAAAGTATAATGACAATTGGCACTTTAACCATTTCTGGAATCCGCAAAGTATTTCTGCAGGTTCAATTATGCCAGGTTATAAATGGTTATTTGATAATAAACCGATGGATATTTCTTTAACCCAGAAGAAAATGCAGGCAATGGTTTCTTTAGGTGTTCCGTATTCTGAATCTGAAATTTCAAATGCGCAGCAAACATTAAGAACTCAGGCAATTTCAATAGAGAAAAGTCTTGAAAACGATCCTGATTTTGTAAAAAGTTATGAGGAAAGCAAGAGAAATGCAGCGGCAAGAAGAGAAAAATTTGTTCCGATGAATGAAAGAGAAATTGTTGCTCTGATAGCTTATATACAAAGACTTGGAACCGACATAAAAGTAAAAGAGACTTCTAAATTATAGCATTATGTTCGAACAAATAAAACACAATATGGAGAATATATCGGGTATAGAAATTTACCCGATTCTTTCGCTGCTGATATTCTTTTTCTTCTTTGTATTCTTAGGATTATGGGTCTTTACCTATAAAAAAGAAAAAATTAAGGAAATGAGTGAGATCCCTTTGCATGAAGGAAATAGTTTAATTTCAAAAGATATTTAAAATGAAAAAATTTTTCCCAGTATATGTAAGAGTACCGGTGATTTTCTTCATCGTTTTCGGATTGATGGAATATTTTATAGATTCAGGCGACAGAGCTGCTTTTATAAAATATCCGATGGTTTCAGTTTTTCTATTTGTATTTCTTTTCATCCTTATTGCAATTGAAATTACATTAAGTGCTGTAAATCGCATCATGTATCAATTGATGTCACCCGAAGAAAGGGCTAAAGAAGATTATGAAAATAGCCTAAGTCTAAAAGAAAGTACCTGGTATAAAGAATTGCTTCATAAACTTACCAAAACTCAGCCTATTGAGAATGAAAGTGCTTTATTAATGGAGCATGATTATGATGGAATTAAAGAACTGGATAACAATTTACCGCCGTGGTGGGTCTATCTCTTTTATGCCTGTATTATTTTTGGAGTAATCTATGTTGCCCGTTACGATGTGTTTGGTGGCGATGATCAGGAAATGGAGCTTAAAAAAGAAATGGCTCAGGCCAAAATCGACGTTGATGAATACCTTAAAACAGCACCGGATTTAATGGATGAAAAAACAGTTGTTTTACTTACTGATAAAGAAAATTTAGAGATTGGAAAAGAAATTTTCACCACCAATTGTGCTGCTTGTCACCGTGCTGATGGAGGAGGACAAATTGGACCAAATTTAACTGATGATCACTGGATTTTAGGTGGTGGAATTAAAAATCTGTTTCATACGATAACAAACGGAGGTCGTGACGGTAAAGGAATGATTGCCTGGAAAGGAACTTTAAAACCTAAGGAAATTCAAAAAGTAGCGAGTTATATTTTGTCTTTGCAGGGAAGTAATCCAAAAGATCCAAAAGCACCGGATGGTGAAATTTGGGTAGATGACAGTGGGCCGCATCCTGACATCGCAAACGGAAAACCAGCTGATAGTACAGAAGTTAAAAAATAATAAAAACAATCATGTCAAATTTACCAGACGAAGCATTTAGAGATACCATTGGAACTATTGATGAAGGTGGTAAAAGGAAATATATTTTCCCTAAAAAACCGTCTGGTAGATTCTATGATTACCGAAAATGGGTTAGTTATGTCTTATTGGCCATATTAGTCGCTAATCCATTTATAAAAGTAAACGGAAACCAATTTATGATGTTCAATATTTTAGAACGTCGTTTTAATATTTTTGGCTTTCCATTCTGGCCTCAGGATTTTTATCTTTTTGTAATTTCAATGCTTGTAGGTATTGTTTTTATAATATTGTTTACAGTAGTTTTTGGAAGAATATTTTGTGGCTGGATTTGTCCGCAGACTATTTTTCTTGAAATGGTTTTTCGCAGAATCGAATACTGGATCGACGGCGATCGCGGAGCACAGTTGCGTTTATCAAGACAAGAATGGAATGCGGAGAAAATTCGCAAAAGAGTCATTAAATGGATTATATTTTTCCTGATTTCTTTTGGTATTGCCAATGTTTTCCTTGCTTATCTGGTAGGAAGCGATACTTTGTTTTTAATGATTGAACAAGGACCAATTCAGCAGGCGAGTAATTTTATCGCATTGCTTATTTTTACAGCTGTTTTTTATTTTGTTTTTGTCTGGTTTCGTGAGCAGGTTTGTATAATTGCTTGTCCGTACGGTCGATTGCAAGGTGTACTTTTAGACAATAAATCAATAAATGTAGCGTATGATTTTGTTCGTGGCGAAAAAGAAGAAGGACGCGCCAAGTTCAATAAAAAAGAAGACAGAGCTACAACCGGAAAAGGAGATTGTATTGATTGTCATCAATGTGTTCATGTTTGCCCAATGGGAATTGACATTAGAAACGGTACCCAATTAGAATGTACAAATTGCACGGCCTGTATCGATGAATGCGATTCTATAATGGATTCTGTTGGTTTGCCCAAAGGTCTTATTCGTTATGCATCTGAAGATGAAATTGCAAAAAAAGAGCCTTTTAAGTTTACTGCAAGAATGAAAGGCTACACGGCAATTTTATTGATTTTATTAAGTGTTTTTGTTGGAATGCTTTTTTTAAGAGCAGATGTTCAGGCAATTATTTTGCGCTTGCCAGGACAGCTTTTTCAGCATAAAGGAGATAAAATCAGTAATGTCTACACCTACAAGATCGTAAATAAAACAATGAAAGATTATAATGATATTCATTTCGAATTGATTGATCAAAAAGGAGATATTAAAAATGTTGGAAAAGAACATTTTAAAATTATAAAAGAAGGCATTTCGCAAGGAACACTTTTTATAGAAATAGATCAGGCAATTTTAGAAAGTGATAAAACCAAAGTTAAAATTGGTGTTTATAACGGTAAAGATTTGCTTGAAACTACCACAACAAACTTTTTAGGACCACGAAGTTTTAATTAAAAAATAAATACCATGAAAATCAGAATCAATTGGGGAACCGGAATCGTAATAGCATTTGGGTTATTTATGACCTTTATTTTATACTTTGTTTTTGAAGTACAATCCAACAGTAAATATGATAACGATTTGGTCGTAGAGGAATATTACAAGCATGATTCGCATTTTGAGGAAGAAATGGCACGTATTCAAAATGCACATGATTTACAACAAAAACCAACAATTGAATATAAAGCTGAAGGAGTAAAAATAGTTTTTCCTCTAAAATTTGAGAGTGATAAATTACAAGGAAACGTTTTACTATACAGACCATCAAACAAGAAATTTGATTTTAATACTCCAATTGCTTTGAAAAATTCTACCTTGATAATTCCGAAAACTAAATTAATAAAAGGACGCTGGGATGTCAGTATGGAATGGCAGTATGATGGTAAAAAATACTTATCAAAAGAAGTTGTTTACGTAAATTAATAAAGTACAAAATGTTGTATTCTGCTTTTATATTTGGCTTAATCAGTAGTTTTCATTGTATTGGAATGTGCGGGCCAATTGCCATGATGTTACCTGTGGATCATAACAATCAAGTAAAAAAAACTACACAAATTATTACGTATCATACTGGCCGTTTAACCGCATACGCAACAATCGGATTAATTTTTGGATTATTAGGGAGAGGTTTTTTTCTGGCCGGATTACAGCAAAAAATGTCAATAGTCATTGGTTTATTTATGATCATTGTCGTTTTGATTCCGGAAAAAGTATTTTCAAAATACAATTTTTCAAAACCGGTTTATAAGCTTATTTCAAAAATCAAATCTGATTTAGGAAGCCATTTTAAAAACAAAAGTTATAAATCACTTTTTATAATCGGATTGTTAAATGGTTTTTTACCCTGCGGAATGGTCTATGTAGCTTTATTTGGAGCCATTGCCATGCAAAGTGCCAGCCTTGGAGTTCTGTATATGGTCTTATTCGGATTAGGAACTGTTCCTTTGATGACAGCTGTTGTCTATTTACATTCATTACTTAAGCTGTCTTTTAGAAATAAGATTCAAAAAGCAATTCCTTATGTTGCGGTAATTATTGGGGTTTTATTTATTCTGAGAGGTTTGGGCCTTGGAATTCCTTATTTATCACCTTCAAATATGAGTTTGTTTGTTCAGGAAGTTCCTAATTGCCATTAAACCGTCATCGAAAACAAACTTGTTTCTGGAGATTTTCTTTTTAAATGTAAATCAAAAGCCATACAAATATTGCGTACAAAAGGTTTTCCTGCTTCTGTAATCGTAATTTTATTTTCTTCAATTACAATTAAATTATCCTTTTCTATTTCTTTTAAATCTGATATAACATTTCCAAGTTCTTTAAAATAAAGGTCTTCATTAGTCCAGGAAGTTTCAAATTCACATGTTAGATTTAGAATATGTTTTCGAATAATTAAATCCTCATCATCAAGGATATGACCTTTTACCACTGGCAATTTATCCCATTCCAGTAATTGATAATAATCTTCTAGGTTCTTTGTGTTTTGTGCAAAACTGTACCAGCTATCGCCAATAGAAGAAACACCTAAACCAATCATCAATTGTGTTTTTGAAGCACTGTAACCCATAAAATTTCTATGAAGTTTTTTGTTTTGAGATGCTTTATGTAAACTATCTGATTGTAAAGCAAAATGATCCATTCCAATTTCGTCGTAACCATTTTTAGAAAGCAATTGTTTGCCTATTTCGTATAGCTTTCTTTTTTCGGCATCTTTTGGAAGATTCTCTTCATTAAATCCACGCTGACCATTTCCTTTTATCCACGGCACATGTGCATAACTATAAAATGCCAAACGATCCGGTTTTAGAGAATTTGTTTTTTCTACTGTATCTACAACATCATCAATGGTTTGAAATGGTAATCCAAATATGATGTCGTGGCCAATAGAAGTATAGCCAATTTCTTTTGCCCAGAAAGTTACTTTCGCAACATTATGAAAAGGCTGAATGCGATGAATTGCTTTTTGTACTTTTTCGGCATAATCCTGAACGCCAAAACTCACTCGGCGAAAGCCTAAATCATATAATTTTTTAAGCTGTTCGTAAGTAGTATTATTTGGATGTCCTTCAAAACTAAATTCATAATTGGCTGCTTTATTGGCAAAACCCAAAAGACCATTTATAAGGTGCTCTAAATTGTTTGTCGAGAAAAATGTTGGGGTTCCTCCACCTAAATGTATTTCTTTTATCGAAGGTTTTTCTGGAAGTAATTTGCAATACAAACTCCATTCTTTTAGTAATGCTTTGATGTATGTTTCTTCAACAGAATGGTTTTTTGTGATACGTTTGTTGCAACCGCAAAAAGTACACATGCTTTCGCAAAAAGGCAAGTGAATATAAAGGCTGATTCCGTTTTGTGAGTTGCTTTCTGAAAATGCTTTCTGAAAAGATTGTATCCATTTTTCCTCATTAAAACCAGCTTCGTTCCAGTACGGAACAGTTGGATAACTGGTGTATCTAGGACCCGGAACATTATATTTTTGAATCAGTGAAATTTTCATAAGAGTGCATTTTTGGATTATCAAAGTTAGCATGCACAATAAAGACATAAAATGATAAATGTCATATAACTGCATAAAAAAAGAGACTCAAAATGAGCCTCTTTTAACTGAATTAAATAACTAACACTAAATAGAATCCTGAATGATTTTAAGCCATTTTTTTGCAAACATATGATCTTGATAAGCACTTATTTGCTTAATTCTGTCGTCGTCAAAATCATAGAATGGAATCGTAATTTTTTTAGAAGTTTCTCTTTCCTGAAATTCAAAATCGATCTTTAAGATTGTATCTGAATTTCCGTCAGTAGTGGAAACTAATTTGCAGGAAGAAACCGTTTTTAAATCGACAAACGTTGATTCCTGTTGGTTGGGATTGAAATTCATTAAAATGAATTTTCTGTTTTTATGATCAATCGTAAGCGTTTTATTGCTTTGAGATTCTGTCAAATCAAAATCTTCAGGATTTACCGGATTGAACTTCTTTTTGATATTTAAAATTTTTGTTTTGTTTGCAGCGCTTGTTCTTGCAGAAAAATATATGGGAATGGCTACTATGATCGCAATCACAATACCAATTATAGTTACACTTGTATCCATTTTTGTTTTATTGAATTAAATTATATGAAATAGTAAACAGTTTTCATCTCGAAAACAGTTTAAGCAGCGCTAAGGAAAAATCCTCGCGTTAAAGTTTCATGAATTTAATTACCAGAAATAATGGAAAGGGTAGAGCAAAACAGCTATTTTACTGCTTTGATTAAGGAATTGATTTGCAAAATTTGAAGTCGATTTTATAACCTGATGACCTGGAATTGTCATCAATAAAGAATCAAACCATTTAACTAAGTTTGGATGGCTTATTTTTACGTTTGCAGCAAATTGATAACTTGCTTGTGGTTGTATAAATTCTGATGTATCAACGTAATCATTTGAAAAATTGGTATCTGATTTTTCGCTTTTTTCACTTTCACTTTTTTGTATAGTGACCTGATTCGCCTGAACAGCAAAAAAAGTCATGATCAAAAGTGATACGAAAATAATCGTTTTACGAATCCAATTCATGGTGGCGAAATTAGTTCATAAAATACAATTAATGAAATTTTAAAGGCTAATTAATGTTAAAAGAAGACATAATATCCCCAACAGTTTATTATGGTTGGGGATAATTATTTTATTGTTGCATTTTGAAATAATAATCAGCAGAATGTTTACCGCCTCCATAAAACAAAAAGAAAATACAAAGTAATAATACCACGACTGCTAAAATTAAGCTTTCAGAGTGCATATATCCCATAGAATTAACGAGTACGGCTCCAAATAAAACAGGCAATTGAGCGGCTATTGCCCAACGGGTCAGCAATCCAAAAACAATCATAATTCCGCCAATCATATGGGCTGGTGCGATGTAATGCAAAAGGAACATTCCGCCTCCAAAACGATCAATGGGAGAAATTAAATCATGTAAATACTGAACATTCGTTACAAATGAAATTCCTTTCATAAATAAAAAAACACCCAATACAATACGTACTAAATCTACTGGCAAATAAGTGTGCGAATTAGCCCATTTATTCCAACTTTTTACATTTTCCATGATACTACGTGATTAAAAATTATAGACTAAGTTACTAATTTTTAATGAGATAGATATTTTTAAGTCTTAAAAAATAAGTTTTACATTATTTTTTTAACTCATTTTTAGAAATCATGAAAAACTAGACCTGAATAACGCCTAAATTAAATGGTTTTTGAATAGGCGCGTGGTTCGCAGCTTCAATTCCCATAGAAATCCAGGTACGTGTATCTAACGGATCAATAATAGCATCTGTCCATAATCTTGACGCAGCATAATACGGCGAAGTCTGTTCGTCATAACGCGCTTTTATTTTGTTGAATAATTCGGTTTCTTTTGCTTCGTCGACAATTTCTCCTTTCGCTTTAAGCGAAGAAGCTTCAATTTGAGCCAATACTTTTGCGGCCTGAGTTCCGCCCATAACGGCAAGTTCTGCACTTGGCCACGCAAAAATTAATCTTGGATCATACGCTTTTCCGCACATGGCATAATTTCCTGCTCCGTATGAATTTCCAACAATCACTGTAAACTTTGGCACAACAGAATTACTGACAGCATTTACCATTTTAGCACCGTCTTTAATGATTCCTCCATGTTCAGATTTTGATCCTACCATGAAACCGGTAACATCCTGCAAAAATACTAGTGGAATTTTCTTCTGATTACAATTCGCAATAAAACGGGTTGCTTTGTCAGCACTATCAGAATAAATTACACCGCCAAACTGCATTTCACCTTTCTTGGTTTTTACCACTTTTCTTTGGTTGGCCACAATTCCCACAGCCCAGCCATCGATTCTCGCATAACCGGTAATAATCGTTTGACCGTAACCGTCTTTATAAGGTTCAAATTCAGAATTATCGACCAACCGGTTGATAATTTCCATCATATCATATTGCTCGTTTCTTGCTTTTGGCAGAATTCCATAAATAGCTGCCGGGTCAAGAGCAGGTTTTTCAGTTTTGATTCGGCTATAACCGGCTTTATCAAAGTCGCCAATTTTATCTACGATATTTTTTATTCTATCCAAAGCATCTTTATCATCTTTAGCCTTATAATCTGTCACACCAGAAATTTCGCAATGCGTTGTTGCTCCGCCTAGAGTTTCATTGTCAATAGTTTCACCAATTGCAGCTTTTACCAGATAACTTCCGGCAAGGAAAATACTTCCGGTTTTGTCTACAATTAAAGCTTCGTCGCTCATAATAGGTAAATAAGCACCTCCGGCAACACAACTTCCCATTACGGCAGCAATTTGAGTAATTCCCATGCTGCTCATTTGGGCATTATTTCTAAAGATTCGGCCAAAATGCTCTTTATCAGGAAAAATTTCATCCTGAAGCGGTAAATAGACTCCCGCACTATCTACTAAATAGATAATAGGCAATCTGTTTTCCATGGCAATTTCCTGCGCACGCAAATTCTTTTTTCCGGTAATAGGAAACCAGGCACCGGCTTTTACAGTCGCATCATTGGCAACGACGATGCATTGTTTTCCTCTAATATATCCTATTTTTACAACAACTCCGCCAGAAGGACAGCCGCCGTGTTCAGCATACATTCCGTCTCCGGCAAATCCGCCAATTTCTATGTTTTTTGAATTTTCATCTAATAAATAAGCAATACGCTCACGCGCCGTCATTTTGCCTTCGGCATGAAGTTTTTCAATACGTTTTTCGCCTCCGCCCAATTTTACTTTGGCAAATCTTTGTTTTAAATCAGAAAGTAATAGTTTATTGTGATCTTCGTTTTTATTGAAGTTTAAATCCATAAGATATTGTGGTTTTTACAAAATAGTGTTGGCTAATTTACAAAATCAATTGAAATAAACAGGATTCCTGATTTTATAAATAGCATTTTTTTTAATCATTTCCTGATTATTACCCAATCAGGTTAATTCTTACCAAGTCATTTTTTTTGCCTTAATTTGTTGTTTCATACTAATTAGTATTTTTTATGTCTAAAGCAGCAAATACAAGACTTACAATTCTTAATAAGGCATTTGAATTAATTTATTCTAAAGGATATCAAACCACAAGTATTGACGATATCATTGCTACAACTCAGGTTACAAAAGGCGCTTTCTATTATCATTTTAAAACTAAAGATGAAATGGGAATTGCCATTATCGAAGAGATTTTGAAACCTGTAATGCTTGAAAATTTTATAAAACCAATAGAAAATTCAGTAAATCCAATTGAAGATTTATATAATATGATTTCTTATTTACTGTTGGAAGATCCTTTTTTACAGGTAAAATATGGATGTCCCGTTGGGAATCTTACGCAGGAAATGGCACCTTGGAATAATCAGTTTAGTAAAGTATTGACTGAATTGGTTGATCAATGGAAAAATACAATTGTAAATATTGTTGCAAATGCTCAAAAATCAGGATTAATAAGGAAAGATGTTGATGGAAGTCAAGTTGCTTTTTTTATAATGTCCGGTTATTGGGGAGTGCGGAATTTCGGAAAACTTCAGGATAATAATTCGTCTTATATTCTTTATTTAAAGGAGTTTAGAAATTATTTAAACAGTTTAAAATAAATTCAATTTCAAAAACATACTAATTAGTATGTTTTTGAATATATTTGCATTGTCTAAATCAAAAAACAATGTATCAAACTCTTTTAAGTAGCCATTCGTTTATAAGATGGCTTGTATTAATAAGCTTGTTGTATTCTATTTTCAGAGCTTATAAAGGTTATTCTTCAAAATTAGTATTTACCAAAACAGACAATTCAATTCGGCATTGGACGGCGACAATCGCGCACATTCAATTAATTTTTGGAATTTTAATTTATGTACAAAGCCCGATTGTAAAGTATTTATGGAAGAATTTCAATGACGGAATTCTAAATGCTGAAATTGTATTTTTCGGAATCATTCACATTTTGTTGATGTTAGCAGCAATTGTATTCATTACAATTGGTTCGGCTTTAGCCAAAAGAAAAAAAGCGGACAATGATAAGTTTAAAACCATGCTGTTGTGGTTTTCTATTGCTTTACTGATCATTTTTATTGCCATTCCATGGCCTTTTTCACCTCTTGCAAACCGACCTTATATTGGATAATTATGAAACATTTACTTCAGACAAACATTGGAAGATTACGAATTATTGGATTCCTTGAAGGAATATCTTTATTAGTATTATTATTTATTGCAATGCCCTTAAAATATGGTTTTGGTGAACCATTTTTAACGAGAATTATGGGAACTATTCACGGAGCTTTGTTTTTGCTTTTTATTTTTAATACAATAAGCGTAGGCGTAGAGCAGAACTGGAAATTTAAAGACACCACCTGGAAAGTGCTTTTGGCTTGTATAATTCCGTTTGGGACTTTTTATATTGATGCCAAAATTTTAAGCAAAATAAAAATCATATCTTAAGAATAAAATCACTTCAAATTATGGTTTTAGTATTTAAAACAAATGTAAATTCTTCTTCGAAAGTAAAAAGGGTTGCGCCAAAATTGAATAAATTATTTCCAAATTCTAAGTGGAATTTTGATCTTGAAGATTGTGATCGTATTTTAAGATTTGAATCTGATTATGATATTAAAAAAGAGATCATTATTTTAATGAGAATCTTAGGTTTTGAATGTGAAGCTTTGTAAATATTCTTTTTGTAGTCGCAAACAAGCATAAAAAAAAACAGAAGCAAATAACTTCTGTTTTTTTATATATTTTATTGATTCGATTTATTTTTTAGAATCGCAAACCATTCTTTTTAAAATTGCCCATTGTTTCAAAGCATCACGAGCTTCAACGGCAGGATATCCTAACATGGTTTTTCCGGCAGCAACATCTCCGGTAACACCTGATCCTGCGCCAACAATAGCACCGTCGCCAATTGTGGTGTGATCTTTTATCGAAGCGCTTCCGCCAATGATAACTCCGTTTCCTAAAGTTACAGATCCGGCCAAACCGCTATTTCCGGCCATAATACAAAATTTACCTAATTTACTATTATGCCCAATTTGAACTAAATTATCAATTTTACAACCGTCTCCTAAAACAGTTGAACTGAATTTTCCACGATCTACACATGAATTTGCTCCAATTTCAACTCCGTTTCCTATGATTACATTTCCAATTTGTGGAATTTTTACTAAGCCTTTTTCACTACAAGGACGAAATCCAAAACCATCTGCACCAATTGTCGCATTTGGGTGAATGATACATTCATGACCAATATGACAACGCTCGCGAATTACGGTTCCTGACCAGATAATAGTGTTTTTACCAATAGTACATTCGTCCAAAATGGTAACATTTGGATAGATTGTAGTATTATCTCCAATTTCTACTTTTGGACCAATATAACAACCTGCGCCAATTCGAACATTTTCACCTAAAACAGCTGTTTCATCAACTGTTGCTGTTTTGTGAATATTGTTGTGAAATATAGGTGTAGGAGGGGCAAAAAGGGCTAAGATTTGAGACATCGCCAAATCAGCATTCTTTACTTTTATAAAAGCACGATTATCTCCTGGTTCAATTGAAATGTCTTCGTTAACAACTGCAATTGAGGCTTTTGAAGCTTCCCAGTATTTTTCATATTTTTTATTTCCTATAAAAGAAATTTCTGAAGTTGTGGCTTTTTCTAATTGCTCGGTCGCTGTAATGCATTGTGAAGTTGTGCCGTAAATTACACCATTAATTACTTCATTAATTTCTTGAATTGAATAGGATTTCATCGAATGAATTTAATAGATTTTGGGGTTATTTTTTGCCAAATAAAATCAATTAGATTTGAATTACCTAATCTTATTTCGAAGTTTTTTAAATTCTTTTTTAAATAATAGTTTATATATTACAAAATTAACATAAATTATATTAAATTATTGGTATATTTTTAATTTGGCTTGTTTTATTTAATGAGAAATTTAGCTCTAAAAGCTAATAAACAGTTCGAGTTATAATTTTTTAAAAAAGAGAATGATGTCGTTAATAAGCTGACTGTCATTTGTGTATAAGATAAGTATTGAACTGTTTAAAATGCCTGACATATATTTACTTCGTTTTTATCTTATTAAAAGATTTACAGTATCATCAGTCTTTGATTTTCCAAATGGAATTTTTATATTAAATAGCGAAGGAAGCTGATCAGAAGTTTTAGTTAAAAAAATGAATATTTAATAATTCTCAAAATTCATTTTAAATTTATAGGATAATTCTTTAGTGCAGGTTTTTTATTGAAGTAGGAAATAAATATTTTTTTATCCTTAAAGCTTATCATTTAGCTATTTAAGAAATTAATAGAATTAAAAAAGCGACTCACTTTTTAATAAAAGAGAGTCGCTTTAAAAGTTGAGCAAAGTTTATTTACTCTTTTATTTTAGAAAGAGAAACGGCATTAATGCAATAACGTAAACCACTTGGTTCAGGTCCGTCAGGAAAAACGTGTCCTAAATGCGCATCACAAGTATTGCAAACGACCTCAACACGAATCATTCCGTATGATTTGTCAGCATGATATGCAATTGCATTTTCCTTGATTGGCTGTGTAAAAGAAGGCCAACCGGTTCCTGATTCAAATTTTTCGCTTGCATCAAAAAGTACGGTTCCACAGCATTTACATTCGTAAATTCCCGGATCAAATAAGCTGCAAAGCTCAGAGCTGAATGATCTTTCGGTACCTTTTAAACGCGTAACCTGATATTCTTCAGCACTTAAAAGCTGTTTCCATTCTTCTTCGGTTTTCTCCACTCTTTTTTCCAGAGTTGGATTTCCATTATTTGAATAACGAATTATATCTGCCCATTTAATCATAGCTTTTTTTATTTAGTTTTTAGTCTCAGTTTTTTCAGTCTCAGTCTCAGTATTCAGTTACAGATTCTAACTGAAAACTGCGACTGAAAACTGAAAACTAAAAAAATTATTCTTCCTCTTTTTGTCCCATCATCATTAAGAAAGCTTTTAGGAACGGATCGATATTTCCGTTCATAACGCCATCGACATCGCTGGTTTCATAACCGGTACGAACGTCTTTTACTAATTTGTAAGGCTGCATGACGTAATTACGTATTTGCGAACCCCATTCGATTTTCATTTTTCCGGCTTCGATATCAGCACGTTGCGCTTGTTGTTTCTTCAACTCGATTTCATACAATTGAGAACGTAACATTTGCATGGCACGCTGTCTGTTATCTTGTTGAGATCTCGTTTCAGAACACTGAATCTGGATTCCGGTTGGTTTGTGGACCAATTGTACTTTCGTCTCCACCTTATTTACGTTTTGTCCACCGGCACCACTTGAGCGTGAAGTTGTAATTTCGATATCGGCAGGATTAATGTCAATTTCGATACTATCGTCAACAAGCGGATAAACATAAACAGATACGAATGAAGTGTGTCGTTTGGCATTGCTGTCAAAAGGAGAGATTCGAACAAGACGATGTACGCCGTTTTCTCCTTTTAAATATCCAAAAGAATAATCTCCTTCAAATTCTAAAGTTACGGTTTTAATACCGGCAACCTCGCCTTCCTGAAAGTTAAGTTCTTTTATTTTATAACCATAACTTTCACCCCACATCATGTACATACGCATCAGCATTCCGGCCCAGTCGCAACTTTCAGTTCCACCGGCTCCGGCAGTAATCTGAACAACGGCGCTTAAACTGTCGCCTTCATCAGAAAGCATGTTTTTGAATTCGATGTTTTCGATATGATCCTGCGTTGTTTTGTAATGCTCGTCTAATTCTTCTGCGGAAAGTTCCCCTTCTTTATAAAAATCATAAGCAAGCTGCAGTTCATCCGTAAGTTCGATGGCTTTGTTATAATCTTCGATCCATTTTTTCTTGTTTCGAAGGTTTTTTACAATGACTTCGGCTTCTTTTGCATTGTTCCAAAAGTTGGGTGCGAAGGTTTTTTCTTCTTCGTTAGCGATTTCGATTAGTTTGGCATCGACGTCAAAGATACCTCCTCAACGCACCAAGGCGCTCCACAATACCTTTTATTTGTTCGGTAGTTGTCATAAATTAATATTAGTTTTATATGTTTTTTATAAATATTACGTTAATTTGGTTCTGGGATATTCACAAGTTAAAATTTACTAAAACTTGCCAAGAATAACTCTAAGGAATACGTAATTTTGTTATACAAAAATAGATATAGTTTTTAGAACATGGAAATAAATTTAATTAGCGATACCATTACTAAACCAACATACGAAATGTTGCAGTATATGTTTAACGCTCAGGTTGGCGACGATGTATACAAGCAAGATCCTACAGTTATCGAATTAGAGACCAGAGTGGCTGAGTTTTTTGGTATGGAAGCAGGACTTTTTTTTCCGTCAGGAACTATGGCAAATCAAACTGCAATTAAATTACACACACAACCAGGTGAACAATTAATTGCCGATAAATATGCGCATGTTTATCATTATGAAGGAGGAGGGGTTTCTTTTAACAGCGGTGTTTCCTGCTGTTTATTAGACGGACATCGTGGTATGATTACGGCGGCTCAGGTTGCAGCAGCAATCAATGATCCTGAATTTTATCATAGTCCGTTAACGAGTTTGGTTTGTGTAGAAAATACCACTAATAAAGGCGGTGGAGCTTGTTATGAATTAGAAGATTTAAGAGAAATAAAAAAAGTTTGCGACGCTAATAATTTGAAGTTCCATTTAGACGGAGCCAGAATTTGGAATGCATTGGTTGCAAAAAGACAAAATCCGAAAGAATTTGGAGCTATTTTCGACACAATTTCGGTTTGTTTGTCGAAAGGATTAGGAGCGCCAATTGGTTCTGTATTGTTAGGAAGTAAGGCAGATATTCACAGAGCGTTGAGAATCAGAAAGATATTTGGTGGGGGAATGCGTCAGGTTGGTTATTTGGCAGCAGCCGGATTATATGCATTGGCAAATAATATCGAAAGATTAGCAGAAGATCACCGCAGAGCCAAAGAAATTGCAGCTGTTTTAAGCACAAAACCATGGATTGCAGAAATAGAACCCGTAGAAACGAATATTTTGATTTTTTCTCTTGCAGAAGGTTATAGCGATAAACTTTTAATGGAAAAATTAAAACAAAAAAACATCTCCATAAGTTCCATGGGACATAATAAACTTAGAATTGTAACACATCTGGATTATAGAGAAGTAATGCACACGTATGTTATTGAAACGCTTCAGAAGTTTTAGGAGAAAGGTTCAAAGGGGCAAAGGTTCAGAGGGACAAAGGTTAATAAAAAAGACGCACAATTTGTGCGTCTTTTTTATTTTAAGTTTACAAAATCAAAAACCTTTGAACCTTAGTACCTTTAAAAAATTATTTAAACAAATTATCCATTCCTGGAATCATTGGCATATCCATTTTTGCCACAGCATCAAGTTCTTGTTCATTGACGCTTGTTGCTTTTTCGATTGCTTTATTTAGGGTTACGATTAAGTAATCTTCCAGTTGTTCTTTATCTTCCAGTAAAGAATCGTCGATCGAGATAGATTTTACTTTTCTGTTAGCCGTTAATGATACTTTTAATAATCCGTCAGCACTTTGCTCATCAATTAAAACAGTATCCAGACGCTTTTTTGTATCTTCAATTTTTTGTTGGGTTTCTTTAAGTTTACCCATCATTCCCATTAAATCCATTTTTGTTGATTTTTAAATTATTTCATACAAATTTAGTATATTGCTGTATTATATCAAATAGAATATTTTATGAAAAAATTAATTCTGTTCTATTGTGTTTATAGTATTTTTGCCTCGTCTTATATAAAAATTAATGCCCAACCAATGCAAAACGACATATCGGCTCCACAGGCCAAAGTAATTCCCAAAACACTAAAAAAGCATAAAGAATCCCGAATCGATAATTATTTTTGGTTGAATGACAGAGAAAATCCAGAAGTTATTGATTACTTAAATCAGGAAAACGCATACTACCAAAGTATGACTTCGCATACAAAAGGCCTTCAGGAATCTTTATACGAAGAAATGAAAGGCAGAATTAAAGAAGATGATTCGTCTGTTCCTTATTTTTATAATGGTTACTACTATATTACACGTTTTGAAACCGGGCAGAATTATCCCATTTTCTCCAGAAAAAAAGGAAGCCTTTCGGCGGATGAAGAAATCATGTTCAATTGCAATGAATTAGCAAAAGATCATGCTTATTTTAAATTAGGCGGGTTAAGTATTAGTCCGGATAACAAATTTGCGACTTTTGGAGTTGATATTGTGGGTAGAAGAATTTATACCATTCAGATTAAAAACTTAGAAACCGGAGAAATTCTGCCGGATAAAATTGAAAATGCTACAGGCGGTTCTGTTTGGGCAAATGACAACAATACTATTTTTTATGTCAGACAAGATGAAGTGACTTTACGTTCTGATAAAGTTTTCAGACATAAGTTAAATACGACTTCTGATAAAGATGTTTTGGTTTTTAATGAAACCGATGATACTTTTAATGTTTCGATAAGCAAAGAAAAATCAAGAAAATATATTGTAATTGGTTCAGGAAGTACTTTAACGACTGAATACAGAATTTTGAATTCAGACAATCCTGATGGCGAATTTAAGGTATTTCAAACCCGTGTTCGTGGTTTAGAATATAGTATTTCGCATTATGAAGATTCCTTTTATATCTTAACCAATAAAGATAAGGCAACCAACTTTAAGTTGATGAAAACGCCTGAAAACAAAACGGAAAAGAAATTCTGGAAAGATCTTATTCCGCATCGCGAAGATGTTTTGCTGGAAGATATTGAAATCTTCAAAAATTATTTAGTGGTTGAAGAACGCTCAAACGGATTGAATCATATTCGTATCATGCCGTGGAATGACGATCCTGATTATTATTTGCCTTTTGGAAGTGAAACGTATAATGCGTATACCACAACCAATATTGATTTTGATACCGACATTTTGCGTTACAGTTATCAATCGCTTGCAACGCCATCGTCTGTAATTGATTTTAATATGAAAACTAAAACCAAAGAAATCTTAAAAGAGCAACAGGTTTTAGGAGGAAAATTTGATAAAAATAATTACATCGAAGAAAGAGTTTGGGCAACAGCCAGAGACGGAATTAAGGTTCCAATTTCGATGATTTACCGAAAAGGATTACAGAAAAACGGCAAAAATCCCTTATTGCTTTATGCCTATGGTTCTTATGGGATAACTATGGATACGTATTTTTCTTCGACACGACTTTCTCTGTTAGACCGCGGATTTGTTTACGCCATCGCTCATATTAGAGGAGGAGAAGATTTGGGAAGACAATGGTATGAAGATGGAAAACTGTTAAAAAAGAAAAATACCTTTACAGATTTCATCGATTGCTCTAAATTTGTAATAAACGAGAAATATACTTCTGCTGAACATTTGTATGCAGAAGGAGGATCTGCAGGAGGACTTTTGATGGGAGTAATCGTAAATGAAGCCCCGGAATTATATAAAGGCGTAATTGCCCAGGTGCCTTTTGTAGATGTTATAACAACAATGCTCGACGACAGTATTCCGCTAACAACGGGAGAATATGACGAGTGGGGAAACCCGAATAATAAAAAATATTACGATTATATGCTTTCGTACTCACCATACGATAACGTAAAATCACAGCAATATCCTAATATGTACGTTTCTACAGGACTTCACGATTCGCAAGTTCAATACTGGGAACCAGCAAAATGGGTAGCCAAGTTGAGAAATTTAAAAACAGATAATAATCTTTTGTTCTTAGATACCAACATGGATGCTGGACATGGCGGTGCTTCAGGCCGATTTGAAGCTTTAAAAGACTTAGCAAAAGAATTTAGTTTTTTATTAGATTTAGAAAAAATTAAAAGCTAATTAGAAATTTTTTGTTAAATTTGCAACCTATCAAGGTCATTAAAAATTACCTTTGATTAACTATTTTTTTATGAAAGAAGAAATAAATGCTTATAATAATGTTTTAGAGTTAATAGGTAACACCCCACTTATTAAGCTAAATAAAATCACCGAAGAGCTAGAAGGAAATTTCTACGCAAAGGTAGAAGCTTTTAATCCGGGTCATTCCTCAAAAGATAGAATCGCATTATATATTATTGAAGAAGCCGAGAAAAGAGGAATACTTTCTCCAGGAGATACCATAATCGAGACAACATCTGGTAATACAGGTTTTAGTTTAGCAATGGTAAGCATTATAAAAGGTTATAATTGTATATTGGCAGTAAGCTCAAAATCATCGAAAGATAAGATTGACATGCTAAGAAGTTTAGGAGCTAAGGTGTATGTTTGTCCCGCACACGTTTCTGCAGATGATGAAAGATCATATTATAACGTTGCAAAACGTTTGCATGAAGAAACAAAAGGTTCAGTTTACATCAATCAGTATTTTAACCAATTAAATATTGATGCCCACTATAACTCTACAGGTCCTGAAATTTGGGAACAGACAAAAGGACAAATTACCCATCTTGTTGCTTGCAGCGGAACCGGAGGAACAATCTCAGGAACTGCGAAATTCTTAAAAGAGCAAAATCCAAACATTAGAATTTTAGGAGTAGATGCTTTTGGTTCAGTATTGAAAAAATACCACGAAACAAAAGAATTCGATAAAAAGGAAATTTACCCTTATCGTATTGAAGGTTTGGGAAAAAACCTGATTCCATCTGCAACAGATTTTGATATCATCGACAAATTCATGAAAGTGACTGATGAGGAAAGTGCTCACTCTGCCAGAGAAATCACGAGAAAAGAAGGTTTGTTTGTTGGATACACATCCGGAGCAGTAATGCAGGCAATCAAACAATATGCAGAAGAAGGAGAGTTTACAAAAGACAGTAATATTATTGCTATTTTTCCAGATCACGGTTCTCGTTACATGAGTAAAGTATTTAGCGATGACTGGATGAACGAACAAGGATTTTTTGACAGCATTAATGAAGAAGAAGTTCAAAAAATTGAATTTGTAAAGTAAGTAAATAATTACTCAAAATATATAACTCCATTCGTACAGCGAATGGAGTTTTTTTTTAAGAAACGTTTTACAAATCTCTTATATTAATATGATAAAGTGTTAAAATTTTTCGGTTAAATGAGAATAATGTAGTTATATCTAACAAGTGTTTGGTAATGTTGAATTAAATTTATAGTTTTAACAAAATTTGTAAAACTATAAAGTAATTTAATTAAGAGTTGAAAATCATCAATTTTTATTATTTATAAAGTTATTTAGTACGTTCCAATTGAATTTAGTTAGATAATTATGATATAGTTTATTTACCGTTCAAACCCCTAACATCTACCCATATGAAGAAATTATTACTAACATTAATGTTTGTAAGTTTTTTAAATAGTAATGCGCAAAATCCTATTCAGGAATTCAAGTTCGACGGAACTTTGAAAAGTACCGATAATACCATTTCGTTTCTAGGAACTCCTGTTTTTGTAAATGACAGAATGGGAGCCGCTAAAAGTGCCCTCAGATTAACAAATAAAGGTTATGAAGTGGTAGTAGGTGATCTTCCGCAGGGGAATAAACCAAGATCATTATCGGTTTGGGTAAAATTTAATGCCATTACAGCACCAAATTATATTTTAGGTTATGGAGGAGGAGCAAATGCCCAATATTTCGGATTAGTACAGCAAGCTTCTGCAGGTGGAAATGCTGAGTTAAGTCTGACTGGCTGGGGAGCTGCAAATGATGTTGTAGTTTCTGTTCCGCTGGCAAAAGAAGTGTGGTATCATTATAGTATTACGTATGATGGGAATGCCTCAAAAATATATCGCAATGGAGAATTATTAAAATCTGTAGAAGGAATTTCACGATTAACCAAAGGATATATTTTAAGACTGGGAGAACTTAATACAACAGTCGGAATTAATGCAGATATAGACGATGTTAAAATATATTCTGTTGCAATGACAGACGAACAGGTTATGGAGTCATATAACAGCTCAAAACCAACAAATGCAGTCGTGGCATCTCAAAGTGCTACAGCTTCAAAAACAGTACAAAAAAGCGCTCCTGTTGAAACGAAAACTACAGCTCCGATAAAATTAGCATCTGCTGCTGCCGTTTCAACAACAGATACAAAAAATGCTTCTAAAATTGTTGAGGTTTTCTCGCAAGGAACAAAAGTAGTGGGAGCAAATGCCTCAAATATTGCTGATTTACCGGAAGGAACTTATTTATTGAAAGTAACCAATAATCCAAAAAAGTAACGAGATACTTAATTGTCTTTTTGTAAAAAAAAACAAAACGCCTTTTGAATTGTTCAAAAGGCGTTTTTTTATTAGTGTTTTTTCTGTTGTCCGGGTGCGTAATTCTTTGCACTTTGACTTCCAGACATTTTTTTCGCTTGACCCGGCGGTAGTTTTTTCGGACCACTGCTATGTACATGTGTACTACAGCTTATAACGCTAAGAACTACAAACAAAACTACCATGATAATTACGGCAAATTTTGTGTATTTTGATGTTTTCATAAAATATTTTTTTATTTTGGAATTACAAATATAGGAGGTTATATATTTTTCCTGAAATCCGAATGTCTATTTAGAGTGTATATAGACAGTCAAAACGTATTAGTTTTAAAAGTAAAAAAGCCTTCTGAATTTAATTTCAGAAGGCTTTTTTGATTAACATTATGTAATTGTTTTTAGCTTATAACGCTTAAAACTACAAACAATATTACCAGAATAATTACGGCAAATCTTGTGTATTTTGATGTTTGCATGACATTTATTTTTTAAAATTAGTTTACTTTCTGATTTGCGCAAATATAATAGTTTATTTGATTTATTTTGAGACTTTGAAATTAACTATCAAATATAAAATGCAAAATGAATGTTATTTCTTCCAACCTTTATAAAAATATTCTATATACTACAGTTATGCTAAACAGTATATTTGTATATTAATTATGTTAATGATAAAGAGTACATAGTTTAACTATCCTACTATACCAAATTCTATATCTTCTATCAGTGATCCCCAGAAATATCCAGTATCATTTTTTAGTAAATCCCGATCTATCTGTAACAATTCCATTTCTAAAAATTTAGCGTATTTTTTATGATTATAATTTTCTCTATAGTTACCAAACTTTCTTTTAGGAATATCGATTTTCCATAAAGTATCGTAAATATAAAGTTGTAGAACTAAATTCTTAAGAGATTTTGAAAGAAAAAGATTATTATCTCTCGTAATTTTTCTTGATTCTAAATTGAGAATTATATCACTATTATAAGATGTTTTTCCAATGATAATTTCTGATTTCGATAATAAAGAAATGTCATTTACAAATTGAAACTCTAAAATATCATTTGGAAGTCCAATATTGGAAATAATTAAATTATCTTCATTTGTCAATTCCTGGCTTAAATTAAAATCAACCGCTCTCTTTATCAAATTAGAACTAAAATATTCTATTATTTTATTTTCAAATATCATCTGAATTTATTTAAATTTATTAAAATCAACCGACCTTTGTTCGATAGATGATTGTCTTATTGCTTTTGCGACAGCATCGCTTCCTTTTCCAGGATAAGGATAACTATAACTTATTTCTACATTTGGTCCAACTTTATCCAAAACCATTTTCTTACAGCCTCCTTCGCCCAGACCACCACTTTCTAATTCACAAAGTTCTAGCTCTGAATATATCTTTTTGATATTTTTAGGCGAAATACTTTGTTTTTCTAAAGCTTCAATTGCTAATCTTTCTGAATGTCTTCCATTGCCATCAATAGTCGACTGAACTAGAGTTTTTAAATTCCCATTGTTATCCAGATATTCAAAGACAGCTATATTTCCATCATGCCATAGATTATTAGTTTTTCTGTAATTCATTGCCATTTTTCCTAAGTCATCAGTATCTAAAGGTAATTGGGTGACATTTTTAAATGTATTTATAGTGGTAGCCTTCCATTTTAAGTATCCACCTGCATTTGCAATTTCATCTAAACTTTTTGAAACTAATTTTATCTCTTCAATGTTAGTTCTCAGACTAGGAGATTCCTTATTTAGAATATGCCATGCTTTAAAATTGTTGGGCTCCTTGATAAGAGTTTTGAATTCAGAAGTAGAAGCAGTTAAGTCATTTGCAAATGTAAAGACAGGACATTCAGTAATTTGGGCACTTAAATTTAAGCATCCTAATAGGATTAAATAAAAAAAGATTTGTTTTATTATAAGTTTCATTTAATTTATTTTAAAATAAGTACTTGTAAATTGGTTATCTGTTTTTTGAAGTAGTTCCATTTCTACTTGATTCGTATTATAATCCTGACCTCTATAAATCCACCTGAAAATATTTGGATAAAGTAGTTCATCGACAATACTTTTCTTCTCTATGATTTTTTCTTCTATTAAATCATATACAAAACATAAATTAGAAAATGCCTGAATAATTTGAATTTGGGTTGAATTAATTAAATAAGCCCATTCAATATCAATGTTACTTTCAAATTTTATTTTTTTGTTTTCCAGAGTTAACAGATCTGTTAAAACCAAACTTCTTTTATTAATCAATAAATGTTTCTCAGGATAGAAAAAACTTCCTATAAGATTATCTACAGTTGTATTTCCATTCTCTCTAAAATATACTTTTAAACTTTTTTTTGTATAATCTAAAATATTGATTAAGAGAAAATCGATACACGGAATAAAAGCAAAATTTTTAGTTGGATGCTCTATTTCAATTTTTTCATTAACCACACATTGAATTGTTTTTGTTGAAAATAGTTCTTCAGTTTTATCAACGCCATCAATCAACACCGAGTAATATACAAGCTCATGTCCTCTATTTGGCTCTTCCCATCCCATATACCTTAACTCAACTCTTTTATTTATAGTTTTAAATAAACTTAAATATTCAATTTGCTTTATTTGTATCATATTTACTCGCAGAAGGCTTTTTTATTATCCGTAAATATCTTCCAGGCGTCAATACCATTTTCAGGATTTTGACTTATTGTTTTCATTAAAGTAGAATTGTTTTTTAAATCTTGCATTAATGTTTTTACTTCTGCTTCTGACAAATTTAATGATTTATTTTTGGTAATAATTTTGCTTGCAACCTCATCTGTAAAACCTAAGCCTTTTAATTCACTCAAAGCATTTGCACTGCCTGTTACAGCTTTAGATATTGTCCTTCCTTTTCCAACCCAAGCAGCATATTTTCCACTTGGAGATTCTAATACCTCTATTTCTACAGTGCCTTCTTTAGCTAATTGTGACCATGTTTTTGGGCGCCCACTCACAGGATCTAGATCTTTAATAATAAAACGAGTCTGTTCTGCTTTACCAACTTTACCAAACCAAGGAATTGCCAGGTTAGTTTCAATTTCAAATTTAGAAGGATCTTTTATTGTTATTTTATAGTAGAAATCATATTGGTATCTTTCCATGTTTAAAGCCCTACTGTCAAAATCGTATGGTTTTCCTTTAAGCATTGGACTCGTGTAGGTTCCTCCTAAATTTGGAGTTCCGTCTGCAAGATCTCCAAATGATCCTCCATATCTGTCAAATACTTCATTTTCATTTGGAATTCTTTTGGCTAATGGACCATATCCACCGTTTGCAGGCGGCCATAATGCATTACTTTCAGAATCAAAATTTATTTTATATTCTTTTGCCAGAGACTCAAGCTTATCCCATTTACTTTGTTTGTAATCATTCCAATATTCACCCCTAACATTACTTGATATTTTTTCAAGATGTAATTCTTTTAAATAATTTGAATTGAATGATTTTTCATAAGCTTTTTGATTAACGAAAAATTCGTTATTAACTTTTGCTTTATTTGGATACCACCATTCTTTAAATTTAGCTATGTCAGTCGAATAATTTTTAACATCCTGAACTTTTGAATTTTTCCATAATGTTTTAAAAGCCGTATAATCATCTTCAAATCTTACAATATCATCCAGTTCCCTTAAAACATCATCACTAGCATTGGCAAAATCTTCTAAAAATTTAGGTTTTAAATCTCCTAATACATTTACTTCATTTTTTAATGTTAGTAATGATGGAGACTCTAATCGTGAAGCTAACGTTGCAGATCCTAGTAATTTTGGAGTTACATAAATTGTTCCTTTGTTTAGATCTTTTACTATTTCTATTGTTCCATTAACCGTTAATCCAGCTTTATCTACATATGAAATTTTATTAAAAGTACTGATTAGTGTTACATCTTTTGCCAATATTTCAACCGGTTGCCAAGAGGTGATATTACTTAAATTAACAATATTTTGAGAGATACTAACATCTGCAATTTTTGTACTTGCTGTAATGCCATTATTTAGGAATAAAGCAGAATTATCTACACTAATATCAATAACTGAAGAAAGGCTCTTGTCGATGTTTTGGCATTTTATTCTTGCTTCAACAATCAAATCATACATTTTTTTCGAAACTCTGATTTCATCCGGACTAAGAGTTCCCCCTTTTATCCCTGTAGATAAGGTTTCTAATAAATTATCAATTGCATTTAAATGAGCTAGTCTTTCCGTTTCATTTAACGTTTCAAAATCACTTACAAAATTCTTTATATTATTGCGTATTATTTTTACAGCTTGAATGTGTCCCGCTTCTTTTACGGTGAATTGAAAAATTCCTCTTCCTAAACTTGATAATCCTGCAACCGCTTTTGGTAAATTATATATTCCATAGATAGCATCCCAATAAGCATTGTATTTAGGGCTTATTGCATCTGGATTATTATAGTTTGTAACGGTTATTAATATATCTGCTGAAACCATTGTTAGTTCTAAAGCAAGCAACGATCCGCCGCTTGTAAAAGGTGCTAAAGCTATAGCAACACCGTCTGCTATTAATCTAAATACTATTGCATCGTTATGATCTTCTACTGCATTTGCAATCCAGTAGGCATAAATTGCGGGAACAGCAAATAACCCTTTTTTGAAATCTCTGCCATCAACTTTAAAATCTTTCGGAATTTCCAGAACTACATACTCATAAGGATAAAGTGTAAAAAGATGATGTACAGGATTTTTTGGATCTTTTGAATTTATAACCTGATAACTACAATTGAACAGAATTTTGTTATAGTCAGTCAAAGACTTAGTAACAATTAAATTGTATTCTAATACGGCTCCATCATTTGAAACAACATTAAATATTCCTTTATCATAAAACATAAAATAAGGTTCTTTTCTTATTTCTGTTAAAGGCGGAATTGTATTATATTTATTTCTAACTTCTAAAGCTAAATTATTAGCATAATTATTATCAATCTTTTTGTATTCTAATGTTTTGTAAAGAATATCCTGAACGAAATATTTTCTCTCTTTTCCATCTAGAACTCCATAGATGTCCCATAATAACTTATAACTATTGTTGTCTAATTCTGCCGTAATTGTCTGAACAGCTTTTTCGTGAATGAAAAGATTTAAAAGTATTTCTTCAGATTTATCAAAAGCTGAATTTTTGCTCATTGCATCTTGTATAAGAGCCATTCTTTTGGTATATGATATGTTTCTCCAGAAAACAGGAATCATTTTAAATTTATCACTTACGGTATGATTTGTTATATATTCATAATAATAACTTTCATCAAATCCTGTAACAGCTTCTGGTACCAAATTTTTGAGAAATTTGTATGCTTCCGTTTTATCTGCTGGAATTAGCGTTTCAAGGTTAGTGCTATTCACAGAGAACATTGCCATTAAACCCTGATAAAAAGAAGTATAATTTTTAGTATCGTAAGGATTTATAGAATGGTCATTTAAGTGTTTGTTTAGATTGATAATTATCTCGTGATTGTTTAGAGAAATTAAATCATAGAAATTAGTCAGATTTCCAGAATCTATTGCTACCATAACTCTAAGAATAGCAATTTCCTGATCATTTTTTATTTCAGTTGATAAACTTAATTGTGTAAACGCTTTCTTTAAATTATCCCAGCCAGCTTCTCTTAATGCAGCAATACAAACATGTTCTTTAACTATTAAGTTAACTAATTCAGTATTTGTGAATGTTTTTTTATCAAATAAAGTTTTTAACTTTTTTTTATCTGCAGCAACAATATCAGGCTGACATTTATTTTTATCATTGCTAATTAAATCTGCTATAGAATTTATAACACTACAAGTAGGGTCAGGTGCATATAATGGTAATGTGATAAAAGTATTGTCTTTTGCTAAGAATTTTTTAATCTCCTCAATTACAATATCCGTGGTGGAATTTTTAGGTTTTGTCCAGTTAAGAATATCTTTATAACTATAAGTACATTTATCATTAGAAATTTTAATGACTGCTTTACCGCTGCTGCTTATACTAACCGGGTAAGGCATTTTATCGCCTATATTATTAACACGAGTATAATCAGGATCTTTATATGATAGTTCATAAATGACTTCATTATCAACTACTTTACCATTAAAAGACGCCAAAAGTTTTTTAGTATCTATTTGATAGATATTAAATCCGGTTATCAGATAAGGTGTATTTTGAGAAACTTTTCCAACTAATTTATTTCCACTGGCTTCTTCGTTTTCAGTTACCTTAAATATATTCCCTAACAAGTCAAGTTCATTAGCATCACGATTTTCCCCATCACTATCCCCCTGAATAAACGGATATAACTGCAATCCTGGCGCATGAAGAACCTGCCAGTCGTTATGGCTTAATTCAATGCCTGTTCCGTAATCCATTAAAAGATCAGTTGTTGTAGCGGTGCTATATTCTGTAAAAGGATGTTGCAAGCCAAAAACACCGTGACCTAATTCGTGCGCTAATGTGCGAACAGTATTTGTTTGGTTGAAAATAAAGCCATATTGACGCTTTAATGGCATAAAGCCTAATATGTTTGATTTGCTTGATGGAGCGCCAGTATAAATTACATAATAGGTTTCTTTTTTATAATCTGTACCTAATTGTGTTTTTAAGTTTGCGGTTATCTGCTGTTGTTCGGCAGTATAGGTATTTAGTAAATCGCTATCACTGGTGTCAATATTATCTCCCCAAGTATTAGATAATGTTACATTTTTAGTATTAACTTCAAAAGTTATTCCTGCAGTCTGATAAATTGCGTTTAACTGGTTTTGAGCATCGCTTGGTATTTTAGCACCATTCACACTTACCAAGGTTACATTAACTTTTTTATTCGTTAAATGCCACAAATCCATTGTACCAGCTATATCATATTTCCCAGACGCTTCTTTAGGATCTTTTGGAGCTGCGGGTTTTACTGTTGCAATGATTGTTTCTTTAGCAAAGTCTAAAGTTTTTTTCAGTGTAAGTGTAGCAACATTATCTTTCCATACAATCTGAGTACTATCTATAGCAGTACCATTTTGCGTTTTAAAGACAAGATCTTTTTTTGTTTTTCCGTTTTTGAAATCAACAGTTGCCACTACAACATCAGTCGATTTTGGACTGTCTGAAATAGCTTTGTAATTTACTTTGTAAGTACCACCGCTTTTTTGAGGAATAGTTTGATACGTTTTATTTAGAGTACCATTTTCGGCTGTTGGCGCGCTATCAAAAGCGTAAGTTCCGTTTCCTTTAGAGAAAATTACATTTACATCTGCAGAAGAAATCTCGGTCACATCACCTCCAGATCCCATTCCGTTTGTGTTTTTAGAAGTCGGAATTCCGCCTGGAGCCAATTGCCCGGTTTTTTCAATTTTACCGGCTTCAGCATTCGCAGGAACCGCAAATTGTTTTCCGTCTTTATCTGTAATGATAATATCATTTACTGTTTTTTCTATAACAGAAACTACTCCTGTAGTACTTGTTACAGTTATACTTCCATCTGGATTTTTTACAACAGTATCTATAGATAAATCATATTGATGATTGACAACATTTCCTGCATCTCCAAATGCATCGTTTATAACACCATCTAAATCTCCTACACCGCTCCATGTAGGATCATAACTAGCCACAATCTCCCCGGAAATCAATTTAAAATCAGTATTTACGCCAATATTATTGAACGTAATTCTGATGCGGGAGAATTTACCAATATCAATTTTTTCACCGCCAAGAGCATCGGCAGCGTCAATAAGTTTTCTGAATTTTTCTAAGAAAGGAAGGGTTACGTAACCATCTCCTGTAAAATTTCCATTGCTTCCGGAAGCATGTAATACTACGATAGGAAAATCACCCGCTGTTACAACATCATTAGGAAAAAGACTAGGTAACGGATTTTTATTGGCTAAATCTTTCGGGTCTGGTTTTATACCACAACCTGCAAAAGCAATTTCATCTTGTGCAAGTGTCGTAAATTCGTGAATTGTACTGTGGGTATATTTTCCAATATCACAAGAAGAGCCAACAGTATATTCGTAAGTAGCATTCGGTTTTAAATTACTAATCGTAATCGTTTCTCTTGGTGTACCCAGTTTATACCACTCTGATCCGGCATTTTTTTCGCGATAATTAACCTGGTAATCATAATTATCAATGCTGCCACTCCAGGTTACTTTTGCCTGATCCTGACTTACGCCGCTTGTAGCTATAGACAATGGCGCGGTACAAAATACTTCGTAAGTAAAGGAGAAAATTTCGCTGTAACCGTTATTTTTAAAGACACCAATTTCTTCGGCTCCTAAAATGGCTTTGGCTTTTATTCGCCAGGCATATTTTTTTCCGGGTATAAGCTGTGGTTCGGTAATTCCGTATTGTAAAGTCGTATTTCTGGTTGTTGTTGTATATAGTGGAGGAGAATAGGCAAATGCATTTTGAACCGGAGTATAATTATCCCAAATTTCGACCAATGAAAACTCATATTCTACATTGCTGACATTAATGCTTCTTGGCGTCCAGCTAAAAACTATATTCTGAATATTTTGCTGCATTATAGAAGAACCATTCAAAGGAAGATTCAGAAATGGTGGTTCATTTTGAAAAATAATAGCAGTTACAGCCGTTTTTTTAGACAATTTTTTATTGGTAGCAAAATCATATACTTCTACAGAAATATTATAAACGCCTTCTGGTAAAGGTTGTGCATATTGGTTTGGATTAACTCCCAATATATTCTGATATTCAAAATAAGGAGCTAAATCAACATTAGTTAATTGTAGCGGAAAACCTCCTTCAAGATATAATGGTCGCGCGCCTACAACAAAATCATTGCTGGAGAATGAAATCGAATTTCCCTGAAAGTATATTTTCAACCGTACTTGTCGGTTCGATATTGTCAAATCATTTAAAACCAGCTGCAATTTTATCGGACTATTTATGGTCGTTGCATCGGCATAATTACTCAGATAAATAGGAGAGGGCTGTAAAACCTGTGTGCTTATGGTAACAGGAAATGTTTGTGCATTACTGTTAAATCCTATAAGAGCACATACAAAAAATACAAGTAGGTGTAGTTTTTTAAGCATTTTAGGTAATTGAGGTTTATCCATTATTTTTTGGTATTATATCTTGTTTAGGTCTTTCGACTTTAGTTTTTTCAGGGCTTATTTTTGAATATGTTTTAAATCAAGTTCATCTGTCGTAGCATTTTTTACTGCTAAATCATGATAAAACGGAATCATTTTTAATTCGATGGCATCTACAATTTCTGTCGATGTTTTTTTGTCTTTTATTAATTTAAAAACTGCTTCAATTTCCTGTTTACTAAATTCAGCTGCATATTGATTTTGCTGAATTTCGGCAGCAGGTATCTTGGCTAAAGCCGAAATCTCCTTCATCATCCATCTGTGGTGCATCAATTGATCGCGACTATTATCACCTCTTTCAACTAGTCTCAAATACGATTTATAAGCGGTTTTATCTGTTATTTCTGCTTCGGTTTTACCATTTAAAGGATGACTGTTTACTCTTCCAATAGCAATTACATAAGCATTTTCAAGACTTTCATCTTTGATAGAAATTTCTTTTTCAAGTTTTTGAGAAGCTTGAGATAAATAATCATTGTATTTGCTTAAAGTTTCAGCTTCAGTATTATAAGCCTCTAAATAATCCAATACTTTATCTTTAAATTGCTTTTCGTCGGGAGTTAACGTTGCTAATGTTAGCAAATGCTCCAGATTGTTATTTTCTTCAGTCGGTAAAGGATGTAAAGCCGTTTGCATGTCTTTTAACTGAGTCGTAATTTCATCACGCGTGCCTTCAAATATTTTTCCACCGAAATTTATTTTCAGAGTTGGATCTGATTTTAAATTTAAATCTCCTTCAGTTCTTGGCTCTCTTTTAGGTCGTAGTTTTATCTTATCGAAAGAATAAGCATAAGTTAAAGTACCCGTTAAATCATTATTTTTTCGGGTTGAAGAACCAGTTGAGGAATTGCTGAACAATGAAATAATTCCCATATTGAAATTATGTTTCTGCAGATAAATATAAGAACCATTCACTCTCAAATTGATAATATCATTTTGCTTGTCTCCGTTGTTATAACTTGTGTTATAGCTTGTTGAGGCTGAGGTTGTGAATTTCTTATCAAAAAACAATTTTGTTGCGCCAATTGTTGGACCAATAATAAAACTTTTGCCAGCGTCTGTTTTACCGTAAGTATTATTTATAGAAGCATTAATATTTAAATCTTTTTCGGGATATCCAATACTATAAGAAAGACCGGAATTATAATAAGTGCTTGCACCGCCGGCTATTGTTTTTCCTTGTTGTTGATTTACTGCATCCTGCATGGAAAAATTTGCATTTATTGACTTTTTGATACGTTTGTCACTTCTTAACAAATAATTTATGGCAAGGGAAGCATTTTGATTTACCTGTCTAAAATTTAAGGTATCCAGGTAATCAAAATCAGAAACCTGATTAATGTAATCAAACTGATTTCTACTGTTTGTGTAGGATTGGAAATTGGAATAATTTAAATTAAAATTCAGTTTTTCAGTAGCACGATAATCAATTGTCAAGGCAGAAACCAAACGTTTCATCTGGCTTTCTTTTTGCTTGTCTAAATTATCTTTTTGAAGTCCTAAATTGACAGCAACAGAAACTTTGTCTTTATATAAATTTTGTGTTGCATTTACGGTAATATTTTCTAAATCGTTATTGAAATAATAACCACCCAATGTTCTGTAATTAGGATCAATTCGTTCGTAACCCAATCCTAAAGTCCCTTTTCCGGCAGGATAAACCAATTGACCTTTAAAAGCATTATAACTCGCAGTAGTATTGTTTGGACTTAAAAATAAAGCTGCAACACCTTTTGCTTTTGTACCTTCAATTGTTCTGGTATCTTCTGTAATACTGCTGTTTGCAAACTCTGTAAAAACCTGTAATTTCTGAAAAAGTTTAAAATTGGTTTCAAAACTTACCGCTGCGTTTTCCTTTGGAGAAACGCCTAATTCGACCGGTACGGGATTTGAAATGGAGTTTATTTCGTCTTTTGCCTTAAAAAATATAAGACCAAAAGTGACATTATCTAAAGCATAATTTGTTTTAAATCCGTAACCAAACCTTTTGTATGTTGGTAAAATATCCGGATAAGCAGTATTGTATTCACTGTTTTTTAATAAACGGCCATACATCGCGCTAACTTTAAATTTTCCTTGTGGAGTAAGATCAATTCCAAAACCGGAAAATTGATGTCCGCTTAATGTATAAGGAGAAAAAGTCATACTAACATCTCCAATATGAGCCGTAATCCATTTATAGGAAGGATGAATACTTAAACGATTCATAAGCACAGGCTTTTCATATCCAAATTTTTGATTGGTGTATGAAAACGATAATGGAATATTATATAATCCGGCTATGTTAAAATTAATATTTCCGTTAAGGAAATAGCTAAATGGTTCTCTGGCGGCATTTCCTGAATAGAATATACTATTTGCCGATGCACCTCCGGATACGTTTATCAATTTAGCTTTTGCTACTTCCTGAACATTAAAGTTTTGAGCAAAACTTAGTGCACTTATAAAAAGTAATATAATATTAAATTTAAATCTTTTTAAAATCATCTTTTTTATTGTGGAAAACCCAGTCAGCAGTTTTAATTTATACTGATTGATTTTCATTATTTAATGGACATCTACTCTGAAAAAACACAAATTATTTGATGATTATTTTTCTTAATTTATTGCCTTGCTGAGACTCAAATAACACAAAATAAATTCCGGAAGGAAGACCGTTTAAACTAAAATTAAAAGAGTATTTATCTTTGCCTTCTTCGTATTTGGAATCTATTACCTGATTGTTACTTAAATTGTAAATTTTGATGTGAGCCGGCATCACTTTGTCTAATGTTACGTCAACGGTAAAATGGCCATCTGATGGATTTGGAAATATTGTCAGATCAAATTTCTTCTGTAAATCTGTTTCATCTGGATCTTCATATTCTCCTTCGGTAACAATTACAGTTTTGGTTTGCGTTGCGACACAATTTCCTTTTTTAGTAATCAAGGTAATATCATGTTCACCAATTGAATTAAAGCTTATTTCTGCATAATCTTTGTCTTTAGAAACTATAGTCGCACTTGCTGGTAATATCCATTCTACATCATCCGGAATAGGATTACTAATATCTACAACAATAATTTTTTCATTTAGAAAAGCCTGCGATGAAACAGCAAATTCAGCACTAATAGCAGTGTTTTGACTAGATATTTGAATAGAATCTGTTGCTTCACAACCTAATTTATTGGTAACAACAACGGTATAAACTGCAGGTTCTGAAACAGTAATCATAGCATTGCTGCTTTTAAAACCTTTATCAGATGTCCAGGAATAAGTTGCTTTATCATCATTGATTGTTGCGTTGATCGTTAAAGTCTGATCAAAACACAAAGTAACATCTTTGCCAAGATCGATAACATCTTTTGGTGGATTTGCAATTGTATATGTTCGTGAAATAATACAGCCTTTAGAATCTGTGATTTCAACAGAATAAGTTCCGGCCTTAGCATTGCTTAAAATATTTGATGTTTCTCCTGTATTCCATAAATAAGTATAAGGAGCGATTCCTGCAATTGTTGTTACAGTAATCGTAGCATCTGAACCTGCATAACAAGTAGGTATTTTTATATTTTCTGAGGCATCTAAATGAGCTGGAGCTACAATATTTATAGATTTAGTAATAGTACATCCATTTTTATCTGTTATAACTAAAGAATAATTACCGGGAATAACTGCGGTTAAATTTGGTGTTTTCTCACCCGTATTCCATAAATACGTATACGGTGCAGTACCTCCGGAAACTGCAGAGGTTATCGTCCAGTCGTTTCCATCACCACAACGAACATATTCTGACGAAAGTGAATTGTTTAAGGCAGTTGGTTCATTGATTGTTATGTTTTCACTTTTAATAGATTTATTAAAAGAATCTGTTGCAATAACGTAATATGTTCCTGCTTTTGCATTTAATAAAGTTTCGTCTGTTCCCACAACAATTGCAGGATCGTTTACATTATACCATTTATAATAGTAACCAGGAAGTCCGCCAGAAGTAAGTGCTTTAATACTTGCTGTAGCTTCACCATAACATTTTACAGTATTGATCTGAACCACTTCTATAAACAATGGATCAACTTTATCCAAATCTCTTTCTATAATGGTACAGCCTTTTGCATCTGTTATACTGATAAAATATTGACCAGCATAAATATTATAAATACTCGTATTTGAACTTTGATTATTATCCGTAAAAATTACATTTTTGTTTTGGTCAAGCCAATTAAAATTATAATTTGGAGTTCCTCCCTGAACCGTTACTGCAATACTTGCATCGTCTACACCTACAGCTGATGGCGGAGTTTTAACGACACTTTTAATAGCTAAAATTTCAGGTTCTGTTATGATAAAACTTTGGGTAGCTGAACAGTTATTTTCATCTCTCACGGTTACGGAATAACTTCCTGCAAATAAATTATCGATCACATTCGGATTTGCTCCTGAAGGTACACTCCATGAAATGGTATGTAATCCTGTACCTCCGGTTGTTGTAACTTCAATTCGTCCGTCATGACCATTTTTACACGAAACATTAGTTTGCGTAAAATTGATTTTTACCGGAGTAGGTTCGCTTATCGTTACTTTATTTGAAGTGTAACTATTTCCAAATCCGTCAGAAACTTCTAAGAAATAGTTTCCGGCGATTAATGCTTCTGAAGAGTTTGTTGCTGATACCGTTATAGCAGGATCAAGTTCATTGTACCATCTGTAAATATAATTTTTATCGGCATCCGGAACTCCAATTGGTGCTCCACCGGTAATTGTTGCTTTTAAAACACCTTGTTTATATCCAAAACATTTTATTGACTCGGTTTCTGTAATTCCTGTAATTAAGAGCTTGTCAGGCTGAATTAAAGAATACTCTTTAACAATAGTACAATTATTACTATCGGTAACGGTCAATTCATAAGTACCAATGGCTAATTGATCTAATAATTTTGTATTTCCAATAATGGCTGGAGAACCCTTTACTCTCCATGCATATGTATAATTAACGGTTCCGCCCGATATCGAAACTTCAATACTACCGTTTTTAGTTTCAAAACCACTTAAGTTTTTAACTTCGATATCAGTAATTGCTAATGGGGCAGTAGGTTGTGCTATGAGGATATTTGAAAGTGTTGTTTCGCAATTGTTTTTGTCTTTAATTACAACACTATATGTTCCTGAAGTTAAATTGTTTATTAAATCTTCAGTTGTAGCATATACGGTTTGTTGAGCATCTTTTTTCCATGCAAATGTATAAGGCAATGTTCCTCCGGTTACCTTAATATCGATTGTACCGGTTTGATTTCCATAACATAAAACATCAACTTTATTGGCAAGCGAAACAATTAATTTATCAGGTTGAATTAAATCTAATTCAGCCGATTCTTTCGTAGCACCAACATTGTCTTTAACGACAACTTTGTATTTACCAAATCCCAAGCCATCCATAAAATTTTGATTGGCACCTGTAATTTTTACATTGTTCTTGTACCATTCATAGGTATAATTTGGTACACCACCTTGTACTGTAGAGATAATTTTACCATTAAAATCTCCATTACAAAGAATGGATATTGATTCTGTTAAGGAAGTTTCTAATAAAGGATTTTGATTAATAATAAAAGTCTGCGTTGCTGTACATGATTTATTATCAGTTACTAATAATGTATAAGAACCAGCTTTTATTCCGGTAATATCTTTTGTATTACTTGTAAAAGATGGATAAGTAATTGATGACCAATTGTAAATATAACCGCCATTTCCACCAGTTACATTTCCTAGAATAATCTGGCCGGTACTTTCACCAAAAATCGCTACGTGTGTAATTGTTGCTGGTGGAATGTTTATTATTGAAGGCTCTGTAATTATAATATTATTTAAAAAAGCCTGACAGCCATTAGCATCAGTAACTGTAAGTGAATATGTTCCTGCAGTTAAATTAGTTAGATTTTGCTGTGTACTTCCGTTGCTCCATAAAAATTGATAACCGGCTCCAATAGTTCCTCCTGAAACTGAAACCGAAATTTTACCGTCATTTCCGTTTTTACAAGATACATTTTGCTGCAATATATTTGATACAGATAAAACCGCTCCTGGTTCAATAATTATGTAAGTAGCTTCTACCATGTCATAATCATCACGCACTTCGACACGATAAGTTCCAGCTGTTATTCCATTTATAGCAGAATTTGTTTGTCCTTGAATTTCTGATCCATTTTTAAACCACGTGTAATTATAATTTGATGTCACAGTACCACCAACTCCTTTTACAGTTAATGAACCAGTAGCAGCACCAAAACATTTAACGTTAGTCTTTTGTACAAACTCAAGATCTAAAGCTTCTAATTTTACTTTTATGGTAGGAAAAGGACAGCCTGAAGATGACTTTACATCGATATTATAAGTACCGTTTCCTAAATCTGTTCTTTGACTCACATTTGAAGATAAGAATGTAGGATCACCATCTTTTGACCACTGATAAGTGTATGTACTAGCTCCACCATCCAGAATTCCGCCTGTTGCATTTAATTTGATTTCACCATTATTGTTTGTTAGTGTTGGTTGTTTAGAGGTATATGTTACATCTAAATCAAGGTCAGGCTCAATTACAGTAACTGATATTGTCGCAGTTGAGCACCCAACTACCAAATCATCAGTTATTGTATATTTATAAGTTCCTGCAGTTAATCCTGTGCGCTCAAAAGATTTTATTGCAGCATTATCATTCCATACTATCGAATATGTTGTACCTGGTGTCCCTCCTGAAGGTATTAATTTAATGGATCCTGTTGAACCTCCTTTACAGCTAATTGGTGTAACGACCTCAGCAACTTTTATTTGAGGATTTTGTGTTAGTTCTTTTACGTCTTTTGCAATAGTACCATTTTGGTTGTCTATTGCATTTACCATGTAATAACCTGCTTTTACAAGGGGTAATTGCGATCCTAAGCCACTAACAGGTGTTGGATTATCACCATTTATATTATCACATTTATACCAAGTGTAGGTGTAATTTGCTGATCCACCATAAGGATAACCACCTTTAGCCTGAGCCGATAAACTACCATTCCCTCCAAAACAAGAAATTTGGGTTGGTTGATTAATAGCAACTTCAATTAAATCGGGTTGATATACAGTAAAGTCTTTTTCTAAATAACAGCCTTTAGAGTCCGTTACTCTAACCCTGTATGTCCCTGCACTAACAGCATTTACATTTACAGGTTGTGGCGGATTAGTAAGATTAGACCAGCTGATCGTATATCCTGGAGTTCCTCCTGAAATAGTATTCAGGGAAATAATTCCATCAGATAATCCTACTCCTGTTACATTTGAAACAGTACCTGTAATAGGATTTAATACTGGTGGATTTATTATTTTAACTGACTTTGCTCCATTAATATCAACTTGTTGAGAATAACCAAATAGACTCACAAAGAACAATAACAATAAGTAATATTTTTTCATAATTATGTTTGAATATTCGGTTTTTATTTTTCTATACAAGAATTATTGTCTACAACTGTTATCTTGTGATCACCTTCTGATAATTGAATTGCATCAGCCGTTAGCGGATGCTTTTGTAATATTGTTTCACTATCAATCATATAATAATAAGGAGGTGTTCCTCCGGAAGCGGTAAGTTGTATGGCGCCTGGTTGATCATGGCATTTAGGCTGTAATTCGGTTATCGTAAAAGTTAACGCAGTGGGAGCCTCAATAAGAAAAGTATCGGTTGTGATTGCAGTATCTCCAACAAGTGTTGTACCATCGGTAGTAGTCTGAGATTGATATTTAATATAATAAGATCCTTCAGCTAAACCTAACCATGTATAGGTATAATTGATGATTTGATCTTTTGTTGCAAAGACACTTTTATCGAAAGATCCATTTTTAAAGATGTTAAAAAGAAATTTATCACCATCTTTAAGTTCTGTTTTAAATTTTAAAATTACACTGCCTGAACTCTCATATTTGCATTTGGTTTTAGCAGTAATAAGTGGGCCATCAAGTGCCGGCGAACAGCCAATAATATTAAAGGTAATTACCTTTGACTGCATTGTTACTTTTGGATTTGCATGAAAAGATTCAATATCAGATTTGATATGTAAAGCTCCTCTGTAACTTGATCCTAATAGAGTTGCTGCACTAAAAGGATAAGGACACGCAATCCAGGGCGCATTGCCAGTAGTACTGTAATAATGACGAGCCCCTGATAAGTTAATATTTTCACATACTCCAATAGTTGATGTTGCAGCTGTTAATTGATTTATGTAAGGAGATTTTATATAAAAATATTCTGGTGCACAACCGCCTGTAAGTGTTTTTCCTGCTAAATAGTCACTAAGAGTATACGTCCAGGTTTGAGTTGAACATCCGCCATTAAGCCCGGGTCTCCAAGTTAAAGTTAAAGGAAAACTAGATAGGGATAAATTAATAAGAAGTCCATAATTATCTACACCAGCACCAAAACTTTCATACAAAGAATTATTTGAACTATTGGAAACTCTCAAATTTCCATTTCCATTATTAGCTAAAAGAAGATCAATATCCAACATAACCTGTTCTTGTGAAAAACTCACAAAACTGGAAAATAATACGATTATTAATGCAATTTTTTTCATATCGATTTTGATTTTATCTATTTTTCAATACAATCACGACTATCTACTACGATTACGGTATGATCGCCTCCTGATAATTCATTAGGAATGATATATAGACCTGCAAAAGGATGCTTATTTATTAAAGGCTCATTATCCAAAAGATAAAAATATGGAGACGTTCCTCCTGAAGCTGAAATTTGTATCTTACCTTTATCATCAACGCATGCAGGCTGAATAGGTGTTACGTTAAAAGTCAGTGGAGTTACATTTTGTATGGTAAAAGGAGGACTTATAACGGGTAAAGAACCAACTAATGTGTTATTATCAGTACTAGTTTGGGCTTGATATTTAATTACATACGATCCCGCTGCAATTCCAGTCCAGGTAAATGATTTATTTACTATTTCTGCAGGACTGACAAATTTATGCGTCATAAAATTATTGTCTTTAAATAAATTGAGCAGTAATTTTTGATTCGTTGTTATATCTGTTTTAAAGTTTAATGTAACACTTCCATTAGATTCATTATTGCATCTTACATCAGCTGCAATTGGATTTCCGTTTAATAATGGAGAGCAGGAATTAATATTGTAATTAACAACATTAGAATAGATATTTTCCCCTGTAATAGTAGAGTCGGAATCGATTAAGACACGAAAATAAACTGGCCCAAAATAGTTGTTTAATAAAGAAAAATTACTTTTGACAAATTCATAATTTTGGTTAAAGGCAGTATTTGAATTAGTTGAACTAAAATTAATTGCATCTGTACTATATTCCCAATAAAACTTTTGAGTACCTGTACAACCAACGGCGGTTAGTGTTATTTTATCACAAAAAGAATTGGTTTCAGCCTGTGGAACAGTTAGAACCTGATTACTTATTATTTCAAAAGCTGGAGTGTCTGGTCTAATGTAGCCATATCCTACACCAACATATTTTTGGCAGGTATTTATGGAGCTAACTAGTAAGCCAACAGAATGATATTCACCACAAGGACCAGCACATCCATATGTTTCAGATTTACTGCTGGAAAAAGTATATACACTTGGCATTTTATTAAAAATTAAATATTCTCCAGCCGTGGTAATTGGACATAACCAATATCCATTTTCATCCAGGATTTTATATTCATAATCATCTTCGTAAATATGATTGCCATTAACATATGAATCACAACCACCATAATTATTTTTCATAATATAAGTTTGAGAATGTATTTTATTACAAAAGGAAATACAAAATAGTATAAATAGTTTTTTACTCATATTAATTATTTTTCAATACAATCACGACTATCTACTACTATCACTGAATGATCACCTTCTGATAATTCATTAGGAATTATATATAGACCTGTAAAAGAATGCTTATTTATTAAAGGCTCATTATCCAAAAGATAAAAATATGGAGATGTTCCTCCTGAAGCTGAAATTTGTATCTTACCTTTATCATCAACGCATGCAGGCTGAATAGGTGTTACGGTAAAAGTCAGTGGAGTTACATTTTGTATGGTAAAAGGAGGGCTTATAACTGGTAAAGAACCAACTAATGTGTTATTATCAGTACTAGTTTGGGCTTGATATTTAATTACATACGATCCCGCTGCAATTCCAGTCCAGGTAAATGATTTATTTACTATTTCTGCAGGACTGACAAATTTATGCGTCATAAAATTATTGTCTTTAAATAAATTGAGCAGTAATTTTTGATTCGTTGTTATATCTGTTTTAAAGTTTAATGTAACACTGCCATTAGATTCATTATTGCATCTTACATCAGCTGCAATTGGATTTCCGTTTAATAATGGAGAGCAGGAATTAATATTGTAATTAACAACATTAGAATAGATATTGTCATCAGTTGTACTAGGATTCCAATCAATTAATGCGCGAAAATAAATATTCCCATAATAATTATTTAAAGCAGGAAAATCAGCTTTAATAAAGTCATAATTTTGATTAAAAGACGTATTAATATTGGTTTTAGTAAAATTAATACCATCTGTACTATATTCCCAGTAAAATTTTTGAGTACCTGTACAACCAGTAGCCATTAGTGAAACTTTATCACAAAAAGAATTATTAATAGCTGTAGGTTCAACCAGAACTTTGTTGCTTATTACCCAATAACAATCCGATTTTGTTAAGCTAAATGCATCGTTACAAGTTAGAGGGGAACGCCAGTCACAATTAAACCCTGGCTCTTTTACTGTAATAAACTCTATGTAAGTGGGAAATTTATCAAAAAGAACATAATTATCGTAAATAGCAATAGGCTCTATTATATTATTACCCGAAAGATAATAATGCGAAGTAACTATAATACAGTCTGTGTAACATATACTTTCGCCACTATATCTTAATAAGAATGTTTCTTGTGAATAAAGATTTGAACCCCAAACAAGCAGAATTGTAAATAATAAATATTTATTTTTTAGTTTCGATTTTAAAAAAAAGTAAAAATCAACCATATATTAAAATTTCACAGTATAAAAATCCATTTTAGATGTTCTTCCGTCTTTAAATACAGCTCTGATTCCGTATTTATAAGTGGTGTTTATTGTAACTGTAGGATCAGATAAACGTTTTATTTTTCCAACTACAATTTGTATTAATTGCAATTGATCTTTATCAGAAGCTTTATAAATTTCATAACTTTCAACTTCTGTATTAGAATATTCCCAAGACAAATCAATTGTATTGGTAGTTTTATTTGCCTGTGCAAAAAAACCTTTTACAGATGGCATAACAGAATATTTTGGTACAAATAAACTTAGTTCTGGCGAAGGATTAGAAATAAGATTGCTATCGTCTTTTGCAAAAATGGCATATTTATAAACAGTTCCGTCTTTTACATTTTTATCCTGAAATTTTTCTTCCTTATTTTTGGTTTCAAATACTAAAACCCAGTCTTTTTGATCATTTTCTTTTCGATATAATTGATGAACAGCTACATCTTCGCTGGAACTATTTGCCCATTCAAGAAAAACAGATTCATCTGTAATTTCATATTTGGTAAAAGCCGGTGAAGCAGGAGGTATTAAATCAGGTTTTTTTATGATTAAAGGATCTGAAAAAACAGACATATTGTATCGATAATCAACAGCTATAATTTTATAATAAACCTTACTATTCAAAGTTTTAACCACAACTTTATCCTGAAAAGTATTTGGTTCGCTCGGACTTATGGTTATCTGACTATATTCTTCATCCGGATTATTTGCTTTGTAAATTCTATAGCCCAGTAAATCTTTTTCTTTGTTATGATCCCATGTCAATTTTACAACTCCAAGGCTATCAATAACACCTTTTAATCCAATTGGTTTTGCTGGCGGAATTGAATCCACAGGTTGTACAAGCATTGGAAAAGACATTCTGTTACTTCCGTTTTTTCCAATAGCAGTCAGTGTAAAATAATTTGTAGAAGATAATTTGCTGTAAACAATATTACGGGATGTTGGTGAAATATTTTTCACTACAGTTGTATACTTATCATCGTCATTATCTGAACGGTTAAGTTCAAAACCAGTAATTTCATTGTTTCCTTCTTCAGGAAATTCAAAAACTAAATTAACAGTAGTATCATCTTTAAATTCCTTAACAGTAAGATGAGGAACGTATTTTAATATTGGTTTTCCTTTTCCTGAAATTACATCAGAATATGGCCCTAATTCACCAAAGGAAGAAATACCCTGAACTCGATAACTGTATTGTATATTATTAGCTATAGAATCAACATAAAAAATTTGTTTGTTGTTTGCATTTTGCTGACTTAGACTCGTGTACGGTTTGTCGGTAATTCTTTTGAAATTCTTCTTATCTGTAGATCTTTCAACATAATAACTTCCATAAACGTTAGATAATATTTTAAAATTCCAGCTTAACATTGTACTGCTATCCGTAAAATGTGCCGTTAGATCCATAGGCTTAGGCAAAGGTTCATAATCTTTTAATCCCACAAATACACCTCCATAAGCAATAGACATTTCTTTTTCCGGTACATTCGAAGAAATTCTATAAGCATATTTTTCATTTGGTTTAGCTGTTTTATCTTCAAAACCTAAACCTGCCTTTTTTGCTACCTCAAAATCTTTATCTGCTGAAAACAAGCCAAATGTGAATCTTTGCTCATTTTCTTCCGAAATGTTTATAATAGATTGTATATTATCAGCTCCTCCAACTGTAAAAGATTCTCCATAAATTGCCTGTGCAACAATGGCAGCGTTATCATTTTGTTCAATTAATTTTTCCCACTTTTCAACAGGTTCCGGTTTACAGGATTGACATAACACAACTCTTTCCGGATTAGATAATGTTTTATTATCCCTGGTTACAGTATATCTTTCTAACAAATAACCATAAGTGTTCAGTTTTTTCCATGCAATTGGATTATTTACTGCCCAACGCAATAAAATTTTGTCCTTTTGTACCCTTGCTATAACTGCTATCCCAATTTTTTCCTCACTTGAGACAGTATCTTTGGTACTTTTTTGTTGTGAGTAACTAATATTGATTATTGTAAGAACAAGAATAATTAAAAATTTAAGCTTCATGCTAATTTGTTTTATTGAATGTAAAAATTGAACTTGTACCCGCTTGTCCACCAGGTAGTATATAGTTTAGTTTCATATTATATTTCCCATCCTGAATCATAGGGAAAATTCCATTAATGATATAATTGTAGCTTTCCATCATATATGGGTTTAAACTATTTAGATATTTATTGACCACTTTATATTGTAGGTTCACAAAATCGCTTTTATAATAATAGGGCTGATTATAACGGTAAGGCAGTCTTTCTCTCAGGTAAGAACTATTTGGATTATTTGTCAGATCTGATTGGTACCAGGTTAAAATTTCAATACCTTTTGTTGGAGGAGCGCCTAATATCGTTGTATCTCTGTTAAAAGTTAAATCAGATGACATCGGATATCCTTTATATACCAATGGATAGATATAATTTTTATAATAATTATCATCTAATGTTGCTTCAACATTTACTAACGGAATATTTAAAGTTTTGGCATTACCAATTATTTCGATTTCATCAAAAGGTTCAGTCGATGCATTTTCTGCATGTAATGCGTGTACATCTGAGTAAATGATTTCGATATAAGTATTACGTGCTTTTTTAGCAGTCATTTTTTCCTGAAAAGTATTGTATTGACTTGTATTGAAATTATATTGCAGAAGTTCAATATCGCTTCCGGCAGTTATAGTTTCGGCTAACTCGTTATTTTTAACGTCAATGTTTGCATCTTCTGATTCTTGTTTTTGATAATTTTCAGATAAATTTCCATTTGCATCTGTTTTAGTTGCCAGGGTTTTCAAAGTAAGATTGTATGTTTTAGAGGTTTGTAAAACCGGCAGATCAACAATAACTTTTTTAAGTGAAGCATCATAACGTAAAGATGTTGCAGCTGTTTTATCTGCTGTTTTATAAAATGCTTTTTGTGACTGACCGCCTTTGAGATCAAATAAATAAGGCTGTCCTTGTTTTAAAACAACATAAGCTTGTTTAGATTCATTTTGGTACACATATTTTTGGTCAAAAACAGGATAACAATACGCAATATTATTTACAGGAATATTATTTGGTGCAGCACCGGTTGTAAAATTTCTGGTTTCACTTTCCATAGCAATTTGTCCTTGATCATATATTGTTTTCCAGGCTCCGTTTACTCTTTCCTGGAAACTTAATTTTACATTTAAAGTCAGGCTTGAATTTGGAGGCAATACATCAGAAGAAGTAAAAGTCACTAAATCTTTAGTATCATTCCAGTTTAAAGCACCAACAATCGGAACCCCGTCTTTTTTAATTGTATATTCTTCAAGTTTAAGCATATAACTTTTTACTCCGGCATCATCTTCAAGAGTAAAAACCTTTTCAACCGGCATGTTAAAACCAACTTGTGGAAGTGCAAATACATCTACTTCTTTATCTCCTTCCGAGGGCGTAATATCAGCAATTGCTTTTAAGCCTTGCAAAGGAGTATCGTTTATAAATTCACATTGTTTACCAAATTCCAATTTAAACCTAAAACTTCCTCTTACGAGACCATTTAAGATGTCAAATTTTCCGGCCATGTAGCCTCGAATCCATAATGGGTTTGGTAATTTTGCTTGTAATAAAACAGCACCTTCACCTTTAAATATTGATATTTTCTTTCTAACAAAGAATAATTTTATATTAATACCAATCTCTCCCTGCATATAAGCATAGGATTGTCCGTTTGCGTACCAGCCATCAATACCAATTTGGCCAGAACCTTTACAGGCTGCCTCACCATAATCTTTTACCATAATATCAAATCCAAATCCAGCCTGGAAACTAGCATAAAACATCAGGAAGCTTAAATTTCCTGTCTTGATGCTAAAATCCGCACCGAAAGCAAAACCTTTACCAGCAGCAATACTATTTTCATCTCTCATATAATCCAGTGTCGCAACATCTACACCTAGTATTTGAGCTACAATATCTGGCGGTGGAGGACTTGCAGGAATATCATCTCCAAGCATAAAATAACCACCGGCTTCAACTTCTACAGAACCAACTGCGAGTTTTATACCTAATCTGTCAGTTGGCGTACCCATACGGATATACCATTTATCAGGACCAAAATGCAAAACAGCCCAACCAGCCCGGTTTCCTGATGCACGGCCTTTTATAAAACCACCGGGAGTATCAATATATAAATCGAATGAACCATGTAGTGTTTTTGCTGTAAAATCATATTCAATTGCGGCAAAAGCATTTATACCCATTGAGTTTTTTACATCATTAGGATATAATTGTTCCGCTGCTTTCGATAAATTGGTTGTCTTTAATGCTTCTAATGCTACTTTAGATAGCAGAGATTCATTTTCAGCTACTGCTTTTAAAGCACCGGTTAAAGCTTCTGCACCTGGTATTTCAAAAGTCTGCATAACATGGCCTTCTCCATAAATACTAATTCTGTTAATACCGCCATTACTATTAAAAGCAATTTCAAAACCAGCACCGCCCCAAAAAGCATCAGCAGTTGCGGTACCGGCAAATTTGATCATAGCTTTTACACCAAGACCAGAATTAACATCAGGAACATAATTAGATCCGGAAGCCGCAAAACGGTTACTAAAACCATCTTTTTTCATGTGATAATAAGCACCTCCGCCAAAACCTTTAAATGTAATAGCACCCGCCGGAATATTTAAATTATCCACCATAGCATCTACATACCAGTATCTAAAAGTTTTAGATCCAAAAATGGCATTGGCTTCAACCTTAATTCCACCTGTAAAATCGCAGCTTAAAGATCCTTTAAAACCTTTGCCATAAACAGGGTCATTATCCATAATGGTAATGCTCCCTTTTAATTTCATCCCACCTAAATCGGCTCCAATAGAAACCTGTTCAAATTTAAGATGGTCGTATTTCCATTTTTGAATGCCCTGATCCTTGCCAAATTTTCCAACAACATAAAATTTAGTTTGGCCGGTAAATTGATTTTCCATCATATTAATGGCAATATCAACCTTTAAACTGGCACTTTCAGGAGTGGTAATTAAGGCAATTTCATTAATTGTTACAGGGAAATTACTAACACTTGCATCCTTACCCTGAATATTTTTATATCCAAAATAATCTGCGCTTAAATAGGGGGATACTGTTTGTAAGGTTAAGTTCTGAAATATAATCCCTTTAAAATCAACTGTTTCTTTGGTTTCAGCATCTGTTCCAGATTGCGCTTCAGCAGCAGTGACAGGCTTGTCGCTGGCTCTTAAAGATAAAGTACCATACAATACTGCTTTTGGTAAAAATTTACCATCTTTTACTTTTAACTCTATATAAGAGTTTTTTTCGATAATGGCATTTGCTTTAAAAGCCTGAAAACAAATACCATTTGTTACCTGAGCATTTAAAAGATACTCATCGTTTACAGGATCAATTAATGCCTTATAAGCAAGTTCTGATCGTGCACCGGCATTACAATTTCCTGATTTTTCAGAAAGAGGTAAAAGAATATCTCCGCCAAAACTGGCCGCCGTCAAAGAATTTGCAACCAATGTTATACTTACGGTATCAAGAGATATTTGCCATCCGGAAGCATCACCTTCATCAATACCAATCAGATTACTGCCGGAAAAAGTTCCGGAAACACCCATACGATCAATCAATAAATCTGTTGCCTCAAAGCGAATTCTTTCCTTGCTTTCTTTTTTCTTAAACTCTTCGGGTAAAACTATTTTAAGAGATTGTACATAAAGTCCGCGCCACAGATTTTCATTTCCGGGTACTAAATATTTTGTAGCATAATTTGGCGGCCATTTTACGGTTGCAGAATTTCGTAAATCACTAAAATCGATTACTGCTTTGTTTAATTCAAAACAAAAACCTTTTTTAGATGTTAACTGAAATTTAGGCAATGATATTTCAATTAATATATCATTCCAGTTAGAAACGATAGTTTTGAAGTTTCCGGTAACAAGGGCAGGAGAGGCAATGGCAACATAATTATTGTCAACCGGTTCCAGCATGTTTCTGGAAAATTGCACATCAGCCGTTATTCCAAGCTCTTTAAAACCGTTACAATCTATAGTTACATAAGTTTTATTCTCAACGACTCCGGTTTTCATGTCCATGCCGCCCTTCAGAATCAACAATAAATTCTCGCCGTTTATTTTTATCGGAACATCACCAAGTAAAACAAGATTAGTATCTCCAACCAGACCTCCTTTATGAGACAGCTTGATATTATTTGCACCAAAAAATAATTCTTTTGGTTTTCCGTCAGCACCATGTTGTGGAATAATGATTCTGACAAAAGCAGTTAGTTCGGTATACTCAGGTGTAAATTTTGCATTGCTAATCCCTAATAGATATTGAATACCACCAATTGTCTTTTTTATACCCAATGGTAATTGCGACAAGTTTTTTGGTTCCAGGTTATCCGTTAGATTACCATTTTCATCTATTTTAAGACAAGTGGCCATTGCCTTCTGTAAATCATCAGAAGTTTGTTCTGCAATAGGAAAATTCTTTCTTAAGTATTCATTTGTAAATTCGCTTTCAGAATTTTGAATAAAATTGAAAGAATTATTCTCAGGAAGAAAATTAGGTTTTGAAGTGCTGTTTTTAACTAACTGAAGTTTTTTTGCATTACTTATTGTATCTGTGTAAGTATTTGAAAAACAGTTAAAACTGGCCGTAAATAAAACTAAAATGTATACGAAAGAGCGTAATCTAAGAGTAGTTTTTTTCAATGTCTTTGTAGGTTTTGGTGTTGTATTTTGCGATTTAATAGGTCAAATATATTATATAATTTTTAACAGGAAAAGAATTGTTTATAAATCCAGTTACATTATTTCTGTCAAATTTTATATAATTTTAAGACAGATAGAAATTAACCAAACTTACATTAACCATTTTTGTATTCATTACGGGAATCCACATTTGGACAAAAAAAAACTCCAGATTTCTCTGGAGTTTATATTAAATAAAGAAAAAAAGATTATTCCTCTTTCATAGTATGATAAACGTTCATCACGTCATCATCTTCTTCAATTTTTTCGATTAGTTTTTCAACGTCAGCGATTTGAGCTTCGGTAAGTTCTTTTGTGATTTGCGGAATACGTTCAAAACCTGAAGATAAAATTTCAAGACCTCTGTTTTCTAATTCTTTTTGCAAAGCACCAAAACTTCCAAAAGGAGCGTAGATCAAGATTCCGTCTTCGTCTTCGAAAACTTCCTCGGCGCCAAAATCAATTAATTCCAATTCTAATTCTTCTGGATCAAGATTTCCTTTTGCAATTCTGAAATTACAAGTATGGTCAAACATAAATTCAACAGAACCCTGAGTGCCCATTGTTCCGTTACATTTATTAAAATAACTACGAATGTTTGCTACAGTTCTGTTATTATTGTCAGATGCAGTTTCAATTAAAATTGCAATTCCGTGAGGAGCATATCCTTCAAAAAGAATTTCTTTGTAGTTAGCAGTATCTTTATTACTTGCATTTTTAATCGCGCGCTCCACATTATCCTTAGGCATGTTAGCGGCTTTTGCATTTTGTATTACAGCTCTTAATCTAGAATTGGCATCAGGGTTAGGACCACCTTCTTTAACGGCCATAACGATATCTTTACCAATTCGGGTAAATGTTTTAGCCATTGCTGACCAACGTTTCATTTTTCTTCCTTTTCTAAATTCGAACGCTCTTCCCATTACTAGTTTTTTATTTTGAGATGCAAAAATACGGTTATTCCTTATTTTTCCAAAATCAATTCAATTCTTTTTTAAATTATGTTTTGTGTGGATATTTAACCGCAAAGTTCGCTAAGATTTACGCAAAGTTCGCAAAGTTTTTTGTTTGAAGTTTTAAGATTGCAAACTATCACTTTTCAAAGTCTAAGACTTTGAAAAGTGATAAATCTAAAATCTAAAATCTAAAATCTAAAATCTAAAATCTAAAATCTAAAATCTAAAATCTAAAATTTCATTTCGCCGTATTAAAATCACCAATAATATTTACGGCTTCATTCAGGTACGGATTCGTTTTAAGATTATCGATCTGATATTGGTTTATCGTTTTTTCAGTAGGATAAGCCCCTAATAAAAACTGATTTACACTCGAATTATAAACATCCAGCGGATTATTCTCGTCGTTGAAAGTATTAATTTCTGTCCAGATATTGTTCACGTTTCTTTTCTGTTTAAAAACAGCGTCCAATGTCATCGGAATTTCCGCTTTTGGAACATTCACCATTTCATCAATCTTCAAATTGATTTTTTTGATGTTATTAAAAAAGGAATTATTAGCCAGTCGAAGCATACTGTTTTTCGCGATTTTATCAATAAGAGCTCTTTTTACGTAGGTTCTATATTTTAAAAACGGTTCAATACTATCATTTTTTATAGCAGTAGGAAAGTCACTTTCCTTTTGATAAATACCTTCATAAAATTCAGGAAGAACCACATCTGGTTTAACGCCAACATATTGATGGCTTTTTCCGGTAACTCTGTAAAATTTATTAATGGTAATTTTGAGGAAATCTGTATTTTTTTGTTCGTCAAGCGAAAGAATAGTCTGCATGGTTGCTTTTCCCAAAGTCGTGCTTCCTAACAACAATGCGCGATTATAATCCTGTAATATTGAAGAAAAGAATTCACTTGCAGAAGCCGTATTACTATTAATTAAAATGACCATTGGTCCTTTGTAAATAGCACCTTTGTACGGATCATTAATAACAGATTCGTTTTGTTTGTTGTCTACAACAATCGAAATCGGACCGTAATCTACAAACATTCCGGCCAATTTTATGGCTTCTTCCATAGAACCGCCGCCGTTATCAATCAAATCGATAACCAAGCCTTTTATATTATCTCTCTCTAGTTTTAGTACTTCACGCGCAACATCATCGGCACAGCCTTTTCGGCTATTTCCATCTAAATCAGCATAAAAACTCGGAATTTTAATATATCCTATTTTGCTTTCCTTGCCAATAATGAAACTAAAAACCGAATTTTCTTCGTCTTTCATGACTTGTTTTTCAATAAAAACATCAAAGCTTTTTCCGGCATTACGTTTTATCGTCAGCGTAATACTTTTGTTCGATTCAGATAAAATCATAGTCGAAATCGATTCTAACGAAGCGCAAGAAACCTGCAATGTTTCCTTATGATTCGAAACCGAGAGAATCTGATCGCCTTTTTTAATCTGTCCCGTTTTATAAGCCGGACCATTTGGATCAATTTCATCGATAATAATTTCGTTCTTCTCGTTTAAGTTTACCGTCATTCCCAAAGACAAATGCTCTTTTGATAATGAGGCCACAAAACTTGATTTGGAATCATCACTAAAATAAGCCGTATGCGGATCAAAATAAGTGCAAAAGAAATTATATAGTTTTTCTTCCTGTTTTGTATTCGTTTCAAGAAGCGTATTGATACGGCAGATTTCATTGGATAAAATTAATTTTTTTGATGCCAATTCTATCGATTTAAAATTCGACTTAATAGAATCCAGGTTATTGCTTGTCTCGGCTATATCATCCAGAATTTGATAACGAAGTTTTTTAGTCCATACTTTTTCAACATCTTCTTTTTTAAGATAAAAAGCAAATGATTTTTTGTAAAACCGAATCGTATCTTTCTTGGTGTAATCAATCGTTCCGGCATCTATTTTTTCTAAAACATCCTTTGTTCTCAAAAGTCCGTTTTTGTATTTACTGGTAATATCTGCCAGAAAACTGCAATCGTTACTTAGAATTAAATCATCAAGGTTTAAACGGTATTTTTGAGCCATTTCTTCATATTCGCTCTTAAAAAATACATTTCTTGAAGGATCTAATTCATCAATAAGATTATCAAAAACAAAAACGGATAAACTGTCATCAACAGGTTTTGGACGCACATGTTCACTCTGAATAAGCGCATTTATTTTGTTCAGTATTTCGCATGTCGGATCGCTATTTTGACTAAATAGTAAGTTTGAAGTTAAAACCAATACCAATAACATTCTTTTCATAAATAGCGGACATCTTTGTTTATATTAAAATTACGTTTATTTTTTGAGACCGGTTTATATTTTTTCGAAAATATCTTACAGAAAAATCATTTAAAAAAAATGTGTTATAAAAAGAAATCGTCACGAATTCACGAATTTTTAAAGTAAATAATTCATGAATTTGTGGCAAAAAAAAAGCACTACATATAAGTAGTGCTTTTAAAATATATGTAAAAATATTATTTCTTGTAAAAAGGTAATTTTACCACTTTAGCCGGAACATCATTTTTTCTGATTCTGATAAAAATATCACTGTCAACGGCGCTATTATCAACCGTAACATATCCCAAACCAATACCTTTATTCATAGAAGGCGACATAGTTCCGGAAGTTACAATACCAATTACAGCTCCTGAACCGTCAACAATTTCATAATCATGTCTTGGTACAGCGCGTTCCTGCATTTCAAAAGCAACTAATTTTTTAGAAACACCTTCTTCTTTTTGTTTTTTCAAACTTTCAGAATTGGTAAAATCCTTGTTGAATTTTGTAATCCATCCCAATCCTGCTTCAAGCGGAGAAGTCGTATCGTTAATATCATTTCCGTACAAACAGAAACCCATTTCAAGACGCAAAGTATCACGAGCTGCAAGACCAATAGGTTTGATTCCGAAAGCTGCACCAGCTTCAAAAACTTTATTCCAAACCTGTTCCACTTCGCTGTTTTTGCAATAAATTTCAAATCCGCCAGAACCTGTATATCCTGTAGCAGAAATAATTACATGTTCAATTCCGGCAAAATCAGCCACTTCAAAATGGTAATACGGAATCGCTGATAAATCGATAGAAGACAAAGACTGCATCGCTTCAACCGCTTTCGGACCCTGAATTGCCAATAAAGAATAATCATCAGAAAGATTCTTCATTTCAACACCCAAATCATTGTGCGACGAAATCCAGTTCCAGTCTTTCTCAATATTCGAAGCATTTACAACCAGTAAATACTGCTCGTCTTTCATTTTATAAACAATCAAATCATCTACAATTCCGCCATCATTATTTGGCAGACAAGAATATTGCGCTCTTCCAATCGTCAAAGTCGAAGCATCATTCGAAGTCACTTTCTGGATCAAAGCCAAAGCATTTGGACCCGTAAGCAAAAATTCACCCATATGCGAAACGTCAAAAACGCCCACACTGTTACGAACTGTCTCGTGTTCAGCATTCACGCCTTCATAAGTAATAGGCATATTATAACCAGCAAAAGGCAGCATTTTAGCTCCCAAACCTTCATGTATGTGCGTAAGCGCAGTATTTTTCATTGTGTTGTTTTATAAAAATTGTGTCGCAAATTTATTCAAAAAATATCTAAAAATAATACTCTAAATTATAAATTTCGCAATATTCAGGAGCAATTCCAGCTTTCCGTTGCAAGTCCTCATAAAAAAAGCAAAGTTTCTAATGTTCTAAAAAGAGCTTCCGTTGGTCGCTTTTTTAGAACAAGAAACTTTTGCTTTTTTTACTCCGGGCTTTCCACTACAATCTGGGCTAGGAAACTCCGGTAAAAAGAAACATTTTTTCCTTTCAATTTTTATGTAACTTTATTATTACTGAAATTTAAGGTTGAGCATGCAAAAAAAGCAAATTAAAAAATCTGTTTTTATCCGTGTCTTTACGAAGTAAATCCGTCTAATCCGCGTCATAAATTAGCATCAGCCTAAATCCAAAATAAGCCAAAATGAAAGACCCGTTTTTAATTACCAAAGAAGAGATTCTACAAATATACAAGCCTGTAAATCCTCAAACACACAAAGGAATTCAGGGTCACGCCGTCATAATTGCCGGAAGTTACGGTAAAATAGGAGCAGCAGTTCTGGCTTCAAAATCCTGCCTAAAATCAGGCTGCGGACTCGTAACGACTTTTACACCAAAATGCGGTTACCAAATCCTCCAAATCTCCATTCCAGAAGTGATGGTTGTCACCGATGAAAACAGTAATTTCATGACTCATATACATCTTCCGTTGCAACCACAAGCCATCGGAATCGGACCCGGAATAGGGAAGGAGCTGGGCACACAAAAAGCTTTATTTGAGTTTTTAAGAATCAACAAAGCTCCTTTAGTTCTCGATGCCGATGCTTTAAATATTTTATCCGAAAACCTGTCTTGGCTTGAATTAATTCCCGAAAATACAATCCTCACTCCGCATCCCAAAGAACTCGAACGCTTAATAGGCAAGTGGAATTCAGAATCTGAAAAGTTTCAAAAAACAATCGCTTTTTCCGAAAAATACAAAGTTATCATCGTCATGAAAGGCGCACCAACATACATCATAAATCAAAGTAAAATCTACGAAAACACCACCGGAAACGCCGCTTTGGCCACAGCCGGAAGCGGCGACGTCTTAACCGGAATCCTGACAAGTTTACTCGCGCAAGGCTACGAACCCAAATATGCCGCAAAACTGGGCGTTTACATTCACGGCTTAACCGCTGATATTGCTTTACCCAAAACAGGTTATCAATCGTTTATTGCCTCAGATATTATTAAGAATCTTGGAAAGGCGTTTTTGAGTTTAGATAATTAGATAATTCAGATCTTAGAATCCTAATATTACAGGAGAAACTAAGTGTCAGGCTGAGCGAAGTCGAAGCCCGCGTTCCAATTGGTACCTTCTCCGTTGCCTCACTCAAGAAGACAAAAATGCTAAAACTCTGTTATCACTTTGCAGTTAAAATGTCACAGAATAAGAATAAAAAAAATCCGTTTTTTTTCCGCGTCTTCGCGTTAGCGAATCCGTTTCATCCGCGTACATTTCCACACAAAGTTTTCGCAATCCATTACGTTTAATGACCAACAATCTAAAATCAGAAATCAATATTCTAAAATCAAAATCCGTAAGTTTGTATTTCAGTAAATACTGCTTATGAAAAAATTCGATCTTAGAACCGTAAACGTCACCCGTTACATAACACCATTACGCGAAGGCGGTTCTTTACCCGCTTTGGCAGAAGCCGATGACGATTTTAAATACGTCTTAAAATTCAAAGGTGCCGGTCACGGAGTAAAAGCCTTAATCGCCGAATTAGTGGGCGGACAAATTGCAAAAGCCTTAAAACTACAACTTCCGGAATTAGTTTTCGCCAATCTCGACGAAACCTTTGGAAGAACCGAAGCCGACGAAGAAATTCAGGATTTACTGCAGGGAAGCCAGGGATTAAATCTGGCACTTCATTTTTTATCAGGCGCGATTACGTTTGATCCGGTTGTAACAACTGTCGATGCAAAATTAGCTTCACAGATTGTTTGGCTGGACGCTTATATTACCAATGTAGACAGAACATTCAAGAATACCAATATGCTGATTTGGCATAAAGAATTATGGCTTATAGATCACGGTGCGTGTTTGTATTTTCATCATTCCTGGAACAATTGGGAACAACATGCCAAAAGTCCGTTTGCTTTGATAAAAGATCATGTTTTATTGCCTCAGGCTTCACTTTTAAAAGAAGTAGATGGCGAATTTAAAGCACTTTTAACAAACGAAATTCTGGAAGAAATTGTAAACACGATTCCGCTCGAATGGCTGCAATGGGAAGATACCGATGAAACACCCGAAGCGCTGAGAAATGTATACTTACAGTTTTTGCAAACAAGATTAAATAATTCCGAAATCTTTGTAAATCAAGCTCAAAATGCAAGATAGTCACTTATATGAGTATGCCGTAATTCGCGTGGTACCCAGAGTGGAGCGCGAAGAATTCCTAAACATCGGAATCATTTTGTTTTGCAAAAAAGCCAAATTTATAAAAGTATTGTCGCATATCGATGATGATAAAATACTGGCACTTTCAAGCGATTTTGACATCGAGCAATTGCATTGCAACGTAACCGCTTTGAAAAAAATTGCATCCGGAGAAAAAGATGGAGGTCCAATTGGCGAAATGGATATTCCGTCACGTTTTCGATGGTTAACCGCAATCCGAAGTTCAGCCATTCAAACCTCAAGACCACATCCCGGTTTATGCGAAGATTTAGAAAAAACGATTCAGAGATTGTTTGAGGAGTTAGTTCTTTGAGGAAGGTTCAAAGGGGCAGAGGAGCAAAGGTTCAAAGGGTTTTTAAGTTTCTAAGGTTCTGAGTTGCTAAGGTTCTGAGTTGCTGAGATGCTAAGTTTTTTAAATTTAAAACTTTGCGACTTCGCGTCTTTGCGCGCAAAATTTCACCAGCTTAAAAAACTTTGCTCCCGATAGCTATCGGGATTGCGTAAATCCTTGCGTGCTTTACGGTTAAAAAATAAAAAAACCACGAATTACATTAAACTGTAATCCGTGGTTTTAAAACTAAACTAACTAACTCACATTCTTTTCAAAACCATAGTTTCAAGAAGTAATTTTTGAATGTATGGGATTTTAAAAAATGTTTTTCAATTAAAAAGAACCGCAAACATTTCCACCTAAAGTTGCGCCGGCTCCTGCTGAGCTGGTAACATCCGCTTTAACTGCTGAAGCTGCAAGTTTTACAATAGTGTAAGGAGGTGTGAAAGCCGTTTTGCTTCCTGCTTGGTTTCCAGATGTATTAGTAAAAATGTTATCAACTGCTGTAACAGCTGTATAACCCGTCATTAAATCGATAGGCGTTTTTACACCTTCAAAAACGTTAGCTTCAACACGAATATCAGCTTCAAAACCTGCAGCAACACATTTGTTACTTACGGTACTATTGAAGAAATTGTTTACTAAATGTACTTTTCCAAAACGAACTCTTGGCATTCTTTCCTTACATCCCGGAGCCCACCAGCATCTTGCGAAAGTAATTCTCAATTTCCCACGATCTCCTGTAGCACCGTCGCTGGATCCAATTAAGTTTGAATATCTGTGATCGTCTGATCCTCCTGAACCTCCTGCTTTTGGCGGTTTTAAGTAATGGAATTTAGAATACGTAACAGAAATATAATCTGATTTGTTTTTAATGTCGAAGTTTCCGTCAACACCATCTCTAAATTCGCAGTGGTCTACCCATACGTTTGTACATTCGTCAAGAATGGCATTGTCCCAACCGTCAGTGTCATAAGCGCCCGGACCTTCAAAAATTAAATTTCTGATGATAATGTTTTTACATCTTTTGATGTTGATAATTCCGGAAGCATCTTTAGTTTGATTAGTAGAAACTAGTTTGGCACCGCTCGCACCATAAATAGTTTTACCGGTTTGATCCTGAAAAGACAATCTAGTCGTTACAGTAATTGTCCCGCTAACTTTGATCACTTTTACAGAACTGCTTTCAATAGCCGATTTCAACTGGGCATAAGTAGTAACAGTTATTTCCGCAGCAGTTCCTCCACCGGTTGTTCCTCCGTTTTGAGAAGCCCATCCCGGAACTTGCGCACAGTTTCCAACTTTTGCTGTCAAATTACTTGAAGTAGATATTGTTGTTTCAATAACAGCGTTTTCATCATTTGCAGATGAAGCAATTTCTTCGGTATTACAGCTTGTAAATCCGAATGTTAGTGCCAATAATAATGCTGACAAATTAGATTTAAATTTCATAATTATAAGTTTGGGGTTTATAAATGCAAATCTGCTTATAATTATTCTTAAAAAAGTTGAACAAGTTCAATGTTTTGTAAAATTTTTTTGATAAAATATTTTTTTAACAATTGTTAAGTGACAAAAGATTAAAAAAATATACTTTTACGTAATCGATTACATCATTTTTTAATTCATTCACACTTACGCCCCAAGTAAGAATAAAAGTAAAAACAAATGTACAAAGCCCTCAGATTAAATATTGAACGTAAAATTAACCTCACAGATGAAGAATGGAAATGTATAGTAGAGAAAGCTGAATTTATAAAATTGAAGAAAAATGAATTTCTGCAAATTCAGGATTCAAACAATTCTTATGAAGGATTTATTTTAAAAGGCGCTTTCAAAACTTATATTTTAAATGACAACGGAACAGAAAGTGTCATTTTCTTTTCGTTTGAAAACGAATGGATGTGCGATCTCGAAAGTTTCTATCATCAAAAGCCTACAACCTACAATATCAAGGCAATTGAAGACAGTGAAATTTTGGTGATTAGCAAAACAAACAAATCGCTTTTATTTGAACAAGTACCAAAGCTGGTTCAGTTTCATATCATGATGGTCGAAAAAGCCAACATCAACATTCAGCAAAGACTTTTAGATGTTCTCAACAAAACCTCCAAACAAAGATATTTGGAATTTTTGGAGCGATATCCACACAAAATTGACAAAATCAACAACCGAAATTTATCATCATATTTGGGAGTTTCGCACGAGTTTTTGTCGAAGATTAAAAGAAGTTGCTAAGGTTCTAAGATGCTAAGTTTCTAAGTTAAAAAAAATCTCGCAAAGTCGCGAAGTTGCAAAGAAATTAAACTTTGCGTCTCTGCGACTTTGCGAGATTAAAAAAACTTTGCGAACCTAGCGTAAACCCTTGCGGACTTTGCGGTTAAACTTGAAACAAATAAAACCATATTTTCAGGTTAAAAATTCAATATCCCACAGACACTTTCACTAGAAAAATCAAATATTACATTTTCCTTTTTGGGATTTTCAATGACTAATAAATCATGAGGTTCCAGATTGTATGGCTTCTCATTGATTTTAATAACCGTTGTGTATAAAGAAAATAAAATTATTATCTCAGCATTATAATTTTGATTATCATTTGTTATTTCAAGTTTGTGATGGCTTGTTTTTTCAGAAACCATCCAATTAAAATCAATACCTTTTGTATAAGAAGTCACTTCATCAGCAGAATTAAATTCCATGATTTCATATTTCTCATAAACCCTTTTTTCTTTGTTTACCTCAATATCTAAGGCGTTATCCAGCATAACCAAATAGCGGTGAAAGCCTTTAAATTTAGTAAACTCAGAAGGCACTTGCTCAATTGTAGCGCTGCTTATTCTGAATATAAAATCCCTGTCAGCATAGTTTGCCGTTTCCGGATATATCATATATTCATAGGTCAATCCGCCACTCCAAACAGAGGCTTTGCTATCTTTTTTAGGCAAAAAATGTATGTTCATTTATTGAATAATTATATGACTTTAAGTTTTAAAACGCTTTTCACTTGCACTTAATGAACTTATATCACTTATATGGTTTTAAAAAATTTTGCGACTCTACGGCTTGCAAGATTATAAAAGTCAAGCAATAATAATCTTAGCGAACCTGGCGTAAATCCTTGCGACCTTAGCGGTTAAACTCTTTTCTCTAAATAAATAAACTCCAAAGGTTTATCAGAAATATTAATATGAATATCGCTTGATGGAAAAGGTTCTCTTTCGCCGGTTTCAACATAACCGTGACGTTTGTACCAGGCGATAAGCTCTGCACGAACCGAAACAACCGTCATAATAATACTCGACAATCCTAAAATTTCCGCTTGCTTTTCGCCTTCAGCCAATAGTTTTTTTCCAATGCCGGCATTTTGTAATTCAGGTGAAACAGTTAACATTCCCAAATACAATTGATGTTCTTTCTCGACCAATAAAACCGAACCGATAATCTGGTCATTCTCTGTAAATTTCAAAAATGTATTTTTAGGATCTTGAATAATTTCCTTTAATTCTTCTTCAGTGGTTCTTTTCCCTTCTAATAAATGCGCTTCGGTTGTCCAGCCTTTTTTTGAAGTTTCGCCTCTGTATGCAGAGTTTATTAAGGTTGTTAATGATGGAATGTCTTGTAAGGTTGCTTTTGTGATCATGATAATCTGACTGTATTATAAATATAAATGTTATCTGGTTTTAATTGGATAAAATTTTAATTGCCTCCAGCTTTAATTGGAGTGGCAAAATTACATTAGAAAATGGCTTTAGCCTAATCTTAGGTTTATTTTGGCTAAAACCGAATTTGTCAATTCATACTAATTTATGAAAAGAGTATCTTACAAAAAACTGTTTGTTTTTTACCGAAATTTATTTTCGTTTAAGAATTTTAAATATCTTTGAATTATGAGTACAGCAATAAAACCAAAACATATCGGCAGAAATATAAGCCGTATTAGAGAGCTTAAGGATATGAAACAGGAAGCACTGGCACAGGCTTTGGGGACAAATCAGCAGAGCATTTCGGCTATTGAAAACAGCGAAACTGTAGACGAACAAAAACTAATTGAGATTGCAAAAGCTCTTGGAGTTTCTGTTGAAGCACTTAAGAACTTTTCGGAAGAAGCAGTTTTTAATATTATTGGAAATACTTTTCAAGATCACAGTGCAATTACTTCAGGTGATTACAATTGTAATTGTACTTTTAATCCTTTAGATAAAGTAGTTGAACTTTACGAACGTTTGGTGCAGGCTGAAAAAGATAAAGTTGAGTATTTAGAGAAATTATTGAACGGGAAATAAACGTTTTTAAATATATATTAAAGGAAAAGAGATCTATAATAAGATCTCTTTTTTTATATTTAATTGCTAGCGCGAGCGTCCCGCTCGTGTACGTTCCAATTTATTTTGAATTTCTTTGTGTTCACGAGCGGGACGCTCGCGCTAGCGTAACAACTTTACTGTTTATTATTTATCTTTTTTTGGGATTCAAACCAAATTAATTGCTTTTTAATTCTTTCAATAATATCTAAATCATTGTCACCATGAATATCTCTCAATTTATAATTAGGATTTCGCTGATCAGTAATTTCTTGAAATTCATTGACGCCTAAATTGAAAAGTGCTTGCCCAAATCTCTGGCTTGGATTTTTTTCTAAATACATTTCTAGTAAATCAAGTATAATTTTATGCTCTTTTTTCATTTGAATTAATTCAAGTTATTTTTTAAATCCTCAAAAAATTGTATTGGATCAGTAATAAACTTCATTGCATTTGAACCTTTCAAACTCTCAATAATAGTTTTCATTTCAGGTTTGAGAATTTCTCCTTTTAAATCGATTAAAACAAATTCATTTTTTTTGCAGAGATTCAAAATTGATTGAAGAACAGTTGTAATATTTGAATCTTTTCTTAAATCAATTCGGAAATGAAATACTTCAATTTTTATTTTATCGTCACTTAGGCAAATACAGGCATCATTATCTTCATCATTTTTTTCATTTCCTTTCCAATTCAAACATGTTTCGTTTCCCCAATCAGCTTTCGGAATAATTTGGTCCATTTCAGAAATTATCAAGGTAATATCGCCATTAAAATTTTCCCAAAAAGAATTGGTATCAGGCAAAAATTCTGATTCATTATTTTTAAAAATACATTCATAATCGCTTTGAATTGATTTTTCAGGAACAACGATTAAAGGATATTGCCAAACTGCCATTTGCTTGTTTTTTAATATTTCGGAGTATTCTTTTTTATTTTCTCAAGTAATAAGTTTTGATTTTCTATTACTTTTTCAAATGGAGATTTTTTAGGTAGATTTTCGTTTTGATATTTTTCAATAAGCGGAATTGTTAAAACAATTTTCAACGCAGTATGATAATCTCTAATATCTCTTTGCTTTTGATAAATTGATTTTACTAATTGATTTAATTCAGTAATTTTTTTGTTATATTTTTCATCGCTATTTTTTAATAAATCCAAGACTTTATTTTTTAAAATGCTGTCTTTTATAGAATTTGCATCGCTGTTAGCAGAAGTATAATAATTCTCAGATTTTCCATTATAGTTGTAAAATATATTTAGAGTATCTCTAGTATTAAAATCTTCAAGCTGAGTTTCCAGTTTTTTTAATTCTATATTTTTAGAAACAAGTTCCTGATATAATTCTTCTGGTAAATCATCATTACTTCTGTATCTTCCAATGTTGATGGCTGCTCCGTCTTGTAATGCTTTAGGAGTTTCATTTTTTTGATTTTCATTTTTGGTTTCGTTTCCTCCGCAAGAAGTTAAAACTATAAATAAAAACAGGGTGAGTTTTTTTATCATTTGGTTGAATTGGCTTTTCTTAATTAATTTAATTTTTAGTTGATTGGTTAATCAAACATAATAAACTAATTCTATAGTAAAAAAGAAAACCACAAATTACATATATTATTTAATGTAATCTGTGGTTTAAAATTTATAATAAAGAAAATACTATTCCATAAGCTCTGCCGTGCGAATTATGGAGACTTGCACTATCATAATACTTCGTTGAGATGAAACCAGTAATTTTTTTAAAGAGGCTTTTATTTGCTATTTTTTGTATAATTTATAAAAAGCTTCAGAAGTATTCATAACAAAATCTACATGAGCATCGTAACTGTTTTGATTAGAAAAATCAGAAATTAATGTTTGTGTTTTATATGGATAAATAATTGATCCAGGAATTCTATTAAATATATTATTTAATTCCTCTAATAAAGTTTTTTCCTTCGAAATAAGAATATAAAAATAAAAAGAGTTTACAGAAACAGCTCTAATTATGAAATTTTCATTTTTAATTCCTATATCTACGATGCCACATCTCATAGATTTAGGATATACTTTTAAGCTATTTGTAATCCAAGGAGTAATTATGTCTAATTTTATGATTACATTTTCCCAAGTTTCATTACCATCAATAATGAAATGCTTAAATTTTTCAAAATAGTTATCGTCACTATTAATTGTTCTAGAAGAATTAAAAATAATTTTCAGTAAACTTCTTAGAAGTAAATCGTATTCATATTCAAAAATAAATTCTTTCTTTTCTTCATGAAAGTCTTTAAAATATTTATCGTAAAGAGAACAAAAATAGGAATCAAGCTTTGATAGTTTTTCGTTATTGCATTTCGCACAAACATCAGAAATTACAAGTTCTGATTTAACAAATTTCTCTTGGCTGCCGATATATCTAAATTCTAATTCTGGCATCCTTGTAATTATACATTTAGGCCAAATATGTTCCTTCGTAAGTTTGGTTTTTGTATCACAATATGCACATTTTTTCATTGAAAACAAGAGTTGATTAAATTACAGCTAATATGTGGTCACATCAATTGCTAGCGCGAGCGTCTCGCTCGTGCATGAATTGATTTTGAATTCTTTGTGTTCACGAGCGGGACGAGAAGTGGAAACTTTTAATTAAGATGTTTTTTTAGTTTGTCATATAGTTTATATAGGTCATTTTTTTCTGTTGCTTCTATTTCCTCGTTATTCCAAAAACTTTTTATTTCATTTATTTTCTCATGGCAAAATTTAATGATATCCTTATTTGAATTATCTTTATGAAAATTAATTTTTTGAGTTCTACCAATATATTCTAAAGGGTATTTTTTCTCATCAATTTCTTTTAGTTCACTTTCAAGTTTTTGTATAATGCTTATTTTTTTATTTTGATCAAGTATTAAATTATCTAAAAGTTGGGAGTTATATGATATCCATTCTTTAATTAGAAAACCATAATAATTTTGTTGTAGTCTAATTCGAATGTCATCATCGTCTAATTTTAGTAGATTGATTTCATATTCTAAGTTTTCTAGTGCTAATGTGAAATCGTCATTTTCATTTAAATTAATAACTTTACTTAATATGCATGGAATGGAATATAAAAGTATTGAAAATATTAATATATTTTTTTTACTTATATCTGTATCAAAATTATATAATATTAAAAAAGAATAGATAATAATGGAAAGGCTTAAAATGTAGCAGAACTTTGAAAAACCATTTCTATCTGAATTTTCCTTACTGCCGCCAGAAGTTTCTATTGCGTTATTTGTTTTTTTTTGCTCTGATCGATATGTTAATACAATTAAAAAAAATATAATAAGATGGATAATAGACATTATAATAAAATATACATTTTCTTTTGACTGGTAATAATTATGTGTTGCTACTCCAATACACATTACCAACGGAATAATTAAAATTGAGTATGAGATAATATCATAAAGCAAACTATCATCGTTTGATTTTAATTTTAATATCAGTACTGATTTGTACTTATTTGATGAACCATAAGTCAGTATTATTATGATTAGAGCAAAATAGATATTTAATGCACAAACCATTAAGGATAATGTTTCAAAAAAAAACTTTTTAAGCGGTATTAGAGGATATAATTCTATTATTTTATATAAAATTAGTATTAAAATAGAGTATAAAGCATAAGTTGTAAATCCTGATTCTCTTTTTCGCTGAAGATTTCTATCGATTAATTTGCTAACGTAATTTTTCATATTTGATATAATTAACAGTTATTTTACTATTTTAATTTTTTGATAAACATAGTAATTTAAATAATAATTAATACGATTTCTAAAACTTTAAATTTAAAAGTAAAAACCACAATTACATTGATAAAAAATCTTTGTAATCGTGGTTTTAATACTATAGACGAAGTATATTACTCCAAAAAAGCCTTCAATTCCTCATAAGTCTTAATCTTCACACTAACTTTCTCCTCATTCATAACACTTTCAATTTGTTCCGGAATAGGAAGCGTAATTCCCAAAGCAGGTTCAACCACATCCAGGAATTTAATAGGATGCGCAGTTTCTAAGAAAACCCCAATTGCATTGTCATGTTTTTCAAGTTCTTTTTTCAAACCTAAATAGCCAACAGCGCCGTGTGGTTCTGCGATATAACCGTTTTTGCTATAAATATTTTTTAGAGCTTCAAGCGTTTGTTCATCGGTATAACTATAGGAAGAGAAATCTTTTTCAAACGCTTTTAAGTCGTTATTATACAATTCCTGAATTCGGATAAAGTTACTAGGATTCCCAACATCCATGGCGTTTGAGATTGTTGCTTTAGAAGGTTTTGGATCGTATTTTCCGTTTTCTAAGAATCTTGGCACCGTATCATTTACGTTTGTAGATGCTACAAAATGTTCGATTGGCAAACCTAATTTCTTTGCCATAATTCCGGCACAGATATTCCCGAAGTTTCCGCTTGGGCAAGAAAAAACCAATGGTTTGATTTGGCTTTTCAACGCTTTATAAGCAAAGAAGAAATAGAACATTTGCGGCAGCCAGCGCGCAATATTAATAGAATTTGCCGATGTCAGGTTTTTATGTGCTAAAGTTTCATCTAAAAATGCTTTTTTCACCATATCCTGGCAATCGTCAAAAACACCATCCACTTCAAGCGCTTTAATGTTTTTTCCTAAAGTCGTCAATTGTTTTTCCTGAATGTCGCTCACTTTTCCTGACGGATATAAAATCACCACATCAACTCCGTCAACGCCAAGAAATCCGCTGGCAACAGCGCCGCCTGTATCTCCCGAAGTCGCTACTAAAACCGTATTTTTACTGTCTTTTTTATCTTTGTTAAAATACGCCAGACAACGTGACATAAATCGCGCTCCAACATCTTTAAAAGCCATTGTTGGACCGTGAAATAATTCCAAAGAATAAATGCCGTCTTCAACTTCCACAACCGGAAAATCAAAAACCAAAGTCTCGGCAATAATTTCTCTTAAATGATCCTCAGGAATATCATCGCCTACAAATTGCTGAATCACATCAAAAGCAATATTATGATGCGTCAGATTTTCGATTACATTAAAAAATGCAGGATTTAATGGCGTAATGTTTTGAGGAAAATACAATCCTTTGTCACTCGCTAATCCTTGAATTACAGCTTCTTTAAAAGAAACTTCCGGGGCATTATGGTTTAAACTATAGTATTTCATTGGTTATTTTAGATTTTAGACTTTAGATTTTAGAATTGAGTTCTCAGTTCTTGTTTCTAATTTCATTTCATTTTTTTATTAATTGAGTTATTGCCAAAATTTCCACCAAGTTCGTTTTGTATCTATTTTTGGCTCGTCGTTATCTTCTCTTAAGTTAATGGTCACACTTCCAATTTCATCAACTTCCCAAATACTTGCAGTTGTAATGTCTATAGAATTTAAATTTAAAAAGGTTTCCATTTTTTTATTTAAATATTCATCAGTACTATTTTCACCTTTTTTGGTTCTGCTTAATGTGATAATTGATTTATCATCATTTTCAATTCGTTTCATTCTGTCTGCTAATACTATTAAAATGTCTTCAGAATAACTTGAAATAGCATTTTTAGGAATGTTATAATTCTCATCAAAATGAAAATAATCAGCAACAAGGATAGAAAAAAACTGATTATCTCTTCTGTCAAAATAAAAAATCTCGGAAAGTCTGTCTTCAGGCTGACTGAAACCAATTTTCAACCAATTTTCAATTTGTTCTTCTTTTGTAATTTCATCCATGATTTAAATAATTACAAAATCCTAACTCCATCCGGATTAATTTTCGAAACGTGAATTTCATATGGCAAATTCATTTTTTCGTAAACATCACTCATGGCTTTGGCGATTTGGTCTGCGGTGTTTTTTCCTCTGCTTAAAGCAAAAATCGACGGGCCGGAACCTGAAATTCCGGAACCTAAAGCGCCGTTTTCAAGAGCCGTTTGTTTGATCAAATCAAATCCCGGAATCAAAACGCTTCTTAAAGGTTCTACGATTTCGTCATGAAGCGAACGCCCAATTAAATCGTAATCTTTTGTGTATAAACCAGCGATTAAACCGCCTACATTTCCCCATTGCATAATGGCACTTTTTAGGGAAACGGTTTGTTTTAATACCGAACGCGCGTCAGATGTTTTCAATTCAATTTGAGGATGAACCACCGTCGCGAACAATTCTTCCGGACTATCAATTCTAATAATATCAAGCGGAGCATAACTTCTTACCAACGTAAAACCACCCAAAAGGGCAGGAGCAACGTTATCAGCATGCGCGTTTCCGCTGGCTAATTTTTCGCCCTGCATCGCAAATTGCACCAAATCTTTTCGTGAATATGGTTTTCCTAATAATTCATTTATTCCGAAAACCGCTCCGGCAGAACTTGCGGCGCTGCTTCCGATTCCGCTTCCGGCTTTGATGTGTTTGTAGATTTCGATTTCAAAACCAAAATCTATCGCTTCAAAATCTCTTTCGTAAGCTTCAAGCATGGCTACAGCCGCAACTCCGGAAACATTTTTCTCAGTTTCCAACGGCAAATCAGCACCCACAATTTTAGTAATACGAATTCCTTTTTGATCTGTTTTTCGAACAATCATTTCATCACCCGCATTGTCTAAGCAAAGTCCAAGTACGTCAAATCCGCACGATAGATTCGCAATAGTTGCCGGGCAAAATAGTTTTATTTCCATTTTTTTTAAAGGTTCTAAGTTGCTAAGGTTCTAAGCTTTCTCTCTGCAACTTTATATTAAGATTCGAAGTGTCTAAGCTTGTAAGTTGCTAAGATTTAAGTTTGTAAAAAAAACTCAGAACCTTAGCATCTTAGTAACTTAGCAACTTTAATTATTTCCTATTCTAATAACATCCGCAAAAATTCCTGATGCTGTAACAGCTGCTCCGGCTCCGGCGCCTTTGATCAATAACGGCTGATCTACGTAACGATCTGTGTAGAATAAAACGATATTGTCTTTTCCTTCCAGATTATAAAACGGATGCTCTTTTGGAATGAATTGCAGGCCAACACTTGCTTTTCCGTCCTCGAATTTTGCTACATATTTTAATCTTGAATCTTTGCTTAAAGCTTCTTTGTAAATGCTTTCGAAATGTGGCGCATGTTTGATTAACGAGGCAAAAAAGTCGTCGTTGTTTGTTGTTGCTAAACATTCGGCAGGCAGAAACGATTCGTTTGCTATGGCGTCGATATCCATTTCGTAACCGCTTTCGCGAATTAAAATCAGGATTTTACGAGCCACATCAATTCCGCTTAAGTCAATTTTCGGGTCCGGTTCTGTAAAACCCTGAACTCCGGCTTCTTTTACCACATCGTGAAAAGAATTATTCTCATCAAAATTATTGAAAATGAAGTTTAAACTTCCGGATAAAACCGCCTGAATTTTATGCACTTTATCGCCCGATGCAATTAAGTTTTTTACCGTATCTATAATTGGTAATCCCGCACCAACATTGGTTTCAAACAAAAACGGAGCGTTGTATTGGCGTGATAAACTTTTTAGTTTTTTATAATTGTCATAAGCAGAGGAACATGCAATTTTGTTACACGTAACAACCGCAATACTTTGTTTCAGGAACTGTTCATAAGTTTCAGAAACAGTTGCATTTGCTGTAATATCAACAAAAATACTGTTGCGTAAATTCAGTTCTTTGGCGCGTTCGATAAAAGTTTCTTTGTTGGCCGGTTCTCCTTTATCTAAATCAGATTGCCATTCTTTTAAGGAAATTCCGTCTTCATCAAAAAGCATTTTTCTGGAGTTTGACAAAGCGATTACGCGAACATTGATCTTTAAATTATCTTTTAAAAATTTCTTCTGATTGTGAATTTGTTCGATGAATTTTTCACCCACATTTCCAACACCCATCACAAATAAATTCAGCTGTTTTGTATTTTCTTCAAAGAAGTTTTCGTGCAAAGTATTCAACGCTTTTTTAACGTCTCTTTCGTTGATTACTGTCGAAATATTACGTTCAGAAGCACCTTGAGCAATGGCTCGGATATTAACGTTGTTTTTACCTAAAGTACTGAACATTCTTCCGCTTAAACCCTGGTGATTTTTCATGTTTTCACCCACCAAAGCAATAATGCAAAGGTCTTTTTCGACAAGACAAGGATCGATTTTGTTTTGAAGAATTTCCACTTCAAAAGCTCTGTTGATCGCAGCTTCGGCATTATCGGCATCCGAATTTAAAATTCCGATACAAATCGAGTGTTCAGAAGAAGCCTGAGTAATAAAAATCACATTGATTTTTTCCTGAGATAATACTTCAAACAAACGTCTTGATGAACCTGCAACACCAATCATTCCCGGACCTTCAAGTGTAAGTAAAGAAATATGATCGATATGGCTGATTCCCTTTACAACTGTATCTTTTGAGGAAACGTGATCAGAAATCAAAGTTCCTTCGGCTTCAGGCTCAAACGTATTTTTAATTAAAATGGGAATGTTTTTTCTTAAAACCGGCTGAATCGTTGGCGGGTACAACACTTTTGCACCAAAATGCGATAATTCCATCGCTTCCTGATAGGAAATTGCTGCAATTGGCTGAGCTTGTTTTACGATTTTTGGATTGGCAGTAAACATTCCATTTACGTCTGTCCAGATTTCAAGTTGTTCAGCGTCAAGAGCTCCGGCAATAATAGCCGCTGTATAATCAGAACCTCCACGACCTAAAGTAGTTGTAATTCCGTCAAGGGTTAAAGCGATAAAACCCGGTAAAATATTTATTTGTGATTCATTTTGTTCGAAATATTCCTGAATCAACTGGTTTGAAATTTCGAAGTTTACAGCAGCTTTTCCAAAATCAGCATTTGTTTTGATGATTTCGCGGCTGTCTTTGTAAACCACATTTTTATTAATTTGCTGATAAGCCTGAGCAATGATGTAAGACGATAATAATTCTCCAAAACTTAAAATGGTATCTGCTGTTCTTGGAGATAATTCGCCTAATAAAAAGCAACCGTCTAATAAAGTTTCTAAGTGATTGATGATTCTTTTTACGTGGCTTAACAAACTGCTTTGTTCGCTTACGGGAATTAAATCTTTTAAAGTGTCAAGGTGTTTTTTCTCGATTTCGGCAACAATTTCCCTGAAACTTTCGTCGTTTGCAGCAGCTTTTGCAGCAGCCAATTGCAGTAAATCAGTGACTTTGCTTAAAGCAGAAACGACAACAACTAATTGATCCTGTTTAGATTTTTGATTTATGATTTCGAGAACGAGTTTTATATTTTGTGCATTGGCAACCGAAGTTCCGCCAAATTTTAATACTTTCATTTTTGATGTTTTTAATAAGGTGCAGCGATTTTGAGTAACAAAGGTTCAAGGTTTATCAACTGAACTGAAACTGAAAACTGCGGCTATTTTTTTTTTTTTTTGTAAATGTTTTCATGTATCCAATGCCTTTCTTCTTTTTAGAAAAAAGTATAGATAACCAGGATTATATGTAAAAATGTATACCCCTAAGGGGTAGTAGTTGTTGTAGTAGAAATTGTTGTAGCAGCAATTACAACTCCGGTTTGGGTTGTCATTGTAGATTGATATTTAATGCTGTTACTTTTCATTTTGATTTTTCAAAAGTACAGCTTTTTATAAAAGTTAAAAACCTTTATTTCCTTTTTACGAATATTTTAATTTTCCAAAAGGATAAAATTTAATATTGAGCATTTGCTAAATTTAAATCTGCAAAGTTGTCGTATTCGTATTATTAACTTTCTTTTTTAAAGATGTTAGCGATGATAGAACTGATTTTATTGAGAGTTTAATAAAACAAAAACAGCAAATTTAGTCTATATGTTAAGTAGGGAATAATTTATGAGAATTTTTTATTGCAAGGGCAAAGTGAAGAAACAGACGATTTTACTTCAAATTTCGATTGTGAAATAGGCAAAAGTAATAAACTCAAATTCTTTAAATTTTAATTATTATGAACAAATGTTGCTTTTTAATATTGATTTGCTGAATTTTGATGCCTTAAAATAAATATTACAATGAGAGAAGTCCATTATATAAGTACTGAAACGTTAACTTTAGAAGATTTACAAGAAATAATTGTAAACCAGAAAACGCTTGAATTGTCTGAAGAAGCAAAAGTAAACGTTCAGAAATGCCGTGATTATTTAGATAAAAAAATGGCTACGCATTCAGAACCTATTTACGGTATTAATACTGGTTTTGGGTCACTTTATAGTGTGAAAATCTCGAATGAAAATTTATCAAAACTTCAGGAAAACTTAGTAAAATCACACGCTTGCGGAACCGGAGAAGAAGTTCCTGCGGAAATTGTAAAGATGATGCTGTTGCTTAAAATTCAGTCTTTAAGTTACGGACATTCAGGAATTCAATTGCAGACTCTGAATCGTTTGGTTGATTTTTACAACAATGATGTTTTACCTATAATATATACTCAGGGTTCACTTGGTGCCTCCGGAGATTTAGCTCCTTTGGCACATTTATCTTTACCTTTATTAGGAGAAGGTGAAGTTTTGTTTGAAGGAAAAAAAGTGGCTTCTGGCGAAGTTTTAAAACATTTTAACTGGGAACCAATTATTTTACAGTCAAAAGAAGGTTTGGCTTTGTTGAATGGAACTCAGTTTATGAGCGCTTACGGAGCTCATATTTTAATAAAAGCCTACAAATATTCGTATTTGGCAGATTTAATCGGAACAATTTCTTTGGAAGGTTTTGATGGAAGAATCGAACCTTTTAACGAATTGATTCATTTTATTCGACCTCATAAAGGACAAATTATTACGGCGCAGCGTGTTAATGAGTTTTTAGAAGGAAGCGAAATTATTGCTCAGGAGAAAAAACACGTTCAGGATCCGTATTCTTTCCGTTGTATGCCTCAGGTTCACGGAGCTTCAAAAGACGCGATTGATTATGTTCGAAAAGTATTCAAAACCGAAATTAATTCGGTTACAGATAATCCAAATATATTTATTGAGTCAGATCAGATTATATCAGGAGGAAATTTTCACGGTCAGCCATTGGCTTTAGCTTTAGATTTTATGGCCATTGCTTTGGCAGAATTGGGAAGTATTTCGGAAAGAAGAACGTATCAGTTAATTTCGGGATTGCGTAATCTTCCGGCATTTTTGGTAGATAATCCGGGATTAAATTCAGGATTTATGATTCCGCAATATACCGCAGCAAGTATTGCGAGCCAAAACAAACAATTGGCTACACCTTCAAGCGTAGATAGTATTGTATCGAGCAACGGGCAGGAAGATCATGTGAGTATGGGCGCAAACGGCGCTACAAAAGCGTTGCGTGTTATGGATAATTTAGAGCGAATTTTGGCGATTGAATTAATGAACGCTTCACAGGCAATTGCATACAGAGAGCCTTTAAAATCAAGTGATTTCATCGAAATGTTTTTGAGCAGTTACAGAGAAGTTGTGCCTTTGGTAAAAGAAGACAGAATTCTGCATTATGACATTGAAAAAACGGTTTCATTTCTGGATAGTTTCCAAATTGAAAACGATTTGTTAACAATGGCTTAACATTACCGAATAATATTGAAGTAATTTTGCACTATCAAAAATATAAAAATGTCAATAAACAGTATTTTCCAATTTTTAGTGCCGAAAGACAAGAAATTCTTTCCACTTTTTGAAGAGGCTTCAAGCAATTTAATTGAGTTAGCTTCTAATTTACACGAAGCTGTAAATCTTCCATTGAAAGAAAGAGAAGTTCTTTTTCAGAAAATTGACGAATTAGAGCAAAGAGGAGAAGACATTACGCGTCAGACAAATCTTGAATTGAGCAGAAACTTTATCACACCATTTGATAGAGAGGATATTCACACACTTATTACTTCTATTGATAACGTTGCCGATTATTTGCACGGTGCAGCAAGCAGAATGCGTTTATACCAGGTTGATAAGATTACAAAATCAATCAGAAAAATGACAGAAATCAACCTTGAAGCGTGTCAAAACATTGACAGCGCCGTAAAAGAGTTGAGCAATCTGAAAAACATGAATATTATTAAGGATGCTTGTGCTAGAATTAATAAATTAGAAAACAAGTCAGATAACGTTTATAACAAAGCAGTTTTTGAAATTTTTGAAAACGAAACAGACGCTAAAAATATTATTAAATATAAAGAAGTGTTATCTGTTTTAGAATCAGCGACAGACAAATGTAAGAGTGTTGCCAACATACTGGAATCTATTTCTGTAAAACATTCTTAAATTCAATTTATTTCATTCTGAAGTTATAATTTATGACGCTACTTATAATTATTATAGTATTAGCTTTAATTTTTGATTACATCAATGGTTTTCATGATGCGGCAAATGCTATAGCAACCGTTGTTGCTACAAAGGTACTAACGCCTTTTCAGGCCGTTCTTTGGGCAGCATTTTTTAACTTTCTAGCTTATTGGGTTTTCGGATTTGGTGTTGCAGATACTGTTGCAAAAACAGCGCACACTATGGAAATCAACCTTGTCGTAATTCTTGCCGGTGTTATTGCAGCAATTTGCTGGAATTTACTGACATGGTGGCTAGGAATTCCTTCAAGTTCTTCACACACTTTAATTGGTGGTTTTGCCGGAGCAGCCGTTGCCCACGCTATAGCTGTACACGGTTTTTCTGGTTATGTTGGTGAAGATGGAGCGACACATTATTGGTACGAAATCGTAAGCTGGTATAAAGCCGGAAAAGATGGTGGAATGCCTTCAGGAGTTCTTATTATTATTGCCTTTATTGTTTTAGCACCATTATTAGGAGCATTTGCTTCTTATTTAATCTCGATTTGGTTATTGAATGCTTCTCGTAAAAGTATTTTTCCTAAAATATTCACTGTTGCTTTAATGATTGCTACCGTTTGGGTTGTTAGCAGTTTAATGGTACCTTATTCAGAAATTGAGAAACCACGTTTTGATTCTCATTTTTGGAGTGTAGCTTTTGATCCGCATAACATTAAATGGTTTTTAGTTGCTTTTATTATCTTAACAGTAAGTGCATTTTGTTTGATATTTAGCAGTTTAAATCTACATCAGGCAGATGCTGCTTTGAAAAAAATGCAATTGTTATCTTCTGCGGCTTTTAGTTTAGGACACGGAGGAAACGATTCTCAAAAAGTAATGGGTATTATTGCTGCTGCTGTAGCGGTTTATATTCATACTAATCCCGGAGTTCACATGGATTCCTGGTTAGATGTTGTTTTGCCAAATGATGATACAGGAGTAAAAGGTGTAATGCCGGGCTGGATTCCATTAGCTTGTTATTCTGCGATTGCTGCGGGAACTTTGAGTGGTGGATGGAAAATTGTGAAAACAATGGGTTCTAAAATCACAAAAGTAACCTCGTTTGAAGGAGTTGCTGCTGAAACTGCTGGTGCATTAACGCTTTATTTTACTGAGCATTTAAAAATTCCGGTAAGTACAACGCATACGATTACAGGTTCTATCATCGGCGTTGGATTAACAAAACGTGTATCTGCCGTTCGTTGGGGTGTAACTGTAAGTTTGATCTGGGCATGGATATTAACGATTCCTATTTCGGCTATTTTAGCGGGATTCGTTTACTTTATTCTGAGCGTATTTATTTAATAAATAAAATTAAATTCCAATATTTTTAAATTCCAAATTCCAAGTGAAATGTGAAAACATCAACTTTGGAATTTGGAATTTTTTATTTGGAATTTATTAAAACATTGGCATTTTAAATGCATCATTAAAATAAGCACTAAGCACACATTGTAAAACATTGTTATTGTCGTAATCTTTTCCGTTTGAACAAAATGCAATGGCTAGTTTTTCTTTTGGCAAATAAGCCAACACCGACTTAAATCTGTCAACTCCACCCGTATGACCGTAGATTTTTTTATCCTGATACGGAAATTGAAACATTCCCATACCAAATTTGTCTTTGGTAGTTTTCATTAAATTTAAATGCTCTTTTGAAATTATTTTACCTGCAAAAAGGTTTTTAATAAAAAAGTTCAAATCGGTAGGAGTAGAAACGATTCCTCCGGCTCCTAATGGAATAGACATGTCGGTTTCGATACTTTTTACCCATTCTCCGGAAAAGCTATACGAATAACATTCTTTATTGGCGCTATTTATTTTTCCTCCGTAATAAGTGCTCTTTAACTTTAGCGGTTTGACTATTTTTTGATTTAAAATTTCAGCGTACGGTTTTTGGTAAAGATCTTCCAGTATATAAGTCAGTAAAACATAGTTAGAATTGCTGTATTCGCCTTTTGTGTCAGGCTCAAAAGCAATTTCTCCTGCAGCAATTCTTTCTGTCATTTTAGCTCTCGATTGATATTGGGTATTCCAGTCGAAGTAACTGTCGTCGTTTGTAAAATCATATATGCCGCTCCTGTGATTCAATAAATTGGAAACTGTAATTTTGTTAGCATTTTTTATTGTTGGAAAATAGTGGTCAATGGTTTGGTTTAAATTAATTTTGTTCTCTTCAACAGCTTTTAAAACCAATGAAGCGGTAAATATTTTTGAAATGGAACCAATTCTGTATCGGGTATTTATGTCTGACTTTTTTGAAGCCTCAACATCATCATAACCAATAGATTTTGAATAAATAAGTTTTCCGTTTTCTGAAATGACAATACTTCCCATGTATTTGTTGTTTTTCTCTAAAAGCTGAAACAAACTGTCTAATCTTTTGGTATTTAAATTTTGCGAAAATCCGCTTGTAATAATAAAGGCAAATAAAATCGGGAATAATTTCTTCATTTGGTTGGTTGATGGTTGATTGTAGTTGGAATTTGGAATTTAAAAAATATTGGAATTTCTGAAAAGTTATTTTCTAAAATTCTTATGATTGTGTTTTCGTTTGAAATGAGTTTCTTTCAGATTGGTTTTATCTTTCGAAATAATACTGATTGTACCGTCAATTTCGAGCATACAAAGCTTTACATCGGTTAAATGTTCTAAACCATGTTCACGTGCCGCTCTTTTAATTCTTCGTGTGAAATGTCTAATTTGCTTAAAGTTTTAAAATCTAATGTTCCGTCATGAATTAAGATTTCAGGTTTGTCTAGAAGTAAATTGTTTAGTGCTTTGTATTTATGAGTCAGTTTTTTGATAACATAATTAATGATAAATAAAGCCAAAGCAGCAATCAAACCTCCCCAAAGGCTAGTGTCAGGGCCAACCATTGCATTTTGAACGGAATTGCTAATCAGTAAAATCAGAATAATATCAGCGGTATTTAACTGTGAAAGTTCTTTTTTACCAAAAATTCTGAGTGCAATTGTCATAAAAAAATACACTGCAACACTTCTTAAAATAATATCTAAATACGGTGGTAACATCATTTTTTAGGTTTAGGGTTTAAAAAAAGCTTTGTCAAAGTTTAAAACTTTGACAAAGCTGCTAAATTAATTATGTGTTATGAAGTTTAAATGAACTTATAATACCAATTTAAAATTTTTCTCGATTGCTCTGATCATTTCTCCGGCAATATCTTTATTTGTGGCGCCTTCAATTCCTTCCAAACCTGGAGAAGAGTTTACTTCTAACAATAAAGGTCCTTTTGAAGAACGAATAATATCAACGCCGGCAACTTTTAAATCCATTGCTTTTGCTGCTTTTATAGCGATCTTTTTTTCTTCGGGTGTCACTTTTATTACAGAAGCGGTTCCGCCAAGGTGAATGTTTGCTCTGAATTCTCCGGGCATTGCTTCGCGCTGAATGGCTGCAACTACTTTTCCGTCGATTACAAAACAGCGAATGTCTTTTCCGTTGGCTTCCTTGATGAATTCCTGAACAAGAATGTTGGCATTTAAGCTTTTAAAAGCATTAATAACACTTTCTGCAGCTTTTTTAGTTTCTGCCAAAACAACACCTTTTCCTTGTGTTCCTTCCAATAATTTTACGATTAAAGGCGAACCTCCAACCATTTTAATTAAGTTGTCCGTGTCCAAAGGAGAATTCGCAAAACCAGTTGTCGGGATATCGATTCCACTATTTAAAAGCAATTGCAGTGAATATAATTTATCACGCGATTGTGTTATGGCTGTGGCCGAATTTAAAACGAAAACCTTTAAAGCTTCAAATTGACGCGTTAAAGCACATCCGTAAAAAGTAATGCTTGGTCGGATTCTCGGAATAATGGCATCAAATTGATTTAATATTTTTCCACCGCGATAATGAATTTCAGGAGTTTTGGCATCCAGTTTCATGTAACATTCCTTGATATTCAAAAAATGCATTTCATGACCGCGCATTTCGCCGGCTTCCATGATTCTTTTATTGCTGTACAATTCAGGATTACTGGCCAAAAGTCCGATTCTTAAGCCAGAAGTCGCCTTTTCAGAGTTTTGGTATAATTCCTTTAATGTTTCGGTAGATGGCTGTCCTAGCATGTATTTTTCTTCGGGATCGACTAATACACGTCCGCTCATGGCTTCACGTCCTAAAAGCATTCTAAAACCCATTGAGTCACGATTCGTCAGCGTCATTTCGATTGGCCATTTTGTATCGCCAATTTTAAGACTGGTCTGAATAACGTAGCGATGTTCTCTGAACCCGCTTGAACTTTTTACAATTCTTTTATCAACCAGCGGCGCTTCGCAATGAATAATGGTTTTTATATTATTCTGAATTGGGTTAATGTCGAATTTTACCCAATTCGCATCATTTTTTATAAAAGGAGCTATGTTTATGGCGTGCATTGCCGATGTTTTTGCGCCTGAATCGACACGAGCCTTGATTGTAGGGATTCCTAGTTCTGGAAATGAACACCATTCTTCGCTACCTAAAATGACTTTGTTTTGAAGCATACGTTATTAGTTATTATAAATTTTAATATTCAAAAGTAGCTATTTGCTTTTAATAAAGATACGATTTTACCCAAAGAAAAAACCCGTTATGTTATAAAAACGTAACGGGTTTGTTATTTTTGTTATAGAATTTAACTAATTACAGATTCGTAGGCTCTTCTGCTTTATGTACTTCTACAGAAAGTTCCTGAGAATCATCTTTCAAATCCATCAAAATTTCATCTCCTGAATGTATTTTCGAAGTGATAATCTCTTCGGCTAACAAATCTTCAACATATTTCTGGATCGCTCTTTTTAGAGGTCTTGCACCAAATTGTCTGTCAAAACCTTTTTCAGCGATAAACGCTTTGGCTTTATCAGTAAGACTCAATTTATAACCTAATTCAGCAATACGAGTGTATAGTTTTTTAAGCTCGATTTCGATAATCAAATCAATATCATGTTTCTCTAATGCGTTGAATACGATTACGTCATCAATTCTGTTTAGGAATTCAGGAGCAAAGGTTTTTTTCAATGCATTTTCGATAATGCTTTTTGAGTTTTCATCGGCCTGAGCTACTTTCGCAGCAGTTCCAAATCCTACACCTTGTCCAAAATCTTTTAACTGACGTGCTCCAACATTCGATGTCATGATAATGATCGTATTTTTAAAGTCGATTTTGCGACCTAAACTATCTGTCAAATATCCATCATCAAGAACTTGAAGCATCATATTAAACACATCCGGATGCGCTTTTTCGATCTCATCTAAAAGAACAACACAATATGGTTTTCTACGAACTTTTTCAGTTAATTGTCCACCTTCTTCGTAACCTACGTATCCCGGAGGCGCTCCAACTAAACGAGAGATCGCAAATTTTTCCATGTATTCACTCATGTCGATACGAACTAACGCATCTTCAGAATCGAATAATTCTTTTGCTAAAACTTTCGCTAATTGTGTTTTACCAACTCCAGTCTGACCTAAGAAAATAAACGAACCAATTGGTTTGTTCGGATCTTTAAGTCCGGCTCTGTTACGTTGAATAGAACGTGCAATTTTTAAAACTGCATCATTTTGACCAATTACTTTGTTCTGAATCAATTCAGGTAATTTGGCTAATTTGTTGCTTTCTGTTTGTGCAATTCTGTTTACAGGAATTCCGGTCATCATCGAAACAACATCGGCTACATTATCTTCTGTAACTTCAATTCTGTTGTTTTTAGAATCTTCTTCCCATTGTTCTTGCGCAACAGCTAAATCTTTTTCAATACGTTTTTCATCATCACGAAGTTTGGCAGCTTCTTCATATTTTTGTTTTTTCACTACCATGTTTTTGTTTTCACGTACTTCTTCTAACTGACGTTCTAAATCCAGAATTTGTTTTGGAACATCAATATTAGTAATGTGTACACGAGAACCTGCTTCGTCAAGAGCATCAATAGCTTTGTCCGGTAAAAAACGCTCAGACATATATCTGTTCGTTAATTTAACACAAGCTTCAATAGCTTCCTGCGTATAAGTTACGTTGTGGTGATCTTCGTATTTGTCTTTTACATTGTTCAAAATGGCAATCGTTTCTTCAACAGAAGTTGGTTCAACAATTACTTTTTGAAAACGTCTTTCAAGAGCTCCGTCTTTTTCAATATATTGTCTGTACTCATCAAGCGTTGTAGCACCAATACATTGAATTTCGCCTCTTGCTAATGCAGGTTTGAACATGTTTGAAGCATCAAGAGAACCTGTTGCTCCGCCAGCACCTACAATAGTATGAATTTCGTCAATGAAAAGAATGATATCGTCATTTTTTTCAAGTTCGTTCATCACGGCTTTCATTCTTTCTTCAAACTGACCGCGGTATTTTGTTCCGGCAACTAAACTTGCCAGATCAAGAGTAACCACACGTTTGTTGAAAAGAATACGTGATACTTTTTTCTGAATGATGCGTAAAGCTAATCCTTCGGCAATAGCAGATTTACCAACTCCTGGTTCACCAATAAGAAGTGGGTTGTTCTTTTTTCTACGGCTTAAAATTTGCGATACACGCTCTATTTCTTTTTCGCGTCCTACAACCGGATCTAGTTTTCCTTCTTCGGCCATTTCTGTTAAATCTCTCCCAAAATTATCTAAAACCGGAGTCTTTGATTTTTTGTTTGACTTATTGGCCGGATTGTTAAAACTACTTTCCTTCAGACTGTCATCTTGTCCTGAATCATCATTGTATGATTCGTTTCTTGGCAAGTTTTCTAAGAATTCTTCTTCGTTTGGAGTCATATTTAAATATTGTTCTTTAGCTATGTCATAATCTATTTTAAGTTTATTCAACAGCTTGGTTGTTGGATCGTTTTCGTTTCGTAAGATACATAAAAGCAGGTGGGCCGTGCTAATTGATGAGCTCTGAAATACTTTTGCTTCGAGAAAAGTCGTCTTCAGTGCCCTTTCCGCTTGACGGGTAAGATGAAGATTTTTCTTTTCAGCATTTACTTCAACGCTTTGATTGGCGGGACTCAGTATTTCTACCTTTCTGCGCAAATGATCTAAATCGACTGCAAGGTTATTAAGTATATGAATGGCTTTACCGTTTCCATCCCTCAAAATGCCCAGCATTAGATGTTCAGTACCTATAAAGTCGTGGCCCAAACGCAAGGCCTCTTCTTTACTGTAGGTAATAACATCTTTTACTCTTGGTGAAAAATTATCATCCATAATATATAATTGTATTGTAAATTTAGTGAATTAGTCTTTGAAAAACAAAAACCGTACCCTTCCAAAACTCCTGTCAGCTAATAGACAAAAAAAATAACAATAAAAGCGTTAAAAAACGCTTAATTTATTAACTAAAAAGTAAAATAAAGTTGTTAATAAATCATTGAAATAAGTGTAAGTAAATAGCTGAAAAAATTTCAAAAAACCGTATCTTGGCACGCTTTGAAACTAAATAATTATTTAAACATAACAACTTATGTCTGAAGGAGAAAAGTTAATTCCTATTAACATAGAAGATGAAATGAAATCAGCTTACATCGATTATTCGATGTCAGTAATCGTATCGAGAGCACTTCCTGATGTTAGAGATGGCTTGAAACCAGTGCATCGAAGAGTTCTTTACGGAATGTATGACTTAGGAGTAACATCAAGATCTGCCCACAAAAAATCTGCGAGAATCGTAGGAGAGGTTCTGGGTAAGTATCACCCACACGGAGATACCTCTGTTTATGATGCAATGGTACGTATGGCGCAGGAATGGAGTATGCGATATTTATTAGTTGACGGTCAGGGTAACTTTGGTTCTGTCGATGGTGACAGTCCGGCAGCAATGCGTTATACTGAGGCCAGAATGCGCAAAATCTCGGAAGATATTATGGCAGATATCGAAAAAGAAACAGTTGATTTTCAACTAAACTTTGACGATACTTTATATGAGCCAAAAGTAATGCCTACAAGAGTTCCTACTTTATTGGTAAACGGAGCAACAGGTATTGCAGTTGGTATGGCAACCAATATGCCGCCACACAATTTAACAGAAGTTATCAACGGTACTTTAGCATATCTTGATAATAACGATATTGAAGTAGACGAATTAATGACGCATATTAAAGCTCCTGATTTTCCAACAGGTGGTGTAATATATGGTTATGAAGGCGTTCGTGAAGCATTTAAAACCGGTAGAGGGCGTATTGTAATGCGTGCAAAAGTTGGTTTTGAAGAAGTTGACGGAAGAGAATGTATCATTGTTACCGAGATTCCATATCAGGTGAACAAAGCCGAAATGATCAAACGTACGGCTGATTTGGTTAACGATAAAAAAATTGAAGGTATTGCCAATATTCGTGACGAATCTGACAGAAACGGTATGCGTATCGTTTATATCCTGAAACGTGATGCTACGCCAAACGTAGTTTTGAATACCTTATATAAGTTCACATCATTACAATCATCTTTTAGTGTAAATAATATTGCACTTGTAAAAGGACGTCCTCAAATGCTGAATCTAAAAGATATGATTCACTATTTTATTGAGCACCGTCATGATGTTGTAGTTAGAAGAACACAGTTTGAATTACGTAAGGCTGAAGAAAGAGCGCATATATTAGAAGGATTAATTATTGCTTCTGATAATATTGACGAAGTAATTGCGATCATCAGAGGATCTAAAAATACAGAAGAAGCGCGTGAAAAATTAATTGAAAGATTCAGTTTGTCAGATATTCAGGCACGTGCTATTGTTGAGATGCGTTTGCGTCAGTTGACAGGTCTGGAGCAAGACAAATTAAGAGCTGAGTTTGAAGAATTAATGAAATTAATCGAACACTTAAAAGCATTATTAGCTGATGTTGATTTAAGAACAGCTTTGATTAAGGAAGAGCTTGAAGAAATTCGCGAGAAATACGGAGATGAGCGTCGTTCTCAAATTGAATATTCTGGTGGAGATGTAAGTATTGAAGATTTAATTGCAGATGAAAATGTTGTAATTACAATTTCGCACGCAGGTTATATTAAACGTACAAACCTTACCGAATATAAAACTCAGAATAGAGGAGGAGTTGGACAAAAAAGTGCCGGAACAAGAGATCAGGATTTCCTTGAACACATGTTCGTTGCAACCAATCACCAATATATGATGTTCTTTACGCAAAAAGGAAAATGTTTCTGGATGCGCGTGTACGAAATTCCGGAAGGAAGTAAAACGGCAAAAGGAAGAGCAATTCAAAACTTGGTAAACATTGAAAGTGATGATAAAGTAAAAGCTTTCATTTGTACGCAAGACTTAAAAGACAAAGATTATATCAACAGTCATAACCTTGTAATGGTTACCAAACAAGGTCAGGTTAAGAAAACTTCTCTGGAGAAATATTCTAAACCAAGGGTAAATGGTGTTGCTGCTATTACTATTAAGGAAGGTGACGAATTAATGGGCGCGCAATTAACCAACGGAGAAAGCCAAATTATCTTAGCTGTTAAGTCTGGTAAATTGGTTCGTTTTGAAGAAACCAAAACACGTCCGATGGGAAGAACAGCTTCCGGAGTTCGTGGAATTACCTTAAAAGATGATACAGATGAAGTAATTGGTATGGTTACTGTTGATAAAAATGATATTAACGATTCTCAAATTTTAGTTGTAACTGAAAACGGATACGGAAAACGTACCAAATTAGTAGACGAAGACGGAGAAGATGTTTACAGAATTACAAACCGTGGTGGTAAAGGTGTTAAAACCCTTAATATCACAGAAAAGACAGGAAAACTGATTTCTATCAACGCCGTAACTGATGCTGACGATTTAATGATCATCAATAAATCAGGATTGACAATTAGAATGGCTATTGAAGATTTACGTGTGATGGGTCGTGCAACACAAGGTGTTCGATTGATTAACTTAAAAGGTAAAGATTCTATTGCAGCAGTAACAAAAGTTATGAAAGATGATGTTGAAGAAGTTGTAGTTGATGAAGACGGAAATGTAGTAGGGCCTGTTATCGAAAGAGTTAAACCGGATTTAGAAGTTCTTGAAGATGATGGTACTGTAGAAGATGACGACGACGACGATTCTGATGAAGTAGTTGAAGACGAAGATGATTCTGAAGAAGAATCAGAAGAATAAAATATATAACCACGAATTTAAAATTAAAACACAAATTGAATATTATGAAAAGTAAATATGTAATACTTGCATCAGCATTATTGATTTCAGTAGCTACTTTTGCTCAAAAAGATCAGATTAAAAGTGCAGAGAAAGCATTAAAAGGCGGAGATGCTCAAGGAGCAATTACGATATTAAAAGATGCTGAAAACATGGTGGTGAATGCCAAAGATGTTGAACAGGCACAATATTATTTTGTACAAGGTAACGCATACCTTGATTTAGCAAACAAAAGTGTAGAAGCGGGTAAAAACCTTTCTCTTGCAGCTGAAAGCTATAAAAAGTTAATTGAGATTGAAAAAACTTCTGGAAAATTAAAGTATTCAACTCAGGCAGCTGCTTCTATTGGTGAAATTAAAGGAAAATTAATTAACTCTGCAATTGCTGATACTCAGGCTAACAAACATGCTGACGGAGCAAAAAAATTGTATGATGCTTACTTATTAGATAAAAAAGATACTATCAATTTATACTATGCAGCTTCAACAGCAGTAAATGCTCAGGATTATGATACAGCTTTACCAATGTACGAAGAGTTGAAAAAGTTAAACTATTCTGGTAAAGGAACTAGTTATACTGCAGTTAACAAAGCGTCAGGAAACGAAGATGGATTTAATACAGCAAGCGAAAGAGATTTAGCAGTAAAATTAGGAACTCACGAAAAACCTAAAACAGAAGCTATTCCTTCTAAAAGAGGTGAGATTTATAAAAACTTAGCTTTAATTTTAGTTCAAAAAGGCCGTATTGAAGACGCGAAAAAAGCGATTGCAGATGCAAGAAAAGCGAATCCGGAAGATTCTTCTTTAATTCTTTCAGAAGCTAATTTATACTTAGAGACTAAAGATTTTGAAACTTACAAAAAATTAGTTGGTGAAGCATTACAACAAGATCCAAACAATGCTGATTTATTATTTAATTTAGGTGTTATTAGTGCAAATGCTAAAAACGGTGCCGATGCTGAAAAATATTATTTAAAAGCTATCGAAATTAATCCTAACTACACAAATGCATACCTTAATCTTGCTGCGTTAAAACTTGAAGCTGAAAAACCAATCATTGATGAAATGAACAAATTAGGTACTTCTGCAAAAGATATGAAGCGTTATGACGTTTTGAAAGCGCAAAGAGAAAGTGTTTTCAAAGGAGTTATTCCTTACCTTAAAAAAGCAAATGAGTTAGATCCTAAAAACGAAGATGTATCAAAAACATTATTAGGAGTTTATAAAGCTTTAGAAATGTCTGCTGAAGCAAAAGAATTGAAAGCAAGAATGTAATAAATACGTTCTCAATATATAAAAAAACCTTCGCGAAAGCGAAGGTTTTTTTTATGCTTTATAATTTTTATATCTATAATAATGTAGCTGATAATGTAATAGTTGTATTTAAAAGTTTAGAAATTGGACAGATTTCTTTTGCTTTAGTGGCTGTTTTCTCGAATTCTTCGGCAGATATAGAAGGAACTTTTCCTTTTAAGTCTAAATGAATCAAAGTAATTGTTCCGTCTTCAAAAGTAACAGTTGCTTCTGTAGATAAATCATCTGCTGTAAAACCTCCTTCATTCAATAAAAAGCTTAACTGCATTGTAAAACAACCCGAATGTGCGGCTGCAATAAGTTCTTCAGGATTTGTACCCACGCCATCTGCAAATCTTGTTTTAAATGATAATTGAGCGTTATCTAATGTTGTACTTTGTGTACTAATCTTTCCAGTTCCTTCCATACCGGTTCCTTGCCAGTTGGCATTTGCTTTTCTTGTAAATTTCATTGTATAAAATATTAAGGTTTATAATTTTTTGATACTCAAATATAATCAATATTTTACAGAATAGTTTTATGAATTTGTTATGTGAAGGTGAAAAGTAAAAAAGGTTTCAAGTTTCAGGTTTCAGGTTGAGAGGTTAGTTACGATTTTCAGGCTTAGCGTAGTCGAAGCCCGTTCCTGTTAAATTTTACCGTAAAGTCCGCAAAGATTAAATTTAGTGGTCTGTTTATAAACATAAAGTTCGCAAAGCTTTGTGTTGATTTACCTTTGCGAATCTTGCGTAAACCTTAGCGAACTTTGCGGTAAAATTCGCTCCAACCATAACAAAAAAAAGGAGCAATGAAAATATCATTACTCCTTAATAAATTTATTATATAAACTAAAGTCTATTCCTGACCTAAATTACGTAATTGTTTCAATTTGTCTTTCCAAACTTCAAGGCTTTCCTTGTGAATAGCAATATTTTTGCGTACTTCCAGAACAATTGAATTTTCTTTTTTAGCGTTTTTAGTATTCGTAAAAAACTGAATATTATTTTCTAACTGAAAAATTTCGTTTTGTACTTCTTCAATCTTACGCATTAAGAAAATCTTTTCGTTATCTAATTTTCTTGTGTCATTGCTTTCAGATAATGAATCAATTCTGTTAGAAAAACGCATCATTTCTGTTTCTTTCTTGCTCAAACTTAATTTTTCAAAAAGTGCGTCTAAGATTTTATTGAATTTTCCTTCGATGTGACGTCTTGAAAAAGGAACTTTTCCAAAGCCTTTCCAGGTTTCGATATGTTGTTTGATAGCATCTAAATCTGTTTTGTGATCACCCGTCAATTGATAAGCTCTCAAGATATCCAAATATGCTTTTTTGTTATCAAAAGCAGCAACTTCGTCAACGTTTTCTTCAGATTTATGTTCTTTTAATTTGTCGAAATAATGATTACAAGCATCTTTAAATTCTTTCCAGATTTTATCTGAATATTTTTTAGGAACGTGACCAATCTGTTTCCACTCTTCCTGAATTTGCTTCATGATCGGAGTAGTGGCAGCAAAATCTGTACTTTCCTGTAATTCTTTTGCTTTGGCAACAAGAGCCATTTTTTTATTTAAATTGTCGTTTTGATCTTTTTTAATGTCCTTGTAAAACGAATTTTTAAAAGAATTAAAGTTTCTAACGGCAGTTTTAAAAGTCGCCCAGGTTTCTTCATTTACTTCTGACGGAACTTTACCGGCAGCGAAAAACTCATTTCTAAGTGCTTCCACTTTTTGAATCTGAACTAGCCATTGCGAATGCGAGTTTACTTTTTCAGTACCTAAAACTTCGATTTTAGCAATAATTTCCTTTTTAACTTCAAGATTTTGCTGCTCGTTTGCTCTTTGGCTTTCAAATAATAATTCTCTCTTATCGTGAATTTTTTTAGTTAATTCACTGAATTTATTCCAGATAACATCACGGTGTTCTTTAGAAACCGGTCCAATATCTTCTTTCCAGATTCTGTGTAAATCCTGTAATTCACGAAACGCTTTGCTAATGTCAGTTTCATTTGTTAATTCTTCAACGCGCGCAATAATTTTTTGCTTTTGATCTAAGTTGTATTTAAAATCTAAATCTCTGGCTTCACGATCTAAATGTAGATAATCATAGAAATTTTCTACGTGAAAGTGATAATTGTTCCAAACGTGATTGTATTTATCTTTCGGAATTGCTCCCGCATTTTTCCATCTTTCTCTTAAATCATTAAAATGTTTAAGCGTGTCTTTGATGTTTTCCTGCGGATTTATAAGTTCTTTTAGTTCCTCAACTATTGCAAGTCGGTTCTCTAAATTTGTTTTTAAATTACTTTGTAAATGTTTAAAATGAACGTTTCTTTTTTCTCTAAATATGTTATAATACTCGTCAAATTTAGATTTTAAAGGAGAATGGTACTCAAATTCTTCATTCGGATCTTGTTTTGAGGCATTAAATTCTTCTTTTTTCTCCTCAATAAGATGGTTATATTGTAATAAAAACGATTTTTTAATTTCTTCGATATGATCTTTTACAGACATTACTTTGTCTGTGTTCACCAATTTTTTTAATTCATCAACCAGTTCATCCAATGAAAAAGTATCATAATCCTGCATAGGAATATCATGGCGCTCTTTCAGCGTTTCATCTTCACTTTCTTCTGCATTTGAATTTGTTATGGCATCCAAAGCCGTCTGATGGCTTTCTTCATTGGCTTCTTCAGTAACTTCTACTTCATTTTCAGGAAGTAAAATTTCACTTTCAGGCGCTACTTCTGCATCTGATGTTTCAATTGCATCATTTTCTAGAGAATCACTAATTTCGATTCCTAATTTTCCGTCTGCTTCTTGCAGGTTATCATTCTTTTCTTCTAACATTTTAAATGTATAAGTATATTGATTTAAACATTGCGAAAGATAGTAAAGGTGTTTCTAAATACAAAATAATTCCTTTGTTTATGTACTATTTTGCGATGAAATTCTTATTTATTGAATTGATTTAAGATTATCCTACCAGTTTTTTCGCCGAATTTTTGCAGTAAATTTAAATTTAAAAATAATATTGTTTTAAGAAAAACACTTGTAAAATAACATTTTGGTAAATGAGTTCTTACTTTATTTAAAACTTAAAATAGAATTAACATGCCAACTTCAATACCAAAATTATAAGTTTTATGATTCCCAAAGGCCACACTTGGATGAATATACGCCATATCATTTGCAGTTATTCTTCTGCCAAATTCTAAAAAAGCATTATTCGGATATCCTTTATTTGTGGCATTGTATCGAAAAGCGGCATCTGCTGCAATCCAGTTTTTGCCAATGATAAACATAATATAGTTTTCAAAAGCAGTTGTATTAATGTCATCCCGATTATCAGAACCTGCAAAACTAAGTTGATTTTCTAAAGAAGCAATCCACAATATTTTATCTTTCCTCAGATATTTTCCATAGAAAACCGCGGGAGCGAAAACCCATTTTCCGGATCCTCGCGATGGATCTGTAGCTGAGTTCGAAATAACTCTGGCGCGAAAAGCAACGCCACCGGTTTTATGATTTAAATAAGGAATATAGCTAATTCCGACTCCAATATCACCAATTCCGGTTTGGTTTTCAGAATTAGAATTTGTTGAAACTAATGGAAGATCAACCCTTAAATTCCAGGCTTTGTTTGCAATAGGATGCAAAAACCGAAGTTGGGTTGTATTGAACGATCCGGAATCGGTATCCAGATATTCATTAAAAAGTAATATAGTTTTTAAATAATAATGATAGCGCGCTTCTGTATATACATTTTCAGAAGTCTCAACAGAATCCTGAGCTTTTATGGAAAAGGCAGTAAAAAAACTTAGCAGTAAAAAAAGGTATAATTTTTTCATAACTACCTATAAATGAGTAGTCTAATTTACGAAAAAAATTCCTGTTATTTTATTTGTAGCTATTTTTTTATTTATTCCATATTTTCCAGGCTTTTTCAGCCTGAAAAATAAGCATATCATAACCATTTTTTATTACAGCTCCTTTTTCTTTCGCATTCTTTAAGAATTGAGTTTCTGTAGGATTGTAAATTAAATCGTAAGCAATGTGTTTATCTGTGAAAAACTCATAAGGAAGATTCGGGCAAGCTTTGATATTTGGACTTGTTCCTACTGGTGTACAATTGATTATGATTTGAAAATTATCAAAAGTAGTCGCATTGATCAAATCATAATCAATGATATTTTCTTTTGCCTCTCTGGAAACAAACGTATACGGAATATTAAGCTCGTCCAATGCAAAAGCCACGCCTTTTGATGCGCCGCCTGTACCCAGAATAAGAGCTTTTTTATGATGTGGTTCCAATAAAGGTTTTAATGATTTTTTAAAACCATAATAGTCTGTATTGTATCCTTTTAATTTTCCTTTTTTAGTGAATTTAATAGTATTGACAGCGCCAATTAAAGCTGCTTTTTTTGATAGTTTATCTAAAAACGGAATAACTTGTTCTTTATACGGAATCGTTACATTAAGTCCTTTTAAATCAGGATTGTTTTTTACCAATTCAGTGAAATAATTGATTTCCGAAATATCAAAATTTTCATAAGTATTGCCTAAAAAAACTTCATCATTAAACTTCTCAGTAAAATATCCTTTTGAAAATGAGTAACTAATATTACGTCCTAATAAGCCAAAACGTCTTTTTAAAATATCAATCATTATTGTTTTCTATGTTTTTCAATATAATTTTTAACCGTTTTTTTCGACCATACCACCGGAAATAAATCTTCGATTAAAATATAATTATCAAAGTTTAAACGCAATCCGTTGCTTAAGTGAAATTTAGCTTTTGTATTGTCCTGAACCATAAAATATAATCCGGCCAAACGATATTCGATTTCATTTTCTTCAGGAAAATATTCTGAAGCTTGTAATAAGGTTTGAATCGCGCTGTCGAATTCTCCTAAAAATTGTAAAATGTCAACCCAAAATAACCAGGTATCTAAGGCGTAATCACCAAATTCTACGGCTTTTCTGTATCCAAATTCAGCTTCTTCAAAAAAGTTCATTTGTTTGTTGATCGTTGCATAACGTTTCCAATACAAACGATTTTGATTGTCGATTGCTAATGCTTTATTTACAAAAAACAACGCTTTTTGAAAATTTTTCTGGCGAACATGAAAGTCAGTAATAGCAATCCATCCTTTATCCAAAAGCGGATCTTCATGTACGGTTTGATTGTAATATTGAAGTGCTTTTACAGAATTTCCTAATTTTTCATAGCATTTACCAATTCGCAATAGCGCATACGAAGTGGCATCGTCAAGCTCAATCGTGCGATTATAGCTTTCGATAGCTTCGTTGTATTTTTTAAGGCGTTCGTATGCTTTTGCTTTTTCCATGAAAGCACCTAAAAACTCATCGTCGATAAGTGTTGCATAATCAAAAGCGCGAATCGCATTTTCGTATTCTTTTACGCCATAATGCAAACGACCAAGCTGATGCCAGGCGATTTCGCTATATGGGTTTTTGTTGATATAATCGTTAAGATATTTGATAGCTTCCTGATTTTGATCTAAAAATTCAAAACAGTAAACCACATTATACAAAGCAGATTGATCTTCTAAATCTTCTTCAAGACATTTGATAAAACTGTCTTTTGCCATCTCAAGGTTATCCATAAAAAGATATTCCATTCCAATCAAGTTGTACACGTCAGCGTAGTCATCAGTATATTGCAGGGCAATTTTAAGCAATTCTACCGCTTTTTCGTGTTGATCTCTTTTAGAACAAATATTGGCTTTCTGGATATAAATTTCCTCGTTATTCGGTTCAATTGCATACAACTCGTTCAAAAGCTTTTCAGCGATTTCAAGTTTGTCATCGTAAACCAGCATTTCTACTTGTACTAATTTTAAGCCTGTAGATTTTGGATGTTGGTCTAATGCAAGTTTTAAGGCCTTTTTTGCTAAATTAGCCTTACCTATATCTAAATAATGAAGAATAATTTCTTCAAATTCTTCAGAGTCAAAAAAGAGTACTTTGTTAGTTTTTAACATAGACTCAAATTTGGATAAGGATAGGTTATAATCTTCTTCTTCGTTGCTTAATTGCATACTTTGTTTATTTGAAATTAGCCTGTTATAAATTTAGGCAACCATATTATTGTTGTGAGGAATGGAAATTAATTGTTTTGAACAATTTAATTAACAATATGGACAGAATTTACACTCTGTTTTTAATCATAATCTTCTAATTTATAAAAGATTAATCAGTTAGTATTCTTTTTCATGATTTCATCCATAACATTTAAAATTATGGCGCAACCTTCTTTTATTTCTTCATCAGAAATGGTTAACGGAGGCGTGATTCTTATAGCACAACCTTCAAACAGTAACCAGAATAGAATGAGGCCTTTATACTGACAATTCAAAATAACTTCATTGGTTATTTCGGCACTTTCAGTCATGGCGGCAAGCATTAATCCTTTTCCTCTAACTTCCTTTATCAAAGGATGTACCAAAAGCGATCTGAACAGTTTTTCCTTGTCTAAGGCTTCTTGCATCAAATTAGTTTCAGTTAATTCCTGCAAAGTAGCCAGACAAGCTGACGCAATGACAGGATGACCTCCAAAAGTGGTTATATGACCTAATTTTGGGTTTTCTGTCAAAAGGTCCATTTTTTCTGCCGAAGCTGTAAAAGCTCCTACAGGCATTCCACCACCCATTCCTTTTCCCATAACTACAATATCAGGAACAACATCGTAATTCTGAAAACCGAAAAGCTTTCCTGTTCTCCCAAAGCCCGGCTGAATTTCGTCCACAATCATCATCGCACCAACTTCATCACATCTTTGGCGAACTTTCTTTAAAAAGTTATTTTCCGGCTGAATAAATCCCGCGCCTCCCTGAATCGTTTCCAAAAGAATAGCGGCAGTTCTGGTTGTAATTTTTTGTAAATCTTCTTCGTTGTTAAAAGTAATAAAATCTACATCAGGAAGCAAAGGGCGAAAAGCTTGTTTGCGTTCTTCAAATCCCATCACGCTCATCGATCCCATTGTGTTACCATGATACGCATTATGACAAGAAATCAACTGACTGCGGCCTGTTGTTCTTTTGGCTAATTTAAGCGCACCTTCAATCGCTTCTGTGCCCGAATTAACTAAATATGTTTTATTTAGAGATTCCGGCAGGAGAGAAGCCAGCAATTTACAATATTGAACAGCAGGACTTTGTGAATATTCGCCATAAACCATTACATGCGAATATTTGTCTAACTGATCTTTTATAGCCTGATTTACTCTTGGATGCTGATGCCCAAGCGTACAAGCCGAAACACCCGCAACAAAATCTAAATATTTTTTATCGCTAGTGTCATAAATATAAGAGCCAACGGCATGTGAAACTTCCATTCCTAAAGGATATGGAGAAGTTTGTGCCTGGTATTTTATAAAATCTGGATTCACGTGTTGTTTGTTTAAAAGTTTCAGGTTTCATGTTCTGGAACCTAAAACAGGGACTAAAATTTATTGTAGTTTTACTAAACTGAGACTGTGACTATAAACTGCGACAAACTGCGACTGAAAACTATTTCTTAGTTTTTGCAGTTGCCTTTGCTGTCGTTTTTGCCGGAGCAGCAGGTTTCTTTTTGTCGTAATCGCGCGTTTCCTTCCTGACTTTCATCGGGACGTTTTCTTTTGCGTTGTCGTCTTTTCCTTCCTGAATTAATTTTTCATTCATTTCATTGTCTTCAGCGGTAAAAATATCATCTTTCGATTTTATTCGTTCGTCACCGCGCCAGACCAAACCTCTTAATTTACGGGCATTTTCGGGTAAATCAGCTTCGGGATAAATATCGCCGTCTACTTTGTTGAAAAACGTAATGGTTTCAATCGCATTATTTTCCAGAATAAGATTGATTTTACTGCTTACATTTTTATTAATTCCAATAAGTTCTTTGGCGTCATTTCGCATATAATAAATTACTTCCGTATTCTTTATTACATCAACATCATGAAGCTTTCCTTCTTTGAATTTTCCAAATAAATTGAGTCCCTTGACCTGATTAAATCCGGTGCCGAGCGTGTCCCGGGAGACGAGAAAGGTGTTATTGAGAACTTTTAAAGAGTCGAGCTTTTTGGTATTATTATCGCCAATTAAATGCATTACATCTCCAGTGATTTGATTTTCACCATTCCATAAAATCGGATTTCCAATCAGTTTTGTCAAAGCCGTTTTTGAATTGGAATGAATCGAATCGCATTTTCCGCTCATGTCTATTTTGTAGAAACGAACGTTGTTGTAAGCTCTTAAAATTCGTTCGCCTTCTTTTCCCGTAACCATTAATTTTTTCCCGTGAATGTAAACAGAGTCATTTTCGACCAAATTTATAGCAACAGCTCTTTTTGTGACAAACATCGAATCTTTTAGTTTGTATAATTCGGCATAATGTCCTTTTACAACTCCTTTATTGATCGAATCCGTAATTTTTACATTCCGCGTTGCCGATGCAAATTCGGTATTCCGGTTATAAAATAAACTATCGCCTTCTATCCGCCTGTCATCATATTTTATATAAGAGTTTCGGACAAAATGTGCCAGGTTTTTCTTGGTATCATAAAAACCTTTTTCAGTATAAATATAATTGCTTTTACTTGTAATAGTAGAAGGACCAAATAAATAAGTATGTCCTGAATTACTATAATAATCTAAATGATTTGATTTTACAACATATTTAGGATTTGTAAGTGTTACTGCTGTCAAAAATTGAAACTTCTTTTCAGCCACATAATACCTTCCTGATTTACTTACCAAAGTGTTGTCTTTGTTCACAATTGTTCCTTTTGAGTTGTAAAAAACTTCCTGAACATTTCGGTCAAAATTAATCGTATCGGTTTGCAAAGTAGCATCCGGAGAACTCATCACGGCATCTCCTGTAGCAAATGCTTTCTTTAAATTTCCGTTATATTCAGCATATTTACTGTTTAGAAATAAAGTATCTCCCTGCACTAATTGCACGTTACCAAAGGCTTTCAGGTAATTTTCTTTCTGGAAAAAATAAGCTTTGTTACAAGTAAGTACAACACCATCATGATTTACTTTTACATTTCCTGTTAGCAAAAGCGCATCTGGCATTAGTTCCTGATTGACATCAGAATAATCCGCATTTTCTACAATAATTTTTTTAGGTGCCTGAGCAAAAATGCCCTGAACACATAAAACAAGCAAACAATAAGATATGAAAAAGAGTGATTTCTTCAATTGATTAAATTTTTGTCAAATTTATGAAAAAGGATATAACCTTTGCGGATATTAGGATTAATTTATATTTTTTAGATGCAAAGGTTCAGAGTAACAAAGGTACAAAGGTTTATTAGCTTTTTATAAATGAATTTTGCCCTAAAAAACCTTTGTTCCTATGACCATTTACCTCTTTGAACCTTTTCCTAAGTTACCAACAAAACGTAAAACTATTTCGTTGTAGTTACCTTTTCTGATTCTAAATAAAAGCATGTTTCTTTTGAGTTTTAAAAATTAGCTTAAATTTAAAAAATGGTTTCTGAATTTTGACTTTATATTAAGGTCATTTCAAAAGCCTTTTATAAAATAATTTATGGCAAGTAATAGAATTTTGGTTGCAGGAATGGCTGCAACAATGCTGTTTTCTGCATGCAAAACAAAAGATTTGAGAATGAATACAGCAAATGAAGAAAATGCTACAAATAAGAAAATTGTAGTGTATCAGGTTTTTACACGTTTATTTGGAAATAAAAACACCACCAACAAACCCTGGGGAACAATTGAAGAAAATGGAGTAGGGAAGTTTAATGATTTTACAGATATGGCACTTCACGAAATTAAGGATTTAGGAGTGACTTACATTTGGTATACAGGAGTTCCGCATCACGCTTTGGTTCATGATTATACAGCTTACGGAATCTCAAATGATGATCCCGAAGTGGTAAAAGGCCGTGCAGGATCGCCTTATGCAGTTAAAGATTATTATAATGTAAATCCGGATCTGGCCGTAAATCCGGCGAATCGATTACAGGAATTTGAAGATTTAATTGCACGAACTCACAAAGCCGGACTAAAAGTAATTATCGATATTGTTCCCAATCATATTGCGAGAAAATATCAGGGAAAAAATAATCCGGAAGGCGTAAAAGATTTTGGTGCTGATGATAACGTAAACGTAGAATACGACAGAAATAATAATTTTTATTACATTCCCAATAATCATTTTGAAATTCCCGATGGAGATATTCCGTTAAATGGAGAAAAGAATCCTATGATTGATGGTTTCTTCGATGAAAATCCTGCAAAATGGACAGGAAACGGTTCGAGAAAAGTAAAACCGGATCAAAATGACTGGTACGAAACAGTAAAAGTAAATTACGGAATTCGTCCGGATGGTTCTAAAGATTTTCCCGAGCTTCCTGCCGGATTTGATCAGAAATCGTATCAGGAACATTTTGCTTTTTGGCAGGATAAAGACATTCCGGATTCCTGGAAAAAGTTTAAATCTATCGCGCTTTACTGGACAGCAAAAGGTGTAGACGGTTTTCGTTATGATATGGCCGAAATGGTTCCGTATGAATTCTGGAGTTATATGAATTCTGCTATCAAAATGAAAAATCAAAACGCTTTTTTATTGGCGGAAGTTTATAATCCAAACGAATATCGAAATTACATCCGTTTAGGAAAAATGGATTATTTGTATGATAAAGTTGAAACGTATGATAAACTAAAAGATATTATTCGTGGAAAATCTTCGCCTGATGGATTATCAGATATTCAAAAAGGAATGTCGGATATTGAACATCATATGCTTCATTTTCTGGATAATCATGACGAACAAAGATTAGCAAGTCCTGAATTTGCCGGAACTCCCGAAAGAGGAAAACCTTTAATGGTAGTTTCAACAACAATTAGTACTTCGCCAACAATGGTTTATTTTGGTCAGGAAGTAGGCGAGGCCGGAAATGAAAATGCAGGATTTGGAACGCATTCGAGAACTTCTATTTTCGATTATATCGGAGTTCCAAATCATCAGCGTTGGATGAATGACGGAAAATTCGATGGAGGACAGCTTTCTGAATCAGAGAAAAATTTACGTGATTTCTACAAACGATTATTAAACTTTTCGATTAATAGTTCCGCTTTAATGGGAAGCTTTCAGGAAATTCAATCTGCAAACAGACAGGAAAATCCCGGTTATGACGAATCGATTTATTCGTATGTACGTTGGTCAGAAAATCAAAAACTGATTGTTGTCGCGAATTTTTCTTCGGATAAAACAAGTGAATTTGATTTGAAAATTCCGTCAGATATTATTTCAAAGTGGAATTTAAAAGACGGCGAGTACAAATTAACAGATCAATTGTATCTCAAGAATGAATTTTTATTAAAAGTAAATAATGGAGAAGGAATGGCAAGAATAAAAATTGCGCCTTCGGAATCTTTTATTTTTGAAGTAAAATAGACTAAAATTTTAAACCTGACAGCTTTAAAAGTTGTCAGGTTTACTATCGAAACTAAAATTTCAGCTATAAGTTTAAATATTAATTGGTTTTAGAAGTGATAAAATCTCTTTGATCGAAAATTCTGCACCACAAACATATTCATCAGAAGCACCATAATAGACGGTGATAGTATCTCCATCTGGTTCTACAATATGGCCATTTGTGAATACAACGTTTCCAAAAAAGCCGATCAATTCATAAGTTGTAGTAGGTGACATAATGGGATCTTCGGTTCTTGCAATAACTTTTGTAGGATCTTCTAAATCCATTAAAAAAGCGCCCAAACAATATTGATGTTCAAAATTTGCCCCGTGGTAAATGGCTAGCCAACCCTGTTCTGTTTTTATAGGTGCAGCTCCGGCGCCCACTCTTTTACTGTCCCAAAGTCCTTTTCGTGTTCTGATAATGCAATGATGATTTCCCCAGTGAATACCATCGGGAGACGATGCAATCCAGATGTAATTACCGCCAATATCTACACTGCTCGGACGGTGTAAAGCGTAAAACAAGCCATTTATTTTTTCTTCAAAAATCGCGCAGTCTTTATTATGAGCAGGAAAGATCATGCCTTGTTTTTGGAAATTTTTCCAGTCGGTTGTAGTGCGTAAACCAACACCAACACCATTGCTGGATACTGATGTAAAGGTTAAGTAATAAGTTCCTTCAATCAGCGAAACGCGGCAATCCTCTATTCCAAATGCTTCTAAAATACCTTCGCCAACTAATTGAGGATAACCTTCAGGTTCATAAAAATCGCGTCCATTTTCGCTGCATAATAAGCGCAGATGTGATAGTGTCGTTAAATAATCATCTCCTTTATAATTTATCACACGAGAATCAGTTGCGAATAAATCAGGATCGTTTGTGGCAATTTCAACAATTGTAATGGCTCCCGTTTCTGTAAGGATTGGAAATGATATTATATTTTCTTTCTGTTTGGGTCTTTCTGCTACGCGAACTATTAACCAGGTTTTGTTTTGGTACTGAAATACTCCCGGATTTAATAAACAGGTAATTTCTAATCCTTCTTTGCTTGGGGATAAATCGGCAGGTAATATTAATGGGTTTTCCGGAAAACGTTTTGCTATATCTGTCATGTTGTTCATTGCTAAATTTTTGTAATAAAAAGGTAGCACAATTTTCTTTTGTAAAAAACAGAAATCAGCTTTTATTTCAATTAATCCCGAATTGAATTAATTTGAAAGTTTTTAACGCAAAAAAAAAGCTGATACTTTATTTGTATCAGCTTTTCTGTTTTATACTTTCTTAACTTTCTTCAAAGCTTCGACATAATTTTCGTTTACTTTTTCCCAATTAATATGTTTGTAAAAAGCATCTATATAACTGCCTTTTCTATTTTGATAATCGAGATAATAAGCGTGCTCCCATAAATCAATTCCTAAAATTGGAGTTCCCGGAATCAGGGCATTTTTCATTAAAGGATTGTCTTGATTCTCTGTTGTAGTTACCTGAAGTTTCCCAAGTTTATCAACGACTAACCAAACCCAGCCGGACCCAAATTGTTTTGTAGCCTGACCTTTAAACTGATTCGTAAGATTGCTAAATGAACCAAATTCTTTATCGATGGCGCCAATAAGAGTATCTTTTGGAGTTTGCTCTTTTGGTGTTAAAAGATTAAAATACATCGTATGATTGTAATATCCACCGGCATTTTGACGAAGCTTGGCATTATTAAGATCCAGCTTTTTCAAAATATCCTCAATAGGCATATTTTCATATTCAGTAGAAACAATTTCCTTGTTTAGATTATTGGTATACGTTACATAATGTTTTGAATAATGCGTTTCTAAAGTTAGAGAACGAATATCCGGTGCCAATCCATCGTAAGGAAAAGGCAATTTGGTAAGTCCGAAAGAACCGGGTTCTGCCTTTACTTCGTCAGGACTGCCAATTGTTATTTTTTCCTCTTTTGTTGGCAAAGGAACTTCAACTACTTCAGTTAGCTTATTATTATCATTACAAGAAAATAATAGTAAAAATGAAGCCGAAATAGTCAAACACGTGATGATTTTCTTCATGATAGAAATTATTTTGATGTTAGAGAATTAATTATTGCAATGTAATTTTCTTTTGCCTCGTCAATTGAAATATGGCTAATTTGCATCCATGCATTGGTTTTAAATGCATCACGCAAATCAAAATTCTCAGATTGATTGTATACTGCGGTTCCAAAAGTTGCCTGTTTGTAATACGCATAAAGCCTTAACTGCACATCTTGCGGCAGCGAAGCCTGTGTCATCTTTAAAGCAGTTTCTACAGCCTCTAAAAAGCGAGTATCTAAATCTTTTTGCGTCATTTAAGCTTTTGTAGCAATAATTGTTTTACCGCCAATTGCTTTTTGGTTCAATTCTACATTAATTGGTGTACCTAAAGGTAAAAATAAATCTACTCTTGAACCAAATTTAATAAATCCGGCATCAGTACCCTGAACAACCTGCATTCCTTCTTGTGCGTAGTTTACAATTCTGCGGGCTAAAGCTCCTGCAATTTGTCTGTATAATATTTGACCAAAAGTTTCATTTTCGATAACCACCGTCGTTCTTTCGTTTTCTTCACTGGCTTTTGGATGCCATGCTACCAAAAATTTACCAGGATGGTATTTACTGAATTTAATAATACCGTCCATCGCATAACGCGTTACGTGTACATTTATAGGTGACATAAAGATCGAAACCTGTAAACGTTTGTCTTTAAAAAATTCACCTTCATAAACTTCTTCAATTACCACAACTTTTCCGTCTACCGGAGCAAGAATGTGATCGCTGTTTCTGATTGCGATTCTTTTCGGATTTCTAAAAAATTGCAGAATGATAATCAAAACTACAACGCCGGCAATTTGTACCAGCATTCTTAGCCAGGTAATATCAATGAATTTGTCAGCAATTAAAAGCACAGCAACTGCAAAAACAGTACCTAATAAAATGGACGGGCCTCCCTCTTTATGAAACATAATATAAAATTTGGTAAAATAAATATATAACTGGTGCTACAAATATAACACTATCTAATCGATCTAAAACACCTCCGTGTCCCGGCATTATCGAACCGCTGTCTTTTACGCCTGCAATTCTTTTAAATTTTGATTCAATCAAATCTCCTATTGTTCCAAAAACACTAACAATCAAAGCAATAATCATCCATATTAAAATAGATTTACTGCTAAATTCAGGATTTGGGCGAATATAGAATTTTGAAATTAAAAAACCGGCAAGTGCAGCAAAAACAACTCCGCCAAGAAATCCTTCGATGGTTTTTTTAGGAGAAATGCGTTCGAATAATTTATGTTTTCCAATAGACTTGCCTACTAAATAAGCGAAAGTATCATTTGTCCAGATCAGAATAAATAATCCAATAATGATTTTGGGATTGTAATCTTTTATTCCAAAAGAAATCTTTACAATAAAAAGGAAGGGAAGCATAATGTATCCTATCAGATAAACGTATTTGGATATTTTGCTGATGATTTGAGTATCATCAAATAAAAATACAATACATTTTACAGATACAACTAATGTAATTACAAGCAATACAAGAAATAACATATCTGTATCAAGGGTAATTAAAATATCTTCTTTTAAAAGTTTGCTGATATAATTTTGAGTTTCAGCTTTATAAAAACTGATCAGGGAAACAGTCGAATAAAAAAGAGAAACAAATAGTATAGCAAAATACTTGTTGATCTTAACTAAGTTGCAAAATTCATAAGTTGCTATAACCAAAAAAATGCCAAAAAGAATGATAAAGCTCTCTGTAGAAAACAAAATTGAAGTTACAAGTAAAGCGATATAAACAGCACCAGAAATGGTCCTCTTGAGAGTTTCATTCATCTTAAAGATCTTCTAAAAGCAGTAAATACAAATTTTTGGCAACACTTCCGTATTGTGTAAAATCTTCTTCTTTAGCTTTTTCGAAATATTTTATTGTGGTAATATTGGTAGGATAGTCTCTTTCGTATTTGCGTTTGATAGCACTAAGTCCGTCGCTTTTCATTGGAAGCATCTGGCTTGTTGTGGCTATAATTACAATGTTTGGCGGTAACTCGTTTGGTTTATTTTGTTTGATCTGTTTTGATGAAAATAAAATAGAACCTTCATCAGCAATTAGGTTTTCGCAGGTTGCAAGTAAAAATTTTGGATTAGCCGGAGAATGATAAGGTAATTTATTCTCTTCTAATAAACTAAAAAGGGCAGGCTCGTAACATAAAACTTCATTTTCGAACCAATCGTTTTCTTCAAGGATATTTTCAAACTGTTCAGCTACTTCTTGTTTGTTTTCACAATACAAAAATTTACCACCATTTTTCTTAAAGTTAAAAATGAATCTTTCATCTATAGACAAATGACTATCCTGAACAGGAGAACCTGCATATTCACTTTCGTTTTCTTCATCAGAAGCGGCATCGCTGGAACCAAATATTTTTTTGAAAAAATTCATTTTTATATGAAATACTTTACATGTTAATTGAAAACGTTCAAAGATAAAAAAATCTTAATTCAAAAGGCTATTTTGAATTAAGATTTTAAAAAATATTGCATATTTAAGTACAATTTACGAAACCACTTCTTCCAAATTTTTGTCAAAAGTACGTTTTCCGAAAATCGTTTCTAAGTCATCTTTAAAAATAACTTCTTTTTCAATTAAGATATCAGCCAATTGATTTAGCTTGTCTTTGTTTTCTTCTAAAATTTGAATTGCTCTTTGGTATTGACCTTCAATTAATTCTGAAATTTCTTTGTCAATAACTTTCGCTGTCTCGTCAGAATATGGTTTAGAGAAGTTGTATTCACTTTGTCCGCTTGAATCGTAATACGTAACATTTCCGATTTTATCATTCAAACCGTAAATCGTTACCATAGCACGAGCCTGGCGTGTTACTTTTTCTAAATCGCTTAATGCTCCGGTTGAAATTCTGTCAAAAGTTACTTTTTCAGCAGCTCTTCCGCCCATTGTAGCACACATTTCGTCTAACATTTGATCTGTTCTTACGATTTGTCTTTCTTCCGGTAAGTACCATGCAGCTCCTAAACTTTGCCCACGAGGCACAATAGTTACTTTAATAAGCGGTGCAGCATGCTCTAACATCCAGCTTACAGTCGCGTGACCAGCTTCGTGAATTGCGATTGCTCTTTTCTCTTCTGGAGTAATAATTTTATTTTTCTTTTCAAGTCCGCCAATGATTCTGTCAACAGCATCTAGGAAATCTTGTCTGTCTACGGCAGCTTTGTTGTTACGGGCAGCAATTAAGGCAGCTTCGTTACAAACATTGGCAATATCAGCACCAGAGAATCCCGGGGTTTGTTTTGCAAGGAAATCAAGATCAAGACCTTCTACTTTTTTGATAGGCGCTAAATGGACTTTAAAGATTTCAGCTCTTTCGCGAATGTCCGGTAAGTCAACAAAAATTTGTCTGTCAAAACGTCCTGCACGCATTAAGGCTTTATCAAGAACATCAGCTCTGTTTGTCGCAGCCAAAACAATTACATTAGAGTTTGTACCAAAACCATCCATTTCTGTCAATAACTGGTTCAAAGTATTTTCTCTTTCGTCGTTTCCGCCAGACATATTACTTTTTCCTCTTGCTCTACCAACAGCATCAATTTCGTCGATGAAGATAATAGCAGGAGATTTTTCTTTAGCTTGTTTGAATAAATCACGAACACGTGAAGCACCAACACCTACAAACATCTCCACAAAATCAGAACCTGATAAAGAGAAGAAAGGAACCTGAGCCTCACCGGCAACAGCTTTTGCAAGCAATGTTTTACCAGTTCCCGGAGGTCCTACAAGTAAAGCACCTTTTGGAATTTTACCTCCAAGATTCGTGTATTTTTCAGGGTTTTTAAGGAATTCAACAATTTCTTGTATTTCCTCTTTTGCACCTTCTAAACCGGCAACATCTTTAAATGTAGTTTTGATATCTGTTTTTTCATCAAACAGTTTCGCTTTTGATTTTCCAATATTGAAAATTTGTCCGCCACCGCCACCGGCACCGCCTGACATTTTACGCATAATGAAAATCCATACACCAATAATGATGATGATAGGAAGCAAGCTGATTAAAATATCGCTCCAGTTGTTTTTTTGAAGGAAATTAAAATCTTTCAGTTTGCCTTCTCCAACCGCTTTTTCCAGTTTAGTCTGAAAAATTTGATCGTTACCAATTTCTAAAGTATAGTGCGGACCTTTGTTTGGTCTGTCAAAAATATCTTTAGCTACTTTTTTATTGGCAGCATCTTTAAGAGCTGCAGCGTTTAAATATACTTCAGCCTCAGCTTTATTATAAACGATTACTTTTTCAATTTGTCCTTTTTCTAATAATACATTGAATTTAGAAGAAGTTAATTGAGCAGGTTCGCTTAAGTTAGATCCACCGGTTGCAAAGCTTATAAATAAAAAAACTAGAAGTATTGCAGTGTATATTAACCAGGGACTTATTTTAAATTTACTCGGATTTGGATTATTATCTTTAGCCATTAGAAGAAATTTTCTTTAGTATTTGTTTTCGATTGTAGTTATTTTGGCGTCACCCCAAAGGCTCTCGATATTATAGTATTCACGAATGTGTTTCTGGAAAACATGTACCACGATATGCACATAATCCATCAGAACCCATTCAGCGTTATCGGTTCCTTCTACGTGCCACGGTTTATCTTTTAAGTCTTTTGATACTGTTTTTTGAATTGAGTTCACAATGGCGTTAACCTGAGTATTAGAGCTACCGTTGCATATAACAAAATAGTCACAAACAGCCGTGTCTATGTCTCTTAAGTCAAGAATATCGATATCATTTCCTTTTACTTCTTCAATTCCTTTGATTATGTTCGCCAATAGAACATCATTATTAATAGTCTTTTTCGCCATGAATTATTTTATATGATTTTGTAAAGTTACCAATTTTTGTGATTAATTTTGAACCTTAACAAAATATTAAATTAAGTATAATAAATTATTTTAATGAAACTAATCAAACTCGATGCCATAGATTCAACAAATGATTTCCTAAAAGCCCTAGCAAGTCAGGACGAGCTTGATAATTTTACCGTCGTAACGGCTGAAAATCAGACAAAAGGCAAGGGGCAAATGGGGTCTAAATGGCAATCTGAATCAGGTAAAAACTTAATTATGAGTGCCTTGGTAAAGGATTTTCTCTATGATAACGAACAGGTTTTTAATTTAAGTATTATTGTTTCATTAGCCGTTATCGAAACTTTAAAATCTCTTGATATTCCTGATTTAAGTATAAAATGGCCAAACGACATTATGTCATACAATAAAAAAATCGGTGGCATACTTATAGAAAATACCCTAAAAAGCGATGGCAGAATCGTGTCAGTCGTAGGATTAGGCTTAAATGTAAATCAGACCAATTTCACCGAATTACCAAATGCGTCATCACTGGCAGTTATTGCCGGAAACACATTTGACAAAGATCTTCTTCCGGCTCTAATAATCGAAAAAATACAACAAAAAATAGAGGCTTGGGAAACAGATTCAGCCATTTTCTGGAAACAATATTTCAATACTTTATTTAGAAAAGGAATTCCAATGCCGTTTAAAAACGGCTCCGGACAAAACTTTATGGGAATCATTCAGGGCGTTTCTCCAATCGGAAAAATTCAGATTTTATTAGAAGATGATTCTGTTTCAGAATTTGATATAAAGGAAGTGCAAATGCTTTACTAAGTTGCTAAGGTTCTGAGGTGCTAAGATTCTAAGTTTTTTTTTAATAATCTCGCAAAGTCTTACTTTAAACTTTCTAAATGGAAAAACTTTGCGACTCTGCGTCTTTGCGGGAGAACAAATCTGCTATATCTGCAAAATCTGCGTGAAAAAATAACCCTTTAATCTGTGCAAAAAAAATGCCCGATCGTTAAATCAGGCATTTATAATTTATAATTCACAATTAATAATTGAAATTTAAAGCTTCGTCATATTGTTTGCCAAAGTTTCAATGAATTTACTGATTGGTCCTTTGATCATCATGGCCATCATAGCGTTAAATTCGCCATCAAATTGCAATTGAACAGCGCTTGAAGCATCAGAAACACTTTCGATGTTCGAAACCAAAGTAAACGGAAGTTTATCACTTGCAGCTCCCAAAACGATTTTGTTTGGCGCTACTTTCTCTTTCATTTTTAATTTTATTTCCGGCATACCTTTCAATCCAAAAATAAAAGCATCTTCGCCAATAACTTCAAATTTAGCGATATTATCCGGCATTAATTTTTCGAAATTCTTAACATCAGTCAACAAATCAAATAATTCCTGAGCTGATTTCTGAACAGTAACCTTTGGACTTTCTAAGTTCATATTTTTTATTTTTTTTTATCTGTATTTTTTTTCCGCAATTAATTAAATTCCAATTTCTAAATCCCAAATTCCAAAAAAAAGAGCAAAGCGATTTTTTTTTTGGAAAATCTAAAATCTAAAATCTAAAATCTAAAATCTAAAATCTAAAATCTAAAATCTAAAAATTACTCCTCATCCTGCAACCAAGTCGACGGACTTTCGCTCCATTCCTGCAAAGTCGATTGTTGGTCTTCGGTAATATATTGTTTTTGAACCGCTAAGTCCAGTAAATTCTCGTAATTACTTAACGTAAACAAGTCAATATTAGCGTTTTTGAAGTTTTCTTCTGCAACAGGAAAACCGTACGTAAAAATCGCCGCCATTCCTTTTATGTTGGCACCTTCATTGCGCAAAGCTTCCACAGCCATCAAACTGCTGTTTCCTGTGCTAATTAAATCTTCGACAACCACAACATTTTGGCCTTTTTGTAAAAAACCTTCAACCTGGTTTTGTCTTCCGTGTTTTTTCGCTTCCGGACGCACATATACAAATGGCAATCCAAGGCTTTCGGCAACAAGAATCCCAATTCCAATAGCTCCAGTGGCAACACCGGCAATAACATCTGGTTTCCCAAATTGTTTTTCAATATTTTTCGCAAACTCATCACGAACATAGTTTCGGATGCTCGGAAATGAAAGAATTAACCTATTATCGCAATAAATAGGAGATTTCCAACCAGAAGCCCATGTAAAAGGATTTTCGGGATTCAATTTAATTGCATTTATTTGCAAAAGCAATTCGGCTGTTTTTTCGGCAGTATCTTTATTAAAAATCATACTACAAATGTATAAAGTTTTTGTGAACGACAAACCACTTTTTTTGACAAATGAGATCTCGAAAGAGACCGATTTTCAATTATTCTTGTTAGAGAGTATTGATATCGAGCATCTTATCGTCAAAATGTTTCAAAATAAAATTCAAAAGGCTTATTTGTATTATCCTGACGAAAAGGAAATTATGAAGACTTTAAAAGCCAAAATCCATGTTAATAAAGCGGGTGGAGGCCTTGTATACAATAAAAAAGGCGAAGTTTTATTCATTTTCAGAAACGGAAAATGGGATTTACCAAAGGGCGGAATCGAAAAAGGAGAAGAAATTGAAGACACCGCCATGCGCGAAGTCGAAGAAGAAACCGGCGTAGGCAAACTCCGCATCACCGATAAACTCGAAAAAACCTATCACGTTTTCAAACGCAACGGAAAATACAAACTCAAAATCACGCATTGGTTCGAAATGCAATCCGATTTTGAAGGAACTCCGGTTGGTCAGGCCAACGAAGGCATCGAAAAAGTAGCCTGGTTAAACCCCGAGCAAATCAAAGAAGCCCTAAAAAACTCTTACGAAAACATCAAATTGCTTTTTGAAGAAGAGAACACTGTTTCTTAATTAAGAAGAAATAGTATAGAAGAAAGAGTATAGAAAAAAGAGTATAGAAATAGAGTTTTATAAACTTAGCACCTCAGAAACTTAGCCACTTAGAACCTTAATTTGGGCGTGCCACTATTTAAAAAAAGGCCTAATCAACTTTGCGTTCATTAGGCCTTTTCTTAAATACTGTCGGGCTATCCGCGCTACTTCGGTAGCCAGCTTCTATCCCTCACGCAAAGCTACACTTTGTCTTTTAGCCTTGTTTCAGGTTTCGGCTTTTAGGTTTATAATTTTTGATTTTTAACTATTTCATGTCTCAAAAATCGTACTTTTGTTCAACACACAATAAGCAATAAATAGGGATTATACCCAATCATTTTGACAGTATCGTACATAGCAAAATGTGTTTTTTATCTATTGCCTGTTATTAACCTTAATATTATCTTTGAATTATGAGCACAATATCAAAACCAAATCATATAGGGCGAAAAATAAGCCGAATTCGTGAACTTCGTGATATGAAACAAGAAGCATTAGCACAAGCTTTAGGCACAAACCAACAAGCCATATCTGCTCTTGAAAATAGCGAAAATATTAGCGATGAAAAACTTATTGATGTAGCAAAAGCTTTGGGAGTAAGTGTTGAAGCGCTTAAAAATTTCTCTGACGAAGCTGCAATTAATTTTTTTAATAATTTCTATGATAATAGTGGAAGTCATGGCACTAATTTCGGAAATAATAATACCTGTAATTTTAATCCACTTGATAAGTTAGTTGAGGCTTACGAAGAAAATAAAAAACTTTACGAACGTCTAGTTCAGGCTGAAAAAGACAAAGTTGAGTTTTTGCAGAATATATTGAAGGATAAATAATTCTTTCATTTCTTATACAATTTAAAAGCCTAGTAAATATATTTTTACTAGGCTTTTATATTTTACAGTTTCCGCTAGCGCGAGCGTCCCGCTCGTGACTATTTTTCAATTATCTTGATTTTGATTGCGTTCACGAGCGGGACGCTCGCGCTAGCGGGGATACTTCTTGAGCATGACTAAAATTAGCTAAAAGAAAAAGTGCGAGTATAATTATTTTTTTCATTTTATTTGTTTTAAAGGTAAATTTTGAAATTTATTATGCATTAATCAATTTAGAAGATTCCATAGACTCTTTCCTCTTTTAGTTAAACGATAACCTGAGTCGGATTTTTCTATGTAGCCACCCATTAACATAAAGTTTAGTTTACCCTCATTTGATTCTAAAACTTGACCTTCACTAGTAATGTTTGTCTTTCGGAATATCCCCGCTATAGTTTCTCTGATTTCCTGTCCATCGATAGTTTCTTCATAAACAATATCTCGATTTGATTCATGATTCATTGTATTTCTTAAATTTTGAATCATCGTGTTAGATTCTGCAAGTGACTGATTTAATTGTTCTATTGTAAGTTTATCTGTTTCTCTAATTTGCGCTATTGATTGTTCTAATTGAGTTTTTGAATCTTCTAAAGCCTTAATCTGATCAATATAGTCTTGGATTTCCTTATTACCTGATTCTTTATGTTTTAATGCATTTACATCATCAGCTATATCCATTTTTTCTTTTATTAGATTTCTTCTATTTTGAAAACTTTTAGCCAATCTTTTTTTCTTTGCAAACATATTTATACTATCCAACCCCCACATTAAAAGTGGAATTAGAATTGTAAAAAAAAGTGCCATAGCCAATGGCCATAGAAATGAAATAGTTTTGAAATATGGCTTAGCCTCTCCAATCCGTGCCTCAATAGTACAGTCGGAAAATAATAAAATTAATAATGGTTGCCAATTATAAATAACAAAGGAGCAAATATAAGCTCCCGTAATTGGGGTTTTTATTCGCTCCTTTGAAGAATCTATTGTACTTTGTATTAAATCTGATATGGAAAGGCTCATTGGTGAGGTTTTAGTTGAAACAAACATAAAAAAAATAAGTAAATATTAGTGAAATTATTATGAATGCAATGCATATTACCAGTAATTTTTTCAATTGTACTTTGTGTCAATTTCTTTAAGTGTTAAAGGAAGTTCTTCATAATTTTATCAATTATGTTTTAATATTTATCTGCACTATTTCAAATGTATTAAGTTGTTTTTATTTTAGTTTACTGATTACCGTAACTTTTGAATTAAAATGTTATTCGTTTTAATCTTACATTTTAAGATTATTTGTTATGTTTGTAGTATGGATAAAGCTTTTTGGACATTAATTGACTTAATTATAAATATAGTAGGTAATACTATGACCATCATAACTGCTGGTTTAGCTATCTACATTTTTATAACTAATAAGGATAAAATCAAAAGTGCATTCAATTTTATTTTGAATTATTCAAATCAATTAACCTTAGCTGACCTAAAGTATAAAATTGAGAAACTTAATGATTTTAAAACTACTACTCCAGACCAAAAAGATGAAGTAATTAATCTGCTACATGAGATCGAAGGTCATATACTGGGAAATAAGTATTTAAAAGAAAAATTGGCAGACCAACTTAAAAAAATAAATAATTTTACCCGTAATCCAGTACGATTAGAAGAACCTCAAAAAAGAAGCTTAGTAAGTGAGTTAAAAGAATGTGTTCGAAATTTAGATGTATCAAACTTTGGAGATTCAATTACATAATATTTAAAAAGATGAAAATAGTTTTAGTCATAAATTCAATGATTGCCAATAAAGATAAGATTACAAATGTAATTGCAGAAGGTCAAGAATTTTATTTTCTTTATGATGGTAAGCATAAATGGTCAATACAAAAGGTAAGTGAGACTTGGAATGAATTTTATGTTATCAATTTTTTCCCTGCTAAACCTGATGATTTGGTTGGCGAAGATTTAACTGATATTATAAATAGTAGATCTTGGGGATCACCAATACCAAACATTGCAAGTTATTCTACAAAACAATTAAATACGGTTGAAGCGTACGAAACTTTTAAAGATCTATATCAAATATTGTTTGATAGAGTATATGGTATAGATGATGTTTTTAATGACATTATTAATGATGATTTTTAGCTTCACGATGATTCCAAATGAGTAAAATATTATTTTTTTGGAGTTGGCTCGAGTGGTTTAAGGCATCTGTCTAATAATCAGAAGAAGGTTACACTTCCACGGGTTCGAATCCTGTACTCTCCACAATTAAGCGGCTCATTTATGAGCCGCTTTCCATTGTAGATATTGATCCTACCATCTTTGATTTATATAAACTTCTGCATAAGGAAAACGCTCCTTTTGTTTGTTTTTCTCTTTTATAAATTCAGGCATTTTTAAAAAGATTTTAATGCGATCAACTTCTTTCAATTTATTACATCTTTCCAAAGCTAGCTTTTTCTTTGAAAGGGGATTAGATGAATATAATTTCCAAAATGCAGCAAATGAAAGATCCGGTTCTCCAACTTCAATTGTAGTTTTCTTGTAATTTTTTGACCACGCTCTTATATGATCTTTTGCGTTAAAAAAACGTACCAATTAAAAAAATCTACAAAACACGATAAACAGGATATTGCATGTGCGCCTTTTCATAATAGACAGAATGTTTGTAAATCCAATCTAATTGCGCTTCAGGATTCTTCGCAAATTCAGCATCAGTTTGTTTTTTAGTTTCTAATTCGGCTTTTAAAGCTGGATTATCTTTTAAGATTTTCGCTGCTGTATCTTCAAAAATATATTCAGAGTAATGTTCTTTTTGCTGTAAAATAGGATCGAAGAAATTCCAGTTAAAAAACGAATCAACACCTTCCGGTTCAAAAGCTTCAAGTAGATATTTTACACCTTTTTGGTTTGTTGGCACGAAATAATCTCCTTTGGCAAAATTCATTTTTACAATCTTAGAAGTTACCGTTGTATTTCGGTGTAGATAATGACCTTCATAAGCAGAAGGAACTGTTTTAAAATCGGCAATTCTGTAACTTTCAACTTCAATAATAGTGTCGTTTTTCAATTGGTTAAAGGAGATATTATTGTTCTTTAAAAGATCAATAATATTCCAATATCCACGCGGTATGATATAAGCAGATGGTATAACAACGTCTTTTACTGATTTGAATTCTTTGATATACGGGACATCTTTTTTGTAGGGTTTCTTTCGGTCATAATACAAGCGATTTCCCGTTGTAGCGTCACTTTTTTTGTATCCGGCTTCATAACCTAAAAACGAAAAAGTGGTTGCTTTTGTGCTGTCTAATTCCCATTTTAAAGTATATGGTTTTTTAGGCTGATATTGCTCTAAATTTTTAACGCGAAGCTCTTTTATTTTTTGATAATTGGCATCGGTAAAATCCAAAGTTGATTTTGTGTATTCGTAAGTCATTTTTACACGTTCGGCGTATTTTTTCAGCATGTGGGTTTCTACCACAAAACCAATCGTATTAAATAACGAAGTATAACCCGTTGTATATCGCGGACTATCAACAAACTGACCAAAACCTTTGTCGGGCGTATCTTTAAAAGAATCCACATAAGGCGTTGTTTCAATCTTTTTATTTTGCAAATCTTTGACTAAAGCGGGCATCATTTCGTTATTCATAAAATCGCCCAAAACAGTTCCCAGTTTGTTATGCTGCGTCATAATATAAGTCAGTTTGTATTGGTAATCAGAACCATTGCTGACGTGATTATCAATAAAAACATCTGCATTTATTTTCTGGAAAATCTCCACAAAACTCTTCGTATTTCGAGTGTCTGATTTCATCAAATCCCGATTTAGATCGTAGTTTCGGGCATTTCCCCTAAAACCATAAACTTCCGGTCCGTCCTGATTGGCTCTTGTGGTAGAATTTCGGTTTAAAGCACCGCCAATATTATAAACCGGAATTGTAACAAGCACGGTGTTTTTTGGCGCTTTTAGTTTTCCAATTGCCAGATCTCTATAGAATTGCATTGTAGCGTCTATTCCGTCAGGTTCGCCGGCGTGAATGCCGTTATTGATAAAAAGTACGGCTTTGTTTTTCTGGATTTTTTCAAAATCAAATTCTTTTTCAGGATTGTAAACGACCATATGTAAAGGTTCACCACAATCTGTCAACCCCATTTCCTTAATTTGAATCGTTGGAAAATCATGCGCTAAAAGTTTAAAATAGGCGATAGTTTCTTCGTAAGTAGCAGATTGATTTCCGTTTCCTTTTTCAAAAAAAGTATCGTATTTTTTATTGTTCTGAGCGAAAATTGTGATGGTGAAAAGTGAAAGGATAATGGTGAAAAATTTCATGATTTTGGTTTTAATAGAAAAGTCAAATATAAAGTTTTATTTGTTTCAGGTTTCAAGTTTCAGGTTGAAATGAGGGTAGAGCAACTTTGGCATTTTACCGCAAAGAGCGCAAAGGTTTTTAATATATTAGGTTTGTAAAAATAAAGTTCGCAAAGTTGTGCAAATATAACTTTGCGGCCTTTGCGTAAAACTTGGCGCTCTTTGCGGTTAAAAAAAACTTGAAACAAAGAAAACCTGAAACTTGAAACAACTTTTTTTGACTACTTTTGCAAAATGAATAAAAATCACCATTCCAACAATATACTTTCGAACTTAGGAATTGAGACCCTAAACGAAATGCAGGAAGTTGCTCAGGACGCAATTTTAAACGACAATAATGTTTTACTTCTTTCTCCAACAGGATCAGGAAAAACACTGGCTTTTTTGTTACCGGTTTTAGAATTATTACAACCCGAAATTCTTTCGGTTCAATGTTTAATTTTAGTGCCTTCGCGCGAATTAGGTTTGCAGATCGAGCAGGTTTGGAAAAAAATGGGAACGCAATACAAAGTGAATATCTGCTATGGCGGACATTCCATTGATACCGAAATCAAAAATTTAAGCAATCCGCCGGCAGTTTTAATTGGAACTCCGGGAAGAATTGCAGATCATATCGACAGAGATACTTTCCGTACCGATAAAATTCAGACGTTGATTCTAGACGAATTTGACAAATCACTGCAATTGGGTTTCCACGAGCAAATGTCTTATATCATTGGTAAATTAACGAAGCTGAACAAACGTGTTTTGGTTTCAGCAACTTCAGATATTGAGATTCCGAGATATACGCGAGTGATCAATCCAACGGTTTTAGATTTTATTCCGGAGGAAGAAGAAAAAGCGAATCTTTCGATGAAAATGATTGTTTCGCCGGCAAAAGATAAATTGGAAAGTTTATTTAATTTAATTTGTTCGCTAAAATCGCAATCGGCTATTATATTTTGTAATCATCGTGATGCTGCAGAACGTATCAGCGATACACTAAACGAAAAGGGAATTTATTCTACCTATTATCATGGCGGAATGGATCAGGACGAACGTGAGCGTGCGTTGATTCAGTTTAGAAACGGAAGCATGAGTTACTTAATTACAACAGATCTTGCTGCCCGCGGACTGGATATTCCGGAAATGAAACACGTTATTCATTATCATTTACCTTTAAAAGAAGACGAATTTACGCATCGTAACGGTCGTACAGCGCGTATGCAGGCAACTGGAACAGCATATACCATCATTCACGAAAGTGAAAAAAAACTGGATTATATCGACTACGGAATGGAAGTTTTGAATGTCGAAAATGCAACGACCTTACCAAAACCACCGGAATACCAGACAATTTATATTAGTGGCGGTAAAAAAACAAAACTGAATAAAATTGACATCGTGGGTTTCTTTTCTCAAAAAGGAAAACTTGAAAAAGGCGATTTAGGTTTAATTGAAGTAAAAGATTTTATTTCGTTTGCAGCCGTAAGATTTAATAAAGTAAAAGACTTGCTGAAGAACGTAAAAGACGAGAAAATGAAAGGTAAAAAGTTCAAAATTGAAGTGGCTCGTAAAGTTGTAAAGAAGGAAGAGGAAAGGTAATTTATTAAATTATTAGAACTTTTTTATAAAAATATAAAGTTCTAATAATTAATTTTTTAAATATAATTTATTGATTATTAAAAAGTTGCGTGAATTTTGCTAGGAATAGAAACAGATTTAAACAAAAATCACAATTTAATGTTAATAAAAGAGTGTTTTTAGAAGTAATTTTTCATAATTTCGGCGTTTATTATAGTAGTACAAATTAACCCCAAATTCCGTTATGAAAAAGATTATTACCCTTGCCACTTTGTTCTTTAGTGTTGTTTCGTTTGCACAGATTAAGGTTCTTGAGACTGTTCCTGTTGAGAAATTAGGAAAAGTAAATAACAACTATATTCAAAAAATTGGAGATGAATATACTGTTTATTACACTAGTATTCAAAATGATGATGAATCTTCTGCATTAAGAAAGTTTTCATTCAAAAACGTAAACAACGATTACAATAGCCTTTATAATATCATTATGGGCGGTTTTACTGCAAGCCCTTTGTATGATATTAAATTAGAATTACCAAATAACTATATTTGGTTGCACTACACAGGAAGTGTTCTTCCTGAGAAAGCTACAGTTCAGTTCATGGTTTCTTCAAAAGAAGCTTCTTCTGCAACAAGCAGTGTTTCTGAGCCATTCGTAAAAGATCAGATCAATAAATTATTCCAAAAATAATTTACTTTAAGTATAAAACTAAAAAAGGCTATTCAGATTTGAATAGCCTTTTTTGTTTTGTTTCAGGTTTATTTTTTGTTTCAGGTTTCAAGTTAAAAAAACTTAGAATCTTAGCAACTCAGAACCTTAGCCACTTTAAAATTATATCTTTTTAACGTACTGCGTGATAATTACAATTTGCTGTCCATCAACTTTTCCTTCGATGTATTCAGCATTTTCATGATCTAAACGGATGTTACGAACTGCAGTTCCTTGTTTTGCCACCATACTTGATCCTTTTACCTTAAGATCTTTGATTAAAACTACAGAATCTCCGTGTTCTAAAATTACGCCATTACTATCACGGTGAACGATTTTATTTTCGTCATCTTCGCCTTCTCCGGTTGCTTGTGCCCAAGCAAGCGTATCTTCGTCTAAATACATCATATCAAGCAATTCCTGCGGCCATCCTGCAGCACGCAAACGGCTTAACATTCTCCACGCAACAACTTGCACGGCAACATTTTCATTCCACATGCTGTCGTTAAGACATCTCCAGTGATTTAAATCTACATTATCAGGGTTTTCAATTTGGTCAATACAAGTAGTACACGCAAGGATACTTTCATCAAGTCCGCCTTTTTTAGTTGGCAATACGGTATATACTTTTAGGTTTTCTTCGGCTCCGCAAAGTTCACATTTTGACCCGCTGCGTTTGTTTAATTCTCTTTCGATGCTCATTATTGATTGTTTATTTAAAAATGCGAAATTACTTATAATTTGCTTCGCTTGCAAGTTTGTGTTTTGGCGCACGGATTTTACAGGTGAAACCGATTCGCGCTGATTTTTGTCATTGCGAGGAACGAAGCAATCTCATCAGGTATATCTTTTATTAAGATTCTTGATTAGTGTGATTGCTTCGTTCCTCGCAATGACTTGTATTTGTGTTATTTTTTTACCCTAACCGCATCCGGAACCAGCATTTCATATTCACCGCCATTTCTCAATACATCACGAACAATGCTTGAACTGATATAAGATGTACTTGCGGCGGTTAATAAAAATACGGTTTCTATCTTAGAAAGCTTTCTGTTGGTGTGTGCAATGGCTTTTTCGAATTCGAAATCGGCGGGATTGCGCAAACCTCTTAATATGAAATGAGCTTTTTGTTTTTTGGCTAAATCTATTGTTAAACCTTCATAAGTAATAACCGAAATCTTTGGTTCGTCCTTGAAAGTCTGTTCGATAAAATGCTTTCTTTCTTCAAGTGAAAACATGTATTTTTTTTCGGCGTTGACACCAATGGCGATTACGATTTCATCAAAAAGTGAAATTCCTCTTTTGATAATATCTTCGTGTCCAAGTGTAATAGGGTCAAATGATCCCGGGAATATGGCTTTTCTCATTGTTTTTAAGGTTCAGAGGTTCAAAGTTGCAAAGGTTCAAAGTTTTTTTAGTTTCTAAGGTTCTGAGTAACTAAGTTTCTAAGATTTTTTATTTTTAAGAAATTAAAAGATTTTGAAGCTTTTTGGTCCCGAAGCTTCGGGATGAAAATTAGAATTTTATCTTACGTTATTCTTTTTGTTTTTATCGCAGGAACCCATTCGTCTTTCTTACAGACTTCGCATGTAGCGGTTCCGGGTTTTTGTTCTTCGGTATGACCACAAAATGTACACGCGTGAATACCATCATTTTCAATAATTTTATTTTTTTTATTGAATGCAGCGGGTAAGATTGGTAAACCGTATTTTATCTCTTCATCTTCATAAAAAAATACGCTTATTTCTCCGCTTGTTTCTATAAAAGCATGTTTTACCTGACCAAGATGTTCGATAGATTTAATGCGAAGTTCTGAGAAAAATTCATCCTGCGCCAGACTTTCTTTTTTGAAAGTAGCGATAGAAAATTTACCATTATTAATTAAACATTCGGTTTTGCCTTCTATGAATTCTTCAAATTTTTTGCTCTTTCCTGTCAGCCAAGTTACACCTCGATACAAAATAATAATTACGGTAAATACGATTGCAGCGGGTACAATACCAACATCTTCATAAAACATTGGATCGCCGGCTGCTGAACCCAACGCAATAATAATTACGGTTTCGAAAATCGACAATTGTTTAACACCTCTTTTGCCGGCCAGTTTTAAGGTCAACAACAAAATAGTAAACATTACTGTAGAACGAAATATAACTTCTAAAGCGAAATTTTCGGGCAAATCATTGTAAAAAATTCTATTCCATTCGAATATTTCTTTCATTTTTTTAAAGGTGCTAAGTTGCTAAGGTTCTAAGTTACTAAGATTTTTTAGGTTCAAAGGTTTTTGTTTTAGTGGCTAAGGTTTTGAGTTGCTTATTTTTTTATTGATTGTCAGACTGAGCGGAGTCGAAGTCCCGCAAAGTGATTCAGCATACGGGACTTCGACTCCGCTCAGTCTGACAATATTGTGTGATTGAAATTAAGGTTCTAGGATTCCAAGATCTCAGTAACTTAGAATCTCAGAACCTTAGAAACTTTCTTTAAGCAAGCGCTAACTCAATTGCATTAGTAAACAAATCTTCAAGTGAAATTCCGGCTGCTTTTGCTTGCTGCGGAATCAAACTTTCGGTTGTTAAACCCGGAATTGTGTTCATTTCAAGCATATATGGTTCGTTGTCTACGATGATGAATTCGCTTCTTGAGAAACCTTTCATTTTTAAGACTTCGTAAGCACGTTTTGCAGTTTCACCTACTTTTTGTGTTAGTTCGTCTGAAATGCGTGCTGGTGTAATTTCTTGTGATTTTCCTTCGTATTTGGCTTCATAATCAAAGAAATCATTATCTGATACAATTTCTGTAATGGGTAAAACTTTGATTTCTCCTTTATAATTGATTACCCCAACAGAAACTTCTGTTCCGTCGAGGAAACTCTCTATGATGATTTCGTTGTCTTCTTTGTACGCTACTTCAATGGCGATTGGCAATTCTTCAGCGGTTTTTACTTTTGAGATTCCAAAACTTGAACCGGCTTTATTTGGTTTTACGAAACATGGCAAACCTACTTTTTTAACTATTTCATCTGTATTGATAATATCGCCTTTGTTTAAGTAATAAGAAATTGCGGTTTTGATTCCGTACGGTTTTAAAACGGATAACAAATCACGTTTGTTGAACGTCAATGCCGATTGGTAATAATCGCAGGAAGATTGCGGAATACCTAATAATTCAAAATAAGCCTGCATTAATCCATCTTCGCCCGGAGTTCCGTGAATTGCATTGAAAACACAGTCAAAAGTGATTTTTTCTCCATTTACCGTAACAGAAAAATCATTTCTATCGATTGGAAATTCAGCGTCGTTTGCGTCTACATAAACCCATTTTTCTTTAAAAATATGAACGCGGAATCCGTTGTATTTTGTTTTGTCAAGATATTGATATACAACGTTTCCTGAGATAAGTGAGATTTTATATTCGCTAGAATATCCGCCCATGATGATGGCTATGTTTTTCATTGATTTGATGTTTAATCGTTATATGGTGTATTTGTTTAATCGTTTTTTTTTGCCACGAATTGCACTAATTTTCACTAATTTTTTTGTTCGTTTCGTTTGTCAGACTGAGCGGAATTGAATCACTTTGCGGGACTTCGACTCCGCTCAGTCTGACAAAATTGTGACTTCGGTTTCCCTCATTCTGACAAGATTGTGATTTCGACTTTGCTCAGTCTGAAAATATCGAAATCTTCTTATGAAACCTAAAGCCCTAGCCCTGATGGGAGCGGCATCCTTTTGTGCCGGGGTTCGGCGCAAAAGATACAGCGGACAGCAGGAAACAGCTCCTTAAAATTTAAATTCCAAATTCAAATTCCAAATCCCAAAATCATCTTTCAACTTCGCTCAGGATGACAATCTTGTGACTTTCTTGTTTTAAACAAAATTATCATTTTTTTTGAAACGAAATAGCTTTATCTTTGCGACAACTAAAAATAAATTTATGAGTTTACGTAAGTATTTAACAAGCCGTGTGTTTTTTTTACAAATATTGGGTGCGGCTGCTATTATTGCCGTTTTAGGTTATTTGTTTATGCATTGGTTGACTTTTACAACTGATCACGGACATGAAATTACGGTTCCGAATTTGTCTAAATTGACAGAGGAGCAAGTAGAATCAAAATTGGATGAATTAGACCTGGATTATGTGCTTTTGGATAGTGTTGATTACCGAAGCGGATTTCCTAAATACAGTGTTGTTGAGCAAGATCCGTTGCCGGGAACAAAAGTAAAAGAGGGTCGAAAAATATATATTAAAATAAATGCGTCCGGATTTTCGTCTGTTAGAATTCCGGATTTAATCGAAAAAACATATCGTGAAGCGGTTCCAACTTTGAAGGCTTTAGGGCTTGAAGCGGGAACGATTACCTATATTCCGAATTTAGGAAAAGATATGGTTTTGGAAATGCGTTACAAAGGAAGAAACTTAAAAGTAGGAGACCGTGTGCTGAAAGCTTCTAAAATCGACTTGGTTTTAGGTGACGGAAAAGCAACTTATGTAGATGAAAGTCAGGCAACAGACAGCTTAGCTGAGCCAGCTCCAGAAACCCCAAAAGATGAACAATAATATTGAAAATTTAGATCTGGAAGACGAATTATTCGAACATTTTAGATTTGAAGTCCCAAAAGGTCAGGCGTTTTTGCGTATTGACAAATATTTAATGAATTTGATTCAGAATGCGACGCGCAACAAAATTCAAAACGCCGCAACTGAAGGAAATATTTTTGTAAATGATATTCCGGTAAAATCAAATTATAAAGTTAAACCGTTTGACGTTGTGACGGTTATGTTATCGCATCCGCCGTTTGAAAACCATATTCTGCCGGAAGATATTCCGTTGAATATTGTGTATGAAGATGACGCGCTTTTATTGATTAATAAGGAACCGGGAATGGTTGTGCATCCGGGTCACGGAAATTATACAGGAACTTTGGTTAATGCTTTGGCGCATCATTTTGATAATTTGCCAATGAACAGCAGCGAACGTCCAGGTTTGGTTCATAGAATTGACAAGGATACATCAGGACTTTTGGTGGTTGCCAAAACCGAAGCGGCAATGACACATTTGGCAAAACAATTTGAAGCTAAAACTTCTGAGCGTGAATATATTGCGCTTGTTTGGGGGAATGTTGCCGAAGAGGAAGGAACGATTGAAGGAAATCTTGCCAGACATTTAAAAGACCGCATGCAAATGGCTGTTTTTGCTGATCCTGAAATTGGAAAACCGGCGATTACACATTATAAAGTGCTGGAACGTTTTGGTTATGTGACTTTGATTTCCTGCAAACTAGAAACCGGAAGAACGCACCAAATTCGTGCGCACATGAAACACATCGGACATCCGTTGTTTAATGATGAACGTTACGGCGGTCATTTGATTTTGAAAGGAACTACGTTTACAAAATACAAACAGTTTATCGAGAATTGTTTTAAAGCGTTGCCACGTCAGGCTTTGCATGCTAAAACACTTGGTTTTGTGCATCCCAATACTGGTGAAATGATGCGTTTTGATACTGAATTACCTCAGGATTTTCAGGATTGTATTGATAAATGGCGTAATTATGTGAAATCGCATAATACGGAAGAGGAAGAATAAGTCACTTTAGATTTTAGACTTTAGATTTTAGAATAAAGAGTATAGAATATAGAATATAAAATATAGAATATAGAATATAGAATATAGAATATAGAAATTCCACTAATTGCACAGATTAATTTCGTGTAAATTAGTGGAATTTGTGTTTTAATTTAATTCTGAATGGTATTTTATTTTACCAATTGATCCGGTTGGAGATGGTAAAAGTTCGAATACCGAAGTAGGAGCTAGGCCAGGTTCTATACGATGTGAAACGCATAAAATGCTCACGTTTGTTTCCTGCTTTATGGTGTTGATAAGCTGAATGACTAAATCTACATTTTCGTCGTCCAAACCTTCTACAGGTTCGTCGAGAATCAATAATGGCGGATGTTTTAAAACGGCACGAACAATTAAAGCAACTCTTTGCTGGCCGATAGAAAGGTCTATGAATCGTTTTTTTCTTAAATGGGTCATTTCGATTACTTCAAGCCATTGGGAAACAATTTGTTTTTGATGCGTCGTTGGTTCGATATAAAGTCCGATGGAATCGAAAAATCCGGACAGAATCATTTCTTCTAAAGTATGTCCTTTTTGAAATAAATCGGTCATGGAAGTGGCAAAGATTCCGATTTGCTTTTTGATGTCCCAAACGCTTTCTCCACTTCCTTTTTTTCTTCCGAACAAATACAAATTCTGACCAAATCCTTTTGGATTATCTCCTGTTATTAAAGATAATATGGTGCTTTTTCCCGAACCGTTCGGACCAATTAACTGCCAGAATTCACCTTGTTTGATGGTCCACGAAATGTTGTCTACAATTTTACGTTCGTCATAACTAACTGAAACATTTTCCATTTTTATTAATACACTTTCGTGGAAGGAATGCGGTTCAATTGCTTTTGGAATTGCAGCGGTATTTAATGTTCTAAAATGATTTTCAGTTTGTGAAAAAGGATGTAATTCAAAAGTATTGTCTTTAATCTGAGCTTTGTTCTCAACAAAATTGAGCACATCTGTAACGCGATTTACGATTTGGATAATTGCAATAATTTTAGATAAATCTTTTAGTGATTCTGCCAGAATTACGCGTGAAGCCTGATCTAAATGATCAAACGGATTATCGAAAATGATGAAATCCGGTTTTTGATTAATGCAGTATTTCAGGAATTCTTTCTTGCGTTCGCCGGAAGAAAAAGTACGCAATTGTCTGTGCGATTCCGGAGAAGCTTCTACTGAATCGTATTGGTATTCTTTTTCGATGAATTTTTCGATTGCAATATCAGAAAACAAAATTCCTTTTTGATTGTTGAAAATCGCTAATTCTCCTTTTGCTTCGCCTGAAAGTATTGTTTGTATAAAGGCTTTTTTATTGACTAAGTTTGATAAAAGTATATCCCAATGCTGCATTTTTGTATTTGTATTTTTAAATCGTTGTGTATGTTTTTAACACATAGAAACATAGATTTTGTAAACTTAAAAAAGGCATTTCCACTTATTTAAATGCACATAGCTATGTGTTAGAAACCTGTTTATTTTTGAATTCTTTTCAATGAATTTTACTCTGTTTTTTGTGTAAACATTTCACGATCATTTCTGGACCATTCGCTCCAGGACCCGACGTAAAGTTTTGGAATTTCGATTCCCGCATAATCCATTGCTAATAAAGTATGACAAGCCGTAACTCCTGAACCGCAATGTACAATTACATTTTCTGGTTTTGTATCACCTAAAATTTCAGTATACTTTTTAGCTAAAACTTCTGCTGATTTATAAAAACCATTTTCATCTAAATTCTCACTAAACGGAACATTTATTGCGCCCGGAATATGTCCTGCGATTAAATCTAAGGGTTCTGTTAAACCATCAAAACGATTTTTATCTCTGACATCTATTACAATATTCTCATCGTTATTTCTGGCTTTTTCTACTTCTCCAATATCGGCAAGAGCCAAGTTCCATTTTGTAATTGGATAATTTCGAGTCGTTTCAAAGCTTTCAATTTCTGAACTAGTTTGAAAGCCAGCTTTCATTGCTGCTTGCAAACCTCCGTTTAAAACTTGTACGTTTTTGTGTCCAATAGATTTTAACATCCACCAAAAACGAGCAGCTGCATTTGATCCGTTTTTATCGTCATAAATAATGACATGACTTTGAGGTGAAATTCCGAGTTTTGAAAGTATTTCAGAGAACTTTTCAAAAGAAGGCAAAGGATGTCTTCCGCCTTTTGCAGGATCTGCGACTGTTGCTAAATCCCGATTTAAGTCAACGTAACGGGCATTTTTTAAATGTTCGTTTGCATAATTCTCTTCGGCATTGATTCCGGCTCTGGCATCAATTAAAATAATTTCTGCTGAATCCTTAAGTTGTATTAAATCTTCAGGATTTATAATAGGTGAAATTTTATCTGACATCTTAAATAAATTTTATTTTTTAGAATTTCCCAACCAAAGTAATGCATTCAGAATTAATTTGCTCTGCGTTTCATTTGCAAAAGTATAAGAAAGAGTTTTATTAGTTCCATGTTCATAATCAATATCATTATGTCCCAAATTTACATAGAGCATTTTGTATTTCGTATTGGTCCAGACTACAGGATAATAACCGCTGTGCCAAATTTCATGTTGTTTTGGCCCTGTTCCTAATGGAAAACTGGATTCGTCGATGGCTAAAAGAATTTTAATATCCGGATTTTTTCTTAAATCGTTACTCCATCTGTACCATTCATTTGGCGCAGATGTAAAGGTTTTGGGAATATTTTTTGTGATTTGATGTTGGTTTTCAACTCGTAAAACCGCCGATGTTGGCCGCCAGGTATTGCTTCCATATTCACCTGAACCTAGAAAAGTATTGTGATACCAATTCCAGTTTTGTGGATAATCGGAATCGTTTAAGGCAAAAGCCGAGAAGTGAAAACCAATCCAGCCGCCGCCATTTTCCATATATTTCTGAAATGCTTCTCTTTGACTTTGAGTTTCCGGTCTTGTGTCCAGAAATAAAACAACCTGATATTTGGCTAAAAATTTCGCGTTTAGATTATCCCAATTGCTGGTGGAATCATATTCAAAATGATTTTCCTGCTCTGCTTTTGGAAACCATTTATTGGCTTCATGCACAAAACTAATATGTGCCTGATCATTTTTTGCGGTATAAAAAGCGATTACTTTAAATTTAGAATTACTTTTTTTATGTTGCGGAAATGCTGTAAAACAAACTAAAAAAAGTATTAATAAAATACTTTTTTTAGTTGTTGAATACTTTTTCTTATCTAAAGTTAGCATTGAATTTTTTGATTAATCAGGGATTTTTTCGATCAGTATTTCATTCTCTGCTTTATCAAAATACGTGCAGGTCATTTCGATAATATCAACTCTCCATTTTGCAATTCCGCATTGTGCTGCATGATTGCAAAAAGTAAGATAATCGGTTTGTCCGTCCTGATGCATCACTAAAAATTCGATAAAACGTTCTTTATTTGCAACGGCTTCGACTTTAATTTCAGGATATTTTTCATCGGCAGTAACACTATAATTGTTGACACCGTAATATTCTACGTGCCCGTCATTCACGAAAGTGTCATATCCTTTTACGCCTAAAATAATTAAATCCTGTATGTAATTTGGAAAATCAGCACCGCTTTTTACCTTGGCATGTGCTTCTTTTATTTGTTCGATTGTAAACATAATATTTTGGTTTGAGATTATTGATTTTAAAAAAGGGTTGCCACGAATTACTCGAATTTACACTAATTTTTTATACGTAAACCTTGCAAAAATAATTCGTGATCATTCGTGCAATTCGTGGCGAACAAAAAAATTACGATTTCAAAAATACGATTAATGGTTTTATAAATTGATCGAAAGATTCAATATGTGGCAAATGCCCTGTGTTTGGAACTTCTACTAGTTTAGAATTCGGAATAGTCTTTTGCGTTTTCTTCCCTAATTCAGCATAATTTCCTAATGTTTTTTTGACTTCTTCAGAAACGAATTGTTTTCCTATGGCTGTTTTATCTCTTGTTCCGATGATTAGTAAAGTGGGACTTTTGATGTTTTTGAATTCATATACAACAGGCTGTGTGAAAATCATATCGTACATAAGAGCGGAATTCCAGGCCACTCTGTCGTAATTTGGAGCCGAAGTCCAGCCTGCGCTTAGTTCTGCCCATTTTTGGAAATCAGCATTCCATTTTCCATCATAATAATTCGCCATTTGGTATTTTTTGATGGCTTCATAATTTTGTTTTAATTCACTTTCATACCACGAATCTATGGTTTGATACGGAACAACGAGTTTCCAGTCTTCTAGACCAATTGGATTTTCGAGTACTAATTTTTGAGTTGTTTCAGGATACATCAAGGCAAATCTTGTGGCTAACATTCCGCCCATAGAATGACCTAAAATAGTAGTTTTTTCAATTCCCAAATGATCGAGTAATTTCTTGGTATTTAGCGCAAATTGCTGAAAGCTATATTGATAATTTTCTGGTTTTGTAGATTTTCCAAAACCGATCTGATCCGGAACAATTACGCGGAAACCTTCTTTTGTAAGCGCTTTTATGGTGGTTTCCCAATAAGCGCCATTGAAATTTTTACCGTGTAACAGCACAATATTTTTATTATTGTAATTTTCGGGTTTAATATCCATGTACGCCATTTTTAAAAGCTGACGCTGATTGCTTAATTCTAAAAATTGAACCGGAAATGGATATTCATAATTGGTTAAATTAATATCGAGTGCTTTTATCTTTTCCTGCTGCGAAAAACATAGGAAAGGAAGCATAAAGAGTATATATAGTATATTTTTCATTTCAGTTTAGTATTGGTTTGCATTAACTATAAAATTAAGGTTTACGATTTTAAAGGCAAAACTTAAAATCTTAAAGTTATCAGAAAAAACTTGAAAGAAACTATTTCTTGAATGTTACAACCCGCTGCGGATAGGGAATATCAATATCAGATTCATCAAAACGTTTTTTGATGCTTTGCAATAAATCACAATACATGACAAATCCATCTGTTGAATTTTTTGCCCACGCCCAAGCTTTTAAGGTAACGCTTGAATCTGCCAGAGCGACTACGCGTGCAACGACCAAAGGAGTTTTTGATTTCTTGTTTTCGGCGGTTCTGGTATCTATAAAAAGAGGATGTTTTGCAATTTCATCTTTCATGATTTCCAGCGCTTTATCAACATCGGATTCATAACCAATACCGATTTCGATTATTTTACAGCATTTTGTGTCATGCATATTGGTATTCACGATAATCTGATTGCTAATGACAGAATTTGGAATAATGATTCGGTTGTTTTCGGCATCTTTTAAAACAACTTGTCTCAAATTAATATCTTCAACCGTACCAACGAAATTATTAATGGTGATTTTATCGTTGATTCTGAAAGGTTTAAAAATAACCAGAAATATACCGCTTACAATATTACTCAAAGCTTGCTGAGACGCCAAACCAGCAACCAGAGAAATTACTCCCGCACCGGCTAAAAACGAATGCCCGATAATCTTAAATTCAGGAATTTGGATTAAGGCAAAGGCAAATCCTAAAATGTAGATTACGGTGATAATTAGATGTTTTAAAAACCTAAATCCGGTTGCATCATATTCTTTATCGGTCAATTTTCGATACAAAAAATAACGCAATACTTTTTCTGTTACTGCGCCTAAAATAATTGTGGTAACGGCAATAATGCCGATAATGATAGCTATTCTAAAATCTTTTGTAAAATCGATCATAAGCTTTTTAGTTTTTATAAAAATTCTAAAAGTTAGAAAAGCTAATTTACGAAGTTTTGTACTCATCTGCCTATTATTAGCAGTAATAGTTCTACAAATTTAGGATCTATTTGAATGGGTAAAAGTGATAATTCATAAATCTGAAAAGTATAATATATTGAGGATTAGTAAGATGAAGCAGGATAGGACAGGATGCGCTCTTTTTTGCTTCTAAGTAAATTAGTTATACTAACATATAACCAAAATTTATGAAAAAAAGTAACCAATCATTTAAATTTTTAGTCAAAATTTTTATGATATATGGATTTATTAACAGTTTTGTTAATCTACAAGCTCAAACGTTAGCTTTTCCTGAAGCAACTGGTTTTGGGCGATTTACCACGGGTGCAAGAGGCGCGGCAAATCCTCAAATTTATCTGGTAACCAATTTAAACGACAGTGGCCCGGGTTCTTTTAGGGATGCGGTGAGTCAGGAAGGAAGATTTGTAATTTTTAGAGTAGGCGGTATTGTGAATTTATTGTCTCAGGTTGTTGTGGCAAGCAATACGACGATTGCAGGACAAACGGCAACCGGCGAGGGAATTGTATTTTTAGGGACACGAGTTACCTTTACGGGAGCGAGTAACACAATTGCGCGATATCTCAGGATTCGTTACGGCGGAACGGCTCAAAATCAGGATGCATCAGGACTTGCAAACGGTGCCAATATGATTTTTGATCACATGACTTTTACGTGGGGAACTGATGAAGTTTTTTCGATCAATTGGGATAATAAAGGTCTGAGTCCGGATAATATTACCATTCAGAATTCTATTATCGGGCAGGGCTTACACCGTCATAATCATTCTGCAGGTGGATTGATACAGCCTTCCGGCGGAAAGATTAGTCTGATTGGAAATTTATATATCTGTAACAAAACGCGAAATAATAAGATAAAAGGCATCAACGAGTTTGTAAACAATGTTGTTTATAATTGGGGAAATTATGGTAATACTTACGGACATACCGAATCCGGCGATGCGTATATTATGGGTGGCGATTCTGCCGGAAGTTCTGATGTAAATATTATCAATAATTATTTTATTGGCGGACCTAATACCAGCACGACTATTTCGACGCCTTTTAATCGCGGAAATGATAATTTTTCTTTGTACGGTTCCGGAAATTATTTCGATAATAATAAAGACGGTGTTTTAAACGGTACTTTGGTTCCTTCGGATTTAACGGGATATCCTACGGGAGATATTGCGACGATTTTGTCAACACCGTATGATTATCCAATGAAAAATACCACTTTAAGCGCTGAAGATGCTTATAATAAGATAGTTTCAGGCGTTGGCGCTTCTTATCCGAGACGTGATCAGGTTGATAATTTAATGGTTTCTGATTTGATGTCGAAAGGAACAGCGGCAACTTACGTTTATGTTCAAACAGACTTAACGCAGCAATTTGGTTTTATTAACGGCGGCGCAGGACATGTTTATGGCGCGCCGGCTCCTTTGGATACGGATAATGACGGAATGCCCGACGCCTGGGAAGATGCAAATGAATTAGATAAAAATACCGCTGATGCTTTATCGGTAAGTTCATCGCATGCGCCGTACCTTAATATTGAAGTTTATATTAACGGATTAACAAATGAAACGCCTCCGGATTTTATTATTCCGCCTTCGAATATAAATTTTACAAATGTGGTTTCGACAGAAATTCCGATTGCGAGTTCTTTAACCGTTAACTGGATTGACAGCGCTACAAATGAGAATAATTATGTCATTGAACGTTCTTTAAATGGTACTGATTTTTCAGTAATCACTACATTGGGTGCAAATACAACGACTTATAATGACACGGGTTTATTGCCAAATACGAAATATTATTATCGTATAAAAGCAACAAATAATACAGAATCTTCGGTGTATGAAACGGCATCGTTAACAACACCGCCAATTCCGTTAGCACCAACTAAGGCAAGTGCTCCAATTCCTAATTCAGGATTTGTTAATGCAGAACTCACAAGTGGCAATTTGACTTTAAAATGGAGTGGAAGCTCCAACACGACAACTTATTCGGTTTATTTTGGCACAAATCCTTCAAATTTGACGAAGTTGGGTGATATTGCTTATACTGCCAGTTCGTCTTATGCTGTTACAGGTTTGAGTCCGGCAATAAATTATTACTGGAGAATTGACGCTGTAAATGACAAAGGAACCGCAACGGGAGATGTTTGGAGTTTCCGCGCGCTTACGCCAGGTTTGGTTGGTCATTGGCCGTTTAAAGAAGCAGCGTCTCAGGGAGAGCAAATTACAGATATTACCAGTTATGCCAATCATGGTGTGCTGGATGTTGCATATGATAATGCTAATGTAAGAGTGCCGGGAAAAGCCAATAATGCAATTGATTTTTCGACTTCGGCAAATAATAAATCGATGGTAAATATTCCAAATCAGGATCATTTATTGTTTGATAAAAATTCGTTTACGGTTTCATTCTGGATGAAAGCAGCTCCGGCTTTATTGCCAAGTTCTTCGGCAACGAGTATTTATGTGTTGTGCAAAGGTTCGTTTACCAAGAATACCACAACGGGCGCAACAGGAAGAAGATATAATATCGAAATCAAAGGCGGTCTTTTGCGTTTTGCGATCGATGATGATAAAACCAAAAAAGAAGTCACAACAGCGGCAGCCAAATATTTTACAGATGACTGGGTAAATGTTGTGATTATGAGAGATGTTATTGCTCATAAAATGAGGATTTATACCAACGGCGTTTTTTCAGCTGAACTCGATGAAACTGCTGTTACCGGAATTTCTGAAGAAACAGATTTAGTAATAGGAAATATCGGAGAGCTTGAACTTGCATCAGGAACTGCGCCTGCGCCTTATAAAGGGCAATTTGATGAGCTTCAGATTTTTAATTATCCTTTAAATACGACCGAAGTATTGGAATTGTTTAATCAGGATTTTTTAAGTACGGATAAATTTACTCAAAACAAGAATAATGCGATTGTATATCCAAATCCTGTAAAAGACCAGATTTTCATCAATATTCCGAATTACGGATCGTCTTCTGCAACGGCAATTTTAAGCGATATGACGGGAAAAATTATTCTGAAAGAAAAAATCACTTCGGATGGAAATGGACTTTTTGCTTTAAACATTGGCAATAAAAAAATATCAGGAATGTATGTATTAAATATTTCTTCTGAAGATTTAAATAAGAGTTTTAAAATTTTGGCTGAATAATATTTGTAAACAAATGATCCTAAAGCTTTATTAAACACATAGAAACATAGGCTTATATTTATCAAAAAAGAGTACAAAAAGAAACTAGTTTCTCAAACATAGTTATGTATTTAGAAAAGTAAAACGCCTTTTTTAAGTTTTTAAAATCTATGTTTCATGTGTTAAATAAATCACACTCAGCAATTTTTTCTAATATTAAAACCGTTACATTCATTTGTAACGGTTTTAATATTTATAAGTGTGATTTTAATTTAAAGACCAACAAAATCATCCGTTTTAGGAAAAATACTTAAAGCTTGAATAGCAATTTCAGGCGTTGGAGAAGCCAGTTTACGCAATTTTGTGTCCATCCACGCGCCATCAACAGTAATTACGGCACAAAGCGTGTCATCTTCTTTTCTAAATTCATGAATGATAGACCAGCGCGAAGCATTGGCTTTCATTTTTGAAGTTTTGGTGTGAATGAATATTTTGTCTGAAAGTTTTAATTCTTTTCTAAAAACACATTCTTCTCTAAACAAAACAGGTCCAAAACCCTGCGTTTGCATCACTTTTAAAGTTAAGCCTAATTCTTCGAGAATTTCGATACGATGTTGTGCACCAAAATCGTAATAAGCACTATGTCTAACATGAAAATTGGGGTCAAGATCTGACCAGCGAAAAGATATTTGTTTGGTAAATGAAGCCATTTTTTATTTATAATTTTTTGAAAATCGAAAGTACAAATAAAAAAGCAAAGGCAACTTTTTTGAAAAGTTAAATCCGCTGAGTGTAATATTTTTTAACACATAGAAACATAGTTTGTAGAAATGGATAAAGGCGTTTCACTTGCATCAACAAACATAGCCGATAGAGTTGATTAACCCATTTTGAGCTTTGTCAAAGTTTTAAACTTTGACAAAGCTTGACATAATGTACTTAATATTAATAATATTCGGTTTTAAAAGGTGCGAAATCCTGTAGTTTTGGCAATGGTCGAATCATGATTTTCTTTTTGGTATTTGTTTTCGGGAAATCGTCTTCGCCGTAAGGTTCTGTTGTTTTAATGCGGATTCCCGTTGAAAGATTAAAATCGATATTGCTCATTGTTCCCTGCCCGTCAGAATAAACTTCAGAGAAACCAATCAATTCAAAATTTCCATTCTGATATCTGAATTTATGTTCAAAATTGCCCCGAATAAGTTCATTGTGAATGCTTAAAATTCCTTTTGTAATGGTGATTTCATAAAAGGAATTTCCGTTAGAATATCCATTTCTTCCTTCGGGATATTGCGCGTCGATTGCTTTTACTGTAGAAACTACTTTTTTGAAATTCCCATTGGTTTCGGCAAAATATATTTCGAGTTTATAAGGCGCAGTTTCACTTACGGTATCTTGTAAAACCTGAACATAATCTGATAAACCATCTTTGTTTAAATCGCCTTTTACTTTTGTAATTTCTTTGGAAAAATTATTTTGGGCAGCTAACATTGCAGAAAAAAGAAAGACAAAAAGAAATAGAGATTTTGGCATTTTAATTATTTAATTTTAGATTCTTCAATGGCTGAAATTGTGATATCATCTTCATTTAAAGCGTTTAGAAAATCGGATGCATCGAATACTTCGCCTATTGTTGTTACGCCGGTTTTCTTTGTTGTTCCGGATAGTATTCTGTTTACCGTTTCGACAACCAAAGGCGCTGTTACGGCGTAAATATCCTGGCCTTGCGCCAAAATAGTTTTCTTATTATTGTCTTTTGTTGCGACAACTTCAACAGAAAAAAGCTGAGACGATCTATTCTTTTCGTCGGTAGGTTTAGGCTCTGGCGTAGCTTCGTTTCGAAGATCATCCAAAGAGTTCTGACTTAGAAATGTATTGATTGATTTTACGTTTAAATGGCGCGAAATGGTAATAATTTCGGAAAGCGGTAACGCAACAGCTTCTTTAATTCCAATAGGATTTTTGAAATCCCATTTTATTGGTGAACCCGGTTGAAGTTCTTGTAATTGCTTGTTTTTTAAAGTCAGTCTTATATAATGATTGCGGTCTCCGGTTAATCTGGTTCCTTTTGTTGGATGCCAGGAATCTAAGCCGATATAAACGTTTATCTCGTCAATTTCATTCCAATCCTGAGTTATTGCAGTGCTTAATAAATCAGCTAATCCGCCATAAAAAGCTACGGCAGGAATAACTAAGATTTCTTTTGATTTTGCCTGTTCAGAAAATTGTTCGAATACATCTAAAACAGCTTTTTGTTCGGCACTTAAATCGATGTAATGAATTCCTAAACGCAAAGCCGATTTTATAATAGGTTTTGCTGTATCCAGAAATGGACCGGCACAATTTATAATAATTTTTGCTCCGGAAAATGCTTCGTCTAATGAATTAGTATCGTGAATATTGGCTGCTTTTATCACGGAATCAGGATAGTCATTTTGTAAATCTAATAACTTTTCCTGATCTCTGCCGGAAAGAATTAGTTTGTAACCTTGTCTTTTAAGCTCAGCTAAGATGAATTTTCCCGTGTGTCCGTAAGCGCCGTAAACTGCAATAGTATTTTTCATGGATTAAATAAATTTAAGATATTTAAATAATGCTGTTTGTCTATATTTTAACTTGATTTTTTCACCGATATTGGTTGAATTTTAATCATTACAGTACCGCTTATAATATCATGAATAGCTCTCTTTTTACTACTTGAAAATATAGAAAGAAAAGATAGCCAGCCTAATAGAAACTTAAAAAAATAACGAATTATTGCTTGAAAAAGACTAATTTTTTGATCTTCATTCGAATTTTTTCGAACTCTAATTCCTTTAATATTATTTCCAATTGTTCCGCCAAAAGTTGTCGCAATAGGTTCGTACAAGAAAAGAGAGATCAATAAAAAAGCCCTTAATGAATCTGGTACATTTTTAAAGTTCGATAAAATATCAGAAATAATGATCATACATGCTATTATTAAAACAGAATCAATTAGTATTGATTGTATTCTTTCAATCATAAAAGGGTATTTTTCTTCCATATGTTTTTTCAACGAATGTACTTAATTTTAAGATTCCTTCTTACTATTTAATTTTTTTACAATCCACGGAAGCGTAAGTCCTTGTCCGATGAGAGTAAAAAGCACGACAGCAATTGAGATGAAAATAATAGTATTTCTTTCCGGAAAAGGGCTGCCGTCTTCAAGGAATTTTGGAAGTCCGATCGCGATGGCAAGAGATACAATACCGCGCATTCCTGACCAGCCGAGAATAATACTATTGTTGAAATCCAAAAGGGCATCTTCACTTATTTTTCTTTTTCCTTTATGGTTTTTTTGAAAAGCTTTTTGAAGGTTAATTTTTTGAAGAAATATTCTGACCATTCTAATTAATAAAGCGACAATTGTAATGATAAAAGCATAACCAATATAAGGCAAAATCATGTCGTTATCAATGTCTTTTAAAATGTATCTGAAATTAAGTCCGATTAGGATAAAGATTAAACCATTTAAGATAAAAATGATAATATCCCATAAACTTCGTGAACTGTTTTTTAAACTTTCAGGAAATATTTTTTTACTAAAACGGGCAATTGCCAGCCCTAAAATTACTACTGCAATTACGCCTGAAACATGAAATTGTTCTGCCACTAAATAAGCTATAAAGGGCATCAAGAGCATAAGACTGATGGTAACGTTTACATTTTTATGGACTTTGCTTAATATAAAAGCAAGGATTTTTGCCATTATAAAACCAACAAGGAAACCGCCTCCTAATAAAAATACAAATTGCAGTGTTGCTTTCCATATAATAAAAGTGGAGCCCAATACGGCAGCAACGGCAAAACGGTAGGCCACAAGTGCCGATGCATCGTTTATAAGACTTTCGCCTTCCAGGATTGTAATCGTTTTATGAGGTATTCCGAGTCCTTTTGTAATACTTATAGCGGCTACGGCATCGGTGGCTGAAAGAATTGCGCCTAGTACAAATGCGAGAGGCCAGGTTATATTTGGAATCATATAGTGAGCCACTACAGCAATCCAAAATGCGGTAAGGAAAACCAAAGTTATGGCCAGTGTACTGATGGTATTAATATTGGTTTTGAAATCTTTTGGAGAAATATTAAAAGACGCATCATATAATAAAGGTGGCAGAAAGATCAGAAAGATAATTTCGGGATTGATTTGAATTTCTGTCATTGTGGGAATAAAACCAATTGCGATTCCAACAATTACCAGAAGAATGGGGTAGGGTAATTTTGCTTTATCGGCAAAAGCGGAAAGACCAATTACGATGGCGAGTATAAAAATAATGATGCTGTAGTTTTCCATTTGGATAATTTAGAAAAATGCTAATGTAAGTATTTCGGGTTTTATTTAAAAGTATGGAAAGATATTATAGTATCAGATTATGATAATTTTCTAATGAAACCTAAATCCCTAGCCCTGATAGGAGCGGCATCCTTTTACGGCGGGGTTCGCCGTAAAAGATATAGCGGATAGCAGGAAACAGCTCCTGATAATGACACGTAAAGTGCTGATATGCCACGAATGTCAGGTTTTAAAAATGTCATGTTGTCAGATGATTTTTATAGTGCCGACATGAAAACTGACAATTTACTTTGGTTTTTTATATTGGCACAAAGATTGACTTATGCCACCTGAGTTATAAAATGTATATCAAAATTAAATATATAAAAAATGGGTAAAATAATCGGAATTGACTTAGGTACGACGAACTCTTGTGTTTCTGTAATGGAAGGTAACGAAGCAGTTGTTATTCCTAACGCAGAAGGAAAAAGAACAACGCCATCTATCATCGCTTTTGTTGAAGGTGGAGAAATTAAAGTAGGTGATCCTGCAAAAAGACAAGCGGTAACGAATCCTACAAAAACGATTGCTTCTATTAAACGTTTTATGGGACACACTTTTGCTGAAACTCAGGATGAGGCAAAAAGAGTTCCTTACAGTGTTGTAAAAGGTGACAACAATACACCACGTGTGGATATTGACGGTCGTTTATACACTGCACAAGAATTGTCGGCAATGACACTTCAAAAAATGAAAAAAACTGCTGAAGACTATTTAGGTCAAACTGTAACTGAAGCGGTTATTACTGTTCCTGCTTACTTTAATGATGCACAACGTCAGGCTACTAAAGAAGCTGGTGAAATTGCTGGTCTTAAAGTTATGCGTATCATCAACGAGCCAACTGCTGCTGCACTTGCTTACGGATTAGATAAAAAAGGAACTGATCAAAAAATTGCTGTTTACGATTTAGGTGGAGGTACTTTTGATATCTCTGTTCTTGAATTAGGAGACGGTGTATTTGAAGTATTATCTACAAATGGTGATACTCACTTAGGTGGAGATGATTTTGACCAGGTTATTATTGACTGGTTAGCTGACGAATTCAAATCTGAAGAAGGTATTGATTTACGTTTAGATCCAATGTCATTGCAACGTTTGAAAGAAGCTGCAGAGAAAGCTAAGATTGAATTATCATCTTCTGCTGAAACTGAAATCAACTTACCTTACGTAACTGCTACTGCTTCTGGACCAAAACACTTAGTGAAAAAATTATCAAGAGCTAAATTTGAGCAATTATCTGATACTTTAGTAAAACGTTCTATGGAGCCAGTTGCTAAAGCATTAAAAGATGCAGGTTTATCTACATCTGATATCGACGAAGTAATCCTTGTTGGAGGTTCTACTCGTATGCCAAGAATTGCTGACGAAGTGGAAAAATTCTTTGGTAAAAAGGCATCTAAAGGTGTTAACCCTGATGAAGTTGTTGCTATTGGAGCTGCTATTCAAGGTGGAGTTTTATCTGGAGATGTAAAAGATGTATTGTTACTTGACGTAACACCTCTTTCTTTAGGTATCGAAACTATGGGTGGTGTATTGACTAAATTAATTGAGTCTAACACAACTATTCCAACTAAAAAATCTCAAGTATTCTCTACTGCTGCTGATTCTCAACCATCTGTTGAAATCCACGTATTGCAAGGAGAAAGAGCGATGGCTGCTGATAACAAAACTATTGGTCGTTTCCACTTAGATGGTATTCCACCAGCACCAAGAGGAGTTCCTCAAATCGAGGTTACTTTTGATATCGATGCGAATGGTATCATCAAAGTTTCTGCAACTGATAAAGGAACAGGAAAATCTCACGATATCCGTATCGAAGCTTCTTCTGGATTAACAGCTGAAGAAATCGAAAAAATGAAAAAAGATGCTGAAGCTAACGCTGACGCTGACAAAATAGCTAAAGAAAGAGCTGAGAAATTAAACGAAGCTGACAGCATGATTTTCCAAACAGAAAGTCAATTGAAAGAGTTAGGAAGCAAATTAGCTGACGATCACAAAGTTGCTGTAGAGTACGCTTTAACTGAATTGAGAATGGCTCACCAATCTCAAGACATTCCAGCTATTCAAACGGCTCTTGACAACATCAATGCAGCTTGGAAAACAGCTACAGAAGCTATGTATGCTCAAGGTGAACAAGGTCAACAAGCAGCTCCACAACAAGAGCAATCGCAAGGTGACAATGTTGAAGACGTTGAATTCGAAGAAGTAAAATAATTCTTCTTTAATAATAGTAAAAACCGGATTAGAAATAATCCGGTTTTTTTATGTTTTGTTGTTACATTTGAATATTTAAAAGTAATAAAAAGATTACTTTTTAAAATCAGGATTATTTGTTAATCTTTCCCATCAAAATGATAATTGTCATTTCCCATTCGGATTCTTTTTCGTAATATTACTATTGTAAATTTTTTTGAATGAGAAAGATCAAATACAAAAAGGGACGCAAGCTTCAACATATAACTTTAGAATATACAGGTACACACAAAGAGCATCAAACCGAAATGCAGCTTTTTGTATATGATGATGCCGATGTTGTTGAATATGATAAGTTTACCGTTCAGGCTTTGAATTCCTGCTTTGATTATACTAAAAATAACTGGCTTAATGTTCACGGTTTAAATGATATCAATCTTATAAAAACCATTGGTGCTCATTTTAAACTGGACGATTTTTTACTCGCCGATATTTTAAATACTACCAAAAGAACCAAATTAGAAGAACAGCAAAATGTGTTATTCTTCAATATAAAATCACTTTTACCTTCTGAATATTCAGATAATATTAGTGTGGAGCAAATCAGTTTTATTTTGAAAGAGGGAATTTTAATTTCGTTTCAGGAAAAACGAAGCGATTTTTTTGCTCATATTCGGGAACGTCTTCGTACACATGCAGGAATTGTAAGGACTAAAAAAGTAGACTATTTACTGTATTTATTATTAGATGCCGTTATGGAAAATTTTTACATTACAATTGAAGATGAAGAAGAGAAAATTGAGGATTTAATCAATTTAACCAAAAAAGGCGCTGATCCTGTTATTTTGGAAAAAATAGAAAACCATCGCGATAATTTCAATTTTTTAAAACGTTCTATTGTACCGCTTCGGGATTCGCTGTATTACTTGAAAACGATAAAAGATGATGATACCAATTCTTTAATACAGAAAGACACTTTCAATTTTTTTATACGCTTACATCAAAAAAGTTTAGAGCTGTTAGAACAAATAGAATCGGATATGAGCGCATTAGAAAGCGCTTCTAATTTTTATTTTTCGGAACAAAGTCGGAAAATGAATGAAATCATGAAAACGCTGACTATTATCTCGGCAATATTTATTCCGCTGACGTTTATTGTGGGAGTATATGGAATGAACTTTGAAAACATGCCGGAACTCAAGACCCAAAACGGTTATTTTGTGGTATTGGGAATCATGTTTCTGCTTGTCTTGGGATTAATCATTTATTTCAAAAAAAGACGTTGGTTTTAATTCTAAACTATAATTAAATACATAATATTTAGTTTCAAAATATAAATTATGAGTAAAGCAATATATATCGCCACAAGCGACCAAAATAGCGGAAAATCGATCATAACACTCGGTTTGATGAGTATTTTGATTGGTAAAACGGCCAAAGTAGGTTATTTCAGGCCGATAGTCGAAGATTTTGTCGATGGCGAATTAGACAATCATATTGAAACGGTTTTGTCTTATTTTGACCTTGATATTAAGTTTGAAGATGCGTATGCCATCACGAAAAGCAAACTGATCAAGAAAAAAAATAAAGGAAAAATAGGAGAGGTTTTAGACCTTATTATCGAAAAATATAAAAAGCTCGAAGAACGTTTTGATTTTGTTCTTGTGGAAGGAACCAGTTTTACCGGCGAAGGAACTTCTATAGAATTGGATTTGAATGTTTTAATCGCCAAAAATCTTGGAATTCCAACCATAATTATTGGTTCTGGAGTTGGAAAAACATTAGAGGAATTAGTAGACAGCCTTTATTTGGTTTATGATTCTTTTAAAGTAAAAGATGTGGAAGTTTTGTCTGTTTTTGCGAATAAAGTACAGCCGGAAAACATAGAACTGGTTACAAAAAGTCTTCAGAAAAGTTTGCCTTCGAATGTTTTAGTGAATACAATTCCGATAATTTCGAGCTTGGATAATCCAACGATGCAGGAAATTGTAAATGAGCTGGATGCTAAGGTTTTATTTGGAGAAAATTATCTCAATAATGAAATCGGACATTTTAGCGTCGGCGCCATGCAATTGCACAATTATTTAGTTCACTTAAATGATAATGCACTTGTAATTACGCCAGGAGACCGTTCTGATATTATTTTAGGCGCTTTACAAGCCAATGAATCAGTTAATTATCCAACAATTTCAGGAATTATTCTAACTGGCAATATTGTTCCGGAAGAAAGCATTTTGAAACTTATAGAAGGACTTTCGGCGATTGTTCCTATTATTGCTGTTGATGGCGGAACGTATCATATTACCAATAAAATTGGATCTATAAAATCGAAAATCTATGCCAACAATACGCATAAAATTGAAACTTCGATCAGCACGTTTGAAAAATATGTGGATAATGAAGCTTTATCCGAACGATTAATCACTTTTGTACCGGAAGGAATGACACCAAAAATGTTCCAGTACAATATGGTGAAAAGAGCCAAACAACATCGCAAACATATTGTTTTACCGGAAGGAAATGACGACCGAATTATCATCGCAGCTTCAAGATTATTGGATATGGATGTAGTTGATATTTCGATAATTGGAGACAAAAAACAGATCGAAAGTAAAGTTACCGAACTAGGAATCACTTTTGATTTTTCTAAAGTAAATATCATTAATCCAATAGAATCTAAAAACTACGACGATTACGCCAATACGTATTATGAACTTAGAAAAAACAAGAATGTAAGTATTACAATGGCGCGGGATTTAATGGAAGACGTCTCGTATTTTGGAACTATGATGGTGTATAAAGGTCACGCTGACGGAATGGTTTCCGGAGCTGCACATACTACCCAACATACTATTTTACCGGCGTTGCAATTCATTAAAACCAAGCCAAATTCTTCTGTAGTTTCATCCGTATTCTTTATGTGTTTAGAAGACAGAGTTTCTGTTTTTGGAGATTGCGCAATAAATCCAAATCCAACTGCAGAACAATTGGCCGAAATTGCGATTTCATCAGCAGAATCGAGTGCGGCTTTTGGAATAGAACCAAAAATCGCCATGCTTTCTTATTCTTCGGGATCATCAGGAAAAGGAGATGAAGTAGAAAAAGTAAGAACCGCAACCGAAATTGTAAAACAAAAACGTCCTGATTTAAAAATTGAAGGGCCAATTCAATATGATGCCGCAGTAGATCGCGCCGTCGGTTTAAGCAAAATGCCGGATTCTGAAGTGGCAGGGCAGGCGAGCGTACTTATTTTTCCTGATTTAAATACAGGAAACAATACCTATAAAGCAGTGCAAAGAGAAACCGGAGCCCTGGCTATTGGGCCAATGTTACAAGGTTTAAACAAGCCGGTAAACGACTTAAGCCGTGGCTGCACTGTAGACGATATTATAAATACGGTAGTTATTACAGCAATTCAAGCGCAGGGATTATAATCAATTAAAAATTAGAAATTAAAAATCAGAAAAACTCTGGAGTTTCGTCACAAAAAATAACTTAGTGACTTAGCGCCTTAGTGGCAAAATACTCGAAAATGAAAATATTAATTATAAACTCAGGAAGCTCTTCAATAAAATATCAATTAATGGTTATGCCGACAAACGAAGTAATTTGCAGCGGTATGATCGACAGAATTGGATTGGAAACTTCAAATGTAACCTTTAAAACTTCGTCAGATTCAATTGAAGAACTATTACCCATTCCGAATCATAAAGTAGGTTTGCAAAAAGTTGCCGATATGCTTTTGGATACAGAAAAAGGAGTTATAAAATCGACTTCAGAAATTGGAGCAGTTGGTCATCGCGTGGTGCATGGAGGAAGTTATTTTTCGGACACAACAATTATTACAGAAGAAGTTAAAGAAAAAATAAAAGAACTTTCAGAATTAGCGCCTTTACATAATCCCGCTCATTTAGTTGGGATTACAGTTGCCGAAGAAATTTTTGCAGATGCAAAACAAGTAGCCGTTTTTGATACCGCTTTTCATCAGACAATTCCTGTTGAAGCTTATAAATATGCTATTCCAAATTATCTTTTAACAGAAAATAAAGTCCGCGTTTATGGTTTTCACGGAACAAGTCATAAATATGTATCTGAAAAAGCGATTGCTTATTTAAAAGATAATTCGAAAATAATCACCATTCACTTAGGAAACGGCTGTAGTATGACCGCCATTAAAGACGGAAAAAGTATTGATCATACAATGGGTTTTTCGCCTTCAAATGGTTTAATTATGGGAACTCGTGCCGGTGATATTGATCAGTCTGTTATTTTTTATCTCACTAAAAATTTAAATTATACTGCTGATGAAGTAAATGCTATTTTACTGAAACAAAGCGGAATGCTTGGGCTTACAGGCTATAGTGATTTACGTGATATTGAAGCAGAAGCCGAAAAAGGAAATACAGATTGTCAATTGGCTTTATTAATGAACGCATACAGAATCAGAAAATATATTGGATCTTACACCGCTGCTTTAAATGGTCTGGATGCTATTATATTTACGGCCGGAATTGGTGAGAATTCCTCTTATATGCGCAAACTGGTTTGTACAGATATGGATTATTTTGGAATTGAATTAGATAACGAGAAAAATCAGATTCGTTCAAAAGCCATTAGAGAAATAAGCACAGCAAATTCAAAAACAAAAGTTTTGGTTGTACCAACTGATGAAGAATTCGAAATTGCAAATCAGGTGTATCAATTGCTTGAAAACTAATTTAAAATATAAATTTTGACTCAAAAGCTTCTCAATCGAGGAGCTTTTTACTTTTTAGATATTAAATATTTGTCAGTATCTTTGAATATAAATCCGAATACTTTGAAATCAATATATATAAAATCATTTTTCTTCTTTTTCATTGCTTTTCAAATTCAAGCACAAGAGTTACTTCCTTTCGTAGAAAACTATAATAAATCTGATTATCAGGGCGACAATCAAATCTGGAATGTGGCTCAGGGAAATGATAAAGCCATGTATTTTGCCAATAACCATTATTTATTGCGATATGATGGTGTAATGTGGGAAAAATATACCTTGCCAAATAAAACCATTATTCGCTCTATTATGATTGAAGGCGATAAAATTTATTCCGGATCTTATAAGGAATTTGGGTATTGGTATAGAAAAGATGGTAAAATGAGGTATGTTTCCATTACAAAAAACCTCCATTTATTTGATGAAAAAGACAATGAGGAAATTTGGAAAATTTTCAGATTTAATGGTTCCATTTATTTTCAGTCTTTTAATGATATTTTTATTTACAGTGGCAAGCATATTCAAAAAATTAAATTTCCTTTTTTAATTTCTTACTGTTTTGTTATAAATAACAATGTCTATGTTGCTTCTGTAGAAAAAGGTCTTTTTAAAATGGATGGGTCAAAAATTTCGAATCCAATAGGCTGGAATGTTTTAAAAAACACCGTAGTTCACGCGATTGAAAAATATAATGGCAAATCGTATATTTTTACCCAGAAAAGAGGAATTTTTACCATCGAAAAAGAAGGTTTAAAACCATGGAATAATCCTTTAAATGAAACTTTAAAAGCGGCAACAATTAACGTTGCCAAATTTATCAAAACGAATAAACTTGTTGTAGGAACAGGAAACAGAGGGGTTTTTATTTATGATTTTAATACAAATACTTATAAAAATATTGACAGAAGTAATGTTTTGATGAATAACTCTATTCTGAGCATTGGTTTTGATAAAGAAAATGATTTATGGCTGGGATTGGATAACGGAATTGCACATGTTGAAGTAAATTCGCCTATCTCATTTTTTTATGATAATTCAGGAACATTAGGGTCGATTTATTCTGTTGCCACAACAAATAAGGGTTATTTAATAGCTTCAAATCATGGCGTTTTTGAATTTGATTCCGGTAAATTCAAAATGATCCCAAATACACAGGGACAAGCGTGGAATATCACGAAAATCAACAATCAATATATTATTGGTCATAATGACGGAACATTTTCTTATGATAATGGCTCGTTCAGCAAAATAAACAAAGTAAGCGGTGGCTGGAATTTATCAAAAAGCAGTATTAATGATACTTATTTTCAATCGACTTACAGTGGAGTTTTGGTTTATGATAATCTTGCAGATTTAACCCAATATAAAAGAATCAATGATCTTTCGAAACCTATAAAATATGTTGCTCAAAATAAGAAGAATGAAATTTGGGCGGCAGATAATTATCGCGGATTATATCGTGTTTTATATGATGATAATTATAAAACTAAAAAAATTGAAAACGCAACTCAGCTCAGTAAAATCAAAAATGATTTTGGCGTTAAGATATTTGAATTTAGAAACGAAATCCTCTTTTTAATAAACAATACCTGGTATACTCACAATTCGATAACCAATAAATTGGAGGAAAATGAATTGTTTAATGAGAATTTTAAAAATGTATCCGATGTTATTAGCATAGATGAAGATCATTTTATGGTACTTCAAAATGGAATTTTGTATCATATTTATGTCAACGGAAATAAATTTGTCTGGAATATAATTCAGGAGAAATATTATAAAGGAAAGCTAATCAACGATAACTTACGAATTTTTAAAAATAACAATCATTATTTACTAAACCTTGATGACGGTTTCATATCTCTTCAGTTGAAATATGAAAACAAACAAAATACAGAAATTAAGGTTGAAGCTTTTAATAATGGAAATTTACTTGAAAATGATTCCAGAATTAAATATAATACAGAACTTAAAATCAATATTATATCCGGAATTTATGGCGCCAGTAAACCAAATTTATTCTATAGACTGAATAAAAGCAAAGAATTTACGCCAATTTCTGATGGATTAATTTTGCTGAATAATTTAAGCAGCGGTTACCATACTATTGAAGTATACAAACATGACGGAGCGAGTTATGACAGAGTGTCCAACTTTGAATTTAAAGTGGCACAGCCGTGGTATTTTTCTTTTTGGATGATTCTATTGTATTTATTAGTAATAGGAACCGTTTTATTTTTCTATTATAAATGGAATAAACTTCGTTATCTGCAAAAATTAAAATTACAGGCAGAAGAATTGAAACATCAGCGCGAAATTCTTGAAATGGAATTAAAAGCAGAAAATGAATTAAATATTCAAGAGTACGAAAAACATATTCTGGAACTTGAACTTCAGACAAAATCATCTGAAGTCGCCGGAAAATCTTTGTCTATAGCCAAGCAAAGTGAAATGATCGAAAATATTCAAAGTATTCTGGATTCAGAGAAAGATTTTAATAAGCTTAAAAGTGAAATCAAAAAAGCAATTAAGATTAATGAAGTCAATAAACACGAATGGGAAATTTTTGAAACCAATCTGAATCAAATCCATAATGAGTTTATTATTAATCTTTCTAAAAAGTATCCAAATTTAACTCCAAAAGATATAAAATTGTGCGTTTATCTAAAAATGAACCTCTCTTCTAAAGAAATTGCACCTATGATGAATATCTCTTTCAGAGGTGTAGAATTGCACAGATATCGCCTAAGAAAGAAATTAAATCTCACCCAGGACGAAAACCTCTCAAAGTTTTTATTAAGTCTGTAAGATTTGCATTTGTTTTTTACGGATATTATATTTTTCTACATCATTTTTTATATAATTACAATACATCATTACTACATCATAAGGTAATGTTAATGAAAATAATTTAACATTTAAAATACTGAAAATTAGTAGTATACATAATTGATTTAACATAATGATGTAGCTATGTAGTAGTGGTATTTGATGTACTACAACGTTGTAATTGTTTAATTTGGCTCTACTAACTTAAACGATTACGAACTGTATGAAAAATTTTATTTTTAGCTTTTTAGCGCTCTTGCTTCTTCCAGCATATATGTCTGGACAAGCAATTAAAGGAAAAGTAGTAGATAGCAGCGGAATGGGAGTTCCCGGAGCGATTATTAGCGCGCCGGATTCAAAAGCTTCTGCTGATACTGATTTCGATGGAAATTTTACGATAAATGCCAAAGTGGGTGAGATTATAAAGGTCTCAATGTTAGGTTTTGACGCAGTTTCTGTACCGGCAACAGCTACACCAATGTCAATTACTTTAAAAGAAGCAGGCGATACTGCTTTAAAAGAAGTGGTTGTAATTGGATATGGTACGAGAAAGAAAATTGATAATACCACGGCAATATCTTCATTAAAAGGAGAAGAAGTTGCCAGAACTAAAGTAATGAATGCTTCACAAGCTATTCAGGGAAAAGCTGCGGGAGTTCAGGTTACTTCATCCGATGCACCTGGCAGTACTCCATCTGTGGTTATTAGAGGTGTAGGTACGGCATTAGGAGGAAGAACTCCTTTATATGTTGTTGACGGAATGCCTACAGATAATATTAACAATATTAACACAAATGATATTGTTTCTTACGAGATCCTTAAAGATGCTTCATCCTTGGCTATTTATGGAACCAGAGGTGCAAATGGTGTAATTATGATTACTACAAAAAGTGGTAAAGGAAACAAGGTTACTGTTGAAGTTGAAAGTTTTGGTGGAGTAAGAACTCCATTAAAAAAAGTAAAAATGGCCAATAGCAATCAATTTGCTGCTTATTCTAATGCAGCGTTGGGAGCTAATACATTTGCTACAAATCAACCGGTAAATACTGATTGGTTTGATGAGATTACCAGAACAGGAAGTTATACTCAAAATAACATTTCGGTTTCAGGATCGTCTGAAAACATTAAATACTTTTTTAGTGTTGGCAACTATGAAGAAAAGGCTATTTTGAATGGTATGGATTATGGGCGTACAACTTTTAGAAACAATAATGAATATAAGATTTCTAAAAAAGTAACATTAAGTCAAAACTTTAGTTTCAGTTCTGTAAAATCTGCCCCACAACCTCTTAGTGCATTTACTAATGCTTACAGACAATCTCCAATTGTTCCGGTTTATTTTCCTGATGGAAAATACGGAGTACCATTTGTATCTAATGGTGTAGCTAGTGAAACAGGGTCTGCTTTTAACACTGTAGAAAATCCGGTTTCTCAATTGAATTTTTATGATGAACAACAGCGTAGTGTGATGTTGCAAGGAGGTCTAAAATTAGATTATTCTATTACAGACGGATTAAAGTTCACATCTCAATTTAATGGTGAATATTATAACTGGAAGCAATATAATTATGTTGATACTAAAGGTAAATGGTTAGCTGCAGATCCGACTCGTATTGCAAGCAACTATCCAACTTCAGGAAACATAAATGTATTGACAAAAGGGAGAGAACAATATTTTAACTGGAATTTGTCTAATTATTTGACTTATAATAAAGTATTTGCAGAAATTCATGATGTAGAAGTAACTGCAGGTATTGAAACAAATGTAAGAGGGCATAAAGAAAAATTAACAATTGACAGAAAGAATGTAACTCCTGATTCTAATTACTGGGCGCCAGTAGGAGATCAGTATAATTTTGCTGCTGATATACTTAAATATCAGGATGAAAATTATAATGAATTAAAATTAGCATCTTATTTTGCTCGTTTCCAATATAAGTTGTTAGACAGATATTTGGTTACCGGTACTGTGAGACGTGATGGATCTTCTAATTATGGTAATGATTATCGTTGGGGAACTTTTCCTTCTTTTGGTTTAGGTTGGATTATGACTAAAGAAAACTTCTTGTCTGATATTAAAGGAGTTGATTTGATTAAACTTAGAGGTGGTTGGGGTAAATTAGGTAACCAAAATGTACCGCTTAATGCGCAAACCTTCTCATCTGGTTATGGTTATTATTTCCCTGGGCTAGATGCAAATGGAAATACAATCAATATTCAGGTAGATCCAACTTTATCTTGGGAAATTGTAGAAGAAACCTCTGCTGGATTGGATTTTGAATTCTTAAATAGCAGATTAAAAGGATCTTTTGATGTATATGATAAAGAAACTAAAAACACTATTTTATATACTAAACCTTTAATGACTTCTGGAATTGATCAACAAGCAGCAAGACACGTTGGTGAAGTTTCTAATAAAGGATATGAAATTTCTCTACGTTGGGATGACAAAATCAATGATAATTTAAGTTACTGGATTGGTGGTAATTATGCTTACAATAAAAATGAATTAGCAAAGATAACTGATACGCAAATCGTACCAACAATTGGTGGAGGATTAGGAAATGGTCAGGATACTAAAATACTTGATTATTCATCTGTAGGCAGACCATTGGGCAGCTTCTATTTATATGAATATGCAGGAGTAGATCCAGCTAATGGAAGTATGTTATATTATAATTCAGCAGGCCAAAAAGTAACCCAAAATCTTTTGGATGGTAACAAGGATAAAAAATATTTTGGTTCAGTTTTACCTAGCTCAACTTATGGGGTTACTTTAGGATTAGTTTACAAAAGCATTGATTTCTCTGTTGATGGTTATGGTACTGGTGGAGCTAAAGTTTACAATGGTAAAAAAGCGCAGCGTTTCTCTGGAGAAAATGTAGAAGCTTCGGTTGCCACAAATTTCTGGACACCAACTAATACAACATCTACAAATCCTGCACCATTTAATCAAGTTCCTGTAGCTTCGACTTATTATATGGAATCTGGAGATTTCTTCAGAATAAATAATATTACACTAGGCTATAAATTACCGCTTCAAGAAGATCAATTTATTACCTCTTGCAGAATTTACATTAATGCAATTAATCCATTTATCACTCAAAAATTCTCAGGTTTCACTCCTGAATTAAATGGTGATGGAGATCCAACAAAAAGCCAGGGTGTAGAATTAGATGCTTATCCGGCATTAAGATCATTTGTAATTGGTGCTAATTTTAAATTTTAAAAACATGAAAAAAATATATATAACGATGTCGGTCTTCTCAGCCCTCATCTTTGCAGGTTGTTCTGATGATTATTTAGATGTTAAACCAAGTCAGTCTATTCCGGTAGAAGATTTAGAATTGTATAATAATGACATTGGTGCAAAATCATTTGTGACTTCTGTTTACAATGAATTTTTAAGTTGGGAAATGTCTTCTTTTGCTTGGAACGGAATCTCAAGTATTGCATCTGATGACGCTGATAAAGGCTCTATACCAGGTGATACAGGTGCTGATAAGGATATTTTAGATGCACTTACTTATGAAGGATCAAATCCATCTGTAGAAACTATTTTCAAAGCAAATTATGTTGGTATCAACAGAGCAAATCAAGCTATAGTAATAGTTCCGCAATTAGATAAGGCAAACAGTGATTTAAGATCAAGACTTGTAGGAGAAGCTAAGTTTTTAAGAGCATTTATGTACTTTACTTTAGTAAAATGTTACGGAGCAGTTCCGCTTATTGATCATATACCGGTTCCGGGAGTTGAAGCGGATAGAATTATGCAATTAACACGTAAAACTCCTACGGAAGTTTATGCTTTTATCGAAAAAGATTTAACTGAGGCAGCAGCAGCATTGCCTGAGAAATCTGCTTACGCATCATCTGATGTTTCAAGAGCTTCAAAAGGTGCAGCTTATGCCTTACTTGCTAAAGTTAGTTTATATCAAAAGAAGTGGCAACAGGTTGTAGATAATTGTAATAAAGTTACAGGCTACTCTATTGTTGGCGATTATGCTTCAATGTATAAAGTTACCGGCGAATTTGGTCCTGAATCAATTTTTGAAATTAATTCCGTAGGTGCAGCTCCTGCATTAGGTATCGATAACTATTCTGTATCTCAGGGCATCCGTAGCAACGGAGGTTGGGGTTGGGGGTTCAATGCTCCATCTCAAAGTTTAATAAATGCTTATGAGCCAGGAGATGTAAGAAAGGCAGCAACAATTATTTTTCCAGGTTCAACATTATATGATGGACGCATAGTTCCTGCACTTACTAAAGAAGAAATAACTGCTGGTTTTCCAAAAGCAGCAAATTATAAAGCATATTCTTCTAATTATACAGATCAAGGTAAAGCTGACGCAAATATCAGATACTTAAGATATGCAGAGGTTTTATTGATGAAAGCTGAAGCTTTGAATGAATTAGGACAAACAGGTGATGCAATTCCATTATTAAATCAAATTAGACATAGAGCTAATTTGGGAGACACTCCTGCAGTATCACAAGGTGATGTGAGAACCGCAATCTGGAAAGAAAGAAGAGTTGAATTAGCATTTGAACACGATAGATTTTTTGATTTAGTTAGAACTGGACAAGCAAAAGCAGCTTTTGCGATTGATGGAAAAACTTTTACAGAAGGTAAGAATGAAGTATTTCCGGTTCCATCTTCATTTATTAGAGAAGCCGCAGGATTATCACAACAAAATCCTCTTTACTCAAATTAATTTTTTAAATCACTTCCTTCAATTTTGAAGGAAGTGATTATTTATAAATTCCATAATTTTTTTACAATGATTAGAATTTCGGTTTTAATAATAGCTTTTACTTTTTTTGGCTGCGGTTCAAATACTGACAAGCAAAAAGAGAATACAGAAGGAAATACTGCTACGGAGAAATTAACTGATGAACAACTTTTAAACGTGGTTCAAAAAGAAACCTTTAAGTATTTCTGGGATTACGCAGAACCAAACTCTGGATTAGCAAGAGAACGTTACCATCCGGATGGAATTTATCCTGACAATGATGCAAATATTGTAACAACAGGAGGTTCAGGTTTTGGCTTAATGGCTATTGTTTCCGGAATTTCACAAGGATATATTACAAAAGATCAAGGTGTTGAGAGACTTAACAAAATTGTAGACTTTTTAGGCAAAGCCGATCGTTTTCACGGAGCATGGTCACATTGGATAGACGGAAATACAGGAAAAGTAAAGCCTTTTGGAACCAAGGATAATGGTGGAGATTTAGTTGAAACTTCATTTTTGGTTGCGGGAATGATTACAGTTCGCGAATATCTGAAAGACGGTTCTGAAAAGGAAAAAGCTGTTGCTCAAAAATATGACGCACTTTGGAAAGGTGTAGAATGGAATTGGTATACAAACAACAAAAACGTTTTGTACTGGCATTGGTCGCCATCATACGATTGGCAAATGAATTTTCCGCTTGAAGGATATAACGAATGTTTAATCACTTATGTTTTGGCAGCCTCATCGCCAACGCACACAATTGATGCAAAAGCCTATCATGAAGGCTGGGCAAGGAGCGGAGGAATTGTTTCAGCAAAAACAAAATACAATATTCCCTTGATTTTAAAACACAATGGAGCTGAGGAATTTGGCGGACCTTTATTTTGGGCACATTATTCTTATGTAGGACTTGATCCAACTCAATTGAGCGATAAATACGCGAATTATTGGGATTTGAACGTAAATCAAACCAAAATCAATTATGAGTATTGTGTAGAAAATCCGAAGAATGGTTATGGTGCCGATTACTGGGGATTAAGCGCTTCGTATTCAAGAAATCCTGACGGATCAATTGGCTACAATGCACACATGCCAAGCAACGATCAGGGCGTTATGTCGCCAACGGCAGCAATAAGCTCGATTGTTTACACACCAAAAGAATCTATGGCGGTAATTCGCAATTTATATGATAATCATAAAAAAGAAACCTGGGGAAATGCCGGTTTTTATGACGCTTTAAGTTTACAGAATAAATGGGTTGCAAAACGTTATTTAGCAATCGATCAGGGACCGGAAGTCGTAATGATCGAAAATTATCGTACGGGTTTACTATGGAAATTATTCATGAACGCTCCGGAAGTAAAACAAGGATTAGTTAAGCTTGGTTTCAAATCCGGGAAATACGGATTTTAATAACATTCTCAATGAAATATAAAGCTACGTTATTAATTCTCTTGTTTTCTGTAATGGGTTTTGCCCAAAGCGAAACAAATGGAAAAATAAAAACGGTTATCATGGCCAATTATGAATTGGGTTATGCCTTACACAAACCGGCCAATACAAAGGATAAAAAGCCATTAGTAGTTTTTATATCGGGTGATGGAGAAAAAGGAACTGATATTGAAAAAGTAAAAATTCACGGGCCTTTAAAATATTTAAAAACACACGAATTAGACGCTTACGTTTTGGCTCCGCAATGCAAGGAAAATGAGAAATGGAGCATTGAATCTATTTATGAATTGATTTTAAAAATTCAGAAAGAAAATAAAATTGATGCTGACAGAATATATGTTACCGGTTTAAGTTCCGGAGGCTGGGCAGCCTGGAATTTAGCACTTTCCTATCCGGAAAAGTTTGCGGCAATAGTTCCTATTTCTGGTTTTGTTGATCTTATAGAACTGGAAAGCGCCTGTAAAATTGCCAATATTCCAACTCGTATTTTCCATGGATTATTAGATGATGTGGTAAAGGTTGATTACGCAATCAGCATTTATAAAGAATTAAAAAAATGTAATGCAAAAGATGTTCAGTTGACCATTTTTGATGACGCAGGACATGACAGCTGGACAAAAGTTTATGACAATCCGGAGATTTATAACTGGATGCTTAAACAGAATAAAACAAATACAAATAAATAAAAACAATAGAATGAAAAAGAAATTAGTCTTACTATTTTTAGGATGTGCTGTTTTGGGTTACGCCCAAAAAAAGAACACTAAAAATACCGTAAAAATTAAGCCAAAATCTGAGTTTGTAGCCGAGTTAATTTCAAAGATGACTTTAGACGAAAAACTGGGTCAGTTAAATTTACCAACTTCTGGAGATATAACTACAGGACAAGCTAATAGTTCTAATGTTGCAAAAAATATTGCCGAAGGAAAAGTTGGAGGTTTATTCAATATCAAATCGGTACAAAAAATTAAGGAAGTACAAAAGATAGCCGTAGAACAAAGCCGTTTAAAAATTCCATTGCTTTTTGGTATGGATGTGATTCACGGTTACGAAACGACTTTTCCAATTCCGCTTGGATTATCTTGTACCTGGGATATGAATCTGATCGAAAGAAGTGCTCAGATTGCAGCTCAGGAAGCAAGTGCTGATGGTATCAACTGGACTTTTTCGCCAATGGTAGACATTTCCCGTGATCCTCGTTGGGGAAGAGTTTCTGAAGGTTCTGGAGAAGATCCATACTTAGGAAGCCAGATTGCAAAAGCAATGGTAAACGGATATCAGCAACATGATTTATCTAAAAACAATTCGATTTTAGCGTGTGTAAAACACTTCGCTTTATACGGAGCTCCGGAAGGCGGACGTGATTACAACACTGTTGATATGAGTCATATCAGAATGTTTAATGATTATTTTCCTCCTTACAAAGCAGCCGTTGATGCCGGTGTAGGTTCTGTGATGGCTTCTTTTAATGAAGTTGACGGAATTCCTGCAACAGGAAACAAATGGTTAATGACCAATGTTTTAAGAAAACAATGGGGTTTTAAAGGTTTTGTGGTAACAGATTTTACAGGAATTCCTGAAATGATCGAACACGGAATGGGTAATTTACAAGATGTTTCTGCTTTATCTTTAAACGCAGGTGTTGAAATGGATATGGTTGGAGAAGGTTTCTTAACAACTTTGAAAAAATCATTAGACGAAAAGAGAGTTACAATTTCACAAATTGACAATGCCGTAAAACTAATTTTAGAAGCAAAATATGATTTAGGATTATTTGAAGATCCATATAAATATTGCGATGAAAAAAGAGCAAAAACAGAAATTTTTACAGCAAGCAGCAGAAAAGAAGCAAGATCAATCTCAGCTCAGTCATTGGTTTTATTAAAAAATCAAAATCAGCTGTTGCCTCTTAAAAAATCAGGAACGATTGCGCTTATCGGACCATTAGCAGATGCTAAAGAAAACATGCCGGGAACGTGGAGTGTGGCTACAAAAATGGAAAATGCGATTTCGTTATTAGCTGGAATCAAAGAAGTTGCCGGAGCCGGAACAAAAGTTTTATATGCAAAAGGAAGTAATTTAGATTACGATGAAACTTTTGAAACGAATGCAACAATGTTTGGTAAAACTTTACACAGAGATGCACGTTCGAAAGAAGAATTATTAGCGGAAGCTTTAAAAGTAGCGAATCAATCCGATGTAATTGTAGCTGCATTGGGAGAATCTGCTGAAATGAGTGGAGAATCAAGCAGCCGTACGAATTTAGAAATTCCGCAAGCACAAAAAGATTTATTAAATGCATTATTAAAAACAGGAAAGCCAGTTGTTTTAGTTTTATTCGACGGACGTCCGTTAGTAATTAATGACGAAAATGCAACCGTACCAGCTATTTTAAACGTTTGGTTTGCAGGAAGCGAAGCAGGTTATGCTATTGCTGATGTTTTATTTGGGGATGTAAATCCTTCAGGGAAATTAACAACAACTTTCCCAAGAAGCGTTGGTCAGTTGCCAATTTATTATGCACACAAAAATACTGGAAGACCACTTTCTAATACAGAAGGTAAATTCGAAAAATTCAGATCAAATTATATCGATGAAAGAAACGAGCCATTATTCCCATTTGGTTTTGGTTTAAGTTATACATCTTTTGAATATTCAAACGTGAAAATCTCATCTGATAAAATGAATGCCGGCGGAAAGGTAAAAGTTACGGTTGACGTTGCAAACACAGGAAATTATGACGGTAAAGAAACCGTACAGTTATACATCAGAGATTTAGTAGGTTCTGTAACAAGACCAGTTAGAGAATTGAAAAATTTCCAAAAAATAACACTTAAAAAAGGAGAAAAACAAACAGTGACTTTTGATATTACTGTTGAAGATTTAAAATTTTATAATTCTGATTTACAATTTGTAGCAGAACCGGGGCAGTTTGATGTTTTCGTTGGAGGAAATTCAAATGCCGATAAGAAAGTTAGTTTTGAGTTAACTAAATAGTTGGTTTGTTAATTAGTAATTGCCCTTCGTACTGGTTATACGGAGGGCTTTTTTATAACTTTTTAATCTTACAAAAAAAAATATTTAAATCTTACAATTTTAATTTTTCTGTATAATGAATACTATCAAAATATTTAGCGTTTTTCTTTTTGTGATGATGTCGGTTGTTTTTTCTTCTTGTAATGCGAAGAAAAACGCAGTTGTCGCGCATCGCGGAGCCTGGAAAACCAATAATTTACCCGAGAATTCAATCGCTTCTTTAAGACATGCAATTGATTTAAAACTGGCTGGCTCAGAGTTTGATGTTTGGAGAACCGCCGATGATTCACTCGTCATCAATCACGATGCACATTATAACAAGCTTCTTATTGAGGAAACAAATTATGCCGATTTGATAAAATTTAAACTTTCAAATGGAGAAAAGCTTCCCACTTTGCACGAGTACATCACAGAAGGCAAAAAAGATAATAAACACACACTTTTGGTTTGCGAAATAAAGCCTTCGGAAATAAGTAAACAAAGGGGAAAAGAAACGGCATTAAAAACAGTTGAAGTCATAAAGAAACTTAAAGCGGATAAAATTACTTCGTACATCAGTTTCGATTATGAGATTCTGAAACAAATTCGACAAGTAGATGCTAAAACTTCTCTGCAATATCTGGAAGGAAATAAATCTCCAAAAGAAGTAAAAGCAGACAATATATCCGGTGTAGATTTTCACTATTCGGTTTTTCAAAAACATCCGGAATGGATAAAAGAAGCCAAAGAAAATAATATCACATTAAATGTCTGGACCGTAAATGATGCTGCCGTTATGGACTGGATCATTAAAAACAAATTTGATTATATCACAACGAATGAACCGGAATTGTTGATGGAAAGAGTAAAGAATAAAGAGTAAAGAATAAAGAGTAAAGAATAAAGAGTAAAGAATAAAAAGTAAAGAATAAAAAGTAAAGAATAAAGAATAAAGAGTAAAGAATAAAGAGTGAAGAGTAAAGAGTAAAGAGTAAAGAATTAAGGGTTAAGAATACTTTTAACAAATAACTCCTAACGAATAACTCATCACATAAAAATAAAAAGAAATGTATAAACTATCGTCTATATCGCTTTTGCTGCTTTTGATAGGATTTAATAGCACTATCTGGGCACAAAAATCCAGTATTCCTGGAAAAACGGAATGGTTTGATCCTAATAAACCGGCATCAACTTATTGTAATCCAATCAATATTGGGTACAATTATACGACATTTAATCACAACGGAATTCCTGAATCGCGCCGTTCGAGTGCAGATCCGGTTATTATTACGTACAAAGGCGAATATTATTTATTTGCTACCAATCAGGCAGGTTTCTTTTGGAGTAAAGACATGTCTGACTGGAATTTTGTTTATGGAAGTTTTCAAAGACAGCCGGGCGATGATGACCAATGTGCGCCAGCGGCATGGGTGGTAAATGATACTTTGTTTTATGTCGGATCAACATGGAAAAAAGATCATCCGGTTTGGAAAACTGCGGATCCAAAATCTGGAAAATGGTTACGACACGTTGATAAAGCAATGCTGCCAACATGGGATCCTGCCATTTTTCAGGATGATGACAAAAAGGTATACATGTACTACGGTTCAAGTGGAAAATTACCTCTTATAGGCGTTGAAGTAGATTATAAAACATGGCTTCCAAAAGGAAATCAGGCAGATTATGCAAAATTATATGCCGCAACTGAAGTTGAAGATATTCAAAAACCTTATGGTCAGGCAAAAGCGGTTGTTGGTTTAGATCCGGCTTCGCATGGCTGGGAACGTTTTGGACCCAATAATGACATGGAACCTGCACCTTGGGGAAATTTTATTGAAGGTGCCTGGATGACCAAACACAATGGTAAATATTACATGCAATACGGTGCTCCTGCAACTGAATTTAAAGGGTATGCAAACGGAGTTCATGTAGGTGATAATCCGTTAGGGCCATTTGTATATCAAAAACACAATCCGATGTCGTATAAACCGGGGGGATTTGTAATTGGTGCCGGACACGGAAATACTTTTGCGGATGTTTATGGAAATTACTGGAATACGGGAACCTGTAAAATTTCGATAAAAGACCGTTTTGAGCGTCGTATCGATATGTTTCCGGCCGGATTTGATAAAGATGATGTCATGTATTCGAATACATCTTATGGAGATTTCCCGATAAAATTGCCAACACAACTGCGAAATCATGAGCAAGGAGCTTCTTCTGGCTGGATGTTATTATCGTATAAAAAACCGGTAACAGTTTCTTCTTCTGAAGAATGTATGGAAGTGGAGACACACAGAATGGATAACGGAGGCAAAAAAGTCTACGAGAAATTTTGTTATGGTGCCAATAATTTAACCGATGAAAATATTCAGACGTACTGGTCTGCGAAAACAAGTAATGCGGGGGAATGGTTACAGCTTGATCTGGGAAGAAAAATGCAGATTAATGCGTTGCAAATCAATTATGCAGATCATAAAGCAACGCAATACAATAAAGCAATGGATATTTATTATCAATACAAAATATTCATGTCTGATGATGCTGTAAACTGGACTTTGGTAGTTGATAAATCTCAAAATGATAAAGATGTTCCGCATGATTATGTAGAATTATCAAAACCAATCGAGGCGCGCTACATCAAAATGGAAAACATTCATAATGCTTCGGGATTATTTGCTGTATCGGATTTCAGGGTTTTCGGAAACGGATTAGCAGCAAAACCAAAACCGGTTTCTGATTTTAAAATTAATAGAAATGCCAAAGATTCCCGTAATGCAATGATTACCTGGAAAAAACAAACTGATGCCATAGGATATAATATTTATTACGGAATTGCTCCGGATAAATTATACAATACGATTATGGTATATGATGAAAGTTCGTATGATTTTAGAGGTTTAGATAAAGGAACGAAGTATTATTTTACGGTTGAAGCTTTTAATGAAAACGGAATCAGTACAAAGGTTAAACTTATCGAGGTAAAATAATTTTTATAACTATTTTTCAGAAAAGGTTCGCTAAAATTTCCATGAGTTATAAAAAGAATTTTGTTCCTTTGCGTAGCTATCACATAGCAGATTAAGTAACCTGAAAAAAGCCATTAACCTATGAAAAAAACGATTCTTTTAACTGTTTTAGTTTTAAACGGATTGACATCTTTTGCACAATCAAACGATGAAAAAAACATTAAATTATTTTATAAAAAAGCCTTAACCGAGTCAAAATGTTATACTTGGTTAGAGTATTTGTCAAACGATATTGGAGCCCGTTTATCAGGATCTCAAAATGCACAGCTGGCAGTTAATTACACCAAGTCACAACTGGAAAGTTTAGGACTTGATAAAGTGTATTTACAAGAAGTTATGGTGCCGCATTGGGTTCGCGGTGAAAAAGAAACGGCTTATATTCTTGATGGAAAAATTAAAACCGTAGTGCCGATTTGTGCCTTGGGAGGTTCTGTAGCTACAGCAAAAACAGGACTTACGGCAGAGGTTATCGAGGTTCAGGGTATAAAAGAACTTGGTGAATTAGGAGATAAAGTAAAAGGCAAAATTGTGTTTTTTAACAGACCAATGGAACCTGAAAATATTGAAACTTTTAAATCATACGGAGCTTGTGTAGACCAAAGATTTGCAGGAGCAAAAGAAGCTGCAAAACTTGGAGCTGTGGGAACAATTGTTCGTTCGATGAATTTACGTTTAGACGATTTTCCTCATACAGGAGCTCAAAGTTATGGTGATTTGCCAAAAGAGCAATATATTCCAACGGCTGCAATAAGTACAAACGGAGCTGAATTATTGAGTAAATCTTTAAAAAGTAATCCTGCTTTGAAATTTTATTTCAAACAATCTTGCGAAACATTGCCTGATGCATTGTCGTATAACGTTATTGGAGAATTGACAGGAACAGTAACTCCTGAAAACATTATGGTTGTTGGTGGTCACTTAGATTCATGGGATTTAGCCGACGGTTCTCAGGATGATGGAGCAGGAGTAGTGCAAAGTATGGAAGTAGTTCGTATACTTAAAAATCTGAACTATAAGCCAAAAAACACGATTCGTGTGGTTTTATTTATGAATGAGGAAAACGGTGGAAAAGGTGGTGCTAAATACGAAGAAGTTGCAAAACAAAAGAACGAGAATCATATTTTTGCTTTAGAAAGTGATTCAGGCGGATTCAGTCCAAGAGGATTTTCTATTCAGTCAGATGATGCCAATTTTAAAAAGATACAAGGATTTAAAGACTTTTTTGAACCGTATTTGGTTCACAGTTTTACAATTGGACATGCAGGATCTGATATTGATCATTTAACTTCTAAAACGATTGTTAAGGCAGGTTTAAAACCAGATTCTCAACGTTATTTTGATTATCACCACGCAGCAAATGATAAATTTGACGCTGTAAATAAAAGAGAATTAGAACTTGGAGCGGCAACAATGACCAGTTTAATTTATTTATTAGACCAAACGGGAATTGTTCTTCCAACTGCGAATTAATTTTTTTTTAAATAATAAAATAAAAGCCGTCTCAAGACTTAATTTGAGACGGCTTTTTAATTGAATGACTTTAATTATAATAATAGTTGTTTAAAATAGTTATACTTTCAAATTCACGATAAATGCTATTTCTTATTTAGTTATTTGTGTATTATTAATCCTATATTTTGTTTAAATTTGAAACTTTTCTTTTTGAGTTTTTTATATATATTATGACACGATTATTTTCTATATTTTTTCTTCTTCTTTCTTTTAGCATTTACTCACAATCTTCTACAAAAGAGATGATCGATAGTGTAAATACTATTAGCGATCATTTGAAAAAAGTAGAACTGTGCACTAAAATTGCATTAAGACTGCAAAAAACAGATTGGGACAGAGCTATAAAATACATAGAACTGGCTGAGACTGAAGCTAAAAAAACAAAAGAACCAGAGAGTACTCTGGCTGGCGTTTACATTACATCAGGTAAAATGTATTCTGCCAGAGAGGTATTAGATGTTGCCCTTCAGTATTATTTGAAAGCCTATGATTTATACAAAAAAAATGACAATCTTGAGGAAGTATCCAAATTAGAAAATAATCTTGCGATTATTTATGCACAGGGAAAAAACAAGGAAAAAGCATTACAATATTTTTTAAATGTGTATCGCTTTCAAAAGTCAAAGAAGGATGATGTAAAACTGGTAAAAATTTTAAACAATATAGGAACCTTATATTTAAGCAGAAATTTAGATTCGTCTTTGTATTATTTTCATAAGGCGGAAGTAGTAAATAAAAGCTTAAAAGACGACGATCTAAAGGTTTACGTTTCTACAAATTTAGCACGAGCTTATGTCTTAAAAAAAAATAAGGCAAAGGCTGATGCGTATTTTGATAAAGCTTTTTCTCTATTAAACAATCACGTTGATAATTTACTGCAGGCTTTTGTATATCAGTCTTTTTCTGAATATAACTTAAAAGAAAAAAACTATGATATCGTAATTGTAAATGCAAAGAAAGGTTTAGAATTATGCAAAGAAAACACCTATAGTTCTTCGGGTTTAAACCTTAATAAAATGCTTTATGAGGTTTATGTAATTAAAGAAGATTATAAAAATGCTGTTTATTATTTTCAGAAATATAATGCCATCAAAGACAGCATAAATATGGAAGAAAAAGCAGTAAACATTGAAAGAATAAAGCTGGAACAGGATTACAAAGCCCGAACCCAAATCAAAACGCTTATAGAACAAAAGAGGCTTTTCAAGTATTCTTTAGTGGGACTAATATTAGTTGTAGGTATATTGATTCTGATCATTTTACTGATTAAATACCGAAACAGAAATATTAAAAATCAGCTTGAAAAAGAAAAATTAAAAACCAATATGCAAGCTTTAGATCAAAGTCTGAAAGCAAAAAATATGATGCTGATAGGCAAAGCAATGTCAGAAATACATCGTACAGATAGTATTAATGAAATTCTTATGGATCTTAAACAAATTAAACTCAAAACCATTAATAAAGAAATGCAACAGGCAATTGATATAGTACTGAAGCGTTTGGAAAAGAATTTGAATACAGACATCTGGAAAGAATTTGAAATAAGTTTTGAGCAGGTACATCAATCTTTCTTTGAAAAATTAAATACCGATTATCCTTCTCTTACTCCAAAAGACAGAAGGCTGTGTGCTCTTTTGTATCTTGATTTAACGACAAAAGAGATCTCTCAAATTACAGGTCAATCTTTTAAAGCGATCGAAAATGCGCGAACACGACTTCGTAAAAAGTTCGATTTGACTAATGAAAAGGTCAATCTCTCCACTTATCTCAATACATTTAAATCTGAATAAACATAAAATAAAAACCAAACTAATGATCTGATTTAGTTTGGTTTATTTTTTTATGAGTGTTTTTTTGGTGATACTTTTTTGCCCGCGAGTGTTTTTGCAATAGTCCTTTTTTTTCAAAACCTATGACTCCGTTCTACATTTACCCAATCGATGTAAATAAATTAAAATGAACGGAAAAAAGAAGAAGGAATCTCCTAAAAGTTTAGAACAGCTTTTAGAAGAAGCAAAAACGAAAAAGGAAATTCTTTTAAAGATTCTGCAAAAAATAACAAAAGATAATCCTGAAAATCAAACCCCGAATTGATTTTGATCAAACTGCTTATTGGTTTTGCTATAAACCGGTAAAGCAGATTATTAACCAACAAAACCATAATATTAATTTTTAAATTCAAACGAATGAACCAAATTTACTTCAAAACCAGGTATCTGTTTGTTTTGTTAGGATTCTTTGTCTGTTCCGTAGGAATGGCTCAGTCCCCTTTTCCAAACAAACTAAAGGGCAATGCAATAACAGCATTAGGATCGCCGGTTACAAGCCAGACAAAAGCTCAGGTTTCTAAGAAAACAAGTGACCCAAATTCTGGTCAGAATAGTGATTCAAATAATCTTTTTACTCCGAAAGAAGAAAAGATAAAGGGTAAAGAACTTTCTGCAGCGGAAAGCGAATCAGTGCTGAAACAAGAACAGCAAAGCCAAAATTTATCTGGTCAAAATCTAACAAATAGTATTGCGAAAACAAACGCACAGGATTCCGTTAAAACAAACGTAAAGTCTTTTGCCAAATCTTCAAATTTGAACGCGAAGAATATATTCGAAGTTAAAAAAGCAGATTTTGAATTGTCCAAATCGGATAAAATGCAGTTAAAATCAATTTCTGATAATCATGGCAGAACGCTGGCTACGTATCAGCAATTGCATAATTCTATTCCTGTTGAAGGGGCGATTTATAAAATTCGTGAAAATAAAGCGAAGATTGATGCATTTGGATCTACGGCCAAAAAATTGTCTTTAAACAGCAATTATAAAATAAATGCAGCCACAGCTTTAGAGAATGCACTTAGAAAAGTAAATGCGAAACAATATATTTGGGAAAGTAAAAAATTAGGTGCTTTACTTGATAAAAAGATAAGCGAAAAACCAAAAGGGGAATTGGTTTATGTCGGACCTAATTTTTCTTCCCAATTAAAAGAATATTACCTGGCATGGAAATTTGATATTTATGCGACCAATCCGCAATCAAGCCAGACAATGTATGTCGATGCAAACTCCGGAAAAGTAATTCTTACCATAAATCTAAGCAGTGATGCTGAATTTGCAGGCCAGAGTTTAGGGAAAGGAAAATCGCGATATTCCGGAGAAGTAAGTTTTAATACCAAACAATATGCTGATGGATACAGACTGGAAGGGCTGCAGGGAAAATATAATGTGCCAATGTATACCATGAACATGAATCACGCAGATCAGGCTTCAGATGAAGTAATCACTGATTTTGTGGATGATGATAATATTTGGAATGATTTATATAATAAAAGTCATGATGAAGTTGCTATGGATATTCATTGGGGAATGCAAAAAACCATCGAATATTATGGCGAAAAATTTAACCGAAACAGTATCGACGACAAAGGAATGACAATTATTGGTCTTGCCCATTTAGGGACTAATGTCGAAAATGCTTCATGGACTGGCGGATGGGCGCAGTTTGGAGATGGTCTTGATAATAATCCTTATGTTGGTTTGGGAATCACAGCGCATGAATTGACGCACGGTGTAACACGTTTTACTGCGGGTTTAATTTATCAGGGAGAATCTGGCGCCATGAATGAATCTTTCAGCGACATTTTTGGTGTAGCTGTTGAATTTTATGTTGGAAAAGATAAAAAAGAAGATGTATGGAGGCTGGGGAGTGAATTGTATACACATGGCAGCATGAGGAATATGTCTAACCCTAAAGCTCAGAGTCAGCCTGACACTTACGGAGGAATAAATTGGGTAAGTCCAACAAACGTTTCATACGATAATGGCGGTGTGCACATTAACAGCGGAATCACTAATTACTGGTTTTACCTTTTAAGCGAAGGCGGTCAGGGTGTAAATGACCTTAAAAATAGTTATGATGTTAAAGCAATTGGTCTTGCTAAGGCAGAAAAAATTGCCTACATAACGCTTACGGAATATTTATCGCCTTCTTCAAACTTTAGCGATATGCGTCAGGCAACTTTAATGGTTACGGAAGATTTGTACGGAATTAGTTCTGATGAATACAAACAAGTTAGTAATGCCTGGTATGCGATTGGTATTGGAACTCAATATGCAGATAAACAAATAGCCCTAATTTCCTATGAAAAACCTGTTGCTTCTTGTGGTTCTTTAAAAGGAGATGAGCCTTTTTATATCAAAATTAAAAATACAGGTTCAACTTTAATTAAAGCAAATGAGGTTTTAAACTATAAGTTGAGATTAATGTTTCCGGGTTTTGGAGGCAGATTGAATGAAATTTATAGCAACAATGGAGTTATTAATTTTGATAAAGATTTGGCATCAGGCGAAGAAACGATTGTAAAAGTTCAGGAAAAACTTCCTTACCAAATTAGCACAACGAAGTTAAACTATGTAGAAGTTAAATTTGATTTTGACCCTGTTACAGAATTTGGCGCAAAAGACGGAATCTCTTTTACTACAAGTTTTATGGTTGTTCCTGAGCAAAAAGATTTTGACCTTAAGGTTTTAGGATTAAATCTTCCGGAATATACAGGCACAGCGTTGTCAGCAAATCATGCATTAACGGCAACAATCTACAATGTGGGCTGTAAGGATATACTAGTCGGATCTCAGTTAAAAGTAGGATATGTAAATACAGCCCCGGGAAATGAAATTATCTGGAAAGATATTACGCTGAGTACCGCATTTAAAGGAAACACAGAAATGACAGTTTCTTTTGATGGCACAATCGATTTATCAGCAGCAGGCTTGCATACTTATGAAGCTTTTGTATCCTATAGTCAGGATCCTGTTGCAGCTAATAATAGCGGTATAGGTGCTTCGTACAGTGGTATAATCACGCAGTTTCCTTACAATCAGGATTTTGAACGAACGCCGGGAGGCTGGTATTCAAAATCATTGGCTACCAATCAAAAATTTATTTGGCAGGCATCTGCTTATACTTTTAGAGATACTAATTCTAAATATTTGTGGGCTACAGAGCAACTTGGAACCAGCGAAAGAATGGCATTAAACGCTGATTTTACTTTACAATCGCCGGTATTTGATTTTACCAATATTGCGTTCCCATATCTTGAGTTTGATCTTATTTCATTGTTTCATAACGGATATGACGGATTAATTCTTGAATATTCTGAAGATAATCAAAACTGGAAAAAAATTACAGGTATCGATTATCCTTCTACTTTACATCACGATGATCAAGGGGTATTATCGGGTCCATGGTTTACCGGAATTAACAATGATTTTGAGAAAAAACCAATTGGTGTTCGTTTAACTGAACTTGCAGGTAAAAAAGGAGCTGTTCGTTTCCGTGTTGCCACAGATGATTATAACGATGGATTTTTAGGAGCTTTTATTGATAATATCCATGTAGAGGAGGCGCCTTATGATTTAGTGCTTTTAGCTGCAAGTATAGATGCTGGTGGTTGTAAAATTGACAATCAGAATGCATCAGTAACAACTAAAATTATCAATAATTTTGCGACAAAAGCAGAGCAGGTTAATGTTGCCGTACAAATTCTTGATAATTTGCAAAATGAAGTCTATTCAAAAACAGAAAAAGTATCATTAGTTTTTGCCAAGTTTAGAGATACCATAACATATACTATTCCGAATATTGATTTAAAAAACATTGGCGATAATACCATTAAAGTTTCTGTTTTTCCTAATGATGTGACTCAGGATATAAGACCAGAAGATAATTCGTATACTTTTAATTACGATAACTGGAATAATGAAGATATGAAAATTACTGCGCTTCCTTATCTTATGGATTTTGAAGATCCTAATGGATATAAGGGATGGAGAACGTCTGAAAACAAAGGCGCTGCAGGCTGGAAACTGGGGACAGATTTAGATTTAAGATCTCCAAGTTTTTACTTAACAGAGCATACAAAATTTATGGCGAGTAACGATGATATTTGTAGTTGTGATTCTTCAAATGACATGTTAACGTCTCCTGTTTTAGATTTGAGTAATTATAAAGAAGCACATTTAACATTTGATGGCTTTGGAGATGGAGCAGGACTTTCAGACGGATATGTAAAAGTAAGTACCGATGGCGGTAAAACCTGGGATACGGTTTTTAAAATGTATTACATTAATAACTGGATCGAATATCATGTAGATTTGACTCCGTATGCAGGAAAACCTTGTGTTCTGGTAGCATTCAAACATGATGATAATGGCTTATATGCTGATGGTTTTGCTGTGGATAATATCAAAATTACAGAGAAATCAGAATATTTACAGTTGTCTAATCTAAGTGTACCTGAAATTATTTATGAAGATGCACCTTCTCACCAATTTTTTGTAGCGGCAAGAAATGTATTTTACAAAAAAGTTGAAAAAGCTACGATTGAATATCAAATTACCCAAAATGGCAAAGCTGTGGGTGAACCAATTGTATTAGAGCGAAATGATCAGATCCTGCAATACCAGACTATTGTTTATACACTAGATGGTTTTCCGCAATTACCAGCAGGAAATTATGAAGTTACTGTAAAAATAATAACAAACGGTCAGGCAAAAGATCAGGCAGCAACGCTTACAAAATCTTTTCAGGTTGTTGGTCAGGCACTACAATTAGATGCTGAAAACTTTTCAAATATAGCCCAGGGCTCAATATTTGGATCAAAAGGATATGCTTCCAATGAAAGTGATGATAATTATCCGTGGAGAGCTGTGACTGCCCCTGATAATACGAATCTAACGCTTCCTAAAAAAGATCATACAGGAGATACTGCGGCAACAATGCTTTACAATCAGCTTGAGTATTACGCTGTTAAAGGAGAGTTAGTTTCGCCAATGTATAAGTTAGCTGCAAATGCAACTTCTTTAGAATTTTATTACGGAATGCAAAGCAATTATATCAATTCCCTTAGCATTGATATTAAAACGACAGGCGGCGAATGGACTGAGATCTGGAGAGATTCTAAGCAAGGAACTTATTCAGACACAGAATGGAAAAAAGGAGCAGTAAACCTAACTAAATATGCAGGAAAATCTATAATGCTGCGATTTACACATGCAAAAGAAGGTGGATTCTCTTACATGGTTTTAGATGATTTAAAAATAATTAGCGAACCGGTTTTAGATGTATCGGTACAAATATTGTCACCAAAAGATATCTGTGGCGGATCTGAATTTAAAGTGAAACTGACAAATGAAGGACAAATTGCAATTCCGGCAAACAGTATTCAATTAGATTTAGAATATATCAACACAGATGAAGTAGTTTCAGAGCCTATTGAAGCAGAAATTCCGATGGGTGAAAGCATAGAATATATTTTCAAGAAGCAGCCTAAACTGGATACAAGCGGAGATTCTCATGTATTTAATGTTATTGCGAAATTGGAAAATGATGGTATCCCACAAAATAATGAAATAACAAATTATATCTATCAGGGAGTTACATCAGATTTTAAAATATTTGACAAATCAGTAATTCATGGATATGAAGGTAAAAGCTTATATGTTGATGCACAGACTAATTTTAATGCTGGTAAATTAAAAGTTGCTTCATACAAATGGAAAACAGGCGAGGTTTCTAGTGGCATTGAAATAAATAAGGCGGGAGATTATGAAGTAAGCGTGGTGACGAAAAATGGATGTACACTTACAGAAACCTTAAAGGTAATCTTTGATATTTTCGAATCAGATTTAGTAAGCGGAGATGTTTGTGGACCTGAAGTTGTTTTATCTCCGGGAGATTACGCATCATACGAATGGTTCGACGGCTCTACAGATCCAACTTATACTGCTACAGAAAGTGGAGATTATTTTGTAACTGTTTTTAATGAAAATGGAATTGGACAAACATTCAGTACTACTATTGCCATTACGGAAAACAGTATTGTACCGGAAATTAAAGTTATTGGTGATAAAAAATTAACTTCTTCAGTTGATGGAAGTTCTTATCAATGGTTTTTAAATGACAGGCCAATACCAAATGCAACCGAAAAATCTATAATCACAGTTTGGGAAGGAAATTATACCCTTCAGATAACAAACAGTAATGGTTGTAATAGTATTTCGGCGCCATTTGATTCAAAAGGAATGTTGGTGGGGAAAATAACGAATTCTTTCAGAGTATTCCCTAATCCGGCTGTTGATACTGTAAACATCTTCTTAGCAGATAAAATTGAAGGAGAAGCACAAATCAAAATTTTTGCAATGGATGGTAAAGAAGCTTGGAGTAAAACGTATACAAGTATTCCATCAAATATAAATGTAAGTACATTAAATCCTGGAGTTTATGTTTTAGACTGCCATGTACAAGGCAAAAAATATACAGCAAAAATTATTAAGAAGTAACAAATTACAGGTAGAACATAGCAGCTCTCACTTTTGAGAGTTGCTATTCTTAAAACGAATAAAAATGAAAAAAACTATAATAATTTTATGCACACTATTTTTGAGTGCGAGTGCCATTGCTCAGGACCAAAAAGTCAAATTGGGAATCAAGGCAGGTTTGAATCTTGCTACGCTTACTTTTGACGAAAGTGAATTAGATTCATCAAGCAAAGCCGGATTTACTGCAGGAGTTATGGTCGAAATTCCAATGACGAAAAAATTTTCTCTTCAACCTGAAATCTTGTATAGTCAGCAAGGAACAAAAATTTCCTTTTCAGATTCTGATGTTACAAATTCGAATTATCAAAGCACTATTAAACTGAATTATTTAAACATTCCTGTAATGCTAAAATATTACGTAATCGAAGGTTTAAGCGTACAAGCCGGACCTCAGATCGGGATACTTTTAAAAGCAAATAATAAGTATAAGGATAACTTTTTAGGTTATGATAATCAGGAAAGTTTCGATTTAAAAGAGTATTCAAGCGGAATAGATACTTCTGTAAATGTTGGATTGGGGTATCAATTTAAAGATAAATTTTATACAGATTTAAGATATAATATTTCTTATTCAAATGTATTCAAAGACGGAGATACAAATCATTTCATTGACAATGATATGAAAAACAGAGTTCTCCAAATAACTATTGGTTATTTTTTTAAGTAGTCATTTATTTCATCCATTTATTAATTTTAAGAAGCGGCCTCAATTTGAGACTGCTTCTTTTTTTATTAGACTTTCATTACAATCGAATAATACAAAAGTGTAATGGGGATATTAGACAGCAGAATTAAAATTTTAACTGCAATATCTTTTCTATATTCGGGTAAGGAAATAAACTTATCAATAAGATGAAATAACATTATGGCATTAAGAACTATTGCCGAAACAACAAATGGAAAGGCAATAATTAAAACATTAGAACTAGCATTTGTAACAATATAAAGTACAAATAAAATCGTGCTGACAATAAAACTGCCAATTGCCAATTCAGTTGATTGTTTTTCTTCAAAAGGTTCATCAGTGGTTTTCATAATTTAAATATTAAATGTTTTTTGAATTGATTCAACAGGTACAGAAAGCATCTTTGAGAAATCCAGATAATGGAAGGGAAGTGCTCGTTTCCCTTTTTTATATTGCTGCAAAAAGTACTTTATCTGAGTGATGTAAAATGGAGTTCCGGATAGAATAACAACATATAAATACAAACTTTTCTTTCCGTTTCCCAAAAGATAATATTGCATTCCGATTTCATCGGCAACCGAAATTCCGGTGTTCGTTAAAACATGAATAACATCATGATCTTCCAGTTTTGGCTGCATATCAAAATGATTTTTGTTCAGAAAATCTCCTAATCCAAATCCAAGCGAATCTTTAGGATATTGCAGCAATTTATCCTTATCAATTTCCCACGGAATACTTTTTTTAAAATACTTTTGATACGGTTTTCTCGACCATTCATACATTTTCTCTATAAGATAATCTTTCATATAATAAATTAAAAGTTCTTTGAATTTCAAAGTAAATTAAGAAATAAAAAAGCCAATTTTTATCTGAATCAGCTTTTTAGATTTTAGTACGTATCGATTACTGTTTTTAATAATTTTGAATCTGCAAGGTTAGAAGGCGAGACTACTTTTTCGTCAAGCGGAATCTCATTTCCATATCTTTCCTTTAATATTTTTTGCACTCTTTCATCCTTCAAATTAAAATCCCTTAATTGTTGAAGCGGGCACAATTCAATGTCAGCTCCGGTTTTGTAAATTTTCCAAACTAATTCAGAACAATAAATTCTATTATCTGTCCATTCAAAATAAGCGTCATATTGTTTACCGTTAAATTGCTGGCCATAATCTTTCATTTTCTGTAAGGTTTCTACAGTCAAAACCTTTTCGGCATTTTTCAATCTTTTAACCAAATATTTGTTTTCTTTTCCATGAGAAATCCATTCGTCCAACAGCGTAATTTTAACTGGCTGAACCGCTTCATAAACAAACTGTCTGTCGTTTATAAAAAACACGATTCCGCAATGCGAAAATTTAGAATTAGTAGCAATTCGCACCGCTTCACATTGTTTAGATTCAGAAGTTTGAAAAATAATATCGCCATCCTGAATTTTATCAAACATCTTAGTCTCAGGTTTAGTTCCCGAAAACGGATTATTTGGAAAAACCTTCATGGCAACAAATAAAGCACAGCAAAAGCTGAGTAAAAATGTAACGACTGGAAAAAGATATCTTGATTTTTTCATGATCTAATTTTAAGCTCTAAAAGTACTATTTTTTGTGTTTTGCATTTGTTTATTTTTTACTAAATAAAAATAAATAAAAAGTACTTTGTATTGCAAAGTAAATAATAAAAAAAATAGCTACCAAATAAATGATAGCTATTTTTTAAATATTTTTTTGAGAAATATTAGATTCTGAAAATTCCTCCAACAGCAATAATCCTCTGAAAGAATAAAAAGTGTTGTGAAGCTTTATCCTCATTACTTACCGTAGTTCTAATATCATGCATGTCGATGTAACCACCTTTTAGCTCGCCTTGTAAATAAAAATACTTGTAAAAAGTAAAGTTGATTCCGGCTTTTGCAGAGAATCCAAAACCGGAAACGTGAAAATCATCGTGACGTTCTTTTCCTAAAAGGGTTGCATTCGTTTTAGGATATAAAACTCCTCCGCCTAAACCTTCAGTTAAGTTAATTTGAACCTTATCTATATTTGGCAAACCAAACCATTTCGAAATATCGTCATGTCTGGAAACCTCACTATTAATATAGTTCAAACCATCTGTATGTTCGTACATTAAAAAAGCAGTATTAGTATCCGGATTACCACCTTCTGCAGCACCACCTTGAGACATATCTACAGGAGTGTTATTATAAACTCCGTTGTGAATAGATCCGGGCTGATCAGCAGGTAAATTAATATAACCCGTAACATTTGCCGTTTGATTCTGCGTCATCACATATTTCATGTGATCCCAACCAATAGAAACGCTATAATGATCGTTAATGAAATACCCCATTCTAAAATTAGTTTGAGGAATCGTCATGTTTGCCGGATTTACATAATCAATATGATATCCTTTTGGTTTATCATGCGCTTTCATGTCTGCCACTGTAAAGTTGTAATCTTTACCTCTAAAGTTTACATCAGATTTTGTGTAGCTATCTCTGTTTCCTCCCCAGGAAACAAAGAATTTTCCTTTGTTATGTGCTGTATATCTTTCTACTGCTATTTCTTCCTGAGCAAATGTGTTTAATGAAATACACATCAGAAAGAAAAATAAAATTTTTGTTTTCAATGAAATAGTATTAAAATTAGAATGAATTAACTGTTTTTCTAATGGCAACCAACTTAGTCATTAAACCTTCAAAATAGTCTAAATGCAGCATATTAGCGCCATCGCTTTTTGCATTAGCAGGGTCAAAGTGAGTTTCGATAAAAATACCGTCAACACCCACAGCAATACCCGCTTTGGCTACAGTTTCAATCATATCAGGTCTTCCGCCCGTAACACCGGCAGTTTGGTTAGGTTGTTGTAACGAGTGCGTTACATCAAGAACCGTTGTTGCATATTGTTGCATAGTAGGGATTCCTCTATAATCAACAATCATGTCCTGGTAACCAAACATAGTACCACGATCCGTAACTATAACATTCTCATTATTACAGTCTAACACTTTTTGCACAGCATGTTTCATGCTTTCCGGACTCATAAATTGTCCCTTTTTCAGGTTCACCACTTTTCCGGTATTTGCAGCCGCCACAACAAGGTCAGTCTGACGTACTAAGAAAGCAGGAATCTGCAAAACATCAACATATTGCGCAGCCATATCAGCATCTTCATTCGTGTGAATATCTGTTACAGTTGGAATATGAAAAGTTTCAGAAACTTTTCTTAAAATTTTTAATGCTTTTTCGTCACCAATTCCCGAAAAACTATCAATTCTGGAACGGTTGGCTTTTTTAAATGATCCTTTAAATACATAAGGAATCTGAAGTTTGTCGGTGATACCAACTAATTTTTCAGCAATTCTGAGAGCCATTTCTTCTCCTTCAATAGCGCAAGGTCCCGCCAATAAAAAGAAATTCCCACTATCAGTATGCTTAATTTTTGGAATATGTTGTATGTTCATAATATGATTTTTTGACAGTGCAAAGGTAGTCATGATTTATGAATACGAGATGAAGATTTAAGATTATTTTAAGAAGCTAATCCTGCTATTCGCTACAATCTTTTTCTCTAAACCCTTTTTTTCTTGGTCTTTGCAGGAGCTTCCTCCGGTCGCTCTGCAAAAACCAGAAAAAACAGGCTTTCTCAAAAAAGGATTTTCGCTGCTATCAGGGCTAAAACTCTTGTGGAATTATAGGATTTCATGAGAAATTATTCCGCAAAATAACTTCTAATTATACCTTCAAATTAAATTCTGTTTCCAAAATAGTATCCAGTTGATCATCCTCAAAAGTGATAATTTCAGCAATTCCGTTTACCACTGATTTTAAGGAATTTTTTGATAATATTTTTTTACCCAAAGGGTTTTGTAAAACCACAATTAGTTTCTGGGTAAAAACCGACTCCGGATGCGAGTAATTGAAATAATTGGCAGGTTTAAAATCGATCCATCTCTGTGGTGTCAAATCAAACGAATACAAATTAGTCCATTCCTGCCCAGTTTGTATTTGCAGTAAATATTCGTCTTCCTCTGTTTTAACCAAAGTAAAAGTGTCAGAACCATGCTGGATTTCAGTTCCAATTTCACTCAGCTTTAAAGGCTCTCTAATACTGTTTCCGCCAAATCCCAGATCAATCAGATATTCTTCATTTTCGATTGTCGCAATTATTGCCAAATGCGTTTTAGCATTCGGAGCAGGATTAACCAACGGACGAACTGCTATATAATAATGCGGAAGACCAATTTCCTGAAGCATCAACGAAAATATACCATTAATTTGGTAGCAATATCCGCCACGATTTTTATTCACAATCTGGGTTACAATATCATCACCAAGTAAAGAAATAGCTTTCCCGGCCTGAACATCGATATTTTCAAAGGGCACACTAAATATTTGACTCTGCATCAATTTTTTTATGCCTTCTATATTCAATTGAATTTCTCCCTGAAAATTGATTCTCTTTAAATATTGCTGTAAATTGAAACTAGAAGCTTCAATTTTATAGTTATTTTTTAATTGTTCCATTTTAATTTTTTTGCATTTTATCAATACAATCAAAATTAAAGCATTTATGAAAGGAAAGATTTAATTTAACTTATTTTTCAGGGATTTTTAAAGTAAGTATTTCTATAAGTTTATTAAAACTTAATCATTTTCAATTCCTTTTCTCTTTAAAAGAGTTTTAACAACACTATGTAAAACATTGGTATTCCAATCGTTTAAATAACTATAACCTCGGTTTACATTTATTGCATCATTTTTAGAGTAAATCGCAAAATAGGTAACATAATTTTTTATTCTGACTTGATCCCAGGAAATATATTCATTTTTAGGTTTCAGTGAAGCAGTGCTAAGAATTGTTAAGCCATCTTTTGTAACTGTTACTTGTCCAATTTTAATTTCTTCTCCTGCTTCATGTCTCTGAATATAATTGGTTGCTATTTCACTAAAATATAGTTCCCACAAAGAGGTTAAAATTTCATTACACAGTTTATGATATTCATTTTTCTTTCTGCCAAAATAAGTTTTAAAATTAATCTTAATAATTTGATTATCGTGATTACGAATTAATATAACATATTCTCTTCCAAAAACAAATTTATATCTCATCCATTTTACCCCAAAATTATATTCGGCAATTTCATTTTTTTGAAAAGTTATAAAAGAATTATTTTTTAAATCTTTGCTGTCAAATTTTAATTCATTTTCAGTTAAAATTAATTTTCGAGGGTAATTATCGGTTATTCCCCGTCGAATGATAAACTCCTTCGTGTGCATGAATGTTTTATTTAATTATTTATAGTTTTTATCCTCAGAAGCTTTAAAATATAATCAGTTTGATCTTTATTATATTTTGATTGGTTTTCTTCAACTGATAAAACTTTAAATTTTTCTACTAACGTATTTTGATTATATAATTCTAAAATCAAATCATTTTTAGAATTATAAGTTTTTAATTTAATCCAATCTTTAGGTTTAGTTACCTTTTGGCTAGGAGGTTCGTTGCAATAGTCAGCATCACCAATTATTAAAGCATTTTTTTTATAGAAATTCCAATTGATTATTTTGCAGTAATTTCTATTATAACTTTTGGTATTTATAAAGATAATAGTATCCTTTTTAAAGTAATTATCATTTGAATTATCAGTAAACCATGGATTAGAACTGATTTGAATTATTCCTTTTTTATCCTGAATAATTGTTTTTTTAAATATTTTAAATAATTCTTTTTCCTTAATTTTTATATCTTGAGAATAAGAAGTTTGAAATACTAATAATATAAGAAAAAATAGTTTGTGTATCATTTTTTTATAATTCTTGTATATAATTGTAGAAAGAAAACCTGTCCGATAAAAAATAAAATATTAACTAAAATATTAATATAAACTACCACTTTAATTAGTGATAAAAAGCTTTCAGGACTATATGAAAACATTCTAAAAAACTCATATACATTTAATTTTGCAATTAAAATCGCTGGAATGGTCAGGAAAAAATGAATTAGAAATTTTTTTAAATTTATTTCATTTTCAATTTTAGATAACTTCCAATAATAAAACGAAATAACAACAAGAATTAAAAACTTAAATAGATTTGAAATTATTCTTGCCGGAAAAATAGTAGTATACCACCCGGGAATTATTGAATTTAAAAAATCAGAATCAATACTGAGAATAAAAATATAATAAGGAAATATAATTACAGTTAAAACTGTAAAAATTATAAAAGCTATTTTAGTTTTAACCATTAAAAATGTTCGTTTTTGATTAGTTTTTGTGTTTTCTACTCCTTCTTCAAACTCAACCCCATCGGAACCATTAAAATTCCTTTTTCATAAATATTCAGATAAAGTATAACCGGTTTTTTTTGTCCTGCCCATTTTAACTCATAAACATTTAAGAATCCGGCACCCATATCGCTTCGTTTAGTTGGAAAAGGACAACAGGTTTCTAATCGGGTATAAGTGATTTTTTCACCATTTGGTCCGGCTAACGCATTTAAGAAACGAGTTTCATTTAAAGCTTCGTCTCTGGTGTTTCTGTAAAAAATATTCACAGGATAATCAGGATCGTAACCGTATTTTTTGTCCTTGCTAAAAAGAGTAATTACAAAAGTATTGTCTTTCTTTAAAACTAAATCAGGCGCGTTATCATCTACATTTTTCAAAGTCGATTTTGTACTTATACACGAAGTTACAGAAATTAGTAAAACAATAAAAAGCGCTATTTTTTTCATGGTTATTGATATTAGTGGTACAAATGTAAAAGGTTTTTATGCCAAAAATTTCACGAATTTCTACAAATTTCAATTCATTTAAAAATTAATTATTGAGATGCAGATTAAAAAAATAAAATCTGCTCAATTTGCAAATCTGCGTGAAAAAATAAATTACCTATTCCGTCTTTTTAGGATTCAGTTTTAATATACCATCTACAAGCAGATATTGTGCCAGAAGATAGGTCAGCATAATGATAAAAGCACTTTTTTCTATTGGAGCATGAAATTTATCCATAGCCAGAATACTATCAGAAAGTACAAAAATTACTGCTCCTGCAAAAACATATTTATTTCCGGGTTTAGACCAGGTTAAAAAGCCATTAAAAGCAAATAAAACCATTGTAGAAATCACAAAAGCATACACAATAACCGGAATTTTTAAGTCACCCAAGGTAGGTAATAAAACCAAAAGCATTCCAATTAAATAAACAGCAATTACACCACATCCAATTCTAAAAACAATATTATTTCTACTTCCAGTGTGCTCTTGTTTGTTAAAAAGTGTACAATAAATAATGTGAGAAATTAGAAAAGAAACTAATCCCAAAATAAAATAGATTTCGGCGATATCAGCAAATAACAAAATAACGTCGCCAATCCATGAAAATGCCAGCGCTGCCAAAAGCGTATTTCGTGATGGAAATCTTTTATAGGCATAAACCGCAAATCCCAATAACGGAATTAAAACAGGTTTTAAATATAAATCTAAAGATTCATTTCCCGAAAATAAAATAATGAGATAAATACAGCTAACGGCAATATAAATTTTAAAAAATAAAGTATGTTTCATGATGATGTTAAGAATTGATTAGTAGATTTTGAGTGGTTTTAAAATCGACAGTGACAAAATAAATTGTGGCTAGAAATGAAAAACTCAAATAACTGAAAATGACATAATTTGCAAAAGAAAAAACCTGATTTAATCCAAACCAATCTCCATAATAAAGTATAATCGCAATTGCAATTATAAAGCGTAATCCCTCCCAAAAAACGGCATATTTACTTTTATCCATCAATTCTGAGTAGCTGTAAATAGTAATCAAAATAAAAAAGCCATAAATAAAGATATTTGGCAAACCAATTTTGGCAATATTATCAAATAAATAAGTGACGAATAATAGCGTAATCAGCATTTGAGCCACTGACCAATAAATTAGTTTTTGAGAATTTTGTGTACCATATTTTTCAAAATTGTAAACATTTTCAATTTTGTGTACCGGATATTTTTCTTCAAAATTCTCTGGTCGCCAGCCGGTTGGTTTAAACCAGATAGTGAGTTTATCTTTCCAGTTTTCGGCACGCCAGGCATCTTTAATTAATAATGTAAGATGCTGAAAATTAATTTTAATAGGATTCCAGGTTTGTGCCGGTCTTGTAATGCCAAAAACAGGCGGAACATCATCTAATTCAGCTTGAAAAGTACCAAAAAGTTTATCCCAGAAAATAAAAATCTGCGAATGGTTTTTATCTAAATATTCCGGATTTATAGCATGGTGGACACGATGATGAGATGGCGTAACCAAAATGTGTTCGATGAAACCCATTTTTTTAATGTGTTTGGTATGATACCAAAACTGTAAAAATAAATGCAATGGCAGCGTAATCGCAATTACGGTAGCCGGAACGCCCAATAAAGCGGCGGGAATCAATAAAAAAGTAAACAAATTAACCAAGCTCGCAATGGGTTGGCGCAAAGCACAGGCTAAATTAAATTCCTCGCTGCTATGATGAATCGCATGTTTATTCCAAAGAAAATTAATTTGATGCGCTAATCTGTGACTCCAATATCCGTAAAAATCAATAACGAAAAAGGCAATACAATAAGATAAAACGGAAGCTTCAAGATGAAAAACGGCAATTTTAGAAACCAGCCATTCATAAGAAATAAAGGTAAGACTTAAACCCAAAACATCCTTAACAGAATTAGTAATTCCGGAGCTAATACTTGATACGCTGTCAATTAAAGGTGCAGTGTCTTCTTTTTTATAGATGCCGTATAATTTTTCGAATATAATTAAAACTAAAAAAATAGGCGTAGCGATAATTAATATCTTTCCGTATTCTTCCATAAAAAAATTGTTATAAAATATTCAAATATAGAATATTTTATAACAATTTTTAAATTATTCGTAATTAAACAATCTCAGCGCTCAATCCGGCTTCTAAAAGTTGTGTACATTGTGGCTTCAGTTTGTCCAGCGGACCTGTTTTTACGGTGCATTTTCCGTTGTAATGTACAATTAATGAGCATTGTTCTGCTTGTTCCGGTGTATGATTACAAACACGCATCAAAGTATCGATAACATGATCAAAAGTGTTTACATCGTCGTTATAAACAATGATTTCGTTATTAAAACCCGTCGCTTCTTTCTCGCGAACTCTTTCTCTTACTTTTTCTTTAGTACTCATGTTTTTTAGGTTTTTGTACTGTTGTAATTACTAACTAATTTACGTATTTTAATGAAACCCAGTTGTTTCTTTGAAACTTTTTAACATAAGTCAATCCTTTTTCAGTGCAGGAAGCATCGATAAAAGGAATATCTTCTTCATAAAAACCGCTAAAAAGTATAATTCCTTTTGGGTTCAAAGAATCAACATAACTTTGCATATCGTTCAGCAAAATATTACGGTTGATGTTAGCAATAATCAAATCGTATTTTTTTCCGGTCAATAAAGCAGCGTCGCCTTCATAAACGGTAATATGTTTGCAATTATTGCGTTCCGCATTTTCGATAGAATTCAAATAACACCAATTGTCAATGTCAATCGCATCAATTGGCTCAGCACCTTTCATTTCAGCCAAAATAGCTAAAATCGCAGTTCCGCAACCCATATCAAGCGTTTTCAAACCTTTCACATCCATTTCAAGTAAATGCTGAATCATCATGTGTGTCGTTTCGTGATGACCGGTTCCAAAACTCATTTTTGGTTCGATTACGATATCAAATTCGGCATTTGTTTTTTCGTGAAAAGGAGCACGAACATGGCATTTTCCGTCAACATCAATCGCTTCAAAGTTTTTCTCCCATTCCTCGTTCCAGTTTACCTGATCGATTTCTTCAACGGTATATTCAATTTTAAATTCTTCAGATTCAAAAATATAAATGTCATCCAGAATATTCTCATCCCATAAATCTTTCTTCACATAAGCCGAAATTCCCGTTTCAGTTTCTGTAAAAGTTTCAAACGCTTTTTCGCCTAATTCAGCAATTAAAATTTCTGAACCCGGTTCTTTTGGTTCAATCGTAAAATGATATCCTAAATATATATTCGACATAAATAATTTTTTTGCAAAGGTAAGAATCGAAAGTTGAAGTTCTTTAAAAATAAATCAGATTCTCAGAAAGATTAATGTTAATTTTGATTTGAATTTGAATAGGTTTTAAAATATGAAGAGTATCATTTTTATTTTGCTTTTTGCCCTCTTAAATGGAGCTGGCTGCGAGAAAGAACACGAAGTTGTCAGGTCATTTTGTTATTGGAAAACCAATTTGAATTTTGAAAAAGAAGACGATTCTTTAATAAGGGAATTGAACGTAAAACACTTGTATGTCCGTTTTTTTGATATTGATTGGAATCCGTATGCAAAAGAACCTCTGCCGGTTGCGACAATCCAAAATATTGGACTAAATGAAAGTAATCCTGAAATCACGCCCAGTATTTTTATAACCAATGAAGTGGTTTTGCAATCCAATAAAAATCAACTGGATAGCCTCGCAGGCAGAATTGCAAAACGCGTGGAGCAAATTGGCATAAAAATGAATGAAACAAAAGCCGATAAAATTGCCAACGCCATTGTTTACCCGAAAGATTATTACAAGCAGCAAAACTATAAACGCATCAATTATGATTCAGTAAAAGCGATTGAATTAGCGAAACTAAAAGTTGATTTTAAGGAAATTCTAATCGATTGTGACTGGACAGAAAAATCTAAAAACAATTATTTCTATTTATTGCAGCAAATCAAAAAGGGATTTCCAACTGCAAAAATTTCAGCAACTATAAGACTTTGGCAATATAAATATGCATCAAAAGCCGGAATTCCGCCAGTTGATAAAGGTTTGCTAATGTGTTACAATTTGACAAAACCTGAAGATTTTAAAACTAAAAATTCGATAGGAACCAGCGACGAATTGGCAGAATATATTACACACGATCAATATAAATTAAAACTTGATATTGCTTTGCCGTTGTACAGTTGGGCGGTAGTTTTTAGGAGAAATCAGTTTAAAGGAATTTTATCAGATTATGATCAATTGCGGAACGATTCGATGAAACTGAAGAAAACATCAGACTCGAAATATGTGCTGCAGGACGATGTTTTGATTGGCCAAACGTATTTGCGAAATGGAGATGAAATCAGAATTGAAAAAATTTCAGAAGATGAAATCGGGAAAATGATTTCTGTTTTAAAAGATAAAGTTAAGATTGATAATCAAACGAAAGTGACGTTTTTCTCTTTTGATAAAAAATACATCAACGATTATGGAACCCAAAATATATCAGGTTATTATGAAAGTTTTTAGCAGTTTACTTTTAGTTTTAAGCTTTCAGGTTTCATTTGCCTGTGGTTGGAGTGTTTCGCCGGAAACGAGCAGATTGGCTTTGTTTAAAGCACAGCGAGAAGGTTTCTTTAAACTAACACCTTTTTATTATTCAGCAGATTATTACTATTCGACTAATACAGTTTCCGGCGTCGATCAGGAATTGAATTGTTTGGAATGGAAGAAAAAACTTGGCAATACGATCGATCCAAAAGATGTTCATACGATTTTGTATGAAACAGATTCTGAACAATTTGAAAACGCTTTTAAATCTAAATCATTAAAAAAAGTATTCGAAAAAAATACTTTTATAGAGGCGTTGTTATTATCAAAAAACAAAGCGTTTTTAAACTATATTTTATTTGCTAAAAAACTGGAATACAACAGTAATAATGACGTAAAATGGGAATCTTGGGAACAAGTTGGTTATGGCAGTAAAGACCATAAACTGGCAGATTTAGAAGACTTTGAGAAGAAAATCAAAACCGCAAAAGATTCGTTTTTAAAACAGCGTTATGCTTTTTTAATGCTCAGATATAGTTTTTATGCGGAAGATAAAAATGAAGTGATTCGATTATATGACACTTATTTTACAGAAAACAAAAACACCATTTTAGAACCCTGGGCTTTGTATTATAAGGCTTTATGTATTGAAGATTTTCCTTTACAAAATTATTTATTGAGTAAAGTTTTTGCTTCCTGCGAAGAAAAATCATTTGCCGTTTTACTGCATTATAATTGGAAATTAACCGAACAAACTTTGGCATTAGCCCAAAATGATGAAGAACGAAGCGTAATTCTTTCTATAGAAAGTTTTCGAAATCCTGCGCCGGATTTAAAAACAATTCAGGAAGTTTTTAAATTGAGTCCAAACAGTATTAATTTCAGCTTTTTGATTGGAAGAGAAGTCAACAAACTTGAAGACTGGATTTTTACACCGGAATATACAACTGATGGAACTCCTTCGGTTGTATTTGAAGGAACTAATTGGTATGAAGATTATGCAAAAGCAAAAGAAGAAAACTTTAATAAAGACATATTATATTTAAGAGAATTAGAATATTTTTTGATTGCGATTCGCGAACAAACTTCGGGCGAGCAAAAAGATTATATTACTGCGGCAATTGCGCAGCTTTGTTTTATGGACGATCAAATTGAATTAGGGAAAAAATATACCAATATGATTTCTGATAAAGCGAATGCTTCGATCCAAATGCAGAAAAATATTCAGTTGGCTTTGGTTTCGTTAAAACAAGATGATTTGAAAAACGAGACAGTTCAAAATCAACTTTTCAACTACTTTGATTCTGTTGAAAATTTGGTAGAAACAGATAACGGATTATTTAAAAATCTATACAGTTTATACCGAATTGCCAGCGCAGATTTTGCAAAACAAGGCGATCGTGTTACGGCGGGATTATTAATGATGAAATCAGATCTTAAAAACGAAGGAGAATATTCGGTTTACAATAATCCTTATTTCTATAGTTCTATTGGTTATTTCGACCGAACTGCAACCGTAGAAGATGTCGATAAATTGATAGCTTTACAACAAAAAGAAGATAAAACACCTTTTGAAAAATACCTTTGTTCAGGAACCATAGCACCAAATATTGACTATTACAAAGATTTAAAAGGAACGATAGCCTTTAGAAATAACAATTTAGAATTGGCTTATGAAACTTTTTCAAGCATGCCAAAAGATTTTTGGGAGAAGAATTATGCTTTTGCAGATTACCTGAATGAGAATCCGTTTACGCCTAAAATCCTGCAAAAAGACAAAGAACGAAAATTCGATTACCGTTTTAATAAAGCCGATTTTATTGCCAAATTAATTCAGTTAAAAAAGCAAAATACGGCTTTGGCTAATTTGCAATTGGCGCATGCTTATTTTAATGTTTCGTATTTAGGGAATTCCTGGATGATGGTGGCATACGACTGGACATCAGGAGAATCATATGTTGATTATGTTTACGGAGACAATACTGAAAAGGAGAAATCATACCAAAAAGGCAATTATTACAGTTTAACAATGGCTAAAATGTATTATGAAAAAGCCTTGAAAATGTCCAGAAGTAACAACGAAAAAGCCTTAGCCAGTTTAATGATTTTTGAATGCAATTATTACAGTCATTACGCGAATCTGGTTTCTGCGGATGAAGAAGAAAAAAATCCATTTAAGGCAGGGAAGGAGCTGGTTAATTTTTATTCGGTTTACAAAACAACACCAACTTTTAAAAAGTACAATTGTCCGTTATTACAGGCATTTATAAATTGACTTTTTTTTCACCATATAAGTGATATAAGATAATTTAAGCTTGACTTTGAGTAGAAGGACAAGTAAGTATATAAAAAAAGCGTTCGCACAGCGAACGCTTTTTTTATAGTAAAATCTAAAATCTAAAATCTAAAATCTAAAATCTAAAATCTAAAATCTAAAATCTAAAATCTAAAATTAGATAGCCGTAACGATAGCTAAAAAGTCTTCTGCTTTTAAGGCAGCACCTCCAATTAAACCACCGTCTACGTCTGGTTTACCGAAGATTTCTTTAGCGTTATCCGGTTTTACAGAACCACCGTATAAAATAGAAACTTCATCAGCGATTTCAGCTCCAAAAGCTTTACGGATTGTTTCTCTGATAAATTCGTGCATTTCCTGCGCTTGTTCCGGTGAAGCAGTTTCTCCGGTTCCAATTGCCCAAACAGGCTCATAAGCTAAAACAACTTTAGACCATGATTCTTTTGTAATATGAAAAATTCCGTCACGCAATTGGTTCTCCACAATATTAAAGTGATTTCCAGACTGACGATCTTTTAATTCTTCTCCAAAACAGAAAATAACTGTCATGTCGTGTTTCAAAGCAGTATCTACTTTGTTAGCGATTAATGCATCAGTTTCGTGAAAAATAGCACGACGCTCAGAGTGACCAAGAATTACGGTGTTTACACCAATACTAGTTAACATATCAGCAGAAATCTCTCCTGTAAAAGCACCACCTTCAGCTTGGTGAACGTTTTGTGCAGCAACACCAATAGTTGTGTTTTTTACTTTTGCAGCAGCAGCTTGTAAGTTTACAAATGTTGGAGCAACAATTACCTGAGCAGTAGTTTGAGCTGGTATTTTAGTAATTAATTCGTTTAATAATTCTTCAGTTTGTCCTGCGTTTTTATGCATTTTCCAGTTTCCTGCAACAATCTTTTTTCTCATTTTGGTAGTTTTTATTTAATCTTTTGTTTTTTTGTGTTTGTGGAATTTAAAGCCAATTATTTTGCTTTTAAACCTTGCAATGTTTCATTGATTTTATCAAAATCAGTTTCGATTGCTCTGTATAAAACAATTTTACCTGTTTTATCAACGATAATATATCTCGGAATCCAGTCTAAGTCAATTGCTTTTCCAAAAACACCTTTCATACCGTCGTTCATCATAAAATGATCGCCTTTTAATTCGTGTTTTTCAATTCCTGCTTTCCATTTGTCAGCCGTTTTATCAGCCGAAAGGAACAAGTAAGAAACGTCAGGATTATTGGCTTGTAATTCTTTTAATTTTGGCATTGCTTTTACACAATCGCCGCACCATGAAGCCCAAACTTCGATAACCAAAGTTTTACCTTTGTATTTTTTTAAAATGTTTTTGAAAGAAGTCTGACCTCCATCAAGAGTTAATAATTTTTCAGACAAAGCCTCTTTCGAAAAACTTGTTTTCTGAGCTTGTGAGCATGAAAAAGTAATAAATGCAATAAGAACTAAAGCTATTTGTTTCATATTATAATTAAAGTTTTAAAATATTATGAATTGCTTTTCCGGAATGAATCTGCAAATTCAAATCAGGGCAATTTCATAAATTAAGGTTCCGAACAAAGTTAATCAAACAAATCGAATGCCAAATGGAGATTAACAAAATTTGAAGAGTCGTTTATTTTATCACAAAACAGGAAATTTCGGTTAAAAAACAGGGAATGAAATCGTAATAGTTGGCCTGAAAAAGTCAGTTTTTATTTTTTTTGTTTCAAAACAGACGGAGAAGAGAGAAGAAAAATATTTTTTTTAGGTTTTAAAGCAATGTAAAGTTTCAAAAAAACGTCTGGATATTACTTTTCCACTAATTCTAAAAAACAAAAAAGGGCATAAAATCATGCCCTTTTTGTTTCGATAAAATATTTTTAATTTGCTTCAGTAAAAGGGATTTTATAAACTCCCGTAGTTTTATCAAATTCAACTCCGGTTTTATTAAATTCTACAGATTTGATTCTGGTAAAATTACAATGGTTTTCACTTACTCTCTCAGCCGACACGTGCAATTCTAAAACACTTTTTCCATCATAATTTATAGAGTAATTAAATACTCCTGTTTGCCAGCCAATAGAATCAATAACAATACGATATAAATTATCGCTTTTCATGTATAAAGTTTGTATCACTTTACCTGTAGTCAAATCAACTATAGTTACAGGTTTTGTCGCATCAAAATCTCCGGTAGCAAATAAATTTTTACCTGTATCTTTATCAATAAATTCAAAGATAAAGCGTTCTGGAGGAGTTGTGCAATCAACGTGATTTCCGTCAGCGTCACATCCAAAAGCAGCCATTAAAAGAAATAAAAAAGATAGTTTAAATAATTGTTTCATAAAAGTGGTTTGGTTAATTAGTTATAGGTTTAGTTTTTTTTTAATTCAATTCATAATCACCATTTGCCCATTTTTTACTGGGTAAAATCCATTCATCCAAAGCTTTGAATAAGAAGCCATGTTTAAGATTGGTGTTTAATTCAATTTGTTTGAAATGATTTATTTTCAGTTTCGAAGTTTCTTTTCGTTTAGTAGCATCAACACCATAAATATCTGATTTTTCATAAATCGTCAAAATGTTTCCACAGAAATTAATATCCGGAATTTCCTGAATATCGGAATCTCTAAAACATCCGATAAAAACAAAATTCACATCAGGATTTGCGAGATAAGTAGAAACATATTGCGCAATATAACCGCCTTTGGAAGTTCCGATAACGGTAATTTTATTTGGAGAAATGCCTTCTTTAATTAATTTTTTAATCTGCTTGACGATCTTTTCGGCGTATCGGGCAGCGTTAGTGTTTTTGCTTCTTTTTTCACTAAAAACGATGAAATTATCTTTTTTGTATGAAGCTAGTATTTCGTTGTATTCGGCTTTGCCATATTCTGGATGTGGGGTATTCAAGTCATTTTCTTCAACAAATTTATTATGGAAAAAGAAGATATAACGTTGGTTCTGATTAGATGTTTTTTCCTGGCTAAAACCTATACAAACAGAAAGTATAGTGAATAAACAAGTAAAGAAGAATCCTTGAAATTGTTTCATAAATAAGTTTGGTCTTTGGAATAGTTTTAACAAATGTAAGAAAAATAGTTTACGTTAATTTTTATGATAAAATAAAATATTCAGGCAAAAAAAACGCCAATAAATCTAAGATAGAATATTGGCGTTCTTGTTATTTATTTACATTTATTAAATCCCATAAGCAACATCAGATAATTTCAAATCATCAATATCATTATAGTGAACTTTTTGAGCTACAGTTCCGTTGTGCAGAACTACAATACTTGGATTTGCTCTTTCGATTGTTTTTAAAGTCGTTGCATCACAGAAGTAAAAATCAACATTTAAACCATATTGTTTTTTGGCTTTTGCAATTTCATCAGCTCCTGAAGCTGTCATTGCAATAACTTTATACCCTTTTGCTTTCGCTTCTTTATTTAAAGCTTCTAATTTTTTCATTCCCTCAGGATTTGATAAAGTCAAATCATACGTTACAAAAATTAGCAATTTAGGTTCTTTTAAAAATTCTTCTTTATAATCAGAATCGTCTTTTGTCATCGAAAAATCATGAATTGGCGGAACATAACCTTCCGTAATTACTTTGTCTTTTCTGTCAACGAAAGTTGCACCTTCAGGAATATTTGCTAAATCTTTTTCGGTAAATTCTTTATCAACGCCATTTACTTTATAAATAAATGTCATTTCAACTACAGATTTTGGAGCGCCTTCCGGAATTTCCATTCCTTTTTCGATGTTTGTTCCTACTTTATAAGGACGGAAATCTTTAATAGGATTGTGATTTAAAACCCAAACTGCCATAATAATGCACAATACAACACTCGCAAAAGTTATGATATTGGTTACAGTATTTGAAAATAAAGGTTTTACGAATTTTTTGTTGATGAATAAAATCAAAATAAAGAAAAGCAATACAATATCTTTTGTAAAAGATTGCCAAGGCGTTAAATGCAAAGCGTCTCCAAAACAACCGCAATCTTTAACTACATCAAAATAAGCAGAGTAGAAGGTAAGGAAAGTAAAGAAAACGATTAAAAGTAATAAAGCCCAAATCGTTAATTTTGATTTGTAGCCAACCAGAAGCATAACTCCTAAAACGACTTCTAAAATCACTAAAAATATGGCTAATCCTAAAGCCAAAGGCTCTAAAAATGGCATATTAAAAACCGGTTCACTAAAATATTCAGCCAGTTTATAAGAGAATCCAACGGGATCATTCAGTTTAATTAATCCTGAAATAATAAATAATACGCCGACAAATAATCTTGAAAATTGAGTAATGATGTTTTTCATGGTTTTGTGTTTTTTTTCGCCACGAATTGTCACAAATTAATTCGTGTTGATTAGTAAATTCGTGGCTAAATTTTTATTTCAATGGGTCTAGTATCAATGCAAAAACAGAATAATTAATCATATCCTGATAATTAGCATCAATACCTTCAGAAACTAAAGTTTTTCCTTTATTATCTTCAATTTGCTTTACGCGAAGTAATTTTTGCAGAATCAAATCTGTCAATGAACTTACGCGCATGTCACGCCAGGCTTCGCCGTAATCGTGATTTTTGGCTTCCATTAACTCTTTGGTTAACTTAACTTTAGCGTCGTATAATTCGGTTGCTTTTTCTACATCAAGATCAGGCTGTTCTACAACTCCCAATTCCAGCTGAATCAAAGCCATAATCGAATAATTGATGATTCCGATAAATTCTCCTTTTTCATCTTCATCCACTTTACGGATTTCATTTTCCTGTAGACTTCTGATTCTTTGTGCTTTTATGAATATCTGATCGGTCAGTGAAGGCAATCTTAAAATGCGCCATGCACTACCATAATCTTTCATTTTATTGATAAAGAGAGTTCGGCAAACCGTAATTACATTATCAAATTCAAGGGAAGTATTCTTCATTTATTGCTGTATATTTGCTAAAATTTCTTCAAAAATAGGCATAATATTAAAGAGTTTCAAGTTTCGGGTTTTCTTTGTTTCAAGTTTTTTGTAAACAAAATGTTAATGCCAGCAACTTGAAACTGCAAAAATAATATAATTAAGGTTTCAAGTTTCAGGTTTCAAGTTGATGCAGATTGCGCAAGTTCAAGAACCTGAAACCTGAAACAAATTAAAACTTAAACGAAATGTTGATTAATTGTAAAGGCCAACTTATTGATTTGTCGATTCCTAAAGTAATGGGAATCTTGAATGTGACGCCAAATTCCTTTTTTGACGGAGGGAAATATAAGAACGAAGCCGAGATTATTTCGCAGGTAGATAAAATGTTATCTGAAGGCGCGACATTTATTGATATTGGTGCCTATTCAAGTAAACCAAGTGCAGAATTTGTATCGGAACAAGAAGAAATTGACCGAATTGTTCCTGCAATTGAATTGATTTTAAAACATTTCCCCAGCGCTTTATTATCGATTGATACTTTTAGAGCTGAAGTTGCAAAAGCAAGTATAGAAAGCGGTGCAGCGATTATAAATGATATTGCAGCAGGAGAATTAGACGATAAAATGTTTGATGTAATTGCGCAATATAATGTGCCGTATATTATGATGCACATGCGCGGAAATCCGCAAACGATGCAGAGTCTGACACATTATGATGACATTGTAAAAGAAATGCTTTTCTATTTTTCTGAAAAAGTAAACAAAGCAAGAAGTCTCGGAATCAATGATTTAATTTTAGATCCCGGTTTTGGATTTGCGAAAACAACAGATCAGAATTATGAAGTTTTACAAAAAATGGAACTTTTCAATTTATTGGAATTACCTGTTTTAGCAGGCGTTTCGAGAAAATCCATGATTTACAAAACACTTGGAATCACCCCACAAGAAGCCTTAAACGGAACAACATTTCTAAATACAATTGCTTTAACGAAAGGTGCAAAAATCCTGCGTGTTCATGATGTAAAAGAAGCAATGGAATGTGTTACTTTGTTTGAAAAAATGAATATATAATAGCAAAAATCGTTTAGTTTGTCATTTCGAATGAAGAATCGCTGTTGCTAAATCGACAAAAAATTGCTTTTCTTTGAGGAGTTTCTTGCGGAGATTCCTCGTTCCTCGGAATGACAATATTGTGCTTACTTTGGAATAGATTTTAATCCATTCTTTTCGTTCGAGATGACAAAAATTATGTTTAAAAAATAATAACCATATGAAATACTTTACCTTATTTATTGCTTTTCTTCTTTTTTCCTGCGCAACTAAAGAAGATGTTTTACTTCCAAAATCAAATACTTCTATTGTAAAAGACGTTCAGGATCTTTCACCGATTTATATCTTTTTCAAAACAGAAGGAAAAGACACTATCGCAGATGTAAACCGAAAAAACAGCATCATTTCAACCAATTGGATTTTCAATATTGACAAACGTTTGCCTTTAAAATTGGTAATTCCGGAAGTAATGAAACTTCAGGAAAAAAAGCGTGCCGAAAAAGCTCATAAAAACGAAAAAGCCGAAAATTATTATTCCTACGCGGATTCTGTTGGGAAGAATTTAGCTTTTTTGCCTTTCACGAAAGTGTATTATGCAATGGAAAAACCAACAAATGGTGACTTAGTAATTACTTTTAAGAAAGGAAGTAACATTGTTTTGGTAAATAATGAAGAAACTAAAAAAGAAGAAACCTTAGAACATATTGGCCGAATAGCATTTTTTGTAAAGCCAAAAGTATATTTGTTGTTCGATAAAAATATGAGTTATCAGGAATACATTGAAAATAAAATTGAATTCAGAAAATTAGATTCTTATAACGACGAAATTCCAAAAGAATTCATTTTTTAGTTCTCAAACCTGAAACAAAGAAACCTGAAACAAAACTTTTACTGATGATGATAAGGTTCATTGCGTAAAATCGTGAATCCTCGATACAATTGTTCGATGAAAAATAACCGAACCATTTGGTGCGAAAACGTCATTAATGAAAGCGAAATTTTCCCTTGCGCTTTGCTGTAAACCGTATCCGAAAATCCGTAAGGACCGCCAATTACAAAAACAAGGGTTTTGATTCCGGAGTTCATTTTCTTTTGCAATTCTTCAGAAAAACCAACGCTGGAGAAGTTTTTTCCGTTTTCATCCAATAAAATCAATTGATCTGTTGGTGTTAATTTTGACAGAATCAATTCGCCTTCTTTTTCCTTTTGTTGGCTTTCAGATAAATTCTTTACGTTTTTGATATCCGGAATAATCTCCAGATCAAATTTGATATAAAAAGACAAGCGTTTGGTATAATCGTCAATCAAAGTCTGAAGCGATTTATTGTCGGTTTTGCCTATGGCGATAAGTTTGATATTCATTTAGTTATTCTTTTTTGCCACGAATTGCACGAATGAGCACGAATTAAAAATTAAAAAACTGTGCTAATCTGCTTGATCTGCTAAATCTGCGGGACTTAATTTCTCTCGCAGATTTGGCAGTTTTTTTTAAAATAATCTGCGTTAATCCGCTTTAATCTGTTCTAATCTGCGTGCAATTTACGACCAGATTATCGATTTAGTTTTTAGAAAATTTAGCTTCAAAAGTTTTAAATCTTGAATCCAAATCTTTTAATAATTGTTTTTTGACCGATGCGTCCAAGATAAAACTGTAATTGATACTGTTGTAAACATATTGTTTTATTGTAGCGTATGAAACATCAGGATATCTTTTGGCTAACAAAACATATTGTTCCGTCATATTGGTTCTTAAAATTCCGGCATCGTCTGTACTGATTACGATTGGAACATTAAATTCCTTGTAAAGTGTAAAAGGATGTCTATTTTCTTTTACTTTCAAAATGAATTCGTTACTAGTCAAATTAATCTCAATCGGAATATTATTTTTAGACATATATTTCAATAAATCATACGAATTTGCTTCGTAAGCAATATCAACACCGTGACCAATTCTGTTTGCTCCTGCAATATAAATAGCATCGTTTATATGCCAGGTTAAATCTTCGGGCTGAACCAAACCTAAAGTTAATTCACCCGCGTGAAGCGTATATTTTACATCCGGATATTTTGAATGGCAGTATTTAAACATCACCATGTGCAACCAGTAATCTTTCATGGAATTTTCGCCATGTTCAGGAGAAACAATGTTTACACCCGCAACCAGTTTACTGTCGTTTGCAGAGATAAAAGCAATCGTCAGGTTTTTGAATAAATCAACCGGATCCATAAAACGGAGCACAAAATTTTGATAACGCATTGTAAAACGGTCGTCATCAATTTTTAAATCTTTATGCAGTTTTGCTATAAAATTGGTATTGAAATCTTCAGCATATTTTTTAGCATCTTTTTGTTGAAGGGCTTTATACAATTCGTCTAAAATTTTTAAAACCGCTTTTTCATCCTTCTGAGTTGCTGCCTTACGCAATTTTGAATTGAAATCTGTTAAATCAGCAATATTCATATCACATGGAATTGTAGATAATTGTGTTTCGATATAAGATACATTTTCAGCAATGGCACGTTTTTTCAATTCCAGCATTCCTTCTGCAAAATGACCTGCAATAGTGGGTTCAAATTTTTGAAAAGAATCAAAGAATAAATCATTAGAAGGGACAGAACCGTTATAATCTTTAGCCGACCAGGTTTGCATGACTTGTTGTTCGTATTGAGCCAGTTTTCCATTATTTTTTAGCGAAGAAAAAGTTTCCCAGTTTCCTTTGGCAGGTTTGGTTTTAGAAACTTCCATATTTTCAAGATTCAAATAGAAATCTTCTGCAATGGCTCTTTCCAAAAGAGGTTCTGCATAAATTGATCCTGAAAAATGATGGTGTAAATCGCCGCCTTTTGGCATTTGTTGAAAGAAAGCTGTTAAGAGAGCTTCGTTATTTCTGATTTTTTCTAAATAATTTTCAGCCGTTTGAGAAAAGCCGATTTGCGCTATGAAAAAAAAGAAAAGTGTAATTATCCTTGACATACTCTAAGTTTAAATTACATGCAAATATACAGGTTTTGGAGGAGATTTAAAAAATGTTTTTTTTAAAGGTTCAAAGGTTCAGAGTGACAGAGGTTCAAAGATCAGAGGAACAAAGTCTACAAGAAATTATTAAAAATAAAAAAAGACGCACATCAGTGCGTCTCTACGTCAATAAAATAAAAACTTTGAACCTTTGCACCTTTGTAGCTTTGAACCTCAAGAAAACAATACATCACGAATTTCTTCCGTTTTATCAAAAACACTTTTTGCAAAAGGACAAAGCGGAATAATTTTCAGGTTATTATTTCTGGCATAATCTACGGTTGCCATTAAGAGTTTTTTGCCAACGCCTTTTCCGCCGAATGCATCACTTACTTCGGTATGATCGATGATGAATTTAGAATCTCCGGCCCAGGTATACGTCATTTTTCCGGCTTCTTTTCCGTCTTCTGTGGCTTCAAAATGGCCTCTTTTTATATCGTTTATTTGTTGAATTTCCATGATAATTATATTAATGTGGTTTTGATTTCAATTGCGTGCGTTAATGTTTTATGAATTGGACAACTGTTGGCAATGGTTTCTAAACGTTGTCTTTGTGTATCGTCAATCTCGCCGATTACTTCAATTTTTCGGGTAAATAAAGATACATTTCGTTCTGAATCTCTTTCAAAATCAATTTTGACATCAATTTCAGAAACATTCCATTGTTTGCGATTAATGTACATTCGCAGCGTAATTACGGTACAGGAAGCGAGTGATGCTGCCAGAAGTTCTGTTGGATTTAATCCTAAATTTTTACCGCCCAATTCCTGAGGTTCATCAGAAATTAAAACATTTTCGCTGGCTGATGTGATTTCCGTTCGATACAAGCGGGTATCTATTTTTGCTGAAATGGTATTCATATTTATTTAATTCTAGGTTCAGGTAAAGGCACAAATTCAGTTTCGCCCGGAACTTTCGGAAAGGTTTGTTCTGTCCAGTCTTTTTTTGCTTTTTCGATTAGGTTTTTATCCGAAGAAACAAAATTCCAAAAGATAAAATGTTCTTCAGGAAATGCTTGTCCGCCAAAAATATAAACGGTTGATTTTTCGGCTAATTCAAACTCACATAAAGTGCTGTCGTTTGTAATTAAAATTTGTTTCGGATCATAAACGTGTTCACCGCTTTTAATGCTTCCTTCTAAAATATACAATCCGCTTTCGCCGAATAAATCTTTACCAATATTGATTTTCTTCGCCTGGCTACTTTTAATTTCAATAAAATACAACGGACTATAAACCGGAACGGGTGATTTTTTGCCAAAAGCTTCTCCGGCAATTAATTTATAGGAAACACCGTCTTCTTCCCAACTCGGAATATCATCAGCTTCGACATGCGCAAAATTTGGATCCATTTGCTCTAATTCTTTTGGAAGAGCCACCCAAATCTGCAAACCGTGAAGTATTTTATCAGAATGTCTTAAATATTCAGGCGTTCTTTCAGAATGAACGATTCCTTTTCCGGCGGTCATCCAGTTTACGGCGCCTGGTTTTATTTCTAATTCCGTCCCTAAACTATCGCGGTGCATAATGCTTCCTTCAAACAAAAAAGTCAAAGTTGAAAGTCCGATATGCGGATGCGGCGGAACATCCATATTTTCGTATTGATTTAAATGTGCCGGTCCCATATGATCGATAAATACAAATGGTCCAACAGCTCTTTTTTCACGGAAAGGCAATAATCTGCCTACCATAAAATTGCCAATATTGGCAGCGCGTTCTTCGATGATTAAACTAATATTTGACATGTTCTTTGTTTTGGTTGAAGCAAATTTATACTTGTAGCGACAATCTTTGGCTTAATTTAGATTAAGAAAATTTGTTTTTGATTTTTTGAAATATAAAAATAAGGAATTAAACACATAGAAACATAGATTTTCATGTTCTATAAATAAGAATATGAAAAGAAACTAAGTTTCTTACACATAGCTATGTTTTTTAAAATGAGTAAAACGTCTTTTAACGTCTTTTAAACCTATGTTTCTATGTGTTAAGATTACATATAGGCAAAAAAGGACATTTGTACAAACGTCCTTTTTTATTAGTATTCCAGTATTTTTAAAATTTCATTTTCTGAATTCTTACTGCATTTAATATCGCAAGCAGCGCAACGCCAACATCTGCAAAAACAGCTTCCCACATTGTTGCCAAACCTCCGGCACCAAGTATTAGTACAATAGCTTTCACAACAAATGCAAGACCAATATTCTGCCAGACAATTTGTTTTGTTTTTTTACCGATGTTTATAGCAGTAAAAATTTTTGTGGGCTGATCATTTTGAATTACGATATCGGCAGTTTCAATAGTAGCGTCACTTCCCAAACCTCCCATTGCAATTCCGGCATGAGCAAGCGCCACAACCGGGGCATCGTTTACACCATCGCCAACAAAGGCAATTTTTAAATTCTGGTTTTTGAAAAAAGTCACTTTTTCGACTTTATCTTCAGGTAATAAATCTCCATAAGCTTCATCGATATTAAGCTCTTTTGCAACGGCGCTTACAACAGCACTTTTATCGCCGGAAAGCATAACCGTTTTTACATTTATTCGATGTAAACTCTGAATCGCCTGTTTTGCATCTTCCTTGATTTCATCGGCAATTAAAAAGTATCCGGCATATTTTTGGTTGATGGCAATTACAATTATGGTAAAAGGCGTAGCATCGATTTCAGCATCATAATCAATGTTGAATTTCTTCATTAATTTGATATTTCCTGCCAGAATTTCATTGCCATCGACTTTTCCTTTTAGTCCGTGACCGGCAATTTCTTCTACATCTGTAACAACAGCTTCTTTTTCAGCTCCATTTGCATATTCGATTATCGCAGTTCCTACGGGATGTGTTGATTTAGTTTCGAGTGCGGCTGTATATTTTACTAAATCACTTTCTGCTATTTCGTTTGGTACTACTTTTTGAACTTTGAAAACTCCTTTTGTCAATGTTCCGGTTTTATCCATGACCACGATCTGAATAGCAGCCATTGTGTCGAGGAAAGTAGAACCTTTAAACAGAATTCCGTTTTTGCTCGCTGCTCCAATTCCGCCGAAATATCCTAGCGGGATAGAAATCACCAAGGCACACGGACATGAAATTACCAAAAACACTAATGCCCTGTAAAGCCAGTCTCTAAAAACGTAATTATCAACAAAAAAATACGGCAGAAAGCAGATGGCAATCGCTGCATAAACCACAAATGGTGTATAGATTTTGGCAAATTTTCTAATGAATAATTCAGTTGGCGCTTTTTTGGCAGTCGCATCCTGAACCATTTCTAAGATTTTAGATAATTTGCTGTCTTTGTATAAAGTTGTAACTTTTACTTCGGCAACAGAATTCAGATTAATCATTCCGGCAAGAACACTTTGACCTTTGGTTTTGGTATCAGGTTTACTTTCGCCGGTTAAAGCTGCGGTATTAAACGACGCATTATCAGATAATAATTCACCATCTAAACCTAGTTTTTCACCGGGCTTAAGCTGAACAATCGCGCCAATTTGAACTTCTTTTGCTTTAACGATTTTCGGCTGATTATTTTCTAAAATACTAACTTCATCCGGACGCTGGTCTAATAATGTTTTAATATTTGCCTTGGCTCTTGTAACGGCCAGTGTCTGAAAATTTTCTCCAATAGCATAAAACAACATAACGGCAACACCTTCAGGATATTCTCCAATAGCAAAAGCACCAATTGTGGCAATTGCCATAAGTAAAAATTCGGAGAAAAAAGATCCTTTTATAGCGCTTTCCCAAGCTTCTTTGACTACCGGAAGACCAACAGGTAAATACGCAATTGCGTACCAAATTATTCTAATCCATCCTGTAAACCAGGTTTGTGGATAATAATTATCAAAAACAATAGCGATAATCAGTAAAATAAAACTAATGATAGCCGGAGCAAACAATTGAAGCGTATTTTGATTTCCTATAGAATGATCGTGTCCGTCATGGTCGTCGTGAGTTTCATTTTCATCATGAGAACAGCAGCCTGCATTTTTCTTTTGAACAGCCGTTTTTTGATCTGTTTCACAGCATTTTGTATCTGAAGTATGTATCATAAATTTCTATTAATGTGTGTGTTCTCCGCCACCTTTTTGTGCGGATAATAAATAAAAAGCTCCTTCTGTAACAATTTGGCTATCATAAGGAATTGAAGTTATAAATTTTACTTCGGTAAAACCCATATCTGTAGCGCCGGGAATAACTTCTATGGCGCTAAAATGTATTTCTTCAGACTCTTTAGGATTATGTTTTGTGTTTTTTTCCGCAACATTGTTTTCCTTTATAAAGATAAAAAATTTATCGCCATTTTTAACAATGGCTCCTTTTGGTAAAGCAGGAACTGTTGCATTATTCAGATTGATGTTGGCAGAAACGTACATTCCTGAAATTAAGCCTTTTGCATCATCAGGATTGATTTTAGCATGAACGGCAACAGTTTTACTTTCGTTAGAAAACGATTTATTGATCCCAAATATTTTTCCTTTTATCGATTTATTAGATTGATTCGTAAGGATAAAATCTACTTCCTGACCAATTGAAATAGAACCCAGATCTTTTTCATATACATTCAAATCCAGGTGCATTTGGCTGTTATCTACGACTTCAAACAAAGGGATTCCGGTTTCTGCAAATGCACCTTTGGCAATATTAATATTTCCCACATAACCGCTTATTGGAGCAATAATAGGAATTAAGGCACTATTGCTAGATGTGCTTACATTTAGAGCCGATAATCTGTTTTTGGCAGCTTGCGCTTTTGCTCTTTCTACGGCTAATTTTGCTTTTACTTCCTGAAATGTTTTTCGCGGATTTACATTTTCATCAGACAAAGTTTTCTGGCGATTGTATTCTAATTGCAAATATTCAATATTGGCTGCAGCCGATTTATAATCTTCGAGCATTCCCACCACTTCCAGGTTTTGAATGGTAGCCAAAACTTTTCCTTTATTTACAAATGTGCCTTCCAGAACAAAAATATCTTTGACTGTTCCGCCTAATAATGTGGCGATTTTTGCTGATTTTTGTGGAGGAACCGTTGTATATCCATTTGCTTTAATAACGGTATTCAGGTTGCGGTTTTCAATTTTTCCAAATTTGATTCCCACCGTTTTAAATTGCGCCGGAGTTAAAGCGATTTCACTTTCCTTTTCTTCTTCTTCATGTGTTTCTTCCTCTTTCTTTTGGTTGCAGGATGTGATTAGTAACATCAAAAAAGCAATAAAAAACAGGGTAGAAGTACGACTGATTGTGTTTGTTATATTTTTCATTATTTGAATATTAATTATTGGAAATTGATGGAAACTGTAATCGAATCGCACTTTGATTGTATGTATTCAGCGTTTCGGCATATTGTTTTTTGATGTCAATGGCCTGATTTAAAAAACTGATATACGTCCAGTAGCTCATGTCTCCATTTGCATAACTTTTTTGTGCCGTTGCGATGATTTGTTCTGCATATTGCAACCCTTCTGTTTTATAATATTGCAACCCTTTTTCCTGTTTATCAAATTCATTTTTGAGTTCCTGCATTTGCAATTCCAATGAAAATTGACTTTTTTCTAATTCCAGTTCCGATTGTGCCATACTTATTTCTGCAGCTTTTGCTTTGGCTGTATTCACTCCGCCAAAAAGCGGAATTTGTAAACCGGCCGTAAAACCCTGAAACAACGCTTTGGTTTCGATAGTCTGGGCAAAATAACCAACGCCCAATTTTGGCGTTCGCTGTGCCTTAAATGTATTGACTTCTTTTTGATAAACAGAAATTTGCTGTTGATGATAATCAGTCAGTAAACCCTGCACTTTTGATTTATTAGATTCAGTTAGAGCAGAAAATTGCAACGGAGAAGTTGTATCAGGAATTATATTTTCTTTCGTTTGAACAAAAAACTGTAATTGTCTCTGATAAATGGCCAAATCGTATTCTAATTGTGCTTTTTGGGTTTCGATTTCCTTCATCTTTGCTTTTGCACTAATTACCTCGATATTACCGCTTTCTCCGGTTTTGAAACGAAGTTCTGCGTTTTTAAGAAATAAGGCATAAACATCCAATAATTCTGTGTTTAATTTTTGAACAGAAACGCCATATAAATATTGGTAATAAGCTAATGTCACGGCTTTTTCAATTTCATATTCAGACATTGCTTTTCGTTTTTCTGCCAGTTTTACCAATTCTTCCTGTAACTGGCGGTTGGCTTTGGTAATTTTTCCGACAGGGAAATATTGTTGTACAGAAACGTTGCTGTCATAATCTGCAGTATTAAATTGTCCGCCCTGATATTGCAATTGCAAAGGATCTGCCTGAAAAGCCGTTTTTTTAAGTACCGTTTGTTTTTCGATTTCCTTGTTGGCAATTTTCAGGTTGATACTGTTTGATTTTGCCATTTCAATCGCTTTTTCCAATGTTACGGGCTGATTTTGGGCAAAAGAAAAACAGCTTATCAGCAATAAAAAGAGTGTTATTATTGGTTTTATCATTGTCTTCTTTGTTTTAATCTTCTTTTCGAATAATAAATACAGTATTGGTAAAACAATCAGCGTTAATAAGGTGGCAGAAAATAATCCGCCAATAACCACTGTGGCCAATGGTTTTTGCACTTCAGCACCGCCACTTGTTGATAATGCCATGGGCAGAAAACCTAAAGAAGCTACTGCTGCCGTCATTAAAACGGGACGCAATCTTGTTTTTGTACCAATTAAAACTCGTTGTAAAGGATTGCTAATGCCTTCGGATTTTAGCTGATTGAAGTAAGAAATCAATACGATTCCGTTTAAAACCGCAATTCCGAATAAAGCAATAAAACCAATTCCTGCAGAAATACTAAAAGGCATACCTCGCATCCATAAAGCAAAGACACCGCCAATTGCAGAAAGCGGAATCGCAGTAAAAATTAATATGGCTTGTTTAACGCTTTTAAAAGTAAAATAAAGCAAGACCATAATTAAACCCAACGCAATTGGTAATGCAACAGAAAGTCGTTTATTGGCTTCGATCAGGTTTTGAAATTGTCCGCCGTAGGTAACATAATATCCTGCGGGAAGTTTGAAGTTTTTATCCAGTTTTTGCTGAATTTCTTCTACAACACTTTTTACGTCACGTCCGCGAACATTGAGTCCAATTGTGATTCTGCGTTTTCCATCTTCCCGAATTACCTGAACCGGACCTTGCTCATAATCGACAATAGCAACCTGCGAAAGCGGCACTTGCATGCCGTTTGGCAACGGAATAAATAAATTGCTGACATCATTAATATCGGTACGATTGTCTTTGTTCATTCGAACCACAATATCAAATCGTTTGTTTTCTTCGTAAATTTTTCCTGCGGCTTCTCCGGCAAAAGACGAACGCAGAATTTTGTTTAAATCCTCAATATTCAAACCATACAAAGCGATTTTATCATAATCATATTTAATTGTAATTTGAGGCAAACCGCTTACTTTATCCGCTTTTAAGTCACCAACGCCTTCAATTTTATTGATTTTCTGAATTAATTCATTGGCTTTTCTTTCGAGAACATCGAGATTATCGCCAAATATTTTAATGGCAATATCACTTCGGCTTCCGGTCATTAATTCGTTAAAACGCATTTGGATGGGTTGCGAAACTTCAATATTGGCACCGGGAATTTTCTCCATTTCCTCTTTCATTAAATGTGCCAGATCTTCCCAATTATCAGCGCTGGTCCACTCTTTTTTGTCTTTCAGGACAATAATTAAATCACCGCTTTCTATCGGCATTGGATCTGTCGGGATTTCACCGCTTCCAATTTTAGATACTATGGTTTTGATCTCGGGAAACTTAGCTTTCAGCATTTTCTCATATTGCGTTGTAGTTTTTATCATTTGCGATAATGAACTTCCCGTCATAATAGTAGCATTTATAGACAAATCTCCTTCTTCAATGGTTGGAATAAATTCTCCGCCCATGTTTTGAAAAATGATAATGGCAACAACAAAAAAGGCAAATGCAACACCTAAAACTGCTTTTTTAAACCGCAATGCTTTCTCTAAAAATGAGGTATATGTTTTTTCAAACCAGTCCATCATTCGATCACTAAAATTTGATTTGTGTTCTGTATTTTTGGATAGAAACATCGCACTCATCATCGGCACATAAGTCAGCGATAAAACAAAAGCGCCAATAACGGCAAATCCTACGGTCATGGCCATTGGTTTAAACATTTTTCCTTCGGTTCCAACCAAAGCCAAAATGGGCAGATAAACGATCAAAATGATAATTTCTCCAAATGCCGCGCTATTTCTAATTTTTGAAGCCGATGCATATACTTCTTCATCCATTTCAGATTGTGATAATTGTTTTTTGTTTTTCAGCTTCTGCAAATGATGCATGGTTGCCTCGACAATGATTACGGCGCCATCGACAATAATTCCAAAATCAATTGCTCCTAAACTCATTAAATTTCCGCTTACGCCGAAAGCATTCATTAAAATGACGGCAAAAAGCATCGCTAACGGAATCACAGAAGCGACTATTAATCCGGCACGAAGATTTCCCAGAAATAAAATCAGTACAAAAATCACGATTAAGGCTCCTTCGAGTAAGTTTTTGGTAACAGTTCCTATGGCATTATCGACTAATTTACTTCTGTCTATAAAAGCTTCGGCAACAACACCTTCGGGAAGCATTTTATTGATCAGAATCATTTTTTCTTTCACACGTTCTACAACGGCTTTAGAGTTTTCTCCTTTCAGCATTAGCGTTAATCCGCCTACGATTTCGCCTTTTCTGTCTTTGGTTGTAGCGCCAAAACGAATAGCATTTCCTAACTGAACTGTTGCTACATCGCGAATCAAAATAGGAGTGGCGTTTCTGTTTTTAACCACAATATTGCCTATATCTTTAATTCCCGAAGCCATTCCGACACCACGGATAAAATAAGCAAACTCATCTTTTTCGATATAGGCGCCTCCGGTATTTTGGTTGTTTTTTTCAAGGGCGTCGAAAATTTCGGTAATCGTAACTCCTGCGCTGTTTAAGCGGTTGGGATCAACTGCGATTTCGTATTGTTTTACGCTTCCTCCCCAGGTACTTACTTCGGCAACGCCTTTTACACCTTGCAATTGCGGAACAATAATCCAATCCTGAATGGTCCTTAAACTTGTAGCGTCGTATTTATTTTCATAGCCTTTTTTGGCATAGACATCATATTGGTAAATTTCGCCAAGTCCTGTTGTAATTGGTGCTAATTCTGGTGTTCCTGCATATTTTGGAATATTTTCTTCGGCTTCTTTCAAGCGTTGAAAAACCTGTTCGCGTGCCCAATAGGTATCGGCATCTTCTTCAAAAACAACGGTTACGACGGATAATCCAAAACGGGAAATGCTTCGAAGTTCGATTATTTTCGGAATCGTTTTTACGGCCTGTTCCAGCGGATACGTAATTAATTGCTCTACTTCCTGGCTGGCAAGTGTAGGCGCGGTCGTAATAATCTGAACCTGATTATTGGTAATATCAGGAAGTGCGTCTAGCGGTAAATTTTTAAGTGAAATGCTTCCCCAGGTTATCAATACTAGGGTAAGCAGCAGTATAATGAATTTATTCTTTATACTGAATTGTATAATTTTATCTAACATTTTTTAAGATATAATGTATGAGAAATCGGGACAGAATTCGTCCGTTTGTTTGTGGAAATACCACAATACTCAATTCACCCATATCCCAAAGCGTCGGGACGGGCAAAACATTATACTAGTTGGGGCGGCTGCCAGATACTTCCGTAGAAATTAGAAACAGAAGTGGAATAATAAGAAGATAATGGCTTTTTAATAAGTGAAGAATCGTTATTAAAACTCCATGAAATAACGGGCGCAGCATTTAATACTTGTGCCATACAGCAATTGCAGCTGCAAAAGGGCGGGCAAAGATCTGATCCGGTTTCGTGAGATTGATCGTGTGACTGATCTACTATTTGGGTTGTATGCGAGTTTGTTTCGCTCGCTATCTTATCTTCGCAAGGCAAAGACGACAGGACGATTAAGTAAACCGATAATATGATGTTAATCCATTTCACGCAGTAAAAATAAAGATAAAATGCTGATGATTTTAAATAGATTGTATTTTTTTAGATAATAATAACAAACTTGTTTTTGCGTAATTGTTTTAACACATAGAAACATAGGTTAAAATTAAGTGTTGAAGAAATCTTAGAAAATCCAGATTTTTCACAGAGCTAAGCTTTTAATTTTAAGTGAAAAGACTTTATTGACAATCAAAACTATGTTTCTATGTGTTTAAAAAACGCTATTCAATCAATTCAAATTCTAAAGCATCACTTTCTGTACCGTTAATGATTATAGACAATTGATGCATTCCTGTATGAAAAACACGTGTTGTTATTAATTTGAAAGATTGATTTCTTTCCACTTTAGTGATTTGATTAGGCTGATAGATTTTCTCACTGATTTTAAAGACTTTTTTCGCCAGATGTCCTTTTGATTTTTTGTAATGAACTGCATATTCTAAACGAATGGTTTTGGCTTCATTATTTTTATTGTTCAAGTGAAATTGAAACTGCAGATAATCGCCAATTTTTACTTTTGGAGTCTTTATTTCAAAAGCAGAAAGTTTAATATTAGTGCTTTCTAAACCATAATGGCTCAGGATTTCAGGATGTCCTTGTTTTAATAAAGTTCTGCAGCCGTGTTTGATAATTGCGTCGGTTTCTTTGCTTTTTCCTCTCCATTTTGCTGCAATTTCCAAGACAATTTCAGGATTGTCTTTTGCGATGTCGTTTAAATTATTAGCAACGCTTCGGCGTACATATTCTGATGGATCATTTTTTAAATTTTCTAAAATAGGAAGAATAGAAGCAGGGTCTTTTTTCAAAAACGGAATCGCCATTGCCCACGGTAATCTCGGTCGGCTTCCTTCGCTGGCTAATCTTCGAACATGATGATTTTCGTGAAGTGACCATTTTGTCATTTCTTCGATCATTTTTTCTTTGTATTTTAAAATAAAAGGTCGCACGGCAAATTCACAGCTTATAAATTGTGTGATTGATACAAAGGCTTTCGCCGAAGTTTTGAAGTCGTCTAAACCATATTTTTCGATGTAATCGGCAAAAAAGATAAAGGCCAGATTTCCATCTGTAAAATTGTTTTTCTTTAAATTTTCGATGATTTTATCAATTAAAGAAACGGCTTCGGGAAAATTTTCAGGCATGAATTGATGCAAAACTACTGTAGTATGTTTCATGCGGTCTTTCCATTCTTTTTGGGCAAAATCGCCTTCATAAATGCTTTCGATAAATTTTTGTTTATCAAATGCCGGATTTACTTCGGCGACAGCCTGACCAAATTTTTCGTAAAAACTAACCGAATATATATCTTTAATTAATCCCATGATTTTGTTTGAATGAACTTCAAAGATATTTAATGTTTCCAATTAAAATTAGAGATTCTACATGAAATTATAAACACATAGAAACATAGATTTTAAATTATATAGAAAAGGTATTTTTAAAAAATCCAGATTTTAACACATAGCTCAATGTATGTTGCTATGTGAATTCATGCGAAGTGAAACGCCTTTTTTTAAGTATTAAATCTATGTTTCTATGTGTTTAAAAAATAAGCGTTTTCCTTATAATTTAAATAGGCGTTTTTATTTTTAATAAATTTTTCACAGACAGTACACTTTCAAATCCACAAAATATGTTCTACTTTAGCATTTCATAAAATTTAAGAAAAATGATTAGCGAAATACAATTTCAAGCCGAATTACAATTATTGATTAGCAACGCAATTCGAGAAGATGTAGGCACGGGAGATTATAGTTCATTGGCTTGTATTCCGGATACGGCGCACGGTCAGGCTAAATTATTAGTAAAAGATCAGGGAATTATTGCCGGTGTCGCGTTGGCGAAAATGATTTTTGAATTTGTAGATCCAAAGCTAAAAGTTAAGACGTATATAGAAGATGGAACGCATGTAGAATATGGTGATGTTGTTTTTGAGGTTTCCGGAAGTTCACAATCAATTCTAAAATCAGAAAGAGTCGTTTTAAATACCATGCAGCGTATGTCTGCAATTGCTACAAAAACCAATCAATACGCAGCGCTTTTGGCAGGAACGGGCGCAAAAATATTAGATACACGTAAAACAACACCAAATTTTAGAGTTGCCGAAAAGTGGGCAGTGAAAATTGGAGGCGGTGAAAACCACCGTTTTGCATTGTATGATATGGTGATGCTTAAAGACAACCACATTGATTTTGCGGGCGGAATAACTTTGGCAATCAAAAAAACTAAGGAATTTTTAAAAGCCAATAATTTAGATTTGAAAATTATTGTTGAAGCCAGAAATTTAGATGAAATCCGTGAAATTTTATTGAGTGAAGGCGTTCATAGAATTTTGATCGACAACTTTAATTACGAAGATACTAAGACTGCAGTGGCTTTAATTGGCAGCAAATGCCAAACAGAATCTTCTGGAAATATCAACGAAAAAACCATTCGTGAATATGCTTTATGCGGTGTTAATTATATCTCTTCGGGAGCTTTGACGCATTCTGTTTATAATATGGATTTAAGCCTAAAGGCTTTTTAAGTTAGGAGTTGTGAGTTATAAGTTATGAGTTTAAAAAATATTTCCCGCTCTAAGTTTCGGGATTGGACTAAAATCTAAAATCTGAACTCATCAATCTAAAATCAAAAATATGTCTCAGGAGATAGAAGCTCGGCTCGAAAAAGTACCGGTAGTACGATTGATAGTCCGGTTTTTTAAGAATATAAAATTGCCTTGGCTGGAAGGTTTTTCGCTGTACGATTTGCTCGAAATGTATACACTTGGTATACTCGAAGGGGCTTTTTCTTATCATGCGAGTGCCGTTTCGTTTAGCTTTTTTATGGCTTTATTTCCATTTGCCTTATTTATTTTAAACTTAATTCCTTTTATTCCAATTGATAATTTCCAGGCCGATTTTTTGTTGTTTGTGCAGCAAAGTGTTCCGCCAAATACCTATGACGCCATTAATAAAATCATCAGTGATATTTTAAATAATAGTCATTCCGGATTATTATCCTCGGGATTTTTGCTTTCTATCTTTTTGATGGCAAATGGTGTAAACGGAATTTTAAGTGGTTTTGAATCATCGAAACATGTCTTTGATAAACGCGGATTTTTTAGTCAATATTTAGTCGCCCTGGCTATTTCGCTGGTTATGACTATTATATTATTTGTAACTGTGGCAACAATTGTTGTTTTTGAGGTATTTATTCAAAAGACAATTATTCAGGATGTCTTGAGTGATCGTATTCCCCTTATCATTTTGGGCCGGTATTTGTTTGTTTTGACAATGATTTTAGTAACATCCTCAATATTATTGCGTTACGGAACAAAACAATACAGCAAAGTACCTTTTATTAGTATTGGATCTGTTTTTACAACGGTCTTAATTGTTATATCTTCATTCTTTTTTGGGATTTGGGTTATAAAATTCTCAAAATATAATGAACTTTATGGTTCTATTGGCACATTATTAATTCTAATGTTTTATATTTGGATAAACTGTATGATTCTGCTTTTAGGGTTTGAATTGAACGCTAGTATCAGAAAATTAAAACAAAAAAAAAATAAATAGTATGAAAAATTGGATGTTAACGATTGGGTTGTTTTTTCTAACATTAGGTACAATTCAAAGCCAAAGTGTAATTGGAAAATGGAAAACAATTGATGATGAAACGGGAGAAGCAAAATCAGTAGTAGAGATTTACGAAAAATCAGGAAAGATATACGGTAAGGTGGTAGACATACTTCGTGCCGATCATAAAAAAGATGTTTGCGCCAAATGTGAAGGCGCCGACAAAAACAAACCAATTCTGGGTATGGTGATCATTAACGGTCTTAAGAAAGACGGTTCTGAATATAGCGGAGGAACAATTTTGGATCCTACAAACGGTAAAAAATACAAGTGTTATATAGAACTTGAATCTGCTGATAAACTAAAACTTCGCGGTTACGTGGGAATTGCTATCATGGGAAGAACACAGTACTGGGTAAGAGCAAAGAATTAATTTAATAAAATAAAATGCGAAAATTAGCATCAATAATTTTATTCTTAGTGCTGTCAAATACTTTTGCACAAACTAAGAATTCGCCATTACAAATAAGTCATCTTACGGGTGACTTTTATGTTTATAGAACCTTTCATGATTATGATGGAACCATGATTTCTGCAAACGCCATGTATCTTGTTACTAATAAAGGAGTTGTATTGTTTGATGCACCTTGGGATGAAACACAATTTCAGCCTTTATTAGATACTATTAAAGCGAGACATAAAAAAGATGTCGTGATGTGTTTTGCAACGCATTCTCACGATGACAGGTCGGCCGGTCTGGAATTTTACAGACAAAAGGGTGTAAAAACGTATTCGGGCAAATTAACAGACGAGATTCTTAAAAAGGAAAACAAGAAAAGAGCTGAATATATAGTTCCTAATGATACTACATTTACTGTTGGTCAGCATACTTTTGAAGTATACTATCCGGGAAAAGGACATGCACCAGATAATATTGTGGTTTGGTTTGATAAAGAAAAAGTGCTTTATGGAGCCTGTTTTATAAAAAGTGCTGAGGCAAAAGATTTAGGATATCTGGCTAATTCTGACGTGAAAGAATGGGAGAAATCTATTAAAAAAGTGCAGACAAAATTTAAAAAACCAATTTATATTATTCCGGGTCACGAAGACTGGAAAAATACGCAATCTTTAAATCATACTTTAAAGTTAGTTCAGGATTATAATGCTGCTTCTGCTAAGGCATTAAATAAAAAGTAATTTTTGCTTATATTTGAAAATTAAATTAAGACTAATGAACTTTTTAAAAAATCATTTATCGGATATATCAAAACTTTGTGAAAGTCATAAAGTAAAGGCTTTATATGCTTTTGGTTCCGTACTTACAGAAAAGTTTGATGATAAAAGTGATGTAGATTTAGTAGTCGATTTTCAAAATTTAGATGTTTTGGATTATGCCGATAATTATTTTGATCTTAAGTTTTCATTAGAAGAAATTTTAAAACGACCAATTGATTTACTGGAAGAAAAAGCGATTAAAAACCCTTATTTTAAGCAGAATCTTGATAAACAAAGACAATTAATTTATGGATAATAATATTAAAACGTGGTTGTTTGATATTTTAAGTTCTATAAATGAAATTGAAAGCTATTTTACAGGTCAGCCAATGCAATTTCAAAAATATCAAAATGATTTACGCACAAAACGTGCAGTTGAAAGGAATATAGAAATCATTGGTGAAGCAATGAATAGAATTTTAAAAGAAAACAGTGAAATTCAAATTTCAGATTCCAGAAAAATTGTTGCAGTAAGAAATAGAATTATTCATGGTTACGACTCAGTATCTGATGATATAATTTGGGGAATCGTTATTAAACAGCTTCCAATTCTTAAAACTGAAGTAGAAAAAATGCTTTCAGAATAATTTTAAATTATTCAAATCCTATAAATTATCTCCATGTTTTTTGTCGAAGTTGTTTTACCACTTTCCTTAGCCAAAACCTTTACTTATCGTATTTCTGAGGCCGAATTTCATTTCATTAAAAAAGGAATGCGGGTTGCGGTACCTTTTGGTAAAAGCAAAATTTATACAGCTCTGGTTATTGATACGCATCAAAACGAACCAACTTTGTATGATGCAAAAGAAATTCATCAAATATTAGACGAAAAACCTATTGCAACCGAAATTCAGATTAAACACTGGCTTTGGGTTGCTAATTATTATATGTGCGGAATTGGCGATGTTTATCGCGGCGCTTTTCCAAGTGGATTATTGTTGGAAAGTGAAACTATTATTTCGCATAAAACAGATGTTATTGTAAATCAAAACGAACTTTCTGACGAAGAATTTTTGGTTTATGAAGCCTTGCAAAATCAGAGTTCTTTAAAAGTTCAGGAGATTATTTCTATTTTAAATAAAAAAAATATTTTCCCCATTCTTCAAAAAATGATGGACAAGGATATTATTGTTTTAGAAGAAGAAATAAAAGAAAGTTACAAGCCAAAATTGATTCGTTATGTGAAATTACATTCTAAATATGAATCAGATCAAGGTTTAAACGAATTACTGGAAGTGTTGAAAAATGCCAACAAACAAAAGGAAATTGTTTTAGCTTTTTTTCAGTTACGTGCTTCAGAAAAGAAACCTATAACGGTAAAAAAACTTGTCGAAGTTTCGAATTCTTCTGCAGCAGTTGTAAAAGCTTTAATTGATAAAGAAATCTTTGAGGAATATCTTTTACAGCAAGACAGGGTTTCTTTTGATGGAAAAGCTTCAGAGAAACAATTGCAATTAAGTGCCGCGCAGGAAACGGCTTTTACAGCAATCAAACAAAATTTTGAAGAGAAAGAAGTTTGTCTGCTTCACGGTGTTACGTCAAGCGGAAAAACAGAAATTTATATTAAACTAATTGAAGAATATCTGGCAACGGGAAGACAAGTTTTGTATTTGCTTCCGGAAATTGCTTTGACAACACAATTGGTTTCTCGTTTAAGACTTCATTTTGGAGATAAAGTGGCTGTTTTTCATTCGAAATACAGTAATAATGAAAGGGTAGAAGTCTGGAAACAAACGCTTGAAAATGCAAATAAAGCTCAAATTATAATAGGAGCAAGGTCGTCTTTGTTTTTGCCTTTTTCTGATTTAGGATTATTAATTGTCGATGAAGAGCATGAGCAGACTTTTAAGCAAACCGATCCTGCGCCAAGATATCACGCAAGAGATGCAGCAATAGTTTTGGCGAATTTTCATAATGCCAAAGTGCTTTTAGGTTCTGCAACGCCAAGTATTGAAACCTATTTTAATACACAAACGGACAAATATGGTTTGGTGACGCTTACGGAGCGCTTTAATAATGTTCGAATGCCTGAAGTGCTTTTGGTTGATTTAAAAGACAAACACTTCAGAAAAAAAATGACCGGGCATTTTAGCGATCTTTTAATAGAGGAAATTGCAGAAGCGTTGTCTTTGGGCGAACAAGTGATTTTGTTTCAAAACAGACGCGGTTATTCGCCTATCATAGAATGTATGACTTGTGGTCATGTTCCGCATTGTCAGCAATGCGATGTGAGTCTGACTTTTCATAAACATAAAAATCAATTGCGTTGTCATTACTGCGGCTACTCAATTGCAAAACCAACGCATTGCCACAGTTGTTCGAGTATAGATTTAACAACGAAAGGTTTTGGAACAGAGCAAATTGAGCAAGAATTAATTTCTCTTTTTCCGAATGCAAAAACCGGAAGAATGGACCAGGATACTACACGTGGAAAGTATGGTTTCGAAAAAATTATTGATTCGTTTAAAAATCGGGAAATTGATATTCTGGTCGGAACACAAATGCTGGCCAAAGGTCTGGATTTTGATAATGTAAGTCTGGTTGGTATCATGAATGCCGATAATATGCTGCATCATCCTGATTTTAGAGCTTTTGAGCGTAGTTTTCAAATGATGACACAGGTTGCGGGAAGGGCAGGAAGATCAGAAAAACAGGGAAAAGTTGTTATTCAGACTTATAATCCGGATCATAATACCATACAGCAGGTTACAACACATAATTATTTAGGTATGTATAAGGAGCAATTGTATGATCGCCAGATTTATAAATACCCGCCTTATTTCAGAATTATAAAACTGACTCTGAAACATCGTGATTTTGATAAATTGAAAGAAGGTTCGATGTGGCTGTATCAGGTTTTGAGTCAAAATTTGAATATGCCTGTTTTAGGTCCGGAAGAGCCGGCAATCAGCAGAATACGAAATGAATATATAAGAACTATTTTGATAAAAATCCCTCAGAATCTGCCGTTAGGAGGCACAAAAAAAACTATTCAGAAAATGTTGAATAGTTTTGAGGCTGTTGCTCAATACAGAGCTATTAAGACAGTTGTAAACGTCGATTTTTATTAAGACGGGGTAGATAATGCTTTTACCAGATCTTCTTTTTTGTTTCGGCTTAATGGAATTTTTGTAATTCCAATTTCGGCAAATTTGCTGTTAAAGCGTTCTACTTTATCAATATTAATAATATAAGATTTGTGTACACGAATGAATTTATCTTTTGATAAATCGTTTTCAAAAGATTTCATTGTAGAAAGAACCAGATTACTATCATCCTCAGTTACAACTCTTACATAATCTCCAAAAGCTTCAATCCATTTGATTTTTGCGGTGAAAATTTTGAGTTTTTTTAGATTACTTTTGATGAAAATATGTTCTCCTTCTTCTTCTTTGACATCTTTTTTAAGTAAATGCATATCTATTGCTCTTTTTACAGAAGCATTAAATCGATCTACGGCGATAGGTTTTTGAAGATAATCGGTGGCGTCATAATCAAAGGCTTTCAGAGCATATTCTGCCTTAGATGTGATAAATATAATTTGTGGTTTTGTTTTTAATCCGTCAAGGAAATCAAAACCATTAATAACAGGCATCTCTATATCTAGAAATATTAAATCTATATTATTTAAGGCAATACAGCTTTTAGCTTCAATTGCGTTTGAAAAGTCACCAATTAAATGCAAACCGGGATGATTATTGACTAATTTGGCAATAATCGTCCTTTGTATAGAACTATCATCTACAACAACACAGTTTAGTTTCATAACATTTAAAATTTAAATAAAATCGGGATAGCAGTAGTAAATATATTATTATTTTAGTAAAAAAACTAAATTTGGCGTTTATTTTTTACATTACAACGAATAAACGTAAAAAAGAGTTGTTTATTTAAATATTATAATTACTTTTGCACCCAATTTTAACAAATAAATATTGTATTTATGAATCATTATGAAACTGTTTTCATTTTAAATCCCGTTTTATCTGAGGTTCAGGTGAAGGAAACAGTAACGAAATTTGAAGAATTTCTTACTAGTAGAGGAGCTGAAATGGTATCGAAAGAGGATTGGGGTCTGAAAAAAATGGCTTACGAAATCCAAAACAAAAAAAGTGGTTTTTACCATTTATTCGAATTCAAAGTAGCTGGAGAAGTTCTAATTGCTTTTGAAACTGAATTTAGACGTGACGAAAGAGTTATGCGTTTCTTAACTGTAAGTTTAGACAAACATGCTATTTCATGGGCGGAGAGAAGAAGAGCAAAATTAAAATCTACTAAAGCTTAATTATTATGTCTACAATAGAGCAATCTGCAAAAGGAAAAAAAGACGGAGATATCAGATATTTAACGCCTTTAAACATCGAAACTAACAAAACTAAAAAGTATTGTCGTTTCAAAAAATCAGGAATCAAATATATTGATTATAAAGATGCTGATTTCTTATTGAAATTCGTTAATGAGCAAGGAAAAATTCTTCCTCGTCGTTTAACTGGAACTTCATTAAAATACCAAAGAAAAGTTTCTGTAGCTGTAAAAAGAGCTCGTCACTTAGCTTTAATGCCATACGTGGCCGATTTATTAAAATAATTAAAAACTCTCTAGTCGCTGGTTTCTGTTATGCAGAACCTAACTTCTAAAATATAAGGACAACAACATGGAACTTATTTTAAAACAAGACGTACAAAACTTAGGATTTAAAGATGATGTAGTATCAGTAAAAGCTGGTTACGGTCGTAACTTTTTAATTCCTCAAGGATTCGCGCAATTGGCTACACCTTCTGCAAAGAAAGTTTTGGCTGAAAACCTAAAACAAAGAGCACACAAAGAAGCTAAAGTTGTTGCTGATGCAAAAGCATTAGCTGAAACTTTAAAAGCTCTTGAAATTAAACTTACTGCAAAAGCTGGTGGAGAGAAACTTTTTGGTTCTATCACAAACATCGACATTGCTGAAGCTTTAGAGAAATCAGGTAACGCTATTGATAGAAAATTCATCACAAGCGGAATCGTAAAACGTACAGGAAAATATTCTGCTAGCATCCGTTTACACAGAGATGTTATCGTTGACTTACCATACGAGATTGTAGCTGAAAAATAACATTTTGTTAACTTCTTGTTAATAAAATATAAAAACCACTCTTAGGAGTGGTTTTTTTTTGCCTAATTTTGAATGAAATAACTCACTCAAAATCAGGAAAATGAAAAAAATCTTTGCATTAATGGTATGTTTGCTGGCCTTAACCACGGTCACAGGGCAAACAACAACGTCGAGTATTAAGGGTATTGTAAAAAGTTCAACCAACGAGCTTTTACCCGGAGCTAGTATTTTAGCCATTCATACTCCGACTGGCGGAAAATATTCAGCTGTTTCCAATGAAGACGGAAGGTTTAATATTTTGAATATGAGAATTGGCGGGCCTTACAAAATTACAGTGACTTTTGTAGGCTTTCAGGATCAGGAATACAATGACATATATCTTGATTTAGGAAAACCATTTAATATAGATGTAATTTTAGCTGATGCAAGTCAGGCGCTGGAAGAAGTTAAGGTAGTTGCGAAAGATAAAGTTTTTAAAAGCGGAAAAACCGGTGCAGAAACTACTATTGGCAGAAGAGAATTAACGGCATTACCAACAATTTCCAGATCGGCTGAGGATTTTACTCGTTTAGAGCCAACTGCAAGCGGCGGATCTTTTGGAGGAAGAAATGATCAGTATAACAATTACTCTTTAAATGGTGCGGTATTTAATAATCCGTTTGGATTGGATGCTGCAACTCCGGGAGGACAAACGGGTGCACAGCCTATTTCATTAGATGCAATCGAACAAATTCAGGTTGCGACTGCTCCTTATGATGTAACCTTGTCCGGTTTTACAGGCGCTTCTGTAAATGCCGTTACAAAATCAGGAACGAATGAGTTTCATGGAACCGCTTATGCATTTTACAGAAATCAGGATTTAACGGGAAGCAAAATTAAAGGAGAAAAAATATTTGTACCAACATTAGAACAAACTCAGGCGGGTTTTAGTTTGGGAGCTCCCATTATTAAAAATAAATTATTCATTTTTGGAAATTTTGAAATTGATAAAAGAAGCGATTTAGGTTCCAATTTTGTAGCCAATAATAATGATGGCGTTACGGGAATTAATGAATCGAGAGTTTTAGAATCTGATTTGATTGCAGTTTCAAATGCGTTGAAAGGCTTAGGATATGACCCGGGCGCTTATCAGGGATTTATTCACGAATCAAACTCCAATAAAGGAATTATTAAAGTGGACTGGAATATTACCGATAACCATAAACTGGCTGTTATTTATAATTTTCTGGATGCTTCCAAAGATAAACCGGCGCATCCGACAGCCCTTGGATTTAGAGGTCCGAATGCATCGATTTTGCAATTTCAAAATTCGGGATACCAGATTAATAATAATCTAAGTTCTTTTTTAATTGAATTGAACTCAAAATTCAGCGAGAAAGTTTCGAATAAATTTCAGGCAGGATATTCTCATTTTAATGACTACAGGGTTCCGTTTTCTGTTCCGGCACCGGTAATTAATATTCAGGATGGAGCAGGATCAAATTATATTATTGCAGGACATGAACCATTTTCGATCAATAATACTTTAGATCAAAAAGTGATTCAGATTACTAATAATTTGACTTACGCAGTTGGTAAACATGCGTTTACTTTTGGTGCTTCTTTCGAAAAATTCGGATTTAAAAACTCTTTTAATCTGGGCGGTTATGATAATTTCGGAAACCCGAATGGTTATGCAGGAACTTTTTTCACTCCTTATTTCACCACACAGGATTTCCTAAATGATGCTGCACAGCCTTATGCAACCAGTATTATTGCGCAAAATTTGCAATATGCTCAGGATGTTTATAATACCAAAAGCAATTTTGAAGTTGGAACTGATGGCGGATGGAAACTGGCTGAATTAAATGTAGGTCAATTAGCTTTTTATGCGCAAGACGATATTAGTTTACATGATGATTTTAAATTATCTGTAGGATTAAGAATTGATAAACCTTTGTATTTTAATACGGCAGATTTGATTCAGAAATATATTGACACGGATAACGGCGGTTCAGGAAGAGATAATAGTATCGATTATTACGATCCGCAAACGGGTCAGGCTGTGAAATTAATTTCTACCGATTTGCCAAGTGACAGAATCCTTTGGTCGCCAAGAGTTGGTTTTAACTGGGATGTAAAAGGAGATGCAACTTCTCAGCTTCGTGGAGGTTCCGGAATTTTTACAGGAAGAATTCCGTTTGTCTGGTTAGGAAATCAGGTAAGTGGTGCTGATGACAGTTTCTTCCAGATTATGGATCCTGATTATAAATGGCCACAAGTCTGGAGATCAAGTTTAGGATTCGATCATAGATTTGAAAGTAACTACATTGTAACGGTTGATTTATCTTATAATAAAGATATAAATGCGGTGCAGGTTCAAAACTGGGGATTAAAGGATCCAACGGGAGTTTTGGCCGGCGTTGACAACAGAGCAATTTATGTTGCGGCAGATCATGGCGCTAATAATGCTTATGTCATGACAAATTCTGATAAAGGAAGCGCTTTTAACGCATCGGTTAAATTGCAGAAAACTTTTGAAAATGGTTTATATGCAAGTGTCGCATACAATTATCTAAAATCACAAGATGTGAACTCTATTGAGGCTGAAATTACGGGAGATGCTTTTTCATTTAATCCGGCTTTGGGAAATGTGAATACTGCAGTTCTTTCGAATTCAAAATACGGAGATAATCATCGTTTTATTGGAGTTGCTTCTAAAAAATGGAAATATGGAAAAGACAAATGGGCAACAACTGTTTCGACATTTCTTGAATATGCTCAGGGCGGACGTTTTAACTACACCTACGGAGGAGATATTAACGGGGACGGTTCTAGTGTAAATGATTTAATTTATATCCCTACAACAGCAGAAATTGCGTTGATGAACTTTAGCGCGCCTGGACAAGGCGAAGCTTTTGACCGATATATTTCTCAGGATAAATATATGAGAGACAGGAGAGGGCAATATGCAGAGCGTTATGGAGCAATATCGCCGTGGAGAGGAAGATGTGATCTGAAATTATTACAGGATTATAATTTCAGGGTTTCATCGGCATCGGAGAAAAAGAATACGATTCAGTTTAGTATCGATATTTTGAATTTCGGAAATCTAATTAATTCTGATTGGGGAGTTGTTCAGGTTCCTACAAGCGTTCAGCCAATTGGAGTTACAGTAGTTGGAAATACGCCAACATATACTTTTAATAACACGCAAACCAAAACGTTTAGTTATGATGCCAGTTTAACATCTAGATGGCAGGCGCAATTTGGTATCAGATATATCTTCTAGTAAGCAAAAAAAAGTTATAAATTTGCCCTCGCATTTGTGAGGGCTTTTTTATGGACTATATTTTACGTTTATAAATTCATAAAGCCTTATAAGTGTTTTTAATAAAAGAAAAGATAATGAAATACGCAAGATTAACAAAAGAGCAATTTGATGAATTGCATGCAGAATTTGCCAGTTTTTTGGCTACACAGGCAATTGATAAAGCAGAGTGGGATTCTATTAAGATAAATAAACCAGAAGTAGCAGAACAGGAACTGGATGTTTTTTCAGATTTAATTTGGGAAGGTGTTTTGTCGAGAGCTGAATTTTTAGAACATTTTTCTAAAAACCATATCTTTTTATTTCAGTGTTTTGAAGAACATGTTCAATCTATCGTTTTAAAATCGTTGGTTCCGGAAACTGATTTTTTAACTAAAGAAGGTTTGCAATGGCTAAGTGATAATATGTTTACTGAAACGATTGAAATGAAAGTAGGGAAAAAAGTATTCACTGAAGATAGAAATGCTTCTATTTTTGAATTGATTCAGCAAGGTGCTTTTTTGAGTGACGGACAGTTGTTTAAGCAAATTAATACCATTATTGAAGCTTAATCGTTATAGTTAAATTTTTAAAAAGGTAAATGATTGATGTTAAATTATTTACCTTTTTTAGGTGATTTAACTTTTGTTTAAACTTTTCTGTTTTTTTTACCCCGTATTTTTACCTGTTTTTTTCGAAATGTGCAAAGTTTTGGATTTGTATAAAAATATGTAAGTTTTACTTTTCAAATAATATTTTTTAGCTGTTGTTCAACGTGTTATAAAATATAAAAAGTAATCCTAAACTTACATTTTAACATTTTTATAAAAAAATATCGTTTTTTTTATGATTTCTCTAACACTTCATTTTCTGTTGTAAAGCCTTGATTTTATTGAGTTTTTGTAGGGTTTCTTATTTTTAAAAATTTCATCATTTTAAAAATATAGGAATTTTATTCTTGTTTTATATTTTGGTTTTTCTTAATTTTAGTAAAAGAAAAGTTAAACAAAATCACTTTTGTACTTTTCGCAAATGACACCAATAACATAGTTGAATTGTTTTATCAAATAATATTAATTACTGTTTTTGATGTCTTATTAAAGTGAAAATTTTTAATATAACTTAATTCATTTAATTTATGGAATTGACATCTACTCTCTTTATCAAATTTGCGTTAAGTATACTTATCATTTTGGCTTTATTTCTTAATAATTTGGATAAAATCAAATTTACTCCAAAAGTCAATTTTAATTCAATTGCAAATTTGTTTTATAATTTTAAACATAAAGGACGCTTTTTATTTCCAAACCCCGGTAGAGGATTTGTAAATGAAAAGTATTGTTGTGTTTAATTTTAAATTCAATTTGCTTTCGCAGAAAAAAATCATGATTCAATTTTTAGAATCTAAATTCTAAATAACAAATTTGTAGATCGCCTAATCAACTTTCTATGATATTGAGTCATTCTCTATATTAATAAAATCCCCCATATTATCTAAACTAAAATTCTTTTATGAAAATTAGTCCTAGTACAAATCACTCCGTTTGGAAGGCTGATGCAGATCAGTATTGTCCAAAAGTTTTGAGCTATCTTTTATTCTCAGGGGATAAAAAATACTCTTTCGTATACTTTGGTATACACAATACAACATGATTTTTTCATGAAATCTAATTTAAAATCTGACAACAGGAGATTTTAAATTTCGGATTTAACTAATTGATTATTAACGTTTTTTATAATTGCTTAAGCATACATGCTTTTCGCAACAGGTATTTTATTGTCCATTTTCTAATCTTCCAAATTATGAAAAAATTCTTTACTTTTTGTAGTCTCATCTTTCAGAAGAGATTGTTAGGACTATTGTTTTTATTACTTCTATGTAATAATGCAGTTGCACAAACTTTTTGCAGACCAGTATCAAATACAAACAGTGTTTCTGGTGTATGCATTGGTTCAAGTGTAACTAATCCTACGGCGGCCTACGACAATGACGCGGGCTTAACGACATTTACAACTCTGAGTACGGTTGTTGGGGTTTTGTGCTCTGCGCAGGAGACTTTGGTTCTCAACCAAACCGCCCGGGCAGGCGATCAGATTGTATTGTATATAGGAAGCGGTGCAGGTTTACTTAATCTGTCATTGTTATCTACAGGTACAATTCAGCCAAAATTAAATGGTACCAATGTTGGTGCTGCATTAGCAGTAAACAATCCTTTGCTAAATGTTGCACTATTGCCGGGAAACACTATTGGAGTAGTAAGATATACTCTGACAGGTGATGCCAATCAGGTTCAGGTTCAGTTAGGAGGCTTGGTAAGCGTACTAACTGATTTGCGAATTTATGATGTACGTTTAGAATTTGCTGCGCCAACTGTTACAGGAGGTTTAAATCAAACAATTTGTTCAGGCTCAGCTACGACGTTAACAGCAACTCCGGCTGCCGGAACTACAGTTGCCTGGTATAGTTCTCCAACTTCAACAACAGCGTTGGCAACTACAAATTCTTATACTACGCCAACTTTAACTGCCAATACAACTTATTATATAGGAGTTACAAGAGCGGCAGGTTGTGAAGGAAATGAAAGAGTACCTGTTGTTATTAATGTATCAAATCCTGTTGCTCCCGCGATTAGCACGACTGGTACGGCAATTTGTTCAACCGGAACAACTCAACAAACCACATTATCGGTTATTAATCCTATTCCGGGAACTACTTATAATTGGTATAATGTAGCTTCCGGAGGTGTCGCATTGGCTTCCGGAACTTCTTATTCTCCAACGGTGCCTTTGGGAACTTCCAGTTTTTATGTAGAGGCTGCAATAGGAAGCTGTTTAAGCCCTGCAAGAACTCAGGTTGATGTAATTTCGAATGCTGTTCCTGATGTTCCAACGGTTTTAACGCAAAGTGTTACTATTCAATCCGGGCAAAACGCTACTTTAAATGCTGCGACTTCTCAGGCAGGAGTTACTTTAAATTGGTATGATGTTGCAACAGGCGGAACTGCACTTGCAACCAATACAGCAACATACACAACTCCGGTTTTAACCGCTACAAAAACATATTATGTTGAAGCTCAAAGCGCGGCAGGAAACTGTGTAAGTGCAACAAGAGTTCCTGTAACGGTAACAGTTATACCATCAGCTTTAGGCGGATGTTTAGAAGCCGGCAGTCAGCAAACACTTCAAAACGGTTTATGTTTATTGTGCAGCAGTACAAATCCTAATAATTCTGTGGATGGAAATCCTGCAACAGCAGCGAGACTTTCGGTTCCTGTTGGTTTATTAAACGGATGGGTTCAGCAGACTTTGCAATTTAATAATCCGGGGAAAGCGGGTGATATTGTTGATGTTGAATTAGAATTACCAGGCGGACTTGCTGATGTTCAATTATTAGGTGCTATTAGTTTGGCTACTTATAATGGAGCAACTTTTAATAACGACAGAATCTTAATTAATAATCCGCTGATAACTTTACAATTACTATCAGGTAATCGTTTTAGAGCGAGTGTGGTTGCAGGGGCTAATTTTGATCGTGTTGAAATTCGATTGGGAGGATTGGCCACTGTTTTAACAAGTGTGGATATTTATCAGGCTACTTACAGATATAAAGCACCAACTATAGCGGGCAATACTACTATTTGTAGCGGACAAACGACTACTTTGGTGGCAAATATTGCAGTTGGAGAAACTATTAATTGGTATGCTGCAGCAACAGGAGGAGCATCTCTTGCCAATACTGCAACTTATACAACACCAGTTTTAACTGCTCCGACAACTTATTATATAGAAATAGCCAGAAATGGTTGTGTAAATAGTGAGCGTTTTCCGGTAGCGATATCAATCGATAATCCGGTAGCTCCTGTTATTGACGCAGCTGGTACGACTATTTGCAGCGGACAAACGACGACATTAAATGTGCAGGCGCCAGTTGCGGGTACTGTGTATAACTGGTATGATGCAGCTACGGCAGGAAATCTGCTATTTACAGGAAATTCTTTTGCAACTCCCAATTTAACTGCTAATACAACATATTATGTTGAAGCTGGGATTGGAAGTTGTTCAAGTGCAACCCGTACTGCAGTTACTGTAACAGTTAACCCGTTGCCTGCTGCACCGGTTGCCGCATCATCAAATGTCGTAATTCAGTCAGGGCAGACTGCAACTTTGCAGGTTTCAAGTCCGGATTCGAATGTTACTTTCGACTGGTATACTGTACCAACGGGTGGAGTAGCAGTTGCAAGTGGCACAACTACTTACACAACGCCGGTATTAACAGGAAATCAAACTTATTACGTAACGGCAAGAAATACAACATCAGGCTGTACAAGCAGTGCAAGAACTGCCATTAATGTTATAATAAGTAACACGATCAGTACTTGTTTGCAGGTAAATGCTCAGGTAACTTCAAGAGGCGGACTTACAGGATGTTTATTATGTACTTCTGCAAATGAAGGAAATTCTATAGATGCCAATCCGGCAACAGCAGCAAATCTTTCAGTTGTTGCAGGCTTAGTAACCGATTACATCCAGCAAATGCTGACATTTTCTACTCCGGGACAAGCGGGTGATATTATAGATGTGGAGTTAGGAATTCCGGCCGGAATTGTAAATGTAACAGCGCTTTCATACATAAGTTTAAGAAGTTATAATGGAGCAACTCCAAATGCTGATCAGACAAATATTGGGGCTTTAGTTGATATTCAACTATTATCATCTACGCGTTTAAAAGCTAGTTTTGTAGCTGCCGGACCTTTCACAGCTGTAGAAGTTCGATTAGGAGGTGTGGCAACTGTAGCAACTGGCTTAGATATTTACGGAGCTTCATACAGATTTAGTAATGCTACTGTTACAGGCGCTGCCTCACCAATTTGTAACGGACAACAGGCTACATTAACAGCTACTTCTCCGGTATTAGGTGAAACATTTAGCTGGTACAATGCTGCAAGTGCAGGAACTCAACTTTCTGCAACAGGAGTATATACTACGCCAAATTTAACTGCAACTACAACTTATTATTTAGAAGCAACCCGCGGCGGAACTTGTATCAACAGCGTTCGCCAGCCGGTAACGGTTACTGTGGCGCCATTTGCAACTGCTGCAGATGTAACAATACCGAGTCCGCAGGAAGCTTCATGTGCGGGAGAAATTACATTGTCTCCAACATCACCTTTGGTTGGAGCACAATTTAGATATTATACAGATCAAAATAAAACACAGGAAATTATATCAGGTTCTACAGTTGCCGGACAACCGGGAGCAACTTTTGTTAAAGATCCTACAACAGGATCATTAGCAATCGCGGGTTTAACTGCTGCCGGAGCACCTTATAACTATTATCTTGCTGTTGTAAATAGTGCTACTTGCGAAAATGATATCAATACTTTAAAACAAGTAACGGTTACTTTTCCAACTGTTACACCTTTAGCAGTTATTGCTACGCCTTTAGTAGGTTGCGGAACTGTGAATTTGGCAAATGCCATTACAGGTTTCGATACAACAGGAAACACAACTTATACTTTTTACGATCCGTCAAATAATGTTTTACCTGCAAATGCTGCAGCGAATGTAAATACAAGCGGTGTTTATTCCATTCAGGCTCAGGGTAACGGGGTTACATGTCCGTCTGCTGTTCAACAAGTAACAGTAACTATTAACCCGCTGCCAACTTTGGTTGTAACGCCTTCAATTTCTGTAAATGTTGGTTCGACAGTAGCTTTAAACGCTACTTCAGACGGAACATTAACCTGGTTTGATCCACAAGGAAATGCCATAGCAGGACCTCCGTTTACAACTGGTGTTTTAAATACTCCGGGAGTTTACACGTATACAGTAGTGGCAACAAGCGCACTTAATTGTACAGTAACAGGAACTGTTTCTGTTAATGTTATCAATCCAAATACTTGTCAGTCATTAACAGAAAGAGTATATGCAAATGCGCAGACTTCAGGTTCTATTATAACTGGAGGAGTTACCAACGGAGCAAATGCTGTTGATGGCAATCCTCAAACGTATTCAACTATAACAACAGGATTAGGACTTTTAGGAGTTGGTACAACCTGGCAAACTTTGACGTGGCCAGCCAATATTGTAAAAGGTACTCCGGTAACTATTAAATTAGGATCTGAGTATAGTGCAGTTGCAGTAGGACAAAACCTCTCAGTAGTAGGAACTTTGAATGGAGTTGATATCGGACCTTTACAATCAGTTTCAGGATCATTATTGAATTTATTATCCGGTGATAATAGTTTCGAATATACTTTTGTTCCGGCAGATGGTACAGGACCACAAGATTATAATGGAGTGAGAATTCAGTCAGCTTCTTTATTAAGTGTGGCTCAAAACACAAAAGTATTTGATGCTTATTATAACAGATCAGTTCCAACGGTAACCTGTACTCCCGGAGATATTCAGGATGTTTATTATGGAGCTACAGATTTAGGACTTCCAATAGGAGCGTTAACAGCTACGGTTGGTGTTACTGATTCCTGGAATGTTGCCGATAATGATATTACAACTTTTGCAACAATGTACAGCGGAGTTGGTGCTTTGGCTGCAGCCGATTTAACAGTTGCGTTTAAAACACCTGCGATTGCAAGCGATACATTAAGAATCGTGGTTTCAAAACCAGGCGTTTTATTAGATGTAAATTTATTGACAGGATTTACCATTCAGCGTTATTTAGGTAATGTTGCGGTGGGAGCTCCAATTCAAAATACAAGTACATTCTTAAGTGTAAGATTGTTGCCTGGAAATACAATGTCAATGGTACTTGTATCTTCTCAGCCAGAACCTTACGATCGCGTTAGAATTCGTTTTGGAGGAGTTGCCGGAGTTTTGGAATTCCTTAGAGTTCATACTGTTGAACGCGTAGGAAATACAAAAGTCATTGGCAGCGACATAAATAATAAAGTAACCGTTTGTCCGGGAGCAGCTGTCACGCTCCAGATTCCTGAAGATGCGTGTTCAACTTATACATGGTATGATTCACCAACAGGTGGCTCAGTTGTGGCAACGGGAGTTACTTATACAGTTCCAAGCACATTAGCAGCAGGAATTTATAAATATTACATACAGCCTGTTCGTTACGGTTGTGAAACTTTTGCGAGAGGAGAAGTAACAGTTGAGGTAAGTGGTTCAACTCCGGAAAATGCTTTAACAAATATTACGTTAAACGGAGCCACAACAACTTCAATTTGTTCTCCAACAGGAACCGTAACTTTAGCAACAACATTAAGCGGAACACCGGCATTAACAAACCCAATTTACTACTGGTATTCTTTTAACGGAACAACAGCTCAGTTAATTCCGGGAGAAACAACAAATCAATTAGTTGTAAATGGTTTAGTTCCGGGAACATATACTTATTATGTCGGAGTAAGTTCTGATGAGTTTTGTCAAACCGCTGAAGCAGACAGAAAACAAATTACGTTTACAATATTGCCTCCATCAAATGAAAATGATATTGCAGTAGATGATGTAACAGTTTGTCATGATGTCGCAGCGGTATTAACACCAACTGCAAGTACATTAACGAATCCTGTATTTACATGGTATTTTGATAATGCAAAAACACAGCCTATTGCAAATGGAACCATTATAAATGGGGCAGCTTATACTATTAGCGCTGCCGGAGCATTAACAATTTCCGGTTTAACACGTGCTATGAGTCCGATTACTTATTATGTTGGAGTTTCAAGTGATACAACTTGTGAAAATATCGCAGGAACACTTCAGGCTGCAACCGTAATAATAAACGATCCGTTAACGCCAACCACTACAGATGATACACAAGATTTCTGTTTGGTAAATGCGCCAACAGTTGCAAACATTCAGGTAAACGAACCAAATGTAGTTTGGTACAGTACCGCAACAGGCGGAACAGCGATTCCTCCAACAACAGCTTTAACAAGCGGAGTATATTATGGAGCTGCTTTAGATCTGGTAACAAGCTGTCAAAGTTCAGTTCGTCTTGCAGTAACGATTACTGTAAACGATCCTGGCACACCAACCACTACAGATAATACACAAGATTTCTGTTTAGTGAATGCGCCAACAGTTGCCAATATTCAGGTAAATGAAACCGGAGTAATCTGGTATAATGCAGCAACAGGCGGAACAGCGATTCCTGCCACAACTGCATTAACAAACGGAATTTATTATGGTGCTCTTGTTGATGGTTTAGGTTGTGAAAGTGCAACAAGATTAGCCGTAACAATCACCGTTACCGATCCGTTGACACCAACAACTGCCGATACAACACAAGACTTCTGTCTGGTAAATGCACCGACAGTTGCCAATATTCAGGTAAACGAAGCAAATGTAGTTTGGTATACAACTGCAACTGGAGGAACTGCTCTTGCATCAACGACTGCTTTGACAAGTGGAATGTATTACGGAGCAATTTTAGATCCGGTAACAGGTTGCGAAAGTTCAGTTCGTTTGGCAGTAACTATTTCAGTAACTGATCCGGGAACGCCAACAACGACAGATAATACACAAGATTTCTGTTTGGTAAATGCACCAACAGTTGCCAATATTCAGGTAAACGAACCAAATGTGGTTTGGTATAGCGCCGCAACAGGCGGAACAGCAATTGCACCAACAACTGCTTTAACAAGCGGAGTATATTACGGAGCAATTTTAGATCCGGTAACAAATTGTGAAAGCGCTGTAAGATTAGCAGTAACCATTTCAGTAACTGATCCGGGCACACCAACTACAACAGATGATACACAAGATTTCTGTTTGGTAAATGCACCAACAGTTGCTAATATTCAGGTAAACGAAGCGAATGTAGTTTGGTATAGCACTTTAACTGGTGGAGTTGCGATCGCATCAACAACAGCTCTGGCAAACGGAATTTATTACGGAGCCATTTTAGATCCTGTTTCAGGTTGTGAAAGTGCAACAAGATTAGCCGTAACCATCACCGTTACCGATCCGTTGACGCCAACAACTGCCGATACAACACAAGACTTCTGTTTAGTAAATGCGCCAACAGTTGCCAATATTCAGGTAAATGAAGCAAATGTTGTTTGGTATAGCACTGCAACAGGCGGAACAGCAATTGCATCAACAACTGCTTTGACAAGTGGAATGTATTACGGAGCTATTTTAGATCCTGTAACAGGTTGCGAAAGCTCAGTTCGTTTGGCAGTAACTATTTCAGTAACTGATCCGGGAACGCCAACAACTCTTGATAATACACAAGACTTCTGTTTGGTAAATGCACCAACAGTTGCCAATATTCAGGTAAACGAACCAAATGTAGTTTGGTATAGCGCCGCAACAGGCGGAACAGCAATTGCACCAACAACTGCTTTAACAAGCGGAGTATATTACGGAGCCATTTTAGATCCGGTAACAAATTGTGAAAGCGCTGTAAGATTAGCAGTAACTATTTCAGTAACTGATCCGGGTACACCAACTACAACAGATAATACACAAGATTTCTGTTTAGTGAATTCGCCAACAGTTGCGAACATTCAGGTAAACGAACCAAATGTAGTTTGGTATAGCACTTTAACTGGTGGAGTTGCAATCGCATCAACAACAGCTCTGGCAAACGGAATTTATTACGGAGCCATTTTAGATCCTGTTTCAGGTTGTGAAAGTGCAACAAGATTAGCCGTAACAATCACCGTTACCGATCCGTTGACGCCAACAACTGCCGATACAACACAAGACTTCTGTTTAGTAAATGCGCCAACAGTTGCCAATATTCAGGTAAACGAAGCAAATGTGGTTTGGTATACGAATGCAACTGGCGGAACTGCTCTTGCACCAACAACAGCTTTGACAAGTGGAGTGTATTACGGAGCTATTTTAGATCCTGTAACAGGTTGTGAAAGTTCAGTTCGCTTAGCAGTAACTATTTCAGTAACTGATCCGGGAACGCCAACAACGACGGATAACACACAGAATTTCTGTTTAATAAATGCCTCAACAGTTGCCAATATTCAGGTAAATGAAGCAAATGTAGTTTGGTATACAACTGCAATCGGCGGAACAGCTCTTGCACCAACAACCGTTCTGGTAAGCGGAGTTTATTACGGAGCCATTTTAGATCCTGTAACAAATTGTGAAAGCGCTGTAAGATTAGCAGTAACTATTTCAGTAACTGATCCGGGCACACCAACAACTGCAGATAATTCACAAGATTTCTGTATTTCTAATGCGCCAACAGTTGCGAACATTCAGGTTAATGAGCCAAATGTAGTATGGTATAGTACGCCAACAGGCGGTGCTGCAATTCCTGCAACAACAGCTCTGTCAAACGGAATTTATTATGGAGCCATTTTAGATCCTGCTTCAGGTTGTGAAAGTACCACAAGATTAGTGGTAACCGTAACTATTAATAATCCTACTGCAACGCCAACAACTACAGATAATACACAGGATTTCTGTTCAATAAATGCACCAACAGTTGCTAACATTCAGGTAAACGAAGCAAATGTAGTTTGGTACAGCACCGCAACAGGCGGAACTGCAATACCAGCAACAACAGCTTTGGCGACAGGAACATATTACGGAGCAATTTCAAGCCCTATAGGATGTGAAAACCCTGTACGATTAGTAGTTACAGTAAATGTAAATACACCGGAAGTGGTAACCACAACAGATACAACGCAGGAATTTTGTTTATCAGCAGCGCCAACCGTTGCTAATATTCAGGTAAATCAGGCAAATGTAGTTTGGTACAGCACTGCAACAGGTGGAACACCATTAGCAGCAAATACACCACTTACAGCAACAACGTATTATGCAACAACCCTTAACAATACAACAAATGGTTGTACTAATGCAACACGTTTAGCAATAGCGGTAAGTTTCATAAATGATGCGATGTATCCTATTACCGCAAGCGATGATACACCATGTGTTTTCCAGGGCATAACCTATTCAGTAGCAAATGGAAAATCAAATTATGTATGGTCAATCACTAGCGGAACAGGAACAGTAACTTCAGGTGGAGGAAATGCAGACGGATCTGTGACAATTGCATGGGGAGATGTTGGTTCTGGAACAGTTTCAGTTACCTATACTAACACATGTGATGAAACCACTACAAAAACATTAAACGTTACAGTAGCAACATGTTCAGATCTTACGATAACGAATACAGTTAGTAATCCAACTCCTAATTTTGGCGAAGAAATCATCTTTACAGTAACCGTAAACAATGTTGGTCAGGGAACTATTATTAACACCATTGTTAGTGATTTAATTCCAAGTGGATACGAATTAGTATCAACTTCAACAACAAACGGAGTTTACGATCCTTTAACAGGACTTTGGACAATTCCAACATTAAATGCAGGAGAAAGCGAAACACTTGAAATCAGAGTTACAGTAATGCCAAGCGGTGATTACACCAACGTAGCAACGATCGAAATTTCAACTCCATTAGATGTTGATCCAACAAACAATACGGCCTCTGCTTTTGTAGAACCAATTTGTTTAACGGTTTATAACGAGTTCACGCCAAACAGTGACGGAGCAAACGATCTTTTCAGAATTGATTGTATCGAATCATATCCAAACAATGAATTAAAAGTATATAACAGATATGGTTCATTAGTATACAGCAAAAAAGGATATGAAAACGACTGGGACGGAACTGCAAATGTATCCGGAGTTATAAATAGAGGAGATATGCTGCCTACAGGTACTTATTTTTATGTGATAGACATGGGAGACGGAAAGGTTAAAAAAGGATGGTTATCTATCATGAGATAAGCGCCATTATTAATCCTCTAATTAATTTAACTAAATAAGTATCGTTATGAAACTATATATAAAATCATTAGAAATATATTTAATCTTAATATGTTCTATTATAACATTTAGTGCAAGTGCACAACAAGATCCGGAGTACACACAATATATGTACAATACTATGGCCGTAAACCCTGCTTATGCGGGGTCTACCGGATCATTGGAAGCAACACTTTTATATCGTTCACAATGGATTGGTATAGACGGAGCGCCAGAAACACAATCATTCTCCATTCACGGACCTCTTGCCAACGAAAACATTGGTTTGGGATTAAGTGTGGTTAACGACAAAATTGGACCATCTGATGAATTGTATCTTGACGGAAACTTCGCCTATTCAGTACCTCTTGGATATGAAAAAAGGTTAGCCTTTGGATTTAAAGCCGGTATGAGAATGCTAAACGTAGACTGGTCAAAAGGAAGATACTATAATAATAACGATGTTTTGTTAAACCAGAATATCGACAATCAGATGAAATTGGCCGTTGGAGCAGGGATTTATTATTATACAGATAAGTGGTATATAGGAGCTTCAATTCCTAATTTTATAGAAAACAGCTATTATGATGATGTGCAGGAATCAATAGATTATGATCGTTTGCATTATTATTTAATGGGAGGTTATGTTTTTGATTTGAATCCGAATTTAAAATTCAAACCAGCATTTTTGGTAAAAGCCGTAAGCGGAGCACCAATTACTGCAGATGTTTCGGCGAATTTTATGATTGCAGAAAAATTTGTAATCGGTGGAGCTTACAGAACAGATGATTCTGTAAGTGTTCTGGCAGGATTTCAAATCTCCAGAAGTTTTTACATCGGATATGCTTTTGATTACACCGTGAGCGACCTGAACAAATACAACGACGGTTCGCACGAAATCATATTGCGTTACCAATTTAACAGAGGCGAAAGTAAAATTAAATCCCCACGATTCTTCTAAAAACAAACCTTATGAAAAAACTATATATCCTTAGCTTGGTATTGAGCTTCACGGTTTGTTTGGCTCAGACCACTAATTTAAAAAAGGCCGATGCATTGTTTAGAAATTATTCTTATGCTGATGCTTCAAAAGCCTACGAAGAAATTTTGGCAAACATAAAAAGTCCTTCGGCACAAACCTTAAAGAATGCAGCCGACTCGTATTACTTTATTTCCGATTCAAGAAATGCACTTAAATGGTACAGAAAATTATACGAAGTGCAGGGAAATAATTTAACCGATATTTACTATCTGCGTTATATTCAATCCATGAAAGCCGTAATGGATTATGACGAAGCCAATAGAGTGACAAAAGAATATCTGGATAAAAAAGGCGATAAAAATGAGATCAATCGATATTTGGTTCAAAAATTCCAATTGGACAGTCTCGCGAAATCGAAATCGCTTTATGAAATCAAAAATCTGGCTATAAATTCTACTAAATCTGATTTTGGAACCGCTTTTTTTCAGGACAAAATTGTTTTTACCTCCGCAAGAGATACAACAAAATTCAGTGAAAAATTGTATACCTGGAACAATCAGCCATTTTTGAATTTATATGTTGCCGAAATAAATCCGGCCGATGCGAGTTTGTTTAACGAAACGGTATTTTTACCAAACGTAATGACAAAATACCACGAAGCAACAGCCAGTTTTGATGCCAGCGGAAAAACAATTTACTATACAACCAACATTGTCAAAAAAAATAAATTGGTTGTAGATGATTCAAAAATCAATAACTTCCAGATTATAAAAGGAACTTTAGATGGAAATAAACTGGAGAATCCTCAAAAAGTATTTTTCGACAGTGATGATTATTCCGTAGGACATCCTTCTTTAAGCGAAGATGGAAAATGGCTTTTCTTTGCCTCAGATATGCCAGGCGGATTTGGGGAAAGCGATTTGTATGTAGTCAAAATTTCAGATGACGGCACAATGAGTTCACCGCAAAATCTGGGACCAAAAATTAATACCCTTGGTAACGATGTTTTTCCATATTTCAGTAAAGGAATGCTTTATTTTTCTTCTGATGGGCATTACGGTTTAGGTGATTTGGACATATATGAAAGTAAATTTTTATCTGATGGAAGTTTTTCAGACCCAAAAAATCTGGGAGCACCAATAAACAGTAATAAAGATGATTTTGCTTTTATAATTGACAAAACCGGTCACGCAGGTTATATGTCTTCCAACAGAGCAGAAGGAAAAGGGGATGACGATATCTATTCCTTTACAAAAGGAGATCCGGTTTGCAACCAGACTATTTCCGGAATGGCGGTAGACAGAAAAACCAAAAAACCGCTCACAGATGTGACTATTATGGGTTATAATTCTTTCAGTGATATTCTTGGCGAAACAAAAACCAATTACGAAGGGAAATATGCTTTAGTGGTTCCGTGCGGAAAAACAGTTAAAATGATTGCTGCAAAACCAAATTACAGCAGCGATGAAAAAACGGTAGAAACGACATTGGAAAACGAAGGCGAAATTCCGAATATTAATTTCGAACTAAGCAATTACGACGATTTGGTTGTGAAGAAAAAAGGAGTGGAAAAAGTCGATGTGAATCCAATTTATTTTGATTACGACAAATTTGATATCACTCCGAAAGCGGTAGAAGAATTGGCAAAAGTTGTTTTTGTGATGCAGAAATTTCCAAACATCCGTATCAAAATTGAATCTCACACAGATTCTCGCGGAAAAGATGCTTATAACTTAAAACTTTCAGATAACAGAGCAAAATCAACCCGCGATTATCTTATTTCACAAAATATTGATGCGTCAAGAATAGAAAGCGCAATAGGTTATGGCGAAAGCCGATTAATCAATAAATGTAAAAACGGGGTTAAATGTACCGATGAAGAACATGTCTTAAACAGACGTTCTGATTTTATCATCATTCAAAAATAAAAAGTATTATTATTTAACCCGTTGAATGTAATGCAGTAAAAATTTAATTAAACACATAGAAACATAGATTTTATGCTTTAAAAAAATAAAAAAAACAAGTTTCTCACACATAGCTATGTTCTTTAATGTAAAGTGAAATGTCTTTATTCATTTCTATAAGCTATGTTTCTATGTGTTTAAAAATAATTACATCTGAAAGTTTATACTTAAACTTTTTTATCAGTCCTGAATATAATGTTAAAACCATTTGGAAGTTGGTTTTTGTTTGATCCTTTTTAAGATTTGTTGATTTTTTTAAAGGATAATGGACAAGAAGAAAATCAAGTTGCATTTATTTGCAGCTTGATTTTTGATTTTTAAAACTTTTTGTTTTTAAGTGCTTTTCAACAAAAATATCCTAATTTTGAGGTTACAGTTATTCTAAATTACAATCAGCACCATTTTAATATTTTATGAGTATTCAAGAGACAATTCAGGCTTTACGAAACGAACTTAATCAACACAATTACAATTATTATGTACTTGATAATGCCACAATTTCAGATTATGATTTTGATATTAAATTAAAGGAACTTCAGGATTTAGAAAACAAACATCCGGAATTTTTTGACGAGAATTCGCCAACGCAAAGAGTAGGAGGAACGGTCACTAAAAATTTCAAAACCATTGCACACCAATACCGCATGTATTCTTTGGATAATTCCTATTCAAAAGAAGATTTAATCGATTGGGAAAACAGAATTCAAAGAGTTCTGGGAAATGTAAATCTTCAATATACCTGCGAATTAAAATACGACGGAGCTTCAATCAGTATTTCATACGAAAACGGAAAATTAGTTCAGGCTTTAACGCGTGGAGATGGTTTTCAGGGTGATGAGGTTACTAATAATATTAAAACGATCAAATCAGTTCCTTTACAATTAAAAGGAAATTTTCCGGATAAATTCGATATTCGAGGCGAAATTATTCTGCCATACAAAGGATTCGAAAAAATGAATCAGGAATTAATCGAAATAGGAGAAACGCCATATTCAAACCCAAGAAATACTGCTTCAGGAAGTTTAAAATTACAGGACAGTGCTGAGGTTGCAAAACGCCCGTTAGAATGTTTATTGTATTTTGTAACAGGAAATAATTTGCCTTTTTCTACTCAGTTTGAAGGACTTGAATCTGCAAAAAAATGGGGATTTAAAGTTCCAAGTGAAGCAAAATTGGTTAACAATATGCAGGAAGTTTTCGACTTCATTGATTACTGGGATGTACACAGGCATAAATTACCTTATGAAACTGATGGAGTTGTAATAAAAGTAAACAGCATTCAACACCAGGAAGAACTGGGTTATACCGCAAAATCGCCACGTTGGGCAATTGCCTATAAATTTAAATCAGAACAGGTTTCCACCAAATTAAATTCCATTACCTATCAGGTTGGCCGTACAGGAGCCATTACTCCGGTTGCCAATTTAGTGCCCGTGCAATTGGCAGGAACTATTGTAAAAAGAGCTTCTTTACACAATGCAGATCAAATTGAAAAATTAGATATTAGAATAAATGATACTGTTTTTGTTGAAAAAGGAGGAGAAATCATTCCTAAAATCATCGCTGTAGATTTAGATAAACGTCCTGAAAATTCAGAAGTTACAAAATACATCACACATTGTCCCGAATGCCAGACAGAATTAGTTAGAAATCAGGGAGAAGCCAATCATTATTGCCCTAATTTTTATGGTTGTCCGCCGCAGATTATAGGCAGAATTCAGCATTATATTTCAAGAAAAGCCATGGATATTGAAGGTCTTGGCGGCGAAACGGTTGCCTTACTTTACAAAAATGGTTTAGTTCATAATTATGCGGATTTATACGAATTGAAAGTGGATGATATTTTGCACCTGGAAAGAATGGCGCAAAAATCAGCCGAGAATTTGGTAAATGGCGTAGAAAAATCAAAGGAAATTCCGTTTCAAAGCGTTCTTTTTGCACTCGGAATTCGTTTTGTTGGTGAAACCGTTGCTAAAAAACTAGCCAAACATTATAAAACAATCGATGCATTAAGTCAGGCTTCTTTAATGGATTTGATTTTAGTAGACGAAATTGGCGAGCGAATTGCCAAAAGCGTAATTGAGTTTTTTGAGAATGAAGCCAATAAAAGAATCATTGAACGATTAAAAAGTTACGGAGTCCAATTTGAAATTGTTGAAAATATAAACCCAGATGCAACGGAAAAATTCATTGGAAAAACATTTGTAGTTTCAGGTGTTTTTGAACAATTTTCAAGAGATGAATTAAAGAAAACAATCGAAGACAATGGTGGAAAAGTAGGAAGTTCCATTTCTGCAAAAACAGATTTTGTAGTTGCCGGAGATAATATGGGCCCAGCTAAATTAGAAAAAGCCACTAAATTAAATATTCCTATATTATCTGAAAAGGATTTTATAAACAAACTAAATGAAAGCGAATAAACCTTCGTTGATTTTGTATTTTTTAGCGTTGTTGTTTACCATTATATTTGATTGTATGCAACATGATGTTTTGGCGGTTTATGCCAAAGCCATTGTGTTGCCTTCAATTTTTTTCTATTTTTTAATTAGCAGCCATTATAAAATAGGAAAAACTGAAGGACTTATTTTTGCATTTTGTTTTATAGGACAAGTTTTTGAATTGATGGATATTGAAATCTCAGAAATTGGCGGAGTAGTAAGTTTTCTGATTGTTTATATATTGCTGATAAGGATTTTTATTGTGGGTCATGAAAGAATAAAACTTCGTAAAAAAGATATTTTACCAATATCAATTGTGGTCATTTTTATTGTTTACTTGCTGTTTTCTGTGTTAAGTTTACAGTCAGACAGCATGAAAAAGTTCAATTGGCTTTATACTTTTTACGGAATTGTTTTGAGCCTTTTAAGTTATTATGCATTTGTAAATTACATTACAAAAGGAAGTTATGTAACTTTCTTAATGAGTTTAATGGCTATCTGCTATATATTTTCAGATATCTTTTATGTTTTCAGTAAATATTTTTCGCATTCCATTATACTTACTGTAATTCGCGATAGTACGCAAATTTTAGCGTACTATTTTATGGTCGCTTATTTTCTTGAAAAAGCAAAATCGTATAAAAAAATATTATACGATAATTGATTTTCCTTCATTAGTATGTGCTTTATTCTTATCGAAATAAAAATCGATACGCCCTAAATTGATTCCGTAACATCCCACTTGATTTACCAAAACATTTTCGCCTGCTTTGTTTTTGACAATAGTTGGTTTATCTAAAAAAGTGTGCGTATGTCCGCCAATTATCAAATCGATATCCTGAGTTAAGGCTGCGAATTTTAAATCAGAGATTTTAGATTCGTCATCTTTGTAGTTATAACCCAAATGCGAAAGACAAATTACCAAATCACATTTTTCCTGTTTCTTTAATAATTGTGTCATATCCTGTGCCGCTTCTACAGGATCGTTATATACCGTTTCCTTATACATTTGTTTGTCTACCAAACCTGCAAGCTCGATTCCAACACCAAAAACGCCTACTTTAATTCCGTTTTTATTAAAAATTTTATACGGTTTTACAAGTCCGTTCATGACTGTATTCTTAAAATCGTAGTTTGAGTTGATAAATTCAAAAGTAGCATGAGGCATTTGTGCGTACAAACCATCAAGACCATTATCAAAATCGTGATTTCCAATAGTCGAAGCATCATATTTCATCATGCTCATCAATTTAAACTCAAGTTCACCGCCATAATAATTAAAGTACGGAGTTCCCTGAAAAATATCACCCGCATCAAGCAAAAGCACATTTGGATTTTCTTTACGAATAGTTTCTATAAGTGCTGCACGACGAGAAACACCGCCTTTATTTGGATTACGAGGATCATCAGCCGGAAACGGATCTATATGACTGTGAACATCATTAGTATGCAAAACAGTTAAATGTTTAATATCGTTAGTTTCAAAACTGCTTAATGACAAACCTAAACTCAATAAAGCGGTACTTGCAGCTGTTTTTTCGATAAATTCTCTTCTTTTCATTTTATGTGTTTTTGGAAAACGATATTTTTATGCTGTATTTTTTTTCTGCCACGAATTGCACGAATCTGCACTAATTTTTATTTATATATTCGTGAAAACTAATATAATTTATGGCTAACTTTTTTAAAATTTATTCTTCTGTAATTCGGATATCTCTTGGTACCGGAATCGTATCAACTTCTTTAAAATAGTCGATCAATACATTTCGAAGTTTATAATTCAAATCAAATTTTTGAACGCTTTTAGCGAAAAAATTCATGCTGTCACCGCCGTTGGCCAAATAATCATTTGTAGCAACGTAATAAATCTTATTAAGATCAAGAGGTTTTCCCTGAATTAAAATATTTTTTGCGGTTTTGTCTTTTGCAATTGTAAAAGTCATACCAGATAATGGCTGCGGTTTTTTCTCCTTAATAATATAAGAAGCGATTTCAAGAATCTGATCTCCTTTTAACGCCATCACAACCAAACTGTTTTCAAAAGGCATAATTTCAAAGGCACTTCTGCTGGTCACATTTCCTTTAGGTAAAATGGCTCTTATCCCGCCATGATTCAATAAACATAAATCGATACTTTTTTTCTCACGCGCCTTAAAAACAAGATTTCCTCTTTCTACGCAAACATCAGCCATTAAATTACCAATTGTAGTTTGCCATTTTCCCGTACTTTTATCTAAAGTTTCGGGACAATACGCTAAAACACTGTCTAAATCTTTATTAATATGATCTCTGTAAGGTTTAATGAAGCTCTCAATTTCAGGGGTTTGAGCGTTTTTTTCAGTTATCGGAAGTTGTTTTCCTTCAATCTTAGTTAAATTGTAGTTTTTGTTGCTGCAAGAAACTATAAAAAAAAGTGTTAAGAATATAACAAAAAGTTTTAAAACTTCGTTATACTTTTTTAGTTTTACCATCTTAAATGCGACTTAAATAATTAATTTTGTAATTTGTAAAAGTACTATGTTTTTAAATTATATAAAGGAATTTTTTGTAAAAAAATCATTAAATAATAACCTGAATAAGGTCAAAAACGAAGTATTTACAAGTAATGTGCAAACAATTGGGTTACTGGTTGATGAGAGTAAGTTTAGACATTCAAAAGAGTTAATCAATGAATTAATCGGGAATGGAATTGCGCCGGAAAACATAAAATTTGTTTCGTATAGAGGTAAATTAAAGAAGAAAAAAACGTATTCTGAGACTACTTTTGGTAAAAAACACATCAATTGGAAGGGCGGAATCACAGTAGATTTTCTAACAGAATTTGTCGAGACAGAATTTGACCTTTTGATTAGTTATTATGAAATCGAAAAACCAATTTTGATGATGATAACAAGCAAATCAAAAGCGAGGTTTAAAGTCGGGTTTGCATCAGTCGATGAAAAATTAAATCGATGGATGATAAATACTGATTTAGAGAATTATAAACTTTTCATTTCTGAACTGTTTAAGTATTTAAAAAGTATAAAATAAAATATAAATTAGAATATGCAATCATTAATAGGAACAGGCGTTGCACTTGTAACACCATTTAAAAAAGATTTCTCAATTGATTTTGAAGCTTTACAGCGAATCGTTAATTTTTCGATTGACGGAGGAGTTGAGTATCTTGTAGTAATGGGTACAACAGCAGAAAATGCTACCCTTACACAAGCAGAAAAAGAACAGGTTATTAATGCAGTAATTGATATTAATAAAGGAAGATTGCCTTTGGTACTTGGTGTTGGAGGTAACAATACAATGCAGGTTGTGGAAGAATTGAAAACAAGAGATTTTTCTGCTTTTGAAGCTATTCTTTCTGTTTCACCCTATTATAATAAACCAACGCAGGAAGGCATTTATCAGCATTTTAAGGCTGTAGCCGAAGCATCTCCAATTCCGGTAATTTTATATAACGTACCAGGAAGAACGGCAAGTAACATTCTGCCATCAACAGTAATTCGCCTTGCAAAAGATTTTGACAATGTTGTAGCGATAAAAGAAGCTGCCGGAGATATGGCACAAGCGATGCAACTGATAAAAAATGCACCAAAAGATTTCCTTGTAATTTCCGGAGATGATATGATCGCTTTGCCGATTGTTTTAGCGGGCGGAGCAGGCGTAATTTCAGTAATCGGGCAAGGTTTTCCGAAAGAATTTTCAGAAATGATTCGTTTAGGTCTGAATAAAAAAGTAAATGAGGCGTTTAAAACACAATACTTTTTATCAGATTGTATTGATATGATTTTCGAACAGGGAAATCCTGCCGGAATCAAACAAGTGTTTGAAGCCCTTGGTATTGCTGAGAATACAGTTCGTTTGCCACTGGTTTCTGTCGATGATTCGTTGGCAAACAGATTAAACGAATTTGTAAAACACAGCATCAAAGTAGAGCAGGATTAAGGGTATTTTAATATACCAAAAAATATTTTGTAGTAGCTAAATTAATAACTAAATTTGCCACCGGAACTTCGGTGTGATTTTGCTTTGGCACAATTGTCTAAGAAATCATAATAAAAGTAAGAAAATGAAAAAAATAGTATCTCTATTAATTGTTGTTGTCCTTTTTTGTTCTTGTAGTGATTACCAGAAAGCATTAAAAAATGAAGATGTTGCGGCAAAGTTTGAAATAGCAACAAAAATGTATGAGGCAGGTAAATACAATAAAGCAATTCGCCTTTTTGAGCAATTAGCACCTACATATAGAGGTAAACCTCAGGCAGAAAAACTATTTTATATGTTTTCTCAGTCTTATTATAAAACAAAACAATATTATTTAGCTGGTTATCAGTTTGAAAGTTTTGTTTCTGGTTATCCACGAAGCGAAAAAGTTCAGGAAGCAGCATTTTTGGGAGCTTACAGCTATTCAAAATTATCTCCTGTTTACAGTTTAGACCAGACAGATACAGTTAAAGCTTTAGAGAAATTACAAGCTTTTATTGATAATTATCCAAATTCAGAATATCTGCCTCAGGCAAATGCCGCGGTTCAGGTTTTGAATGGTAAATTAGAGAAAAAAGCATATGAAAATGCAAAAGGATACAATACGATTTCAGATTATAAATCGGCATTAATTGCTTTTGATAATTTTATCGCTGATTTTCCCGGAACACCTTTTAAAGAAGATGCATTGTTTTACAAATACGATTCAGCATATCAATTGGCAATAAACAGTGTACCTTCAAAAATGCAGGAACGTTTAAATGTTGCTAAAGTAGCTTACAATAACTTGATTAAGTTTAACAGCGCTACAAAATACAAAAAACAGGCAGACGAAATGAATGCCAGAGTTGAAACTGATTTACAAAAATTTACTAAATAAAATAAAGTCATGGATTTAAAAAAGACGAATGCTCCTGTAAATACAATAACATACAATAAAACAGTTATTGAAGAGCCAACAGGAAATGTGTATGAGGCAATTACCATTATGGCTAAAAGAGCAAACCAAATTAATTCTGAAATTAAAAAAGAATTAACTGAGAAATTAGAAGAATTTGCTACTTATAATGACAGTCTTGAAGAAGTTTTTGAAAATAAAGAACAAATTGAAGTTTCTAAATTTTACGAAAAATTACCAAAACCACATGCGTTAGCTGTTCAGGAATGGCTAGACGGTAAAACTTACCACAGAAGTTCAAACAAATAATACAGTATAATGTCAGTTTTAAACGGAAAAAAAATTTTACTGGGAGTTTCTGGTGGAATTGCAGCGTATAAAACAGCCACATTAGTACGACTCTTTATAAAAGCAGGTGCACATGTCCAGGTGATCATGACACCTGCTTCTAAGGATTTTGTAACTCCACTTACGTTATCTACGTTATCAAAAAATCCTGTACATTCTACTTTCTTTAATGAAGATGATCAAGATGCAGTCTGGAACAATCACGTTGAATTAGGTCTTTGGGCCGATTTAATGATAATTGCTCCTGCAACAGCAAATACGTTGTCTAAAATGGCAACAGGAAACTGTGATAATCTTTTAATTGCTACTTATTTATCGGCTAAATGTCCTGTTTATTTTGCTCCGGCAATGGATCTGGATATGTACAAACATCCGTCAACAATTTCAAGTTTTAATGCTTTAAAACAATTTGGAAACGTAATGATTCCTGCAGAAAACGGGGAATTAGCAAGCGGTTTATCCGGCGAAGGACGAATGGCAGAACCGGAAAATATTATAGCTTTTCTTGAAGCAGATTTAGAAAGTAAATTGCCATTAAAAGGAAAAAAAATACTAATTACTGCCGGACCTACATACGAAGCAATAGATCCTGTACGTTTTATAGGGAATCATTCTTCGGGAAAAATGGGGTTTGACATTGCAAATACTGCAGCTAATTTAGGTGCAGATGTTATTTTAATTTCGGGGCCAACACATTATAAAGTTAAAAATACTTCTATAGAATTGGTAAATGTAATTTCAGCACAGGAAATGTACGATGCATGTCATGCCTATTTTAATGATGTAGATGTTGCGATCGCTGCGGCTGCTGTTGCTGATTATAAACCGAAAACAGTTGCTGTTCAGAAAATTAAAAAAGCAGCCAGTGAATTTTCTATTGAACTCGAAAAAACTAAAGATATTTTACAATCAATGGGTGCAATTAAAAAAAATCAGTTTTTAATTGGATTTGCTTTAGAGACCGAAAATGAAATTGAAAATGCTAAGCTGAAAATTCAGAAAAAAAACTTAGATTTGATAGTTCTTAATTCTTTACAGGATGAAGGGGCAGGTTTTAAAAAAGAAACCAATAAAGTTACTTTTATTGATAAAAATTTTAAAATTGAGCCAATGGAATTAAAAGCAAAAGAATCTGTTGCTGAAGATATTTTAAATAAAGTAATTTCACATTTTTCTTAAATACCACAGATTTTTTAATCAAAAAAAGGAATAAAAATAGCTAAGTCGTATTGCGATAAAAGCAAATATTATATTTGTATGAACAATAAAATAGTTACTCTTTTGGTATTTTTAATATTTGGCTTTGCACAGGCACAACAGCTAAATTGTACTGTAACTATAAATACAGAAAGACTCCCAAACCCGAATCAGCAGGTTTTTAAAACACTTCAGACTTCATTGTCTGAATTTGTAAATAAAACAGACTGGACAGGATCGGTTTTGAAACAAAATGAGCGAATCAATTGTTCGATGTATATTACACTTTCGTCAAATAGTTCAGATCAATTTTCGGGTACAATTCAGGTACAATCTTCAAGATTAATTTATAACTCGACTTATTCTTCGCCGGTTTTTAATTTTAATGATAAAGATTTTAACTTCAATTACACGGAATATCAACCTTTATTGTTTAATCCAACAACTTTTGAGTCAAATTTAGTTTCTGTGATTTCTTTTTACAGTTATATAATTTTAGGATTAGACGCAGATACTTTCCAGATGGGTGCCGGAAGTCCGTATTTTGAAACAGCTCAAAATATAGCAAACGTAGCACAACAAGGCGGTTCGAAAGGATGGAGCCAGTCTGACGGGCTTCAAAATCGTTATTATTTAATAAGTGATTTGGTGTCACCAACTTACAGTGATTTACGCCAGACTCTGTTTTTATATCATACTGGATTGGATAATATGACTGTAGATTTAAAAGCATCAAAAGAAAAAGTCAAATCATCAATTGCATTAATAGGGAAATTAAACTCAGTTAAACCAAACGCTTTTTTGACACGGGTATTTTTTGATGCAAAATCAGATGAAATTGTTTCTATTTTCTCCGGCGGACCAAGTATTCCGGTTACAGATTTAACGGATGTTTTGAATAAAGTTTCGCCTTTGAATTCTACTAAATGGTCTCAAATTAAATTTTAATTGATTTTTCAATTTTAACTTTCTTCATTAATTTTATTTTTACATATTTATCTTATGATAACTTCGCTGTCGATTAAAAACTATGCCCTGATTGAAAAATTGTCTATTGATTTTTCAAAAGGTTTTTCTATCATTACAGGTGAAACAGGTGCTGGTAAATCCATTATTTTAGGAGCATTAGGATTGGTTTTAGGAAAAAGAGCTGATTTGACTTCATTAAAAAATAAAGAAGAAAAATGTGTAATTGAAGCCCAATTTGAAATTTCAAAATACAATCTAAAAGAGTTTTTTCAGGCAAATGATCTTGATTATGAAGATGATACTATAATAAGACGTGAGATTTTACCTTCTGGAAAATCACGCGCCTTCATTAATGACAGTCCCGTAAATCTTCAGGAATTGCAGGATTTAAGTTTGTTTTTGATTGATATACATTCGCAGCAGCAAACTCAGGAATTGTCAGATGAAAGTGTTCAGTTTAAAATAATTGATGCCATCGCTAATAATTTTGATACCATTTCGGCTTATCAAAAATTATTAAAAACATACAAATCAGATAAATCGAAATTAAACGCTTTACTAAAAAAACAAAGTGATTCCGGAAAAGAACAGGAGTACAATACTTTTTTATTAAACGAATTGATTGCGGCCAAATTAAAATCAGGAGAACAGGAAGAACTGGAATCTGATTTTGAAAAGCTTAATAATGTTGAAATTATTAAGGAATCAATCGATAAATCATTGGTACTTGCAAATGAAGAGCAATTTGGCGTTTTTCATAATTTAAATGAAATCAAAGCTTCTTTACAGAAAATTGCTCCGTTTTCATCTGAATATCAAAATTTATTTGAAAGAATTACGAGTGTTGCGATTGAATTTGATGATGTTTCGAGAGAATTGCAAAATGCTTCTGAAAAATTATTGAATGATCCTGAAAAATTAGAATTGACCAATCAAAAATTACAGTTGATTTATAATTTACAGAAAAAACATCAGGTAACTTCTGTAGATGAATTAATTGAAATTCAGTCAAATCTTGAAAATGCGGTTCTTGAATTGGGTAATATCGAAGAAGAAATAGCGGCTTTATCAAAATCAATTGAAGAAAAGGTAATTGAGTTAGATGCTTTTTCAGCAACGATTCATCAAAACAGAGTAAACGCTATTCCGGTTTTATCAAATCAGTTAATTTCGATTTTAGAGACTTTGGGAATGCCAAATGTTCGTTTTAAAATGGAACTTTTGCCATCAGAAACCTATTTTCAAAACGGAAAAGACGAATTACAGTTTTTGTTCTCGGCTAACAAAGGAACAGATTTTGGTTTATTGAAAAAAGTAGCGTCAGGCGGAGAGATGTCACGTATAATGTTGGCTGTTAAAGCAATTTTGGCACAATATTCAAAATTGCCAACTTTGATTTTTGATGAGATTGATACCGGAGTTTCGGGCGAAATTGCCATTAGAATGGGAGAAATCATGAAAGAAATGAGCGCTAAAATGCAGATATTTGCCATTACACATTTACCTCAGATTGCAGCAAAAGGCGATTCGCATTTTAAAGTTTTCAAATCTACCGTTGCTGATGATACACAATCTGAATTGAAACTTTTAGCGCCGGACGAACGTATTATAGAAATAGCACAAATGCTTTCAGGAGCTAATATTTCTGATTCGGCATTAAATCACGCAAAAGAATTATTAAATTAAGATAATTTATGGAAAGTTTAAGTTTCTACGAAAATCAATTTATTAAAGCAGATTCACTAATATCTGAAGGAAATATTGCCGACGGAAAAGAAATGCTTGAAGAAATACTGTCTCAATATCCTGATTTTGGAAAAGCCCACAATCATTTAGGATGGATTTACTACAACAAGTTAAGTAATTATGATAAAGGAATTTATCATTATAAACTGGCTATGAAATTTGAGCCAAAATATCCTGCTCCTTATTTGAATTATACTTATTTGTTAATCGATATTGGTCGATATGCAGAAGCAAAAGAGCACATTGATTTTACATTTAACAATCTTGAAAATGTAGATCATTCATCTTTCAACAGCGAATTAGGAAGAATGGCAGAGTATGAAAATCAGTATACTGCGGCTTATAACTATTACAAATTGGCTAAGAAAAATGCTTTAAACCCAAATTTTATTGACAATATGAACGCCAACATGAAAAGGGTTAAGGATAAAATGTCTATTTTTGAAAAATTAAAACTGAAATTGAATTAATACAATAAATAATTACAAGATGATTATAGAACCTAGAATGCGAGGATTTATTTGTTTGACTGCACACCCAAAAGGAAGCGAGCAAAACGTAAAAAATCAAATAGAATATATAAAATCAAAAGGTCCAATTGACGGAGCAAAAAAAGTACTGGTTATTGGTGCTTCAACAGGTTTCGGATTGGCTTCAAGAATTACAAGTGCTTTCGGGTCTGATGCAGCTACAATTGGAGTATTTTTTGAAAAACCGCCGGTTGAAGGAAAAACTGCTTCTCCGGGCTGGTATAATTCAGCAGCTTTTGAGAATGAAGCTCATAAAGCAGGTTTGTATGCAAAAAGTATCAACGGAGATGCATTTTCAAACGAAATAAAAAGACAAACCTTAGATTTAATAAAAGCAGATTTAGGACAAGTTGATCTTGTAATTTATAGTTTGGCTTCGCCAGTTCGTGTGCATCCGGTTACAGGAGTTACGCATCGTTCTGTTCTAAAACCAATCGGACAAACATTTACAAACAAAACAGTAGATTTTCATACAGGAAATGTGACTGAAGTTTCAATAGCTCCTGCAAATGAGGAAGATATTGAAAACACAGTTGCCGTAATGGGCGGTGAAGACTGGGCAATGTGGATGGATGCTTTAAAAGCTGAAAATTTATTAGCTGAAGGAGCTGTAACAGTTGCTTATTCTTATATCGGACCATCATTGACAGAAGCTGTGTACCGTAAAGGAACAATTGGTCGTGCAAAAGACCATTTGGAAGCTACTGCATTTTCTATCACAGACAGTTTGAAATCAATAGGAGGAAAGGCGTATGTTTCTGTAAACAAAGCGTTGGTTACACAAGCAAGTTCTGCAATTCCTGTTATTCCATTATATATCTCTCTTTTATATAAAATTATGAAAGAAGAAGGAATTCACGAAGGATGTATCGAACAGATTCAACGTTTATTTAAAGACAGATTATATTCAGGATCAGAAGTTCCTGTAGATGATAAAGGAAGAATCAGAATCGACGATTGGGAAATGCGTGATGATGTTCAGGCAAAAGTGGCAAAACTTTGGTTAGAAGCAACTACTGAAACTTTACCTCAAATTGGTGATTTAGCAGGATATAGAAACGATTTCCTAAATTTATTTGGATTTGAATTTGCTGGTGTTGATTATAAAGCCGAAGCAAATGAAGTTGTTGATATTGAAAGTATAAAATAAGTACAAATTAGTACTACAAATAAAAACCATTCGTTGCTGCGAATGGTTTTTTTGTTAATATAACATATCTTTGCTGAAATATTGAAATTTAAAACAATTGCTACTTTAATAACGCCTTTTCCACTATGATTTTTTCTCTAATTATACCCGTGTATAATCGTCCGGATGAAGTTGATGAACTTTTAGAAAGCTTAACAAAATCTGATTATAATGAAGCTTTTGAAATTGTTCTGATAGAAGATGGTTCTTCAATTCCTTGTAAAGATGTTGTGATGACGTATCAGGGAAAACTAAACATTTCTTATTATTTTAAAGAGAATTCAGGACCGGGAGATTCGAGAAATTTTGGAATGCAAAAAGCCAGAGGTGATTACTTTATCATTTTTGACTCAGATTGTATAATCCCGCCAAATTACTTAACAGAAGTTAGAAAAGAGCTGAATAAAAGTTATGTAGATTGTTTTGGTGGTCCTGATAAAGCATTAGCCAGTTTTTCGAACATTCAAAAAGCGATTAATTTTGCAATGACATCGTTTCTTACAACTGGAGGAATTCGTGGCGGATCAGAAAAAATCAATAAGTTTCAGCCTCGCAGTTTTAATATGGGAATTTCGAAAAAGGCTTTTGAAGCTTCAAAAGGTTTTGGTAATATTCATCCTGGCGAAGATCCTGATTTATCTATTCGTTTATGGAATTTAGGTTTTGAAACCAGACTGTTTCCTGAGGCTTTTGTCTATCATAAACGCAGAATTGACTGGGAAAAATTTGCCATTCAGGTAAATAAATTTGGTAAGGCAAGACCAATATTAAATAGTTGGTATCCAGAACATAATAAGCTTACTTTCTTCTTTCCAACCGTGTTTATATTAGGATTATTATTAGCTTTTTTACTATTAATATTCAATATAGATATTTTATTACAATTATATTTCGTATATTTCGTTATAATTTTTCTTACAGCAAGCATTCAGAATAGAAGTATTAAAATTGGATATTTATCTATTATTGCGGTTTGGAAACAATTTTACGGTTACGGAATAGGCTTTTTAGAATCTTTCATAAAAATCATCATTTTAAAGAAAAAACCACAAGAAGCTTTTCCTCGTATGTTTTTTAAAGTATAGTATGACAAAAGTTATTGGTTTGACAGGCGGAATAGGGAGTGGAAAAACAACCATCGCCAATTATTTTCAGGAAATGGGTGTACCCGTATATATTGCAGATGACGGTGCAAAAAGAGTAATGCAATCTGAAAATATTGTTAAACAAATAAAAACTTTATTTGGTGAAAACCTTTTTGAAAACAATATTTTAAATCGTGCTAAACTTGCTGAAATTGTCTTTAATGATAAAGATAAATTAGCGCAATTAAACGGAATAGTACATCCGGCTGTAAAAAAGGATTTTGAGGAATGGTTATTGCAGCATAAAAACAATGCCTACGTCATTTATGAAGCTGCTATTTTATTTGAAAGCGGAAGATATAAAGAATGTGATGTTGTAATAACAGTAACAGCTCCAAAAGAAGTAAGAATTGAAAGAGTTTTAAAACGCGATAATACCACCCGGGAGCACGTTTTAAGCCGAATGGAGATGCAGTGGAATGATGAAAAACGAATTTCTGGAAGCAATTTTGTAATTAATAACGATAATCTTAAAAATGCTAAGGAAGAAGTTGTTAAAATTCTTAAAATTTTAGATATAAAACAAAATCAGTCTTAAATGTTAATATTTGGTTAATGTATTATTTAGTATATTGTTAAAATATTAATTTTGTTTCGATGAATAAATTATTTTTTAGAATACTTGTTTTATTGATGAGTTTGTCCTTAATAGGGATAATTCTTGTTCAGGTATTTTGGTTCAATTCTTCGTTTAAAAACAATGATGAACAATTTAAATACCACGTTACCCAAGTAATTGGGAATGTTGCTGATAAACTTGAACAGCAGGAAGAATATAGTTTTTATGACAAATACAACCGCATAAAAGACAGTACAGGCAAAATTCCAAAAAAGGAAGATTTACTGGAAGTTTTGTATGTGCAAAGAAATACAAAAACTAATAAAACAATAGTTTATTCTAATACCCTTACATCAGAAGACTATGATATAAGCGGATCGCTTTTTAATAAAAAGTTCAGCAGCGAAAGATTTAAAAATTTTAGCTCAAAAAGAGTAACTGAAATTTATAACAACAATAACAATATCGATAACAATACTTTAGGACAAAGTATTATACCGGATTTAAAGATTGAAAAATCTGGAAGTTTAGATATTTTAAATAAAGTTCAGCAACAGATACAATATAAAGATATTGCTTCGTTAACTCCAATTGAAGGCAGAATTACAAAAGACAAGTTACAAAAACTGTTAAAAAAAGAATTAGAAGAATACGGTGTTAAAACCAAATTCGAGTTTGGAGTGCTCAATAGCGGTATAGCTACAAAAATAAAATCTGATGGCTTTCATTATGACAAAGATGCCAGTTATCATATACCAATATATACTGATAATGAAGGAAATAGTAAATATGAATTATTCATAACATTTCCACACAAAAAGAAATTTTTATTATCAGAATTATTAAGTATAACCATATTATCAATCGTTTTTACACTGATTATAATAGTAGCCTATACAAGTGCATTGAACCAATTATTGCGTCAAAAGCATATTTCTGAAATCAAAACAGATTTTATAAATAATATGACGCATGAGTTTAAAACTCCAATTGCAACCATAAATTTAGCACTCGATGCGATAAGAAATCCAAAAATTATTGAAGATAAAGAAAAAGTATATCGATATCTTCAAATGATTAGGGATGAGAATAAAAGAATGCACGCTCAGGTAGAAAATGTACTTCGTATTTCTAAACTGGAAAAAAGAGAACTTGATATTACAAAGGAACCAACTGCAATTCATGATATAATTGATGACGCAATTGAGCACGTAAATCTAATTCTGGAAGACAGACACGGTACAGTTGTAAAACACTTAAATGCTGCCAGAACAACTTGTTTAGTAAATGAAGTTCATTTTACAAATGTTTTGGTTAATATTTTAGAAAATGCAATAAAATATTCTCCTGATGTTCCTGAAATTGAAATTTTTACAGAAAATATTAAAGATATGATTCTGATAAAAGTTAAAGATAACGGACTTGGTATGAGTAAGATAGCTCAAAAAAGAGTTTTTGAGAAATTTTACAGAGAGCATACCGGAGATTTACATAATGTAAAAGGCCACGGTTTAGGTCTGGCTTATGTAAAAAGAATAGTTGAGGATCACAATGGTCAAGTATATGTTGAAAGCGAAAAAGGAAAAGGTAGCACCTTTATAATAAAAATACCATTAATAAATTAAAATATGGAAAATAATAACAAAAGAATACTTTTAGTAGAAGATGACCTTAATTTTGGGGCAGTTCTTAAAGATTATCTAATGTTAAATGACTTTGAAGTTACTTTAGCTAAAAACGGTATGGAAGGTTTCGAGAAATTCAAGAAAGATGTATATGATTTATGTATTCTTGACGTAATGATGCCTTATAAAGATGGTTACACTTTGGCAAAAGAGATTAGAGAGAAAAATAGCGAAGTGCCAATTATATTTTTAACAGCAAAATCTATGAAAGAAGATGTGTTAAAAGGATATAAAGCCGGTGCTGATGATTACTTAAACAAACCTTTTGACTCAGAAGTTTTGTTAATGAAAATCAAGGCTATTATTCAAAGAAAATCGGCTGATACTAAAGCAGAGCAAGTACAGTTTGAATTTAATATTGGTAAATTCCACTTAAATTCTAAACTTAGATTCTTAACTTTTGAAAACGAAGAGCCAATAAAATTATCTCCAAAAGAAAACGAATTGCTTAAAATGTTAATTCTTCATGAAAATGATTTAATGCCAAGAGAATTAGCTTTAACAAAAATCTGGAGAGATGATAACTACTTTACTTCAAGAAGTATGGACGTTTACATTGCTAAACTTAGAAAATATCTAAAATCTGATGAAGATGTTGAAATCCTTAACATTCACGGAGAAGGTTTCAGATTAGTTGTTAAAAGCAAAGTAACTGAATAACAAAAAAGCCACCTAAAAAACATACAAGCCCTGAGAAATCAGGGTTTTTTTGTGGTTTATTTTTGAGAAATTAATTATGCCCAATCTTGTCATTTCGAGGAACGAGAAATGACAAGAGGCCGAAAAATAGAATTTTGATTTTTTTTTGATATTTATTTTTGAGATTAAAATAATTTGAAGCTATTTCCTGCTATCCGCTTGTATCTTTTCCTGGCTAAAGGAGCCAGAAAAAGGATACCGCTTCTATCAGGGCTAGTGATTTAGTATTCAGGTAGATAACTTGTGAAATTCAGTTCACAAAAAGGTATGGGATATTTTTAATCCAAATTTTCTTTAAATTAAATTTGGAAATTCAAAAAAGTATTCACAATATTTGCACACGAAAAAAATAATAACCCTTTAAAAACGAAGAAAATGTTTGTATTTACATCATCATCTCAAAGCTTCACACCAAACGGATTTGGTGCAGCGCTTCTTCGTGGCTTATTTCAATCTTAGAAATTCATTTTTAGATATATAAAAAAGCCCGAAGACATTTAGTTTCGGGCTTTTTTTATTCTAGACACTTCAAATTTTCCCGAAAGACAGTTTAATATTTACCCAAAGGTAAAAGATTCAGCATGCTTATGTTTTATTCAAATTAAATTTTGGAGACATCTGCTTGCCAACAAACAATATTTAATAAAAATTTATGGGAAATAAATTATACGGAAAAGACCTGATTAAATTAGGCTTTCCAAAAAACAATTCAATAAATATTGCTTTAGGGCAAATAAACAGATATAGAAAAAGAGAAAAAAAGGAATCCATTCTAACAGAAGCGAAAGAGGTTTTACTACATCCTGAAAAATTTGAAGGAAATGGAACCTGGGGAAAAGTAGTTGAAGGTTTAATTAACCCGGTTCAGGTTAGGATGCATCAGTTGAAGGCAACCCGAGCACCTTTTACGATTTTTGGTGAAAATGAAATTGATCAACAGGCTAAATTTCAGTTGTATGATTCTTTAAAATTGCCAATTTCAGTTGCTGGAGCTTTAATGCCGGATGCACATTCAGGTTACGGATTACCGATTGGCGGAGTTTTGGCAACAGATAATGCCGTTATTCCATACGGAGTTGGAGTCGATATTGGATGCAGAATGAGCCTGTCGATTTTTGATTTACCGGCTTCGCATTTCAAAGGAAAAGAACATCAGTTAGAAGCAATTTTAAAAGACAATACAAAATTCGGAATGAATGAAACGCATGCTGCGAAGGCAGATCATGATGTTTTTTACAGAAGCGAGTTTCAGGATATTCCGTTGCTAAAGAACCTTTTACCAAAAGCGTATAAGCAATTGGGAAGTTCAGGAGGAGGAAATCATTTTGTCGAGTTTGGCGTAGCAAAAATTGATAATCCAGAGAATGAATGGAAATTAGGCGTTGGTGAATATTTTGCAGTTTTGTCGCATAGCGGTTCACGTGGCTTAGGTGCAAATATTGCCAAACATTATACCTATCTGGCAACGAAACAATGTCCGTTACCAAAAAATGTGCAGCATCTGGCCTGGCTTGATTTGAACACGCATGATGGTCAGGAATATTGGTTAGCGATGAATTTAGCGGGAGAATATGCAAAAGCTTGTCACGACGATATTCACAGACGAATTGCAAAAGCAATAGGAAAGCGAGTAGTAGTAACGATTGAAAATCACCACAATTTTGCGTGGAAGGAAATGGTAAACGGACAGGAATGCATCGTGCACAGAAAAGGCGCAACTCCGGCTGCAGAAGGTCAGTTAGGAATTATTCCGGGATCAATGACAGCTCCGGGATATATTGTGAAAGGTAAAGGAAATCCAGAAAGTTTAAATTCAGCTTCGCACGGTGCCGGACGTTTATTTTCGAGAGCTAAATGCAAAGCCACTTTTACGCAAAGTGAAATTAAAAAGGTATTGAAAGCTAATGATGTAACCTTAATTGGCGGCAATATTGATGAAGCCCCAATGGCTTACAAAGACATTACAAAAGTGATGGCAAACCAAACAGATTTGGTTGAAGTTCTGGGAACTTTCACTCCGAAAATCGTTAGAATGGATCGATAAAAGAAATTAAAATGGAAAAAATAATTCAGATAACATCGGGTCGTGGACCTGCAGAATGCACTTGGGTAGTTGCCCAAGTGCTTAAAAAAGTTTTGGAAGAAGCCGAAGAGCAACAATTGGAAACTACTTTACTGCAAAGAGAAGTTGGTCAGGAAAATGGAACTGTTGAAACGGCAACAATTTCTGTAAAAGGAAAAAATGCTGCAGGTTTTGCTGCTTCCTGGATTGGAACAATTCAATGGATTGGGCAGAGCCAGTTTCGCAAAATGCACAAACGCAAAAACTGGTTTATAGGCATTTTTGAGATTGAACCGCAGAACAATGCATCAATTTCAGAAAATGACATTCAGTATCAGGCAATGCGAAGTTCAGGTGCCGGCGGACAGCATGTAAACAAAGTGAGTTCGGCGATTAGAGCAACACATATTCCAACCGGAATTGCAGTCGTTTCGATGGACAGCCGTTCGCAACACCAAAACAAAAAACTGGCAACAGAAAGATTATTAAAAAAATTAGAAGACGAAACCTTACAGCAACTCAAAAATCATGTTGGTAAACAATGGGAAAACCAACTGAATATTCAACGTGGAAATCCTGTGAGGGTTTTTACCGGAAGTGATTTTAAAAAGAATAAAATCGAGAAAAGTTACAAAGGAATTCGACAGAAATTAAAAACAGACTTACGAAATGAAAACAATTGATAAATACCTTTTTCAGGCTTTGGATAATTATCCGTATTGGCTTGAAGGAACTATCGAATCTTTAGATTATGCTTCTTCTTATAATGATAAAAACACGATGGTTTTGTGTTTGTACGGAAGAATTCAGGCAGAGCAATTATGGAATTATGAGGAAGCTAAGTCTTATTTTCAGGAAGCTTTAGCTATAAATATTCATGCATTTGAAGTATATCCGCACTATTTACAAACTTTAATTTTGAATGAAGATTATGAAGAAGCTCAAAAACTTATTGATTTTGCATTAACTATAAAAGGAATAAACAAATCTGAAATTTTTGTAAAGAAAGCGATTCTTTTAGAAGCGAAGCGGGAGTTTAAAAAAGCATTGAGAGCAATTAAAGAAGCTAAACTTAGTTCCTTACAGTTCACTTTTGATTCGGATATTGCAGAAACAGAAAAGAGAATCAAAGGAAAAATTGATTTGATGAAGGATAAAAAGAAACCTAAAAAATCAAAAAAGGATTCTAAAAAGAAATCAAAATAATTTTGAGATGAAACAAAAACGATGCAAAATTGCATCGTTTTTTGTTTTTTTTTGCCACGAATTGCACTAATTTACACGAATTTTAATAAACCAAAATCGGTGTAAACCCGTTCAACCCGTTTAATCTGTGAGCAATAATTATTTCCAGTGCAATTCTAAAGCAAAACAGGTTTTTTCGCCTTTTGTAATGCTGAAGGTTGCTGTTGTGTGATCATCATCTTCACTTTCATGAATGACAACTTTATCTTTTAGGGAAAGCTCTTTCATAAAGTTCATTTCAAAACTTTTCACTTGTTGTTTCAGGATTCTTTTTTCATCAACATGATCTAAACACCATTCTAAATATTTGACATTATTTACGTGATTTACAATATCTAAATCTGATAAATAAACTGTCTTTTCAAAAATAGCGCCTTTTTCATGGTTGATATTTATTTTCGAAAAACCTTCTTTTGTAGCACGATTTTCAGGGAATAATTCAAAATGCTCGTAAGGCAAAGCTAATGGTTCAGGGCGACGCGCTTGTGTATTAAAAACGGCCCAATAGGTTTCGCAGCCTACTATTTTTTTGCCATTAACATACATTTCAAGCGCACGAACCGAACGGGAATTTTCTAAACTATTGATCCAGGTCTTAACTGTTACAACATCTTGCCATTTTGGTAAAGCACTAATTTCAACGCGCATTCGGCTTAAAACCCAAGCCTGGTGAAATTCCTGCATGTCAAAAAAGCTGATTCCGCCAACTTCAGAATGTGCCGCGGCGGTGAGTTGTAAAATATTACATAAGTCTGTATATTTTAAAAAGCCGTTTGGCGTGCATTGCGTAAAATTGATTTCCCAGTCTTTGCTTAAAACCGATGTGAAATTTGGTGATATTGGCATTTTGTAATTTTAAATTTTAGAATATTTATTTAGAAAAAAGAATATAGATTATAGAAAATAGATTTTTACCTTAGAAGATTTTCTATGTAATTTATTATTTCTTTTCGATCCGTGGCATAATCAAACCATTTTGTGGTTTCATTTCTTTTGAACCAGGTAAGTTGTCTTTTGGAAAAACGTCTGGTATTTTTCTTAATTTCTTCGATGGCAAATGGCAAAGAGAAATCTCCGTCAAAATAACTAAATAATTCTCTATAACCCACGGTTTGCAGGGCATTTAACGCTTTATTTGGATAAAGTGCTTTTGCTTCTTCCAGTAAACCTTGGTTCATCATGATGTCAACACGCTGATTAATACGGTTGTAAATGATATTTCTGTCTGCTTCTAAACCGATTAAAATAGGAGTGAAGTTTCTGTTGTTTTTCTTTTGATTTAAAAAAGAAGAATAGGGTTTTTGGGTTCCGATACAAACTTCTACAAAACGCATAATGCGTTGCGGATTCTGTAAAGTCTGCGGATTTTCTAAAGTTATTTTTTGATAATATTCCGGATCTAAAAGCTGTAAATGCTCTTGTAAATAATTGATTCCCAGTTTTTCGTAATTTGAATTTACTTCAGATCTAACTGAAGGATCAATTTCGGGAAATTCATCAAAGCCTTTTAAAATAGCATCGACATATAAACCTGAACCTCCAATTAAAATTGCGAAATCATTTTTTTGAAACAATTCTTCCAGTTTTAAAAGTGCTTCTTTTTCGTAATCGCCAACGGTATAATTTTCGAAAATTGATTTATTCTGAATGAAATGATGTGTGGCTGAATTAAGTTCTTCCTGATTTGGAACAGCGGTACCAATAGTCATTTCTTTGAAAAACTGACGGCTGTCGCAAGAAATTATCTCGCAGTTAAAATGTTGTGCCAAAGCAATACTCAAGGCTGTTTTGCCTATAGCGGTTGGTCCGACAATGGTGATTAAATGTTTCATATTTTTTAGCCCAGATGGAAATGGAAACCCCGGACTTATATTTGTTCGTTTTTTTTGGGATAAAAGAGCGACTTTAGAAGCTCCTTTTATGCCTTAAAAAAACAACAAAGATAAGGAGGAGTTGTAATGTACAGCTGGAATTGCTTCTTAAATTAATTCGGTAATTCTGTTCCGCATTCATAACAATATTTTGCGCTATCAAAATGGGTTTGCGAATTACAATTTTTGCAGGTTCTTTTTCCGCTTACGCTGTTGTTTTTGAGACTGCTTTTTGCAAATTCTGCTGTTACAATTCCGGTTGGTACGGCTATAATTCCGTAACCTAAAATCATTACTAAAGCTGCAATAAATTGTCCTAAAGGAGTTTGCGGAGAAATATCGCCATACCCAACTGTCGTTAAAGTTACAATAGTCCAATAAATACTCATCGGAATACTTGTAAATCCAGATTGTTTGCCTTCTACCAAATACATTATAGAACCAATTAGTATGGTACTTATTAGCACAAAATATATGAAAACGAGAATTTTTTCTTTACTGGCTTCGATGGCTTCGCGAAGTTGATAAGACTGATGTGATATTTGCGGAATATGCAGGATTTTGAATAATCGGAAAAAGCGCAATGCCCTAACGATGGAAAGTATGCTGGCGCCGGGAAAAAATATAGACAAATACATAGGCAAAACGGCCAGTAAATCTATAATTCCGTAAAAGCTGAAAACATATTTAACGGGTTTTTGAATTGAAATTATCCTTAAAATATATTCAATGGTAAAAAATCCGGTGATAACCCATTCGCAGATAATAAGTTGTGAATGATATTTTTGATTGATTCCCTGAACTGTTTCCATCATAATCAAAAGAACGCTCAATAAAATCAATCCAAGAAGTACCAAATCGAACATTCGTCCTAAAATTGTATTGGTACCATAAAGAATGATCTTGATTTTTTCTCTGAAAATCTCGTATTTTGATTTTGTTTTTTTCATACCGTCAAAGATAATGAAAGTTTTTATTTGTTAAAAATTTAGAATTTTAACTGATTTACTTTTACGGATGTATTGCTGGATGATGTTTTTGACATCACGATTGTTTTGCATCGGAATCAAAATATTCTTTAAAATATCGCTATTCATAATTTGATAATTCAAATCATAAAAAGCATATCCTTTGTATTGTCCATTTTCGATTAATACTGCGCTGCGTTCGTTTACGTTACGGCCTCTGTCAATAATAATCATGCTTTTGTTTTCAAAACTATGTTCTGAGATAAATTGCTGTACACGAGCATTGTATATTTCAGGTGTAATCTCACCAATGCAAGCTCCATCACACTCTTTGATTTTATATTGAAAACATTCTTTTTTGGTTTGATATAAACCTGTCAGTTTTTGGCACAAATGATAATTTGCAGAGAATTTGAAAAGCATATTTTTACCTTCCTGCAAAGAAATAAATGATGTAATTTCCTTTTTACGGCCATCTGCTTTTTGAAGTTTTAAGTTCAGATATCCATTGGCGTCTTTTTCTGCATATAAGGCAAACGGAAAAAAAGTTTTTTTCTGTGAACGATTATGTCTTGGACGGTTTACTTTTATTTCTTCGCTTTCTTTTAATAATGCAATTAATTCGCTTCCGGTTTCATCATAAGTTATAGTAAAAACTTCGGCCTGAATTTTTTTGCTTTTGGTCGTGATTCCTGTAAAATGCTGATTTACTCTTTTTCGAATATTCTGGCTTTTGCCGATATAAATTAATGTACCGCCTTCATTATAAATATAATAAATACCGGTTTTAGAAGGCATTTGTCCAACTAAATCCATCAATTTAGGAGAAATTCCTTTTTCGACTTCGAGCTTTATAAAATCTTTTACGATTGTTTTTTCCAGATCTTTTTCCAGAAGCATTTTAAAAAGTTTTGTGGTTGCCATAGCATCTCCGCTGGCGCGATGTCTGTCTGCCATTGGAATTCCAAGTGCGCGAACGAGTTTTCCTAAACTATAAGAAGGCTGTTCCGGAATTAATTTTTTGGCTAGTTCTACAGTACAGAGCGTTCTGGCTTCAAAATCATAACCTAATCGTCTGAATTCCGTGCGTAAGATTCGGTAGTCAAAAGAAGCATTATGGGCCACAATAATACAATCTGAAGTAATTTCTATAATTCTTTTTGCGACTTCAAAAAACTTTGGAGCAGAACGCAGCATAGCATTATTAATTCCGGTTAATTTTACCACAAAGGGCTGAATTGGAATTTCAGGATTGACAAGGCTAATGAATTGATCAACTACTTCGTGTCCATCAAATTTATAAATGGCAATTTCGGTAATTCCTTCTTCATTAAATTGGCCACCAGTAGTTTCTATGTCTAATATTGCGTACAAATTATGTATTCAGTTGTATGTAGAGATGCACAGTAGTGCATCTTCACGGTAGTTAGTAAGTTTATCTTCCTCCAAAAATACTGCTTCCAATTCGTACCATTGTACTGCCACATTCTATGGCAAGTTGGTAATCACCGGACATTCCCATTGAAATAGTATTCAGTTTGCAGTTTTCAGTCTGCAATGTTTTAATGGAGTCGAAAATCGATTTTAAATGCTGGAATTCTTTTTTAATTTGGTTTTGATCTTCTGTAAATGTTGCCATTCCCATTAAACCTAAGGTACGAATATTTTTCATTTCTTTGAACTCAGACGAAGAAATAAGTTCATTTAATTCATTTTCGTCTAAACCAAATTTAGTTTCTTCCTCAGCGATATGTATTTGAAGCAAACAATCGATAATTCTGTTGTTTTTTAAAGCTTGTTTGTTGATTTCCTGTAATAATTTCAAACTGTCAACACCATGAATCAAACTTACAAATGGCGCCATAAATTTGACTTTATTCGTTTGAACATGACCAATCATGTGCCATTGAATATCTTTTGGCATTTCTTCGTACTTATCAGCCATTTCCTGGATTTTGTTTTCTCCAAAAATGCGTTGACCGGCTTCGTAAGCCTGCATTAAGTCAGAAACAGGTTTGGTTTTTGAAACGGCAACTAATGTTACATGTTCAGGCAAACTTGTTTTGATTGTATTTAAATTTGATGCTATTGACATTTTTCTATTTTTTCTTGAATTCTCAATATAATTAGTCTTTCGTCTACAATTATCTTTTCATTCTTGGATTTTTTAAATTCATTGAAGATCTGTATTATTCCTTCATCAGAATATGTTTCGAATGAATTTATGATGTAATTATCTTCTTTGGTTTTTATTTTTAGGTAAAAATTTGCACCACATAATCCTCGCCTAGAAGAACCATTACTCTGTATTTTGATAGAAGTTTGTTTTATATTTAGTGATTTTATCCATTGCGTATTAAACGTTTCACCATGTAATATAATACTATTTTCTTCTAAAGTTATTATATCAACATTGCTTTTACTTCTATTAATAATTATAAAGCCACAGATTGCTAATAGAAACAACCCAATTATAATTGTATAAAATTTTGGAAGATTAAAAAATAAAATTAGAGATAAATAAATAAAGAATTCAATTACGAATGCCAAATTTCTTACTGTAAAAAGGCGTTGATTGAAATTTTTATATTCGCTCTCAAATGTTATCATATTTAAAATCCTTAAACAAACTGCTTAGAAATTTTCTCAGCTTTTTTACTTTCGCTGTAATCATAAAAACCTTCACCAGATTTTACTCCTAACTTTCCGGCTCTCACCATATTTACCAATAATGGGCAAGGCGCATATTTAGGGTTTTTGAAACCTTCGTACATAACGTTTAAGATTGCAAGACAAACGTCAAGACCAATAAAATCAGCTAGTTGAAGCGGTCCCATCGGATGTCCCATTCCTAATTTCATAACAGTGTCAATTTCATAAACCCCGGCAACTTTATTATATAACGTTTCAATTGCCTCATTTAGCATAGGCATTAAAATTCTGTTTGCTACGAAACCTGGATAATCGTTTACTTCAACTGGTGTTTTGCCTAATTTTACGGATAAATCCATGATAATTTTAGTTACTTCATCGCTGGTATTGTATCCACGAATGATTTCAACTAATTTCATAATGGGCACTGGATTCATAAAGTGCATTCCGATAACGCGTTCAGGATGTGCAACAACGGCTCCAATTTGTGTAATTGAAATTGAAGAAGTATTGGTAGCTAAAATAGTATTGTGAGAACAAGCTTCGTTTAATTGCTTGAAGATATTCAGTTTCAACTCTACATTTTCTGTAGCAGCTTCAACTACTAAATCAACGCCAACAACTCCATCTTTAATATCAGTATAGGTAATAATATTGGTGATTGTTTTGGCAACATCTTCCTGAGTGATAGTTCCTTTAGACAACATTCGGTCTAAATTAGCGGCAATCGTTGCCATTCCTTTATCTAATGATTTTTCAGAAACATCAATAAGTTTTACGGTAAAACCACTTTGTGCAAATGTATGAGCAATTCCGTTACCCATTGTTCCTGCACCAATTACAGCTATAGTTTTCATTTTTTTATTGGTATTATATTTATGATTTAGCCACGAATTCACTAGTTAAGCAGTGAATTCGTGGCTAATTTTATTTTTTAAAATTATATTATTTATCGAAACAATCAATAATTTGATACGCTACCCTTAAAGCATCTGTAGCTTGTTCAAGCGTTACAACAGGCGTAGTATCAGTATTGATAGCATTTGCAAATGATTCTAATTCGTCAAGAATTGCGTTGTTTTGCTCAACATCAGGATTAGTAAAGTAGATTTGTTTTTTTACACCTTCGGCATTTTGCAGAATCATATCAAAATCTCCAGGAGTTTCTGGCGCATCTTTCATACGGACTACTTCACATTTTTTCTCTAAAAAGTCAACAGAAATGTAGGCATCTCTTTGAAAGAAACGTGTTTTACGCATGTTTTTCATCGAAATTCTGCTTGCCGTTAAATTCGCAACACAGCCATTTTCGAATTCAATTCGGGCATTGGCAATATCAGGAGTATCACTGATTACAGAAACACCACTGGCATGAATATCTTTTACTTTTGAATGAACTACACTCAAAATAGCATCAATATCGTGAATCATCAAATCCAAAACCACAGGAACATCTGTACCACGCGGATTAAACTCGGCCAAACGATGTGTTTCTATAAACATCGGATTTTCGATCATGTTTTTTGTAGCAATAAAAGCAGGGTTAAAACGCTCGACATGACCAACCTGACCCTTTACGTTGTATTCTTTTGCCAAAGCGATAATTTCTTCGGCTTCTTCAACGGTATTGGCGATTGGTTTTTCTATAAAGATGTGTTTTCCTGATTTGATCGCTACTTTTGCACATTTATAATGAGAAAGTGTTGGCGTTACAATATCGATTACATCAACAGCGTGGATTAATTTTGCAATTGTGCTGAAGTTTTTATAGCCAAATTCTTTTGAAATTCTTTCGGCGTTTTCTTGATTTTCGTCGTAAAATCCAACTAATTCATATTTGTCAGATTGTTGTAATAAGCGTAAATGTATTTTACCTAGATGACCAGCACCTAAAACTCCTACTTTTAACATGAGAATGTATTTTAAACAAAAATAGAATTTATTTGTTGAATGTAAAAATGAATGCAATAAAGATTTAGCGATTTAATAATTAAAAATCAATATTTGATTTAGTATTTAGTTTATTAATTTTACAAAAATAAAATAAACCCATTTTGAAAGATACTGCCAAACATCAAGGACTTCGTAATCAATTAGTAAGCACTTTAGAACAAAAAGGAATTACTGACAGAGCGGTTTTGGATGCGATAAAAAAAATCCCAAGACACCTTTTTTTGAATTCCAGTTTTGAAGATTATGCTTATCAGGATAAGGCATTTCCTATAGGAGCTGGTCAAACTATTTCGCAACCTTATACAGTTGCGTTTCAATCGCAATTGTTAGAAGTTAAAAAAGATCATAAAATACTCGAAATTGGTACCGGATCAGGGTATCAAACGGCCGTTTTGTTTATGTTGGGCGCAAAGGTGTATAGTATAGAAAGACAAAATGAATTGTTTAAAACAACTTCAAATTTATTTCCAAAATTAAATATTCGTCCAAAACATTTATCGTTTGGAGACGGCTATAAAGGGTTGCCAAATCATGCTCCGTTTGATAGTATTATAGTTACAGCCGGTGCACCATTTATTCCGCAGCCTTTAATGGCGCAATTAAAAATAGGAGGAAGGCTTGTTATTCCGTTAGGAGAAGATGTCCAGATCATGACTTTATTAATTCGCAAAAACGAAACACAATTTGAAAAACATGAATTTGGAGAGTTTCGATTTGTGCCTTTGTTAGAAGATAAAAATTAATAAAAAGCCCGGTTTAAGTCGGGCTTTTATTTTATAGCTAATTCTATGGCTCGTTTTAGATTTTCTTTTTCAATTTTAACGATATGATTAATGAATATAGATTTATCGTTCTGAAGTTGACTTTCTTCCAAAATTGAAAAATATTCATTTATGTTATTTTCTTCTATTGAAGCAAATGTGTAATTATATTGAAGTAAAATCCAGTTTAATATTAAATTCGCCATTTGAAGATTTCCATTTACGAAAGGATTGATTTCGAGTATTTTTAGATGTGCTTCAGATGCGAGAATTATTGGATGTAAATTATTTTTTTGCAATTCATACCAGTTATAAAATTGATTCATTTCACGCATAACTAATGAATCATTTTTATATTTTCCCGAATTTTCAGATTCGATTTCTTTGAATATCAAATTGTGCATTATAAGTAAATCTTTTTCATTTAAAGATGTCTTCTTTTGACTTAAATCTTTAATATATAATACAGCTTCCTGAAAATTAATAGCTTCAAGGTGATTTTGCATGCTTTTGCCTTTGATTGTCAAACCATCATTTAGGATAGATTTAGTTTCTTCTAATGTTAAAGGATTTCCATTTAAACGAATGCTTTTAAATATAAATTCTAATTCTAATGCTTTTGAAATCTGGCGTAACTCAAAATGATTAAAAGATTGTATTTTATTTTTTAATATTTCAATTTCGTCTAAAATCGTTTGGACAGATGATATTATTATCGAATTGATTTCTTTTTTATTTTTTTGAATTTCTTGTTCAACTAAAAGCAAAGCCTTTAGAGCAAATTCTTCATCACCAATTTCGTAAAGTATTTTTTCCTTAAGCCAGACAATCATTAATGTTTCATAATCAATTTCTAAAAGCTGTGCTAATTTGGTTATTTGGCCTTTAGTAGGTTTTCTGGTTCCCGACTCAAATTTACTGATTAATGCCTGATCAATTCCAAGAAGTTGTGCCACTTCTCTCGTTTTTAATCCTTTCTTTTCTCTGGCATTTTTTAAAAGTGATTTCATTTATATGAAAATTTGAGTCGTGACAAATTTAGTCATTTATTATGTCACAAAAAAAGCAATACTTTAAAGATATCGCTTTTTGTTTTTGTTTCTAGTTCGGAGGCAAAGAACCGTCTTTTCTCATTTCGCCAACAACAGCCTGCATAATAGCATCAACTGTCTGACCTAAATCGGTCACGTAATCTGATTTTGTAGTTCCTGTCCAGATTAATTTATTTTCTTTCAATGAAAAAATATTGGTTTCTACTAAATAAGAAGTAGTTTCCTGATAATATCCGGGATCGTAAAAGTCTGTAGAATACATTCCGTACCAATTCCCAAAACCATATCCGTACATACCGCTATATATACCGTCAAAACCGCCATAATACATTCCGGTATAAGTTCCGGGAACATAATTGGTTTCTTTTTCAGTACTTACCAAACGCATTGTTACAACTCCGTCAAAATTTTCGTCTTGTAGAATTTTTAATTTTTGCTCCTTAGTGAGGCTTGAAGTGGTTTCGTTTAAATATTGATAAGAAGTCTTAAAAATTTCATTACTGGCAGCAATTCTATTTTCGGCAACTCTTCGTGAAGCTTCGTCTTTTACTAAAACAACAACCAAAACTTTTTTAAAATGTTCCTGAGCAACAGTTATTTTGGGATCTCTCCAACTGTTTACAATCGAAGTATTACTGCCACAACCCGAAAGGATAATAGCAGCTAATAGAATTAAATACCTTTTCATATCTTATTTTTAAAATTATTGTAGTAAAAATAAGAATAAAATATTTAAAATCGTTCTTTTACAGCGAATTAAGATTTAGTTGTATGCTTTTTTAATACGATCAAGATCTCGTTTTGTGTCCTGCTCTTTCAACGATTCACGTTTGTCGTAATTTTTCTTTCCTTTACAAAGACCAATTTGCAGTTTTGCAAGACCTTTTTCGTTGGTAAATAACTTTAACGGAACAATCGTTAATCCTTTTGCCTGAACACTTTTATGAAGGCTTTTTAATTCTTTTTTATTTAAAAGTAATTTTCGTTCGCTTCTTGATTTATGATTGAACTGATTTCCAAAAGAATATTCTTCAACGTAAGTATTAATAGCGAAAAGTTCCAGATTACTGAATTCGCAAAAACTTTCGGTAATGTTCGCTTTTCCTAAACGTATAGATTTTATTTCTGTTCCGGTCAAAACTATTCCGGCAGTATAAGTGTCGATGATTTCATAATCAAATCGAGCTCTTTTATTAAGTATATTGACTGTTTTTAACATAGTGTGCAAATGTAAAACAAAATTAAAAACTTTTGTAGTCCTAAGATAATTAAAATGGAATCTAAGATAGTTAAAGATTTTTTTTAATCTATGATTTTAATCATTTTTAAGAAAAAGCCTTACTGGTAAGTTTGTTAAATAATTTAACAAACTATAAAATGAAAAAAATTGTAACATTAATCAGTATTGTATTAGTAGGTTTAACTGCGAAAGCTCAGGATTCAGCTCAGGGTTTAAAGGGAGCGTGGTTTGCAACATCTCAATTTGGTTACCAGCAAACTAAAACGGCAGATGTGAAAAACACAAATTTATCGGTAATTCCAATTGTTGGTACATTTATTACGCCATCAGTAGCAGTTGGAGCAGGATTGGGGTATATTAATATGAAGTCAGATTCAAAAGCGGGGACGGCAGCAAAAACAGATTTAATTGTAATTGAGCCATTAGCACGAAAATATTGGAATATAGCTGGTTCTCTTTATTTCTTCGGACAAGCAGCTTTACCTGTTATTACGGGTAAAGAAAAAGAAAGTGACACAAAAATAAACCAGTTTGGTTTATCTGTATCAGGAGGTTTTGATTATTTCGTAACGAAAAATTTCTCAGTTGAGTTTTCTTATGATCTGGCGAATTTTACATCAACTACAATTGACCCTACAGTTGGTGAAAAAACTACCGTAACTAATTTTGGATTAGCGCATATGGCAAATGTTGATTCAGCATATTTAGCCGGAGGAACTAGTTTAACAACGCCACTTTCTGTCGGATTTAAATTTATATTCTAAATACTAGTCGATTGATTTAATTTCAAATCGTTAATTTTGTAAAAAAGAAAGACCGTACTTTTTTGAGTACGGTCTTTTATATTATTTTAAAAGTAAAAAATGCAAAATCAATCCAAAGATCCATTACACGGAATCACACTTCAGGCAATCTTAGAAAAGTTAGTCGCTCATTATGGTTTTGATACATTGGGAGAATTAATCCCGATAAAATGTTTTATTTCAAATCCAAGTATAAAATCAAGCTTAACTTTTTTAAGAAAAACCGATTGGGCGCGCAAAAAAGTAGAAGAATTGTATGTAAAGACTTTACCGAAGTTTACGGTCTAATTATAATTTATACGAAATCATAACACCACCACGATAAGGGAGCCATTCGCCACTTTTGTTCCAGTTCTGTGCTTTCTCATATCTTCCGGGAGTTCCGTCGTTGTAATAGCCATGATAAAAACCCTGGTGCCAGCCACCTCCCGCAAAAATATCGAGAACAAATTTTTCGTTTAGTTTGATGTTATAACCAATAGTAGCACCTAAACGATAACCAAAACCATGTTCGTATCTAGCGCTGTCCCAATAATTCCATTTTTGCAGTTCGTAAACATCCGGTCCAGCATGCACACCAACATAAAATCCCTTGTATTTTTCTTTAAAATGGTAACGAACTTCTGGCGTTAGAGTGTAAAATTTCATTGGAGAATGTCCATTAAAAGATTCCCAAAAAGAAGCCATAACATCAACACTAAAAGTAGTTTTCTCGCCTATACTTGTTTCAATTCCAATATTTGGTATTGCAAATAGAGCAGTGGCTGCGTTAAATTTCAAGTAAGTCTGACTTTGCAATTGAATTGAAAAGAAAAGAACAAACAGCACAAATAATTTTTTCATAAAGAGAGATTTCGGAGCAAAGAAATAAGATTTCAATACTTATTTCGCGTGCAAATATAACGCAATACTGTACTTGCTATTGTGAAAATACTGTATTTAACTACATTTTTTTTGTAATAGATGGTTACTTATCTAATAACGAATAAATTACTTTATCTAAAAACTGCCCTTCATAAAATTCAGATTCTTTAAAATGGGCTTCTTTTACAAAACCACATTTTTGCAATACTTTTTCCGAAGCAAAATTCTCAGGATCAATAACCGCTTCGATAGAATGTAATTTCAAATAATCAAAACCATATCTGTTTAATCTGTTTACGGCTTCAGGGATAATACCTTTTCCATGAAATTCCGGTAATAAAATATACCCGATTTCAGCACGATAATTTTCGGGTTGCATTCTGTAAAAGCCAATCACACCCAGTAATTTCGGATTTCCTTTTAATGTTAGTGCCCAATTAATTCCAACATTGGTATCAATTTTTTCATCGATCATGGCAATATGGGCGAGTGCATCTTCAGTATTTTTCACTAAAGGTCTCGGAATGTATTTCATAGTTTCGGGATTCGAACGCAGATCAAAAATTTCGTTGACATCGTCATTCGTAATCCTTCTTAAAAGTAAACGTTCAGTCTCTATAATTGGAAATGGAGAAAAATTAAATTCCAGCATTTTTTTAATTTTATAATATTTGTATACTGAATTTTGAATTAAATGTTTGTTTGGCACCCAAAATCAAAATTCCTTCTTTTTCGAATAAATCACCTGAATTTTCGGCCGTATCTGAATATCCAAACCACGGCTCAATACACACAAACGGAGCCTGATCTTTTGTCCAGATTCCTAAACTTGGAAAATCTGCAAAATCAACTTTTACATAAGGCTTTGAATTTTCAAGAATAGTAAGCGAATTTGATTCTAAAGTTTTAAAAACCAAAGCATCATTTTCAAATAATTTATAGTTTAAAGGAACTAAATTATTTGTCGTTTCTAAAGTTTCTGTTTTATTCGAAATCAAATCATTTTCTAAAAGTGAGTATTTAAGAACTTCTTCTTTCTCAAATTTAAAAGCATAATTCTCAAAATTTTCCGGTAATGCAATTGCGGGATGTGCGCCTATAGAAAAAGGCATTTTACTTTCCCCTTTATTAATTACTTTATATTCAATATCCAAAGTAGTTTCTTTAAGCGTATAAATAAGTTGTAACTCAAACTCAAAAGGATATTTTTTTAGTGTTTCAGCATTTGACTGCAAAGAAAAAGTCGCACTATTTTCAGTTTTATTAATTAATGCAAATTCCATATCGCGTGCAAAACCATGTCTTGACAATTGATATTCTTTATCATTAATTGTATAAATGTTGTTTTTTAAAGTTCCCACAATCGGAAAAAGAACCGGTGAATGTTTTCCCCAGAAATCAGGATTGCCTTCCCAGATATATTCTTTGTTTTGGTTGTTTTTTAAGGAAAATAATTCAGCTCCGGCATGTTTGATCGAAGCTTTAAGTGTTGAATTTGATATAGTTGTATTCAAAATAGTATAATTGAAAAGAATTAGTTTTAAAAGTGATGTAAATATATTTTATAAAATTAAGTTTTTTTAGGAAAATGGCTCAAATTATTTTTTTTATAAATTTTTGCTAAATTTTAATTTAAGGTTAAGTTTTTCTCTGCGAATAGCTTTTTTTTTCATTAATTTGCTACATAAACAGCTAAAAAATATGAAAAAACAATCTTCAAAAGCCTTATTAACCATGGCTTTGTTTGTGGGGATTTCTTCTGTTTGGGCACAGCAAACGCCAGCTACAACAGCAGTTACTCCTGTTAATAATTACAATTACCATGATGCTTTTGCACCACATTTTTACACTAAAAATGGTACATCAACCCGTTCTGCCAGCGGTCAGCCGGGAGCAGAATACTGGCAAAACAGAGCCGATTATCAAATAACGGCAAAATTGAATGCAACATCAAACGAGATTGTTGGTACAGACGAAATTACGTATACAAATAATAGTCCTGATAAATTAGGGTTTGTCTGGTTGAATTTAGACCAGAATTTATTCAAAGAAGATTCAAGAGGAAACGCTGTTGTGCCTTTAACCGGAAGCCGTAACGGAGCTCAGGGTCAGGTTTTTGACGGAGGAAATAAAATAAAATCAGTAAAAGTAATTTCTGGAAAGAAAAAAACAGAAACTGATGTAAAATATGTTGTTACAGATACAAGAATGCAAATTTTTCTTCCTGAAGAATTGGCTTCAAAAGGAGGATCTGTAAAAATTAAAATCGAATTCTCATTCATCGCACCTTTTGAAGGATCAGACAGAATGGGAGTTTTAGAAACTCAAAACGGAAAAATCTTCACAATCGCACAATGGTACCCGCGTATGTGCGTATATGATGACGTAAGAGGCTGGAATACTGCGCCTTATTTAGGAGCTTCTGAGTTTTACTTAGAATATGGTGATTTTGATGTAAAAATCACAACTCCGGCAAATCATTATGTGGTAGGTTCGGGTGAATTATTAAATGGAGCCGAAGTATTGCCTGCTGAGCAATTTAAACGTTATACAGAAGCGAAACAAAGCGACAAAACAGTTATGATTCGTTCTGCAGAAGAAGTTGCTGCAACTGCAAACACCAATGCAACAGGCGAAAAAACATGGCATTATCAAATTAAAAATGCGCGTGATTTTTCATGGGCATCGTCTCCGGCTTTTATCTTAGACGGAGCAAAAATAAACTTGCCAAGTGGTAAAAAATCTTTAGCCTTATCTGCTTATCCGGTAGAAAGTGCCGGAAACGGTGCCTACGGACGTTCTACAGAATATGTAAAATCATCAATAGAAAACTATTCAAAAAGATGGTTTGAATATCCTTATCCGGCAGCAACAAACGTAGCAGGAAATGAAGGCGGAATGGAATATCCGGGAATTGTTTTCTGTGGATGGAAATCTAAAGGAGATGATTTATGGGGAGTTACAGATCACGAATTTGGACATATTTGGTTCCCGATGATTGTAGGTTCAAACGAGCGTTATTTTGCCTGGATGGATGAAGGTTTTAATACTTTTATCAATTCTGTAAGTTCTTATGATTTCAATAATGGCGAATACAAACAGCCTGCTGCTAATTTGCACGAAGATGCAGAATATTATACAAGTCCAAAACTAGAAACTATTATGAGTTCTCCTGATAATATGAAGGAAGCTAATATTGGTGTTTTATGTTATGCAAAACCAAGTGCAGGTTTGGTAATTTTGAGAGAACAAGTTTTAGGACAAGAGCGTTTTGACAAATCATTACGCGCTTATGTGGAGCGTTGGGCTTATAAACATCCAACTCCGGATGATTTTTTCAGAACAATTGAAAATGTTGCGGGAGAAGATTTAAGCTGGTTCTGGAGAAGCTGGTTCGTAAACAACTGGCGTTTTGACCAGGGAATCAATTCTATTAAATATGTAAAAAATGATCCGGCAAAAGGAGTTGTGATTACAGTTGAAAATTTCGACAAAATGCCAATGCCAATTGTTTTGGATGTAAAAACAAAAAGCGGAAAAGTAACGAGAGTTAAATTGCCTGTAGAAATCTGGCAGCGTAACAATGAATGGTCTTTCAAACATAATTCTACAGAAGAAATAGAAAGCATTACATTAGATCCTGATCACGCATTTCCAGATTATAACGAAAGTAATAATGTGTGGACTGTGGGAAAGGGAAAAGTTGAAAAAGATATTATTCTGGATGGTTACATCGGGAATTATTCTACTTCAAAAGCACCTTTAAAAATTGAATTCTCAGAAAAAAACAGTGTTCTTAGTGCTGAAATCACTAATTATCCTAAGTTTTCTGTTGAGCCGGTTGCAGGTGAAAAAGACACTTTTCAATCGAAAAGAGCAGGTTTAAAATTCAAATTTAATGAAGCAAAAACCGGATTTGATATGATTGTTTTAGGAAATGGACAAGTAATTCCGTTTACAAAGAACTAAATCAAATATTTGTAAAATATTAAAAACCCGATAGTTACAGTATGACTATCGGGTTTTTTGTTTTTTTTCAATTACAAGTTTCACGTTTCAAGTTTGAGTTTTTCAGAAAACTTAGAATCTTAGAAACTCAGAACCTTAGCCTCTTTAAAAAAAAATAACATTACATTAAAAAAATGTTAGAATTTTATTTTTTTGTTTTGTAAATTAAAAAATAGTGTACTTTTGCACCGATGAATAAAATAAGTTTACATATAACTTCTTTGTCACGGACAAACTCACCTGTAACTTCTCCCGAAGTACGGATGCTATCTCTATAGTATTCACAGAGTTTTTCGCCGCGTATTTATTTATATTCATTTTTCATTTTGAAATCACACAATTTGTCCATTGGACAAACATATACTAAAAGTACATCTTATATTAAATTTTTTCTAAATCAAGTTTTTGATTTTGAGAATGTTACTTCTATTTTGTCTATTTTTATTGGATGTTTTTCCGGATTTCAAACTAAACAATACGTTTTAATTTTTAACTCTAACTTCAACTATTGAAATGAAAATCTCTATTGTTGTAACTCAGGAAGAACACTTCAAATTCGCACAGGAAATTTGCGATACGATAGAATCATCTGCCTTATTAAGAGGTACGGGGATTGCTAAAAGAACTCCTGAATACATTCAGAAAAAAATGTCGAACGGTGATGCGATGATTGCTTTGGCAGATGGAAAATTTGCAGGTTTTTGTTATATCGAAAGTTGGGAACATGGAAAATTCGTGGCACATTCCGGCTTAATTGTACATCCGGATTACAGAAACTTAGGTTTGGCAAAACAGATCAAATCGAAAGTTTTTGATTATTCCCTGCAGAAATATCCTGACGCAAAAATATTCGGGATTACAACCGGTTTGGCTGTAATGAAAATCAACTCTGATTTGGGGTACAAACCTGTTCCATTCTCGGAATTGACAACAGATCCAAGTTTTTGGGCGGGTTGTAAAACCTGTACCAATTTTCAAATTCTTCAAAGTAAAGAAAACAAAATGTGCTTGTGTACAGGAATGTTGTACGATCCAAAAGATAAACCAAAAGATCCGCCAAGACATCCTTTTAACGAAGTTGTTTTGAGCAGATTAAAGAAAATAAAACAAGCCTTATTCTTAAACAAAATACTGTCTTTGTTTTTTTTATCTTAAGAATAGAAACTAGAAAAAGAAATCTCAAACTTGCTAAATACGAAAGTATTAGCCTAAATTATAAAAAATGAAAAAAGTTGTATTAGCTTATAGTGGAGGATTAGATACCTCGTATTGTTTGAAATATTTAAAAAATGAAAAAGGATACGAAGTTCATACCGTACTTGTAGATACAGGAGGATTTAGTGAAGAAGAATTAACAGCGATTGAAAAAAGAGCCTACGAATTAGGAAGTGCGCAACACGCCAATCTTACAATCATAGACAAATATTACGATAAAGCGATTAAATATTTGATTTTCGGAAACGTATTAAAAAACAATACTTACCCATTATCAGTAAGTGCAGAGCGTGTTTTTCAAGCAATTGAAGCCATTAAATATGCTAAAAAAGTAGGAGCAAGCGCCATAGCACACGGAAGTACAGGTGCAGGAAATGACCAGATTCGTTTTGATTTGATTTTCCAGACTATTGCTCCGGAAATTGAAATTATCACACCAATCAGAGACTTGAAATTATCAAGACAGGAAGAAGTTGATTACTTAGCTAAAAATGGCGTACACTATTCTTGGGAAAAAGCACAATATTCCATCAATAAAGGACTTTGGGGAACAAGTGTTGGAGGAAAAGAAACTTTAACTTCAAGCCAGCCTTTGCCAAGTGAAGCTTATCCGTCACAATTGCAAAAAGAAGGCGAAGAAAAAGTGACTTTGCATTTTGAACAAGGAGAATTAGTGGCTTTAAACGGTAAAAAAGATGCTCCTGAAAATAATATCGTGAAGTTGGAAAAACTGGCAAATGCTTATGCAATTGGTAGAGATATTCACGTTGGAGACACTATTATCGGGATTAAAGGAAGAGTTGGTTTTGAAGCTGCTGCTCCGTTAATTATCATCAAAGCGCACCATTTATTAGAGAAACATACACTTGGAAAATGGCAGCAATACTGGAAAGAACAATTAGGAAACTGGTACGGAATGTTGTTTCATGAAGGTCAGTTTTTAGATCCGGTAATGCGTAATATCGAAACATTTTTACAAGACACACAAAAAACAGTAAATGGAACGGTAACAGTTTCTTTAAAACCATATCATTTTTCGCTTGACGGAATTGAATCTAAAAATGATTTAATGAACACAGGTTTCGGGCAATACGGAGAAATGAACAACGCCTGGACGTCTGACGATGCAAAAGGATTTATTAAGATTTTAGGAAATGCACAAAACATATTTTCATCTGTAAACCATTTAGAACACGATTAATTTGTGATGATTTATTCAAAAAATAAAACTTAATTTTTATGAAAGCAAAAGTATTTTTTCTATTTCCAATTCTTTTAATGTTTCTGGGCTGCTCAAGTGATACTGTCGCACCTGAAAAAGAAGAATTAAAAGAGATTACCTATGAAGTTTTATTATTTGAATTTACAGCCGACACAGGTAATAATTCATCTCGATTACATTATGAAATAAAATATAATAACCCAAATAATGTTGCTGTAAAAGGAACATCCAGCGTAACTGCCAATTATAACGGATTGATATTAACTCCTATTAAAAGAGTTCCTCCATATATTGAAATTGGTGCAAATTCTACTTATACAGAAGTTTATAATGTTGAATCTCCACATGACACACAATCATTAAGTCCTGAGCAGATAAAAGCATATTACATAAAGTTTGTATCCGCAAAATTTGTTTTGGCTATTGATTAAAAAAAACTAGGAGATTAGACAACTTTTTAAAATTGGCTAATCTAAAAACACAAAAGATATTAAAAATCGAATTCGATTTAACAATATATTTAAAAAGTAAAAAATATGATTAATATCGGAATAATTGGTGGTTCGGGCTACACGGCCGGAGAACTTATCAGAATATTAATGTATCATCCCAATGTAAACATTGATTTTGTTTACAGCACAACAAATTCGGGTAAACCGCTCTCTGTAGCGCACCACGATTTGATGGGAGATATTGAAATGAATTTTACTGATAAGATAAATCCGGATGTAAATGTTGTTTTCTTATGTCTTGGACACGGAAAATCGATTTCATTTTTGCAGGAAAATCAGTTTGCAAGCCACACTAAAATCATCGATTTAGGAAATGACTTTAGATTGAACAAAGATGCTCATTTCGAAGGAAAAGATTTTATCTACGGATTGCCGGAACTGAATAAATCAGACATAAAAAAAGCAAATTTTATTGCAAATCCGGGTTGTTTTGCTACAGCTATTCAATTGGCTTTATTGCCTTTAGCTAAAAATAATTTATTGAATAACGACGTTCATATTAATGCAACAACCGGAAGCACAGGCGCTGGAGTTGGACTTTCAGAAACTTCGCATTTTAGTTGGAGAAATAATAATATGTCGCATTATAAAGCTTTTGAACACCAGCATTTGGGAGAAATCTCAGAAAGTCTGGTTCAGTTGCAGGATGATTTTGAAAGTGAATTGCTTTTTATTCCAAACAGAGGAGATTTTCCAAGAGGAATTTTTGCAACCTTATATACAACATCTGACGAAACTCTTGAACAAACTGTTGCCAAATACGAAGATTTTTATAAGAACGAACCATTTGTAACCGTGACAACGACAAACATCAATATGAAACAAGTCGTGCAAACCAACAAATGTATTATCAGTTTACTGAAAAAAGGAAACCGGATTTTAATCACGTCAATTATTGACAACTTAACCAAAGGTGCTTCAGGACAAGCCATTCAAAACATGAATTTAATGTTCGGACTTGAAGAAACCACAGGTTTACATTTGAAACCAAGCGGATTTTAAATTGTTGTCAAAACGGTTAATCGTTTATTCGGTTAATCGATTAAACAAATGAACGGTTAAACAATTAAACAACAAAAAATGAATTTATTTAACGTATACCCACTTTATGACATAACTCCTGTAAAAGCAGTAGACTGCACCATTACAGACAATAACGGAGTGGAATATTTAGACTTATATAGCGGACATGGTGTAATTTCGATTGGCCACACGCAACCTGATTATGTTGAAAAACTAAAAAATCAATTAGATCATTTAGGATTTTATTCGAATGCGATTCAGAATCCCCTACAAGTTGAGTTGGCTCAGAAATTAGGTAAACTTTCAGGATTAGAAGATTACGAATTGTTTTTATGCAGTTCCGGAGCTGAAGCGAACGAAAATGCATTAAAACTAGCCTCTTTCCATAACGGAAAATCAAGAGTTGTAGCTTTTGATAATTCTTTTCACGGAAGAACTTCTGCAGCCGTTGCTGTTACAGATAATAAGAAAATCGTTGCGCCAATCAATGCTCAGCAAATAGTTACTTTTTTACCTCTGAACCAAATCGAATTGGTTGAAGCTGAATTGGCCAAAGGCGATGTTACAGCAGTAATTATCGAAGGAATTCAGGGAGTTGGAGGTTTAGATCAGGGAACAACAGAATTTTTTCAGGCTTTGGAAAAAGCATGTAAAAAACATGATGTTGTTTTGATTTTAGACGAAGTGCAATCGGGTTACGGAAGAAGTGGAAAATTCTTCGCTTTCCAACATCACGGAATCAACGCTGATATTATTTCAGTTGCAAAAGGAATGGGTAATGGATTTCCGGTAGGAGCCATTTTAATCTCTCCAAAATTTGAAGCAAGTTTCGGATTATTAGGAACCACTTTCGGCGGAAGCCACTTATCTTGTGCAGCAGGAATTGCGGTTTTGGATGTAATTGAAAAACTGGATTTGCAGAAAAATGTAAACGAAGTTTATGCATATTTCTTAGAAAAAATCAAAGAAGTTCCGGGAATCAAGCAAGTAAAAGGAAAAGGTTTAATGCTGGGAGTCGAATTCGATTTTGATGTTGCAGCGTTGAGAAAAAAACTAATTATCGAAAAACATATTTTTACAGGAAGTGCCAACAACAAAAATCTGTTGAGAATTTTACCGCCATTAACTGTGAAAAAAGCTGATATTGATACGTTTGTAAAAGCTTTAAAAGAAAGCTTGGAAGAACTATAATGTTTGTTTAATCGTTTATCGTTTAATCGATTAAACAAATAAACGAATTAACGATTACACGATTACACGAATTGACCAATTAAACCAAAAAAATGAATCCATTATCAATTGAAAAACGCAATCTGGTTTTGCGATCTATGGCAAAGCTGGTCGGAGAGGAGCGGAGTCAAATAATTCTCACTAATAAGGAAGATTTACTGGCTTATGACGGCTCGGATTTAGCGATGGAAGAACGCCTGAAAGTTGATGATAAAAAAGTCGACGAGATGATTTTATCGTTGAATCAATTGGCTTCGCAAGAAGATCCGGTTGGAGTTGAGCGTTTTCATTTTGTTCATGATAATGGAATCAAAGTGGTCAATAAAACCGCTGCTTTTGGTACGATATTAATTATTTACGAATCTCGTCCCGACGTTACGATTGAAGCTGGCGGAATTGCCTTTAAGTCCGGAAATAAGATTTTATTAAAAGGAGGAAAAGAATCTTTAAGATCAAATTTAAAAATTGTTGCTTTATGGCATCAGGCGCTTGAAGAAAATGGAGTTTCGAAAGATTGGGTTGAATACCTCAATTTTAATCGGGAAGAAACGCAGCAATTTTTAGAAAAACCAACTCAAAAAGTAGATTTAATTGTTCCGAGAGGAGGAGAAAAATTAATTGAGTTTGTCAAAAAGCACGCAACTTGTCCGGTAATTGTAAGCGGACGCGGAAATAATTTTGTTTACGTTCATAAAGATGCTGATACGGATTTGGCTTTAAAAGTAATTTTAAATGCTAAAACATCTAAAATATCAGCTTGTAATGCTTTAGATAAAGTTTTAATTGATTCAGAATTACCCAATTTTGAAGGTTTTACAGCAATGTTAATCGAAGCTTTAATAGAATCTAAAGTGGAAGTTATCGTTGATAAGTCATTACAAAATTTCGAAAATACGGAAACACTTCAAAACGAAGATATTTGGTACGAAGAATTTCTGGATTATAAAATTGTCATCGGAACAATTGATTCTGAAGAACATGCAATCGAAAAAATTAATAAATATTGTGGCGGACATTCAGCTGCAATAATTACAAAAGAGGACAAAAGTGCAAAGAAATTTATGGAATCTATTGATGCTGCGGCCGTTTATCACAATGCGTCAACCCGTTTTACAGATGGAGGACAATTTGGTTTAGGCGGTGAATTAGCGATAAGTACAGATAAATTGCATCAACGCGGACCAATTGGTTTACAACATCTTGTAACAAACAAATGGTACGTTTACGGGGAAGGGCAAATTAGATAATTGAGATAATTTGTCAATTAGATAATTAGAAAATGTCCAATTGAGATTAAAAAAAACTTAGATTCTTAGTATCTCAGAATCTTAGCCACTTAGAAAAACATGAGCAAAAAACGGATTTTATTAAAAATAGGAAGTAATACTTTAACCAAAGAAACCAACCATATTTCGCGGGGAAAGATCGAAGATATTGGTATGCAAATCGCCGCTTTAAACAAAGATTACGAATTTGTAATTGTAAGTTCAGGAGCAATCGCAGCCGCAAAACAATTTGTAAAACTAGAAAGTAAAGGCAAAGAAATTGCGTTAAAACAAGCTTTAGCATCAATTGGTCAGCCCCATTTAATGCGGATTTTTCATGAAAATTTCAGCGATTTAGGATTATTGACTTCTCAATGTTTGCTTTCTTATTCTGATTTCGAAAAAGAGCAATCGAAAGTAAATATTGTCAATACCATAAATGTTTTGGTCGAGAACAATTACATTCCGATTATTAATGAAAATGATACCGTTGCCACAGATGAGATTCGGTTTGGAGATAATGATAAATTAGCAGCATTAACGGCGGTTTTGCTAAATGTTGATATTCTGATAATTGCAACCAATACAAACGGTATTTACACGAAAGATTCCATTCACGATGAAAATCCTGAAACCATTAAATTGGTAAATGATCTGAAAGTATTAGAAAAAGAAATCGGCGAATCAAAATCATCACACGGAACAGGCGGAATGCAATCCAAAATCGAAGCCGCCGGAATTGCAAAAGCAGCCAACATTGAAACCTGGATTGTGAATGGATTAAATGATAATTTTATTTTAAAAGCTTTGAAGGACGAAATTCCTTTTACAAAAATAGTATGATTATGACGCGGATGAGACAGATTCGCTTCGCGAAAACGCGGATAAAAAACGGATTTTCTATTTAATTCTAATAAATATGTAGTATATTTCATTCAAATTTTTAAAATTATGGAATTGTTACAGGAAGAGTTAACCGATGTTATTATTAAAACTTTTTATGAAGTATATAATGAATTAGGATATGGATTTTTAGAAAGAGTTTATTTAAATTCTCTATACTTGGAATTAAAAACTAAAGGTTTAAATGTTGAAGCTCAAAGAAAAATAGAAGTTTATTATAAAGGAATAGAAGTTGGAGAATATTATGCAGATTTAATTGTTGAAAATTTAGTTATTCTTGAATTAAAAGCGGCTGATAGTATTGCACCAGCTTTTGAAAATCAAATATTAAATTATTTAAGAGGAACAAATTGTGAAGTCGGTTTACTCTTAAATTTCGGAAAGAAACCAGAATTCAAACGGAAAGTTTTCGAAAATAGCAGAAAAATAAGAAAGTAAAAAAAAAGAAAAAATCAGTTTTTATCCGCGTTTTCGCTTAGCGAATCTGTTTAATCCGCGTCTAAATAACACAATACAAAAAGAGATGAATTATATTTCAATACAAGATATCGACTCATTATCAAAATGGGTAAAAAGCGCATTAAAAATAAAAAAGAACCCGCTTAAAAATAAAAAATTAGGGAAAGATAAGACCTTAGGAATGTTATTTTTCAACCCAAGTTTAAGAACGCGTTTGAGTACTCAAAAAGCGGCTATAAACTTAGGAATGAATGTTATGGTAATGAATTTTACCAACGAAGGCTGGACTTTAGAATTCGAAGACGGAGCCGTAATGAATTCCGGAGCATCAGAACATATAAAAGAAGCTGCAGAAGTAGTTTCTCAATATTGTGATATTATTGCAATTCGTGCTTTTGCAGGTTTAGTCGACAAAGAAAAAGATTATGCTGAAACGGTAATTTCAGGATTTTTGAAACATGCAACTGTGCCAATTGTAAACATGGAAAGTGCTGTGCGTCACCCAATGCAATCTTTGGCGGATGCCATTACAATGGAAGAATACAAGACAAAACACAAACCAAAAGTAGTGCTTTCGTGGGCGCCGCATCCAAAAGCATTGCCTCAGGCAGTTGCGAATTCATTCGTAGAAATGATGCAAATGCAAGAAGACATGGATTTTGTAATCACGCATCCAGAAGGTTACGAATTAAGTCCTGAAATTACTAAAGACTGCAAAATAGAATACGATCAAAATAAAGCATTTGAAAATGCTGATTTCGTTTACGTGAAAAACTGGAGTAATTTCAACGATTACGGAAAAGTAACCAACAGTGATACAAACTGGACTGTTACCGCAGAAAAAATGGCTTTGACAAATAATGGAAAATTCATGCATTGCCTTCCAGTTCGTCGTAATGTTATTGTGACTGATGAAGTGATCGACAGTGAAAATTCAATCGTAATTCAACAAGCGAATAACAGAACGTATTCGGCACAATTGGTTTTACAGAAAATTTTAAAAAAGTTATAATTTGAGGTACAAAGGCTCAAAGAGACAAAGGTTCAGAGGTTTTTAAACCGTAATAAAACCTTTGTTCCTATGAAGCTCTGTTCCTATGAACCTTGAAAGAAATGAACGTTAAAGTAATAAAAATTGGCGGCAATATAATTGATAATCCAACCGAGTTAGAACAATTCTTAACTGATTTTTCTAAAATCGAAGGTTATAAAGTTTTAGTTCACGGCGGTGGAAAATCGGCTACAAAGATGGCGGAGAGTATTGGTTTGGTTCCGCAAATGATTGAAGGACGACGAATTACCGACGCTCCAATGCTTGATGTTGTCGTGATGATTTATGCCGGACAAATCAACAAACATATTGTGGCACAATTGCAAGCAAAAGATAATAACGCAATTGGTTTTTCAGGTGCTGACGGGAATTTGATTCAATCGACAAAACGAAATCACCCTACAATCGATTATGGATTTGTAGGCGATGTAAAACAAGTCAATACCAAATTATTAGCAACTTTATTAGAAGCCGGAATTACACCAGTTTTTTGTGCGATTACACACGATAAAAACGGACAATTATTAAATACAAATGCTGACACAATTGCGAGTGAATTATCAATTGCATTGTCAGAAGTTTTTGATGTTACTTTAACCTATTGTTTTGAAAAACAAGGTGTTTTACAGGATTCAGAAGATGATAATTCTGTAATAACAGAAATCAACGAAAAATTATACAATAAACTAAAAGAAGAAAAAGTAATCCATTCCGGAATGATTCCAAAACTGGATAATTGCTTCAATAGTTTATCAAGAGGCGTTCAGAAAATCAAAATTGGGCATCATAAAATGCTTCAAAATCCAGATGTTCTGCACACCACAATTACGTTATAGAATGAGTTGCCACGAATTACACGAATTTTCACGAATCAAGATTTAGAAAAAATTAGCGAAAATTTGTGCAATTCGTGGCAAAAAAATACAAGCGCGCAAGGCATTTTAAATATTAATTTTAGAAATTTGCGCAAATTAAAATCGTCACAAATCGATTAAAAGATTCAATTAAAAACTTTGTGACTTTGTGCCTTCGTGGCAAAGAACCTACACCTATGAAAAATATAGAAACGCTTACCCAAGAGGCAATTAACTTATTGAAAAATCTAATTGAAACGCCTTCATTTTCAAGTGAAGAAGATCAAACGGCACTTTTGATAGAGAATTGGTTCAATCAAAACGAAATCCCTTTTAAAAGAGAAAACAATAATGTGTGGGCTTTCAATAAATATTTCGACCAAAATAAACCAACACTTTTGCTGAATTCTCATCACGATACCGTAAAACCGAATCAGGCTTATACAAACGATCCTTTTAAAGCTATCGAAGAAGACGGAAAATTATTTGGTCTGGGAAGCAATGACGCCGGAGGATGTTTAGTTTCGTTACTGGCGACTTTTGTACATTTTTACGAAAATCAAAATTTATCTCATAATATTGTAATTGTGGCTTCCGCCGAAGAAGAAAGCAGCGGAAAAAACGGTTTAAACAGCGTTTTAAAACATTTACCGGAGTTGGATTGCGCTATTGTTGGCGAACCAACTTTAATGCAATTGGCTGTGGCTGAGAAAGGTTTGTTAGTTCTTGACGTAAAAGTAAAAGGAACCGCAAGTCACGCTGCACATCAAAACGACGATAATTCATTATACAAAGCAATTCCGGTAATGGAATGGTTTAAAAACTATAAATTCGATAAAATCTCAGATGTTTTAGGTCCCGTAAAAATGACCGTAACGCAAATCAGCGCCGGAAAACAGCATAATGTCGTTCCATCAGAATGTGATTTAGTTGTTGATATTCGTGTAACGGATCGTTACTCAAATACCGAAATTCTGGAAGTGGTAAAAGCCAATGTAAACGCCGAAGTTACACCAAGATCAATGCATTTAAATGCGTCATCAATTCCGGTTGCACACGGTTTAGTTCAGGCCGGAATCGCTTTAGGAAGAACAACTTACGGCTCACCAACACTTTCAGATCAATCTGTTTTGAGTTGTCAGTCATTAAAATTAGGACCAGGAGAAACATTACGGTCACATTCAGCAGACGAATTTATTTTCATCAACGAAATCGAAGAAGGAGTCGACTTGTATATCAAAATACTAACTGATTTCTTTAAATTATAAGAAAAGAAAAACCGCCACGAATTCACGAATTTATATCTTCATAGATTATCAAAAATAATTCGTGAATTCGTGGCGAAAAAAAATACTACCTATGAAACTTTGGGAAAAAGGAATACCAACAGATAAACAAATCGAACATTTCACCGTTGGAAACGATCGTGAGCTTGATTTGGTACTCGCAAAATATGATGCTTTAGGTTCAATTGCACATGCTAAAATGCTAGGGCAGATTGGTTTGTTAACTCAGGAAGAAACGACTTCTTTAGTTGATGCTTTAAACGAAATCATCGCTGATGTTGTAATCGGAAATTTCGAAATTGAAGATAGTTTTGAAGATGTACATTCTAAAATCGAATATCTTTTAACTGTAAAACTGGGTGATGCCGGAAAGAAAATCCACACGGCCCGTTCTCGTAACGATCAGGTTTTAGTAGACGTCCATTTATATTTAAAAGATGAGTTAAAAGCTTTAAAAGAACAAGTTAAAACATTGTTTGACTTGTTAATTGAATCGGCAGAGAAACACCAAAATGTTTTATTGCCGGGATATACACACTTGCAAATCGCCATGCCATCGTCATTCGGAATGTGGTTTTCTGCTTACGCAGAAAGTTTAATTGATGATGTAACGATGCTGAATGCAGCTTCAATAATCGTAGACCAGAACCCATTAGGTTCTGCGGCAGGTTACGGAAGTTCTTTCCCAATCAACAGAACTTTTACAACACAGGAATTAGGTTTTGAAACATTGAAATTCAACGCTGTTGCCGCTCAAATGAGCCGTGGAAAAGCAGAGAAAACAGTTGCATTTGCGATGAGCAGTGTTGCGGCAACTTTATCAAAATTTGCAATGGACGTTTGTTTGTATATGAGCCAAAATTTTGATTTTATCGGCTTGCCGGCGCATCTTACAACAGGATCGAGCATTATGCCACACAAGAAAAACCCTGATGTTTTCGAATTAATCAGAGGGAAATGCAATAAGATTCAGGCGCTTCCGTACGAAATCACCTTAATTACCAATAATTTGCCAAGTGGTTACCACAGAGATTTACAGCTTTTGAAAGAAGGTTTATTTCCTGCGCTTCAAAACTTAAAAGCATGTCTGGATATTGCGATTTTTTCTGTAAAGGATATTACCGTAAAAGACAACATTTTAAAAGATAAAAAATACGATTACCTTTTTACAGTTGATACTTTAAATGAAATGGTTTTAGCAGGAATGCCGTTTAGAGATGCATACAAAGCAGTTGCAGAACAATTGGAAGCCGGAACGTATCAATCTCCAAAAGAAACAAAACACACACACGAAGGCAGTATTAATAATTTGTGTTTGGATGCTATTAAAGATAAAATGAAAGCAGCGTTTTAAACATCTTTCATCAACAAAAAAGCCGATTTGTATTATTTACAAATCGGCTTTTTTTATATGTAAATTAATCGCTGCTTAACTTTTGTTACTGCAATTTGTAGCAATTAAACCATTAGAATTAACCTGAAGTGTAGCTCCGGCGCCACACGATTTATTAGCGACATATTCCTCTACTTTTTCAAGCGGAATTGTTGTGTAAGGATAAGTTGGCTTGCTTACTGCTGTTCCAAAATCCGAAGAACCTTTACGGCAATGATCAAAAACAATTCCAACTGTTCCTCCATCTGTGCTGATATATTCTTTAAAAGCCTTTTCTACTTTTGCAAAATCACAACCTTCCACATAACACGTTGAATTTTTAGCTCCTCCGCCTAAACCAATTGCGACAGAACCGGTTTCTGATGTATTATAGTAGCAATTTAAAATATGAATTTCAGCATTTCTGGCACGAGGCATTCTTTGTTTGCATCCTTCTGCCCAATAGCAATTTTTGAAGGTAATACTATAATGCCCATCAGCAGGGAAATCATTCTTGCCTGAACCAATTAAATTGCTGAAACTGTGATTATCAGCGCCACCGGAACCTCCGGATTTTGCCATTTTCAAATATGTAAATTTACACCAGGAAATAGTGACATTATCCGCTTTTCCTTTATTGTCAAAATTTCCGTCCTGGCCATCCTGAAACTCGCAGTGATCTACCCAAAGATTCGTGCAATCTGCCGTTAGATTATCTTGTCCGTCAATGTCATACGATCCCGGGCCAATAAAAATTAGATTTCTTATAATCACATTATCAGATCCGGTTTTTAAATACAAAATTCCGGCTCCGGGATTTGATTGATTTTCATTGACAAGTTTTGCACCCGGCAAACCAATTATTGTTTTATTGGTGACAACTGCCTGAATAGGTTTTCCACTTGGAATGGTAATTATTCCCGACACCAAAATTACAGCCGGGGTATCAGATTTTATTTTTGCTGCCAAATCAGTGTAAGTGCTAACAATCACCGGAGCAGAATTCCCGCCGCCTGTAGTTGCAGCACCAAATCCTTCAGGAGAATTCATAAAATAATTTTGTGCGGAAAGATTAGATAGGCTAAATAATAGAAAGAGTAAAAGAATGTTTTTTTTCATTTGTAAAATAATTTTTTGTGGTTTTTGTTTAGATAGTTTTTTAATGTAATCGATTGCACGAATTTAATTTAATATAGTTTACAATTAATAATTTTTGTAAAATATTATTATAATTCTCAATTACTAAATAATTTGTAAGACATTTTAATAAGTTTTATTCAAACAAAAAGACTATTTTTGATTAAGACCTTTTAAAGATAAATTATGAATAAGTTTGATAATAAGGCTACTATATCGCTTTTAGAAAGAAATCTCATAACTGAAAACCAGTTTCAGGAAATTAAGCAATACCGAAGTCTGAATATTTTCTCCTTAAATGTAGAATTAAAACTTTTGCTATCTATCGCAGTTTTAATGTTTACTTCCGGAATAGGGATTCTTATTTACGATAATATCGATAGCATTGGTCACATCGCTTTACTTTCTATTTTATTTGCGATTACCTGCGGTTGTTTTTATTACTGTTTTAAAAATTCGAAAGGTTTTCAAAAAATAGAAACCACATTTGAAATTCCGTTTCTTGAATATCTGGTTTTGATTGCCAACATTCTGACTTGTATTTTTATAGGCTATGTGCAGTTTCAATATGAGGCTTTTGGAACGCATTATGGTGTCGCAACTTTAGTTCCCACAATTGTCAGCTTTTTTTGTGCTTATTATTTCGATAACAAAAGCGTTTTAACCATTGCGGTTACAGGTTTAGCGGCTTATATTGGTCTTTCGGTTACGCCACAGGATATTTTCAATGATAGTAATAATTTTTATGCGAATCAAAGTTTGAGTTATTCGGCGATTGGTTTGGGAGTTTTGCTTATTGCCTGGACGATTTACAGTTTCAAAAACAATTTAAAAACTCATTTTGCTCTGGTTTATCTCACATTTGCACTTCATATTATAAGTATTACGTCGATAAGTAATATGGTTGGAGATGAAATGATCTGGTTTCTTTTTGCTTTAATTTTGGCAGGTTCTTCTGTTTATTTTTACAAAATAAGTCATCAGCTTAAAGCAATTTCGCTCTACGTTTTTATGATTATTTATGCTTACATCGGAATTAATATTTTTATATTCAGAATCTTTGAAAAAATTGACTTTTCTGATATATGGATGTTATTTATTATCCTTTTACCCGCTTATTTTATAGTTTCGATCGTGTTGTTTATCAAACTAATTAAAAACTTCAATAAAGAAATCGCCGAATGATTATACACGATAAAAATTTACTAAACAATTTAGCTTTAATTGAAGAAGCAGATTCTCTTGAAAATGCAGGATTTATAAGCAAAGAGCAAAAGAAAATCATTAAAAATGAATTGCCCTCATTCAAGGTTCAAAACAATATTTTAGTTCGCTTGGGCTTCTTTTTACTGGGATCATTTCTGTATTCATCCATTTGCAGTATGATTTCACTGGTAGGATTATCCGGTGCAGAAAGTTTCTTTAAAATTTGCTGTTATCTTTTTGTCATAATTGGTATTGTGGGTGCAGAATTATTAGCCAATCAAAAATTTTACAGACACGGCTTAGACGATGCTTTTATTTTAGGAATACTTTTAAATATTGGCGGAGCAGTCTTTTTAACTACAGAAGACTTTAATACAGGTTTAGTCCCTGCCATAGTTGTTGCAATAGCTTCATTTATAACCTATAAACGATATTTGCATTTGCCTTCGATGGTTGTATTTTGTTTGTCGTGCACAGCAGTTTTATTTTTTGGATTGTATGAAATTGGAGATATCGGAAAATCAATTTTGCCTTTTGCTGCAATGTTAGTTTCAGCCGGATTTTATTTTTTTACAAAGAAAAGCATCAAAAATCTGAGTGAAGTTTATTATTATAGCGGACTTTTATTTGCCAATAGTTTCTGTTTGGTGCTGTTTTATCTTTCTTGTAACTATTTGGTTGTAAGAGAACTTTCGTCAGAACTTTTAGGAACAGATGTTCTTCCCGGGCAGGATATTCCGTTTGCTTATTTCTTTTATGCTTTTACGCTTATTGTTCCAATAGTTTATCTTGTCCAGGCATTAAAAACAAAAGACAGAATTATGCTTTGGATCAGCTTTTTAGCCATTGCTTTCACCATTTTTACAATCCGATTTTATTACTCAGTTTTGCCAATTGAAGTTGCTTTGACGCTTGGTGGATTAGTATTATTTGGAATTGCATATTTCTCCATTCAAAAATTAAAAAATAAAGAAAACGGATTGACATTTAAACCGGACAGAATCAATAATTCGAATGCTTTCTTAAATGCGCAAACTTTAATAGTCGCTTCGACATTTGGTTTAAAACCAGAAATTAAAACAGATTCTCCAATGGATTTTGGAGGAGGAGGATTTAGCGGTGGTGGTTCCGATGGAAGCTTTTAAATAGTAATAAAAAACGAAACGCTGCAATTTCAATTTGCAGCGTTTTTTATTTCATTAAAGAATAAGGTTAATCAAGATATTGTTCGTATTCTTCTATTTTTATTTTCAGGCGATTTTCTAAATACTCGTTTCCGCCTTTTAATTTCTCTAAAATAATTAAAGCTTCTTTTCTGTAATTTATTCTTTTAAGATTATCCCAGCTTTTCGGTGGTTTCTGCAGATTTGTAATTCTATCTGCCAATTTTATAGCCCAGACTTCTTTTCTCTGTTTTGAAATTCTTTTTAGGCTGTCCAGCATCTTTTCTTCTTTTGGTAAATTGTCGTTTTTTGTCAAAGCAGAAACTCCTTCGGCAACTTCAATTCCAAATTCACGCTCTAATTCTTCAAATGTTGTATTGGTATCCTCTAAAGTATCGTGCAATAATGCAACCTGAGTGGCATAATATAAGTCAAAATCTGCTGTATGATTTGACGCAATTAAAATTTCCATCGCAACATTGCTCAAATGAATAACATAAGGAAGATTGGAATCTCCAATAGTCTGATTATTTTCTAAATGTTTGAGAGTGGCAAAAATTATTGTTTTTTGATAAGCCGTCTGGACATCCATAAAATTACGACACTTTATTTTTCAACGCCTCAGCATCAATATCGCTGTGTGAGACATCGTAAACTGCTTTTCCGTTTTTAATTAAAATTAATTGCGGAGATTCATGATATACATTAAATCTTTGCGCAATTTCATTTGAAATATCGCGGTGTGCAATTAAATCTAAAAAATAGGCATCCACTGTATCGTTTAAATCGAATTCTCTTTCAAATTGTTTCAAAGCCATTCTGCTAATGCTGCATCTTGTGCTATGTTTGAAAATCACAACCGGCTTTTCATTCGATATGGCTTCAATTTCCTGTAACTGTAATACGTCAGTTAATTCTGTCCAGTTTATATTGCTTTTTGGAGAATCTGTATTCTCTGAATTTCCGAAGATTGAATTTAAAAAACTCATATTTGACTTGTTTTATGACTTTTTGACGTTAAAAATTAGCTAAAAAGCTGTTTTAAGTGCCATTTTGTCTGTAATTTTAGTATGGAATATATTTTGAAATATGCAAGCAAAGTTAGCCTATTTAAAGTTAAAACTTGATGCAATAAATTCTAATTTTAATGTTATCGAATAATTTAAAAACAAAAAAATCAATCATAAATCGTATAAAAATATGAATATAAATAAATTTACTACTAAATCTCAGGAAGCCATTCAGTTATCACAACAGTTGGCTCAGCGTTACGGACAACAACAGATAGAAAATGAGCACATTTTTAAAGCCATTTTTGAAGTTGATGAAAATGTAGCGCCATTTATTTTGAAAAAACTCAACGTAAATGTTCCATTGTTCTTGCAAGTTTTAGACAGTACAATTCAGAGTTTTCCAAAAGTTTCGGGAGGCGATATCATGCTTTCGCGAGATGCAAACAAAGCTTTGAATGAAGCTGAAATTATTGCGCAAAAAATGAACGATGAATACGTTTCGATCGAGCATTTAATCCTTGCTATTTTTGATTCTAAAAGTAAAGTTGCCCAAATTTTAAAAGATCAGGGCGTTACCGGAAAAGGGTTAAAAGCCACTATTGAAGAGCTTAGAAAAGGTGAAAGAGTAACATCGGCTTCGGCAGAAGAAACGTATAATGCCTTAAATAAATATGCTAAAAACCTAAACGAGTTAGCACGCACAGGAAAACTGGATCCGGTTATTGGCCGTGACGAGGAAATTCGCCGTGTGTTGCAGATTCTGACTCGTAGAACGAAAAATAATCCGATGCTGGTTGGTGAACCCGGAGTTGGTAAAACTGCTATTGCAGAAGGTTTAGCGCACAGGATTGTTGATGGTGACGTGCCTGAAAACTTAAAAGATAAAATTGTTTTTTCTCTGGATATGGGAGCGCTTATTGCCGGTGCAAAATATAAAGGAGAATTTGAAGAGCGTTTAAAATCTGTTGTAAAAGAAGTTACAGCGGCAGAGGGTGATATCGTATTGTTTATTGATGAGATTCACACGCTTGTAGGCGCGGGTGGAGGAGAAGGCGCAATGGATGCAGCCAACATTTTGAAACCGGCTTTGGCTCGTGGAGAATTAAGAGCGATTGGAGCGACAACTTTAGATGAATATCAAAAATATTTTGAAAAAGATAAAGCTTTAGAACGTCGTTTCCAAAAGGTTTTGGTTGATGAACCGGATACTGAAAGTGCGATTTCGATTTTACGTGGAATCAAAGAAAAATACGAAACACATCATAAAGTTCAGATTAAAGATGAAGCTATTATTGCGGCTGTTGAACTTTCGCAACGTTATATTACAAATCGTTTTTTACCGGATAAAGCGATCGATTTGATGGACGAAGCAGCTTCTAAATTACGTATGGAAATCAATTCCAAACCAGAAGAACTGGATGTTTTGGATCGAAGAATCATGCAGTTGGAAATTGAAATTGAAGCCATTAAACGTGAAAAAGAAGAAAGCAAGCTTAAAATCCTGCATATGGATTTGGCTAATCTGAAAGAAGAACGCAACGAAATCTACACCAAATGGAAATCTGAAAAAGATGTTGTTGACGGAATTCAGGCTGTAAAATTAGAAATTGAAGATTTTAAATACGAAGCAGAACGCGCAGAACGTGACGGAGATTACGGAAAAGTAGCTGAAATTCGTTATGGAAAAATAAAAGAAGCACAGGAACGTCTTGATGTTTTATTGAAACAATTGCAGGAATACCAATCAGGAACTTCGTTAATTAAAGAAGAAGTTACCCGTGAAGATATTGCCGAAGTGGTGGCAAAATGGACCGGAATTCCGGTAATGAAAATGCTTCAGACAGAAAGAGAAAAACTGCTTCATCTTGAAGAAGAATTGCACAGAAGAGTTGTTGGTCAGGAAGAAGCGATTGAAGCCGTGAGTGACGCTGTTCGCAGAAGCCGCGCCGGATTGCAGGATATGAAAAAACCGGTTGGAACGTTCTTATTTTTAGGAACAACCGGAGTTGGTAAAACAGAGTTGGCAAAAGCTTTGGCAGAATATCTTTTTGATGATGAAAATGCCATGACGCGTATCGATATGAGTGAGTATCAGGAACGCCATAGTGTGAGCCGTTTAGTTGGTGCGCCTCCGGGATATGTAGGTTATGATGAAGGCGGGCAATTAACAGAAGCCGTGCGTAGAAAACCATATTCTGTGATTTTGTTAGATGAGATCGAAAAAGCGCATCCGGATACTTTCAATATTTTATTGCAGGTTCTTGATGAAGGCCGATTAACGGATAACAAAGGTCGTCTGGCTGATTTTAAAAACACGATTATCATTATGACCTCTAACATGGGAAGTCAGATTATACAAGAGAAATTTGAAAACCTGAAAGGAAGTGTTGAAGCCGCAACCGAAGCTGCAAAAGTGGAAGTTTTAGGATTATTGAAACAAACCGTTCGTCCCGAATTTATAAATCGTATTGACGAAATCGTAATGTTTACGCCATTAACAGTCGATAATATTTCGAGAATTGTGAGTTTACAGCTGAAAAGTGTTAGTAAAATGCTGGCATTACAAGGCATTACAATGGATGCAACTCCGGAGGGAATCAAATATCTTTCAGACAAAGGTTTTGATCCTGAATTTGGTGCAAGACCTGTAAAACGAGTAATTCAGAGAGAAGTTTTAAATCAATTGTCTAAAGAAATCCTGGCAGGAAATATTACAACTGACAGTATTATTTTAATTGATGCGTTTGATGGGAAACTGGTTTTTAGAAATCAGACAGAAACCGTAAAATAATTATTTGATTTTATTTTTTTGAGAAGGAAACACCAGCAGAGATGCTGGTGTTTTTTTATGCAATAAAATTACTAACCGTGAATAATGAAACTTTTCTTCATATTGATATAAAAAAAAATCTTTTTTAAGTTCAGATCTTTACATTACAATTTAACTAATATTAAAATTTTAATTTAAACTAAAGTATTATGAATAACTTATTTAGAGGATTATTGGCAGGTTACGGTGCAAAAAAATTAGGAGGCGGATGCTTCGGAACAATTTTGGTTTTTATAATTATTTGGGTTCTTTTGGGACAATGTAGCCGTTAAATAAGGATAAATTAAAGCAAAAGTGGTAGATTCGCAGAAGTAAAAATTTAAATTGTCTTCTTGAATTACTATTTCAAATAAGGCACAGATCATAAATAAGAAACAGAATGGCATCAGGTTTTTTCGTACTATTAGATGATATCGCAGCAATTATGGATGATGTTGCAGTAATGAGTAAAGTGGCAGCAAAAAAAACTGCCGGTATTCTTGGCGACGATTTAGCTGTAAATGCCGAAAAAGCTTCAGGATTTGCTTCATCAAGAGAACTTCCTGTACTTTGGGCCATTAGCAAAGGTTCACTTCTTAATAAGATTATCATTTTGCCAATCGCTTTTTTATTAAGTGCATTTTTACCTGTTGCAATTATTGTTATTCTGGTTCTTGGCGGACTATTTTTAGCTTATGAAGGAGCCGAAAAAATCTACGAATTCATTTTCCCGCACGAGCATGAAGAATCTGAGGGAATTACGGAAGAAGTTTTAACCGAAGAAGAAATTTTAGCCGCAGAAAAAGGCAAAATAAAATCAGCAATTGTAACCGATTTTATATTATCTGTAGAAATTGTAATTATAGCTTTAGGAACCGTTATTGGACAACCTCTGACACAACAAATAATCGTAACTTCAATCATTGCCGTAATTGCAACGATAGGAGTTTACGGAATTGTAGCTCTTATTGTTAGAATGGATGAAGCTGGTTATAAGCTTATTAAGTTTAGTAAAAGAGAAAAAAGTATCTCAAAATTTATTGGTAATATACTGGTAAAAGCGCTTCCGTTAGTCATTAAAAGTTTAACCGTTATAGGTACAATAGCTTTAATTTTAGTTGCCGGCGGTATCTTCGTACATTATATTCCGTTTTTTCACCATATCGTACCTACAATTAAATTGCCGACAATTATAAAAGAATTTGTAATTGGTCTCGTATTAGGTTTTGTAGTTTTAGGAATTATAAATCTTTTTAAAAAGATCTTTAAAAAGAAACAATCTGCAGTTTAAGCTCATATCAAAATATAGTAAAACACCAGTCGAAAGGCCGGTGTTTTTTTTTGAAGCAGAAAAATCATTTTTCATAAAACGTTTTGTCCCGCTATTCGCTATATCTTTTCCTTGTTAAAGAAACAAGAAAAAGGATACCGCTGCTATCAGGGCTAGAGCAGAAGTTTTAGTTTTCATAAGGCAATCTTAACCTGCTTTGTCATTCCTCTAAAAATTACTATTTTTGCACTCTAAATTTTATGACATGCCAAACAGAAAATATAAAATTGCCGTTGTTCAGTTAAATCTTAACGACGTAGCCGAAAATAATCTTAAAAAATGTATCAGCTGGGTAAGAGACGCAGCCAATAAAGGCGCAGAAGTTATCTTATTGCCGGAATTATATAGCAGCCATTATTTTTGCCAAAGCGAAGATGTAGACAATTTTGCATTAGCAGAACCACTTTACAGTACTTCTTTTATTGCTTTTAGCGAATTGGCAAAAGAATTAGGAGTTGTAATTATTGTTCCTTTCTTCGAAAAAAGAATGGCCGGAATTTACCACAACAGCGCCTACATTATTGATGCAGACGGAACAGAAGCCGGATTATACCGCAAAATGCATATTCCGGACGATCCGCATTTCTATGAAAAATTCTATTTCACTCCGGGAGATTTAGGTTTTCAGGCGATTGAAACTAAAAAAGGAACAGTTGGAACATTAATCTGCTGGGATCAATGGTATCCGGAAGCAGCTCGTATTACTGCTTTAAAAGGTGCGGAAGTTTTATTCTACCCAACAGCAATTGGATGGCATCCAAAAGAAAAAGAACAATACGGAGAAAACCAATACGGAGCCTGGATGAACGTTATGAAAGGTCACGCTGTTGCAAACGGAGTTTTCGTAGCTGCTGCAAACAGAATTGGTTTAGAGCAATATATTGACGGAACTGACGGAATTCAGTTTTGGGGTGCTTCCTTTATCGCTGGGCCTCAAGGTGAAATTTTAGCTCAGGCATCTCACGATAAAGAAGAAATTCTTATTGCCGAAGTAGATTTAGATTTACAGGAAAATGTGCGTCAGAACTGGCCGTTTTTCAGAGACAGAAGAATTGATGCTTTTGGCGATATTACAAAAAGAGCGATTGATAAATAACTAATTTATCTGCATACAAAAAAAGGACAAAGCGTAAACTTTGTCCTTTTTTTATTTAAAAGAAAAAAGGCAGTTTCAAATTATTGAAACTGCCTTTTCTAGATCTATTCTTTTTAGAATTATTTCACTTGGAAAGTTACTCTTCTCACGATTTGACGAGCTTCTTTAGAATTTTTATTCACAGAAGTATCTTCACCATTAGCAATAACATTCAATCTTGAAGCATCAATTCCAGCGTTTATAGCCACTTTTTTCACAGCTTCAGCTCTTTTTCTTGATAATTCAGTGTTATAGCTTGAGTTTCCAATTTCGTCAGCATATCCAATAATATCAGCCGATTTACCTGGATTATTTTTCAAATATTTCACTAAGAAATCAACACCGGATAAAGAAGCATTTGTTGGTTTAGAAGAGTTAAAATCAAAGTATACGTTTACATATCCTCCGTTAATTAATTCTTCAACAGTACTATTTGTTGCACCTTTACCATTTTGTCCGTAAGTTTTCTCTAGGTAGCTTTCTAATTCATCCGGAACACCATTTTGGTTATTATCAATAGATTGTCCTTTTGTATTTACAGCAACTCCTGTAATTGTGTTTGGTTCAAGATCATATAAATCAGCAACACCGTCTTTATCAGTATCCAAAAGACCAGTTTCGATCAATCCAACTCTTTGTTCTAACTCATCATATCTGTCTTCTTCACCAACCCAGTCCGCATGTTTTCCATTTTTACCCAGGTAAAAAGTCAAACCTACAGAAGCGTTTAATAAAACTCCGTCAAACGAACCGGTTGTTGTGTTCCCCATTCCGTCAAAATTCCAGTTTTGTCTTCCATTAACAATTCCCGTAAGATCTCCTGTTAAAGCAACACGATTACTTAGTTTGATTTGTCCCGTTAATCCAAGGATTCCGTGCCCCATGTAATCTTGTCCTCCAAAGCCGGTTTCAGTGCTTATTTGCGAAACTCCAAATCCACCATGCGCTAATACACCAATTGTGTTAGTCCACGTTTCAAAATTTAAAGCTCGTCCAATGTTTACAACACCTTGTAAACTTGCTCTAACATATCTGCTTTCGAAGTCAGGAGTATCATCTCTTTCCTTAAATTGATCGTAACCAACATCTAATTTTACCCCAAATTTTGGACTAAACATATATCTCACACCTAAATCTGCGTGAAATGGATTAAGTGTTGCAGTAGAATAACCCGGAGTCATTGTTCTTGTTGGTTTGTTTACACCACCATTTAGTTCGATAGACCATTTATCATATGCAGGTTTGTCAACAGTTGGTTGAGCTGATGTAGTTGCCATATTTTGTGCACTTGCTGCAATTGATAGTAATAATAGCGTTACTGAAGCTAATTTCTTTTTCATGATATCTTAATTTAAATTTGATTTTGTAAGTTTTTTTAAACTCATGACAAACTTAAAATAATGATAAGCATCGCGTGTTCCATAGATTTCATGGCGATTTTATATAATTCCCACCTTTTGGCTGATTTTTATGAGAATTAGTTAAAGAAATCTAAAAATGTAAGAAAACAAAAAAAGGGACAAATATTATTTGTCCCTTTTTTGATATTTAAAGAGGAAGAATTACTTCAAATCCGGTTGGAAGATTTTTACAGTTCCGTCACCCTCGCTGCTTACAACAAGCAAACTTCTTTTTGTTGGACTTTTAGATGCAGGAATAAATAAAACTCCTTCTGGTGCATCACCGGTTTTTACAGTTTGTAAATATTGAGGAGCAGCAGGATTTGTAACATCATACGTCATAAAAGCATCAGATCTTTCTAAACCTACAAATAATATATTCTGATTTCCCATTTTTGCAACAACCACAGCTTCCGGTTCAGAACCTTTGTCATCGCTGCGTTTATCATCATAAGTACCTAATTCATATGTTTTTTTGTCAACATCATTTTTGCTGTCATAAACGATTTTTCCGGTATTTCCATTCCATATTGTAAAAGAACGCGCTCCAAAAGAAACCATTTCGTCAAGATCTCCGTCGCCGTCAGTATCTCCCATATCAGCAACAAGATTTAATCTTCCCAAATTAGTTTCTAATTTTAAAGTAGCAGCATCAGGAAAAACAGTTGCGTCTAACGTCATGTCTTTCATTCTTTTAAAATCAGTATAAGCAGTATATTCTCTTGTATCACCTTCATTGGCAGTAACAAAATAAGGAACATTATTTGCAGAAAAATGACTAATAGCATCCGGCATAAACATACCTTTTACTTTCCAAGGATTAAAAGCAACTTTGTCGTCCTTATCGCTTACGTCAATTGCATTATCAGCAGTATTATAATCTTTAAAACCTAAAGGATAAATTGCTATAATTGTTTTTGAAGTTAAATCTACTTTTGCAACACCGTTATTTTCCTGTAAAGTTACCCAAGCAGTTTTCGAATCATCAGAAATAGTTACATATTCCGGCTCAATATCCTGAGCAAAACTTTTTGCAAACTTCGAAATTCTGAAACCTTCTTTTTGTAAAGTTGTAGCCTGACTACTAAAAGAAGAGAAATCTAAAGTAGTAACAGCATAATTATTAGTTACATCGATAATAGAAATTGTTCCGTTTGGATCTTGTAAATAGTCTGTGCTTGGTTCGCCTTCGTTAGCCGTCATAATATATTTTCCGTCTGGCGAAAAAGTAATCATATCAGGCAAAGCACCAACCGTAACTTGTTTGATTAAACTGTAATCAGAAGTGTTGAAAACAACAACTTTTCCGTTTGCTTGTTTGTTAACAGTTGATTCTAAAGCAACAGCCAATTTTCCATCAAAAACAGAAACACTGTTTGAAGCACCTTCATAAGAAGTTAAATCAATTTTACCAATTTTGGTTGGTTTTGTCGGATCAGAAATATCAATTACATCAATTTGATTTGTTTCGCTATTGTTAACTGTAAATAATCTTTTAGTTTTTTCATCATAAGCAGAAATTTCTGCTGCAGCTTCTCCGCCAATGGTTACAGAACCAATTTCTTTAAAGGTTGCAGGATTTTCATTGACAACAACTTCTGGTTCTTCGTTGTTAGAATTATCGTCATTATTACAACTTGCGAAAATTGTCATTAATGCTAATAATGAAAGACTTAATTTTTTCATATTATTTTAGTTTTTAGTTTCGCCAAAAGTAATTCCTGATTGTGGAGCGTATATTAAGGCTTCATTATTTAATCTTTAACTTAATTTTAGAAGATATTTTTCCTAAATACAGATCTGAGTGTTTTATACTATTTTATTATCCTCACGAATGTTTATCTTTGTACACTTTTAATTTTAGAAACTTTTTATGACAGCAAATAATAGAAGATTTCCGGCAGAATGGGAGAAACAACAAGGAATTGTATTGTGTTTTCCGCATAACGGAAATGATTGGCCGGGAAAATATGAAGCAGTTCAATGGGCTTTTGTAGAGTTTATTAAAAAAGTAGCCACTTTTGAAACAGTTTTTTTGGTCGTAGCCGATGAAAAACTAAAAGAAAAAGTAGCCGGAATGCTTGAAAGCGCTCGTGTAAATATTGCCAATGTTTCCTTTATTATTCATAAAACAAACAGAAGCTGGATGCGTGATTCTGGTCCAATTATCGTAAAAAATGGTTCGAAAAGAGAAGCTTTAAATTTTAATTTTAATGGATGGGCAAAATACAAAAACTATCAATTAGATAAATTTGTTCCGTCTAAAGTGGCTGATTTTATTGATGTTCCGCTTACACAAGTGATGTATAAAGGAAAACCCGTAATTGTTGAAGGCGGTGCGATCGATGTAAACGGAAAAGGAACTTTATTAACATCAGAAGAATGTTTGATGCATCCATCAATTCAGGTTCGAAATCAAAATTTTACCAAAGAAGATTACGAAGCTGTATTTAAAGAATATCTTGGCGTTACCAACGTAATTTGGCTTGGAGACGGAATAGAAGGCGATGATACTCACGGACATATCGATGATTTATGCCGATTTGTAAATGAAGACACCATCGTTATAATTGTAGAAACAGACAAAAATGATTCAAATTACAAACCATTACAGGATAATTTGAAACGTTTGCAAAATGCAAAACTAGAAGACGGAAAATCGCCAACAATTGTTGCATTACCAATGCCAAAACGTGTAGATTTTGAAGATTTAAGATTACCGGCGAGTTATGCTAATTTCTTAATTCTGAACAATTGTGTGTTGGTTCCTACGTTCAATGATAGCAATGATAGAGTTGCCTTAAATATATTATCAGAATGTTTCCCGGACAGAGAAGTAATAGGAATAAGCTGTATCGATTTCATTTGGGGATTCGGAACATTACATTGCTTGAGTCAACAGATTCCGGCTTAATTGCCACTAAGGCACAAAGTCGCAAAGTTTTTTTAGATTTAATTGAAGTGTCTTAAATTTTAGCTGATGGTAAAATTGAAAAGCTTAAATTTGAAGTAAATATTAGAAAAATGGAAACAAAGGAATTAAGACGAAAACTAATAAAAGATTTTGGAAAATTCATACAAGACGATTCCAAACTGGAAATTTTAGAAAGTGTTTTTGACGCGATAAATCTTGATGAACAAAAATCTATGGTTTCCGATTCTCATTATAACATAGTTGCTGAAGAAAGAGAGAAATATATTTCGAGAGAAAATAAAGCAAGTTCTTGGGAAGAAGTAGAACAGCGATTGAATGCTAAATATGGTCTTTAATCTTAGAATTTTACCATTAGCAGAAAAAGAAATAGACGAAACTATTAAATTTTATGAAAGCAGAAATAAAGGTTTAGGGAAACAATTTTTATCCTATCTGAAATCTTATCTAAAAGTTTTAAAGATAAATCCAAAATTATTTGAAATAAAAAAGAAACCATATTATCGAGAATTGCCTTTGGTAAAGTTTCCTTTTGTAATTATTTATGAAATTATCGAAAATGATATTGTTATTCATTCTTTATTTCATACTTCAAGAAATCCGCAGGAGAAACCTTAGATTATATTTCAATAAAAATTTTAGCTTAAAATAAAAAAGCTTGTTAGAACACTAACAAGCTTTTTTTTATTTCTAAAGATTAACGAATTAAATTAATCAATTTTATTTTCTCTTCACGGTCTGATAAAAGGTGGCAATAATTGGCTGCAAACTTCTCCAAAACCAAGTCTTACTTCAGCATTTTCACAGAAACCTCTGATGATTACCGTGTCATTATCTTCGATAAATTTACGTTCGCTTCCGTCTTTTAATTTCAGCGGATTTTTCCCTCCCCAGGTTAATTCTAACATAGAGCCAAAACTATCAGGAGTAGGACCTGAAATTGTTCCTGAACCCATCATGTCTCCAGAATTTATACGGCATCCGTTTGAAGTATGATGTGCCAATTGCTGTGCCATTGACCAGTACAAATATTTAAAGTTTGATTTAGAAATAATGGTTTCTTCCTGATTTTCAGGTTGTATAGAAACTTCTAAATGAATATCAAAAGCTTTTTTCCCTTTAGTTTGTAAATAAGGAAGCGGCGATGGATCTTGCTTTGGTCCTTTAGTTCTAAAAGGTTCCAGTGCATCCATAGTTACAATCCACGGTGAAATTGAAGTTGCAAAGTTTTTAGCTAAAAAGGGTCCAAGAGGCACATATTCCCATTTCTGAATATCGCGCGCACTCCAGTCATTCAGTAAAACCATTCCGAAAATATAATCTTCTGCTTCATAAGTTGGGATATTTTCTCCCATTATATTGACATCGGTTGTAATAAAAGCGGTTTCTAATTCAAAATCTACTAAACGGGACGGACCAAAAACAGGATATTTTTCACCTGCCGGCAAAGTTTGTCCCATTGGTCTGTGAACCGGAATTCCTGATGGAACAATAGTAGAACTTCTGCCATGGTAACCAACCGGAATGTGTAACCAGTTTGGTAATAAAGCGTTTTCAGGATCGCGGAACATCTTACCAACGTTTGTTGCATGTTCTTTACTCGAATAAAAATCAGTATAATCACCAATTAAAACCGGCAATTGCATCTCGACATCATCGATTTTAAAAATCACAATATCGCGATCTTTTGTTGAATCTCTAAGTTGTGGATTGGTTTCGTCGAAAATATCAGCGATACGGTTTCGAACTAATCGCCATGTTTTTTTTCCATCAGAAATAAAATCATTAAGCGTGTCCTGCATGAACATATCATCGGTTAAATCTATTCCTTCAAAATAGTTTAATTGTTGTAAAGCCCCTAAATCTATAGCGTAATCGCCAATTCGAGTTCCTACTGTAACGACATTTTCTTTAGTAAGAAATACACCGAAAGGAATATTTTGAATAGGGAAGTCACTATTTTCTGGTACTTCTAACCATGATTTTCTTTTGGTATCGTTAGCGGTTATTGGCATGTGAATGTTAATTATTTGTTGAAAAATTCTATGTCAAATATATCATAATCTAACAGTTTGACAAACGTTTTTTTGTATTTTTGCAGGAAATTAACGAAAAACGAAAAAATGCAACGCGACGAACAAATTTTTGACCTTATACTAGAGGAACAAGACAGACAAATTCACGGATTAGAACTTATTGCTTCGGAGAATTTTGTAAGTGACGAAGTAATGGAAGCAGCTGGTTCTGTTTTAACAAATAAATATGCCGAAGGATATCCTGGCAAAAGATACTACGGCGGTTGCGAAGTAGTTGACGTTATTGAGCAAATTGCAATTGACAGAGCAAAAGAATTATTTGGTGCTGAATATGCAAACGTACAACCACACTCTGGTTCTCAGGCAAATACAGCAGTTTACCACGCTTGTTTAAATCCGGGTGATACTATTTTAGGTTTTGATTTATCTCACGGTGGTCATTTAACTCACGGTTCTCCGGTAAACTTTTCAGGTCGTTTATACCGTCCTGTTTTTTACGGTGTAGATGCTGAAACTGGTCGTTTAGATTATGATAAAATTCAGGAAATTGCTACTAAAGAACAACCAAAATTAATCATCGCGGGAGCTTCTGCTTATTCTCGTGATATGGATTTTGCACGTTTCAGAGAAATTGCTGATAGCGTAGGAGCAATCTTGTTTGCTGATATTTCTCACCCTGCAGGATTAATTGCAAAAGGATTAATGAATGACCCGATTCCTCATTGTCATATCGTTTCTACAACTACACACAAAACATTGCGTGGACCACGTGGAGGTTTGATTTTAATGGGGAAAGATTTCGAAAATCCACAAGGATTAAAAACTCCGAAAGGAGAAATCAGAATGATGTCATCTTTATTAGATCTTGCAGTTTTCCCAGGAAATCAAGGCGGACCTTTAATGCACATTATTGCTGCTAAAGCTGTAGCTTTTGGTGAAGCATTAAAAGATGAGTTCTTTACTTACGCAATGCAATTGCAAAAAAATGCAAATGCTATGGCAGATGCTTTTGTAAAAAGAGGATACAAAATCATTTCTGGCGGAACTGATAATCATATGATGCTTATTGACTTAAGAAATAAAAATATTTCTGGAAAAGAAGCTGAAAATGCATTAGTAAAAGCAGAAATTACAGTAAATAAAAACATGGTTCCGTTTGATGATAAATCACCATTTATCACGTCTGGAATTCGTGTAGGAACAGCTGCAATCACGACTCGTGGTTTAGTTGAAGAAGATATGGAAACTATCGTAGCTCTTATCGATAAAGTATTAGCTGATCACACAAATGAAGCGGTTATCGAAGAAGTAGCAAACGAAGTAAATGAAATGATGAGCGAAAGACCGATTTTCGTATACTAATATAGTTTCAGGTTTAAAGTTTCAAGTTTAAAGTTTTGTAACACGTAAAAAAACGTAAAACAAAACTTTAAACTTTTTTCGTTCCTAAAAGAACGTGAAACATGAAACCTAAAACAAATAAAACAAAAAAAGACATGGGCGTACTAAGATTACAATTACCAACAGACCCTAGATGGGTAAATATTGTAGAAAAAAATATTGAAGAAATCCTGACCGATCACGCTTGGTGCGAGCAAAAAGCAGCAACAAACGCGATTACAATTATCACGAATAACTCTGAACATCAGGATTTGGTTAAAGATTTATTGGCTTTAGCCAAAGAAGAAATCGATCATTTTGAACAGGTTCACAATATTATTATCAAAAGAGGTTTAAAACTAGGCCGTGAACGCAAAGACGATTATGTAAATGAATTGTATTTATATATGAAAAAAAGCGGCGACGGTAGCAGAGTTTCAGGTCTTGTAGAAAGATTATTATTCTCAGCCATGATTGAAGCCAGAAGCTGCGAACGTTTCAAAGTTTTATCAGAAAATATTCAGGACGAAGAATTAGCTGTTTTCTACAGAGAATTAATGGAAAGCGAAGCCGGACATTACACTACTTTCATCACTTACGCCAGAAAATACGGAGTTGGAATTGATGTTGAAAAACGCTGGAGAGAATGGCTTGCTTATGAAGAATCAATTATTAAAAACTACGGAAAAGGAGAAACGATTCACGGGTAGGTTTTAGTTTTCAGTCTCAGTTTTCAGTCTCAGTTTTTTTCAGTCTCAGTCTCAGTCTCAGTTTTTTTTACGTTTGTCACGTTGAGCGTAGTCGAAACGCGCGTGCCAATTAACCTCAAAGTTTTAAATAATCTAAAATCTAAAATCAACAATCTAAAATTGTATATTTGAGAGTAACGAAAATTTAAAACCATGAGAATAGAAACTGATTTGAAATTAGGATTTAAAGATGTAATGATTCGCCCTAAAAGATCAACACTTAAAAGCAGATCTGAAGTCTCTTTAGAACGAAATTTTAAATTTTTGCACAGCACCACAAATTGGACGGGAATTCCGATTATGGCGGCAAATATGGACACTGTTGGAACTTTTGAAATGGCAGAAGTTCTCGCCAAAGAAAAACTTTTTACAGCCATTCACAAACATTATTCCCCTGAAGAATGGAAAACTTTCCTCAATAAAGTTACACCAGATTTCTACGATTATATTGCGATAAGTACCGGAACAGGAAAAGAAGATTTTACCAAAATAGGTCAGATAATAACTGAAAATCCCTTGTTGAAATTTATTTGTATAGACGTTGCAAATGGCTATTCAGAACATTTTGTCCAGTTTTTAAAACAAACCCGAAAACAATATCCTGATAAAGTAATCATTGCCGGAAATGTTGTCACTGGAGAAATGGTCGAAGAATTATTATTGGCTGGAGCCGATATCGTAAAAGTCGGAATTGGTCCGGGCTCAGTTTGTACAACTCGTGTCAAAACAGGCGTTGGATATCCGCAGCTTTCTGCTATTATCGAATGTGCCGATGCGGCTCACGGTTTAGGCGGGCACATTATCAGCGATGGCGGCTGTAGCACTCCGGGTGATGTAGCAAAAGCTTTTGGAGCAGGCTCTGATTTTGTAATGTTGGGCGGAATGTTAGCCGGACATGAAGAAAGTGGAGGAGAATTAATCGAAGTGAATGGAGAAAAATTCAAACAATTTTACGGAATGAGTTCTACAACAGCAATGGACAAACATGTTGGCGGGGTTGCAGAATACAGGGCAAGTGAAGGCAAAACAGTTCAGGTTCCTTTTAAAGGAAAAGTAATTAATACAGTTTTGGATATTTTAGGCGGACTAAGAAGTACTTGTACATATGTTGGTGCTTCACGATTAAAAGAACTTACCAAACGAACTACTTTCATACGAGTAAGCGAACAGGAAAATCAAATTTTCACCAAATAAAAATCATTTTTAAATAGAATATGATTACAATTTCAGAAGCGACAATAAACGATATTAAGCTAATTCAGAATATAGTACACATAACATGGCCAATCACTTATGGAGAAATCCTTTCAAAAGAGCAATTGAGTTATATGCTGGATCTTTTTTATTCTACTGAAGCTTTAACAGAACAATACGATAAAAAAGAGCAGTTATTTTACATGATTTATGAAGATGAAACGAATATTGGATTCATCGGAATTGAACATCATTATAAAGGACAAACCATCACTAAAATCCATAAAATTTATCTTTTACCGGAAACACAAGGAAAAGGAATTGGTAAAAAAGTGATTGACGAAATTGGAAAATTAGCTTTAGAAAACAATTCAACAATTTTATCTTTAAACGTAAATCGATTTAATTCGGCTTTGGGATTTTATAAAAAAATAGGTTTTGAAATTGTAGATGAAGTCAATATTGAAATTGGAAATGGATATTTAATGGAAGATTATGTGATGAAGAAGAAATTGTAATATAAAAATAAAATAATATTTTACTTGTTAAAATTAAAAATGTAATTTTGCTGAACAATCATCAGGTAAAATGACAGAAGTACTTTTAGGAATATTTATTAGTATTATAACAGGCGTAATGTCGTCTTATTTATTTTTAATTTGTTTTCTAAAAAGGAAGAGAGTAAAAATAGAAATATCACCACATATAAGTAAAGTTACTTTTGAAGGACAGACAAATTACTTTTTCAAATTTATCAATAAAACAAATTTGGAAATATTTGATATTCGAATTGAACCTACTTTTTATAAACAAGTCGGTGGAGTTGGAGGAATGAATATTCAGGGAAAGGATATCGAATTAAAAGATAATTTTATTTCATACATTCCTTGTAGAAAAAAAAGTGACACGAATAGCCTGCATGCTATGAGAGTTAGAACAACTGAAGATATAGAAGCTAATTGGGTTGATTCTTCATCTTATATTAGACTAACAGTAATTGCTAAACATTCCTTATCTGGTTTCACAAATATATTTGTTCAGGATTTTCATTCGAAGGATTCAATAACATCCCGAAAATTTAAATCTGGAGATGATTTAGGTGTTGTATAACAATTAACATTTATAATTTGTCTTTAGTTCATTTAATTATTAATATTGCTTATATAAATTAATTTAAAATTATTTATCATGAAAAGAGATGTTATAGTAGGGTAATTTCCATGTAAAAATATATTAATAGCCAGTTTTATACTGGCTTTTTTTATTCTTTGAACTTAACTTACAACCACATCATGCTTAAACAGCAGCCCTTTCACTTCTTTCAAAGAAAAAATAGCTTTCTTCAATTTGGTTTTTGATGGATCAATAGTATAATTATAACTTGTTTTAAAATCGGCTTTGTTGGCAATGGCTTTATCAAATTCTGAGCGGTATAAATCACAGTTTTCAAAAAGTACGCTTGTAAGATCTGTAGCCATAAAATCAACCGCAATTAAACTGCAATTGGTAAACGTTGTTCCTTTTATTTTTAAAGTATAAAACTTCGAAAAATCCAGAATGCAATCGTAAAAATGAACCTCAAAAATCAGTTTATCGCACATTGCAAAATTCACTTCCTTAATTTCACATCGATTAAAAGTAGCCGTTCTAAAAGCTACATAATTGATTTTGGCCTCATTAAAAACACAATCATTAAAAACGCAATCGATAAAAGTAACGGCTAAAAAAGTACAGGCAGAAAAGTTGCAATTATTAAAAACACAGCATTCAAAATCCTTAAAATTAAGATCATCCCGGCTATAAATTATGGTTTCGTATTCTTTATCAAGAAAATATTCGGACTCTTTTTTCAATGCTGATTTTTGCTGATTATTTAAGAGTGAAAAGATAATAATTACGACAGGATATTGAAGGATTTTAAGTGCTGTATTTTTAATTTTCTACTAAAATGCTCTTTGAATTTATGAGAATGATTTTGTAAAACATTGAAAATAAGACTTATATTTACAATAAGGTTAATTATTGTTCCAAAAAATTAAGACTTTCAGATGGTGAAATTTTTAAAAAATAATGTCTTTCACAAAAAATATAAAATCTTCGGATTGCTGTTTTTTATTCAATTTGCCTTGATTGCTCAAAATGATTCTATTAATCGGGAAATTTGTTCGCCTAAAACGATATTAGAAATCTTTAAAAAGAAAGATTCTGTTTATGTCGTTAAACCCGTTAAAAACAGCTTCTTTTTAATTATTCCGGCAATTGGTACACAACCGGCAACCGGCTTTTTCTTTGGTGCAGTGGCGCAATATACTTTTAAAGGAAAACAAAAATCCGATAAATATTCGATCGCAAATTTGGGCATAACCTATACCGTAAAAAATCAATGGCTGGTGAATGTCAAAAACAATATTTTATTAAAAAACAACAGAATATTTCTAAGCGGCGATTATCGGTTGTATCTTTTTTCACAGCCCAATTATGGACTCGGAACGAATATTATTCCGCCTAAGCGAGATCAGGATCCGGGATTTAGCATTGATTCTCTAGCGCAGCCAATGGATTATAATTATTTAAAATTTCACCAAACGGCTTCTTTCGAAGTAAAAAAGAATTTTTATGTGGGCGGCGGAATCAATATCGATTGGTATTCTAATATTTCTGATAAAGAACTGGATATTGAAAACCAAAAATTCACCTATCATTACGATTACAGCCAAAAATACGGATTTAATAATCTGGAATATTTTCTAACCGGCATGAGTCTTAATTTGGTTTACGATTCCAGAGATAATCAGGTGAATGCAACGCATGGCTGGTTTGCTAATATTAATTACCGTTTTAATCCGGTATTGTTTAATAATCAGCGTTATAGTAATGTCTTGTATACAGAGTACCGCAATTTTATTCCGCTTTCGCAGAAAAATGAACGCTATATTTTAGCAATTTGGACTTACGGGCAATTTGTAACCAGAGGAAAAGTGCCGTATTTAAATTTACCCGCCATTGGCTGGGATCAGCGAAGCAGAAGCGGAGAAGGATATACGCAGGGACTATTCAGAGGCACAAATTTAGTTTACCTTTCCACAGAATTCAGGTTTCCAATAACGTGTAATCAAATGTTAAGCGGAACTGTTTTTACTAATTTCGTCACAACAAGTAATCCGGATACAAATACAAAACTTTTTAGCTCTGTTCAGCCCGCAGCGGGAATTGGATTGCGCATTTTAATTGATAAAGCTACCAGAACGAATCTAATTGCAGATTATTCCTGGGGAAATCAGTCAAAAGGATTTTATCTGAATGCGGGCGAGACCTTTTAAAATAAGACTTCGGCAGTATTGTAAATATTAATAATGAGAAATTTATTTTTATTCCCATAAAATTGATTTCTTCACAATAAATTCATAATTCTAAATTATTCTGATTTATATTTTAAACTCAATTGCTATTTTTGTTAGAAATACATTTAGAATGAAACTACTAATAGTCGAAGACGAACCAAATCTACTCTCCATTTTACGCAAAGGTTTCGCTGAAAACAACAATGATGTCAGCGTGGCTCTTGATGGCAAAACGGCTTTGGAAATGATTCAGAATTACAACTTTGATGTAGTTATTTTAGATGTTATGCTTCCCGATATTAACGGAATCGAAATTTGCAGAAGATTACGTGCCGATAAAAATTTTGTTCCCATTTTGCTTTTAACTGCCCTTGGAACTTCAGAAAATATTGTAACCGGACTCAACGCCGGCGCCGATGATTATTTGGTTAAACCATTTAAATTTGGAGAACTCGACGCAAGAGTAAATGCCTTAAACCGAAGAGCGCATCAGGAAACTGAAAAAACAGATTCGATCATAATTGGCGATTTAGAAATAAACAGTCAGGCCAAAACGGTAAAACGCGAAGGAGAATCTATTGTTTTAACAGCCAAGGAATTTAAATTATTGTATTATCTGGCCAAAAATACAGGCCGAATTGTATCCAGAGACCAGATTTTAGACAATGTCTGGGACATTAATTTTGATATGAACACCAATGTTGTGGATGTTTATATCAATTATTTAAGAAAAAAAATAGACAAACCTTACACAACCAAACTTATTCATACCATGAAAGGTTTGGGTTATGTTATACAGCCATAAAATGGATATAAGAAAAAAAATTACTTTTACTTATGTTGCCCTTTCCACTTTTAGTACATTATTATTATGCATAATAGTTTTTGTATTATTTCGCGAAAACAACAGATATCATTTCTTAAAAAGATTAGAAGACAGGGCAAAAATCGTGGCTTCGATTCATTTTCAGGACGATCCCGAAAAAATAAAATACTACAGCAATCTTAAAAAAAACGGACTGGAAGAACTTATTGAAGAAGAAGAATATGTTCTTAAAATAAACAGTGCCAATAGTTTTGATTACAATACCAAACTAAATTTACCCAACTCATTTTATGCCACTATTCTGGAAACAGGAAAAGACTATTTTGAAATTGACAGTAAATATTATTTAGGTCAGGTTTTCACCGAAAACAATCAGAAATATATTGTAATTGTGGGCGCACGGGATCGACGCGGAAAAACGACAACCATTTATATTGCCAAAATCTTAATTTTTGGCGGAATTGGATTTGTACTTTTAGCTTTCTTTTTAGGCCGTTTTCTGGCGAAAAGAGTTATTAATCCCGTAGCGAGAATTACCAGAGAAGTGAACCGGATCAGTGCTTCAAATCTTCATAACAGATTGCCTGAAGTCAAGAATTCAGATGAGATTTCAGATCTTACACATACCTTTAATGATATGCTGGACCGATTGGAAACCTCTTTTGAAATTCAGGCCAACTTTATTAATAATGCTTCTCACGAACTAAAAACGCCAATTACAACAATTATTGCCGAATCTGAAATTATGCTTTTGAAAGAAAGAGAGGTTTCAGAATATATCGAATCATTGCAGAATATTTATGGTCAGGCTTCGAGATTAGGAAATCTAACCGAAAGTTTATTAAAATTAACCCAAACCGGTTACGACGGGAAAAAACAAGTTCTCGATATCGCCAGAATCGATGAATTATTGATGGATGTAAAATCAGATTTGGATAAAATTTATCCGGATAACCGCGTGAGTATTAAACTGAATTTTGCGCCAAAAGATTCTAATTTGCTTTTAATTCCGTGTAATAAGCCACTTCTGGAACTGGCAATGAATAACATCATTACAAACGGCGTTAAATATTCTGACAATAATGAGGTTTTTGTTACGCTTTCGGCTAATACAGAAGCGATTAAAATCTCGATTAACGATATCGGAATAGGAATTCCACCGGAAGATATTCCGCATTTGTATGAACCTTTCTTTAGAGGAAAAATTGCGGCCAAATATATAGGTTACGGTTTAGGACTTCCTTTGGCATCAAAAATTATCCGAATGCACGATGGTGAAATTCAGGTACAATCAGAACAAAATAAAGGTACAATCGTAACAATTGTCTTTAAAAAAGACATTAAAAAATCCAACATTAAAAATTCTAATGTTGAATCTTAGAAAATTCTAATTTTACATTAAGATCCTTCTAATTTACAGGGTGTTATTTTGTATGTATAAACTAAACGATTATACATATGAAAAATTTTCTTATACCTACCACACTAGAACAAGATACGATCAGCGCTGTAAAATCGGCAATTAATCAGGCAAAAAACACCAATTGCGAGATTATATTAATGATGGTTTCTGATACGCCGGACACCTTTTCGGCTTCACAATTTTTACGTGAAATGAAAACCAGCCTAACTGCAAGTCAGGATGAAGTTTTGGAAACCTGCCGTTACATTATCGAGCACACGCCAAACTGCAAAATAAAAATTCACAATCAATTTGGACTTTCGGCACCTATTTTTAAAGGAATTATTGATGCTTTTGCTATAAAATTGGTCATCCTAACTCATTCTTATAAGCAGGAAACAAAACGCATTCATCAATATGTTGTAAAATTAGCCGGAAACCAAAAAGGCCCAATTTTACATTTAGGAACAGAATCTCTTAAAGACGATTTTAGTAAAGCGCTTTACATCGAAAATGCAAAAGCAAATATGCATGTGAAAGATGTTCAGCACTTTTTGAGCCAAAATTTCTCTTATGAAATTGTGAGCCAGACATCCAATTTTGATGATAATTACGAGCAATTTGCGCCTTATTTATCTGAAGCTATTTCAAAATACGATATTGATTTATTGGTAGAAACCCGTAAAGGCGAAAAAATCAAATTCAAAAAAACAAAAAAAGAAAACAGCAGCGACAAACTCGGACTTCCTGTTTTATCGCTTTACGAAGAATTAGCCTAAAAAACTGACTTCAAAACAATTAAGTTAAATTTAAAACTCAAGATATGTTATTAAAGAAAAGAATTCCAATGAGGTACGTTCTCGGAAAAATTAAGGTGGAGTTAGGTCTTGTAATGGCTTATACCATATTATTCGAAGTTTTTCATCACTATTTCATCAATATCTCTGTAGATATTCCAATCGCAATTCCAACAATGGTTGGAACAATTATATCCTTACTATTAGCTTTTAAGTCAAATCAGGCTTATGACAGATGGTGGGAAGCCAGAATTATCTGGGGTTCAATCGTAAATGAATCCAGAACGTTGATTAGACAAGTATTAACGTTCTATAAAGATCCTGATTTTTCGGTAGAAGCAAATGATTTCAAGGAAAATTTCACCAAAAGACAAATTGCATGGTGTTACAGTTTAGGGCAGGCTTTACGAAATAAAGACGCTATAAAACCCATTAAAAATTTCATTAGCGAAGAAGAATTAAACTTTGTAAAAAACCATCAGAATATTCCAAATGCGATTCTTTTACTACACGCCAGAGATTTAAGAAACGCCAGAAAAGACAAGCGTTTCAACACCTATCAGCAAGTAGAAATCGACAATACCTTAACAAGATTGTGTGATGCAATGGGGAAATGTGAGAGAATTAAAAACACGATTTTTCCAACAACATACAGCATGTACATCAGGTTGACATTGTGTTTGTTCATTGTTTTATTGCCTTTTGGCTTAATCGATTTATTAAGCTGGTTTGCGATTCCGTTAATTACAATTATCGCGGGAACTTTCTTTTTGATCGAAAGAATGGCAATTCACCTTCAGGATCCCTTCGAAAACAGACCAACAGATACGCCTGTAACGGCTATTTCAAACGCAATTGAAAAGAATTTGATGCAGATGTTAAATGAATTTCAGGTCGAATTTGACATCATAAAAGAATTCGATCTTAAACCTGAGCCTAAAGCGCTTACCGGAAACGAGTACTTTGTTCTTTAATTTATATTAGTCTATTTAATTGTAAACCAGATGACGCTTTTGTGCGTTGTCTGGTTTTTTCATTTTCACATTTAATTGGATTTTGGAATTTAAAAAAGATTGGAATTTTAATTAGAAGCTAATCCCGCTATCCGTTCCAATCTTTTGTGGCGAACCCCGCCACAAAAGGATTTCCACTTCTATCGGGGCTAGGGCACTCGTTTTCATAAGGGCTATTTGTCATTTCGACTGAAGGGAGAAATCACATCCAGAGAGCAACGTACTGTATGTCCTTACTTTATGTGATTTCTCCTCCGTCGAAATGACAAACTGGTATCAAACCCGACAGGTTTTAAAAAACTGTCGGGTTTATCGCAATCATAAAAAAAAACTAAAACTATGTTTTAAGCAATTTCCCCAAAGTCTGTATCGAATGTCGCAATTCATTTGTCCACGGCAAACCAAAACTCAATCGCATACAATTCGAAAACTGATCCTGAAAAGAGAAAATCCTTCCCGGCGCGAAACTAATATTATGTTGCATCGCCAAATGATAAAAAGCCGCTGTATCAATTTTTTTATCTAATTCAATCCAAAGAAAAAATCCGCCCTGAGGCTGACTTACTTTTGTCCCTTCCGGAAAAGATTCCAGAACCGTATTGATATAATTATTACAATTTTGATTCAGAATCTGGCGAATCTTACGCAGGTGATTTTCATAACGTCCGTTTTTCAGGAAATCGCCCACAACCTCGTGCGTAATAGTAGGCGAGGAGAGCGTGTGATAAATTTTATTACGCAGAATTTGTTTTTTAAATTTCCCCGGAGAAACCCAGCCCACGCGATAACCCGGAGCCAAAGTCTTAGAAACCGAACTGCAGCAAAGCACAATTCCGCTTTCATCATAGGTTTTGCAATTGGTTGGCCGGCTTGATCCAAAATACAAATCACCGTGAATATCATCTTCAATCAACGGAATATCATAAAATTCCATCAGTTTGACAACCTCTTTTTTATGTTCAACCGGCATCATACTTCCAGACGGATTGCTGAAATTACTCATCAAAAGGCAAAGTTTTACTTTTTTTGTAGAAAGCGCTTTTTTTAAAGCCTCCAGTTCTATTCCAGTTGTCATATTGGTAGGCAATTCCATAATATACAAACCCAGTGATTTAGCCAGTTGCAGAATTCCAAAATAGGCCGGACTTTCGGTAATAATTGTATCGCCGGGTTTCGTTAAAGTCATCAAACAATGAGAGATAGCACTCGTACAGCCCGGTGTTGTGATAATATCATTTTCAGTCAGAGAACCGCCCCAGGTAAAAGACCAGCGTGCAATTTCTTTCCTCAAATTCAGATTTCCCTGCACTTCTTCATAACTCGTTCCGCTGTTTGGGAGTTGGCGTGTCGCCTGAATAATTCCCTTATTTAATTTCGCAATAGGCAAAAGTTCATTCGACGGAAAACCCAAAGAAAGCATCGTAATATTTTTATCCGTCATATTGCGATACACCTGATCAATTAAATCTTCGCGATCGATATTCAAAGACTTCAAAACCGGACTGCTTGGCGTAGGTTCTGCAATTATCCTTGCCGAAGTATTACTCACATAATAGCCTGATTGCGGTCGCGCTTCAATCAAAGATCTGCTTTCAACTTCATAATACGCTTTACTCACAGTGCTCATACTGTAACCCGTTTCGGCACAAACTTCACGAATAGAAGGCAGTTTATCGCCAACGTTTAAAACGCCCGATTTGATTTGCTTTTCAATTCGGTCAGCAAATTGCAGGTATAAGTAATTAGAATTTCCCATAAATAAAAACTGTTATGGTGCAATTTACAAAAACTGTATCTGTATTGCTTATTTATTTTTGTGAAATTTGTTTCAGAATAAAACCAAACCAAAAACTATAACTTGTGAAAACAACAAAATACTACATCGCAGCCATAACCGCTTACACTATTTGGGGATTTTTTAGTCTTGTACTAAAACCAATTCACGAATATGCCTCTTTAGATATTCTATTTTTTCGTGTATTTAGCTGTAGTATTTTGATGTTACTGATTTCATTTGCTTTCAAACGAAAAAAAGTAAAAGAAACAATCGAAATCTTCAAAGCATTACCAAAATCTGAAAAAAGAAAAGCACTTTTACTAAACATTGGCGGAAGCGTTTTTTTAATGCTTAACTGGTTCACCTTTATTTATGTAATGAATCATGTCAGCGTAAAAGCCACATCGCTTGCTTATTTGGTTTGTCCAATCTTAACCACTTTACTGGCGTATTTTCTTCTGCATGAAAAACTAAGCAAAACCCAATGGATTTCTGTCGGATTAAGTATTTCAGGCTGTTTACTTTTGTCGTATGCCGATATAATGGATATGTTTTTCAGCATCATTATTGGCCTTACTTACGCTTGTTATTTGGTAAGTCAGCGTGTCAATAAAGGTTTTGATAAATTTATAATCCTGACATTTCATATTACATTGGCAGCGTTGATATTACTGCCTTTTTATCCGGCATACAGCGGTCCGGTTCCAACAGAATTTAAGTTTTATTTCTGTATCGAAACCATTGCCATTTTGTTTACGATTTTCCCGTTGTTCCTGAATTTATATGCACTTTCCGGTATTAATTCATCAACAGTTGGAATGTTGTTAAACATCAACCCAATGATTGCCTTTGCATTAGCTACTTTTGTTTATCACGAAAACATAACCGTATTACAAATCACTGCTTACAGCATTATTTTTATAGCTGTAATCGTTTTCAACTCGCATCATCTTTTTGCATTAAAACAAAGATATACACCGGCTTCAAAAAATATTTAAAGTTTCGCCACAAACTTCACGAACCTGAAAACTCCAAATTGACATAGTCCGATTTCAAATGAGATTTGATGAACATTCGTGAAGTTGTGGCTGGTTTTTCAATTAATTTAAAGTACAAGAGTTACTAAAATTTTCCGCCACGAATTCACGAATTAGCTTTATAAAATTCGCAGATTCGTGGCGATTATTTTTACAGATCATAAAATTACCAGAATCTTAACAGGATATTTAAACAGGAATGAGTATTTTTCATTTCTGTTTTTTTATGCAATATTGCATGTGAAAAATGTTGCCACGAATTTCACAAATTAGCACGAATCAAAATTTATTTGCGTAATTTTTTAAAATTTCAACATAAAAAAATTAGCGAAAATTAGTGGAATTCGTGGCAAACAAAAACAAATAACCAGATTCAAAATCTTATGAAAACTAGAAAACTACAAGCCTTCATTCCCTTATTTTATTTAGTGTGGTCAGACGATCTTTTAACCCAAAAAGAATTTTGGACGATTCAGCAATTCATAAATAATTTAACCTGGCTTTCGCCTGAAGAAAAACAACAGCTGCTTTCTAAATTAGACATTACAAATCCGCCATCGCGAAATGAATTGTCCCAATGGAAACAAGATATAGAAAAAAGTATAAAAGATAAATCATCTATAAAATCGATTTTTGATATTGCCGAAGCACTTTCAGAAGAAGATGTAGATATTTCAACATTAAAACCTGATTTTTTAAAACTGGAAAATGATTTGGGCGTTTTAGGTGAAGAAGTAATTCAGAACTTTAAAACAAAAGCCGATTCTTTTACGGCGACTTCTCAAACCAATTCAAATTTTGATATTCAGAAAATAACCGAACTTTTAGACGGCAAAGAAGCTGCGATTATCAAAAAAGTAAAATCAGTTATTTCGAGACCTGAATTTGCTTATGAAACTTCAACAGATATCAATGTATATCGCCAAACCGTTTACAATTGGTGTAAAATTTTAGCTGAAGAAAATCTCGGAAATATGGCATATCCAAAGCAATACGGTGGAGGAGAAAACATAGCCGATTATTTTGCGATAATGGAAACATTGAGTTATCACGATTTGAGTTTAGTAATAAAATTTGGTGTTCAGTTTGGGTTGTGGGGAATGAGCGTTCAGTCTTTAGGAACTGATAAACATTATGCCAAATATCTTAAAGACATTGGTTCACTAAAAATTCCGGGTTGTTTTGCAATGACAGAAACACATCACGGATCAAACGTAAAGGGTCTGGAGACAACGGCGACTTACAATCATAACGATCAAACGTTTACGATTCATACACCGCATAAAAATGCTCAAAAAGAATATATTGGAAATGCAGCCGTTCACGGTCAAATGGCGACTGTATTTGCGAAATTAATTATTGACGATCACGATTACGGAGTAAACGCTTTTGTTGTGCCGTTGCGCGATACAAACGGAAATACGTTAAACGGAGTTACAATTGGCGATTGCGGTCATAAAATGGGATTAAACGGCGTAGATAACGGAACAATTTCGTTTGATAATGTTGTGATTCCAAAAGAAAATATGCTCGATCGTTTTGCATCCGTAAATGATAAAGGCGAATTTGAAAGTCCAATTCCGAGTGATAACAGACGTTTTTTCACGATGTTAGGAACTTTGGTTGGCGGTCGAATCGGGATTCCGCGTTCGGCATTGGCTGCAGCCAAATCAGGATTGACAATTGCGATTCGATATAGCGATCAACGTCGACAATTTGGACCTGAAGGCGGATCAGAAGTGCCAATTTTAAATTACAGAATGCACCAACGCAGATTGCTTCCGCATTTAGCGAAAACTTATGCAGTTCATTTTGCCTTGCAATATCTTACGAATCGTTTTTTAAACAGAACAGAAGAGCAAATGCAGGAAATTGAAGCCCTTGCAGCCGGAATGAAATCCTATTCGACGTGGAGCACAAGAGATATTTTACAGGAATGTCGTGAAGCAATTGGCGGAAAAGGATATTTATCTGAAAACAGAATCGATGCTTTAAAAAACGATACCGAAATTTACACGACTTTTGAAGGCGATAATACGGTTTTGATGCAATTGGTGGCCAAAAACCGCTTATCAGAATTTAGAAAAGCTTTTGGTGAAATGGGCTCTTTGGGAATCATCAATTATGTTTATGAAAATGCAAAAGTGGCTATTTCTGAGAAAAACCCAATCGCAACGAGAAGAACAGATGATGAACATTTATTGGATTCTGAATTCCATTTGCAGGCTTTTATTCACAGAGAAAAAACAATTCTGGCTTCTGCAGCGCGACGTATTAAAAAGTTAGTTGATGGCGGTTTAGAAGCTTACGATGCTTTTAATGTCGTTCAGCATCAAATGATTGACGTTGCTCAGGCGTATCTTGAAAGAATTGTTTTAGAACAGTTTCAGGAAGCGATTAAGACCGTTGAAGACATCAATTCAAAAGAAATTTTGACAAAATTATATCAGTTATATGCACTTTCGCAAATAGAAAAAAACAAAGGCTGGTACCTTGAAGATGGTTATATGGAAGCTGTTAAAACGAAAGCAATTCGTAAAATGGTAAATCAGCTTTGTTGGGATATTCGTCCGGATGCCGTTGCGTTAGTAAATGCTTTTGATATTCCGGAAAGTTGTTTAGCTGCTCCGATTGCTGTTAATTGAGAATATAGAAAATAGAAAATAGAGTAAAGAGAATAGACTTTTTATGAGCTTTGTCAAAGTTTAAAACTTTGACAAAGCTTATTGTTTTCATTTTTTTAAGATTCAAAATTCATAATGGTGAATTCTGAATAGCTAATAGATAAGTAAGGATTTTTTATTTTCTGCCAATGTCCTTTTTCTTGATCAACGAGAAATTCACTAAAAATCTCAAATGCATTTTCTTTTTTATGCCAGGATTCACCGTTTTCAATTATTAAATCTTCAAATAAAATTTCATCAACTCTATGAAATGAATTTAGATCAGAAAATAAATCCATTAACTTTTTTTCAAAAGCTATAATTCGATTATAATATTCTTCATGATGAATGAAGAGGCTATATTTTATAAATACTTTTATTATATTTATTTCACCCTCAAAATAAATGATAATTTCTTCTTCAAATAAAGTTCCTTCAATAACATTGTATTCTAGGTCATTAAGTTTAGTTTTATATTCAATATGATTATCAAAAGCACTTATATTTTTCATGATTCTACTATAGAATTCATGAAAATTTTCATTAATTAAATAAGTTGTTAAGTACATAAAATCATCTATTAAGGATATGATTTCACTTTGAATTCATTTTTTGAATTCAAAGTGAAGTTGTGTTTTTTTATATCAAAGTAATTTTGTGATAATTTTATTTATATCAAAAAACAAATCAAACTTTTAAATCATCGTTTTATTAAAATAACTTGCCTTCTCAAAATCTTTGATATTGATTGAAATCACTGGAACTTCAGGAAGAATTTCATTCAGTTTGGTGACAATGGCTTTCGATAATCTGGCTTTTTGATCTGTATTTCGACCTTCCATAATATATCCGAAAACATGAATAAAATCATCGAGACTATTTCCGTTGTTATAATAAGTAAAAGGGTTAATTCTGACTTTCACTTCGGAAGCAATAAATAAGTCACTAGACATTGCAGCATCAAAAACTTTCTGCATAATGTCATCTGCAGATTTTAATCGGATTACGTTTTTAGAACAATCAATAACAAAATGTGGCATGTTGAAAATAGTTTATATTATGAGGAATTCAGTTCAAACAAAGCTACGAAAACATTATTTTGATTTGTTTTAAAACGTGTTTTATAATATGAATTGTTGAATTTTTTTGTTACTAAATTCAAAATTTGCGACTTACTAAATATTGCATTTTTATTTCTACACTTTCTTATATTTGTAAGTCTCATTATATCTTAATTAGTTTGAAAAATTATCTGTTTTTTTGTTTGTTCGTTCTTTTGGGAAGTCCTGTTTATTCATCGGATAGTATAGATACTATTTTGAAAAAACTAAACGACGCACTCAAAAACAAACAGCGATATGTTGAGTTAAAAGAAGAGCGTATTTTGAACTTCAAAAAAATCAAATCGGCTGATTTAACGAAAGAACAGGAATACAATTACAACAAAACTTTATATTCAGAATACCAGAAATTCAACTCTGATTCGGCTATTTTTTATGTAAAAAAGAACCTCAAAATTGCTGATGAACTTCAAAATAAAGATTTATCAGATTTGGCGAATATCCAATTGGTAACGCTTTATTCTTCCTCGGGAAAATACCGTGAATCAGAAGCTATTCTAAAAAGCATCAACAAAAAAACATTATCAAAAACATTACTTCCAACGTATTATGTGGCGTATCGCGAATTTTTTGAACATTATGCGGCAAATAGTTATGACATAAAATACATTCAGCAGATAAGAAAATACCGTGATTCGCTGTTGATGGTTTTAGATCCAAATACGCTAAACTATCAAATTAATAAAATTCAGCAGGGAATGTCCCGGCAAAAAATCCGGGCTGCCGAAAAGCAATTATTGGATTTACTGAAAAACACCAAAGAAGATAATCCCCAATATGCGATGATTACATACCTTTTGGGAAGTATTTATGAGCGAACACACCAACTGGAATTAAGAAAAAAATATTACGCGCTTTCGGCAACCGCAGATATCAAAAACGCTAATAAAGACAATGCGTCGCTTCAGGAACTTGCTTTGGTTTTTTATGAAGTTGGCGATGTCGATATGGCCTATAAACTCACACAATCGGCAATTGAAGATGCGCTTTATTGCAACGTACAATTTCGTACGCTTTTAATGTCAGAAGTTTATTCGATCATCAATACGGTTTATTTAGAAAGAGAAGCAAAGCGAAAAACAGAGCTTCAATTGTACCTTTTATGCATTAGTCTGCTTTCTTTATTTTTGATAGTGGCGGTTATTTATGTGTACAAACAGATGAAAAAAGTTTCCAGAATTCGGGGAGAATTATACGAAACAAGTCAAAAATTAGCCGAATTAAACAAAGATATTACCGAAACCAATAATCAGTTGCAGGAGCGTAATTCGCAATTGTCTGAATCCAATCACGTTAAGGAAGAATATATTGCGCATTTTTTCAATCTGTGTTCCGCTTACATCAATAAATTAGAGAACTATCGCATTATCTTAAACAAAAAAGCAACGGCGAAACAGTTTGACGAAATATATAAAATGCTCAAATCAACTACTTTGGTTGATAATGAACTGGAAGAATTGTATAAAAACTTTGATATTATCTTTCTCAATTTATATCCAACATTTGTAAAAGACTTTAACGACTTGCTTATTAAAGAAGAACAAATCGTATTGAAACAAGGAGAACTTCTAAATACAGAGCTTCGTATTTTTGCTTTAATCCGACTTGGAATTACAGACAGCGTAAAAATTGCCGCCTTTCTTCGTTACTCTTTAAGCACGATTTACAACTATAGAACCAGAGCTCGAAATAAAGCCGCAGTTTCGCGAAATGATTTGGAAGAAATGGTCATGAAAATAGGTTTAATTTCGTTGAAAGTGTAACGATTTATTTTAAAATCACTACTTTTTTTGTCCTTTAAAAAATATTAACTATTTAATAATCAATTATTTAATTTTTTATTTCACTACTTTTTTTCGTTTAAAAATCTCATGCATACTATAACGTTTTAGCTTTACAATATTATTATAAGGTACTTTTGACCACTTACTATCTTATATATAATTTAATGCTTAAATAAAATTATAGTTATGTTTAAAAACATTAAAACAATTGTTGTTTTACTTTTGTTGACTTCGGTTGGGATCAATGCCCAAAACAAAGTTCCGGTTTATCTTGATGATACAAAGTCGATTGACGAACGTGTTGCTGATGCGCTCTCAAAAATGACCACCGACGAAAAAATTGCCATGATTCATGCACAATCAAAATTCAGTTCGCCGGGCGTACAGCGCTTGGGAATTCCGGAAAACTGGATGACTGATGGACCACACGGAATTCGTACCGAAGTGAAATGGGACGAATGGGATCAGGCTGGCTGGACAAACGATTCCTGTATTGCTTTTCCGGCATTGACCGCACTTTCTGCCACCTGGAACAAAGAGTTGGCTTCTTTATATGGAAAATCGATTGGTGAAGAAGCACGTTACCGTAATAAAAATGTATTATTAGGACCGGGTGTAAATATCTACAGAACGCCACTAAACGGTCGTAATTTCGAATATATGGGAGAAGACCCGTTCTTAACTTCAAAAATGGTTGTTCCTTATATTAAAGGAGTGCAGTCAAACGGCGTTGCGGCTTGTGTGAAGCATTTTGCCTTAAACAATCAGGAAACCAATCGTAATACGGTAAACGTAATTGTTGATGATCGTGCTTTGTATGAGATTTATTTGCCTGCATTTAAAGCCGCTGTACAAGAAGGTGATGCATGGGCAATTATGGGTTCTTACAATAAATATAAAGGGCAGCAATGTTGCCATAATGAGTTTTTGTTAAACGACATTCTTCGTGGAGAATGGGGTTTCAAAGGTGTTGTAGTCTCAGATTGGGGCGGAGTTCATGATACAAAACAAGCAATTCATAATGGTTTGGATATGGAATTTGGTTCCTGGACAAACGGACTTTCATGGGGAACAAGTAATGCTTATGACAACTATTATTTGGCAAAACCATATTCAGAAATGATTAAAAAAGGCGAAGTTGGAACGAAAGAATTAGACGAAAAAGTACGTCGTATTTTACGTTTGTCTTTCTTAACAACAATGAATAAAAACAGACCTTTCGGGTCTTTTGGTACAGAAGAACACGCAAAAGCAGGATTAAAAATTGCTGAAGAAGGAATTGTATTGCTTCAAAACAACAATAATATATTGCCGATCAATCTTTCTAAAACTAAAAAAATCGCGGTTATTGGTGAAAATGCCATTAAAATGATGACCGTTGGTGGAGGAAGTTCTTCACTGAAAGCAAGATACGAAATCACACCACTTGAAGGTTTAAAGAAAAGAATTGGCAATCAGGCTGAAATTGTGTATGCTCGCGGTTATGTTGGAGACCCGACAAGTAATTATAACGGCGTTGTTGCAAAAGTGAGTTTAGAAGAAAAACGTTCTCCGGCAGAATTAACGGCAGAAGCTTTAAAAGTGGCCAAAGATGCTGATATTGTGCTGTTTATTGGAGGTTTGAACAAAGCCCCAAATCAGGATGATGAAGGACACGATCGTACAGGATTAGAACTTTCTTATGGTCAGAATGAATTAATAAGTGAATTGGCGAAAGTCAATAAAAATATAGTGTTTGTAAATATTTCAGGAAATGCTGTGGCAATGCCGTGGGTAAAAGAAGTTCCGGGAATTGTACAAGGCTGGTTTTTAGGTACTGAAGCAGGAAATGCTTTGGCAGCAGTTTTAGTTGGAGATGTGAATCCGTCAGGGAAATTGACTTTTACTTTTCCTGTAAAATTATCTGATAACGGAGCGCACGCTTTAGGAGAATTTCCTGGTGGAGAAGACGTAACATACAAAGAAAGCATTTTTGTTGGATACCGTTGGGCAGACAAACAAAAAGCAAAGCCATTGTTCTCTTTTGGACACGGTTTAAGCTACACGACTTTTGAATACGGAAAAGTGACAGCTGATAAAAAACAAGTTTCTGCAGATGATAAAATCACATTTTCTGTTAATGTAAAAAACACTGGAAATAGAGAAGGTTCAGAAATTGTTCAGTTGTATATCAGTGATTTAAAATCTTCATTAGTACGTCCGATTAAGGAATTAAAAGGATTTGACAAAATTTCGCTTAAAGCGGGAGAAGAAAAAACAGTAACCTTTACAATTGACAAAACAGCTTTGAGCTTTTTTGATGATAAAAAACACGACTGGGTTGCAGAACCGGGTGCTTTTGAAGCAATCGTTGGCGCATCTTCAACAGATATAAAATCTAAAGTGAGTTTTTCACTTCAATAGTTTCATTATTTCTAAATTGGTTGGTTGTAAAGCTGCAATGTAAAAAGTTGCAGCTTTGCTTTTGGTGAAAAAGTTAAATGTAAAATGTTAGGTGTTAGAAGTTTTACTTTTTGGAGAAAAACTTTACTTTTAAATTTAAAGAATATGAAAAAAATTGTACTTAGTGCCATTGTTTTATTTCTGGCACATAATCTTTCGGCGCAAAGCCTGAACAAAATGCAGTGGTTTAATGAACCTGAAAAATGGGAAATTAAAAACAATGCTTTGATTATGAATGTTACGGCAAACAGCGATTACTGGCGTATTTCTCATTATGGTTTTACCGTTGATGACGCACCCTTTTATTACGCCACTTATGGAGGAGAATTTGAAGCAAAAGTAAAATTAACCGGAAATTATATTGCCCGTTTTGACCAAATGGGATTAATGCTTCGTATTGATGAGAAAAACTACATCAAAACCGGAGTTGAATTTGTGGATGGAAAATTCAATATTAGCACGGTTGTAACGCACGATAAAAGTGATTGGAGCGTGACAACTTTAGAAAAAGCACCACCATTTGTATGGATAAAAGTCGTGAGAAGATTAGATGCTGTTGAAATATTTTATTCTTTTGATGATAAAAATTATATCCTGGCCAGAAATGCACCTTTACAAGATAATACGCCGGTTATGGTTGGTTTAATGGCGGCTTCACCAGATGGAAAAGGTTTTGAAGCTAAATTCGAAAACTTCAAGGTGACACATTTACCAGATCAGAGAAGGTTGGAATGGCTGAAAAATCATCAATAAGTAAATGCCAAATTTTTTAAATTGCTTCGCCTGTTCGCTACCGATCGATTCCAATTCTAAAATCTAAAATCTGCAATCTAAAATAAACAATTTATGAGTTCTATTTCTACTGATATTCAACCAAAAAAACATTATGAAATTCTCGACGGTTTACGTGGAGTTGCGGCAATATTAGTTGTTGCATTTCACATTTTTGAAGCTTTTAGCGGCGGAAATCGTTTTAAACAAATCATCAATCACGGTTATCTGGCCGTGGATTTCTTTTTTCTTTTATCCGGATTTGTTGTGGCTTATGCTTATGACGATCGCTGGGCAAGAATGTCACAATGGGAATTTTACAAACGACGTTTAATTCGCCTGCAGCCCATGGTAATTATGGGAATGATCATTGGAGCTATCTTTTACTATTTTCAGGCTTCGGATATTTTGTTTCCGATGATCGCCGGAATGGAAGTCTGGAAAGTGATTCTAACGATGATTATTGGATTTACTTTGCTTCCAATTCCGCCATCATTAGAAATCAGAGGCTGGGGCGAAATGCATCCTTTAAATGGTCCGGCGTGGTCGCTTTTTTTCGAATATATTGCTAATATTTTGTACGCCTTGTTTTTCCGCAAATTTTCGAATAAACTACTGTCCGTTATTGTACTGATATTTGCCGGACTGTTAATTAATTACACCGTTTTTGGTCCAAAAGGAGATGTAATAGGAGGCTGGTCACTAAATTTGGAGCAAATGAATGTTGGTTTTACTCGGTTATTATACCCGTTTTTTGCCGGAGTTTTACTTTGCCGATTAGGAAAACTGATTCATATAAAAGGCGCTTTCTGGGTTTGCAGTATCTTAATCACGATTGTTTTGGCATTGCCAAGATTTGGAGACGAAAACACCTTATGGATGAACGGTTTATATGAATCTTTCTGTATTATTTTGGTCTTTCCTCTTATTGTTGCAATTGGCGCCGGCGGAGAAATAAAAAGTGCTTTTTCGACTAAAATATGCAAACTTCTTGGCGATATTTCCTATCCAATTTATATCACGCATTATCCATTAATTTATTGGTTTACCGCTTGGGTTGTAGATAATAAAGTTTCTATGCAGGAAGGTTATCCACTAGGAATTGGCGTTCTGATTGCAAGTATTGTATTAGCATTTTTATGCTTGAAATTATATGATGAACCAGTTCGTAAGTGGCTTCAAAAAAGGGACAAAGGTTCAAAGTAACAAAGGTTCAAAGGTTTGAAGTGGCAAAGGCACAGAGAAAAAAAACTTATTTCCTTTGAACCTTTGCCACTCTGAACCTATTTTTAAAAATATTGAATTTCTAATTTTGTTAGTTATAGATATTCAAAAAAAGGGATGAAACATAATGTTTCATCCCTTTTGTATATAGAATTATAAAGTTCCCAGTGCAACCTTTGTCCCTTTGAACCTTTGCCACTTTGCACCTTTAAAAAAAAACTTATTCTAAAACCAATGCCCCCAAAGCTTCTTTACTAAAACCTTTTAATTCATCTGTTTTTCCGGCTTTGATTTTTGCAACCCAGTTTGGATCAGATAAAAGAGGTCTTCCAACGGCAACTAAATCAAAATCACCTCTGTCGAAACGTCTGTTTAGTTCTTCAAGAGAAGTTGGCTGAGAACTTTCTCCTGCAAAAGCGCCGAAGAAATCTCCTGAAAGTCCCACAGAACCTACCGTAATTGTTGGTGTTCCGGTAACTTTTTTAGCCCATCCGGCGAAATTCAAGTCGGAATCTTCAAATTCAGGTTCCCAGAAACGACGTTGAGAACAATGTAAAATATCAACTCCGGCGTCAACAAGAGGCGTAAGCCACGCTTCTAATTCCTGTGGATTTTTTGCCAGTTTATAATTATAATCAGAAGGTTTAAATTGAGAAAAACGCATGATAACAGCAAAGTCATTCCCCACTTGTTTTCTGATTTCTTTTACCACTTCAACTCCAAAACGGTTACGTTCAGGAAGTGTTTTTCCACCATAAATATCGGTACGTAAATTTGTTTCGGCCCTAAAAAACTGATCGATCAAATAACCGTGCGCACCGTGAATTTCGATCGTATCAAAACCTAATCTTTTAGCATCAGCAGCCGCTTTTCCAAAAGCAAGAATAGTATCTTCAATATCTTTTTCAGACATCGTATTTCCATTATTGAAATCCGGACGGTTTAATCCTGACGGACCTTCAAACGGAACTGGCGGAACCCATCCTGAATGGTGATTATCCATAATTCCCATATGCCAGATTTGTGGTCCCATTGAACCTCCTGCAGCATGAACTTCTTCGATCACTTTTTTCCATCCTTTTAAAGATTCATCTCCATAAAAGTGAGGAACATTGGCGTCGTTTGATGAAGATGGTCTGTCGATAACAGTTCCTTCAGATAATATTAGACCAACTTCGCCTTCAGCTCTTTTTTGATAGTAAGCAGCTACTTCGTCAGTTGGAATTCCGTTTGGAGAAAAAGAGCGCGTCATTGGCGCCATTACGATTCGGTTTTTAAGATTTAACGTTTTTAAGTTAAATGGCGAAAACAGGTTGTTTGTACTCATAAGTAATTTACAAATTAGTTTGAATTAATTTACTGAGTGCTTCAAAGGCACCTTCGTTGCGTTTATAGTATGTCCATTGCCCAACGCGTGTGGCTTCGATAAAACCAGCCCGTTGTAAAATCGACAAATATTCAGAAACTGTCGATTGTGTAAGTCCCGCTTTGGCCTGAATTTGCCCAACACAAACTCCGTGTTCAAATCCAGCATGCTGAAGTTGTTCGGGAAAGTTTATTTCGGGTTCTTTCAGCCATTCCAGCATTTGTAATCTGGATTTATTCGAGAGTGCCTTAAATATTTCTATATGTTCCATGGTGCAAATATATCGACTTTTCCCGATATACCAATTAAGGAAAAAATATTTAGCAAAAATTTAAGATGGAAGAGAAGAAATTGGAAGATTTTAGTAAAGAAAATTTATATTTGCTTGTGAAAATTAATCGCGCAAAGTCGCAAAGACGCAAAGTTTAAAAACATTGTCATTTCTACTCGCGTTGAAAAAAAGCTGCGATTTTGCGAGACTAAAAAAAACGCCCCAAACAAATCAAACTATGAAAAAAACTTTACTTATTCTAGGATTCTTATTGTGTTTAATTACAAATTCAAAAGCTCAGGTAGTTGGAACTGATATTGGTGATATCGCTCCCGAAATTGATCTTCCGGATACAAAAGGAAACAACGTGGTACTTTCTTCCTTAAGAGGAGATTTGGTTTTGGTTGATTTCTGGGCTTCATGGTGCGGACCCAGTATTAAGGAACAACCTGAACTAATAAAATTATACAACACCTATCAGGGAAAATTTTCGATTTACAGTGTTTCTATGGATACTAAAAAACCGCTTTGGCTGGCAGCAATTGCCAAACAAAAATTACCGTGGATTCAAGTAAGCGATTTAAAATACTGGACTTCGCCAGTTGTTGGCGATTATATGCTGCAATCTGTTCCGTTAAACTTTTTAATTGATAAAAACGGAATTATCGTAGCCAAAAACATTCACGGAAATGCTTTGAATGAAAAGGTGAAGAGTATTTTAGCACCGTAAAAGTTTAGTTTGTGTCAGGTTTCAGGTTTTTCCAAACTTTGCTTTTAAACTGGAATTCATGCAACGTACATCAAACCCGACAGGTTTTAAAAACCTGTCGGGTTTACTCGCATTGTGATCTTTGTCAAAGTTTTAAACTTTGACAAAGATTCTTCTTGAAACTTGAAACCTGAAACAAAAGAAAACCTGAAACAAATCAAATTATGGAATCAAAACTCAGTATATCAGAATTTCGTGCCAGATTAAGGGATAATACAGAGATTGGTTCTCCGAAAACAATTTTGGGTCAGGTTAGAATATTTCCTATTTCCGGGGCAATAAAGCCTTTTTATGGATTCTTTGACGATAACAGTTTTAGTCTGACGGTAAATTCAAAAGATTCATCAACCTATTATATTGTAAAAGGGAATTATAAAGATCTTAATAACAGACTTAAAGTAGATTATAGTATTGAACCAACCGATAAACTAAAGCTGCTTTGGGCAAGGTTTTCTCCCATAATTCTGATTCTCGCAATCAACATATTTTTTCTTTTTTTTGCCAAAGGACTTCGAAGAGCATCTACAATTGTTAATTTGTTTTTGCTTTTTATGGCTTTCTATTCGAGATGGAAAGAGGAGAAGAAGCGGGAAAAATTAGAGAAAAAGTTTCTTACTATTTTTGAAATAAAAAGGTAAAATAACGACGCGAAATATCTTTGTCAAAATTTTAAACTTTAACAAAGATTGTGGGTGATTTTGGATAATAAATTTCTTTTGAAAACGAGTGTCCTAGCCCTGATGGGAGCGGCATCCTTTTGTGCCGGGGTTCGGCACAAAAGATACAGCGGACAGCAGGAAACAGCTCCTTAAAATTTTAATCAAAGTTTTAAAAAGCAATTCCAAATTGAAAACCTACAGTAAAACTTGCTGGGTGATCATTGCCAAAACGCACAGGAAGCGGAACAGCGACAAAATAGCTGCAATTCTCGCTTTTTATCACCGTTTTATTAATTACCGGAGTTACGCCATATCTTCCGCTGCTTTCAAAGGCAGCTCTTCCGGCAAAAGTAAAACCGTCTCCTAATGCGACTAAAACACCAGGATGAAATAGTATATTGGTAACCTTATCTTGTCCGTTTTCGGCTTTTATATTGGGAACAATTTCAAATGAAAATCCTATTTTCGAGCTCTTCCAGATGTTAATTCCCGTTGGAAAACCTACGGCATAATAATCTCTGAAATTTAAATTCGTCTGCTCATTACTAACAGTAATTATGGGATGAAGAATGCCGAAATAACCTGTTATTTTAGGATAAGTAGTTTGAGCAGATGCAATAGTGCTCAATGAAAATAAAGCAATAGTAAAAAAGTGTTTCAACGAAATCATGATAGTTTGGTTTATAGAAACAAAACTATACAGACTTAAAAACTATAAATAGAACGCTATTTACCTTTTGTATCTGGATTACTTTTTAGTGCATTTTTTCTATAGGAAGAAGGATTTTTTCCTGTTTGTGATTTGAATATTCTGGTAAAATGACTTTGGTCTGAAAAGCCGGTCATATATGCAATTTCAGTTAAAGTATAAGTTGTAGTTTGGATTAGATGTATGGCTTTTTCGATTCGTAATTTCCGAACATATTCTCCAAAATTTAAATCTTCAAAATATTTTGAAAATTCCCTTGATAGATAAGACGGATTGAGTTCTAAATCATTAGAAATCTTTTTCAGATCAAAAGTAAACTGAGCATCGATTTGATCCTGAATTATATCTTTTAAATCTTTAACCCAGGAAGGCGTTTTTTTGCTTGATTTCTTTTCATTCAAAAACTTATTATAGACTTCGTGAAGTAAGTTTTCGAAGGGACTATTTTGCAAATGATTTTGTTTGTAAAGATGCGTAGCCCAGCTATATAGAGCATCATATAGTATCATGCCGTTTTTTAGCAATTCTAAATCGTCTGTGATATTATAAGAAAGTCCGGCAGAAATTGCCCACAGTCCTGCGGATTCTTTTGCGATCCCATGCTGATCAGTATCTGCACCACGAACAATTTTCGACATAATTAATACCGCAGGATCTTTAATCTGATACTTTTTTATGATGTAGTCAAAAGTGCATTCGTCATTATAATGCGTAAATTCTACATCAGGAATATCAAACGGAACTGCGTTTAATTCTTTTGCTTTCGCAAGGACTTCATTAAAAGGAACATAAATAAATTCAGCTTCAGGATCAACAAATTTTTTGATGAGCCAGGGACACGCAATTCTGTCAATTTTTGGTCTTTCGCGCGTAATCCACTTCATTTTGTTTCTTTATATTAATTCAAACCATCAATAATAGTTCGCACGCCTCCAAAATTTGTTTTTAGAAATTCGCGAACCTGAAACTGCGTTTTATTTCGGGTTTTGCTGTCCCATTCCTTAAAATCATAAACGTGAATATTTTTCGCATACGGATTTGTTACGAAAGAAAGTCTTGCGATTGAATATTTAAAAAATTTTAGTTCATGCGAAATATGTCGGTTTGGCACAACGATAAGGATGGTTTCAAAATCCAGGTAATTCTTGGGTACGTCGTCTCTTTCGTTCAGGCCAAGATGCTCAAAAAAAACAATTATTTTTTGATCATTTAGTTTGTCAATTTCATGGTCTATACGCTTAATAGTGCTTAGAAGCGTATTTTCGTCTTTAATAACACTCATGGTACTACTATTTTTGTTCAATTTCTATATAAAATTACATCAAAAGATCAATATTCTCCCAATGAACGCCTCATAGAATGATTCTAAATTTTTAAAGCCTAATTTTCAGCCGTAATCAGGCACAAATAATTATGTTTTGATGAAATACTATTATTTTAATCAAATTAAAAACAATATTTTTATCGCTATTTTACAAACCATTTCCGTTAACCGCGTTTTTATGAAGACTATTTTTCCTAAAGGAATTCTTTTCTGCTTTATTTTTTTGATATTCAATTGTACTTCGGCACAAAATAAATCAGAGAGAGATTTAATTTTAATCGATAAAGACTGGCGTTTTTCGTTTGGACATTTATTTGATACCGAAAAAGATTTTGGTCATGCAACGGGATATTTTTCATACTTAACCAAAACCGGATTTGGAGATGGCCCGGCAGCAATAAATTTTGATGATCGCGCGTGGCGAAAACTAGATCTTCCGCATGATTGGGCGGTTGAACAATCGTTTAGCGAAAAAGCGAGTTTTAGTCACGGATTTAAAACGGCGGGAAAAGGTTTTCCTGAAAAAAGCATTGGCTGGTACCGAAAAAAAATCAACATTGCTGAAAGTGATAAAGGAAAGATTATTTCACTAAAATTTGACGGTGTTTTCAGGAATTCAAAAGTGTTTTTTAACGGCTATTTCCTCGGAACAGAAGAAAGTGGTTATAATGGTTTTGAATATGATGTAACGGCTTATGTGAATTATGGCGGCGAAAATACAATCGTTGTTCGTGCTGATGCATCGATGGAAGAAGGCTGGTTTTATGAAGGCGCCGGAATTTACAGACATGTTTACTTGAAGAAAACAAATACAGTTCATGTTTCAGAAAACGGAACTTACGTAACTTCAGAAATAAAAGATAAAAGCGCAGTAATTAGCGCCGAAGTTACGATTGAAAACAAAGGAAATTATAAAGGTGCGATTGAAATTATTCAGACAATTTTAGATGCTGGAGGAAAACAAATTGCTACTGTTTCTGAAAACGGAATAGCTCCGGCTTTTTATAAAACAACCAATTTTACTTCGAAATTAACGGTAAATAATCCATTGTTGTGGGATATAGAAAATCCGAATTTATACCGCTTAGTCACTGAAATTAGACAGGAAGGAAAAATTACAGATCGTTATGAAACTTCTTTCGGAATAAGAACCATAAAATTTGATGCTGAAAAAGGTTTTTTCCTTAACGGAAAATCGGTAAAACTAAAAGGAACGAATAATCATCAGGATCATGCGGGAATTGGAACGGCTTTGCCTGATGAACTGCAGTATTTTAGAATTAAAAAACTAAAAGAAATGGGTTCAAATGCCTATCGTTGTTCGCATCATCCGCCAACGCCGGAATTGTTGAAAGCCTGCGACGAACTTGGAATGCTGGTTATTGATGAAACGCGTTTGATGGGAATTAACGATTATCATTTGAATGATTTGGAACGAATGATCAAACGTGACCGCAATCATCCAAGTATTTTTTGCTGGTCTGTTGGAAACGAAGAATGGAATGTTGAAGGTAATATTGTGGGCGAACGCATTACAAATGTGATGCAGGATTTTAGCAAAAGCATTGATCCTAAAAGACCTGTAACAGTGGGAATTAGCAGCGGTTTTAAAAGCGGAATTTCGTCTGTTGTTGAAATTATGGGTTATAATTATCTTGGAAACGGAGATATTGATGCGCATAGAAATGAGTTTAAAAACCAACCGGGAATGGGAACGGAGGAAGGTTCGACTTTTGCAACGCGCGGTGTTTATTTTACAGATGATGCCAAACATTATCAAAGTGCTTATGACAGAAAACCGCGTCCGAGTTTTTATAGTATTGAAGAAGGATGGAAATTTTATGCAGAAAGACCGTATTTAGCGGGAATGTTTATCTGGACAGGTTTTGATTATCGCGGAGAACCAACGCCTTATGGCTGGCCATCGGTTACGTCTTATTTTGGAATGATGGATGTTTGCGGTTTCCCGAAAGACAATGTTTTCTATTTGAAATCATGGTGGGGAAATGAACCTGTTTTACACATTATGCCGCATTGGAACTGGAGTGCAGGCAAAGAAATCGATGTTTGGGTGCATTCTAATTGTGATGAAGTCGAACTTTTCCTAAACAAAGAAAGTCTGGGCAAAAAGAAAATGGAACAGTACGGACATTTAGAATGGAAAGTAAAATATGTGCCCGGAACGCTGGAAGCTGTTGGTTATAAAAACGGAAAAAAAGTACTTTCGGATATTCAGAAAACGACAGAGAATGCTCAAAATGTCAAATTATCTGTTGATAATGAAAACGTTTCCAACGCTAATGTTGTGGTTGTTACGGCTGAAACAACAGATGAAAAAGGGGCGCATGTGCCAACTGCAAATCACGAAATAACATTTTCTGTAAAAGGAGGAAAAATTCTTGGAGTAGGAAATGGCAATCCAACTTCATTAGAAAGAGATAAATTTATTGATAACATAGATCTTGTTGTTATAACTAATTTTGAGGAGAAAAAATTAGCTTCTGCCGAAATTTCAGGTCAGATTAACGAAGCTGATAATAACTGGAAAGAAGCTTTTAAAGACAGAGATTATAAAAATCAGGCGCCGGCGTATGTGTATCGAGGTAAATTTGATTTGAAAAATAATCTCAAAACCAATACTGTTACTTTCTTTTATAAAAAGATTGGTGTGAATGCAGTCGTTTTTGTCAACGGAAATAAAATTCCGGCAAGTGCAGAAGATGATCAGAAATATGTGCTGAATGCGGCTATTTTAAAACAAGGTTTAAACACGATTCAGATTATTGCGCCGCCTTTGCAAAAAAATAAAGACTGGGATGTTATGAATACTGATCCCGGAATTATTCAGGTAATTACTCCGGCAGAATCCTGGAAACGAAAACTTTTTAATGGTTATGCACAAGTTATTATTCAGAAAGACGAAAATTCGGGCGAAGTTGTTTTATCGGCTACAGCCAAAGGATTAAAAACGGGTACGATTAATATTAAATAGACATCTGTTAAAAAATGTAATCTTAAATTACTGTCAGGCTGAGCGTAGTCGAAGCCCTTTTACGGTATAAAGCCTTCGACTACGCTCAGGATGACACTTGTTACTATAGGTTAAAAATAAATCTAAGAATTAAAAAGTCTGAGATTTATTTTTCTGTAGAATATTTCCTATCTTGATATTTAAAAGATTAAATGGTTTTAATTCGAATTTTATCACTCTTAAATAATACTCTCCAATGTTGAATAATCTTGCGTTTTATTTAGGTATCGTCATTGTCATTCTTTTTTTAATTATGGCGAGCAACAAAATAAAAGTTGCTTATCCGGTTTTGCTGGTTTTAGCGGGATTGGCAATCAGTTTCATTCCCGGTATTCCGCTGTTGCGTATTGATCCGGAACTGATTTTTTTTATATTTCTTCCACCATTATTATATGAAGCATCGTGGAAAATTTCATGGAAAGAACTCTGGAAATGGCGTCGTATTATAACGAGTTTTGCCTTTTTAGTTGTTTTTTTTACGGCACTTTCGGTTGCGCTGGTTTCCAATTATTTTATTCCCGGATTTTCTTTAGCACTCGGATTCTTGCTTGGTGGAATTGTTTCTCCTCCCGATGCCGTAAGTGTTGGCGCTATTATGAAATTTGTAAAAGTGCCTCGTCGCATGTCATCCATTTTAGAAGGCGAAAGTTTATTAAATGATGCTTCGTCTTTGATTATATTTCGCTTTGCGCTGATAACCGCCGGAACCGGACAATTTGTTTGGTACAATGCCGTAACCAGTTTTGGATGGATGGTATTGGCAGGAGTTGGAGTTGGTTTGGCGATTGGTTTTGTCTTTATGAAACTGCACAAATATTTACCCACAGATGCCAATATCGATATTGTATTGTCTTTGATAACACCTTATATTATTTACCTCGTTGCCGAAGAAATTCATAGTTCAGGAGTTCTTGCCGTTGTAAGCGGCGGATTATTATTATCCAACAACAGGCTTTCGTTTTTAAGCAGTACCTCGCGATTGCGTGGCGTCAATGTTTGGGAAAGTTTCTGTTTTATACTTAACGGATTAATATTTATGTTTATTGGTCTCGACTTGCCTGAAATTACTTCGGGATTAGGAAATGTGAGTCTTCCATCGGCTATTGGATATGGTCTTCTGGTTACGTTTGTTTTAATTGTTGCGAGAATAATATCAGCTTATGCGGCCGTAATTGTAACCCTGATTGCCAGAAATTTCATAACCGTTGCAGACAGCAGACATCCTGGTTATAAGGGTATTGTAATTATTAGCTGGTCGGGTATGCGAGGCGTTGTATCATTGGCGGCAGCATTATCGATTCCGGTTTATGCACAAGGCGGCGCTCCGTTTCCGCAAAGAAATTTGATTCTCTTTATCACTTTTGTGGTCATATTAACGACTTTATTACTTCAGGGACTGACACTTCCGTGGCTTATCAAAAAAATAAATATGCCCGATCCTGATTATATTATGCCAGACGATGAAATGTATAATAAATTAAGACGATTACTTTCTCAGCAAGCGTTAGATCATTTAAAAACAAATTACAGCGAACATCTTGAAAATGAAAGAGTTTTGCAACAATTAGCAGAAAAATGGGAAGATGCAAGCGCTTCCAGAAATGAAGATATATTAATGACCGAAGAAGCCAAAAAAGTCTACAGAGAAATCCTCGACCTTCAAAGGCAATGGCTGAGAGATAAAAATAAAGACGAGAGAATTGATGAGGAAATTGTACGTAAACATATTTTACATCTTGATTTAGAAGAAGAGAAGCTGCATTTTTTGTAAAAAAAAATTAGGTTTCAAGTTTCTTTTGTTTCAGGTTTCAGGTTCAACTTTGTCTGTAAACTAAAGTTTACACTCAGTTTTGTCAAACTGGGAACGTAGTGAACCCGACAGGTTTTTAAAACCTGTCGGGTTTGTCATTTTAGGAAAACCTGAAACCTGAAACCTGAAACCTGAAACCTGAAACCTGAAACCTGAAACAAAAAAACTACAAAGCCTCTTTCTTAGAAACCCTCTTCCAAACGCCTTTTTCTTTTACATAATTTTCCGTTACAGAAACATTTTTCGCTTCTCTTCCTTCAGCCTTAAGGACTTCGATATAAGTGAATACAGCGGTGTTTTCATCAGAAGAAACAATTCTGAAATCTTCAGCGGTTAAAGATTGATTTTGTTTGGATAAAAGTTGCAATAAAGGTTCTTCTTTAATGTATTTGCTTAATTCAGAAGTAGAAACTGGACCATTATGCGTAGGATAAATTGTTTTTACCTTATTATCAATTGCAATTTTCTCGATACGTTTTAGATTTTCGTCGGCAAGTTGTTTGTTTTCATGATAAAAATGTTCTCTTACATGATGACCGTCAGGAACAAGACCGCCATTTTGAGATTTAAAAGTCCCGACAAAAGTATCGCCAACGAAAAGATTTTCTCTAATAAGAATTAATAAGTCACCCGGCGTGTGCCCGCCTTTAATTGGAATAATTTTTCCTGTAAAACCATATTTTTCAAGATCAATAGTTTTATTTTCTACTATAACATCCGGAGTAAAAGGTTTATAATCTAGATCACAATAAGGACGAAGTCGGGTACCCCAAATACTCACATCTTCCGATTTTGACAGTTCTGTTTTTCCAGATGTAAATTTGCCTAAATCGGCTTTGCTACCTGCAATTTTGGTTTTAAAAGTTTGTTGTAGAAATGCTGCATTTCCTGCATGATCTCCATGTCCGTGCGTTACAATTGCTAGCGTAATGTTCTCAGGTTTAAATCCAAGTTTTTTGATCGAATTTACCAAACTGTCCTGATATCCGGGAAGCGGAACTCCCGTATCAATTAATAATAATTTATCTGAATTTCCTTTTACAAGATAAGCCTCAGTGAAATAATTCTGAATATGGAAAATCTGGATTTTTTTACTCTCAGTTTTATTTTGTGCATGAATGCTAAAGTTGAAAGCAAATAAAAAGAACAGCAATAAAGAATATATTCCTGTAGGGTTGAGATTAAATGTTGTTTTCATTTTTATTGTATTAAATTATTTTGTCAGTATTGACTATGCAAATTTGTGACAGAATAAAGGGAATAAAAATGAACTGGTTTAGGAAATTCGGTTGAACCAGTTTAACTTTTTTAAATATAATCTATTTAATATAAGGTTTATAATAACACATTTTCAGAAGACACCAGGATTAAAAAATCAAAGTTTAGAAACCTTAGTACCTTAGCGACTCAGAACCTCAGAATCTTTATTTAGAAATTTTTCGATTCCGAATTTTACTTAAATATTCGGTACTAAAACCCAGATAAGAAGCTAATGCATATTGCGGAACACGCTTTGCAATTACCGAATATTTGCTCATGAATTCGTCATAGCGTTCTTCGGCTGTTTTGGTGAAATTTGATAAAAGTCTTTTTTGGTGATAAGCCAGGGAACGCTGGGTAATAATACGTTCGAATTTTTCCAGTTTCGGAATTTCCTCCAAAAATTTCTGCTCATCTTCATATTCAATCTGAATGAGAATCGAATCTTCCAGCGCTTCCACAAATAAAGTCGCAGGTTCCTGATAAATCAAACTGCTGTAATCAGATATCCACCAGTCTTCTATAGCGAAAGACAACGTATGTTCCTTGCCTTCATTATCAACTAAATAACCTCTAAAAGCACCTTTTACAACATAACTTTTGTGTTTGCATACAAATCCCGGCTGCACAATAAATTGTCTTTTTTTGACTTTGGTAATTTTCAAAAAAGTAGCCAGATGCGTTTTTTCAGCATCTGTCAAATCAACATATCTTGAGATATAATCTATTACGGGTTTTACTTCTTTCATGAAAACAAAGATAAAGATTTTAAGTTTCAGGTTTGTTTTGTTTCAGGTTTCAGGTTCAACTTTGTCGATAGTTTGTCATTTCGACGGAGGAGAAATCACATAACGTAATTACAGTTAGTCGCTCTCCGGATGTGATCTCTCCTCTGTCGAGATGACACAATAGGAGTGTAGTGAACCCGACAGGTTTTTAAAACCTGTCGGGTTTATCATTTTAGGAAAACCTGAAACAAAACAAACCTGAAACAAAACAAACCTGAAACAAAACAAACCTGAAACAAAACAAACCTGAAACCTGAAACAAATATTTTCCCCAACTTTTATTTGATTTTCATAACTTTGTAAAATGAAAGAGCAAATAGAATGTCAGGCAACAGAACTTGGTATAAACGATTTAAAGCTGAAAGGTTTTAAAGTTTACGAAGTAAATGGTGATGTGAGTAAAATTCCAACCTATAACCGCAGGGATTACTACAAGATTTGTATTAATACCAGCAAAAGCCTTATTCATTATGCCGATCGCGGAATAGAAACTGATGGAACTATTTTGTTCTTCGGAAATCCGCATATTCCATATTCCTGGGATATTATTTCGCCTGTTTATCATGGTTACGCCTGCGTTTTTACCGAAGATTTTTTGAAGGTAAATGATCGTTCTGAAAGCCTTCATGAATCGCCTTTGTTTAAAATAGGCGGAACTCCAATTTTCTCATTATCAGCAGAACAGAAAGTTTTTGTAGATTCGCTTTTTGTAAAAATGATCGAAGAACAAGAAACAGATTATGTTTTTAAAGATGATTTGATGCGCAATTATATCAATTTGATTTTGCATGAATCGATGAAAATGCAGCCTTCGGAAAATTTCTTTAAACATAAAAATGCTTCTTCCAGAATAACTTCACTATTTTTGGATTTATTAGAAAGACAGTTTCCAATTGAAACAAAAGATGAGCCACTCCTTTTAAAAACCCCGCAAGATTATGCCCAAAGTCTTGCCGTACACGTAAACCACCTGAATCGTTCGGTAAAAGAAATTACCGGAAAGCCTACTACAGCGCATATTACAGAAAGAATTATTGGCGAAGCAAAAGCCTTATTGCAACACACAGACTGGAGCATTGCAGACATTGGTTACTCACTTGGATTTGAATATCCGAGCTATTTTAATAACTACTTTAAAAGACTTACAGGAACAATTCCGAAATCATTGAGAATGTAAATTGTTTCATATTCTTAATTTTTTGTTTGATTATCGTTATCTGAGATCGTATTTACTAAAGTAATTTTGCGTCGAAATAATTAGTATTAATCCTTTATCGGTTTTCTGCGAACTAAATTAAAACTTCTAAAAGCACATTCTTGCTTTACTGATTTAGTTTTCCCGATAGTAAAAAACAAATAATTATGAAAACTTCAGAAAATCAATTAAACGAAATTTTTCCTAAAGGCGATTTAGCTTCGGCAGATTACTTTACAGGAAATGCCTGGGTTAAAATGTTAGTGCCAAACGACCCAAATTTAAATACTGCAGTTGGTAATGTCGTTTTCGAACCCGGCGCAAGAAACAATTGGCACACACATCCGGGTGGACAAATTTTGATTGTTACAAACGGAACAGGATATTATCAGGAAGTAGGAAAACCAATTCAGCTGCTTAATGTGGGTGATGTTGTAAACATTCAGCCTAAAATAAAACATTGGCACGGAGCAACTCCAAACAGTGAATTTATCCACATCGCGATCAGCACCAATACCGAATCCGGAATTGTAGACTGGCTGGAACCCGTTACCGATGCTCAATACAATAGCTTTCAATAACTAACTTAAAACAACTAATTATGTCAACAACCTATTCTACCGTAATCGAAGAAGGGAAAGTTCCCAATACTTATATGACTGGCGACGTTTCCTATAAAAAACAAACCAGCAATATTCACCCTGAAAATACTATGATAAAAGAAGTTGCTTTTGAGCCCGGCGCAAGATGCAACTGGCATATTAATCCAAGTCTGCAATTGCTTATTGCGACAGACGGTATTGGATATTTTCAGGAAAAAGGACAAGCGATAAGATTGCTTCACAAAGATGAAGTAGTAACTATTTTACCGGGAATCGAACATTGGTACGGCGCAACACCTTTCAGTAAATTTTCATACATCGCGATTATTACAGAGATTGATAAAGGTTCAGGAAGCTGGTTACAAAGCGTAAGTGATGAAGAGTATTTTAGTTTTGGAAAAATAGGCTAATTAGATAATTTTTCAATTAGATAATTAGATAATTCTGAACTTATTGGATCATTTTTATCCGTGTATTAAACCCGACAGGTTTTAAAAACCTGTCGGGTTTACGGTACGCTGAACCTGAAACCTGAAACAAATAAACTTGGAACAAACAAACAAAAAACTAAACCCCCTTAAATATGGAAATAAAAAACGTAAAAGCCTTTGGTACAGAAGCTGCCGAAGAACCGTTGAAAACATTAGATATTAAGCGCAGAGGCGTATTGGCACACGACGTAGAAATCGAAATTTTGTATTGCGGAATTTGCCATTCTGATTTGCATTCTGCTCGTAACGAATGGCACGGTACTGTTTATCCAATTGTTCCCGGACATGAGATCGTGGGAAGAATTACAAAAGTAGGCGATCATGTAAAAAACTTTAAAGTTGGAGATTTGGCGGGAGTTGGCTGTATGGTTGATTCTTGCAGAGAATGTGAACATTGTAAAGAAGGCTTAGAGCAGTTTTGCGAGCCTGGAAATACTTTGACTTTCAATTCTCCGGATGTTCATTTGGGCGGACAAACTTTTGGTGGATATTCAGAAAGTATTGTTGTCGATGAAAATTATGTTTTGCACATTTCAGACAAACTTGATCTTGCCGGAGTTGCGCCTTTATTATGTGCAGGAATCACGACTTATTCTCCTTTAAAACACTGGAAAGTTGGTCCCGGACAAAGGGTAGGAGTTGTAGGTATTGGCGGTTTAGGACATATGGGAATCAAATTAGCAAAAGCGATGGGCGCGCATGTGGTAGTTTTTACAACGTCATTGTCAAAAACCGAAGATGCAAAACGTTTGGGTGCAGATGAAGTTGTTTTGTCGACAGATCCGGAACAAATGGCTAAATATGCCAAAAGTTTACATTTTATTTTAGATTGCGTTTCGGCACAACATAATATAGATGAATACCTGAATTTACTAAAAGTCGACGGAAATATGGTTTTGGTTGGCGCTCCAATGGAACCGCTTCCTGTAACATCTTTCAGTCTTTTAATGGGAAGAAGAAGTTTCGCCGGATCAAACATTGGCGGAATTGCTGAAACTCAGGAAATGCTAGATTTCTGCGCAGAACACAACATCACCGCAGATATTGAATTAATTGGCGTAAACGACGTAAACAACGCTTACGAAAGATTACTAAAAGGAGATATCAAATATCGTTTTGTGATTGATATAGCTTCCTTAAAGTAGCTAAGGTTCTAAGTTGCTAAGATGCTAAGAAAAAAAAACTTAGTCACTTAGAACCTTAGCAACTTAGCGTCTTAAAAAAAATAACCCCTTAAGCAATTCAACTCTTAAGGGGTTTCTCAAAAAAAATACCAGTACCAATTTTTTATTTTTTGTCCAGATTTTGTTTTAGCATTTTGGCATGTTCTAAATGTGCGGTTAAACCGGCAATATTATTAGAAGCCCATTGTCTAACGTCTGGATCTTTAGCATCTTCCGAAGCTTTTTTAAGTTTATCAATTGCTTTTTCATGACCATCGATCATCATGTCAGCAAATTTTTTGTCAAAATCAACACCTGATTTTTCGTTTAGTTTTTTGTATTCTTCCTGACCTTCTTCAGTTAGTGAAGTTGGTAAAGTAAAGTTTTTAGTTTTTGCTAATGCACTTACTTCAGAAGCTGATTTAGTGTGTTCATCAACAAGCATTTGACCAAATTTTTTCACTTCAGTATTTGTACTCTTAGTTTGAGCTAATTTTCCAATTTCAATTTCAGCTAAGTTAATTTCAGCCTGATCTACTAAGAATTCAGAATCATCTTCCTTACTGTCGATAGAGTCAAATTTAGCTTCGTTAGCATCTTCAGCAACCTCTTTTGGATCCTCTTGTTTAGTTTCGTTTTTGCAAGAATTCAAGAATATAATGATTAGTCCGGCGCCTAAAATAACTTTTCCTGCTAATAATAACTTTTTCATGATTTTATGGTTTAAATGTTATGATGTAAAATTATTCAGGTTGTAGCAGGAATGTCTTACAGTATTTTTTAATAATGTTACAGGATTTCAAGATTGCGGTTTAAATAAACCAGTATAAATACTTGGTTATAATTTTTAATTTATAACTACACTTGTGGAAATATTAATTTTAATGGAATATGGTTTTCCTTAAAGTAGCTAGAGATTAAAAAAATATTTTTGTAAAAATATTTTTTATCATGCTAAAATTTAAATGACGAAATATGACACAAAATCCCAAAATCTATAGGATTGATAAAGAAAATCGTCTTTTAAAAAGATTAAAGACTACAGAATCAATAATAAAAAAAATAATAAATAATTCTATAGTTACAAGTTTTAATTCGGAGAATTTAAAAGAAACTGTAATAGATAATTTAAAATATTTTTTATATGTATTTAATACAAATGATTTTGTATCTGAATGGAAAGAGTTTCTACCAAATGAGTTAACAAAAGAAGATGACTTCAAACAACAAAAGTTATCATTAATTTTATTTATCGAAACAGAATTTGATATTTTTACAATTATTGGAGGGAATTCCTATCAAATCATTTTGCCTTACATTGACCATTCTTTTGGTCTTAACATTTATGCGAGAATAATGAAGCCAGAAAGTGATGAATTGGCATCAATTAAATCGAGAGGTATTACCGGATCAATTATTGGAGAAAATCAACAATTTAGAGGTAAATATAGAATTATTGATTATATTAAATTTGGTAAAATTCCACAAGAAATACATTTAAAACTAAGTCAGGAAATATCTGATTTGCATTTTAATTTTCTTAAAATTAAGGTAAATGATAGAATACAAGTAAGTGTTGGTAAGTCATTTAAAATAAAAAAAGCAGTTGATTTTCAAAACCTACATAAAATTATAAATGAACTTACAATTATAAATGAATTAGTTCCATCAGATTATCTTAGTTCATATCAAGAAATAACAGATGAGAATTTTATTGAGAATTTTTGTAAGCCTGAATTAATAAACAGAATCTACAATGATATTGGAAATATTGATAACCGCAATTTGAATCCTAACAAGAGGTTTGAACATGATTTTACTAATCCAAATAACATTGAAAAATTTTATGAGGCTGATGAATTTAAATTAAAAGAAAAAGATGAAGAACATGGTTATACAGTTTTTGGGAAAGTAAATGACAGAACAGAAATATATAATGCAGTATTAAAAAGAGCAGTAGAAAGATTTGGAGATAATGATCGATTTCATTTTAAAGTCTTTTTACAAGGTGTTAGAATATCATGCTATCAAAATAACGTGAGAAAAAGTACAATTTCTTCGGGATTTTTATTCCATATATCAACAGAATTTCCTGTTCAAGGGAAACCTATATTTTTAATTGATACGAAATGGTATTTATTGAGAGATTCTTTTATTAATGATTTAAAAATAAATACAGAACATATACTAAAAACGTATGCTGCCCCAAATCATATTTTAAATTTAAGTTGGAATAAAAATGTTATTAAAACAGAAAAATCATATAATTTACAATATAATGAACTTTCGAATTATATAGTGATTGACACCATTATTGTAGATGGATTAGAACTTTGTGATATTTTAAAATATGATGATGAAAATTTATATTTAATTCATGTTAAATATGGATTCAGTTCAAATATGCGTGAATTAACTAATCAGGTAACTATTTCTGCGAAAAGATTAAAAGAAGCTTTAGGAACAGAGGAAAAATCTATATTAGATAAAGTTTATTTTGCTCTGGTTGATAAAAAACATAATATTGACAACCTAACTCTCGAAGAATTTAAGAATCTATTTAATAAAAAAATAAGCTATGTTTTATCCTTTACTTCACATTTAAAAGAGGATTTAAAAGTTGAATCCAATATAGAAAAATTTAATTCTAATATTGCTAGATTTTCATTAATTCAATGTTCAAGTGATATGCGAACTAATTATTATAATTTTCTAACAACTCAAATTAGACGAGAGTAAAAGTTTATTTTTATAATTTAGAAGTAATCTATTTTACGTTTAGTAAATTTTTAAGAAGGGATACGAACCCATAAGCGAATTATTTTATTTTAAAACAAAACAGAATTAATTTACCTCAAACAAAACCACAAAACCATGTCATCAATGATCAATCAAAAATCAGTTAAAATATTTTTACGTTTAGCACTTTCCGTTGGTTTTCTTTCGGCGGTTGCAGATCGATTTGGATTTTGGAGTAAAGAAGTTTCGGCTTGGGGAAATTGGGATAATTTTGTAGCGTATACCAAATTATTAAATCCCTTAATTCCTGAAAGTCTGGTTAATCCTGTTGCAATACTTGCGACAGTGGCAGAAATTGTTTTCGCCATATTCTTGCTTTTAGGTTTCAAAACAGAATTGTTTGCCAGACTTAGCGGTTATTTATTATTGCTTTTTGCTTTGTCGATGACCTTTTTTACAAATATAAAAGGCGCGTTTGATTATTCGGTTTTTACAGCTTCCGGAGCAGCTTTTGCCTTGAGTTTGATGAAGGAAAAATATCTTGAAATTGATCTTTATCTGCAAGCAAATAAAAACGTATAACTCAGAATTCATAATCCATAATTCAAAAAAATCCCCTTCGTCGCGGCGAATGGGATTTTTTTGTTTTGGAAATCATTTGAGGTAGAGTTAATTATGAAAATCTGGAAAATAATTATATAACGACTTCACAGGGGTTTTTAAAGAACTTTGATCTTACATTTTACTGAATTTCTAACCGTAAATTTTATTATCATGCCAGATCCTCGAATTAAAAACGAAAAGCAATATCAAGCTCTGTTAGAGATAGGATATAGTAAGGAAAAAGCAGCACGTATTGCCAACACGCCTGATGCAGGTCAAAAGGGCAGTAATGCAAAACCATACGAAGAATGGACAAAAGAGGAATTATACCAGCAAGCGATAAAAGTTGGCGTTCCCGGACGTTCTTATATGAATAAAAACAATCTCATTAAATCATTACGCAATAACTAGACAGAAATTTATTTTCTACCACATAAATTATGAATGCAAAACTCTCTCAGGAAAAATTAATGAAGCAATTGATACAATCACCTCAATTGGTTCTCGAAAAATTAGATTTGGTGTATGTAAGTGATCATAGCCTTACGATTCAGCGTTGTAAAGAAGGCGAGGAGTTTATTTATAAAAAAAATGGAAGATGCGTAAAACAAAAAAGCGAATTAAAACGCTTTAGCAGTCTTGTGCTTCCGCCGGCGTGGGAAAATGTCCGAATAGCAGATTTATCAAACGGCCATCTTCAGGCTGTAGGAACGGATGTTAAAAACAGAAAACAATACCGTTATCATCCAAAATGGAATCTGATTAGAAATCAGACTAAATTTTATAAAATAGCCGAATTCGGAAAATACCTTCCTAAAATAAGAGAACAGGTCGATAAGGATTTGGAACAAAAAGAATGGTGTAAAAATAAAGTTACCGCGCTTGTGATTCGGTTAATGGAAGAAACCCATATTAGAATCGGGAACGAAAAATACGCAAAAGACAATAAATCATACGGACTTTCGACTTTAAGAAAACGACATATCAACATCAATAAAAATACGCTGCGTTTTGAATTTGTTGGAAAAAAAGGCGTAAAACACACCATAACAACCAGAAACAAACAATTGGTAAAATTGGTAGGAAGATGCGAGGAAATTCCGGGTATGGAAGTTTTTAAATACTATGATGAAAATGGCGAACGCAAAGTGCTCGACAGTCACATGGTCAATCAATATCTGCATGAAATTACAGGGAAATATTTTAGTGCCAAAGATTTTAGAACATGGGGTGCATCCTTAATATTTTTTGAAACCTTAGCAAGCATTGGAACAACAACTGACGAAAAAGAAATAAAAAAGAATATTGTTGAAGCTTTTGAAACTACAGCCGAAGCTTTGGGAAATACTAAAAATGTATGTAAAAATTATTACGTACATCCGCTCCTTGTAGCGAGTTATGAAGATGGGTCGATTCAGCAATATTTTGACAGAGCCAGAAAATGCCGCAGCAATCAGCCGCATTTTTCACATTCAGAAATTGCTTTTTCTGAATTGATAAGTAATTTTCAACCCGAATTTTCATAAAAAACGGATTGAGCTAAAAATTGATCGTTTTGAGTTAACACAATCTCTTTTTATATGGCAACTTTGAAATATATAAAAGGGATTCAAGTTGGGGACAAAACGACACATTACCAATCGGTACATGTGTCGTTTTATTTATAATAATAATCAAATAAAAATATGGGAACGAAAAGTGGTGCTTATCAGGATGTCTACATCAAAAGAGATGACAAAATGGTAAGTTTGAAAGATGATGTAACAGATTTTTGTAAGAAATACATCAAACCTGTTCATCCGGAAAATTGGGATTGGTCAGTCAGAGATTTTGAAAATCCCGAAAATGACCCCACAATAGAAGAAGCAAGAGCCATTGGAGCTGTTGTATACAGAGATTTACATAAAGACCAGTATACAGATGTCGATCTTTCGACCATGAATAACGTCGAAGCTATTAAGGCGTATTTAAATCCAAATAGCAGACACGAACGATTTAATATGGAAGAGTTTGCTTTTGCCTTAAAAGTAGAATTGGAACACGGCCGTATCAAAGATGTTAATGTTACCAACAATCATCCGTTTTTAACCGCCATGATTGCACTGGCACACATGACCGAAAGTTTAACGTATTATAAAAGACTGGCAGTTATGGAAGCGCAAGGCGAAATTTTTGAAATTATGCGTAAAATCGAAAATTCTGTAACAGGAAAAGAAGAATGGTATAAAGAATTAGGCAAAGCCGAAATGGAATTGACCGAAGCCAGAATGGGACTTGCAGAACGTTTAGAAAAAATGGACGATATACCGACACTTTCTAAGATTGGAGATTAAATTTATAAAGTTATAAGCATAAAAAAGCCGTTAATACAATTATTAACGGCTTTTTTATATCCGGAAATTAAAATTTTCTTGGATCATTATCAGGGTAATTATCTCCAGAATCTTCTTCCTCAATTTCATCCGGCTCAAGGTCATCTTCTAAATCATCATCGTCATCAGGATCCAATTCCTGTAAATCATTATCTGATTCTGTTAACTCTTCAGAATCTGACGGATTGTCAAATTCATCGTTTAAGTTATCTGCATTTTCATCATACAAAAGATCTCCAGTTGTATGTGTGTGATCGTCAAGTTCTTCCTCTTCTTCTTCTTCCTCGTCATCCAGATATTCTTCATCTTCTTCCTCATCAAATTCATCTGCTGAGTTGGTAAAATCATCATTTACATTATCTGACGGATTGTCAAATTCATCTTCGGCTTTCAAATCATCGGCATCATCTATAAGATCGCCCGGCTGATGAAAATCATCATCTAAATCGTCCAGATCATCTTCATTTGTAATGCGTTCCTGATCCGGAATAGCCTTGTTAGGATCATATCCGTTTCGAATAGAAGAACCGTAATTTTGAATTTCTTCCTGACGGCTCGCCTTTTTCATTTCGTCATTATTATACAGTTTTTCATTCATCACTGTATTTTGTCTGTTTAAATTAGGATTACGCGGATCTTTATTTGCTACAGCGCTATTTCTTTTATCGGTAGTTTCCATGATAAGCATTTTAAAGTTCATAATATACAAATCTATTGTGTAAGTACTATGAATTCATTATAGAATTAATTATGCTAATTATATAATTTACAGATGATTATAATATAATTTATCAGTAAAAAGCTATAACAAAATGATAATCTTACAATATACTTTTACATTACATAATTCGACACATTATATATTATGTTAGAAAATTAATTATATCAAAATAGAATTATAACAAATATTAATTATAACAAAACACTATTATGGAAACTAAAAACAAAAAACAGACCACCGCAAAGCCAACAGTTAAAGCAGGCGTAGTAAAACCAAAATCAAGCGCAGCTTCAGGTTTAACAGAACTTTTTGAAGATGGATTAAAAGATATTTACTGGGCAGAAAAAGCGTTGACAAAAGCACTTCCGCTTATGGCAAAAAATGCAACATCGCCAGAACTTATTGATGCACTTACAAACCATTTAACCGAAACAGAAGAACATGTAACGAGATTAGAACAAGTGTTTGAAAGTATTGGTAAAAAAGCAACTGCTAAAAAATGTGATGCAATGGAGGGGCTAATTGAAGAAGGCAAGAGTATCCTTGAAGAAACTGAAGTTGGCGTTGTTCGTGATGCAGGAATTATTGCTGCCAGCCAGAAGATCGAACATTATGAAATTGCCACTTATGGAACTTTAAGACAATTTGCTGAAACACTTGGTCTTACTGAAGCCGCATCTTTATTAGAATTAACCCTTGATGAAGAAAAAGGAGCAGATAAAAAATTAACAGAAGTTGCCGTAGCCGCAATTAATGTAGAAGCAGCAGAAGAAGACGAAGAATAAACTTCGAAAGATATTTAAAAGTGCAGTGTAAAAACTGCACTTTTTCATTTTAAATTCAAATTAAGCATTAATAAAATACAATCATTATGCCCGAAGGCCCGTCAATACAAATACTTAAAGAAGAAACTGAACAATTTTCGGGACAAAAAGTAATTTCTGTTTCGGGAAACAGCGCTATAGATTTAGATCGAATGGAAGGTAAAATACTGCAGGAAATTAAAACCTGGGGAAAACATTATTTAATGTGTTTTGATGATTTTACCGTTAAAATTCACTTGCTAATGTTTGGTACTTATCGCATTAACGAACGAAAAGAAACAACGCCGAGATTAAGTCTCGTTTTCAGGAACGGAGAACTTAATTTTTATACCTGTTCTGTAAAAATTCTGGAAGGCGATATTAATCAGCATTATGATTGGGAAGAAGATGTAATGAATATTAAATGGAATCCCGAAAAAGCAAAGAAAAGTCTGGAGAAAATTCCAAAACAAATGATTTGCGATGCAGTTCTGGATCAGAATATATTTTCGGGCGTTGGAAATATTATTAAAAATGAAGTTTTGTACCGATGTCAGATTCATCCGGAATCTTTAACGGGGAAAATTCCATCGGATAAAATAGAAGAAATAATTGACGAATGTTCGATTTATAGTTTTCAATTTTTGGATTGGAAAAAGAAATTTGAATTAAAAAAGCACTGGCTTGCCCATACCAAAAAGATTTGTTTGAGATGTAATCTTCCGTTTATAAAAAAACATACCGGTGTCAAAAAACGCCGTAGTTTTTTCTGTACCAACTGTCAACAATTACACACATGAAAAAAGAAGTACTAATAGGATGCTCCAGTTACAATAACCGTTTTTGGAAAGGTATTTTCTATCCCGAAGATTTACCAACCAAAGAGTGGTTCAGTTTTTATTGCCGGCATTTCAATACTTATGAAATGAATGGTACTTTTTATAAATTTCCAACACTTCGAATCATGGAAAACTGGTATAAAAAAGTACCTGATAATTTTTTGTTTTCGGTAAAAGCACCAAAAGAAATTACGCACATTAAAAAATTTGTCGACTGCAAAGAGCTAATCGCAGAATTTTATAATGTTTGTGATGATGGCTTAGAAGAAAAATTAGGCTGTATTCTTTTTCAGTTTCCCCCAAGTTTTAATTACTCCGAAGAAAGGCTTCAGAATATTATTAAAATCTTAGATAAAAGTTTTAAAAATGTAGTCGAATTTCGCCATAAAAGCTGGTGGAATCAGGATGTTTGGACTGCTTTGCAACAATATAATATTACTTTTTGCAGCGTAAGTTATCCTGGATTACCTGAAGATATTCTAACAGAATTTCCGCTAACATATATTCGCATGCACGGAAATAAAAAGTTGTTTTATTCCAGTTATTCAACCGAAGAATTAGAAAACATCAAAGAAAAAATAGCACATAAATCAGGTTTTATTTATTTTAATAATACCGCAAGCGAAGCAGGGATTTTAAATGCTATAGAGTTTAAGGAAGCTGTAAAAATTTAACCGCAAAGTTCGCTAAGATTTACGCAAGGTTCGCAAAGTTTTTAATCTTTGCTTTGTGTCCTTTGCGTAAATCTTAGCGAACTTTGCGGTTAAGAAACTATGCGGTAAGAAATTACAATTTCAAACTTCCTTCAATACCGTCATCCATTGTTTTTCCTGTAACAAAAGCCGCGGTCATTTTTGCAATTGCCACCATTTTACCGTTTTTATTGTTCCAGTAATAACCATCTTCCGGAATTACTTTAATGATACTCAAATTCGGATCGTCTTCACCGCCTGGCATCCAGACTTTAATAATCGGATCGTATAATTCTTTAATAATTTCCGGATTGTATAAAATACTTGCCGTTCCGTGTAAGGTTAAAAACTTATCATGCGGCTCAGAAAAGAAGATTTCGACTGTTGGATTCTGAGTAATTTCGGCATTTTGACTGCTGTTTCTGTCAGATAAAAACCAAAGTTGTCCCAAATCATCGATTTTTTGTACAGACATTGGTCGCGATTGCAGCTTATTTTCTATGTTATAAGTACATAACATGCACGTTTTTATGTTTTCTGCAAGATCTTTTATTTTATCTACAGCAAATTCGTTTGTTAGGTCTTTATGATCTCCCATGACTTTGTATTTTTAAGTTATTTATGATTATATTTTTAAAACACTGATTTACTTCTTATTAAGTAATTTTATGATTTAAAAATTCCTATTTGTAAAGTTGCTGTTTTTTGTGTTTTTTTCTTTTATAGAATTAAAATTAGAAGTTATGAGATTTCTATTTTAAAGTTTTGTGAGAATTTAAAATCAATTGCTATTTTTATTAATTTGGATTATCTTTGGAGCGTAATAATCCCACTTTCATAATATGACAGATTTAACCGTATTCTATACAGATGATGATGAAGATGATTTAAGCATTTTCGCCGATGCTGTTGAATCATTGCCAAAGAAAATTAAACTTTTGACGTATAATGGTGGAGATAAGTTGCTAAAGGCGATTTATAACCCGCCGCCAACGCCTCATGTAGTTTTTTTAGATTTAAATATGCCGGGTAAAAACGGTTTTGATGTGCTGACTGAACTTAGAAATTCTGACGAAAAAAGAAATATTCCAATTGTCATTTTTTCAACTTCAAATGAACCGGGAATCATCGAAAAATGCCGGAAACTTGGCGCAAATCTTTTTATTACAAAGCCTGTTTTAATGAAAGATATTGTAAAATCTATAGAACATGCTTTAGAGATCGACTGGAAAAAATTTGTTCCCGGGCCTCAAAATTTCGTTTATAAATCATAAGCGCTTCTTATAAAAAAAACAAAAACACCAAATTCAAAAGAGTCTGGTGTTTTTTTTATTTTATTCTGGTAAGTAAATGTCAAATGTTGCTCCTTTGCCTTTTTGGCTGTGCGCGCGAATAACTCCCTTGTGGTTTTCGACTATTTTTTTAACGATAGCCAGACCAATTCCGGTGCCTGAGAATTCACTTTCAGTATTTAATCTCTGGAAAACCTCAAAAATTCGTTCTTTATATTCATCCTCAAAACCAATTCCGTCATCAGAAATTGTAAGATGATAATACGTTTTATCCGGATAAGTAACCGGAATTTTTATTTCGTAACCTCTAATTTTGCTGGCTTTAATTTCAATATGAGGATTTTGATCTTTCTTATGAAACTTCAGGGCATTTCCAATTAAGTTGTGCAGTAATTGCCTGAACTGAAAAGGAATAACAGTCGCTTCGCCCAAAGACTGAAGATTAATAACGGCATGCGTTTCTTCAATACGTTCCGAAAAATCGCTGATAACTTCTTCTGCAATTTCATCGAGATTTACTTTAACAAAAACCCTGTCGGCAGAATTGGTTCTGGAATAGGTGAGGAGATCCTGAATTAAAGTCTGCATTCTTTTGGCCGAAACTTCAATACGATTTAAATAGGTTTTCGCTTTCGCCGAAATATTCTGCTCATCTAAATCAGAGAGACGACTTGCAAAAGTTTGAATTTTTCGCAAAGGTTCCTGTAAATCGTGGCTGGAGATATAAGCGAAAGATTGTAATTCAATATTCATATTAATTAAATCCTTGTTTTTCAGCTCTAATTCGGCAGTACGCTCGTAAACTTCTTTTTCAAGTTTATCGGTAAAATTTTTCTGATCCTGAATATCCGTGCTTGTTCCCACCCACATTTGTATGTTTCCCTCAGCATCTTTCTGCGGAATCGCGCGGCTCAATTGCCATCTGTATTCGCCATCATAACGACGAAAACGATGTTCAAACAAAAAGTCAGTTCCTGTAATTATAGCATCGACCCAAGCCCTGATATTGGCATCACGGTCATCAGGATGGACAATTTGCAGCCAGCCATTTTTTTCAATTTCTTCAACAGCAAGTCCGGAATACGTAAAAACAGATTGATTAAAATAATTTATATTTCCCAAGGCATCACTCGTCCAGATGTGCTGAGGCATTGAATTTGCCAGCAACCTGAATTTTTCCTCGTTTTTTCTCAAAATTTCCTGGCTATTTTTTTCATCCGTAATGTCCATGATTGTTCCAATCATTTTTATGGGATCATTATTTTCATCAAAAAATATTTTTCCATGGGCTTTTATCCAGCTAATTGAATTGTCAGGTTTAATAAGTCGTGATTCATATTTATAAATACTGGTTTTTAGCGCAACTTCGTAAGCTTTTTCCAGAATTTCCCGATCATCCGGATGAATCTGAGCTACAATTTCCGGTCGTGTAACTTTTGTGTTTTTTTCACGTCCAAAAAGCACGGGCAAATTCTCAGAATAAATTAATTCCTGAGTAGCAATATTTAAATCCCAAGTGGCGATTTCGGCAATTTCTGCGGCCAATCGGGCTCTTTCTTCGGCATCTTCAACTTTTTTTCTGGCTTCAACCTTATCCGTAACATTATTTACGGTAATCATCACGCCGGATATCGTTCCTTCTTTTTCAAATAGCGGTGTGTATTCGTAATCGAGATAAAATCGTTCCAGTTTTCCTCTGATATCGACATAAGCGATGGCTTCAGTTTCCGTAACGACTATTCCGTTATTCACCACATCGTCTAATAATTCGGGATATTTTTGCTCTATTAACTCCGGAAAAACATCAACAATAGGTCTGCCAACAGTTTCTTCTGCGTCTTTTTGCCAAATTTCCATCATAGGATTATTGGCCATTTCTATAATATGGTCTTTACCTCTAAAAATAGCCATTGCAATAGGCGACTGCATGATTATTTTTCTAAATGCCTCTTCACTCTGTTTTAAAAGATACCTTGCTTTTATAGATTCGGTAACTTCATTTACGACAATAATAACATCAGAGATCGCATTATTTTCTTCTTTTAAAGGATGAAAAACTAAATTAAAATAACATATTTCCTGTTTTCCATGACGATTTAAAATAATCCGGTGTTCATCTGTATAATAAGGAGTGCCGGTTTCCAACACTTTTGAAATTAGCGGAAATACGCTTTCCTTAGCTTCCGGAACAGAATCGAATAACGGTTTTCCTAAAATATCATTTTCTCTTTTATCGATTATTTGCAGATAATTAGGATTGGCCATTTCTACAATCAGGTCTTTTCCTTTTAATATGGCGATACCAAGCGGTACTTGTTTTACGACGTTTCTAAATTTTTTCTCGCTTTCTAATATTGCATTTTTGGCGATAACCTGAGCCGTAACATCATTGGCAAGTGCAACAATGCCGGAAATAGTTCCGTCCGGTTCTTTTAAGGCTTCATATACAAAGTTGATATATACATCTTCGATTTTGCCTTTTCGCGGAAGCTTAACCAGATGTTCGTGCGCTTCAAATTTTTCTCCGGTTTTGTAAACGTTCTCCAGAATATTTTCTAAACCCTGATCTTTTGCTTCAGGAAGTCCTTCAAAAATAGCTTTATTAAGAACCTGATATTCTTTTCGATCCCATAATTCAAGCATTAATTCATTAGCAATTTCAACCACATATTCCGGACCTCTAAAAATGCACATCGCACTTGGCGTTTGCATAATGTTGTTGATATATCGGGTATTACTTTCTTCGAGTTTCTTAACCAGCTTTACGTTTTCTGTTGTTTCACTGCAAATGACCAAAACTCCGGCAGGTTTTCCTGTTTCGTTATTTACGGGACTATAACTAAATGTCCAGTAAACATCTTCCATTTTTCCGTTACGATATATAGGAAGCAATTGATCTTCGTGCCAGGTTGCTTCGCCTTCACTAAGAACCTGATCGATAAGCGGTTTTATAAAATCCCAGATTTCCGGCCATGAATCGGCGCCATTCTCGCCTAAAATAGACGGATGTTTGCCTTCATTGCCAAGACTTGGGCGATAGGCATCATTATAAAAACAAATGTGTTCAGGACCCCAAAATAAAAACATAGGAAACTTTGAATTTAATAAAAGCCCTAAAGTTGTCCGCAAGCTCTGAGGCCACGTTTCTACAGGACCAACAACAGTTTTGCTCCAATCTTTGGCACGTGTCAAAGCACCCATTTCGCCTCCCTTAGACAGAAAATCCTGGTTTGTATCCTTCATGAAAATTTGTTTTCTTTTTACTAAAAGCAAGTTAGGCTATTAATAAAGTGCAATAAATATACTAATTTATAAAGAAAACTATATAATTCTTTGGACAGATAACGTAAATATCAACTTAATTTTAATTTTTAATAGAGGTAAAATTTATATCTATAGAGTTAAGTATATTTTTTTTTAATAGTGAAATTTGAAGTAAAGGATACTAAGCTTTTTAACTAAAAATATCAGATCATGAAAAAAGAAATGGCAAAACACGAAACAGACTATATAAAAAAATATGAAAATGATGGATATACCAGCAATTTTTTGTTTACTAATAATACCTTAATTGATTCAGAAACAAAAAAAGAGTATAAACCTCAGGATATACATATAGTAGCGCACCACAGATATGAAGGAATGAGCGATCCTGATGATATGTCGATTTTATATATTATTGAAACCAATGATAAAGTAAAAGGAACACATTTAATTGGCTACGGACCAATGGCGGATCTTGAGGAAGCAGAATTCTTTAAGGATATTCCTGAAGAGAATTATGCTCAGAACTCAGATATTAATGAACTGACTTAAAAGGTTAGGTTATTTATTTTGCAGAAAGACAGTTATTCAGGATTCATTTCCGGAATAGCTGTTTTTTTTTACTGGAATTTTTCTACCGCAAAGTTTGCTAAGTTTTTTTACCGCAGAGTTCGCTAAGTTTTTCACAGAGCTCACAAAGTTTGCACAAAGCTTTAATAGTTTAACCGCAAAGAACGCGAAGATTTACGCAAAGTTAACTAAGGTTTTTTTACCACGGAGTACACAATGTTTACACAAACCTAATAGTTTAACCGCAAAGAACGCAAAGATTTACGCAAAGTTCGCTAAGGTTTTTTTACCGCAGAGTTCGCTAAGTTTTTCACAGAGTTCACAAAGTTTGCACAAAGCTTTGTGAACTTTGTGTTTTTACCACGCACTGAAACTCCAAAAATCTTTGTGCACTCTGTGGTAAAAAAACGCAAGCATTTACACAAACCTTCGAAAACTCGGTGTTTTTACTTCGCCCTGAAACTTCAAAAACCTTTGTGCGCTCTATGGTAAAAACCTTTCCGGAATTTGCACTCAAAATAATAAGTATAATAGTAAACCAATACTTTTTAAACGTAAGATATTAATTATGAAAAATCTCTCCGAAATTGTATAATAAATTTTCTGGCAATAAGTATGAAATTTGAATATTATAATAAGGGAATAAAAAACGCTATTGTAATATGTACGTAAAGAAGTACTAACCAAATTATTAAGCCAAACAAAGATGAAAAAACTTTACTTAAATACAGGAGAATTCAATACAATTTTTAATGATCTTAGCGATAGCTTCGGTGGTGATTTAACTACAAATGATAATGACTACAATTTAGCTATTAAATCAAAATGGGCAAAAGGAAAAATTACCGGAACTCATTTTGAAAAAGAAATTTCATACATGCATTTTGATCTTATGTTTCATAATGATGTAAGTTTAAGCATTGAATCTTTTCAGGGTGCGCCAATATTTTTTGCTTATTGCGAAGAAGGAAGCATAACACATAGTTTCGGTGCAAACGGCGAGAAAAAAAGCCTTAAAAAACAACAAACCGGTATTTTAAATAATATGTCGGCTATCAATACAGTTTTGTATTTTGAAAGTTTCAAACGTATTCAGTTTTCTTTAATTATCATGCCAATTACGGTTTCTGCAAAAGACGAAACATTTGGACTGATTTCTCAATTAAAAAAGATGTTTACCAATGAATCCGGAAACTACATTTATATAGGACAACAAAATCCGAAAATTGCAGAGAAATTAGTAGAGTTAAGAACGATTCCTCAAAAAGGAACTGTTAGAAAACTGCTTCAAAAAAGTATCATGAGCACTATTTTAGAATTAGAGATAGGGCAGCATAGTTATAATTATGCAACCATGATTGCTCCGTTTATAGGATTGGCTAACAGACAATTTGATGAATTAAAAAGAATCTCGGGAATGAACTTTTCTGAAGTCTTACATTCAATCGGATTTGGAAGTACAAGCTACATCCCAAGATTACTAAAACACAGATATCACATTTTAAACAAACATTATCCTGAAAATTCGCTAGCTAAAACAGCCTAATATACCTTTAACTTGTAAGATCAAAAAACAGCTTTTATACAAGCTGTTTTTTATTTTTTATTACTTTTCCTTTTCATAATAAATGATAAAATAAACCATAATTAAATTCAGTACCAACGAAACGCTGTTGGTAATAATTATAGGTAAATCATTTTTAAGAATTCCATAAACTACCCAAATTGCAATTCCAAAAGTAAGAACGCTAAAAGTTAACAGCGAAATTTGCCTGACTTTTTTTGTTTTCCAAACTTTTACAATTTGCGGTACTACGGATATGGTGACGCAAATGCCGGCAAACAGCCCGATAATATCAGTTAGATTCATAATGTACGGTTTTAGTATTTTGGTTCTTTCGAAATTCCTGATTCTAATTCTATTCTACATTAAATATAGCCGACTCTTTTATGTAATCTTAACTTCAACACAAAAAAGAATAGCCCGATAAATCCTGTTTTTTAGCTTTTGAATGAAAAAAGCTACGCTTAAAATGGGAATTACCAATTTGTAAGACAAATCTAATAGGTTCTAAATCACGGTGAAATGGAAATTCTGAAAGTTGACATGGGAATTATGAAACTTATTTCAATTCTGATAAAAGAGTAAGGTTTATTTTTTTTATAAATTTGAAAGTTTGAGCGAATGTTTTTAAAAAATTAATCAACTTTTAAATAAGTATAACCAGTATAAATCCGAATTAATTAATTTAATTCATAACGTTTTACTCCCCAAATAAAATGATATTAATTGTAGATGATATTCGGGCTAACATAATTGCCTTAAAAAAAACACTTGAACTGCATGATATTGAGGTCGATACGGCCGAATCTGGTGAAGAAGCCTTAAAGAAAATTTTAAAAATTAATTACAGCCTAATCATCATGGATGTTCAGATGCCTGGATTAGATGGCTTTGAAGTAGTTAAAATTCTTTCCGGTAATAAACGAACCAAAGAAATTCCTGTTATTTTTCTATCAGCAATAAACATCGAAAAAAAATATATTTTTAAAGGTTACGAAACGGGAGCAGTCGATTATATTACAAAACCTGTTGATACCGATTTACTTATCTTAAAAGTAAAAACATTTCTTAAAATTTACGATCAGCAGAATCAATTGAAAATAATGAAAGACTTACTTTCAAAAGAAATCAAAATTCGTAAAGAAGCTCAGGATAATTTAGAAGTTAAAATTAGTGAAAGAACCAAAGAACTGGTTTCTAAAAACGAAGAGCTCGAAATGAAAAATCACGAATTACAACAGTTTGCCTGGGTAGTTTCGCATGATTTGAATGAACCCATCAGAAAGATCCAAATTTTTATAAAAATAATCAAAGACCTTTATTTAACGAAAGAAGAAAAAGCTGTTGATTATGTAGATCGTACCGTAAAAGCTGCAGAAAGAATGCAGACTCTTATTACCGATTTGCTGGCATACTCCAGATTATCATCCAAAGTACAGCCTGAAAAAACAGATTTAAATATTGTTCTGCAGGAAGTACTTTCAGATTTTGATTATCTGATCGAACGCAAAAATGCTATTATAAAAACAGGTGAACTTCCTACTATAGACAGTATTCCGAGTCAGCTCCGGCAAGTTTTTCAAAATTTGATCGGGAACGCACTTAAATTCTCCGGAAATGTTGATGTTCCGGTTATTGAAATTACTTCAGAATTAATAAAAACCAAAGATTTTAACGGAGAAGTTTCTCCTGACGGAAAATTTTGCCGAATTACAGTTACCGATAACGGAATTGGTTTTGACGAAATTTACCTCGATCGTATATTTATCATTTTTCAAAGCTTAAATGACCGCCAAACGTATGAAGGTACGGGAATTGGTTTAGCCATTGCCAAAAAAATTGTCGACAAACACAACGGATTAATCACCGCAAAAAGTCAATTGGGCAAAGGCGCCAGTTTTATTATGGTTCTCCCTCTACAATATGAAAATTAATCAAATCTAATCAATCGGATTATAACCTATGAAAAACAATTTTAAAAGAAATTTACTAATTAGTTCGCTGGTTTCATTACTTGTTTTAATGATCAGTTCTACAGCTTCATTTATTAGTATAAAAAATTTATTGAAAAGTAATTTTTGGGTCAACCATACTCAGGATGTTATTTACAATTTAAATCAGGCTTCATCATCTCTTACTGACGCTCAAACCAGTATGCGCGGCTATTTAATTACAGGAGATGAGCAATTTGTAAATCGATACAATGCGTATGAAGCAGAATCAAATGCTTATTTTGATAAATTAGATGATTTGACAATTGATAATATGCTTCAGCAAAAGGCATTGGCACAATTAAAACCGCTTCGATTAAATTTCTTTAAATATTTAAACAATCAAATTGTAAAAAAGCGATTGGGTAAAAACAATACCACATTTGACCTCAATGAAGGCCGCGCAATGATGGATGAGTTAAGAACTTATTTTAAACGAATTGAAAATACAGAACAATCGCTTTTAAAAGAACGCAACGAAACATCTGACCGTTACGGAACTTACAGTACGGTTTTGATTGTTGTAGCTTTTATTATTGCGTTTCTAATTTCGATTGTCTTCTTATTCAGAATTTTAAAAGATTACAACGAGCGTTCAATACTTCAAAAAGAATTAGAGCAAAAAGATATAGAAACGGCACAAAGAATTGAAGCAATCAGTTCTATTGCATCAAATATTTCTAACGGTAATTATGATATTCGCGTAGACGACACTAAAGCAGATGCATTAGGAAGCGTGGGAGAATCATTAAATAATATGAGCGGCGCTTTAAAAGAGTCTTTCAGTTTATTATCAGAAAAAGAATGGATACAAAGTGGTGTCGCCGGATTGAATAATGCCATGCTGGGCGATAAAAGCTTGCAGGAATTATCAAAAGATGTCATCGAATATTTATGCCATTATACCAATAGCAGTGCTGGTGTTTTTTATGTTATCGAAGGAGATGAACTTGCTGTAACGGGCGGATACAGTTATATTCCGACAAAAAACAGAGAAACAATTCAAAGAGGAGATGGTTTGTTGGGTCAGTGTATTATTTCGGGTGAAATTTTGGAATTAAAATCACTTGCATCAGATTTTATTCAGATAAATTATGCTTTGGGCGAAATAAAACCAACGCATGTTGTTGCCGTTCCGTTGCTTGACAACAGAGTAGAAGGTGCTTTGGAATTGGCGAGTATTTACGGATTTTCTGCCTTGCATCTGGAGTTTTTGAGAATTGTGGGAAATAATATCGGAATCGCCATAAAATCGACTCAAAACCGTAAACGAGTTCTTGAATTATTAGAAGAAACACAAGCACAATCTGAAGAATTACGTGTACAACATAGTGAATTAGAAGCTATTAATGCAGAATTAGAAGCGCAGACAGAAAAACTGCAGGCATCTGAAGAAGAACTTCGCGTGCAGCAGGAAGAACTGGAACAAACGAACGAAGAACTTTCTGAAAGAAGTGTTTTATTAGAAGAAAGAAACAATGAAATTCAGAAAAAATCTGAAGCTTTAGAGCTTACAACTCGTTATAAATCAGAGTTTTTGGCGAATATGTCGCACGAATTAAGAACGCCTTTAAACTCTATTTTGCTTTTAAGCCGATTATTATCTGAAAATAACAGCAAAAGCATGAACAATGAAGAAATTGAATTTGCAAAAGTGATTCAGAGTTCGGGAAATAGTTTATTAGGTTTAATTGATGAAATTCTGGATTTGTCTAAAATCGAGGCCGGAAAAATGGAGCTTGAATTTTTAGATGTTTCAACAAAAGAAATTACAGATACCTTATCGAATTTGTTTTCGCAAGTAGCAAAAGAAAAAGGAATTAAGTTTGATATTCTTTCAAAAGATGCTCCAATTGTCATTAAAACAGACAAAATGAGATTAGAGCAGATTCTTAAAAATTTAATTTCAAACGCTATTAAATTTACAGAAAAAGGTTCTGTTAGCGTTGAAATAAAAATAAATGACGACGATGATAAAGTAATCTGCTTTATTGTAAAAGATACCGGAATTGGAATTCCGTTAGAAAAACAGCCGTTAATTTTTGAAGCTTTTCAACAGGCAGATGGTTCTACAAAACGAAAATATGGCGGTACCGGTTTAGGATTGTCAATTAGTAGAGAATTAGCAAAATTACTTCGAGGCGAAATTGTGCTGCATAGTTCAGAAGGCAAAGGAAGTACGTTTACATTATGTCTTCCGGTTTACGGAACGATGAGCAGAAAAGTAATTGTAGACAAAGCACCGCCAACAATTGATATTTCGCACGAAGAAGTTGATGAATTAAAAAAGGTTAAAAACAAATATTTATCTACTGTAATTCCTGAAGAAATCGAGGATGACAGAGATATTATTGTGGAAGGTGACAAAGTAATTTTAATTGTAGAAGATGATCCGAATTTTGGAAAATCGCTGCTTGCCTTTAGCCGAAACAACGGTTACAAAGTCGTTATTGCCGTTCGTGGAGATTATGCATTAAACTTTGCTTTGATGTACAAACCAATCGGAATTTTACTGGATATCGAATTGCCAATAAAAAGCGGCTGGGAAGTTCTGGAAGAATTAAAAAACAACATTCAAACCAAACATATTCCGGTGCATATTATGTCATCGCACAAATTAAAACAGGAAAGTTTGTTAAAAGGTGCGGTCGATTTCTTAGACAAACCTGTGGCTTTTGACAGAATTCCGGAAGTTTTTACCCGCATCGAACACATAATTACCAAAGAATCCCAAAAGGTTTTAATTATCGAAGACAACCCGAAACACGCTAAAGCTTTGGCTTATTTCTTAGAAACGTACAACATCAATTCTGAAATAAAAAGCGAAGTTACAGAAGGATTACAAGCCTTAAACAAAAGCGAGGTTGATTGTGTAATTCTTGATATGGGAATTCCGGATAAACATGCGTATGAAATTTTAGACAGCGTTAAAAAAAGCCCTGGACTGGAAAATCTTCCGGTAATTGTATTTACAGGAAAAAGTTTATCGCTTAAGGAAGAAGTTAAAATTAAAAAATATGCCGATTCTATTATCGTAAAAACCGCGCATTCTTATCAAAGAATGCTGGATGAAGTTTCGTTGTTTTTACATTTAGTCGAAGAAAATAAAGGAGCAAACGGCAAAGGAGATGCGTATAAAAAACTGAATTTACTAAACAATATTTTACACGAGAAAAAAGTTCTGATTGTAGATGATGACGTTCGAAATATTTATTCATTGACCAAAGCGCTTGAAGTTTTTAAAATGAATGTAATTACAGCTTTTGACGGAAAAGATGCCATAAAAGTATTAGAAGAACATCCTGATACCGATATTGTTTTGCTGGATATGATGATGCCAAATATGGATGGTTATGAAACGGCCGAAAAAATAAGAACAATTCCTAAATTCCTGACATTGCCATTAATTGCCGTAACAGCAAAAGCAATGACAGGCGACAGAGAAAAATGTATCAAAGCCGGAGCCTCAGATTATATTACAAAACCGGTAGATATAGACCAGTTATTATCATTATTGCGAGTGTGGTTATACGATAAAATTTAATGTTAATTGAAGATATGGACAAAAAACGACTCTTGATTATTGACGACGATTCAAGAAATATTTTTGCTTTGGTAAACACATTACGAGCAAAATCATTTGATTGTTTGTCTTCTTTAAGCGCCGAAGAGGCAATAAGATTACTAAGAACTGACGAACACATAGATGCTATTTTAATCGATATGATGATGCCCGAAATGGATGGTTATGAGGCGATTCCGATAATAAAAAGCATACCTTCCCGCAAGGGAGTTTTAGTAGTTGCCGTAACGGCTCAGGCCATGACAGGCGATAAGGAAAAATGCCTCGAAGCGGGCGCAGATGATTACGTATCAAAACCTATAGACGTAGATAAATTACTGCACGTTTTAAGTAAAATTTAAATTTGTTATGATAGAAGACATTGAGTTAGAAACCCTTATAAATGATATTTACGAATATTATGGTTTTGACTTTGGCAGTTATTCCAGAGCATCCTTAAAAAGGCGTATCAATAGAGTTTATCAGCTGGATGGATTCAAAAATTTTTATGAGTTTTTATCAAAAGTAAGATACGATCCTGAATATTACAGAAGAATGATCGACGAAATTACCGTAAACGTAACCGAGATGTTTCGCGATCCCACATTTTATAAAATAGTCAGAAGTCAAATATTGCCCTTGCTTGCCACAAAACCTTTTATACGTTTGTGGCACGCAGGCTGCTCAACCGGCGAAGAAGTGTATTCGATGGCGATAATGCTCAAAGAAGCCGGACTTTTGCATAAATCATTAATATACGCCACAGATATTAATTCGAAAGTGCTGGAAACGGCTAAAAAAGGAATTTTTCCTTTAAGAATGATGAAAGAATACTCAGAAAATTATCGTGATTCTGGCGGTCAGGAAGATTTTTCAAGTTATTATATTGCCAATTACGGAATTGCAAAATTCAACGAAGAATTATCAGAAAAAATGGTATTCTCGCAGCATAATTTAGTTTCAGACAATTCATTTAATGAGTTTGATTTTATATTATGCCGCAATGTTTTAATTTATTTTGATAATGATTTGCAAAAAAGAGTCATCAATTTATTTGATGAAAGTTTAGCTGTTTTAGGTTTTTTGGCACTTGGAACAAAAGAGACCATAAAATATTCTATATCTACAACTAAATACAAACAGTTAGAGAAAGAAAAAATATGGAGGAAGGTAAAATAATATTAAATCAAAGAGTCGTTATTGTAGGAGGATCAGCGGGAAGTTTGAATGCATTATTACAAATTTTGCCTGATTTGCCTGTATTCAAATCTTATGCGCTTGTAATTGTTTTGCACAGAAGAGGAACGGATGACCTAACGCTCGAAGAATTAATAAAATTAAAAGCGCAGACACCCGTAAAACTCATCGAAGATAAAGTACAATTAACAAACGGATTTATATACGTTGCACCTTCTAACTATCATTTATTATTCGAAAAAAATAATTTTTTTGCCCTCGATACTTCTGAAAAGGTAAATTACAGCAGACCAAGCATTGACGTTTCCTTCGAATCTGCGGCAGAAGTTTATGGTACAAATCTAATCGGAATTTTACTTTCCGGTTCCAATACAGACGGAACTCAAGGCATAAAAGCCATTCATGATGCTGGCGGAGTTACTGTAATTCAGGACCCAATATCTGCAGAGATGCCTTATATGCCATCAAATGCAATCTTAAATATGACTCCGGATTATATTTTAACAACCGAAGATATTTTAAAGTTTATTATTTCTATTGATAAATAACAGCTTTGTCAAAGTTTAAAACTTTGACAAAGCTTGCGTATCTATATTTATTGAATAGCCGTTGGTTTTAACCAACGGAAATCATAAGAATGCTTTTCTGGCTTTAGCCAAATATTGCCGTCATTTTGGCTAAAGCCTTTTTATTAAAATTTTTCATCGTTGGTTAAAACCAACGGCAATTCAAAAAGAACTGACGGTTAACACTTTTTCAAACTTTGACAAAGCTTTTGCTCATTTTAGTTAAGTCTGAGAAAAAAAACGAAGTTTTTGTCATCCCGAGGAACGAGGGATCTCCACAAGTAACTCTTTGCAGTCCAGTAAACCCGACAGGTTTTTAAAACCTGTCGGGTTTGAATACGCGTAAATACCTCAAAGTTTATTATTTCCGTAACACTATCGTAAAACAACTTTGGGTTTTAATCGATAAAATTGCAGATGTTTTTTAAAATGCCCAAACATTTTATCACAATGCACATTTGTAAAAAGGAACTTATGTTAAAAAAAAATACCTATAAAAAGTATACTTCGTCATTATTTATTTTCTTTTTAATTGTATGTAATGGCACAATTTCGGCACAACAACAAGGCAAACTTGACGGCGTTCAAGTCGCTTTTTTATCAGATGTACATTTGCAGGATTTGTTCGGTAAATTCTCAGACAATGATTATCAAGGCGTTTTAAATCCAAAAACCGGAAAATATACTTTATTGAGAACCATGGCTTCTCAATTGCATTCAACCCGAATCTTCAACGAAAATTATTTTGCTTTCATTGCCGCTTTGGATGATATCGCAAAGCGAAAGATAAAATACGTGGCACTTCCCGGTGATTATACAGATGATGGTCAGCCCATTCACGTTCGCGGATTAGAAGCAATTCTTGATCAATACAGAAAAAAATATGGTATAGAGTTTTTCATCACCACCGGAAATCACGATCCCGTTGGGCCATTTGCACAGGAATCCGGCAAAGAAGATTTTTTAGGAAAAGAAGGTAAAAGCCAACCCATTTATAGCAAAGAAGGCCTGTATAAGCCAAATTTAAACATTGAACAGCCTGTTGTCGTAACAGCCGATATTGCTAAAATGGGTTATTTAGGAATCACGGAAGGTTTGAAAAATTTCGGTTTTTATCCAAATCAAAAGTACAAATTCTGGGCAACTCCATTTTCAAATTACAACAGTGAGAATTATAGTTTTGAAAAAGCTGCTGAAGCCGCAAAATTATCAAACAGAGTTTACGAAGTCGCGCCGGGTTATGAAGTTCCGGACGTGAGTTATGTCGTTGAACCCGTTGACGGACTTTGGTTGATGGCGATTGACGGCAACGTTTATATTCCGAAGAAAAACGATGGCGATCCGAAAGATTCTAAAAGTTATGCTGAAGCAAGTACGGGTTATAATAATGTACTTTCGAATAAAAAACACCTTATAAAATGGGTTGAAGCAATTTCGGCAGAAGCCAAAAAGCAAGGAAAAACATTGATTGCTTTTAGTCATTTCCCGATGATTGATTTTAATGATGACGCTTCCGCGGAAATAAAAGAATTACTTGGGCCAAACAAATGGCAATTGAATAGAGTTCCTGTCGAAGAAGTAGCGCAAACTTTTGCCGATGCAGGATTGAAGATTCATTTTGGCGGTCACATGCATATTAACGACACGGGAATTCGCACAACGGCAAAAGGAAATACTTTGGTTAATATACAAACGCCTTCTCTGGCGGCTTATATTCCGGCTTATAAACTATTGACGATTCAAAAAGACAATCTTGTCGACATACAAACCATTACAATTGATAAAGTAAAACGTTACGGCGAACTTTTTGATTTGTACAAAATGGAATATCAGTTTTTAGAATCGCAAAAAACAAAAGACATTTGGAACAAAGCGATTTTAGAAACCAAAAACTACCACGATTTTACTGATTTTCATCTAAAAGAATTAGTCCGTCTGCGCTTTTTATCAGATGACTGGCCTTCCGATTTCAAGAACTTTTTTCTGAATATTTCCGGTGAACAATTATTGGTTCTCGCGAATATCAAATCAGATAAAGACTTTGATTTTATCCTGAAGAACAAAGAAAGTTCCCAAAAAGAATGGGCAGAAGCCGAACAAAAAACAAACAAAATCCTAACTCAAAACAAAGTTAAAAAAGAAGATTTTAACTTTACAGGTTACGATTTTCTGGTCGATTTTTACCGTTTCCGCAGCGCAGATGAATTGGCATTGGTAGATGTTGGCGAAAAAAGAGCAAAACAATACAAGCTTTTATCTCAAATGTTTTTTGAAAACCATAAAGAGGATAATTCAAACGAAAAACCGTTTCAAAACCAAGTGCGATTGTTTTTGACTATCTTCAATAAATTCATGCATGAAGTTCCTGCAGATCATTTTAGTGTTGATTTGAAAAGTGGGGAAGTTAAGAGTTTGAAATGATTTAACCGCAAAGAACGCTAAGGTTTACGCAAAGATCGCAAAGTTTTATAAGATAAAGCTTTGCGATCTTTGCGTTTGCTAAGCACAAACAAAGTGTAAAAACCTTGCGTTCTTTGCGGTTAAATTTATTCATCCAGATTGAAAACTGAAAACTGAGACTATATACTATTTCCCTCCAGTAACCGGATCAACTCTCACATAAGTTCCGTCATCATATTTTATCTGATAAGGAGAATCGAAAAATGTGCTTGGCAAATAATAATCGGTTGAGATGATTTGTGCGCCTGATTTTTTTGCTGCTTCAAAATGCGAATAATCATTTTTGCGGGCTTCTTTGGTATCAGAATCAGCTCTGGTTCTTATGATATATCCTTTTTTGACTAAATCTGTAATTTGCGGATCTTCAGAGTTGTTGCGGAATAAAGTGGCTGCTTCCGGTTTTCCTGGCTCGGCATTGATGAAAACGGCGCGTCCTTTTAATGACGGATGATTTAAGGCATACAAATCTCTTTTGGCTCCGTTATTGTCCAAAATAAACAGGAATTTACCTTTTGCTTTTTTAAGCGTTGGCCAGTTGTTATTTAAAACGGCTTCTTCGAGAGTTTTGTATTTTCCACGAACCATATCCGGTGTGATTAATTTATTTCCTAAACCTTTGCGAAGTTCTTTATCCAAGGCGTCGAATAATTCAGGGGTAAATTTCTCTGCTTTTGTTCCTAAGAAACTGTCGTCATCTTTTGGTTCCAAAGTAATAAAAACAGGAACGTGATCCGGATTAGCGTCAGACCATTTTTTTAATTCGGCCAGACAGCTTTGCAAAGTATAACACGAAGTTCTAAAGTCAATATCAATCATATGAAAAACTTTAAAACCCGGTTTTTTCATTTCACCATTTGGATCATACGCTTCTTGAGATTTTGCGATGTCCAAACCTTTTGGATGCGCAAATTTTCCGCCTTTTGGATCTCCCTGAACGTCAATTTCCAGATTTCTTAAACCTTTATTTAATTGCTCTGTAAGACTGATGTGCGTGTATTGCAAACCTTTTAAGGAACGCGAAGTATCTTTTGCCTGAATCGTATTGTATAAATCAGTTTCGATGGCATGTCTGTAACTATTGTGCGAACCAATAACCTGTAATTGGTTGATTTTTAAATCGTCGCTTTGGGCATTTGAATGGAAAATTACAGCTATAGAAAATAGGCATGTAAACAGAATTTGTTTCATAGATTGAAATAATAGGAATTAATAAATAGGGTAGAGACGAGACAGGTGAACTTTGTCAAATTTTGAGATTACTAAAGTATCATGAAGTATTGGTTTTGATGTTAGATTAAAAAAAAGAAATCGCAAACGGATTGTGATTTTTCATCGAAAAAAGTAGTATTAATAAAACAAACGCATTGATTCCTTAATTGAAAGTTAACCTTCAGGAAAAAAACAATGGTATAACATTTTATTATTTTACATCATAAAATACTACCCACACAAACAATGAAAAACCCTGAAATTTTTGAAAAAACGTACACGCAATACTGGAAAAAGCTGACGGCGTTTTCGTATACGATGACTCAGGATAATGACTTGGCACAGAACATTGTTCAGGATGTTTTTGTCGATTTATGGGAACGCAAAAGTGATGTCGAAATAAACGCCATCGAACCTTATTTGTTCCGGGCAGTAAAGAATCAGGTCTTTAAACATTACCAGAATAATAAGTTCGACAAAACGATTCTCGAAGATAAATTCGAAGATTATGTAATTGATCACTTTGCGACGATCGATCCTGAAGTTATGGATTTGCTTTATTCTTTATTAGACAAACTTCCTGAAAAACGAAAAGAGGTTTTGCTCATGTATAAAATGCAGGATATGACAATTGATCAAATTGCTGATGAATTGGGAATTTCAAAACAAACGGTTAAAAACCAAATTTCTTCAGGACTAAAACAATTGCGCGAAGGCTTGAAAGATCTTGCCTGGCTGGCTCCATTTATCCTTTTACAGCAAAAATTTTAAAATAACTTTCTGTTAATGGTTTCATAATATTTCCCGATAGTACGATTTCTTGTTTCCGGTACTTATAGGTAACAAAAGCTTTTGAGTGTAATCGCAATTTTTGTTTAAACACATAGAAACATAGATTTTTTTCTTTTAAAAAGGGAATTAAAAAAACAAGTTTTCACACATAGCAAGACACAAGCGCTATGATTTTTAATGTAAGTGAAACGCCCTTTTAAGAATTAGCGGAGACTATGTTTATATGTGTTAAAAATTACACCAAGGCTAACAATAAGTATTATGATAAAAAGATTAAAGCATAGTTTAGAATATCTTATCGATAAAAGCACACGCAACAAAACATCTGAAGCAGAAGAAAATCTGCTGAATGATTTTGCTTTAAGCGAATATCAAAATTCAGACTGGGATGAAAATGTAATGGGAAATTCTACTGAAATTTCTCAAAATATATATGAAGGAATTCAACTTCGAATGGAGAAGAAGAAAACCTTTAAACCGTACTTTAAATATATGGCCGCTGCCAGTATTCTTTTTCTTGTTGGTTTGGGATTTTTATTCAGACCAACTGTTGCGACTGAAAAGCAACTCACATTTAAAACATCAGATATCCCCAAATCTATTGCATTAAGTGATGGTTCGAAAATCTATCTGGCAGCAAACTCATTATTTCAATATCCTGAAAAATTTGAAGGAGACGAGAGAAAAGTTTCTCTGCTAAAAGGAAATGCGTTTTTTGAAGTGGCCAAAGACAAAAAGCACCCTTTTATTATTGCTTCGGGAGAAATCAAAACCAGGGTTTTAGGAACGTCATTCCACATTCAGTTGTCAAAATCAAAATGTGAAGTAATTGTAGTAACCGGAAAAGTAAATGTTTCTTCAAAAGGGCAAAGTGTCGATTTGGTTCCGTATGAAGAAGCATTGTTTTCGGATGAAAAACTAACCAAACTTCCTGTCGATAAAGCTTTTGTAACAAATTGGTATACAAAAGATATTACACTAAACGAAGCCACACTGCAACAAGTAATCACGGTTTTGCAATACAAATACGGAGTAACGTTTGAATGCGAAAACAAAGCCGTTTTGAATACTCCTGTAACGGTATTTATTGAAAAAAATGCATCGCTGGAAAGCGTATTAAAACAAATAAATTATATCACTAATCTAAAATTTAATGTTTATGGCGAAACAGTAAAAGTGAACTAAAATCAAAAAAAAAGCAGTTGCTGAGAACAACTGCGATTAATAATTAAGTATCGAAAAACCAATAACTTAAATCATGTATTTTAAACTTCAAAAATTAAATCTTCTAAAGGGAATTTTCTTTTTAGTTCTGGCGTCATTGTCCGTTCAAAGCGGTTACAGTACGACTATTCTTAAAAAATCAAAAGTAGAAAATAAAATAGAAAAAGCAACATTAGTTTCTATTTTTTCAAAATTAAGCCAGCAAACGAACTATAAATTTAGCTACGGACAAGCTATTATTGCTGATAACACGACGTATACCGTAAATTACAGCAATGAATCTATTGCTGAAATTTTAAGTGATCTTTCTAAAAAAGCCAATTTCAATTATAACATTAATGGCAAATTGGTTTTGATTCAGAAAGCAGTTGTAAAAGCAACATCAGAAGCAGAAAAAATTAAAGTTAAAGGAAAAATAATCGACGAAAACGGTGTGCCAATGCCGGGTGTAACGGTTATGGAAACAGGTACAAAAAATGCCACTGTTTCTAACTTTGATGGTGAATTTGAACTTTCGGTTACAGAAGGAAAAACGATCGAAATTGCTTATTTAGGATATACAACGAAAACGGTTGGCGTTCAAAAGAATTTCATGACCATTCAGTTGGCACCAAATACTTCAGAGTTAAGCGAAGTTTTGGTTGTAGGTTATGGAAAACAATCTAAAAAAGACGTTACAGGAGCTGTAACACAATTAGAAGCTGCAAACTTTAAACAAGGAGTTAACGTTTCTGTAGATAATTTAATTCAGGGAAAAGTGGCCGGAGTTCGTGTGGTGAACACAAGCGGTGAGCCCGGAGCTGGTGTAAACGTTACCATTCGTGGCGTTGGATCGATCAGAAGTGGAAGTACGCCTTTGTTTGTGGTAGATGGTATGCCATTATCGAATGATGAAGTAAGCCCGACAGGAAGCAACGTTGGTTTCGGAACTTCATCTGCAAAAAATCCATTAAACTTTTTGAATACAAGTGATATCGAATCGATTACGGTTCTTAAAGATGCTTCTGCAGCTGCTATTTACGGAGCGAGAGGTTCTAACGGAGTTGTTTTGGTGACGACAAAAAAAGGCTCAAAAGGCGAGGGAACTTTGACTTTTGATACGTATACAGGAGTTTCTAAAGTGGCGCATAAACTAGATGTTTTAAGCGCTGACGAATACAGAACTGCAATTAAAGATCCTGCTTTTGATCATGGCGGAAACACAGACTGGCAGGATGTTATTTACAGAACTGCTATTACGACAAATAATGCTTTGTCTTTTGCAAAACAAACAGAATCAGGGAATTATTATGCGTCTGTTGCGCAAATGGATCAGGAAGGGATTATCAATAACAGTAATTTTAAACGTCTTTCGGGTAGAATTAATGCTGCTGAATCATTTTTAGACAACAAACGTTTAAAATTAAAAGTGAATCTAACGGCAAGTGAAACTAAAGATGACGGAGTTCCGACAAGTGACGACGGTGGTTCAAACGGACAATTGATTGTGCATACTTTAATGGCAAACCCAACAAGATCTGTTTTTGATGCTAACGGAAAGTATACCAACTTTAACATGAACGCGCATTATAATCCTGCTTATTTATTGAGTATTTATGAGGATCAAACGCGTACGTTGAGAGTTTTAGGAAATTTTGAAGCTTCTTTCAGAATTATTGACGGATTAGAGTATAAATTAAACGTAGGTGTAGACCGTTCTACAGCAGAAAGAAACACGACGATTTATCCAAACGTAACCGATTTAAATCCAAAAGGAAAATATGTTCAGAATAATCTGGATTCTAAAAACTCTTTGATCGAGCATTATCTGACTTATAATTTAGCATTGGACAAACATAAATTTGAAGTTTTGGGAGGTTTCTCCTATCAAAAATTTGAAAAATCGGGAACAAGTTTCAGTATTGACGGAATTGCTGCTCAGGGAGTTGGTATAAAACCATCAATTAATCCAGGTTTTGCAGGAACACAATCCGGAACTACAGGTTATGCTCAGGAAAACGAATTACAGTCTTATTTTGGAAGATTAAATTATACATTCAACGATAAATATTTGCTAACAGCTTCGATGAGAGCGGACGGTTCGACCCGTTTTGGAGATAATAACAAATACGGTTACTTTCCTTCTTTTGCTTTGGGATGGAATATTTCTAAAGAAAGTTTCTTAGAAAATGTAACGGAAATCAACAATTTAAAATTAAGAGCAAGCTGGGGACAAACCGGAAATCAGGAAGTTCAAAACAAATTGACAAAGGCAAGCTATTCTTTGTCTGGTCCTGACGGATATTATTTATATGATGATTTGAATTTGGTAAACGGAGTTTCTGTAACCAGAACAGCAAATCCTGACTTAAAATGGGAGGTTGTTACGCAATATAATTTAGGTTTAGATTTCAGTTTATGGAGTGATAAATTGTACGGAACTCTTGATTATTTCAACAAAACAACTACAGATGCGATCTTAAACGTTCCATCAAGTCCTTTAAAACCAACTACAACGGTTTGGACAAATATCGACGGAAAAATCGTGAACAAAGGTTTTGAGTTTATGTTGGGTACAAAATTAATCGATAACAAAAACTTCAAGTGGAATGTTGACGTAAACGGAGCAACATTAAACAATAAAATTGAAGATTTACCAGTTTCAGAAATCTTAACGGGAACTATTTCAGGCCCTGGACAATCTGGTGTAAATGCTAATATTTACAAAAGCGGTTATGCTGCAGGTTCTTTCTATTTGTTAGAACATATTGGTTTTGACAGTAAAGGCGGAAACATCTTTAAAGATCAAAACAATGACGGTAAAATTGATAACAGCGACAGAGTTATTATCGAAGGCGCTTTACCAACTTTTTACTACGGACTTAACAGTGATATGACGTATAAAAACTTTAGTTTTTCATTCTCGATCATTGGTCAAACCGGAGGTTATTTGTTGAATAATACAGGATTGAACGCTTTGAATATCAACAACCTTGCATCTGACAGAAACGTGGCTACAGATTATTATGAGTCTGGTGCAAATGCAACAAATGCGCCAACTTTATCAACTCTTTTCTTAGAGAAATCTGACTTTATCAGATTAAATACGGCTCGTCTAGGGTACAATTTTGATTTGAAAAACGTAAGCTGGTTAAACGGTTTAACGCTTTACATTACAGGTCAGAACCTGGTTACGATTACGCATTATTCAGGATATGATCCGTTAATCAACAGTCCAAAATCTAATGGAGGAAACCAGTCTATTGGTATAGATTACGCTGCTTATCCAACTTCCAGAACGTTCAGTTTCGGAGCAACTTTAAAATTATAAATCATGAAGACAAAGACATTTTTTAGCATAAAAATTTTAACTATATTCTCTTTCATTTTTCTTTTAAACAGCTGTACAGATCTTGATGAAGCAGTACTGGATGAAAAATTAGGAACTGACGCTACAGATCCTGCTGGTTCGCTTGCAGCAGCTTATGACAGACTTGGCGACGGAACTTTTACAGATCACGGAGCTGTTTTTGCGATGCAGGAATATACGACAGACGAAGCTATTTTGCCAACCCGAGGAAGTGACTGGGGAGATGGTGGAAAATGGAGAGACATGCACGAGTTTACATGGAATTCAAGCAACGCAATTATAGTAGGTAACTGGGATTTATTGACAAACGGAATTACGCGTTCATTGACGGCAATTAAATCATCTGAAGAAAATACTTTTCCTGAAAAGGCATTATTTTTAGCAGAAGCAAAAGCACTTTTGGCATATTACACCTACACTACATTAGATCTTTACGGACAAGCGCCGTATAGAGATCCGTTGAATGTAGATGCTCCCATCCAAATTTTAAAAGCAGATACTCAAATAGACAAATTAATTACTGATGTGGAAGCTTTACTACCTGATTTGGCGGACATTGGCACACAAAGAACGTACCACGGACGTTTTACAAAACAAGCCGGTTATGCATTTTTGGCTACTATGTATTTGAATCGTGCTGTATTTAAAGATCGTTATAATGCAACGTCAAGTTTCAATTTTAACGAACCTGCTGTAAGTGGTACAGGAACAGATATGGATCGTGTTATTTATTACACTTCTTTGCTAATCGATTCAGGGAAATTTAGTTTAGAAAGCGACTTTTTCAAAAACTTTGCAAGAGATAATGATAATGGTAAAGAACTTATTTTTGCGATTTCTCAAAAGATAGATTACATCCGTAACGGTTCAAACAGTTTTGCTTATGTGTGTATGGAGCGTAATCAGAGAACATCTGCAGGAAATAGAGGAACAAATGCAGCCTGTACAACCGAAGAATTTTATAATTCATGGGATGGAAATCATGATGATCCAAGATTTGAGCAGCATTATCGCTATGCTGATGGTACCTGGTTTATGAATGATGGCACAGATGTAAGTGTTCCTGCTACTGATATCGTACCTAAAAGTTCTCCTGCAACACCTTGGTTCCATTTTAACAGAGGAATTCAGGCCGGACCTCAATATGGACCTGTATTATTGACTTCTGCAGCTTTTGAAATGGTGGGTAACCGTATAAAAGTTTCTCCGTTAGTGATGGAAAAGAGCACGGGTACAAGAATGGATTTTACACCAAAATTAACGTTTGCAGATCCTACAAAAGCTGTTTTCGCTCAAAACGAAATCAATCAGGGAGCACGTGTTTTTAAATACGAATTTGACCCAGAAGGAGGAAACGGTAACAGTAATGTTGATATTCCGTTATTCCGTTTAGGGGGAATGTATGCCATGAGAGCTGAGGCATATTTCAGAAAAGGAAATGCAGGTTTAGCTACAGACGATTTAAACAAATTGCGTACCAGCAGAACAAGAGAAGCATTATACGGAAATGCTCCTGGAAAACCGCTTCTTACTGCTGTAGATGCAGAGCAATTGTATAAAGAATTAGGTTTTGAATTGTATTGGGAATTACAAAGAAGACCGGAAAGCATTCGTTTTGGAAAATATGATTTAGCCGGAACTGCAAAAGCTGCTTCTCAACCTTCCAGAAGATTGTTTCCAATTCCGCAAACTGTAATTGACCAAAAAGTCTTCAAACAAAATCAAGGATATAATTAAGTTTTTGTGTTAGTTTATTTTTAGTAAAAAGCCTGTTCATTAATTTGAGCAGGTTTTTTCTGTTTTATTTCGTAGAGTTACCACAAAAATGCGCAGACGAAGTTTGAATTTATTTCTTCTCATCCTCCGGAAGAATCACCTTATTCATTTCGGCTTCTTTTTCAGCTCGTCTTTGAGCTGCTTTTCCTTTGCCAATCGGTATTCCGGTTGTTACATATAAGGAACGGTTGTATTGGTTTGGACCGTCGCCTTTCATCACAGGAACTAACCCGTAATAATACTGAACCGTAATATTCAAACCATTTCCCACTTTCATATGGTAACCGGCGCCAAGTGCAATTCCGGCATCGATAACATGAATCTGATCGCGAATATTGTGTTTATAAACCACATCATCCTTATCATATTCTTTATGGAATTTATCAAAGGCTTTCGCCAAAAGTCCTAATTGCGGACCCGTTTTGAGGTAAATATTATTCTTGAATTGGTATTTAATTAAAATCGGGACATTAAAATACCGAATTTCCCTGTCGACGCTTCCGCCGGCAAAAGTATTATCAAGATTAGCATCGTTTAAAGAATACACCGGCATTCCGTGCGCGCCCATTGGCGATTTTACGATTACTCCGGTATTAATCATCCATGATGGTTTTTTTTTAGATCGAATATCAAAATAAAAACCAAGATTAAAACCCAGTTCAGTTCCTGAAGTTTCCATATTAGAAATCGTCGAGAAATTGACGCCGCCATCCAGACCAAATTCCAAAAAAGGCGAGTTGAGTTTGTCTCCAAAAATTAAGGAAATTAAAACTTGAGATTGTGCGTTGCTCATGCAAAACAGAGCGGTAAGTAATAATAAACCTTTTTTCATATTTGAAGAATTAAAGTCCAAAACGATATTGAAGTCCGCCTAAATACTGCGTACGAGTGCCCAGAAAGCCGGCTTCAAACCTGAACATAATATGTTTATTATATTGAAACTGCGTTCCCACAATAAAATTCCACATATCTTTTGGTCTCTTCTGAAGCGAATATTGCACCGTTGAAGAACCTGCAGTACTCAGAGCTCCGTCGATCGTTGTTAAAAAGTTGCCGGCACTTTCCAATGCTCTGTTTGCTGTATTATGTTTCGCAACGTTAACCGGATTTGCTTGTTGCGCAGGCGTTAAAGAATCCCACCAAGTATCGACTTTAGTTTGGTTTTTGGCTACTTTTTCAAAACCATTGTCTACTTTTTCCTGAGCGCCGTCTAACTCCAAAACGTCAGATAAATTGATGTTTCCATCTGTATCACCTGAAATATGCACCCTAAAACCACCAACCCAAACAGCAATATTTCGATCAGGTTTGTATAATTTAAAAGTTTTCCCCAATCGTGGTCCAAAAACATACGAAAAAGCAGGCTTGTTTAATGCGCTCACATCGCTCCACGACATATTCATATCAAGTGCAAGCCAGCCGCCGCCAATACCAATAGTAGGCGTTAATCCAAGTCCAAAAGTGGTGATGTCAAAATTAGCTTTGGTATTGAAACTCGCAATTTGCGACCAGTTATTATCCGCATCCGGAATCCAGATTCCTGCATTAATTTTGGTTGTTGATGTGCCTTTTCCAAAAATTCCGTAAACATTTAAAAAAGGAAGCAGCCAGACATCCGGTCTGATCGTAAGCGCTCCGGCCTCTACAGAAGATTTATCAAATCGTACAATTTCATCCAGATTAATTTGCGGACCATTATTAAAACCAACTTCTAAACCATTGATAACAATTTCAGAATCCTGCCAGAAATAATTAACAGAAAGTCCGGCAGAGTAGGGCAATTTATATCCTTTCTGAGCTACTTTTTCTCCCCAAATGGGCAATGCATACGGGTATTTCTCGACTTTAAGACTGTCTTTAAGCTCCTGATTTTTTTGTCCTACAATTTTTTCGGTATAAACCTGTCCAAAAATCTGGACGCTGAATAATAATAAAGAGGCGAATATTAGTGTATTATATTTCATTGACATAGCGTTTATATGTTAATTAATAGACTGCGTAAATAAATAGTACTAATGTAATCTTGGGAGAATCCTGTTTTGCCTTGGTATGAAATTATAAATTTGATTGGGTATTTTCTTAAATTCTATCAGCAGAATTATATGTTAATTATTGTTAAAGTTAAATAAATTTTCTTTTCAGTTTTAATATTTTTTCAATAATCTGAATTTTAATGTTTCAATAACGTATTAGTTTATAGATTGATATGTAAAGTTTACGAAATAAAAAAGGACAAAAGAATAACATTCCTTCGTCCTATAATTTGTTTTTGCAAATCTATAGTTAAAATTAATCTTCCCAACCGCAAAGCGTTAAACCATAACCTTGCGCCTGCGAAAGAGATACTTTTGTCAATTCGTGTCTGCAAGCCGTTAAACCACGGCAATGTTCTTTATAATGGTATTTTTTTGCGCCCGTTGGTCCGCAGATATAGACGTTTGTTTCAACGGGACGAAAAGAACTCAAAACCAAAAATAAGAGTATCGTTATATATTTCATCAGATAGGTTGGGGTTAAGGCAGTTATTTAACTTTCAAGTAATATTCATTTCCATTTTGGTCAGTAGCTTTAAGTTTTCCGTACTCAATCCATTCGGTTTTAATTTCAATATCGGCAATCGAATCAAATATTAAAATTCCGGCGCCGCATTTTCCCTCAACATTAATGTTTCCAAAAACTGAATCACCTTTAATATTCACGCCTTTTACATCATAATTATATTCATAATGCCCGGATTTCCCCGTTCGGTATTCATATTGGTATTCTGTATCTACGTGATAGGTTTTGGCTTCCTCGGGTGTTATCACTTTCCGATCTTCGGGCGTAATTACCTCTTTATAAAATGAATTTACTTTTGGAGGCGGAAGTTCGAGTTCTCTTTTGCAGCCTAAAAAGGAGAGAACAAAAGCTAATAATGTAATTTTAGATTTCACAGGCTTTTTTGATAAATGTAATTAGAACAAATATTTCACGAAAGAGTAGTTATACGTGATTATGAAATTTAATCGTATTTAAATTTAACATGTGAATTAATGTAACTATTTAATCCAGATCCTTTTATAGCTAGCTGTTTCATATTTGCTACATGTGATTGTCCAGCTTTTCTATAACTATATTGATAGATACTTCCCGAAGAGAACTTTACTCTTATGTAGTCTGATCCTATTTCGTAAGCAGAAACTCCTGAGGTTCCACTATAATTTGCATATTTTTCCATAATATTTTATTTTAATGTGATTAGTTTTAATTGATTAATCTTTCGGCAATTTCTTCCCTGTCAATTATTATTTGAGAAGGAAGAATCATTTGAATTTTATTCGTTACAGGGTTTTTAAAAATTGCAAAGTTTCCTCTGCAATTTTTATATCGAAATTGAAATGCTTTTAATCCGTTTATGAAACCTTCTTTTTTGGTTACTTCAAAAACGTAGTTGGAACAGGATTTTTTAAAAATGCATTTTTTCCTTTTAGAAGGAGGAATAATCTTCCAATACATTTTGATAATAAACAGAAGCAGATATTTCATATTATCTTTTAAAAACTACCATTTGACGATTTGTGGTATAACCGGGTTTATTTCCTCCAAAGCAACCTGATTCCGGATGAACAAATGTTGAAACTCCTTCTAATCGAACATATTCCCAACCTTGATTATTGTAATTTTTGATTAAACTTTCCAATTGTTCAGCAACATGATCAGATGTTCCTTTTTTAGGATCGATTGAAGCTACGAAAGGTACTACTTTGTATTCCATGATTTTTAGTTTAGATTGTTGTTTAAATTAATTATTCAAAGGTAAATCCAATCAAAACCAGTATTTTACGGAAAACCATAATCTAAATATTTTTTTAAAGAAGTTTTTAAATAAAAAAGAGAGGAAGTTTTAGTTCCTCTCTTTTTTATTATTATAAATTAATTAATTTCTACAATCAATCATAATAGTGCCTGCTTGACAAATATAGACGCTATTAACTCTAGGATCATCCTGATAATAATCCTCAAGATCTTTCTTTAAATCTTCATATTCTTTGGAACTTACAACCTTTTGAATTTTTACATTTATCAATCGACCAATTGGAGAAATAGTGTATAATCCATCGCTAGTCGTTTTAGAATTTCCATCATCAAAAATTCCATAACTTTCATATTCTGTTTGAAGAGAATTAACAAACAAATCTGTTTCTCTAAATAATTCAGTTTTGTTTGAACAGCCCAATATTGTAACTGTAATAAAAAAAAGAATAATTTTTCTCATAATTTATTTTTGTTTTATAGTTTATAAAAATTACCATTTTAAATCTATGGTGCTAAATTCAAGTATTTGATTTCCATCATGATATATAGGTATTGAAATAAGCACTTTTTTCGATTTTTTTAATCTTGATAAAAATTTTGTTTCATTATTAATAAAAATAACATTACTACTTCCGTCTTGCGGTTCACTATAACTAAATTTTATTGGCTTATCATTGTCAAAACGAGCTGTGATATAATTGTTATCGTAACCCCCACTTATTTGTCCCTTATCAATACTTAAATATATATTTAAACCATCCTTGTTTCTTAATGTTAGTTCTCCATAATTAATTCCTTCATATGGAAACTCTAGATCTAAGCTTTCATTTGATTTTATTTGTGCGAATTTGACTGATTTTGATGTCATTTTATCAATTGATTGGCGATATTTCCAATTATTAGTTACTGCGGGTGCGATTGGATCAATAGCTACAGCTACTGTATCTATTGGCAATTCTGTAACAGGTTCTGTAGTTCTTTTACAAGAAAATAGTATTAACATACTAAATAATGTAACAATTTGTAAGATAGTTTTTTTCATTTTTTTTAATTAAATGGATTAATTATCCAAACTTAAACCTATTTAAAACCAGTATTTTACGGAAAACCATAATGCGTAAAATTTTAATTTAAAGCCATAAAAAAAGCCCCCGAAGGAGCTTTAAAATTTCATAATAGTAAAAACTGGAATTTAAATAATCCCCATATCTTTTGTAATCGAAACCAAATGAACGGTATTATTGGCTTTAAAGAAATCTTTAAGTTTAGACAATCTTTTTTCTACAGCGCTTTTGCTGTTGGGTTTTATATCAGAATTTTTAAAGATTTCTATAATTTCATCCTGCGAAGTTCCGGCAGATAAATACTTTAGAATTTTAATATCTGTATCGTCTATTTCGTAATTATTTTTTTCCTGTAGGGCAGAAGCAACTTCCGGCGAAATATATCTGTCATCAGAAGTGGAAACGAGGTTAATCGCTTTTTTAAGTTCTTCGATGCTATTGAGACCTTTTAAAACAAAAGCGTCAATTCCGGCCTTGTCAAAAAGCGATTTAATACGGTAACTTTTATCTTCTACAGAATAAGCAATGATTTTAATATTGGGCTGTAATTCACGAACTTTCTCAACCAGTTCATCGCCATTGGCAATGTCTGCTTTGCGATGATCCGTTTTAAAAGAAAGATCACTAATTAGTAAATCATAAGGATCATGATCCTGAATGGCTTTTCGTATTTTCAGTAAAGCTTCATCGCAGTATTTTGAATGTTGAAAATCTACAATATTTAAATCTTTTAATACTTGTTGAATTCCTAAATTCATTGCATCAAGATCCTCGGCTATAATTACTTTTTTAAACATAGGCTTTTATTTAGGCATTTTTATATTTACTCTAAAACCTTTATCAGGTTCAGTGTCAAAAGTAATTGTTCCTTTTGTGGCCAGAATACGGTTTTCCATATTTTGCAGACCATTTTTAATAATTTTATTTTTATCGGCGCCTTTTCCCTTATCAACGTAATCAATGGATATTGTTTTTCCGTTGCTGTCAAAGGTTAAAGCCACTAACGGCGCGCCACTATGTTTTTTCATGTTTACCATAAGTTCCTGCAATATTCGGTGAATGGCCACTTTTTTAAGATCATCAACTGCGTTCCAGTTTACTTTTTCAATTCCGTTTATGATAACGTTTGTGGTTTCGCTATTGTAAGTAGAAAGCATTTCTTTTAAATTTTTCGAATAATGAGATCCGGTATGAATATCATTGTTTTCTCTAGAAATTCCGCGTACGCGGGCATAAATATGATCGAGTTTTTGAAGTAAAGTTTCTTTGATATCTTCTTTAGTTAAAGATTGAGTCTGGGTAAAAGTAATGGCATTAAAAACATCATTGGCCAATTCATCGTGAATATCTTTTGCAATTCTGGTTTCAGTATCGTAAGAAGCTTCGAGTTTCTCAATTCTGTTTTTCTTTAGATAATATTTTCTCAAATAAATCAGCGTTAGAACTAAAATGATAATTCCCAATACAAAAAATATTCTTTGATATTTGGCTTTTTGAAGTGCTAATAAATTTTCAACCCGTTCTAATTTCAGTTTCTGATTTTCGTCTTTTTCTTTTTTAGAATCGTATTTGATTTTGGCAAATTTGTTCTTGGCTTTTTGCCTTGCTTTCACAATACTGTCATTTATTTTTAGATAAAGAAGCGTTGTTTTTTTCAATTCATCGCCGTTTGAATTCTTAATAAAAAAGCCCAAAGAAGATAAACGATCATCAACATTATTTACTTCAGTTGCTTCCTTATAAGCATCATTGGCATATTGTTTTGCAAGATTTGGATTTGTATCAGCATAGATTTCTGAAAAATGCATCAAACTCGAAGTAATTCCAAAACGATCTTTTATGTCGCGTCGTATTTGCAGTGATTTCTTTAAGTAATCTAATGCTTTAGGGTTTCCTAATTTATAATAACAATATCCTATATTATCCAGTACACGTGCATTATTTTCAGGATTATCAACCAGTTCCTTTGTTTTTAAAGGGAGAAGAATATCTAAAGCACGTTTATAAGAGCCTCTTTCTATGTATATTACAGCGATATTGTTTTTTATAATCGCCTTTTGTAAATTATCTTCAGAAAATTTATAGGCCAGATTATAATAGTGGATAGCGTTACTAAAATCAAAAATGTTTTTATAATTAATTCCCAGAATATTGTAAACTGCTACTTTATAATAAGAGTTGGTTTCTTTTTGAAAGAAAGGAATAGCCTCTGTTGCGCTCGTTTCGCTTCCAGAATAATCACCTTGTATTTGCTGCGTAACAGACATTTTTAGCAAAGCGTATATTATCTTCTCATTTTCGTCTGTTTTGCATTCTAATCTTGCTTTATTGTAGTAATAAAAAGCGCTGTCATAAACCTGATTTTCAGAATGTTTATCAGCTAATGCTAAGTAATGGCTGTAATCTGTTTTTTTTGTTTTTCCCTTTGAAGGAAGGGGATTTTCCTTTTCACAAGATGTGATACTTATGATTATAAGAAGCAGGAAAATAAAAATCGGGAAATGGACCTTTAAGAGTTTCATTTCCCGAAATTAATAAATTAATTAACTTGGACTCGTATCAGTTGTAATTAATTCTCCTTTGCAATTACAATTGCAATTATGGTTTTGGAGGTGGGATAGGAGTTTGCCCACTTTGTCCTCCGCCTGTGTCCGGATCATCCGCATATGTTGGAATCGTACTTTTTTTAGTTGTTGTATCTTCTTCATCATTTGTACAAGATACGAATGCCGCACTGGCTACTACTAAACACGCTAATATAAAAACTTTTTTCATCTTACTTCGTTATTAAAAATTTGACGTAGATCAGCCTGTTCGATAATGAAATCGAAATTTTTTTTGCTGATTTTCAGACCGCACTCTGCGGAATGTTTTTGATTTTTGTTTGGGAAGTGAAGTATGTAGAACAGTAAGATTTTTATTTATACTTCCCGGATAAACTCGGTCTTACGGTTTTCCATACTTTTAATAGAACTAGTTTTGTACATTTGTTTTAGCCTGCAGATTAAAACGTTTAACTAATTTGATATGGCAAAGATATAGCGGCGTTAAGCCTTTGTTTACAAGGAATTCCGGGAATTCCTGCTATTTCCTAAGTTTCTTAGTTATTCCTAAGAATTCCTAAAAAATCCTGAATGCTTATGCAAAAAATTACTTTTAAAGATTACGAAAAAGCTATTAGAGCTCATTATGAGATTGAAAAAGAAGGAGAATACGCGAAGCATTTTCATCCTACTGCTCAAGCCAATCTTAGAGATTTATGCTGGGAAAGATTTAGAGAGAATGAGAGTAAAGATGATTTTAGTACCTTTTTTTCTTTCTTCACGTTTAATTTTGCACTAGATGCAGAGACAAAGAAAAAACTTAGAATCGAAACAGATAAGTTTAGAACTATTGCTTCTTTTTATTTAAAGGAGGATAAAAAAACAGTCAGCAGGTATGCTGTAGAATTAGCTGCAATTTTAGTTGATTTTCAACCAAGGCCTTTTAAAAAATTTAGAGAAGTTGGGATTATTCTGCCGGAAAAACCGATTGATGGTCCAAAAGTTCCATTTGCCTTTAGTATTGAAGATACCGACGAAAAAGAGGAGAAGAAAAATCAGGAAAATGAAGAAAATGAAAACGAACATGAAAGTGAAGATGAAGATATATTTGAAGGTGCTTTAATAGCAAGTAATCAATTGGGATTTTTTGGAAACTTAAAAAATATATTCTCTAAAAAAATCCCAAGGAAGCTTATAAAAACCATAATTGCAATGGCAATCATTTTCGCTTCTATAGGAACAATCACTGCAGGCTATTTCATATTCTTTAATAAAGGATGTATGCAATGGTCTGATAATCACTATGAAGTTGTAGATTGTAAAGATGGAATTGAAGGAAATCAAAATAAAATAATTCTGTATGATTCTCATCTTCTGGATTTTAAAAAGATACCGGTTTGCGATACAACCACTTGGTATGCAAATGGAGAATCTATTGTATGGTATGCGAAAATAAAAAGTGAAGTTGATTTCTTTAATTCATGCGGAAACGGAAGGCATCCCGAAACCAATAGTACTTTAAGACCTTTAACGGAATACATGTTCAACAAATACAAAAAGAAAGATTGCGTATCAAAATAAAACTTTCAGTTTAGCGCAAAAAAAAGCGGATATACTCATCAAAGTATATCCGCTTTTTTTAAGATAAAGAATTAGTGAAAATTTGTGCAATTCGTGGCAACTAAAAAAAAATTACCCCACAATTTCTCCACCATTAATATGAATAAATTGTCCGGTAATATAACTGCTGTCTTCGCAGGCCAGAAAAACATAAGCAGGCGCAACTTCTGAGGGCTGACCGGCTCTTTCCATCGGATTATCTTTTCCGAAATCAGAGAGTTTGTCAAAACTTGCGACAATCAAAGGCGTCCAGATGGGTCCCGGCGCAACACCGTTAACACGTATTTTTCTTTTGGCAATCATAGTAGCCAGTGATCTCGTGAAACTTACAATCGCACCTTTTGTACTCGCGTAATCCGCCAAATGTTCGCTGCCGCGATAAGCTGTAACCGAACTTGTATTGATAATTGTATCGCCTTCTTTCAAAAACGGCAAAGCTGCCTGAGTAATGTAGAAATAAGGATAAATATTGGTTTCGAATGTTTTATGAAGCTGTTTCGACGTTATTTTTTCCAATTCGCTTTGCGGAAATTGTATGGCAGCATTATTCACGATAATATTTATTTTTTTAAAATGAGTATGGCATTTCTTCACAGCCGATTTGCAAAACTTCTCGTCTTTCAAATCTCCGCTGATAATCAAACATTGCTGACCTTCTTTTTCAATTAAAGCTTTCGTTTCGTGCGCATCTTTATCTTCTTTATAATAAACAATCGCAATATCAGCGCCTTCTCGGGCAAAATGTACCGCCACGCTTCGGCCAATACCGCTGTCACCGCCGGTTATAAAAGCTACTTTACCCAAGAGTTTTCCGCTTCCGGTATAATTCTCTCTTATAATTTCGGGCTGTGGAGTCATTTTATATTCGTTTCCCGGAAGTTCTTGTTTTTGTTCCGGAAATTTCTTTGGTTTTTCTTTTTCCATGATGATTGTTTTTTGGTCAATAGTAACTATCGAAATTACCCTGATTTCTGAAAATAACTTAACCTGAAAAAATCAAAAATTAGCGCTATAAAAATCAATTAAACTGCTGATAAATAGAGATTCTGTAAAATTAAAACAATAAAATATAAGATAGAAAATCCTACATTATTTACATTTGAGTTGACTTTTCAAATGCCATTTTTTCATTCAAAAACAGGCATTTCAATAACAGAAAGAATAAAAAAATTACCATAATTTAATTCAAGAAAAAATGATACATCAAATAGATACAACAGATAATGTTGTTGCTTTTAGAGCATTAGCAGAAGTAACTACGGAAGATTTTAAAAGTGTGGTTGTTCCGGCTGTAGAAAAACTAGTAAAACAACTAAATGAAATCAATTTTTTATTGGTTTTAGATACTGATCTTGAAAACTTTACTGCAGGCGCTTGGCTTCAGGACGCCATGATTGGACTTAAAAATTTAGGTAAATGGAACAGAGCAGCAATCGTTTCAGATTCTGAAGAAATTATTTCGTTTACAAACGGATTCAGTTATATCGTTCCGGGAGAATTTAAAGGTTTTAAAAAATTAGAATTCAATAAAGCTTTAAACTGGGTTGAAGGGAATATTTAAAGAGATTTTTTAGACTTTAGATTTTAGACTTTAGATTTTAGATTTTTCGCATAGTGTATTCTATGCGATTTATTTTTAAAGAAATTCCTAAAAACATTTCAGGTTAACTAACTATAAAAAATAAAAATTATGAGGGCAATATGGACGGGTTCAATAAGCTTTGGGTTAATCAATATTCCCATTAAAATGTTTTCTGCCGTGCAGGAAAGTAGTCTTGATATGGACATGCTCGATGAAAAAGATCATTCGAATATAAAATTCAAGCGTGTAAACGAAAAAACGGGCAAGGAAGTAACTTTTGCCAATATTGTAAAAGGCTACAGAATTTATGATAAATATGTTATTGTTGAAGATGAAGATTTTGAAGCTGCCGATGCTGTAAAAACCAAAACAATCGACATTCAGAGTTTTGCCCTTGAAAAAGAAATTGAGAGTATTTACTACGAACAGCCTTATTTTTTGGAACCTGACAAAGGCGCCATGAATGCGTATGGCTTGCTTCGCGATGCGCTGGCATCTAGCGGAAAAGTGGGAGTAACGAGTTTTGTTTTAAGAAACAAAGAAAGCCTTGCGATTTTAAAACCGTATAAAAATGTTATTCTCTTAAACCGAATTCGTTTCGAACAGGAAATCAGGGATACAGCTGAACTTAAAGTTCCTGCAGCTTCCAAAAAGACATCTAAAGAAATGGATATGGCAAACAAACTAATCGAGCAACTCACAGAAAAGTTTGATATCAGCGCCTACAAAGACGAATATACCGATAAACTGTTGAAAATAATCAAACAAAAAGCTAAAGGTAAAAAACAAACAAAAGCTCCAAAATTAGAAGTCGTACACAAACAAAGCGATGATTTATTAAGCATGCTGAAAGCAAGTTTAGAGAAAAAGAAATCTTCTTAGTAAGTTATAAATTATGAATTATGAGTTATGAGTTATGAGTTTTGAGTAGTAGTAAGCAAATACAAACAAAAAAGACAAAAGTTTACAATGTAAACTTTTGTCTTTTTTTATATAATAGAAATTAATTAATCAATCGGTTTCATTATTCAACTCATAATTCATAACTCAAAACTCATAACTCAAAAACTCATTTCTCCAGTTTATGCATAATCTTCTTGATATTCGCGCCTGTTCCTAGAATTGGAGTCCATAAATCGCCTTTCTTTTCAAATCGCTTTAACACGTTTTTGATGGTAAATTGCGATGGATGTAATTTAGGCGTTACTTCGCTCCATTCTAAAGGTGTTGAAACCTGTGCTCCGGGAACGGGGCGAACAGAGTAGGGCGCAGCCAGAGTTTGTCCGCGTCGGTTTTGTAAATAATCGACGTAAATTTTATTATTTCTTTTCTTGATGCTTCTTTCCAGAGACGTAATTTCAGGCAAACGTTTTTGCACTTCTGACGCAATTAATTCGGCTAAAATTTTTATAGAATCGTAATCGTATTTCGCGCCAAGCGGAATAAAAACATGTAATCCCGAAGCGCCCGAAGTTTTGCAATAACACTCTGTTTCCAGATTATCCATAACTTCTTTTACGGTTAGGGCAGTTTGAACCACTTCCTCAAAATTATCATTTGCGGGATCAATATCGATCACCAGCCAATCCGGATTTTCGATATGTTTTACAGTCGAATTCCACGGATTAATATCAATACAACCCAAATTTGCCATATAAAGTAAAGTCGCTTTATCATTGCAAATCAGGTAATTTAAATGTTCATCGTTTGATTCTGAATAGATTTTTTTGGTTTTTATCCAGGACGGAATCTTATCTTCATCCACATCTTTTTGATAAAAACTTGGCCCCTCAATTCCGTTAGGAAAACGGTTCATCGATTGCGGACGATCTTTTAAATACGGCAGAATAAAATCAGCAACTTCATTGTAATATTGTACAATTTCACCTTTCGTAATATTGTCGTTAGGAAAATATATTTTGTTTTGATTGGTAAGATGCAAAGTAGTTTTGCCAACCTTTAAGTCATAATCTTTATCTTTTGGAGATTTTTCAGAATCTTCTTTTGTATCCATAACTTTTGTATTTAAAGTATTGTTACTTTTTGAAGTCAAAAAAACTTCAGATGCTTTTTTATCTACTCTCAATCCCAGATAAACCGGATGCCTCAGGCGCGAATCTTCCGTCCATTCCGTAAATTTTACCTGGCATACAAATTTTGGTTTTAACCATTGAATTTTGTCCTTCAGTTTTACTTTTGGCGTAACAGGCGATTCTTTTATAAAATGCGGTTTAAATTTGGTATATAAGTCCTTCAGTACTTCTTCTGTAAAACCAGTTCCGCATTTGCCTATATATTCCAGTCTTTTACCATAATATTGTCCTAACAATAAGGCACCAAAATAGTTACGGGAGTTTTTAGGTTCGGTAATTCCAATAATAATGGCTTCTTCCTGTTGTGCAATTTTGATTTTAAGCCAGTTAGTACTTCGTTTTCCAACTAAATAAGTACTATTGGCTTTCTTGGCCATAATACCTTCACTTTTGTTTTTAGTTGCAATTTCGAGGCTTTTAAGGCCGTTACCGTCCGTATGTTCAGAGTAGTGAATGTTAGAAAAAGAATACTTTTCTAACAATATTTTTAAAAGTTCTTTTCTTTCCAGTAAAGTCAAATTAGTTGTATCAAAACCATCGAGGTTTAAAATATCAAAAACATAATATTTTAAAATGCCTTCGCCGGTTTTAAGATAATTTTGAAGCAATTGAAAATTAGCTTTTCCGGAACCATTTTCGACCACCACTTCGCCGTCTAATATTGCCTCGTGTTTTATCTTTTTCAGTTCTTCTAAAACAGGCTTAAAATTAGTATCAAAAGAAATTTTGTTGCGGCTATACAAATGTACTTCATCCCTATTTATAGTAGCAATTGCTCTGTAACCATCAAATTTGTTTTCAAAAACCCACTCAGGATCATCAAATGGTTTGTCGACAATACTTGCAAGCATGGGAGAAACAAAGTCTATAGTTTTTTTATTTTCTTTTTTTTCCGTCTTTTCTTTCTTTGCAGATTTTGTTGTTTTTGTTTTTGTGGAAGCAGTTTTGATTTTGCTTTCGGCTTCGACTTCGGCTTCAGTTTCAGTTTCAGATTCAGATTTCTTTCCTGCCTTAGTTTCTTTTTCCAGAGATTCTAATGTTTTGCTTGAAAGTACTGATTTGTCTTTCATCAAAACATCTTCATCTGAAGCATATTTATCTTTCTTTTTGATTAAAAGCCAGGCATTTTCCTGTTTGCCGTGCAGTTTTACCAACGAGAATTCGCCTTTGAGTTTTTTTCCTTTAAGAATAAAACTCAAATGACCTTTGTTTAAATCTGCTTTTAGTGTTTTTCTGGCCGATGTTGAAGTTTCATCGGCCGTTGTATAGGTTCCGTTATCCCAGACAATGACGTTTCCGGCACCATAATTTCCTTCGGGAATAGAACCTTCAAAATCTTTATAATTATAGGGATGATCCTCGACCATCATGGCAAGGCGTTTTACGTCAGGATCCAGGGAAGGACCTTTAGGAACGGCCCAGCTTTTAAGTACACCATCCAGCTCCAGCCTGAAATCGTAATGCAAATGAGAGGCAGCATGTTTTTGAACGACAAATATGAGGTCTTTTTCAGATTTGCCAATGGTGCCTTTTGGTTCTTCGGTTTGCTTAAAATTACGCTTTTGGTTGTATTTGGAAAGTGACATAATAAAGTATTTATGAATTCATAGACAATTATTTAAATTAAAAAATGTACTTCCAAGTTGTCATTCTGCTATTTAATTTTAAAACTAAAAACAAAAGTGAAACCCGGAAGTACACCTATTTATATTAAGCATGTTCTGTTACAGAATCATTATCAGTTCCTGTTTCAGCGGTTGCTTTTTTCTCGTCAGACGATTTTTTAATTTTTTTATAGATTGCTGTTGCTAAAATTGGCAATGCAAGACCCGCAACCATAGCTCCGGTTTTTTGATGTCCCGCTTTTTTTAATACAGCACCGGCAATTAATGTTCCAACTCCTGCACAAACTAAGTGTTTTGTAGAAAGTTGTAATGCTTTTTGTTCTAATTCTTCAGGAATAATTCCGTGTAGTAATGGATTAATGAAATTTAAATTTTCCATGATTTTTGTTTTTTATTTTAATTTGACATTTGTAAGGTTCCAAAGGTTTCCCTCTCGATTTTTTTTCGCAATCTTCTAAATCTATTTATCTTTTTTCGTTTGAACTTCAGGATTCTCCAAATCATTTTTGTTTTTTAAAATTCGATTCGGATTATCATTTTTAAATTCTTCTGTTGTTTGGTTATGTTTATCAGAATTCACTTTTGATTTATGAAGATTTTCTACCGTTTCTTTTTCCGGGCAATTATCATTATCCGGATCATAATTTTTTTCAAGCATGATGTTTTGATTTAAATTCTTCTTTTTCCAAAATTAAAAACGATACCCTGTTTTTTCTTTATAGAATTAAATTTTGTACTTATATAATTATCAGGGTAAAAGGTTGTATTTGTTGGTGTTGTATGTTGTGATATTAGGTTTGTTTTGAAACAGTTTTTAATGATTTATTTAACATTTGAGTTCAGTAAATTTCCATTTAATGAAAATTATATAATTTTTGTTAACGATCTTATAAAGCAAAATTTCTGAAAAATTGAAATATTTGCTATATCATTTTTTCGTGCTTCAAAAATTCAATTGCACACAAAAAATGATGCTTTCGATGTTATTTATAACTAAAAAAGGAATTATTATGAATATAAAAGGACCTATCGTACTTATAGAAAATAATCAGGGAGATCGTAAATTATTTACGCAGATTTTCTCTGAGCTAAAAGTTTCTAATAAAATTTTATGCTTTAATTCCGGGAACGATGCTTACAATTATCTGACATCAAATAATGTTTCGGCATTTTTAATTTTTGCCGATATTGTATTGCTTCATATGGATGATAAACAAACAGCGCATATTCCGTACAAAAATCTGAGTATAGAACTTAATTGCCCGTGTTTGTTTTTTACAACTGTTTTTAATCAGTGTTTTGTGCTTGATGTATATTCGCTGCCAACACAAAGTTATGTGGTAAATCCATACACCTACGAAAAATTTAAGCAGGTCATTGCTACTATTATCGAATATTGGAGTAAAACAGAATCTATAACCCAATATGGTAAAAGTAAAATAGGCAATGGAGAATTTAAAAATTAAAAAAGCGGTAACCAATGATTACCGCTTTTTACTTTCTGTTTTTAACTTTTTACTTCTAATTATAATGGAAGATACATCATCATAGATGTTCCGTGACCAATTTTGCTCGACGCTTTTATAAAGCCGTTATGGTTTGAGATAATTTTTTTAACCAAAGTCAAACCAAGTCCGCTGCCGCTGTATTGATCTGCACTGTGTAATCTGTAAAAAGGATCAAAAATTTTGGATTCGTAGTTTTTTCCAAAACCAATTCCATTATCACTCACACAAATTTTGATATAATTAGTCTCAGGATCTGCGCCAACTTCATCTAATTCTTCAGGAGAAGGCAGTATTTTTTCTATTTTAATTTCAGGAACAACACCTTCTTTAGTGTATTTAATCGCGTTGGAAATTAAATTGGTAAACAATTGTTGTATTTGATACGGGATAACATTTAATTCTGGTATAGAATCGACTTTAACAATCGCTTTTTTATCTGCAATCACATCTTTCATATCACCAATCGTTTTCTTTAAAAGTAAATTTATATCGGTTCTTTTAAATTCTTTTTCGATAAAATTAATTCTCGAATAATTGATAAGATCCGTAATTAACTGACTCATATTGTGAACGGAAAACAAAACACGCTCAAGATTATGTCTGCCGGATTCTGACAAGCTTTTTTCGCTGTCAAAAACCCTTTTGCAAAACATGTGAATTTTGCGAAGCGGTTCCTGCAAATCATGACTGGCAGATGAAGTAAAAGCTTCAAGCTGTTCGTTATATTTCTCTAATTCGGCATTTTTAATTTTTAATAAATTATTGGTTGTCACCAAATCCGTAATATCTTCAAGCGCCAAAAGAATCATTCCTTCGGGTTTTGTATTTAGAATTTTGCGGGCATTTACCATCATGACTTTTTTGCCAAGTCCGGTACAAAGCGTATCTACTTTATAGTCTTCGATAGACACTTTTTCGCCCAGCATTTTAAAAATCAGTTCCTTAAATTCAGGAATATCCCATTGACAGTCACCAATTTCAAAAAACGAATGTCCTTCTGTTTCTGCTTCTGTAGTTTGAAAATATTTATAAAAAGCCGGATTGGCGCTTTTTACCATAAAATCCTTATCGATAATAAGCAAAGGCTCGCGAATCGTTTTTACAATTGATTCAGAATAGTTGCGTGTGGATATAAGCTGTTCCTGGCGATCCAGAAGTTCGTCATTTACACACATTAATTCTTCATTATTCGATTGCAGTTCTTCTGTCGAAGTTTCCAGTTCTTCGTTCATCGCCTGAAGTTCTTCGCTGCTGCTTAACAATTCTTCGTTTGTAGTCTGCAATTCTTCAAAAGCAGTCTGCTGTTCCTCAGTAACGCGTTTAATATCTTCGCGCAATTGGCTCAGTTCTTTTTCTAATTCCTTTATTCGCTGCTGATCAGAAGTTTTTGAACTTGATTTATTCTCATTTTCTATAACAGGCAACGGCTTTTTATGAAAAAGAACCATCAAAAACTCATCATTATTGGCAAGTGTCAGAATTTCAAATGAAGCCAGATAATTTTGATCTTTAACGGTAATATTTTCCTTTCGGAAATTCTCTTTTTCATTTTTTACCTTCAAAAGAGCATTACGAAGTTCAAAACTAAGACCTTCGCGTGCCATTTTTAGAATATTAAAATTTGGTTTTCCCGGAGAAGGCAGTAAAAACGGACTTGTATCGCCATGGAAATGAACAATTTCTAAATGTTCGTTTATAATCACACTCGCGGGAGTGTATTTCGAAAATAAAATATCAGAAGCTATTTTTCTAAAATCAGTTTCCGGAACGCTTTTTAAATTAGGAGAGGCCATTTTATCACGAGTTGTAATGTGCGCAGGTTTAAAAGCTTCGGGCACATAACGTGCGGGAGCAAATTTGCGAACATATATTTTTTCATGTTTACCTATAGTATCAAATAAATTTTGGGCATTGTTGGCTGTTTCGGATTTTCCCAGGAACAGAAATCCTTTTTCTTTCAATGAATAATGAAAAGAACTCAATACTTTATGCTGTAAAAAAGGATCAAAGTAAATTAGAACATTTCGGCATGAAACCAAATCGATTCTGGCAAAAGGGGGATCTTTTATAAAATTATGAACCGCAAAAATGCACATATCACGAATTACCTTATTGATATGATAATGTCCGTCTCTTTTTGTAAAATAATTGTGCAGTCTCGTTTCAGAAACCTGCTGTACATCCTGAGAGGAATATAAAGCGGCTCTTGCCTTTGCAATACTTTTTTCGGATATATCCGAAGCAAAAATCTGAACGCGTACTTCTTTCAGGTTTTTTTGAGACAAATATTCGTGAAGACTTATGGCCAGTGAATACGCTTCTTCACCGGAAGCACAACCGGCAACCCAGATTCGTAAATTATTGTTTACAATATTGTTTATTAATTGAGGAAATACCAAAGTTGGCAGGGTCTCAAAAAATTTCTCGTCTCTAAAAAAATAAGTAACAGGAATAAGGAAATCATTAAAAAGCAAATCCTGCTCGCTTTTATCATTTCGAAGCGAATTATAGTAATCCTGCATGGTTTCTTTTCTCAAAATAACCATTCTGCGGGCAATACGTCTTCTTATCGTAGGTTGTTTATAATGACGAAAATCATTACCGGTTCTTAAAAAAACAAGGTTGATAATTTGGTTCAGAATTTCTTCTTCGTCTTTAGGTATGTGCTCATCTTCGCTATACGCATGATTGGTAATATAGCTTTTACGAATTTCAACTAATTGCGCTGCAATATCATCGGGTGCGAGTATAAAATCAATTACATCAGCATCGATGGCACTTTGCGGCATGCTTTTAAAAATAGCACTTTCCGGTTCCTGCGCAATAGTGGCACCGCCGTATTCCTTAATTTTTTTCAATCCAATTGTACCGTCAAAAGCAGTACCGGAAAGAATAACGCCAATAGCAAAACTTTTATGAACCTCAGCCAGAGATTCGAAAAAAATATCAATGCTTTTGTTTCTCTTTTCGCTTCGGGTTCTTTGGTGTAATTTTAAAACGCCATCTTCGGCGACAAGATTTGTACTTTCCGGAATTATATAAATATTATTGGGAGAAAGATTAATGTCGTTAATTATTTCATGAACAGGTACATTGGTGTATTGAGATAATATTTCGGTTAAATTGCTTGAATGGTCCGGAGACAAATGTTGTACAATAACATAGGCCATTCCGGAATTTTCAGGTATTTTTTTAAGTATTTTTTTGAAGGCATCTAGTCCTCCGGCTGACGCCCCTATGCCAACTACGGGAAAATCCTGAATTGTTTTTGGGGGGTGATTCTTATCAGGAACGTTCATGATTAATAAGTATTATAAGATCAAAGATACAATAAAAATGATAGGTTGTTTGCGATGTGGTAATCATGTAAGATTCAATTAATTAACATATAAGCATGTGTGATTTTTCTTTACAAAATTTGTATCAAAGCCAGATGTTTTATATATACATCGCTTTAGATCAAATTATTAATTATTAAAATTTATATTATGAAAAATTTATTTTTGACATGTCTGTTGGTCATGTTTTTTGGAACCGCGATGGCGCAGGATACCCAAAAAAAGACAAAACAATCTAAAACCACTACAGATACAGTAGTGCAAAAGAAAACAAAGAAGACTACAACGACTTATAAAGATCCTACAGCTAAGGACCATAAAAGTAAGTCAAAATCAACAAGTCCTTCCGGTACTAAAACTCGAAAAGATAGTATAGGTACAGGTAAGGGCACAGGCTCAGGTTCTGATGGTGGTATTGGTACTGGTACTGATACCGGAACGGGCACAAATAAAAAGCCATAAGTAAAACGCAAGATGAGAAAGCCTGTAATATTTACAGGCTTTTTTTTAATTAGTCATTAATAACTTGTAGAGAATCGGTGTGTTTTATGACTACTGTTTGTTTTTTATCTCTTCTCAAATCTTCATCATCACAATGTCCGCTGCAGTTAATACTTATGTAAGTAATCAACACGATGAAGGTTAAATTTTTTAAGTTTAAATGTTTCATTCTGTTTGATTTATGTTTTTTTGTTCAATCGGTTATACGCAAAAATAAAAGTGAGAATAATTTGCTATTTATATAATTTTTTCGATTTGTTATATAATTCCCATGTTTATTAAAACAATGTTTTTGTTTCGTGGATTTCTTCTGATTCAATTTTTTTAATTTCCACTTTTTCCTTTTTAATCGCCTGCCTTAATAAACCAAAAAGACTCATATAAACATTGGCCACAAAAACCAATGCAAATCCGGCGATGATATAACCGCGCCAGTCGTTTATTAAAAGTTTATAATCGCAAAGTATAATGAAAAAAATAGTGACGTAATGACTAAAACAATATTCGCAGGTAAACAGATAAAATGCTTTTCTGACTAATATCGTTTTTCCGTTTTGAGAATTTTTAACGCACCATTCGCGGGGTTCCTTAAAAATTTCTTCGTGAGTTACTGTCCAGGCAATGCAGGAAATAGGAATAGCCAGAATAAATAACCATACAATTTGAGTTGTAATATCCATATTGATATATTTTAGATTTAAATTGTTTGCATCAATCTATTAAAATTACAACAGACACGGTTTTTAACGTTTATATAGTTTGATGATATTATTATACAATTTCAAACAATAAAAAGCCGTTACGAATTAACATAACGGCTTTCTGCTACAATTTTTTTTTAATTTTAATTATTCCCTTGGATGGTTTTCATGAAAATGTTCGTCATTCTCTTCCAGTTTTTCCTCTTGCTTATTATCAAGATCTCCATCTTTTTCAATTTCCTGATCGAGTTTTTCTTCATGAAGTTCTTCATCATCATTTGTAGATAATGCATCTTCATCAATAACACGTTCCTGATTTGGGATATTTTCGTTTCGGTTAAAATCGTTTGTTTCGTGATTTACATCGTGCAATTCTTCGTCTTTATATTGAAGATCGTCTTCTTTGTATTGATTTTTATCGTTATCAAATAAATCTCTTACCGAAGCATCATTGTGTGTATCTGTAATGGTATCCTCGTCGTGGTGAAAATTACGTTCAACCTGACCGTAATTTTTATTGTTTTCATTTTTCATAGTAAGTAAAATTTGAAATTGTTTTAATTGATAAAGATTTTTCATATCAGTTATAGAATATTTTATTCATGGTCTGTAATGTTCCTAACAAAGCTAATATCCAAATCGAAATAACTTCTTATAGAAAAATCAATTCTACTTTCATAATTAACATTTATTGAAAATAAAACGTAAAATTAATACTATGACAGCATAGTAATTTGTGTTGATAATCAAATGTTTAAATGTTGTAAGCTTTATTAACAATGATGTAAGCAGTTAGATTTATTGTCATCTAAATTTGTTTGACTTAAAAGCTACAATAGCAAATCAAGCCATTTTTGCAATCAAAAAAATGGTAGTTAAAAGCCTATTTAAAAATTATAAAACTATCAAGATGAACAATTCAAACCAAAACCCCGATCATCCCAATGACAAGCAGGACGATCTGGAATTGAACAAATCAAGTGCTGAAAATCAGTTTCTTACTACCAATCAGGGTGTTAAAATCAATGACAACAATAATTCTCTAAAAGCCGGCGAAAGAGGTCCGTCATTATTAGAAGATTTTATATTAAGAGAAAAAATAACTCATTTTGACCACGAACGCATCCCTGAACGCATTGTACATGCAAGAGGTTCTGCTGCACACGGTTATTTTGAACTTTATAAACCATTAGATAAATATACGAAGGCAGGTTTTTTAAACGATACGAGTATTAAAACACCTGTTTTTGTTCGATTTTCTACGGTTGCAGGTTCAAGAGGCTCTACAGATTTAGCACGTGATGTTCGCGGATTTGCCGTAAAATTTTATACCCAGGAAGGGATTTTTGATTTAGTAGGAAACAATATGCCGGTATTTTTTATACAGGATGCCATGAAGTTTCCGGATTTAATTCATGCCGTAAAACCCGAGCCGCATAACGAAATTCCGCAGGCAGCCTCTGCACACGATACTTTTTGGGATTTTATTTCGCTAATGCCCGAATCTATGCACATGATTATGTGGGTAATGAGTGATCGTGCCATACCAAGAAGTTTGAGAATGATGGAAGGTTTTGGCGTGCATACATTCAGATTTGTAAACGAAAATAACGAATCTCATTTCGTAAAATTTCACTGGAAACCTAAATTAGGAATTCATAGTGTTTTATGGGATGAAGCACAAAAAATATCCGGAAAAAACTCTGATTTTCACAAACAGGATTTATGGGAAGCCATCGAATCCGGAAATTTCCCTGAATGGGAATTAGGCGTACAAATCATTCCGGAAAGCGACGAACATAATTATGATTTTGATTTACTGGATCCAACCAAATTAATTCCTGAAGAAATTGTTCCGGTAACCATAATTGGTAAAATGACACTGAACAAAAATCCGGCTAATTTCTTTGCAGAAACAGAACAGGTTGCATTTCATCCCGGACATGTTGTACCGGGAATCGATTTTACAAACGATCCGTTATTGCAAGGCCGATTATTTTCTTATACCGACACACAATTATCACGATTAGGAAGTCCGAATTTTCATGAAATTCCGATAAACCGAACTATTTCGCCTATGCACAATAACCAGCGCGACGGACACATGCGTCAGGAAATTGCAGAAGGACGTGTAAGTTATCATCCAAATTCATTAGGAGGCGGCTGTCCGTTTCAGGCTAAAATAGACGAAGGCGGTTTTGCCAGTTTTAACGAACGCGTTGATGCTCATAAAGTGCGCGACAGAAGTGCGAGTTTCTCGGATCATTTTAGTCAGGCAACACTTTTTTACCAAAGCCAGACTGATACCGAACAGGAACACATTATCAAAGCACTAACCTTTGAATTAGGAAAAGTAGAAACAGTTGCGATCAGAGAAAGAATGCTTGGTTTATTATCGCGTGTTGATCCAATTTTGGTCAGCAAAGTGGCAAAAGGTTTAGGTTTGAAAACACCAAAACAAACAGAAAAACCAATGAACCATGGAGTAGGAGCAGATGCAGATCCCGAAAAATACGAACCAACTTTTGTAAAAAGCCAAATCGATACTTCTGATTCCTTAAGTATTTTAAAAAGCGAAACAGGTAAAGATACTATTGCAACACGACAAATTGCTTTTTTATGTGCAGATGGCGTAAATGCCGCATCTGTAAACAAAATGAAACTGGCTTTGAAAGAGGCCGGAGCAGTCGTAAAAATTATTGCGCCTCATTTAGGAACAATCGTTTCTGAAGATGGTGAGGAAATTAAAGTAGATCAAAGTTATCTTACCGCAGCTTCTGTGCTTTTTGATGCCGTCTTTGTACCTGCCGGAAAAGGAATTCTGGATTTAAAAAATAACGGAGACGTAAAAGAATTTTTAACCGACGCTTACAAACACTGCAAATTTATTGCTGCCGAAGGTCAGGGAATCGAAATTCTTCCCTTCGTTAATAATAATGATCAGGAAAGACCAAACAGAGATGTGGGCGTTTTAATAGGCGATAAAATTGGAGACAGCTATTTTGCTTCTTCTTTTATTGATGCAATCGCAAAACACCGCTTTTGGGAAAGAGAAGCTAACTTATCATAAATACTTCAACAGGAATGAAAAAATTTATATACCAAAACAGTCTTTCCATAGTTTTCTTTCTCCTTTTTATTGGAGCAATGGTAGGTCAGACTATTTTTGGTTTCCATGAATACAATAACGAATTAATTGAAAATGGAAGTCATGCCATAAAAATGAGTGATTATTTTGCTTCAGGACATTTTATTGAAGCAACTTTTGAAAACTGGGAAAGTGAATTTTTACAGATGGGATTATTTGTCTGGCTGACCATTTTTCTAAAACAAAAAGGATCATCAGAATCTAAAGGTTTTGGCACAGATGAAGAAGTCGACAGAGAACCGTCGCCAACAAGAAAATCAGCTCCATGGCCCGTCAGAAAAGGCGGGTTATGGCTGCTTTTATATAAAAATTCACTCACTATTTCGTTAATGCTATTGTTTGTAATTTCTTTTTTTCTGCATTTATACGGAAGCTGTAAAGACGAAAATCTGGTTAATTCCCTTACGGGGAAACCACAAACAGACACACTGCATTATTTAGGAGAATCACGCTTTTGGTTTGAATCTTTTCAAAATTGGCAAAGCGAATTCGTTTCAGTATTTGCCATTGTTGTACTATCCATTTATTTGCGTCAGAAAGGTTCATCACAGTCAAAACCTGTAGATGCGCCACATGATGAAACGGGAAAATAATTTTAAACTTAAATGAAATATATATATGCCGAGCGAAAATGTTATAAAGTGCTGCCAGGCACTCATAAAAAAAAACTGGACGATAAGCTTTGTCGAAAGTGCTTCGGCAGGAAAATTATGCAATGATTTTGCAGCCGTAATGGATTCAGGTCAGATATTTATTGGAGGCTTGGTTTGTTATCATTCCTCGATGAAAGAAGATTTACTTTTAATTCCAAAAGGAACCATCGAAGAATATACGCCGGAATCTGCTCTTGTAACCCAATTGATGGCACAAAATTTTCATCGTTTTGTAAATTCAGATATTTGTGTTGCCTTAACAGGTTTGGCCAGTCCCGGAGGAAGTGAAACTCCCGAGAAGCCAGTAGGAACTATTTTTGTACATATTATTTTTCCCGATAAGGAAATCGCAGAAAAATTAAAATTTGACGGAAGCCCTGACGAAATTATTCAGCAAGCCGTTGACGCTGTTGCCGATTTAGTTTATAAAGAAACACAGCAATAATCAAATCAATAAAAAAACCGTTAGTTTAAAGCTAACGGTTTTTTTATATTTTCTAAAGATATTGATTTTATTACTCATCTCTAAAAGGACTTCCACGACCGGATAAATCAGCATCACGGAATAATTCTTCCTCTTCATCTTCTTCATAAAGATCATTTTCTTCCTCATCATAATAGTCGTCCAGTTTTTGGTCAGCTTCTTCCTGATTTTCATCGTTTGTTATGGCATCATCCTGATTAATAATCTGTTCCTCTTCATCAGGATTTTTAGCATATCTTGGATGATGGCTGTCGGTTTCACTATAAATACTCAAATCATCTTCAAGATCCCAATATCCCAATTGTTGAATACTTCGTTGTCTATCAGTGATCATATCTTGCTCTGTAGGATGAAAATTACGGTCGCGACGACCGTAATCTTCTCTTTTTTCTATTTTCATAAGAATGTTTTTATGACATTAGTTTTTCTTAGAATTTGCTTTTTTGTCTGTTGTAGACTTAGCAGTGCTTTTTGAAGCAGTTGATTTCATATCAGATTTTTTGTCTGACATTTTTGCACCGGTAGTGCTGCTGGTTTTGTGACTTGAAGTATTCATAATATTAAGGTTTAAATAATTAATATCACAAATTTACCGGCATTTTTTTGCAAATGTTTACAGAAAAACGTTTGTTAATTTCATAATTTACAGATGGTTATGAAAAAAGTAGAAGATTTAGAAGTATTTAAAACCTGCTTTTGAGTACATCAAGCTGATTTTTTAAATTGATTCCTTTTACAGAAAATTTAGATTTTGTCTCAATTGTTGGCAACAACGCCGGAATTTCGATATTAATCAGGGTTCCTTTTTTTTGTTTAGAATCTATAATTAAAGAACCTCGCAGTTTATTAATTCGGGATTCTAAATTAAGAAGGCTAAAACCGTGAATATAATTTTCTGCAGTCACATTCGTGCCGTTGTCCGTAAATAAAACACTCAAATCATTATCAACAAGATTCAGCTGAATTTCAATCTGAGAAGCTTTTGCATGTTTAATCGTATTGTTTAAAAGATCGTGAATAATCTTAAAAACTTCAATTTGAATCAATTCACTTATTGCATCAATTTCTTTTTTGGGAAAAGTAAGAAACGAGATCTTTAATTGGCTGGCAACACTTAAATTGGCAAGATAGGAATCTAAAACATCGCAGAATTTAGTTGGACTAAACTTCTTCGGAACCATTGTATGTGATAAGTTTCGTACTAGTTTATAGGTTTCTTCGAGCTGTAGGTTTATTTTTGTAATGTTGTTTAAATTACTATTGTTCAAATGATTAAGCTGTAGTTTTATAGCAGCTAAATTTCGGCCAATAGTATTATAGATTTCATGCGAAATAAGTTCGCGTTCCTTTTCCTGACCGCTAATCCAGGCTTTAATCAGATTTAATTCCTGCTCTTTTAAAATGCTGTCAATTTTTTGCGAATTGATTTCATCCTGTTTACTGTTTAATAAACGCTGCGCATGCAAACTTCTGTAAGTTTGAACCAAAAGTCCCGTAATCAAAATCAAAATGGATAAAAACACAGTAAGAATAAACATTTGCATATCCTGTTTTTGATTAATAGAAATTATAGTGTTTTTTACAAAAGTGCTTACAATTGTATTGAATATTAAAGAAGAATGAGAGTTGTAAGCAGAAGAAATAATAGCTTTTTGAGGTGCTGTCTGAGCCTGCAAACCAAATGACAATACAAAAAATGACAATAAATAAAGCCTTTTTATACAAATTACCATAAGCGTAGTTTTTTAATCAATAAATAAATTATTAAAAGTTAAAGTCTTGTAAATTTGGGATTTATAAGAATAACGCAATTTTTTTTGCGCACTAAAAATAATACAAAACAATGAATAAGCGCTTTTTTTAAATCAATTTTTTGAAGAAGGATTTTGCTTTTATTCAAGATGAAAATGCGGTATTTATTTCATAGCGAACAAATTACAGATCCAAATCATAATTTTCGTAATCAAATGCCTATTTTTTGCATTTTTAAGAATTTTTAAGGCATTTTTAAGATTGCACTTATTTAGTTGAAAAACAATGAGTTTACTCAAATTGTGAGCATTTTATTATAGAAATGCAAAACATAATATTCAAATAGCCAATATGTATTCGTAAATTAGTTGCCAAATAATATACCACATGACAGTACTTACATTTACCCTGATTATGATTCTGGGGGCCTTCCTGGCTGGTTTTATAGGTTCATTATCAGGATTAGGCGGCGGAATTATTATCATACCACTTTTAACGGTCGTTCTTGGAGTTGATATTCATTATGCCATCGGAGCGGCTTTAGTTTCTGTAATTGCAACATCTTCAGGATCTGCTGCTGCTTATGTTAAGGAAGGAATAACCAATATGCGTTTGGGAATTTTTCTGGAAATTGCCACTACAATTGGCGCAGTTGGCGGCGCTTTACTATCTGCCATTGCACCAACTTCATTTATAGCCGTTTTATTCGGATTGACTTTAATTTTCTCGGCAATTAATTCTTTGCGAAAAAAAGAAGAACACATCGTTTTAGAATCAAGTCCATTAGCAAAAAAACTACATTTAGAAGGAACATATCCAACACACGACGGACAAGTCGTGCGTTACGGAACCAAAAATGTTATTGGTGGTTTCAGCATGATGGGACTTGCCGGAATGATGTCCGGTTTATTAGGAATTGGTTCGGGAGCTTTTAAAGTAATTGCAATGGATAATATCATGCGAATTCCGTTTAAGGTTTCAACCACAACCAGCAATTTTATGATGGGCGTTACCGCAATGGCGAGTTCTGTTATTTACATTCAGAAAGGCTATATCGAACCCGGAATTTGTATGCCTGTTGTAATTGGCGTATTGTTTGGCGCAATGGCCGGAGCCAAAATATTAGTAAAAACAAACCCGAAAAAACTACGCATCTTTTTTGCCTGCCTGATTTTTGTTTTGGCAATAAACATGATTTATAACGGACTTAATGGAAAAATCTAAAAGTATGTCACAGGAAAAATTTGGAGAAAAAGATTTTCAAACCATTATTGGCAATTTATTGCGTTACGGCGTATGGATTTCGTTATCAGTAGCTTTTATAGGAGGAATCATTTATTTAATGCATCACGGTTACGATATCGAGAACTATTCTGTATTTAAAGAAAACGACAGAAATATTTTTGAAGTAATTGCAGCCGTTTATCAAGGCGTAATCAGCGGAAGCGGGGAGTCGATTATATTTTTTGGTGTAATACTGTTGTTTCTTACGCCGGTATTTCGTGTTTTACTTTCGTTATTTTCTTTCCTTTTAGAAAAAGATTATCTGTACGTTGTTATCACCACGATTGTCATCGGAATAATTATCCTGAGTATTTCATTTGGATTTTCGCATTGAGAAAAAGATTTTAGAAGAAAGAATATAGAATATAGAATATAGAATATAGAATATAGAATATAGAATATAGAATACAGATTTTAGAATACAGATTTTAGATTTTATTTCACGCAGATTAGCTGATTTTTCCACAGTATTTCCATGCAGTTGTCATTTCGAGGAACGAGGGATCTCCGCAAGTAGCTCCGTCAGCAAAAGTCACCAATCTTTGTAGAGTTACTTGCGGAGATCCCTCGTTCCTCGGGATGACAAAAGCGATTAAATCTGCGTTTAGTAAATCACGTTTTCCAAAGATTTTTAATTTTTAATTCTCAATTTTTAATTAAAAATCTATTTTCCAATAATTTCCTTGCGGTGTAATTCGCCCCAGTCTTTCAAAGCCATAATAACATTCGTAAGCGATTGACTGTGTTGCGTTCGTGCATATTCAACCGTTGGCGGAAACGTGTCGTAAACCGTTCTTGTAACCAGTTTATTTACTTCCATATCTTTAAGTTCCTTTGAAAGCATTTTATCCGTAATTCCGTTAATGTCTTTCGAAATTTCCTTAAAACGTTTCGGTCGGTTAGACAAAGCGATTAGAATAGGCAATTTCCATCTTCCGCTTAAAACCTCCAAAGCATCTCTTACCGGTAATAATGCCGCCATGCATTCTTTGGGTTCGCAGTTTTTTTCTGCAATAATTTTTTCAACTTCAGTCGCTGTTTCCATATTTTTTGTGTTACTATCTTCGAGGATAGCGCTATCCTCCGGGATAGTACTATAAAAGAGATAGTAAATATAGATAAGTTTGTATCATAAAACAAAATAATACTAAAATTATGAGCAAAAGGATTCTGAATATAACTTCAAGTTTAAAAGGAGATGCTTCGTTTAGCATACAATTGTCAAATGCTATTCTTGAAAAACTGAAAGCTGAATATCCGGATAGTCAGGTGAAAACTTCTGATCTTTCAAAAGCCCCTTCACCATATTTGGACGGATTAAATTTAGGTGCATTTTATACACCTGCAGAATCCCATACAGCAGAACAGCAAGCAGCAGTTCAATATTCAAACGAAGCAATAAAAGATTTATTAGAAGCTGATATTATCGTAATTGGTGTGCCAATGTACAATTTCGGAATTCCGGCAGTTTTAAAAGGCTGGATCGACCAGGTGGCAAGGGCAGGAGCGACATTTAGTTACGCAGACGGTTCGCCAAAAGGATTGGTAACTAATAAAAAAGTATACTTATCAATTGCATCCGGAGCCATATTTTCTGATGGTCCGTACAAATCTTATGATTTCTCAGAGCCTTATTTACGCGCTGTACTAGGATTTTTAGGCATGACAGATGTTTCTGTTTTCCGTGTAGAAGGAACCGCAATTCCTGATTTTGCCGAAGCTGCTTTACCAAAAGCTTTGGCAAGCGTTGAAGAATTTGCTTTTTAAAATTAAAAGTTTGCCACGAATTGCACTAATTTTCGCGAATTATTTATTTGCATATACGCAAAGATAAATTAGTGAAAATTCGTGTAATTCGTGGCAAAAAAATTACTTCTCAATAATCATCGTTATTCCCTGACCGCCTGCAGCACAAATCGAAATAAATCCTTTTCCCGATCCTTTTTCGTTAAGCAGTTTTGCCATCACCCCAATAATTCTTCCGCCTGTAGCTGCAAATGGATGCGCTGCTGCCAGACTGCTTCCTTTTACATTCAGTTTGCTTCTGTCGATCGCACCAAGCGTTTTCTTTAAACCTAAAGAAGCGCTAAGTTCAGGACTTTCCCAAATTTTTAAAGTTGCCAGAACCTGAGCGGCAAAAGCTTCGTGAATTTCATAAAAATCAAAATCCTGCAAAGTCATATTTGCTTTTTCCAGCATTCGCGTAGCGGCAAATACCGGCGCAAGCAATAAGTTTTGCTGATTTTTTACATATTCAACCGCTGCCAATTCAGCATGTGTGATGTAAGCCAGAATAGGTAAATTATGTTCTTTTGCCCATTCTTCGCTGGCTAAAAGTATGCTTGAGGCACCATCCGTAAGCGGAGTAGAGTTTCCTGCAGTAAGCGTTCCGTTTGTTTTATCAAAAGCAGGAGGTAGTTTTGCCAGTTTTTCTAAAGTACTGTCTTTTCTAAGATTATTATCTCTTTCAAGTCCGTTAAAAGGCGTAATCATATCATCGAAAAAACCTTCGTCATACGCTTTTGCCATATTCAAATGACTTTGAAGCGCGAGTTTATCCTGCTCTTCTCTCGGAATCTGATAATATTTTGCAGTGATTTCTGTATGTCCGCCCATCGAAAGTCCCGTTTGTGCTTCTTCGTTTCGAGGAACAAGCGGACTCAAATCTTTTGGTCTTAATTGCAAAAACAATTTTATTTTTTCTCCAAGCGATTTTGCTTTTCTCGCTCCAAGCAATATTTTTCTCAGTTTTTCACTCACCGCAATTGGCATATCACTAATAGAATCTACGCCACAGGCAATTCCGGATTCAATTTGACCAAGCGCAATTTTGTTCGCAATATAAATGGCACTTTCAATACCGGTATCACAAGCTTGCTGTAAATCGCAGGCAGGAGTTGCAGGATCAAGAGCCGTTTTCATAACAGATTCCCTAATCAGATTATTATCCATTGTATGTTTGATCACCGCGCCGCCCACAACTTCACCAAGTAATTCGCCTTTCAGGTTATATTTATCTACAAGACCGTTGAGCGTGGCAGTCATCATTTGCAAATTACTAACATCTGAATAGAATGTATTTGCCCTTGCAAACGGGATTCGGTTATAACCTACAATAGCAACCTTTCTAATTTTACCGTTATTTTCCATAGTAATGATTTTGTTAAATTTATATTGGATTGTTAATTTTGTTTATTCCACACTAAAAACACCATCTTTTTCCTGAAACGCCCAAGTGGCCATTGCATGAATAACAGGCACTAAACCGTTTCCGGCATTGCTTAATCGGTACGTGACAAAGGGCGGAACAACAGGTTTTGCTTCCCTGATAACCAGACCATCTGTTTCTAATTGCTTTAAATGCTGAATCAGCATTTTTTCGGTTATTGCCGGGATTTCTCTTTTTAATTCGCTGTAACGCTTGGTTCCGGTCGATAAATGATAGAGAATAATAGGTTTCCAATAGCCTCCAATTTTTTCCATTACATACGTCACAGGACAATTGTCCAGAGCATATTGCTTATTTTCCTGTATAGTCGAAGATTCTTTAATTGCTGTCATGATACATACTTTAGGGTAAGTACTTGTATAAAAGTAAGTACAAATATACCTTTGTTCCTGTAATAAAAAAACTATTTAAGATGAAAATTATCATATCAGGTTCTTTAGGGAACATCGGAAAACCATTGGCAAAAGAACTTATTGCCGCAGGACACGCAGTAACAATCATTAGCAGTAATGCTGACAGAAAAACCGAAATTGAAAATTTAGGCGCAAAAGCAGCAATTGGTTCTGTTAGGGACGCCGATTTTTTGGCAGAAACATTCGCCGGCGCCGATTCCCTTTTTACGATGACGCCACCAAACCTGGGCGGTTCAAACGTAATTGAAAATACAGTGAACGCAGGAAATGCTTTTGCAGCAGCAATAAACAAAGCAGGAGTAAAGCGGGTTGTCATGTTAAGCAGTATTGGTGCCGATCAGGAGAACGGAACGGGTCCAATCGCCGGATTGCACCAAATCGAAAAAATCTACAGTAAATTAGAAAATACAGCAGTTACTTTTTTACGTGCCGGATTTTTCTTCAACAATTTTTATAATGATGTGCCAATGATAAAAGGCGCCGGAATTATCGGGGCTAATTATCCTTCAGACACAAAAATGCCATTTGTACACCCGGAAGATATTGCAGCGGCTGCGGCACAGGAATTACAAAAAGAGACAACAGGAAAAAATGTCCGTTATATCATCAGCGATGTTCGCACGCCAGGCGATGCAGCGAAAGTATTAGGAACTGCAATTGATAAAACCGATTTACCATGGATTGAATTTACAGACGAACAATCTCTACAAGGAATGACGCAAGCCGGATTACCGGAAGAAATTGCAGGTTTGTATACAGAAATGGGTTCGGGTTTAAGAAGCGGAAAAATTTCACAAGATTTCCTGAGTAATAATTATTCTGTTGATGGAAAAATAAAATTGGAAGATTTTGCAAAAGAATTTGCTGAGAAATTTTAATCATAAAGTGTAGTCCCAACATATAATCTCTCGGAGATATTTTATTTCACTTAGAACATTGGTCGTGGTAACTTGAAATTAATCTGCCCAACAATTTCTCTGGAATATTTTTTATTACTCCGTTAGGAGTTAAATGTTGGTAGATTAAATGTTGGTAGAATTAACAAGATTCAAAGTAAAAATATCCCGTAGGGATTACACTAAATGTCACAGCATTGACTTAAAGTAATTGTTTAATAAGTTATTGAAAAAAAGCCTGTTAATAATCGGTACATGATTTAACGCAACTAAATTGCGTATTCTTAAACATTAATAAAAAAGCCGCCAAAATATTTCGTTTGACGGCTTTTTTTATAATTATGAATTAAAAATTTTATGTTGAAAAAGTTAATCCTTTCGCTTTAAAATTACTATACAAAGTCTGACGAGCGCCACTAACGGTTTCTTCAGTTCTGTAAATACTACACCAGAACTTGATCAGGATTTTATATTTTCCATCAGAAATAGAAGTGTAATAAATTTGCGAAGGTTTGCTGTTATTTACCAAGGGAAGACTTTCTAAAGATTTAGTAATAATTTCATTAATATCTTCGGGAGTTGTTTCTCCGGTTATTTCGATCGAAATATCAACCAGTTTAAAATTGTCGGTATACGTCCAGTTTGTGATATTTTGAGATAACAAATTACCATTCGGAATAATAATTTCGGCACCGTTTGGCGCGTTGATTTTCGTCGTACGCAATCCCATCGATTTTACACGTCCGGATTCTGAACTAATATCGATAACATCTCCAATTTGAATTGGCTTATCAAAAATCAAAATAATACCCGATACGAAGTTGTTCACTACATTTTGAAGTCCAAGTCCAACACCGACACCTAATGCGCCTAAAAGTATGCTTAATTTATCCAAAGGCATTCCCGAAGCCGCAACTGCCAGAAGATAACCAACGATTAAAACGACAAGTCGCGTGATAAGCAATTTAGAATGTTGTCTTTTGTTGATGTTTTCTTCATTTTCGTCATCAATCTCACCAAAAAAGTATGCCACATATTTTTGAAGTAAATGCGCCACCCAGATAATGATAAAAAACAAAACAATGTTTCCTAACGTAAAAGTGATGCTTCCAATCGTGTTGGGATGACTTAGCAAAGAAGCCAAAGAAGTGCGTAAAGATTCCCACACATTCAAATTTGAAGCAATTACAACCAGCCACATATAGCTAATTACAATGATAAACGGCTTTTTAAGTGTTTCGGATAAATGTTCGTAATCAAAAATCTTTTCGATTCCGCGTTTGATTCTGGTGGTATAAATTTGTAAAATGATGATTTCCAGAATGATTTTCAAAAGAACGCTCAATGCTACAATCTGCGTAAGCGAAATAAAAGCTGTTAAACTCAACATGTTTGAAATAGAAACCCTTCCAAAAATGTTATGCAGAATTGAAAGCACATTTAAGCCAATAAACAGAATCGTAGCCCATTTAAAAAATCCTTTGATGTATAATTCGCTTTTTAAGCTCTTAATTTGTACCAAACCATATCTGATGCCTAAAATATTGATTGCGATAAAACAGCAGCGTTGAAATAAGCCTACGCTCACAAATAAGTCTAAAAAGCAAAGGATAAAAAACAATCCTAAAAGGAAAAGCCAGTTTCGCATGGAAACACCCGACCATTTATTTTTGAAAAGAATCGTCAGAAGTCCCAGTAAAATCAGGTGAAGAAACTCGATAAACAGGGCAGGAGCATATAAATTGCCCACAACGGCAATGTTTAAAGCAATAACCGCAACCGGAATGATTACACCTCTGTTTAAATATTTGAAATTAAAAAGCGATAAATTTTCACCATGTCCGTTTTCTCTCAGGTATTTTAAATTGCGCGAAATGTACCAGCCCAGGATTCCCATCAAAATCGCAAGGGAAATTAATCCGCCGGCGCGATAGCTTAAATAATAAGCTGCCACACTTTCTTCGATAATGACTTTTGCTCCGATATTTTGAGCTACTTTTTCTTTTGGTACAGAATCGTTGATGCTCCATAAAAAAGGATATTCTTTTTTGCGCATACTAATTCCCGACTGTTCCAGTTTATTCTCAACTGCAATCAAAGCGTTTGATACTGCAATTTTTCTTTCAACAGTCAATCGTTTGTTGTTATTCAAAATCCCCTGATTTTTAGTCATCAGGCTGTCCGTGGCTTTGTATCTTTTTCTAAGATTGGCAAATTCCTGTTTGAATTGCTTGCGGCGAATCGTATCTTTTATCAGCCCCATCAGGGTTTTATCCTTACGAAGCTCAATAAATCGGTCTTTGATTTTTTCAAGATTCTGATTTCTCAGGTTGATCGCCGTGTTTTGTTCCTCAAGCTGTTGTTGAATTTCTTTTAGAACAATGCGATACATTTGCTGATTGCGCGCATTTGGGTTCGCACCTTTCAGACTGTTTAAAATTAAATCAAGTTTGCTTTGGGTTCTTTTTATTTCGCCAAACAGGTGATGACTGGCACCGTCAAAATCGGCATCGTTAAAAGCAGTTTCCATCGCGGCACTCGCTTTTTCAATTGCCATTAAATAATCGCTGTCGGTCGCGCTTTCTTCAAATAATTTTGAACGTGTTTCTTTTTTCGGCTTTTCCGTTTTTGAAGAGTCAGTTTGCGAATAGGAGACCGGCGCAAAAAGCAATCCAAAAAACAAGATTAGTAAACCAATAAAACTTCTTTTTAGAATCATAATTTTTTGTGTGAATTAGGGTTTCCAAATGTAAATTTTTTTAGCAAACTTTCGGTAGAAAATCAGAAGATTTAAGATAAGTTTATTTTTAAGATTGTTATAGATTTGGCTTGTAAAAAATAAAGTTTATTTTGACCTGAAATTATTGCTTTTTTGATCAAAATAAAAATGTAACTTTTGTGTAACTTTTTTATAATTGTATTGTAAACCAGATTTTTAATTGTATTTATTTAAATTGATAATAGAATAGTAAATAAAAAAAAATCCAATTTGCTAAAATTGGATTTTTTTCTCGTTTTAAAGAAGACTTTTTTATCAAAAATTACCTTTTAGGTTTAATTTTTATAAACCAAAAACAATAAACAGTAATGCAATTTATGGTCGCCAAAATCCAAAGTATCGGACTGCTGAAAAAGCTGTAATAACTCCTTCCATTCGGAATTTCGACAAAAGGAACCGTTATTAAAGCGTCTAAAAACAAGGCTGTTAGCGACATTATAATTCCAAGTAATAATCCGTGAAGTTTTATTCCGTTTTTATAATAAAATAAAGCACTTTCATTTGAATATAAAACTATGAAAATCATTACTATTACAGCTTGTGTATTAAAGGAATTATTTATTAATGGAATAAAGCCCAAAATATAGAAGGAAAGACTCACGCAAAGCCATACAAAAAAGCCCGGCAAGAAAATTAGAAGATATTTCATAGCGATAATTTTAGACATTTATAGTGTTCCAAATTCCGGTTTTTGCGGCTTCTTTTGCATAGGTTGAAAAGTCAGTTGCTTTGCGTCCTAAAACCTTTTCGATGTCATTTGTCACATAAGAATTTCTTCCGTCTAAAACTTGTTCAAACAGATAATTGATGAGCCAAATATGATCTTCAGGGACCTGATATTCCTGTAGCATTTGAGTGTATTCTTCTAAAGATAATGCCTGAAACTGAATCTCTTTATTGCTCGCTTTTGCAATTTCGGCGACAGCCTCAGGAAAAGTCAGTAATCGCGAACCTGTAAGTTCATAAGTCTGTCCGTTGTGTTTGTCGTGCAAAAGACACTCTGCAACCACATCAGCAATATCGTCAGCATCTGTAAAAGGTTCAAGCGCTTCAGCTCTGGGCAAAGCTACAAAACCGGCTAATATTGGTTCCAGAAAAAAGCTTTCGCTAAAGTTTTGATTAAACCAGCTTGCTCTTACAATCGTCCAGTTTTTGGCGGTATTCTTTATAATTTCCTCGCAAATCTGTGCTTCTTTTTCGCCTCGTCCGGATAATAAAACCATTTTTTGTACCCCAAGTTTCGTGGCTAAAAAAGTAAATTTCTGAATGATTTCTGGCGCATATGGAACCGCCAAATCGGGCTGAAAAGTAATATAAACAGCGTCAATTTCCGTTAAAACGCTATTCCAGGTTTCAGGATTTTCCCAGTCAAAAGGAATTTCTGCAGTACGCGAACCTGTTCTGATTTCTATTCCGTCATTATTTTGCAAACGTTTAACTAGGCGTTTTCCTGTTTTTCCATTAGCTCCAAGAACTAAAATTTTCTTTGTTTTCATATCAATATTTTTTAAGGTTAATATTGATACAAAGATGTTCAGGAATGCATTAAATCATTTGTTGCAAAAGAATTACGATTTGTTTGAAAAGCATTTTTGTCGGACTTCATTTGGGCGTGACCCAAACTTTTTATAAAAAGCATTCGAGAACGAACTCAGACTTTCATAACCTACTTCCCAAGCTGATTCCTGAACAGTTTTATCACTATTTTGCAATAACTCATAAGCCTTATTAAGCCGTTCTTCCTGAATATATTTGAAAACCGGAATGCCAAAAAGTTCCTTAAAGTTCTTTTTTAGCTTGTTGCTGTTAAGTCCAACCATTTTAGAAAGTTGAGTAATCGATGGCGGCTGCGAATACTGATGTGTTACAATCTCTTTGGCTTCATAAAGTTTGTTTTTATCTTTCTCCGAAAAATCACTTTTTTGATCGCTTGCCAGTAAGCCGTAAAAGTGAGAAAGCAATTCATTTATCTGGCTTTTTAAAAACAATAATCTGGTGTTTCCGGTATAAGTGGTATTGAAAATTTTCTGAACGGCAAGCTGCATATCAAGCGTCATATAAAACGACGGACCTTTGACAAAATGTTCTTTCGGATTTAATAAATCAGGCAAATGTTTCTCAAAAATCTCTTTTTCTGCCGGAGACAACAAGTGCATGTTTTTTAATTTCGAAAAAATACTAATCGATTGTAAGGGCTTGTCAGGTTCTATTTTATGAGCGAATTCTACTTTCTGATTTCCAAAAAAGCAAATCGCCAAACCTGTGGTATTCGTTAGATATTTGGTTTGCTGGTTGTGTTTTATTTCTAATTCGACATTTCCGGAACCATAAAAAGCAAATCCAACAGCATCGCCGTCAATTTCACATTTCTGGACAAATGTTTCTGATGCGTTTGACTGCTCAATTAAAACAATAAAATCATTCAATTCGATAATATCTGTTGTCATTGCAATGATTGTTTTGAATTTTCTGCTTTTTTACAAATGCTAATATAAATATATTTTGGTGACACTGTTGGCTTTAAAAAGGGCTTTTGTCGTTTTTATGATGTTTCAAAATAGCACAGTTGATGTTTCATTTTATAGAATGAAACCTATTTGTAAGATTTCGTGTAAGACTTATTGATAATTTAGTGGTTATCAAAATGCAGCGTTTTGATAAATCGGTTTGTATTGTTTTGAGGATTTAATTTTACCTAATTATTTAATACAGAAACATCTATGTCTCTTCCTAACGAATTATACAACGCAAAATTTGCTGAATATATCGATTCTCTCAAAATTTTATATTTAGTAGACGATAAATTCAAAACAATGTGCGATGACTATTGTAACAGTAAATCAAATACTGAAAAATACAGGAAAAAATTTGAAAAAGACTTTCGTCATAAGTTAGAATATGAAAATTTATCCAAAGAATTAGAAGAAGAAATACTGATTTACCTGATCAGAAAAGAGTAAACGCAGAACCCATACGAGACTGAAATAAAATAAAATGGTATCAAATAATCGATTAAATTATGAAAAAAGGACTTTCTATACTAGTAGTATTTAGTTTTGTTTTGATTTTGTTTTCCTGTAAAAAGGATAAAAAAGACGAAGAACTTGCAGCAGTTGTAAAACCATCAACGGCAGATTCTATCGCCACAACAGATATTGGCTGGCCACGTGAAGTAAATATAAACGGATCAAAATTAGTGTATTACCAGCCGCAGGTCGATCAATGGAAGGATTTTAAAGAAATAACGGCAGAAATAGCCTTTTCTCTGACTCCAAAAGGCGGAAAAGAAGTTTTGGGAGTCGCTTCTATGCAGGCAGAAACTTTGGTTGATAAAGATTCCAGAAATGTTTTTTTTAAAAATTTTGAAGTTACAGACGTCAGATTTCCCGCTCTCGATGAAAAAAAAGAACCGGAAATGGAAAAATTATTTAAAGAATTGATTCCAAAATCTGGAAATCCAATTGCGTTAGACCGCGTTATGGCTGACTTGAGTCATAACAATAATCCGCCAAAAGGCGTGGCTGTTAAAAATGATGCACCGCCAATTTACTACAGCACAAATCCGTCCATTTTGTTAATTGTGGAAGGCGAACCGGTTTTGGCGCCAATTGAAAAATCAAATCTAAGTTATGTTGTAAACACAAACTGGGATTTATTTTTTGATAAATCTTCAAAAAAATACTTTTTATTGGTCGAAAATATCTGGCTTACAGCTACAGATTTAAAAGGAAAATGGACAAAAACTCAAAGTTTACCAAAGGAAATGAGCGATTTGCCGTCCGGACAAAACTTTGATGATGTCAAAAAGATGATTCCGCCACAAACAGAAAATGTCAATTTAGAAGTCTTTTTTAGCAATAAACCAGCAGAACTTATAGCCGTAAATGGAGCGCCGAAATTTGTAAAAGTTCCGGGAACGCAATTAATGTATATTGACAATACGGACAATGACGTTTTTGCCGATGAAAAAGACGGGCAATATTATGTTTTACTGTCAGGCAGATGGTTCAAATCTAAAGAATTAACTGGCCCATGGACTTATGCAACGACTAGTTTGCCGGCAGATTTTGCAAAAATCCCTAAAGATTCTCCGCGTGCCAGTGTATTATCGTCAGTTCCTGGCACTCAGGAAGCCTCAGATGCAGTTTTGCTTGCTCAGGTTCCTACAACAGCCATCATAAAAAAAGCAGATGCTGAAGCAAAAGCAAAAGTAAATTATGACGGAGCGCCTCAGTTTAAACCAATTGAGGGAACATCGCTTCAATATGCGAGCAACACGCAGGAAAAAGTGATCAAAGTGGGAGATATGTATTATTTGTGCTTTCAGGCAGTTTGGTTTATGTCAACAAATCCAAATGGTCCGTGGAAGGTAACTAATTCAGTTCCAACAGAAATTTATACGATTCCGCCAAGTTCTCCGGTTTATAATGTGACGTATGTTACTCAGACAAATGTTACCGATACAACCGTAAAAAGCAGTACAACAGCGGGTTATTTTGGAGCTTTTATAGTTGGCGCTATGTTTGGCGCGGTTCTTACCTACGGGACTGGATTTTATTATCCGCCTTATTTTTATTACGGTCCAATGTATCCTATTTATCGTCCGTGGCCTTGTACGTACGGTATTGGAGCGGTTTATAACCCGTGGACAGGAGGTTGGGCAGCGGGAAGAGCGGTTTATGGTCCTTATGGATCTGCCGGATCTGCAGCCTGGTACAATCCTGCAACCGGAAGATATGGCCGTGCAGCAAGCGTTCAGGGCTGGTACGGAGGCAGAACCGTCGCGCATGCCTATAATCCGTGGACAGGAAATTACGGAGCCACAGCGCAAGGTCACAATGCCTATGCACAATGGGGACATTCCGCGGCATCAAATGGTCGCGACTGGGTGCAAACCGGACATATTACGACAAGACAGGGAAGTGTGGTTGGATATAAAACTTCCGGTGGAAATGAAGGCGTAATCACACATCACAGAGGCGGCGGAACTACGATTCATACCAATAATAATCTATACGCCGGTCACGATGGTCATGTTTATAAAAAAGATGCTAACGGAAACTGGAGTCATTATAACAACGGAAACGGCGGATGGACACAGGCAGGAACTTTAGGTTCTACGCAGCGTTCAGGAGATAAAATTCAAAATGCGGGAGACCGAATTCAAAACAATAATCTGCAAAAACCGGATAAAGTTTTGGGTCAGCCAAATAAACCCCTTGGAGATGCAGGTCGCGCCAGTACAATTGAAGGTTTAAACCATTCTGATTTTGCAAGAGATCGCGGTGAAACGCAAACGCGAAACTTTCAAAATTTCCAGCGAAGCAGCGGTGGTGTTAATGGTGGCGGATTTAGAAGCGGAGGATTCAGAGGAGGCGGCGGTTTTAGAGGGCGCCGATAAAATATTATACTTTATTATTTTGGTTAGGTTAGTTATTTATTGACAGAGTTTAGGATTTATTTCTAAACTCTGTTTTTTTATGCTGAAAATCTAATTCTGCGATAATCTGTTTCTTCATCGAAGTATGCACATAATCTTTTGCTTCGGCATATGAAATAGCGTATTTAAGTGGAATGTCTTGTAAATGAACAGGAAATGGAGCGAGAATTTTATCATAATACACATCCAGTTCACTATCATTTGGCATTTGAAACTTCAATTTTAATTGAAATCTTCGCAGTAAAGCGGTATCAATATTGTGGTAATGGTTTGTCGCACAAATAAGTAAGCTTTCACTCGGCAAATAATCCATCAATTGAATAATCGTGTTGACAAGACGTTTCATTTCGGCAACATCTTTGTCTTCGCTGTCACGGCTTTTTCCGATCTGATCAAATTCATCGAGAAATAAAACGGCTTTTTCGCGGATGGCTTTGTCAAAAATGGCTTTTACATTTTTAGAAGTTTCACCAATTCTCGCATTGATTAAAGTGCTCAGGTTAATGATCACAATACTTTTGTTTAAAGCAGTTGCAATCGCTTTTGCTGTTGTTGTTTTGCCACAACCGGAATGTCCGTGCAGTAATATTTTATTATCCACCTGAAGATTATATTTCTTTAATTCGTCCAGATATTGATGTTCCTTGATGGTTTGCAGTAAAGCCGCTTTGTTTTCTTCGCTGAAAAGCAAATCATTCAAAACAATTTTTTCAGTATCATTTACCGTAAGTTCGTACAGATTCATTAGCGTTTTATTTGCTGCAAAATTAGATTTTATTCTGCAATATTCTCGTTCCAGATTTCTTTTCCTAAAAATCGATTGCCAAAAATGGAAGTTCCAATCCGAACAATATTTGAACCTTCGGCTATAGCCAATTCTAAATCCTGCGACATTCCCATAGAAAGCTTTAAATTATTGATGCCTTCTATTTTTTCAGCATAAATTTCATCCCTGATTTCCCTTAATAATCGGAGTGAAGGCCGCATCTTTTCTTTTTCTACATCTAATAAACCAATCGTCATCAATCCTTTGATTTCTAACGTATCGTATTTTTTTATTTCGTTAATAAAAGGTATTACGTCGTTTGGAGACAATCCAAATTTGCTTTCTTCAAATGACGTATTGACCTGAATAAAAATATCCAAAGTTCTTCCTTCTTTTTGAAGTTGTTTGTCTAATTCCTGTGCCAGATTTAATCGATCCAATGATTGAATGCAGGTTACATATTTCAAAACGTCTTTTATTTTGTTAGTTTGCAAATGCCCAATAAAATGGCGTTCTATCTTTAAATCCTTCAGTTCCGCATATTTATCGCGGAATTCCTGCATCTTATTTTCGCCAATTAAAGTTTCTCCGGCTTCAATTGCGATTCTTATTTTTTGAGCAGGAACAGTTTTAGTTGCCAGTAAAAGCTGAACATCTGATGCTTTTCTGCCAGAGAGTTGACAGGCATTTTCGATACGATGGTGAACCTGTTTCAAATTAAAAAGTATATCCTCTTTCATAATACAAAAATAGAAATGAGCTGGATTATAAATAAGATCCAGTTTGCAGTATTTAAGATAGTCCAGTTTAGGACTTAATATGCAAGGATCAAAGTTTTAGTTTCTCGCAGATTTGGCAGATTGAGCAGATTTATTTGGTTTATTTTAATCTGCTAAAATTTTAGTTAGTTTCTATATCTGCTTTATCTGCAAAATCTGCGAGAAAAATTAAACATATAGGGACATAGATTTCTTTTCAAAGGACCTCACTATGTTTTATTAAACAAGTGAAACGCCTTTAAATAAGTTATAAAATCTATGTTTCTATGTGTTAAAATTAATCATTCAATCTACTTTATTAAAATTCTAACTGGACCAGTAAACCGTCATAAATCACAAAACTGGATGATTTAATGGTTAGGTATCCTGACTAATTTTGTCTCAGAAATAAAAGTTTAACTTAAAACAAATCAAAATGAGCAAATCAATTTTTTATCACGCAGGCTGTCCGGTTTGCATTAGTGCAGAACACGACATTTTAAATTTAATTGGTTCTTCTTCTGTTGAAGTAGTGAACATTGGAACAGACAGAAGCAGAATCGCCGATGCGCAACAAGCAGGTGTAAAATCAGTTCCGGCATTGGTAACGCCAACCGGAAATGTATTGCATATCAATTTTGGTGCTTCTATGGCAGATGTCATCGGATAAATGAAAATAACCTCTTTGTATATTTCAGAGAGGTTATTTTAAAAGAAAAACAAATAACTAAATTAACCCCCTATTGGTGTAATATTTTTAACACATAGAAACATAGATTGTTGAAAGTAAAAAAGGCGTTTCGCTTGCATTAACAATCCCGAAGCTTCGGAACTATGTGTGAGAAACTAGTTTCGTTATGATTTACTTTTTCAAATCATAAAAATCTATGTTTCTATGTGTTTAATTAAAATTTTTCATGTAGTACATCTAACGGGATAAAATATAAAAACACAAATTATGAAAGTAGCAGTATGGGATACTTATGTAACCCGAAAAGACGGAAAAGTGATGCATTTTGATATTCTCGTAGATGAAAATACAGACGATGCCAATACCGTTTTTGAATTTGGAAGAAGTTATCTTAAAACCATTTTTCAAGAAGGTCAGCCTTTGACTTCAAAGGAATGTACGTTTTGCCATATCGATAAAGCGCCCGCTGAAATCGAAAATCAAATCCTTAAAAATGGATATTCGATCATCGAAATGGAGAATTGTTATTGAATTAAATTTTTCACGCAGATTTTAAAAGATTAATGCAGATATACGCAAATGATTATCCAAATTAAATCTGCTTAAATCTGTAAAATCTGCGTGAAACAAAATCTTTTTAATCCGATAATCTGTGGCTAGTTAAGTTCTTGAGGATTATTATTATAGACTGAAAGTTTGGGGGCTTTCAGTCTATTTTTATTTATGATGATATGAAAAATGTTTTTGATTTAGAAATACAAAATAGCGCTATTGAAGGTAAAATCGTAGCAGGAATGGAACGGTTGTCTCAGGTTTTCAGGATTTTATTGTGGGAAAAAGCAAAGAAACACAATTTGAGTCCGATACAGATTCAGCTTTTGATCTTTATAAAAAATCATTCTAAAAACAAATCGACTGTGAGTTATCTGGCGAGAGAATTTAATCTATCCAAAGCCACAGTTAGCGATACGATTAAGATTTTGGAACAAAAACAATACATTACAAAAGAAATTCAGCCCAGTGATTCGAGAAGTTACATTGTTGCATTAACACCAAAAGGCTTGGAAATAGTGCTCTTAACGGAAAATTATACTGATCCGTTGTATGATATTGTAGCTTCTGTCAATGAAAATGATAAAATGATTTTGTGGAAAAATATGAGTTCTTTAATCGAACAATTGAATCATTTACAAGTTATTAATGTTCAGAATGCCTGTCATAATTGTCATTATTTTTCCGAACAAAACGGAAAAAAGCAATGTCGTTTAATGAATATTCAATTAGAAACAAACGATATCAGATTGGATTGCCAAGATCATAAACCCAGACGTTTATAATAATTTTGAAAGCGCTATTATTCCTTCTTCCATTTGCTGTTCTGTTAAGGAAGCATATCCTAATCTGAAGCCTGAAATTGGGTTTTGATAACTAAATCGTTCCGGATGCATTGTTTTAATGCCTTTGCTTAAGAGTTTTTCACAAACCTCTTCTGCTTTTACATCAGCATTTGGAACAATCCAAAATGCGAGTCCGCCTTCGGGTTTTAAGAATGTTACTTTATCTTTAAGATGTTGATTACAAAGGGTTTCAAAAAAATCTCTTTTTGCTTTATATATAAGGTTGGTTTTTTTAAGATGTCTTTTGATTTTGCCTTCGTTAATAAGATGTAAAACGGCTTCTTCCATAATGTTATCGCCCTGAACATCGATCATTTTTCGGTGTTTAGCCACTTTTTGAACAATTTCTGCCGAGCTCGCCAGATATCCAATTCGCAATGCCGGAGCTACAATTTTGCTTAAAGTACCAATATAAATGAAGTTTTGAGCATTGCTATAACTCGAAATAGGCAAAATAGGACGCTGCCCAAAATGAAATTCATTGTCATAATCATCTTCAATAATCGTAAAACCGTACTTATTTGAGAGTTCGATGAGTTTTAATCGCTTCTTCAGACTCATCGTCACAGTTGTTGGAAACTGATGATGCGGCGTAACATAAATGGCTTTTATGTTGTTGTGTTTTTTTAAATGCGCTTCGACTTCTTCTACATTTAAACCGTCTGAAGCTACATTTACCGGAAGTAAAACAGCGCCTGCGTTTTCAAAAGCTTCCCAGGCGGGTTTATATCCCGGGTTTTCAATCATCACATAATCTCCTTTTGTAAACAGGCAATGTGCGGCGAGATACATCGCCATCTGACTTCCACGTGTAATACAAATTTGATCGGGAGCGACGTTCATTCCTCTTTTAAAATTCAGCATCTGAACAATGGCTTTTCTAAACTCAATATCGCCCAGTTCGTTGCTGTAACCCATGATTTGCCAGCGTGATTTTCTGTTGAAAATTTCCCTGTACGCGCGTGCCAGATCATTCATAGGAGCGAGTCTGCTGTCCGGAAGTCCGTCATCAAAAACAAGATGTGGTTTTATTTCTTCAATTGCTGACGTCTTTTTTTCCTGATTTTTAGATTTTTGAATGATTTCAGGCAATATATCGGCGATGAAAGTTCCTTTTCGATCTATCGTAATTAACCAGCCTTCGGAAATTAAAACATCAATGGCTTCAATAACTGTATTTCTGTTTACATTCAGTAATCCTGCGAGCTGTCTGCTTCCGGGTAACGCATTGCCGCTGGTTAAATTACCTGATTTTACCGCATTGATGATGGCATCGGCAATTTGAAGATAAAGTGCTTTGTCTGATTTTTTATTGAGTTGAATTTCAAATTCCCAAGGCCTTAACATCTGGACTATCTATTTATATTTAAAAGATGTAAAATTGATAGTCCAAATTTACATTTTTTATACCAATTCCAGAAGTTTATCGGTATTAATAACTGTTGCAAATTCATTGTTTAAACTCGCTAAAGTGGTTTGATGAATTAACTCCGAATCAAATTTTTCACCGTTAATTCCAATTCGGTCAAAAGTAGCCGTAGCATCTGCAATTAAAAAAGTATCATAGCCATAATTTCCTGCCATTCTGGTTGTGGTAGAAACGCAATGGTTGGTGGTTAAACCCACAATCACCAAAGTTGTAATTTGTTGATTATCCAGTCTTTCTTTTAAATCTGTTCCGATAAAAGCGCTGTTTACATTTTTCACAATTACAGGTTCTCCGTCAATTGGTTTTGCTTCGTCTTTGATTTCAAATCCCGGATTTGACGCGTGTAATTTTGAAGTTGGATGCACAGAACTGTGTACAACATGGAAAATTGGCAATTGAAGCGATCTCCATTTTTCTAGAATTTCGGAAATTTTGGTTTCGGCATCTTTGTTATTTCGGTTTCCTCCCCAAAAAGCTTCGTCATTAAAACCTTTTTGAACATCGATTAAGATTAATGCGGCATTTTTGTCTCTAAGTTTCATTTGTATGTTTTTAAATGTTTGATACAAATGTACTTTGGTATGTTTTGCCGAAAAAGGACAAACAATAGTCGTTTTAAGACAGCATAAGTTTTAGCACAGTTGGCAAGGCTTCAACATGTTCTTCGAGCACCATTCTTAATTGTTTTGAAGTTTTGTAACCGCACAAATGGGCGATATGTTCTATTTTGTAATCGGAATTGGCGAGCAGGCTTTTGGCTTTTTCGATTCTTAATTTTGTTCGGTATTCGGCAATGGTAATTCCGGTTTCTTTTTTAAAAATTCGGGTTAGATTACGCGGACTTACATAAACCAAATCAGCCAGAAAATCAATCGTTGACGTTTTTTCTAAATTATAAATTATCCAATCCTGAATGGTATGAATTTTTTCGTCGCGATGATTTCTGTTTTGCAAATACACGCTTTCCTGTTCGTCAGTTCCGTTTCTTCGTTTATAGACAACTAATTCTTTGGCGATTTTGGTGGCGTTTTCTTTTCCGTGTCTTTCTTCGATTAGAAATAAAGCCAAATCAATACCTGTCACAATTCCGGCGCTGGTATAAATATTTTCAGATTTGGTAAAAAGGGTATTTTTTTGAGGTTTTAAAAGCGGAAAATCTTTTCTGAATTTTTCAATAAGTTTCCAGTGCGTGGTACATTCTTTATGATCTAAAAGTCCGGATTTGGCCAGCAAAAATGCTCCGGTACAAATACTGCAAATTGTAGTTTGGTTTTTATTTGCGTTATGCAGCCAGTTAAAAAACAAATCATCTTCTGAAAGTTTATCGATTTGCTGCGTGCTAAAACCGGAAATTATGATAATATCTTCTTTTTGCGGAGCTGTTTTTGCAAAAGGAATTAACGAAGAAAGTTCTAATCCTGAATTGGATTTGATGGAAGATTCAGCGCTGACAAACTTTAATTCATAATCAAAACCCAGGTTATTTGCTTCCTGAAATACGTCGACAACACCGCTCAAATCAAGCAAAGAGATTTGTTTTGGAATATAAAAATAAACGGTTGAATTTGTCATTTATGAGAAGATCTGCTGTTTTTTACTTTAATTTCTCCTTAAAAAAATCAATAGTTCTTGTCCACGACAATGTGGCTGCGGCTTCATCATATCGCGGCGTTGTATTGTTGTGAAAACCATGATTAACATTTGGATAAAAATAAGCGGTATTTTCGACTTTATTTTTATTGAGAACTTCCTGAAAAGCAGGCCAGCCTTCGTTTACACGGGTATCTAAACCTGCATAATGCAACATTAAAGGCGTTGTAATTTTTTCAGCTTCTTCTTTAGTGGGCTGTCCGCCATAATACGGAACTGCTGCTTTTAAAGTCGGAATTTTTACTGCCATCATATTCGAAATCCATCCGCCAAAACAAAATCCTACTACGCCAACATGGCCGTTGCAGTCTTTGTGTGCTTTAAGATATTCATAAGCAGCAATAAAATCTTCGAGCATTTCTTCGCGTGTTCTTTTCTTTTGCAATTCACGTCCGTCGTCGTCATTGCCGGGATAACCGCCTAATGGCGATAATGCATCCGGCGCCAGAGTAATGAAACCTTCGATGGCGGCGCGTCTTCCCACATCTTCAATATAAGGATTCAGACCGCGGTTTTCGTGTACAACAATTATTCCGGCTAATTTCTTTTTGGTATCTGAGGGCTGAGACAAAAGTCCTTTAATGCTTCCGCCGCCTTTTGGAGAATCGTAGTTGATATAGCCGCTTTTTAATCTTGGATCTGTGGGTGGAACTAAAAGAGTGTCGACATAATTGGGTGTCATAAAACTCAAAAGCGATGGGAGTGTAAGACTTCCAACAGCAAAAATGGAAAGTTTTTCGACAAATTGTCTTCGATTGATTTTGTTATGAGCGTAATCATCATACAAATCAAATACTTCCTGACTGATATCTTCTTTCGTTATTTTTTCCATGACTTTATTTTTTAAACTAAATTAAGAAAAATAAAATGGTTACGAATGAATATTTTTCGTCACGAATTCACGAATTTTTAAAACTAATAACTTTTAGATTCGCGAATTCGTGGCGTTTTTTAATTTATAAGCTCTTAAGCTTTTTCATGAAAAGAGGAAATACTTCATTTAATTCATCAAATAAAGGATTCTTGCGGTGTTTCAATTTGATCTCGCTGAATAATTTCAGGCCAAGTGCAAATTGTGTGGCCTCAGCTTCATTTTCGAATATATTCTTGTCTTTTATTCTTTCAATTATGCCAAATATTTCGTCATGATTCGTAAACTCGATTCCCAGTTCTTTTGCAGGTTCGGTTTCGCCGTTTGCGTATTGTTTTAAACTTAACGTCAGATAATATTTGTTTGCTCTTTTTTCCATAACAGTATTATTTAATCTATTTAATCCATTTGTCGACAATTGCCTTGAAGGTTTCTTTGTATTGTTCGCCTACGGTGATCTCGGCTTTATCAATAAAAATGGAATTTTTGCTGATAGCGCTAATTTTTTCGAGAGAAACGATATAAGAACGATGTACTCTCATAAATTTTGATGAAGGTAATTTTTCTTCAAGTGCTTTTAAAGATATGAGCGAAAGAATGGCTTTTTGAGAATCGTCGAAATGTACTTTTACATAATCTTTTAAACTTTCGATATACGAAATATCTTTGAGCGAAATCCGAACCCATTGGTATTCAACCTTCAAAAAGATAAATTCATCATCTGCAGAAATCGGTTGATATTGATTCGAAGATTCTTCGGTTATCTGCAAAACCTTATTTGCAGCGCGCAAAAACTCTTCGTAACTAAAAGGTTTTAAGAGATAATCTATCGCATTTACGCGATAACCTTCGATAGCATAATGATTGTATGCGGTTGTAAAAACAATTTTCGGCAATGGTCCGGGTTGTTCCTGCAAAAGTCGGGCAAGTTCCATTCCGGTTAAATTGGGCATATTAATGTCCAAAAAAACAAGATCCGGCTGTTTTTCGCGAATTAAAGAAAGGGCTTCAACGGCATTATCGCAACTCGCCGTCAATTCTAAAAAAGGCGTTTGCTCGATAAAAGTCTGCACCAATTTTAATGCGAGAGGTTCATCATCGACTGCTATACATTTTAATATTGTCATTATTCTAAAGTTATTTGCAGTTTTACATTATACATTCCGTTTTTACCAATGCCGGCGATTAATGAATGTTTATGCGGATAAATTAAATGCAGTCTGCGTTTTGTATTGGTTAATCCAATTCCGCCTTCATTTGATGTGGATGATTTTTCGAAATACGTGTTTTCTACTTCAAATTCAAGCGTGCTGCCTTTTTGTCTCAGCGAAATATGAATCGCACTCTTATCCGTGGCATGAACGCCGTGCTTAAAAGCATTCTCTACTAAAGGTAGTAATAACATTGGAACAATTGGATAATCGTGAATTTTTTCCGGAATATCTGTCGTAATCGTCAGTTTGCTGTTGGCGCGGAGTTTCATCAGAGCAATAAAATCTCTCATAAATTCGGCTTCTTTCAGTAAAGTTGTTGTTTCTTCCGTGCTGTAAAGTAAATAGCGCATCATTCTGCTTAGTGTGTGCAGTGCATTTCTGGAATCTTCAATATCTGTATAGGTTAAGGAATAAATGCTATTCAGGGAATTGAAGAAAAAATGCGGATTAATCTGCGCTTTCAGCATCGCCAATTCGGCCATTGTTTTATCCTGTTCCAGTTTTTGCTTGTGTTGTGCGGCTTTCTGCCAATACTGAAGCATCGCCAGACTGGTACTGATTCCTAAAACCATTAACGTCAGCATAAAAGCATAATTGTCAAAATAAGGATTTCTGTTTTTTTTGAAACCCAAAACAAGACTAACTTTTGCATGAAGGTCTGTTTGTGAAGTATAAAAGTAAGCGATAACCTGCATGGCAACAATTGTGAGGAAAGCCCAAATTAAAAAAGGAGAAATATTGTCTTTTATAATGGTTTTCGGAACAATGATTTTGGCATTAGAATAAAAAATAATAATCAGTAAAACCAATACAATAATCTGCCAGAGCCAAAAAACAGACGGCAGAATTACATTCCAGGTTATAGGGATGTAAAACAGCATTAGAAATCCCAACAATAACCAGCCAAGAATGTGTAATCCTGCAAATAAATAGGGTCTAAAGATGTTTGTCCACATTATAATTAATATTTTTTTTGACAATATTACATTTTATTTGGATGCAATTTTGAAGCAATCGCTAAAGAGAGATTTACAGTCCTTAAAAACCACGTTATAGCCGATGAATTTTTAAATTAAACAGTTGTTTAAATTTCAAAAATATCCATCGGCTCTAAACTTATATCTATCGATTGTGTCTGGGTTTTCGTCTATTCCAAAATTTTTGCGTACCTTAATTTAGTTATTTTGTTTACGTAATTTAGAAATCACACATTAATCCAATGAATAAGCAATCATTTTTAAGCCTTTTAGCAGCATCTATCGTAATCGCCTCGTGTGGTAAAAAAGATGACAAAGCAGCTCAGGCCGCAGCTGCAGCACAAGTTAAAGAATATAAAACGCTAACGTTACAGCCAGAATCAGCGACATTATTTACTGATTATCCGGCAAGTATACAAGGACAGCAAAACATAGAAATCCGTCCGAGAGTGGAAGGGTATATCGAGAAAATTTATGTTGATGAAGGTGCTGTTGTAAAAGCAGGGCAGCCTTTATTTAAAATCAACGCTCCTGAATTTGAGCAGGAAGTTCGTACGGCAACAGCCAGTATAAAAAGCGCTCAGGCAGCAGTAAGTTCAGCAAAACTAGCCGTAAATAAGGTTAGACCTCTTGTTGAAAAAGAAATCATTAGTAAATACGAATTAGAAACAGCTCAATTTAATTATGAGTCTGCCATGGCAACTTTGGCTCAGGCCAATGCAAGTTTAGTCAATGCAAGAACAAATTTGGGTTATACTACCGTTACAAGTCCGGTTGATGGGGTTGTGGGTTCTATTCCATTTCGTCTGGGAAGTTTGGTAAGTTCTAATACTGCTGATCCTTTAACGACAGTTTCAAGTATTGGAAACGTTTATGCTTATTTTGCGATGAACGAAAAAGTACTTTTAAACTTCACACAAGGTTCCGGAACACTGGCACAAAAAATCAAACAATTTCCGGCAGTTTCCTTATTACTTTCTGATGGATCTACTTACGACCAAAAAGGACATATCGAAACCGTAAACGGATTAATCAATACCGAAACTGGTACTGTAAATATCAGAGCGCGTTTTCCAAATCCAAGAGGTGTTATCAGAAGCGGAAGCAGCACAACAGTTAGAATTCCGAAAGAAGTAAAAGACGGATTAATTATTCCGCAAAGTGCGACATTCGAACTTCAGGACAAGATGTTTGCTGTTACTGTTGGAAAAGACGGCAAAACGAAAAATACCAATATTACGATCTTAGAAAATAGTGCAGGAAATTATTATGTGGTAACCAGTGGTTTAGAAGCCGGAGATCAGATTGTTTTAGAAGGAGTTGCATCTCTTAAAGAAGGAACTCAGATTAAAACTCAAAATCAGAATGCTGAAACTGTTTACGCAGACTTAAAATAAAATTACATGTTTAAAATATTCATACAAAGACCTGTACTCTCGACAGTAATATCGGTTATTATTGTCATTCTGGGTGTTTTAGGGCTTATAGCACTTCCTATTTCCCAATATCCGGATATTGCACCGCCAACGGTAAACGTTTCGGCAAGTTACACCGGAGCCAATGCAGATGTGGTACTAAAAAGTATCGTAATTCCGCTGGAAGAACAAATTAATGGTGTAGAAAACATGACTTACATGACTTCTACAGCAACAAATGATGGTAATGCGTCTATAAAAATCTTTTTTAAAGTAGGAACAAATCCTGATTTAGCCGCAGTAAACGTGCAAAACAGGGTTTCCAGAGCAACGAGTTTATTACCCGTAGAGGTAACTCAGGCCGGGGTTACGGTAACCAAAAGCCAGAGTAGTAACTTATTGATCTTCTCCTTATATAGTGACGATAAAGCATACGATCAGACTTTCCTTCAAAATTATGCCAAGATCAACCTTGTTCCGCAAATCCAGCGTGTTGTTGGGGTGGGAGATGTAACGGTTTTTGGTGCCAAAGATTATTCGATGAGAATCTGGTTAAAACCGGATATCATGCAGCAATATAAATTGATTCCAAGCGATATTTCGGCTGCTCTGGCAGAACAAAATATCGAGGCAGCACCGGGTAAATTTGGTGAAAACGGGAATCAGGCTTTTCAATATGTAATCAAATATAAAGGACGTTTAACAAGCGCTCAGGAATTTGGTGATATCGTGATCAAATCTGTTGGAAACGGGCAATTGCTGCGATTGAAAGATGTAGCAAAAGTAGAATTAGGATCGCTAAGTTATTCTGCAACAATTAAAACAAACGGTGTAGAATCTGCGGCGATGGCTATTAGTCAGACTCCGGGATCAAATGCGCGTGACGTAATCAACAATTCTAAAAAATTAATTGAAGAAGCGGCAAAAAACTTCCCAAAAGGAGTAAAATATACGCTTCTTGTGGATGTTAACGAAAACCTTGATGCTTCAATCGAAAAAGTAATTCACACTTTGATCGAAGCCTTTTTATTGGTTTTTATTGTAGTATTTATTTTCCTTCAGGATTTCAGATCTACGTTAATTCCGGCGATTGCGGTTCCGGTTGCGATTGTAGGAACATTTTTCTTCCTGAATTTATTTGGGTTTACGATTAACTTATTGACACTGTTTGCGATGGTTCTTGCCATTGGTATTGTGGTCGATGATGCGATTGTTGTTGTCGAAGCCGTGCATGCCAAGCTCGACAGCGGTTATAAATCATCCAAAAAAGCAACAATCGATGCGATGGATGAAATTTCGGGAGCAATTATTTCGATTACCCTTGTAATGGCGGCGGTATTTATTCCGGTAACGTTTATTACGGGTTCTACCGGAGTTTTCTACAAACAATTTGGTATCACACTTGCGGTTGCGATTATTCTTTCTGCGATTAACGCTTTGACTTTAAGTCCGGCTTTATGTGCTTTATTATTGAAACCTCATGCAGACGATCATAAACATAAAAGTTTTATTCAGCGTTTTTACACTTCGTTTAACGTTGCTTTTGATAATGTAACAGAGCGATACAAACGTTCGGTAAGTTTCCTTTCTGTTAAAAAATGGATTGTATTGGCCTCGATTTTAATTGCCGGTGCAGCTTTATTTTATATGATGAAAACCACGCCATCAGCTTTCGTTCCGGCAGAAGATCAGGGTACTGTTTTTGCCAACATTAGTTTACCGCCATCTGCTTCTATGGAACGTTCAGATATTATGGCCAAAAGAGTAGACAGTATTGCACACACGATTCCGGGTGTTAAAAATACGCTTCGTATTGTGGGACAAAACTTTACAGCAGGAGCGGGAAGTGCTTACAGTATGGTTATTGTAAAATTGCTGCCTTGGGATGAACGTGAGCTAAGCGTAAATGATGTAATTGCGCAGCTTTTTGCTAAAACAAGCGGAATTCGTGAAGCCAGTATCTTCTTTATTTCACCGCCAACTATTCAGGGATTTGGACAAAGTGGTGGATTTGAATTCCAATTACAGGATAAAGGAGGTCATTCAACAGCTGAATTCTTTAAAGTAAATACTGAATTTTTAGAGAAACTTTCAAAACGTCCTGAAATTCAATACGCAACAACGCCATTTAATCCTGGTTTCCCTCAATATATGATGGATGTTAATTTGGCTAAAGCCAAAGATGCAGGCGTGTCAGTCAATTCTATTTTGTCTACGATGCAGGGTTATTACGGAGGTTTATATGCTTCGAATTTCAATAAATTCGGAAAACAATACCGTGTTATGATTCAGGCTTCACCGGAATTCAGAACGAATACGGAAGGATTAAATAAAATCTTCGTTCGAAACAGTTCAGGAACAATGGCGCCAATTACAGAATTTGTAAAAATGACCAGGGTTTTTGGACCGGAATCCATTTCAAGATTCAACTTATTTACGTCTATTTCGATTACCGGAGCACCAAATCCTGGTTTTAGTTCTGGAGATGCCATTAAAGCAATTCAGGAAGTAGCCGCAGAAAATTTACCTGCAGGATATGGATATGAATTCTCTGGTTTAACACGTGAAGAATTAGCATCAGGAAGTGAAACAATTTTCATCTTTATATTGTGTCTTGTCTTTGTTTACTTCTTGTTAAGTGCACAATACGAGAGTTATATTTTGCCTTTTGCCGTATTATTTTCAATTCCGTTTGGATTGGCGGGAGCGTATTTGTTCTCGATTATATTCAAATTAAACAGTAATATTTACCTTCAGATTTCTTTAATCATGCTGATTGGATTACTGGCGAAAAACGGTATTTTGATCGTCGAATTTGCTTTGGACAGAAGACGAAAAGGATTACCAATTGTTCAATCTGCAATTGAAGGTGCCGTAGCGCGTTTACGTCCGATTTTAATGACCTCTTTCGCTTTTATTTTAGGACTTGTGCCTTTAATGTTTGCTTCAGGAGCCGGAGCGGTTGGTAATAAATCGATTGGTACGGGAGCCGTTGGCGGAATGTTAATCGGAACCGTTTTAGGAGTATTCGTTATTCCGGTATTGTTTATCGTTTTCCAGACTTTACAGGAAAAAGTGAGTGGCCCGGCAAAAGATGGTTATGATGACGAAGATGACGATGAAGAAGTTCAATTATTAGAAGCTCATAAAGAGTAGTAATTTAATTAAGAAAACAAAAATGACTCATAGTTCAAATAAATATATTTTAATGGTAATCTCAGCGACACTTTTAAGTGCCTGCGTTACCAAAAAATACGAACGCCCCACGACACTTTCGACAGATAAGATTTATCGTGATCAGGCTTCTGCCGATTCTACCAATCTGGCGAATATGCCGTGGCAAAGTGTTTTTAAAGATCCAAAACTTAATGCATTGATTCAGAAAGGTCTTGAACAGAACCTGAATTTGAAAAATGCCATTGAAAATATTGTTCAGGCGCGTGCAAGTCTGCGTCAGAGTAAATTGGCGTATTATCCAAACTTGAATCTGGATGCCAATGTAACCCGTACCAAACAATCAGAAGCAGGTTTGAATTTTCCGGCAGGAATCAATATCAATACCTTAACTACAACTTATAAATTAGGTTTAAGTACTTCATGGGAAGCTGATATATGGGGAAAATTAAGCAGTACAAAAAGAGCGGCTTTGGCTACTTATCTTGCGACAGATGCTGCAAAACAAGCGGTGCAAACACAATTGATTGCTGATATTGCCAACAATTATTTTTTATTATTGTCTTATGATAAATCGCTTCAGATTACGCAGGAAACATTAGAAAGCCGTGTTAAAAACGTTGAAACAATAAAAGCGTTAAAAGAAGGTGCAATTGTTACCGGCGCTGCTGTTGTACAAAGTGAAGCGAACCGTTATGCTGCAGAAGTTTTGATTCCGGATATTAAACAAGATATTCGTGAAACTGAAAATGCTTTGAATATATTGTTAGGACAAGCTCCCGGACCAATAGAAAGAGGTGTTTTAGACGAACAGCAAACACCGGAAAATCTTGCAATAGGTTTGCCTTCTCAATTATTACAAAATCGTCCTGATGTTCGTCAGGCAGAGTTTAATTTCAGAGTTGCTTTTGAAAATACAAATTTGGCAAGAACTTATTTTTATCCAAGTTTAACGCTCACAGCAAGCGGAGGATTTTCGAATCTGGAATTGAAAGACTTCTTTGATCATTCTATTTTTTACTCGATAATTGGCGGATTAACACAGCCGCTTTTCAATCAGGGTGTCAACAAAGCGAGATTAACTACAACGCAGTCACAACAATTGCAGGCACTGAATAATTTTCAACAAAGTCTTTTAGTAGCCGGACAGGAAGTTTCGAATTCGATGTATTCGTACCAAATGGCAATTGAAAAAGAAGATTCAAGAAAAAAACAAATTGAATCACTTCAAAAGGCGGTTGATTATACGCAACAGCTTTTAGAATATAGTTCAGCTACAAATTATACAGATGTTTTAACATCAGAACAAAACCTTCTTGCTGCACAATTGAACGGTGTTAATGATAATTTACAAAAGTTGCGTGCTTTGGTTGACTTATATCGCGCTTTGGGCGGAGGATGGAAATAAAAGTTCTTAATTTATTGAATGGAGTAAGTAATTTGAAAAAGTTTAGATCGGTTAAAAAGCAGTGTTCGTCGATTGCTTTTGCCTTTCGGTATAATGGATAGGAGAAAGCCGATAATTGGCACTACTTTCGATATATTCAAATCAAATAATACTTAATACCACAAAAATGAAAAAATTAGGAATTGCACTAATGCTCTTGATGAGTGTTTTTGCCCACGCGCAAGTTTCGATCAATGTAAATATTGGTACACCTCCAAGTTGGGGACCGGCGGGTTATGATGATACAAGATATTATTATTTGCCTGATATTGATACTTATTATGATGTTGCCCAAAGCCAGTATATTTATGAAAACAGTGGTAAATGGGTTCGTGATAGAAGATTGCCTTCAAGATACAGACAATATGATCTTTACAGTGGTTACAAAGTAGTTTTAAATGATTACCGAGGAGATGCTCCTTATGCTTACCATCAAAAACATGTAGCCAGTTATCCAAAAGGATATAAAGGTAAACCTCAGAAAAACAGAGGAACTAAGCCAGTAAAGGACCATAATTCGGACAAACAAAAACCGAATAAACATAATTCGAATGGTCCAAAAGGAAATTCGAATAAAAAAGATAATCATTCCCATGATGATCATCACCACTAATTAAATACATGACTTGAAAAACGCCTCATTATTGAGGCGTTTTTTGTTGTTGTTATTTTTTGTCATTCCAAGGATTTTGTTCGTTAAACCCGACAGGTTTTAAAAACCTGTCGGGTTTACTGTTCGTAAAAGTTTGTCATTTCTCCTTTTTCAAAATGACAAAAATGAGATAAAATATTATATTCGTACTCTCCAAATAAATATAAAATCAGACCAAAGCAAATCTAAAAAATGGAAAATATTACAGTAATCATCATGTTGTTATTCGGGGTGGCATTCCTGAGTCTTTTAAGTAAACGATATAATTTTCCTGTTCCTATTGTGCTGGTTCTTTGTGGTGTTACGATCAGTATTATTCCCGGACTTCCTGTAATTGCATTAAATCCCGAAGTCGTTTTTATCATATTTTTACCGCCGCTTTTATATCACGCAGCGTGGTATACCAGCTGGTCTGAGTTTAAACAAACCATTCGTCCTATCACACTTGCCGCGGTTGGATTGGTGCTTTTTACCACAGTTGCCGTTGCCGTCGCCGTACATTATCTTATTAATGATATTTCCTGGCCATTAGCTTTTTTGCTTGGTGCGATTGTTTCGCCTCCGGATGCTGTTTCGGCGACAGCCATAACAAAAGGACTGGGCTTGCATCCACGCCTTATTGCGATATTAGAAGGCGAGAGTTTGCTAAATGATGCAAGCGGACTTGTAGCGTATAAATATGCTCTTGCAGCCATCACCGCGGGTAATTTTGTGCTTTGGCAGGCAGGATTGAATTTCTTTATCATGTCGACTTTAGGAATCGCTATTGGTTTGGTGGTAGGTTATGTAATGAGTATTATCCATAAAAAATTTGTGTGTGATGATGTTATTGAGGCGACACTTACGCTTCTTACGCCTTTTGCATCTTATTTGATTGCAGAACATTTTGAATGTTCCGGTGTTTTGGCGGTTGTTACAACGGGTTTGTTTCTTTCCGCGAGATCAGGAACTATATTTACGCACGAAAGCCGTATTATGACCAATACAATCTGGAATGTGCTGACGAATATCTTAAACGGATTAATCTTTATTTTAATCGGATTGCAGCTGCGCCAAATAATTACGGGAATTGGTGATTATTCCGGAATGTCACTGTTTATCTGGGGCGCTTCGGTGAGTTTGGTGGTTATTGTCGTTAGGTTTTTATGGGTGGTTCCGGCGACAATGGTTCCGAGATTTCTCAGCAAAAAAATACGTCTTAACGAAGAATTTGATTATCGCAATATGATTATTTTCGGATGGTCGGGAATGCGTGGCGTTGTCTCAATGGCAGCGGCTTTGGCACTTCCGTTAACGATTAATAATGATACGGAGGTGTTTCCGTTGCGAAACCTTATTATTTATCTGGTTTTCTGCGTCATACTTTCGACTTTGGTAATTCAGGGATTAACGCTTCCGTGGGTGATTAAGAAATTAAAAATTCAGCGTTATTCGATATTGGCAGAAGAATATGAGATTCGAAATGTTATTGTTTCTGAAACAATTGCGCATATTGAAGATAATTTTTCTTTATTAAATGATGATTTGCTTCATAATATCAAAAGTAAATATGAAGTCAAATTTAATCGTTTGCAAAAAACCGAACTTCCGGCGAATTTCTTCGGAAAAGGAAATGTAATGGGCGGAGAGATTTTCAATGATTTTACCAAATTGCAAATCGATTTACTGAATGTAGAACGCGCAAAACTGGAAACGATGCATAAATCCGGTTCTGTAAACGAAGAAATTTTCAGAAAAATAGAAAAAGAACTCGATCTGGAAGAAACGCGTTTGTGGATGGAAATGTATGAGGAATAATAGTTTAACCGCAGAGTTATTGAACGCAGATGACGCGGATTTAGGCAGATTAGCGCAGATTTTTTGATTTTTAAATTTAGAATAAAGTCTATATGAAAATAATAAAAAAATCTGCTCAATCTGCAAAATCTGCGTGAAACAAACTTTGTACTTTTTTTTGTCAAATTAACCCTTACGAACCAAAGGAATTACTTTTGTTCCGATGAATTCTATGGCGCTCATTAATTGTTTATTCGTAAGTCCCGCATTATCCATTTGAAACGTAAATCTGGAAATACCGCCAAGCGATTCGCTGTGCATCAGGATTTTCTCAGCAACACGCTCCGGACTTCCAACAACTAAAACACCTTTATCGTCGATTAAACCATCGAACTTGTCTTTTGTTACGGGCGGCCAACCACGTTCTCTGCCTAATTTTGTCCAAAGTTCAGCATAACCCGGATAATATTCTTCGATTGCTTTTTCTGTAGTTCCGGAAACGTAACCCGGTGAATGTAAGCCGACTTTCAATTCTTCCGGTTTATAACCTGCAGCTTTTCCGGCTTCACGATATAAATCAATCAAAGAACGAAAACGGTAGGTTTGTCCGCCAATAACGGCAACCATCAAAGGCAAACCAAGCGATCCTGCACGTATAAAAGATTCCGGAGTTCCGCCAACGCCAAGCCAAATCGGTAATTTTTGCTGTAAAGCTCTTGGATATACGGGTAAATTATTGATTGCAGGACGAAATTTTCCTGACCAGGTCACAAATTCATTATCGCGAATTTGCAATAACAACTCTAATTTTTCCTTAAAAAGCGCGTCATAATCATTCAGATTAAATCCGAAAAGGGGATACGCTTCAATCGAAGAACCACGCCCTACGACAATTTCTGCTCTTCCTTTTGAAACTAAATCCAAAGTGGCAAACTCCTGATAAACCCTAACAGGATCTGCAGCGCTTAAAACACTTACGGCGCTGGCCAGTCGTATGTTTTTTGTTCGTGCGGCAGCCGCACTCAATATTACAGCTGTAGCCGAATCTAAAAATTCTTTTTTATGATGTTCTCCAATTCCAAAAACATCAAGGCCAACCTGATCGGCAAGCTCTATTCTTTGAAGCAATTGCTCCATGGCATCAACACTACTAAGCGTATTATTGTCGCCGTACATTGCCGAAGCAAAACTGTCTATTCCTATTTCTATCATCTAGTAAAGATATTGAATTCTCTTTTTTTAAGCGAATAAGATCTTAATTTTTCTGCGTTCCTATTAAATATAATACGACTCCCGGTCCTGATTTTACCCTGTTGATTTGCCAGTTGAAAGTTTCGGTTTGGTGGAGATTTTGTACCAGATTTTTCATTTCTTCGACAGAATAAGTTCTTAAAGAAGAGATTATGCCATCCCACAAAACAAAAAGCGGTACAATGGGAATGAGATAAGTAAAAATAAGCCGTCCAATTTTGAAAGGCCTGATAAAAGGAGTTGTAATTAAAACGCTTAAAGGAGAGAAAATCATGGCCAGAATACTGGGAAAACTTCTTTCCTGTACTTCAAAGATGGCAATTGCAGAACGGGAATCAACAGCATTTTGAAGAATTTGTGCTGCATCTTTTGGTTTGAAATGATGAAAAGACAAAAATTGTGTTCTGATACCTTTTAATTCAGCTGGAACATGTCTGGCATCTACGCTATAGCTGTAATATTCAAAATTATCAGATTGTTTTTTGGTATATTCAAAAGCCGAAATGTTGGGATAATAATCCGTTAAGATGATTCTCAGGTCATGAATTCTTTTATCCAGTTCACAGTTGATCCAAATCAATCCGCCGCCACCGCCGGAAGCGAGATCAACTATAGTATTGGTTTTGTTTTCTTTCAATAAATCTTCTAATAAAGGGATGACGGGTTTGTACATTCCGCTTTTATTAGACAGAAATTGTAAAAAATCGGTTCCGTAGTTTCTTAAAAAAGAAGGAAACCATTTTTGATCTTCAAATTCAAATAAATGTATTCTTCCCATAATGTTCTTTTTTATAAGTTATACTTCTTTCTAAGTAAAACAATAATATAAAAATGAGACAAAAGGTTTTAGCACAAATTCACGAATTAGTTACTGTAATTCGTGAATTCGCAGCTAAAAATAATTATTGTTTTACAATGTGAATTGCTTTGCTTGTTGCCTTATTTTTGATGAAATAAACCCCCGAAGCCTGTTCTGATATATTGATTAAATTTCCTTTTCCTTCTTTGATTTTAATGCCTAAAGGAGAATAAATTGTCCAGTCCATTTCTTTTGAAAGATGGTAAATTCCTGTGGAAGGATTTGGGAAAACAAGTACTTTTTTAGAATCTTCAGCAGGAAAATCTACACCCAGAGTACAGTTGTGAACCATATAATCGATCTCTTTTTTATTCGTTCCCGCTGTATTGGTTACAGTTAGAGAAACTATTTTATCACCTTCCGTACCATAAAGAACTGTGTGAGGTCCAATTCCAGTTGCAGTTGCGGGTGTTGCGCCATCGCCAAAATTCCAAACATAAGTATCGATTGTGCCAGTAGAAACCGACGTAAAAGTAACTCCGGCATTGATACAACCCATTTGCGGATTAACTTCAAAATCAGCAACCGGCGTTGTGGCATTTCCAGACAATGAAAATTCCATTTTGTTGACGTTTACATCTGCTTCGTCAAACCAAAGCGTGATCACATGAACACCCTGCGTTAGTGGAATATTTGGAATTGTTGCCGTTTGCCATGCCTGAAATCCGGTTGTATTCGGAATCGCAAATCTGCCGGAAACGTTTATGCCGTCAACTTCAATATGAAGTGCTTTATTATTGTATGGTGTTGCTACTCTTAGTTTTATGTCATAATTTCCGGTTGTATTTACTCTTGCCGTGTATTTCAGCCATTCGTTTTTTGCTACGTACGAAATATTAAATCCGCCTTCATTGCAAACTTCCGTTCCTACGCCGTCTCCGGCTCTGTAAGCGGTATCTCCGCCGCCATTTGTATCCAGAAAAGCACTTGGGCCAATATCATAATTTTCGGCTTCGATCATACCCGGAATTTGAGCAATTAATCCCTGATAAGGTGCTGAAGAAAGGGTAGTTGCGGTATAAAATGCCGTATAGGTTATAGTTCCTGTTGCTGGCGCCTGAAATGACTGGTTTGCAGTTCCGCCCTGACTCCAATGATCAAAATCATATCGAATATTGCCTACATATTGCGGCGTTGGGGCATTTAGGGTTTGGAGTTTTGCATTGGCTACCACTTGTTTTGTTGAAGGCGCAGTGACTGGTTTTTGGTTGAATTCTAAATTAAGCAATGCCGGAGAACTCGTAACGGTAACATCAACAAGATTGGGTTTTATATCTACAAATTTTGTTGCTATCAAACCGTTGCTGTCCGTTACTTTTACGGTAAATCTGTACCATACGTTTGGTGTTTTTTCACCTTGATTGGAAGTCACAAAAGTTCCTGATTTCACGCCTTGCGGACTTGCACCGGGATGTGAATGTCCGGCTCCGGGAACATCTTCGTGAAAAAGATCCATACTCCACGAGAAAGCGCTTGCAGGCAATACGCCATCTTCAATATCTGTGGCTGTAGCTTCAAAATTTACCACATCATCAGCATTCCATTTTAAGGTGGCTAACGGAAATTTAAGATCAACTGTTGGCGCATTACTAAACGGAGTTACCGTAAGTGTTGCAGGATTACTCGTTACATTTCCTGCGGTATTGGTCACAATAACTTTGTATTGTCCTGCATTTGCAGCAGTTACATTTGCAATCGTATAACTTGCAGCGGTGGCTCCGTTAATATTGACGCTATTAAACTGCCACTGATACGTTTGTCCCACACCGCTTGCTGTTACATTAAAAGTAACAGGATAAGTTTCCATAATAGTTTGCGATTGCGGATGATTTACAATCGTAGGCGCTGCGGTTTCGATATAATCCAATTTGATTAAAGAACCGTTATTTCCGTAGGCACAGTAATAAATATAGCCGTCGTTGCCTAACATCATTCCAAGGGCTTGTTGCTGTGGCGCTTCATAAAATTCAGTAGAAACGGGATCAGCCACATTTGGATCGAAAGAACGAATGGCATTTCGAACAAAATCTTTAATAATAAATTTTCCAAGAAGATTAGGATATCGAGGCGTTGTCGGGTTGTATAATAAACCGTTTGTCAAGGCATTTCCAATACTTCCGGTTGCGTAGGTAAAGATGGGATTGGTAAATAAATTCGTTTCGGTTTGTTTTCCGTCACCGCCTTGTGGATGTCCCCAAGCGTAGTTTCGTATGGTTGGATTACTGATTTCGTTGATTTCTTCCCAAGAAGTTCCTACATCGAGAACAAATAATTTATTGGCTACCGGATTGGCCACAAGTCGCCACGGATTTCTAAAACCATAAACCCAGATGCTTTGTTTTTGTACAGAACCGCTTCCGTAATAAGGGTTTCCGGGAGCAGGCAATCCGTTTTCTGTTAAACGTAAAATCTTTCCTTTATAAGTATCTAAATCCTGCGAATTTGTATTTTGCTGACTATCACCAACCGTTACATACAAAAATCCGTTAAAGAATTTTAAATCGCCGCCGTTGTGAAATCCGCCGCCAATAGGTTCAAGCAATAAAATTTCCTGTCGGCCCAAAACCTGATTGGACGCGTTGATTTGAATTCTCTCGATTCGGTGTCTGATTATACCTGCTTCGTCAATCGAGTAAAATACATAAATATAACCGTTTGTGGCGAAATCAGGATGTAAAGTCAGTCCCAATAAACCTTGCTCAGCATCGGTAACTGTGGTAACAGTAAAAACCGTAGAAACGGCATTGTTTTGAAAAACTTTGACAATTCCGGCTCTTTCGGCAATAAAAATTCTTCCGTCTGATGATTGTTCTAATGATAAACCTTCTTTAATAACCGCGGTAGGTGCGAGGTTTTGTGTAATGTACTGGCAATTGCCCTGCCACGAAATCAATAAAAAGAAAGCGTACAATAAAAATGATTTAAATTGCCTCATCTGATTTGATTTTAAAAGTGTGTTTTTTCTCATAACTATTTAGTAAATTGTGATTTGGGTAATCAAATTTAACATTTTTTTACCTACTAAAGTTATTTATAAGTTAATAAATTTAACAAATTGCGAAGTCGCAGAAATATTAACTTTTTATAATATTAAAGGAATATTCTATAATTTTTTTGGTCGTCATTTTTTTAATTTTAAGACTTTAATTTTAATATATGGACAATTTTTTTCAGGACGTTTACAAACATTTAGAAGGATATTATTATAGTATAGTCGATTTAACGCCAAAGTTTATTTTGGCCATTGTCGTAATTTTAGTTTCGTGGTTTATTGCCACAAGAATTGGAATATTTGCAGATAAAAGGCTGAAACTTCGAATGCACGATCATTTATTAGCCACGTTTATTGCCCGATTAATTAAATCGGTTTTGATTATAATTGGCTTGCTGATTATGTTTAAAATCATTGGTTTAAACGGAATCGCACAAAGCATGCTGGCCGGAGCAGGAATTTCGGCTTTTGTAATTGGTTTTGCCCTGAAAGATATTGGAGAAAATTTTCTGGCAGGAATTCTGCTGGCTTTCAAAAGACCATTTTCTATTGGCGATATTATCGAAAGCAACGGTGTAAAAGGCGAAGTGCTGACTTTAAATCTTCGGGACACCGAAATTAAAAGTGACAGCAAAATCATTTATATTCCAAATGCTTTATTGATTAAAAATACATTGATTAATTATAACAGCAGCGGTTTTTTACTGCAGACTTTTACGATTGGACTTGAATATGGTTCTGATTTAAATCATGCAATAGAATTAGTAAAACAAGTACTGAAAAACCATGATGAAGTCACTGATAAAGAACATAGCGATTCGGCATTTATTGCAGATATAGCCGGTGGTGTGGCGCAATTAAATGTTAGATATTGGGTTTCATCTGAAAATAATTCTGACAGTTCAAAAAATCGTTCTATCATAATTACCGAAGTTTTAAATGCTTTGAAAGAAAACGGATTTGTAGTAAAATAGAAAACATAAATTAGTTTAAAAAACTAGTATTAAGGGTTTTAAGAGTGATTTTTAGCGTTAAAACTTCCTGAATTTGGTATTTGGTTTTAAGATTTTTTTTAAATTTGATGTCAGAATTTATAGCCAAAAACCATTATGGAAAAATTAAAACGCCCGGTTTATCTTAAACCCGGTACCGATGATTTTTTTAAAATGTTACAACGAGAAGTGAAGGAAACGGTTTTAAAAAATTCATTATTGTACCGAATCAATATTATAAAGTCTATCGGACTTTTAGTGCTCTTTTTTTTATTTTACACCTGTATTTTGCTGTTTGGTAATCGCACGCCTTTACTTTATGGCTTTTATATTTTGTGCGGTATCACGATGATTGTATTGTTTATAAATGCATTTCATGATGCGGCGCACGGAGCATTGTTTAAAAAGCCAAAACACAACGAATGGTTTACGTATGCCTTAGAACTTTTTGGCAGCAATCACTGGCTTTGGATACGCCGTCATATTGGTTTGCATCATGCTTATCCAAACGTTCCGGATTGGGATATTGATATCAAACAAAGCGATATAATCCGGATTTTTCCAACAAGTCCGGTACTTAATTATCACAAATACCAGCATATTTACATGTGGTTTATTTATCCGCTTTATAGTTTAAACTGGATTTATATTCGTGATTTTAAAGATTTTTTTGGGAAGAAAGACAACTACGTAAAAAAGGTTGTGGATGAAATTCCAAAAGAAGAAATCTATAAATTATTTGTGGCCAAAGTCATTAATCTGATCTATTTGCTTTTTATCCCGATGTTTGTTTTAAATCAGCGTTGGTATGTGGTTTTAGGAGCTTGGTTTGCGATGCATTTATGCGGAAGTATGCTGGGCGTTGTAGCCCTTGTATCGACACATGTTGACGAAGATGCGCACTTTCCTGTAACGGATGATGACGGAAATCTTTCGGCAACCTGGGCTTTGCATCAAATGATTGTAACCAAGGATTTTAGCACAGACAGTAAACTCGCCAATTTTTTATACGGAGGTTTTACGCATCATGTGGCGCATCATCTTTTCCCGGGCGTTGGTCATACGTATTATCCTTATATAACGCCAATTATAAGGCGTTATGCGCAGGAATATGATCTTCCTTATACTTCATATCCTTTTTATCATGCAGTTCGTTCGCACTTTAGAATGCTGAAAAACAAAGGAGTAAAAGAAAATATTCTAATGACCGGAGAAATTTAGAAGAATATTAAATGCAAAAAATGACTACAACTATACTATTTCAGTTTCTACAGCTTCAGTATTGGAATTTAGAATTTCCAAGGTAGCCGAATCTGTTTTTCCGGAAAAAAAGGCATCTAATATATCCTGAAATACCGGATTTGCATTTTCTACCTGTGCAAAAAGAGTCATAGACGAATGTAATTTTTGGGCATCTAAATCTCCCAGAATTGCTTCTGCCGATTTTCTTTTGAAAGTTAACAGCAACTCGGAAATTTCGATAAGATGTTTTCCTAAAATAGGATGATTTAAAAATTCAGTAGCTTCTTTAATATCGGCAATAGCATACAGAATAGAAGTATCGCTGCTGCCTAATCCTTTTATTTGTGGAAATATAAACCACATCCAATGGGTTTCTTTCTTCCCTTTTTCAATTTCAGAAAAAGCGGTAAGATAAAGTTTATTTTGTGCGTCTAAAAAACGCGTTAAATCATTATTTGAATATCCCATTGCAATTATAATAGTTTTTAAAAAAGGGTTGCAAAAGTAGTGAAAAACAAAGCTTCTGCCTAATAAAAGTACTGTTCTGGTAGCATTTTAACTTTTAAAAAGGTATATCTTGTTGAATTTCTTACAAGAAATTATTTTGTTATTTGTCACAAAGACAATTGTTTACATTTTTCTTCTAAAACTTCAAAATTGAATATTGGCGTCTTCTATTTTATATACTAAGATGTTGATTAAGCCTCTTATTTATCGTGAGAAGCTATTTTTTTGAAAGCAAATTATAAAAACTAAAACAAAATTTGTTTTTATGTAGTTAACTACGTAGTTTTGTATTGTAAAAATTTAAAATATGAAACCGATAATTATTCCAATCGAAAATGAATATTCAAAAGCAGTAATAGATTTAGTTTTGAATATTCAGCAAAACGAATTTAATATTGCTATTACTTTAGAAGATCAGCCGGATTTATTAGACATAACAAACTTTTATCACACAAGTGGCGGCGGATTTTGGGGTGCTTTTATCAATGAGCAACTGGTAGGGACAATTGCTTTAGTTAAATTTGATGACGATGCAGCGGCTATCAGAAAAATGTTTGTAAAGAAAGAATTTCGCGGAAAAGAACATGGAATTGCGCAAAAATTATTGGACACTTTGATTGATTATTGCAAAGAAAAAGGAATCGATGCTTTATATTTGGGAACCGTATCGATCTTAGAAGCTGCATTGCGTTTTTACGAACGAAATCATTTTGTTAGAATCGAAAAAGAATCGCTTCCGAAAAAATTTCCGGTGATGAGTGCCGACAATGTATTTTGTCATTTAAATCTAAAAGAATTAAAATGAATATAATTGATGAATCAGGAATTTTAGCCCTTTCAACGCGATTACAGCGCTTGAGCGAGCAATTGCGTAAAGACGGAGCTTTGCTTTATAAGGAATACGGAATTGACTTTGAGCCGAAATGGTTTCCTGTCATTTACACCTTATATCATAAAGACGTTTTGAGCGTGGTCGAAATTGCAAATGAGATTGGCTACACACATCCTTCAACAATAAGTTTATTGAAAGAACTGGAAAAACAGAAACTGATTCGGTCAAAAAAAGACAAAGTCGACGAACGTAAACGTTTGCTTCAATTGACGCAAAAAGGGCAGGAGCTTATCGAAAAAATGAAGCCTGTCTGGGCAGTTATGACTACTGTTTTAAGTGATATTGCAGATAATCAGAATAATTTGCTTCAGGCGATTAATGAAGCCGAAAACAAGATTTTACGCCAAAGTTTTTTGCAAAGAGCGCTGCAGTTGAAGAGTGAAGTCAAGAAATAAATATTCATATAAATATATTTTGTAAATATTGTATTACATTTTTAATGATTAATTTATCAAAATATGTTATCATTGCATCAAAAAAGTTTTGATAAATATTGAAAGTTATGATACTTCCTTTTTGCCATATGATACTACTGTTCAATATCTATTTGAAAGTCATGGCAAGAAGAACCTAATTAAAGGAGTTGAATATTCTAAATTTGAAACTAAAAGTGGAGGAATTGTATTTAATTTAGGTTTTGGAGATTATGATTTTGAAACTAAAAGTATTTCTGATAGAATAAGTAGTAATAATGGTGATGCAAGAAAAGTATTCAATACCGTATTAAGCACAATACCTAAATTTTTAAATGAATATCCGGATTTTCCCATTTTTATTCAAGGTAGTGATAGTCAGGAATTATTCGAAGAAGAATGTCGAAATTCCTGCTCTAAAAAGTGTCATATAATTTGTAAAAATAAACACAGAAGAATTAGAATGTATATTCATTTCTTAGATAAAAAAATTGAAGTGTTTTCAAATGACTATATATTTTATGGATTTGATGAAGAAAAGAAAATATTTGTTCATTATGTAGCTAAAAATAAATATACCGCAATACTGGTTTATAAGAAAAAATAGATAATTTTGTATAGCATAAAAGATTGATTGTTATGAGAAATGAAGAAAAAGCAGAGGCAAAAATAAATATAACACCAATGTCTAAAGCAACCAGAAAAAGATTATCGAAAGTTGCGGATGAAATTAATGGAAAAAATTTATTTCCGGAAAAAATCGAGTTTGCAAAAAAAACATTGGAAAACGTAAAGTTGCCAATATAAAAAGTTGTCAATAACTTACCTAAAAATATAAAAAGCGATCTATTAGATCGCTTTTTTATTTGGAAATTTATAATACAATTATAATTCCTGATAATATCGTTTCATTTTCAATAAAAATTAAAAAATGCACAAATAATTGATTTTGTGCATTTTCTTTTAAATTATTTGCGTAACTCAAAAGTTACCTATATATTTGTGTAACTTAAAAGTTACTTATTATGGAAAGAAGCATAAAATATCAGTATTTCTTTGCCCATTCTCCTGAAAAGGTTTGGCAATATTTGACCAACTCCGATTTAATGGAGCTTTGGCTAATGAAAAATAATTTTCAACCCGTTGCAGGAACTGATTTTCAGTTTAGGACAAATGCAATTGAAAGTTTAAATTTCGACGGGATTTTCTATTGCACGGTATTAGAAATTGAACCGTTTAAAAAACTTTCCTATTCCTGGAAAGCCGGACCTGGAGAAGGCAAAATTACACTTGATTCTGTAGTGATCTGGAAACTGGAATCAACCGCCGAAGGCACTACTGTATTCCTCGAACATAATGGTTTTGCCAAAGAAGAAAATCTTGGTTTTTTCAATGGTTTCAATCACGGATGGGTGGAAAAATTCGAAAAAATCGCCAACTTAATAAACGCATAAAATGGCAACACCTGCTCTTGATGTTTTTCAGGTTATTGGAGATCCAAGCAGAAGAAAAATGCTCTTATTGCTTTGCGAAGACCGCCTGACTATTAACTCGCTTGCCGATCATTTTGACATGAGCAGGCCAGCGGTTTCAAAACACGTTAAAATCCTGAATAACGCCGGTTTTATTTCGATAGAAGACAGCGGACGCGAACGTTATTGCAGTCTGAAAAAAGATGGTTTTGAAGAACTAAAAACCTGGATTTCATACTTTGATGAATTCTGGGGATCGAAACTGAAAAAATTAGAATCTTTGATGGATGATACAAAATTGCCGAATTAAGGTGTGAAGATTTAACCGCAAAGTTTTACCACAAAGTGCACAAAGGTTTACACAAAGTTCACGAAGCTATATTTACAAAGCTTTGTGAACTTTGTGTTTTTACTAAGTGCTGTAAGTAAAAAAACTTTGTGCACTTTGCGGTTAAATCAAGATAGTTTTATAATTCAAATTGATATTTTTCTATCTTTATAAAATAAAATTATAATCAATGACCATTCAGCAGTTAAAATATATAGTAGCCTTAGACGAAGAACGCCATTTTGCAAGAGCAGCAGAAGTTTGCATGGTTACACAACCCGGACTTACGATTCAGTTAAAAAACCTCGAAGAAGAAATTGGAATCAAGATCTTTGACCGCAATAAAGTGCCACTTACACCAACACTATTAGGAACGGAGATTATCAACAAAGCCAAAAAAATCCTTCGCGAGGCGGATGAGATTCGGGATTTTGTGGTTAACGAAAAAAACTTGCTGGAAGGGGAGTTGAAGCTCGGTATTATTTCAACTTTATCGCCTTATTTGATTCCGTTGTTTATAAAAGCGATGAAAGAAGCGGCTCCGAAAGTGCATTTTATCATCAGAGAATCCAATACGGGACAGTTGATGAAGGATTTAGAAACCGGTGCCATTGATGTTGCGATTATGGCAACGCCAACAGGAAACCCGAATTTAATTGAACATCCTATTTTTAAAGAACCTTTTGTTGCCTATTTGAATGAATTGCACCCAATGGCAAATGAAGAGTTTTATGAATTACAGCCCGGAGACAAAACCGAATTATTGCTGCTTCACCATGAATTTTGCTATAATGCACAGCTTTTGGATATCTGCGGCTTAAAAGGTTCAGATAAAATAAAAGAGCAGTTTACGTACGATATCAGTTCGATAGAAACACTGAAAAATCTGGTTCGCGCACAATTGGGATTTGCTATTATTCCCCAGCTTTCGATACTAAACGAAGCATCGTCAAAATTGTTCAAGCCTTTTAAAGAACCAATTCCCGTAAGAGAAATTAGTCTGGTAGTTTCAGATTCTTTTTCGAAGAAATTGTTGCTAGAAAAAATGAACGAAGCCATTTGGGATTGCCTTCCGGATACGCTCAAAAAAGATTTTGCTTATAGAAAAATACGCTGGAATGATTCGCCTTATTTTGTGAAAGCGGTTAGTAAGTTTATGTAGATAAAAATTAAATTCCAATTTTTAAATTCCAAATTCCAAGTCTGTTACGATTTGGAATTTGGAATTTTTTTATTGGAATTTTACTTAAAAAATACACGCAATTTTGTCATTCTGAGGAACGAAGAATCTCCGCAAGTAGCTCCGTATAGAAAGTAGCCAATCTTTGTAGAGTTTCTTGTGGAGATTCCTCCTCCGTCGGAATGACAAGATTGCAGAATTTGCCTCCTACAATATTAATTGGAGTGCATTTATTTAAACACATAGAAACATAGCTTTTCTTTATGAGTAAAGGCGTTTCACTTGTTTCAACACACATAGCTATGTTTGTTAATGCCAGTGAAACGCCTTTTTTTAAAGTATATTAATCTATGTTTCTATGTGTTTAATTGATACGGCTTAATATAATGTCTTTTGGATTCCAAAAAAGACTCTGCTTATTTGTCATTACTCGAAATCAAAAAAAAAATCCAAATCCCAATATCATTACAGACTTGGAATTTGGAATTTTTTTATTGGAATTTAAAACTTATTTCGAAGCTTCAATAATCACATTCGCCACTTTTGCAGGTTGTGAAATAAACACTACGTGACTACCTTTTATTTCTGTAATTTTTGTGTTAGAACGTTTGTACATCGCACGCTCGATATCAGGATTGATACTTTTGTCTTCAGTAGCAACGATTCCGTAAGAAGGTTTGTCTCTCCAGGCTGCTTTTGTAATTGGTGTTCCAAAACCTTTTGCGTGAAATGCACCTTGCGAAGCAAACATAAAATCAGCTTGTTCTTTGCTTAAATCTCCTGCAAAACCTGCATGAAATTTTGCTTTGTCATAATAAGCGATTCCTTTATCATCCGGAGGCAATACACCGTTTTCAGGAGCAGGAGGCGCAGTTTGCAGCCATTGAATAGAATTTTCTCCGTTATCAGGCTGTAAAGCGGCTACATAAACCAAAGCGGCTACTTTTGGGTGATTTCCGGCTTCAGTGATTACAGTTCCTCCCCATGAATGTCCTACTAAAATTGTTGGTCCGTCTTGTTTGTCTAAGGCTAAATTTGTTGCCGCAACATCATCTTCAAGAGAGCTTAACGGATTTTGAACAATAGTTACATTATATCCTTTTTTAGTCAAAATTTGGTATAAACCCTGCCATCCTGAACCGTCTGCAAAAGCACCGTGAACCAATACGACATTTTTAATTTTCGGCGCAGCAGTTTTAGCCTGTGCGTTTGCATTTACTATTGTAAATAATAAGCTTAAGATCAAAGCGGCGAACAAGAAATAACGATTCAATTGTTCTTTTATATATAGTGTTTTCATAATTATTTTAGATTATAGATTTTAGAATTAAGATTATAGACTTTGTGAATATAAACTCTCATTTTTTTAAATCCCAAATTCCAAAGTGAGTAGCGTGAATGCGCAATATGTTTTCAATTGGAATTTGGAATTTTTCAATTTGGAATTTAATTTAATGTAACTGATAAAGTAATTTCAGTATTTAATAATTTTGAGATTGGACAAATTTCTTTTGCTTTTTGAGCAGTTTGCTGAAAATCTTCTGCAGAAATTCCGGGAACTTTTCCGGTTAGTTCTAATTGGATCAAAGTGATAGTTCCGTCTTCGAAAGTAACTTTTGCTACCGTATCTAAATCTTCCGGTACAAATCCCGCTTCAGAAAGTAAAAAGCTTAGTTGCATGGTAAAACAGCCAGAATGTGCCGCTGCGATTAATTCCTCAGGATTTGTTCCTACACCTTGCTCAAAACGTGTTTTGAATGATAATTGTGCTTCGTTTAATGTTGTGCTTTGAGTACTGATGGTTCCTTTTCCTTCCATTCCTGTACCTTTCCAGTTTGCGTTTGCTCTTCTTGTAAATTTCATGATTTCTATTTTTTAAAGTTGTTTTTAAATTTTTTCAAATCAGTTGTTTGATTTTGATGAGACAAATTTATGGCGGTTATATTTATTAATCAAATTAATAATTTTTTAGGGTTATTAAAAATATTTATAATATCAGGTTTTATGCCAGATCACGTAATAAATATTTATAAAGTTTTTATTGAAAAAAATAATAGGGTTAAACCAGTATTCGTTGACCACAATCCATTTAAATTAAAATTATAGTCTTTTTTCTACATTAAATAAACTTTAGCCTATAATATATTAGTTATTGTAAGAAATTATTATCAAATTTACCTGATTATTAATAATAAAAAATTTAACATGAGGGTAAAATTTAAATGGATTCTAGTGTCAATACTGATGTTGATCATGCAGTTTTCTTATGCACAGGAAAGAAAGGTGTCTGGAGTTGTTTCAGACGGAGTCGGGCCAATTACCGGCGTAAATATTATGGTAAAAGGCACCAAAAACGCTACTCAAACCGATTTAAGCGGTGAGTATGCCGTAAAAGTAAAAACCGGTGATATTCTTGTATTTTCTTATATGGGAATGCGCGATGTGGTAATGACCGTTAGTACTTCATCTATTATGAATGTGAAAATGCAGGAAGACGGCAAAGCATTAGACGAAGTTGTGGTCGTTGCTTATGGCAAGGCAAAGAAGTCTTCGTATACAGGATCTGCAGCTCAAATTAAATCAGAAAAACTTGAAAACAGACCTTTAACGAATGCGCTTTCAGTTTTAGAAGGAAGTACTTCGGGGGTTCAGATTCAAAGTTCTTCAGGACAGCCGGGATCAGCACCGGAAATCAGAATACGCGGATTTAGCTCGATTAACGGGTCAAATACGCCATTGTATGTTGTAGACGGAGTTCCGTTTGTGGGAGATATAGGCAATTTAAATTCGAATGACATTGAGAGTCTTACGGTTTTAAAAGATGCTTCTTCGACTTCGCTTTATGGTTCAAAAGCTGCAAATGGTGTTATTATTATAACGACTAAAACAGGAAAATCGACTAAAGATAAATTTTCTTTAAACGTAAGTCAGGGAATGACTTCGCGATCGATAAAAGAATACGACAGGGTAAATGCATATGATTATTATCCTTTAGAGTGGGAAGCTATCCGAAATAGCAGACCCATGACAACTCAGGCACAAATTGATGCGGCCAATACGTATGCATCAGCAAGAGTTCCGGTGGTATTGGTAACAAATCCATTTAATGTACCTGGAGGAAATATTGTGGGTACAGACGGAAAGTTAAATCCAAACGCAGAATTATTATATCCGGAAGATTTAAATTGGGAAAAACAGTTGGAAAGAGCTGGAGTCCGTCAAAATGTAGATTTCTCTTATCAGGGAAAATCAGAAAAATCGAATTATTTTGCTTCTCTCGGACATTTAAAGGAAGAAGGTTATATTCAAAAATCAGGTTTTGAAAGAACTACAGGCCGTTTAAATTTAAATACAAGCTTAAACAATTGGTTTAAAACCGGAATAAATATTTCAGGATCATTAACAAACGCTGCTTTGGCAGTTGACGGAGCAGATAATTCATCTGCTTATAATAATGTTTTTAGAACAGTACGATATATGGGGCCTATTTATCCTGTTTTTAATCATGCTGAAAATGGTGATTATATAGTAGATGCAAATGGCGAAAAAGAATATTCAACAACAAGAGGTTCCGGTGCATCAAACGGGCGAAATATTGTTTACGAAACATTAAATAATACTGATAATGAAAAAGGACTGGCACTTTCGGCAAGAACTTACTTTGAAATAAGCTTTTTGAAGGATTTCAAATTCACCACAAATGTTTCTATTGATAAGTCTTATTTTAACAGAACCTATTCTTATAATCCTGAAATAGGAGACGGCGCGCCTACAGGTTTAATGAGTAAAGAAGATTTAATACTAACCGGGATTGCTTATAATCAATTACTTAACTATTCTAAAAAAATAGAAAATCATACTATATCTGCATTGTTAGGTCATGAGAGTTTTGAATATGAAACAAACTTTACAACAGGCGTTAAAACCGGTCAGGTAGTTCCTGATATTATAGAGTTTATAAACTATGCTACGATTACGGATTTAAATTCTTATTCAAGAAATTATGCTACAGAATCTTATTTTTCAAGACTAGGATATGACTATATGGATAAATATATTGTATCCGCATCGATTCGCAGGGATGGTTCTTCAAAATTTTCTCAGAAAAACAGATGGGGTAATTTTTGGTCTTTTGGAGGCGCATGGGTAATTTCTAAAGAAAATTTTCTGACGGATAATTCCTGGATAAATGATTTAAAACTTCGCGCATCAATAGGAGAGGTGGGCAATGATTCTCATACAAGCAATTCAGGTTTAAATTTTTATGTAAGTCAGGCCACTTATTCTTTGGGATATGATAACGGAAGCGAGGGAGGAATAATTAACAATGCCGCAGCTGCAGCCGATTTGAAATGGGAAGTGAACACTCAAAAAGATCTGGCGGCAGAATTCGGATTGTTTAAAAACAGGCTTACAGGAACAATAGAATATTATCGCAGAAATACGGACGGACTTATTTTTTCGGTTCCAAATGCATTGTCTTCGGGGTTAGACAACAGAATAGAAAATATTGGTTCTATGTTTAACAGAGGTTTTGAAATTTCATTAGATGGTATAATTCTTAAAACAAATGATTTTTCGTGGAGTTTAAATGTAAACGCTTCTACGATACATAATGAAATTACAAGTCTGCCACAAAAAGAAATAATCTCGGGATCAAAAAAACTTGCAGTGGGACAATCCATTTATGATTATTGGTTAAGAAGTTGGTACGGCGTTGATCCCGCAGACGGATATGCTTTATACGTTGCCGATCCTGAAAAAATGGTTGCTAACGATCCTATCGGAAGAACTGTAAACGGAGTAAACGTAACTACAGACCAAAATAAAGCGTTGTATCATTATGCAGGTTCTGCAATTCCTGATTTATTTGGAAGTTTTGGTACTGCTTTCAAATACAAGGGAATTAAATTAGACGTGATGTTTGCGTATCAGTTTGGAGGTTTAATGTACGATACAAATTATGCCGCATTAATGCAGACAGGAAATAATTATGGAGCTGCTTTTAGTACGGATATTTTAAAAAGATGGCAAAAAGCCGGAGATATTACAGATGTTCCCCGATTAGATATTAACAGAAGCACGCAATCTACTGCTGCTTCAGACAGATGGCTTGAAAAATCAGATTATCTGGCTTTAAGACAAATTAATCTGTCTTATAAATTACCTGCAGATTTGATTTCGAAACTTCAAATTGATAATGCTACCCTTTATGTCAATGGAGAAAACCTTCTGCTGTTTACAAAACGCCAGGGAATGGACCCAACACAAACCTTTAACGGAACAACCCAAAACCGATATATTCCGTCACGAGTAATTACAATGGGATTTAATTTAAATTTTTAATATTATGAAATCAAATTATATAAAACTGATATTCTGTATCCTGTCAATGGCTGTTTTGCAATCTTGCTCAGATGATTTTCTGGATAAAACCCCAACCGAATTTGTAGATTATGATGCTGCTACAAAAACCACAGCTAATTTAATGACAACCTTAAATGGTATTCACAGATCGTTATATGTTAGATACGAATCCAATCAAAGTGATTGTGGTCTGGGCGGATTAATGCAACAGACCGATATTGTAGGAGAGGATGTTGTTTTTCCGGCCGTAAACGGTTGGTTCCTGGCGCTATATAACTGGTCAGCAGTAAGCAATGAAAATGCTCAGGATATCAGATTTCCGTACAGAACCTATTACAGGATAATTCGAAATGCAAATACCATAATAAATGCTGCAGATGCTGCAATCGGTTCTCCCGAAGATAAAAATAGTGTAAAGGGACAAGCGCTTTTGTATCGTGCTTTTTGCCATTTTCAATTGGTACAATTATATGGTAAAAGATATGTAAATGGTGAAAATAATACACAATTAGGCGTTCCGATTATCCTGACTGTTGGCAACGAGAATTTCCCGCGTTCTACAGTTGAAGAAGTTTATGCACAGATTAATAAAGATCTGGATGAAGCAAATATTTTACTGGTTGGATATTCGAAACCAAATAATTCTCACTTAAATCTAAAAGTAGCACAGGGATTAAAAGCGCGTGTCGCCCTGACTCAGGGAAACTGGAAACTGGCGGCAGATTATGCCAATAAAGCCAGACAAGGAATGAGCTTAATGTCTATGGCAGATTATAGTGCCGGTTTTAATGATTATAATAACAAAGAATGGATGTGGGGAAGCCATATAACAGAATCTCAGACAGATTATTTTGGAAATTTTGGAGCTTTTATGTCAAGAAACTATAATTCGACAGTAATACGTTCCTGCCCAAGAGTAATAAACAGCAAGTTGTATAATATCATTCCGTCTACAGATGTGCGTTCGACCATTTTTAGTAAAGATGGTAAACATCCCAATCTGGCATTGCCGGGAACATTTTCTAAATTTCCGTATACGAGTCAAAAGTTTCTGTCTGTAAGTACCGGAGACAGCAGATGTGATGTTCCTTATATGCGTGCAGCCGAAATGTACCTCATAGAAGCCGAAGCAAAAGCAAGATTAGGACACCCCGATGCCGCCACAATACTTTTTGATTTTGAGAAAACCAGAAATCCCGCTTATGTTTTATCCCTAAACACCGGACAAGCTCTGATTGATGAAATACTCCTGCAAAGAAGAATAGAATTGTGGGGAGAAGGTTTTAGATTTTTTGATTTAAAACGAACAAATTCAGCACTGGACAGAACAGGCGCAAACCACGATTCCTCAACAGTAAACGGAGTCATGACGGTTCCTGCCACAGATAAAAGATGGCAATGGCTGATTCCGATAGCTGAGATTAACGCGAATCCGTTAGTGGTGCAGAATGAGTTGTAGGTTATTTTGATTTGGTTTTTGATAAAGACGATACGCTTTTTGCGTATCGTTTTTTTAGCTTTTTAAATCAATTGTTTGATTTTGATGAGACAAATTTATGGCGATTATGTTTATTAATCAAGTTTATAATTTTTTAGGGTCATTATAATGTTTATAATGACCGGTTTTATAACAGATCACGTAAACAATAAATTTGGATTTTTATTAAACAACCGATAGAGGAAAGCAACATCATGTAAATAAATTATATAATAAATTTTTTTTAATTGTATAGTTGTTCTAGTTCCGAGAATATTGATTTTATAAATAAATTATCTAATTATGGTTTTCCGTAATGGCATAATCTATTTATTAATGTTATTTGCTTTGAAACTTTTATTCAGATCTCGTAAAAATCTTTATAAATAACACAAAATCAGGTATTTCTACCTGCTTAATATTTCTTAATTATTTATTAATTTGTTAAAATTTTAACTCAACTATGATAAAATTTTTAATCAACCGATAATTAATTTTAGAATGATTTAAATATTGATATTGTGAATTTTTTTAATATCAAAAAGCTATAAAATTCAAAATTATTTTAAAGATCAGAAAAATCAGAAAAAGAAGTAATGAACCAACAAAACTAGCAAATTATGAATACTATACTTCTTGAGCCTAGAAAAGCCATTAGTAAAGCTTTTTTAAGAATTAAACCAAGCAGAAGCTTTATTGAAATTTTTAAAAGCAATCTTATTATATTGCTCGACAGAATAAATGAAAAAGAATCTGAAGAATTTCATAAAAATTTGGTCATTGAATTTTTGAAGAAAACATATTATGATCCAAACTATTTTATGAATACTAAAGGACGTAATGATTTAGTTATTCATAATGGAAAAGAGCCCGGAAGTTTTGTAGGCGTTATAATTGAAGCAAAAAGTCCGGTCAATAAATCAGAAATGATTTCAATAGCCAATCTTAATAAAAAAGCACTGCATGAATTGGTATATTATTACATGCGAGAAAGAATAATACATACAAATACGGAACTAAAGAATCTTGTAGTTACTAACATTTATGAATGGTTTATTTTTGATGCTCAACTCTTTAATAAGCTTTTTGCAGAGAACAAAGGATTTGTAAAACAGTTTATTGATTTTGAGAATAAAAGAGCATCAGGAAGTAGTACTGATTATTTTTATAACCAAATAGTGTCTCCATTTATTGCTGCCTTGCCGGCAACTTTAGAATACACACATTTTGATATCCGAAATTATGATAAGCCACTTAGAAATTCTAATAAGATTGACGATAAACAATTAATTGCCTTATATAAGTTATTATCCCCTGAACATTTACTTAAACTTTCGTTTGCAAATGATAGCAATAGTCTTGACAAGAATTTTTACACAGAGTTATTGCATATTATTGGACTGACAGAAAATAAGGAAGGAGGTAAAAAACTCATTCAGCGTAATAAAGAAAATAAACGCTTTTCAGGCTCTTTATTGGAGAATGTTATATTGCAATTAGATAGTATGGATAAATTATCCCGTCTTGAAAATCCAAAGCTTTATGGAAATAACAACGAAGAACGGCTCTTTTCTATTGCATTAGAACTTACGATTACTTGGGTAAATCGAATTTTATTTTTAAAACTACTAGAAGCCCAATTGATTTCTTATCAGAAAACAAACAAGGACTATGCATTCTTGAATTCTGAAAAAATTAAAGATTATGATGATCTTAATACTTTATTTTTTCAAGTTTTAGCTAAAAGAACCAATGAACGAAATTCTGATGTAAAACAATTTGAAAAAGTACCGTATTTAAATAGTTCCCTTTTTGAAATGACTGATTTGGAACATCAAATGTTTCCAATATCTCAACTTGAACACAATAAAACTTTGCCATTACTAAATTCGACTGTAATTAAAGATTTACTTGGTAAAAAGAGAACAGGGGAATTAAATGCATTACATTATTTTATCTCTTTTCTTGATTCTTATGATTTTGCTAGTGAAGGTTCTGAAGATATTCAAGAAGACAATAAAACATTAATTAATGCTTCTGTTTTAGGATTAATTTTTGAAAAAATAAATGGATATAGAGATGGTTCTTTTTTTACTCCTGGTTTTATCACCATGTATATGTGTAGGGAAACTATCCGTCGATCAGTTGTTCAAAAATTTAATGAAATTAAAGGTTGGGATTGTAATAGTTTTCTTGATCTACAAAATAAAAAATATGATATATCAGAAGCTAATACTATTATAAATAGTTTAAAAATTTGTGACCCAGCTGTTGGTTCCGGACATTTTTTAGTTTCTGCTTTAAATGAAATCATTTCTATTAAGAGCAAACTTGAAATATTATGTGATAAGCAAGGTAGACTTTTAAAGAATTACCAAATCATTATTGAAAATGATGAATTAATGATTTTTGATGACCGTGACGGAAGTTTTTTTCAATATAATCCATTAAGTGAAGAAAGTAGAAGAGTACAAGAAACCTTATTTAATGAAAAGCAAACTATTATTGAAAATTGCTTATTCGGTGTTGATATTAATCCAAATTCAGTCAAAATATGTCGTTTACGTTTATGGATTGAGTTGCTTAAAAATGCATATTACAAAACAAGTACCAATGAATTAGAGACACTTCCTAATATTGATATTAATATAAAATGTGGTAATTCATTAGTCAGCCGTTTTAATTTGAATACTGATATTAAAGAGGCTTTAAAAAAAAGCAAGCTCTCAATTGAAGTTTATAAAAGTGCCGTTGACACCTATCGAAATGCAGATACTAAACAGCAGAAAAAAGAGATGGAAATTTTAATTGGAGAGATAAAAACCAATTTTAGAACTGAAATTAATTCTAATGATCCGAAATTAACTAAACTATACAAACTTAGGGGAGAACACTTTATTCTTACTTCTCAAACAGGTTTATTTGAACTTAGTAAAAAAGAAGAATCAGAAAGAAAGAAAAAAATAAAAATAGTATTAGCAGAAATATCTAGATTAGATTTTGAGATTGAACAAATTAAAAGTAACAAAATATTTGAAAATGCCTTTGAGTGGCGTTTTGAATTTCCAGATATTTTAAATAGTTATGGTGATTTTGAAGGATTTGATGCAGTAATTGGAAACCCTCCATATATTCAGCTACAAAAATTAGGAGAAGAAAGTAATGCTTTACAAAAAATGGGTTTTGAAACCTATAATAAAATGGGGGATATTTACAGCCTGTTTTATGAATTAGGTTTTAATATTTTGAAGAACAATGGAATGCTAACTTTTATAACTTCTAATAAATGGATGAGAGCAGGATATGGTCAAAGTCTACGGAAATATTTCGTTGAGAAAACAAATCCTGAAATTTTAATAGATTTTGGGGGAGTACAAGTTTTTGATACTGCAACTGTTGATACAAACATTTTAATTTCTAAAAAATCGATTTACGATGGTAAAACTAATTCTTGTATTTTGGAAAAAGATCATAGCATAAATAATATGAGCGATTATTTTAGTCAAAAATCAAGTTTAATCTGTTTTAATTCAGAAAGTTGGGCAGTCTTAAGTGATATAGAATTAAATATCAAGAAAAAAGTAGAAAAAATCGGTATTCCATTAAAAGATTGGGATATCAAAATTTACAGAGGAATTTTAACTGGATATAATGAAGCTTTTATCATAGATGAAAAGACAAAAGATGAATTAATTCAACATTCATATTCAACAGATTTAAGCGAAATTATACGACCGATTTTAGGAGGCAGGGATATTTTTAAATATTTGTTGAAACAAAAAAAATGGTTAATTACTATTCCTTGTGGATGGACAGATATTAATAGAGGAAATGATGAGCCTGAAAATTATTTTAGAAACACATACCCTCATATTTATGAACATTTTATTAAAAGTATGAAAAAGTAATTTAAAGGAAAGGGTCTGTTAGAACGTGAAGACAAAGGAGATTATTGGTGGGAGTTGCGTCCTTGCGCCTATTGGCAGGATTTTGATTCGGAAAAGATTGTATATTCGGAAATAGTAAGAGAGCCACAATTCTGTCTAGACATTAATAAAATGTTTGTAAATGATACAAGTTTCATAATGCTTGGGAAAAATATTAAATATATTTTAGCTCTTCTAAATTCAAAACCAGTTTCATTTTTTTTTAAAAAATTTTATGCTGGAGGAGGATTAGGAGAAGACGGATTTAGATATAAAAAAGTTTTTTTAGAAAAATTACCTTTACCAAAAACATCAAATATAAAAATTATTGAAGATTTAGTTGATAAAATTATAATTCTAAAAAAGGAAAATAAATCAACTTACGATTTAGAAAATAAAATTGATATAATTGTATCTAATCTATATGAATTAGAAGATTTTGAATTAGCCTATATTAATCAATTTTAGAGTTTAACAAGTATCTTTTCTCCTCTTCATTAAAACTAAATGTTTCAAAAAAAACATTATTAATTTCCATTTCATATTTACTTATATCAGCATTGATATCCTTTTCCTTTTCTTGCAAACATATATCAACTAATCTTATTATCTCATTTTCTACGTCTTTAGTTACTTTAGGAATTAATAATGGCTCAAGAGCCTGAACGCTCGTTATAACATCTCCTGTGCCTGTTTTGGGAGCATTGTTTAATAATTCTCTTTTACTTATTATAGAATTAAGAAAACCTAAAATAAATTTTAAATCATTTCCAGTAGCAAAGCAAGTACTATCTAAACAAACAGTTTTGCTTTCATCATAAGAAAACCTTATCACAGAACCAATTCTTTTCCAAATAATTTTTGGTTTATTAAAATCCTCCCAATACCCAATTTGATCTTGTGTTTCAAACCATTTATTTGATGTTTTTTTCCTTGATCCTTTTTCCCCAGTTTGTTTTAATCTATCGTACCCAAAAGATAATAAATGACTTTTTAATGTTTGATAATTTTCAATTTCAATATTTGAACTTGGAAAGCTACATATTAAAAATAAATTTTGCCAATTTGCTTTATAGTTTTGAATATCCCTGCCTCTTAAAATCGGTCGTATAATTTTATCACAATTAGGTGATTTAGTAATTAATTCATTTCTAACTTCTTCTCCAATAATAAAAGCTTCATTATATCCAGTTTTAATACCATAATTAATTTTAATATCCCAATCTTTTAGTGGAATTCCTATTATCTCTATCTTTTTCTTTATTTCTTGCTCAATAGTGCCAAGCACAACCCAACTTTCTGAATTAAAACAGATTAAACTTGATTTTTGACTAAAATAATCGCTGGATTAGTACTAACTACAATAGATAATAAAATTTATATATTTCCTTACTTCAGAAACTGTACATTTAAACATATTAATTATTTAATTTATTCAATATGAATTATGGCTACATTCGCGTAAGTACGGACAAACAAACTACGCAAAATCAAAAATTTGAAATCAAAAATTACGCAAAAGAACGAAGCATAGTGATTGATGAATGGATTGAAGAAACAATAAGTGCTACTAAAAAACTGGAACAAAGAAAGTTTGGACATTTGCTAAATAAAATGAAAAAAGGAGACATGCTTATAGTGTCTGAACTTTCAAGAATGGGTAGGAATCTAATGCAGATAATGAAAATTCTTCATGATTGTATGGAAAAAGATATACAAGTTTTCACAATTAAAGAACGTTATGAACTAGGTAATAATATTAATTCAAAGGTTTTAGCCTTTGCCTTTGGTTTATCAGCTGAGATAGAACGTAATTTAATTTCACAAAGAACAAAAGAAGCTTTGGCTAGAAAAAAAGCTGAAGGAGTAATTCTGGGAAGACCAATAGGAAGTAAGTCCAGTACATTGAAACTTACAGGTAAAGAGGAGGAAATAAAGAAGCTTTTGAAAAAAAAGATATCATATAGCGGTATTGGAAGAATTTTAGGAGCGCATCGATTAACAGTATCAAGCTTTGTAAAAGATAATAGCTTGTTAAGTTGATTTTTATTAGCAAGGATTTAGCCTACTAATATATTTTATAAAATTGCGCACGGTTTTCGACCTTGCGTAATTTTTGTATAATATCCTTAGATATGCTTATCAGCTACGTATTTATACGGGATTATTAAATCTAATAAAAAAAACGAAACCATTTCTCCCAAAAGAAACAATCTCGTTTTATAACTATCAATAAAAAGTCAAAAGACTTTTATTCCTTTATTTATCCTTTAACAATTTCTCCAAATAAGCATTTTTCTCTTTTTCTGCCTCTAACAATCTCTCATAAAGCTTTTTATTTTCATCATAAGCGTCAATTAACTTATCTAAAGGATTGAAAGTACAATTATTTGCAAAAATACTTCCGGTCGTCACAACATTATCGGTGAAACTATTAAAATAATTAATTGCAGCTTCGTCTGAAAAGTTTTTAATAGCTTCAACACTTACTCCCAAAGCTTTTGCTACGTCAATAAGTTTTTCATCATCTATAGTTTCACTATTTTCCAAAGCAGATATAGCCTGTTGGTTAGTTCCTAAAGCTTGTGCTAAAGCTTCTTGTTTCATGTCTCTAAGTTCACGAATTCGGCTAATTTTTCGCCCTATATGGTTTGGTTTTGATAGTGTGCTCATAATTTAAAAGTAATGTTAAGGGTAATAACAGCAATATATAAAAACATATTTTGCTATGAATGTTGCGTTCAAAATGATTTGATACCGGACAATTTATTACGCATTGTATAAAAACAAAAGTACGATTTTTGAGACATGAAATAGTTAAAAGCGAAAAATAATCAAACCAATTTTATCTGTTTATGCCTAAAACTTCCTGAGCTTGTATAAGTGCAAAACAACTCCATAAAAAAAAACGAGATCATTCCTTCCTAAAAAGAAACAATCCCATTTTTCAATCAACTTAAAAAAGAGAAATAAATTATCTGTTTGTTGCGACAGACTAATTCACCAAATGTTTGTTATGATTTAACTCTGTATTAAACAGAAATAATGACATCGAGGTTGTGTAGATTTACTTTAACTTCTTGAGTTTTTCCAGCAATAGTAACATATTGAGTGGTTGGTCGGGATTTCCGACCAACCACATTTACGACTAGTTGACTTTCTTTAAAAAAAAACGAGATCATCTCTTCCTAAAAAGAAACAATCTCGTTTTCAATCAACTTAAAAAAATCAGAAATAAATTATCCGTGCGCTGCTACAGAAACGTCAGCCCATTCTTCCCAGGTTGCTAGTTTTTGTTCGTACGTTTGTTTAGCAAATGGCAAAGCTACTTTTCCTAAGAATAAGCGTAAAGGTGGGTTTTCGGCTTCGACCAATTTAATGATCGCCGGAACTGTAGCGCTAGTTTTTCCGAAAGTATCTGGATCATGTCCTTCTGCAACCGCTTTTTTGATTCCGTCATAAGCGTCGATGCTTTCGCTGTTGAATCCGTTACCCCAAATGTCTGTAACGTAACCGTTTGGTTCCACCAAAGTCACTTTGATTCCGAATTGTTTTACCTCCTGAGCCAAAGTTTCAGTAAGACCTTCAACGGCAAATTTAGACGCATTGTATAAACCAATCAACGGTAAAGTCGCGATTCCTAAAATAGAAGAAACCTGAATAATATGACCGCTTTTTTGGTTTCTCATAATTGGCAATACGGCTTGTGTTAACCAAAGTGTACCAAAGAAATTGGTTTCAAATTGTGCTCTTGCTTCGCTTTCGCTTGCTTCTTCAACCGCACCATTTAAGGCATAACCGGCATTGTTGATCAAAATATCAATTTTCCCGAAATGTTGTTTTACTTTTTCTACTAATGCAAACGATTCCTCACGATTGTTTACGTCTAATTTTAGCGGTAAAATGGCATCGCCATATTTTGCTTTTAAATCGTTTAGTGTATCAATATTTCGGGCTGTTGCAGCTACCTGATATCCTTTTTCTAAAAATGCTTCTGTCCAGGCTTTTCCAAATCCTTTTGATGCTCCTGAAATTAAAATTGTTTTTACTGACATGTTTTCTAATTTTTAATTGTTAATGGTAAATTGTTGAACTGTTTATTTGTTTAATCGTTAATTTGTGTTTCTTTAAATATGACTTATCGGTCATTTTTTATATCAAAGAATAGTATAATGTTTTCAAAAAATAAAATCTTTTTAATTCTATATCCCGATAGCTATCAGTAGTGGCAAAAACTATTCATAAAATGACTTATCGGTCATTTTTTTGATAAAAAAAATTATAATGTGTTTTCTTCAATCATAGACTTTAAGGTTTTTGTGATAACCTGCATTTTATCATTACTGCCTGACATTCTTGATATGAGATGTCCGCCTTCAATCATGGCAAACATTACCGTTGCAAAATCGGCTGCGTTCCAGTCCGGTTTAAATTCTCCGTTGGCAATTCCTTTATTGATGCTGTTGGTCAGTAGTTGCTGATTTGCGTTACACCCTTTGTTTATTTTTTCTTTTACAATAGGGTTGGTGTCATCGGCTTCTGTTCCGAAATTCAATAACGGACAACCACCCGTAAGTGGCGGATTTACAGCATTGCTAAAGAAATTGATATAGTTAAATAACTCTTCTTTGGCCGTTTTCGCCTTGCTGATTTCAAACAGAAGTTTATCTCCCAATATTTTCATATTATGATCGACGGCGGCGCAGGCCAGCACTTCTTTATTTTCAAAATGAACGTACATGCTTCCTTTGGAGAGTTTTGTAGCTTCCATAATATCGCTCATAGCCGTTGCAGCAATCCCTTTTGTGTTAAAGATTGGGGCCGCTTTTTCTATGATAAATTGTCTGGTTTCTTCTCCTTTTGCCATGATAGCGTTATTTACTTTTTTATGTAAGTTTTAATTACGGTACAAATATATGACCGATTGGTCATATATGCAAATTTTTTATGATTTATTTTTAGTGGATAATGTTTAAACACATAGAAACATAGATTTTGTAAGCTTTGAAAAGGCATTTCATTTGTTTAAAAAATCATAGCTCATTGTCATGCTAAGCATCCCAAGACTCCGGGAGAAGTCCATTCAGGTTAACAAGCCTTCGACTTCGCTCAGGGTGACAACCAGGGAAAACTTAGAAACTTAGCCACTTAGAATCTTAGCATCTTTTTTATTAGTGATCCGACAGAATTATGTTTGTTTTTGGCTTTTTAGATTTTCCCATTACCAATAATAACAGCGGTAACGTAAAGGCAAAAAACAAACCAACAAGTAAAAACGCATCTCTGTAACTTAATAAGGATGATTGTTTGGTTACAACGCCTTCCATAAGTTTCAGGGCTTTGATTCTGGCTTCGTTGTACGCAAAACCTTTATGTTGAAAATAGTTGATATATCCGTTAATTCTCTCCATTGCTTTGACGTTGTCGGGCGTTACATTGGCGATTAATTCGTTTCGGTGTGCGGCAAATCGGTGTGCTATGTAGGTGTTAATAATCGATACGCCAAAAGAACCTCCCAATTGACGCATCATATTGTTTAAAGCCGCTCCCTGACCAACATCTTTATCATCGAGAGAAGAAACAGCGAGCATGGTTAACGGAACCGTAAGCAATGCCATTCCCAATGCTCTAAAAATAAGTGCTGTCGAAACTTCGAGTGCACTCGTATTTAAAGTGATTCCGGACATTCGCCAGTTGAAATAAATAAACAGCAGAAATCCAGAAGCGATAATAATCACCGGAGAAACGCCTTTTTGCAATAAGGTTCCGCACAGTTTCAAGGCGACAAGCGCAAACAAAGCACCCGGAAGTAAAAGTAATCCCGTTTGATAAGGCGAAAAGCTCAATAAACGCTGCGCCACAACGGGACTTATATAAATAGAAATGAACATTCCGAATCCGGTTACGAAAGTCAAAATCGCGGCAATACTCAAGGTTTTACTTTTCAAAACCCTAAGATTTACAACGGGTTTATCAACTTGCAATTCCCAATAAATAAACAGGAGCAGGGTTGTTACCGCAATAACCGTCAGGACGACAATATATCGCGTTTCGAACCAGTCTTCGACTTCACCGCGTTCCAGAACAGTTTGCAAAGCGCCAACTCCTATGGCAAGCAAAGCAATTCCTGTCCAGTCGACTTTTGCTTTTTCTGGTTTTACAGGCGGTTCGGTTAATAAAAAATAACAGGATAGCGTAACCAAAATTCCAATGGGAATATTAATCAAAAAGATCCACGGCCAGTCGTAATTCTCGGTAATGAATCCACCGAGCGTTGGTCCAATTGTGGGTCCGATAAAAATTCCTGCGCCAAATAAAGCGCCCGCCGTTGATTGTTTGTCTTTCGGAAAAAGTTCAAACACGACAACCTGTGAAATAGACAATAAAGCACCGCCGCCAATTCCCTGCATAAACCTGAAAAAGACCAGCATCCAGATATTCGACGAATGTCCGCACATAAACGAGCAGAAAGTAAACAAAACAATCGAGCCAATATAATAATTGCGTCGCCCGAGATTGGCGCTCAAAAAACTCGTAATCGGAATAATAATTACGTTGGCAATGGCATAAGCGGTAATCACCCAAGAAGTATCTTCGAGCGTTGCGCCAAGGTTTCCGCTCATGTGATACAGCGCTACATTGACAATCGATATATCAATTAGCTCCATGATGGCGGCTAAGATTACGGTAAAAATCAGTAGTTTTCGGTTTAGTTCAGTCATATTATTTTCATACCAATCGGTATATTTTTATTTAAAAAAACAACTTTTAATTAAAGTATAAACAGCTGTTTTTTTGGAGATTAAAATTTATTCTGATAATGCCAATCTGAAATTTTACAACATTTGCTTGACAACATTCGTTTTAAAAAGATTAGAATAGGCGGTGGCAATTAATCGGGTTTGTGCTTCATTCCAAATCTCGCATTGTGCATTCACAAATTGTCTTCCTTTTTTGATAATGGATGTTCTTGCAAGGATAATATCGCCCACTTTTGCCGGAGCAAAATAATCAACATTGAGATTTATAGTCGTATAAAAATTTTCTTCAGCTAGTGAAAACATCGTCGCGCCAATACAATCATCGGCAATTGCTGCGATAACGCCTCCATGTAATGATTTTACCGGATTTGACATTTCTTCTCTCACCAAATATTGAAAAGTGACACTGCCATCTTCAGCCGCTAAAACTATCGGACGCATCCAAAGCATAAAAGGCGAGGGTGAAGCTGTAAATTCTTTGTCAATATGATCTTGCAATACTTGTAATCTGGTTTTTGTTTCCATTTTTTTTGAGTTTTGGGTTATGAGTTATGAGTTATGAGTTTTGAGTTATTGGTTATTAGTTATTAGTTATTAGTTATTAGTTATTAGTTATTAGTTATGGGTTTTGAGTTTTCAATTATGGGTGGACTTCTAACATTGACACTTACTACTTTTAAATACCAATCGGTATATTTTTATGTAAAAAAAGACTTATTCTAAGTCGGTTATAATTTTTTTTAATGAAATCATGATTGTAGACAGGTTATTTAAATCTCCCGTCACTTTCGCAATCATTACAGCGCCTTCGATAGTCGCGATAATAGTTAGTGCCGTTCTTTCTATGTCAATTGATTTAGCTTTAAATTCGCCTGCAATAATGCCTTGTTCAATAAAATACATCAGTTTTTCTTTCCATAAAAGAATCGCCCTTTCCACATTCTTTTTCAACAAAGGGTGCGTATCATCTGCTTCTGTGGCAGTATTCAGAATCGGACATCCGCCACTTGTAACCCTTAAATCATAATAATGCGAATACAATCGGGGATAAACCAATAATTTGTCTTTAAAGGTTTTTTGCTTTTCAATTTCAGCCGCAAAAGTATCCTGAAGCTTCTTGATATTGTACTTAAAAGCAGCAAGCGCCACTTCGTCCTTATTTTCAAAATTCCCGTAAATACTTCCTTTTGTAAGTCCGGTTGCCTCGGTAATATCGCTCATGGAAGTACCGCTGTATCCTTTTGTATTAAAAATAGGAGCAGTTTTTTCGATTATAAATTGCTTGGTTTTTTCGGCTTTACTCATAACTTGAAAATAAATAACGATGCAAATATATACCAATTGGTATAATTTATAAACTTTAAATGCATTTATTTTATTCGATGTTTTTCAAACAACTAAAAAGGGATTTTCTAAAATATTAGAAAACCCCTTTTGAAATACTTAAATCTTTAGTTATTGCAAGGACTGAATAACCGAAGCAAAATTATTTTCGCCCCAGTGTTCTTTCAATTTTCCATCCAGAACCGTAAAAATATCAATCACTTTTATCGTTACTTTTTTCCCGGTTGCCGGTATTCCAAAAAGTGAACCGGTATGAATTCCGGTTATTTCTTTTCGCGTGGCAACCTTATTTTCTTCGGCAACCATATCCAAAACATTCACTGTAATATCCGTTAAGGCGGTGTGAATAACATTGGCGAAAAAATAAATAACACCGTCAATTCCGTTTGACATTCCTTCCGGAGCCGAATGATTGATAAAATCGTCGGCAGCAATTTGCTGAAAAAATTCCATGTCTCCTTTTTCGATTACCTCTTTATTGTATTGTAGAAGTAAATCCTTGTTTTGTGCTGTGCTCATCATATATAATTTTATAGCACAAAGTTATTTTGAGACAGCCGGAAAGTGATAGCGCCAAAAGTTCATAATCCTGTCGCCAAAAGTTCACTTTTAGTTGTAATCTTTTGGTAGTTTTCCGAAATGAGCTTTAAAAGCCTGAGAAAAGCTGGAATGATTTTCATATCCCACCTGTAAATATATTTCACTGGGTTTCGATCCGTTTTTTAATAAAGTGGCTGCCGCCGTTAGGCGTTGCTGTTGCAGCCATTTTGCAGGCTGTTGGTTGTAAATTTGCTGAAACTTTCGTTTAAAAGTAGAAAGACTCATATGACAGAAAAACGCAAGTTCGCTGACCGAAAAATCATTAAAAACATTTTGCTGCATGACATTCTGAATCCTTTCTTCGGGTGTTTTGGCTACCGAAACATTCTGGAAATTATTAAGTTCTTCCGGAAATCGCGTACACAGGTATGTCAGCAATTCGTTTAGCTTGGCAATTTGCATGGATTCGGTAAAAACGGTATCATTAATTAGTGATTGCACAGAACCAATAAAATTATTGATATAATCGTCTTTCGGAACTAAAATATTCGGCCTTTTCTTGGCAGGATCTTTAGGTAGTTTGATGTTATTGCGCACGGCGTCCTGCAGAAAATCATCATCAAAAAAAACAATTATACTTCTTATTCCGGGATTTCCGTTTGGTCGTTCTGTAAAAATATAATTGCCCGCAGAAAGCAATAATATGTTTGCAGGATTAATTACAATGGGTTTGCCATCGCTGTAAATATGTTTTTCGCCCTTCATAATCAGGCTAATCATGTGCTGCGTCAACCGACTTTTTCCCTTCACAAGCGGTTCTTCAGAAACATACGGAATAAAACTCAATCTCGATTTTGGGTTTTCTCTTGTCGCTATTTTATCCGGCATTAATTCATGTTCCATATCTTTTTTTAAAGTGCTTTTAATGCTCTTTATATCTTTTCTTGTTGCTTTTTAATATGATCCCGATGTGAAATTCCCCAATTGATCATCTCCGTAATAATCGGACCAAAAGATTTGCAATAATCCGTTGACTCATAAAGAATAGGGACTTTTGCATCTCGATCTTCCGTTCTTTTTACCAGATTATTCATTTCCATATCCTTCAATTCCTTCGAAAGCATTCTCGAAGTTATTCCCGGAATACTCTGCATAATTTCGGTAAATCGGGTATTGCCATTGCAGATAGAATTGATGATAGGCAGTTTCCATTTTCCACCCAAAACATATATCGTATCCTGAAGCGCCTGAAATTCTTCCTTCTGATTTCGTGCCATTATATTATTTTTTACTAAAGTATAAAAAACATTTTATTTTTCTTTTAAACCATATAAGTGATATAAGAAAATATAAGAGCAAACCTAATTAAAGCTTCTGTTAGATTTATATCACTGCAACTATAAGCAAACTTTTTTAAATGAACTTATATAACTTATATGGTGAAAAAAAATATATAGTAAAAAAACAATTCCGGTATACTCCATGATACCATCAAAAAAGCAATATGTTTTCAGATTTAACTTTGTCCCGTTAATTTAAAAACATTAAAAATGGATAATTTAAAAAATAAAGTTGCCGTAATCACCGGCGGAAATAGCGGAATAGGTTACGCAACAGCAAAACAATTAAAAGAACAAGGCGCAACGGTTATCATCACCGGAAGAAGAAAAGAAGCTATCGAAACCGCCGCTTCACAATTAGGCGTAACCGCAATTGTGGCAGACCAGTCAAATGTTGCCGATACTGAAAATTTAGTTGCGAAAGTAACACAAGACTTTGGGCAAGTTGATATTTTGTTTATCAATGCCGGAATTGCCGGTTTAGGAACAGTCGAACAAGCAACCGAAGCGCTTTTTGACAGCATTATGAACATCAATTTTAGAGGAGCTTATTTTACGCTAAGCAAGTTTATTCCAATTTTAAAAGACGGCGGATCCGTTGTATTTCTGTCTTCAAACACAGCAAGTATGAGCGGAGCCGGATCTTCTATTTACTCTTCAAGCAAAGCGGCTATCAATTCTGTCATGAGAATCGCGGCATTAGAATTAGCGCCAAGAAAAATCAGAGTAAATTCCGTAAGTCCGGGACCAACAGAAACAGAAGTCATGAACAAAGTCGGCTTGGACAAAGAAACCGTTAAAACGATCATGGATGTTGTAGTAGACAAACTTCCCCTAAAACAAATGGGAACCACCGAAGATGTTGCCAAAATGGTTTCACACCTAAGCAGCGATGCCTCAAAATTCATCACCGGCGCAGATTTCATCATGGACGGAGGGATGGTTCTTCTTTAAGTAGCTAAGGTTCTGAGATGCTAAGTTGCTAAGTCTCTAAGTTTTTGAAAGATTTTATCGTAGAGACGCACAGCAGTGCGTCTTTTTTTTTTAAGTTGCTATCCCGAAGTTTCGGGACTAAGATTCTAAGTTTCCACACTTGTCACCCTGAGCGAAGTCGAAGGCTTGTAAGCTGAAGTTTTATTCAACGTTTTTTAGTTGGAATTTGGAATTCAAAAAATTTGGAGTTTAATTTTCAGGAGCTATTTCCTGCTTTCCACTACAATCTTTTTATTTTTTAAAGAAAAAAACAAAAAGGATTTCCGTTTCAATCAGGGCTAGGCACCAGTTTTCATAAGAGATAACAGGAATTATAAACCTTTGTTCCTATGTCACTCTGAACCTTTGAACCTTTAAAGAAAAAACCTTTGTACCTTTGTCACTCTGAACCTTTGAACCTTTTTTCCATGGACTCCAAAGAACTACTAAAAGAACATATCGCCAAAACCGCTTCGTTAACAGACGAACAATTCGACTATTTCTTTTCGCACTTTAAAGCACAGTCATTTAAAAAAGGGCAAACGATTATTAGCGCAGGTGATAAAGTCGATTGCGAGTATTTTGTAATTTCAGGTTGTTTGAAAGCTTTTTTCATCAATGATGAAATTAAAATGTACATCCTTCAATTTTCCATGCCAACCTGGTGGACATCTGATTATAATGCTTTATACAGCCAGACAAAAGCAACCATAAATATAGATTGCATTACAGATGTCGTAGTACTTTGTCTTTCCAGCGCAGATCGCGAAAAATTGTGTTCAGAGTTCCATCAAATTGAACATTTTTTCCGTTGGCGAACCAACAAAGGATATGTCGCTTCCCAAAAACGACTTTTATCTTTTATGAATAACAATGTCAAAACCCGTTACGAAGAGCTTTTGGCATTATATCCACAACTTTACAATCTTGTTCCAAAACATTTAATTGCTGCTTATCTTGGCGTTTCAAGAGAAACATTGAGTAGGCTTTATAACTCCTGATTTTATTTCACGCAGATTTTAAAATAATTTAAGCAGATAAGCGCAGATTTAAAAATTAAAAATTAAAAATTAAAAATCTGCCAAATCTGCGAGAACAAAACTTTTCGTGTAGTTTGTCATCTCGACGAAGGAGAGATCACACTAGAAACTCCTCAAACAAAGTCGCCAATCTTTGTAGAATTACTTGTGGAGATCCCTCGTTCCTCGGGATGACAAAAATGAGGAAAACCTTTCTCCTCCATTAAAAAACACACAGTTAAAAATCATCTGCCCTTATCTGCTTAAATCTTTTAAAATCTGCGTTAAATAAAACCTTTGCACCTCTGAACCTTTGCCTCTTTGCACCTTAAACAATAATGTGATCTACATCACGTAACCAATTTCCATACCCGCCGTTCCTTTGTACTGTACTCTTAAATACACACAAAAATGGAAACAACAAATTTTAAAATCGTAAGCGCAAACAGCCAAATCGATTGGACCGGAAGAAAAGTTACCGGCGCACATAATGGAACAATTGAAATCAAAGAAGGTCTTTTGACTTTAAATGACGGAAAAATCAAAGAAGGAGTAATTGTTATTAATACTTCAACAATAAAAATTCTTGACGTTACAGATCCTGCCACAAACGCACAGTTTGCAGGACATTTAGCATCAGATGATTTTTTCTCTATCGAAAAATTCCCAACTGCAACATTTGATATTCTTTCAGCAAAAGAAATTTCAAATGAAACCTATCATCTAGAAGGAAATCTTACCATAAAAGATATTACACATCTTGTTGGTTTTGATGCCAAAATAGAAAATGATAACAACCAAATCAGACTTTCAGGCAAACTGGTTATTGACCGTACAAAATACGACATCAGATTCCGTTCAGGAAATTTCTTTACAGATTTAGGTGATACTTTAATCTACAATGACTTTGATTTAGATTTTAATATTACTGCCGAAGCCGTTTTTTCAGAAACAATCTAAAAACTAAAATCATGCCTTACGTAAAAATCGAATTGACCCGCGAAGGAGTAACCCGCGAGCAAAAACAGGAATTAATAAGCGGCATTACCACCCTAATTACCGATGTTTTGAATAAAGATCCGCATTTAACACATGTGGTGATTCAGGAAATAGAACTGGACGATTGGGGTTATGCAGGCGAACAAGTATCAGTATTAAGAGAAAAAGGCATTACAGCCGATAAAAAATAAACATCATGAAAAAACAAACGATAATCGTTACTGGAGCAGCCTCCGGTATTGGAAAAGGAATCGCCAAATATTTTTTGGACAGAGGCGATAATGTGGTCATCAATTCAGTAACGCCAAGTGCCTTAGAAAGCACTTATAAAGAATTTGGCGCAGGCGATAATCTGGCTATGTTTGCCGGAGACGTCAGCAAAAAAGAAACCGGGGAACAACTGGTAAAAATTGCACTTGAAAAATTCGGTTCAGTAGATGTATTGGTCAACAACGCCGGAATATTTGACAGTAAACCATTCCTTGAAGTGGATGAAGCATATCTGGATAAATTCCTGACAACAAACTTAAAAGGAACTTATTTTACAACACAATCGGCAATTGCGCAAATGCTAAAACAAAAAGACGGCGTTGTAATTAACATCGGAACACCGCTTGTAAACCACGGATTAGGCGGATGGCCGGCTAGTGCTCCCGTATCAAGCAAAGGTGCTATTCACGCGCTTACGATTCAGCTAGCGGCAGAATTTGGAAAACAAAACATTCGTGTTAACACAGTAGCGCCGGGCGTTATTCGTACACCAATGCACGGTGATAAAGCCGATCAGAACGCCGGATTACATTTGCTAAACAGAGTAGGAGAGATCGATGATGTTGCCGAAATGGTATACACCGTTGCAAAAAGTTCTTTTATCACCGGATCCATAATCAATGTTGACGGTGGTAAAGGTGCCGGACACAATTTAAACTAATTTCAAAAATACAGTAACAGTTTCAATGCTTTGTAAAAATATAAAGCATTGAAACATAAAATAATAATAACAATGAAAAATACACTTAAATCAGTACTTATTGCGCTTTTTGCAATAAGCAGTTTTGCGACAATCGCACAGGAAAACAAAAAAGGAAAAGTATTGTTTGTTTTAACTTCACACAATAAATTAGGAGACACTGGAGAATTAACCGGTTCATGGATTGAAGAATTTGCAACGCCTTATTTTTTCTTTTTAGATAAAGGAATTGAAGTAGTAATTGCAACTCCAAAAGGAGGACAGGCTCCAATTGATCCGAAAAGTAATGACCCATCGTTTCAAACTCCTGCAACCAAACGCTTTTATGCAGATAAAAAAGCACAAAAAGCATTGGCGACTACAGTAAAAATCACTTCAGTCAAAGAAAAGGATTTCAAAGCCGTTTTCTATCCGGGAGGTCATGGCCCAATGTGGGATTTGGCTACTGATAAAAATTCAATACAACTTATTCAGGATTTTTACAATAATAGCAAACCAATTGCTTTTGTATGTCATGCACCGGCAGCTTTGGTAAATGTAAAAGACAAAAATGGAAAATACCTGATCGATGGAAAAAAAGTAACTGGTTTTACTAACACAGAAGAAGGTGCGGTTGGATTAACCAAAGTAGTACCGTTTTTACTCGAAGATAAATTAAAAGAACATGGAGGAAAGTATTCTCAAGGTTCTGACTGGAGTTCTTATGTGGTAGAAGATGGCTTATTATTAACAGGGCAAAATCCGCAATCTTCAGAGGAAGTAGCCACTAAGCTATTATCAAAAATAAAATAATCAAGCCTAAAACTCCTGTATTGATTTGGTATGGTTTGAAAAACAGCTGTACCAAATCTTTTTAATAATTTAAACAGAGTGATTATTAGTTCTCATCATAAAGTGATGTTGATCACATAGTATCCTTGTCTATTCTTTTGAAATTTGTATTGTAATTTAAACTTTAAAATCATGAAACTGCAAAGTTCAAAACTGTTAGTATCAAAAATAATTTTATTAATCGTTTTTATGCTCTTGAATATACAGGAGATAAAAGCACAAAAGAGCAACACAATGAAAAATCATAATTCAGATACAGAAGCCATTAGAACTGCCATAGAAAACAATTATTTCAAAGGCATTTATGAAGGAGACGAACTCTTATTGGCAAGCATTTTTAATCCCGGAACATTAGTTTATGGAGATGTAAAAGGACAGCCATATTTTAAAACTGTCGATTTATACCTGAACGGAGTTAAAAATAGACAAAGTCCGAAGGATTCAGGAAAACCTTTTAAAGGAGAAATTTTGACTATAAAAGTCGTAAATTCGATAGCCATAGCCGAAATTAAGGTAAAAATGTACGATTTTAATTATGTGGATTTTTTATCTTTTCATAAGATTAACGGACAATGGCTTATCGTCAATAAAATGCTGACCGACGTTAGCGAATAATTCTAAAAGATAAAGCAATGTGGAATCATACAAAAATAACAGAAATGCTGGGTATCGATTACCCAATTATGCAGGGACCGTTTGGAGGAAATTTATCTTCGGTTGAATTGACTGCAACCGTATCAAACGCCGGCGGGCTTGGCGGATACGGAGCTTATACCATGAGTCCGCAGGAGATTTATGAGGTAGACAAACAGCTAAAATCGGCAACAAATAAACCATATAATATCAATCTTTGGGTTTCAGATCATGATATTCCGCCAGGAGGTTTAACAGATGAAAAGTTTGCTAAAGTCATCGAACAGTATAAACCTTATTTTGATGAAGTTGGAATTCCGTTACCGGAAAAACCTGCGTCGTTTCAATCCAGATTCGAAAATCAGTTAGACGTTATATTAGACATTCGACCAAAAGTATTCAGCTTTATGTTTGGCGTTCCTTCGGCCGATGTTTTAGAAGAAGCCCGTAGAAAAGGAATAGTAACCGTAGGCGCCGCAACAACTTTAGACGAAGCCATTTTTCTGGAAAATTCAGGAGTAGATGTCATTATTGCTTCAGGTTTTGAAGCGGGCGGACACAGACCTTCTTTTTTGGCTCCGGCCGAATCATCCTTAACGGGAAGTTTTGTTTTATTACAATTAATTAAAGAAAAAGTCAAAATACCTATTATCGCCGCTGGCGGAATTGCAAACGGAAAAGGCGTTGCAGCAGCTTTGGCATTAGGCGCAGATGCCGCCCAGATAGGAACAGCATTTCTCGCCACCGATGAATCGAACGCATTGCAAATTCACAGAGAAATGTTATTTTCTGATGCATCAAAATACACCACATTATCAAGAGCCTACACCGGAAGATTAGGACGCGGAATCACGAGCAGAGTCGCCAAAGAAATGATGGGCAAAGAAGAAAATATTCTGCCATTTCCGTTACAGACGACTTTAATATCGCCATTGCGAAAAGCAGCTCTAGATCAGCAAAAATGGGATATGATTTTATTTTGGGGCGGACAGATTTCGCCTATTCTAAAACACAAAAAAGCAAAGGAATTAATGTATTCGCTAATCGAAGAAACTTCTGCTTATTTCAATGACTTAAAAGGATAATCGAATTTAAATAAATGAACCAAGCCTGATTGTATAGATTAGGCTTTTTTTATGCTTTATTGTTTTTTAAACAGCAGATTAACCCCAATATTGTCATCCTGAGCGAAGTCGAAGGACCACAAGTAACTCGGCAAAAATTGCGCAAACCTTTGTCAAAGTTTCAAACTTTGACAAAGGTAATACCGCCAAAGTAATCCGCGTATGAAACCTGACATGTTTTTTAAACCTGTCGAGTTTATTACATATATAAGCTTGACAACAATTTTCAACTTTCCCAATGTCCGTTTCACCATCAACTTCGTCCGTTTAGGCTACTTAGTGATTTTAAATCGCTTGTTATCGAAATACTTTTGACAAAGAAATTAATAACAATATCAAAAATTTAAAATCATGAAAACAAATAAAAACAAAAACTTCTGGTTGTCGGCAATTGCCATTTTAAGTTTTACGGCATTTTTAATTCCATCTACAATTTCAGCACAACAAAACGGCATAACCCGTACCGATTTACAAAAACACGATTTAAGCATTCCGGGAATAGAATCCGTTCAGGCAAGAATTGATTTTGATGCTCATTCCGCTTTTGGGAACCATTCTCATCCGGGAGAAGAAATTATTTATGTTCTCGAAGGTTCTCTGGAATATCAACTGGAAGGCGAAGCACCAATAACGCTTAAAGCCGGAGAAGTACTTTTTGTTCCAGCCGGAAAAGTGCATTCAGCAAAAAAGAATACAAATAGCAAAGCTTCAGAACTCGCCACTTATATTGTTGAGAAAGGAAAACCAATTCTGGTTATGCAAAAATAATCCAGGTTTTGGACTGTCCGTTTCGCCTTTTAATTTGTCCGTTTCACCTTTTTTCTTATTGTAAAAAGGGTGTAATCGAAATACTTTTGACGAAGAAATTAACTAATAATCAAAACATTAAATAATAAATAAGATGAAAACTATAAATCAAAAATTAGCTTTACTATTTTCTAAAATAGTTCTAATTACAATACTTTTCTTTACCATAGCACCAATTTCTGCCCAATCAGAAAATGCTCTTGGAACCTTAAAACAAATCAATGCCGGACTTTTGAATGTGGGTTACACAGAAGCAGGTCCTGCAAACGGAAATCCAATCATCTTGCTTCACGGCTGGCCGTATGATATTCACAGTTATAATGAAGTGGTGCCAATTTTAGTAGCAAAGGGTTACAGAGTGATTACGCCTTATTTAAGAGGTTTTGGTACAACCCGATTTCTTTCAGATGCAACATTTAGAAACGGTCAGCAAGCTGCATTAGCGAGTGATATTATTGCTTTGATGGATGCCTTAAAAATTAGAAAAGCCACAATTGGCGGATTCGACTGGGGCGCAAGAACCGCAGTTGTAATGGCAGCACTTTGGCCGGAACGCCTAAACGGATTGGTTTCTGTAAGCGGTTATCTGGTGGTAAATCTGGAAGCCAACTTAAAACCATTATCTCCGCAAGCAGAATTAGGATGGTGGTACCAATATTATTTTGCGACAGAAAGAGGAAAAATCGGCTACAGCCAAAACACCTACGAATTCAATAAACTGATCTGGAAAATCGCTTCGCCAATTTGGAATTTCGACAAAGCAACTTACGATCAAACCGCACAATCGTTTGATAATCCGGATCATGTGGCAATCGTAATTCACAACTACAGATGGCGCCAATCTCTGGAAGCGGGAGAATCAAAATACGATGCATTAGAAAAACGTCTGGCAGAAAGACCAGCGATTAAAGTTCCAACAATTACAATAGGAAGTGATTTTGACGGCGCTTTCGCGGATGGAAAAGCGTATGCTAATAAATTCACAGGCAAATACGAACACAGAATCTTAAAAGGAATAGGGCATAACGTACCACAAGAAGATCCAAAGTCATTTGCACAGGCTATTATTGATGTGGATAATTTTAAAAATTCCAAAAATTAAATTCCAAATTCCAATTTAACCACAGAGAACACAAAGATTTACACAAAGCTCACTAAGATTTCAACATTCAGATAATAACACAAAGCTTTGTGATCTCAGTGTTTTTACTAAGCCATTATTATAAAAAAACTTTGCGTACTCTGTGGTTAAATAAACAAATTTCAAAAATTACAAAATTTAATAATCTATAATCTATAATCTAAAAAGTCATGAAAAAAGTCTTATACACAGGAAAAACACACACAACAGGCGGACGCGAAGGAATTTCTCAAAGTTCAGATGATCAGTTAAACATCAAATTAAGTTCACCGGGAACTTCACGTCCGGGAACAAATCCGGAACAGCTTTTTGCTGCGGGATGGTCAGCCTGTTTTATTGGTGCCATGGGAATCGCAGCCGGAACACTAAACATCAAACTTCCCGCAGAAACCGCCGTAGACGCCGAAGTTGATTTGTGTAATGCAGATGGAGAATATTCTTTGCAGGCGCGCTTAAACATAAGTCTTCCGGGAATCAATTCAGAAACTGCCAAAAAAATTACAGAAATGGCACATCAAACTTGTCCGTATTCTAAAGCAACAAAAGGAAATATTGATGTTGAAATTAATATTTTGTAATCAAAGCCTTTATCCTGCAAGGTTTTCAAAACCTTGTAGGTATAAGTATTTAGTACTAAACTTAAAAATCAAACCTACAAGGTTTTGAAAACCTTGCAGAAATATAATTGATATAAAAATACATTATGAAAAAAATAAAAATAATATCCGTTTTAAGCCTGTTATTTCTTTTGCTAGGAATCACTGCTTTTGCACAAAATACGCCAAACAAAAAAGGTTTTGCCCTTTTAGAATTATATACTTCCGAAGGATGTTCCAGTTGTCCGCCCGCAGATGAATTGATGGGGAAAATTCAAAGTGAATACGAAGGAAAAAATGTATATGTTTTGTCGTATCACGTTGATTATTGGGACAAACAAGGCTGGAAAGATATTTTCAGCAATGCCGATTATACGAAAAGACAATATGATTACGCCCAATTTCTGGGAAAAGAACCCATTTATACACCGCAGTTAATCATTAACGGAAAAGCAGATTACGTTGGTTCACAAGAAACCGTTGTTAGAAATGCGGTTAAAGCAGCACTTTTAAAACCTGCAATTGTTGATTTATCCCTGCAGGCAAACCAAACCAATAATAATGTAGAAATAAATTACAATGTAGAAGGCGTTGCAAAAGACGGTCAGTTATGGATTGCCATAGTTCAAAAATCAGCAAAAATCAATGTCAAAAGAGGCGAGAATGCACATCGTACTTTATCCCATTACCAAATCGTACATCAGCTTCATTTAATTTCCCTATCGAAGAAAAAGAAAGGAATTACAGTCTATCATTTGCCTAAAAACTTTAATACAAAAGATTTCGAAATCATTGGTTTTGTTCAGGATCTTAAAACCGGAGCCATTTTAGGCGTAGATAAAGCTGTTTTTCAATCTTCATCAATATAAAAGTTTTTAACCGCAAAGAGCGCAAAGATTTACGCAAAGTTCGCAAAGTTTTAAGCAAGACAACGCGATGAAAAAGATCGCAAAGCTAACAAAGCTTTGCGAACTTTGCGTTTTTCTAAAACTTAGCATATTAAAAAACCTTGCGTTCTTTGCGGTTAAATATACCAACTAAATCCACCACTTAAATAATTTTCAAAATACATTATCTTTGACAAGCAAGATCAAAAACAACAAACAAATGGAAAAAGTAAAACGCTTTCAGGTATCGCGTCGTGTTATATGGGGAAGCTCCGTAGCACTGGCGATTCTGGCTTCAATACCCAAATTATTTGATGCTTTTTCGACCGTTCCGGACATCATTATAAACTCCTCCATTACATTATTGTTTTCGATTTTCATCTGGTATTACAACATCTACAGCCTGCCAAAATTCACTTCACAGCGCACCCATAAAAGTTTATTCAACTGGAAACTGCTTTTGAGTGTCATCATGGGAATCCTGGTGATGGTAATATTAGTAATCGCCCATCAGGAATTATTTCAGGTCTCAAAAATGGATGCGCCCATAATGTTCGAATTACGAGGCGTTTTAATCAATCTGATCGTCTATATGTTTCTGCATTTGTTGTTTCAAAACTATCAGACACAGCAAATTGCGGTAGAGTTAGAGCGCACTCAGGCCGTAAATTTAGAGGCACAATACGAACTTTTGAAACAGCAGGTTAATCCGCATTTTTTGTTTAACAGCCTTAATACTTTAAAATCGATGGTGGATATTCAGGATCCGCAGAGTTCTGATTTTATTCTGAAACTATCTGATTTTTATCGTTTTACACTCGAAAGCAGAAAACTCGATTTAATTACACTTCGCGAAGAACTTCAAATTCTGGATTCCTATGTTTATCTCCTAAAAGCCCGTTTTGAAGACGGATTTGTACTGATAAACGAAATCGATCAAAAGCAGTACGATTCGGCAATTCCTCCATTTACCCTTCAGTTATTGATCGAAAATTGTATCAAACACAACGTCGTTTCCCTGGATAAACCTTTGCAGATTAAATTATATACCGAAAATGATTTTTTAGTAATCGAAAACCCAATTCAGCTCAAAAGAGGCGCGGTATCAACCGGAGTTGGCCTGGATAATATCAACCAGCGTTTTAGTCATTTAATTCACAGAGAAATTGAAATTGACAAAACCGAAACTATTTTTAAAGTAAAAATTCCCATGATTTATGACTATCGTAATAATTGAAGATGAAGTAAAAACAGCCAAAGCACTTGGTCAGCTTATATTGAGTATCAGGCCGGATGCCCAGATTTTATCGTACATACAAAGTATTGACGGAGCGGTTAGTTATCTTTTGGAAAACGATCAGCCCGACCTTATTTTTATGGATATTCAGCTCGCAGACGGTTTGTGTTTTGAGATATTTAAAAACGTTGAGGTACTTTCGCCGGTCATATTTTGTACCGCTTTTGATGATTATGCCATCGAAGCCTTCAAGTCAAACGGAATCGATTATGTACTAAAACCTTTTTCGAGAGAAAGCATTGCTCAAGCCATTAAAAAAGCAGGTGAACTAAAGAATTTTTTCCAAAGAAATAAAAAAGCAATGCCTGATTTTGATTATCTGTTAACCAGAACCGGAGAAAATAAAGGCAAAAGCAGTTTTTTGGTTTTCAAAAACAATAAATATCAAACGGTTCTAACAGAGAATATTGCACTTTTTTATATCAAAAATGAAACCCCAACCATTTTGACATTTGATAAAACAGAATATCAAATCACGCAATCATTAGATGAGGTTCATAAACTATTGTCGACAACTCAGTTTTTTAGAATCAACAGGCAATATCTCATCAATTTTTCCGCAATACGAGAAGCAGAACATTATTTTTCGCGTAAGCTGATTATCAAATTAACCATCCCAACTGAAGAAAAATTATTGGTAGGAAAAGAAAAAGCAACAGCCTTTTTGAGTTGGTTGGAAAACAGATAAGCAGAATAAGGAGCTATTTCCCGCTATCCGTTTCAATCTTTTGTGGCGAACCCCGCCACAAAAAGGATTTCCACTTCTATCGGGGCTAAGGCATTAGGTTTCATAAGACATTTAGTTTTTTAAAGAACTGAGAAAGTGTATTATTTCAGTTTTTCAATAGCATTTTTCACCGCTATTTCATTCTCCGGAAACATAAAACAACTCAGAAATAATAAAGCAGAAATTATAATAGCTAAGACAATTAAGAGAAACTTTTTCATGATTTTTTATTTTAAGAATTAAGTAGAAGAAGTAATGTAAAACACATAGAAACATAGAGTTAAAAAGAATTAAAAATTGAGAATTAAAAATTAAAAATTCAATTCGAAGTGTCTTTAGAAATCAATATTTTTAAAATACTATGACTATGTTTATTTTAACTAAGTCAAACGCCTTTTTTCAACGTTACAAAAAGCTATGTTTCTATGTGTTTAAAAATTAAGCAATGTTTTATTTATGCAGCAACATAAGTTGTGGTATACAATTTTCTAAACATTAAATAAGTAACACTTACCATTACAAAAGCAATAATAGCATCAATTCCGGCAGCAAAATTCAAAACAGCCAATTTGGAAAAGAAAGCAAAAATGATGTCAAAATAAAGACCTGCAAAGACCCATTCTTTCAATCGAAGCAATTTATTCGAAATCAGCAATGTGATAACACCGGCCAGTTTCATGACACCAAGAATGTAAATAAAGTGTGCCGGATAACCGAGTTGCTGAGTAATTTCCCAAACAATTTTGTTGGTGGTAAGTTCAAAAAATCCGCTTGCGCCAAACCATAAAGAAGTTAATACTACGCCAGTCCAGTAAATAATTTTTGTTGTTTTTGAATTCATGATTTTTTATATTTTTAATTATTGATGAGACAAAATTGCGGTGAAAGCCTCAGAATAAACAGTACTATTTTGCCGAAACGGACAAATTGAAGTTTGAAATAGACAATTCTAAACCTGATCAGAAATTAATCTCAAAAAGAACTATTAACAAGAATTAACATTTTTTAAAAATGGATTAGTTTTATATTTGTAAGGAACATTTACTTACTAAAAGCCAAATACCCTTTGTATGAAAAAAATTAAAGCTTTTACTATTCTTGCTTTTCTGTTTCTGGCAATCGCACCGAAATCCTATAGTCAACAAGTAAAACTAATCACAATAGATCAGCTTCAGGAAAGAATCAAAACCGGAAAAGACAGTACGTATGTGGTTAATTTTTGGGCAACCTGGTGTGCGCCCTGCATTAAAGAATTGCCACATTTTGAAAAATTAGACACAGAGCATAAATCAGAAAAACTGGCTGTATTATTAGTAAGTGTTGATTTTAAATCAAAACTGACATCTGCAGTGGTGCCATTTGTAAAAAGAAAAAACCTTAAAAATCAGGTGTTTTTATTAAACGAAAGCAATCCGCAGGAATATATCGATCGCGTTGATCCGTCGTGGTCAGGAAGTATTCCCGCGACATTATTCATAAAAGGCGATACTAAAAAATTTATAGAAAGCGAACTTACTTACGAACAATTACTAACCGAATATAAAAAACTATAATCATGAAAAAGTTAATCACACTTGCCTTAATTTTTAGTGCTTTTCTTGCTCAGGCACAAGCTCCAACCCTTAAAGCAGGACAACCAGCACCGGATTTTAAATTGAAAAATGTAGACAACAAAGAAATTTCATTTGCCAGTTATCCGGAGGCAAAAGGTTTTATTGTCGTTTTTACCTGCAACACTTGTCCGTATGCAAAAGCGTATGAACAAAGAATTATCGATTTAGATAAAAAATTCAAACCGCAGGGATATCCCGTAATTGCCATTAACCCAAACGATCCTGAAGCTTCAAAAGCAGATAGTTTTGACAAAATGCAGGACTTGGCAAAAGAAAAAAAATATGCATTCCCTTATTTATTTGACAAAGGACAAATCGTTACAGATCAATACGGTGCAAAACACACACCGCATCTTTTTGTAGTGTCAAAAACGTCAAAAGGAACAGTTGTAGAATATACAGGCGCAATTGACAACGATCCGGAAGGAACAAAAACCGAAAAAACAAAATATGTTGAAGATGTAATTGCATCGTTAAAAAGCAATCAAAAACCGGCCATAACCGAAACAAAAGAAATTGGCTGTACGGTAAAAAGAAAAGCTAAAGTATAATTTTGTTTAGCTTATTATAAATGAAAACGCCTCAATTGAGGCGTTTTCATTTATGCTGTAAATTGAAAATTCATTCTTTTCAGTTCTTCCAATTTATTCGAAGTTGTTTTTACATTTTTGACAATATCTAGTTTTTTGTCTATACGATATTTTGCACCTGTTTTAGTCTCTGTAAGCTTCTTAGTTTTCTTCATTTCATTTGATTGTTCTCTTTTTGTCATTTCGACGAAGGAGAAATCACATCCAGAGAGCGACGTGCTGTGTGTCTCCACTTTATGTGATTTCTCCCTCCGGTCGAAATGACAAATCTTACAATTTGTAAGTTTTAGATTTCAAAAATAATATTTATTTTCCCAATAAATCACTTTTACTTCTCCCATTTTACTGACCTCTTTTCACTACTGGTCACTTTGATTATAAGAAAATAACTATTTTTTTACTATAAGTTATTCCATAAATCAATTTTATTATTAATTTTGTTTAGAATTAATCTAAATAATAAATGAAAAATTTCCTTATAGCCGATTCTGAAAACCTACACATTATTGGATTGAGGCATACACTTAAAAAGAGGGTCAAAACACCGAATTTAAGAGTGGTGAATTCAAGAGAAGAATTGTTTAAATGTTTGGATAAAAATGATATTGATTGCCTAATTATTGACCCAAATAACATTTTTTTGTTTTATGATGATGATTTAAAACTCATCAAAATAAACTATCCTTCCTGCAAAATTATAATTCTGTCTTATTTTAAAAACAAACAAACCATAGACAGTTTCTTAAAAGATAATATAAATGGTTTTATATCAAAAGATTGCGAAGAGCAAACCATTTTTGACGCACTTTATAAAATCCAGAACGGAGAACGCTATTTGTGCCCTAAAACCCTAAACGCCCTTATGGATGTTTTGGTTTTGCCTGCTGCAGATACCGATGAAAAACTGACGCTGAGAGAATTTGAAATCCTGAAACAAATTGCTCAGGGCAACAACGGTAAAAATATAGCTTCTGATCTTTTTATCAGTATTCATACTTTTCGAACACACCGAAAGAACATCATGAAAAAAACGGGGCGTCACACTACTTCTGAGTTGATACTCTATGCTTTAGAGAAAAAAATAAAGTAATTTTCGTATGATTTAATGATGTTTTATATTTTATTTCCTACTATAGGTGAGGTATTTTCTCTACCTCATTTATAGAAACAATTTTCGCTTTTTTGTGGTATTGATTTAATTTTCCTGCAAATCTACATTTGCTAAAAATTATTCTTTAGAATCAATCTAAATAAATACCACAAATGGAAGCACAAAAAGTAATAACATTACAGCAAGAAATTGCAATTGATAATGTGCATGATAAGCATATTTTTTCGAACAATAATAAATCAATCGGGATTTATAGAAAAAGCATGAAAAAAGCCATTAAGACAATTGGAAATCATTTAAAAGAGAGAAATACACCTTTTACCGGAACGGGTATTTCGACTATTAAAAGAAAAATTGACAATATTTATCTTGAAGAAAATAAGAAAGGCAAAAGCCTGGATTATGTTTTAGATGAATTAAAAGATATTTATCTCGACGATTGTATTCATTTTCACAATCCAAAATACATTGCGCATCTTAACTGCCCAATTCTTACGCCAACACTTGTGGCAGAGGCTTTTATATCTTCCTTAAACTCGTCAATGGATACCTGGGACCAAAGTACGGGCGCTACCTTTATCGAATTGAAACTGGTAGAATGGACGCTTGAAAAATTAGGTTATCCCAAAAATGCCGACGGAATTTTTACGAGTGGAGGAACTCAATCCAATATGATGGGATTGCTTTTGGCAAGAGACCATTATATCAAAAAGCATTACGGACTCGATCCAAAAATGGACGGATTGCCACCGGAGGCTTCAAAATTCAGGGTTTTATGTTCAGAAGTGAGCCATTTTAGCTTAAAGAAAAACCTGAGCTTATTAGGATTAGGACAAAATGCGGTGATTCCGGTTGCCGTAGATCCTGATTTTAAGATGAATACCAATGCTTTACGAAAAGTAATTCAACAACAAAAAGATTTAGGAAATATTCCGATTGCAATTGTGGGCACGGCCGGAACAACAGATTTTGGTTCTATCGATCCGTTAACAGAAATTGCTGAAGTAGCTAATGAAAACGATTTGTGGTTTCACGTCGATGCAGCTTATGGCGGCGGTTTACTGATTAGTGATATTCACAAATATAAACTGGACGGAATCGAATTATCAGACTCAGCAACAATCGATTATCACAAAACTTTTTATCAGCCGGTAAGTTCAAGCGGATTTTTTATGAGAGATAAATCTTTTGTCGATTATATCAAATACCACGCAGATTACCTGAATTCGAAAGAACAGGAAGACGAGGGAATCCCAAACATGGTCAAAAAATCAATTCAGACAACACGCCGTTTTGATGCCTTAAAATTGTGGTTTACTTTGAGGATGATAGGCACAAAGGGTTTGAGTTCGTATATGGACAAAGCCATTGAAAATGCTCAGTTTACCGCCAATTTGCTAAGACACAGAGATGATTTTGAAATCATTAATAAACCGGAAATAAGCGCCGTTGTTTTTCGCTACACACCATTTGAAAACGGAACAGAAACATCGTATTGCGGTGTAAACAGTTACATCCGTAAAGCGATTTTCAACGAAGGAAAAGCCATCATTACAAGTACAAAAGTCTACAATGAAGTATTCCTGAAATTCACTCTTTTAAATCCGTTAACAACGACTAAAGATATTGAGGAAGTTATCGATCTAATCGTACATCACGGAAACGAATATTCATTAAAAAATTAAAATGATCATGACAAATAAAACATACGATTTTATAGCCGTTGGAGTAGGACCTTTTAACCTGAGTCTGGCGTGTTTAACCGCACCAATCGAAAATTTGGACGGAATGTTTTTTGATAAAAACGAATCCTTCAACTGGCATCCGGGAATGTTGCTACAGGACACGACCTTGCAAATTCCGTTTATGGCAGATTTAGTGACTTTGGCAGATCCTACAAGTCCGTTTAGTTTTTTGAATTACATCAAAGAACAAGGCAAAATGTATTCGTTTTACATTCGTGAAAACTTTTTATTGTTAAGAAACGAATACAATCAATATTGCCAGTGGGCGATTAGAAAATTGCCTAATATTCATTTTAACACAGAAGTTTCGGCAATTGAATACGATGAAAATCAGGAACTTTATATCGTAAATACAATTTGCACTAAAACGAATGTTACGACCATTTACCAAACAAAAAAGATTGTTTTAGGAACCGGAACAGCACCGCATATCCCAAAATCCTGTCAAAATTTAAAAGGAAAAGCAATTCATTCATCGACTTATATTCAGAATAAAGCGGAACTACAGAAACAAAAATCAATCACGGTTTTAGGAAGCGGACAAAGTGCTGCTGAAGTTTTTAATGATCTTTTGCAGGAAATTGATGTTTACGGTTATCAGCTGAACTGGATCACAAGATCGTCGCGCTTTTTCCCAATGGATTACAGCAAGTTAACGCTCGAAATGACTTCTCCGGAATATGTGGATTATTTCTACAATCTCCCTTCTGAGAAAAGAGATCATTTGCTGAAAAATCAAAAATTATTGTACAAAGGAATCAACAAAGACTTGATTGCGACCATTTTCGACACCATTTACAACAAAAAAGTAATTACCGAAATTGATGTGAATTTAAGAACCAATGCCGCTTGTACAAAAGCATCTTTTGATGAAAATAACGATACTTTCGAACTGGAATTGCATCAGGTAGAACAAGATAAAAGATACCGTCATAAAACAAATGCACTGGTTTTAGCAACGGGTTACGGGTATAAACTGCCTCAGTTTCTGGAAGGAATTGCCAATAGAATTCAGTGGGACGACAAAGGACGTTTTGCAGCCAACAGAAATTACAGCATTGATAATAATGGCAATGAAGTTTTTGTTCAGAATGCTGAATTGCATACGCACGGTTTTGTAACGCCGGATTTAGGAATGGCTTGTTACAGAAATTCATACATAATCAAAGAAATAACGGGAGTGGAGCATTACGCTGTCGAAACTAAAATTGCTTTTCAGGAATTTGGAGTTCCGGCGTCAGAAGTTATTGAGAATCCCGCATTTGAAACAATCGCATAATTATGGAAACAATTCAGAAAAAAAAGAGAGTTCTCGCAATTGATTTTGCCAGAGGAACCAGTGTGATCTTAATGATGATGGTGCACACGATGCTTATTTACGGTACAATTGCCACGCAAACAAATACCGTTTTGGGAGAAATTATTTTGTGGTTAGGCCGCGGAACTACTATATTTTTAGTCAGTATGGGAATTTCGTTTGTGTTATCAAGACGACAAAGTTTTCTGGCTGTTTGCAAAAGGGCTTTATACATTCTGGCAGTTGGTTACGGAATGAATATTTTGAAATTTCTGGTTCCCGAATTTATTTTTGGCGGACTTCCCGAAGCTTTCGTTTCGGCTTACGGCTTACAATCAGGCACATTAGAAACGGGAATTTTCTTTTTGCTTTTGGGCGACATTCTGCAATTGGCCGGAATCACTTTGTTTATCATGGGATTAATCAATCATTTCAGCAAAAGTAAATATGTGCCGCTGATTGTGGCTTTGGTAATCATTTCAGTTGCAAAAGAATTGAGCGGCTTTAGGGTTGGAATTGCGGGATTAGATTATATCTGCGATTTATTTTTCAGCAATCAGTTTCATGTTTATTTCCCTGTTTTTCCGTGGAGTGCGTTTATTTTGATCGGCATGTTTTTGGGAAGATGGTACAAAGAATTAAACGAAAACCAAGAAATATTTTTCAGGAGAATGCTCTTTGTTGGTCTTGGTTTTATAGCTTTTGGCGGAATTTTAAACTTCACCAATCCTGAATATCATTTTGGCGATTATTATCATTTAGGACCCGGCGGAAGTATTTTAATACTCGGAGTAAATCTGGTTTTATACTGGCTGGTTAACATTATGGTTCAGCTTTTTAAAGAAAATAATCCGGTGTTTAATTTATTGACTTTCTGCAGTAAACACGTAACAAGTTTATACGTAATTCAATGGGTTTTGATCAATTGGGGAATGTATGTTATTGGTTTCTGGAATCAGGATCAATGGATGGTTCTAGGTCTTTTTCCGGTAGTAATTGCAACAAGTCTCAGCATTCAGCTCGCTTACAACGAAATCAAAACGCAATTACGTTCAAAACGAAAAAATCGTAATGAAGTTCTTGTAAACACATAGAAGCATAGATTTATTATCTAGAAGGTTTTTATCGTAGAGGCGCACAGCAGTGCGTCTTCGCAAAGTGTTTTGCCACAAATTATTTAATTTTTCACGCAAATTTTCACAGATTTGAGCAGATTTTTGTTTTAAACACATAGAAACGTAGATTTTTTAGATTGAGATTGAAGCTGGTTTTATAAATCATGATTTTTTCACATAGCGATGTGTATTAGTAGTGAAACGCCTTTCTGCAGTATGTAAAGCTATGTTTCTATGTGTTTAAAATTCACACAATGAAATAAAATATTTAATTAAACAGTATAAAATGAGTACATATAATCCTATTTATACCACCACAATTCCGGATTTCGGCACGATAGATTTTCGTCCGTTGCAGCTGGAAAATGATGCTAAGATAATCCATGATTGGGTCAATCGTGATTATGCGCAATACTGGGGCATGCAGGGAAAAACGCTGGAAGAAGTTCGTTTAGAGTATGAAAAAATAACCAAAGAATCAGATGTTTTTATCGGATTGGTAAATGGTGAAGTTTCGTTTTTATTAGAAAGATACAATCCAAAACTGGATATCATCAGGAATTATTATTCGGTTCAGGAATACGACTGCGGTATGCACGTTATCGTGGCGCCGTCAACAAAACCTGTTCATCAGTTTACGTGGCATATTTTTTCGAGTATTATGAAATTTGTTTTCAGGGATTTAACGATTCAGCGTATTGTGGTTGAACCGGATATCAGAAACAAAAAAATGTTCGATATCTGCCATCGCGTAGGTTTTGAAGATGCACATGTTGTCAATTTACCGCACAAAACCGCTTTACTTGCTTTTTGTACACGCGAACAATTCATCAAAAAAATAGATTCATTTAACCTCAATTATACCGAAATGAATAACGAAAATCAATTAGAATTTCCGGAAAAAGCCATTACACACATACAACCCGAAGTTTGGAAAAAAGCCAATCGTTTATTGATCAAAAAAGCGATTTGTGAGTTTTCGCACGAACTTTTAATAGAACCGGTTTTAGAATCTGAAACAGAAAACAGCTATTCCTTATTTTCTGATGATAATTCGGTGAAGTACACTTTTACGGCACAACAACTGGCAATGAATCATTTAAACATCGAAGTAAATTCTATTTCGAAATATAAAAATGAGGAAATAGAAACTTTGGATGTTGTCGATTTTATTCAGGAATTCAAAAACAGTTTAGGAATTTCAGAGCAATTATTACCGTCTTATATTGAAGAAATCATCAGCACACTTTACGGAAGCTGTTATAAATTATTAAAAGAAAATTCCACTTCAAAATCGCTTGCCAATTCTGATTTTCAAACCATTGAACAAGCCATGATGGAAGGACATCCCGGATTTGTGGCCAATAACGGAAGAATTGGGTACAACAGCATGGATTACAAAGCCTATGCACCCGAAGCCGGAAATCCGTTTAAGATTTTATGGCTCGCCGGACATCGCGACAGAACGGTTTATGCAGGAACAAAAAAACTGGATTATGATACTTTGATTGAGCAGGAATTAGGTGCAGAAACCATTTCAAAATTTAATGCTACAATCAAGGAAAAAGGTCAAAACCCAGCTGATTATTTCTTTATTCCCATACATCCGTGGCAATGGTTTAATAAACTGGCCAATTTATTTTCGCCTGAAATTGCCAAACAAAAACTGATTTGTGTGGGATACGGACCGGATTTATATCAGGCACAGCAATCCATCAGAACGTTATTTAATTTAAGCAATCCAAAAAAATTCTATACAAAAACTTCCCTTTCAATCCTGAATATGGGCTTTATGCGTGGTTTGCCGGTATTTTATTTAGGAACAGCTCCGGAAATGGCAGAATGGCTGGATCAATTGTTAAGCGGCGACGAATACCTGCAAAAAGTAGGTTTCGGAATGTTGGGCGAAGTGGCTTCTGTAAGTTACATCAATCCGTATTTTGAAAGCTTCGGAAAACACAATCCGTACAATAAAATGATCGCTTCGTTATGGAGAGAAAGTCCGGTAGCAAAACTCAAAAATGAAGAGCAATTAATGACGATGGCAGCATTTTTACATTTAGATAAAGATGGAAATTCGTTAGTTTCTGAAATTATAAAAGCTTCATCCTTATCAATAGATGCTTGGCTTGCCGAATATTTCAAGGTTTACTTGAGTCCGTTATTGCATTGTTTTTACCAATATGATTTGGTTTTTATGCCTCATGGCGAAAATCTTATTTTAGGATTAGAAAATCACGTTCCCGTACGCTCTTTCATGAAAGATATTACCGAAGAAGCCGTAATTCTGAATCCGGATGTTGAAATTCCGAAAAACATTGACAGAATTTATGCTGAAGTCCCGGAAGACGTAAAACTATTGTCGATTTTTATTGATGTATTTGATGGATTCTTCCGTTTCCTGTCAGCAATTTTGGTTTCGAGTGATAATTATAGCGAAAATCGTTTTTGGGAATTAGTAGCAGAATGTATCTCTGATTATCAGGAAGCTAACCTACATCTGGAAGCTAAATTCGAAAAATATGATTTGTTCGCCAATGAATTTCAATTGTCATGCTTAAACCGTCTGCAATTGAACAACAACAAAACCATGATTGATCTTGACGATCCTGTGGCATTGTTACAATTTCAGGGGAAATTGCAAAACCCAATTGCACCGTACAAAAAAATAATCGCTTAAAACCTTAAACAGATGATGAATAGTATAATAACTCATCCTGAAAACGACGTCGCAGCTGATGTTGTTTTTGTAAAAACGATTCCCGGTTTAGGTGTTTTTGAATTGCGCCCAATTGATATGGAAACCGATATTCCGTTGATTCACAATTGGGTAAACCGTGATTATGCCGTTTATTGGGAAATGAATGGTTTTTCTGTAGAAGAAGTCAAAAATACGTATTATAATATTTTAGAAAAAACGCAGGTTTACATGGGGGTTTTTAATGGAAAAGTGGCTTTTTTATTAGAATGTTACGATCCTCAAAATGATATTGTAGGCAAATATTATCAATCGCTAAAAGGCGATAAAGGCATGCATATTCTGGTTGCACCTTCAGAAAATCCAATCCCGAATTTTACCTGGACTATTTTTACGGTAATTCTGGATTTCATTTTTTCTGATTCAAAAAGCAAAAGAATTGTCGTTGAACCGGACGCGCGAAATCACAAAATTCATTTACTGAATAAAAGAGCAGGATTTGTTTTTCAGCATGTTTTAGAATTGCCGCACAAGAAAGCGCATTTAGAGTTTTGCACGCGTGAAGATTATTACAAGGCATTACAACAGGTTTAATTATGAAAATGGAAATACCAACTCAGAATATACAGCACTTAACAAAAGAAAATTGGGACAAAGCAAACAGGCTTTTACTCAAAAAAACGTTAAGTGAATTTGCACACGAATTATTGATTGTTCCAATTGCAAAAGGCGATGATTTATACAGCATTTCTTCGCCGGATAAAACGGTAGAATATACTTTTGAAGCTTCCATTTTAGCGTTAAATCATTGGTCAATTGCCATTGATTCAATTAAAAAAACTAAAAATGGTGCTGAATCGTCTTTGCGTTTATTAGAATTTATAATTGAATTCAAAGATGTTTTAGGCATCGGCGAAAGCCTGTTGCCAACATATCTGGAAGAAATTACAAGTACGTTGTACAGCACCGCTTATAAAATTGCGAACGAAAAATTCAGTTCTAAAGATTTACTGGAACTTGATTACCAAATCATTGAACACGCCATGACCGAAGGACATCCGTGTTTTGTGGCAAACAGCGGTAAAAACGGTTTTAATATTGATGATTTTGCCACATTTTCTCCTGAAGCCAATGCGCCAGTACAATTGTTGTGGCTGGCGGGACATAGGAGCAAAGCCACTTTTACGGCAATTGAAGATTTGGATTATCAAAAAGTATTGCAGCAGGAATTGGATGCTGAAACTATTTTATGTTTTGAGAATGTATTGAAATCTCAAAATTTAAATATAGAAGATTATTATTATTTTCCCGTCCATCCGTGGCAATGGTTCAATAAACTGGCTTTGATTTTTGCACCGGATATTGCTGAAAATCATTTGGTTTGCCTGGGTTATGGTGAAGACGAATATTCGGCACAACAATCGATCCGCACGTTTTTTAATATTTCTTCTCCGGAGAAATTCTATGCAAAAACAGCACTTTCTGTCATCAACATGGGTTTCATGCGCGGACTTTCACCGTATTATATGGAAAGTACACCTGCAATAACAGAATGGGTGGCAAATCTGGTTGAAAATGACGCTTATTTACAGCAAAAAGGATTTACATTATTAGGCGAAGTTGCCACGCTTGGCTATCGCAATTTTTTATACGAGCCTTTAGGCCGAAGTATTCCGCATAATAAAATGCTGGCCACATTATGGCGCGAAAGTCCGATCCCGAAATTGTCTAAAAATCAAAAGATTATGACAATGGCTGCTTTGTTGCATGTGGATCAGTCCGGGAATTCTTTTGTCCGTGAGTTGATAAAAGAATCGGGAATTAGCGCCAAATTGTGGATTAAAAATTATCTCGACGCTTATCTTTCACCACTATTGCATTGTTTTTACCAACACGAAATGGTTTTTATGCCGCACGGCGAAAACCTGATTTTGGTTTTAGAAAATCACGTTCCTGTAAAAGCGATCATGAAAGATATTACTGAAGAAGTTATGGTTTTTAATGGAGAAATTCCGTTGCCGGAAAAAGTAAAACGAATTCATATCGACATGAAAGAACCGTTGAAAATCTTATGCATTTTTAATGACGTTTTTCAGTTCTATTTCCGTTTTCTTTCTGCTATTTTATCCGAAAGCAACACACTTTCCGAAGAAGATTTCTGGTCTTGTGTTGCTGATTGCATTACTCATTATCAGGAAGATCAGCCGCATTTAAAGGAACAATTCGAGAAATACAATCTGTTTGCTTCTGAGTTTGATTCATGCTGTTTAAACCGTTTGCAATTGCGAAACAACAAGCAAATGTTAGATTTAGCAGATCCTATTGACAGTCTTCAGTTTGTCGGAAAATTAAAAAATCCGGTGGCTGCGTTTATTCCAGTTATATAAAAAAATATCTCTCGCAAAGTCGCAGAGTCGCAAAGTTTTTGTTTCACGCAGATTGAGCAGATTTATGCAGATTTTTTTAATCATTTTAATCCCTTAATCAGTGGCTAAAACCTTTGCGACTCTGCGACTTTGCGCGATTAAAAACATCACAAAGAGCAAAAAAACTTCGCGCCCTAGCGCCTTTGTGGCAATAAAAAAAATTATGTTCAAACGTTTAAAAAAAATACTCCAACATGCAGAATCATTTGATTTTACATCCGGAAGTATCAGAAAAGGAATCCTGATTTTATCCATTCCAATGGTTTTAGAAATGGCAATGGAATCGGTTTTTGCATTGGTCGATTTATATTTCGTGGGACATTTAAGAGAAAGCAATTATGCGATTCAGGTTGTTGGTTTAACCGAATCTGTTTTTGCGATTATTTATTCGATTGCCATCGGAATCAGTATTGCCACAACCGCAATCGTCGCACGCCGAATAGGTGAAAAAGACGTTACGCAAGCCGGAAAATCCGGAGTTCAGGCCATTGTAATTGCTATTGCGATCAATGTTTTCATTAGTGTTTTTGGTTTTATTTTTGCCGAAGAAATTCTGCTTTTGATGGGCGCTTCGGCAGCATCTGTTGTTTATGGCGTTTTGTACACCAAAATCATGATGGGCGGAAGTGTTTTCGTAATGCTGATTTTCCTGATCAACGGAATTTTCAGAGGTGCCGGAAATGCCATTATTGCCATGAAAAGTCTTTGGATAGCCAATATCTCGAACATTATTTTATGTCCGATTTTGATAAACGGTTTTTGGTTTATTCCCGCAATGGGTGTGACGGGAGCTGCGGTTGCCACAACCATCGGAAGAGGAATTGGGGTTTTGTACCAATGTTATTTCCTTTTTTACGGAAAAGGAATTCTGAAAATAAAATGGAGTTATTTTATTCCTGATTTCAAATTGATTCAGTCCATAATAAAACTCGCCACTCCGGGCGTTTTACAATACGTAATTGCTTCCTGCAGTTGGATTTTCCTTGCGAATCTTGTTGCTACAACAGGCGGAGATTATGCTTCATCCGGTTATCAGACGGCGATCAGAATTATGATGTTTTTTATTCTTCCGGCCTGGGGACTGAGCAATGCGGTTGCGACTTTGGTTGGGCAAAATTTAGGCGCACAGGAAATTGGTAGGGCAGAGGAGTCGGTTTATAAAACGGCCAAATACAATATGATTTTTATGGGTTCTATTATGTTAGTTTGTTTCTTTAGCGCTCATTATTTTATTTCCTTTTTTACAGACAATCAAACGATTGTGGATATTGCCGTCAAAGCTTTGCAGATTATGAGCATTGGTTTTATTTTCTACGGACTCGGCATGGTTTTAAACAATACATTCAACGGAGCAGGCGACACCTGGACTCCAACGTGGATCAATGTTTTCGGATTCTGGATTTTTCAGGTTCCGTTTGCGTATCTTTTGGTACACTTTTATGAAATGGGACCAACCGGCGTTTTTATCGCTATTCCTGTTGCCGAAACGCTGATTACAATATTGAGTGTGATTGTTTACAGAAGAGGAAATTGGAAGAGGATTGCTATTTAATAAAAACAGAAAATTTCCAATTGAAAATAATTTTTCAATTGGAAATTTTACCATAAAAATCAAAATTAAGCTTCGCAGTTATTTTCAATAATATCTTTTACACTTTTTATAAAGGACTCAGTGTCTTTAACTTCTTGTTTGATATATAAATCATACTCTAATAATTTATATTGTTCGATCATGTCTTTTTTAATGAATTTAATCGTTGATTCCAGGCTTCTGGTATCATTTTCATGATTTTTTTTGAGTTCGCGTTGTTTGCTTTCCAGATAATTTAAAGTCTTTTTTAATCTTTGAAGGTTTAATTTGTCCACAGTTTTGATCGTCTTAAAAATTGAATAAAATTAAGACGACAATCCAGGCATAAGATAAATTTCAATGTGTTTCCAAAAAACGCAATAATGTTGAACTTTATCTCGTTATTGAACTTATCTCATTCAGGAACATCGTCTTGCCCTTATTTACGAGCAAATGGGAAAGTTGGTTTTGTGTAATTGAATAATTATGAAAATTTTAATATTTCTCGAAATAAAAAAAGTCATTTCACTTTGATAAAAACTCATATGCTTGTAACGAAAACTTTGTCAAAGTTTCAAACTTTGACAAAGCTTACTAAATGCTAAATTATTTCACGACAGTAGCTTCAAATTCTACTTTCAGGGTTTCAAACAGGCTTTTTACTTCCATTAAAGTCGTCGCTTGCTGCACTCCGTGTTTGGCAATCCAATCCTGAATGATGTTGAAATTAGGCCAAAGTGCTGCCGTATCAGTAGTATAAATCGTCAGACGAACAATTTCTTTTGGTTCATATCCGGCTTTGGATATTACCTGTTCCAGATTATTCAGTGCAAGTTTTATTTGCGATTCCATGTTTTCATTGCTCGAAGTTCCATCAGCGTTTACGGCGGCTTGTCCGGAAACGTACAAGGTTCCTTCGGGATTTTTAACTTCTACGGCTTGGTTATAACTACGTTCATTTTGCCATTCCCACGGATTAATTACTCTTTTTTCCATTTGTTTCGCTCTTTTAGTTTGTGCCAAAATTGGCATCGCGGTTAATAATAGTAATGCTAAAATTTTTGATGTTCTTTTCACGATTACAGTTTAAAATTGATACTGCAAAGTTGGGCATTACATATGGAAACAGGTCTTGACATTTCTCACGATTATAAAGTGAGGTATGTCACAATGGAGAAGTTAGAAAGTTATGAATTATGAATTATGAGTTAAAAGTGAAATGTATTAATGACATCTGCAAAATCTGCGTGAAACCAATTTTTCCGGCCCAATTATTAACTGAGACTGAAAACTGAGACTGAGACTGAAAACTGACTTTAAGAAGATAAACGACTCAAAGTTTCTCGGGAAATGCCAAGATATGAAGCAATTAGGCTTTTTGGTACACGCTGAAAAAGTAAAGGATATTGTTTTAAAAGCTGTTTGTAGCGTTCTTTGGAATTGGAAGTCTGCCAGGAAATAATGCGTCGCTGTGATCCCAGAAAACCGAAAGTGGCTTTCTCCAGAAAAAAGCGCTCCATTTTTTGCAAACCGTCGCAAAGCTTTTTATAATCTTCGAGTGTACAGCACAACACTTCAGTATCTTCCATACATTCGAGAGACATTGTGGCTTCGGTTTGTGTGAAAAACGCATAATAATCGCTTTCCCACCAATCTTCCATAGCAAAAGAAACAATGTGCTGTTTGGCGGAATTATCGGTATAAACCAACTTTAAAAGTCCCGAAATAACAAAATAAGAATACTTTACCGGATCACCTTGCTGAATAAGAAATTGGTGTTTCTTAAATTTTTTAGTGGTAAAATGAGAAGCAATAAACGCAAACTCATTATCCCTAAGCGGAATTATTTTTTCGATATGTTCTCTAAGATTTGCCTGCATAAGTTGGGCAAAGTTATTGAAAATTTTATGGAGTTACAGTGATGTAATATTGAATTTGGCATTTTTGAAAGGTCTTATTATAATTTATCGTCCTTCTGCGAAGTTTTTTCAACTTGGCATTCGTTCCAATATTTTTAAACCTGTTTTTGCTTATGTTGTAGCTACGAATTCGGCAGACTGGCTTTTGTACAGAAGAGTTGAAAATCTTCATATTGGTCATTAAGTTATTTTTTATTTAAGATCTCCAATAATTCATAGCTTGATTTTTCTGTACCAGATGTGAAAATTGTTTTGTAAAAATTAAGATGTACCGTACAGGCTTTATTCAAATAATCTTTATCATAATTAAGAATTTGTTCCTCACTTAATTCAGGGCTAATGATTCCAGTTATTGTTTTACCATCTTCAGTACTTATTTCAAATTTTCCAGTATCTAATAGAAATCCTCTCAAAATTCCATATAAAAAGACCTCTTCACTTTCATTTACAGTTAGATTAACTCTTTCAAAGCCTTTATGAATTTGTTCTTCTGATATACTTATCCCATAAGAACCTGATTCCATTTTAAGAATAGAATTTTCTTCATCAATTTGTTTAAGAAAGTTTTTTAAATTATTTATATTTCTTTTTGGTGTGTGATCTATTGCCTCTTCAAAATCATCATCGCTTGTTGTTGCGGCATGAATTAATTCCATAACTTGATGAATTGCCGTGGCTACATCTTGTTCGCCAAATAAATCATATGATTCCAATTGAGATAATTCAACTCCAAAAGAGCCAACAGGTAAAGAAGTTAAATATAAATCAGAAGAAGCACTTTTCTTTGTTTTGCCACGTTTTCCAACATCACCAAAACGAACCAAAGAAGTTTGTGTTTTTATTAATTCTTGAATAGGATTAATTGTTTTGCTTACAAATCTTGACTTTATTCCAAGAGATCCCTTTACCGCACCGCCACTAAATAAAAGTTTAATTTTAGGTTCAATAAGATCTGTTGGGAAATTCTCTAATTTTTTTCGTAAAAAAATTAATTTTTCATTAATACTTTTTGACATAATAGGATGCTCTCCTACTATTTCAAGCATTCTTTCAGTATCAACAATCTGAGCTTTTGTTTGTTCAATTTCCCAAAATAAACTCATAGTACTAATTTTTTAAGATAATCAATTGATTCAGCGTCAATATCAGGAGTATTTAATTCCAAGCGCAATATTCCTTTCCAAACCCCGACGCGATTATGAGTAAATAATTGAATCCAGTATCTTGTCATTTCAACCGTAACGTCAGGGCTATAACAGTAATCAACTGGATAGTGATCTAACTTATAAGTTTCTTTAGAAATTTCCGAGTTTACAAATTCAGCAAATTTTTCGTTTATAATTTCTTGATTTTGAATAGTTATTCCACCAAAAAAAGTTACCAAATCTAAATCTCTAGGAGCTCTATTTTCACTTATTTCTATATTTTCAGTAAAACTGCCATCTAACCATTGAAAACCTTGTTTTATATCTAGAAGGTTCATTTTTTCTCTAAATAATAATAAGCCTATTAGAATTTCCACTCTTTCTTTTGATGTAGCAAATGTTTTACAAAGCTCTAATGTTGTACAACGATATGGACTCAATTCATTTTTTTGAGTTGGTGTTCCTAAATGAGGAGGAATGACATTATTGTGGTCAAAATTTGGTATCACTCTTATTAGCTTTAATGATTAAATTTATAAATAATATTTTATTATTTACATCTTTTGTTTATCAATGTATAATTAACCTATAGGAATTTTATTAAAGATAATATCGTTTTCTCTAATAATTTAAATTTAAAGATCTTATAAAATATTTTTTTTACTTTTTCTTTGACCTTTTCCAAATACAATTATTGGTTTCCATGAATGTGGAGCTTTTGACATTTTGAATTCTGCTTCAATTTGTGCCTGTGTAAAAAAGTTATCCGTCATGTAAATTACAGCATAAAATGTTTTCCAGTCCTTCGATCCATTATATCCCTGAATATCCTCAAAAATCCCTCCAATTGCGATCTTTGCTTCTTTTTCAGAATCTACAAATTTATATTCAATTGCACTTTTTAAACTTCGAATTCCAATATCAGGTTTGTAGGTTTTTGAGACTTTTGAAATAGGAATTTCTTTCACGGTATCAGGAAAAACATGAATTAAATTATAATAAACTTCAGTCCTAACTTCCATTTCATTTGAGGGCTGAATTTTTCTATCTGTTAGCATTTTCGGTATACCTTTAATAATTTGTTCTAAAAGAAGTTTTGAATTTGCGTTTTCTATTTTACTTTTATCTAACTTTAGATGAGACGTTAGAGCATTTATATGCTTTTCAAGTATTGATAGTACAGGAGAATAAAAAACATCTAAATACTGAATGAATATTAAATCACCAAAGCTTTCTTCATATTTAGAGATTTCTTTTCTAAGACTTTTGCGCATTAATTTTAGTTCTAAAAACTCATAAGCAAACTCCAATTTTAATTGAATACTTTTTAATACATCTGCTAATCTCTCTTTAATAAATTCCTGTTCGCCATCGTTAAATTTATTACTTCCGATAAGATGCATTTCATGCCATAACAGATTCTCAAGCTCTCTAATTAATTGAAATGCTTTTTTAAAATCTGTTTGCGCATTATTGTAAAAGTTTTCATAATTAAAAATCTGTTGCATATTAAATTATTTAAGCAAATATCATTATTCAAAAATTCTAAAATTTACGGAAAACCATAATCAACTAAAATTTGTCACAACAAGAATAACAATAAATAAAAACAAGACACCAAGTATTTATACGTGGTTTTATAAAAACACCAAATAAAAAAAGCCCAACTACCAAAAGTTGAGCTTTCCACAATTAGTAAATCCGTTTTTTGATTGATGATTTTTAAATAATCTTCTTAACCCCGGGAATCAATAAGATCAATCCTCCCAAAGCAAAACTCCCTGCAACTATCAGCGGTAAAACTACAAGAAGTTTAAGTGCCGGATCTACATTCCAGTTTCTTGCGGCTAGGGTAAAGGCGACAATTACTACGGGATGAAAAATGTAAGTGGCAAAACTGTAGCGCGCTAATTTGGCAAGCAAGGGCGTTGATTTATTCCATTTTGTTCTTCCTTTGATGAGTAGAACGGTTAAAATGGAAAGTCCGATCCATTGTTCCCAGATGGCGTATAATAGTTGTTGCCAGTGAAAACCTCCTGCGTACCATTCTACGGGCATTTTTACGGTGATTCTGATGACAAAAAATACGGGGAAAAGCAATAAACAAATCCAGGCAGAAAGCGTTAGACGTTTTCTGGTTCTTTCAGATAATTCGTTGAACCAGTTGTTTTTGGCAGCCAATAATCCAATGATAAAAAAAGCGATGTATTGCGGGAAATGTCCGGGTTGGAATCCGAATGGTTCGAGAACCCAGCCAACTGGAAACGCAATTCTCACGACGAAAGTTACAAGACCCAACGCTAGTGCAAATAAAAGAATTGTTCGGGATGTAGGAACGGGCAATGTGTTTTCAAAACTGATTTTGAAAAGCTTTTGTGATATAACGTAAAGGAAAGTAAAAAGGAGCAAAGCCAATACAAACCACATCACGCCAATATCCATCCAGGTGTCGTAGCCCTGCAAATATTGTAAAAAAGTAATATGATGTTCCTGTGCAAAATAATACACCAGATAACTCGTAAATGGCGAAATCAATACTGCGTAAAATACTAACGGAATTCCCAATCGGATCAAACGGTCTGTGATGAATTTTGAAGTGCCTTTTTTGGTAAAAGAAGCATCGGTAAAATAGGCGGCAAGCATAAAGAAAAAGCCCATAAAAAAAGACTGGTTGATGCTAATCATCATTTTTACCGGAATAAGCACTCCAAGAATAGTAGTGGGTTCTGTATAATACCATCCGTCTGATGTGCTGTAAGCAATAAATGTGTGGTGTAAAATGACCAAAATGGTCAATAGTATTTTGATATTATTGATGTAATGGAGCTTATTTGGCTGTTGTACATCTGGTAATAAAGTGGTGTTTTGGGTTGTCATAATCGTTTTGATTTAGTGTTACTGAGGGCAAACCTACAACAAGAAAATACAGTTGTAAGCACTCCTGTTATCACTAACAAGCTTTTGTGACGAACGACAAGCTTAGGCTATCTGCAGGCTGCGGAGTTGGTTGTAACACTGATTGAAACTCTCAATCTGATTTCTGGAAACGGGAACTTTTGTATCGGTATTATGGAATGATAAAAGGTAACCCTGAGAATTTCCGCTTACTTTTTCGATCTTAAACATGTTGACCAAATAAGTTCTGTGGCATCTGAAAAAATGCGGATAGTCTTCAATTTGTTTTTCGAATTGTGTGAGCGAAATTCGTTTGAGTTCTGTGGTTGTTTCTTCGTGATTCGATTTTGTGATTTCGATATAATTGCCATCGGCTTTAACGAAAAGCAAATCTTCTAAGTTTAAATTGAAATCGTCTTGTTTGACCTGCGTATTGATGAAAAGGGTAGAGGCCATTTTGGTTTTTTCGGGTTCATTGGCAAGCGGCACAAACTGAAGTACAAATGGGGAACCTTTTTTTGATTTGAAATAAAAACCCGCCATTCGCAGGAAAAAATAAAAAAGGATGCCGGCGAGAAAACAGTTTCGGACTTCTTCCCATAAATAGCGCAGCGACCAATTGTTTGGATTGTTATAAATGATATCGCGCATTAAAAAACTGGCAATTCCGGCCAAAAGCAGAAATACGCCAACGTGAATATATTCGTGTAACAAAGTCCAGTTTTTGGGTTGATTTCGATTGATATAATTAAAAGTTCCGAAATATAAAAATAGGATTAAAGCGGGCGAAAAAGCATGTAAAAAACAAATCAGGAAGTAATTTACCCTGAATTCAGGCTCATAAACGCCAAATGGCGCAAACAATAAAAGGAACACGAAAATGGCTGCAAAAACAATCGCACAGCTTTTCAGAAGATTTTCAGACTGATATCGATCTGGATATTCAATTTGTTTTTTTAAATGTTCTGTGTTAATGTAAAAAGTCATGGTAAAGGTGCTTTGTTCGGGATTAAAAGTACGAAAATAGTCGTTATGAAAACGGATGCCCTAGCCCAGATAGAAGCGGTATCCTTTTTCTTGCTTTCTTTAAGCAGGAAAAAGATACAAGCGGATTGCTTCGCCAGTTCGCACTTTCAGGCTCGGGTGCTGGAAATAGCTCCTGAAAAAAAAGGATAATAAAAAAAGCCTTCCAAAATCGGTTGATTTTAGAAGGCTTTTAAATGCGGAATATTGATTTTCCTAAATTTATTCCTTGATTACTTTTTCGACTTTAATACCGTTTTCAGTTGTGATTCTGATGAAATAAAGTCCGTTTGGCTTGTTCGAAATATCAAGTTGCGTGTTGTTATTCGTTTCTATTTTGTTTTGCAGGATTCTTCCCTGAACATCAAACAATTCAACACGTTTTATGGTATTATCGCAATTTATTGTTACGTTTCCTTTGGTTGGATTTGGGTATAATGCGACGCTTTTATCAACCTGATGGTCTTTTGTTCCCAAATTTTTGAAAATAGTTTCGGCTTTATTGGTTTCTACCGGCGTATTATAGTCAAAATAAATATCAGCTTCTTTTCCAACTTCGTCGCCGGTAATAAGATTATTTAATGTTCTGATTTTGAATAAAACATTTCCGTGACCGTTAACCGGAGGATCTTTGGCTGTAAGATTTGCTTTTTTAGCGGCACCAAGATTGATTTTATCGAAAATAAATTCGACTACATTTCCGTGAACATTAATGTCTGACGGATGCGAAGTGTCTAATAATTGCAGGGAATTAATGTCATATTTAGTCTGGTCGACAACGACTTTTACAACGACAGTTTCAGCAGGCGCAGTTCCTGTATTTTCAAAATTAACGACATAATGCAAATAATCGCCAATTGTAGCTGGAGACACGCTTTTGCCCTCCAGACATATTATATCATTAGGATCATAAGAACCAATTACAATCTGATTAAAGTTAAATGTGTTGTCGGCAGGGTTTAAATCGCCAGCAATTGGGTTTATCGTGGCCGTAAAATTCAATACATCATCTAAATTTACCGGAGGTGTTTGCGTTGGCGTATTGATGTCTAGTCTAACATAATAACTTCTGCTTTCAAAAGGAAGTAAATTAGCGTAATTCCAGCCTAATAATCCAGGGTTTTGAACATCTGTTGGTATATTTGCCTGCACAAATTGCGTTAAATTTTGATTGTATGCAAAATTAAAACTTCCGTTTGCTGTTTGATTTCCTTTGTTTCTAATCACAATTTGATACCAGGCCATAAATCCGGGTCTTGCCGGTACAAAAGGCGCAATGACAATTTCGACATCGTTTTGAGATCCATTTGCGGTAATGCAGAAATCCTGTGTAACAACGTGATTATTAGTATCAGTAAAAGAAAGCAACGGCGTAACAGGCGAAATATTGAATAATGACGCATTTTCAAGATGCGGCGTTAGGGCAAAATTTCCTGTTCCGGTATAAAAATTATATTTACCGTTAGCTTTGGTAAAAGTTTCACTTTGTACAAAACCATCATTTAGTCCCACTTTTACATTCGGCTGTTTAGCATCTGAGGCATCGCAGCCATTATTATCAAGGTCAAAAGCTACTGTTCCTGAAATAGTATTGTAATTTCCGCCCGGCGTAAAAGAACAATACGAATTGACTTCGACGTTTGACAATGGAAAACTTAACAGATAGTTTTTTGTTGTTTGGATATCAGCTTCATCCTGACAAATAAAGGTCAGATTTGTGTCGGCACTTCCTAAAAACATTGTTTCGGTTTTTCCGTTTTTGGCAAAAATCATTTTTAGATTCGGATTATTGCTTGCTGATAAAGTCTGAAAATTGGTTAAACCGGAAATATCAATGGTTTCTAAAGCGCTTCCGGTAACATTCAAGACGTTAAGATTGGGAGAATCAGAATAATCTAAAGCTGTAATTTGTGTATCTATAGAAAAAAGAGATGTTAAAGCGCTGCAACGGGAAAGATTGAGTGAAGCAAGATTATTGTAACTGCAATCAAGGCTTTTTAAATTGGTTAATCCGGAAACATTTAAGGCTGTTAATGGTGCTATTTCTAATGGTTTTCCACTTAAAGAAAGTGTTTCAAGCGCTGTACAACCCTGTACATTTACAGAACTTAATGCGTTGCTGACCGTTCCAATATAAGTTAAGGCACTGCAATTTGAGAAATCACCGGTTGCAAGTGTGGTCGTTGGCATATTGAGGTTCGATAGTGCTGTACATCCTGAAAGATTTAAATTGCCAATTGGGTTCAGATCTATATCCAAAATTTCAAGATTGGTGTTTCCTGAAAGATCGAGAGACGGAATTTGATTCGCGCTTAAAAATGCTTTTTTCAAATTAGTCGTTCCGCTAAGATTTAAATTCGCAATAAAATTTGACGAAGCCTGAAGTTCTACAAGGTTTGGCGAGTTGCTTAAATCCAATGCTGTTAACTGATTAAAAGTACAATTTAAAAAGGTAATGGCTGTACAACCCGTTAACGGCAAAGTGCTTAAAGGATTTTTTTCTATATCTACTTCTTTCAAAGCGCCGCAGCCTGACAAATTTAAAGAGGAAATTATGTTATTGGGAATTCGTAAATATTCCAGGCTGGAACAGTTAGAAAAATCAGCAGTTGTCATTTGCTGCATTTGCGAAAAGGTAGATTGCGGAAAATTAAGCAATGTACAGCCCGAAGCATTTATAGAAGCAAAGTCAAGATTATCTTCAATTAAAAAAGTAGTCAGTTTTGTTAAACCGGAAACATTCATTGCCGTTAGTTTATTGTTTACCGCATTAAAATATTCCAAATTAGGACAACCTGTTAAATCCAAAGCCGTTAGCACATTATTTTCAAGATACAATTGCCCTAAAGTTGGGAGATTACTAACGTTGAAAGTAGAAAAAGCGGGATTTTGCTGTGCAACAATTGTATATAAAACAAGATTGTTTGAAATGTTTAAAGTGGTCATTAACGGGTTTTCCATAAAGGTTATACCCGTTAGTGCATTCATTCCTGAAACTGTGGCTGTTGCCAAAGTTGGACTTTTTACAAAAATAGTTTTCAAATTTGACATTCCGTTTAAATTTATCGAAGTCACGCTGATTTCCCTAAAACCCAATTCGGTTACATTGGTAAAACCTTCAATTCCCTGAATGTTGGTTACTAACGGCGCGTTTGTGCCTTCTATCCAAAGTTTGTCAATCAAAGCCGCTTCTGAAACCTGAATCTGATTATCAAAATTGGTGTCGATTCTCGTTACTTTAACTCCGCCCGAATAGGCTGTAAAGTTAGCATCGCCGCCATTTACCAGCATGTTTTTTAGTGTAGAATCGGTAAAGGTAAGTATTTGTGCATTGACCATTCCGGTAAGCAATAATACCATTAAGAGTATTTTTTTTCTCATAATTAATTATGGTTTGAGTTGTTCGTTAGAAAATTTTGGGGATGATTTTAAAGGGAATTAATTAATTCCTGTAACTTTTCTTTCTTGCTCTGTGCAATCGGAATATTGGCATTATCCGCCATAATCACATATCCGCCATCTGTTTTTATGTATGATTTGAGATAAGATAAATTGATTAAATGCGATTGGTGAATGCGTTCAAAACCGTGTTCTGCCAGTAATTCTTCATATTCCTTTAGTGTTTTTGATATCAAAACAGGTTTATGGTTTTTGATGAAAAATTGGGTGTAATTTATTTTGGCTTCACAGCGAATAATATCCGAAACCTCAAATAAATGAATTCCGTCACTGGTTGATAAGGCAATTCTTTTGAAATTGTCGACTTTTTTACGGATGTTTTCCAGCAGTAAATCAATGTTTTCAAACGAATTATTTTTCCCGACTGCTTCTTTTATTTTGGCCATTGTAAGCTGCAGTTCTTCGGGATCAACCGGTTTTAGAATAAAATCTAAAGCACTGAATTTAAAAGCTTTCAAAGCATATTGTTCGTGCGCGGTAATAAACACAACATGCGATTTCAGTTTTCCGTTTGCTTTAGAAAGACGTTCCAGAATATCAAAACCGGTTCCGTCTGTTAAATGAATATCCAGAAAAATAACCTGCGGATTTAATTTTTCTATCGCAGCGATTCCGGTTTTTACACTTTCGGCTTCGCCAACAATAAAAATATCATTTGTATAACGTTCTAAAAGCGCTTTTAGACCGGTTCTTAAATGTTTGTCATCGTCGATTAATAATGCTGTTATCATGGTTTTGGTATTTGGTATTTTGGTATTGCTTTTTGATATTATGGTATGTATTGAATTGGCAGGTACAAAGTAACTTTTGTACCTGTTTTTTGTTTTGCCGAATTAAGCTCGATAATCTCTATTTTGGCCGATTTAGAAGTGATGGATTCCATAATCTTCAATCGTTTTTTTGTAATATCCAATGCCATAGACTGATGCGCCGTAACGGAGTTTTCTTTTAAAAGTTTTGATTCTGATAAACCAATTCCATCATCTGTAATCGTGCAGATTAATTGTTGGTTTTGAACATCAAAATTTACGCTGATTTTTCCTTTTCCTTCTTTGGGAACCATTCCATGCAAAATAGCGTTTTCTACAAATGGCTGAATCAGTAAAGGCGGTAATCCCATATTAAATTCGACGTTTTCTGTGGATTCAATTTCAAATTCGAATTTATCATGAAAACGAAGCTGTTCGAGTTCCAGATAATTCTGCAAACTTTCAATTTCCTTATCAATCGGGATCAGGGAACCTTTTGAATATTCGAGCGTAAGCCGCATTAATTTTGAAAATTTAGACAAATATTTCAAGGCAGAATCTGTTCCGTTCTGAACAATAAAACTCGATATTGAACTCAGGCAATTAAAAACAAAATGCGGATTCATTTGCAAATGCAAAGCTTTCTGTTCGTATTCTGCTACTTCTTTTTTCAATGTGAGCTGGCGTTTTACCTGCATTCTGTTGTAAATAACCAGACTTAAAACAATCAGCAATAATCCTCCCAAAATAGAAAAGACAACCAGCTGAATTTCTCTTTTATGTTTTTCAGAAAGCAAAACTTCCTTTTTATGAAATTCGTAGTTCATTTCGGCTTTGGCAAACTTATTCTTGGTTTCCTGATTGTTGATGCTGTCGCGGGCCACAATGTAATTTTTGTAATGTGCCAAAGCCGCTTTAGAATCGTTTAGAGACTCGTACAATTCGCTCAGTAATTTCTCTGTATGAAAGGTCTGATCCTGAACGCCAACTTCTTTTGCATACGCTAAAGATTTAATGGCAAAAGGCAGTGCTTCACTATATTTTTGCTGTTTCTGCAACAACAATCCCATATTGTATAAAGCGAGAGAAGCACCAAATTTATTCTGGATTTCTTCGTATAAATGCAATGATTTTTGATAATATTCTAACGCCAGAGATTGATTGTTTTGTTTTGTATAATAATCGCCCAGATAATTGTTTAAGAGTGCAAATCCGCGTTTATTATCGCTTTTTTCAAACGCTTTTTTTGCTTTTCCATAATAATTAATTGCATTTTGATATTCGCCCATTTCAAAATAAATCACACCAATATTCGTAAGTGTAATTGGCGCATTTGCTTCACCCAGAATAATTTGAAGTTTGTAAGCTTCCTTGAGATAATATAAGGCTTTAGGATAATTTAGCTGCGATTTATAGACAATACCAATGTTGTTAAGAACCTTGGATATACTTTGCTGTTCCTGAATTTCCTGATATAATTTTAAAGCTTTTTCATGATTTTTTAAAGCGAGAATATAATTGCTTTGTTCTGAATAAACCACGCCTGAACTTGCATAGGAACGTGCCAAACCTTTTTTGAGCTGTTTTTTGTCCGGATTTTTTTTCAGGTCAATTTCAAATTCAGTTTGGGCATTTTTAAAATATTTTAAGGCAACAGGATAATTTCCGAGAATAATAGACGCATTTCCTTTGTTGATATAGGCAGTAGCCAAACCAAAATTATAAGACGTTTTTACACTTAAAACTGCCGCTTTCTGAGCGTAGAATAAAGTCGAATCAGGATCAATCTCCTTATATAAATCGGCAATTGTATTGTAATGATTTACCTTTGAAGTATCTATTTTGGTAACACGCAAAATTCTCTTCAAACTGTCTATCTGACTATTTTGTGCATAAACAATGCCGCCAATAAAAGTAAATAATAAGAAAACGGTTAAGCGGAATTTTAGATTCACGTGGCTCGGTTTTTGGTTGTTGTGAGACAAATGTATAATTTGTTTTCAACTATCATTACACCAATTATTATTTATGCCGTTTTGATTATTATTTGATACTTTTGAGTTATTCAGAAGATTGAACGAATTGAAAAAAGGATGATGACAGGCTTTGAGCTTTTATAAAACAGGAAAAAAAATAAAAATGAGAATTAGAAAAGAGATATTAATATTGCCATTGTTTATAGTAATTTGCTGTTCGAATATAACATTTTACAAAAACAGAAAAACCGAAGTAAGCGATGAAATTGTCTGGTCTCCAAACAGAAAATTAATCTGGAAAGATTTTAAAGGAACTCCGCCGGATGCGCCTGTCGAATCTACCGTGGCGGTAACTTGTTCAACTATGGATTTTGAATTTCACAATGCTAAAAATTATAAAATTGAAAGTAAATTTATAAAGAGCAAATCCTGGACCGTAACCGATGATCCCGGAATGTTATCGCACGAGCAGTTGCATTTTGACATAACAGAATTACACGTTAGAAAAATTAGAAAATCGTTTGATAGTTTAAGCGTCAAAAAAATTACCAATTTTGCCCAATATGATGAAATTTATAAATCAAATATTGAAAAATGCAATAAATATCAGGATTTATATGATTCTGAAGTACTTGGAAGTAATAAAAATCAACAGCAATGGATAAAAAAAGTAACTGCTGAATTATTGAAATTGAAAAGATTTGAGCAAAGTTCTGAAAAATGATTTCATTATAATTTAACCACAAAGTACACAGAGTTTTACATTTCGGATTTTACAAAAACACAAAGTTCACAAAGCTATATTAATTTAGCTTTGTGAACTTTGTGTAATCTTAGCGATCTCTGTGGTTAAATTTAGCTTTGCGAACTTTGCGTAAATCTTAGCGTCTTTGCGGTAAAATTGGCTTCGCAGTTAAATCACTGTTCAATAATTTTAACAATTTGTCTCGGAATTTCCTCAAAAGCTTCAATAGAATAAGGTTTTATAAGATAGGCTTTTACGCCAAGCAAATCACATTTTTCTTTATACGCCGGATTTATACTTGTTGAATAAATAAAACACGGAATAGTTTTTAGTCCATCAGTATTTAAAATTTCCTGCAACGCTTCGATACCATCAACAATAGGCATGTTTATATCGGTAAGAATAACATCAGGAATTTCATTTGAAGTATTTTTTAGATAATTCAGAAGTTCTTCACCATTCGAAACCAGACTGACTTTATTAAAATCAGGATTTTTGTTAAAGATTTCAGTGATCACATCTGCGTCGTCGTCGTCATCTTCGGCAATAATAATATGTAGATTGTTTTTTGTCATTTTATTGTATTGGAAAATAAAGATTAAAAGTGGTACCCTCATCCAGTTTACTTTCTACGGTTATATTTCCTGAATGGTTTTCCATGATTTTTTTACAAATCGCAAGCCCAATACCGTTTCCTGAATATTCATTCTTAGCATGTAAACGCTGAAATATGGTAAAAATTTTAAGCAGGTGGTTTTTTTCCATTCCAATACCGTTATCTTTTATCTGAATTTTTACAAATTTATCAGCCTTTCCGGGATCTTCAGATTCAAAATCATCTGTTTGAAAGATTTGTATTGACGGAGGAATATCTGTTTTACTATACTTAATAGCGTTTGAAATTAAATTAGAAAAAAGTTGGCGCATCTGTACTTTTGATGCCTTTAATATCGGTAAGTTTCCAATTTGAATAATGGCTTTTCTATCATTAATGATAAGTTCTAAATCCTCATTAACTTCAGCAATTATTTCGACTAAATTTACTTGCGTAAGTTCTTCTTTTGCCGTGTGCGAAGAATAATTTACCAAATCATCCACAAGAGAGTTTAATCTTAAAGCAGATAATCTCATTACATTCAGGAATTTAGAATCCGTTTCTGAAAGTTCGTTGCCGCTGATCCTTTCACTGTACATCACCATTTTCCGAAGCGGTTCTTTTAGATCATGCGAAATAACATGAATGAATTCCTCGAGGTTTGTATTGATCCGGTTTAATTCGTTGATCTTTTCCTCAAGATCTTTCTGATGCTGAATCAGGGCATTTTCATGCTTTTTCTTTTCTGTTAAATCAGTAACCACAATTCCCAATCCCTGAACCGAAGGCTCCAGATCTGTTACAGATATCGAGGCCGGAAAGGTTCTTGTACTGTAATTGGTTTTAAATAGAATTTCGTGTGTCGAAATTCCGTATTTCAATGCTTCCAGAAGCGCAGTAAAATGATCCGTATTATTGAAATATTCCTGTATATAATTCCCAATTATTTTTTCTGAAGATACACCAACAAGTTCTGCAAAATAATCGTTGCAGTACAAAATCAGACCATTTCTGGAAATACTTAAAGCGCCCTGCCTGAATTTTTCGATAAGAAGCCTGAAAGTATAATCAGCAGTTTCTAGAGAATAAAGCTGCGGAACTCCGTTATTATTTACTACTAATGCATCAACATCTCCTACTTTTATAGCTTCAACAATACTATTTGATTCAAAAAGCTCTTCTTTTAAAGCAGCTATCTCTTTTAATAAAGATTCGATATGTTTATTATTATCACCCAAATTTATTCAGTTAAATTAAGTATTTTCAATACCTTTTCCTTGTCTGACAAATCACCTAAAATGATTCTTCTTGGCGCCGGACTTATTTTAATCAAAGTTGGTATTGCTACAATTTGATGTATAACAGCCTGCTCTGTGTCGCGACTTATGTCTATGATCTGTAATTCATACATATCGGCGAGATATTTATCACATATTATTCGTAAATTTTCTATTGCATGCCCTGATTTTACAGACATACCCGAAACAAAAAGCATGAACTTATGTTTTTCTGGTTTTGTAACATCAGATGGATTGTTCATTATAACGCTTTTACGGGTTTAATATTGAGTCCCACCAAAACTCTTTCCTCATTAGAAAGGTCCCCGATTATTTTGCGGATCGGTTCAGGAAATTTTCTAACCAAAGTAGGAACAGCCAAAATCTGGTCACCTTCAGCTAACTGCGGACTTTTAAGTAAATCTATAATCTCAATACTATATTTACCTTTTAGATGCTCTTCGGCATATTTTTTTATATTTTCAAGCGCTTTTATCGACTTTGGCGTCTGGCCGGCGATATAGAGCAGCAATTGCCATTCGGCTACGACTTCTTTTTTCATTTTGTGGCTATTTTTTCTTAGAATTCAGTTTTTCCTGCAGCAATTCTGTTGCTTTAAGTATACTTAATTCTTCTTCTGCAGACTCAAATTCGGTTCTAAGAGCTTCAATATTAGCTTCAAGGACTTTGCGTTTACGCTCAATTTCCCTGTCTTTGCGGCTAATTTCGTTTTGCAGTTTAATATCTGAAATTGTTTTCTTGAACTGATGTGATTTTCTGGCAGAACCGGTTAATATTCCCTGCGGACCTAATTCTACATCAAGCAATTCAATTCCGTTACTTGTAATCACAAATTCTCTAACCTGGTTAGAATGTCCCATTCCGCGGGCTTTTACAATAAAAATTCCACGGTTTCTTTCGCCAATTCCTTCCATATCACGAACTGTAACCCAGGTATCTACCAATGATGATACAGATTCTTCGGCAAGATCCGGCCTGAAATTATCCGTTTGTTTATTTAATGAAGTAAAAAGTGCCGTTATATTATTGGCTTTCAGCATATCTATGAGCCTCACCAGCATCGAACGCACTTCCTGCTCGCTTCCCACCGTAATAAGATTACTGATAGGATCTATAATTATCGTTGTAGGCTGGAATTCTTTAATTAGTTTTCTAAGTGTAAGCAAATGCAGTTCCAGACCATTTAAAGACGGGCGGGAAGAGTGAATCTGCAAATTGCCTTTTTTAATATGTTTTCCAAGGTCAATACCAATTGATTTCATATTTCGAACCAATTGCTGCGGAGATTCTTCAAATGCAAAATAGATAACGCGTTCCTTATTTTCACATTGTTTATTGGCAAAATAACATCCAATAGTTGTTTTGGCCGTACCGGCAGTTCCTGAAACCAATATATTGCTTCCGCGATAAAATCCGCCGCCCTGAAACATTTCGTCTAATCCCGGAACTCCCGTAGGAACCACATCTGATGAGACCTCATTATTCAGTTTTAACGATGTAATAGGAAGAACCGAAATTCCGTCTTCATCAATTAAAAACGGATATTCATTTGTACCATGCGTTGAGCCACGGTATTTTACAATTCTCAAACGTCTTGTCGAAACCTGTTCGATCACACGATGGTCTAAAACAATCACACAATCAGAAACATATTCTTCTAATCCCTGACGCGTTAAAGTTGCTTCACCGCGTTCACCCGTAATGACTGCTGTTACGCCTTTGGTTTTAAGCCAATGAAATAATCTTCGCAATTCCGCACGAAGAATCGCCTGATTGTCAAGGCCTGCAAATAAAGATTCGATTGTGTCAAGAACCACTCGGGTTGCTTTTATAGAGTCAATCGCATGACCTAATCTTATAAATAAACCATCAAGATCATATTCTCCTGCCTCTTCAATTTCAGATCTTTCGACTCTGACATGATCGACAACGAGTTTTTTCTGGGCTTTAAGCTCTTCAAGGTCAAAACCTAACGATTTTACATTTAAAGTAAGGTCATCCGAAGGTTCCTCAAAAGACATGAAAACTCCGGGTTCGTTATATTCTGTAATTCCTTTAATAAGGAACTGCATCGATAACAATGTTTTTCCGCAGCCGGCACCGCCACAGATTAAAGTTGGTCGTCCTTTCGGAAATCCACCATCAGTAATCTCATCAAGGCCGTCAACTCCAGTAGGAGTTTTTGGGAAAATAAAACTATGTGATTTTTTTTGTTCTTGCACGATATTTAAATTCTATTGACTCAAATATACGTTTTCCTGTAATATTAACAATTAATATTTATTAAAGATTTAACAGCTGTTGAGCAACAATTAGAACATATCAAAAATGCTTTGATATAAAACATGGGAATAATGTAAAATATCGCAAAAATTATGAAAGTTATTTTAAAAATTTTGATTAAAGGAAATTCAGCTGTTTTATGTTTTTACTGATGATATTTTTATCCGAAATTGTTTTGGCTAGGCCAAAGGCAGTTTCATAATGTTGTAATGCTTTTTTATTGTCGATATCAGTATATAAATTCCCAAGTAAAGAATAATAGAAATGATTATCAGTCAGTTGTAGTTTTTCGGCTTCGATAATCGCTTCTTGTTTGTTGTTTGCTTTCGATAGGGCAAAGGTCCTGTTCAATGCCACAATTGGCGAATATTCTAAAATAATAAGGTTGTTATACAATTCTAAAATATGCTGCCATTTTTCGACGGTATCTTTTTTCTGCGTGTGCCAATACGCAATTCCGGCTTCAAGATGGTATTTTGAAAGAATATTACCCGTCGAAGATTTACTTAAAAAATAAGTTCCTTTTTCGATTAATTCCTGATTCCAAAGTGATTCATCCTGATCCTGATACAAAATAATTTCGCCGTTTTCAGCAGTTCGCGCTTCAAATCGTGAAGAATGAAAACACATCAAAGCCATTAGAGCATTGGCTGCAGCCAAATTTGTACTATCGTTCTGCAGCAATAAGTAGGTGAGGCGCATGGCTTCGGCACAAAGATCCTTGCGCAAAGTAGTATTTTGCGAGGTCGAATAATAACCTTCGGAATACAGCAGATAAATGGTTTTTAAAACGGTATCGATTCGTTCCTTAATTTCAACCGGTTTTGGATGCTGAATTTTAATGTTTTCTTCTTTGAGTTTTTCCTTGGCGCGATTTATTCGTTTGTAAATCACTTCCTTATTCGATAAAAAAGCATCAGCGATTTCATTGATTCCAAAACCGCATAATAAATTCAATGCCAATGCAATCTGCGCTTCGTTTGAATTACAGGGATTGCAAACCGTAAAAATCATCGCCAACTGACTATCAGCAATATTTTGTTCTGATAAATCAATTTCGATTTCCGGATTGTTCAAAGGAGAATTGTATTTAATTTCGGTCGCAATTTTCTTTTCAAAAACGTCATTTCGTTTAAAGTAGTTTTTAGTTTTATTCTTTGCAACGGTATAAAGCCAGGCCGTAGGATTCTCCGGAATTCCTTTTATCGCCCAGGTTTCTGCCGCCGCCAGAAAAGTATCGCTCACAATATCCTCGGCAATTTCGATATGATGAATACCAAACAAATTACTAAGCACCGAAACTATTTTCTGGTATTCCGTTCTGAATAAATTCGGTATGAGTTCTTTGTTTTCGATCATAATTTTGAAATCTGGTTTTCTGTTTGTTATTGCGATTGCATTACGTTTTAAACCCGACAGGTTTTAAAAACCTGTCGGGTTTCGGGTAATCTATAATAGGCATCCCAAGGTTGAAACCTCGGGCTATGTTAGGAAAATATCCTTTTATAAATAAGCATAATTGCAATCTTTGTCGATTCAGTAGTGAGATTGCTTCGTTCCTCGCAAAGACACCATCGTACGTAAATCTTTGTCAAAGTTGAAAACTTTGACAAAGATTGGGAAAATCTAAAATCTAAAATCTAAAATCTAAAATCTAAAATCTAAAATCTAAAATCTAAAATCTAAAATCTAAAATCTAAAATCTAAAATCTAAAATCTAAAATCTAAAATCTAAAATCTAAACCGCCATTCTAATCTCCACATTTCCGCCTAAATTTAAAATAGGGCAGTTTTTGGCGATTTCGGCAGCTTCTTCATAATCTTTTGCTTTTACGGTAATCATTCCGCCAATAGATTCTTTGATTTCTACAAAAGGGCCATCTGTAACCCCTTTATTATTGGTAACAATTTTTCCTTGTCCGTCCCAGCGCTGCAAAGGTCTTGCGAGTTTGTCTTGTGCCGCCAAACCACCAAACCAGTTTTGCCATTGCTGAAAATGCTGCTGCATTTCTTCCGGCGAAGGCTGGATTTCTTTGGTTGTAAAATCTCTTCTGAAAATTAATAAAAACTCATTCATTGGTGTTTTTTTTAAATTAAAAATTTAGAATTAAAAATTAAAAATCTTTCTATGCGTTCAAATATTTTTTCACGCAGATTTAAAAAGATTAAAGCAAATACGCGCAGATCATCATCAAAATTAAATTTGCTCAATCTGCAGAATCTTCGAGAGATAAAATTTTTTCACGCAGATTTTAAAAATGATTTAAGCAAATATGCGCAGATTATCAAAATTAAATCTGCAGAATCTGCGTGAAAAAAAATCTTTCTAATCCTGTAATCTGTGGCAAATAATAAAAAAGCTGTTTTATATTCAAGACATAAATTTAATCTTTTACGTCATATAAAAAACAGCCTTAATTTATTTATCCAAATTGCCCCACTCTGTAAGATCCCACATTATTAGGAAAAGCCAGATTCATACGATTCCATGTATTGATAGTCGTAATCGCCAAAGTCAAATCAATTAGTTCCTCATCAGAAAATTGCGTTTTTGCTTCAGAATAAATCTCATCTGGTACGTGACAAGCCGTTACAGCTTCTGCCCAGGCAAGAGCTGCTCTTTCTCTTGGAGTATAAAAAGGAGTTTCTCTCCAGGCACTCAAACCAAATAAACGTTGTGTAGTTTCGCCGGCTGCCAATGCTTCTTTTGAATGCATGTCTAAACAATAAGCACAACTATTAATTTGAGATACTCTGAAATCTACTAAATCAATCAAAGATTTTTCAAGTCCTGATTTTTTCAAATAACCGCTAATTCCAAATAAAGTTCCTAATGCTTTTTGACCTTTTTCGAATACATTAATTCTAGTTTCCATAGTGTATAATTTTAAATGTTATACCCTAATGACAACTGAACTTTCAGAATTGGACAAAATTTAGAAAAAAAAATAAAAAATATTTTGGATGCTGACTTTTACCGCAAAGTCCGCAAAGATTTACGCAAAGTTCGCAAAGTTATATTCAACCAGCTTTGTGAACTTTGTGTTTTACCACGAACTAAAATTCCAAAAATCTTCGCGTTATCTGCGGTAAAAAACTAAAAACAATATGATAAAAGACTTGTGTTTGCTGGGACAAAATATGTATAGTGTATACCAAATTGTGTAAAAAGTATACACAATGCTTTTTGGCGATATTAGATAAAACGCTCACTTACAGCTGAAAAACAGAATGGCATGCGGGTTGCTAACTGAGATAATGTGTTTCTGAAACAATTTTAGAACAAATACAGAAACCGCATTTAATAAAAGCCATTTAGATAAAAAATAAAAAATAGGACACAATATGGAAAGTGAAACAATTATCTCAAAACAATTTTATACTTCAGCCGATACACTTAATGACGAACAACTTTTAAACAGTTCTATTTTTCGAATTAATAACGATAAAACCACAAAAAAAATTGCACGAACTTCAAATAAATTAAACTTATTTGTACTTGCCGGAACATTTCTTTTAATGTTCGCAGGCGCTTTTATCGTGTATCTTTTACAAGACGATTTCGATCAGTTTCAATTAGACAGAATCAATTCATCATGGGGTTATCCCTTTTTGATTGTCACCATGATATTGTTTTTCTTTCAGTCAGGAGCATTCTTTTACAATGTTTACTTATACCTAAGATACAAACCAATCGAGTCTGTAAGCGATGAATTATTGCCAACAACTACCATTATTGTTCCTGCTTATAACGAAGGAAAATTGGTTTGGGACACTTTACTAAGTTTGGCAGACAGCGATTATCCTGCAGAAAAAATGCAATTATTAGCTGTAGATGATGGTAGTAAAGATGATACATGGTACTGGATGCAACAGGCAAAAATAAAATTAGGAGATCGTTTGACGATTTTTCAACAACCGGAAAACAAAGGAAAACGTCACGCACTTTACCGTGGTTTTGAATTAGGAACAGGAGAAATTTTTGTAACCGTAGACAGCGATTCTATCGTAAAAGCAGATACACTTAGAAATTTAGTAAGTCCGTTTGTGACTAATGAAAAATGTGGAGCCGTTGCAGGAAATGTTCAGGTTTTGAATAATAAAAAAGCGATTCTTCCAAAAATGTTAAACGTAAGTTTTGTAATGAGTTTTGAGTTCATGCGTTCTGCAGAAAGTATGCTGGGTTCTGTACTTTGTACTCCGGGAGCTGCAGCAGCTTACAGAAAAACAGCTGTTTTTGGATGCCTGGAAGAATGGATCAACCAGACTTTTATGGGGCAGCCATCAGATATTGGTGAAGACAGAGCGATGACCAACATGATTTTAAAACAAGGAAATCACGTATTATTTCAAAGAAATGCTACCGTATTGACCAATGTTCCGGAAGAATACACAGGATTATATAAAATGTTCATCAGATGGGCGAGAAGTAATGTTCGTGAAAATATTGCGATGTCTAAATTTGTTTTTACCAATTTTAGAGAAGGATCAAAATTTGGTTCAAGATTATTACTAATCAACCAATCTTTAAAAATGTTAATGTCTTATCCATTTTTATTGTTCATGTTCTTTTTCATCGCCATTCATCCGGTATTATTTTTCAGCTCGACTTTATTAAGCATCTTAATCGTGTCAAGTTTTCCGGTATTGTTTTATGCAAAAAGATACAATTTAAAAGATTCTCTTTGGGCATATTCATACAGTCTTTTTTACACATTCAGTTTGTTCTGGATTACGCCTTATGCTATTGCAACCGCAAATAAAAGAGGTTGGTTAACAAGAGGTTTAGCCGAACAGAAATAAACCAAACCATAAAAATCAGAATACTTTAAAATTAGAATAGATCATTTGTTTGAAAGACTCCTGCTGAAAAGTAGGAGTTTTTTTATGGACTTAAAGTATTAGAATCAAAAAATGAATTATTTCATAAAAAAAAGAATTAAGGGTACGCAAAGCGGATAATTAAATAGGAATGGATATATAATTTTGCACCTTTCAAAATAAAAAAAAGTTTTATAAGCCAAATCTAAAAAAATACCTATGTCTGATTTTTTAAAACAATTCGGAGAAGATCTCCAAAAAAATGTACCAGGTTTTATTGCCGTTTCTGTAGCTGAAATTAAAAGCGGAATGTCTTTTCATTCTCAATCTGTAGCCGCTGATTTTGATCCTGAATTAGCCTCTGCATATAATCTTGAAGTGGTAAAAGCAAAAATGAATGCCATAAAAGCATTGAGTTTGAATGGTCAGGAAATTGACAATATCATGATTACGTTAACTTCTCAAATTCATATTATTGATGTTTCTGATAATGGAGAATATTTTATTTATCTTGCTGTAGACTCCACAAAAGCAAACTTAGGAATGACAAAATCTATTCTTAATAAATACAAGAAAGAAATCGAAGAAAAATTGTAATTATATTTTTTTTTATTATCGGAAGGGAATACGCAAATGGTGTATTCCCTTTTTGTTGTTTTTTCCAAATATAATAATGCCCGATATTTCAGATTGCTTTATATTTAAAGCGTAGAACAGAAATTGTAAGAATGGAATTACGTGCATTTTTTGAAAAATATCCTGATGAAGAAACCTGCATAGAAGAGTTGAAAAACAAACGTCTTGAAAAAGGTTTGATTTGTAAAAAATGCGAACATGATCAGCATTCATTCCGAAAAACAGATTTAAAATTTCAATGCAAAAAATGCGGTAACAGAATGGGACTTCGCGCCGGAACTGTTATGGAAAATTCGAACTTGCCGGTAAAGCACTGGATGATTTGTATTGAATTAATGACACTTTCAAAACGCAGGTTTTCGGTATTGCAAATTCAGTATTTATTGGGTCACAAAAGGTATGAACCCATTTGGCTCATGGTGAAGAAAATTCAGCTTGTAATGAAGATCAGAGACGAAAAATATAAGCTTCGGGCGTACTCGGATTTTGACAGTGAATTTTTGAAAAAAATTGAAAAACTAAGCGTTCAAAAAAAGAAAGTTTAGTAAATTTTTACTAAAAATAAACTTTTGGAAATCTTTTAATAATTTCAGGAATTATATATAACTGACCGTTCTGTCTAAATATTTATTTCGATAGTTATTAGTTAGATTAATAATTAAATTATTACATTTGATATGTAAGACAATAAGCATACAAGAATTTTATTTATTGGCATCATGATTTTTTTTATAAAATGAGGCTTAAGTAATACCACAAAAACGAAAGAGAAACGGCTGTAGAATGCCTTCTGGACCAGTTCTCAAAATTTTAATTAAGACCAATGGCATATAAAAAATTTCTCCAAATCGATGATGATTTAGATGATTGCGAATTGTTTATGGAAGCGCTAAATGCGGTTTCTACTTCATCATACACAGGAATAAATGATCCTGTTGAAGCTTTTCAAAAGCTATTAAGGCAAGAAATAAAACCAGACGTTATTTTTCTTGATCTTAATATGCCTGTTATGTCCGGTTTAGAACTTTTAACAGAAATAAAAAAACAGGAAACACTAAAAGAAATACCTGTTATTATTTTTTCGACTTCACAACTAGAAGACATTATCTGGGAAGCCAAGCAGCTTGGAGCCCACGATTATATTTCTAAACCCAATAATTTCAATGCTTTAAAACTAATATTAAGCAAATACGCCTGTGAAATTAAGTATGCATAAATTTTTAAACGGTTGCACGCTTAAAACAGATAAAATTTTCTGTGATTATCTGTTTATTTTTTTATTATTTTTATTACTGAAATAAATTCCAGGGCAATCGTATGTATGTTTAATTTTTAACAATGAAATTATCTACCCAAATCCTTTTAGCATTTACACTGATAATTTTGCTCTCTGTTGCAGACTCGTATACCAATTATATGATGTCAAAAAAAGTGCAGCTCAACTCACATTTTCTGGCAAGATCAGAAGAAATAATCCGTACTTCAAACAAAACCCACAAAGCGATTATCGAAATGCAAAGTGCTTTTCGTGGTTACCTGGTTACAGACGATCATATTTTTCTGGACGCTTATTTTAGAGGTCTTAAGATTGTACCGCTTTTAATGAACGAGCAAAAATTGCGGGTTGGCAATGAAAATTCGCAACGTGAAATTTTAGATTCGATTTACGAACTTCATAAAAATTGGCTTTTATATTCACAAAAACTAATTGAGGCCAGAAAAAAAGGCCCGTATTCATTTGATAATTTCTTCGAAGTTTCGATGAAAAAACACATCGGTAAAAAAATAAACGATGATATTTCTAAAAAATTTACCAGATTCGACCGAATAGAATACAAAAGAAGAAAGCACCATAGCGACGAACTGCTCACGTCGTTGCGACACACCAGAACTTTTTCGCTCATTTTTCTCACATTAACCATTATTGTTGGTATTTGCAGTACTTTTTATATCATGCAGATTACCACAAAACGAATTTCTTCGATGGTTAGTCTGGCCGAAAATATTTCTAAAGGAAAATTTACAAGCATTGAAGATACCAGAAATGATGAATTAACTGCTTTGGCATCATCATTAAATAGTATGTCGAGCAAGTTGGATAAAAACATTCACGAACTCAAGAACAGAAACGCCGAACTTAATAAGTTTGCTTATGTGGTTTCGCACGATTTAAAAGCGCCAATACGCGGCATTCATAACGTAATTACCTGGATTGAAGAAGATATGGATGGAGAACTTTCTCCGGAATTAAAACGATATTTAGCGATTATTCCGCAGAAAACCAGACGAATGGAAGCTTTAATCAACGGTTTACTGGATTATGCAAGACTGAATATTAAAGTATTGCCGGAAACGATAAATACCAATAATCTGGTTCATGAAATTGCCGATTCGATTGTGCCCAGGAACTTCAAACTTGAAATTAGCGACTTGCCGGAATTGTTTACAGAACGTATAAAACTCGAACAGGTTTTTGCTAATTTAATTAGTAACGCCGTAAAATATACACCGCGGGAAGATGCCGTAATTCAAATTAGCTGTAGAAAATATTCTAATTTTTATGAATTTTCGGTAAAAGATAACGGAATTGGTATTGCTGTAGAATATCACCAAAAAATATTTGAAATATTCCAGACACTTCGCGAACAAAATGAACAGGAAAGTACCGGAGTTGGACTTGCGATTGTGAAAAAAATTATAGATGACCAGCAGGAACACATTATTGTGGTTTCGAAAGTGGGTGCAGGTACTGAATTTATTTTTACCTGGAGAAATAGTTAGATTATGAAAAAACCAGCCATTTTATTAGTAGAAGATGATGAACTGGACATTATAAGTGTGCAGAGATCTTTAAAAAAATTAGAAATAGAATACGAACTTTATTCGGCGTATAACGGAATTGAAGCCTTAAAACTGCTGAGAGATCCGGAAATAAAATTAAATCCAAATGTAATTCTTCTGGATATTAATATGCCAAGAATGAACGGAATAGAGTTTTTGAAAGTGCTTCGGGAAGATGAAAAACTGAAGGATTTAAAAGTGTTTATAATGACAACTTCTTCAGAAGGCGATGATCGTTTTGAAGCAGAAAAATTAGGAATTTCAGGGTATATTATAAAACCGCTGAACTACAATGACAATACAAAAAGATCAGATTCTATGGATGCTTTTGTGCAGTTTCATTTGAGGAAAATTTTGATTGAGAGTATATAAGTTGTGGAGAATTGAAGAAAGAGAATAGATGCAAGAAGAAAGATTTTAGAAGCAAGAGAATAGAGGAAAGAAAATAGAGAAAAGATTTAGAATTATAGCGACTTGTAGACTATATTTATGAGTTAAAAAACCAGCCAAAAACATAAAACATAATTATTCACCTAAAGAATTATGAAAAAAACATATGATGAATTCGAAGAATCTGTTTTGACAGATGCTGAATTTCTAAAGATTTTAATTAAGGTAAAAAATGGAAATTTTACCCAGCGTTTTCCAACGGATCAAAGTGGGGTAAAACGATCTATTTGTGATACTTTAAATGAAATTATCGACCTGAATGAACGAATGGTTTTTGAGTTTCAAAAGGTGGGGAAAAGTATTGGTAAACAAGGAAAATTAACCAATCGTGTGGCACTCGACGGTGCAAGAGGTTCGTGGAGTTCCTGCGTGGATTCGGTAAACACGTTGATTTCAGATCTTGTGCATCCTACGATTGAAATTGCACACGTAATTACTTCGGTGGCAAAGGGAAATTTATCTCAGGAAATGCCGCTTTCTATTGAAGGAAACCCGCTTCAGGGGGAATTCCTCAGGATTGCAAAAGAGGTAAACGGAATGGTAAAACAGCTGAATTTGTTCTCGATGGAGGTGACCCGTGTGGCACGTGAGGTAGGAACAGAAGGAAAGCTGGGAGGTCAGGCAAAAGTGCGAGGTGTTGGTGGAGTTTGGAAAGATTTGACCGATTCTGTAAATAAAATGGCTTCGAATTTAACTGGTCAGGTACGTAATATTGCTGATGTTACGACGGCGGTGGCAAAAGGAGATTTATCTAAAAAAATTACCGTTGACGTAAAAGGAGAAATCCTCGAGCTAAAAAATACCATTAATACGATGGTGGATCAGCTGAACTCGTTTTCATCAGAGGTAACGCGTGTGGCGAGAGAGGTAGGAACCGAAGGAAAACTGGGCGGTCAGGCGCAGGTAAAAGGAGTTGGGGGAACCTGGAAAGATTTAACAGATTCCGTAAACCAGATGGCTTCGAATTTAACGGGTCAAGTACGTAATATTGCCGATGTAACAACGGCCGTGGCAAAAGGAGATCTTTCGAAAAAAATTACCGTTGACGTAAAAGGAGAAATCCTGGAGCTTAAAGATACGATTAACACGATGGTGGATCAGCTGAACTCATTCTCTTCTGAGGTAACGCGTGTATCTCGTGAAGTAGGTTCAGAAGGAAAACTGGGAGGACAGGCGAGAGTACGAGGTGTTGGTGGAGTTTGGAAAGATTTGACCGACTCGGTAAACCAGATGGCATCGAACTTAACGGGTCAGGTGCGTAATATTGCCGAGGTAACAACGGCGGTGGCAAAAGGCGATTTATCTAAAAAAATTACCGTAAACGTTGCGGGAGAAATCCTGGAGCTTAAAAATACGATCAACACGATGGTGGATCAGCTGAACTCTTTCGGTTCTGAGGTAACCCGTGTGGCGCGTGAAGTAGGTTCAGAAGGAAAACTTGGAGGTCAGGCAAAAGTAAAAGGGGTTGGTGGAACCTGGAAAGATTTAACCGATTCGGTGAACCAGATGGCATCGAACTTAACAGGTCAGGTACGTAACATTGCCGAGGTAACAACGGCGGTGGCAAACGGGGATTTATCTAAAAAAATTACGGCTGTAGCCGAAGGGGAAATCCTGGAGTTGAAGAAAACCATTAATACGATGGTGGATCAGCTGAACTCGTTCTCTTCTGAGGTAACGCGTGTGGCACTTGAGGTAGGAACAGAAGGAAAACTGGGAGGGCAGGCAAAAGTAAAAGGAGTTGGAGGAACCTGGAAAGATTTAACGGATTCTGTAAATCAGATGGCATCCAACTTAACGGGTCAGGTACGTAATATTGCCGAGGTAACAACCGCGGTAGCAAAAGGAGATTTATCGCGCCAGATTACCGTTGATACAAAAGGGGAAATTCTGGAATTGAAGAATACCATTAATACGATGGTGGGTCAGCTGAACTCTTTCGCCTCTGAGGTAACCCGTGTAGCGAGAGAGGTAGGAACCGAAGGAAAACTGGGAGGTCAGGCGCAGGTAGAAGGTGTTGGTGGAACCTGGAAAGATTTAACAGATTCGGTAAACCAGATGGCATCGAATCTTACCGGACAAGTACGTAACATTGCCGAAGTAACAACGGCGGTAGCAAAAGGAGATTTATCTCTCCAGATTACCGTTGACGTAAAAGGAGAAATCTTAGAGCTTAAAAATACAATTAATACCATGGTGGATCAGCTTCGAGGCTTTGCTTCGGAGGTAACCAGGGTTTCGCGTGAGGTAGGAACAGAAGGAAAACTGGGAGGTCAGGCGAATGTGCCGGGAGTTGCCGGAACGTGGAAAGATTTAACAGATTCCGTTAACCAGATGGCGGGTAACTTAACCGCTCAGGTACGTAATATTGCCGATGTGGCGATCGCAGTGGCAAACGGGGATATGTCCCGAAAAATTACCGTTGACGTTCGTGGAGAAATTCTTCAGCTAAAAGAAACCCTGAATACGATGGTGGATCAGCTTCGTGAGTTTGCATCAGAGGTAACTCGTGTGGCGCGTGAGGTAGGTACCGAAGGAAAACTGGGAGGTCAGGCGAATGTGCCGGGAGTTGCCGGAACGTGGAAAGATTTAACAGATTCCGTTAACCAGATGGCGGGTAACTTAACGACTCAGGTACGTAATATTGCCGAGGTAACCATTGCCGTTGCCAACGGGGATATGTCCAAGAAAATTACGGCCGACGTTCGTGGAGAGATTCTGCAATTGAAGGAAACCGTAAATACGATGGTGGATCAGCTTCGTGCCTTTGCATCCGAGGTAACTCGTGTGGCGCGTGAGGTAGGAACTGACGGAAAACTGGGCGGACAAGCGTTCGTTCCCGGAGTTGCGGGAACCTGGAAAGATTTAACGGATTCGGTGAACCAGATGGCATCGAACTTAACGGATCAGGTGCGTAATATTGCCGAGGTAACAAAAGCCGTGGCAAATGGTGACCTTTCAAAACCGATTACGGTTGACGTAAAAGGGGAGATTCTGGATTTGAAAAACACCTTTAATACGATGGTGGAACAGCTGAATTCGTTTGCATCAGAGGTAACTCGTGTGGCGCGTGAGGTAGGTACCGAAGGAAAACTCGGAGGACAATCTGAAGTAAAAGGGGTGGCCGGAACCTGGAAAGATTTAACAGATTCGGTTAACTTAATGGCTTCGAACTTAACGTCTCAGGTACGTGGAATTGCGAAAGTTGTAACATCCGTAGCAAAAGGAAACCTGAAACAAAAACTATCTATTGATGCCAAAGGGGAAGTAGCGCAATTAACAGATACAATCAACGAAATGATTGATACGCTGGCCACTTTCTCAGATCAGGTAACAACGGTGGCGCGTGAGGTAGGAGCAGAAGGAAAACTTGGAGGTCAGGCGAATGTACCGGGAGCTTCTGGAACGTGGAAAAACTTAACAGAAAACGTAAATCAGCTTGCGGCGAATTTGACCACGCAGGTACGTGCGATTTCTGAGGTGGCATCGGCGGTAACGCAGGGAGATTTAACGCGAACAATTGGTGTTGAAGCAAAAGGTGAGGTGGAAGCCCTAAAAGATACGATTAACCAGATGATTTCGAACCTGAAAGCAACAACATTGCGTAATCAGGAACAAGACTGGCTGAAATCGAATTTAGCGAAATTTACCCAAATGCTTCAGGGACAAAAAGAATTGAATTCGGTTACCAAAAAAATCCTTTCTGAGCTGGCGACGGTTGTAACCGCACAACACGGACTTTTCTATATTTTACAGGAAGACGAGAATTTTGATGATTCAAAACTGAATCTGATTGCTTCTTACGCTTATATCAAAAGAAAAAATTCGCCTACGCAATATGCAATGGGCGAAGGATTAATTGGTCAGGTTGCTGTTGAAAAAGAAAGAATTATTTTGAGTAATGTTCCAAAAGATTACATCAAAATCAATTCCGGACTTGGAGATGCAAAACCAAAAGACGTGATCATTTTACCGGTATTGTTTGAAGGACAGTTAAAAGCCGTAATCGAACTCGCATCGCTGGATACTTTTAGCGAAACGCACCTGGATTTCCTTGAAGGATTAACAGAAAGTATTGGTATTGTATTGAATACGATTGAATCGAATTCAAGAACCGAAGAATTACTGGTACAATCACAATCATTGGCAAGCGAGCTGAAAAGCCAGCAGGAAGTATTGAAAAATACCAACGAAGAATTAGAAGAAAAAGCATTCTTATTGGCAAATCAAAAAGAAGAAGTAGAGCTTAAAAACCAGGAAGTCGAAGTCGCGAGAAAAGCTTTGGAAGAAAAAGCCGATCAGCTTACTTTAACTTCTAAATATAAATCGGAGTTCCTCGCGAATATGTCGCACGAGTTAAGAACGCCGCTGAACAGTTTGCAGATTTTGGCGAATGAATTAATTGCAAACCGCGACGGGAATTTATCCGAAAAACAAATTCAGTTTGCAAAAACAATCAACTCTTGCGGGGATGACCTTATTCAGTTAATCAACGACATTCTGGATTTATCGAAAATCGAATCCGGATATATTTCCGTGGATTACAACCCAATTAGTTTTGAAGAAATCAGCCGATTTGTGGCGTCTACTTTCAACCCGATTTCGGCAGCGAAACACCTTCGTTTCAATATTATTATGGATGAAAATCTGCCGGAACTGATCGAAACAGATTCGCAACGATTAAATCAGATTTTAAAAAACTTACTTTCAAACTCTTTCAAATTCACCGAAAAAGGAGAAGTAAAACTAAAAATCTACAAAGCAGATAATAACTGGAAAACAAGTAATATAAGTCTTGAGAATGCCGAAGCAGTGGTTGCTTTTGAAATTTCAGATACTGGAATTGGTATTTCTAAGGAAAAACAAAACATCATCTTCGAGGCGTTTCAACAGGCAGAAGGTTCTACCAGCCGTAAATATGGCGGTACAGGTTTAGGATTATCGATTAGCCGTGGACTTTCAGACTTATTAGGGGGAAGTATCGAACTGGAAAGTGAAACGAATATTGGTAGTAAATTTACTTTATTCCTTCCTTTAAAATACGTTCATATTGCCGAAATAGAAAACATGGACGTTGCAGAAGAAACAGATGTAAAAGAAGTGAAGGATGTAAAAGGCCGTATTAAATCATTGCCTTCTGAACGATTTAACAGATCTGATATTGATTTGTTTTTTGTGGATGAAGTAGGCGATGACCGAACTGATATTAAGCCGGACGACAAGGTTTTATTAATTGCAGAAGATAATCTGACTTTTGCCAAAATCATGCTGGAACAGGCACATAATAACGGAATCAAAGCTATCGTTACTACAAAAGGAAACGACGTTATCGATTTCATCAATCAGTTTCATCCGCATGCGATTACGATGGATTTGAATATGCCGGACACCAGTGGCTGGAAAATTCTGGACCGATTAAAAACCGACTTTAATTTGCGTCATATTCCGGTTTATATTATTTCAGGAGAAGACGAACGCAACAAAGGTCTGAAACGTGGTGCAAGAAACTTCCTGCTTAAACCGGTAAAAAATGATTCGCTGACACTTTTATTTAATGATATTCACGATTTTAAAAATAAAAAAGTGAAAAATTTATTGGTTGTTGACGACAATGAAAACGACCTAAACAGGATATTAGATGCAGTTACCGGTGATGATATTGCTGTTTTAAGTGCAAAATCTGCAAAAGAAGCTGTTGCATTAATCAGTGAAAAATCATTTGATTGTATTATCTTAGATTTGGTTTTACCGGATGCCGATGGTTTAGACCTGATAAGCGATCTCGAGAATAATATTGCGGGTCAGGAAACGGCCATTATCGTGCATTCTGCTGGAGATGTAAACAGCAAGCAAAGAGCCAGATTAAACCGTTTTGCGCATAGTATTATTTTAAAAAGCAAAGATTCTATAGAAGAACTGATCGACCAGACGGCTTTATTTATGCATCGTGTTCATAAAGAACTTCCGGAAGAAATGCGCGAAAGAATTGAATCTTTCTATTTGAAAGAAGATGTATTACAGGGCAAAAAAGTACTTTTGGTCGATGATGACGTTCGAAATTTATTTGCATTAACAACTGCATTAGAACGTTACGGACTTGATGTTATCAGTGCAGAAAGTGGTCAGGAAGCGATTGACATGTTAGATAAAGATGAGTCAATTGATATTGTTTTAATGGATATCATGATGCCGGAAATGGACGGTTACGAAACCATGAAACGCATTAGAAAAGTTGAAAAACATAAAGATCTGACTATCATTGCGGTAACGGCAAAAGCGATGAAAGGTGACAGACAAAGATGTATCGAATCCGGAGCTTCAGATTATATGACGAAACCTGTAAATGTTGAACAATTATCCACGTTAATGCGTGTGTGGCTTAAATAATACCCTATTCAATGAAAAGTATAATTGCAGATAATCCGATCAAAATTTTGATTGTAGATGATAAAAAAGAAAATCTGCTTTCATTACAGGTAATCCTCGCCGACAGAGGATATAAATTTGTCGAGGCATCTTCCGGAAAAGATGCCTTGCGAATTCTATTGAAAAATCAGGATTTTGCGATCATATTAATGGACGTGCAAATGCCATTAATGGATGGTTTTGAAACTGCCGAATTAATTCGCCAGAGTGACAAACTAAAACATGTTCCGATTATCTTTTTAACTGCCAACATGAATACCACCGAATATATCTTTAAAGGATATCAATCCGGTGCGGTAGATTATATGATTAAGCCTTTGTCTCCGGAAATTTTGCAGGCCAAAGTGATGGTTTTCACCGAATTATTCAGAAAAAATCAGGAATTGCAAGCTAAGGAAGAAGAAACCAGAGCCTTAAATGAAATTATTTTAAAAGCCAATACAAAGCTCGAAGCCCAATACGCAGCCATTGAAAAACACGCCGAAGAACTTAAAAAGAAAAATACAGAACTCGACGCATTCACCTATATTTCAAGTCATGACCTTCAGGAACCGTTAAGAAAAATTCAGACCTTTACCAATCTGATATTGGCAAACGAAGCTCCGAATTTATCTGATGATGGAAAAGTAAAATTCAACAGAATCCTTTATTCTACAAACAGAATGAGGGAATTGATCAATAGTCTGCTTACTTTTTCGCGCACGACTATTGTCGAAAGAAGCTTTGAAACCATTGATCTGAATAAAGTTATTGCCGATGTCCAAGAGGCGCTGCATGAAAATATTTCGGAAAAAAATGCCGTAATCGTAACCAATTTACACGGACTTGCGTGTATTATTCCGTTTCAGTTTATACAATTATTAGAAAATTTAATTTACAATTCGATTAAGTTTGCCAGAGAAGATGTGCCTTTAATTATTGACATTAGCAGTCGCGTCGCAAATGGCTCAGAATTGGATGAAAAATTAATTCCAAATAAAAAATACTGCCACATTCGTTTTGCCGATAACGGAATTGGTTTTGACGCACAGCACAATGAAAAAATATTTGGTGTTTTCCAGAAATTACACAGTAAAGATGTGTACGAAGGAACCGGAATTGGTCTTGCCATTGTAAAGAAGATTGTTGAAAATCACAATGGTTTTATTACAGCAACCGGAGAACCTTTAAAAGGGGCAACTTTTAATATTTACATTCCGCATTAATTTGCAAAGTATAGATAATCCGTTAGGATTTACATGTTGGTAGAAAACGCAAACCCACCACATAATTATCCCGTAGGGATTATATCCGATGTTTTAAGAATCCAATGTGTAGTCCCTACGGGACAATATACTGGTTGTAAGTTAGTTTGTTACCAATATATAATCTCTACGAGATAAGTCACAGGATTTATTTATTAGCAGCGTAATAGTTATTGCTAAGAGATAATCCGTTAGGATTTACATATTGGTAGAAAAAACGCAAACCCACTAAACAAAATATCCCATAGGGATTACACTCAAATCTTCGGATGAAATTTGGCGATTTTAAAATTCTTCGATTTAATGATTTTCCCGTTATCGGTAATCATAACGCACGAATAATCCGGATATTGATTGATTAATTTTAAGCCTGCCTCTTTTCCTAAAACCATTAAAGACGTGCTGAAACCGTTTGCTTTTTCAGCATTTGGACCAAAAACCGTAACGCTGCAAAGTCCTGTAGAAGGATATCCTGTGGCGGGATTTATAATGTGAGAATAGCGTTTTCCGTTTAAAACAACAAACTTTTCATAACTTCCCGATGTTGTTACTGCGCCATCATTTAAAGGCACAACGGCAAAAAGTTTATTGGTGTCAAAAGGATTTGTCATGCCAATGTTCCAGTCTTTACCGTTTGGCTGTCTTCCCCAGGCCGTCATATCGCCGGAGCCGTTTACAATTCCGGCCGTTATTCCCTGACGCAACAACATCATATCTCGGCATCGGTCTGTCGCATAACCTTCGCCTAGAGCGCCAAATCCAATTTTCATTCCCTTTAATTTTAAAAAGATCGTTGATTGAACACTGTCAAGAATAATATTTTGATACCCAACTTTCGCAACAGATTGTTTGATTGCTTCTTCTGTAGGCATGGTTGTCATGGAACCGTCAAATTTCCAGATTCTGTCCATAGCCGCAAAACTAACGTCAAAACCGCCATTTGTAATTTTAGAAAACTCAAGCGCTCTTTGCGTTAATTCAAAAACTTCACGATCTACTTTTACCGGACTAATTCCGGCATTTCTATTTACTTCAGAAACCTGAGAAGTTGGTTTCCAGTCAGAAATTAGGTTTTCTATTCTGGTAATTTCTGCAATTACGGTATCTATGGAGTTTTCTGCAGTCAGTGAATCTTTTGCGACAATGGTAATGTCGAAGCGACCACCCATGAGAAGTGTGGTTCTTTTGCGCATTGTTTGGGCATTTGATATAAAACTACAGCTTATTAAGAAAACTGTTATTATAGATTTCATGAGATATTTAGTTTTCATAATTTTTATTTAAACACATAGAAACATAGATTTTGCATTCTTAAAAAAAGGCGTTTCACTTTTTTAAACAAACATAGTTGGGTATGAAAGAAATGCGTTTAATTTTTCTCGCAGATTTTACAGATTGAGCAGATTTTTTTTCTCATTTTATGTCATTTCGACGGAGGAGAAATCACATAAAGTAAAGACACACAGTACGTCGCTCTCTGGATGTGATTTCTCCTCCGTCGAAATGACAAACTACACTTGTAAATTATGATAAAATTTGCTTAATCTGCTAAATCTGCGAGAAAAAATATTTCAACACAATGATTAATAACAATCAGAAAGAATCTGTTTCTTAGCTTTATAATGAGCAAGATCGGTCTGGTTTTTATCCATACAAATAGCTGCCAAAATTTTCTCAACATCCTGCTGCATAGCAAGCGAACCACAAATCATAATTTCCCCTCCGGTTTTCAATAAATCGGCAAAGAAATCAGCATCTTTTTGAATCAGATTCATCACATAACATTCATTTTGCTCACGCGAAAAAGCGATGTGAAAACTTTTCAGGTTTTCTTTCCCAATTTGATCTGCTGCAAATTGTTTGTATTTGGCAACTGCGTCGGTTTCATTTCTAAAACCGCAATATAAATGTGTTTCTGTTTTAGTCGAATTCCCTTCAATCATTCCCAGAAATGGGGCAATTCCCGTTCCGTTGGCAATCAAGGCCACTTTTGGCACTTTTTTCGGAAAATGAAATCCTTCATTATGCACAATTCTGGCTTTGATCACAAAATCAATTTCAAGATTATACAAATAACCTGATCCAAAACCATGCGGATGTAATTTTACAACCAATTGTATATTTTCCTTGCTTTTACTGATCGAATAAAAACGGTCTCTGCCATCTCCATCCGGATAAATCGCCAGCAAATCGCCAGAAGTAAATTTGATTTTTTTCCTTGGTCGTAACGTCAGCATAAAAGTATGATCGGTTTCAGACAACGCTGTTTTTTCGATAACCATCATTTTTTGCAGACCCGTTGGCTTTTGTGCATAGGTTGCCGGAGCGGTCGCGAGGTTTATTCCGGTTTGTTGATTCCAGTTTTTTACCCAATCTGTAAATTGTAGAGGCGATTTATCATCAATAGTATGCAAATCCAGTATTCTGTTTGCCCAGTTTTGTTTGACTAGAAAATTGTCTATTTCTCTGGCAAAACCACAAAAATCAGCATACGACTTAGAACCAAATCCTACTACAGAAACATTTACCGTTTTTTGCTGTGGATGTTGATTTAAAAGCGATAAAAATTTTCCTCCGTTTGAAGGTGCATCGCCCAAACCGTGTGTCGAAGAAAAAATAATAATATGTTCTGCTTCGGGAAATGTCTCGTATTGATTCAATCCTCCCAAATAAGACGAATGTCCGTTGGCAATTAATTGCGTGTGAATGGCATTGGCAAACCGAAAAGTACTGCCATTTTCTGATCCGGCGAGTAAAATAAAACGGCTGTCTTTTGCTTTGTGTTTGTTTTTGATTTTTGTTTCCCTGCGTTTGAATGTCATTGCAAATCCTGAATATAAAAAGAACAGAATGTTTACTGACGCCAACGCCAGGACAATTGCCCAAATAATATTGGCACGCCCGGTATGAAGGTCAAGACTTAAATTTTCGAATAAAACAGTAGTCGAGTAGAGCGTTTCGGTTACAATCTGACCTGTAAGCTGATTCACTTTTAGTTCGCGATCGTTTAATTTAAGTATAAAAACTTCTTCAGGATCTTCAACATCAAAAGGAAATTCTATTTTTTGAACATCAGAAAGTTTGGTCTTTTTAAAAATTTCAAAATCGGCAATATTCTTTTTTTCCGGAACTTTTGTAGTCGCTTTAATTTCTTTCGGCTGAATTGGTTTTTCGGTGAAAACCTTAAATCTCAACATCGAAAGATATGTTCCCGAAAGTGCAATGATAAAAATAGGAATCAGCATTAATCTTCCTAAAACAACATGATAATATTGTGCAAAATTCTCTTTGACAATCTGTGAGAAAAATCGGCGAAAGCCTTTCTGTCTTTGTACGACTAATGCAATGCCTGAAATAGCAATAAGAAACAGCAAAAACGAATTAACGCCAATAAAAAATCGGCCGGTTTCATGCAAAAAAAGAGAACGATGCAGGGACGTTACCCATTGAATAAATTCGCTTTTCTTTTGGGTTTTTCCAATAATTTTTCCCGTTTGAGGATTGACGATCGCATCAATATCGTTACCATCGTCATCAAGACCTTTTAGTGTTGTAAATTTATTGTGATCGATACTGATTTCCGTCACTTCCATATAGTTTTTCTGCAAAACGGGAAGTACCTGGGCAACAGTCAAATCATCAAAGTTTGTCACGCTATAAGGCTGTATTTTCTCCTGTGCAGCGTCTATGGCAAGTACAGTTCCTGTAACGGATGCCAAAATTAAGAATAGAGAAGAAAATAGAGCGAGAGTTAAATGCGCGTATCTCCAAACGGATAATGTCATGCGTGTTATATCTTGTTGATTTTTACATATCTAATGTAGCCTTTTCCTTCTGCTTTTTCTGCAATTCCTTCTGTAGTTAATAGAATTTCGGCATCTGTTACATGATATTTTTGGTCTTCTACAGCCGTTTCAAAACGCAGTTTGTAGCCTTTATTAATTTTAGAAGCATCAATTTCAAATGTAGTTACACTGCGGTCTCCACCCGTTACAGAAGCTCCGGTTTTTGCACTGATATCCGGTTTTTTAGTATAAAATTTATACCATTCCTTAATGCTTTTGTACCATTTTTTATCATCGCCCATTACAGACAGTGTTTCTTCATATTCGCCTTTCGGATTAATAAGCGATACGACGATATAAGCACCTTCGCCAACGTAATTAGACATTTGAAGCATGCATTTGTATTTGTCAGTTTGTGCCGATGCCTGAAAGGAGAAAAGACAAGCGAATACTACCACAAGGCAGATTTTTGATAATGATTTCATGTATAATTATTTACTTTAAAAACTCAACCGATATATTATTTTTTTTCAAAACTTCATTTTCTTTTGCCAGATCATAGGCAGTTTCATCAAACTCTGTTTTGATCTCTTTTTTTGCGCCTGCTGCTACCAAATATTTTAGTAAGGCATCATCTTTTGCCACCATTGCCGATTTTTGCAATGCTGTAAAACCTTCTTTATTTTTGGCATTAATGTCAACATTTAAACCTTCCAGTTTTTTCAAAAGTTCAACATTATTTTTAATTACGGCTGTATGAAAAACGGTGTTTCCATCTTTTTGAGGCGCTGCGAAATTAATTCCTTTGCTTTTTAGAACAGCCAATTTATCAGCAAAATCATCTTTCTGAGTCCCGGCCGGTTTAAAAGAATCTACCAGATAAAAAGCCAGATTGTTTCCCTTATTATCATTCACATTAATATCAGCTCCTTTGCTTATTAGGAAAGAAACAATTTCTGCCGAACTATTTTTTACAGCTTGTGTTAAGGCAGATTCTCCTTTTAAGTTGACAGCATTTATGTTTTTGACTTTTGGTAATAAAGTCTGCAATAACTCAGGATCTTTTCCTTCAGAAGCTAAAATAAACGCCGTATTTCCGTCTTTATCCGTTTTGTTTACATCAACACCTTTATTGATAAAATACTGAACGATTTCTGACTGTTTTTCTTTGCGTGCCAATATATGAAGCACCGTTTGCCCGTTTGAGTTCGTTACTGTAGGTTTTAATTTAAGATCGTCTACCAGATATTTATACACTTCGATAGGATTTGCTGCGCGGCGCATTCCCAAAGCGGCAGATATTATGGCATTATCTGTATATTTTACCCCTTTTTCTACAAGAGTTTTTAGCTGGGCAATATTTCCGGCTCTTGCCGCATAATCAAAAGCAGTGTAACCATTTTTGTCGACATCTTTAAGAGATAATCCTTTTGATACCAGATAATTAGTTGTGGTAAGATCTTTATCATTCGGAATTGCCAGTAATAATAAACTCGCTCCGTCGTATTTCTTTTTCGGATCAATTCCTGCTTTAAAAAAAGCATCATAAGTAGCGGCATTTACAACTCCGGTACCAGATGCAAAGGCAATAGGGGTTGCGGCATGGCTGTCTTCCATGTTAATATCAGAACCTTTTGCGATTAGATATTGGACCAATTCTGCATTTCCTTTATAAGCCGCCCAATGTAAATAACTTCTGCTGTCGTGCGTAATTTTGTTTACTCCGTTGCCCGGAAGATCAATTAAATACTTTGCAACTTCGTTTGAAGCGCTGTTATTAATGGCTAAAACGGTTGGATCAAACGCAAATTGATTTAATTCTGTTGGATTATTTCCTTTTTCAATTTCAGATTTTACAGTGGCTAAATCAGGAGATGTTTTCCAGAAATTGGCGTCGAGAAGCTTATTTTGCTGGGCATTTACAAATAATGACGCAGACAATATTGCTGTAAGGATTATTTTTTTCATAAGTGAGATATAAACAAATAGGTATATGGTACCGAAACTTCTGCTTGCGGATTTCGAGGGCGAAAGTTATTGCTTATTTAGAATTTTTCCAAATAATAAAGATTAATATGTAATTAATTTTTTTGGATGTTTCTATAGAATCCGTCAATATAATGGTTTCCAGGTTTATGGTAAAAAATATAGTAAGTTTTACCACAGAGCGCACAAAGATTTATTATTTATAGAGGTTTGTAAAAACACAAAGGTCGCAAAGCTTTGTAAATACAACTTTGTGACCTCTGTGAAAATCTTAGTAAACTCTTTGGTTAAAAAATAGTGTAAATATAATTAGCGAACCTTGCCCAATCCTTGCGCACTTGGCAGTTAAATTTTTTTAGCATTAAGAATAAATCAAATTACTATAAGTTACTATATAAAAGTTGTATCGTATGAAAATCATGCGATCCGTCAAAGTATTTATCGATTACCTGCTCAAAAACAGGTTCAGTATTTTGAATATTAGCAAATAAAGTCATGCATGATTTTAAGTTTTCGGCATCATCTAAACCTAAGATTTCCAAAGCACTTTTTTCATTGGTATTAATGAGTTCCTTAGTAATTTCCAGAAGATGTTTTCCAAGAATGGGATGTTCCAAATAGGCGATTGCTTCATCTGCATTTTGAATCTCATAGAATTTTGAAGTATCACTGGATCCTAATCCTTTTATTTGTGGAAAAACAAACCATATCCATGGAGATTCTTTTTTTCCCTTTTTAATTTCTGAAAGTGCAACTAAGTAAAGTTTATTTTGAGCATCTAAGAAGCGCATCAAATTATTCGTGTTGTAAGCCATTCTGTTTGGAATATTATTTGGGGTCAATTCGTTCGTAAATCTAATCAAAATATGTCTTGATTTACATTATCAAATCTTTATAATTTGCTTTTTTTCCGCGGATTTGCTGGGCTGTAAAAAAAATCTTATGGGTTGGAATTAGTGTTTAGAGATTTAAAATTTTAAGACGTGATTTTTAATTTATATCATAAAAAGTCGATACCGTGATGCTGAATTATTATCGAAAAATAAGTTCCGCATGATATAATCTTTTTCAACGTTTTAAACCTTGACAAAAATGGCGTCTGACGATTAATATAGGTATTATTTTAAATAAAAGTTAAAACATTTTTTATTTAAGACCGATCGGTCTATATTTGCAGTGTAAAATGAAGAAATCATGAGCAAAGCAGATCGTACCAGACAATTTATTATCGAAGCATCGGCTCCTTTAATCAATAAAAAAGGAATGGCCGGAACTTCATTAAGTGATATTATGGAAGCCACAAAGCTTGCAAAAGGCGGAATCTACGGCAACTTTGAAAATAAAGAAGAAATTTGCGTCGAATCTTTTTTGTATTTAAGATCGCAATTAGCGGGTAAATTAGATTTGGCAATATCTAAGGGTAATTCGGCGAAAGCCAAACTTTTTAATTTACTGGCTGTTTATGAAAACGACAAAAATATGACAGAAGGCTGCCCGATATTAAATTTCGGAGTTGAAGCTGACGATACAAATCCTATTATAAAAGAGCAGGTAAAAAACGCAATTCGTTCTGCCCAAAAGAGATTTTTTACCATAGTTGAAGACGGAATTAAGAATAAAGAATTATCGACTGAAATAAACGCTGAACAATTTAGCATCAAAGTTTTTGCTATGATCGAAGGCGGAATTTTATGTCGAAAAGTATTGGGTAATAATCAACAAATGGCGATTATTCTGGAAAGTATAAAAGAAGAATTTGAAAGATATGTTTTGTAAACACGAATTGCACGAATTTTCACTAATTGGTTTAGTGATAATCCGTAAACTTCGTGTTTTTTTTACCAAATTTTAGACCGATCGGTCTATTGTGTTATTAATTAATTTAAGAAAATGAGAAATTTAGAAGAAAACCACCAAGGTTTTAGCACCAAGTTAGCGTTTGCATTAATTCCGTTATCCGGATTTGCAACAGATATTTATTTGCCGTCGCTTCCGGCTATGGCAAAAGATTTACAGGTTTCTGCGGGAGCAATTCAGCTTTCGTTAGTATTTTTTATGTTCAGCCTCGGCATAAGCCAGGTTTTTATTGGCAGTATTCTGGATAGTTTCGGACGTTTTAAAATTAGTATTGCATCGCTTGCTGTTTTTTCATTAACCAGTTTTGTTATTGCATTAGTTCCTGATATTTATGTGATTTATGCCATGCGAATCATTCAGGGAATTGCAATTGCTTTTATCGTCATAGCAAAACGAGCCTATTTTGTCGACCTTTACTCGGGTGAAAAACTGAAAAGTTACATTAGTTTGTTTTCTATAATTTGGGCTTGTGCACCTATAATGGCGCCGTTTTTAGGAGGTTATTTAGAAAACAGTTTTGGCTGGCGTTCCAACTTTTATTTCCTTGGCGGATTATCATTGCTATTTCTGATTCTGGAACTTTTATATAGCGGTGAATCTTTAAAATATTTTCATGAATTTAAACTAAAGTCTATCGCACAAACCTATACAAGTATCTTAAAATCAGCTGATTTTACTTTGGGAATTGTAATTCTTGGTATTTGTTTCGGACTTGTTGTCGTTTATAGTTTATCAAGTCCGTTTATAGTAGAACGTGTTTTTGGATATTCAGCCATAACTACGGGTTACAGTTCTTTATTGTCCGGTTTGGCGGTTATGATGGGCGGAATCACGGCTAAATCTTTAATTCATAAACCTTTGGCAAAAAAAGTTACAATTGCAGTTTCTGTGCAGGTTACTTTGGTTTTACTGATGATTTTTACTTCTTCGATAGCAAGTAATATTTATACTTTAATCGCTTTTACCATGGGAATCAATATGTGTGGCGGTTTTATCTTTAATATTATTTACGGATATTGTTTAAGCCGTTTCTCTAAAAATGCCGGAGTTGCAAGCGGACTTACAGGCGGTGCAACGTATATTGTGAGTTCAATATTTAGCTATGGTTTTGTGAATTTATACGCCGTTAAAAGTCAGTTTTTGTTAGGGTTAACCAATATTTCACTCATCTTTATTATTGGTATTATTTTTATCGTTTTCAACAGATACAGAGCGGTGCATCTGGCTACAGTTAAAAATTAAAATTCCAATTTAAGAAAATCCAAATTCCAAATTCCGGTACTTATTGGAATTTGGAATTTTTTAATTGGAATTTTTCTAATGGCTAAATCCACTAGATTGATGTATCTTTTTTATTTATAAAATTTATCTTCTTCCCATTTGAAGGGATTATTCTCTATATAAGTTTGAATATTTTCAAATGATCTGAAATCTTTGATAATATGATCATAGAATCTGGAATGCCAACTAAAATCGGCATGTATTTTACGCATTTCAAAGCTGCATCTTCCTTTATACCATCTAATGATACGTGAAATGTTTTCATTTAGCATTGGGTTTTTGTTATTTGTGATTCCTCCTTTTTTATCGTCGGTTTTTTCATTGGCTTTTTCTTCGTTTTCCTTATCGGTTTTCTTATCGGTTTTCTCTTTGTTTTCCTTATCGTTGTTTGGAGACGCGATGAATCGCGTCTGTACTGGAGTGGATTTGTTTATGATTAATATGCCATGCATGTGATTGGGCATAATTATAAAATTACCCAATTCAATATATGGAAATTGATTTGTAATCTCTTGCCATAATTCATGGGCTAATTTTCCTAAATCATTTAATTGCATTTCGCCTTCAATAACCTCCCCGAAATAATGCCCCATTTTATCGGTGCATATTGTGATAAAATAGGCGCCATTTGCACCATAATCCCAATTTTGCAATCGGGCAGATGGAATGCGATATTTATTTTGAAATTTTTCCATATACATATTTTAATTCTTGATTCATATAATCCCATGCTCCCCCAGCATTGCAGTACATCGCGTCTCACATAATTTAATCCATCCCTATTATAACTCCTCCAAAATTCCATCCTTACATTATCAAAATACAAAAATAAGAAAATACTTATATAATTGAATTAAAATCCAAATATCACAACAAATCAAAAACCACTTTTCCGCCAACAATAATTCCGTATCTTAGCTAATAACAATAAAAGAACACGAAATGCCTTGGAATCCAGAAATCTACAACAAATTCAAAAACATTCGTTACCAGCCTTTTTATGATTTAATTGATTTTATAAAACCTGTAGCATCGATGAAAGCCATTGACTTAGGCTGCGGAACAGGCGAACAAACAGCAATTCTGGCAGATAAATTTCCTGAAGTTACATTTTTAGGTGTTGATTCTTCTGATGAAATGCTGGAGCAATCAAAAGCATTGGAAACGGATAATTTACATTTTAAAAAAGCCACCACAGAAGAAACCATTGAATCCGGCGAAAAATGGGATTTGATTTTTAGCAACGCTGCTTTACAATGGTCAAATGATCATGAAATATTATTTCCGAAATTGATAGCATTGGTGAATCCAAAAGGGCAGTTTGCGGTTCAAATGCCCGTTCAGCCGGAAAATAAACTCAATAAAATCCTTTTAGAATTGGTTAATGGAGAACCATTTAAATCATATTTAAACGGTTTTAAAAGAGATTCGCCCGTTTTGAGTATTGATGATTATGCGCAAATACTTTTTGATGGCGGACTCGAAGATATCCAGGTCATGCAAAAAGTATATCCTATAATTGCCAACGATCACGACACGCTTTATAATTTTATTTCAGGTTCTGCTTTGATTCCGTATATAGAAAAGCTGGAAGGGGATCAAAAGGAACTTTTTATTAAAACATACAAAGAAAGAATTGCAGCGCATTTTCCTAAACTTCCCGCGATATATTCTTTTAAAAGAATTTTACTTTATGGAAAGAAACCATAAGATCATATTATAAAGAAGCTTCAATCATGAAGCTTTTTTTATAGAATATTGTTGAATCAACACCTTTTGACTTAATCGGATTTTAACTCATAAATTATTTCGATTTGCACTTTTTTTTAAGTTAAAAAAAGAGAATATTTCATTCACAAGAAAATTGATTTTTATTTAAATGGTATGTGTAAGTTTTTTAAAATCAATTAATTATGATATTTTGTTTTTTGAAACAATAATTTCATAATCAAAAAATTCACGAACATTTTAGACAAGAATAATTTCGTTTTTATCTTTTTTGAATAAGCGTATTTTGTAGGAAAAAGTCAGTTTTTGAAATATTCTTGTTGATAAGTGTTTTTTCGAAAGCTCTTTTCAAAGCTGTTTTTCCTGTTGATAACTTTATTTAGATTCTTTTTAAATAACTGATAATTCGGACATTACCAACCGTATTCTTCCTGTTGATAAAATGTACATTCTTCCTCTTTTTTGAAGCCTTAACAGCTGTTGATAATTGACAGGTTTTTTAACATCAAAAGAGGTTCAAAAATGGAACTGTGGATTAATTTTGTATGTATAGAAACGCTTCTTAAACCCCACTTCGTAAAGAGCACTATATTCTGATACGTCATCATTTAATACTATATATTATGTCAATTTTCGATAAGAGAATCAATTATAAGCCTTTTGAATATCCGGAGGTACTACAATTTACAGAAGCCATTAATAAAGCCTATTGGGTACATTCAGAAGTTGATTTTACTGCTGATACGCAGGATTTTCATTCGCATTTAAATTTAGCCGAAAAAACAGCTATCAAAAATAGTTTATTGGCGATTGCCCAGATAGAAGTGGCTGTAAAAAGCTTTTGGGGAAACATTTACGAGCATTTTCCAAAACCGGAATTCAATGGTTTGGGAAGCACTTTTGCCGAATGTGAATTCAGGCATTCTGAAGCGTATTCACGTCTTCTGGAAGTTTTGGGATATAATGATGAATTCGAAAAATTAATGGATATTGAAGTGGTTCGCAAACGTGTCGATTATCTTTCGGATGTTTTGAAAGATACACGTTCTCAGGACAATAGAAAATATATGGTCTCGCTGATCTTATTCAGTATTTTGATTGAAAATGTATCGCTTTTTAGTCAGTTTGCCATTCTTTTATCTTTTACAAGATTTAAAGGATACATGAAAAATGTGAGCAATATTATCGCCTGGACTTCTATAGATGAGCAAATTCACGCAAACGGCGGCATCTATATCATCAACAAAATACGCGAGGAATTTCCGGATTATTTTGATGCCAATACTTTAGAATTGATCAGAGAAACGGTAAAACATTCAATAGGAGTGGAGTCTGATATTTTAGACTGGATTTTTGAAGAAGGAGAAATAGAAACCATCAAAAAAGCTGATTTGGTGAACTTCATGAAATTTAGAATCGACGAAAGTTTAGGACAAATCGGAATTCCAACCTTATTTAATATCGCTCCCGAAGATTACAAAGCAATGGCGTGGTTTGAAGAAGAAGTATTCGCCAACAGCCTTGATGATTTCTTTGCAAAACGACCGGTTGAATATACCAAACACGATAAAAGTATTACTGCAAACGACCTTTTTTAAACGGAATAATATCATGAATACCTTACACAATAACGAAACCAACATTCCGCCATTAAGTTACGCCGATAATAAAATGTGGTGGAAAAACTCTGAAAGTGAGCAAATTTTAAACCGTGGTTATCTTTTAAAAGGAGAAACGGTAGAAGGCGCAATTGACAGAATTTGTACAGCTGCCGCAAAAAGATTATACAAACCGGAGTTAAAAGATTCATTTGTAGAAATGATCGAGCGCGGCTGGATGAGCATTAGTTCACCGGTTTGGGCCAATATGGGAACAGAGCGCGGTTTGCCAATTTCGTGTTTTAATGTGCATGTTCCGGACAAAATTGAAGGCATTACCCATAAATTAGGCGAAGTAATCATGCAGACGAAAATTGGCGGCGGAACTTCGGGTTATTTTGGTGAATTACGCGGACGCGGAAGCGCTGTTACGGATAACGGAAAAAGCAGTGGAGCAGTAAGTTTCATGAAGCTTTTTGATACTACGATGGATACGATTTCGCAAGGAGGCGTTCGCCGTGGTGCATTTGCCGCATATCTTGATGTAGATCATCCGGATATTGAGGAATTTTTGAAGATAAAAAGCATTGGAAACCCAATTCAGAACTTGTTTACGGGAATTTGTGTACCAGATTACTGGATGCAGGAAATGATTGATGGCGATGATGAAAAACGTCAGATTTGGGCAAAAGTACTGGAAAGCCGTCAGCAAAAAGGATTGCCTTATATCTTCTTTAGCGATAACGTAAACAAGAACAAACCTCAGGTTTATAAAGACAAAAATCTGCCTATAAATGCCAGTAATTTATGCAGTGAAATCATGCTTCCGTCAGGAAATGACGAATCCTTTATTTGCTGTTTATCTTCTATGAATCTGGAGCTTTATGAAGAATGGAAAGATACTGAAGCTGTAAAACTGGCCATCTTTTTTCTTGATGCCGTATTGCAGGAATTCATAGAAAAAACCGAAGGCAACTATTATCTTACGGCAGCAAATCGTTTTGCAAAAAGACACCGTGCACTTGGACTTGGCGTTCTGGGATGGCATTCTTATCTGCAAAAAAACATGATTCCTTTTGAAGGACTGGAAGCCAAAATGAAAACCACTGAAATCTTCAAACATATTAGCGAAAAAGCCGATAAAGCTTCACAGGAATTAGCGCGTATTTATGGCGAACCGGAACTTTTAAAAGGTTACGGAAGACGTAATACAACGACTATGGCAATTGCACCAACCACTTCATCATCTGCTATTTTAGGACAAACTTCTCCGGGAATTGAGCCTTTTAGCAGTAATTATTACAAAGCTGGTTTGAGCAAAGGTAATTTTATGCGAAAAAATAAATACCTGACAAAACTCCTTGAGGAAAAAGGGCTGGATAATGAAGAAGTCTGGAGAGGAATTATGCTAAACGGCGGAAGTGTACAACATATGGATCAACTGACGCAGCATGAAAAAGACGTCTTTAAAACCTTTAAGGAAATTAGTCAGCTGGAGATTATACAGCAAGCGTCTATCAGACAAAAATATGTAGATCAGGGACAAAGTATCAATCTGAATATTCCGTCAGAACTAGCGATTAAAGAAGTCAACCGTTTGATTATCGAAGCGTGGCAACTGGGAATAAAAAGTCTTTATTACCAAAGAAGCCAAAGTGTTTCAAAAGAACTTGTTACAAGTCTTGTTTCCTGCAGCAGCTGCGAATCGTAAAAAAATAAAAAGCCAGTTTTCAAATAAGAAAACTGGCTTTTTTACTTTAAAAATGAAATCGAAACTAATAAACAACCGACATTTCCGGCAGATTTTAAGTCATAATATCTATTTAAGAAAAAGCATTTTCTTGAAAATAATTCAAATTTCAGACGCATAATACGTCAATGATTTTTAAAATTATTAGGTAAAAAGAGTTTCATTTCGCAATTAAACTGCATTTTCAATCTTTAAATTTGAGGAAATAACTTATAAAATGTTAAAATAAGAATAACTTCAGAATTTAACATAATGTTTATAATATGTTGATAAATAGTGATTTACGTTTAAATTTTTAACAGCGATCCAAAAAAATTAATACTTATATTTGAATATGATTATTCGTCTAATAATTTAAAATATTAACTATGGAAAAAGCTATAAAACTAAAAGTACGTAAAGAGTTGGATAGTCAACAACAGTTGAATATAATTAAATTAAAAGGTAGTTTGATTTCCAGAGGTTATACAGAGATTATTCATATCCTTGATCAGGATGATGAATTTCACATTAATTCTTTTGAAACTCCAAAAGAGAGTACTACCGAAGTTCAGGAGTTTATTGCAGCGTTTATTAATAGAGAAAATCTAGCAGACACTATAACTGTTTTCAGGTAGCTGAAGGTTTAACAACCAATAATTATAGCCAGTAATAAATAAAACAGAACATTAATTTAACTTTTATCTCACCAAAAATTACGCACCACCAAAATCAAATCTAATCAAAAAAAAAATTCAAAAGCCTTCAGAATCCTGAAGGCTTTTGAATTTATAATTCATTTGTAATTTTTAATAATCAGATCGATCACTTTCGTCAAAATCATCTTCTGTATCACCGTCATCATCGAGATCTTCATCAATGTTTTCGTCTACATCATCGTCGTCTAAATCATCCTGATATGGGTCGTACTCATTTCTGGATTCTTTGTCGATATCAGTTTCTTCATAAACAGAATCAGATCTGTCAGTTTCATGCTGATTGATAGCGGGATCTTTATTTTCCATAGTTTCAGAATTGATTCCCTCGCTTGCTAATTGAAAATTTTGACTTTCAAGGTCAAAATTTTCGTTTGGTTCTTGTATCATAATTTGAAGTTTTAATAATTAGTTATCTTTTTAAAGTTGACTTTTTATAATCTGTATGTGGTTTTTCGTTGCTTCTGGCTGACGTTGTTTTTGATTCTGCTTTTTTATCTGATGTTCTTGAACTTTCGGCGTAACTATTTTTTATAGTGATCATGATGAGAAGTTTTTAAGTTTATTTTACAAAGCTAAAGTGCTTATAAATCAAATGCTTACACTATTTAAATGAATGTTTATATTATTTACTGCATAATATTCTGTAAACGTGCTACTTAGCATGCAAAATACTTCTTTCAAATAAAAAGAGCCTGCAACGTCTATCATTACAGGCTCTTTTTATTTGAAAAACTAATCGTATTAACGAGATTCCAAATAAGATTTAAAATTCAGAATATCATCTTTTACCAATTTTTCAAAATAAGGATTAAGAAGTTTTGCAGCACTTTCTCCTGCAACTCCAAGTGGCGCGTGGTATGAAATAGTGACATCAATTTCAGTAGCTTTTCCTTTTTGTTTAAAAACAACTTTTCCGGCATTTTGAATAGAAGAATCCGGCAATGAATTCCAGCTGATCAATTTTTCTTTTTCATCTTTTACAACTTCAGCTTTCCAGGATATTTTTCCAATTCCAAGAGGTCCTTTAGCCGTCCATTCAGAAGTTGTATAATTTACCGGATTAACAGAAACAAGGTGATTCATGAATTTTGGCAAGTTTTCAAAGTCACGCCAAAAAGCATAAACCTCGCTTATAGGTCTGTTGATTACGCTGTTAATTCTGATATTTACATTAGATGCTTTGTCATTTTTAAGATGATCAACTGCATCATATACAGGACAATATCCAGAAAGTCCTCTTAAAAGCATTGATCCGCCAATACCGGCTTTTCCAATGTTCTTTTTTTCCTGTGTTAAACCGGAATACAAGAGATAACCACCGCTTGTAACCATTAAAACTCTTTCAAGCGCAGATATATTTTTTTTAAGTTTTGACTTTTTCTGTATCGAAGATGATGTGTGTGTTTCCATAATTTCTAATTTTTATTTTATTATTATTTAAGATAGTTCTTTATATAAGAGGAAATTTCAGTTTTCAGAACATTTTGTAAACCAAAAATGCAGTTAAACCAAAAATAACATGAGCGAAAAAAAGCTGTAAATAATATCCTTTAATGTCGATGTTTGGTTTTTGATCCACGGCTTTAAACATAATGATCCAGCCAATTATTCCAATAATTCCGCTTATAGCTCCAAATAGTAAAGCAACGCGCCAAGAAAATTCTGCAAGATCATAAACCCACATGAAGTGATAGGCGATTACAAATAATAAACCGATGATGTAATGCAAAATCCACGCTAAAACGCTTTTCGTATTTGGCGATACTTCAATATGCAATTTCGTTAAGATATAAGTAAGCAATACGGGTTCTTTATATAATTCTCTAAAACTTGCCGAAATGACATAGCTAAAAAGCGTCATTAAAGAAGTCGCCGCAATCGAAGAAATAACTATTTGTAAAAGTATATGAAAATTCATATCGGAGTATTTTGAATGTTTACTATAAAAAAAATGTACTTCCGAATGTTCAACTTTGTTAAATATCAGCATGAAAAAAAACAACATCGAAACGGGAAGTACACTATTTTATTTGAGTCAACTAATTAAAGGTCAATAATATCCCAATAAAGTTTTTGTCTTCTATAATAATCATTCGGATCAATTTCTTCATCATCATCGTCAAAATCATTAGTGAACTTATATTGTTGAGCACTAAAATTTGAAGATGTGTTTTCATCTGCAGGGATCAAATTTTCCTGAATTTTGGCACTATCCTGAGTATTGATCGTGCGCATAATTTCATTATTTGTGAAATAAGAATCATTTTGTGGGTTATAAGTGTTCATAGCAAAGAAATTAAGTTTGTATAAGTGCAAATTTAGAATTGTAAGAAAGGAAAATTTTACAAATATTCTAATTCTAATTACATAATTCACAGTTTGTTATCTTTTTCAGTCTTACAAATCAAAAACAAGCGGATACGCCGCCATGATTAAATAAGCAATTATTACAATACTCATTACAAAAATTACGACCGTTAAAATGGTCAAAAGCAAGGTTGAATATAAATATTCGCCTTCCTGTAATAGTTTATGCGTTTGTTTGTATTTCCAGTAGGATAATAATATAGTCAGGGCGCCTGTAAGAACTAATGCAATACCTAAAAATATGGTGAATCCATTTTTTGGAATATCTGAATCCTTAAAAAAAGTTGCGGGTAATTGATTAACAAATAATGAAAATTTTACGATTACGAAACCAAAAACCATAATTCCGATGCCGGTACGAATCCAGGACAAGAATGTTCTTTCGTTCGACATTTGCTCATTGATCATTTTTTTATTTTTGTTATCTACCATGCTATTATTTATTAATTGTATTTATTTCTTTTAAGTAAGCTTATTTGGCTGCTTTTTTTAGAGATTCCGCCATTGCGTCGGCATCTTTGGCGTAGGTACGTTTGTAATAATTTAAAAGTTGGGTTTTGGTCTTTTTTGCATCTTTGGCATGACCTTCCCAAATAACGCCAAGCGATGTATAAGGCGGAACCGTAACGCCGATGCTACAGAAGAAATTGCCAACATTTCCCGTAACATGTTCAACTCCGTCTGAATCGCCGGTTACAATCACGCCACCAATTTTTCCGTCAAGCGGAGAATCTTTTCCAGCCAAAATAATATCATAAACTTCATCAAGACGTTCTATACATCTTTGAAGTTCAGACGAATGGCTGTTCCACCAAATTGGTGTTGCAAACAATAGAATTTTGGCTTCCAGAATCTTATTGTAAATATCCGGCCAGTCATCTTTTGTATTCATGTGCGTGTAGGTTCCCGGAAGAATATTGTGGTCAGGAAGTTTAATTACTTCATATTCAATGTTCTGTTTGGTCAGATATTCACCAAAAAATTCAACGAGAGTTTCCGTATTAGACCGGCCTTTGCTTTTTAAGGTTCCCAGTAATATGATGGCTTTCATTGTTTTTTATTTTATGTGAATTTTAGGCAAATCTGTTTCTGAAGGACCATTAATAACCGTTCCTTCTGTATCAAATCGCGAACCATGACAAGGACAATCAAAAGACTTTTCATCATCATTCCACTGAACAACACAACCCAAATGGGGACAAACGGCAGAAAATGCTTTTAAGGTATTGTCATAATCTCTGTAAACAGCAATTTTCTTCAATCCTTCAGAAAGTACAGCGCCTTCACCGGCAGGTAAATCGGCAGTATTTTTCAAATCAGAACCTTTTATCCAATCCAGATATTGAGAGGCCATATTGCCGGCTTCTTTTATAAAATCACATGTAGTTTTTAAAGTAATTCTGGACGGACTATATAAATCTTCCCATTTGTTTTCAACGCCCATAATACTGTCACAGATTATCATGGCGCCAATTGTAGTGTGTGTCATTCCATTTCCGGAGTCTCCGGTAATAATATAAATGTTATCATCGCCGGGATTTTTCCCCATAAAACCTAATGAATCCACAGGTTCCATTACCTGACCAGACCATCTGTACGTGATATCATCCAGCATTGGAAAACATTCTCTTGTCCAGGCTTCCAATCGGTCATATCGTGTAGATTGCGGAATTCCTTCTTCATCGGCCTGACCGGTTTTATGATCTTCACCGCCGGAAATCAACAAATCGTATTTGTCATCATAATTTTCAAGACGCACATAATGATATGGTTGAGAAACCCATTTAGATTCCTGATCTCCCGTATCCCACCAAAGCGAGTAGGGAAGCAGCCCTTTCGGAATTTTACCGCCAATTACGTAAGTTCTGTAAGCATGCTGTTTGGTGTGCATTGTCAGCGTATCATTGACTGGAGTATTGGTTGCGACAACAATATTTTCGGCAGAAAAGGTAAAACCGTTTACTTTTGCGCCTTTTTTGGTTATATCGGTTGCATGTGCTTCTGTATAGATAATTCCGCCAAGCGAAATAACAGCATCTGCAAGACCTTTAAGATATTGTAAAACATGAAATTGCGCCTGATTTGCAAATGCCAGACAACGTTGTTTTTCGCAATTTAAAAGTCCGGGAATTCCTTTTAGGATCGACGTTCTTAATCCTGCTTTTTTTGTGGCTTCATATTCCTTATCCAGATTTTCTTCTTTATCTGTCGGATGCAGGAATAAATAACCGTTTACTCTTTTAAAGGAGCAATCGATATTTAAATCGGTTACGATTTTTTCAATCTCATCTATCGCTGCTGCATGACTTTCGGCGGCAAGTTTTGCTTTTTCTTCTCCAAAAGTATTTTCAAGAAAAAAATAACGGTCGTCAAGCGCAGAAGATAAATGTGCTGTTGTGCGTCCGGTTTCGCCGCTGCCAATAAAACCATCTTCAACAAGAACTACTTTTTTACCAGCTTTAAGCAATTTGTAAGCGGTAGTTAAACCTGCAATTCCGCCACCAATAATTAATACTTCCGTCTGAATATCTTTATTCGGTTTATCGAAAGAAATAATTGGTGAAGAATCAATCCAAAAAGAAACGTTATCGCCTGAAGTTATACTGGAGCTTTTTAAGGTATTGTTTGATTCATCCATGATGTAATTTTTTAAGAATGTATGTTGTGAATTTTGCATTCAAATCATTGATAACAAATCTAATACGCATAAAAAGAGAATGCTTATAATTTTAAAATGAAATTTTATATGATTGCCAGTTAATTTTTTATTTTGAATTATAGGAAAATAAGAGGATTCGAAATATTGAAATTATAATCAAAAAAAAACTCTCAACATTGTTGAGAGTTTTATAAAGTCGAATTGTTTAATTATATTTTAGTGGCTGTTTTTTAACGCATCCAATAATTCTACCATATTTACCACCGCATAAGTCGATGAATAATCAGAAACAGCATAAGGCAAAATAAGGCTGTCGTTATGAATAATTGCTCCGCAGGAATATACGACATTCGGTACATAACCTTCGCGCTCGTCTTCTAATGGAGACAGTAAAGGTTCTTTAAGTCTTCCAATTTCTTTAGATGGATCATTAAGATCAAATAACGAAGCACCAATACAATAGGTTCGCATGGCACCAACTCCGTGCGTAATTACAAGCCAGCCTTCAGCCGTCCAAAGAGGAGATCCGCAGTTTCCTATTTGTGTCAATTCCCACGTAAAACGCGGTTTTTGCAGTAAAATAGGAGTGTTCCATTGCGTTTGTCTTTCCGAATACATGATGTAATTGTTTACACCATCAATTCTGGCAAGCATTGCAAATTTCCCGTTTATTTTTCTTGGAAATAATGCCAGGTTTTTATTCTGAGCACCAACACCGTGCAAAGGCATTACTCTAAAATTATAAAAATCTTCTGTTGAAATAAGTTTCGGTAATATCGTGTGACCGTTATAAGCGGTATAAGTTGCCATTACACGCGTCGATCCGTCATCATCTGTAAAGCGAACAAAACGGGCGTCTTCGATACCTCGGCTTTCTGAGTCTGATATTGGAAAAATAACACGTTCTGTAATATCAGAATCGTGTTTGAATTGCAGATCATAAAATGAATTGGCTAACCAGATTATTTCTTCTAAGGCGGTTCTTCTTTCCTGACGAATCGACGGATCTGCCAATGCAGCATTTACCATGCTTTTTAATACAGCGAACTCAAATTCATCCGGCAAATCCTGCATGATCTGCGTAATGTATTTGTCCTGCGTATGCATTTCGGAAAGCTTTAATAAAAAGCGCTCTTTTTTGTATAAGGTTTTGTGTTCAATTTCGGCCTTATCAATATTATTTCCAATTTTCATTATCTGAAGATTGTTATCCTTGTCCAGAATTCCGCGTCTGAATACAATTGAAGAAATATGACCTTCTCCAGTGGCACGAAAAGAAATAATAACGCGTTTTGCGCCGGCTTCAAGACCAGACTGATCAAAATCTTCTATAATAGACGGGTTGAAAATTGCGGCAGATTCAATGGCATATTCCATCGTACAAAAAGAACCAATAAGCATTTTTCGATCTACAGAAAGTGCTTCGTAGTCAATCTGCATACCTTCAATGATGTATCTGATTTTTTCGCAGTGCTTGAAAAATATACTCGAAATATTTCGATGACGCCTGGCAAATTCACGAAGTGTCTGTTCTAAAGTTTGCAATACCTGTTTCTCATCAAGCATCATAATACGGCTCACCATTTGTTGTGTCCGTTCTTCACCATTCATAAAATATCGTGCAACTACTCTTTTTGAATCAGGGGTAAATTTTATATTTTTTCGAATGATTGATACTCGCATATTTTTATTTTTTAATTTAAGAAATAAGTTTAATTGTTATTAGAATTTCGTTTGTATAATTGGATAGAAAAACAGTGTCTGAAACAATGTTTGTATTCTATTATAATTTCTAAGTTAGTAATTTTGTTAACGAAAAAAAACTAATTTTTTATTAAAACTTACATTGATATTTATTTACTCGGAGAAAATCAGTTTGCAAAGTATGAATCATTATTATGAGGTAGATCAAATTTACAAAAAAGAATAAATAAAAGTTTTATAAATGTTTGATTTTCAGTAAAATATTTTTTTTGTCTCTGTTAAACATAAAAAAACGGGATCAAAGAGTTTTTCTTTTTTTCCCGTTAATTAATTTGAATTAATAATTTATAACTCTGACTTATTCTTTATATAAAATGATAACGGCTTTGTAACCTTTACCAACATTCCACTGACTGGATTCGATTACGACTCCTTTATCATCAAAAACCTGAAATTCAGCAGTATTAGGAGATGCGGAACCTTCGTTTAAGGCTTCAAAATCAATTTTATTCATTCCTTTGACTAAATTAATTTTGAATCCTTTAAATTCTCCGTCCAAAAGAACTTCCGGCTCGATCACTTTATCGTTTAAATAAACTTTAATTTTATCGCCATCAACAAAAGCAGCATCTCTGTAGCGAACCGTAGATGTGGTTGCGTTGGTTACAAAACCTCCCAAATATTCATTTCTTCTATAAAAAATCCCCGGTACATTGGCTTCTTTTTTATAAAGAACATTATTATTGAAAAGTTCATCCGGATTAATTTTTAAAGTGATGGCATCTTTTGGAATGGTCGGATCTGTATTTGGAGAATTTTCCGCTGGCGGAACAGATTCTTTGTTTTCTATATTTTTTGGCTGGATTTTATTTTTGTTATTAAGTTCATCCTGTGCATATCCTTGTATTGAAACACTAATTATGATTATCAAAAACAATATTTTTTTCATACTTTTTAAATATTTTATTCTTCTTATATAAACATCTAATTTTTGCATTTATTGCATCTATTTTATAAAAAGAGAAGGATTGAAAAAAAGCCTTTGGTATTGCAAAGGCTTATTCTATTAAAATTTTTTTATTGAGCTTCAATAACAAATGCACGCAGTTCTGCCATTTTTCCGTCACGAAATTTCCAAACATCACAATAGGAATAAGTTGTCATTATTTCTTTTTCATTTTTCATTGTGATTTTTCCAATTGCGGTAACAAAATCATCTTCTGCAATTATATTTTCTACCTCAAAATTGGGCGGTTGTTTGTACGCTGTTTTCATCCATTCGCGAACATTTTCTTTTCCGTTTAAAGTTTGATCGCCTATAAATGTCCATTTTGTATCGTTGGTGCAAAAAGACAGAAAACCTTCGTTATCACCTTGAGTAATAAGTGCATTTGCCTTTTTCAGTGTTTCTTTATTATCAATTGCATTCATACGATTTCAGTTTTCGATTAGTCTATCTTATATCCATCGTCTGAAAAAGTTTCAGGTTCACGATCATTTTCATCATATTTCTCTACTAAATCGTCGTCAAGATCATCTTCGTCTAAATCCTCTTCATCATCATCCAAATCATCATCATCCAAATCATCTTCTTCAAGATCATCTTCTTCAAGAGCGTCATCGTTATAATCTTGTTCCAGATCTTCGGCATCATCTCTTTCCAAAGCATTTGAAAACTCACTGTCTAAATAATTTTGATCTTCATTAAGACGTAATTCTTCTTCCTGATTATTTTCTTCAATAGTATGTTCTTGTTGGTATTGATCAACATAACTTTGATTTTCTTCTGTGAAATTACTTTCATACTGATCGTAATTTCTGTCGTTATTTGCTATCATAATGATGTTTTTTAAGATTGATATTGATTGCTGAATTGTGTTATAAATTCTGCTTTTATTCAAAATTAACTTCAAAGGGAACAAATTGCCTTATAGTATTTGCAGAAATAGTTACTTAATTATCATCGAAAAACGATTTTGGACGCTGTGGATAGTATTCTGGATTTCCAATGTTAAGTTTTCACTCAGAGCAAAAGCTTAACATTGGAGCGTTTCTTTTAACGGTATATTTGATAATGGTTTATTAACATTAAATTAAAGTAGAATAAACCTAATGTAACCCATCTAAAATTCTAAAAATACGTGCCGCATGAAAGAAAAAGACATTAACGTTACCCAGGACCAAACAGAAAGCAACAATCTAACTGCTGTTGATGAAAACCAGACAAGCAATACTTCTGCTGAAAATGAAATAACTGCCAGCGAAACAGAGGCAAAAGTGACCAATACAAGAAAAAAACCTGCTGCAAAAGCTGTAAAAACAGCCGAAGTTTCAGCTTCAGAAGTTGAAGAAGAAGCTTCTCAGGAAGTTGTAACTGAAACAGAAGAAATTGGTTCTGATGAAAAAAAATCTAATACTAAAAAGAAGAATAAAAAGATGAAAGAAAAAGAGAAAGAAAAAGAGAAAAAGAAAAAACAAGTAGCGAAGAAAAAAGAAAAAGCGAAACTGGATAAAAAGAAAGACAAAGCGAAAAAAGCAAAATTAAAAGCGAAAGCTAAAAAGAAAGCAAAAGCTAAAAAAGCAAAAGATAAAGCGAAAGCAAAGAAAATTGCTAAAAAGAAAGCTAAAAAATCGAAATCAAAATCGAACAAGAAAAAATAAAAGTAAGCCCTGAAATCTCAGGGCTTATTTTTTTATAATTATTTTAGAAGTAACCAAAAAGAATGATTAAAATTATAGTAGATTTTATTCTCATTTGAATAACACCCAATATTACATTGCAATATTTTTAGCATATATTACTTACAATATTTTTAAATTTGTATGAAAATTCTTTTTATTAATTAGTATATTTGAAAAAAAAATATCCTCTATGTTATAATTGGAGTAGAATATGAAAACGATGAAACTAAATGAAAAAGTAAAAATTATTAGAGAAGAGAAAAAGCTTTCACAAAGTTATATTGCACACGAATTAGGATTAGATCAATCACAATATAGTAGAAGGGAGAAAGGAGAAATATATTTCAATCCTGATGAAATTATTAAATTATCATTTTTATTAGATACTTCAATTTCTATTTTATTCGACGTGCAAAAGAATTTGTCTGGGAAACATTTACAAACTAAAAATAATTTACCCTCAATTTCAGAAAAATTAATCGAACAATATGAAAGTAAACTAAAGGAAAAAGATGAAATAATTGAAATGCTTCGTGAAAAATTGAAATAGCTAATAATGCGTATTATTAAAATACTCCTATAGATTTATTCAAAAAAGAATGAATTTTTATTTTAAAACTGCATTTTTTAATTTTACCTGTCTGATAAGCTGCAGTGAATCTTTTATGAGTGATTTAATTTCCAAAGATGGAATTTTGGTTATTTCAGCAGCATTTTTAGTAAGTCCTTCAATTTTTGTTTTAGCAAATAAAAGATCATTTTCAAAAGATCTTAACATCGAGTTTTCTAAAATTGTGTTTTTCTTGTAGTAATAAATAGCATTATGAAGATCTTCGATTTGTCCCGTAAAATCTAAAATGGCTTTTTTAGAAATTGCCCGACTGTAATAATTTGAAAAGTCCAGCGGATTTGCTTCAATTGCCTTGTCAAAATCTTCTATAGCGTTATAATGATAATCCAGTTTTTGCAAACAGTTTCCTTTTAACTTATAAGCTTCATGATGCGTACCCGAAATAATAGCATTGTCCAAATGTATTATTGCTTCTTGAAATTGGTCGGCAAAGTAAAGTTCTTTTCCCTTTTCAAAATGCACAGATTCTGTACTAACGTTCGATTTTGAAAATTTCCCTCTAATTTTTTCTAGCGTTAAATTGGTGAACCATTTCATATTTTTTGATTTTTGGTTAGTCAAAGTTGTGAAGGTCAGGAAACAATTTATAAAATTTGGGGGATTTAAAGATAACTAAAATTTGGAATAATTTTGATTTTAAAAGGAAAATAAAAATTAAAGCCATTCTCCGGATGTATTATAATCATTTGGCAAATACGTCAGATATTGCACCATTCTTGGGCTTTTCCCTTTGTTTGGCGTGGCACAATGCGGTAAGGCATTGTTCCAGATTATAAAATCGCCGGCATTACCAATTATATGTTTTGGCTGTAAAGTTTCTATGGCTTTTTCTCTTGGATTTTCATTTGGAAGGAGATTATCCAGCCAATTATTTATTATATTATGAAAACCCGGAACGCAATGAAAAGCACCATCATCAGCACCGCAATCAGTGAGATAGAGTAGACCCTGCAAGCCAAATTTCATCGGACGTTTTAAACTGGTATCCCAATGCAGCAGACTTCCTAAAAAATTAAATTCTTCAGTTTCAGGCGGATTAAAACTCACTTTATCAATTGTTTTATATATTTTATCCGTGTTATAAAGCTGTTCGTAAGCCTTTTTTATTCTTGGCGAAAATCTATTTTTGTTTAATGTTTCGTGGTCAGAAAAATTAAGCATTAATCCTTTTTGATCTTCGTGTCTGTTATACCACGTTTCTTTTTTATTGGGATCCATTTTCAGAAAATCCCAAATAGCTTGTTGTGTAGCTTCACAGTCTTTTTCTGAAATGGCATTTTTTACAACAACATATCCGTTTTCATTCCAAAATTGAAGATCTTCAACAGAGAGAACTTCCCCTGTAAAATCTTCTGATTCCATATTTCCGACTTTCTGTTTTTTGTTGACCCAAACTTTAAAACTTTCAAAATCTGGTTTTTCAAAATACAAAAACTGCAGCGCAGCTTCCATACTAATGCCCAATTGATATAAAGTTTTAATTTCGCTGTCCCACGTGTAAGCATTAGCTGTAGAGCGGTTGGAAGGATACAAAGCGCGTTCCCAAAGTTTTTCAAGAATTGTCCAGGGCATAATGGTGATTTTATGGTTTTAAGTTTAATCCAAAAATAACCTATTTAGAATTCTCTGAGTAAAGTAAAAATACCTGTTTAATAAAAACTAAAAAACCATTTCAAAAAAAATGAAATGGTTTTTAGCTTATCCGAATCCCAAGGTTTAAACCTTGGGCTATAATAATTTGTATTTATTCTTTTAATTATCACAAAAAGACCCAATTTGCTTTAGATGTCTTTCTGTCTGGTATTTATTAAAGTTATCCCATTTTGGCGGAAAGTTTGTTTTTTGTCCGCACATAGCATCTAAACAAACATTATTGTCTTTGTATTTATCGTGTAAAACCGCCAGGATTTTAAAGAAAAATTCGTCTAACATTACAATCGCTTCAAATTCAGATTTTAACGTGTCATAATTAGAATCTGATGGATTTAACAATTGTAGTAAATCTAAAACTTCTTTCTTTTCTTCCTCATTGATATCTGTTGCATGACCCATTTTTAAGGTTTTAAAAACCAGATTGTTCCAGGCTTTGCTGTCATGTCCCCATTGTACATCCGGAAGATTTAAAGAATGCTCACAAATTAAAATTATAGAGAAAAGAACATCATTTAAATATTCTGCAGGAAACTCATCAAAACTTCTGAATTCGAAACCGCTTTGGTACATTTTTTCCTGATTAAAATCAAGACCAACTTCAGAAAGCATTTCATATTCCATATCAGCTTCAATCTGATCGCGCCACCAGATATTTTCCTCTTTTTCAAATTTTAGTAATTTTCTAAAATCATCAACATTATAGGTTAAAATTTTACCTTTTGGCATTGCTTTATTATACGTTCCCACGCCAATGTATCGGGACATTGCATTTCGCATAGAACCCAAAGTAAATTTTTTGTCCAGACTGTATTTATCACTGATCACGCCCATAATATCCGGACTTCCAAGTGTTGCGATGAAAAAAGGCTCAAACCATTGCAATAAATAAATGGCGTTGGCGTGCGTTTTTTCAAACTCATTATAATCAACAATTCTGCTATCTTCTGTTAAAGACGGCAAAGTAATATGAAAATGGTACGTTCCGTTATTAAACAAAACCAGGTTTTCCTGATTGGTCATAAACATATTAAGACCATTGTTGTAATCCGGAAAATTTAATTTTCCGTTTAAAACAGATGATTCATTGATTTTATCCAGAAACAATTTTTTTGTTGCTTTTAATTCTTTACACGAATCAGCGATTGTTCTGTTTTCAAAATATTTCGTTACAAATTCGATAGAATCGCCATCAAAATGTACAGAACCCATCGTTTTATTTCTTTGGGTAATCATACTTTGAATATTATATGGCTGATCTTCAAGGAAAAGTTCCATGATTGATTTACCAAGATAATCTGGATTTTCAACAGGCTGCGCACTTACTTCACCAGTTTCAGTATCAATTAAGGGCTTTATTGGCGATAATGTTTTGTGCTGATAATTAATATCGAGTTTTTCCAGAGAATGGCTATTCATCATTCGGCTCACTTTGTAGTTTTCCTTCAGATCAAAAGCTTTTTTCAAAATAGGAGCGAGGCTTTCGGGTTTATAACATTTTCTATAGTCGATGCTATATTTCTCAAAACCAATTTTTTCTTGTATAAACTCACCAGAAACTATTAGGGATTCTTCAAACTGCATGTAGGTTTCGTTTTCTAATCCTATTCCCCAATAATATTTTTTTGTCTGATTGTCTTTCATTTATACGTACTTTCTTTTTTTATGATTGATTAATTTTTTTAAAGGCCTTAATTTTATTCAAAAACACGAATCTAATCTGCTAAATAGCAGAGATAAAAAACCTTAACGGAGTAAGCATGATTGTTGCATCCATTAAAAGTTTTATTTTACTTTTAAAATAATAGGAATATTTATTCTAGTCTCAGAAATTTGTACTTGTTTTGACGGAAAGATTGAAAAAAAGTAAATTTTTATAATGGGGTTATAAAAATTACTACTGTCATTAATCAATTTTATATCAATAATTTAAAGTAGAAGATTAAGCCAAATGATAATTATTGCCAATCCTGTTTTTCGAGGTTGCAAAAGTAGTTTTTTATTATCTTATTTGCAAATGCTTAATGTATTGAAAATCAATATTTTTCAGATTTTAAACTTTAATTGAAGATTTTTTTATTATTCATGGTAATAAAACACGTAAGAAGAGTACAATTCATCGTTCCACCAGTCTTTTCTAACTTCTGAAAAATAATTGTAATTGAATTTTCCTGCCTGCGATTGCAGCGGATAAACCACTACGCCATTTTCGCGATACGCTTTATGTGAATCCGTTTCGGGAACAACAGGAACAATATGTCCGGAGAGTCCTCTTATTTTTCTTTTGGCACAAATAATTCCAATTCCGCCATTCGTATTTACTTCATTCTGAATTTCATCTGCAGTAAACATTCTTTTCCAGCCAAAACTTGCGCCCCATTCTAAAAACCAATCGTGTATAGCGCTTGAGTAAATTCGGTCGACAGTTTGCTCAAAAACTGCCTCAACTTCCTGTCCGTTTAAAACTTTTTGCAGCGCATCATCTGTCCACCAAACCGTTGGAACATATACTTTAGAGAAATAGCAAAAATCATAAGAATACACATTGCAATACGTATCTTCAACAGTTCGTTGGTATCTGATGCTATTTTCAACATCGAGTTTATCAATAAGTCTCGCAATACTTTCTTTTTTAGTGGCAGCAGAAGTCAAATCTCTAAACGGAATTCCAATGTCGCCAAGAGGCTTTTCTTTCATTTCCATGGAATCTAAACGAGATTCAAAATCCGGCAATAAATCGGCTTTTTTGATCTTACTATTTGGTATTGGATTATCGATCAAAGTTGACGATGCTACGGATATGGTTTGTTTTTCCATCTTGACTGCTTAAAATAATTGTCTTAACGCTACAGAAATTGATATTGACATAACGTAATTCGGTAAATATATGGATTTATGGAAAACGAATGCCATGAGATCTGATTTTGTGTCGAATTTTTCAGAGTCTGCTTTCAAATCTTCACAACTGTTCTATATTTTCTTTATTTTTGTTAAAGAACTATCAAAACTACAAAATAGTATTATTTGAATTTAAGATGGAATCAGAAGCTGAGATATTTATAAATTCGATTAGGCAAATTTGTCCTGATATAACAGATGAGGAAATTTCGCAGTTTGCAACTAAATTTACAATTGAGAAATTAAACAAAAAGGATTTTTTTCTACAATTTGGTAAAGTTCAAAAAGCAATTGGTTTTATAGCCAGCGGATTAGTGCGTTCTTCTTTTATAGACAACGAAGGAAACGAAATCACGGTAGGTTTTTATTGTGAAGGTGATTATGCCACACATTATCCGGCTTTTATTACACAAAAACCCAGTAAATATACCATACAATGTTTAGAATCAACAACTATGATTTGCATTTCGTATGAAAATCTACAATGGATTTATGAAAACTTACCGGGATTTGAAAGATACGGACGTTTGGTTGCCGAGGAAATTTTAAAACGCCAGCAGGCACGTATTGAAAGCTTCATTTTTCAAACCGCCGAAGAGCGTTATCTTGACTTTATCAAAGGACATTCGGAACTGTTTAACAGAGTATCTGTTTCTCATCTTTGCAGCTTTCTGGGTATTGAAAGACAATCACTTACGAGAATTCGCCAAAAATTAGCCCATAAATAGTTTTTGACACTTTTGTGTCAGGAATACCTCTCCATTATTTAAAATCTTTGCAGTGTCAAATTAAATGAACTGCAATGAAAACGAATATCTTACTTATACTTGGACACCCTTCTGAAAATTCTTTTTGTAATGCATTATTAGACGCTTACAGAAAAGGAGTAGAAAGCACAGGAGCAAACTGCAAAACGATTTACATCTCTAAATTGGATTTTAATGTAAATCTTTCTGATGGATATAAAAACGGAGAAGCTTTACAACTTGAAAAAGATTTAGTTGATTCTCAGGAACTTATTACCTGGGCAGATCACGTGGTTTTGTCTTATCCAAACTGGTGGGGTTTTATGCCTGCAATCACCAAAGGATTTATAGACAGAATTTTACTGCCGGACTTCGCATTCAAACATCACTCCGGAAAAATTTTCCCCGAAAAACTTTTAAAAGGCAAAAGCTTAAGACTTCTGGTTACGATGGATACGCCAAAATGGTGGTTTTATCTGATTTATCGTGCATCACAATATCAAATCCTGAAAGACATTGTTTTTGGTTACGTAGGATTTGACCCGATCAAATTTTCAACTTTTGGATTTATTCGAAAATCAACAGAAAACCAGCGAAATAAGTGGTTGAAAGAGGTTGAAAAATTAGGAACGAAATTAATATAACGTGAAGTGTAGTCCCTACGGGACAATATTTTGGTGGGCGATTTATTTTTTTCTACCAATATGTAATTCCTACGGGATATGATTTTTGAGATTAAATGTTGGTAGCAAAAAAGATAGCGATCATAAAAAATAATCTGTTAGGATTTAAATATTGATAACAAACATCTGAATCATTAAAATAATCCATTAGGATTTAAATGTTGAAACAAAATACCGGAACCATTAAAAGATAATCTATTAGGATTTAAATGTTGATAACAAAACATCCGAATCATTAAAAGATAATCCGTTAGGATCTAATTATTAATAACAAAACATCTGAAAATATTAAAAGATAATCCGTTAGGATTTAAATATTGGTAGAAAAAAAATAGACACCCGCCGATAAATATCCCGTAGGGATTGCACCCACACATTTTTGGTCTACTGAATAAAACAAACAAATTAAATAGAAATAATCAAACATTAAAATTAAACATCATGAGACATTTAGCAAACGGGCACACAGTTGCCCAAATTAACCCAAAAAAAGGCTTCAGAATTCACTTATTGGTATTTGCATTAACCAATCCGATTATTTGGGCAATATGGTTTTTTACAGACAAAACATATTTATGGCCTTTATGGCAAACCGCTGCATGGGGAACGGGTTTACTGTTTCATTATCTGGGAGTTTTTGTATTTGGAAATAGAAAAAACAACTAAAAACAATTTAAAAGAATTCGGATAAAACCAAATACCGTCAAAAAAAAGTATTCATAAACTTATGTAAGTCAAAGAAATACAATCACTTATTTCTTCTTTAAGTGATTTAAATCACACTTTTTTTGTGATTTGCTTCCTTGTCTTCACGAGGCATCTGATGGTAATTTTGGTAAACTTTAAAATGAAATATTAACCATTAAAAAATTAAAAGTTATGACAGCAAAAACAGATCTCTTAATTTCTAAAAGGGTTTTAATAATTTTTACAGCCCTGCTAGTATTGTACAGTACATTTTTAACAGCGCAGACCTCAACTAAGTCTTTCAATAGAACTTCTGTTGACGAACTTACAAAACAGGAAATGACAGCTTTAATCACACGTTATGAAGTAAAAAAGGAATTTCACGAGAAATTTCAAAAAGCACTTCGCGAATATGTTTTAGAATCGCTTTCAAAGGAAAGTAATATCATGGCAGAAGCTTATTTCGAACAAAATAATCAGTCGGTAATCTGGGTATTTGAGCGTTGGAAGAATCAAAATGAATTCAGGAAATTTCAAAGCAATTCAAAAGCTAAAACAATTAAAGCGCTGGAAAAAACGGCATTAGTTACGCCTGAGAAAGTAATTTATGTAAAAGATTTAGAACCAATTTCTAAAGAAGAATGGCGCAGAACCAGTAAAGCGATGGACAATCAGTTAACTATTATGCTTTTTGTAGATGCAAAACCAGGAACAGAAGAAAACTTTAAAAATGTGTATCACACCGCAATGCCTGAATTTAGAAGCGAGCCTGGCGTAGTCACATATCAGTTATCGCAATTTAACGATGATAGTACGCAGTTTGTGACTTTTGAAAAGTTTAGAAGCAACGATGCGTTTCAGTATCATTTGAATTTCCCTCCAATTCAGCCCGTGATTGATTACCTCAATACGAGTATAAAAAAGCAACCGTTTCAGGATGGAATTCACAACCTAATTGAATTTGCACCGCTTATTCGGGAATAACATGAAAATTGAATTTTAAACCACAATTATTAATTATTAAATCTTAAGAAAAATGAAAACAAGTAAAATTATCGCAGCAAGTATAGTAAGCGTATTTGCAGTATTAAATGTAGAATCTCAGGTAAAAGTAAAAACTAAAGAAATGAAAACAAATTACAGTAACGAGTTAGAAGTTGTAAATCAATTATCTACTCAGTCGGCAGTGGTAAATATGCCCGTAACAAAATTATTGAATGCACCGGGAAATGAAGCTTTAAAAGCATTCTTTTTTACTCCGGTAAAAGACAAAACGGTTTTAAAAGGAAAGAAAATTGCTGTTTTGGTAGCAGACGGTTTTGAGGAAATCGAATTAACAGGTCCGGTTTGGTATTTTAAAGAACTGGGGGCAGAAGTAGAGATCGTTTCTCCAAAATTTAATCCGGCACCGGAACGATACGGACTTGCATTTCCTGAAATGTCAAAAACGCACGTAATGGCTATTCAATACTTACAGCCAGTGGGTTGGATAAAATTTGACAAAACCGCAGATCAGATAAAAGTAAGTGATTACGATGCGGTATTTATTCCGGGAGGCGCATGGAATCCTGATAATCTTCGCTACGATAAAGATGTTATTAAATTTGTTCAGGACTTTAATAAATCAGGAAAATTAATAGCTGCAATATGTCACGCTCCGGTTGTGTTAGCATCTGCAGATATCTTAAAAGGAAGAAAATTAACCGGTTACTGGAATATTCAGTCGGATTTAAAAAATGCCGGAGGAACAGTAATTGAAGATTCTGTAGTAACAGATGGAAATATAATTACCAGCAGACATCCAATTGATGTAGCCGATTTTTCAAGAGCCGTAGAAAGCTGGCTGATTAAAAAATAAGTAATTCTTCTTTACAGGAAACAAAAAAAGATTTTGATAGTGAAGAAGGTAATTTCTTCACTATCAAATCATCAAAACAGGATTATAAAATTCAATTAAGATTATGAAAAAAGATATTTTTAAACCGGTACAAATCGGCTTTTTGCAACTAAAAAATCGTATTTCGATGGCTCCAATGACAAGAGCCAGAAATGAAGACGGAATTCCAAACGAGAATAATGCACTTTATTATGAACAGCGCGCAGATGCGGGTTTAATTGTTACCGAAGGAACGGCAATATCTGCAACCGCAAAAGGAGTACTTTACATTCCGGGTTTGTATACGCAGCAGCAAGTTAAAGGCTGGAAAAAAGTTACAGCTGCCGTTCATAAAAAAGGCAGTATTATATTTTCGCAATTATGGCACGTGGGCAGAGTTTCTCACACATCCAATCAGCCAAACGGAATTGCGCCGGTTGGTCCATCAGATATTCAGGCAAAAAATACTTCGGCGTGGGGATATAATGAAAATGGAACAGAAGGTTTTGTTCCGGCATCAAAACCCAAAGCACTTTCTTCAAATGAAATAAAAGAGGTTGTTAATGATTTTGCAAATGCTGCCAAAAATGCAATTGAAGCAGGTTTTGATGGTGTAGAAATTCATGGTGCAAATGGATATTTGGTAGAGCAATTTTTAAATCCTTTTGTAAACAATCGTACCGATGAATATGGCGGAAGTATTGAAAATCGTTCCCGCTTTTTACTCGAAATTGTCGATGCCGTAATTGCCGCTGTTGGTAATGAAAAAACAGGTATTAGATTAACGCCATACGGAGGTTTGGGAGATTTACCACATTATGATGAAATAGACGCAACCTATAACTATTTGGCGAAAGAATTAAAGAAAAGAAATATAGTATACATCCATTTAATGGATCAGCTTTCAAAAGGAAGTCATGCTTTGCCGGATGGTTTTATAGAGCGTTTTCGTTCCTGGTACGATGGTGTAATTATTCTGGCAGGCGGTATGAACAGAGAAAAATCAGAACAGTTAATTAATGCCGGAACAATTGACATTGCTGGATTTGGGGAGCCTTTTATTTCGAATCCGGATTTAGTAGAACGCTTAGAAAACAATTGGGAATTAACGCCTCCAAATCGTGATTTGCATTACGGATTAGGAACCCACGGCTATACGGATTGGGAAACTTATAAAGAACCTGCAACAGTTTAAATATTAGCAAGCGGTCATAGAGAAGATTCTTTTACCGCTTGTTATTGGTTAGAATTTGGCTGGTTTTAAGGCTCAAAATTTAAATTGGATATTGTTATTGATTAATTTTTTATACTTAACATTCTGTATTACTTTTGATTAGAATACTCTTTTTTTATTTATTAAAGAAGTTGAAATTTCAAATAAGTACGGATATGCAATTGCCAAAGATTCCTTTTTATCAAAAATACAGTCTGATTTTTAAAGCAATTATTGCTGGCGGTATAATAGGTTTATTTTACACGATAATTAGTGACGCCGGAGCAGATTATGAATATTTAAAACTCTTGCCCGGAACCATTATTGGAGTTTTTATCAGCTTTATTGTAATCACTTTTGAAAAGACATTTACACAGTTAAACAATTATTCTTTTATTGTCAGTACGCTTTTAAAAGCGCTTATTTACAGTATTTGCATTTTGCTGTTTTTACTTTTTTTTGTGCTCGTATTTGCAGAACCTTTAAGTCATGTTACTTATCAGGAAGCTTTAAGTAAATACATTGCCAATCGTTTGTTCGGAGACTTTATTTTCTCGCTTGGAGCATCGATTTTTTTAATCTTGTTTTTAGAAATAAGCAGTCTTTTAAGCAACAGGTTTTTCTCTAATTATTTTACCGGTCGATATCATCGTCCTATGCAGGAAGAGCGGATTTTTATGTTTGTCGATGTAAAATCATCCACCACGATGGCAGAACAATTGGGGGATATTCAGTATAGTAAATTATTGCAGGATTTGTTTAACGATTTTACCGATGCAATTTTGGCCTCGCGCGCAGAAGTGTATCAATATGCCGGAGACGAAATTATTCTGACCTGGAAAAGGGCAACAGGTTTAAAAGAGCAGCGCTGTTTGTATTGTTTTTATCTTTTGAAAGAATGTATCAACAAACGACAGGAATATTACCTGAAAAATTATAACATGATTCCAAAGTTTAAGGCCGGAATGCATATTGGAAACGCCGTAACCACCTGGGTTGGAAAAGTAAAGAAAGAAATTGTATATCATGGCGATCTTCTCAATACAACTTCGAGAATTCAGTGTAAATGCAACGATTTTAATCATGATTTTGTTGTTTCAGAAGCAATAAAAGAAGCATTTCCGGAAAATTTGCCCGTAACTTATCTACATCAGGGAGACATACTTTTAAGAGGCAAAGCACAGCCTATGAAATTGTATACGGTTGATTTTAATAATGATGAAATGCATTAATTTATCTCAATATTTTGAAATTATTATTTAAAAACTAAAATTATGAAAGCATTAGTGATTGGTGCAACAGGCGCAACCGGAGAATTTTTGGTTGACGAACTTTTGGCAGACGAAAATTATGAATCTGTTGTAATTTTTGTGAGAAGACCAACAGGAAAAACGCATCCAAAACTTACAGAGCAAATTGTTGATTTCTCCAATACAGAACATTACAAAGATTTAATTGTTGGCGATGTTATTTTTTCTTGTTTGGGAACTACTCTAAAAGCTGCAGGCTCAAAAGAAAATCAATGGAAAATTGACTTTGATATTCCAGCATCATTTGCAACATTAGGCAAAGAAAATGGCGTTTCGTCTTTTGTTTTGTTGTCTGCTTACGGCGCTTCTTCAAAAAGCAAAATGTTTTATTCTGAATTAAAAGGAAAACTGGAAGATCGAATTTCGACGCTTGGTTTTGATCAGTATATTATTTTCAGACCAGGTTTACTTTTAAGGCCGGATTCTGACCGTTTGGGAGAAAAAATTATGGCAAAAATTCTGCATGCAGTCAATTCAATAGGACTGTTTAAAAAGTTCAAACCACTGCCCACTACTATTTTAGCCGGCAAATTGGCAAAAGCACCAAAAGTATTTCCAAAAAGAACTTCTATTATTGAACTTGATAAAATATTCGATTAAATTAAAATACCTTAAATGCTTTTATTTTAGATATTTAGAAAATAATAATGCTGCTTGAGCAGAAATTGAAACACAAAATCCCATTCATAATAAAATGGGATTTTTTGTTTTTGTGATGATCCAAATTTACGGTTCATTTGAAGAAATCCAACTCTTTTAAATTCAATAAAGAAATGTAAATAAAGGCATTATTATCAATTTTTATAAAGATAGTTATATATTTGCCCCAGATTTTGGTCTGTTTTTTTCTAAAAATTTAGGAAAGAACAGTTAAAAGGGAATCAGGTGTAAATCCTGAACAGACCCGCTACTGTAAGTTCTATATAAGTCTTTAAACGTTACTTATGCCATTGTTTCGCCTTGCGAAATGAGAAGGCTGTTTAAAGATGGAACAAGTCAGGAGACCTGCCATAATCACATAGTTTAAAACTTTCGTGGAATAAAGTTGACAACAATAATCGGAACCTGCCTCATGGCGGGATTCTCTCTTATTGCTTTTTAATTCGTACAGCCACGCAGTTTATTTAATTAAATAAGTGATGTATAATACAAAAAAAGCGTTTTTCATTTTTATATTATTTGTTCCGTTTTTGCTTCATTCCCAAGTATCTAATGATAGTTTGCGGGTTTTAAAAGAAGTAATTTTAAAAGGAAAACCGTATCAGGAAGTAATTCCGGTGCAAAGCCTTTCGGGAGAATTGCTTGAAAATCTCGCCAGCCATAATGTTGCCGATGCGCTTCGGTATTTTGCAGGAACTCAAATCAAAGATTATGGCGGTCTCGGCGGACTTAAAACCGTTGATGTGCGCAATATGGGAACGCATCATGTTGGGGTTTTTTACGATGGAATTCAACTGGGAAACGCTCAAAACGGAGTTACAGACCTTGGGAAATATTCTCTGGATGACATGGAATCCCTTACCATGTACAACGGACAAAAAAGTGAAATATTTCAGTCGGCAAAAGACTTTGCTGCGGCTTCAAGCATTTATCTAAGAACAAAAAGACCTGTTTTTGAAGCCGATAAAAAATCAAATTTATTAGTTCGTTTTAAAACAATGTCCATCAATTATTTTGATCCTTCTTTTAGATGGGAACAAAAATTAAGCGACAAAGTCAGCATGAGCGTGAGTTCTGAATATATAAAATCGAACGGAGAATATAAATTCAGATACAAAAGAAATAACCTTGACGGAACTGTCGCTTACGATACTACCGCGACAAGACACAACAGTGATATAGAAGCTTTACGGATAGAATCCGGTCTTTACGGAAAAATAAAGAACGGTTCGTGGGACGCCAAAGTGTATTATTATGATTCAGAAAGAGGCGCTCCCGGAGCAATTGTAGAAAATAAATTTTCAGATGGTTTTAGACAATACGACAAGAATTTTTTCTCTCAGGGAACTTTTATAAAAGATTTTACAGCTAAATATAAATTTCAGGCCAAGGCAAAATACGCCTACGATTATACGCATTATGTTGCCAGAGATACTACAAATGTACTTGGCGAAACCGTAACCGAAGGAGCGCAATCTGACGATAGTTATTACCAGCAGGAATATTATGTATCGGCAGTAAATATGTACAGCATTTTACCAACCTGGGATATTTCGCTTTCTACAGATTTTCAATACAATAGATTAAACGCCACCAGAAAAGGAATTCAAACCTTGTTTTCGTATCCGCAGCGTTACACCGCATTATTTTCGCTGGCAAGTTCGTACAGACTTGGCGGATTTAAAGTTCTGGGAAGCGTTGTAGGCACGCATGTACAGGAAGAAGTGCGAAACAATGCAAAAGCGCCTGATAAAACAGAATTTACCCCGGCTTTGTTTCTGGGTTATACGCCTTTTAAAGCCTATGATTTTACGATAAGGGCATTTGCAAAACGTATTTTCAGAATGCCGACTTTCAATGATTTATATTATACAATGGTTGGTTCCAGTACTTTGAAACCAGAATATATGAATCAGTACGATGTTGGATTTACTTATAATCTGCCTCTCAAAAAAAGCTTTTTCGATAAGTTCTCTATTCAGGTTGATGGTTATTATACGAATACCAAAGACAAAATAATTGCCGCTCCAACAGGAAATTTATTTCGCTGGATGATGACCAATATGGGACAAGTAAAAGGTCACGGAATCGAATCTGTGCTTAATATGAGAATGCATATTAATAAATTAAACCTTGCCGCGAATCTTACTTACACCTATTCTGAAAGCAGGGATTATACCAAATTTGGAGGCTTGCAATTATCTTCTTATGGCGATCAGATTCCGTACACACCGTGGCACAGCGGATCCGGAATACTAAATGCCAATTACGAAACCTGGAATTTTAACTACAGTTTTATATACGTTGGAAAACGATACAACGGCAATGTAAACAATATCAGAATCAACGAAGTACAGCCTTGGTACACGCACGATTTATCGGTGCAGAAAGCATTTACGCTACATCATTACAAATTAAAAGGAACGGTAGAACTCAATAATGTGCTCAATCAGCAATATGAAGTGATTTACAATTATCCGATGCCGGGGCGAACGTTGAAATTTATAATCAGTATGGAACTATGAAAAAGATAACTTCAAAAATAATACTGGGTTTATTGATCACAGCTTCTTTTATTTCCTGCAGGGAAGAAGAAACCATTTTTCCGTCATCGGATAAAAGTGTTGCCGCCCCAAGAAGTGATGGCAATATAGAAGGTTTTTATCTTCTGAATGAGGGAAATATGGGGATGAACAGAGCCAGTATCGATATTTTTAATTATCGGACAGGAAATTATACTACCGATGTTTATTCAGAACGCAATCCGACTGTTGTAAAAGAATTAGGCGATGTAGGCAATGATATAAAAATCTACGGCAATAAGGTTTATGCGGTAATAAATTGTTCAAACAAAGTTGAAGTTATAGATAAATGGACAGCAAAACGCATCAAAAAAATAGATATTCCCAATTGTCGGTATGTCGCTTTTTACAAAGATAAAGCCTATGTAAGTTCATATTCGGGTCCCGTGGCTATTGATCCAAATGCAGAAATTGGTTTTGTTGCCGAGATCGATACCACAACATTAGAAATAAAACGAAAAGTAACAGTAGGATATCAGCCCGAGCAAATGGTAGTACAAAACGGAAAGCTATATGTTGCTAATTCCGGCGGTTACAGAGTTCCTAATTATGACAGAACCGTATCTGTAATTGATCTTGAAACCTTTACTGAAACAAAAAAAATCGACGTTGGTATCAATCTCTATGCGATGCAAATTGACAGCAGGGGTGATATTTATGTGAGTTCGAGAGGAGATTATTACAACACGCCTTCCAATCTTTTTGTGATAGATTCTCAGACCGATGAGAAAAAAATGCAGCTCGATATTCCGGTTTCAGGAATGTGCATGGTCGAAGATTTGCTTTATTTCTACAGTGTTTCCTGGAGTTATCTCACGAACAGTAATAAAGTGACGTACGGAATTTTAGACACCAAAACGAAGAAAATAATCAACGATAAAATTATTACAGACGGTACAGACAAACAAATAATGATTCCGTACGGACTTCAGGTAAATCCTGAAACTAAGGAAATCTATATTACAGATGCCCAAAATTATGTAGTGACGGGTTATATCTACTGTTTTACACCCGAAGGAAAATTAAAATGGAAAACTACAGCAGGAAATATTCCTGCACATATCGCTTTTATAACCAAAAAATAAATCATGAAAAGAAATTCTTTTAAAACCTTAAAGTTCCTGTTGCTTTCGATTCTGTTACTGGAATTTATAGCATGCCAAACGGATAGAGAAGAAGAACAGGGAAATGAAAATGCAACAGAAGTACTTAAAGAATCTTATACAATTAACCGGTTCAAAGTTTTGAATATCACTACGGAACTGCCGGAAAATTCAAAATTTACCTGGAGTGTAAAGGATTCTGTAATTTCAGAAAATGCACAGTTGGATTTTATTAGCCCGTATTTAAAAAATTATCCGCTGACTTTAAAAGTAGAAATAAATGGCGTCGTAAAAACCTACCAGTCTGTGATTAATGTAACCAAAGAATCTGGAAATTACAGCAAGTATATTTCTAATGTATTTGATTTTCGTCCGGCAATAGGACAGTTTACCAACGGAATTCCGGAATATGTTGCCGGAAATACCGAAGCTACAATTATCAATGCAGCAAAAAAAGCGCTTGTCGGGGCCAATACAACTATGATTTCATTAGGCGGTTTTGGCGGTTATGTTGTTTTTGGTTTTGATCATACGATTCCGAATATGAATGGTCGTGATTTTAAAGTTTTGGGAAATGCATTCTGGGGAAATGAAGCCAGCGAAGCCCGTTCAGGATCTTGCGAAGCCGGAATTATTCTGGTTGCTTATGATAAAAATAAAAACGGAAAACCAGACGAAGATGAATGGTATGAAATTGCCGGAAGCGAATATTTTAAAAATACCACATTAAAAAATTACAGTGTAACCTACTTCAAACCAGATACAAATAAAGCTTCTATCGCTGGAAATGAATTCTGGCAAATTGATGTAGAATATATTAAATGGCAGGATAATCTTGGTAATTCAGGTTATAAAACAAAAAACGGATTTCACGATCAGAGTTATTATCCCTTATGGATTTCGGATGCATCCTACAGCCTTAAAGGAACAAGAATTCAGGATAATTTTTACGATCAGAGCGGCACGGGAAATTATTGGGTGGGCAAATCATTTGATTTTGGATATGCAGATAACGCGCCAAATAACGATGAAGCCTCTAATATTGATATTGCGTGGGCAGTTGATAAAAACGGAAATTACGTCAAACTTCCCGGAATAGATTTCATTAAAATACACACAGCAATCAATCAGGAAGCGGGCTGGCTGGGAGAAGTTTCTACAGAAGTGGCTGGCGCTTATGATTTATATATTAACTAATAAAAAACGAATCGAATCTTAAATTAATAATTATGAAGAAAAATTACTTTTTAATACTAATGTTACTTTTTGCATTTTTAACGAATGCACAAGTAAAGGTACAAGGCATATTTAGAGATGACATTTACCAGAAATCGGCTAAAAATCAGCAAAATAAAAATGCACAAACAACCACTACTTTTGATGATATTCAGTATTGGGTGGGTACAGGTTCAAATCAGGCAGCGTTTGCTGTACAATGGAATGACGGCAAAACTTCTGATGCCTTAATTTGGGGTTTTAGATGGGATGGAGTGGCAACGGGAGAAGATATGATGAAAGCAATATTACAGGCAGATCACCGCTTTTTTTCGCTGCTTTATCAAAATGTGCCGGGAGGTTTAGGAACTGCAATTGGCGGATTAGGTTTCGATTTAAATGGTGCCAATACAAACGGACTTTACAAAAATGCCAACGTAACTTATCCCTATTATCCGGCAAATGGTATTGTAAATACAACTGCTTACGATTTTGATGATTATACAAGTATTGACACCAATGATCACTGGGAATCAGGTTGGGTAAATAATGGATATTGGTCGTATTGGGTAAAAGATCCTGCAAATGATGATTTTGGTTATTCAGGTTGGGGAGCAAGCAGCCGTGTTTTAGAAAATGGTTCGTGGGATGTATGGAATTATAATCTTGCATTTGAAGAAACTCCTATTGCAGAAACATTTACTCCGGTTACTCCGTATTTTGCTGCAACAGAATTTACTAACGGATATTTTATGGTGAACGAAGAATGGTTCGGACATACAAACGGATCTGTGAATTTTGTTAATAATGATGGTTCTGTGAATTACAGAGTATATAGCACCGCTAATAATAGCCAGGCATTTGGAGCAACTACACAATACGGAACAATCTATGGAGATAAATTTTATTTTATTTCAAAACAGGCTAAAGACGGCGGAGATAATAACTATACTCCGGGCGGAAGATTGGTAGTTGCCGATGCTAAAACAATGAAAAAAATTGCCGCTTTTGATAATATTGGCGGTGGCGACGGACGTTCTTTTGTTGGAATAAATGAAAACACAGGTTATATTGGCGCTTCAAACGGGATTTATCTTTTTGATATTGCCAATATGCAGGTTGGAAGCCTTATAACAGGAACTGGCGGAGGAAGTCAGTATTCCGGACAAATAGGCAATATGATTCGTACGTCTCAATATGTATTTGCCGTAAAACAAACTGCTGAAATTTTGGTAATTGATCCCGCTACAAATACTTTAGTCAAAACGATTGCAGGTGCGTTTCATTCTGTTGTTCAGGCAAAAGACGGAAGTGTTTGGGGAATTCAGAATCAGAAATTAATTAATATTGAACCAACAACTTTCGCAACAACAGAATATGCGATTCCTACTACCAAATATTTAGGTTCATGGGGAGCATGGAACGCGGGAAGTTTTACAGCAAGCAATCAGCAAAATGCTTTATACTGGATCAATTCTATCAATAATAGTACTTCAGGAACTCAAATTGTAAGATTCGATGTTACGACAAAAACATTCAATGAAAATTTCGCAGTAATTCCGGGACAAACAGGAACTTACAAACAAATTGCTTATGGAGCGGCATTACGTATTGATCCAATCTCAGATAATTTAATTCTAAATACAACAGAAAGCGGATTTGGAGCACATTTTCAAAAAAACTGGATTCATACTTTTGATAATACAGGAATTTTAACCAATACTAAAACGTTGGATGATTATTATTGGTTTCCGGCCATAGCAGTTTTTCCAGATAATGCATCGCCTGTTGTGAGCACAGCTTTTCCTTCGGAGGTTTCCCTAAAAGATCCTGCGGTAATCGATTTAAAAAATATCGTTTCAGATGCAGATAATTTGTCGATCGCTATTAAAAAATCGGTAAAATCAAATAGCGATACCAATGTGGTTTCTGCCGAAATAAATACTAAAGATGAACTGCTTTTAACGCCTAAAAATGATGGAGATGCTACTGTTGTAATTAGTTTTAATTCTAATGGTAAAATGGTCGAAAAAACTATTGCAGTAAACGTGACCAAAACAACTTTAGGAACCGGTGATTTTACAAAATTAAAACTGGCAATTTATCCTAATCCGGTTTCAGAAATCTTAAATATTCAGACAGAAGATGAAATTCAAAGTGTTACAGTTTATGATATTTTGGGAAGAACAATCAATGTTTCGGTTAATAATAATCAAATCGACGTGAAAAATTTCGCAAATGGAATGTATATTATAAATCTGGTAACAGATAAAGCAAAATACACACAGAAATTCATCAAAAACTAAGTAAATTATTAATTCATAAGTACTTCAAAAACCCCTTTGCTAATTTTGGTAAAGGGGTTTTGTAATTAAAAAGAAATACTATTTGTCCATAAATGGCAACGCTGTATTTTAAATATTTTTAAACAACAATAAATCTTTTATCTTTGATTTGGTAAAAGCAAACTATGGAAAAACTTAGAAGACATATTGAAGAAATTATACCAATTAATGACGAAGAGTTTGAGTCAATTAAACCATTTTTTACGATAAGAAAGGTATTAAAAAATCAATATTTAATTCAGCAGGGAGATGACGCGAAGTATGAATACATCATTATGAGCGGAATTTTCAGGGTTTTTTATCTCGATGAAGATGGAAAAGAACATATTGTGCAATTTGCGACAGAAAATTGGTGGATGTCGGATTATATTGCGTACTTCAACCAAAAGACGGCAAACATGAATGTCGTTTGTATGGAAGCGGGAGAAGTTTTATGCCTGACACTTGAAGGCAGAGAAAAACTCTCTGGAACAGTTCATAAAATGGAATATTTTTTCAGAATGAAACTGACCAAAGGATACATCGCACTTCAACAGCGAATTATTTCATTATTGTCCGGAAATCCGCAGCAGCGTTATAAAGAATTTGCTGCCCTTTATCCAAATCTCATGCAAAAAATTCCCAAGAAATACATTGCAGAATATCTGGGTGTAAGCCGCGAAACCCTTAGCAGGCTTTACTCCAATAACAAATAACATATCTCTAATTCTCAAAGTGTGATTCTCGTCACACTTTTTTTGTGACTTCGCTCCTCGTATTGAGGAGGGGTGCCGGCATAAATTTGTCCTGTAAATAATCATTAACCAATCAAAAATTACAGACATGAAAAAAATTATGCTTTTAACCCTTGCCCTTGCTTTTTTATCTTCAAATGCACAAAGTAAAAAAGAAAACACATTAGTAAAAACAACACTTAAAAATGAATCCACTATGAAAAAGAGAATTTTAATTATTGTATCCAATGCCAACACAATTGGACCAAATAACAGAAGAACGGGAACTTTTCTTCCTGAAGTAGCACATCCTTATGCTGAATTTGACAATGCCAATTACCAAATTGATTTTGCGAGCTTAACTGGTGACACACCATATTTAGATGCGCTAAATTTGGCAAATGATCCTGACAATCTTGCTTTTCTAACAGGAAAAGGATGGGAGAAAATGCAAAAAGCTGTAAAATTAGCAACAGTTGATGTTAGTACTTATGATGCTGTTTTTGTACCCGGAGGTTTAGCACCAATGGTAGATATGCCTGAAAATGAATTGCTGAAAAAAGTGATTAAAGAAACTTACGAACGTAATGCAGTTGTTGGAGCAGTCTGTCACGGTCCCGTATCGTTATTAAACGTAAAATTAAGCAACGGAACTTATTTGGTAAACGGTAAAAACATTACCTCATTTACAGACGAAGAAGAAAAAGGGTACGCTATTGCGGATGTGCCATTCTTACTTGAAACTGCACTAACAAAACAAGGAGCAAAATTTCATGCTGCCGCAGTTTGGTCAGCGCACAGTATTGCAGATGGTAATCTGGTTACGGGACAAAATCCTGCTTCTGCAAAAGGAGTAGCCGAAAAAATGATTGTTATTTTAGAAGCTGCTAAAAAATAATTGTAACTTAAGTCAGCAACCACATTTTTGTCATCCCGAGGAACGAGGGATGACAAAAATGTGATTAATCTTTTATTAAAACGAAAAAATATTTTAATTAAAAAATAAATCAAAATGAAAAATCAAAATCCAATTCATGTTTTTGCTACATGGAAAGTAAAAGAAGGAGAAATTGGAACCGTTTTAAACTTATTAAAAACGGTACACGATGAAAGTGTAAAGGAAAACGGAAATCTGTTTTATAAAATCCATCAAAGTAATTCAGATGTAAATACACTTATTTTATTTGAAGGATATACAGATGAAGCCACTGTTGCTGACCATAGAAATTCGGCTTATTTTCAGGACATAGTTTTAGGGAAAATTGTTCCTTTATTAGAAAATCGAGAGATTATTTTAGCGACACTTTTAGATTATTAATAAGTCAGGAAATAGTCAATATTGTGTTATAAGACATTGTAGTCACCGATAATTTGATTAAATTTAAAGAACTAAATTTTAAAAAATAGTGACTTGAAATAATACCGAATAAGTTGGTTTTAAGCACACACATTAAATACATTATGGAAAAGACTGCAAAAATAATATTTCCCTACGATCAGAGCGTAGTAAAAGAATTGCCTTTGATTGATAAAAATGAAATTGAAAAAATATTAAAAACTGCTCACAAATTATTTGAAGATCAATCAAACTGGATTCCGGCTTACAAAAGAATTGATATACTTGAAAAAGCTGCTTCAATCATGAATGAGAGAATCGATGAACTGATACATTTAGCGATAAGTGAAGGCGGAAAACCCTATAATGATTCGAAAGCAGAAATCCTCAGAGCCATCAAAGGCGTAAAACTGGCAGCTGAACATATAGCACAAATAAAAGGTGAACAAATCCCGATGGGACTTACAGAGGCTTCTTTAAACAGAATTGCTTTTACATCAAAAGAACCTATTGGCGTTGTTGTGGCTGTAAGCGCTTTTAATCATCCGTTAAATTTAGCAGTACATCAAATTGCAACGGCTGTCGCGGCTGGCTGTCCTGTAATTTTCAAGCCATCGAGCAGTACGCCGTTATCAGGTCTTGCATTGGCAGCTATTTTAGAAGAAGCCGGTTTGCCTTCAGGCTGGTTACAAGTGGTGTTATGTGACAACGAAACTTCAGAAATATTAGTGACGGATTCAAGAGTTAATTTTTTCTCTTTTATTGGTTCGGCAAAAGTGGGATGGTATTTAAAAAGCAAATTAGCACCGGGAACCAGATGTGCATTAGAACATGGCGGAGCTGCGCCGGTTATTGTTGAAAGCGACGCAGACTTTAAAGAAATGATTCCGGATTTGGTAAAAGGAGGTTTTTACCACGCAGGACAGGTTTGCGTTTCGGTTCAGAAAATTTATGTCAATCAGGAAATTTGTGACCGTTTTATTGAAGAATTCTCTCAGGCCACAAAGAAATTAGTTGTCGGAAATCCGTTTGAAGAAACCACAGATGTTGGTTCGCTTATTACGCCAAAAGAATTAAACCGTGTCGAAGATTGGGTTAATGAAGCTGTTGAAAAAGGAGCAAAACTAATTACTGGCGGAAAAAGAATTTCTGATACTTGTTTTGAACCCACCGTTTTGTTCAATCCTTCAGAAGATTCAAAAGTATCAACCAATGAAATTTTTGGTCCTGTGGTTTGTATTTATTCGTTTACAGACAGGGAAGAAGCGATAAAAAGAGCCAATGCTTTAGACGTTCATTTTCAGGCTGCTGTATTTACAAAAAATATTGACATTGCTTTAGAAACAGCAAAAAAGCTAAACGCTACTGCCGTCATGATCAATGATCACACAGCTTTTAGAGTGGATTGGATGCCATTTGGCGGAAGAGATGCATCAGGGTTGGGAATGGGCGGAATATCCTATACAATAAATGATATGACCAGAGAAAAAATGACTGTTTTTAAAAGCAAAAACTTGTAAATATTTTGCAATCACATCATAAAAAAAGTAACTGATTCTAGTTACTTTTTTTATTGTTATATGTTTTTTAAATCGTTTCCAACTCTTGTAATAAAGGTAAAGTTATGGTAAACTCGGCGCCTTTATCTAATTCTCCGCTGGCTGTGATAGTTCCGTTATGTCTTTTTGCTATTTTTCTGCAAAGGGAAAGTCCAAGTCCATTTCCTTCATATTCAGTTTTAGAATGCAGTCTTTCGAATGCGGTAAATATTCTTTCGACAAAAGCGGCATCCAAACCTATACCATTATCTTTAATTTTAATTTGTACAGAATCTACATGGTCAATAGTTAGCTCCAAACAGCTTATAATCACTCTTGGAGGTTCATTTGCCTTCGAAAATTTAAGGGCATTTTGTATCAGATTATAAAAAAGCTGACTGATTAAAATAGGCGCTCCTTCAATTTCAGGAAAATCAGAAGTCGTTACTATGGCGCCTTTTTCTTTTATAACAAGTTCAAGATCTGTTTTTATATTTTCTATAACTTCATTAAGGTCAATTTTTTCAATAAGCTGTTTGGTTTTATCTGCCGTTGAATAGGCTAATATTCCCTCAATGATATTGTTCATTCTTTCGGCAGAATGATCAATTTTATTAATGTATTTTTTAGAATTATCGTTTAACTCTGTTGCCGCATCATTTTTTAAAAAAGAATTAAAAATCTTAATTTTTCTAACAGGTTCTCTCAAATCATGGCTTACTACATTGGCGAAATGCAAAAGATCGTCGTTGGAACGTCTCAATGCTTCTGTACTGTTGGCGACCTGTTTTTTTAATTCTTCTTCAAATTCCTTTTGCTCATCAATATTTTGTATAATTCCAATAATAGTGGTGGGAACATCATTTTCGTCCCTTATAATTTTGCCATTAATTTTTGTCCATCGAATAGATTGATCCTCATTAACAATACGGCTTTCATAAGATATTGTTCCGGTTTCCATAGCTTCTTCATGTGCTTTTTCACGCACTTTCAAATCATCCGGATGTAATTTTGCAATGAGTTCATCATTCGAAATTTCTCTGTCAACGGACCAAATGGAATTAAAATTCCCTGAGGTTTTGATTTTTTTGGTAGCCAGGTCTATTTCATAAGTTCCCAGTCCGGCAGTATCAATAGCCATTCGTAGTCTTTCCTCAGAACTTTGTATTTGTTGCTTTGCATCATGTAAATCAGTTACATCTGTTCCGGTATTCATTACTGCATAAATATTTCCGTTTTCATCAGTCAACGGTATAAAACTATAGTTAAAATAATAGGTTTTAAGAATTCCGTCTATGACCAAATCTACCTTTTTATTCTTACCATGATAAGGAATTCCTGTTTTGAGTACGTTTATTGCCTGATCAAAAAAAACATCACTTTTGATTTCTGGCAGCAGGTCCAAATAATTTTTACCGATTACCTCATCGCCCTTGCCCCAGGTTTTGATCATAGCGGGATTAGCCAGTTCTATTCTCAATTCATTCCCGGAGTACACAGCGATAGGTAAGGGAGTATTATCCACTATATTATTTAAGAGACCAATATTACGGTACATGGCGTTTTTTTATTATTATTTGTCTTTACGAAGCTATGTTATTTTTAAATTTCTCGTTTACATTACTTTACTAAAGTATTTCACAATTTATATCTATTTTTTATTGTTTATTACTTTTTAGCAATATTTTTTTATTGATGAAAAATAAAATTTTAGTCGATCAATTCTAAAAAATAGTACATGTAGCTAAGATAATAAAAAAGCATTTTAATTTGTTTAACCTTTTTGTTGATTAATTAAACAAATTCATTTTTTTAACATTTTACAGGGTGTGAATTTACGCTTTTTATAAAAAGAAACACTTTAATTGCTAAATTTAATAATTAAAATCTGATCTATAATTACGTAATATTTTTAGGAATAGAGGTTTAAACCCAAAATTCCTATAATAAATGGATTAGTGTAGTACTAATTAATTTCCTTTTTTCTTCAAAAAGCGTCCTCTTGGTTCGTCACCTTCGCGAAGAACCATTTCAGAATGCAGAAATTGCGCGGCATCTGCTGAATCTTTCACTTTAATAGCGCTTCGTTCTAACATTTCGGCTTCAAAATCATTTAAGACACGTTCTCTTAGTCCGGCTTTTTTCCATTGCGATAAAGGTTTACATCCTTTTGAAATTCCTCTGGCCAATGTAAGCGCATCCAGCAATGCCTGATTTGCTCCTTGACCTTTAAACGGACTCATTGGATGAGCCGCATCGCCAATAAGAGTGACTTTTTCGCTTTTTGCTAATAAGGCAGATGGAAGCAATTCACGGTCATAAACCGGATATCCGGAAATCTGGGTTTCTAAAGTCGCGTTCAAAATTTGCGGAATTGGATCGTGCCATTGTGTTCTGCGGCAAGCTTCTTCTTTGAGTGCTTTAGGGCCTTTTGCGCTTAATATTTTAGCTTCTTTTTCTTTCATCGGAAAACTAAGCTGCCACATTACAGAATCTGCTGTAAAAGGCATAATATAAATTCGCTCGTTGCCATTTGCAGTTTGAAATACAGTCGCCGAATCTAACAAAGAGCTTTCCATACCTTCGAGAGCACTTAAAGGACAAATGCCTAATATTACAATGCAGTCGAGATAGCGTAAAGGCGTAATATCGTCACCAATTAATAACTTTCGCACCGAACTTCGAATTCCGTCAGCTCCAACAATAAGATCAGCTTTAGCGTTTAAAATTTGGCCATCAACTTCAAATTGCAAATCAATACCGTCATTTTCAGATTCCTTAAAATCTATCAATTGATGTCCCCATTGTATCATATCGTCTCCGCCAAGCTGTTCAACCAAGGCTAAACGCAAAGATTGTCGTGCGATATGTATGTTTGTGCGTTTGGGAGCTGTTTTTGCTTCTGACTGCAGCCACTTTCTGATTCCCCATTCGCCAATTACTTTACCATCCGTAGTGTGAACAATATGTTTTGTGGAGATAACGCCATCTTTTAAGGAAAAAATTCCGAGTCCTTCAATCGCTTTACTGGCTTGCTGTAAAGTAAGTCCGTAACCTTGAGATCTGGCATTGAAGTTTTTGTCGCGTTCATAAATCGTAAAAGGAATTCCGCGGTGCAAACAAGCAACAGCGAGCGCAACACCGCCAATACCGCCTCCAATAATAGCGACATGCGGATAATTTTCTTTATCAGCAACAGGAGGATTGGCAGCAGGAAGCAATCCGGATCCTGAACAGTTTTGACAGGAGCTTAAATGCGCTTTAGGACGAATTGGAGGGATTCCGTTTCCTTCCGTTTTTTCAAATTGTTCTAAGGCAATTTGGTAACTGAGCCGTACTTTTTTGGTGAGTCTTTGACTTTTTTTGCCGCGTCCCAGACATTCCTGACATACTGACCAGCTTGATACTTCTTTTTCCACTTTCAAACTAATTTATTGATAACATAAATAATTTGTAAATACCCAAAGCTGTGATCGTGAAAATATTGTGTACAAATACAAGCTGAAGATAATATCCCCTAAAATTAATAAGGCGCGCCGAAGGTATAATTTCAAGCAGAAAAGTCCAGCTTATAATACGTATTAAACCGCTTATAATTCCTAAAATGAAACTGGTAGTCCACGAAATTTCGGCAAATTCGTAATACCAAACCAGATAGTAAACAGCTGTAAAACAGATTCCAATAGTATGATGAAGTATTTTCCCGGCTATTAATTGCGTTTTTAAAGTCAGATTGATATCAACAACTGCAAAAAGTCCGGTAAGAAGCGTTGGTTCAAGGTAAATCTTATTTTCCGGAACCGATACTGCAACATTAAATAGTTTTATAATGCAAGAAGCTGTAATCCAGGAAATAAGAATTTGAAAGAACAAATATGAAATCATAAAATTAAAATAGAGGCCGTAAAATTTTTACGCGGCAAAGATAATGAAAGTATTACAAATATTTACAGTTGAAAGTTTGGGCTTCATTGTTGAAATAAATTCAGGAATATATATATTATAAAAGTGATAAATATAAAAATAAGTAGTATTTTGCGTACAAAATAATTTATTAAATGAATCTACCGAAATATGATACTCTGGTAGGCAGTGATGCCACTGCTTATGAATTTACAAGCACAGGTATTAATGGCGACATACATAAAGCAGTAATATATAACACAACTAAACAAGAAGATATTTATAATTTGGGATTTGGAAATATAGTTTATGATGAGGATGTTGGCGGTCTTATAGTAAATGACCAAATAGTAGATAATAATGGAGACATGCGAGAAATTTTAGCAACAGTAGCACATACCGCTTATGAGTTTTCTTCGACATATCCAGACTTAAAGATATTTATTACCGGAAGTGATAAAAGAAGAACAAATACATATAAAAGAGCAATAAATGAACATTTTGAGGAATTGTCAAAAACATTTGATATCTTTGGTGCACTAGTTGATGATAATGAGAATATTACCGATGCTCCATTTGACTATAAAAAGGATTTTGATGGATTTCTCTTTAAAAGAAAATAATTATGATAGTAAAAAAATCAAATAAGGATAAGGTTGTTGCTAAAGTAGAAGCAAAGATTGATGCTAAAATAACTTTTTCACCAAGTGTCGATAGATTAAAAAATATAAAATTTACCTCTGGTAAACCAGAAGAGATAAAAAAAGCAAATTTTAAACTTAGTTTTTAAAATATACTTATTTAAAATGAAAGCTCCTTTAATCGGGAGCTTTTTTATTACAAGTATTTTATAAAAACTACAAATAAGGTTTTCATTATAAAATGGTATATTTTTCAATTATACAGATTGTAAGCTTTTGAATTTCTTATTCTTAACCTATTAAAAAAGAGAATGATTTAAAAAGAAGGTTAATCTTTTTGCATATTCTTATTTTTTTATACTTGAAATTAGGAATTTTATCTATATTCATTCTTGATTTTTTATTTGGTTTTAAAATTTAATTTGTTGGTTTTGAGTTTATTAACTCAAATAAATTGTGGTCTTAATCTTGATTTTTGATTCATCTTTTTTTTAAACTCTTTTTTAAGTCTAGTTTCGTTATGTTCTTTTTTTAGGACTTAACTTACTAATTTAAAACCGAAATTATGAAAAATCAACTACTTACTATTTTTTTTAAAAGAGTGAAATATTGCTATTTGATGGGGATATTTTTTTTACTCTTAACTTCAAATTTATATGCGCAGCGCGGGTATTATGATGCAGCTTATAAAAGGTATGAAGCAAATGCCGGACAATTGTCTAATGGAGCAGTAACGACTTCAAAATCCTATATTCAGTCTGATTTACAATCAGAAGCCACCGATCAGCAATGTGTAAATATGTCTGCTGCAAATGCTACAGTGCAATGGACGCTTACGGAAGCTGCAGATGGACTTGTAATTCGCTATAGCGTTCCCGACGGACAAACAGCAACTATTGGCGTGTACAATGGCAATACAAAAATTACAACGCTAACTTTAACTTCAACCTGGTCGTGGGAATATTTGTGGAGCAATGGAAACCCCAATAATAACGGAATTACAAATCAAAATCCTAGAATGAGATTTGATGAAGTTCGTTATAAACTTCCCGCTAAAATTGCTTCTTCAGGAACTTTAAAATTAATAAGAGAATCGGGAAATGTGCATTTGGATTTTGCAGAGATGGAACCGGTTCCAACAAGCCTTTCTGCTCCTGCAGGTTCCGTAACTTATACAGGAAACGGAAGCGATCTTCAGACTTTTATTGATGCAAACGGTGGCAAAAAAATATTTGTTCCAGGCGGAGTTTATAACGTTAACCGCGAATTGTATTTTGGTACTGCCAATACTTCATTAATTGGTGCGGGAATGTGGTATACGCAAATTAATTTTACTAACACAAGTAGTTTAAATGGCGGATTGCGTGCCAATGCAGCCGGAATTTCCTTTACGGATCTTTATTTAACAACCAATTCAGCGTCCAGAAGTAATTCTTATAAAGCGATAAACGGGGTTTTCACTTCGACCTCAACCGTAAAAAATATTTGGGCAGAACATTTTGAATGCGGCGCCTGGATTGCACAATATAATGTGGGCGGACCAGCAATTGCCGATGGATTTACAGTATCGCATTGCCGTTTTAGAAATAATTATGCCGATGGAATTAACCTTTGCAAAGGAACTGCAAACTCCATTGTGGAGCATTGTAATTTCAGAAATAATGGCGACGACGATCAGGCGATTTGGTCTGCTGACGGACTGGAATGTATCAATAATACCTTTAGATACAATACTTCAGAAAACTGCTGGCGTGCCTGTGGCTTGGCGATTTATGGCGGAAAAAATAATAAAGCCTACAATTTAATTATAAAAGACAATCTGGAAGCAGGAATCAGAGTGAGTAATAATTTTCCCGGAGCGCCTTTTAACAATGACGGTCTGCATGAAATACATGATATCACGGTTTCAACATGCGGAACTTTCAATGATACGTACAACAATCCTGTAGCGGCGGTAGATATTTTTAGTGCGACAAATGCCGGAACTCAGGTTAAAAATGTTCAGCTTTATAATATCGATATTTTAGATTCAAGAAATGATGCTATTTCTATTAGTAAAAGATCAGGAGATGGTATTTATAATCTTAGTTTTAAAGATATAACGGTTAACGGAACGGGTAAAGAATTTCCAAACAATAATGCACTCAACAGAAATTGGGGCAGAGGATATTTTGTATTGATAGCAGGTTCTCCCGCCGGAAACGGAACATATTGCAATATGAATTATTCTAACAGAGGCGGTAATGCAACCACTAATGAAGAAATAAGCGCAATTGGTACTTTTTCGTGGACACAAAGTTCTAACTGTTCCAGTACATCAGTTCCTGTAACAGGCGTAACCATTACACCAACAACGGCCACTTTAGGAGTTGGAGCCACACAACAACTAACACCAACCGTTGCTCCGGCAAATGCGACAAACAAAAACGTGAGTTATAGTTCTAACAATACAGGAGTTGCAACTGTAAATAGTTCGGGTTTAGTAACTGCAATTGCTTCGGGAACGGCAACAATTACCGTAACAACTCAGGATGGTGCTAAAACGGCAACTGCTGTAATCACAGTAAATTCATCAAATGTAGCGGTTGCAAGCGTGAGTCTTAGTCCAACAACGGCAACTTTATCAGTAGGAGGAACGCAGCAATTAACGGCAACCGTTTTGCCATCAAATGCAACGAATAAATCGGTTAGTTATGCATCGAATAATACTGGTGTTGCAACTGTAAATGCTTCAGGTTTGGTAACAGCAATTGCTAACGGAACAGCAACAATCACCGTAACAACTGCAGACGGAAATAAAACAAGTACAGCATCAATTACAGTTAATACGGCAACCGGAACTTATTTTACCATTAAAAATAAATGGATCGGCAATTATTTATATGATGCCGGTGCCAATGTGGGATATGGCGCAACCGTTGCCAATAACAATTACAAATGGGAAAAAATCGCTATTGATGCTACTTATTTTATCCTAAAAAATGTAGGTACCGGAGATTTAATGCATATCGAAAACTTAACTGGCGCGGTACAATGTACTGCCGGACAAACGACTTGGTGGAGCGCGCAATGGTCTAACGAAAATGTTGATGGCACTTGGGTGAGAATTAAAAACAGATGGCAGACTGGAAGTATGATTCATATTGAAAACCTGAATGGTTCTGCTCAATATGCCGGAGGACAAAACAATTGGGAAAGTGCGCAATGGCAATTTCAAAGCACAACGACAGCAAAAAAAGTGAATGCTATTGATGAAGTAACGGTAGAAAATTCTGCAATAAGTATTTATCCAAACCCGTCTATCAACAATGAATTTAATATTGCATTGCCGGAATTAAAAACGGGTGATGTGGCAACTGTAACGGTTATTGATATAAACGGAAAAAAAGTTTTGGTAAGCAAACTTAACGCATCCGGAAAAATCAATCATAATTTAGGATCAGGAATTTATGTTGTCACCATTACTTCTGATGCGGTGAATGTTTCTAAAAAACTGATTATTAAGTAATAAATAGTTTAAATAAAATCGGAATCCAAAACACTATTATTTATAAAGAAAAAAGGGTTGTCGCAGTTTGTGACAGCCCTTTTTTAATAGTATTAAAACTTATTGACAAGCTATTATTAAAATCTTTTTCAAATTAATCCCTCGTTACGCCATGAGGTTTCAATTTCATGTTATTAACTTTATCTATTTCTGATTCTACAGCATCAGGCGAAAAAGTAGCAGGAAGCTGAGAAGGAGGATATTTAACAAAGGTTTGCAGGAATTCAATAGCATGAAAAGTAACCTGAGCAAGTAAAAAATCATTACGAAGTGACCAGTCATTATATTGGTCTGAAACAACATTAGCGCGTTCGTAAGGATCCATTCTCAGATTAAATAAAAGAGGAATACGATAGGTTCTAAAAGGATCTCTCCAAACGTCAAATCCGCCGGGAGCAGGCTGTTCCCTAATCACAATTTTCCAGTCATTGTAACGATATCCTACGAGTTGAGCATCGTCATTAAAATAGGCAAATTCTGTTCGGGCACTTTTTGGTGATTTTCCCGTAAGGTAATCCAGTTGGTTGAATCCGTCCAGATGCAGCTGCCATTTTTTACCGCCAATTGTTGCTCCTTTCAAAAGATCTTCTTTTATGGTAGTATTTCCTGCTGCAGCCACAAGGGTAGGAAACCAGTCAAGGCCAGAAAAGATTCCGTTAGAAACAGTTCCTTCCTTAATGTGTCCAGGCCAGCGAATCATTGCGGGAACTCTGTAAGCTCCTTCCCAGTTCGTATTTTTTTCACTTCGAAAAGGAGTAGAAGCAGCATCTGGCCAGCTAAATTGATTTGGGCCATTGTCTGTACTAAATATCACAATAGTATTATCTGCAATACCCATTTCGTCAAGTGCCTGCATCAATTTGCCTACATTCATATCCATTTCGATCATACCGTCGGCATATTCATTGTCCGGCATACCGCTTTGCCCTCGCATAGATGGACGTACATGAGTAAAAACATGCATGCGGGTAAAGTTCATCCAGGTAAAGAAAGGTTTATTGGCTTGTTTTTGCTTTTTCATCCAGTCAATACAAGCTCCAGTGGTTTCATCATCAATGGTTTCCATTCTTTTTTTGTTGAGAGGTCCTGTATCTTCTATTTTTCCATTTACAATATGCAGAACACCTTTGGGTTTATAACTTTTAGTAAACAACGGATCATCAGCTTCTTTTGGGAAGTTTGGCATTTCTGGTTCTTCCTCGGCATTAAGATGGTACAGATTTCCGAAAAATTCATCAAAGCCATGATTAGTTGGCAAGTATTCGTCTAAATCCCCAAGATGGTTTTTACCAAATTGTGCTGTAGCGTATCCCAAAGGTTTTAATGCCTGAGCAATTGTCATATCGCGTGCCATAAGTCCAACTGGCGCGCCGGGAATTCCCACTTTAGACAATCCGGTTCTTTTAGGACATTGTCCGGTTATTAAGGTAGAACGTCCTGCAGTGCAGCTGTTTTCGGCATAATAGTCTGTGAATTTTATACCCTGACTGGCAAGTTTATCAATATTGGGCGTTTTATACCCCACAACGCCTTCGCCATAAGAGCTTATATTGGTGATACCAACATCATCGCCAAAAATGATCAAAATATTGGGTTTTGATTTATCATTTTGTGCGACAGCATTTAGTGAAATTCCGAATAACAATAAAATTAGAAATGAAAACTTCATCGTCAATTTACTCCGTTTTAATTGTTTTGATAAATTCATGGGAATTATTTTTAAAAGTTTGTACTAGGTTAAAGAAATGTATATTCAAAATTGATTAAGAGATTGAATAATGCTTTGGTAATATTTTAAATTTTCTTACTTCACTTCTTCAAAATCTCCGGGTTTCCAGCTTCCGTTAAAGGCAGGATCTTCAGGGCCATAAATTCTGAAATATGTAAACCAGCCTTTGTCAGGTAATGTTTGAATCCAGGCATCTTCTTTTCCGGCAGGTGCTTTTGGACCAAAATACAATTCGACAGAAGAACCTTTTTTATCTTTTAATTCAAACATAGAACGTAAAGCCGCTTTATTTTGATTGGTCAAAATCTCGCTTCGTGTAGCATTATCATAAATCGTAACTGACCAAAATAGTTTGGCAGGAACCGGCAACGGAACGGTTAATTTATACGTTTTACTTCCGTCTAAATACTTACCGTTATTATCTTTCATTCCTAACCAATAAAGCGAACCCGCTCCGACAGCACGGTTAAACATGGCAGGAGATTCGACCTGAGCCTGATAAAACCACTTTTCGCGTGCGTAGAGATCTGTATAATTTTCGGTGTCAAAAGTACCGTTGGCGTGGCGCAAAACTGCCCATTCCCATTTGCGGTCTTTCCATACAATTCGGTCTGGTCTTCGGTCAGCAAACGATTGTACGCGCAAAATGGCATTTCCTGTTTTAGCTGCTTTTTCTAATATGGCTTTCATGCGGGCGTTAGGCTGAAAAGTTTTTCCTTTTTCGATACCCAATTCGGCAAGTTCACCATACATAATGCGATACGCAGGATTTGCAGGTTCTTTCTGAATCAAATCATTTAATTTTTCCCAGTATTTAATGTTATTTTCCCATGAAAGAGGCGTAAAGTCAGCGCCTTTTTTATTCAGGCTTACCCATGTAGGTTCTTTCCAGTCAGCAGGTTTATTGAGCGGATATACTTTTACTGATTTCATTAAAGCTTCGGCCGTTTCTGCTTTTCCATCAAGTGGAAGCGCCCTTAACATTAATATTAAACGATTTGTGGTGGGTTTTCCAACAAAATATCCGGCAGGAATTTTACCGCTATAACCCGGCGGAACAATAATATGTTTACCGCCTTTTCCTTTGTCAGGACCCGGAAGACCAATATCCATAATATACAACTGATTCAAATCATTTGCGACAGACATTAAAGGTCCGGGCGGAACATCAATTACCATCGGACCATATTCTGAAAGATCAAAAACAAGTCCGGCATATTTAGTGTCTGAATTTGGTGTAAAAACAAGCTGGTTTGGCGTTCCTTCTAATATGGCAAATGTTTTATTGGGAACAACGCCATTATTTAAGTTTCCTTCCCAGGTTCCTGTAAACGATACCGATGGGTAAAAAAATCTGTAGGTTTGAATAGCACGGTTCAAATCGGCTTCATCGTATGCCTTTTTGATGGTCGCTTCTGTTGGATATCCTTCAATAAATTCAAAGCCTGAATCAGTAGTAGAATTTGATTCTGAAGCTGGAAGGTTTTCTATTTTTTTTTGTGTACATGATATGACAATAACGCACAGCAAAAGTATCTGAAGATAGTTTTTCGCTTTCATTAATCATAAGTTTTGATTAGTAATGGGTTGGAATAACAAAATTAGAGCTACGAAAGAATAATATTATAAAAATCAGCATCAAATATGGTTGCAGTTTATAAAATGAAACAGGATTTGATGAGCGATCATCATGAAAATTAGATAAAAAGAAAAGTACTTTTTTGCGTTCTATTTTTATCTAATATTTATAAGAAAAATTATACTTTTGTTTGATCGCAGGTTTGCATTATTTTTACGTTATTGCACGAATCACAACGATATTGTACAATGCTGGTTATGTATCGTACATAAACGGTATTTTTTTATTCATAATTATTTATCTTTGAACTATGAGCACAGTAACAAAACAACATATAGGGCGAAAAATCAGCCGTATTCGTGAACTTCGGGATATGAAACAAGAAGCTTTGGCGCAAGCTTTAGGAACAAATCAACAAGCAATTTCGGCTATTGAAAACAGTGAAACAGTAGAAGAAGGTAAACTTGCAGAAATTGCTAAAGTTCTTGGCGTTACAGTAGAAGCGATTAAAAATTTCTCGGAAGAAGCTGTTTTAAATATTATCGGCAATACTTATAATGTAGATAATTCTTCGGCAGTTAATTATGGTTGTACCTTTAATCCTTTGGATAAATTAATGCAAGCTCACGAAGAACAAATCAAATTATACGAACGTTTAGTTCAGTCTGAAAAAGATAAAGTTGAATATTTAGAAAAATTATTAAAAGGGAAATAGCCTTTATAAAACTATATTAAATGCAAAAAAGAGACTCGTAAGTCTCTTTTTTTTGTTTTGAATGTAATATCAATTAATCAATCAAGATACTATTAATGGCTTTATTCATCGCATTTTCTTTTAATTCGGGCACTTTTAATCCTTCTGCGCGAAATGCCGTAAGATCTGTCATTCCCAGAAATCCTAAAAAAGCCTGTAAATAAGGAACAACAAAATCATTAACCTGACCAGGACCATCAGAATATACGCCTCCGGAGGCCATTGCAACATAGACTTTTTTTCCGGTAACCAGACCAATTGGGCGTCCGTCTTCACCATATCCAAAAGTTACTCCGGGTCTTGTAATGTAATCAATCCATGTTTTTAATGCTGAATGGATCGTGAAATTATAAAGTGGCGCACCAATAACAATGATATCTGCAGCCAGTAATTGTTCAAGCAAAGTATTCGAAAATGCCATCGATTCTTTTTCTTCTTCGCTGAGATGGTTGGAAGGTGTAAAAAGTTTGCGAAGTAATTCCGGATTAAGATGAGGCAGGTTGAGATCAACCAGATTTAATTCTTCAAGTGTATTATTGGGATATTTTTCCTTAATTTTTTTGATAATCGCGTTGCCAAGCTCAATGCTGTGGGAATCTTTCGGCTGAATACTGGATATTAAATGAAGAATGTTTTTCATAACTAATTTGCTTTTAAATTTTACTTTTTTAGAACCTAACTGAATTGAAAACAATTAGATATTAAAGCAAAATTACTGTTGTGAAGTATACAAAAGAGAGTAGTTTCCTAAAGGAAACCAGTTACTTTTAGGAAAGTTTATATCTTTACTGCCATGAAAAAAACTGAAGAACAGCAACTTCCAACAAAGGATGAATGCGCAGGATCTCTAAGAAATATTATAGATGCTTTGTATGTTTTAAACGGAAAATGGAAAATTGCTTTAATTCTTAGCCTGATTCAATCTTCAAAACGTTTTAATGAAATAAAAAAGGAAATTGACGGAATATCACCAAAAATTTTAGCAAAAGAACTCAAAGATTTAGAGCTGAATGATTTTATTAAACGTACTGTATATCCAACAACTCCCGTTACTATTATTTATGAAGCGACTGACTATAGCCGAACCTTAAAAAATGTAATTCGCGAGCTCAGTAATTGGGGAGAAATGCACAGGGAAAAAGTCAAAGAAAGTATGAGAAAAAAAGAGTAGAGAATCTAAATTTTTTAGACGTTTTGATTTTGGTTTTTCATTAAACCAAAATAGCATTAAACAATAAACATTTTTTTTAATAAAACAGGCTTTTTAAGACAGATGTAAGAAAATAATAGTTAGAAAACGCCGTAACCATTTCTAACTGAATGATCTTTTAGTTTTTAAAATAAAAAATGTTTAATATTGCTTTTTCGATACTCAACCCCTTTTTATTTAATGCCTGTTTATAGCAAATATGCTGATCCTATTTTAGTTGATCTTCTTAAAAAAGATGATCAGTTGGCGTATACAGAAATTTTTGAAAGGTATTGTAAACTCCTCGTGAATCATGCCTACAAAATATTGGGCAATCAGGATGAAGCCAATGATGTTGTTCAGGAAGTTTTTTTATCGATCTGGAACAAACGCCATGAATTAACCCTTACCGGATCTCTTTCTTCTTATTTATACAAAGCCGTAAAAAACAGAATACTAAATCATATCGCCCACGAAAAAGTGGTTTCGCGATATGCAGAATCTATTTCAAATTTTATTGAAGATGATTATGTATTCGCAGATTTTAAACTTCGGGAAGAAGAATTAGAAGCTATTATTGCCAGAGAAATTGAACTTCTTCCGGCCAAAATGCGTGAAGTTTTTTTACTGAGAAAAGTAGAAGACCTGTCTTATGAAGAAATCGCACTTCAGCTCAATATTACAGATAAAACAGCAAAGCAGCAAGTGTACAATTCCCTTAAAATACTAAGGGAAAAGCTTAAGAATTTCATGACTGTTTTTGTGTAGTAACTATAATGTTGCCTTTTTGTTAATTTCTATATCAAAAAATACGCTTATCATCTTAATTGATAAAGAAAAAGTAATACTCTTTCTGCTTCGATAACGATATAATAATAATTTTTTAATTTTTTTTGTCATTTGCCTATGACAAAAGTTACTTCTAACTGTCTTACTTAAAACGGGACCAAATTTCGTATTGTACTTATGAATGAAAATGAAATCTTAGCGCTGCTTAAAAAATATCAGGAAGGTACTTTATCTGCCGAAGATAAAGACAAACTCGATGCGTGGTATTTGCATAAAGCTTCTACTAGCAATTTAAACCTCAACGAGTATGAACTTGAAGATAGTTTTGAATACCTAAAAGCAAAATTACCATTTGAGCACGAAACAAAAGTAATTCGTATTTGGCCGCGTGTTGCTGTTGCTGCTTCGATCGCTTTATTATTGGGCACGGGAATCTTTTATTTTACAAAACCAAACGAGCAGACTCAGACTATTCAGGTTGTTGAAAAAACACCCGAAATTGCTCCGGGAGGAAACCGCGGAATCCTGACGCTTTCAAACGGAAAACAAATTGTGCTGTCTGATATTTCGGCAAAAGATACCATTGCCAAAGAAGGAGAAGAAGTTACGATTAAGATGGGCGCAAATGGCGTGATCACCTATGTTATCAATCCAAATACAGCGGCATCAAAAGAGGATAAAAATTCATTTAATACGCTTTCGACACCAACGGGCGGACAATATAATATCGTTTTGGCAGATGGAACAAAAGTGTACCTAAATACGGTTTCATCTATTAAATATCCAACTCAGTTTAATGACGATCAAAGAGTTGTAGAGCTCGAAGGAGAAGCTTATTTTGAAGTTGCCAAAGACAAAAGCAAACCTTTCCTGGTAAAATCCGGTAATCAGACTATTGAGGTACTTGGAACTCATTTTAACGTACATGCTTATGATAATGAGCCGGTTTTAAAAACGACTTTATTAGAAGGAAGTGTTGCGGTTAGTTATAAAAATCAAAAATCAATTTTAAAACCCGGACAGCAATCGAGTGTGTCAGACAACTTTGCTAAAATCAAAATTAGGGAAGTGGATACTGAAACTGCTATTGCCTGGAAAAACGGCCGTTTTAAATTTGATAATGCCGATTTGAAAACTGTAATGAAACAATTGGAACGCTGGTACGGAATTAAGGTAGAATACCGCGGCGATGTTTCGGATGTACGATTTAACGGCGGTACGTTTATGAATAAAAATTTGTCTGAAGTATTAAAAGTACTTGAGCTTAGCGATATAAAATTTAAGGTTGAAGGAAAAACGATTATTGTATATCCCTGATTTTAAATTTAGCCGAATATATTGGTCTGTAAACTAAAAAACCAGAAGCAGTTGCGATGCTTCCGGTTTGTTTTAAAAGTTTATAGCCAGTATAAGTTGTCCACCTATTGTTTAACTATAACCAAATGTAAATGTATGAAATTTAATTTACAACCAAAAAAACCTTACAAAAAACTTGGAAAAAAAATTCCAAAAACTAATTTCTCTTTTAATTTATGGGTATTTAGTGCACTGATTACACTTTGCAGTTTTACGGCGCAGGCACAAAATATTACCATTAATTTTAAAAATGCTCCGCTTGGAGATGTTTTAAAAGAAGTTGCCAAACAAAGCAATTACGAAGCGTTTTACAGTCAGAATTTGCTTAAAAATTCAAGTCCGGTAACGATTAATGTTAAAAATTCTCCTTTAAAGGAAACTTTAAATTTAATTTTTAATAATCAAAATCTAAAGTACACGATTACCAATCAAACTATAGTGGTGAGTCCACTGAGAGGCGAAGATTTGGGAAACGGAATAACGGACGTTCGCGGAAAAGTCCTAAACAAAAAAAATGAGCCTTTTCCCGGAATCAATGTTTATGTTCAGGGCACAAACAAACATGCTATCACTGATTTTGATGGAAGTTTTACACTTTATGGTGTGCCGGATAATGGTACGATTGAATGTTCGGGTTTAACAATTGAAAAAACAACGTTTCCTATTAACGGACGTAATATCGTGACACTTATCGTTGAAGAAAAAACTTCTGAAATGAAAGAAATTGTCGTAACGGGTTATCAGAATATTGCCCGAAGCAGATTTACAGGTTCTATTTCTAAAATTGACGAAAAAACTTTAAACGAAAATATCAATACTAATTTATTATCAGCTCTTGAAGGTCGTGTGGCCGGTTTGATGTATCAAAAAAATGTAACCGGTTCTGACGCAGATAAACCTATTTTAAGAGGAATGGGAACTTTTTCTACCTCAGTTGGTTATTCTCCGCTTTTGGTCATTGATGGTTTGCCAACCGAATTGACTCTTGACGAGATTAACCCTTATGATATCGAAAGTGTAAACGTTCTTAAAGATGCAGCAGCAGCGTCTATTTATGGTTCAAGAGCGGCAAACGGAATTATCGTTTTAACCACTAAAAAAGGAAACGGTAATTTAAAAGTAAGCATCAATTCTGATTTCTTCATTTCGACAAAACCGAATTTGAGAGATATGAATTATGCTTCTACAAGCGATATGATTGATTTTGAACAGGCTGTATATAATAACGAACGAGCGAAATTTGCAGATACGGCTACAATGTTTAGCAGTTATGGAGATATAGGAAGTAGCAACCCGAAGTATTACAGTCCGCTTTACCAGCTGAACAGAAATTTAGAAGAAGGAAAAATCAGCAATGCAGATTACAACAGTACTATTGCACAATGGAGAAAAAACGACTACAATAAAGATTATAGGGATAATGTTTGGCAAAACGAATTAAGACAGCGTTACAATATCGCATTTTCTGGCAGTAGCGCTAAGCAAAATACCTATGTATCATTTAATTATGATCAGGCAAAAGGCCGTATTATCAATAACGAGAGCCGTAATTTTAATCTTTATGCAAAAACGAGTTTTCAGGTTAAAGACTGGTTAAACGCTACTATTGGTTTAAACGGAACTTATAGTAATGACGATGTTACGGATTCTGAATTAGGTAATTATGATATTCAAAAAAGATACGAGCGCATTACAGATGACAATGGAAATCGTGTATTATCGTCATTTGTAGGCATCAGGGATGGTTTTACTTCCAGCAGTGCTATTAATCCGGCTATAGCCGAAAAAATGGCAGCGCTGAGTGGTTTTAAACCAATGACTTTTAATGTTTTAAATTCGCTTCAGGAAGGAATTACACACCAAAATTCTTTGAGTATAAGAGCTTTTGCCAACTTAAAAGCTAAAATTTGGGGAGGTTTAAGCGCAAGTTCACAATTTCAATACGAAACAAAAAGAAACGATAACGAACAATATTACGACGTTAACTCGTATAAAATGCGTTATGCCATTAATGCTTTAACAGGATACAATCCCGCTACAAACACGTATACAAATGTAGATGGAGTTTCAACAGGAGGCAGATACAAACAAATAAGCAGTCAGGCAAATAACTATTCATTTAGAAACCAGTTAGATTTTAACCAGGATTTTGATGGAGGCAAACATTATGTTAGTGCCATTGCCGGTTTTGAAATGAGAGAAACATATCTTCCTAAAACCGTTGAACAGTTAAGATATGGGTATGATCCTGTTACACTTAGCTCTGCTGTAATCAACAGTCTTGCATTAAGTCAAACCGGAGTTTCGAGTTATATGTTTGGAAACAACCAGACTTTGGCAGCGGGATCAAGAACACAAAAAGAAATTTTACACCGTTATTTTTCGGTATTCAGTACTTTGGGTTACACGTTTTTATCTAAATATAACGTCACAGGAAGTTACAGAGTTGACAGGGCAGATTTGTTTGGAGTAGATCCGAAATATAAAAACCGTCCGTTGTGGTCTGCAGGTTTAGGATGGAACATTAGTAGCGAAGATTTCATGAAAGAAATTGCATGGGTCACGACGCTAAAACTAAGAGCAACGTATGGTATCAACGGAAATATAGATCAGTCTACAACTCCATACATAACTGCTACAAGAAAAAACGATAACTTATACCAATCGTTACAATATACAAGTATCACAGATCAGCCAAATCCGATGCTGAGATGGGAAAAAACGCAAACAACCAATTTTGGTATCGATTACAGTTTGTTTCTAAGTAAGTTAAGAGGTAGCATCGACATTTATAATAAATACAGTACTGATTTATTGGCGGCAACCGATTTAGATCCTACTGTTGGTGCATTGAGCCGAAGAATTAACGCCGGAGCTTTGCTAAACAGAGGAATTGAATTTAGTGTTGGTTCTGACTGGTATAATAACGGAAATTTTCATGTTAGTTCTAATGTTGTTTTGGCTTTCAATAAGACAACCGTTAAAAAAGTGACCAGAGCGCAATCAAGTGCATCAGTTTATGTTAGTTCGCCGATTGATTACTTTTTAGAAAATGAAGCATACAACAGCGTATATGCTTACAAATACGGCGGAATTGTAAATGGATATCCATATGTTTTAGATGAAAACGGAAATCCATCTGTGACTTTTGATGCAAATGGCAATCCGGTAACAACCAGTATAAAAACAATTACCAATACGGCAGCTTTAGTCAATAAAGGAACCTTAACGCCTAAATATACCGGCTCGTTGTCACAGCGATTTTCTTTTAGACAATTTGATCTGAATTTCTTATTTGTTTTCTCAGGCGGAAACGTAATGCGTAAAGAAACTATTGATATGAGCACCAATTCAGTAAATCTTTCGGGAATTACAGATCGTTATACCGATACAAATCAAAATGGTAATACCCGTTTGTATGTCGATTTTGCTGAGAATCTTAAAAATGCCTATGCCGGAACAATCAGCAGTCAATGGAGATATTCTGATGTGAATGTTGTCGATGGCGATTACATCAAACTAAGAAACATTTCATTGGGTTATAATTTGCCAAAATCTTTCGCTAACAGAATAAAAATGTCATCGGCAAAATTCACTTTCCAGGCAAATAATCTTTGGTATTGGAGTGCTGCCGGAAATCATATTGATCCGGAAGTTTATTCGGCTAATTCAGGAACACGTAATTTACCATTGCCAGTAACTTATTTATTTGGTTTTAACCTTACTCTTTAAAAAAATGAAACACATATATATTATAACGCTGTCACTGCTGATGTTAACGGTAACATCTTGCGAAGACTACACAGATGTTACACCCAAAGGAGCTTTAGTTGTCGATACTGCTGCACAATTTTATGATTTGGTATCGCTTCCAAACAGAGGATATCCAATTAACAACTTTCAGTATTTGGTAGACGATCAATGGATGAAAGAAGCAAACGTAATAGGAAAAACGCCCAACATCGATATTATCAATTTTACTTTTGATGAAACAACAGATCGCGTTTCTTTATTAAATACGTCAAGTTTTTACAATCAGGCTTATTCGTACATCAACAGATGGAATACCATAATTACATTAGTTGATGAAAGTAAAGGAGATGCAGCTGTAAAACAATTAGCAAAAGCCGAAGCTAAAATTAACAGGGCTTACGATCACTTTTTATTAGTAAATACGTATGCAAAAGGATATGATCCTCAAACTGCCGCTACAGACGGAGGTATTTGCATCATGGATAAATTTGATTTAGAGTCACAGCCATCAAAATCTACTGTGGCAGAAGTTTACGATTTTATTCAGAAAGATATAGACGAGGCATTGCCTTATCTTCAGGAAAAACCGGTTGATGTTTATCATCCTTCATTGGCATTTGCTTATGCTTTTAAAGCCAAAGTTCATTTGTTTAAACGTGAAATTGCCAGCGCTCAGGCAGCAGCAGAAAAGTCACTAAGCTATAACAATAAAATATTTGATCTGGTAGCATATAGCGCACAAGGCGGACCAACGGTAGTTTCTGTACCGGCAGCAAATAATGTCGAAGTATTGAGCTACCAATATATGACAGGTTACAACGAAATGACTTTTGGGTATCAATATGTGATAAGCCCGGAGTTGAGAACTTTATTTGGTTTGAATGACGGACGTTTTAACTTGTTTTTTAATACTACAAGCACAACAAACCTCGATCAGGGTTCAAATACAGCCTATTGGTCAGTTGCGTATACAAAATTCTTTTACCCTACGGTTGGAATGAAAACCACTGAGGTTTATTTAATGCTGGCTGAATGTTATGCCAGACAAGATAAATTTACTGAAGCTGTTGATGTTTTAAATACATTAAGAGCCAAACGTATTTTATCGGGTACTGTCAATTTAACGGTTCCAACTACCAGAAAAGAAACCATGGAACTTGTTATAAACGAACGCAGAAAAGAATTACTATTTGGTTTTAATCGTCTTTTTGATCTTAAGCGATTAAACAACGAAACAGACTATGCAAAAACAGTTACAAGAGTATTTCCGCTTGTGAACAAAACGGTTCCGCAGAAAACGTATACTTTGCAGCCTAATTCGAAATTGTATATTATCCCTTTTCCTTTATCTGTTCTGCAAAAGAATCCAAAACTTACTTTAAACACAGACGAAAAAGTTCCATTTTAATTCTAATGAAAAAATTATTTATATTAACAATCATGCTGGTTTTCGGCCAGCATGGTTTTGCTCAGACTTCAGAAAAAAAAGCAGACAGCACCAGCACTCAGCCGAAAGGTTTACAGCCTTACGACAAAATCATCAAAGAAGGATCAAAAGAGAAATCAGGTCTTTTTGCGGTGAATCAGGTAGATGCCAAATATTATTTTCAAATTCCCGACAGTTTATTTAACAGATATATGCTGGTCGTAACGCGATATCTTTCTACTCCTGAAGGAATGGGAAGTTTTGGCGGAGAAAAAGCCAACGAGCAAACGATTTATTTTGAAAAAGGAGCAAACAATACCGTTTTTTTAAGGTCATTGCAATACAAACAAGATGTTCGAAATCCGGATTCAATGCTGGCAAAAGCATTAGCCGGAAGTAACGAAAATCCAATTGTGGCTGCATTTCCAATAAAAACAACCAATCCAAAAACGGGTAATGTGGTGATTGAGGTAACGGATGTTTTCAAGAAAGACAATGCAATGTTTTCTATCGAAAATAAAGAGAAAACAGAAAAAAAGCTGACATCTCTGGCGGATGATAAATCTTTCATAGAAACCATAGATTCTTATCCGATTAACATTGAAATAAAAACGACAAAGACATACACAAGTTCAACAGCAAGCAGCGGAAGCGTAACATTACGATTAAATACTTCCATTGTATTGTTGCCAAAAACACCAATGCGCAAACGTTTTGCAGACGAAAGAGTAGGTTTTTTTGCGAATAAATATGTTTTGTTTGATGATGATGAACAGCGTGCTCAAACAAAATATATTATTCAGCGATACCGCCTGGAACCAAAAGACAAAGAAATTAAAAAATACCTGAACGGCGAATTGGTTGAACCCAAAAAACAAATCGTTTATTACATCGATCCGGCAACACCAAAAAAATGGAGACCGTATTTAATTGCAGGAATCAACGACTGGCAAAAAGCATTTGAAGCAGCTGGTTTTAAAAATGCGATCGTGGGAAAAGAATGGCCGGAAGATGATAAAACCATGAGTCTCGAAGATGCAAGATATTCCGTAGTACGTTATTATGCCTCAGAAACACCAAATGCGTACGGACCAAGAGTGAGCGACCCAAGAAGCGGTGAAATCATCGAAAGTCATGTGGGCTGGTATCATAATGTGATGAAATTGGTACAAAGATGGTACATGATTCAGGCCGGACCTTTAGATCCAAGAGCCAGAAAAATGCATCTGGATGATGAATTGATGGGACAATTAATTCGTTTTGTTTCTTCGCACGAAATAGGGCATACGATTGGTTTACGTCACAATATGGGCGCCAGCAGTGTCACTCCGGTAGAAAAACTGAGAGATAAAAAATGGGTAGAAGCAAATGGTCACACCGTTTCTATAATGGATTACGCTCGCCTTAATTATGTGGCGCAGCCGGAAGATAATATTAGCCCGGAAGGAATTTATCCACGTATTGGAATCTATGATAAATGGGCTGTTAAATGGGGTTACGGTTATTTTTCAAAAGCTGTAGATGAGTTTGAAGAAGAAAAAATACTCGGCAAAATGACTACAGATAGTTTAACTGCTAATCCGAAATTATGGTTTGGCGGAGAAGGAAAAGACGAAGATCCGCGCAGTCAGACAGAAGATCTTGGTGATGACGCCGTTCTGGCCAGCGATTACGGAATTAAAAATTTAAAACGTGTAGTTCCAAATCTTATCCAGTGGACTTACGAGCCAAATGACGGTTATGATAATTTATCAGATATGCATAAAGCCGTTGTAAGACAATACGGTTTGTACTTATATCATGTGCTGAAATATATTGGAAACAATTATGTAACCAAAAGAACGGTTGATGAAAAAGGTGTTGTATATCAGCCTGTTCCTAAAGCAAAAGTAAAAGCAGCCATTGATTATCTCGGCAGACAATTGTTTGTTGCGCCTCTTTGGATGTATCCAAAAGAAATCGATCAGCTCATTGGTTTAAAAACAGAAGACCAAATAGCAGATCAGCAAAATCAGGTTTTAAATATGCTGTTAAGTTCCGGAATGCTGTACAATATCAGCCTGAAAGCGATGCAGTCTGAAGGCGCTTATACGGTTCCTGAATTTTTAACCGATTTACAGCAAACGGTTTGGATAAACTTTAGCGGAAACGAAAAACAGGATTATTACAGAAGAGGTTTGCAGCGCAGTTATATCGAAAAACTAAGCATGATTTTATTGCCTAAAGAAGTAGAACCGGGTAGAGCACTAAACGCCGCACAACGCAGTGATGTAAGATTGTATGCCAAACAGCATCTTTTAAAATTAAGAACAGATGTTACAAAATTAATGAGTGCAACAACAGGCTTAAACAAAGAACATTACGAAGGAATTTTAATTGAAATTGATAAAATTATCACTAAAATAAACAAAACCACGATATGAAAAATTTATTAGTTATAGCGTTGATTTGCTTCAGCACTTTGGCAAATGCCCAGTTAACCTCAAAAGAAGAAGTAACTCCGGAATTAGTAGCAAAACGGGAAGCACAAAAAAAGGAAATCACAACTCATTATTTGGCTTTAAAAAATAATCTACTGATTTCTGATAGTCTTTCTGTTGTTAAAAATGCGGGGTTATTGCAGAATTCTTTAAAGAACTTCAGATTTAAAAAACTGAATCTTCAGCAAATGAACGAATCTATGCAGGCAAGAAAAGAAATTATAGCGCTTGCATCACAAATTGAAGCAACGAAAAACATCAATAAGCAGCGTGAAATTTTCAAATCACTTTCGGCTAAATTTTGGGATCTCGCACCAAAATTTAAAGCTGCTGATACAACATTACACCTTCAGGTTTGTCCAATGACAAGTGCCTCTTGGTTAAGTGACAGTAAGGAAATCAAAAATCCTTATTATCCAAAAAACATGCTCACTTGTGGTGAGGTAAAAGCAAGTTTGTAGACTTTTTTTAAATTGAATTAGTTTGTTAAATACGGTATTCTGAATAAGGAGCCGTATTTTTCGTTAATTCAAATTCTTGTAATTATTTAAAATTTCTAAGACATTTCATTAATTATATAAAAATCTCTTTTCGTAATGGAAGGGATTTTTTTATGCCTATCATTTTGGATGTATGATCTTATCATTTTGATAGTGTTTTAATAGTGAAATTACAGCTTTGTTTTTCAATTTATTGTTAATCAATACTTTAGTTTTCTTTGATTTCTTTGGCATATCGTTTGTTTTTTACACCGCAAAATAAAAGTAAGCGGTAATAACAATAAAAAAATATGAAAGCAAATAAGACCAGAAGCAATGAAATTACGAAGCAATATGTAACAAATAAATCAACTCAGAATAAAGATATGATCATCAATTTAATGGTGTTTGTTATCGTTTTCTTTATTACTGTTTTGCTAATTTCTCAAATAGTGTAAAAACATCATCTAACTGAATTACATAACGTTATGAAAATTATAAACCCTATTATAGATCCTAAAATAAATTTATCGAAAAAAGCTTTATTTCCACGCGCATTTTCTAATAAATTAAATTTTTCAACTGTCGAAGATGTTGTAGAGCCGGTTGAATTTACTATCGAAAAAGCCAGATCTGCCCATACTTTCTGGATCAAACAAATCTGTGAAGTGACACTGGCATCTGCTATTGCTCGCGGAACCGGTATTTCTGGTCGTTCTCCGGAAATACTTGAAACAAAAATGAAAAAAGGAGAAGCTGTTATCGCTTTTGCATCTGATGGAAGATGGGCAGGTTTTTCCTTTATTTCTGCCTGGGAAAATGGAAAATTTGTTTCTAATTCAGGATTAATTGTCGCTCCGGAATTCAGACATACCGGACTTGCAAAAAAAATTAAAACAAAGATTTTTGAGCTGAGCCGCGAGAAATATCCCGATGCACGTATTTTTAGTTTAACCTCCGGACTTGCCGTAATGAAAATGAACCATGAACTTGGTTTTGAACCGGTTACTTTCTCAGAACTTACAAGTGATGATCTTTTTTGGGAAAACTGCAAAAGCTGTGTTAACTGCCCTATATTAATGAGTAAAGAAAGAAAAAACTGTTTGTGTACAGCAATGCTTTATGACCCAAAAACCTCATCACCAAAATTATTTTAGATGTAATACAAAACATGAAGCTTTTTAAGCCAATTCACGAAAAGATAAAATTTAAAAAAGGCTATATTTGTTATGTTTCACTATGAAATTAATAAAATAATGCCTCAGACATACGACATACTATTCAAACACCTGGAACTAAAAGTGAACTTAACCTTAGAAAATAAGGAAATAATTAAAGCTTTTTTTAAACCTAAGAAATTAAAGAAAAAACAATTTCTTGTGGTAGAAGGTAATATTTGTAAATATATGGCATTTGTAAGCAAAGGACTTTTAAAGACGTATAATGTTGATGATAAAGGGAATGAGCACATCAATCAGTTTTCACCGGAAGGCTGGTGGACTTCTGATATGAACAGTTTTTTTAGAGGCGAAATGGCATTTTACAATATTGATGCGATGGAAGATTCTGAAATTCTGTTAATTACAAATGATGAGTTAGAAGAACTGATGTTGCAGGTTCCTGTAATGGACAGGTATTTTAGATTGTTATTTCAAAATAGTTTAATTACAAAAGAAAAACGACTCACAAGTTCCCAGACCCATACTGCAGAAGAGAAATACAGATATATTCTTCAGGATTATCCTGATTTGATTAATCGGGTGCCGCAAAATCTTTTGGCATCTTACCTTGGACTTTCGCCTGAAACCATCAGCCGTCTTAAAAAGAATTTTATTTTTAGCGATAATACTTGATTTAGATCAATTCAATTTCTTGTTTTAAGTCATCTTCCCAAGCTATACCAACGCGTAATTTTGTAAAAAAAAGTATTGTACAGAAACTCAAAGAACGTTTCTCAAATAAACTAACAAAAACAGTATGGAAAATAATATAGCGCTTGTAGTGGGAGCAACGGGTATTGCGGGAAGCAATCTTTCTTCGAAACTTATTAAAAAAGGATGGAAAGTCTACGGTCTTTCCAGAAATCCTAAAAATGATATTGACGGGCTTATTCCGGTTGGCGCCGATTTACTTAATACAGAATCATTAACCGCTGCATTAAAAGATATTTCGCCCACCCATGTTTTTTTTACAACCTGGATGCGAAAAGATACCGAAGAGGAAAACATTAGAATTAACAGCGCTTTGATTCGAAATCTGCTGGATGTTTTATCAGTTAAAAAAACAATTAAGCATGTTTCTTTAGTAACAGGTTTAAAACATTATTTAGGTCCGTTTGATGCCTATGCGACGACGGGAACATTGCCTGAAACTCCGCTAAGGGAAGAAATGCCCAGATTAGATTTGCCGAATTTTTATTATGCACAGGAAGATGAAGTGTACGAAGCCGCCAAAAGAGATGGTTTTAAATGGAATGTTCACCGCCCGCATACACTGATAGGCAAAACTATTGGCAACGCAATGAATATGGGAACTACATTAGCGGTTTATGCCAGTATTTGCAAGCAGGAAGGACTGCCATTAGTCTGGCCGGGATCTCAGGCACAATGGGAAGGAATATCTGATGTTACAGATGCTAAAATTTTGGCAGAGCAAATGATTTGGGCAGCAACAACAAATGAAGTCCAAAATGAGGCTTTTAATATTACAAATGGTGATGTTTTCCGTTGGAAGTGGTTGTGGCCAAAAATTGCAGAATGGTTTGGTCTTGATTACGAAGGATTTAATGGAACAATTAGACCACTCGAAGCGGTATTAAATGATAAACAGTCCATCTGGACAGAAATTGCAAAAGACAATGATTTGATAGAAAATGACTTAAGTCTTTTAGCATCTGCTTGGCATACTGATCTTGATTTGGGACGCCCGCTGGAAGTTATGACAGATATGGGGAAAAGCAGAAAACTTGGATTTACAGGGTATCAAAATACAAAAGATTCGTTTTTTGAACTATTTACTGAATTAAGAAACGATAAAATAATACCTTAAATTCTATTTTTTCGCAGAGAAGAAATATAAATCAATCTGAAAAAAGTCATTGCAATCGAGTAGGATTGTGGTGGCTTTTTTGACTTTTGTCATTTTTTCTGCGGGTGATCAAATTCGAATTTAAAAGAAAATTTTCAGGAATTTGTTAAGAATATTCAAAAAAGGATTTAGAAAACCAACGATAAAACGTATCTTTAATTTGATGGAATCATTGCTTTATACTTTATAAAAAAGCAATTCTGGGCAGGCAAAATTGTTGTTCTGTCTTAAATGAATTTCTAAAAATAAATTTTATGATATTACAATCTTACAATACCACACAAAATAATAAGAATACTGAAGAAAATACAACGGAGCAGTTTCGTTTTGATGTACTCGAAGGTCTCAAAAGCAATCCGAAGAAACTGCATTCTAAATATTTTTACGATAAAACAGGCGATACACTTTTTCAGCAGATTATGGCAATGCCGGAATATTATCTGACGAATTGTGAAATGGATATCTTCCGGAATAAAACTTCTGAACTTTCAGATATTATCCTGGAATCCGATGAGCCATTCGATCTGATTGAACTTGGCGCAGGCGACGGAACCAAATCTGCTTTTTTGCTAAAACATCTTTTAGATCAAAAGGCTGATTTTAATTATATGCCAATTGATATATCCGCCAATATCTTGTCTGTTTTGGATAAAAAAATCAAGGCCGATCTTCCTGAACTTACTATTATTTCTTTGGAAGGAGAATATTTTAAAATGCTCGAAAAAGCAGCTGCCTTATCTTCCAGAAGAAAAGTAGTTCTTTTTTTGGGAAGCAATATTGGCAATATGGAAAAGGAAGAAGCGCTTTCGTTTTGTCAAGGCCTAAACCATTATCTTTCTCCCGGCGATATTGTTTTGATGGGATTTGACCTGAAGAAAAATCCTCAGATTATATTGGACGCCTATAACGACAAGGCAGGAATTACCGCAGCATTCAATCTGAATTTGCTAACACGCATCAACAGAGAACTAAATGCTGATTTTAATCTGGAAAAATTCAAACATTATCAAAATTACGATCCGGTAAGCGGTGCCTGCAGAAGCTATTTAATCAGTTTAGAAAATCAGGTTGTAAACATTGACGGTCAGAGTATTACTTTCGAAAAAGACGAATTGATCGATATGGAACTTTCACAAAAATATTCTCTGGAAGAAAGCGAAGAACTGGCAAAAGATTCCGGTTTTGAAACCATAAATCATATTATGGACTCAAAATCGTGGTTTACAGATGTGGCCTGGTTAGTCGTTTAACATTTAAAAATAAAAGTATGCAAGTAAAAGCCTCAACCACTGGCAATCAAAATATACTGGAGAAATACAATACAGTCAGACAGCATTCTGAAAATATCTGCAAGCCTTTAGAAATAGAGGATTATGTAGTACAGCCCATTGTAGACGTTAGTCCGCCCAAATGGCATTTGGGACATACCACCTGGTTTTTTGAAACCTTTATCCTGAAACCAAATTATACCAATTATAAAGTCTTTAATGACCAGTACGATTTTGTTTTTAACAGCTATTATGAAAGTTTGGGCGCCCGAGTGGTGCGCACAGACCGAGGTAATTTAAGCCGGCCTTCGGTTACAGATGTGTATCGTTATCGCACGTATGTAGACCAGCACATGGAAGCTTTTCTGCAAAACAATTCACTTTCGACTGAACTAACAGAATTGCTCGAACTCGGACTTAATCATGAGCAGCAGCATCAGGAATTATTGTACAGCGACATCAAATATATTTTAGGACATAATCCGCTTTTTCCGGTTTATAGTGCTGATGCTGTTTTTGACCAAAAAAGTATTCAGAACAATGAATTTACAAAAGTAGTATCCGGTATTTATGAAATTGGATACGAGGGTGAAGATTTTTGTTTTGATAACGAACTCGGCCGCCATAAAGTATATCTGGACAGTTTTGAAATTGCCAAATATCCCGTAACCAATGCCCAATATCTGGAGTTTATTGCTGACAGCGGTTATACCAATTTTAAATACTGGCATTCTGAAGGCTGGGAATGGGTAAAAGAAAATGCTGCAAAATCACCATTATATTGGCATTACATTGATCAAAAATGGATGAATTATACTTTGGGCGGTTTAAAAGAAATAGATTTGAACGAACCCGTTTGCCATGTTAATTTTTACGAAGCTTCGGCATTTGCTTCCTGGAAAGGAATGCGTTTGCCAACAGAGGCAGAGTGGGAGACAGCGTCGCCAAATCTAAACTGGGGACAACGCTGGGAATGGACAGACAGCGCGTATTTGCCTTATCCGTGTTTTAAAAAAGCACCGGGCGCAATAGGAGAATATAATGGCAAGTTTATGGTGAGTCAGATGGTTTTGCGAGGCGCTTCGGTGGCAACTCCGCAAGGACACAGCCGTGCTACTTACCGAAACTTTTTTCATCCGCGCCATCAGTGGCAGTTTATGGGCATTCGTCTGGCAAAATAATTTATATATGATTAGTATAGAGGAAGTTTCCAAAAGTTTTGGTTCTAACAAAGCTGTAGATTCGATTTCGTTTCAGGCTCACGATAAAGAAATTCTGGTCATATTAGGCACAAGCGGCTGCGGTAAAACAACCACACTCAAAATGATCAACCGGCTTATTGAGCCCGATAGCGGGAATATCTTTATTGACGGCAAAAATATCAAGGATCAGAAACCCGAAGATCTTCGTAAAACAATTGGTTTTGTGATGCAGCATGCCGGACTTTTTCCGCATTATACTGTTGGACAGAATATTGCTATTGTTCCTAATCTCTTAAAATGGGATAAACAAAAAACAGAGAAAAGAACATTAGAACTTTTAGAAAAACTCCATCTCACAGCAGATATACTACAGTTTTTTCCTCATGAATTAAGCGGCGGACAACAACAGCGCATTGGTATTGCCAGAGCGCTTATTGCTGATACTCCGGTACTTTTAATGGATGAACCCTTTGGCGCTTTGGATACAATTACCAAATCGGCGATTCATAATGAGTTTAAGAATCTGGATGAACTCAAAAATAAAACCACCATTTTAGTAACGCACGATGTAGTCGAAGCCTTTGAACTCGGACATCGTATTTGTTTGATGGACAAAGGAAAGCTGGTTCAGATAGGATCTCCCGCAGAAATATTATACAAACCTGCCAATGCTTTCGTAAAAGATTTTTTTGCCGGAAACAGGTTAATGTTGGAATATAAAATTACATCTGTAAAATCAGTAACTTCTTTTCTTGGAAAACCATTATCGGCAAAAGCACAGGAACAACTTGCAAAAAATGAGAATATTTGGGATGCGCTTCAGGTTTTTAGTGCAGAGAATAGTTATAAGGATGATTATGAGCATCTTTCGCAAGCCTTTAATCACTACAGAAAACACCAGACCGTATGATACAACATCAAAGCCTCTGGCAATTTATGGTGTCACAGCATGAAAAACTGTTGGTTCAGATCGCACAACATCTGGGACTTACTTTTTTATCGTTGCTTTTGGCCATTGTAGTTGGAATTCCGTTAGGCATTTTAATTTCGCGAAGACGTAAATTATCGGCTCCGGTTTTAGGTACGGCCGGAATATTACAAACCGTGCCCAGTATCGCGCTTTTGGGTTTTATGATACCACTTTTTGGTATTGGCGCCACGCCTGCCATTATTGCACTGCTAATTTATGCGTTACTTCCCATTATTCGAAATACTTACACAGGAATTACAGGAGTAGATCCCACAGTTATAGAAGCTGCAACAGCATTGGGAATGAACAAAAGCCAGCGTTTGTTTCAGGTTGAATTTCCATTGGCGATGCCTGTAATTATTGCCGGTATTCGCACCGCAGCCGTAATTAATGTGGGCGTTGCGACTCTTGCTTCATTTGTAGCGGCGGGCGGATTGGGCGAATTTATTTTTGGAGGAATCTCGCTCAACAATACCAATATGATTTTGGCAGGTGCAATTCCCGCAGCTTTACTGGCTGTTTTGCTGGATTTGATTATTGGTTATCTTCAAAAGTCTACATTAAAAACACTTCGAAAAGTCCTTTATATTATTTGCTGTATTTTAATTACAGGAGGTCTTTATTTTGTATTTTCTTCTAAAACTGAACGCAAGATAATTGCAGGATTTACACCAGAATTTATGGGACGTCAGGATGGTGATTTGGGACTTCGATCTGTGTATGGATTAAAATTGAATCCGCTGGTGGTTTCAGATGCTATTATGTACGAAGCGGCGTATCAGGGAAAACTGGATTTGATCAGCGGTTATTCTACCGATGGAAGAATTAAAGCGTTTGATCTGGTGGTTTTAGAAGATGATAAAACCATATTTCCGCCGTATTATGCCGCTCCGATTATTAAAACCCAAACCTTGAAAAAATTTCCGGGACTTGAAAATACACTGAATCTTCTTGCGGGTAAAATCAACGACAGTATTATGACGGATCTTAATTATAAAACCGAACTTTTAAAACAAACTCCGGAGAAAGTGGCGAAAGATTTTTTGGTCAGTCGGGGTTTATATAAAAAAGCAAATTCAGGTACGGGCGAAACCATCAGAATTGGTTCGAAGATTTTTGGCGAACAATATGTTTTAGCCGAAATGTACAAAATGCTCATTGAAGGTAATACCAATTATAAAGTGGAAACCAAAACCGGACTTGGCGGCACAAAAATATGTTTTGATGCGTTGATGAACGACGCTATCGATTTTTATCCGGAATATACCGGAACAGGTTTGTTAGTGTTGCTAAAACCGTCTGAACAAACAATAAAAGAAGTTTCGAAAGACCCCGGAAAAACCTATGATTATGTGCAAAGGGAATTTCAAAAACAATATCAATTGCAATGGCTCAAACCCATCGGATTTAATAATGCGTATGCCTTGATGATGCGCAGATCTCAGGCGAAGCAATTGCAGATTAGCACGATTTCGCAATTGAGCGACTATTACGCTAAAAAATAAGTTTTAAACCAAACTGCTATGAAATATAATTTTGATGAAATAATACCACGAAACGGCAGTGGTTCGATAAAATGGGATGAAGCTCCATTTGCAGAAGTGCTCCCAATGTGGATTGCAGATATGGATTTTAAATCTTCACCAGAAATTTTAAATGCTTTGCAGAAAAGGGTCGATCATGGTATTTTTGGCTACACATCAATTCCCGAAACTTTTTATGATGCGATAATAAAGTGGTGGCAAAGAAGACATCATTTTACTGTTAAAAAAGAATGGATCGTACCGGTTTCGGGAGTGATTCCGGCATTATCTGCGGCGATACAATCACTGTCTAAAACGGGCGATAAAGTCATTATACAATCGCCGGTTTACAATCATTTTTACAGCAGTATTTCAAATAGCGGGCGCATTGAGGTTGAGAATAATCTGCTTTACCAAAATGGAGAATATACTATTGATTTTGAAGATCTGGAACAAAAAGCTGCCGATCCAAAAGTAAAACTTCTGATCATTTGTAATCCGCATAATCCTGTTGGAAGGGTTTGGAAGAAAGAAGAATTACAGGCAATCGGAGATATTTGTTTACAACACAATGTTATTGTCCTTTCTGATGAAATTCATGCTGATTTGGTTTTTGAAGGACATGTTCATATTCCTTTTGCGTCATTGGGAGAAAAATACAGCCTCAATTCTGTTACGCTGAGTTCTCCCACCAAAAGCTTTAATTTAGCCGGATTGCAGGTTGGTTATTTTTTCACGCAAAACGATCAATTCCGTAAAGTGATTCAGTCTTCTTTTCAGTTAATGGGAATAGAATTACTCAATATATTTGGCATCACGGCACTTATTGCAGCTTATGAACAATCTGAAGAATGGCTGGAATCTTTAAAAGAATATCTTCACGAAAATTATATTTTTCTGGTCGATTTTGTAGCCTTGCATTTACCACAAATCAAGATTACGCGGTTAGAAGCAACGTATCTGGTTTGGCTGGATTGTAAAGCATTACAAAAAACAGCAGATGAATTATCTCATGAACTTCTGGAAGAGCAAAAGCTTTGGATTAATTCCGGAACGATGTATGGAACTTCGGGAGAAGGATTTCTGCGAATTAATATTGCAACTCCAAAAGCGCTTTTAAAAGATGGACTTGAAAGACTTTTAAAAGGATTGTCTGAAATTTAAATAATAAAAAAAGGCAGTCTAAACTTTTTAAACTGCCTTTTTTAAGAATATAATTATACGTTTTTCGTATTATTTTCCTGCCGTAACATTGATACCAATTTCGATATCTTTACTGATCATCCATTCTGCAGGATCAGCTTCAGAAGCTCCAAATTTAATATCCCAGTCAGTACGATTTACTGTAAATTTAGCCTGAATTGCTGCGGTTCCGTTAGCTACAGTAATTTTTGCCGGGAAAGTAACATTTACCGATTTACCTTTTAGCGTAAGATTCCCGCTTACTGTTTTATTTGCACCTTCGACCGCATCTTTTGCAGGAGTTTCTAAGTTGGTAACACTTGTAATTTTAAAATCAGCTGTTGGATTTTTTTCCACATCAAAAAAGTCAGCACCTTTTAAGTGCGATTCTAGTTCTGAATATTTCTTGTCTTTTTCAGTAACCGAGGCCGGATCTACTTTGATAGACTTCATATCGATTACAAAATCACCTGCCGTAACTTCATTAGCTTCAACAGAAACTTCACCTGATTTAATGGCAAGTGTTCCCCAACGTGGTGCAAAACCGCCTTTGTGAAATGCTTTCCAGTCAACTTTTGATGTTTCAAGGTTTACCGCTAAAACTTCTCCCTTTTTTTCAGCAACCTGCTGTTCTTCGCCAGTTTTTGTTTCCTCAGCATTCTTTTTGCATGCCGTTATAAATAGAGTAACAGCGACCAAAGTTAATACACTAAATTTTTTCATTTGTTTACGTTTAAAGTTTTGTTAATGATTGCGTCTTATTTTAATTCAAAGTTCATTTGATTAAAAATAAACCGGTTATACTAGTCGGAAATTTAATGATAATTTCAGGAAAATCAAATAGATCATTTCGGATACTTATTCAATAACTTGTTTTTGCCATCAGAATTATTAGTTTTTAATTTCTAATAAAGATGCGAATTTATTTATAAATACCAAATGCATTTAAAATTATCCTGTAAGTAATTTAGGTTTAATTTATAAAGAAATTAAGGTTCACGCCACATTTTTTTTGTAAATTAGAGAAGTTAACCAAGTTTTAAAAGACAATACTTTTTTTAAATATAAAAACAATAATTATGAGTAAAGTAATTGGAATCATCGCAGGAAGTCTTCGTAAAGAATCATTTTCAAAAAAAATAGGCAAAGCTTTATTGGCTATGGCACCCGAAGGATTTGAGTTTAAAACCATCAAATTAGATGACTTGCCTATATACAATCAGGATTTTGACGATCATAATGAAGTTCCTGAAGCATACACAACCTTTAGAAATGAAGTAAAACAGCTTGACGGATTTATTTTTATCACTCCTGAATACAACAGATCTGTGCCGGCCGTACTTAAAAATGCGCTCGATGTGGGTTCACGTCCGTATGGAAAAAGTGTTTGGGATGGCAAACCGGGAGCTATTTTTAGTAATTCGCCCGGAGTTGTAGGAGGTTTTGGAGCCAATCACCACTTGAGACAAAGTCTGGTATTTTTAAATATTCCCGTAATGCAGCAGCCTGAAGTGTATCTGTCTAAAATTAATGAGTTATTTGATGAAAGCGGAACGATTAAAGAAGGCGAGACCAAAGCATTTATTAAAAAAGCAGTTGATGCCTACATAGTTTGGTTCAGCCAAAATCAGAAATAAAGAAAGAAATGTGAGGGATTTTAAAAGTATTTAATTTCATCACAATGATTACATTAAACTTTTATATCGCTCACATTTCCTTTATTATTCAAACATAATTATCTATTGGGCATCCCAGGATGCACTGGCGTAATAGATAGAACTTGATACAGGAGCTACCCAGTAATCCTGACTACCGCCACGGAAAGTATGAAGACTCACTGCATTGACATTTCGTTTAGAATCGTTTGTTACCCAACGAATTGTCTGATTCAATATCTCGGTTCCATTTACATAATATTTTACATACCCGTTAGTATTTGAACCGGTATTTAACTTAACAGAGATCTGGCAATTATACGTTACACCTTCTTGTATGTAATATTTTTTCCCAAAATCATTACCATATTGTCCCGGCTGATCTTTGTAATATACATACGGCTGAAGATAAGCTCCGCTTCCTTTGGCAGTGTTTGATCCATTTGGGCAATACCACATAAATCGGGCACTACCGCCATTACCATCCCATCCCGGATCGCCACCGGTATTCTGATCACCAATTAAGATTCCGTATCCGCATTTACCGCCTCGGCTCCAATAGAATCCAGAATTAAATTTCATCTGGAACCAAACTGTATAAACGCCTTCTGACCAAACGCCAAACGAGGTACACAAACCACCCGGACACGTTAATGTATTGGGTTTTAAGGTAATCGTTCTGGCTCCGGCACCACCACCTGCAGCGGCAACAGCGGCAACGGCGTCTTTGTTGGTATTCTGCTGAACGTCTTTTACGTCGCCTTGTGAGGCTTCTTTGTTAACGGCTTGTTCCACATTTAAATCTTGTTCTTTTTCGCAAGAAGCAAACATTAATGCTGTAATAAACAGCAACGTTGTTAATTTTAAGGTTTTTTTCATTTTGATAATAATTAAAGGTTAGTAAATAATAGATAGTAATTATATTATTGTGTGCTGATAAAGAATGGTTTACACAATAATTAATTGATATTGCAAAGTTGATTAATAACAATTTGCATGGAGATAAAAAAAGTACGTTTTTGGGTACAAAAAAATCCCGCTTTTATATTATCTATATATTTTTCAGACTTTAAAAATGAAATTATTAGAAAAATACATTAAAAAATATGCAGTATTTAAATAATTAAGAAATGGAGTAATCCAGTATAATTAGCTTGTGCCGAAGTATTAATCAGTTTTTATAATGCAATGTCTGTTACAATGAAAATGGTTATAAAAAAACTCTAAATCATTGATTTAGAGTTTTTAATTAAAATATAGAAAGGTTTCAAACCATTTCTTGCAATGTTTTTTCTTTTAAGATATTCTGGAAATGTTATTTTTCGCAAAGTTCCTTCAATTTGTCCAGTGCTTTTGGGTAGGTTTGGTTCATATAATCTACAAATTCTTCTGTAGTATCGAGGTCGACTATAACATTTGTAGAATTGTTGTTTTCTTCAAACGTATAATTTTCAAATCCGTTTGCTCATTTTTCGACTTCCGGTCCTTCTGTAATTTCCTTGTCACCTTTTAAAATACCATAATGCTGAATCGAAACAAATTGATTTGGAACGTTTACTGCAATCCTCGAAACCATGCCGCCTTTTTCTCCTTTATCATCTACTCCAAGAAATCGAATTTTACTTCCTTTTTCCCAACTTCCTTCATAGCTGGATGTAGGGTTAAACAAAGCTGTCCATTGCTCATAAGTTGATTTATCGCTAATGCCCAGCATAATATCATATATCCTGGTCGCAGGAGCGTTAATGTTTATTTTAAACTGTAGCTTTTTCATAATATTAAATTATTTAAATTAATCTTTTAAGTTTTTTATTTCGTTTGTACAAAGAAATTTCCTTAATAGAGTTTTAGTGTTTTGATTATTAGTACTTAAGCTAATATAAGAAATATTTTACTACGATTTTGATTAGATTTAAAAAACAGAATCATGAAACATTGATTATCAAGTTATTAATATTTATTTTGAAGTCTTTATATTCAATAATTTGAAGCGATTTGCTTTAATTATATTCGTAAAATAATTTTGCCGAATTATTTCTTTAGTATTCTCATTATCAATTAAATATATGTTAAAAATGAACGTATAATTTAAAATTAGTTTGAAATTAGTATAACTGTTTAACTAATAAAGATGATTATGGAAACGCAAATTATTGAACTGGAAAAAAAATATTGGCAGGGAATGGAAAATCACGACTATGAAACGGTAAAAAATCTTACCCGGTTTCCTTGCATAATTGCCGGCAAAAACGGCGTACAAAGTATAGATGAAGCCACCTTTAAAAAGATGTTTGAATCTGGAGATGGCGATAAAATAAAGGTCTTGAATATTTCTGATATAGAAACGCAATTGCTTGCCGAAAATAATGCCGTAATAGCATATTCGATAGAATTAGGAATTGTAGATAATCAAAAAGCGCCTATGAAATGTGCCTGCACTTCGACCTGGATAAAGGAAAATAACAATTGGGTTTGTGCACTGCATACCGAAGCTGAATTATCTAAACAATAGATTGCAATTGTTACTAAAAGTATTGAAAAATCCCATTTCGTAAGAAGTGGGATTTTTTATTTTGTGGCTCTTATTGAACAATTTCAAAATCATTTTATGTCGAATTCGGTAAACCCCAAAGTTTATAGCGATAAAAACCCCACAACTAATTACTATTACATAATTTTGTAATGCCCGAAATAACCAGCTTCTTACTATTAAACTATGAACAATATATTTTCTAACAACAGCCAAATAGCAACAGTTTCTACTTTCTCTGAGCTTGTAAATACCGATTTCAACGGAGAAATGAATGCACTTTGCTGGTACAGAAATCTGGATGGCGATTTTAATGAGATAGTAACCCAATTACGCTTAAAAGAAAATATTACAGAAGTTCATCCCGAAGATCTAATCGCGCTCCAACTATCAGAAAAGGGGAGTAGAGCGAGGGAAATAATCTTAAATGATTTACAATTATTAACTGATTTTGGCGCTTCGCCGGCCCTGAATTTACTGAAATGTTATGAACGTGACGACGAATTTGATTTCATTTCGACAGATGTGTATTCGTTTCATGTTGATCGTTCGCCCATTGCAACAGATACTTTTTTATGTACCTATCACGGAGCCGCAAGTGATATTGTTGCTAATTCGGAGGCAGAACAAAAAATCCTGATTCCGGAAATTCGGGAAAAGCTAAAAGAACTCTATGACGGACCATCTGAAGGTTTTGAAAACTTTTTGGAGGAGAATTATTTTAATTTGCATTATCAGCTGCATCCCGATGCAGAACCAGTTAATTTAGGTTTAGGAAATCTTTGGCGTCTGGCCGTAGATCATCCAAAACAACAAGTATTGCCTTGTATTCATCGGGCTCCAATAGAAAATGAAGGCGAATATCGGTTGTTGTTGATTTGTTAATGGGATTTCTTGAGATGATGTTACCCTAATTGCAAATAACCCTGTTATTTACTAAAATCAGACCTTTGATACTTATTGTACTTTCATCAGACCTTGAACTTAAAAAGATATATCCCTCTTTATTCAAAAGTAGTAAAGCATCTAGTACTCTCGCTTGTTTTTTCTTTTCATCAGATATACTGTCTCTCACTGGTGCGTAACTATTAAAAACAGGAGTTAACAGACTTGTCAGTTCTTCTAAAGTGCAACTCATGCCGTATCTGTCGGCAAGCATCTGCAGAATTTTCATAAGAAAGATTGGTAATGTTTCCATGACAACAGCTTTTTCTTATATATACGAAAACTGAGTGGGAATAGATTTTATTCTATACAACAAGTTTTAGCTTGTATTTTATAGAAAATGCAGAGGAATATCGGTTGTTTTTGATTTGTTGAGGGTGAACTACGATCGTTCGGATTTGTACAATATTTAAAGAAATCAGATTAAATTTCTATAATAAACATATAACAGATAAATTGAACGACTTTAAAAGTCTTGCCTTCCGATGATAGTAATAATCTCTACCCGGTTATCTCCTTTAATTTGGTAGTAAATCGTATCAACACCACAAACACAATAGCGATATCCTAATTTAATGTGGTCAGCAGATGGAAATAAAAAAGGATTTCTCTCTATTTTTTCAAAACAATCATAAAACATATTAAAATAGCTGTCCGCTTGATTGATACCAAACTTAGTAATACCATAATAATAAATTCTTCTTAAATCTTCTTTGGCTTCGCTACTTAAATAATAGCTATACATTAGGCAAATCTTTTTTAAATTCGGCTAACATTTCTTCTCTGGTTTGTTTTTTTGCAAAACCGCTTTTTTCTCCCTTATCTATTTTAGCTCTCACAAATTCATAGTATTCTTCTTGTGAGCGTGCTTGTTTAATCAGATAGTTAATAGCTTCGCTTTTGCTACTAAACTCATCTGTATTAACCTGATTTTTCAACCATTCGTCATTAGGAGCAGTTAATGATATACTTTGTCTTGGCATAATAATACGAGTTTTTATAATGGTGTAAATTTACACCAAAATTTTAAAAATGGAAACATTTTTAGATGATAGTTTTTTTAATTGTGGGAAGACAAATCCGAACAATTGGGTATTTTTATTTTAATTAGGGTTTATATTCAAATACATCTTTCAAACTTTTTTTACCATTTACTGTCACTATTTTTCCGACTATTATATGCGTATAAGAAGTAGATAATGCTTTACAAGTATACTTTATATGTTCAACATTGTATTCAATTGGAATTAGTGTTGACAACTCTAATCCAATTTTTGTGAGTGTTAATATTGGCACACTATGAGCTTCATTATGAGCACTTGTTGTTACATAGATACCGGTTTCTCCAATTTCATATAGTAATTTGAAAGGTTCTTTTAAAGCAGGAAAATTTAAGCCTAAAGTAGTTCCACCTGAAATCAAGCCTAATTCGATCATAAGCAAGATTTCAGTATAAGGAATATTAAATTTTTTTTGAAAGGATTCATGATGAAGAAAAGGAATAAAATGCCCTGAAGCATGCTTTACATTTAATTGAGCAAATTTTGTAAAAATTTCAGCCTCTTGTTTATTTAAATTTTTTAATAGATCTAGAGTTCTTAATGAAAAAGAACCAGGTTGTTTTACTTCTCCAGAAAGTATTCTTCCCCAAAGCTTTTGCATTTCATCATTTGAAATATCTTCTGCAATTTTAAAAAATCTTGTTGTCCAATCAGAATCGACATTCTCAGAGTTTACATTTGGTTCTTGAGTGATTTGTTCAATGGCAACTTCAATAATGTTTTCTATGTTATTTTGTTTTCTTTGCTCTTGAAATAGAATTTTTTGTTCTATTGTACTGAAAGTATCAAATTCAATTAATTTGCTTTCTGCATTCGCAATTGTTTTAGCTTTTTCTAAAACTTGAATTTTATATGCTTCTGCGTCTGCTTCTTTTTTTATTGCTCTAGGTCTGTACAAAGTTCCGATTCCTTGGCTTATGACTTCAATCAATTTTTCAATTGGTTTTCCATCGAATGTAATTAGTCCCATTTATTTACATTATTTAGGTTTGATCGAAATAAAATTAATATATTTTTTTCCTGATTAATAATCATTTTAATAAAATTATTGGGTATTAATAACAATTGATTGAATAGGTGCAGAACAAAAGAATTTTAAATCCGAATCTTAAGTAAAAAACGTAATTTTACTATTCGAAAATGGTGTTTACATTAATTTTAACAATTCAATATGACAATTAAAAGGAAAACACAAATATTCATAACTTGTTCATCATCCCTTGTTGGTATTACACATTTACTTTTTCCCGAACTAAAAATTGATGCAATTTTTATCACATTGATTATTGTAGCTATTATTCCTTGGTTAGAACCTCTATTGAAGTCGGTAGAACTTCCTGGCGGTCTAAAAGTTGAATTTCAAGATTTAAAGAAAATTGAAGATGAAGCTAAAAAGGCAGGACTTATTAAACCAGACTCAGATAATTTTGAAAAGGAAGCTTTAACTAGTGGAAATTCAGAAACATATTCATTTATTGAAATTGCTGAAAAGAATCAAGAGCTAGCTTTAGTTGGTTTTAGAATTGAGGTGGAAAAAAGATTGAGGAAATTAGCGGATAAATACAGTTTAGAAAGTAATAAATTTTCAATCACAAAATTAATTGATGCTTTAAACGACAAGGAAATTATAACAAAAGCAGAAACAAAATCTTTAAAAGATATCATTCATACGCTTAACTATGCTGCTCATGGAATGGATTATGACATTAGAAATGCATATTGGGTAATGGAAAATGGTCCAAAAATTTTAGAAAGCTTAGATGAAAAACTAGAAATTAGAGGAGGAAGGTTTTCAGTTGGTAATACTGACGAAAAGGAACATTGGATTGATAAATCTTATAATAACTGTGAAGCGACAACTAGTTTTGAATGGGGTGAATGCATTAAAAAGCATAATGAACTGTGGGAAAAAGAGATGAATAATATTTATGAATCTTTATTAAATAAGTTGCAAGATACCCAGAAAGAAAAATTAATTGAAACTCAAACCAATTGGAAGAAACAATTTGAAATTGAAAAAGATTTCCTTTACTCTTTCAAAGACTTGCAATTTAAAATTGGAAGTGGAGGAATGCTTGTTTCCGCAAGAAATTTTATGAATAAAATTAGAGAACGAACATTAGAACTAGAAGAAATACTAAATTGGCTAGCAGAATAAATTTATTGATAATAGAGATTTGTAAATGCGTTTAATTCATACTGATCGCTTAGATATGTGCAAACGATAGCATGGAAATTCTTTCCATGAATGTTCCTATATTAATAAAAACTAATGTAAAATATATAGTTAAAAACTGATTTTCTTTTTTAATATGTTACAATATATTTTACGGGTTACAAATCCTCACGAGCGGATTACAATATTTTAATAAGGAATAATTTATAAGTAATTTATGGAAGATATAGATATAAAAAAAATAAGAAGAATTTTAGACTATAAAGGTCGTCAAGATTTATCTGATTTATTAACTAATTCTACATCATATTTAGATGTATCTAATACTTTCGGAAGCCGATTATATTCACTTATCAGTACTTTTGAAATAAGATCAAACCCAAAAATTCAAGCCATAATAGACAAACTTTCCGAAAAAGATAAAAATGAAATTTTTGATGCAGTCTTAAAAGTTTATCCATTAAAAAATGAGGAACCAGAAATTAGAGAAGTTACATATTTTCCTGATTTTGATATTGTAGATATTGAATTAGTCGAAACAAAAGAGTTGGAAAGAATATCTTTTGAATATATACATGACCAAATAAAAAAATGTAATTCTAAAATAGCTGAAAAAGATTTTGAAGGTTCAATTACAAACGCTCGAACTTTAATTGAATCTCTTTGTTTATTTATTCTCGAAACAAGGACAAAGGAAAAGCACGAATATGACGGTAATTTATTAAAACTTTATAAAACTGTAGCTAATTTATTAAACATGTCTCCAGCAAATCATGAAAATGAATTTCTCAAACAGATCTTATCAGGAGTTTTTAGTATAATAAATGGTGTTTCGGGTTTAAGAAATTCATATAGTGATTCTCATGGAAATGGTCCTTCAAAATCATCATATAAAATTGACGAAAGACATGCTGTGTTTACTGTAAATTTGGCAAAAATAGTTTCAGAATATTTGTTTGTAAGTTTTGAACAATCAGAATAATATTATTTCTAAAAATCCACTGTAGTGCAAAAAAAAGAGACCTCAAAAGTCTCTTTTTTAAATATAAATATATCTTCTATAAACAATTATTTATTAATCAATTTCTCAAGCCTCACCATCATTTCATCTTTCTCTTTCAACATACGCTCATATAACGCAATTTTTTCATCATATAATTGTACAATTTTATCAATTGGATTAAATGTACAAGTATCATTTTTTTGATAACCAACTGAACCGTTGTCAAATTTATTAGAAATAATATTTATTGCCTGTTCCTCATCAAAATTCTGAAACGCTTCCACGGGAATTTTCAATGAGTTTGAGATCTGTTTCAGCAAATTATCTTCAATAACATCTTTTTGCTCCAGCATAGAAATTTTCTTTTGGTTCCAGTCATTTCCCAGATCAAAAGCCAAAGCTTCTTGTTTGATGCCAAGCATTTCTCTGAAGCGTTTTACGTTTCTTCCCTGATGTATTTTCTGTTCCATAATGAATATCAATTTTTCTAAAGGCTCAAAGATAAAGCCATTTGGATAAAAATCCTGAATTTCAAAGATAAAAAAATATCCTGTTAAACATCAATTTTTGTCAGATATTATATGCAGTTTTCGAATAGATTATCCTTTTTAAAGAATACAATTTTGCAGGAGATTTTAAATCTCATTATTATGAAAAAGAATAAAATGTCTTTCGAAACCCGTTTTTGGTCAGGCTTTGCGACAGAAAATCCATTTAAGGCCATTGATGCCTTTTTTGCCTTTGCACATCTTGATTATTATAAACAAAATTTAGCCGAAATAGTTACTTACAGCTATAAAGTAGAGGTCTGTAAACAGGATGATCCTTCTAATGTTTTTATGTTTTATACCGTTGTACGCTCTTTTCTTAAAATCTGTACCTGTCTGCAACACAAAAGTAAAAAATGGAAAGTTACAGATTCTTTGCGTTGCGAAACAATATTTCATCTTTCGTCGCTCACAAAGGAAGAATACGAAAATCCTTTTATTGTATTTCAAAAAGCATTTGATGAAAAAATTCTGGAAGAATTTGAATTGTTTTTATTTCAAATCATAGAGCTTTCCTTGTCTCCCAATGTCGGAGATCCTGATTTTGACCTCACAACGCCTTATATTCATATCATCAAAATGCTCGATGCAGCAGAATTAATAAGAGAAAGAGGCGTGGAGAAAATCAGCCGCCGCCTGCATTTATCAAATTAAAATATAAGCTGTAAGTTATTACAAAGTTTTTCGGCGTTATTACAAATTAGCATTGTTGCTCTTTGATTTAGTTTTATTTAGTTATAAAATTGCAGTGAATTTAAAGCCAATACCACTTTAAATTGGAACTTTTTTTCGCTAAAAAAAATAGTTGGGGGAATGAAATACAAAAACATATTACTAGTCAACGATATAAATGATGATGCAGAGACTTTTGTATTAGTCCTCAATGCGATTAATCATAAAATTAGATCATCAGTAGAAAGTAGTGCACTTGAAGCGCTAAAAAAGCTTCAGGACTCCAGATTATCACCAGATATAATTTTCCTGGATTATAATATGCTTTACCTTGACGGAACTGGATTTCTTCAATTACTTCGAGATATTAAAGGGCTGAAAAGGATTCCGGTTGTACTTTATTCCCGAAATTCGGGACTTATGCTGGAGGAAGCAATGACAAAATTCAAAGGAGTGCAGTTTTTAAAAAAGAGTTCGAATTTCGGTAAGCTTTTTAAGTCTCTTCAAAAGATAATTATTCCTGAAAAATCTGAATAGGGAAGGGTTGACCATTATACACTTTTCGCACCCAACGTTTTACAATTAATCTTTATATTTGAGGATAAAATTAATAAAATGAGCGAAAAAACGAAACCGTATGCCTTAATAACCGGCGCCAGCAAAGGCGTTGGAAAATCTATTGCTTATGAATTGGCCAAACAGGATTATCCGCTGTTGCTTGTGGCAAGAAGTGAAGCCGAATTAAAAGCATTATCAGCTGATCTTCAGGTTAAATACGGCATTAGTACGGCTATTTTATCGATTGATCTTTCGCTAAACGGTGCATCGCAAAAAGTAACCGACTGGATAAAAATGAATCACTATCCGGTTGGCATTTTGGTTAACAATGCCGGTTATGGCGTGTGGGGCGATTTTAGTAAATCTTCTCTAACCGATCAACTTGGTATGATGCAGCTGAATATGAATGTCGTGGTAGAACTTTCGCATTTATTGGTACCCATACTTTCGCAGGAAAAACAAGCTTACATTTTAAACATATCGAGTACTGCTGCCTATCAGGCCGTACCAACGCTTGCAGTTTATTCGGCTACAAAGGCTTTTGTTTTATCGTTTACGCGTGCCTTACGTTTCGAACTTGCGCAAACTTCAATTTCTGTAACCTGTTTTAGTCCGGGTCCGGTTGATACCGGTTTTGCTGCAAGAGCCGGTTTAAGCGCGCTAAACAAAATGGCCGAAAAGTTTAATATGCAGCCGGATGAAGTGGCAAAAATGGCAATAAAGGCCATGTTCAGCAAAAAATCTGAAGTTATTCCGGGTTTTACCAATATCATTTCCGTGTACGCCAATCGTATATTACCAAAGGCTTTTATCGAAAAAACGGCTGCCGGAATTTATAAAATTTAAATTTTTTCGAAAAAAAATAAAAAAAAATCTTTGTCAAAAAGAATATTATACTACATTTGTAATGTCTACTAATTCTATAGAGTATATCTAATATGAGAAATGAGTTTAATTTTTATAAAGATCAAATACAGGCAAACATGCGAATGTGTTGCTGTTGTTGCTGTTGCTAATCTTTAGATAAAATTTCAAACACTATTATTTCATTTATTAAATATATTTATCATGGTATCTTCTTATAAAACATTTACCCTTACTGAGCAATTAACTAATGAGCAAGTAAACTTTTTTAACGAACATGGATTTATCCATTTCAAAAAATTCATAAACCCTGAAACGGTTTCCTCAATCATTGACGCCTCCAAACAAGTGGAGCAAAAATGGATTGACAATGATCTTCAAAAAATAAATGGTGTTCCTATCAAATTCGGAAAAGATTTAGACGGGTCTCCAATTGTACAGCGTTTTGCTTTTATCAATCAACATCACCAAACCTTAAGCGGACTTTTACTGGATCCGAGATTTAATGGTTTATTACCTTTGGCAGGCGATGGCGCAAGATTAGGCACCGAAGAAAAAGACGGAATGGTTTTCAATCATTATATCAATGGGCCGGAAAGTAAGTTTACCAAAATGGGCTGGCATACAGATGGTTTGAGAGATATTTTTTATGGTGGAAAATTAAACCCGATGTTAAATGTGGGGATTCATTTAAGCACTTTAAAACCTGAAAACGGCGGACTTAAAATTATTCCGGGAACTCATAAGCAAAGTATTTATCAAATGCTTTTTCGTAAAAAATATTTTTTAGATAATAACCCTGATCCACAGGAAGTTTCTATCAATCCGGAAGCCGGAGATTTAACCATTCACGATGGCCGTTTGTGGCACAGAGTCGCAGAATCCTCTATTCGTGGCGAAGAGAGTAGAAGAAGAGTCATTTATATCCCGATTATCGCAGGAAAATATGCTCCTAAAAATGAGAACAGCCCAACGGTTTTCTATCAACGTTTTGCGGGCATTGTTAAATAATATGCTGATTATTATCGCATTTAGTTATCTGGTTAGATCAGGTAAGCTAAAACGTACCACCAATTTTTTTAAAAATACGCAGAGAAAAGTAAAATTAAAAATTGTAAAACTGGAATTGACGATACAATCAAGCTTACAAATATTGGGTTACTAATGGGGAAAGAAACACAGCGTGAAAATAATAATGCAATTGTACAAAGAACATTTTCAGACCGCAAGCGAACTAATATTTTAAAGAAAGCCGAACAGTCAACGATTGTATTTTTGCTACCCAAAGTGCCTAAATTCATTTCGCCAAACGTACTCACTTTAATTGGTACGCTTGGTTCGGGATTTGTTTTTTTAGCTTTTGTTTTAGGAACTTATTTCGCCAATTGGTATTTACTTTTGGGTATTATCGGTCTGGCTGTAAATTGGTTAGGCGATTCTTTAGACGGAAGACTGGCGTATTACAGAAATATTCCGCGTCGCTGGTATGGTTTTGCACTCGATATTATTGCCGATTGGATCGGTATTGTGCTCATAGGCTTTGGCTACTATATTTATGCTCAAAATGGCACACAAATAGTAGCCTTTGCTTTTGTCGCCTTGTATGGCTGGTCTATCATTATCAGTCAGTTACGCTACAAAATTACAAATGAATACAGTATAGATTCTGGCTTTGTGGGGCCAACAGAACTTCGGTTTATTATTGCATTAATTTTAATTCTGGAAGTTTTATTTCCCGGATCCATTGCTTATTTGGCTGGTTTGATCTCCGTTTTATTGCTTATAATCAATATTATAGATAGTTTAAAGCTTTTAAATCTGGGCGATTTAAAAGATAAAAACCAGGACTGATATGTTCAGTAAAAAATCCATTTTTACTTTTCTGCAAGCACAAGTAGCGGCATTTTTAGGCGGCATAACCGATTATGGCTTGATGATTTTATTGACCGAAGTCTGTAAACTGCATTTTACTTTTTCTATTCTAATCTCCGGAACGGTTGGCGCCATTATCAATTTCAGCATCAATAGATTGTGGGTATTTAAAAATCAATCCGGTTGCAGCAATCATATTAATAGTCAGCTTTTTAAATTTGCGTTGGTGGTTTTAGGAAGCATTTCCTTAAAGTCATTTGGTACGCTTATATTGCAAAAAGCATTTCAAATCGATTATAAAATAGGAAGATTAATCACCGATAGTTTTGTTTCTTATGGTTTTAATTATCCGCTGATTAAATATTGGGTTTTTAAGGCAAACGAAAAACAGAATGTAGTCGAATCAAATTAATCCGCTGGGTGTAATTCCAAAAAAATAATAATTTAAACACATAGAGACATAGGATTTAGATTCTTGAAAAGAATAAAAAAAGAAACTAGTTTCTAACACATACCCATCTATGTTTGTTTAAACAAGTGAAACGCCTTTTTTAAGCGTCCTAATCTATGTTTCTATGTGTTTAAATAATCTAACAGGTTATATAAATATTTCGTTTATGAATAAATCATCATTTAAATATTTTACAAAATCACTTCTCATTATAGCGATCTTATTAAATATAATTCCTCAAAATCTCCAGGCACAATCTAAAAATCCATCGCCATTGCATTTTCCAACGCCTAAGAATATAGACAATATGCTATTTTATATTCAGCGCGATCCCAATATAAACACGGCTATTTATGCCATAAACTATCAGGAAAATGGAAAAATAAACAAAACCGATCCTATAAAAGCCTATTGGATTCGATATGCCGAGAAAGGAGAAAAGAAAGACTTTAGTTATATACAACGCAAATTTGCCTACGGAATAGAAAGTAAAACCGTAAATAATGAGGAATTTGAGCTTAAATTTGTATCCTATAAAAAGTTATCCTTAACCCTGAAAAAGATAGATTCTGATCAAAAATATCATGTTTTTGTAAATGTAAATGATAAAAAAATCCAGCTGGAAAAAATATTTGTGCGCATTGAAGGAGGTTCTTTCTGGTTACCAAATTTAAAATATGCCGAAGTTACCGGAGTTGAGACTTCTTCAAATAAAATGATTACGGAGAGGATGTTGTTGAAATAGCTTAACTAATTACTTGGATGTGGCAAAAAAATAGCACGCAATTCCTTTCCGCCGTTGCTATATTACTAAAAACTGGTTTTTTAATCTGTTAAGATGGACCTTGTTGGCATCGATTACAAATCAACGCTATCGGGTTCTCTGTAAATTATCAAATGAAAAAAGTTTCTATAGGCGTAAATATTGATAACATTTTTAATATGAAATGGAACGAAACCCAATTACTGACAGAATCCCGTCTGGCAAATGAAACTGATCCTGTTGAAGAAATTCATTTTACCGCCGGAACGCCTTTTAATGCCAGATTGATATTAAAATATAGCTGGTAAGTCGCAAAATAATCCTGTGACATATTGTATTATGATTTTAATTCTGTAGATCTATAATAGCGTATATTAATGCAATGGAAAGGCATAAAAAAATCCCATTTATTAAGAAATGGGATTTTTTGAGAACTATAAATTACATTACAAACTGATTTAGAAATTAACCTATTTTAAGTGAATTTATAAGATAATTATTTAAATTTTATTAATAGGTTGATGATAGTTTTAAGAAGATTGAAGCTGCATCTTTAAAAGCATGTTTTCATTTTCTAATTTTTCAATATATTTTTTCATTACTGCTAATGTAAGATCGTAATGTTCATTGTAAGGAGTAATATTGGCATTATGATCTAAGAAATTAACATCATCTTCAGATTCATATATGGTTTCCAGATTTGTTTCTAAAACTTTAGCCAAGATATTCCATTCGTTTTTTTTTATTTTAGTAGTGCCCGATTCTCTCCGACTATATTGAGACTGTGTGATTCCTAAATGAAAAGCCATTTCCTCTTGTTTTTTATTTTTCTCTATTCTTTTTTTTATTAGTTTTTGTTTAATCATAAAAAATGTTTGTGGTTATTGTTTTTTTGTTGTTATGTATTTTTTTACGGTAATTTTTTTAGTATTTAATTTTAAAAATAGTATTAAAATGAGTATTTATTATATTTTAAGTTAATTATAAACACATCAAAAACATATCAAATCTTTGTTTTGTTAAACAAAAGTATTCAAAATGTATACTAATTAGAGCGCTATGCACTTTTTAGCATATTATATGCTTAATAAAGCATAGGTAAAAACTTACGAATAATTGAAATTTGGAAAAAATAAATTCTTCAATTTAAAATCAAGTGCACGTGATTCAAATAGTAAGAATGAATTTTTGACATTAATAACCTAAAAAAATAACTATGAAAACACAAAAAATGAGCCTTAGTAATATTCAAGGCAGACTTACCAGAAGCGAATTAAAAACAATTATGGCGGGAAGCGGAGTATATGATGGGCCAAAATCAGTTAAATGTTGTAACCAGACTACAGGCCGTTGTGGTGATTGTGCATCAAGTACCGGAATACCAACTTGTTCACAAGGTTATGAACTAAAAGATTGCTAAAATCTATAAAGAGCAGAAACTATTTCAAATAGTTTCTGCTTTATATGATAATTGTCCAAACAAATAATAGAACATTAAAAAATATTATATGAAAACTCAAAAAATGAGCCTTAGCAATATTAAAGGGCGACTTACGAGAAGTGAATTAAAAACAATTATGGCAGGAAGTGGTGTCTACGATGGTAATAAAGCTTGGATGTGCTGTTATTATTTTGGAAAATGTAGTGACTGTGCATCTGGTCAGGGATTCCCTACCTGTAGTCCAAATACTGAATTAAGACCTTGTTAAAAAATAAAAAAAAGTAGAAACTATTTTAAAAATAGCTTCTGTTTTTAAACTAAAGATGAAATTAAATTACAGCTATTAAAAAAAATGTACTCTTGAATTGTTAGTAGTATAAACAGCCGAAAATTTAGCCAACAATCAAAATATAAAATAAAGAGAATTATTATGCTTCAAAACTACAATTGCCTTCATACATATCTTAAGGCAGAAGGGATAAACATTGATAAAGAAGAATTAATATTTCAAAATAAATCTCATCCTAATTATCCTTCCTTACTATCAATTTCTGATACTTTAAGTTTTTTTAATATTAAAAATGGTGTTGTTAAAGTGGCGATTTCAGAATTAGAATTGTTACCTGATCGATTTGTTGCATTTTTAAAGAATGAAATTGGGTTATACGAACTTTGTTTAATTGAAAAATCAAAAGAGAATTACTTTTTTAGCCAAAATGGTAAAAAAGGAATAATTAGCAAAGAAGAGATTGAGAATAAATGGGATAATATTGTGCTTTTGGTTGAAAATTCAGAGACCGAAAATGAAGTTACAAATGACTATTTAAAAAAGAGTTTACCGCTCTTAACTACTGTTTTTTTTATCTATTGCATATTGCAATTTGGAAAAACTTTTGAGATTAAGACTTTTTTTGTATTCTCGTTTATTGGCCTTTTTTTATCTGCTGTTTCTTTAAAAGATTTATTTGGTATTGATGGCGGATTTTTGCAAACCATATGTGATAACAAAAAAACAGGCACAAGTTGTACTACAATAACCAGCTCTAAAAAGTGGAAAATATTTAACTATGTTACTTTTAGTGATTTGAGTATTATATTTTTTCTTTTTCAGTTTATTGGTTTGTTTTTATTTAACCTGAGAAACGAAACAGCAATTTTCTTATATATCCAAAAAGCGGCTCTTTTTTCCTCAATTCCTATTTTGATTATTTCTGTTTATTATCAAAAATTTGTGGAGAAAAAATGGTGTCCGGTTTGTTTATTAACGGCTCTTTTGCTTTTGGCAGAACTCTATTTTTTAAACTTATTTTCTCATGATATTGTTGTCGTGACAAAAGAAATTTTCTTTTTAGGTATAACTTGTTTTTTTGCTGTAAGTATTGGTTGGTTTAAACTTAAAAAAATATTAGTTGCACAAAAAGACTTAAAAGAATCATCAGTAAAGAATAACCGTTTTGTGAGAAACTATGATATTTTCAAAAGTGTTTTATTGTCTAATCCAAAAATAGATGTAAACGTAAACAATCCAATTATTCTTGGAAACAAAAATGGCAATACAGAAATAACCCTTATTACAAGCCCATTATGTAGTTTCTGTAAAGACGCACATCTTTTAATAGAAAGCTTATTAGACAAATACAGAGACGATTTAAAAGTCGTAATGATTATAAAAGTTGATATTGAAAAACAAACAGAAGATTATAAATGGTTTTATAGAAAACTAATGCAAAATTATTTGATTGAAGGCGAGGAGGTATTTACAAGCGCTTTAAAACATTGGTTTCTAACAAAAAACATTGATGATTTTAATGCAAAAGATAATTTTCAGATTGAGATTGAAAAAATTGACGAAATATTCAATTCGCAAAACGATTGGTGTATAGAAAACAGTATATATTCAACGCCAACAATCCTTATAAATGGTTATCCTTATCCCAGACCATATGAGAGAGAAATTTTGGAACATTTTATTAATGATCTTTTAGATGATAATTTTTAATTTCTCTGATTATGAATGATACTTCCAGAATTGCTATTATTACTTGTTGGTATGGCAAATATCCTTGGTATTTTCCTTATTATCTTCATTCGTGTGGATATAACGAAACGGTTGATTTTTATATTATTACGGATAATACCGAGGTAATTCCGAACAAACCCAATAATGTAAAAATTATCCATAAAACATTAGAAGACATAATTACTGATGCTTCAGAAAAATTAGGATTCACTGTAAATATTGATCATCCGTATAAACTTTGCGATTTTAAACCAGCTTATGGTTTTTTGTTTCCCGAAATTATAAACGGTTATGATTTTTGGGGACAAAGTGATTTGGATATTATCTATGGCAATGTTCGTGATTTTATAGATGAAGAAATGCTTCAAAAATTCGATTTTATAAGTCTTCGACATGATTACACGACAGGATGTTTTGCCTTGTACAAAAATACTTCATTGATGAATAATTTCTTTATGCGAAGTAAAGATTATAAAAAAGTGTTTTCTGATCCAAAACATCATTGTTTTGACGAATGTAACTTTGTCTGGGATGCACTAACAGATGGAGAATCTATATTTGATCTCGACACTGAAATTGAAAGTTTTACTCATATTATAAAAAAAGCAGAGGAGGAGAATGAAATTAAAGCTCATTTTGATTTTATCCTTCTTGAAGGACTAACAGGACGCATAAATTTTGATAACGGAAGAATTTTTTACAAAAATCAATTCGAAGGAATATTATATCATTTATTTTGGCTGAAAAAAGATTACAAACCGGACAAAGTTCCGAGTAGAATTCCTGAAAAATATTATATTAGTAAAACGAGAATTTATCATTCAAGATAATTAAATCAAATGAAGGGTTTAAATCGCATAGTATTAATCTTTGGGGTCAGTTTTTGCTTTTTAAGTCCTTCTATATCAGTATATTTTTAGACTATTTAATAGCTCAATAAGTTTAAGGTCAGATGGTTTTGGTGCACGTGCACTAATAATATTGCCTTTTGGATCAAGAAGAATAAATGTTGGGATTCCCTGAACGCTGTAATCTTTTATAAATTTTGATTCCCATTCCTTTTCTGCTAATAATTGAATCCCGCCTAATTGTTTTTCCGTAACAAATTTACTCCATTTAGCCCGATCCTTTATTTCATCTATCGAAATACTGACAAACTCAATATTTTTTCCTTTATATTGTTGCTCTACTTTCTGAAGAAATGGAATTTGTTCTAAACAAGGACTACACCATGTTGCCCAAAGATCTATGTAAATATATTTTCCTTTCAGGTTTTTTAAAGCAGTTTTTCCTCCTTTTTGATTTTCATAATCAAATTCTGGAGATGGATTCCCAGGCTTCAATGCGTCGATTGCCTTATAATTTGAAGTAAGTTTTTGTTTTACAGCTGGATCGGTTGTAATCGATAAAAATTCTCGATATGTTGTGTCATAATCCAGATTTTCAATGTTAATATCGTTTGTAGAGTTTTCAATCAAACGATTTTTTATGCTTTGACTTTTTAAAGCTTTAATTTTTGGAATTGCATTTTTAGCAGAAATAGTAGGGGCATCGCTCTCAATATTTTCATAGAATTTGCTTAAGACAATTTCCTGGTATTCATTTGAAAATAAAAAATCAGAATTATTATCCAAATCGATTGTTTCATCAATCTTTGGGTATTTTTCAGAAACTGTAAAACCATTTATACTTCCGTAATAATAATGGTATTTTTTATAAAAGAGTAAATGTTTTTGTTCCAGATAATGAATATTTCTTATTTCTTTTTCTTTGAAATCAGGATCGTTAAGTTTTGTTTTAAGGTATAAGATATTCACTGAATTTTTTATTTCCTGAATTTTTTTCAGGAATTCATTCTCGTTAAGTTTATAAAGTTCCTCATTTGTAATTGACGAAGTTATAAGTAGTTTTTTAGCAAGATATTGATTTTCTATATTTCCTTTTCCAGTAAATTTTAAAGTTGAAGTTAAGTTTGTATCATCCGCATTTATTATTAATTTGGAATCTTTAGATAAATATATAAGAATACTATTTTTAGTAGTTATAATTTTATAAATGCGATCGCCTTCTAATACTAGATTTTTTGAAAAACTGCCGTCTGGTTTTAGTGTGATTTCCTGATCCAGTAATTCTCCTTTAATTTTAATTATTCCATTTTCCGTATTTGTTATTTTACCAGAAATTACGGTCTCTTTAGGAGTTATGAAGGAGCATAAAACTGCAATTAACAATAAAAGAAGAGCTTTGTTCATTTTTAACGATTAAAAAGTTTAGCTAAATAATTATTTAAAAATAATTATTTTTTTTCTAAGAATGAATTTATAAATGACACTTTGTTTTCTTCTTGTTAATATTGTACTTATAACCAGTTTGACCAATTTGTTGGTTTATTGATTGTGTGTCAGATATTTTTTGATTTTACTATGTATATCTAAAAACTTAAATCTTACATACAAAGGAAAAGGCATAAAAAAATCGATCGTTAAGAAATGCGCAAGAAGCGGAAATTCTTTCCGTGCCCGTTCCTTATATTAATAAAAACTGTATTTTTAAAGCTAACAAGGTTTTAATGAACATGGTTAATTTTTAATGAACCAAAAAAATGAAAATGAAAAAAATATTTTTTATAGTACTAATTGTTTTGGTTTCCTGTAAATCAAAACAAGGAATTTTGAGTATTAAGCAAGAAACAACTAAGAGCTCGAAATATAATAATCCAAATTACAAACCTTTGCATAAATTCGAAGGAGACACGCTTGAATACCTGCAAACGAATTTTTTATTAACAAATAAAAAATTTTATAAAGGCAAACCTCTAAGCGTTTTACTTAATGATTTAGAAATTGATGTAAAAGCTTATTCAGGATCATCTGGCAGGGATTTAAATTATAGTAAAAGTCTATCATTAAATTTTTACAGCAGATTACAAAAAAAAGATAAATTAAAGGAAAAAAGGAATCCTCTTGTTTTAATCATAGATTGGGAAGTTGAATTACCTCAGCAAAAAATAGTTGAATTACTTCGCAAAAATGATGGGCGTTGGACAGAGGAAGAAAAAAAATATTATGGGCAACACATCATTAAAGATATAGAAATGGTTATTCCAAATTATTAATCTTGCTCATTAAAGAGTTCTTAAGAAAAACTGTGCAAATGTTTCCTGACTTAACACCCGTAAAATAATGTTCTAAAACAAAAAAAGAGACTTCAAAAGTCTCTTTATAGAATTAAAATATCTTCAAAAATAATTATTTATTAATCAATTTTTCAAGCCTCGCCATCATCTCATCTTTCTCTTTCAACATACGCTCGTATAAAGCAATTTTTTCATCATATAATTGAACAATTTTATCAACAGGATTGAAAGAGGGTTGGTAGCTAAATCCAGAAGCGACAGCGTTATCCTTAAAATCTTGAAATGAATAAGTATTTGCAATTACATTCACCGCTTGTTCCTCATCAAAATTCTGAAAAGCTTCCACAGGAATTTTTAATACAGCCGAAATTTGTTTCAGCAGTTTGTCTTCAATTACATCTTTTTGCTCCAGCATAGAAATTTTCTTTTGGTTCCAGTCTTCGCCCAGATCATAAGCTAATGCTTCCTGCTTTATGTTAAGCATTTCTCTAAAACGTTTTACGTTTCTTCCCTGATGTATTTTCTGTTCCATAACGAATATTAATTTTCTGAAGGCTCAAAGATAAAGCCATTTTGGATAAAAAATCCTGAATTTCAAAGATAAAAAAATATGCTATAAAATATCTTTTAATTAATTTTAAAAAGAAAAAACTTAATATTACTAGGTTCCCATTTTAATAATGTTATCTTTGATTAATTAAATACATTAAAATGCAAGAAGGTACAGTAAAATTTTTCAATGAAGAAAAAGGATTCGGATTCATAACTCCTAATAATGGAGGAGCTGAAGTTTTTGTTCATGCTTCAGGTCTGTCAGAAAACATCCGTCAAGACGATGCAGTTCGATACGACATCGAAGAAGGCCGTAAAGGTCCAAACGCAGTAAACGTAGTTATAGCATAAATATACTATTACAGTTAACTTATAAAGGCACCTCTAATCAGGTGCCTTTATTATTTGTATTCGGCAACATACGGCTTTAATTGAGCAAGAAACGGGTTTTTAATGGCAGCAACGAAATATAAATTTGTTTAGATTTAATATATAACAAATATGAAAAAATTTAAAATTATTCCGTTGTCTAAAGAGTTTGTAAACCAAATTCGGAAAACAAATATTGATAATTTTGATAATCAAGTTTATGAGCAGTTAGCAACAGGAAAAGGGCCCTGTCGAATTTCGTTGAAACCATTTAATATCGGTCAGGATATTCGTTTGGTTTTTGCTTATAGTCCGTTTTCACAAAACAACGCTTTTAATCAGTCCGGGCCTATATTTATTAACAAAGAAGAAGTTGAGCAATATTCGGATATTTACAATTTCCCCAAAGAATTAAAAGCAGATAAAGAAAATTTCCCTTTATCGCTAATCGGCTACAGCAAAGAACAAAAAATGATTTTCACTAAATTGGTTGGCGATAATGATATCGATCTGCTAATTGCTGAAATCTTTGAAACAAAAAATGATGTGGAATATCTTCATGCAAGAAATTCAGAAGCCTGTTGTTTTATTTGTAAAATCGAAAGGGTATAAAACCATAAAAAAATCCCATCTCGTAAGAAATGGGATTTTAATTTTTGGGATAAGCTCGTTCTTGAAATAATAATTAAATCATTAGAATTTAGTTGAAAATTCATTAATTGGAAGACGAACTTTTGACATCGATGCCAAATAGTCATTTTCAGCATCTCGATATCCAAGAGAAAGAATCACTGAAGCGTGAAGATTTTTTTCTGTCAAACCTAAAACTTCATTAAATGTTTCCGGATTAAAACCTTCCATAGGAGTTGCATCTACTTTAAGTTCAGCAGCTGCAATTAAGGCAGTTCCTAAGCCAATATAAGCCTGTTTGCTTGACCAGATCGCGTTTTGTTCAGGCGTTTGGGTTGAAAAATGAGAGATCAGAACATCTTTGAAATCGTTAAGCGATCCAATTTCCATATTTCGTTGTTGTTCCATCATTGCGACATAATCTGCAATGTATTCGCTTGTTATCTTGTTAAAAGCGGCAAAAACGAGTAAATGAGAAGAAGCTTTGATTTGCGAATTGAAAGAACCTTCAGCCAGTTTTTCTCTTATTTCCGGATTCGTTACCACAATCAGGCGATAAGGCTGTATCCCGCAAGAAGATGCAGTCAGGTTAATGGCTTCGATAATTTGGTCAATCTTGTTTTCACTGATCAACTCTTCTGAATACTTTTTAACAGCGTAGCGCCATTTTAAATTATTGATTAATTCCATTTTTATAATTTTAGTTGCAAAGCTATAGTAATGATGTGTACATTTGTAACCAAGTGACAAAAAGTTATAGTGACAAATGAGTAACCACGTTTTAGATATGAAAGAAGATTTCGATCCAATAAAAAGTTGCAGCCATAAAATATTGGCGATTAGTGATACAATGGACATTTTAAATGGAAAATGGAAAATGTCTATAATTGCGTGTCTGTGTTATAAACCGATGCGCTACTCTGAATTGCTGAGGGAAGTAAAAGGTATTTCCGGCAAAGTGCTTAGCCGCGAATTGAAAGATTTGGAAATGAATGAATTAATTGAGCGTATAGTGTTAAACACTGCACCTGTAGCCGTAGAATACCGTATTACAGATTATGGTAATTCGCTTAAAGACCTTACCAATACTATTGCAGAGTGGGGATTCATTCATAGAGAACGTATCATTTCTACAATGAAAAAGGAATGAGCCGGATTTTAACTAAAATAGCTGAGTGTTAGAATAGCGCGTGATTTTATTTGAAGACCAAACCATATATTTAGATCTTGTATAAATTAATTTTAAAGAAATGTGGATTACAGAAAGAATAAAAAATAATATTGGGACATCCATTATTATAACGTTTGTACTATTTTGTATTATTTTTAGCTACTTTGGTAATAAAAAATACAAAGAAGACACATTGAGAGATTATAATGCTGGTTTTACAGGTGTTATAATAAAAAAATATAGACAGAAAGGTGGTGATATAATTTTTTATAAAAATTTAAAAACTGTAAAAGATTATGAAATTAACCCCAACGATGAATTAGCAGAAAATTGTAATGTTGGAGATACCATTATAAAATTGCCTCAAAGTAATAAATGTATACTTAAAAATAAATGTAAAAATATTAATGTTCAATGTCATTTTATTGAATAATGTTATATTTCAAATGACGACATATTTTAGTAATACTTTCAAAAAAAGGTAATCGAATATTTACTGACGTTAGATAGCTTTTATGAGCATAAAAGATATGACTGTTTTCAACCAATCACTTAGATATGCGCAACGATAGCGCGGAAATTCTTTCTGTGCCCGTATCATTTCTACAATGAAAAAGGAATGAGCCGGATTTTACGTCGTGGATACTTACGGAAAAGTGATAATATGCTAAAAGCCTAAAATATTTATTAAGTTGTAGGATGGTTTTTAGCTTTTCTTCAAAATTTTGTATTTTGGTTTTTCGTAATCGCTTATGTCCAAAGTAATATCATAAACGCCTGTTAAAATTTCTATACTATCTCCTTTTGGCATTATTCCGTCGCTCATATCTTTTCCAAAATTTAAAGTCCAGTCGTCATTCAAACGAAATTTAAGTTCTCCTGTTTTTAAAGTCACATTTTGAATGGTCCAAATTCCTTTTGTTTCAGTTTCAAGAAGTTTAGCATCAGGACCTTCCCAGCCTTTTTCTGTGGCACTTCCTACAATTCCCCAGGATGGAAATATTTTTTTTGCTTTTTTTAGTTCTTTTCCTGCATGAAAACTTAATGACTCTATTTGTGAAGTCTCGTTTCTTTCAAAAATTACATCACCCATTAATTCTTCAGCGTAAAATAAATTTTCTTTTACAGGATATAGAATAGTTGTGGGCCCGTTTCCACTTTGCAATTTTAATTTATTGTTTTCAGTTGTAAGGTAAACTACAAAATTGTCTTCTACTTGATAAGTTCCCACATATTGCTTTAAAGTTTCTGAGCTTACGTTGGCTACAACCGGAATTTTATAATCTTTATTATACAAATTATACAAAGTTTTTATAATAGCATAAGTGGCAGTGTTTAGACCTCTTTCTGTATTTGTAAGCAGTATAATGCAGATATCATCTTCGGGAATTTGAACAAAATTGCTGCAAAAACCAGCTCCATAACCACTATGACCAACTGTCATTTTTCCAAACATTCGCATTGTAATCCAACCATAACCATAATTTTTTTTGAAAGGAGTATATGCTTTTTCTAAACTTTCTTTAGAAATAATTTTGTAATTTTTTAGTCCATTATAATATTTATTTAAATCTTCAACAGTTGAGTATATTCCACCAGCTGCAAAAGGCATAGGTGGCTCATAAACAATTGATGGTTTGTGTTCTTTTTCAGAAAAAATCTCATAGCCAGTGACTTTATTTTCACTTTTTAGATTTTTAAAAGCAAAACCGCTTTGCTTCATTTTCAATGGTTTAAATATGTATTTTTCAACTGCTTTTTCGTAACTTATTCCAGTAACTTTTTGAATTACATAGCCTAGAAAATAATAGCCCGAGTTAGAATAACTCCAATCAGTTCCAACTGGAAAATCCAAAGGTTTTGTTTTTTGAAATTCAATAAATGATTTTTCCGTTTGGTCTTTCATATCATTTCCTCTGGTATAGTCATAAACTCCAGAGGTATGAGTTAACAAACTTTCAATTGTAATAGTACTTGCATCGGGATAATCTGGATAGAACTTTGAAAGTTTATCCTGTAATGAAAGTTTTTTTTCTTCTACTAATTTTAAAATTACCGTTGCTGTGAAAGTTTTTGTAATGGAATATATTTGAAAAATGCTGTTAGCGTTATTTTCCTTTTTTAAATCAACATTTGATAATCCATAACCTTTATTTAGTAAAGTTTCTCCTTTTTCAGAAATAAAAACAGAACCGTTAAATAGATTTTGTTGATCATAAAATTCAAAAAGTTGTTCTAATTTTTCTTTCTTACTTTGCGCAAAACCCAATTGTGTTATAAATAATACAATAAAAGTGATGGATTGAATTGATTTCATGTTTTTTTTGATTTTTATTGAATTCTAACTAACGGTTTGCCCTGTGTGATAGTTGCGTAAATTTATAATAAAAGATTACTAATAAAAATTTCTAACTGAATTTCTAATTGAATTTTAAGCAAAATTCAGCGCACAAGCTAAGCTAACACATTCAATAATATCCTGCTTTGTTTATATCCAATAAGATCCAACTCTATAGGAGACCAAAACAATTTCTTTTAGAAGTATTAACTGGTAAAATAGATAGGAAAAAGACATAAAAAAAATCCCACTTCGTAAGAAATGGGATTTTTTTGTGACAGGGACGGGACAAATTTCAACATCTTTTTTGGATGATTTGAAGAAATTGGCTTACTACGTGTAGGATCTGTCTTCCATTGGCTTTGTAAATTTGGTTTAGATGTCCTGTTGGGGATTGGTGTAAAATGTATTTAATTTTAAATCTGATTTTGCCATACAATGTAATTTGATAATTTAAATTGATTTAATATAGAGATACTCTTAATTTTTTGTGACAAAAAGGTAATTTGCTTCAAATATCACGTATCATGATTTTGTGGCAAAATTCAAAATAGACTTATGAATACTATTGATTATTTAAAAAATAAGGTCATATGTTTTGACTAATAAAATCATCGGTTTATAATTTTATGACGATGTTTTGTTCCCCAATCAGCCAGTTCCTTAATGATTGGCTCTAAAGTATGTCCATAATCTGTTAATTCATAACTTACTGTAATAGGTTTGGTTGAGTTAACCGTTCTGGTAATAAGTCCATTAATTTCCAAATCCTGTAATTCTTTAGACAGCATTTTAGCTCCCAAACCGTCAATTTGACGTTGTAAGTCAGTGAAATTCTTTTTTCCATAAAGTAAAACACTTACGACCTTGATTTTCCATTTTCCGCTTATAAGATCGAGTGTATCTTGTATGGCAAATAATATTTTGGAGCAATCTGCCTGTTCTGTGACTACTGATTTATCTTTTCTCATTGTTTTTATTTTAGGGAAGTCGCTTTACTTGAGGAAACCCATATCAAAAGTAAAGTTACTATATAATACCTTTGAAAAATAATAATCATTTAAAATAAATTAAGATGAAACTTAAAGATAAAATAGCGGTAGTAACTGGAGCTTCAAAAGGCATCGGAGCAGGAATTGCAAAAGCACTAGGTAAAGCAGGGGCGAAGGTTGTAGTTAACTATTCATCAAGCAAGAGTGAGGCAGACGAAGTCGTAAACGAAATTCAACTTTCCGGAGGTAAAGCTATTGCCATTCAGGCTGATATGAGTAAATATGCGGATGTAAAAGAAATGTTTGCTAAAATAAAATCGGAATTTGGAACTGTTGATATTCTGGTAAATAATGCAGGTGTAGCGGTATTTGAAATGATAGATGATTTAACCGAAGAAGCATTTCACAAACAATTCAATTTAAATGTCTTGGGTTATCTTTTGGCCACGCAAGAGGCTGTAAAATTTATGGATGATAAAGGAGGAAGCATTATAAATATCAGCTCCATCTTAAGCACCGATCCGTATTTGGCGTCAAGTGTTTATTCCGCAACAAAGGGTGCTGTAGACACTATTACTTTGGCTTTGGCCAGAGAACTCGGACCTCGTAAAATAAGGGTAAACTCAATATTGCCCGGTCATACCAATACTCCCGGAACTGCAGGAAATTTTGATGGAGATTTAGGCGTAAAGCTGCTTGCAGGAACACCACTTGGCCGATTTGGAGAACCGGAAGATATCGCACCACTTGCTGTATTTCTGGCCTCTGATGATGCACACTGGATTACTGGCGAATTCATTAGAGCATCAGGAGGAGTTAGAGGTGTTGGATATTAAGCCTATTAGCAAAATGGCTGTAAAAAAAGTAATTATATAAAAACTAATAAGTCCATCGTGAGTGATGGACTTATTGTTATTTAAGATATTATGAATCCAGAAAGTTGTTAAACAGATAAAGTCTGACTACCCATAATCACATACAAATCATTTCTTTGCGCTCAAAGAGTAATCAGTAGTTGGTGATTTTATTTATTTAAATTATTTTTATTATGATAGAAATGTTAACTTTTATTCATTTTAAAACGATCGCTTTAGAATTTAATATATATTTGCAGAGAATAAAATCAGTCATGGCTAGAAATTTAGAATTTAACGAAGAAGTAGCGATCCAAAAAGCGATGGAAGTTTTTTGGAAAAAAGGATATACCGGAGCTTCTCTTCGTGATCTGACTGAAGCCATGCAGATTAATGTCAGCAGTTTGTACAATACCATTGGCGACAAACATGAGTTATTTGTAAAGTGTATTAAAAATTATACGGAGACCCGGATGGAAGAGGCAAAAAAGCATGCCGCAGCTGCTAAGTCGCCGCTGACTGCAATTACCAATATTATAAATGGAGCGGCATCGGCTATTACAAACGGAGAGAATAGTTGCCTTGCAATTAAAACAACCTTTGAAGTTGCTGCAGACGATTTAAGTGTTCAAGCGATTTTAAAAGCAGACAGCAATTTTACCTATGATTTGATACTATCGCTGATAAAAAAGGGAAGGGAGTCAGGAGAGATGAGTGAGGAAGAAGATCCGGAGATTCTTACCGATTACTTACTGAACTCTTTTGCAGGCTGGTATCAATCCTACATTCTCCAAAAGGATCCTATCAGAATTAACAAAATGGCTAAATTTCTTATTAAACAGGTTTCTAAGTAATTTTTTTTTGTAATAATTCTAAAGTGAACACTTTAGAATTATTCAGTACAATCAGATTTAATTCTAAATCGATCACTTTAAAATAACGTAACAACAGCTCAATCTTTAATTTGAACGATATATTAATAATAACACATAAAAAAGAATGGAAAATCAACAAGAATAAATTAAGGACTTATTGTAAGGCTGAAAAGAAATAATGCCCACCCAATCAAAAATAATCTTCAAATTAATTAAATTAAAACAAATACGATAATGACACAAGTAAGTAAAGATGACCATACATTATTAATTTATGGAGCAGCAGGTTTCACCGGGACTTTAATTTCGCATGAAGCAGTAAAGAGAGGATTGAAATTTGAAATTGCCGGCCGGAACAATGAAGAGGTTTCGACATTAGCCAAAGAGCTTAATGTTCCTTTTCATGTTTTTGAGGTAGATGACGAAAAGGGCTGGGAGAAAAGCCTTTTTGGAAAAACTTCCCTGTTAAATGTTGCAGGACCATTTAGCGCAACTGCAAATCAGGCTATCAATGCCAGTATTAAACATAAAGTACACTACATTGATACAAATGCAGAGGTAGATGTCTATCGTCTTGCTGAATCTAAGGATCAGGATGCAAAAGCTGCCGGAGTCATGATCATGTCTGGTGCAGGGTTATTTGTAACCTATGATCCGTTGATATTACATACAGCAAAGCGTGTAGACAACCCTATAGCATTGCGCCTGGCATTTAAATATTCTGGTGGTTTTACCCCCGGCTCTGTTGCAAGCAGTGCCAATATTATGAATGCAGGTTTGCTGGTGAGAAAAGATGGAGAACTTGTAAAATTACAAGAGGCAGAGCCTGGAATTTTTGATTATGGAGAAGGCTTACAGCAATACGCACTTATGCCATTAGGCGGGTCAGTTCTTGCTTATAAGTCTACCGGAATAAAAAATATTGAAGAATATTTCCAAATGGCACAGCCAGGCGCTATCCAGGAGAGCGACGTAAATCAAAAAGAAAATGTCGGATCACAAACTATTCAACAAGAAGATAAAAGTATTCTTTTGGCAGAAGTTACCGATGCAAGCGGCACTATTGTTCGCTCGAAAATAGAAACGGAACCAGGTTATGGCATGACCGTGTATTCAGCAATAGAAATTGCATCGCGAATTCTTGATGGATTCTTTACACCAGGATTTCAGTCACCTGCGTCAGCCTATGGAGAGGAATTGATTGATGCATTCCCAAATTTGCAGATTATTGATTTGTAAATTGTAGTATAGTACCTATTATTTAAAGCCATCAAAGTAATTTATTTTGATGGCTTTAGTACGTTAGGAAGACAGTTAATAAAGGACGGGTGTATTTACATAAGCGTTTTGGCTACAATATAGGGCATTCTGGCTAATTTAATTATCGGCATTCTTATGAGTTTTGCTTTATCTTAATTATAAAAAAAATAATAATGAAAAAGTTAATAGAACAATTTTTAGATACGACAAATGCTTTTGATATAGAAGCTTCACTAATTTTCTTTGCAGATAATGCTGTCATTGATGACGTATCGGTAGGTAAAAAGTTTAATGGTAAAGAAGGCGTACGCGATTATCTTGAAACCTTTTTTGTGGGATACAAAACCAAAACCAAATTGGATTCAATTGAAATTATAAATGCATTCAATATTAAGGCAAAAGTTGATTTTACTGGAGATTTTGGTCATGAAAAAGGTGGTTTAAACTTCAAATTCAATGAAATTGGACTAATTGAGGCGGTTGATGCTTACTTAGATTAGAATGCCAAGCAAATATTGGAATAAAATTAAACAGACCTAGCTCAACAGCACCAAAAAAATTAAATAATAATGAGATGATAAACCATTTTTCTAAATGTCATCATTATAGCCTTCGAACAGCAGTTGAAAACAATTTAGGAGAATGTAAAACTTTATTTCAAAAAAGGATACGAAAACAAAAAATAAGCTAAAATATTGATTAAAAGTTTTTTAAATAAAAAATGGCGTCAATTATCTTCAATTGACGCCATTTGGCTGTGGTGACCTCTACGATACAAATTCCAAATCATTTTATGAATGATTTAAAGAAATTGGCTTATTTTTCTATTGATTTGTAAGATATTTATTTGAAGTTTTTATTCAGAAGCGGTTTGTATGTATCGTAGGGGTTAAAATGTTAAAAATTTTGTGTTTTTTAAATTTCCAAGAGCAAATTTCCATTGTTTTCCGACCGATTAAAATTTCTACTTAATTATACGGTGATTTTTTCCAAAATGCAAAAGGTATGACTCTGCCACAAAGTTAAGAAACGTGGAAAATGTATATAAAATTCGCCTTAACATTTTGCGTGCGAAAAAGTATGAAGTCCAAATAGCTTGTGCCACGATTCTGCCACGATACTTAAAACGATATTTTTTTTAACCATTCAGGATGAATTTTTAAAGTTTTTAATTATCATATTAATACTTTATATCCATAAATATCTAAAGTCATTTCATTTTTCAGGTTTTAAATTTTACTAAAAATCTTTAAATATATTTTGTAATAATTTATTTATTATTTAAATATCTATTTATCAAATAATTAGTTAACTTTATTGATGTTTTGTATTATAAATTTAAAAATTTGTACTATGAGAAAAATAATTCACACCGGTCTAGTATTATTGGTCCTATCAGCTTGCGGAGGAAAAGATTCTTCAAAAGATGTTTCCGTGGATACCGCACAAAAGACTGTTGAAATTGACCAAATTACCGAAAATCCATTAAAAGACTGCTTTTTTGGAGACCTTCATTTGCATACCTCACTATCGCCAGATGCAAATATGATTGGCGCTACTTCGCTTCCGGAGGACTCTTACAAATTTGCAATGGGAGAGGAAGTAACTTATATGGGACAGAAAATAAAGCGTATTGCACCTCTTGATTTCTTAGCCGTAACCGATCACTCCGAATACTTGGGCGTAATTGCTGCCATTAAAGATCCAAACGGTCCTTACGCCGGTACAGATCGAAATAAGCTCTACAATAGCAAAGAGCAAAAAGATGTAGCCAAAGCTTATGCTGATTTTATGGTTGGAGTTGTAGCCAACAAACCTTCGCCGGAACTCAACAACGAAAAAGTGATCAAAAGCTCCTGGCAGCGCATCATTGAAGCTGCGAGCAAATACAATAAACCCGGAAAATTTACCACATTCGTTGGTTACGAGTGGACTTCCATGCCATCAGACGTCAATAAGCATTCGCAAAACCTTCACCGCTGTGTCATTTTTAAAGGAGAAAATGTTCCGGATAAACCTTTTTCTTCTTTTGATTCAGACGATCCTGAAGATTTGTGGACGTATTTAGAAAATGCAAGAAAAACAGGCGACGATGTTATTGCAGTTCCTCATAATGGAAACCTTAGCAATGGTCTGATGTTTGACACCAAAACATTGAGCGGAAAACCACTTACCAAAGCCTATGCAGACAGAAGAATGAACAATGAACCGTTGACAGAAATTGCGCAGGGCAAAGGGCAAAGCGAAACACATCCATCCTTATCAGGAAATGATGAATTTGCAAATTATGAATTGGTTGAAACATTGTTAAGCAGCACAGCCAAAGCAAAATTCCAAAAAGGAAGTTATATCAGACAAGCCTATGGAGTAGGTCAGGAGTTACAGGAAAAATTAGGCAGTAATCCATTTAAATATGGACTGGAAGGCGGAACTGATTATCACTCTGGTTTTTCCACTACTGAAGAAAGTAATTATCCAGGATCTCATGCGTCTCAGGATAATCTCGCAAAAGATTACGCGACCATTCTGGCAGCTACAGGATCTATTGGCGGTGAGCCAGCCACCAAGCTGAGTGCAGCAGGATTGACAGGAGTTTGGGCAGAGCGCAATACAAGAGATGCCATTTTCAACGCATTAAAAAAGAAAGAATGTTTTGGTACCAGCGGTGTACGTATTAAAGTGCGCCTGTTTGCCGGCTGGGATTACGCTAACAATTTGATAAAAGAAAATGATTGGGTAAAAAAAGCTTACGCCGGCGGAGTGCCAATGGGATCTGATCTTCCAATTGCTGCTAACAATAAAAAGCCTAAATTTTTGGTTCAGGCCGTCAAAGATCCTAATTCAGGAAATTTGGATCGTATTCAAATTGTTAAAGTGAGTACTAAAAATGGAAAAAGCACCGAGAAAATATTCGATGTTGTGTGGGGAGGAAATCGCAAATTGAATGCTAAGGGAAAACTAGCTTCTGTTGGAAACACTGTAAATAGTAAAGAAGCTTCTTATACCAATACCATTGGCGCCGCAACTTTATCAGGCTATTGGGAAGACACAGAATTTGATCCCCAGGCTTATGTTACTTACTATGCAAGAGTACTTGAAATACCGACACCAAGATGGAGTACTTATCTTGCTGCAAAACATAATGTGCCTTTGAGCAAAACTGTTCCTGCCTTTATTCAGGAGAGAGCATGGACAAGTCCTGTTTGGTACACACCTGCAAAATAAATAAAGCTGACAATTTCAAATAGACAAGACTAGTTGGTTTAGTATTTTTTAATTTTATTTCATGACAATTAAAATAAAACGTTTTTTTAGCGAACCTTTTATCCAATTTATAATTTTAGGAGGTTTGCTGTTCCTATTTGTTTCTTATATGCAGCAAAAAAAAGATAACGAAGCCCTAAATATAAACGTTAGCAAGGAACAGGTTAATCAGATTATTCTAAATTATAAAACACAAATAGGCAGTCTTCCGTCAAAACGTGAACTGGATGCCCTTATCGACGATTATATCAAAGAAGAAATATCGTATCGCGAAGCAAAAAAATTAGGACTTGATCATGATGATGAAATTATCCGCAGAAGGCTCTCTCAAAAATTCGATTTTTTGCAGACAGATTTGGGAGAAATCAAACAGCCAAACGAAGAAGATCTGTTACTTTTTTATAACAATCATAAGAAGCTTTTTAGCAAAGATTCAACGGTAACTTTCTCTCATGTTTATTTCAGCACGGATAATAGTACAGCTGCTTTAGCAAAAGAAAGGGCAGTTGCTGTTTTAAAAAAGCTTCAAAATCATAACATTGCAAACGCTCGTGAAAAAGGAGATTCATTTCCTTTGCAATATGATTATGTCGATCAGGCAGCTGTAGATTTGCAGCAAAACTTTGGAAATAAACCAATAGTTGACTTTTTATTTAAAGCACCTTTAAAGAAATGGTCCGGACCTGTAGAATCCGGATATGGCTGGCATTTGGTATTTATCTCAAGCCGCGGAAGTACAGGAATAATTCCATATAATTTAATAAAGGAAGAGGTAAAGTCAAGTTATCTGGATTCGGCTAAAGCGGCACAAAATAAAGTGGCATATGATAAACTGGCTAAAAAATATCTCATTAATCGTTCTTATCTGAATTCAAAATGAGAAATTATTTTTTAAATATCTTGTTTTTCTTATCATTATCCAACTTTCTGTATTCCCATGAGATAAGACCTTCTTATCTTGAAATCAAAGAAAATGCCGATCACTCCCTTAAAATAACATGGAAACAGCCGTTAATGGGCGATTATGGTTTGCCATTGTATCCCTCTATATCTTCGGGATGGATGGCAGACTCTCAAGTTCAGGTAACGTATACAGAAACCTATTTAATCAAACGGTGGAAAGTACCCGCCAATCATGTTCCGCTTGATAAACAGACTATTAAAATTGACGGCCTTGAAAAAACAATAACAGACGTGCTGGTTCAGGTAATTTTACTAGATGATGTTTCTTTTACCTATCTTATAAAACCAGTGCAGCCATTTGTAACACTGGATATAACAAAAGCCCAGCCTCCTCCTGTCTGGCAATATATACAATTAGGAATATTTCATATTTGGTCTGGTTTCGATCATTTGCTTTTTGTGTTGGGTTTGATACTGCTTGTAAAAAACAGATCAAAACTAATTTGGACGATAACTGCTTTTACAGTAGCCCACAGCATTACATTAGCATTGGCAACGCTACAGATTGTTGAAATTTCAGTAGTGTTTATAGAATCTGCCATTGCTCTGAGTATTGTATTTCTCGCTGTTGAACTGCTGCGTCATTATAAAGGAAAGGATGGTTTTGCGTATCAATATCCCTGGCTCGTTTCTTTTCTTTTTGGATTACTGCACGGACTCGGTTTTGCGACTGCCTTGCAAGATGTTGGATTACCGCAGCATAATATTCCGCTTGCTTTGTTTTTATTTAATGTTGGTGTAGAAACTGGTCAATTAGTATTTGTGTTTGTAATGCTGCTGATACGATCCGGGATGCATTCCTTAAACCTTCAATTGCCTAAGTGGAGTTATAAGTTTCCAGCTTATTTTATAGGAACGCTTGCCATGTATTGGTTTATTGATCGGGTGTCAGGTATTTTTTGATTTACTAAGAGTTTCGAACATCACTTGTTAAAAAATTACTATAAAACAAGAGTTCTCCCAACTTATCTATTGACTCGGAATATATTTTGTCTTTTTGTTTGATTATGTGATAGTTATGATTTAAATTTGGTAAGTTTTTACTTAAAAAATAGTTGATTTCTGGTTTCTTTATTTTTTATCAATATTCGATAAATAATTAAAGCTAAGAAATCAAGTGTTGATGTATACGATCCTGAATTAAGTAACCAACTGCAGCAGCAGGCCAAGTTCTCTACTGCGAAAGTTTCTTAAATACTTTATTTCAAAAGTTAGCTGTAAATATTCTGAGGTTTAAACATAATGTAGATGCAGAATCTTTCGGTAAAGCTGCAAAGTTAATTTACTAAAGGTTATTTTTATGAAAATCAAAAATCATTTTAAGATCTTTCTGTTTGTTATATGCCCTATTTTTTCATTTGTTTCTAATGCCCAGGAAAAATCTCAAAGCAGTGCCCAAGAACTGGCAGATAAACTTTCGAATCCAGTTTCTAATCTTATCAGCGTACCATTTCAAAATAATGTTGATTATGGCATCGGAAATTTTAACGGATCAAAATACACGTTAAATTTTCAGCCTGTAATTCCTATTCCACTTAGTCCGAAGATTAATCTTATTACCCGTTATATCATTCCAATAGTAGACCAGCGTGATATAACAGGTGAAGGAATTAGTCAGTTCGGCCTTAGCGATGCAACGGTTTCAGCTTTTTTTGCCCCTTCAGATATGAAAAACGGACTTATATGGGGAGTAGGTCCTGCATTTTTAGTTCCAATTGGAACTAATGATTTTCTAAGTACGCGAAAATGGGGGATTGGTCCGTCTGTACTTTTGGCGAAACAGAAAAGCGGGCTGACATATGGTTTTCTTGTCAATCAAATATGGTCTTTTGCAGGTGATGAAAATCGCAGTGATGTAAATCAAATGTATTTCCAGCCATTCTTTTCAAAGAATTTTAAAAGTGGGGCAGGTTTAGGACTGAGTTCAGAGATGACTTTTAATTGGGAGGGTAAAACAACTTCTATATTTCTAATACCTCAGGTTACTGCAGTAACCAAATTGGGAAATCAGCCTATTTCATTGTCCATAGCACCAAAAATTCCAGTTACAGGGCCAGATGAAACGAAACCTGATTTTGGCATTAGAGCAAGTTTGACTTTTGTTTTTACTAAATAAAGCAGCATTTTTTAATAACAAATACAGGCTCATCATTAGATTTAGATTTGAAAATTCTATTAAAGCAGTAACTAGATTGAAACCATTGAAATTAATTTGAATTAGTAAGTAATAAAAAATGACGTTGAGATTTAAAGCAGTAAATATCATGAAAACAGTAAAATTTAAAATTGATATTCCAATTCTTAGCACTTTTGTGCTATATGCTAGTCAGGTAATTGCGCAACAAGGCACTGTATTACCAGATAGAAGACCTACTATATTTAAGGGAACCATAACGGAAACCTATAAAGAATCAAAAGCAGATTTTTCGATGACTCGTGAAGCTCCTTCAGATGCTCCCAATGTGATTCTAATATTACTTGACGATGTCGGCTTCGGGGCATCATCTGCTTTCGGAGGTCCAATCCCTACACCAACAGCGGACCGGTTGGCTCAGTCCGGACTGCGATATACACAATGGCATACCACAGCGCTTTGTTCTCCCACTCGTGCAGCGCTTCTCACAGGTAAGAACCATCATCAGGCAGGTTTTGGTGTGATCTCTGAGATTGCTACCGGATTCCCAGGTTATGATGCGGTGATGCCTGATAACTCAGCTACTATTGGAACCATTCTTCGCGACAATGGGTACAACACAGCCTGGTTTGGAAAAAACCATAATACACCTGATTACGAAACAAGCCAGGCAGGTCCATTCACACAATGGCCAACTGGTATGGGTTTTGAGTTTTTTTTTGGATTTAATGGAGGTGACTGCAATCAATATACACCCCCATTGATAGAAAATACCAGACCAGTTTTGCCTCCTGTGAATGATCCTGATTATAATTTAACAGCGGATATGACAGACCGATCAATAGCGTGGATACGCAACCAGAAATCTACTGCTCCCAAAAAGCCATTCTTTGTTTATTTTGCTCCTGGCGCCACCCATGCCCCGCACCATGCTCCTAAAGAATGGATTGATAAATTCAAAGGGCAGTTTGACAAAGGATGGAATAAGGTAAGTGAAGAAACTTTTGAGCGAATGAAAACCAAGGGTATCATTCCTCAATCAGCAAAATATAATCCTATACCCGAAGAAGCAGGCGTTTGGGATAAATTGAGCACCGATCAAAAAAAAGTATATGAACGGATGATGGAAGTGTATGCCGCTTATCTTGCTTATGTAGATTTTGAAATAGGGCACTTGATGGATGCCGTTAAGGAAATGGGTATTGAAGACAATACACTTGTTATCTATGCTATTGGTGATAATGGAGCAAGTGCAGAAGGAGGACTTACCGGGACACTCAATGAAGTGGCCGCCGATTTTAATGACTATCGACCTGATGTAGTGCAGGATGCTTTGAAGCGCTTTGACGAGATTGGTGGTCCTACAACATATAATCATTATCCGATTGGGTGGGCGATGGCAATGAATTCTCCCTTAAAATATGCAAAGCGAACGGCTTCTCACTTTGGCGGCACTCGAAACGGTCTGATTATTTCCTGGCCGAAAGTCATTAAAGATGGAGGAGCAATACGTACACAATTCAGTCATTGTAACGATATAGTGCCGACCATTCTTGATGCAGCTCACTTGCCTCAGCCTAAAGTTGTAAACGGTATAGAGCAAACCCCTATGTCTGGTGTAAGTATTGTATACACTTTTGCAGCCGCGAATGCCAAGGTACCCACACGACATACAAAGCAATATTTTGAAATGGGAGGAGCACGTGCTATTTATGATAATGGCTGGGTAGCTGCCACAAACCACGGCATAACACCATGGACTGAGATGCAGCCCAGCATTCCTTTTGATAAAGATACATGGGAACTTTATGATACCAACAATGATTTTACAGAGCATGACGATTTATCCAAGTCGAACCCTGAAAAGCTGAAAGTACTCAAGGCCGCGTTTAGTGTAGAAGCTAAAAAGTATAATGTGCTCCCACTAGATGATCGTGCAGCAGAACGTTTCAATGCAAAAATAGCTGGCCGTCCACTTGGTCCGATTGAGGGGCTGAAGCATTTTACCTATTATCCTGGTATGATACGGCTTCCAGAAGGCAGTGCGCCCGATATAAAAAACAAGTCTTTCACTATAACCTCAGAAGTTGAAATTTCTAACAACAACGCCGAGGGTATTTTAATTACACAGGGTGGCTTGTTTGCCGGGTGGGCTTTAATGGTGGTGGAGGGTAAACCAAAGTTTGTTTATAATTGGTTGCAGGAACAAACAACCACTATTACTGCTAATGAACCACTATCGCAAGGAAAGCATACCATCACTTTCGACTTCACCTATGATGGCGGCGGTCCGGGTAAAGGAGGTAAAGGAGTATTGATGATAGATGGTAAGTCTCAGGCGGAGGCACATATAGAAAAAACTGTACCATTCCGCTTCTCTCTGGATGAAACTATGGATGTAGGTGAAGATACCGGGTCGCCTGTATCAAAAGATTACAAAGTACCATTCAAATTCAATAATACTCTCAAAAAGGTCGTAATAGATTTAAAATAAGATTTTAACTTTCAAAGGTACTTTCCTTTGAACTTATATAAGAATTGGGTAATCCTTAATAGGACTTCGAATCATCGTTCAGCTTGGATTAATTCTCTAATATCGCCACTTTAAGACTGTTTATTTCAAACAGACTAAGAATTCCTTTTGAAAAAATCGAATCACAAATTTTGGGACGTAAAGGTTTGAAAAATCTGTACATTAGAGCATAAAAAAAGAGACAACTATTTGCTAGTTGTCTCTTTGAGTGACCTTACTGGACAATTTACAAATCATTTTATGAATGATTTAAAGAAATTAGCTTATTTTCAAGTAAATTTGTAAGATAATTATCTTTGTTTTTGTTTCAAAGCGGTTTGTATGTATCGTAAGGGTTTAACGTTAAAATTTGTTCATTTCACGAGACATCATTCATATCATTATCATTGTATAATTATTTTTGAATAGCTTCTATATTTTTTATTTCACTTCTTCAAAATCTCCGGGTTTCCAGCTTCTGTTAAAAGCAGCGCTTTGGGCCATTTCCTATAGATTTTAGAAAGAAGAAAAATAATATTAATATAATTCTATTATTTTGTTGAGCTGATATCAGTTTAATATTTACTGCATATTTTTAAAAATTGTCTGTAAGAAATTAATAGCGAATTTTAATTACCAGAATTAGAAATAATGATTTTCTGAGTTATTTTTGCATTATCGGCCGTCATGAATATTGCAATGTATACTCCAGCACTTAATCCTGAAGTTGAAAAACTAAAGTTTTGTTCGGCCCCTAAATTATCTTTTGAAATAACAGATTTTCCAAGAATATCATAAAGTCCAAATGATTTCATAATTTCATTATTTGGATTTGTGGCATTTAAAACCTGGCTTTTATTGTCCTGACTAATAAAAAAAACACTTCTGACAACATTATTTGTTGCCAGTGTGCCATTATTATTAGTAAAACTTATTTTAAATCGTCCTGTATCTTTTCCAGGTTTAACTACAACCTGATATGGTGTGTTTCTAATATCATGATAAGACATATCAAGTGCATCGTATATATAAATTGGCTGTGTATCATCAAAACCATCAGTTTCAGAGATATAAAATTTAAATTTTGTACTGACAGCTGCTTTTGCCGAAAGCGGAATTTTTTTAGATAAATTAAAATTAAGTCCCTGAATTATGTAATCTTCATTTTCAATCCAGAAAGAAATGTCCTGAGGAAAATCTACATCTGTATTTTTTACATCAATACCGCCATCTACGCCGTCTGTGGCTTCAGAATCAAAAACTAATTTTAGCTGTCGTGTAAACTCATTGTTTATTATAGTATTGAGTTTAATATAAGGTATTAGAGGAGGCGGAGGAGGTGGTCCATCATAATTGACACCAAGATGTATTTGGGAAAAACTTTGAAAAGAAAGCAAAATAGATAGTAATAGTAAAGATTTTTTCATATTTTCTTTTGGTTAAATTATAATACTTATATCGCATTTTAAAATTAAAGGCACTCATTTTTTGAAAATGCTATAACAAAATATGACATCTGCTGTAAATAGTAAAAAAGCATTGAGTCAATATAAGACATAACTGATTCATCGGCTAAATCGGGAGGAGGAAGATTTGTTGCTCGGGTTGTTATGGGAATAAGAAAATTTAAATAGTAAGCTAGTTTTTTCATTATTGGGATAACAGTTTATTACGCGAAAAAGATTTGGTAGATTGTACAAAGCAATGTTTTGTAACAGCTTGGACAAATTAAAAGGAATGCATTTTAAATTAAAAGAGAGAAGTAATAACTGATAACTATATGATATAACCGTTTATCCAAGAAATCGATAAGATGAAAATTAGCGGGGCTAACTAATGCTACAGATGAAGGAATTATTGTAAATTTTTAAACGGGCAACTAGTCTCATTACAGGAAAGACAAACTAGAAAACTAGAATAAATGCAGTTTTAAATCCTGCCAAATTGCTGAATAAAGATTGTAAGAGTTAAGAGCTCAGGCTGTGTTATAACTTGATCACATTTAAAAAACAGCAATTGTAGTAATTTTTAAAATCACTACGATATTGCCAGCAGAGTGCTAAAGTATAAAATCCTGATTTGAGTTATTTTATTATTTGCAATTAATACTTTAGTAACTATTGATTAATAATTCGGTCGAGAAATTCTTTGGTAATCGGTTTAACATGAAAAGCAACCACATTCTTATTATTGTTTGATTGAGCAATATCTTCATTATCTATTGTTGAGGATACGATATAAGTTTTGCAATAATTTTTCAAATTAGTTGATAATGTATCATATGCTTCCAGAAATTCAAATCCGGACATTAAAGGCATGTAGATATCCACAAAAATTATTTGAGGTAATTTTGAAATATTTTCTTGATTCTCCTGTAGATATTTTATGGCTTCTTGTGCTTCGGTATAATGCAACACATTTTTTCCAAAATTATTCTTAGTGACCATACGTGAGATAATATATAAATCTACCAAGTTATCATCAATAATCATAACTGTCTCAAATTTTGGGTCTAGTTCTTTTAACATGGTTTCAAATTTTTTAGCGTGACATTAAATTTGGTGCCAGTACCTTTTTCTGACTGTACTTCTATGGATCCCTGTAATATTTCTACTGCATCTTTAACGATATATAAGCCAATACCTGAGCCATCTTTGCCCGAAAGACGAAAAAACATATCAAATATTTTTTTATGATATGCCGGATCAATTCCTATCCCGTTGTCAATTATTGAAAAGTGAAGATTTTCATGATCTGAATATCCAAATATTTTTACAAATCTGTCAGTTTCCTCTTTTTTATGGTATTTTATGGCATTGGAGATTAGATTTTTTAGAATTGTTGTAAATCGCAGCCTGTCTGTGTAAAAAGGTTTTTGTTCCTTGATTACAATATCAAAACGAATTCCTTTTGCTTCTTTCATTCTTTGAAGCGAATCTACTATGTCAAGTATCATTTCATTTATCGGCATCGCTACGACTTCAAGCCCTGTACGGTTATTTCGCGAATAACTTAAAATATTTTTTATAAAGTCATCAAGACGATTGATACTGATCCGTATCAGTTCGGCATGCTTAAGAGTGTCAATTTCCTTGCTTTCAGTTTCAATAAAAGAGATCAGACCAAGAATAGAAGTTAGAGGGGAACGAAGATCATGTGACACACTATATACAAATCGATCCAGTTCTGCATTTGTTTTGATAAGCTCCCGGTTTCTTTTTTCCAGATTTGTTTCTGCTTTTTTACGATCAGAGATATCATTAGAAAGAATTAATCTTGCTGCAGTTCCTTCATACACAATATTATGGGCAATAATTTCAACAGGAATAATAGTGCCGTCTTTCTTTATATGATTCCATATTCCCCTGTTATAATTCGATTTAGTAATATTTGAAGTATCACTCAATTTTATGAAATGAATTTTATCATCATTTGGCCGTATGTCCAAAGCAGTCATCGAAAGAAATTCTTCACGGCTATATCCGTATTGCAGAATAGCCATTTTATTGACATCCAGAAATTTATAAGACACCAAATCAATAATCCACATAGGCATCGGATTGTTGTCAAAAAGATACCTGTATTTTTTTTCACTTTTCCTCAGCTCTTTTTGTGCCAGTTTCATTTCTGTAATATCAGAAAGTACAATAACAGCTCCTGTTATTTCGCCATCAGCATTGTGAAACGAAACCGGATAGGGCAATACATTGCGCTTATCTCCATTCGGGCGTTCTATAATTATTTCCTTACTAAGAATTGGATCCCCTTCTTTTAGTACTGCAGCCAGTGAACATAAATTTAGCGCCTCAGACTGCTTTTTATTATCACTGCTATTCCATGAATGATACCATAAATCTTTTCCCAGTTCAGGCTCTCTTCCCCATAATACAGCTGCAGCCTTATTATAAAGCACTATTCGTCCTTCGGCATCGCAAGAGTAGGTGGCAACTGGCAATTTATGGATTAGGTCTCTATACATTTTTTCGCTTTCTTCAATTTTCTTTCGCGATAGAACCTGTTCTGTTACATCGTTGCCAAAAATAAATATGCCGTCAACATTATTATTAGCATCCCTGCGCGCCTGAAAAATAAAATTTAAGTAAACATCTTTGAGTTTTCCGTCGCTACACCGATCAAATGTGATAAGCATTTCATTAGCAGAAAAACTTTCCCCTGTTTGATATACATGATCTAAAATTTCAAAAATGCCTTGCGTTTCAAGTTCAGGTAAAACTTCTTTTACTGGCTTCCCAATAATATCCTTCTTATCAATTAATTGCAGATAAAGTTCATTTGCCAATTCATAAACATGGTTGGGACCATTTAAAATTCCCATATATGAAGGTGCCTGCGAATATATATTAAAGAATTGCAGTCTTTCAATTTCAAATGCCTTTTCAATATTTTTTTTCTCGGTAATATCTCTCCCTATGCAATAGCATAATTTTTTAACATCATCTCTTACAGCAGACCATTGCAAATAAATAATATCGGTGTTTTTGTGCAGGAACTTTTTTTCAAATATAGGTAAGTGTGTCTCGGTGCTAAAATCAAAATTTTCATTTATGCCAGTATTCTCATCAAATAAAAAATCACTGTATTTTTTACCAATTAATTCTTCAGGTTTATACCCTAAAATACGTTCAGAAGCTTTATTTACCCACACAAATTTTCCCTCTTCATCACAAGAGCAAATTAGATCCATTGAAAAATCTAAAATTTTACCAAGGTCAGCTAAATGTTCTTCGAAATGATAAGAAGTATTATCATTTTTTTCTTTTGCCGGTTTGCTTTTTGAAATAGTATGAGTACTCATTTGCTTGTAATTAAAGTTAACGTATGTTGTTTTTTAATCTTTAAGTTTTATAAATTTATTAAAATCATCTTGTCGTCTTTTGGCAATTGGCAAAATTACTCCATTAGCAAGTTCGCAGAAATAGCCGTCTTTTTTTGAAATTTTACTAATATGACGAAGATTGATAATATAAGAATGGTGTATTCTGAAAAAATAAGTGTCATCCAGAATGGCACTGTATTCACCCAGATTTCTGCTTGACATTATCTTGGCTCCGTTACTTAAAATAAAAACGGTATACTTTCCATCTGCCTTACAAAAAGTAATTTGTGACATGGGGATAAGTTCTATTTTTTCTAAAGAAGCAACGGCAACATAGTCGTTTTTTTGATTAATAGTGTTTGAAATAGTTATGTTGTTAATTTTTTGATGTTGATACGAACGCTCCATTTCCCTTCTTTTAATTACTTTATAAATAGCCATTATTATCGAATTAAAATCAATTGGTTTTAGTAAAAAATCAATCGCATCATGTTTAAAAGCTTTCACAGCATAATCCTTATTTGCTGATATAAATACCAATTTCGGAATACTAAATTCTAATTGTTTGAGCATTTCAAAAAACAGGTTATCGGTAAGATAAATATCCAGAAAGATAAGGTCGGGTTTTTTCTCTTTTATTAAAATCATGCCGTCTTTTATACCATCAGCGTTACCAATTATCTCGATAATCATAGTGTTTTCTTCCTCAAATTTTTTTAAGATTTGAAAAGTTTCTTGTTCCTCAGATATGATTATGGCATTTATTGGGGTCATCGTTTTTTTTGCTTTTATGGATCAATTCAAAAATTTAGTTCCGAAACTTAGAAATGAATATATTGATTGTTAATTGTTTGCTGATACAGCAGCTGTTGTATTTTAAAAGATAAAGTACAGAACATTTCGTACAACTTTTACAATTTGATTATCGGATTTGCCGAAAAGTAATAAATGGATAAATAGGAGTATAAGTGTTTTAAATTGGCGTGTATGGATGCATCGCTGCTATTTTTAAACTGGACAGCGTAACAAAACCATCAAAATCTAACGGTACTGGTTATTGTCAATCCGTCAGTAGCGTGGGGGCATTGCTGTTCTGGAGAAATTGAAAATGGCATTTTTAATTGTTTCTATATTGCCAATTTCTAAGGTAATGATGTGACGGAAAAGATGTATTTTATATCTTTTGCATTATTCAATTGCCATATTATATAAAAATTAATCGTTCTTTAATAAATTTATTTTTTACAAAATAAGAAACATTTGGGAGTATATTTATAGGATATAATACTTCATTTATAGGACTATTGTCTCTTTAACAAAATTTTGTATTTACTATTTATTTTCATTTCCGCAGCATATTAGATAAAATCAGATACATATTTTGCGGCTTTTTGAGCAACACATGTAATAAAATTTCTTTTTACTATTTAATCTTATCTAATGCTAGTATAAAAAAAATCTACAAAAATACTTGCTTTTAGCAAGTATTTTTGTAGATTTGAAAAATGAAGGAAGATACAATAAATAGTTTTAGGGAATTCAACAGATTTTACACAAGAATCATCGGTGTAACAAATAATCATATATTGGAAAGTAAATATTCGCTTACTGAGGTTCGAGTTATGTATGAGATTTATCACAATCCGGAGATTACGGCAAGACAGATTAAGGAAATTATTGAGGTTGATGAAGGATATCTAAGCAGGCTAATTAAAAAATTAGTAAAACAAAATATTATTAAAAAGGAAAAGTCAGATACTGACAGTCGAATATCAAGATTGTTATTGTCAGAATTAGGAGAAGAGATTTTTTTAAAACTTAATCAAAATTCATCTGATAGTATAGCAAAATTAATCAGTCATCTGAATTTAAATGAGAAGGCAGAGCTCTTAGCAAATTTTCAAAGCATAAAAACATTATTAACGAAAGGAAGCAAAAATGAACATTGATGAAATTAAAATAAGAACGGAGATAAAACCTGGAGATTTAGGTTTTGTGATTTACAGACATGGCAAACTATATGGTGAGGAATATAATTATGGAGTGGGTTTTGAAACGTATGTAGCACTTGGATTGAATGAATTTTATGAAAATTTTGATGTAGCTAGAGATTGCGTATGGATATGTGAGCATAATAACAACATAGTAGGTTTTGTTTTATTAATGCATAGAGAAAGTAATAGTGCTCAACTTCGATATTTTTATCTTGAGCCAGAATATAGAGGCATCGGGCTTGGAAAAAAATTAATGAATCTTTTTATGGCTTTTTTAAACGACAAGGGGTATAAATCCGCCTATTTATGGACTACTCATGAATTGTGTGCAGCTGTAGCACTATATACAAGACATGGTTTTAAATTAACCGAATCTAAAGAATCGATGGCTTTTGGAAAACCCCTGAATGAACAACGATATGATTTGATCGAGATTAATTAAAAAAAATGTTTTTAAATATTGGGACCTAAGCCATGATGCAATTAATTTATTGCCATGATAAACGCGCATAATGGATTTGGTATTAGAGAACATGGAAAATATGAGAATAAAGCTATTCTTTAAGTTGTTTAATTAAATCATATCTGACCAGACAATATAAGCTTGTAAAAATGGTTCTCTCGCATCTATGACTAAGTTTTATCTCTGGTTTTTCAAAGCTAATAAACTATGAATACTAAAGGTCATTGTTATCCGAAATATGTAATCCTTCAGGCAGTGTATTTTAAATTAAGATTTACACTTGTCTATGGTGACGTTGAGGAAATAATGAAAATTAGAGAAGTGTTTGTGGATCATGCTACGATTAAGCGCTGGGTTCATAAGTTTACATCTTTCCTTAAAACTATTTTTAGCAGCACTTCCCGCTATTAGTTCTAATCTTTTGTACAGTATCCCGGAACAAAAGGATTTCACTGCTATCGGGGCTAGGGCTGCTGAGGAGCCCGTCTCTTAGACTAATAAAAAATAAGCAAGGTTAAAAAAATAGCGCCAATTGTCTTCAATTGGCGCTATTTGGCTTGTTGTGACCCTTACTGAACAATTTACAAACCATTTTATGAATGATTTGAAGAAATTAGCCTATTTTTCTATTGATTTCTAAGATAATTATTTAAGTTTTTTAATTAGAAGCGGTTTGTATGTTAAGTAAGGGTAAAAACTTAAAATTTGTTAATTCTTGTGATTAAGAACTTTTAGTTGAAGATTTACATCTAAAAATTAATTGTATCTCAAGAAATTTTGAGTGCTAAATTTAATTTGTTTTTATCATATTATTCTAATCAAAATTTAGTGTCAACAATATAATTAATAAATCAAATCTATATTAGACTTCATCATGATCATTTTTGAAACATAATAAAATAAATGTAGATTAGCATTCGATTTGAAACAGATTTTTTTCAATACAGAAATTATTGCAAATGAAATGGATTACCAGAGAAAGACCTAAGATAGACCGAATCGCATGTCCGTGGCTGATTAAGAGATTTGTGGATAAGGATGCAGAATTTATTTATGTTCCGTATAATATTGTTTTGGCGAAAGCCAAAGAACTGAGTGCTATTCCGTTTGATATTCCCGATGTTGAATATACACATTACAATGAGCAATGTACTTTTGATTTTATTATAAAAAAACATAAGATTAACGATCCTGCTATTTCAATTATAGCAGATATTGTTCGTGGGGCTGATACAGACAGACATGATATTGCTAAAGAAGCGGCGGGGCTTTGGGCTGTTTCTGCTGGACTTTCTTATAATATTCAGGATGATCATAAATTATTGGAATCAGGAATGGTAATTTATGACGCTTTATACAGTTGGGCAACGCATTTGTATAAGCAGAATCATCTGCAAAACAGTCCTTTTGAGAATTTACTGCATGAAGTTTATAATAAGTTTTTAAAAGAAAAAAAATCTGCCAATAAAACACCATCCTGGGTTAAGGATTTAAAAGAAATTATTCAGGATCAAATTGACGCTCAGTTTGCTTTTGATTTAAAGAAAATTTCAAACGACCTTGATTTGAATCCGTCTTATCTGTCAAGAGAATTCTCCAAATATTTTGAAGATTTGAATTTTGGAGAATATGTTAGAAAACTCCGTATTGAAAAAGCGATAAATCTGATTGAAAATTCGACTTATTCATTAACAGAAATCGCGTATATGACTGGTTTCTCAGATCAAAGTCATTTTACTAGAATTTTCAAGCTTCATACGGGCAAAAATCCATCCTCTTATCGAAAAAAAATACAGAAAAGTAATTCAGATACAAAAGGTAAATAAGGTTCTATTTTTTGAGAATCAATACTTTTAGTTTTGTTTTTAATTCTAAAAAAAACAAAAAAATGTATTTCAAATTTACTCTTTTATGTGCCTTATTTACATCTGTTTCAGCTGCTTTTTCACAAACTACATATCCGAAAATAACAGGTTATTTTGGTGTAATGCATCCTATAGTTACAATTAGTGGTGATGAAACCAATGTAAATTTCAGAGATTATTATGCCGTTGGATTTCCAACAGGAATCAACATTTGGAAAAGTGAAAAGATCGGATTTTCTTTAGAAATAGTTCCCAATATAAAAGATGATAACGGATCAAGTAAGGTAACAAATCTGACCTTCCATCCAGGAGTTCTGGTGGCTTTGGGTAAAGGATATTCCTTTGCTGGCCGCGTCGCTTTTGAATCGGGTGGAAGATATGGCTTTACACCTGTATTTAACAAAACCATAATCAAAAATAAAACATGCAGCTATTATGCAGCTGTACCGCTTCCGGTTCGATTCGGCAATGATCATACAGCTACTTTTACAGTAGGCTTTCAATTTGGAATAGCTTTTTAAGATGCAAACGAATCCAGTATACAGCTTAAAGCAAATAACCCTATATTTTCTTAAACTTGGTACGACAGGTTTTGGCGGCCCTGTTGCATTAGTAGGTTATATGTATAAAGATTTGGTCGAAAACCGTAAATGGGTTTCAGAAGAAGAATACAAGCAGGGTTTGGCTTTAGCCCAGTTAGCACCCGGTCCGCTCGCAGCGCAATTAGGAATTTATCTGGGTTTTGTTCATTATGGATTTTTAGGCGCAACCTTAGTTGGTTTTGCTTTTATACTTCCATCGTTTATAATGGTAGTCTTGTTAGGAATTATTTATAAAATATTTGGAGGTTTATCATGGATACAAGCCGTTTTTTATGGTGTTGGCGCCACAGTTGTTGGTATTATTGCGCTCAGTTCGTATAAGCTTACATTAAAATCGGTAGGTGAGTTCAGCTTTAATTCTCTTAAATCAAAATGGCTGTTGTGGCTATTTTTTATTCTGGCGGTTACAGTAACATTCATAACAGAAAAAGAACATGTACTACTCTTTATCGCTGCCGGACTTTTGTATATGATTATAAAAGCTCCTCCTAATTGGTGGAATTCAAAGACAACAAATTTTATTATAATTTTTCAGATGGTCGTATGGGATTTTGAAGAATCTAATTTATTAAAATTGGGTATTTTCTTTGCCAAAGCAGGGACATTTGTTTTTGGCAGCGGACTGGCAATTGTTCCTTTTCTGCATTCCGGAGTTGTATTGGAAAATCAATGGCTAACCGAGCAACAGTTTTTAGATTCAGTTGCAGTCGCTATGATCACACCGGGGCCAGTTGTAATAACAGTTGGGTTTATTGGATATTTAGTTGATGGTTTTCTAGGAGCAGTTGTTGCGGCTTTAGCAACATTTTTACCTTGCTATTTGTTTACGATTCTTTTGGCACCATATTTTAAAAAAATTGCAGAAAATAAATCAGTCAAGGCATTTGTCGAAGGAATTACTGCTGTAGTTGTGGGTGCATTGGTCGGTTCTGTAATTATTATAGCAAAAAGAAGTATTATAGATGTCCCTTCATCACTAATTGCTGCAATAACTATTTTAGTTTTATTTTTTTACAAAAAAGTCAAGGAGCCTTACCTTATTTTAGCAGCTGGCATTGTGGGGGTAATCATCAAGCTAATATAGGATGCATTTCGACATTAAGCATTTTTTAAACTTTCTTTATGATAATTTCTCCCTTCCACTTATTTTTTAGATAAACTAAAATTATTGTTAATATAAAATAAGATTTTTTTTAATCTTAATGTTTATAGTACTTTAGAACGGTTTGTATCCTGTAGAGTTAACTCTACAAATTTACAAACCGCTTAATTTTTCGATGTAAAATATGGTTAAATAGTACCAAAATGGCCAAAAAAAAAGCTAAAACTCTCGTTTTAACTTTTTTTAAGAGTGACCTCGACTGGATTCAAACCAGTAACCTTCTGAGCCGTAATCAGATGCGCTATTCAGTTGCGCCACGAGGCCTTTTGTTTTCAATTCAGCTATTTTTTGTAGCTTTGTTGATTGCTGTTAGCGGGTGCAAATATAGGCATAAATGTGATATATACAAGAAGAAATTAACATAAAAATGAAAAAAAATGAAGATTGAAAATTATATACGTGATATTCAGGGGTTTCCAAAAGAAGGAATTTTGTTTAAAGACATAACACCGTTGTTAATTGACCCAAATGCAAGAGAAGAATGCCTGAAAATATTACTAAATTCGCTAAACGGACAAAAAATTGATAAGGTAATAGGAGCAGAGAGCCGCGGTTTTTTCTTCGGAATGTTATTGGCAGATCGCTTAAATGCTGGTTTTGTGCCCGTGCGTAAACCTAAAAAACTGCCTTTTACAACAATATCAGCATCTTACGAATTAGAATACGGAACAGATTCATTAGAAATACATATCGACGCCATTAAAAAAGGAGATAAGGTTTTAATTCACGACGATGTTCTCGCAACCGGTGGAACCGCAAAAGCACTTGCCGATTTAGTAAACGAACTTGGAGGCGAAATTGTTCAGTTTAACTTTTTAATGGAACTTTCTTTTTTAAATGGGAGAGATAAAATAAAGGATAATCCTATATTTGCTGCAATAACCTATTAATAAACCCAAATCTAACTAAAACAACCTACACATGAAACAACTATATTGTTTGGTCTTGCTTACAGTATTATTTTCCTGTAAAGACAAAGAAGCAGCGTCTGAAAACCTGAATAAAAATGTTTTAAAAGACAGCACAGCCATCAAAGAAACAGCAGACAAATCTTCAGATTTAAATTTGAAAAGCAATTTAAGACCAGCTGAAAAACTACAGCTTCAGCAGGAATATAATGATAATGTAGAGTTTGTAAATTTTGATGGAAACGGTGATTATGCCTTATTTACAGTTCAGAAAAACAATAAGCTAATTTCGCTTTATACTGATCTTGCGGCTGTTAAAACATTTAAAAGAGGTGATCTCCTTGATGTTTCCTGGAAAATGGATACTATTTATGAAGCCGGAGAAGGAGAAAAACTGGAATTTGCAGAATGGCTCGTAAATGCCAAAAAAGTAAAAGACGGCAATGTAAGTTTGTTTCGAAAAAAACATCCAAAACAAATAAAATATTATACGGATAAAGAAGATTATACCGCTGATTTTAAAGATTACCTTTATGAAGAAGTAGAATATTATCTGGCAAATTCTCAAAACGAATTGGTAAAAAGCGCCATAAAAGATCCAAAAGCTGATTTAAGTTATTCCATTGAAGAAAAAGACAAAGATGGACGTTCGTATATCGTTTTAGGAATTTCGAACGATTTTGAGCATCATACCAATATAATTCAGTGGCTGTATCTGGATAATGAAAACAGAAAACTATACGAATACGATTTACCCAATGATAAATTGATTCAGTTTGATTAAAAAAATTAAAATTGTCTTAGTCTCACTAAACTAAGACAATTTTGTTTTTAATAGCGTATAAAACCAATCCTATTCTGGTTTTAATTTCAAGTTTGTCAAACAAACACTCTCTGTAGCCATCAATTGTCTTGGGGCTTAAACACATTTCGGAAGCAATTTCCTTGTATGTTTTCTCGGTGCAGGCGTGTTTGATAAAAACGATTTCTTTTTCCTTTAAATTGATTTTTTTCGGGTCGTTATTCGCTTTTTTGACTAACATTCCCGAAACTAATTCGGTAAAATAAAAGCCTTTTTCGATAACGGACATGATACCATCTTTAAAAATTTCGGGCGAAGTATCTTTCAGTAAATAGCCTTTGGCGCCGTTGGTAATCATTTTTATGATAACTTCTTCGTCATCGTTTACAGACAGCGCAATAACTTTAAGGTCGGGCCTGTTTTCTTTAATCCATTTCATGGTGCTAATGCCATCTAAAACAGGCATATTAACATCTAATAAAATTAAATCGACATCTGTATTTATATTTTCCTGTAAATAGGAAATGAATACTTTTCCGTTTTCAAAGCGATTGATAACTTCAAAATCTTTAAAGCTATTTATAAGAAGTTCAAGTGATTGTGAGAATAATAAATGATCATCTACTATAATAATTTTGTTTTTAGGTTTCATCGGATTTAGTTAAGGGATATTCTAAAATTACGGTTGTTCCTGTTTCATCTGAGTGCATCATTAATTCTGCTCCAATTAATTTAGCTCTTAATTTCATATTGCTTAATCCCTGGCCTGAATTTGTTTTATTGAAGTCATAACCAATTCCAAAATCTTGTATTTTCAGGCAAAAAAGAGCAGCAGTTGTTGTAATATTCACTTCGAATTTGTCACTGTGCGAATGTTTCAGGCTATTGTGTAAAGCTTCCTGAAAAATTCTGTAAATAAACAAATCGTGTTCCTCGTTAATTTGGGGTATTTCTCCGGAAAGAGTGTATTTGTATTGAATTTTTTTTAGCTTTTTTATACGCTCTAAATCTTGTTTTATGGCTTCGATAAAATTGCTTTGCAGTAAATTGTCTTTATTGATAATTCGGGATAAAATCCTGATTTCGTCCAGCGATTTGGCTAATATATCTTTTAAATCACTTAATTCATTTTGCTGAATGGGTTTTTCGCTGTTGAGATACATATTAAGCTGCATAATGCCAACAGAAACGATTTGACCAATATTGTCATGCAATTCTTTACTTATTTCAGAAAGAGTCTGATCTTTAATTTCGATTCTGGTTTTAATTAACTCAGATTGAAAATAAAGATCAGCTTCCATCTTTTCAACTAGATACGTATTCTTTTTCTTCAAAAAATAAAAGAATAAGACAAGCAAAATGACCAGTAAAGTTAAGAAAACTATACCTAACGAAATGACTAATAGTTGTACTTCTTTTCGCTCCATAAAAATCCAATGATAAAGCAAGTATGAGTAAATAAATTCAGAATAAACAATACTAAGCTAAATATTGAATCATCTTGTTTGATTAAAAACCATTTTATGGCAAGCATGAAAGGTAAAAAAGGCACGTGAAAAACCAGAATTCCAAGGATATACCAAAAAAAAACTGATTTTTTAAAGTTTAATATTTTATCTGAATTAAAAATCTCTACCAAATATAAGCAAGATAATATCATAACTACCAGCACACCAACGGCAAAACTATAAATAAACGAGTTATTGATGTCTTTTTCAAAATATAAAAGATTAAGAAAAAAAGAAAACACAAACAAGACTAAGAACAATACCGCTGATATTTTGTTATTCCGTTTTAGTAAAAGGCTCCTGAGAAGCAATATGTAGGCCGAGAAACTGACAAGCATGTAAAAATTATATACATAATAATTTAATAAACCTGTCCAGTAAGTAAAATAATAGCCAACAATTTCTATTAGTACCGAGAACCAAATTAAAATAACTAAAGATTTTGCTTTACCGCCAGGGAGTTTGTGAAACGAAATCAAACCGATAATCCCTGATAATAAAGCAAAATAGATGACATAAGATCTTAAAAATTCAAACATAATTTTTTTTAATATATTAAACTTGGCGGTCTGCCAATATTTCCATAATTCATTGGTTCAAGGCTTTGTATGTCACTTGGTGCATCATCTTCTATGGCAACAAAACTTTGAATTTTTGCAGTGTTTAATGCTTCTAATTTTTTTCCGGTTGGTACTAAAAACAATGTAGTCTGTCCTGCTTTTTCTCCATGTTTTTCGTCTTCAGGATAAACTCCAAAATAAAAGCGTATGCCATCAACATTGTAACCTTCTTGTACGCCTTGTGTTTTTACATAATGAATGTAGCTTTCTAAAGCTTCTATCGAATACCAAATGGCATTTGCATCTTCTTTTTTAACAGATTTGCCGGTTTTTAAATCAGCTTTCTTTTTGTTGTAATTTAAGTTTAATACCTGAGCAAATTCTCTGGTAATTAACTGACTTGGTTTTGCGGGTGGATTTTTCATGGTTTAATTCTAATTAGTTAAAGGTTTAGTTAACAATATTTTTATTAAATATTTGTGCCAAAATTATTTTATTGATTTTACACATACAAGGGTGAATTTACCCTTTTTTCAGCAGGTAAATTTATTTAAATTTTTGGGTTAAATAACTGTTTTCTAATGTTTTATATATTATTAATTTTACATTGCTAATTTGGCGAAAAGAAATGAAGGAAGAAAAAGGCGTCAGCAATCTTCAAAATAATTATAAATAAAAAGGTATGAGAACTATAAAAATTGGTCTGAGATCAAATGAAGTTTATTACTTAAATGAACTTCTCGAAAAACTGAAATACAGCGTTATTGTTTCTGATTATTTTGGAGTTGAAACCAATAAAGCCGTCAAAGATTTTCAGTTAAAAAATAATTTAGTCGTAGATGGAGTTGTAGGCTTAAAAACATGGTCTGCACTTATTGAAAAAAGCAAACAGGAGTTTTCTTCCAACAGTAAATTACTTTCAGAAAAAAATCTTATTGATTTTTCTAAAGATCACAATCTTGAATTGGCTGTGGTTAAAGCGGTTAACGAAGTTGAAAGCGGAGGAAAAGGTTTTCTTGTAGACGGACGTCCAAAGATTTTGTTTGAAGGTCATATTTTTTGGAAAGAACTTGAAAAACGAAATATAAATCCGAATAATTATGCCAACGCTGGAAATCAGGATGTATTATATAAAAATTACACGAAAAAATATTATTTAGGAGGCGCCGCAGAATACATCCGATTGGAAAAAGCAATGCATATAAATCCGGATAAAAAGTTTAGCGACGCAGCAAAATCTGCTGCATCCTGGGGTTTATACCAAATTATGGGATTTAACGCAGTTTCTATCGGATACAAAACTGTAGACGATTACGTTAATAAAATGTATTTAAACGAAGGAGAACATTTAAAAGCATTCGGATTATTTTTAGAAAAGAATAACTTAATTGGTCTTTTGCGAAATAAAAAATGGGCAGATTTTGCTTCAAAATATAATGGACCAGGTTATAAAACCAATAAATACGATGAAAAACTGATGAAAGCGTATCTTAAATTTTCTGGTAAATAGTTTAAAAATAGTTTTGTTTCAGGTTTCAAATTGCTACACTTTAAACATAAATTTTACCGCAAAGTTCGCAAAGGTCTACGCAAAGAACGCAAAGCTTTATGTTTTAACCTTGCGTAAATCTTTGCGAACTTTGCGGTTAAGTAACATTCCAACAGCCTGAAACCTGAAACAAAACAAAACCTGAAACAATTTTAAAAACAAAACCCGACAAGTTCAAAAAAACCTGTCGGGTCCGGATCTGTATAAATAAAGATTTTTATCTTAAACTAGCTCCTAATTCTGTTTCGAAAGTCTGTTGTAATTTCGACATGATTTTATCAATCTGAGAATCTGTGAGCGTTTTTGTATTATCCTGAATGGTAAAACTTAATGCATACGATTTTTTGCCTTCTGGAAGTTTTTCTCCTTCGTAAACGTCAAAAAGGTTAATATCTTTTAAAAGTCCTTTTTCAGTTTGTTTGGCCAGATTATAAATGCTTTCATAAGTTGTATTATGGTCAATCAATAAAGCTAAATCACGGCGAACTTCAGGATATTTCGGAATTTCGGAATATTTGATTTTTCCGGTAATGATTTTTAAAACCAAATCCCAGTTAAAATCAGCATAATAAACATCTTGTTTGATTCCGAAATGTTTCAATATTGATTTTTTTACAACTCCCATTTCTACCAAAGTATCATTGTTGTAGCAAATTGAAGTTCCTTCTGAGAAAATATCAGACTGCACCGGAGCATTCGAGATTTTATCAATTCCTAAACGGGATAAAATTGCACTTACATATCCTTTCAATAAAAAGAAATCAGTTGGTTTTTGAGCATTTGTCCAGCTTTCTTTATTTCTGTCTCCGGAAATAGATAACGACAAATGTTTATGTTCTTCGTAACCGTTTAAATATTTATGGTAAGATTTTCCAAATTCAAATAATTTTAAATCTGAATTTCTTCTGTTGATATTGTATGAAATCGCTTCAAGACCGGAAAACAATAACGACTGACGCATTGTAGACAAATCACTGCTCAACGGATTTAACATCGTAACATTATGTTCTTCTTTTAAAACAGTAGATAATTTTGCATAAGCCGCTGTTGTTAAAGAGTTTGCCATCATTTCATGAAAACCCTGAGAATTCAATTGTGATGCAATTACATTTTGTACTTTGTAATCTTCAGTTCTTGGCGAATTGGCAACCGTAGCGTTGAATTTTTTAGAGAAATCAATATTGTTATAACCATAAACTCTTAAAATTTCTTCGATTACGTCAATTTCACGCTGAACATCAACACGATATGCAGGAATCGTCAATCCCAAACCAGAATCAGAAACACTATTTACTTTAATGTCTAAAGAAACTAAAATTTTCTTGATGGTATCTTTAGGAATTTCCTGTCCGATGATTTTAGAAACGTGGCTGAAATTCAGTAAAACTGAAAAATCTTCGACTTTTTTAGGATAAACCTCTACCACATCAGATGTGATTTTTCCGCCAGCCACTTCCTGAATTAAAAGTGCAGCACGTTTTAAAGCATATTCTGTAATAGTTGGATCAATTCCTCTTTCAAATCTAAAAGAAGCATCTGTATTTAATTGATGTCTTTTTGCTGTTTTACGAACACTAACAGCATCAAAATAAGCACTTTCTAAAAATATAGTAGTTGTTCCGTCAGTCACGCCAGATTTTTTTCCGCCAAAAACTCCCGCAATACAAAGCGGACCTTTTTCGTCGCAAATCATCAAATCTTCAGCATGCAATGTTCTTTCTACATCGTCAAGAGTTGTAAATTTCGTTCCTTCAGGAAGTGTTTTTACAATTACTTTTCCGGTAATTTTTGCAGCATCAAAAGCGTGTAAAGGCTGTCCTAATTCGTGTAAAACATAATTTGTAACGTCAACAATATTATTTTTTGGAGTTAATCCAATAGCTTTCAATCGATCTTGTAACCAGCTTGGAGATTCATGAACTGAAATTCCTGAAATGGTAACACCGCAATATCTTGGCGCTAAATGAGAATCTTCAACGCTAACGTCAATTTTTAAAGTACGCATATCCACTCTGAAATTGCTTACAGATGGCGTAATCAATTCAACATTAACACCACGTTGCAGCATTCCCGCTCTTAAATCACGCGCCGTTCCGTAATGGCTCATCGCATCAGCACGATTTGGCGTTAATCCAATTTCGAAAATTTCATCATTTGTTATCTGAAATACTTCTGCAGCAGGAGTTCCGGGAACTAAAGCTTCGTCCAGAACCATAATTCCGTCATGACTTTTGCCTAATCCCAATTCGTCGTCGGCACAAATCATTCCGTGACTTTCCTGGCCACGAATTTTTCCTTTTTTTATCGTGAATTCAGCTCCGTCTTTATCATATAAAACTGTTCCAATAGTCGCAACAGGTACTTTTTGTCCCGCAGCAACATTCGCAGCACCGCAAACAATTTGTATTGGCGCTTCAAGACCAATATCTACGGTTGTAACTTTCAATCTGTCGGCATCAGGATGTTTTTCGCAAGTCAATACATGTCCAACAACAACTCCTTCTAAACCACCTTTTACTGATTCGTATTTTTCGACAACTTCAACTTCCAAACCTAAATCTGTCAGTAATTCTGAAGTTTGTTCAGATGTCCAGTCTGTTTTAATAAATTGTTTTAACCAGTTGTAAGATATTTTCATGTTAACTTTTTTATTCTAGTATGAGGATACAAATATAAGGATTGCGTATTGTAGTAAGAAAGAAATTATTTGGTTTTTTCGTACTGTTTTAGTCTAATTTCAAACTTCTGATATTGAGTATTTTGTATTTTTAGCACTGCTATTTTATTAATTTAGCACTAATATAAAGCTTTGAGAAAGAATATTTAAATTCCGGTTCTAACTGAATATTAAAAAAGTAATATTCCGTTTCAAATTTTTGAATTTAGATTTGTAAGGAATTCACAAATTGTAGTAAAATTACAACTCTAAAGTTCTGAATCTAAGAATTAAGATTGCTTTAAATCAGTTCTTCAACGTGTTTTTTAATATTTTCAGAAATCTTTTTCGTAGGCAAATCATTCTCATCATCACCAAACGGATCTTCAATTTCTTCAGCAATAAGTTCTAAACTCGCCAAAACATAAAAGATAAACACCACAACAGGCGCTACAAGATATCCTAAACTTATAGAATACCCAAAAGGCAGCGTCATTGTATAAAAGAAGATGAATTTTTTGATGAAAGCACTGTAAGAGTAGGGAATAGGCGTATTTTTAATTCGTTCGCAAGCACCGCAGATATCAGTGAAAGATTGTAATTCTTCATTCAAAATAATCAATTGATCGCCTGAGATTTTTTTGGCATCATACAAATCATTGATTTTATGAAACATCATTCTTTTTACCTGATTTGGTTTGTGTTTATGATGGTCAATTTCTAAATCAACGTCTTCAAAAAGCTGTTTGCTGGTATCGACATCTTTTAAATGTTTGTGTAAAATATCAGCATAAATCGGAATAAATTTCCTGAAAAACTTCCTGTCATTTTCATCCTTAAGCATCGCCGAAAGTTTAATAGCAAGATTGCGGCTGCTATTAACGAGACCGCCCCATAATTTACGTCCTTCCCACCAGCGATCATAAGCGGTATTGGTACGGAAAACCAGCAATAACGAAATCACAAAACCAAGCATTCCGTGCATGATAGGAATGTTGTGTATGTAATCGTTTTTACCAAATTTAAAATATTCAACTTCGAGATAACCAACAATTGCGGCATATATTCCAATCGCAATCATGATTGGAAATAACTTTCTGACAGTGTCAGATTTATGAAAATGGAATATAAAAGTAAACCAGTCTTTGGTATTATATGAGATCATTTAAATTTGTTTTGAAACAAATTTAAATTAAAAATTAATATTTCCAGCTAATTCTTTTAAGGCAATTTCAGATAATTTTGCTTCGTATTGTGCATTGCTATAACGCACTTTTGCATTTACATAATTAAGCTGAGCCGTTCTAAAATCTAGTGTTGTGATGGTTCCTATTCTAAATTTATCCAGCGTGATGTCTAAGTTTTGTTTAGCAATCGCTTCGTTATCTTCTTCAAGATCAATTAATTCTAAATTGGTTAAATACGTTTGAAAAGCGGTGCTTAATTGTGTATTCAAAATCAAATTTTGCTGTTCAATGGCAATTTGCGTGTTCTCAATTTGCAATTTTGCTACTTTTTCATTTCGATGCTGGTTAAAACCGTCGAATATATTTAAGGTTGCATTAAAACCATAATTTAAACCTTTTGAAGACGCCTGACTTGTAAAACCTAAACTTGACTGACTGTCAGAGAAATTATATCCGGAAGTTAAATTAACTACGGGATAACGATCTGCTTTTACTTGTTTAAGCTGCAATTCGGCAATGCGTTTGTTGATAACCTGAGTTTCTAAACCCGGATTTTGTTTTTGTGCCAAATCCATTAAATTAGCCAAAACCAAAGTATTGTCAACTGTCACTAAATCAACTACTTTAAAATCAATTTTAGGATCACGCGCCAAATATTGGTTCAATAAAATCTTGGCATTTGCATACGATTCTTTTTGTCTCAATAAAGCAACCTGATCAGAATTTAAATCAACTTGAGCATTTAAAACCTCTAATTTTGATGCTTTTCCAATGCTGAAACGGTTTTGTGCCAATGTTAATCTTTGTTTCGAAATTACAATTGTAGTATCTAAAGCCGCCAATTGCTGTTGCTGCTGAACTAAATCATAATAAGAAGAATTGACCTGACCAATTTTTACCAGAATAGTTTGTTTCAACTGCGCATCGCCTAGTTTTTGAAGTTCTTTTAACTGATCTAATCGGGCAAACATTTTCATTCCGTCAAAAACCGTCCATCCTAAACTTACGCCGTAATTTAAACTGTTGTTTTTGGCATTGTTTAATGAAGTTGAAGTACCGTCCTGACGTGTTTGAGACGAGTTGGTAATACTGTTATTATCTGTTATAGAAGCGGTTGCAACCGGAAGCATTCCTGCGTTTCCAATAGTTACATTCGTTTCGTTTATTATTGTGTTGTTTTTTGCAATTTTAATTTCAAAATTATTCTCCAAAGCTATTTTCATGGCTTCTTCAATAGTCAGCACTTCTTGCGCGTTTGATTGAATCACACACAAGAATACTAGTAAACTGCTAAATAAAATTTTAATATTCATATTTATTTTCTTTTGCCGTGAATTCATAGATTAATGAATAATTTATGAATTCACAGCCAATAATTATTTGTGACTTTCTCTTTCGTATTCTTCAATATGATCAAATTCCGGATAATGTTTTCTGGCTTTCGACCACATTAAATAAATCGCCGGAATTACAAAAAGAGTTAATGCCAATGAAAAAATTGTTCCTCCCACAATTACAACTCCCATCCCAATTCTACTGGTAGAAGCGGCTCCAAGTGACATTGCAATTGGCAAAGCTCCTAATGCGATCGCTAAACTCGTCATTAAAATAGGACGTAAACGTGCTTCCGAAGCTTCTAAAATTGCTTCTAGTTTTGGTTTTCCCTGTTCTCGTAACTGGTTGGCAAACTCTACGATCAAAATACCGTTTTTGGTTACCAGACCAATAAGCATTACCGTACCAATCTGACTAAAAATATTCCAGGTTTGGTTGAATAACCATAAAGAAAATAATGCTCCGGCAACCGCCATTGGAACGGTTAAAATGATAATAAACGGATCTATAAAACTTTCAAACTGCGCTGCAAGAATCAAAAATATTAATAATAAAGCCAATCCGAAAGCGAAAGAAGTATTCGAACTACTTTCGACAAAATCTCGCGATTCTCCACTTAAATCAGTAGTAAAACTTTGATCCAGAACTTTAGCTTTAATTCGGTCCATTTCTTCAATACCATCGCTGATACTTTTGCCCGGCGCCAAACCAGCGGAAACGGTTGCAGACATATATCTATTATTGTGATACAATTGCGGCGGATTACTTTGTTCCTCCACTTTTACAACGTTATCCATCTGAATCAATTGCCCGTCTTTGTTTTTTACAAACATCGAAGTTAAATCCAAAGGTTTCGAACGGTCTTTTTGATCAAACTGACCAATAACCTGATATTGTTTTCCGTTTTTAATGAAATATCCAAAACGCTGTCCGCTTAAAGAAAGCTGCAAAGTCTGGGCAATATCCATGATTGAAATTCCAAGGCTTTCTGCTTTTTCACGATCAATACTTACATTGATCTCCGGTTTATTAAATTTCAGGTTCACATCAGTTGTCGAAAAAACATCACTTTTACCGACTTCATCCATGAAAACCGGAATTTTTTCTCTTAGTTTTTCAAAAGTCGGAGCCTGAATAATATATTGAATAGGCAAACCTCCACGTCGGTTTACAGAAATTGTAGGCTGTTGAATTACAGATGTTTTAGCATCTGGGTATTTTTTAGTCCACTTTGTTAATTTATCAGCAATTTCTTTTTGAGACCTGTTTCTTTCGTCAGGTTGTTTCAACGAAAGCCTGATAAAACCGGAATTTGTTGCAGAACCTCCGGAACCTCCTGCGGTAATTACCAAACTTACTTTTTTCTCCGGAATAGAATCCTCTACCAATTTTGACATTTCCTGCATAAAACGGTTGGTATAATCATAAGAAGAACCTTCAGGAGTCGTCATACGCATGGTTACAGAACTACGATCATCATAAGGAGCAGTTTCTTTTGGAAGTATGGTAAAAAATAAATAAATCAATCCAAAACAAACAATAAGGATAGGGAAACTAATCCATTTTTTATCCATAAAACGACCTAATGAATCTGCATATCCGCTATTTAATTTTTCAAAAAATGGTTCTGTTTTAATGTAGAATTTTGATTTTTTCTGTTCGCCGCCTTTCATTAAATACGCATTCAGCATCGGCGTTAATGTCAGCGATACAAAAGCAGAAATTAATACCGCGGCGCCAATTACAACCCCAAATTCCCGAAAGAGTCGGCCTACGAAACCTTCTAAGAAAATTACCGGTAAAAATACTGCGGCCAAAGTGACCGAAATAGAAATTACGGCATAAAAAATTTCGTTAGATCCTTTTATCGCTGCTTCAATTGGAGACATTCCTTCTTCCACTTTTTTGAAGATATTTTCCGTTACCACGATTCCGTCATCTACCACCAGACCGGTTGCCAAAACAATGGCTAATAAAGTCAAAACGTTGATCGAGAATCCGAAAAGCCACATGATAAAAAATGTAGCAATTAAAGATACCGGAATATCAATTAAAGGTCTGAATGCAATTGCCCAGTCTCTAAAAAATAAATAAATAATGATGATTACCAGAATAATCGAAATCCCTAAAGTTTCGGCAACTTCAAGTACTGATTTTTTTACAAACAGTGTATTGTCAAGTGCAATATTTAATTTGATATCCTTTGGAAGATCCTTTTTTAAAGCGTCATATTTTTTATAAAACTCTTTCGAGATATCCAGGTAATTCGCTCCGGGCATTGGTACAATCGCCAAACCAATCATTGGCAGTCCTGAAGATGTTAAGGAAGTTTCGATATTTTCAGGTCCTAATTCTGCACCTCCAATATCACTTAAACGAACAATTTTATCGCCATCAGTACGAATAATTATATTATTAAATTCTTCCGGTTTAGATAAATTTCCGATTGTTTTTACCGTTAATTCGGTGTTGTTTCCGGTTAGTTTTCCTGAAGGCAATTCGACATTTTGTGCATTTAAAGCATCACGAACTTCTGCAACAGTACAGCCATAAGCGGTTAATTTTACAGGATCAATCCATAAACGCATGGCGTAACGTTTTTGTCCCCAAATTTGTACGCCGCTGACTCCCGGAATTGTTTCTAAACGCTGCGAAATAACATTCTCAGCATAATCACTTAATTCTAAAGAACTTCTGGTGTCACTCTGAACCGTCATCGAAATAATAGATTCACTATCCGCATCTGCTTTAGAAACTACCGGCGGAGCGTCAATATCCTGCGGTAAACTTCGAACAGCTTGCGAAACTTTGTCACGAACATCGTTTGCAGCTTCTTCAAGGTCTTTGTCAAGATTAAATTCTATGGTAATATTACTGCTTCCCTGATTACTTGACGAAGTAATATTTCGAATTCCGTCAATAGCATTTACGGCTTTTTCAAGAGGTTCTGTAATTTGCGATTCAATAATGTCAGAATTGGCTCCGGTATAATTTGTTCTGATGGAAACCTGCGCGGGATCGATAGAAGGAAATTCTCGGACACCCAAAAAAGTATAACCAATGAAACCGAATAAAATAATCAAAAGATTCAGTACAATGGTTAAAACAGGTCTTTTTATACTTGTGGTTGATAAACTCATGTGTAATTTTAGATTTTAGAGTTGAGATTTTAGAATAAAGAAAATAGAGTACAGATTATAGATTTAAAATTTAAACTCATAATTCAGAACTCATCACTCAAAACTATTTTTTTACTTTAACTTTAATCGGAGCTTCATTTTTCAATGACATAACACCACTTGTAATCAAAGTGTCACCTTCTTTTAATCCTGATAAAATCAAAATAGAAGCATCAGTTCTGGTAGTTGCATCCACCATCACTTCTTTGGCTTTGCCCATATTGGCTATATAAACTTTTTTACCATCCTGCACCGGCACAATTGATTCTGACGGAACTACGATAGCATCTTTTATAATGTTTAAAGGCAATTTTACATCAGCAAAAGTTCCCGGAAAAAGTTTTCCATCAATATTATCGGCAATGGAACGAATTTTTAAAGTACGCGTCGCCACTTCTATTTCCGGTTCTATAGCGTAAATTTTTGCCGTATAGGTTTTATCAGATCCTGAAACAGAAAAATCTATGGTTGAACCCGTTTTTACCTGAGCAGCATATTTTTCAGGAATTGAGAATGTAATTTTTAATTTTCCTGTATTAACCAATTTTGCAACCAAAACAGTTGGCGTAATATAGGTTCCCGGAGAAATAGAACGTAAACCAATTTTTCCTGAGAAAGGAGCTTTTACAGAAGTTTTGCCAATTTGTGCGCTTATTAATTGCGTTTGGGCTTTCATCGAAGCATAATCTGCGTTTGCAACATCAAATTCTTCCTGACTAATAGCTTCTTTTTGTAGTAATAATTTAGCTCTTCTTTGATTTTCGCCGGCTAAACCTTCTTTTGTCTGCGCTTGTCTTAACTGCGCTCTTAGTTCAACATCATTTACTTTAAAAAGCACCTGACCTTTATTTACATAACTGCCTTCATTAAAGTAAATTCCTTCTACAATTCCAGAAACTTCACTATGAATTTCTATTTGCTCATTAGCTTCAATAGATCCTGATAATGATAAATTATTGTCAAAAGTTGAAGTTTTAACAACAATTCCGGTTACAGTTGTTGGCTTGTCTTTATCGCCGGATTTTTTAGATTCGTCGTTTTTACTTTTGTTAGAAATGATTCTATACGTGATAAACCCTCCGAGAACTATAATTATAAGGGCGTAAATTAGGTTTTTTACTTTCATAAAATTGAGGTAAAGATATTTTTTTGGTGTTTTTAGTAGCTCGCAAATTTAACTTTTTGTATTGAAATCAAAAGGCGTTAGCTTTTATTTAACACATGAATCACAATTAATTTAAACAACTGTTTAAGTTAATATTTCTGCAAAACTTTTGTCGTTAGACAATCCTTATCACAAATGGTTTAAAATTAAAATTTACTTTTTTCATCTAAAGTTACTAATTTAAAAATTGTGTTTTGTAATTATCTTATAGTCAATATGTTAATTAGTTTTATAAATTGATAATTCAGTAAAATAATTTAGAATAATTATTTCTTTTGCTTTTTGTATGATTTTTTTTGCAGTTTATAGTTTTTATTTGTAACATTGATAAGCTTAAACAAAATGGTAGTTTTTTTGTGAGAATATTAATGTTTTCGGCGGTTAAGTGTTAAAGTATGTAGGTTTTTTATTTTATTTTAAGTTAAAAATTTACTTTTTTTAAAACAAATAATTAACAAGTGTTCATATATTGTTCGATTTTTTAATTTAAAACTACCTAATTTATGAGGAAAAAAATACTCGTTGGTTTATGGATCACCTTACTGTTTTGCGCCATCTCTTTTTTGTTTTGGCAAAATGAATTAAAATATACTTTACCGACACCGGTTCCTAAAAATTACCATGCAGTTGCAATGGGTTCTACAATTAATTTAGGAAAATGCTGGATAACAAATAACAAACCTGTTTTTATTCATTTTTTTAATCCGGATTGTCCTTGTTCGCGATTTAATATACCTCACGTAAGCGGACTTATTAAAAAATACGGAGACAAAATCAATTTTAAAATTGTGGTGTTAAACAAGCATAAGGATTTTACGATAGAAGAAATCCAGAAAAAATTCAATGCTGATGTTCCCGTTTATTTTGATGAAAAAATGGCTGCAAAATGTGGAGTATTTTCTACGCCGCAAGCAGTTATTATGGATGGTTCACACAGATTGTATTATCGCGGAAACTACAATAAAACAAGGTACTGCACTAATGCCGACAGTAATTATGCGCAAATGGCAATAGATTCATTATTGCAGCAAACCAAATCCCCATCATTTGATGCCTTAGCTTTGAGAGCTTACGGATGTTCATTACCAAAATGTACTAAATAAATCTAAATTTTTAACCCCAATTACTACTATTATGAAAACAAAAGCCAGTTTAAACGAACAGGATTATTTGCACAGTTTTATGTCGACCATGACGCAAAAATCAGACACTATTATCAACTACGTTCTTGCCGCCTATTTCTTTCTGGGAGTCGGTCTTTCTTTCAAATACGATACTTTTGAAATTGGAGTAGGAGTAGGTACTTTGAATCTTTTAATGTATTATTCGGCAAAATTTTTACTTAAAAAATCCAATTTTTACCAGTATGTTTTATCAGTAGTTTTGGCCATTTTTATGGCGCAGTATATCTACCAGATGCATGGTTTGTTTGAGATGCATTTTACGGTATTTATTGCCAGCACGATTTTGATTATTTATCAAAACTGGAAACTGCAAATTCCGCTTACGCTTTTGGTAGTAATACATCACGCCGGTTTGGCTTATATGCAGAATTTTGTTTATCATGATCCAAACGGTTTGCAAATTTATTTTTCGCAGGTAAATTTTGATTTGGAAACCTTACTGATTCACGTTATTCTGGCCGCTGTAGTATTTTTCATGAATGGATATTGGGCGTATTATTTTAAAGAGCACAGCCAAAACCACATTTCTAAAATATCTGATGAATACGAATTGGAAAACATCAAATTGGCTTCGGCAAAATACAGCTCATTATCAGCAACTAAAGAATACAATGATTTTGTTCACAGAACAACTTTAGACTTAAAATTGCCGGTAAGTTCTGTTTTAAAATTAATAGATGTTTCGAAAGGACATACTGATAATGATAAATTGCTGAGCTATCTGGATATGATGAGAGACAGTGCCAAAAAAATTGATGATTTGGTGAATGATATTCACGTAAAATCGACCAATAGCAGAGGTTAAGTTGAATGTTTTCAATCACTTTTGCTACTCCCAAATCAATTTTAACCTAATCTAATTTTATGTCTAAATACGATTTTCAATCAGCGAATACGATGCTGATTAACCTGAAAAAATCTTTTGATGTTTTCCTGAAAAATGATGTTTCGTCAAAAACAGAATTTGAAACCGCATTTGGTAAAGAGGTCACTAAAATTTTCAATGAAAACCCGGAAAATGCAAATGCGAAAAATTTAGATTTCCAGTATAAAAAAATCATTCAGATAGCAAACGATATTCAGCATTTAAAAATGGTAAATGACAGCACTTTGCCTGACTGGCTGGAAGATGAACTGGAAACTGTTTTCAAAAAAATCAAAGACTTATTGAAGATTTTAGAAGAAGAACTGAATTAGAATATAACTTTTAAACAACCCCATTTTATACGTAAAAAACGTAATTACTATTAATTAAAACACAAGATTATGGATACCAGAATTACTCGCCCGACTCCATCTGACAGAGAAGTTGATTGGAACAAAACTAAAGTGTTACTCAGTAAAACAGATACAAAAGGAACCATTTTATATGCCAACGAAGCTTTTATTGATGTTTCTGGTTATGATGAATTTGAGCTAATTGGACAGCCGCACAACGTTATACGTCATCCGGATATGCCAAAAGTTATTTTTAAATTTTTATGGGATAGTATTAAATCAAGCCAAAATATTCATGCCATTATCAAAAATATGTCTAAAACAGGCCGATACTATTGGGTGATTACCGATTTTAAAATCATTGCCGATGGAGACGGAGAAATTGTTGGTTATTTTGGAACCAGAAAATCTGTGCCAGAAGACATTATCGTCAAGTTTATTGATCCGCTGTATAAGAAACTATTACATATTGAAGAAGTGAGCGGTATGGGCGCTTCCGAAGATTATTTGGTGGGTTTTTTAGAAGAAAGAAAAAAGACTTATATGGAATATGTGGACCATTTGGTAGCAACCGGCAAAGACGATAAAAATAAAGTAAGTAAAGGTTTTTTCAATGGTTTTTTCGAGAAAAAGAATACTCCTAAAAAGTAATTCTAAAGTTCAAACAGAACTAAATGCTTCATTGTATCGATAAAATATTCAATTAAATTTGCACCCCAACAAATCTAAATCAACCTTACCATACGGTAACCGAATATTAATGCTTAATAATTTAAGTTTGATACAGTGAAGTATTTTTTTTTAAAGCTTCTGAGTTTCTAAGATGCTAAGATCCTAAGTTTTTAAAGACTTTGTGTCTTTAGCCTAAAAGAAAAAAACTTAGAACCTTAGCAACTCAGCGCCTTAGCATCTTTTTTTTAACTAATATAATTCCAAATATTTTTCTTTTTCGTTAATTCAATAAAAACGGCTTTTAAGGTGGCGTGTTCAGGTTTTTGTAGAGGAGCGTCGTTTTTCAGAACCATCATTGCATAGTTTCTGGCTAGAGCCAAAATATCACGATCGCGGACAATGTCTGCAATTTGAAGATTTAAAACACCACTTTGCTGTGTTCCCATCAAATCTCCGGGGCCACGAAGTTTAAGGTCGACTTCGGCAATTTCAAAACCGTCGTTTGTCTGAACCATCGTTTCCATTCTCGTTTTACTGTCGGCACTTAATTTATGGCTTGTCATTAAAATACAATAACTCTGTTCAGCGCCACGACCCACACGACCGCGCAATTGATGCAATTGTGACAGACCAAAGCGTTCTGCACTTTCGATAATCATAACACTCGCATTAGGTACGTTTACGCCGACTTCAATTACGGTTGTGGCGACCATAATATTGGTTTTTCCTTCAGAGAAGCGTTTCATTTCGGCATCTTTATCTGCGGGTTTCATTTTTCCGTGCAAAATAGAAATCGAATACTGAGGCAATGGAAAATCACGCGAAATACTTTCGTAACCGTCCATTAAATCTTTAAAATCCATTTTTTCAGATTCCTGAATTAGCGGATAAACGATATAAATTTGTCTTCCCAAAGCAATTTCATCTCGTAGAAATTTCCAGACTTTCAAACGATTACTGTCAAAACGATGCACAGTCTGAATTGGTTTTCTGCCTGGAGGCAATTCGTCAATTACCGAAATATCCAAATCGCCATACAAACTCATCGCCAAAGTTCGCGGAATAGGAGTGGCGGTCATTACTAAAACGTGTGGCGGAATTTCGTTTTTCTTCCATAATTTAGACCTTTGTTCAACGCCAAAACGATGCTGTTCGTCAATTACAGCTAAACCTAAATTCTTGAATTTTACTTTGTCTTCCAGTAAAGCATGCGTTCCTATTAAAATATGTAAAGTTCCGTTTTCGAGTTCTTCGTGAAGAATTCTTCGGGCGGCAGTTTTAGTAGAACCTGTTAATATTTTTATATTGATGTTTAGTGTTTTAGCCAATTCAGATAAACCAATAAAATGCTGATTTGCCAAAATTTCTGTCGGTGCCATTAAACAAGCCTGAAAACCATTGTCAATGGCCAAAAGCATGCTCATAAAAGCCACAATTGTTTTTCCCGAACCAACATCTCCTTGTAATAATCGGTTCATTTGGGCGTTGCTGCCCATATCTGAACGAATTTCTTTAATCACTCTTTTTTGCGCATTTGTCAAATCAAAAGGCAAATGATTTTGGTAAAATTCATTAAAAAATTCACCCACTTTTGTAAACGGATGTCCTTTTATTTTATGTTTACGAATCAGGTTTTTGGTGATTAACTGCAATTGGATAAAAAACAATTCCTCAAATTTCAATCTAAATTGCGCTTTTGCCAAAGCCTCTGTACTTTTAGGAAAATGTATATTGAATAAAGCCGCTTTTTTCGAAATTAACTTTAATTCTTCGATTATATAAGAAGGAAAAGTTTCAGAAAACAAAGCCTGAGTTTCAATAAACAATTGCTGCATTAATTTATTGATCGTTCGGTTTGAAATTCCGCGATTTGTCAGGGTTTCTGTCGAAGGATAAACGGGCTGCATCGCTGATCGCAGACTTTTTTCGTGCTCGCTCAACAATTCAATTTCCGGGTGCGCCATACTAAACTGACTTCCGTAAAGAGAACATTTTCCGAAAATCACGCAAACTTCATTCAGTTTCAAACTTTCCCGAACCCATTTATGACCCTGAAACCAGTTTAAGTCAATTTGTCCCGTATCATCCACAAAAGTGGCCACCAAACGTTTTTTGTTTTTCGCAAACTCAACTGTTTTTATATTGATTATTTTGCCAATAATCTGAACTTCTGATCCTGTATTTTGAAGTTCATTGATCTTATAATAACGCGTTCTGTCAATATATCTATTCGGAAAAAAGTTGATCAAATCTCCGTATTTATGAATTCCCAATTCCTTACGAAGCAATTGACCACGACTTGGGCCAACACCTTTTAAGTATTCGATTGGGGTTTCAAGGAGATTATTAGACATTAATTTATTTTAGAGTTTAGATTTTAGATTTTAGAAAATAGAGTATAGACTTTTATCTATATTCTATAGTCTATTTTCTTTTCTCTTTAATTTTTTCTTTGGGAAAGCGAAGATAGATTTTAATTAGGAAATTTGAAAATCAGATAAATTGAAGTTTATAAAATAATATCTTTGAGAAATAAAAAAAATCAACAAATGATAACTCACTTAGCTCTTTTACGCGGAATCAACGTTTCCGGTCATAATATGATGAAAATGGAAGCTTTGAAAACAATGTTGGAAAATATTGGTTTTCAGAACGTAAGGACTTATCTGCAATCCGGAAATGTTTTTGTTGATACTGAAGAAGAAAGTGCTTCGAAAGTGGGTTTTATGATCAAACAGGAAATTTTTAAGGTTTTTGGACATGAAGTTCCAACGATTGTCATTACAAAAGAAGATCTTGAATTGTGTTTTAAAAACAGTCCATATCTAAAAGAGAAAGAAGTTGATACCAAAAAGCTTTATGTTGCTTTTATTTCAATTGCCTTAAAAAGCGAAAATATAAATGATTTGAAAATCAGTCAGTTTAAACCGGATGAAGCGAGTATCGACGGAAACAGAATTTTTATTAAATATGCTGTCGGCGCCGGAAAAACCAGATTTGACCAGAAATATATAGAGAAAAAACTCAATGTAACGGCCACAATCAGAAACTGGAATACGGTTACCAATCTGCTCAAAATGTACAATGAATCAGAATAGATTGTTTAATCTCTGAGCCATTTTTGCATTTTAGGAAACGGTTCTTTGCCTTCTTGCAGCGCGCGTTCTTTTCCTAAAGTTAGTCCCATCCATTCCAAAAGCGGCAAACCCATATAAGTTTCATTGCTAAAATTTGAAATAAACCATTCAGAATGTGATTTATATCCGTTAGAATGAAAAACAAAATCAAGAGGTAAATCCAAATGTTTTAAGGCGGCAAAAGACCATAAAATAGCGGCAATTTCGTCACCTTGCGTTGGCCATTCGGGGCTTATTTCATCGGTTCCGACTGTTTTTCTTTCTAAAGAAGCTGTAACCGCTAAATGTCCGGCTTCATGCAGAATATCTCCGGGATATAATAGTTTATCAAAATCGATGTACAAACCATCCGTACCTAAATCTAATCCCGGCAAAAAGGTTTCTCCTAATTGTTTTTCAATTATATTAATTCCGATTTCATCAAGAAATGATAAAACTTTTTTTACTTCTAAACTCTTTTCCTTTGAGATCATCATAAATTTTTCGGTTATATTAAATCACAATACCAAAATCCAAAATCAAATGGATCGGTTGTATTGGTATCACAGGCTTCATTGGAAGCATCTTCTTTTGCAGATCTTTCATATTTGCGATACACGATTTCGCCAATTTCAAAATTAACAGGTTCTGAAAAAATGGGTCCGTCAAATGTAAAAGTATGAAATTCACCGTTTTCTCCACACACATCTACATTTTCAGGTAAATCATTAATAAAATCCTGATCGATAATGCGGCCGACAAAACTTTTGTCGAGATAACGTTCATTTACACAAACAACAATCGTTTTAAATCCTAACGAAATAAATTCCTGAATTAAATCTTTCGTTGGTATTTTCCAAAGAGGAAATACGCCTTCAAAACCAATTTTTGCCAGTTGATCTTCACGATATTTTCGGAGATCTTCAAGAAAAATATCTCCAAAAACAGAATGCGTAATACCTTCTTTTTTAAACTCCGATAAAGTTTGTGCCATTATAGTATCATAAATTTCCATCGTTGGCATTTCCGAAATTTGAATGATTTTCAAAGGTATTCCGATGCTTTTTGCCTGCGCTTCAAGTAATTCTACACGAACACCATGCATAGAAATTCGCTGAAATTGCTGGTTGACACTTGTAACAAGATATTCGATTTTATATTCGGCATTCTTTAAAATTTTATACAAAGTGAGCGCAGAATCTTTTCCGCTGCTCCAATTGAATATGGCTTTTTTGGGTGTTGACACGTTATTATAATTTTCTATCGTAAACATACAAATTTGATTCGATTTGTTGATGAAACCTTTGTAACTTTGGGATTTCGCCGTTAATTTATTTTCAATGAAATATATCCTACTATTATTTACCACTGTTCTATTTGCGCAACAAACAAAATTTGTCGATTTCAAATCGGTAAACGGACAATTGAAATTAAATGCTGCAGAAAAATCAATTTCCGGAATTGTTGATTATCAATTTGAGGTTTTAAAACCGGTTGATACGATTAAAATGGATGCTAAAAACATGGAATTCATTCATGTTCAAGTTGATAATAAAGACGCGATTTTTGTAAATACCGGCAAAGAATTACAAATCATTCATAATTTTCAAAAAGGGCAAAATCACCTGACTTTTGAATATTCGGTTAAACCAAAACAAGCGCTTTATTTTGTAAACATTGAAAATTCAGACGTGCAAATCTGGACGCAAGGGCAGGGAAGATATACAAGCAATTGGTTCCCGAGTTTTGATGATGTGAATGAAAAAATCATCTTCAATTTGGGAATTACTTATGATAAAAAGTATCAGGTGGTTTCGAATGGAACTTTAAAAGAAAAAATAGCAAACGGAGATTTGATTCATTGGCAATATCAAATGAAAAATCCAATGAGTTCTTATTTATTGATGCTTGCAATTGGAAAATACGATAAAAAAGAACTTACGGCAAAATCTAAAATTCCGTTAGAATATTATTTAGAAAATAAGGATGCTAGTCGTTTTGAGCCAACCTATCGCTATTCTAAACGTATTTTTGATTTTTTGGAGAAAGAAATAGGCGTTAATTATCCCTGGGAGATTTACAGAGAAATTCCGGTTCGCGATTTTTTATATGCGGGTATGGAAAATACGACATCAACACTTTTTGCTACGCGATATGTTGTGGATTCTATTGGTTTTGAAGATCGAAATTATACCAATGTTGATGCGCATGAATTGGCACATCACTGGTTTGGAGATTTAATTACAGCCGAAAGCAGTACGCATCACTGGCTTCAGGAAGGTTTTGCAACTTATTATGCAGCTTTGGCAGAAAGAGAAATTTACGGCGATGATTATTTCTATTCGAAATTGTACGATACGGCGCAACAGATAAAATTTGCTTCGAGAACAGATACGATTCCGGTTTTGAATGCAAAGGCAAGTTCGCTTACTTTTTATGAAAAAGGTGCTTGGGCCTTATTTGTTTTGCATGAATCGATTGGCGATAAAGGGTTTAAAAAAGCAATAAAAAGTTATTTGAAAAAGTACGCTTATCAAAATGTAAATACTCAAAATTTCTTTGATGAAATAAAAAATGTATCCAATTTTGATTTGGTTCAGTTTCAAAAAACCTGGCTGGAATCTACCGTATTTGATACCGCTGGAGCAAATGCATTATTGAGTAAAAATAAAGCCATTCAGGTTCGATTAGAAGTTGATAAACTGAAGAAAACGCCAATAGCAGAAAAACAGGATTTTTTAAAGAATACTTTAAAATCAGATGTTTATTATGCTGTAAAAGAAGCAATTGTTGACCAACTTGAAAATGAAAAATTTGAAGCCAAAAAAGAACTTTTGCTTTTGGCTTTGCAGACTAATAATGTACAAATTCGCCAGGCTGTTGCCAGTACTTTAACCAAGATACCGGAAGATTTTAGAACTCAATACGAAACTTTGCTTGACGATAAATCCTATCAGACACAAGAAATCGCCTTATATTGGTTATGGAAAAACTTTCCGGATCATCGCACCGAATATCTGGATAAATCTAAAAACTGGATAGGTTTTAACGACTATAATTTGAGAACCATGTGGCTCTCATTGGCATTATCTACCCCAAATTATGCCGATAATCCGGATGAATTAATTGCAGAATTAATTTTGTTTTCTTCTACAAAATATGAAGCGACTACACGACAAAATGCTCTTGAAAAATTGATCGCTTTTAAAATAATTAACGATCAGGTTCTCAGTAATTTAGTTAATTCCACAACGCATCATATGTGGCAATTTTCAAAATTCGGAAGAGACACAATTCGATTTTTATTAAAAAAACCTGAAATGCGTGCTTCATTTGATAGAATTTTGCCTAATTTGACCCCCGATGAACAGTTTCAATTGAATCGTTTGTTGAAAGAGTAGAATATAGAAGAATAGAGAATATAGATTATAGAGTATAGAGAAAAGAAAATAGAGGCAAGAGTAAAGAGTATAGATTTTTGCGTATAGTTTTGTCTTTGTTCTTTCTTCTTTTTTCTATTCTCTAAAAAGAAAAAAGCCAAAAACAAAACCTACAATATTATATGAGAGCATTGGTTATTTCCGGTGGTGGCAGCAAGGGCGCATTTGCCGGCGGTGTTGCACAATATTTAATAGAAGAAAAAAATCACGAATACGATTTATTTTTAGGAACTTCTACCGGAAGTTTGCTTATTCCGCATTTGGCTTTGGGACATATAAAAAAAATTCATTCGGTTTACACCAATGTGACTATGTCCAGTATCTTCAATATTTGCCCGTTTGTAGTTAAAAATAAAAACGGAGTCGACATTGTAACTATCAATCATTTCAATGTAATACGTCAATTTTTTAAAGGAAAAAGAACTTTTGGCGAAAGCAAAGGATTAAAAAAGTACATTAAAAACAATTTTAGTTTGTCTGATTTCAATAAACTGAAAAAGCTGAATAATGATGTTATCATTACCGTTACTAATTTTACCAAAAACGAATCAGAATATAAATCTATAAAAGATTGTAGTTATGAAGAGTTTTGCGACTGGTCCTGGATTTCGAGTAATTATGTTCCTTTCATGAGTTTGGTTGAGAAAGATAACTTCGAATACGGTGATGGCGGATTCTCCAGTTTAGTTCCTATTCGCGAAGCTATTAATCGTGGAGCTACAGAAATTGATGTTATCATTCTGGAAACAGAGGTGAATATGGATAAAATGGTTATCGGGAAAAATCCATTTTCTCTAATGATTGATTTGTTTAGAATTGCCTTAGATCAGGTTGAAAAACACGATATTGCTATAGGAAAACTTATGGCAAACAACAAAAATGTGAAACTTAACTTATATTACACTCCAACAAAACTAACCGATAATGCGCTTATTTTTAATAAGGAAGTTATGAAGGAATGGTGGGAACAAGGGTATGAATATGCTCAGAATAAGTCTGAGGTTATGAGTGATAACAGGTGATTTTAGATTTATGATTTTAGATTTTAGATTGTTTAAATAACTTAAAATTCATTTTTGACAAATCTAAAATCTAAAATCTGAACTCTAAAATTGTAATTTACCAAAGATCTGCAACTTCATTTTTAATATACCCCAAAGCAGCATTACTTGGAGATTGTTTCTCTAACAAATCATTCAAAATTTTCTCTCTTAATTTATCTGCGCTGTCAACACGATCGCTCATGGCAGCTTTACGAATAATTTGTATCGTTGAGTTTTTTGCTGTTGTAATGATTGTCCAACATTCGTCAGACATATAAATTTGCTGTGTTAAATTGTGTTCAAATTCTTGTTCGATTTGGTCGATTACATAATTTTCATAATCGTGTTTTTCGTTAGAAACAGGAGTTATTCTGATTAGTAATTTAGTCAAATTAATACGCTCTAAAAATAAAGTCATACGCTCGTAAGCCTGTAAACGTATCGGCAAAGATTGCTTTTGATATTCTCTGCTTAATAAAAATTCGCGTTTTTTATCGTTGTTTTTAATGTGTAATTCAAAAAAACTGTAAGCCACAAATCCGGTAATAATCGCTGGTAAAGTATAACTGGCTAATTCTATAATTCTTGTAAAATCCATTTGAATAATTTTTCAACAAAAATATACTTTTTGATGAGAAATCAATATTATTTTTTATTGTAATAAATGAAATGTAAACCTATTTTTGTGGACAATTCTCAAAACCTACTGAAGCCCAATATAAATGGAATCATACATCATCATTTTACTTTGTTTAGCTGCTTTTGCTGCAGGATTTATTGATGCCATTGTTGGCGGAGGCGGATTGATTCAGACGCCAATGGGATTAATTTTGCTGCCTAATTTACCGGTTTCAACCGTTATTGGAACTTTAAAATTACCTGCTTTTACCGGAACTGCTTTTGCTGCTTTTCAATATTTGAAAAAAGTGGTTATTCAATGGAAATTGTTATTGATAATGATGTGTTTAGCTGTTCCGTCAGCATTTTTGGGTTCTACTATATTAACGCTTGTCAGTAATGATTTTATGAAACCGCTTTTGCTTGTGGTTTTGTCTTTATTGTTTATTTATACGTATGCCAAGAAAAATTTTGGTCAGCACGTTGAAAAAGATCATTCGGCAAAAACGCAGATTATTTACGCGGTCGTAATCAGTATCATAGTTGGTTTTTACGACGGATTTATTGGTCCGGGAACGGGAAGTTTTTTTGTGGTTGCTTTTATCGCACTTTTAGGTTTTGATTTTTTGCACGCTTCTGCAAATGCCAAAATGGTCAATCTGGCGACTAATTTTGGTTCGATTTGTTTGTTTATGATAAAAGGAAAAATCATTTGGTTCATTGCAATTCCGATGGCAATAAGCAACGGACTTGGTGGATGGCTTGGTGCAAAACTCGCCATTAATAAAGGAAATGGTTTTATTCGGGTTTTCTTCTTGGTTGTTGTGGTGGGTACTTTGATACGATTTGCGTACGATGTATTCTATAAATAGGTTCTAAGATGCTAAGTTGCTAAGGTTCTAAGTTTTTCTATTATGAGACATTTGTTTTAAATTTTTATAATCATTGTAAGTAAATTTTTATATATTTATTTGATATTTAAAATATAATTTATCACAATATGGAAGAATTGGACGATTACGATTACCAGAATAGTTTAGAATTATTAATGGAGGAACTTCGAAAAAGTGAAGAAGATATAGAAGCAGGAAGAATTATAGATTATTCGGATTTTAAAGAGAAACTTCGGGCTAGATATAACTTCTAAATTAAAAGACCTCGTTTGTATTTATGAAAAACTTTGTGCCTTAGCAACTTTTTCTAAAAAAAGCTAATTGTTTTTTTCTAGCCCCGATAGAGGCGGTATCCTCGCAGTGAAACGGAGAGATATAGCCGAAAGCGGGAACGATGTTTCTGAAAAAGCCGATTGTTCTGCTCCAAAAAAATAAAAAACTTAGCAACTTAGAACCTCAGAAACTTAGTAGCTTATTACAGCATTAATTCTTATTTTTGCATAAAAGGAGAATAATTTCATGCAAAAATATATTGATCAGCTCAATGAAGCACAACGACAACCTGTTCTGAAAAAAGACGGGCCAATGATTATTATTGCTGGTGCAGGTTCGGGGAAAACCCGTGTTTTAACGATTAGAATTGCTTATTTGATGGCGCAGGGTGTTGACGCTTTCAATATTTTGTCGCTTACGTTTACGAACAAAGCTGCTCGTGAAATGAAGCACAGGATTTCGGACATTGTAGGAGCGACAGAAGCTAAAAACCTGTGGATGGGAACTTTTCACTCGATTTTTGCCCGTATTCTTCGTGCGGAATCAGATCATTTGGGATATCCGTCTAATTTTACCATTTACGATTCTCAGGATTCGGCAAGACTGATTTCTTCGATTATAAAAGAAATGCAGTTGGATCGTGATATCTATAAACCAAAACAAATTTTAGGTCGAATTTCGAGCTATAAAAACAGTTTGATTACGGTAAAAGCGTATTTCAACAATCCGGAATTGGTAGAAGCCGATGCTATGGCAAAAAGACCAAGATTGGGAGAAATTTATCAGCAATACGTAGAGCGCTGTTTTAAGGCAGGAGCAATGGATTTTGATGATTTATTGTTGAAAACCAATGAATTGCTAACTCGTTTTCCTGAAGTTTTAGCGAAGTATCAGAATCGTTTTAGATATATTCTGGTTGATGAGTACCAGGATACAAATCACTCTCAGTATTTGATTGTTAGGGCTTTATCAGATAAATTTCAGAATATTTGTGTGGTTGGAGATGATGCGCAGAGTATTTATGCTTTCCGTGGGGCAAATATCAATAATATTTTGAATTTCCAAAAGGATTATGAAGGCGTAGTCATGTTTCGTTTAGAGCAAAATTACCGATCAACGAGAAATATTGTTGAAGCGGCCAATACTGTGATGGAACACAATAAAACAAAGCTGGATAAGGTAGTCTGGACTGCAAATGATTTTGGACACAAGATAAAAGTACATCGCAGTTTGACGGATGCCGAAGAAGGCCGTTTTGTGGCGAGTACGATTTTTGAACAAAAAATGCAGAACCAATTGCATAATGGTGCATTTGCGATTTTGTATCGTACTAATGCTCAGTCGCGTGCAATGGAGGACGCGTTGAGAAAACGTGATATTCCGTATCGAATTTATGGGGGATTATCATTTTACCAACGTAAGGAAATCAAGGATGTTTTGTGTTATTTGCGTTTGGTAATTAATCCGAAAGATGAGGAAGCGCTAATTCGCGTTATCAATTATCCTGCACGTGGAATTGGTGATACAACGGTAGAAAAACTAACCATTGCGGCGAATCATTATAAACGTTCGATTTGGGAAGTAATGGTGAATATTGATAAAATTGACCTGAAACTGAATGCCGGAACAAAGAATAAACTGAATGATTTTGTGACAATGATTCAGAGTTTTCAGGTGATTAATCAAAATCAGGATGCTTTTTATATTACGGATTATGTTGCTAAAAAAACCGGATTGGTTCAGGAATTAAAGAAAGATGCTACTCCCGAGGGAATGGCAAAAATTCAGAATATTGAAGAGCTTTTAAACGGTATAAAAGATTTTACCGAGGGACAAAAAGAAATTGACGGAGCAAGAGGCGCACTTTCAGAATTTATGGAAGATGTGGCGCTTGCAACTGATTTAGATAAGGATACCTCTGATGAAGATCGTGTGGCTTTGATGACAATTCACCTTGCAAAAGGATTGGAGTTTCCGCATGTTTTTGTGGTGGGAATGGAAGAAGATTTGTTTCCGAGCGCGATGAGTATGAGTACCAGAAGTGAACTTGAAGAAGAACGTCGTTTGTTTTATGTGGCTTTGACACGTGCTGAACATCAGGCTTATTTAACTTATGCACAATCGCGTTACCGTTGGGGAAAATTGACAGACAGTGAACCTTCTCGTTTTATTGAGGAAATTGACGGACAATATCTAGAGTATTTAACGCCTGCAGAAAGTAATTACCGTTTTAAACCTATGATTGACGGTGATATCTTTGGAGATGTTGATAAGTCAAAATTGCGATTGGCAAAACCGGTTGGAGGAACTCCGCCAAAATATATTACAGACAACGAACCAAAACCGGATTTAAATATTCGTAAGCTAAAACCAGTTTCGGGAAATGCACCAAGTGCTGCGGGCACAAATTTATTCGACAGTAAATTAACTGTTGGAAATATTGTGATGCACGAACGCTTCGGAAAAGGGGAAGTGATTAACCTTGAAGGTGTTGGAGCTGATAAAAAAGCAGAAATAAAATTTGAAGTCGGCGGAATTAAAAAACTGTTGCTTCGATTTGCGAAGTTGGATGTTGTAGGGTAATATGAAAAAAATACTATACCCTTTTATTTTTTTAGTTTCATTAAATGTTTTGGGACAATCAGAGACATTAATTAGTAAAGAGGAGAAAAAGTTAGTTGGTTATTGGAAAGGTGCTGATTTTGATAGTATTACACTTATCCCTAAAAAATATTGGACTATAAATAGGGAAGAAAATGGAAAGTATTTTATTGTATTTACATCAGTTAAAGATTGCGAAGTAAAAGTTTGGAATGAAAGAGGGAGATGGTGGACTGACAATGGTAAATTCTATAAATTAAATTCAAGAACTAATATTTTAACTGTAATCAATTATAATTTTAGTGGACTAAATGAGATATTTTTTTCAGAGAAAGCTTCTGATGCAAAAGTTGAAAATGGTGATATATTTTATTTTGAAAATTTGGTAGATTATTGATTTTATTATTTATTGTTGTTAACAATTCAATTTTTCAAAGTAAAAAGCACAGATTTTAAAACCTGAAACAAATAAAACTTTAAACAAAAAACAAATGGCCGAATTCATAAAAATATATCCTGATAAACCTAGTGAAGCTGCCATTGCAAAGGTGGTGAAAGTGCTTCAAAACGGAGGTTTGGTAATTTATCCAACAGATACTGTTTACGGTTTGGGTTGTGATATTACCAATTCTCGTGCTTTAGAAAAAATTGCAAAAATTAAAGGAGTAAAATTAGAAAAGGCTAACTTTTCTTTTATCTGTCATGATTTGAGTAATCTTTCAGATTATGTACGTCAGATTGATACTTCGACTTTTAAAATTTTGAAAAGAGCTTTGCCGGGTCCATACACTTTTATTTTGCCCGGGAATAATAATTTACCAAAAGAATTTAAGAAGAAAACGACTGTTGGTATTCGTGTTCCGGATAATAATATTGCTTTAGAAATTGTTCGACAGTTAGGAAATCCAATTGTATCGACTTCTATTCGCGATGAAGATGATGTAATTGAGTATACTACCGATCCGGAATTGATTTTTGAGAAATGGCAAAATCTTGTTGATATGATAATTGATGGCGGTTATGGCGATAATATAGGTTCGACAATTATTGATTTATCTGAACATGAGCCAGTAATTGTAAGGGAAGGAAAAGGAGATATTGATATTTTGTAAAAAAAAACTGAAATAGTATAATTATTTAAAATAAATAACTAACTTTAGTATAGTTAAAATTTAGTTAGTTAATTTAAAGATAATGCTATTCTTGATTTACATTTAATTGGTTATTAAAAAAGGGTTAAGAATACAAAAAGCAGGTCGTTAGACCTGCTTTTTTTGTTTTATGAAGTATGTTAAACGAGGAATTATTTCGCTTGTTTTTTCATTTCTTTTTCAATCATATCATAGAATTGATCGATTTTTGGCATAACCACGATACGAGTTCTTCTGTTACGAGCTTTATTGTCAGGAGTATCATTTGCAACCAATGGTACGTATGAACTTCTACCTGCAGCAATTAATTTAGCCGGGTTAACACCAAGATCGTTTGTTAATACACGTACAATAGAAGTTGAACGTTTAACACTTAAATCCCAGTTGTCTAGCAAAACTCCGTTGCTTTTGTAAGGAACGTCATCTGTGTGACCTTCAACCATACATTCAAAATCAGGTTTGTCGTTAACAACTTTTGCAACTTTAGCCAAAACAGATTTTGCTTTGTCGCTCACGTCATAACTTCCGCTTTTGAATAATAATTTATCAGCGATAGAAATAAATACAACTCCTTTTTCAACATTGATTTCGATATCCGGATCGTTGATTCCAACTGCTCCTTTTAAACTTGTAACTAATGCTAAAGTAACACTGTCTTTTTTAGTTAAAGCATCTTGAAGTCTAGAGATTTTTAAATCTTTTTCTTTTAAACTTTCTAATGATTTTTCAAGGTTTTCAGCACCTTTTGTAGTTAATACAGTTAAATCTTTAGAGCTGTTTATCAAGTCTTGATTATGTTGTTTATAGCTTTCAGCTGTAGCTGCTAATCCTGCTTTTTCTTCAAGACAAGAATTTAATTTAACTGTGCAAGAGTTTAATAAATCCTGGGTCTCTTTGTTCTTAGCTTCTAATGCTGCGTATTGTTTTTTCGATACACACGAAGTTAAGGCCATTAATACTGTTAGTGCGATAACTATTTTTCTCATAGGTATTATATTTAATTAAACGTTGATTACAAATTTAGTTTTTAATATTTTGATTACTGTTAAAGATTTCCTTAAATACAGTCAATTTCTTAATGTAATACAAGTAAACGATACTTTTTACGCTATAGTATTGCTGAATTTGAAAATCTTTTCGTTCTCGTAAATATCTTAAAGATATGCAATAAAATGAAAAGTGTGCCTTTAAAATTGCAAAAGTATGACTGAATTTTCCTTGTGTAAGAAAACGGATACCCGCAATTCCGTCTAAAACCATTCTGAAGAAAATCACGAAAAACAATCCTTTTTTCGGTAAGTTTTTGACAAGCATTAATAAAGAATTCCTAAAATTTAAAAAGGTCTTTTTAGGATTTCCCTGCTGTAAAGTTGCGCCTCCAACATGATAAACAGTTGATTCTGAATTGTACTTAATAATGTGTCCTTCATTTGCAGCACGCCAGCATAAATCAATTTCTTCCTGATGCGCAAAAAAAGTTTCATCAAAACCTTTTAATTCATCATAAACCTCTTTTCTGATAAAAAAACAAGCTCCCGAAGCCCAGAATAATTCACAATTATCATCGTATTGTCCATTATCTTTTTCTATAGTTTCAAAAATTCGGCCACGACAAAAAGGGAAACCAAACTTGTCAATAAATCCTCCGGCTCCTCCGCCATATTCAAAATATTCCTTGTTTTTAAAATCAAGAATTTTAGGCTGAATGATAGCCGTTTGTTTTTCGATTGCAAATGTTTCTAAAATTGGCTTTAGCCAGTTTTCGGTAACTTCAATATCAGAATTAACTAATGCGTAATATTCAGCATTAACTTCTTTTAAAGCGTCATTATAGCCTTTTGCAAAACCGTGATTACCACTGTTTTTTATGATTTTTATTGTTGGGAAATTCTGTCTGACAAAATCTATTGAATTGTCTGTTGAAGCATTATCTGCTACATATATAGTGGCTTCTTCTGAAAATTGGATGATAGAAGGTAAAAATTGTTCTAACAATTTTACTCCGTTCCAATTTAAAATGACAACAGCTATTTTATCCAAAAGGTATTTTTTTAATTTTATTAAACTTCTTTATAGTCTGGTAAACTTTTCAAAAACTCATACTTTTCGTTTTCAAAATCCATTTGACAATAATAATGGCTCAGACCATTTGTAACTTTCAAAAACCGTGCCTGCATTGTCATATTATAACGTGCAATCTGATCAAAAGTTGCCTGAGATATTTTAACTTCCGGAGCCTTACATTCTACCAATATATGTATAGAACCATCAGAATTAAAAACAACAACATCATAACGTTTTCGTAAACCATTGACTGTTAAAACTTTCTCTACGTTTATGAGTGATTTTGGATATTTTTTTTCATTCATTAAATAATGAACTACATGCTGACGAACCCATTCTTCGGGAGTAAGAATGATAAATTTTTTTCTTATTTCATCAAAAATAGACACTTTATTTTCGCTATTTTTGAATCGAAAACTATAGATTGGAAAATTTAATCTTTGCATAAAGCAAAAATATAAAATAGTTTTTTGTTTCAGGTTTAAACTTGAAACTTTAAAACCTGAAAGAAGAAATTGAATGGATGAAGTTGTAAAAATTGTAAATGATATAAAAGCCGGAAATATAAAACCGATTTATTTTTTAATGGGAGAAGAGCCTTATTACATTGATAAATTATCTGAATATATTGAGCAAAATATACTTTCTGAAGAAGAAAAAGGATTTAATCAGACCGTATTATATGGAAGGGATGTTTCTGTAGAAGATATTGTTTCAACGGCTAAGCGCTATCCTATGATGTCTGACCGTCAGGTTGTTATTGTAAAAGAAGCACAAGATTTATCGAGAACTATTGATAAAATTGAATCTTATGTAAATAATCCGATGGAAACAACTGTTTTGGTTTTTTGCTACAAATACAAAACACTTGACAAACGTAAAAAAGTAACCAAATTATTAGCGCAAAACGGAATCGTTTACGAAAGTAAAAAATTATACGAAAATCAGGTTGGCGATTGGATAAAACGTGTTCTGGCAGGAAAAAAGTATACTATTGATCCTAAAGCAAATGCTATGCTGGTGGAATTTTTGGGTACAGATTTGAGTAAAATTAATAATGAACTGGAGAAATTACAAATTATTTTGCCTCAGGGAACCGTAATTACGCCACAGCATATTGAAGAGAATATTGGTTTTAGTAAAGACTATAATGTTTTTGAATTAAGAAAAGCAATTGGAGAACGAAACCAATTAAAAGCTTATAAAATTGCAGAAAATTTTGCTCATAATCCTAAAGAATATCCTCTGGTAATGACAACCGGACTGGTATTTGGATTTTTTGTTCAGCTTTTAAAATACCACGGACTTAAGGATAAAAATCCTAAAAATGTAGCGACAGCAATTGGTGTAAATCCTTATTTTTTAAAGGAATACGATTTAGCAATAAAGAATTATCCAATGCGAAAAGTGAGTCAGATTGTGGGTGCTTTGCGCAATGTTGACGTCAAAAGTAAAGGTGTTGGTGCCAATGCTTTGCCTCAATCAGATTTGTTAAAAGAAATGCTGTACAAAATATTTAATTAAGCCGTGAAAATTCACGATATTTGCCTTTCTAAAAATTTTACTACTTTAAAATAATAATTACACAATTATGGGAATGAATAAAAATACCGTTTTAGGATGGGCTACTTTTATAATGATACTTATGGGATTGTTACTTATAGGTCTTGGCGCTTTTAGATACAGAGATGTTTCCGGCTGGGGATTTGTAGCGGTAGGCGTTGGATTTTTTGCTAATGCCTGGGTTTTTAATGCATTGAAAGGTAGAGTTTAAGCTTTTGAAGAATAATAAAATTAAATAATTAAAATAAAAATAAAACAAAATGTCAGACGATAAGAAAGTAATTTTCTCAATGCAGAAATTGAGTAAAACCTATCAGGGAGCAGACAAACCGGTGCTTAAAAATATTTATTTAAGTTTCTTTTACGGAGCTAAAATTGGTATTCTTGGTCTAAACGGTTCTGGTAAATCTTCATTATTAAAGATTATTGCCGGAGTAGATAAAAATTATCAGGGTGATGTTGTTTTTCAACCGGGTTATACTGTAGGTTATTTAGAGCAGGAACCAATTCTTGATGATTCTAAAACCGTTATCGAAATTGTTCGTGAAGGAGCTGCAGAAACTATGGCAGTTTTAGAAGAATACAACCAAATTAATGATTTATTCGGTCTTCCAGAATATTACGAAGATCAGGATAAAATGGATAAGTTGATGGATCGTCAGGCAGCATTGCAAGACAAAATTGATGCTCTTGGTGCCTGGGAAATCGATACAAAACTAGAAATTGCAATGGATGCGTTGCGTACACCGGAAGGTGATACACCAATTAAAAACCTTTCCGGAGGTGAGCGCCGTCGTGTTGCTTTATGTCGTTTGTTATTGCAACAACCTGATGTATTGTTACTTGATGAGCCAACCAACCATCTTGATGCTGAATCTGTACTTTGGTTAGAGCAGCATTTAGCGCAATACGCAGGAACTGTAATTGCTGTAACGCACGATAGATATTTCCTTGATAATGTTGCAGGATGGATTTTAGAGTTGGATAGAGGAGAAGGAATTCCATGGAAAGGAAATTATTCTTCTTGGTTAGACCAAAAATCAAACCGTATGGCACAGGAAGAAAAAGTAGCTTCTAAACGCAGAAAAACTTTAGAGCGTGAGTTAGAATGGGTTCGTCAGGGAGCAAAAGGTCGTCAGACAAAACAAAAAGCGCGTTTACAGAATTACGACAAATTATTAAATGAAGACCAAAAACAATTGGACGAAAATCTGGAAATCTATATTCCGAATGGTCCACGTTTAGGTACAAATGTTATTGAAGCAAAAAATGTTGCGAAAGCTTTTGGAGATAAATTATTATACGATAATCTGAATTTTACTTTGCCACAAGCCGGAATTGTTGGAATTATCGGACCAAACGGTGCTGGTAAATCTACCATTTTCAAAATGATTATGGGAGAGCAAGCTACAGATAGTGGAGAATTTTCAGTTGGAGAAACTGTGAAAATCGCTTACGTAGATCAATCACACTCTAATATTGATCCAAATAAATCGATTTGGGAGAACTTTGCTGATGGTCAGGAATTAGTGATGATGGGAGGAAAGCAAGTGAATTCAAGAGCTTATTTATCACGTTTTAACTTTGGTGGTGGCGAGCAAAACAAAAAAGTTTCAATGCTTTCTGGTGGTGAGCGTAACCGTTTGCACCTTGCCATGACATTGAAAGAAGAAGGAAACGTTCTTTTACTGGATGAGCCTACGAATGACTTAGACGTAAACACACTTCGTGCACTTGAAGAAGGTTTAGAGAATTTTGCCGGTTGTGCCGTAATTATTTCGCACGACAGATGGTTCTTAGACAGAATTTGTACGCACATTCTAGCTTTCGAAGGAGATTCTGAAGTTTATTTCTTCGAAGGAAGTTTCTCTGATTATGAAGAAAACAAAAAGAAACGTCTGGGTGGTGATTTAACTCCAAAACGTTTGAAATACAGAAAGTTAATTAGATAAATTTCTAATAAATTTCATCCCGATGCCTCGGGATAAAATCCCAAATTCCAAATCGTAAAACGTTTGAGTTTGGGATTTTTTATTGTTTATTCTCATTTTATGTCAGGCTGAGCGGAGTCGAAGTCCCGCAAAGAAATGACATAAGCAACTAACATAAAGTGATATAGATTGTCTATCTACGTACGGGACTTTGACTCCGCTCAGTCTGACAAAACATTTATTTACTTTACAAAAACTTAGCTTTCAATTCCGGAGTAGGAATCATGCAGCTTTCTTTTTTGCCATACCACTTATAGCGATTTTTGGCAATGTAATCGTAAATATAATTTCTAGGTTTTTCAGGAAAAATTTTGAAAATTGACATTAAATTATAAATTCCTCCCAGATCTTCTGCAATTTCGATGGCTGCGGTAGATTTATAATAATATGCAACGCCTGGATTGTATAAAATGATGCTGTCAATTTTAGTTTGATCAACGCCAATATAGTTGCAGATTTCAATTCCCAATTCCGATTGCAAAGCCACAAAACGAAAAACATCTTTTTTATCGTGATTGATGATAAACTGAACTGCGCTGTTACATAAATTGCAAACGCCGTCGAATAGGATTATTTTTTTGTTTTTTGGAAGGTTTTGCATTTTAGAAAGTTTAAAGTTTAAGATTTTCAGCTTTGTCAAAGTTAAAACTTTGACAAAGCTTAATATAGTTTTTCATTTATTGGAATATGAAATGACACCAGAATTTCAACTCAGTAAGTAGTTAATCTTTGTGGAGTTGCTTGCGAAGATTTCTCGTTTCTAGAAATGACAAAAATGGCAACATTCTTATCGATTATTTATTTCTATTGAAAATTAAAAATCAATCAATTTTACAAATCAAAAATGACTCCCATAATTTATTTTTAAGCAATATTTTAAAAATATTCATCTTCGTAATTGTCTTTTTGAAGATTATTCTTTAAATCGCTTTATTTTAATTTTTGACAGATTTACATGTTTAATAACTGAAAACTGCCACCGAAAACTGAAAACTTATTTCTTAGCAGCTTCCACTAATTCCAATTCATCCAAACTTACTTTTGAAGTGAAAATTCCATAATTTACAGTTGCTTTATTTTTTTCGATTGAATCGATGCTTCCCACAGATCTTCCGTCGAGCATTCTAACACGGTCACCAACTTTCAAAATTGGTTTTGGTTTTTCGACAACAGGTTTGAGTTTCTTCTCTTTTTTCTCTTTTCGAATTTCTTCAACCTGAACTGTTACTTCTGCAATAACTTCTTTTTTCTTTTCGATTATGGCTTTTGCTTCTTTCGGAGTTGCTTTTTTACGTTTTGAATTTTCAATTTCTATAATTTTCAAAAATTCGCCAATCAGTTCTTTTTTATTTTTATTGTTGAAATACTTTTCTGAAATATCTTCAATTTTCTGACCAATGTAAATCGTTTTTTGGTTGCTGTCGTATAATTCCTGATAGCTTTCTAGTTTCTGTTTGATTTTTACATTGATGTTTTCCATCTTTTTGCTTTCCTCGCGCGCTCTGGTTTCTTCTTCTTTAAGATTTATAGAAGTTTTCTCCAGTTTCGAACGTTCTTTTTGAAGTGTTGCAATGGTTTTATCAAAACGAACTTTTCCAACTTCAATTTTCTTTTTGGCACGATTTATCAACCCAAACGGAATTCCGTTTTTTAAGGCAACTTCAAAAGTAAAGGAACTTCCGGCCTGACCTAAAGCCAGCTTGTACATCGGTTCAAGCGATTTTTCGTCAAACATCATATTGGCATTTGTTGCAAAAGGCAATTCATTTGCCAGAATTTTCAAATTTGAATAATGCGTTGTAATGATTCCAAAAGCTTCACGATGGTAGAATTCTTCCAGGAAAATTTCAGCCAAAGCGCCACCCAATTCCGGATCAGAACCAGTACCAAATTCATCTATTAAAAACATGGTTTTCTTGTTGCATTTCTTTAAGAAATAATTCATGTTTTTTAATCGGTAACTATAAGTACTCAAATGATTTTCAATAGATTGATTATCTCCAATATCCGTTAAAATTCTATCAAACAAGAAAGTTTCGCTGCGTTCGTGAACAGGAATCAACATTCCGGATTGTAGCATTAATTGCAGTAAACCAACTGTTTTAAGCGAAATTGTTTTTCCACCTGCATTTGGTCCTGAAATCACAATAATTCGGTTATCTTGTTTTAATTCAATTGTTTGCGGATGCGTAACTTCATTTTTTTGCTTATTATTCAAATATAAAATTGGATGATACGCTTCTCTAAAGAACAATCTTCTTTCTTCGGTAATTGTTGGCAAAATTCCGTTGATTCTGTTGGCGTACTTTGCTTTTCCGGCAACCACATCAATATCACTTAAAAACTCCTGATATTCAATTAGTAAAGGCAAAAACGGACGAATCTGATTGGATAATTGTTTTAGAATTCGAGTAATTTCTTCCTTTTCTTCATATTCAAGATTGGCTAATTCACGGGAATATTGCAAAGTAGCTTCCGGTTCAATGTAGGCAATACTTCCTGTTTTAGAACTTCCTAAAATTGAGCCTTTTACCTTACGGCGATACATAGCTAAAACGGCCAAAACTCTACGGTTTTGCACAAAACTTTCTTTAATATCATCCAAATAACCAAGACTATTATTATGAGAAAGTGCTACTCCAAAACTTTGATTTACTTTACCTCGAACGATATTCATATTCTGACGAATACTCAATAAAGCTGGCGAAGCATTGTCTTTTATTTCTCCATATTTGTCAACAATAGCGTCAATTAGAGTTACAATATCTTTAGTATATTCAACTCTGGAAGCTCTTGCGTTTAAGTTCGGATAATAATCATCAAATTTTTTAAGAAAATTCAACAAGAAATTTGAAGTAGATGAAAGTGTCGCAATTTTTCTAAAACTGCCCACTTCCAGGAAACTATCTTCTATTGCTAAAAATTTGATTTCGTTTGTTATAGCATCAAATCCATGGTTTGGAATTGCGTTATTATTCTGAAAAGACGAAACATACTCTGACGTTTGCATCAAAGCCTGCATCAAAGTTTCTTTATCTCTAAATGGTGTTATTTGTAAAGCCTTTTCTTTTCCAATGTCTGTATTACAGCCAGCTGAGATGGTTTCGAGAACTGTTGGAAATTGTAAGTCTTGTAATGTTTTTTCGGTAATGCTAATCATTTAATTCCTTATAATAAAGTATACACAAAAGTACGAAAACATTATGATTGAATTCTACAAAGTTTTTACCTAAATTTTATGTGTTTGTAAATATGATTTTACTTAAAAATTTCTGAAATTCGCATAAAAAAATCATGGACGTAAAAATGCATTCTTCCTGGAAACCAGTTTTAAATGAAGAATTTGAAAAACCATACTTTAAGGATTTAATTGCTTTTGTAAAAACGGAATATACCACGAAGATTTGTTACCCAAAAGGGAGCCAGATTTTTTCGGCTTTTGATCACTGTCATTTCGATCAGGTAAAAGTCGTAATTATTGGACAAGATCCTTATCATGGTCCAAATCAGGCAAATGGACTGTGTTTTTCTGTCAATGACGGAATTCCGTTTCCTCCATCTTTATATAATATTTTCAAAGAAATAGAAACTGATTTAGGAAAACCGATTCCTAAAACAGGAAATTTAGAGCGTTGGGCAGATCAGGGTGTTTTTCTTTTAAATGCAACTTTGACAGTAAGACAATCAGAAGCCGGAAGTCATCAGGGGAAAGGCTGGGAGAAATTTACAGATACAGTTATAAAACAAATTTCTGAAGAAAAGGAAAATGTTGTGTTTTTACTTTGGGGAGGTTTTGCTCAAAAGAAAGCAGCATTAATCGACGCTTCGAAACATCATATTTTAAAATCAGGACATCCTTCGCCCTTAAGTGCGAACAGAGGTTTTTGGTTTGGGAATAAACATTTTAGCCAGACAAATGCTTTTTTGAAATCTAAAGGACTTAAGGAAATTGAATGGTAATTTTTAAACCATATAAGTTATATAAGTAAATATAAAAGGATAGCCAAAATATAATTGTCCACAATTTTGTCATTTCGAGTAACAAGAAATCGCATAACGGATTTGCAGTTCGTTGCTCTCTGGATGTGATTTCTTGTTACTCGAAATGACAAAAAAATTACTTTTCAGCAGGTTTTTTGATAATCTCGTCTAAGATTGCTTTATTTTCGTAGTTAATTACTTTTAAGATTATTTCCTGGTTTTTAACTGTTTTTCCTTCAATAATATATAACTTTCCTTTGTTTACAGGAACATTACTTTGGTCAAAATCAACGTCTCCGTAAGTTAAAGTGTTTTTAATATCGGCAGTATCAACCCATTTTTCGTTTAAAGTTTGAATTGCTTTAGCAGAATATTGAAAAGGTTTTGTTCTTAAATTGTTTAAAACTCTGGCATTTGGAAAGTAGTTGCAGCGCGTATCTTTTCCACTAAAAACAAGGGCTACAAAAAAGCATCCCATAATAAGACCAATCAAATAATAAGCAAAACGATGTACGAACTTCATGAGTAAATTTTTTTGCAAAGGTACATTAAAGTTCCTTTAAAATACAAGTAAATTAATATCGTTATCGGGCAAATCAAACCATTCGCCAATTGCTTTGTTTGTTAGGATTCCGTGGTATAAATAGACCCCATTTTTCAGGCCTTTATTGCATCTTATAGAGCTCTCTAAACCACCTTCTTCGGCTATCTGAAGTAGATAAGGAGTTAGGATGTTACTTATTGAAAGTGAGGCAGTTTTAGAATATCTTGATGGAATATTTGGTACACAATAATGCAGTACATTACTCTTTATAAAAGTTGGTTTTTCGTGTGTTGTAACTTCCGAAGTTTCAAAACAACCGCCTGTATCGATGCTAACATCTACAATTACAGCGCCTTTTTTCATGTGTTCAACCATAGTTTCGGTTACAATAATCGGGCAGCGTTCTTTTCCGCGCATCGCACCAATCGCAACATCACAACGTCTTAAAGCTTTTAATAATGCTTTTTGCTGCACTGTAGAAGTAAAAATTCTTTGATTTAAGTTATTCTGTAAACGGCGTAATTTTGTGATCGAGTTATCAAAAACTTTCACGTTTGCCCCAAGTCCGATTGCGGTTTTGGCAGCAAATTCGCCAACTGTTCCCGCACCAAGAATTACAACTTCAGTAGGAGGAACGCCGGTAATGTTTCCGAATAAAAGTCCTTTTCCAAATTCATCTGTAATCATCAATTCTGATGCAATAAGAATAGAAGCAGTTCCGGCAATTTCGCTTAAAGATTTTACAGCTGGATAAGATCCGTCTTCATCTTTAATATATTCAAAAGCAAGTGCCGTTATTTTTTTCTGTGCCAAAGCTTCAAAATAAGCTTTCTTTTTGGTTTTTAACTGAATGGCAGAAATGATAATTGTTTCAGGATTAATCATCTCAATTTCAGCCAAAGTAGGCGGCTCAACTTTAAGCAGCATTGGACAGCCAAAAACCTTTTTTGTATCTTTTGTAACTTCTGCGCCCGCATCACTATATTCTTTATCAGAATAACTTGAACTTTCTCCCGCTCCGGATTCAATCATAACGCGGTGTCCTTCGTATGTCAAAGAATTTACTGCGTCCGGCGTCAGGCAAATACGACGTTCCTGATAACTTGTTTCTTTAGGTATTCCTATGAAAAGTTCTCTTTTAAAGCGGCCCACTTCAAGTTTTTCTTCTTGTGGCAACAATTGTTGTTTCGTAAATGGAGTTAAGGTTATTGACATGGATTGTGCGAAAAATTAAGGGTACAAATTACGTAAAAAGTTTTAAAATTAGTGCAAATTTTCTGCTAATACTGAAAGCTAATATTAAGGTATTGTTTTTTCTATTTTTGATGTTGATTCTTTACATCTTCTGAATAGAAAATTGTTCTTATTATGTTGTTTCACAGAGATTCGCTAAGATTGCCCAAAGATTCGCTAAGATTGCCCAAAGATTCGCAAAGTTTTTTATAATTCTTCTTTATTTCTCTTTGAAATCTTAGCGAATCTCTGCGAAATTAAACTAGTTCTAATTTTCGTTTTCCATCTGCCAATAACTCGATATTTACAACAGAATGTTCCTCAGGAATTAGATTTTCAATTTTTTCAGACCATTCGATAAAACACCAGTTTCCGGAGTATAAATAATCATCAACGCCCATATCGAGCGCTTCGGTCTCTTTGTTTAATCGGTAAAAATCAAAATGGTACACTATTTCATTATTAATAGTATAGTATTCATTTACTAAAGAAAAAGTTGGACTGCTTGTGGCATCTTTAACACCAAGGCTTTTGCATAACTGTTTAATGAGAGTGGTTTTTCCAACGCCCATTTCTCCATTAAAAAGGATGATTTTTTTAGGATTTTGTGCTAAAATTTTCTCTGCTGTTTCTTGAATCTGATCTAATGAAAAAACGATATTCATTGCTTAAATTTATTTTTATAATAGTCTCAGTCACAGTTTTCGGTCTCAGTAAAAAACTGAAAACTGCGACTGAAAACTGATCTTTATTTCGGATTAAATACCAAAAACGGGATAATCATTTCTTCTAACGAAATTCCGCCATGCTGATACGTGTTTTTGTAATAACTCACATAATGATTGTAATTATTTACGTAAGCCAGAAACAAATCATTTTTGGCAAAAATAAACGAACTGCTCATGTTTATAGCGGGCAAACCAATTTTTTTAGGTTCTTTTACTACGTAAACATCTTTTTGCTCGTACGTTAAACTACGTCCGGTTTTGTAGCGCAAATTTAGACTTGTATTTTTATCTCCAACAACTTTTGATGGGTTTTTTACATTAATTGTTCCGTGATCTGTCGTCAGGATTAATTTGAAACCTAAAAGCTGAGCTTGCTGAATAATTTCCAGCAATGGAGAATTTTTAAACCAGCTCAAAGTCAAAGAACGATAGGCTTTATCGTCAGAAGCAAGTTCTTTTACTACTTCCATTTCAGTTTTGGCGTGCGATAACATATCTACAAAATTGTAAACAACCGTTACCAAATCATTGCCTTTTAAAGCTTTAAAGTTTTCGGCTAATTTTTTACCTCCCGCGTAATTCGTGATTTTAAAATAATCTTCCTTAATATCAAGACCTAAACGTTTTAATTGTGCCGATAAAAATTCGGCTTCATAAAGATTTTTTCCGCCGTCTTCGACATCGTTTTTCCAATATTCAGGGAATTTTTTCTCCATTTCCAAAGGCAGTAAACCGGAGAAAATAGAGTTTCTGGCATATTGTGTAGCTGTTGGAAGAATGGAGAAATACGGAACTTCTTTTTCTAATTTATAATAATTGGCAACAACGCTTTCAAAAGATTTCCATTGATCGTAACGCAAATTATCAATTACCACAAACAAAATAGGCTTGTCTTTCTTTTTAATTTCAGGAACTACTAATTCCTTAAATAAAGTATCTGATTGAATTGGTTTATCGGCTTTTGGCTCAAACCAATCTTCATAATTTCTTTCAATGTATTTTCCGAATTGTGAATTGGCTTCTACTTTTTGGGATTCAAGAATTTCAATCATTCCCTGATCGTTGATATTTTCTAATTCAAGTTCCCAGAAAATCAATTTTTTATACAATTCAACCCAATCTTCATACGAATTAACCATGGCTAATTCCATCGAAATTTTTCTAAATTCTTTTTGATAATCCAGAGTTGTTTTTTCAGAAATTAACCGTGAGTGATCCAGATTTTTCTTTAAACTCAACAAAATCTGGTTTGGATTAACCGGTTTTATCAAATAATCGGCGATTTTAGAACCAATGGCTTCTTCCATAATGTATTCTTCCTCGCTTTTGGTAATCATAATCATCGGAATTGCCGATTTTTTCTCCTTCATTTCAGAAAGTGTTTCCAGGCCGCTCATTCCGGGCATATTTTCATCCAGAAAAACAATATCAAAATTGTCTTCTTCAAATAAAGCAATGGCGTCCAGACCGTTATTAGAGGTTGTTACTTCGTAGTTTTTCTTTTCCAGAAATAATATATGTGGCTTTAAAAGATCGATTTCATCGTCGACCCAAAGTATTTTTATCTTATCCATAAACAAATTAATTTTAATGCAATTTAAAAGTATAGAACTTAAAAAGTATTAAAAATAGTATAAAATTGAGAATAACAAATTGAGTTTTTTTTGAAAATTAATTTTAGTTCTGTTATCGATGAAGAAATTAATACTGTAAAATCGTAATTTTTTAAGTTAAAAACCCAAAGCTGTTTATAGTTAATTACTTATATTTGTTGACCAAAAAATAACCAAATAGTGACCCACATAAATAAATTAAAAATATTTAATGATCCCATTTATGGGTTTATTTCCATCCCGAACGAGCTTATTTACGATTTAATTCAGCATCCGTATTTTCAGCGTTTGCGACGTATTTCTCAAATGGGATTATCTTATTTGGTATATCCCGGAGCCAATCATACCCGTTTTCATCATGCTTTAGGCTGTATGCATTTAATGCAAAAAGCTATTGAAACACTTCGTTTTAAAGGCGTTGCGATTTCTCAGGAAGAAGAATGCGCTTTATTGATTGCTATTTTACTGCACGATATTGGGCACGGACCATTTTCGCATGCTATGGAAAAAAGTATTGTTGAAGATGTCAATCACGAAGCGATTTCTTTATTATTCATGAATCAGTTAAACGATGAATTTGACGGAAAATTAAGTTTGGCCATTCAGGTTTTCAAAGGAGAATATCACAGAAAATTCATGCTGCAACTGATTTCAAGTCAGTTAGATATGGATCGAATGGATTATTTGAAGCGTGATAGTTTTTATACCGGAGTTGCAGAAGGAAATGTAAATTCGGAGCGCTTGATCCAGATGATGAATGTTGTTGACGGCGTTTTGGTTATCGAAGAAAAAGGAATTTATTCTGTTGAAAAATTCCTGCTTTCGAGACGATTAATGTATTGGCAGGCGTATTTGCATAAAACAAGCCTGGTTGCCGAATTAATTTTGATGAAGACTTTAAAGAGAGCCAAAGAGCTTACTTTAAAAGGAGTGAATTTGCCTTGCAGCGAACCGCTTTTGTATTTCATGAAAAATAAAATTACACTTGAAAATTTTGATGCAGAGAAATTAGATTTATTTTCTCAATTAGACGATTTTGATATTATCAGTGCCTTAAAAGCCTGGCAAAAGCAAGATGATTTTATACTTTCTACATTAAGTAAAATGATCATTAACAGAGATTTACTAAAGATTAAGTTGAGTGCAGAAAAGATTCCGATGGAAGAATCCCAATCTCTAAAGGAAGAATTTGCAGAGGAACATCATATTTCGGCAGTAGACGCCGGATATTTTATTTTTAGAGGTAAAATAAAAAACCAGGCTTACAGCAAAGAAGCCGAACCGATACGAATTTTGAAAAAAGATAAAACAATTGAGGATGTTGTTGAAGCGTCTGATCAGCTGAATTTGAAATCGTTATCTAAACTGGTGACAAAATATTATATCTGTTTTCCAAAACAACTTATCTAAAATTAACATTTAAAATCTATTTTTTATATTTTTGTCGCGATGAAATTTACAGCAGAACAAATAGCAGGAATTTTAGAAGGAGAAGTTGTTGGGAATCCCAATGCAGAAGTTTCTCGACTTTCTAAGATTGAAGAAGGCGAGGAAGGATCGCTTACTTTTTTGGCTAACCCGAAATATATCAACTACATATATACTACAAAGGCTACGGTAACGATTGTTAATGATAGTTTTGTACCAGAAGCCGAAATCACTACCACTTTAATAAAAGTTGAAGATGCGTATGCCTCTTTTTCTAAACTTTTGCAGTTTTACAATCAGGTAAAATTGAATAAAAACGGAATTGAAGCGCACTCTTTTCTGTCTGAAGGAACTAAATATGGAGAAAATCTATATTTGGGAAGCTTTAGTTATATTGGTCAAAACGTAGTTTTAGGAGATAATGTAAAAATATATCCTAATAGTTTTATTGGCGATAATGTTGTTATTGGTGACAATGTATATATTTTTGCTGGCGCTAAGATTTATTCTGAAACTATAATAGGTAATAATTGTACGATACATTCGGGTACAATTATAGGCGCAGATGGTTTTGGTTTTGTGCCAAATGAAGAAGGAATTTATAGTAAAGTACCACAAATTGGTAACGTAATTATAGAAGATAATGTAGATATTGGTGCCAATACTACAATTGACAGAGCAACTCTTGGTTCTACGATTATTAGAAAAGGAGTTAAATTAGACAATCAAATTCAGATTGCACATAATGTAGAAATTGGTAAAAACACTGTAATTGCTGCTCAATCAGGCGTTGCAGGTTCTACAAAAATTGGCGAAAACTGTATGATTGGCGGGCAGGTTGGTATCGCAGGCCACTTAATAATAGGTAATAATGTTAGGCTTCAGGCGCAGTCAGGAGTAGCAAGAAACATCAAAGACGATGAAATTTTGCAGGGAACTCCATCGCTGGGTTATACGGATTTTAACAAATCATACGTTCATTTTAAGAACTTGCCTAAAATTGTTGCCGAACTGGACGAATTAAAAAAACAAATAATAAACCCAAAAAATGGAAATAATGGTTAAACAGAAGACCATCAAAAATGAAATTTCGCTAACAGGAGTTGGATTACACACTGGAAAAGAAGTTACAATGACTTTTAAACCAGCTCCAATTAATAATGGTTTCACTTTTGTAAGAGTAGATTTGCAAGGTCAGCCAGTGATTGAAGCTGATGCTAATTATGTTGTTAATACGCAAAGAGGTACCAATTTAGAAAAACTAGGTGTAAAAATTCAAACTCCTGAGCATGTTTTAGCCGCATTGGTCGGATGTGATCTGGATAATGTTATCATAGAATTAAATGCTTCTGAACTGCCTATCATGGATGGTTCTTCAAAATATTTTGTTGAAGCTATAGAAAAAGCCGGAATCGAAGAGCAAGATGCCAAACGTAATGTGTATGTAGTAAAAGAAGTTATTTCGTTTACTGATGAAGCTACGGGAAGCGAGATTTTGGTAATGCCAAGCGATGATTATCAGGTTACTGCAATGGTAGATTTTGGTACTAAAGTTTTAGGTACTCAAAATGCAACCATGAAAAGTATTGCCGATTTTAAAGATGAAATCGCAAATTCAAGAACTTTTAGTTTCCTGCATGAATTAGAATCTTTATTAGAGCATGGTTTAATTAAAGGTGGAGATTTAAATAATGCAATTGTATATGTAGATAAAGAAATATCTGAATCTACAATGGAGAATTTAAAGAAAGCTTTTGGTAAAGATAAAATTTCTGTAAAGCCAAATGGAGTTTTGGACAACCTTACTTTACACTATCCAAACGAAGCTGCACGTCATAAATTATTAGATGTTGTGGGAGATTTAGCTTTAATTGGAGTAAGAATTCAGGGAAAAATTATTGCTAATAAGCCAGGACACTATGTAAATACCCAATTTGCTAAGAAAATTGGAAAAATCATTAAAATCGAACAAAGAAATCATGTTCCGGTTTATGATTTGAATAAAGAACCTTTGATGGATATTCACAAAATCATGGCGATGTTACCACACCGTCCACCGTTTTTGTTGATTGACAGAATTATAGAAATGTCTGATCGCCACGTTGTTGGTTTGAAGAACGTGACTATGAACGAAAATTTCTTTGTAGGACATTTTCCTGAAGCTCCGGTTATGCCGGGAGTTTTAATTGTTGAAGCTATGGCTCAGACAGGAGGAATTTTAGTATTAAGTACAGTTCCGGATCCTGAAAATTATTTAACGTACTTTATGAAAATTGACAATGTTAAATTCAAACATAAAGTATTGCCGGGTGATACTTTAATTTTCAAATGCGAGTTGATTTCTCCTATCCGTAGAGGGATCTGCCACATGCAGGCAAACGCTTACGCAAATGGTAAATTAGTTACTGAGGCAGAATTAATGGCGCAAATTGTAAAAAAACAATAATAATTTAATGAAAATTATTGTTTACGTTTGTTGCCCAAATTAGACTATTTTAATTTAAAATATAAAACATACAGATGAATCAACCATTAGCATATGTTCATCCTGGCGCTAAAATCGCTAAAAACGTTGTAATTGAGCCTTTTACAACAATTCACAATAATGTTGTTATTGGTGATGGTACCTGGATTGGTTCAAATGTAACCATCATGGAAGGCGCTCGTATTGGTAAAAATTGCAATATTTTTCCAGGAGCTGTAATTTCTGCGGTACCACAAGATTTAAAATTTGGCGGAGAAGATTCTCTTGCGATAATTGGCGACAATTGTACTATCAGAGAATGTGTAACGATAAACAGAGGTACAGTTGCTTCCGGACAAACGATTCTTGGAAACAATTGTTTAGTTATGGCTTATGCTCATATTGCTCACGATTGCGAAATTGGAAACAATGCTATTATTGTAAACGGAGTTGCTCTTGCAGGTCACGTTGTAGTAGGAAATCATGCTGTAATTGGTGGTTTGGCAGCGATTCATCAATTTATACATATTGGAGATCACGCGATGATTTCCGGTGGATCTTTGGTTAGAAAAGATGTTCCTCCTTATACAAAAGCCGCAAAAGAACCATTATCATACGTTGGTATTAATTCAGTTGGTTTAAGAAGGAGAGGATTTAGTACTGAAAAAATTAGAGAAATTCAGGAAATTTACAGAATTTTATACCAAAAAAATTACAATACAACTCAGGCTTTAAGTATTATTGAAGCTGAAATGGAAGCTACTCCTGAGAGAGATGAGATTTTAGATTTTATCAGAAACTCATCAAGAGGAATCATGAAAGGTTATTCAGGAAATTATTAAATAAAAGTTCAATCGTTTATTTGTTGAATCGTTTAGTCGAAACAAATAAACGATTTAACGATTCAACGAAATATTAAATAAAACAAACAAAATGGCATCTACATCAGATATTAGAAACGGATTATGTATTAAATACAATCACGATATTTATAAAATCATCGAATTTCTTCACGTAAAACCTGGAAAAGGACCAGCTTTCGTAAGAACAAAATTGAGAAGTTTAACAACTGGAAAAGTATTAGACAATACATTTTCTGCGGGACATAAAATTGACGATGTACGTGTTGAAACACATAATTATCAGTTTTTATATGCTGAAGGAGATGAATTTCACTTTATGAATACAGAATCTTATGAGCAAATTTCTTTAAATAAAAATATTTTGGATGCTCCAGGATTATTAAAAGAAGGTACAAGCGTTATGGTTCAGGTTAATACTGAAACGGATTTGCCTTTATCTGTAGATATGCCATCTTCTGTAATTCTTGAAGTTACGTATGCTGAGCCGGGAGTAAAGGGAAATACAGCTACAAACGCAACAAAATCTGCTACGGTAGAAACAGGAGCAACTGTAAACGTTCCTTTATTCATCAACGAAGGTGATAAAATTAAAATTGATACCGCTTCAGGTTCTTACATGGAGCGTGTAAAAGAGTAGTTTTTATGAGTTTTCAGTTTTCAGTCTCAGTTGGCAGTTTGTTAATATAGATTGAAAACTGAGACTGAAAACTGAGACTAAAAACTAATAATTATATGAAATTTCCAAAAGTTCACTCTTTACGAGAAATTGCAAATTTGCTTAATTGCGAATTTATAGGAGACCAAGACTTTCCGGTTTTAGGTATGAACGAAATACATGTTGTTGAACCAGGCGATATTGTTTTTGTTGACCATCCTAAATATTATGATAAAGCTTTACAATCTGCCGCTACAATTGTTTTAATTAATAAAAAAGTAGACTGTCCGGAAGGTAAAGCACTTTTAATTTCTGATGATCCTTTCAGAGATTTCAATACTTTAACCAAACATTTTAGACCTTTTCAGGCCACAACTGTAAACATATCACTTTCTGCAACTATTGGAGAAGGAACTGTGATTCAGCCTAATTGCTTTGTTGGAAACAATGTAATCATTGGGAAAAACTGTTTAATTCATCCTAATGTTACCATATATGACAATACCGTAATTGGCGATAATGTCATTATTCATGCGGGAACTATCTTAGGAGCCGATGCTTTCTATTATAAAAAACGTCCGGATGGTTTTGACCAGTTAATTTCCGGAGGAAGAGTTGTTATTGAAAATAACGTTGGTATTGGAGCTCTTTGTACAATAGATAAAGGCGTAACCGGCGATACAACCATTGGAGAAGGAACAAAATTGGATAATCAGGTTCACGTTGGACATGATACTGTAATTGGTAAAAAATGTCTGATTGCTTCACAAACAGGTATTGCAGGTTGTGTTATTATCGAAGATGAAGTTACAATTTGGGGACAAGTAGGAACAACGAGCGGAATCACAATAGGAGCGAAGGCTGTTATTATGGGACAAACCGGTGTTACGAAATCTGTTGAAGGCGGAAAATCTTATTTTGGAACTCCAATAGAAGAATCAAGAGAAAAGTTAAAACAATTAGCCAATATCAAAAAGATTCCTGAAATTCTAAATAAATTGAAGTAATATGTCTATAAAAGAATTTGTTCAAAAATTTTATAAGTCGGATGCCTTAATTGATAGCGAAATCATGAAAACTTATTTGCATCCCGATGTTAAGTTGGATTGGAATAGTACCAAAGGATTGATTGAGATGGATTATGATTCGATGTTAGCAATGGCCAACGAACTAAGTCGCGCGTATGTGCGTTCTAAGGTAAGAATAAGTCATATTATTGCCGAAGATGATTTAGTTTCAGTACGTTATTCTCATTTTGTGAAAACGATTGAAAACCCAAGAGAAGAAATGTTATTGGCACATTTTGCTACGATTTGGCAAATTAAAGATGACAAACTTTATCGCGGTTATCAAATGAGTCAATTTTCTTAATTTTTTTGATGACAAAAAGGTTAAAATAGATTACAAAACCTTATTTTTGCAACACAATTTTAAAAACTACATAAAATATATATCATGAGTGTTTTAGTTAATAAAGATTCCAAAATAATTGTTCAAGGATTTACAGGAAGCGAAGGAACTTTCCATGCTTCTCAAATGATTGAGTACGGTACTAATGTTGTTGGTGGTGTTACTCCTGGAAAAGGGGGAACTAGCCATTTAGACCGTCCGGTTTTTAATACAGTAAAAGATGCTGTAGATCAAGCTGGGGCTGATACATCTATCATTTTTGTTCCGCCGGCTTTTGCTGCTGATGCAATTATGGAAGCTGCTGATGCTGGAATCAAAGTAATTATTGCTATTACAGAAGGAATTCCTGTAGCAGATATGATTAAAGCTAATAATTATGTTAAAGAAAGAAATTCTAGATTAATCGGACCAAACTGTCCTGGAGTTATTACTCCTGGTGAAGCTAAAGTTGGTATTATGCCAGGTTTTGTTTTCAAAAAAGGAACTGTTGGTATCGTTTCTAAATCAGGAACTTTAACTTATGAAGCTGCAGATCAGGTTGTAAAACAAGGTTTAGGAATCACTACAGCTATTGGTATTGGTGGAGATCCAATTATTGGAACTACAACTAAAGAAGCTGTTGAATTATTAATGAACGATCCTGAAACTGAAGTTATCATCATGATTGGTGAAATTGGAGGTCAATTAGAAGCTGATGCTGCTAAATGGGTTAGAGCTGATGGTAACCGTAAACCAGTTATTGGTTTTATCGCTGGAGAAACTGCTCCTGCAGGTAGAACAATGGGTCACGCAGGTGCTATTGTTGGTGGTTCTGATGATACAGCTGCTGCTAAAAAACAAATTATGAGAGACAACGGAATTCACGTTGTTGATTCACCAGCTGAAATTGGTAAAAAAGTAAAAGAAGTACTTGGTTAAGATCCAGTATTCAAGATAACAAATTCCAAAAAAGTCTCAATATTTGTTGAGACTTTTTTACATTTTTAAAATGTACGGAATAAATTTAAAATCTCAGCAACTTAGTCCCGATTGCTATCGGGATAGAACTTAGAAGCTTAAAATAAGAAATATGTACAAAGAATTAGAAAAGTTTAAAGTAAGCAATAGTTTTACTTTTACCATTGAAGATAGTTTAGAACAAGCTTGTAATGCTCCGGAAGCTGGTGCAGGAGTTTTTGTAGTTTACGCTATTGAAGGTGATGCAAAAGAATTAATCATGGTTGCTTCTACAGGAACTGTTCAAAATGATGGAACTCTAAAAAGCAAAAATGGCGGTTTATATGATAAAATCGTAAACGGACACCAATTTGCAAAAACAGGAAGAAAATATTCATGGCCTGCACAAATGAAATTAGAAAGTATTGATGCTCTTGAAGTAGTTTGGTACGAAACTTTTAATGCAGATGTAAAAGCAATTCCAACTGCAGTTGAAGGACAGGTTTTGCAAAATTTCTTAGATGAAAATTCAAAATTACCAAGATGGAATGTAGCTTTTTAAAAGCTGTTTGAAATAAAATTTCTCGAAAGCCTTACTATTATTTAGTAAGGCTTTTTTTATTGTGTTTGGTGTTAATAGTTGCTGTTTTATTGGGAATTTCAATCTAAAAAAATTATGTTTTTTGACTAAGTTAAATTGATAAGGGGTTTTTAACAGCAAAATTTATTAAAGAATAAACTTATATAAGTATCTGTAAAATCTCACAATTGTAAGGTTCTTCAAATAAAAATATTTTTTAACATTTATTTAAGATCCCTGATGTAGTCTAAGATAAGGAGCAGTTTGTATATTAAGAAACTGCTTCCTTTTTGTAAAAAAATTGTTTTTATATTTTTGCTTTTATATATTTATCGAACAATGTTAAAGGATAATGTTAAAAAACTATTCTCTCAACATTAAGAAAAGCATTTCTTCGAAAATATACCACGCCTGAATAAATTATGAAAAGCCAAACTTTAAATAGCAAACCATTAGACGATAATACTCTTTGGAGTAATTTAAAAGCTGGCGATGAAAAATCTTTTTCGCTGCTTTTTGAAAGATATTATAAAGATTTAATTAGTTACGGAAATTCACTTTCGCCTTTTTCAGAAAAGGTGCAGGATTCTGTTCAGGATGTTTTTGCTGATATTTGGGTTTACAGAAACTCATTGCAGGAAAATGTTGTTGTAAAAGCTTATCTGTTATCAAGTGTTAGAAAACGAATAGCCCGCTTATTTCAAAGAGATCATATTTTTCGTAAAACGACTTCGACCGAAGCACTTGAATTTCTTTTTGATTTCTCGATCGAAAATGATCTGGTTGAAGATGAAGTGACTGCAGAACGTGTTTTATATTTAAATAAACTTTTAAATGATTTGCCGCCACGTCAAAAAGAGGCTTTGTATCTAAGATATCATCAGGGTTTGGCTGTTGAACAAATAGCCGAATTGCTAGATGTTAATTATCAGTCGGCAAATAACCTGTTATACCGCGGATTATTGAGTCTTCGTAAAGAATGGAAGGGCAATTTAACCTATCTTTTGCTACTATCTTCGGGGGTTTTACAATTTTCTTAAAAAAAACTTAAAAAAAATCACAATTAAGTGAGTATGTAATAAGAAAAGTGTCCTCTATGTTTTTGTAACCCTATTTCTAAGATGCAAAAACGTAATACTTATACCGAAATCGAAGACCTTTTATCCGATCAATCCTTTCAATTGTGGGTTTTATTTAAAATTGATGAACAAGGCTGGGAGGAATGGACTTTAGAAAATCGTCAACGAGCCAAATTAGTTGAGGATGCCAGACTTTTATTGTTAGCCATGAAAGTTACGAATGCTAATTTATCTCAAAACGAGATTTATTCAGCATTAGAAGCAACCTGGAAAAAAATCGAAATAAAAGAAAATTTTTATAAAACCACAAAATCAAAAGTAGTACAGCTAAAAAAGTATTGGCTGACTGGTGTCGCAGCAGCCTTGGTTATTTCTTTATTATCTGTTTGGGCTTTTAAAAATAATACCATCACTGGCAATACTGTTGTTACCTACAATGAATTGATAGAAGAAAATAACGAAGGACTGGTTGAACAGACTAATAACTCGGATATTTCTCAAACTATTACATTATCTGATGGAAGTTCGGTTTTATTACAGCCAAAAAGTAAATTAAGTTATCCTAAAATCTTTACCGGAAATGAAAGAAAGGTCTATTTATCCGGCGAAGGTTTCTTTGAAATTAGTAAAAATCCCAAAAAACCTTTTTTTGTTTATGCAAACGAAATTGTAACAAGAGTTGTAGGTACTAGTTTTAGAATTAAAGCATATCAGGATCAGCAAAATGTTGAAGTTCTTGTTCGCACCGGTAAAGTAAGGGTAAAATCTAATAATTTAATTTCTAATGCAACAGATCATGAAGTGGTTTTACTTCCTAATCAGGCGCTTCGATTTATTCGTAAAGATTTAGTTTTTAATAAAATAACCAATATTACAAAAGACGAAGTTCTGGTTAAAAGTGTTGGAAATATCGAGCAGTTGAGCTTTGAGTTTAACGATATTCCGATTGCTCAGATTTTTGAAACCATAGAACAAGCGTATCTGGTTAATATTGATTATCCAAAAGATAAATTAAACGACTGTCATTTAACAACTTCACTAAGCGATCAGCCGTTACCGGAAAAACTTAAAATTATTTGCAAAAGCATTGGTAATGATACCAGTTTTGAAATGAACGGAAATCAGATTACAATATTTTCCAAAGGCTGTAACTAGAGGAAAAAAACTTTTTAAAATAAATAAATCAACCAAAAACTAAACTATAAATATATTTAAATGCCTATGTAAGAATAAAATACATAAAAAAAGTGCCGAAATGCTGTAACATTATCGACACTCCAATTTAATTGAATTGCTTTCTGTAAAAAGTAATTCATCATGTTTCTTAGAATACACTCGAACAGTATTAATCAAAACACACCAAAATTATGAAAAAACCAGTTGTTAAACAACGATTACTCCACCGAATCATGAAAATAACGCTATTTCAGTTTGTCTTAGCACTTGTATTTTCAAGTGTTACAATGGCAAACAGTGTAAATGGACAAAGAAAGCTAGATACAAAAGTTACGATTACTGTTTCAGATTTAACACTAGATAATGCTTTATCTAAACTTCAAAAATCTGCACACGTAAAGTTTTCGTACAATTCCAGATTGCCCCAATTGAACCAAAAAGTTACAATAGAGGCCAATCAGGAAGTTTTGTCTAGTGTGCTTAATCGAATATTAAAACCCTTTAATATTACTTTTTCGGAAGTAAGCAACCAGATTATTTTACAAAAAGACAATTCATTAGAACCTTTTTCTAATTTAGACAACAACAATTCTTTGTTTGATGCGCTTATGGCAGGGCCAATCATTAAAGGAAAAGTTACAGATCCATCTGGTGTGCCGCTTCCTGGCGCAACTGTAATGGCAAAAGGAACGAAAGTAGCTGTATTGACTGATTTTGATGGAAATTTTTCTATCGAAATGCCGGCAAACAGTACTTCATTAGTTATATCTTATGTTGGTATGGAAACCAAAGAAATTGGTATCGAAAATACATCTCCAACAGTTATTTTGAACGAATCAGGTCAAAATTTGAAAGAAGTTGTCGTAACAACAGGTTACGAAAAAACTTCAAAAAGAACATTTACAGGTGCTATCAGTAAAATTTCAGGAGCTGAATTAAAAGTTGATGGGGTTGTAGATGTGAGCAGAATGATTGAAGGTAAAGCTGCCGGTGTTACTGTACAAAACGTAACAGGTACTTTTGGTACGGCGCCAAAAATTACAGTTCGTGGATCTTCTTCAATTTTTGGAGATACAAAACCATTATGGGTAATTGACGGAGTTGTTCAGGAAGATATCATCAATTTATCATTTGCAGATTTAGCGTCTGGAAATTCAGAAACATTACTAAGTTCTTCTGTTGCAGGATTAAATGCAAACGATATTCAAAGTATTGAGATTCTTAAAGATGCATCTGCAACATCTATCTATGGTTCAAGATCATTAAATGGAGTTGTAGTTATTACAACAAAACAAGGTCGTAGAGATTCTCCGTTAAAAGTAACTTATGGTTTAGAGCAAACAGTTAGAGGAGTTCCAAATTATAGCCAATATGATATTTTGAATTCTCAGGAATCTATGAGTATCATGAAGGAAATGGAAGCAAAAGGATATTTAGATTTGCCTTCAACGGTAAACGGAAGATATGGTGGAGCTTACAATATTTTAGGTAGAGCTATCAATACTTATGTACCAGAAACAGATAGTTATTTAGTTAATAATGATCCTGTTAGCCGTAACAATTTTTTAAAGAAATACGAATTAGCCAATACAGATTGGTTTAACGTTTTATTCAGACCATCTATCACACAAAATCACTCTTTAAGTTTTTCTGGAGGTGGTAAAAACAATACATTCTATGCGTCTTTAGGATATTATACAGATCCGGGATGGACAATTGCTGATGATGTAAAACAAATTTCATCAAACATCAGAGGTACATTTTATGTAAATGACAGATTAAACATTACTTTATCTACATTGGCTTCTATACGTGATCAAGGTGCGCCGGGAAGTTACGAAAGTGAAAAAGATGTTGTTTTTGGAAAAGTAACACGTGATTTTGATATCAACCCATTTAACTATGTTTTAAATACAAGCAGAACTTTACGTCCTTATGACGATAATGGTAATCTTGAATATTACAGAAATAACTGGGCTAAGATGAATATCATCAACGAATTGGCAAACAATTACATGGAAATCGAAGTGAAAGATATCCGTTTCCAATTAGATTTAGATTATAAAATTAGTCCACATTTAAATTATAACTTAACCGGTTCAGCTCGTTATGCAAACACAAGTCGTGAGCATAAAATATTAGAAGGTTCAAACGTTGTTGGAGCTTATAAAGCGGGTACACCAGATGGTGAAGACGGAGTAAATACTTTGGTAAGGGATGATAATATCTTTTTATACCAGGATCCAAATGATTTAACAGCTCCTAAAGTTTCTGTTTTACCAAATGGAGGTTTCTTAAGAAAATTCACTAACGACTTAACTTCTTATAATTTAAGAAATAGTGTTAATTACAGAAATACATTCAGTGATAAACATGAAGTAGAAGGTTTATTTGGTACAGAGTTAAGAGTTGTTGACAGAAGCAGTGATAATTTTACCGCTGCAGGTTTACAATACGACAGAGGTTTAACTGCCTTTACTGATCCTAGAATTATCGAAAAAATCATTAATGGAGGAGATTCTTATTATGGTTTTAATGAAGAAAAAGAAAGAACAGTTGGTTTCTTCGGAAAAGTAGGTTATACGTATGATCGTCGTTATACAGCTTCTGTTACAGGGCGTTATGATGGATCAAACAGACAAGGAAACAGCGATTCTTCAAGATGGCTGCCTACATATACTTTTAGTGGAAAATGGAATGTTGCTGAAGAAAGTTTTATGAAAAATGTTGAATCAGTAAATACTTTGGCATTAAGAGCTTCGTATGGTTTAACAGCTACTGCTGGACCAGCGACAAACTCTTTGGCTATTTACAAAAGTTATGTTACAGATCGTTTTAATCTTGATGACAGAGAAACTGGAATTCAGATTGATGAATTGCAAAATGGAAGCTTGACTTGGGAAAAACAATTTGAAACTAACATAGGTGTTGATCTTGGAATGTTTAACAACAGAGTTCAGTTAACAACAGATATTTATCGTCGTAAAGCATTTGATTTAGTTGATTATGTGATTACTTCAGGAATTGGGGGAGAAAGAATCAGACAAGGAAACAATGCTGATATGGAGACTAAAGGTTTAGAGGTTGGATTTACAACTAAAAACTTTGATAACCAAAATTTTAAATGGTCTACAACACTTAATTTTTCTGTTTACAAACAAGAAATTACAAAGTTAGAAAACACACCAACTGCATTTGATTTAATTGATGCAAATGGAGGAAATACGCTTGGGCACCCTAGAAATTCATTGTATTCATACCAATTTACAGGTTTAAACAATCAAGGTTTGCCAACTTTTGTAATGGCTGACGGAGAAACTGATAATATTACAGGAGCAAATTTCCAGGATAATTTAAATGTTACTAAATATTTAAAATATGAAGGATCTATTGAACCAAATAAATCGATCGGTTTATCGAATACATTTACATATAAAAATTGGTCTTTATATGTGTTTTTTGTTGGATCAGGAGGAAACAAAGTTCGTTTAAATCCAGTATATGATAGTACTTATGATGATTTAACAGTTTTCACTAAAGATTTTACTAATAGATGGATAAATCCTGGAGATGAAAATTATACGAACATTCCGGTAATTGCAGACAAACGTTTAAATGCTAATTACGGAGGAGAACGTACACTTGCAAGAGCTTATAATACTTACAATTATTCTGATGCCCGTATTGCAGATGGAGATTTTGTGAGACTAAAAAATATCTCGTTGAGTTGGGAATTTCCAAGTGATTTCAAGAGAAAATTAGGACTTACTACTTTTACATTAAAAGGTTCTGCGGTTAATCCTTGGTTACTTTATTCTGATAAGAGATTAAATGGGCAGGATCCTGAGTTCCGTAATTCAGGAGGAGTTGCTTTACCGGTAACATCTCAATATACTTTTACTTTAAACCTTTCATTATAATAGTCAAAATTATGAAAAACTTAAAAATAGCATTATCCCTATTGATACTTATAAGTATTACTAGTTGTGATGATTTCCTTTCTGAAAAACCAGATAACAGAACAGAAATAGATACTCCGGATAAAATATCCGAGTTATTAGTAAATGCCTATCCTCAAATGAGTTATTTTGATATTGCAGAAACAATGTCAGATAACGTTTTTGACAGTGGTATGGCACAAACATTACTTAAAAACGTGCAAAACTATAATTGGGAAATTCAGACAGAAACTGCTGATATTGACACTCAGGCATACTATTGGGACGCTTGTTATACTGCTATTGCACATGCCAATAAAGCTCTTGAAGCTATTGATCAATTAGGAAATTCACCAAGTTTAAATCCGCAAAAAGGAGAAGCATTATTAGCCAGAGCATATTCTCACTTTATGTTGGTTTCTCTTTGGTCTAAACGTTATAATCCTGCTACGGCTGCGACAGATTTAGGAATTCCTTATGTTACAAAACCTGAAACAGAATTAATGACAAAATATAAACGAAATACTATAAAAGAGGTTTTCGATTTTATTCAAAAGGATATTGAAGAAGGATTGCCATTAGTAACAAATGATTACAAAGAGGCTAAATTTCATTTTAATGTAAGTGCTTCAAAAGCTTTTGCCAGCAGATTTTATTTAATAAAAGGAGATTGGGACAGAGTAATTGAATTATCTAATGATTTAGGCGCAAAACCAGTAGGTAAATTAAGAGATTTCGCATCTTATGACTTACTTAGTGCTGTTGATCAAAGATTAAGCTATGCGAGCAGTGATGCTGAAACAAACTTATTAATCGTATCAACAAATTCAATTGTAAGCAGATCATACTCTTTAAACCGTTTTTATCTTTCAGGTGCAAGATATCCGGAAATATTCGGAACTGCGACAAGCCTTTTTGCTAAACCATGGCTTTATAATTTCTATTCATCTAATAGTAGTATAACAGTTTTCCTTCCAAAGTTTTACGAGTACTTCAAATATACAAACGTAACAGCTGGTATTGGTGAGCCTTATGTTGCAGAAGTTTTATTAAGTAACGATGAATTTTTCTTAAACAGAATCGAAGCTCATGTAATGAAAGGGGATATCGCCTTAGCAAATGATGAGCTGGAATATTTTCTGTCAACAAGAACTGCAGGTTATGTAGCTACAGATAAAGTAACTCAGGCAAAAGTAGTGGCTAAATATCCGGTAATTGCTGATGAATATACACCATTTTACACCATGACTCCGGTACAGACATCTTATATCAAAGCAATTGCAGAAACAAGGAGAAGAGATTTTATACACGAAGGAATGAGATGGTTTGATGTAAAACGTTTTAACCTTGTAGTTAACCACGAAATAACGAATCAGGCGACTAATGTTTTAGCAAAAGACGATAACAGAAGAGCGTTACAAATTCCGCTTCACGCGTCGAATACAGGTGTTGAGTTAAATCCTAGATAAACTTTAAAAGTAAAATTTATGAAACTAATAAAATATAATAAAATTGCAATGTTAATTATGGTTTCAATGGCCGTAATTTCATGCGCGCACGATGAGCAGCCCGGAGATAGCCAACTGGATTATACACAACCAATAAGAACAGAGCTTGATAACTGGATTGCAACAACTTATTTGAATCCATATAATATTAATGTACAATATAAATGGAATCAAAATACGGTAGACAATAGTCGCTATTTGTTTCCGCCAACAATTGACAAAGTACAACCGGCACTGGAAATTGTTCAGACAATCTGGCTTAAAAGTTACTCGGAAATTGGAGGAGCAGATTTCGTAAAGAAAATTGCACCAAGAGAAATTGTTTTAGTTGGAGGTGTAAACTTAAACAGCGTAGGAACAAGAACTTTAGGTTTAGCCGAAGGCGGTCAACGAGTTACCTTGTTTGAAACGGATTATATTGATCAGTCTGATCGTGACAATGTTTCAGAGTTTATTCATACAATTCAACACGAATATATTCATATTTTGAATCAGCACAAACCATTCGACGAAAAAGCATGGGCACGTATAACGCCTGTAGGATATACAGCAGACTGGTACAATTATGATATTCCGGAATCAAACGAAATTGGATTTATCACCAGTTATGCCAGATCAAATATCAATGAAGATTTTGCTGAAACAGCTTCAATGATATTAATATATTCAAAAGCAGAGTATGCAGCATTTTTAGCAGGTATTCAGGATCCAACAGCTTTAGCGGCATTACAAGCAAAAGAAGCACTTGTTGTAAAATATTTTAAAGAAGCTTACAACATGGATTTTTATGCTTTAAGAGATGCCGCTGAAATAAATACAAATGCTGTTATAACTAATTAAAACGACGTATTATGAAAATTAAAAACATATATAAGTTCTTATTTGCAGCGTTTCTAGCGTTGCAGCTAAGTGCCTGTGATAACAATACAGAGGCAGAACCAAAGTTTGATAAAGCACCAACTGAGCGTTTAAATGCTCAAATGGCAGAATTAAAAGAAGCATTACTTTCTTCTCCGGAAGGATGGAAAGCAATCTATTTTACAGATAATACTGTTCTGGGCGGATATACACATTTTTTTAAATTCGCAGAAGATGGTACAGTTGTAATGGCTTCTGATTTTGATCAAAGCCAGGATACTGATGTAAAGTATAAAAGTGAATACCAAATACAATTAGGAAGCACAGTAAGTTTAACATTTACAACAAAAAACTGGATCCATCTTTTATCTGAATCAGATAATTATCCAATAGCGGCATTAAGGGCAAAAGGATATTTGGGAGACTTTCAATTTTTGTATTACGGACAGGAAAATGGCGAGATTATTTTTAAAGCCAATAGAAACGGACAAGAAATACGTTTTGTAAAAGCAACAAAAGAAGATTGGGATAATTTGCCTAAAAACTTTGACATGATTCCTAATGTAATAGGATCTAATGCAAGACCATTATTCAGATTGTTGGAAACAAATGACGGAACAACAAAACATCAGTTTGATTTTACATTTTCGCCTATTACGCGTTATGCAACAGCAAATTCGATAGAAACCGGTTATTCTGTAAGCTTCAATTTTGGAGTTGGTTATACACCAACAGGAATTGTTGTAAATCCTGGAATACAAGTTGGAAGCCAAAAATTAACTGATTTCGTTTACAATGATGCTGATGGAAGTTTTACGGCAACAGGAACAAACGGAGCTACGGCAACAATAAAATATACAAATAAACCCCTTATAATTACCGAGGATTACAAAGTAATGCTTCAGGCGCCACAAACTGGTTTTGCATATATACATGCCAATTTAGCGACAGCACCAAGTAATTCTGCACTATTTAATTCATTAATCGCTGAAATTCACGCTAATTTACCTTCAACACAAAAAGTAAATCGTATTCAGTTCACTTTTAATGATGCGTTTGGAGAAAGTTATATTTCTTATACATTTACAGGTGGTAAAACTACTATTTATCACAACTTTACTGTACAGGAAGATGCCGTTAATAAGAGATTAATCCTTATTCCGGGAACATGGCAGGCTAATACAGGAGCAGTTATTGCAGAACCTGCATTACTTAAAAAGGTAGATGCTGAACTTATGAATCCGAGTGGTTTATACGTTAAAAAAGAAACATTTAAAATTGCTTTCACCAACACCATTTACACTTTTACAAGTTCAACAAGTAACTTTAGAATGACAACATACGCATTCCAGTAATAGTTTAGTTTTGATTTTTATTTTGAAGAAGGAGCAGCTCAATTTTTGGGCTGCTTTTTTGGATAAAACTTTAAAATTTAGATAATTAACTTTAATATATTATGATCAAAAAATATCTGACACTAACAAACATAATTTCCTTTTTTTGGATTGCTGTACTTTTCTTGATATCACAATTCTATCCTGATTATAACAGATATTCTTTGTATGTATCCATAATAATAATGATTCCATTCATAATTGTTAATCTTGTAAAAAAGAGAAGAGAAGATAAAACCAATGGTACAGAGAATTTTAAATTATCAATTTATAATATCGTGATCGCAATGGTATTTGTGGGAATTTTATTTTTTCTTATCAACTCAAATTATCCATCAGGATTTTAATCTTTAGTTTTAGATTTATTTTAAAGAAAAAGCAGTTCAAACGAACTGTTTTTTTATTTTAGAAATGTCTGCTATTATTAGTTTTTGCTAATTTTGAAAATTTATCCGTTCTAAAAGCCTTTTTTTAACTTAGGATCTCAATATCTCAGAAACTTCGTAGCGATGAGCCTTGCAACTTTGAACCTTTTTTGCAATTGCTATTTTTTTAAAAAGGGAATTATCATATATTTGACAAGTCATTCATAAGCCCCGAATGAAGCCGTTTTTTTTTATGATAGTTATCATCATTAGAAAGACAAAAGCTAAAAATAAAAATAAATTAATTTTGAATATGAAATTACTAGAAGGAAAAGTTGCCATCATTACAGGCGCTAGTCGTGGAATTGGGAAAGGAATTGCAGAAGTTTTTGCTAAACATGGTGCAAACGTTGCTTTTACATACAGCTCATCTGCAGCTTCTGCAGAAGCTCTTGAAGCAGAATTGAACAGTTTAGGAGTAAAAGCAAAAGGATACCAATCGAATGCGGCCGATTTTAATGAAGCGCAAACTTTCGTTGACGCTGTTTTGGCAGATTTTGGAACAGTTGATATTTTAATTAACAACGCCGGAATCACAAAAGATAATTTATTGATGCGTATGTCTGAAGCTGATTTTGATCAGGTTATAGATGTAAACTTAAAGTCAGTATTTAATATGACTAAAGCAATTCAAAAAACATTCTTAAAACAACGTGCAGGTTCTATTATCAATATTAGTTCAGTAGTTGGAGTTTCCGGAAATGCAGGACAAACCAATTATGCAGCTTCAAAAGCCGGAGCCATTGGTTTTACAAAATCAGTAGCATTAGAGTTAGGTTCTCGTAATATCCGTTGCAATGCAATCGCTCCCGGATTTATCGAAACTGAAATGACAGCAAAATTACCGGAAGATGTAGTAAAAGGATGGAGAGACGGAATTCCGTTGAAACGTGGCGGAACTACAGAAGATGTTGCAAATGCATGTCTTTTCTTAGCTTCAGATTTAAGTGCTTATGTTACAGGACAAGTACTTAATGTTTGTGGAGGAATGCTAACCTAAAAAAAGTTTCAGTTTACGTTTTTCAGTTTCCTCTGAGAACTAAATACTATCTAAAAATTCAGTTTACGCAATTTTCAGTTATTTTTGATTACTGAAAACTGCCACTGCAAACTATAAAATATGACTACAAATACGATTCTGTTATTATTACTTTCTTTAGTAATCGCTGGTGGGTTGTCGTATTTTCAATATTTTTTCAAAGCCAAAAACCAATCCAATGTGATTTGGTTTTTGGCTTTTTTACGTTTTTTAGCCATTTTCGGATTATTGCTTTTACTGATAAATCCAATAATGACCAAGAATTCGCTGGAAATCACCAAAACACCTTTGGCAATTGCGGTTGATAATTCCAGTTCGATAGTTGCTTTAAAATCAGATAAAAAAACGGCCGAATTATATCAGGCTCTTGTTTCAAATCCTGCATTACAGGAAAAATTTGAAATACAATCTTATCAGTTTGATGCAGATTTTAAACCTTCTTCTACATTTGATTTTAAAGGAAAACAAACTAATTTAGACGAAGTTGCAAAAAACTTAAAAAGCATCAACAAAAACCTGATTTTCCCAACGGTTATTATTACCGACGGAAATCAAACTACAGGAAACGATTATGTATATCGATTTGATCCTGTCAATAAAATTTATCCTTTGGTTGTGGGAGATACAACTACATTCTTAGATTTAAAAATCAATCAGTTAAACGTAAACAAATACGCTTTTCACAAAAATAAATTTCCTGTTGAAGTTTTTCTTCAATATGCCGGAGATAAAAACATCAACGCTGATTTTAGCATTTCACAAGGAAATTCAGTTGTAGCAAAAGAAAAAGTTTCTTTTTCACCTTCTAAAAAAACAGCCACTTTAAACTTGCTTTTACCGGCTGACAAAGTGGGATTACAAATTTTTAAAGCCACAGTTTCTGCTAACACAAAAGAGAAAAACAGTTATAATAACGTCAAGAATTTTGCAGTTGAAATCATAGATCAAAAGTCGACAATTGCAATCGTTTCGGCCATAAATCATCCTGATATTGCAGCCTTAAAACGTTCAATAGAAGTTAATGCGCAACGTAAAGTAATATTGGTTAAACCAAATGATATTAATCAGTTGCAAGACGTTTCTGTTTTGATTTTATATCAGCCAACAACGGCTTTCAAAGCAATTTTTGACAATAATAAATTAGCCGGAACAAACACGTTTATAATTACAGGAAACAACACCGATTTTAATTTTCTAAACCAACAACAGAACAATTTGGTTTTTAAAATGAGCAATCAAAGAGAAGATTATTTAAACGAATTTCAGTCGCAGTTTAATTTATTTGCAATTGAAAATATAGGTTTCGAGAATTTTCCACCGCTTCAAAATCCATTCGGAACCATAACCACAAATGGGAATGTTTCTGTTTTGCTTTCCTCAAAAATTAGAAACGTTGCCACAAATGCTCCTTTATTGGCTTTCGCCGAAAATCAAGGCAAACGTACGGCATTTCTCTTAGGAGAAAATAGCTGGAAATGGCGCTTACAAAGTCATATAGACAATCAGTCTTTCGAAAAATATGATGTATTTATCGATAAAATAATTCAGTTTTTGGCAACATCAACTTCCAGAAAATCATTAGTTGTCACACACGAAAGCTTTTATAATTCGGGAGAAGCCATTGTGATTAATGCACAATATTTTAATAAAAACTATGAGTTTGACGAAAAGGCAAGACTTACCATTACCGTTACCAATGCAGAAACCAAACAAGCAAAAAACTACGACTTATTAAAAGGAAATAATTCTTTCTCAGCAAATCTTAACGGTTTACAAGCCGGCAAATATAACTTTACAGTAAAAGAATTAAATTCCAATACGGTTTATTCAAGTCATTTTGAAATTTTAGATTTCGATATCGAAAAGCAATTCGTAAATCCGGATGTTTTAAAATTGAAACAATTGGCTTTACAAACAAATGGAAAAGCTTTCTTTGAAAATCAGGTGGACGATTTGATTAAAACATTAATTGAAAACAAAGATTATAAATCAATTGAAAAGAATGTTTCAACTAAAACACCGTTAATTGATTGGGTTTGGCTATTAATTTTAATTGCTGTTTTATTGACTACAGAATGGTTTGTTAGAAAATATAATGGTTTGTTGTAGATTTTGCGATAAATTTGTTTCTGTGCGAATTATAAATTTAATGGAATATAACTAGTAACTTTTAAAGCTTTAGAATCCATATTTAAATTCCTAAAAAATACTCAAAAATACTTCCATTAATAAGAAATGAAAATGAGTTTTATGTAAATGCATTAATATGAAACAGGAAGAAAGTATACAATTATTCGAAGAAAAAAAGGTTAGATCAATTTGGAACCAAGAAGAAGAAAAATGGTATTTTTCCATAGTTGATATAGTTAGTGTTTTAACAGAAAGCATTGATCCAACTGCTTATTGGCGTAAACTTAAGCAACGCCTAAAAGCTGAAGGAAATGAAACCGTGACGAATTGTCACGGTTTGAAAATGAAAGCTAATGATGGTAAAATGCGGTTAACAGATGTTGCAGATACCGAACAGCTTTTTCGCCTTATTCAATCTATCCCTTCACCAAATGCAGAACCTTTTAAAGTTTGGCTGGCTCAGATAGCGTCTGAACGTCTGGATGAAATGCAAGATCCTGAGCTTTCTATTGATCGTGCACTAGAACAATATTTACGTCTTGGTTATTCTGAAAATTGGATAAATCAACGTTTGAAAAGTATTGAAATTAGAAAAGAATTAACCGATGAATGGAAAAATAGAGGATTAAAAGAAGGTGTCCAATTTGCAACTTTAACAGATATAATTTCAAAAACCTGGTCTGGAAAATCAACGAAAGAGTATAAAGTTTTTAAAGGACTAAAAAAAGAGAACCTTAGAGACAACATGACAAACATGGAGCTTATTTTGAATATGTTAGCAGAAGCTTCTACAAAAGATATTTCGCAAAATACTAATCCTGAAAGTTTTAATGAAAGTATTGAAGTGGCTATGCAGGGAGGAAATGTAGCAAAAGTTGCAATGGAAGAATTAGAATCTAAAACAGGGAAAAAAGTTGTATCTTCTTTAAATGCAAAAGAAGTATTGAAACAACAAGCACAAGAAATGCTTATATCTAAAAAAGATAGTAAAGAAATATAATATGGATTTCAGGCTAAAAGTATTCTACACCGTTGCGCTCCGCCTTAATTTTACTAAAGCGGCAACGGAATTGTATATCACACAGCCGGCGGTTTCTAAACATATCCAGGAACTCGAAGAAACCTACAAAACCAAACTTTTTGAACGAAACGGTTCTAAAATAGCTCTAACTCCGGCCGGAGAAATTCTGCTCAAACATACCAAAAGTATTTTCGAAATTTATCGCAAAATCGATTTTGACATGAGTTCATTTAGCAGCGAACGCCAGGGTTTATTGCGATTGGGAGCAAGTACAACAATTTCGCAATATATAATTTCTCCCGTTTTAGCAAGATTCCATCAAAAACAGCAAGACATAAAAGTCAATCTACTAAACGGAAATACAGAACAAATCGAAAATGCTTTGATTAACAAAGAAATCGAAATTGGAATTGTAGAAGGACAATCAAAAAATCAATCCATAAAATATATTCCGTTTTTAAAGGACGAATTGGTTTTGGTTTGTAACAGTAATAATCCTTTAGTAAAACAAAAAGAAATTACTGTAGAAGATTTAAAATCAATGAAATTCATAACTCGCGAAAGAGGTTCCGGAACACTTGAAGTTATAGAATATGCATTAAAACAAGTTGGTGTAAAATTAGCCGACTTGCAAATCGAAATGCAATTGGGAAGTACAGAAAGTATAAAATCCTATCTTTTAAATTCTGATTGTTTTGCCTTTATGTCCATACATGCAGTCGATAAAGAATTGAAAAATAACGAATTAATTGTTTTAGATGTTGAAAAATTAGCTGTTGACAGGTATTTTTACATTATCACACTCTTAGGAAAGTCAGATGCTTTGTCTGAATTGTTTATTCAAAACTTATCATCTTATTATAACCTGAAGTTATAGGCGATTGTATTTTACGATTGGCGTTTCCAATAAAAAGGACAGACCTTTGTAAGGTAAAATATCAATTACCTTATTTTGAAAACAAAACAACATACGGCAGCACATTTATTCGAAGTCAACCTTTTTATACAACAGGCAATTTTTGCTTTAATAATAGTATTGTGTTTATTTTCGATTATTTCACCGCCAATTGCTTTATTATTAGGTATTTTGATCGTAAATATTTTTGGAAATCCATTTATAGCATTCAATCACAAAGCGATTACTTTTTTATTGCAATTTTCAGTTGTAGGTTTAGGTTTTGGAATGAATGCCGCATCCGCAGTTTCAGCGGGAAAAGAAGGTTTCTTGTTGACTATTTTTTCTATTTTCAGCACTTTAATCTTCGGTACCCTTTTAGGAAAATGGCTTAAAACAGATAAAAAAACATCCCATTTAATTTCATGTGGAACAGCAATTTGTGGCGGAAGTGCCATTGCAGCGATTTCTCCCGTAATTAAATCAAACGAAAACCAGACATCAATTGCTCTGGGCGTTATTTTTCTATTAAATTCCATTGCTTTATTTGCTTTTCCATTTATTGGACATCAACTTGATTTGTCTCAAAAAGATTTTGGTTTATGGTGCGCCATTGCCATTCACGACACGAGTTCTGTAGTGGGTGCTGCCAATAAATACGGAGCCGAAGCTTTGCAGGTAGCTACAACCGTAAAATTAGCGAGAGCATTGTGGATCATTCCGATTTCGCTTTTGACAGCAGTAATTTTCAAAAATAAATCTCAAAATTCAACTCAAAATCAAAGCAGTAAAATCAAAATTCCTTACTTTATAGGTTTGTTTATTTTGGCCATGCTTTTTAATACTTATGTACCTGCAACAGCTATTGTTGCCCCGCATATTGTGGGAATTGCTAAAATTGGCTTGACAATAACTTTGTTTTTAATAGGCGCAACTTTAAATATAAACACCTTAAAATCAGTAGGAGTGAAGCCTTTATTTCAGGGAATTTTTCTCTGGATATTTATTGCAGGCTTAAGTTTGAGCGCAATTCTTTATCTGAATTGATTTTTTTCACCATATAAGTTATATAAGTTCATATCAAAAGTTTATGTTGTGTTTAGAAAAGCGCATAAAATGTCCTTCGAATAGAAATGTAAAGAAAGAATTTAATCTTTCGAGCAGTATATTAAATGAACTTATATAACTTATATGGTGAAAAAAAAGACATTATTTTACATTCGAAAACTTTACAACTGGCTTACCAACAGCAGTATAATGTTTCTTGCTAAAAGAATATCGTTTTTCGATGCTAAATGAAAATTGTTTTTTTGTTTTAGCCATTTGAGCTACTTCTTCCGGCAAACTAACTTCAAATTCATCATCTGCATTTGGTTTATGATAAGTACCATTTGTAGTGATGATAATATCTCTGAAATATTTTTTATTATTGTCGTTTACCACTTTATAAGAGCTTGACCAATCAATATTACTAACATTAGTTAGTTGATATTGAAAAGCTTCCATAATCGGTTGGTATTTTCCATCCAAACCAACAACGAGATATAAAGTTCCGTCAAACGGACCGCCGCCGCCACCATTTACATGCAAAAGCGTAAAAGCATATTGATCCTCGCCAATTTCTATAAGTTTAGGTTTTGGAGATTGTGCAAAAGAACCAAACGCAGCAACAGCAGGCTGAAAAGACCTCATTTCCCAAACATTACCATTTTTTGCAAATTTAGAAACGCCTAAAAGTCCGCCGGTAAATCTGCTGGTTTGCAAGCCGTCTTCATCATAAACAGAATGATTAAAAAACAATAATTTAAACTGATTTCCCTTAGAATCTGTATAGTCAATATTCGATAAAAGCCTGGTTGCAACGCCATTTTCATAAGGAAATAACTGATCGCCTTCTTCGCCATTTACATCTGTATAAGAAGCAGGTTTGCAATTTTTGCATTTCCAGCTTGTAAAAGTATTATGATCTGATAAGGTATATAATTTACCCGGAAACAATTTCTGCATTGTTTTTACAGCATCTAACGGATCAGGTATTGATAATGTTCTTTTCGGATTTAAAATTGTATCACTAACATTTTTTAGCTGTACAATTTCTTGTGAAGTGCAGATGGAAGTAAAGAGGATAAAAAGAAAACTCAAACGAATTAGGCGCATATATTAAAATTTTTAGCAAAATTAAGACAAACTTAGTAATAAAGTTCATCATAAGCGTTAAATGAACTTATATCATTTATGGCGCTCAAAAATTAAAAAAAATTAAATTAACACAATATTTGTTAGGATCCTTTTGAATTATATTTAAATGAGATAAATTTGCCCCCTCAAACAAATTCACAAATGAAAAACTTTAGAATGAAGCCAACAGTAATCGCATTTTTTGCATTAGCTATTGGATTTTTGACATTATCATGGGGAATCGTTGGCCATGAGCGTATTAACAAAGCTGCAGTGATGGCATTGCCACATCCGCTTCAGGTTTTTTTCTACAATCACATCGATTTTATCACACAAGAAGCTTCTGTACCGGATATTCGTAAATATGCCCTGAATTACAAAGATGAGAATCCAAGACATTATTTTGATATGGAAAATTTTGGTCCTGCTGATACGTGGCCAAAAATCATGGAAGAAGCAAAGACAAAATACGATGCTAAATTCCTGAATGATAATGGTATTTTACCTTGGTATATCGAAGATATGATGGCGAAATTAACCAAAGCTTTTAAAGATAAAAACAGAGCTGAAATTTTATTTCTTGCTGCAGATTTGGGTCATTATGTTGGTGATGCACACATGCCTTTGCACACTTCTGCCAATCATGACGGGCAATTGAGCGATCAAAAAGGAATTCATTCTCTTTGGGAAAGCAAACTTCCTGAGTTATTTGCTAAAAATTACAAGTACAATGTTCCACAAGCACAATATTATGAAGATATTCATAAAGCGATCTGGGATATGATTAATGATACGCACAGTTTAGCGCAGCCATTATTAGAAATTGATAAAAAACTAAGAACTGCAACTCCTGAAAATGAGGTTTTTAAAATGGATGCTGATGGAAAAGTACTGAAAAGCAAATACAACACAGCTGTTTTCTCTGATGAATATGCTAAGAAACTTCATAAGGAATTAAACGGAATGGTTGAAAATCAAATGAAAAAAGCAATTACTGCAACTGCAAGTTTTTGGTTTACTGCCTGGGTAAATGCCGGAAAACCTGATTTAAGCGATTTAGACGCTCCATCGGTTACACAAAGAAACAATCAGGCACTGAAAGACGACTTTAAATTGTTTCAGCAAGGAGATCTTTTCGGAATGAAAAATCAGAATGACTAAGATAGTTTTCAGTCTCAGTTTCTAGTTTACAAATAAAAAAGCCTCATATTCACTTGAATTTGAGGCTTTTATTTTTGTTTATAATGGCTATGTATTAATGTTCATTTGGAGCTATTTCCTGCTTTCCGCTATATCTTTTATTTTTTAAAGAAAAAAATAAAAGGATACCGCTTCAATCAGGGCTAAAAATCCGGTTTTCATAATAAAAATCCGTGTCATCTGTGCTTTATGGAATTTAAAATTGATACTTTTTTTTCTTCAATATATCCGAAGCCGTTTGATAAAAAGAAATAGTTTCATTTACCAAATCTGTTCTTTCTCTTTTCAGGCACTTTTCATCATAATAAATTTGATATTCAGGTTCGATTCCTGACTTAGGTTTCAATTTCAAGTCAAATTGTTTTACCTCTTGTTTAGGAGATAAAATCGTTAAAACATTATCTTTTATCAAACCCAAATCCTGATAAGTTGCAATAAAAGCTCTTGGTTTATAAGCAGGTTTTAAAACATCCTGACCAAAAAACTTGCTTTCATAACTAAAATGCAAAAGTCCGAAAAGTGTTGGCATCAAATCAATTTGAGACATTAACTTATTGCATTTTTCAGGTTTAGCATCCGGAGTGTAAATAAAAGCCGGAATTCTGTATTTGTCCAAAGGAAGCTGTGTTTTTCCGGCACTCGAAGCACAATGATCTGCAACGATTACAAAAACTGTATTTTTATACCAGCTTTGTTTACTGGCCATTGAGAAAAATTTTCTTAAAGAATAGTCCGTATATTTTACACCGCCTTCACGAGATTTAATATCTCCGGGAATATCAATTTTGTTATTCGGATAAGTAAAAGGTCTGTGATTACTCACCGTCATAATATGGTTAAAGAAAGGTTTATTTTCCTTTGCTTCAACATTCATGACCTTAATAGCTTTGTAATACATGTCTTCATCACAAACGCCCCAAACATTCGAAAATGAAATTTCGCTGGGTGCAAAACTCGATTCATCAATAATCTGATAACCGTTTCCGGAATAAAAATCCCTCATATTATCAAAAAAAGCATCGCCGCCGTACATGAATTTAACGTTATAGTTTTTCTGTTTAAAAACAAAACCTGTCGAAAATTTATTTTTATTGTCCTCTCTTTTTACAACACTTTCTCCCGCTGTTGGAGGCAAACATAAAGTTACAGCCTCGAGACCGCGAACAGTGCGATTTCCGGTGGCATATAAATTAGTAAACTGTAAACTTTTTTGAGCTAAACTGTCTAAAAAAGGAGTGATATTTTGATTGTTTCCGTATGCTTTCATAAAATCAGCGCTTAAACTTTCAATAGTGATCAGAACTACATTTTTGTGAATTTCAGCAGAATCACTTTTTATCTTATGAATTGTACTTTCTTCTGAATTTGTTGGAAACTGTTGTTTTAAAATTCCGTAAGCCTTGTTCGCTGGAAGCGTTTTGTAAAACTTGAAATAATCCAGTTTGTTATTCTGAAAAGCCAGGTAAAACTTGTATAATCCGTTTGACTGCAATTCATTCACGAAAACATTTTTAGAATTTTCTGTCTTGGCAAGAACGGGAATTGCACCTATCGAAACACAGAAAAACATAATGTAAAGTGCCGAAACCTTTAATTTTTCCTTGAAATTCGGAATGTTATCAAGGTAAATTCTTGATTTTTTGAGAATAAAATAGGTTACGATTCCAGTTATTATAAATAAAGCAGAAAATATCGGAATTACCGGATAAGACTGCATAATATTTCCAATAACTTCATTGGTATAAATCAGATAATTGACAGCGATAAAATTATATTTTACACCAAATTCATTCCAAAAGAAGTATTCACTAATTCCGTTTTGAAGAATTAAAAGCACATATAAAAAAATCACAAAAGCAAATAACCAGAATCGGATCCTGTTTCTCAGTTTGGGCAAAAAGAGCATTGTGGCAAAAAGGAGTGTTTTAATTCCGATAAAAATCAAAACTATTTCGGGTAATGCGCCTCCATATTCATCAAAAATACTTTTACCGGAAGCAACATAAAGAAAACAAACAATGAAAAAGCTCAGAATAATATATCCCGATGGTTTGTTGTATTTAGAATTTGAAATAAAAATTAAATACAGCCATAAAAATAAACCGGCGATTATAAAAATACAAAAGTCAGATAATAAACCAAGTGTAAATATTTTTATAATTTCAGTAAAACTAAACGAACTCTGAGTTATGGGATGAAATAACAAAACAATTCGTAATGCAAAACTGATGATAAAGTAAAATATACCAAGGTTGTAAAGAGGAGAAAAATTCTTGTGAAATGCCATGAAATTATTTTTTTACAAAATTAATTGCGGTTGATTAATTCCAGATTAAGGCCTTCCTTTATCTTACTTAACGTTAACTTAAGATTTACTTAAATTAGAGGGTTTTGCATATTGCTTTGGATTTTAATATTTTTTAGATCACAAAATATTTATCTTTGATATTTGATGGGGATTCAAATTCAGAAATTAATTTTAAATTCAGCACATGCATATATTAATCGTTGAAGATGAGTTGGGTATCATTCAGTTTTTGCAGCAGGGTTTGCAGGAAGAAGGATATCTTGTTACTGTTGCTAATGATGGTTCGAAAGGTTTTGAACTGATTCAAAATCAGAAATTTGACCTGATTCTGCTGGATTGGATGCTGCCTAAAATTAATGGTTTAGACTTGTGTAAAGCTATTAGAATTAAGGATCAAGTTACACCAATTATATTTTTAACCGCAAAAGACACGGTTCAGGAAACTATTGAAGGCTTAAAAGCAGGGGCAAACGATTATATGAAAAAGCCTTTTAGTTTTGAAGAATTGGCTGAACGCATTAAAATTCATTTCAGAAAACAAAAAACAGACGAAATACTTTCTTTAGGTACAATCAAAATTGATTTATCGAAACATGTTGTTTTTAAAAATGACGAAGAAGTTACCCTGACGCAACGAGAATTTGAACTGCTTACTTTTTTGATTCGGAATAAAGGAAAAGTTTGTACAAGAAATCAGATTTTGAAGGAAGTTTGGGAAATCAATTTTGAGTATGATACCGGCGTTATTGATGTTTTCATGAATGCCATAAGAAAAAAGCTCAAATTAAAAATTGAAGAAGATTATATAAAAACAATTCGTGGTGTAGGTTACATCGCTAACGATTAACAAATGGCACAACTTTCTTTTAAAAACAGAATTGCGGTAAACTACATCATTACAACCGGACTATTGGTTTTTGTGGTTTTTTTTACGATTTATTCCATTGTAAAACACTCCGTTTACAGTCATATCGATAAGGATATTAAAGTCGAAGTTCAAAATCATCTTAAGGAAATTCAGATTGTAAATGGTGTTGTGATTTTGGTTGATAAAGAAGAATGGGAAGAACGGGAACACAATACAGTTGACGTAAATCCTGTTTTTGTACAGTTTCTGGACAATAATAAAGAAACATTAGAGAAGTCTCCCAACCTAAAATCGCAGACACTTGTATTTCATGACAGTGTTGAGAATTTTGAATTATTTGATACCAAAATTGGGCATAATACGATCAGGCAAATTCAGGTTCCGCTTTCTATAAAGTCAAAGAAAATTGGGTATTTGCTTATCGGAATGTCTTTAACCAATTCAAGGCTAGTGCTTAATAATTTATTTGAGATCATGTGTCTGGCATTTCCGGTAATTTTATTGCTGCTTTTTTTTATAGCGCGTTTTTTCGCCGGCCGAAGTATAAAACCAATAAATGCGATTACAGATACCTCAAAAATGATTACAAGGAATAATCTCGAAATGAGGATTCCGTTACCAAAATCCAAGGATGAATTATACACACTTTCTAAAACTATAAATAATTTATTAGATCGAATTGAAGATGCGATTGAAAGAGAAAAACAATTTACATCTGATGCCTCACACGAACTTAGGACGCCATTAACTGTTGTTAAAGGAACACTTGAAGTATTAATTCGTAAACCTCGCGATATAGCAGAGTATGAAGATAAAATTAACTTCTGTATTCATCAGGTCGATCATTTAAACATGTTAGTCGATCAATTGCTTTTATTAGCCAGATTCGAGAATCAAAAACAGAATGTTTTACTGGAATCCGTTTATTTAAATGCCTTGATTCTGGATGTTTTGACTTTAAATTCGGAAAAGATAAACAGTAAAAAAATAGACATTAAATTTGATGCAGCACGTGATTTTTATATTCACTCCGATAATAATCTGGTCATCATAATTTTGAGAAATATTATTTCAAATGCTTTTAAATATACTAACACAGAAGGACAGGTTTTAATTTCACTTTTGGAAGAAAATGATAAAATAATCTGTAAAATATCTGACAATGGAATTGGAATTGCAAATGAAGATTTAGGTGATGTTTTTAATCCTTTTTTCAGGTCAAATTCTGCAGAACATCCTGATATTAAAGGAAATGGTTTGGGATTATCTATTGTGAAAAGAATTACGGAATTGCTGCATATTAAATTTAAAATAGAGAGCGAAGTAGGCGTGGGAACTACCGTAATTTTAATTTTTAATGAAGAAATTAAAACGTTATAGTAAATTGAAAAAATCTAATAAAACCGGGGCTCCGACTTTTTTTTAACAATAAACTATCGTTAAGTTAAATTAAAAATTGCTTTTTTATGAAATTATCCCCTATATTTGCAACCGAATCAAAGAATAAAAAAATAAAACAAATCATGATTTCAAATCAATTACATCATCATCATTTTCATTATTGCTCTCAGGCGATGTGTTAATGGTATGCATGTAAATCATCATATTTTAAAACCCGTTTGAGTACATCAAACGGGTTTTTTAATTCTTATCCTTTGTACTCAAACTTTTAACCCAACAAAACAACTAAAAAATGAGTACATTAAAAATTGCAATTCAAAAATCAGGTCGTTTAAACGAAGACAGCATTCAGATTCTTAAAGATTGTGGCATTTCGATCAACAACGGAAACGATCAGTTAAAAGCCGAAGCTTCGAATTTTCCTTTAGAAGTTTTATATCTGAGAAATTCAGATATTCCACAGTATTTAATTGACGGAGTAGTAGATTTAGCCATTGTAGGGGATAATTTATTAGTAGAAAAAGGAAAGCATATCGAAGTGATTCAAAAACTTGGATTTTCGAAATGCAAGGTTTCTGTGGCTGTTCCTAAAACTTTTGAGTACAATTCTATTCAGGATCTGGCAGGATTGAGAATTGCGACTTCATATCCAAATACCGTAAACGAATACTTTAATTCATTCGGTTTAACCGTTGATATTCACCAGATTTCAGGCTCTGTAGAAATTGCGCCAAACATTGGTCTTGCCGATGCAATTGTCGATATCGTTTCAAGCGGAAGTACCTTATTCAAAAATAATTTAAGAGAAGTTGAAGTTATCCTGAAAAGTGAAGCCGTATTGGCAGTTTCACCAAAAGTTTCTCCGGAAATTCAAAAACACATCGATACTTTAAAATTTAGAATTCAATCAGTTTTAAGAGCGAGAAATTCCAAATATATTTTAATGAACGTTCCAAACGATAAAATTGACGAAATCGGAAAAATCCTTCCCGTTTTAAGAAGTTTAACCGTTTTGCCTTTAGCTCAGGAAGGATGGAGCAGCGTACACTCCGTAATTGACAAAGACACTTTTTGGGATGTAATCGATAAACTAAAAGAAGCCGGAGCCGAAGGAATTTTAGTTTGCCCAATTGAGAAAATGGTACTCTAAAAGGAAATTCCAATAAAAAAAATCCAAATTCCAAACGTCGACAACGGCTTTGTGAACTCTGTGATTTTAAGTTCAAAAGAATAAAAAGAAACTTAGTGTTCTCTGTGTTAAATAAAAACGAATTTTATACAACAGCTTTGCGAGCTTTGTGTTTTTAAGTTCAAAGAATATAGAAAAAACCTTGCGCCCTTTGCGGTTAAATTTTTAAAGCATGAATAAAATAGACAATCCAAAACCAGAAACCTGGTCAGAAATATTAAAAAGACCAACCAAAACTATCGATGATATCGAAGTTACGGTAAAAGAAATCTTTAAAGAAGTACAGAAAAAAGGTGATGAAGCCGTTGCGAAATACACTTCCATTTTTGACGGAATCACTTTAGACAATTACGAAGTTTCTCCTGCAGAAATTCAGGAAGCAATTAGTTTAATTTCTGATCAATTAAAAAGCGCTATACAATTAGCAAAAGATAATATTTACAAATTTCACAAAGCTCAAAAGACAGAAAGAATTTCTATTGAAACTATTGAAGGTGTAAACTGCTGGCAGGAAAAAAGACCAATTCAAAAAATAGGTTTGTACATTCCGGGTGGAACAGCACCTTTGTTTTCGACAGTTTTAATGTTGGCCGTTCCTGCTGAAATTGCAGGCTGCAAAGAAATTGTATTGTGTTCGCCACCTGATAAAACGGGAAAAATTAATCCTGCAATTTTATACGCTGCAAATTTATGTGGCGTAACAAAAATTCTAAAAGTAGGCGGAATCCAGGCAATTGCCGGAATGACATTTGGCACACAATCCATCCCAAAAGTCTATAAAATTTTCGGACCCGGAAATCAGTTTGTAACTGTGGCAAAACAATTGGCAACACAATTTGGAGTTGCAATCGATATGCCGGCCGGACCTTCAGAATTGTTGGTTGTTGCAGATGATACGGCGGTTCCTGCATTCGTAGCTTCAGATTTATTATCTCAGGCAGAACACGGAACAGATAGTCAGGTGATTTTAGTTTCGACTTCAAAAAAAATTATTGATGCTGTCGAAAAAGAAATCCAATCTCAGGTTGAAGCTCTTCCGCGAAAAGCAATTGCACAAAAAGCAATCGAAAATTCTAAATTAATTTATGTTGAAAACGACAAAATTGCCTTAGATTTAATCAACGAATATGGTCCGGAACACTTTATAATCTGTTCAGAATTTGATGATTTTTATTGCAACGGAATTGTAAATGCAGGTTCGGTTTTTATTGGAAATTATACTCCGGAAAGCGCTGGAGATTATGCTTCAGGAACAAATCATACGCTGCCAACAAACGGATACGCAAAAAATTACAGCGGTGTAAATCTGGATAGTTTTATGAAATCAATGACATTCCAGAAAATATCAGAAAAAGGAATTCAGAATATTGGAAAAGCGATCGAAATTATGGCTGAAGCCGAAGGTTTACAGGCGCATAAAAATGCTGTGACTTTGAGGTTGAAGAGTTTAGAGTAAAGAATAAAGAGAATAGAAGCAAGAGGCAAGAAGAAAGATTTAGAGAAACAAGAAGAATAAGGTTGAGATTTAAGAAATAAAGAGAAGTCTAACATCTTGCTTCTTGCATCTTTTCTCTTGTATCTTGCCTCTAAGAAAAAAATAAAAAAAAATGGAATTCGATATAAACAACATAACACGTGAAAACGTAAAAACATTAAAACCATATTCGTCGGCACGTGATGAGTTTGAGGATTTTGATACGGCGCAAATGATTTTTTTGGATGCCAATGAAAACCCGTTTCAAAATGGCGTGAATCGTTATCCTGATCCACAGCAAAGTTCGGTTAAAGCTATTTTGGCAAAGAATAAAATGGTAAAACCAAGTCAGATTTTGTTAGGAAACGGGAGCGATGAAGTTCTGGATTTACTTTTTAGAGCTTTTTGCGAACCAAAAATTGATAATATTATTTCGTTACCGCCAACGTACGGAATGTATAGCGTTTTAGCCAATATCAATGCGGTAGAAAACAGAGAAGTTTTGCTTTCGACAGATTTTCAGCCTCAGGTAGAGAAAATTTTAGATGCTGTTGATGACAACACAAAAATTATCTTTTTATGTTCGCCAAATAACCCAACCGGAAATTCTTTCTCTGATAAAAGTGTGGTGACATTACTGCAAAATTTCAAAGGTTTGGTTGTAATTGATGAAGCGTATATTGATTTTTCAGACAAAGAAAGCTGGCTGATAGAAATTGATGAATATCCAAATTTGGTCATTACACAAACACTCTCAAAAGCATACGGTCTGGCCGGAATTAGACTTGGAATTTGTTATGCTTCTGAAGCTGTGATTTCAGTTTTAAACAAAATAAAACCTCCCTACAATGTAAATGAATTAACGCAGCAAAGAGCTTTACTTCGTTTAAAGGATTCGGATAAAATAAAACAGGAAATAGTTTCTATTATTGAGCAAAGAGAGGAATTACTTAAAGTTTTACTTGAAGTTAGTTTTGTAGAGAAAGTATATCCAACAGAAGCTAATTTTGTATTGGTAAAAGTAGATAACGCCAACAAAAGATATGATGAATTAATTGCAAAAGGAATTGTAATTCGTAACAGAACGACACAGCCTTTATGCGAAAACTGCCTGCGTTTTACAATTGGAATACCGGAAGAAAATGCAGTTTTAATTAAAGAATTGAAGTTGTTGAGTTAGAAGTTTAACCGCAAAGTTCGCAAAGAATTACGCGAAGAACGCAAAGTTTTTTTGCCACAGATTAAAATGATTTTCACGCAGATTTTGCTGATAAAAGCAGATTCAAATTTTGATTTTTAAAAATGAATAAATCTGTGTGAATCTGCTCAAATCTTTTAAAATCTGCGTGAAATAAAAATTAGTGAAAATTTGTATAATTCGTGGCAAAAAAAACATCTTAAAACCGATTTGCGTGAGGGATAGAGGCGGTATCCTTTTGTGAAGAGAAACGGAACAAAAGATATAGCCGAAAGCCCGACCCGGAGGGGCACGCCCAAAATAATAACATATGAAAAAAGTACTTTTTATCGATCGTGACGGAACGATTGTTTTAGAACCTGAAAATTATCAATTAGATGCTTTGGAAAAATTGGAATTTTATCCAAAAGCGTTTCAATATCTGGCTAAAATTGCCAATGAATTAGATTACGAACTGGCAATGGTAACCAATCAGGACGGATTGGGAACGGATAGTTTTCCGGAAGATACGTTTTGGCCAACGCAGAATTTTATCTTAAAAGCTTTTGAAAATGAAGGTGTTTTGTTTGATGAAATTTTCGTAGATCGTTCATTTCCTGAAGATAACGCGCCAACGCGCAAACCAAGAACGGGAATGCTGACAAAATATCTTGATAATCCGCAATATGATTTGGCCAATTCTTTTGTTTTGGGAGATCGTCTGACAGATGTGGAATTGGCGAAAAATCTTGGCGCAAAAGCAATTTTCATGAACATGACAGACGGAATTGGAAGCAATGAAATTTCGTCGAAACGTGAAGAATTGAATGATACAATTATCCTGCAAACAACGGATTGGAAAAGGATTTATGAGTTTTTGAAACTGGAAGCACGTTCAGCATCGATTACCCGTAAAACCAATGAAACGGATATTTTTATCGATTTGAATCTGGACGGAACCGGAAAAAGTAAAATCGAAACCGGAATAGCATTTTTTGATCATATGTTAGATCAGATTTCACGTCACGGTCAGATGGATCTGGAAATTTTGGTAAAAGGAGATCTTGAAGTCGACGAACACCACACAATTGAAGATACCGCGATTGCCTTGGGCGAAGTTTTTGCAAAAGCCTTAGGAAACAAATTGGGAATTGAGCGTTACGGTTTCTGTTTGCCAATGGATGATTGTTTAGCGCAGGTTGCAATTGATTTTGGCGGAAGAAACTGGCTGGTTTGGGAAACCGAATTCAAGCGTGAAATGGTGGGTAAAATGCCAACAGAAATGTTTTATCATTTCTTTAAATCCTTCTCTGACGGTGCAAAAGCCAACTTAAATATTAAGGCAGAAGGAATTAACGAGCACCACAAAATTGAAGCGATCTTTAAAGCTTTCGCGAAAGCCATAAAAGTAGCGGTGAAAAGAGATACAGAAAAAATGATTTTGCCATCGACGAAGGGAATGTTGTAGAAAATTTGTTTCAGGTTTAAAGTTTCAGGTTTCACGTTCTGTGTAGTAACTTGAAACTTGAAACCTGAAACAAAACAAACAAATATAAATGAAAATAGTAATCATAAATTACGGAGCAGGAAATATTCAAAGCATTATGTTTGCTATTGAAAGGCTTGGTTTTAAAGCTGTTTTGAGTAATAATCCTGAAGAAATTCTGGCTGCAGATAAAGTGATTTTTCCGGGAGTTGGAGAAGCGAGTTCGGCTATGCAAAAGCTAAAGGAAAGCGGTTTGGATAGTTTGATTCCGAATTTGAAACAGCCGGTTTTGGGAATTTGTCTGGGAATGCAATTAATGTGCAATTCGTCTGAAGAAGGAAATACAAAAGGTTTGGGTATTTTTGATGTTGATGTGATTAAATTTACTTCAAAAGTAAAAGTGCCGCAAATGGGATGGAATCAGATTTATGATTTAAAGTCGGATTTATTTAAGGGAATTTCGGAAAATGAATTCATGTATTTGGTTCATAGTTTTTACGCGCCAAATTGCGATGAAGCGATTGCTACCACGGATTACGAGTTAGAGTATGCATCTTCTTTAAAGAAAAATAATTTTTACGGAACTCAGTTTCACCCGGAAAAAAGTGGAGCGGTTGGGGAGAAAATTTTGGAGAACTTTCTTAAATTAAATTCCAAAGAATAAAATCCAAATTCCAATTTCAAAAATCAATATCAATCAAAATATCAATTTTAGAGTCTAAAATCTAAAATCATAAATCTAAAATTAAAAATGAGAATAATACCAGCCATAGATATCATTGACGGAAAATGTGTTCGTTTGTCAAAAGGTGATTATGATACCAAAATAATTTACAACGAAAATCCGCTTGAAGTAGCGAAATCCTTTGAAGCGCACGGAATCGAATATTTGCATTTAGTAGATCTTGATGGTGCAAAATCGAGCAAAATTGTCAATTATAAAATATTGGAACAGATTGCAACGCAAACAAGTCTAAAAATTGATTTTGGCGGTGGATTAAAATCAGATGATGATTTGAAAATTGCTTTCGAAAGTGGTGCAAACCAAATTACCGGCGGAAGTATTGCCGTGAAAAACAGAGCGATTTTCGAGAAATGGATTTCGGAATATGGTTCAGATAAAATTATTTTAGGTGCTGACGCCAAAGAGGAAAAAATCGCTGTTTCCGGATGGTTGGAAGATTCAGATGAAGATTTGATTCCGTTTATACAGGATTACCAAATCAAAGGAATTCAGTATGTTATCTGCACAGATATTGCAAAAGATGGAATGCTTGAAGGTCCAAGTTTTGATTTATATGAAAAGATATTGAAAGAAGCTATTGGTGTAAAACTAATCGCTTCGGGAGGAATTTCAACCTTTGATGAATTGCCAAAATTAGCCGAATTAGGTTGTGAAGGAACAATTATCGGGAAAGCGATTTACGAAGGAAGAATTACTTTGAAACAACTGGAAAACTTTATAATTAGCAAATGAGATAATTTGATAATTAGATAATTTTTTACATTGTTTTTAAAATTATCTAATTGACTAATTATCTAATTAACACATTAAAAATATGATAACTTGTCACTTAAAATACGTCATTGATCCTTATCAATTAGAAGCTTTTGAGGATTACAGCAAGAGATGGATTAAAATTGTAAATAGGCTTGGTGGTCAGCATCACGGTTATTTTATGCCTTCGGAAGGAGCAAATAATATTGCGTATGCGTTATTTTCTTTTCCAAGTTTTGCAGATTATGAAGATTACCGTAAAAAAATGTTTTCAAAAGATGATAAAGAGTGTGTAGAAGCTTTTAAAATTGCAGAAGACACCAGATGTATCATAAGTTACGAAAGAACATTTTTACGACCAGTATTTGAATAAATTTATAATGAGAAGATTTGATAATTAGATAATTACTACGATACGTATATAATTATCTAATTGACTAATTCTCAAATTGACACATTAAAAAAATGTTAGCAAAAAGAATCATTCCCTGTTTGGATATAAAAAACGGAAGAACCGTAAAAGGCGTTAATTTTGTGGACTTGCGCGATGCGGGAGATCCGGTAGAACTGGCTGAAATCTATTCGGCTGAAGGCGCTGATGAATTGGTTTTTCTGGATATTTCGGCAACAGAAGAACGTCGTAAAACGTTGGTCAATATGGTGCGAAGTGTGGCGGAGAAAATCAATATTCCGTTTACGGTTGGCGGCGGAATTTCATCTGTTGAAGATGTTGAGATTCTGCTGAATAATGGCGCTGATAAAGTTTCGATCAATTCATCGGCAGTAAAAAATCCGCAGTTAATCAATGATTTGGCTCAGAAATTCGGAAGTCAATGCGTAGTCGTGGCTATTGATGCCAAACAAATTGACGGACAATGGATTGTGCATTTGGTTGGCGGAAAAGTACCAACAGAACTCAATTTATTCGATTGGGCTGTTGAAGTAGCAGAACGCGGAGCTGGTGAAATTTTATTCACTTCAATGGACAATGACGGAACGAAAAATGGCTTTGCAAATGAAGCTTTGGCTAAATTATCTGAGTTAATCAATATTCCGATTATCGCTTCGGGCGGAGCGGGAAATATTCAGCATTTTGTAGATTCATTTAAAGAAGGAAAAGCAGATGCGGCTTTGGCTGCGAGTGTTTTTCACTTTAAGGAAATTGAGATTAAGGCTTTGAAAGAAGAACTTAGGAATAATGATATTGAAGTTAGAATTTAGAGAATACAGTAAAGAGAATAGAGTAAAGAAAATAGAGTAAAGAAAATAGAGTAAAGAAAATAGAGTAAAGAAAATAGAGTAAAGAGAATAGAATAAAGAAACAAGAAACAAGAAACAAGAAATAAAATATAGAATTTTGGATTTAAAAATCTAAAATCTAAAATCTAAAATTACAAATGAACATAGATATAAAAAGCTCACACGGATTGATTCCGGCCATTATTCAGGATTCAGAAACTAAAAATGTTTTGATGTTGGGATATATGAACGAAGAATCGCTTCAAAAAACAATAGAAACTCAGAAAGTTACTTTTTTCAGCCGATCCAAACAAAGGCTTTGGACGAAAGGCGAGGAGAGTGGTAATTTTTTAATTCTTGTAGATATAAAAAACGACTGCGATGGCGATACACTTTTGATTCAGGCAAAACCTGTTGGACCAACTTGTCATACCGGCGCTGATACTTGCTGGCAGGAAGAAAACAAGGAAAATTACGGTTTTATTTCTCAATTAGAAGAAACCATCAAAACCAGAAGAGAAAACGCTGATTCTGAGAAAAGTTACGTTGCTTCTTTATTCGAAAAAGGAATCAATAAAATTGCTCAAAAAGTTGGTGAAGAAGCAGTTGAAGTAGTGATTGAAGCCAAAGACGATAATGATGATCTGTTTCTTAGCGAAAGCGCTGATTTACTTTTTCACTATTTAATTCTATTGCAGGCCAAAGGTTTTCAGTTGAATGATGTTGTAGATGTTTTGAAGAAACGTCAAAAGTAATTTTAGAAATAACCATTTTCAGGCTGAGCGAAGTCGAAGTACCGTACGCTGAATCACTTTGCGCGGGCTTCGACTCCGCTCAGCCTGACATTTTAAAGGTCGCAGCCTGACATACGTAAACAAAAAAATCCGTGTAAAATCCGCGTTTTCGCTTTAGCGAATCCGTGTCATCTGCGTTCCATCTTAACGCTACTCCACAAACTCAAAAACCGCAAATTCCTGCGGTTGATGAAAACCAAATTTCAAACTCTTATACGACCGTAACGCAAGATATTCCGTTGTATTACCGTAATCAATTCTAAAAGCATTTCCTTTCCATTTTGTGCCTATTTTTGGCGGACTGAAATTGCCGTTTTTTATCTTTTTCAGGCTCGAAAACGGAATTTTAATTTCGGTACAAAAACCTTCGGAAGTTGTTTTGCTTACGGCTTCTATTTCTGAAATATCAAAAGTCATTGAAGCGTTCCATCCACCGCAATTTTGAGATGGACATTTGATTAACATATCATAATGGGTAGAAAAAGCGTTAACGCCAATTTCGAGATAATTTTGTCCGTCGCCGTCAGGATCCAGAAAAATTTCTACTAAATCATCCGTTTCATAAATTTTAGAATCTTTTGCTTGTGAACTTCCAACTATTTTAGAATCTTCAGAACGATAGGCGATATAAAGGTTTTCTTCATTCCACGAAAGTGAAACCATTGTATTTTGCGTGGCTTTTTCGCCTGAATTATGAACCACAAACGGACCTAAAAAAGGTTTTTTCCAATCGGTTAAATCGCCATCAATGCTAATTTTTTCGTTTATTTTATGAATGGGAATAGTTTGTGCGCTGTTTTTTAGAGAAAATATTAAAAATAAAATGGTCATGATTTTATTACGATTCATAAGGCATGTATTTTTTTGAAGGGCTAAATAACAATTAAATTTCGAAATTAAATTTTCTGAAGATAAATTGTAAAATTATTAAATAATTAGATCGAATGTTTATTTTTGTTGAAGACCAAATACATTTTAATTCCACTTTTATTCAAATTTTTTAATAATGAAGAAATACTTTAGCGGCATTTTTATTGCTTTTTTAATTGGTTTTTCTGCCAATGCACAAGGACTTTTAAACAAGTCTGAAACGGTTTTTACACATCAGGATACCCTTCGCGGCAGCATTACAAAAGAAAGAGCGTGGTGGGATTTGAAATACTATCATCTTGACGTAAAGGTAAATCCGACTAAAAAAACGATCACCGGTTCAAACACCGTTCGCTATACTGTTTTGAAAGAACATAATAAAATGCAGATTGATTTGCAGGAACCAATGCAGATTTACAAAGTAACCCAAGACGGAAAAGAATTAAAATTTAAAAGAGATGGAAATGCTTTTTTTATTGATTTGGCAGCGGCACAAAAAGTAGGTCAGACGAAAGAGATCGTAATTTCTTTTGGAGGAATACCTAAAGAAGCTGTAAAACCGCCGTGGGATGGAGGAATTACCTGGAAAAAAGACAAAAACGGAAAAGATTTTATTGCTTCATCTTGTCAGGGATTGGGTGCCAGCGTTTGGTGGCCAAACAAAGATCATATGTATGATGAAGTTGAAAATATGTTGATTAGCGTGAATGTTCCGGGAGATTTAACGGATGTTTCAAACGGAAGATTACAAAGCGTTAAAAAGGAAAAAGACGGAACAAAAACCTTTAATTGGTATGTTTCAAACCCAATTAATAATTATGGGGTGAACATCAATATTGGTGATTACGTTAATTTTTCTGAGAAATATAAGGGAGAAAAAGGCGATTTAGATTGTAATTATTATGTTTTGAGAGATAATTTGGCTATAGCCAAAGAGCAATTCAAAGATGCGCCAAGAATGCTGAAAGCGTTTGAGAACTGGTTTGGACCTTATCCGTTTTACGAAGACAGTTATAAATTGGTAGAGGCGCCTTATTTAGGAATGGAACACCAAAGTAGTGTAACTTACGGGAATGCCTATAAAAATGGTTATCTAGGACGTGATTTAAGCGGAACTGGCTGGGGATTAAAATTTGATTTTATAATTATTCACGAATCAGGTCACGAATGGTTTGCGAACAATATTACGTACAAAGACATTGCCGATATGTGGATTCACGAGAGTTTTACTAACTATTCTGAAAGTCTTTTTGTGGAATATTATTACGGAAAAGAAGCCGGAGCTGAATATGTGAGAGGTTGTAGAAAAAACATTCATAATGACACGCCAATTATCGGGCATTATGATGTAAACAACGAAGGATCAGGTGATATGTACCCAAAAGGGGCTAATATGCTGCACACGATTCGTCAGATTATTAACGATGATGCAAAATGGAAATCGATTTTGAGAGGTTTAAACAGTACTTTTTACCATCAAACGGTGACTTCTAAACAAATTGAAGATTATATAAACACGCAATCAGGAATTAATTTCAACAGAGTTTTTGCTCAATATTTGACAACAACTCAAATTCCGGTTTTCGAATATATGTTCAAAGACGGTCAGTTAGGATATCATTGGACAAATTGTGTGGCGAAGTTTGACATGCCGGTAAAAGTTAAAATAAATGGTGTAGATACCTGGTTGAAACCAACTACAGAATGGAAATCAGAAAAAATAAGCGGTGACCAGAAAACAGTTGAAGTTAATCAGGATTTTTATGTAACGAGTTCTAATATTGTAGAATAAATTTTTTAAAATTCCAATCCCGAAGCCTCGGGATAAATCCCAAATTCCAATCCGTGACGTCGGAAGGAATTTGGGATTTTTTATTTCGATAACTTTTCGCAAAGACCTTTGTTAAAGTTTAAAACTTTGACAAAGATTAGACACAAGCCATTTGGAATTTGGATTTTTTTTTATTGGAATTTCTACTTAATGTTAATTATATGATTTCTACGAATATTACCATTTTATTTTTCTAATTTAGATTGTATTAATCTGAAAATGAATAAACAAGCGTAATCCGAAAAGCTAAAGAGTAGGAAACAAATCAAATCAAACTATTATGAAAAATTTAAAAAACCTAAAAAACGTTGAAATTCTAAGTAAAAATGCTCAAAAATCTATTACAGGAGGTATTCCGATATGTAGCATATTGTGTGGTGAAGCGGGAGGAGTTATTTCAAATACACCGGGCAGAGGCGATGTTTGCCAGCCGGGAACTACAGTTTGTTGTTATTGTAGATAATGTTTGCAATTTTGAAGTTTCGAATAAACCCGACAGGTTTTAAAAACCTGTCGGGTTTATTTGTATTACAAAAGGAACTCCAAGGTTTGTCATTTCGACGGAGGAGAAATCACACTGGAAAATCGACAAAGTTTTTGACGATTTTAGTAACGGAATTACGAGTGTGATTTCTCCTCCGTCGAAATGACAAAAAACGCTAAAACTTAAGTTTTAGCGTTCTTTTTTATTGGAATTTATCCGAGACTTCGGATTTGAAATTTACCTTTATCGACTATTCAATTTTGCCTTTTCCTTAATAATATCGGCGATTTTTCTGTTTTCAATTTTACTTTCAAGCCAGGAAATAATATCTAAATAAAGGAAAGCTCTTTTTTCGTAGGTGTTTTTTTCCAGCTCAACAAAACGAGCGTGCATTTTCTTAAATTCTTTTTTAATATCAGCAGGATATAAATTATTTAGGTTTCTGAGGAACTTAATGATCTCTTTTTGAACTTCGTGCAAGTCGTTCATTTTTATTAGAAACTTATACGTGTTTTTAAGGTGATTTTCCAGATAATAATCTTTTCCTAATTCATAATGTGCAATCAAAGATAAAAGTCTGGCGAAACACATTAAATCTTCGCGCATAGTTAAGTTCTTGTTATTGATGATTTTATCCAAATAGAAAATACATTCAGTATACTTTTCATTTCCAAAATAAATCGAAGCAATTTTATAGAAAAACAACATTTCGTGGTGTTCGTCAAGATGTTCGCTGTGAATTTTTATTTTCTCTAAAATCTCCGGAATCAAATATTCGCTTTCGGCAAAAGTACCTTCCAGAATATGTAAATTCAACTTATTGTTATAAACGTATAGAAATGATAGCGACGCAATGTTGTCGTTTACAGGGAATTTAGGATCTGCAATTGTTTCTTCTAAAAGTGTCAGGTATTTTCTGAAATTCGATTGGTATTTCAACATATATAACGACTCCAGAAAATAATGATTTCCTTTTAAGAAGAATACCGGATTCAAATAAATCATATTTGGATTATCATAAAACAATGTAACCCATTTATAGGCATATTTATAACTCGCTAAAAAGTCCTGAACTAAGAAACTGCGCCAAAGATTGGCATTGTAAAACCAGTATTTTTCTCGGAATCCAAATTTACTTTCGTCTAGTTTTGAAATATGTTTGTTGAAATAATCATCAATATATTTATATTCTTCATCACTTTTTACGTAACCGGTTTTTAACATGATTCCGTATAACTGAAGCGATAAATTTGATAGTTTGCTTGAAATGGTGTTTCGGTAATTCAATTCTTTCGCCTGAACTACCAATTCATCGGCACGACCCTGAATACTTCGCGTAATATATTGCGATTCGATTAGTTTTTCGAACTCCACAATTTCATACGCCATATATTTTTCGTCATTTTCTAAGGCAAGGAGTTTTGTTTTATCCAGAATTTTCAAACTCTGTTTATACAATCCTTTATTATAAAGAATAACGGCAAAATCTATTTGTTCACGCAATTGATAACGAATATTCTGGCTGGGAATATTCAATCGTATACTAACGAGAATTTGCTTGTATAAGTATGATTTTAAGTTAGATAGCTGTACTTTTTTGATGATTCCGCTCTTTAGGATAAGCTTTTCGTCATATGTTTCAGATTTATCTAAAATATTAAATAATTCGATGAACTTGGTATTCGAACTGGTTTCTAATCGGCTTGCAAAAATTTTAAACTGTCTTTTTTCAGATTTCGAAAGCGATTTTATTAATACAAATAAGAAATCTTTTTGATGGTTAGCCATTGTAAAATATAATAATGTAACTTGTTGATTTGTAGTTAATTAATGCGTTATAAATTGTGTTATGAACAGTATAATTTCATTAAAATGAATTTCATACTGTGTAAGTACAATATATATTTGTTATCAAGATGTGAAATTACATTAAATAAATGAATATGAATAGAGAGAAAGTTCAAATTTTTGACACCACTTTGCGCGATGGTGAACAAGTTCCAGGATGTAAGTTAGATACTAAACAAAAATTAGTTATCGCAGAACGACTTGATAAAATGGGAGTTGACGTTATCGAGGCAGGTTTTCCTGTGTCAAGTCCGGGCGATTTTTTATCGGTCTCTGAGATTTGTAAAATTGTAGAAAATGCAACCGTCTGCGGACTAACAAGAGCTGTAAAAAACGACATTGATGTTGCTGCAGCTGCCCTTAAGCATGCTAAAAAACCTAGAATCCACACCGGAATCGGAACATCACAATCTCATATACTCCACAAATTAAATACCACACCAGAAGATATTATTGCAAGAGCAAAATATGCTGTAGCACACGCAAAATCGTATGTCGAAGACGTTGAGTTTTATGCAGAAGATGCCGGAAGAACTGACAATGCTTTCCTTGCAAAAGTTTGCGAAGAAGTAATTAAATCCGGAGCGACAGTATTGAATATTCCTGATACCACAGGATATTGTTTGCCAGAAGAATACGGAGCAAAAATTAAATATTTAAAAGAAAACGTAAAAGGAATCGAAAACGTAATCCTTTCATGTCACTGTCATAATGATTTAGGAATGGCAACTGCAAACTCTATTGCAGGTGCGATAAATGGAGCAAGACAAATAGAATGTACTATTAATGGTATTGGTGAAAGAGCCGGAAACACGGCACTTGAAGAAGTGGTGATGATTTTTAAACAACATCCTTACCTTAATTTAGATACTAATATTAATACGAGAGAATTAAACGAAATGAGCCGTTTGGTTTCTGAAAGTATGGGAATGATTGTGCAGCCAAATAAAGCAATTGTTGGAGCAAATGCATTCGCACACAGTTCTGGAATTCACCAGGACGGAGTTATCAAAAACAGAGCGACTTACGAAATCATGGATCCGCTTGATGTGGGTGTAAATGAGTCTTCGATTATTTTAACAGCAAGAAGCGGAAGAGCTGCTTTGGCTTACCGTGCTAAAAAAGTAGGTTACGAGCTTACAAAAGTACAATTGGATATTGTATATATTGAGTTTTTGAAATTCGCAGATATTAAAAAAGAAGTGGTTGATGCTGATATTCATCAAATTATCGAAGCTTCTAAAATTGAAGGGGATTTAATCAGAAGCTAGTTAACTTAAGAAAGAGAATAGAGCAAAGAGAATAGAGCAAAGAGAATAGAAGAAAGAACAAAGAAGAAAGAAAAAACAAGATTTAAATACATAAAGAACGAGACGTTATGAATTTGAAAATAGCAGTTTTACCGGGAGACGGAATTGGACCAGAGGTAATTTTACAGGCCAAGAAAGCATTATATGCAATTGGCGAAGTGTACAATCATGAATTTGTTTTTGAAGAGGCGCTCATGGGAGCAATTGCAATTGATAAAACTGGAAATCCATTGCCGGAACAAACACTGAATCTTTGTTTAAATACGGATGCAGTTTTGCTTGGTGCAATTGGAGATCCAAAATATGATAATAATCCAAATGCAAAAGTTCGTCCGGAGCAGGGATTATTGAGGCTTCGTAAAGAATTAGGTTTGTTTGCCAATATTCGTCCGATTAAACCTTACAAAGCGTTGATTGATGCTTCTCCTTTAAAAAGAGAAATTATCGAAGGAGCTGATTTTACTATTTTCAGAGAATTAACCGGTGGTGCGTATTTTGGCGCTAAAACACTTAATGAAGAAGGAACACATGCTTCGGATTTATGTGAATATTCAGAAGAAGAAATCACAAGAATTTCACATTTAGCTTTTAAATCGGCACAAAAACGACGCAAAAAGCTAACGATGGTGGATAAAGCTAATGTTTTGGAAACTTCAAGATTATGGAGAAAAGTGGTTCAAAAAGTGGGTGAAAATTATCCGGATGTTAAACTTGATTTCTTATTTGTTGACAATGCAGCAATGCAGCTGATTTTAAATCCGAAACAATTTGATGTGATTTTGACTGAGAATTTATTCGGAGATATTTTATCAGACGAAGCCAGTGTAATTACAGGATCTATTGGTTTACTGCCATCTGTATCTTTAGGAGAAAAAAATGCTTTGTTTGAACCAATTCACGGATCATATCCGCTGGCAAAAGGAAAAAACATCGCCAATCCGATTGCTTCTATTTTAGCAGCAGCACTTTTGTTAGAGCATTTTGGATTAACTAAAGAAGCTAATGTAGTTTATAAGGCAGTTGAAAAAGCAATTGAATATAAAGTTGTTACAATCGACTTAAAACCAGATTCAAAATTTGGTACAAATGAAGTAGGGGAGTTTGTTTCTAATTTCATTTTTAGCAAAGACGATCTGTTGTATTTTAATAATGACAATGTTCATATCGGACAATCGACAATTGTTTAAAAAAGTTATTAAAATATTAAAATAAATAACAAGAAGTATTGTAAATGTTGAGATTTTATTTTTTTAGTTCTTAAAGTTTTCATACTTTTGTAACACTAAAAAATAAATGATGCAAATCTCAATTATTATTACTTCTGTCGTTGTTGTCAATGTGTTTAGCACATCTGCATCGGGAATGGTATAAATATAATTGAAAAACTATATTAGAAACCTTCCAAATACTGGAAGGTTTTTTTTTGAATAAAAATTAAAATAAATAATACAATAATGGAATTAAATAAGTACAGCAAAACCATCACTCAAGATCAAACACAACCTGCAGCGCAAGCCATGTTGTACGGTATTGGTTTAACTGAAGAAGATTTGAAAAAAGCACAAGTGGGTATTGTGAGCATGGGTTACGATGGTAACACTTGCAACATGCACTTGAACGATTTAGCAAAAGATGTTAAAAAAGGTGTTTGGGATGCAGATCTGGTCGGACTTATTTTTAATACTATTGGTGTAAGTGACGGAATTTCAAATGGTACCGAAGGAATGCGTTATTCATTGGTTTCCAGAGATGTAATTGCAGATTCTATTGAAACAGTTGTGGGAGCACAATGGTACGATGGTGTAATTGCGATTCCGGGTTGCGATAAAAATATGCCGGGAGCTTTAATTGCAATGGGACGTTTAAACCGCCCGTCGATGATGGTTTACGGAGGATCGATTCACTCCGGAAAATGGAAAGGGGAATCTTTAAATATTGTATCGGCTTTTGAAGCTTTAGGAAAAAAAGTAAAAGGAGAAATTACTCCGGAAGATTTTAAAGGAGTTATTCAAAATGCTTGCCCGGGAGCTGGTGCTTGTGGCGGAATGTATACTGCAAACACGATGTCTTCTGCAATTGAGGCATTAGGAATGAGTTTGCCATACAGCTCTTCTAACCCTGCTTTGAGTCAGGAAAAAAGAGACGAATGTCTTGCAGCCGGAGAAGCGATTAAGATTTTATTAGAAAAAGATATTAAGCCAAGAGATATTATGACTCGTAAAGCTTTCGAAAATGCTATTACAATTGTAGCGGTTTTAGGAGGTTCTACAAATGCAGTTATGCACTTAATTGCAATGGCGCATGCGGTTGACATCAAAATTACTTTGGATGATTTTCAGGCAATTAATGACAGAACACCTGTTTTGGCTGACATGAAACCAAGTGGTAAATATATGATGGAAGATATTCATGAAGTGGGAGGAATTCCATCTGTAATGAAATATTTATTGAAAGCAGGATTGATTCACGGAGATTGTTTAACAGTAACCGGAAAAACAGTAGCTGAAAATTTAGCTTCAACTCCTGATTTACAAGACGGACAAGAAGTAATTCATGAAATACAAAAAGCTTTAAAACCAACAGGAAATATTCAGGTTTTATACGGAAATCTTGCTTCTGAAGGTGCTGTTGCAAAAATCAGCGGAAAAGAAGGAGAATATTTCGAAGGTCCTGCAGTTGTTTTTGAAGGTGAATTTGAAGTAATTCCAGGATTGCAGGCCGGAAAAATTAAACCGGGTAGTGTAGTCGTCATCAGGTATTGTGGACCAAAAGGTGGTCCGGGGATGCCTGAGATGCTAAAACCTACATCAGCCATTATTGGTGCCGGATTAGGAAGCAGCTGCGCTCTTATTACAGACGGCAGGTTCTCTGGAGGTTCACATGGCTTTGTCGTAGGACACGTTACACCAGAAGCTTTTGATGGCGGTGGTATTGCATTGGTAAAAGATGGCGATTTAATTGCTATTGATGCTGTAAAAAATACAATCGACCTGAAAATTTCCGAAGAAGAATTTGCAGCTCGTAAAGCGGCTTGGGTACAACCGCCGTTGAAAGTTACAAAAGGAGTTTTACTTAAATATGCCAGATCGGTTTCAAGCGCATCAACAGGTTGCGTTACCGATAATTAAATAATAAATAACAATATCAAAAAATCAATTGCAGTAACAATATTAAAAAAGGAAATATAAAAAATCAATTTAAATTAAAAATTTACAAGTAAGTTTTTACCATTGACATTGATTTTTGAAATTGACATTGATATTGGATTTTTGAAATTGATTTTTGATAAAAAAAATATACTATGAAAATATCAGGGGCAGAAGCCGTTATAAGATGTTTATTAGAAGAAGGAGTAGACTTGGTTTATGGTTATCCGGGTGGAGCAATTATGCCGGTTTACGACGAATTGTATAAATTTCAGGATCAATTACACCACGTTTTAGTACGCCATGAGCAAGGTGCAACACATGCCGCTCAGGGATATGCAAGAGCTACTGGGAAGGTTGGGGTTGCAATCGCTACTTCAGGGCCGGGAGCAACAAATTTGGTTACAGGAATTGCAGATGCGCAAATCGATTCAACGCCATTAGTTTGTATTACAGGACAAGTAGGGAGACATTTATTGGGTTCTGATGCTTTTCAGGAAACAGACATTATTGGAATTTCAACTCCGGTAACCAAATGGAATTTTCAGATAACCGAGGCTTCTCAGATTCCTGAAATTATTGCAAAAGCATTTTATATCGCACGTTCAGGGCGTCCTGGACCTGTATTAATTGATATTACTAAAAACGCTCAGTTTGATGAGTTTGATTTTAGTTATGAAAAATGTACTTCAATCAGAAGTTATGTTCCGGTTCCGAAATTAAAATTAGACAAAGTTGCCGAAGCTGCAGAATTAATCAATAGCGCTAAAAAACCTTTTATTGTTTTTGGTCAGGGAATTATTCTCGGTCAGGCCGAAGAACAATTAAAAGCTTTCATCGAAAAATCAGGAATTCCCGCAGCTTGGACTATTTTAGGACTTTCGGCTTTGCCAACAGATCATCCTTTGAATGTTGGAATGTTGGGCATGCACGGAAATTACGGTCCTAATTTATTAACTAATGAATGTGATGTTTTAATTGCATTGGGAATGCGTTTCGATGATCGTGTAACCGGAAACTTGAAAACGTACGCCAAGCAGGCAAAAGTAATTCACTTTGAAATTGATCCTGCTGAAGTTGATAAAAACGTAAAAACAGAAGTTGCAGTTTTAGGAGACGTTAAAGAAGCTTTAAATGCTTTATTGCCATTAATTGATGTAAAATCGCATGATTTATGGCATAATGAATTTAAGGAATTACATAAAATCGAAGTAGAATCTGTTATAAACGAAGAATTAAATCCAACCAATGGAAAAGGAATTTCTATGGGAGAAACCATGGAAATGATTAATAAACATTCAAAAGGTGATGCTATTATCGTTTCAGATGTTGGTCAGCACCAGATGTTTGCTTGTCGTTATGCTAAATTTAATTCGACCAAAAGTAATATTACTTCCGGTGGATTAGGTACAATGGGATTCGCACTTCCTGCTGCGATTGGAGCAAAAATGGGAAGACCGGATCGCGAAGTTGTCGCCATTATTGGTGATGGTGGATTCCAGATGACCATTCAGGAATTAGGAACTATTTTTCAAACTCAGGTTCCGGTAAAAATTGTTATTCTAAACAATGAATTTTTAGGAATGGTGCGTCAATGGCAGGAATTGTTTTTTGATAACCGATATGCTTCAACAAAAATGATTAATCCAAATTTTGTCGCAATCGCCGAAGGATATCATATCAAATCTAAAAAAGTAACACAAAGAGATGATTTAGATGCAGCCGTTGCAGAAATGATGGCTTCAAAAGATTCTTATTTCCTTGAAGTTATGGTAGAAAAAGAAAACAACGTTTTCCCAATGATTCCAACAGGAGCATGTGTTTCTGAAATTAGATTAAGCTAAAAAGAAGTTTCAAGTTTTAAGTTTCAAGTTTCACGTTCTCAGCAGAACTTGAAACCTGAAACATGAAACAAAATAAACTAAAAACAAAATGGAAGATAAAACATTTACCATATCGGTATACTCAGAAAATAACGTGGGATTGTTGAATAGAATATCAGGAATATTCTTAAAGCGTCACATTAATATATTAAGTCTAAACGTTTCAGAATCAGAAATAGAGAATGTTTCAAGATTTATCATTGTAGTAAATACTACAGAAAAATGGGTTCAGAATATTGTTGGACAAATTGAAAAACAAATTGAAGTTATAAAAGCATTTTATCACACAGATGAAGAGACTATTTATCTGGAAAATGCCTTGTTTAAAATTGCTTCAAGTTTGTTGTTTGATGAAAAACAAATTCAGAATATCATCAAGGAAAGCCAGTCTACAATTGTGACGGTTTCCCGTGATTTCTTTGTGATTTCAAAATCAGGAAGACGTTCTGAAATTGAGGAATTATACGAAAAATTTAAACCTTACGGAATTATGCAATTCGTTCGTTCAGGAAGAATATCTGTTTCTAAGGAAAAAATGGAAATTTCAACATTATTAGAAGCCCTAAATTAGTATCAATTATAAATTACACATTATTAAATATTTAAAAGAAAATGGCAAATTATTTCAACACACTACCACTTAGATTACAATTAGAACAATTAGGCGTTTGCGAATTTATGGAGCAATCAGAATTTGCAGACGGAATTGCTGCATTAGCCGGAAAAAAAGTTGTCATTGTAGGTTGTGGTGCACAAGGTTTGAATCAGGGATTAAACATGAGAGATTCTGGTTTGGATATTTCATATGCATTACGTGCAGATGCAATTGCTGAAAAAAGAGCATCTTATAAAAATGCTACAGAAAACGGATTTAAAGTTGGTACTTATGAAGAATTGATTCCAACTGCTGATTTAGTTTGTAACTTAACTCCTGATAAACAACATACTGCGGTTGTTACTGCAATTATGCCATTAATGAAAACAGGTTCAACTTTAGCTTATTCTCACGGATTTAATATTGTTGAAGAAGGAATGCAGATTCGTAAAGATATTACTGTAATTATGTGTGCTCCTAAATGTCCTGGCTCTGAGGTTCGTGAAGAATACAAAAGAGGATTTGGTGTACCAACTTTAATTGCAGTTCACCCGGAAAATGATCCAAACGGTTTTGGTTTAGATCAGGCAAAAGCATACGCTGTAGCAACTGGAGGACATAAAGCCGGGGTTTTAAAATCATCATTTGTTGCTGAAGTAAAATCAGATTTAATGGGTGAGCAAACGATCCTTTGCGGATTGTTGCAAACGGGTTCTATTTTATGTTTTGATAAAATGGTTGAAAAAGGAATCGAGCCTGGATATGCTTCAAAATTAATTCAATACGGATGGGAAACTATCACAGAAGCGTTGAAACACGGAGGTATCACCAATATGATGGATCGTCTTTCTAATCCTGCAAAAATTGAAGCTTATGAAATTGCAGAAGAATTAAAAGATATTATGCGTCCGTTATTTCAAAAGCATCAGGATGATATTATTTCTGGAGAATTCTCTAAAAATATGATGATTGACTGGGCTAATGACGATAAAAACTTATTGACATGGAGAGCTGCAACCGGAGAAACTAACTTCGAAAAAACACCTCCAACTGATGCTCCAATTGCTGAGCAGGAATATTTTGACAATGGAGTTTTAATGATTGCAATGGTAAAAGCCGGAGTTGAACTAGCTTTTGAAACTATGACTGAAGCTGGAATTATCGAAGAATCAGCTTATTATGAGTCATTACACGAATTGCCTTTGATTGCAAACACTATTGCAAGAAAAAAATTATTTGAAATGAACCGCGTTATTTCGGATACTGCAGAGTACGGATGTTATTTATTCGATCACGCTTGTAAACCGTTATTGACTGAATTCATGAAAACTGTTGATACTAATGTGATTGGAAAACCATTTTCGACTTCAAATGGAGTAGATAATGCGATATTAATTGCAGTAAACAAAGAAATTCGTCAACATCCTATCGAAGAAGTAGGAGCATGGTTGAGAGAATCTATGACTGCAATGAAAAAAATTGGATAATAAATTGGGAATTACCACACATTCGAATGTGATGGGATTTGCACTGTATCATTATTTTATGTAATATTTTGAATTAGTAAGCACTTATTAAAAAAATAGATATAGATGCACGTTGCATTCACTTAACTTCGGTGAGAAAGTTAAGTGAAGCTAATCCCTAAATGAAGGGGCATGTTTAGTGATAAATATGCTTGTTGAAAATTTCTGTTTTAATTAATAAAGCTGCTGCTATTTTCAAAATAGAACGTAGAAGAATGTAATGCAGCGTTACAAAATTAATTGTTATTGAAATTGTTAAAATCAAAAGGCATGATATTTATTTATCGTGCCTTTTTTGTGAATTGCTTTTTTAGTTCAAAACGTAAATTTTTATATTAAATGCATAAAAAAGACATATTTTTTTTAATATGTGTTTTTAATTGACAAAATTTATGAATTAAATAATTTTAAGAATACGTCGAGATTTAATACATTTATAAAAAAATTCCAAAAACATATGAGTTATTATAAAATTGAAAATTTAGAACAATATTTTAAACATTACAATAAGTCAATAAGGGAACCAAGGAAGTTTTGGGGGAAGATCGCTGAGGAAAATTTCACCTGGTACCAACAATGGGATAAAGTAGTAGATTTTAATATGGCTGAAGCCGAAGTAAAATGGTTTACTGAAGCAAAAGTTAACATTACCAAAAATTGCATCGACAGGCACTTAAGCAAAAGAGGAGAAAAAACGGCTATTATTTTTGAACCGAATGATCCTTCTGAAGAGGCTTTGCATATAACTTACAACGAATTATACGAAAGAGTATCAAGAATGGCGAATGTTTTGAGAGATCAGGGCGTTCGTAAAGGAGATCGTGTTTGTATATATTTACCAATGATTCCGGAATTGGCAGTTGCCGTTTTGGCCTGCGCCAGAATTGGAGCAATTCACTCTGTAATTTTTGCAGGATTTTCAGCATCAGCTGTTACAGCAAGAATTAACGATTGTGAATGTAAAATGGTTATCACGTCTGACGGCGGATACAGAGGAAATAAAACAATCGACCTTAAAGGAATTGTTGATGAAGCCTTAGATACCTGCCCAACTGTTTCAAAAGTTTTGGTTGTAAAAAGAACCAACACAGAAATTAAAATGAAAGACGGCCGTGACGTTTGGTTGCAGCCACTATTAGATGCTGCAATAGACAATAGCGTAGCAGAAATTATGGACGCCGAAGATCCTTTGTTTATTTTATATACATCAGGTTCTACAGGAAAACCAAAAGGAATGGTTCATACTACAGCTGGTTATATGGTTTATACAGCTTATACTTTTAAAAATGTTTTCAGCCACGAAGAAAATGATATTTTCTGGTGTACTGCAGATATTGGCTGGATTACCGGTCACTCTTATATATTATACGGACCGTTATTAAATGGAGGAACAACCGTAATTTTTGAAGGAGTTCCGTCTTATCCTGATTTCAGTCGTTTTTGGGATATTATCGAAAAACATAAAATCACACAATTCTATACAGCGCCAACAGCAATTCGTTCATTAGCAAAAGAAAGCTTAGATTATATTCAAAAATATCCTCTAAAATCTCTAAAAGTTATTGGATCTGTTGGAGAACCAATTAATGAAGAAGCCTGGCACTGGTTCAATGACCACGTTGGAGATAAAAGATGTCCGGTGGTTGATACCTGGTGGCAGACAGAAACAGGTGGAATCATGATTTCGCCAATTGCTTTTGTAACGCCAACAAAACCAACATACGCAACTTTACCATTACCGGGAATTCAGCCTGTTTTGATGGATGAAAAACGCAATGAAATCGAAGGAAATCAAGTTGTTGGAAGTTTATGTATTAAATTTCCTTGGCCTGGAATTGCCAGAACTATCTGGGGAGATCACCAGCGTTATAAAGACACTTATTTCTCTTCTTTCCCTGGGAAATATTTTACAGGAGACGGAGCTTTAAGAGACGAAGTTGGATATTACAGAATCACGGGTAGGGTTGATGACGTTGTAATTGTTTCTGGTCATAATTTAGGAACAGCGCCTATCGAAGATGCTATCAATGAACATCCTGCAGTTGCAGAATCTGCGATTGTTGGTTTCCCACACGATATAAAAGGAAATGCTTTATATGGTTATGTAATTTTGAAAGAAACCGGAGAAGTTAGAAATAAGGAGAATCTGTCTAGAGAGATCAACCAATATATTTCTGATCACATTGGGCCAATTGCGAAATTAGATAAAATTCAGTTTGTTTCTGGTTTACCTAAAACACGTTCCGGAAAAATCATGCGTAGAATTTTACGTAAAATTGCCGAAGGAGATTTTTCTAATTTTGGAGATACTTCAACTTTATTAAATCCTGAAATTGTAGAAGAGATTCAAAAAGAAAGAATTTCTTAATTCTGATAGAAATAAAAAATAAAAATGCCTCTTAAAAATTTTAAGAGGCATTTTTTATTTAATTAATAATGAAGTTGAACTTTGTTGTCAGGCTGAGCGAAGTCGAAGCCCGTCATGCAGAATCACTATGGATAGGCTTCGACTTCGCTCAGCCTGACAAATAATTGCATTATTTTTATCTGTTCTTTTCAAAGATTTTAACTTATATTCCTTATATAACTTATATGGTCGAAAAAGACGCAATTATTTAATCCCCAATCTGGATTTTAATTTCAAAAATAAAAGTGCAATTCTGTACGCATCTTCAGAAGAAGAATTTCTGTCGCTTTTTGGAATTTTAAAAATTTCGCATAAATCGTCTAATGAAAATTGTTTGTCATTAATATCCGTTAATTTACGGTACATCATATCAACATCCAAAGCTTCATTTTTCAATCTTCCGCAATCCAGACGTTCCAAAGCACTGTTGAGCATTTCAATATCAAAATTAATATGATGTCCAACTAAAATTGCATTCCCAAGAAAATTAATAAAAGCTTCCATAGCGGCCGGCTCTTCCATTTTTATCATTTTACTTTCAATGATAAATTCGTTAGAAAGACCATTATCATGCAGGAATTTGTATTGCAGCAAAACAGATTCAAAACTGTCTTTTATTACAATACTGTCATCAATAATCGAAAAAGCTCCTAAAGATAAAATTACGTCCTTATTAGGATTAAGACCAGAGGTTTCGGTTGATAAAACAACAAATCTGTTAGGCTTTGTCTCGAATTTGGTCAAATAATCCTTCCAAAATTCAGGATGTTCTTTATTAATATTTTTAATCCAGTCTAACATACTTATGAAAATTGCGTAAGTTGAAATTTATTCTTGATCAATTCCTCAAGATCTTTCATTGGTGTTAAAGCATTTTTTAATTTTTCTCTGTCTGTTTTTGACATTTCCTTAATGCTGAGATACTGTCCTGAATCATCATTTTTTAATCCTTCAATAGTTCTAAATTTTGATAATGTCAGAAAAGCTTCGGCACAACTTAAATATATCTCTGCATTTTTTGAATCTGTAATAGCTAATTGCTTGAATCTCAAATAAGTATTCTGAATTCCTTTTATATTAGAATTTAGAATCAACAAACGAGCGCCATCAATTAACGGCATCAAAGCGCGGGTTTTAATATCAAATTTTCCTTTTTGCGGACCTTCTTCTTCCAAAATGAATTTTTTGAAAAAGCTTAAAGGAGAATTTCTTTTTAAAGCATCATTTCCTAAAAAGTCAAAGAATAAAGTATTGTTAACTGCATTCTTAAAAATAACACTTTCTATTGCTTCTTCAATTTTTGGCTCACCAAAAACGATCTCATAATCAAAGAAAATACTACTTAAATCATTACTGTTTTCACCTGGAGTATTCATCCAGCTGTTATATTGTTTTGTCCAGTCAGTCAATGACTTACACCAAAGCATGTTGCTTCCCATATGTCCGTTTGGACAAAGTTCGTAGCCTACTTTTTCTAATATGGCAGTTGTTCTTTTTGCCAGTCTTAAAAAATAATCTTTTACGTCTCTGTATTTCTCCGGAGTAACATCTTCAAAAACCAAAATACTATCCTGATCCGTTAGTAAAAGCTGTTCTTTACGTCCTTGACTTCCAATACTTAACCATGCAAATCGAGCAGGAGGTGAGCCTAAATCCAAAATAGACAACTCTACCGCACGTTTTATTATGGCCAAATTGATTTCGCTGGCAATATTACTGACATGCGAAAGCGGAATATTTTTTTGAAGCGAATTCTGAATCAAATCAGATAAACGATCTCGTATTTGTTTTAAATCTTTAGGAAGTTGTGAACGCTTGATTTCTTTAATCAAAACCCCGGGATTACTGGCCTGAGCAACAATTAAATCGTGTTCAGAAATAATTCCCTTAACGGCAGATTTACTTGTACCGTCCTTAGTAACGCATAAATGAGTTACATTATGTTTTAGCATCAATAATTGTGCTTCGGCAAGAGAAACATTTTCTAATACGGTCACAACAGGCGATGACATGATTTTGTCAATCGTTTCTGTAATAGGATAGCGGCCTGTTGCAATTTTAGAAGATAAATCGGCGTCTGTAACAATACCAATCGGGTGATTTTTCTCCGTAACCACGATATTGTCAACCATTGATTCGGTCATTAAAATAGCCACATCTTTTACAATGCGGTTTGCTTCTGTTTTTAATGGCGAATTATTGTAGGTAAGTGACTGTAAATATTGCATTTCTGACTGCTGATCTACATAAAATGAAGTCTCAGAAATCATTTTTCCATTAGAACTTGAATTGTCTTTGGTGTGTCTGGAATTGACAGCAAAATTTTCAAGCAGGAAATTTAAAACATCAGAATTATTCGCTACAAAAGGTCTGAAAACAGCAATAGGAATAGCATAAATAATACTTTCTTCACGTGCTTTTGCAGTCATCATATAGTTATTTTTGGCAAAAAACGGACGTAAACCAAAAATATTTCCTTCGTGGCATTTATTAATTATAGTTTCTTCGGCATCTGCAATTGTAGTCAAATTTACAACACCCGAAGCCACAACATAAAAACTATCATGCAAAGGATCGTTATTTTCAAACAATACGGCGTGTTTCTCTAAATTGATAACACGAATATTGGTTGCAATCTCAGCTAATTCTTGAAAACTTATGTTATTAAACGGCGGATATTCTTTTAAAAAATCTGCAATATGCTCAGCAATTGTATTCATATGGTTGATAATTTTTTTTAAAGTTATCGTATGTAAAAATAATAAAATAAACTCTTACAATGAAGCATCTGGATTAGAATATGTTGATTATAAAGAAAAGACAGTTTTTTATCCTTTTAAAACGTTATAAACGTATTATGTGTTTTTTAATCGTTTAATTTTTAAATTATTTTCTGAAGAATATTGAAGGAAGCAAAGAGAATCAGTCAATTCAGAATAGTAATGCATTGCGGCAAACAATTGATAAAGAGTAGTTTTTCAAAAAGTCTATTTTACATAATATAAATTATAGTTCAAAATATGTTTGGCTTAATCACACCGTTATTCATATACTTTCGTCAGAATTGTTTCTTTTGGAACTAAATCTCCACCGCCACGTTTAATGAATTGTAAAACTTGATCATTTGCAAAAAGAACTGCGCTTGCAGAACCATTTTTACTTTTGATATTAATTTGCGCTTTTTCACCAAGTACAAAAACGTTTCCGGTAACTTCCATAACACCGGTTACAAATTTTGGATCATTGCTTGTAATTTCTGCAGTTCCAAATATTTTATTGTTTGATTGCGCCAGATTTAATTTTAAAATATATTCTTTGCTGCAGCTCTTGCAATTTTCAGTGCTCCAGGTTCCTGTAAATAAATTTGTTTGAGAATACGTTGAAAAAGAAATAAATATAAGCAGCAGAAAAATATTTTTCATCAGATTAAAATTTTAAAGGAAATTGTGTTTCAAATATAAAATAAAAAAAGCACCATATAAAATGGTGCTTTCCGTATAATTCTAAAAATTATTAGATTTTAGTCTGGTAAACAGATTTTCCATTTAATGAAACATCAATTAAACCAGTTCTTTCGGTAAATGTTGTTCTTAAAACACTTCCTTTAAAAAGCGAAACGTCTCCGTAAACTTTTCCAGTTTCGTCTGAAACATATTCAAACAATAATTTTTTGTTATCTGGTTCAATTCCAAGTTTGTAGCTTGAAAATTTAGTTCCTTTTAAATCAAATTGTTGTTGTGAATCTATGATTTTTCCATCTGCATAAAAGTTTGTAATCGTTTTGCTCAAAGTGATGTCCGGATAATATTCGTTAACTTTTTGAAGCAAAGCATATTGCGCTACATTAGCATCTTCTTGTTTTGAATTAATAGTTTGTGCAAATGAAATTGTTGTAAAAATAAGAGCTAAAAGTAATGTGAATTTTTTCATAAATTTAAATTTAATGGTTAATGTTTTAAAATAATTTTTAAAACTTACATAATATCCATTTTTTGCATAAAATGCGATTATTATATGTATGAAGGTACTAAATATTTATCTTTGCACGAAATAAAAAGCAATCTTTTAAGAAAATGACAACAAAAAAATATATTCAGCTTATCCTTATTTTGGGTTCTTTAACGGCTCTTGGTCCTTTTTCAATCGATATGTATTTACCTGGTTTTTCAGGTATTGCAAAAGATTTACATACAACTGTCGCCAAAGTTTCGATGAGTTTGTCTAGTTATTTTATTGGAATTTCTGCCGGACAATTGCTTTATGGTCCTTTATTAGATCGCTTCGGTCGCAAAAAACCTTTATTTATTGGTTTAATGGTTTATATTTTAGCTTCTTTAGGTTGTGTTTACGTGGCTGATATTGATTCTTTTATCTTCCTGCGTTTTATTCAGGCTATCGGAAGCTGTGCTGCAACTGTAGCTTCTGTGGCAATGGTTCGTGATTTATTTCCAGTAAAAGATATTCCGAAAGTTTTTTCCTTATTAATGCTTGTGCTTGGACTTTCGCCAATGTTAGCGCCAACAATTGGTGGTTATATTACCGAAGATTATGGCTGGCACACCGTATTTTTTATCCTAATGTGTATGGGAATCGCTATTTTAATCGCCTCACAAGTTGGTTTGCCAAATAGTTATAAACCGGATACTTCCATTTCATTAAAACCAAAACCTATTATTTCTAACTTTCTTAAAGTATTGAAAGAGCCTCAATTTTACACGTATGCTTTTACAGGTTCTATCGCTTTTTCAGGTTTATTTACTTATGTAGCGGCCTCTCCTATCATTTTTATGGATATTTATCATGTTGATGCTAAAACCTATGGTTGGATTTTTGCTTTTATGTCGGTAAGTTTTATTGGTTCAAGTCAATTAAATTCTGTTTTATTAAAGAGATTTTCAAGCGAACAAATGATTTTTGCAGCGCTTATTTTGCAATCTGTTATTAGTATTGTTTTCTTATTGTTGTCGTTAAACAATCTTTTAGGATTATACGAAACGATTACAATGTTATTCTTATTTTTAGGTTGTTTGGGAATCTCAAATCCAAATACAGCCGGACTTACAATGGCGCCGTTTGCTAAAAATGCGGGAAGTGCTTCAGCATTAATGGGCGCAATTCAGTTAGGATTAGGAGCTTTGGCATCTTTTGCAGTTGGAGTTTTCGTTAAAGATTCTGTAGCGCCAATGGTTCTTATTATGACATCAACTACAATTATTGCATTTATAGTTTTAAATATCGGCAAACGTTTTATCAAAGAAAAAGTAGAAGTTTCTTCTGAAGAAGATGTTTTGGTTGGACATTAGAAATAAAATTCCAATCCCAAAACCTGGGGATAAATTTCAAATTCCAATGGTAAACCCGACAGGTTTTTAAAACCTGTCGGGTTTACTTTTAAGAACGAAATGACAAAAAGCCTTATAAATAAAAAAGCCAAAATCTTAGTTTTGGCTTTTTTATTGGAATTTGGAATTTTAAAAATTGAAATTTAAAAAATTCTATTGTCTCTTTTCTGGTCTGATAATCATTCTAAGAGATTGATCACTTGCGAAATAGGCTACCATCCAGTTGTAAAAAGTATTCAATCTGTTTCTGTAAGTTATCAAAGATATCAGGTGAATAAACAGCCAGATAATCCAGGCAAAAAATCCTTTGAAATGCCATTTTGGACTTGGTAAATCTACAACAGCTTTATTTTTTCCAATAATCGCCATAGAACCTTTGTCATTGTAAACAAACGGTTTAAGAGGTTTATTTTTAACCATTGCTTTAAAATTTTTGGCTAAATTTAATCCTTGCTGAATCGCTACCTGCGCCACTTGCGGATGTCCGTCAGGGAAATTTTTATCTCCCGCCTGAATTGCAGTGTCACCAATAGCATAAATATTTTCAAGTCCGTTTACTTTATTATACTGATCCGTTGCCATACGACGACCACGTCCATAACTTTCTTTTGGAATTCCTTCAAAAATCTTAGCAGAAACTCCCGCAGCCCAAATTAAATTTTTGGTTTTAATCGTATCTCCGTTTTCAAAATGCACTGTATCATCAACATAATCAACAACTCTGGTATTTAGTTTAACCACAACGCCCAGTTTTGTCAGCGCTTCAAGTGTATCTTTTTGAGATTCCTTACTCATTGGCGCCAGTAAAGCATCTCCTCCATCTACTAAATAAACATTACTTGCAGAAGTTTCTAACTCCGGATATTCTTTAAGCAGAATGTTTTTGCGCATTTCGGCAAACATTCCCGAAACTTCAACTCCAGTTGGTCCGCCTCCTGCAACTACAATCGTTAATAATTTACGGCGCTTGCGAATATCTTTTGTAATAGCTGCTTTTTCAAGATTCTTAAGCAGCGCATTTCGCATTTCGATGGCATCATTTAAGGTTTTCATCGGAATTGCGTTTTTCATTACGTTTTCCATACCAAAATAACTCGTTTCTGCACCAGTGGCAAAAACAAGATAATCGTATGTCAATTCACCATTATTTAAAATTATTTTATTTTCGGCCGGAACTACAGAAAGTAATTCTCCAAGACGAAACTGTAAATTCTTTTTACCGGCAAAAAACTTTCTGAAAGGATAACTAATGCTTGATGGTTCTAAAAAAGCAGTAGCAACTTGATATATAAGTGGAGGAAAGAAATTATAATTGTTTTTATCTACAAGCGTAACTTGTATTTCAGGTTGGTTAACAAGCTCTTTTGCAAGATTTATTCCTGCAAAACCGCCTCCTATGATGACTATATTCATATATATTATTTATTTAAGTAGGATTTGTGATTAAAACTATTTCTGCCTATAGCAGTTGTATAAATTTAACATTATAATTCCACATACAAAAACCAATTTTGAGTTTTCTGTTAAAATAATTGTCGAATTAATACGTCAATTTGAGTTTCATCATGAGATCTGTTTGCTCATCGTTTCCTAATTTAAAAATGTGCCTGTCAAATTCAGTAAAACCATTTTTGGTATAAAAACTCAAAGCTCTGAAATTTTCTTCCCAAACACCCAGCCATACATAATCCACATTTTTTTCTTTGGCTATTTCGATAGCTTTGTCATAAAGTAATTGTCCCACTTTTTTGCCATGAAATTCTTTTGAAACATAAATTCGTTCAATTTCAAGCGCTTTTTCATCTTTTAATTCGGTTTGAGATGCTCCGAAATTAATTTTTAAATATCCAATGGGTTCATTGTCAAGAGTAGCGAAGTAAAATTCAGAGTTTTCATCCGTAAGTTCGGCTGTAAGCTTTTCATACGAAAATTTGTTGTCCAGATAAATTTTCATGTTCTCCTCAGAATTTGCTTCTGAAAATGTTTCATAAAAAGTTTGTCTGCCAATTTTTTGTAACTGGTCGATTTCGTTTAAGGAGATTTTTTTTACGATACTATTTGCCATTTCAGGTTGTATTTTTACAGTTCAAATTTTCATTTGCTTATAAAAATACAACATAAATTAGCTAAATAGATTGCTCTAAATATTACTTTTTGAATTTTTTAACAGGCTTTTCTGTTACTTCAACTTTGTTTTGCAGAACATAATTTGCCATCAGTTTTTCAATCAGTTCATCTTTAGTTAAATGATGAAAAACTGTTTTTACATTTGTTTTTAAATCTGCTGAAAGATCGTGATTTGGTTTAGTTTTGAAGATTTGTTTTGCCCATAAAAGCATATTATTTTCTTCTAAACTTACTGCAGATGGTTTTTGGAATTTAGTAAATTTAATTCCTAATTCTTTTTCAAATTCCGGAATTTCAACTGTTTCTTCTTCCTGAAGAACCGTTAAAGAAAGTCCCTTTGCTCCTGCCCTCGCCGTTCTTCCACTTCTGTGAACGTAGTTTTCGTAAGTATCCGGCAAGTGATAATTGACAACATACGAGATTTCTTTAACATCTATTCCTCTCGCAGCCAAATCTGTAGCAACAAGAATATTAATATGTCCTTCACGAAACTGCTCCATGATTCTGTCACGAATTCCCTGAGACAAACTGCCGTGAAGTGCTCCTGATGAAAAACGATTTATAGCCAGATTTTTGGCCAGTTTATTGACTGCAGCTTTAGTTTTGCAGAAAATAATACCGCGTTCGCCATCTTTTGAATTTAAAAAATGCATTAAAACATCCAGTTTTTCAATAGGATCAACCACAATATATTCGTGATCAATTCCTTGGTTACCAACAGTTTCCATATTGGCGCTAATCTGAACTACATTTTTATCTAAATAATTCTGAATCAATTGTTTAATTGTTCCCGGCAAAGTGGCAGAAAACAATAAAGTGCGGTGTTTTCTAGGAAGTTCAGCGACAATTTCGTCCAGACTTTCTTTTAAGATCGAAACCATTTCATCGGCTTCGTCTAAAACTAAATATTGCGTTTGTTTTAAATCAACCGCTTTACGCTGAATTAAATCGATCAAACGTCCCGGTGTTGCTACAACTATATGTGTAGGTTGTGTAAGACGCTCAATTTGAGGTTTTATTGGGATTCCTCCACAAGTTGAAGCAATAGAAATATTCGGAATATGTTTTCCAAAATCTTCTAAATTTCTAAATATTTGCTGTCCAAGTTCTCTGGTTGGCACCAAAATTACGGTCTGGACAACTGCTATTTCTGTATTAATTAATTGCAATAAAGGCAATCCGAAAGCGGCAGTTTTTCCCGTTCCCGTCTTAGCTAAACCTACAACATCATGGCTTTCAGATAAAAGCAGCGGAATTGTTTTTTGTTGAATTTCTGTTGGTTCAACAATGTTCAACTCGCTTAGAGCTTTTAAAATTGGTGCTGAAACTCCTAATGCTGAAAATTGTTTAGACATGCGTTTTATTTTGTTTTTATTGTTTTTTTTTGTTTCAGGTTTCATGTTGCAGAAATCTACAAGCAACTGAAACCTGAAACCTGAAACTTTTTAACCCTTTTCGAATCAATCCGGTTCGTTCATGATTTTTTCACGGTATTTTTTACCGATTAAAAGGGTCATGTTCTTTTTATAATCGTCAACCAGCCATTCGCGGTAGTTTTTACTGCATTGGCTCAAACATTTTGCATAACGTTTGATACGGCATTCGATATCGTCATCAAGTTCTTTTCCTAATGATTTTGCTTCCTGTAATGTTTCAGTATTGTCAACACACATAGATGCATGTTGTTCTAATGACTTGTCTAATACTATTTTAGAACGTAAATTTTGTTTGATTGCTAATTTATGTTCTTCATCAACATCAAAAGTAACTTCGGCAGTTTTACTGAATTTAGCGCGCAATTCAGGTGGCATACTGTATTTAAAATACATTTCAATTTCAGTATCATCACGTAAATTCTCCAAATAAAATTCAGGTGATTTAAAGATGTGTTGCCAGTTTACAGGTTCGCTCCATAAACCAAAACGAGCTGCATTATTACCTAAATCGATTACTGTAAACTCGTCTTTACCAGGTAATTTACGAGATCCGCGGCCAATCATTTGATAATATAATGTCAGTGATTTTGTTGCTCTGTTTAAGATAATTGTCTCAACAGTAGGCTCATCAAAACCAGTTGTCAAAATTCCAACCGAAGTTAAAATTGCATCCGGAGTTTTCTTAAACCACGCCAAAATATCTTTACGTTCTTCAGAACTGCTTGTGTTATCAAGGTGTCTGATGTCGTAACCGGCTTCTCTAAAAGTTTCATATACATATAATGACGTATGAATACCGTTGTTGAAAATCAGTGTTTTTTTGCCTAAAGAACGCTCTGTATATGCATGTAGTAATTTTTCCTGCATGATGGTATTCGTATACAAATCATCTGATGATTTTACGGTATAATCACCGTTGATACCCACTTTTAAAGATGTTAATCCAACATCATAACTATAGGTTGTAGCACGAGCCAAAAATCCTTTGTCAATCAACGAGCTAATCGTGTCTCCCACAATAAGTTCATCATAACTCTGGTGCATTGGTAATTTTATATTCGAACTCAAAGGTGTAGCTGTTACTCCAAGAATAAAAGCATTTTTGAATGAGTTTAATAATTTTCTAAAGGAATTGTAATGCGCCTCATCAATAATAACCAAACCAATATTGTCAAGATGCAATTTCTCGTCATTGATACGGTTTTTCAACGTTTCAACCATCGCCACAAAACAAGAATAATCGTTTTGATCCGGCAATTCCTTAACTTTACTATTGATAATTTTGTTTGAAACACCAAAACCTTTCAGCATTTTTGAAGTTTGCTTACAAAGTTCGATACGGTGCGTTAAAACGACTACTTTTTTGTCATTATTGGCTAAATAACGACGCACGATTTCAGAAAAAATTACAGTTTTTCCTCCACCGGTAGGTAATTGATACAATAAATGATGTTGAGCTGGAGCATTATCTAAACGTTCAAAAATGGCGTCAATATCGCCTTTTTGGTATGCATAAAGTTCTTTTTTCTCTTCTCTTTCTATTTCTAAAGTGTTTTGAGACATTGTTTATTTTTGGATTTTTGCAAAAATACACCTAAAAAACAGTTATCCATCTTATTTTAACGTAAAATAAATGATTTTTTTTAATAAGATTTTTTATGGGAAATGCTTTTATAACCCACTTTTATCTAAAATAGTCTCAAAATCATACTTATTCTTCCATTTTTGTTGAATAGTTTCTTGTTGAACAGCAATTATTCTTGCTTTAAATTCATTCGAAATTCCGTTTGAAATAATAAAATTTAACGCTTGCTCAAAAGAATTATATATGCTTTTGTAAAACAATTCCTGCTTTATGAAGTTGTTCGATGAGAAAGTTTGTGCGATTTCGATGTTATAAAGCATCAAATCAGCAATAATGAACGAATCAACACCTAAAGAAATAAAATGTTTGATGATTTTTTGCGCAACAGATCTTCGCATTTTGGCTTTTGGACGCCATTTTGCATTTGGCTTTTTTACGGGAAAATATTCGTGGGAAATTTTGACTTTGGATTCCTGCAAAAGTTTATCTTCTTTCGGATTAAAAGCAAAATCGTAATACACTTTTACGGGACTAAATTTTTCATACAATTCGATAATTTGTTCTTCGAGTTGTTCCTTATTTAAATCTGCTAAATATTTTTTTAAATCGCGCTTGCTCATTATCAAAGTTTAAGAATACAAAGTTAAATTACTTTTGCGATTCATACTCTAAAATCAACCATAATACTTAATTTTACCCGTTTAAATTAAAAAACCAACTATATGCTCAAGATTTTTAAGGTTACCGCAATTCTGGAAGGAATCTCTTATTTAGTTTTATTCGCCAATATGCTTATTATCAAAACAAACAATCCTGAACTTTATCATACCATTTTACGACCTTTAGGAATGACGCATGGCGTATTATTTATTGGATATATCGTTCTGGCATTTTTACTTAAAAAATCTCAAAACTGGGATTTAAAAACTTTTGCAATCATACTTATTGCTTCTCTTATTCCGTTTGGAACTTTCTATATTGAGAAAAAATATTTAGAGAAAAATGCTTAAGCCTTTGGACAAAATATTTAACTTTTTATATCCGCTTTTCCGAGATTGGGGAATGAGCCGCAATTTTGCGTCTTACATTAGCCTTGTCTTTAATATTGCCATTATGGTGGCTTTGGCGTATGCTATTTATTATGTTGCCAAATTTGTTTTGGTTACGATGACGGCAATTTTTGCGCAGCGCACCAAAACCAAATTTGATGACTATTTAGTTCACAATAAAACCACAAAATACACCGCTTATTTAATTCCGTTTTTCTTTATTTATAAAGCTGTTCCCATCATTTTAGATAAATACGAATATTGGGAAGGTCTTTTTGGAAAAATCGTAGGCGTTTATATTGTTTTGATCACACTATGGATTATCAGAACCATATTTAATTCCCTTAGAGATTATTTAAAACAAAAACCGGAATACAGCGACAAACCTATTGATAGTTTCGTTCAGGTAATTATGATTGTGCTCTGGATTTTTGGTGTCGCACTTATTATTTCGACTTTGTTCGGAATCAAGAAAGGCGAATTGCTGACTATTTTAGGAACACTTTCGGCAATTATTATCTTGATTTTCAGAGATACAATTTTAGGATTTGTTTCGAGTGTTCAGGTTGCCATAAACGATATGGTGCGCATTGGCGACTGGATTACAATGGATAAATTTGGAGCTGATGGAGATGTTATCGAAATTAATTTAACGACCGTAAAAGTTCGAAATTTCGATAATACCATCACTACGATTCCAACCTATGCGCTGAGTTCAGACTCGTTCCAGAACTGGCGCGGTATGCAAAAATCAGACGGAAGACGTATTAAAAGACATATTCTGATTAAAAGCAGCAGTATTCGTTTTCTGAATAATGATGATTTAAATCACATGAAAAAAGTACAGCTTATTTCGTCTTACATTGAAACCAGACAAGCGGAGATTGAGAAATACAACATTTTGCAGGGCATTGATAAATCATTATCATTAAACGGGCGAAACATGACCAATTTAGGTTTGTTCCGAAAATATATTATGCAGTATTTGGTAACGCATCCCGGATTAAATAAAGACATGCATATCATGTGCCGCCAGCTGCAATCGAGTCAATACGGAGTTCCGTTAGAGATTTATGCTTTTTCGAGTGACAAACGCTGGGCAAATTATGAATATATAATGTCTGATATTTTTGATCACGTTATGGCTTCGGTTATTTATTTTGATCTGGAAATTTTTGAATTACCGTCGACAATAGGGCCGTTGAATTAAGTTTTCAGTCTCAGTTTTCAGTCTCAGTTCAACTGAAAACTGAGACTGTGACTGCGACTGAAAACTATTCCTTCTTCACTTCTTCAAAAACAAATTTTGGATCTTTATAACTTAATGTTCCATCAATAAAACACGGGAGATTAAAATAAGTTCCAATAACGCCATTTCCTAAAAACAGTTTATTTTCTTTTTTAAGTAAGGCTAAAGGAACTCTTTTCCAGCTTCCTCCGTTAGAGATATAATGAAAATCGCCTCTCAAAGTGTCACCTTTAATATCTCCCCTTACATCTCCGGAATCTTTGCCAATTTTGTAATACGATATTTCATAACGTCCATAAAAACGTTTGTCGTTGATGTCGATTGTTAAAACCGCAGTATCTTTTCCTTTTACAGCCTTGTAGACAACATGATTGTATTTGCTTTTGTCTTCTTTGGAATTACAGGAAATCATTACACTTATAATTAAACACAGAAACAGTAAAGATTTTAGATTCATTGATTTCTTTTTTGAACCGTATAACTTGCTATAAGTCATTTAAAATTAAAACTTAAATTTTCTTATATAACTTATGCGGTAAAATTAATTTTGCATTGTAATTTTTCCTAAATTTAAATAAAAAACATGGCAGATAGAGACACTTTTTTAAAAGAATTCAGAGGCGAAACTTTAGGAACTGTAAGTGCTCAATCTTCACCAGATGAGTTATTTCAAAATCAGACTATTAGGCCTATTTTAAAACTCCAAAATGATTTGTTCGTAGCGGTTTTTATCAACTATGTAAAGAAAAACAAAGCCGATTTTTATTCGTACTCAGTCGAAAAGAAATTACAGACAATCGAAAATTCCATTCAAAAAGATATTAAGTTTCGAAATTCATTAAAAGGGATTGTAATGGCACTTTTTACCATTGAAGAATACGATACGTACATCCAAAATTCTTCCAGCCTGAACAAACGAATGATGAATTTATTGATTGATCGTTTGAAAAGCCAGGTACAGTTGTTTGAGTTGGAGTCTAATTCGAATTAGTTTTCTAAATGAAAATAAAAATTATTCAAGATAAAAAGCAAAGTTTGTTTGTTTATAATAATGATGAACTTTTATTTTATTCGAAGATAAAATTCAACTGGAATAACAGAATTATATCGATTTATAATCAGAATGATATTTTACTTTTAGAGGTAGAATATAAAATGACTTTTATAAATACTTATTATAAAATTTTATTCCAGAATGAATTGGTAACAGATAATATTTCTGAAATAACAGATACAAGAATAATCTTTGGTTGTGATAATAGATTATATACAAAACAAGATTATTTTATTTCGATTCAGGGAAATTTTTCCTACTATTTTAAAGAAGTCAAAATTTCTCAATTAAAACAGAAATCATGGATTTCTAAACCGAAGATGTCATTAAATATAAATGATGAAAATCTAGAGTTTCTAAATCCGGTAATTTTTCATATTTTGGCTATTAGGGCAGGAAATAATTCCGATTAGAAAATAATGCAAAATTCTAGAATAAATAAATGTTTAAACAATTCCGAAATAAATTTCCCTTAACCGATGAAAAATGGATCGAATACACTAACCATTTCAATCGTATTGAAGTTCCTGCAAAAACAACTCTTTTAGAAGAAGGAGAAATTTCAAAAAAGCTTTTTATCATTGAAAAAGGCTGCATCAGAGTTTGGTTTAATAACAGCGGAAAAGATCTTACGACGCAGTTTTTCTTCGAAAATCAAAGTGTGGCTTCCATCGAAAGTTTTATGAAAAAAATCCCAAGTCCGGTGTTTATAGAAACCATCGAACCTTCTGTAATTTGGTGGATTTCTAAAAAAGATATGGATAAAATTCTGGAAGAAATTAAGGAAATTCCAGAATTGAGAGATCGTTTAATCGATATGCTTTTTCAACGAACATTCGATTATATGAAATATTTCGTTTCATTTATAAAAGACTCACCTACTCAGCGTTATCTTAATTTAATTGAAGAAAGACCTCACGTAATTCAACGTGTTCCACAACATTATATTGCTTCCTATCTTGGTGTAACTACTGTTCATTTAAGCCGGATAAAAAGTAAATTATTACAAAACAAATAATCATTTCACCGTATAAGTGATTTAAGCTTTGACTTATAATTTCTTATATAACTAATATGGTGAAAAAAAAGCATTTGATAACAAATGTTATCGTCGTCCCATAAACTGGTCTCTAACTTTGCATCATAAAATTAATAATTATGAAAGCAGCAGTAGTTTATAAAAAAGGCGAAATGCCAAAATATGCAGATTTTGCAGCACCAATTGCACAAAACGAAAACCAAATTGTAATGTCGGTAAAAGCCGTTGCGATTACCAATCTTGATAAAGGAAAAGCGAGCGGAGCACATTATTCTTCTGAAAATGATAGTCCAAATGGTTTTGTAGTGGGAAGTGATGGAATAGGCTTATTAGAAGACGAAACCAGAGTTTATGCCCGCGGAATCAGTGGGACAATGGCAGAAAAAGCACTTATCGATAAAAATATTTTTGTACCACTTCCGGACGGAATTAGTAATGCCGTGGCAGCTTCTTTACCTAATGCAGTTGCAGGTTCAGCGATGGCTTTGAAATTTAGAGCCGGAATAAAACCAGGAGAAACGGTCTTGATAAACGGCGCAACAGGTTTTACGGGTCAAATCGCGATTCAGATTGCAAAACATTATGGTGCGAAGAAAATTATCGTGACCGGAAGAAATGAAAAAACACTTCAAAGTCTTTTAGTATTAGGTGCTGACGAAGTGATTTCGCTAAAGCAAAATGATGAAGATTTTATTTCGCAATTAAAAGAAATTCACTCCAATACACCAATAGATATTATTCTGGATTATTTGTGGGGACATCCTGCAGAATTAATTCTCTCGGTTTTAAAAGGAAATGGTTCTTTTACCAATAAGGTCAGATATGTAACAATTGGCGGAATGGCAGGTGATACAATTTCTCTTTCCTCAGGGATTTTAAGAAGCGTAAATCTGCAATTATCCGGTTCAGGTTTAGGCAGCTGGACAAAAGAAGAAGTCAAATTATTGTTTTCAGAAATTCTTCCGGAAATGTTTCTTTTAGCTTCTCAAAACAAATTAAAAGTCAATATCGAAGAAGTGAGTATCGTTGATATTGAAAAAATGTGGAATGCAGAAGTTTCAGATGGAAAAAGGTTGGTGGTTGTTTTTGATTGAAGTTGCTAAGGTTCTGAGATTCTAAGATTCTAAGTTTTTCTATAGAAACTTAATTTTAAACACATAGAAACATAGATTTTATATTTTGTCGAAAGAATACAAAAAGAAACTAGTTTCTAACATATAGCTATGTTTTTTTAAAATAAGTGAAACGCCTTTATGGAGTTTTTGAATCTATGTTTCTATGTGTTTAAATTAAAAGTTGCTAAGATTTTAAGTTTATAAGTTTTTCTCTAAAAACATACATTCAAAATCTTAGCAACTAAGCGCCTCAGTAACTTAGAAGCTTATATTTAATATCTCAGCAGCTCCAAAAGAACTTCTTCAAAACGATTTTTAGGTAAAAACTGATCTTCAAGGGCTTTTGTAAACGGAATTGGCGAATCTAAACTTGCGACTCTTTTTACCGGAGCATCCAAATATTCGAAACATTCTTCCATAATCATGGCAGAAATATCGCTTGCAATTCCGCCAAACAAAGTATCTTCCTGATATATAATTACTTTTCCGGTTTTTTTAACCGATGTAAAAATAGTTTCGGTATCCAAAGGCTGTAGAGTTCTTAAATCGATTAAATCAGCTTCTATTTCAGGATTATTGGCTAAGGTTTCCAAAGCCCAGTGAACCGGTGCTCCAAAAGCAATAATCGTAACTGATTTTCCTTCTTTTAACAAAGCTGCTTTTCCTAACGGAATTGTATAATAATCTATCGGAACATCCTGATAAACACTTCTGTATAATTGTTTATGCTCAAAAAACAAAACCGGATTCGGGTCGTTGATTGAAGTATTCAATAATCCTTTTGCATCATACGGAAAAGCCGGATAAACCACTTTTAAACCCGGAGTTTTAGTAAACCAGGCTTCGTTTGTCTGCGAGTGAAAAGGTCCCGCCTGAGTTCCGCCGCCGCAAGGCATACGAACCACAACATCAGCTTTTTCGCCCCAGCGATAATGAGATTTTGCCAGTAAATTTACAATTGGATTAAAACCGGTTGAAACAAAATCAGCAAATTGCATTTCGACAACCGCTTTATAACCATTTATGGATAAACCCATTCCGGCAGAAACCACCGCGCTTTCACAAATTGGCGTATTTCGAATACGGTCTTTTCCAAAAAGATCAACAAAACCTTCCGTAATTTTAAAAGCTCCGCCATATTCTGCAATATCCTGACCCATTAAAATAAGATGATAATGCTGTTGCAATGATTGTTCAAGACTGCTTCTGATGGCGTCAATAAAACGAATATTTCTGGTTTCAGATTTTGACTCAACTTCCTTATATTCAAATGGTGCATATACATCATCTAATTCTCCGCTGTAAGTAGGAACAATTTCCGGTTCAGCATTTGCAATGGCTAAATGTTCGTCGATTTCCTGTTTAATTTCGGCTCTTAAGGTTTCGTCATATTCTTCCGTAAGAACGCCTTCTTTCAGCAAAAACATTCTGTAATTATCAACAGGATCTTTTGCTGCCCATTCCTTCATAATTTCTTCGGGAACATATTTTGTACCACTCGCCTCTTCATGACCACGCATTCTAAAAGTCTTAAATTCCAGTAAAACCGGATGTGGATCTTCCTGCATGTGTGCTTTTAGCTGTAATATTTTATGGTAGACTTCGAGGATATTGTTTCCATCAATAATATAACTTTCCATGCCATAACCTACGCCTTTATCGGCAAGGTTTTCGCATAAATATTGTTCGTTTGTTGGTGTTGAAAGTCCGTAGCCGTTGTTTTCGATTACAAACATTACAGGTAATTTCCAAACTGCGGCAATATTTAGGGCTTCATGAAAATCACCTTCGCTCGTGGCGCCTTCACCGGTAAAAACGGCTGTAACTTTTTTGTTTTTCTGAAGTTTATCTGCCAGCGCAATTCCGTCTGCGATTCCTAATTGCGGACCCAGATGCGAAATCATTCCAACAATATTATATTCCTGCGTTCCAAAATGAAAACTGCGATCGCGTCCTTTTGTAAAACCATTTGCTTTTCCCTGCCATTGCGAAAAAAGGCGGTGCAACGGAATATTTCTCGTAGTAAAAACACCAAGATTTCTGTGCATTGGCAAAACATATTCTGTTTCATCCAATGCAGCCGTAATTCCCACAGAAATAGCTTCCTGACCTATTCCTGAAAACCATTTTGATACTTTTCCCTGACGAATCAGGATCAGCATTTTTTCTTCTACTAAACGCGGTTTGAGTATTTTTTTATATAAATCTAATAATTGAGTATCTGTTAGGTTTTGTCTGTAAAAGATCATTTGGTTTATTTTTTTTGGTTTCAAATATATAAAAATATAACAATTTTAATGATATTTGTTAAATAAATAACATGTGAGTTCATGAATTTAAGCGTGCTAAATGTAAGTGAAATTGCAATGAATAAAAACTTTTTAATAGAATAATTAATCAATTTGATAAATCATTTAATTAGGTTAAATTATTGCGTTTAAATTCATTTTTTAATTAATTTTTAAAATTCAAAACTAAAATATTATATACCTTTGTTATTGTAAGGATTTACCAATTCTTATTCTTTTTAATAAAAAATGTAAAGTATGCAAAACATTCCTAGTGTAGACTTACGTGATTTCCTTTCGGACGACCCGAAACGTAAACAAAAATTTGTAAATGAAATCGGCAGTGCATTTGAAAACATTGGCTTCGTAGCCCTAAAAGGTCATTTTCTTGATGATCAGTTGGTAGACGAACTTTATGGCGAGATTAGAAAATTTTTCGCTTTGCCAGTAGAAACTAAGCATAATTATGAAATTCCCGGAATTGGCGGTCAAAGAGGTTATGTTTCTTTTGGAAAAGAACATGCTAAAGGACGTAAAGAGGGAGATTTAAAAGAGTTTTGGCATTTTGGACAGTATGTTGACAAAGATTCAAAATACGCTTCAGAATACCCTGAAAATGTTGAAGTTAAAGAGTTGCCACGCTTTAATGCCGTTGGTAAAGAAGCGTACCAAATGCTTGAAAAAACAGGTATTTATGTATTAAGAGCCCTTGCTTTGCATTTAGGTTTGGATGAGTTTTATTTTGATCAGTATGCAAAAGAAGGAAACTCTATTTTAAGACCAATACATTATCCTCCAATTACTTCTGAGCCTGAAAACGCGATTCGCGCCGCTGCTCACGGAGATATTAACCTGATCACGCTTTTAATGGGCGCGCAGGGAAAAGGTTTACAGGTTCAAAATCATGATGGTGAATGGATTGACGCCATTGCCGAAGATGATGAATTGGTAATTAACGTGGGTGATATGTTGTCAAGACATACAAATAACAAATTAAAATCGACTATACATCAGGTAGTTAACCCGCCAAGAGAATTATGGGGAACTTCTCGTTATTCTGTTCCGTTTTTTATGCATCCGGTAAGCGATATGCGCCTGGATTGTTTAGAAAATTGTATTGATGCCGAGAATCCTAAAAAATTCGAAGATATTACAGCAGGAGATTATTTATACGAACGTTTAGTAGACTTAGGTTTAATTAAAAAATAAACGTAAATAAATTCCTCCCGAAGCCTCGGGATTAAAATTCCAAATTCCAAACTATCAATTGGGATTTGGAATTTGATTTTTAAAAACCACAACTATTGTAATTTATTTTTTAGCATAAAAAATTTATGGACTTACAAGATCAATTAAAAAATTTATTTCCGGATCACGTCGAATCAAACGAACCAGAAGAAGTTCAGGAACAGGAACATGTGCTTTATATTCAGAAAGAACCGATGATTTGCAAATTTGAAAAACGAAAAGGAAAAGCTACGACCATAATTGAAGGTTATGAAGGATCTGACGAAGATTTTAAAGTTCTTGCCAAAGAAATTAAAACTAAATTAAGTGTTGGCGGAACTTTTAAAGATGCTTCCATCATCATTCAGGGCGATTATCGCGACAAGATTATGGCGATTTTAAAAGAAAAAGGATTTAAAACAAAACGAGTTGGGGGCTGAAAAAATTTAGATTTGTGATTTTAGATTTTAGATTGTTTTGATCCGTAATATCTAACCACAAAGAACAAAACTTTGTATTTATTTAACTTTGCGATCTTTGCGTAAATCTTAGCGCACTTTGCGGTTAAAAAAACTTTGCACCTTCACCTCAGAACCTTAGCACCTTAAAAAAAATGATAAAAAACTCAGAATTAATACTAAACCCAGACGGAAGTGTTTACCACTTAAACCTTCTTCCTGAACATATTGCACACGATATAATTTTTGTTGGAGACCAAAACAGAGTCGAGAAAATAACTCAGTTTTTTGATTTTATTGAATATTCGACTCAAAAAAGAGAATTTAAAACACAGACGGGGATTTATAAAGGAAAACGAATTTCGGTAATGTCAACGGGAATTGGCCCTGATAATATCGATATTGTTTTAAACGAATTAGACGCTTTGGTGAATATCGACTTAAAAACGCGTTTACCAAAAGAAAATCTGACTTCGTTGAATATCATCAGAATTGGAACTTCGGGTTCTTTACAGGCTGATATTCCGGTAGATAGTTTTGTAATGTCTAAATACGGACTTGGATTAGACAATATGCTTCGCTCCTATTTAATTGACGAAGTTTCAAATCCGGCGATTGAAGATGCTTTTGTAACGCACACCAATTGGGATATCCGAAAAGGAAGACCTTATGCTATTCCATGCTCAGAAACTTTGGAAAAAATTATTGAATCTGATAAAATTTTTAAAGGAATTACCGCTACTGCCGGAGGTTTTTACGGACCACAAGGACGTGTTTTGCGTTTGAATATTCAGGATGAAGAATTAAACAATAAAATGGATAATTTTACCTTTAATGATAACCGAATCACGAATTTAGAAATGGAAACAGCAGCAATTTACGGGCTTTCGGCTCTTTTGGGACATAACGCATTATCATTAAATGCTATTATTGCCAATCGTGCATCGGGAACTTTTAGCGAAGATCCGTATAGAGCAGTTGATGAGTTGATTACGTATACGCTGAATAAGTTGGCTGGGAAATAATTAGATAATTTGTTAATTAGAAAATTAGATAATTTTATGCAGGACGCAATTCTTAAATTTGAAAAAATACTGGCTGAAAATGCTTCTTATTTTCCAACAATAGATTCTGTTATTTTAGAAGAAAGAAAGCCGGGCAAATGGTCTAAAAAAGAAATTTTAGGCCATTTGGTTGATTCAGCAGTTCACAATCTGGTTCGTTTTACAGAAATTAATTATCTCGAAAAACCTTATCGCCACAGACCATATAATCAAATAGATTTAGTAAATTTAAATCAATATCAAACAATGGATATTAAAGATTTGACGCAGCTTTGGTTTTCTATCAATAGCCAGATTATCAGAATCATGAAATCTGTGGATGAAAAGGCTTTAGATTATAAAATTATTCTAAGTGATGCATCTGAAATCGATTTAAGGTTTTTAATGACAGATTATGTTGATCATTTAGAACATCATATTAAGCAAATTAAGAATTAGAAATTAGATAATTCTTAATTAGAAAATTAGATAATGCTTAGATTTTGAATTAATTTACATAAATTATCTCATTCTCTAATTGACACATTTTCTAATTTTAAACGATTACAATATTAAAGGAATGGCAGAAACACATAAAAAAATATTATTCAGATATTATAGTGACTTACTGGAAGACACTGTAGTAGAAACCATGTGGGCAGAAATTATCGATTTAGAGAAAGGGTATTTTAAGTTAGATAATATTCCGTTTTTTGGGCCTTTGATTGCTACAGATGATATTTTCTTTGCTGAATATGACGAAGAAGAAGAACGTCTGGTTTATAGAAAAACAATAGAAAGCTTTGGGAATTCTATTCTTCAGGTGGTAATTTTAGAAAAAGGTTTTGACAAAGAGATAATCAGAGAAAAATTAAAAGCGATAAATTGCAATTCAGAAGGTCTTAACGAAACTTTGTTTGCTGTTGAAGTTCTGAAAGAAGTCGATTATGCTCTGGTAAAAAATATTTTAGAAGAATATGTGGCTGATGCTATAATTGATTTTGCAGAACCTTGTCTATCAGAAAAACACAGGGCAGATTTATTGAAAAATTAAGCTTAAAAAAGACAAACAAACTTATAATACGCATACCAAACAAACAACTTAACTTAAACTTAAACTAATGAAAACTGTAAAAATTGTGGGTGTTCCTGAACACTTCAATTTGCCATGGCGTATATGCATCGAAAATGGCGAATTTGAAGCTGAAAACATTGATTTGAAATGGACCAATATTCCGGAAGGAACCGGAAAAATGTGCCAGATGCTTCGTGACGGTGAAGCCGATATCGCGGTTATTTTGACAGAAGGAATTGTAAAAGATATTATTGCAGGAAATCCAAGCAAAATTGTTCAGATTTATGTGCAATCACCTTTAATTTGGGGAATTCACGTTGGCGCAAAATCTGATTTTCATACTATAAATGATCTTAAAGATAAAAAAGTAGCAATTTCCAGACTCGGTTCAGGATCGCAATTAATGGCTTATGTAAATGCAAACAATCAGGGTTGGGAAACTGATAATCTGAAGTTTGAGATCGTAAATACTATTGATGGCGCCGTTGAAGCATTGACAAACGGAACTGCCGATTATTTTATGTGGGAGCATTTCATGACAAAACCTCTTGTCGATCAGGGAATCTTCAGACGTGTTGGCGATTGCCCTACTCCATGGCCTTCTTTTGTGATTACGGTTCGTGATGAATTTTTGAAGAAAAATCCAAAAGCTGTCGAAAAAATCCTCGAAATCATCAACAAAACCACGCATGATTTTGCTCAGATTCCGGACATTGACAAAACACTGGCCGATCTTTTTAACCAAAAACTGGAAGACATTCAGGAATGGCTAAAACTGACGCAATGGTCTCAAAAACATTTAAATGAAAAAGCATTCGATAAAATTCAAAATCAATTATTTGATCTGGGAATTATTGATAAAAAAAGTACTTTTGTTGAAACTGTAAAAGCGCTGTAAATAGTACTTTTGATTCTTATGATAAAAATCCCTAAAATTGACTTTCCGCAATTAAAATCCCGATTACAGGTAAAATCACCCTGGGACAGGATCATTATTAGCGTTTTGAGTCTTTTAATAACGATTCCGATTTTTATCATTCTGCATCAAAACCTTATCGATTTAGAATGGTCTTTTAATTTAGACCGCGTTTTTATCTTTTTGTTTCTTTTTGCCGCTGTTTTTTTTCTTTTAATGCTTTTACGAACGATCATTATTGTTTGTATTGCAGTTTACTTATTGGTTTTAGTTTACGGATCTGTAATAGGAAATTATGGTTTCAACGAGATTTCCGAAGATTATAATTCCATGATTTATACGATGTCAGACAATCCGTATCCGCAGGATATTATTGTGGCAAAATTGCTTCCGTTTCCAAACAAATCGTTGATTCTTAGCGCTATCGAATATCAGAATCCCAAAGTTAGAAGTTTTGCGATTATGGCGACGACAAAGCATTTTAAAGGTATTAGAGGTTATTCTGATTACAGAACAACAATTCAGTGTTTTGCTGTTTTTAAAGAAATCAACAGCCGATGGAATTATGTTAATGACCCAAAAGAAGGTGATTATATTGCTACAGCCAGCGAATCATTAGAATATTTTTCTGGCGATTGTGATGATCATTCGATTTTAATGGCGGCTGCGATTCGATCAATTGGCGGAACACCCAGATTAATTCATACCAAAGGACATATTTACCCTGAAATTTTAATTGGTTCCTTAATTGACTTAGAAAAGGTCAATTATTTGGTAAAAAATGTGCTTTTCCCTAAAGAAAGCTACAAACAAAAACTGCATTATCATATTGATGAACGCGGTCAGGTTTGGCTAAATCTTGATTATACGGCCAAATATCCCGGCGGACCTTTTATGTATGAGGAGATTTTGGGGGCGTTAACGCTTAATTAAGGTTCTAAGATGCTAAGTTGCTAAGGTTCTGAGCTTTTACTTACTTCCTCTTTACTTGCTTTTGTAGATTATTAAATCCATTAATTGTAAGGCTAATCTTTATTTGTTTTTATAAATATTTGATTTTTAGATTTTTAATTGAAAATATTTTTGTAATTTTCTGTTGTCTAACTTTAATCACAAAATCATGAAAAAATCTAACTTATTTATCTTTGGGATTGCATTATTAGCTGTATTAATCATTTCATGCAAAGGGCGAAACAAATTGGTAAGTTCCTGGAAAATTACTTCGGTCGAAGCAAAAACACCAATTTCTGATTCTTTAAAAAATGAAATTTTAGCTAATGGAACTCTAACTTTTACAAAAGACGGGCATGTAACCGGATTTCTGCAGAGAGAAATAACAGATGGCACTTATGCGCTAACAAATGGTGGGAAAAAGTTAGTTATTAAAGATGAAACAGGAACCCCCTATCCTTGTGAAAGTACTATTACTGATGATAAACTGATTCTGGACAGTAAGGAAATGAAAATAACACTCGATAAAATTTAATTAAAAATATAATTCTCAATTTGTGTCATTTCGACGCAGGAGAAATCAAACTAAAAACACAGGCTTTGTCAAAGTTTAAAACTTTGACAAAGCTTTTTCATTTTCTAGCCTTTCAGAATCTTAAAAGCATATTCCTTATAGCTGGCGCCAATAGGGATTTCGATATTTCCAAATTCGACATCATACGCTGTAAAGGCTGTAATATTTTTCAAATTGATGATAAAAGAACGATGAATTCGGAGGAAATTTTTATCCTGCAATTCAATTTCAATATCGCTGATTTTATATTTGGCCGTCAGTTTTACATTCTCTTTTTGATGAATCACAATATAATCTTTTACGCTTTCGATATATAAAATGCTTTCAACATTGATTTTATTAAACTTCGGACCATTTTTGATGTAAATAAAATCTTCCTGCAAAGGCGTAATCACTTTGCTGTTTACAGGTGCACTAATTCTCAAATAACGATCTGTAGCTTTAAAAAAACGATCAAAAGTAATGGGTTTCAAAAGATAATCGATAATGTCGAGTTCGTAGCTTTCTAGGGCATATTCGCGATAAGCGGTTGTAAAAATAACAGCCGGCGGATTTTTTAAAGTCTTTAAAAAGTCAATTCCTGTAATTTGAGGCATTTTAATATCCAAAAATAAAAGATCTACAGCTGTAGTTCTTAATACTTCGGCAGCTTTTAAGGCATTTGGGCAAGTGCCAACCACTTCAAAATAATCTAATTTACTGATGTGATTCTGCAATAAGCTTATCGCTAAAGGCTCATCATCGACTAATAAACATTTTATCTTCATTTTAAGCTTAATTTATTCGTTTACAAGGTTTATTTTTAAATGAGCCGTAAAATCTTTCTCGGTTTTAATAATATCAAAAGTATAATGATCCGGATAAATTTTATCAAGTTGCTGTTTGATATTGTTTAATCCAATTTTCCCGCTTTCTGCTTGTGTATCAAATTCATTGATGCTGTTTTTTATTATGAATTCAAATTGATTTTCAATAAGTTTCAGATCAATTTCAATAATTGGAGACGCTGTATCCTCGCCCGCTCCATGTTTAAAGGCATTTTCGACAAGCGAAAGTAAAATCAAAGGTGCAATCATGCCATTTTGATCTACAGCATGATTAAAAACGACACTTAAACGTTCATCATATCTTAATTTTTCCAGCGCAATATAATTATCTATTAGGGTAATTTCTTGTGAAATGGGCACATAAGTACTGCTGCATCGGTACAAAATACAATCTAAAATTTCAGATAAAACCGCAATTGATTTTGAGGTAATTGGAGAATTTATAATCGAAAGCGAATAAATATTATTAAGCGTATTAAACAGAAAATGCGGGTTTAACTGTGCTTTTAAAATCTTTAGTTCCGTTTCTGCTTTTTGTTTTTCGAGCAGTAAAGATTTTTTCTGAATAACATATTGATCTTTTATCAATTTTATAAAAACAAAAAACATCGATAACGAAAAGATATGCAAAAAATAAGATCCGAATAAAGTGGGTAAATCGGTCAGGATTTCGACAAGAGATTCCTGATCAAAAGGCGGTTTACGTACAAGAGGCTCCAAAATGTAAATCATTACTATTCTGGCCATTATCGAAATCAAATACGAGATTACAATAAATTCAATCCAAACCCAGGTATGTCTTTGTGGAGCCATTAAACGGGGCAAAATTCTATAGGCTAAAAAATAAGCCGATACCATGGAGCATATTTCATAATATAAAGTATAAAATATATCCACACGTAATTCCTGAGGATCGTTGGAACTGTTTTTACTAAAAAACATAATAAAAATACAGATCCAAAAAATCAGGTGAGCGCTCAGTCTGTGAGCGGTAGAGAAGTTTAATAGTTTTTCAAATGGTGTCATATGAGCCAAAGTTACTATTTATTTATAAAGTGAAATATACTGTCGACAAACATAGAAAAAAAAGGGATAAACAAATAAAAAACAAGCCCGAACACGGTTTATAGCCCATATTTGATTGTTTATGGCTGATAATTGCCGTTGTGGCATACTTCTAATTTTTGAAGGGATTTAAATAAGAGTTTTGGTGAAAATTTAAAACCAATCAAAAATGAAACAGTTACTATTACTAATGATTTTGCTTTTCGGATTTGCAGCCTCAGCACAATCAAACGAATTTACAATTAAAGGAAAAATTACAGATTCAAAAACCAAACAGCCACTTCCCTACGCGACGGTTATTTTATCTTCTTCCCAAACAAAAAAAGAAGTTTCTACAGATGCCAAAGGAAATTATCAGCTGAAAAGTATCTCCGGAACCTATGAATTAAAAGTTGAATTCATGTCGTATAAAACATTTACAATCAATACGATTCAACTTAATAAAGATTTAGTGAAAGATATTGCTCTTGAAGAAAATATCAATGAATTGAATGAAGTAAATGTTCTTGCAGAAAAATCGGCTGTGGAATTAAAACTGGACAAAAAAGTATTCAATGTCGGAAAAGATATTTTGTCAAGAGGCGGATCTGCAAATGATATTCTGAACAACGTTCCGTCTGTAAATGTGGATGTTGCGGGTGTAATCAGCCTGAGAGGAAACAACAGCGTTACGGTTTTAATAAACGGAAAACCTTCTATGTTAACCGCAAATAATGGTTTGTCGCAAATTTCAGCAGCCAATATTGAAAAAATCGAAGTGATCACAAATCCTTCTGCGGCTTATGAAGCGCAAGGCGGTGCGGGTATTATCAATATTATCATGAAAAAGAACAGCATGCAAGGCTTTAACGGTTCGCTTCAGGCAAGCGTTGGTACGCCGGCAAAACATAATGTGAATGCAAATGTGAGTTATAAAACCGAAAAAGTGAATCTTTTTGCGAATGTTGGTTATCGCTATTTTGATCTTTATTCGAACAACAAACAATTTCAGGTTAATAAAACGAATGGCGTGATGCTGAATCAGTTTGATGACAGTAAAAGAAATAACGGCGGATATAATATGTATGTTGGCGGTGATTATTATATCAACGAGAAAAATACGCTGACAGGAAGTTATTTTCGTTCTAAAAACACCAATAAAGACAAACCCAGTTACAACTATAATTATGCAAATGCGGCCGATGTTACGGACAGTATTATTTCGAGACATGAAAACTACAAAGAGCCGCAGTATTACAATGCATTAGAATTAAATTTTACTAAAACATTCGACAAAAAAGAGAAAAAATGGACCACAAGTCTGCAATACGATTTCTGGAATGATAATGAAAACCAATACATTACAGAACAAAAAGTATTTCCTCTTGAATCTGAAATTTCAAATTTGTACTCGAATGATATCGAAAGCAGCAATGATATTTTTATAAAATCAGATTTTGTGAATCCGATAAGTGAACATTCGAAAATTGAAATGGGAATCAGAAGTGATTTGCGTGCTTTGCGAAGCGATTATTACACGATTCTGGATGACATTTTACAAGAACAATTTACCAATAAATTAAAATATGACGAAAATCTGTATAGTGGTTATTTTCAGTTTGGCAGCAAAATTAAAAAGTTTAATTATTTACTGGGTTTAAGAGCTGAATTGTCGGATATTAAAATTGCAGACACCAAAAACACGTTTAATAATACTAAAAATTACATCAATTTATTTCCAACCGTGCATTTGGTTTATAATCTAACCGAGAAAACAGATTTGCAACTGAGTTACAGTAAACGCATTAACCGACCAAGATTCTGGCAACTGAATCCGTTTTCAGGAGTTTCAGATTTGAGAAATCTTAGAGTCGGAAATCCGGATCTGAATCCTATGTTTACGAATTCTTTTGAGCTGACAGTATTGGCAAAACCAGGTAAATTCTCTATAAATCCGTCAGTTTATTACAAACATACGACTAACTTTTTTGTGTACATTTTACAGCGTACCGATGAAAATTATTTTATTGCAACTCCCGTAAACCTGGATTCTGAAGATCGTTACGGAGCCGAAGTTTCTGCTACCTACAACCCAACGCAATGGCTGAGATTGTCTCTGGATTTTAATTATTACAAATTCAAACAACAGGGACAGTATGAAAATGTTTCTTATAATGCTGAAGATCAAACCTGGTTGTCAAATTTCAGATCTGTGGTTAAGTTTCCTAAAATTGTTTCCGGAGAATTTAGTTTTAGATATCGTGGAAAAAATCAGGGTGTACAAACACTTACAGAACCGCAATACAGCGCAAATCTAGGTTTGAACAGAGATTTTCTTGAAGATAAAATGTCTGTAACGGTAAACGTCAATAACTTGTTTAACTCTCAAATTACAAAAGAAAAAACAATAACAAATTCCTATGATCTTGAATCTGAATATAAATCTCAGGGCAGATATTTGAGTCTGACGGTAATTTATCGTTTTAACCGCAAAAAAAGTGATGCAGACAGATTGCCGGACGGAATGTAATTGAATGTATTGACGAAATAATTTAACCTGTAATTTAATGCCTTTCTAAATTGTTGAATTGAAAAAAAGAGTAATTTGTGATCATAAATAAAGAACCACATGATTCAGATTTTCGAAAAGAATAAAAATCATATTCCTGATTTACAAAGGATTTTTCTTGAAGTTCGCCGCAAAACCTTTTATTGGTTAGATGATATTCAGGATTATAAACTGAGTGATTTTGATCGGGAAACTGAGGGAGAATTTGTTTTGGTGGCCGTTTTAGATCATAAAGTTGTTGGATTTATTTCGCTATGGCTGCCGGATAATTTTATTCATCATTTGTATATTGATGAAAAGCACCAGCATCAGAATATTGGATCAATATTACTTGATGAAGCCATTAAAATCATGAATTCTCCCATCAAATTAAAATGTTTGGTTAAGAATGAAAATGCCATAAAATTCTATGAAAGGAAAGGATTTGCTGCGATAGAAAAAGGTGTCTCTAATCATGGAGAATATATTTTATACGGATTTTTAAAATAGTTTTTTACTGCTGACATAGGGTTGTCATACGGCGGCTTTAGCTTTGCAGTATTAAACTTTTAAAAATTAATTTTATGATTAGTCAATTACCTAATTTAAACTGGATCAGTGTTTTACTTGCCTTTATTGCGTATTTTTTAGTTGGAGCTTTATGGTTTACTTTACTCTTTAGCAAATGGTATAAAAGATCTTTGGGCCGCGAAAATGAGATTTTAGAAAATAAACCGATCTTTATAATTGGTCCGGCGCTCTGTACTTTGATCATTACACTGGCAAGTGCCATTTTGATTTACGCCTTAAATATTACAAACTTAAAAGATGGTTTTGAATTTTCATTATTGATTGGCGTGGGATTTTTGGTCGCTAATACCGTTAATATTGCGATTAATCCCAATATTCCGAAGCCTATTTTGTACGGAATTATTAGCGGAACGTATCATTTGACCGGTATTTTAATTGCAAACACCATCATAATCGCAATGAAATAAATAAAAATGAAACAAACAGATAAAGAAACTTTTTATCCAAAAAGCCAAAAGGACTGGAGAGAATGGTTAGAAAAAAATCATGACTCACAACAATCCATTTGGCTTGTTTGTTATAAAAAACAAGCCAATAAACCCACAATTTCCTGGAGCGACGCCGTTGATGAAGCACTTTGTTTTGGATGGATTGACAGCACCAGAAAATCAATTGGCGATGATATGTTTATTCAGTTTTTTACGCGTAGAAAACCCAAAAGCGCCTGGTCTAAAATTAATAAAGCAAAAGTTGAACGCCTGATCAAAGACGGATTAATGCAAAAAGCAGGTTTTGAAAGCATTGCAAGAGCAAAAGCAAACGGTTCCTGGACTATTCTGGATGAAGTTGAAGAACTCACAATTCCCGAAGATCTGGAAAAAGAATTTGAAGCCAATCCCGGCTCAAAAGATTTTTTTATGAGCTTAAGTAAATCAGTTAAAAAGATTATGCTGCATTGGGTTGTTGCCGCTAAAAGACCGGAAACAAGACAAAACAGAATCACTGAAATTGCAACTCTTGCCGCACAAAAATTAAAGCCAAAACAATTTTAAATAAATATAAATGTAACGTTTTAACAAAATAGTTTACTGATATAGAAGTGTTTCATCTAAAATGTAAACTTTATGGAAAAAATTTCAAGACGTTCTTTTGTAAATAAATTTGGAGTTGGCGTTGGCGCGTCGGTTGTATTGACTGCGCTTCCTTCTTTTATGACTTTGCCAGAAAATCAGGAAAAAATATATACCGGCAAAAAGATAAATATCGCACTTTGCGGATTAGGAAATTATGCCGGAATGCTGGCTGATGGAATTCAGGTTTCTGAATACTGCAATCTTGCCGGGATCGTCACCGGAACTCCGTCAAAAGCCGATGCCTGGAAAGCAAAATATAATATTCCAAACAAGAATATTTATAATTATGAAAATTTTGATACCATAATAAACAATAAAGACATTGATCTTGTGTATGTTGTGGTTCCGAATGGTTTGCATAAAGAATTTGTGATTCGCGCTGCAAAAGCCGGAAAACATGTTATAACCGAAAAACCAATGGCGGTTTCGGTAAAAGATTGCGAAGAAATGATCAAAGCCTGCAACGATGCAAATGTGCAATTGGCCATTGGATATCGTTTGCATTATGAACCTTATCATTTAGAAATTAAACGTTTAGGACAAAATAAAGTTTTTGGACAAGTCCGTTTTATTGAAGCTTCCTTGGGTTACAAAACCTACGATACTGTCAATACTAAAATTAAAGTGAACAAGAAAGACCGTAACGAATGGCGATTAACAAAAGCGTTATCCGGCGGCGGACCTTTGATGGATTTGGGAATCTATTGCATACAAAGTGCTCGCTATGTTCTTGGTGAAGAGCCAATTGCAGTTACAGCACAATTCGGAACCATAAATGATAAAGACCGATTTTCTGAAACAGAAGAAAGCATCAGCTGGCAAATGGAATTTCCGAGTGGCGCTGTTGCCAATTGCAATACTTCTTGTGGTTTTTATGTAGACCGTTTTTACGCTTCTGCAGATGAAGGTTTTTTCGAATTAAGTCCTGCGCTTAGTTATGGTCCTTTTGTAGGCAAAACATCTGAAAAGGAATTGAAGTTTCCGGTGATAAACCAGCAGAAAACAGAGTTGGATGAAATTTGCAAACTATTAGTAGAAAACAAAAAATTACCCAATCATATTACCGGCGAAGAAGGATTGAAAGACATCAAAGTAATCAACGCCATTTATAAAGCGGCTGAACAGGGAAAGAGAATAATTATTTAACCTGTTGGGTCTAATGCATAAAAATTTAATTAAACACATAGAAACATAGATTTTATGATGTTGGAGAAAGTAAATCAAAGAAACTTGTTTCTCACACATAGCTATGTTTGTTAATGCAAGTGAAACGCCTTTATGAGTTTAATAATTCTATGTTTCTATGTGTTAAAAAAATTACACTCAAAGATTTTACTTAATATTTTTAGTATATTAACTCGTTGAATATCTATCACATAACACAAATCTATGAAAGAACAAGTTTTAAGAGTTGGTTTAGATTTTGCAGCCCCAATTCCGTTACATACTGATTATAAAAGCGGCGATTTTAAAGGATTTGAAGTTGATCTTATCAATGAAATCGCAGCACATTTACAGCTCAAATTAGAATATTCCGTTTCATATTGGAAAGATATTATACAAGCATTAAAAGACGACAAAATCGATGTGATTTGTTCTGCCGGAACCATATCAGAAGAACGAGCTAAAGAAATAAGTTTTAGTAAACCGTATCTGGATTTTCATTTGTGTACGGTTTACAATAAAGATAATTTATTCGCTTTGAATGAATTGAAAAATAAAAAAGTAGGTGTGAGAATTGAAACGGAAGCCGAAAAATACCTTCACGAGTATTATCCTGAAACAGCATTAGAAACATTTGATACGAATGATGCTATTTATGAAAGCCTGAATCAAATGAAAATTGATGTTTTAATCGACGATTCTCCTATTGCTTTTGGTCTTTTACAGCAAAATCCAAAATTGGTTATTTCAGATTACCTCCCAAATTCGGAGTCGCAATATGCGATATTGATGAAGAAAGATAATGATGATTTGAAAAAGCAAATTGATGGTGTTATTGAAATGCTCGAAAACAATGGTTTTTTAGAAAACAACCGAAAGAAATGGTTTGATCAATTTCGTCCTTGATAGTTCAGAATCTAACTTTTAACTAACTTCCAAATGATTAAGAAATATGTTTTACCGTTTATTGTGTTTCTGTGCAGCTTATTTTCGTTATCAGCACAAAATAAAGCAACAGTTTTAAAGTTAAATCATCCCATAAATGATTTGGCTATAAAAAAAAATGAAGCGCAAAACTTTACTTTAAATCTAAAAAAAGATACTTATTATTCTATCGTTGTCCTGCAGCAGGGAATTGATTTGGTGGTGACATTACAGGATAAAAACGGAAAAACAATTCAGGAAGTAGATTCGCCAAACGGAATGTCAGGTCCTGAAAAAGTTATTTTTTCACCTGAAAATTCAGAGACGTTTTCAGTTTTGGTAAAACCATTAAATGAAAATACAAATTCTGAACAAGGAAAGTTTTCAATTGTATTGGAAGAAATTTCCAAAAACCTGAAAAAGCTGAGTTATCCCGCACTTCTTCAGGATTTTAATATTCTCCAAAACGCTTATTACGAAACTAGAATTGGGCTTTGGTACAATTCAAGAATTCAGTTTGACAGCATTTGTACGCTTCAAAAAAGCAAAATAAAACCCAATATGAATGCGCTTGATTTGTACAGGATTCTGGCGCCGGTTGTTGCTTTTACAAAAGAAGGACATTGCAATATCAAACTTTCTGATGAAACTACGGTTTACCTCAAACAAAATGGCTCGTACCTCCCGCTCTGCGTTAAAATTTTAGACAAAAAAGTATATCTGATTCACGATTTGGAAAATCAAAAAACAAAAGGTTTTCAGATTTCTAAAATAAACGGACGTGAAATTGATGAGATTTTAAATTACTTTTTAAGCATTGAACCCGCTGACGGTTATAATGTTACTAGTAAATACCGTTGGATCGAAAAAGCTTTCGCCAGATATTATACCAGATATTATGATTTGGATAAAACGTTTAGCATTGAATTGATTAATCCCGAAAACAATCAAAAAACCGTTTTAAATAATATTCTCACTTACAACTACAAGGACTTTACTAATTTCTATAAAAATACAATTGCAGCAATTCCGAATTACGATTATAAAGAAGCATCAACATTTACAATTGATGAAAAAACGAGTACGGCAACTTTAACCGTAAATACGTTTAATCTTGATCATTTTAAAGGGAAAAGAAAAGGATTTCAGGAGTTTCTGGCACAGAATTTCAAAACTATTTCTGATCAGAAAATCAAGCATTTAATTGTTGATATTAGAAGAAACGAAGGTGGCGAACAAGGAATGGAAGATCATTTGTTATCGTATTTGACAAACAAGGAATATCCAAAATATAAGTATGTCGAAATTCCCGCATTTACTTATTCGTTTCTGGAATATACAGATTATAAAGATCAAAAAGACAACCTAATTAAGGAACTCAAACAAGATTTTTATCAGGCAAATGACGGAAGATTTCTAAATTCTAGCGGACATTATATTGGCGAAAAACCAAACGCAAATAATTTTAAGGGAGATATTTATATCTTAATCAGTGGATTAACTTTTTCCGGCGGATCCGAATTTGCAGCTTTGGCGAAAAACTATACAAATGCAAAATTTATTGGCGAAGAAACCGGCGGCGGCTATTACGGAAATTCAAGCGGCAGTTTTTTAAAATTTACGCTTCCAAACTCAAAAATAACAGGCAGAATTCCGTTATGTAAATTTGTTATCAACGATAAAAACTTCGAAATTCCTTTTGGCCGAGGAGTACTTCCTGATTATGAAATTCAGCCTAAAATAGAAGATTACTTAAAAGGCGAAGATCCTGAAATGGAATATGTAAAGAAATTAATTGCTGAAAAAAAATAACCTCCAAAATAAATGATTTTGAAGGTTTTTTTAAATGAGTAAAGTATGCTAAAAATACTCATCTAATCAACAGCTTAACTAATAGACTCTTAATATTAGCAAGCTGTATGCTATTTTATTTTAATCCTTGGGTCATTAAATTTTAATGAGACCAGTTTTTTAAAGGCTTCTTTTTCAGTCGGCAAAAGAATACTGTGACATTGCCATTTACCAGCCTGATCTTTATAAATCAGTTTTCCATTGATTTCATATTTTGCCTTATCTTTTATTTGCATGATTTCTATTTCCATACCGCAATTTTGTCGTTAGTAAGTTGAAATTTAGCAAGTAAGTTTTTTCTTAAATATGACTTTTGTCAGGAATAATATTAAAAGCTTATTTTATCAATGCTTTAATTTCTAATTTATTGAAAATCAGAAAATAAATATTTTATAATTCAGGAATAAATTATAAAGTTTGTAAAAGTGCCAGAATAGCCATTTCCATTTTTTTATAATCTTTTTTGATTTTATCCGTCATTTCACTGCTGCGATCGCCTGACAGGCTCATTGTGATGAATCTTTTCGAAATTCCGTACTTTTCTTTAATACGATTAAGTATTTCTTTGTTGTAAGTATTCTTCTTTTTCGTTTCTTTGTCCATTGCTTTGTTTGTTCCCGTTGTAAGAACAAATATATAAACTATAGTTTATGAAAACAAGCAAAAAAGTAAACTATTTCTTATATATTTATGAAAGCAATTGAAAGATTTTATCAATACCTTGAATACAAGCGTATTAAACCAACACGATTTGAAAAAGATAATGGCTTGTCAAACGGCTATTTAGGAACACAATTACGAAGAAACGGAACTCTTGGAGAAGAAGTTCTCAACAAAATAGTAGAAAATTGTCTAGATATTGATCCAGTATGGCTTCTAACAGGAAAAGGAGACATGCTAATTTGTAGTCCATATCCGGAAAATTCGACCGCAAATCACCTTAATGAACCTCGAGAACCGCTTTTAAAAACAAAACAAAATGAAGCGCTCAAAAACCAGATAGTCCCGCTATATGACATAAAAAGAGTTGCATCGGCAAAAGATCTGTTTAAAGAGGAAATAAAAGAAACCCCAATTGGTCACATCGCAATACCAAATCTTCCTAAATGCGATGGAGCCATTTACGCCAGCAGCGACAGCATGTACCCGCTTTTAAAATCAGGAGACATGATCCTTTATAAAAAAATTCCACACGCAATCGAAAATATTTATTGGGGCGAAATGTATCTTGTTACCTTAATAAATGATGACAAAGATGAATTTATTATGATAAAATGGATACAGAAATCTGATAAAGGAACAGATTATATTAAACTGGTTTCAGAAAATAAACACCGCGAATCTAAAGATTTACCTATTAGCGCCATAAATGGTTTAGCCTTGATTAAAGCCAGTATTCGCATCAATTCAATGCTTTAGTACTACCCTATTTTATATAAATACCACATCTGTAATACTATACAATTTAATTTTTAAGTGAAAATATTTTGTGCAGTCAAATAACTGCATTATATTTGCAGTCAAATAACTGCACAAATGGAAATTCGTAGAGATGTTTTTCAGGCTATTGCCGACCCAACCCGTAGAGCAATATTAAGTTTAGTCGCCATACAAGCGATGACGCCGGGGACTATTGCTGAAAATTTTGAATCGTCGAGACAAACGATTTCAAAGCATATTCAGATTCTTACTGAATGTGAGTTGCTCGAACAACAGCAAAACGGAAGAGAAATTTATTATCATCTTAATGCTAAAAAAATGAAGGAAATCGCAGATTTTATTGAACCGTTCCGCAAAATGTGGGACGATAGATTTAATAAATTAGAAAGTATAATGAAAAACTATAAACCTAAAAAATAGCCTATTATGGAACAAAAAACGAAAATAAACGCTGAAGATAACAAGCAGGAACTCGTTATTACAAGAGAATTTGACCTGCCGTTAGAATTGCTTTTTATGGCTTATGCCGAATCTGAAATTGTAGAACAATGGATGGGAACGAAAGTTTTGAAGCTGGAAAACAAAAAACACGGCGGTTATCAGTTTGAAACTTCTGATGCAAACGGCAATATTGTCTTTAAAGCAAACGGAACGATTCATGAATTTACTACGAACGAAAGAATTGTCAGAACTTTTGAAATGGAAAATTCTCCTTTTGATGTTCAGCTTGAATTTCTTGAATTTGAAAAAATTAATGATGAAAAAAGTAAACTAACAATGCAAATTGTTTACAAAAGTGTAAAACTGCGAAATGAAATGTTGAAATTGCCATTTGAATATGGTCTAAATATGGCTCACAACAGATTGCAAGATGTATTAAATCAGATTAAAAAATAAATTAAAATTTTCATTTTTAAAGAATTACGTTTTTATTTTATAATTCGAAAAGAGGTCAAAGCATAATAAAATGTGCTTTTTACATTTGTGAATTTTTACCTAACAAATTACATCAAAATAAAATTATTATGACAAAGAGAAATAAGATTATTTATTGGATTGCAACGGTTTGGCTTGCATTAGGAATGACATCAACGGGAATTGTTCAAATAATTAAGTTGAAAGAAGAAGTTGATATGATGACACATTTAGGTTATCCGCTTTATTTTTTGACAATTCTTGGTGTTTGGAAAATTTTGGGTGTGATCGCAATTCTGATACCTAAATTTCCGTTATTGAAAGAATGGACTTATGCAGGTTTCTTTTTTGCGATGTCGGGAGCGATTTTTTCACATTTGGCTTGTGGAGACGGCGCAAAGGAACTTTTTGGACCAACATTATTAATTGTTTTAACGATAATATCCTGGTATTTCAGACCTGCAGAGAGAAAATTGATTTCGGTTTAATTTAAAATAGAATAAGATGAATCCAAAAGTTGATTTTTATTTTGAGAAAGACAAAAAATGGCAGAAAGAACAAGAACTTTTAAGAGAAATTGTGCTGGATTGCGGTCTTACGGAAGAATTGAAATGGGGCGTTCCTTGTTATATGCACCAAAAAAGCAATATTGTTTTGATACATTCTTTTAAGGAATATTGTGCTTTTTTGTTTTTCAAAGGCGCATTAATGCAGGATCCTGAAGGTATTTTAATTCAGCAAAGCAAAAATGTTCAGGCTGCGCGCCAAATCAGGTTTACGAATGCTGAAGAAATAATCAGTTTAAAATCTTCCTTGAAAAAGTATATTTTTGAAGCTGTAGAAATTGAAAAAGCAGGATTAAAAGTGGATTTAAAAAAGACAACGGAATTTCCGGTTGCTGAGGAATTTCAGCAGAAATTAGACGAAAATCCAAAACTTAAAACAGCTTTTGAAGCGTTAACTCCCGGAAGACAAAGAGCTTATTTACTGCATTTTTCACAACCCAAACAAGCCAAAACCAGAGAATCCAGAGTGGAGAAATATATTCCGCTAATTTTTGAAGGAAAAGGACTCAATGACTAAGGGTTGTTTCAAGTTTCATGTTGTCACGCTGAGCGTCCCGATCCCGAAGCTTCCGGACGGGAGAAGCGCAGGCCCGATATTTAATTTAAACACATAGAAACATAGCATGACTTTGTGTTGAAAGTTGTTTCACTTTGAATAAATCACATAGCTTTGTAAATGAATACTTCAAAAAAAATATTTTTCTTAATTTTAATAGTTAAGAAAAAAGCTTGGATTGTCACGCTGAGCGAAGCGTAGTTCTGAAAACTGAAGCCTGAAAACTGAAACCTGAAAACTGAAACCTGAAAACTTAAAACTGAAACCCTTTCACTATGAACTCAAAAGAAATACTTGCACAACTTAAATCACTGAGCAACGAAAAAATGATGGCTCATAATAAGAAATTTGGCGCCGGAGAAAATCAGTTTGGTGTAAAAATGGGTGATATTCGGGCTTTGGCAAAAAAAATAAAAACCAATCACGAACTGGGTTTAGAACTTTGGAACACACAAAATGTCGACGCCAGGTTTTTGTCAATCTTAATTATGGATCCCAAAAAACTTTCGCAGGAAGAACTAAGCAAACTCGTGAAGTCTGAAAAATTTCCTCATGTTGCAGATTGGCTCTATACAAATATTATCAAAACTTATCCTAATACTGAATCATTTCGTCAGGAATGGATGGATTCTAAAGATATTATGCAAGCCCGCGCCGGCTGGAGTCTTACAAGTGGTGCCGTTGTTCGAAATCCGCATGCTCTGGACTTCCCTGCCCTTTTGGATCGCTTAGAAAATGAAATGCCAAAAGCAGCCCCGGAAGTACAATGGACGATGAATAATACGCTGGCTAATATCGGAATTAATCATCCGCAATATCGCGAACGTGCGCTTAGTATTGGCGAAAAATTAGGGATTTACAAAGATTATCCTGTTTCTAAAGGCTGTACTTCGCCTTTTGCGCCAATCTGGATAAACGAAATGGTTAGCAGACAGAAATAAATTATAGCAGAGAATATTATACTTAATTTAAACACATAGAAACATAGCTTTACTTTTTGAAAAAAGGTGTTTCACTTAAAATAAAACTCATAGTAAATTAAAAACAAAAAGTTTCAATTTGCCACGCTGGGCGAACTTGAAACCTTAAACCTGAACTTTTAAAATGGAAAACAATAACAGACAATTACGAAGCACAAAAACTTTGAACGCTCCTACTGATATTGTTTGGGAAGTATGGACAAATCCTGAACATATTACGCTTTGGTGGGGACCAAATGGTTTTACCAACACGATTCACAAAATGGATTTTGAAGAAAACGGGGAATGGAATTTAACGATGCACGGTCCAGACGGAACAAATTTTCCAAACCGAAGTATTTTTAAAGAGATTATTCCGTATAAGAAAATCGTTTTTGAGCATTTTAATCCGCATTTTATCACAACCGTTTTGTTTGAATCTAAAGGAAAAGAAACCCTTTTAGACTGGACGCTCTTATTTGATTCTCCGGAAATGTATGATGTTATCGTAAAAGCACATAAAGCCGACGAAGGACAAAAACAGAATCTGGAAAAACTCGAAAAATATTTGGCAGAGATGCTTAATAAATAAAATATAAAGCCATGAAAAACAAGTTATCACCAGAAGCATCTGAAGAATTACTTAAAGTACTCAGAAAACGTTTTGAAGATAATATGAATCGTCATCAAGGTCTTGAATGGGATAAAATTCAGCTCAAACTAGAAGCAAATCCGCAGAAACTCTGGTCGCTTGATGAAATGGAAAGAACGGAAGGCGAACCTGATGTTGTTGATTATGATCAAAAAACAGATGAATATATTTTTTACGATTGCGCTGTTGAAAGTCCAAAAGGACGAAGAAGTTTGTGTTACGATCATGAAGCGCTGGAAAAAAGAAAAGAGAACAAACCCAATGACAGCGCCGTAAATATGGCCGCAAATATGGGAATTGAATTGTTGACAGAAGAACAATACAAACAATTGCAAAAACTGGGAAAATTTGACAATAAAACATCAAGCTGGATTGTTACGCCTCCGGAAATCAGGAAACTTGGCGGAGCGATTTTTTCAGATTTCAGGTATAATACTGTTTTTGTATATCATAATGGTGCAGATTCTTATTATGCAGCGAGAGGATTTCGCGGTTCTTTACGCGTTTAAAAATTACTATCAAAATAAAAACTCCATCAGCACTGATGGAGTTTTTTATTTAATCTTTGTCTTTTTCATCTTTTAGAATTTTTCCTTCTTTAGTAAATTCCAAATCAATTTTGTTGGTTAAATCGACATCGAGATCTTTATGACCGTAATCAATATGCGTGATTTTTTCGTTTGGATGATTTTTCTTCACATAATCTTTTACAGCTTGCGGAATAAAAGCAGTTGGAATTGGCTTATCACCGCCATCAACTTCACGATACGAACCATCTTTCCAGAATTCTACTTCGGTTCCGTCTTTTAGCTTGACTTCATAGCCTTTTTCGCCGTGTTCAGCATCTTTTTTAGCTATATCAACGGTAGTATTGCTAAAATGTTTCTTCAAAAATTCCTGTGCCGGTTGTGGCAGTTCAGCAATTTCTATTTTCTTCTGGGCGTTTGCCGTTATTATAAATCCAAATAATGATACGAGCAATATAATTTTATTTTTCATGATTTGTGTATTTAAAATTTATCTAATACCTAATTTACAATAAGTTAGAATGTCTTCAAATCACTTTAAGAAATTTTTAGTTTTTTCCTTACAAATTTTATGATTTTCACTTTGTACAATAAACGTAGTTAGTTGTCTGAATGAAATATTTTGCCAAATGACAAATTCCATAAAAATAACTTTGATTAACTTGCAGTATGAAAGAAATTATAGAATATATATTGCAATTTGGAAGTTTAAATCAACAACAGATTGATTTAATTTTAAAGAAAATCCAAACATTAGAACTTAAAAAAGACGAATATTTCTCTGAAGCCGGGAGAATTTCACAGCAAGTTGGTTTTGTTTTAGACGGAATTGTTCGCGTTTGTTATTACAATAATAAAGGGGAGGAAATCACGAAATATTTTATTGATGAAAATAATCTGGTCGTCGATCTAGAAAGTTTTGAAAATGAAATTCCGTCAACGGCTTATGTTCAGGCTACTACAGATGCTACAATCCTTATTTTTTCAAGAAAAGACTGGAGGGAACTTTCGGATACGATTGTGGGCTGGGACGCGATTGTTCATAAGCTTATTTCGAAAGCACTAAGACAAAAAGTAGAAAGACGAAGTCCGTTAATTTCTGAAGATGCCACTACCCGATATCAGATGTTTCTGGAAATTTACCCGAATATCGTAAATCGTGTTCCGCTTTCTTATGTAGCTTCTTATCTCGGAATTACGCAATCTTCTTTGAGCCGCATTAGAAAAAACATTCGCTAAGTTGCTTTTTGCCAAATGACAAAAGATTATCTTTTTATTCGACGGAAATTTGCTTTATAATTTAAAAATAAGAAAAATGAAATCAGTTTTAATTACAGGAGCAAACAGAAGTATTGGATTGGAAACGGCCAAAATACTTTCAAAAAAAGGATTATTTGTTTATTTAGGAACCCGCGATCTTGAAAAAGGAAAAGCAGTTGTAGAAGAATTAGAAAAAAACGGATTTGAGAATATCAAAGCTATTGAAATCGATGTTACCAAACCAGAATCTGTTTTGGCTGCAGCAAAACAAGTAGAAAACGAAAAAGGAAAGCTTGATATTTTGATCAACAATGCCGGAATCAGCGGTGCATTGCCTCAAAGCGCAGTAACTACATCCATAAACGATATTCAAAATGTATTTGATACGAACTTTTTTGGCGTAATTATGGTAACTCAGGCTTTTTTAGAATTGCTTAAGAAATCGGAAAGCCCAAGAATCAGCAATATCACTTCAGGATTGGGATCTTTGACATTGCACAGCGATCCAAATTGGAAATATTATAATTTTAAAGCAACCAGTTATATTACTTCAAAAGCGTCTTTGAATGCTTACACGATTATATTGGCTTATGAATTGAAAGATTTGCCCTTTAAAGTAAATGCTATTGATCCGGGTTATACTGCCACAGATTTTAATCATCATTCTGGTCCAGGAACTGTTGAAAGTGCTGCAAATTTTATCGTAAAACATACTTTTACAGATGAAAATGCACCAACAGGACAATTCTTTAGTAATGATATCGAAGACAGCTCAGAAGTGAGTCCGTGGTAAAAAAATCGTAACATAACGTTTCAAACAAAAAAACTTCATTATTTTTAATGGAGTTTTTTGTTTAAACCAGGTTAATCGTAAAAAACAGACTAACAAATGAAATTTAATTACGCTGATTTTGATGTTGTAAAAAATATCGCTTTGACATTTCCGGGTGCAGAAGAGAGTATCTCGCACGAAGAAACTCCATCTGTAAAAGTGCGCGGCAAATTGATGTGCCGACTTCATGACAGCGGAGAATTTATTCCTATCAGACTTGATTTTGAAATACGTGATAAATATCTGGACAGTCATCCAGAAATCTTTCATTTGCCGGATCATTTCAAGCCTTATCCCTACATTTGCATGTGGTTACATAATTACAACATAAAATTTCTGACCGAAATACTGGAACTAAGCTGGAAAGGTCTTGCCACAAAAAAACAGGTTAAAGAATATGAGGAAAATAAGAATTCAACACAACTTTAAACGCCTGCAATCTTTTTACGGTGTTCTATTCCCCAATCAGTCAGATTGTTAATGATGGTCTGCAATGTTTTTCCGTGATCTGTCAATGTATATTGAACCGTTATAGGCTGCGTTTCTAAAACAGATCTTTTAATCAATTGGTTTATTTCCAATTCCTTCAATTCTTTGCTCAGCATTTTGTTTGAAATCCCCACGACATCATTCAGAATATCCGAAAATCTTCTTTTGTTATAATAGCAAATCGAGGATATAATAGCGATTTTCCATTTTCCGCTTAGCACGTCCATTGAGTCCTGAACTGCCATCATCTCTTTTTTATGTTGTTCTTTTTCAATTGGTTTACATTCCATGAGGTTACTTTGTTACTTCGAGGTTACTGTTACTTTTAGTTACAAAGTTACTAAAATAAATTAATCCGTTTTAAATTTGCATTATAATATTAGAAAATATAAAAATGAGCAAATTAAAAAACAAAGTAGCAATCGTTACGGGAGCATCAAAAGGAATTGGCGCTTCTATTGCTAAATATTTCGCGGCAGAAGGCGCAAAAGTGGTAGTAAATTATGCATCAAGCAAAGAAGATGCAGAAAAAGTTGTAAAAGCAATAACAGATAACGGCGGAACTGCCATCGCTGTGCACGGAGATGTATCTAAAGAATCAGATGTAACGAGACTTTTTGAAGAAACAAAAAATGCCTTTGGTACATTGGATATTCTGGTTAATAATGCCGGTATTTATCAATATGCGCCAATTGAAGAATTTACTTCAGCTTCTTTTCATAACCAATTTAACATTAATGTTTTGGGATCTTTATTGGCTATTCAGGCTTCTTTGAAATTCTTTGGAGAAAATGGCGGAAATATCATCAATATTAGTTCAGCCGCAAGTAATACACCTCTTCCAACGGGATCTGTATACTCTGCAACAAAAGCGGCCCTTGATTCCATTACCATTTCTTTATCGAAAGAATTCAGCGGAAGAAATATTCGAATCAATTCTCTTTTACCGGGCGTGGTAGAAACAGAAGGTTCCCGAAGTGCCGGTTTTACAGGCAGTGATGCCGAAGCGAAATTTGTTGCTACTACTCCACTTGGCCGTGCCGGTCAGCCTGAAGATATTGCAAAAGTGGCCGTGTTCCTTGCTTCTGATGATGCAGGATGGATTACGGGTGAGAAAATTACTGTTTCAGGCGGTATATACGGATTATAATAATTTAAGATTAAGAAAATGAGCAAATTAAAAAATAAAGTAACAGTAGTTACAGGAGGAAATAGCGGTATCGGTTTTGGTATTGCAGAAGCATTTAAAAATGCGGGCGCTGTTGGAACTGTTGCAGGAAGAAATGAAGCAACATTAAATAGTGCCGTTGACGCTTTGGGTTCTGATTTTATAGGGATTACAGGCGATGTCACAAATTCTGATGACCTGGAAAATATCTTCAAAAAAACATTTGAAAAGTTTGGAAAAATTGATGCCATTGCGGTAAATGCCGGTGGCGTTGTAGACGGTATTGCAATGGGAACCGTAAGCGATACTACTGAAGAAAGTTATGATAAATATATGGATCTGAACCTTAAAAGTGCCTATTTTACGGTGCAAAAAGCGCTTCCGTATTTAAATGACGGAGCTTCTATTATTCTTATTGGTTCGAGTGCAGCACATCGCGCGGCTCCGGGAATGGCGGTTTATGGTGCTGCAAAAGCGGCTATTATTTCTTTGGCAAAAGGTTTATCATTGGATTTACTTTCCAGAAAAATAAGAGTTAATACGCTTTCGCCAGGTTCAATTGATACGCCTGTTTTTGGAAAACTTGTGCCAGAGGAACATTTAGAACAGGTAAAACAGCTTTGGATAGATATTACACCTGTTGGCCGACAAGGACTTCCGTCTGATATTGGAAACGCTGCTGTATTTTTGGCATCAGATGATTCGGCTTTTATAGTAGGTACAGAAATTTTGTCTGATGGCGGTCTTACTAATATTAGTCTGATGAAATAAGTTATTAATCTTAACCTTTTTGCTATAATATTTTAAACACATAGAAACATAGAATTATTAAACTCAAAAAAGGCGTTTCACTTGCATTAACAAACATAGCTATGTGTGAGAAACGAGTTTCTTTTTGATTTACTTTTTTAAAATCATAAATTCTATGTTTCTATGTGTTTAATTAAATTTTTATACATTATATCTAAAATGTTGATTCTAGCAAGAAACCTCCAAATTCGCTGATTTTGGAGGTTTTTATTATTTGTGGATTCTCCTATTTTATAGTAATTCAAATTTTGTTTTAAATATTAATTTCTATACTTTGCAATCCCATCAGATCTGGCAATATCGCCACATTCAACACGATCTGATTGTTATATTAGAATGAATACAACCACCAATTCCACTACAATTCTGCAAACAAAACAACATTTTGAAATTCTGGACGGATTAAGAGGCATCGCTGCCATAGCCGTTGTGCTTTTTCATTTTATGGAATGGGTTTTCACAGATCCAAGCCAAAACTTTATCGGACATGGTTTTTTGGCTGTTGATTTTTTCTTTTGCCTTTCGGGATTTGTAATCGGATATGCTTATGACGATCGTATTGCAAAAATGGGGCTTCGACAATTTTTTATATCCAGAATAATCAGGTTGCATCCGCTTGTCATTGCGGGATCAATATTAGGCTTGCTGGCTTTTTTGTTTGATCCTTTTGGCGGTCATTTGGAATTGTATAGTACTGGTAAAATTATTTTGGCATTTTTTTGTTCCCTGTTCATGATTCCGCTACCTGTAATTGCAGATCGCGGTTTTAATTTGTTTAGTTTTAATGCACCGGCCTGGTCATTATTTTGGGAATATATCGCCAATATTGTTTATGCCTTTGTATTGTATCGAATTGGCAGAAACGTTTTGTTATTGCTAACTATTCTTTCGGCCTTTGCAATTTGTTACGTGGGCTATAATTCAGGTAATTTATTGGGAGGCTGGAGCGGTCCAACTTTTTGGGATGGATGCGCCAGAATATCCTATTCTTTTTTAGCCGGATTACTGATTTACCGTTCGAACTGGATTATCAAAAATAACCTTGGATTTATTGGTTTAACCGTGTTATTACTTCTTGCTTTTGTTATGCCTTTTTCAGATTTTAACTGGATATCAGAACCTTTAATCGTGTTGTTTTATTTTCCTTTGCTGATCGCTTTGGGTGCAGGAGCTTCGTTAACGCCGAGTTTCAAAAAGATTTGTGTGTTTTCCGGGAAGATTTCTTATCCTTTATATATGACACATTATGCCGTTTTATGGATGTTTGGAAATTATTACACCAACCATAAACCGACAACGACAGAACTGACTTTAATTGTAATCACGGGAATCATTTTACTAATTGGACTTGCTTATCTGGTTATGGTATTTTATGATATTCCGCTAAGAAAATATTTAAGTGATAAACAGAGAAAAAAATAAACTGCGGAAAGAATATCCAAAAAAAATAAGTAAAAGGTTAATAAAAAATAATCAGGAAGATTGGGATAATAAAAGAATAGGCTATTTATTCGTTGCCGTGATTTGTCTCTTTTTAGCAATATATTATTTCCTCCAATTAAAAAATGGAAGTTACGAAATAACACCATCAGAACTTGAAACAATTGAAAATTTAATTATTATACAGAAACCTGAATTCAAAGAAATTAAAGGAAAACACGGAAGAAAATGGATTGAGTTTAAATGTTATAATAATAAAACCACATTCAAAATTTCAAGTTATGATTATAGTTGTGTGAAAGATGATGACATACTAAACGCAATAGATATTAATGATACTATTTCTATTAAAATATTAAAAACAGATTCAGGTCTTATTAATAGCGAAACAACTTGTGAAATTCATTCATTGGTAGATAAAGACAAGGAATATCTGGATATCAATTGCCGAAATGATAGAGATCAGAAAGCTGGGGAACTAGGATATTTACTTTGTTCTGCAATTACGGTTATGACAGGCTCTGTATTTTTATTCAAAAAAAAACCTAAACTTTTTGATGAAGTTGATCCCCGTATTCCAATTGTGATCATTATAATTATCTTATTTTTTATACTTCGATAGATAAAAATTGTACCAAAAAAATCCGGCATGACAAAGGAAGAGTCTATTAAAGAATATTACTTTAGAATTAATAAAAGCATTGATTATATAAAGGAAAACCTGCATGAAGAGCTTTCTTTAGAGAAACTTGCCTCCTATTCAAGTTTTTCAAAATTTCATTATCACAGGATTTTTAAATCTGTAACGGGAATAACTTTAAATGATTTTATTAAAAATGCAAAAATAGAAAGAGCGCTTTTTTTCTTAATGAACAATCCATCTAAAACAATCAGCGAAATTGCATCTGATTGTGGCTTTTTAAGCATTTCTTCCTTTTCAAGAAGTTTTAGGAAACAACACGATTTTTCTCCTACCGAATGGCGTAATTTACATAGAAATAGCAATATTGGTATAACGCATAGCAATATTGGACAAATGAAAGCCGAAATCGAAAGTTACCTTGCACTCAAATTGAATAATCTAAAAAATAATCAAATGAGTGATGCAATGAAACTTGATTTTGAAATCAAAAAAATAGAAGAATTTAATGTTATTTATGTTAGAAATCTGAATGTTAACAGCCATGACAGCGAAACTTTTGGTAAAATGTTTGAACAATTGTTTAACTGGGCGACTCCCAGAAATCTTGTGAATTTTCCTGACACCAAAGCGCTTACAGTTTATCGAAGCAACGCTAATCTTGATGGAATGATTCAGGCCGATGTATGTTTATCTGTGCCTGAAGGAACAATTGGCGAGGGATTAATTGGCAACACTGTAATTAGTGGCGGATTATACGCCATTTTTCACAAAGAAGCGCCTATGTCTGAGTGTTTTAAAACCTGGAATTATATTTATGAAGTCTGGTTTGAAGAAAACGGTTACCAGCCTGATAATAGAAATTTCTTCTTAAACCATCTAAATGATCCAAAACTTCATCCTGAAAATCTTCATATTATCGATATTTATATTCCTATAAAACTACTGTAAACCAATAAAGTAAATTATGAAATTGTCATTTGTAATCTTGTTTTCATTTACCAAAATTAGGTTTGCCTTCAATGTTAAAATGAAATAAATTTAGGATTATAGTAACTTAAAAGCCTAAAAAAACTCCATTAGAAATAATGGAGTTTTTCATTTTAATCTTAAACAATTTTCAAATCATAACGTTCATCATGAAGAATAGTTCCCCATTGATTTACTTTTTTTGATTCGGTCAATTCAAATCCAATTTTTTTGTACATCTCGAGTGCGCGAAGCTGCATGTTTGTAGTTAAAAGAAATACGTTTTTATATTTTTTATCGTGACAGAAAGCGATAGCATCATTCAAAAGTTTATTACCAATTCCTAATCCCCTGAAATCGGGATCTAATAAAAACCATCTTAGCTGAGCTTCTTCTTCTGTTTTATGAACAATAGCGATACAGCCGATGATTTTGTTATTGTATTCAGCCATCCAAATACGGTCTTTTTCAGGAGAATAATGTTCCAGAAAGGTGGAAAAAGATTTTATTACATACAATTCAAATTCGCTCGAAAAACTTGATTCCTGCGCATAAATTATGCTGTGAAGATAAATGATGTAACCAATATCCCCGGGTTTAATATCATGACGGTATGTAATTTCATTTGTCGAAAGTTTATCATTATTTCCAGCTAATAAATTCTTTACATCACGCATGGAATTCACCAGTTTTTCTTTTTCTAAAGGGCTTAGATTTTCAATTTTTGATTCCGTTTGTTGGTCTGCAATATTGCTTAAAGTCTTTAATAATTTTTCTCCAGACGCTGAAAGTTTAATATTGAAAGCACGTTTATCCTGCACAGAAGAGCTTTTTTCAATTATTTCATCTTTCAAAAGTCGTTTTACTATTCTGCTCAAATAGCCTTTGTCAAGATTTAGGATTTCACAAATTTCCTGAGCCGTTATTTCTTTTGCTGCGCCAATTTCGTGTACAATACGTAATTCTGTTAAAGAGTAATCACTATTAAGATAATGCTGATTTAAGATATCTAAATGCGACGTATAAAATCTATTAAATGATCTAATTTGAGAGGTTATATTTTCCATGTATTTTGAATTTAAAATACAAATATAACAAATAGTTGCTTTTGTCAACTATGTTTTTAGAAATTTATTCTATAAAAAAACTCCCTAATTTATTAAGGAGTTTTTGGAAATATTTGATGTGTTTTTAGAATTTGACACTTGATTTTTTATCGAATTAATTTTACATACGCACTGTAAACGTCATCTTTAATGGATGTTCTAAGATAAACTTCGTTTTCGTCTTTTGTATTAAATTCAAATTGAATTAAAGCAGCATCAGAATAATAAAACAAAGAATCATCAATCGCAAATTCAAGATTTGAAATAGGTTTTGTTGTTAATTTTACTTCAAATGCTATTTCGCCATTTGTAATGTCCAATTGAAAAAGTTTTGCTTTACGCGTATATCCCCAAATATTATCACTTTCCTCAACTACATATTCGACATTATCGCTAAAATCTCTTTTCCAAAGCTGAGTTCCTGTTTTTGAATCTACGGCATATATTGAAGAAACTTCTGCGCCTTGTGCTGCAAAATATATCTTTTTGTCTTTGCAAAATATACGTTCCCTGATATTATTTTGATTTTCATCTAATTTAAATTCCCATAAAATATCCGGTTTAACGGGACTTAAAGCAAAAACCACATTTTTTTCATTTGCTATAAAAATATTTTCACCATCTGTTACAGGTTTTCCGGACAAAGGCTGCTCAAAGGTTTTTTGGTAAAGAAGTTTTCCTGTATTCGCATCAAAACTATAGAAACTTGAGCCACTTTGGGTAAAAATTTTGTTGTCAAAAAAGAGCACCGGAATATCGTTATTTGCAGAATCTAATTTGTAACTCCACGACAAACTGCCATTTTTTATATTGAGAGCGTAAATGTTTCCATTTTGAGCCGTGATATAAAGTTTTCCATTATTTAGGGTTGGAATTTGATCTTTTAATACAATTTGATCTGTAATATTTCCTATTCTTGATTTCCAAAAAATTTCACCGGTTTGGTTATCAACTGCGAAAATTTCACCATTAATAAACGGAATATAAATCACACCATCTTGCAGCGTTATTTTATTTGCACACATTTCTGTATAAGAATCCGTGGCTTTTACAGTCCAATTAATATGTTCAGCCTCTAAATCAAATGATATAAGCGAACCGTCGTAATCATAAATGAGGATTGATGCTCCGTCTAACGGAACTTTTGTAACCGCATTTAAGACCTTATTAGTGACATCATTAGCTGGCGTTTGCCCAAATATATTTATAACAATAAATACAAATAAAAGAGTTATTAGATTTTTTTTCATTTTTAAAATTTGGGGTTTATGATTCGATTTTCTTATTAGCAATAAATCTGCCAAACAAAAGAATATCAATGCCAAATATAGTAAAAAATCATTATAGCGTTTTAGAAGTTATATCCCTTTGGATTATCAGTAAGAATTAAAAAATGAATGAGCAAAAAAGGAATAAGATCTCTCCTTTATCTTAAAAAAGATTAATAAATTGCGACACAACATTTGGTATATTAGTTTGATAGACAATTAATTATTAATCTGAAAAAAATACTGAAAACAAAAACGACATGAATTTACAGACTTTTCCAATCTTAATTACCGAAAGACTTACGCTTCGAAAACTTTCAATAAATGATTCGGAAGAAATATTGCAATTGCGTTCGGATGCAGAAGTAAATAAATTTCTTGGCAGAAAACCGAGCAAAACAGTAGAAGACGCCTTAAATTTCATCAGCAATATAATCGAAAATGAAGATGACGAGCTTTTTTATTGGGCAATTACAAAGACTGGTGAAGATAAATTAATTGGTACAATTTGTCTTTTTGACTTTTCAGAAAATTTAAAGAAATGCGAAATTGGATATGAGCTTCTTCCTGAATATCATGGCCAGGGAATTATGAATGAAGCTGTAAAAAAGGTTTTAGAATATGCAATAAAAACACAGGGAATAAAAACGATAGATGCCCAAACACATAAAGAGAATCAAAGTTCCGTTAAACTTCTCCAAAAATTAAATTTCAGGAAATTGGACGATATAATTGATGAGAATCCAAATATTATTTTATTTAGATGTGATTTATAAACACTTGACAATGTTAGATTTATCTTTAAACTAGCAGTAAATTGTAGTAAAATTTTTATTATATTAGCTAAAAAGAATAATTACTCACAGCTAAATTACTTTACAGAGTTCCAGATGCTATTTTATGGCAGGAATAACTAAGTTAGAGTTAATAATGACACCCAATAATTAACAAGCGGCAAACAAATGTGCAGGACTTATAATAAGATTGGTTCATTGACGGCTTTAAAATTACATTTAGAGCAAAGCAACATCCATGACTTTAAATCATTGAAAGAAGTTATCGATTTTCAAAAATCATATACGATTTTAAGACAGCGATTAATTTCTCACTATGAAAATCTGATTGAGGAAGAAAAAAATACTCTTAACATAGATTTGCCGAATTTAGACATAGCAATCGAAATACAAAGACAACAATCAGTTCAAAGATTGACAAACGAAATTGATAAACTGAAACGGCAACTGGATATTTCAACAAGTAATTCTTCAACAAACTTTTTTCAGAAACTAGCCAGTCGTTTAAGGTATTGGAACTATAAAATAAAAATTAAGCGCAAGGAGCATAATTTTGAAATTGAAGTGAAAATGTCAATAAACAAACTTGTTGAAGATTACCAAATCAAAAGCAATCGTTATCAATTTATTACTTCAGATTTTAATGAAGCAGTGAAGCAAAATGTTCAATACCCTTTATCAGAACTCGAAAGAAAAAAAGCAATAATAGACGAGCTCAGTAGTTACATTTATGGTGCATTAGGAGAACAAAAAGTAGTTAAGACATTAGAAACTCTATCTGACGAGTATTTTTTAATTAATGATTTTGCCGTTTCATTTTCGCCTGCAATCTATAATAGACAAGAAAATGATTATATAAAGTCCGTTCAAATTGACCACATACTTGTAGGTCCATCGGGAATATTTCTTATCGAGACAAAAAATTGGAGTGAAAAATCATTGAAAAATTTAAGCTTACGTTCACCTGTAGAACAAATTAAGAGGTCGAGCTTTGCATTATTTTATCTGCTAAATAACGAGATGAGTAATTATCATTTAAGTTTAGAAAAGCATCATTGGGGTGAAAAAAAAATACCAATTAAAAATCTCATTGTTTTGACTACCATAAAACCAAAAGCGGAGTTTCAGTATGTTAAGATTTTGACTGTCAACGAACTTCTAAATTATGTGAATTATTTTACACCGATATTTTCAGATACTGAGACAAAGAGAATTGCTGATATGATTTTACGGATTAATAAGTGATATAAAATAGTTGCCATAACAGCTAGAATAAAAATAAAAAACTCCTTAATTTCTTAAGGAGTTTCTTGGTGGGCGATGAGGGGTTCGAACCCCCGACCCCCTCGGTGTAAACGAGGTGCTCTGAACCAGCTGAGCTAATCGCCCTATTTTACTAGGTCGCTATCATATTGTGATTGCGAGTGCAAATATACAGCTAGAATTTGTATTTGCAAGCGTTTTTAAAAATAAAATGAAATATTTTTTCATATTTTTATTTAGCAATCTATTTTTCAGCTTCTTAAATCGTAAATTAAAATTAGCATTTTCTTATCATTTAGTTAAAAAACGAAATCTGAAAACGGAATTGGTAATATTCTTTTGTATTCATTTGCTATAGTCATACATTTGCATACCTTAATTGTATATTCAAATGGCAAGATTTCAAGAAAATGATTTACCGAAAGCTAAATTAGACTCTAACTCACTTCAAAAAGCTCTCAGAATTTTTAAATACGCTAAAAACCATAAATGGAAATTTTTCCTGGGTTTGATTTTCCTATTATTAACCAGCGCTACTGCCCTCGCCTTTCCAAAATTAATGGGAATGCTGGTAGATTGTGTTACCAATAAAGATCTTCACAGAGCAAATGAAATTGCCGTGGCACTTATGGTAATTTTGGCGTTGCAGGCTATTTTCTCTTTTTTCAGAATTTCACTTTTTGTGAATTTTACCGAAAACTCATTGTCAAATATTCGTTTTGCATTGTATGAGAATCTGGTTAAGTTACCAATGTCATTTTATTCTCAAAAACGTGTTGGAGAACTTAATAGTAGAATTAGCGCTGATATTTCGCAATTGCAAGACACTTTTACGACCACAATTGCGGAGTTTTTACGTCAGTTTATATTAATCATTGGAGGTTTTATTATTTTGGGAAGTATTAGTCCAAAATTGACTTTAATGATGTTGGCAATCGTTCCCGTTGTTGCCGTTGCAGCAGTAATTTTTGGGCGATTTATTCGTAAATACGGAAAAAAAACACAAGATAAAGTGGCCGAAAGTCAGGTAATCGTTGAAGAAACGTTACAGGGAATCAGCAATGTAAAAGCTTTTGCTAACGAATGGTACGAAATTCAGCGTTATAAAAATAAGATTAAAGAAATTGTAAAAATCGCTATCAAAGGAGGTCAATACAGAGGTTATTTTGCCTCATTTATTATTCTTTGCCTTTTTGGATGTGTTGTAGCCGTTGTTTGGTACGGAATTACTTTAACTATTAAAGGAGAAGTTGAAGGTGTTGGTGATTTAATTTCATTTGTACTTTATACCACCTTTATTGGTGCTTCTTTTGGAGGAATTGCCGAGATGTATGCTCAAATCCAGAAAGCAGTTGGAGCTACAGAACGCGTTTTTGAATTATTAGAGGAAACTCCCGAAGATATAAAAGCGACTCAAAAATCATCTTCTATAGAAAAACTAAGAGGAGTTGTTAGCTTCAATAATGTTGCTTTTAGTTATCCTTCACGCAAGGAAGTTCAGGTTTTAAAAGACGTAAATTTCAAAGCTGAATTTGGTCAAAAAATAGCAATCGTTGGACCAAGTGGTGCCGGAAAATCGACTATTTCATCTCTACTATTACGCTTTTACGATATTACATCAGGAGAAATCCTTGTTGACGGGAAAAGTATTTACGATTATGATCTTGAAAATCTTCGTGGAAATATGAGTATTGTTCCGCAGGATGTAATTTTATTTGGAGGAACGATCAGAGAAAATATTGCTTACGGAAAACCGGACGCCACAAATGAAGAAATTATGTTGGCAGCAAAACAGGCCAATGCCTTGAATTTTGTTGAAGGATTTCCGGAAAAATTCGAAACACTTGTGGGAGAACGCGGCGTAAAATTATCAGGAGGACAACGTCAGCGTATTGCAATTGCGAGAGCTTTGCTTAAAAACCCAAGTATTTTGATTCTGGATGAAGCAACATCATCATTAGACAGTGAAAGCGAAAAACTGGTTCAGGAAGCTTTAGAAGTTTTAATGGAAGGAAGAACAAGTATTATTATCGCCCACCGTCTTTCAACTATTAGAAATGCTGACAAAATTTTAGTTCTGGATAACGGAATAATCACAGAAGAAGGAACGCATCAGGAATTAATAAACCTGGAGAACGGGATTTATAAAAATCTGAGTAATCTTCAGTTTAGTAACTCTTAATGAAGAAATTCCAATTTTAGGAAATTCTAAATTCCAATATAAAAAGGGTGAAAGATTAAGATCTTTCATCCTTTTTTCATTTCTGGTTCCTCGAAATGATATACTAAACGGAATGTTTTTATGGAAATGATTGCCCTAGCCCCGATAGAAGTGGAAATCCTTTTGCTTTTTCCTTTAAAAAGCAAAAGATTGGAACGGATAGCGGGATTAGCTCCTAAAAAGATTTGGTTTTATCAGAATCGAAATGACAAACTTTCCGAGAATCCTTAACATAACAAACCCGACAGGTTTCAAAAACCTGTCGGGTTTAAATGATTACACAAAAAAAAGCTCCAATAAAAACAGCTTTTTTAATATGAAAACTGTAAACTGAGACTGAAGACTATTTTCCTTTTCTACGTTTACGTTCTGCTTTAATCATTGATAATTCACGGCTTGTTTGTCCGGCAACCGAAGTGTTTTCTTCAGCACGACGAATCAAGTACGGCATCACATCTTTTACAGGTCCGAAAGGAAGATATTTAGCGACATTATAACCGTTTTCAGCTAAGTTGTAACTAATATTATCACTCATTCCGTACAATTGTCCAAACCAGATTTTGTTATCGTTTTTGGCAATTCCTTTTTCCTGCATCATTTCCATCAATTTATAAGAACTCAATTCGTTGTGAGTTCCAGCAAAAATTGACATTATTTCTAAATGCTCTAACATATAATGTACAGCAGCATCATAATTTATATCTGTAGCTTCTTTTGAAACACAAATTGGCGAAACGTATCCTTTTTCTTCGGCGCGTTTGTTTTCTTTTTCCATGTAAGCGCCACGAACTAATTTCATTCCAATAAAGAAACCTTCATTTTTAGCAACTTCGTGTAATTTTTTCAAATAATCCAAACGATCCCAACGGTACATTTGTAAAGTATTAAAAACAATCGCTTTTTCTTTGTTGTATTTGCGCATCATATCGGTAACCAAATCATCAGCAGCATCCTGCATCCAGCTTTCTTCACCATCAATTAATAAAGCCACATCTTTTTTATGCGCTTCACCACAAACCTGATCAAAACGAGCCACAACACGATCCCATTCTGCTTGTTCTGCGGGAGTTAATGTTTGTTTTTCTCCTAATTTCTCATACAATTCAAAACGGCCAAAACCGGTTGGCTTAAATACAGCAAACGGAATCGCTAAACGTTCTTTAGCAAATTCAATCGTTTTTAAAGTCATTTGCAAAGCAGCATCAAACTGCTCTTCTTCTTCTTTTCCTTCAACTGAATAATCTAAAACAGATGAAACTCCTTTTGTAAACATTTTGTCTACTACTGTAATACAATCATTTTCGTTTACACCACCACAAAAATGGTCAAAAACAGTTGCACGAATTAATCCTTCCACAGGAAGATTTGCTTTGATAGCAAAATTGGTAACAGCAGTTCCTATCCTTACTAAGGGTTGACTGTCAATCATTTTAAAAAGAAAATAAGCTCTATCAAGTTCTGTATCGCTCTTTAGTGAGAAAGCAACTTGAGTGTTATCGAATATTTTTTCCATTAAGGTCAGTTTTTTGTGCAAAGATAGATAGAGTTTTGAATATTATTTACTAAAACGTCGCCTATTTTTCAATATTGCTAATAACATTTGAGTAGATTTTAAGCTTGTAAACAAGAGTTTTTTGACATTTAAAAAGATATTCAAACCAAAAATGTATTTTTTGGATGAATGCTATTGGAGTAAAAATCAACTTTCGCAATGTTAAAAAGTAAGAAAAAGATTATATTATGATTTAATTTAATAAATTTGCAGATTCTTACAAATTATACCTTGTAAAAAATAACAAATAATCATGAATATCAGAACAAATACAAACAATGGAATATCAATCATTCCTACATATATTGTTTTAATTTTTATTGCTTTACTTTTATTTATTGATTTTATACCCAATACATCAGGTGTTTTAATTGCAAATGCTCAGTTTTTGTATTTATCTGTTTTAAATCTTTTAATAGGGATTTATTTTTACGTGAATTCAAAAATGATTTCTACGGATATAATTCCAATACTGCGCAGAAATTATCTCAGTATAGGATATCTAGTTTTTCTACTACTTTGTGGATTATCCGTTATTGCAGCTAAAAACACTTCTCTTGTTATCACCAGAATTACTGAATTAATAATTATCTTTTGTCTATTTCTAAATCTTACCATTTTACTTAAAGATAAACTTAATCTGTTGTATAAAATTGTTCTCATTATTTCAGTTAGTGCCTTTTTCCAGTCAGGCTTGGCGTTATATAAATTTACACAATTTTCAAGGTATGTTTCAGTTGCAGAAGCTTTAAATACTATGACTGGTAACACCGGGAATATCAATATTTTGGCTGCAAGTTTAACGATTAAGGTTCCGTTTTTATTTCTCGGAATTACTTATTTTACGGGTATAAAAAAGAAATTTTCACTATTTATATTATTTTTCGTTACTACTGCCATATTTTTAACGGGTGCAAGAGCATCGTTACTTAGTTTAGGTTTAATCATTATTGTTTATATTTTTTATTTCTTAAAAACACATTTTTTCAGTCGATCAAGCTTAATCAAAAGTTTCATTTTGATTTTACCAATAATAATTTCATTATTTGTTTCAAATCGCTCTTTTGAGAAATACAAAAATAATGAGCGTTATAAATCGGTAGAAAATAGGATTACACAAATAAATGCAACAGATGCTTCCGCAAAAGCAAGATTAGCTTATTGGGGAAATGCCTTAAAAATGAGCCAGGCAAATCCCCTATTAGGAATAGGATTAGGTAATTATCGTATTGAATCAATTCCTTATGAAAAAACATCCGAAAATGATTTTACCGTTTCGCTAGATCCCCATAATGATTTTTTAGAAGTACTTGCTGAAACCGGAATATTAAATGGCATCCTTTATTTATCTCTTTTTGTATTCGTCTTTTTTGTCAATACTATAAGAATTGTAAAATCTAACGACGGCGATACAAAAAACATAGCAGTTCTAAGTTTAATGCTTTTACTTGTCTACAGCTGTGATGCTTTTTTTAATTTCCCAATGTATAAACCAACAATGCAAATATTCTTTAGTTTATTATTGGCATTAACATTAGTAAACTCTCGTGGTTTTATTCAAAATTATTTGTCATTCAAAATAAAAACATTCCCTATACTAATTGGCATAGCAATTATTACCAGCTGTTCCGCTTTTTTAATTTATAAAGCTTCAAATCTTGAAGGAGAAATTATTAAAGATGATATTAATAACAAACTAAAAGGTAAATTAACCGGTGATGAAATTATTAAAAGAATGCCTCACTTTCCTAATGTATTTCTTACTTCAGAATCATTTTATGAATATGCTGCGATTTATTATATTAGAGAGAAAAAGTATGATAAGGCGCTATCCTGTTTTGCTAAGGCCAGCAAAATAAACCCATATTCCGGTAGGATAAATTTTTACAAGTATTTTATTTCTAAAGAAAAAGGAAATATTGATAGTGCCTATATCTATACTAAAGAAGCTTTTTATATGCGCCCGAGAAATTTATTCTATTATAAATATTCAACCAATTTAGCGGCATTAAAAAAAGATACCATCGAAATACTAAAGGAACATAAACTGTTTTCTAGGTTTAGAAAAATTACTGAAGCCTGGACAATTCCGGCTAATGAATTACAAAAAACTAATTTCAACCAGAAAAGTTTAATTCATTTTATTGACCAGGGATTAAAAGAAATTCCAAACGACAGCACTTTACTAAATCTAAAAAAAGATATTTTAGTTAAAAGCTATACAAACGAAGGGCAACTTTTTTTAGCGCAATCAAAATTTGATAAAGCGATTCCATCTTACCAAAAAGCACTTAAGATCGATTCAAAAAACATATATATAATGCAGAATATAGGTTTGTGCTATTATTTTTCGGGACATTATAAACAAGCTATTAATTATTTTTTAAATGCTTTAAAATATCAAGGATTAAATGATGGAATGACCGAATTTTATATCGCAACTTGTTATAATAAAATGAATGACTTAGAAAATTCCTGTCATTATTTTAATATTTCTAAATCTAAAAATTTTGCTGCTGCACAACTGCAATTAAATAAAACCTGCAAATAAGCAGTTCCTTATTTAATGTCATTTTATTTAAGGTGTTTTTGACACAAATTATAGCAAAAGTTTGAATATTATTTAGTTTAAAATGCCTTATTTTGCGGTTTCAATTAACCAAAAAGATATGCAGTCTATTCAAGCCAATAATTATCTCGTACATTTCAACCAAAATGCATACGAAGCTCTAAATACTCATTTAAAAGAAAATAAATATTCTAATTTGTTTATTATAGTTGATAATCAAACAAATGAATATTGTCTGCCTAAATTTTTGCCCTTACTTGAAACAGATTTAACGATTGAAATCATCGAATTTGAAGCTGGTGAAGCCAACAAAAACATTGAAACCTGTATCGAAATCTGGAATGTATTAACGGAACTTGGTGCTGATAGAAAATCTCTTGTAATTAATCTTGGCGGCGGCGTTGTAACCGATTTAGGCGGATTTGTCGCTTCTACTTTCAAGCGCGGCGTTGATTTTATCAATATTCCTACTACTCTTTTATCTATGGTTGATGCTTCTGTGGGCGGAAAAACAGGAGTTGATCTTGGAAATCTTAAAAATCAGATTGGCGTTATCAATGTTCCGCAAATGGTTTTAATTGATACCGATTATCTTGAAACTTTACCACAAAGCGAAATGCGTTCCGGTCTGGCAGAAATGCTCAAACACGGTCTAATCTATGACGCTCCTTACTGGAGACAATTTTTGGATTTAAAATCAATTGATTACGCAGATTTTGATGAATTAATTTATCGTTCGGTCGAAATTAAAAATGAAATTGTAATTCAGGATCCAACAGAAAAAAATATTCGTAAAGCCTTGAATTTCGGGCATACTTTAGGTCATGCTATTGAAAGTTATTTTCTGGAGAGCGAAACCAAAAAAACATTATTACACGGAGAAGCAATCGCTGTGGGAATGATTCTGGAAAGTTATATTTCATTACATAAAAATTTAATTACAGCTGAAGAATACGCAGAAATTAAAACTGCAATTCAAAGTATTTACGATTTTATAGAGTTTGAAGAAAATGACATCGAACCTATCTTAGAATTGCTTGTTCACGACAAAAAAAATGAATACGGATTAATTCAATTTGCATTAATTGAAGGAATAGGAAAAATAAAAATTAACCAATCCGTTGAAAATAAATTGATTCTAGATGCGTTTCAAGATTATAAATCTTAAACTTTTTTTTAATCAAAACCTTTGCTTTAGGTATATATTATTTTTTACATTTGCCACGATGAAAACAAATAAAAAACAAAGACATTTTAGTTCTTATAGAAACCGGCTCAATAGTTCTTTACTAAGAATGTTGAACCGTTTTTATAATAGTAAAAGTCCGTTTTGCTTTGATGTTTTCCTTTGCTCAAAAGCCGAACACGAAAAACTGCAAATTATATTTGCCAATATTAGGGTTTGAATTTAAGATTATTATCGTATCTTAAATTAAAATTACAATCCTAAAATATTGAAAAATAAATGAATACAAAATATTCTGATCTAATAAACCAAACATATTATTTTCCACAAGAGGAATTTAAATTAAACAAAGACAACTTACAATTTCATAGTATCGATTTGATGAAATTGGTTGAACAATATGGTACGCCATTAAAGTTTACTTATTTGCCTCAGATTTCTGAAAACATCAACAAAGCGAAAGCCTGGTTCAGAAAATCAATGGAAAAGAACAAATACGAAGCAAAATATTACTACTGTTATTGTACAAAAAGTTCTCATTTTGAATACATTATGAATGAAGCTTTCAAGAATAACATTCATATTGAAACATCTTCGGCATTTGATGTTAATATTGTAGAGAATTTACTTGAAAATGGTAAGATCAATAAAAGTACTTATGTAATCTGCAACGGTTTCAAAAGAGACGAATATATCAGTAATATTGCAAGATTAATCAACAACGGACATAAAAACACTATTCCAATCATTGACAACTATGAAGAACTTGATTTGCTTCAGGGCGAAATCAAAGGAAAATTCAAAATTGGAATTCGTATTGCAGCTGAAGAAGAGCCTAAATTTGAGTTTTATACATCAAGATTAGGAATTGGATATAAAAACATCGTTTCTTTCTATAAAAAACAAATTCAGGAAAATGACAAATTAGAGCTTAAAATGCTTCACTTTTTCATTAATACCGGAATAAACGATACAGCATATTACTGGAACGAGCTGGTAAAATGTATCAAAGTATACATTGCACTTAAGAAGGAATGCCCTACTCTTGATGGATTGAACATTGGTGGTGGTTTCCCGATTAAAAACTCGCTTGCCTTTGAATATGATTATCAATATATGATTGATGAAATTATCAATCAGATTAAAATTGCCTGCGATGAAGCAGAAGTTGATGTTCCGAACATTTTTACAGAATTTGGATCATTTACAGTAGGTGAAAGTGGCGGTGCCATCTATCAGATTTTGTATCAAAAACAACAAAATGATAGAGAAAAATGGAATATGATTGATTCTTCATTCATTACTACTTTGCCTGATACTTGGGCTATAAATAAACGTTTTATCATGCTGGCGGTGAACCGTTGGAATGATACTTACGAGCGGGTTTTATTAGGAGGTTTGACTTGTGATAGTGACGATTATTACAATTCAGAGCAAAATATGAACGCGATTTATTTGCCTAAATACAACAAAGAAAAGCCATTATACATTGGTTTCTTTAATACAGGTGCGTATCAGGAAACTATTGGAGGATACGGAGGATTACACCACTGTTTGATTCCACAGCCTAAACATATTTTGATAGATCGTGACGAAAACGGGATTTTAGCAACTGAGGTTTTCTCAGAACAACAAACTTCTGACGACGTATTGAAGATTTTAGGATACACAAAAAAAGTATAAAAAAAAACCTGCAAATTAAATGTTAATATCTATAAAATTATTAATTTGCAGTGTCATCTAAAAGGTTGAAACTTTTAATTCAAAAAAAAAACAAAAAAACAAAAAAAATGAAAGGACCTATCAGTCAGTTTATTGAAAAACATTATTTACACTTTAACTCTGCTTCTTTAGTTGATGCTGCAAAAGCGTATGAACAACAATTAGCAAATGGTGCCAAAATGATGGTAAGTATGGCTGGCGCTATGAGTACAGCAGAAATTGGTAAAATTTTTGCCGAAATAATTAGACAAGATAAAGTACAGATTATTTCTTGTACCGGAGCCAATCTAGAAGAAGACATCATGAATTTGGTTGCTCACTCTCACTACGAAAGAGTACCAAACTACCGTGATTTGACACCAGAAGACGAATGGGCATTACTTGAAAGAGGATTAAATCGTGTTACTGACACTTGTATTCCTGAGCATGAAGCTTTTCGTCGTTTACAAAAACACATTTACAAAATCTGGAAAGATGCTGATGATAAGGGAGAACGTTATTTTCCACATGAATTCATGTATAAAATGTTGTTATCAGGTGTTTTAGAAGAATATTACGAAATTGACTTAAAAGATAGCTGGATGTATGCTGCAGCTGAGAAAAACTTACCTATTATTGTACCGGGATGGGAAGATAGTACAATGGGTAATATTTTTGCATCATACGTTATCAAAGGAGATTTGAAAGCCTCTACTATGAAGTCGGGAATTGAATATATGACATTCCTTGCTGACTGGTACCCAAAAAACAGTTCTAACGGAATTGGATTTTTCCAAATTGGTGGTGGTATTGCAGGAGATTTTCCTATTTGCGTGGTACCAATGCTGTATCAGGATATGGAAATGCATGATATTCCGTTTTGGAGTTATTTCTGCCAGATTTCAGATTCAACAACAAGTTACGGATCTTATTCAGGTGCAGTTCCAAACGAGAAAATCACTTGGGGTAAATTAGATATTAAAACCCCTAAATTTATTATTGAGTCGGATGCAACAATTGTAGCACCGTTAATTTTTGCTTACTTATTAGATTTATAGGATATTTATGAAAAGAGTTATAGTAGACTACGCTAAACTTACCAACGAAATTTTAAACCTTTTGGTAGAAAAGTTTCCTGATGGTTATGATGATTCGGATGTAATCCGTTTTAGAAATGCTAAAAACGAATTGATCGAAGCTGTTGAAGTTCGTACTGAAGACACTATTTATTTAGTAAAAATTAGTACTAAACTTGCTGACAGAATCGAAAATTATGATGAAGACGATGATATCGACGTTGATGTTGATGTAATTGAACCAGTAAAAGGTCTTGATCTTGACGATGATATTGATGACGATGAGGATGATGATGCAATAGATAAACCAGATACAGATGGCGGAGATGACGATGACGATGATGACAGAGACCCGGATGATATTGCTGATGAAGATGATGACGAAGACGACGAGGATTAATTTGTCTCTTTCCAAATAAAGTAAAGGAACTCTATTCAGGGTTCCTTTTTTATTTGTTTAAAATTTACAGAAAATTATTTTATAAGAAAAATATTATAATTTATCTTTTCTTTCTATATTTAATGCTTAATTATTATAAGCCAAATGAATTCAGAAATATTACATGCCAAACTAAAAGAAAATTTTGGATTTGAGAAATTTAGACCGAATCAGGAAACGATTATCCAAACCATTCTTTCGGGACAGGATACTTTAGCGATAATGCCAACCGGTGGAGGAAAATCGATTTGTTTTCAATTACCTGCTTTGGTTTTACCCGGAATTACAATTGTAATTTCGCCTTTAATTGCCTTAATGAAAGATCAGGTAGATAGTCTAAAAACAAACGGAATTTCTGCTTGTTATATCAACAGCAGTCAATCCAGCGAAGAACAGCAATTTTATATCGACAATTTAAAATCTAATACATTTAAACTTGTTTATATTGCTCCCGAAAGTTTATCTTATCTCGATGTTGTTTTTAATGAATTGACAATCAGTCTAATTGCAATCGACGAAGCGCATTGTATTTCTTCTTGGGGACATGATTTTAGACCGGCTTATACGAATTTGGGATATTTAAAAAGCCGCTTCCCTTCTACTCCGGTTTTAGCTTTGACCGCTACGGCAGATAAAGCAACGCGTACGGATATTACAAAACAGCTAAAATTAAGAAACCCTAAAACTTTTGTAGCTTCATTCGATAGAAAAAATTTAAGTCTCGAAGTTCGCCCTGCCTTAGATCGTGTCAAACAAATTATTGATTTCGTTGAGAACAAACCCAACGAATCGGGAATTATATATTGCTTAAGCAGAAAAACAACAGAAGAACTTGCATTAAAATTGCAAAAAAGCGGTGTTAAAGCAAAAGCATATCATGCCGGCTTAGAAAATAAAATCCGTGCTAAAACACAAGATGAATTTATAAATGATGATTGTCAGGTAGTTTGCGCTACCATTGCATTTGGAATGGGAATTGACAAATCGAATGTTCGCTGGGTAATTCATTATAATTTGCCCAAAAATATAGAAGGTTATTATCAGGAAATTGGCCGTGCAGGGCGTGACGGATTACCTGCTGAAACTGTTTTGTTTGAAAGTTATGCAGATGTTATTCAATTGCAGAAATTTGCTTCAGAAGGATTAAATTCTGATGTTCAGCTAGCAAAACTGGAAAGAATGAAACAATATGCAGACGCTTTGAGCTGTAGACGAAAAATTCTTCTTTCTTATTTTGGTGAATTGGTTACTGAAAACTGCGGTAACTGCGATATTTGTAAAAAACCGCCAACATTTTTTGACGGAACAATTTTAGCTCAAAAAGCACTTTCAGCTATTACCCGTTTGCAGGAATCTGAACCTTTGGCTGTAATTGTCGATTTTTTAAGAGGATCAAAAAACGCATATATCTACGAAAAAAATTATCAAAACTTAAAAACGTACGGAATTGGCGATGACATTTCCTGGTACGATTGGAATCAATACCTGATTCAGTTGATTAATCTCGGATATTGCGAAATTGCTTTTCATCAGCATAATAAAATTTTACTCACTCCTTTTGCCAGGAAAGTTTTGTTTGAAGGTGAAAAAGTAAAACTGACAACTGTTGTTAAAAAAGTAATTGATAAAAACGAAGTCAAAGAAACAAAAACAAAAGCGGCGAAAAATTCTCTTTTTGAAATACTTCGAAAATTGCGTTATGAAATTTCTAAAGATGAAGAAGTTCCGGCTTATGTAATTTTCAGTGACGCTGCTTTGAGACAAATGGAAACTTTACGACCAATGAGTGACGAAGAATTTTTGGCCATTGATGGTGTTGGTAAAGCGAAACTCGAAAAATATGGACAGGAGTTTATAGATGCCATTATTTACTATGAAAAAGTAAAAAGAGAAAACGCTAAATCTAAACCCAAAAAAGAAGGCAACACATATAAAACAACCTTAGAGCTTTTTCAAAATGGAAATACTATTGAAGAAATTGCTGCAAAACGAAATCTTGGTCAAACTACCATTATTTCGCATTTAGCTAAATTATATGTGGACGGACATGATATTGATATAAGCCAGTTTGTTTCTGATGAAGAGGTTAAACTTCTGCATAAAGCACAAGTTGAACTTGAATATCCAACAGCTTTGAAACCATATTATGATCATTTTGAAGAGAAATTATCTTATGATAAAATCCGTTTTGGGCTTGCTATTGTGGAGAGGAATAAATAATTTCATTTCGCATAGTAAACCCGACAGGTTTTAAAAACCTGTCGGGTTTAACGGATGTAAGAAATGACAACTTATTAAAACAAAAAATCCTGTGAAATTTACTTAACAGGATTTTTTTATATGTCATATTTTAACTTCTACAAATATCTTTCTTCAAAAACTTTTTGATGATGTTTTTGATGTCCGATGATTACAAAGCCCAACGCACGAACAGAAATTTGAATATTAGAAGCAGTTCCAATACGTTTAAGTTGTTCTTCAGATAAACTTTTGTAAAATAATAAAGTTGAGTGTCTTAAAGCAGATAATTCCGTTAATAAATCCTGAATACTTCTTTTATTTGAATCGGTATTATTTGCATAATCGTCTTCTTCAAAACTTGCCAAAGGTGTTTTATCATTTCTTGAAAAACGTAAAGCGCGATAAGCAAAAATACGCTCGCAATCCATTAAATGCTGGATAATATCCTTAATGGTCCATTTGCCTTCAGCATAGCGATAATCAAATTTATCCATCGGGATATTTTGAACAAATCGGATAAAATCATGTAGCGAAATCTCTAATTCTTCAATCAAATTTACATCTCCAGCTTCACGAATATAAGTCGCAAATCCGCCTGAATATTCATTTTCTGATAATTGGCTTGAATTCATTCTTTTATTTTTTAATTATAAAATGAGTTAAAATTCTATGTTAAGCTGAGTTTCTACTCGCATTTGTATTTCCGAAAAGAGATCTTGTTACGATTTTTTCATATACTTTAACTAGCTCTTCATTATTGCCATCTTCTTTGTTCAATTCATTAATTCTCAACAAAGCATATTGCTGTATGGTCAACAATGGCATCACAATACGCTCTCTTACCTGAATCGAAGCTATACCATCAGGATAATTCTCCATTAATGTTGCATGACCTGCAATTTTAAGCAAAAGACGTTTTGTTTCTACAAATTCATCATAAATGATTTGCCAGAATTCCCCAAATTCAGGATCTTTTCTCATGTATGCTGTTAAAGGAAAAAATGATTTTGCCAATGACATCATACTGTTTTCCAGCAATGTTCTAAAGAATAATGAATTATGATACAAATCACTTACTTTATCCCACTGATTATTATCTTCAAAATACTTCAACGCCGTTCCTACTCCAAAAAATCCTGGTACATTTTGTTTCAACTGACTCCATGAACCTACAAAAGGAATCGCTCTTAAATCAGCAAAATCCAATTGCTCAGATTTGCTTCTTTTTGATGGACGGCTTCCAATATTTGTTTTAGAATAATACTTCAAAGTACTCATCTTTTCCAGATATGGAATAAATTTTGGATGGTTTTTAAAGCTCAGATATTTGTCATAACCTAAACCTGCCAACTGTGTTAAAATTGCCGTTTCTGCAGCAGTTAATTCGTTTTTCTCTTTGCTGAAAACCTGATTGGTTACACCTGCACTTAATAAGTTTTCGATGTTGTAACGACAAGAATCCAGCGTTCCGAAATTAGAGCTAATCGTTTGTCCCTGAACTGTAATCTGAATTTCGTTGTTTTCGATTTTTGGTCCCAGAGAAGCGTAGAATTTATGTGTTTTTCCACCACCACGAGCCGGAGGTCCGCCACGGCCGTCAAAGAAAATTACTTTAATGCCATATTTTCTTGAAATTTCTGTCAAAGCAATTTTTGCCTGATATATACTCCAGTTAGCCATTAAATAACCACCATCTTTTGTTCCGTCAGAGAAACCAAGCATGATCGTTTGTTTATTTCCTCTGTCTTGCAAGTGTTTAGAATATTCAGGATTTGTATACAATTGCTCCATGATATGGTGTGCATTTTGCAAATCATCAACTGATTCAAAAAGCGGAATAATATCAACCGTAGGATTTTCCCAATTATTCAAACGAATCATTGCAAAAGTCTCCATTACATTCAGGGCACTTTCGTTATTACTAATAATGTAGCGGTTTGCACCAAATTCACCATTGCGTTCCTGAATCGTTTTTATAGCCTGAACAGATTCTAAAGTAGATTTTGTGATTTCATCGTCAAAATGATCCGGATTCAATTCTCCTTTTACTTTTGATAAAACAATCAATTTATCTTCTTCTGATAATTCATAATAATTTTCAGGAAAAATTTTAGATCCTGACTTCAGGTAATAATTCACAACATCTTTGAAAACAACATTATGAATTTTACTATTCTGACGAATATCCAAAGTCGCAAAATGGAATCCAAACAAATTAATTTTTACCAAAAATGCATCCAGTTCATCTAAGTATAATGATTGATGTTTTTCGATTATAATGCTTCGAATTGCATTCAGTTGTGATAATAATTCCTCTAAAGTAATGTAAATTTCTCCTTTTGAATAAAAAACGGAACGATAAAGTTTTTGTTCAAGATCTAATACCAAAGTATCTACACCTGAGAAAGTTAGCTTTCTTTTTAAACTTCTCATTTCAACATAATAACACTTCAAAATAGAAGTACGCAAACGTTCTGCTACTTTTAAAGTAATCTCTGTTGTTACAAAAGGATTTCCGTCACGGTCACCTCCCGGCCAAAAACCAAGTTTGATTAATTGGTTTTGAATCGCATTTCCGTGAAGAATATTTTTTTGCAAATAGTGAACAATTTCTCCTGATGTTGCGTAGAAAACATTTTCCAGATACCAGATCAAACTCACCGCTTCATCATAAGGATTTGGTTTTTCGTTCTGGATAAAAGGTGTTTTTCCTAACTGAGCTAATAATTGTTTAATTTTCAATAAATTATTCAATCGGATCGCTTCCGTTAAATCATTTATAATTCCCAGAACCGGCCCAGGATAAAATTGCGTAGGATGTGCTGTTAAAACGGTTCTTACGTTGAAATTCTCAAGGAATTCAATAAGATCATCATCCTTTTCTTTTGCATCTGATTTCTCTTTGATATCACGAAGAGAACCGCGTCCTTCCATGTTGTTTACAACGGGAAAAGCAGCGTCTTCGATAGCATCAAATAATACAATCTGACGTTCTATATACTGAATAAATCGAAACATTAAATCGATTTTTTCAGTCTCAGAAGCATTATTTAAATATTTATTCGAAAAGAAATCAAAAATCTCTTTTGGTGTTTCTTGTTTTTTAAAGCCCGTTTCGCAAGTTTCTGTAAATAAAGGAAGTAAAACTCCAGTATTGTCAATAGAATCAAAAGGTAATGTTATAAATACACTATTGTAAATGTGATATTTTGAAAGAACATCTTGATTAAAACGTTCTATTTTAGGTAACGTGTACATAATCTATAGTTGGTTGGTTAATTGGTCATAAAAAAACCCCAAGAATAAACTTGAGGTTATATTTTAATATAGCATTCAAGAAAATATTACATATTTTTAAAAATAGTATGCATCAAACGCTTCTTATCGTTTATACTTTCTTCTAATGAAATCATTGTTTCTGTTCTGTAAACGCCTTCGATATCGTCTATCATGAAAATAACTTCCTTCGCGTGTTTTGTATCTTTCGCTCTGATTTTACAGAAAATATTGAATTTTCCTGTTGTTACAGAAGCTACAGTTACGAATGGAATTTGGTTGATTCGCTCTAATACAAATTTAGTTTGAGACGTATTATTAAGAAATACACCTACATAAGCAATAAATGAATACCCTAATTTATCGTAATCTAAGGCTAGTGAAGATCCCATTATAATCCCTGCGTCTTCCATTTTTTTTACTCTAACATGTACTGTTCCAGCAGATATCAATAATTTTTTTGCAATGTCAGTAAACGGAACTCTCGTATTGTCTATTAACATATCTAAAATCTGGTGATCTACTTCATCTAAACGAAATTTACTCATAATTCTTTAATTAATATTACTAATTGCTATAACAAAGTATAAAAATATATATAAAAAATAACAAATTCACATAAAAATTAACTTTTTGTCAATCCGTTAACAAATTTAACATTTTTATTTAAATAAAAATCTGCTTTCTGATTCAATTTCGGAAAGTTATCCAAATCATCTGAATATTCAGCACCTTGTCCGTCATATTCATAATGCCCGAAATAATTTTCCAAATCGCCTACTTCAACTATGTAAGCATTAAATTGAATCTTATTTTCAATCAATTCTTCTTTGTATTGTGCGACAAAATTCGTAATAATTTCGATACCATCATAATTTATTTTGATGTTTTTATACATAAAATCATAAAAAACCACTTTATTTTGTGAAATATTCAAATAATCATTAAATCGATTATCAACTAAATCGTTTTCGGAAAGTAGTTTAAAACTTGAAATTAGTGAGAAAAATATGTATTTTCGGGTAATTTCTCTTTCATAATCGCCCTGAAAATGCCCTGCTTCGAATAAAATAGTGGGTACACCTAAAAACTGAAACGTATCTCCTATACAATTGATATTGAACGAATCATCAAAACGCCCTACTTGCCCCGGAATATACTCCTGCAGCACATCATTGATTCCGGCAATTAAATTTATTGCCTTTAAGCGGTTATCATTTATGTCTCTTTCTTCATTAAAAGAAGGGGAAAGAAACGAAACTGTAGCTGGTTTTCCTGTATCTCCGGCTCCAAAGATAGTACGCTGATCGTGGAGATTAAAGCAATAATGCGGTTTAAAAGTATTAAATACAGCTCTTAAAACATTACTCTCAGGTTGAGTCAGATTTTGAGAATCACGGTTTAAGTCTATCTTATTAGCATTTTCACGTGTATAAAGTGCTGCACCATCAGGATTTAGAATCGGAATAGCATAAAAAGTAAATGTTTTAAGCATTTTCTCAGCAAAATCAGATCCGCTCTTTAATACGTTTATAAAATCAAAAAGTGCCTTAGTTGTGGTGCTTTCATTTCCGTGCATTTGAGACCATAAATAAATACGCGTTTCTCCTGTACCAATTTCGTAACTATATATAGGTTTGTTTAAAACAGAATGACCTATAATTTTAACTTGATTATTTGTATTTAGCTTTTCTAATATTGGCTTAATATGATCTAAAGTAAGATAACGCCCTGATATAGATTGCTCTTTGTATTGGTTAAATAATTCTTCTAAATTCATTGTAATTCGATTAGTTTACAAAAGTAAACATCTTTATTTTTACATTTGTAAACAGTTAAAAATAATGAGTATTTAGAAATGTAAACAGTTTTTAATGTTTAAATCACAGATTATAAAGAATTAAAGTTAACAATTGTTATATATGTTAATGCGACAAAGTAAATGACTCTATTTCAATCAATTATACGTCGTTACTTATAGTGAAATTAAGTCTTTTTCATTAATAAAAATACTATTTACTATTGTAAAATTGCTTATTCCATTTATTATAATTACATTTGTAAACATCACCTTTTAATAATGTAATTTACAATGGTAAACATCGATGATTTTGTAAAAAGGCTTGAAATAATACTAGATTATTATGCTTTAAATGCCTCTTCTTTTGCGGATAAAATTGGCGTGCAGCGCTCCAGTATGTCTCACCTACTTTCGGGAAGAAACAAACCAAGTCTGGATTTTGTACTCAAAATTTTAGATGTTTTTCCGGATGTCGATCTTTATTGGATTTTAAACGGCAAAGGAACTTTTCCTAAAAGTGAAGAAGAAACTGTTATTCCAAAAATTGAAAACACAACAGAAATTGAAAAACCTTCTGCTCCTGTCCCATCAAATGAAAATTTAATTGCTACAAATCTGTTTTCGGAAATGAATCATAAAGAAACAGAAAATCCTGAAAAAAGAATTTCTCCGGAAATTAAAAACTCAAATTTGAATTCAGTAGAAGGCGAAATTGAGAAAATTGTATTTTTTTATAAAAACGGGACATTTAAGGTATATATCCCGTAATTTGAATTTTTCGCGTATTTGAAAATTTTTTAAAATATTTTTCAAATAAGAGATTCTCACGTAAGCAAAAAAATATTGAAAATTTAGAACCAAACTCCATTTTCAGGAATTTTGCCTAAAACTCCTTTATAATGTTCTTTCAAAATTTCGAGATCAGCTTCGTAATTTCCTGTTGGATAAAAAGGTCTTCCAAGATTCACTTCTTTTTTACCCCAATCAAAAGCTACCGGAACAATGGGCACATTTGCTTTAAGCGCTATATAATAAAATCCGCTTCTAATTTCTTTAACTCCTTTTCGTGTTCCCTCCGGAGCGACTGCCAGACGAAAAACTTCTTTTCTGTCAAAAATAGCGGCAATAGAATCTACTTTATTCAAACCACCAGTTCTGTCTAAAGGTTCGCCGCCCATATATTTAAAATAATACCCAAACGGAAAAGTAAATAATTCTTTTTTTCCAACCCAATTCATTTGCAATCCGGAAATTCCGCGGGTTAAAACTCCCAAATAAAAGTCATGATTGCTAGTGTGAGGCATCACCATCAGGATACATTTTTTTACTTCGGCATTTTCTATCCCTACTATTTTCCAGCCCATTAACTTAAAAAAAATGAACTTGTATAAATCTTTCTTCATTAAATTTATTATTTGATGCAAAATAAAAGATTTTAATGCTAATTTTGAGTAAAAGCACTACAAAATGATTCAAAAAATATTCAGTTATCTGATTCCAATAAAAATATTTAAAAAGAAATCAGCCCGAAGTAAAATGATCGAAGTTACCTGGGCAAATGGAGAATTAGTTTTAGATTCTGAAAACACCAATTATTCATACGGAAGTTTGCAGCGTATATTAAGGTATGGATTGCGAAATATTGGATATGAGAACATTCTGAAAATGAATCATATCTTATTGCTGGGCGTTGCCGGCGGAAGCGTGATTAAAACTCTTGTTGACGAAATAGAATATAAAGGTAAAATTACAGGAGTTGAAATTGATCCCGATATGATTCAGATTGCAAATCAATATTTTAATCTTGACCAGATTAAGCAACTCGAAATTGTGATCGATGATGCTTTTGAGTTTGTGCTAAAAACCAAAGACAAATATGATTTGATTATTATTGATGTTTTTGAAGATATAAAAATGCCGAATTTTTTGTTTGAAACATTCTTTACAGACCGTGTTTTTTCATTATTAAAAAATGAAGGCTTTGTGCTTTTTAATACCATGATTTTGGATGAAGCACATAATGTTAGAAATAAAAAGTATATTTCAGAAATAAATCCTAAATTGTTTTCCTCAAAAATGTTGCCCCGCATAGAGGTTCACAACGAATTAATTATCATTGAAAAAGTTGCTTAATTTACCATTTTATGAAGACCCTAGTTTCTATTTTAAAATCCTTGCCACCTACTAAAGTTATCGATTCAAGTATAGATTTTTCAAAATATGTAGCATTAGATTTATCTGTAACCAACAAAGAACTGGTGGAGAAAAAACCATCAAACGCCTCTGATTTTGAAGATTATATATCAGATTATTTAAAAAAGAACGATGCCGAAATTGCTTTTGGCGGTTATATTGAAGGACGGAATTTATATAAAAGAAGTACCATTTTTAAAAACGAAAATAATCCGGAACGCAACATTCATATTGGTTTGGATTTATGGGGAAAAGTGGGTACGTCGATTGTAGCTCCGCTTGACGGAAAAATTCATAGTTTTAAAAATAATGAAGGTTTAGGCGATTACGGGCCAACGATTATATTGGAGCATGAAATTGAAAATGAAAAATTTTATACTTTATACGGACATTTATCGTTAGAAAGTATAGAAAACTTAACCGTTGGGACTGTTTTTAGAAAAGGTGAAAGTTTTGCAACCTTTGGAGATTCTACAATTAATGGAGATTATGCACCTCATTTGCATTTTCAGATTATAAATAATATTGAAAATTATAATGGCGATTATCCCGGAGTCTGCAATATAAATGACTTAAATTTTTACATAGAAAACTGTCCCGACCCTAACTTATTATTAAAAATAACATAAATAGTTATGAAGAAAGCAGGATTGATTATATGTTTGTTGTTGCTAATTGGCTGTAAGTCCAAAAATATTAGCAGAGATACCGAAGATTTAAAAATTAAAAAAGTTGTGGCGTCCGAAATTAGTTCCTCACAGCAACAAAAAGCGTACGATTTAGGCAAGCGGGTTTTAGAAACCTGCAATACCTCTAAGTTTAAACCTTTTAATGAAACCGAAGTTACACAATCTGTAATGGAAAACACAACAGAAGAACGCTTAACAAAAACCTGCCAGCGATTTAGACAATATTATGGCAATTTTATAGATTTGAAATTAGACGGTGTCTACAAAACAAAACAAGAAACTATTTATCGTTACCACGCCTTGTACTCTAAAAAAGTAGCCAATAAGGAATTACGTGTTTTTGTAAATGAAAATAATTTAGTTTCTGCTATAAAATCAATGGATTGGGATGAAAAGTTCGAATCCCAAATAACAGATTAATAAATTAAACTATGATTTTAAAATTCCCTCTTTTTGTGTTATTGTTGATTTCAACATTCTCTAATGCTCAGGAAACCATGATTGTAAATGGTTCTAAACCATATCCAGCAACACAAAATTATACTTTTATCTGCGAAAAATATGCGTATACGGGCGAAGCAAACGTTCAGATTGCAAAAACAGAAAAAGGCGGAATTTTAAAATTAACAATCGCAACGGCAAATGACAAAGCCCGAATTGCCGGAGGAGTTTATGTAGATTTGGCCAATGCCGATGTTATCGCCTGCGTTGATAAAAATGTAAAAGAATCTTCAGATGGAAAAACAACTTCCTATTATTATTTTACACCGGCAGAAATGAATAAATTGAAAAATACTGATATTAAGGGAATTAGATTCATTATTACAGGAAATTCAAATACTTTTGGCAACCAGACCGGATATTTTACAGCGGTAAATAAAATATCTTATTTTTCTACAGCGTTCGACCAATCCAAAAAAACATTCAATACAGCAAAAGAAATTAGCGTTTTATAAAGATTTTTTCCTTTAATAAATCTTATATTTATATTCTAATTGTATTTTATGAACCCGAACGAAAACTTAATTGCCAAATTTTATACTGCTTTTGCCAACGCCGATTACCAAACAATGAGTGAATGTTATCATCCAAAAATTCATTTTATTGATCCCGCTTTTGGTTTATTAAAAGAAGAACAAGTTTCTGATATGTGGAAAATGTTGCTTTTAAGAAGTAAGGGCAATCTTAAAATTGAGTTCTTTAATGTAAAAGCTGACGATTCTACCGGATCTGCAAATTGGGTTGCGACTTATAATTTTAGCAAAACCAACAGAAAAGTAATCAATAGAATTGCTGCCGAATTTATTTTTCAGGACGGTCTAATCATCAAACACACAGATAGTTTTGATGTTTGGAAATGGTCAAAACAAGCTTTCGGTTTTAAAGGACTACTCTTGGGATGGACAGGTTTTTTTCAGAGCAAAATAAAAGAACAAGCTTTGTTATCACTCAAAAAATTTCAACAAGCACAATAATTTTTAATTATTTAAAAATACAAACCCGACAGCTTTTCATTAGCATGTCGGGTTTTTTATTTATTATAAGAAGCAGAAATATTTGGTTTTCAAGACCATTTGTCCCGCTTTCGGCTTTATCTCTCCGTTTCACTGCGAGGATACCGCCTCTATCGGGGCTAGTTTAGAAATATTGTAATTTATTAAAGATAAAAAACATAACAGATTACACTTAACCGCAAGGAACGCAAGGTTTTGCATGTAATTTTATAAAAAACAAAAGTTCGCAAAGCTATTATTAAACTTTGCGAACTTTGCGTAAGCCTTTGCGCTCTTTGCGGTTAAATTTAAACAACCCTAAAAGTAAATTTCTAAAACTTAAACCACTTTTCAACCAACTCATCTTCAAACGAAGTTGCATTTTTATGAATAAACTCGTTAGTGTTTTTATTATAAGAATAATCCAAAGCCCAGGTTTCATGATTTTGAGCTAAATCTTTAATACTTTCACAAACAAAAGCTATTTCTTCATCCGTTGTTGTTGGGTGAATCGACATTCTGATCCATCCCGGTTTTTTGATCAAATCACCAATTGTAATTTCGTTCACCAGTTTGTTTGAAGTTTCCTGATCTACATGAAGTAAAAAATGACCGTAAGTTCCGGCGCAGCTGCAACCGCCTCTGGTTTGAATTCCGAATTTATCATTCAATAATTTTACACCTAAATTAAAATGTAAGTTTTCAATAAAAAAGGAAACAACTCCTAAACGATTTTTATGCTGACCCGCAAGAATTTTAATATTCTCGATTGGTTCTAATTCACTAAAAACATAATCAACAATTTCGTGCTCGCGCTGCAAAATGTTTTCGATTCCCATTTCTTCTTTTAGCTCAATTGCCAAAGCCGTTTTTATAACCTGAAGAAAACCTGGAGTTCCACCATCTTCGCGATCTTCAATATTGTCGATATATTTATGTTCACCCCAAGGATTTGTCCAGCTTACGGTTCCTCCGCCAGGACAATCAGGAATCATATTATTGTATAATTTTTTATTGAAAATTAAAACTCCCGAAGTTCCGGGACCACCCAAAAATTTGTGCGGAGAAAAGAAAATAGCATCCAAATACGCTTCCGGATCTGAAGGATGCATATCAATTTCTACGTAAGGTCCTGAACAGGCAAAATCTACAAAGCAAACCCCATTATGCTGGTGCATTAATTTGGCTGCTTCATGAAAAGGAGTTTTCAAACCCGTAACATTCGAACAAGACGTAATCGAAGCAATTTTAATTGTACGATCAGCATATTTTTCCAGCAACTCTTCTAAATTATCCAGACAAAAAAGTCCTTTTTCGCAAGAAGGAATAATTTCAACATCGGCAATAGTCTCTAACCATGACGTTTGATTAGAATGATGTTCCATGTGCGAAATAAAAACAATTGGCTTTTTTTCGGCAGGAACGGTGATAAAATCTTTTAAATTTTCCGGAATTTTCAAACCCAGAATACGTTGAAATTTATTGATAACGCCCGTCATTCCGGTTCCATCAGTAATCAAAACATCATCCTGATTGGCATTCGTATGGCGTTTAATAATATGTCTGGCATGATGATAAGCTTTTGTCATGGCAGTACCTGACACAGTAGTTTCGGTATGTGTATTGGCTACAAAAGGTCCAAATTCATTAAGAAGTTTCTCTTCAATTGGTCGATATAACCTTCCACTAGCCGTCCAGTCCGTATAAATGATCTTTTTTTGACCGTACGCAGATGTAAATTCCTGATTTATTCCAACAATATCTTTTCTAAAATCCTGAAAATACGTTTCTAAACTGATGGTATTATTTTTGCTATTCATTAGTGTGCCTGAGTTTGATTGCAAATATATTGCTTTTTTATAGAATTGTGAATTTATCAATTATAAACTTCAAACATTAAATAACCTTTTAGTATCTTTAATTAATTGGTATTTTTTTGAATAAATTATCATAATATTCTATCGGATTAATAGGGCATGTAAAACTTAACAATACCATTTATGGGAAATTTGTCTGTAGCCACTTTTGGTGGCGGATGTTTTTGGTGTATTGAAGCTGTAATTCAGCGGTTAAAAGGAATTGAATCTTTAAAATCGGGATTTTCCGGAGGATTTATTAAAAATCCGCCTTATCGTGAAGTTTGTACTGGCAGAACCGGTCACGCCGAAGTCATACAAGTTACTTATGATCCTGACATAATTTCATATCATGATCTTATTTATATTTTTATGACAAGCCATGATCCAACAACTTTAAATCGTCAGGGCGCAGATGTCGGAACTCAATATCGTTCTGTTATTTTATATCATGATGCAGAACAAAAAGAAATTGCAGAACAAGTTTTTGAAGAAGTAAAAACTTTTTATAACGATCCTATTGTAACACAACTAGTTGCATTTGAAAAATTTTACGATGCCGAAGAAGACCATCAAAATTATTACAACAACAATCAGGATGCTCGTTATTGCCAAATCGTAATTGATCCGAAAGTTCAAAAATTAAAAAAAATGTACGCAGATAAATTAGTAAATTAAATAAGGTTTTGCGACAGATTAAAAAAATTAAGAAAAGAGTAAAAAAAAGTTATTTTTAAACTAACCATTAAGAGATTAAGAAAAATTAAGGATTGCTTCTTAATATAATTTAGCTTCTTATTGATAAAGTAAATCAAACATATTATTTTAAACTAATCATTTAAGTACAGCTTCTTAATTTTTCTTAATCTCTTAATGGTAAAAAATAAAACATTTTATGTTTAAAAAAATCATTTTTTATCTGTGTAATCCGTGGCAAAAAAATAAAAAATAAAATGAAAAATTTAAAAATAAATAATCGATTTACTGCTGAATTACCTGCAGATCCAGGCGAAACAAATGAAATTCGTCAGGTTAAAAATGCGCTGTTTTCATATGTAAATCCAACAAAACCATCTGAGCCTAAATTAATTCACGCTTCTGAAGAAGTGGCTGAATTAGTTGGGATTTCTAAAGATGAAATCCAATCAGAAGAATTTTTGAATGCTTTTTCGGGAAAAGAAATTCTGCCAGACACAAAACCTTATGCAATGTGTTATGCCGGACATCAATTCGGAAATTGGGCTGGACAATTGGGCGATGGCCGCGCCATAAATTTAACGGAAGTTGAACATAACAATGAGTTTTTTACCTTGCAGTTAAAAGGTGCCGGAAAAACGCCATACTCCAGAACTGCTGATGGTCTAGCCGTTTTGCGTTCTTCAATAAGAGAATATTTATGTGCAGAAGCCATGCATTATTTAGGAGTTCCCACTACCCGATCGCTTTCGCTAATGCTTTCCGGAGATCAGGTTTTACGCGACATTTTATACAACGGAAATCCTGCTTATGAAAAAGGTGCTGTAGTTTGTCGTGTAGCGCCGTCTTTTATTCGTTTTGGAAGTTTTGAAATGCTTACAGCCAGAAACGAGCTTAAAAACTTAAAAGAGTTTGTGGAATATAATATCAAATATTATTTTCCGGAAATTAAAGGCGAACCAAAAGAACAATATATACAATTCTTTAAAAAAGTTGCCGATACAACCCGCGAAATGATTGTGCATTGGCAGCGTGTTGGTTTTGTTCATGGTGTAATGAACACCGATAATATGTCAATTCACGGAATCACAATTGATTACGGACCTTACGGCTGGCTGGAAAATTACGATCCGAACTGGACACCAAATACAACCGATAGTCAAAACAGAAGATACCGTTTTGGAAATCAGCCACAAGTTGCGCAATGGAATTTATATCAATTAGCCAATGCTCTCTATCCTTTAATTAATGAGGCAGAACCTTTAGAAAATATATTGGCATCATTTATTACAGATTTCGAAGAAGATTATAAAACAATGTCTTTAAGCAAATTAGGAATATTTACTTCAACTGAAGCTGATAGTAAATTAATTACTGGTTTAGAGACGATTTTACAATTATCAGAAACTGATATGACGATATTTTTTAGAAATTTAAGCAAGATCAAAAAAAACGATTCACCTGAAAGTGCCATTGAAAAAGTTACTGATGCATTTTATTCGGTAGAAGAAATTTCCGGGGATATTTTAGAATCCTGGAAAAAATGGTTTTCTGTTTATATTGAAAGATTAAATGCTGAAGTTCTTTCGGATGAAGATCGTTCAGGAAAAATGAATGCTATTAATCCAAAATATGTACTTCGAAATTATATGGCTCAATTAGCCATTTATGCTGCAGATCAGGGAGATTATTCTTTAATAAACGAATTGTATCTGCTCTTGCAAAAACCATACGACGAACAACCGGAATCTGAAAAATGGTTTGCAAAACGACCAGATTGGGCTCGATCTAAAGTTGGTTGTTCTATGCTATCTTGTAGCTCGTAAAGTTACTTTTTACTAATAATACTGCTCTCTCTTTAAATTTGATATTTTAAAGAGAGAGTTTTTTTTGCTTTTATTTTTTAAAAATTAAATATTAACAAGAAAAATTGTCTTATTTTGATACTTAAATGAATATTAAGCCATTATTTTTGTCCGAATTTTAAACTTAAAAATATGTCTAAGAAATTATTTTATTTATTAGGTATAGCAGCGACAATTATATTGGGGACAATTTTATTCCTTCATTTTTGTTGTAATTGCTGCATATCTACCAAAACAGTTCAGAACGGCGAACTACCTGTTAAAACATTAAAGAATAGCCGTAATCCTTTTATTCTTAACGGCCCTGAGATTAATTATCAATGTGATGCTAATTTTAATTTCTTAAAAAGCAATGGTACACTGATAACACCTGTTTCTGACTCTATAAATATGGGGATAGAAAAGCTAAAAACTATTTTAATTGCAAATCCAAATCAGAAAATCTCTATTACAGGATATGCAATGAAAGGTGAAAGCAATACAACTATTTTCGACAATCTTGGTTTGGCTCGTGCAAATGATATTAAGGATTACTTTGTATCTCTTGGTTTACCTGCTGCGCAATTTGATACAAACGGAGAATTATTAGATAATTGGGATGTAAGCAGCGACACTCTATTAGGTCCTGTAAACTTTAAATTGAATGCTCTTGTAGCTGCTAATTCATTTAAGGATAAGTTAAATGCAAATCCGCTTATCCTGCATTTTAACACTAATCAGGCAAATTACAATTTAGATGCTGAAGAGCTTCAAAAAATCAAAAATATTGTAAAATATACAATTCAAAATCCCGATGCAACCGTTTTAATCGTTGGGCATTCTGATAACAGTGGAAATCCTAATGCAAATATTCTTCTTGCAAAGAAGAGAGCTGAATTTGTTAAAAAATTCCTGATCAAAAACAGAATTGAACCTTCTCGTATTGAGACACAATCAAAAGGATCTGAGGAACCTATTGCCGAAAATAATACTCCTGAAGGAATGGCAAAAAACAGACGAACAGTAATTACTATAAAATAATTTAATTAAAAAATATATCATGAATATACCTTGTATCTTAATCCCTGCATTAGTTGGGATAATCTGTGGAATTTTAGGCTACTTAATTGGAAAAATGAATTCTAAAAAAGGAAACAATTATGAATCTGTGACTTATAAATCGGATCTGGAAAAATGTAGATCAACTATACAAGATTTAAATCTTAAAGTTTCATCTTTAGAAAATGATTTAGAATTTTGCAGAGAAAATAGTTTAAAATTAAATGCTAAAATTTCTGATTTATCAAAAGACACAAAGCATTCTAATTTTGTTTCAAATGTAAATCCTATTCCTTTTAATAATGTATTAGCTTCTACGATTTTAGATAAAAAAGTTAAAGAAAATGATCTAAAAATAATTGAAGGAATTGGTCCAAAAATTGAAGAATTATATCACAATGCCGGAATTAATACCTGGTTTGAATTGTCTAAAACTTCTGTTGAAAAATTACAAAATATTTTAAATGCCGCTGGAGAAGGTTTTACAATTCATAATCCGGGAACCTGGGCAAGACAAGCGGAACTGGCTTATCAGGGAAAATGGAAAGAATTGAAAGACTGGCAAGATGTTCTTGACGGTGGGAAAGAATAATTATAAATTTAAAAAGCTGGTTTGTAACCAGCTTTTTTTTTATGTTTTTTAAGCATTTATCTGAAAATATTATTATCCGTTAGGCAGAAGTAATAAAATCCACAATCATATTAGCATGGATACGCGAGTTTTCAATAAACCATTTATGCGTTTGCATTCCGCCACAAACGACACCGGCAAGAAATAATCCTTTAACATTAGTTTCCATGGTTTCAGGATTGTAAGATGGAATTTTCAATTCATCGTTAGAAAGTTCGATGCCCATATCTTCCAGAAAAGTTAAATCTGGTTTGTAACCTGTCAAAGCTAAAACAAAGTCATTTTCAATTGTCACTTTTCCGTTTGGCGTATAAATTTCTACCTGATTTTCTGTAATATTAGTAATATTTGATTCAAAATACGCTTTAATACTTCCTTCTGCAATTCGGTTTTCTATATCAGGTTTAACCCAATATTTCACCCTGTTGTTTATCTCATTTTTGCGAATTACCATCGTAACATTGGCACCTTTTCGCCAACATTCTAAAGCCGCATCTACAGAAGAATTATTCGCGCCAACGACCAAAATATTTCTAAAAGCATATTCATGAGCTTCTTTATAATAATGACGAACTTTTTGTAACTCCTCACCTTTTATATGCATCTCAATCGGAATATCATAAAAACCTGTAGCAATTACAACGTTTTTGGCTTCGTAAATATTTTTATCAGATGTTATTTTGAAAATTGAGTTCTCCTGTTTTTTAACACTAAGTACTCTTTCAAATAAATTAATCGAAAAATTAAAATAACGGTGAATATTTCGGTAATATTCCAATGCTTCCTGACGACCTGGTTTTGGAGCGAGGCAATTAAATGGGATATCGCCAATTTCTAGTCTTTCAGCCGTTGAAAAAAAAGTCATATATAAAGGATAGTTGAAAATACTATTTACAATTGCACCTTTTTCAATAATTAAATAACGCAGTTTCTTTTTTTGAGCTTCAATTGCGCAGGCCAAACCAATTGGTCCGCCTCCCACAATAATCAAATCGTATTCTGTCATAATTTATTGTTTTTCCCAATCTTTAAAAGGGTTTTTACTCAAATAAGCGTTATAATATCTTTGATCATTTGTAACTTCTTCACCAAGCCAGTCCGGTTTTTCAAAAGATTCTGTTTCCGATTCCAATTCAATCTCGGCCATTATCAAACCTTCATTTTCTCCATAAAATTCATCTACTTCAAAAACATGTTTTCCGGCTTTGATTTCATAGCGTGTTTTTTCGATTTTACCTTTTTCACATAATTTTAATAATTCCTGTGCTTCGTCAAGCGGAATTTCATTTTCCCACTCAAAACGCGACATTCCGCCATGTTGCCCAATTCCCTTTATGGTAATAAATCCTTTATTTCCTTTAATTCTCACGCGCACTGTTCGTTCAGGAAGAGAACTTAAATAGCCCTGAGCAATGTTATTTTGAGTAAAAGCCTGTTCTTTAAAATCACCAGATTTTACAAGAAACTTTCTTTCTATTTCAATCATTTCAACTGCAAATTAAATTTTTACTGCAAGTTACTCATTTTAATTCAGTCATGAAATTGCTATTCCTTGATATAAACAATTTATTTCGATTTTGTAACTATCTAAAAATTAGAATATTAAATTTAAAATATCTGATAATGAAAACATTATGTATTTATTTTTTTGTTAAATTTGATAGCATCTTTAATTATCTGAATTGTGTAGATTAATAATAATTATTAGATCAATGGTGAAGTTTAATTAAAATATACTGCCATGAATGTACCTTATATCTTAATACCGGTTCTGGTTGGTTTAATCTGTGGAATATTAGGTTACCTACTTGGAAAGATGAATTCGAAAAAAGACGTTTCTCTCGCTGCTGCTTTGCAAGCTGATTTAGACGCATGCAAAGCAAATACTAAAAACTTACACCTGAAAATTTCATCGCTTGAAGCTGATCTTGAAGCTACTAGTAATATTTCGAATACTGCTCAATCTTTTTCGGAAATTAAAACACCTGAATTTCTTTTTAATGAAAATTTGGCTGCAAAAGTTTACAATCAAAAAATAAATGAAAATGATTTAAAAATTGTAGAAGGAATCGGGCCAAAAATTGAAACTTTATTGAATGTTGCCGGAATTAATACATGGCAGGAATTATCAGAGGCATCAACGGAAAAACTACAAGCTGTTTTAGATGCCGGTGGAGAAAATTACGCAATGCATAATCCAAGTACATGGGCAAAACAAGCTTTGTTGGCCTATGAAGGAAAATGGGAGGATTTGAAAGATTTTCAGGAAAATATATTGGGTGGAAAAGAATAGTGAAGAAAGATTATAGAAGAAAGATTCAAGAAGAAAGACTCTTTTTTTATGCTTTATCCAAGAAGTTTGAATCCCAGTTTTTAGTTGTATTATACCACAATTGACCGTTGGAAACTTCAAGAGGACAATCAAAATTATTGGTATAAAGTGCGCCAGTTCCCAAACCTTGTGGCATTTTTGAATTTTGTAAAAACGTCCATTGCGCAATGGCATTTAATCCAATATTACTTTCAAGTGCCGATGTGATCCACCAGCCAATATTATATTTCTCTGCAAGTGTAATCCATTCCTGAGTTCCTCTAAAACCACCAATAAAACTAGGTTTTAAAATAATATATTGTGGCTTGATTTCCTGTAAAAGTTTTTCTTTTTCTTCTAATGAAAAAACACCTATCAGTTCTTCATCCAAAGCAATCGGAAATGGTGTTGTTTCACAGAGACTTTTCATTGCCTCGATATTTCCTTTTTTAATAGGCTGTTCAATACTATGAAGTTGAAATTGATCTAATTGCTTGAGTTTATCTAAAGCTTCATTTAAGCCAAAAGCGCCATTTGCATCAACGCGGATTTCTATTTGTTCTGCAGAGAAATGGCTTCTTATAAATTGCAATAATTCTAATTCTTTTTGAAAATCTATAGCCCCAATTTTAAGTTTGATGCATTTAAAACCATCCGCTAGTTTTTCTTCAATTTGCTGTTTCATAAAAGATGGTTCACCCATCCAAACCAAGCCATTTATGGTAATTGATTGCGCATTATTGGTGAAATTAGAAGGAAATAATACATACGGATTTTCACTTTTTAAGGATAAAAAAGCCATTTCAATTCCGAATTGTATCGACGGAAATTCCAATAAAGCTTCCCAAAGGGCGGTTTCTCCTAAATGAATATTTTCGCACGCCCATTTTAATTTTTCTTCATAATCTTCTCGATCATCAGCACTTAAACCGCGTAAAATACCACACTCGCCTATTCCTTTTTTACCCTCGTTTTCAAGAATGATAAACCAGGTTTCTTTTTCGGTCATAACACCACGCGACGTTCCTGACGGGCGTTTGAATTCAAGCATGTATTTGTGATAAGTTGCTTTCATGGTTTTTTGAACCATATAAGTGATATAAATAAGTCGAAGTTTTGCTGTAAAACTATTTAAATGAACTTATATCACTTATATGGTGAAAATTTTTTAATTATAAAGTTTTAAGATTTTTTCGAAATCTTTTGATGGCAATCCTGCTTTTTGAAATGCAGCAAAATCAAGTTTCGTTTTCTCTGTCCAGCTCAAACTGTCAGTGACGTTTTGGGTTTGGTATTTTTTATAAATCGCTTTTGCTTCGCTGTAATCATCACTAACTAAATAAACGTGAGCAAGATTCAGTTTTACCAACAATTCTGTATCGTCGAGTTTTTCACCTTCTTTTAATGCTTTAATTGCTTTTGCATATTGTTTTGTCAAAATATAGCAATATCCAATAGAGCTGTAATCCAGCGCTGTGGCTTTTCCGTCATTAATGATGGTGTTTAATTTTGGAATTGCTTCGTTGTATTTTTGCGCTTTTATTAATACCGAAGCTTGTGTTCTCAAGTCGTTATAAACGTTTTTAGAAATATCGGCATCTCCGTAACAGGCATTCCCAAAATCTTTGTATGCTTTATTTTTCTCAATAGGCAATAGTTTTTGGAATTCTGAATAACGATATTTTTTTATAATTTTATCCAAAATACAAACGCAAAAATCGTCAGAATTGGCCATTTTTTGTGCCATTGTTGATGTTTTGCATAAACTGATAATTTCGTTTTTGTTATCCTGATTCCAGCCTCGATTTAGTTTTGTATCAACCCACGGCACAACTTCTAAAACAATTTTTTGATTCATAACCCAGTTTTTACTGTGAAAACCAAACCAAATTGTACTTATGTTTTGACCTAAACAAGACGATTTATCCAGCGATAATCGTTTTGCATCTTTACTGACAGCGTCAACTTGTGCGTAACAGGCTTTATCTGTTTTTCCGTCTTCAATATATTTTTTTGCGTTTTCACCTGAAGTAAATAATGCATAAGTACAAGTGTCGTCTCCGGAAATTTTTGACATTAAAAAAACAGCACCGGCAGAACCCTGACTTATTCCTGTAGGATCCGGAATCGCCTTTAGTACTGAAACCAGACTATTTGCCATTTGTTGATTCTCGTCTAAAAGTGTAATTCTATACACAATTTCAGTTGTACCAACAGGTAAATCTTCGGTTGTCAGCGCGATTCTGTCACGGGCGTACACTATAATTTCTTTTGTAGTAGCTCGTTCTTTGTCCCAGTAACCATCTTTTTGTGCAAAAGAGTTATATGAAATAGAAATTAAAAGAAATAGGACTAGTTTTTTGAAAGTCATATTATTTTTTTTGCCACAAATTACACTAATTTTCTCTAATTGTTTGTTCGCCACAGATTTCAGATTAAAATGATTAAGCTTTATTTATCCATTTTCATTTCGAAAAGGAGAAAATCACACATTAAACGCTGCAAAGAAAACAGTAATCTTTGACAATTAGTTATTGCAATTTTCCTCGTAGAAATGACATATATTGTGCCAAAATAATTTTCTTATGAAAACTAAAGCCATAGCCCCGATAGAGGCGGTATCCTTTTTTGAGGCAAATTTTTCATTGCCTCAAAAAAGATATAGCCGAAAGCGGGAAATAGCTCCTTATCATTCGGCTCCGCTCAGATGACAAATTATTCCTTAATTTATAGCTCGATTGATTCTCCTATATTAAGAAGCATCAAATCTTTTCCTTTATCAAAAAATTTGCGAATGGCATCTTCATGGTTGATTTCGATATAACCAAATGTATCAAAATGATAACCCAGAATTTTATCACATTCTACAAAATCAGAAGCAATAATAGCATCTTCAACATCCATTGTAAAATTATTTCCGATTGGAAGAATAGCCAAATCTAATTTTGTTCTTAACGGAATCAATTTCATATCCATTGTAAGTGCTGTATCGCCGGCAATATAGATATTTTTATGCTCGCTTTCGATTACAAAACCTCCGGGATTTCCGCCGTAACTTCCGTCAGGAAAAGAACTGGAGTGAATTGCGTTTACATATTTTACTTTTCCGAAATCAAATTTCCAGCTTCCACCGTGATTCATCGGATGCGCTTTTAATTCTCTTTGTGCATAATAACTCGTAATTTCTGCATTAGAAACGATTGTAGCATTGGTGCGTTTTGCAATAGCTTCAACGTCCAGAACGTGATCGCCATGTGCATGCGTTAGTAAAATATAATCTGCTTTAAGTGTGTTTATGTCGATTGCTGCAGCTTTTGGATTTCCAGTAATAAAAGGATCAACAAGAATATGTTTTCCTCCTACTTCGATCCCTAAAGAAGCATGTCCGTAAAATGTAATTTTCATTTGATGAGTTTTAAAAGTTGAACTTTATTTTATCTTCCGCCTAAAAAAAGATTAACAAATATGTCTGAAATCAGCGAAATCATACATACTGTCAATAATATAGATAGCAGGAATGTACTAAGTGCGAGTTTTTTTAATTCAGGATCTAATAACTTAGGATTCTGGTTTTTATAAACGGTAATTAAATGTTTAGTTAAAGGAATATAAGCCAGTAAAAACAAATATTGATCGAAACGGTAATGGCTTAAAATTGCAAAAACCACTACCAAAAGCATTGCGGTAATAATTAATGTAAAATGATAAATCTTTGCTTTTGCTCCGCCAATTTGTACTACGATTGTATTTTTTCCGGATTTTCTGTCTGATTCTTCATCGCGCATATTGTTCAGGTTTAAAACACCAACGCTTAATAAACCTATTGAAATTGCAGGTAAAATTAATATCGGATCTACTTCTTTTGAATATAAAAAATTCACGCCTAAAGTACTTACCAATCCGAAGAAAATAAACACAAATAGATCTCCAAAACCTTTATAACCATAAGCTGAATTACCAATGGTATAGCGAATTGCAGAAGCAATTGCGGCGATTCCTAATAATAAAAAGAAAATAGAATATCCAAAATTACTTTCTCCAAAAGCAAAATAAATCAGGATTATTGCAGATAAAAGCGTTAATAATGACGTTATTATAATAGCTTTTTTCATCGCTTGCGGCGTGATAACACCGCTTTGTATAGCACGCTGTGGACCAACTCGGTCGGCATTGTCGGTACCTTTTACGCCGTCGCCGTAATCATTTGCAAAATTGGATAAAACCTGTAAACCAAGTGTTGTTATAAGTGCAAAGCCAAAAATTTTCCAGCTAAAAACTTCTGTTGGTGTATCAATAGTCGAGGTTGGGTTTGATAAGGCGTATATACTTCCTACGATAATTCCGGAAACTGATAAAGGCAATGTGCGCAATCTGGCGGCTTCAATCCAATGTTTCATTATTTTTTATTTTAGATTTTCTAGAAAAGTTTTCAGTCCCAGTGTCAGTTTTCAGACTTAGCTGTAACTTAAAATTGGTTTGATTATATTTTTATTTAAATTCTTAAAAAACTTTCAGACCAGTATCCGTTTTCATAATGTGACTGAAAACTGGCACTGAGACTAAAAGTTAATTACACTTTATGGCAACCATTTATTTTCGCCAAAATTTGGTTTTCTTTTTTCCAAAAAGGCATTTCTTCCTTCTTTTGCTTCTTCGGTCATGTAGGCTAAACGAGTAGCTTCGCCGGCAAAAACCTGTTGCCCCACCATTCCGTCATCTGTTAAGTTCATGGCGAATTTTAGCATTTTGATAGAGGTTGGTGATTTTTGTAGAATTTCCTGTGCCCATTCGTATGCTGTATCTTCTAACTCATCGTGTGGAATTACGGCATTAACCATTCCCATATCCATAGCTTCCTGAGCTGAATAGTTTCTGCCTAAAAAGAAAATTTCACGTGCTTTTTTCTGACCTACCATTTTAGCCAGATATGCAGATCCGTAACCTCCGTCAAAACTGGTTACATCGGCATCTGTTTGTTTAAAAATAGCATGTTCTTTACTTGCCAAAGTCATATCGCAAACTACGTGCAAACTATGTCCGCCACCAACTGCCCATCCCGGAACAACCGCAATAACCACTTTTGGCATAAAACGAATTAAACGCTGCACTTCAAGAATATTTAAACGATGCTGTCCATCTTCTCCAACATAACCCTGATGTCCGCGTGCGTTTTGATCGCCACCGCTGCAAAAAGAATACACTCCATCTTTGGTTGATGGTCCTTCCGCAGAAAGTAAAACTACTCCAATTGACGTATCTTCCTGAGCATCATAAAATGCCTGATACAATTCTGAAGTTGTTTTTGGGCGAAAAGCATTTCTAACATTTGGTCTGTTGAAAGCAATTCTTGCAACTCCGTTACATTTTTTATAGGTTATATCTTCAAATTCTCTGGCAGTTATCCAATCCATTTCTATTTGTTTTATTTTAAATAATTATAATGTAAAAATAAACCATTTTTATATTTTTACCTACTCTATTTAGTTTAAGTGTTTGCTAAAATTACCCGGAATGTTAACAATTAGTATTTCCCTACAAAAAATAACATTATTTAACATTCGGTTTAAAAAAAAAGAAGTAATTTTACAGCCTAGAAATCAATTAGATACATTTAATTTATTGATTTCAGATTGATTTTCTTTCACTGATTTATTAACCTAAAAAATGATTTTTTTGAGAAAATTTAAAAAATTTGTCGCTCATTTTTTTAGGGTTTTGAATGCTAAAACTTTAACTGATGAGCAAATGGTTTACGCATTTGTTGAAACTTCAAGGAAGAGATAGTAACACCTAAGGTTAAAGAATAGAATTGTTAATTCAGTTTGTCTAACAAAGGATTACGATAATGGGGACTAATTTAAAATTGAAGAACTTTCTATAAATATTTTATCAACCAAATGGTTCAGCCGTGAAATTAATTTTTTGCTTTTGAATACGAATGCAGCAAACTATTTAAAGACATACCCAATCAGAAAGTAATTTCTAAAATTTTTAACGCTTTTATTTTTTGATTGATTCGAATAATTTTATTTCTGTTTTTTTTTAATTACAATTTTTTTTAAAACTAGAATAAAAAGGGAAAGGCTACTTGTAATGAGTAGCCTTTCCTGTTATAATGCGCTTTAAATTCCAAAATAGAAATTCCAAATTCCACCAAATGCAGAAATAGCGAACGGTTTCAACCGTTTGGATACAATATCTTAATTTCATACGTTTCCCAAGGTTGAAACCTCGGGCTATATTTTAATTGAAATACATTCTATAATAAAAATTCCAAATTCCACCAAATACAGACATATTGAACGGTTTCAACCGTTTGGATACAATATTCTAATTTCATACGTTTCCCAAGGTTGAAACCTCGGGCTATATCTTAATTGAAATACATTATATAATAGAAATTCCAAATTCCACCAAATACAGACAAAGCGAACGGTTTCAACCATTTGGATACAATATCTTAATTTCATACGTTTCTCAAGGTTGAAACCTCGGGCTATATTTTAATTGAAATACATTCTATACTAAAAATTCAAAATTCCACCAAATACAGACATAGCGAACGGTTTCAACCGTTTGGATACAATATCTTAATTTCATACGTTTCCCAAGGTTGAAACCTCGAGCTATATTTTAATTGAAATACATTTCAAAATAGAAATTCCAAATTCCACCAAATGCAGACATAGCGAACAGTTTCAACCGTTTGGAGACAATATCTTAATTTCATACGTTTCCCAAGGTTGAAACCTCGGGCTATATATTAATTGAAATACATTCTATAATAGAAATTCCAAATTCCACCAAATACAGACAAAGCGAACGGTTTCAACCGTTTGGATAAAATATTCTAATTTCATACGTTCCCCAAGGTTGAAACCTCGGGCTATATTTTAATTGAAATATATTCCAAAATAAAAATTCCAAATTCCAACTTATATATTAATTTGGAATTTAAAGATATTGGAATTTAATTTTTAATTCTCCTGAATCAAATAAATCCCATCTTCTTTTATTTCAATGAGCTTTTCTTTATATAAAGCTCCAATTGCTTTTTTAAACGTTTTTTTACTCATTTTCAATACCGTTTTAATATCCTCGGGATGAGAGTTATCATTTAAACGTAAAAAACCTCTGTTAGCACGCAATTCATCTAAAATTTTCTCTGCATTTGGTTCAATGCTTTGATAACCTTGCACTTGCAATGCTACGTCTATTTTATTATCAGGACGAATGTTTTTGATATATCCGCGCATTCTGTCACCGGTTCTGATGGCGTCATCATAAACTTCATCTTTATACAATAATCCTTTATGCTGTTCATTGATGATTACATTAATACCTAATTCGGTTATATGCGAAACGATTAAATCCACTTCTTCTCCTTTTTCAACAGTAAGCTGATCGTTGCTTAAAAATTGGTTCAATTTACTTGACGCTACCAAACGATTGGTTTTTTCATCCATATAAAGGTAAACCAGGTAGCGTTTTCCTTTTTCCATTGGACGCGCCTGTTCTTTAAACGGAACCAGAATATCTTTTTCCATTCCCCAATCCATAAAAGCACCAACCTGATTGATGTAATTTACTCGCAAAAGAGCAAATTCATTTAATAATATATAAGGTTCAAGAGTTGTGGCAACTGGACGCTGTTCGTGATCTAAATAAACAAAAACAATAAGCTCCTCGCCTATTTCAAATTCATTTGGTACGTATTTATTGGGTAATAATATATCGTGAATTCCTTCCGGATCTTTTTCAGGATTTCCTAAAAATAATCCAACTTTGGTATCCCGTAATATGGTAAGTGTATTGTATTTTCCTATTTCAATCATTATAATGAGGTTCTAAATCACAAAGCAACTAAGTTTCTAAGGTGCAAATGTACGAAGTTTGAAAATGGTTCAAAGAAAAATGTTTGAGATTAAAAGGAGTAAATCCTATATTTATTGGAATTTTTAAAACTCTCATAAAATAAAATGAAAAAAGCATCACTAAGGATGCTTTTTATATAATAGTTAAATAGAAAATTACTTATTATAAACACTTTCTTTTTTGAAGTGTACTGTCAATAAATAATAAACAACTGCTCTGTATTTATGTTTGTTCGAATGTCCATATTTTTCAAGAACCGAATGAATTGCCGCTTCTAATTCCGGACCATTTGGCAAGCCTAATTTTTTAATCAGGAAATTTTTCTTTACAGTATCTATTTCAGAATGTTGAGTTGCAGCAACCGTTGATGCATCAGCATTGTATATTGATGGTCCACAACCAATTGTTACTTTTGTTAGTAAATCCATGTCTGGTGTTACTCCACATTTCTCTTTCAAATCTTCGGCATACTTTTTAATTAATTCTGCTCTTGCACTCATAATATATGTTTATTAGATTAATCTTTCGGGATCAAATCTAAAACATTTATTTAGCAAAACATAAATTTTAACACTATTTTTACTACAAAATTAAACCAACTCTTTAAAGTATTGTTTTAAGATTATATCGTTTTCTAATGTCGGTGTAAAAACTTCCAGAATTACAGGATTATCATTATTGTTGTAAAAAGATTTTAAACCATCCTCCAATGAATCTACATCGTTTGCTGTCAAATAGTTGAACTTATACATTTTGGCCAAATGCTCTGCAGTTAAATGATGTGAAGTTTCAAAATAAGTATTGAAAACAGGTTTTTCTTCATGTCCGGGCAAAATCCTGAAAATTCCGCCGCCGCCATTATTAATTAATATGATTTTGAAGTTTTTAGGAATGTACGAATTCCATAAAGCATTACTATCATACAAAAAGCTAATGTCGCCGGTTATAAATACGTTTTGCTTTTGGCTTCCTACCGCCGCTCCGATCGCTGTCGATGTACTTCCGTCAATTCCGCTTGTCCCTCTATTGCAAAATACTTCGACAGACGCATCAATATCAATCAATTGTGCGTATCGAATTGCAGAACTATTGCTTATCTGTAACTGACTATTTTTAGGCAATGATTCAATTACTTTCTCGAAAACCTTAAAATCTGAAAACTGAATTTTACTTAAATATTCTTGCTTTCTTATTTTGCGTAAATAGTATATTTTGTCAATTTTAGAAAAATAATCACTTTCTGTAAAAGTAGTTTTTGAAAACAAATCGGTAAAAAAATCATTTGGCTCCATGACCACATGTTTTGTATTTGCATCAAAAGTATTGTAGGCACGCAAAGTATCGATATGCCAATGCTCGTTTGGTTTGTATTTTCGTAAAAAAGCCTTGATTCTTTTCGAAACAATCATTCCGCCAAAAGTCACTAAAATTTCTGGCTGAAATTCCTGAAAATCAAAATCTTCAAATGGTGTAATTAAAGTATCAATACTATTAATAAAACGAGGATGATGAAGATTTGATGTTGTTTCTGTCAACACCACAATTGAAGGATCATTGGCAAAATTTTCAATAATTTCTGGATCAATAGAATTTGATTCGTTCACCCCAACCATAATTAATTTGCGCTTTGCAGAATTCCACTCCGAAACAAATTCTGCTGCATTTTCAATGGTTGCAATTCTTTTGTTTTCTTTTAAAGCTGTTATTTTTGGATGAACCGAAAGTGTTTCAACAGTTTGATAAAGAGGTTCTTCAAAAGGTGCATTTATATGAACCGGACCTTTTTGAAGAATTGCCGTTTCAATAGCTTTATTGATTTTTAAATCATTTTCTTCTGAAGCGTCTTCGGTTAGATTAGCATTAAAAACGGAATGATTCTGAAAAACATTTTCCTGACGAATTGTTTGTCCGTCTCCAATATCAATTTTACTTTGCGGACGATCTGCAGAAATGACAATTAACGGAATCTCACTGTAAAATGCTTCCGCAAAAGCCGGATAATAATTTAATAAGGCAGAACCTGACGTGCAAATAATGGCGGTTGGAATTTTAGTCTGCTGCGCAATTCCTAAAGCAAAAAATGCAGCACAACGCTCATCTGCAATGCTATAACAGGTAAAATTTGGATTTTGTGCAAAGCCTATTGTTAAAGGTGCATTTCGTGATCCCGGGGAAATTATGATATTAGTGATTCCTTTTGCTGAACAAATTTCGATAATGCTTTGTGCAAGCGGTATTTTGGGGTAAATCATTCTTATGGCGTATTATTTTTTTTAAAGAAAATCTATAAAGATGAGATTCCTTTTGATCTTACAAAGTTACAAACTTCACACTGGATTTTGCTTATAAATTAGGAAGATATTAAGATTGCTTTTGTAAAAAGAGGATATATTTGTGCAACGGAATTTTCGATAAAAAATAATAGTATGCGTTTCTTTTATCTGCTTTTAATATTTCTTACCATTCAAACTGTAAAATCTCAAAATCAGTTTGTTCCAGATGATACACCTTATAAAACTGGTCTTGAAACAGCAAAAAAACAAGGAAAACCACTTTTTGTAATGCTTTACGCCGATTGGTGTCCGCATTGTAATCAAATGAAAAAAGACGTATTCAGTGATGCTGGCGTTATGGATTTTCTTAAGAAAAACTATGTCTGTATTTGGAAAAACATCGAAAAAGAAGAAGGAATTGCACTTAAGGATAAATTCAATACCAAATCATTGCCTACTTTTTTGTTTATAGATCCAAATAATGAGACCTTATTATATGCTTTAAAAGGAGAATCGAAAAAAGCAGAATTTTTGACGGAAGCCAATTATGCCTTAAATCCAAAGATGCAATTGCCCTATTTAGAAAAACAATTTCTGGCTGATCCAGGCAATTCAACCTTATTTTTTGCTTATTTAAACACGTTGAAAAAAGGAAAAGACCGAACTGATTTATCAATTCCCACACATATTTACCTTAATACACAATCTGATGCCCAGTTAATTAGTGAAACCAACTGGCGCGTGATTGCTAATGGCGTTACGGATATTAATTCGAGAGAATTTCAGTTTGTTTTAAATCACCAAAAGGAATTTGCCGCAGTGGCTTCGCAAAATCGTGTTGATCGCAAAATTGAAAATATTGTAACGGAATTATTGCGTCCTTACGTTGATAATTTAGATACGGTAAACTATTACAAACAAAGGGAAATCGCAAAATCAATTCGTTTGCAAAAAACCGATTCTCTTGTTTTTAAGTTTGATTTAACTTTGGCCGAAAGAACCGAAAAATGGGAGTTTTATAAAAAAATTACACTTGAAGATACTCAGAAATTAGTTTGGAATGATGCCAGTTTTTTGAAAGATATTGGACAAACATATTTGAAACATATTACAGATGAAGAAAGCCTGAAAAAATCAATTTTCTGGGTAAAACATTCTTTAGAATTAAATGATTCTTATGACGGGAATCTACTTTTGGCAAGGCTTTACAATAAAATAAAAGATAAAAAATCTGCTTTAAAATATGCTAAAGATGCCAAAACAATTTCTAAGGAAATGAACTGGAATTCTAAAGATGTCGATGCTTTATTAGCGGAACTGAACGCGAAATAATAGCCATTAATTCACGATTATTATGTGAAATTTGTTTGATTTAATCGTAAATTTATCTCCAAAAAAACAAAAACACTAATGAGTATTATACTTAGACCTGCAACAGCAAATGATTTAGAAAAAATTCTGGAAATTGTAAATCATTCTATTTTACATACAACGGCAAATTACAATTATGACATTCAAACAATTGAAGTACAGACAAAATGGTTTGAAGATAAAAAAATGAAAAACCTGCCTATTGTTGTTGCCGATCTAGACGGAGAAGTTGTTGGTTTTGGAAGTTACGGACAATTTCGTGAAAAAATTGGCTATCAATATACGGTTGAACATTCTGTTTATGTTGTCGATCACATAATAGGAAAAGGTATTGGTTCTCAATTATTAACAGAATTAATTCGTTTGGCAAAAGAACAAGGTTATCATGTTATGATTGGTGCCATTGATGCTGATAATGCAGGAAGTATTGCTTTTCATGAAAAATTTGGTTTTACAATAACCGGAACAATTCGTGAAGTTGGGTATAAATTTGATCATTGGCTGGATTTGGTTTTTATGCAGTTGATATTGAAGTAGATATTTAACCGGAAAGGGCACAATATATACACGTATGAAACAGATTCGCTAAAGCGAAAACGCGGATTTTAGACGGATTTTTTTATTTTTTCTATAATCCTTCGAACTTTGTTTAAATCTTCTTTGCGCTCTTTGAGGTAAAAACATAAAAAAATCCACAAACTTGAAAATTCAAATTTGCGGATTGTTTGGTTTGATAGTTTATTAATTAACTTTTTATCCAGTTAATAACCTCAGGATCTGTAGGCAAAGTTCTTGGTTTAATTACTTTTACCAATTCGCCTTGTTCGTTGATCAGGTATTTTTGAAAGTTCCATTCTACTTCAGAATCCTGTAAACCGTTTTTAGATTTTTGAGTAAGGAATTTGTACACTTCGCACATATCATCTCCTTTTACCGAAACTTTGTCCATCATAGGAAAAGTTACACCATAATTTTGTTGACAGAAAGCACCAATTTCTTCATTTGTGCCTGGTTCCTGAGATGCAAAATTGTTTGCCGGAAAACCTACAATTACAAAACCTTTATCTTTATATTCTTTATAAATCGCTTCAAGATCTTTGTATTGAGGCGTTAAACCACATTTTGAAGCCGTATTTACAATCATTACTTTTTTACCTTTTAAGGAAGCAAAATCAAAAGGATTTCCTGATAAATCTTCTACTTTAAATTGATAAATAGTTTCTTTTGTCATGATTTTATCCGTTTTAGGCGTTTTTGTTTTATTGGTTTGCGCTTGGTTTTGGCAGCTAAATAAAAGTAGTGCACCATACGCCATTAATATTATTTTTTTCATGTTTTAATTTTTTATAAAATTAATCAAAATCAGTTTCTTAGAGGTTATTTGCTGGATTATTTTTTATTAATCAAAAGTTAAATAAAAAAATGAAGCCTAACGTTAATCACTCGTTAGGCTTCTCCCCATACAAACAAATCAAACCATGAAATAAATTTTCTAAGCAGTTTTTGCTTTATTATTTAAATTATAGTTGACGTATCACGGTTATGATGAAAATTTATTTTATCCCTGATTTACTAACTCCGCTTACTTTATAAATGATTGGCTTGTATAATTTTCAAATGGTTCTCTTGTCTGGCTGTTTGTAATTTGGGTAAAATTTTCGGCTGGAAGTCCGATCCTCATCAACTATAAATTTTTATATCTTAAAATCCTATATCAACAATATCTTTTATGTTTTCTGAGTTATCATTTACAGATACTTCAGATAGGTTATTTCGAACAATACCTTTACGAACTTTGCTGCCGGTATAATTTGCAAATTGCAAAACGCTTGTTAAGGCAACTATCAATATTTTTAATTTATGTATGTAATTCATGACACTAATTTTTTGATTATTGAAATTTACTTTTTGAAACTTGCTGTCGGCTTTTATCTATTTTTTTTACTTCTGTATTATTTCACTTACTTTTATAATGGTATATACGTATGAGATTAATTTTTGGTTTTAAAAAAATCAAAAAAAAGTGATTTTTTTCTTATTTTTTTCTTCATCCCTTATGTTTAAAGGGTTAAGAGCAATAAAAAAAAAGTGTTTTTTCATAAAAAAATAAATTATCTTTATCTCATTGTAATAAAATATTTCCTAAAATTTTGTTTAAGCTTAAAAATCCACATCTATGAGTCAAGAAGAATTGTTAGTTTTAATTTACAAGAAAGACGAAAGAGCTTTTACCCATTTGTATGATATGTATTCGAAAAGTTTATTTTCGGTTATCAATGTTCTGATAAAAAATCGCGAAGAATCTGAAGATGTTTTGCAGGAAGTTTTTGTTAAAATATGGAAAAACATAGATTCATACAACGAAAGTAAAGGCCGATTTTACACCTGGATCCTTAATATAGCCCGTAATACGAGCATAGATAAGTTAAGATCTAAAAACTTTAATAACAGCCAAAAAAACCTTTCTTCAGATAATTTCGTAAATCTGTTAGATGACAGTAATAAGCTTACTAATAAAATTGACACAATCGGGATTCAGGAATTTGTAAAAAAATTGAAACCAAAGTGTATTGAAATTATTGACTTATTATTCTTTAAAGGATATACTCAACAAGAAGCGTCAGAAGAACTGGCAATTCCGTTGGGAACTATCAAAACACAAAACAGAAACTGTATTAACGATTTACGTAACTATTTAAAAATCTAATGGAAGCACAAGAATATATAGAATCAGGAACTCTGGAACTTTACGTTTATGGTTTATTAACCGAAGCAGAAAATCTGGAAATCGCCGAACTGGCCAAAAAAAATCCCGAAGTTGAACAGGAAATCCTTGCGATAGAAAAAGCAATTGTAGCACTATCTTCCAGTTTTTCTCCTTTTCACTCGGTAGCCAATTTCGAGAAAATAAAAGCACGTCTGGAACTGAAACACGGCAAAGTAGTCGATATGAAACCGGCATCAAACTGGTCTCAATATGTGGGCTGGGCAGCTGCAGTGGTAATGCTTTTAGGTCTTGGATATCAAACTTTAGAATTAACAAAAACCAAAGAAGCTATTGCAACTGTTGGTAATGAAAAAAATAAAATTCAAAGAGAGTTTGCTTATTTAGATCAGCAAAATAAAGAAACAGAGAAAAATCTAACTATTGTTAGAGATATTAAAAATACCGGTGTAACATTGGGCGGTCAGGCAGTTTCTCCAACATCATTTGCAAAAGTATACTGGAATAAAGATACCAAAACGACTTATATTGATGCTGCTGGTTTGCCAAAACCACCAAAAGGAATGGTATACCAAGTTTGGTCTTTAAAATTAAGTCCGGTTCTTACGCCAACAAGTATTGGTTTACTGGATAATTTTGATCAAAACGATCAAAAGATATTTGCTGTAGATCAGACAGATTCAGCAGAAGCTTTTGGAATTACACTTGAGCCTGCCGGCGGAAGTTTAACGCCTACAATGACACAATTATATACTTTAGGAAAAGTTTAAATTGCAATTTGACATAAATCTAAAACGCATATTAATTTATTAATGTGCGTTTTTTTATTATTTTTAATTCAAAATACTAAAAACCAATCTATTATAATATGAACGGAAATCTACTTTTAAGAATTGCAGTTGCAGTTATACTTCTCACCCATTCTGTTTTTGGAATTTTTAATAACGGCATAAACGATTTTGGCAATTTATTTCTTAATCAGATTGGTTTTGCGCCATTTGGTGTTATTATAGCATGGTTCATTAAATTATCTCATATTGTTGCGGCAATTCTTTTACTTCTTAATAAATATGTAAAGTTAGCCAGTTTTGTAACCATTTTTGTTCTGATAATGGGAATTATTTTAGTTCATTTTCAGGAAGGCTGGTTTGTGGTTGGCGGCGGAAGAAATGGTGTTGAGTATAACTTTTTATTGATTTGCGTTTTGCTGGCAATAATGTATCCAAATGGTTTGAAAAAAAGAAATCAACTATAATTCAAAACAATTTTAAAATGGAAATAATCTGTAAAAATTGCCATCAAAATTACAAAGGCCATTATTGTAATAATTGTGGTCAGCCTGCTGATACACATCGAATAAATGCCCATTTTTTATGGCATGATATTCAGCATGGTTTACTACATTTTGATACTGGAATTCCTTATTCTGTAAAAGAATTATTCACCAGACCCGGTCATTCAATACGCGAATTTATTGAGGGAAAACGAATAAAACATTTCAAACCTTTGTCTTTAGTTGCGGTTTTGGGCGCATTGTATGGCTTTTTGTACCATTCTTTTCATATCAATTTATTTGTAGCTACTTCAGACTCAATCGATTTAAGCGATTATAATGAATGGATGGCAACGCATTTTTCATGGGTTACAATTGCCACTATTCCAATTTATACTATTGGAACGTATATTGTTTTTAAAAAACAAGGATATAATTTCTTCGAATTTTTTGTATTGAATACTTATAAGGCTTCACAAAGACTTTTTGTGCAAATCCTCACTTTTCCCATATTGATCTATTTAAATAATACGCACCAAGCCGCGAAATTTTCATCGTTAACTTACGCCATTGGAATTATATTAACATTCTGGACCAACATTCAGTTTTTTAATAAAATGTCAGAAACAAAAGCTTTCTTTTTAACGATATTAAGTCATATCATTTTTTTAATTTGCTTTATGACCCTCTTTATTTCAATACTTGCTATTATAGGAAAACTGCCTGAATAATTAAATAAAATTTCTGCATAAAAAAAGGTTCAACTAAAATGTTGAACCTTTTTTATGAATTAAATATTACTTTTTGCTTTTATAATGCTTGTGATAACTTGGATATGTAATGGCACCAATTATACTAATTGTTCCCATACAATACCAAATCCAGTTTAGAGAATGTGCTTCTCCGCTTGCGTAGGAATGCAATCCAACCAAGTGAAAGTTTACTCCGTAATACGTAAACAAAATCGAAATAAAAGCAAACATACTCATTAAGTTAAAGAACCATTTTCCTCTTAATGAAGGAACAAAACGAGCGTGAATTACAAACGCATAAACCATAATCGAGATTAAAGCCCAGGTTTCTTTTGGATCCCATCCCCAATAACGTCCCCAGCTTTCGTTAGCCCATTGTCCTCCAAGAAAGTTTCCTATTGTTAACATTATCAAACCAATAGTCAAAGCCATTTCGTTGATATAGGTGATTTCTTTTATGTTCAGGCTCATTTTAGCTTTGTTCTTCTCATTTGTAAAGAAAATCAATATCAAGGCGACAAAACCTAAAATCATTCCCAAAGCAAAAGGACCATAACTTGCTACGATAACCGCTACGTGAATCATTAACCAATAAGAGTTCAAAACCGGTTGTAAGTTTGCAATTTCCGGATCGATCCAGTTCATGTAAGCCGCCATTAAAATCATAGCCGTTACAAAGGCAGATGATGCTACCGTTAATTTTGATTTTCTGTCAAAAGCCAATCCAAAAAACATTGTTGCCCAAGCCACATAAACAATAGATTCGTATGCATTACTCCATGGAGCATGTCCTGAAATGTACCAACGCGCTATTAATCCTAAAGTATGAAGTGCAAATAATAATCCGATAATGATATGGAAACCATTCACCGTAATACGAAGCCATTTTTTCTCAAAAAAGATGTTTACGATTGTAAAAATCAACATTAAAATAGAAGCTGTAATGTACCAATATGGCAATACTTTAAAAACGTCATATTTATTATAGGCAATTTCAGCATCAATTTTTTGCTCGCTCGGACGTACTTTACTTCCAAATTTTTTCTGGAAACCATTAATACTTTCTACCAATTGATCTGCTGTACTAAAGTTTTTAGAAATCGAACCGTTGTTTAAAGCACTAAAATACATTGGCAGAATTTGTGCCACATAAGTAGAATCCATTCCTTTAAAACCTCCTTGCTGACGCTCTAAATAAGAAACCCATTTATGGTTGGGATCATTCGGAATTGGAAATATTTTCAAAATGCTTCCGCTTAAAGCGGATTCCATTAAGTTTACTTTTTTATCAGTTTCAATAAAATCTTTCTCAAACTGATTTGGATTTGCGGCTTTGTAAGCAGCATCTAAATAAGGAGATAATTTATAGTTTCCGTTTGCATCAAAGAAATTTACAAAAGGAGCAAATTTTGCTTCCTTGTCAACACCAATAATTTTACGAATACTGTCATTTCCTGATTTAATATAGATAATCGGAATTTGTATCCAAACCTGGGCGTATTGTGTCATTGACAAAAATACCTGATCAGAATTCATTCCGTTATATGTATCGCTATGGCTTACTTTTCTCAATAATTCAGATGAAAAAGTATTAATAGGCTTCATTCTTCCTCCCGCATCCTGAATAATCAAACGCCCAAATTTTGCTGCGTGTTCTACGGGAGCTTTGTAAATTGTCAATAGCGAATCTAATTGCTTTTGACTTGGCGGAGCCGTAACGTGATTAGCATGATCATTTGGATCTTCGTTATGCGAGTGATTATGCTCGTGAACGTGCGGTGCCTGAGCAAAACCATTTAAACTGAATAATAAAATGAAAATGGTAATTAATTTTTCTTTCTTCTTTTTCACATTTTCCAGTTTACGTTTCAAATCAGCAAAACGAGAATGTTTGGTAAACATAATAGCCATCAAACCAAAGAATAACATAAAATATCCTAAATAAGTAATTGAAGTTCCCCAGAAATCGTGGTTTACAGAAAGTACTGTTCCTTTTTCGTCGGGATCAAATGAAGATTGAAAAAATCTGTAACCTTTATGATCTAAAACATGATTCATATAAATATCTGCATCAAAAGTTTCTGCAGAATCCTGAACAGTTACTTTACTTTCAAAAGCAGAATAACTTTTTTCAGTTCCCGGATATTTCGTTGCAATAAAGTCGTTTAGTTTTATTTTAAATGGCAAAACATACGCTTTACTTCCGTAGAATAAAGTATATTCTATTTTACCTATTTTTACGGTTTGCGGTTCACCAATACTGCCTTTAGAACCTATAAGCCTAACATCTTTTTCCTGACCATCCGCTTTTACAGTTACAATCAAAGCATCTGAATGTGATTTGGCTTTAAAATCATTATTTGATTGATAATCAACAATTCCTTTTATAGCAGGATCCGGAAAAACGATTCTAATATCGCCAATACTATATAGAGAACGCATCATTAAAGGCTGTACATTATCTTTTGTAACGTCTCCTTCTAATTTATCGGCCATTCGCATAAAACGTCCTTCAAAAGGAGTTTGAATCGTATATTTTTCGCCTTTAGTATTAATATTTATAGCGCCATCCGTTGGTTTATTCAAAGCAAATAAAACATTGTGAATATTCTGAACTTCACCTTCTTTCAGGAAATGTTCTTCACGCCCGCCTGCTCCTGCTTCAACCAATTTAAGATATAAAGTTCCGTTTGCACTTGGCTTTATAGTTTCCTTAGCTCCCATGATATAATTTTTGTAACTCACTTCAAAAGGAGTTTCGTCAAATTTTCCTGAAACGCTAAAATCATTATTGGTAACCGGCGATAATAAAACGCTTTTTTCGAAAACTCTTCTCCTCGGTTCACCTTTGTAATCACCATCTGCAAAAATAGTTATGAATGTTTTATCAGAATAAATTTGATTTTCGGCAGCGCCTTCGCGAATTGGCATCATACCTTCATAACTAATATATCGTGTAATAAAAGCTCCTAAAAGAATAAAAATAAAGGCAATATGAAGTAAAAAAGTAGCCCACTTTTCTTTTTTCAATAATTGATAACGTTTGATGTTTCCGAAGAAATTGATCATGAAGAAAACCATTATAGCCTCGAACCACCAGGTATTGTAAACTAAAATTCGGGCTGTATCAGTATTGTATCTACTTTCGATAAAAGTTCCAACACCCATTGCGATTGCAAATGTTAAAAAAAGAACGGCCATTAATCGTGTAGAAAACAAAAAAGAGAATATTTTTTTATCCATTTTTGAGGAATTACATTGTATAAAAGTGCCACAAAAGTACTTAAAAATGTTGAGTTCCAATATTTGAGATTTGTTAATTAAAACCAAAAAAAAGTCTTAAAAAAAAGATTCAACTCGTGGCCTTTTAAGTTAAAACTGTTTTTAATATGAACAAACATTTCTTTTTTAAATCTAAATATTTTTTATAGATTTGTGTAATCGATTACATTTTTAATTTATATTTAAAAATAGTGATTTATTTTACTATTAATAAAAATCTAGTTTCAGAATAATAATTACACTATCAAATAACCACACTCAAAATGAAAACTAAACAAATCAATTTATTAGGTCTTCTGGCAGTATTTTTGGCAACTTGCTTCTCTCAGGATATTTCTGCTCAAAAGTCAAAATCTAATGAAACTTATGCCGGAATTGAATTTAAAATGTCAAAAGTTCAGGAACCTAAAATTCCTAATAACTCAGTTAATATAAAAGATTTTGGCGCTGTAAATGGCGGTTATGTTTTAAATACAAAGGCTTTCGCAGATGCTATTGACGCTGTATCAAAAAAAGGCGGAGGAAAAGTGGTTATTCCGCCGGGAATCTGGCTTACAGGACCCATTATCCTGAAAAGCAATATCGAATTACATGCTGAAACCGGAGCTTTGATTAAATTTTCACCAGATAAAAGTTTATATCCTATTATAGAAACCAGTTTTGAAGGTTTAAATACATGGCGCTGCATCTCTCCTATTTACGGTAAAAACCTGGAGAATATTGCTTTTACAGGTAGTGGCGTTTGGGATGGTTCGGGAGAAGTTTGGAGACAAGTTAAAAAAAGCAAATTGACCGATAGCCAATGGAAAAAATTTGTGGCTTCAGGTGGTGTTTTAAATGAGAAAAAAGACAGTTGGTATCCTTCTGAAACATTTATGAAGGCTGCTGTTGGAGCAGATCAAAACGTACGTCTTGATTTGAAAACCAAAGAAGAATTTGAAGCTATTCATGATTTTTTACGGCCGGTTATGGTCAGCATTCAAAATAGTAAAAGAGTGCTTTTTGACGGGCCCGTTTTTCAAAATTCTCCAGCCTGGAATATTCATCCTTTAATGATTGAAGATTTAATTGTTAGAAATGTAACGGTTAGAAATCCATGGTATTCTCAAAACGGAGACGGTCTAGATGTAGAATCCTGCAAAAATGTATTGATAGAAAATTCCAGTTTTGATGTTGGTGATGACGCCATTTGCATCAAATCAGGAAAAGATAAAGATGGTCGTGATCGCGGAGTTCCATGCGAAAATATCATCGTAAGAAATAATGTCGTATATCACGGACATGGCGGAGTTACGGTAGGAAGCGAAATGTCAGGAGGTGTAAAAAACCTGCATGTTTCCAACTGTACTTTTATGGGAACTGATGTTGGATTGCGTTTTAAAAGTACACGCGGACGTGGTGGAATTGTGGAGAATATCTTCATTTCAGATATTTTTATGACTGATATTCCATCGCAGGCAATTTCTTTTGACCTTTATTATGGAGGAAAATCTATCGCCGAAACTTTAGCTGAAGGCGGAAATAAAATCAGCACAAAAGCAGTTCCGGTTAATGAAGAAACGCCTCAGTTTAAAAATATTTCGATAAAAAACATTACAATTTCAGGAGCTTACCAAGCGGTCTTTTTACAAGGTTTGCCTGAAATGAATCTGGAAAACATCGAAATCTCAAACTTAACTGCTAAAGCAGAAAAAGGCTTTTCAATTATCGATGCAAACGGAATAAAAATCACAAATGTGAAATTAGATATTCAGGATTCGACTGTTTTTCAAATCTATAACGGAAAAAATATGACTTTAAAAGATGTAGAATTCAGCTCAACTTCTCCAAAAGCGGTTACAATTGACGGCGCTGCGAGTGAGAAAATTGAATTGGTTTCTTCTAAGGAAACAGATTATTCTAAAAAAACTACAATTGGTGAAACTGTTGCTAAAGGAGCGGTTAAATTGTAAAACTATACAAGAGACGCACTGCTGTGCGTCTCTACTTTAAAAAAATAATGCTAATTTTGCGTTATGATTAAAATAACGCTAATTGGTTCGGGAAATGTCGCACAGCATTTGATAAAAGCTTTTGATAAAAGTGAAGCTATCGAAATTGTGCAGGTTTTTTCGCGAAAAAAAGAAACTTTAAGTGCTGTAATTGAATTTGATAAAATTGTTGATGATTTTACCGATTTAAAAGAAGCCGATTTATATATTATTGCCGTTACAGACAACGCAATTGCTGAAGTTTCAGCACAATTACCTTTCAACAATCAACTTGTGGCCCATACTTCGGGAACGGCTTCAATTGAAACTTTGGATGATAAAAATCGTCAAGGCGTTTTTTATCCACTTCAGACTTTTTCTAAAAATAAAGAGGTTGATTTTTCAGCGATTCCAATTTGTGTGGAAGCTGAAAATACATTTGATTTCAGAGTTTTAGAAACTGTTGCCAAAAGCATTTCAAACTCCGTTTTTCCTATCAATTCAGAACAGCGAAAAGCATTGCATGTTGCAGCTGTTTTTGTCAATAATTTTACCAATCATTTATATCAGATTGGTCAGGAAATTTGTGAAGCAAACCAGGTTCCTTTCGAAATCCTGAAACCTTTGATTCAGGAAACGGCTGATAAAATAAATACCCTAAACCCAATTGACGCTCAAACCGGACCAGCAAAACGCCATGACTCGATTACCATTGATGCACATTTGGAGTACTTAAGCGACGAAAATCAAAAAAATATATATAAAATACTAACACAATCTATACAAAATAATGGCAAAAAGTTATAAAGAAATAATGAACGACATCACCACATTTATTTTTGATGTTGATGGCGTACTTACAGACAGTTCTGTTTTTGTAACCAGCGAAGGAGAAATTCTTCGCACGATGAATATTCGTGATGGTTACGCGATGAAAGCAGCTGTAGAAAGCGGCTATAATGTTTGTGTTATTTCTGGCGGAAGCAATGAAGGTGTACGCGTAAGACTTCGTAATCTGGGTATTACCGATATTCATTTAGGAACTCCGGATAAAGTTAAAACCTTTAAAGAATATATTGAACTATATAATATTAAACCGGAACAAGTGTTATATATGGGCGACGATATTCCCGATTTTCATGTCATGAAATTAGTAGGATTGCCAACCTGCCCACAAGATGCAAGTCCTGAAATCAAGAATATTTCCGGTTATATCTCACACGTAAAAGGCGGAAGAGGCGCTGCACGCGACGTAATCGAACAAGTGATGAAAGTACAGGGAAAATGGATGGAATATTTTAACGGAAAACACGATTAATTTTTAGTCTCAGTCCCAGTTACAGTTTTCAGTCAGTACGTAATATTATCTTTGTCAAAGTTAAACTTTGACAAAGATTGCAACAAAACCTTTGAACCTTTGTTCCTCTGAACCTTTGAACCTTACACAGATGAAATACCTCAAACTAATACGTTATCAAAACCTACTCATGCTGGCTTTTATGCAGCTTTTATTTCGTTATGCTTTTTTAAAACAGCAGGATATTCCCTTGGCTCTGGCCGATTGGCAATATGGATTATTGGTTTTAAGTAGTGTTTTATTGGCGGCTGCCGGATATGTAATTAATAATATTCTTGATGTTGCAACCGATACAATCAACAAACCAAATGATGTTGTGGTTGGCAAAGGAATTTCGGAAACGCGTGCTTATAATATTTATTTCGGACTAAATGTTACCGGAGTTGCGATTGGCTGTTATTTGTCAAACGTGATTATGAGACCTACTTTTGCAGTAATTTTTATATTCATTGCTTCGTTGCTTTATTTTTATTCTACATCCTTAAAGCAAATCATGGTTTTAGGAAATTTTGTAGTAGCCTTATTATTGGCTTTAAGCGTCATTATTATTGGGGTTTTCGATCTTTTTCCGGCAACTACTATTGAAAATAAAGCTCAGATGGCGAGTATGTTTTCCATTTTAATTGATTATGCCATATTTGCTTTTATGATTAATTTTATTCGTGAAATTATAAAAGATATCGAAGATGTAAATGGCGATTACAATCAGGGAATGAATACATTACCAATTGCAATAGGAAATAGCCGGGCTGCGAAAGTAGCATTAGGATTTTCCGCAATTCCGTTTATTCTAACTTTGTTTTACATCGATAAATATTTTATTGAGAACAACCTCTATATTGTGACTTTATATGCGTTTGCGTTTGTTTTAGCACCTTTAGGATATTTTGCCGTTAAAATAATGAGTGCCAAATCTCAAAAAGATTTCCAGCATTTAAGTACAATTTTAAAACTGATTTTGCTTTTTGGAATTTTATCTATTTTGGTTATTACCTTAAATATCAAATATAATGCTTAAAGAAAAATTAAAAAAATATACTTTAATTCTGGCTTCGGGTTCGCCTCGAAGACAACAGTTTTTCAAAGACTTAGATCTTGATTTTGAAATTAGACTGAAAGATATTGAAGAGATTTATCCGCCTGAATTAAAGGCCGTTGAAATCACAGATTATTTAGCCGAACTAAAAGCCAGCGCTTTTGATGGTGAATTAAAAGAAAATGAAATTTTAGTGACGAGCGATACCATTGTGTGGCATCAAAATAAAGCTTTGGGAAAACCAAAAAGTGCCGAAGAAGCTTTTGAAATGATCAAATCAATGTCAAATGCTACGCACGAAGTATTTACATCGGTTTGTTTTAAAACTAATACCGGCTCTACTCTAATTAATGATGTTACAAAAGTAACTTTCACAGATTTGTCTGATGAAGCTATTTCCTATTATATAGAAAACTACAAACCTTATGATAAAGCCGGAGCTTATGGCATTCAGGAATGGTTTGGTTTTATGGCAGTTGAAAAAGTCGAAGGTTCATATACCAATGTTATGGGCTTGCCAACAGCCAAAGTTTACGAATATTTGAGTACTTTAGTGTAAAAATTCATTTATGTTTTCTTTCAAAGAATATAGCCAGGAAATAGTATCCACGATAATTCTCCTTTTTACATTAATTGCATTGCGTATTATTATTGCAAAATTAATTCGTCGTTATGCACATTCAAGTCAATTATTAGAACACCGAACTAATCTGGTAATCAAATACATTCACATCTTAATGAACGTTTTGGTTACGATAAGTCTTATCGTGATTTGGGGTGTTGATACAAAGGATATTTTTATTACCGTTTCTTCAATTGCAACTGTAATTGGTGTGGCTATGTTTGCGCAATGGTCTATTTTGAGCAATATTACTTCCGGAATGATTTTGTTCTTTTCTTTTCCTTTCAGAATTGGGGATACAATTAAAATTCATGATAAAGATTTTCCAATAGAAGCTGAAATAGAAGACATTAGTGCTTTTCATGTCAATCTTCGAACAAAAGATGGCGAAAGAATCATTTTTCCAAATAATCTTTTACTTCAAAAGGGAATTTCGATTATGCCAAGTCATTATGAAGAAAGAGAATTTTTTGATTGAAATTTGTAATGGGAATCTTGTAAGGTAATTCAAAAAACGTAGAACATAATTTAGTTTAGAATTAAGGAATTTTGTTAAGATCATTTTTCGATCTATCTAAACCTAATTTCTATACCAATGATTCGAACTATAAAATTGCCATTTTATGCTAAGCTTTCCTTTATACTTATAAGTTTAATTTGTTTTGCGACTATTTTTTGTATGGGAAAAGATATCATTACTCCCGTATTGATGGCCTTTTTATTTGCAGTTTTATTACTTCCTATTTTCACACTTTTAAACGTCAGACTTAAATTTCCCAGACATCTTGCTGCGATTATCTGCGTTCTTATATTTGCCGCCGTTATTGTAGGGATATTGGTTTTTATCTCCTATCAGGTTAAAGACATTGCCAATGATTTTGATACAATTAAGAAAAACACAAATGTCTTTATTACTGAGGTTCACAAGTTTGTAAAAGATAATTTTCACATTAGTATTGGCGAACAAAAAAAATACCTTGATACGGTCACAAAAGATTCCGTTAAAAATAGTGGCGTTGTTACCTTAGGTACTGCAATATTATCTATCACAGATCTTCTAATAGATTGTACTATTATTCCAATTTACACCTTTTTGTTTCTGCTTTATAAAGATCATTTTATTCTTTTTCTAGCGAAGTTGGTGAACAAGGAAGATCATTCTGCGCTAAAAGATATTTTGGCGCAAATACGCGTTTCGATAAATAATTACATTGTTAGTTTATTATTAGAAATGATTGTAGTTTCAGTTCTGACAGGTTTAGGCCTTTGGATTGTTGGTGTCAAATATTTTATCCTCTTAGGATTAATAACCGGAATTTTAAATCTGATTCCTTATATCGGTATTACAATTGCCGGAGTTATCACTCTTTTGGCTACCTTATCAGGAACGCCGGATACTTCTGTATTTATTAGCATTTTAATTGTGAATGTTGTCGTGCAGTTAATTGATAATAATTTACTTGTGCCGTTAATTATTAATTCTAAAGTTGAAATTAATGCCTTTGTCTCCATTCTGGGAATCATTGTGGGTGGCGCTGCGGCAGGAATTTCGGGTATGTTTTTGGCAATTCCGCTTTTGGCTATTTTAAAAATTATTTTTGAAAGAATAGAATCATTAGAACCTTGGGGTTATTTAATGGGAAATCATATGCCCAAGAAATTTACGTGGAGAATACGAAAACGACCAATCGAAATCAAATAATTAGATTTTAAAAATATCTGTATTATTTATCTTATATTCATGTAAAAATTATCTGTAATAAGCCAACTATACTTAATGTTTCGAAAATTAAAAATAATCATTTCTATTCTACTATGCTTCTTTATGCAAAGCGTTTGCGCGCAGGTAAATAAGCCAAAAACTGAAACGAAAAAGGATAGCGCTGCAATGTATAAAAAGATTCAGAATTATTCTAAGAAACATAAATTTACCAAAACCTTACATAAATTACTTTTCAGAGCCAATAAACCTAAAAAGAAAGAAGCTGAAATAGTTGAAAAGAAAGACCGTACCAATTACGACGGTAAAATTATTAGAAAAATTAATGTAATCACCTTAGATCCTTTTGGACATTCGGTCGTAGATACTACGGCAATGCCTCGTAACTGGGGAGAAAGAACGGGTAATAAAATTCACCTTAAAACAAAAAAAATAGCGATTTATAATTTATTGCTTTTTAAAAGAAACGTTCCGTATGATTCTTATAAAGTACAGGAATCTGAGCGTCTTATACGTGCTCAGCGATATGTTACTGCCGTAAAAATCACGAAAGAACTGCCCAGTCCGACATCAGATTCTGTAGATATTACGATTCGTGTTTTAGATTCCTGGAGTACAATTCCGAAATTCTCCATTTCAGGTAACCGTGTCTCTGTTGGATTTAAAGAAAAAGATTTTTTTGGTTCAGGACAAGAACTGGAATATCGATTTACCAATCGTTTTGATGATGGCGCAAATGGTAATGATATCACCTATACAGTACCAAATATCAAGAATACTTATATTAGTACAAAACTAAAATACAATGTAGATCTGGATAACAATTACAGCAAAAGCATTGATATTGAGCGTGATTTTTACTCTCCTTTAACCAAATGGGCGGGCGGAATGTATTTTGCCCAAAATTTTAGACGGGATACATTACAGGTTCGTGTTCCGCCTGATACTTTATATGAGTGGCAGCCTTTTAAAAATAATGTTCAGGATTTTTGGGTGGGAAAAGCTTCAAAAGTTTTTGAAGATGAAAATAACGGAATTACAAATTTGATTGTATCTGCACGTTTTCTAAATATAGATTACACAGAAATGCCTTCGGATATTTATGATCCTACGCATTTTTATTCAGATGAAAAATTGCTTTTAAGCGGAATCGGAATCAACACCAGAAAATTCGTCAAGGACAGTTATATTTTTAGAAATGGTGTGACCGAAGACGTTCCAATTGGAAGAATCTACGGGATAACGCTGGGATATCAATATAAAAATAAATATTGGCGGCCTTATGTAGGTGCCCAGTTTTCTTTTGGAAATTATTATGACTGGGGATTTTTAAGTACCAATTTTGAAGCTGGAACTTATTTTCATCAATCAAAAACATATCAGACTTCGTTTTTATTCGAATCTAATTACTTTACAAAATTATATAGTATTGGAAATTGGAAATTAAGACAATTCGTTAATCCTAAACTGGTTTTAGGAATTAACAGGGAAGAGATTATTGGCGATGAACTTAATTTAAATGAGCAAAATGCATTACAGGGATTCAATGCTGCATTGTACGGAACCAGCAAAGCGGTTTTATCATTGCAAACACAAACCTACTCGCCTCATGCTTTGTGGGGATTTCGTTTGAATCCATTTTTTAATTACACTGTCGCATTATTAGGAACTCCAAACGATTCCATGCTCAAAAGTAAAGCTTATCAAAAAGTTACGATAGGTCTTTTGATCAGTAATGACTATTTGGTTTTCAGTTCTTTTCAACTGTCACTGTCATATTATCCTAGTATTCCTTTTCAGGGAGATAATGTATTTAAAACCAATACTTTTGAAACTACTGATTTTGGTTTGCAGAATTTTGAGCTGGCTAAACCACGAACTATAGAATATAGATAGTCATTTTTAAGAAAGTCTGAGCTTAATTTTTTTGTTTAAAAAAGTGAAAAAAAAATATTTTTTAAATTTTTTATAACTTTTTAATAATCAAATATTTCCAAGTATAGTAAGGGTTTTTCATCGACAAAATACCTTTTTTCTTCGTCGAAATACACTCCATTTTTATTTTTTGGCACAGTATATGAATATCGCTAAGTAACATTACGATTAACATAAAAACTAAAAAAAATGAAAACAATTAAGATAGCAATCGCAGGATTATTTCTTTTGGTTGCAAATGCCACACAAGCCCAAGTATCAGTAAATGTAAACATCGGAACGCCACCAGCCTGGGGACCATCTGGTTACGCTGAAATGGAATATTATTATTTGCCGGATATCGAAGCGTATTATGATGTTAGAGCTTCACAATTTATTTATTTTGGAGGCGGAAGATGGATTAGAGCAACTCGTTTGCCAAGACAATATCGTAATTATGACTTATACGGAGGTTATAAAGTAGTTTTAAATGACTACCATGGAAGAACTCCTTATACTTATTTTGACAGACACAGAGTTACATACTATAAAGGATATCATGGTGCGCCGCAAAGACCATACAGACCAAGACCGGTTTATGGTTATAGTGAGCACAGAGATTATAGACATGATAACAGAAATCATGACAAACATGATAAACCGGGAAGACACGATCACGATGATCACCACGATCATCATGACGATCACCACGGAGGACATGGAAGAAGATAATTACCAATTTTTTAGAAAAGAGAGCATCATTATTTTTGGTGCTCTCTTTTTTATTAAGCATTAACATTTCATTTAAATACTGTTCAATAAAATAATTAGTATTTTTGAGGCTCTTTCAAAAAAACACTTAAATACGCTATGCGAAAAATTCAATTACAAATTCTTCTGCTTTTTTTTACGGGAATTTCTATTTCTTTTGCACAACAACCACAAAAACCAAGTTCAGTTGAAATTTACAATCAAATTAAAAAACTAAACTTTTTAGGTTCTGTACTTTATATTGCTGCACATCCTGATGACGAAAATACACGTTTAATCTCTTTTATGGCAAACGAAATGAATGCCAGAACAGGTTATTTATCACTAACACGCGGCGATGGCGGACAAAATTTAATTGGACCACAATTGCGTGAATTACTAGGTGTTATAAGAACTCAGGAATTAATAGAAGCGAGAAAAATTGATGGCGGAGAACAGTTTTTTTCACGTGCAAATGATTTTGGTTTTTCTAAAAATCCGGACGAAACGTTACAAATTTGGGATAAAGATAAAGTCCTTGCAGATGTTGTCTGGACAATTAGAAAATTTCAGCCTGACGTAATCATTAACCGATTTGATCATCGCTCGCCGGGAACTACACATGGGCATCATACATCATCGGCGATGTTAAGCGTGGAAAGTTTTAAGTTAACAAATGACCCTAAAATATATCCTGAACAATTAAAATATGTTAAACCATGGCAGGTTAAACGCCAATTTTTTAATCCATCGTGGTGGTTTTATGGAAGTCAGGAAAAATTTGACGCAGCCAATAAATCAAAATTTACGAAATTAGAAACGGGTGTTTATTACACCGGAATTGGAAAATCAAATCAGGAAATTGCTGCTTTAAGCCGAAGCCGTCATCAATCACAAGGTTTTGGAAGTACCGGCGTTCGCGGAAATGAAACGGAATATCTGGAACTTATTAATGGAGAAAATCCTAAAGAACGCGATAATTTATTTGACGGAATTGACACGACCTGGAATCGTGTGAAAAATGGAAAACCTGTTGGAGAATTAATTTCTAAAATTATTTCAAATTACAATTTCAGCAATCCATCTGCCAGTATTCCGGATTTAGTAAAAGCATATTCCATGATTCAGGCTTTAGAGGATGATCATTGGAAAACATTAAAATCTACAGCTATAAAAAACATTATAGCTTCCTGCTCCGGACTTTATCTTGAAGCAGTAGCAAGCGAACAGGAAGCAACTCCGGGAAGTACCGTTAAATTAAGTCTTGAAGCCATCAACAGATGTGCTGTTGAAATGCAGTTAACAAGTGTAATTACGTTGCCGGATAATAAAACTACGGTTCAAAACACTGTTCTGCAAAACAATAACGATCAAAAAATAAATCTTCAGATTCAGCTTCCCAATAATATTGAATATACACAACCTTACTGGCTGAAAGAAAAAGCAGGTGTTGGAATGTACACCGTTTCTAATCAGGAAAACATTGGAATTCCAGATATTATCAGAGAAGTAAAGGTCGTTTTTAATGTGAAAATTAACGGTATTGAAATTCCGTTTGAACGCACAGTTGTTTATAAATATAATGATGGCGTAAAAGGCGAAATGTATAATTTTCTGGATATCGTTCCTGATGTTACAACTTCCATTTTAGAAAGAGTTTTACTTTTTGGAAGTATTAAAAGCAAAATGATTCCTGTAAAAGTTCGTGCCGGAAAAGATGATATTAAAGGAAATTTACAATTAGAATTACCAAAAAGCTGGTCTGTTTCTCCAAAGGAAATTCCGTTTACATTAGCAAAAAAAGGAACAGAACAAATCTTTTATTTTGAAGTAACTCCGCCAACATTACCGGAAGAAGCGATTGCAAAAAGTGTAGCAACTGTTGATAATAAACGTTTTGACAGAGACGAAATTATTATTGATTTCAATCATATTACGAAACAAATGGTTTTAAAATCTGCCGAATCAAAATGCATTCGAATTGATTTAAAAACTTCGGGAGATGCTATTGCTTACATTATGGGCGCCGGCGACGAAGTTCCTGAAAGTTTAACGCAAATGGGTTATAAAGTAACCATCGTAAAACCGGAAGAAATTACACCTGAAAAACTGGATTCTTTTGCTACGGTAATTACCGGAATTCGTGCTTATAATACAGTAAATGCATTGGCTAACAAACAAAAAATACTTTTTGATTTTGTGAAAAGCGGTAAAAATATGATTGTTCAATACAACACATTTGGGAGAACCGTAACAGATCAGATTGCGCCATATCCGTTAAAAATATCAAATGATCGTGTGACCGAAGAAAATGCAAAAGTTACTTTTTTAGCACCAAATCATCCGGTTTTAAATACGCCAAATAAAATTACAACCAAAGATTTTGAAGGCTGGACGCAGGAACAAGGTTTGTATTATCCTAATGAATATGATGCAGCCTTCACTCCTATTCTGTCATCGCACGACAAAGGCGAATCTGCAAAAGATGGTGCTTTATTAGTAGCGCCTTATGGAAAAGGATATTACATTTACACCGGTTTGAGCTTTTTTAGAGAATTACCGGAAGGTGTTGCCGGAGCATATAGATTGCTTTCGAATATTATTTCGCTTAAACAACCAATAGAAGCTCCTAAACAAGAATTAAAAAAATAAATCCTGAAGATATGGAAGCTAAAAAAACAAAAAACTGGAAAAAAAGCTACACGTATGTTTTAGTAGCAAACGCTATTTACATTGCAATTTTTTTCTTAATCATGCAATTATACTCATAACCTATGCAATTATTTGATTGGATCGTACTTATTGTCACGCTTTTATTTATTGTTGGATATGGATCCTGGAAAACCAAAGGCAGTAAAAACGTCGAAGATTTTATCTTAGGAAACAACGAAACCCCATGGTATACCGTGGGACTTTCGGTAATGGCAACACAAGCCAGTGCCATTACATTTTTGTCAACTCCCGGGCAAGCTTATCATGACGGAATGGGTTTTGTGCAATTTTACTTTGGATTGCCAATTGCTATGATTGTAATTTGTTTGACTTTTATTCCCCTTTATCATAAGAATAAGGTTTTTACAGCATATGAATTTCTGGAGAAACGATTTGATTTAAAAACACGTTCTCTGGCAGCAATTCTTTTTTTGGTTCAGAGAGGTTTAGGAACCGGACTTACCATTTATGCACCGGCTATTATTTTGTCGGCACTTTTAGGTTGGAATTTAACTTTCATGAATATTATGATTGGTGTTCTTGTTATTATTTACACTTTTTCCGGAGGGACAAAAGCCGTAAACGTAACGCAGAAACAGCAAATGTTTGTGATTATGTCTGGTATGTTTATTACGTTTTTCCTGATTTTGCATTATTTGCCAAACGACATGACTTTTACAAGTGCGCTGCATATTGCGGGAGCCAATGATAAAATGAATATCGTTGATTTTTCTTTTAATCCCGAAGAAAAATATACTTTTTGGAGCGGTATTACAGGTGGTTTTTTCTTAGCTCTCGCCTATTTTGGAACAGACCAATCACAAGTTGGACGTTATTTATCCGGAAAATCAATTCGCGAAAGCCAGATGGGATTAATCATGAACGGACTTTTAAAAGTACCAATGCAGTTCTTTATTCTGTTAACGGGAGTTATGGTTTTTGTGTTTTTTCAATTCAATCCGGTTCCCTTAAATTTTAATCCGAATAATAAAATTGTCATTGAAAAATCAGCTTTTAAGGAAGAATATCATGCTTTAGAAAAAAAACTAAGTACACTTTCTGAAGATAAAAAAGTAATCAACTTATTGTATATCGATCAGTTAAATCAGGATTATGACAATCCAATTTTGCGAAAAGAATTAGTTGCTTTATCCAACAAAGAAAAAGATTTACGCGATCGTGCCAAAGAAATTATTTCAAAGGCCGACAGTAATAGTGAAACGAATGATAAAGATTATGTGTTTTTTCATTTCATTCTGCATTATTTACCAAAAGGTTTAATTGGTTTGTTATTGGCCGTAATTCTTTCGGCAGCAATGTCTTCAACAGCTTCTGGCTTAAATGCTTTGGCCTCGACAACTGCAATTGACATTTACAAACGAAATCTGAAAACAGAGAAATCAGAGAAGCATTATTTGAATGCAACCAAATTTTTCACGCTTTTCTGGGGAATTGTAGCTATACTTTTTGCCTGCGTCGGGACTTTATTTGAGAATTTAATTCAGCTTGTAAATATTATTGGTTCAATCTTTTACGGAACTGTTTTAGGAATCTTTCTGGTTGGATTTTATCTGCGTCGTGTTGGCGCAAAAGCTATGTTTTGTAGCGCTGTAATAAGTCAGACCACCATTTTTGTTATTTATTATTTCCTGATTTACACTCAGGAAAAACTGGGTTATTTATGGCTGAATTTTATTGGAGCAATTTTAACAATATTGTTGGCATTGTTGCTGCAGGTTTTATTTTTTAAACGAAAAACTGATAATGAAGAAGTAGTTTTTGAATAGCCATTTATTTAAAAACAGCTAGAACAGGCGTAAAATTGTATGAGGCATTTTAAAAATATATTTTTTTTCTATTCTTCTTTTTCTGGAAAATCTGGAAGAATAGAATTTGGAATTTATCTTTTAGTCAATATTCTAACATACATTATTGGTATTCATTTGCACGAAAATATAAATCTAGATAACGAAAAAATTCTTAATTTTTTCTACATCTGTTTTATTATTTTATTTACATTTATTCCAATACAAGCAGCTACAACCCGAAGATTACATGATTTAAATGTAAATACAACATATCTTATTTTTAATTTTATTCCGGTACTAAATGTAGTTTTTAAAATATTTCTGTTGCTGGCAAAGAGAAATACAAAGGAAGAAATCGATTAATTTCTTTTATTATGAAAAAGAAACATTCAATCATACGTATAATAAAAAGAATATGGTTCATCATTGCCATTTCGTTTACGATTTGGTTGTTTTATTCTTATCAGGCTAAAGATGTTTCAGATTCTTATTTAGAAAGTACCTCAAAAATAGTGGTAAAAGACAATAACGATTATTTTTTATTTGAGCCAAAACAAAAATTTGAAAAAGTCTTTATCTTCTTCCCCGGTGCAATGGTTGATCCAAAAGCTTATGTGCCTTTGTGCAGAAGGATATCTGAAAACGGAATTAAAGTTTATTTGATTAAAATGCCGTGGAGATTAGCTTCTCAAGGATATGAAATACCGAAAGAGCTTAATTTATTTGCTGATAAAACCAAAACCTATATCTTATCCGGACATTCGCAAGGCGGAAAAATGGCAGCGCAATTTGTAAAAGAAAATCCTGATTTAATCCAAAAGTTGATTTTAATTGGAACTACACATCCGCGAGATATTTCATTAGCAGAATGTAGAATTCCGATTATGAAAATATACGGTTCGAACGATGGTGTCGCTGATGAAAGAACAATTTTTAAAAATAAATCAAAGCTTCCTATATCTACAAAATTCGTAAAAATTGAAGGCGCAAATCATGGACAATTTGGTTATTATGGTTTTCAATTAGGAGATGACTCCGCTTCTATTTCCAGAGAAAAACAGCAAGAAGAAACTTTAAAAAATATATTGGAGTTTATAAATTAAATTCAAGATTCCAATTTAAGTCTTGAAAAGCCTGACAATGTTTAAAATTTGCACAAAAAGTTGCATTGTTAATTCTCCATTAAAAATCTTTACCTTTGAGAGACTAACTCTCTTATTATGAAAGACCTAAATAAAATCAGCAATAAAACCAAAGCTGCTTTCATTTTGCTAATTGTGATGCTGATTATTATTTTAAGTAATTTCAATACACTGCAAAATTCCAAAAAGGTAAATGAAAACATCAATGCGATTTATAAAGATAGATTGGTTGTTGCTAATTATATTTTTCAATATTCGAAAGAACTCCATTTTATAAAAACGGAAGCTGAAAAATTAAATTTAAGTGATACGATTAAAACAAATGAAATTAGCAGTACACTAAAAATAATTCATTCTATCGACGATTTGTATTCAAAAACAGTCTTAACCCCCACAGAAAGAATATTTTTTCAAAACTTTATAACTTCTTGTGAATCAATTAATAAACAAACTAAAAATAAAAACTGGATTCAAGTTGTAGAATTAAGTGAAAAGGCATTAAAAATTTTATAGCAATTATCCCAAATTCAGATTACAGAAGGAAAATCAAAATTAGCGAGTGCAAATGCAATGTATAACGACACGAATAGTCTGGGACAGCTTGAAATTGCTTTACTTATTGTTTTAGGCGGAATTACTTTTTACCTTTTAATAGTGAAGAAAACCAAAAGAACAATTAAAATTCCCGAACCACCGAGTATGAATTAATATTTTTTTTCAGGTTTCAGGTTTCAAATTCCAATCATAAAAAAAATCCAAATTCCAAGGTCTGAGCTTTGGAATTTGGATTTTAAGATATTGAGTTATAAAAAATATTGGAATTTTTAAAGCATTATCTGCTCCACTCCGCAATACTGTCTTTATTTAATTTTACGTAATCTTGGTTGTTTGCAGTTTCTGCAGCGGCCAAAGATGCTTTTGCTGTTTCAATTGCGCCTTTTTTATCACCTTGTTTAGCCTGGATTAATGATTTTAGTCTTAAAACAAAATAAGGCTTATCTGTACTCATATCCAGAGATTTGTCAACATAAGTTCTCGCAGTTTCTATGTTTCCGTTTGACTGAAACAAATATTGAGACGCTGCAAAATAATCATTTGAATTTGGTCCGCCCAAAGTTTTCTCGATACTTGCAATAGCATTTTTCGCAGTTGGAACTTCAAATTTCAAAGCAACATGAGAGTTTTCCCAAGCCATTTCTAAATATCCAAAATTTGGATCTAAACCATTAATTCCAATTGTAAAAGTCTCAACCGGAGTTGGTAAAGCGTTTTCTTTTACAGTAGTTCTTAAAACAACATACGATTCATTCCAGTTTTCCGGCAATCCCCAATTGTCTGTTGAAAGGTAAAAAATTACTTCCCAGCTTTCGATTTTAGGAATAGTATAAATCGCGTATTTTCCTTTTTTTAATGTTTTACCATCGATAATAACATCATCACTAAAACTAATAATTGTATTTTCATTAGCTCCTGTTCTCCATAATTTACCAAACGGAACTAAATTCCCGAATACCGCTCTGCCTCTCGCTCCAGGACGAGAATAAGTAACTTCAACGTCAGTTAAACCAACGGTTTGTTTTATATAACCTTTCGGACTCGCTTGTGGTGTTTTTATTTGTGCTTCTGCAGCAAAAGGAGCCAAAATAATGACTAATGCAATAAGTAGTTTTTTCATTTCTTGAGTTTATTTTGTTTTCCTCAAATTTACAAATTCAATCAGCGAACAAATGTTAAATATTCTATAATTCAAGAGCCTAACTGTGATATTTTTTGAGCATTTAATTCATTGAAATGATTGATAACTAAATCTGCAGCAGATAAATCCTGCATTTTAGAATGATGGCTATTATATCCCACACAAAATAAATTTGCGGCCTTTGCAGCTTTCACTCCGTTTGTACTGTCTTCGATTACAATACAATTTTCTGGCGGTGCAACAGATAATGAAGCCGCATGAATGAAAATCGCCGGATTAGGTTTTGATTGTGGAAAATCTTCACCGCTTACAATATCTGTAAAATATTGATGCAAATTGAATCTCGTAAAAACACGCTCAATAGTAACTTTTGAAGCCGAAGAAGCCAAAATCAGCTGCATTCCGTTGGCATACAAATCTTTAATTAAATCTTCAACACCTTCTAATAAATACAAATCTTCTTTGGTATCAAAAGCATCATTAAAAATATTTCTTTTTCTTTGAATCAGATCTTCAACTTCGTGTTCAATCGTTGGGAAAAATCCTTTTAAAGTTTGAAACGTATTTCGCGTTGAAAATCCCGTAAACGAAGTATACATTTCTTCGGTTACATCAATATTCAATTCTGTAAATTGTTTATAATAAGCATAACGATGAACGGGTTCTGTGTCGACAATTACGCCGTCCATATCAAATATTACTGTTTTAATCATTTTTTTAAGGTACTAAGGTTCTAAGTTATTAAGTCGCTAAGTTTTTCAGCTACAGCTTAGTAACTTAGAACCTTAGCAAACTTAGCAACTCTATTTACTCAACAAATGTCTAATCACGGTTTCTGCAGCATGAAGACCAAATAATCCTGGCATATAGCTATTTGTTCCGTAGAATGACTTTTTGAAATTTTTTCCGTCAGTTAACTTTAAGCTTTTTTCGTCCTGAATTTCAGAAGAAAAAACTACTTTCAACTTATTGATTTTCACTTCTTTTAAACGTTTTCTGATCGTTTTTGAAAAGTAACAATTAATAGTTTTAGAAATATCACTTACTTTTACTTTTGAAGCCAGCATTTTTCCGCCAGCGCCCATACTGCTTATAATTTTAACTCTTTTGCGTTTTGCGGCGATAATTAAATTTAATTTTGGAGTAATACTGTCAATGCAATCCAAAACATAATCAAACTCTGGAGAAACAATCTCAAAAGCACGTTCCGGAGATAAAAATTCCTGAACACGGGTTAGTTTTAATTCGGGATTTATATCCATCAAACGATCGCCTACAATTTTAATTTTTGGCTCACCAACTGTAGAATGTAATGCCGGTAATTGTCTGTTAATGTTTGTAATATCAACTACATCTCCATCTACAATTGTCATATTTCCTACTCCTGCCCTTGCCAAAAATTCAGCTGCAAAGGAGCCAACTCCGCCTAAACCTACTACTAATACATTTGCATTTTGCAAGTTCTGCAATCCTTCTTTTGTAAATAAAAGTTCGGCTCTTTCCGTCCACTCTGCCATATAATCTTTTGTTTATTTTTGTTTATTTTTTTGTTTCAAGTTTCAGGTTTCAGGCTTCTCTTATTTCCTGTTTAAATACATTTTTAAAATTACCTGAGATAATATCTTGTAATTCCTTTATTTCTAAATTTTTGTATGCTGCTGCTAAATTATAAACCTGTTTGATATTTTCTTCAATTGTATCAGTTTCCAGAAAAAAACGATCGTTTGGAATTTGCTGAAAAACCGTTTTTAATTCTGGATTTTTCAATAAATATTTTCCAAATGAAAGATAAAATCCTGCCGAAATAAGCTGATTTGCAATTTGAATATTTTTAGAAAAACCATGTATAATCATCGGAACTGAAATTTTCATTTCTTTTTTGATTGCAATTACTTCCTGAAAAGCAGCAACACAATGAATCACAACCGGTTTTTTATATTTTTCGGCTAAAGCCAATTGTTTTTTAAAAACTATAATTTGCTGCTCTAACGGAATTTCGATGCGTTTATCTAAACCGCATTCGCCAATAGCGAGGCAGTTTTTCGTATGCAATTTTTCTTCTATAATTTTCAAATCGGCATCAATCCTGTCTTCTGCAATATACCATGGATGAATTCCAACAGAATAATACGGAATCGAAGCATCAAATTCCTGTGGATATTGATTCACCAGTTCCAAAATATCAGTTTGATTGGTAAATTGATGGGTATGAAAATTAAAGAATTCCATTAATGAAATGTTTTAACTCCGGCTTTAATTTCAACTTTCAAATCATTTTCTAAAGGAACCAGCGGACAGGAATATTTATGATTATAAGCACAATACGGATTATAAGCCTGATTAAAATCAACTGCAATTGTATTTCGTTTCGGAATTTTCAAATCAATATATCTTCCTCCAATGTAACTTTCTTTACCGCTTGTTAAATCTGAAAATGGCAGAAATAAATGATCTTTATATTCTTTTGTTTTAGAAAGTTCAATATTTCTGTAAACATTCAATTGCAAAGCAACACCGTCAATCGTAAAAAATAAAGTACCGTATTTGATGTATTTTGGAGTTCTTGTTCCGGTAGTTTTCATTTCAAAGACTTTTTCATTCTTTGCTTTTACAAACTTTGCATTCACAAAATATTTTCCATTAATAGGATAAAATGCTAAACTTTTAAAAGTCTTTAAATCTTCTTCCATTAACGGACTTGTCTTAGGATCAGCGTATTCAGAATTTATGGTTTTCTGAAATTTTTCTGTTTCGCTTTTGTCAAATTTCTTCTGACCGAAACAAAAATTAACCAATAGCAATACTAAAAAAGCAATTACATTTTTCATCTTTGAAATTTTAAGCAAAAATAGTTTAAAAGTAACAAAGCACCAACCGCTGGAAGTGACAAAGTTTCCTAACTTTGTTGCAAATACATATTTATAATGCTCAAGACTGCTTTTAACCATTACATCAATAATTTCAGAGGATTTTCAAGAGAAATTTGGATACTTACGTTGGTCACTTTTATCAATCGTGCCGGTACCATGGTGCTTCCTTTTTTATCTAAATATTTAAAAGAAGATTTACATTTTAGCTACAATCAAGTAGGCTGGATTATGGTTTCGTTTGGTTTGGGATCGATGCTGGGTTCGTGGCTTGGCGGAAAATTATCTGATAAAATTGGGTTTTATAAAATCATGATTTTTAGTTTATTTACAAGTGGAGTTTCTCTTTTTCTCGTACAATATATTACAACCTTTTGGGCTTTATGCGGTGCCATGTTCATTCTGATGACTATTGCCGATATGTTCAGGCCGGCGATGTTTGTTTCGTTAGGCGCTTATGCCAAACCTGAAAATCGCACTCGTGCTTTGACTTTAGTGCGTTTGGCTGTAAATTTAGGATTTGCTGCCGGACCTGCTTTGGGCGGTTTAATTATTATGGGAATTGGGTATCAGGGACTTTTTTGGGTTGATGGTGCTTCGTGTATTATTTCGATTTCCATTTTTGCGTTATTAGTTAAGGAGAAGAAAAAAGCAGTTCATGGAGATAAAATGGAAATTTCGGCAGAAATAAAATCGGTTTTTCATGATCGCATTTTTTGGGTTTTCTTATTTGTGAGTTTTGTAACAGCCATGATTTTCTTTCAGTTATTTACGACTTTACCTCTATATCACAATGAAAAATTTGGTTTAAGCGAGTTCCAAACAGGTTTATTAATGACCTTAAACGGACTTTTGATTTTTGCTTTAGAAATGCCTACGGTTGGTTTTATGGAAAGAAGAGCTTTTCCCAAAATTAAAATTATTATTCTCGGATCTTTTATTATGGCTTTGAGTTTCTTTCTATTACTCATTAATATATGGGCGGGAATTCTGGTTATAAGTATGATTTGCATTTCGATTGGAGAAATTCTAACCTTTCCTTTTTCGAATGCTTTCGCTTTAAGTCGTGCTCCTCGTGGTCAGGAAGGTCGATATATGGCACTTTATACGATGAGTTTTAGTTTGGCTCATATTGTAAGTTCAAAAGTAGGTTTCGAAATAATTACAAGATTGGGCTATCAAACGAACTGGTTATTTATGGCTTGTATTGGAGTTATTGCAACAGGATGCTGCTTTTGGATTAGAAAAGCTTTAATCGACGAGAAAGTTAATTAATTTACTTTAGAGAATTTTACCACAAAGTGTACTAAGTTTTACACAGAGATACACAAAGTTTTATTCACAAAGCTTTGTGTATCTCTGTGTTTTTTTTTTTATAAAATCCTAAAAGTAAAATCTTTGTGTACTCTGTGGTAAAATTTCTTTATTCTAATTTTACATTGAAAATCAATTACTTACAACTATATTTCGATATTTAAATAGTAATTCAACTTCTTTTTTAGTTAAATAACTACATTTATAGTTGTATAACTAAAAAAATAGTTGTAGATTTGAATTAAAATTAGAAAACATGCAAAAGCTAACGAACAAAGAAGAGGAAATCATGCACATTTTATGGAAGCTTAAAAAAGCATTCGTAAAAGAAGTTCAGGCAGAAATAACGGAAGATCAACCGCATTACAACACGCTTTCGACAATTGTGCGTAATCTGGAAGAGAAAGGATATGTGGCTCATAATGCTTTTGGAAATACGCATCAATATTATCCAATTGTAAGCATCGAAGATTACAGAAAAGGGTTTATGAGTACGGCCATCGACAACTATTTTAATAGTTCTTATAAAAGTATGGTTTCATTTTTTGCCAAAGAAGAAAAAATTTCTGCAGACGAATTACGCGAAATCCTGGCGATGATCGAAAACCCGAAAGAAAAATAAAAACCCAAAAAAATCTTGTATGGAAGCACTTTTCATTTTTGTCGCAAAATCAAGTGGACTTTTAGTCTTGTTTTACTTTGCTTATTATTTTTTATTACGCAAAGAAACCTTCTTTAACAGCAACAGATGGTTTTTATTAATTGGTTTGATAACTTCGGTTGCATTGCCATTTTTAGTTTACACCAAAATTGTCTGGGTTGATCCCACTCCAATGCCGAATTTCAATTATCCGCACGTTTATGCTTCAAATCCAATTGAAAAAGAGACTTTTGAGATAGATTGGAATTTAGTTTCCCTTTCCATTTATGCAATTGGATTTTTGGCATTTATGATCAAATTTGCGCTTGATTTTTATAGTTTAAATTCTGTTTTAAAAGGCAAACAAGTACAACAACAAGCTGATTTTAAATTTGTTGACATCAAAGAAAATATTGCTCCTTTTTCTTATTTTGATTATATCGTTTACAACTCATCAATGTACAGCGAATCAGAATTAGAAAGTATTCTGGAACATGAAAAAGTGCACAGTGATCAAAATCATACTATTGATGTTTTGATTTCCAGAGTTTTTTGTGTCCTGTTTTGGTTTAATCCAATTATCTGGATGTACAAAAAAGCCATATTGCAAAACTTGGAATTTATTGCTGACAGCGAGGCTGCCAAAAAAATATCCGACAAAAAAGCGTACCAATACACGCTTTTAAAAATAACAACGCACCAATCATGCGTTGCCATTACCAATCATTTTTATCAATCATTAATCAAAAAACGAATTGTCATGTTAAACAAAAATCAATCAAAAAAATGGAATTACTGGAAGTATTATGCCGTAATTCCGGCGCTTGTTGCCTTTGTATTTTTATTTCAGATCAAAGTTATTGCGCAGGAAAAAGAAAGTAAAGAGAAAACCGAAATTGTGGAGAAAAAAGATCCTGTTGATGTTTACAAAATTCATAAAAACACAACAGATCAGGATTTAAAAGAAATAGCCGAAAATTTAAAGAAAAACCATAATGCTGATGTCGCAATTTCTAATGTTAAAAGAAATTCAAAAGACGAATTAACGTCTATTAGAATCGACATTAAAAAAGGAAATGAACAAACCCAAACTCTTCAAATTGAAGGTGATACAGCTATAAAAAAATGCGGAATTATTGTATCTGCTGATAATGACGGTTCTGAGAAAATAGGTATACTGACGGATGATGCAATTGATAAACCAATAGTTATCCAAAATCGCAGAATTGAAATTAAAGAGGTTAAAAATCCTAATGTTGATGAAGTTTCTCCTCCTTCGCCGCCTTCACCGCCATCTTTTCCAAACGGACCACTGCCTCCGGCTCCGATCGATATGTCTAAAATGCCAAAAGCTCCTAAAGCTCCAAAAGATGTGAACGACAAAGCAGCTATGAAAAATTTCGAAAAAGAAATGGCTGAATTTGAGAAAAAGATGGAAGCATTTGAGCCTGATATGTCTGCTTATGAGAAACAGGTAGAAGAAATCATGGCACAGCGTGAAGCCATTTATGATAAGAAAATAGAGATATACGATCTTGCCATGGAAAAATTTGACGCAGATATGGAAAAATTCAATCAATACATTGAACAAAAATTTGGACCGGACAGTGAGGAATTTGCTAAGAATATGAAACAATATGAAAAAGGCATGAAAGCTTATGAGAAAAGCATGAGACAATATGAAAAGGATGCAAGAAAAGCTCAAAAAGAAAAAAGATCTTAAACCTATTAAAATGAAAGAGACATTTTTTATTGCAGCTATATTGTTCGTTTTTAATTTATGTTTTAATCAAAAAGAAAAGAACGAAACGAAACTGAAATTTGATCACTGCATCAAAAAAGTGATAGAAATAAAAATTTGTAAATAACTAAGAAACCAGTGTATAAAATCACTGGTTTTTTATTTGCAGTTCAGTTCTTTTAAATTTCTTCAAAAGGGAATAAATATTCAAATAAAACTTAACAACACACTAATAATGAAGCAACTAATATTATTACTTTTTATAACTTATAGTTTTTCGTGTTTTGCACAAGAAAAAATAATTTCATTATCAGAAAAAGATATTCTGGTTACAATGGATAAAAATGCCCAGGTTTTATTAGAAAATTCAAAGGCCAATTCTGTTTCCATTGGTATTATAAAACATGGCAAAACATACACAAAACACTATGGCGAAATTGACAAAGGAAAAGGAAATCAGGCCAATAATAATACTGTTTTTGAAGTGGCTTCGATCACAAAATTATTTACCGGATTGTTAATGGCGCAAGCTGTTACAGAAGGCAAAATAAGTCCGGATGACGACATTAGAAAATACATAACCGGTTCTTATCCAAATTTAGAATATCAGGGAACTCCAATAAAAATAAAAGATTTGGTTTCTTTTAGAAGCGGCTTTAATAAAGATCTTCCGGATAATTCTGAATTAAGGAAAAATCAAAATGACAGCAGTTATATTGGATTTAAAAAAATGGATAAATCTTATTCAAGAGAGAAATTTTTTGAAGATTTAAAAACCATAAAATTAGATACTTTGCCGGGAACTAAATTTAAATACAGCAATGGAAGTGTTCAGTTAGCGGCACATATTCTGGAAAATATTTATCATAAAAGTTATGAAATGCTGTTGAAAGAAAATATTCTTTCAAAATTAAATATGACGTCAACATTTTTAAATCCGGACAAAAACACGATTATCGCGAACGGTTATAATGGCAAAAAACAAATGCCAATGTTGTCTGATAAACTTTGGGGAGCGGCAGGTTATCTAAAATCTACTTTAGGCGATTTAACCAAATTTCTTGCTTTTGAATTAAATACCAAAAATAAAATCGTATTGGAATCTCAGAGAAATCTTTTAGATTCTGATCGTGACTTTAGCGGATATTTTTGGGATGGTATTCAAGTTGATAATAACGGCAGAAACTGCTGGAAACACGGCGGTGCTTTTGGAACACAAAACATGTTTTTGGTTTATCCGGAACGTGGTTTGGGGCTTTCTATTGTTGTGAATATCAGTAATGAAAAAACTTCAAATGCGCTAGGAAATGCAATAGTAGCCATCGCAGGTGATTTATTGGCCAAGAATAATGATAAAAAAGAAATTTACGGTTATAAAATCATTAATGATGCTGTTGTTTTTAGCTATCAGCATGATAAATCGCTTAATGCTGATTTAGTCAAAAGCGTTTCCATTGCGGGTTCTTTCGACAATTGGAATCCAAATGATAAAAGCTTTCAAATGGTTCGAAAAAACAAAAATACTTTTGAACTTTCTGTTCCCAAAAGCCAGTTTAAAAATGATAAAGTCAGAATGTTCAAATTTGTTATCAATAAAACCGGATGGATAGAAGCTCCAAAAAGTGCTTTGAATATTGAGAATGGCCCTGATCAAAATCTACTCTTAAAGATTGAATAACACTTAATTACTTGAATTAAAAACCATATAAAAGACTTTGCCGAAACGCAAAGTCTTTTTTTATATCTTTGATAAAAATTAACCAACCATGTATAAAATTTTAGCCAAAATAAATAAGATTCTTTTACCGAGTTTTACCAAACAAGGTTTGGATATTTCTAAAGCAAAAAAATGGCAAATGGCTATTATTGGCTATCGTGCTTATGTTACCAAACGCGCTTTAGAATAGTTTAAAAACATTCTCTTTTATAAATGTTGATTAAATTTCAACACAGCTTTCTATTTGAATAAATTAGAAAAAATATCTTTTAAAACTGATTCACAGTTTTATTTTCATTATAATTTCCATGAAAAATAAAGAATTCAACATCCCTCCTGTTCCGGCAGTACTTTTAGCTATTATTAGTGTACAATGCGGTGCGGCGATTGCTAAAACCCTTTTTCCGGCTATAGGAGCTGCGGGAACGGCTTCGATACGAATTGGAGTTTCCGCTTTGATTTTATTATTGGCTTACAGGCCAAATTTAAAAGCAATAACACCCGCACAATGGAAAATTGTAATTCCGTATGGTTTGTCATTGGGAGCCATGAATTTGATTTTTTATTTTGCGATAGAAAGAATTCCAATTGGTTTAGCCGTTACTTTAGAGTTCATTGGTCCTTTATTGGTGGCGATTATTGGCTCAAAACGCTGGGTTGATTATTGCTGGGTTCTGCTTGCGGCGGCAGGAATAGTTTTAATTGCTCCGTGGTCAAATGAAAGAATAGATCCGTTAGGTGTTTTGTTTGCCCTTATTGCAGGCGGACTTTGGGCAGCTTATATCGTTTTGGGTGGAAAAATTTCTAAAATAATGAATAGTGGTAAGGCTGTTTCTACCGGAATGCTTTTCGCCGCTATTTTAATTTTACCCTTCGGATTTTTAGAAAATGGTTTAGCAAATCTTACTCCAAAACTTTTCGGAATGGGTGTTGCTCTTGCGCTTTTGTCAAGCGCTATTCCGTTTACATTAGAAATGAAAGCTTTAGGGCAGCTTCCTCCACGTACTTTTAGTATTTTGATGAGTTTAGAACCTGCCGCTGCTTCTATTTGTGCTTTTATATTTTTGCAGGAAAATCTAAATTTCTATGAAATTTTGGCTGTTGTTTGTGTTGTTGTAGCTTCTGCCGGATCAACTTTAACAGCGAAAAAATAGATTTACAAATTCCAAAAAAATTAAAAATTCCAAATCCCAACTTTAAAAATTGGAATTTGGAATTTAGAAATTGAATTTTTAAAATTGTATTACATTTTAGGTAATAAAACTGTGTCAACAACATGAATTACACCATTTGACTGGTTTACATCTGCAATAGTAACTTTAGATTTGTTACCGCTTTCGTCGCTGATGTATAAATCTTTTCCATCCATCCAGGCAGTTAGAGTTCCGCCATTAACCGCTTTAAGAGTTGCTTTTCCTTTACCTGCTTTAATTGCTTTTGCAATATCAGATGCATTCATTTTTCCTGCAACAACATGGTAAGTCAAAACATTTTGTAATGCTTTAATGTTTTCCGGTTTCAATAATGTATCAACAGTTCCCGCTGGCAATCTGTCAAACGCGGCATTTGTTGGGGCAAAAACGGTGAATGGTCCTTTACTTTGTAATGTTTCTACTAATCCTGCAGCTTTTACAGCAGCAACAAGTGTAGTGTGATCTTTTGAGTTAACTGCATTTTCTACTATATTTTTGTTTGGATACATTGCTGCTCCGCCAACCATTACAGTTTTTTGTGCAAATGATGCAAATCCAAATCCTAATGTTAAGATTGCTACGGCTAAAAAATTTCTAGTTTTCATAATTAATATTTTAAGTTATAAGCTCATTTACGCCATAACAATCGTTTTGGTTTTAAAGAAAATGTAAAAAAATACAAATATTATTGAATCATCTTTAAAAAACGCTGTAAAACAAGGCTTTAATCCTTAAAAATATTTTTAAATAATTTTAGAATGGGAGTATATTTTGTTTCGTTTTTTTCGATAACTTTCCTTAAAATTAATTTACTATGGAAAATCTGCCTAAAAAAGTTAGAAGCAAAAAGTTGTCTTCAAGAGTTGATTTAACCGCAATGATGAGCGTTTCTTTTTTGTTAATTATATTTTTTATGGTGACGGTTGAGTTGGCGAAGCCAAGAGCTGTTTATTTAGGCCTTCCTGATAAAGATCCAGGTTGTGGTTCTGTTGGATGTATTGATGGAAATCGAATTTACACTATATTATTAGATAAAAATGATAGGATAATAACATATTCCGGATTATTGATTGATCCTTTAGAAAATCCCAAAACTGTTGTTTTTGGTAAAAACGGTATTCGAAAAGAATTATTAAATAAAAAAAATCTGATATACGAATATACAGGAAATCCAAGAAAAGGAATAATAGTCGTCATAAAACCAAGCAAAAAATGCAGCCTCAAAAATTTAGTTGATATTTTAGATGAAATGGCAATTACAAAAATTGACATTTACACCGTTGCAGATGAATACACCCCCGAAGAAACAAAATTATTGGCGTCAAATTAAAACATAAATATACATGGAAAATCTGCCTAAAAAAGTTAGAAGTAAAAAGTTGTCTACAAGAGTTGATTTAACGGCAATGGTGGTGTTTCTTTTTTGTTGATTATATTTTTTATGGTGACGATTGAGTTGGCGAAGCCGAAAATGATTGATTTTGATTTTCCTGATCGTGGATGTTGTGATTGTCCTCCATCCAACTATGATGGCGAAAATCGATCAATAACAGTAATGTTAGGAGAAAATAATAAATTGATATACTATATGGGACTTTTGAATTCACCAATTATTTCTCCAAAAGAATTAAATATGGTAAAGATGGAATTCGACAAGAATTGCTAAAAAGAAAAAATATTATTCTAGAATACACTAGTAAAAATACAAAACCTGAAAGTTTAACTGTAATTATAAAACCTGGTAAAAAATCTAACTATGGTAATTTAGTCGATATTCTTGATGAGATGAAAATAAGCGGAATAAACAGTTACGCGATTGTTGATGATTTTACTCCAGAAGAAACAAAATTATTAGCTTCTAAATAAAATTTAATTTTAGAGATAAGAACATCGCCAATGGTTTCAACCATTGGAATACATAGTAAATATCACATCTCTTTATCCCATGGTTGAAACCACGGGCTATATGAAAAGGCAACAAAACAAGAAAATCCTGAAACAAAAAAAAGTCCCACATTACTGTGGGACTTTCTATTTATAAAAAACTTAAGAATTATTTTTTCTCAGTTTTTTCCATTTTAGCTTTTAATGCAGCTAATACATCATTGTTATCTCCTAAAGTTGCAGCTGGTGCATTTGTAGTAGAGTTAGATGAAGTATTTTCAGTTGCAGCTTTCACGTTTTTCTCTTCTTCTTCACGGAAGATAGCAGTGTGAGAAGCAACTACTCTTTTGAATTCTTTGTTGAATTCGATTACTTTGAAATCAGCAGTATCACCTTTTTTCAATTTCTTTCCGTCTTCTTTTTCAAGGTGACGAGTAGGAATGAAAGCAACGATATCATCTCCGAATTCTACAGTAGCTCCTTTGTCAACGATTTCAGAAATTTCACCATTGTGGATAGTTCCTACAGCGAAAGAATCTTCGTATTGATCCCAAGGATTAGCAGTAGTTTGTTTGTGACCTAAAGATAATTTACGTCCTTCAACATCTAATTCTAATACAACTACATCAAGTTTCTCACCAACATTTACAAATTCAGATGGGTGTTTGATTTTCTTAGTCCAAGATAAGTCAGAGATGTAAATTAATCCATCAATTCCTTCTTCTAATTCTACGAAAATACCAAAGTTTGTAAAGTTTCTAACGATACCTGTATGCTTAGAACCTACTGGGTATTTAGAAGTGATATCAGTCCATGGATCTTGAGTCAATTGTTTGATACCTAATGACATTTTACGGTCATCTCTATCTAAAGTTAAGATAACAGCTTCAACAACATCTCCAACTTTTACGAAATCCTGAGCAGAACGTAAATGAGTTGACCATGACATTTCAGAAACGTGGATTAAACCTTCAACACCTTCAGCAACTTCGATAAATGCACCGTAATCAGCGATTACAACTACTTTACCTTTTACTTTATCACCAATTGTTAAATTAGCATCTAAAGCATCCCATGGGTGAGCGTTTAATTGTTTCAATCCTAATTGAATTCTTGTTTTCTCATCATCGAAATCAAGGATTACAACGTTTAATTTTTGGTCTAATTCAAGAACTTCACTTGGGTGGTTGATTCTGCTCCAAGAAAGGTCAGTAATGTGAATTAATCCGTCAACACCACCTAAGTCAATGAACACACCATAAGAAGTAATGTTTTTAACAACACCTTCTAATACTTGTCCTTTTTGTAATTGACCGATGATTTCTTTTTTCTGTACTTCGATATCAGCTTCGATAAGCGCTTTATGAGATACAACAACGTTTTTGAATTCGTGGTTAATTTTTACCACTTTGAATTCCATCATTTTGTTTACATATACATCGTAGTCTCTAATTGGCTTAACGTCAATTTGAGAACCAGGTAAGAAAGCTTCAATTCCAAAAACGTCAACGATCATACCACCTTTAGTTCTGCATTTTACAAAACCATTAACGATTTCTCCTGTTTCGTTTGCAGAAATAACTCTATCCCATGATTTAATAGTACGTGCTTTTCTGTGAGATAATACTAATTGACCTGTTTTGTCCTCACGGATGTCGATTAATACTTCTACTTTGTCACCAACTTTTAAGTTTGGGTTGTAACGGAATTCGTTTAAAGAAATAACACCTTCCGATTTTGCGTTGATATCAACGATAACGTCTCTATCTGTAATTCTAACAACTACACCTTCAACTACTTCTTCTTGATCTGTAGCGATGAAAGTTTTTGAAACTAGTTCTTCGAATTCTTGTAAGTTTTTCTCATCTACTGCATCAATTCCTTCTTGGAAGTTATGCCAGTTAAAATTTGCTAAAAACTCTTCTTGTGATTTTAATTGTTCAGACATGCTGATAAAAAATTTGTATTCTGTTTTTCTCGAGTTTCATAAGCATTAGAAAAAACAGAAGTTGTTTTACATAAATAGTTGATACCTAAAGGAAACTCTTCTTTGCCAAAAGGACTGCAAAATTAATACATTTTTTTGTAATAGCAAAATAAAAGTAAATGATAATCAGTCAATTATTCAGGAGCAGCAATTTTGAGGTTTTTCAAGACCTGAAGTCCCGCTTTCGCTCCTATCTTTTATGGTGAACCCCACCATAAAAGGATAACCGCTCTATCGGGGCTAGGTTAGAAATTTTGTAGTTTAAGATCTTTAGTATTTCCAAAACTTTTTCTGAATTTCCTCGTATTGGGTTTTATTGAAACAATATTTATTTTTTGAGTATGGGTCAAGTTGTTGCAACATATATTCTTTAACTGGTATCCTCATTCTAATACAATGTCCGATAAATACTCAACACCTTCATCGTCATATTTATGTTTAAATAATACTTCTCTAATTTTTGGATAGTTTTTCTCAATTAATGCTTTAAAAGCAAAACAACGAACCTTAGGATTTTCACATTCCGCTAATAAAAGTAAATCATTGATCTTAGCATCATTAATGAATTTTATAAAAATCTTGTTATCTGTAAGCATATAAGATAAATAAGGATTTTCCATTCTGAAATTGTAATATATCTTATTGATTTCATCATCTTTTAGAATTGTAGCAAGTTTTGTTGTTGGCACAAATTTTTCAATTTTCTTATCACAACTTAAAGTCATAAAAACAATAATTAAATATATAGTTTTAACGCACTTCATTATTATCGATTTCTCTTAATCCAAAATAATCCTCCCAAAACAGAAATTGGAGCAAAAATAAAAATTGCCAATAACTGCGTCCACGAACTTCCACTCGATTTAAAAAGTGAAAAAGCAGCAAAACCAGCCATTATAAGGAAAAGCACATAATTGACTTTTAAGTTTTTAGTCTTTGCAATTAATTGAGCAACAAGTCCGCTTATAAAAGAAAAAACAGATCCGTAAACAAAAGTCAAAACCATAAATAACTTCGAAGCCTCGTCATGCGGATTAACTTCTGAAAATCGAAAAAGAAATACAGAACTAATTACAAAAATGGCGTAACTTATAATAACTCCTAAAATTTGTCTTATCATAATCGAAAGTTTTTAGTAAAATCAAATTTAAGTTTTTTTATATAAAGTAAACTTTGTAAGATAAACTTTTTAAAACAACAAACCCGACAGGTTTTAAAAACCTGTCGGGTTTACTATGTGTAACTATCTTTGTCAAGGTTCAAAACTTTGACAAAGATTTAAAAAAAAATCCCCATTTCTAAAAATCAGAAATAGGGAAATATATAATTAAAAGTTTTTTAATGACTCAAATTTTCTATTTCCTTTGGATCGTGTTTGTGTTTAAACAAAATCGCAAAAGCAATTGCAATAACCAAAGCATAAGCTGCAAATGATAACCAGATCGTATGCCAGTCTTTCATTAAAATTGGATTTGAAAAAATTCCATCAGCAGAAACTGAATTTCCTTGTCCTTTTACAAATTCTAACATTTTAGAATTTGTAGTTTCAGTTTGCAAAAATCCTGCTAATTCAGTTGTATTGGTAAATGATTTTGTAAAGAAACGGTCAATTGCCCAACCGGAAGTTAAACTTCCTAAAACGGCTCCTACTCCATTTGTCATCATCATAAATAATCCTTGTGCCGATGAACGAATTTTAGAATCTGTATTACTTTCTACGAATAATGAACCTGAAATATTAAAGAAATCAAATGCCATTCCGTAAACGATACAAGATAAAATAATCATCCAAAGACCTGTTACAGGATCTCCAAAAGCAAATAATCCAAAACGTAAAACCCACGCAAGCATACTAATAAGCATTACTTGTTTGATTCCGAAACGTCTTAAGAAAAATGGAATTGCCAAAATAAATAACGTTTCTGAAACCTGAGAGATCGACATAATAATCGTCGAATATTTAATTACAAAAGAATCTGCATATTTAGGAAAATGTTTGAATTCATCCAAGAATACATCTCCGTAAGCATTTGTTAATTGTAAAGCTCCTCCCAAAAACATAGAGAAAACAAAAAACAAAGCCATTTTATAATTTCCAAATAATTTAAAAGCTTCTAGACCTAAAGTTTCAACCAATGAAGCATCTTCTTTTGTTAAACGCTGCGGCTCACATTTTGGTAATGTAAAAGCATAAACTCCAAGAATTAAAGCACCAATTCCGGCAATATAAAACTGATATTCAGTTGCTTTACTTCCACTTAAATTGGTAATCCACATGGCGGCAATAAAACCAATAGTTCCCCAAACACGAATTGGCGGAAAATCTTTTACAATGTTTTTATTGTTTAATTTTAGTGAAGTATACGATATAGAATTACTCAGTGCGATTGTTGGCATATAACAGCACATTGCCGCAAGCATTACATAAATAAAATTATCCGGAGTGGTAACTTGTGCAATACCAAATAAAACTAAGGCATAAGCTATATGTAGAAAACCATATAACTTTTCAGCATTAACCCATCTGTCAGCAATAATTCCCGTTAAGGTAGGCATGAATAAAGAAGCAATTCCCATGGTTCCGAAAACAAGACCAAATTGGGTTCCTTCCCAGTTTTTAGTTCCAAACCAATAATTTCCAATTGTTATAAGCCACGCTCCCCAAACAAAAAATTGAAGAAAGCTCATTATAATCAACCTGTTTTTAATGCCCATATGATGAATTTGTCTTTAGAAATAAATGAAGCGGTAAAACTACCATTAAAAATGATATCTGCAAAAAATTAATCTGTTTTAACAACATCATTTACTAATTCTAAAACAGCAGAAAACTGTTCTTCTCTATTTAAGTAAGAATTATCTATTTCTATTGCGTCGCTGGCAATGATTAAAGGAGAATCTTCACGATGTGTATCTATATAATCTCTTTCGACAACATTTTTTAAAACATCTTCATAGGAAACATTGTCTCCTTTTTGCTGTAATTCATCAAAACGTCTTTGGGCACGCGTTTCTGCACTGGCTGTCATGAATATTTTTAATTCGGCATCCGGAAAAACAACAGTTCCAATATCTCTGCCGTCCATTACGATGGCTTTATTTTTTCCCATTTCCTGTTGTTGTTCTACTAATTTGGAACGCACTTCAGAAACTTCGGCTACTTTGCTGACAAAGTTAGAAACTTCAATGGTTCTGATTTGTTTTTCGACGTTTTCACCATTTAGGTACATTTCTGCAAATCCTAAATCAGAATTAAATTTAAATTCGAGCTGAATTGTCGGAAGAGCATTTATTAAGCTTGTTTTATCAAAAAAATCAGCTCCAATAAGCTGATTCTGCATAGCAAAAAAGGCTACTGCCCGATACATTGCTCCTGTATCGACGTAAACATATTCTAATTCTTTTGCCAACTGTTTTGCTAATGTACTCTTTCCTGTTGACGAAAATCCGTCGATTGCAATCGTTATTTTTTTCAAAATAATCTTTTAATTTTATATGGTTTGTAATGTGAATTTTAATAATAGATATTTAATACTATTTTCGATTTAGAACTATCAATTATCTTTTCTATTCTTTTAAAAAATTGTTCGTTTACCATTGGGCAGCCATGACTTCTTGAGATATAGTATTCTTGCTCTTGTTCAGGAACTGCTGAGTAATGATGCAAAACTATAGCTCTTTGCAAAGCATTGCTATTCGTTTCGTCTAAACCATTTAATCTGTAAGCTTTGCCAAATATACCTTTATAGCATTTTTCGATAGCATATCTGCCTAATGAGGTACAGTTAGAATTTGGTGTATTACTAAACTTTAATTCTCCATTAATCCCGGTTTCAGAACCTGAACCGTGCGCTACAAGTCCCTGGTCTAATATTTTATTGTTTACAAGATCATAAACAAAGAAGCGGTTTTTTCCCGACTTTATTCTCATGTCTACCAAAAAAGCGATTTTTTTATTATACTGCGGACCGGCATCTATCACTTCCTTTACTTCGTTTAACTGGTAATTAAATCTTTCGATTTCTGCAACAGTCATGTTTTCACTTTTAAAATTTAAATTTGAGGTAGTAAAAAAACCTGTAGTAAAAAACAGAATCAAATAAAATAGCTTCATAAATTACCTAATTATTGAAAGTTTAAGATTAGTCCAAAAAGACTCGAATTACCCGCTAATGTGTATCGTGAATATGAATAATTAAATTTTAAACGGTTCATTTTTAAACCAAAGCCCAAAGAAATTCCGGAGAAATTACGCTGATCATTAATTCTTAATTCTTCTGCTCTTCTAAAATTATAACCTAAACGTAAATTAACTGCTTTTTGTGGAAAAAGTTCAAAACCAAACACTACGTGTCTTAAAGCATTATTTACAAACGAAACTTTCTCTTCACTTGTTGATCCATCGATATTGGTTTCGCCACGAACAGGATTCGAAAAGGCAACATTCCATTGTTGTAAATTCTCCAGAGAAAGATGCCAACGCAACGGCACATGTTCTAATTCCTGTGAAACTCCTGCAATGATTTCAAGTGGCAAATTTTCGCGTATTCCTGAATATGTTGTAAACTGAGTTCCAACATTTCGAATTACAAGTGCTACATTTAAATCATTTTCTTCATTTACATACAAAGCACCTAAATCAATCGCACCACCAAATGAATTATAATTCTCTAAAGTTGAAGTTATTAACTTTGCGTTTACTCCAAGATGAATATCGGTAAAAGGAATATTATAAGCATAACCCAATGATAAAGCTGCTTCACTTCCCGTAAAATCAGAAGTTGCCTGACCATTTTCATCATACCCTTCAAATGTTCCGTAATTAATATAACTTATTCCGGCCTGAAAAGTCTGCACATGTCGATCGTAAGTATAAGCGTAAGAAGCAGTTCCATAAGAAGCTTCTCCATAATAACTACCGTAATTCATCGCCAGGTGATTGTCCATATCTGCGTTTAAAGTAGCGGGATTAAACATGACCTGATTAACATCTTCATCATAAATCGTTATCGTCTTACCACCTAACGCTGCCTGCCTTGGTGATGTCGTTAAATTTAGAAATTGATAGGTGTAGCGCCCTCCAATTTGCCCGAAGGAAACCGAACAAACTAGTACCATTAAAAATAAAACAAATTGTTTTACCATGTGTTTTTGGCGTTCCTATATGGGAATAACGCAAATACAAAGATAAAATTATATAACAGAAAAAATAATTTTAAATCAATTTCCAATTGAAAAAGAAATTCCAATATTTAAATTCCAAATTCCAATTTAAAGGGAAATTCCAATATTTTAAAACCCCAAATTCCAATAGAATCAAAATCATAAAAAAAAATCCAAATCCCATTCTGTAAATAAAGTTTGGAATTTGGAATTTTAAAATATTGGAATTTACAATTGAAATTTATTTCAATGTCTTTGCATTTTTAGCATTTTGATCTGTCAAAGCCAAAGTCAGAACTTCGCTCATTTCTTTCACATAATGAAAAGTCAGACCTTCTAAATATTCGGCTTTAATTTCATCGATATCACTTTTGTTTTCATGACACAAGATGATTTCTTTGATACCGGCTCTTTTTGCAGCTAAGATTTTTTCTTTGATTCCGCCAACCGGTAAAACTTTACCACGAAGCGTAATTTCTCCTGTCATAGCCAGGTTTTTCTTCACTTTCTTTTGTGTCAGTAGCGAAACTAAAGAAGTCAGCATCGCAATACCCGCACTTGGACCATCTTTTGGCGTTGCACCTTCCGGAACGTGTAAGTGAATATTATATTTTTGAAATAATTCTACGCCTAAGCCTAATTTTTTGGCATTTGCTTTAATATATTCCAAAGCAATTGTTGCCGATTCTTTCATTACATTTCCAAGGTTTCCGGTAATGGTTAAAGCACCTTTTCCTTCAGAAATTAAAGATTCAATAAATAAAATATCTCCTCCAACACTTGTCCAGGCTAAACCCGTAACAACTCCGGCAACATCATTATTTTCATATTTATCGCGCTCTAATCTTGGCACACCTAAAACGGTTATAATATCTTCATCGGTAACTTTTTTATTGTACTCCTCCTCCATCGCAACAGATTTTGCTGCGTTACGAATTACTTGTGCAATTTTAGTTTCCAGATTACGAACACCAGATTCACGTGTATAACCTTCTACGATTTTCTCTAATTGTTTTTTTCCAATCGTTAAATCTTTAGCCGTTAAACCGTGCGCTTCTAATTGTTTTGGAAATAAATGTCTTTTTGCAATTTCTACTTTCTCTTCAATTGTATAACCTGACATTTTGATTACTTCCATTCTGTCACGCAATGCCGGCTGAATGGCTGACATATTGTTTGAAGTGGCAATAAACATCACTTTAGATAAATCATACCCCATTTCAAGGAAATTATCATAAAAAGCATTGTTTTGTTCCGGATCTAAAACTTCTAATAAAGCAGAGGACGGATCGCCGCTGTTTCCGCTTGAAAGCTTATCGATTTCGTCTAAAATAAACACGGGATTTGATGTTCCGGCTTTCTTTAAACTTTGAATAATTCTTCCTGGCATTGCTCCGATATACGTTTTTCTGTGTCCGCGAATCTCTGCTTCGTCACGTAAACCACCTAGTGAAATACGTACATATTCACGTCCTAAAGCTTCCGCAACAGAACGTCCAATTGATGTTTTACCAACTCCCGGAGGCCCTGTTAAACAAATAATTGGCGACTTCATATCGTTACGAAGTTTTAATACAGCCAAATGTTCAATCATTCTTTTCTTCACTTCGTCAAGTCCAAAATGATCTTTGTCTAATATTTTCTGAGCATGTTTTAAATCAAATTTATCTTTGGAATATTCTCCCCAAGGCAATTCTAAAAACAATTCTAAATAATTTCTCTGAATTCCAAAATCTGGTGATTGCGGGTTCATTCTGCGCATTTTAGACAATTCTTTTTCGAAATGTTTTTGCGTTTTTTCATCCCATTTTTTGGTTTTCGCTTTCTGCCCCATTTCGTCCATTTCTTCTTCTTGCGAAACGCCACCCAATTCTTCCTGAATGGTTTTCATTTGCTGATGAAGAAAATATTCACGCTGCTGTTGGTCTAAATCAAAGCGAACTTTTGACTGAATGTCATTTTTCAATTCCAATTTTTGCAGCTCTACGTTCATATAACGCAAGGTTTCAAGCGCTCTTTCTTTTAATCCGTTTATTGATAAAAGTCCTTGTTTTTCTTTTACCGATAAATTCATATTCGAAGAAACAAAATTGATCAAAAACGATTGGCTTTCAATATTTTTAATCGCAAAAGTTGCTTCTGATGGAATGTTTGGACTTTCCTTTATAATTTGAATTGCCAGTTCTTTTACAGAATCTAAAATGGCGGTAAACTCGCTGTCATTTTCTTCGGGACGTGTTTCTGCAACTTCCTTAATTTGAGCCGTCATATAAGGCTCTTCAGAAACTACTTCGTCAATTTCGAAACGTTTTTTTCCTTGCAAAATAACCGTAACATTTCCGTCAGGCATTTTTAAAACACGCAGAATTCTGGCTACAGTTCCTATTTTATGAATATCGTCTTTTGACGGATCTTCGTCTTCTTCGTTAATTTGAGAAACAACCCCGATGATTTTCCCTCCGGCATTGGCATCATTAATTAATTTTATTGATTTATCGCGTCCGGCAGAAATTGGAATAACAACTCCTGGAAATAAAACGGTATTACGTAAAGGTAAAATTGGTAACGAAAGCGGAAGCTCTTCATTGTTCATTTCCTCTTCGTCTTCGGGAGTTAATAATGGAATTAATTCTGCTTCTGAATCAAATTCTTGAAGTGACAGATTGTCAATAGTAAGTATTTTATGATTTGACATAATAATATATAAGTCGTTTTGTCATTAAAAGTTAAATCCTAACTGCAAAGTTAACCTTAAATTCAGCAGTTTTTGTTAAAACTATAATAAGTGTTTCAATTACAAGATAGAAGGTAAAAATAGACAATCATTGTGCCAAATGCAAAGGAGTAGGCTTTGAAATTTGGGTTTTTATTTTTTTGTCGTATTTATTTAAAGAAAATAGTACGCACAAAAAAACCCGAAATTACTTTCGGGTTCAAGCTGGATTTTTCAATCTTACTTATTATTTTTTTACGTAAGAAACTAATTCTATAACTGAGCTTCCTGATACCACTTTAATAACTCCAACATCTTTTGCAACCCAGTACTCTGTATCAGCACTTGAAGTTTGTCCATTAGTTTTAGCCTCCTGACGAAATTTAAATTTAATTACATCTTTATAGGTTACATTTTTAATTGTTGCAGTTGCTCCTCTTTCTAAAATTGTTCCTGTATAATTCACAGTCATGTTTATAGTTGGAAAATTTGGAATATTAAATGAAGTTTCCTGAGAATAACTTCCTGTCCATGTTTTATTTACTTCCAAATAATCTTTTAAGAAAATATACTCATATCCTGTCATTTTTCCTGTAATTCCATCGCTATTATAAACTACTTCATCAATTTTAATATAATAATCTCCTTTTACTTTTTTGATTGATGCTGAAGCTGCTCCTTCTACTCCTGATCCCGCTCCTGCCAATTGATCAAACTTAAAATAAGTATCATCATTAACTTTTGACGAACTAATAATTTTCATTGTTGTTTGTGTTCCATTTTGATCCAGAACCCATTGATTATTAACCGCAGTTGGCCAATAATCTCCTGTTGAATCTTCTGCAGTGTTTTCATTATCCGAATCATTCGAACAAGAAGTAAATAATGTTGTTGACATCAATAATGCCAATAGAGCAATGTTTTTAATTTTTTTCATGGTTAATTTGTTTTTAGTACTCCAAAATTAACATAAAATATTATTTATTTCACTTTTTTTTAACAAACTAATTCTTAAAAACAAATACTAAATATAAGTACTTATTTTTCAATATTTTACAACTCAAATAAAGTCTATTGGATGTAATAAAAATTTACTTTTGAGATTATCATAATAAATAATTCAAAATATTTTTAAAAAAAAATATCCAAAACTGTAACAAACCAAAAAAAGCAAAGTCATTATAAAAAACTAGCAACCATTACTTGAATATAACCAATCAAAATATCGAAGAATTAATTGCGCTTTGCAAATCAAATAATCAAAAAGCGCAGTTTGAAGTTTACAACCGTTATTGTAAAGCGATGTATAATGTGGCTTACAGAATTGTAAAAGATGAACATTTTGCACAAGACGTCATGCAGGAAGGTTTCTTGAAGGCTTTTACAAAAATTAACGATTATAAGCAGGAAGTTGCATTTGGGGCGTGGCTTAAAAAAATCATTATTAATTATAGTATTGATTTTTATAAAAAGAAAAACGCTTTTCAGATGGAAGACCTGAACAAAACGCTTTATAAAATTGAAGAAGACGATTCAGTCTTATCTGAAAATATCGATTTGAATTCACTTAAAGTGAAACAGGTTTTAGATACTATTTCAGATTTAAAAGACAATTACAGAATGGTTTTGACACTATTTTATATTGAAGGTTACGATCAGGAAGAAATTAGTGAAATCTTAAATATCAGTTATGCAAACTGCAGAACTACATTAAGCAGAGCTAAAGAAAATTTACGAAAAAAATTAGAGGATTTATGAAAAAGGAAAATGACAATTTAGATGAATTATTTAAAAAATTTGAAAATCAATGGGATGTTCACGAAATAAGTTCTGATCATCAGCTTGATTTCCTGAATAAACTGAATAAAAAACAACCAAAGAAAAAGAATTATGCCGTTTGGGCAATTGCTGCTTCGATTGCATTATTGCTGGGCGTTTCTGTTTTCTATAAGAACTACGAAAAACCCAGAGAATTTAAGTTTGCATCACAAGAAACCAAACGTACCGATTCTATCTTTAATATTTTAATTGATAATGAGCTAGTTAAATTAAAAGAAAAAAGTTCTCCAGAAAATGAACAAATCATAAATGACGCTTTAAAACAAATGAAAGTTTTTGATGCCGATTATGAAAAGATCATAAAAGAGGTTCAGAAAAACGGAGAGAACAAACAAATTATTTATGCCATGATCAGCAATTTGCAAACCCGAATTTCTTTTTTACAAACGGTTTTGCAGCGTATCGAAGAAAATGAAAATTTAAAAAACACGACTCATGAAAAAACATTATAACATACTTATTTTATTCTTACTACTTCCTTTTTTAGGATTTTCAAACAATGATGACACCGTTATCTCAAAACAAAAAAACATTAAAAAAACCTATATCGTAAACTCAAATGCAGGAATTGATATTGAAAACAAATACGGAAATATTATTGTAAGTACATGGGATGAAGACAAAATTGATCTTGACATTACCATAAAAGTGACCGGCGGAAATGAAAATTGGGTTAACGAAAGACTTAACAGTATTGATGTAGATATTACGGCATTAAAAAGTATGGTTTCGGCAATAACAAAACTCGGAAATTCTTCTATAAAAAGTGGTGGAAGCAGCAACAGTTTTGAAATCAATTATGTAATTAAAATTCCGAAAAACGGAACAGTAAAACTCGACAATAAATATGGTAATATTACGACGCTTACTTTAGAATCTACAACTGATATTTCGTGTAAATACGGTAAAGTTACTTTGGGTAAATTAAATGGTTCCAGCAATCGTATTCATATCGAATATTGCCAAAATTCAACTATTGACTATATCAAAAACGGTATTCTTGAAGCTCGTTATTCCGGTCTGAGAATCAACGACTCTGGTAATCTTACTTTAGATACCAATTACACCGATTTGGTTATTGCAGAAAGTAATAATATCAAATACGACTGTAATTATGGAAACTTTAAATTTCAAAAGATCAATTCGTTTTCCGGTTCAGGAAATTATCTGACGGTTAATATTGCTGAGATTTCAAATACTGTAAATCTGGATACAAATTATAGCAAGATCAATATTTCGACAATAACAGATAAAGCTAATAATGTGAATATTAATTCGACTTATTCTGATGTTTCATTGGGATACGATGTCAATTATTCTTTTGATTTTGATATTAATACCAAGTATGGAAATATAAAAAGTGATAATTCATTGGATGTTTCTGTAAACGAGAATAAAAATACAAGTAAAAGAATCAGCGGATATAATAAGAAAAAAGGCCAAAATAAAGTAGTTGTAAACTCTAATTATGGCAGTGTATCATTAATCAAAAAACAATAACTCAATCAATCAAAAAATGAAAAAATCAATTCAATTATTAGTTTTCGGTGCATTTTTAGTTAGCTTTATGGCTCAGGCACAATGGTCTGATAGTAGTAATAAAGTAAAAGGAAATGGCAAAATTATTACCCAAAACAGAAGTACGGGTGATTATGATGCTATAAAAGTGGGCGGTTCTTTTGATGTCAATTTAGTTGCAGGAAAAGAAGGAAAAATCACCCTTAAAGGGGAAGAAAATTTACTTTCTAATATAAAAGTAGAAGTTGAAGATAATGCTTTGAAAATTTATGTCGAAAAAGGAGTTAATATCCGACCAAGTTCAGGACATAAAATTGAAATTACGGTTCCGTTTGAAAAAATTTCGGCAGTAAGTTTGTCGGGTTCAGGAGATATTCAAACAAAGGATAAAATTAAGAGCGATACTTTTTCGGCAAAACTGGCCGGTTCAGGAAATTTTAATTTAAATATTGATTCAAATGATTTTGAATTGAGTGTTAGCGGTTCAGGAGATGTTATTATAAAAGGTTCTGCTGATAAATTCACAACAAAACTGGCAGGATCCGGAAATGTAAATGCATCTGATTTAAAATCTAAAAATGTTGAAGCAAACGTTTCAGGATCAGGAAACAGTATTGTGAACTGCGAAGGAAGTTTAACAGCAAGAGTTGCGGGTTCGGGAAACATTAAATATTTTGGAAATCCTGAAAAACGCGATGTAAAAGTTTCAGGATCAGGGAATATTACAAAAGGTTAATTCAATAAACTCAATAATAAAAGAATTTCAAAATCATTCAATCAAAAAACGAACAATCACTTTTCTTTTATTATTGAGCTTAAATATTATAAAAGGAATCCAAATCAAAAGGTGTTTTATTAATTTAATACGCCTTTTTTTGGAACTCTGCGCAACAATAATACTCCAATAGCAAAAAATAAAGCCAGGATTACAATTGCAAATCTCGGACTTCCTGTAATTTGATCAATGATTCCGTAAACACACATCCCGATTACGATTCCTATTTTTTCAGAAACATCATAGAAACTGAAAAAAGATGCTGTATCTTCTGTTTCAGGTAATAATTTGGAATAAGTTGATCGTGATAATGCCTGAATTCCGCCCATTACAAAACCAATTAAAGTCGCCATCACGTAAAAATGAATTGGCAAGGTTATGAAATAAGCCAAAATACAAAGTACAACCCAAATACAATTGATTACAATTAATGTTGGAATGTTTCCGAATTTTGCTGATGCGCGAGATGTTAAAAACGCACCAAGAATAGCTACTAATTGTATTAGTAATATGCAGATAATTAAACCTGTTGTGCTTTCACTTTCTGAACTCCATTTGATTTCCTGTGCTCCAAAATAAGTAGCAACGATCATAACAGTTTGAACAGCCATACTATAAACGAAGAAACTGCCTAAATATCTTTTTAATGAGATATTTTCTTCCAGCAATTTCCAGACTTTCTTTAATTCTTTAAAACCATTAAAAATCACATCTCTTGTTACTTTTTGGTCTTTATTGTTATTTCCTTTTGGTAAATAATAATAGGTGTATTGACTAAAAAGTATCCACCAAATACCCACCATTAAAAAAGAATATCGCATTGCGGCCATTTTAGCTTCACCGCCTTCGGCACCCATAATCATAAAAAGGTTAACACACATTAAAATAACGCTTCCTACATATCCTAATGAATATCCTTTTGCGCTTAATTTATCCTGCTGTTCAGGAAAAGCAATATCCGGTAAATACGAATTATAAAAAACCAAACTTCCCCAAAAACCAATTAATCCCAAGAAATAGAAAAGTAAACCGATATAAATATTTTCGAGGTCAAACCAATATAAACCCATACAGGACAAAGCTCCCGTATAGCAAAAGAATTTCATAAATGATTTTTTATTCCCCACATAATCGGCAATTCCCGATAATAAGGGAGATATAAAAGCAACCACTAAAAAGGCTGCAGCAGTTGTAAAACTAATTAAAGCCGAGTTCTTTAAGTTCATTCCGAAAATATCTATATAATGATCTTTTCTTTTTGAAAATAATGCTTCGTAAAAAATTGGGAATACGGCTGATGAAATAACTAACGGATAAACCGAGTTTGCCCAATCGTAAAAAGCCCATGCATTTAATAATTTTTTGTCTCCTTTAGGTAAATCTGCCATATTTATGATTTTGAATGCTAAAATATTCCTTTTTTTTGAAATTAATACAGAACATGATAAAATCTATATTATTAAATCATTATATAAAACTAACCTATTGAATTTAAACATTGTAAACAAAAAAAAGCTACTCTAAAAAGAATAGCTTAATACAATTTTATGTAGTTTTAATTATCTGATAACACCAACTTTTGCAGCTGTTGCTCTTGCATCAGGAATTAATTTTTTAAGATTTGCAATTCTGGTTGCATCAGAAGGGTGCGTACTCATAAATTCAGGAGTTGAAGCTCCTCCGGATTTAGCCGACATTCTGCTCCAAAAAGCAATTGAATCATCCGGATTATATCCTGCAATGGCCATTAGTGTTAAACCAATTTTATCGGCTTCACTTTCATTGCTTCTGCTAAATGGCAGCATTACTCCTACTTCAGAACCAATTCCGTAAGCTTGTGAAAATATTGCTTGTGTAGCCTCAGATTTACCGCTTGTTGCAGCGCCCAAAGCTACTCCGCCAATTTGTTGTAATTGGGCAGCACTCATTCTTTGTGCCCCGTGATTGGCCAATGCGTGAGAAACCTCATGTCCTAAAACGGTAGCTAAACCGGCTTCGTCCTGAGTTATTGGCAAAATTCCGGAATAAACCACGATTTTACCTCCCGGTAAACACCATGCATTTACTTCTTTATTTTCTACCAATTTATATTCCCAACGGTAATCTTTTAAATATTGGGTTTGTCCTAAATAAGTTAAATATCTTTCTGCCGCAGCTTTGATTTTACTGCCAACTACATCTACTCTTTTAGCATCTGCAGTTCCGGTTATTACCTTATTCTCTGCAATAAAAGCATTATACTGTTGAAATGACGTTGGAAATAATTCGCTGTTTGAAACAAAATTAAGCGTTTGTTTTCCTGTTACAGGATTTGTTGCACATGCAGCCAGTAAGAGCGCTGCAAAAGCAGTTAAGAAAAAGTAATTCTTCATGATCATAGATTTAAATATACAATAAAAATACAATTAATTTTAACAGGTATTTTTATATAATTAAATCGAAACGTATCATAATTATTATTATTGTCCAATAATATGAAGTTCTGTAAATTCTTTATCTATAACCAGAAAATGATTTTCTTCAAATCTTACAGGATCAAATTCAACTTTTTCGTTATCAATCTCAAGTTCAGTTACTTTAAATGGCAAACCAATTAAATTAATTTTATATTTACTATACGGCGTATCGTATTTTCCTTCTTTATGCAATTGAATAATCAGTTCTTTTTCTTTTCCAATGGTTCTGAAAGACAAAAAGCTGTAACGCCCTTTTTTGTAATCATAACCATCCTGCGCATCTTCATAAACTACTGATTTTTCTTTACCGTTTTTATAGTATAAATCCAAAGTCAATTCGTCAAATTCAAGTTCTCCAACATATTGCTGAACCGGATATTTTGGAATTATTGCTCCGGCTTTTACAAAAACCGGTATTTCATCAAATTTAGTATCGATCCAGACTTCTCTTCCGCCAATAGCAAACTCATTTGTCCAATAGTTATACCACTCACCTCTTGGTATATACATTCGTCTTCCTAAAGCATTAGGTTCAAGTATTGGACATACCAAAATTTGATTTCCAAAGATGAATTCATCATTACGATAATGCGTCTGCGTATCATCCTGATCGTAATAAACCAATGGTTTTAACATTGGTACACCTTCTTCAATATACTGCCAGAACATCGTATATAAATAAGGCAATAACTGGTAGCGAAGACTCACAAATTTTCGGGTAATATTGATCACTTCTTCATCAAATGCCCAAGGTTCCTGATTGCCGTGATCACCGGAAGAATGCGTTCTGCAGAAAGGATGAAAAACGCCTAACTGAATCCAACGCGCGTATAATTCGCCTGTTGGCTGTTCCGCAAATCCGCCAATATCAGAACCTGTAAAACCCATTCCGGAAATGCACATTCTTTGTACCTGAATATTAGCAATCCATAAATGTTCCCAGGTTGCAACGTTATCACCCGTCCAGGACGATGTATAACGCTGAGCACCAGAATAAGCAGACCTTGTAATGACAAAAGGACGTTTTGGATATGCAAAACGTTTTACGCCATGATAAGTCGCTCTCGCCATTTGCGTTCCGTAAATATTGTGTGCTTTTCTATGACTGCAGGGATTTCCGTCATACGAATGACGAACATCCATAGGGAAAGTTTTATTTGGAACTTCCATAACAGCGGGTTCGTTCATATCATTCCAAACCCCTTTTACACCAATTTCTGAAATTAATTCTTTAAATAATCCTGCCCACCATTCTCTAACTACGGGATTTGTATAATCCGGAAAATTACATTCGCCGGGCCAGACTTTTCCTTTCATATAAGGGCCATCGGCTCTTTTGCAGAAATAATTTTTTTCGAGCGCTTCCTGATAAACCCAGTAATCTTTATCCACTTTAATTCCCGGGTCGATGATGACAATGGTTTTAAAACCGTCTTCAGCTAATTCGGCAACCATTCGTTTGGGATCGGGAAAATAATCTTTACTCCAGGTAAAACATCGAAAACCTTCCATATAATCAATATCCAGATAAATGGCATCGCACGGAATTTTTAATTCTCTAAATTTTGAAGTGATTTCTTTTACTTTACTTTCCGGATAATAACTCCATTTACATTGGTGATATCCTAAAACCCAAAGTGGTGGTAATTCCGGTTTACCGGTCAAATCTGTATAAGTGGTCACAACATCCTGCATTTGCGGTCCGTAAATGAAATAATAATTCATTTCACCGCCTTCTGCCCAAAAGCTCGCTACGTTTCTTCTTTCCTGACAAAAATCAAAGAAAGTCCTGAACGTATTATCAAAGAAAATACCGTACGATTGCTTGTTATGCAGTCCGATATAAAAAGGAACTACTTTGTAAAGCGGATCTTGTTCTTTGTGAAAAGCATATTGATCGGTGGCAAAATTTTCGAGTCTTTTGCCTTTTAAATTCATTTGTGTGGCTTTGTCTCCAAGACCGTAAAAACATTCTCCATCTTTTGAAGATTTACTCATTTTTACGATATTCCCGCCATATTCGTAGCTTTCTTCCCAATGAAAACCAAGTTCATCTTCCAGAATCAGAAAATCATTTAAATCGTAAATCGACAAACGAAGATCTAATTTCTGAATTTTACATTTTACTTTACTGGTTCTTATTTGAAAATAAGTTTCTTCTTCGGTTAATTCCAGAAAATTATAACCGTGCAATTGCGTTTTATCGATTGCATACGAAAAATCATTACTGAAATATCCTTTTGTAGTAAATCGAAACCGAATTAAGCTGTCTCTGAGAACAGTGACTTTTAAGATTACTTTATTGTCTGTATGAAAAAAAATGGTATCGCCTTCATGTTCATGCGAAACAATTTTTGATGGATATAAATCGCCTTTATACTCTAATGCTGTATTTGTAATCATATCACTGATGAATTAATTATAATAACGCTAATCTTCCTTTCAAACATACAAAAAAACTTGGTAAGCCTCTATGAATAAAAGGTTTATTCACGAAAACGTTTTTTCTGAACGAGTATTAAATTCCATCTCAAAAAATCAATAAATTGATAATTTATAAACGCTAAACTGATAAAATTGCATTATAAAATTTACTTCCTTTTTTATGAAAAAGAATAAACAGTTACGCTTAAAGGCGGCAATGTTAATTCTACAGAAAAATCCCTGCCATCATATTGAACGGATTCAGTTGTTAATTCTTTTGAATTTCCAACCCCGCTTCCGCCATAAACAGTAGCATCACTATTAAAAATTTCTTTTAATTTTCCTTTTTGCGGAATTCCAATTCGATAATTTTCCCGAACCACTTGCGTGAAATTGCAAACCACAATCACATTTTCTTTCGGGTTATTTCCTTTTCTTATATAAGACAAAACAGCATTTTGATGGTCAGAATAATTAATCCATTCAAAACCTTCACCCGTAAATTGTTTTTCATACAAAGCCGGATGCGATTTATACAATTGATTTAAATCTGTGATCACCTTTTTTATTCCGGAATGATAATCGTATTGCAATAAATGCCAGTCTAAACTTTTCTCAAAATTCCATTCATCACTTTGCCCAAATTCAGATCCCATAAACAATAGTTTAGTTCCCGGATGGGTAAACATATAGCCGTACAATAAACGCAAATTGGCAAATTTCTGCCATTCGTCCCCCGGCATTTTATTGGCTATAGAACTTTTTCCATGTACCACTTCATCATGTGAAAATGGCAGCATAAAATTTTCAGTAAAAGCATACGTCATCGAAAAAGTCAAATCGTTTTGATGGTATTTTCGATAAACTGTTTCTTTCTGAAAGTATTTTAAAGTATCGTGCATCCATCCCATCATCCATTTCATTCCAAAACCTAAACCACCCGTAAATGTTGGTCTTGAAACCATCGGAAAAGAAGTACTTTCTTCCGCAATAGTTTGAACTCCATCAAAATTAGCGTAGATAACTTCATTAAATTCTTTAAGAAAACTTATCGTTTCAAGATTTTCTCTTCCTCCAAAAATATTAGGTTCCCATTCCCCTTCATTTCGGGAATAATCAAGATACAGCATGGAAGCAACGGCATCAACCCTAAGACCATCTGCATGATAATGCTGAAGCCAGAAAACTGCATTACTGATTAAAAACGCCCGAACTTCATTTCGCCCGTAATTAAAAACCAAGCTCTTCCAATCGGGATGATACCCTTTTCTACGATCCGGATGTTCATATAAATGCGAACCATCAAAGAAACCCAAGCCATGTGCATCATCAGGAAAATGCGACGGAACCCAATCGAGAATTACACCAATACCAGCCTGATGTAATTTATCAACCAAAACCATAAAATCCTGCGGTTTGCCAAAACGGGAAGTTGGCGCAAAATATCCTGTTAATTGATAACCCCAGGAAGGATCATAAGGATATTCCATAATGGGCATAAATTCTACATGCGTAAATCCGGTTTCTTTTACATAGTTTACCAGATCGTCGGCCAATTCTAAATAAGTCAAAAACCGATTATGATCTGCACGTTTCCAGGAACCTAAATGAACTTCATAAACCGAATAAGGTTTATCAAGTCTGTTGGTTTCCTTACGCGATTTCATCCAGTTTTCATCTTTCCAGTTATAATCCAAATCCCAGACAACTGAGGCTGTATGAGGTGGTTTTTCGCAATATAAAGCAAAAGGATCTGCCTTTTCAGTGACAATCCCGTCAATATTTGAGTGAATTTTATATTTATAAAGTGCTCCTTTTTCAATATGTGGAATAAATCCTTCCCAAATCCCGGAAGAATCCCAGCGAACATTCAAAAGATGTTCTCCCTGAGTCCAATAATTAAAATCGCCAACAACAGAAACAGAATGTGCAGTCGGGGCCCAAACAGAAAAGTAAACGCCTTTTACTCCTTCAACTTCAATTAAATGCGCTCCTAATTTTTCATATAATTTGAAGTGTTTCCCTGCTTTAAATAAATCAATATCAAAATCAGTAAATAGAGAATGCGTGATTACTTTAGTCATCTTTGTTTTTTAAAATTGGAATTCGGATTTTGGATTTTGATTTTTTTTATTTGAATTTTACTTAAATCTTATTCAATTCTAAAATTATCAGAGAGAATTGCTCCCTTTTTAATCACAACAATTCCGTCTTTTATGCTGTACAATTCATTAGTAAAATTATCTAAATGCCTGCCACCGTTAATATGAACATTATTTCCGATTCGCACATTTTTGTCGATTAAGGCATTTTGAATGAAACAGTTCTCTCCTATCCCAACGTGAATTTTATTGTTATTGCTTTCCTCATGCATTTCATCAAGATCCTGATAAAAATCGTTACCCATTACGTAGCAGTTTTCTATAACAGTTCCTTCACCAATTCTGGATCGGATACCAATTACCGAACGTTTAATTTCTTTGGCATTGATAATGCAGCCTTCAGAAATAAGGGATTGATTTATAATGGAATTTCTAAATTTTGACGGCGGCAATAATCTTGGTCTCGTGAAAATTTTATTTTCATTATCAAACAAATTAAACTCCGGAATATCCGCAGTTAACCCAATATTTGCTTCAAAAAACGATTCTATGTTTCCTATATCTGTCCAGTAGCCTTCGTATTGGTAACTTAAAATTTTATGCTTTTTAACGGCCTCCGGAATTATTTCTTTTCCAAAATCTTTCGTTTCAGGATTACACATTAATTCTTCCAGCAATGGTTTGTTGAAAATATAAATCCCCATCGAAGCCAGATATTTTTTCCCTTTTTCATGCATCTTTTCGCTTACTTCAGATTCCCACTCTGGCAATAATGAAGCATGTGGTTTTTCTATAAAAGCCTGAATACGATTTTCATGATCTGTTTTAAGAATTCCAAATTCAGGCGCATCTTTCGCATTTACAGGTAAAGTGGCGATAGAAATTTCAGCATCAGCAGCAATATGTGCTTCTAACATTTCGTTAAAATCCATTTGGTACAATTGGTCACCGGATAAAATTAATGCATGATCAAATTCATGTTTTAAAAAATGTGGCATACATTGACGCACAGCATCTGCAGTTCCCTGAAACCATGTTGGATTATCCGGAGTTTGTTCTGCAGCTAAAATGTCAACAAATGACTGACTGAAAATACTAAAGTTAAACGTGTTTTTTATATGTGCATTTAACGACGCAGAATTAAATTGCGTTAAAACGAATATTTTAAAAATATCTGAATTGATACAATTTGAGATTGGAATATCAACCAAACGATACTTTCCACCAATGGGTACAGCCGGTTTTGATCTCGTTTCCGTTAATGGAAACAAACGAGAACCTTGTCCTCCTCCTAAAATAATAGCAACGACATTTTTCTTTTTAAATTTCATTTTTTTCAATTATTAGGTTGTATATCTGTAAATATTCCTGGCAAACGCTCTCCCACGAATGATCTGTCGCCATTCCTATTTTTCTTATTTTATTAAAATCTGTTTTGTCATTATACAGTTTCACGGCACGATTTATAGAGTAACAAATATCTCCTACCGATGCCTGATCGTGACAAATTCCGTTACCATTATCACCAAAATCGATTACTGTGTCTCTTAAACCTCCTGTTCTTCTCACAATCGGAATCGTACCGTAACGCAGCGCATACATTTGATTCAATCCGCAAGGTTCTACTCTTGAAGGCATCAAAATATAATCGGAACCCGCATATATCAGATGTGCCAAATCTTCATTATAACCAATGAAAACATTATAATTTCCTTTATAATCATTTCTTAACTGTACCAATTGTTCTTCGATTACAGAATTTCCAGAACCCAAAATCAGGATATTAATGTTCTCAAAATTTTCCGACAAAGCTAGTGCAGAAGCCTGAGGCAATAAATCTCCTCCTTTTTCTTCAAATAAACGTCCGATAAAACTAAACAAAGGTTTGGTTGGATCTAAATCAAATTCTTTACACAGTTTTTCTTTATTTTTTTGTTTTCCAATTTCAAAATCGTCTATTGAATAGTTTTTCTCAATCATTTGATCTTTGGATGGATTCCAAACTTCGAAATCAATTCCGTTTAAAATACCTTTTGATTTACTTCGAACCGAATTAAACAAAGATTCTAAACCATTTGCCGAATAATTTATTTCATCTAAATAACTTGGCGAAACAGTCGTAACTGCATGAGCACATTTAACGCCAACAGCTAAAGAATTTAAAGAATTATTCCATTCCAGAAAACCAACATGAATCAAATCAAACTCAGGTAAATAATGCAATTTATCATAGCCAAACCAACCCTGATACAAACCATTATGAATTGTAATGACAGTACGTATGCTTTTTAAACTCTCATATTTATAAGCATATTTGATCAAAAACGGAATTAACCCGGTATGATGATCGTGGCAATTAATAACGTCAGGAATCGTTTTTCTAGCTAATAACCAATCTAATGCTGCAATTTGAAAAGAAAAAAATCGTTCAATATCATCTTCATATCCATATACATTTGGACGATCAAATAATTCATTTATTTCTATCAGATATAATTCGTAACCCAACTTATCTGTAGTTTCTTTTAAAACACTAAAAGGAAAATCGAAATTTCCTAATTTGATATTGCCCCAATGAACGCATTCAAAATCATTTTCTTTTCTAAATTTTGTATCATAACAAGGAACTACAACTCTTACCTGGTGACCTGCATTCGCCTGATATTTTGGTAATGCACCGACAACATCAGCCAAACCCCCAACCTTTGCCATTGGATAACATTCTGCACTAATATGAAATATTTCCATGATAGAAATTTATAAGTCTGCTAATTAAATTAATTCCTTATTATTTTTTAAGTAAACATTTATTAATATGTTACTTTTATGTTTTTTAAATTTAGGAAAAAATACGCAAAACTAAGCCTGAAAATTAAATTTATTGATATGTCAAAAAAGCTAAATAATCCTACTAAATCATTAAAAATTCCCCAGTTTATCATTATATCTTGTAAAATTTGTGCTTTTATTTCAACAAAGTTAGTTACGTCTTATGCAGCAAAGCTTTTTACAACCCCAATAAAACATAAGCTTCCAAAACGGGAGTTCGAAATGGATAATAAAAGTGTGCAGAAAACGATTTACATTCCCAAAATCGATAAAAATATAGTGACCTATGAATACGGAGAAAACGGCCGAAAAATTTTATTGGTTCATGGTTGGTCAGGAAGAGGCACACAGCTTTTTAAAATTGCCGATGAACTTTTAAAAGCAGGATACTCAGTTATTAGTTTTGATGCACCGGCACATGGAAAGTCGAAAGGCAAAACGACTATAATGTCTGAGTTTATTTTTTCTATTCTGGAAATTGAAAAACAGTTTGGTCCGTTTGAAATAGCAATTGGTCATTCGTTAGGCGGAATGTCAGTTCTAAATGCAATTAAGGATGGTCTTAAAGTAGAAAAAGCGATAATAATAGGCAGTGGAGATATTGTTCAGGATATTTTAGATGAATTTATTTCAAAATTAGGTTTAAAACAAGAAATTAGTGAGAGATTACGTGAACTATTTGAGGAGAAATATCAACTTAAAATGGATGATTTCTCAGCTTACAAAGCAGCGCAAAAAATTCAAATCCCAGTCTTAGTAATACATGATAAAGATGATCCTGAAGTTCCTGTAAAAGCAGGAATCCATATTCATGAACAATTAGAGAACGGAACTTTATATCTTACAGATGGGCTTGGTCATCGAAAAATTCTAGGGAATCCAAATGTTATAAAAAAGATACTAGAGTTTATTAAAAATAGCTAACTTTATGATAGCTAGTTTTTAATTTAATTCTAAAAAAAGCAAAAAATGGATTTATTTGGAGAAACATCTGATTGGGGAAGTAAATTAAAACCTATTTTGAAGAAATATAAAGGTAAAAAACATCCTTTAGAATATCAAAATACGTACCAGCTATTAGTAATGGTTGTTCTCTCTGCGCAAGATTCTGATGCTAATATAAATAAAGTTGCTCCTCCTTTATTCGAAAAATATCCTACTTTAAAAAGTCTTTCTAAAACTGATTTAGAAACTTTTATTCCCTATATAAGTAAAGTTCGAAATTATCCAACTAAAGCGCAATGGCTTTTGGAAATAGCTAAAACTATTAAAGATGATAAAGCAATTCCTTCGAACATGAAAGATTTGACATCTTTAAAAGGTATAGGAAGAAAATCTGCAAATGTAATTTTAAGAGAAACAAACCAACCTGCAGAAGGAATTATTGCAGACTTACATGTTATACGTGTAGCACCCAGAATTGGTATTATAAAAGAAAGTAAAGATGGAAATAAGGTTGAGAAAGATCTTATGCAAGCGTTGCCGAAGAATATTTGGTCAGAAATAGGAATGGCAATTTCTTTTTTAGGAAGAGAAATATGCAGACCACAGCCAAAATGCGAAGAATGTGTATTGACTGATATATGCCTGTATTACAACACAGTTATAAAACCAAATTAAATTACTTTCTTCTTGTGTCTATCAGATAAATAATTTTCCAGGAATCTTTTTCTTTAAATAAAGTAAAAGTATTTACTCCCGAATGGCTTAGTTTGTCATTTATATAAAACTCGTAAGGAGCCCAAACATGAGCCATAGAACCATCAATTTGAATATTATAACTTAATATTTTTTCCTGAAATTTCATTTTTGACGGAATTCCTGCAATAGATTTATAAAATTCTGCAGCACTTTCATCAGATAATTTATTTCCTTTTACAGGATTCTCGCTAATAGACTGCAAAATCATCTTATCAGAGCAAACTGCCTTCATTTTCATTGAATCTTTTTGATGAAAACCTTCAAAAAATAATTCAATACTTTTTTGAACTTCTTGCTTTTGTGCGTTAGAAGTGAATGCTAAGCATATAAAGAATAGAATGAAATATTTTTTTATATAAAATCAATTTAATTACACCCCAAACTGTTTAAGATGATGATCTAGATGTTTTGCGAACATATTATTCCATTCTTTTGAAGTTAATTTTCCAAAAGACAGGGATTCTTTTCCTTCAAATTCATTCACTCCTAATTCCTGAGTTTTTTTGATATAGGAAATCAATCTTTCTTTTTCAAGTTCAAAATTACAATTTCCTTTAATTAAAAATTGTGGAGCAGTTCTAATGTTTCTTGGATAAGAAGAATCGTTTACAACTTTATTTTTAATGAATGTTTTTAGAATAAATCCCAAAAACGCATTAGGTTTGGGATGAATATTATCGTAAACCATCTCATACGTTACATTACAATGAGCAAGCATTTGGTCAACAGACATTTTACCCCAAAGTGCTTTGGAATCAGGCTCAAGTAGATTAATTCGGTCAATCAACTGGGAGCAATGCTCATTAAGAAAAATATTTTGCATTATTAAAAAATATAAAGTAAAATTATAAAATTTACTTTTAAAAACTTTTAATATTTTACACTTTACTTTGCAGCAATACGTTTAGTTTATTCCAAAAAAAAACTCCAATTGGCTATGCCAATTGAAGTTTTAGTACTCAGAGCGGGACTTGAACCCGCACGAACATTGCTGTTCACTGGATTTTAAGTCCAGCGTGTCTACCAATTTCACCATCCGAGCATGATGTGGTACCTCCAGGGATCGAACCAGGGACACATGGATTTTCAGTCCATTGCTCTACCATCTGAGCTAAGGTACCTTATATATTGCTTTTACATAAAAGCAATACATGTTTTGAATAAAAAACCCCATTTCGCTAGAAACGGGGTTTTCAAAAGAAAGGCGACGACATACTCTCCCACATAACTGCAGTACCATCTGCGCAGGCGGGCTTAACTACTCTGTTCGGGATGGGAAGAGGTGAGCCCCGCCGCAATAACCACCTTAAGGCTGTTAGTTTTCAGTTCACAGTTTATAGTCTGCAGTTTTTCAACTCATAACTTATAACTCAAAACTCATAACTGCTCTGCGTCGAGCAAATATCTTAACATACTGAGATAAAGAAACATAAAAGTATTAGAAAGTTTCTCCCCCCGACTTGCATCGGGGGAAAAGGGTGTACATAAGCTTACGGATTATTAGTACTACTCGACTATGACATTACTGCCTTTACATCTATAGCCTATCAACGTGGTCATCTTCCACGATCCTTAAAAGAAATCTCATCTTGTGGTGGGTTTCGCGCTTATATGCTTTCAGCGCTTATCCCTTCCAAACGTAGCTACTCTGCGGTGCCCCTGGCGGGACAACAGATACACTAGAGGTTTGTCCAATTCGGTCCTCTCGTACTAGAATCAGATCCACTCAAATTTCTAACGCCCACAGTAGATAGAGACCGAACTGTCTCACGACGTTCTGAACCCAGCTCGCGTGCCACTTTAATGGGCGAACAGCCCAACCCTTGGGACCTTCTCCAGCCCCAGGATGTGACGAGCCGACATCGAGGTGCCAAACCCCCCCGTCGATATGAGCTCTTGGGGGAGATCAGCCTGTTATCCCCGGCGTACCTTTTATCCTTTGAGCGATGGCCCTTCCATGCGGAACCACCGGATCACTATGCTCTACTTTCGTACCTGATCGACCTGTATGTCTCTCAGTCAAGCTCCCTTATGCCATTGCACTCTACGCACGGTTACCAAGCGTACTGAGGGAACCTTTAGAAGCCTCCGTTACTCTTTTGGAGGCGACCACCCCAGTCAAACTACCCACCAAGCAATGTCCCCCACAATATGGGGTTAGGCCTCAGATAAACAAAGGGTTGTATTTCAACAATGACTCCACAACGCCTGGCGACGCCGCTTCATAGTCTCCAACCTATCCTACACATCATTTATCCAAGGTCAATACTAAGCTATAGTAAAGGTGCACAGGGTCTTTTCGTCCCACTGCGGGTAAACGGCATCTTCACCGTTACTACAATTTCACCGAGCTCATGGCTGAGACAGTGTCCAGATCGTTACACCATTCGTGCAGGTCGGAACTTACCCGACAAGGAATTTCGCTACCTTAGGACCGTTATAGTTACGGCCGCCGTTTACTGGGGCTTCAATTCAATGCTTCTCCGAAGATAACATCTCCTCTTAACCTTCCAGCACCGGGCAGGTGTCAGGCCCTATACTTCATCTTACGATTTTGCAGAGCCCTGTGTTTTTGATAAACAGTCGCCTGGACCTCTTCACTGCGGCCCTGATTGCTCAGGGCGACCTTTCTCCCGAAGTTACAGGTCTATTTTGCCTAATTCCTTAGCCATGAATCTCTCGAGCACCTTAGGATTCTCTCCTCAACTACCTGTGTCGGTTTACGGTACTGGTACTAATTACCTGAAGTTTAGAGGTTTTTCTTGGAAGCCCTTAGGCGCACTATCTCTTTGTCCGAAGACTCCGAGTACTATCGTATTTCCCCAAGACGCGTGGATTTGCCTGCGCATCTTATAGGTAGGTACTTCAACGAACTATTCCGTCAGTTCGCGGCGCTTTCATCACTCCGTCACCCCATCACAGTAATTAGTAGTACGGGAATATTAACCCGTTGGCCATCGACTGTCCCTTTCGGGTTCGCCTTAGGACCAGACTAACCCACAGCTGATTAGCATAGCTGTGGAAACCTTAGTTTTTCGGTGTGCGGGTTTCTCGCCCGCATTATCGTTACTTATGCCTACATTTTCTTTTCTAACCAGTCCAGCATACCTGACGATACACCTTCAACCCTGTTAGAATGCTCCCCTACCACTTAGAGTAAACTCTAAATCCATAGCTTCGGTAATACGCTTATGCCCGATTATTATCCATGCTCGTCCGCTCGACTAGTGAGCTGTTACGCACTCTTTAAATGAATGGCTGCTTCCAAGCCAACATCCTAGCTGTCTGGGCAGACAAACCTCGTTCTTTCAACTTAGCGTATATTTGGGGACCTTAGCTGATGGTCTGGGTTCTTTCCCTCTCGGACTTGGACCTTAGCACCCAAGCCCTCACTGCTGTGAAACATTATATAGCATTCGGAGTTTGTCAGGAATTGGTAGGCGGTGAAGCCCCCGCATCCAATCAGTAGCTCTACCTCTATATAACTTTATGCACAGCGCTGCACCTAAATGCATTTCGGGGAGTACGAGCTATTTCCGAGTTTGATTGGCCTTTCACCCCTACCCACAGGTCATCCGAAGACTTTTCAACGTCAACCGGTTCGGTCCTCCACTGTGTGTTACCACAGCTTCAACCTGCCCATGGGTAGATCACACGGTTTCGCGTCTAACACTACTGACTAAAGCGCCCTATTCAGACTCGCTTTCGCTACGGATCCGTGGCTTAACCACTTAACCTTGCCAGCAACGTTAACTCGTAGGCTCATTATGCAAAAGGCACGCCGTCACCCCACGAAAGGGCTCCGACCGCTTGTAAGCGTATGGTTTCAGGATCTATTTCACTCCGTTATTCACGGTTCTTTTCACCTTTCCCTCACGGTACTGGTTCACTATCGGTCTCTCAGGAGTATTTAGCCTTAGCGGATGGTCCCGCCAAATTCAGACAGGGTTTCACGTGCCCCGCCCTACTCAGGATACCACTATCTATTACACTTGTTACCCATACGGGGCTATCACCCTCTGTGGCGTCACTTTCCAGCAACTTCCGGTTCCTTGTGCATAAAATGTCGTGGTCCTACAACCCCAGCATTGCCGTAACAGCACTGGTTTGGGCTAATCCGCGTTCGCTCGCCACTACTTACGGAATCACTTTTGTTTTCTTCTCCTCCGCCTACTTAGATGTTTCAGTTCAGCGGGTTTGCCCACCTATCGGTGTACTATGTCTTCAACATAGTGGGTTGCCCCATTCAGGTATCTGCGGATCAATCGGTGTGTGCCCGTCCCCGCAGCTTTTCGCAGCTTATCACGCCTTTCATCGCCTCTGAGAGCCTAGGCATCCCCCATACGCCCTTATTTTGCTTATTGTACCAATCATAATTTAATATGACCGTTTTTTTTGTTTTTGTTAGTTATAACAAAAACGCTTTCTACTTTTTATTATTTTCTTATCTCAATATGTCAATGAACTTTTATTTACTATCTTTATAGTAAACCAGTGGAGAATAACGGAGTCGAACCGTTGACCTCCTGCGTGCAAGGCAGGCGCTCTAGCCAGCTGAGCTAATCCCCCATTTTTCAATCTTAGATTGTAGAATTCAGATTTTAGATTTCTTAATTCTTCTCTAATTTCTTTTGGTGAATTCCAACTTCCAGAATTTCCTTTTTCCAAGCTAACAGTCTTTTTAATTTTTAATTCTCAATTTTGAATTGAAAACTTTAAAAAAGTAGTCCCGGGCAGACTCGAACTGCCGACCCCTACATTATCAGTGTAGTACTCTAACCAGCTGAGCTACGAGACTCTGTTTTACTTAAAATTTATTATTTGAACTAACAGCAAGAGTAATTGAACCTGAAATCCAGATCCTTTAGATAGACATCTTTTTTCCCCAGCGTGCATTGCTGCTAACACATGGGGCTCTAGAAAGGAGGTGTTCCAGCCGCACCTTCCGGTACGGCTACCTTGTTACGACTTAGCCCTAGTTACCAGTTTTACCCTAGGCAGCTCCTTGCGGTCACCGACTTCAGGCACCCCCAGCTTCCATGGCTTGACGGGCGGTGTGTACAAGGCCCGGGAACGTATTCACCGGATCATGGCTGATATCCGATTACTAGCGATTCCAGCTTCACGGAGTCGAGTTGCAGACTCCGATCCGAACTGTGACCGGTTTTATAGATTCGCTCCTGGTCGCCCAGTGGCTGCTCTCTGTACCGGCCATTGTAGCACGTGTGTAGCCCAAGGCGTAAGGGCCGTGATGATTTGACGTCATCCCCACCTTCCTCACAGTTTGCACTGGCAGTCTTGTTAGAGTTCCCGACATGACTCGCTGGCAACTAACAACAGGGGTTGCGCTCGTTATAGGACTTAACCTGACACCTCACGGCACGAGCTGACGACAACCATGCAGCACCTTGTAAATTGTCTTGCGAAAGTTCTGTTTCCAAAACGGTCAATCTACATTTAAGCCTTGGTAAGGTTCCTCGCGTATCATCGAATTAAACCACATGCTCCACCGCTTGTGCGGGCCCCCGTCAATTCCTTTGAGTTTCATTCTTGCGAACGTACTCCCCAGGTGGGATACTTATCACTTTCGCTTAGCCACTGAAATTGCTTCCAACAGCTAGTATCCATCGTTTACGGCGTGGACTACCAGGGTATCTAATCCTGTTCGCTACCCACGCTTTCGTCCATCAGCGTCAATCCATTAGTAGTAACCTGCCTTCGCAATTGGTATTCCATGTAATCTCTAAGCATTTCACCGCTACACTACATATTCTAGTTACTTCCTAATAATTCAAGTTCAGCAGTATCAATGGCCGTTCCACCGTTGAGCGATGGGCTTTCACCACTGACTTACTAAACCGCCTACGGACCCTTTAAACCCAATGATTCCGGATAACGCTTGGATCCTCCGTATTACCGCGGCTGCTGGCACGGAGTTAGCCGATCCTTATTCTTACGATACCGTCAAGCTCCTACACGTAGGAGTGTTTCTTCTCGTACAAAAGCAGTTTACAATCCATAGGACCGTCATCCTGCACGCGGCATGGCTGGATCAGGCTTGCGCCCATTGTCCAATATTCCTCACTGCTGCCTCCCGTAGGAGTCTGGTCCGTGTCTCAGTACCAGTGTGGGGGATCTCCCTCTCAGGACCCCTACCCATCGTAGCCTTGGTAAGCCGTTACCTTACCAACTAGCTAATGGGACGCATGCTCATCTTTTACCGTTGTGACTTTAATAGTTCAACCATGCGGTTGTACTATGCTATGAGGTATTAATCCAAATTTCTCTGGGCTATCCCTCTGTAAAAGGTAGATTGCATACGCGTTACGCACCCGTGCGCCGGTCTCTTAGTCCGAAAACTAATACCCCTCGACTTGCATGTGTTAAGCCTGCCGCTAGCGTTCATCCTGAGCCAGGATCAAACTCTTCATCGTATATTTTAATATTATATTGCGATGTCGTCTCTATCGGTCTTTTCGAATCTCTCGATTCCATTACTCTTATTCTTTTGTTCTAACATCTCTGTTAAAACGGCTGTCAATTCAATATGTCTACGAACGTGTTTCAATTTTGTTTCGCTTGTTTCTCAAAGCGGGTGCAAAAGTAGAAAACTTATTTTTAACCGGCAAATGTTTTTTGAAGTTTTTTTTTCAGAAAATTTCTTTTCCTTTTTTCCTTCCAACCTTGCCAATCTCTCAATGAACTTTCCGTGTTTTGCGGGGTGCAAATATAACATCTGTTTTCAAATCTCACAAGCTTTTTTAAATCTTTTTTTGAAAATATTTTTTCATTTGATTTAAGTAACTTGTCAGTATTTCAGTGAACGCCTGTCGTTGTTGCGGGTGCAAAAGTAGCACCTTTATTTACATTTACAAGCCTTTTTTTTATATAATTTCAATCTTTTTTATAACTCGCTGGTATAACGGTTTTTAAAATGAAAAGTTTTTTTTGGGCTTGGGTGGTTTTACTGGGTTTTGGCTCTTTGGGGTGGGTTTGCCGCAAAGGCACTAAGGCGCGAAGGCTTCTTTTTATATGGTTTTGTGGTTTCTCGCAGAGTCGCAAAGGCGCTAAGTTTTCTTCCCTGCGCTTTATTTTCTTCTGAAAACTGCTGCCCTAGCCCCGATAGAAGTGGAAATCCTTTTGCTTTTTACTTTAAAAAGCAAAAGATTGCAGCGGATAGCGGGAAATAGCTGCTGATTTTTATTTAAATTCCAAATCTGAAATTCTAAATTCCAAATAAGACTGACTTAATATTAAACCCGACAGGTTTTGAAACCTGTCGGGTTTCGTTGAGCCATAATTGGAGTTAATAATTTATTGTCGAACTTCTCCTTATATATATATGTATAAAAACAAACCCGACAGGTTCTGAAAAACTGTCGGGTTGAATATTTAAAGTTCTACTATTATGTATAGGTAGATTATTATTTGTTGACTGTTTTGGCTTTTTCTTCCCAATGATTCATCAAATCATTATAGTTGACTGGTTTTGCCGGTTTTTGATTTACTAATCTTCCTGATTCGAATCCTCGTTGGAGAATTGTTTCTATTAAATAATCTTCATTGACTTCATAAGGTTTGTATTCTGTCTTTAAACTTATATCGAATAAATTCGCTGTTGTGTTTGATACAAAGGCTTTGAAACCGCTTTTTAAGGTTCGGATTAATTCATAGGTTGTGATTCCGGTTTGTCTGTGAATTAGCTTTACAAGGATTTGACCTTGTTTTCTGGAAAGTTTTTTAAGCCTGTCTTCAAATTCATTATTAAGGTAGTCTTCTACAATTTTAAAATATTTCTTTTTTTCACGATTCGTTTTTAAACGTGCCATTCCCTGATTCAAAGCTGTTAATCTATCTGAAGCTAATTTTGCATACGGATAGGTTTTATAAACTCTGTTTTGCAGAATTAAAAACTGCTTTTGTGTTTCGGGATCCAGTTTTTCCTTAGATATAATAATCTCAGGCAGCTCGATCGTATCGTTCAGTATAGAATCCTGTTCAGTTAATATATAGCCCATGTCCTGATTTTGTTTAGGAGTAACCTGAGCTTGACTTGTGAAAGAAATCAATATAAAAAATAAAACACAATAGGTAAATTTCATAGAGTCATAATTTAAATGTAAAATTATATATTTATATACAACTCTAATACCAAATTTATAAATTAGCGCAAAAATATTTTTATGAGTACAAAATCTATCTTAAAAGATACCTCTATTGCTTTTCTGGAAAGCTACTTAAATAACGCCTCTCCTACCGGTTACGAAAGTGAAGGCCAAAAACTCTGGATGAATTATTTAAAACCTTATGTTGATACTTTTATTACGGATACTTACGGAACGGCTGTTGGCGTGATTAATCCTGATGCTCCTTTTAAGGTTGTTATTGAGGGACATGCTGATGAAATTTCGTGGTATGTAAATTATATTACTGATGATGGTCTTGTATATGTTATTCGTAATGGTGGTTCTGATCATCAGATTGCGCCTTCTAAAAGGGTTCACATTCATACTAAAAAAGGAATTGTAAAAGGTGTTTTTGGATGGCCGGCAATTCACACTCGTTTGCGTGATAAGGAAGAAGTGCCAAAATTAAGCAACATTTTTATTGATTTGGGATGTGAAAATAAAGAACAAGTGGAAGCAATGGGCGTTCATGTTGGTTGTGTGATTACTTATCCTGACGAATTTATGATTTTGAATGAAAATAAATTTGTCTGCCGCGCTATCGATAACAGAATGGGTGGTTTTATGATTGCCGAAGTTGCCCGTTTATTACATGAAAATAAAAAAACACTTCCGTTTGGATTATATATTGTAAATTCTGTTCAGGAAGAAATTGGTTTACGCGGTGCCGAAATGATTGCACAAACTATTAAACCAAATGTTGCCATTATTACAGATGTTTGCCACGATACTACGACGCCGATGATTGATAAAAAAGTAGAAGGCGATCTTAAAATGGGCAGAGGTCCCGTTATTGCTTATGCACCGGCGGTTCAAAATAAATTACGTGATTTAATTGTAGATACAGCCGAAGAAAATAAAATTCCGTTTCAGCGCAGTGCGATTTCAAGAGCTACGGGAACTGATACTGATGCTTTTGCTTATAGCAATGGCGGCGTGGCATCTGCATTGATTTCTTTGCCTTTGCGATATATGCATACGACTGTAGAAATGGTGCACAAGCAAGATGTTGAAAATGTGATTCAATTAATTTATGAATCATTACTGAAAATTGAAAACAATGAAACTTTTTCTTATTTTAAATAGGAAATGATTTAAAAACGGCGATTCGGTTAATAAACAGCCGAATTGCCAAATAAAAAACAACATGAAAATTTTACTACTCGAAGACGATTTTACTTTATCTAAAGAAATCTCAACATTCTTTACCTTAAAAGAATTCGAGTGTATTCCTTATTATGATGGTTCGTTATTATTGAAAAAATACTTTCCTTATGAGTATGATTTAATCATTCTGGACATTAATGTTCCTGGTTTAAACGGAATTGATGTTTGCAAAGGAATTCGTGAAGTCGACAAAAAGACTCCTATTATAATGCTGACGGCTTTTAGTGAAATTGAAGATAAATTAGCTTCGTTTGATAATGGTGCTGATGATTATTTGGTAAAACCTTTTCATTTTGAAGAATTATATGCCCGAATTTCATCTCTTTTAAGGCGAAAAGAGATTCCGCAGCAAGTAGAGAAAAAAATAATCATTGAAGATTTAGAAATTCTGGAAGACGAAATGAAAGTATTTCGTTCTGGCGAAGAAATTAAATTAACGCCAAAAGAGTTTAAACTGATACTGATTTTGGCTCATGCCAAAGGAAAAGTATTGTCTAAACAATTTATTGCCGAAAAACTTTGGGATTATCATATTGAAACCAATCAGAATACGATTGAGGTTTATATTAATTTTTTAAGAAAGAAAATTGATAAAGACCATGAAATAAAATTAATCCGAACCAAAATTGGATACGGATATTATTTAAGCAATCAGGAATGACTTTAAAAAATCGAATATCACTTTTAGTTAGTTTACTTTTTACAATCCTTTTTGGGTTGGCTTCTACTTTGATATTTGTTTTATATTCTAATTTTAGGAAGGAAGAATTTCGCGATCGGTTAGAAATCAAAGCGCTTTCGAACATCAAACTTTTAGTAAATGTAAAAGAAGTTGACGATCAGCTTTTAAAAATCATTGATCAAAACTCGATTAATAAATTATATGACGAGAAAACCTTGGTCTTTGATTCTCATTATAAACTTATTTACAGCAGTATTGATGATGCCAAAATTAACTGGTCTATTGATGATTTAAAATATTTAAAAAAGAATAAAACCTTTTTTAAACAACAAGGCGATTATGAAGTTTATGGAGTTTTTTATGATACCAAAGACAAAGATTTTTATGCCTTAATATCAGCTACGGATGATTATGGAAAACGAAAACTTCTTTTTCTTAGATACACCTTAATTGTTTCTTATATCTTTTTTACCTGTATTTGCTGGGTTTTAACTTCATTTATGGTGAAAAAAGTGATGAGTCCGCTGAATATATTTCATCAAAAAATTAAAAATATAAACGAGAATAATCTCGATACGCGCGTAGAATCAAAAAGCACCAATAACGAAATTGATCTAATTGCAAATGAATTCAATTTTATGATGGACCGAATTGAGGTTTCCTATCAAAAACAAAAAGAATTTACGGCACACGCTTCTCACGAACTGAGAACTCCCCTATCCCGCATTACTTCGCAAATTGAGAATACTATTGAAGATCCCGGAACATCTGAAAAAGGTAAAAGTTTTTTAAAAACGATTTTATCTGATGTAAATCAGTTAACCGAATTGATTCATTCGTTATTGATTTTATCTAAAATGGATAATAAAAGGGATGAAAATATTGAGGTTCATCGTATGGATGAAATTTTATTTTCGGCAATTGAAAATTTAAATAAAAGTTTTCCTGAATTTGTCATTTTATTTGAAATTGAAGAAAATGAAAATCTCGACATTGCATTAGAAGTAAAAGGAAACAAAAACTTACTTGAAATTGCTTTAAGTAATGTTTTAAAAAATGCCTGTGTTTATTCTGATAACAAACAAGCTATAGTAAAAATAAGTGCTGAAAATAATAATCTTGTTATTTCAATTTCAAATACAGGAAAAACTTTGACGGAGAATGAACAAAAGAATCTTTTTCAGCCTTTTATGCGTGGCGAAAATTCTAAAGGAACTTCTGGTTTTGGACTGGGCTTGCGTATCGTCAACCGAATTTTGATGTTGCATAACGCCAAAATTGTTTACCAGGTTCCAAAAGAAAACACAAATTTATTTCAGTTGATTTTTCATTCTTAATTTTACTTCAATAATTTTTAAGCTCTTTTTAAGTTCGTTTTTAAGCTTTCTTAAAGTCTCGCGATAGCATCTTTGTATCAAATAAAACCGATACAATGAAAAAGTTATTTGCATTACTACTGTTGATTTTAACACATCAGGTAGGTTTGGCACAAAAAACATTTACTTTAGAAGAGTGCGAAAGTCAATTTCTTAAAAACAATCTTTTCTTACTGGCATCTCAATATAATATTGATGCTTCTAAAGCGCTGACTATTCAGGCTCGTATTTGGGACAATCCAACAATTACTGTAGAATTAAATGCTTATAATCCGGAGAGAAATCAATATTTTGATATTGGAAAAGAAGGACAAAAAGCATTTGGTATTGAACAGCTTATTTATTTAGGCGGAAAAAAAAGCAATGAAATTAAATTGGCGCAAACCAACGAAAAGTTGGCCGAATTGCAATTCAATGATTTATTGAGAACCTTAAAACTGCAATTACGTAAAAGTTTCTACACTGTTTATTACAATTCAAAAAGTCTGGAAACAACTGACGATCAACTTCGTCATATTGAAGATTTAATCAATTCTTACTCTGTTCAGGTTCAAAAAGGAAATATTCCTTTAAGAGATCTTGTGCGTTTACAATCGTTATACCTAAACTTCAAAAACGAGCGTATGGAAGTTGTAAACGACAATATTGAAGAACAGGGAAATCTGAAACTACTACTAAATTCAAAAGAAAATATCACTCCGGAAGTTTCCAACGAAGCATTTAACAAATACCTGAAAACAATTCCTTTTGATCTGAAAAGTTTTGAAGATGAAGCTATTGTAAACCGTCCGGATTATTTAGCCAAACAAAAAGATATAGAAGCAAATGAGCTAAATGTAAAATGGCAAAAATCACTCTCTGTTCCTGATATTACCGTTGGTGCAAATTATGATCAGCGAAGCGGCGCTTTTAATAAAGAAGCAAATCTTACGCTTGGAATTCCTTTACCGCTTTGGAATAAAAATAAAGGAAACATCAAATACGCGCAAACCATTTTAGAACAATCGAAAGTTGAGAAACAAAGCTTTGATCTTCAATTGCAATCTGAAATTACATCGGCATGGAATAAATGGGATGAATCACGTAAAAATTATATTGTAATAAAACCTACTGTAAACGAAGATTTTCAGGCAGTTTACAATGGTATTCTGACCAATTTTCAAAAACGAAATATCAGTTTATTAGAATTTACTGATTTCATGGAAAGCTATAATCAGGCGGCGATTCAGGTAAATGAATTAAAGAAAAAAGTTGCCCTTTCCGGTGAAGAATTTAATAGTACAATCAACAAAGACTTATTTTAAAACTCAATAAAATGAAATATAAACTAATAATAGGAATTGCTCTTGTGAGCTTATCGATTACAAGCTGCAAAAAAGAAGTCGAAAATCCTGAAACGAACACTTCATTTGCCTTAAGCGATGCTATGCTTAAAACGACTACAACGGCTGTTGCAACTACTCAGCCTGTGAAAAACGAGTTGAGTTTTTACGGAAAAATTACTGCTGACAATAATAAACTTATTGATGTTTATCCACTTGTTGGAGGAAATGTGGTAAAAGTAAATGTTGAGCTCGGAGATTATGTACACAAAGGCCAGGTTCTGGCGACTATAAAAAGTACCGACATTGCTGATTTTGAAAAACAATCTATCGATGCAAAAGGTGATTTATTGGTGGCAAAAAACAAACTAAAGGTTGCCCAGGAATTATTCGACGGAAAATTAAATTCTGAAAGTGATGTTTTTGAAGCAAAATCAGAAGTAAATAAAGCACAATCACAATTAAGTAAAATTCAGGAAACATATAAAATTTACAACATCAAGGCCGGATCTATTTATGAAGTAACGGCTCCAATTAGTGGTTTTATCATTCAAAAAAGTATTAATCAGGATATGCTTTTAAGAAATGATCGTTCTGAAAACATATTTGATATTGCAGAAATCAGCGAAGTCTGGGCAATGGCAAACATTAATGAAATAGACATTAATAAAGTTAAATTGGGAATTGATGCTGATGTAACAACCTTAAGTTATCCGGATAAAGTTTTTAAAGGAAAAGTAGACAAAATTTTCAACGTAATCGATCCGGAGACAAAAGCAATGCAGGCCCGTATAAAATTACAAAATCCCGGATTTATGCTGAAACCGGACATGAATGCAAACATCAAATTATCATTTAGCGAAGGAAAATCAATGATTGCAGTTCCAAGTAAAGCAATTGTTTTTGATAAAAGCAAAAACTTCGTGATGATATTTAAAGATCGTCACAATATAGAAACCAGACAAGTTGAAGTTTACAGTCAGGTTGGAGACGTTACCTATATTTCAAGCGGACTTAAGGAAAATGAAAAAGTCATTACCAACAATCAGTTATTTATTTATCGCGCTTTAAACGAATAAGACATGAACAAATTCATACGAAATATAATTGCTTTTTCACTTAAGAATAAAGCATTTACCTTCTTTTGGGTAGGATTATTGGCTGTTGCCGGATTTATTTCCTTTAAAAATATGCCAATCGATGCTTTTCCGGATGTAACGAATACTCAGATTATTATTATTACACAATGGAATGGAAAAAGTGCTGAAGAAGTAGAACGTTTTGTGACTTCTCCGATAGAAATCTCAATGAACTCGGTACAAAAAAAGACCAGCGTTCGTAGTATTACCATGTTTGGTTTATCAGTAATTAAAATCATTTTTGATGATGGCGTTGATGATACTTTTGCACGTCAGCAGGTAAATAATTTATTAAAAAATGTTTCGTTGCCGGAAGATGTCGAACCAGATGTTCAGCCGCCTTATGGTCCTACTGGTGAGATTTTCAGATACATTGTAAAAAGTAACAGTCGCGACAGTAGAGAATTATTGACCTATCAAAACTGGGTTATTGACAAACAGCTTCGCTCAGTTCCGGGCGTTGCAGATTTAAATGTTTTTGGAGGTCAGACTAAAACTTATGAAGTTGGTGTTGATCCTGTAAAATTGGCAAAATACAACATTACGCCGCTTCAGGTTTATAATGCGGTAAATGCCGGAAACTTAAATGTTGGCGGAGATATTATTGAGAAAAACGGACAAGCTTTTGTAGTGCGTGGTGTCGGACTTTTAAAATCGATTCAGGATATTGAAAATATTATTGTTGATGATGCAGGCGGAAATCCAATTTTGGTTAAAAACCTGGCTTCTGTTTACGAAAGTTCCATGCCAAGAGTCGGACAAACGGGTTTAGGAAACAATGATGATGCCGTTGAAGGAATTGTTGTCATGCGTAAAGGAGAAAATCCGCAGGAAACTTTAGCATTGATTAAAGCTGAAATAAAAAATCTGAATGACAACATTCTTCCAAAAGACATAAAAATTGAAACGTTCTACGATCGTGATAATTTAATGAATTTCACGACAGAAACTGTAATGCACAATTTATTTGAAGGTATTATCCTTGTAACGTGCGTTGTATTTCTTTTCATGGCCGACTGGAGAACGACTTTTACAGTTTCAATTGTTATTCCGTTATCGTTATTGTTTGCCTTTTTGTGCCTGAAAATGATGGGAATGAGTGCTAATTTGCTGAGTTTAGGTGCAGTCGATTTCGGAATTATTATTGATGGTGCGGTGGTTATGGTCGAGGGATTGTTTGTTGTTTTAGACCACCGCGCACATCAATTAGGAATGACGGCCTATAATAAAATTGCAAAAGGCAGTTTGATTAAAAAAACCGGAGCGGAAATGGGTAAAGCTATTTTCTTCTCTAAATTAATCATTATAACGGCTTTATTACCAATATTTTCATTCCAGAAAGTAGAAGGCAAAATGTTTTCTCCGTTGGCTTACACATTAGGTTTTGCCTTGATGGGAGCGTTACTTTTTACTTTGACATTAGTTCCGGTTTTATCGCATATTCTATTAAATAAGAATGTAAAAGAAAAAAACAATCCGTTCGTCAATTTTTGGGATCGAATTGTAAGCAAAAGTTTTGCCTGGACATTCAGGCATAAAGTAAAAACCTTAATTGCTTCAACAGCCATTTTAGTAACCGTATTCTTTTCGGCTTCATTTTTAGGAACTGAATTTTTACCACAATTAAATGAAGGCGCTTTGTGGGTTACTGCAGAATTGCCAATGAGTACTTCTTTGCCGGAAAGTGTAAAAACAGCCGCAATGATTAGAAAAGATCTGGAAAGTTTTCCGGAAGTTAAAAATGTGCTGTCGCAAACCGGCCGAAGTAATGATGGAACGGATCCAAATGGTTTTGGTTTTATCCAGCTTCAGGTTGATTTGAAACCAAAATCTGAATGGACAAGAAAAATTACGATGGATGATTTGATTAATGAAATGGATCAGAAATTAAAAGTTCATCAGGGAATTACTTATAATTACTCTCAGCCTGTAATTGATAACGTTGCAGAATCTGTTGCCGGTTTTAAAGCATCAAATGCCGTGAAAATTTATGGTGATGATCTGGACAAACTTGATGAATTATCAAACGAAGTTTTAAAAGAAATAAAAGATATTCCGGGAATAAAAGATGCAGGTATTTTAAGAAATGTCGGTCAGCCTGAAATTAGTGTAATTCTTGACAGAGATAAAATGGCTGCTTACGGAGTTACTTTAAGCGACGCTCAGGCGGTTTTAGAATTGGCTTTTGGAGGAAAAACAGCGACTCAAAAATATGAAGATGAAAAGAAATTTGATGTAAGAGTTCGTTTTTCTAAAGAATACCGTAAAGATGAAAATGATATTGCCGAATTGAAAGTGCCAACCATTAGCGGAATAAAAATTCCATTAAAAGAAATTTGTGATTTAAAAACAATTACGGGTCCTGCTTTTATTTACAGAGACAATACAAAACGTTTTATTGGAGTAAAATTCTCTGTTCGTGATCGTGATTTAGGAAGTACAATTGCAGAAGCTCAGGCAAAAGTTGCCAAAATGAAAATGCCTGCAGGATATACAGTCGGCTGGACAGGTGAATTTGAAAATCAGGTTCGTGCCAGTGCAAGATTGGCTCAGGTGGTTCCAATCAGTTTAATCGGGATTTTTGTGCTGTTGTTTATTTTATTTGGAAATATTAAAGATTCATTACTTGTTCTGGCGAATGTTCCTTTTGCAATTATTGGCGGAATTATGGCGTTGCACATTACAGGAATGAATTTCGGAATCTCGGCTGGAGTTGGTTTTATTGCCTTATTAGGAATTTGTATTCAAAACGGTGTGATTTTAATATCTGAATTTCATCATAATTTAAAAGCAAAATTATCGCTCGAAGAATCCATTTTTATGGGAGTAAAAGCGCGAACAAGAGCGGTAGTAATGACGGCTTTAATGGCTTCGATTGGTTTGATGCCGGCAGCGATTTCTACCGGAATTGGTTCTGAATCTCAGAAACCACTGGCAATTGTAATTATTGGAGGATTAATTACTGCAACAATTTTAACATTACTGGTTTTCCCAATTATATTTTGGGTATTCAATCGCAAAAAACATGTTCCAATTGAATAATGTGTTTTAAAAATAAATTAATTTGGTTAGATTAATTTGACTTGGTTTTAAAAAGAAAAAGCATCATTATCATTAATGGTGCTTTTTTGATTTTGTTCCTGAATAAAAAATTAATTTTACCGCAAAGCACGCAAAGTTTTTTTACTAATAAGGTTGTATAAAAACACAAAGTTCTCAAAGCTTGAACTTAGCTTTGCGAACTTTGTCTTTTGAAGATACTAATAATTAAAATCTTTGCGTGCTTTGCGGTAAAATAAGGCACAAAAAAAAGACCTTCTGCTCAAAGAAGATCTTTTGTGTACTAACTCAAACTTATTTAAACTATTATTTTAAATCTTTCAAAAGTGCAATAGCATCTGTTGCATTTGATAATTGTGCGTATTTTAAAGCTGTATATCCTCTTTCATTTTTGTCACCAGGACGAGCGCCGCTAGCTAATAAAAGTTTAATAATTTCAACTTTGTTATAACGTGCTGCCGTCATTAAAGGAGACATATCGTCTGACTTTTCGTTTACATTGGCACCATATTCAATAAATTTCTTAACTACTTCGATGTCACCTTTACTAACGGCAACGTTTAGTGGAGTTGCATCCAAAGCTGAAACTTCAACTTGTGGTTTTACTACTAATTGTTGATTTGAAGCCATTGATACATTTGCAAATGCAACTAAAGCAAGTCCTAAATAAATAACTGAATTTTTCATAATGATTGTTGTTAAATTGATTGATAATATTTGATTGATAATGGGTATTCTTAATTTCTATACAAATGTAAATTAAAATTTGATACTTTGCATTACAAGGTACTATGTTTTAACTAATTCTTAACATTAAATTAATAAACTAATAATGACAAGAACATTTGATTGATGTTTCCGTATAATAGACGCAGCAAAAGTAAAAATGTTACACTAAATCGAATATTTTGTGAAAAAATAAATCGCACGATTTTGAGAAAATGTAAAACCAAAACTGTACTGTTTTAACTTTACAACAAAACTATATTCAAGAAAAGCTCCAGAAATAAACAGAGACAGAATAAATATTGAACAAAAAGTACATTAACAATCTAAATTATTTATTATTTAAAAAGGATAAAAATATAAGAAAATACGTCGGTTAAATTTTGTCATTTTTAACATTTAAAATCAATTTGAAGAAAAACTGACATTAATACTTTCTTAATTTAACAGAAAAAATTTATATAGTTTAACATCAAATCCAAAATAGAAATGTGTGAGATGATTCCAAAAAAAAAAGCCTCACTATTTAATAGTGGGGCTTTAGTATATTTAAAAGTTTAAAAATTACTTTTTAGAACTAAGATAATCTACTACATTTTTTTCAATACGCTGATCTATATTATCAATGTCAGCTTTTACGAATTTTTCTCCTAAGATATTCTCGTATAATTCAATATATCTTGCAGAAACTGATTCGATATAAGCATCCGTCATTTCCGGAATTTGCTGTCCATCCTGACCCTGAAAACCATTTTCGATTAACCAACGGCGTACAAACTCTTTAGATAGTTGCTTTTGCTCCTCCCCTTTTTCCTGTCTTTCCTGATAACCATTAGCATAAAAATAACGGGAAGAATCAGGCGTATGAATTTCATCAATTAAAACAATAACACCGTCTTTTGTTTTCCCGAATTCATATTTGGTATCCACTAAAATTAATCCGCGAGAAGCAGCAATTTCAGTTCCACGTTGAAATAAATCTCGTGTAAATTTTTCAAGAACAACATAATCTTCTTCAGAAACTATTCCTTTTGCCAATATATCTTCACGAGAAATATCTTCGTCATGAGAACCGTTATCTGCTTTTGTAGTTGGCGTAATAATTGGTTCCGGAAATTTATCATTTTCCTTTAAGCCTTCAGCCATTGTTACACCGCAAATTTGTCTTTTTCCTGCAGCATATTCGCGTGCAGCGTGACCAGAAACATAACCGCGAATTACCATTTCTACTTTAAATGGTTCACATAAATGTCCAACAGCAACGTTTGGATCCGGAGTTGCAATCAACCAGTTTGGTACAATATCTTCTGTTAATTCCATGAATTTTGTTGCAATCTGATTTAGGATTTGTCCTTTGTACGGAATTCCTTTTGGTAAAACCACATCAAATGCCGAAAGTCTGTCGGTTGCTACCATTACCAAAAGTTCGTCGTTTATGTTATAAACTTCTCTAACTTTTCCGCGGTAAACTGATTTCTGATTCGGGAAATTAAAATTTGTAGTTGTGATTGTATTGCTCATTATCCTTAAGTTGTGTTTTGTTTTATGATTGCAAATTTAAAACTATTTCACAGAGTTTCATAATGAAAAGAAAGAGATAAGTTAATAAATATTACATTTTGAGGTTTTCAGGCTTTTATACATCAATTCAAAAACCTGTGTGTAAAAAAACAAAAGCGAATTTTACCGCAAATTGCGCAAAGTTTTTTTATTAGTAGTTTTTATAAAAGATAAAGTTCGCAAAGCTTTGTATTGATTTGGCTTTGCGAACTCTTTTTATTTTTCTAAGATACTATGAATAATAACATTAACATATCAATTATGCTACAAATTCTTTGTTTAATATTTTAGACGAAATATATTTTGCGACACCATCTTCGGCGTTTGTTTTTATAACTTCTAAATCAGGTAAAGTTTCTTTTAATAAAACCGGAGCATTTCCCATAATTAAACCTTTTCCTGATGCTGATAACATTTGAACATCGTTAAAACCATCACCAAAAGAAACGGCCTGTTCTAAAGTAAAACCTTCTTTTTCAAGCACTCTTTCAATTGCAACTGCCTTATCTATAGATTTATCCATAAATTCCAAACAAGTTGGCAAACTAAAAGCGTGATGCAAATGCTCCGAAGAATTGGCTAAAATATCATCTTTTAACTTCACTAATTTTTCGTGATTGTCACACGAGAAGAAAATTTTAATCGCTCCAAAATCTTCCAGATTTTTATAATCAACCAATTCCGGATGGTATTTTAAATCAGCCTGAAAAGCATTTAGTTTTTCACTTATTCTATTGGTTTGCCACACATTTTCCTTGAACAAAACAACTGTAATTTCAGGATCAATTTCAACATTCAGCGCTGCTTTTACAACGTCACTGTCTAAATTGAATGAAAAAAGTTCTTCTTTTTCAGGCGAATGAATTCTGGCTCCGTTTGAACTTACTAAGTAAACCGGAACTTCAAGCGTTTCTATAATGGCCATCGCATCAAGATGATGACGACCTGTAGCAACCACGATAAGATAATTTTGATTGTGAAGTTCCTGAAAAATTGATTTGGTATAATCTGAAATTCTGTGTTGAGGGTTGAGTAAAGTTCCGTCTAAATCACTAACGACAACTTTTATGTTTTTAAGTATTGAACTCATATTAAAATCAAGTATTTATGATAGGCAAATTTACGATTTTAACCCCAATTGAGCAAAGATTGAAAGCCCCGAAAGCTCAAAATGACGGAAGTTTATTATATATTTAACTATTTAATCAAATACTGACTTTTAAATAATTATACTTTAATAATTCCCGATTTATATAAATTTATCGCTTTTTTGATAACGGCTTTAATTCTTTCCAAAGGCAAATCCGTATTAGCATCAAACAGCATAATTTTCATTCTCGACCGATCTTCCTGAATTAGAAAAGATTCTTCAAAGTGTTTTCCTTCTACAATTCCGATATAAGGCTGTTTGAGTTTTTTGTGAATCCATAAATAGCAGAACATTTTTCCTTTGTAGCAAAAAAATGGCATTCCGTATTTAAGAACATTTGTTATGTCTGCGTCTTCTTTTAGAATAATTTCTTTTAATGCCAAAAGCGTTCCTTTTATCGGTTCTTCCTGGTTTAAGTAGAAATCATCTAATTGTTTCATTTTTGAATGGGTTAAAAAAAATCAATGATATAGAAAAAAAATATTCGTTTTACACATTTCTATTAAAGATGATGTATAAAACGAATATCAGTTTCTTTCCCACGAATTTTAAGAATTAGCACAAATTAATTCGCGTAAATTCGTGAAATTCGTGGCAAAAAAACAAAATTAATCGTGATTTTCTATTTGTTTATAAGCGTCAATTACCTTTTTGACTAATCTGTGACGTACGATATCTTTATCATCCAGATAAATAATTCCGATTCCGTCAACATCTTTCAGAACCAAAATAGCTTCTTTAAGACCAGAAATAGTTCTGCGAGGTAAATCGACCTGTCCGGGATCGCCCGTAATCATAAACTTGGCGTTTTTTCCCATACGGGTCAAAAACATTTTCATTTGTGAATGGGTTGTGTTTTGTGCTTCATCCAAAATTACAAAGGCATTATCAAGCGTACGCCCACGCATAAAAGCCAATGGCGCAATCTGGATAATTCCTTTTAAAATGTAATCTTCGAGCTTTTCGTTGGGTAACATATCGCGTAAAGCATCATAAAGAGGCTGCATATAAGGATCAAGTTTTTCTTTCATGTCACCGGGTAAAAATCCAAGATTTTCTCCTGCTTCAACGGCCGGTCGGGTCAAAATTATCCTTTTTACTTCCTTATCTTTAAGTGCTTTAACAGCCATTGCAACACCTGTATATGTTTTTCCGGTTCCGGCAGGACCAACGGCAAATACCATATCATTTTTTTTAATGGTATCCACCAGTAACTGCTGATTTGGCGTCATGGCTTTAATAATTTTACCGCCAACACCGTGAACTAATATTTTGTCGTGATCGTATGCTTTTTTTTCATCCTGACCATCACTCATAATTACGCGTTCAATTACATTATCATCAATGTTGTTGTATCTGGTAAAATGAAGCATAAGCCTCTGAAATCTTTTTTCGAATTCATCTAAAACTTCTTTTTCGCCAAAGGCTTTTAAAGTTGTCCCTCGCGCTACGATTTTAAGCTTTGGGTAGTACTTTTTTATTATTTCAAGATGAGAATCCTGCGCGCCCCAAAAGTCTTTTGGAGCGATGTCTATTAGCTCGATAATTCTTTCGTTCAAATGAGATAAATTTAAATTAAAAATAAATTTGTTTTGTAAATCTATTGTTGTCGGGTTTCTTTTGAGTTTACAGTTTCCTGTCGCAGTTTTCAGTGTAGTCATCATTTTTCAAACACTGAAAACTAAAACTAACCACTGAGACTATTCTAACAGTTACTTTATTTTAAAAAACACAAATTGTCTTTTCTTTCTTTCAATTTGTATTTAGTATTACTAGATTTGCATATCTCAAATTTAATGAAAATTAGATTTAAAAACTACCAATAGTTATAAACAAAATTATGTCAATAATTACCCTTACTACCGATTACGGCTTAAAAGACCACTTTGTTGGTTCGCTAAAGGGTAAAATATTATCTGAATATTCAGAGGCTCAAATAATTGACATTTCTCACGACATAGATCCGTTTAATACTGCCGAAGCAAGTTACATTGTCGGGGCTTCATATTTAAGTTTTCCAAAAGGAACTGTACACCTTATTGGTGTTGACATTGAGCGCAATAAAGAAAACCAGCACATCGCCATGCAATGGAATGATCATTATTTTATTTGTGCTGATAATGGAATTTTGAGTATGCTTACGCAGAAAATCGTACCACAGAAAATTGTGGCTATTAATATTCACGATCGCTTTCCGGCTGAATCAACAGATTTGGATATTTTTATACAAGTGGCCTGCCATATTGCAAAAGGCGGATTATTGAACGTCATTGGAAAAGAAATCACAACCATAAAAGAAGCTACCGAATTACAGGCCGTTGTAGCAAATGACGGAAATTCTCTTAAAGGGTATGTAATTTATATTGACCATTTTGGAAATATCGTAACAAATATTTCTAAAAAACAATTTTTAGAAGTTGCCAAAGGCCGTCCGTATGAAATTATAATGAAGCCTAAAAACATCAAAACCATTTTGCCCAATTATTCTGCAATCGCGACATCAGAAAAATATCCGATTAAAACTTACGAAGGCGAAAAACTCGCTATTTTTAATGAAGCCGGTTTTCTTGAAATTGCCATTTTTAGAAGCAATCCTTCTAAAGTGGGTTCTGCAAATAGTTTGTTGGGATTAAATTATCGTGATGTGATTACTGTGCAATTTTTATAATTTTAGAATGTTGATTTTAGAGTTTAGATTTTATGGCACGCGGATTTAATTGATCTATGCAGATTTTCACGGTTTTATATTTGTTTTCTTTCGTCTTTTTGTCATTCCGAGGAACGAGGAATCTCCGCAAGTAGGAAGTTTGCAAATCTTTATAGAGTTATTCCTCGTTCCTCGGAATGACAATATTGTGGTAAAGCATTATAAAAATAAGCTTTTTAGAATATTTTACTTTTTCTTAAAAAGAACAATCAATTTTGGTATTTTTGCGCACCTGAAAGGGTTTTCAATCTAAAATCTAAAATCAGAAATCTAAAATTATAATATGTTCGTTAGAATAGTTAAAATGAGTTTTCACGAAGAAAAAATTCCTGCTTTTCTGGAGAATTTTGAAACCGTAAAAGATAAAATACGAAATGCCGAAGGAAATCGTTTTTTAGAATTGTATCAGGATAAAAATGACAAATGCATCTTTTTTACCTACAGTTATTGGGAAACAGAAGAAGATTTGGAAAATTACAGACAATCTGAACTTTTTAATACGGTTTGGGATTTTACAAAAAAGTTATTCAATGCAAAACCGGAAGCGTGGAGCGTTGATAAACTGGTTAGTTTAGTTTAAATTGTTTCAGGTTTCAGGTTTCAAGTTATATACCGGATCTGAAAATTGGGGCGATTTAACCGCAATCCCGATAGCTATCGGGAGCAAAGATTATAATTACAAAGGTTTTATAAAAAGTAAGTTCGCAAAGCAAAACAACTTGAAACATGAAACCTGAAACGAATAAACGATTCAACGATTCTAACAAATCAACGATTAAACAAATAAACGAATAAACGTTATACATGAAATCAATCATTTTAAGAGAAATAAAATCCTTTTTTGGCTCTCCTATTGGCTATTTGGTCATTGCTATATTCTTAATTAGCAACGGACTATTTTTATGGGTTTTTGAAGGAGATTACAATATATTGAATACAGGTTATGCTGATTTGACTCCGTTTTTTACTTTAACGCCGTGGATTTTGATTTTCCTGATTCCTGCCGTAACGATGAGAAGTTTCTCTGACGAAAAAAAACAAGGAACTCTTGAACTGCTTTTGACCAAACCATTATCGATTTGGGAAATTGTAAACGGAAAATTTTTAGGTTCGTTATTCCTGATCATTTTAGCCATCGTACCAACATTTATTTACGTAAAAGTAATTTCGAATTTAGGTTTACCAGAAGGAAACATCGATATGGGAAGCACAATTGGTTCTTACTTCGGATTATTGTTTTTGATTGCCGCTTATTCAGCAATCGGAATTTTTACTTCTACCCTATCAGAAAATCAAATTGTTGCTTTCATCATTGCCGTTTTTATATGTTTCATTCTTTATTTTGGTTTTGAAGGGCTTTCCACTTTAATTCCTGGTTACAGCAATATAATTCCTCTTTTTGGAATGCAGGATCACTTTAAGAGTATGAGTCGGGGCGTTATTGATACACGTGATGTTATTTATTTTTTAAGCATTACTGTAGTATTTCTGTCTTTTACCGTTTATCAATTAAAATCTTTTAAAGCCTAATGAAAGCATCTAATCAACAAAATATCAAAATATTAGGTATTACCGTTTTTGTTTTAATTGTTTTAAATGTATTAGGAAGTTTATTTTTCCACCGATTTGATTTAACCAAAGACAAACGATATACATTATCTGAAACTTCTTTACAAATTGTAAAACAAGTACAGAATCCGTTATCGATTAAGATTTATATGCAAGGCGATTTGCCGGCAGATTTTAGACGTTTGCAACAGGAAACCAGACAATTACTGGAAGAATTTCAGGCGTATAACAGCAATATTGTTTTCGAATTCGTAAATCCAATGGAAAATGAAGACGAAAGCATGGAAGTTATAAAATCACTGTACCAAAAAGGATTAACGCCAATAAACATAACCGTTGACGATAAAGGAAAACAATCTCAGGCAATGGTTTTTCCGTGGGCAATTGCGGTGTATAACAATAAGGAAGTCAATATTCCATTGTTGAAAAACATCATGGGTGCGTCAACAACTCAAAAAGTAGCGGGTTCTATTCAGCATTTAGAATATTCAATTGCAGATGCGATCAATAAAATTACCAAAGCCAAGCAAAAGAAAGTAGCAATTATAAAAGGAAATGGCGAAATAAATGAAATTCATATTGCCAAAATGCTGATGCAAATTCGCGAAAGCTATTACATCGGACCTTTTACATTAGATTCTGTAGCCAAAAATCCAACAGGAAGTTTAGACGCTTTAAAAAAATATGACTTAGCGATTATTTCAAAACCAACAGAAACTTTTTCTGATGAAGAAAAACAGGTTTTAGATCAGTTCATCATGAATGGCGGAAAAACACTGTGGTTAATCGATCAGGTTGCGGCGGATATGGACAGTTTGTACAATCAATCCGGAGCGACTTTGGCGTATCCAAGAGATCTGAATCTGAACGATATGTTCTTTAAATACGGATTCAGAATTAATCCTGATTTAGTAAAAGACGAATACGGAAGCCCAATAAAATTAGCAACCGGAGAGCAAGGAAGCGCCACTCAATATCAGGAATTTAAATGGAAGTTTGCTCCCGAAGTTTATCCAACCAGCAAACACCCTATCGTGAAAAACTTAGGCGGAATCAGATTTGATTTTGCAAGTCCGATTGATACTTTGAAAAACGGAATTAAAAAAACGGTTTTATTGCAATCGTCTCAATATTCGAGAACAATTGGAACTCCGTCAGAAATTAATTTAAATAGTGTTACAGAGAAAACGTCTCCGCAAGATTATATAAACAAAGGAAATTTACCACTTTCGGTTTTATTGGAAGGTTCATTTCATTCGGCATTTGAAAACCGTGTATTGCCTTTCAAAGAAAATGGTTTTGTTGCAAAAGGAAAACCAAACAAAATGATTGTAATTTCGGATGGAGATTTAGCCAGAAATCAACTAGATAAAAATATGATGCCGGTAGAATTGGGTTACGATCAACGTACAGGAAACTTGTATGATAACAAAGATTTTATAATGAATTGTATCAATTATCTGCTGGATGATACCGGACTTATTAACATTAGAAGCAAAGATGTTGAGCTGCCGTTGCTAGATAAAGAAAAGGTTTACGAAAATTACAGCATGACGCAATTCATAACTATCGGACTTCCAATTGCAATTTTATTGGTTTTTGGAGTTCTATTTACTTATATTAGAAAAAGAAAATACAGCAAATAGATGTTGATAAAAAAATTGCGAAACTAAGATTGTTTACGATATATTTGTAAAACCTATCTTAGTTAGAGAAAAACTAAAGAAAAGAGCAAAAAATAAAACAAAAGAGATGAAATTTATAGTATCGAGTTCGTACTTATTAAAACAATTACAAGTTTTAGGTAGTGTAATCAACAGTAACAATACGTTGCCTATTTTAGATAACTTTTTATTTGAACTGGACAATGATGCGTTGACCGTTTCAGCTTCGGATCTTGAAACAACAATGTCTGCTACATTATCAATCGATTCTAAAAGCAAAGGAAGCGTTGCTGTACCTGCAAAACTTCTACTTGAAATTTTAAAAACGTTTCCGGAACAACCTTTAACTTTTACAGTTGAAGATAATAATACGGTTGAAATTAGCTCTAATTCAGGAAAATATGCATTAGCATACGCAGCAGGAGAAGAATTTCCAAAAGCGGTTCATCTTGAAGATCCATCTGTAACATTGGTTCCTGCTGATGTTTTGGCAACTGCAGTAAGCAAAACTATTTTTGCTGCCGGAAACGACGATTTGCGTCCGGTAATGTCAGGAGTTTTCTTCCAGTTCTCACCAGAAGGATTAACTTTTGTAGCAACAGATGCTCATAAATTAGTAAAATATGCGCGTACAGATGTAAAAGCATCTCAGGTGGCGGATTTTATTATGCCAAAGAAACCTTTGAATATTTTAAAAAGTATTTTAGGATCTTCTGATGCTGAAGTAAAAATTGAATACAACGACTCAAATGCGACTTTCTCATTTGATAATTATATTTTGATGTGTCGTTTAATCGATGGAAAATACCCGAATTATGAAGCGGTAATTCCAAAAGAAAATCCAAACAAATTAATGATTGACCGTTCTTTATTTTTAAGTTCAGTTAAACGTGTTGCGATTTTCTCTAACAAAACAACACACCAGATTCGTTTAAAAATCGCCGGAGCTGAACTGAATGTTTCAGCCGAAGATATCGATTACTCTAACAAAGCCGAAGAAAGACTGACTTGTGATTATCAGGGAGATGATCTTCAAATTGGTTTCAATTCACGTTTTTTAACTGAAATGCTTACCAACTTACAATCAGATATGATTATGTTAGAAATGTCATTGCCTAACAGAGCTGGGATTCTTACTCCAGTTGATGGCTTAGAAGAAGGAGAAACCGTTACCATGTTGGTAATGCCCGTAATGTTAAATAGTTAACATCAAAACTTCTTTTTGTTACAGGGATTTTTTTTAGTTTCAAATTAAAGACATATCATTGTAAAAAAAAACATCGCTATTAACCAACCATTTTTTATACCTGGAAACCGCAATTCTGACAAAGAGTTGCGGTTTTTTATTTTAGGACGATTTTTTTGTTTCAGGTTTCAGGTTTCAAGTTGAAATGCGATTATATTTTGTGCTGATTTTTACCGCAAAGCACGCAAAGTTTTTCTAAGCAAGATTTTTAATAAACACAAAGTTCGCAAAGCTTTGCGGAAAAACTTAACGAACCTTGCGTAAACCTTTGCGAACTTTGCGGTTAAAAAAGACAATCCATACAAACCTGAAACCTGAAACCTGAAACAAATAATTTCGTATTTTTGTTCTTATGAAAATAGAAATTTGGTCGGACATCATGTGTCCGTTTTGTTATATCGGAAAAAGACAACTGGAGACAGCTTTAGCTGAGTTTCCAAATGGTGAATTTGAAATTGAGTGGAAAAGTTTTCAGCTTGATCCAACTATTACGCCACAATCGGGAAAAGATGTTTATACGTTTCTGGCGGAGCGAAAAGGTATTTCAGTTGAGCAATCAATTGAAATGCACAAAGGTGTCGTAGAACGCGCAAAAAGCGTTGGTTTGGACTATCATTTTGATAAAGCGGTTATTTCGAATTCGCTTACGGCGCATCGCATTATACAATTGGCTAAAGCCAAAAAAGTAGGCGACGAAATGGAAGAGATTTTCTTTAAAGCTTATTTTACAGAAGGAAGAGATCTAAACGATGGCCCAACCTTAATAGAATTGGCTGTAAAAGCTGGTTTGGATCAAACTCTGGTTTTAGAAGTTTTAAAAGATGAAAACTTATTTTTAAAAGACGTTCAAAACGATATTACCGAAGCACAGCAAATTGGCGTACAAGGAGTTCCGTTTTTTGTTTTTGACAGGAAATATGCGGTTTCCGGAGCGCAGCCTGTTGAGGCTTTTGTGAATACAATTCGGGAAGTACAGAAATAGTGATTTTAGATTTTAGAGTGTAGATTTTAGATTATTAGCCACTTTGTGATAAAATTCACTTATAAGTTTTACCGCAAAGCACGCAAAGATTTTACGCAAAGTTCGCAAAGTTTAAACAAAGCTTTGCGAACTTTGCTTTATATAACCTACAAATCAAAAACTTGCGTGCTTTGCGGTAAAATTTCACAATACAGATTCAAAATCTAAAATCTACATTCTAAAATCTAAAATTATATTACTCCCATTTTCTTCATCAAAAACGTGGCGCTTTTATTTTTACAGATTCCGTTACGCAGTTTATAATCAAAATGAAGTTCATTGTTTTGAATTTCTACTTCAAAACATTGGTTAGTTAAAATCTCAGGATATTCGTTTGTTGTGAGACAAACTTCAATATCGTGAGTAGCAATCGCACCAATGGCGTTTTTTGCAATGATCTTTTTGACTACTTCAATCGTTCCGTTTCGTTTGTCGTCAGAGTTGGTTCCTCTTAAAATTTCGTCTAATAAAACAAAAGCCGGTTTGTCTTCAAGAGCATCCATAATTTGTTTTAGACGCTTAATTTCGGCAAAAAAGTAAGATTCGCTATCAGCTAAAGAATCGGATAATCGCATTGAAACCAAAACTGGAAGTGGATGAATCATAGCCTTTGAAGCACAAACCACTGAACCGATTCCACCTAAAACCATATTAACTCCCAGACTTCTTAAAAAAGTACTTTTTCCGGACATATTTGAGCCCGTTAAAATCACAAAAGATTCCGGATAAAAATGTGTATCGTTCCCTACTCTTGTTTCCGGATTTAGCAATGGATGGCTCAAATCTTTAAAACCAATTTTATATTCTGAATTGATTTCGGGAAAAACAAAATCAGGATTATTATAGGCTAAATTCGCCAGACTATTCAAAGCTTCAAATTCTCCAATAATGGCAATCCAATTTTCAAGTTCTTCAGAATAGTTTTCTTTCCATTTTAAAAGTGCTTTTAAAACATGCAGATTAAACAAAAAAGTTCCGTTGAATAAAATTGCCGTTACAAAATTGCTAATGGTATCCATTCTCGAAAACAGCTCAGATAAATCTTTTAAATGTGTACTTGCTTTTGCATTCTTAAAAATAAGCTTTTGCTGCAGATCGTTTAATTTCTTAGACTGAAATTTTTCAGTTTCAATTTTCTGAACTAATAAACTGTATTGTCTGATGATTTTATCAACGTTATCTGCTTTGGCAATTTCTGACTGAATTCGTTTTAAGGATCTTCCCAAAACAATCATATTGGCAATAAAAATATAAGTCAGATATGATAATAAAATTGTTTTTGAAGTAATAAAATAAGCCGCTAAAACTCCAAAAAACAAGCTCGGAATTACAATTGAAAGTGCAATTAATACTTTAGGTAAAGAATTATTTTTAAATGAATTCCAATAAATTATAGAATTATAAGAATCTTTAGAATCGTTACTTATTTTTGCTAAAGCCAAAAAATCCTGACGCCAGTCTATCTTTATTTTTAATTCATTAATTGCTTGCTGATTTTCCAAAATAGTTTCATTTGGAAGCTGTTGCAGTAACTGATTTGCCAGTGTTTTTTTTCCGACGAAAGTCGCAGTTCTGTTTAAATTCTGGAATAAGGAATGCTCTCCAAAAATATCTAAATCGTACGCATAAGGATGGTGAAAATCATTGAATTCAATTCCGTTTTCAAAAGGGATCTTTTCTCGTTTTAAGAAAGAGATTTCATTTTCATTAATATTTAAAAGTGCCGTTGTAAGCTGTTTTTGAAAAGACAAACGGGAATGAATTCTCATTAAAAAAATAAAACCAACAAAAGACAGAAATGCAAAAACTACGTAAAGAATTTCATTTGTTTTGATGTAATAAAACAGCAAAAATAAACAAAGAAAAACAGTTAAAAGACGCAGAATACTTATGCTATTGTACCTTTTATTGATTTTATTAAAAAGTTCAGAATAATGTGTAATTTTATTTTGATATAAATTCATTTTGTTGATTTGATGAAATACAAATATAGGTTTTAGATCATGAAATCAATATTAAAAAAAGACTGAATTTTAGTTTTCGTGCATGATTAAAACAGGCACAGAAACTTCTTTTGTGATTTTTTTTGATAAACTGGATTCGAAAATGCTTTCAAAGAAAGACTTTTTATGCGTTATGGTTGTCAATATATCGATGTCTTTATATCGTATAAAATCAAGAATTGTTTCTTTGACTTCATCGCTTGGCAAAACAAGAAATTCAATATTTTCGTCTGCAAATTCTTTTTCCCATTCTTTAATGGTCACATCAGAAACATCTGAATTTGAAGTTTTAACATATAGACTTTTTACTTTAGCATTTGTTTTCTTTGCAATTTTCAACACTTTTTTAAGTTCTTTTTTGTCTTTTTCACGGTAACGTGTTGTAAATCCTATGGTTTTAATTTTCTTAAAATTAGCATCAACAGGAACACATAAAACAGGAACTTTAACTCCGGAAATTACTGAACTTGTATTGGATCCCAGAAAGAATTTCGTCCAGTCTGAAACGCCTGATGTACCCATAATCACAAAATCGATTTGATCTTCTTCTACAGCATTTTTTAGATTGTAAAGCAAATCTCCGTCCATTAAGCGGTGTTTTATCACGATATCGCTTAGATTTCGCTCCGCTGCAATGGCTCTTAATTTCGGGATTTCATCTTTGAACATTTCAAATTTTGCTAATTCTATAGAGCTGTAAATCGTTGCGTAATTTTCAGGAAAAAATTGACTGTCATATACAGGAATCTCAAAAGTATGTAACAAAATAAGTTCAGCGTTCACAATTTTCGCAAATTCTAATGCATGTATAAAGGCATTTATTGCTGCATCAGAAAAATCGGTTGGGAATAATATTTTTTTCATTTTGTTTCACTTTTAGGGGTTAACTACTCAAATTTAATCATTCTAAAAACAAAATACTCTGATAATTATCAGTTATTTAACAGTTAATAATTTCTTAAAATAAAGCTTTTAATGTCTGTGAAATTTCAATTTAGACGCTTCTTCTCTCTTCGAAAATTTGTCCCTTTTTTTATACCTTTGCAACATGATAAATCAAGATTCTATAGTTGCATTGGCAACGCCATCCGGAGCCGGAGCTATTGCTATAATTCGAATTTCAGGAGCTGAAGCAATCACTATTGGAAATTCGGTTTTTAAATCCATTAAAAACAAAGATTTAACCAGGCAGAAAACTCATACGCTGCATTTGGGTCATATTGTTGATGATACAAAAACGCTTGATGAAGTTTTGGTTTCTGTTTTTAAAGGTCCTAACTCTTATACGGGCGAAGATACGATCGAGATTTCATGCCACGGATCAACTTATATTCAGCAGCAAATTATTCAGTTATTGTTGAGAAAAGGATGTAGAATGGCTGATGCGGGTGAATTTACTTTACGGGCTTTCTTAAATGGGAAACTTGATTTATCGCAGGCAGAAGCAGTTGCCGATTTGATTTCGTCGGATAATGAAGCTTCACACCAAATTGCAATGCAGCAAATGCGCGGTGGTTTTAGTAATGAAATTGCAAAATTGCGCGAAGAACTTTTGAATTTTGCTTCTTTAATTGAATTGGAATTGGACTTTGCAGAAGAAGATGTAGAATTTGCAGACCGAACTCAGTTTCATGAATTATTAAACAGAATTGAATTTGTTTTAAAACGTTTAATAGATTCATTTGCTGTTGGTAACGTCATTAAAAACGGAATTCCGGTTGCGATTGTCGGTGAACCAAATGTTGGAAAATCGACATTATTAAATGCTTTATTAAACGAAGAACGCGCCATCGTTTCTGATATTGCGGGAACAACGCGTGATACGATAGAAGATGAATTGGTTATTGGCGGAATTGCTTTTAGATTTATCGATACCGCCGGAATTCGTGAAACGAAAGATGTTGTAGAAAGCATCGGAATCAAGAAAACTTTCGAGAAAATCGAACAGGCACAAGTTGTAATTTATTTATTTGATGGTCTAAAATTTCAGGTTTCAAGTTCTGAGTTTGTTTCCGAAATTGAACAAATCAAAAATAAATATCCACTAAAACCCTTGGTAATTGTAGTAAATAAAAAAGATATTTTATCTGCTGATGAAGTTTCAAACATTACCAATAAGCTTGAAAATTTAAATGCCAAACTTCTATTGATTTCTGCCAAAGAAAAAATTGGCGTGGACGAATTAAAGAATGAATTACTTTCATTTGTAAATACCGGAGCGCTTCGAAACAATGAAACTATTGTAACAAATACAAGACATTACGATTCTTTACTTAAAGCTTTAGACGAAATTACAAAAGTAAAATTTGGTCTTGAAACAAATCTTTCAAGCGACTTAATTGCACTTGACATTCGGGAAGCTTTATACCAATTCGGACTTATTACAGGCCAGGTTTCTAATGATGAATTGTTGGGGAATATCTTTGCTAATTTTTGTATTGGGAAATAATCTGCTCAAATAATAAAAGGCCTTAATTTATGAAATTAAGGCCTTTTATCGTATATTTATATACAACTACTAATTAATCAACAAGTTAACATGCTTATAAATTTTAGGCATGTTTTTTGTTTTGAAACAATTATAAATTTATAAATAGTATTATCATGAAAACTTTAAAATATTTTTTGATCGGAATTTTATTTCTTTCTTATAGTAACTCACATGCCCAAGTATCTGTAAATGTAAATATTGGCACTCCTCCGGCATGGGGACCGGCGGGTTATGATGACGTTCGATACTATTATTTGCCTGATCTTGAAACGTATTACGATGTAAATACATCAAATTATGTTTATTTGAATAATGGACAATGGGTAAGAACCAGATCATTGCCTGCTGCGTACAGAAATTATGACCTTTATAACGAATATAAAGTTGTTTTGAGGGATTACAGAGGAGATCGTCCTTATGACAATTTTAAAACCCATAAGGTAAAATATGGAAAAGGTTATAAAGGAAAACCTCAAAAAACTATTGGGCAAAAACCCGGTAAAGGAAATAACAAAGGAAATGGAAATCACGATAATGGAAACCATAATGGAAATGGCAAAGGAAAAGGGAATGGAAAACATTAATCTAAAAAGAGGCTCATAACGAGCCTCTTTTTTTATATAATGAATTTTAAAATCCGTAATTTATTTTTTGGTAAAACCTTTTCTTGTCATATCTCCCCAACCTTTTGTTCCCATTAATTTTTCTTTATAACCAATAATGGCAGCGTATAACGCCAACGGATGAAAATAAAATGGTTCTATCAAAGCTGCTAAAAACAACTTGAAAAAATCAGCTTGTTTGGGGTATTTGTGATACGTTCGTTCTTCACTGTAAAGGGCAATAACAGAAAACATGATGGCAAAAAAGTATACAAAAAGTAACAGTAAGATAAAGAAATGCCAGTTTAGCAATCCGAAAATGATAAAGACAATTGTTATAACCAAACCTGTAAATTCTATTGCGGGAGCCAGAAATTCAAACAATGTCCAATAAGGCACACTCAGCATTCCTAACGTTTTGTATTTTGGATTCAGAAACATTTTTTTGTGAAAATTCAAAGTTTCAATTGTGCCTCTCATCCAGCGGCTTCGTTGTTTCTTGAATATTTTAAAATCTTCCGGGGCTTCCGTCCAGCACAACGGATCAGGTATATAACTTACCGAATAAGGCATTTTGTTTTCGAGCATATAACGGCGCATTCGCACGACAAGTTCCATATCCTCACCTACTGTTTTTGTATTGTAACCGCCTGCTAATAAAGCAATTTCTTTATCAAATGCTCCAAATGCTCCGCTAATTAAAAGCAGTCCGTCGAGTCTGCCCCAAGCCATTCTTCCTAACAAAAATGCTCGTAGATATTCTAAAACCTGTATTCTGGAAAGCATTAAATCAGGGATGTTTACTTCAATTAAACGTCCGTTTTTAATAATACACTGATTCGCAATTCTCACTACTCCGCCCGTTGCGATAATTCGTTTGCCATGTGATTCCAAAAAAGGTTTTGCCAATTTTAGCAACGCGTCTTTATCCAGAATACAATCCACATCGATACAAACAACATACGGATTTTGAGCAATATTTAACCCAACATTCAAAGCGTCTGCTTTACCGCCGTTTTCTTTATCAACGACAATTAATTTTTTGTACGCCGCATTTCTGGAAATATAAAGCCCTTTAATTTTTTTTGTTTCAATTTGAGGATGAATATCCAATTCTGTCAATACAAGATCATAGGTTTTGATCAGTATTTCCATAGAATTATCCTTGCTTCCATCATTTACGACAATTACCTGATAATTATTGTAATTTAAGGAAAGCAGCGATTTTACATTTTCTTCAATAGTAAAACTTTCATTATAAGCGGGCGCAATTAATGAAAGCCCGGGTGCAAATTCGCTTGTTAAAAGTACATCGTAATCTACAAAACTATTTTTTTTCAGATATTCCCTTAACCCTTTTACAGAGAGATGCGCCAATATCAGATAAGACGACATAATCAATATAGCGTACCCCAAAATCAGGATAAGATATAAGTGTGAGAATACCGTTATTTCACTATTGAAAAAATTCATTTCTTTAAATTGTTAAGGTCTGCAATACGTCTTGCGCCTGATATTTTATAAGTGTATTTGTAGTTCTGTCAGCTAGTTGCGCCACATAGGGAATTTTTTGTGTTAGTTTCAGTTCTCTGATCAGCTTTAGTCCGAGATCAACGACAGTTGAATTTTGAGATTCCAGCAATAATTCAACACCTTTGGTATCACCAATATCATGTTTTTTAAAAGCGCTTATGATATTGACCTGCGTCCAGTCATCAATTGGATATGGATGTTCAGTAAGATGTACAATGCCTCCAATACCGGCAAGTTTGATTCCGGCGTTTAGGGCTGTTATTTTTAAGGTTTTATTCTGGGCTTTAGAAAGTTTAATGATACTGTCAAAAACTTCGGTGATATTCATTTCTGCAAGCTCGGTGACTCCTTTGCATTTTATTTCCCATTTCATGCTCCTGAGTTTTTTTAAAGAATCATTTATTAATCCCGATTCTCTATAAAATTGTTCCAGGTTTTTTGCATAAATCCCTTCATAATTTTTATGCAGATTTATCATCAACTCTGTTATAACTTCTCTGAATAAAGCCTTATTAATATGTTTCCTAAAATGTTCGTCTTCGTTTAAAACGGCTAATGAAGTGCCCTGAAAAACAATAGAAAACATTAATTTTTCAATATACAATCCATATTCGATTGTTAGCCTTTCTTTTTTTATATTCCTGCTCCGACTTCTGATAATCAACAGGTAAAGAATAAAAGTTGTGGCTATAAACAGTATTATGGAAAAAATTAGAAAAGATTCTATCCATACTCCTTTTTTATAATATTCCCAAAGCTTAATCATATCAAAAACGTTTCGTTATAATTAGCTGTGCACTAAATCTGTTCCTGTATTCGTCCGGTAAATATTCTTCATATTCATAAAGAAAAATTGGTCTTATAAAAAACGAATCGCCCAGGCGCTGCTGATATTGTATTCCAATTCTGTATGCTTTTAATGGTTGCACAAAATTATTATACAGATACAAGTAAGGTACATTTCCATATTGAAGTTCTAGTCTTATTAAGCGTTCTGTTTCTTCATTTGAAGTCTGCACACTTAAAACGTGAGAAAATAATTCGTTTGAAGTATCATAAAAAGGTCTGTAGGCAATTGTATAAGTACCGGTACGATAGCCCAATTGTCCTGTAAGCAAGGTTACATCATCTGTTTCAAAATGCATATATTTAAAACCCAGCGAGTAATCGAACCTTTTTTTCGGTGTAAAGAAGTATTCTGCACCAAATTTTGCTACGGGAAATATGGTTTCGCCTGTTGAAACGCCCGCATTTACATATAAATAATTTCTTTTTGCGAAAGTTTGATAATAATCTGCCTCAAAAAGCATTTGTGTATCATTATTGGCGTATCCGATATTTGCTCGCCCAACCAATGCTGATTTCGTAAATTTATGAGAATACTCAACATATCCGTAATGAAGCGGTGATTGTCCGGGACTGGATGTAGAAACATTCAGATAAGAAAGCGCCACAGCATTTTTTGACTTTCGTCCGATAAGTGTTCTAAGACCTGAAATTGCCTGCGTACTATTTTCCGTTACGGATATTTTTTCTATCACTGCAAGCGCTTCCTGATCACGACCCAGTTTTTCGAGACATCGTGCTTTGGTGATTATAACATCCGAAGAATCAGGATCAATGGCTAAATACTTATCACAATAAATAATGCAGGTATCAAATTGCTCTGACCAGAAATAAGTGTTAATAATCGCCCGTAAAGCATCCGGATTTGGATTTGATCTGTCTGCTAAAGGTGCTAGTATTTCTATTGATTTTTTATAGTCTTTTTTCCAGCTGTAGATGCGGCCGGCAAAAATTTTGACATCTTCATTTTCAGGAAATTTCACAAGCAATGGCTCAATAAGCAATAATGCTTTATCGTAGTTGCCTTTCTCGGCTTCCTGTCTGATCTCTGCTAATGCTGTATCAATATTAATTTCTTGTCCAAAGGAAATTTGGATAAAAAACAGCATTAAAATGGAATAATATATAAACTTCATTAAGGGCGTATATTTAGCAGTTTATTAATTCTTACCAAAAGAACAGCCGGACTGACTGGTTTGGCTATAAATTCGTTTGCACCAATATCGAAAGAATCCAGTTCTGTCTGTTCTACTCCTGAAGAAGTAAAAATAATTACAGGAACATCAGAACCAATGGTTTGTCTAACATATTGTGTAATTTCCATTCCGCTTTTTCCGGGCATGTTTATATCGGTCAGGATAAGATCGTAGTTGTTTTTTTCAATAGCATCCAACGCATCTTTACCATCGGAAAACTGTTCAACAGTAAATCCTTTGGATTCTAAAAAAAAAGATAATGATTTTCGCAGGATGTCATTATCTTCAGCTAATACTATTCTCATAGGTTGAATGTTTTGACTTGAAGGAATTTCTTATAAAATCAGTAAGTTCGTAAAGCTAGGGCATATTTCTCTTTTATCATAGCTCCTTTAGAATTTTAACTACTTCGGTGATTTGATAATCCAGCGTTTTTATTGCATTTTCAGTTCTAATAGTCAGCGTTTCGTTCCTTGCTTCTTCTTCAATAATCGATAAACAATTGGAGAGATCTGCCAATAGAAACATGTCCAGACTCGATTTCATATTATGTGATAATTTTTTTAGCCTGTCTTTCTCCTTATTCTGAAATGCTTCTTCAAGCTGCAGCACTTCATTTGGAACTTTGGCTATAAAAAGATCGATCATTTCCTGCTTAAAATTTAGATTTCCGCACGACACTTCATCCAAATAGGAAAAATCTACGTTTCGCTTTTTTTGTGGTGCATTATTTTTGCTCATTGCCGCTTTTATTGCTTGCAAAAGTACGGTTTGCTTAAAAGGCTTTGGAACATAACCATCCATTCCAACAGAAAAACAAAGATCTTGTTCGCCTACAAGAGAATGCGCTGTCATGGCGATAATCGGAATGTCTAAATTCATTTCATTTCTGATGTGGGCTGTGGTTTGATAACCATCCTTAACAGGCATCTGAAGATCCATTAATATTAAATCATAGGAATTTTTGAACAGTAAATCGATACCAATTTCTCCATTTTCGGCAATATCAATTTCGAAACCAAAGTTATTGATGACACTTTTTATAAGCTTCTGATTTAGTGTATTATCTTCACACAGCAGTATGTTTAGTTTCCCAAGATTATCTCCGGTTATTTCTTCTATTGGGGTTTCAGCATGGTTGGCTTTTTTATAATTCAGAACAAAGAAAAATTCAGAGCCTCTGTTTTGCTGACTTTTTACCTGAATATCGGCGCCGTGCAATTCTACAAGCTGTTTTACAATATTAAGTCCAAGTCCAGTACCGCCAAATCGTCTTGTAGTACTTTCTTCGGCTTGCGTAAATCTGTCAAAAATTGTTTTTAGTTTATTTGGCGGTATACCAATACCGGTATCTTTAACAGAAAATCGTAAAGAATATTGATCTGCTGTTTCATCCACATTTTTAATAGAAACGGTTACTTCACCTTCTTCTGTAAACTTAAGGGCGTTGCCGATAAGATTAACTAATATTTGGTTTAATCGTCCCTGATCGCCAATTACAATTTCAGGCATATCGGCATCCAGAAAAAGATTGAATTCTACATTTTCCGGAACCTTAATTTTTAAAAGGTTATAAATATGTTTGAGTGTTTTCTTTAAATTGAATGGCTGTTCTTCAATCGCTAAATTACCGGATTCTATTTTGGAAAGATCCAGAATATCATTGATTATCAATAACAGATTTTCGCCTGCAATTTGTACACTGTCAATATAATCGCGTTGCGTAACATCCAGTTTTGTTTGGGCAAGAAGGTCTGTAAAACCAATAATAGCGTTTAAAGGCGTTCTGATTTCATGGCTCATATTCGCCAAAAAATTATCTTTTGCCAGTACGGCACGCTCCGCAATTTTTTTCTGAGCCGCCAGTTCATTATTTTTTGTACTCAATTCTAATTGAGTCATAACATGCTTTGCAATGATAGAAAGTGCATTTCGCTGGTTGTCATTCAGGTTTTTGGTTACATGATCTACGGCGCAAATCGTTCCAATATTATAACCATCAGGAGTTGTAAGCGGCACCCCGGCATAAAATCTTACATTAAAACCGCCCGTTACATTGGGATCATCCTTAAATTTTTCATTTAAAAGCGTATCGGGTATTTCAATCATTTTAGAATCCATGATTGTATAACGGCAAAACGATATTTCTCTGGGAACCTCAGATACTCCTACTCCAATTTCAGATTTAAACCATTGCCTGCTTTCATCTATAAAAGAAATATGAGCAATAGGAACACCGCATATATAGGAAACAAGTCTTGTAGCATCATCAAAAGCATGCTCCGGAAGTGAATCTAGTATATTGTAGCGCTTTAAAGCGGCCAGACGTTCTGTTTCGTTATGTGGTATGGGTTGTTCCTGATTATTCATTCTGTTAAAAAAAGTTCGATAAATATAAAAAAATAATATCTTCTAAAGTAAAAATGCATTCGGCTGCCTTTTAAAAATGGCAGCTGCAAGAGCATTATTACTTTATTTCTCTGATAATTTGGCTTCCAGTTCTTTTATCCTATTCTCGAGTTCCGTAATATATTTTTTCTGAGGCAATAAGGCTTCTTCAATTTCCTGCGCTGTATAACGCGGTGTAATATGCTGTGGACAATTCCAGTCATAAGCCTGAATATCAAAAACCATCATTCGTTCAGGACGAAATTTATAATCTTCCGGCTTCAGCAGATTGTACAATTGCTCATTGTTTTCTAAGTCAACAATTTTGGCATGCGCATATATTTTTAATCTTGCCCTTTGCGGATACGAAATTAGAATCAGCGATACATTTTGATTTTTCGAAATATTACCTGTAGAAATATATTGCCTGTTGCCCGAAAAATCGACAATGCCAATTGTTTTAGCATCAATCACTTTAATAAATCCGGCAGGTCCTCCGCGATGCTGAATATATGGATATTCATTTTCTCCAAAGCTCGCCATGTAAAAACTATCGCGGTCTTCAATAAAATTAACTTCGTTTTGTGTTAATCCATCTACAACCGATGTTTTTTCCATTCGATCATAAGCGCCTCTGCTTCCCGCTTCTTCCTGCATTTTTTTTATTGCATCTGTAAAAGCCAGTTGTCCGTAATTCATAATTGACAATTTAAATATCCTGAATAAAAAATTTCCGGATCGAAAAAATCGTTCCGGAAACCTAATTTATTTTATCCTTAAAGATATAACAAAATTACAATTATTTCTTGGCTTCTTTTTTCAATGCCTTACTGCCTAATTTAGTAGTATCTTTTTTAGTTTGAGATGAAATATCGTATGCTGCACCGTCTTTTGCACTCGGTCCTGGACCCGTTCCCGTACCTTTTGTACTAGTTCCCTCTTTGGCCGGCGTTCCCGGAGCCGAAATACTTCCTGCACCGGTAACACTTTCAGATTCAGTTCCGGTTGCGCCGGTTGAATTTGTTCCGGTAGTATTTGGACCATTATCGATATTTAAAGTATCTGCTGAAGTTTTAGTACTATCTACGGGAGTTTGTCGGGTATCAATTTCATCACTATAACCATCCTTGTTATTTTTACATGAAATTAAAAATCCTCCTATCAGAAGAACTGCGACAATACTTAATTTAAATGGAGTTTTCATAATATTTATTTTTTTACTATTACTTTTTTGTTTCTTACAATTCAAATTTAAAATTATGCTGTAGGAAAATTTTATACAATTCTCGTTATATTTTATAATCCTTTAATTAAGCTGTACTCGTTATTTACTCAAAATCAATAAAAAAGGCGCTAATTCAATTCAATTAACGCCTTCGAAATCCTAACATAATTATTCAGAATAATTCAGATTGCTTAGATTGAATCTGTTTTAACATTCTGATTTCCTTTTTGTTTTGATCCTTCAGTTCCTGATCCTGTCGAACCTTCTCCCGTTGCTCCCGTTGTTCCGTGTTGTCCGTTTTCGGTAGAATTTAATGTGGCTGACGAATCTACTGCAGGTGCAATAGTATCTACTGATGTGTTGACAGAATCTTTTTGAGAATCTGAATTTGTGGTTTCATTTTTTTTGCATGAAAATAAAAATGCTGTTATCAGCATAACTGTTGCAAACTTTGACAATGTTTTCATAATCTTATCTTTTTAGTTTAATTACTATGTGAAAATCAAAAATAAAATATTGAGTAACAGTATACTTATATAATTCTTCTCACTATTACAATAATTCAGACTTCGCATTGATGTAAAAGCTATAAATCAAATATTTAATTCTATAAAAAAAACTCAATCTGTAATTTGAAATTTGTATTACTAATAAAAGAATATTTGCTCGCTATCTAATTCAGAACAAACATTTTATCATTGACAATAAAAATATTGCGAGAATAAAACAAACAGAGAAAAAATATTTTGATGACGAACTTTCAAAATAAATCTTATAAAAAGACAAAATCAAATCAACTATAAAAATTAAATTATGGGAAATTTATCAAATTACTTTGGACAAAATATTGACAGAAAACGAATCGTTATTACTGGTGGTACAACCGGAATAGGAAAAGAAATCGCACTGCTTTTGTCTTCGCTTGGCGGACACATTTTTATTTTTGGAAGAGATAAAGATGATTTCGATGAAGCCATTACTACTATTAAAGCGCAGGCTGAAGGAGAAGTTTTTGGTGTTACAGCTGATATTTCTATTGAAGAAGACAGACAAATGATTTGGAATGAAATCGACAATAATTTCGGCGGAATTGATATTTTGATTAATAATGCAGCTGTAACCGGCAACGGAATTATGGACGAAGAATTAGAAAACATCAAATATATTTTAGAAACCAATATTTTGGGATATATGGCCTTTACCAAAGAAGCCGTTTCAAGAATGCAGCAAAGACAAACCGGACATATTATAAACATTGGCTCTATGAGTGCCGAAAGAAAAGAAGAAACCGGAACCGTATATGTCGCAACCAAATCAGCAATTAGGGGATTTAGCACTGCATTGCGCAAAGAAATCAATAAACACGGAATAAAAGTTTCTTTAATAGAACCCGGAGCAGTACAAAGTGATATGTGGCCAGGTACAAACGAAGAACAGAAAGAAAAAATCAGAAAAATGGAAATGCTCGAAGCAGAAGATATTGCAATGAGCGTATTATTTTGTTTATCACAGCCAAAACGCTGTGATATTGTAAGCATGCAAGTAAGACCTCATTTGCAAAAAATCTAAAAAGGGCAAACTAAATACAAAACTACTTCTGCGTTTCTGACTGACCTGAACAAGATTTATATGAAGCCAATGGCTTAATTTATTATGAAAAAGCATTCAATTTATATCGGCACATCTGGTTGGTCTTACAAACACTGGCGTAATACATTTTATCCTGCAGAACTTAAAGTAAAAGATCAGTTTGCGTATTATGCCAGTAAATTCAGAACGGTCGAAATTAATAGTACTTTCTACGGAATTCCTTCTGATCAAACCCTTATTAACTGGAAGAAAAACTCTCCGCCCCATTTTTTATATACCGTTAAAGCCAATCGTTTTATTACCCATCTCAAAAAATTGCATAATACAGCTCAGGAATTACACTCTTTTATTCATAAAATGGAACTTTTAGGCAACAAACTCGGGGTTATTTTAATACAGCTTCCTCCCTATCTTAAAGCCGATACAATGCTTCTGGAAACCTTTTTGCAGGAACTTCCCAAAGCAAACCGATTTGTAATAGAATTTCGAAATACGGAATGGTATACTAATGAGGTTTTTGATCTTTTAAAAAGATACAACGTCGGATTTTGTATTTATGAATTGGCGGGACATACTTCGCCTTTAGAAATTACTGCTGATTTTGTTTATCTGAGATTACATGGTCCGGCTTCTGACAAATACAGAGGAAGTTATACTGATGCAACCTTAAAAAAATGGGCACATCAATGTAAGATATGGCTTGAAACCAAAGATGTTTACGTTTACTTTGATAATGATGAACAAGGTTATGCTGCTTTTAATGCCTTAAAGCTGTCTGAATTTATAAATGGAAAACAGGAGCATTCACTATTTTCTACGTAAGTAAATGATAATCTTATAATTACAAGAAATAATCTTATAAAAAAATGTTCCTGCCAAACTATAGATTTGTAATTGAATAGATTGTTTTTCAAGTATTAAAACTCACAAAATAGTTGAAAAACATTTAGAAAAGAACTTTACAAAAAAATTAATAGTAACAAAAACACTAAGATTATGGAAACTAGAAACGACCGAAATTATGGTCAGAACGATCGTAATTTTAATTCAGAAAATCAGCAGACTAATTCTCAAACTATGGAAAGCAAAGATTCTGCAGTCCATCAAAATGAAAAGGAAAACGATACTTCTGATCCTTATTTTCAAAAAAATGCTCCTATCGCTCAGGATCTCGACAATAGCGATCCTAACAGAAGAACTCTGGATGAGTACGATGCCAATGACAGCCGTGATGATGACGAAGATGATTTAGACGATCAGGATTTGGATGATGAAGATGACGATGATTTGGAGGAAGATTTAGACGATGAAGATGACTATGACGACGATGAGGACGACTTGGATTTAGATAATGAAAATCTTGAGGATGACGATTACAGTCAAAGAGACAGAGATATATAATTGCAGTTAATAACTTAAAAATAAAGATTATGCCAGGGAAAGATCCGGGTCCGCAAGTTAAAGATAAGGACCAATACGAAGCGTTACGCGACAAAGGGTATAGCAAACAAAAATCTGCCCGAATTGCAAATAGTCAGGGAGCCGAAAAAAGAGGCGGAAAAAGTAAAGACTATACAGAAAGAACCAAAGAAGACTTATATGCCGAAGCTAAAAAAGTGGGCATAAAAGGAAGATCAAAAATGACTAAACAAGAATTGATGCACGCATTGCGCACTAATTAAATTTAATTTTCTAAATATAAAAAGCCTTCAGATTTGAAGGCTTTTTTACTATAATTTAAAAATCAGAAGCTTCTGTTTTTCAAATCTTAGTCTGCTTTGTATTTATTGTTCCAATACAACATCAATAATAAAGTTACGATGATACAAGACGCGCTTCCTTCAAAAAACAGACAAATAATATAAGTCATAACAGAAGGTTCACCGCCAAACATAAAAGCTTCAGACAACGATTTTACATATTGATCCCCGCCTCTGGCATAACTATAAATAAGCAGCGACAAGATACTCAATATCACTCCGGTATGTGACGTAATCATCGCTGATATGGCATTAGGTAAAAAACTGTTTTGACCTTCGGCAAGATTCATTTTTAATGTTCGGTTTACACCATAAAAAATGAAAAGCACATTAAGCAAACGCAGGTAAAATAAATGGGAAAGATTGAGAATTTCCATTAAAACAAAAAAAACAGCGATTCCCAAAAAGATATAAAACCCGTTAATTATTTCTTTAGGTATTTTCATAATGTTTGTATTAAATTAATAATCTGTTAGGCGATTTTGCAATTTTATCAAGCAGAAATTTTTATCAATAAAAGCTTCAAATTGACAATGTTCTCCAATATTTTTAAAAGTAATTAATGTTTTAAAAAATTAGATTTCTAAGTAACTACAATAAAGTCATTTATGCTTATATGTTTTAGCTTAATTCTTACATTTAAAACATATTTCAATCATTTTTAGACAATTTTCTACACCTAAACAATTTTCTACTTTAAAAATAGAATTGAATTTTCTCATAATCTCTGTTTTACAATTATTTTCTTCTTTTTTTCTAAATTTTCAAAAAACAAAAGCTGTAAATTATGTAAACTCTGCATTTTTAATTGTAAGAATTTATCACATCCTACGTATACATTTGCTCCAAACCCTGAATTTAAATGCTTCTGATTCAGGTTTTTATTACTTCATCATACAATAAACATAAAAGCAAATAATATTAAAAAACTAAAACGTCATGATTGATAATTTAAAAAATGCACAAAAAAATACGCTTAGAAAAAAAATTAATTTAACTGATAAAGAAACCGAACAATATTATGATATGATTGTTTTCTGTCATTTAAGATGGCAGTTTGTTTATCAGCGACCGCAGCACATCATTAGCCGAATGGCCGCAACCAAGAAAATTTTATTTATCGAAGAACCCTTGTTTCAGGAACAAAACGAAGAATCCGGAAATTTAATCGTTATTAACGAAATGCTGCACGTATTACAGCCAAATGTGAGAACTATTGAAGACATTGCCGGCATACTTCCGCAGTACATAAAAAATAAAAATATTTCAGTTGGATGGTTTTATTCCGCTTCCTTCTGCCCTCTTTTAGATGTTCTTCATTTTGATACGGTTGTATATGATTGTATGGATGAACTGTCTTTATTTAAAGGCGCACCAACCCATTTAATCGATCAGGAAAAATATTTAATGGCCAATGCCGATATTATTTTTACGGGTGGTAAATCGCTGTATGATTCTAAAAAACAATTTCACCAAAATGTGTACTGTTTTCCAAGTTCAGTAGATGAAGAACATTTCTCAAAAGCACTAAAAAATATTTCGATTCCGGTTGATATTGGCGATTTGCCAACGCCAATTGTTGGCTATTATGGTGTTATCGACGAACGCATAGATTTAGAATTATTGCGGGAAACAGCCCAAAAACTACCGGATGTTTCTTTTGCCATGATTGGACCTTTGGCTAAAATTGAAGAATTTGATTTGCCAAAAGAACCCAACATTCATTATCTGGGAATGAAATCCTATAACGAACTGCCTTATTATCTCAAAGCTTTTGATGTAGCCATGATGCCTTTTGCGCTAAATGATGCCACAAAATACATAAGCCCGACCAAAACACTGGAATATATGGCGGCAGGAAAACCAATTATTTCGACCAAAATTACAGATGTGGTGCGGGATTACAGCCATTGCGTAAACCTGATTGAAAATGCCGATGAGTTTTATGAAGCCTTTCAATCCTTATCTGATAATGATCTAAGTGAAGATTCTGAATATGTTACAATTCTGCAAAATACCTCTTGGGATGCTACAGTTGAAAAAATGAAATCCATAATTAAATCTTTTGCAAAATGAAAAAAATTGACATTTTAATTATCGGTGCAGGTATATCGGGAGCTGTTTTGGCAGAACGGTATGCATCCATTGGAAAAAAGGTTTTAATTATCGAAAAACGGAATCATATTGCAGGAAACTGTTATGATTATAAAGACGAAAACGGGATTTTGGTTTCAAAATACGGAGCTCATTTATTTCATACCAATGAAGAATCAGTGTGGAAATATGTCAATCAATTTTCAGACTGGTATCCGTGGGAACATAAAGTAATTGCCAGGGTTGATGACAAAACGGTACCAATTCCCGTTAACATTACTACTGTAAATACCTTGTTTAACCTTGATATTACTACAGAAAAAGAAATGGAAAATTGGCTGGAAGAACACCGCTCTCCTATTTCTAACCCGTCAAACGGTGAAGAAGCCGTTTTGAGCCGCGTCGGACCTGTTTTATACGAAAAAATGTTTCGGTATTATACCAAAAAACAATGGGATAAATATCCCGCAGAACTTGATGCTTCAGTTTTAGAAAGAATTCCCGTAAGAACAAATTATGATGATCGTTATTTTTCTGATGTCCATCAGGCGCTTCCAAAAGGCGGTTATACCCAAATATTCGAGAAAATGCTGGATCATCCTAATATCGAAGTGCTTTTGGAAACTGATTATTTTGACGTAAAAGACCAATATTCAGATTATGAAAAACTCTTTTATACCGGACCAATCGACCGTTTCTTTGCGTTTAAACACAGTTTAGCCGAAAAACTCGAATATCGCTCCATCAATTTTGTGAGCGAAACCATTGATGCCGAATTCTTCCAGGAAAATTCTGTGGTGAATTATCCGGGAATGGAGGTTGATTTTACCCGAATTATTGAGTACAAGCACTTTGGAAATCAAATTTCGGATAAAACTACGATCGTAAAAGAATTTACGGTTGATGAAGGAGAGCCATATTATCCTGTTCCGAATGTTCGAAATCAGGAAATTTACAACCGTTATAAAGCAGAAGCTGACAAACTGTTGAATGTTTATTTTGTGGGAAGGCTCGCCAATTACAAATATTTTAATATGGATCAGGCTTTTAAAAATGCTCTTGATCTTTTTGATGCGCTTGAAAAAAGCAGCAATTCAATTTACAAAACAGCTGTGTGATGAAACTTTTCAATACATTTTTTATGGGAGGTTTTGAATGTGCGGATCACATCAACAGATCAGGACAACGGGTTAATTTATTGAAAGAAACCCAGCATGATATTCGCTTTTATGAAGATTATCAGGCTTTATCTTCCATAGAAATAAATACAGTTCGCGAAGGAGTTTGCTGGAGTTGTGTCGAAACTTCTCCCGGAGTTTTTGATTTTTCTGACGTCTTAAACCGCATGAAAGCGGCAGAAGAACTTGAAATTCAGATTATTTGGGATCTGATTCATTTTGGATATCCGGATGGTATATATCCAACTCATCCCCTTTTTTGCGACCGTTTTGAACAATTTTGCGATGCCTTTACGGTGTTTTACAAAGAACATTCAAAACAGCCTTTATTGGTTGTGCCCATAAACGAAATCAGCTTTTTATCCTGGCACTCAGGCGATGTGCGTGGTACGGTTCCGTTTGGCGTAAACAGTGGCTGGGATATTAAATACCATTTATGCAAAGCGGCCATTTTAGGCATAAAAAAAATAAAAGAAAGAGATCCCGATTGCCAGATTGTTTTGGTAGAACCTTTGGTAAAAGTTCATCCTGCGAATGCCGATACTATAGCAGAAGCAAATCATTTAAACGAAATCCAATTTCAGGCGATGGATATTATTGCCGGAAGAATGTGTCCCGAACTTGGAGGCTCTGAAGATTTTTTAGAAATTCTGGGCTTTAATTATTACTGGAACTGCCAGTGGGAAATAAACGGCGGACCGCTCGACTGGCCGGATATACAAAACAAAAGAACGCCTTTTTCTAAATTATTGCAGACAGCTTATAATAGGTATAAAAAACCTGTGCTGATTTCAGAAACCGGACATTTCGGACCACTTCGCATTCAATGGATTGAAGAATTAGTCGACGAGTGCAAAGAGGCACAAAACAACGGAGTCGATTTAAAAGGCATCTGCATTTATCCTGTAACTGACAGACCCGACTGGGACGATTTAAGTTACTATTGTCAATGCGGCATCTGGGATTTGGATGAAAAAAGCAACCGAATCCCACATCAGCCCTACATTGACGCTTTGTTGAAAATACAATCTGATTTTAAAAAGAGAAGCATTTTTAATCAATTATTTGATTTTTTTAAATAATGTTCAATACTAAATACATTAAAATGGAACTGACAAAAACAATAACCGGAATTACATTTAGTGCATTTGATTTATTGCACGCCGGCCATGTAAAAATGCTCGAAGAGGCGAAAAAAAACTGTGACTATTTAATTGTAGGATTACAAACCGATCCCACTCTAGACAGGCCGGAAAAAAACAAACCCACTCAATCTGTTGTAGAACGTTACATACAGCTTAAAGCCTGCAAATATGTAGACGAAATTATTCCGTATGCTACAGAACAGGATCTTATGGACATCCTGCAGGCGTTCCCAATTGATATTCGGATTATTGGGGAAGAATATAAAGATAAAGATTTTACAGGCCGTGAATACTGCGAAAAAGCAGGTGTTAAATTGTTGTATAATAAACGAAACCACCGTTTTTCGAGCAGCGGACTTAGAAAAGAAGTTTATGAATGTGAATGTTTAAAACTAGTATAATATGATACATCCCGATACAGAAGTACGATTTATAAGCACAGAAAAAGGATATGGCGTTGTGGCCACAAAATTGATTCCGAAAGGAACTATTACCTGGGTTCAGGATGATCTGGATCAGATATTTACCAGAGAAAAAGCTGCAAGTCTTAATCCTTACAGCAAAAAATATCTTGACACATATTCTTTCACCAACAAAAATGGAGAAATGGTTTTATGCTGGGATAACGGAAAATTTGTCAACCATAGTTTTAAACCCAGCTGTTTTAGCACGCCTTATGATTTTGAAATTGCGATACGCGATATTCATCCCGGCGAAGAACTTACAGACGATTACGGCTATCTGAATGTAGAAAAAGCTTTTGAAGTTATTGACGAAGGCACAGATAGAAAAATAGTTTATCCGGATGATATTTTAAATTTTCATCAGGAATGGGATGCACTTATCAAAGAAAATGCGCCAAAAGTACTCGAAGTGCAACAGCCTTTATCAGAGCTTATTCCTGAAAAAACCTGGGATGAATTTGTTCAGGCAATTCATAATCCAAGCAAAATGAGATCGATACTCGAATGTTATTATCAGCATGATATTGAGGTAAAAAGCGCCTCGTGATTCAGGAATCAAGCAATAAATTATAACCTAAATAAAAATCTTATGCCATCAGAAATTGTTATAAAATGCAGTAAAACAATAGCGGCAAAAGGATGGAATATTGCTTTTGCTGAAAGTGCCACCGCCGGCAGAATGAGTGCAGAATTTGCGATGACTAAAAAATCAGGAGAAATTTTGCGTGGCGGAATTGTATGTTATGACGTATTTGTAAAAGAACAGATACTGAATGTTCCGCACAGTATGATTGAAAAATGCACGCCGGAATCAGAAGAAGTGACTAAAGTTATTGCCCAGCAGGCATCAAAAATATTCAATTCAAAAATAGCCGTGGGCATAACCGGATTGACAACTCCCGGAGGAAGTGAAAGTAAAAAAAAACCGGTTGGTACTATTTTCCTCCACATCATAACGCCCGATGAAAAAATTAACCATCGGGAAGTTTTTACGGGAACTCCTGAAGAAATTATCCTGCAGGCAATCGACAAAACAGCCGAACTTATTATTGAAAGTCTTGTCAGTCTTTAATCTGAAGTCACAAATACGATGACAGAAAAACTTTAATGAACTTAATGATATAAAAAATGAAAAAGAAAAATGTATTAATTACCGGCGCAACCAGCGGAATTGGATATGAATTTGCGAAACTGTTTGCCCAAAAAAATTGCAATCTTATTCTCGTAGCCAGAAATCGCGAGAATCTAAAAAAAACGGCAGCTGAAATAAAACAGATTGCAAAAAATCCATTGCTGCAAATAACAGAAATTGCCATTGATTTATTTGAAAGAGAAGCGGCACGTGAAATATATGAGCTTACCAAAAAGAAAAAAATATTTGTTGATATCTTGATAAACAACGCCGGTCAGGGCGAATGGGGAAAATTTATTGAAAATGATCTTGACCGCGAAATCAGTCTTGTTGATCTCAATATCAATTCGGTATTAGGACTTACAAAGTTTTATCTTCAGGATATGCTCAGAAAAGACAGAGGCAAAATTTTGTTTGTCGCGTCGTCGGTATCAAAAGCGCCATCTCCTTATTTGGCTGTTTATGCTGCTACAAAGGCGTTTATACTTTCTTTTGCAGAAGCACTTGCAAAGGAAAACGAGAATACCAATATTACCATAACAGCATTGCAGCCCGATGCGACGGATACGGATTTCTTTCACAAAGCCAAAGCAGAAAACAGTGTAACCTATAGAGAGAAAAAACTCGCGCATCCTGAAACGGTTGCCAAAGACGGTTTTGAAGCTTTGGAAAAAGGAAAAAATGTAGTAAAATCTGGTTTGCAAAATAAATTTCAAAGTATCCTTAATAATATTATTTCTGATGACATGATTGTTTCGAATATGGAAAAACAATTGAAACCCAGCGATAAAACAGATGGACGAACCATGCCGTTGCATCTGCCTTCACTAAGAGAACGCAAAGCCATTAATTCGTTTAAAAACAGTTCTAACGGAGATTATTGAAATATTGATAATTCCATTAAAAAAAATACACCAAGCATAATTCTCTTCAAACCTAAATAATAAAGTGTACTTCTGGTTTTCGCTATTAGATATTTTTTCATGCTGATATTTGACTATAGCGTTAAGCCGGGAGTACATTATTTTTTATCAATTCTCAAATAAGATGATATTTTATTTGTAATAGCTCTTCTTTTACATATCTTTCATTAAATTAAAACATGGGAATTATGTAACAAAATGAAAAAATTATATAAATTCGTTTTTAAGCCTGATTTTACTTTTACGAAAATTAAACTGACAAATCCAATGATAATGAATCACTTACACTTATAATCGTGATGAAAAAGAGGCAAAAGTTTAATATAAGAAACCCATACATTTTTATAAATAATTTCTCGTTGCAATTTTTTTGAAAAAGCTTGTTGTTTTATATAGCGAGCTTTTTTTAACCCTTAAACTTAAATTTATATGAAAAAAATCTTACTATTTATACGACCCGGTTAATTTGATTCTGAACTTATAGACCAATAAGCAAATTGTGAAAAATGGAAAGTCAAATAAACATGAAATATAAAAACATCTTACAGATCGATGACGATTATGATGACTGCAATTTCTTTTTAGAAGCAGTTGAAGAAGTATCTATAGCGGCATATACAGCCATTCATAATCCGGTTCAGGCACTTCGGCAACTAATCAATAATGAAATACGCCCCGATCTTATTTTTCTGGATATTAATATGCCTTTTATGAATGGAATGGAAGTATTGGCGGAAATTAAAAAAAGAGATTTTTTAAAAAAGATTCCGATCATTATATTTTCAACTTCAATACCAACGGATATTAAAAATAAAATAAAAGATTTAGGACCAATTCAGTATTACACCAAACCAAATGATTTTACTACACTCAAAAACCTCTTAAAAGGTTTACTTTAAAAATTCTGTAACTAAACTTAAAACAAACATCTCAAATTTAATGATATTTCTCCTGATTCCCTGATTATGATTATTAAGTGATGTTGAAATCAGTTCGATTTCTGTAACAAAATATAAAAATCTTATAAAATTATAGCGCATTGTATTTTCTACATTTAACTGATTATCAACTACAAACATATTAATAAATCAAATTATTATGGAGACAAAAAATACAGTATCCCGTCGCTCGGTCATTACGGGCATGGGAGCGGTTCTTGCAACAGCAGCATTTAATCCTATTCTTGGCAGCACTTTAAACATGGGCGAAGCTCCTTTAATGAACGGATCTGAAGATCCTACTACAAAATATCCCAAACCACCCTTTAAAGAACAATCACAACCATGGCCAGGTCTTGTAAGCAAAATGGATCCAAGACCTGATCACGGTGAGAAAAGTTATAAAGGTACGGGACGTTTAAAAGGACGTAAAGCATTGATAACCGGAGGCGATTCCGGAATGGGACGAGCTGCGGCTATTGCCTATGCGCGTGAAGGTGCCGATGTTGCCATCAATTATTTTCCAACGGAAGAGGAAGATGCCAAAGAAGTGATTCAGCTCATAAAAGCGGAAGGACGCAAAGCAGTTGCAATTCCGGGAGATTTGCGTAACGAATCATTTTGTACATCGCTGGTTGAGCAAGCTGCAAAAGCACTTGGCGGACTCGATATTATTGTTAATAATGCGGCAAGACAGCAAACGCATGCATCCATCCTCGATATATCTACAGATGAATTCGACTGGACCATGAAAACCAATATTTATGCTCCTTTCTGGATTATCAAGGCAGCACTTCCCTACTTAAAACCGGGTGCATCCATAATAGGAACCAGTTCTGTACAGGCGTATGCTCCATCAGAAGATTTATATGATTATGCGCAGACAAAAGCTGCCACAACAAATTATATCAAATCACTTGCAAAACAACTGGGACCAAAAGGCATCAGAGTAAACGGTGTTGCTCCGGGACCAATCTGGACGCCTTTGCAGGTAAGCGGAGGTGCTACAATGGAAAAACTTAAAGATTTTGGAGGACAAACGCCAATGGGAAGACCAGGACAGCCGGCTGAACTTGCTTCTATTTATGTGCAGCTTGCTGCAAATGACGCCAGCTACGCCACAGGACAAATCTACGGTGCCAGCGGTGGAGAAGGAAATCCTTAAAATTCTGAATGAATTCTAAATAAATAAAGCTGCTTTTAAAGGCAGCTTTATTTTTAAACATTACAGCCATAATTGATAATGTTATTTTAGATTAAAAATTTAACTTTACTATAGAAACCTAATCTGGGAGCCGATTTCATAAATCAATCTTTTCGATTATTAAACTTATAATACTTACGTGAAATTACCATTAACCTATTTTCTCAATCAGGATGTACTTTTTCTGGCCAAAGATCTTTTGGGAAAAATACTTTTTACTCAAATAGAAGGAAAAATAACCGCAGGAATAATCGTAGAAACAGAAGCGTACTTTGGTGAAATAGACAAAGCTTCGCACGCTTACGGAGGACGACGCACCAACCGAACAGAAATTATGTACAGTCAGGGCGGCGTTTCGTATGTGTATTTATGTTATGGAATTCATCATTTGTTCAATATCGTAACTTCTGTAAAAGGAGAACCTAACGCTGTATTAATTCGGGCAATTGAACCCATAATTGGAAAGGAAATTATGGAAGAAAGACGCAATATGCCTTTCACAAAAAGTGCTATTTCAGCTGGTCCCGGTTCTGCGGCAAAAGCGTTGGGAATTAATCATTACTTTAATGGAAAAGAATTAAATGCAGAAGAAATCTGGCTGGAAGATCATGGCATTAAATATACCGAGGAAGAAATTGCAGCAGTTCCAAGAGTTGGCGTTGCATACGCGCAGGAAGACGCTTTTTTGCCCTGGAGATTTTTTGTAAAGGGAAATAAATATGTAAGTAAACCCAATAAAGTCTGAATTTTAAAAAATTATAATCGGCGTAAAGCCAAAATATAATTACTGCTTTTCAAAATAAAGATATTTAGTACCGTTGCTTACATCGCGCAACCTTATTTGCGAATTATTGAACTCAAACAATTTCCAGTTATTATTTAGTTTACTGAGTAAATCTGAACTAAAACTGACTTTCAATTCCCTAACACCATAATTTGTTTTGGTTTCCCATTGACCTGTTTCAGAAACTCCGCCTTTTGTTGCCACTACAGACTGGTCACTTTTAAAGACAAATGAATATCCGTTATAAGCTCCGGTTTTATCAGAATCACTAAAAAAATAAGGAATTTCCCAGGCACCATTTGTTATCGTTGCCGTAAAATCAAGTGTTACAATATTATTTTCGGGACAATAATCAATTGCGTATTTGATAGCATTTTCGAACTCCAGATTATTCGTGATCGATTTTGTCTGGTTATTATAATCAACTACAGAAATGGGATATTTTAAAGAAATATACTGATTGCTGGTCAGGTTTTTTATGAAATTAAAAAATGCCTGATCGCTGATAATCGATACCGAACTTGCAATTTGATTCGAACTGTTATAGATATTTATCGTAATCGGATAATTAATATTGAGTCCGTTTATTTTGGATAAAAGATCCGGATAAAGATTCCAATAATCGATTAAGGAATTAAAATCAGCTTCGTTTGGAATCAGTTTTTCGATGTAATTATAGTAAACCATAGTCACCGGAAAATCTATTTTTACAACATCATCATCATTCGCATTTGCATTGATATTATCGAATACTTTTTGATAGTCTGCTGTAGTATTAAGCGCAATACTTTCATTATTTACAGTAACGGTATAAGGCAGTTTTATAGTACAATAAGTGGATCCGTCGATAATATTATCCTGCACCGTTTTTACCATTGCAACCCTTTGCAGATACGTGGTAAGCGGAGAAGAATTCGTAACTGTTCCTTGTGGATTATAACCTTGCTCATCCATTTCGCTTTGGCAGGATAATAATAAAAACAACAAGGCTGTTATTGATAAATATTTTTTTAAAGGGAACATATTTATATTTTTACAAAGATAATAAAATTAAAAGAAACTGTTTTTAATAAATTCGGCATCAAGGGTCCTGATTCATTTTTTAAACCCTGATTATCACGCCAAAACAACAATTCATTCTTCTATAAAACAATCAGCTTTACTTTTACCCTACTTAAAATAAAAACAAATACTTTTACAGCGTACAAATTGAAAAATCCAAATGTCAGATACACCCAAATCAAACACTTGCGACGAAATAATCTTTTCGTCATTTTTTAAAAGTCAGATAAAAGGACTTCGAAATTTTCTTTTTTACAAATTCGGCAATATCGATCAGGCCGAAGATTTAGCGCAGGAAGCGTTTATAAAACTATGGCAAAACTGCAGTTCTGTGCCGCTCGAAAAAGCAAAATCATATATTTATACGATCGCCAATAATAGCAGTCTGAACCAAATTGCACACCAGAAAGTAGTTTTAAAATACGAAAAAAACTTTACAGGTTTAGACAAAACAAATGAAAACCCGGAATATCTTTTGGAGGAAAAACAATTTCAGTCAAAACTTTTGAAAGCAATAGAAAACTTAAACGAAAAACAGCGCATTGCTTTTTTGATGCATCGAATTGACGGAAAAAAATACAGCGAAATTGCCGCAGACCTAAACATCAGTGTAAAGGCAGTAGAAAAACGCATTCATCTCGCTTTGCTAAGTTTACGTAAAGAAATTGATTTATAAAAGTAGGGTAAATTGAATTCCAATTGTTTAATGATATAATACCAGCACAATGAAAAAAGATCGCTTATTAGCAAAATGGCTTAACAATGATTTATCAGAAGAGGAATTAGCCGAATTTAAAGCAAGTCCTGATTTCGAAAAATACCAGAAAATTAAAAATTATACAGAACATTTAGCCGTAGATGATTTTGATGAAAATGCAATGTTATCGAACATTCTGAAACAAAAAAAGGAAACTCCAAAAGTGGTTCCTTTATATAAAAACTGGATGTTCAGAGCAGCGGCGGTATTTGTTTTAGCGCTTGGAATTACGTTTATAATGAAGTTTTATATATCTGAAACTGAGGTTGCAGATTTTGGAGAAAAAACAGCTTTTTCATTGCCTGATAATTCTGAAGTAGTTTTGAATTCAGGTTCTGAAATAAATTATAAAAAATGGAATTGGGACAATAACAGGCATCTTGAATTAAAAGGAGAAGCGTATTTCAGGGTAGCAAAAGGAAAACGTTTTGAAGTACAGACGGATCTTGGAAAAGTTACCGTTTTAGGAACTCAATTTAACGTTAAAGCCAGAAAAAACAGGTTTGATGTAGTTTGTTATGAAGGACATGTGAAAGTAAATTATGCAAATTCTCAAATTATATTGACTCATGGTCAAGGCGTTAGTTTTGAAAACGGAAAACAAATTAATAGAAACATACAATCATTAAAACCGGAATGGACGGAAAATCAAATATGTTTTTATAAAGAAAATATAAGAACCATATTAGACGAAGTTGAAAGGCAGTATAACATTATGATCGAATTAAACACCAAAGATACAACCGCTTTATTTACAGGAAAATTGCCAGCAAAAGATTTAAATGTAGCCTTGCAGATTATTAGTACAACGTATCATTTAGAGGCTAAAAAAGTCTCAAAAAATAAAATAATTTTTGACGAAAAATAAATGTTGCTCCCCAAACAATTTCATTTTTTGTTTTTCCTGTTTTTCCTTGTCCTGAATCTTTTTTCTCAGGACAAAGGCAAACTGATGTCTTTTAAAAAAATCATAATTGATATTGAACAGCAGCATAATGTTAGTTTTAATTATACCGAAGATAACATTACCGGACTCGAAATAATTCCGCCAAAAAAATCTCTTTCTTTAGAACAAAAACTGGAATATCTTTCTAAAAAAACCAATCTGGCTTTTGAAAACATTGGAAACAAATTCATTAATATTTATAAAAAAGAGAATCAATCACAAACAATTTGCGGCTACGTTTTTTCAGGCGCAGATAAAAAACCAATTGAAAACGCTAATATTAGTTTACCGGATAAAACGCAGGTTTCTACAAATTCTAACGGTTATTTTGAATTTAAAAAAGAAGACAAAAACACTTTTTTAATTAGTCACGTTGGATTCATAAGTAAAAGAATTACAGCAGGAAATTCAGATTCTCAAAATTGTCTTCAAATAGTATTGGAAACTGAAATTACAGAACTTGAAGAAATTAAGGCAAATGCAATTCTGGCTTCGGGAATTTCGAAAAACAAAGATGGATCGTTTGAAATTAAACCCAAGAAATTTGGAATTTTGCCCGGACTTATCGAGCCTGACGCTTTGCAGGCGATGCAGCAAATACCCGGCGTAAACAGTATCGACGAAAGTGTCTCGAGCATCAACGTTCGCGGTGGCACACATGACCAGAATTTATTTTTATGGAATGGAATACGAATGTACCAAACGGGACATTTTTTTGGTTTAATATCGGTTTTTAATCCCAATTTGGCGCATACAATTTCTATTTACAAAAACGGAAGTTCTGCCTTTTACGGCGAAAGCGTTTCGAGTGTTGTCGCTATTTCTTCTACTCCCGAAACGGCAGAGAAAAACTCGTTTAGTGCGGGAATAAACATGATTAACGCTGATGTTTACGGCAAATACAATCTTTCGAAAAAAAGTTATATCGAAATTTCGGCACGCAAATCCATTACTGATTTTGTCGAAACTCCTACTTATAAAGAGTATTTCAATAAAGTATTTCAAAACACCACCATAACTGATTTTTCAGAAAAACAAAATGTCGATTATCACAGTGATAAAAAATTCGGCTTTTATGATGCTACGCTAAAATATGCCCAAAAAATAGGCAATAAAGATCAGATCATTTTGGATTTAATCACCATAAAAGACAATCTCGAAGTTTTTCAAAGTGCTACTTTATATGACATTAACCGATCTGAAAATAATGTTTTACGCCAGCAAAATTATGGCGGCAATTTGTCGTGGAAAAGAAACTGGAACAACTTCAATACAACTAAAATAAATGTCTACAACTCTGCTTATGAACTTCTGGCGAATCAAAAAACAACTTTTGAAAATCAAATTCTGATTCAGGAAAATACCGTAAATAATAATGGAATTAATTTAGAGAACAACCATATTATTACGGCTAAATTTAGTTTTAATGAGGGTTATCAGTTCAATGAAATCGGTATTACCAATTTAGAACAGGTTACAAATCCTGATTTCTATCGTAAGGTTAAAGAAGTTTTGAGAACACATGCTTTAATTGTAGAAGGAAAATACAACGATACACTTTCGCGAATATATTTTAAGGCCGGAACCCGAATTAATTATATCGAAAAATTTAAAAAATATATTGTAGAACCCCGAATTCAGTTTGGTTATGGCATCAATAAAAATTTAAATTTAGAATTGCTGGGAGAATTAAAAAGTCAAAACTCACAACAAATTATTGATTTGCAAAAAGATTATTTCGGCATCGAAAAAAGACGCTGGATAATCTCCAATAATACTACAATTCCCATTCAGAAAAGCAAACAATTATCTCTGAATTTATTCTACCAAAAGAATGACTGGCTTTTTGAAATAGAAAATTTCTATAAAAAAGTAGCCGGAATTACCACTTCCAGCCAGGGTTTTCAAAACCAGTTAGAGTTTGTTCGAACAACCGGCGATTACGTAGTTTGGGGAACAGAAATTCTGGTTCAGAAAAAAATGAATCATTTTCTGACCTGGTTAAGTTATACGTACAATCACAATGATTATCATTTTATTAATTACGAATACCCAAGTTTTCCTAACAATTTTGAGGTAATGCATACGGCATCGTGGGCAGGAATTTATGAGAAAAATAATTTCAAAATTGCTTTGGGAACAAAGTGGTCTTCTGGAAGGCCAAAAACATCTCCTGATAATTCTCAAATTGATCCGGCGAATCCTACTTTGGTTTACAACAAACCTAATAACACCAATTTGCATATTTTTTCGCAGGTTAATCTTTCCTCTACTTACAAGTGGGAAACTTCAAATGGTATTCAGTATAAATTAGGAATATCTATTTTAAATATTCTGAACAGAAAAAATGAAATCAGCGAATATTACAGAATTAGTTCCATCACAAATTCTATCGAAGAAGTGGAGACATTCGCACTGCAAAGAACTCCAAATGTGAGCTTTAGAGTTTCACTTTAAAATCTATTTCTACAAGGTTTGTAAAAAATCTTCTACTACTTTTTAATTTTTTTTACAAAATAACAATTTTTTGGTAGGGTAATCTTTATCAAAGCTGTTTTACTATTGAATCTATCAAAACAATAAAAATGGCTTTCCTAAAAAAATTCATACGCTGCTTTTATGACAGTTCGTAATCTAAACGATGCGATTGTCGAACAAAATGCCCCACAAAATCACGCATAATATCATTGTTATGCATTCCCCAAAACAAAACACTTTACTCATTTGTAAAGTATATTTTTCTATTTCCGTTTAACTAAAATTAAAATAACTATGAAACTAAAACAAATTAAATTCGCTGTAGCTGCGATTACAATCACAACCTTTTTTTTAAGCTGCAGCAGCGATAATAGCAATGACACGGTTACTCCTCCTCCAACAAATGAAGTAAAAATGGAAGTTTCGCTTGCTACAAGTGCAACATTAGGATCTTATCTTACCGACAAAACCGGAAGATCATTGTATTTTTTCTCAACAGATGCAAACGGACAATCTTCTTGTTCAGGAGGATGTGAAGCTTTGTGGCCCCCTTTTTATGTAGATAATTTAACTGCAGATAAATTAGGTACAGGTTTAGCATTTTCAGATTTTGGAACAATTACCACGGCTTCTGCAAAAAAACAGTTAACCTATAAAGGATGGCCATTGTATTATTACGCTCCTATTGCCGGAGTTGATCCTTATGGAAATGGTGGAACGAATACCATCGAAGAAGCCGGAAAAACATCTGGTGACGGATTTGGCGGTGTATGGTTTATTGCAAAACCGGACTATTCTATTATGATTGTGAGAAGTCAGCTTGTGGGTCACGATGGTAAAAACTACAAATCAGATTATACGGTTGGAGACGGACAGACTACCTATTTTACAGATGCTAAAGGCTTAACGCTGTATACTTTCAAAAACGATAATTTCAAGAAAAACAATTTTACAAAAGAAGATTTTTCAAACAACGCGGTTTGGCCAATATATGAAACAGACAAAATTGTGGTTCCTTCTGCTCTTGACAAAACTAAATTTAGCGTGATTACGGTATTTGGAAAATCACAATTGGTTTACAACGGCTGGCCTTTGTATTATTTTGGACAAGATGCCAGCGTAAGAGGCGCTAATAAAGGAATTAGTTTTCCAAGTCCTGCCGTTTGGCCTGTGCCGGTAAAAGATATACCGCTGGCAATCTAAAGGTTTTATAGCAACAAATTCTATTTCAAATTAGTTCAGTTTTTATTGGACTAATTTGAAATATTTAATCGAAAACTCCGCTCTGCAAACGCAAATTTAAATCAAATCAACATGAGTAAAACAAAAATCATAATTGTCGTAGTGTTGTTGCTGATCAGTTTTGGCCCCTACTACATCTATCAAAATATTTTATACAAAGATGCGAGAGACATCAATAGTGAAAAATCAATACTGACCATTACTGCTCAAAATTTAGAAAAAGAATATGCCTTAAATTCTTCCAAAGGAGATTCGAAATACTTAAATAAAACAATTGAAATTGAAGGAACAGTTTCAGAAGTAACTGATTCTTCAATGGTAATTAACGGAAAGGTATTTTGCAAAATGAATAAAAAGGCAGCAAAAACTTTGATGAACAAACAAATCAATGTAAAAGGCAGATGCATCGGTTATGATGATTTATTCGGACAGGTAAAATTTGATCAATGCAGTATTCAACAACATTAATATGAAAAAAAAAATATTCCTGATAGCCAGTTTTTTAATCTGCCTATATAGCAATGCCCAAGAGGATTTACTCTCGAGTCTGGATTCTACACAAGTAGTCGATAAAAATGCAACCGCTACTTTTAAAGCCTTGCAGATTATCACATTACAATCGACAAAATTAGCAGCGAAAAAAGAATTTTACATGGTGATCTCGCATCGTTTTGGTTCTGTAAAAGGCGGAATTTCAGAGTTTTTTGGTTTTGATGATGCGACCACAAAAATTGGCGGGATTTACGGAGTAACCAATTGGCTTTCTGTAAGCGCCTCACATCATACTTTGCTGAAAATAAATGAAGCATCTTTAAAATACAGACTTCTGAGACAAAATGAAACGTTTCCTTTTGACATTGTTGGATACAGCACCATAGATTTTAATAGCGGATTGAAAAAAGACGATTATCCGAAAATTGAATTTTCTGATCGTTTGACTTATATCAATCAGCTTTTGATTTCGAGAAAGGTTTCTGAGAAAATATCTTTAGAATTGGTTCCGTCATTCATTCATAAAAACCTGTACAATCCTGATATCGAAAACGATAACCAATTTACTTTAGGCGCCGGCGGACGATTAAAATTAACCAAAAGACTTTCGCTGAATTTAGAATACGGTCAGAATTTTAATAAACCTGATTTTTATAATAATCCACTTTCTGTTGGATTGGATATAGAAACCGGAGGTCACGTTTTTCAATTGCTTTTTACCAATTCGCAATCCATGACCGAAAGCGGTTACTTAACAAGTGCTTCGGGCGATTGGGGCAAAGGCGATTTCTTTTTTGGGTTTAATTTATACAGAGTTTTTTAAAAGTACAAAATATGAAAAAATATATTTATCTCTCCGCCATTCTACTATCGTTATATAGTTGTGAATCTACAACTTACGAAAGTCTGGAAGAGCCAACTGTTATAGTTGACAAAGTGACTTATACGGCAAATGTCAAATCGATTATTGATCAAAATTGCATTGGATGTCATGCTTCCGGAGGAACACTTATACCTCTGGAAACCTACTCTGAAGTGAAAGACGCGTTGTTGAATAAGAATTTATTAGACAGAATTCAGCGCCAGAACGGAACTCCCGGACAAATGCCAAAAGCAGGAAGAATGCCGCAGGACAAAATAAATACGATTCTGCAATGGAATACAGACGGATTACTGGAAAATTAAATCAAAACTAAAAATATGAAAAAGATAATGATACTGCTGTTTTTGTTTGTTGGAATATTCGCTGTTTCCGCTCAAAAATATGCAACCAAAACCGGAAATTTAAAGTTTGAAGCATCCGTAGATTCCTTTGAAGAAGTAGCGGCAGAAAATAAAAATACTTCGTCTATTTTAGAATCATCAACCGGAGATATAGCCGTTTTGGCCTTAATGAAGGGATTTCGTTTTAAAGTTGCCTTAATGGAAGAACATTTTAATGAAAATTATGTCGAATCAGATAAATTTCCTAAAGCTACGTTTAAAGGAAAAATGGAAGATTTTGATGTTTCAAAGCTTTCTTCTACAGCTAAAATCGTTAAGATTTCAGGAGATTTGACTTTACACGGAAAAACAAAAAAGATAACGGCAAATGGCAAAATTTCAAAATCCGGAGATAAAATAACGGTCACAGGAAATTTTGATGTAAAAGCGGCAGACTTTGCTATAGAAATTCCAAAACTGGTAAGTAAAAAAGTAGCCGATAAAATCAAAGTAAGTTTTGATCTTCAGCTTGCAAAAATGTAAAATAGATATTCAAAAAAAAAGAGGAGCATTAAGCTCCTCTTTTTTATAATTTATTCATTCAAATCATTGAATTCGTGTAATGATTTCAATGTACTTTCGTAAAATAAAATTGCTGCGATTAGATTTCCTTTATCAGAGTAAGGCATCATTTTTCTTTGAAACTCTACTGTTGTATCAAGGAAAATCGTAGTACCTTCTGCCTGAGTATCTAAAACTTTTTTGTGCTCACTATCGTCCGGAATACCTAAATCTGCCATTGTAACACCTGGTTTAGTAACCAAAGCAATATAAGGAAGAGTTTTAACTAATACTTTAATACGTTCGATGTATAATTCCAAAAGTTCTCCTTTTTGCATACCACTTAATTCTTTTTGGTCATGGTATTTGCGAATTAGAGCTGTTGTACTAATAATACTTCTTGGAGCATTTTTTGCCTGCGCTGAAATAGCACCGGTTGTCAAGAAAAAAAGGACACTTAATAAAATAATTTTGCTCTTCATTTTCATAATGTTAATGGGGTTGTTGATGCAAGCAAAAATATATAAATTAACTTAAATTACAACTTTATTGATTTCTTTTTTTAATTAAGAATCAGAATTATACAATCTAATTAAGATAAATAGGAAAAATACGATAACTGACTGCTTTTTATTCCTATTTATGACTTGATAATTCTAAAACGTCCCGGATATTTTATCCAGATACTTTTTTTGTTGCCGTAATAATCCATGTATTCTTCACAAACAAACACGGCATGTGCTGTAGACCAGGCAACAACGCCGCAAAATTCACTTCCCTCCTGTCGTTTTAACTTCAATACTTGCTTGCCTTTTCTAAATCCCAGATACTTATAAATAGTTGGCGTATACACCGTACCATCTTCCAGATCTTCCAGCGCTTTATCAAAAGTAGATTCTTTGTCGACAATCTGCTTGTATTTTGCCATAACGGCATAGGTCAATATCGCATATTCTGTTATTTTTTCGCTGTCGCAATTATCTTTAATGTAGACAAAATCAGCCGAAAATCTGGCTTTATTCAATTCCTCTTTTTTCAAATTAAAAGAAGCATTGTTTTTCAAGGTAATTTTATACAAATCGTCGCTAAGCTGTTCTGTTACAAAAAGATTGTCTAAACCATAAACATTCAATGAAGCTTTGATGAAGGCAATTGACGAACAATTAGTGCGTTCTCCTTGTTTAAAACTTTCAAATATTTGATCTGAGCTTAATTGTGCATAAGAAGTGGAGGAAATAAATATCAAAAATAAAAATACTGAAGTAACAAATTTCATGTCTTTAGATTTTATAATTGTTCCCAACTTTTTGGGAATTATAGCTTTTACAAATCTATAAAAATCAATTCATAATTATTTTTTTACTTTTTAACTTTTCAAATTTGGCACAAAACAGATTTCAATTAGCTTACTTTTAAATAGTTATATTCTGAAAAATATTTAAAAAATAAAATTCTGCAAATAAATTTGTAGTCTCAATAGCACAATATCGCATTTTAAATTATACTTCGTAAAATAAAAAACAGCTTTTAAATTCTTATTATTCGGCAGAATAAAAAAATTGAAATATTGAAACTTTTTAAGATTCTAATGAAATTTATCTGAGATTTTATTGGTAAATTGGTAAGATGCAAACAAGTCCTGATGTACTCATTATTGGAGGTGGTCTTGCCGGTTTGACGGCCGCAATACACCTGTCAAAAAAAGGGTTGAAAGTAATCCTGATCGAAAAATCTACGTACCCGCGCCATAAAGTGTGCGGGGAATATATTTCGAATGAAATTTTGCCTTACCTCCTTTGGCTTAACGTTGATGTTTTGCAATTACAGCCTACAAGTATTTCTAAATTTGAGTTTTCAACACAAAATGGCAAAACAGCAAAAACAAAACTTCCATTGGGCGGTTTTGGAGTGAGCCGTTTTGCACTTGATGATTTTCTATATCAAAAAACACTCGCAAACAATTGTATCGTTCTAAATGAAACTGTAACCGAAGTTTCTTTTAGCAATAATGAATTTACGGTGACAACGCCAAACCAAATTTTATCGGCAAAAATAGTATTGGGCGCATTTGGAAAACGCTCGAATATCGATCAGGTTTTATCTCGAAATTTTATCAGTAAAAAATCTCCGTGGTTAGCTGTAAAAGCACATTATTCAGGAGATTTTCCAGATGATGTTGTGGCATTACATAATTTTAACGGAGGTTATTGCGGCGTTTCAAAAGTAGAAAATAATCATATCAACGTTTGTTATCTGGCTGATTATGCCACCTTTAAAAAATATAAAAACATAGAAGAATATCAGCAGAATGTACTTTACAAAAACAGTCATCTCAAAGCTGTTTTTGAAAACTATCAGCCTGTTTTTGACAAACCGCTCACTATTAGCCAGATCTCTTTTGATAAAAAACAACCTGTCGAAAATCATATTTTAATGATTGGCGACACGGCCGGACTTATTCACCCCATGTGCGGTAACGGAATGGCAATGGCAATACATAGTGCCAAAATTGCATCAGAATTAATATTGGATTATTACAACAACAAAATCGAATCACGAGAATTATTAGAAAAAAAATATGTCAAAGAGTGGAAAAAGAATTTTGGAAAACGATTATTAATAGGAAGGATTCTCGCCAGAACCTTAACAAACAAAACCATTACAAACACGTTTGTGGTATTTGTAGCGTCGTTTCCTGCCCTTCTTTCCGGAATTATTAAACAAACTCATGGCAAACCCATAGCAATAAAACAATGACCCTAAACACAAAATACAGAACACAGGAAACAGAAATAATGGACGATTTTTTGCTTCAGGGTAACGAATTGATTTCGGCACTTGATCAGATTGCGCGCATCAATAGATTGCTTGGAGGAAATAATCTCACGCTTAACGGAACAAAAATATTATTAAAAAAAACAGCTGTTTCAAAAACCATTACGATTGCCGATATCGGCTGCGGCAATGGCGATATGCTTCGAATGCTATCCAATTATGGAAAAAAGAACAATCTGAATTTTAAATTGATTGGTGTTGACGCAAATGCATTTACGATAAATTATGCCAAAACATTATCCGGAGAATATCCAAATATTGAATACCAGTGTATGGATATTTTTAGTGAAGATTTTGCCCATTTAAAGTACGATATTCTTTTGTGTACGCTCACACTTCATCACTTTTCGAATGAGCAGATATTAAATATAATTACTATCTTTAGTAATAATGCAACTATAGGCGTAGTCATTAATGATTTACACCGAAGCAAATTGGCTTACAGGCTTTTTCAATTAATTTGTTTTGTGTTTGGATTAAATAAAATGTCGCGTGAAGATGGTCTTGTTTCCATTTTAAGAGGTTTTAAAAGAAATGAACTGGAGGATTTCTCCAAAAAACTGAATTTAAAAAACTATACCATAAACTGGAAATGGGCTTTTCGTTACCAATGGATAATAAATAAAATATGAGTGTAAAAATAGTAACTGTTGCAAAACAACTACCCCAATATTCAAGGGCAACAGCCGATATACTTCCGTTTCTAGACAAATGGCTTGAAGGTCAGGAAGAGCGTTTTATAAAAAAAGTAAAGAAGATTTTTGAAGGTGCGGCCGTAGACAAACGGTATTCCATTATGGATCCTGTTGAAGTTTTTACCGCGACTTCTTTTGAAGAAAAAAATGATATTTACAGTCGTGAAGTGATTATTTTAGGCGAACAGGTTTTGGAAAAAGCGCTTGCAAAAGCAGGTTGGGAACCACAAACGCTTGATTATATTATTACAGTAAGCTGCACCGGAATTATGATTCCGTCGCTGGATGCTTATCTGATTAATAAAATGAAATTAAAACAGGATATTGTACGTCTTCCGGTTACGGAAATGGGCTGCGCTGCGGGAATCTCCGGAATTATTTATGCAAAGAATTTCCTGAAAGCAAACCCCGGAAAACGTGCTGCCGTAATTGCGGTCGAATCGCCTACAGCTACATTTCAGCTTGATGATTTTTCGATGCCAAATATTGTGAGTGCAGCGATTTTTGGTGATGGAGCTGCCTGTTGTCTCTTATCATCGTATAATGACGATTATGGTCCTGAAGTACTGGATGAAGAAATGTATCATTTTTATGAAGCCGAACACATGATGGGTTTTAAACTCACCAACAGCGGTTTGCAAATGGTTTTGGATATTGAAGTTCCCGATACTATTGCGTCGCATTTTGGTGATATTATTCATCCGTTTCTAAAAAAGAATAACCTGGAAATTAAAGATCTCGATCACATGATTTTTCATCCTGGCGGAAAAAAAATAGTCACTACCGTAGAAGCTCTTTTTTCAGGATTGGGAAAAAATATTGATGATACTAAGGAAGTTCTCAAACAATACGGCAACATGTCAAGTGCAACTGTATTGTATGTTTTAGAACGAATTATGGATACTAAACCGCAAGCAGGAGAAAAAGGATTAATGCTCAGTTTTGGTCCCGGATTTTCGGCACAGCGCGTTTTATTGCAATGGTAATTATTTAGAAAATAAACTATGGAACTCAACGATATTATCGCACAATTGCCTTACAGCGAGCCGTTTTTATTTGTAGACGAACTGCTTCATGTGGATGAAAACGGCGCTACTGGAACTTTTACTTTTAGGGAAGATCTCGATTTTTACAAAGGACATTTTAAAGGTAATCCTGTAACTCCGGGTGTTATTTTAACCGAAACAATGGCTCAGATTGGTATGGTTTGTCTTGGAATTTATTTATTGAAAGATGAAATAAAAAAAGATACCGTTGTGGCTTTTACATCAGCAGATATGCAGTTTTTAAAGCCTGTTTATCCAAATGAAAAAGTAACTGTCACTTCCCAAAAAATATTTTTCAGGTTTGGAAAACTAAAATGTGATGTTGTCATGAAAAACGAAGCCGGTATTGAAGTCTGCAAAGGAATTGTTGCCGGTATGATTACGACAAAATTATGAAGAAACGCGTTGTAATAACAGGATTAGGTGTTGCAGCTCCAAACGGAGTTGGAATTCCTGCGTTTACACATGCCTTAAAAAACGGGATATCCGGCATAAGGCATGATACTCAATTACAAGATTTACAATTTTCCTGTCAGATAGCGGGCAAACCGGAAATATCCGAAGAACTTAAAGCACAGTATTTTACAGAACTCGAATTGCGCGGCTTTAATAGTACGGGCATTTTATACGGCGTTATTGCAGGAATTGAAGCCTGGAAAAATGCCGGATTACCAATCGAAAACAATCCTGAACCGGATTGGGATAACGGAACTATTTTTGGCTCCGGAACTTCTGGAATTGATAAATTTCGCGAAAGCATTTATAAAATAGACGAATTACAAACCAGAAGATTAGGCAGTACCGTCGTGGCTCAAACGATGAACAGCGGTATTAGTGCTTATCTTGGCGGTAAACTCGGACTTGGAAATCAGGTTACCACAAATTCATCTGCTTGTTCAACGGGTACAGAAGCTATTATAATGGCGTATGACCGCATTCAATCCGGACAGGCAAAGAGAATTTTAGCAGGAAGTACAGGCGACAGCGGTCCTTATATTTGGGGCGGATTTGATGCTTTGCGCGTATGCAGCTCTAAATATAACGACAATCCGGAGCAAGGTTCGCGCCCAATGAGTGCTTCGGCGGCAGGTTTTGTACCCGGAAGTGGTGCCGGAGCATTAGTCGTAGAAGAATTAGAAAGTGCCTTAGAACGAGGTGCCACAATTTATGCCGAAATATTAGGCGGAAACGTAAACTCGGGCGGGCAGCGAGGCAACGGAAGTATGACGGCGCCAAACAGCGATGCCGTACAAAGATGCATCGTTAGTGCGATTCATAATTCAGGGATTTCTCCAAACGATATTGATGCGATAAACGGACATCTTACCGCGACAACAAAAGACAGCCTGGAAATCGAAAACTGGACGAAAGCACTAAACAGAAACGGAGTCGATTTTCCGTATATTAATTCCCTAAAAAGTATGACCGGACATTGCCTGAGTGCTGCCGGAAGTATCGAAAGTGTGGCTTCTGTTTTAGAGCTTCATGAAAGTTTTTTATTTGGAAACATCAATTGCGAAGATCTTCATCCTGAAATTACGGCATTAATTGATGCCACAAAAATACCTTTAAAAACAATTCACACAGATCTTAACATAATCGCAAAGGCAAGTTTTGGTTTTGGTGATGTAAACGCCTGTGTAGTATTTAAAAAATATAAAAATTAACCATTTAAAATATGAATAAACAAGAACTTATTGCAAAACTGAAAGAAATTATAAAGCCCTATACAACCAACACAGAGGCTTATGATAATCTTACGGAAGAAACAGATTTTATTAATGATCTTAATATTAATTCAGCCAATCTGGTAGATATTGTATTAGATATAGAAGAAGCTTTTGATGTCGTAATTGACAATACGGATATGGAACGCATGCTTGACGTAAAAACGGCAGTAGAAATTATAGAAACCAAACTCGCCGCAAAATGATAGGCAACGATGTGATCGATATTATACAGTCACGTCAGGAAAGCAATTGGCAGCGCAAAGGTTTTACAGAAAAACTGTTTACTGCTGAAGAACAATTGCTTATCACAAACAATCCGGATCCTGAAATAATGGTTTGGACGCTTTGGAGTATGAAAGAAGCGGCTTATAAAGTCTATAACAGGCAGACAAAAATCAGGGAATACATTCCTAAAAAACTCGTTTGCACGATAATTTCACAAAGCAATAATTGTATTTTGGGTCAGGTAATTTGTGGTGAAAATGTCTACTTCACAAAAACTATTATTGATGAGGAAAACATTCACAGCATTGCAGTTCATAATTTATGGGACCTGAATAATGTAATAGAAATTGAAAAAAAGTCGATTTTTAAAGACGAAAATGGCATTCCTCACTTGTCTGATACTTTATCAAATACACTTCAGGATGTTTCAATAAGTCATCACGGGCGATTTGAAAAAGTAATTACACTTAAATAAAAAGTTTTATTTATATCAAATTAGCCTTAAAAATTGTCCGATCAAACGAACTTTCTGAAGAGAAATTTTAGAAATAAACCGCAACATAAAAGAAAATTAATATCTTTAGTATTCCGAGTTCTAAAATGCTTTTTATCAATTTTTACTTCAAATTGTATCACCTGTAATAATTTGTGAATGAGAAAAATTAGTACCCTTTTAATCGTTTTATTGATTTCGTATACTGCTTTTGCACAAGGCAGTATAGAAAAAGACAGCATTTATAAGGATACTATTCAAAATATACGCTTCAATTACAAACAACTTATTATACCGGGAGTTTTAATTGGTTATGGCTTTTGGGGAATGGAAAGCGGTCAGATAAAAAGTTTCAATTCACAAATTCGTGATGAATTTACAGAAGATATTGACCGTAAAATTTCTATTGACGATTTCTCCAGATATGTTCCGGCTGCTTCTGTTTATGCCTTAAATGCTTTTGGCGTAAAAGGAAAAAATAATATGAGAGACCGATCTGTTATTCTGGCGACTTCAACCCTTTTTACTGTTGTCACTGTTTTTGCATTAAAAAATATAACGAATGTCGAAAGACCGGACGGAACATCGAACAACTCTTTTCCATCCGGACATACCGCCATCGCTTTTGCCGGAGCCGAATTTTTATATCAGGAATACAAAGACCAATCCGTTTGGTATGGTGTAGCTGGTTATGCCGTTGCCGCCGGAACAGGAATTTTCAGAATGTACAACAACAGACATTGGCTTACAGATGTTGCTGCCGGAGCCGGAATTGGAATTTTATGTACCAAAGCTGCTTATTGGATGAATCCGTATCTGACCAGAAAATTATTTGGAAACAAAGAAACTAAAACGACTTCTTTTTTAATGCCATCATATGACGGAAAAAGTTTCGCCATAAATTATGTGAAAACATTTTAGTGCAGAATAAATATAAAAAAAGCCCATTCCTTTCAGATTGGGCTTTTTAGTCTTACAACTCGATTTATTTTATGCTGGATTAATTGCTAAGAACAGTTTTCAATTCAATATACTTTTGCAGATTATTAAAATCATGTCCTTTTGCCTTCATCGATTTAATAAAGGCCGGCGTTGTTCCTGTTGCTTTTGCTCCAATAACATCGTTGATATCAAAATCATTAAAGCCAAAATCCTTGTATTGCTGAATTTCATCGGGTGTTACATTCTGTGATTTCAAAGCAAATAGATTTTCCATTTTGATATTTTTAAAACCTGCTTTTTGAAAACTAGTTACATATTCCGGCGTTATGTTTAATGATTTCAGTGCCATCAAATCACCGTTTGAAACATCATTGTACCCAATCTTTTTAAAAGAATCAATAAAAGCCTGATCGATATTTAATGATTTAAAGGCAATAATATCATCTTCATCTGCTGCTTTATTGTCATTGGCTGAACCACGGAAATCAGCAATATATTTTGCATCAATTCCCTGAGATTTTAATGCGATAATTTTATCCGCAGAAATATCGGTATAACCTGCTTTGCGAATTTCTTCAATAAATTTTTTATCGATTCCCAAAGATTTAAAAGGAACAAGATTTTCCAAATCAATATCTTTTATTCCCGATTGTTTGATGGAAGTTATATACGCTTCATCAATATCTAATGCCGCAAGCGGAATAAGCTGATCTTTGTCTAATTTATTGTAACCGTTTTTCTTCAGCATTTGAACATACGATTGTTTGATATCAATCATAAAGAAAACCATCACATCGCTATCGTCAGTAATATCGATTCCTTCTTTTCGCATAGAAGCGCTGTAAGCTGTATTGGGAGCAAATTTATAAGTTCCCATGCCCTTGTCGCCTTCAAATTTTCCGGTAAAATGCATGGTTCCCGCTTCACGTGTTAACGTAAATTCACCTTGTTTATCTTTTGGAAGAGTACTAAAATCATTCAGTTCAAAATTGCTCGAAGAAACATTATTTTCATTGCTTTTGAATTGAATATTGACCGTATTGCCTTTGACTGTGGCAAACCAATTCCCTTCGGTTTTTATTCCGTCCTGAATGTTTTGCTGTTGTTTTTCCGGTTTTTTATCGGAAATAAGGTTCTGACTTTGTGCTGCCGGTTGATTAAAAAGGCACACAAATAACACCATTAGCGGCAATAGGAAAAAATATTTCCACGTGGTGTGAACGTTTGATTTTTTTGAGTTCATCATAACTATTCGTTTTTTTAAGAGTGATTGATTATAATTAGTTGTAAGACTCAATGGAAATTGTGGCGCTGCGACTTTAAGCAGGCTAAACTGATAACTTTCTTTTTCGACAGTATCGCGTTTTAGCATTTGATCATCCGTCAAAAATTCAAGATTGATTTCTAACGCTTTACGCCATTGCCACGCAAATGGATTAAACCACTGAAAAATAAGCACGATCTCGGCAAGCAAAAGATCAATGGTATGTTTTTGCTCGATATGAATTTTTTCATGCAGCAAAATCTGATTGTAGGTTTCCCATTCATATTTTTCAGGATTAATAAAAATATTATTGGCAAAAGAACAAGGCGCTTTATCGTCTGTTATTTCGACAATTCTAAATTTTCCATCCTGAATAACTGATTTTGAATAGGCACGATACAACAAGATTACGGCCTGCATTAAAAAATTAAATGCAAAAATCACGACTCCAAACCAATACAAATAAATAACCCACTGAAGCGCTGATTCAAAATTGATCGTTTCTTTTGTTTCTTCAATAAGCGTTGGCTGAATTGGTTTTTCTTTTAATGTTGGAGTTTCAGTCTTTTGAACTGAAGTTTCAGCCGCCAAAATATGCTTTTCTGCCGAAACTTTTCTCAGCGACAATTGCTGAGGAATTGGAACTAAAGGCAAAGTAAAAGCCAATAGCATACAAGTCAGTAATACATATCTGTTTAAATAAAAAAACGTTTCTTTTTGCAGAAGCAGTTTGTAAAATATAAAACAGGCTGAAAGAATAAGGGCTGTGTATAAGATATAAGGTATCATACTTTTCCTTTTTTAATGATGTCTACTATTTCATTTAAATCATTTTCGGTAAGCTTTTGTTCCTTTGCAAAAAAGGCTAACATTCGGGGATAAGAATTATCAAAATACTGGCTAACGATATCTTTCAATGCAAATTGCTGATACTGTTCTCTGCTGATAACAGGAAAAAAACAATGCATATTTCCGGCAGTTTCATGGTTTAAAAAACCTTTTTCTTCGAGTATTTTTACAATTGTTGCAACGCTGTTATAGTGTGGTTTAGGATCTGGAAGCAACGGAATTATATCCCTAATAAAAGCTTTGTTCAAATCCCAAAAAACCTGCATGATCTGCTCTTCTCGTTTCGCTAATTTTATCATCGTTAAAAATTTTGATGCAAGTTACTACTAATTTATTAGTAGACAAACTAATTTGTTAGTAATTTTACTAATATGTTAGTAGGATTCAAAAACAATGCAGTTTAAAACACACAAAATCAACTCATTAAAAATTTAATATAAAATTTAAGCCAAAAAAAATCTCCAAAATCAAATGATTTTGGAGATTAATATACATCTGACATAAATAAATTATGCCAGATGCAATTACAAATCAACATTTACAACTCAATACTTATTTTACGACATACGAAACTTTATCAGCTTCGCAAAGCCTGAAATATCCAAAGGCAAAATTATTGGCATCAGTAGTATTTACGATATTTCCCCTGATATTGCCGGGAGGAATAGAAAAAGGACTTCCTCCATAAACTTCTAAAAGCAAATTCATATAATTATAAAAGTTTTTAGAAATACCGCGATTCGTAATATCGATAATAGTTCCCGGTTGTATTTTATCTTCATCAGAAAATCGTGTACTGATTTCATTTCCGTTATACAATTCATCATCTGTAAGTTCGTATTCCGGAAAAAGCAGAAAATCACTTTTATAATCCGTCAGATAATAATTCTCCTGCTCAATCGGATCTTTATAATAAAAAGTAAGTTCGATGACATCTTCTCCGCCAAAATCAGGAACAATCGCTTGTTCTACCCTGTCAATTGGGGTTACAGAAGTTAGTTTTTCTACCGCTGTAAAACTTTGTCCTTCTGCCGTTACAAACAGTTTATAATCCATTCCTATAACCGGAACAAAATTGGTACAAACATAATTACCCGGTTCTGTTTCGTTAAAAGTAAAAATAACTCCGTTACTGTTTTCAATTCTGACCTGCGCGCCCGAAACTTTTGGCGTAGTATTATTATAGTACGGAGCTGTTTTACTAATCTTGATAACCTGTTCATTTCCGGTAGTTCCTTTTAGCCAGATAATTTCTGCATCAACTACAATTTTGGTTGCACCGGTTTCTAAATCAAGCGTTACAACATCTTCACAAGATGAAAAAAACAGCACTAAAAGAAGACTGCATAAAGCGAATGCCTTATTTTTAAAATTATATTTTTCTAACCTTTGCATACTCATTAAAATTTAAAATTATAAGAAATACCAGGAACTATCCCAAAAATAGACAGCCTTCTGGTTTCATTTGCTCCCGTATCTTCATTTGTGGCAAATGTCATAGATGCGGCATTTTTTCTGTTGTAGATATTATAAATACTAAATACCCAATAGCTTTGCCAGCCTTTCTTTTTATCCGGTTTTGGCGTATAAGTAGCCGCCAGATCCAGGTGATGAAAAACCGGTAATCTGTTTTCATTTCTAAGCGAAAAATTAGGAATATTGATTCCGCCAAATTCATAATAACCATTTGCATACGTCACAGGCTGACCTGACTGCAAAGAAAAATTAGCATTAAATGACCATTTTGGATTGTATTGATAACTTCCCACAACATTCAGATTATGCAGTTTATCATATCCAGACAAATACCAGTCTCCGTTTGCAACTCCCGGTTCTTCAGGAGTTCTGCCGGGCGTTTTTTGCTCCGCTCTTGATAAAGTATACGAAACCCAGCCGGTAAAATTTCCTTTATTTTTTCTTAATAATAATTCTAAACCATACGATCTGGCTTTCCCATTCAAAATAACCTGCTCGATATTATTGTTGGCCAAAATATCGGCGCCGTCTATATAATCAATACGGTTTTTGATGTTTTTGTAGAACATTTCACCTTCAAAAGAATATTCTCCTTCTTTAAAATTTTTAAAATATCCCACAGCATACTGATCCAGAATTTGTGGTTTTGTAAATGGTCCGCTTGGCGTCCAGATGCTCATTGGCAATGGCGACTGCGTATTAGATAAAATATGAATATATTGCGCCATTCTGTTGTAACTTGCTTTTACAGAATTGTTATCATTAAAAGCATAAGATAATGCGGCGCGAGGTTCTAAATTATTAAACTTACTGATCGTTTCCCCGCTTTTATAAGATATAGTTCCGGTTGGCGTTCCTTCTTCATAAATATTATATAGCGGATTGTAAACCACGGCCTGACCATTTTCATAAGTGCTGATTTCCTCGCCTCCCAAACGGTAAAACATACTGTAACGAAGTCCGTAGCGAAGATTTAATTTTTCTGTAATCTGATGTTCGAAATCCAGATATGCCGAAGATTCCAAGGCATATTTTTTATCCAGCTGTTTGTAGTTAAACGGTGAATCTGAACTGGTTGGCTGTACCGTACCGGGATTAAAATCATAATACTGACTGTCAATTCCGTAGTTTAATTTAAGTTTTTCTGATACCGTGTGATTCCAAGCATATTTAAAACCGTACGTTCTAATCGTATTATCCCATTCAAAATTTTCTGCCTGAATGCCCAGATTAAATTTATAATCACTGTAGAAAACAGATAAATTAGTATTTAAATTATCCGAGAATTTATGTTTCCAGCTCAAAATTCCCATTGTGTTTCCGTAAGTACTGGCAAAACGATCATTGATATCAAAAACATCGTTTCCAAAATATCCTGAAAAAGCAATCGTATTATTAGCGCCCAAACGGTAATTTAATTTAGTATTAATATCATAAAACATAGCCGAATTACTATTATCAGCCAGTTTCAAAAATAAATGTGCATACGAAGTTCTCGCAGCAATAATAAACGAACCTTTTTCTTTTTTAATTGGTCCTTGTACGAGTAAACGGCTTGATATTAAACCAATTCCACCATTTACTTTATACTCTTCAAAGTCACCAATTTGCTGACTTACATCAAGAACAGAAGAAACTCTTCCTCCAAATTTAGACGGAATACCGCCTTTGTATAAATCCAGACCGCTAATCACATCGGCATTAAAAATGGAGAAAAAACCAAACATGTGAGAATCGCCATAAACCGGAGCTCCGTCTAAAAGAACCAAATTCTGATCTGCAGCACCGCCTCGGACATTAAAACCAGACGAAAGTTCTCCGGCATTGGTTACTCCCGGCAATGTCAAAATCGATTTTAAAGGATCCGGCTCGCCCATCGCAGACGGAATTCTTTTAATTTCTTCCATCGTAAGTTTGTTGACACTCATTTGCGTATTTCGTACATCAACCGCTTTTGAATTGGTAATAATTACCTGTTCTAATTGCTGGCTGTCAGATTCCATTTTAAAATCTATTCTGACATCATCAGAAACCGTGATTTGTTTTTCCTTATTTTTAAAGCCTACAAAACTGGTCAAAACCGTATAAGTTCCTTTATCCAATTCTAACGAAAACATTCCGTTTCTATCTGTCGTAGCGCCAATTTGCAGTTCCTTGATAAAAATATTGGCGCCTATAACAGGTTCGTGATTTTCATCAAGAACCTGCCCTGTTAGTTTGGCGTTTTTTTTTACTGTTTTTACCGACTTCTGTTTTACGAAAATATTATTGCCCACAATGGAAAACTGAATGGACGTACTTTTATTCAGTTCGTTAATAAGCTCTTTTATTTCAACACGGTTATAGGTCTTTTTGCTGGTGAAATATTTTTTGCCGGTGTCTACCTGATCGGTAAAAGCAAACTTAAAATCGGATTGATTTTCTATTTGTTTAAAGAATTCTTTTAAGGTTACCGTTTTATCTACAGTTACTGTTACATTTTGGGAAAACATACACCAACTGAATAAAAAAAAGCATGCCGTAATTATATGCTTCATGAATTTTTGTATTTTTGAATATTATTAAATGGAATAGTTTTATACTATTCTGACTATGAGGAGGATGTTTAGTTTCGCGGCTAGTGCATCCTTTTCTTTTCTATTGAAAAGTAACTTCTTTTAATTCATCGTTTATTTCAAAGTTTAGGTTATACATTTCTGATATTAATTGTACAATAATTTTTAAATCTTCTTTTTTATTGATTCTCACCGTAATTCGCTGGTTGATATATTCCTGCGGAATTGTCATTTTGTAACCGTAATTTGCCTTTATATAGTCACTAAAATCAGTTAGTTTTTCATTATCAAAATCAATAAACCTGTTAAATTCAGCGACTAAAGCAGTATTATCGCCATAAGTAAATTTTTCTCCGGGCTTCAAAATCCATTTTTTATTTTGCCCTTTTACATTCATCTGAACACTTCCTTCAAAAAGCTGCACGATTACACCCTTTTTATCTTGTCCGGTTACCGTAAACGAAGTTCCTAAAACAGTGGTTGTCGTTTCGTTGCAAAAAACCTGAAAAGGATGTTTTTTATCTTTTTTTACTTTGAAATAAGCTTCACCGTCAACTTCAATTTTTCTGTTGCTTTCAAAATTATTGGCATATACAATTTTAGAATTTGGGTTTAATTCTACTTTTGAACTATCCGGCAGAAAAACAGTTTTTATTTCTGAAGTTGAGTTTTTGATTTCAGTTACATTCGAAGACAGTTGAATAGCATTTTCTATATTGCTTCTATTCAAATAAATTCCCGTTCCAATCGACATAAAGATTAAAATAGCCGCAGCTGCTGCATAATGCCAGATTTTAATTTTTTTCTTTTTCGGAACAAAAGCTTTCGATTGAAATTCCTGCCACGCTAACTCTTTGGTACTATCAGAATGAGATTCAGGAGTTTCATCCCATATCTTTTTCAATTCTTCGTCTATTTTTTTTTCATTCATAACTTTGGAGCGTTAAAGTATCTGACAATTAAATCCCTGCTTATTAAAAACACCATACACCATTTCTTTAATGTCTCTGTTGGTTTCGATTCGTAGAATATGATTTGAATCTTCTACATCAAAATTCATGATACAATCAGAAATAACAAATTGAAGAAGCGCTACAATAAACCTTGCATCTTCCTTTGTTGTAACATCCGTTTTATAAGCTTCAATATTCATTTCTATGTTTCCGTTTTATATATAACAAACGAAAACAAAAAAGTTCCTAATGATCTTCGATTTTTTTTCGAATAAATTTACTGGCGAGATAAATATGATTGGCAATTGTTTTTTCAGAAAGGTCTGTAATTGCGGCAATCTCCTTATAACTAAGGTTTTCCAGTTTGTGTAAAGTAAATATTTTTTGTTGCTGTTCCGGAAGCTGATCGATGAAAGCATATAATTTTTCTCGTCTTTCTTCAAAAAATCCCGTATCGGTTTCTTCCTGTTCTATTTTTTCAGCCTGTAAAGGATCAAGCTGAATTATTTTATTTTCTCTGTTGACATGATTAATGATGATATTTTTACAGATAATAAACAATTGTTTATCTAACAAAACATCTTCATTAAGCAATTCTCTTTTATTGTATAATCTTAAAAAAGTTTCCTGAACAAAATCCTGCGGAGTGAGCACGGTAAAGTTAAAACGTTTGGCAATGTTTATCAGTTTATCATAGTAATGGAGATATGCTTCTTTGAAAGCAGCTTCATTACCCTTTTTTAAACTTAATATAAACTTTCTGTTGTCCATAACCTAAACATGATACTTACTCTAAACTCAATGTACGGAATAATATTGCATTTCTAAAGCCAATCACTTAAGACTTCCTTAAGCGTTTCTTTAGAAAATTCTAAGATGCAAAGAACAGAAATTTTATTTTAAAATGTAATCAATTCGAATCTTAAAAAACTCAAAAAACAATTAAATTGGTATTGGTTCTAGTTCTACTTTTCCTATTGGTCTGCGCCAAAGTTTAAATAACAAAATTATAATAACTGGCAAAAAACAAACCGCCGACATTACGAGATAAATATCTTTGTAAGCCAGTAAAATGGAAGCCTGAGCCGTTTTTCCCGAAAGACTTTTTTCTGCTTTTTTCTGTGCTTCGGCTTCAGACAAACCCATGTAGAGAAATTTTCTTTTGGTGTTTTCAAGCTGTTTTTGAGCCTGTTGGTTTACTTCTGTCAATTGCTGGCTGAGACCAACTTTATGCTGGGCATTTAAATTTGAAACGAAAGTTCCCAAAATGGCGCTGCCTAATAATCCGGCAAAAACGGCTTGTGCAATAATACCGCTCATCATTCTGGAAGCACTTAATTTGGGTGGAACCCCTTCTGAAATGTATAATAATGAAATTGGGAAAAGAAAACCCATTCCGAGACCTTTAAAAATTAATGGAAGAAAAAAATCAGAAGAATCAATTCCGGGATAAAACCTGAAAAACAGAATAATATGATAAAATCCGTAACAGGCAAAACCCATAATCCAGATCGTAGCCAAATAAGTTCTTTTGAATAAAAGATAAGTCGAAAGCGGAATAGAAACGCACAATCCGATTAACAATGCCAAATGCGTTCTTGCTCCTGAAACCGAATCAAAGCCTAAAATATTTGTCATATAACCCGTTATAACACTGCCGGTTCCGTTTATGACGCCAATATAAAACATTAAAAAAGCACCAATGATGACGTTTTTATATTGGTAAACATCAGGATCAATAATGGGATCAATTGTAAATCGCGCATGTATGAGGTAAATTCCAATAAGAATTAATAATAAAGCGGCTGCCAGACTAATTTTGGGATCGTTAAACCAGTTTCTGCTTTGTCCTTCAGCACTTAAAAAAAGAATGACGACGAAAAACAAAATCATAATAATCCATCCTCGCCAGTCAAACTGAAATTTAGTTTTCATGGGCGCAACATCGGCTTTATAAAAATACCAGGCGAGAATAATACAGATTAAAAAATTAATATTTAAGAAGTAAATTCCAAATGTCCAGTTGTAAAAATTAGTAAAATGCGCTCCTAAATATTGGTAAACATGCTGACTTCCTTTTTGAATAAACTGAAGGATTCCGTACAGCAAAGCCATATTAAAAGCCGGATTGTATTTTAATAATATCGGCACCATCGAAGCAAAAATTCCAATCACAGAAACGATTCCCAACAGTGAACGCCAAAAAGTAAACCATTCAATATCAGAAGCAAACAAAGATGCAGTATTAAACAAAATAGACAAAAAAGCGGCAGACAAAATCATCGTACGCACTTTTATCTGTTTGCCCAATTTGAGCCCTAAAGGCATAAAAGCCAGCATCGTAAAAATGGGAATATAAATCGAATACGTAAAAGCAGTTGTAGAAGCGCCAAAATGCCCCAGGATTTGCGAATTGTCGTAAGTGGTGACATTCAGCCCATTAAAAAAAGGAATCGTCAGGATATATAATCCGATAAGGGTGAAAACGCTTCCTTTTTTTCCTGCAAACATATTTTATTTTTTAATTTCGACCGTTACATTCATTCCCGGTTTTACTTCTTTTAAATCTTTGGCTTCTACTTCAAATTCTATTTTCACCGGAATTCGTTGTGTGATTTTCACGAAATTTCCAGTGGAATTATCCGGTTCAACCATCGAAAATTTAGCACCTGTGGCAGGAGAAAAACCAATTACTTTTCCTTTAAATTCTTTTCCGTCAAGCGCATCAATTTTGATAACAGCCTGTTGTCCCTGCTTTATTTTCCCGATTTGCGTTTCTTTAAAATTTGCCGAAACCCACAATTTTTCATTCAGCACAATGGTCGCAATAATCTGATTGGCATTGATAAGTTCGCCAATAGACAATTTACGTTCACCGGCTATACCAGTCGCCGGAGCGATAATATTGGTATAAGATAACTGCAGTTTTACAGCTTCAAGATCGGCTTTTTTTCGGGCAACGGTGGCTCGTGCCGCTTCGAGATTGATATTGCTTTGCCTTGTTACAGAACCGCTTGCCTCTAAGTCTTTTTGTCCTGATTTGAAATACGCTTCTTCAGATTGCAATTTTGAAACTGCCTGATCGTATTGATTTCGCGTTACTGCCGAATCTGCATACATATTTTTAAAACGCTGGTAATCTTTTCGCGCCTTTTCCACACTTGCCAAATCTCCCGCCAGTTTTGCTTTTGCCGCAGATTGATTGGATGACGATGTAACAATTGTCTGTTCAAGCGAATGCAAGTTTCCTTCGGCTATAGCCAAATCAGCTTCGGCCTGGCGCACTTTGATTAAATATTCCGAATCATCGAGAATAACAAGCGTATCGCCTTTGTTGACAAACTGATTGGTTTCAAACCGAATTTCCTTAATATGTCCCGACGCTCTTGCCGAAACATTGTTGATATAGGCTTCAACCTGAGCATTATTCGTCGTTTCGTAATTACTGAAATCGAAAAATAAACTCAAAATCCAAAATCCTCCGGCAGCTAAAAACAGGAAAGAAACAACGGTCAAAATCGTATTTCTCTTTTTCTCTTTCTGAACCGCTTCTTCAGGTTTATTTTCTTCGCTCATACTACTTTATTTTAAAGTTTACCCATCGCAAACTGCAGGGAATAATACTGAATGATTAAATCCAGATTGGCATTTACCAACGAAATTTTAGCGTTATTCAATTGTAATTCAGCATCCACCATATCGCTTATCAAAGCAAAATCATTGTCATATCTGCTTTTTACAATTTTATAATTGCTCAGTGAAAGCTCAACATCTTTTTTGTATGTCGTGATATTTCTTTTGCTTTCTTCGTATTTAACAAAAGCCGTTTTTACTTCATTTTCGATTTGGTTTTTAGCTGCTTCAAGCGCAATATTACTTTTATCGACCTGCATTTTATCGCCGCGGATTCGGTGTTTTATCATGTAAAAACTGGAAATATCCCAGTTTAAGGAAATTCCCGCCGCCCAGTAATTAATGATATTCACATAATTAGGCCATTGCGCAGGATATTCGGTATTGAGAATAAGATTGGCATTTATATTGGGCTGAAAACCGCTTTTTGTAATGTTTAAATTTGATTCTGATAATTGAATGCTAATCTCCGCGCGTTTTATTTCTTCCCTGTTTTGAAACGCTTCTGAAAGGCTGTTATGCAGTTTTATTTCTTCTGATGGAATATTATTTTCTTCTATCTGAGGTTTCAGAATTGTATTTGTCGGAAGCCCAATCAGAATATCCAAATAATTGCTGACCAGTTCAATATCATTCGTGTTTCTAAAAACAGAAACTTTAAAAGCAGATTGCTGTAATTCGGTTCTGAGCAAATCACTTTTTAAATTCTGACCATTGTCTACACGCGATTTCAATTGGCTTAAACGAAGATCTGTATTGACAATATTTTGTTTTGTCACTTCTATTTGCCGGTATAATTTTTCAAGGGTAAAATAATAAACCGTAATCGCGTTTTTTACTTCTGCCTGTGTCATTTTTACCGCCGATTTCTGCATTTGACTGAGCAGTTTTTGCTGTTCGATTTTTTTATGGATTAATCCGCCGCTGTAAATAGGCATCGACGAAACAATATTGGCAAAAGCCTGATGGTTAAAATAATCTACCGTAATGCTTTGTTCATAAAAACCTTCATACAATTTCGGATTCCCGATGTACGTATAACCGCCGTTTAAGGCAATACGCGGCAACTGAACACTTTTTGCCTGACTGATGTTTTCTTCTGCAATTGCGGCATCCAGTGAAACCATTTTAAGCTGACGGTTGTTTTGGGCTCCTAATAAAAGTGCCTCTTGCAGCCTGATTGGTTTTGCATTTCCCAGACTATCATTTTGAGCAAAAAGCATCATAATATCAAAAAAGGCCAAAGCCAAAAGCAAAATTTGGAAAGACACTTTTTTATGAAAGGAATAGCTCATTGCTTATAATTTAATGTACTGATATTCAGAAAAATGCATGAATTTTTAATTTTTATGCGGACGAATTGAAAAAAAACAAATCAGAAAAATAATAGGAACCCTTAATTTTAAAGGATTATCAAAATATTATGTTAAAATTGACTGACATAAAAGTAGTAAAAATTTTATTATATTGAAATAAATCACTAATATTGAGACACTTAAAACCACAAAATTATGTTTATAGAACTTGCTTTAACCGGAAAATTTATCGTTGATATTGTGAAAAGACTGCGAAATGACAAAACATTTCGAACTTTAGGTTTTTTAATTTTTGTACTCATTTTAGTTGGTACAATGTTTTTTTGGCTTGTAGAACATCTTCCCTTTCTTAAAGCTTTGGCATATTCGGTAGGAACGCTTTCCATGAATAGTCCGTACGACCATGAAATTACGTTTTCGACTATTGGCGTTGTTTTTAATATTATCTACATTTTTATTGGTGTTGGTGTTTATCTGATTTTCGTTCTTGAAGCCGGCCGTACGATTATTGCGGCTCATGAAGAATTTGAAAGAAAACAAGCAGAAAAGAAAGCGCTTAAAAAAGCCAAAAAAGAAGCCGGACTTTAATTCAAAATATTCGAAAAAAAAGTCTTTTTAACTATTAAAAATATAGACTGAATTCAATTTTTACGGCAATAATTCGCATGGCTTTTCTACACCTAAAATCACTTTCAAAATAATGAATATGAATGCAAATACATTAGAACATACTGAAGCCTGGATAATTGCGCTGCTTCTTTTTACGTTGATGATTATTGCAACTTTTCTGGGGAAAATTACCGGAAATTACATTCAGAGAAAAAATCAAAGCGAGGAAAAACTTCCCGAAACTTCTGCACTTATTGGGTTGCTTTTTTTCTTACTGGCATTTACCTTCAGCATGAGCGGCGATCGCTATGATACGCGAAGAAAAGTAGTCGTGGAAGAAGCGAATATTATTGGAACCGCGATACTTCGAAGCGATTTATATCCGGATTCTACACGAGTTTTATTTCGCAAAGATTTTAAGGATTATGTAGAAACCAGAATAACGTATTACGAAGTTGGCGCGGACGCAAAAGGCATTTTAAAAGCCGATAGTTTGTCTCAGATAATTTCGTCTAAATTGTGGAAACGCGCCACAGATTTATCAAAAGATCCTGCAAATCTGGCGGCAACGCAGCAAATGATTCCGGCTTTAAACGATATGATCGATGTCACGACTTCCCGCCTTTCGGGAGAAAAAGCAAAAGTTCCGCAGAGCATATTGGTGATGCTGTTTTTTCTGTCAACAATAATTGCATTTTACAGCGGATATTCTGAAGGACGTAAAGGCAAAATTGACTGGCTCGTTCAAATCGGGTTTTGTCTTCTCGTTTCATTAGTCATTTTATTTACACTCGATTTAGACAGACCACGCCGTGGATTCGTCAATTTGGATGTTCCCAACCAAACGATAATAGATTTGAGAAAGAATTTTGAGTGATTTTTTCAGAAACCAGTATATCAAAAAGAGATGTCAATTTTCGGCATCTCTTTTTTTATTTTAAAGGTGATAGTCTAAGAGCGATTTAGTCTTATCTGAAATAAAATAGATTTCAAAAATGAAGATTCTATTCTAAAAAATTAATTTCATGACAAGAAAAAACCGTTCTGTGACATATTTTTCTTTTCTCCACTAATTGATTGAGTAATTTTAAAACGCATTAAAAGAATAACCAAAACAATACAAGAAATTGTACCCAAAAATGTTCGAGAAAAAGACAATATTGATTGGATGTGATAATACTATGGTTCTCACCAGCGTACTAAATACCTTGTCTGCAATATCTGATTTTACATTTTCGACAGTTTCAGTTTCGAGATCGGTTGATCTTAATAACGCTATCAATTCTTTAAAGCCTGATTTAATTCTGCTTTGCTTCAAAAGAAATCAGCCTGTAATAAACGATAATCCTTTCAGGTCAAACAAAATAGATATCCCTATTTTATGTTTAACTCAAAGTTATGAATGCGAATCTTTATGCTGGTCTAAAAACTGTATTGTTTTTACTTATCCGTGCAATCAAATCGATAATGCTGATTTTTTATCCTCCAGAATCCGCTCTATTTTTTTGCTGAAAAAAACGGAATCAAAACCTGCAGCTTCAACATTTGCAGAAGCGGCTTATCAGAAAAATGATTTCAGTTATTCCAATAAATTAAGTCATTACGTAATGGAACTTGATCAAAAGGTTGAAGTACTTCGAAAAGTAAAAGAACGCATTTCTTATCTTTATCCAAACGTTGATGATTCGATCAGAAGAGAATTAATGTCTATTGTAAACTCGATAAAAGCGGTTGCAAACGACACGAAACTCTGGGATGATTTTAAAATTTATTTTGAACAGTCGAATCCAAACTTCTTACTGACGCTGGCACAAAAACATCCTTCTTTAAGTTCTAAAGACCTGAAATATTGCTGTTATATCAAAATGAATATGAGCAATAATGATATTACCAATCTTCTGGGAATAAATCAGGAAAGCGTGAGAACACACAAATACCGTTTAAAAAAGAAATTAACCCTTGAAAAAGAACAGGATATTATTTCGTATTTACGAACGGTTTCTTAAAGTAAAGTTTGCCACGAATTACTACTAATTTTCACTAATTAATATTGTGAAAAAACATGCAGTTAAAATTAGCGGAAATTTGTGTAATTCGTGGCGAAAAAAATCCCTAATATACTCTTATTAAACCTGACAGTTTTTAAAAACCTTTCAGGTTTGTCATCGTTAATTTAGAAAAAATAATTAGCGGAAATTAGTGTAATTCGTGGCAAAAACCATTTCAATTATTTCTTTAGATAATTAATGATATTCTCCATGTTATCAATTTAATTACTATCTTCAAATAAATATTTTTCCGTTTCTTTTTTAGTTTGTTTTATTACTATACAAATTAAAATACTCCATTTTAAATCATGTACGAAATTGTATACATTTTGTCTACAAAAAACCAACAACTTTAAATTATTGTATACGAAAAGTACATACTCAAATTCTTACACAAATTGATTTCTAAAGTAATTTTACCATCACAGTAAAACTAAAATTTCCGCTGTCAATTTGAACCTGTAGAATTAAGTAAAATGATACACCAGTCTTTACAATTTACGAATAAATTGCTTGGACAGTTTTTAAAAAACCGTTTTGCATTAGACGAGGATAAAACTGTGCTCAATTATCTGATTGATACAAACGGTGCTTTTCCAAAAGTAAATCAGAATAAAGTGGTTGTGTCATTAATTAATGTCGAAAAAGAAAGCAATCAGCCTTTTTATGTACAAAACAAAAAGCTTGAAAACGGAAGTTATTCGAGTTTTAATCCTGCCGAAAGATATAATATTGATTTACTGATCAGCAGTAATTTTGATGATTACAACGAATCCTTAAAGTTTCTGGATGCCGTGGTTTACTTTTTCCAGATCAATAATTACCTCGATTCGTCGATTTCCTCTTCTATTCCGGATGGTTTAACCCGACTTGAATTTGAATATGAAAAAATATCCTACCATCAAATGCATAGTTTATGGACCGCGATGGGAGCAAAATATCAGCCTTCGATAATTTATAAAATGAAACTCGTAAAAGCTCAGGCTCACGAAACTACAGAAATTATTGCAGGAATTACAAAAATCTCTAATAATGTAACGCTATGACACAGAGTAATTTCATAAAAGTATTTAGTGTTATGGTGTATCATTCTTTTTTTGATAACAGCAAATGCAATTGTTTACACTTTATTCCCACTGATAAAACGCAGAAATTACTAACTAAATTTGGCTTCAGAATAAATACAGTTTCAAACGGATTTGATTTGTTTTCAAATACTTCGTCATTAACAGCCTTACTGGATTATATTTCAAAAACAACTTCTCAGGATTATTTTGAATTTAATATCAAATCTTCTAATCCAAATTTTATACTTTTTACCGCGTTGCCTGTCAATTGGCTGGGGCAAATGATGTATTCGAGTCAGGATACTAAAAACCAAAATAACAAAGGCGCGATACTACTCAATCAGACACAACAAACCAATGCAATGCCAGCTTTCTTCGGAAATTTAAAAGTGTACCTTGAAGATATTAAACAGAATCTTAACAAAAATACGCCTCTCCTATTCGAAATAAATTTTGACGCCAGAGCAACACAATGGCAATATTATGTAATTAATAAAAATGCTGTTTCGCTTAATAATCCGACTATTTCCGGCAAAGAATCCGTAGCATTTAACGGACCTGAAAACGTAACTCTCCCAACAGGCGAAAAAGCACTTTTGTTTACTTCCGGTACAACGAATATTCTGCTAAGTGAAAAACCGAAATATAAATTCGATTTAGTTAATAGAAGCGCCACATCACAAACAAATCAAAAAAGTTCAGGCGGTAAAGTAATCATAAAAGGGCTTCCGGTTCCGGATGTTTCCCGAATAGGAATAATCGAAAACAAAGAACAAAATCAAGTTACATCACCGATGTATATCTATTTATAACAAAGAATTTAAATGAACATTAAAATTAAAAATCAATGAATTTATCTACCATCCAAACTCCTGGTGTGTATATTCAGGAATTAAATGCTTTTCCAAATTCGGTTGTGGCAGTTGCTACAGCGGTACCGGCATTTATTGGATACACACCACAAGCCTCCTACGAGGGAAAATCGTACACGAATGTACCGGTACGAATCACATCGTTCTCTGATTTTCAGGCGTTCTTTTGTTTACCGGATCCTCCAGCACCTGCGAGCCCAAGTAAACAATATTCACCTGAATATTATTTAGTTCAGCAAAAAAGTCAGCCTGCAAAAGGAGACTATATGCAAATCAACGGATCCTATTATTCGATAGCGCCAGATCCCAATACCGTTTATTATTTGTACAATAGTGTGAGGCTTTTTTACGAAAACGGCGGCGGTGACGCTTACATTGTATCTGTGGGAAGCTACGGTCCGGCATCGCAAAAACCAATGACTCCGGGAACGCCGCTTGTTAATCCAAACGTGCAGTTAAACGACTTAACTACAGGTCTTGCCTTATTGCTGAATGAACCTGAACCAACGATGTATATTTGTCCGGAAGCCACTTTGCTGAGCTTAGAAAACAACGGTACATTAATGCAGCAAATGTTGCTTCAGTCTACAAAAATGCAGACTGCAATGTGTTTATTTGACATTATTGGCGGTGACGATCCGGATCCTATTTTGTATACGCAGGATATTGCCAACTTTAGAATGAACACAGGTTCTGTTGGTTTAAATTACGGAATGGCATATTATCCGTTTATCGGAACTACGATCATGCAGAATTCGGATATCGATTATACGAATTTATTTGGTGGCGACATCAAACAGTTAGAACCGCTTATTAATCCACCAAGTGCGCCAAATGCAGCTGTTGCCTCTATTATTGCCAGTATTCAGAATCCTGACAGTACTTTGACCGTAACGCAAAACAACAATGCTTTAATGATCGCAAGTCCAATTTACGGACTCATCTTAAAACATGTATTGAGCGATGCTAACATTCTGCCTCCAAGCGGTGCAATGGCCGGTGTTATTACCACTGTAGACAACGCCGTTGGTCCTTGGCAGGCGCCGGCAAATACTTCTATTGTTGGAGCAGGTTCATTGCCAATTAGTATTTCTGAAAGCCAGCAGGCGAATTTAAATGTCGATGCCGTTTCGGGTAAATCCATAAACGCAATTCGATTATTTAACGGATTAGGAATTTTAATCTGGGGGTCAAGAACACTGGACGGAAATAGTCAGGACTGGAGATATATTCCGGTTAGAAGAACGATGATTTTTCTGGAACAATCTTGTAAACTGGCCGCTCAGGCTTATGTTTTCCAGCCAAATGATAAAAATACCTGGGAAGCCGTAATTGCGATGATCAGCAGTTTTCTTACTTCAATCTGGAAACAGGGCGGTTTGATGGGAGCCAGTGCTTCTGACGCTTTTTCTGTATCCTGCGGATTGGGTTCTACCATGACCGGAGATGATATTTTGAATGGTTTTATGAATGTTACCGTAAAAGTAGCGCTTGTACATCCTGCCGAATTTATCGTACTGACATTTCAACAGCAAATGGCAACTTCTAGTTAATCAAATAAATAACCTCATAAATTAAGTAATTTTTTAATTTAAAAATAAATAATATGGCAACAGATGACGGAAGCGTACAAGGCGCAACATGGCCCATGCCAAAGTTCAGATTTGAAGTAGATCTTGGAACTGAATTAACAAAAGTAGCTTTTCAGGAAGTTACAGGAATGGATGTCGAAAATCAAATTATAGAATATCGTAAAAGTAACAGTCCGCTTTTTTCTGTTGAAAAAATGCCCGGAATTACAAAATACGGAAATATTACCATGAAGCGAGGCATCTTCGTAAATGACAACACTTTTTGGGACTGGCACCAACAGGTCGTAATGAATACGATTAAAAGAAGAACAGTACTTATCAAGTTATTAGACGAAAAAGGCGGCGTTACGATGCAATGGACATTAAACAATGCATGGCCAACTAAAATTACCAGTACCGATTTAAAATCAGACGGAAATGAAGTTGCGGTTGACACCATAGAAATTGCACACGAACAGCTCATCATAAAAAATGGTGGCAAGTAGTGATTATCCGGTTAGCTTTTATTTTACACTCTCGTTTGCGGGTGTAGATGCAGCTTTCAAAGAGGTATCTGGAATTTCGAAAGAATTAAGTGTAGAAGAAATTGTTTGTGGAGGCGAAAACAGGTTTAAATACCGCCTCCCAACTGTTTCTAACAGTCAGAACTTAGTCTTAAAAAGAGCCATTGTACCGGTCGGATCTTTGTTGATAAACTGGTGTTCCAGCTGTATCGATCAGGGATTATCAAATTCAATACAGCCTCATAACGTGATACTTAAACTGCTTAACGCAAATGGTATTGTGTGTATGCAATGGACGTTTAATAATGCGTATCCGGTAAAATATGCGGTTTCTGACTTAAACTCCCAGGAAAGCAATATTGCCATTGAAACCATTGAACTTGCGTATACCTATTTTGATATTTCATCCAAAACAGATTTTGATAACCTTTTTATTTAAAAATAATTATGCCAATAGAAATAAGAGAATTAATTATTAAAACAGAAATCGTAACCACAAATACGAAAAACAATTCTGTGGTAAAAGAAAAAGAATTATCGCTTTTAAGAAAACAGGTTCTGGAAGAATGCAAAAGATTAATTGCCGAAAAAAGTCAGGTGAATAGTTATAAACGGTAGTAAGTTTTCAGTCGCGGTCGCAGTTTTCAGTAAATAACATTACGATTAGACATACAGTTCGTTGCTCTCTGGATGTGATTTCTCGTTCCTCGAAATGACATAAAATGATACTCCGTGAAAAAGAAAAAATTAGTTTTTATCCGCGTTTTCACTTTAGTGAATCCGTAAAATCTGCGTCAATATCACTTTAAAAATAATCGCAATCCATACTTAATAATAACAAACAAAAAACAATGGCAAGTCTGGAATTAATGAAAATAACAGGATATACAGATGAGGATTTTCAAAATAAATTCTCAGGAAGTCCGTATTCTTTCATGATTAATCCTGACACGATCAAAATACAAAAAAGCATTGAATATAATGAACAGCAGGCTCCGGCAACAAGCTCAGCCTCGCAAAAATATAAAAGTACGCCAAGTGATAAACTGACTTTTGAAATTGTTATTGACTGTACCGGTGTTGTAGATTCTAAACGTACGGATATGGCAAAAGAAATAACAGCTTTAGAAACAATCATTTACACGTATAATGGTAAAATTCACCGTCCGAATTTTGTAAAAGTACAATGGGGACAAAATATCACTTTTAATGGAGTTCTGGAATCTATAGACATTTCATATACGCTGTTTAAACCAGACGGAAGCCCTTTAAGAGCAAAGATATCCTTGTCATTCAGCCAGTATATTTCTCCAAAAACGGTTACAATGCAAGATGCTCCGCAATCACCGGATTTGACGCATATCGTGACTGTTTCTGAAGGAATGTCACTGCCGCAGCTTTGTCTGCAAACCTGGAACGATGATTCTCTTTACATACAAGTGGCCGAATTTAACGGCTTAAACAAATTCAGAAATCTAAGCGGTGTCAGTAAATTAATATTTCCTCCCGTAAATACAGCAAATTAATGAGCACTTCAACTGAAATAAAAAGCGGAGGAGTTGTAACTTTCTCCATCCTCGTTGACGGAAATGCGATAGAAGATACCTATTCTGTATATTCTATTCATGTCGAAAAAAAAGTAAACCGAATTTCCTTTGCCAAAATTGTCATTCTCGACGGAGAAGCCAACACGGGTAAGTTTGATGCAAGCTCCTCCTCTACTTTTGTTCCGGGCGCAACTGTCAATATAAAAGCGGGTTACGATGCTACAAACGTTACCATTTTTCAAGGTATTATTATGAGTCAGGAAATTCGGATTGACTCTATAATTGGTTCTGCTTTAGAAATTGAATGTCGTGATGCCGCCGTAAAAATGATTGTGGGGCGAAAGAGCCTTACGTATTCCAACAAAAAAGACAGCGATATTATTACTTCGATTATAGGAACTTATTCCGGATTAACTTCAGATGTAACAGCAACGTCAACACAATGGCCAGAACAGGTGCAGTATTATGTAACCGACTGGGATTATATTTTGGCTCTCGCCGAAGCAAATGGTTTAATTGTGACCACTATAAACGGAAAAGTTACCGTGCAGGCGCCGGATGCGACTACAACTTCTGTACTTACGGTTTTATACGGAGATAATCTTCTTGAATTTAATGCAAAACTGAATGCTACAACTCAATTAGGCAATGTAACTTCGAATACGTGGGATTATAAAAATCAGGTTTTAGCCAATAGTTCCTCCACTCCAAATGTTGTAGGAGCAGGAAATTTATCATCCAAAAAACTGTCCGATGTTATTGGTCTTTCGGCATTTGAGTTACAGACTTCTGCTCCTTTAGAAACGGCAGATTTAACCAATTGGTCAAAAGCGCAAATCATTAAAAGTGAATATTCTAAAATTACTGGCGAAGCTAAATTTCAGGGAAGCAGTTTAGTAGATCCCGGAAAATATATGACTTTTAATGGTCTTGGCGATCGTTTTAACGGTGATTATTTAATTAGCGGCGTTGTGCACGATTTATCACAGGGAAACTGGGTTTCAGAAGTTACTTTAGGACTTTCTCCTTTTTGGTTTACCGAAGAACCGGATGTGATGTCCCCGCCCGCTTCAGGATTAATTCCCGGAGCAAGAGGACTTTTTAACGGAACTGTAAAGCAAATGTATAACGATCCTGATTCGCAATATCGAATTTTAGTCGAAGTTCCTTTGTTTGATGTGAATGGCACTGGAATCTGGGCAAGGCTTTCTAATTTTTATTCTACCAGCGGTGCAGGTGCGTTTTTTTTACCCGAAGTTGGCGATGAAGTTATTTTAGGATTTCTGAATGAAGATCCGCGTTTTCCGGTTATTCTTGGAAGTTTATACAGCTCTGCAAAACTAAAACCTTTTACTGGATTAGATCCAAACGAGAAAAATACACTGAAAGCAATCGTTTCAAAATCCGGAATCTCCGTACAATTTGACGATGAAAATAAAATATGGACGGTCGCCACGCCCGCAAAAAACACCATAATCATAAGCGATAAAGACAAGCAGATTACAATTAAGGATGAAAACCAAAATAGTATCGTAATGTCTCAAAGCGGAATTGATTTATCAAGTCAAAAAAGTATTTCGATTTCCGCTCAGGAAAATGTCACCATAAAAGGCACACAAGGTGTTTCGATTCAGTCAAGCGGCGGTGATGTTGCCATTAAAGGAATGAACATTAAGGAAAATGCAGACATGCAATATTCTGCTCAGGGCGGCCAAATGGCGCAGGTTTCCGGCGGAATGGAATTAACGCTGAAAGGCGCAATGGTAATGATTAATTAGTTATGAATTATGAATTATGAGTTATGAATTATGAATTGTGAGTAACGAAAAACGATTAAACAATTAACAATTAAACGATTAAACAAAAAAACGATTAAACAATTAAACAAAAAAAAATATGCCTCCAGCAGCAAGACTTACAGATTTTCATGAATGTCCGATGGTTACACCGGGTGTTCCACCAATTCCGCATGTCGGCGGACCAATAGTGGGGACAGGTGAACCAATGGTTTTAATAGCAGGATTACCGGCAGCCAGAGTTGGCGATCTGCTGGTTTGTGTAGGCCCGCCGGATTCGATAATAAAAGGATCGTCGACGGTTATGATAGGCGGAATTCCCGCCGCAAGAATGGGAGATCAAACCGCTCACGGAGGCTCAATTGTCCTGGGAGCATTTAATGTTATGATAGGTGGATAAAAAAGCACATAATACCGAAAACGCCTTTTTAGGTTCAGGATGGTCATTTCCGGTGTCTTTTTCTGCGGGAAATTCACAGCTGAATATGTCGGCAAATGAAAGCAATATAAACGAATCCATTCATATAATTCTCAATACCCGCAAAGGCGAACGTACTCTCGAAGCCAATTTTGGCTCTGGTTTACAGCAGTTTATGTTCAAAAAAATTGATAATACCCTGAAAGGAGAAATTATAGAAACCATAAAGTTCTCGCTATTGCGCTATGAACCAAGAATATTGGTACAGGATGTAAAAGTAATTGCAACCGATACAATAAACGGCGTAATCGAAATAATGATAAGTTATATCTATTCGCAAACCAACACAAGACACAATTATGTATATCCTTTCCACTTAAAAGAAGGAACCAATTTAGCCAGAAAATAATGATTGCAATTGATCAAAATAGTGCCATAAACTCACTTAACGAGTCGCTCGTTCCTTCTGCTCATTTAATTGACGGAAGAAAAGAACTGGACTGGCTGTACTTTTTGACGGAGTTTAGCAAACTGATCAATTTTTATAATGACACCAATACTATTGAAGGAAACTGGAATCCGTTTTTATTGAAGGATCCTGTGTTTTTAATGGCTTCGATATCCAAAACAAACTATAAAAGCCTTTACGTTTCTTATAAAACCAGCTGTACTGAAATCCAGAAACTTTCACAGGAAAAAAACACGGAAAACCTAAGCGCAAACGCCTTAGACAAATTATTTGACCACCTTACTTCTATCTATAAAATTATAGAACGCTGGACACATTATATGCAGATTAACAACGAAATATATGACCTTAAAAATTATATTATTCATGAAGTAAAATCAAAATTAAGCATAGATTTTTGGGCTATTCAGGCTTTCCGACAATATTTATACAATCTCTCTGCAAAAGGATTATTTATCGTGGGGATTTCTTATCAGGAATTTGCTTCTTTTGATACCAATCTTTGGAGCATCAACAAAGACAAAAGACCTTTTTGGCAAATTTTTGGTTTTGAAACCGAACAGAATCTTTTCACTTCAATAGCCAATACACCTTTTGCCTGTCTGGATATTTTGACTAAAATTGGTGACAAATTATTTAATTTCCTGGAAATAGTAATTCATCACGCGGCAAATGAGTTTAAAAAACTAAGTCATAAAAAAAGTAAATTTCCCGATACCACGCTTTTGCGGTCTTTTGTTAATGTACTAAAAGCGCAGCAAAATCAGTTAAACGGAATTTCGCAAAAACATCTTGATTTTTATTATACCGAAATACTAAAACAAACGCCATTACCTGCTTTTGCAGATACTGTTTTTTTGTGCTCGACGCTGGCAAAAAATGATAGTACCTTTCGTTTGCCCCAAGGCACTTTATTTAATGCCGGAGTCGACGCACAAAAAAATCCAATTTTGTTTGCGTCTCAACAAAATGTAAATTTAAATCCCGCTGTAATTACAAGTGTTCAGACTCTTTCGTATCAAAATAAATACAATACGCCGTCATTTAGCCTGCAAACTATTGCAAAACCAACCAGTATTCAAAAAGATCAAAATAATCTGGTAACGAGCTGGTCTACTTTTGGAGAAACAAATCCTGTTGTAAATCTTGAGACAAATCCTGAAACTAGCGTTACACAAATCGGAATCTCATTTGCTTCGCCAATTTTGCTGTTGCGCGAAGGAGAACGCACTATTACGTTAAATTTTGAATTTAATACAACTGTAGATATCAGTCTTTTACAAAGTGCCACCTATTATTTGAGTACACAAAAAAGCTGGCTGCAACTGGAAACAAGCCAATTAACTTTTGCAGTAAACAATTCTCCAAATACAACTGCGACAATAACAATCAATTTTACTGCTGCCGTAATTGCGATTGAACCGTTTTTGATTAATCCGGATGGTTTAGAATGCAATATGCCAATGTTTAAAATGCTGTTTCAGTCCGTTGCAAATCCGGTAAATCCACCCAAAATAACTTCCATTTCGATTCAGGTAAATGTATCTGAAGTAAAAACTTTTCAGCTTTATAATGATTTTGGAGAACTGAATACAAAGAATCCCTTTCCTCCTTTTGGACCAATTCCGTTAGTGAATTCCAATTTTATAATTGGCAATAATGAAATATTCAGCAAACCGCTCGACAGCTTTTCCATACAAATTGACTGGGACAAAAGACCTTCGGATTTTGAAACCTATTATGACGCGTACAATGCGTATTTAAAAAAATTAGATCCGCAGACAGATACTAAACAACGAAGAAGTCTTGCGAGGCTTCTGGAAAGTATAACTCATAAAAAAAAGGATTTGCCGGATGCGAAAGTACCGTTTAGCAATGCCAGTTTTACGGTTAATTTTAATTTACTTCAGAATAAAAGCTGGCAGGATTTGAAAATGTGTAAAACGGATATTACCGATACAGACATTGTTTTTGTTCCAAAAGAAGACAATTGCAATCCGATATTTTTATTCGATCCTGAAAAAGGAGATCCGAAAGTGCCTTTTACGACGACAAGTTCCAGCGCTTATATCTCCATTTCAAATCTTAAAACTTCAGATGTAAGTGTTGCGAATAATGCTATAATTCAGCCTGATCCAACAATTCAGAATCAGCCTTTAAAATTTACGGATACGAGTTCGTCAGGTTTTATAAAAATGAGTTTATCAGGTCCAGAATATGGTTTTGGATCAGAACTATATCCCAATATTGTAGCCGCAATTGCTTTGCAGAACGGAAATTTGATTACAGCTAAAAAAGGCAAAATAGTAGACAAATTTATCACTGCTGCAAATGTGCCGTTTGTACCTAAAATCAAAACTTTTACGGCAGAATATGATGCAAGCGTCACCTACAAATTAGACAACACTGCGACAGATTATCCGTTTCAATATTTTATTTATTCGCCTTTTATTAATTATAAAATATTTGACAGCAACGAACTGAATGACACAACATTAAATACAGCCATTACGGGAGTTTCTGATGAAAATGCGAGCGGAGGTTTTCTGCTTTATCCGTCATTTAATTATTCCGGGGCTTTATTTATTGAACTTGATTCTTTGATTTGCAACAGCACTTTAAACCTGTTTTTTCAGCTTGTGCGAAATTCAACAGCCGTAACAGCCGAAGACAGCATTACTTATTTGTATCTGAGTAATTCCGGCTGGAAAAAAATCGAACCTTTATCTGATGGAACAAATGAGTTTAAATGTTCCGGAATTATAGAATTACCCATTCCGGCAGATTGCAATAACAATAAAAAATTCATGCCCGGAACAAACAACTGGATTTCTATTGCGGTTTCCGGAGATCTTGAATCGTACTCTAAAACCACTTTTTTACAGACTAACGGATTTACGGCACAACGAAGCGGAACTTCCTTTTTATCAAGTACCGAAAGTCCGCAGATACAGCCCGGAGCTATTACAAAACCACAAAATGCGATTCCGCAGATAGCCACAATTTTACAGCCGTTTCCTTCTTTTGGAGGCAAAGCTGCAGAAAATGAAACCAACAGAAACCAACGTGTAAGCAATACGATAAAAACAAAAAACAGATCTGTGACGCCGGAGGATTTTTATAAACTGATTATTGAAAATTTTAATGAAATCTATTTTGTAAAAGTCGTAAACAAAAAATATCAAAACAGCTGCAATGTGTATCTGACCAAAAAAGTGAGCTCAGAAACCGAAACAGATGCTTTTAATCCTCTGGTTACCAATTGTCTTGAAAGTGAAATAGCGCTTTTTTTACAGCAAAATACATCTCCGTTTTCCAATATAACTGTTTCAAATTTTAATTTGGAATATGTGGTGGTTACAGCTCAGATAGAAATTGAAAGCGGTTATCAGGAAGAATTGATCAGAAAGAATGTCAATCAGGCTTTAAAAATTCATTTATCGCCGTGGATTTCGAGTTTATCGCCTCAGATAGAAATAGATAAACCATTGTCTGATGCTAAAATCAGCACTTTTATACAAACAATTGAAGGTGTCAGCGCCGTAAATAATGTCTTGTTATCCACTTATTTTTTTAATTCGGAAACCAGATTACAAACCGCCTGCAAAACCAATAAAACGACGCTTAAAGCTTATGGCCTAACAACACTTTTGGTAACAGCGCCCAATCATAATATCATTTTTTAGAGTTTAAAATGGAGACAATCAATCAAATAACAAAAAAGCAACTTCCTTTACATCAGGATTTTACTTCCCTAAAATCGGAAGCGATTGATTATATCCAAAAACATATCGGAACGGAATGGACCAACTTTAACCCAAGCGATCCCGGAATGACAATTCTGGATCAGTTTTGTTATGCGCTGACAGAATTAGGTTATTGTACCGATTTTAGTATTCCGGATATTTTAACGAATCTTAATGGTGAAATTGAAATTGAAAATCAGTTTTATTTGCCCAATGAAATCCTGACAACTTCGCCTTATACGATTGATGATTATAAAAAATATTTAATCGACGGAATCGAAAATATTGACAATGTCGTTATTGTGGCGCAAGGATCGAACGTTTTTCCTTTTAACAAAGTGTATCAGGTTTATTTGTACATAAATCCCAATGTTTCAGATACAATTGATCGCATCAATATTTGTAAATCTGCGTTTTATTATTTGAATAAAAGCAGAAATATTGGCGAAACTTTTAATCTTCCAATTGCACTTTCGACAATAAACTGCACGATTAGCTGTAAAATTGAAATTGAAAAAGAAACCGACCAACACGCCGTTTTATTAGCGCTGCAAGATAGTATCCGAGCCTTTATTTTTCCGAAAGTTACGCAACAGGGTTTCGAAAACTTACAGCAATCCGGATATCTGGCTTCTGAAATTTTTGATGGTCCCGCTTTGAAAAATGGCTGGATTTTAACCGAAGATTTAATTGATAAAAATGATGCGGTACAAACAATCGATTTGATTCCGGTAATTGAATCTGTGAATAATGTAGTTTCTGTAACAAGTTTACAGCTTTTTCAGGAACAAAAAAATGTTACTGTTCTTAAAGCCGCGCTGGATCAGATTTTGTTTATCGACATTCTGACTTCATATAAAAATAAAACCTTAACCCTGACATGCAGTGGAAAAGATGTTCCTTTTGACGCTTTTGGACCTTTAAGTATCAGCATTGATAATTTTGAAGAAACAACTGCGGTGTTGAATAAAAAGGATAGTTTAAAACTTCCTAAAAGTAAATTCAGGGATATTAATACTTATTATTCTATTCAAAATACGTTTCCACAGCAATACGGAATTGGTTATGATACTTTAGAAGATCATTCGAAACCTGTACAAGTGGCACAATCCCGACAATTAAAAGGATATTTGACTTTATTTGATCAGATATTGGCCAATCAGTTTTCTCAGTTAGCGAATATTTCAAAGATATTTTCTTTTAAAAATGCGCTTTGCGGCGCTCCTTCTGATGAGGAAACTTTTTTTGCCTTAAAAGATAAATACGAACAGACGCATCTGGAATATCCTGTTCCGTACAAAATGTTTGCGCCAAGTTATTTTTACCAGTCCTTATATACGGTACCTCATATTCAGCCTTTATTAAAAAACAGCACAACTTTCGATTATACGTATGGCAACGAATCTGCGGTAGAATTAAAAGAAAAAAGCTGGTTACAATATCAGCAGGATCCGTACAATCCGTACATATTTGGTTTGATGAAACTGATGGAAGAAGAATCGACAAACCTAAAACGAAGAAATAAAATACTCGATCATTTGCTTGCCAGACACGGCGAATCGCCAAACGTAATTGATGCAATTATTGACGACACGGTTTATACCGGCGACAAGAGAAAAGATCCCATTATTTTGAAGAGTTTGTACCTGCAAAATCTCGGTTTATTATCGTACAACAGACAAAAAGCTTATAATTATTTAAGTGCTTCAAAAATGATTGAAGACAATAATGGAAATTCGGATTTACCGGAAATAAAAGAAAAACATTATCTGGAAATTAATGAAAATACGACCGATTTTATATTCAAATCTGAAAAAATAAACAAGAAAGAAAAATTAAGAAAAAAGGATTTTAATGACTTTTCCGGCTTTGAACTCAAACTTAATTTATTGTTTGGATTGCGAAATTTATACACCAATTTTATTAGTTTACTGTTAGATTCCATTAAAAATAATCCTGAAGATCCTTCCAATTCAGAAACGTATAAGACGATTCAGAAAGCGTTGTGGTTTAAGGAAAAAAGAAGTGGTTTTGTTTTTCTGGAAACGGTTTTATTGCTGAATCAATTAAAATTTGAATTCGAAATCATAAAAGAAAATCAGGTAAATTATTCTTCTTATTCCATTCAAAATATAAGTTTTCAGGCTGTTTCCAATATAAATTACACCTTAAATACGGTTGACGAAACCATATTAGACGCACAATTACAACAGGGATTTTTGCAGGTTTCTGATATAAAATATGTTTTTAAAACAGATAATGTTTCCTTAGAAAATCCAAATGATTATAGCAAAACTGGCGGTTCTAATTATTCGTTTAAGATTACAATTGTCTCAGAAAACCAGCAGTTAAGCATTAACGATCCGGTTTTTAAAAAGAGTGTTTTGCTGTTGTTTCCGGACTTTATTCCTGTTTTTACAACGCCTGAATTTAAAAAACGATTGAAGCAATTTCTTAAAATCAGTCTTCCGGCAAATGTGAGTTACGAATGTCTGTTTTTAAGCAGTGAAGAACTGGATACTTTGATTCCGGATTTTATGCAATGGCATGAAAGCCTGCGCTATAAAGATGATGTAGCAAAACAATTACCAACAATAAATAACGCAAGTGATATAGGAATTAAAAACACCGCATTTTTAAGTCCGGGGCAGTCTGCGATGAAGCTGATCGGAAGTTTAACCACAATTTTAGCCACAAAAAATGGAAGAAATAAATAGCCATATTGTATCGAGCCTAAAGTGGAATACTACTTTCGACCAGAAAAACGAGGCATATAAACTTCAGGAGCGTTTGAGTTCCTGGAGCAAAATTTCATTGCCCCGAGAAGTTGCTTCAATATTTAATGAGCTTTGTCCGCCGGAGCAAAGCTGGAGAATTCAGTCTTTAGAATTAGATCTTGGTTTATGTGATTATGATGATCTTGAATTTGATCTGAGTACCAAAATTCGACAGTTATTGCGGGAAAAAATTGCCGAACTGATTCTGTACCAAAACACTCAAAAACAAAATCTGATTACGGTTTACAACAAAGAAAAATCAATTCTGGAAAACCTTACCGTTTTTTTGCTTGAAGGTTATTTTCCGTGGAATTATCAAAATAAACAAGGATCTATAAATCAGATTATGTCTCAATTACTGCAAAATAATTTATCTGAAATAATTGCGATTGTCAAAAAAGAAGGAATCGCTCACGCCGAAGTCCGCAAAAGAATTTCGTGGCAGTTTGACGAAAAAAACATTACTAAAATAATTGCCGCTCTTGAACCGAATAACAGCGCTTCGATAATTGAATTTAGTTCGGTTATGACGAATCTTCAGGTGAAGGAAACCATCATTCAGACCAGCGCATCGGGTTTCAAAAAAAATCTCTGGTTTTTTATTCTGAACTTTTTGCTGTTAGAACGGGGAACGCTTTTTAATAAACTGGCTTTCATGAAAAGTAGTATTCTGCAAATGGCAAATCATTATAACATTGCCTATTTTGATTTGATTTTGCTAATCGAAAATACGATTGTAAAACTGTCTGATAAAACAGCGCAGAATAACAATTTCATCGACTCTCTAAAAGTGCTGACACAGGAATATGAATCTCAGAAGAAGCAAAATTTTCAAACAGAAACAAAACCGGATTACTGGAATGTTTTTGAAAAATTGTTGCTAAACCGGGCAGAACGAAAATCTCAAATGGGCAAAAACAATCTGAATGAATTGATTATTGCGCTCAATAATGAAAACAAAAACAAGTTTAATCGAATTGTAAACAGCATTTTAAACGATGAAGCTTCTTGTGTTTCCTTAATTCAGGATTTAGAAGAATCGGCTATAAAAATACTTTTTTCAAGGCTGGACAAAACGACGTCTTCGCTGAATATGGAGACGATAACGTACCTGAATAAATTGAGCGCTTCTTTTAAACTGAGAACAAATGAAAAAACTTTGTGGGAGATTGGAATTACTTTTCTTATTAGAAATAAAAATGCGGACAATCGTGCTCTGCTCCTGTTTTGCATCAAAGAATTAAGTAAAAAGAACAATCTGAATCCGGAATATTTGCTGGAATTGTTTACAAGTGCCAAAGTTCCGGCATCGATAAAAAACAATAATTCTATTGTGATTCATAACAATTTAAGTTTGGTTTATCGAAATGAAATAAACCAAAACAGTTCAAATTATCCTGCGATTCATTTTAAAAACCTGGTGGCAAAACTGGAAACTGAATTGCAGAAAAATACCGCTAAAAGTGTGCTTTTTGCAGACTTACAAAGATCGCTTATCAAAAATATTTACCTGCATCCCAAAATGGCTTTTGAAGTGATGCTTTCGTACGGAAATAAAGAGTTTTTGAAGAAAATGATTCCGCTTGTTTTGAATCGGGAATTATTGCAATTGCTGATAAAAACAACGAATTACAAGAAAACAAAACTGGTTGAAACTATTCAGATTGTTTATGAAATTCTGAACGCGAAGGAAAAATTTGATTTGCCGGAAGAACTGCTTACGGATGATTTGTTATTGTTTGGAATTGAGGAAATTCTCCTGCATCCAAAACACAATTCGTCGCTGTTTCTTGAAACGGTTATTATTCGTTTATCGAGAAAAGTTACGAATACCAAACGAAGCGATTATTTTCAATTTATCACAAAATTATTGCAATCGAAAAAGATTAAATCTTTTGGAGTTTCGGTGAAAAAGAATTTCTTGGTTCAGCTCAAAAACAATCAGTCAATTGCGATTGTCGAACTCGCTTTATTGATAGAAAGTTCCTCACAACAAGCTCAGTCTGAATTATCGCATTTATTGGTCCATAATTTTAATGATTCGGAATTTACTGCGCTCAGAAAAGAAGACAAAAAACAGAGTGAAATTATTCTGCATTATTTTTTAAAGAACGGAATTACGATCAAAAACAATTGGATCAAAAAACAAATAGCCGTTATAGAAAAACAATTTCAATCTATTTCAAAAACCAAAATATCGGCAGAATTAAATGTGGTTTTCTGGAAAACTATTTTAAGCTACAATGCTTATAAAGGAAACGAAATACTTTTTGAGAAACTTCTTGAAAAAGCGTTTTCCGGTTATTTAAAAATGAATTACAGCATTCAGAATCAAAACAGTATAAACGAAAAATCTTTTAATGCAATGGAATTTAATTCAGAAATAAAAAAGGATTCCCAAGAAACTGAAGCGATAAGCAATTATGAAATTGAGGAGGAAATAAATTCGGAAATAAGTGTAGAAACGAGTCAGATTGATCTTCTTTTTTCAGGACAAAAACTATCTGAAAAAGAAAAATATGAATGGTGTATGCGCATTATTTGCGAAAAACAAATTCCGACTGGTTTTGCTGTTTCAGGAACTTTTGAAATTGATATTCTGGTGAATGAAATCATCATCAAATATCCGGAAATGTTCTTTAAAATAATCAGGAAAGAATTTATTTCGGAAGCACAAACAGACTGGTTAAGCCGAAATATAAAATTCAATATTTTATGTGCGGGAATTGGTCATTTGGATAAAAACAGGGAATCTTATTTAAAGATTTTGGAGCGGTTTAATCATACGCTGGGATTTATTTCCATTCGCGGAATTGCACCCAAAGAAATGCAGAGTTTATTGTTGCGAAAAGTACTTAATGCTGCCATCAACGATAATTGGCGTTTTATTGCGATCGACAAAATCTGGAATGAACTGATTTGGGAAGTGGTCACAAAAAAAGGCGTTCACAAAAAGAATTTCATTGCTGATATTTCAAAATATATCTATCAGCTTCCGCCTTCCTTACAGCTTAGTTTTAAGGAAATAATCAATAGCGAAAAACAAAATATTCAAAAAACAGTTCAAACGGAAATGATTTCTAAAATTGAATTGATTAAAACAAATTCAATTTCTAAAAAGCCTCTTAAAGAAGGTATTGCAGTACGAAATGCCGGAATTGTGATTTTAAATAATTATGTCGTAATGCTTTTTGAACGCTTAAAACTAGTTGAAGACAACAAATTTACAAGCATTGAAAACCAGATAAGTGCCGTGCAGTATTTGCAATATGTCGTAACGGGATTAACCCAGACAGAAGAACATTATTTGCCTTTGAATAAAGTTTTATGCGGTTTATCGATGATGCATACAATTCCTGACGAAATTGAAATTCCGAATGAAAACAAAGACTTGATAAACGGTTTAATACAGGCGGCAATTTCTTTCTGGACAGATATTGGCGATTGTTCAGTAGATGGATTCCGTGGTAATTGGCTTGTCCGGGACGGATTACTAATCGAACTGGAGGATCGCTGGGAGCTAACGGTTGATAAAAGAGCGTATGATGTTTTGATTAACAGATCTCCTTTTGCTTTTTCGATAATTAAATACCCGTGGATGGAAAAACCGCTGCATGTAAACTGGCCTTATTAAAGTTTTTAAATATCAAAATTCAATTACAATGGCAATGGCAAATATCAATGGCAATATGAATTACAAAAAAAATATGCGTTAGATCTGGCGAAATCATGTGTAGTCCCTACGGGACAATGTTTTGCACGCAATTATTTTTTACCAATATATAATCTCTACGAGATATAATTTTATGGATTTAGGATTCAAATATTGGTAGAAAAAAGGTTTGTGATAACAAATAATTAAGGTATAATCCTTTGCAATTAAAGTAATTATTAGTAAAAAGAATAATCCTTTAGGATTTAAATATTGGTAGAAAAAAAGTATTCGCCAAATAAAAATATCCCGTAGGGATTACACATTTTTCAGAACCAACGAATGTACTGAGTAACCTAAAAAAAACAAACGTAACGAATTAATAATAAAACGAATAACAAACACAATTTCCTTAAAATAAAAAATTAATCAATAAAAAGAAACCATTATGAACAGCTACAGTGAAAATTTACATTCCAGTGTATTGGCTTCATTAGAAAGCCAGGAAATGAATAAGAAAAAATTGGATTCCCAATTAAATTCTTCCATGTTTACACTTTATTATGCCGAAGGCGCAGAGATTATCGCCAACGACAAACTTGCTTCTGCAACAAAAAAATACAACAAATCGCAGAAGGTTAAGGAACAAGCCGTTAAAACTAAAAACATTTCGACCAATATTGTCATGTCGGCTATACAGCAAAACAGTTATACCTCACAATCGGTATCAAATCTTGCTGTAAGCGCGTCGAATATTCAAATTGCTACAAACGCAATCGTAAGATTGGCAAGTGATATGGGAAGTATTTTTAGTATTATTAATGCGGCAGATTACGGAACCCAGATTTATCAGCAAAGTATTGAGGCTTATAATTTGATGAACAGAACGGCTTATCTTGCCGAAGTAGCTTCGCAACATGCGATGGAAGCTTCTGCTAATATCGCCGAAGTGGCATCGTCTACGGTTGAAGACAAAGCAAAAGCTACGGATACTTCAATTGATAATCTGCTAAAAATTACCAGCACCGATTTTACCAATATGTCTGCTGTTGTGGCTACAGAAAATGATGCAAAAGCGGCTGCGAGCGTGACTACAAAAGCGGCGCAAGGTGTAATTGAATCGAACAAAGTGGAACTTGAAGCGGCGAAAGTGGCTTATAATCTGAATAATAAAAGGCTTAATTATAATTTGAGAGTTCGCGTTCCTAAAAATGACACGAGTTCTTTTGATGTTGCTTTTGATTATTACAAAGCTCCGTTTGGCACAGATGAAAAAGGAACAAATACGCCGGAACTTGGGTTACAGAATCCGGTAAAAAGCTACAATCTTTTTCTGGTAAAGGATAGTAAAAAATCTATCTTTTCGACTTCTGCTGCCGAGGATTTAATGGGCAATGTGCTTCAGCATGTGCAAATTATTCCGCCGGCAAACAGTTCTTCACAACCTGATTTGTCTGCAAGTAATACGCTGGTTTCTAATTACAATACGTATTTTGAAGCGTTGAGCAGTGAAAAACTATCAAAGGAAAAACTGGCTCAGGCAAAAGAAAATTTGCGTCAGGCAAATGTTGCGCTTACATCTGCAACAAAAGAAAAAAATGATGCAGATGAGAATATTATCAGCCTTAAAAATAACATTACAAAATTAACGAAAGAACTTTCCGCAGCGAAAGAAAAAGCAAGTGAAGCGAATGAAGCTGCCAAAAAAGAACCTAAAAATCAGGAACTGGCAAAAGCAGCAGCTCAGGCCGTAAAACTGCAAAATACGACAGAACAGGAATTAGAAAGTGCCAAACTTAATGAGGCAAAAGCAACTGATGCTGCAAAAGTTGCTACAGACAGTTTAAAAATTGCTAATGCAAATGTTACAACTGCAAAAACAGAGGTTACAAATGCAGAAAATAAATTGGCAACTGATACCAAAGCTGTTCAGGACGTTACGGAAGCCGCAGATAAACTAAAAAGAGAAGGTTTTGCCACTATCGGACTTTTAGATTTAATGGATTCTGATAACGAGATGATTGTTTTGGGAGAAAAATATGTAGTATTTCTTTTTACGGTTTTTACAGATGAATATAAAAAAGGAATCAATACGTATGATGATTATTTGTCTGCTCCGTCAGAAACTTTTAGCCTGCAAAAAACATTAAAAGCAATTACGGATATTACGGTTCAGGAAGATCCAGAAAGACGCGATCATGTTAATCCTGATTTACCAACTTTAAAACCGTATGCGATTACTTTTCCGGTGGATAAAGATGATGCTGTTGTGACAGAATACAGATGTATGTTTCTTTCTCACAACGAAAATACGTTTACCAACAATCAGCTTGAAGATCTTGAAGAAAGCATAGAAATTTCGGTGGTTCAAAAAGAACAGCAGACTTTGAAAAATGAAGTGAATCAATATAACAGTGAATTAGCTTCTATAAATCAGAAAATTGCCGGATTGAGAAAAGCTTTCAATGATGAAATTGGCAAACTTGATCCTGTAAAAGACAAAGATAAAATCGATGCCGAAACTTCAAGATTCAAAAATATTGAAAACAATTACAACGCCGTAATTACCGAAACTACTTTGCGCCTGAATATTGTGCAAAACAAACTGAATCAATTGGATATGGCTTTGGAAAGCATATTGGCGAAAAAATTGCCTGAAATCAAAAACAAACATGCTTTTTTCTTCAACTTAAAACTAGCCGAAAATATTCCGTCAGGAAATTATACGGTTGCTGTTCCTACACGAGATTCATCGGTTTACGAGGTAAAAATTGATCCTACAACTACTGATAATTTTGGTAATGCATTAATTGATTCTAAACCTTATATCCCGGTTATTCTGTCTATTTATAAAGGAACTGAAACAAATAAAAAACAGTATATCAGTAATTTATCAGATTGGGAAAACGAGGAAAATTTCACTTTTTCAATAATTAACAACAAATAATGCTAACCAGCTAAATCGCAAAATATGGAAACTACATTATTAAATTCAAGTCCAAAGAGATACGGAATTACAGAAAAGAAAAAATCAGATATCGATTTGTTAACTTCTTTGGTTGCAGACGCGCAGGCCGTTGTTCAGCAGCAAACGACAGTTGTTTCATCGCTGAGTCAAAAATCATTAAAATATCAGGGGTATTTACTGGATGCCGAAAATGGCAAAACGCAATCGTTAAGCAACAAACAGCTGATCGATCAGGTTGTTCAGAATGCATTGGATTTAAGTTCAAATTCTGAGATTGCTTTTTCGAAAATGACTCTGGCAAATGAAAATACCGAAGAAGTTGCCAAAGAAGTAACCGTTTTGATTAACAAGCTAATTTATTCGGTAGAAATAATCAATAAATTGTCGAATCTTGTTATCCGCACAAAATCATTAAATCCGCTGATTTCAGATGATTTGATTACGAAAATAAATGCGGCAGGAACGGATGCCAACAATGCAATTGCACTTACTTTAATTGCTTTAAAATCAATTTTTGCCTCGCAATCTTTGTGTCTGGAATCTGAGGCTGCAACTGCTTTAGAACAAAAACAAGCATTGAATCTTTATTTGACTTTGACGGGCAAAAAAAATCCGAAAGAATCTTTGGTTTTAGAAGACAATCATTCGGCGCAAGCCCTGATTTACAAAGCAGAAATTGAAGCAAAGGCGGCTTATCAGGAAGCAAATAAAGCAAATGATGAAACAACAAGACAATTAAATCTGGCGACAGTTAATTTAAACAAAGCGCAGATTGAACTTAAATCACTGCAAGCTGCTTTAGCCGCTGCAAATGCCGCTGCACTGGCTTCTTAATCTGTATTAGATTATTAATTAATGGAATAAAAATATCAAGTTCATCCTGCAAGGTTTTTCAATCTTGCAGGTTGAACATATTCTACTGAATCTAAAATCTAATATCAGAAATCTAAAATTTAAACTATCCACTAATTTTAAGTTTATGAATCGTAGTTATAAAAATTTTTACAGGCAATTTTACTTAAAAACAGGAGGTTTTATTCCCACGAAACCATTAAATCAATCTTTGTTTCCGGGTGATTATTTCCAGATAAAAAATGGAGAAATTGTGGTTTTGGGCAACTTATTCCGAAATGGAATTGTTAGCGAACACGATGTTGATGTGAGTGACGTTTTACCACAAAATGCTCCCAACTGGAGTTTTAGCGACGGAATTTCAAAACCATATTCCGGTAGAGGACACGGACATGGCGCAATTGATGGCGAATTTGAATTCAGCAAACAAATACTGGCTTTTGCTCATAAAGGCAGTTTTATTTTTAAAGCAGAAGATCCTGAAACGGTGAAAATTAAAAACTGGAATGAAATTCAGCAGCAGCTAATTATTAAACTGACACAAACTTTATTCACTTTCAGAGAACTTTATGTGGTAACAGAAAGTGCAACGGCGGCAAATACAACATTAGCGATTTCAGGTGAAGCAAATGCGGAACTCGAATTGGTAAGTGATGCAGAGAATTTTGGATTGGTTGATATTTTTGGACATGAAAATACGAAAACCATTCAGTCTAAAGACATTGATTATTATCATCGGGAAACCAAACGAAAACCATCTTTTTTTAAAGCTAAAAAATTGGCTGTTCAGGACGAAAAACTGTCTTATTTTATCAGTGATTTTATTAGTAAAAACAATGATTCTAGCGAATGGGCGGATCGTTTTTTCGGTTCGAATTTTCATTCAGAAACAAATCATAATTCACAAATGATCTTTCAGAATGCGCAGGGACATTTTCTGGATATGTTACAATCCGGTGAGTTAAACCCGAATACGGCTTTGCTTTACTTTAAATGGGCAGACGCTAATTTGGATGATATTGAAAAACTGTTTGCAGATTATGGAAACTAACCCAAACATAACGGCTTTATGTCAGGAAATGGACTGGCTGCAAAAGGTAATCGATCAGGTTATTTGCAGTTATCTGCTTCAGGACGGACATGAAAATCGATGGCAGGATATTCCGTTACCGGAAAATGATACTGACTCTGATACTGATTCAGGCTTTGATTTTGGAGAAAGTGCCTATCATCAAAAACTGAAGGAATGGGATTTAAATCTCTACGAAAGGCTTTGTCTCGCACTGATAATGGCGCCACAGATTAAACCTGAAGTTCTGGATATTTTTTTTAGTAAAAATGCGATGTATGATCGTGGTTTTACGGAATTTGGAGGTGTTGTAAATAAAATTCACAGTGGTTTTTTGCCAACCGGTCAAACGTTTTCTTTTTTAATCACGGCGGTAAATCCGGAATTAAGGCTGGAAATGCTGGATGTTTTGCATCCTTCAAATGTTTTAGCAAAAGAACAGGTTTTGCTTTTGGAAGCGACAGAATCTAATATGCCGGTTTTAAATCATACAATTTCGATTAACGAAAGATGGCTGCAATATTTTCTAACCGGAACTTTGCCGCGCTTGGAACATAGTGTTTCGTTTCCGGCGCAGCAAATCTCTACTAATATGAATTGGTCAGATCTGGTTTTGGAAGAAAATGTCATGGGTCAGGTTATGGAAATTGATGCGTGGCTAAAATACGGATCAACTTTGATGAATGAATGGGGATTAGAAAATAAAATAAAACCGGGATACCGAACGCTTTTTTATGGTCCGCCGGGAACAGGAAAAACGCTCACGGCAACTTTATTGGGAAAAAGTACGGACAGAGAAGTTTATCGGGTTGATCTTTCGATGATTGTGTCTAAATATATTGGGGAAACAGAAAAAAATCTTTCCAAAATATTTGACGTTGCACAGCACAAAGACTGGATTTTATTTTTTGATGAAGCCGATGCGCTTTTCGGAAAAAGAACAAATGCGTCCTCATCAAACGACAGGCATGCAAACCAACAAACAGGATATTTATTGCAAAGAATTGAAGATTTTCCGGGTGTTGTGATATTGGCTTCGAACTTGAAAGAAAATATGGATGAGGCTTTTTCAAGACGATTTCAGTCGATGATTCATTTTACGATGCCAAGTCCTGAGGAACGTTTTATGTTATGGGAAAATGCTTTTTCGGGAAAATGTACGCTTGATCCGGATATTGATTTAGAAGAAATTGCAGAACAATATGAACTTGCCGGCGGAGCGATTATAAACGTTTTGCGCTATTGTGCGTTGATTGCTATTCAGAAAAATGAAACGGTTGTGGGTTATCAGGATTTACTTGAAGGAATTCGACGTGAGTTTAAAAAAGAAAACAGAACGTTGGCTGTGACACAAATGAATTGATCAAAATCAGGTTGTTATGAAAAAAATCGAAGACAAATCCGTTCATTTAGTTATCAGAAAGCACTTTTATAATCATAAGGCTGAACTTCGATTGGAAGACTGGAAAAATCATTTTGATTCGGGATACATCAATACGATAATTGCGATGACTTTAAATCATTTTATAAAAGAGAAGGAACTTATTATAAACGGTTATTTAATCACATCTAAAAGTATTTATCTGGTTTTTAAATCTGAAAGAAAAGCAATCGAGGAGCTTTTAAAGAAAATCGAATCTCATCTTTTTTTCCTATTGAAAAGACATCACCGAAAAGCAAAAACGAATAGTTATAAAAACGATTTCAGCAACGGCGAAGAGAATATTTTTCATCTTATTTATGAGCCGTTATTTACTTATAATCCCTTGAAAAATGATTATCTAATACAACTTATTACAGGAAAAAAAGTCGAACTGCCCTATCGCGATCGCGAGCTTGAATATTTAAAATCGGTAATTAAAAATAATCCGTTTTGTTCGGCAATAGATTATTCGGGCGCGCTGGGACCTGTAGATGTTGTCTTAATTGATAACTGAATAAAAAATATTAAAAACCAAATCCATACTAATTTAATGAAACAAAAAACTAAAAATGACTGCAACAGCAACTAACGATTTCACCGTATTTGGTATTGATATTTCGAGGTATCAGGGCGATGAAATCAATTTTCTAAACAAACAGGTTGATAAATTATCTTTTATAATCTGTAAAGCGACAGAAGGAATTACGTATACGGATTCCAGTTTTAAAACCAACTGGCCGGCGATTCAGGCAAAGGGATATGTTCGCGGTGCGTATCATTTTTATCATTGCAATGACGATCCTTCTAAACAGGTTGCGAATTATTTGGGCGTTATGGGCACTTTTTTGGCAACCGACTTTCCTCCTATTGTTGACTTTGAAGAAACCAGTATCGATTCTGGTGTTAATAAAGCCACTATTCAGCCGAATTTGTTGCAGTTCCTTACTTTATTAGAACAAAAAACGGGTCGAAAACCTCTTATTTATACCGATAATAATACAGCAAATGCTTATTTGACTGATCCTGCGTTTGCAGACTATAGTTTATGGATTGCCAATTATAACAGCACTTTAAAAATACCAAATGTGTGGAAAAACTGGACATTCTGGCAACAATCTCAAAGTTATAAACTAAATGGACAGCTTAATGATTACGATGTTTTTAATGGTGATGAGAATGCTTTTGCAAATTTTATTAAGGAAGTTAAGATGAATGAAAAGGAAGGTTGTTTAATTTAAAGAAGAATAAAATGAAAGAACATCACGAAAAAACATCCCAAAACAAAACAGAAGTAATTGCCGCAAATGTAAATAGCGAAAGTAGTGCTGTGCAGTTAAAAGACAATCGAGAAAGTTCTGTCATACAGCAAAAACTTTCTGAGAAATCTACAAATCAGGGATCGCGGTTTGCTCCTATTCAAAGAAAAAACAATACCGGTTTGCCCGATAATTTAAAATCAGGAATAGAAAATCTTTCCGGTCATACTATGGATGATGTAAAAGTGCATTACAACTCTGATAAACCAGCTCAACTCAACGCTCATGCGTATGCACAGGGAACAGATATTCATATTGCATCAGGACAGGAAAAACATTTAGCGCACGAAGCATGGCATGTTGTACAGCAAAAGCAAGGACGGGTAAAACCTACTTTGCAAATGAAAGGAAAGGTGAACGTAAATGATGATAAAGGTTTGGAGAAGGAAGCTGATGTTATGGGTGCGAAGGCGTTGCAAATGAAATCTGCTGAATCTAATTCAAATATAAAATCTGTTAGTTTTAATAATTCTGCTACATATCAGTTAATTGGAGGGGATCAGCAAGGTGTAAGAGATGATGGGAACAAGAATCCGACTGCTTATCAGGAAACAAATCCGGTTACTTTAAATGCAACAAAAGTCCATATGAAAACATGGGGTTCCGGAATGCCTACTTTAAAACAATTTCAAGATGCAACTTCTGTATTTTTTGCACTTCGCAGTTCAGATAAAGTACTGACGCAAATTGATGATTTATTGACAAAGTTCAATCAATCGACAATTACTGCGGCTACAAAAAAAGAACTTGCTCAGGAAATAAGAATTGCCTGTGAGTTTTGGCTCAAGAAGGTGAATAAAGTGTATACAGGCAAAAAGCCGACTGGTGCAGAAGGTCATACTGCAGATTTAGGCGGTGATACATTGAAGTTGAAAGGAGAAGAAGACCGAAGACCCGGAATTTTTAGTTTAGTTCTGGCATGTACGGCATGGTTAATCGAAAATGGTCATGAGTCTGGACTGGACCAAATTATAAACGGCCGAAAACTGGAAAATGGCGGCGTGACAGATGCCCATCACAATAAGGATGTACACATGTGGGACAACCGTGGAGGCAAAGGCCAAATCTTTCCAGAAATTGCCCATCGGGCTGATTGGAAAAATAGCAGGAAGATGAATGAAGATCAAGACTATGTTGTATTACAGAATGACGACCAAAAGCGTACTGCAAAACTTGTTTTTAGAGGTGGTGTGGCTTACAGATGGCAAGAAATTCTAAAACCGGATTCAGCATTTGGAGTCTATAATTCAGGAGGAGAAAAACATTTTGCAATGGATAAAAGAGGACGTATCTATACCGGAACACTGGGTGCGCTTTTCTTTCACTCCTCACTAGTTGGTTTTGCAGATGCTATATCGGCTGGTATGATGAGGGTTAATAATGGTCAGGTAGTTGCTATTTCAAATGATAGCGGTCATTACATTCCTAACGTAGAAGCCATGGTACGTGTACTGCGCCAATTACAGCGTTACGGTGTCAATGTTAGTGCTATACAGATGAATCGAACTCATGTACCTGGTTTGGTAGATAAAACATTTACCGGAGCCCAAATATTGGCTAGCGAACACTCAAAATGGCCTGATCAGTAGAATGGTGATAATAATGTCTTTTAAAATTTTATTAAATCCAGTAGTTTGAAACAAACAATGTAGTTATTCTATTTAAAGAGTAAAGATGATGCATCGAGAAAAAATATCCGAAAATAAAACACAATCGACTGCCGCAAATGCAAATCGCGACAACACTACTGTTCAGTTAAAGGATAATCGGGAAATTTCTGCCATACAGCAAAAACTTTCGGAAAAAACAACAACTCAAAAAACTTATTTTACTCCAATTCAAAAAAAAGCAAACAATACCGGTTTGCCCGATAATTTAAAATTAGGCATAGAAAATCTTTCAGGACATGCGATGGATGATGTCAAAGTACATTATAATTCTGATAAACCTGCTCAATTAAATGCTCATGCGTATGCTCAGGGAACAGATATTCATATTGCATCAGGGCAGGAAAAACATTTGGCGCATGAAGCCTGGCATGTTGTTCAGCAAAAACAAGGGCGCGTAAAACCTACTTTGCAAATGAAAGGAAAAGTGAATGTAAATGATGATAAAGGTTTAGAGAAAGAGGCTGATATTATGGGTGCGAAGGCTGTTAGTTTAAAAACAGCTCCCATGCAATATCACAAACCGGTTTCTTATTTGAATTCAGGTACTGTTAATCAGAATATTGTACAGGGATTCTGGAAAGAGCTGGCGGTTGCAGCTGCTGTTGGTGCCGGCGCTTTAGGCGGCGCTTATATTGGTGCGGCTTTGGCAACTGCTTATACGCTTTCTACGGTAGGAACTTATGGTGCTGTTGCTTTAGGCACACTGGCATTGGGCGGTGCTACTCACAAAGCGATTGATCTTGTTGAAGATATGCGCCCTCAAATTCATATTAAAAGACCTCCTGAAAAAAATCGGGATATTTCTTATTCAGACGGTTATAAAGAATTAAAAAAACATTTCGCTAATAATCCTAAAGTAAAATTTAATGATGCAAAACAAGAAATTTGGTCGTATTATAACCGGGTTCAATTTTTAGAACAGCTTAATCCCGATCTTATGATGTACTTGAATGTTATGCATCCTAAAAATATAGAGGAAAGCGATGCAATTTCAGATCCTTTTATTCGAAATTTTGTAAATCCGCATTTTCATAATAAAGAAATAAAGTCTCAAAATTCTTTAGCAAAAAAATCAAGAAAAAAAGTTGCCGCCGGATTTAGTTATGATAAGGCTGCTGCAAAAAAATACGAAGAACAAATTGCAGGAAAAGATACAAAAGCCGCCCTTATAAGCTTGTTGAATAATAATGCAGGTATTATTATTGGTGAATCTCACACACAATCTCACAGTAAAGCTTTGTTTTTGAGATATCTTAAAGATTTAAAAGCAGCTGGGGTAAATACTATTTATCTCGAACATATTAAAGCAGAATATCAGCCTATTATAGATGAATGGTATAAAAAAGGGCATTATAAACATCCATTTCCTAGAGAGGTTTTAAATGCAGCTGAAAATACAGACAAGTATCACCATCTTGATAATGAAAAAGACAATTACAATATTCTCCATGTTATTAAAGAAGCAACTTCACTCGGAATAAGGGTGGTTGGTATTGATAATCTCGCTGCTGCGACAAAAAGTGGTGAAGCCAGTAGTATGCGTACTATAAAAATGAATATTCTGGCAGAAGAAATTATTAAAAAAGACAGAAAAAACCGCATTGGAAAATATATTGCCATTGTTGGTAAAGCACATGCTACTTATGCTGAAAATAATGATGAAGCAATAAACGTTGCGACATTACCGGGAATGTCTCAACTTTTAAATATTCCGGCGGTTATATATGATAAGGATAAAAATATAATTACTATAGATACACAAAAATATCTTGAGCCTAAAAATACAAATTAATGTACTTCAAGAATGCTTAAATAGGAACAACATAAAACATTCAGCCGGCTCAAATAACGGACATAAGTTTAGCGGTAATTAATTAGAAGATAATCGCCTGACGGGGAAACAGGTGTTTAAAAAAACAGTATTAGAAAACTATAAAATGAAAATCGTATGAATACTTATACCGAAATTTCAAAAGAAAAAAACCTACAGGCTGCCGCAAACAGTTTAGCACAAAATAAAAATACAGCCCAATTGGTTGATAACCGTACTTCTTCTAAATCAATGATTACTAATAATACTTTAGTAAAACAGCTGAAATCATTTCAGGCAATTGCTGATTTTAATGCTGAAAAAACGATACAAAGGCATGAAGAAGAAACAGAACAAGAACCCGTGCATGAAAATGAAGAAATGGAACACGAAGCAGAAAGTGAACCGGTACAAATGATGCAAAAAAGTTCACTAAATACCACTTCATCCAACAGCAATGTTGTCCAGTTAGTTAATGGTATTACTTTTACCAAAGCACAAAGAGAAAAATTGCTTGCCCGAAATAAAGCCAGCAACGGTGGTTTTCATACCTGCACCCATTGCGGGTTCAGGCATGCTAAAGTCAATTATGCTACTTATCGAGGAAGAAGAATTGGTGATGGCGGTTTTCAGATAGATCATATTCTTCATGCTTCAAGAGGCGGCAGAAACCTGATCAGAAATGGCAGGGTCCTTTGCGGAACTTGTAATACTTCAAGAGGAAACAGACTACATGTAGGGAAAACCGGAAGAGCAAAATATCGCGGGTTGCATGGAAAAAGAGCGGCCAAAAATTATGCCCGAAAACCGCGATAATAAATCATTAGATATACAGAAATCGTTTTAAACTCACCTCTTAAGATTGTGTTTTAAACTCGTTTACGTTACTGCTTTTTAAAAAGGTTTCAAATTATAAAATGAAACCTATTACATCTTTTTCAAATCCTAATAACAATAAAATGGTTTTAATTTAGATGAAATTCAAAATGAATATTGGATTTCATCTAAATCATTCCAAACATATTTTGTTTTTATTAATTTGAAAATACTTCAAAATGCTGAAAAATTCATTTTCTTTAATATTCTTTTTGTGCTCTTTTTTGACATTTGCTCAAATAAAATCAAAAGACAGCACGGCGGCTTCTGCTCCTGTTAACATTGATTTTAATATCATGCCGTATGTTAATTACAATAGAACATTGGATTTTATGTTTGGGGCAATTCCAATGATGATGTTCAAAATGAACAAAGCTGATACCATTTCTCCCAAATCTTTATCTGGATTATCCGGCGTTTATACGACCAATAAATCTTATTTTATAAGCTTATTCAATAAATTTTATTTTAAGGAAGACAAATGGCGCGCACAATTGTTTTTTGTAACCGGCGATCAAAATTCCCAGTTTTATATGGATGACATCGAAGCGCCTGACTTTTATAATTACGGAACCAAAACAACGATTATAAACATGAGCCTTCAGCGGAAAATTATAAAAGCACTTTATTTGGGATTTGGTTATTCTTATTCGCATTACAACACAAAATATGAAGATGATATTCAACCCGCTTCAATCACTCATACAAATGGTTTACAGTTCATTACATTATACGATACGCGCGATGCTGTTTATTATCCAACCAAAGGAAATAAAATAAGAGTACGATGGATTACTTATCCGGAATGGCTGGGAAACGACGTTAGTGCAAACAAAATTTTGTCTGAATACAATAAATATTTTCCCATGCGGAATGGAACCGATGTTCTCGCCGCACGTCTTTCAGGCAAATTCGGATTGGGAAATATTGCTTTTGAACAGCAGGTAACGATTGGCGGAGAAGATATTCGGGGGTACTCTGAAGGGAAATATCGTGGTGACGGCCTAATGGCATTACAGGCCGAATATCGATATAATTTCAATAAAAAAATGGGATTAGTTGGCTTTGCCGGAGTTGCCACTATTTACGGATCTGATACTGCAGATTTTAATTGGAATTTATATCCAGGAGCCGGAGTTGGCTACCGTTATCGTGCTTTTAAAACCGAAAAATTTAATGTTGGTCTTGATGCCGCCGTGGGAAAAGGCGATTGGGGACTTTATTTTAGAATTGGAGAAGCTTTCTAAACTTTCAAAAAAGAATTACTAAAAATGGGAATTATATAACATTATTACAAAATTATATAAAATCATGATAAGTCATCAATCTACATTTATTGCCAATGAATCTGCTTCATAGTTTTTTCAGACTAGAAAATTTTATACCATAAATAGTTAACAGATTCAGGAAAATTGCAAAAAAATGACCAATCACAAAAGTTATGTCCCAAATTTTTGAAAGTTAAAAATACCTGCTTTCTGATTCTTTGAAAATATTGTCTGATAATCAACATTGAAATGTAAAGCTTGTTAGGAAACAAGTTTTTTATCATTAGTTTTTCGAAAAAATCATTATAACCTATAATACAAATAATGAAGAAACTAAACCAAATATTCGACTAATGAAGTATAAAACTATTTTGCAAATTGATGATGATTTTGATGATTGCGAATTTTTTCAGCAGGCTCTTGAAGCAGTTTCAAGTGCTTCGTACATAGCTTTGCACAATCCGGTAGAAGCTTTGCAGAAATTGACACGCAAAGAAATAAATCCTGATGTAATTTTTATGGATATTAATATGCCCATGATGACCGGTCTTGAGCTTTTAGGGGAAATCAAGAAAGACGACAGTATTAAAAATATACCGGTTATTTTGTTTTCAACAGGCCCCGCTCCTATTGCTTATCCTAAAACAGTTGGAGCAGAATATTATTTAACTAAGCCTAATAATTTTAACGAACTCAAGAATCTCTTAAAAGATATAGTTTAAAACCAATTTGTAGTTAACCAAGAAAATGGCGTTTTTAAGCGTCATTTTTTTATTTCTAAATTTATATCAGCGAAACCATGTGATCACAAGGAAAGTAAATGGTAATGGCAGTACCGTCGCCGGCGATACTTTCTGCACGGATAGTTCCGCCACAGGCCTGCATTATTTTTTTGCACAAAGCCAGCCCAACTCCTGAACCCGTATATTCTTTTTGTGCATGTAATCTGGTAAATATTTTAAAGATAGAAGTTGCATATTCCTGTTCAAAACCAATCCCGTTGTCCGTAAATTTAATCCAGTGGCAATAAACTTTTGTCGAAAGATGATAAGGTTCTGCCTCTTGCGAAGCTGTTACTTTAATAAAAGGCGCTCTTTCGGGAGAAGCATATTTTAATGAATTTTGCAAAATATTAGAAAACAACTGCTTCATCAAAAAGTGAATTCCATAAATTTCAGGCAGGTTTTCATATTCTATTTTTGCTCCGCTTTCATTAAATGCTTCTTTCATTTCATCGAGCGTTACCTCCATGATATGGTTTAAGTTAATTTTCTGAAGCGCATCTTTCGTATATTTAATACGGGTATATTTTAAAATATCTTCCAGCAAAATCTGCATTCTGTTGGCAGAATTAGAAACTCTGTTTAAGGAATCGTAAACGGCTTGCTGCGGAATATGTTCAATTTCCATTATTAATTTGGAAATAATAAGCTGAATTTTTCGCAAAGGTTCCTGCAAATCATGCGTACTGATCCAGTTGATGTTTTCCAGTTCTGAGTTGGTTTCTTTTAAAACTTCACTCTGACTGCGGTATTTTTCTTCTTCTTCACTTAACATCAGCAAAATAATCTGATTGTGAAGTGCATGTGCATAACTTGCGGCAGCATTTATTTCGGGATGAAGCCAAATATTACTTTGGTTTTTAACGATTTGCTTCCAAATATTAAACGAATTCCTTGGATGAAGTCCGTTTTCATCTTTGATAATTGCTTTTTCAGGATCTCCTCCCCAGTTTATTTCTGATATTGTTTCTGGTCTGTACCAGATAATATTACTGTCATTGCCCAGAGAATGGTAAATAATACCGGCCACATCTGAATTATTACTAAATTCCGGCAAATAATCTGCCAGTTTATTGGTTGTAAAAGTTCCCTCTTTTGTAAGACCGCTAATGTTTTTGCTAATTTCTTCAATCTGATCATCTGACGGAGTGATGCCATTTTTATATATTTTTCCGCCAACACAAATCGAAACACCGGTTGCATTACAAAGATTCAGTAACTCTGGATCGGCGCTAATTGTTGCAAATGATATTGGATTTAAAGGCAAATCCAAACCTGTTAAATGCTCTAAAGCCAAAGATGTTTTACGTGCAATCTGATATTCATCTGTAGATTGTCTTAAATCAATTTGCGAGCTAATAAATTGCCCCTGAAGTTTTGCCGCAAGCCTGATTTCCGGTGAGATATTTTTGGCAGAATAATGGTGAAATGCAATTAATCCCCAAAGTCGGCCGTGATGAATAAGCGAAATGGTAAGCGTTGCTCCCACTCCCATATTTTTAAGATATTCAACATGAATAGGCGACGTACTTCTTAAAATAGAAACACTTAAGTCCAGATTTTTATTTGCTGCATCGTCGATCGTAAAAATCGGAACGGGCTTATAATTAATATCTGCTATTAATCGAAGCTGATTTCTGATATACAATTCTCTGGCCTGAGCCGGAATATCGGTATGCGGATAATGCAATCCTAAAAAAGGTTCTAGATCTTCGCGACAATCTTCGGCATAAACTTCTCCATTATAATCGGCATCAAAACGATAAATCATAACACGGTCGTAACCTGTTATTTCGCGCGTTCTTTTTGCCACCAGTGCGCACAATTCCTGCAGCGTCTGTGTGCCGTTCATGCTGGTAATAAAGTGAATCATTTGCGTGTATAATTCAGCGATTCTTTCTTTAGTATCAAAATGCGGTTCTGCTTCCAGAATATAAATATCGTGGCTTTTGTGTATGCTTAACTGAAAAGCTTTTCCCAAAAGATCAATTTCAAGCGGAAATATTAATTGCGTATTATCGTCATTGATATAGTTGACAATTTTTTCTTTTGTGTCACCTCCAAAAACGGCACAAAAATCTTTTCCAAGTATTTCTTTATAATCAACTGCAATAAACCCTGCAACATTTTCTGTGCAATAATCTATTTTCCAGTTTTCAGTAACCCCAATTAAAAATCCATGAGGCTGAATACTTCCGGGAATATGTATGGGTTCGTGTTCGCAGTTGGTTAACGTAACAATATCCCTATTTACGATATCTTTAATTTTCATTTTTCAGTGTGCAGGAAATGGTCATGAATACAATCAAAGGCATAAACCGCGCCATTAATTATTTCATCTTCACAATTATTTTCATCTTCATATGTGGTCAGGAAATTCAGGAAATTTTTCCATTGGCTTCCTGTTTTATTACCGTATCCCGTAAAATACGAAACTCCTTTTCCGTTATCTAGTCCCGGAATTGTTTCTAAATTTTTCAAAATAAATCTTCCTCCCAAAGAAGAACCTTCAACAACATATAATATTCCAAGTGCAAATGGTATTGTTTGATTTTCGATATTAAAAACGGGAACTCCAACAGGTTTATTGTAATTTAAAAAAGAAAGATCTTCTTCAATTAAATGTTTTTTTTCTCTTTCTTTTAAATCGGGAATATTAGTTGAAAGCAACGGAAAAATGTTTTCTTCTACATCATTATGAACGTCGTACATTAATTTTAGATAATGTGCATAATCTTCCATTTTCATTTCCGGGGAAAGGATACAGGAAGAAACCGGCAAATTTTCCAGTCTTTTATGTGCCGAAGCTGTTTGAGTTTTAAGCGTATCTAAAAAATCTAATGATAAGGAAGAATTCAAATTTGGGTTCATTTTGTTGTCCTGATTTTCTTGAAAATACAAATATACTATTTTGATACAATTTTTTCCCAATATTTAGTGAACTTATATAATAGTTCTCTTGATTTTGATAACTATTTTTCAATAAAAAGAACAAAAAAGCGCTAAATCTATTCGTTTTAGCGCTTTCCTTATTGTCATAAAATGCTTTTCATTACCATCCTTTTACAGCTCCGCCTTTAAATTCACGAAGTGCAGCTTTCTCTACTTCAGCAGATTGAAAAGCTTTTAAAAATTGTTTTACTTTTTCCTGATTTTTATTGTCTTCCCTGCTTACCACAAGATTTACATATGGCGAATCTTTATCTTCAACAAACAAAGCGTCGTTTGCAGGAACTAATCCGGCCTGAGAAGCAAACGTATTGTTGATAATCGCAATCGTTACATTTTCATCATCCAAAGCTCTTGGCAATTGCGGTGCTTCCAGTTCCAGAATTTTCAGATTTTTAGGATTCTCAGTAATGTCTGTCACTTTTGGCAATAAACCCACGCCGTCGCGAAGTTTCAATAAACCATTTTTCTGCAAAAGCAATAACGAACGTCCACCGTTTGTTGGATCATTCGGAATAATAATCGTGCTTTCGTTTTTAAGCTCTGAAAGATTTTTAATTTTCTTTGAATATGCCGCAATCGGGTAAATGAATGTTTTTCCGATAATCGCTAATTTGTACCCTCTTTGTTTTGATTGTTCGTCCAGATAAGGTTTGTGCTGAAAAGCATTTGCATCAATATCTCCCTGACTTAAAGCTTCGTTTGGAATCACATAATCATTAAATGAAACCAATTCTACTTCAAGACCGTACTTTTCTTTGGCTACTTTTTGTGCCGCTTGTGCCACTGCATATTCCGGTCCGGTTGCAACGCCTACTTTTATAAAATGCGGATCGTCGTTTTTGGCTTTGCCACAATTAGCTAATGAAAGTGTCAAGGTTAAAATTCCGATTGTTTTTAAGAAATTATTTTTAGTAATCATGTTTTTAATTTTATAATTTATATTATCTGTTGTCTAAAATTTAACCGCAAAGTTCGCAAAGGTTTTTCGCAAAGTGCGCTAAGAATTTATTTTGTTTGTGTGGATTTACCACAGAGAACACAAAGGTTTTCGCAGAGTTCACAGAGTTTTCTCAAAGCTTTGCGAACTTATCTTTTTCACAAAACTTAGCGTATTCAAAAAAAACTTTGCGCACTTTGCGGTAAAATCTCAAAGTATTATCTATGATCAAATCGTTTTGATAATGTATCGCCCGCAAACTGAATCAGGAATACCAAAATAACAAGCAAAGCCAAAACGGAGTTCATTGTCACGGCATCATAACCAATATATCCGTATTGATACCCCACTTGTCCTAAACCGCCTGCACCAACTGCTCCGCCCATTGCAGAATAACCTACAAGGGTAATTAAAGTAATAGATGCTGCGTTTATTAACGATGGCAACGCTTCCGGAAGCAATACTTTGTATACAATTTGAAAAGGCGTTGCACCCAAGGCTCTTGCTGCTTCTATAAGTCCTGAAGGCAAACCCAGTAAACTGTTTTCTACAAGTCGTGCGATAAAAGGTGCTGCGCCAATACTTAACGGAACTAATGCTGCGCTTACGCCAATAGAAGTTCCTACAAGTGCTCTGGTAAACGGAATCATCCAGACGATTAAAATGATAAATGGAATAGAACGGAAAATATTAACCAAAACAGATAAAGTTCTGTTTAAAACGGGCTGTTCTAATATTTGATTTTTTCGGGTAAGGAAAAGTAAAATTCCTGTTGGAAGTCCTAAAGCAAAACCAAAAAAGCCCGACACAAATGTCATCACGATGGTTTCCCAGGTTCCGTTTAATAATAATTTAATAATGGATTCAGACATAACCTATGATTTCTGTTTTAATATGTTTGGAAATAAAATATTCGATTGCGGCTTGGTAATTTTCACGTTTTCCGGATAATTCGATCAACATAACGCCAAAATTAACTTCTCCCGCCTGATCCATTTGGGCAGAAATAATTTTGAAATCGGTATCGAATAATCTTGAAACTTCTGAAATAACAGGTTCATTTACTGATTTTCCGGTCATTTCAAGTCTTAATAACGGGTTTAAAGTTCCGTTATCTTCTTTTTGCAATTTATCCTGATAAACCGAAGGAACGTCAAGATGCAAAGACGAAGCAATAAATTCTTTTGTCAGTTCGTGTTTCGGATCGGCAAAAATTTCGCCTACACTTCCCTGCTCTATTAATTCTCCGTGACTGATTACGGCAACCTCATCGCAAATTGATTTTACGACTTCCATCTGGTGTGTAATTAGCAAAACAGTAATATTTAAACGACGGTTAATGTCTTTCAATAATTCAAGTATAGATCTTGTCGTTGCCGGATCCAGTGCGCTTGTAGCTTCATCGCACAAAAGTACTTTTGGGTTGTTTGCCAAAGTTCTTGCAATGGCAACTCTTTGTTTTTGTCCTCCGGAAAGACTTGCAGGATAATCATTTGCTTTTTCTCTTAAACCTACCAATTGCAGCAATTCGAGAACGCGGATTTCTATTTCTGATTTTGATTTTCCGACTAATTCTAATGGAAAAGCGACATTTTCAAAAACAGTACGCGATGAAAGCAAATTGAAATGCTGAAATATCATTCCGATCTGTCTTCTTTCAATAGCCAGCTGAGCATTTGACACCTGCATCAGGGATTTTCCGTCTACGATAATTTCTCCGGAAGTTGGTCTTTCCAATAAATTGACACATCGTATTAAGGTGCTTTTTCCTGCTCCCGAAGTACCAATTACTCCAAATATTTTTCCGGGCGGAACTTTAAGTGAAACATTAGATAAAGCAGTTACAACCCTGTTTTTCTGATGAAACGTTTTGGTAACATTTTTTAATTCAATCATTATTTTAATTCAAATTAATTTGCATTGTTGTTTAACCGCAGAGAACGCTAAGATTTTATCTCACATTATGTTTAGAAAACACAAAGTTCGCTAAGCTTTGTCAATACAAAGCTTTGTGAACTTTGTATTTATGTAAGCACTGCTTAATTTAAAAAAACTTTGCGTTCTCCGCGGTAAAAATCATTATCATCTAACCACAGAGAACGCTAAGATTTTATTTAACAGTAGGTTGAGAAAACACAAAGTTCACTAAGCTAATTAAACACAAAGCTTTGCGAACTTTGTGTTTATGTAAAACTGCTTAATTTAAAAAACTTAGCGTGCTTTGCGGTAAAATCTTTATTCTTTAAAGCAAAAAAACCTTTCGACGACTGGAAAGGCTTTCTTAATAATCATGTTATTTTTCTTTATATAAAGCCAGATATTTTATTGCATTACAACGCCACAGCACATCATCATGCTGCTATTATAATACTTCATATTCTGGATCTTGTTTTTCATTGCTGCGGCAAATTTAAAGAGTTAATTTGAATTAAAATGCATAAAAACTCAAAACTTTTTAAACCCTATCAATATAATAGACTAATTAAGCAAAAGAGTAGTTTTTGCTAATTATTTAACAAAATAATTTTAAGGTTTACAATATAATTATTGGTTACAGTTTAATTGCAATACGTTGGCGCCTAAAGGCTGCTCGAGTTTGCGTTCTAATTTTTCGGTATGGGTTGTAATATAGATTTCCATCGAACCGGTTCCTACTTTTAAGCCGAGAATATGTCCGCCGTAAGCGTTAAATTTATCATCGGTTGCTATGCCGTGAATATGAAGCGATGGTTTTCCTTCTTTCCAGGCAATTGAACCGGTTAAATTTCCCATTTCGACTTTATTGAAAGTTTTGGGATTGAATTTCTTGGCATCAAAATCATAAAAACCAAAAGTTGCCTCGCTCGCAAAACCAATTCCGGTAAAGTTTGCCGAAGGAATTTGTTTTTCCTTTGCCAAATTTTCAATGTGGACCAGAACGTCATCGCCTTCTCTTAAAACCATCAAATAACCGTAAGCTGTTTTGATATAACGGCATTTTTCGGTGTTTACTTTTTCTTGTGCGTGTGCTGTAATAAGTGCCATACTACATAGTATTGTGAATATTATTTTTTTAACTTCTATCTTCATTTTATATAATTTAAGTGGATCAATTTGCAGATTTATAATAGTTTGTCAAAATGAATTGGTAAATCGTTGATGCGTTTTCCTGTGGCATGAAAGATGGCATTTGCAATTGCGGGAGGCATTCCCACAATACCAATTTCGCCTACTCCTTTTACACCCAGATCATTTACAACATGGTCTTTTTCTTCCACAAAAATAACTTCTAAATCATGAATATCGGCTTGAACGGGAATATGATATTCGGCTAAATTAGCGTTCATGTATTTTCCAAATTGATGATCCAGAATGGCTTCTTCGTGTAGTGCTTTACTGATTCCCCAAATCATTCCGCCCAAAATCTGGCTTTCGGCTGTTTTCGGATTTATAATTTTTCCGGCTGCAACTGCTGTTACCGCTCTTTTGACTTGTATTATTCCTAATTCCTCATCGACTTCAACCTCAACAAAAACAGCACTGTGCGCGGCTCTGGCCTTATTTCTGTGTTTCAACGGATTGGGCATTGCGGTATTGGTCGTTTTAATTTCCAGATTACTGTTTGCTTCAAAAATCTCTTGAAGGCTAATTTTAACATCCAGATTATTTTTAAGCTGTAAAAAACCATCACTAAAAAGAATATCGTCAAATCTGGCTTCACTTAAAACAGAATTATCCATGTATTTTGCTTTTGTAAACAGCTTTTCGTTCAAAGCTTTACAAGCCGCTTTTACTGCCGGACCAACAGTTGCAACGGTAAATGAACCGCCTTGTATGGGCGCAAAAGGCATTTTACTATCGGCATAAGAAAAGGTAATATCCTCAATAGGAAGTCCTAATTCGTCTGCGGCAATTTGAGTCATGACGGTCAAAGTTCCGGTACCAATATCGGTTACGGCACTTTTGATTTCTACTTTTCCATCGCTTTTCATAATGGCCTGGGCTCGCGCGAGAATTCTGTTGGCTTCCCAAATTCCGGTTGCCATTCCGTAACCCACTAATTTGTTGCCGCGTTTCATGCTTCGGGTTTCCGGACTTCTTTGGCTCCAGCCAAATTTTTCGGCTCCTTTCAGATAACATTCTCTCAGTTCTTTACTGGAATATTCCTTGTCGGTGCTTTTATCAATGTCCGAGTAATTGATTAAACGCAATTCAAGCGGATCTATTTTTAATTTATACGCCAGTTCATCCATTGTGATTTCGATCGCATGCATTCCGGTACTTCCACCAGGCGCACGCATATCAAGCGGCGAATACACATCTAACGGAACTAATTTATGTTCTAATAAAGTATTTTCGGCAGGATAAATCATATTGGCCCAGTTGACGACTGTTTCTACATAGTCTTCAAATTGCGAGGTTTCGCCAATTGCGTTGTGATAGATTGCATTTACTTTTCCGTTTTCATCGGCACCAAATTTAGTCACCTGTAAAGTTGGCGGTCTGTGACCGAAAGTAAACATTTGCGCACGGTCTAAAGTCACGCGAACATTTCGTTTTAATTGAAGTGACGCCATAACAGCCATAAAAAGCTGGTATTGCGGACGAAGCCCTGAACCAAAAGCGCCGCCAACAAAGGGCGCTATCACCTGAACGTTTTTCATTTTTAAACCAAAAACATTCGCGACATACATTTGAGAATTGATCGTGCCTTGCGTTTTATCGTATATTTTTAATTTGTTTTTGCCTTCGTATAAAACAGTTGTTGCAAACATTTCCATCGGGTTATGATGTTCTGTTCCGTGGTAAAATTCGCCTGAACTCTGAACAAACGAATTTTGCCAGGCTTCTTCAAAATTTCCTGTTGGTTTTGGCGGAGGCGGTTTTAGCATCGACGCCAGACCTTTTTTGGGTTTTCTGGCTTTGCTAATATTTGCTTTTAGATCTGTTTCGAATTCTTCTTCTGCGTAAGCTAATTTTACTTTGGTTGCGGCATATCTCGCCATTTCAAAAGTTTCGGCTACTACTAATGCAATGGGCTGGCCGTTGTATTTTATTTCATTGTCTTTTAATGGTTTAAAAACCGTTCCGGGCGGCGCGTCCATATCGGCATATTGAAAATCAAACCAGGCAGTTGATGGTCGGTTTTCATGTGTAAAAACTTCAATTACGCCTTCTAATGCTTTTGCATCTGAAGTATCAATGGCCTTAATTTTACCTTTGGTTATCGTGCTGTTTACGACATAACCGTACAATAAATCCTGTGCCTGATATTCTCCGGCATATTTTGCGGTTCCGGTTACTTTCAAATGACCTTCTAAACGGCTTATTGGTTTTCCTATGGAGGGTAATTTTGTCATTTTTTGCGTTTTTAATTAACTTATGTACTAATTTTTAACACATAGAAACATAGTTCATGTTTGTGGTTAAAAAGCATTTCATTTGTTTAAACAAACATAACTATGTGTTTGTTTAAGCTTTCAATAAATTACATGGTTGATTTATAATGATGGTTTTGCGCCCGGACGTTGTGTTTCCGGATTTAGTGCCATAAGGCAATTGCGTACAATTGCTCTTTTTGCTAATTCAATTTTGAAAGTATTATGTTCGTAGCCTTTTGCGCCATGCAGAATTATTTCGGCTGCAGCCAAAAAATTATCACGATTGGGTTCTTTGTCTTTCAAAAAATCTTCGGCTTCTGTAACGCGCCATGGTTTGTGCGCAACACCACCAAGTGCTATTCTGGCTTCTTTTATTTTATCATTTTGAAGATCAAAAGCGGTGGCTACAGAAACGAGTGCAAAGGAATATGAACTTCTGTCGCGCAATTTTAAATACGAATAGTTTTTTTCAAATCCCTTTTGGGGAAGATCGATACTGGTGATGACTTCGCCGTGTTTAAGGTTATTATCAATATTGGGCGTGTCTCCGGGCAGTCGGTGAAATTCGGCGAAAGCCAAAACACGATCTCCATCCGGACCTGTAATATTTACGGTTGCGTTTAAAGCCGCCAAAGCCACACACATATCAGATGGAAAAACGGCAATACAATTATCGCTTTGTCCTAATATCGCGTGAATACGATTATAGCCCGTAATTGCTGAACATCCTGAACCGGGATCGCGTTTATTGCAAGGCGTGTTAATATCATAGAAATAATAACATCTTGTTCTCTGGAGAAGATTACCGCCATTGGTTGCCATATTCCTGATTTGTGCTGATGCTCCGGCTAATATCGCTTTTGATAATAACGGATAGCGTTCTTCTATAATGGGATCGTAGGCCGTATCTGCGTTGGTATGTAAAGCTCCTAAACGGATTCCGCCATCGTCAAGACGAAGTATGGAATTATTTTCTGTAAGGGAATTGATATCTACCAATTTATCGGCTTTGGTAATAAAATATTTCAGAAGGTCATTGATATTGGTTCCTCCCGCCACAATCTTATTCCGAATGTCTCCGTTAATTTCAGCGATTGCATGCGCTGCGTTTTCTGCTTTTGTATAAGAAAAATTATTCATGATAACCTCCTTCCTTCACCTGCATAATGGCTTCTATTATACCTTTATTAGCACCGCATCTGCAAAGATTTCCGCTCATTAATTCTTTGACTTCTTCTTTGGTGTTGGCTTTGCCTTCTTTTAGCATTCCAATAGCGCTGCAAATTTGCCCAGGCGTGCAATATCCACATTGAAAAGCATCATTTTCTATAAATGCTTTTTGCATTGGGTGCAGGTTTTCTCCATCAGCAATTCCTTCGATTGTCGTAATTTCAGAACCGTCTTTCATTACAGATAATGTGAGACAGCTTAATACACGTTTTCCATCAACAATAACGGTACAGGCACCGCATTGTCCGTGATCGCATCCTTTTTTTGTACCTGTAAGATGAAGCTGTTCGCGTAAGGTGTCGAGCAAAGATGTCCACGGTAAAAGTGCTATATCATATTGTTTGCCGTTTACCTTTAATTGTATAGCGTGAGTTTTATTCATGTTCATGGGAATTATCATTATTATAAAAACCTGATAACAAATCAAATACAGCTGAAATTAATTTCGAAAAGCGTGTATTTAAACAAAGCCTGCAGTATTAAAACTACAGGCTTTTCTTGAATCAATAATTAACATTTAAAGTAACTTGAATCAATGTATAGATTAAAAATGTAATCTATTTTCTTTAGTATTTTTTGTCTACTTCGGTGTTGCTGTTGCTGAGTCTTTTCTCACAGACGTTGTGTCTGGCGCAACCGTTGTTGTTGTATCTACTGTTGCGTTTATACTATCAACGGTAGTGTCTGTAGAATCGTAAGTTGTTTCTGCCGGTACAGTATCATTTTTTTTACAAGAAAATGAAAGACCTGCTAAAATAAGAAGCAAAGCAATTTTGGATTTGATAAGTGTTTTCATAATAATAGGTTTTTATTAATACTAATAATCAAATTTAGCTTTTAGGTTGCATAAAGTCTTACATAATTATTTCCAATACTTACAAAATAAAACACCTAAGACTCTAATTTTAAATTAATTATAATAAAATAATCCTAATTGAATAAATTATAAAATAAAAAAAGGTGCATATTACTGCACCTTTTGTCATGTTTATATAAAAATCGCGAATCTTCTTTATATTATTTCTTATCGATTCTGTAAAGTCTTCCGCCATCAGTAACGGCATATAAAGCTCCGTCAGTTCCTTGAGTGATGTCTCTAAATCTCTGACCTTCGCTGGCAAGCAATCTTTCTTCACCAATTACTTTATTGTCTCTTATGGCAAGACGTATAATATGTGTTGCGCTTAGTGAACCTATAAATAGATTATTTTCCCATTCCGGTACACGATTTCCGGTATAGAAAGTCATACCACTTGGTGATACAACCGGATCCCAGTAATAAACAGGTTGTTCTAAACCATCTTGTTTTTGAATTCCTGCTCCAACTTTTTCACCGCTATATTCGATTCCGTATGTAATTGTTGGCCATCCGTAGTTAGAACCTGCTTTAATGCGGTTAATTTCGTCACCTCCACGTGGTCCGTGTTCGCTCTCCCAAACTTCTCCCGTAACCGGATGAAGTGCCAATCCTTGCGGATTTCTATGTCCGATAGAATATAATTCAGGTAATCCGCCACCACTAAAAGTAGGATTTCCAGAAGCCGGCTGACCGTCTTTTGTTATTCTGATCACTTTTCCAAGACCTGCCGTAAAAGATTGTGCCAAAGGTCTTGTCTCTAATACAGAACGTTCTCCGGTACTTACAACAAGATTTCCTGTTTTATCAAAAAGAATTCTTCCTCCATAATGAAGTGTACTTGGATTTGCCGGATTTGCACGATAAATTACCGTTGCGCCTTCTATTGTTTTTTCATCATTGGATAATCTTCCTTTTGCAACTGAGGTTTGGTTACCTCCTGTTGAAGCTTCTGAGAAAACCCAGTAAATCATTCTGTTGGTAGTAAACTCAGGATCCAGAACCAGGCCTAATAAACCTCCTTGTCCTGCAGCATTTACAGCAGGAGCTCCGGTAATCGCAGCGCTCACTACTCCTTCTTTGGTTACAATTCTAAAGGTTCCGCCTTTTTCAGTAACTAATAATCTGCCATCAGGTAAACTTTTTACTCCCCATGGAGCAGTAAGAGTTGAAGTAATAATTTTTCCTTCATAAGCGGTATTGGTCTGTACTCCATTTATACGTGTTTGTCCTGTAAAAGCAGGTGTATAAGTAGTATTGGGTGCATTTGTTTCTACGGGATTTGTAATCGTTCCCGGATCAGTGTCTGGAGTTTTGTCGTCATTTGAACAACTTGTGAACGCTAATAACGCTCCTGACAAAATAGCAATGTAATAGAAATTTTTCATGGTATTTGGGAGTTTAAAAATTAAATAAAGGTTTATAGACTTATATATGAAATTCTAAAAGAATAAGAATTTTACTTCATTTTTTACTGATCTCAAATTTCTTAAATTCTGAATAAAAAATCTTACATAATTTAACGCAGGATTTATAGAATTAATTGTTCTCTAAATCAATTTTGTAATAAAAATTAAAGTTAAATGCTCAAAATCTTTCCCTAACATCAAAAACCAATTTGGTGACAAGAAAATCCCGTTTGGTAACATATTTTTCTCCTGCCGCGGGTGTGATATATATTTTTGGTTTATAAGAGATATCAGGATTAAAGCATATAAAAAGCCTATCGTTTTAGTAATTAAGACCTTAACGTTTTTGTTTTTAAAATCAGGTATTTATACCTGATTTTAAAAAGCTTATATACAGTAATTTAGCATTATACTAAAAAACTGTCATTTTATATTTCTTTTATAAAAACAAAGTGACAAAACCAAAAACAAAAATTTATTAACTATCTAATACGATTAAAATTATGGAAGAATACATTGGAACCATTAAAGCATTTGCATTCAGTTATCCACCAAGAGGCTGGCAATTTTGTAACGGACAAATTATGTCAATAGCTCAAAACTCGGCGCTTTTTGCATTGCTGGGAACAACCTTTGGAGGTAATGGTCAAAATACGTTTGGTTTGCCTGATTTAAGAGGAAGAAGTGTTGTACACCCTGGACAAGGACCAGGTTTAAGCACTATTGGGTATGGTGAAATTGGAGGAGCTGAAACTACTATTTTAACAATAAACAATATGCCTTCTCATACACATGCTATTTCTCCAATAACTCTAAACCTTTCTACAACTGTTACAGCTATAACTGGCGGCACAGTAACTAATGAAACTGATAATGGAGCTAATTCTTTTGCAAGTGGCGGTTCTACAGCAAATATTTACAGTGAACCAGGTGGTACAAATACTACTGTAAAAGGAGTAACGACAACCGGAACAGGATCTGCAACTAATGGTATTGCAGGTGGAAACCAAGCATTTGGTATAAGAAATCCATATTTAGGTATTTATACAAGCATTTGCTTAGAAGGTGTTTTTCCTTCCAGAAACTAATAAATACAAAACAGAGGTAATAATTACCTCTGTTTTTTTAATCTTATTTTATGGATAATGATATCAAAGTAGGAATTCTGATTCCAAAATCACAACAGTATGCCACACTGGATAAAGATTTTATGCGAGGCTTAAAACTTAATGATCTCAAGGTGAAATTTTTTGTAGAAAGTATTGGTATTGGCTCAGATGAGAAAATGATAATTGATAAAATTCAAAAATTAAATTTTCAGGAAGAAGTATCAATTATCATTGGCTTTTTTGGTCATTATAATATAACAGAAGTTTATAATTATGCTTCAAATAATGATATTTTATTATTAGCGGCAGACCTTGGGGCAACAGTACCATATGATACGATAACACCAAAAGGAGTTTACATTAATTCGTTTGGATTAACCGAATCCTGTTATCATCTGGGTGGTTATCTGGCACGCAAAAAATATCAGAAAATTGCAACATCCAGTTCTTTTTATGATGTTGGTTACGGCATGCTTTCGGCCATTGAATATTCTTTTCAGGAAAAAGCTAATTTTTCAGGACATTATATTACTCCGTTTATTCCAAGAGAAGATGAGTCGTTATATATGGATCAGGTTATTAACAATCTGGAACCTGATGCCGTTTTTGCTTTTTACAGTGGTCTATATGCTGAGGAAAACGCCGGTTTTATAAAACAAAACAGAATTGCTCAAAAGTATCCTTTTTATGTTACCCCTTTTTTTATCAATGATAAAATTTTGGAAGATTATAAAAAGGAACCTCATGAACTTTATGTGGTAAGTTCCTGGATGCAAGATGATACAGAAACTGCCGATTTTATTGCTGAGTACAAAAATAAATACGCAGAGAATCCGTCAATATTTTCTATTCTGGGTTATGAAAACGGATTGATATTAAAACACACACTTCTTCAGGCAAACAGTAATCTTAATGTGAATTTTTTAATTAAGGAAATTGAAAAATTAAATATTAACGGACCCAGAGGAACTATCCGATTTGATCAAGATACAAACCGAACCATCTATGATTATTACATCTATGAATTAAATCTGGATTCTAATAATAATATAGGCTTTAGAAAAATTGAAACATTACAAAATGATGGACAATTTATTAAGGCCTTTACGTCTTTTACAAAGCCAGATCAATTGGGCGGCTGGCAGAACGCTTATCTATGTCACTAAACTAAATTGTATGTTATGAAAAAAAAATTACTCTTATTCATTATGCTCTTGTGCACATTTTTTGTGCATCAAAATGCAAAGTCACAGACTTTAGCAGCGGGCGATATAGCTTTTATTGGGTACAATACCAGTCCTTTGGATGGTTTTTCTTTTATTACCCTGAAAGAAATACCGGCAGGAACGGTAATCTTTTTTACGGAACGTGGCTGGGGTAGCGGAACCTGGGTAGCTGGAAGTACTGAAACACATTTACAATGGATTGTACCTTCTCTGACTCCAATAGGAACTGTTGTTTCAGTAATGGAAACAGCTGCCGATGTATTTACTGTAACCGGAACATCGGGTATTGGGTATGCAACTGGTTTTACCACCGGTTTTAATCTTTCAGCAGGTGACCAGATTTTGGCTTACCAGTCAGCAAGTGGAGTTTTACCAATTTTACCAAACCTGCCTACTTTTATTGCAGGTATTCACGGGGATTATAATTCTGCTGATTATGATGCAACCACGACATGGAATCTTTCAACTACAAGCGGAGGTCCAGGAAGTGCCCTGCCATTAGGATTAACGAATGGTTTAAATTGTATTTCTTTATTTCCGGCACCAGGTCCTGAAATTGCAAATAGTAAATTTAATGGTACGCTGACAGGAAGTGCTGCCGATATCATGGCAATCATCAATACGCCTGGAAACTGGATACATGATGTGTCTGTCAATTACACAATAACTCCGGTAAGTTACCCTACTCCTGCTATTACCGCCGCAGTAGCACCAACTGTTTCAACTACCGCCGCTACAAACGTTAAGGCAGTTTCAGCAACATTAGGCGGAAATGTAACCGCAGATGGTGGTGATGCAACTATAGAAAGAGGAATTGTTTGGGCTACAACGGCTAACCCAACAACTGCAAATACTAAAGTTCAAATAGGAACCGGTACCGGAACATTTACTGGTACAGTTACAGGACTTCCTGCTGCCACAACTATTCATTTTAGAGCTTATGCAACAAATAGCGGAGGTACTAATTATGGAAGTGATTTAACATTTAATACAGGAACTGCTTTGGGTACCTCATCAATCTCACAGACTAATGTGAGCTGTAACGGAGGATTTAACGGAACTGCTTCTGTTGTGGCAACTGGAGGTGCAACTCCTTATATGTATTCATGGTCGCCATCAGGAGGCACTGGAGCAACAGCAACAGGACTTAGCGCTGGCTCTTATACGGTAACAATTACCGATGGTGAATCAACACAAATTACAAGAAATTTTACAATAACACAGCCTCCTGTATTAAACGGAATTCCATCGGTAACAAATGTTTCCTGTAATGGAGGATCTAATGGTACGGCCACTATTAATGCATCCGGAGGTACTCCCGGATATACTTATTTATGGTCAAACGGAGCTACAACAGCTTCTGCAACAGGACTTTTAGCAGGAACGTATAGCGTAACAATTACAGATGCAAATTCTTGTACAAGAACGATAAGCAATATAATTGTTGGACAACCAGCTGTTGCTCTAAACGGAACTCCTTCGGTAACAAATGTTTCCTGTAACGGAGGTTCTAATGGTACAGCAACTATTGTTCCGTCAGGCGGAACTCCCGGATATACTTATTTATGGTCTACGGGAGCTACAACTCAAACAATAACAGGACTTGTGGCAGGAACGTACAGCGTATTAATTACTGATGCTAACGGTTGTCCAAGAACAATAACCGGCATTATAGTAGGTCAGCCTGCTGTTGCCCTGGATGGAACTGTCAATGTAACAAATGTTTCCTGTAATGCGGGAACTAATGGTACAGCAACTGTTACTGCATCAGGAGGCACTCCGGGATATACTTATTCATGGTCACCATCCGGAGGTACAGCAGCAACAGCTACTGGACTTGCAGCCGGAACATATAGTGTAACCATTACAGATGCTAATGCCTGTACAAAAACAATAGCAGGTATTATAATTGGACAACCAGCAGTGGCTCTTAACGGAACTCCTTCGGTAACAAATGTTTCCTGTAATGGAGGGGCTAATGGTACAGCAACTATTGTTCCGTCAGGCGGAACTCCCGGATATACTTATTTATGGTCAAACGGAGCTACAACAGCTACTGCTACAGGGCTTTTGGCAGGAACTTATAGCGTATTGATTACCGATGCTAACTCTTGTACAAGAAATATTACGGGAATTATAGTAGGGCAGCCTACAGCACTTAACGGAGCACCTTCTGTGGCAAATGTTTCGTGTAATGGAGGAAATAACGGTGCAGCTGGCGTTCTTCCATCAGGCGGAACTCCGGGATATACTTATTTATGGTCTAACGGAGCTACAACTCAAATAATAACAGGAATTTCAGCAGGAACGTATAGTGTAACCATTACAGATGCAAATTCTTGTACAAGAACAATAAGCAATATAATTGTTGGACAACCGGCAGCGGCTATTAACGGAACTCCTTCAGTAACAAATGTTTCCTGTAATGGAGGTTCTAACGGCACAGCAACTATTGTTCCGTCAGGCGGAACTCCCGGATATACTTATTTATGGTCGAATGGTGCTACAACTCAAACAATAACAGGACTTGTGGCAGGATCGTACAGCGTATTAATTACTGATGCTAACGGTTGTCCAAGAACAATAACCGGCATTATAGTAGGTCAGCCTGCTGTTGCCCTTGATGGAACTGTCAATGTAACAAATGTTTCCTGTAATGCAGGAAGTAATGGTACAGCAACTGTTACTGCATCAGGAGGTACTCCGGGATATACTTATTCATGGTCACCCTCCGGAGGTACGGGAGCAACAGCTACTGGACTTGCTGCCGGAACATATAGTGTAACCATTACAGATGCTAATGCCTGTTCAAAAACAATAGCAGGTATTATAGTTGGACAACCCGCAGTGGCTCTTAACGGAACTCCTTCGGTAACAAATGTTTCTTGTAACGGGGGGGCTAATGGTACAGCAACTATTCTGGCAACAGGAGGAACACCTTCTTATACTTATTTATGGTCAAACGGGGCCACAACAGCTTCTGCAACAGGGCTTTTGGCAGGAACTTACAGCGTAACAATTACAGATGCTAACTCTTGTACAAAAACAATAACGGGTATTACAGTTGGACAACCTGCTGTTCTTAACGGAACTCCTTCGATAACAAATGTTTCCTGCAATGGAGGATCTAATGGTACAGCTACAATTACTCCATCAGGTGGAACTGCAGGCTATACTTATTTATGGTCAAACGGTGCTACAACTCAAACAATAACAGGACTTGCAGCCGGAACGTATAGTGTAACCATTACAGATGCAAACTCATGCACAAAATTGGTAAATGGCATTACAGTTGGACAACCACCTGTATTGGCAGCATCACAAGGAACGATAAACAATGTGAGCTGTAACGGAGGATCAAACGGATCTGCAACTGTTATAACAACCGGAGGAACATTTCCATATACTTATGCATGGTCACCAACTGGTGGTACAGGCGCAACAGCAAGCGGACTTGCAGCAGGAACTTATACAGTTACTGTTACAGATGCCAACACTTGCCAGACAACTCAAAGTTTTACAATTAATGAGCCAGCTGCATTTTCTTTGACAACTTCACAAACAGATGTATTGTGTAATGGTGCTGCAACAGGATCTGCAACGGTAAACGTAACAGGCGGAACTGGTGCTTATACTTACTCATGGTCACCTTCTGGAGGAACTGCTGCAACAGCAACAGGACTTACTGCAGGAACTTATACAGTAACCATTAGCGATGCTAATACCTGTCAAACTACAACAAGTTTTACTATTGTTCAGCCAAATGCATTAACAGCAACACCTTTAGCACAAACTAACATTGGATGTCGCGGAGATGCTACAGGATCTGCAACGGTAAATGTAACCGGAGGAACCGGAGCTTATACCTACGCATGGTCACCTTCTGGAGGAACTGCTGCAACAGCATCAGTACTTACGGCAGGAACTTATACGGTAACCGTAAAAGATGCCAACTTATGTCAGACAACACAAAGTTTTACCATTACTCAGCCAGCTGCTATTTTGAGTGCTACTACAGCATCAGTTGGTGTTAGCTGTTTTGGAGGATCAAATGGTTCAGCAATTGTAACGGTTTCAGGAGGAACACCAGGATATACTTATCTATGGGCTCCATTAGGCGGTACAACAGCAACTGTTACGGGAAGACCGGCAGGAAATTATACAGTTACAATTACAGATGCAAACGGATGTACGTTGGTTAAAAATGTTACTATTTTGACTCCGACATTACTTTCCGCTACAACTTCTAAGACTGATGTTTCCTGTAATGGAGGTACTAATGGTACAGCAACTGTAACCGTATCAGGAGGAACACCGGGTTACACATATTCCTGGTCACCATCTGGCGGAACTGCTGCAACAGCAACAGGACTTGCTGCAGGAACTTATACAGTAACTGTTTCAGATGGCAATACATGTCAAACTACGGCAACTGTTACTATTGGCGAACCTGCAGTTTTAGCAGCAACGACATCAAAAACCGATGTACTTTGTAATGGACAAGCTAACGGAACTGCATCAGTAAGCGTTTCAGGAGGAAATGGAGGTTATACTTATCTTTGGTCACCTTCTGGCGGAACTGCCAATACAGCAACAGGATTATCAGTAGGAAATTATTCCGTATTAATTACAGATGCTGTTGGTTGTTCTTTAACTAAAAACTTCACCATTAATCAGCCTGCTACATTAACGGCGACAACTGCTCAGGTAAATGCAACCTGTATTGTTGGCGGACAAGCAGCCGTTACGCCAAGCGGAGGAACAACACCTTATACTTATTTATGGTCTAACGGAGAAACAACGCAAGTAGTAACAGGATTATTGGCAGGAAATTACACGGCTACGATTACAGATGCTAATGGATGTTCAATCGTTAAAAACTTTGTAATCACTACCATAAATACTTTAGTGGCAACTACATCTCAAACTGATGTTTTATGTAATGGTTCAAATACAGGAGCTGCAACTGTAGTACCAGCAGGAGCTCCGGGACCTTTTACTTATTCTTGGTCTCCTTCAGGAGGAAATGCTGATACCGCTACCGGACTTACAGCAGGTAATTATGCTGTAACGATAACTTCTTCAAATGGATGTTCGATTGTAAAAAACTTTACAATTACAGAACCAACTGCGATAGTAGTTACACCATCTCAAACAAATGTTTCTTGTAATGGAGGTTCTAACGGATCTGCTTCTGTAGCCGTAACTGGCGGAACCGGAGCATATACTTACTCTTGGTCACCTTCTGGCGGAACTGCTGCAACAGCATCAGGACTTGCTGCAGGAACTTATACTGTAACAATAAAAGACGCTAACTTATGTGCAACAACACAAAGTTTTACAATAACAGAACCAACTCCTTTGGCTGTTACACCGTCTCAAACAAATGTTTCTTGTAACGGAGGTTCTAACGGATCTGCAACTGTAAACGTAACTGGCGGAACCGGAGCATATACGTATGTTTGGTCTCCTGCCGGAGGAACTGCTGCAACTGCATCAGGTTTAGCTGCCGGAACTTACACCGTAACAATTTCAGACGTTAACTTGTGTCAGACTACACAAAGTTTTACAATAACAGAACTGGCTGTACTTGCTGCAACAACATCTCAAGTAAATGTTTCTTGTAATGGACAAAGCGATGCATCGGCTACTGTAAATGTAACAGGCGGAACCGGATCTTATACTTATGCATGGTCACCTTCTGGCGGAACTGCTGCAACAGCAACAGGACTTGCTGCAGGAACTTATTCTGTACTTATTACAGATGATAACAGCTGTACTTTAACAAAAACGGTAACTATAACAGTAATTCCGGATGTAACAGCACCTGTACCTAATGTAACAAATCTCCCTGCAATTACGAATTATTGTGCTGTTTTACCGGCAGAAATTGCAATACCAACAGCAACTGATAATTGCAGCGGAATCATAACTGCTACAACAACAGATCCTTTAACGTATACAACTGTTGGAAATTATGTAATTACATGGTCTTATGTTGATGCCAGCGGAAATACTGCAACACAACAGCAAAACATTAGCGTAACGGCGTCTCCTTTAAATCAGGTAACTTTTGCAAATTCCGATTTTACTTATAACGGAACTGTACGTACTATAAATGTGGCTAATCTTCCTGCAGGAGCAAGCGTAGTGTATGCTACTACTCCATCAACAGGAACAGTAAACGGAGCTACAAATGCAGGTCTTTATACCGTTACAGCAACGGTTTCACCAGCTGCAAGTTCGCCAAATTGTTCACCAATTACGCTTACTGCTCAACTTGAAATCAAAAAAGCTGCACAGCTAATTACTTTTGCTGCTTTACCACCAAAAACGCTTGGAGTGAACAACAACTTTAACTTAGATGCCTTTTCAAATTCAGGTTTACCAATACGTTACACATTTACATATACATCTGCACTTCCTCCGGCAAGCGTTACTTCCGGCGGTTTGGTAAGTATGATTAGATCTGGACAATTGGTAATTACAGCGCATCAGGATGGTGATGCTAATTATTTACCTGCTGCTGATGTTTCTCAAATTTTGGTAATCAAAAACAATGACGTAAGCGTTACAAGTATCACTATTGGAGGTCAGGTTTATAATAATCCTGCAAAAAATATCACATACGTAATGCCATGTGGACAAACTAATGTTAATATCGCTATTTTGAATAACACAAATGCGACCATTACGCCATCTGCCAATTTTACAATTGCGCCGCCAAAACCTGGAATTTATACGCAAAACGTTACCGTTACTTCAGAAGATGGAACTACAACGACTAACTACACAATCAACATAGAAAAACCATTTGGTTTCTATGATATTGTGAAACAGAAATTCAACAATGTCTTGCTTGTAAACAATAATCCGCAAACAAATGGCGGTTACGAGTTTGTAGCATACCAATGGTTTAAAAACGGTCAATTGATAGGAACCGGTCAATATTATACTGCAGGAAACGATACCAATAATATATTAGATCCAACTGCTGTTTATAGTGTAAAAATGACTACCAAAGACGGAAAAGTGCTTCAGACTTGTGATTCTGCAATTACACTGCAAAATTCACTAACTGCAAAACTTTATCCTAACCCGGTACAAGTTGGAAAAGTACTTACCGTAGAAGCTGATTTCCCTGCAGAAGATTTACAAAACATGCAAATTAGTTTGTATTCTGTTTCAGGACAATTGGTTAAAACAGTTCGTTCATCTTCAGTATTAACTGAAATACAATTACCTGAAACTACAGAGGGCAGTATGTACCTTGTTGTTCTTGAATCTGGTAACATCAAAAAATCATTCAAAGTAATTGTAAAATAAATAAAACCCGCCAGTACCAGATCAAAATGGTACTGGCTAATATAACTTTAAAATGAAAAAATATACACATATAAAATCATTAACTACCCTTGCGGCACTTATTATTATTTGCCTCAATAGTTATGGTCAGGATAGTTACCCTCAGGAAAGCAAACATGAAATATCGATAGCTGTTGGTGGTCCGTTTTCATTTCTGAAATATCACTCCGCCGGAGAAGTACAGACCGGAAATGGTATTAATGCCGGAATTCGTTATTCGTATTACCTCAACGAAGGTTTAAGTATCGGAATTGGAGCTGAATATCAAACCTACAATACCGATGGAAAATTTGGATATCTGGCAGGACAATACATGACCACAGATGCCGAAGATGAGAACTTTCAATTTAGATATAAAGCAACGAATTTAAGAGAAGAACAAAAACTGGGCTATATCAATGTTCCTCTTGTGCTTCAGTTTGAAACTCCGGGAACATCAAAATTATATCTTGCCGGAGGATTTAAAGTTGGTTTTGCCATTAGCGGAAGCTATGAAACTAAAATACAAAACCTGACTACAAGCGGCTATTATCCACAATATAATGTCGAATTATTTAGTCCTGCATTTGCCGGTTTTGCCAGCACAGATAATATTAAAGTAGGCAAACAGGATATTGATACGGATGTCTCTTATTCTGCTACTTTTGAAACGGGTTTAAAACAAAAAATAGCCGGCAAAAGCTGGATTTATATTGGCGTTTATTTAGATTATGGATTAAACAATATCTATGATAAAAACAACGATAAAAATCTTGTTCAGTACAATGCAGAATTGCCTGTACAATTTAAATACAACAGTGTATTGGAAACTCCATATACAAACGATATACGATTAGTTTCGTATGGTCTTAAATTACGATTTGCTTTGCATTAATTGTAATTTAGTTAATTAATAAAGCCGGTTTCTGGGGGGAAACCGGCTTTATTTTTTTCTATGCTTTAAAGTTTATTTTCTGAACTCAAATTTGCTTCAAAAGGTGAAGCCGGCAATCCTTCTTTATTATACAAATTCGCCTGATCGGGATTATCTGCCCACGCATATCTCACTTTTACGGGATTTAAAACACCGTCACTCCAAACAATAACTTTATCCCCTTCAATAACAGCATTTGCCCGGACAAATTTTCCGTCAGTTCCTGCTATCGAAAATTCTTTTAGCGGTGTATTATTTTTACTCATCAAACCAGAACCAATATCCGTAAAACTTATAATCAGTTTGTTTTCTTTTTCTTCTAAAGATTTAAAAAGCGGTCCCAAAGTCACTAAATCCTTTTCTCCATACACCATTTTTCTGGCTAATAATGATAGCCGTTTTCCAACATCATATTTATTTAAAGGATGAATGTCGTTCCATTCTCCCAAATCTATTGTAACCGCCATTCCGGTATTAGGAACTTTCAAAGTATTTTTTTGCTGTTGTCTTAAAGCTGCCCAGTTACTTTCAACAGGTTCTGGTTTTGGATCCATAAAATTTGTAAGCTGAACAAATAAAAACGGTAAATTTTCCTGTTGCCACTGCGATCGCCAATTCGCTATTAAAGTTTCCATTAAAGCAAGATATTCCGAAGGTTTCTTGGTACTCGATTCTCCCTGATACCAAAGTATTCCTTTCACAGAATAATTTTTCAAAGGCGCAATCATCGCATTATACAAGCCAACAGGTTTCCACCGGATGAAAGTCTGCGAAGGCAGCGGAAGCATTTTTGCACCCAGTTTATATTTCCAGTTTCCTTTTAAATCCAGCGTATCATTTCCGGTCACCAGTTCATACGGCTTATCCGTAACAAAACCTCCCCTTCCTGAATTATTGATAACACGAATCGCAATTTCATTTTTTCCTTCCTTTAAAATAGTAGCATTAAAAGAATACTTTCTGGGTGGATACATATACGACGTCGTTCCTACAAACTGACCGTTTATATAAACCGAATCAGCATCGACGATTCTGCCTAAAATCAATTTTGCATTATTCTCTTTTATTTTATCTAAAGTAAATTCTTTGCGAAACCAAACTACGCCGTTTACATTTCCCAATTCCTGATCTCCCCAATAACCCGGAATATTCATTTCTTTCCAGTCCGCATCATTGAGAACTTCATTTTTCCAGTTGTTTTTTAAACCTTCATCTGTTTTATTTACGAGTTGATACCAGTCATTATTTGTCTTTTTATCGTTGTTTTCAATTTCTGTAATTACGTTTGGGTTTCTAAATTTCTGATATTCCAGATCGTATTCCGGAAACTTTTTAATTCCATCGGCACTTATCCACGATTCTGCCGGAGAACCACCCAAAGCCGTATTAATTAACCCAATCGGAATTTTATATTTTTCATAAATTTCACTGGCGAAAAAATAACCAACACCCGAAAATTGTAAAATATTTACAGGCGTTACAGAAACCCATTCGCCGGAAGGCAAATCAACATTTTCCTTTTCAAAATCATATTGATCCGGTACCAGAAATTGTCGAATATTCGTGTTTTCCGCTTTAGCGATAACCTCTTTATATTTATCCTTCAAACGTTCCATCGGTAATTCCATGTTCGATTGTCCCGAACAAACCCAGACATCGCCAAACAGAATATTTTTTACTGTAATGATATTACTCGCTTTAAAAGTCATTTCATAAGGTCCGCCCGCTTTTTGAGATGGTAATGTAATCATCCATTTCCCGTCTTCTGCAGCGATTGCTTTATAGGTTTTATGATTAAAGTCAAGCTGAATTTTTTCTTTGGCAGCAGCCCAACCCCAAATTTTCAACTTAACATCCCGCTGTAAAATCATTCCGTCGCTTATTAAACGAGGTAATTTTACCTGAGCGTTTCCACTTAAATTGAAAAGCAAAACAAATAGTATTATTATTTTTTTCATGTTTTTTTTATATATTTTTTTGCTGCGAAGTTTCTTTTATTTTTTTGCCACGACCCGAGCGTTAGCGAACTGGCGAAGCAATTGCACAAATTTTCTCTAATTTTTTTTGCCACAGATTAAAATGATTAACATCTTCAACGTTAAACCTGACAGGTTTTAAAAACCTGTCAGGTTTGTCATCTAAAAGAAATAAATAAAAAATCATTTAAATCTATGTAATCAGTGGCAAACCCTTTTTTAAAAATTTGTGAAATTTGCGGTTAGGATTTTTTTTTAATAATTCGTGAATTCGTGGCAAACTCAAACCCTTACTCATAACTATACAACTTAACTTTCTGAATTTCAAAATCATCAACCGCAATGCGAACATGTCTTCCCTGATGTGTTTGATCTCCGTTAAAATGTCGAAATGTTTTCCAGACATTATTTTCAAAACCACCCTGATCGACTTTTAAAATTCCCGCATTTAAATTTTTATTCTTCAAAGACTTAAAAGTAACCACAATTCCCGAACCAGCGATATAAAATTCATCCGGCGTAATTTCGACAATGATCGCGCTCGTCATGGCCCAGACTTCTTCTTTGGCTCCAGCCGACCAATTTAATGTATAATCATGTTTAAACGTAAACTCATAATTCCCTAATTGGATGATTTGCGACTGATTTTCCTTGTCCAGTAAAACACCATCAATTTTATGTAAACCTTTATTTGCTTCAATAACAGGAGTTAACTGCTGAATCAAATTATAGATTTTCCCCAAAGGTTCTTTTTTTCCATCAGTAACAGATTCAATCGAAAAAGGTGAAAAACCAATTGCTTCATAATGTCCAATCGCATATAAACCCTTGAATGGCGCCGTAACATCAAATTTATGCTCGGGAATAAACAACGCATTTCCCTGACGGACAAACAAATCATTCCATTGCTTAAAATTTGGATTATAAAAGTCAGGCGAAAGAAAATCGATCGAAGTTCCCGCAGCCTGCCAAATATCCATAAGATGAGGTAAAGGTCCGGCGCTTGGATATTGTCCGGGTTTCTTTTCTGGCGCGTTCAAAGCGGCATTTACAAACATCGGAATATTGTAACTTTCTTTTCCGGCTTTGGCTACTTTGTTGGTGAATTTGGCGAAAAACCAAGCCATGAAAATTTCATCGGTAGCAAGGCTTTTTCCAAAAACCTGTTCCCAGTTTCCGGCCGTTTTAAAACCATTTTTCTTCCAGATTTCTAAAAATTCCGGAACCAGATTGTCTTTGTTTTTCTGCAGGTATTTCAGTAATTCTTCAGGAACATTTTTTCTGAATTCCTCATTTGCCAATGGATGATAATCTCTCGCAGTCGGCAGCATTCCGATTTCATTTTCTACCTGAATCATGATGACAGTCTGGTCATTTTTATCAAAATCTTTAATATGAGACATTAGTTTTTTAAAAGCATTTAAATCTGCCTGTAGATTATTTTCGCTGAAAGGCGTCAGGATTTCATGGCTTTTATTGGTATTGTCTTTTACCCTTGGATATTTTTTCTGATTCAGTTTTACCCATTCCGGAGCGTGGCTGGACATGCTGTTTTTCCAGGATCCAAACCACAGAAAAATCAGTTTCAGGTTTTCTTTTCGGGCTCTGACAATTAAATCATCAACCAGCGAAAAATCAAACTTGCCTTCCTCCTTTTCGATCAATTCCCAATAAACAGGCGTTAAAACCGTGTTGAGGTTCATGTTTTTCAATTTAGGCCAGATGCTTTCCATGCTTTCCATACTGGTTGCAGAAGAATTTCCTAATTCTCCGCCCAGTATCAGAAATGGTTTTCCGTTGACAATCAATTGGGTTTTATCTCCTTTTTTTTGAAGATAAGGCGTTTTATTTTGGCTGTAGCCGAATTGGATCACCAGAAACAGAATTATAAAAACGATATTTTTTGAAGAATTAATCATCTTATTTTGAAATTTTATTTTAACACATAGAAACATAGACTTTTGCCTGTATTTAAAAGAATATAAAAAAACTAGTTTCTTCACACATAGCTATGTGAATTTAAACAAATGAAATGCCTTTTCACATTTCTATTGGCTATGTTTCTATGTGTTTAAAACAATTATACGCAACATTATTAAGCTTTGACAAAGTTTTAAACTTTGACAAAGCTCAGAAGGATATTTACCGCTCAAATACATTTCCGAACGGTAAAACTTCCTTCTTTTAAAAAAACTAACTCCTAATTTAATACCCAGGATTTTGATAAGCCAATTTCTCTGCTGCCGACATTTCCATTCCATCCAATTGTGAAGTTGGAATCGGACGAAGATAATTAGCAACAGAAATTGTTCGTGTAAACGTTTTTACTGAATGGTCTTTCCAGTCATTTGGGTTTGTTGCGCCTGCAATCGTAAACGAAGCGCCATATTCAATCCAGTTTTGTGTGCGCGCTAAATCATACCAGCGATATCCTTCACCAAAATATTCGCGGGAACGTTCTGCCAAAATATAATCAATGTCAATAATAGCCGGAGTTGCTGCCATCATAGCAGCACTGTTATCCTGCACTTTAGTAACATTTGCTTTATTGTCAAAACTCCATTTTCCGGCTCTGGCACGAATAACATTTATTAAATCTCTGGCACTTTTTCCACCCTGAACATTGGCTCCTTTTACAGCAGCTTCTGCGGCAATAAAATACAATTCAGAAAATTTAGCGATTGGAAAAGGTCTTGTGCTGCTTCCGTTTGGAGATCCTAAACCAGTTCCGTTATCCGTACGGTAAGGTCCCAATTTCCAGTTGCCCGGATAACAAATTCTTGAAAATACGCTTGGCTCAACCACAAAATCAGCTCTTCCTGGCAATACTCCTGCTCCAATCGAACTATTAAATACCGAGTTAGAATAATCTACGCCGGAAACATCATTATCCAGAAATGTTACCACAGGATCTCCGTTTGCAATCGGCAGATAATTCGCATTATATAAAACCTGATTGGTAATTCCGGCTTTTGCCCAATTGCCGCGATATGCCGTTGTAAAAGTTCCGTCGTAACGGGAATCGTTTGTTTTATCTGCAAAAGTCTTTTTAAATACTTCTATAGGCGGCGCCAACATAGTCCACGGACGTCCCAAAGGCTGAGAAGCTTCACGCTGAACAGAACTTACCGCTGCCCAGCTTGTATTACTCGACGAACTTCTGACACCTGTATAATTGAACTGACCAAACCAGCCCGCAAAATAATCGGTACTAAAACCGCCACCGCTGTAACTCAAATCTCCACCATTATAGGTTGAACTCGATTGGGTGTGATCTGCATATAACAACATTTCTTTATTACGGTCTTTTGTCGCCACGTTTACATCATAAAATGTTGGCTGTAAACCAAATGGTCCCGGATCGTTTATAGCCGTAACAGCAACATCATACGCTTGTTGAAAATACCATGCAGGATCATGTCCGTCAGGATCTTTTCTGTCAGAGGCAGGATAAGTCGGAATATTTTTAGGATTTTGAAGCCACCATCCGTAAGTTAAATAGGCTTTTGCCAAATAAAGTCTGGCTGTTGTTTTAGTTAGTCCGCCGGTTACTCTTCCGGTAACGGGTAAATCTTCAATCGCTTTTATTAAATCTGGAAAAATGGCTTTGCTGTACACTTCCGGAACTGTATTTCGTTTTGAAGATCTCACGGTTGAGGAATTAAATTTTAACTCTCCCGCACCCAAATCCAGCGGAACACCACCGTAAGTCTGCACAAGCAAAAAGTAATCGAAGGCACGAAAAAATCTCGCCTCTGCAATAAGTGCCGGAGAAATACTTCCAATCGCCGATGCATTTTCGATAACCCCGCTGGCTGTATTAATATTAGGAAATGCATTGTTCCAAACCGCACCTGTATTACTGGTTGAAGGATCAATAACGCCTACTCCGGAGAAATCTAAATTCTTAACGTTTCCATCTGAGTTTTGTCCCCAGGTTGATTCATCGGTAGCGATCTGACCTACGTTTAAAAAATAACCGTTGCCATACATATAACGCAAGTGACCGTACATTGAGGTTACGCCGCCCATTACGCCTTCGGGAGTTGAAAAATAATCAGGCGTAAAAATACTGCGTGGTTTTTCGTCGAGTATATCATTGGAACAGCTCCATAATACTAATGAAAGTACAGCGGCACCAACGTATTTAAGTTTACTATATTTTTTCATTTTATCTGTTTTTAGAATGTTATGTTAAGACCTAAAATCAAGTTACGCGATTGCGGCGTATTGTACCCAACAGTAAGCAAACGGCTTAAGTTTGAAGCATACGCCACAGCCATATTGGCACCGTCATTGGCATACGAATTCGTTTCCGGATCCATACCGGATTGTTTGTGATAAGGAGAATAAATTACCCACGGATTCTGGATCGTACAATACAGTCGAAGTCTTTCCATTCCCGCTGTTTTTATCCAGTCTTTCTGAAGATTATAACCCAGCGTAATGGTTTTTAATTTCACATAAGAAGCATCAAAATAACCCAAAGTCGAACCGTATTTAGGATTATTACTTTCTGTTGGTCCTCCCGGTAACGGATATTGCGCATCTGTATTGGTTGGTGTCCAGTAATCTACATCAATTTGTCCGCGGCGTCCGTCGTTAATATTCAGATAACCATTTGAACCATAAAGCGTACTGTTTAAAATACCGCCGCTTTGAAATATCCCAACTACCGAAAGATCAAAACCTTTGTAGGCAACTCTGGTATTAAAACCACCCTGAAAATCAGGATCTGCATTTAAAACCTGTCTGTCATCGGCACCAATTAATCTTGTTGGCGTACCGTCTGCGTTGCGAGTTCCTGTATATTCTACCTTAATCATTCCGGCTGCTCCCGCTGCACCTTCATATAATTTGGCTTCGGCATCGGTTTGATAAATTCCCACCTTTTTGTAATCGTAAATTATATTCAGCGGTTTTCCCACGAACCACCAGTTTGTTTTATCTTCTGTTGTTCCTGAAGCCAGCGAAACCAGTTTGTTTTTATTGCTGTAGATATTCGCTCCGGCTTCCCAAGTCCAGCCATTATAATTATCTAATATTACGCCGTTTAACGAAAGTTCCCAACCTTTGTTTTGTGTAGAACCTACGTTGCCCACATAACTGTTTACACCTGAAGTTACAGGCAAATTCACACTAAGTAAAAGATCTTTTGTATCTGTGGTATAATATTCTACGGTACCGGATAAACGGTCTCTGAAAATAGAAAAATCCAAACCAAGATTGGTTGTTTCAGAATATTCCCAGCCTAAATTAGGATTCGGCAATGTAGATACATAATATCCCGTTGCATTGACATTACCAAAGTTGTAAGGTCTTGTGCTTAAAGTTCCTAACGTAGCGTATGGTGCAACCGACTGATTAGAAGTTTGTCCGTAACCTGCGCGTAATTTTAAAGCACTAAGCCACGAAACATTACTCATAAACGATTCTTTCTGAATATTCCATCCTGCTGATATTGCCGGATAACTGTGCCATTGATTCGATGGCGCCAATCGTGACGAAGCATCAGAACGGAAGGTGGCGCTTAACATATAACGATCTGCATACGAATACATTCCACGTACCATATAAGACATTAATCCGCTTTGTGTGTAATTCTGATTATTGCCATCAATGGTAATGTCATTATTATCGCCCGTTGAAGTTTGTCCTAAATTGAAATATTGAAAACTGTCTCCGGCGATATTTCTTCTCGAAATCTGAGAACTATTATAAGTAGTTTGTTCCGACGAATACATCGCAAGCGCACTTACTTTATGTTTTTGAGCAAAAGTATGATCGTAGGTCAATAAACTTTCGATAGTCCAGCTGGTATTTTGTGAATTCCCAATTGAAGCAACATTTGGATTTTGAGGATTTGAATTGAAAACGCCAATTCCGGTATAACTTCCTGAATTTGTAACACGGATATTTCCTCCAATATTAACTCTGGCTTTTAATCCGTCGATGGCAGGAATTTTCAACTCGGCGTAAGCAGAATTATAAGAACCAAAAGCTTTGTTTCTGTCTACAAATTTATCACCGAGATTTTTCATGCTTTCTCTCGTATACACCCAGTTTTCATCTTGTGGCATTCTTACGGTTCTTTTTAGCGAACCATCTGCGTTATACGGATTTGCGATTGGAGACATACTCAAAATTCCGTACATTCCTAAACTGGCACCATCTGTAATACTGTAATTATTATTTGAGGCAAAGCCAATACGCAGCAATCCTAATTCCTGATCAAGTCCTGCACGCATCGAATAACGATTGTATTCCGAACCCGGAATAACCGCCTGATCTTTGTAATAGTTGACACCAAAGTTGTAGTTTCCTCTTTCACTTCCGCCGGTAACCGCCACGTCATGACTTGTAACTATGGCACCACGGTAAAATAAATCCTGCCAGTCTGTATTTACATCATTCGATTCATCGATACCATTCACCAAATTTTTTCCTGCCAGTTTACGAAACTCAACGTATTTTGGTCCGTCCATCATGGGATATTTCACCGCTTCTTTATAACCGGTATAAGTGTTGTAGGCAATTTGTGCTTTCTGGCCTTTTGTACCTTTGTTACTGGAAACCAAAATCACACCATTTGCTCCTCTTGAACCGTAAATAGCTGTTGCAGAAGCATCTTTCAAAATATCAATACTTTTAATATCGTCCGGACTAATGTCTGCCAGTGTTCCCGAAAAGGGGATTCCGTCCAGTACAATAAGCGGATCGTTTGATGCTGTTAAAGATCTTGTACCACGAATACGAACCTGCATTGTAGCGCCCGGTTTTGTAGAAGTCTGCGTCATTTGTACCCCCGCCAAGCGTCCCTGTAAAGCTTGTGTAACGTTTGCCGAAGGTATTTCGCGAATCACATCTCCTTTTATGGAAGCCACAGATCCCGTAACAGATTCCTTGCGCTGAGCACCATAACCAATCACGACAACTTCCTGAAGTGCATTAGAATTTTCCTGTAACAGTACATCAAGTTTGGTCTGACCGGCTACTGGAACTTCTTTGGTCGTTAAACCCAAAAAGCTAAACACCAAAACACCATTTGAAGGGACATTGGTAATAGTATAATTTCCGTCGAAACCGGTAACAACTCCGGTTTTTGTGCCTTTGATATTCACATTCGCTCCCGGAATTGGTCCGTTTGCGTCAGATACGATTCCCGTTACTGTTGTCTGCGCATTTGCACTTATAGAAAATACAAACAGTAAGGCTAAAAACCCTAAAAATCTTAGGCGTTTTAATTTGCTTTTTGTTATTAAAAATTTAGTCATAAAATAATGGTTTAATAGTTAATAGTATGGTTTGAAACTTTTTTATTGAATTGAATTTGATTTATTATTGAATTACACAATCGGTTGTGTTAAATAAGCATAAAGAATCTATAAAATAAAGAACAAAGGAATTATCGAAGGTATTTATGAAATAAGAGAAACAGTATAAAAAACAAACAATCCGCAGCATATATCCATTTATAGATCTATCCTACGGATTGTTTTTATAATAAACTAAGGTTTTGTCAACTCTCCGGAAAAGTCTTTACTCACATCTTTTCCTGCAAGACCATCGGCAGTTCCTTTATACGCATGTTTACGAACATAATTTGCATCCCAAAGATTTGGAGATTCATCAGGAAGCCAGTTTACATGCTCTTTCACGCTATCTGAAACGCCCCATAAAGTGATACCATATTGCTGTGCTGCGGGAATGTATTTTTTATACATATCCACCACATATTGGTACATTTCTGCCTGAGAAGCTTGTTGTGCCACTGTTGGTGCATTAGTTCCTAATCTGATGTCTAATTCTGAAATCTTGATTAATTTTCCGCTCGCGGCTAATTTCTGAAACATCTGAACAATTTTGTCTTTGTCTGCAGTCAGGCCAATATGCATCTGAGTTCCAATTCCGTCTACTGTTGCTCCTTTGCTTTCGATGTATTTTACGTATTCGATTAAGCCGTCGCATTTGTCTAATCTTGATTCCAGATTATAATCATTAATAAACAATTTGTCGCTTGTATTTCCGTATTGACGAGCCAGTTTAAAGGCTGTTACGGCGTAATCTTTACCAAGATATTTTGCCCATGAGAAAAAGTCTGCTGCTGTATCGCCTTCATTTCCGGTTCTTAAGGTTCCGTCTTCTTTCATTGGTTCATTCACAACGTCCCATGCAAAAACGCTCGTTTTGTAATGTGTCATCATTTTCGAAATCCAATCCTGCATGGCACTGCCAATAATAGCTGTTTTTTCTGCATCTGTTTTTTCGATAGTAATTGGCGCTGTTGGTCCTCCGCCTCCGCCTGCTTTTGTACTTAATACAATATTATCAATATAATAAGTTGCGGCATCTGCACCAAAATCAAAAATTATTTTATCACGGTCTGTTTTGGTCGGAATAATTGTTTTCGTAACCTGAGTCCAGGCATTTGTAACACTGATTCCGCCATAATAATCAGCATCGTAATTAGCGCCCTGATTCTCAACCTGCAAACCTGCTGCAACAGAAGATTTCACCATAAAAGACATCGTATATTCAACACCAAGATCCAAAGGTTTGCTTAAAGTATAAGATTGCTGCGCGCTGTAATTATTGGCTACAGTTGGGTTTGTAAGCACCATCGCATAACCGCCGCCATAACCGTCCCCATTTGCAGAAACTGATCTGGTTGAACCGTTACCCCAGCCTCCCCAGCTGCCCAGACTTCCATTCTCAAAATTACCATTCGAAATTAAATTAACCACCGCCGATGTCGCATCAAGATCGACAACCGCCAATGTATTTACATCAATAAGGTAAGCGACGTTAGGAAGATAACCCAAATCTATATTAAACTGAAAACCGGTACTTCCTGCCGCAAAATCTCCCGGGGCCAATTTTATTTTTACTTGCTGCCAGGCGGATGTTGTTGTAAAAGCTTCTGTTGCTGAACCGGTATTAAGCCAGTCTTTATAAGGATATTGATTTGTCAAAGAAGCATTAAAGGAAATACGTCCTTTACCCGTTACATCAGATTTGATATAAAAAGAAACTTCATAGTTATGTCCCGCTACAATACCAATATTTGGCGTTGTTAACTGCAAATTATAAGCTGCTGATGATGTTGCGCTTGATTCTAATTTTATGGCTTTTGAGGCAGGCGCTAATCCTGCATTGTCCACCACAGTAATTCCTTTTCCTGAATTGTATTTTGTCCATCCTGTAAAGGTTCCGTTTTTTATGGGAGTTAAATCCAGAATATTGGTTCCGCTAGAGCCCGGAATTACGGTTGGCGCAATAATACCATTTAAATAACTCGCATTTTGATTGGAATGCCAAACCAGAGTATGTCCAAATACGCGCAAACCTGCCTCTTTTGTTTTCGCAATAAAGGCATCCATTGTGGTAAAATTGATTTCTCCTTTTGAGTTTACCATGGCGCCGTGTTTCATGGCATATCCCGGCGTAACTTCGTCGAAATTTTCGTTTACAATTTTTCTGTAAGCCTCGTCGCTCAAGTAGATATCGGCGCCAATTCCGTTTCCTAAAACAAAATCCGTGTAGGTTTTAAGCGGTTCATATCGGCTGATTTTTTCTACTAATTCCAAAGGAAGTTCAGCTCCTGTCACGGCTCCGTGTTCAGGATCTTTTTCCCAATCCATTAAATTATCATCGCAAGAAGCCAAAATCAGCAGAGATGAAACGATTACCGGTACTATATATTTATATTTCATTTTTGATATTTTTTTAGTTAGCAAAATCATTGTAAACCGGAGTATCTAAGGATACAATTCGCCAGTTATCAGTATATACTTTTACTGAAGTTGCTTTTGCAGGAAATTCTACTTCGCTTGTATTTCCAAGAACATCTTTCAGTTTAACAACAGAATTTTCGAAGAAAAAACCAAAATTTTGAAAACTTGCCGCCTCACGAAATGCCAAAACAGTTTCGAAAGTGAAAGGTTCTTTAGACCATGCATAAAATTTATTTAACGGAATCGTTACGGTCGTCCAGCCTGTGGTTTGAAAAGCAACTGATTTTCCGTCTACAATCCAGGGCACATAATTATAAACAGCGCCGGCCCATTCGCCACCATTAAAATTATTAATCATGCATATTTTTAAGAATCCGGAATCTTTCCACGCATCCGGAACATAAATATCAAATTGCAGGGCAACTTTATCAAGCGGTGTGCTTGCCGGAATATAAGGTGTTAATTGAGTTCTCCAGTTATCCACTCCGTTTCCTGCTGTCCAAACTTCGGTGCAGCGGTTTTTTTCGGCAGCAAAAGCAGGAAGACGATCAGGATGATGCGGAACATATTTTCCCTGAGAAGTATTTCCAATTCCTGACGTTATCGATAATAAATCGTCCGGCCCAATCATACTTGGCATTGTCGCAGTGTTCCAATAACCATGTGTTCCCTGTCCGTCAAAATTAAGCAGAATTCCTTTTTTGAAATTAAAATAAGCCGGAGAATAAACGCCTCCGTTTGAAGTCTGCGCAAATAAAGAACCTCCATTGTCTGAAACTCCGTTTGGCACCACAACTGTAAAAAATTCACCGTCTTCATCTGAAATAATTCCGGTTGTTACGTCTATATTTCCCGGAAAAGTTACTTTGGTTACTTCTGTTAAACCTGTTCCTGAAACTGTAATCGTTTCTCCGGCATTCGGCATTGTGTTGGAAATATTAGTAATGGCGGGTTTTCCGGAACGAATTTCGAACGGAAAAACAGTTTCACCGCTGTCATTTACAAATCTAATGGTGTTTCTTTCTGACGGATCTGCGTCTAAAATAGGAGTATCGGCAGAAACATTTACCAACATCGAATTATCGGATACAAAAACCACATTAAAATAGGTTGAATATCCGTTGATGTACACTTTTTTTAATCCTGTAAAACCAGAACCTTCAATACGCAATGCTTGTCCTAAACGGGCAAAACTTACTTCTCTGTCCGGCACAGCTGAATTTACATCTTCCAGAAATACTCTCGTTACGGTGATGGTTCCGCCTTGAGAATCGTTACTGTCACAAGAAGTAAATAACATGCTACAGCAAATTATTCCCAGCAATGCGATGGGTGCCCAATATTTTTTATTTAAAATATATTTCATATTAATCTTTCTTTTTAGATTTTATAATTTTTCAAATCCTAGAATAAGTCTGTTATTTTTGCCTCTGTAAATTGATACGGAACCGGATTTTCTCTCAACAACGGATTCTGAACCAATTCTGATTCCGGATAAGGAAGAAGGAAAATTGTCGCGTCGATTACACCAATAGAACGTGAACTGCTGCTTCTTGCCGGATCTATTGAGGCCTTATTTGTAGCAGCATCATACAAAATTGGCTCTATGGTACCACGATTTTGTAATGTGATATAATTCACTACTTCTTGTTGTTTGTAATACGCTCTTCGAACTAAATCATACCAATATTGTCCTTCCATGGCCAGTTCTACTCTTCTTTCATGGATAATATCTGCATACGTTAAAGTTGCTTTTGGATCAAGACCTGCACGTTTGCGAAGTTTGTTTACACCGTCTAAAGCCATTGCATCTGCTGTTGAAGCGTTATTGCCCAAAGCGGCTTCGGCATAATTCAGATATACTTCGCCCAAACGTAACATATAAGTATTTAAAGAAGAATTCATACGTGTAATTTTCGAATTGTCTTTTGTAGAACCAACAACGCCTTTTTTTACATTCACAAAGTCCTTGCTGTGATCAACAGTATAACCTCCGTTTGATTTATTGATTTCAGCATAAAAATCATCATCAGCCATCCAGGTTGCTTTACGGCGCACATCTTTCGATTCATATTCTTTTAAAACATCATAAGAAGCTCTTGTCCAATATCCCCACGCGGCGTCATCTCCTGTAATATCAGAACCTAAAGCAAAATAAGCCTGTTGTGTATTATTTACGCCATAATCTCCGTTTGGAACCCATTGCAAGGCAAACATCGACTCGGAATTATTGTTGTTTTCAACCATAAATAAATCCGCATAATTCGTCATCAGCGTATAAGGGCCGGAAGAAATTACTTTTTCGGCAGCCTTTTTGGCTAAATCTAAATACTGCTGATTTCTTGATCCGCTGTTTGGATTATCACTTACGCCGGAAAATGATAAGTAAACACGAGATAACATTCCGAAAGCGCTGTATCTTGTCAAACGTCCGGATTGTCCTGCTGTTTCCGGAAGATATTTTGCTGCAAATTCTAAATCACGAATCGCAAATTCATACACATCTTTCAACGGATTTTTATTCACAACCGGATTTTTAACCAAATCTTTAGCATCTGTAGAAATAATTACATCGCCCCACAAAGACGCTAAATACCAATAAGCAGTTCCTCTCATGAAACGCGCTTCGGCAATATATTTATTTTTAATGTTTTCGCTGACAGTGCTTCCGGAAATTCCAATAATCACATTATTAGATTGTTGAACCACATTATATAAAGATCCCCAGGCAGAAACCAAAGGGCCTGTTAATCCGGTTTCGGATAAATCTGTAAACGGATAAACGTAATCAGAATAAGGCGCATACAGATTATCGGCACGTCCGTCTCCTAAACCGTAATAAAATTTATCATTAAAATCGAACCAGACTTTATTGTATAATGGTCCTGTTGCGGCCTGAAAATCCGACTCTGATTTATAGAAATTTTCTTTTGTAATTAAATCATTTGGCTCAACGTCTAAAATATCGCTGCAACTCGTCCAAACAAATGGCAATGCAAGTATTAAAGCCGTATAAAATATTTTCTTTGTTTTCATTGTCTGCATTTTTTAGAAATTAACACTCAATCCAAGAGTTGTGATTATTGGCGAAGGATAACGTCCGTTATCAACACCCGTTAAAAGAGCATTCTGATTAATAGAACCAATTTCAGGATCATAACCTTTGTATTTCGTAAAAGTCAAAATGTTTTGGGCATTAGAATATACTTTGACATTTGAAATTCCGTATCTCGAGTACAAACTTTTAGGAAGATTATAAGCGATTGAAATATTCTTAACCCTTACATAAGAAGCATCTTCAACAAAGCGATTACTTAATCTGTAATTGGATGCAGAGGATGCAGACGAAGCGGCAATTCTTGGCATATAAGGATCTCCGCCCACAATTTGCACATTTCGATAATCATTCGGACCATTCGGATCGATTAATTCCAGTTGCGCATATCCTAAAGCTGATGTAAGCAAATTGGTATTCTCACGAGGATTTTCTAACCAGCGTCTTTGATAATTTAAGGCTTCATTTCCATAAGAACCTGTCACCAGAATATTGACATCAAACCCTAAAAAGGAGAACGTATTTCCGATACCGAAAGTAAAATCCGGAGCAGGATTCCCAATATAATCAGTATCTTTTTCGTTGATTACGCCATCTTTATTTTTATCTTCAAACATATAATCGCCAATCCACACACCGTTTTCGCCAATCGCCATTCCTTCCGGCAAAGCAGTTGGCTGGACAACTCCGTCTTTATCTTTATAGTAGAAATCTGTTGCTTTTTCAAAACGGCCAATAACTTTATAGCCGTAAAATTGTCCAATTGGCTGACCAACCGCAGTACGCGTCACAATCGTAACATCTGAACCCTGTTGAACCGTTGCATTATAAACTCCGGATTCTGAGTTCAGCGCCAGAACTTTATTTTTATTGGTTGAGAAAATAAAATTAGACCTCCAGGTAAAATTCTTTCTGTCCATGTTTAAAGTGTTTAATGTAAGTTCAAACCCTTTATTCTCGATAGAACCAATATTAAAAATCGGCGGCGTTGTAGAACCTTGTCCTGTAGTTCCAGCGTATGCCGGAAGTGATAACGGAAGCAATAAATCTTCTGTTTTTTTGTAATAAACATCGGCGATTAATTCGATTCTGTTATTAAAAAGTCCCAAATCTAAACCTATGTTACTTGATTTTGTTTTTTCCCAGCCTAAATCAGGATTGGCAGTATTGGTTGCAATTTGTCCGCTTCCCCAATTTGTTGCCGATGTACCATAAATAGAAGTATACGGATAATTGAACGGAATGTTTTGATTACCAACAAGTCCCCAGCCTAATCTTAATTTCAGGTTGTTTACTGTCTGATTTCCTTTTAAGAAGTTTTCATTTGAAACTTTCCAGGCCAAAGCCGCTGACGGAAACCAATCCCAACGATTTTCTTCGGCAAACTGAGACGAACCATCTCGTCTTAAAGTCGCAGTCAGCAAATATTTATCATTAAATGAATAAAATAATCTTCCAAAATAAGAACTAAGTGCTTTTGTAATACTGGCATTTGAATTTCTTGCCGTTGTAGGATCTCCTGCATTTAAATCTGTTGCACCATTTGTAATATATCCGGAACGGTATCCGTAAAGATTTTCCCAATGCTGTTCCTGCAATTCCTGACCTAACATTAGCGTTACAGCATGTTTGTCAAAAGTTTTGTTATACGTCAATATATTATTCCAAATCCAGTTATCGCTCAGTGATTTTGTTCTGGTTCCTTCGCGTACATCGTTTACAAGTGCTCCAAAAGTATAGGAAGGATTGAAAGTGTAGTTATTTCCAAAATTATAATCTATCGAATATTGTGATTTTAATTTTAAGTCTTTTGTGAAACCAATTTCCGCATAAGCATTGGCTCTGATTCCGTAATTTTCGTTATGATTATCTCTCATCAAAGCCAGTCCTAACGGATTGTTCTGAACGAATTCTGTTGTATCCGGACCATCAAAAGTACCGTCAGCATTACGCGCCGCAACGTTTGGAGTTTGTTTAAGCGCCGTTAAAATCAAAGAATCATCATTGAATGTGGTGATCTGATTTGTTTTGTTCAAAGCCAGGTTAACTCCGATTTTCAGATAGCTTTTTACCTGAGAATCAATCACTCCTCTAAGGTTGAAACGATCAAATGATGAACCAATTGCAATACCTTCCTGATCTAAATATCCAACTCCCATAGCATAAGTGGTATTGTCTGTACCGCCTGAAGCTGATAAATTATAACTCTGCATTAAAGCCGTTTGAAATAATTCGTCCTGCCAATTTGTTCCTTCGCCCAATAAATCAGGCCTGATAAAAGTATTGTCTCTTTGTACGATCCCTAAATCTGCACGCGTATTTTTTAGCGTTCCGTATTCTCTCAGATTAAGAACATCTAATTGTTTTGGAATTTCCTGCCAGCCTACATAACTGTCAAAATTTAAAGTAAGATCGCCTTTTTTACCTGTTTTGGTGGTGATAATAATTACTCCACCTGCCGCTCTTGATCCGTAAATTGCGGTGGCAGAAGCGTCTTTTAAAATATCTACAGAAGCAATATCAGCCGGATTAATTCCTGCCAGCGGATTGCTGTTCATAGAATTCGTTGATCCGCTAATTACCACTCCGTCAATTACATAAATTGGTTCGCTGTCTCCCAGAATCGAACTTATCCCACGTATACGTGCAGAGGAACTTGCTCCCGGCGCACCGTTATTGGCCTGTATGTTGATACCTGCAGCACGTCCTTGCAAAACCTGATCAATAGTGGTGGAAACGGACTGTGTAATTGCTTTTGCGTTTACAGAAGAAATCGCTCCCGTTAAATCTCCTCTTTTCATTGTACCGTAACCCACAACGACTACCTCTTTTAAGCTGTTTAAATCTTCTTCAAGCAAAACGTCTATTTTAGTTTTATCTCCGGCGGCAACATCTTTGGTTTTATATCCGATAAAGCTGAAAGATAAAATGGCATTTGCCTTTACCGGACCAATAGTATACGTTCCGTCAAAATTGGAAACCGAGCTGATATTGGTTCCTTTTACAAAAACATTTACTCCAGGTATGGGTCCGTTAAGATCCGAAACTGTTCCGGACACAGTAGTTTGAGCATTTACCGCAGCAGTAAATACTAACATCAGAATCAGGAGACCCAAATTTTTAAAGTATTTTGATTTGCTTTTAGTAATTAAAAGGTTAGTCATAAATAATTGGTTTAATAGTTAATAGTATGGTTTAGTTAGTTTATTTTTTGAAATGAGTTGAAACAGCTTAAACTGACAATCATTATTGAAACAAATATATATAAAAAACAACAAAACACAATCGGTTGCGTTAAATATTTTTATCAATAATAAAAAAATATAGGTTTAAAAAAATAGTATATGTATTTAAAATTATAAAATATTGAAAATATAACAAAATAAGTAATCTGACTTACGAAAACGTTAGAGATAATAAATCATTTTCTTTGAAATGGTAAAAAAACCATAAAAAGTGAAAATTTTAATTTTTTCAAATATCGAAGCATTTTAATCAAAATTGAATTACAAAAGGTACTTTCGTAAAATGGAGAAAACAGCAAATAAATGGCTTTACAAAACCTTTTATCCTATTCAATAACAATATTTTAGCCGTAAAAATTCTAACTCTTTAAAAAAAGCACAAAACAAACAATCGGTTGTTGTAAAATGCAAAAAACTCCCTTCAAATTCAATCGAAGGGAGTTCTTAAAAAGCTGTATTTTTTTAATCTTTAAATGCTAAATAAAAGACTAAAATCAAATCATAAAAATTACAAATTCATTTTTTTAGCATCTTCTACAAATTGCTTCAAACCAATATCTGTCAACGGATGTTTTAATAATCCTTTAATTGCCGATAATGGTCCGGTCATAACATCTGAACCTACTTTGGCACAATTTACAATATGCATCGTATGTCGTATTGAAGCTGAAAGTATCTGCGTTTGATAATCGTAATTATCATAAATTTCCCTGATTTCAGCAATCAAATGCATTCCGTCTGTCGAAATATCATCTAATCTTCCCAAAAACGGAGAAACATAAGTAGCACCAGCTTTTGCTGCCAGTAAAGCCTGTCCCGCAGAAAACACAAGCGTGACATTGGTTCTGATTCCTTTAGAAGAAAAATATTTACAAGCTTTTACACCATCTGCAATCATGGGTAATTTTACCACAATCTGCGGATGCAAAGCTGCAAGTTCTTCGCCTTCTCTTATCATTCCGTCAAAATCGGTTGAAATAACTTCTGCCGAAACATCACCATCTACAATGTTACAAATATCAAGATAGTGTTTGAGAATATTGTCTTTCCCGGTAATTCCTTCTTTCGCCATCAATGACGGATTGGTGGTTACGCCATCCAGAACGCCCAGAGATTGTGCTTCTCTAATGTCTTCTAAATTAGCGGTATCAATAAAAAATTTCATGGCTATTTGATTTAAGGTTGGTTAGTTAGTTTTTGTAATAGTACGCAGATCTTTGTCAAAGTTTAAAACTTTGACAAAGATTACACGCATAAAAAGTTTTTAACGTTCTGTGACTATCATGTTAAAATTTTAAACACATAGAAACATAGTTTAATTAAGCTAAAAAAGTCGTTTCACTTGTTTAAACAAACATAGCTGTTATCTAAGAAAAATGATTTTTTAATTTTTAATTCTCAATTTTTAATTCTTTAAAACCTATGTTTCTATGTGTTTAAATAAATGATCTTAAATATATTGATTGATGATATTTTCAAACAATTCCTGTTTACCGCTTTGAAGCGTCAACTCACCATTTTGATTGGCAATATCATACAAATCTTTAAGGTTTAATTTTCCGTCAGCAAAATCTTTTCCTTTTCCGGCATCAAAAGAGCTGTATCTTTCTTTTCTCAATTTCTCGTATGGAGACGAAGTAATGATTTTATCAGCTGTCAGTAAAGCTCTTGCAAAAGTATCTGCACCGCCAATATGCGCTAAGAAAACATCCTCAGGATCAGTAGAATTTCTTCTGATTTTAGCATCAAAATTCACTCCACCGCCTTGCAATCCGCCGGCTTTTAAGAAAACCAACATTGCTTCCGTCGTTTCCTGAATGTTGTTCGGAAACTGGTCTGTATCCCAACCATTTTGATAATCACCTCTGTTGGCATCAATGCTTCCTAACATTCCGGCTTTTGCCGCCACTTCTAATTCATGTTGAAAAGTATGTTGTGCCAATGTAGCGTGATTCACTTCGATATTAATTTTGAAATCCTTGTCCAAACCATATTCTTTTAGGAATCCAATGGCTGTAGCCGAGTCAAAATCGTATTGGTGTTTTGATGGTTCCATTGGTTTTGGCTCGATAAAGAAAGTTCCTTTAAAACCTTGCGCTCTTGCATAATCTCTGGACATTGCAAGAAATTGCGCCATATGGTCTAATTCTCTTCCCATATCGGTGTTTAGCAAAGACATATAACCTTCACGACCTCCCCAGAAAACGTAATTTTCTCCGTCTAAAGCAATCGTTGCATCAAGTGCCAATTTTACTTGTCCTCCGGCTCTTGCCACTACATTAAAATCCGGATTTGTCGCCGCTCCATTCATAAATCTTGGATTCGAGAAACAGTTTGAAGTTCCCCAAAGTAATTTAATTCCTGACTCTGCTTTTTTCTGTTTTAGATATTCCGTAATGGTTGCCAGGCGTTTTTCTGATTCTGCAAAAGTTGGCCCTTCGGCAATCAAATCATAATCGTGAAAACAGAAATAATCAAATCCCATTTTGCTGATGAATTCAAAAGCAGCATCCGCTTTATCTTTCGCCGCCTGAACTGCATCTGACGATTGATCCCATGGAAAATTTTGAGTTCCCGGTCCAAACGGATCACTTCCTTGTCCGCAGAAAGTATGCCAGTAAGCGATTGCAAATTTAAAGTGCTCACGCATTGTTTTTCCGGCTACAACCTGATCCGGATTATAGTATTTAAATGCCAATGGATTATCAGACTCTTTGCCTTCAAATTTAATCTGGCCAATACCTTTGTAGTATTCTTTATCTCCTAAAACTATCATTTGATTCTTTTATTTAGTTGTTAATATTAATTCTAATTCTTGTTTCCATTTTTGATATGCCTTTTCATATGGCGCTGCGTTGTGAAGCGGTAAAAACGTCATTACATGATCATTATCGCTAACATTCGCTCCAAATTTATTGTAATCGCCATCTTTCAAACCCACCGCTCTCGCCGCTCCTACTGCTCCGGTAGTATTGTAAATTTCAATTTCATGACCAATTAAAGTCGCTACGGTATTCGAGAAAATCTCAGAACGAAACAAATTGTCATTTCCGGCTCTGATCACGTTAATTGTCGCATTATCGTCTTTTAAACATTCCATTCCGTACACAAACGAAAAAGCAATTCCTTCAAGAGAAGCCCTAAATAAATGTGCACTATTATGAATATTCAAATTCAGATTTAAAAAATGTGTTCCGATGTTGGCATTGTTAAACATACGCTCTGCCCCATTCCCAAACGGAATCACGACAACGCCTTCAGAACCCACTTCAATTTCCGAAGCCTTTTCATTCATCACTTCATACGATTCATTGCCCATATTATTACGAAGCCAGCGATACTGAATTCCCGCTCCGTTAATATTCAAAAGTTTCCCAATTCTCGGCGTTTCCAATTCGTAATTCACATGAACGAAGTTGTTTACGCGCGTACTTTTCCCCGATGACATTTCGTTCACCGCATAAAACACCCCCGAAGTTCCGCCGGTAGCCGCCACTTCTCCCGGATTCAAAACATTCAAAGCCAAAGCATTATTCGGCTGATCGCCCGCTCTGTAAACTACCGGAATCCCAACCGGAAGTCCGGATTCTTTCGCACCTTTCTCGTTCAAAACACCCTGATTCGTAAAATTCTCCACAATTCTTGGCGTCAGCGACTGATCGATTCCGTAATAATCCAAAAGCCAGTCCGCTACTTTGTTTTCTTTATAATCCCAAAGCATTCCTTCAGACAAACCGTTTTTTGTGGTTGTAATTTCTCCCGTTAGTTTAAGCGCAATAAAATCGCCCGGAAGCATGTATTTGTAGATTTTATTATAAATTTCAGGTTCGTTTTCTTTCACCCATTTTAGTTTCGAAGCCGTAAAATTTCCTGGAGAATTCAGCAAATGCTCCATACATTTTTGCTCTCCAATTTCGGCGAAAGCGGTATTCCCAATTTCAACCGCACGGCTGTCGCACCAAATAATAGAATTGCGAAGCGAATCACCATTTTTATCCACAATAACCAATCCGTGCATTTGGTACGAAATACCAATTCCCTGAATTTTCGAAGCTTCGATATTGGCCTCGCGAATCGCTCTTTTTGTTGCGGTACAAATATATTGCCACCACATTTCCGGATCCTGTTCTGCCCAATCCGGGTGCAAAGCCACAATTTCCATTTCGTTTTGAGGTTCATTCAAAACAATTATTTTCTTTCCGGTTTCGGCTTCCACCAAAGCAACTTTGACCGAAGAACTCCCAATATCATATCCTATATAATACATAACTTATAATGATTCTCTTAAAATTAAATTTGTTGGCACATAACTTTGCATCACTTCATCATGCGTGATAAATGCCGCCGCTTTTGTCCCCAGTTCCTTAAAATCTGTCGAAACAACAGATATTCCCTTGTAAATAAATTTCTTCATTGGCGTTTCGTTATACGACAAAAAACCAACATCTTCTCCGGGCTCTAAATCCTTCTCTTTGCATTGCTCCAAAAAATGACCTAAAATCCTGTCACTTATACTGATATAAGCAATTCCTTTTTCAATATTAAACTTTTTATCATCGGTGATAATTTCATTTTTAAACTTAAAATCAGCACAAAATTTCCTGAAATATTCCAATGTTTCTTTGGGATGATTCGTATAATCCGGATAAATAAAATGAATGCTTGTATACTTTTTAAACAAATCAACGGCTTCTTTCAACGAACTGTAAAATGCTTTTCCAAAATCCTGAAAAACATAATTATTCTCTTTTTTCGAATGGATATTCCAATCGATCAAAAGCAATTTATCATTCGAAATCGCTGCTAATGTTGGCGCTACTTCCTTATCATCAAAATTCATCACCACATACTTATAATATTTTCCAACGCTGTTATTGATAATCGTTTTAAAAACATCAATATTATAATGGTGAAACTGCACATCGGTAATCACATTTTCAGGCAAATTATTCACAAACGAATGATACAAAACTTCTTTATAAGCCTTAAAAGTGTCCAAAACCAAAAGCACTTTTCTGGTTTCTCCCGACACATAATATCCTTTATTCGGCACCGAATCAATTGTTTTCTGCTCTTTCAAAATCGAATACGCCTTAAAAACCGTATCTCTCGAAAGCTGATTCGTTTTGCATATACTATTCACAGACGGAAGCAAATCTCCCTTTTGCAAAATATTCTCCGCAATCGCGTTATTTATCCCATTTACCAACTGCTGGTATTTCGGAATATCACTGTCGTGATTAACAACAAATTCAAAATTTTCCTGTTCTTCGTTTAGCATACTGTTCCGTTCTGTTCTGGTATGCTAAAATAGTTATTTGAGTTTTATAAAAAAATACATTTTCATCAAATATTGTTATCTTTCTTGATGCTGAAATTTGGGCGTGTCCCTCCGGGTCGGGCTATTCGCTGCAAGTCCTCGCACTTCCTTCGTCAGGCTGTGGGCTTTCCACTGCTATCCCTCACGCAAACTACATGACCTGACAAAACACTATTTTTTCATGAATAAAAAACTAGTTCTAAAAATTAAAATTGATTTCACCATTCGCCAGCAATTCCTGATTTTTGATATTCAGACTGTAAAACCTTGCCGCTCTGTGTGAAACATCTTCTTCTTTTTCGTTAGAATCATGTACGATTCCAGTTTGCAGCAGCTTTCTTCTAAAATTCGATTTATTAATTTCGATTCCCAGAATTTCTTCATACAGATTAATCACCTGCAGCAACGTAAATTTTTCCGGCAACAAATTAAATCCAATGGCGCTTTTGCAGATATTCCGGCGTAATTCCTTTAAACTAAAATCCAGTATTATTTTGTGTTTATCATTAAGATCAACAATTTCATTAATGCCAATCCACTTAACATCAGCGTTAAACAAATCATTTTTACTATTATCGCGTTTTACCAAAGCATAATAAGCAATCGAAATATCTTCCTGCAAAGAAGCCGAAGACTGATAACTAAACGCTTTTAACTGCTCTAAGAAAAACTGATCGCCGCCTATATAATTCTTCAGGATATTGTGCGCCGTACTCAATATCGTTTCGCCTTTTTTTATATAATCATTTGCCAGTCCCCAGGTTATATTTCCCTCATTGTCTTGCTGTTTGACCAATAAAACTTTAAGACTATTGTTTTCAAAATTGAATATTACACAATCAATTTCTATTTTGTTTGTAATATATTGTCTGGCGATTTTTCTAACTTTTTCATCTCCCTTTTTCATAGAAAATAAAATTTAAACATATTACTTTTCTTCAACTTAATCTCCTGATCTTCTGATTCCATACGGATCAATGGTAATAATCGAACCATCTTCGAGATAATCGATTTTGGTGACTTTCATGCTTCGCAAATGCGTAACTCCTTTTGACAAACTCGAATCGTGGTAAAACAAATACCATTCATCATTAACCTTACAAATAGAATGATGAGAAGTCCAGCCCACAACCGGATTCAAAATGCGTCCCTGATACGTAAATGGCCCATACGGATTGTCGCCAATGGCATAACAAATAAAATGGGTGTCGCCAGTGGAGTACGAAAAATAATATTTGCCGTTGTATTTATGCATCCACGAAGCTTCAAAAAAGCGGCGGTCGTTATCTCCGGCCAGTAAAATTTCTCCGTTTTCATCCAGGATTTTAATCTCTTTTGGTTCTTCGGCAAATTCGAGCATATCATCGCTAAGCAGCGCTACGATTGGTCCCAAAGCTGGTTCGTTTTGCAATGGTTCCTCAAAATCCGAATCGTATTTATTGTTTCTGTATTTCTGAAGCTGTCCGCCCCAGATTCCGCCAAAATAAATATAGTGCTTTCCATCTGAGTCCTCAAAAACCGCAGGATCAATACTATAACTTCCTTTAATAGCTTCCGGTTCAGGCAAAAACGGTCCAATTGGAGAATCGCTTACCGCCACACCAATCTGGAAAATTCCGTTGGCACGTTTCGCCGGAAAATACAGGTAAAATTTCCCGTTTTTGCAAGCGGCATCCGGCGCCCACATTTGTTTTTCGGCCCAGGCCACATCATCAACATGCAAAGCAACTCCGTTATCAACCGTTTCAGCATTAATGTTTTCCATTGAAAAAACATGATAATCTTCCATTCCAAAATGGTCGCCATTATCGTTAAACGGAATCCCCGCATCGATATCATGCGACGGATAAATATAAATTTTACCATTAAAAACATGCGCCGATGGATCTGCCGTATAAATATGAGAAACCAAAGGCTGAGAAATGGCTTTTTTATTAATTTGCTCGAAATTAATTTGTTCAATACTATCTTCAGGCATAGTGTACTTTTGTTTTATAATAAATAATTAAACTCTTCTTTCTTTTAAATCAGACTCGATCTGCACTTCCATTTGTTTATTGATTTTGTAGAAAAACAATAAAGCAGCACCAATTAAAAAAGGTATTGCAGGAAAAATGCTCACCAGTAATTTGATTCCGTTTATGGCTGTAGCTGTTTGTGTTAAAGCATTTGGCACATAATGAAAATAGCCCAAAAATGAAGTCGTTAAAGCGCCGCCAATACTCAAACCGGCTTTTAAACCCACCATCATTGCCGAAAAAATAATGGCAGTTGCACGACGGTTATTCAGCCATTCTGAATAATCGGCAACATCTGCAATCATCGCCCACAACAGCGGAATCGTTATTCCGTAGAAAAATCCATGTAAAATCTGGGAGAAAAACATAAAGCTGATCGCATTTGCCGGAAAGAAATAAAACGCGATAATAAATAAAGTCGAAATGAATAAAAACAAACCGAAAATATTGCGTTTTCCGTATTTATCCGCCAGGCTTTTAGACAACGTAATTCCAACAATCATAAAGATAATTCCGCCCGCATTAAACAATCCAAAACCGGCAGAAACAGGATCATTTCCAAAATAATTCAATTTCAATGTCGATAAAACATCTAAAATGGGCTGTATAAAAATCGCCAGTTGTTGCTTATCTACATAATTTTCAAAATAATACACATACGAACCGCCTTTCATCGCCAGAGTTATGAATACCAAAGTCGTAAGAGTCAGCATAATAACCCATGGTTTGTTTTTCATTAAATCACTTAAATCTTCCCTGATACTGGATTTTTGTTCCGGTTTGGGAATAATACGTTCTTTTGTGGTTAAAAAAGTAATCAGCAACATAATAGTTCCAATAATCGCCAGAACTGTCATAACCTTTTCGATACCAATGGCTTTGTCTCCGTTTCCGGCACTTTTAATAATGCCCAGCATAAAAACCTGAACAAAGAATTGTGCAAACATTACCGCCACAAAACGATACGCCGACATACTGTTTCTTTCGCCCATATCTCCCGTAATAACACCGCTTAAAGCAGAATACGGTAAATTATTACTGGCATAAAAAAGCAGTAATAAAATATAGGTTACCACCGCGTAAATTACTTTTCCCTGATAAGAAAAATTGGGCGTTGTAAAAGCCAGCAATGCAATCGCACCAAGCGGAATTGCGGTGATTAAAATCCACGGTCTGAATTTTCCCCATTTTGTACTTGTTCTGTCTGCCAAAACACCAATAATCGGGTTGAAAACAAAGGCGGCAATCAAGCCCACTACAAGCATAATTATAGAAGAATGCGCGGGAGATAATCCATAAATATCAGTATAAAAATAAGCCAGATACGTCATTAAAGTCTGGAAAACCAAATTTGCCGCAAGATCTCCCAGACTATAGCCGATTTTTTCCTTAATTGATAATTTTTGTGAAATGTAATTCATTCTTTGTGTGGTTATTTTGGTTAGTTAGCTTGTTAGTTCCTGGCAAGATTTTTAAGTTTTTGTCATTTCGAGGAACGAGAAATCACATCCAGAGAGCACGCACTATGAGGATTCAGCACATGCTATTTCTCGTTCCTCGAATGACAAAACAAAATTAAACAATCGGTTGTGTAAATTTAGATAAAAAAACATATTATGCAAATTTAGTTTACTTAATTTCAGGATTATTTTTAAAAACAACCGATTGTTAATTTATTTTTAATCAAAGTTGATTTTGATTCATTATTCTTCATTCTTTTTTAAATTCAGAATGCTGTCGTAAGCTTTTTTATGTTTTAAATCAGCATCAAATGGAAGCGGATAATTGGTTCTTCCTTTTATAGGCCAGTCGTTTAGCCACGATTGACCGTCATAAACGCCCCAAAAAGTAACGCGGCTTATTTTATCTTTGTGTTTCAAAAATAGTTTAAAAATATCGGCATAACGCTGCGCCAGTTTATCCTGAATAGAATCCGGAAGTTTTTTAGGATACGGATTCATTTTAGCATTTCCTTCAAAATTCTGATTGACATCGGCGCCTTTTAAATCCCACGGATTTGGTAAAACGGTAATATCCAATTCTGTAAAAGCAACCTTCACGCCTAGCGCAGAATACGCCAGAATACTTTTTTCGATTTCTTCCAGCGACGGACTATTTAATTTCCAATGTGCCTGACTTCCAATTCCGTCTACTTTTCCTCCTGCCGCTTTTATTTTTTTAACCAGATTAATGGCGCCTTCTCTTTTTGCAGGATCTTCAAGGTTATAATCGTTATAATATAAATCTGCTTTTGGATCTGCGGCAGCAGCTAATTTAAAAGCATCGACCAGAAAATTTTCTCCAAGTGTATTCGAAAAAACCGATTTTCTCAACGTTCCATCTTCGTTTAAAGCCTCATTTACAACATCCCACGAATTAATTCTGCCTTTGTATTTCGAAACAATTGTCGTGATATGCTCTTTCATAAAAGCTTTCATTTCTGTACTATCCTTGATTTTTTCAATCCAAGGCGCGAGCTGACTGTGCCAAATCAAAGTATGTCCGTGAACAAACATTTTGTTTTTTTCGCCATAAGCCACAAATTTATCTGCCTCAGTAAAATCAAATTTGTCTTTTTGAGGATGTATAAACATCGATTTCATGATGTTTTCTGCCGTAATCGCATTAAATTCCTGGCGGATTAAAGAATCTACTTTTGTATTTTTTTCTTCAATTTGATCTGCACTCAAAGCAGTTCCTATGTGAAAATCATTTTTATAGGCGTCTTTTAACGTGACCGTTTCTTTTTTTGAAGCGCAGCTTACGAACAAGATTGTCGTAATTGCCAGCAAATAAGGGTTAATAAATTTCATATTTTTTTGGTTTATAGTTAATATTTTTTTATTGTTCTTGTTTGTTTTGTCATTTCGATCCCGAGGCTTCGGGAGAGAAATCACACTAGAAACTCCGCATCGAATTGCCAATCTTTGTCGAATCCCACGTGTGATTTCTCGTTCCTCGAAATGACAAAACTGGCTAATTATTCCTTCCTCATACTCTCCGGCGGACCTAAATAAGATTCTAACAATTTGCCGTCTTCTGTTTCAATTACAATTTTCTGAAGAACCAAAGCCGGATCAATGCCGTAGAACTTCAATATATGATTTCCTGCGTTTTGAATTGTATGTGAACTTGTAATCACTTTAATATTATTGGCAACCGAAATATTCCAGTTTTTCTCAGAACTATCTGCGTTGACATTCATTGTTTGAGGCGTTTCTTCATCAAAAGCAATTCCGTATTTCAGTCCGTCGCGAATGGTGAAATTTATGGTTGGCGAAAAATAAGCATGGACTTTTACATTTCCTTTGCTGAAAAAATGAACGTTATATTCGATTCTTGGCGAACTTTCAGAAATCGCAATCGGCTGAATGTTAGAAGGTTTTAATGTCACTCCCGAACCTGTTCTTCCTAAATTCGGAATCACTGTCCATTTTACTGAATCAGAATTTATTACTTTTGAGTAATGATGAGCTTCGATTGAAATGTAGCCGTTATTTTCAACAAATCCCTCAATTTTGCTGTCGTTACTATTGTTAATTTTTGATGTTTCTTTATACTTTTCAGAGCCATTAATTGCAATTCCGGCTTCTGATTTATTTGATAATTTGATAATTTTTGTTTCCGGAATTACATTTGTCTTCGGCTCCTGCCAATTCGTATATCCAATATGCGTTTGCGACATCATATGATTCCACTTTCCATTTGATAATTTCTTGTGATAATAATTCGTGAGCAAACTGTCTTTGGCAAATAATTCTTTTACCTGATTTGCATAAAAATTTGTAGAATCCCTTTGCTGACTCGCGTACAAATGATTTTTGGCCGTTGCAAAATACAATTCATTTAAGTTTGCACTTGCCAAAACCGGGTATAAAACCAATTGATAATAAGCATCTTTGTATTCCGGTTTTAGTTTTTCATTTATAGCATTTGCTTTTTCCGCTAGTTTTTTATAATCCTTTACAACATTCTCCGCTTCGTTATAATTCGTAATACTGTACGTATTGGCATCTAATAATTCAGGTTTTCTGCGGGAATTGTATTTCGTGTATAATTTTAAAATTTCAGCAATTTCTTCCACATTCTGATTCCCGAGATTTTCTTTTGTCCAGTTCACATAATATTCACCTAAATTTTCTGCATTGAATTTCTCCGGATTCCAGGCCATATCTAAGAAAAATTCAGTTGGAAATTCCATTGGTTTTATGTCGCCCACATTTACAATCCAAATTTTATCAACGCCATATTGATACGCCAAATCCATTTGTTCCCAGGTTCTTTCGATCTGGTTCGTGTTAATCCATTTGTAATTTCGGGGTCCGCCAACATAATCAAAATGATAATAAATTCCGTAACCGCCTTTTCTGGGCTTAGCGCCGAGTTCCGGTAATTTCCTGATATTGCCCCAATTATCATCGCACAATAAAAGCGTAATATCATCAGGAACCCGCATTCCTTTATCATAATAATCCTGAACTTCTTTATAAAGTGCCCACATTTGTGGCGTTTCTTCAATTGGCTTTTTGGTAACTTCTGCAATAATATTTCTTTGCGTTTTTACAATATTTTCCAGTAAATCAATCGCCGTACCCTGCGTCATTGGTTCGTCGCCATCGCCACGCATTCCAACTGTTACAATGGTTTCGGTATTTCCCATTCGCTTCATGCCTTCTCTCCAGAACGAAATCAGGTTTTCAGAATTGCTAGTAAAATCCCATTTCCCGTTTGATTTACCCCATTCTGCATGCGCCCGCGTTAAAGGTTCGTGGTGCGAGGTTCCCATTACGATTCCGTATTCATCAGCCAAACCAGCATTTTGAGGATCATCCACATAAAACATTCTTCCCCACATCGATGGCCATAAATAATTGCCTTTCATTCTTAAAATCAGTTCAAAAACCTTATCGTAAAACTTTGCATTAAATCCGCCATAATTCTCAAACGCCCAGCCAGACAATGCCGGCGCTTCATCATTTATAAAAATGCCTCGATATTTTACTTTTGGTTCGCCATTAGAATGAATTCCGGGTAAAACATGCAATTCTGATTTTTTCTGAACCGGAACATCTGCCCAAAAATACCAAGGCGAAACGCCAATCTGATTTGACAAATCATACATTCCGTAAATTGTTCCCCTTTTGTCTGAACCTACAATTACTAAGGCTTTTTTGATTCCTTTAAACGGATTTTTGACAATTTGAGTAGTGAACTTTTCCCATTTTCCTTTCAGATCATTTGCATCGATTTTGCCTTCTTTTGCTAATTGATCTATGATTTCGCTTTTTCCGAGTGTTCCAATAATGACAACATAATCCGTTGTTTCTGGTATTTTACTTATTCTTTTCGGATGAAAACTTGTAACTTTAAAAAGATCATTTTCTAAATGTCCGGCAACGCGTAAAACTCCGGTAAAATCATTTTCGCTTATTAGAATGGAAGCTATTTTTCCTTTTGATGACAAAGGGAAGTTTTCGGCGGAAGCCTTATTTACGACATATTTTTCTCCATTTATGGCATACGATTTTGTGCTTAATCCGAAGAGGAAAAGCAGCAATATGCTGAGTATAAATTGAGATTTTATGTTCATTTTAATTTTTATTAGTTGTATGTGATTTTTAAACACATAGAAACATAGCTTTTCTTTGTGTTGAAAAAAGGCATTTAATTCTAAATAAACGCATAGCTATGTGAAAAATCATATTTCTGAAAACGTCTTAGATCGCAATTTTAAACCTATGTTTCTATGTGTTTAAATAATTATGTTCAACGATTGTGAAAACTTTGTCAAAGTTTCGAAACTTTGACAAAGTTAATCCGTACCGAAACCTGACAGGTTTAACATCAAAGAATATTACAAATCAAGTTTATAAGCAATTCCCATTTCCAATCCTCGTAATTCTGCTAGACCTTTTAATCTTCCTACCAAAGAATATCCCGGATATGTTTCTGTTTTTTCATCAACTGCATGCAGAAATCCATGATCGGGGCGCATTGGGAGACTTATTTTCGTTTTATTCATTAACAGTAATAATTTTTCGACGAGAACTTCCATTTTTGCTTCTCCGTTTAAATGTTCTGATTCTCTGAAAATAATTTCGCTTTCACGGATGGTATTTCGAAGATGTAAAAAGTGAATTCTGTCTCCAAAATCATCAATTATTTTTTCCAGATTATTGTTCGGATTGGCGCCCAAAGAACCTGTGCAATAACACAGCCCGTTTGCATTTAACGGAACAGCTTCAAAAATTGATTTGATATCTTCTTCTGTCGAAACAATTCTCGGCAATCCCAATACCGAAAACGGCGGATCATCCGGATGAATGGCTAATTTGGCGCCTATTTTTTCTGCAATTGGCGCTACTTCTGATAAAAAATAAATCAAATTTTCCCGCAGTTTTTCATTATCAATATTGGTGTAATTATCCAATAAAGAAAGAATTTGTTCCGCCGTAAAATTGATTTTGCTTCCCGGTAATCCCAATAAAACGTTCTTGAAAAGTAAAGCTTTCTCCTCTTCTGAAAGTATATTGCCAAATTTCAACGCATTTTCTTTTTCTTCATCAGAATAATCGTTTTCAGCATTTGGTCTTTTCAGCAAAAAAACATCAAAATACGTAAACGCTTCCTGATTGTATAACAGCGCTTTACTTCCGTCTTCATTAATAAAATTATGATTCGTTCGCACCCAATCCAAGATGGGCATAAAATTATACGTGATGATTTTAATGCCGCATTCTGCCAGATTTTTTAAGCTGATTTTATAGTTTTCAATGTATTGTAAATAATTTCCCGAAGCTCGTTTTATTTCTTCATGAACCGGCAAACTTTCTACGACTGTCCATTCTAAACCTGCGTTTTTGATAATTTCCTGTCTTTCTTTTATGTCTTCAATTGTCCAGATTTCTCCAACGGGAATTTGATGCAAAGCCGTTACAATTCCGGTTGCTCCGGCTTGTTTTATGTCGATCAGCCTTACGTTGTCACTTGGTCCGAACCATCGCATGGTTTGCTGCATTTTTATCATACTGACTACTTTTATTTAATCTCGCAAAGACGCAAAAACGCAAAGTTTTATCCTGAAAAGTTTAAAAATAATTTCTTTACAACTCTGCGACTTTGCGCGCAATTTCATAACCTTTAAAACCCAATACTATTTCCACCATCAACAGGCAAAACGGTTCCGGTTGTATATTTTGATTCGCTCAAGGCGAAATAATAAACGGCATCTGCAATGTCTGATGGTTCTCCCAAAAAGCCCATTGGTGTTCTTCCCAGCACTTTATTTTTTCTTTCGGGATCGTTGTCCAAAGCTGCGGATGACATTTTGGTTTTTATAAATCCCGGAGCAATACAATTGACACGAATTCCGGACGGAGCCAGTTCTGTAGCCATCGCACGCGTCATCGATTCAATGGCGCCTTTGCTTGCCGAATATGCAATTACTTTTGGGATTCCGTATTGTGATGCCATCGAACTAATGTTGATAATACTACCTCCTCCATTTTCTTTCATGTTTTTGATCACTTCACGGCTTACCGTAAAAACACTCAAAAGATTGGTGTGAATTACCGATAGAAAATCAGCATCAGTTACGTCCGGAATTTCTTTTTTTAAATTGATTCCGGCGTTGTTTACCAAAATATCGATCGAACCTTCTTTTGTCAGGTTTTCGATCATTTGGGGAATTCCGTCCAAATCATTCAAATCAAAAATTACCGGAATTGCATTTGGTCCAATTTCCGTGCAGGCGTCTTCTGTTTTTTCTTTTGATCTTCCAATTATATAGGTTTTGATACCGTTATCGCATAGTTTTTTTGCTGTTGCAAAACCCAAACCCGAATTTCCTCCGGTTACAATTGCTGTTTTTGTACTCATATTTTTTTAATTTGAATATTAATTTCCCGGTGCAAAAGGAAATTTTAATGATTTAAAATAGTCTAAAGACTGTGTTGCTTTTTCAACGCCTAAAGGTAATTCCTTTCCTGAATATTGTTGAAAATATAGTAAACAAGCATCCCGCCACCATTTTGATTCTTTATATTGAATTTCCAATAACATCTGCACTTCTTTAAAACGCTCATCATCAACATATTTCTGCGTTTTATTCCAAACGTTTTGCATTGCTGCAACCTGATTTACGCCTTCCTGATATTTTAACGCTAATCCGTTCCAAAGTGTTTGTCCGTTTTTCAATTTATAATCCCACGAAAGATGATGAAACCACAACAAATCCTTTTCAGGACAGGTTTTAGGATTATCAAAAATTTTCTCTGCTTCGGCGGCATATTGCGCTGTGGCATTCGTTCCTGTTTTTGAGCGGTCGAAACCAATCCCGTTTTTATCTGCTTTATGATAATAGGTAGGATTCCATTCCGGACGTGATAAATTCGAAACCCACGGACCCGGACCGTAATGATGTCCCGTATCCATAATATGGTGCAAACCAAGCGGTGTCATATAATTTACAACAGCTTCGCGCGACTGAATCATCATTTCCTTCACCGGTTTTATGAAATTTTCATCGTTCGAAAAAGTACATCGAAGCCATTCCTCCGCAATCGTTTCTGAATCTAAATACGGATTCCACGCCAGTCTTCCAAAGCCGTACCAATTTGCCTGCGCAAAAGGATGTCCGGTCCAGTTTAAATCGTTTCCTATATTCGAAACTCCGGCAATTCCGGTTAGTTTTGTTTTGTTGAGCGAACCGTCAATTACTTTGGCAACGGTGGTTCCTTTTCCTTTTTGATGAGTATCAGATTCTAAAACTTCCTGAAATAATTTAGGCAGAAAAACCAAATGCGTACTAAAACCTAAATATTCCTGCGTAATCTGAAATTCGATCATCAATGGTGTTTTTGGCATTGCACCAAACATGGGATGAAAGGGTTCACGAGGCTGAAAATCAATTGGTCCGTTTTTGACCTGAACAATCACATTTTCCTTAAATTTTCCGTCATACGGAACAAATTCTGCGTAAGCCTGTTTTGCCCTGTCGTTTGCATCATGTTCAGAATATACAAAAGCTCGCCACATAATAATTCCTCCAAATGGCGCAACGGCATCAGCAAGCATATTGGCGCCGTCCACATGATCGCGACTGTAATTTTGAGGTCCGGGCTGCCCTTCTGAATTGGCTTTTACCAAAAAACCACCAAAATCCGGAATTCGTTTGTAAATTTCAGCAGCTTTATTTTTCCACCAATTCATAACTTCAGGATCTTTTGGATCAGCTGTTTTGAGATTTCCAATTTCGATTGGAGCAGAAAATCTTGCCGTTAAATACACTTTGATTCCGTACGGTCGGAAAACATTCGCCAGCGCTTCGACTTTTTCTAAATATTGTGGTGTCAGGATTAAAGCATTTGCATTTACGTTGGTTAAAACCGTTCCGTTAATTCCGATCGAAGCATTTGCGCGGGCATAATCGATATAACGCTGATCAATAAAATCAGGCAGTTTTTGCCAATTCCAAAGCGAAAATCCGGCGTAACCGCGTTCGACAGTCCGGTCTAAATTATCCCAGTGATTTAAGATTCTGATGTTTGTTTTTGGCGCATCTATTATATTCAGGTTTTTAATGGATTTATTGGTCTGAATCAATCTCAGAAAACTATAAACGCCATACAAAACTCCAATATCTTTTTTTCCTGTAATGACAATCTGTTTTTTATTTTTTATCGAAATAGATTTAATAATAAAACCTTCTTCATTAATCTCATCAAAATCTCCGATTTCCTTTTGAATTTCTGTGCTTAGGAATTCTTTAGATCCAATAATGACATTTTTTTCTCCATCAAATTTTGATCGGTTTGGGATTTTCTTTCCCAGCATATTTTCTAATCCTGATTGCAATTCTTCTGAAGCAATTTTTAAAGTTTCTGAATTTCCAAAAACAACAATTCCCTGAATATCAGAAAGATAATCTGAAACCAATTCAGCGTTTGTTTTCTTCTCATATTGCATCCATAACTTATAATTTTTTTGTGCCGAAGCAGAAAAGGAAATAACAAAAAACAAGAATGCCAACCTTAAAAAGGAAGTTCTTTTGTGATTCAGATTAGAGGTTGATAATTTCATGTTTTTATTTTATGCATTAATTATGTAATTAAACAATAATAGAAGTATTTGATAAAATAAGCTCCTAAAAAATACATTATTAAAAATATTACAACAATTGCAATCGGTTGCGTAAAAATATAGTATTGTTATTTAAGAAAAAAATTTTGAGGTGATTTTTTTCAAAATAAAATATGAATTATAGAATTAGAGGAAAGAATTATGACAAATATTTGGTTTTTAATCTGCGCGATCTGCTCAATCTGCGAGCCAATAATTTTCTCGCAGATTTTGCAGATTTAGGAGATTTTTTGCTAAAGCTTAAAAAGATTAATACCTAAAATTTACAAGCGCATCTCTGCACAACGCATATAGTAGAGGCGCACAGCAGTGCGTCTCCCGCAAAGATTAGACATTTGCAAAATATGTATAGGAAATTGTTTTATAAATTCGAAAAAATAGATATGGAATATTGGAACGTAGACGCACTGCTGTGCGCCTCTACGATTATAGGACTGTAAAAATTATTGTTGAATTGGGAATGAATGAAAATAAAATTGTGGGTAAATGAAAATTACAAAGATTTCTTTTTATCTGAAGATTCTCTTGCTAAAACCTCTGTATTTAAGAAGGTTATTTCCTTAACATCTTCACTCGTAACAGATTTCAGGTTTTTTATAATAATCTCTGCAGCGGCTTTTCCCATTTTTTCTGCGGGATGCGTGATGGTTGAAATATTCGGATCGATTATTTCAGAAATGGGGTCGTTATTAAAACCGATAACCGCCATTTCTTCGGGTACTTTTATACCTCTTTTTTTGGCTGTCTGAACGGCGCTAACCGCAATAATATCTCCCGGAGCAAAAAGTCCATCAGGAATGGGTTTCATATCAAATAATTTATTGCTTGCTTTTACACCTTCTTCATACGTAACCGACTTTAAATTAATGATTAAGTCTTCGTCTACCGGTAAATTATGATCTTTTAAAGCTTCGATATAACCTCTTTTTCTTTCGTTGTAAAGGTTTCCAAATTCTGATCCGGCGGTTAAATGCGCAATGCGAATACAGCCTTGCTCGATAAGATGTTTCGTCGCTTTGTATCCTGCTGAATAATTATCAATCACTACTCTGAAAGTATTATAATCTTTGGGAACCCTGTCTACAAAAACCAGTGGAATTTTATTATTGGAGAATTGCTGAAAATGCGTCGTATCTCTTGTTTCCATTGCAAGCGAACAAATTACTCCGCTTACACGATTGCTGTACAACGATTTAGCCATATTTACTTCTTCATGATACGAATCGTGGGATTGCATAATGATAACGGAATAATCAGATTTTTGAGCTGTGATTTCGATACCGCTAATTAAGGAGGATAAAAACGGCTGGGTTACGGTTGGAATTAAAACTCCAATTGTTTTGGTTTTATTTCCACGTAAGCCCGCGGCCAGAGTATTGGGAACAAAACCCATTTCTTCGGCAGCTTTCTTCACTTTCTTTATCGTTTTATCACTTATGGTATGATGATCTTTTAAAGCTCGTGATATTGTTGATGTGGCCAGATTTAGCCTTTCAGCAATATCATAGATCGTTACGTGTTTATTCTCTTCCATGAAATAAAAATATGAGATGTAAATATAAGCTATTTTGCAACAAATTGTTCTCTTATAAAATTCCTCCGTTCACGATTTTTCAGAAACAAAAAAAGCATGCGAAACCGCATGCTTTTATAAATTGAAATTCTTAAAAATTGTTTTTTAGAATTTATACGTAACTCCTACTCTGAAGTTTCTTGGTGCTTCTGTCTGCCAGTAATAAGCATTAAGCCATTCGTAGTAAGATCCGCTGTAAAGGTATTTATCCAAAATATTAAATACGTTTGCCGTAACTTTTACTTTTCCAATTTCATAAGATAAACCTCCGTCAAGTCTAAAATAATTTGGTAATTTTTCAGCTCCCGGGCTCCATGTATCCGTTTGGCGTCCTGCAAGATAAGTTCCTCCAATAGAAGCGCCGAATCCTTTAATTTTTCCACTTTGAACGGTATAATTTAACCATGCATTTGCAGTATGTTTAGAATATCCCGGCACAACTGAACCAACTGCAATACTTGTAAGTGCTGAACTTGTTACGATAGATTCTGTAAAAGCATAATTGGCGATAAGATTAAGTCCGTCGAGTAATTTTCCTCTAACATCAAATTCAACTCCTTCTGCTCTTTTTTCTCCCAAAACAATTTTATAAGGATCATTTGGACCATTGTTAGGATCTGCCGTAAGTTCGTTTTGCTTCGTAATACGATAAGCAGATACTGAAGTATTCCAGGAACCGTCGAACCAGTCTTTTTTGATACCGAATTCTATGTTACTTCCTGTAAGCGGTTTTACTTTGTCGCCATTTAAAATAATTCCAGACTGTGGTAAAAATGCCTGATCGTATAATCCATAAACGGCTAAATTATCTGTTACAGAGAAACTTATACCTGCACGCGGTGTAATATGGCTGTCTGCCTGAGTTTCTCCCCAATTTGTCTGGCTGATCCAGGTATATCTTGCAGCAAGCGTAACTCTTAATTTATTTTCAAAAAAACCTAATTCATCCTGAACATAACCTGCAGCATATTCTGAACTCATAAGTCCGCCAGCAGCGGCAGCTCTTACGCTTAAAGGTGTTTCGTGATCAAAAGCAGGAAGACCATTTGATGGCGTTCCGTAGTTTGGATTATATACATTGAATGGATTATCAACTGTATCCAAATCATGAGATTGACCCCAATCTGCAGCATAATCTTTATTTGCCAAATCTATACCACCCAATACTTTATGAGTAATTGGTCCTGTATTGAATTTTCCGTTAAGGAAAATCTGTCCTAAAAACATATTGCTTTCTGCATCCCAGATACCAACATTTCTAATAATATCACCACTGGCAAGATCCCCGTCAGATACACCGTCAAAATCTCTGTCAACTGGTCCCGGACCAACTGCACCCGGCCATGAACTGTAGCCTTGCTGAAGATATTTAAAATAAGAAGTCTGAGCTGTAAGTTTCCAGTTATCATCAAATTTATGCTCAAACATAAGGTAACCGCTGTGATCCTGAATATTAGTATCCGGCAATCCAGGCTGCGTCATTGTAAAGTTAACCGGCAAAGTTGCATATCCATCCGACTTAGGACCAAATACATAATAAGATCCAACTTCTGTCATGTTTGCATATTGGAAATTATATTCGGCAGTAATTTTTGTTTTATCATCAATTTGGTATGAAATTACCGGCGCAATTACATAACGGTCATTGTGTTCAAAGGGTCTGTGAGAACCTTTCTTTTGAGCCGCTCCGTTGAATCTGTATAATAATTTTCCTTTTTTATCCAGTTTTCCGTCAAGATCAAGGCTTACTCTGTAAAAGTCATAACTTCCTACTAATGCCGAAACTTCACCTTTTGTAATTCCTGTTGGTTTTTTAGTTACCACATTATAAAGTCCGCTTGGATCACCGCTTGAAAGCATGAATCCTGCAGGTCCTTTTACAAATTCGATGTGATCTACAAAACTCATATCTTCAGTAAGCGGTCCCCAGAAAGAAGAAACCACGTTGAATCCGTTACGGAAAGCCTGAATTTGAGAACCACGCATCGTAATATTAGTGTACAAATCTCCCCAGTGCTCTAAGCGAACGGCACCACTCACGTTACGAATAACACCGTCACTCATACTTGTAATCTGCTGGTCTTTTAAGGTTTGACCACTTACAATCTGAATGTTTTGCGGAATTTCAAGTACAGGAGTCTGCAATCTTAAAGACAAAGAAGGCTTATCTTGTTTGTACTTATTTTTTGTAATTACAACTTCATCAAGATCTTCCTGGCTTTCAGAAAGTGAGAAGTTTTTTGTTGTAGTTTGATTAGCGCTTACAACAATATCTTCTTCTAATGCTTTTATTCCGACAGATTTAATACTGATTGTATAACTCCCAGATTTTACGTTTTTAATCTCGTATTGTCCGTTGTCATTAGTAACTGCATTGTATTTTGTTCCTTTTAAACGAACAGAAATATTTTCTGCAGGAGTATTTCCTGATAAAACAATTTTTCCGGATATTTTTCCTGTTTCCTGTCCAATTATGGTTAATGAGCTTAGAAACAACAAACAAAACAGAATCTTTTTTATGGTTATCATATTCATTTTGGTTATGGGTGTTTAAAATTTCTGACAAAAGTAATTGCTAAAACCCATTTATCCAAACTATTTTTAATCAATCTAAATAAAAAGAATGATTTTTTACTTGTAAAGAATGGAAATGTTTACCTAGACCATAAAATTTCTCTATTGAATTTTACCACAGATATTCACAAAGATTTGCACAGAGATTCGCAAAGTTTTTACATAAAAGCTTCGAATTTTGTTTTTATAAAAACCGCCTATCAAAAAACTTTGCGCTCTTTACGTAAAAACTTTGCGTACTTTGCGGTAAAAATATTTGCCGTAAAAAACATTCCAACTATAAATGAAAAAAATACTCTTAATAAGTTTACTGGTTCTTGTAGCGTTCTACATTTTAAAACAATTCGTTTACAGACCTTATGCCTGGAAAAAAGCAATTAACAGTCCTGAACATCGTTTGCAATTAGGAAGTTTTATTTTTAGCAGTGAAAGAGGTTCAAACGGAAGCCAAAGCATGCAGAATTATTATTTCGTTTTTAAAGTAATTGAAATCAACGGCGATTTGGTAAGACTTTCCGTTATCAGAAAATTATCGGATAAGAATAATCTTTTACAATCTGATTTTTCGACTACAAAAGAAGCGTATAAAAAATTGAAACAAAACATTAAAGACCAAACAATTACCGGAATACTTACAGAAGATTTATACAAAGTCGATGGCGCAACATACACCATAAACGATTATCTGATAAGCAAATATCCAAATTTGAAAAAGTCACGTTATTATTATCAGGATATTCCGGAAAATAAAAAAAATACCGCTGTACCTACAGATTCCGGTGAACTCATTATGTATTATGATTTAGTATATTCGAAAGAAGAAATCCTTAAAAATGGCAGACTTTCTCCTTATACCATGGTAAACAGAGCGAAAGGCGAAATTGATACCAGATTATCCAGCGATATCGATTTGATTGTGAATTAATAATTTTTTCTTTTCACCATATAAGTTTATATAAGTTCATATTAAACTTTGTGTTTTTTAACCGCAAAGTGCGCAATGATTTACGCAAGGTTCGCAAAGTTTACACAAAGCTTTGCGAACTTTGTGCTTTTATTGAAACCGCCTATCAAAAAAACTTTGCACTCTTTGCGGTAAAATCTCAAACAACTTATATGGTTCAAAAAAACATCCCAAAACTTAAATTACTTCTACGAACTTATATGGTTCAAAAAAAATTTACGCATATTCTGAATAATTTTTCCGGAAACATTCTTTATTTGAATTTTATTTAGAATTGGTATAAATAATATTTTATATTTGCCGAAATCTGAGCAAAATCGAGTACTTTTTAGAAATTACTTATATTGCTTCTGCAAAAACAGAATTCCGTTTCGATGAATAATACTAGTAGTTTTGAAATTAATCTTTTTGAATCTTTTAAAAAAGGAGATCAGGCTGCGTTTACTTATTTCTACGAAAAATACTTTAACCGAATTCAGGCGTTTTGCATTCAGTTTGTTTATGACAAAGACGAAGCCGAAAATCTCGCACAGGAAGCACTTTTACATTTATGGCAAAACAAGGAAAATGTAGATTCTATCAACGGCATACAATCTTTTTTATATACGTATGCCAAATCAAAATGTTTAAATACGATACGACACAACAAAGTCAAAGATCGTTTTAAGAGTGATTTATTAAACGAAAGAGAAAGAGAACTTAATATTGAAATCCTAAATTCGATAAGTTTTGACACTTTAGAATTGACCGAATTAGAGCGTATTATTAGCGAATCTATCAACGATTTACCTCCCAAAACCCGTGAAGTTTTTATCAAAAAGCGAATCGAGAATAAAAAAAATGCAGAAATCGCCGAAGAAATGCAAGTTACCCTAAAAGCTGTTGAAGCCCACATGACAAAGGCTTTGAAGATTTTAAAAACGAAATTATCGGATTATTTGTTTCTGATTTTTATCCTTATTTGTAATAATTAAAAATAAAAGGTAGGGTTTTTTATTTCTGAAGTGTACTTACTAAAACCAGAAGTATAAAAACCAAAATATGATTTCAGAAATACTTACTAAATATTTGTCGAACGAGGCGACAGAACAGGAAATTCAAACTCTTTTTGAATGGATTGAGGCTTCGGAAGAAAATAAAAAACAGTTTATTGCCGCAAAAAAAATCTGGGCAATGACTTCACTTTCTGATGTTACATTAGAGGAAACTTCGGTAATTCCGCTTAAAGCGAAAAATAAGGTTTACCGATATTTAAAATTTGCTGCTGTATTTTTAGTGCTTTTCGGATTGGGAAAACTGGCTTTTAATTATAGTCAAAAAGCAAATTCAGCTAAAGAAATTGTTTTAGAATTAGCTGATGGGCGTTCAGAGTTTATTTCTAAAAATAATCAATCAAAAGTTGTAAACGATAAAGGCGATTTGATTGCCAGAAAATTTCCAAACCAAATTATTTATTTTGGAAAAGTTCAGGATCAGGAAGTTGTCTACAATACGCTTAAAGTTCCGTACGGAAAGAGATTCAAACTGCAGCTTTCAGACGGAACTGTTGTGAGTTTAAATTCCGGAACAACTTTAAAATATCCGGAGCAATTTGGCCTTAACGGAAAAAGAAATGTTTACCTGACCGGTGAAGCTTTTTTTGAAGTTGCCAAAGACAAAACCCACCCTTTTATCGTGCACGCCAACAAAGTCGAAGTGGAAGTTTTGGGAACGAAATTCAACGTAAGTGCTTATCCTGAAAATCCTACCGTAAATAGTACTTTGATCGAAGGAAGTATTCAAATGGCTGAAGCCGAAAACAAATCAAATGCTGTTTTGATTGCGCCGAACCAAATGGCGACCTGGCAAAACAATTCGAAAAAAATCACCACAAAATTCGTAGATACAAGCATATATTCGGCCTGGACAAAAGGCGATATTGCTTTTAAAGATACCCCATTTTCAACTATTGCAAAAATTATAGAGCGCACTTATGATGTGAAAATCATCAATGAAAATTCTGATTTGGCCAGACAGAGTTTTACCGGTTCTATAAAAATTAGTGAGTCAAGCGTCGAGAATATTTTAGAATTATTAAAACGCGACACACCATTTAATTATGCTGTAAAAGAAAATACTATTACCATTACCAATATTCCATAATTTACTAAAAACATGACATTTACAATACCCAATTTAAGGAAAATACTAATTTTCCTGGCCCTCTTCATATTTGGTTTTAAAGGTTTTTCGCAGAATAAATCGATCACATTACATGTAAAAGATCAGCCTTTGACTGTAATTATAAAAGCGATTGAAGAACAAAGTAATTTCAGAATTATTTACAACGCCCGAAAAATTGATGCCGACCAAAAAGCTTCAATTGATGTTGATAATACTTCTTTAGAAACTGTTTTAACACAATTATTTAAAGGGAAAAATATTTCGTTTTACATTCAGAATAAGCAGATTTTATTAACCAGCTCTGCTCCTGCTTCGACAGCTAATTCATCTGAAGAAAAAGAAAGATTTATTACCGGAACTGTTTATAATGCCAAAGACAAACAACCGCTTCCGGGCGCCACCATACGCATTAAAGGAACCGGAATGGGCGCCATAACAGATTTTAACGGAAAATTTGCCTATCAGCTAAAAGGAAATAACATCAATAATCTTGTTCTTGAAGTTGCCTTTTTAGGAATGCAGACGCAATCTCAAAAAGCAGATAATAAAAAAGAATTCATTTTTAATCTTGAAGAATCTACAGACGAATTAAATCCGGTTGTGATTACATCATCGTACGGAACTACAAAATTAAAGGAAGAAATTGTGGGGAGTATTTCGACTTTGAATGCGAAGGATATTGCCGTACAACAGGCTTCTGAAAGTATTGATAAAATTGTCGAAGGGCAAATTGCAGGTGTTTTAGTAGAAAATACTTCTGGCGTTGGAACTCCGGTAAAAATAAACATTCGTGGTCAGGGAACTTTGAAGTCTTTAAACGCAAGTCTTCTCGGTACTTCAACACAGCCTTTATTTATAGTTGATGGTGTCATCATGAACGAACAAAAAGGTATCGACAGTGCCGTTTTTGATGCAGCCGGCGGTCTTGGAGAAAGTTTATCCAATCCTCTTGCTTTTATTTCGCCAGATAATATTGAAACTTTTACGGTTCTTAAAGATGCTGCAGCGGTTGGTATTTATGGTGCCGACGGAGCAAACGGAGTCGTTTTGATCACAACAAAAAAAGGAAAAAAAGGAAAAGCTCAATTTCAATTTTCGAATCAGCTAGGAGTTTCTACTGCGATTAACCAGATTAAATATTTAAATGGAGAGCAGTATAATGAACTAAACAATGCTTATAATTCTGCGGTGTCAACGAATTATACACCAGTTCCTTACAATGGAGTTAATACTGACTGGTTTAATCTTTTAAACAATTCTGGTATTTACAATAAGTATAATTTTAGTGTTTCAGGAGGAACTTCAAAAATAACCTATCGTACCAATATTACGTATCTGGATATTGATGAACCGCAATTGGGCAATAAAACGAAACAATTAAATGGTGGAATCAATATTGGTTACAAACAATCTAAATGGGATATTAATTTGTCATTTAATCCAAGTTATGTCAAAAAAGATGCACCAAACATTTATTATGATTTTGCTTATCTGCCAACCATTTCTCCTTATAATGCGGACGGAACGTATTCTAAAATAGGTTTAGTAGGTTCAACCGGAGGAAATCCATTAGCCGCAATTGAACAAAATAAAAATGAGACGGAATCTAAAGCGATATTTGGAAGTTTGAATTTGGGTTATGAACTCAATAAAAACATCAGATTTAGTACTTTATTTGGTTTAGATTATTTGGATAAAGTACAAGACCGCTATTTTTCCGGCGAAAACGAAAGCGGACAAATTAATGGTAGTTTTCTTCTTGACGGAATTACGTATCCAAGCTGGGGACGACGCTCCATAATCAACAGAAATTCGACCAAATGGAACTGGCAGGGAAATATGCTGTTTAACAAAGAAATCAATAAAAACAATACTATTGACGGTACTGTAGGCTTTGAGCTTTCTGAAGAAAAAACCGATTTTGATTCTGCCTCTGCAACGGGTTTTACCAATCCAAATATCATTAATAATGTTGGAGATGCCATTCAGGATGATAATATAGCAACTGCTATTGACGAAACTTACGCAAGACAGGTTTTTAAAAATGATATCAATTATAATTCGCGTGTTTCTTTCTTCGGACAAATCAATTATAATTATAAAAAAAGATACTATTTTTTAGGGAATATCCGACGTGATGAAAGTTCTGTTTTTGGTGACGATACCAATGTAGCGTTAAACAGCGGAGCCGGTTTGGCCTGGATTATTTCTAATGAAAAATTCCTGAATAACGCTTCGTGGGTTGATTTCTTAAAATTAAAAGTGAGTTATGGTTCTACCGGAAATTCAAGAATTGGTTCTTACCGTTCTAAAGGCTTATACAATGTACTTCAAAACGGATACAATGGTGGATCTTATGCCACGCCAAGTTCTTCTCCTAATGGAAATTTAAAGTGGGAAAAAAATAAAAAGTTTAATGCCGGAGTCGATTTTAATATTTTTAATGCAATAGAATTAACACTGGAATATTATTATGATGACTTAGATGATTTGATTACAAGCCGCGATATTCCTACTGAAACCGGTTTTAGTACTATGCAGCTCAATGCGGCAAGTATGTACAACAAAGGTTTTGAATTGAGCACAAGAATTAAATGGTTTCAAAAAGGAAAATTCAACTGGATATCCTCTTTTAATATCTCAACCGTTGATAATAAAGTAACAGATTTAACAGGCTTAGGAAGTGAGTATTCTTTGTCTAATATTGCGTTGGCACAAAAAATTGGTTACAGCACCACTACTATTTGGGGCGTAAAATGGGCAGGTATTGATCCCGCTACAGGTCGTGATTTAATTAAAAAAGACGGTCAAATTTATGATGCCGTTACGTACAAAAGCTTATTTAATGAAACCGACTGGCAACCAATAGGTGATTTACAGCCAAAAGCATTTGGAGGTTTTAGCAATAGTTTTTCGTTTAACAACAGCATTACTTTATCTGTAAATGGTGCATTTCAGTTAGGAGGCGATAAATTAATTTCTGATGATATTATATCAAAATACACGATTATTTCAAATCGAAACATGTCTGTAAATGCTTATGATTACTGGAGAAACCAAGGTGATATTGTAGCACAGCCTGCTCCCAGCAGAAACACACTTACACCTAATTTAAGTAAATATGTATATGATGCTACCTATTTAAAAATCAGCAACATTACTTTGAGTTATAATGTTCCGGTAAAAAATATTTTCCTTGATAATTTAGTTGTTTTTGGCGATGTCTCAAATGCATTTTACTGGTACAAAGAAAAGAGTCCGTCAGGATTAAACGGAATACGGGAATTAAGCTTTACTTATCCGCAAGCCAGAACAATTTCATTAGGAATTAATACAAAATTTTAGAAAATGAGAAATTTTAAACATATTATAAAACTTAAATTCACTTTACTGCTGGCTGCTGCTTTTTTGATGCAAAGCTGTAGTGATTTTCTGGAACAGGAACCTGGTTCACAAACCTCTATAACAGAACAGTTAAAAAACAAAGAAGGCGTATTGCAAGCTATGAGAGGTCTTTATGTTACAGTTGAAGGTGCTTTGCGACCTGCACCCTATTCTGTTTATGCTGATTTACAGGGCGGAAATTTAAAATTTACACCTACAATAAGCACTTCAATTACGTCTAATGGCCAAATTACCATAAATTCTAATGTTGCCGGATTTTATTCTTTTGATGATCAGGCAGACAATTCAAATTTAGCCGGTTTTTATGGCAGTTGTTATGCTATCATCAACCAAACCAATTTACTTTTAGAATTTACTGATGCCCTTCCCGATGCAACCGCAGCAGAGAAAAACCAAATTAAAGCAGAAGCTTTAACCATTAGAGCTTATATTCACTTTTTACTAAGCCAGATCTATACTCAAAATTATGATTATTCTGCAGATGCATCTCATTTAGGAGTTGTTTACAGTAAGGCTTCCTTAAATGAAAAACTTACATATCCTGCACGAGAAACAGTCGCCAATACGTATGCTTTTATCATCGATGATATTACAGCCGCTTTAAATTTGTATTCTGATACTGCATCACTTAGCGGACCTTCGTATTCCTATTTTAATAAAAACAGCGCTAAAGCTTTGTTGGCAAGAGTTTATTTATTTAAAAAAGACTGGAAAAACGCCTACGATACCGCAAATGATATTATTATAAATTCTGGTGTAAGTTTAGTAAATTCAGACAATTATGTAGCACAATGGGAACAGCCTGATCTTCCTGTCTCAGAAATTTTGTTAGAATTTTCTATTCCAAGAAACGAAGATGGAGCTACAAGCGCATCATCATTGTCTGCAACATATGGATATATCTCTCTTACAAGCTACGGTAATTATGCTGCATCAGAAGATTTAGTGAATTTATATGAAAGTACCGATATTAGAAAACAGCTGTTCTTAACAAAATCAATCCCAACAATTGTCAATTTACAAACGGTTCCGCGAAACTATAATTTTACTAAAAAATTTCAGAATAATCCCGGTTATGTAGCTTTTAGGTTAAGTGAGCAATATTTAATTCGTGCCGAAGCTGCAATCGGGTTGGATAATGCGGATCAGGCAAGAGAGGATATTAATACCATCAGAGCCAGAGCAAAAGCTACCTTACTTACTGATAACAGCAATATTTCAGAAGCATTATTTCTGGAACGCAGAAAAGAATTTTGTTTTGAAGGGCATTTGTTCTTTGATATTGCCAGAACCAGGAGAGATGTTTCCCGCAATGATGGCTGTATTTCTCTAGTTTGCAGTATAAACTATCCATCTCTAAAATACGTATTACCTATACCCCGCAGAAATATAAGTCTTAACTCAAACTTAAAACAAAATGAATCTTACTAAAATTATATCCGCATTAAGCCTCATTGTAATCTTATTTTCGTCTTGTTCTAAAGATGATTATAAACTGGAATCGAAAAACATCGATCCCTTTATACGTTTTAATTTTATGGTAAATTCTGCCGGAGCACCGTTAGAATATCCTGCAGTAAGTACAACCATAATACCATCTGCAGCGTATGAAAATAAATCAGTAAAAATATTGAAGGTTTCGGTTACGCTAACTTCATCGACTTTAAAAAATCCTGTAACGGCTAATTTTAGTACCGCTACTTCCGGAGATCCAGATACTTTTACGGTAGAACCTGTGAGTGAATTATTATTTCAAGGCAATAAGTTAACAGATACGATTTATGTATCTTTTGATAAAAGATGGAAAGACAAACAAACTATTTCCTTAAAATTAGAAAATACATCAGATTCAAATATCCACATAGGAAATTTAAATACGGCTGGCTTAAATGATATTTTCACTATCACTTTAGGCGAAGCAACTACTTACTATACATTTCCTGTAAAAGATTTTATTGTAAAAGGAGAAATGGGTGAAAAAATCGATTTTAAGGTCAATTTCCCTAACGGATTTATTCCTTCAGAAATTGAAAATGCTTCCATATTTAAATTCACAAACGGTTTTGAATATTTTTTAACGCATGATGATTTTGGAGATAACAGAAGCTCCATAACGTATCATTTGACTTTATTAGAAGATATTCAAAATGATGATGCGCGTTATGAATCAAAAATTAACCTAATTAATATTCCAAATTATGTTGCGACAGGAAATACAGGCTTAACTATTGTAAAACCAATAAAATCTCCAAGAGATATTAACGCTTATCCGGCTTCAAAATTTTCTGATCCAACGAATGCCTTTTATTTGACTTATGGCGAACATTGGTTTAACAACAACGGAACTTGTACATGGCAAACTTTCAATGCTTTAACTTTTCCGGTCGTGGTAACAAAAGACAACGAAAATGCGATTTTATACAGTGATAAAGGAACAGCAAATCCAAATGACGATGTTTATTACGATGCTTTCAAAATTGGTTTTAATGTTGCAACCGGAGCAAATACAGTCAATTCTTTTGGTTTAAAAAGATGGTTTTCTAACGAAAGTAATTCTGCTGCCGTTTCTCCGGGCTTTAATATTACTTCTGCTTTAGAATTTTTCCCTGAAAACGGAAACAGCAAAACACAGGGAACCGTATTGGTCATTCCACAAGATTTGACGATTGGATCCAGTGCCACAAATACGCATATTATTGCCATTTCCGGAGAAGGAACATACAAAGAAATTAGCGCCGGTTTATTTGAAATTTCTTTCGAATTAAAACTAACAAACGACAAACTTTTCGGAGGAACCGTTTCGACACAATACAGAATGTACAACAACAGAGTTTATCCAAAACCAGCGGCTTTGAGCATTGAATGTCCTAAAGAGGTTGCGCTTTAAACTAAAAAAGTTTCATGTTTCAAGTTTCATGTTCTGTGGCAACATGAAACTTGAAACTTGAAACAAATCAAAAACAAAACGAAAATTGAAAACCTTAATACTCCCTCTATTCTTACTCCTTATTTTAACGGCTTACAAAAGCGTTGAAGAACCGGATTATATCGATATTATAGAATTAAGAAAACTGTATTCCAGCGGAGATTCTTCGAAATGGCCGGCTGCAGAATTGCATGAAAATGTAGATAAGTCTAAATTTCAGGATATTGGCGTTTTGCCTGCAGTTCCGTATCCCGATTACAATCCGTATTCGAAAGAAAAAGAAGCGTTGGGGAAAATATTGTTTTTTGATCCAAGGTTATCCCTGAGCGGACAAATTGCCTGCGCTTCGTGCCATAATCCGGAATTGGGCTGGACAGATAATTTAACGCGTTCTTTTGGTCACGATCGCCAGACGGGAAAAAGAAATTCGATGACGATTTTAAATTCTGCTTACGCGAAAACTTTATTTTGGGACGGACGCGCTTCAAGCCTGGAAGATCAGGCACAATTCCCGATTGGTGACGCACTTGAAATGAATGAAAAACTAACCATTGCCGTTGATAAAATTGCGAAAGTAAAAGGTTATAAACCACTTTTTGAATCTGCTTTTGGCGATAAAAAAGTGAATCTGCAACGAATTCAGTACGCAATTGCGACTTTTGAAAGATCAATAAACAGTCCGAAAAGTAAATTTGATCAGTTTGTAAGCGGAAAATCTGCAGCTTATACAGATCAGCAAGTCAAAGGATTACACTTGTTCAGAACCAAAGCGCAATGCATCAATTGTCATAACACGCCTTATTTTAGCGATAATCAGTTTCATAACGACGGTCAGACTTTATTCGGAACAAAAAATGAAGATTTTGGAAGATATAATGTTACCAAAGACGTAAAAGATATTGGTAAATTCAGAACGCCAACGCTTCGTGAAGTTGCCAACACAAAACCGTGGATGCATCACGGACATTTTCCGTCTCTTTTAGATGTTGTCGAATTGTATAATGGAGGAAACCCTTCTCCTGTTCAGAAAAAATATCTGGGAACAGCACGAGATTCCCTGATTCCAAAAACAGATCCGATGCTAAAAAAACTGGATTTAAACAAAGAAGAAATAAGTGATTTACTGGCTTTTATAGAAACGTTGAGTACGCCAACAAGGCGAATTATAATACCAACATTACCAAAATAACAAATTGTGAATGCGCCCCAAAGTTCCACAATTTCAAAGCCTGTTTCATTTATTTGAAACAGGTTTTTTATTTCATATTAAAATTAATTTAAAAATATCTTTTGTTTTTAAAGTTATTATCGTAATATTGCGATATTAAAATATTGGATTATGGGAGCCACTAAAACAGATCATTTTACAGACAGGCAAAACCAAATTGCTATCATTGCAAAAGCATTGGGACATCCGGCCAGAATTGCGATCATTGAATATCTTTTGAAAGTAAATGAATGTATTTGCGGTGACATTGTAAATGAATTACCATTAGCCCAACCTACTGTTTCTCAGCATTTAAAAGAACTAAAAAACGCAGGTCTTATAAAAGGAAATATCGAGGGAAATGCGATTTGTTATTGCATTGACGAAAATACTTTTGCTATTCTAAAGGATTATTTCTCGAATATTATTTCAGTTGTAAAAGATCAAAAATGCTGCTAAAAGCATTTTTTTACTACACTATATCGCAATATTGCATTATAACTATAAAAAGTTAAGTCATGAAATTATCAGAAATTAAAACATTACTTCCAAATTTAGAAAACGTAGCTTTTCAACTGGAAAACGGAACTTTTGTTCCTGAGCATTTTCACGTTACAGAAGTGGGAATTACAACTAAAAATTTTATCGATTGCGGAGGCGTTATCCGCAATGAAAAATCGGTAAATTTTCAACTATGGAATGCCAATGATTATGAACATCGTCTAAAGCCAGGCAAACTTTTGCACATCATAAATCTTTCTGAAGAAAAACTTGGAATTGAAGATTTTGAAATTGAAGTAGAATATCAAAACGAAACTATCGGCCGTTATGATTTAGAATTTAATGGTGAAAATTTTATTCTGAAAAATAAAAAAACTGCCTGTCTGGCACACGAAGCTTGCGGAATCGAGCCAAAACAAAAAATAAAACTAATGGAGCTGCAAAGTGATTCTTCAAATTCCTGTTCGCCAAATTCGGGTTGTTGTTAATTATGCAGCAGACCATTATCAAATATAAAAAACCAATTATTATTACAACATCTGTTATTGTACTGCAGCTTATTTTTGGCTTTGAGCCGAAGTTTTGCATTATCAATATCATTTGGTTAATTGTTTAAATATGATGAAAAAAATTTTAGTGCTTTGTACGGGAAATAGCTGCAGAAGCCAGATTGCAGAAGGTTATTTGAGACATTTTTTAGGAGATAAAGCCGAAGTTTACAGCGCCGGCGTTGAAACTCACGGAGTAAATCCAAGAGCGATCGAAATAATGAAAGAAGATGGAATAGATATTTCAAACCATACTTCTAATCACATTAATGAATATGCAGGCATTGACTTTGATTTTATACTTACGGTTTGTGATAACGCCAAAGAAAGATGTCCGTTCTTTCCAACAAAAGCAAAAAAGTTCCATCAAAATTTTAATGATCCTGCAAAAGCAACAGGAACCGAAGAAGCCATTTTACAGGAATTTAGGTCAGTTAGAGAAACTATAAAAGAATACTGCAGTACATTTTCAGTCACTGACTGAAACGTTTGATGTTATTAAACTTAACTATAAAAAAAGCCCGTTTCATTGATATGGAACGGGCTTTTTTTATTCTTTCTATTGAACGAATTCCACTATAATCTTGTTTCATTTTCTAAAGTGAAACCAACTTACAGCGTTTAAATATTTTTTTTAATAAAGTAAAATTAATTTTGATTTATCATTTCAAATTATCAGTTAAACCTTTTGACCCCAAGTAATTACAAATCAAATTAAAAGCTAAAATTATGAAAAAGTATAATTTATTTCTCGTTGTTTTTTTATTTTCATTTTTTGCAAAAGCACAAACTTCAAATTCATTTCTGCTTAATTTATATGGCGGTTATGCCTTTCAGGATAAAGTAGAATATGATGATACCTACGGTTATGTAGAAGACGGTTTTGAATATGGCGCCGGTTTAGAGTATTTTTTTATAGACAATAGCTCTGTAGAATTAAAATACAACAGATTGGATACTAAATTGCCTCTATATGGTCCGCTTGGAAACCAAATAAATGCTGGAGATGACAAAGGTGCAATAAACTATATTTTAGTTGATTATGCACATTATTTTAATGCCGGTTCTGATAAATTGCTTCCTTATCTTGGAGCGGGAGCTGGTGTTGCGATTCTCGAGACTCCACAAAGTGGATCAGGAACCTATTTTGCCTGGGAAGCAAAATTAGGGGTGAAAATTACAACAAGCTCGCCGATTTCTATAAACCTCAATGCCTATTTACAATCGATGTCTGCCGCAGTGGGTAATAGCTATTACTGGACTTACATCGGAGTTGTAGGCGTAACAGATTATGTATCAACTTATCAATTTGGTTTGGGTGCAACCCTAAGTTATGATTTCAGTAAATAAAAAATAACCATCAAATGTTTTTCAACTAAAATAAACTACAAACTATGAAAAAATTATTTCTATTGTCAGCCCTTCTTGTTTCTACTTTCCTATCTGCGCAATCGGCAGATGATGTGGCAATACTTCAAAGCCTTTACGGAAAATCTAAAGGAGATATTATAAAAGATTATTTGAATTTGTCGGAACCACAAGCAACAGCATTTCAGGCTGTTTATGATAGTTATGAAACAGAACGTAAAACTTTGGGACAGAAAAAAATTCAAATCATAAACGATTACGCTATCAATTATGATAAAATAACAGATGAAAAAGCAGATGAACTGGCAAAAAATAATTTAAAAAACAATGTCGATCTGGAAAAACTTCTATCTAAAACCTATGGCAAAGCCAAAAAAGCAATTGGGCCCATTAATGCGGCAAAATTCATTCAGTTAGAACAATATTTTCAAACCACAATAAGAGCTGCGGTTCAGGATGATATTCCGTTTATTGGCGAACTGGACAAAACAAAAAAATAGATAACTTTTTCGAATTCTTTTTTATACAAAAAAGGCTGTCAATTAAGACAGCCTTTTAATTTTAAACTATAACTCAAAATTAAGAACTAACTTTTATTTCTTAATAAAACGTTTAATAGTTTTGGTTCCGTCTTTCTCAAGAACAATCAGGTAAACTCCGGTTCTTAAACCCGAAACATTCAAATTATTGTCATTGATTTTATGTGATATAATTAAACTTCCTGTTTGAGAGTCGATTACACTAACATTTCCTCCTGTTACGTCTGTGCTAAAGAAAAGTATATCTGACACCGGATTTGGATATATCATTAATTCTACATCTGTAATCTCTTGCTCCGAAATAATGGATGAAGTTCCAGGAGCATTTGCCGTAGCGGCTGCCACACCTGCTTTGCCAACTCTTGTAATTCTGATCCAGTTAATATTTACTGGACCTTTCTGAATGTGTAGATAAAGATTAGTGGTTCCCTCATTTACGTTTACAGTTTGAGTAACAGTTTGCCAGTTTTGCATTCCTCTGGTATTAAGTATATCAACATTTCCTAAAAAAATGCTTTCATTATTCAGGTAAGGAAATATTTTCGCTGTACCGTTGGTAGCTACTCTGTATTCTATTGTATAAGTACCTGATACTGGAAAATTGACATTCTCAAACAGCAATGAGTCAGCCATTTCTGCATCTGTAATATTTAAACCTCCTCCAACATCTGTTGTTACTTCTGTTGTAATTCCTTTCATGGCTGAGTAATCTTCAGCCTGGATTAAAGCAGTCGTTTCGGGTTCTATTTTAGAAATTCTAATCCAGTTGATGTTTACATTTTTCACAATGTAAAGTGTAGCGTTATAGGTTCCGGCATTTACATTTACATTTATGGTTTGTTTTACTGTTTTCCAGTTTTGCCATCCTCCGGTATTTGGTATCTCAACTTTTCCGAAATTATTTACTTGCTGGCTTAAATCAAGATAAATTTGAGATCCGTCTACAGCACTCGCCACACGATATTCTACTAAATAAGAACCCGATGTTGGAAAGTTGATTTTATTAAATCCTAACCAGCTAACATTTTTTTCATTTGTAACGTTTAAACCTCCACCAACATCTGTTGTAACCTGAGTTTTGATTCCGTCCATTGCAGCATAATCTTCTGCCTGAATTAAAGTTGATTCCTGAGAAGTTAACTTAGTAATCCTGATCCAGTTGACATTTGCATTTTTTACGATGTAAAGTGCCACATTATAGGTTCCGGCATTTACATTTATATTTTGTTTTACTGTTTGCCATTGTTGCAATCCTCCCGTATAAGGAATATCAACTTTTCCGAAATTATTTACCTGCTGGTTAAAATCGAGATATATTTGAGCATCATTTACAGCACTCGCTACTCTGTATTCTATTAAATAAGAACCTGATGTTGGAAAATTGATTTTATCAAATCCTAACCAGCTAACATTTTTTTCAGTTGTAACATTTAAACCTCCCCCAAGATCTTTTGTAGCTTGAGTTTTAATTCCATCCATAGCTGAGTAATTTTCCGCCTGAATTAAAGTCGAAGTTTGTGTTTCGATTTTAGAAATTCTAATCCAGTTGATGTTCAAACTTTTATTTTGAATGTATATATCAAAATTATAGTTGCCGTCATTTACGTTTACAGTTTGCGTAACAGTCTGCCAATTTTGCCATCCTCCAGTATTCGGTATATTAACATTTCCTAAAAAAAGCGCTTGTCCGTTTAAGTAAGTAAATATTTGGGCTCCATTTACAGCACTCGCTACTCTGTATTCTATTAAATATGAACCTGTACCCGGGAAATTAATGTTATTATACGTCAACGAATCTCCCATTTCTGCATTTGTAACGTTTAATCCTCCTCCAACATCCGTTGTTACTTCGGTTGTAATTCCGATCATGGCAGAGTAATCTTCAGCCTGAATTAAAGTAGCATTATCCGGTTCTATTGCTGAAATTAATTTCCATTGTCCACAAGTCTGGTTGGTATTCTCCCATTGCTGCACAATTGCGCCATTCTCCTTACTTCCTCCCGCAACCTCAACTAATTTTCCACTATGTCTGGCAATCAATTTATAAAATCCATCGCCTGTAGCAACCACAACAAATTGTTGGTTTGCATTTCCAGCATATAAGTTTTCTTCGATAGTAACACCATTGGCTTTATTGGCGTTATTTACAGTCAGTGCTCTATTGGTAAAACCGGAATTGATTATATATAATCCGTCACCTAAATGTGCGAATTTATATTGCTGATAATTTTTATTCGTATTTGCCTGAATTATATTGGCTGGATCTTCATTTTTTACATTCTGAAGCTCCATGTTAAGTCCACTGTTTCTGTTTTGCAAAAAGAAAGTCTGAGCGTCTAAAGTTGTAACTCCGTTTGCCCGAATCCGAACAGAACTTACTTTGTCGTTCCATGATGAGTTCAAGCTTTCAGTGTCAGAATTGACAACTATTGAAGCTCCGGTAAAATTATCATCCTGGTATAAAATAGCCTGAAATCCCTGAGCTATTTTAAGCGAAGAAATATCATCATTTAAAACTCCTAAAGAATTTAAACGCTCAAGATTATAATCTCCAATTGTCAGTCCGCCGGAAAATCCGCTATAATTAAAATCTTTGTAAACAGTAACTACATCTGTCGAAGGATTTACTTTTACACTTGGTAAAATCGTTCCGCTAATAGAATAACTTCCGATAGAACCATAAGCCGAATATCCACCGGAGCCGACATTGCCTGCTCCTGTACCACTAACACTAATAAAATATTTGCCTGCTGGTAAGTTTATATTCATCGAAGCATTTAAAGCAAAAGGATCCGGATTAGTATATCTTCCCATCTCAACTCCTGCTGCATTATACAATTTCATTAAAAGGTGAATATTTCCATTTCTTGCAACAGTATTGGCATTGATCGAAACATTTCCTCCGCCAGTTGTAAACGTAAAGAAATCGTAATCGGCTTCATTTGAAATGACACCATTTTTTTGATTAATTACTCCGTTGGCATTATAATCTAAATTTGCTGCAGAAGCTATTGTATTTCCATAATCATCTGCATTATATCCTATACCAAATTTAGTGCCTGCAATAATTGCCACATCATCTTGTTTGTTGTTTGCATTATTATATTCTCCTTTACTCCATTGTACTACAGGTCGGTAAGAACCAAATCCCATAATAGGTGCCCACGCAGTATTAGATATACCACTATAATATTCTTCACCAGAATTTAAACCGTCATGGCTAAGATCAAAAGTATGTCCAATTTCGTGTGAGCACGTTTTCCCTGCACTTCTGCCTGAAGACAAAAACACCCAGCACGGAACATCGTTATCCCAATTAAACGAACCAACATACGCAACACCGCCCGTGCCCGGAGCTACAATATTGGTTGGAGTTATAACCACACGCATTCTTCTGTTTTTAGGATACGAATTATAAACGGATTCGTTTGTGGTAATATTTAAATTAAAAGGCCTGAAATCTTCTGCAACAACTTCCCAATTAATTTGTATTTCTGCCTCACTCATAGTTGATGGTGCTGCATCTATAGAATTACCATTATTCCATACAGTACCTGCAGGCATATAATAGCCATCAAAATCTAATAAAACACAGCCCTTGGCACCTGGTAAGCTTTGCAAATTGAGCAATTCCGGAGAAATTTTGGCTGTTGCTGATTTATTCGTTGTTTTAGTAACGCTTTCAGAAACTTTTTCGGAAGCGTTTTTATAATCAACACAAATCAAAGTATTAATATCAACTTTAGAAACAAATGCATTTCCCTGTGTATCTGAATAATACTTATAAGCTTCTTTTGTTTTCTTCAAAATAATATGTCCTTCCAGGGAATTATCCATCACTTTAATATAAAAAGACGATTCTGGTACATTTTTAATTTCTCCAATCAAAAACTCACTTGAAGTATTGGACTCTTTGTAATTAATTTTTCCATTGAAATCTTTATTCCCGGCCTGAAGCAAAACTGTTTTTTCTGCAGTACTTTTTAAAGTCGAACTTGCAAGTCCGTTTTTTAAATTATTCATGAATGTTTTACTCGAACCTAAAGACGTCTGCGCTATGGCAAAACTGCTAAAAGCAATAATTAAGAATAAACTTAATTCAAAACTGTAATTTTTTTTCATATTCATTATTTTTTATCAAAAACAAATATAGATATTTACAACGAATAAATAGGTTTAAACTTACAGTAAATAATAATTAAATGTTAAATTTGAAAGAAATATTTGCAATAACTTGCAATTTAAATATTAAAAAGTTGTCAGACAACAAAGTATAAAAACGCAAAGTCCACAAAGCTTTGTATTGATAAAGCTTTGCGAACTTTGTGTTTACTAACCGCAATAGGAGATAAAAAAACTTTGTGTTCTTTGTGGTTAAATTTTATTTTTTAATAAAACGCTTAATAGTTTTCTCTCCGTCTTTCTCAAAAACAACCAGATAGATTCCGGTTTTTAGGCCCGAAACATTCAGATTATCATCGTTGATTTCTTTTGATAAAACCAAATTTCCTGTTTGAGAATCTACTACACTAACGTTTCCGCCTGTAACATCTCTGGTAAAGAACAGTGTTTCGGTAACCGGATTTGGATAAATATTAAATGCCGTTTCCACTTCTTTTTCTTCCGTAATAATAGAAGAAGCAACAGGATTTGTTGCCGCAGCAGCACCAATTTTGGTAATTCTGAACCAATTGATGTTTACAGCGCTGGTCTGAATATAAATTCCAAAACTGTACGTTCCCGCATTTACATTTACGGTTTGGGTTACGGTTTGCCAGTTTTGCCATCCTCCGGTATTCGGAATATCAACATTGCCTAAAATAATAGTTCCGCCATTTAAGTCAGATGATATTTTGGCTCCGGCCACAGCACTTGCAATTCGGTATTCAATTAAATATGAACCCGTTGTTGGGAAATTGATGTTGTTATACGCCAGCCAGTCGCCTGTATCTGTATAAGCAACATTTAAACCACCGCCGGTATCTGTTGTCGCTTCTGTTTGAATTCCGTTCATAGAAGCATAATCTTCCGCCTGAATTACGGTAGAAGTCTGAGCACCCGTTGTAGAGATTAATTTCCATTGTCCGCAAGTCTGGCCATTATCCTGCCATTGCTGAACATTGTCGCCATTTGCCGTTCCTGCTCCTGCAACCTCAACAATTTTACCGCTGTGTCTGGCCACAATTTTATAAAATCCGTCGCCTGTAGACACTAAAACAAACTGTTGATTCGTAGTTCCGTTATACGGATATTGCTCTACATTGGCACCATTTGCTTTATTAAAATTATTTACGTCCAAAGATTGTCCGCTGTGATTAGCGATAATTTTGTACAATCCGTCGCCTAAATGTGTAAGCGTAAACTTTTGATTATTTCCTGTATTTGCATTTCCCTGGGCAACATTGGCGCCGTTAGACAAACTTGCATTCCAGACATCCATATTTAAACCGCTGTTTCTGTTTTGCAAAAAGAAGGTTTGATTTCCTAAAGTTGTAACGCCGTTGGCCAAAATACGAATCGAACTTACTTTGTCATTCCACGTTGTGTTCAAACAAGCATTATCAGAATTAATTACGGTTGAAGCTCCGGTAAAATTATCATCCTGATACAAAATCGCCTGAAAACCCTGCGTGATTCGAAGCGACGAAATATCATCATTTAAAACTCCCAACGAATTCAAACGTGCCAGATTATAATCACCAATCGTTAAACCGCCTGAAAATCCGGTGTAATTACAATCTTTATAAACCGTAATCACATCTGTTGATGCCGCGATATTTCCTCCCGGCGGAATTGTTCCTGTAATCGAATAACTTCCGATAGAACCATACGCCGAATATCCTCCATAACCGGCACTTCCGGCGCCATTGCCATCAACACCAATAAAATATTTTCCGGCAGGCAAATTCACATTCATAGAAGCATTCAAAGCAAACGGATCAGAGTTCCAATACGTTCCCATCTCTGCTCCTGCCGAATTATACAATCTTAATAAAAGGTGTAAATTTCCGTCTCTTGAAACGGTATTGGCATTGATCGAAACATTTCCTCCGCCTGTTGTAAACGAAAAGAAATCATAATCTGCTTCGCTGGAAATAATTCCATTTTTTTGATTGATGGCACCGCTTCCGTTATAATCTAAAGTTGCTGCAGAAGCCGTTGTGTTTCCGTAATCATCGCTTCTGTAACCAACTCCAAATTTGGTGCCCGCAATAGTTGCAACATCATCTTGTTTGTTATTGGCATAATCATATTCACCTTTACTCCATTGTACCACAGGTCTGTAATATCCTGCACCCATAATTGGCGCCCAAGAAGTATTGTTGATTCCTACGAAATAATCTTCAGCAGGATTGGTGCGGCCGTCATGTCCTAAATCGAAAGTATGACCCACTTCATGCGCAGAGGCATCTCCACCAGATTTACCCGAAGTAATAAATACCCAGCAAGGCACATCATTGTCCCAATTGAAGGAACCAATATACGCAACACCTCCCGCCCCCGGGGCCGCAGTATTGGTTGGAGTTACCACCACACGCATTCTTCTGTTTCTTGGGTATGAATTAAAAACAGCTTCATTTGTTGTAACATTCACGCTAAAAGGTCTGTAATCTTCAGAAACTACTTCCCAATGCTGCTGCACATCGGCATCGCTCATTCCGGATGGTGCTGCATTAATGGCGTTTCCGTTATTCCATAGATTTCCGGCCGGCATATTATAACCGTCAAAATCTAACATAACACAACCCGCAGCACCTGGCAAACTTTGCAAATTCAACAATGCCGGAGCAATTGCTGCCGCAGATACAGCGGTTGTTTTTGCCGTATTTTGAGGAACATTTCTATAATCCAGACAAATCAGCGTATTGATATCTACTTTAGAAACAAAAGCATTTCCTTTTGCATCAGAGTAATATTTATAAGCTTCTTTTGTTTTCTTCAGAATAATGTGCCCTTCAAGTGATTTGTCTTTCACTTTGATGTAAAAAGAAGATTCTTCTACATTTTTGATTTCTCCAATCAAAAACTCACTTGAAGCATTTGATTCTTTGTAATTGATTTTTCCATTGAAGTTTTTATTCTCCGCCTGAAGCAAAACAGTTTTTTCGCCAGTACTTTTTGATGTGGCACTTGCCAGTCCGTTTTTTAAATTGTTCATGAATGTTTTACTCGAACCTAAAGAAGTCTGCGCCACGGCAAAACTGCTAAAAGCAATAAAAAGGAGTAAACTTAACCGAAATCTGTAATTGTTTTTCATATTATATTTGAGGTTTGGGGATTACTTTTTAATATATGATTTGTGATTGTTTTAAACATATAGGAATGTGTTTTTCTCTCGCAGATTTTGCAGATTTTTTTCTTAATCTTTGATAATCTTTGGCTAATATTTAAACACATAGAAACATAGACTTTTGTTTAGCTAAAAATTAGGCGTTTCACTTTTTTTAAATGCACATAGCGCATTTTGCCATTTCGACGAAGGAGAAATCACATAAAGTAAAGACACACAGTTCGTCGCTCTCTGGATATGATTTCTCCTCCGTCGAAATGACAAACTATACTTAAAAATCATAGAGAATTTTTTTCTCTCGCAGATTTTGCAGATTAAACAGATTTTTTTGTTTTAACCTTTATAATCTTTCGCTAAATATTTAAACACATAAAAACATAGACTTTTGTTTAGCTAAAAATTAGGCGATTCACTTGTTTAAATGCACATAGCTATGTTTTAGAAACCCGTTTCTTTTTAAGTTTTTCTTTCAAAGTCAAAAAACCTATGTTTCTATGTGTTTAAAATTTCTCACGCAGATATAGCAGATCGCGCAGATTTTTAATTTTTAATTCTCAATTTTAATTAAAAAAAGCACTATTCCCTCTTTCGATAAAAAGAAGAAATAGCGCTTTTAGAAAAGTTTATTTTTTAATAAAACGTCTCACAGTTTGTGTACCATTTTTTTCAAAAACAGCTAGATAAACTCCTTTTTCTAAACCAGAAACATCAATAGAATTTGAATTGATCTTTTGTTTTGAAACAACAGCTCCGGTTTGAGAATCTACAATACTTGCATTGGCTCCGCTTACATCTGAAGTGATGAAAAGCGTGCTTTCAACAGAAGTTGGGTAAACATTCAAAGCCACAAATTCTTCTACCACAACTTCTGAAGGCGCTGATTTTGCTGCCAAACCTGAAGCTGCTTTTGTGATTCTGAACCAGTTTAGATTAAAACCTGTATTTTGAACATATATCCCGAAATTGTATGTTCCGGCATTTACATTTACGGTTTGAGTAATCGTTTGCCAGTTTTGCCATCCTCCGGTATTGGGCACATTAACAGCGCCAAGCTGAATGGTTCCGGCACTTAAATCAGAAGATAATCTTCCGCCTGAAACAGCACTTGCTACTCTGTATTCAATTACATAATTTCCTGAAGTTGGAAAGTTAACATTATAATAAGCCATCCAATCGCCAGTATCTGCGTAACCTACATTCGAACCTCCTCCGGTATCTGTTGTAGCTTCTACCTGAATTCCGCTCATTGTAGAGTAATTTTCTGCCTGAATTAAAGTACCGGTTCCTGTTGGTGGCTGGCTTCCTGTAATAACCTGATTTACGGCAGTTAATAATGATTTTGAACCTGTAGCGTCCTGAGATAATTCCCAAATCATAACACCGCCGGCATTTTGAATTGCAAATGTTGTTTTTGCTTTGATAGTTGGAATTCCGTTATAATAAATCGTGTTTCCAACCTGATCTAAATTTTCTGCACCCGGATATTGCGCTACGATATTAGCATAAGAAATTCCCTGATTTGCAGAAGCTCCAAAACCGTAACCATAAAATGGAAGTCCGATAATGGCTTTGCTTGCCGGTAAACCTCTTCCTGTCCAGTAATTAAACTGGTTTACAGCCATACTGTACGGAGAATGCTGCCCAGGACTTCCAGGAGCCCAAGGACCTGTTGCATCATACGCCATAATATTGATCCAGTCATAAGCCGCAAAAGTAGAAGATGGTACATTTGCCCCTCCGTAACCTTCTGAAAGTGCAGCCGAAATCAATTTGCCATTTGCGTGTAATTTGTTTGCCAAAGCAATAACAAATCCACCATAATCGCCATTAATTGCCGGACCTTCAAGATCAACATCGATTCCGTCAAAATTGTGCGCTACAACATAATCATATAATTTTTGGATGAAAGCTGTTCTGTTGGCAGGCGTAATCAGATTAAAATAATTGTCTCTAATTGCGCCGCCTTCAGAAACTGATCCTCCACCAAGAGAAACAAAAACTTTGATGTTTTGTGCGTGTGCTGCATTAATAATTGTATTTGATCCTGAATTGAAAGTCAAATATCCGTTGGCATCCGGATTTTCAAACGCAATATTAATGTGCGTTAATTTGCTGTACTGAATAGTGCTCGAAAATGAATTCAGATCAATCCAGTTTGGAATGTAAGCGATTACTTTTTTTTGGGCCATTGACACATTGACAACTCCCAGAACCAAAATCAAGATCCATTTTTGGATCACTTTGTAATTGTTTTTCATAGTAACATTTTTAATAGATTAATAGATATGTAATTTTCGGGGGAGAAAATAATTTTAGATTTTAGACTTAAGACCGTAGATTGTTTGAATCTAAAATCTTAAGTCTGCCATCTAAAATCTCTTTTAAAACTATTTTTTAAGAAAACGTTTTACCGTTCTTTGACCATCTTTTTCTAAAACAATCAGATAAATTCCTTTTTGTAAATGAGAAACATCGACACTATTATTGTTGATTTTTTGTTTTGAAACCTTAACTCCGCTGTGAGCATCTACAATACTCACTTCATCAGAACTTACAGCGGTTGTAAAATAAAGTGTGTTTTCTGCAGGACTCGGATATACATTCAAGGCAGTTTCCGGCGCTTCTTCAACAACTTCTGTCGAAAGCGTTTTTGCAGCTAAACCTGCGCCTACTTTTGTAATTTTAATCCAGTTGATGTTCATTCCCGTATTCTGAATATAAATTCCGAAATTGTACGTTCCTGCATTTACGTTTACCGTTTGAGAAACCGTTTGCCAGTTTTGCCATCCTCCGGTATTCGGTACATCTACATTGCCCAATACAATAGTTCCGCCGTTTAAGTCAGAAGATAATCTTCCTCCGCTTGCACTTGCCACTCTGTATTCGATTAAATAAGAACCTGTTGTTGGAAAATTAATACTGTTATACGCCAACCAGTCTCCGGTTTCTGTGTAGCCCACATTCGAACCTCCGCCTGTATCTGTTGTCGCTTCTACCTGAATGCCGCTCATAGCCGAATAATCTTCTGCCTGAATTAAAACCGAAGTTTGAGAACTTGTTGCCGGAACCAGTTTCCATTGCGCACAAGTTTGTCCGTTATCCTGCCATTGCTGTACATTGGCACCATTTGTAGTGCTTGCACCGGCAACTTCTACCAGTTTACCGCTATGTCTGGCTACAATTTTATAAAATCCGTCGCCCGTAGCCACCAAAACAAACTGTTGATTTGGAGTTGCATTGTATGGATATTGCTCTACATTGGCACCATTATCTTTATTAAAATTATTTACGTCTAATGATTGTCCGCTATGGTTGGCAATGATTTTATACAATCCGTCGCCTAAATGCGTGAAGGTAAATTTTTGGTTGTTAGCGCCGTTCGGAGTTCCCTGCGCCACGTTTGCAGCATTTGCCGTACTTGCATTCCAAACATCCATATTGAGATTGCTGTTTCTGTTTTGCAAAAAGAAAGTCTGATTTCCTAAAGTTGTAACACCGTTTGCCAAAATTCGGATAGAGGTTACTTTGTCATTCCATGTTGTGTTCAGACAAGTATTATCAGAATTAATTACGGTTGAAGCTCCGGTAAAATTATCATCCTGATATAAAATCGCCTGAAAACCTTTTGCCACTTTTAGTGAAGAAATATCATCGTTTAAAACACCTAAAGTATTCAAACGTGCCAGATTATAATCACCAATCGTTAATCCGCCAGAAAATCCGGTGTAGTTGCAATCTTTATAAACCGTGATCACATCTGTAGTGGCTGGAACCGAAGGCACTGTTCCGGCATATCCTCCAAAAACAGCAATTACTTTTGTTGGCTGAGGCGTATGAAGCGATGGCGACTGATCGGCTACGTCATCATAAGCAAATCCGTATGCCAGATTATCAATGCTGATGCCCGGCAAATGCCAAAATTTAGAATAATGGTTCGTTGGACTTACCTGATAAAATTTTGAAGCATCGTACCAATTTTGCTGACCCGGATTTGGCGTTGTCGTATTCACAACATGTCTGTTAATTGCCGCCGTTAATTGTGCCTGAATCACAAGATCAAGATCTCCGTCAACCAGTCTTCTGTCCAGAACACCTTTTCCTTCAAGGGCTTCCTGAGTTGTCGGGCGATTTTGAACACGTCCCGTACGGCCAACAAAACCACCTGATTGTCCTACCATTTCCAGTTGTTCGCCAATAACTCTTCCTTTAAAAACTCCGGCATCTCCGGCGTAAAATATTAAATCTTCATTTTTATATTTGTTCCAAATGGCATCAATATAAGACTTCATATAATTGGCCTGAGGTCCTACAGAAGTTCCGCCTGAACCATCTGCAAAAGCAGGCGTTTTTGAAGGCGCTGTAATTTCGCCTGTTGCGTCATTGACACAACCTTGAAATTCTGATGGAACATTTGCCTTAAAAGCCGCCACAATATCAGCGTGTTTTTTAAGTTCACCTACTTTTTTCTGATATCCGTTTGCACCAAATAACTCTAATCCCATTGGGTATTTATAAGAATCCACTCTCGAAGGATTTCCAAAGAAACCGTATTGATTGTTCGTCAATTCGATGATTTCATATAAAATTCCCTGATTTGGATCTGTAGCATTCAAAGGATTTGGCGAAGTATATCCTGAAGGCGCGCCATTGGCACCAAAAAAGTAAAAATACAATTGTTGTCCTTTGGCAATAAAAACCCTGCAGCCAGCGATTAAAGGCAAAGTGAAGGTTTTATTTGGAATTTCACTCAGCTTGGTAAAACAAGCCGCATATTTTGAGTTTTGTCCCGGTCCGGTATTTCCTCCAATTGTAGGTCCCGTAACAGTATTATAAGACGGACTCATAGGTAAAACCTGACTCGTTTTGGCATTGACCCAAACGTGATTTCCGGTTGTATAATCGATTCCCACAATGGCAACGTACAATTCGCTGTCATTAAATGTAGAACTATTTGTGATTGTAAAAGGTATGGCGCCTTGTCCATACATCAAATTGGAGAACACTAAAAACAGTGTTGCCAGAAAAGAAATTCTAAGTTTAATTTTATTCATATCTAAATTATTTTGGGGTTGCTTAAATAGGTTTTCCAAATCAAATTAATTATGTCCGTCAGGTGTAATTGTCTGGTGCTATCCTTTTAAATTTAAATTCCGGTTTGATCATTCGCGAAAAATTTTTAAAAACACATTACACCCAACGGCTTATAATTATTGCTTAATCAGTTTTTTAGTCCAGCTTTTTTGATCTGATTTAAAATTCAGAATGTAAATTCCTTTTGTCAGTCTGCTAATATCAATCACGCTTTCAAGAACATCAGCATCAATTTTACTTTGAATAATCGCTGTTCCTGAATTATCATAAATCGTAATAACTTTATTGTCTAATTTCTCCGGTACTGAAACCTGAATGGAGCTACTGGCAGGATTTGGATACATAACAAAATCTGTATTGGCAAGTTCAGCTTCTTCGACAACATTTGCTTTTTTGGCTGTTGATGCACTTCCGTAAGCTTCAATTTCAAACAAAGAATATCCGTAAGGTGCCAAAGCTTTTGTCGTACATAAAATTCGGATGTATCTTCCTGTTCCGCTTACCGCTAAATCATCAGTTCCGCCATCGCTTGCCGTTTGTGTGTTTACCGTTTCATTTTCTGTGAAAACATTATCGGTCGAAATCTGTATTTTATATTGCGTTGCAAAAGCTGCTTCCCATTTTAAAACCACACGATTAATGTTGTAATTATTTCCTAAATCAACATAAATCCATTCGCTTGCATTGGCAAAACTACTCGCCCATCTTGTAGTTGTAGCGTCACCGTCTGTGGCTTTCGCCGAAGAATAAGTCGCATTTTCTTCTGTTGAAGCTGTTGCGGTTTTCCCCAAAGCCAGATTGACATTAGTAGGCGCTGTAATATTTCGAACAATAACATCGCTGAAAACTCCGGTTGTCAAAGTTCCGTTTGCGTGAGAAGTAACCGCCATTCCCACATAAATGGTATTTGCCATTGCAATTGTTTTTGGCGCGCCCAATTGTGTCCATGTAGTTCCGTTATCTGAAGTATAAGATGTAAATACGTTTCCTGATCTTGTAACACGAATCCATTTTGGAGCCGTTCCTGCCGCTACCGTAGCCGTTGTAACTCCCGAAACTGCGTCTCTGGTTAAAAATTCTACTCCTGCCGCAGCACTAACATCTGTCATGGCATGTTTAGAAGTTGGCGTAAGCGTTTCTCTAAACATTACACCTGCTTTTGCGTACGTATTGGTATTAGTCAATGAATTTACTTTTGCAATAATTTCGGCATCGCCTGTAATGGATTGATTTACAAACTGAAACTGATCGCTAGATTCCCAAATATCATTTCCGGATCCTTTTATGGTAAAAGTTCCATTGGCATGCGTTGCTTCTCCCGCAGGAGTTACCGCACCTAGATCTGTACTAACCCACGGCGCAGGTAAAGTTGCCGGAGGATTTTCTGTAGAAACTAAATTTAAAGCTCTTAAATTATCAAAATAATAGGTATTTCCAGAACTTGTTCCCGGTTCAAACAAGAACACAAAACGATTTACTTCGTTGTCCAGAGTCGAAGCATCCGGTGCACTTGCATAGGTAAAAGTTACTGTATGCCACGCATTTGATTGTTTTACAACTCCCTGATAAATACTGTGTCTTCCCGCTGGATAATTCGACGGAATCGAAGCGCTGCTTTCTGCCTGCCACGAAATGATAGATCCAACCGGCGCAGAAGTATACACATCCATCGCAAACTTTTTAGTTCCTGCTTTGAAATCTCCAATATTGGTTAAGGTTGTATTGAACGAAAAGTTATCATACAATTCAGTTGCTTTTCGAACATATTTCCCCACGTTCGAAGAAGTATTGATACCGCTTGCGTTAGGATTTGCAGCGTTTGCCGTATACGTTCCGATGGCGTCTCTAAAGGTAATATTATGTGTGTTTTGATAATCTTCATATATAACTCCGGGCGTAAAAGTGTCCGGTAATTTTGTTGTACCAATTCTGATATTATCAAAATAATAGGTATCATTTGTGTAAGAACCTGAATTTGCCAGAATCACCATTTGGTTGATTGCCAGGTTTGAAGTTCCTGCGTCAGGACTTGAATTATAATAAAAAGTCAGTGTTTCCCATTGATTTTGCTTGGTGGTAATCGCGACATAATTACTATTTCTTCCCGTTGGAAAATTAGCCGGAAGCGATGTCGCACTATTCTCTAAATTCAGACTTACAACCGTACCAATTGGCGCCGAAGTATACACATCAATCATGATTTTATTGGTCTGATTTTTTAGTAAACCTGCATCTTCGATCGTACTTTGTGTGTTGAAAAATAAAACGTCATATTGTTCCGTTACATTTCGAACATACTTCGCCACATTTGCAGATGAATTCACCGAATTAGCTCCAGGATTTGCTACTACAGAATACGTTCCAGTTGTAGTTCCTTTAATGATTTTATTGATTCCGTCATAGTTTTGCAAAACATCCGTTGCAATAATTGGCTTTTCCGGTGCTGCTTTTGTGAGCAGATTATCAAAATAATAAGTCGCTCCCGAATTAGAATTGGATTCAAATAGAAAAACTACATTATTGATAGTCAATGCACTTGTATTGGGATCGATAACTTTTTCGAATTCAAATTCGATCGTTTCCCATTTATTCTGAACCGTTGTAGTGGCTTTGTAACCGCTGTGTCTTCCTGACGGAAAATTAGTTGCCGTGGTTACCAAACTATTTTCTAATTGCATAGAAATTTTAGTTCCAACCGGCGCAGATGTATAAATATCAAAAGACATTCTTTTTCTTCCGTATACATAATCATTTGCATTGCTGATGACTACGTTTTTGATGTTCAGAACATCATATAATTCAGAGGCGTTACGAACATATTTTCCCACTAAAGCAGAGGTATTTACGCCCGTAGCCGATGGATTTGCCGTGGCTTCTGTTAAAACTCCCGTTTTAAGGCCATAGACTATATTTCGATTCGACTGAAAATCTTCGTGAATTTTTTCTACCGGCAAAGGCACTTCTGTGGTTACGGCAAGTTTATAAGTATTTGAAGCACAACCTGAAACTGTCGTGGCAACCGAAACATCTCCTCCCGTAGTTCCCCAGTTTACCGTAATCGTATTGGTTCCTTGTCCCGAAGCAATTGTCGCGCCCGCAGGAACTGTCCAGTTGTAAGTCGCACCCGGAATAGCATTGATCGAATAGGTTTTGCCCGTTTCATTATTATAGACTTTTGCATCACCCAAAACGCCGTACGTAAAACTTCCGCTGTAAACGCGAACGTAATCAACTTGTAATTTTGCCGGAAAATCTGCCGGAATTGGCTCAACACCAGCACCGTTTACACTTGTATAAGGCGTTCCTAAACTACCTACAGCCAAATTCAGAATAATATAAAACTGCTGATCGTTAAACGGCCATCCGCCATTTACGGTTGTTTGTGGTGTCGCAGTATGAAATAAATTGCCATCGATAAACCATTTAATAATATTCGGTCCCCATTCTACCGCATAAACGTGAAATTCTGTTGATAAATCGGTCGGCGAACTATAACTTCTTCCTGTAAAATGATATCCGCCACCGTCATAATGAATCGTTCCGTCGATCGATTTTGGATTTCTGTGTTTGGCTTCCATGATGTCAATTTCACCCGTAAACGGCCAGTTTGAAGTTCCTGCCGGCAACATCCAAAATGCCGGCCACGCTCCCATTCCGCTTGATAATTTCATGCGCGCCTCGATTCTTCCGTACTTTATAGCATATTTGCCTTCGGTAGTTAGTTTTGCAGATGCGTAAGGCTGTTGCGGAAATTGTGAATTTGGCTCGTATTTCGCCTGAATGTTCAAATAACTGTTTGTGCCTTCCTTTACAATTGTCGCCTGATTGGGATCGTAACGCTGTGCTTCTGCATTTCCAAATCCGCAAAGCGACGGACAGCCGTTTCCGGAAATACTTTGCCATTTGGTTAAATCTACGGTTGTTCCATTAAACTCATCAGCCCAAATTAAAGTATTGCATTGTGCCTGAAGTTTCAAAAAAGGTGTAAGAAAAAATAAGATTAGAATAATGCACCTCTTTAAAAAATAATAATTGCTTCCCGGTGGTCGGCCGGAAAAAAAGTCTTTTTGTTTCATTTTTTGTTTTTTTTTGTTAGTAAAGCTTATTAACAAAATAAATCTTCTATTTTTCAAAAAACAGATTCATATTGTATTAATAAGATGACAATATTAACAAATAAACTACCGAAGATGTTAATTTTTGGGTACGGTTTGACTACGGTGTTTGTAAAAAAATGTAATAATTAGGCGTCAAAAAGCGTAAAACTACTTAGGATTTTACTGATAGTAAAAATTCAGTGTTTGCGGTGGTTTTGAAGAGAAAGTAATTAGTTTTTTTGTAAGAATGCGTACTAAACAGTAGCCAAAAAATTCACGGATTAAAGAAAATCTGCCAAATCTGCCAAATCTGCGAGAGAAAATTTAAACACATAGAAACATAGGTTTATTGCTACTGAAAAAAAGAATGCAAAAAGAAACTAGTTTCTCAAACATAGATTAAAAAATTGTTTCTCGCAGATTTGGCAGATTGAGCAGATTTAAATTTGAATAATCATCTGCGCATATCTGCTTAAATCTTTTTAAATCTGCGTGAAAAATCTGCTTTGTCATTTCGACGGAGGAGAAATCTTCGCGAGTAAATCCGTCCACAATTGTTTTCAATCTTTGTAGAGTTACTAGCGGAGATCCCTCGTTCATCGGGATGACAAAAATGCGATGAATCTTCGTGAAAAAATAATCGATACAAGCTTTAAAAATTCAAAATAAACTCCGTAATATTCGCATCAGAAGAAAGCTGCAATTTCTTGCGAATGCGATATCTGGTATCTTCAACACCTCGAACTGAAATTCCCAAAAGCGGCGCGATTTCCTTAGTATTGAAATTCATTCGCAAATAAGCGCACAATCTCATGTCACGCGGCGTCAGTTCCGGGAAACTCGTTTTTAAACGCTGCATAAAATTATTATGAAGCTGATTAAAAATCTCCTCAAACTCATTCCAATGCTGATCTCCCTGAAGTTCGTGATCGATAAGTCGGTTTATTTTGGTTAATAAACTAAAGTTTACATTTGGCTCATTTTTCTTATCAATCTGCCCGATCAGTTCTTTTATCGAAAGCAGAATCTCGTTTAGATGAATCAAATTGACGGTATTCGAAGCAACTTTTGCATTTTTCAGATTGATCGTTGCTTCAAGATTTTCGCGCATAATCGTCATATTTTGCTGTTCTAGTGCCAGTTTTTGTTCGTTTAATTCAGCACGATTTCGAAGTAATTCTTTTTCCTGATTCAGGATTAATTGTTCCCGCTCGCGTTCGGCAAGATTTTTTTGGTATTTAATAATCGTATAAATCAAAATGCAAAAAAGCAACAAGTACAAAATATAAGCCCAGGTTGTTCGGTACCATGGTGGTAAAATTTCGAATTTAAAAACCGCTTCTTCGCTGACAACATCATAAATATTTTTTGCCCTTACGTGAAAAACATATTCGTTTTCCGGCAAATTGGTATATTCTTTTTCTGTCTGAAGAGTATATTCGGACCATTTTGGTTCAAAACCTTCCAGCCAATATTCATATTTTGTAGCATCGGCCTCGTCATAACAAAGTGAAGCAAATGAAAAGTGCAATGCGTTATTTGAATACGATATATCAGGACAAAATACTTCATCCCCTGCTTTTATATTGGTGGGAAGTACGTCATATCTACTCGAAAACAACAAACTGTCTTTTGGGAAAATGCATTTTACCTCCGAAATAACCGCTTTGTATTTAGACTGATACGTTTTATTTTTCGTAGCATTATAATGAATCAATCCGTCTTGTGTGCCAAAGAAAACATCTCCATTTGCCGTAGTCTGAATATTTTCAAAACCCGGAACATATAAATATCTTAACTTTCTAAAAGGTAATTCTTCAACATCAAAACCGCCATTTTTCTGCGTCATTTTTCCGGTATTTTCTCCGGAAACATACCAGATATTATTTTCATTATCTGCTTTGAGCAACCGAATATGATTTTCTGTTCCCAGATATTTCTTAAAATCTGAATCGGGAATCATTTTCTTCGAATTAGAATCTTGTTTATAAACACCTTTTGTTGTCCCAAAAAGAATCTGATTGTTGATTTTAAAAGTATTCAAAAACAAACTTGACGGAAAACCATCTGCCTGATTGTAAAACTGAACATTCGCAACTTCATCAAATTTGTCATTAAACTTTAGTTTATAAATGCCTTTGTAACCGTGTGCAATCCAGATATTTCCCGCTGCATCCGTTACGATAACGCGGCTGCTTTCGCGAAAGCCTTTCACCTTATTTTGATAAACCCAGGAATTGTTTATTTTTTTCAGAATATACAATCCGTTATATCCGCCAACTAAAAGTAAATCAGGACGATTCGGAATCAAGACTCCTTGCCAGGCGCCATCGGTTTTGGCTAATAATTTTGCTGAGTTTCCTGTAACTTCAAATATTCCGTTTTTTTCGAAAGCCAGAAGCGAATTCCCAAAAACACCCACATTCCAAACGTTTTCAGACATTCCTGAAATGTGTTGAAAGTGTGCATTTTCTCTGTTTCCGTTTTTATACGCTTCCCAATCCATCCAGAATAAACCATTGTCTGTGGCGATGTATAACTTATTCTGATAAATCTGACTGCAATAAATTTTGGTTTCAGAGTTTGAAGTATCCAATATTCTGGACAAAGGCGAAGCAATCTGTATCAGCGAAATTCCCTCTTTTAAAGTCACCCATAAATTGCCTTCTTTATCAGTTTTTAAATTCGTAACATATTCATTTTGCAACCCCATTTGTTTGTTAATGTGCTGAATCAAATGTCCTGAACTGTCGATAACTACCAATCCGGTTTGGCGTGTTCCAATTCCGTAATAGCCATCAGAAAGTAAAATCGCGGTCGAAATCTGGTTTTGTTTCAGCAGATTATCCGCTTCAGTTACAAAAGGTTTTATCTGATCATTCTCATAAATAAAAAGTCCGTTTTTTTGCGTCAAAAGCATCAGCCCATTTTTGATTTCAAAAGCCTTTCGGATTTTCATTCCGGCAAACTTTTGTCCGTTTTTAATCGGAGTCAAAATATCGTCTTTTAGTTCGAGTAAACCCTTTGCATTGTCTAAAACATAAATATTTGAATTGACATTAAAAAACTCATCAAAGTTCGAATGAGATTGTATTACCTTGATTTTATTGTTTTTATAAATAAACAACTTCTCACTGGAGAAAAAAATCACCTCATTATTGAAAATAACGGTATGCAAAACATCGCCAAAATTCCGCGCCGACTCCGGAAGCAATTTTACCAGAGAAGTGTATTTATATTGCCCGTTTGCCAACTGAACGACGTATCCAAAATCGCCCTGAGCGCCTACATAAATCTTGTCTTTTTTATCAATCGCAAGCGAGCGAACCATACTTTTATTTTCGGGCTGGGTGACAATGCTCCACCGCACGCCATCAAACTGCATGATGCCGAAATGATTCGCAAAAAACATCATTCCCTTAGAATCCTGCAAAACATCCCAGTTTTCTGAAGCGGCCTTATACGTTTTCGGATTATAATTAGTAATAAACGGAACCCCAATTTTTTTAATTTGGGCATTAATAATCGCGGGAAAAAAGAGAATCGATACAACTAAAATTCTAATGATACATTTCGTCATTTTGTCTTTGTCTGTAGGTTACTGGAGCGGTTTAGTGAGATTCCCCGCAAGCTTAAAAAACAACAATTTGGGAGTGCTGTTTTTTTATAAAAAAATCATTTCAGGCTGCCTTTGAAATTTATAATTTGATAATTTACAAGGCATTAAAAAACGAATATCTATAATCAAATATATAAAAATTTATTTTATTGTAACAAATTACATTTAAATTAGAGAATGTGTCAATTAGACAATTAGGTAATTTTAAACATAATTTAAACCCGACAGGTTTTAAAAACCTGTCGGGTTTACTTGTACGACGGAATTCATCGTGAAATAATACAACCAGAAATAAAAGTAAAACGAGCCTTCGACTTCGCTCAGGATGACAATTATGTTCTCAATATCTTTTGTCTCTGTCAGGCTGAGCGAAGTCGAAGCCCAACAAATATAAAATCCGTCTAAGGAAAAACTGAAAACTGAAAACTGCGACTGTGACTGCGACTGTGACTGTGACTGTGACTGCGACTGTGACCGTGACTGTGACCGTGACCGTGACTTGAAAACTAAATAACTCCGCTCAGCTCTTCATAACTAGTAAAAAGTATCGCTCCTTCATTTTCCAAATCTTCGTTATTAAAACCATTTGCAAAACCGTAGACTTTAAAACCGCCTCGTTTTCCGGCCATTACACCGGCTTTGCTATCTTCGATTACAGCGCAATCTTTGACATCAAAACCCATTTCTTTTGCGGCGTGCAGAAAAATTCCCGGTTCCGGTTTCCAGCTGTTTATTTGATAAGAGCTAAAGATTTTATTTTCGAATTTATCCAGTAATCCGGCCACTTCAAGATTGAGCCTGATTTTATCAACGGGACCACTTGACGCCACGCAATACGGAATTTCAAGTTTTTCTATAAATTCAACTACGCCTTCCATTGGTTTTACCTGCGTTTTGAAGGCTTCGAAACTTTTGGTACGATATTCATTTTCAAAACTGTCGGGAAGTTTTTTGTCAATTGCGGTTTCGATATGCTGAAAACATTCTTTTAAATTACGGCCATTAAAATCGCGATAAGCATCTTCGATTTTCATTTCAAAACCGTGTTCTGCCGCCATTTCGAGCAAAATACCGTTTCCTATTTTTTCTGTATCTACTAAAACTCCGTCGCAATCAAAAATTATACACTTAACTTCCATAATCTGTTTTATACATTAAATTAAACCTGTTTTCACAAGTTGACCAAAATGTAAATTACAAAATAATTTTTAAAATGGGAAATTAAAGCGAAGCCGAGATTTTAGAAATCATCTGAACGATAAAATCAGCTTGTGCAGGATTTATTTTTTGCAAAGCTTCTGCAGTTTGAAACCATTCGGCTCTGTCAATTTCAGGAAAACTGGCTAACTTTCCGGATTTGGGAGGCCATTCCATTTCAAAATCATTGCTTTTTATTTGGGTGACATCAATATCAAACTCGATCGCCCAGGCAAAAATAGTCTTCCCGGATTTCAATTTTACAGATTCCAAAGCAATAAAATCATCGTCGGATTCACTTTCCAATCCAAAACCGGTTTCTTCTTTAAACTCACGTCTTGCGGCTTCAAGTGGATCTTCGCCATCGACAAATTCCCCTTTGGGAATCGACCAGCTTTCTAAATCTTTGCTCTTCCAAAAAGGTCCGCCTGGATGAACCAAAAGGAAAAAGATCGTTTTATCTATGAATTTGTAGGCTAATATTCCGGCACTTTGTTTCATGAAATTGTAATTGTTTGTTTTAACCTTATTTATATAAATATCGTCATACTTTTTGGATTATCAACTATTTAATCATGATTTACCATTTGACGATAAAGCATTAAAGTTCCGTTTTCGTCTCTTTTCCACAAATTTGTACTTTTTCCGGTCACGGTTGCCTTTCCTTTTTTATTGTCCCAGGAAACATCGACATAATAGTAGCCGTATTCTAAAACAAAATTTTGCAGCAGAATCATTTTATTGGCTTTTATTGCCAGAGAATCAATTGAAACTCCGTTTGGTTTCTCATGCTCAACAAAATACGGCTTGATATTTTCCACTCCTGTCAGCATTGGCGTATCATAAGTCATATAGATCGCATCTTTTGCAAAAAATTCTGTGGCATGTTTTTCTCCTTCCCTGTTTTTTACAAGTTCAGCAATACGTGCATTGCGTTTATTCACTTCAATTTCTATGGATGTATTTATTTTAAGCTTTGGTATTTCACTATTCTGAGTTTTTATAAATGAAAAATTAGATCCGTCGATAGCAGTATTACTGCCCCAGATTTCTGAAATCAGGGTTAAATTTTCATTTTTTTCGATTCTCCAGACATTCATATATTTTCCGTTATATGCCAATAAAGAACCATCCGGTTTAGTAAAATTGTTCGTAAAAGTTCCAATCTCAATTAAGTAATTCTGGATTAACTGAATTTCATAAATATTGCGTTTATATTCTGTTACCTTAATATTCTTAAACCACTGTTCATAAAACGATTTTATAGCCTCTTTTGTATATAATGCCTTATGATATTCCGGCATGCAAATTGGTTCTTTGTCATCATAAAATTTCATAATGACATTGGCGTTTTTGTTTAGAAATGCATCCGCAAATTGGTTATTAATGGAGGTTAGTTTTTCTTTATAGTAATTGGTATTTTTAATTGCTTTTTCCTGTGAAAACGATTTTGCGAAAAATAAAAGCAGAATCGCAATCCATAAATATCTCTTTTTCATCTGGTTATTATTAAAATGAATAGTTTAAAAGTAATAAAAAATCATAAACAACTATATTACAATATCTTAATTCAAAAAGTTATCGTTATAGAATTAAATTTCGGACATTTTTAGACCATAAATGTATTTGCAACTAACATTTGATTTGTAATTTTACTACTCTTTCTAACGAAATTAAACCACAAAAATTTTGAAAAAATATCTTTTACTAACTGCAATTCTAACCAGTAATTTTGCCATTCATTCGCAGAATAAAACAATAACGATAATCAATTCTCTAGCTGTTGAAAGGGAATTTGAAACGGTTGAAATCACCAAAAAAACTCTCGGATTTTCTGATGCAGTCAAGCTGGAAGATTTTGCTGTGAAAGAAAAAAACAGCAATTTGTTTCTCGAAAGCCAAACTGTAGATAGCGATGGCGACGGAAAGATGGATGTTTTATTGTTTCAACCGAAAATTGCTGCTTCATCTCAAAAAGAATTCGAAATTGTTCCGGCGACAAATACATCGACTGCAAAAAATATTAATTGTTATTCCCGTTTTGTTCCGGAAAGAACCGACGATTATGCGTGGGAAAACAATAAAGTTGCTTTTAGAACGTATGGTCCTGTGGCGCAGCAAATGGTACAAAAAAATATTGCCGGCGGCACTTTAACCAGCGGAATTGACGCCTGGCTAAAAAGAGTCGAATATCCTATTATTAATAAATGGTATGAAAAAACGACCAACGGAACCGGATCGTACCATAAAGATACCGGCGAAGGTTTAGATAATTTTCAGGTTGGTGACAGCCGTGGTATTGGAGGAATTGCCGTAAATGTAGATGGAAAATATTATTTTTCTAAGAATTTCATCAACTGGAAAACCATTACAAACGGTCCAATCAGAACGAGTTTTATCCTGACGTATGCCGATTGGGATGCAAAAGGAAACAAAATAACCGAATCGAAATTGATTAGTCTGGATTACGGAAGTTATTTGTCCCGTTTTGAAATTTCCATTAAAGGAACAAAAACAATTGCCGCGGGATTAACGCTTCATGATAAAAAAGGAACTATTGGCACAAACCTAAAAGAAGGCTGGTTAAGTCATTGGGAACCAATCGACGATTCTGAAATTGGAATGGGATTGGTCGCACCAAAAAACACTTTAATCAGTTTTGATAATTACGTTACCACTGATAAAGACCGCAGTAATTTGTACGGAAACTTAAAAGTAAAACACAACAAAACGGTTTATTTTGCCGGTTTTGGATGGAAAAAAGGAAGTCCGTTTCAAACTAAAGCAGAATGGGAAACGTATTTGAGTTCGTTTGCTGAGAAAGTGAATAATCCGTTGGTTGTGAAGGTGAAAAAGTGATTTCTCGCAAAGACGCTAAGTCGCTAAGGTTCTATATTTTAAGGTTCTAAGATTCTAAGATGCTAAGGTTCTAAGAAAAAAACTTTGGGACTTAGAAGCAATCTCACTTGCTAAATCGATTATTGTTTAGCGATGTTAAACCCGACAGGTTTTTAAAACCTGTCGGGTTTGTCATTTAAGTACAGTTTTGTCATTTCGAGGAACGAGAAATCACATAACGTAACCATATAGTTCGTTGCTCTCTGGATGTGATTTCTCGTTCCTCGAAATGACAAAAAAACCTTTATTTCTTAAGTAAAAATTTTACTTCCTCGCAGGAAAATAATTCTCTTTTAAAATAATTTCCAGCGGAATATAATGTGTGTGTTCTACGTTTTCCTGTAAAACCAGTTTTTTATACAAATGATTAACCGCCATATAACCTTGTTCTTCAGGTCTTTGGTTGATTAAAAAATCGATTATTCCTTTGTTTAGGTATTCTATATTTTCTTCCAATAAATCATAACCTATAATACGAACCCCTTTTATATTGTTTTGATCTAAAAACCTGGCCACAATATAAGCTCTTGAATTGGGCACAAAAACGCTGTTAATTCCTGAAAACATTTCGAGAGATAACTGGTCAATTCCCGAATCTTTAATGGTAATTTCAGAAAATTTGAAATTGGTCAATTCATCATGATCTTTAAAGAAAGAATAAAAACCATCAATGCGCTGCAAATAAACTGAGGTACTTTCTATTTCTCTTGTGATTTTAAAAATCAATATCTGGCGTTCATTTTTTACGGCAAAACTAATCAGTCTTCCTGCGAGATAACCGCTTTGAAAAGCATCCTGACCCACATAAGCGTGTTCATCGTTATTGGAAATATTCGAATCGATCATGACAACCGGAATGTTTTTCTTTTCATATTCCTTTAAAAAACGAACAGATTCTTCGTAAAAAATAGGTGCAAATAATAATCCGTCGCATTCAAAATTCAGGACTTTATCAATTTCTTTTTTGAAAGAAGCCTCGTTAAAATCATAGAAGAAATAATCGAGTACAACGCCAAATTTTCCAAATTCGACTGCTGCTTTCTCTACTCCGCTAATCTGGCTTTTCCAGTATTCAATATTTTCATATTTGGGAAGGAAAACAGCAAAACGGAATTTTTTATTCAATGCCAGATTACTCGCCAGAATATTGCGTTTATAGCCATATTGCTCGATTATGGAATTTACTTTATCCACATTGTCCTGCGTTACCTGTCCGCGGTTGTGGATAATTCTGTCAACGGTTCCGGGCGAAACATTGGCTAATTCTGCTATTTTCTTAATTGTTATAATAAGTCTTCCTTTTTAAGTTTAAACAAATATTTAAGCACGCAAAAATTTATTTTTTTTAGTAAAGATAAGTTGTATTCCTTAACTTTTTATATACATTTGTAAAGTCCGTGTGCGTACACGCAAAAATACATAATTTACATACAAAACAATATTTTTTTTAGCTATCTCAAATATTTTAGCTTTAAAAAAATCAAATAAAAAATTAAAACAATGATTATAGACATTTTAAGTAATGCTTCGAAATATTCCGGATTGCATCCGAATTTTCAAAAAGCATTCGATTATTTGAGCCAAAATGATTTGAATAATCTTGAAGCGGGTTCGTTTGAAATTGCCGAAGGTTTGAAAGTAATTGTAATTTCCGGAGAAGGTGCAACCAGAGAAGAAAGTATAAAAGGTTTTGAATGTCACGATCAAAATATTGACATTCAATATTCTATAAAAGGTCCTGAAACTTTTGCATGGAAACCAAGAGAAAAATGCGTGAATCCAAACGGAGAATACAGCGACGAAAGAGACGTTCGCTTTTTTCATGATAAGCCGGATACGTTTTTTGAATTGCAGGAAGGACAATTCTGCATTTTATTTCCCGAAGATGTTCACGCTGCGATGATTGGCGAAGGAACAATTAAAAAAATAGTTATTAAGGTAAAGATTTAAAATAATTTTTAAAATTCCCAATTCCAAACTATAAATCAAATTTTAAACTTATAAATCAAATTCCAAATTTTAAAATTCCAAACTCCAAACACATAGAAAAATTGGAATTTAGAATTTAGAACATTGGGATTTAAATAATAAATACATGAACTCAATATTTAATCTTGAAGGAAAAATTGCTCTTATAACAGGCGGTGCCGGCGTTTTGGGAAGCAACTTCGCAAATGTTCTGGCAAAACAGGGCGTTATCGTTGGAATCGTATCTCAATCGATTGAAAAAGCCAATAAAACCGCAGCTTCTATCGAAAGCAAAGGCGGAAAAGCTTTTGCGATACAAGCCAATGTTTTAAACAAGGAAGAACTGGAAAAAGCCAGGGATTTTATCGTGGAAAAATACGGACGTCTTGATATTTTGATTAATGCTGCGGGCGGAAATATGCCCGGCGCAACTATTCGTCCTGATCAGGCGATTTATGATTTGCAGGTTGAAGATTTACAAAAAGTGGTTGATTTGAATATCATTGGAACCATGCTTCCGTCTCAGGTTTTTGCGGAACTTTTTGCGAAACAAAAACAGGGAATTATCATTAATATTTCATCAGCATCGGCACAAAGACCTTTGACAAGAGTGGTTGGATATTCGGCTTCAAAAGCAGCGATTGATAATTTCACACAATGGATGTCGGTTGAACTGGCTTCTAAATATGGTGAAGGAATCAGAGTTAATGCTATTTCACCGGGATTTTTTATCGGAGAACAAAACAGAGCTTTATTACTGACTCCGGAAGGAAAACTAACGCCGCGTGGCGAAAAAATCATCGAACATACACCAATGGGAAGATTTGGAACTCCGGAAGATATTGATGGGGCGCTTTTATTTTTATGCAGCGACATGTCAAAATTTGTAACGGGAACGATTATAAAAGTTGATGGTGGTTTTGCCGCGACGAGTATTTAATTTTTTTCTTATACGCAGACATTTAGATATATAGTATTGTCAGGCTGAGCGGAGTCGAAGCCCACGTCCTATTGGAGCGCCCTTCGACTCCGCTCAGGGTGACACACAACAAGACTTAGGCTCTCCGATGACATAAAATAAAAATAGTTCTTATGAAAACGAGTGCCCTAGCCCCGATAGAAGTGGAAATCCTTTTGTGACGGGGTTCGGCACAAAAGATTGTAACGGATAGCGGGAATAGCTTCTAATAAAAAATAGTACCCAAATAAAATAACTAAGAATGGAACAAACATTAAGATGGTTCGGACCAAACGATCCGGTTTCTTTACAGGATATCAAACAAACCGGCGCAACGGGAATTGTTACTGCTTTACATCATATTCCGAACGGGCAAGTTTGGGAAATTGAAGAAATTATCAAGAGAAAAGTTGAAATTGAACATCAGGACGGCGATCCTAAAAAAGGCGCTTCGGGTTTAACATGGTCGGTTGTGGAAAGTATTCCGGTTCACGAAGACATTAAAAAACAGACGGGAAATTATCTTCAATACATTGAAAATTATAAGGAAAGCATCAGAAATCTGGCTTTGTGCGGGATAAAATGCATTTGTTATAATTTCATGCCGGTTCTGGATTGGTCAAGAACTGATTTGTCTTTTGAAGTGGAAGACGGTTCAAAGGCGTTGCGTTTTGATATTAACGCATTTGCAGCTTTTGAATTGTTTATTTTGAAAAGACCGGGCGCAGAAAAAGAATATTCTGCGGCACAAATCGAAAAAGCGACGAAATATTTTGAAGCCATGACAGATGCTGACAAAATCAAATTACAGCAAAATATTCTGGCGGGACTTCCGGGTGCCGAAGAAGCGTATTCTGTAGAAGATTTTCTGGTGACATTAAGCGCTTACAATCACATTGACAGAAAGGCTTTGAAGGAAAATCTTTTCTTCTTTTTGAAGGAAATTATTCCGGTGGCAGAAAGCAAAGGTGTTTTGATGGCGATTCATCCTGACGATCCGCCCTACCCGATTTTAGGTTTGCCAAGGGTTGTAAGTACGGAGGAAGATTTGGTTGAACTGATGAATGCTGCGCCTTCTAAATCAAACGGATTTACGATGTGTACGGGTTCTTACGGCGTTCGTGCCGATAATGATTTGCCGGGAATCGTAAGACGTAACGGCGATAAAATGAACTTTATTCACCTAAGAAGTACGCAGCGAGATGAAGAAGGAAGTTTTTACGAAGCGAATCATTTGGAAGGAGATGTTGATATGTACGAGGTTGTAAAAGCAATTTTGGAAGTCGAAAAAAGAAATAATAGTTCGCTGCCAATGCGTCCGGATCACGGGCATCAGATGCTGGATGATTTGAATAAAAAGACAAATCCTGGATATTCTGCCATTGGGCGTTTGAGAGGATTGGCTGAATTAAGAGGGCTTGAAATGGGGATTAAGAGAACTGTATAAAAGTTTTTAGCCACGAATTCACGAATGATTGCGTAGAAATAATTAAAAAAATTTGTGAATTCGTGGCTGTTTTTAAAACGCCTTCATGACAAAAAAACTAACTAACTACAATAACCACAAAACCATGAAACGTCACGCCATTATTGTCTGTTGCAGCCTTTTTTTACATAGTATTACAATGGCTCAGGAATTGCCTAAAATTCTCCAGTCAAAAACAGATTATTTACCTGATTTTAGTTACGCGGGTTATCATTTCGGCGAAAGCCAGATTCCTGACGTTCAGGGAAAAATCTTTAATGCTGTAGATTTTGGCGTAAAAGCAAATGATGGTTTAGATGATTCAAAAGCTTTGCTGAAAGCCATAAAAGCAGCCACGGAAACGGAAGGAAATGTAATCTTGCAATTGCCTCCGGGAAGAATTATTCTGAGTGCTGTTTTATATATCGAAAGAAGCAATTTTGTGCTTCGCGGTGCAGGTTCCGGAGAAAACGGAACTGAAATTTATTGTCCGCGACCAATGATGTACCTCAAAGATCCTGAATCGCTGGCTGAACTTCGCGAATATTTAACCACTTTGGATAAAAGACAACGCGAACCGGAGAACAACGTCGATTTGCCGTTTTCGCAATATGCCTGGTCCGGCGGATTTATCTGGACACAGATTCCCGATGAGCGCGTAAAATCGTATCTGGATAAATACGAACCGACGCCAAATCCGTTAGCGAAAGTGAGTTCCGGAAATATGGGCGAACATATTATTTCTGTTTCTGATGTAAAAGGGGTAAAAGTTGGCGATATTGTCGAACTTCAACTCTTTAATAAAGACGGTGAAAATGGTGAAATTATTGCCGATTTGTATAAAGGCGCCAAAGTAAAACCGGGTTCTCATCATTGGAATTTCCCAAAACTTCCCATTGTGAGACAACAAGTGGAAATCACTAAAATTTCGAACTCCAAAATTGCGATCAAAACGCCTTTAACTATTTCTATAAAACCCAGTTATCACGCGCAATTGGTAGAATGGAAACATTTAAATGAAGTTGGAATCGAACACATTAAGTTTACTTTTCCTGATATTCCAAGAGTGGCGCATCATGTTGAACCGGGAAATAATGCGATATTTTTAACGCGTGTTTTTAACAGTTGGGTCAAAGATGTCACGATTACAAATGCCGACAGCGGGATTTTAGGTGAAGAAATTTCAAATGTTACGATTCAGGATATTGTGACTGATGGTCCTCATGTCTCGCATTATACGGTGACTTTGGGCGGTGTTCATAATGTTTTGGTTAAGAATCTGAAAATTTATAATAAAGCGGTTCATCCGTTAAGTTTCAACACTTTTGCGACTAAAAACGTGTATCAGGATTGCGAGATTTTTGCCGATGCGCTTTTAGATCAGCATTCCGGAGCAAACCATCAAAATTTATTCGATCATATTACCGTGCACATTACGCCGGATAAAAACAATAGTTATTATTTGTTTGGCGGCGGCGGTGCCGATTACTGGAAACCTTCTCACGGGCCTTTCAGTACTTTCTGGAACCTTAATGTTCTGGTTGAAAAGCCTTCTGAAATTACGAAACAGGTTTTATTATATGGAATGAAAGATGGTCCTTTCGCCAGAATTATTGGTGTAAACGGCAACGCTAAATTCGAAGTAAAATATGACCCTGACGCTTATATTGAATTTCTGAATACATCGTTGGAAAAAGTTCCTTCGTTGTATGATTATCAGTTAAAAAAGCGATTGAAAAGATAATTTTAAATACATAGAGACATAGCTTTTTGGAACATTGAAAAAAGGCGTTTCACTTACATTAACAAACATAGTTGAATATTAAAAGTAAATGTCAATTTATGCTATGTGTGAAAACTTGTTTTTTAATTCACTTTTTTGATAAAGAAAAAATCTATGTTTCTATGTGTTTAAAAAACAGCCACGAATTCACGAATGATTGCGCGTAATGATTATAAAAAATTCGTGAATTCGTGGCGAAAAAACCTTTGCACCTTAAAAAAAACCGCCATGAAGTATAAAATAACTCTTTTGGTTTTACTATTTATTTTCGGAAATATATTTTCCCAAAATAAATACCGCCTTAAAAATATCTCGACAACTGACGGACTTTCGCAGAGTTCTGTTATTGCTATTCATCAGGATAAATTTGGGCAAATGTGGTTTGGTACGCGCGACGGTCTTAATAAATACGACGGAAGCCGGTTTACCATTTTTAGAAATGACGCCACAAATAAATCCTCTATCAGCAACAATGATATTCTGGCGATTGAAGAAGATAATTCAGGACAAATATGGGTGGGAACTTATAACGGATTAAATCGTTATGATCCTGTTACGAATACTTTTACGAGATATTTACATACCAAAACCAATCATACGATAAGCAGCAACGCGGTTTGGTCGATCAGGAAAATCAACAACGAAATGTGGTTTGGTACTTCAAAAGGACTGACTATTTATAATAAAGGAACCGGACAATTTAAATCTTTTTTTCATTCTGATACTGATAATTCCAGTTTGCCAAGCAATAATATCTTGAGTATCATAAAAACTAAAAAAGGCAAAATCTGGATTGGAACCACAAAAGGTTTATGTCTGGTAAAAAACAGAAAATTTGGCAAAATATCTTTTAGAAATTATCCTTTAAACAATACTGATCTTTTAAATGTACAATCTATAAAAGAGGATAATCTGGGTAATTTATGGGTTGGAACAAAAAATATCGGACTTTTAAAATTTGATACTTCGCTGAACCAATTTGTGCCTTTTTTATCTCCCGAAAAATACAGGGAAATCAATACTGATATTCGGTCTCTTGCTTTTGATGGTCAGGGTTCGTTATGGATTGGCGCTTATGACGGAATTTACATTTTAGGGAAAGATAAAAGCATTCAAAAAATAAACAACAGCAATAACAATAACGGAATCGATAAGGTAAAATCGATTTATATTGATAAAAAAGGCTCGGTTTGGATTGGCTGTTATTACAAAGGCGTGAATATTTGGGATGTTTCGAATGTGAATTTCTCCAATTACAATCAGAATTCGAAGAAGATTCCGATGAGTTTTGATGTCGTGAGTTCGATTATTGCGGATAAGAACAACAATGTTTATTTTGGAACCGAAGGCGGCGGTGTTACGGTTTACAATAAAAAAACCGAAGCGACGAATTACATCAACAGTAAAAGCGGACAAACTACGAAAAATGATATTAAATCGATGTGTCTCGACAAAGATCATATTTTGTGGCTGGGAACTTTTTCTAAAGGAATTTCGGCTTACAACACGATTTCCAGACGAATCGAAGACAATCGGATTTCAGCGGAACTCGATGCTTTTTTGAAAGAAACCGGCGTTTATTCGATTAAAACAGAAGGAAACGGGATTTTATGGATTGGTACTTTTAGCAAAGGATTGGTTCGCTACAATACTATTTCTAAAACGTTTCAGGTAATTGGAAACGATAATACAAAACCCAATTTCCTGACGAATAATATTATCCGTACCATTTTGGTCGACAAACAAAAACGCCTTTGGGTTGGTTCTCAAAATGGTTTGAACCTGATTGCGCTGCAAAACTTTAATCCTAATAAATATGTTATAAAACATTTCTTTTTTGATAATACTTCTGTTTCGGGCGATGATATTTTGACGTTGTTTCAGGATTCTCAAAATAAAATCTGGGTGGGAACAAAAGCAAAAGGACTGCATTATTTTGACGGAAAAAAATTCAACAGAATAAACCTGAAAATTGGAAATACGGTCATTACATCGATACATTCTATTTTAGAAGATGATGATAAAAACCTTTGGATTAGTACGAATCAGGGAATAATAAAATACAGCACCACAAGAAAAACAGTTGTCATTTACGATCAGAAAGACGGTTTGGCGAGCAATGAATTTAACGATAATGCGGCTTTAAAATTAGATTCAAACCAGTTTTATTTCGGAAGTCCGTCCGGAGCGACTTATTTTGATGCCCGAAAAATTTCCTTAAATCAATACGCTCCTCAGGTTTTAATTACGGATTTGAAAATCAAAAATGAAACCGTTCATCCGAATGATTCCACCGAAATTTTAGAGAAAAGCATTGGTTATACCAAAACGATAACGCTGGATTATGACAAAGCTAATTTCACGATTAATTTTGCGATTCCAAATTACATTCGATCCAAAAACAACCAATACAGTTATCGCTTAACGGGACTGGAAAACAACTGGACAACAACTAAAAATTCAGAAGCCATTTATGCCATTCAAAATCCGGGAACGTATGTTTTTGAAGTGCGCGGGGCGAATAATGACGGTGTTTGGAATAAAGTTCCAACTACTTTAACAGTTGTTGTAAAACCGGCTCCGTGGCGCAGTATCTGGGCATTTTTATTGTACGGAATTGTCATTGGTTTAGGATTATACGGTTTGATCTGGATTATGAAATCGAAAGCCAGACTAAAACAAAAACTGGAATTAGAATATCTCGAAACCAAACGAATTGAAGAAAACAATCGTGCAAAACTGGATTTCTTTACCAATATTTCGCATGAATTCAGAACTCCGCTGACATTGATTCTTGGTCCGCTACAACAAATTTTAGCCGACTATAACGGAACAAACGAAATGTACAAAAAGCTTTTGGTGATTGAAGGAAGTGCAAATCATCTTTTGAGTCTGATTAACCGTTTGATGGATTTTAGAAAACTCGAAAACGATCAGGTTAAACTGGAATCGGCAAATGGAAATATTGTCAAATTCACCAAAGAAATCTTTTTGTCTTTTATTGAATATGCCAAAGACGGCGGTTACAGTTATACTTTTGAAGCTTCGGAAGAAGAAATTCTGGTGTATTTTGATCGTTATAAACTCGAACGTGTTTTTTATAATTTGATTTCAAATGCTTTTCGTTATACTCCAAAAGGCGGAAATATCAACATTAAAATCAATCACGATCACGAGAATTTATTTATCGCCGTTGAAGATTCGGGAGTTGGAATTGCCGACGAACATATTGATAAAATTTTTGATTTGTTTTTTGAAGTTCCACTGCACAATAACGTTCAGAAAAACTATAATAAAGGAACCGGAATTGGTTTGTCTATCGTAAAAAACATCGTAAAACTCCATAAAGGAAATATTGATGTTACCAATAAACCAACTGGCGGTGTTGTTTTTACAGTTACGCTTCCGTTAGGCCGCGCGCATTTACTGGACAGTGAAATTATTGAGAATTTTAAAATCAGCGATGATATTGCGCAATATACCGCGCAGCTTGAAACTCCTGAAATTACTGAACATGAAGACATTGATGATTTTGTGGTGGATGGTGAAAAACAAACGATTCTGTTAGTTGAAGATCATAAGGTTCTGCGAACTTTCATGAAAAATTTACTCAAAAAAGAGTATAATATTATTGAAGCCGAGAACGGAAAAGTCGCCTTTGAAAAAGCATTACAGCATGTTCCTAATTTAATTATCAGCGATGTGATTATGCCTGAAATGGTGGGAACTGAATTGTGTTCGAAAATAAAAGAAAACCTCAAAACAAGTCATATTCCGGTAATTCTGCTTACTTCGAGATCTTCATTAGTCTATAAATTTGAAGGCTTGGAAAGTGGCGCTGATGATTATATCAGTAAACCTTTTAATTTAATGGAATTCAAACTTCGCGTTAAAAACCTATTGAATTCAACCGAAAGACTTAAAAATAAATTTGCCAGCGAAGACAATTTTGTGCCGTCAGAAATCACGGTTTCATCACTGGATGAAGAATTATTGAAAAAAGCATTTAAGATTGTAGAAGAAAATATTTCGAACGAGCAATTTGACATTCCGTTTTTCTGCGCAGAATTAGGTGTTAGCCGTACGATGTTATTCTTAAAAATAAAAGCGTGGACAAATTACACGCCAAACGAATTCATTCATGAAATCAGGTTAAAACGCGCGGCTCAATTATTGGAACAAAACAAACTCAATGTTTCAGAAGTGAGCTATAAAGTGGGTTTCAACAATCCGAAATATTTTAGCAAATGTTTCCAAAAAAGGTACGGAGAAACTCCGTCACAATTTGCTGACAAATTTTCCAAACCAATATCGGCAATTTAGAAATTCCAATATTTTCAAGGCTTAAAAAAGGGTATCTGTATTTTTAGATACCCTTTTTTGTATTTCTATATCGTTTTCGAGATATAAATTTGCCCTATGAAACTCAAGAAAACAAAATTCATATTGCTGCAAATTCTATTCATGCTGCTGATAATAGGAATGAGTTTATTGCTTTTTTATTTTATCTAACATTAACCTAAAACCAAAATGAATGTTTACAAACTTCAAAATTAAATCGCTTATATGGTGTTTTCCGGTACTTTTTTTACTGGTAAATATCACGATGAATGCACAGGAGAAAAAAATCACCGGAAAAATTACTTCCAGCGAAGATTTACTCGGACTTCCTGGTGCTAATGTGTATGTCAAGGGATCTTCTGTTGGAGGATCTGCAGATATGGACGGAAATTATAGTGTTTTCGTCTCAGAGAAAAATGCTGTTTTAGTCTTCAACTTTGTAGGATATCAGTCGGTCGAAATTCCGGTAGCAAACAAAACTGTCATCAACGTAAGTTTAAAACCGGATACAAAGAACCTTGATGAAGTAATCGTAGTGGGTTACGGTACTCGTAAAAAAAGTGACATTACAGGTTCTGTATCATCGGTTACGGCAAAAGAACTTACGGCTTATCCCTTATTAAATGCAGAACAGGCTTTGCAAGGTCGTGCAGCGGGGGTTTCGGTACAATCGAACAATGGTGGTGAACCGGGCGCTCCTGTAAAAATCAGGGTTCGTGGAGGTACTTCGATCAATGCGAGTGGAGATGCGCTTGTGGTTGTCGATGGTTTTGCGGGAGTTTCAATGCCTGCGCCTCAGGATATTGCGTCTATCGAAGTATTAAAAGATGCTTCTGCAACGGCAATTTACGGATCAAGAGGTTCAAACGGGGTTATTATGGTTACGACCAAAAAAGGAAAACCGGGAAAACCTGTTATCGAATTCAGCAATTCAACTTCGGTACAATCGGTAAACAATAAACTGGATTTATTAGATGCACAGCAATTTGTGGCGTACAGAAAAAGTTTTACAACGCATACAGATGGCGGCGCAAACACAGACTGGCAGGATGTTATTTATCGTGAAGGAATGGTTTCAAATACTTCACTTTCGTTTTCAGGCGGTTCTGATAATGTGAGATATTATGTTTCAGGAAACTACTTTAACCAAAACGGTGTTGTAATTAATTCCGGAATCGACAAATACACGATTGTCAGCAATCTTGAAGCTGATTTATCAGATCGTTTTAAAGTGGGTTTGAATTTATTTCAAAGCAAGCAAAACAAAGAAGGAATTATTAGCCAGACTGGCGCGGGAGGAACTGGTGCTGCGGGTGTAATTGCGGCCGCATATCGTTTTATGCCGGACAAAGGAATTTACAACGCCGACGGATCTTATACAACAACAGCGCCAATTGGTGATGATATTGATAATCCATACGCCACTGCCATGGAAAATGTTTTGGAAACTGTTTCTATTGTAAACAGATCAAATTTCTTTGCTCAGTATAAAATCACGAGAGATCTTGACTTTAAAACCACTTTAGGATTAACAGATAATAATTCGCAAACCGGAAGATTTATTCCGTCGACTTTAATTGCAGGAAAAAATATCAAAGGAGAAGCTTCTGTAAACAACACGAGATTTTCTTCGTTCCTGACAGAGAATTATTTAACGTACAAAAAAGAAATTATCGAAAAAGGAATCTTAACGGTTCTTGGTGGTTATTCGTATCAAAAAAACAAAAACGAAAGTTCACTTGCGGCTTCAAGAGGATTTTTGACCAATACAAATTCTTACCATAATTTGGGTGCCGGAACTGTATTTTTAAAACCTGCTTCTGATTTATCTGAAACAGAATTAATTTCTGCTTTCGGAAGGCTGAATTTTGATTACAACGACAAATATTTATTTACGTTTACTGCACGTCGTGACGGTTCTTCCAGCTTTAGTAAAAACTACAAATACGGAACTTTTCCTTCGGGAGCTGTGGGATGGAATATCGCAAAAGAGAATTTCCTGAAAGACAACACAACCATTTCAAACCTTAAATTAAGAGCCAGTTATGGTGCAACCGGAAATCCTTCTATTGGCGCCTACTCTACTTTATCAAGGTTCTCAGAAATTTATGATGTGAGCGGTGACGTTATTGTAAACGCGGTTCAGCTGACTTCTTTGGATAATCCGAATTTGAAATGGGAAACGTCGTATCAACAGGATTACGGAATTGATCTGGGTTTATTTGACAACAGAATCAGTTTAACAGCAGATTATTACAAAACGATTACGAAAGATTTATTGTTCAACAGACCTTTGCCGGGCGTTTCGGGAATTGCTTCTCAGCTTCAAAATGTTGGTGAATTAGAAAACAAAGGATGGGAATTAGGCATTAATTCTAAAAACTTTGTGGGTCCTGATTTTACCTGGTCAACGAATTTTAATATTTCTTCGAACAAGAATAAAATGTTGAAATTGGCCGATAACAAAGACCTTTTAATCAACTCAACTCCGGGGCATTTCCTTGCAACAGATTCTCAAATTTTAAGAGTTGGACAGCCGGTTGGTGCTTTTTACGGCTTTGTTTATGATGGTGTAATTCAGCAGGGAGAAACGGTTCTTCCGGGCAATTTTGAAACGACTCCGGGTGGCGAAAAATTCAAAGATGTAACCGGCGACGGAAAACTGGATTCCAGTGATAAAACGATTATTGGGAATCCAAATCCTGATTTCATCTTTGGTTTAAACAATGATTTCACGTATAAAAATCTGGATCTGAATATCTTCTTCCAGGGTTCACAAGGAAATGAAATTTTAAATTATACTTTGATGGAACTAGCTTCCGGAAACAACAACGCCACGACAGAAGTTCTGGATGCCTGGACGCCAACGCACACCGATACAAATGTGCCAATTAACGCAGCGAGAACGAAAAGAGTTACTTCGAGATTTGTGTATGATGGAAGTTATATCCGTTTGAAAAATGTTTCTATAGGATATAGTTTAGATGAAAAAGTGGTTTCGAAAATTGGTTTGACCAAAGTTCGTTTCTACATCAGTGCGCAAAATCTTTGGACAATTACTGATTATCCGGGTTCTGATCCTGAAGGAAATTACCTGAATGATACCAATGCGAGAAGTAACACCAACTTAGGATTAGAATACGGAAGTTATCCAAATGTGAGAACGTTTACTTTCGGTTTTAATTTAAAATTCTAGTTTAAAAAATAATATTATGAAAAAATATATAGCCTTTCTTTTCCTGGGAATATTCGCTTTTGGCTGTTCTGATCTTGAGGAACATCCGGTGGGAGTTATTCGCCCTGACAACTTTTTTAACAATACAGATGACTTGCAGGCCGCTGTAAACGGAGCTTTTGCAAACATTGCGCACAATAATTACTGGGGACGTGAATTTACAATTGCCCTAATGCTGCGCGATGACATGGCCGATATTGGCGACAGAACCACGCAGGCTGCCCGTATTGATGTAAATGATATGAATATGAATGATACCAACGCGCTTGTTGCTAACTTTTGGCCACAATCGTATATCATTATTACTGCTGCCAATCAGGCGATTGAAGGTGCTAAAAAAACGCCCGGAGATCCTGCAAAAGTAAACGCCATTGTAGCTCAGGCTTATTTTGCAAGAGCCTTTACTTATTATCATTTGGTTCGAATTTTTGGAGATATTCCGTATGTTGATTTTGTTGTGAATGATGTATCGCAGGTAAATTCTTTAAGCAGAATGAAAGAAGCCGATGTTTACCCAAAAATTATCGCCGATTTAGAATTTGCAAAACAATGGCTGGAAGACAAACCAAAAGTAAAAGCGGTTCCGGGAAAAGGGACTGCAGCGGGTTATTTGGCTTCTGTTTACCTGACTTTAGGAAACTATCAAAAAGCCTATGACGAAGCAAAATATGTGATTACAAACGAAGCGAAGTTTGGTTTAGGTTTAGATGCTGATTTTCAGGATTTATTTAATGCTACAAAAACGGCTGCCTTAAAAGAACCTTTATTTACGATTGACTTTAACAATCTCGTTTCAGGAAATTACGGTCAGGATTATACGGCGTTTTTTACAGGTTCATTAAAAGATGACAGTTATAGTTACGGACAGGGATTTTCTGTTGCAGTTCCGTCTTTAAAAGTTTTTAATACTTGGGATCAAAGAGATTACAGACGCGCGGTAAGTTTTGATACGATTATCAGAAAGAAAACCGGTCCGGGCGGCGCTTTGCAGGTTTATCCTTCAAGCGATAACGAAAAAGCACCGCGTCCGCATATTGCAAAATACTATCGTTTTCCCGGAAAAGCAGGTGCAAACGGAAGAACTTCGCAACACAATTATATCACGATGCGTTACGCAGAAGTTTTGTTGACTGCTGCCGAAGCTTTAAACGAAATCACGCCGGGAACTACAGAAGCTGATGGTTATGTAAACCGAGTGCGCGCAAGAGCCAGAAATAAAGCGGGAAAACAGGTTTCATTTCCGGCAAACGTAACGCCGGGACTTTCTCAGGCTGATTTTAGAAAAATGGTTATTGAGGAAAGAAGGCTTGAACTGGCTTTTGAATACATCAGATGGTATGATATCAAGAGATTGAAAAATGGTCCTGAAGTATTTGGTCCGAATGGATTGGAACCACATCCTAATTTTGATCCAAACAAAGATTACTTATGGCCTTTGCCGGGAACTGAATTAGCGATCAATCCTAATTTAAAACCGAATAATCCGGGGTATTAATTAACACAAACAGTATTATTGAACGCAGATGAAACGGATTCGCTATCGCGAAGACGCAGAAAAAACGGATTTTAAAAAATAGATTAAAAAATCCGTAAAAATCAGTGTTTTCGCGATAGCGAATCCGATCAATCCGCGTCTAAAATTTAGTCTGGAAACTAAAAAAAATTAATTAGTAAGCATGAAGAAAGTTAGTTTCATTTGTTTAATTCTAGGGTTTGCACTGCTTGGGACAGCGTGCAAATCCGGAATTAATTCTCAACCAAAAAATACCTCGGCAAACGCCAAAAATCTTCTGGAAAACCGATACAAAATGGTATTGGATTATCCGGTAGATTCGATGTCGATGCCAAGAAGTATGACCATCAATACCAATACAATAAAAAAAGTTCCGTCGCGAGACTGGACAAGCGGATTCTTTGCCGGAAACTTATGGCAATTGTACCGACTTACAAACGATTCCAGATATAAAGAACAAGCCCAAAAATGGACACCTTTCAGCAAAAAAGAAAGCGTTAACAGTAATTCGCATGATGTTGGTTTTAAGGTGTTTTGCAGTTTTGGAGAAGCGCTGAAAGTGGAAAACAAACAAGAATACAAAGATGTGATTATCAAAGGCGCCGAAACTTTATGCACGCGTTTTAACGCAAAAGTCGGGGCGATTCGTTCTTGGGATTTCAACAAGGAAATTTGGGATTATCCAGTGATCATCGATAATATGATGAATCTCGAATTATTATTTGAAGCCTCAAAATTATCAGGAAATCAAAAGTATCATGATATTGCCGTAAAACACGCCAATACTACATTAAAAAATCAATTTAGGGAAGACAATAGCTGTTATCATGTTATTGATTATAACCCAAATACAGGCGAAGTTAGAAAGAAAACAACCTTGCAGGGTTACAATGACGATTCGGTTTGGGCACGCGGACAAGGCTGGGCCGTTTATGGATTTACGATGTCATACCGATATACCAAAGATCCGGCGTATTTAAAACAAGCCGAAGCGACAGCTAAGTTTTTCATGACGAATAAAAACCTGCCGGAAGACGGAATTCCGTATTGGGATTTTAAAGATCCTGCAATTCCAAATTCACCGCGCGATGTTTCTGCGGCAACCGTTATGGCTTCTGCTTTATATGAACTTTATAGTTATACAAAGGATCAAAGTTATCTGGCTTTCGCCGATAAAATAATGACGTCTTTACAATCAGAAAAATACATTTTACCCAATACTGTAAAAGCACCTTTCATTCTGGACCACAGTACCGGAAACTGGCCAAAACATGACGAAATCGACGAACCTATAATCTATGCCGACTATTATTTTCTGGAAGCTTTATTAAGAAAAAGTGGCAAAGTGACAAAGGTACAAAGCGACAAAGTTACAAAGTGACAGAGATTTTCAGCCTTTGAACCTTTGCGCCTCTTAACCTTTGAACCTTTGAAAGAATCTAAAAAAAATCTATGAAGAATCAACAATACCACTATACATTTTACACTTTTGCACTTTTGTTTTTTTTTCAAATTTGTCTGAGCAGCATTTTTGCTCAGACAAAAATGAATATTAATAACGATTGGCTGTATCTGGAAAATCATACTTCAAATCTTGATGAGGCAAAAAGTGCCTTAAACTGGACGCCGTTAAATTTACCACATACCTGGAATGCCGAAGATGCAACAGATTTAAATCCGGGTTACAGGCGCGATGCAAGCTGGTATGAAAAGAAATTGAACATTGCCCAAATCGATACAAACAAACGCTATTTTTTATATTTCGAAGGCTCGAATGTTACGACCAAAGTTTATGTAAACGGTAAAGAAGCCGGCGGGCATATTGGCGGTTATATAGGGTTTACAATCGATATAACGAATTTTATCAACGAAGGAAACAACGACATTTTTGTCCGCGTTGATAATAGTTATGACATCGAAATAATTCCGTCGCAAAAAAGTGATTTCTTTATTTATGGCGGAATCACAAGAGATGTGTGGTTATTATCAAAATACAAAAACCGTATTGATAATCTGAAAATTACAACGCCTGAAGTTTCTGCAAAAAAAGCTTCGGTACAAATTCTGGCTTCGACTGTAAATCCTGAAAATAATAAAGATTTATCCTTAACGGTGATTCTTAAAAATCCGAAAGGAAAAAAAGTCGCCAGCAAAACAATTACGATTTCTGATAAAACTTCGAATATTACTTTCGAAAACATAAAAAATCCAGAATTGTGGGATACGGATAATCCCAATTTATATTCGGTTACGGCTATTTTATCAGAGAAAAATCAAATAAAAGACAGTGTAAACGAAAAAGTTGGTTTTAGATGGTTTGAGTTTAAAGATCACGGTCCGTTTTTCCTTAACGGAAAAAGACTGCTTCTTCGTGGCACACATCGTCATGAAGAACAAGCCGGAGTTGGCGCTGCGATGTCAAACGCGCAACATCGTGCTGACATGGAATCGATCAAGAAAATGGGCGCTAATTTTGTTCGTCTGGCGCATTATCCTCAAGATCCTGAAATTTACAAAGCCTGTGATGAACTGGGTTTACTGGTTTGGGATGAATTGCCGTGGTGCCGTGGCGGAATTGGTGATGAACTTTGGCAGACAAACACCAAAAATATGCTGGCCGAAATCATCAATCAAAATTACAATCATCCCAGTATTATTATCTGGTCGTTAGGAAACGAAATGAACTGGCTTCCAGATTTTCCCGATGGCGATAATACAGAGAAAACAAATGTGTTTTTAACCGAATTGAATGACATTGCCCACAAAATGGATCCAACCCGAAAAACGGCGATCAGAAAATATTATGAAGGTTCTCAAATTGTGGATGTCTTCTCGCCTTCTATTTGGTCTGGCTGGTATTCAGGAAGTTATAAAAGCTATCAAAAAGCAATTAACGTTTATAAAAAAGAATACAAACATTTCATTCATGCAGAATATGGCGGCGATAGTCATGTTGGGCGTCACAGCGAAAATCCCGTAACGGGCGAAAACGTCATAAAAGCAGAAGGCTGGGAAGAAGCAATTGTACAAACCAAAGTGGCCAATATTGCACAAATTGGCGATTGGAGCGAGAATTACATCGTCGATTTATTCGATTGGCATTTGCATATATCCGAGAACGATCCAACATTTGTGGGAAATGTGCAATGGGCGTTTAAGGATTTTGCAACGCCATTGCGCCCCGAAGATGATATTCCGTACATGAATCAAAAAGGACTTGTGGACAGAAACGGAAATCCGAAAGATGCGTATTACGTTTTTAAAAGTTATTGGAGCAAAGAACCGTTTACGTACATCGAATCGCATACCTGGACGGAGCGCCAGGGTCCCGAAAATACGCCTAGAACGCTTAGTGTTTTTAGTAATTGTGAGAAAGTTACTTTGTATCATGGCGGAAAATCACTGGGAGAAAAAACCAGAAACCTTTCTTTATATCCTGCAAATGGTTTAACTTGGCATGTTAATTTTACAAAAGGCGAAAATATTCTGGTTGCCGTTGGAAAAACAAAAGAGGGAAAAACGGTGTCGGATACTTTAAAAGTGAATTACCGTTTTAACAAAAATGATACGGCAACTTCCTTACAATTGTCTTCTGAAAAATTAAAAAACGGCAATTATCTGGTAACAGCAATTGCAATTGATAATAACAATCTGCGTTGTCTGGATTATGAAGAAAGTGTTTATTTTCAATGTTTGAAAGGCGGAAAAACCATGAAAAACCAAGGAACTCCAACGGGAAGTGAATCGATTAGAATGGCAAATGGAAAAGCTTCGATTGAAGTTGTTCCGGATGGTTCTGGTCTGCCAATTGAAATGACCGCTTTGAATCAGAGTTTTAAAGGGGAATATTTGAAAATTAATTTAACTACAAATTTAACCGCAAAGAGCGCAAAGTGAAAAACGCAAAGTTCGCAAAGCTTTTTTAAACTTTGCGAACTTTGCGTAAATCTTAGCGGTCTTTGCGGTTAAAAAAACATTCCTATTTTACAACAAATACAAAAAACAAAATAATGAAAAAACTAATAACCACATTACTCCTAACCTTTTCCATTTTTGGACAGGCACAAAACCAAAACTTACTATCAAACGTTCCAAACAGAAATACAACTTCATTAAACGGCGTTTGGAATTATATTGTTGATCCTTACGAAACTGGATATTACAGCTTTCATCACGATGAATACGACAAACAGGCAAAACCATCCAATGCGGCATATTTTAATAATTATCATGCGGCAAACAAGCAGGAATTGGTGGAATATGATTTTGATAAATCTCCAAAAATAAATATTCCGGGAGACTGGACTTCTCAGGTTCCGGAACTGAAATATTATGAGGGAAATGTCTGGTTCAAAAAATCATTTGATTATGATTTAAAAGCAGGAAAACGTCTTTTTGTGTATATGGGCGCCATCAATTACAAAGCTGATGTTTATTTGAACGGTAAAAAACTTGGAACTCATATTGGCGGTTTCACGCCATTTAATTACGAAGTGACTTCGATTGTAAAACCAAAAGATAACTATCTGGTGATTAAGGTTGATAATACACGACATAAAGAAGATGTTCCGACCATTAACACGGATTGGTGGAATTATGGCGGAATCACGCGCGATGTGACTTTAATTGAAGAAGAAGCTTCATTTATAGAAGATTACAACATTCAGCTTAAAAAAAATAATACCGATTTAATTGCCGGTTTCATTAAAATTAATACGCCTGATGCGGCAAAAAATGCGGTTTCAATTTCGATTCCTGAATTAAAAATTAATTATAAAGGAAAAGTGGGAACTGACGGAATTTTAAACTTTGAAATTCCGGCTAAAAAAATCTCGTATTGGTCGCCCGAAAACCCAAAATTATATGATGTTACGATTGATTATAACGGACAAAAATTAAAAGACAATATTGGTTTTAGAACCATTGAGACAAAAGTAGATAAAATTTTACTGAACGGAAAACCAATCTTTTTGCGCGGAATTTCGATTCACGAAGAAAATGCAAAAGGCGGACGTGCCAATTCTGAAGAAGATGCTTTACGTTTACTAAACTGGGCAAAAGAACTGGGCTGTAATTATGTTCGTCTGGCACATTATCCGCATAATGAGAACATTATCAGAACGGCAGATAAAATGGGACTGATGGTTTGGGAGGAAATTCCGGTATATTGGACGGTTGAATTTACAAGAGAAGCTACGTATCAAAACGCTGAAGATCAATTAACAGCGGCAATTACAAGAGATAAAAACAGAGCTTGTATTATTATCTGGTCGATGGCAAATGAAACGCCAATATCTGATGCGAGAAATACTTTTATTAAAAAATTAGTTGATCATACCAAATCATTGGACAATACAAGATTGATCAGCGCGGCTTTATTAACGCAAAGCGGAAGTGACGGTTTTGGAACCATTAATGATGCAATTGGTGAATATCTGGATATTATTTCTTTCAACCAATATTTGGGCTGGTACGGTGGAAAACTGGAAGATGCCGAGAAAATTTTCTGGAAAACAAAATACAATAAACCGGTTATCGTTTCAGAATTTGGCGGTGATGCCAAGGCCGGATTACACGGTGAAAAAAACGAGCGCTGGACAGAAGAATATCAGGAATATTTATACATTCAGAATTTGAAAATGATAGAAAATATTCCGCATTTAAGTGGTACAAGTCCGTGGATTTTGGTTGATTTCAGATCTCCAAGACGCCTTTTACCGGGAATTCAGGACGAATACAACCGAAAAGGACTGATTTCTAACGATGGTCAAAAAAAGAAAGCTTTTTATATCATGCAGAATTGGTACGCAAAGAAGAAAAAAGAATAATAATTGTATGATTTCTCTTTGTTATTCTCTTACTTTGTATGAACCATAAATAAATTAATACTGTTATGAAAAAATTTAGTTTATTGGCAATTACACTTTTGATTGCCATTTCTGTTAAAGCTCAAGACGTTGTAAAATTTGCGCCGCTTGATGCAAGTCCGGTTGACATTGCCTATTTTCCAAATAAAGCGGTTAAATTCAAAAAAACAGACAATCCATCGCCTTCTATCAAGGTTATTTATTCAAGACCATCTGTAAAAGGACGTGTGATTTTTGGAGATTTAATTAAGTTTGGTGAAGTTTGGAGAGTTGGTGCCAACGAAAATACAGAGATCAAATTCTACAAACCTGCCACTATTAATGGTGTTGCAGTTCCTGCAGGAACTTACAGTTTGTTTGCAATTCCTGAGAAAGACAAATGGACAATTATCATCAATAAAGAACTTGATTTGTGGGGAGGATATGCGTATGATGAAAGCAAGGATCTTGTGAGAATCACAGTTCCGGTTAAAACTGTTTCAGAAGTAATCGAAGCTTTATCAATCGCTTTTACATCAAAAGATAAAGTAACAAATCTTGTAATTGGATGGGATAAAACAACAGTTGAAGTTCCGATAACAATAAAATAATTGCTTGTTATTTTAACATAAATATCAAAGAGACACTTAATTAAATTTAATTAGTGTCTTTTTTTTTGCTTAATATTGAAGTCATTTTACCAACTAACCAAAACCACAAAAAATGAAAAAACAATATTTACTGTTACTATTTCTGTTTTCCGTTTTCGGCGGAAATTCTCAGCAAAAATTTAAGATTACGTATGAACAATTAAAGGAATATGAAGGTATTTATGAATATCAAAACAATACCACGCTGCAAATAGCCGCTTCGCCAAAAGATACTATTTTGTATGCCATTATCAATGAAAGTAAATATCCTTTAAAACCTTCTGAAAAAGACATTTTTCTCAATATGTCTAAAGAAAAAGTTACTTTTCTTCGAAACAAAACTTCAATAATTACCGGTTATTCTTCTGATGAAAAGACCTTTAATCTGATCAATAAAAAAGTCGTTTTTCCCAAAGAAATGTGGTATCCGCGACTGAATTCAAAAGACTTTAAATATGTTTATCAGCCACCCAAAAAAGATGTTGACGGTTTAGCCACGGGAACGCTGGATAACACGGGATTAGACAAAGCATTATTGAACGAAATGATGCAAAAAATTGTCGACGGAACCTATCCAAATGTGCATAGTGTTTTGATTATTAAAGATGGAAAACTGGTTTTTGAAGAGTATTTTTATGAATACAACAAAACCAAATTACACGAATTGCGTTCTGCTACAAAAAGTTTTATTTCGGCGCTTACCGGAATTGCGATTGATAAAGGTCTGATTAAAAGTAAAACGGAAACGGTGCTTTCTTTTTTTCCGGAATATACTTTTAAAAATCTGACTGATGATAAACGAATAATTACGATTGAAAATCTTCTGACCAACCAAAGCGGAATTGATTGCGATATCAGTAATCCAAAATCTGAAGGAAACGAAACCGCGATGAATAATTCTGATGACTGGATACAATATTCTTTGGATTTACCAATGATCGATGTTCCAAACGGAAGAGGAATGTATTGTTCCGGAAATCCGATTATTTTGGGCAGAATTGTTGAAAAAGCAACTAAAATGACGCTTCCTGATTTTGCCAGACAAACGCTTTTTAATGATATTGGCATCAAAAACTTCAAATGGAATTTTAAACCAAATTTGAGCAGTGCCGAAACATTTTGCCAGATTTATTTAACTCCCAGAGATATGAGCAAATTAGGTTTGCTTTACCTCAATAAAGGGGTGTGGAATGGCAAACAAGTCGTTTCTAAAGAATGGGTGGCAGAATCTCTCACCAAACACTCTGTTGTTCAAGGCGTTAATTACGGTTATTTATGGTGGCTTAAATATCTTGAAGTAAACGGTGTTCGTTATAACGGAAAAGTGGCTCAGGGAAATGGCGGTCAGAAAATTTATATTTGGGAAGATCAAAATATGATTACCGTTATTACAGGCGGAAATTATAATTCACAATCACCAAGTGACGAACTGATTCAGAAATATATTCTGCCTTCTTTTAATAAGAAGTAAATGATTGGATAATGAGATAATTAGGAAATTAGATATGCAAAAAGGCCATCAATATTTTTGATGGCCTTTTTAATTTTTCTCAAATACTATTTCAAATTTATTTATTTTTTAAACATGGGAATTATGTAAAATTTATTTGAAATTATATAAATATCATGTATATTCGACTACTATTTTTGGAAGGTATAGATAAGTAATTATTAAGAAATGTTCCACAACTTGTTTAAAAACTTAATGATTATTCAATCATGAAAAAATCTATACTAACCTAAACCAAATTAAGAAAAATGGTGCATTGTCATAAGCGAAATATCCCGTAAAAATTTAAAAGACAGTAATTAAGAAAACTACTTTTTTATATTCCCACTATTAATCACGTAGCATTTTTTTAATTTGTGCCTAAAAAAAAATTTAAGACTTTAGTCTTATGACGTTATGCATCATTTTTCATTATTATCGCGTTGATTAATTATTTGAAATACGGCTCATTTTATTAATTAAGAAATCCCTTTAGAAATCAAAAAATATCTGATTCCTAAAGGGATTATTATTTCATTTTTAATTTAATTTATCAGGCAGTTGCAACAGCAGGTTCCAGAATTTTATCGAGTGTAATTGGCAAATCTCTAACCCGTTTTCCGGTGGCATTAAAAACAGCATTTGCAATTGCAGGAGCCATTCCTACCAAAGCTGTTTCACCAAGACCTTTTGTTCCCATCGGATTACTTACAGGATCTTTTTTATTGACAAAAAACACTTCCTGCTTTTCAATATCAGCATTTACCGGAACATGATAATCTGCAAAATTATTATTGATCGGACGTCCAAAACGATGATCAATTTCCAGAGCTTCCATCAATCCCATACCGATTCCGCCAACAGCTCCGCCGTACATTTGTCCCGCCGAAGTTTTATGGTTGATTACCGTACCAATATCAGCGCAGGAAACGACATGTGCAATTCTGATTTTACCTAAATTCGGATTCACCAATACTTTTACAAAATGCACTGAGAATGAATAAATCGAATATTTTTTTGCTTCCTCAGAACCTTTTGATTCATTTTCTACGGCTAATTCTTCTAATTTATTGGCACTAAGCAAAGCTGCTAATGAAACTGATTTGGAATTATTTTTTTTAGACAAAATCGAACCATTCGCAAAAGCTAAATCTTCAATAGCAATATTTTTAAAGGTCGGATTTTCAGTTGCCAGACCCAAAGCTTTACTAACTAACAAATTACACGCATCATGAACCGCAGAACCTACAGATGAAGTCGTTGCAGAACCTCCCTGCGTTGGACCTTTCGGCAGTCCGCTTCTTCCCATTTCGATAATCACATTTTCAGTAGGAATTCCGGTAATTTCTGCCCCAATTGCTGTCATCATTGTTGCCGTTCCCGGTCCCATATCATTTATACTGCATTGTAATACTAAATTTCCGTCTGCCAGAAATTTTGCTTTTACAGTCGTTGGATTTCTATAGGAACCAAAAGTTCCTGTTCCCATTCCGTAACCTACAAGCCATTCGCCTTCGCGAACACTTCCTGGTTTGTTTTTACGGTTTTTCCAGCCAATGCGCTCCATTCCGCCTTCGTAGCAATCCAAAAGATATTTACTGCTCCACGGTTTATTTTGTTCCTGATCTTTTTCGGCGTGATTGCGTTTGCGAAACTCAATCGGATCCATATTTAATTTGTGCGCCAATTCGTCAATAGCACTTTCCAGCGCAAATGAACCTGTCGCCTCGCCCGGACCCCGCATCCAGATTGGCGTGCAAGTATCCAGATCTGCAATACGATATCGTGTAGAAACGTTTGCACAATCATACATAAATCGGGACATATTTACAGTTGCTTCGGTAAAATCTTCATAGTTTGAAGTCATTGCCACAGCTTCGTGCGTTAATCCCGTTAATTTACCGTCTTTGGTTGCTCCCAATCCCATTTTTTGAATTGTATAAGGTCGAAACCCAACATTGGTAAACATTTGTTCGCGATGCAAAACTAATTTTACCGGTTTGTTTATTTTTTTTGATCCGATAAGTGCTGCAATTTCATAAGGCCAGGTATGCAATCCCATTCCAAAAGCACCTCCAAGATATTCAGAATGTACTTCGACATCTTCCGGCGGAATTCCAAACACATTTCCAACACTTTTTCTTGTTCCTTCAACACCCTGGCTTTTAGTATACAAAATCGGTTTATTTCCCTCCCATTTTGCAATAATATTCGCCAATTCCATTGGATTATGAACTTCTGTGGGAATCGTGTATTCTTCTTCTAAAACAACTTCTGCATTTTTATATCCGTCTTCCACACCACGATTGTAATCTTTGGCACGTTCTCCTCCTGGATTTCGGCTTTTATCTTTTACTTTTTCAAGTTGTGTCGTATGTTCTTCTTTTAAATATTCGGCTTTAATTAAACTCGCCGCATATTGCATGCGTTCAAATGTATCAGCAATAACCAAAGCTATCGGCTGATCATAATAACGAACAGCATCATCTTTGAATATCTGAAGCGGCTGACCCAAATTATTGCGTTGTTTGGCCTGCGCGTATCCGGTTGGTTTATCAATATTTAAATGTGTGATTACCGCCAAAACTCCGGGCGCCCATTCCGCTTTTTTAGTGTCAATACTTTTGATTCGGCCTTTGGCAATAGTACTTCCAACCAAACAGGCATAGGTCACACCAGCGGTTTTATATTCTGCCGAATAAGTTGCAGAACCTGTTACTTTAGCAAATCCGTCCACTCTGTTTATATTACTTGTCTTGCTCATAATCAAATTATTTAGATGCTGCTAAAGTTAAGGCTTCGGTAATTGCATTTGGTCCAAGAGTCAATTTAAAGGCATTGTCGCCATAACTTTTAGCGCCTTTCATGCTTAAAGTTGCCGCTTGTTTAAATAGATCTTCAGAAACTGTTTTTCCTTTCAAAAATTCTTCGGTTTCTGTTAATCGCCACGGTTTATGTGCAACGCCTCCCATAGCAAGTCGTGCGTCATTTATTACATTATTTTTAATATCTAATCCAACAGCGACAGAAATTAAGGCAAAGGCATAACTGCTTCGGTCACGCACTTTTAAATAATGTACATTTTTAGTGAAATTATTCTCCGGAATTTCGATCGAAGTAATCAATTCTTTAGGTTCTAATGTATTGTCTTTTTCAGGCGTATTTCCCGGAAGACGATGAAAATCAGTGAATTTTATTTGTCTTTTCCCTTTTGGACCTTCGACCAAAACCGTCGCGTCCAAAGCGGCAAGAGCGATACACATATCACTTGGATGTACGGCAATACAACTCTCCGAACCTCCAAAAATCGCATGCATTCTGTTAGAACCGCCAATGGCTCCACAGCCGCTTTTTGGCGTTCTTTTATTGCACGGCATATCGGTATTATAAAAATAAGAACAACGCGTGCGCTGCAGCATATTTCCTCCCACGGTTGCCATATGTCTGATTTGCTGAGATGCTCCGGCAGCCAAAGCCAAAGCCAGCAAAGGATAATTTTCTTTGATTAATTTGTCCTCGGCAACCTGACTGTTTTTTGCCAGTGCGCCAATGGATACTTTTCCGCTTCCGAATTCTATTTTCTTGAAATCTAATGCTGTGATGTCAACCAGTTTATCCGGAGCGACAACATTTTTTTTCATTAAATCCACCAGATTGGTTCCGCCAGCAATAAACATCGCCGAAGGTTCTTTGCTGATATTAGTTACAGCAGATCCGGATGAAAGTGCCCTGATTATTTGAAAGTTTTTCATAGCTCCTTTCCTCCTTCCTTAACTTCGGTTATGGCGTCTACGATATTGTGATAAGCACCACATCTACAGATGTTTCCGCTCATATATTCTCTTATTTCTTCTCTGCTGTTGGCGTGACCTTCTTTGATACAGGCAATTCCTGACATGATTTGTCCCGGTGTGCAGTATCCGCATTGAAAACCATCATTTTTAATGAAAGCTTCCTGCATTGGGTGTAATTTTTTTCCTTTCGAAAGTCCTTCGATAGTAGTAACCTGTGCATTTTGCTGCATGGATGCCAAAGACAAACAGGACAAAATTCTGGTGCCGTTTACATGAACCGTACAAGCACCGCATTGCCCGTGGTCACAGCCTTTTTTTGTTCCTGTCAGTTGAAGATTCTCCCTCAATAAATCAAGTAAAGTAGTTCGTGGTTCAACATTTAGAGTATGTTTTGTACCGTTTACTTCAATCGAAAGCGGAACTGTCTCTAAATATTCTGCTATTTTTTCATCCCATTTCTTCTCAGAGGCCATTACCAGAGAAGGCGGAGCAAAAGCAAGTGCCGTAAATAATCCTGATTTTTTTATAAAATCGCGACGTGAATTTGTATCGTCTTCGATTACTTTTTTACTGTTTGTTTTCTTGGGAGTCATGCATACTGTTTTTAAATTAACAAATTGCTTGTATTGCTTCTCCCAAATTTAAGAATACTTGATGAGAAAATATTATAAAATTCACACAAACACGCTATTCATAAAATTTCTATATAAGGAAATTTTTACTTAATTTTCAAAATCGTATTTTTACAAGATTAGTTAAAAAACCTCCAATGATTTATTTAGATAATAATGCAAGTACTCGTGTAGATGATCGTGTATTAAATGCTATGCTTCCGTACTTTACAGAAACTTATGCCAATGCCGGAAGCGCTCATATTGGTGGATTATCCGTAAATGAAGCTGTGGCAAATGCTGCCTGGCAAACCGCAAATTTAATTGGTGCCAATGAAGAAGAAATCATTTTTACATCCGGTGCGACAGAAGCTATAAATCTGGCCATCAAAGGTCTCGCCAATCAGGATCGAAAACATATTGTTACAATTGTAACCGAACACAAAGCCGTATTGAATACTTGCCAGTATATGGAAAGCCTTGGGTTTGAAGTTACATACTTACCTATAGCTTCTGACGGGATTTTAGACCTTAATCTTTTAAATGAATCAACAACAGATAAAACACTGATTGTCATTGCAATGATAACCAATAATGAAACAGGTTGCATTCAGAATATTGAAGCTATTTCTGAAATCGCTCACGCTAAAAATATTTTGTTTATGTGCGATGCAACTCAGGCGGTTGGAAAAATTCCGGTTGATGTTCAAAAACTTGGAATTGATCTTTTACCTCTTTCTGCACATAAATTTTATGGTCCAAAAGGGATTGGTGCTTTGTACATTTCGGCGAAAGCCAAATTAAAATTAGTACCCCAATTGCATGGCGGAAACCAACAACGCAAACTACGAAGCGGAACTCTAAATGTACCCGGAATTATAGGTTTGGGAAAAGCTGCGGAAATTGCTCTTCATGAATTAGAAAATGATCAAAAAAGAATTTCAAAACTAAGAGATAAACTGGAAAATGGGTTATTAAATTTTGAAGGTTCGTTTGTAAACGGAAATACCAAAAACAGAATTTACAATACAACCAATATTTGTTTTCCGGGTGTAAACTCTGAAAGGCTAATTCTTGCTTTACAGGATATTTCAGTTTCGAATGGCTCGTCTTGTTCTGCAGTAACATCTGAGCCTTCGCACGTTTTAAAAGCGATGGGTTTATCTGATGAAGATGCTTTGAGTTCGATAAGATTTAGCTTGGGAAGATTTACTAGCGAAGATGAAATTGATGAAACGATTGAGCGTGTTTTGGATTTGACGAGGAAATTAAGAGCTTAGTTTTTTAATCTCGCAAAGACGCAGAGGCGCAAAGTTTTTTAAATCCTCACGAAATAAGCTTATTATAATCTTCAATGGTGTCAATATCGATATTACCTTTTTCAAAAGGAACAGCAATTACATCATCAATAAAACGGTTGATTATTTTTTTGGCGCCTTCGTGACCTTGTAATTCTAAAAGTTCATCAAAATATTTTTCACTAAAAAGAACCGGCGTTCCGAATGTCTCAGAATAAGCTGAGGCTGCAATTCCTTTTTCGTTATTTTGATAATGATGAATTAAATCTTTAAATATGTTACTTGTGAGATAAGGCTGATCGCAAACCGCAAAAATACAAGTCTCGCAATCCGGGCATAAAGTCAGTAATTCCTTGAGTCCTTTGGCAATTGAAGTCGAGATCCCGGATTCCCATTCTGAATTGAAACAGGTTTTTATTTCGGGGAAATTGAGCCCGTTTTCTATTAATTCTGTGTTTGAACCTGTAACCACAATAATGGTGGAATGTGGCACAAGAAGAGCTTCTTTAATGGTATTATGTAAGAGCGTCGCATTTTTATACTCCAGCAATTGCTTTGGCTGACCTAATCTTGAAGAATTTCCGGCAGCCAGAATAACAATTCCGGTTTTTGTTTTTAAATCATTTGACATACAATGCTTCATTATGAATTTTTCCGGTTTTGTATTTTAACGAAGTTCCCGTTTTACCGCTCATCATGGCTTTTATTTCAGCTAAGATTGATAAAGCAATTTCTTCTGATGTTTCTGCACCAATATCAAGTCCAATTGGACCATAAATTCGGCTTAATTGTTCCTCAGTTACTTTTATTCCTTCATTAAACAAATCATCAAGCATGCGGTTTAACTTTGTTTTTGGTCCCAAAATACCAATATAATTGCAATTGGTTTGCAGCAGCAATTTTAACATCGCCAAATCATATTTGTAATTGTGGGTAATCAAAACAAAAAAAGTCTGATTGTCGATTTGTATATTTTCAAAAACCTGTTCGGGCTTTCCAACCAATATTTGCTTTGCTTTTGGAAATCTTTTTTTCGTGGCATGCGTCGCGCGTCCTTCAGTTATGGTAATTTCCCAGCCTAAAAGTTCTACCATTTTTACAAGTGGCTGTACATCGTTTCCTGCTCCTACGATAACGAGCGAAACCGGCGGAGCGATATAGTCCAGCAAAGCTTCTACCTCACTGCTTTCATCGATACTATTGATGGTAGTAATTTTGGTTTCTATGACATTTTTTGCTTCTGAGAGCAGTTTCAATGCTACAGGATTATGATAGAGTGGTTCTTTATTTTCTCTGTAAAACAAAACTGTTCCGTCTTGTACGGCGTGTTTTTTCAGTGAAAATAAGGTTCCAATTATTGCAGGTTTCCTTTCTTCTTGCAATTTTTGTAATAGTTCAATGGGATTATTTGGAATATTTTCATCAATATATTCAAAGAGAATATGAACAATTCCGTTACAGCCCAACTGCAATCCGAGTTCAATATCGTCTTCGCTATTGGTATTATAGGTAATGAGTTTATTTTGCTTTTGGTTTATCGAAAGAAGCGCTTTTCGTAACGCATCACCTTCCAGGCAGCCTCCACTTATGGCACCTGTCAACGAACCGTCTTCCGTAACCAGCATTCTTGCTCCTGGCTGGCGATAAGATGAACCTTCAACTTTGACTACTGTTGCCAAAGCTGTTTTTTTTCCTGCAAGTTTTGCTTCTGAATAAGCTTTAAGAATTTCGCTGATTTCCTTCATAAAATTGACTCCTCTTAACAAAAATAGAGAATTCTTTTTTGCAAAACGAGCGAATTCAGTAAAAGTATTAACTCAAAAAAAGTATTTTGAAGTAAATAAAAGAGTCAGCTTTAGTCTATTTCTCTAAGGTTAAAGAATAATTTAATTCTGATTTTATTATTTCACGCTTATTATTCAATAAATAAATTTTGTTGGGATTATTGCTCAAAAGTCCATAATAGATTTGTTTAGATTCCGGCTGATCCCAGTTTAGAACATAAATCGTTCCGTCCGGATCATCTGCTAAACCTCTTTCAAGATTAAAATTGCCCTGATAGACAAAATTTCTGTCTGGTTTTCCCTTATAAATGCTGGTCAATTCAAATTTATGGCTTTCCATTGTTCCATCACCCTGATAAATTTTCAATACAGTTTCAATTCCACTACAATCAGCACAAGGCAATGTACCTTTATATATCGTTGCTTCATTTAAATTATTCGTATTTTCTATAATGTTGGTTTCTCCTTCTTTTAATGGTTTTTCAATTACTTTTTCATTGTTTTTAGAATTACAAGACAATAAAACACAACCAATTACAAATGAAATCAATAAATTTCTCATAGTAAATTATTTTTTTTACATGTCAAATATACAGAATTTTCTTATTTTAAAATAAATATTTTAACTGAAATACAAATTATCTACTACAATAAAAATATTCATTTACTAAAAAAATAAACCAAAATTAATGTTCTGTTAAAACTCGAAAGAATACCTTTTAGTGTTTAATAATGAGGCAATTTTATTTTTTCGAAATATAATTTGTAAGGCTAAGTTTTGTATTTTTATCTGGCAAAATAGAATCCTTTAACTTTAAATAAAAAAATACATGGGAAAATTTGTAATTACTAAAAGAGGCAACGGCGAATTTCAATTCAATTTAAAAGCAGGAAACGGTCAAACAATCCTTTCTAGTGAAGGTTATTCAACAAAAGCTGCGTGTACAAGCGGAATTGAATCAGTTAAAAAGAATTCACAGGATGATAACAGATTTGAAAAACTGGAATCTAAAAGCGGAAAACCTTACTTTACTTTAAAAGCCAGCAACGGTCAAATTATTGGTTCCAGCGAAATGTATGAAAGTACAAGCGGAAGAGATGCGGGAATTGCATCGGTAAAAACAAATGCAGCTGATGCAGTTACAGACGATCAAACAGTATAATTTTTTCTAAATAATCATAAAAAAACGAGGCTTTAAAACCTCGTTTTTTGTTTTTATATGGGACCGAATTTCTTTTTATAACGGCATAATTCTTCTTCTGTTTTTTTAAGAAGTTTTTCCAAAAGCTTTATTTTATCTTCATAAAGCGTTTTCAGGGTTTCGTTGTTATCCTGATTTATTAGAATACTTCCGTTGTTATTTCCTTTTACATTATTAAAATTATTGAAATATTTCTGGCTGTCGAAACTAATAATATCTTCGACACTGACATCTAAAATACGCGCAATTTCAACCAGTTTAACATACGAAAGAATCGTTTTTCCTTTTTCAATTTTACTATAACCCGCCTGGGTGACACCTAGTTGATCTGCCATATATTCCTGAGTATAATTTTTTAACTCTCTAATACTTTTTATTTTATTTTTTATTGAAGTGGCCATAAACTTGATTTGGGGGATGTGGTATAGCTATAACTACAATGCTCAATCTGAAATTGCTTCAAATATGGATTAGTGAAGCAAGTTTGTTATTTTTTTTTGATAGTGATAATAAAACCGTAAACAATTGCAACGCCTATGAAGAGTAAATCACAGTTTGAAATTCTAAATATTTGATCCATTTTAATTTTATGTAGTCTGCAAAATATGATCAAACTTAAGGTTCAGATACTGGTCAATTTGTTTTCCGATTTTTATTTTATCTAATGCATTGATTTTTATTTTTATTTCTTTTTTATAAATATCTTTGACCACAACATAGTAGTCAAATTCGATATTTTTTGGAAATCTTAAAATGACTAAAATAGTGTAACAAAGCAAGGTTGGTATAATGTAGTAGAGTTCGACAAAGTCGGTAAAAAACATGAAGTAGTAAGCGAAAATTGTTACTATTATAAAAGAAATATTTTCAATAAGATAGGATTTCTTTTTTTTGAGCAATCCAAGCTCTAAGATTTCATTAAAGTCGTATTGCCAGCTTTCTGATCTGTAATAAAACTGGACCTGATCATGCGTAAGTGTAAGGAACATAAAATTGCGTTATTAAAATAAAAACATAAGAATTATCATTCAAAATGATGGTATGACAAAGAAAAAAACATTTTTTAACTTAAAATCAAGATGAAAATTGCTAAAATGCTAAATAATATCCTACGCAATATTACGCATAATCTGCTTTTCTATTCTTACAAACTACCTTATAGAATATAACTATATGTTGTAATTCAATCTAAATATCAATTTTTACCTATCATTTGATAACACTAAATAAAGATTTTCCCTATATATTCTTTTCCCTCAAAACATTAGGTTTGTAGGACACTTTTACTCTTGTTATAATTGTAACTTTCCAGTTGATTTTCGTTAAAAAAATACCCGCAAGAAGTTCGTGCGGGCGTTTTAAATTTTAGTTTAAATTTCTATTTATGATTTTGTGATCATATCTTCAATTCTCGAATATGAAATTTCGGGATTTGCTCCGGCTGCTTCGGCTACCAAAGCACCAACTGCACAAGCAAAATCAATTGCGGTTTGAGGATCTTTATCTGTGAGTAAATAAGTAATTAATGAAGCCAGAAACGAATCGCCTGCGCCTACTGTATCAGCCACTTTTACCGGATAACCTTCATTTTCATAAAGTTGTCCTTTCCATAATAATATTGCGCCGTGTTTTCCTCTTGTAACACATATTTCTGTAGAGTTTGTTTTTTCGGCCATGAAATGAATATTTTCTTCCAGACTTGTAAAAGGTGATTGCAAGGCTGTGGCAATTTCGAGAATTTCGTCGTCATTAAATTTTATAAAATCTGCTGCAAGCATCAGTTCTTCGAGAATCTCATATGTATAATGAGGTTTTCTTAAATTGACATCAAACACTTTATAAACATTGGTTTGCAGTAAATTTTCAAGGGATTTTCTGGATACTTCGTCCCGGCAAACCAGGCTTCCGTAAATTAAAACATCGGCATTAAGAACCAGGCTTTCTGCCTGATCATTCAGTACAATTTTATCCCACGCCGATGGATAATTTATGTTGTAAGTTGCAGAACCACTTTCGTTTAAAGTCACATTTACCAATCCCGTCGGGAAGGTTTCAGACTGAATGATAGTATCCGTTTGAAGTCCTAATTGTTTGATATGGTTTATAATGGCCGCTCCGTCTTCATCTTTTCCAACGCAGCTTATCATAGCAACCTGACAGCCTAATGTTTTCATGCGCAAAGCAACATTCAATGGTGCGCCGCCTATCTTTTTCTTATCATCAAATACATCCCAAAGTACTTCTCCGTAAGCAACTGCGTTAAGGCTTTTTTCGTTATTCATCTTATCTTTCTTTAAATCTTTAGCCAAAAAAAGGGCGATCAATGTCTCCCTTTCTCTATTTCAATCTATATAAAGATAACTTTTTATAATTTTTATTCCAATAAAAAACGATTAATCCCGTAATAAATTGACTCTTTCCAGACCGATTAAGCAATTTTATAATTTGAAATTTTATTGTTTTCGCTTCAAAAGATAAAATAAGCCACCAACTTTTTTGCACCATTCTTTCATCAAAGTAATAATTAAGATAGTTTCTATTCCTGAAATTAATCCAATAAGCACAAATAAATTTTTCGTTGCATGCGTAGAATTTAAAACTAATTCGGCCAGATAAAGAAAAAAAGATAATGCCCATAAACGATTTATAAAAGTAGTCGGAATATAAAAATTGCGAAACTTAAAATAATTTATCATCAGGATAAAAATTCTCAAAAGTAATATTGCAAATATTACATAATCAAAGATTAGTGATCGAATAAAAATAATCGCTATTATAAATATTAGCCAAGTAAAATAATTAATTAGGCTATAATATTTTTTTAAAGAATCAAATGATTTTAAAGGATAGGACAAAATCATATTGAAAATAATAGCAAGGAGAATCAATACATCATAGTGCTCCAATTTTGTTTGAAAAAGAAGTATCAAAAGCAGCAATGCAGCCGGGCTAAACCTTAATATTAGCTTTTTAGCCATTTATGTATGTTGATTTAAATTCTTATTTCGAGATCTTACTCCAATAAAAAAACAATTAATCCTCTCGCTCCGTGCGCTCCCAAAACTAAAGATTGTTCAATATCCGCCGTTTTTGAAGGTCCGGCGATAAAAGTTGCAAAGCCATATTCCATGTTTCCAATTCGTTCATACGCCTGATGCATGGTCGGTACAATATCATTTTTATTGACAACAATGGCCAGATATTGCGCGATAAAAGGCGCTACACGCTGTCCCAAAATATCATCGGTTACCCAAAGTGCGCTGTTTTCGGCAACACCAAAATGAGCTTTAATAATCGTTAATTCTACATTTTGCAATTCATGCGGATCATCATTTTTCCAGTCTAAAACCGCCACTTCTGAAAGTTCCGGAATTGTGGTGATAATACGTCTTTCAAGTGCATAATTAGTCTTTAAATAGTCTATTATTTCATTGTAATTGGCAACTTCTACAAAATCGCCGCCAATGTTTTTTAAAACGGTTTTATAAGTGTCCAAAACAGCAAACTGATCTGAACCCAAAACATTTAAATTAGGTAAATCTGCAGTTGTTTTCGGTTGGCTGTTTTTTATTTTCTTTAGAATTTCTTCTTTACTGCTCATCTTTTTTCGCTTTAGCTTCTCTCGAATTTTTCTTGTACCATTCTCTAAAAGATTCCTCAGGAACATCGGGCATTTCGCGCTGATCGTACCATTTGTTCATTTTATTGTTGACCAAAGCCGGAATATTTTTCATTACAAATCTTCCTGATTTTCCTGCGATATTAAAAATGGTTGGGTTTGCCAGAACAGTTGCCATTGTTTTCATCGCAACGGTTTTTGCTGCAGGCGTATGTCCTTCTTTTACCAAAACCTGACGCCATTTGTACAATTGATCGTGAATGTCAATTTTTACCGGACAAACATTGGTACAAGAGCCACAAAGCGTACTTGCAAAAGGTAAATCGGCATTTTTGCTCATGTCGAGATTGGGTGCCAAAATAGCGCCAATTGGTCCCGCAACAGCATTGTGATAGCTGTGTCCGCCGCTTCGTCTGTAAACCGGGCACGTATTCATGCAGGCACCGCAACGAATGCATTTTAGAGAGTTTTTAAAATCTTCTCTTCCCAATTGCGTACTTCTACCGTTATCGACAATCACTATATGAATTTCTTTTCCGTCTCTTGGCTTTTTAAAATGACTTGAAAACGTCGTAATCGGCTGTCCAGTAGCACTTCTTGCTAATAATCTCAGGAAAACACCTAAATGTTTTCGCTCCGGAATCAACTTTTCAAATCCCATACAAGCAATGTGAACATCGGCTAAATGTGCGCCCATATCTGCATTCCCTTCATTGGTACAAACCACAAATTCCCCGGTTTCTGCAATGGCAAAATTAACTCCGGTTAAAGCGACTTTGCGTGTTAAGAAGGTATCTCTTAAAGTTAAACGAGCCGATTCTGTTAAATATTGAGGATCAAAATTTCCTTTTTCGGTTCCCAAATGCTCATGAAAAGTTTCGCTTACATCTTCTTTTTTCAGGTGAATGGCCGGCAAAACAATATGGCTTGGCGGTTCTTTACGAAGCTGAACAATATATTCACCCAAATCAGAATCGATAACTTCTATGCCTTTTTCAGCCAGATAATCATTCAAATGGCATTCTTCTGTAAGCATGGATTTTGATTTCACCATTTGCTTTACATCGTGTTTTGCCATGATCGAATGCACGATTTCGTTGTGTTCTTTTGCATCGGCTGCCCAATGCACAATGATTCCGTTTTTTTGAGCATTAGCCTCAAATTCAACTAAATAATCATGAATATTCGATAGTACATTATTTTTTATTTGTGAAGCCGTCTCTCGAAGTAATTCCCAATCGGGAATATTGTGTGCAGCTCTGTCACGCTTTTCACGAACAAACCAAAGAGTTTCATCATGCCAGTTTACACGTTCCAAATCTTTGTTGAATTTTGCTGCGGCTTCGCTGTGCTGTATTATTTTTTCTGATGACATTTTTAATTATTTAAAAGTCAATTTTGAAATGTTTAGCATTGGTATGCTTTATTTAACCGCAAAGTTCGCAAGGTTTTTACGCAAGGTTCGCAAAGCTAATTTTTAATCTTAGCGTGCTTTGCGTATTTTTTCTTTGCGAACTTTGCGGTTAAAAAACACACTCAACATTTATTTTAGTTTTCGATTGAATTTAATATTTCGGCAATATGAATCGTTTTTACCCTGCTTTTTTGCCTTTTCAGAATTCCTTCTAAATGCATTAAACACGACATATCACCACCTGTAATATAATCAACCTGATGATTTTCATGATCTTTGATTCGGTCTTGACCCATTTTTACAGAAACGGCTTCCTCGGTAACGCAAAATGTTCCTCCAAAACCACAGCATTCGTCTTTTCTGGATAAAGAAACCAAATCAAGTCCTTTTATACTGTGTAATAATTGTTCTGGTTTGGAGAAAAATGGCGCGTTTAATTCTGTCATCTGCGAAAGCTTTAAACCTCTTTGACCGTGACAGCTTACGTGCATTCCAACTCTGTACGGAAAGTTTCCTTCAATATGATCTATTTTCAGAATGTCGGTAATAAACTCTGTTAATTCAAAAATTTTTTTACGCATTTCTGCTGCAACATCTTCTTGTTTTTCATCGTGTAAATGCTCTTTTACATGCAAAACACAACTTCCCGAAGGACAAACAATATAATCAAAACCAGCAAAATTGGCTATAAAATTGGCATCGCATCCTTTGGTTAAATATTGATATCCGCTGTTTGCCATGGGTTGTCCGCAACAGGTTTGCCCCATTGGAAAATGAACTTCACAGCCTAATTTCTGCAAAAGTTCATAGGTTGCAATACCTACTTTTGGATAAAACTGATCGACATAACACGGTATAAATAATCCGATTTTCATATTACTGTATTATTATTTTAACACATAGACTACGTGTATAATATTTTTTCTCGCAGATTTCGCAGATTGAGCAGATTTTTCTTTGATCCTTTTCATCTTTTTAATCTGTGGTTATTTTCTTTTAGCAAATCTATTCTCATTTTTGTCATTCCGAGGAACGAGGAATCTCCGTAAGTAGCTACGTGTCAATTTGCAGACCCAATCTTTGGCGAGTTTCTAGCGGAGATTCCTCGTTCCTCGGAATGACAAAAATGACAAAATTATCTATGCTTCTCTACAATCAAACAGATTTTTAATTTTTAATTCTAAATTTTAATTCCAAACTCTAGTGCTTATAAAACTTCAAATCAATCAAATCATTCTGTATTGGTTTTGGATTCCAGTTTTGATGAATCGCCAATGCTGCACCCAAAGCACTCGCCTGCGCCATTGAAGCTGCATAAACTTCTATATCCGGAAAAGCCTCTGCCAGTAAATTCATGAAAATTGAATTTTTACTGAAACCTCCGTCCACGAAAATCTTCTTTACGGGACTGTTATGAATCACTAAATTAGTCGAAAAAAACTGCTGTTCAACGAGATCCAGCATTAATTGATGGTACGCAACATCGTAACTTTTAAATGTATTGAGATCTCTTTTTTGAAACGGACATTCCTTTAGAATATCAAAATCATATTTCTTTGGATAAACAATCTGGAAATTTAAAGCTCTTAAATTTGAAACAATTTTTTTATCAAAATAAATATCCTTAAAACTGTCAAACGGTACATTAAAATGTTCTGCCAGTCTTTTGGCCTGAATTTCATGTTCGTTACCCGAAAATAATCGGGCTGCTTTTACCGGTTTTTCGCTGTATTGCATATAACACAAACAATCGTTTTTAAGCTCTTCAAACGTTAAAGGCTTATTATTAAACGGATTGAGAGAAATACTCCAGGTTCCTGTTGATAATAAAACGAACGGTTCTGTAAAATTGATCGTGTACGGAATAATCGCCGATGAACTGTCGTGCAGACCGATTCCCACAGCAATGTCATTTTCTTTTTTAATAATATCTCTTCCGGGATGAATTGGCGGAAGTTTCTCTTTTATACCTTCATTTTTAAGCCATTTGTGATACTTCATCTTTTTAAAATTCCAAAGATTCGTATGGCATCCAATGCTTGTAATATCGGTATACGCTTCTCCTGTAAGCAGAAAACTTAAATATTGCGGCAAATGCAGGCAATATTTTACCTTTTCAAACAGCTCCGGATTTTCTTCTTTTAGCCTGTAAATCTGCATTCCTGAATTCAGGCTTCCTAAAACAGGAGAAGCTGTTTTTACTGCAAAAACCTCTTCTCCTCTGTATTTTTTGTAAAAGTTGTCTTTTAGTTCTTTTGGATAATCTTTCAGATAATTGTACAAAGGCGTCAAAACTTCGCCTTTATCGTCAACATACACAAAACTGGCACCGTAAGTACTAAAATTTATTGCTTTTAGAACATAATTGTTCAGTTCTTTTATTTCTGATAATCGGTCGAGAATCCAGTTTTTGAGCACTTCAATATCTTCACATGGAAAACCATCTTCATCGACTGTTTCGTTCAGATTTACTGATTTTTCCCAAACAATTCTATAGTTTTCATCAAATAAAAATACCTTTTTGTTGGTTTTTCCAATATCAAAAATTGCAACTACATTCATTTTAGTTAGTTATAAATTATGAATTATAAATTATGAATTACAGAAGAGTTAACCTATAACTCATAACTCATAATTACAATCCTGTTGCCATCGTTTTTAATCCTCTTTCGCCAATTAGATTTTTTCTAACAGCAAGACTGCGGTACAATTCAACCGGATTTAAAGCCGCTCCTGAACGCAAACGAGCTTCTGCAACCAGTGCGCGAACATCTGTGCGGAAAGCGTTTTGCAGAATTTCCTGTGCTTTTACGACATCGTTCTCATGCTGAGCGATTTCTAATGCTTTTCTGTCTACCAAAAGTGCCTGTGCGTAGGCAATCATAATCGCTTCTACAGATTGTAATAAATCTTCCAAAGGATCTTTTATGTTGTGCGAAGCATCGATCATCCAGCCTAAATCTTTGGCGTGATTCATTCCTCTGGCGTCCATTCCTTCTACCAATTCATTGAAAATCAAAAATAACTGATATGGTTTTAAAGCTCCGGCAGTTAAATCGTCATCTCCGTATTTGGAGTCGTTAAAGTGAAATCCACCTAATTTATTTTCCATTAATAATAAAGAAACGATTTGCTCAATATTTGCATTTGGCAAATGGTGTCCTAAATCAACTAATGTTTGTGCTTTGTCTCCCAATTTTTTCACATAAGAATAAGATTGTCCCCAATCTGCCACTGTTGTGGAATAAAAGTTGGGTTCTGCACATTTGTATTCTAAAAATAATTTCCAGTTGGATGGCAAAGCGTCGTAGATTTCTTCTAAACTTTCCAACGTATTTTGGTATGCTTTACGAAAGTTCAATTGTCCAGGAAAAGAAGATCCGTCTGCTAACCAAACTGTTAACGATTCAGATCCTAATTCGATTCCGTGTTTGATAACCTCGATGTTATGTGCGATCGCTTGTTTACGAACTGCTTTGTTTACGTTTTGTAAAGAACCGAATTTATAGGTATGTTCCTGATTTGCCTGATCCTGAAAAGTATTTGAGTTCATAGCGTCAAACTTTAAACCGTGTTGTCCGGCTAAGTTTTTAATTGCCTGATAATCCGTTGGAATATCCCACGGAATATGCAATGAAATCGCTCCCGAAGCTTTGTTTAAAGCATGGAGCAAACCTACATCTTCGATTTTTTCTTCTATCGAACGTGGTTCTCCACCTCCTGCAAAACGTCCAAATCTTGTTCCTCCTGTTCCTAATGCCCAAGATGGAATCGCAATTTGAAAATCGATTAATTTTTTAATAATAGCTTCTGCATCACCAATTTCTGAAAGTGTAAAAGCAAATTTATTTTGATGTTTTTTAAGGATCTCATCGTTGTGAGATTCTATTTTGTTTGATCCAATTAACATATTATTTTCTTTTAATGGAATTTCAATTGCTAAATATAATTTGAATTCCTGTTTTATTATACTTTAATACCTAAAAAATTAATTAAACACATAGAAACATAGACTTTGTATTTTCGAAAAAAGAAATAAAAAAGAAACTCGTTTCTCACACATATTCCCGAAGCTTCGGGATGCATTAATGCAAGTGAAACGCCTTTTTACGCTCAATAATTCTATGTTTCTATGTATTAAAAATTACTCGTAAAGGTGTTTTTTTATCTATAGAAACCCATAGATACTCCGCCGTCTACATTTAAGGCATTTCCTGTTGATTTGCTCAACAATCCTCCTGTAAATGCAAAACACGCATTGGCAATATCATCGGGCAATATGATTTCATTGAGTAAGGTGCGTTTGGCATAATAAGCCGGTAATTCTTCTACCGTAATGCCATAGGCTTTGGCACGTCCTTCTGCCCAGCCTCCAGACCAAATATTGGAATCCGAAATCACTGCATCCGGATTTACCGTATTGACACGGATTTTATCTGCTCCCAATTCCGCAGCCATAAGACGCGTTAAATGTGCCTGGGCCGCTTTTGCCGATCCGTAACCCGGATTGTTTGGTCCTGCTACAACAGCATTTTTTGATACGATGTTTACAATATCGCCACCAAAGCCTTGTTTTCTCATTACTTCGATTCCTGCTTTTGAAACAATAAATTGTCCTTTTACCAGAATGTCATATAATCTGTCCCATTCTTCCAAAGTGTGTTCTGCGATTGATTTTGAAATGCTGATCCCGGCGTTGTTCACCACGATATCCACGCCTCCAAAAGCAAGGCTTGCTTCATCCAATGCTTTTTCTGTGCTTTTTTCATCCGTTACATTTAAAAGTGTGCTTGAAACGGCATCTTTTCCAAAGGTTTTGATGAAATCTTTTGTCGCTTCTTCAAGTCTTTCTTCATTGATATCGTTGATAATCACACAGGCTCCTTCCTGGGCAAACTTTTTGGCAATTGCTTTTCCTATTCCTCCGGCAGATCCGGTGATTAGGGCAACCCTTCCCGATAATGCTTTTGGTTTTGGCATACGTTGCAATTTAGCTTCTTCAAGCAACCAGTATTCGATATCAAAAGCTTCCTGATGCGGAAGTGAAGTATATTCAGAAACGGCTTCTGCGCCTTTCATAACATTCACCGCATTCACATAATATTCTGATGCCAAACGTGCCATGGTTTTATCTTTGGCAAAAGTGAACATTCCAACTCCCGGATATAAAATAACCACCGGGTTCGGGTCACGCATTGCCGGTGAATTATGTTTTTTGCAGGCATTGTAGTAATCTTTGTACATCGCTCTGTAAGCTTCAAAAGAAGGTGTTAGTTTTGCTTTGATGGTGTTTACATCTGATAAGTCCTCGTTTGGATCCAGTTCCAAAACAAGCGGACTGATTTTGGTTCTTAAAAAGTGGTCCGGACACGAAGTTCCAAGTGGTGCCAGTTTTTCCAAATCATTGGAGTTGATGAATTCCAAAACCCTTGCATCATCAGTATAATGTCCGATCATTTGGCGTTCCGAAGAGCAGAAACCTCTTAAAATCGGCGCTACTTTTGCTGCTTTTAGTTTTCTTGATGCTTCATCAAGACTTTGTATTTTTTGTCCTCCAAAAACAGGACGTTTTTTTCCGTAGTTATTCTCAAGATAAGTGGCGCATTTCTCGATCACTTCAAGTGTGTTGATATAGCTTTCATACGAAGTATCGCCCCAGGTAAAAAGTCCGTGGGAGCCCAGCATGATGCCTCTTAGTTTTTTTCCTTTTTTCTCTGCTTCTTCAAGGCAGGATCTTAATTGTAATCCAAGATCAAATCCCGGACGCTGCCAGCCTACCCAGCCGATTTCCCCGTCGAATAATTCTTCAGTGATTTTTGCACCGTCTTTGGCTGCAGCGATTGCAATTGCCGCATCTGGATGCAAGTGATCAATATGTTTGAAAGGTAAAAAACCGTGTAATGGTGTGTCAATTGATGGCGCTTTAGAAGCCAAATCAAAAATACAGTGATTGAACAATTCTACCATTTCGTCTTCGAATTCTATGCCTTTGTAAACATTCTCCAAATTACGAAGCCTGTCCAAATAAAGTGCCGCACAGCCTGATTTGGTCAAAGTTCCGATATCCCCGCCTGATCCTTTGATCCACATTACCTCTGAGCTTTCTCCCGTTAAGGGATCTTTATCGGTAATTTTTACCGAAGTGTTTCCTCCTCCGTAATTGGTCAATCGTAAATCAGCGCCCAGTAAATTGGAACGATAAATGAAAAGCGCAACTTCATCCCCTGCCAAGGCCGCTGCTTTGGATTCATCCCAAAGGTAGCTCGCGTGCTTAAAATTCTTATTGATGGTATTTGTATTCGACATTATATAAATGGTATTGGTTGTTGTAATTTATAATGAGTTTCCAATTCCGACCAATACTATTGAAAGCATGATCAGTGCAATTCCCCATAAAAAAGTATTGAATGTTTTTTTGGAAACTCCTTTCCATTCTTTCAAATAGAATCCCCAGAAATTGGCTGTCAGGATAATCGTTGCCATGTGCAGGATCCATGAACTGGCTCCGTTTCCTAGTTTGCTTTCGCCCATTCCGTAGAAGAAAAATTGCAAAAACCACATGGTTCCGGCAAGTGCAGAAAAAAGGATGTTTTTTGTAATTGGTGATTGTTTGTTGGTGTAATCTCCAAAGGTTTTATTTTTGAAATTAAGGTACATACACCAAATAAAATTCGTTGTAAGTCCACCCCAAAGCAGCACGATATAGGTAACATTATTTTGAAATAAAGGATTACAACCTGATACTACAGCAGCTTCTGCCATTGGTTTTCCGGCTTCGATTCCGTAGTTGAAAAAAGAACTTAGAATTCCTGATATTACGGCGATAATTAATCCTTTAGTCAAATTAAAATCTTTGTCTTTATCTTCATGCCCAACGGCAAAATCTTTTTCTTTAAGAATTCCTGCTTTTCCGGAAATAGCAATTCCGATAAGGCAAACTGCAACACCTAACAAAACTAGTTGTCCGCCAGTGCTGTGAAGCATATCTGTAAAGGAAATTTTTCCTTCTATTGGATGAAAATTATAATAAATAGAAGGTACTAAGGCTCCGAAAGCAGAACAGAAACCCAATACGATAGAATTTCCAAGTGACATGCCGAGATAGCGAACGCCTAATCCGTAGGTCAATCCTCCAATTCCCCAAATTAATCCCATGGAGAAAGTAAACGCTTTTATCGCTGGTGACGCTGCTGAAATAATTTCAACAAAATTCGGAATCGTTAAATAGGCTGCAATTGGCGGAACGATAAGCCAGGAGAAAAAACCTCCAACGAGCCAGTAGCTTTCCCAAGCCCAATTTTTAACTTTTTTGAATGGCATATAAAAACTCCCTGAAGAAAATCCGCCAATGGAGTGAAAAATGATTCCTAATAATGATTCCATTTATAAATTTGTTTGTGGTTATGTGATAGTTAATCTCGTTTGGTAAAATAAGAAAATGTAAAAAACAAAACTATCCTGTACTATCCTTTATATTATATGTTAAAACCGAGAGGTATTGCAAAGATGAGTCTCATTATATTGAAAAAATAAATTTAAAATTTCTATTTTAGCAATCGATTTCGGAATTATTAATATCACATATATTTAATAAATAAAAAATCAGATTAAGAATTAAGTAACCTAAATTTAGTGTCGCCTACAATTGAAAACAACAACAAAACAGGTAATAAACTAATTTAAAGCTTTTTACAAAAAAAATATAATTTAAAATTACGCTTTGTAAAACGAACGTGATTTGCAATTACAAGCCCATGATCAAACTTATCAAAATAGATGAAGATTCAAGAGTTCCGAAATACAAACAAATTGTAGACTCGATCCTGCAGAATATTGCCAACGGAAATTTGAAAATAAATCAAAAAATCCCTTCTATAAACAGCTTTAGCGAGGAGTTTTATATGTCGAGAGATACGGTTGAAAAGGCTTATAATATTTTAAAAGAGCGAAAAATCATCTCCTCCATTCGTGGAAAAGGCTATTATATTACCCGAACCAAACTGGAATCGAAAGTCAATATCTTATTTCTTTTTAATAAACTGAGTGCGTACAAAATGAAAACGTACAACTCTTTTATCAATACGGTTGGCGCCAATGCTCATGTTGATTTGCATATTTATCATTGTGATGAAACCTTATTTTTGAACCTGTTAGATAAATTTGAAGGCGTTTATGATTATTACGTTATCACAACGCATTTTAAAACCGATGAATTAAAACATTTGAGTTTTACCGATGATGTTGTAAAAGCAATTCAACGAATTCCGCAGGAAAAACTGGTTATTATGGATAACATAAAACTGAACATGGAAGGGGAAATCATCAAAATTTATCAGGATTTTGAAAATGATATTTACAACGCTTTAAAAGAAGGACTTGCCAAAATAACCAAATATAAAAGGTTGATCCTGATTTATCCTGAAAAAGCTGTTTACCCTTATCCACGACGAATTTTGCACGGTTTTAAAAAGTTTTGTGTCGAACACGAAATCAATTTTGAAATCCTGAGCGAAGTTTATGATGATATGGTGCTTAAAAAAGGCGATTTATTTATCACCATCGAAGAATCTGATCTCGTGAATTTAATGAAACAAATTCGCGACGAAGAATATGTTTTAGGAAAAGATATTGGCGTAATCTCGTATAATGATACGCCTTTAAAAGAGCTTTTAGGCATCACTGTAATGTCGACTGATTTTAATGTAATGGGAGAAACCGCAGCGCGAATGATTCTGAATAAAGAAAAAGGTTCTGTAAAAGTGCCGTTTAATTTTATTGACAGGAATTCGATTTAGAATTAAAAACAAAATTAAAAAGACATATTAAAGAAGAGTTTAACACCTCCTTACATACAACTTTTGAAATTAAAATGTACTTTTGAAAAGTAATTCTATTTATTATGAAAGCTGATTTAAATATACAAAATAAAAAGTTAGAATTGATTCAATGGTTGTCAACTATTGAAGATTTGTCTGTGCTAAATAAAATTATAGATCTAAAAAAACAGGAGAATAAAGATTGGTGGAATTCTATTTCTGAAAACGAAAAGCAATCTATAGAAAAAGGATTGCAAGATTCAGAAGCAGGAAAATTAAATTCACATTCAAAAGCGAAACAACTTTATGACAAATGGTTATAAAATCTTATGGACAGATTTTGCTTTAAGTGAATTAAAAGAAACCATTGAATACATCGATGAAAACTGGACAGAAAGAGAGTTACAAAATTTTGCAAAAGAAATTGAAAAAACCGTAAACTTACTTTCACACAATCCAAATCTTTTTCAAGCCTCTGATTTTAAAAACGAAATTCGAAGAGTTATTGTTGCTAAACATAATACATTATATTATCAAGTAAAAAATCATACAGTTGAAATTTTATCATTCTTTTCAAATCGTCAAAATCCAAGGATAAGAAAATTAAAATAAAACTAAACCTTCACCCAATCAATCCTTCCTCTCAAAATTCACCACATTTTCGTGAATATCATTTTTCACGGAAACATTTTCTGCTTTGATATTTTTAAGAAAAACATTCTCAACAGGTAGTTCTTTCTGAGCCAGGATTCTTGAAATAAACTTTACATTTGTTGCTTTTATATTTTCAAGATAGACGTTTTTTATTGGCGTGAGCTTTTTTTCAATTGTGGGAACCAGGTTTCTCCATTGGTACATAACATCTGTTTCGATTCCCAGGATTCCTTCGTCGATTTTACCGCAGGTTATGTTGCTCATATAAATATTGTTAACGTATCCTCCGCGGCGTTCGTTGGTTTTAATAAAAAGAAGATGATTCAGTTTTGCGCCATCAACGACAGTGCAATTATCTATAAATACATTTTCTATTCCGCCGGAAAGTTCGCTTCCAATGGCGACCAATTGATGTCCGTTTTTAACCGTACAATTTCGCATTACAACATTTTTTGAAGGTGTATTTAATCGCCATGCATCCTGATTACTTCCTGATTTTATAGCAATTGCATCATCACCCTGATCAAAAACACAGTTTTCGATCAACATATTCTGACTCATTTCCGGATCAACACCATCATTATTATGTCCGTGTGCATAGACATTTAGGTTTCTAAGTACCACATTTTTAGACAAGAAAGGATGAATCGTCCAAAACGGACTATTTGTAATCGTAACGCCATCCATTACAATATTCTCACAGCGATTGAACTGAATAAACTGAGGTCGAAAATGCGCCGAATCATTTGCCATTTGGCGCTCTTTCATTGGTTTGTTGTACGAAGCCAGAAAATACAATTTTTTCAGACTTTCCATATGCGCCTTTGGTCGGGCAAACCATTCTTTCCACACATCCATTTTTGCCTTTAATTCTCCTTCTCCGGTAATGGCTATATTTTTACATTGGTAGGCATAAATCAGAGGCGAATAATTATAGCATTCGTAACCTTCCCAAGTCGAACGAACAGCCGGTAAATAGTCTTTTGGATCTTCTGAGAAAAGTAAAACTGCTCCTTTTTGCAAATGGAGGTTAATATTGCTCTTAAAATGGATTTTTTTCGTAATCCACTCGCCTTCAGGAATCACAACAATTCCACCTCCCGCTTTATTGGCTTTTGCAATCGCTTTATTTATGGCATCTGATATTTTGTCCTTGTTTCCTTTTATAGCACCAAAATCTACGATAGAATATTCCTTACAATTGCTAAAATCCGGAATTTTGATTGCAGGCATTTCAAAAGGCGTTTTTACGACAACTTCTTGTACTATTACACAAGACGAATCTTTCTGAAACGATAGTAAAAGAAGCGAAAACAATAGCGCAGAACCAAAGATTATTCTTTTCATGATGAAACTATTTTTAATTACAATTAAGGAATTTCATGCTTTTTGAATATATTATTGAAGATTATTTAGCTAAATCAAAATAACATTTTATTAGTAAAGTAAGAAAATACCAAAAGAAAAACTATCCTGCACTATCCTTTTATAATTAATAAAATAGCTGATATTCTTCTAAACAAAATATTATTTCTTAATAGATTTAATAATTATCAGATTCTTATTTTAACATCATAGTACAGGATACTTTATCAAAAATGAACGATTAGATTTGAATAGCAAACCAATCAAAATCTTACAAAAGTGACCAAATTCAAAACCCTTTTTCTTTGTTTTTTTATTTCGGCTTTTGCCTTTGCTGCGCCTTTAAACGACATTATTAAAAACACAAAATATTTATGGTTTGATTTTGGAACTGCAACAAAGAACTCAAAAGCAATTATCATTAATTCTGCTTTGGTTTATGATTCCAATTTGGGATATGGTTTTGATTTTAATACTGCTACAAACGTAAAAATCAATTCCAATTCGTTTTCTACAGAAAAACCAACTTACTTTTCTGTTGCACTTCCCGAAGGAAATTATCAGGTTGAAGTGGTGATAGGAAATTCCCAAAAAGAATCGAATGTTACTATAAAAGCCGAATCGAGAAGATTAATGCTTAATCAATTTTCTGTCAAAAAAGGAAAACAATCCACAAAGGTCTTCAACGTCAACGTGCGAACTCCCAAAATAAATGACAATCTCAATATTACTTTAAAAGATCGCGAAAAGGATATTTTTGATTGGGATGAAAAACTCACGCTGGAATTTTTGGGCGAAGTTTCCATTCAAAGCATAAAAATCACCAAGAAAGAGGATTTAACAGTAGTTTATTTAGCCGGAGATTCTACGGTTACAGATCAGGATGTAGAGCCGTGGGCTTCATGGGGACAATTTATTACGAATTATTTTGATCCTAATATTGTTGTTGCAAATTACGCGTATTCAGGATCTTCTTTAAGTTCTTTCAAAAATTCAAACCGATTGAAAAAAATACTTTTAGAAATTAAAAAAGGAGATTATCTGTTTGTAGAATTCGGTCATAATGATGAAAAAATAAAAGGCGCAGGAAATGGTGCTTGGGAATCTTATTCTGATTTATTAACTGAATTTGTTCAATCTGCAAAAGAGAAAGGCGCGATTCCGGTTTTGGTAACACCAACTCAGCGACGGTTTTTTAATGAAAATGGAACTTTAAAAGAAACGCATGGCGACTTTCCCGCAGCGATGCGTTCGGTTGCTCAAAAAAATAATATTGCGCTTATCGATCTAACGAAAATAACAACGCAGCTTTACGAAGCCTGGGGAGATGATCCTTCCCGAAAAGCTTTTGTACAATATCCGGCGAATACTTTTCCGGGACAAGAAAAAGCGCTGGAAGATAATACGCATTTTAATAGTTTTGGGGCGAATGAAATTGCTCTTTGCGTGCTTCAGAGAATTCGCGAAGTTAATATTCCGTTGAAAAAACACATTACAAAAGAAACTTCAAATTACAATCCAAAGAAACCAAATCATATTTCAAACTGGACACTTCCGATGAGTAACCGTTTTGAAATTGCTAAACCAGATGGTAATTAATCATCATAGAATCAATTATTATGCTGTTAAAAACTACACTTCAAACTCTTGCTTTTTTGCTTTTTTTTAATCAAAATACAAGCGCACAGCAAACCGATAAAATCTATCTTTCGGGAACAGATTTTGAACATCCGGTGCAATGGGATTTTTATTGCACGGCCGGAAATAACAGTCAAAAATGGTCTAAGATCAATGTTCCGTCTCAATGGGAATTAGAAGGTTTTGGCGAATATACATACGGTCGCTGGTATAAGGAATTGAACCAAAAAGAGCCAAGCAAAGAAGAAGGTTTGTACAAATATGAATTTGAAATTCCTGCCAATTATAAGGACAAAAATATTTTGATTGCCTTTGGAGGCGCAATGACGGATACCGAAGTAAAAGTCAACGGAAAACTCGCCGGAGCGATTCATCAGGGAGGATTTTATGAATTTAAATATGATATTTCGTCTTTATTAAAATTCGGTTCTAAGAATCTTTTGGAAGTTCATGCCTGGAAACATTCTGCCAATAAATCGGTTAATGCGGCAGAACGTCGGGCAGATTGGTGGCTTTTTGGCGGAATTTATCGTCCGGTTTGGCTGGAAGTTTCTCCTAAAACGCATATTGAACATATTGCCGTAAATCCGAAAATGGATGGTTCTGTAACGGTCGATGTTAATTTGAAAAACATTCCTAAAAACACAATTTTAGAAGCTTCGCTTAAAGGTTTTAACGGTGAAAATTTCGAAACTTTTACTTTTCCGCTTAAAGCGAAAATTGTAAAGGAATCCATATCTGCACAATGGAAAAACATTAAACCGTGGAATCCTGAAATGCCTAATTTATATGATTTAAAGCTTGTTTTAAAACAAAACGGAACTGTACTTCATCAATACAATAAACGCATTGGTTTTAGAACTTTAGAATTCAAAAAACAAGACGGAATTTATGTAAACGGCACCAAAATTATCATGAAGGGAATTAACCGTCATTCGTTTTGGCCGGAAGGTGGAAGAAGTACCAGCAAGCGAATCAGCGAATTAGACGTAAAATTATTGAAAGATATGAACATGAACGCCGTTCGCGGACATTATCCGCCTGACGATCATTTTTTAGACGTTTGTGATTCTCTCGGGCTTTTTGTTCTGGATGAATTGGCGGGCTGGCAAAATTCGTACGATATGGAAACGGGAACTAAATTAGTCACAGAAATGATGACGCGCGATGTCAATCATCCATCGGTAATTATTTGGGATAACGGAAATGAAGGCGGCTGGAATTACGACGTGGATAAAGTTTTTGCCGAAAATGATCCACAGAAAAGAATTGTAATTCATCCCTGGGCTGATTTTAATGGTTGGGACACGCATCATTATCCCACTTATTTAACAGGAATGCATCGTTTTAATGCCGGTGAAAATGTATTTTTTCCAACGGAATTCATGCACGGAACTTATGACAATGGTCACGGAGCGGCTCTGGAAGATTTCTGGAATCGCTATAAGGAAAGTCCGCTTTTTGCCGGAGGATTTATGTGGGCGATGTTAGACGAAGCCGTGAAACGCTCTGACTGGACGGGCGATGCAAAATTTGATTCGAAAGGTTCACTTGCCGCGGATGGAATTCTGGGACCTCATCGCGAAAGAGAAGGCAGCTATTATACGGTAAAAGAAGTCTGGGCGCCAATTCAGTTTCTGCCAAAACAGGTTACATCAGCTTTTGACGGTTCGTTTTTAATTTCGAATGATTATCTTTTTAGTAATTTGAATTCCTGCAAAATGGAATTTAAAATCCTAAAATCAGATGATGATGTTCTTTATACAAACGGAACTTCGTCAGCAATTAGTTCCGGGAAAATCGAGATTCCGAGTATTGATCCGGGAGAAACAAGAAAAATTCAGTTTGCTGTTCCCAAGAATTTTATTGATGGCGATGTTTTGTCTGTTTCTGCTTATGATCAGTTTAATAAAGAAATTTATACCTGGACGTGGCCTATTCATAAAGCAAAATATTATGCCGCTAAATTTTTAGCAGTTGAGAATACAAAAGCAAAAGCTTCTGTCGTAAAATCAGGCAATGACATTATTCTAAAAGGAAATAATGTGACGGTAACTTTGGATGCGTTGAGCGGAGAAATCGCGTCTGTAAAAAACGGAACTTCCACAATTCCGCTGACAAATGGCCCGCGGCCAATTGGAATGAAAGCCAAATTAAAAGATATACAAATTTCTCAGGAAGGCGAAAAAGCGGTTTGCATTGTAAATTATATTGGCGGTTTATCTTCCATAAAATGGATTATGGAACCTGACGGAAGGTTTAAAATGGAATTAATTGCCTTGAAAAATGCAACCGGCGGTGAAGGTTTTGACGGTGCTTTTTTTGAAGATAAAATCAGCGCATTCGGAATAACATTTAGTTTTCCTGAAAAGGAAGTTACCGGAATCAAATGGTTTGGAAGAGGTCCGTATCACGTTTGGAAAAACCGAATTAAGGGCACCACTTACGGCATTTGGGAGAAAGATTATAACAATACAATTACAGGCGAAAGCTTTGAGAATTTAATTTATCCTGAATTTAAAGGATATCATGCCAATGTACTGGCCGCCAATTTAAAAGCCGGAACCTCATCTTTTAAAGTTTTCAGCGAATCTGACAATTTATTTTTGAGATTATTTACACCTGATTTGCCTAAAAATGGTTTCCCTGGAAGTTATCCGCAACCCGCATTTCCGGAAGGTGATATTTCGTTTATGTATGAAATTCCGGCCATGCGCGATTTTAAACCTTTAGAACAGCAAGGTCCACAAAGTCAGCCCACAAACATTCGTATTAAAAGCGGCGATGATGGGATAAAGATGAATTTGTGGTTTGATTTTAGAGAATAATTTTTGTTTCAGGTTTATTTTGTTTCAGATTTAAACTTTTGTCTATAAACTAAAGTTTACACACATAGTTTTGTCATTTCGAGGAACGAGAAATCACATAACGAAATTACAATACGTTGCTCTCAGGATGTGATTTCTCGTTCCTCGAAATGACAAACTACAGCAACCTGAAACAAAGAAAACCTGAAACTTGAAACCCTTTTACATTTTCACCTGAATCGAACTGTCATTAACCTCAAACTGAGTATTTTTCAAAAGTAAAATCATCTCGGCGCCGGCTAATAAAACGGGACCGTAACCGTGAGCGGCGTATAAATTTACGGGGCGATAGTAGTAAAAAGCGGGATCAAAACCCATTCCTGTTCCTACGCAGGTTCCTTCTACCTGACCTTTTGCATTAACTTTTGAGGCAACTGCATTCCAAGCCAAAACAACGGCGGGGGTATACGCCATTTTATCAACATAACCGCGATTTATGGCTCTGGCAATCGCGTAGGTATAAATGGCTGTCGCCGAAGTTTCCAGATACGTATCGTTTCTATCCAATAATTGATGCCAAAAACCCGTTCCGTCCTGATACTGCAATAATCCGGCGATATGTTTTTGCAACTGTGCCAAAACCTGAGGATATCCGGGATGATTTTTGGGCAGAACTTCTAATAATTCTACCATTGTCATCACCGCCCAGCCATTGGCTCTGGCCCAATGAAACTCGGGATGAACCTGCATAGATTCTACCCAGCCGTGCATATAAATTCCCTTTTGGGTGTTGAACATTCTTTGAGAAAACTGGTTGACTTGCTTTACGGCATCATCAAAATATTTTACGTCTCCGGTATAACTTCCCATTTGGGCAAGTGCGGGAACGCTCATAAACATATCGTCGAGCCAAAGCGTATTATCCTGAGGTCGGTTTCTGGCGAGTGTTCCGTCTTTTAGGCGGAATTCTTTTTCGCTGATGTATTTGATAAAATTATTAATTACGGGTTCAACATTGGCATTAATTCCAGCTTTTTTGGCTTTTATAAATGCCGCACACAAAGCGCCTGCATCATCCAAAGCTCTTGGATTTAGAACGGTATTAACGGGAGAATCTTTTAGGTTTTCCGGCTTATAATTCTCCGCAATATCTGCAATGAGTTTCAAGCGTTTATTGGTATAATCTGCGTATTTTTTATTTCCTGTTGCCTCGGTAGCCAAAAGCATTCCGGCATATGTCACGCCCCATTCATAACTTGTTAACCGGAAAGCACCGGGAGAAAATTTAATTTTTCCTTTTGCTTTTTTGAAATCTTTTACTTCTGAATTATCACTAACATTTATAGCTTTCGATGCCGTATTTTCTTCGAGAAAAGCATAAACTCTGTTCATTACATTTTCGATATTTTCTTTCTCAGGAATCACGTATGGCGTTACATAATCGGGCTGCATTAAATGTAATGGCGATGTTGCATCGGTGGTTTGGGCATTGATAAAAGTACTTATTGCAAATGCGAAGAGTGTCATTATTTTGGCTGATTTATAGCTCATAGTTTGTCTTGTTAAAATGAGAATTGTGTTTTTAGCTTATTGGACTTAATGATTTTAACACATAGAAACATAGGTCTTGCAATCGCAAAAGGGCGTTTCACTTGTTTAAACAAACATAGCTATGTGTTGAAAATCTTGATTTTCTTTAATGACTTTTTATTTAGATTCTAATCTATGTTTCTATGTGTTAGAATATTTTGCCACAGATTAACTTTAATCTAAATGAAAAACTTCTCGTAATGAAATCGCAACCGGAGAATTATCAGGATTTGTATCCATAATATCAGCCATATACGCCCACCACTTTTTTATGATAGGATGATTTGGTAAATAGTTCTGATCAAAGTCGGCGCTAATTTTTTGAACTGCAAAAAGCGTCAGAGTTTCTTCATCCAAAAAAATGCTGTAATCCTGAATTCCGGTTTCTGAAAGTAATGACGCTAATTCCGGCCAAATTTCATCATGCCGTTTTTTATATTCTTCCTCAAAACCGGGTTTTAATTTCATTTTAAAAGCATTCCGAATTGTTGTATTGCTTTTCATTTTTTGAATGTTTTAGGAAGTTAAAAAGCAACACGAATTGCACTAATTATCACTAATCTCTTTCTTGAAATTAATTTCACAAACAAAAAATTCGTGACAATTCGTGAAATTCGTGTTTAATCTTAATAATTCGGATTCTGCATAGCATCTTTTTCCGCTGCTGTCAATGGTCTTCCGTTTGCATAAACGCCATCAAGGAAAGTCTGCGGAATTGGGCGTACATTGTGATAATCCTGAATGTTTGGATTGGCTTCTATATTATACGCTTTTGCTCTGGCTACTAACGTTTTGGTTCGGCTTAAATCTTCCCAACGGTGAAATTCTCCGCACAGTTCTCTGGTTCTTTCATTTAAAATTAAACACAGCATTCGGTCATAATCACTTGCATATCCCAGTTTTGAAATAACAGCCAGATCTTCTGCCGGCAAAGCGCCAATACTGGTAATAGCCAGACTTGTAGCAGTTGTTGAAACGGGAATATTGTTTGACTCATAATACGAGTTTTCAGGAACAAAAGAAATCGGAATTCCAGCCTGACCAGTTGCGGTGTAAGCGGCAGAACCATCTGTATAAGCCGCACGATTTTCTCCTGCTTTGTATGCCGCGCGTGTACGAACCGCGTTGATATACGGCAATGCATCAGAAAATGTGGCGCCGCCAATTTGTGCCAAACGTACTTTTGCTTCTGCAGCCTGCAAATAAGTTTCTGCCGAACGCGCTAAAATAATGTCACGTGATCCTTTTATATTACTCAAATCGATTCTGTTACCATCCATATATTTACTTAAAGAAGGAAATCTAACATCAGCCATTAAACCAACATTATCAGCTGCATGCGCTACAAAAACGCTCGGAATTGTTTTTCCGGTTTTGGAATCGATGATCGCATCAGCATTTTTAGTTTTGGCAAAACGTGTATCAGAAGCGCTATTTACAATGTACATGATTCCCAAATCGCCATTGTTATAATAATTTCCTGATTTGTTGTTGATGATACTTTTAGTCTGAAAACTTTTCCAGAAACGGGAATCATTCACGTGATCATAAACATCATACACAAAATAAGTTGGCGCCAAACGGCTAAAAGGTCGTCCTCCGGCAAGATTACGTCGCATTTGAGGCAATTGATCATAAGTAGAAAGAAAATACAAATGCTGTTGGTTTCCTCCTGTTGTTAAAGGACTTGCGTTAAACTGGGCTGATAAAATCAGTTCAGGAAGTTTTTCATTTGCGCCATCGGTCACGGTATAATTCCATAGTTCCACATAATTTGCCGCTAACGGATGATGTGCAATTACCTCATCAGATAAAGTTACGACTTGTTGCAAATCGGTTTGTTTTGTGGCGGAGTTCCAGCTATCGTTTATTTCACTGGCGCGCGTTAAATAGGCTTTCGCCAAATAATGAGCGGCGGCATCTTTGGTAATTTTTGCCGGAGCGCCTGCATTGCTCAATAAAGTATAGGCTTGCGTAAAATCAGCAATTACCTGATCTAAAACTTGTTGTGGTGTTGCTCTGGTAAATTCTAATTCAACCGTAGAACTAGTGGTTAATTTTAAAGGCACGCCTCCATATTGGTTTAGCAATTTTAAATAATTAAAAGCTCTCAAAAAATAACCTTCGCCTAAAGCTGTTTTCTTGATCGCGTCGTTTGTTGATGCAATGACTGTTGCCGATTCAATTAACTGATTGGCATTTCCGATTCCGATATACAAATTGTCCCAGTTTGTGTTTGCCGCAACGGTATTCGCATTAGAAACCGTTACAAAAGCCTTAAAACCTGAAGAATATGAATTCCAGATCCAGTTGGAAGGATCGCCTCCCGCATGAAATTCATCTGTACCGGATTCTGTTGCCGTAAGCGGAACTTCGGTTTGAAATTCTGCCGCAAATACCTGATAATAAGTCCCCACTGCCAAGGCCTGAATCCCGGCTTCGGTTTTATAATAATCCTGACTGTAAGCCGTGGTCAATTCTTCGTCAAGGAAATCCTTGTTGCAGGAAGTGGTCAAAATTAATGCAGTAAAAAGCATCAAAGTGATATATTGATTTTTATAATTTTTCATAATGTTTTTTTTTAGTTTAATTTAGAATTCTACATTTAAACCTAAAGTCACACCTCTGTTTGAAGCCGTTGTCTGCGTATCTAAATCTGTCCATTTTACTTTCGTGAAAATCATTCCCGGATTGGTTGCCTGACAGTATAATTTCATTTTAGAAAGTCCCAGTTTTTGTATTAGATCTTTATCAAAATGATAGCCTAAAGAAATGTTTCGCATTTTTATAAAGTTCCCGTTTCTGTATCCTAAAACAGGAAAATAAGGATCTCCGGTTCCGGCAGAATAAATTGGTTTTTGATATTCGGCATTTGTATTATTATCGGTGTAATAATTTATGGATCTCTGGCTTCCTTTTGCACCTTCATTTTCTCCCAAAGTATCATACAAATAACCCATTCGACCATAAATAAAGAAGGACAATTCGACGTTTTTATAAACAAAAGTATTGGTTAAACCTACGATATACTTCGGGTCTTTTGAACCGATAATAACGCGGTCATTATTGGCATCAATTTTATAATCACCGTTTTGATCGACCGGTCTGGCGTTACCAAACGAAAAAATAGTGGAACCTGCAGCGGCATTGAATTTTGCCATTTCTGCAGCATCTTCCGGTTTCCAGATTCCGTTTGAAGCAAAGCCGTAAATTACATTTTGTGATTCCCCAATAAATAAATTGTTATTGATATCATCAAATGCTCCATTTTGCAAGGCTACAATTTTGCTTTGTTGATACGATCCGCTAAAATTGGATGTCCACTCAAAATCTTTTAAAGAAACATTTACTGTATTTAATGTCAATTCGACTCCGTTTCCTTCTGTTTCCCCAACGTTTTGGTAGGTATCTTTTACACCAAGAACTGTTGGAACACTGCTTTTTAACAGCAAATCGGTTGTTTTACTGGTATAATAATCCAGCGCCCCCGAAATTCTGTTATTAAAGAAAGAAAAATCAATTCCGTAATTAAACTGCGAGGTTTGTTCCCAGCCCAATTGCACATTTCCCAATGACGTATTGTTTGTCACACCCGATCCGTTTGGATACACGATTCCAATTAACGGCGGCTGAGTGGCATAAGCAGGAACAGCAGCATTTCCGGTAACACCATAACCTACTCTCATTTTTAACTGATTGATCCAAGCGACGTTTTCCAGAAATTTTTCTTTGTTGATCACCCACGCCGCAGAAGCACTCGGAAAAAATGCCCATCTGTTATCTGCAGCCAATTGTGAAGCTCCGTCAAAACGACCCGATGCTGTTAGTAAATATTTATCGGCGTAGCTGTAATTCACCCTTCCCATATAGGATAACAAACCCGTATCTGTTAAACCAGAAGAATAACCCGCAAGTGTAACATTAGCAGGATTTAAGGCATTCCATTTATTGGCAGGATTTTTTATATCATTGGCCGACATTGAACTTTGCTCGTTGTGATATTCCGTCTGGCTCATCAATAAGGTGGCACCAAAATTATGATTGCCCACTATTTTATTGTAAAAAATCAAGTTATCCAAAGTATACGAAATTGCTTTTTCATTATATAAAGAAGCAAAACTGGTTCCGGAACGAATGGCCGATTTTCCATCTAAAAAAACACCATCACGATACGAAGTAATATCGGGACCAAAATTGATTCTGTATTTTAAGCCTTCAAGTTTAGAGGAAAAACCACCTAAATCAAACTGGGCGTATAAACTACCAAAAGCACGCAGGGAAACACGCTGATCCTGTGATAATTTATCTTCATCAACAGGAGTTCTAATCGTAGAATCCCCTCCAGGACTATCAATTCGGACACCATTGGCGTCATACGGAACCGCATACGGAAGATTGGTACGCGCAGTCGCGTAAATTCCGGTAGTAGTTGTAACGGCAGTTCTACCCACATTTGATTGTCCGTATTCGTTTACGCCATAACTTGTATTAAGGCTAACTCCCATTGAGAACCAATCTGTAGGCGTAATATCAACATTGGCAGTTCCGCTGTAACGTACGTAACCTTGTCCCTTTAGAGTTCCGGTATTGTTGAGATATCCAAAAGATCCGTAGGCTTTCATTTTTTCTGTACCTCCGCTTACGCCAATGGTATGCTGTTGGGTAATTCCGGTTCTGGTTACAAATTTTGTCCAGTCTGTGGTGGCTACTTTCGAACCATCCCAGGTTGTGGTTAAGTTTCCGCTCGCATCTCTCCATCCTTTTTCGATATTCGCCCACGCAGTAGGATCGGCGGAAGCCAGGAAAATTAAGCGGTCATTCTCGATTGTGGGCGCATCTCCTTTTGGGAAAGCAGTTGGATTGGAATAATATCTTCCCCAACGGCGAAATTCGATATATTCTGCCGAATTCATCATGGGCGCATTTTCATGAATGGTTTCAAACATGATCGAAGTATCGTAATTTAAGGTGAATCTTCCGTTTTTACCTTTTTTTGTCGTGACAATAATAACTCCGTTTGCACCTCGGGAACCATAAATTGCCGTTGCCGAAGCATCTTTTAAAACATCAATACTTTCAATATCTGTAGGATTCAAAAAATCGATTCCGCCAGAATTAGGGTCAACACTTATTTTTCCTGTAGTGGCATCGGTAATCAATCTTGAATTTAACGGAATACCATCGACCACATAAAGCGGCGCATTGGATGCAGAAATTGAGCGCGCTCCACGAATAGTCACCGTTCCGACTGTTCCGGGGCGTTCATTTGTGGTAACATCTACACCGGCAGCTTTTCCCTGCATGGCCTGCACGGCATTTACAACCGGCCTTGAAGCAATTTCATCTGCTCCTACGCTTACAATGGAACCGGTAAGGTCTTTTTTCTTTTTTACGCCATAACCCACAACAACGACTTCTTCCAGAGAATTATCGTCTTCCTGCAGGACAACATTGTAAACGTTCGAGCCTGCAATGGTGATTTCCTGTTTTTTAAAACCAATAAAACTGTAAACAAGGACAGTACCCGGAGAAACGCTAATGGAATAACTTCCGTCCATGTCTGTACTTACACCATTCTGAGTTCCCTTAATGAGGACATTCACGCCGGGAACAGGCAATCCGGTTCCGTCTGTAATGGTACCTTTCACTACTTTGTTCTGTGCAAAACCTGACGCATAAAATAATGCAGTCACCGCTATTGCCAGCAGAAAACTTAATTTGTTTTTCATAAAAGTTAATTTGGTTAATTAATAGTTAGCAACTCAAATTTATCCAGAAGTAATTTTCTTACCATCCTGTAGTATCCTGCTAATTTTCAATACATTACAATTAGTTATTAACTTTTTTTTAACCAATAAAAACCTCAACTGATTGATTTTCAATATCAAACAAAAAACTTTACCTATAAAATAGGAATATAAAAATGAAACAATATTTAAATTATGTATATGATATTTTTAATTATAAATTTTTAAGAAATAAAAAATGGATTGAATCAATTGACAATTATTTATCATTTGAAATTTTTTAAATTTTAGTGCAAAAAAAAAGTCCCGATTTTTAAAAACCGGGACTTTTTTTTATTTCTTCGATGGCATTAAAATAATATTGGGTTTGGGAGCGGGTTGCATATCTTTTCCCATATAAAAACTCGTATGCGGCGGCTGATTATACCCTACATTTTGCCAGGCAATACTCAGCCTGTATTGCGGATCGTGCATTAAAGTATATTGCCTTATTTCTGTTGGAATTGTGGTCGAATAAATTCGCAGTTCCTTATTGTCTTCAGATCGAAGAATCAACTCTTCGCGCCAATCGCCCAGAATATCAGCAGAAAGTGCCGGAGTAGATTTTGTACCATTATTAGATGCCGCTCCTGTTGCAGTAAACAATCGCCCTACATTATATTTATCGATATAATTAGAATTCAGAAGTTCTCTGGAAGTATCTCCATCCCAATAAATTAAAAAATTATTCGAGGTCGGGGCTTTGCCAATCGCTTTTCCTTTTATATCATGCAAATCCGGTGAACCGGACCACCAGCATTGCGCGCCTTTTCGGGTTGGGTCAATATTATCGGCCACACCGCGTCCTACATCTTCATTAGGCGAATCGGTTAATAAAACTTTTCCGTCTGCAGCGGCAAACAAAGTTACGCCCGGACCCGTGGTTCCGTTTTCAATTTCATGGATTCCAAAAACTTCCAGACCCGGTAAATCAGGATCAAGATCAGAAACGTGAATCGCATCGCCGTGCCTGAAGCCCGTTGTGTACAAACCTTTTCCGTTATCATCAACACACATCGATCCGTAAATAATTTCGTCTTTTCCGTCATTATCTACATCGGCAACCGTAAGATTGTGATTTCCCATTCCCGAATACGGATTCTCGGCATCTTTACTATCAAAAACCCATCTTGAAGTCAGTTTGTTATTTTTGAAATCCCAGGCAGCCAAAACCGTTCTTCCGTAATATCCACGGCACATGACAACGCTTGGATGAACGCCATCCAAATAGGCAACACAGGCTATAAACCGATCCATTCTGTTTCCTTTTGTATCATTTCCTCCGCTTCCGCCTCTTCCGCCCCAGGCAGCAAGATCTCCGCGTTCTGCGATATAATCTACGGTCGTAATGAGTTTTCCGTTTCTTCCGTTAAAAACCGAAAGGTATTCAGGACCTTTTAAAATTTTTCCAAATGTTGACGATTTCTCCTCCCGATCTACCCAGTCTTTTGAGGGATCTCCCACCACATTGTTTTCACTGTCTGTGGTTCCGTCAGCTGTTTTACAGACAAATTCAGAAATTCCGTCACCATCTAAATCATACACCATAAACTGCGTATAATGTGCGCCTTCGCGGATGTTCTTCCCTAAATTAATCTGCCATAAAAATTTTCCTTCCAAGGTATACGCCTGAAATATCGGCGGATCTGTAATTCCGGTATGTGAATTATCATGGCTTTTTCCGGTCATGTGCACAATCAGATCGTATTTTCCGTCGCCATCTAAATCTCCCACCGAAAGATCATTGGGAATATATCCTTCCACAGGCTTTAGCACAATCGGCATATAGTCTTTATCCGGACTTTCTGCCGGAATGGTAAAACTTCCTTTTGCGTCGGTTTCTTTTCCTTTAATCACTGTTTTTACAAACCACATATTTTCTTCGTAACTATTGGCTTTGGTATCCAGAAAATTTGTTGCGCCTGAAATTGGTTTTTCATTGAGTTTAACTGCTTTTTTGGAACCGCTTTTTCGATATAAATTAAAAGCCAAATCATTAGCATCTGTTCCTAAAACACGCCAGCCTATAAAAAACTGATTGTTTGTTTTTACGACGATAATGCCACGGTCAAGGTTTTCCATTTGTCGCTGCGCAAATATGGAACCTGAAAGAAGAAATACTATCGACAGAAGTCTATGTTTTATAACTGTTTTCATAATTTTATTTTTTTAATAAAGCTTAGTTTGTCATTTCGACGGAGGAGAAATCACATAAAGTGAAATCATACAAGTACGTCGCTCTCTTGATGTGATTTCTCGTTCCTCGAAATGACAAATCATGCTTAAAATCTTAGCAATTAAGAGTCTCAGCATCTTAGCAACTCAGAACCTTAGCAACTTAGAAATCAAAACATCTTCTTAAATCCTTCACTTTTCACCTTCCAGGTTCCGTCTTTCGGGAAACCGGGATTTTCTTCTGTTGTTCCATCCCAACCGGCGCACATCATGGCAACTGCGGTTAGTAATCCACCGTTTCCGGGAAGGTATAATGTGAGTCTTTCTGCCTGGTAATTATGTCCGTTTTTTAAATAGGTGTTTGTCGTTACATTCATAAATAAGGCGTCAATTGCTTTTTCGGGCATTTGCAGGCGCGCGGCAGACATTGCTGTCATCGGGAAATCCCAACCCCAGGTTTTGTCCCACGACCAGGTATCCCAAACCAGATTAAAAGTATTTTTCATGATTTTTTTATCCAAAAGAGACGTTTCAGGAAGCATTCCGAAAGTTCCCAATACGGAGGGATGATCGGTTTTAAATTCAGGATTTGTATAGGAATCTGTTGCACTTTCAGTAGCCAGATAGACATCATTTGCGATTGGTAACGGAGATAATTTCGCCAGAACTGTTTCCCATTTTTCAGGTACTTTCTGGTTTAGTTTTTTCTTCCACGCAATGGCGGTTTTCAAAGCCCAGTTCCAATACGCCAATTCATAAGTTGGATTAAAAGTTTCCATCGCCTTAAAGCGTTCCTGCGCCGGAATCACGCCCGGACCTAAAACATAACGATCATTTTTCGCGTCATAATTGGCAAACGAAGCCATAAAATCTGCGGTTGCAAAAACACGTTCGCTGTATAAATTCAATGTTTTATTGTTTGGATTTGCGCGATACATCAATTCAGCATACGTAATAAAATGCGGCTGCTGCCAAATCAAAAAGGATCCTACCGAAGACGGACTTTCGTTACCATCAGGATCGGTCATTTTTTGCCATCTTGCGCCTTCAAAACCTTGTCTTTTGGCAATATTTTTGGCTTTTTCAAAAACCTTTTGATACCACGGAAGACTTTTTTCCAACAGTTCCGGTCTGTTCCAAAGTGCAAAATGAACGCCATGCCACCAATGCATTTCCAGATGCGGTTTCCCGTACCAGCTGTTGTAAGTCAATCCCGTTTCCTGTGGCGGAACTTTTCCTGTACATTGTACTTTGGTCAAATACTGCGACAAAATAACCCGTCTTTCCAGTTCAGGTGCACGTTTGTCTGTACTTCCTGAAAAATCAACTGCTGCACCGCTTTTCCAAAATTGTTCCCAGCCTTTTATGCTGCTGTTTTCTATGTCTGAAAAAGAAGCATTTGCTGTTTTATTATTTGTTAAAGCAAAAAGACAGCTCAGTTCTAAGGTATTGGTGTTTGAAGCTTCAACAACAAAATAATGATCTGCTGTTTTCTTAATGTGGGCATTTCCCTTCCACATTAAATTCACGTTATAGGAAATACTGTCCATAACATGCGTGATAACCGCTTGTGTTTTTGACTTTTCTAAAAGCGTGCTTTTATAATCTTCTTTTCCTTCCCATTTTGTTCCCATATCGGCCCAATCGCCGGTTGGAAAAGGAATTCTCAAACTAATTTTCAGGCGTTTTTGCTGCAATAAATCCGATTTTACTTTTACGCCAATCGCATCTTTTTCCTGATGAGAAGCCGTTAAAACGGTTACCGGAATTCCTTCCACTTCAAAATAACTTTCGATTTCACCCGTCCATAAATTCAGTTTTTGCGAAATCGATTGGATGTCTTCAGGCTTTGCCGGACTTCCGTCTTTTTTGGTAATTTCAAAACCTAAATTTCCCAATTGCAATAAATGCGGATTCTGGCGAAACCAGTTCACCGCTTCGACTTTTCTAGCCGGTTCCTTGATTTGAACAGTGTATGAAATATCCCTTCCATATTGTTTATAATCACGTAAGGTTTCTGAAAACTTATAGCCTTTTGTATTTTTATAACTGTCCCAACCCCACTCAGACTGCGTTCCAAGTGGGATTCCGTTTTGATACTTTTTCGGAAAAGTCTGCAAACCCGTGGCGTCGACAGTAAAAGCAAAAGCGCCATTACCAACCGTCAGCGAAGCTAAAGTATCGATAGACGAGATTTGTACATTATGTCTGGTTACCAATGCTTTCCTGTCTATTTTCTGCGCCGATATGCAAATCGAGAATAGAATTGTAATGATTAATAGCTGTTTTTTCATAGTATAAAAGTTGGTTTTGATAGTTTCAGTGTTCAGTCACAGTATTCAGTATTCAGTTACAGTATTCAGTTTAGGATAGCTTTGTCAAAGTTTAAAACTTTGACAAAGCTTGACCTTCAAATTATCTAATTTTCTAATTGACTAATTCTCTAATTAACTCATTCTCTAATTAAAGTCAAACTCATCAATCCAATCACAACATCATTTGCAATAGTTTTCAAAGTCAGACTTTTGAGTGTTTTATTTTTATCCAAAGGCAAATCTAAAATTGTTCCTGCCCCGCCATCAACTCCGTAGTTTGAAAAACCTTTTATGGTTTTAAAGTCTTTGAAATCCCTTGAAATTTCTCCTGATTTAAAATAAACCCGCGGTGGTTTTGGCGCATCGGTGGTAAAAGCAAGTCCATCGATAAAATAATCCTGCTCGATCGGCCACCAATTCTCGGGGTTTTTTAAAGATAAAATCTCCGAAGTTCCGTCTGTATAATTCACTTTAATTTCTCCGTTTACGATTCGGCTTTGCATTGGATTTGTGGTTCCGGCCATCATAAAATAAGCGTGCGATGCTTTTCCGTCAAGCGGAATAGTAATGCTTTCCGGAAAATTATCCCACATCGATGTAAAGACGATATTTTTCTGATTTTCATCAGAAGGCGTTTGAAACGGAATTCCGTTTGGCATTGTAATTTGCCCGTTTGCTTTTGCTTTTTGGCGCAAGCCCGTATCATCAATTTTTACTGAAATGTTGGGATAACACCAATTTCCAATTCCTTGTTTGGGAAGCTGCAAAGTGGTCGTTTTCGGTCTTGGTGAAAGATATTCGTAATTAAAAATATCGGTCACTTTTGAATTAAAAAATGAGGAAATCGAAATTGTTTCTGCGAGTTTTGATTTATCCAAAGGAGTATCCCAATTTGCACTTTTTCCTTCCGATAGATTTTCTTCTTTTACATTTACATTGATCGGTTGCCACCAGGACATTTCGCCTTGTTTTACTTCGATAAAAAACATTTTATTTCCTGCCGAATTCACTTTTGCCCTGAGTGAATTATCATTTTTAAAAACGTCATTTAAAATTTGCTGCGGATCGTAAACTGAAATTATTTTAGCTTTGGAAGTTTTCAAATCGAGAATTTCATTCACTGTATAATCTTCTTTCGCTTTAATTTCTTCTAAAGGATTTCCTTTGCATTTAATTGAAATTTCATAATTGGCATTGTATGGAACTTCAATACTAATTTTCGGTTTTCCGATACTTTCCGGAACGATTTTCCATGAAACCGATTTTCCATTTACTAAAATATTTTCTACAGATTCAAAATTTGCATTTAAGATCAGTTTCAAATTCATTTTTGAAGAAAACTTATTTTTGATCGAATATTTATCTTCTTTGTTTTCTCTTTTAAAATCAATTGAAATATCCGGAATATCTAAGGAAGCAGTATTCCATTTTTCAGGAAAGCCGGGTTTAATCGTCAAAACTTTTGCCAGCGCATCAGGCTGAATTCCGAAAAGTCCTTCGACTAAAGTTCGTGATGCCATACCAATTGGGTCGGCAAAATCGCGGTACAATTCGCCGCGCATCGCATCCTGATATAAAAGCTGTTCGAAACCTCCCGGCGAAGCACCTAAATACATACTTTCGATCAAAACACTTTCCCACATTTTATAGGCTTTCTCCGAATCTCCGCCTTGCCAGAAAGCCAAAGCTGTGTGCAATTGTTCGGCTAAAGCCACATTATTTATCGACCAGGTATAAGGCTGCCAGTTTGTTGTACTAATTACATAAAGGTCTTTTTTATCTAAACCTTCTGCAGAAATTGGAATATGCGGAATCTGTTTATCGACATAATGGAGCATTTGGTAACTTTCAAAAGGATTCGATAATTCTGAATCGATCGTGTGGTATATACTCCAGATTCCGGGCGTATCGTGCAATAATCTGTTTCCGAGAGCATCTTTATATTCGGCAAAAATTCCTTTTTTCGGAACCCAAAGCTGATCGTTTGATGCCTTTAAAATTTTATTGGCTTCTTTAGAAAATGGCTCCGATTCATTGTTTATGATTTTAGCCACTTCTGCAAAAGTTTTATTCGCATAATAATTATATGCCGAAGAATGAATCACACCGCCACCGCTGTATTGCAAAGCGTCGCTCGCCCAAATTGACGCGTATGCATCGTAAAGTCCGTCATTATCTGCATCAAAATTTCGTTTTTCCCAGTTTAAATGCCTTTGAATCACAGGCCACATTTCTTTCATAAACGCAACATCGCCCGTCCATTTAAAATGACGCAGCATCTGGTCGATAAAAACCAAATTCATATCATAATGATGTGCAACGGTATTTTTATTCGGACTTCGGCTGATATAACCGCTGCTAAACATCGAGGTTCCTATTTCTTCCTTTTGACGCGCAAGATTTTTTTCTTCATCAAAAACTACAGGACCACTTTCCGGCGATGTTACCTGCGAATTGCTGTAACTTGTAAAATGCATTTTTGCCCTGTCGTGCCATCCCAACGGATCAGCCGTATAAGCGCCTCGCCAGGCATTTAGGTACATTCGCCAGGCAATCGCGCCATGAAGATAGGCGGGACTTTCCCAGATACCATCAGCGGCAATGGCAAGCGCAGCACCGAGTGTATTGATATAAGGATCAGGAGTTTCTACCTTAACTCTATTCGCCAAAGTCTGGGTTTGCTGAACAGATTTTTCGTAAAGTGCTGCTATCGATTTTTGGGTGAAATTTTCTTTGGAATCTTCGGCTAAAAACAAAAAGTACTTTGCTCTTTCTTCAATCGAATTTATTTTTCCTGAAATAACGGGTAATAATTCCCCAGTTGAATTAAACAATTCCAAAGGAGATTTTTGATTATTGGCGCTAGCTACATTTATTTTAGATTCAGGAAAAAATCCCGTAAGCTTTTTATTATTTCCCGTTTTTTCTTTGTTGCTTTCTGAACCGTATTCCAAAAGAAAAGATTCATTTTTTAAAGTATATTTATTATTGGTACAATATTGCGGCTGTAAATAAAATACCGATTCAGGATCTGCGCCAATGTCTCCGTCACGACTGAATTTCTTGCCTGTTGCGCCTCCAAATGCCCAGATTAAACTGGTATTTTTTGATGTGTTTTTACCATATACTTTTACGATAAAACCTTCTTTTTCTTTTAAAGCCACAACGTCAATGAATAATTTTCCGGATCCTAGAACAGGATCGTGGATTTCATATTGCATTATTCCTAAAACGTATCTGGTTTCAATTTTCGAAGCTTCTGTTATCCATTTATTGTCATTTCCGTTAACTAAACCCAGTTTTAAATTCCCACCCATTCCCGGCATATACATGGCAAATTCAGGCAAATCTCCGGTTTCAACCCTGAATCCGGTATTAGAACCATAAAGTGCTCTGTTGAATTTTCGAGTGCCATTTTTAAGTACAAAACTATTATCCTCAGGCGCATAATGTATTTTTCGAATTTGCCTTTCCTGACCAAATACAAGCGCTGAACATAATAAAAATGTACAAACCTGAATTAGAAAATAATGTGTTTTTGCTTTTATAAATTTCATGCACAACTGGAATTACCTTTTAGTATTAATCATCAAGCATTTGTGAAATAATTGATAATTTAACTGCAATTTCTTTGTTTTTTTATGGTTTACCATCCTGTACCTACCTGATTTTTATAATTTAATAATTTATAATTTGATAATATTTTAACACGATAGAACAGGATACTATATTAAAAAGAGATGATTAGTTTTGAAATGCTATGGGTTTCAGGTTCCCTTAGCTTTGTCAAAGTTTAAAACTTTGACAAAGCTTTATTAACCTAAACATAGCCAACGGTTTCAACCGTTGGAGGCAATTTTATACGTATTCATTATACGTGCCTAATAATACGTTTCCCATGGTTGAAACCATGGGCTATATTAGAATTTCTAAATGTCATATTTTCACATCTCAATCATATGAAATCACTTAAAATACTTTCCGTCTTTTTTCTAGCCTTGTTATTTTTCAATTTCTCAACAAATCAAAACTCCAAACCAACCGTTTTTATGGTGGGAGATTCTACGGTAAAAAACGGTAAAGGCAACGGTGCTGGCGGACTTTGGGGCTGGGGAGATTTTATCGGGCAGTTTTTGGATACTACAAAAGTTACTGTCGAAAATCATGCGTTGGGCGGAACAAGCAGCAGAACGTTTCAGGACAAAGGTTTGTGGACTCCGGTTTTAAACAAACTCAAAAAAGGAGATTATGTACTAATTCAGTTTGGACATAACGACGACGGACCGATAAATGATAGCCTTCGCGCACGCGGCACAATAAAAGGAATTGGAAATGAAACGCAGGAAATCGATAATATCCTGACCAAAAAACATGAAATAGTACATAGTTACGGCTGGTATATTGAGAAAATAGTTCGTGAAGCCAAATCAAAAGGTGCAATTCCGATAATTTGTTCGCCGATTCCGAGAAATGACTGGAAAGAGGGAAAAGTGCCTCGCAACGATACTTCTTACGGATTATGGGCAAAACAAATTGCCGAGAAAGAGAAAGTCACTTTTATTGATTTGAATAACAAAATGGCTTTGGAAATGGAAAAACTCGGTGAAACAAAAGTAACTGGAACTTATTTCTATAAAAAAGACCATACGCATACCTCAGCAAAAGGCGCTGTACTTTCCGCTTCAGTTATTATTAATGAATTGAAGAACAGTAAAAATTCTTTAAAAAATTATATTTTAAAAGATCCTAAGGTCATATTTCCAACAAAGAAAAAAATCTTTTTAGTAGGCGATTCTACCATGGCCAATAACAAAGATGAAAATGCTGTTGGCTGGGGCGTTACTTTTCCTATGTTTTGCGATACAACACGAATTGAGGTGATTAACAAAGCCAGAGGCGGAAGAAGCACGAGAACTTTTGATCATGAAGGACTTTGGGATGAAGTAAAAAACCAATTACAGCCCGGAAATTTTGTTGTGATTCAGTTTGGACATAATGATGCCGGTGCTGTTGATAAAGAAAAATTCAGAGGTTCATTAAAAGGAAACGGAAATGAAATTCAGGAAGTTGTTTTGCCTGACGGATCAAAAGAAACCGTTCACACTTTTGGCTGGTATATGGAGAAATTTATTCGCGAAGCCAAACAAAAAGGTGCCATTGTAATTGTCATGAGCCAAACACCAAGAAATGAATGGCCAAATGATAAGGTGGAAAGAAGAACCGAAACTTATGGAAAATGGTCTAAAGAAGCAGCTGAGAAAGAAGGCGCTTTTTATATTGATTTAAATGAAATCGTAGCTTTAAAATATGAAGCGCTGGGAAAAGAAAAGGTAAAAGTGTTTTTCCCAAAAGACCACACCCACACAGGTTTTGAAGGCGCCAAACTAAACGCACAAACCGCAGCAGAAAACATTAAAAAACTGGTTTTTGAGTTTTGAATTATGAGTTATGAGTTATGAGTTATGAGTTAAAAGGAGACAACGATTAATAATTCATAACTCATAATTTATAATTCATAATTAAAAAAAACCTCGTCTAATTGCTTAAACGAGGTTTTGTCTTTTTAGTTCAAAAAAGATTATTTTTTTGATTCTTCGATAGAAACTTTTCTGAATTCTTTTAAAAGTTTTTCAATTTCTAAAGTCGCTTTACGAGCTCTAGGTCCAGCAGCTTTAACTCCTTTTTCAGTTAATGATTCAGCCTCTGCTTTGAATGTGTCGATTTCGGCGTTGATTTTTACTAATAGATCTTTCATGCTTATACTTGTTAAATTAAGGCGCAAAAATAAAAGTTTGCTTGATAGATAACGCATGTTTAGTGTTAAAATTATCACCATTTTTGACCCGAAAGTTAATAATTCATTAACCGATGTCCTTCATGATTCATTATCAAACGATTATAAAATAACTTTTTTTCAAAAAAAATCACCTTATCACTTAGTAATCACCGCATAATAGCAATTTTCAGACATTTTTAGTATTACAAAATCAGCCTTGAATGCCATTACAACCGTAAACTCTTACAACTTGTGGCTCTGCAACTTAATCAATAAGCTGTTTGTTTATGTATACATTTTTAAATGTAACTCCATTAATTAAACTTTTGTCGATATTTGTTTTGACTGTTTCAATATTCAGGTTTTCAAAAGTAAAATTGGACAAGCGCACATTCGGGTCATTTTCAACTCCGTAAAAAGTATCACACTTTAATTCTATGTTTTTCAGCGTGATATTGTCTCCATAAGAAAGCGGAATATCCGGACGTCCTTTTAAGTCAAAAAACTGTTTCCAGGCAAAGACCGCCAGTCCTGTTTTGGCTTCTCCTTTAATATCTTCCACTCTTATATATTCATATCGCTGTGGCGTGTCGGGACGCATTTTAAGCCATAACAATCGCGATGCGCCGTCGATTTTGCAGTTGCGCATAATTACGTTTCTGTTATGAATAGATTCGCTTCCGTTTGTCAATGACGAATGACAAAACCCGAAGTTGCAGTCTTCTATGATAATATTCGCGTTTGGCCCGTTGTTTTTATCCTGATCTGCATAAGGTCCCTTTCCTCCTTTTAAGGCAATCGCATCATCGTTTACAGACATATAACAGCCTTTTACTAAAAAATTAGTGCAGATATCAATATCAATCGCATCTGTACTTGGCGCTTTTACGCCAACATGCGGTGAAAAAATATACAAATCGAGCATTTTTACATTATTGCATTTATAAAAATGATTGGTCCAGAAACCCGAGTTTATCAGTTTGACATCTTGTAATTGCACATCGTTTGAATTCCACACAAAAACCAGTCTAGGTCTTGAGACTTCGAGATTAGTGCATTTTGGATTTTCTTTTCGTCTCTGCCAGAATGCTTCCCAATATTTTTTACCGTTTCCGTTTATAGTTCCTTTTCCTGAAATCGAAAAATGATCTACTCCATATGCATTTACCAATGCGGGAAAATAATCCAGGTTTTGTCCTTCCATTCTCGAAGGCATTATCGGGAAATCTGCAATATTATCCGAGCCTTTTAAAACACCGCCTTCTGAAACATATAAAGCCGTTTTGGGTTTAAAAAATAAAGCACCGCTTAGATAAACCCCTTTGGGAATGACAATTACGCCGCCGCCATTTGCCGAAGCTTTATCTATTACTTTCTGAATGGCTGCGGTCTGGATTTTTGTACTGTCTTTGCTTACGCCAAAATCTGTTATGGTGTATTTTTTTCCTAAATCTTTTAACTGAAGTTTAGTAGGATCTTTGAACCAGTCTGTAATTGGTGATCCATCCGGAAAAGTGTCGTTTTTGTAGTTTTGAGATAATATGATTTGCGGGAAAGCGAGAATGCAAATTATCAGGGTTAGGATTTTTTTCATTTTTTGGTTGGTGTTAGTAAAGTTGTTGTTTTTTTCAAGGAAGTTTTGTCGATTTCTATGATAAAACCAAAATTTTTTTCAGGAGCTAATCCCGCTATCCGTTTCAATCTTTTGTGGCGAACCCCGCCACAAAAGGATTTCCACTTCTATCGGGGCTAGGGCAATCATTTCCATAATAATATTTCCGTATAGTTTTGTCATTTCTAGGAACGAGACCCGAGCGATAGCGAACGGACGAAGTAAATCACATAGCGGTACTACAGTTCGTTGCTCTCTGGATGTGATTTCTCCTCCGTTGAAATGACATACTTTAAAGTACATTCGGAAATATTACTTCACCTGAACTTTAATTTTTGTTGAAAGCTGTTTCGCAAGATTCGTTACATAACTAGTGAAATACGCAGAATCTTTAAAGTTTTTATCAGCGCTTAATTCCCAGCCGGCGATTGGGTAATAACTTACTTGCTGATTGTTTTTTACGTTTAATTTTATCAAATAAGAATCAGTTAATTGTCCGGTTTTTGGTGCTTCGATATAACCTTTGTAAACATCTTTCGGAATAATTATCGCTGTTCCTAAAATCCATTGGCGTTCGTAGGTTAATTTATCATGCTGAATAAAACATACAAAATCTCCTGAGTCAATTACTTGTAACGGGTTTTGGTTGTTAAGGTTAGAAAGTGCGATCAAGAGCGTTTCATTTCCTTTTAATCCGTTAAGGGCAACGGTGTTTTTATAGCCGTACATTCCCGGCCAGATCGAAGCTGTTTCTTGTGCCTGATATTCGTTTCCGTCTATTTTCCAGTTATGGTAATTATAGCTTAAAACAGAATTTACCGGACCTTCATTCACAATTTTGAAAGTTGTTTTTTCGATATTATTTACGGTATCGGCGGCAATAATTCCGAGTCGGTTGATTTTATTGTCTTTGAGTAATGCAAAACCGCCTAATCCCGCAGAATTTCCAACAGGAAAAATGTCCCTTCCCCAATCGTACATCACGTGATAATTATCTTCAACGGCACCTTTACTGTTTATACCGACATCTTCGGGCGTAATTCCGGGTAATTTTTTTCCGAAAACATCTTTAGAATTTCTTCCGTCCAAATAATGTCTGAAACCTACTTTGTCGTTTTCCCAGCTTGGTCCGTCTGTTTGGTATTTTTGATAGCCTAATTTTTTATGCACCTGATTGGCCATTAAAACTTCCTGCGTATCCGGATGCACGGGAAGATTTTTTCCTTCTCTTTTTCCAAAACGGACACTTGTTTTTATTGGAAATTTCGGGTCTTTATTGGACCATTTTAAAGCTACGGTTTTGCTCTCGTTTGGAGAAAAATCGGTTACTAAAAATAATTCATCCCATTTTCCGTCTCCGTCAAGATCATTTACCTGTGCCGGAATTGTATCTGTTTTGTAAATTAAAATAGGATATTGTCCTTTTACATCTTTAAGGGAAAGCTGTTTTCTTTTGATTGAAATTGCCTTTTGTGACAATTCTATATTAGAAGAATTTTTTAAAATAATTTGATTTCCGCCTGCTTTCTTTTGTGCCTGAACATTTGCAAAAAGCATCGTCGTTACTGCAATGGATAGATATAATTTAGTTTTCATTTTTTTGTTTTTATGCTGTTTATTTTTTGATGTCAATTTAGTCATTTTATACTATTTTAAAGATAAAAGCCGAAGCGGTTTCGTATTTCCCGCCCTGTGAAGCGGTGAATAAATAAGTCGCTTTTCCGTTTTGAAACAGTAATTGCGGACGTTCGGCACGGCCATATCTGTTTAGATGTTTTGGCGCTTCGGGCTGTTTTATGTATTTGTCCAATGGCTGATACGCAATTGAAGGATCGCTCCACTGAATACCATCATCAGAATCCATATAAAGTCCGTGATCGATTCCAAAAATGCCCATGTCTCTGGCCAGCATTTTGAATTTCTTGTTTTCATACCATACAAAAGCATCTTCGCATTGCTGGTTATTTCCCATTTTAGAAAAATCAATAAGCGGATTATCTTTATATTTAATGTAAGGTCCTTCGAGTGATTTAGAAATTGCCAAACCGTATTTTCTATTTCCCTTTATGGGGAATTTTGGATGTACATAATTCTCGGTATCCAATGATTTATAATACAGCCAGTATTCGCCGTTGGGATGTTTTAAAAAAGACGGATTTGTGGTTAAAAGATCGTCCCATTCTCCTTTTTCGCCCGGCAATAATAATGGTGCATCAGGTCTTTTCCAAGGACCGTAAAGCGAGTCTGAAGTAGCTAAACCAATTCGTTTGGTATCCATTTTTCCGTTAGAATTTCCCATGAAAAACAAGGCATATTTTCCGTCTACAAAATGAATACTTGGATTATGACAGGTTGTAGCGTCCCAGAATCCTTCTCCACGCGGAGCCAAAATAGTGCTTATGTATTCGTAAGGGCCTTCGGGTTTATCGGCCACGGCATGTGCAATTTCAGAACTGTTGATCCACCCGCTCATTCCTTTTGATTTTTTCCATCTTGAAAAAAACAAATGAATTTTACCATCCGGACCTTCAATTGGACTGTTGCACCAAACGTAATAATCTTCAAATTCAAGCGCACGCCCAACGGGACGAAGTCTTTTTTCGAAATCTGAAAGTTTTGGATCGTCGAAAAATTCTATGGCTTTCGCCGAAAACGGAAGACATAAAGCCATTAAAGCAAGTGAATTTCCAACTATAAATTTTCTTCTGTTCATTTTTTAATTAGAATTTATTTGGGTGTTTTTTTACGCAGATTGAGCAGATTTTATTTTAAATCTGTGACTATTTTTAAACACATAGAAACATAGATTTTTCTTTATTGAAATGAGTTAATTGAAAAAACTAGTTTTCACACATAGCATAAATTGACCATTGTTTTAACGTCCAAACTATGTTTGTTGATGAAAGTGAAACGCCTTTTTTTTTTCAACGTTCCAAAAAGCTATGTTTCTATGTGTTTAAAAAATTATGTACATGAATTTCCTTATCTACTTTGTCTCGTTTTAGTGAGGTTGCTTCGTTCCTCTCAATGACAAGCTTTGTCAAAGTTTTAAACTTTGACAAAGCTAAAAGCAAACTTTTATTTCTTCTCTGCATTATTAACCCAATCATCTGTTCTGAAAGGCGATGCGGGTAAATTGTCGTTATTAAATAAATTGGGCTCGGGAACGGCCTTCCATGCAAAACGAACTGCGGCTGGTTTTTTTACTTTTGAAGAAGAAACTACTATTGTTTTTCCTTCAATTTTGGCATCGGCGGGATAAAATATCTGATCGTCTCCGGCAATTTCAAATTCTTTCAGGGCTTCTCCGTTTTTCTTCAAACCTGATTCGGCATAATCAAAAAACAATTGTGCTTTTTGATTCTTGATTTTCATGTGATTGTAAATCGGACCTGAATAAACTAATTTATCTTCGTTATAGGTTTTGGCTCTGGCGAGTAAAGCCAATCGATGTCCAACGGTTTGTTTGTCTATGGGATGAATATTATTTGCGTCGCCAACATCTGTTGTAACTGCCATTCCGCTATTGGGTATGGTTTTTAAGGATAATAATTGTGCTTCACGAATGTCCGGGTTTTGTCCTTTGTGAGGAGCGATTTGTACGTAATAAAAAGGGAAATCGCCTTGTTTCCAATCGTCTCGCCAGTTTTTGACCATCGCCGGAAATAAGGTTCGGTACAAATAAGCTTGTCCCGAATTGCTTTCGCCCTGATACCAGATTACACCTTTCATCGTGTAATTGATCAGCGGATATAACATGGCATTATACAAAACGTAAGAGGTTTTGTTGGCTTCTTTTTTGGGCTTTTTTAACTGCGATTTTGGTGCATTTGCAGCGCTTGCTATTTTTTCATTTATGGATGCTAAGTAATAAGCTTCGAGTTTTTCCTGATATATTTTTTCGTTTTTGGCATCCTGCTGTAATATCGGCAAAAAAGAAACATCGGCTTCCAGAACATTTTGAGAGGTCCACGCTTCTGCTTTTGTACCTCCCCAGGAAGTTGAAATTAAGCCGATGGGTACATTTAGTTTTTGATATAATTCCCTGCCGAAGAAATACGCTACGGCAGAAAATGTATTGATACTTTCCGGTGAACATTGTTTCCATGCGCCAATAACATCGTCTAAAGGTTTTGGCGAAGCATTTGTTAAAACGGTAAAGAGCCTGATATTTGGATAGGACGCATTTTTTACTTCTTCCTGATAGTTGTTCACTCCGGTTTTCCAGGTTCCTTCTTCTTTTCCAACAGGAAAATACATATTGGATTGTCCGGAGCAAATCCAGACTTCGCCAATCATGATATTGTTGAGTACAATTTTATTGTTGGCGTTTATAGTTATCGTATAGGCTTTTTCACTTCCTTGCGGGGTATCAACGGTAACTTTCCAGTTTCCATCGGCAGTTGCAACGGTTTCTATTGGAGTATTTGTCCAACTTGCCTGAATGTTTATTTTTTCGTTTGGAGATGCCCATCCCCATAAATTGATTTTTGCATTTTGCTGCAAAACCATATTATCACTTACCAAAGCCGGTAATTTGACCTGAGCTGTAAGTGTAATCTTTGCGGTAAAAACGACTAAAAATAAAAGGATTTTTTTCAAGTAAATCATTGGCATTGAATTATTAAGTCCTGAACTTTAAATTTAAAATAGTTAATCACGAAATGCATCCTGTGCTTTCCTGTTTTGTTTAGAATCAGAAAATGAAAAAAAGCTGTCAAAAAAAGACAGCTTTTTCAAAAAAAACAAAATATAAAAAAAGATTGGGGGCAAAGTTTTTTTAGTCGTAACCCAGATTTTGATTATAAAGTCCGGGAACGGCCAATATTTCCTGTAACGGAATTGGATAAATTAATGCGTTGTTATCTATGGTTCTGATTTTTCCGTCTTTATCTTCAACAGCTTTCCAGGCATTCATGATTTCTACGGCTTTACCGGATCTGATTAGATCAAACCATCTTGATCCTTCTGAGAAAAATTCTTTTCTTCTTTCTTCAAATAACTGATCTAAAGTAATATTGGCTGCGTTTGCTGTTACGCCGGCTCTTGTTCTGATCTGGTTTACAATTAAGTCAACATCAGCCTGACTGCCTCCTCCACCGTGAAGTGTACATTCGGCCATTAGCATAAGCACATCGGTATAACGTATTACCATAAAATCTACACCCCAGTCTTCACGACCGTTTCCGTATCTTGCCGGATCGATATATTTTTTGAAAACCGGCAGTGTATAGCTTCCTTTATACGTTCCTGATGCTACTGTATAGCTTGTTGCAATTCCAAAGGTTTTTCTGGCATCATTTGCAGCAAATTTATTTACAAATTCTGTTGATACGGGTTTGGCTTCTAAAGATCCCTGAGCTGATAAATTGACAGAAGCAAAATAAGGCTCATAACCCAATTCTACCATGAAATTCCCTCCTACAGCGCTTGGAAGATTTTGCGTATACGGAATTGTCAATACATTTTCTTTGTTGGTAAGTCCTTCAACTTTAAAAATATTGGCGTAATCAGTTCCAAAAGTATACAACCCGCTTATTTTGATATCGTTTAATTGCTGATAGGCTTTATCCCACTCGTTTAATCCAAGTGTTGCTCCGTCAATTCCGTAAGTTGGACTTGAACGGGTCATATACACAAGTCCCAATAATGCTTTTGCTCCATATTTGGAAACTCTTCCGTAATTGGCCGCATCATAAGACGGACTAAGATCCGGAATTGCCTGTTCTAAATCTGAAATAATTAAATTATAGATGTCCGCAACCGGTGTTCTTGGAATCTTGGCCACTTCAGAAGCCGACATTGTTTTGTCTATCAACGGCACTTTTCCAAACCATCTGATTAAATCAAAATAACAGAACGCTCTAAGAAAACGCGCTTCGGCCACCATTGCAGTTTTATCTGCCGGATTGGTAAAAATAAGATCTCCTTTTTCAGCTAATTTTTCAAGCAATTGATTTGCCTTATAAATGGCGTTGTAATTACTTGTATAGGCTTCTTTTACATAAGTATTGGTACTAATGTTGGTATAAAAGCTATTGATTCCTTCCCACTCTCTTGATGCTGTGGTGGTTGCATACAAATTATCTGATCTTGTTTCGCTTAAATTCATTACTCTGTTGGCATAACCATAGGTTCCGGCGCCATGAAAAGCAACAGAATAAGTAGCATTTCTCGCCTGAACAAAATCAGATTGGGTAAGATAAAAATTCTCGATGGTACGTTGTGAAAGCGGCAACTGAGTCAATTCATCTTCGCAGGATGTAAAGGCAAATGCCAGAACGACTGCAGCTAAATAAATATATTTTTTCATTTTATTTTAATTAAAATTAATGTTAAGACCTATAACAAGTGACTTTGCAAGAGGCGCTCCTCCATAATCAACCGGCACAGAGAAATCACTATTTGAACTTGCCGAAGTATTTACAGCTTCTGGATTGAAACCCACTTTATATTTGTTCCAGTAAAACCAGTTTTCTCCGGTGATGTAAAGTCTTGCATTATCAATTCTTTTTACGCCTTTTAGTGCCTGTCTCAAATTATATCCAATTGAAATGCTTCTCACACTTACATAATCTGATTTGTACAGCCAGTCAGAGTTTGCCTGATATCCAAAAGAAGTTCTCCAGTTTCCTCTTACTGCAGGATCTACATCAAGTGAATTCTCTACAGAGCCCATTCCGGTACGGTCGATTGCTCTTCCTGTAAGTCCGTATACGGTTCCTCCATTTTGTCCCTGAACTAAAATATTTAAATCTACATCTTTGTATTTGAAGGTATTGGTGATTCCCCAAGTGTATTTTGGTGTTGGATTTCCTAAATCTACACGATCTTCAGAGTTGATTTTTTTATCATCGTTCTGGTCAATATATCTTGGATCTCCTAAAACCAGTTTGTTTCCTCCAATGGTTGTTCCTCCCCTGTCAATATCAGCCTGCGTAACAACACCGTTTTGCTGTAATCCGAAGATGGTATACATTGGTTTTCCTACTTCTAATTTTATGAACGGAACACCGCCATCAAAAGAATTGCTGATTTCAATTTTAGACTGATCTGTTCCTAATGCCAAAACTTTATTTTCGTTATGGCTGATGTTCGCCGATGTTCTCCATTCAAAATTATTGGTTCTTACGTTTAGAGAGTTCAGTTCAAATTCCCATCCCTGATTTTCAACTTCTCCAATGTTGGTTAAATAATTTTGAAATCCACTTGCGGCCAAAACAGGAACACGCAATAATAATTCACTGTTATTTTTTCTGTACATTTCAAAGGTTCCCGAAATTCTGTTTTGCAGAAATCCGAAATCTATACCGTAATCAATACTTTTTGATTCTTCCCAGTGCAAATCAGGATTTGGTATTGTTGAGGCTCCAAGTCCGCCGGCAGCAGCTCCTCCAATAGAATAATTAAATTGTCCCAAAAGCGCATACGGACCATAAGAAGAAATATTATTACTTCCGTTTGTACCTGCGCTGGCTCTTAATTTTAAATCACTCAGCCAGTTTACTTCTTTTAGAAATTCTTCCTGTTTTACCCTCCATCCCAGTGAAAGTGAAGAGAATGTTCCCCAGCGTCTGTCGCTTCCAAATTTTGAAGAACCATCACGTCTCACACTCGCTGATAAAATGTATTTTTCTTTATAGTTGTACTGTAATCTGGCGAAATAAGAAAGCAGTGTATTTTTCTCTGCAGTTGTTGACCCCAATGATCCTGTTGGCAGGGTTTCGATACCCGTATCCTGATAAAGTCCACCAGATGAAAGCGTTGATTTTGTAATTTCGTATTTATTAAAAGATTCTCCCAAAAGCACATTAAAGTGATGATTTCCAAATGCAAAATCATAGTTTAAAGTATTTTCATTTACTAAATTTTGTCTTCTGTACGTGTTATAAGCCCCTCTGATACTGGCGATAACATCATTTGGCGTGTAACTTTCGTTCACATTATCTGAGTTATCAAAGTTAATGGTGCTTTTAAAGGTTAAACCTTTGGCAAATTCATAATTCGCATACGAAGAAATCAAAGTTCTGTACATGGAGTTTCTTCCTTTTCTGGCCAGGGCATTCAGCATATTTGTAGTACTGCTTCCCCAGGCATAACGTGTCGTGTATTTTTCTCCCGCAGCATTTGATGTACTTTCAAAAACCGGAGTTGCGGTTAAAGCCTTAAACAACGTATTATCTTTTCCTTCAACACCCGGATCGTTTTTTACCGAATAAGAAGGCGCTAAGTTTATACCCATTTTAAATTTATCTGATAGCTTAACATCAACATTTGCTCTTGCAGAAAACAAGGTGTAATCTGTTCCCACAATGTATCCGGTATTTTTTTGATAGTTGGCAGACACATAATAATTAACGGCTTCTGTAGCTCCGGAAGCTGATAATTGGTAATTGCTGAATTCTCCCGTGCGGAAAACTTTATCCTGCCAATCGATATAATCCAGTCCAGGATGTCCCGGCATATCCCATCTGTCATCATACAAATAAGTAAAATATCTTGAATTTGCTGTCGTTAAAGGCGCTGTAGGATTTGCTGCGTTATAAGTTGCAATACGCTGCGCTGTGTTTTGGCTGGCAGAAGCTCCGGCAATTCCGGATCCTACCCATTGCGCATCAATCATGGTTTTGGCTCTGCCAATCCATTGTTCTGCAGATAACATGTCGACTCTGTTGGCTTCTTTGTTAACTCCGCCGTAAGTATTAAATGTGAATTTTGGTTTGCCTAATTTTCCTTTTTTGGTCGTAATAATCACAACTCCGTTTGATGCTCTGGAACCATAAATTGCCGCTGCTGCAGCATCTTTTAAAACTTCGATCGAAGCCACGTCATTTGGGTTCATATTATCCAGCGGACTTCCGTTTGCAAAGGCACCGTTGCTATTTGACCCTTCGGTATAAATTGGAAATCCGTCTACTACATAAAGTGGTTCGTTTCCTGCCGTGATAGAACCTGCTCCACGAATTTCGATGCTAAAAGGCTGTCCCGGCAAACCTGTTGTTTGTTTTACACGCACTCCGGCAACCTGCCCTATTAATCCCTGATCGATCCTTGAAATAGGCCTTTCGGTAAAATTTTCTGTTTTAATTCCGGAAATTGCCCCTGTGGTTAATTTTTTCTTTTGGGTTCCGTACCCAATCACTACAACTTCATTTAAGTTAGCACTTTCTGTATCCAAAGCAACGTTGTACGTGTTTGAAGCGCCTACTTTCAGTTCTTTTGTCACAAATCCTATAAAGGAAAAAACAAGTGTTTCTCCCTCAGAAACCTTGACACTGTACTTTCCATCAAAATCTGTACTGGAAGCCCTTTTGGTTCCCTTCACAAATACATTTACTCCCGGTATTGAAAGTTTCGCCGGATCAGTAACTGTTCCTGAAACCACTTTTTCTTGCGCATAACCCGCAGAATGGAATATTCCAAACAGGGTTATAAGCAGCAAAAGATTAATGTTATTTTTCATAAAAAGTTTGGTTTGGTTAATTAATTAGTTAAACCAAATTTATTTAGAAGGGAATCTCATACCATCCTGTAGTATCCTGTTAACTATCAATATCTTATAATTTTTATTATGTTTTATTTAACAAAAAACACGTTTAAGTAACTGATTTACAATGCGAAAAATATAAATATCATATTAAAAATTTTATGCATTTATTTTTTTTAAATCCGTATTTATATTCGAATAAATATAAATTATGATAAAAATATTAACCAATTTTAGTGTAATTTGATATTTTAGAACAGGATGCTACAGGATAGCAATTTCAACGAGGTCTTTTACTTTTACTTTATTGGAAAATCTTTTGAATTTAGATAAATGAAACTAATCAAAACCTGTTTTTTTATATTGCTCTTTTTACCATTGGGGAATACTTTTGCTCAAAGCGGAACTGTTTCTCCGTGGCCAAACTCTACTAATATCAATCAGCCGTGGGCGCGTTGGTGGTGGATGGGAAGCGCTGTTGACAAACCCAACTTAAAGAAAAGTTTGTTGGATTTTCATAAAGCAGGAATCGGCGGTGTAGAAATTACTCCCATTTATGGCGTAAAAGGAGAAGAAAATAATTTTATAGATTATTTGTCTCCAAAATGGCTCGAAATGCTTGATTATACCATTCACATTTCAGACAGTCTGCACATGCAGGTCGATATGGTTTTGGGAACCGGCTGGCCTTACGGCGGATCTCATGTGACGTTGCCAAATGCCGCGACTAAGCTTATTATCGAGAAATATTCCCTTAAAAAAAATGAAACTATTGATAAAAGCATCACGCTTGAAAATACAAAAGAAAAAATACCGGCTGAACTTTTATATCTGGTGGCTTACGGAAATGACGGAAGCTATGTAAACTTAACCGATCAATTAAAAGATAAAAACTCAAAACTCGATGATAAAGGTATTGAAGGAACTCCGGTTTCGCTTCCAAATCCATCAAAACCAAATAAATTAAAATGGAAAGCTGTTAAAACCGATTATACGATTTATGCTGTTTTTAGTGGTAAAACCGGGCAACAGGTAAAAAGAGCAGCTCCGGGCGGAAGCGGATATACTTTAGACCATTATTCTGAAGACGCGCTTAATGCTTATGTTGTTCCGTTTAATGCAGCTTTTAAAGGACGCGAGGGAAAAATCAGGGCTATTTTTAATGACAGCTATGAAGTATACGGAACTGATTTTACGCCGAAATTCTTCGAAGAATTTAAAAATTTAAGAGGTTATGATCTGAAAAAACAATTACCCGTTTTACTTAACGAAACCGATAACGAGATTGGCAACCGGATAAGAAGTGATTACAAACAAACTATTGGGGAATTATTACTCAATCGATTTGACAAACCGTGGACTGCTTGGGCGAATTCTAAAAACTTTAAAACAAAACTTCAGGCGCATGGTTCTCCGGGGAATCTGATTGATTTGTACGCTTCTGCGGATATTCCGGAATGTGAGACTTTTGGCTCTATGCCTTTTGATATTCCGGGTTTCAGACGCGAAAAGGAAGACATCCGAGAAGGCGATGCCGATCCTGTAATGCTGAAATTCTCCTCTTCGGCGGCGCATATATCTGGCAAAAATCTGGTTTCGTCTGAGACTTTTACCTGGCTTCGGGAACATTTTAAAACAGCTTTGTCACAATGCAAACCTGAGGTTGAAGATTTGATGCTCAATGGCATAAATCATGTTTTTCTGCATGGTTCCACTTATTCGCCAACAAGGGCTGCGTGGCCGGGCTGGCAATTTTACGCGTCTGTAAATTTTAATGCCAACAATAGCATTTGGGAAGATGCTCCTGCCCTTTTCTCGTATATTGCCAATTGTCAATCGTTGTTGCAGCAGGGAAAACCAGACAATGAAATTTTACTTTACTGGCCCATTTTTGATGTCTGGGATCAATACCAAAAAGGAAATCTGTTTTTTCAGTTTAAAATACATTCGTTATCGGAATGGCTTTATGGAACTCCTTTTTATGATACCACCAAAAACCTGATCAAAAAAGGATATAGCGTTGACTTTGTTTCGGATAATTTTATTGCAGAAGCCAAAGTCGTGGATGGGAAAATCATTTTACCGGGTGGAAGTTTTAAATCACTGATTATTCCTTCATGTAAAAAAATGCCGCTTTCTACTTTGCAAAAACTCATCGCATTACAAAAACAGGGCGCGGCAATTATTTTTGAAGGTTTGCCGAAATCTGTTCCGGGTTTTAATGATTATAAAAAACAGGAAGAAGAACTTCTAAATCTTTTAACGGCGAATAGTGAATTGGTAAAACCGGTTTCGGATATTTTTACCGCTTTGGAAAAAGCAAAAATACAACCCGAAACGCTTGTCAATACTGGTTTGAAATATATCAGAAGGGATATTGACGGCGAAAAAATCTATTATTTGGTCAATCATACTCCCAAAACAATTGACGAATTTATTCCGATTGAAATTGGCAATAAAGAAGTGATTATTCTTGATCCGCTGACAAAAGAATTTGGAAATGCGATTGTAAAAAAATCAGCTTCGAATACGTTTGTAAAAATCAAAATAGAACCGGGACAATCTTATTTCTTAAAAACAGAAAATACGCCATCTCAAAAAAAATGGAATTACTTTGAACCAGCTTCTGAAGCTTTTGAATTAAAAGGAAAATGGCAGCTTACTTTTGACAAAGGCGGACCAAAATTACCGCCAAGTGCTACAATTTCCACTTTAGAATCCTGGACAAAATTAAGTCCGGAAGCCGAAGCCTTTTCAGGATCTGCCACTTATACTTTACAATTTGAAAATCCGAATAATAAAATCGCTAATTGGAGTTTGAATTTGGGCGAAGTTCGCGAGAGCGCAAAAGTCTGGCTTAACGATGAATTTATTGGCACTGCGTGGTCTGTTCCTTATAAACTCAACATCAAAAATTTAAAACATGGCAAAAACATTTTAAAAATTCAGGTCACTAATCTTTCTGCCAACAGAATTCGCGACAAGGAATTAAAAGGCGAAGAATGGAAGATTTTCTACGAAATAAATATGGTCGATAAGGATTATAAAAAATTTGACGCCACAAAATGGAATCTGGTGCCTTCGGGATTATTAGGACCGGTAAGTATGACACCATTAAAACAACAGAACTAATTTAACCGCATATACAATGAAAAAAATACTTTTAGGTTTGGCAATTTGTGTTCTCTTTGCAGGTAAAACAAACGCACAACAGCCTTTCGATAAAAAATTAGTGCTTAAACAAATGATTCTGGCCAATGATTATTTTATGCAAAAATGGCCTGAAACCGGAAAAACCATTATTACCAATAAAGAGCGTCCAAGCAACATATGGACACGCGGGGTTTATTATGAAGGACTAATGGCTTTGCACGAAATTTTCCCAAAAGATGCCTATTATGATTATGCGTATTCTTGGGCAGAATTTCATAAATGGGGATTTAATGGCGGCAATGCCACCCGAAATGCCGACAACTATTGTGCTGCGCAAACCTATATTGATTTATACAATTTAGAACCGGATGCTAAAAAATTAAAAAACACGATTGCCAATACCAATATGCTGCTCAATTCCCCACAATTGGATGATTGGTCGTGGATTGACGCTATACAAATGGGAATGCCTGTTTTTGCCAAAATGGGCGTTTTGAAAAAAGACAATCGTTATTTTGAGAAAATGTACGAGATGTATATGTACACCCGAAACAAACATGGCGATCATGGTTTGTTTAATGCAAAGGATGGTTTATGGTGGCGTGATGCCGACTTTGATCCGCCGTATAAAGAGCCAAATGGCGAGGATTGTTACTGGAGCCGCGGGAACGGTTGGGTAATTGCGGCGCTTGCAAAAGTACTGACCATTATTCCGGAAAATGCACCGCACCGGGATCAATATGTAAAGGATTTAAAACTGATGGCGGCGGCTTTAGTACCTATTCAGAGAACAGATGGTTTCTGGAATGTAAGTCTGCATGATCCAACGAATTATGGCGGAAAAGAATTATCCGGAACGGCATTATTTGTTTACGGAATAACGTATGGCGTAAACAGCGGGATTTTGAAAAAGGAAACGTATTTGCCTGTTATTCAAAAAGGATGGAACGCCATTTCTACGGAAGGTTTACAGCCAAACGGATTTCTGGCCTATCTGCAATCCACAGGAAAAGAACCGAAGGACGGACAGCCTGTTACCAATGATAAAATTCCGGATTTTGAAGATTACGGACTGGGTTGTTTCTTGCTTGCCGGTTCTGAAATTTATAAAATGAAATGATCCCTTTTAAACGAGTAATTTTTTCAAATAGTGTAAATTAAATAACAATTCCGGATTTTGATATAAGATATTTTTCTTTGGATAAACGTAATTTTAGTGTCTAATCATTAAAAAAGCAAACCATGGAAAATTTAAACACTTATAATGAATTGCAAAAATGCCCTTATCACAGTCAGCATAAAGAGGCCAATCAATATTATACAAACGATCGTGAAGATGCCAATACAGGAGATTGGGATGACGAACGTGATGACTCCCGCAAAAGCAAGGAAGGTTATGATACTGAAAAAAATGACAATACCGGTGGCGCAGGAAGCACAGGAAGCGCTGCAACAAATAGCTAATTTAAGTATGGTAAATCATTACTATTTATTTCATACTTAATGAAAATAGCAACTTATAATGTAAATGGAGTTAACGGTCGTCTCCCGGTACTATTGCGATGGCTTGAAGAAGCCAAACCCAATATTGTTTGCCTGCAGGAATTAAAAGCGCCTCAGGATAAATTTCCTGAAAAAGCGATTAATGACGCCGGGTACAATGCGATCTGGCACGGTCAGAAACAATGGAACGGTGTGGCAATTCTGGCGCGCAATATGCAAATTGAGGAAATCACTCATGTACTGCCGGGAGACGAATCTGATACTCACAGCCGTTATATCGAAGCTTTGATTAACGGAATTGTGATTGCCTGTTTATATCTTCCTAACGGAAATCCTGCTCCGGGACCAAAACTGGAGTATAAACTAAAATGGTTTGAAAGACTATCTGAGCGATCAGCCACTTTACTTGATTTAAAAACACCTGTTATTCTTGTTGGCGATTTTAACGTGATGCCTACAGAACTTGATGTTTATAAACCCGAGCGATGGATTGATGATGCGCTTTTCAGGCCTGAAGTCCGCAAGGCTTTTTTCAAAATTATTTCACAGGGATGGACGGATGCTATTCGGGCTTTATATCCTGATGAAGTGATTTATACTTTTTGGGATTATTTTAGAAATGCTTACGCTCGTAACGCCGGACTTCGAATAGATCACTTTTTACTGAGTCCGCAAATTGCCAAAAAACTACAATCTGCAGAAGTTGACCGCCACGTTCGTGGATGGGAAAAAACAAGTGACCATGCGCCTGTATGGATCAAAATTGATCTGTAGCATTCAAGGTTTTAAACAAATACTAAATTTATAATACATGGCCTTAACTAGCTGCCAGATCGAAAATACGGATATTACCTGGATCGATTTACTTGATCCTACGCAGGAAGAAGTGCAAACCGTAAGCACGCAATACAATTTAAACTCTTATACACTTCTTGATTCCCTTGATCCGGATCATTTGCCTAAATACGAAGAGCATAATGATACGCATTTTCTCATTATCAGGTTATTGCATGACGAAAAGCAAAAAATGCCTTCTGTACAAAGTCTCAGCAGTAAAATAGCAGTGTTTTATAATGCTACTTTTATTATTACGGTTCATCGTTCTTCACAACCTTTAATTGAGGATGTGAGGGAAAATTACGTGAATAACGGACGAATAAAATCAACTACCGGTATTGCGATTCATATTGTTGGCAATGCGTTGCGTACTTTTGACACGCCCGCCATTGACTTATCCAATGAAATTGACTTTTATGAATCCAAGCTTTTCCTGAAGAAAAATATTCCCACAGATATGATCGAAGGTATTTATTACCTGAAAAATCGTTCGGGACTTTATAAAAAATTGCTTTTGCTGAGCAATGAAGTGGTTAATTCCATACGTGTTGAAGGCGATGAGCGTCCGGCGCTTCGGGATGTTCGCGACCTTCATACCAAACTGGTTCTTCTTTACGACCAGGTTCAGGATGACGCTAATAATCTGCTGAACATTTATTTGTCGCTTTCTGCCCGAAAAACAAATGATGTAATGAAACTGCTTACTATTTTCTCTGTCTTTTTTATGCCGCTTACTTTTATTGTGGGTATTTATGGTATGAATTTTAAATATATGCCTGAACTCGAATCTCCGTTAGGTTATCCTATTACTTTGATTGTGATGGTTTTAGTCTGTATCATTATCTTTTTCTGGTTTAAAAGAAAAAAATGGCTTTAAGCCAGACCTGAATTCTATAATTTCTGCAATAAATGTTATAACGAAGTGTAGTGGTAAATTTTGAAAATTTGTGAACTGCTTACAGCGATAAAAACATTAAATAAAGGAATTATGAAAACTACATTTAAAAAAGGACAAGATGTAAAACAGGAGTTTGGAGGTCCGGTTATGAAAGTAATTGGATTTGAACCTGAATTGATCGAAAATATTATTACCCAATGGGAAGATGAGGAAGGAACTATCATCACCGGAAAATTTATGGATTCTGTTCTCGTTCCGGCAGAAGAACAAAATGCCAGTTAATTTCGGAATATTATTCGACAAAAATCATTCAGCCATTCAGAACAAATTTAAAACATGGAAACCAAAACCAAGCCGGTCAATTCATTTTATGGGTATCAGGAAAGAGACATAAACTGTATTTTTGAAAAAATAGAAAACACTCCTAAACTGAAACTTTTATATCAATTGCCTACAGGCGGTGGTAAGACGATTGTATTTTCTGAAATTGCCAGAAGATTTATTGAACAATTCGGTCAAACCGTAATGATTCTGACACACAGAAAGGAATTGTCCAAGCAAACTTCAACAGCGCTGAAAAACCTGGGCGTTCAAAATCGCATTATCAATAGCACAAGCGGCAATTTCAAATCTGATGTGAATTGTTATGTGGCGATGGTGGAAACTCTTCGTAACCGAATAAAAGCAAAAAAAATTCCGACCAAAGAAGTGGGTCTTGTCATTATTGATGAGGCGCACCATAATTCTTTCAGGAAATTACTGGGCAGTTTTAAAAACGCGACTATCATTGGGGTTACCGCTACTCCATTTAGTGCCGATCTTTCAAAACCTTTAAAACGACAATACGATTCACTGATTACGGGAGAGAATATTTCAAATTTAATTGAAGAAGGTTTTCTTGCCAAACCACAGTCTTTCGTTTACGAAGTGGAACTTAATACGCTAAAAACAGGAATCCATGGTGATTATACGGTGAGTTCTTCAAATGAATTATATAGTTCTGCGGCCATGCTGGATCTTTTACTAAAAGCATATCAGGAAAATGCTGCTGGAAAAAAGACTTTAATTTTCAATAACGGAATTGATACTTCCTTAAAAGTATACGAAACGTTTAATACGGCGGGAATTGCGATCAGGCATTTAGACAATAAGACGCCTGATGCTGAACGCAAGGAAATTTTGCGATGGTTCAAAAAAACAAAAAATGCGGTTTTGACTTCGGTTTCGATTCTGACTACAGGATTTGACGAGCCATCCGTACAGCATGTTATTTTGAACAGGGCGACAACTTCCATTACACTTTATCACCAAATGGTCGGGCGCGGTTCGCGAAAACTTCCTTCTAAAAAGACGTTTAGTATTATCGATCTTGGTAATAATATTCAGCGTTTTGGAGAATGGCAGCAGCCCGTTGACTGGACTTTTGCTTTTGAAAGACCGGAAGCTTTTGCCAAGCAATTAAATCATACTCATTCAGGTTCTTCTTCTGTGCAGTCGCATGCTATTTCACCGGAACTTCGTGCCAAGTTTCCCAATACACTTGAAATGACCTTTGATGTCGAAACCTATTACCAGGAAGCTATTGCAACAGATGAAAAGCCGAAAATTGTGATTCGCGAATCTATTCGCCAGCATGCAAAAATGTGCCTGGATAATGCCCAAACACTTACAGAAGCTGTTGCGCTGGCCGAAGACCTGAAACCGGAAATCGAATGGCGTGTGAAGCAATATGTAAAATGCCTGGAAAATGCCAGCAAAAATTACAAGGAATGGTTGATGGAAGATTACCAAAATCGCCTTAAAGGTTTGATCATCAAACTATATCCGAAAGTTCATTCATAATTTCAAATTTTTAACGGCTGAAAATCTCCTTCAGCAATCTTATTAATTCCTGATAGCTGGTTGGCTTAGTCACATAATGTGCTATTTCAAACGGCTGGGCCAATTGCTGCATAATTTCTTTGGTATGCGAAGAATACAAAACGATGGGAACCTCACCTGTGTAGGGTGATTTTTTGATTTCTTCTAATAATTCGCGATGGTTTACTCCGGGGATATTAAGGTCCATAAAAATAAGATCCGGCACTTCTTCACTATTTTGCAAGGCTTCGAGTATCCTTACCCGATTATTTACAGCGCGGCATACTTTTTTATCGTGTATGGAATTAATGGCTTCCGTTAAAATATCAATATCGTCTATGTCGTCATCAATTAGTAAAATGTTCTGGTAGAGCATAATGGTTTTTGTGAAATAATTACTTGTTCTATTCATTATATACGATTTACTGATTGTTGTGGTTTTGTTGCATGGGTTATATATTAATAAAAAAACCTGTATCATAAATAATACAGGTTTTTTCAATATCAAAAATAATTTCAATATCAAATCATCAATTATTCCTGATCCTGATCTTCTTCGTTAGCATCAAAATTAATGGTGTTGTAAGCAGCTTCTGTAAGTAATGTATCTGCTTCTTTTTCTTCAGCTAAAGTTTTCTCTAACAGTAATACTGCGTCATCTTCTCCTAAAGTTGTTGCAAATGCAGCAAGTGTACCGTAAGTAGCAATTTCGTAGTGCTCAATTTTTTGAGATGCTGCGATAATTCCTGCATCACGTACCGGACCAACTTCAGTTTCTTCCATAATTCCTTCTCCTTCTTTGATCAGTCCTTCCATAGCGTCGCATTTTTTTGCTACTGCTTTTTCACCTACAAGTGAAAACACTTTTTCAAGTCTTGCAACTTGTTCTTGTGTAACGGCAAGGTGATCATTGATTGCAGAAATTAAATTTTCTGATGTTGCATTTTTAGCCATTTTAGGCAATGCTTTAGTCAAAGCTTTTTCTGCCCAATAGATATCTTTAAGAGAATCTATAAATAAATCTCTCAATCCTTCTGCTGCAGATGATTTTGCTTTTATTGTTCCGTTAGCACTGTTTTTTGATGTGCTTGTTTTTGATGTACTAGCCTTTGCTGTACTTGCTTTTGCAGTTGTTGCTTTTGCTGTAGTTGTTTTAGCAGCAGTTGTAGCACTTTTGCTTTTTGTTGCGGTTGTATTTTTTGTCGCTGTTTTCATGATTATATTTTTTTTAAAGTATAATCCAAATCTACAAACTACTAAACCTTAATATTTTACAGAATATTTTTTATTATTTACAGTATTCAAACAGAAATGCTGAATTATGAAGCATATTTTAATGCTTTGGAAGGAATATCCAAAAAGTAGTTCCTTCATTGGGCTGACTTGTAAAATTAATGAAACCGTTATGGTTTTCTACAATTCGTCTGCATAAAGCAAGTCCAATACCATTTCCTCCAAATTGATCGCGCTCATGAAGTCGTTGAAACATATCAAATATTCGGCCTGAATATTTGCTGTCCATTCCAATACCATTATCGGCAATGCAAATAATATGATAATCTTCTGACGCAAGGGTATTATCGGCAAAATCAATACTGTCGGGAAAACTATCCGTTAAGGAAATAGTAACTGAAGGTTCTGAAGTAGTAAATTTTAAGGCATTACTAATCAGATTATAAAACAACTGACGAAGCTGAGTATCGAGTCCAAAAACCTTTGGCAGTGTATTTACCTTTATATAGGCGTTTTTCTCTTCGATCACCATGCTTAAATCACCCAAAGCTTCTTCAATAATATCGTTTAGGTCAACTTGTGCAAATTGCAAAATTTTATTATCGATTCTGGAATAATTTAAAACGTCTGAGATTAAATTGGATAATCTGCCCGCTGCAAGGGTTATTTTATCAAAATAATATTCCTTTTTCTGTTCTTCTGATAAATTATTTCCAGCTCTGGAAAGCATGATCATAATTTTACGAAGCGGTTCCTGCAAATCGTGACTGGCTACAAAGGCAAATTGCTGTAATTCTTTGTTTTTGAATACTAATTTTGAGTTGGCTGTTTCCAGTTCACGCTGAATTTCTTTTAGTTCAGAATTATCTTTTAGGGCTTCAACTACTTTTTTCTGTGCATTGATGTCCACAAAATAAATAATCCAGCTGTTGAATGTGTTGTCTTCTGACTTATTGGGAACAATGGAAATAAGATGCCAGACATATTCTGAGCCTTTTTTAATTCTTGTTTCTCCTATAAATTGCGAACGGCTTTTTTTGGCTTTGCTCCAGCCTTCTGATATGGTATCCAAATCATCAGGATGAACAAAGGCGCTCATGCTTTTTTTATCAAATACAGAGAGCGTAACCTGCAGATATTCATTAAAGGATTCATTTGATAAAAGAACATTGTTGCGTTCATTTACAATACAAATCAAGACCGGAATCGTATTGGCTAATTGCCTGTATCTGTTTTCACTTTCTCCAAGCTTTTCAGATAATGCAATCAGTTCAATATTTTTCTTTCGGATCTCATCATATGGAGATAAAGGCGGTTCGTACTTAAAATAGTCTACGAGGCTCTTTATTTTTGTATCTGATAAAAGTCCGGGCGCTAATACGGGCTGGCTTAATGTGGTAGTAAATTGATTGTTTGAAAAGCTGTACTGAATATTTCCGGAAATTTTTGCTGCGTATTTAAAGGCTTCAGGATTGCATTGTTGTAAATCTACGCTGTCTGTCAGGATTGCTAATATTTCTTTTTGGGTAGCCCTGATGATATTAATTCCGATAACCAATACCGAGTTTTTACCATTTGCAATAGAACATCTTGCCACTTCTGATACCGCTGTAGAAAATCTTGTTTGCGCCGAAGATGGCATACCGCACATCTCGGCTATTTTCATAGAGCGCTTATGGGCCAGAATCAGGTCCATTTCATTATCAAGATTAATTTTTACAATTTCCTTCATAGCATTAAATTATTTTTCCAATAAACACAGTAGCATCATCGGTTCCTCTAATATTGTCTTTAAACAATGCTGCTGCAATTACTCCGGGATTTTGCTTGATAATGGAAGTCAAATCATTAAGGTTCCATCTGGTGCGCAATCCGTCGCTGTGCATGACAATAACCTGATGCTTTTCGTATGGAACAACTGCGCTATTTAAGGTACGCGGTATATTATGACCTATAATTCCATTGTAAGGCGTGTAGGTTTTATTCTCCATTCCGCGAAATATTCGGGTATTTATATTTCCAATGCCGCAAATATTCCAGCTTTCGGTTTTATAATCTACCGTTGCTACAGTGGCTACAAGGCCTCTGGTCTTTTTTACTTCATCATGAATATCCCTGAGTATGGTCGCAGGTTCTGTCTCGCGTGTTTGCCTAAACGCTTTTATTGCCTGCTGCACAGCCTCATTTGCATTTGCTCCGTGTCCTAATCCGTCGCCAACAAAAATCTGAAAACCATCTTTTAGCTGTTTCACGTGATATCCGTCTCCACAGACTTTTTCTCCTGGATAATTTACTCTGATTGCTGAAAAATTAAAACCGTTTACTAAAGCAGAAACGGGATTCTCTGACTTATCGGAAATTTTTATATATTGAATCGTACCCCAATTTCTCATGGAGTAAATTTGAAAGTCGTTGCTTAATCTCTTAATTGCACCCAATCCATTGCCCAGTGTATTGGAGGAAGAATAACCATCGCTCATTATCTTCACGATATTATCAATTCCTTTACCATGGTCAATACAATAAATTTCAATTTGATTTTGTCCTTCATCTAAATGGGCTCTGTATAAAAGTTCTCCCCCATTAGCGTATTTAATAAGATTTGAAGTCAGTTCGGCGATAATAATATCGGTTTCAGCTGCCCTGTGTGGTGTAAATCCTATTTGAAGTGCCAGATTATGTATTTCTCTCTTAATAAAAGGTATTAAGCTTCGATCATCAATTTTATAACTGGAAAAAGTATTATCCATTTTTCCATTTTATTATAGTTACGGTTGTCCCGTTTCCAAATTCTGTTTTTATGTCAAATTCATTGACGAGTCTTTTTGTGCCCGGTAAACCAAGCCCCAGACTTTTTCCTGTGCTATATCCGTCTTTCATTGCTAATTCCACATCTTTTATACCAGGACCGTTATCTATAAAAGTAACTCTTACCCCATTATCACGTCCATTATTAACTGCTTCTATTATGACTTTTCCGCCACCTCCATATTTTAAAAGATTACGAACGAGTTCGCTGGTAGCTGTAATTAACTTGGTCTGATTTAGTATACTCATTCCAATTTTTACACCATACTCTTTGACACGATTACGCAAAGGAACCACGTCCTGCTCTTTTACAATCGGGATTTCTTCTTTATTCGTCGTCGTTATCATAAATCTGCTCTTCATTATCGCCATTATACATTTTTGCGCGAAGCAGATCCATCCCTTTTTCAACATTAAGAGCGCTTATAACACCATTTAAGGATAATCCAAGTTCAACAAGGGTGATTGCAACAGCAGGCTGCATACCAACTACTACTGTTTGCGCATCCATGATTTTAGACATCACAGCAATATTTCCCAAAATTCTTCCCATAAAGGAATCAATAATAGAAACAGCTGATATATCAATTAACACGCCTTTTGAGCTGTGTTTATTAATAGTATTTATCAAGTCAGATTCAAGATTTTCTGCTAATTGGTCATACAAATCAACTTGTATGGTAACCAGCAGAAAATCTCCCATCTTAAGTATAGGAATTCTTTCCATATTATTAAAATCTTATTCGATTATTTTCTCTTAACAACAGTTAGCTGCAGCATTTCAAAAGCGGTTTGCAAAGCACTTGCAAGAGATGCTTTTGTAATAATACCGGTAAGATCTATCCCTAAATGTACTACTGTCTGAGCAATTTCCGGGCGAATTCCGCTAATAATACATTCTGCACCCATTAATCGGGTTGCGCTTACTGTTTTGATAAGATGCTGTGCTACAAGAGAATCTACTGCCGGTACACCTGATATATCAAGTATTGCTATAGAACTTCCTGTATCTACGATTTGCTGTAAAAGATTCTCCATTACAACTTGTGTTCTTGAACTGTCCAGAGTTCCGATAATTGGCAATGCCACAACGCCGTCCCAAACTCTGATTACCGGAGTTGAAATTTCGCTTATTTCATCTACCTGTCTTGAAATAACATCCTCACGGCCTTTCATGTAAGATTCGAAAGTCATAATGGTCATGTTATCTAAAACAGCATTTAATTGTAAATTGGCACTGTACAATTTTTCTTTGTCATTTTCTGTTTCTGAAAGAATTCTTGAAGCAGCTTCTTTAAATGAAATAAGATACTGAGCATTTTCTCTTGGTGAAAATCCGCGTTTTGCTCTTGAACTTGAAATACCCATCAGTAAATCATAAACTTTTTCAAATTCCTGTGAATCTGAATTGTTTGTGCGAGATAACGCATCCAGTAAAAGTGACGAGAACTCTTTCGACTCCTCCTCTTCGGTAGCCCCGTCTGTTGATCCGTTTTCTATTAGAAGTTGAGACCAGATTGTAAGTAATTTATTTTCGTGCTCTCTTAAGCCACCAAGAAGATTATTTTGCATTTGTGGTAAATTTAAATTTTCGTAAACAAATATAACAAATTAATCCTTTTTAATATGTAAAAGAGTATAAAAAGACAATAACAAATTAATTGAATTTTATTACCGCTTTTAATGGTTATTTCGTTAATTATTCAAAGAATTCTGTTTTTTATCCTGTTTGTTTCTGAATTTGATATCTTATACGATTGGCAATAATTTATATTTTGCGCAAAACCATATTAAAGAAAAACCTGCTCGCAAAAAGAGAGCAGGTTTTTGTTATTGGTAATTATTTTTTCGCTTTATCAGAAGATATAATCCGTGCTTAAAAAATTAGAATCATGATCTCTTACAATTGAATTAAATAATTTTTTATTGGCATCTGTAGCTTTAGTGGCAACCAATGAACGAATCGAAAAAGAACGAAGGGCATCAGATATTGATAAGGTACCCTCCGCACTGTCTTTTCTTCCTGTAAAAGGAAAAACATCCGGTCCGCGTTGTGACTGGCAATTAATATTTACACGGCTTACCAGATTCACAAAAGGATCAATCAGCGTTGCTACTTCTTTTGGATCTTCACTAAATATACTTACCTGCATTCCGTGAGAAGCATTGATTTGATAGTCAATAGGTTCATCGATGGAATCAAACGGAACAATCGGAATAATAGGGCCAAACTGCTCTTCGTGATACAATTTCATTTTGTCATTTACCGGATAAACAACGGCAGGAAAAACAAATGAATTATTGGTATATCCTCCGTTTTCATTTATTATTTTTGCACCATTTGCTATGGCGTCATCCAGACAGGTTTTAAGATAAGCCGGCTTATCAAATTCGGGAAGCGGCGTAATTTTTACATCTTTATCCCATGGAAGCCCCGGTTTTAAAGCAGCTACGGCATCGCTTAATTTCTTCACAAATTCATCCGCTACTTCTTTCTGCACAAAAATTAATTTTAATGCTGTACAACGCTGTCCGTTAAAAGATAATGATCCCAACAAACATTCATTTACAGCCACATTAAGATCTGCGTGTTTGGTTACAATAGCGGCATTTTTTGCATCAAGGCTTAAGATAGATCGTAGTCTGTTTGCTTTTGGATGCAGTTTTTTTAATCCATTGGCTACTTTACTTGATCCAATGAAAGCCAGTACATTTACTTTTCCACTTTCCATAAGCGGAGAAATTATCTCTGCCCCTCTTCCGTAAAGCGTGTTTACTGTTCCCGGGGGAAACGCTTCCTTAAAGGCATTTAGCAGCGGATAATGGGCTAAAACACCATGTTTTGGCAACTTAAATAAAATGGTGTTTCCCATTATAAGTGCCGGAATCAAAGTGGTGAAAATTTCATTTAAAGGATAATTAAAAGGCCCCATGCTAAGAACCACACCAAGTGAAGATCTTCTGATCTGCGCCAGAACTCCTTCAGCTTCTTCAAATCTTGAAGATTGTCTGTCCAGGTCTTTCAAAGCATCAATTGTCGCATTGATATACTCTACTGTTCTGTCAAATTCTTTTGTTGAATCGGGCAGGCTTTTTCCAATTTCCCACATTAAAAGTTTGATTACCAGTTCGCGCTGTTGAATCATCAGGTAAACAAATTTCTGCATGCATTTGATTCTGTCCTCTACGCTCATTGTTGGCCACACGCCCTGCCCGTCATCATAAGCGGCAACGGCAGCATCCAAAGATTCCATTGCTTCTTTTGATGTGGTATGCGGTATAGTTCCTACCAGTTTGCGTTCGGGGCCATTTTTGCCCTGAACAAAAACAGGAGAAAAAACTTCGGTAACGTCTCCATTCCACGGAACCAGTTTTCCATTTAAAAGATATTCGCGCTGGTGAATTTCTTCGATTTTGTATTCTTGAGGAATTCCATTTTCCTCCACAAACAGACTATCGATAGCTGTTAAGGATGCTTGTAAATTTTCCATATGTGTCTATTTAATTTTAAAATCGGATTTAAACTAAAATTTAAGTTTTATCCGCCATTAACGGATTAACAAATTACAACAATCCATTTAATTGGCAATGAGTATACCATAAATATAAAGAAAGTAAAACCAATGCTTAACGAAATCAGCAGATTTGCCTTTGACTGTATTTCGTTAATTTGAAGAGGAAATTCCTTGATATTTAAAGTTTTGTCAATGTTATAAAAATAAGTTTGCAGCCAGATTAAATCCAATATTAAAATTAAACAAAGGATATTGACCAAAAGAAATCCTGCAATTACTTTTCTTTATTCCTCTATTTTCTTTTTCATAAGTAGCTATGAATTATGCAACTATGAACTATTTTTCTATAAATAATTAAATAACGAACTATTATAAATTTGTAAAAGACACTTTTATTTGTAAAAGACACTTTTAAGAGGCAATTCTGAAAAGTTAATTTCAAAAATAACTGCAATTAAAAGGCAAATTAAAATGTGAGAATAGAATTCTTTCTCACAAAATAATGAATCAAAAATTTAAAAAACAGCGTTATGGAAAATCTAAACCACGAATACGGTAACACAGACCCAGATTATATTGATCAAAATACCCTTGTTGACGGTAATAATATTAACGAAGATCAATATAAAACTGAAGCTTCAAAAGATCAAAAAACAGAATTTGGAGAAAGCGATCCTGATTTTATAGAGCAAAATACGCTTGTAGACAACGATAATTATGCGAGAGACGAGGATCCGTACCAATATCAGGAAGAGTTTGTAGAGGATTTAAAACATCCTGAAAATGATTTTGAAATCAATAAAAATCGTGATTCAGATAAAAATCTCAATACAAACAACGTCATAGATAAGGAAGATATCTTAACCAATGACGAACAAAAAAGTAACGTGAACAAAGAAGATCAGCAATAGATCCATTTGTTATAACTAGAAAGAAAAGGCACACCTATGGTGTGCCTTTTGCAAATAATTTTTATGTTTTTATTCCATAGAAAACCTGGGTACCTTCCCTATCTTCAGTGAACATTGTCACCTTTACTATAATACAGCTTTACACAATTTTTCAAAAATTAGTAAAAATTAAAACCCGGACATTCAAAATGCCCACTACCCTGGTTTTAAAGTAATCAATTCATGTCAAATAAGTAAATACAGCTGGGCTTGTTTTTCTTGAAGGAAGGCTCAAAGCGCAGGTATCCGTACTCATTCAGTTCCCTTATGTGCTTGGAATAGGTGTTCGCGCCTGCTATTTTGGCAACAGCCATAATCTCCCTGTTGAAGGCCCTGATGGGATTGATGAATCCCTGCCGGGCACTGTAGTGCAGAAGGGCAGCGAACAATCCAAGGTGTGTGGGACCGATACGGTAGTCCTTTTCTGCGGCCGAGAAAAAAAACATCAGCAGATTTAACTGATTTTGCTCAGTGGATGGATTTACCTCTTCCCCTGCCTTGTTTTGTTTCTTGAATGGGCTCTTTGGCACTTTCATCTGCCTGAAGGCTTTTTTTTTTATTTTCCCCCACCACCTCATAGGACACATCCAATTGCTTGAGGTCCTTATAATGCCTGTTGTCCTTTTTTTTCATCGCATCATCAAAAATCCCAATAGTCTTGAATTGCGGGCATGCCTCGATGTAGCCCTTAACCTGCTGGCCATCTTTCAAAAATGTGACTGCCTGCAGGTTTCCTTTCTTCAGCGAGCGGATAAGGTCCTCTTTATAATTCTGATTTTCAAGTTCCTTTATCGGATATTGGGCCAATGTACCAACCAGGTCAAAACCATAATTCTGATGATACTGCTGGAGTTTAAAATTCCCGTTCTCATCGCTGTTTTTAAAATCCATCTGAACCCAGGTGTTATATGATTGTCCCTCCTTATTTACAAAGTCCTTGTTAACCGCCCTTCCCATCATAAGGTTATAGGCCTCTTTCATGGTAATATTGGAACCCTTATAGATATGAAAAGTATGTTCCAGTGCATCTGATATGTTTTCTTTCTGCAATTCCACCTTATAGGAATTAAAGAAATACATATCACCGTCCTTTACCTTGCTGAAGTTCAGCGTTGCCCTGGCCACGCGGTCCTCATAATAGGTCTCATGGTATAATATAAAACTGGGCTGCTGCTGTTTTAGTTTTTCTCTTAATTCTATCTCCAGCGCCTCACCAAATCCGGTATACTTGAGCTGATCGCGCAAGTATTCAAAATTATTCTCGTTCATAATAACAGATTTAAAAAATTAGTAATTTATTTATAAAATATTGAGTATATCCAGGCCAAGGAAATCACGGCTGTTCATATTAATCGCTACCTGCCTCTGGGCATTTCGCTCAACGAGCTGTATGGTTAGGATTTTTTTCTTCGGCACAGTAAATTTGGGCAGCGCCGCCACTATCGCCACTTTGGAATTATCGGGAATCCTTAGCGGGTCAGAGGTTATTAACAGTGGAGAGATCTCAATTTCCTGCACGGCCGTGCGGGTTGATCTTCTCTGGTCACAGATAAAAAAGCGCAGCTGGTCCATATCGAAAGAAACGTTGGAGTCATTGCCCAATACCAACCTGAAATACACGACTTCCTGATGAATAAATAAACCTGTAAGCTCCAGGGTGATCTTCGAGCTTTCCTTTCTCAGGTCAATTTTTTGCTGGTTTTTGTAAAGGGCCAGCCTGGCATACTGTTCTATTTCCTTTTTATTCTCATTCTCAAGGGAGAACTGAATATCGCGGTGCACCACAATTGAATTGTCGGCAATAAGGTTCAGATCCGGGCACTGCTCGTCATAGTTCAAAACAAATCCGTACAATTTACCGGGCTTTTAGGGCATTCCTTCGGAGGCTACGAGACCGCGTTTATCATTACCCAGACCACTATTTTCACGGCAGCGATTGCCAGTGGCGCCATTACCGATCTGAACAGTTTTTATCACACCGTAAGTCCGCAATTAAGAAAAGCCGATATGTGGCGCTTTGTGGGAGAGCAGTGGAGGATGAATAAAACTCCCTATGAAGCCCCAGATCTTTACAATGCAAACTCACCTCTTGTTCATGTAGCCAATATCACGACCCCTGTGCTTATCTGGACTGGAAAAGAAGACATACTGGTGGACACACACCAGAGTCTGGAATACTATCTTGCCCTTCGCAGACTCGGAAAAAAAAGCATTATGCTGCTTTATCCAGAGGAAGGCCATGTTATTATTAAACCTTCAAATCAAGCAGACGTTACGCAAAGGATGCTGGAATGGTTTGATTATTATCTAAAAGATAATCAGTCTTTGAAATGGGTTACAGATGGTACTAAATAAATAGTAATGCAGTTCCAAAGGAACTGCATTACTATTTTTATAACTGCCTCTTGCTGTCATAAAAAATATGTTTTTTCTTAAATATAGCAGTGTCAAATAGAACTGCAATAATTTTAGTACATTTCCCTAATTTAAACGATACAAAGGATTTATACAATCATTGGTAGCAAGAACCTTGTCATAGGCAATTGGTCCTGAAGTGCCTCCCAGTTGGCAAAGGAAAGGGCTTGGGGTGTCACTACAATTAACAGCCACTTGGCTACATTTAATACTGTTTGAATTTCGAAGGTAACCTAATTTCGGCGCAGTATCCGTTTTGGAAATACTTTGCATGGAAGTAGTTAGAAAAGCCCCGCAAACTCCCAATACTATAACAGCAAATGGTATACTGTTTTTTAAAAATAAAGTTTTCATACTTTTTAATTTTGAATTATTAAATTGGCTAATTTTTTTTCTGCTGTCACTCATTTTCATCCTTATAATTGAAAAAAAATCTGGCTAGTGCGCCATCACAAGTATTCCCTGCAAAGAATTAAAATTTGTGCTTCTTTGTTAAAAGGCTGGATTTTGGGGTTTTAAAGGTGAAAACAGAAAATATTCATATCAATTAAAAACAATGCAGTTTATTTAAACTGCATTGTCCATTAAAAATATCCCATACTTATCTTATGGACGGTATAAAGGCTGCACGCAATTATTGGTGGCAGGATCCTTGTCATAAGCAATATTTGCTCCCAGCTGACATAAGAAAGGAGTTGGGGTAGTGTTACAATTCACTGAAACATCGCTACATTTCATAGTGTTTGGAATTCGAACAAAGCCAACTTTAGGCGCAGTTTCAGTTTTGGAAACGCTTTGCATCGAAGTGGTTACAAAGGCTCCTGAAATTCCAAGTGCTATAACAGCAATTGGCATCATGTTTTTAAAAAATAACGTTTTCATAATATTTAATTTTAAGTTATAGAGTGATCTACTTTTTTATACAGGTGTTCGATCTTATTCCTGACACCGGCCGGTATATCATTGGTTTTTGGAATTATGTTTTTTAAGTATTCTTCATTTCATTTTTTCCTATTCATTTTTATTTCTTTTTCATTTCATTTCATTTCTTTTCTCAGTATATCATGTATCTCATAGACCACAAGATCACTTCCAATCAGGGCATAGAGATGCGTTGGGGTAGCAAGCAGGGAATTCAATACCTTATTTGCCGTATGATAGACCGGAAAGCTCATGATATAAGCATTGGTGTGCAGGTCATACACGTCAATGATAAAAGAGCTTTCCCAGAGTCTATCGCTTTCATACTTCCCTTTTACTTTGGAGTGGACAAAAAGTAAGTTCTCACACACAGCCGCGCGGGAATTGACCACAAATGGCGGCGAGGACATCACGTGCTGTTTCCCGTTATCCAGTGTCGTTACTTTGATCCTGGCATGCTTTACCGTATCGATCGTGTTTCCTCTGTGATCAAGGCGGCCGTTTTTATCTGCCACAATAAATCCATTGCGGTAATAGTACAGGTAAAGGATTCTCTGCAGCTCCTCGCTGTACATCAGCGTGCCATCGGTATCAAAAATACCGTCCAGCTGGCGCTCGAGAAGATCCCGGCGGTATTTTATATCGGGATGCTCCCCATCTCGGAAGACCCCCAGGACATTGGCCGCATTTTTTGCATTGTTGGACCGGAATGCCACAGTGGTACTGTCAAGTGGTACGGCCAGGGTAAAATAAGGAACCCCTTTTAGTTCTTTATTTATCCTCCAATCCTTTAAACTGCCCCTGAAAATCTTGGGCACACTGCCGTCGCAGAGGTAAAAATAGGAGCCCCTGATACTAATCACCACTGATTTAAAGGGTATTTTCCCGGGGTCAAAAGAAATATTTGTGATCTTCCTGTTTTGCAAGTTTTTATCTGTGTATTCTATGTGCAGCGGGTTACTATGGTTTCCCAGATACAATCTTCCCCCGGTGAATCCTGCCAGGTAATAGGAATTAATCTTTAATTCCAGGGCATTGGAGAATTCCACCGGATGCGGGGGATAGCGTCTGATAAAAGGGTTATCCTGATGGATGATCTGCTCGGAGCTCAGGAATAAAACTACGACACTCAAAATACTGCATGCCATAAGCGGCGCGATCCATTTGGACGGGACAGTGTAGGTTTTTTTGGTGCTAGTGGTATGTTTAGACCCGTTATGCCACAGCAGTGCTGCCAGTGAGAGAAGAACAAAGGCAATATTAAAGAGAAGGTGTGCGTCCCAGCTCATTTTCTCCAGGATACCCCCGCAGGAACAGGGCACAAAGGAGCTGTAATGCAGGACAATAAAAATGTATGCTGTAAACATGCTCATCATCGCCAGGGATAAAAAAAGGCCAATGAACCGCCATTTAGGGATGACTAAAAGTACCGCTATCCCAAGCTCTGTTAGGGGAACAAGCCAGGAAATCCATGAGGCAAAGGCACTTAAAAGCGGAGATTGTCCCAGCTGTACCCTGAAGTTCTCAAAATCCAATAATTTGCTTGTCGCTGCATAAACAAATAGAAGCACAAATAAAAGGCTTGTGATTTCAGTGAAAAGATTTCTAAAATGGGCTGGTGATTTCATGATCTATTTTTTTCAGATTACTCCCTTACAATCCTATAACAGGAAATGACAAACAAATTTATAGCAGTTTTTTCTTATAGTTATTACCGGAAAAAAGCCAGAAGTTTTAAAAAACATGCCAATTTCCTCGCAATGGATACAGAACACAAAAACAAGTAGAAATACCTGTTGGCATTTCTTTGAAAAGAATTAAATTCACATGAGTGAGAAATTTGATTCTATCCGGAATCTAGACTTCCTCAACATTGTTTTGATTGGTAACAGTCCGATACCTGATCCCCTGTCATGGCTTGGAAATTAATCTGGAATTATGAAAATTGGAATTATTGGAGTGGGAAGCATTACCCTTGGCTTAGCGCACAGGGCCGTGGCATCAGGCCATCAGGTCCTGATTAACAATCCCCGGGGAAATACCCTGGTAAGGGAGTCGGTAGAGAAAATCGGCACCAATGCAGAACTGGTAAGTATCGGGGAAGCAGCCGTATCAGAGATCATTATCCTGTTTGTTGCCCGACAGGATCTTCAGGGCATGATCGAGCTACTGCCCGATATGAAGGGAAAAACTATACTGCACACCAATAATGCTTTTTTCTGCCTGGAATCACTTCCTCAGCTCTACACTGATCCCCGATCCAGCGATGCCCTTGCCGATTTACTGCCAAGCGCCCATATCATTCGCCTTTATAACACCTTAAAAGCAAATCCGGCCCTGCCAGAGCAGCAAGCCTGTAAAATATTTTTTGAAGGCCAGGATAAAAACGCCAAAAAAAAGGCAAAGGCCTTTCTGGAGACTTTAAGTCTCTCGGCCCTTGACCTGGGTGAAATGCTCAATTAAAACAAAAACAAACACAATAGGTATTGCTATACTTTAAAAAAGTAAAACCGATTACCAATCTATCTCGTAGGTACTTATAGGAGATAATTGAGCTGGAACTTTACCTGGAAGAGTATGAAAACAAAATTTTGGATTGAGAAAAATTGGGGCCAATCAGTGGATAATGCCTCCCTCGAGGATGCCCTGATTGCCATAGAGCAGATACTGTCAAGAAGCGGCGAGCATGCCTGTTTCTGGCTCGGGCACGCAGATCAGGAGTACGTGCTTGAAATTCAAAATACACTGGAGCTGGTATTCACCTACGGGGAGAACCAGGATAAAAAGATAAAAGCAAAACTTTTTACCTGGGAGCAGTGCCTGCATCTTATTAAAATGTACTTTGCCCATGACTTTTTAGCCATCAAAAGCGAGATCGAGTACACCACTATGTGCCTGAATTAGCAAGGGATCCTAAAAGGCTGTGGAAGCCCGTTTTTTATTTTGATCTCCAATTTCGGTGGTCCGCTGCCTGATGAAAAGAGGCGGGCATCATGGCAGGTAGGAAAATTATTGCTCACTCAAGAGCGCATTGCATTCAAATATTTTTTTTATCTTTAGGGTATGTAAAATTAGGAAATATCTTATTTTATTGCAGCATCATGCTTTTCCGGCAGTTGCTGCCTGCCTTAAACCATAGTAATATGTTTGCCTATAGCCCATTTAATCGCTTGCTTTTATCGATACTGCTTTTGCTGTCTTTTTTGGATGTAATGGCCCAGGGAAAAGGCGTGCAGGGAATCCTCACTACCGAGAATGATTTTCTGGCCATCAATAATCGCGATGAGAATTACACCGGCAGCCTGAAAATGGAGCTTCGTTTTGGCGAGCTTCTCCCATGGCTTCCTTTTTTTAAATTCAAAGCGCCCGGCCAGTCCCTGACCATACAGCGCGCGGGTATCGGGGGTACCGCCTACACGCCCCAGGATCTAACTGCTACTGCTCCCCTTACCGATGACAGGCCCTATGCCTCTCTCATGTTTGTAAATATTGGAAATACTTCCTATGATCTTCCAAAAGGAACAGTGCTGGAGAGCGAACTGGTACTGGGCCTTGTGGGAACCTCGCTGCCGGGAAACGCGCAGTCCTATATCCACCGGCACCATTGGCTGGGCACGGACCGTCCCGTACCTATGGGCTGGGACAACCAGATCGGATATCACGGGTCTTTTGTGCTGAACTATAATTTTCGGATCGAGCATCCTGTTTTTCCAGGACTGCTGAGCGTGGCAAACTGCCGGTGGCTGCAGCTCCGGTTGCGCGGTGCGGCAGAACTGGGCACCTACACCACCAATATCAGGGCAGGATTTAAAATAAATATTCTAAATCTCAATGCAGGGCTCATGCAGGACTATTCCCCGGCTGTTCCCGGCGCCTCACTTGCGCCCCTGGCGGCAGCTACACCGGTTATCAGGATGAATGTCTTTGTTGGTCCTGAAATACGGGTTGTAGGATACAACACCACCCTGGAAGGGCTGATGTTTGCAGATCACAGCGTATACAAAATCCCCCACAGCGATATAAACCGCCTGGCCTTTGATCTGACCGCGGGTGTGAATCTGCTGCTTTTTGACCGGCTTTACCTCCGCTACGCCCTATACGGAAGAAGCCAGGAATACAGTGGAGGCAAAAAATTTCATTCCTGGGGAGGCATCTCCCTTGGCTATTCCCCTCCCCGCTGGAACAGGTAAATATCCGCTTCCTTTCGCGTAGTTTAATTATGCTTTACCCTATAGTTAGGTACAGCCCCTTTTGCCGTCTTTTTTTGCCATAATGGTACTTGTCAAATCAATCGAAATTTCCGGCTGCCATTCGATGAGCTTTTGCAGTCTATTTTCAAGACATCGGCAAGGAAGGATTTCAGGATATTAAAGTTATTGGGCTTTACCGCATAGAAGCTTGCCCCAAGCCTGAGGGCCTTGTCTATATTCTCGGGATCATTGCTGGTGGAGAGAATAATGATCCTGACCTCATGGATGGCCCCATCGAGTTTCCGGATTTCTTCCAGACACTCAAAACCGCTGATACCGGGCATGTTGATATCAAGGAAAATGATCTCGGGAAGCGGATCGTTTAGGGTATGGAGAATCTGCATGAGCTCCATGCCGTCGCTGGCCTGTTTTAGAATAACTGAGGGGTCGAGTTCCCCGATGGCCTCACTAAAGAACGACCTGTCATCCTCGTCATCATCTGCCAGGTAAATATACCTGTGAGAATCGTAATTTTCCAAACCCATAATTGACTATTAATGGTTAAACGAGAATTGGGCAATAAGCATGTGATATGTAATTTACAAAAACTTGTAAATTCAAAGCTATAGAACTAGCAGGCATGTGATCGGGGGACGGTAAAGATACTCATATTTAAGAAAAAACACATTAAAAAAATCTTTTTCTTTTCCGGGGATTTCCGGGCTGTTTTTTAAAATTTCAGTGTTTTGGGCTCTTTGGCGTGTGCGAAAATAATGATTAAACAATTTTGTTCCAAATTAGAACAAATTACCTGTATAACATTGTTACTATCTGTGCTAATTTTGAACTGTATCAAATGAGAAAAGAGCATGGAAAGGTCAATTGTACATATCGATATGAATACGTTTTTCGTCTCCTGCGAAAGGCTTACCAATTCAGAATTAAACGGCATCCCACTGATTATAGGCGGTGGTGAGAGAGGCGTTGTGGCCTCGTGTTCCTATGAAGCCAGAAGATTTGGAGTGCGATCGGCCATGCCGATTCATATGGCCATGAAACTCTGCCCCCAGGCCAAAATCATGAAAGGCGACATGGAGCTCTACTCCAGGCTCTCCCATGACATTACCGAAATTATCCAGGAAAAGGCGCCCGTGGTGGAGAAAGCCAGCATTGATGAATTTTACCTGGATATCACAGGAATGGATAAATTCTACGGGAGCTATAAATGGACCAGTGAACTGGCCCGGACTATCATAAAGGAAACCGGCCTTCCCCTGACCTTTGCCCTTTCGATCAACAAGACCGTTTCCAAAATCGGTACCGGTGAGGGGAAACAAAAGCAGAACCTGCAGATTCCCCAGCACATGGTCCAGTCGTTCTTAAATCCGCTTTCCATCCGCAAAATACCCATGGTGGGAGAGAAAACTTTTGAACTGCTTTCACGCATCGGGATCAGAAATATCAAAACCCTCTCGGAAATGCCCGCCGAAGCGCTGCAGAAAATGATTGGCAAAAACGGCATTGAGCTCTGGAAAAAAGCCAACGGCATTGACCATAATCCCGTTGAGCCCTACACCGAGAGAAAGTCAATTTCCACAGAACACACCTTCTCTGAGGATACCATTGATATTGAAAAGCTCAAAAGGGTTATTCTGGGCATGGTGGAAAAACTGGCCTTTCAGCTCCGCTCCGAAGAGTGGCTTACTTCGACCGTAACCGTTAAGATCCGTTATGCCAATTTTGATACCGAGACCAAACAGTGCCGCGTGCAGTATACCTCAGCGGATCATATCCTCACCCAGACCGTTACGGGTTTATTTGATAAATTATACCAGCGGCGTATGAGGCTGCGCCTTATCGGGGTAAGGTTCAGCGGGCTTGTGCGCGGTACCTACCAGATTGATCTTTTTCAGGATACAGAGGAAATGCTGGCCCTTTATCAGGCCATGGACAGGATGAAATCCCGTTATGGCTTTGATGCGGTAATGCGCTGCGCGGGGGCTTCCTTTAAACCCAACAATAAAAATGAAATTTTAAAACGTAAATCCAAATAAATGTACCTCAACTGCCATTCCTTCCACTCCCTTCGTTACGGCACCATACCGCTGGAAGAACTGATTGCCAAAGCTGTCAGCTGCGGGGTCACGGCTATGGCACTAACCGATATCAATACGGTGACCGGAATCTACGATTTTATAAAGGGATGCAGGGCCGTGGGCATTAAGCCCGTGGTGGGGATGGAATTTCGCTGCGAGAACCAGCTGCGCTTCATAGGACTGGCAAAAAATGCTTCGGGACTTGCGGAAATGAACCGTTTTTTGACCCGGCATAATTTTGAAAAAACAGCACTGCCCCAGCATGCGCCGGATTTTGAAAATGTCTTTGTTATTTATCCCCTGGAGAATGTACCTGCTGAATTAAAAGAGCATGAGTTCATCGGGATGCGTCCCGAGAAGCTTTCTTCCCTGGTATTGTCCAACTGGAAAACCAGAATAGACAAAATGGTCATCCTCCAGCCGGTAACTTTCCGCACCAAAACAGAATACAGGCTGCATAAGGTGCTGCGCGCGATTGACCTGAATGTAATTTTGTCGCGTCTTACCCTGGAGGACCACTGCGCGGAAACTGAAATAATGGTGTCTTTGGACAGGCTCCTCTCCTGTTATCAGGAATACCCGGATATCATCTCCAATACAGAGAAAATCATTGACGCATGCCATTTTGAATTTGAATTCAAGACACCAAAAAACAAAAAGTTTTACACCAACAACAGAAAAGACGACATGAACCTTCTGACCACTCTGGCAAAACAGGGCCTGGAGTGGCGATACGGCAAAGATAATGCGGAGGCCAAATCCAGGATGTTCAAGGAACTCCGGGTAATTGACGAGCTGGAGTTCAGCGGGTATTTCCTCATTACCTGGGATATTATACGCTTTAGCAACTCCCAGGGATTTCTGCATATCGGACGCGGAAGCGGGGCCAACAGCATTATTGCCTACTGCCTGGGCATTACCGATATCTGCCCGCTGGAGCTTGATTTGTATTTCGAGCGTTTTTTGAACCTGAACCGTAAAAGCCCGCCTGATTTTGATATTGACTGGAGCTGGAAAGAGCGCGATATTATTTTGGAATATATCTTCTCGCGCTACGGGTATGACCATGTGGCTTTCTGCGGCACCAATGTCGAGTTTAAATACCGCTCCATATTTCGCGAAGTAGGCAAGGTTTTCGGTCTTCCAAAGGAAGAGCTCGATGTGCTGGCCAAAAACCCGATGGCAGTTCATCCCACCAATAAAGTGGTCAAAGAGGTGCAGCATTACGGCATGCTGATGGAGAAATACCCCAACCAGCGCAGCATGCATTCCTGCGGGATTTTGATCTCCGAGGAGCCTATTACCAATTACACACCCCTTGAAATGCCCCCAAAAGGATTTCCCATTGCCCTTTTTGACATGCATATTGCCGAGGATATAGGCCTTGAAAAGTTTGACATATTAAGCCAGAGAGGTATCGGCCACATTGATGACAGCGTGAAGCTCATTGAAAAAAACCGTGGTATCAGGCTCAATATCCGCGATACCTCCATTTCCAAGAACGAGGCCAGCTGCAATGCGTTTTTGGGCATTGGAAGAACCATAGGCTGTTTTTACATTGAAAGCCCGGCCATGAGGGGACTGCTTCGGCGCCTGCAGTGCAACAACTACAAAACCCTGGTGGCCGCCTCCTCCATCATACGCCCGGGTGTGGCGCAATCAGGGATGATGAAAGAATATATTTTCCGCCATAACCATCCCGATAAGTTCGAATACTTCCACCCGGTTTTCGAGCAGCAGCTCGGGGAAACCTACGGGATTATGGTCTATCAGGAAGATGTGATCAAAATTGCCCTGCATTACGGGGGATTGCCGGCGGCAGACGGGGATATCCTGCGCCGGGCGATGTCGGGCAAGGGACGCTCAAAGGAAGCGCTGCAGAAAGTAAAGGATAATTTCTTTGCCTCCTGTCAGGCGCAGGGCCATCCCATGAAACTCAGCGAGGAAATTTACCGCCAGATCGAATCCTTTGCCGGCTATTCCTTCTGTAAGGCACACTCGGCTTCCTACGCTGTGGAAAGCTACCAGAGCCTGTACCTGAAAGTGCACTACCCTATAGAATTCATGGTAGCGGTTATCAACAACCAGGGAGGGTTTTACCGTACCGAAGTTTATGTGCACGAGGCCCGGATGTCAGGGGCGGTTATCCATAATCCGTGCGTGAATAAAAGCGAACTGCATACCACTTTATACGGCACTGATGTATATCTGGGTTTTATGCACCTTCAGGGCCTGGAATCCAAAATAGCGGTGCTTATACAGGAAGAGCGTGAGGGGAATGGGGAATACAAATCCCTGGAGGATTTTATCAATCGTATCCCCATTGGCATTGAGACCCTGCAAATTCTGATATTCATAGGAGCATTCCGTTTTACGGGAAAAACCAAAAACCAATTGCTGGTGATAGCCAGGCTTATTCTGGTCAACTTTAAGCCCGAGCAAAGGGGCCTGGTTCTCTTTCAGGAGCCTTTCAAGGAATACAAGCTGCCCGAGCTTGCACGCTCAGAATTTGAGGATGCCTTTGACGAAATTGAACTGTTGAGCTTTCCCGTATCGCGCTCTCCCTTTGATCTGCTGCAGACTAAATTCCGGGGTGATGTCATGGCAAAGGATTTGCTGGGTTATCATAAAAAGACAGTACGCATGCTGGCTTACCTGATCTCGAGAAAACATGTGCCCACCAAAATGGGCGCCATGTATTTCGGTACCTGGATTGATGCCCAGGGTGAAATGTTCGATACGGCCCATTTCACCGGAAGCCTAAAGGAATATCCCTTTCAGGGCGGCGGCTGTTATCTTTTGCTGGGACATGTAGAGGTCGATTATCATTTTCCTACCATCACCGTTACCAAAATGGCCAAGATGCCTTTTATAGCCGATCCGCGTTATTCAAATGCCGATGAACGCCAATTTACCGTACATCAGCAGATCCGCGAAGATGTCAGCATGACCGACCGCCAGCCTTATCCGCAGGAACATGAAATCAACCTTCCAAGGCTTAAGATGACCAGTGAAGGCATGCCCTTTCTCCATAATCAGGATCATAAAATGAGTATAAATTAAATTCCAGCCAAAAAATGATGCTTTTTAACGACACCGAAATTTTTTCATCGGGAAACGGCGGCAAAAGAATATTTGACCTTCCCGATGCTGACCTGCTGCTGATCGATAACTTTTTCAGTAAGGAAGAGTCCGATCATTATTATAATGTTTTATACCACACCACCCATTGGAGGGAATATGAAATGCCCATGTACGATAAAGTGGTTACAGCCCCCAGGATGATTTCCTGGTACGGCGATACCAACAGGCCTGAGCGAAAATCCGATCCCAACTGGCCTGTGGAGCTGCTGCAGATCAGGGAGCGTGTAGAGAAAGAGACCCGGATTGGTTTTAATGCCGTACTGCTTAATCTTTACAGGGACGGGAGTGATGGTGTGGGATGGCACAGCGATAAAACCTCCAGCAGCAACAAGAATATGAACATTGCCTCGGTGACTTTCGGGGAAACGCGCCTGTTCCGTCTTCGCCATAAAACCCTTAAAGGCATCCCGCCGATAGAAATACCCCTTCATCATGGGACGTTTCTGCTCATGGCAGGAAGCACCAATACCTACTGGGAACATCAGGTACCGAAAACTGCCAGGAAAGTACTTCCCAGGATCAACCTCACCTTCCGGCAGGTCAAGGAAAATTAACGACAAGGCTGTTTGTTTTCTTCAAGAATTGATTATCGGGTCCCTGCACTGGTGGCTGGGATCATAATTACAATCCTGTAAAAATGAGCCGTTATAGTATAACTATCTGTGAACCAATTAGGGTAACTTTAGATAAACTATAAAATATAAAAATCATGGACGATAAATCAAAAACAGGAAAAGCCGATGATTCGCAAATTAATATCAACGAATCATACGAGGTGCAGTATTGGTCTGAAAAGTTCAATGTGCCCCAGGAAGTATTAAAAAGTGCAGTGAGAGCCGCAGGCACCAGAGCCGATGATGTCAGGGATTACCTTGTCGAAAACAACTAATCTTATGCCCTGGTATAAAGGGGACTATCCCCCATCTTACAAGAACCAGCCTGCCGAGTTAAGGGAAAAAGCAGTCGAGATAGCCAATGCACTGCTACAGGAGGGCGTGGAGGAAGGAATAGCCATTGCTACAGGGCTTAAGCAGGCCCGCGAGCTTTTGGAAAATCATAGAGAAAAAGACTAAAAATTAAAATCATGGAAACAAATAAAAACACACCCGAAAATGATCAGGACACTAACGAAAATGCAAACAGTGCCTATAGCGGTTCAGGGGGCATGCAGCCCGGGGGAAGCACCGGGGAAGCCGGGCGTCTGAATGACTATACCGAAGACGAGGACCCTGAGAACCCTTCCGATGGGAAAAACAACCCCAAGGAAAAAAGTATTGCAGAGGCAACGGATCCCTCAAAGCTTTCCGATATTTAACATCATGAAAAAAAGATCCTGAAAAGAATTTATTAATTTTATTGTAAATCTTTTCAGGATCTTTTAAATTAACACCAGAGATTGAATTTGTGCAATCCTAGACTATTGCAGAGAGATCTTAAGATAAAATGAACAACAAATGACTGATCCAATTTTAGAGAACCTAAACCATAAACAGCTTGAGGCGGTGAAAACTACCGAAGGCTACGTTCGGGTAATTGCCGGGGCAGGATCAGGAAAAACAAAAGCCCTTACCTCCCGGTTCGCCTATATTGTGGACAGGCTCGGGATCAATTCCTCCAATATTCTTTGTGTGACCTTTACCAATAAAGCCGCCCAGGAAATGAAAAAACGCGTGAAGGCCCTTATCGGGGATACCTATGATGTGAGTTTTATCACTACCTATCACGGTTTTTGCGTAAGGTTCCTGCGCGAGGAAATCAACAAAATACACTATCCGAAAAATTTTATTATACTGGACGCCGAAGACCAGAAAAGCATACTCAGGGATGTCTTCGCAGAACTTGAGATCAATTCCAAGCACCTGACTTTCAAACAGGTGCTGCGCTTTATTTCCAAACAGAAAAGCACTTCCAATTACCTGGGATATATACTGGAAAACAAAAGCTTTGAGCCCGATGAGAGTGATTCCCTGTCCAGCCGTGTTTTCCAGATATACCTGGACAAACAAAAAAGAAATTATGCCCTTGATTTTGATGACCTGATACATTTCACCGAGTTCATTTTGGACCACAATACTGATGTACTTTCAAAGTGGCAGGAAAACCTGCACTATATTCAGGTCGATGAAGCCCAGGACAGTTCCGAAAGCCAGTTTCATCTGGTGGAGATGCTCTCACGTGTGCATCAGAACCTTTTTCTTGTCGGTGATCCCGATCAGACCATTTATGAATGGCGTGGCGCCAAACCCGAATACCTGGTGGAATTTGACAGTATCTTTCCCGATACGCGCACCATCATCATGAACCGCAACTACCGCTCCACTCCTAATATCCTGAAGGTTGGAAACCATATCATTAAAAACAATACCGTAAGGGTAGACAAGGATATGATTACCGATAAGCCCGAAGGCTTTGAGGTGGTGCATTTCCACGGAAAAAATGATTTTGAGGAAAGCCGCTGGATCGCTTCTGAGATAAAACAGATACTGCAGTCCGAGGATGCCTCGTACTCTGATATCACCATATTATACCGCTCCAGCCATCTTTCAAGAAATATTGAACAGGCACTTATAAAAGACAATATTCCCTATATCATTTTTGGAGGCATCCGTTTCTTTGAGAGAAAAGAGATAAAAGATGTTCTTTCTATGTTACGGCTTATCGTCCAAGGAGATAATTTTTCTTTTCTGCGCATGCACAATCAGCCCTCGCGAGGTCTTGGCAAGAAATTTCTCCAAAGGCTCAGTCTTTTGGCCGCAGAGCAGAATCTCTCCCTTCTGCAGGCACTGGAAAGAAATACCACCGATAAGGAACTCGCTAAAAAAGGGGCCCTGGATTTTCTGGCCCTCCTGGGCGAGCTTGGCGAAATTGCCAAAACCAAATCCATTTCGGACCTGGTGAAAATCATACTGGACAAGAGCGGCCTTTCTGAACTCTATCGAAAAGACGGTGATGAGGACAGGCTTGAAAATATCAAGGAACTGGTAAATTCCATGCTGCTTCTGGAAAAGGAAAACAATGCTGCTGTGAACATTATCGAGTACCTGCAGGAAATTGCCCTGTATACCGATCTGGATGCCGATACCCAGCAGCAAGACAAGGTAAGGCTGATGACCATTCATATTTCCAAAGGGCTTGAATTTCCTTATGTTTTTCTCTGTGGCTTTACCGAAGGGGTCATTCCTAGCGCATTATCAATTAAGGAAAGAAGAAAACGTGCCATTGAGGAAGAACGAAGGCTTATGTACGTGGCGGTTACCCGGGCCGAGAAAAGGTTTTACATGACCGATTCGGAGGGCTTTAACTTTACTACCGGCCTTAACAAATACCCTTCGAGGTTTCTCTTTGAGATCAGTGAGGAGTTCTATGTCCGAAAAGGAAAACTGTCGCGGGAAATCATTCAGAGCAGCAAAACAAACCAGGGCCGGGTTCAGGGGGATAATAGCACTGCCTTTAAGGAAGGCGATCTGGTCATGCATCCGGTTTGGAACAAAGGAAAGATAAAAGCGGTAAATATGGAAAAAAACCAGTATATGGTCGAATTTTTTGAAACAGGAAAAGAAAAACCAATTGATTTTAGTTTCCGCCACCTCACCTATGCCGATAATGCTGCTGCCGAACAAGGCACCGGTTTTTCTGTAACCGAGCTGCAGGAGCAGTTAAAATCTGCCCCCGATCCCTTTAAAGATTCAGAAAATGAGCTGGCTGCCGATAATCAGGACATTTTTGGGGATACACCGGAATCCACTAATGATAAAAACGACAGTGCGGCAAAAGAGAAAAAAAGGTGGAAATTTTGGGAATAAAATATAATTACAATTCGCTCTAACTCCCACCCGTTTATGAAACAGTTACAATCCAGCCTTTATCTTGGCTGCCGGATTTAAAAATTAAAAAAGCGCACTGTCATTAAACAGTGCGCTTTTTTTTAAGGTCAGATTTTAAATTTTATCTGGTGATTACTAAAAAATTGAGATGCTGTCCTGCAGGTTTTCCCTGGCAATAAATGCCGTAATAAACTCCTGTACTTCAGAGGCATCCCCCGTTTCAATTTCAAAAGAATTGATATGGAATTCATCATCCTGATCCAAAAATTTGTATAATCTCTGTATAACCCTTGGAGATTAAGCTTCCCTTTAATTTAATAATATTTGACTGCTGTCTTGCGTCGAGTTCTTTTCGAACCTTCAGCTTCATCCCCTTTTCCATTGCCATTAATTTAAATATTGATGCTATTTCCCATCAAATATAGAAATTATTTAAATGATATCTTATCGGAAGCGATAAAACAATTGGTGATTTCATCGGGCATTCGAATGTAAATTAGATAAGAATTACACATTTTCATATAAGGCTAATTAGCGCTATATATTTAATTTTAAACACATTAACCTAAATATGAAAATCATGGAAAATTTACATAATTACAGCAGTGAAGACCTTCAGAAATGCCCTTTTCACAATCAGCAGCACAATGTTTACGCGGATAAATCCGGAGGTGAAAATCCGGACAAACACGATCAGTCGGGCACCGATCCCAATCGTTATGAACCCAATAAATTTGAAAAAGGTACCAATGAGAACTCGGGCGGGGACGGCAGTACCGAAAGTGCAGCCGAGGAGCTGGATAACTTATAAGCTGTAACGCTATAAAATGAACTGCAGATGAAAACAAAAAAAGAAACATCCAAAATTACCACACTGGATATCAAGGCGCTTATAAAAAATGGCAAAAAGGCGAAAATGCCTGCTGCCATAAAACCAATGCTGGCTACCCTTGTCAGTGAGCCTTTTGATGACCCGGACTGGACCTATGAATTCAAATGGGATGGCTATCGTGCACTTGCCTACATCAATAAAGGGGATGTTTCCATCTCTTCACGCAACAACAAATCCTTTGCAGAGAAATATTATCCCATAACTGCAGCTCTTTCCAAATGGCCTTTCGATGCGGTTCTGGATGGTGAAATAGTAGTTCTGGGCCAGGACGGCAAGGCCAATTTTAGTGCCCTTCAGAACTGGCGCAGCGAAGCGGACGGTGAATTGGTCTATTATGTTTTTGATCTTTTGTGGTACAATGGAAATGATATTATGAACCTCCCGCTCTCCGACAGGCAGGCATTGCTCAAGCAGATACTGCCCACTGATGATGACCGGATCCGCCTGAGCCAGGTTTTTACTTCAAGCGGACTGGATTTTTTTCAGGCCGCCAAAAAGATGGGCCTGGAAGGCATTATGGCAAAACGGGCAAGTTCAGAATACAGCCCTGACAGCCGCAACAAACAGTGGCTGAAAATTAAGGTAAACCAGCGCCAGGAAGTGGTCATTGGAGGGTTTACCAAAAATGAGGGTTCTTCCAAACAGTTCAGTTCCTTACTGCTGGGGGTTTACCAAAACGGCAGCTTGCAATACGTGGGCAAGGTCGGGACAGGATTCGGGGATAAGCTGCAGAAAGAAATGATGCAGCAATTCACCCCGCTGATCACCGACAAAATTCCCTTTGCCTCGGAGCCTGATATCAATAAACCTTCGCGCTTCCGTCCCAACCCGCCTCATGCTACCGCTACCTGGCTCAAACCATCGCTGGTCTGTGAGGTGAGTTTTGCAGAGGTCACCTCAGACGGGGTTTTCCGCCATCCTTCCTTTGAAGGGATGCGCTCTGATAAAAAAGCCACAGAGGTAGTGCGCGAAACGGCAGCTCCAACCAGTCAGGCTGTTTCCGGTGCAGAGGTAAATACCGATACTACTAAAAATGCTTTGGTGTCCGCCCCAGTAAAGAATGGCAGAAAAACACTGCTGAACCCTACAGAGGAATCGCAGGTAAAAAAAATCAAAGGCCACAGCCTTAAATTCAGCAACCTTAGCAAAGTATACTGGCCTGAGGACGGATACACCAAACGCGACATGTTCAATTACTATTATCAGGTCGCCGAATACATCCTGCCCTATCTCAAAGACCGCCCCTTGTCGCTGAACCGTTTTCCCGGTGGGATCCATGGTCCCAGTTTCTACCAGAAAGACGTCAAGGGCAAAGCCCCTGACTGGGCCAAAACTTTTCCCTACACCACAAGTGACGGTGAGGACAAGGAATTCCTGGTGGGAGGTGATGAGGACACGCTTTTGTACATGGCCTCTCTGGGCTGTATTGAAATGAACCCGTGGTTTAGTACAATAAAACATCCTGACAATCCGGATTACTGCGTGATCGACCTTGATCCTGATAAAAATACTTTTGAGCAGGTTATCCAGGCGGCGCAGGAAGTAAAAAAAGTGCTGGATGCCATCGAAATACCGGGTTTTGTGAAAACATCAGGATCGACGGGAATTCACATCTACATTCCCCTTGGGGCCAAATATTCCTATGACCAGTCCCAGATGTTCGCAAAACTCATTGTTTCGGTCGTACACGATCAGCTCCCGGAGTTTACCAGTATGGAGCGCCAGATCAAAAACCGCAATGGTAAAATGTATCTGGACTTTCTGCAGAACAGACCGGGCGCCACCATTGCCTGTCCTTATTCACTGCGTCCCAAAACAGGCGCCACAGTTTCCATGCCGCTGCACTGGGAAGAGGTAAAAAAAGGGCTTGCCATGAAGGATTTCAATATATCAAATGCCATTGCAAGAATTAAAAGTGAAGGCGATATCTTCAAGGGATCCCTGAAAAAAGGAATTGATATGAATAAAGCCCTTGCCAGGGCCCAGAGTATTTTTTTTTGATTCCCTGCTGTAATTGAAATTTTGACGGTATAGAAATAGTTGAATTTAAAACAAACGCAATAATATGACTTTAGCTTACTTTTTAACGGGCTCCTATAATGATATCGACAATGATTTTGAACTGAGTATTACCATTGGGCCGCGCACAGACGAAAATAATGCCGAATCACAGAGCCATTTCAAGGTCGTGCTTACAGACATTTCCTCGGAAAATAAATTGTTATGGGAAACAGCACAGGCATCATTTTTATTGTGCCTTAACGACCTTGACGAATTTTTGATCGAAAACCATATCACCCTTTACAGCAAAATACTGACTTCCCCGCAGCGTCATAAGGCAGTGGATAAGGAACTGGAAGGCTTTATTTTAAACAGGCTGGAATATTAGTTTTCATTATAAAATAGGTCAGCCAGACCATTGCGCCGGTATTTTTTACCGGACTGTTCACTGAAATAATAAAATTAAAGATTTACTTAATAATTTTAAACGCCTTTAAAATGGAAGATGTAATACAACAATTTGAAAAAGATTTTAAAGCCTGGCTTGAAAATAAGTATCGAACCTCTGAGGAGCAGGATCAGGTCAAAAAACTCAATGATATTGAAAAATCTGCAGATGGGTTTGTGGATCGTTACGTATTGGAAACAGATCTTATAGCCGGTGATCTTTCCCTTTCAGTACAGCACATACTGGATGCATTTATAAGATCCAAAATTGGATAAGCCCAATTCGCTTCTCATTAAAAAATTACCCACTATCGCCATTTTTAGTATCATGGATCAAAACCTTAGAGGACAGAAAACAGGTGTGAATTTCCAGTTTAGAAAACGGCCTGTTTTTATTTTCAATCCACTACAAAGGACATGTAAAATCCCACTACAGCTGTAATGGGACTTATAGATAAGAGGCATAAAAAATAGAATACTAAAGGATGATCCATTTTGGTATTCAGGTCAGTTGGTAACGACCAATCTAGATCCCTGTTACATATCCCTGCTTTAATTTTCAGGGTTCTCCATCCTGTTTATGATTTTGGTAACCTCGGCTTCTGTATTTTTAAGCTTGGCCTGGCAGAACTCAATAAGTTCCGATGCCCTTTTCACTTTTGAAGCCAGGGTATCAACTGAGATCGTTTCATTTTCTATTTCTTTCGAAATGGCCGTCAGCTCCGACAGGGCCGTCTCATAGGTCAGTTTCTCTTCCATCGTATTGTATTTTTTCCTTAACGGTGCTTTTCAGTTTTATATCCTTCAGGATCACTTCTATTTCCTGCCCGGCCTTTATGTTTTCAGCACTGCTGATTATTTTATTATTTACCTTCACTATCGCGTAGCCTTTGCGCAGGATATTCTGCGGTGACATGATCTGAATGCTTTTCAAATGATGCTCTAATGTGACCTTTTCCCGGCGAAGATAATCATTGGCAGCGTTCTTTACGGCATTCTTGATGTGTTCCAAATCATTTTTATTCTGCTGAAGGAGCATTTTAGGACCCTGGACCACCTGATGGGCTGACAGGATTAGTTTCTTTTGATGCTCGTATAAAACCGATCTGGAACTGCTGATGATACGCTGGCGGGTCCTAGTCAATTCTTCGCCATGCAGTTGCACCAGCATTCTTGCGTTATGGGAGATTTCATTTTTAATATGGTACAGTTCTTTGTAATGGCTCAGAAAAAGCTGCTGTGATTTTATGGCAATATTTTGCTGCAGCGCGAGTATTACCTGCTCAAAATTGCGGTTATGCGCTATGATAAATTCCGCTGCTTTGGTCGGGGTTTTGGTATGGGTATGGGCCATTAAATCCGTTATACTGACATTTTTCTGGTGCCCAATGCCCGTTATAATAGGTATCGGAAACTTGGCTACTGCCCTTCCGATATTGTAGTTGTCAAAAATCAGAAAGTCCGACTGTGATCCTCCACCCCTGTTAATCACAACTGCATCATATGGGATTCCCGTATTATAGATTTCGATGAGTTTATTCAAAAATAGTTTTGCGTTGTTGTCTCCCTGTACAATGGTATAATAGTCTTCGATCTGGAAAACATAGCCAAAATCATTATGCTGCATGGTATGGCGGAAATCTTCATTCCCGGCCGAGCTGCTCGATGATATTACAGCCACTCTCTGGATTACTGCAGGAAGTTTTAACCGGCTGTTAAATGTAGCGTAACCATCTGCCTCTTTTTTTATAAAATCGTTTACTTTTACCAGACGCTCAAGGGTAGCATTTCGCTGCTGCTCAAGTATTCCCAGCATAAAATTGCTATCGATATCCAAAACGCTCACAGACAATCCGTATAAAGGATGATAATCCACACTTACCTGCACCAGTACATGCAGGTTATTGGTAAAGACCTGTCCTGTACTTTTTTCAAATTCCTCAATACGAACGGCTCCCCCTCCCCACGATTTGCCCAGGATCTTGGCGGTTATTGCATTACCGTTCTGCGCTTTCTCGACCAGCTCAAAATAATGGATCTTTTTATCGGCTTTAAAGGAATGATTGGTTATATCAGCCACAATCCAGTACGTCTGCCCCTTAAATCGGGCATTGATCGTATCCTGGATCTGATCGTTGAGCTGCGAGAGTCTGATATACTGGTCTGCTGCCATATGTTTATTGGGCCTTTTACTGTGCGTACTTTTCTTTATTTGCTAAGGTACTATTATAGTGCGGAATCTCAAAATAAAGACTTCCAGCAGTGTGACAACTAATTACGTTATATCAATAGAAAATAGCTTTTGAATGCAAGGCAGGGTGAAACCCATGATTTTAAAATAAGAATACAGGCCCGTGAAAAGAATTTATAGAAATTTTGGCACAAGTCCCGGTTCAAGCAGCCATCTAATTTGTAAATTACAGACTAGTGGACAAATTAACATTCAAATCCTTTATTCTTAATCTTTTTGAGTAATTTGAAATTCAAAGCGCACTGATCCGTTTCAGGGTTCAAAACAACAAAACCTTCACTCTCAAGCCATAATAAAGCATCAAGTACTTTGGACTCTCCGGATCTTTGAATGGAAATAGTATTCCGGGAGAAATCACTGCAACTGTAATAGGAGCAGACAATCAGTGTTAGTTCATCCAGAGTGTAGCTTTCAAAGCAATTTTGAGTCAAGACATCCAGTATCTTAAAATATAATTTAAAAGAGATGTGCCCCATATGGATTGTTTTACTTTAAAGATAAGGATAAAACCGATAAAAACAATATGCTGCAATTGTTTTTGTAAATCTGCTAGCAAAACCGGAGAACCTTAATTCAAATTCAAGTTGTGATTGGAACCTGTATTAAATGTTAGTGCAATTAGTTATTAACCGGTTTTACTGAGCCTATTTTTGTGATGTTTGGAAGACTACCTTTGTTATCGATATTGCCGCTACTGGAATTGCACCTGCCATTGTAATTAAAAATTAACGGCCTGAGAAAGCAAAACTACTAAATCTCCTCATTTAGACAGTCATGGCGTACTTCTTTGCCACAGTAAATAAAAAAAGAGCAAATAGTGATACTTGCTCTCATTCGCCTTTAAATTTATAAAAAATTGTAGCCATGATGTTATGGTTCACACTTAAAGGCCTATATGCTGCGTTAGTTTTGCTCGGGCATATAAAAATTAGAAACTTAAATTTTTCGTAAATGCAAGTAACACAGTACCAAAGATATAAAAAAAACAATAATTCAAAGAATAAACTTACATAATTTACAATAATTATTATTTACTTTCATTTTTAGCTGACTTCCTCCCATCTGCCATTCCCCGATGCCCCTCTTTTATATCCCGCCAATCTGGATATTCCGGCTTTGCTCCTGTTTATTTTCCTGAAAGGTTTGGCCGGCATTTCATTACCGATGAAAGATAGATTACTTCATTAAATAAGCAGTAGCTGCCAATTTAGTGTTCTACATACTGTTGATGTCTAATCAATCTGATTTGACTATCAAAATTTGACAGGGATTGCATGCGTTACATTCCTTTTTTACTTTAGCCTGAGATGTAAATGAACGTGATAACTTGACTATGAACCTCAACAGCAACTCATTTCCGATAGATCAGGTAAAGCAAACCGATATGGTCAGCTATTTGTCAGAGCTGGGTTTTGAAGCCTGCAAAATTAGAAATGATGATTACTGGTACCTCTCCCCGCTGCGCAACGAAAGAACCGCTTCCTTTAAGATAAACCGCAGGCTTAACCGATGGTATGACCATGGTATTGGGCAGGGTGGCAATATCATTGATTTTGGCATGCTTTTCTTTAATTGTACTATTGGAGAATTCCTGCGGAACCATCTGGGTAGTATTACCCCTGCCCACCACGCAGCTGCTGTACAGGAGAATCAATCTACTGAAAGGCAGTCAAAAATTCAGATCCTCAAGCAGGAGCCATTGCACTCCCCTGCGCTGATGCGTTACCTGAAGCAGAGAAAAATCCCTATTGGAATTGCCCGCCAATTCTGCTCAGAGATCCAGTACAGCCTCAATGATAACTCCTATTACGGCATTGGATTTAAAAATGATCATGGAGGATTTGAAATCCGGAATCCTTATTTTAAGGCCAGCAGCTCTCCCAAGTCCATCACGAGCTATTGTAATAAAGGCAAGGAAGTATTGGTCTTTGAAGGTTTCTTTGACTTTTTGTCCTTTAAGGCTGTTAACAGCCGTGCCTGTGATAAAAAACAGGATTTTATAATACTGAACTCGCTTTCCTTTTTTGAAAAAACGCGCTCACAGATGGAAGAGTACCGCATAATCCGCCTGTTTTTAGACAGGGATCAGGCCGGTGAAAGCGCCACTGTCAAGGCTCTTGGATGGAGCTGCAAATACAGGGATGAAAGCCTTCTGTACAAAGACCAGAAGGACTATAACCAGTGGATCATACAAGGGGGAAAACTTACCAGAAAACTGGGGCCACGGCTATAGCATTAAAGACAATAGCCTATCGGTCCAATTTCAATTAAAATGACAGTCCATGCAGACCGGAGAGAACGAACAGGCACTTCGAAAGATAATCGATATGACACGACTAATGAGCATTTTGGTCCTGTCTTTGCATTTTTACTATTACTGCCATATGGCCTTTAGGCAATGGGATCTTGCAGGCCCGTTTGGCGATCTTATTTTGCATACTGTAAGTAAAACAGGGCTTTTTTCTGGTTTTCAGCGCTCTAAACTTCTTGTTTTTGTTCTGCTGTTAATTTCGCTTTTAGGCTCCAGGGGAAGAAAAAATCAGGAAATAAAACTAAAATCCGCTATCGGCTTGTTAACAGGCGGTGCGCTGCTGTTTTTTTTAAGTTACTGGCTGCTATTCCTGGACATAGGGCTTTGCTGCAGAAGCATTCTGTATATGGCAGTTACCGCAATTGGCTATATTTTAGTGCTTACCGGCTCAACGCTCCTTTCCCGGGTTATAGGACATCGCCTCAATGCAAAGGACATCTTTAATAAGGAAAACGAAACCTTTCCCCAGGAGGAAAGACTGCTGGAGAACCCCTATTCCATTAACCTGCCCGCGCAATATTACCTGAAGGATAAAATTAGGAAAAGCTGGATCAATATCATAAATCCTTTTCGGGCCATCCTGGTACTGGGCACCCCGGGTTCGGGTAAATCTTATTTTGTCATTCGCCATATCATCACCCAGCACATCCGAAAAGGCTTTACTATGTTTATCTATGATTTCAAATACGATGACCTTTCCACCATTGCCTATAATACCTGGCTCAGCTCCCAATCGCTCTATGAGGTTCCGCCCCGTTTCTACAGCATCAATTTCGATGACCTTAGCCGCTCGCATCGCTGTAATCCGCTAGATCCCTCGGCAATGACCGACATCACCGATTCCGCTGAGTCTGCCCGTACCATCCTTCTGGGACTCAACAGGGAGTGGATCAAACGTCAGGGAGATTTTTTTGTCGAATCCCCCATTAACTTTCTAACGGCCATTATCTGGTATTTAAGAAAATATAAAAATGGCCAGTTCTGTACCCTTCCCCATGTCATAGAACTCATGCAGGCAGATTATGATGACCTGTTTACCCTTCTGCGTACCGAGAAGGAAATCGAGGTGCTGATCAATCCTTTTATCAATGCCTATCTCAATGATGTTATGGAACAGCTGGAGGGACAGATTGCCTCTGCAAAAGTCGCCATGGCCAGGCTCTCCTCCCCACAGCTGTATTATGTGCTCTCTGGAAATGACTTTACCCTGGATATCAATAATCCCAAAGAGCCCAAAATAGTGTGTATGGGAAATAATCCGCAAAAAATACAGATTTACGGAGCAGTACTCTCCCTGTATGTAAGCCGGCTTCTAAAACAGGTCAATCAGAAAGACAAACAAAAAAGCAGTCTCATATTTGATGAATTCCCGACCCTTTATCTCAATAACATGGACAGCCTTATTGCAACGGCAAGAAGCAACAAAGTGGCAACATGCCTGGGGATACAGGATTTTAGCCAGCTGCGAAAGGACTACGGGCGCGAGCAGGCCGACGTTATTATGAATATTACCGGAAATATCATCAGCGGGCAGGTTACCGGAGACACGGCCAAACAGCTCTCGGAACGTTTTGGTAAGATCATGCAGGACAGGGAAAGTTTTTCCATAAACAGTGCCGATATCTCCATTAGCCGTTCCAAACAACTCGAACTGGCCGTACCGGTGTCCAAAATTTCCTCTTTAAGTTCCGGAGAATTCGTTGGCATGGTAGCCGATGATCCCTCCTGCAGTATAGCCCTTAAGACCTTTCACTGCCAGATACAAAATGATCACAAAGCCCTTCAGGAAGAAAGCGATGCCTACAGAGAAATTCCCGTAGTCTGCCAGCTCAACAGTGAGGTCGTACAAAAAAACTACCTTCAGATCAAGCAGGATATCCAGGATATTATACACTTCGAGATGGATCGCCTGGTGAGTGATGCCGAATTATCTTACCTGGTAGTAAAAAAATAAGCATACCTTTTATTTGTGCTAATTAAAACCTGCGAGTAGTACTCAGGCAGGAAACCGTTCTACTTAGGAAGATCTTTGGAAGACCTTAATGGGTATCAAAATTTGTATAGGATTGCCCTTTGACAAGACAAGTGGTAATTTAGTGCCAGGAATTTACCTTATAAACAGAGTTAAAAACTGCATGATCATGAGAAAGGACGATCCCAGTAAAATCCGCGCGGTATACGTAGGACTCAATCCAGAGGAATACTCCAGATTCGAACACCTGTATAAAGCCACTACCTGTCGCACCATGAGCCACTTTATTCGTTGTGCCTTATTTAATAAAAAAATTACCACACTCTACAGGAACCAGTCACTGGACGATTTGATCGAGGAGCTTGTAGTGGTAAATGAGCAGATCAACACCATACGCTCCACTATAGAGCAGCTGGTCATCGATTTACACAGCCACCCTCAAATCGAAGGGTTTGCAGCATACATGGAGTCCCTGGAATGCGAAATCAGGAAACATGGAAAAAAGATCAGTCAAATTAAAAAGCAAATTGAGAAAGTTACCCAAAAATGGTTGCAATCATAAAAATAACCGGCTCTCTAACACGGGCCCTGGACTATAACGAGAGGAAAGTCAATAAAGGTGTAGCGCAGTGTATCGGATCCGGCAACTATCCCGTGGACCTGGACCGGACCGGGTATGAGCTGAAAATACAGCGTTTTATCAGAAGGGCGCAATTAAATCCAAATGCAAAACGCAACTGCATGCACATCACCCTTAATTTTGCCCCCTCGGAGAACCATCCACCCCAGAGGCTTATTGCTATTTCCCAAATTTATCTGGAAAGGATCGGTTTTGGCAAACAGCCCTATTTAATCTATCAGCATCATGATGCAGGGCACCCTCATATTCATATTATCACAACGGTTATTGACAGGGAGGGGAAACGCATTGACATGAGCAATCTGGTGATCAAAAAAGCAGAGCCAGCCAGGAAAGAGATTGAAAAGCTATTTGGACTTATCAGGGCGGAGAAAAGCAAAGAGGCAGTGGAATCCTTATCGCATCCCTTAAAGCGGATCGAGTACGGAAAAGTAGAGACAAAAAAAGCAATACATCAGGTTCTTAATTTCATTCTGCATCAATACAGATATACCTGTCTGGAGGAACTAAACGCGCTTTTGGAACAGTACAATATCCATGTGCAGAGATGTACGGGAAGGCAAAGTAGCCTGCCATGCCCGGGGCTGGTCTACAGCATAATTACCCCCCAGGGAAAGACAATGGGTATACCGATCAAAGCCAGCGCTTTTTACAACAAACCGACAATGCACTTTTTAGACCAGAGATTTAAAATCAACATGATGGTATCCCGAGAAGATAGAATACGGCTTAGTCAGGTAGTGAATATTTCCCTATTCAAATCAATATCGCTGCACCATTTTTTAAAATCGCTTGCCGCAAAAGGAATCACCACCATCCTGAAGCGCGACTCCCGGGAAAATATCTGCAAACTTTGCTATATTGATCACAAAAGCAGGGCTGTTCTCAGTATTGATTCTATTGGCCAGCAATACCATAGCCGGGACCTCAAAGAAGACCTGGGATTAAATCTTCCGTCCGATGTACGGAAAGGGCAACTTCAGAAAATCAGCCACACATAATTTTTTCGCTGTGTGACAGCTATGGCCCTTACTCCTTCTTTTACCTGATGCCCTTTTTGAGATTTCCCAGTGAGGCGTCTTTGAGATCCTTAATCTGGGCGATGACAATCTGGGCAATTTTTGTCGCCCCCAGCAGTGAAAGATGCGTGTCGTCTGCCTTGTCTTTATCATAAAAAGGATTTTCCCCAGCCTTGAAATGCAGATGCAACAGTTTGGATTTTTCAGGACCATAGGACTGTTCGAGCAATTCGGTATGATATTCAAGATCAATAAAAGGAACATTGTATTGCTGCGCAACCAATCTGGTTTCCAGTGGATAATCCCCATGTGTCGGTACCAAAACGCCCTTTTCGTTAAAATTACGTCTGGCAATAGAGCTCAGTAGTACGGGAGTGGCCCCTTTCTCCCTGGTTTGCCGTACAAAACGGATGAGATTATAACGGTAGGCGGTATGCGGATTTGTATAACGTGTTGAGTCTTCAATCTTCTCATCGTTATGGCCAAATTCAATAAAAACATAATCGCCTTTTTTGAGCTTGTTATAAATAGAATCCCAACGCTTCTCGTTGATGAAACTTTTGGTGCTGCGCCCGTTTAAGGCCCTGTTCTCCACAAGGATATTTTCTTTGAAAAAAGGCTGGAGTACCTGTGCCCAGCCGTGCTCAGGATTGTGCTGGGGATCTTTTTTATTGGCCATTGTCGAATCCCCTATAGTGTAGAGTGTTGTTTTCTGGGCAAAACAAGTAACGCCGAATAAATACAGGATTATTAAATAATATTTCATACTTATGATTTTTTGGATTGCTCTATTTTTTTACTCCATTATATCCAAGATCTTCTTCGTAATTGAGGATCCTTTGCAATGCAGCATGCTGAAAACTCATTTGGCTGCTGTAGGGACCGTGGCTTTTTTTCCAATAAACACATCGGTCATCAGAACATTCTGGGCGTTTTCATTGGAGATGGCATTTTTCGCGGATTTGATTTCGATATTGTTCAGGCTGATATTGCGTATTTTCTTGTCCGGGAATCCCTGAATTACAATTCCGGATTCTGATGCGCTATTGCAGGTTATATGGGAGAAATGGATATCTGATATATCAGACTGGTAGCCGTGGCCTTCACCATGGTAGTTTGCTGTCATATACAAACAATCTTCTACCTGATCCAGCTCAATATTTCTAACGAAAATATTCCTGATAAAACCACCGCGATCTGCATTGGTTTTTACATAAATTCCTCTTTTTAAATAGCCCACTGTTTTGCAATTTTCTACGAATACGTTTTGAACTCCTGCTGACATTTCGCTGCCTATGACAACGCCATGCAGGCCTTTAAAATTACAATTTCTGATGATGATATTCTCGCTTGGCGTTGCCGTATTGGCTCTTCCTTCATGATCTCGTCCTGCTTTTATGGCCACATTATCGTCTCCGTTGTCAAAAGTTACGTTTTCTATCAATACATCTTTTGCATATTCAGGATCGATGCCGTCGTTATTATAATTGAGCGATCTGTAGCTGATTCCCCGAACGGTAATGCTTTGTGATTTTAGCAGGTGCAAGCACCAAAATGGCGAGTTTTCGATACGGATATTTTCTACCAATATATTTTTACAATTAAAAAACTGGATCATTTGCGGACGCAGAAAATAGCCTTCCCCAAAAGTTCTTTCTTTTAAAGCCACATTATTATGGTTCATTTCCCGGCTTCTGTTTTTTCCGGCTTCTTCTTTGGCTTTGAAGCTTTTCCAGGTCTTCCCTCCTTCTCCGTCAATGGTACCTTCTCCCGTGATGGCAATATTGCTGCAATTGTAGCCATAAATCAGCGGGCTGTAATTGTAGAGCATAGTTCCTTCCCAACTGGTTAAAACCATTGGCAAATAGTCCTTGGGATTATCACTGAATTTAATTTTTGCGCCTTTTTCGAGTTTAAGATTTACGTTGTTTACAAAATGAATTGGCCCGTTAATTTTATATATCCCTTTTGGTACAATAATAGTTCCTCCGTTATTTTTTTTGCACAATGCCATGGCTTTGTCAAAAGCAGCTTTGTTGTTTGTAACTGAATCGCCTTTTGCCCCTGTTTTCAAAACATTTATCTGATAAGAAGCAAAAACCGGAAGCTGGATTCTCTTGACAATGGAATCTACTTTTGAAGTAGGAAATTCATTGCTTTGGGCAAATGAAATCCATGAAACCAAAAGAAAAATGAGATACTTAAAATTCATAATTATCACTTTTTGAATCTAAATTACTTTGTATACCAGTTGGGTACTGAATCTTTTAATATATTCTCGGCAGTATATTTATCAGCTTCTTTTTTTGTAAGCTGATGTGACCACAACACCCTTGTTTTGGGCTGAAATCCTTCGCCTCTGCAATTATATTCGGCATAAAAGGCATTCTTTTCAGCATCGGGTTTGGACCAGTTTTGCCAGCCTTCGGCTTTAATATGTTTGCCCATGTCGCAATTGATATAAACCGTTTTGGCATAAATACGCCATGGTCTTCCCAAATAAACTGCCGTTGCATCAGGATTTGCCGTAAGTCTGCAATTTTTAAATACAAAACCAAAAGCCGTTCCCTGTGGTGTTGAAGCAGCGGTTATATACGAACTTTTGATGCTGTGAATTTCACAGTTTTCGAATAAAGCGGTCGCTCCTCCAAAAATAAAATCAGTTGTTCCTTCTATATAACAGTCCTTAAAATATTGTTTTGCCTCTTTTCCCGATAAATATAAAGTATCTTGATTTCCCAGAATAGTGCAATTTGAAATTTGCGCGCGGTTTGCCACAACAGAAAGGGCAATTGCCTGACCGTTATCTCCCGAGGTATTTTTTATAGTTAGATTTGATGCCGAAAAATCATCGCCTTCTGCCAGAACAGTCGCCGTATAGAAGGTACTGTTTCGTCCCAGATTTATTTTTTTGAAATTATCATCAAAAGCGATAATCGTTTTTTCTCTATTTTCTCCAACCAAAGCTAAATTGGTGTTCCACTCGGGAATTCGTACCTTTTCATTATAAGTGCCGTTTTTTACAAACACCGTCACTTTTTCATACGGAAAGGATGGACTAGCGTTTATGGCATCCTGGATTTTGGTAAAATCTCCAGAGCCATCTTGTGCAACTACTATATAATTATCTTTTTTTTTTGATGAATCTTCTACAGCAGATACTTTTATTCCGTTTTTAACCGCCCATGAAGGAAATTTTTTCAAGACTTCTTTTGGCGCGTCAGAATACCAGGCGTAACCATTTCTCCTTTCAGGACCTATCTGGTCCAATGCTTTTTTCCTGATTCCGTCGCGGTCACAAAACAAAGGCTCGTTTGTTTCCAGGTCCATGAATCTTGCCCAGATCGGTGCCGCATTTACCGTTGGAATCATCTTTTTGTCGATTATTTTTCCGGCATCGTTGAGCACTCTTTTTTCTTCAAGATTGGTTATTTTTGTTTTCTCAAACCAGGCATTGGCACTTTTTACAGAAGTAATAATTTCTTGAGAAGGCTTTTCAATCGACATCAAAAGCAATACAATTTTTGCCGATTCAAATCCGCTAAGTGAAGCCAGTTCAAAAGCCCTAGCATTGGCCGGGGCCAAAGTAAATTCATCATGCTGTGCACACCAGCCCGTTAAAACCCCATTTTGTCTGTACTGTGTTTTCAGGATACAGTCAATTCCTTTATCAAATGCTTTTTTTGATTTTTCAATAACGTCTTTAGATGGTCTGATACTGTAATAATCTGTTTCTTCGCTGATTTCCTTTAGTATCACCAAAATATTAACCATCGAATTATCATTGTAGGTAATATGCGTATAGTAGCCTTTTTTTAATGGAAAAAACTGCGGCCATCCTCCATTATCATATTGTGCTTCCAATAGGTAATTCAGTCCTTTCAGGAAAGATTCCTTATATCGCTCGTCCTTGGTCTGGGCGTACATTTTAGACATAAACAGCATTTCCTGACAGGTAGCGCCGTTATCTGTTGTAATATCATGCAGATCACTTTTCAGATCAGCGAGTTTTTGTTTTTCTGCTTCTGAAAGCGGGGTTTGCATCTGGATATTTTTTGGCCACCCGCCAATGTTTCGCTGATAAAGCAGTACATTCTCCGCAATGGTTTTGGCTTCGGAAGTTGCAAACCACGAAGCGTCATTTTTACGAATAATATCCGGCCAGTTCTTATACGTGTTCTGGGCGTTTGACACCAGACTAATGCTGCATAAAATCAGTGTGATGTATTTTTTAAATTGAATCATTATATTTTATTTAGTAATTCTAAACCAATCAACTGCGGTGTTTCCAGAGTCGTTTGTAACTTGCTGGCCTAATGCAAAAAGACCTATCTTAGCACCGATCCATTTTCCTTCTTTCGCTGTAAATTCATTTCCAATGGAATTATATTGTTTATCATCCAGACTATACGAGAAATTACAAACTCCTCCTTTTTTGATTTTTACCCTGAGATAAACAGTATTGTTTTTGATTAAAATTGGAGCTGTCTCCGTTTCAGAAACTTTTTTATCGAAAGTGCCCGTTTTCTGATTCAGATATAATTTTCCGTTATCATTTTTCAGGCATAAATAACTATAGTCTAATCCCATTATTAAAAGTCCAGTCGACTCTCCGTTTAAACGGGTATTGAAAGTCAGCTTTGTGGTAGCCGTAAATTCTTCTGCAGGGAACTTTTGTAATAATAAGTTCGGCGCTTCAAATATTTTATTGCTCTCCTTAATTGTTGGCAGACAAAACAAATTCAGATAACCCAGACTTGTCGGGAATCCCCAGTTTATTTGCGCGTTGGCCTGCCATTGCCATTGTAAGCCGAGTTTGGGTTCATTAAACTCGTCGGATTCAGCGGGGGTTTCTATTGGATATTTCTTTCCAACGTTTGGTTTTCTAAAAGTGGGCACCGGTTCTCCGATTCCATTTTTATCAAAATCCTGTCCCATAACCGGCCAGTCATTTTCCCATTTCATGGGCTGCAGGTGCACAATTCTTCCGTAAGCGCCTTTGTCCTGAAAATGAATAAACCAGTCCTCACCCGTTTGCGTTTGTACCCAAGCGCCCTGATGCGGACCGTTTATATTGGTTTTTCCCTGCTCGAGCACTTTTTTTGTTTCATAAGGACCATAGACATGCTTAGATCTTAAAATTGTTTGCCAGCCTGTAGACACTCCGCCGGCAGGAGCAAAAATGTAGTAATAATTATTTCGCTTGTAAAATTTTGGTCCTTCAATAGTGCCTTCGCTTTCATGACCGTCAATCACCATCACTTCATCATTGTTGGCAACGGTTCCCTCTGCATTCAGGGTACAAACCACAATTAAACTTTTTATTCGCGCTCGGCTGCCCGCAAAGGCATGAACGAGGTAGTTTTTTCCATCATCGTCCCACAGCGGACTTGGGTCTATAAGTCCGGTTCCGGCTTTTACCAAAATGGGTTCAGACCATGGTCCTTCTGCTTTTTTGGCTTTTATCATGTATATTCCAAAATCAGGATCCGGGTAATAAATATAAAATTCATTATTATGAAACGTGATACTGGGCGCCCAGACCCCATTGCCGTGCTGTACTTTATCAAAAGTTTCTGCTGGAATTTGTTTGTTCAGGGCGTAACCAATAATTTTCCAGTTCACTAAATCCTTAGAATGCAAAATAGGCAATCCCGGAATGCAATTGAAAGAGGAAGCCGTCATATAATAATCATCACCTACCCTAACGGCATCCGGATCTGAATAATCGGCATGAATGATAGGGTTTGTGTAGGTTCCGTCTCCATTATCAGGCACCCAGACCTGGGCAAAATTCTTTTGTATCAGCAATGTTGATAATAAGAGAAAGAAGGCTTTTGCGTTTATCATTTTTTGGTAATTATGCTTTCAATTAAACCCGTTGAACTTAAAATTGCTTTACAACTATCGATTCAATTCTATCGCAGCCAGAATAAAAGGACCTGTTGCTTTAGGATCGTTGTCTTTTTTCTTTTCGTTAACGTAATATTCATACGAACCGTCTCTGTACGGGGTTCCGCCCAAACCTGCTACCTGGCAGCAGTTTGTCAATGTGATTCCGCCGTCCTCGTCTACTTTTTTGATCAGGATTTTAGTGAGTCCGTCAAAAGCTTTGTTGGCCAGTTTTTTATATTTTGCAGGTAAATATCCTTTGTTTGCGCCTTTTGCAAAAGCATAAGCAAACATTGATGATCCCGAAGCTTCCAAATAGTTTCCTTTTTCTCCGCCCTTATCGGTAACCTGATACCACAATCCTGATTTATCCTGATATTTTGCCAAAGCTGCCGAAGCGCTGTTTAAATATTTTACCAGCTCTTTTTGTTTTGGATGATCCTTTGGCATGTAATCCAGAACATCAACCAAAGCCATTACATACCAGCCTAAAGCTCTTGACCAAAAGTTTGGCGAGTTTCCTGTCTCCTTATTTGCCCAGGGCATTTGTTTGCTTTCATCCCAGCCGTGGTATAATAATCCTGTTTTTGGGTCTGTGGCGTGCAACTGAATCAATTCAAATTGTTTGGCGATGTCATCAAAGCTTTTTCCTCCTTCAAAAGTTGCCGTGTATTGCGCATAAAACGGTTCACCCATATACAATCCGTCAAGCCACATTTGGTTTGGATAAATCTGTTTGTGCCAGAATCCCCCGCTTGCCGTTCTTGGCTGCTCTGATAATTGCTTTCGAACCAATTGCATGGCTTTCAAATATTTATCTTCTTTTGTTTCATCATAAATAGCAAAAAGCAAACGACCAGGAACAACCAGATCAATATTGTATTTGTCAAATTCATAAGTGTTAATAGTGCCATCCTGCTGAACCAGATTGTCTACGTACGACCTGATATAGGCCTTGTATCTTGGGTCGGGATTTTTTTTGTACAATTCTTCGAATGAATGTAAAACCAAAGCATGAACATAATCCCATTTTGGTTTTTTAGAATCATCGATCATATAACTTTCCGTATGGCGTTTCATCAGCGTTAGAGCCATTTTATCGGACCATTTCAGATCTTTCGAAATAACTATTTCTTTTTTTGAGGGTTCCTGCGAAATCACTTTACAGCTGGTAAAAGCCATCGCGCAAACTAATAAAACCGACATAAAATAACCTTGCTTTTTATTATTTTTCATTTCAAAATATATTTAAATTCTACTATTTCTTTAATTCTAATGCGCTTAACAAAAAAGCGGCCAAAGCCGGCGAGCTATTATCTTTTGTTTTGCTTTTAATGTAATATTCGTTGGTACCATCGCGAAAAGGTTTTCCTCCCAAACCTACATTTGATGATACACCGGAAATTATAATTTGTCCTTTTTCGTCCTTTTTGACAAATTCTTTTATAAATGCCTCAAATGATTTTTGGGCCGTTTTTTTATAACTTGCAGGTAAATGTCCATCATCTGCGCCTTTTGCCAAAGCATAAATAATCATGGCAGAAGCCGAAGATTCCGTGAAATTATCTTTCATTTCGGGCTTGTCAGCGACCTGATACCATAGTCCCGAAGCGCTTTTATGCGCCACGGCACTTTTGGCGATTTCATTTAAATACCCTTCCAGAACTTTGTATTTTGGGTTGGTTTTAGGATAATAATCCAGCGTTTCAACCAAAGCCATCATGTACCAGCCAATACCTCGTCCCCAAATGGTTGGCGATGTGCCCGTCTGTGGATTTGCCCAGCCAATTTGTTTGCTCTCATCCCAAGCCTGATATACCAGACCTGTTTTTTGATCAACCAAATGATGGTGAACCAGTTCAAACTGTTTTGCAATATCATCCAGTGCTTTGCCGTTTTCATATCGCACGGTGTATTGCGCATAAAAAGGTTCTGCCATATACAAACCGTCAATCCACATCTGGTTGGGATAAATTTCTTTGTGCCAGAATCCACCGCTTGCTGTTCTGGGCTGATTTTCAAGCTGATTCCTTAATTGCTGTATTACTTTTAAATAACGCTCGTCTTTTGTTTGATCATATAAATTAAAGAGCAGTTTTCCCGGATTTGCACAATCTATATTGAATTCTTTTATATCGTATTTGGTAATATTTCCATCCGCATCAATTAGTTTATCTGCGTACTGTTTGATATAATCCAGGTACTTTTTATCGTTTGTTTTAAGATATAATTTTTCAAAAGCAGACAAAACCAATCCCATTTTATAATCCCATTTTGGTTTCTCGGTCCCGTCAATCTGCCAGGCTTCGGGATATTTATTCAGAATAGTGATCGCGGTTCTTTCTGACCATTTTAAATGATCAGCAAGGACATTGTCTTGACTTGTCTGCGCTGTTATTGTACCACCGAAAATCAGTGACAAAGCAAAGACGATTTTGGCAAAACTGATCGTTTTTAAATTCGATTTAAACATATATTATATTTTAATCTTGTTGTTGTTTTGCCACAGATTAATGGATTAGAAAAATTATTGCTGGCTGTTTTTTATCACGCAGATTTTGCAGATTTTTAATTCTATAATCCTTTAACCTATGGCTATATATTACATTTTACCTTTTTTATTCAGTATTTCTAACTGCTGATCTAAATACTTTACAAATTCTTCTTTTGATTTAATGCCTTCCGGTTGTTGTTCCCAAGCGCCTAAAAGATAAAATGAATTTTCTTTTGTCGAAGGTTTAAACACCAAAAGATAGTCTAAATCCGTATCGGCAAGATTCTCGATGGTAGCCGTTTGGTAAAAAATAGCCAATCCTAATTTGTCCGGCACCAGAGATTGTGTTCCGTAAGTTGCCAGATAAGCCCATTTTTTATTTTTGCTTTCTTTTTTAAGCGTTTCCGTACCTTTTTGTTTCACGATTCCGGTGCAGATTCCTTTGATTTCCTTAGATGCTTTAATTGTATGTTTTGTGTACAACTGATCGGGCTTTATGCTTAGCTCTGAAATAAAATTAATTTTATCAGAAGCCGTTTTCCAACCGTAATAATTCACTTTTACAACAGACTCGTTTGTTTTGTTGGCCACAGTAGCAATGGTTGAATCTACTTCACGGAAGTGTAATTTTTCATTGTTTAAGTAACGATCGATAGACCCAATTCCGATTGCTTTTCCGGCTTTCAGGATATCTGCTCCCCAATCACTCATTTCGTGATACGAATCAAAATTATCCTGACCAACACGAGGCAGAATCATCTCAGGAGTTTTTTTACCGAATATGTCAATGGCATTTCTCCAGTCTAAATACAAACGATATCCCACTTTATTGCTTTCCCAGCCCGGACCTTCATAACGAATGTCAAAAGAATGGTCTGTATGTTCAGGAGCGAGTTTTAACCGGTCTACATTTTTAAAAACAGTGCCGCCAATATATTTTCTTCCTTCCCATTTTCCGTCTGTTTTTGCAGAAATTTCAGCGTAGGTTTTTGCTGTTTTTATATCGTATTTCTGAGCTTTAACGGCTGTAAAACCTAATAGGAATAAGGCTGCTATCGTGATTTTTGTTTTCATTGTATGGTAAATTATTTAAATATTTTGTCTAAAAATTGTGTTGTATAAGAAACGGTCTCAGTAAACCAGGGTTCAAAAAACCAAAAAGAATGCGGTGAATCGGGAATTGTTTTTACTTCATTATAAATTTTATTCTCCTTTAAAATCGCAATCATATCATCCCTTCCTGCATGAAACCTGTCAATACTGCTGTTTATAAATAGTGTTGGCGGCGTCTTTTTATTGGTATTGGTCAAGGCCGATGCCTTTTTCCAGTTCTCCGTTTTTTGATCATAAGAACCTCCCAGCCAAAACGATGCCATTTCTCCTTCTGAAGATTCCGGATGCCTGAAAGCCAAAACTCCGTCTATATCGATAATGGCATTTACCCTTGAAGAAGATCTGCTTTTGAAAGAAGCATCTTCAAATTCCGCGTCTTCATTTGTTGTACCAATCAAAGCTGCCATTTGTCCTCCTGAAGAGCAACCTAAAACGGCAATTTTGTCTGGATCTACATTGAATCTTCGGGCATTATCCTTTATAAACTTTATAGCATTTTTTACATCAATAACTCCCTGGGGATATTTTGCTTCTAATGATAATTTGTATTCAGTTGCAAAACAGGAATAGCCTTTTGCCGCAATTTCCTGAGCCAAAGCATGCATCTGATTTTTATTTCCTGATCTCCAGCCTCCGCCATGAATCATCACTACAGCGGGATTTCGTTTTTGTTTTTTATAATAAAAAGCATCTAAATGTAATGCTCTTTCTTTACTTTGCTGATAAGTAAGCTCTTTTATTTGAGTAACATCGTCATTATGGTTTTCCTGCGGTATGGTGATAAAAGGATATTTTTTAATTAATTTATTATAAGTGCTTTTTACCGTATAGGAAGTATCAATACCATAATTGCTCTGCGCAAAAACAGTACTGGAAATCAAAAATATACTAAAAAAAACTTTTCTCATAAAAACTAAATTATAGTTAAGGAAGGAGCCTGAGAATATCAGACCCCATCTTAACTACTTCAAAAAACAATCCTTCAAAAATTATTAAATACTAATATGCAGGATTTTGCGGATAATTATTGCTTCTGTTTAAATCTAATGCCGATTGAGGTATTGGTCTTAAAATTTTAAGATTACCATTTTGTCCGTTAAAAGCGGCTGCACTTGTCACTTTCGGGTTGTATAAAACAGTTCTTTCAACCAATGTCCCTGTACGTTTCAAGTCGAACCAGCGGTGGTATTCTCCCAACAATTCTCTTCCTCTTTCGTCTAATATTGTATTGATATCAATTGATGTAAGCACCGGAATTGTTCCTGCAACTCCACCGCCTGCTCTTCTTCTTACTTCGTTTAAACGATCTAATGCCAATCCCGTACTACCGGCTTTAAAATAGGCTTCAGCAGCAATCAGGTAGGTTTCTCCAAGTCTTGAAATAATAAAATCACGTGTACTGCTTCGGTTTGTAGCCGGCGTAACAGGCGTCGTATTGTAATTAGCACTTGTAGCGCCGCTGTACGGAGCATTAGGATCATCAAACTTGCGAACCGGAATAAGATTGTAGTCCCCTCCCGATGGCGCAGAAGACGAATACGTTCCCCAATTATGATATCTAAAAGTAGCCGGATTTGCTTTTCTTGAAGCGTTGGCCGTATTCCACGCTGCTCTGTCTGCTAATGTAAACCAGCGAGGCTCATAAAAATCTGTAATTTTCAAAGTTGTTTTATCCGCTACGGTATAATAATCATAATACCTGCTGTAGATTTCTGTCATGAATGTGTTTTCCCAACGTTTATCTCCAGGTTCATACAATGACAACGCATAATTTGTTGGACAAAGGGTGTAACTTCTGTTTGGATAAGGATTTCCTGCAGCTGCAGCCCCTAAATAAGAACTAAACCAATAGTTTTGTGAACTTCCTAAAGAGGTAGTTCCTGTTGCGTTTGAAGCGATTGAAAACTGAACTGAAAAAACCGTTTCGGCATTCATTTCATTTCCCGGTTTTACCACATCGGCAAATGGCACATTTAATGCCTGACCAGCAATTGCCTGATCTGCCAGAGAAGCCGCTGTTGTAAAATCTGTCGGAGCACCAAAAGTTTCATATCCTCTTGTCAGATATACTTTTGCCAATAAGTGCTGTACTGCTCTTTTATTTACTCTTCCTGTATACGCTCCTGTCGCTACTGCCGGAAGCGCTTCATTAAGGTCTTTTAGAATTTGAGTATATACTTCTTCTGCCGAATTTCTGTCAAAAGAGGTAACGGCAGTATTGATATTATCCAATACGATCGGAACTCCTCCATAGGTTTGAACCAATAAAAAATAAGCGTTTGCTCTTAAAAATTTAAGCTCTCCTATTCTGGTATCCAGAGTGCTTGATTTTTCGGTAATTGTCGAATAATACAACCCTTTATTGGCTTGTTGAATCGACATATAACAGGTTCTGTACAACTGATCAACTCCTGCAGATGATGACGATAAGGTTAAATATTTAGCCAGTCCTTCCGGCTCCTGATTTCTTCCTTCAGAGTACATATCAGTTCCTGCTTCAAACAACCACGGATCACCTCCGTAAATATCTTTTAGCGTTGCATAATTGGTGTTGATTAATGATTCAAAACCTGCAGAAGTAAGAAAGTAAGTTTCTGCTGAACCAAAAGCACGGTTGTCTTCCTCTATAAAATCTGAACAAGAATTAAGAGTAAAGAGTATTCCTATAATTAATGATAATTTTTTCATTTTTTTTAATTTAAAATTTTAAACTTAATCCCATCTGAACAGTCATTGTAGACACACGATTTACCGCTAAGGCAGCTGTTGCCCATTCAGGGTCATATCCTTCGTAGTTTGTAAATACAAAAGGATTCAGGACATTAACATATAATCTTAAACTTTTAATTTTCAATTTATTAACTAAATCGGGATCAAAACTATATCCTAAAGCTATGTTTTGAATTTTTACAAATGAAGCATCTTTGTAGAACGCCACATTGTTTGTATCATAATAAACTCCGGCTCCACGCGGCAGCGGATTTGTGTTTGAATACTGGGCAGGAATACCGGCTCCGTTTGCAGGAACATACCAATCACCCAGATCTAATTTTTGACGTCCCCTGTCGGTAACATCCGCAAAATTGTCGTGGAAACCACTAAATACGGTCATCCCCTGATTGGTAATTAAAGATATTCCCAAATCAAATTGTTTTACTTTTAATGAGGTAGAGAAACTTCCTGACCATTTTGGATCGTAATTTCCTAAGATCGCCCTGTCATTATTAGCATCAATTTTTCCGTCATCATTTAAATCTTTTACTTTTGCTTCACCCGGTTTTTGACCATAAGTAAGTGCCTTAGCAGCTTCACTTTCCTGCCATACACCATCAAAAACATAATTATAGTAAGAGTGGATATTTTCTCCGATAAATAAATTGTTTCCAACATCATCAATTTCACTTTGCCCGTATATAGAGGCTAATTTGTTTACGTTTTTAGTAAAAGTAAAACTGGTTTCCCAGGTTACATTTTGAGTTTTGATATTTTTAGTTGTCAAAGCAATTTCAATACCTTTATTACTCACAGAACCTACGTTTGAAGTAATGGTAGGAACTCCAATTTCAAGAGGCAATGCCTGTTGAAACAACAAATCTTTAGATTTTCTGTCGTAAACATCCACGCTGCCTGAAATTCTGTTGTTTGCAAATCCAAAATCCAATCCAAAATTCACCTCTTTTGTTTTTTCCCATCCTAAATCAGGATTTCCTAAACTGGCTGCCGTATAACCATTTGCAACAGTAGGACCAAAATCATAGTAAGTCGGTGTTTTTAAAAGACTTAAACTCGAATAAGGCGTAACATTATCATTTCCTGTGTATCCGATACTTCCTCTTAATTTAAAATTAGAAATAAAACTCAAACCTTTCATAAATGATTCTTCGTGCAGGTTCCATCCTAAAGCTACAGATGGGAAAGCAGTCCATTTATTATCGTCAGCCAAGACAGATGAGCCATCATAACGTACAGAAGCTGTCAATAAATAACGCCCTTTGTATGAATAATTAAAACGGGCTGCGTACGATTCTAATGTATTTTTAGAATACGGTACAAAAACACCAGACGGAATCAGGGCAATACTTCCCGCGCCCGGAGTTAACGTATAAGTTGACTGAGCACCTGAACCTAAATTGTAATATCCGGTTTCAAAAGGATTTTCTCTTGAGGCCGCAAAATATGTTTCAGTTGTATTAGAGTAAAAACTCTGAAGCCCTAAAAGACTGAAAACGTGATCATTTTTAAGAGTATAATTGATATTAAACTGGTTGTCCCAGGTATAATTGAAGTTCTGCATGTTTGTTACGTCTCCAGATGGCAAACTTTTGTTTTTAAGTCCAAAATCTGTTTGTGCACCAAATGATCTTCCTTCTCTGGCATTCACGTTTCCTGCTGAGAAAGTAGTCTTAAATGATAACCAGCTGTTTACTTTGTATTCTGCAAAAACATTCCCAATTGTGGTGAATCTTTGAATATCATCCTGAGAATTTGCAATTTCCAATAATGGATTATAAGAACCTGTTTTATTGATGGCAAGATTTCCATTTGGATATCTTAGCGTACCTGGCTGTTGTGCATACGTACCTACAATTTCATTTCCTGCCGCATCAATAGCCCACGGAGATGTAAACGGGTTTTGTCTGAAAGCTTCCTGCATTGCTGTTGGGCTTCCTAATTGTTCATTTGTTTTAGAAAGTGTAAGGTTGGCTCCAAAAGTAAATTTATCGCCTATCTTATGATTGATTCCTAATTTGAAGTTATACTTTTCAATGCCTTCATTATCGATAACTCCGGTTTCTTTTTGCATTCCCAGACCTATATTATAGGCTAATCCGTTATCGGCACGACCGGAAACATTAAGATAATTATTTGATGTCATACCGCCTTTAAGCACTGCATCCTGCCAGTTATAACTTTGATTTCTGGCTACTCTTTGAAACAAAACCGGATTTGTACCCGCCTGACCCACAGCTGTATTTAATTCTGTTGCATCGATATCATTATAGGTTGGATTTGTAGCTGAGATAGTTGTTGCCAAAAATGCCGACTGATGGTAGTACCACCATTTATTCGGATCCATTAATTTAGGCAATCTCACGGCTTGTTTGTTACCATATGAACTTTCATAAGAAACTGAAACTCCAGCCTTGGCATTTGTTCCGCTTTTGGTTGTCACAATCACAACACCGCTACCTCCTCTTGACCCGTAAATTGCAGCAGATGAAGCATCTTTCAACACGTCCATTCTGGCAATATCCTGCGGATTCAAAAAGTCGATATTATCTGTAGGAACACCATCAACCACAAAAAGCGGTTTAGAACCGTCTTTATTAATTGAGTTGGCTCCCCTGATAATCACATTAAAACCATCTCCGATTCTACCTGTGTTTGAAGTAACCTGAACCCCGGCAATACTTCCCTGCATGGCTTCCATTGGGTTTGTAACGTTTCTTTCTGTAATTTTTGCAGCAGATAAAGTGTTTACTGCGCCGGTAAGATCCGTCTTTTTTACAGATCCGTACCCTACAACAACTACTTCGGTAAGCGCATTTGATTGTTCTGAAAGGCTTACATTTATTTTAGATTTCCCGGCAATATTAATTTCCTGTGTCTGAAAACCTAAATAACTAATAACTAATGTGGCTTTATTATTAGTAACGTTCAATTTAAAACTTCCTTCAAAATCTGTCGAAGTTCCGTTTTTAGTACCTTTTTCCTGAATGTTTACCCCCGGCAGGGATAATCCTGTTGCATCGGTAATTTTTCCTTCTACTACACTCGACTGAGCGTTCATAGTGGCGGTCACCAGGAAATTCAGGAAAAATAAAAATACAAGATTGCATTTTAAGTTTTTCTTTAAAATTTGTTTAATGTTCATAATGTGGTTTGTTGGTTAAATGATAGTTTTTTTTAATTGTTAATTGGTTCTACTTTTTTGTCATTGATATAAGTGTTTATAAAATTTATATTTTTCACGTTTTTTAAAGAGTAAACCGAGTCTACTTTTTGAATTACAACATTTTTAAATGTGATATTTTCAACCGGAGATTCCGCATAGCCATCTGCCAGAATGCCAAATTTCCCTCCGTTTTTAACCTTGACATTTTCAAGGGTAATATTGCGAACTACCGGAATAAAATTTCCGGTCTGACTGCCGTAGACATTATAAGTCATGGTGGCTCTCAAAACGCATTCCTTCACGGTACCCACCTCCAGATTTCGAACAAAAATATCCTCGATAATCCCGCCCCTTCTTGAATTTGTCTTAATACGGATTGCACGGTCCAAATTTGGACTGTCCATGACACAATTCTCTACAAAAACATTGTTTACCCCTGCCGAAATCTCACTACCAATTACAACCCCGCCATGACCGTCAATCATTTTGCAATTCTGAACAATGATGTTTTTACTTGGAATGGCAACCCTTCTGCCATCGGCATCTCTTCCTGCTTTAATGGCAATGCAGTCATCCCCTGTATTAAAGGTGCAGTTTTTAATGATAATGTTTTGGGAATATTCAGGATCGCAGCCGTCATTGTTAGGACCATGACTGTTTACGGTAACGCCATCGATAATAATATTTTTAGATTTTAAAGGATGAAGAATCCAAAATGGTGCGTTGATAACTGTAATGTCTTTTATTAAAACCGTATTGCACTCAAAGAATTCGATAAAGCTCGGGCGCAGATAACGTCCATCTCCAAAAACTCTTTCTGAAACCGGAATATTTTTTTCGGCCATATCCACCAAAACCTCACGGTTTGTGGGATCATTTTGCGATGGAATTCCTTTTTGCCAGCCGTAGCTTTTTCCTCCCGACCAAACCCACCAGTTAGAACTATCAGCCTGACCGTTTAAGGTTCCTTTACCGGTGATGGCCACATTGGTTTTGTTTTTAGCATATATAAGAGGAGAATAATTCATGAGTTCCGTGCCTTCCCATGAAGTATGCACGATTGGATAATCTTTGGGATCGATGCTGAAAAGAATTTCCGCTTTGTCTTCCAAATGCAGATTGACATTGCTTTCTAAATGTATCGCTCCTGTCAGATATTTGCCATTGGGAACTACTACTTTCCCGCCGCCATTCTCCGTACAGGCTTTGATTGCGTTTGCAAATGCAGCCGTATTTAGGGTTTTTCCATCAGCAATGGCGCCAAAATCATTGATGTTATAAATTTTATCAGAGAAATGTGTCTGGGGAATACTTTTAATGATTAAATCCATTTTTTTCCATGGATTTGCCTGCGAAACAGCAGAAACTTGTTTTCCACAGGATAAAATCAATGTGGTTATGATACAAAAAAATGCAACCGATTGAAACCTTATTAGCTTATTTGTAGTCATTTAGGCAGTATTTAGTATTTACGATGATTGAGAAAACAATAATCATGTAATCGATTACACGAAAATATAAAATTACATCGGATGCACCAAATTAATTTAGAAAAAAATTATATATTTAATTTTTATTAGTAATTTTATTTACACATTGCGTAAAAAAACTTATAATTTATTATCATTGTAGAGCTGAAAACGATTTAGTTAAAAATTATGGTAATCGATAACAATTTATATTAGATTATCTAAAAAAAATGTATTTTTGTCTGTAAATTAATCAAATACTAGTTTTGAATGAGCGAAAAAATAACCATCTATGATATTGCAAAAAAGCTGAATATCACTGCAGCTACGGTTTCAAGAGCGTTAAACAATAATCCCAAGATAAAAGAAAGTACGCGCGAACTGGTTATAAAAACCGCAGCTTCAATGAACTATAAGCAGAACAAACTTGCTTTAGCATTAAAAAGCGGCCGCAGCAATAACATTGGTGTAATTGTTCCTCGTATTGACAGTAACTTTTTCGCCTCTGTGATCAGGGGAATCGAAGAAGAACTACATCCTCATGGTTACCAGGTTATTATATGCCAGACTCATGAAGATCCTAAAAGAGAAAATGAAAATCTTTATACTTTAATTGATGCCCAGGTAGACGGAATTTTAATGTCTGTAACTGCCGTTACAAACGAAAATGACGGCGCTTTTCATAATGTGCTGGAAAAAAATGTACCCCTTATCTTTTTTGACCGTAGCAAACATATTGACGGAGTAAGTTCTGTGACGATCAATGACTTTAAAGGCGGCTATATGGCAACCAAACACCTTATCAATGAAGGCTGCAGATGCATAGCGCATTTATCGGGAGACCAATCGCTTGAGATTTTCAAAAACAGGTTTTTAGGCTACAAACAAGCGTTATTGGATAATGGAATGACCTTTAAGGAAGAACTGGTTATTTCGGTAAAAAGTAGTGTTGATGCCGGAAAAGAAGCCGTTGAAACGTTACTTCAGCTGGAAACCAGACCTGATGCTATATTCTCGTCAAGTGATTTTGCCGCTCTGGGCGCCATTCAGGAATTAAAAGAAAGAAATATCAGTATTCCCAAAGAGTTTTGCGTGGCGGGTTTCAGTAACGAGCCTTTCACCAAATTCATGGAATTGTCCATTACTTCTGTTGACCAGTCTCCGCTTGAAATGGGCAAAATGTCTGCGCGTGTTTTCCTGGAACAGGTAGATAAAACCGAAACGATTAAAATCGAAAAAAAGGTAGTGCTTGCACCGGAGTTACACATGCGTAAATCCTCTTCTAGGACTACCATTTAAATATTTATTTGAACCATTAAGATATTAAGTTTCATTAAGCGCAAAGCTTTATTTTCTCAATATCTTAATGGTAAAAAAAAAGCTCACTGTGACAGTGAGCTTTTTTTATAGTTAACTTATCTTCTTAAAGTGAAACTCCTCTTTTCCAAGGGATAAAGTCGTTTTGGTTTAAGATGGCAGCTTTGGTTTTGATTGTTCCACTTGCTACATCGATAATAAATTCAAGCATTTCATCTGCCATTTCATCGATTGATTTTTCACCTGTGATGATTCCACCGGTGTCAATATCGATAATATCAGACATTTTATTGGCCAGTTCCGTATTAGATGAAATCTTCACAACCGGTGCAATTGGGTTTCCTGTCGGAGTTCCCAAGCCTGTTGTAAACAAGACCATATTGGCTCCTGAACCTACCATTGCCGTTGTACATTCCACGTCATTTCCAGGCGTACATAATAATGTAAATCCTGCTTCATTGATATATTCTCCATAATCGTAAACCCCTACAATTGGTGAAGTCCCTCCTTTTTTAGCAGCACCAGCCGATTTCATTGCATCTGTAATCAAACCATCCTTGATGTTACCCGGAGACGGATTCATATCAAATCCTGAACCTGCATCTACAACTGTTTTTTCGTACCATTGCATCAAGTCTAAGAAACGTCTTCCATCCTTATCATCTACACAACGGTTTACCAATTCCTGTTCTACTCCACATAATTCAGGGAATTCAGAAAGAATTGTAGTTCCTCCTAAAGCAACTAAATGATCTGATAAAACTCCCAATGTTGGATTAGCAGAAATTCCGGAGAATCCGTCTGATCCACCACATTCTAAACCAATTCTCAATTTAGATAATGGAGCTGGTTCTCTTTTTATTTCATTTGCTTTTTTGATGGCCTCAAAAGTATCTTTTACCACACTGCTCAACATCGTTTCAATAGTTCCAATTTGCTGTTGGTCATAAATTAAAACGGGCTTTTTGCTGTTTGGGTTAATCGCGTCCAAAGCATCTTTGAAGATCTGAATTTGAAGATTCTGACATCCTAAACTCAAAACTGTGGCTCCGGCAACGTTTGGATTGTTTACATAACCGGCCAATAATTTAGCCAGACTGTGAGAATCCTGACGAATTCCACCACATCCACCTTGGTGCGTGATGAATTTTACTTCAATATTATTGAATAAATTAGCATCGTTTGAAGCCGCTTCATTACCAGCGCCGCCCGTTTCTGTTTTCACTAGAGAACGAAGCAGCAATTGATAATCGTTTTCTTTTGGCTTCATTAATTCTTTCTCGAAGATATCTTTTAAGATTTCGATATTTCTGTTTTCACAAAAAACAAGTGGAAAAAACAACCATACATTCTCAGTTCCAACTTGCCCGTCTTCCCTGTGATAGCCCTGCCACGTTCTGTCTTTCCATTTGTCAATATTTGGTGAATTCCAGCCAATAGTTTCGGTTTTACCCGTTACTTTATCACTTTCATGTTTTACATTAGCGGTAGAAAGCAATCCTCCTTTTTCGATTCTTGCACTTGCCTTTCCAACCAAAACACCATACATAATAATTCTGTCTCCTACATTAAAAGGAACCATTGCAATTTTATGCTTCATCTTCACATCAGACTCAACAATAACATCTTGTCCTTCAAAGTTAATCACTTCGCCGGCTGTAAGATTCACTAATGCTACTGCAACATTATCTGAAGGGTTTACTTTTATTAATTTTTTTTGCATGATCATTATTTTTAAAAAGTATGTGTAATCTAATTAATATTGTTTGCTGAAATTAGCAAATCCTTTTTCTATTCCGTTTTCTTCAATTTCATTCAAGGCCAATACTACAGCTTCAGATAAACCTTCGATTTTAGTTAAATCCTCACCCCAGAATTCTGTATTAGCTAATACTTTCGCTACCACTAAATCTGCAGATCCTAATTCCCAGGCGTTTTTAAATGCTTCCACAATCTCCGGAGAATCTTTTACAGGTAATACTTCGTTATTCCAGGTTCCTTTGTAGAACTGGATTAAACTCGCTAATGAAAAAGTCAAATTAACCGGTAATTTTTTCTTCGCTTTATAATATCCTAATAAACTAGGCAAAACCCTTACTTTGAATTTTGAGATAGAATTTAATGCAATATCAGCAAGTGCATGTTTGATAAACGGATTTTTAAAACGGTCCATTACCTCTTCAGAATAAGCTGTAATTTCATTTTTGTCCATATCAAGTGTTTCACTAATCTCGCTAATAACGCTGTTTACGAATTTTCCGGTAAAATCTCCGTTAACCGTTTCCATTACTAATTTGTTACCAAACAAAAGTGAAAACGGAACCATTGCCGTGTGCGCACCGTTTAGAATACGAACTTTAATCATTTTAAAAGGACGGATATCATCAACGATTTTCACATTTAAATCTGTTTTATCAAATGGTAATTTTGCTTTTAAAGCATCACCACCTTCAATAGCCCAAAGGAAAAACGGTTCAGCAGCAACAATTAAATTGTCCTGGTAATCTAATTTATTATTGTATTCTTCAATTTCAGCTCTTGGATATCCCGGAACAATTCTGTCAACCAAAGTACTGTGATATGTACAAGCATCTGATACCCAAGTTTTAAATGCATCCTCTAATTTCCATAAATCAACATATTGCAGAATATATTTTTTCAGCGTTTCTGAGTTATAATCAATGAGTTCACAAGGAATGATGGTTACTGCTTTAGAAGCATCTCCATTAAAATGTTTGAATCTTTCATATAATAAAACAGTCAGCTTTGCAGGAAATGAAACTGGCGGCTGCATGTCCGGAGTATCACTTTCGATGAATTCAATTCCGGCTTCAGTAGTATTGGAAACAATAAACTGAAGCTCTTCTTCTTTGGCTAAAGCTAAATAATCCGCAAATTCAGTATATGGATTTATTGCTTTTACAATATTAGTAATTAATTCAATATCCTGTATTTTTTCGCCCTTCTTAATCCCGTTCATAAACAAGGTATAAAGACCGTCCTGATCATTAATCATATTGACCATACCGTCTTTTAAAGGCTGAACCATGGCAATACCGGCGTTGAAATCAACCTCTTTGTTTAGTTTGTGAAAAGCATAATCAACAAAAGCTCTTAAGAAATTACCTTCTCCAAACTGAACTACTTTAATTGGCTGTAATTTTTCTAATCCTGTATTTTTTCTGTTTAACTGTTTCATTGTAAAATCTTTAAAGTGTTATAAATAACCACTAAATACCTTATTTATTTTTTAGAAATCTTTTTTAGGATGTAAAAGAAACATTACACTTGTAAGAGTAAAATAAAACTTGCTGTGAGGAGTGACAAACTTTATTTAGCAAGCGTAATGTTCAATTACAAAACGTTAAAAAAACTAAAAAAAACTGCATGCAAATAAGGAATCGGTATGATTACTCCTTATTTATTTTTAATATTTTTGATGATCTCAAGAACGTTGCTGACTTTTGTTTTCAGGCCTTCAAAATCATTGTTATCTAATATGTCTTTCGAAATTAATTGTGATCCTAAACCAACACAGGTTGCACCCGCATTTAACCATGAAGACAAACTTTCCACCGTTGGATAAACGCCTCCGGTTGGCATAATGTTCGTCCACGGGCAAGGTCCTTTAATCGCTTTTATAAACTCTGGTCCGTAAATATCGGCAGGAAATAATTTTACAATTTCACAGCCCAATTCTTCGGCTCTTGCGATTTCTGTAAGAGTTCCGCAGCCTGGCGACCACAATACTTTACGACGGTTACAGGCAATTGCAATATCTTCTCTGAAAACCGGAGTTACAATAAAATTTGCGCCTAAACTCATATACAGTGATGCCGCAGCGGCATCTGTAACTGAACCCACTCCCAGAATCATTCCTGGTAATTCAGCCAAAGCATATTTGTTTAGCGCCCCAAAAACTTCATGAGCAAAATCGCCTCTGCTGGTAAATTCCATTAATCTGGAACCACCATCATAACAGGCTTTTAGTACTTTTTTACTGATCTCAATATCCGAATGAAAAAATAGCGGAACCATTCCGTTTTCTTTCATTTGCTGAGCTACTTCAATTCTTGAATATCTTGCCATTTTATATTATTTTATCTTGATACTAATCCGGCAGAATCACCGTCAAGCATGTTTTCAACTTCTTTTAATGTAACCAGATTGTAATCGCCGGCAATTGTATGTTTTAAGCAACAAGCCGCCACTGCAAAATCCAATGCTTTCTGGTTATTATTCTCATATTGCAACAATCCGTAAATCAATCCTCCCATAAAAGCGTCCCCGCTACCTACTCTGTCCACAACCGGAGTTACTTCTTTTACAGCAGCCTGATAAATGGCTTTTCCGTCAAATAAAACACCGCCAATTCTTTGGTGAGAAGCACTTACAGAATAACGTAATGTTGTGGCAACGGTTTTTAAATTCGGAATCAAATCAAATAATTTCGTGTATAAAACCGGAAGTGATTTTTCATCCTGATAATTAGGGTTTACTTTTGGAATTCCCATCATGAAATAAGCCGTATCGATATCTCCTAAAATCACATTGCTGTATTGTAACATTTCCGGCATTACTTCGCTTGGCGTTTTGCCGTATTGCCATAATTTTGATCTGTAATTTAGGTCACATGAAATTTTGATTCCCATTTTGTGCGCCACTTTAATGGCTTCCAAACAGGCTTCGGCAGCACTTTGAGAAATGGCCGGTGTAATACCGCTCCAATGGAACCACTCTGCACCTTCCAAAACTTTTTCCCAGTCAATATGTCCTTTTTGAATAGTAGACATTGCACTGTGCGCGCGATCATACACTACATTACTTCCACGTGTTCCCGCGCCTGTTTCCAGAAAATAGATTCCTAAACGTTCTCCTCCATAAACTATGTTTTTAGATTCGACATTCATCTTTCTGATTTCCTTTAAGGCAGAAAAACCAATTTCGTTTTCAGGTAATCTGGTAACAAATTCAGCATTCACACCGTAATTGGCCAAAGAAACACATACATTAAATTCTCCACCACCGTACGTAGCACCAAATGCCGTAGATTGTGAAAAACGTAAATGTCTTTCTGTCGATAAACGCAGCATGATCTCTCCAAATGCAACTACTCTACTCATATTTTTTATTGTTTTTACCAGTAAAAGTTTTTTCTTTTTACCATTAAGAGATTAAGAAAAATTAAGCTTTTGCCTTAATGAACTTAATGTCTTAATGGTTTGTTTTTTTAAGCCACAGATTAAAATGATTAAATCTGCATTGCTTTATATTCTTTCTCTAAATTGCTTTCTTAATGAACCTTAATATCTTAATGGTTAAAAAAAATTAAAATTTAAAATATTCTTTTGCGTTGTTATACGAAATATCGGCAACCAGTTTTCCAATCCATTCCATGTCAGCCGGAAGTTCACCTCTTTGGATTTCATCTCCCAAAAGATTACATAAAATACGTCTGAAATATTCGTGTCTTGGGAAAGAAAGGAAGCTTCTTGAATCTGTCAGCATTCCCACAAAACAGCTAATTAATCCCATGTTTGAAAGGGCGTTTAATTGTTTTGTCATTCCATCTTTCTGGTCTAAAAACCACCATCCTGAACCAAACTGAACTTTTCCTCTAACGCTTCCGTCATTGAAATTTCCAATCATGGTAGCCATAACTTCGTTATCAGCTGGATTTAGGTTATAAATAATTGTTTTTGTCAATTTATCTTTGCTGTCAAGTGCATTTAAGAACGAAGACAGTTTTTGTGCCTGTGGATAATCTCCAATAGAATCCCAGCCTGTATCAGGACCTAAAATTCTGTGCATACGCGCATTATTGTTTCTTAACGCCCCTAAGTGAAATTGCTGTACCCAGCCAAATTCATGATAAGTTTCAGACAAGAATAATAATATCGCACTCTGGAATTTCAACGCTTCCTCCGTAGTTATAGTCTGGTTTTCTCTTTTCTTTTTGAAAATTAAATTCACTTCATTCTCTGTAAAGTTTTCAAAATAAATCTGATCTAAACCGTGATCGCTTAATTTACAGCCGTTTTGATTAAAGAATTCTATTCTTTTTCTTAATGCTGAAAGTAAATCAGCGTAAGAGTTAATCGCAATTCCGGATACATCCCCCAATGTATCCAGATATGCGTTATAGCCATCATTAGAAATAAGGATAGCTTTATCGGGTCTGAAAGCCGTACTCATTTTAGTTCCAATTGGGTTTTGAGTCAGTTTTTGGTGAAACTCCAAACTGTCAATCGGATCTTCTGTTGTACAAACCAATTCAGCATTTACTTTTTTAAGCAGGTTTTGCGTGCTGTATGCCTGAGAATTTATTTTCTCTGAAGTTTCGATATAAATTTTCTCTGCTGATTTTTCATTCAGTAAATCATAAATATCAAAATAACGGGCCAATTCTAAATGTGTCCAGTGGTACAAAGGATTACGCATCGTGTACGGAACCGTTTTTCCCCAGTTTAGAAATTTATCTTTATCAGAACCATTTCCCGTTACAAACTGCTCGTTGATTCCTAGTGTACGCATCGCGCGCCATTTGTAGTGATCTCCGTTGATCCAAACCTGAGTGATGTTGTCAAAGATTTTATCTTCGGCAATAAACTGCGGATTCAGGTGATTGTGGTAATCTATAATAGGCTGATTTTTGGAGTAATTGTGGTACAACTCTTCAGCATATTTATTTTCAAGTAAAAAATTATCGTTTATGAAAGTCTTTGCACTCATGTCTTTTAATATATAATTGAGAATTATTCTTCGTTTGATGGTTTACCAATTGTGGCTAAAATTCCGCCATCAACAAATAAAATATGACCGTTTACAAAGTCACTTGCCTTAGAAGATAAAAATATCGCAGCGCCTGCTAAATCACTTGGATCACCCCATTTTGCCGCCGGAGTTCTGCTGATAATAAAATCATTAAACGGATGTCCGTCTACTCTGATTGGTTTTGTTTGTTCTGTTGCAAAATATCCAGGTCCAATTCCGTTGATCTGAACGTTGTATTTTGCCCATTCAGTTGCCATGTTTTTAGTCAGCATTTTCAAACCGCCTTTTGCAGCAGCATAAGCACCAACCGTATTACGGCCCAATTCGCTCATCATCGAGCAAATGTTGATGATTTTTCCCTGTCTTCTTTCGATCATTCCTTTTGCAACATGTTTGGAAACGATAAAAGGAGAAACCAGATCAATATCAATTACTTCTTTAAAATCAGCCACTTCCATATCAATAAGCGGAATCCTTTTAATGATTCCCGCATTGTTGATCAAGATATCGATTGGCCCAACTTCGCTTTCAATTTTTGCAACAGCATTTTTAACTTCCTGTTCCTGAGTTACATTAAATTTATAACCCACTGCATTAATTCCTTCGCTTTTAAGTTCCGCCACAGCGTCGTCAATTTTTTGCTGAGAAGAATTTCCGTTTACTACAATTGTAGCTCCGGCTTGTCCTAATCCTTTTGCCATTGCCATTCCCAGTCCGTGTGTACTTCCTGTGATAAGGGCAACTTTTCCCTTTATATCAAATAAGTTTGTCATTTTCTTATCTTAAATCAGTTATTTTACAAACATCCATATCTCCGTAATCTAAATTCTCACCGGCCATTCCCCAAATAAAAGTATAATTTGAAGTTCCTGAACCTGAGTGAATTGACCAAGGCGGAGAAATAACTGCCTGATGATTGTTCATCCAGATATGTCTTGTTTCCTGCGGTTGTCCCATAAAATGGCAAACTGCCTGATTCTCCGGAATATCCAAATAGAAATACACTTCCATTCTGCGATCGTGAACGTGTGCCGGCATGGTATTCCAAACACTTCCCGGTTTTAATTCGGTCATTCCCATTTGCAATTGACAAGTGGTAACAATACCGCCAATAATCATTTGGTTAACCGTACGGTGATTTGCCGTTTCCATTGTTCCCAACTGCAATTTATTAGCTTGTTCCAAACTTACTTTTACAGTAGGATATGTTGTGTGCGCCGGAGCTGAATTGATATAAAATTTAGCCGGATTCTGGCTGTCATCACTTTTAAAGATCACTTCTTTATTTCCGCTTCCAATGTACAGGGCATCTTTAAAACCCAATTCATAAGAAGTTCCTTCAACAACAACAGAACCGCTTCCGCCAACATTTATGATTCCCATTTCTCTTCTTTCCAGGAAATAACCTGCTTTAAGAGGATCAATAGTTTCAAGAGTTAAATCTTTTACAGGAACTGCAGAACCTGCTATATATCGATCATAATGCGAATACGTTAAAACAATTTCATTCTCCTGCATTAAATCATCAATTAAGAATTCATTTCTTAACTGTTGTGTATCATATTGTTTTACAGCTTCAGGGCTTGACGCGTATCTTGAACTATATTTTGTCATAATTTTTATTTTAATGTAATCGATTGCACAAAATTATATTATTATCTTCAAAAATCATAATACAAATAGAAATTTATTTGTGTTGATTTTACACTTCCACTTTTTTCATCCTCGGAACTAAAATATGCATAATGAGCCAGGCAAGTAAATATGAGGCTCCGCAGATACAGAACATGATGAAATATCCGGTTTCGATTTTTCCTATCTTAGTATAGTAAACGAACATATTTTTTTGAACTACTAAAGTTAGTAAAATTCCGCCAAGCGCTCCGAACATTCCTCCTATTCCTGTCACGGACGCTGTTGCTTTTTTAGGAAACATATCAGAAACGGTAGTAAAAATATTCGCACTCCAAGCCTGATGTGCAGAAACCGCCAGACCAATTACTAAAATAGCCCACCAAATATTGATTGCTCCCAGATATTGAGAAAATAAAACCGGTAAAACTGCAAAGGCATAAATCAGCATACTTGTTTTACGCGCTTTATAAGCCGGCCAGTTTTTGTTTATTAATTTTAAAGGCAGCCATCCACCGCCAATACTTCCGATACTTCCAATAACATAAACCAAAGCGCAAGGCCAGATAATTTCTGTTGCAGAAAGCTTGTATTCTTTCATCAGAAAATCAGGCAACCAGAATAAATAAAACCACCAAACCGGATCTGTTAGTAATTTACCAATGGCGAATGCCCAGGTTTGGCGAAAACTAAGCAGTTTAAGCCATGATACTTTCTCTGTATCTTCTGGTTCAGTCGTTTGTATTTTATCCGAATTGATATATTCATATTCTGCCTGAGACAAACGTTTTTGTTTTTCAGGAACTTCATAAAGCAAAAACCATAATCCAAGCCAAATAAAACCAACGATTCCAGTTAGAATAAAAGCCCATTGCCAACCAAAATTTTCTGCTATAAAAGGAACCGATAACGGAACAATGATAGCCCCGATATTACTTCCCGAGTTAAAAATTCCCGTTGCCAAAGCCCTTTCTTTTTGCGGAAACCATTCAGCGGTTGCTTTTATGGCGGCAGGAAAATTTCCGGCTTCTGTAATTCCTAAAAATACACGTGCTATTAAAAAACCCGGAGTACCGGTTGCCAGTGCGTGCCCAATTGCCGCCAAACTCCACAAACCTGTTGCTATTGCATAACCAATTTTGGTTCCCAGTTTATCTATGATTCCGCCTGCAACAAGCATTCCCATTGCATAGGCAATTTTAAACGCCAGTTCAATATTAGAATAATCTATCACTTCCTGCTCGGGTGTCCAGTGAAAAGCTTCTGCCAAAAAAGGACGCAGGTAACTAATTACATTTCTGTCTAAATAATTGACAGTTGTGGCAAAAAATACTAAACCACAAATTGTCCAGCGATATTTTCCAATTGCTGCATTAGCTTGATTCATAGTTATAAGGTTTGGTTGGTTGGTTAGCTAGTTTTATTTCATAATCTTTACAGATTGGTAATCGGGCTGTATTTAGGAACTAAAGTTTTCATTACAATCCAGCCTGTCAGATAACAAACGGCACAAATTGAAAATATGATAAAATATCCCGCTTCAATACCTTTAAAGCCCATAAAAACCATGTTGGTATCTTTTGCATGATCAAATAACAATCCTGATCCTTTATTGATTAAAGTAGAACCAATTCCTCCTGCCAATCCGCCAATTCCTGTAATGGTTGCAATTGCTTTTTTAGGAAACATATCCCCTACTGTTGTGAAAATATTTGCCGACCAGGATTGATGCGCCGCTCCTGCAATACCAATAATAATTACCGGAATCCAGTAACTAATGTATCCTAAAGGCTGGGCAATCAAGGCTAATAATGGAAAGAAGGCAAAAATCAACATCGCTCTCATTCTTCCTTCGTATGGATTCATTCCTTTTTTCTCTACGAAATAAGTCGGAAGCCATCCTCCAATAATCGAAAGCAGTGTAATCATGTAAAGCACAAATAACGGCAAGGCTGCTTGCGTAGAATCCATTCCGTAAACAGAACTTAAATAGGCCGGAGTCCAGAATAAAAAGAACCACCAAACACCATCTGTCATGAATTTTCCAAAGGCAAATGCCCAGGTTTGTCTGTATTTAAAGCAATCTACAAAAGATACTTTTGTTGTATTGTCAGGAACGTATCCTACTAATTTACTGTCTGCGATATCATCCTGCTGAATATATTCTAATTCTTCCGCGCTCACTCTTGGGTGTCTTTCCGGCTTGTCGTACATAAAAACCCAGAATCCCATCCATACGAAACCTAAAGCTCCGATGATAATGAATGACATTTCCCATCCAAATGATTTTGCTATAAACGGAATTGATATCGGGGCTGCCAAAGCGCCCACTGTGGCTCCTGCATTAAAAATACTGGTAGAGAATGCCCTGTCTTTTTTAGGAAAATATTCAGCCGTAGTTTTGATCGCTGCAGGAAAGTTTCCGGCCTCACCAATGGCCAGGATAAAACGGGCAAAAATGAATAAACTAACACTTACGTTAATTACCATTCCTGTATCGTTTACATTCTCAATGATGTCTTTTGCACCTTCAAAACCTACAAACCAGTTTCCGGTGATAACTCCAGCAGTTGCAATTCCGCAAAATGCATGCAGACATGCACCTATAGACCATATTCCGATAGCCCAAAGAAAACCTTTTTTAGTATCCAGCCAATCCACAAATCTTCCGGCGAACAATAACGAAACGGCATAAAAAATAGAGAATAATGCTGTAATGTTTCCGTAATCATTGTTTGTCCAGTGAAATTCAGGAGCTATAAAATCGCTCCATGTCAATGAAAGTACTTGTCTGTCAAGATAGTTAATAGTTGTTGCAAAAAATAATAGTGCACATATGCTCCAACGATACTTTCCAGTGTTTTTTTTGATTTGACTCATAGTAAGGTAATGGTTTAGGCTAGTAAAATATTAATAATTTAAAAATTTTGATCCCTGAGCTGCAGTTTAAGTTAAGTCTTCATCCTTAACCATATAACCAAACTTGTGCAACAAAATTTTAAATAATGTAATCGATTGCACAAATATAGTTTTTAATCTTAATATTCCAAATAATTATATAAAAAATTATTTTGATACTTAAAATAAACATTTCACATAAAAAAACAAACTCAAAATTACACATTAAACAATATATTTGTTAAAAGCATGTATGGGAAATTCGTCCGTTTTAGGTGTCAAAATAGTACTAAAATCAATACTTCAAAATCAATTTATAACAACTATTCTTATGGAAAAAGAAATAGGCTTTATTATAGTATTAACCTTTTAAATCAATAAAAAAATATAAATTTGACTTATACCAAATAACAGTCTATTAATAAAATTCTTTAAAATTGAAAAAATCACACCACTTCATTACAAAAAAATCATTTTTAAAAATCCTTTTCCTTTTTGGAATTATAACTCATATTCAGGCGCAAAATCAGGTTATCCCGCTTTGGAAAACAATTCCGCAGGAAATTAAAGCGCCGGATTATCAGGAAAAAGAAGTGATAAAAGACGGAAAAGTACAAAGCACAAGTCAGGTTTCCATACCTACCTTAAGTGTTTTTTTACCTAAGGAAATAAAGCAAAACCAAACAGCGGTTGTGATTCTTCCAGGTGGAGGATATTCGCATCTGGCTATTGACAAAGAAGGAACTAAAGTTGCCGAATGGCTGAATACTTTGGGAATTGCGGCTTTTGTCTTAAAATACAGATTACCCAATAATTTAATCATGACCAATAAAGTGGTTGGGCCGCTCCAGGATGCGCAGGAAGCCATTCGTATTGTGAGACTCAATGCTGCCATATGGAACATTGACCCCAATAAAATTGGTATTATGGGATTTTCTGCAGGCGGGCATCTGGCATCAACTTTATCAACGCATTATGATGAAAGGGTTTACGAGACTTCCTCAAAAATAAGTGCCCGTCCGGATTTTTCCCTTTTAATATATCCGGTAATTTCAATGCAAAACGACATTACACATAAAGGTTCTCAAACCAATTTACTGGGAGAAAATCCTTCTCAGCAAGACATCGATTTCTATTCGAATGAAAAAAAAGTTACCCCGCAAACACCACCGGCATTCTTAGTTCACGCAACAGATGACGGTGCCGTTATGGCCGAAAACAGTGTGAATTATTATTTGGCACTTAAGAAAAACGGAGTTACAGCCGAGTTACATTTATATGAAAAAGGCGGTCACGGTTTTGGTCTTGGCGTCAATGATACCAGCAAATTCTGGACAAAAGCCTGCGAAGAATGGCTAAAAAACAATGGATACAAGAATTAAGACTAAGCATAGAAAAAGGCAAAACCCACAAAGTTTTGCCTTTTTTATTGGATCAAAATAAAAAAAGGTTTTCAGATTTAGTAAAAATATAACCAAATCTAAAAACCTTATAAAAATTAGACATTATTGTATTTCTTTATAAATTCATACAACGACCACGATCAATGATTTGTCAAATTTTGTTTTAACTAATTGTTTTTTCCAAAAAACTATTTTGCAGAAATAAATGATACTAAAAAGGCAAAAAATTATATATCGTTATTTCTACGGCGCAAAACTACAAGCAACTTTTCAGAATTGCTTACGGGATTCCTCATTCTAACAAAAATTTCTTTTTAAGTTACTAAGTGATTATCCCGAAACTTCGGGACTAAGTTGCTAAGAGACTCAGAATCTTTCTTATCCTAGATTAAGTGATCTCAATGATTTTTAGAAATACATTTGTCAAACAAATTACAAGTTCTGTCAACAACTGAAAATGAAACTAAGAATTTTAGAATCTTTCTTATTCTAGATTAAGTGATCAAAATGTTTTTAACCAATACATTTGTAAAACAAATTACAAGTTCTATTAACAACTGAAAGTGAAACTAAGAATTTTAGAATCTTTCTTATTCTAGATTAAGTGATCAATATGTTTTTAACGAATACATTTGTCAAACAAATTACAAGTTCTGTCAAAAACTGAAAGAAGACTTAGTCCCGAAGTTTCGGGATAGCAACTTAGAATCTTAGAATCTTTTCTTATTCTAGATTAAGTTGAACTGGTTTAATAACTGATAAATTTGCAATGTAAAGTACAAGTTCCGAAAAGCAAGATTTTAAAAAAACTTAGCCACTCAGTAACTTAGAACCTTAAAAAAAGAAAAAATGAAAATATTAGAATTTTTAATACTCGGAAAAAACGAAGCAATCTTACCGATTTTACTTCGACTGGTAAACGCCACTGAAAATTGGAATGGCATTGGTTTCGACGATGAAAAAAAAGCTCAGGAATATTTTCTAAATAACAAAATCGATATTGTTCTGCTGAGTTCCGGAATCGAAGATCATATCGAGAAAGAGTTTGCTTCTTTTTGTGTAAAACATCAGCCAGAAGTAGAAGTAATTGAACATTTTGGCGGCGGAAGCGGTTTATTAAAATCTGAAATCCTCCATCGCTTACATCTAAAAGGAAAAATTTAGGTACCAGAAATTTCCTTTTTAAATCCATTAAAGCATAAAAACATTTCATTCACGATATCCAATGCTGCATTGACGATATATCGTTAAAATCACTATTGCCTTTTTCAAAAAAACCTTTAAAATCAACGCCTTACAAACAAGGCACTGCTTTTGAACGCCGTAAATCGAAAATCAAAACTAAAAACAAATTTAAAAATCAATTTTATCAACAAACAAAATTTAATAATCATGAAAAAATTAATCTTAACAACAGCTTTATCTTTTATAACTTTTATCGGTTTCGCTCAAAAACCAAGTCCGGCATTATTAAGCCCAACAAACCATACGTTAGTTCTTGTTGACTATGAAAGCCAAATGGCTTTTGCCGTTGGAAGCACTCCAATCGATCAATTACGCAACAATACCGCACTTGTTGCCGGAGCTTCAAAAATTTTCAAAGTGCCTACAATTGTAACAACAGTTGCCGAAAGATCATTCAGTGGACCAGTTTTCCGTGAAATCGAAGAATTTTATCCACAAAAAACTTCAAACTATATCGATCGTACTTCAATGAATACCTGGGAAGATGCCCCTGCTTATAAAGCCATAACAGAAAAAGGTAAAAAGAAACTTGTTTTTGGTGGTTTATGGACAAGCGTTTGTATCGTTGGACCAACATTATCAGCAATCAACGATGGTTATGATGTGTATGTAATTACAGATGCAAGTGCAGACGTTTCTAAAGAAGCACACGAAATGGCAATAACACGTATGGTTCAGGCTGGTGCGCACCCAATAACTTCATTACAATATTTATTAGAATTACAACGTGACTGGGCTCGTCAGGAAACTTATGTAGCAGTTACTGATCTGGTTAAAAAATACGGTGGTGCATACGGAGTTGGTGTACAATACGCTCACGAAATGTTAAAACACTAAATACAATTGAACACGGATAAAACGGATTCGCTTTGCGAAAACGCAGATAAAAACGGATTTAAAATTCATTAATTACAAATAAAAAAAATCTGCGGGAATCAGCGTTTTTGCAACGCAAATCCGTAAAATCTGCGATCTATTCCCCTTAAAAATATTTCCAGAAAAAATGAAAAAAGGCTGTGTAATCGCACAGTCTTTTTTTCCTCCACAACCAAAAAATACCACAACCATGAAACTCACTTCAAAAATACTGGCACTTCTTTTAATCATTTCGCTTCCTCTATTCGCTCAGGGCAAAAAAGCGACTCTTATTGTTCATCATGCTCTTATTCATACTTTGGATGATAAAAACACCATTGTAGAAGCTATGGCTGTAGCTGATGGAAAAATCCTGAAAACAGGTAAAAACAGTGATATTTTAAAACTAAAAAACAAAAATACAACGGTAATCGATGCCAAAGGAAAAGTAATTATTCCCGGAATATTCGATTCTCACATGCACATTATCAGAGGCGGAAGATTCTTTAATACCGAATTGCGCTGGGATGGTGTTCGATCTTTAAAAAGAGCTTTGGCAATGCTGAAGGAACAGGCACAAAGAACACCAAAAGGACAATGGGTTCGCGTTGTTGGTGGCTGGAATGCCTATCAGTTTGAAGAAAAAAGATTACCAACTCTTGAAGAAATAAACGAAGCGACGGGCGATGTTCCCACTTTTATTTTACATTTATATGGTCATGCCTATTTAAATAAAGCCGGAATTGCAGCCTTAAAAATTGATGCTAATACGCCAAACCCAAATGGCGGACTTGTGGAAAAAGATGCCAACGGAAACCCAACCGGATTATTAGTTGCAGAGCCAAATGCTTTTATCTTATACTCTACCCTTTCTAAACTTCCTGAATTATCTCCTGAAGAAAAAATAAACTCAACAAAACAATTCATGACCGAAATGAATCGTCTTGGCGTAACGGCAATAATCGATGCCGGCGGCGGATTTCAAAATTTTCCTGACGATTATGGCGTAACAAATGGTTTATGCAAAGACAGCGGATTAACGATAAGAATGCCTTATTATTTGTTTGCCCAGAAAGCAGGAAACGAACTCAACGATTACTCAAAATGGGTAAGCACCGTAGAAATTGGCGAAGGCTGTGACGATCACGATACAGATAAGGTTGAATATCACGCGCAGGGAGCCGGAGAAAATCTGGTGATGAGCGCCGGGGATTTTGAAAACTTTGACGAACCAAGACCGGAATTAAGCCCGGCAATGGAAGCGCAATTAAAATCTGTATTATCGCTTTTGGTAAAAAACAAATGGCCTTTTAGAATTCATGCTACTTATAATGAAAGCATTACACGTTTCTTAAACGTAATTGAAGATGTGAATAAAGAAACTCCATTAAACGGACTTTTATGGTTTTTTGATCACGGAGAAACCGTTTCTGTAGAAAATCTAAAACGTATTAAGGCTTTAAACGGAGGTTTAGCAATTCAGCACAGAATGGCATATCAGGGAGAAAGTTTTATAAAAAGATATGGGAAAACGGCTGCCGCAAACACGGTTCCGCTTAAAAAGATACTCGAAATGGGAATCAAAGTCGGAATGGGGACCGATGGAACTCGTGTTGCCAGCTATAATCCGTGGGTTGGTTTGTACTGGTTAACCACCGGAAAAACCTTAGGCGGTTTAAAATATATGGCCGACGAAAATATTCAGAACAGAACAGCCGCTTTAAAATTATTTACTTACGGAAGCGCACAATTGATTAATTTAGAGAAAGATCGCGGCATGCTAAAAGAAAACAATCTGGCAGATTTTGCTATTCTTTCTGATGACTATTTCAATACTGCCGAAGAAAAAATATTAAACATTGAATCTAAACTTACTGTCGTAAACGGAAAAGTAGTTTATGCCGATAATGACTTTAGAACCTTTGCACAGCCAACACCAAAAGCAATTCCGGATTGGAGTCCGGTGAATTATTTTGGAGGATATCAAAAAAACTAATTTGTTATGAAAACAGTATTCCGATTATTGTTGCTTTTGGGGATTATTTTTTCTGCAAATGCACAGCAAGGACCAGTTTTTCAAAAGCTGCGATATGACGATGATTTAACCTATTTGAAAGATTCTACGAGAAATTGGTATGAAAAAATAAAGTATATTCCGTTAGGAAAAAACGACAACTATTACGCCACCATTGGAGGTGAGGCAAGATTACAATATACCTACACCGTAAATGATAAATGGGGCGATGATTCTGATGAAGGCGATGGTTACCTGCTTTCCCGTTATCTGCTTCATGCCGATGTTCATCTGGGAATTTTCAGGACTTTCGTAGAATTGCAGAGTAGTCTTGCCAACAGTAAAATTGATCCAAGTCCGGTTGATGAAAATCAACTGGATTTTCATCAGGCTTTTTTGGATATTGATTTTATTAAAAATGCTGACGAACGTTTCACACTACGTTCAGGAAGACAGGAAATGTCGTATGGCTCGCAGCGTTTAATAGCGGTTCGTGAAGGTCCAAACAGCAGACTTGCTTTTGATGCCGTTAAATTATTTTATAAGAAAAACAACTGGCAGACAGATGCTTTTTATACCCACCCGATTGCGAATAAACAAGGAACTTTTAATGATGATTTTAACGAAAATGCCCAGTTCTGGGGAAGTTATACCGTTATGCATAAAGTGCCTTTTATTCAGAATATCGATTTGTATTATTTAGGGTTATGGAAAAAAAGAGCCGTTTTTGATAATGCCACTGGCGAAGAAAACAGACAATCGATTGGCACAAGAATCTGGAAAAACAAAGGAAACTGGAAATATGATTTTGAAGGATTATACCAATTCGGAACCATAAATGAACAGACAATTTCAGCCTGGACAATTTCCTCATTTGCGTGTTATACTTTCGAAAATATAAAATTCAGCCCTGAAATCGGACTTAAAACAGAAATTATTTCGGGTGATAAACATTCAGACGATGATCATTTACAAACCTTTAATCCTTTATATCCAAGAGGTGCTTATTTTGGTTTAGTTGCCCTTATTGGCCCATCTAATTTAATTGATATTCATCCTTCGGTTAATTTTACACTGACCGAAAAATTAGGTCTTGGATTTGATTATGATGTTTTTTGGAGGCAAACCATAAGTGATGGATTATATGCTCCGAATATGCAATTATTGTATTCAGGAAAAGACACTACAGAACGCTTTATCGGTTCTCAATTAATTTCGAATTTAGATTATACGGCCAATGATTTTCTTTCTTTTACATTAGAAACCGGCTGGTTTGATGCAGGTTCATTTTTAAAAGAAGTTGGAACCGGAAAAGATTATTTTTATGCGGCCTTGACGGCTCAATTTAAATTCTGATTTTAAAGAATCCCAGATTCGAATTATATTGCAGGGACGGATTTTAATCCGTCCACACGCAAAGATTATTTTAATTGATGATGAAAATTCGGTTTAAATTTTAAATTTGTGTAAATCAAAAATACACAAATGGAGAAAAAGTATTCGGTTGCCATTTATCCTTCTCAGGATGTAATTGATTCGGTCAAAACCATGAAAGATTATTTGAAAAGTAAAATCGATTGGTATAACAGTTGTAATTCTACTGCTCATATTACAATTTGTGAGTTTACTATTGATGAATCAGAAATAGAAAAATACAAACAAAAGCTTTTCAAAGTTTGCGATACTTTCACTCCTTTCCCGGTAAATTTAAATCACTTTGGATCTTATGATAACGCAGGTGCATTTTACATTGCTCCAAACGAAGATTCAACTACTAATTTAAAGGTGATCCTCAAAAAAACTCAGGAAACTTTAAAACCTTTAAAACTCAAAAAAAGCGATGATCCCCATATGTCAATTGGCCGGAAATTAATTCCTGAAAACCTTAAAATAGCATCACAGCTTTTTACCACAATTGATATTGATTTTTTGTGCTGCGAAATTGTTTTACGGGAATTAGATCCGGTCAAAAAACAGTTTTTCGTTATTGAGACATACCCATTTGGCAGTAATCCACAACCAGAATTAATTCAGGGAAGTTTGTTTTGATATTAGCCTTAAATACAAACCTTGCGAACATTGCTAAAAACCTTTGCGCTCCTTGCGATTAAACCACCACGAAGAAAAACAAACCTGAAACAAAAAAACTGAAACCTGAAACTAAATAAGATTTCGTATATTTGAATTTTACAATTCACACTTATGAAATCACTAGATTCATTTTATCAGGATATCACCGAAGGTTCATCTGTAGAACCAAGTTCATTGTTGCCAAACGACATTAAAAAGGAAATAGGACATTTTAATGTTTTTGACATCAAGGAACTTTACGAAAGACTAAAAGAAAAACCCGGAATGCCCTATGACCGAAGGGCTTATTACAAAATCAGTTTGATAAGAGGCAAGAATAAAGCCGAATATGCCGATAAAATAATTGAAATCGACAAACAGGGACTTTTGTTTGCCACACCCAAAATTCCATACAATTATCTTCCGCAGGATACCAATCAATCCGGGCAGTTTTGTGTTTTTACAAGTGAATTTCTATCCAAAAACAAAAGCGGAATTGATCTGGACGAACTTCCAATTTTCGCTTCAGACGGATATCCTATTTTTCAGCTTACAGATCAGGAAGTTTCAGAAGTTGAATTGATTTTCAATAAAATACAAAAAGAAATCAATTCTGATTACGTCTATAAATATGATCTGATCAGAAATTATGTGGCCGAATTAATTCATTTCGGGCAAAAACTGCAACCTATAACAGCGTTATATTCCAAGCATAATTCTGCCGCAAGAGTTTCTTCTTTGTTTGCTGAACTACTTGAGAGACAATTTCCTATCGAATCTCCGCATCAGCGATTAGAACTTAGAACTGCCAAAGATTTTGCGGAAAGATTATCCGTTCACGTAAACCATTTAAATAAAGTTCTAAAAGAAAATACCGGAAAAACCACAACCGAATTAATCAGCAGCCGACTAACCAATGAAGCCAAAATCCTTTTAAAACAAACGGATTGGAACATTTCGGAAATTGCTTATTCCTTGGGTTTTGAAGAGCTGGCGCATTTTTCTAACTTCTTTAAAAAACAAACTACTATTACGCCTTTGGCATTTAGATCTTAGATTGCAGAGTTTAGATTATAGAGTTTAGATTACAATAAAATTAGCCTAAATCATTGCGTTCCTTACCGTTAAATAAAAAATCCGCGGTAAATCAGCGTTTTCGCTTGCGAATCCGTGTCATCAGCGTTCAAAATTAAGATTGTATATTCAGCAGTGAGATTGCTTCGTTCCTCGCAATGACTTTTGCATTCTTCTGATTTGAATTTTGCAAACATCGATTTGATATTTACAATTCCCCAAACCTACTTCGCTCCTACCTTTGTCATATCAATTTAAAAAATGAAAAAGATGGAATTATCAAACAACAAAATCCTGATTACAGGTGGTGCAACCGGAATCGGACTTGGGCTTACACAACGATTTATCGAAGAAAATAATACAGTGATTATTTGCGGGCGCCGCGAATCTGTTTTAAATGAAGTTAAAGCAAAATTTCCAACCGTAATTACAAAAGTCTGCGATTTATCTTTAGAAGCAGAAAGAGTCGAACTTTACAACTGGATTTCTGAAAATCATCCTGATTTAAATATCCTGATCAATAACGCCGGAATCCAAAAATGGGTTTCTGTGGATGATGCTGATTTTTATCAAAGTATGAAAGCTGAAATTTCTACCAATATTGAAGCTCCGTTGCATTTGACTTCTTTATTTATCAATTTAAAATCGTTAAAAACGGTAATGAACGTAACTTCTGGATTGGCATTTTCACCTTTCGCAAAAGTTCCGGTTTATTCGGCTACAAAAGCATTTTTCCGTTCGTTTACCATATCGCTTCGTCACTTATTAAAAGCAAAAAACATTGAAGTAATCGAAATTATTCCACCTGCCTTAAACACAGATCTTGGCGGTATTGGTTTGCATGACGCGCATCCAAGTGTGAGTGATTTCATTGTTTCTATTTTCGAACAATTAAAACAAGGTAAAAAAGAACTTACTTTCGGTACCAGCGAAACCAGACTAAACGCAAGTGTTCCGGAATTAAAGGCATCTTTTGAAGCATTACATTCTAACTAATTTTTTTAACACATAGAAACATAGATAATGTAAACGCTAATAAGCCTATGTTTCTGTGTGTTTAATTTTTTTCACGCAGATTTTTAATTTTTAATTCTCAATTTTTAATTTAATCATAAAGCAAATATAAAATGGCAGTAAATACAAAAATAGCTCTGGTTACAGGTGGTAGCAGAGGTTTAGGAAAAAATATGGCAATTGCAATTGCTAACAAAGGAATTGACGTAATCATTACATACAACAGCAAAAAAGAAGAAGCTGATGCCGTTGTAAAAGAAATCGAAAGTTTAGGACAAAAAGCAGCTTCACTTCAATTGAATGTTGCTGAATCAGGGACTTTTGATTCTTTCTTTACAAATGTTTCTGAAGTTCTGAAAAATACTTTCAAAACAGATAAATTTGACTTTTTGGTAAACAACGCCGGGATCGGAATCCACAATTCTTTTGTTGGAACAACCGAAGCTGAATTTGATCAATTGACAAATATTCAGTTTAAAGGACCTTTTTTCTTAACTCAAAAAGGATTGAATATCATGAATGACGGTGGCGGAATCGTAAATATCTCAACAGGTTTGGCGCGATTTTCTTTCCCTGGATATGCCGCTTATGCTTCTATGAAAGGCGCAATGGAAACGTTGACAAAATACCAGGCTAAAGAATTAGGCGCCAGAAAAATAAGAGTAAATATTGTAGCTCCCGGAGCTATTGAAACAGATTTCGGTGGCGGAGTTGTTCGTGATAACGAGCAGATGAATCAGCAAATTGCTTCTGTAACAGCTTTGGGAAGAGTTGGTTTACCGGATGATATTGGAGGCGTTGTTGCTTTTTTATGTTCTGAAGAAGCACGCTGGGTAAATGCACAAAGAATTGAAGTTTCAGGCGGAATGATGCTGTAATAATTAATTGTTAGTGGTTGATTGCTAATGGTAAATTTTTAATTTTTAATTATACCCATTTATAAAACAAAACCCGATAAGTTTTTAAAGCTTATCGGGTTTGTCCTTTTAAAATATAATTGAATTAGTAAGTTCCCATTTATTAGTCTTTTTGGACTATGACATCAAAACCTCCGTTTTTATCAAATACAACATCATAAAATTTTGAATCTTTTTCAACTCCAACCTCATACGTTGTTTTGTTTTTATAATCGACTACAACTGCAATTTCGCGAATAGCTTTAGCCGGATAATTTTTCTTTAGATACGCTTGTGCTTTCTGAGGAAGCTGGCTGTATGGAATCTGTAATTCATACGCTTTTAATACTCCCAGGTTATCGTAAACTGCTAATGCTTCCGCATTTGTATCTGTCTTGAATTTGGCTTCGTATCGAATTTCGTCATTGTCATCTCCAACATATTCTATAGACCAATTTGGCTTTTTATTTGGATATTCTTTTTCAAAAGTAAATCTCACTTTCTCGGGCGGCGAGATTTCTCCTGTCGGCATAATTCCGTTTTGTGCTATTAAAAAACTAGTACAAAAAAAAGCAAAGGCTAAAAATATATCTTTCATGATTCCAAATATTAAATTAATAGACTTTTAATAAAGTAATAAAACTACTACTTTTAAATGAAATACAAAAATTTATATTTTTTTTATTGCGGGTTTTTTAGTCTTCAGTCTCAGTCGCGGTTTTCAGTCTCAGTCTCAGTTGCAAAACTCATAACTCATAACTCATAACTCCTAATTCATAATTAACAATTAAAAACTACTTCTTAAGTCGCTCAAAAAGTTCTCTTTTATAAGTAATTCCAATTGGGAGTTTTTCTTTTCTGATAATGACAAAATCCTTTTCGGTTTCATCGATTTTATCCAGAGCCACGATATAGGATTTATGAATGCGCAGAAAGTTTTTTTCCGGAAGGCATTTTTCAAATTCACTGGTTGTAATTGATGCTAAGTACGTTCGCTTTGTGGTGTGTAATTTCACATAATTTCCAAAACTGTGTGCAAACAAAAGCTGATCCAGTTCTATATCAACAAAATAACCGTCGACTTTTACGCGAACCGAATTCACAATTACTTCTTCTTCCTTTGTTTTTAGATTTTCAGTGCTGAAAAAACGGTCAACCGCTTTTAAAAATCTAGGGAAATAAATCGGTTTCAAAAGATAATCGATAACGCCGTAATCATAACTTTCCAGGGCAAATTCAGAATAAGCCGTAGTTAAAATCGTTTTTGGATGTGTTGGAATAATCTTCAACAATTCCATTCCTGAAATTTCCGGCATGTTGATGTCCAGAAACATCAGATCGACTTTGTTTTCACGAAGATAATCCATTGCTTCAATGCCGTTATAGCCTTGAAAAACCAACTCTAATTGCGGATTCTGCTTGATATAATTCGCCAGCACGTAATGCGCTGCCGGCTCATCATCTACAATTATACATTTTTTTGGTTCTTTCATTCTACAAACTTTTTCAGTTGCAATTTCAAATCTACGATATAAGTGTTTTTATCTTCCTGAATATTCAATTTATAGTCTTTTCCATAAATTAAATTCAAACGTTCAATCGTGTTTTTGAGTCCAATTTTGGTCGAAACAACATCCGTTTTTTTAGTGGGAATTGAATTGACAACATGCAGATGCAGTAAACCGTTTTCAACCGTAACAATAATTCGGACAAAACATTTTTCAATCGCGCAGGTGCCGTGTTTAAAGGCATTTTCGATAAAGGCAATCAATAACATTGGTGACACTTTATAGGCGTTTTCGTTATCGATTTTACAATCGTATGTAATCTCGCAGCGATACCCTACTCTTTCTTTTTCCAGCTGAACATAACTGTTTATAAATTCCAGTTCGTCTTCCAGAGATACACATTTTTTACTGTTGCTTTCCAGTTGATAACGCATTAACTGCGAAACTTTCATGATCAAATCAGGCGTTCTTTCCGGGAATTCTAAACTAATTCCGTAAAGTGTATTGAAAGTATTGAATAAAAAATGCGGATTCAATTGTCCTTTCAAAGAATTCAGTTGCATTTCATTAAACAACAAAGCTTCATCGGTTTGTTTTCTGTGAATTCTGTAGAATTTAAAAACGATAATCGGGCTTAAAATACAAACCAAAGTTCCCAGTACACTGGCCAATTGGTATACATAACTTCTTTGATGCGAGTTTTGATATAATCGGCAATTGCTGAACATATCCAGCATCATGATTTCATACAAAATGATTGAAAAAACAAAAGCGCCAAATAGCGTTAATAGTATATAAGTTACCGGACGACGGGTTTTGAATAATATTGGTAAAAGGAAAAATCGGTTAAACTGGGCGTGCATGTAAAGGATGAAGTAGAAAAAAATCCCCATTAAAATGGAAGTAAAAGAACTAAATAACATCCAGTCATTTTTTAACGTATAAATTGTAAAGGAGAAGGCAACAACGGCAATTTCCTGCCACCACTTGTTGTCCAATATGTTATCAAATTTTTTATTCATTTTTAAAACTTAAATAGTTCACAAAGTACGGACAAATATTTAATTTCCTTTTCCAAAAAATGACAAATTCAATTCGTCATTTTTTAAGTGCAGTACATCATTTAAGATGACCTTTATCAGTTAAAGACAAATAATTTTGTTGCATAATTTGATACCACGAACTTTTATGTATTTCAAAAAAATTACTTTATTATTTTTCTTGATTTTTGCATCAATCGGTTACTCACAAAACTTGTCTTTAAAAGACGCCATCAAAACGGGTCTTGAAAACTACGGTTCGATAAAAGCAAAAACCAACTACACAAACGCTTCGCGAGAAACGCTCAAACAATCTCGCCGCGATTATTTACCTAATTTAAATTTGTCTGCCCAACAGGATTATGGAACTATCAATGGACAAAACGGAGCTTTATACGGATTTAACGGTTTAGGAACGGCTTCTTCGGGACCGGCTTTACCGGACCAAAACTGGAATTCTGCTTTTGGTGCCTTGTATTTAGTGAACATGAACTGGGATTTTTTCACTTTCGGAAAAGCAAAAGAAAGAATCAATCTGGCGAAAGTGGATCTTAAGGCCAAAGAAAACGACCTGAAACAGGAAATGTTCCAACAGGAAATTAAAATTTCTGCCGCTTACCTTAATTTGCTGGCAAGCCAAAGATTACTGATTTCGCAGCAAAAGAATTTAAGCCGCGCCGAAGTTTTTAAAAGAACAGCCGTTGTCCGCGTTAAGAACGGATTATTGGCCGGGGTGGATTCTACTTTGGCTACAGCCGAAGTTTCAAAAGCTAAAATTGCTTTGAATCTGGCGAAAAACTTCGTAAAAGAACAAAACAACAAACTGGTTGATTTAATGGGCGTTGCGCCTCAGGATTTTATCGCCGATACTTTGTTTGTGGGCAATATTCCAAAAGCACTTTTACTGGCAGAAAAAACAACTGATAGCCTTCATCCGTTATTGCAATTATACAAAACCAGAATTGATTACAGCAATCAGCAGGTTAAATTATACAAACGTTTTTATTACCCAACCATGACCGCTTTTGGTGTTTTGCAAACCAGGGCTTCAGGATTTGAATCGGGTTATGCAACGGATCAGACTGCATTTTCAAGAAATTACTGGGATGGCGTAAATCCGGATCGCTCTAACTATCTGGTTGGAGTTGGAATTAGCTGGAACCTGACTACGCCTTTCAGAATGAGCAAACAAGTAAGCGCTCAGAAGTTTGTTTCGCAGGGTTTACAGGAAGAATACAATCAGGCTGACAGGGAATTAAAATCGCAATTGAATTTTGCCGATGATAAAATAAAAATTACGCTGGAGAATTATGCCGAAGCGCCAATTCAGGTCAATGCAGCCCAAAAAGCCTACTTGCAAAAATCGACTTTATACAAAAATGGTTTAACAGACCTGACCGATTTAACACAAATTATGTACACTTTGAACCGTGCCGAGATTGATCGCGATATCGTCAACAATAATGTATGGCAGTCGTATTTGCTAAAAGTAGCCGCTACGGGCAATTTTGACTTATTTATAAATGAATTTTAATTATAGAGCCTAATGAATTTAATACGTTTTGCACTCCGCAAACCCATCTCCATATTAGTATTGGTTGCGGGTCTATTTTTCTTCGGAATTGGTGCCATACAGGACATTAAGGTAGATATCCTGCCAAAAATGAACTTGCCGGTTATCTACATCGCGCATCCGTTTGGAGGTTATACGCCAGACCAGATGGAAGCTTATTTTGCTAAAACTTACGTCAACATTTTACCATTTGCCAATGGTGTAAAATCGGTTGAAACCAAAAATATACAAGGGTTAATGATCATGAAATTAACCTATTATGAAAACACAAACATGGCGCAGGCTGCAGCCGAATTAAGTTCACTCTCGAACAGGATTCAGGCGGCGTTTCCTCCGGGAACCCAGCCTCCGTTTATCATTCGTTTTGATGCTTCTTCTTTGCCAATTGGACAATTGGTTTTGAGCAGTAAAATCAGATCGAATAATGAATTGCAGGATTTGGCCAACGTTTATGTTCGTGCTTCGTTTACTTCGATTCCGGGATTACTGTCTCCGGCACCTTTCGGCGGAAGCCCAAGAACCATTGAGGTTAACGTAGATCCTGATTTGTTACGTTCGCATAATATGACACCGGATCAAATCGTGGAAGCGATTCGTATCAACAACCAGACGGCTCCTTCTGGAAATGTCAGAATGGGCGATATCAACTACATTACGCCAACCAATAACACGATTAAAGAAGTTAAGGATTTTGAAAATATTCCGTTGTTTAAAGGAAGCGTTCAAAACCTGAAATTAGGCGATGTTGCGACTGTAAAAGACGGTGCGGATATTACCGCTGGTTATGCTTTGGTAAACGGAAAACGTTCGGTTTACATCAGTATTGCAAAGGCCGGAGATGCTTCGACCTGGGATGTGGTTCAGAAATTAAAAGCAGAATTGCCTAAAATTCAAAGTACACTTCCCGAAGATGTAAAATTATCTTATGAATTTGACCAGTCGGTTTATGTAATTAATTCTGTGAAAAGTTTGATTACAGAGGGAATTATCGGTGCGGTTTTAACCGGACTTATGGTTTTATTATTCCTTGGTGACAGACGTGCGGCTTTGATTGTAATTCTAACAATTCCGATTTCGATTATCTCGGGAGTTTTATTCCTGAAATTATTCGGACAAACCATCAACTTAATGTCTTTAAGCGGATTGGCACTGGCGATTGGAATTTTGGTGGATGAAAGTACCGTAACGATCGAAAATATTCACCAGCATCTCGATATGGGTAAACCAAAAGCGCTCGCGATCTGGGATGCCTGTCAGGAAATTGCCTTGCCAAAATTATTGATCCTTCTTTGTATTCTGGCGGTATTTGCACCGGCTTTTACCATGGTTGGTATTCCCGGAGCGTTGTTCTTGCCTTTGGCTTTAGCAATTGGATTCTCAATGGTAATTTCGTTTTTACTTTCCCAGACTTTTGTGCCTGTTATGGCCAACTGGCTGATGAAAGGACATGAAAAACACGAACATGCGCCTGGAATTACAGATGACGAAGCAGAATTTAACGATTGCGGTTTAACTCCTGAATCTGAAAAAGAACTGATCACGCAGAAAAAAGCTTACGTTGAGAAAAGCGATACGGACGGAAACGGAAAAATTGGCGCTTTTGAGAAATTCAGAATCCGATTTATGCGAACGCTGGATCGATTATTTCCTTATAAAAAAGCAGCTGCCCTAATTTATCTGATTGCTGCTATTGCCCTTGCGGTTACTTTTATCACTTTTATCGGAAAAGATGTTTTCCCAAAAGTAAACTCAAGTCAGTTTCAATTGAGAATGCGCGCTCCTGACGGAACCCGTCTGGAACGCACCGAAGAAAAAGCGATCATTGTTCTGAAAGAATTACAAAAAATGGTTGGCAAAGAACATATCGGAATTTCATCTGTTTATGTGGGACAACATCCTTCATTATTCTCGATTAACCCGATTTATTTGTTCATGGCAGGTTCGCATGAAGCGGTATTTCAGGTGAGTTTAAAAGAATATCACACCGATATGGACGACTTTAAAGATGACTTTAGAGCGAGAATCAAAAAAGTGCTTCCGGATGTGAAACTTTCTTTTGAGCCAATCGAATTGACGGATAAAGTTTTGAGCCAGGGATCTCCTACTCCAATTGAAGTTCGAATTGCCGGAAAAGACAAAAAGAGAAATGAATTATACGCCAATCAAATTGTAGAGAAACTGAAAAAAATCTCGTATTTCAGAGACGTGCAAATTGGTCAGCCTATTCATTATCCGGCTATGAATATTGATATCGACAGAACCCGCGCAGCCGAGTTGGGCGTTGACATGAACGACATATCACGATCACTGGTAGCGTCAACCTCATCGTCAAGATATACTGAGAAAAATACCTGGGTCGATGAAAGAGCCGGATTATCATACAACGTTCAGGTGCAAGTGCCTTTGAACAAAATGAAAAGCAAAACAGATATTGGAGAAATTCCGGTATTAAAAAATTCGCTTCGTCCTGTTTTAAGTGACGTGGCCAAAATCACACCGGCTTATGTAAGCGGTGAGAATGACAATTTAGGGGCTATGCCATACATTACCGTTACAGCCAACATTAGTCAGACCGATTTAGGGACGGCCACAAAAGATGTGGATGCAACAATTAGTTCATTAGGAGAATTGCCGCGTGGTTTGTTCATAACTCCGATTGGATTAAGTAAAGTATTGAGCGAAACATTAAGTAGTTTACAAGTCGGATTATTGGTTGCCATTTTTGTAATCTTCTTAATGTTAGCCGCTAATTTTCAATCGTTCAAGGTTTCGCTGGTAATTTTAACCACGGTTCCGGCGGTAGTTTTAGGCGCTTTATTAATGCTGACTATCACAGGTTCAACGCTAAACTTACAGTCGTATATGGGAATCATCATGTCGGTTGGGGTTTCGATTGCCAATGCCGTTTTACTGGTCACAAATGCCGAACAATTGCGAAAAATAAATGGAAATGCCTTAGAATCTGCGCGTGAAGCTGCGGCGCTTCGTCTTCGTCCGATTATCATGACTTCTGTTGCGATGATTGCGGGAATGCTGCCAATGGCAATTGGTCATGGCGAAGGTGGCGATCAGGTTTCTCCGTTGGGTAGAGCCGTGATTGGCGGGTTATTATTCTCGACTTTTGCCGTATTATTGATCCTGCCGCTTATCTTTGCGTGGGCTCAGGAACATACCACAACACAATCTGTTTCTTTAGATCCTGAAGACGAAGAAAGCATCCATTATATCTCATCATTAAAACCTAAAAATGAAAAATAAAATTATACAATCGACCGCATTATTTTTTGTAGCGGTACTTTTTCTAACTAGTTGTAATTCTAAAAAAGAAGAAACATTTACGGCAGAAATAGAACCTAAAACAGAAACCTTTCTTTTAGACAAAGAAAAACTAACAACAGAACTACGTTTACCGGCTGAATTAACCGGTTTTCAACAAGTAGATTTATATGCCAAAGTAAGCTCTTTTGTAAAATTACTAAAAGTAGATATTGGTACCAAAGTAAAAAAAGGACAGCTTTTGATCGTTCTTGAAGCACCGGAAATCAGCTCTCAACTGGCTGCAGCCGAATCAAGATTAAAATCGATGGAAGCCATTTATACCACAAGCAAAAGTACTTACAACCGTTTGTATGAAACCAGCAAAGTAGAAGGAACGATTTCTAAAAATGATCTGGAAATGGCAAGCGGAAAGAAAAATTCTGACTATGCACAATATCAGGCAGCAATTGCGGCGCATAAAGAAATTTCGATCATGAGAAGTTATCTTGAAATCCGCGCTCCTTTTGATGGCGTTGTAGCGGCAAGAAACGTCAATTTAGGAACGTTTGTTGGTCCTGCAGGAAAAGGTTCTGATTTACCTTTATTGACGATTCAGCAACAAGACAAATTGCGTTTGGCAGTTTCTGTTCCGGAGCTTTACACCGGATATTTACATGAGGGCGACGAAATGAATTTTAACGTAAAATCATTGCCTGAGAATTTTAAAGCTAAAATCACCAGAATGTCCGGAGCTTTAGATTTAAAACTGCGTTCTGAACGTGTTGAAATGGACGTTATTAATACTAAAAAAGATCTTTTACCTGGAATGGTGGCCGAAGTTTTATTACCGCTTAACGCGAAAGACAGCACGTTTGTAATTCCAAAATCAGCTTTGGTGAGTTCTGCCGAAGGTTTGTATGTAATCAAAGTATTAAACCGCAAAGCAACAAGAGTTGAAGTAAAAAAAGGAAGAGAAATCGACGATAAAATTGAAATATTCGGTGATTTAAACCCGAAAGATAAACTGGTAAAAATTGCCAGCGAAGAAACTAAAGAAGGCGATATCATAAACGAATAACCTGCGTTTAGCTTTCGATAGTAGTTTACCAAAAACTGTACGCAATTATTAAATGCGGCATTTTAAATCCGCAATGGTTTAAATGCAAATCAATTTGCCTTGAGGGCAGCACTCTGATAAAAGTGCTGCCCTTTTTTTTGTTTTATGGTTTTGGGGTTTTATGTTTTCGCGGAGATTCACAAAGGTAGCGCGGAGATTCGCTGAGTTTTTTGTTTCGAATGCTGACGTTATTTGTGCGCAAATGTAGAGGCACAAAGTTTTATAATTAACATTATTGAAAACGAAGTTGAATTATTCAATTGTAACCGTGAGTGTAGTCGAAGGCTCATGAAACCAAATTTTAAACGATGACTTTTGGAATTTAAATTTTATTTTGAAGTTATTTCCTGCTATCATTCCAATCTTTTTTATCGTGAAAAACATCCAAAAAACGTGGTTGTTTAGAATGGTAATTGATATTTTTGACAGAAATGTATTTCTATGTTTAACTACAATATTTCAGTTTAAAAATTGGCGAACATCTTAACGGAGAAGGGCGTAATAAAAAAAATGTTCAAAATATATTTTAAAAAAAATACATGCATGTTCAAGATAAAAAATTGAGAAGACGTAATGTAATACATTATTGTTTCAACAATAATAATTATAAAAGTAATTATAATATTAATGCTATTTTTGATTCTCGAACCCATTCCTAAAAGCATCTTATGAAATATATGAATAACATGCTTGCTTTTATTTGCTTATTCATGCTTTTTGCGTGTCAAAATAATAAATTCGAACATGATCCGACAAAACCTTACCCTGAATTAAAAGTTGGTGAGCGATGGAATAATAAATATGATTCAAGAGGATTACAAAACGGCATAATTAAAGGCAATTTTCTTTTTGTAAATACCATAAATATTTCAAAAGGCAAAAATTATCTTTATTGTCTAAATCTCAAAACTAAAAAAGTAGAATGGAAAAATGAAGTAGATTTTTTTGCTTCGCAACCCGTTTGTATTAGTACTAATCAACTCTTTTATATGAGTTATGTGGGTAATATTTATTCCTTTTCTTTAGACGGCAAAAAATTATGGTCAATCAAGCCCAGACTAGATTATACAGGATATAAACTAAATAGCATCAACGGTAACTTCGTGGTTACAACTGTAACACATGATGTTTATGAATTTGATAAAAATTCAGGGAAAGAAATAAAACATTATATGAGAAAAGAATAACCTAAATTCATTGCAAATTTTAATAAAAAAAATTATCAATAAAGTAAAATCAAACTTAAATGAGTCAAAGTGTAAATTTATATCAAATCAGTAAAAATAATTTTGAAGAATTTTCTAAGAATTATGAATCTTTTAATTTCGATTTCAGTGAAAATAATTCTTCCATATTTGATCAAAATTTTGAAGGATTAATTTACCTTTTTCATCTTATAATAATCAACAATTACCGGAATCTTTAGACAAGTTTTTTTACCCGCAAAATTTTATTGGTAAAGAAATTGATTTCAGTGAAATTGATTTTGACAATTTTGAAGATTTTCCCGAATCAACTTCTACTTATTTTATAGATCCAACAACAATTGGTCAGGTGAATTCGATTCTACATACGATTGAAAATAATAAATTCTAGATTTTTACAACGCTGATAATTTCAATCTGAATGATATTTACCCAGGTGTCTGGCATAATGATGAAAGCGAAGATCAAGAATTTAATAAAAGACATTTAGAAGAAGGTTTACAATTATTAAAAGAAACAATTTTCAGGCAAACACTAACGAAAACTACATTCTGTTTTTTGGTGATTAAATCCCCGCTGTCCGAAGTGCTCTCGCCAAACACTGCGCAACGTCTCTGACTTCGCGCCCGCAAAGTAATTAAATCATCAACCACATGATAATTAACTGGCAATAAAAAAAATGCAAGACCAAAATTGGTCTTGCATTTTTTATAACTTGATAAATAAAAGCATTTTTTTAAACTGTCTGACGCTCGTGTTTTCCTTCTTTAATTTCTTCCACCATTTTTTTATTAAAAGCAGGCAAATCATTTGGGTTTCGGCTGGTCACTAGTCCATTGTCTACGACTACTTCCGAGTCTTCCCATTGGGCTCCGGCATTTATTAAATCGTTTTTAACAGAGAAAAACGAAGTCACTTTTCTACCTTCTAAAACATCAGCATCCACCAGAATTTGAGGACCATGGCAAATAGCTGCTACTGGTTTTTTACTTTCAAAAAAAGAACGTACAAAATTTACTGCAGCTTCTTCTCTTCTTAATAAATCAGGGTTTATAACTCCTCCCGGAAGAACCAAAGCATCGTAATCTGCTTCATTTGCCTGATCTAGTACTACATCAACATTATATTCCTTGCTCCAATTACCGTCTTTCCAAGATTTTATTGTTCCTGATTTTAAACTGACAATATCTGCATTCCAACCTTGCTCTTCAAGATAAGCTTTTGGCGATGCTAATTCTGATTCTTCAAAACCGTTTGTTGCTAATATGGCTATATTCTTTTTCATAATTTTAAATATTTAAACGTTATTTAATTTGATTTAGTTAAAATTAGTTATTTCAGATAGCCAGTGAAAACCGAGCATGTTAAACCTTTCTTTAAAAAAAGTTAATTAATTGAATTTCAAATTTTTATGAAAAATTAAATTAAAATTATATAAATTTCATGTGAATTTGGTTTACTATTTTATAGCAGGAAAGCCAAGAAAACAATTTATTAAATTTGGCGACTAACTAACTCTTTCATATAAAGAAAAACTTTGCACCTTTGCTCCCGATAACTATCGTGATTGCGAGATTATTTTTAAAATCGGTTTCATAAGCCTTCGACTTCGCTCAGGGTGACAATTGGGGTATCAAAAAATAATTATAAAACTTTGTGATTTTGCTTTAGATAACTATAAGGATTGCAACATTTTTAGTTAAACTATTAGACAAAACTTTGAGAATCTCTGCGCCTTCTCAGCGCAACTCCGTGAAATAAAAAAAACACTAACCCATTCACTATCAAATCCATTAAATAAAATATTTTTAAAAATAACTGTCAAAAAATTTGCGAAACCGAATAGTTGCATTTATATTTGCAACCGATTGGCTTCTTAATTACTAATTTAAAAAATAAAAATATGGCACTTATTAATCCTTACATTCATTTTAACGGAAATGCTGAAGAAGCATTTACATTTTACAAATCGGTTTTTGGCGGGGAGTTTTCGAAAGTTTCCCGTTATAAAGATATTTCCAGCGAGCAATATCCAATTCCGGAAATTGACGCAGAGCGAATCATGCACATTGCTTTACCAATTGGAAAAGGTAATTCGTTAATGGCAAGTGATACGATGACAAGTATGGGAAAAGTAACGGAAACCGACAATAGATTTACGATCTTTATTAGTGTTGATAGCCAGGAAGAAGCCGTTAAATTATTTGTAGGACTTTCTGATGGCGGCAGAATCGAAATGCCTATAAGTTATGGTCCGTCGGGAAATTATTTTGGAATGTTTGCCGATAAATTTAACGTGCAGTGGATGATCGATTTTGATCCTAAAAACGGGAAAGTATAAACTTTTTGTTTCACGCAGATTTAAAATGATGTAAGCAGATGCTGCAGATTAATATTTAATTAATTATTAAATTAAATCTGCCTCAATCTCCAAGATCTGCGTTAAACATTTTTTTATCTTGTAACAATCTAAGTTGCAAAAAATTGTGACTTGATTATGATTAACTTAAATAGTTGAAGAAATTATGAGACGAGATGTTTTTCAGGCAATTGCAGATCCAACAAGACGATCGATTATTGCCTTGATTGCAACGCAGGCCATGACGCCAAATGCGATTGCAGAGAATTTTGACACGACACGACAATCTATTTCGAAACACCTTCGCATACTTACCGAATGTGATTTGATAAAACAGGAACAGCAAGGCAGGGAAATTTATTATTCACTTCAAATTGAAAAAATGAAAGAAATTGATAAGTGGCTGAAACAATTTAGAGAAATTTGGGAAACCGCATTTAACCAGCTTGACGATATATTATTAACAATGAAAAACCAAAAAAAATGAAAACAGATTTATTATTTGATTTTACGGTAGACAAACCATCAAAAACAGTAACGATAACAAGGGAATTTGCGGCAGAATTGCCTTTGGTCTGGGATACTTTTACGAAAGCAGAAATTTTGGATCAATGGGTGGCGCCAAAACCTTTTTCGGCCAGAACAAAATACATGAATTTTGAAGTGGGCGGACGAAGATTTTACGCTATGGTAGGTCCTGATGGAACAGAGTGCTGGTCGGTTCAGGAATTTACTTCAATTACTCCGAAAACCAATTTTAAAATGTATAATACGTTTGCAGACGAAAATGAAAACCGACAATTACCCGGTTCTGATTGGGATTATACCTTTAGCGAACAAAACGGCATTACAAAAGTAGATATTAAGATTTTTAATGAATCTCTGGAACGTATGGAGAAAATGATTGAAATGGGCTTCGTACAAGGCTTTAAAATGACGATTGATAATTTGGAAAAGTTATTGGAAACGTTATCTAAACAATAATTAATGATATTATAAAGTCTAAGTTTTTTTTCACGCAGATTAGACAGATTTAAGCAGATTAATTTTTTATTAAATGATAATCATCTGCTCAAATCTGCCTAAATCTTTTAAAATCTGCGTGAAAAAAACTTGCTTCTTTGCTCCCGATAGCTATAGGGATTGCAAGATTTTATCATTTCCCTTTTAAATCCTTTTTAATAACCAAATACTTTAAATCGGTATTTCCGGCATTACTAATTCCGTGTTCTACATTTGACGGGCAGTAAAAACTGGTGTTTGGTCCGACAACGGCCGTTTTTCCGTCAAGATAGAATTGAGCTGTTCCTTCGAGGATATAAAAGAATTCTTCCTCTACGTGATGATGTGGAGCGTGCGTTGATTTTCCGGGTTCAACGATACTCATTTTGAGTGTGTTTTCCTGAGTGAAGTTTTTATCGGCAAACCAGTATTGATAACCCACTTTTGTTTTTGTGGCTTTCTCCAATTCAAAGTGATTGACGCAATTCTCAATGGTATATTTTATGGGAGTGGCTTCTTTTTTTACCTCCTGAGCCTGAATTGATTGGTGTGTTATTAAAGTCACTATTGCAGCTTTAATGGTGGTTGATAGTTTCATGATTTTTTATTGTAATAATACAAAAAAATGAAATTAGCTACATAAAAAAAGCAAGCCAATTAAGCTTGCTTTTAATTTTCATAAAATATAATCTTTAAAACTTAATTGCAATCTTACCAATTGTAGTTCCAGATTCCAATAGTTCATGTGCTTTTTTGAAATTGGAAACCGTTAAACCATTTAGAGTTGTTTTTAAAGTTGACTGAATCGTACCATTATCTAATAAATCCCCTAATTGGTTTAAGATGTGATGTTGCGCTACCATATCTTCTGTTTGAAACATCGATCTTGTAAACATCAATTCCCAATGAAAACTGGCGCTTTTACCTTTTAACTGACGCAGGTTTACGTTTCCGACAGGATCACTTATCGAACCAATATGTCCTTGTGGTTTTATTAACTCTACAAATGCATCCCAATACTGATTTACATCCACAAAATCCAAGATAAAATCTACGTGCTGAAAACCGGCATTGCGCACTTCTTCAATCAAGTTTTTATGATTTACTACAAAATCGGCGCCTTGTTGTTTACACCATTCTATAGATTCTTGACGTGAAGCTGTAGCGATTACCGTTAATCCGGCTATTTTTTTGGCGAGTTGGATGGCGATTGAACCAACGCCGCCTGCTCCGCCAATTATTAATATTGTTTTTCCTTTATCTTTTTCGGGATTAATACGGATTCGGTCGAATAATATTTCCCAGGCCGTTAAACCGGTTAATGGTAGTGCGACTGCTTCTTCGATCGAAAGTGATTTTGGTTTTCGCCCTACAATGCGCTCGTCAACAAGTTGATATTCGGCGTTGCTGCCTTGTTTGTTAAGATCGCCGGCATAAAAAACGGAATCACCTGTTTTAAACAAACTTACTTTGTCGCCAATGGCTTCAACAATTCCTACTGCGTCCCAGCCAATGATTTTTGGGTTTTCTAAAACTGTTTCTTTGGCGCTATTCTGGCGTATTTTAAAATCTACGGGATTGACAGAAACAGCCTGGATTTTAACTAGTAAATCATGTGATCCCGGAATTGGTTTTGGAGTTTCAAATTCAATAAAACTATCTTCTTTTTGTATTGATAATGAGGTTTTAAATCCTACTGCTTTCATATTTATATATTTTTGATTTAAACTGATACTGCAAATATATACAAGTAAAATTCGTTATTTACGGTACAAATTTGCTATGAATTTGTATATATTTGTCATTTTAAATTCAATTTTTTTTTCCAAGTATTTTCTCCCATATAAATTCGTTTACAAAAAACTATAATGATTAAAGCATTAAAATTAGACTTCTATCTTAACTTTGTTTATCAACTTTAGGAAACTTTAAAGCATGCAGGCAATTAACATCACAGCGTATACGAAAGATGCTTCTCAAATTGAAGCTATTAAAGCTTTTATGAAAGCACTAAAGATAAAATTTGACATAACAAATTTAAAACATTATGACCTATCAGCTGAGCAGCAACAAATATTAGATAGCCAGATAAATTTAGATAAAACGCTCTACAAAGATGCTGAATCAATTTATACCGAGCTCAAAAACAAACATGAATTATAAGATTTTCTTTTTATAGATTTATGAGAGAAAATTATAAATAAGACATTTTCTCGCCTAGCCCCGATGAAAACGGCACCCTTTATGGCAGGGTATGCCATAAAAGATACAGTGAAAAGCTGGACAAATTCTCTTGAAATATGAAAATGATCCTCTTCTTAAAATAATTTGAATTTCAAAAGTTCAATAAATATAAGGCTTTCCAAGGGTTTTGACATTTGTCTATACAACAATAAGAAAATATTATGATAATATTATTTCATAATCAGAAAAACCGCCATACATTTGCCTAACAGTGTTAAACAATTTAATACTTAAATAAAATGGCAAGTAAAGATCGTATTTTAAGACAAAAAGAAGAGACAAGAAATAACATTCTTGAAGCTGCTTACGCTATCGTAAAAGAAGAAGGATGGCAAGGTCTGAGTATGCGAAAGATTGCCGACAAAATTGAATACACCGCACCTATCATTTATGAATATTTCTCTAACAAAGAGGCTATTTTAACCGAATTGACCGGAAAAGGTTTTATAAAATTAGCAAAAGAACTTCAAAATGCCAAAGCTAAATTTGAAAAACCAGAGGAACAAATCGAAGCGATGTGGATGGCGTATTGGGATTTTGCCTTTACAGATACCGAAATGTATCAGGTAATGTTTGGCGTACAAATGAACTGTTGCTCTCAGCAATGTTCTGCTGCCGAAGCTCCGTATAAGTTATTTACAGCGGTGATTGCTGAAATTATGAAAAACAGTAATCCAGGTCCGGAAGTAATCAAACAAAAGTATTTTACTTTCTTTTCTGTTATTCACGGTTTGATCGCGATTAACATCATCAACAGAAGTGAAGTAATGGAAACAATCAACAATCAAATCCTAAAAGATGCGATTGGCGGAATCATAAAATCAATACAATAAAAAAAATTTCATTTTAACTTAACAGTGATAAATGATTTAATGGGTAAATTTGCAAATCCTTTTTTTTACAATTTTACTTAACAACGTTAGAAAATTTAATAGAGTAATACCAGGCTTTTTTTAGCTCTTTACTTAACAGCGATAAATAATTTAATACCAATTTATGAAACATAATTCGAATGCATTATTATATGAATTTTTGCATCAATTTACTTAACAACGTTAGAAAATTTAATAGATATAAATATGAATCTAAATAATACCACAAATAAAATTTTTAAAAACGAGAATGTCCAACAAATTAAAACCAATATTAAAATGAAAAATGTAATTATAACCAGCTTTATTCTTGCGCTTGTACTAAGTAGTTGTGCAGATAAACAACAGGCTCCGGTGGCTGCGGCTCCACTTTTGCCAGTTTTAGCTATCCAGAATTCAAATGCTGTTACTGATTCTGAATATCCGGCTTCTATACAAGGAACTGTTGATGTCGAGATTCGCCCACAAGTAAGCGGAAATCTTGACCGTGTTTTTGTAGACGAAGGTGCTTATGTAAATAAAGGTCAGACTTTATTCAAAATAAACGAACGTCCGTTTCGTGAACAGTTAAACAATGCTTTGGCAAGTCTTCATGCTTATGAGGCTGCTTTGATCAACGCACAGTTAGAAGTTGATAAGCTGACTCCTTTAGTACAAAATAAAGTAGTTTCTGATTATCAGTTAAAAACAGCTAAAGCTTCTCAAAAAATTGCTGCCGCCAATATCGAACAGGCAAGAGCAATGGTGGCATCTGCCAAAATTAATTTAGGATATACAAATGTGACAGCCCCAGTGAGTGGTTACATTGGAAGATTGCCTAAAAAACAAGGAAGTTTAGTTTCAGCATCTGATATTGATCCGTTAACAACATTATCTGATGTACATGAAGTTTTTGTTTACTTCTCTTTAGGAGAAACTGATTTCATCAAATTCAAATCACAATACGCCGGAAATACTTTGGGTGATAAAATCAAAAAATTACCTCCTGTAACTTTGATCTTGGCTGATAACAGCGCTTATGGTAAATCAGGAAAAATTGATATGGTCGACGGTCAGTTTGATAAAACTACCGGTGCAATTACTCTAAGAGCGACTTTCCCTAATGCAAGCGGAACTTTACGTTCTGGAAACACAGGAAAAATTCGTTTGGGAATCAATCATGACGATGCCATCCTTGTTCCGCAATCAGCAACTATTGAAATGCAGGATAAAGTGTTTGTTTTCACTTTAAGCAAAGACAATAAAGTAAACAAAATGCCTATCACAATTATTGGTAAAAGCGGTACAAACTATCTGATTAGCGATGGTGTAAAATCGGGTGATCAAATTGTGTTAAGCGGAATTGACAAACTTCAGGAAGGTCAGGTTATCCAGCCTCAAAAAGCAACTGGTGAGGTTGCGCAAATCATTAATAAAAAATAATTTTTACGAAAATGTTCAAAATATTTATACAAAGACCTGTACTGGCAACTGTTATCTCCATTTTATTGGTGATCCTGGGTGTACTTGGACTTACAAAATTGCCTTTACAACAGTTTCCTGATATTGCACCGCCATCGGTTTTGGTAACGGCTGTTTATCCGGGAGCAAATGCAGAAACGGTTTTACGTTCTGTTGCGCCATCTCTGGAAGAATCTATAAATGGTGTTGAAAACATGACTTACATGAGTTCTACTGCCAGTAACGATGGTACTCTTGCTATTACTGTTTTCTTTAAATTAGGTACAGATGCCGATCAGGCTGCCGTTAACGTGCAGAACAGAGTGGCTCAGGCGACAAGTCAATTGCCTGCAGAGGTTGTTCAGCAAGGTGTAATTACCGCCAAACAACAAAACAGTTTTATTATGGCCATTGGTATGTATACAGAAGACGAATCAAAATACGATCAGACTTTTGTGGCCAATTATGCTCAAATTAATATTATTCCGGAACTTAAACGTATTCCCGGTGTAGGTTCTGCCAGTATTTTTGGCGGGGTTAAAGATTATTCGATGAGAGTTTGGTTAAACCCAACTCAAATGTCGACTTACAATGTGACGCCAAATGAAGTTATGGCAGCTATTCAGGACAAAAGTTTAGAGGCTGCTCCGGGTAAATTTGGAGAAAGAAGTAAAGAGGTTTTTGAATATGTAATTAAATACAAAGGAAAATTAACCAAACCGGAAGATTACCAAAATATTGCGATTCGTTCAAATGCAGACGGTTCTATTCTTCGTTTAAAAGATGTTGCCAGAGTAGAGCTTGGCGCTTATTCATACAACAGTTTAACCCGTTTGAATGGTAAAAAAGGAATTGTAATTGGAGTGATTCAGTTAGCGGGTTCTAACTCCAATGATATTCAGGTTGCGATTAACAAAATGATGGAGAAAGCTTCAAAAGATTTCCCAACAGGTATCAAACACAATATTTTTTACAGTACAAAAGTATCATTAGATCAATCGATCGATCAGGTAAAACATACTTTATTAGAAGCTTTTATCCTGGTATTTATCGTGGTATTTATCTTCTTACAAGATTTCAGATCAACATTAATCCCGGCCATTGCTGTACCTGTAGCAATTTTAGGAACGTTCTTCTTCATGCAATTATTCGGCTTTTCGATCAACCTTTTAACGCTTTTCGCTTTAATTCTGGCGATTGGTATTGTGGTGGATGATGCGATTGTGGTTGTCGAAGCCGTGCATGCTAAAATGGAGCATAAACATTTGTCTCCAAAAGTAGCAACACATGAAGCAATGCACGAAATAACGGGTGCTATTATCTCGATTACGCTGGTAATGGCTGCTGTATTCCTGCCGGTTGGGTTTATGGAAGGCTCCACAGGAGTTTTCTATCGTCAGTTTGCCTTTACGATGGCAATTGCAATTGTAATTTCGGCAGTAAATGCCTTAACATTGAGCCCTGCCCTTGCCGCTTTATTCTTAAAAGATAATCACGCGCCAAATGCAGACGGAAGCGCTCCTTATGTGAAACAAGGATTTAAACAAAGATTCTTTAACGGATTCAACAAAAGTTTTGATTCATTAACAAACCGTTATGTGGGCGGATTAAAATTCTTAATTCGTAACAAATGGGTGAGTTTAGGAGGTTTGGCTTTAATTACTTTCGCAACTGTGGTAATGGTTAAAACAACACCTTCAGGATTTATTCCAACAGAAGATCAGGGATTTATTGCCATTGCAGTAAATACGCCTTCGGGAACATCTCTTGACGGAACGCAAAAAGTAATGACCGAAGCAGAAAACACTTTAAGAGGTCTTGATGCATCACGATTTGTAACCGCAATTTCAGGTTTTAACTTATTGACAAACTCAACAAGCCCATCATCAGCCGTTGTTTTCGTATTGCTGAAACCAAATGAAGAACGCGGAAAAGTGAAAAATATTGACGAAATCATGAATGAAGTTCGTGGCAAATTAGGCGCGATTTCAGGAGGAAGTTTCTTCGTATTTAGTTTCCCAACCGTTCCCGGATTTAGTAACGTAGAGGCTTTGGATTTAGTACTTCAGGATAAAACCGGAGGTAAACTGGATAAATTTAGCGGAATCTCTCAAAACTTCATTGGAGAATTGATGAAACGTCCGGAAATTGCTGTAGCCTTTACTTCATTTAAAGCCGATTATCCACAATTGCAATTGGATATTGATGATGCAAAAGCAGATCAGTTAGGCGTAAAAGTAAAAGACATTCTGCAAACTATGCAGGCGTATTTTGGTAGCGCACAGGCTTCTGACTTTAACCGATTTGGTAAATATTACAGAGTTGTGGTTCAGGCTGATATTGCAGACAGAGCTGATCCGTCAGCGATTGACCGTGTGTTTGTAAAAAACAAAAATGGCGAAATGGTCCCGTTAAATACGCTGGTAAAACTAAGCCGTATTTATGGTTCTGAAACCGCTTCGAGATACAATTTATTTAACTCAATTGGTATAAATGCGATTCCGAAACCTGGATTTAGTTCCGGAGATGCCATTAAAGCAATTGAAGAAGTAGCAGCACAACAATTGCCTGCAGGTTATGGATTTGAATTTTCAGGACAAACCCGCGAAGAAATTTCGTCAGGAGGTCAATCGGCAACAATTTTCTTACTGTGTTTGATATTCATTTATTTCTTACTTGCTGCACAGTATGAAAGTTACATTTTGCCTTTAGCAGTAATTCTTTCGATCCCTGCAGGTATTTTTGGAGTTTTCGTAGCCATCGGCTTGACCGGAATCGAAAACAACATTTATGTACAGGTTGCACTTGTTATGCTTATTGGACTGCTCGCCAAGAATGCCATTTTGATTGTCGAATTTGCGGTGCAGAAACGAAAATCAGGTCAGGCATTGGTAAAAGCTTCTATAGATGCTGCAAAATTACGTTTGCGTCCAATTATCATGACATCACTGGCTTTCGTTGTGGGATTAATTCCGATGATGAGCGCCACAGGACCATCGGCTCAGGGTAACCACTCTATTAGTATTGGTGCCGCCGGAGGTATGGTTTCGGGAGTAATTCTTGGCTTGTTGATCATCCCGGTTTTATTTATCGTATTCCAACATTTACAAGAAACGTTTTCCGGAAAACCGGTAGCTGTAATTCATAACGAAGAAGAAAAATAAGAATGGAAAATTATATAACGACAATTCTGGTGACCATCATTTTTGGCATCGCCTATATATCGTACAAAATCGCTAAAGATCTGGATAACAGAAAGGATACTTGTACAGAAATTTAATGACAACATATAAAATGAAAAAGTATATAACCAAAATCGTGATGGTCGCCATTTTGATCACCACAATAATATCCTGTAAGGTTTCTAAGGATATTGAAACTCCAAAAGATGCATTTCCTGAGAATTTCAGGAATGTATCAGCTTCAACCGATACCACCAGTATTGCCGATGTGGAGTGGAAAAATTTCTTTACAGAGAAAGATGTTATTCAGCTGATTGACAGTGCAGTGACCAGAAACAATGATTTGCAGATTGCGACTAAAAACATCGAAATTGCGCAATACAGATTCACACAATCAAAATGGGGAAATGTTCCTCAGGTTAATTTATTTGTGAATGCCAGTACCAGCAATCCGTCTGACAATAGTTTTACGGGAATGAATTTAAATCAGGCTCTGGGGCAAAAACATATTGACGATTATTCTGCCGGAGCTTCACTTTCGTGGGAAGCGGATATCTGGGGAAAAATCAGAAATCAGAAAAAAGGCGCTTATGCAGGTTATCTTCAATCCGAAGAAGTTAAAAAAGCCTTGCAGACCAATATTGTTGCGAATGTTTCAAAAGGATATTATAATCTTTTGATGCTGGATGCGCAATTAGAAATCGCAAAGCAAAATGTTCAGTTAAATGACAGTACAACAAATATCATCAAATTAAAATTCGATGCCGGACAAGTTACTTCATTAGGAATTCAACAATCTGAAGCACAGAGATTAAGTTCGGCGCAATTGATTCCTTTATTGGAACAAAACATTGCGATTCAGGAAAATGCTTTGAGTGTTTTGACAGGATCTTTTCCAAATTCAAAAGAAAGAACTACGCGTTTGAGTGCTATTGAAGTAAAAAACAATAACAAAATCGGAATTCCGTCTACTTTGGTAAGCAGAAGACCGGACGTAAAAAGCGCCGAATTAGCTTTAAAAGTAGCCAATGCCAATGTTGGAATCACAAAAGCTGATTTATATCCGTCACTTAAAATTACAGCTCAGGGTGGTGTCAATTCATTCGAAACCAGTAATTGGTTCAACATTCCGGCTTCATTGTTCGGAACTGTTGCCGGAGGTTTAACACAGCCTTTACTGAACAATAAGAGAGTGAGAACGCAATATAATATCGCTGTCGCGGAAAGAGAAAAAGCAGTGCTAAACTTCAGACAATCTGTTTTGGTTGCCGTAAGCGAAGTGTCTGATGCTTTGGTAAAAGTAGAAAAACTGGAACAACAGGAAACTTTCTTGCAGGAACGTGTAAAAACATTACAGCAAGCCATTAAAAATTCGAATCTGTTATTCAAAAACGGAATGGCTGAATACCTGGAAGTACTTTCTGCGCAGGCAAATTTACTACAAAGCGAATTAGAATTAGCAGACATTAAAAGACAACAGCTTTCTGCCAACACCGATTTATATCGTGCTTTGGGCGGAGGCTGGAGATAATACCCGTTTTTAATTAATTATTTATTTGAGATGCGCTGCAGGACTTCGGTTTTGCAGCGTTTTTTTATTTTATTAAATTAAATAACTTAAATCGTTGGTTTTAACACATAGAAACATAGCATAATTAAACTCAAAAAAGGCGTTTCACTTGCATTAACAAACATAGCTATGTGTGAGAAACTAGTTTCTTTTTGATTTACTTTTTTCAAAACCATACATTCTATGTTTCTATGTGTTTAATTAAATTTTTATATAGTACACCACCGGTTTAACTTATTTGTGAGAAAATTGGATTAGAACAATTTTATTGAATATATTCGCCATCGAAAAACAACCACTTTAATTTACGCCAAAATAAACTTATCACTATGAAAAAAATAGCCTGCATCGCCCTTTTGTGTTTAGTATTTGCCAATTGTAAAAACAACGATTCCAAGGAAGAATTAAAAGAAACTAAAAAGCCTGCAGCTGTGACTTCTGAAGTAAAAAAAGAAAATGACAAAAATGAAGATTGCAAGGATGTTGAAGTAGAAATGGGTTCAGGAAGAGAATGTATCTTAAAAAATACTGATATTGATGAGGCTTATCAAAATATCATCAAAAATGAAGAAGTAGAAGAATGGAATTATTTTTTAAGTTCGATTCCCACCGAAAATAAATCTGTGGAAGTCAATCAAAACGGATTAATGTCCATTGATTATGAAATCACAGAAGACAAAGTGGCTATTTTCATGAATTATCAGGGCGGCGTGACAGAAGTAACGCTTCAGAAAATAAACAATACAATTAAGAAAAGCATTTACCATTATGCCGATTAAATTGTAAAATGAATAGAATATTAAACCGATAAAAGCTTTTAAGTTTTTATCGGTTTTTTTATTTTCAATCTTATAATACTGACGAAGAAAGATCTTCAATAGTAGCTTAACAAAGAATGGCGATTTGCAATGCGGAGTTTCTTGCGGGGATCCTTCCTCCGTCAGGATGACATACTTTGCGGTAAATCTAAAATCTGTACTCTTCACTCTTTACTCTTCACTCTTCACTCTTCACTCTTTACTCTTTACTCTAAAATCTAAAATCTAAAATTCAAACATCTGTCCCAAATGACCCTAAAATAGTCGTAAATACCTATTTATAAAAATAAATAACATTGGTAGATTTGTAGTAATTAATTAACTAATAACTATTTAAATATTAACCAATGAAAAAAGCAAAGATGATTTTCTGGATTACAACTATTATTATTTTCCTGTTTGAAGGCGTTATGCCGGCACTTACTTCTCAAACTGAACTGGCAAAAGAAGGAATCAAACATCTTGGATATCCTGAATATTTTGGGAATGCTTTAGTTGTCTTTAAAATTATAGGCGTACTGATATTAGTCATTCCGCAAGTGCCAAATCGTGTTAAAGAATGGGCTTACGCAGGATTTGCTTTCGATTTTATATTTGCTTCAATAAGTCATTTTGCTGTTGACGGAGTTGATTTTCAATCTTTCTTTCCTTTGATTTTCTTAGTGATTCTGGCGATTTCTTATATCTATCATCATAAAATTGAGCGTTACAAAAATATCGCTTTATAAACCGCAAAACGATGATAGAAGTTTTTAAAACAAATGTTCAGGAAGCCGAGCAGTCAAAAATGATTGTGGGGAAACTTCTTGAGCATTTCCCAAACAGCATCATCAATTTTGATCTTGAGGATTGTGATAAAATTTTGCGTGTTCATGCTTCATCGATTGCCAATCATACCGTCATCGAACTTTTAAATTCTTATGGTTACCATTGCGAAGTGCTGCCATAAGACATACAAATTATTGATTTTTAGAAGTTTAATTAAAAATCGTAAATTTGGTTTAATACTAATTTTAAATCAGCAGAAAAATGAATATTCCTAAAAATCATCAGGTCGTAATGCCCTATATAGTTGTAAATGGCGCATTAAACTTTATAGAGTTCACAAAAAAAGTGTTTCATGCTACTGAATTACAGGCGCCATTATTACGCGAAGACGGAACGGTTCAGCATGCAGAAATTACGATGCATAACAGCACCATTATGGTGACAGATGAAACCAAAGAATGGAAAGTGCAAACAGCCAACTTATTTGTATATGTGCCCAATGCCGATGAAAGTTTTAAAAAAGCAATTGACGAAGGCGCCACGGTTTTGATGGAATTAAGCGACCAGAATTACGGAAGAACTTGCGGTGTAAAAGATCCCTTTGGAAATACGTGGTGGATCACGTCGGTTGATAAATTGACAATTTAAAGAATGAGAAATGAAAACAGAAATTCAGACCAATATCGTTGAAACATTTAAAAATTTAAATCAGATTGTTTCCTCTTTTTCTCAGGAAGAATTAAATATTGTGCCCTATAAAGGCAGTTGGACGGCCGGACAAACAATTCAGCATATTATTCTTGTTTCTTCTGGTTATCCTAAATTATTTGCCGGGAAAACGGAAGAAACCAAAAGAAAACCCGATGAGAAAATCAAGGAAATAGAAATCCTTTTTTTAAACTTCAATATAAAAATGGATGCCCCTGTTGCCGTAAGACCTGAAATTAAAGAGTACAGCAAAAATTCCCTTACCATAGCTTTACTTGCTATAGAATCTGATTTATTAAATGCATCACAAAACTGTGATTTAACCCTCACCTGTCTGGATTTTGAAGTTCCGGGTTTTGGAAAATTCACTATTCTGGAATGGATTTCTTTTGCGCTCATTCATACCCAAAGACATACCAAACAGTTACATGATATTTTTAATTATGTAACGAAATTATAATCCTTAATATGAAATCAAAACCACAAACTATATTTTTAGCGGGATTAATCGCCGGAACACTCGATATTTTGGCTGCAATTGTTATTTATGCATCGATATTCCAAAAAACAACTGCCTTGAAAATTCTGCAATCTATTGCGAGCGGCGTTTTTAAAAAAGAAGCTTACAACCACCCGCAAATGGCTTGGTACGGACTGATTTTTCATTTTTTAATTGCCTTTATTTTTGCGTGGTTCTATTTTATCATTTATCCTTATTTTTCCTTTTTAAAGAAAAGCGCACTGCTCTCAGGTTTTCTCTACGGCATATTTGTCTGGATTGTAATGAACCTTATTGTTTTGCCAATTGTATTTCCGGTTTTACCTGCAAAACATTTTGACTTTCCTTTAGTGCTTTCGATGCTGATATTGATATTTTGCATTGGGTTTCCAATTGCTTTTATTGCCAGGAAGTTTTATTCTTTTAAATAATTTTTATTTTTTAATAACCATACTTGTGAGAACCCGAGAGATTTTAAAACCTGTCGGGTTTATTTTATACGCACTATTTGTTATTTCGACGCAGGAGAAATTACATAACTTAATCAGACAGTTCGTTGCTCTCTGGATGTGATTTCTCCTGCGTCGAAATGACACGACTTTGTGTAAACTTGAAACCTGAAACTTTGAAACCTGAAAACAAAAAAAAAGCGACACTCCCCAAAGTATCGCTTTTTTTGTCTAATATAATTAATCAGTTTATCACTAAACTTTTCTTCTTCCGCTTATTAATGAAAGTATAAATAATACGATAAATATGAAGAATAAAACTTTTGCAATACTAGCGGCTCCGGCAGCAATACCACCAAAACCAAATATTCCCGCTACTATAGCTAGAATAATAAAAATGACTGTCCAACGTAACATATGATTTGTTTTTTTAGTTTATAAAATGACTTTTTGGGTCTGTTTGTTATTCAAATTTCTTTCTTAATATAAATCTTCCTTAACTCTATCCATTATTTTATTATCGCAATCAAACACAAAACACAATAAATCAGGAAATTACCAAAAAGTATCACAATTCCCTTTTTAGTCTTATAGAATTCCCATGAAAATGCTTTTGAGTTAATTTTTTAGTGGATTGGATTAATCATGGGCTTGCCTTAGATCTAATTTTAGATAAAATTTAAAAACAACGTATGGAATTGGCTACAAAACTTGGAGTAATACTGGAAAAAACCGAAAGATCTTTTGAAGAACTTGGAGTTTTAAATCCGGCTATTTTTCAGGAAGGAAATTCAGTCCATATGTTTTACAGAGCTGCAAAAAAAGGAAATTTTTCAACTATAGGATATTGTCGATTCGAAGGCCCGATGACTTTGGTTGAAAGAAATACTGAACCCATCTTTGTTCCTGAATATATATATGAGATTCACGGCGTTGAAGATGCCAGAATTTCAAAGATAGATGACTTGTATTATCTGACTTATGTTACTTATGACGGAATAAATGCCTGCGGAGCTCTGGCTGTTTCAAAAGATTTAAAAAAGTTTAAAAAGAAAGGAATTATCACCCCGAGATTCATTTTACATGAATTTACGAACCTGATCAGAAAGCATTTGCAAAATCCGAGTATTGCTAAAATACTGGCTTTTAATGTGGCAAGAAATTATCCTTTGACAGAAACGATCAAAGATAATTTATATGTATGGGACAAGAACGTTGTTCTGTTTCCCAAAAAAATAAATGGAAAATTCGTCGGTTTACACCGCTTATTTCCTTCTATTCAAATTTTTAGTTTTGAGAAGAAAAAAGACCTGACAGAAGATTACTGGAAAGATTATTTAAAAAACTTACCGGATTATCTTGTGATGGAGCCCAAATTTGAACATGAAACAAGTCATATTGGGCCGGGTGCTCCTCCTATTGAAACTGCAGATGGCTGGCTGCTTATTTATCATGCTGCCGAGAAAAGAGAAAAAGGATTGGTATATCATGCCTGCGCGGCTATGCTGGATTTAAACGATCCGCAGAAAGTGTTATCAAGACTAAAAATACCTCTGATTACACCATCAGAATACTATGAAAGACATGGTTATGTAAATTATGTGGTTTTCCCAACGGGAACCGCCATTTTTGAAGACCTTCTTTATATATATTATGGCGCTGCCGATGACAAAATTGCGGTAGCATCTGTGAACCTTAAGAACTTATTATACGAACTAAAAAGTAATTCCCATGAAAGCAATATCTAATAAATCAAAAATCGTTTTTTTATCAACTTTTCCACCAACACAATGTGGGATTGCTACTTATACGCAGGATACAATAAAAGGTATTACCGATGTTTTTGGTAAGTCTATCGCATGTGAAATTTGCGAACTGGTTAAAGAACCAAAAGAAAACCCAACACAGGCTTTCACTTTAAATACAACAAACAGAGAAGAATACGCAAAAGTTGCCGAACAAATTAATGACGACGAAAGCATCAAACTGGTTCATATTCAGCATGAATTTGGATTGTTTGGCGGAAATTACGGCGACCACTTATTAGATTTTTTAAATGTTATCAAAAAACCGGTAACCTTTACATTTCATACCGTACTTCCTAATCCAAATAATGAATTAAGAACTTTTGTCAAATTACTTTTAAGCTACAGTAATTCTGTATTTGTAATGACAAACAGATCTGAAGAAATATTAATCAACGATTACAACATTCCAAGTGAATTCATTACAACCATTTCACACGGAACTCACGTTGTTGTCTATGAAGCTCCTGAAACTGCAAAAGCAAAATTCGGAATTGAAGACAGAAAAGTTTTATCGACTTTTGGTCTTTTAGGCGAAGGAAAAAATATCGAAACAGGCTTACGAGCTTTGAGTAAAATCGTTGAACACACGCCAAATGCGCTTTATTTAATTATTGGAAGAACACATCCAAATTTAATTATCGACGGCGTTGACACTTACCGTGAAAAACTGGAAGGTATTGTAAACGAATTGAATCTGCATGACAATGTTCGTTTCATCAACCAATATCTGGAAACAGAAGAACTTTTAAGTTACCTGCAGGCAACAGATATTTACATGTTTACATCAAAAGATCCAAACCAGGCCGTAAGCGGAACTTTCTCTTATGCGATGAGTTGTGCATGCCCGATTGTGGCATCAAAAATCCCGCATACCAAAGAAGTTCTTACCGAAGATTCAGGAATTTTGGTTGATATCGGAGACGAAGAACAATTTGCAGATGCAGCCATAAAATTACTTTCAGATGAAAATCTTAGAGAAGAAATGGGTAAAAGCGCGTTTAGAAAAACACGTGCTTCGTCTTGGGAAAACATTGCAATTGCACACATCAATACTTATAAAAAACTAATTGAGGATTCTACTGAAATCAAATTCAGCTATCCGCCAATTGTGTTGTCGCATGTTAAAAAAATGACTACCGATCTTGGAATTATCCAGTTCAGTAAAATTTCAATTCCTGATCTTTCTTCAGGTTATACTTTAGATGATAATGCAAGAGCTTTAGTGGCAGTTTGTATGCACTACAAACTTACACAAGACAAAGCCGATTTGCCATATATCTTAATTTATCTTGATTTTATCGAGCGTTGCCAACAGCCAAAAGGTAATTTCATCAATTATGTAGACGAACACAACCGCGAACATATCGAGCAAAATGCCGAAGTAAATCTTGAAGATTCAAACGCACGCGGAATCTGGGCTTTAGGAACTGTGGTTTCTATTGGAAATATTCTGCCGGAAGCCATTTCTAAAAAAGCGGCAAAATGCTTATTGAATTCTTTAAAATGGGCCGAAACAATTCAGTCGCCACGTTCTATTGGTTTTGCAACCAAAGGTTTATACCTGTATCATTCTGCTATTCCTAATTTATATGTAGCGGCAATTATCAACAAACTGAATGCTAAATTATTGTCAAACTACGAAATCCACGCTTCAAAAGACTGGAAATGGTTTGAGAATTATTTGACTTACGGAAACGGAATTCTGCCTGAATCAATGCTGTTTGCTTATTTAGTGACCAACAAGCCTATTTACAAAAAAGTAGCTTTGGAATCGCTTGAATTCCTGATCTCAAAAACATATAACGGTGATAACTTCAAAGTAATTTCAAACAATGGATGGTATCACAGAGATTCTGAACCACAAGAGTATGGAGAACAGCCAATTGATGTTGCGTACATGATTCAAACTTTAAACTCGTTCTATAATGCCTTTAAAACACCTGATTACAAACGTCAGATGAAAATTGCATTCAACTGGTTCTTAGGTAAAAATCACCTGAACCAGATTATGTACAATCCGGTTAGCGGAGGTGGATATGATGGTTTAGAAAAAGACAATGTAAACCTGAACCAGGGTGCAGAATCAACAGTTTGTTTCTTAACAGCCAGATTGATTATGGAAAACCTTAAATTATCTGAGAGTAAAGTAATCCCGTTAATGAAAGCTAAACCAGGCATCGCCATTAACTCATAATATTTTAACTACACTAAAACTAGATTTGAGTAACTTCAGTGTTACCGTAAAATCCCTTCTGTAACAGAAGGGATTTTTTGTTTTTATGAGTGTTTGCGTAACGTAACACTATTGAAGTTATTGTATAACGATGTAAATTATATAAACTTGGAAAAAAGTTGTGTAATATTTTTCGTTAACAATTAAGATAACTTTAATATTAAATAAGAACGGAAAATTAGATATGTTAAAATATTGATTTCCAAAGCTTAACTCACCAATAAAAACAACTATTTTGATACTCACTTTAAAAAATACATTCGAAGAAGTAGGAAATGCAACGTTGTTTGCAAAGCAGTTTTTTAAGGAAGTATTTGTGCCTCCTTATGAAGCTAAACAATTTTTGAAACAATGTTACATCATCGGATATAAGTCATTGCCTCTTGTGGCGATCACAGGTTTTATTATGGGACTTGTGCTTACACTGCAATCACGACCTACGCTGGTAAAATTTGGAGCCGAATCCTGGTTGCCGGGAATGGTGGCGCTTTCGCTGATAAGAGAAATTGCGCCGGTAATTACCGCCTTGATTTGTGCAGGAAAAATTTCGTCAGGAATTGGTGCCGAATTAGGTTCCATGAAAGTAACAGAACAAATTGATGCCATGGAAGTTTCGGCCATCAATCCGTATAATTATCTGGTTGTAACGCGCATACTGGCCTGTACCCTGATGGTGCCGATCTTGGTATTCTTTGCAGACGCAATTGGTATTGTTGGCGGATATGTAGGAATTAATATTCACGGCGATGTCAACTTTTACAGATATCTGACACAAATTGTTCAGTCGCTGGAGTTTCTGGATGTGATTCCCGCCACGATTAAAACTTTTTTCTTCGGATTTTTTATTGGAATGATTGGATGTTATAAAGGATTCAACGCCTCAAACGGAACCGAGAGTGTGGGTAGAGCCGCTAACTCAGCCGTTGTAACAGCGTCCTTAACCATCTTTATTATAGATATGGTAGCCGTACAAATAACCGATTTATTTTTTTAGAGATGATCAAGGAAGAAAAACATATAGAAAAAGAACCTAAGGTTAAAGATAAAACCGCGATAATCGAAATTAAGGATTTGCATAAAACCTTTGGCAAAAACAACAAGGTTTTGCAAGGCGTAAATCTTACGGTGAACCAAGGCGAGGACTTGGTGGTTTTAGGACGCTCAGGATCCGGAAAATCGGTTACGATAAAATGCATTGTTGGTTTAATTGAACCCGATAAAGGCGAAATTAAAGTCTTTGGTGAAAACGTATTGAACATCAAAAAAAGCGAACTCAACGAAATTAGAGTCAGAATTGGATTTTTGTTTCAAAGCGGCGCTTTATACGATTCCATGTCGGTTAGGGAAAATTTAGCTTTTACGCTAAAAAAACATAAAAGAGATTTAACTCCCGAGGAAGTCGAAAGCGAAGTTATCGAAGCACTTGATAATGTGGGTTTGAGCGACGCAATTGACAAAATGCCATCTGAATTATCAGGCGGAATGCAGAAAAGAATTGGCCTTGCCAGAACTTTAATCCTAAAGCCTGAAATTATTTTATACGATGAACCAACAACGGGTCTGGATACGATCACATCACGAGAAATCAGCGAATTGATTCTCGATATCAAACATAAAAGAAAAACAACTTCGATCATTATTACACACGATATGGCTTGTGCCAAACTAACTGCAGACCGAATTATGGTTTTGAAAGAAGGTGTAATACATGCCGAAGGAACATACGAAGAACTGGAAAAAAGCGACGATGAATGGGTACGCTCATTTTTTGAATAAACTAAAAAAATAAAAATAGAAATCATGGATAAGCAATCTGGATATACTTGGAAATTAGGAATGTTTGTAACAATTGGTTTGTTGCTTTTTATACTGGCAATTTACTTTATTGGAAAACAAAAAAACCTGTTTGGCTCAACATTCAACATCACATCACAATTTAAAACCGTAAGCGGTTTAGAGGTTGGTAACAATGTTCGTTTTTCAGGAATAAATATCGGAACGGTCGAAGAAATCAAGTTGGTAAACGATTCTTCGGTAGTCGTGAGTATGGTTATCAAAGACGATGTTCGTGAATTCATCAAAACAGATGCACGCGCCAGCATTGGATCTGATGGTTTAATGGGTGATAAAGTACTAACGATTTCTCCGGGAGTAAAATCTACAAAACCAGTGGAAAACAATGGTTCGATAGCTTCTGTAAACGGAATTGAGATGAACGATATCATGAAAAGCGTTAAAAAAAGTGTTGACAATGCCGGTATAATTACCGAAGAGCTGGCCATTTTTAGCCATAGTATGAACAACGGAAACGGAGCTTTGGCAAGATTGGTTCGTGATGATAAAATGGCAAACAGCGTTTCGAATACCCTTAATAACTTAGAAAGCGGTACAAAAGGTTTCAGTGAAAATATGGAAGCTGCAAAAAGTAACTTCTTGTTCAAAGGTTATTTCAAGAAAAAAGAAAAAGAGAAAGAGAAAAAGCAGGAAGAGCAAAAAGAAAAAGCGGAGAAAGCCGAGAAAGAAAAAGCGGAAAAGGCTGAAGAAAAAGCCAAAGAACAAAAAGCTAAAGAAGAAAAACAAAAAGAAGAAGACGCTAAAAAAGCCGAAGCCAAAAAAACTGCCGAAGAGGAAAAAGCCAAAAAGTAATTTAAATACACGCCTATGAATTCGTCTTTCAAAAATATTGCCGTAAAAACACTCAAAGTTTTAGGAATAACAATAGCATCTATTTTGCTGTTGTTATTTCTCATTCCGCTACTATTTCCCGGAAAAGTAGCCTCTGAAGTAAAAAAAATAGCAAATGAACGACTGGACACAAAAATGGAATTCTCAAAATCGAGACTTTCATTTTTTACTCATTTTCCGTCACTAACAGTTTCGCTTGACGATTTATCATTGACGGGTTCTGCGCCTTTTAGAAACGATACTTTGCTAAAAGCGGAACAAGTTGCTTTTGGAATCAATTTAAAAAGGTTAATTTTTGACAACGAAGTTAAAATCAATAAATTATACGTTTCAAAAGCGCTAATAAATGTAATGGTAAACCAAAAAGGAGAAGCCAATTACAATATTTATAAAGCTCCTGACGAAAAAGACAAAAACAAAACCGATGACCCCGAAGAAGGAACTGCCATTCGTTTAGAACGAATTGACCTTGAGGATTGTCACGTAAAATACAACGACAGATCTGCTAAAATTCTCGTTGACGCAAAAGGTTTCAATTATGTTGGAAAAGGAAATCTGAGCGAGGATATTTTTGATTTGAATACCGATGCCAAAATTGACAACATCGATTTCTACTACAACAGAACGGCTTATCTTAGAAAGAAAGAATTACGTGCCGATTTAATTACCAGAATCAATACACACGCGCTTTCCTTTATTCTGCAAAAAAACGAATTAAAAATCAACAAATTGCCTTTGACTTTCACAGGTTTATTTACTATTTTAAGAGACGGATATAAAATAAACATCAAAGCTGCATCGCAAAACACAACTGTAAAAGATTTGTTTTCTGTAATGCCGCCGGAATATTTAACCTGGCTTGACGAAACTGAAATTTCCGGTAAAAGTGATTTGCTTTTATCTTTTAGAGGAAATTACAATGTTTCCAAAAATCAAAAACCCGATTTGGCTTTCAATTTGAAAATCAATGAAGGAGCGATAAATTACCAAAATGCTCCTGCCCCACTGACTGATTTTCAGATGGATCTGAATACTGTTTTGCCTTCACTTGATATCGAGAAATTATTGATCAACCTTCGAACTTTAAAATTTAAAGTGGGAGAAAAAGATTATTTCACCGCTTATCTGCACAGTAAAGGTTTTAATGAAATGACAGTCAATGCAAGTGTAAAAGGCGCTCTGGATCTGGCAACTGTTGATGCTGCTTTGGGTTTGAACACGATTGATCTGAAAGGAATTTTAAAAACAAATATTCAGGCGAGAGGAGTTTTCAGTACGTCAAAAAAACTGTTTCCTAAAACAATTGGCGGAATCTCACTTCGAAATGGTTCGCTCAAAACAGACGCATATCCCAACCCGATTACAGATATTACTTTTATCGCCAATGTGCTCAACAAAGCCGGGACTTTTCAGGATTTGATTGTGGCCGTGGCGCCCGCATCTTTTGTTTTTGAAGGAAATCCGATGTATGTAAATGCGACGCTTTCAGATTTTAGTGATTTGGCGTACAATGCAAAAATTAAAGGCGAACTGAATATTGGACGAATCTACAAAGTCTTTTCCCGAAAAGGCGTTGACCTTACCGGCTGGGCAAAAGCGGATCTTTCTTTGAAAGGAAAACAAAGTTACGCCACAAACGGACAATATGACAAACTGGATAACAGAGGAACTATTATCCTGAAAAACATAAAAGCAACTTCTGAACTTTTTCCAAAAGCATTTTACATCAAACAGGGAAATTTCCGTTTCCAGAACGAGAAAATGTGGTTTGAAAAATTTGATGCTTTTTACGGAAAATCTGATTTTGCCATTAATGGATATCTGCTGAACACGATCAATTATTTCCTGGAATCGCACGGAACTTTGAGCGGTAATTTCAACTTAAAATCAAAACTGATTAATGTTGATGAATTCATGGCGCTCAAAAAAGGTGAAAATACAGACCGAAATCTTGAAGTGGAATACGCCAAAGAAGATCATCCAAAAATGAGCGGCGTTGTTATTGTGCCTAAAAACCTGAATGTTGGCTTAACCACAAACGTGGATAAAGTCGAATACAACGGTCTTGTTTTAAACAAACTAACCGGAAAAGTAGGGATTACAAAAGCAGGCTTTTATCTGGAAAATGCCAATTTTAATATCATTGACTGCATTTTAGGAGTTAATGCCACTTACAAAGATGAATCGCCGACATCTGCCCATTTTGATGCCCGTTTTACAGCCAAAGATTTTAGCGTGCAAAGAGCTTACAAAGAAATTCCGATGTTTCATGAAATGGTTTCTGCCGCTGAAAAAGCGCAGGGAATCATTAGTGTCGACTATAATATAAAAGGGGATTTAAACGGAAATATGGGACCAATTTACGAATCTCTTGAAGGCGGCGGAACCATAAACCTTCGTGATGTGAAAGTAAAAGGTTTGAAATTATTTGACGGAATCAGTTCTCAAACCGGACAGGAAGGTCTGAATAATCCGGATATGAAAGGCATTGAGATTAAATCAAACATAGACAATAATTTAATTCATATTGAGCCCTTTACGTTTAGTGTGGCGAGTTTTAAACCTACTATTAAAGGAACAACAAGTTTTGACGGATTGCTGGATTTGAGAATGCGACTGGGACTTCCGCCGTTTGGTATTGTTGGATTTCCAATTGTGATTACCGGAACACATGAAGATCCGAAAATTAAAATTTTCAGTAAAACCGGTCAAAAGATTGATGACGCCGTTTATGACGAGAAAAACAACAAAGTAATCAAGGAAGAAAAAGTCAGCAAAAAAACAAAAAAGCAAAAATAAAATGAAAACTAAAAAAAAGAAAGGCAACAGTGCATTCGAAAAATTTGCTTCGAAAGTTTCTAAAGCTGCAGGAAGCACAACTGCTTTTATAAGCGCTTTTACTATTGTGGTGGTTTGGGCTGTTTGCGGGCCTATTTTCAATTATTCGGAAACCTGGCAATTGGTGATCAATACCGGAACAACGATTATAACCTTTTTGATGGTTTTTTTAATTCAGAAAGCTCAAAATAAAGATTCGCTTGCCATTCAGTTAAAATTAAACGAATTGGTTGCTTCAAATGAATATTCCAGCAATAGTCTTGTCGACATTGAAAGCATGACGGAAGAAGAAATGATGATTGTTCAAAAATATTATCACAGGCTTAGTGAACTTGCCAAAAAGGATGAAAGCATCAGAACCTCGCATTCTATTGGCGAAGCTCACGATCAGCACGAACGCAAGGATAAAAACAGGAACGAAATGCGCACTAAAAACAGTACCAAAAAATGAAGTTACGCTCAACAGAAACTTTCTGGCCACTAAAACATGCAATGGATATTAGTTATCCATCACTTAATTCAGATGTCACAACTGAAATTTTAATTATCGGCGGCGGAATTACCGGAGCACTCATGGCTTACAAACTTATTAACGCAGGAAAAAAAGTAATAATTGTAGACCGTCGTGATATGTGCAACGGAAGTACCGCTGCCAGCACCGCTTTGCTTCAATATGAAATTGATGTATCACTTCACGATTTAATAAAATTAAGAGGCGTTAACTGCGCCGTTGATAGCTACAGAAACGGAAAAAAAGCCATTTTTGATCTGCGTGCTGTAGTAGATGACATAAAAAGCGATTGCGGATTTGAATTCAAAAAAAGTATTTATTTCTGCTCTTTAAAAAGAGATCTTCCTTTTTTGAAAACAGAATTTAAATGCCGAAAAGAGCACGGTTTTGATGTAAGCTGGCTTGAGAAATGGGATTTGGAAAAAATGGGATTAAATGCCGTTGCAGCCATAGAATCTAAAACAGCTGCCGTTATGGATCCTTTTAAACTGGCAAATGATTTATTGATTTATTGCGAGGAAAAAGGAATGCAGATTTTTGACCGCACCAATATTGTTTCAACCCAAAATCAAAAAGGAAAAATTATCGCGCAAACCGATGAAAAATTTACTATCACCGCCGATCATGTTGTAAACTGTACCGGTTATGAAAGCGCTGAAACACTGACAGAAAAAATAGTCGACTTAAAAAGTACGTATGTAATCGCATCAGAAAGTATTCCCGAACTGCCAAAAGCTTTTAAGAATGCTATTTTTTGGGATACCTCAAAACCGTATATTTATTTTAGATCTACTGCTGATAACCGTGTTATTATGGGCGGTGGCGATGAAGAATTTAAAGATGCTAAAAAGAGAGATAAACTATTGTCTAAAAAAGAACAATATCTATTAAAGAAATTCCAACGAAAATTTCCAAAAATAAAATTCAAAATCGATTATTCCTGGGCGGGAACTTTCGGTGAAACAAAAGACGGACTTCCCTATTTAGGAAAACCGGATCCCGAAAAAAATGAACATTATGTTTTAGGCTTCGGAGGAAACGGAATCACCTTTAGCGTTATTGCCATGAATTCAATTCTGGATTCAATCAATAATAAAAAGAATACTGATTTGGAGTATTATAGTTTTAAAAGGTAAGTTTCTAAGATTCTAAGATTTATAAAGACGCACAATAGTGCGTCTTTTTTTTATGAGAAAAACGACAAAGATTGACCGTAGAGACGCATTTCAATGCGTCTAACACAAAGTAAAGACGCAAAAAATGCAACAGATAAAATTGACCGTAGAGACGCATTTCAATGCGTCTTACATTATGTAATAAATATTGTGTGTATAATCTTTGCGAAGACGCGCTAAAGCGCGTCTCTACGTTTCCATTATCAATAAAACCTTTGAACCTTCAGAACCTTTAAGAAATAATCAACTCCATCTGAATATTACAACGTTTGTAAGGCGTTGCCAAACCAGAAACTTTCTCGAAACCCAGTTTGTGATACAAATTAATAGCCGGTTTCAGGATCGTATTGCTTTCGAGATATAATTTTGATGCGCCAAGTTCTTTTGCGCGTTTTACAATAGCTTCGCCAAGCAGCCAGCCAATATTTTTTCCCTGTGCTTTTGGTGACACCGCCATTTTTGCCATTTCAAAATCATATTTTTCATTATTCATTTTGATCATTGCACAAACGCCCACAGGTTCATTTTGATACAAAGCAACAAGAATTTTTCCGCCTTTATCCAAAATATATTCCTGCGGATTGTCGAGCGCTTTATAATCTGCTTCTTCCATTTCAAAATAGGTAGAAATCCATTCTTCATTTAAAGCCTTAAAAGCTTCCTGATATTCGGGTTTATAATCTACAATTTGAACATCCTGGCTTTCGCGTATTTTCTTTTGTTCGTTTACCCTTTTAAAGAGTGATTTTTGCTCCAGCAGAAATTCCCATTCCTCAAGAGCCGCCCATAAATTATGATTTGATTCTGAAATCAGTGATTCAACCGCCGCTTCAACATCAACACATTGTAATTTTATTTTCTGCGAAAGAAGTATTCCTTTTTCGGTCAAAGCCACGCTATTTCTGCGTTTATCGGTTGTTTTTAAATTCTCTTTCACCAATCCCGCAGCAATCATTTCCTGAACAATTTTGCTCACAGAAGGCTGGGAATGCCCAATTTCATTTGCAATTTCGGTAATCGTAATTTCCCTTTCTTCCGAAAGTGTATAAAAAACCGGAAACCATTTTGGCATAAAATCCGCGCCATATAATTCATAGACTTTTGCAGCATCATCTGTTATAATCGCTGTCATCAAACGCAAGCGGCTTCCCAAAGCCACTTTGCCTACTTTATTAAAAAAATCCATTTTATAATTGATTACATAATTAGTTATGCAAATATATGTATTTTTTTTAAAACCACAATGATTGACGGTAGAGACGCATTTTAATGCGTCTAACGTTACAAAGATACTGTGTTTTAATCTTTGCTTAGACGCGTTGAAACACGTCTCTACGATTACATTGCGTATAATACAAAAAAAAAGACGCACTAAAATGTGCGTCCCTTCTGGAAATCTTTGGCCCTTTGTCACTTTGCGACTCTGAACCTTATGTATATATATTATGCTGTAATAGCTAACGGATTCAAATTGAATTTATATTCTTTTGGACTGCAGTTGAATTTTTGTTTGAAGATTTTAGAAAAATAACTTCTGCTTGTAAAACCAATGCAGTACACGATTTCAGAGATATTTAAGTCTGAAGTTCTAATTAGGATTTCGGCTTTTAAAACTCTCATGTGCGTGATATAATCATTTACAGTTCGGTTGTGAATCATTTTGAAACCTTCCTGTAATTTGTTTGGCGACAAACCAGATTTTTTACTCAGCGATTTAATGGTAAAAGGTTCTTCCGGATTGGCTTTAATGGCTTCTGAAAGTTCTTTGATTTCTTCCATTTCTCTTAGAGTCAAACAATTTGTGTCTTTTGAAGCTGCAAGTAAATCATCTGTATGTTGTTGAATTTCCATCGCCAGGATAATTCTCAAAATACCTTCTTTCAATAAATTACGAACAATTCCGTTTTGGGTAACCGCATTTAACTGTTCTATTTTTTCGGCAATTCTTAAATTGTATGAGCCAATATAGAAGAAATCTTCAGGAGTAGTTTTTCCGAAAAAAGTTTCTTTTACTTTCTCGTTTAAAGAATGTACGGCATTGCTGGCAGTTCCAACAATAATAAGCGTGAATTTAGTTTTAGTATCTTTCTCGAAAAACAAAACATGCTCTTGATTTTCTTTAGAAGAGAGAATAGCAGTTTGAAAAGTTTTCAATTTTCTTTCCTCGCCCATAATTCCAAAACTGTGTGATAAATTTCCTTTTGAACAATAAGCAAAATAAACCGGAGACGACTTTAAATTTAAAATATTCATTCGCACATCCGAAGAAAAAGTCATATCAAACTGAACATAAGAGATATCATCATTAAATGAAGCACCAATAATAGATCCTTTTGCAAAACTATTATTAACGTCTAATTTATATTCATCTAAATCAAAAGCTACCTTTCCACCTACGTTTAAAGTTAACTCTTCAAAAATATCCTCAATTTTCTCTGTATTTATAGTAACTATTTTCATCTTGCATGGGATTTTTAAATTCTGTATTCTCTTTTTTATAGACTTTGGCAAACCATAAAATATATGTTGGGAAATTTTGAATAGCCACCAAAAAACTATTTTCCAAAGTTCGTTTAATGATAGTCGGATAATGTTATATAATTTTTGTAAATTGTTTTATAATTATCTCTAAATGATGATTTTAACATTTCGCTTTTTAACCCTCTTTTAATGAAAAGTTTTTCCTTTGCCCCAATCACTCCTGACAATGCTAACATTTTGATTTTAGGCACAATGCCCGGAATAAAGTCGCTGGAATTAAACCAATATTACGGTCATAAACAAAATAATTTCTGGAAATTTATGTTCGAAATTTTGCAGGAACCCTTCTCCACCGACTATGAAACAAGGACAGCATTACTGAAAAAAAATAAAATTGCTTTGTGGGATGTTTTGCAATTTTGCGATCGCGAAGGAAGTCTGGACAGCGCGATAAAGAACGAAATTGCAAATGACTTTGAAACTTTTTTAGAAACACATTCCAATATCAATACCATACTTTTTAACGGACAAAAAGCCGCAGCATTCTTTAAAAAATATGTGCATTTAAAAAAAGAATATCATCTTATAACCTTGCCATCTTCAAGTCCGGCAAATGCGAGTAAATCATTTCAGTCAAAACTGCAAGAATGGAAAATTATCGAAAATTTGAAGTAAATAATTTTAACATTTGAATTCTATAATATTATCGTTTTTAAATGTAACAAAACACAAAAGCTTTTAGAATAATTTTACCAAAGGTTTTAAGATATTTTAAAATAATTAAACTCTTGTAATTTATTTGGACTCACTACTCATGAATTACTTTATAAAGATTAGATTATAAAAATATTGGTTGTTAGTTTATTTTAAATAAAAGCTATTCATTATTGAGTAGCTTTTATTAATTTAACACTATTATTTAATGCAAAAAAAATCATGAAAATTCAAACATATTCAAACCATATTAGGTTTTATGCGTGGCACCATTTTGTTTATTACCCTATACTGATAGCATTTTTAGCAACAAGCATTTATTTTGCCTGTACTACTGAAGACACATTAATTTGGGGTTTTATTAGTGTCTGTTTTGTGTTTTTATTTTGCGTTGCCTTTATGCTTCGCCAGCATTATTCCCTTATTTTGCAAAACAGAATTGTCAGGCTTGAACTTCGCTATCGCTATTTTACACTTACCGGAAAAAGACTTGAAGAATTTGAATACAAACTAACCGATGATCAGATATTTGCGCTTCGATTTGCTCCTGACGACGAACTTTTAGATTTAATTGACGACGCCATTAAAAATAACTTAGCGGGAGACGCCATCAAAAAAGCCATCGTGCACTGGAAAGGCGATTACCATCGCGTTTAACCAATTACAATAAAAATCTCAGCAACTTCGCCACTTATAAATCTTAAACTTTAAAAAAGATTTGGGCGTGCCACCATTAAAAAAAGGCCCAATGCACCTTGCGTACATTGGGCCTTTTTTTAATGCTGTCGGGCTATCCGCGCTACTTCGGTAGCTGGCTCCTATCCCTCACGCAATCCAGTATTCATTAAAAGCATTCGTATGTTACTGACAATCAAAATAATATATTTCAAATAAATTATTTTGTACGTTATTTTTTACTAACTTTAATTGTTAAAATTCATTAATAAACCTAAACCTCAGCTTTATGAAAAAACTAGTTTATTTTTTGATAATTCCCCTTTCTTTTTTTTCGGCCCATGCACAGACAACTGCTGAAATAACCACAGAAAACACTTTGATTACGACAAACAATTCAGATGATCTTCAGGATTTTAACGCCGAAGATCTGCCATGGCACGGGAGACGATTCAAATTCACCGCCGGCGTTTTCTTTCCCACCAATAATACTGAGGTAGAAGTGAACGGAACCAATGGAAACATCGGAACCGATATTGATTTTGAGCGTGATTTAGGATTTCAAAATAATACTACTTCATTTGCTTTAGCCTTTGAGTGGCGCGCATCGAGACGCTCGAGATTCAATCTTGAATATTTTTATCTAAAAAGAGATTCAGAAAAAACACTCCAAAAAGACATTGAATTCCAGGATCACACTTATCCAATAAACGCGCGAGTTTCTGCCTTTATGGACAACGAAATGATTCGCTTTGCTTATGGATATGCTCTGGTTTCAAAACCTAAATATGAACTTGGTTTATTAATTGGCGCCCACGTACTTCTTGCCGATGTCGGTATCAGACTCGAAGGAAACACAGCACAGGCAGAATATCATGACACCGTAGATTTTACAGCGCCTCTTCCTGACGTTGGAATCTGGGGCGAATTTGTTCTCGGCAAAAAAGTAGGATTGTATGCCAACGTGAATTATTTCGCCCTTAAAATAGACGACATCGATGGCCGAATCATAAGCTACAATTTATCTGTTTTATACAATGTCTATAAAAACTTCAGCCTAACCGCCGGTTACACCGGATTAAACTTCAGACTTGATGTTACAAGACCAAGACTGGATGGTTTCTTCAAATGGGGTTACAACGGTCCAACTTTAACCGCAACCTATGCTTTTGGAAACCATGTTAAGTTTTATAAACATTAGGATTTTAAGAGGCTAAGCTTCTGAGATACTAAGGTTCTAATTTTTTTATTACTCTTAAAACCAGACATAATAAACCCGACAGGTTTTAAAAACCTGTCGGGTTTATTATTTATGAAAATTAATGTCATCCTGAGCGGAGTCGAAGGCTCGGTTTGTACAAAAGGACTTTGACTCCGCTCAAGCCTAACAAAGGATCAAAAAAAATCGGCGCCAATCCGTGTTTTCGCTTGCGAATCCGCGTCATCCGTGTTCATATCGCTCCTATAAACTTTTGTCGATGCAGCACGTGAGATTGCTTCGTTCCTCGCAAAGACTTTACTTTGCGGAGTTTCTCTGCGGCTAAGCAAAAAAACAAACCCGATATCTTCTTAAAAGATATCGGGTTCATCAACTCAAACTTAACTCAAAATAAATTAGATAATAATATACACAGGTTACCAACTAGGAATATCTTAAAAATATAAGGTTGATTGGTTTTTAGTATATATTCAAACTCAAAAATACTCAAAAATACTCAAAATATCATTTAACTCGCATTTAAAAGCCAGCTCGTAATGAGATGGCTTTTTCGTTTGTACTCAATTTCAAAACCCCATTTTTAACAAAAAGTCAGCTCATTACGAACTGACTTTTTCAAACTTTTCAAAACTGAATTGATTTCATTTTTACAAGTTGTTTAATTGTCCTTAATCTTAAAACATTTAAACATGCTTAATCTAATCTCTGCTGTTCGACAGCAAATCAAAAATCATCTGAAAAACTCAGTCAATTTCATCAAGTCCAATTGGCAAGTTATTCTTTGGGATCTAATTTCTCAAGCACTATTTTCAATAGTATTTGAACATTTCACAAAGGGTATATTCTTCTAATTGTTATTTAAAAACCACCTGCTTCCAACGGGTGGTTTTTATTTTATAAATTAAACAATATCATTGATTTACTTCGACGGCTTTCGAAAGTTTTCAAATCAAATTCATTTCATTTTTAAACATTGTTGCATTTGCCATAATTCAAACTCAAAATTATGGAACTTGTCAAATACGATTTCAATTCTTGCTACAATAGTGAGCAGTTTTCACAATATGATTACGAAGAAGTAATTGCTGATTACGAGCCAAATTCTTTACAACTAAGAATAGAAGATATCTTAAATGCTATATTAATCAAATGTGAGTTAGAACATCCTCAACAAGTGTTTGTTAGATTACCAGACCCCATTAAATTGTTAATAACTCGTTCTAAAAAAATACGAAAAACCTTACCAGTTACTCCAAAAAGTATTATTTTTAATAAAACAAATATGAGCAAACATATTGATATTGAAACTGATACTGCACAGATTTTTAAATCTGTCTACGACATGGGGAAAATTTTAAATTCCGAAAAAGCGTGTCGAGAACATCTTGAACTATTACGTTGGAACGGAGAACCAATATGCCCGCATTGTGGAAGTCAACGTGAAAATCACTATCGAATTAAAAAAAGAGGAGAAGATAAAGGTTACTATAAATGTAAAGATTGTAGATCACCTTTTAGTGTGACAATAGGAACAATCTTTGAAAAATCAACTATTCCTTTAGAAAAATGGTTCAGAGCTGTTTTTTTATTTACTTCAAATAAAAAAGGTTTAAGTAGTTATCAATTAATGAGAGAAATTGGAGTTACTCAGAAAAGTGCTTGGTTTATGCTATGTAGGCTTCGAAATTCAGTTCGTTGCAGAGAAGATTTTGAATTTGATGGTATTACTCAAGTTGATGAGACTTTTGTTGGAGGAAAAAATAAAAACCGTAGTAAAGGGAAAAAGATTCCCAATACGCAAGGTAGAAGCACCAAAGCAAAAACACCCGTATTTGGAATGCTAAACAATGGAATTGTTTATACTCAGGTAGTCGAGAACACAGAAGGCTATACTCTCAAAAGTATAATTAATGCGAAAGTTAGAAATGGTTCTACTATTGTAAGTGATGGATGGAAGGGATATATCGGATTAAATAAACACTATAGTCATAAAGTTATCCAACATAATTTAGGCTATTTCAAGAAAGGATCGTACCATACTAACGGTATCGAAGGATTCTGGGGACTTTTGAAAAGAGGTATTATTGGAATATATCACTTTACAAGTGATAAACATCTGCATCGATACTGTGATGAGTTTGCGTATCGATATAACATTCGTACATTGAGTCAAGGAGAGCAATTTAACCTCACATTGATTAATTCGGATGAGAGGTTAAGTTATAAGGAGTTGATAGCAAAAATTAATTAACCGTTTAATGGTATTTCAGTAGTATCAATATTAAATGAGCCTTTTTGTAATTTTCTATTGTTTGTAACAATTTTATAATTCTCATTTCCTTCTTCTTGAACTATTAATTGCTCTACTATAATAAAATCATCATGGACTTCTCTTAAAGTACCGTAAAATCTATCAAGATAATTTCCATTGTCTTTTATTTTATATGTAGCTTCAAATTTAAGCTGTTTACCAACTGACTTTTTTAAAATATTAAAATCTATATTCATAATGTTATAAATTATCAATTCGATTCATTTCGAAACTCAAATAACGTTAAAGATTATGAATAAATAACAAGTATAAATACTTGATTTTATTATCATTATATATATTTAAAAATAGATATCATGAAACCATTATCACAACACATTCAAGAAAAACTTAGTAATGAACCTTTAAAAGAGGCCTTTAGAGAAAAATTTATTGAAGAAGAATTAGATGCTTTGACACGTACAGCTCCTGCAGAGAAAGTTCCTAAAGCAGATACTAGTTCATTAGTTGATAGAACTATTAGTGGCACATAGATAATTATCCTTACTCGGCATGACAATTCGTCCAGTTTTGATAAATTTAAATCAAATTAATTTATTGGCATGATTTTCAATGGTTTACATTATAACTTTAAAACTAAAAAATGGAAAATCAGTATTTATCGCATTGGACGCTCCCAAACATTTCAGAATTAACCCAGAAAAAATTATCATCGATTAATTCTTTAGTAAACAATCTAAAATTTCAGGATGTTGAACTAGATGAAAATTTCGATTCAACTAAAGAAAGAATTAAGAAAGCTATTTTATTTGAACCTATAATTTTTGAAGAACCAAAATTCATTGATTACAATTATCAAGAAAAATATTCATCGTACTTACATGAGGTAAAATTTCCATTTAAAGGAAATAAAGAACTTTTTCTTCATTCTTATAGTGGGATGTCTTTTTCATCTTCTGATCATGGAGTTATACAACCCTACGCTAACGAATTCAAAGTTTACGTCAATTTGAACGAAATTAATCCTGATAATGCAATTATCGAGGCTGAGACATTACTAAGATTAACGAAAAATATTGGTAAAGGTAATAGTGAATCGATTATAAACTGGAATACGGCAGTTGCAAAAAGAATAGATATTGATTTAGAAGAAAAGAGAGCCGAGCTATTTAGAATATTTGGTAAATAATTTTCATTTACATAGATAAAAAGGTCTAATCCGTTGTTCTGCTAAATCCTTTTTAATTACTTTTGTAATGTAAAAATATTCGTGCTTAATTACGTTATTGCTAAATCCGAATTACCACCCTGAGGCTCAACAGCTTCTCGATTTAACAAGCAAATAATGTATGTAGAGTGCGCCGTCATGGCGTGGCTTTGCATCATTGCTTGTTTAAGGGTGTGGTAATCCTGGATTTAGCTTGGTGTATTGTCCACGCTTATTTTTTGCAATAACATTTATAAATCCTAATTACCACACCAATGAAAAAGCACTACCAAAAGTACTGCATGCATTTTGCGTACGCCATTATTTCAATTTCAACATTCTTATTTTCTACACAGACATTTAGTCAAGAAAAACTCAGTATCACTCCAGAATTTTCTAAACAGATTATCGAAAAGTATCAAGTCGAGCCTTTCAAAATTTATCCTGTTACGATTGAAGAAGTTGAAAATAAATCAATCAGATATACGATGACAGATAACCCTGTTGATTTAAATGTTTTATCAGGAGATTACATCAAATTGCCTGATTATTATATACTAATTAATAATGAAGTTGAAAATAAATTTGTTAAAAATGAGCTCATTACGGAAAATCATGAAAATTTTACTGATCTAAAAGGTGATTTCGAGCGATTTTCAATTATTAAAAACACAGACACAAATCAATTATTTTATGTTACGTCTAATCGATTTATTGGTCAATTAGAAGTTGAGATTGATCATTCTAATTTTAAAAATCTTGGAAATACTGTTGAATATAAAACATGGAAAAATCAGTATTTAGCATTGCTACAATCTGCACAAGGTAATGTAAATGCCTGTAATATTATAATTAAGAAACATACTTATTTGAATCGTTTAGGGCAGAAAAGATATGATTCTGACAAATTCACTGCACAAGAAAAATTAACCTTTAATAAAAATCTCGATTCTCTAAGTGAGAAATTGAAAACGATTGGAGATTTGGAAGACAAAAGTGATTTCTTAGCTTATTATAATGAAAAAATATCAACTGTTGAAGCGACCAAGTCTTATGCTTTATCGAGTTTCTATAATAGTATGAGCAAAAGTTATTAAAAAAAATCCCGCTCAATGAGCGGGATTTTTTTTGTTGTGTAATAATGCAAATATGTAGAAATGTCACTTTTTAAGAAAAACTGAACTATAAATACTGTTTTATCAATCATTTACTTTACTACGACATTTTAAGGTCTTTGGATTTAAATTGAGAAGAATTTAATGATTATAAACATAGTTCTGCAGTGAAAATATTGTCAAAATATTGGGAATCATTTTGATAAATCACGAATATTGTTTAATTTAATCATTAATTATGCTGTACATCACTACGTAAAAACACCTGATTTACGGTAAACTGTAAAATATTTCACAACGCGTGCACATTTAATTAAATTAATATATATATTTATCCTATAATTACAACGGTAAAAAAATGCAGTTCATCGATTTCATTTAAAGTTTTAATTTCATTTTTAATGTGTACTTTTGCACCCTTTAAAATATAATGTATCCAACAAAAATCACACCTAGCCCTTTGGTTAGTTCAACAATTGAAATAAGATTCAAAACTGAAATAGAACATGGTTCTATTTTTAAATTGTTTTACGGTAAATTTTCAGACGTTCTGCCAAAATTTGAAAGTTCGTCATTGCCACGAGATGTAAGAATTAAAAATGCTGAGCTAAAATTTTACCCTGACTATCTTTTTTCAAACGACGATTATTCAGTTTCATTTAATGAAAATTTTATAAGTTTTGAAAATATCACTGAGTATAAATTATGGAAAAATTATAGTAGAAGCTTTAATGAAATTTTATCACTTATTTTAGATTCTAAAGTGATCGAGTCGATTGATCGAATAGGAATTAGGTATCAATCTAAATTTAGTGTAGAGAATTTTATTACTATATTAAAGGAAATCCCATCAATGAAAATTGACGGAGTAGAAGAGAATTTTGTATCGTATACAACAAAAAGTTTAGCTGATAAATTTGATTTGTTAGTGCGATTAAAAAAAGATATTACAGAAATTACAATAGATAGTGAAGAAACTAAAGGGCATTTGATAGATATAGATGTATCAATATCTAATAATGTTGAGCAAAAAGAAATATGTAATTACATTGAATCTGCTCATAGTTTATTAAAAAAGACTTTTTTTGAATTGCTAAAAGATGATTTCATTAAAACGTTAAATCCAGAATATTAAAAATATGCCATATATATCACAAGATATCCCTGCTGAATATAGAACTCTTTCTAGACGTGATCATTTGAAAAAATTTGATCATCTAAAGTCCACAGAAGGAATAACTAAGATTCTTAATTATTCAAATTTTAGTGGAGAAAATGAATCTATTGAGCATACAAATTCATTTAAACAAGACAATCATTTTAGCTTCCTACATGAAGGAAACGTTCTTGTAATCTTTGGAGATAATTCTGAGAAAAGATTCTATATTGAAAACATTAAAAAAATTGATATAAAAATCGAAGAAGAGGTTCAATTATCAAATATTAAAAAGGAAATTTTTGCGGACTCATTGAATAAATTAAAAAATGACATTGCACATCTAAGCTTTGATGATATTGGTGTCGAATTTTTAGGTAGCGAATCTATACATTTCACATTGAGTTTTAATGATGATAAATTGTTGATGATAGATAAATTTTTGAATCCAGCAGCACACGACTTAGGTGAAAACCAAGTATTCTATTCTTTTTTTATTAACAGAAATCTTATATCTAGTAATGTTGTGGAAATTTCCGAGTTTGTTAAAAAATTTCAATCTTACATTACACTGTAAAATTTTGAAAATTATTGGGAAAGTTGATTATCCAGAATCAATACTTCCAAAAGATTTTTTTTGTAATAAAATTGATTTTGATCTATTATTAGCATCTAACAAAAATATATATTTGTTAAGAAGATCTGAAAAATCTCTTGAACACACTTTTAAAAAAGTTGGTAAAAACTATCTCTTAAGAATTGATGCTATTCCTGGTGAAAGGTTGCCAAGATTGTCAATTAACTTACTTGGAGCATTTTTTAAAAAAGAATACTTAAAATACAGTGTAGTCCATAATAAACCTGGTGGTCAAAAGTGGCTGGGCAAAAAGGTTTTATTTAAAAATTTTTACAAAGATTACAAAATTGTTGAAGTTGGATGTGAAATATATTTGCATGCTAATAATATTGATGGAAAAACTTTTCCTTATGCACATCCATTTAGCAGAGATATCAAGAAAATTGTACGTGAATTTGAAACAAGGGTTGGATGCGGTGCAATAGTACCAATTCAAGATCCTAATTTTCCAGATGACCCAACGAAGCTTGTTTATCCAGTGTCCGGAGTAGTAAAGATTATCCACGATCCCTTAGTTTTGAATTATTGGCATGTAGAAATGATTACAAAAAATTTTAATGATAACGAAGTTAAAAATGATAAGCCAAAATGGACACCACAATACTTTGAAAGTATTATGACACATGTTATAAAAGCTAATGCATTTCATAATGAAGACAATATTGGAACAATAAATCAAAATGTCTTTGTACATTAATACTAAACAACCGTCCCTACTCGGACGGTTTTTCTTTTTCTACAGATTCATCTTCGTTAACAACTTCTTCCTGATTGTCGATTTGATTCTCTATAACTATTTGTTGATCTTCCTTAACAGGTGCAAAACTTTCTTGAATGTGATCTGAAAGTGTTTTCATGATATGTTTGTTTTAATATTATAGTTTATATATAATTAAACAATATTTGGCATCTTGGGTCTTACATGATCATTGTATGATATCGTATATTTTATTTACTAAGTAAAAACTACCTACAAAGATTTTAAATCCACTTCGCTGGTTTTTTAAAGGTGCTAAATTTAAATTACATTATTAATCTTATCAAATTCTTCGATTGTTTTATAGCCTAAATATGAATGCCTCCTCTTTTTATTATACCAATTTTCGATGTATTCGTATACTTGCTCTCTCAACTGTTTTCTTGACGGTAACTTATTTCCAGTAAGCAATTCAGCTTTGAAATAACTAAAAAAGCTTTCGCAAACGGCATTGTCATTATGATCTTCTCTTCGACTCATGCTTCTTCTAACAAATTTATAAGAGTCTATTGTATTTGTAAAAAGTTTATTAGCATATTGAACACCTCTATCGGAATGAAATATTAAGTCTTTAGTAATTTCTCTATTATTAACAGCCATTTTCAAAGCGGGCAAAGTCGTTTCTTTTGTGCTCATTTTTGTACTTAAATTCCATCCTATGATTTTCCTATCAAATAAATCCATTACAATTGTAAGATACAAAAAGCCTTTAGTAGTTTGTATATAGGTTATATCTGAAACCCAAGCTTTAGCAGGTTCCGTGATTGTAAATTGTCTATTTAAAACATTTGGAACTACATAGTGATTATGAAATGAATCAGTTGTGACCTTATATTTTCTTTTAATTTTTCGACGTAGCCCCAACATTCTCATGTACTTTTTTACTGAAGAGTTTTTTATTTTAAATCCTCTGCTTTGAAGTTCTCTTGTAATTTTGAAGCATCCGTATCTTCGCTTAAATTCATAATATATAGATGCAATTTCTTTTTTTAGTAAGATTACTCTAGATTCTGTATCTGTAAGTTCCTGCTTTTTTGTTCTATAATATGTGGTTTCTGATACTTCTAATGCAGTTAACATTTTTGCAATTGAAAATTCAGATTTATTATTTTCAATGAAATTTTTAGTCATTATTTTTCCTTGTGAAATATATCTAGTTCCTCTTTTTAATATCTCGAACGTAATATTAGAATTTTTAACTTTTCTTTCAAGATCTTTAATGACAGCTTGTTCCGTAGTTAAATTAGGGTTACCAGGACCTGGGAAACTTCTTATTCCAAACTTTTCACAGTCTTTTCGCCATTTGTACAAATTATCTGGACTTATTCCCAACTCTCTTGCAAGAGACGCTAGTTGTCCTTTACCACACTCATAACTTAATTTAACTGCATTCACTTTGAAAGCACGTTCGTATGTTTTCATAGGCTGAAGTTTAATGATGAATGTTCTGCTACTTTAGATTTTCGAAATATTCAAATATTTTTTCTTGCATTTGCTTTTTGGTAACAAGCATTTTTAGATCTATCAGTTCAGATTTAATCGAATTAAAGATGCTTTCAGATATAACATTGTCGGCACGATTTCTTTTTCTACTCATACTTCGTCTGATAAATTTATAAGAGTCTAATTTATTACTAAACATTTTACTAGCGTATTGACTGCCTGAATGGGAATGAAATATTAACCCTTTCACTACTTTTCTATTTTTAATAGCCATTTCCCAAACAGGTATCGTAGTCTCTTTGACAGATAATCCATTACTTAAGGCCCATCCTATAATTTTTCTGTCAAATAAATCCATAATAATTGTTAAGAATAAAAGTCCATTGGATGTTTGTATTCGAGTTATACCCGAAACCCATACTTTAGAAGGTCCTTCAACTGTAAATTGTTGATTTAAGAGGTTAGGAAACTTATAAGGATTATAAATTGAAGTACTTTTGAGTTTTAGGTTTCTCCTAATCTTACTAACTAGTCCTAGACTTTTCATATGAATCATAACTTGGCCTTGTTTTATGTTAAAGCCACGACTTTGTAACTCGGCTGCAATTTTCGGACCACCATACAGCTCTTTATATTCATAAAATATAGAAATTATTTCTTCTTTTAATATTTGAGTTTGACGTTTTGCTGGAGTAAGCAACTGATTGTTCCATTTCTTATATGCTAGAAGAGATGTCCCTAGAATATTACACATTTTTGAAATTGCGTACTTGTCGGAATGGTCTTTAATAAATTGAAAAATGGCAAGTTTTCCTCCAGAAGTATATTTGCTCGCATTTTTGAAGATTTCAATTTTAAGTTCTGTGTTTTTAAGCTCCTTTTTAAGCTTTCTTTTTTGTTCGCAAAATCTTTTTTGTTCATCGTTTAATCTCGTGAAGCCATGTCCGCAAAAACTTGCTTCTCCATATTCACGAAGTTCTTGTCTCCATCGAATTATAAGTGACGGTGAAATTCCAAGTTCTCTTGCGCCTATGTAGCAACCTATTTGATATCCTAATTGAACTGCCTTTACTTTAAATTTACGATCGTAAACTCTGCTACCTTTTTTCATTTTCCTAAAGTTCAGATTCTAATATGTGAATTTAAGAAAGATAAGTGACAGATATACAATGATTTGTCTTTTATTTGCTGTAAAAAAAAGGTAATAATATACAATGCATATTATTACCTTTATATATAATTTAAAAACTTCCTCGGTTATTATTAAAATTTAAAGTGGTAACCTGGGTATATTATTATCATAAATTATTTCTGTACTGGAGAGAATTTTATAGCTGTTCCTCCTCCAGCTGCGAGTTTCAGATCAAAAACTGTTTTGCTATTTACTTTTTGTTTTGAAATTGCTACCGGATATGGATTTGTTTTGTAGTTGGCTCCTGCTCCATCAGCATAAATTTCTGCTTCGTATTCTTTTCCGGCATCCAGGAAAGATAACGGCACTTTCAAATCTCTCGCCTCTTTGTTTGTAATAGAACCCAAATACCAGTTTTTCTCGTCCCAGTCTTTACGTGCGATTGTGGTGTATTCTCCAATTTTCGAATCCAAAACCTTAGTTTCAGACCAATTGCACGGAACTTCTTTTACAAACTTGAACTCCGGTTTTCCCTCATAGTTTTCAGGAAGGTCAGATGCCATTTGCAACGGACTAAAAATCACAACATACAACGCCAGTTGATTGGCCAGCGTCGTCTGCACTTTTGCTCCCGACGGTGTTTTATAATCAAAATTGAAATTACCCGGCGTATAGTCAAACGGTCCTGAAAGCATTCTGGTAAAAGGCAAAGTGGTTAAATGTTCGGGCGTGTTTCCGCCATCAACAGACCAAGCGTTGTATTCCTGACCTCTGCCGCCTTCCTGCGACATAAAGTTAGGATAGGTTCGCTGTAATCCCGTTCCTTTTATGGGCTCGTGATTGTCAATCATAATATGGTATTTTGCAGCGGTTTCCATTACTTTTCGGTAATGACGCGCTCCGTATTGGCTGTCATGCCATTCTTTTTTGTCCAGATATTTGTTTACGTAACCGGTTTTCACGGTATTTACGCCCATTTTATTATACAGTTTAAAAGCATCTTCCAACTGGCTTTCGTAGTTTTTCGTCGCTCCGGCCGTTTCGTGATGACCTATTAAACGAACATTTTTAATGGCGGCATATTTGGTGATTTCTTCCAGATTAAAATCAGGATACGGTTTTACAAAACTAAATGCAGATCCGTCCGCTGTCCAGTCGCCGTCCCAGCCTTCGTTCCAGCCTTCGACCAAAACCCCGTCGAAACCATTTTTTGCTGCAAAATCAATATATTCTTTGGTGTTTTTTGTAGTTGCTCCGTGTTTTGCGCCTTGTCCCCAAGTGTATTTTTCCAAATGCATTCCCCACCAGATACCAATATATTTCGATGGCGTTATCCAGGAAAGATCTTCAATTTTTGACGGATCATTTAAATTCAGCATAATGGTCGAAGTTGTCAGATCTCCCGGATTATTACCCACAATAATGGTTCTCCAGGGCGTTGCAAAAGGCGTTTGGGCATATACTTTTACGCCATCTTTCCACGGCACTAATTCGCTTTTGTATTGTTTGTTATTTGTTTTTAATAACGTCATTGAGGCAAAATCGGTTAAATTGGCTTCGTGAATCGCCACAAATAATTTTTCTTTGGTTTCAAAAGTAGCCGGCGTATTTATAGTATCTGTTTTACTAACAGGCGTTTTGCGATATGTACTTTCATAATAGCTGTTTTCTCTGTGAACCGGAATCCACCAGACATCATTTTCTGATTTAAAAGTAAACTGGGTCGCTTCGTCAGAGATTTTGACTTTGTTTAAATTAGGCTGTTTCGGAAAAAAATAACGAAATCCCACGCCATCATCAAAAACCCTGAAAATAATATCAACCAGACGCTCTTCACCTTTTGATTCCTTAAGGTGAACTACTAATTCGTTGTGATGGTCGCGCACTTTTTTGAATTCACCCCAAGGCTGTTCCCAGGTTTCATCGGTTGCTTTTTCTTCGGTGGAAACCACTTCAAAACCTTCTGTCATTTTCTGGATTCCCTGAAATTCAAACCCCATTAAAGAAGGTTCTATAACTGATTTTCCATTAGACGAAAAGCTGTATTGCGGCTGACCTGAAGCAGTTAATTCAAAAACGAGTTTGGTAATTTTTCCAGGCGAATTTATGGTATAAGTTTTTTTAGTACCAGCACTGCAAGCGTAAATTAATATCGACGCAAAAGCAATTAAAAAGTATCTATATCTTCTATTTTTCATTATTTAATTGTATTAATTACAACTTCTTATTTAATTTCATTTATCAATTGTTTTGCTTTTGCAGGCTGCATCGAAACAAAATAATTAAACGCCTGATCTAATTTTTTCTGGGCATCGGCATTGCCTTTCTTTTCGATTCTTAAATTGTACATTTTCGTGATTTCAGCAAAAACCGATTCGGTATTTTTTACACCGGCAAAAGCTTTTACTTTTTCGATATACGTGTAACCAAATTCTACTGTTGGTTCAAACATTGTTCCCTCGCCAAAGTCATTCCATGTAATCAATTGTAAAAAGTTAAGGTTTGCATTTTTAGCCAGCGAAAGAGTTTCATCAAGCGTAAAGCCATTGTTTGGTTCTATTGTCCAGCCAATCGCTGCTCCGCCACCGCCTTCGGCATAAAAATCTTTAAAACCAGGATAAGCACTTCCTATTGCAACAGAAAGTTTTGGTTTTGTATTGGTGTAAAAATTCGTCAGATAAGAGTTGTCTTTATAAACCCAGGCATATTCTCCCGAAGCATTTGCTCCCGCTTCTACAGACTGATCCCAAAGGGTTATAAAAGTAGGTTTTGTAGTAATGGTATTAAAAACATTCGTCCATTCTGCAGGTGTCTGCAGGATAATTGGGCCGAAGTTCAGCAACAATGGTTTTCCGTTTACTTTAATGTAATTGGCATCGTCGAAATAATTTTTCTCCATATAGGCCAAATCGGTTTTGGCGGCTGCGGTTACCGAAATGGCTTTTCCGGCATCGACAGCGCTTTTTGTTACTCTGTCTTCATAAACTATGGCATATTCCAATCCTACTTTATCGAGCATGGCGATCAATTGCTCTGTGTTTTCTTTTACCATTCTGTAATCAAAAACATCATAAGTGCCGTACCAATCAATTAAAACACCATCGATTCCTGCATATTTCATCAGTAATAAATGGTCTTCGATCACATTTTTATCTCCTGAATGATAAGGTCCAATCAGCGGATAATAATATGAGGCTATTTCCCTGCGATTGTTTGCGCCTATGTTGTTTGGATTTTTGTTCGCCATTGTCCAGTGATATCCCCATTTTTTGTCGGCACTGCTTTCATTGGTTTCAAACCAGGGCATGTAGTGTACGTAAATTTTGGTGCTATTTGTTTTTTCAATCGCAACGGGCGCAACTATTTCCGGTTCTGCAGGTTTATCTGAACCTTTGTCATCGCTGCTGCAACTGGCGGCGATTAAAATATTCAAAATCCCAAAAAACAATAATGTGATATATCTTTTCATATTGATGTGTTGTTTGTTTTATTTTTTTTGCCACTGATAAAAAGAATTAAAAATTAAAAATTCAGAATTAAAAATGCTTTAGGAATCATGATATTCCGAGTATTTTTTTTACGCAAATACAGCAGATTTTTAATTTTTAATTCTCAATTTTTAATTAAAATAAGTTCTATCTATTAAACATATGTCAGCCTTCCACGACTAACCAACATGGAAGACTGACATTCCAGAATCTAGTTTACAGGATATCCGGGATTCTGAATGAGGTTTTTATTTGTGGTCATAACCGTACTCGGAATTGGGAAAATAGCTCTGTATGGTTCCGTTGCTCCTTTTTCCCACCATGGGTCGAAGAATGTTCCAAAACGAATGTTGTCTGTTCTTCTTCTTCCTTCAAAAGTAAATTCCCTTAACAATTCCTGATCAATAAAATGAAGATCGATTGTCGCTGGCAATTCTGTTCCGGCACGTGTTGCAATTTGCTGCAGGAATGGTTTTGCTAAATCTGCAGATCCAAGGCGAACGTAACATTCTGCCTGCATCATCAAAATTTCGGCATAACGAATTACCACAAGATCGTGATCACGTTCCCACATTTCTCCGGCTTTCATTTCGTATTTTCCTAAACGAACCCCTTCATTTTCTTTGGCATCGGCCACACTTGTAACGGCTTCTGTATACGTTAAAGGTTCTCCATTATCCATCATAATGACTTGTCCTGTCGCCAAATTGATCTGATCTCCGGCAACCATGCATTTTTTTCTTTTATCTGTATCTGCAAAAGCCGAATAAACACCTGGCTGTGCGCACATTCCGTTGGCGCTCCAAGGATAATCTCCAATTGGGGAAATCGTTAATTTATGCAGGTAATGACAAGACATTGATGACATATAATTTCCTACTGTTCCTGCTTTTGAATCGTAAGGAATAGCGAAAATAATTTCCGGTGATTTTTCATTTTGTGTCGCAAAATTGGCAAAGAAATCAGGTGCTAATGTATAACCTGTTACTTTTTGGCACATATTGATGCAATCCTGCCAACGCGGAGTTCCTATAAATGCTTGAGAATTCAAATACAATCTAGCCAATAAGGAATAGGCAACATTTTTAGTGAATTTAGAATATACCACATTTGAAGTTAAATATGGAAGTGCATCCAGCAATTCTTTCTCCACAAAATCATACACTTGTTTTCTGGTAGAATTTGACGGTAACGAAGTATCTTCAAAGTTTACCACAATTGGCACATTTCCGAATAAATCCAAAAGATTGTAATAGTAATACGCTCTCAATGATTTTAGTTCGGCATAAATTGGCGCTTTTGCAGCATCTGTCAATGACGATTTATCGATTTGATAAATAATGGAATTGATCTTGGCAATTCCCGTATAATTGTAGCGCCATGCCGATAAAATCATACGGTTATCTGCTTTCCAGGTATGTTTTTGCGCGTCCTGATATTGTCCGCCATCGTACCAGTTTGTTCCTCTTGTTGGAATTGTAGCTTCGTCTGAAACCGTTTCATTCAAAAAGAAAACATATTCGCAGGTTGGATAATTATTCGAAATTCCGTCGGCAAATCCTCTTAAAGAAGAATACGCGCCGCCCACCAGTGCATCAATTTCCTTTGGAGTATTTCCGAAGTTTCCGTCTTCTACTCTATCGTACAAATCTTCGTTTAGGTTTGTACAGGATATCGTAAAAAGCATGCTCATCAATATTGCTGCTGTTATTTTGATTTTCATTTTTTATATTTTTGAGTTAATTCGCTTAATTGTTAAACGTGAAGTTTAATCCAACAGAAATTGTTGTTGGTCTAGGATAATTGTTATATCTGTCAATTCCAGGCGCTGCAAGTCCGGTTGTGTCCATAACTCCGGTTTGGTTGATTCCGTCCTGTGCATTTAGACCAATTTCAGGATCAACACCTTTGTAGTTTGTAAATACAGCCAGATTTTCTCCCATTAGATACATTCTCAATTTTGTACCTTTTAATTTCATTGGCAGCGTATAGCCAACCGTAACGGTTTGAAGTCTGAAGAAAGAAGCATCTTCGATCCAGTAACTTGAATATTTTGGGGCCGATGTAATGCCGCTTCCTAAGAAATCATCCGGAACATTAAAAGCCGGTAATCTGTTCGGGTCGTTTAACATCATGTTGGTTGCGTTTAAGGCTTTTTGACCAAACATTCCGTAACCTGAAATTCCAAGATCAAAATCTCCGTAAGTAAAATTCATTCCAATACCCAAAGTCAGATCCGGCTGAATATTTCCTAAATCTCTTTTATCAGCATCAACTAAAACATTGTCTGCAACTTTCTCTCCCGCAGCATTGTAGTACAGCATTTTTCCATCAGTATCAAGTCCGGCGCTTTCAAATCCCCAGAAAGTTCCAACAGGATATCCTTCGGCAATAATTTGAGAATATTGTCCAGACATACCTGCCAGTCCGTGCAATGATCCGCTGTAAATTACATCTGTTTTATACGTTGGATTGGATAGTTTTTCGATTTTCTGAACGTTGTGTCCCAAAGTCAAATTCGCATTCCATGAAAATTTATCTCCTTTGATAATGTCTGCATTTAGCGTAAGTTCTACTCCTTTGTTTGACATTTCACCTACGTTTGCCAGCATTGTTCCCACTAAATACGGTGGCTGTGGCACTTCATAGGTATATAATAAATCTCTTGTGGTTTTAGAATACCATTCAAACGAACCTGTAATTCTATTAAATAAACTAAAGTCTATACCAACGTTTACCTGTTCTGTCGATTCCCACTTTAAATCAGGATTTGGGTTTTGTTTTGGAGAATAAGCCAAACTCCACGTTCCTGTAACAGGATCGTAGTAACTGTCATTTCCAACTCCTAAAATAGAAAGCGATTTGTATTCACCAATTCCGTCCTGATTACCGGTAATTCCCCAACCCACTCTTAGTTTTAAATTATCTAACCAGCCTTTTGATGAAGTCATAAAATCTTCGTTAGAAATTCTCCATGCCGCAGATGCAGACGGGAAAGTTCCCCATTTATTGTTTTCTCCAAAACGGCTTGAACCATCACGTCTCACAGTTCCGGTCAATAAATATTTTCCGTCATAACCATAATTGGCACGCGCGTAAAATGAAACCAGATTTGATTTTCCTTTATACGAATACACATCGCCCAAACGATAATTGTAACCCGCGCCTAAATTGTTGTAGCTAAAAGCATCGGTCACAAAACCGCTTCTTTGCGCGCCAAAACCTTCGTAAATATTCTCCAGATAGGAATATCCAGCAAGCGCGCTAATGTTGTGTTTATCGATAACTTTCGTATAATTGACATACAATTCGCCTTGTGCATTTGTATATTCTGCATATGTTTTTTGTGCATAACCGCCTTCTGTTCTTCCTTCCATAACCGCGTATGAAGGTTTATAAGTACTTCCCTGCATCGCATTATGCTCTAATGAAATATTGGCAACAGCCAGGAAATCATTCAAAAATTTAACTTCCGTTTTAAAATAACCCAAAAGTCTGTGTCTTTCATTGTCTACGGTTCTGTTGGTTAAAATTTCAACAGGATTTTCGTAGATATTTCCTCCTACAGAAGAAAAATTTCCGTTTGCATCATAAACCGGAATGGTTGGATTCAGGTTATAAGAACGCTCAAAAATTCTGTAATCAATTGGATGCCATTTGTCGATATTAGCAAATAAACCCATATCAAATTTTACGTCTTTGTTGCTGCCAAGATATTGATAGGCGTTTACGTTTCCGCTAATTCTTTCAAGTCCGCTTGTTTTTATAACACCTTCGTTGTTTAAGTACGAAAGTGATGCTCTGAAACCGCTGTCTGTTTTACCCGAATTGATGCTTAAAGTATGTGATTGCGAGATAGCAACTTGTTCTGTTTCTTTTTGCCAGTTGGTGTTTCCGCCGTAATCAACAGCGTCCATATTTGCGGTCTGGCGAACATAAGCTCTCCATTGGTTGGCAGATAAAAGGTCTAAATTATCGGCAACATAACCCACGCTTGATAAACCGCTGTAGGTTACAGAAACGCCTTTTGTTCCTGATTTTGTGGTAATGATAATAACTCCGTTTGCTCCCCTTGAACCGTATATGGCTGTCGCCGAAGCATCTTTCAGAATATCTACCGATTTAATATCCGAAGGCTGAACCACGTTGATATCCACACCTGCAATTCCGTCAACTACGATAAGCGGACTGTTGCTTGCGGTTAAGGATGTTCCTCCGCGCAAGCGTAAAGTAGCACCAGCAGCCGGATCTCCAGAAGGACGAATAACATTTAATCCCGCTACTTTTCCCTGTAAGACCTGCTCTGTCGAGGAGATTGTTCCTTTTACTAAATCATCCGCTTTAAGCGTAGAAATAGCGCCGGTTAAATCTGATTTCTTTTGCGTTCCGTATCCTACAGAAACTACCTGAACTTCTGCCAGTTGGTAACCGTCATTTTGCAAACGGACATCGATATTGGAAGTTGCAGAAGTAATTTGAATTTTTTGGGTTGTAGCTCCTATAAAAGAAACTTCGATTGTACTTCCTACGGCTACATCCAGCGAAAATTTTCCGTCAAAATCTGTTGTAGCAGCGTTTTTTGTGCCTATCTCAATAATCGAAGCTCCCGGCAAAACACTTCCTGTATTGTCATAAACGGTACCTGATACTTTCTTTTTTCCCTGCGCCAATATTCCTGCCGAAAGGAAAAGCATGAAAATTAGGAATACCACCGATTTTGTAGTCCACATTTGATGCAGGACTATTTTTTTATTTTTACTATTCATTAGAATTGGTGTTTGGTTTGATAGTGATTATTTGTCTAAAGTTTTAAGCGGAATGGTTGTATCCGAAATGGTTTTGTCTTTATTGTCTTTGACCAAAACATGAATTTCACTTAAATTCGGAATTCCCTGAAGCTCTGAAACCAAATTCACAAATCCTTTTATTTCAGCAACTCCGCCTGTAAACTCGCCCGCAATTACTTTGCTTCCCGCCGTTATGGTGTAGATTAATTTGTTTACGCCCGGTTCGTTATTTTTTCTGTAGATACCCAGAAAATCTCTTTGGCTAATTTGTAAAGGGAAAAATCCAAATACCGGTGCCGGAGGCGGTTCATAAGCTCCCGCGTATAAAACCTGATCCGGAGTTGTTCCTGCCCAATCATCTTTTACCATTAAAAAAACAAGGTTTTCCATCACATAACCGTCCGGCGCATTGTAGTAGGTTTTCGGAACCAAATCCATTTTATAAAAGCCGTTTCCTAAATCTTTTAGTTTTGTTTTCTCTACAATATCCGGTAACCAGGATTGGTATTCCTGTTTAATATCCCAGTTGTTCAATCCACTATGCATGTGAACGCTTGTCGCGCCCGCAAAACCCGGAGCCAGATTGGCATTAAACAAGATACTAACCCCTTTGTCCAGAGTTGGTTTTGTCGGATAAGCCCTGATAAGCTCATTTGCGGTATAAAAAGAAGAGAAATCAGTATAAGGCATGTTGGCAACTTCGCTTTGTTTGGATCCGTTTTTGTTTTTTAAACGAAACCAAAATCCTGCACTTGCCGCGATTTCTGCCGGAGTTTTAGAAAAATAAGTTGTTGGAGTCAAAGTAAAACTCCATACTTTATTGCCTTCGTAATGCAGTTTTGCAAAGTCTGAAGAGTTTTCCCAATTGCCCGCATCGGGTTCTGATGGTGACCAGATCCAGATATAAAGGTCTTCGTTTTCCGCAAAAGTTGTTCCCGCAAGGTCAAAATACCAGGTAACCTGTTCGTCATATTTGTACACGACCGGAAAGGATGACATCGCGCCCACAGCTCCTGTAGTTTCCTGCGCCTGCATAAAATTTGGAGCCATCAAAAGGGCAAGTAAAATTGTATATATAAATTTTTTCATACTTTTAGTTAATAGCAGTTAATTTGAATACATAAGACACAAATGCAATCCCGCCTGAAGAATGCACCAATTGAAGTTCCATTTCATCACTGTTTCCAGGAACGGAAGTCAGTCTGAGTTCGTCTGTTTTTTGCGTTTTCTGAGCGTCGCTGTACAAATAAATTCGTACCGGACCACTTGCATTCGTTTGCTGAAAATCCGAACTTAATCTCCAAAATCCTTTCGCAGCAAATAAAGGCGGAACGTCTCCAAGAACCTCATAACTTGTCGGATTCATTTTTTCATCTACGTTGAATTTAATTTTAAAATCCTCGTAGTTAAAATACGTACTCAGGTTTTGTTCACTCGGTTCGATGGCATTTGCCTTGGCAGATTCATCAACCATTTTCAAATTTGTCAATCCCCAATTTCCGTTTACTTTCTCATAAAGGGTAATCGGATCGACGTAGCTTCCGTCTTCTGTATTATCACAACTAATCGTCATTAAACACATAAAAACAGCTAACCAATAAATACTTTTACATCTCATAAATTTGTGGTTTGTTTTGTTAGTTTTTTGTCTCCTCAAAGACAGAACGAAACTAGATGTTAAATAAATCTAAAAAAAAACATCTGAGAAAAATCAAGATAAAAATCGAAACTTTTTTAAATCAAATTATTGATAATCAGTAATTTAAAATATTTTTATATTTGTAAAAATCAAGACATTGTTTAGATCAAAATCACTATATAATTAATGGTAATAATGACAATATGAAAATTTTAGTCTATATTTTTTTCACTATGCATATATATAATTGCTTTTTATTGTATAATTGCAAATTATTAGTCTACTTTTAACATTTAGAAGTGATTTGACCATGTAAATCACACATTTTTAAATGCATTACAAATTAAAATGCTAATTTTAATAGTTGCCCAATCATCACCTTTTAAATTATTTCCAGGACTAAAAACGAATTAACCCAACAAATCAAAAACTAACTTTTACCTAACCAAAACAACCATGCGAAGAATATTGATTCTGTATTTTTTTATTGCAGGTTTTTCTCTGGCTGCGAAAGAGACAAATCCTGTTCTGGAAGAATTAGATAAAGTGCTTCTGAAAAAAGAAGTGTACTTAAAAAAGAAATATCATAAAATTGCAGCTCTCAAAAAAGACATTTCAAAATTTACTTTAAGCCAGAATAATGAACAATTGTACAATTCTTATATGTCACTTTTTGAAGAATACAAATCTTTCAAATACGATTCGGCTTATTATTATCTGGAAGAAGCAAAAGTCAAAGCCATTGTTTTAAAAGATCCGAAGTTTTTGGCTAAAAGCCGTATTAAGGAAGGTTTCGTATTGCTTTCATCGGGATTGTTTAAAGAAGCCATTGATACTTTGAATGTTATCGACGATCAGAAACTAGATCAGAAACACAAATTCGAATATTATTCCATTAAAGCCCGCGCTTATTATGATCTTGCTGATTATAATAAAGATCAGCGTTTTAATATTCATTATGTACAGCAGGGAAATCATTTCCTGAAAAAAGCACTGGAATTAATTGGAACCAACAGCAATGAATATTGGGCGGCAGAAAGCTTAAAACGCCTCAAACAACAAGACTGGCGCGGTGCCGAATTTGCCTTTAGTTACTGGATTAACAACTATAATTTACCGCCGGATTATTACGGAATCGCCACTTCGAGTCTCGGTTATATTTATTCGGAAAGAGGATATACCAAAAAAGCCATTTATTATCTGGCTCTCGCCGCTATTGCCGATGTTAAAAATGCTACTAAAGAAACAGTTGCGCTTCGAAACCTGGCCAACGAACTCTTTAAAATGGGAGAGTTAGACAAAGCCAATGAATACATTAATATCGCCATGGACGACGCGACTTTTTATAACGCCAGACACCGAAAAATTGAAATTTCGTCGATTTTGCCTATTATAGAAAAAGCGCAGTTGAATAATGTAAAAGACAAAAATGACAAACTCGAGAGAATCATTATTCTATTAACGATTCTGACTTTGATTATTATTTTGTTTCTGATTATCATTTTTAAACAATTAAAAGAGAAAAACAAGGCGAGAAAAATAATGGCTTCTTCCTACGCGCAATTGCAGGAAATGAATGTAAGTTTAAGCGAAGCCAATGCCATTAAGGAAGAGTATATTACCTATTTTATTAAAGCAACTTCGGCGTTTATCAACAAAATAGATCACATTCAGAAAAGTACGCTGCATAAGATTATCACCAAGAAAACCGATGAAGTGATTGCGAGTTTAAAGCGTTATAATGTAAAGGAAGAACGCGAGAATCTCTTTCACCAGTTTGATGAAATCTTCCTGAAATTATTCCCCACTTTTGTAACTGATTTTAATCATTTGTTTCCGAATGATCATAAATGCATTGTAAAAAAAGGAGAACTTTTAAATACCGAACTCCGCATTTTTGCCTTATACCGATTAGGAATTCAGGACAGCAGTCAAATGGCAGAATTCCTAGAACTTTCTGTAGCTACCATCTACACGTACAAAACCAGAATTAAAAGCAAATCAGACTTTAAAGATACTTTTGAAGAGAAGATTATGGCGATTAAAACGATATGATTTAAAAAATAGCCACGAATTCACGAATTATTATTCTCATCTGTATGAATAAAAAATTCGTGAATTTGTCGCGAAAAAACTGATCTAATAAATAGCCACGAAGTCACGAATTATTATTCTCATTTGTATGAATAAAAAATTCGTGAATTCGTGGCGAAAAAACTTTATTGTAAATAAGACAATATGATTTAAAAAATAGCCACGATTCACGAATTATTATTCTCATCTGTATGAATAAAAAATTCGTGAATTCGTGGCGAAATAGAAAATTAGTGGCGAAAAAACTCTATTCTGATTCTAGTTGTAGTATCACATTTTGATAACGTGTACTTAGCGAAAATAACTGCTCGGCAAAAATCATGATAGCCAGAGGTACAAACAAAAATCCGGTTAAATCTTCTTCGTATAAAAAATAACTGCTTACAATAAAAATTCTCGCGTATTCGAGATAGTAAATCCATTTGCGCTGTTCTAGTAAAGCACCACAATTAACTAAGGTGATGAGAATAAATGTCAACACAAAAACCTTGTCAAAAAGATCTAATAAATCAAAATAATACGTAAAAACGGTTAGAAACAAAGTACAGATTCCCAATTGAATATAAAGGTAATTTCGAAAGCGCAGCCTTTGATGCGGATTGCTTTTGTCCTGTAAAAATCGTTTTTCCAATATCGGTCGAATATCCTGATCCATATGCGCCGGACTTCCAAAGACGGCTTTCCATTTTGCTTTAAAACCTGAAGAGCGTTTCCATAATTCAAAGATTTCGAAATAATAATGAAAGTGCTGCCAAAGAAAACTGTAGCTTTTTAAGGGATGCGTTAAACCGTATTTTGGTTTTTCTTCCTCTTCCTGGAAAGTTCCAAAAATACGATCCCAGAAAGTGAACATATCACCGTAATTTTTATCGAGATATTTCTCGTCAGAGGCGTGATGAACACCGTGAATGGATGGTGTTACAAAAATATACTCAAGCCATTTTATTTTGCCAATAAGCTGTGTATGTGTAAAAAAAGAATAAGCGCCGTGCACAATCAACATGGTGATGACCATTTTTGGATGAAAACCAACAAAAGGCAAAACGCACCAAAATCCGGTTCTTACAACGGCCTGAAAAGTAGTAATTCTTGCGGCAGCCGTAAAATTAAATTCTTCGCTGTGATGATGCACAATATGCGCCGCCCAGAAAAAATTGACTTCGTGCCCTAATCTGTGGTACCAATACCAGACAAAATCTGTCGCTAGAATTAAGGCAAACCATACAAAAGCATTACTGGGAATTTCAAAAATTCGGTAATTATTATAAACAAAATAATAAAGCTGATAAAAACTTGCGGCCACAAAAAGATTAATTAATCTTTCGGCAATGCCAATACTAATGTTTGATACAGAGCTTTCGTAATTGAAAATCTCAGGTTTTTTTTTGCGCTGTGCCAGCTTATATTCTAAAAATAAAAAAAGGAAAAACGCAGGCATCGCAAACGCCAGAAAATTAATATGTTCCATTTTAAGAATTACTTTTTTGATATATAATACAAGTACTAAAATCTATTTAACCTGTTATTTTTAACACATAGAAACATAGAATAACTGAACCGAAATAGGCGTTTCACTTGCATTAACACACATAGCTATGTGCGAGAAACGAGTTTCTTTTTGATTTACCTTTTTCAAAAACATAAAATCTATGTTTCTATGTGTTAAAATATTATTTAGCTAAAAACTTTTTAATTCTGTTTGAATTTTGGCGCATCGAGTGCCACTTCTTTCACAGATTGCGTATCGGCTACTTTTTGCAAGGCGATAATATAAGCCGCAATTCGTGGTGTTACATTGTGTTTTGCCGCAATCCTGAAAACAGTTTCAAAACCTTTTTCTAAAATATCTTCCAGTCGTGTATTGATCTGGTGAATTCTCCAGGATTCTAAAAGTGAATTCTGAAGCCATTCAAAATAAGAAACCGTTACACCGCCGGCATTTGCCAAAATATCCGGCACGACCAAAACATTATTTTCATGCAAAATCTGATCAGCATCTGATGAAATTGGGCCATTTGCGCCTTCTACAATAATTTTAGCTTTAATTTCATGCGCATTTTTTTGCGTAATCACATCTTCTTTTGCTGCCGGAATCAATACATCAACTTCCAAAAGCAATAAATCTTCGTGTTTTATGGCAACTGAATTTGGATATCCTTTGATGCTTTTATTGTTCAGGTTATAATACAAAATCAATTCCGGAATATTAAGTCCGTCAGGATTATAGAAAGCTTCTGAAACATCACTCACGGCCAAAATTTTCAATCCTTTTTCATATAAAAACAAAGCCGAATGCAAACCTACATTTCCAAATCCCTGAATTGCCGCGGTTGATCTTGCAGGTCTTAGTTTTAATTTTTGAAGTGCCAGAAGTGTAATAATGCTTACGCCTCTTCCGGTTGCTTCTACTCTGCCCAAAGATCCTCCGGAATGCAGGTGTTTTCCGGTTACAACGGCGTGAATTGGTTTGCCGTGAACTAATGAAAATTCATCCATTAGCCAGCCCATTTCGTCAGGACCGGTTCCCATATCGGGTGCCGGAACATCTTTTTCAGGTCCAAAAATATCCGATAAAGCTTTGGTATAAGCTCTTGTAATTTTTTCTAATTCGGCTTTTGAAAGTGTTCTTGGATCACAAATAATTCCGCCTTTTGCTCCTCCAAAAGGAATTCCCGTTACGGCAGATTTCCAGGTCATCCAGGCTGCCAGTGCTTTTACTTCATCCAGATTTACGGCGTTATCATAACGAATTCCTCCTTTTGATGGCCCTAATGCGGTGTTGTGAATTACACGATAGCCTTCGAAATTTTGTACGTTTCCATTATCCAAAACAATAGAAAAATTTACGACTATTTGTTTTTCAGGCCTTTGCAATTTCTGCCTTATTGATTCATCCAGGTTTAGAATATCTGCTGCGATATTAAAACGATCAATCATAGATTGAAAGGGATTCTGTTTAATTATTTCTGCGCTCATTTTATATCTTTTTAATTGGGGTTATTTTTTTTGATTTAGAAATTTATCTTACTTCTCAAAGAGAGAAATTATTTGAAAACAATTGTTTTGTCTACAACACGGAATTTTGATAAGACAGCATTGCATCATTATGTTGGTATTTCTATTTGATCTCATTTTCTAATTTTTTAATAGTTCTAAAAAAAAGCCTTTCATGGTGCATGAAAGGCTAAAAAAAAATAACTAACAAGTCCATTTTCTATTAACGCCATCTCATTACATAAATCATCATGCAACACATCGTGAAGCTGCACATAACCTGAATGATATATCGACTATAGTTTTTCATTGTTGGGACAAATTTATAAATATATTTCATAAATTCTATAGAATTAGTAGAGTTTATTTTGATTAATTTTAAACTTAACACAAAAGAACCTGTAAATTAACGAATTAAGCTGATAAAAAAATTTACTTAAACTGCGAAATCACAATCAAAACAATGGCAATTAAGGCCAAAAAGAGTCCTATAAAGTTAATTTTGGATAGTTTTTCTTTGAAAAAAAGCAAACCAACAAGACTGCCTAAAACAATAACGCCCATGTTCATTCCGGCAAAAACAGTTGAGGGATTTTCAGAAAATGCTTTGTGTGCTTTTAGGTAAAACAAGATATTTCCGAAGTTGAAAAGTCCGACCAAACCACCAAAAAGGATGTTTTTAAGTTTCAGTTTTACTTTTTTAAAAGCTACATCATAAATCACAATTAGCAAGGAAACCGCCAGTGAAATATCAAAAACAATAAATAAGGAAGTGGTATAAGGCAAATTGGTATATAGTGCAATTTGCTTGAAAAGGATATCAATGAGTCCAAAACCAAGTAATACTACAGCCGGATAAATCCATTTGTTTTCTTTGTTTTCTGATTGCTTTTTTAAGATGAATAACAGCGCTAAAAAACCAATGATGATTCCCAGAACTTTATAGGAATCAAATTCTTCCTTAAAAATAAACCAGGCGGCCAGTATGGGAATAAAAAGTGATAATCGCTGTGCGGCATCTGTTTTTACGATTCCCATATATTTTATGGAAGCAATTAAAAACAGAAAAACGACAGGTAATAAAACGCCAATGGCAAGGTAAATATTCCAGGGTGCTTTTGCATCTACTTCAGAAAGATTTGGGCTAAAAGTAAAATAACACAGCAGTAAGGCAAACACATAATTAAAAGCTACAATTTGAATTGGGCTGACGTTATACTTTCGGGTTATTTTGAAAATTACACCAACTGTTACGCTGCAAAGAATACTTAAAACAAGAAATAACATATCATTCTATTTTGAATACAAAAATAACGTTTATCTGTTTTATACTTTCAAAAAAAATACATTATTCGCTCTTCAACCAGCCGGTAATGCTCATTCGGGTATTTTGTGTAACCAAAACCTCATGAACTAATTCATTACTTTTAAAGAAAACTGTTTTGCCCTGAGTAGGCGCTATTTTCTGATTGTTATTTTCCTGATGAATCATTAATTCTCCGCCGTCTGCTTCTATCCAATTGCTATTTAAATAACTGATCATCGAGTATTTCCGACTTGGATTATTTTTGAACTGGTCTAAATGTTTCAGATAAAAATCGCCGGTTTCATATAAGGAATAATGAAATTCATAGCCTGTAATTCCGGCGTAACAGCTTTCGTTTAGGTATAAAATAAAAGCATCAATTTTATCGAAAAATTCATTCTCGAATACATTATTGTGTTTTTTGTCCAGCCAATAAATAGAATCACTTCTAATCGCGCCATCATAAGATAGCTTTTCTGAATTCCCGATTCCGGCAGCAAGTAGTAAACTTTTCTCATTTAAATCAAGCAGATTTTGTTTTAATTGATTTGCCAGTTCAGGACTTAAAAAATGTTCTGATATTCCAACTTTGTTCTCAATATAACTCGCAATCAAATCTTCGAAACTATCTTCCATTTTTTGTTTTGGGAAAACTGCAAATACAGCCAACGGAGCAAGGTAGAGGAAATAAAACTGGTAATGCGTTTATTTTCAATAAATAAAAATATTAGTAGAATTGAATCGCACAATCTTTGTCAAAGTTTTAAACTTTGACAAAGATAGCCGCGCATAAAAAAACCCGACAGGTTTTAAAAACCTGTCGGGTTTGGATATTTAGAGGTAATTTATAACTTATAATTCAAAACTCATAATTCATAACTTACAATTTACTAATATAACTTCCGTACATATCTTTAAACTGATGTCCTTGTGCGAAGCGATCTTTGCTTAGTTTTTTGTATTCAACCAACCCCCATAAAATAAATTCTTTGAAGAAATATTTGTCTTCTTTATCCAATTCAGGCTGGTATTTTTTTACTAAAACATCTAACGGAGTTACTTCATCTAAGATTTGCTGATATTCAGCATCAGAAGCATCGTCTAATAATTCGAAACCACTTTCGGCGAAAAACCATTCTATCAAATCAGAATATGGTGTTTTTTCTCCCGGTTTTTCCAGTTTTTCTATTTTTGGCAAAAGCGTTGGGAATAAAGTACGAATTGCAGATCCTATTAAGTTCTGTGCAACTGCAGCTGCTCCCTCCTGCTCTCCTTCATAAACCAATTCTACTTTTCCGGTTATTGCGGGAATGATTCCAATAAAATCAGACAAACGCAAATTTGTTTTATCAACTCCGGCTTTTAGGGCGCGGCGTTCTGCCGTACTTATTAAGTTCTCAAAAGCCGTGATACTCATTCTCGCACTTACACCGCTTTTATTATCGATATATTCGCTTTCACGAGCCTCAAAACTAATTTGCTCTAGAATATCTCTTGCCAGACCCGGAACATAAACAATGTCGCTTTGGTTTTGATCTAATTTTGCTTCCTGTTCTGTAATTGTTCTTGCAATTGCTACACTTTCAGGATAATGTGTTAGAATCTGAGAACCAATTCTGTCTTTTAAAGGGGTAACGATACTTCCACGATTTGTATAATCTTCCGGATTTGCCGTGAAAATAAATTGCATATCAAGCGGCATTCTCAATTTAAATCCTCTAATCTGAATATCGCCTTCCTGTAAAATATTAAACAATGCTACCTGAATTCTGGCTTGTAAATCAGGCAATTCGTTAATAACAAAAATACAACGGTTTGCTCTTGGGATCATTCCGAAATGGATTACGCGATCATCTGCGTATGATAATTTTAAATTCGCTGCCTTTATCGGGTCAACATCTCCAATTAAATCAGCTACGGTAACGTCTGGTGTTGCTAATTTTTCGAAGAAACGTTCGCTTCTGTGCAGCCACGAAATTGGGGTTTCATCCCCTTTTTCAGCGATAAGATCTTTTGAAAAACGAGAAATTGGATTCAACGGATCGTCATTGATTTCAGATCCCGCTACAAACGGAATATATTCATCCAGCAATTCGATCATTTTACGCGCCAAACGGGTTTTCGCCTGACCGCGAAGTCCTAATAAATTGATATTATGACGCGATAAAATAGCGCGTTCCAATTCTGGAATTACGGTATTTTCAAAACCATGAACGCCTTCAAAAACCGGAGCTCCCGATTTGATTTTCCCGCGTAAATTGTTTCGCAATTCGTCTTTAATACTTGTACTTTTATATCCCGAGGCTTTTAACTGACCTAATGTGTTTATGTTATTTATTTCCATTTTTATTGAAATATGTATTGTTTATATTTTTTGTAAATGTGCGAAAGGATTGTGTCATTTCTTTGCGGAGACGCACTGCTGTTCGCCTCTACGATGTGCTTTGTGTAAAAACGCTTCGACTACACTCAGCGTGACAACAAAATTCAGCGTGACAACCAAAACCTTTGTTCCTCTGAACCTTTGCCACTTTGAACCTATTTAACGCACTCTCTTCTTTCTATTCGTTTCATAATCTTCAAAAATCATTTCACCCAAACCTTTTAGTCCGGTGTAAAATGCTTTTCCCTGATTGGCTTCTGTAAAATGATTTACAAAACGCTGTAAATACGGATCGTTTGCTATCATAAAAGTCGTAATCGGAATATGAAGTTTTCTCGCTTGTTGTGCCTGCGTGTAACATTTGTCAACTATATATTCATCAAGGCCATTACTGTTCATATAATAAGAACCGTCACGTTCGCGAACGCAGCTTGGTTTTCCGTCGGTAATCATGAAAATTTGTTTGTTGGTATTTCGCTTTCTGCGCAAAATATCCATCGCCAGTTGCAATCCTGCAACGGTGTTTGTGTGATACGGACCTACTTGCAAATACGGCAAATCCTTAATTGGAATTGTCCAGGCGTCATTTCCAAAAACCAAAATATCCAATGTGTCTTTTGGATAACGTGTCGTGATTAATTCAGCCAAAGCCATTGCCACTTTTTTGGCAGGTGTGATTCGGTCTTCGCCGTACAAAATCATACTGTGGCTGATATCGATCATCAAAACCGTACTCATTTGGGCTTTGTATTGTGTTTCTTCTACAACCAAATCATTTTCGGTCAGCATGAAACTTTCAACGCCGTTATTGACTTGTGCATTTCGAAGGCTTTCTGTTAGGGAAATACGCTCTAAACCGTCACCAAAATTAAATTCACGGAATTCACCGGTATGTTCATCTCCATTTCCGGCATGTTTGGTTTTGTGATTCCCGTTTCCGGAACGCTTTAAATTTCCGAAAATCTGATCCAAAGCTTGCTGTCTGATGGCGCGTTCTGTTTTGGCAGTAATTCCAAAACCGCCGGTTCCATCTTCTTTAACCTCGTCTTTTATGTAACCTTTCTTTTTTAAATCTTCGATAAAATCATCGATTGTGTAGTTTTCGTCGGTAAGTTTATACTCTTTATCCAACTCGCGAAGCCAGTCTATCGCTTCGTCAAAATCCCCCGAAGTATGGGTGATCAGCTCTTTAAAAATACCAAAAAGCTTTTCAAACGGAGACTGAAACGGGGCTTCGTACGTCTTAAAATAAAAACCTTTTTTAAATTCGTTTTTCATAATTCTAAAATTACACTATTTTAGAATTACGAAAAAAGAAACGCTTATTAATTTTTAGTTAAAATATCGAAGCAAAACAGGGTGAAATTCCTTATAAATTTAGCAATTATTCAAACTTTCCGTCAAGGTAATACCATGCATTATTTTCGAATTTAAAAGTAGAAAATTCGTAATGCGTTTGGGGTTTACTGTTTGAATCCAGAAAATAAGCTTTGAACTCCACTGTGTTTTCGGTAAAACTCAGGATTTCCAGTTTTTGCCATTTATTGCTTGTTGCCCATTTCAGAATTTCCTCTTTCGAATAATATCTCCTTTCAGAAACATGTGTGGTTTCCAAAAGATAATCTGCATTATGAGTCGCATACGCGGAATATCTGGAACGCATTAAAGCTAAAGCTGTTGGCGCTTTTTGATTATTTTCCAGATACAATCCGCAGCAATCTTTAAACAATAAACCGGTATCGCAAAAGCATTTATTCTCCATCAACCTGCTCTTCGCCATTAATTTTGACATGCAATTGATTCAATAAAACCTGATAACGGCTGATTTCTCTTAAATCTTCATCTTCTTCTGCATGATCCAGCATTTCGTCTAAAGTTTCATTTACTTCAAGCAATTTATTATTGGCTTCTCTGTTATTTTTTGCAGCGATTAAATCGATAATCTCCTGCACACTTATTTTTAAATCTTCAAATTTCATATCTTATTGTATTGTTTTTTTGTTTCAGGTTTCAGGTTTCAAGTTTCAGGTTACTGTATGCAACTTGAAACTTGAAACAAGGAAAACTTGAAACTTTTTATTCTTCTTTTTTGTCTTCGTTGAACTTTTTGATAATCTCTTTTAGTTTTTCTTTACGTGCAATTTCGGCCTGTTTTACTTTGTTTTGGGCTTTGTGCAATTTATCGTTGTGCTTTTTGATATTCCTTTCGTTGTTGCGTCCCATTATATTTCTCTTTTAATTTCGTCTAAAGTTTTTTCGGTAAAAATCAATTCTGTTATAATTTGCTTTCTCAAATCATCAATATCATCATAATCAAAATGTTTTGCCCATGACGTTAATTGCTGCAGGTTCCGTATTTGCTTGATGCGTTTTGTGGTTTCAAAACTGGTCCTCAGAATCGCTTTCTTATCATATTTCGGATTTTTTTTATGCTGATAGGTCACGGTATTTTTATCAAAATCGGCCTCAATGTAATATAGTTTTTCTTCGGCATTATCCGCATAGAATTCGTTCCAGGCTGCAAAACCTATTTTGGTTTTCGACGGCGTCTCGGGTTCCATTGCAATTAAACGCCATTTGCTGTTTGCCAGTCTTCCCCAATGGTTTGAAACGCGATACATTCCGGCTTCGGTATAATAATAGGTACTTCCAGCTTTGCTCTCAAACTGTTTTTTTAAACCTTCGACTTCATCTGCAAGCACTTCATGAAAAACACAAAATGTATTTTTGAACGAATTAGGATGTGGCTTGAAGTTTTTTTGCATGTGCAAATATACTGAGATTGTTGCGAACTCCCTAAATCAAACAATAAATGATTAACTTTGTGGCTTCAATTTTAAATACATAAAGTCATGTCTAAGGATTCACACGAAAAAATGCTGCAAAAAGGAGTTTATACCGGCATCATAGAAAAAGATGAAAACAACAATTATTTTTGTGGCGAATATCTTTTAGATTATAAATTAGTGAGTGCTAATCATGCTGTTGGTGATTTGATTACGATTAAATCTGTTATCGAAAATCCGAGCGATATTAGTTATGATAAATATCCTAAGAAATCAAAAAACTTTCATAAAGCAAATCTTAAGGCTGAGGATAAATAAAAAAGTTTTCAGTTTTCGGTCGCAGTTTTCAGCTTCAGATTGAAATTAAAAAAATTACCGCAGAGTTCGCAAAGCTAGTTAAACACAATGCTTTACGAACTTTGTGTTTTTGTTCAACATTTATAATATATACTTTGGCTTGTTGTTAATTATAAACATATTATGAAACCTAAAACCCTAGCCCCGATAGAAGTGGAAATCCTTTTATGCTGGGGTTCAGCATAAAAGATTACTTCACTTTATTTTTATTCTAATTGGAGTTCAGTGAACTTCGTTTGCAACGGATAGCGGGAACAGCTTCTTATTCTTTTAATGAAGAAGTTATTTTAAATCTGACTTATTATATTTCAGAATCAGCATTTTACATTTTTTTTGAATATTTTTTCTATGAAAAGTAAAAAGTTAAAAAAAAGTGTACCTTTGCAAAAAATTTGTCGTTTTGAAGTAAAAAACATTCATTTCAAACTAATAGACAATAAGTTACCTTTTATTTATGAAAAAAATAGTTGAATACCGCAAGTTACTAAACGTTGATAAAACTGCAGAATTAAAAGATTTGAAAACCATTTATCGCAATGCGATGAAAGAATCTCATCCTGATAAATTTCAAGGTGATGACGCTGGTTTAAAAGCTGCAGAAGAAAAAAGTAAAGCTATTATTGAGGCTTACCACTTTTTGGTTAGTATTAACCCTGAGACAATTAAAGCAAATTTACCTGAATATACAGAAACGATTTCAACTTGTTCAATCACTGATTATAAATTTGTTGAAGGTCGTTTAATTATCGATTTTTCTAACGGAAGTGTTTACGAATACATCAGTGTTCCTAAAGCTACTTACGTGAAAATGGTAAACGCAGATTCTCCTGGAAGATTCGCAAAAAGACACATTTTAAACTCTTTTACCTGGAGAAAAAAGACAAATCAGGAATAGATTTAAACCGCACTATAATATAAAAGCATTCTGACAACAGGATGCTTTTTTTATGCTTAAAAATCAGAAAATTATATATTTTATTTCCAAATAATAATATAATTGGAAGTTTTAAGTTTAATTATACTAGTAAATACACTGAAAACATGACAATTAAGCACAAAAAAACTATAACAAAATTTTAGGTTACAAAATTCTTTCTGTTTTATATTTTTAGATACTTTTGTTGCACAAATCAATTAACTAATTAATTTTTTATAATGAAAAAAATACTTTTTTTACTTACCGCTTCTGTAGCGATAATTTCTTGCAGCAAAGTTAAAGACGGAGAATACCTAATTACAGGAACTGCAACTGGAATTGAAAACGGAAAAACAATCATTCTTCAAGGTCAGGACCCAACTACAAAAATGCCATTAGCGCTTGATACAGTAAAAGTAGAAAATGGAAAATTTGAAATTAAAGGAAAAGTAACTGAACCAGCATTTCATACTTTAATTCTTCAAGGTGCAAACGGACCAATTCCTTTTATCTTAGAAACAGGAGAAATTAAAATTGCAATCGATAAAGACAGTATCCATAAATCTAAAATTTCCGGAACTTACAATAATGACGAGTATGTAAAATTCAATGACGATCTTACTAAAACTCAAAAAGCGTTGATTGATTTCCAAAAAAATAACACTCAAAAGATGCAGGCTGCTCAACAAGCTCAGGATACAGCTACGATTAACGGTTTGATGAAACAATACATGAAAATTCAAACTGAGGTTCAGGCAGATTCTAAAAAGAAATATTTAGCTTACGCTGAAAGTCACCCAAAATCTTTTATCTCTGCGTTGATTATTCAAGGTATGTTAGGAGATCCTTCTACAGATATTAAAAAAGCAGAAGCTTTATATAACTCTTTAGATGAGTCATTGAAAAACACAACTCCTGGTAAAGAAATTAAAACTAAACTTGGTCAAGCAAAAATGCCTGCGGTTGGTGCAACAGCTCCTCCTGTTGGTGACGCTAAATGAAGATCAGATTTTTCTGCACCCAATCCTGAAGGGAAAGTAATTTCGCTTAAAGAAAGCTTAGGAAAAGTAACGATCGTTGACTTTTGGGCTTCATGGTGCGGACCATGCAGAAAAGAGAATCCGAATGTGGTTGCTATTTACAAAGAATTGCATTCTAAAGGACTAAACATCGTTGGTGTATCTTTGGATAAGGAAAAAAGTAAATGGACAGAAGCTATCGCTAAAGATGGTTTGACATGGACACAGGTTTCAAACTTAAAATTTTGGGACGAACCTATTGCAGCGCAATACGGAGTTCAGTCAATTCCGGCAACTTTTATTCTTGATTCATCAGGAAAAGTGGTCGCTCAGGATTTAAGAGGTCCGGAATTAAAAGCAAAAATAGTTGAACTTTTGGCCAAATAAGACCAGGATTCAGAACAAAACAAAAAAATCTCCCTAGTGGAGATTTTTTTATTTTATTCAATACCAATGAATTAAAAATTAATTGAAAAATAACTTAAAATTAATTGCATTTTTTGTTTGTAAACCCCGAAAACGTTTATATATTTGCAACCGCTTAGAACAACAAAGCGCTTCAACGCTGAGATCGGGGAGATACTCAAGCGGCCAACGAGGGCAGACTGTAAATCTGCTGTGAAAACTTCGCAGGTTCGAATCCTGCTCTCCCCACAAAAAGTCCTAATGAAAATTAGGACTTTTTTTATGGACAAAATTTACTTTGGAACATTCAGAATTTAAATGCTCATGTTTGTAGATTTTTTTGCTTTTAAGACGTTTTTATTTTTTTTAAATACTAAGATCTCTGTGGCAAATTGTGGTATTTTTATGTTGGAGTTGCCTTTAATTTTGCCACAACAATCGGCATATTATTAATTTTACTTAAAAGCAGCATTGCTAAATACAGTTTTTCCTTCCTTAATCGTTTCAACCACTTGAATGTCTTTAATTTTTAAAGGGTTTATTTTTATTGGGTTTTTATCAAGGATTACCAAGTCAGCCAATTTTCCCTTCATTATGGATCCTTTATTGTTTTCTTCACAATACTGATAAGCCGCCCAAATCGTTATGGACCTTAAAGCGTCATAAGCGCTGATTCTTTCCTCAGGCCCAATCACATCACCGTTTCTGCTGATTCTGTTCACCACAGAATACAAAATCATTATGCTATTAGGCAGCGCAACAGGCGCATCATGATGCTGTGTAAAAATCATTCCTTTTTTAAGAGCTGTTGCAGCAGGTGAAATATGATAAGCTCTTTCTTTTCCTAACGTTTCATCTCTATGCCAGTCTCCCCAATAATAGGTATGCATTCCAAAAAAAGAAGGCATAATTCCTAAGGATTTCATTGCATCTAGCTGGTCTAAGCGGGCAGTTTGTGCATGTACAGCAACTGTACGCCTGTCTTTTTTTCCATACAGTTGGGTGGCATGCTTTACTGCTGTTATGTACTCATCAATAGCGGCATCTCCATTACAGTGGGCTAAAATCTGCCAGTTATTTGCATATGCAGAATCTACAAGTGCGACAGCATCGCTCTCTTTTGGAAATGCAGGATAGCCGGCATAAGTTTTCGGCTGGCCCGGAGGAGGAATAATGTAGGGTTTTGTCAGCCATGCCGTTTTACCCTGCGGAGAACCATCCAGTGAGAGTTTTACCCCCGCAATCCTAAAGTGATTTTTATATTCTTTTTGAATGCCATTTTTTTTCATATAAGCCATTTGACTTTGTATATCAGGATAAGCAGCAACATCAATAGTGAGTTTATTTTTAGCGGCAAGTTTCAGCCATGTATTGCAGACATCACTTGTCGCCCTTCCCTCCTGTGCAGTTGTAAATCCAAATCTTACATAAGATTTTAGACCTGCTTCAGCAATTTTTTCATTAGCCTCTTCGTCCAGTGTTCCCATCATTTTAAAAAGAGGGGTAAACATAGCCATCTCTTCCAGTACTCCATTTGGCTTGTCAGATGCATTTTTTCTTCTAATCACACCCCCTGCAGGATTTTTTGATGTGGCGTTGTAACCCGACATTTCTAATGCTTTATGATTCATTACGGCTAAATGCCCGGACTGGTGTATAATAACAACGGGGATCGTTTCAGATACTTTATCTAGATCATCTGCAGTTGGAGGAAGCTTTTCTTTCAATTGGGCGTCATCATATCCAAAACCCACTATCCAGCCGTATTTTCCGATAGCATTTTTGTTAGACGCTTTCCATTTATTAAGCAATGAAACAATACTTGCAATATCATTACCAGTGCCATCAGGTACAGGAAGCAGATTAGCTGCTACAGCCTGAAATCCGGCATTCCAAACATGTCCATGTGCATCTATGAATCCCGGAAGCATTATTTTTCCTTTTAGATCTCTCAATTCAGTTTCACTCCCTTGAAAATTTTTAGTTTCAGCCATTGAGCCTGCAAAAATAATTTTCCCGTTTTTTACCCCAACCGCTTCCACATAGTGTGGCTGGCTGCCTTCCATTGTTATGATATCTCCGCCATAATAAATGGTATCTGCAGAATCTTTAGCTTCTTTTTTACAACTTGTAAACGTAATTAATAACATGAATGTCAATAGTATATTTTTCATTTCAAAATTATTTTTAGTTGTTTTTTATATCTTTTACATAGGGAAACAACATACTGTTTTTTAATTATTTAATTGACAGTATATCTAATTTCAAACTAATACAATTGAATTAATGCTTCCTTCAGCTTTATTTCTTCCTGAATATAATCTTCTTTTAGCGAATCAATCTTCTGCTGTACCTCGGGATTATATTGTTCAATTTGAACTGCAAATTGTCTGATGTATTTTACCTTTCTCTTCATTTCATCAAGATGCTGCTGAGCTTCATCAATACAGGTATTAATGTACTCTCGCTCATCCTGCGGATGTGATTCGACTTCTTCTCGTTGCTTTTTAATAATAAGTTGCGCCGAAGACATAATACTGTCTGATTCCTTATTCAATGAGAACCATTTTCTAAGCATTTCATTATTGATGCCAGAGATTTCAACTGAATCTAAATCAATATTTTCATTTGAATCGATCGAATCCTTTTGCTGACAGCTATAAAATAGCAGACCAATGAAAGTTATTATGTAGAATTTTGTTTTCATATGAATTACTTAATTAAGTCCCTTCGATTATTATTAAAACTGATTAACCATTCTCATTAGTTTTGAAATAGAAATTTGTCTCTATAATTATTTTCTGTTTCGCAGCCACTGATCTACTGGTTCAAGAACGGTATTTACAATAGCAACTAAAAGTGTACACACTAATGCTTCAATAAAATATCCCGAAGCGGCAATACAGCCAATAGCAGCACTGCACCATATCGTAGCAGCCGAGTTTAGACCATGTACATTTGGTCCTTCTCTAAAAATAACTCCGGCTCCCAGAAAGCCCACTCCCATAACGACCTGGGCAGTAATTCGCGTAACATCAATATTTGAATTTACGGCTGAAACTTTTATGGACAATAATACAAAAGCGGCAGCTCCGGTTGCTACAAGCATATTTGTAGTAAGCCCCGTTTCTTTATGATGCCATTGTCTTTCAAAACCAATAATTAATCCGGCAATTAAGGCGGCTAATAATCGAAATAAAAATTCTGTTGTACTCAAAACTATAATTTTTAAATGATTAAAATTTTTACTCTTTTGATCTAGTGAACAGTTCTTCTTTTGCTGTTTTTTCTAAATTTCAATTCTTTATCTTTTTTCCCTTCTAAAGAAATATCCTCAACTACCGACATATTCTCCGGCAAAGTATTTCCGGCATCTTCTAGCGCTTTACGAACTTTTAATCCCACGGTAAAATGAACACTATTGGCATCCGCAATATCATGTACATTATCATTTTTGAGTTTCTCTGTGGTTTGTGTAATACGAAATAAATTGGCCGCTAATTCATCACTATCCATATAATCCAGAATATTTTCATTTGCGTCTAGGTTTCTGATCTCACGGATCGCTTTTACATCTAATCCTCCGTAGAGACCTCTATAGCCATGATTCTGAAAAAAGGCATAATCTGAAGGTTTTGTTATGCCTGCTTTTTGCGCTGCTCCTGCAAGCTGAAGATTTCTTTTAGCCAGTTCTTCTCGAAGAAAAAACCTTCTCTCTTTTACTATTTTTAAATTTTTATGCTTCTGCTGGCTCAGTTCACGTAAACGGGTCTGCGTTGCAAAATAAGCCTGTCCCAAAGCAACGGGTTTCAAATTTGGATCTCCGTTTTGAATTGCGAGATAGCAGCCATAACGCGATAGTTTTATATCGCCATTGTTTCTTTGTAAATCATCACCCACTGATTTTATCGGACCGACATCTTTAAAATGTATAGCTGTTTCCTGACCAGCATTCAGGCAGGCTGCTTTTGCCTTATCCAATACCGTCAAAAACAAGCTGTATTTGGGATAATCCAGCAGTTTAGCAAGTTCTTTAGCGCTCCAAAATTCATGACCGCTTTTATCTCTTTTTCTAATTTTTTCAAAAACTGATATGTTGTTCTCTTGTGATTTTTTTGTTTTCATGTTGCACTTTTTCAATTATAAAACTTATAAATCCTGATTTTTTTAGAATATGATAGTGCAACAAATGTCATTTATAATTTAGTGTTGTAAAATGATCTGCATCACATATCAGAAAGTCATTAACCTCAAAAAAAAACGTATTAAATGACTGTCGTCATTTCTAATAATTCTGTATCGCCTTATTTTTATTATGAAATTTAAAGCCATAAATACGAGATTTTAAAAGCAATGAAAAATGGAAGAGTATATTTTAAGATTTAATCAGATAGGGATTAATGATATTAGTAAAGTAGGCGGCAAAAATGCTTCTTTGGGCGAAATATATAACAATCTTATTCCGCAGGGAATCAGAATTCCAAATGGTTTTGCCATTACCACAACTGCCTATAAAGATTTTATAAAGTATAATAATCTAAATGCTCCATTAGATGAGTTGATGAAACTTTTGGATAAGAAAGGTTTTTCCAACTTAAATGAAATTGGTTCAAAAGCCCGAAAATTATTGCTCGATGCAAAATTTCCGCTGGATCTTCAAACCGCCATTTCATCTGCATATACAGACTTATCCAAAGATAATGAAATGACCGTTGCCGTACGAAGCAGTGCCACAGCAGAAGATCTGGCCAATGCGAGTTTTGCCGGCCAACATGATTCATTTTTAAATATAAAAGGAAATATGCCACTTATATATGCAGTTAAATGCTGTTTTGCGTCACTTTATACAGACAGAGCCATCAAATACAGAATAGATAAAGGTTTTGATCATTACAGAGTATTTCTTTCTGTAGGAATACAACAGATGGTTCGCTCAGATTTGGCCTGTTCCGGAATAGGATTTACGCTTGAACCCGAATCAGGATTTCGTGATTTGATTCATATCGCTGGTACATGGGGTCTGGGCGAAACCATTGTTCAGGGAACTGTAACTCCCGATGAGTTCCTTGTCTTTAAGACTTCTCTTAAAAACAACAAAAAAGCCATTCTGCAAAAAAATCTTGGTGCAAAAACAAAAATGTTGATTTATAATGAAAATTCAGCCGGTATCAATTCAACTGTTTTAAAAGTAACTCCCAGAAAATGGTGCAGTAAATTTGTACTTCAGGATTCTGAAATTGAAAAACTGGCAAGATGGGCGCTTATTATAGAAAATCATTATAAAAAACCAATGGATTTTGAGTGGGCAAAGGACGGGATGAACGGCGAGCTCTATATCATCCAGGCCAGACCTGAAACTGTTCATTCTCAAATTAAACCTTTATCGATAACTTCTTATAAATTAGAAAAAAAAGGAGAAGTCATCATAACCGGTGAAGCCATAGGAAATGCTGTCACAAGTGGTATGGCCAGAATATTGCACTCTCCAAAAGAAGCTTCAGCATTACAAGAAGAAGATATTCTTATCACTAATTTTACAAGTCCTGATTGGGATCCAATTCTTAAAAAAGTGGCCGGAATTGTTACCAATAAAGGGGGAAGAACAAGTCACGCTTCTATAGTAGCCCGTGAACTTGGAACTCCAGCTGTAGTAGGAACAGAAAATGCTACCGAACTAATAAAAGATGGTGATTTTATTACCATAAGCTGTGCTGAGGGAAAAACAGGATATATTTATAAAGATAAATTGAAATACTTAAAAACAACCACATCTCTTGATGAAATTAAACTTCCGGGAAAACCAAAAGTCCAGCTAATAGTTTCTGAGCCGGAGAAAGCTTTTGAACTTTCTTTTCATCCTAATAATGGTGTCGGATTACTACGTATTGAATTTATTATATCCCATAATGTAAAAATACATCCAATGGCAATCATTCATACAGAAAAAGTAACTGATCCCGCTCAAAGCACAGCAATCGATAAACTCACAGAAAATTATGACACAAAAGCAGATTACCTCGTTGAAAGACTATCGCAGGGTGTGGCCACAATAGCCGCTGCTTTTTATCCAAAAGAAGTTATTGTGAGAATGAGCGATTTTAAGAGCAATGAATATTCAGGTCTTCTGGGAGGTTCATTTTTTGAACCCCAGGAAGAAAATCCAATGCTTGGTTTTCGGGGCGCTTCACGTTATTATCATGAAAAATATCGTGAAGGATTTAAGCTTGAATGTAAGGCAATGAAAGTAGTACGAGATGATATGGGGCTTACCAATGTAAAACTCATGATTCCGTTTTGCCGCACTCCTGAAGAAGGAAAAAAAGTCATTGCTATTATGGAAGAATGCGGCTTAGTACAGCATAAAAACGGACTTGAAATATATGTCATGGCAGAAATACCATCAAATGTATTACTGGCTGAAGAATTTGCGAAAATTTTTGATGGTTTTTCTATAGGATCCAATGACCTTACACAGCTCACATTGGGTATTGACCGCGACTCTGAATTAATCGCCGATCTTTTTGACGAGGAGAATGAATCTTCTAAAAAACTTATTCTTCAAATGATACAGACAGCCAATAAAATGGAAAAAAAAATAGGTATATGCGGACAAGCTCCCAGTGACTCGGCAGAATTTACGAAATTTTTAGTCATGGCGGGAATTAAAAGTATTTCTTTCAACGCTGATGCCTTGGTAAATGGTATTAAAAATGTTAACACAGTTTTTAATAAAAATAGTAATGAAGAGAAAATACATACAACGTTTAGAGAATGATTTTACATATAGGATAAATATTTTTTTCATCAAAAATTAAACTTGTAAGAGATTGGTTATCAAAAACATTTTGCGACATTTGTTAGACCAAAAACCGATTGCGATATGAAAAATCAAGCACTTTTAAATGCAATTATTGATAATGCAATCGATGGCATCATAACAATTAACGAAAAGGGAATTGTAGAATCGATAAATCCTTCAGCCTGTCGGCTTTTTTTATATACTCCCGAAGAAGTTATTGGAAAAAACATTTCATTTTTAATGCCTTCTCCAGATCGGGAAAAACATGATTCTTATTTAGAGAGCTACAAATCTTCTGGAATTCCACATATAATTGGCCATGACAGAGATGTACTGGGACGAAAAAAAGACGGCAATATTTTCCCGTTCCGACTTGGCGTGAGTGAAGTTAAATTTGAGGGAGAAAGAATTTTTGCAGGTTTTATCCATGACATGAGCCATCAAAAAGAAGCAGAAAACCGGTTAATGCAATATACGCAACATTTGGAAGAACTGGTAAAAGACCGCACTGCGACTTTAAATGAAACTATTGATGCCCTGACCCAGACAAAAGAAGAAGTCAGTAGCACGTTAGAAAAAGAAAAAGAACTCCACAAAATTAAAAGCCGCCTTTTATCAATGGCTTCTCATGAATTTAGAACGCCATTAAGCACCATTCAGCTTTCTTCCTCTTTAATTCAGCGCTATTGCGAAGATTTTGACAATCCAAAAATTGAAACCCATATCCGTAAAATCAAAAGTGCTATTGCAAATCTAACAGTAATTCTGGATGACTTTCTGCTACTTGAAAAAGCGGAATCCAATAAAATTACCTTGCAAATATCCTGTTTTGATCTTCAGGATTTTATAAAGGAAATTATTGGGGAATTAAAACTTCTGACTAAAAAAAAACAAAAGATCATCAGCATACCCAATACCGAAGTTACACTTGTAAAATTAGACAAAAACCTTCTCAAAAATTGTATCATTAATCTTGTCTCTAATGCCATTAAATACTCGGGGGAAGAAACTGAAATTGAACTTTTTACTTCAATTAATGCCAGTACAATAACAATAAACGTAAAAGACAATGGCATAGGTATTCCTGAGGAAGATCATGAACATTTATTTGAGGCTTTTTTCAGGGCGCACAATACAGGAAATATTCCGGGAACAGGTCTCGGCCTTCATATTGTTTCACGCTACGTATCGCTTATGAACGGTACTATATCGTTTAAAAGTGCTGTTGATAAAGGAACTTTATTTACTATTGAATTACCACGCTATGACTAAAATACTTATTATTGAGGACAATGACAATATCAGGGAAAATGTTGTTGAGATACTCGAACTTTCCGGATATGAAGTTTTTGAAGCAAACAACGGAAAAAGCGGAGTTGAAATTGCACTTAAAATGAAACCCGATATTGTACTGTGCGATATTATGATGCCCGAACTTGATGGTTATGGAGTATTACATATTCTCCAGAAGAATCCCGAAACACAAACATTACCTGTAATATTTTTAACTGCCAAAGCAGAACGGGCCGATATTCGTAAAGGCATGGAACTAGGAGTAGATGATTACCTCACTAAACCTTTTGACGATTTGGAGCTTTTACGGGCTATAGAGGCGCGATTGAAAAAACAAGAATTGCAGCAACTGTTTTACGGACAAACGGCCGAAAACCTCAACACTGTTATTTCCAAAGAAGATGGTCTGGTAAAACTCAAGGAAATAATGCTCGAACGAAGTACAAGGCAGTATAAAAAAAATCAATATATTCATTATGAAGGCGATCACGTAACAGGAATCTATTACATTATCAGCGGCAAAGTAAAAACTGTAAAATTAACCGAAGACGGCCGGGAACTCATTACAGGGGTATATAAAGAGAATGATTATCTGGATATCAGCATTTTATTTTCTAATGATACCTATAACGATACCACTATCGCTCTGGAAGATACTGTTTTGAGTTTTCTTCCAACAGAACAGCTCGATAAACTTCTTTTCCTCTATCCCGATGTTGGGGCAAAATTCATTAAAATTCTCGCCAATGACATGAGGGAAAAAGAGGTCCGCCTCTTGCAGATAGCGTATATGTCCGTGCGAAAAAGAATTGCCCAGGGCATTGTGCATTTGTTGCTGCAGCACGGAATAGATGATTCGAGCATCAAATTCAGCAGGGATGATCTTGCGGCATTTTCAGGAACTTCCCCAGAAACAGTAAGCCGTACTTTGAGCGACTTTAAGGAAGAAGGACTAATTGAGAAAACAGCCAGTACCATCCGTGTACTTAATTTGGAAAAACTCAGCAAACTAAAAAACTAAACCACAATGTGATGATTATCATTTATTTAGATGATTTTTATCATCCCATTTTTCGATAATGTGCTATAATTTTGGTTAAACAAATCAATAAATGTTTAATTAAAATTTAGTATATCATGACAACATTAGTTCCAACCAAGAAAAATGTTTCTTTACCCAACATTTTTGAAGATTTTTTTAATGATGGCTTTCTGGACATTCCTCCATTCTTTGCCTTTGCAAATCAAAAAGGGACCTTTATCCCAAATGTAAATGTGATAGAAAATACCGATACTTTTGAAATTGAACTCGCTGCACCCGGACTCCAAAACAAGGATTTTAAAGCAGAAGTTAACAATGGTGTTTTGAATATCAGTGCAGAAAAAGAAGAAGAATTCAAAGAGGAAGATAAAAATTTCAGAAAAAGAGAGTTTTGTTTTACCTCTTTCAGCCGTTCATTTGTTCTTCCTGAAAATATTGCAACTGATAAAATTGACGCGAATTATAAAAATGGAGTTTTAAAACTTACGCTTCCTAAAAAAAACAGCAGTCCTAAAACTCCTGTAAAACAAATTAAAATTGGATAATAATAAGATTTGAAAATGTATCTGCAGAAAACCTGCAGATACATTCTATTACTATAAAGCACTAGTTAAATCAGCTTATAAATTCTAACATGAAAGTAATTAAGCACTCTGGACATATTGTTCCTTTTGATATAGAAAAATTAAAGCTTTCTCTTCAAAAATCCGGGGCTGCCACTGCCGTTATAACAGAATGCCTGGAACAGATACAGAAACAAATGTATGAAGGCATCACCACTAAAGAAATATACAAAATGGCTTTTGCTATTTTAAAAAAAGCTTCAAATGGCCATGCTGCCCGCTATAATTTGCGTTCTGCGTTACAAATGCTTGGTCCGGCTGGTTTTTTCTTTGAAAAATTTGTTGCACGACTATATGCTGCCGAAGGCTTTACAACCGAAACCAACTTAACGCTTCAGGGAAAATGTGTTTCGCATGAAGTAGATGTAATGCTCAAAAAAGAGAACATGATTTCCATGATTGAATGTAAATTTCACAGCAGCAGAGAAGGTTCCTCTGATGTAAAAGTTCCTATGTACATTCTTTCTCGTTTTAATGATCTTAAAATAAAAACGCATCCTGTTTTTTTTAACAGCGAAACAATTAATTCCTGCATTATCGTAACCAATAACCGATTTACTAAAGATGCAGAAAGTTTCGCAAACTGCAGCGGAATTTCGCTATTAAGCTGGGATTACCCCAAAGATAACAACATCAAAAGTAAAATTGACAAAGGGGCACTCTACCCCATTACGTGCCTTACTACTCTATCAATGGTAGAAAAGGAGAAATTGCTGATTCTGGATCAGCTGCTTGTAAAAGATCTTATTAACGATTCTCATAGTCTTTCTAAAATTGGACTTAGTGAAAACAGGGTTCGAAATGTATTGAAAGAAGCTTCACAAATTTGTAAACTTATCTAAGATGAAAATAAAATTCATAGGAGGTTCCGGAACAGTAACAGGCTCCAAAACACTCATAGAAAGCGATGGTATTAGAATATTGGTAGACTGCGGCCTCTTTCAGGGGCTTAAGTCTTTAAGGCAGCTCAATTGGGAACCATTGCCAATTTTACCCTCAACTATAGATTATGTTTTACTCACCCATGGTCATCTGGATCATTGCGGCTGGCTTCCACGATTGGTTGCCCAAGGATTTACAGGAAAAATATATTGCACCGGACCAACCAAAGCCGTAGCAAAACTTGTTCTTTTAGACAGCGCCAAAATTCAGGAAGAAGAAGCTAATAAAGCCAACAAAGAGCATTATTCTAAACATGAAAAAGCAGTACCTCTCTATAGTGTAGCTCAGGCAGAAAATGTTCTTGCTTTTTTTAAAGTAATACAGCCCAATATATCTACTGTTATAGCAAATGATATTGCTGCCGTTTTTTCAAGTGCCGGACATATTATTGGTGCCTGCAGTATCACACTGACTCTTGAGGGAAAAACTTTGATTTTTTCAGGTGATATTGGGCGGGATGATGATGTATTGATGTTTGCGCCAACAAAACCTTTAATGGCTGATTATATTTTTTTAGAAAGTACTTACGGTAATCACCTGCATCCTGACCTCGACGTAAAAAAAGAACTCGAAACCTATATCAACACAACTATCCAGCAAAATGGAACTGTAATTATTCCCGGGTTTGCTGTTGAAAGGGCACAGTCAATAATGTATCTTTTATGGAAACTCAAAACAGAAGGAAGAATACCCGACATTCCGTACATCCTTGACACGCCTATGGGTGCCAGCGTTCTTGATGTCTTTCTGGAAAATATGGAGTGGCATAAATTGTCTGCCAATGATTGTAATGAGATATTCAAAATGTTCAGAATCGTTTCTGAATTTGAGCAAACCGTGCGCACAATTGAAGATCCCCTGCCAAAAGTAATTATTGCAGCAAGTGGCATGGTTACGGGGGGGCGTGTATTATCTTACCTGCAACAATATATCAGTAGGGAGAAAACCACAGTCATAATTGTAGGCTATCAGGCGGAAGGCACTCGTGGCAGAAAACTTATTGAAGGGGCTGATGAAATTAAAATTTATGGAAAATATTATTCTGTAAAAGCCAAAATTGTACAAATTGAAGGGCTATCTGCGCATGGTGATCAGGAAGATTTGTTAAACTGGCTTTCTGCTCTTAATAACAATCCAAAATGTATTTATTTAGTACATGGCGAAAACCTTCCCGCAGATGAACTGCGCACCAAAATCCAGGAACGATATGGTTATAAATGCAGTGTTCCGCTTATGGGAAGTGAAATAGAAATTTAATTTTTTGATCTTCTTCTTATATATTTTATTGCCTCAAACCACAGTACCGATATTGAACCGGTCAGAATACACAAAATGAATTGATAAAATGTAATTAATTCAAAATTAAAGAGAGAGCGCAAAAATGGTATTGCAAACAACGACAGAACCAACAGTACTGTAACAGCAATAATGATCGATACCAGGATATTTTTATATCGAAGCGTTACCCATAACGAATAGTAAAATGAGCGGTTAACAAGTGTCAATAAAACATTCGAAGTTATTAAAGTTAAAAATACGATACTTCTGGTTATGTTTTCGTTCCATTGATTATGAACTGACCATTGATATACAAACAACAAACCAAATGTTATTACAATCCCCTGAAGAATGCTGATTGCAAGTTCTTTTGTATTAAAAAATGTTGACGTTGGCGGCCTTGGTCCCCGCTGCATCGTATCTGCTTCTGCTGGTTCATTTTCATAAATTATAGAGCAGGTTGGTCCCATTATAAGTTCGAGCAGAATTACATGAAGCGGACTGAATATATTGGGATATTTCCACCGTAAGGCAAGCGGCAGGAAAACGATCAAAATTATCGGAATATGTATGGATATAATATACTGAATTGCTTTTTTCAGGTTCATATAAATCTTTCTGCCCATTGCAACAGCATCCACCATTTTAGAAAGATCGTCTTCTACAAGAATAATTGATGCTGCTTCTTTTGCTATTGACGTTCCTTTTTTACCCATTGCAATGCCAATGTGTGCTGCCTTGAGCGAAGGTCCGTCATTGACTCCGTCTCCTGTCATGGCAACAATTTGTCCATTTGCTTTCAGAGCATTTACAATTCGCAGTTTAGCATCGGGAAACATTCTGCTAAAAATATTAATATGCATTACTTTTTTTTGCAGCTCAGCCTCGCTGAATTTCATGAGTTCGTCTCCTGTAACAGATTTATCAAAACCCTTAAAACCAATTTCCCGAGCAATGGCATTTGTGGTCCGGGCATTGTCACCGGTAATAATCTTTACCTCTATTCCGGATGTGTAAAATGATTTTAAAACTTCGGCAATATTCTCTTTTGGAGGGTCATAAAAAGCAACCAATCCCTTAAATATAAACGGAATTTCCTGCTGCGTTTCGGGATAATTATTCCCTTTCAGATTTCCCGTCGCAACGCCAAGTACCCTGTAGCCTTTCTGTGTGAATTTATTCATGCCATTCATTACCGCTTCTTTTTCCCCAGCTGAAAGATGGCAAACTTCTAAAATAGCTTCAGGAGCACCTTTAGCAGCAATAATTCGATGGCCAAAGTCATCTTCAAATACATGTGTCATCATAGGCGGTTTGCCTGACAAAGGATATTCATGAATCATTTTAGAAAGCATTCTCAAATCCTTGTCAGTATATTTTTTATAAGTGTCATGAAGGGCAATTTCCATAGGATCAAAAGCAATTGGTTCGCTGGCCCACATAGCAGTTGTAAGGAGTTCTTCTGTTTCTTTTAATGCCCTGAAAGTATCTGTCGACACCTCTAAACCAGAAGGCAGATAAAGTCTTGCCAGTTCCATTTTATTTTGGGTGATTGTACCTGTTTTATCAGTACAAATTACTGTTGCGCTGCCTAATGTTTCTACTGTTTTCATTTGCTTCACGACAATACCCATTTTCATAAGTCTGCGTGCTCCCAATGCCATGAATGTTGTAAAGGCAACAGGAATCTCCTCTGGTAGTATACTCATGGCAAGCGTGAGCGCCATCAAAAGACTTCCCAAAACATTCCCTGATCTTGAATAGTTGATTCCCCAAACCAAAATAAATACCAATGCTCCTGCAAAAATCATTTTTTTTATAAAGTTTCCAATCTGGAGTTCTAATGGTGTTTTCTCCTCCCCAATAGCATTAAGACTATTTCCTATTTTACCCAGTCGGGTTTCGTTTCCAATGGCAGTAACTTTAACAATAGCCAATCCGCTGACAACAGTAGTTCCTGAAAAAACCTTATTATCTTTTTTGTTTTTGTCTTTGAAAACTGCCATGGACTCACCGGTAAGTATGGATTCATTTACCGAAAAATCATTGGAACTGATAATAGAGCCATCAGCCGGAATTAAACTGCCTTCCTCAATTATTACCAAATCTTCAATAACGACATCTCGTGTTTTAATATTATGCTGCTGTCCCTCACGAATAACTTTACACAAAGGCTGTGTAAATTCCTGTAGTTTTGCCAGCGCATTTTGGCTTCTTTTTTCCTGATAAAGCGAAATGGCTACAATCAATAAAATCGAAACAGATAGAAATATAGCGTCACTATACTGCTTATTTACAAAGTAAATTAAGGAGGCGATGAGCAATAAAACAACCATTGGTTCTGCAAAAATACTTTTTAGAAAAACTAAAAACCTGTTATCTTTTTTATAATTATAGGTATTGATTCCAAATTTTTTTCTAAGATCGATAACTTGGTCAAAATTTAATCCTTCTAATTCCTGCTTGCTTGTGTTCATGAGGATATTTTTTTTAGATTAACTAACGTAAAGTACTGGCTTGTTATGATACACTAACCGACGGGAATATATACAGTCTTATTTTTAAAGCATTTAAAACCATGCAATGTTGCTTGCAGATAGAAAAAAGTTTTAAAGTTTTATTAATCTGAGAACTTTCTGAAATAGTTACTGCCGGTCTTATTACAATATCTGTAATTTCTGAAAATTCATCCGATATTACAACAGAGGCGCGTGCGCTGCAATTAAATTTTTTCATTGCAATTCCTTTGTTTTTTGCTATTTTAAAAAATGCTGCCATATAAGAACTTTCAACAGACGCAATAAACAAATGTTCGGCTGACCATACATCTTCATCTGCATTTTGCAAACACGACTGAAGTGCAACTTCTATGGTATTGTTGAATATTACAGAACTTAATCGTGCATTTTGATTTTCATGCCAATCCAAATCTACATGATATTCACGTATAGTTTCCATATAATTTTTTTTTAAGTGCGCAGAGCAATTCTCATTATTAAGTCCAATAATAATACTAAACTAAATTAGGGGATTGCCGGATGTGATAAAATGATTTTGATCACAATATCAAATACACATTTATTTAAAGCTAATGAATGTCATTTGCTTTTCATCGTTGTGATATACTTTACCAAATTCTTTTTTAGTAATTGAACTCTGTTTTGTATACCGTTTTTAAAAATGTTTTTCAGATAAATAACATTCATAAATAACAAAAAAAGTATTGAAAATCATTTTTATCCATGATTCAGATCATTTTAAATTTCTCTCTTTTAGTAGAATTTTACGATAGAAATTTAAAGCCCGCACAACAATACAAACCTTACCGCAGAACCAAAAAACAAACTCTGAAACGTATAACAACTAAAAAATAGAAACCATGGAAAATCAAAAACTATTTGTTGCAAAGTTTAAAACATGGCAGCAAGCCGAAGATGCTATCAAAAAACTAAAAAAAAGTGATTACGACATTACAAAACTATCTATAATTGGAACAGATTGTTACCTGGAAAAAAGTGTTAGGGGATATTCTGATATTTATGACAAGGTAGAGAAATGGAGTACCCTTGCGGTATTTTCTATTGGTTTGTGTGGTCTTTTATTTGGTTTTTTCTTCGTTTTTAACTTTGCAGCGCGTATTCCTTATTTCAGGATTCCAATTATATATGCATGCTTAGCTGTACTTCTTGGCGCCACACTACCTTTAATTGGCATGGGAATTTCAAGAGGCAAAATCATTCAATACAAAACAGGATTGAAAGCCCGAAAATTTATGCTTTTTGCTGAGGAAACTAATGCGAAGATTGAAGAAATAAGAACCTTATTGCAAATTCATATTCCGAAAGAAAATACAATAACAGAAAAAGAAAACCGAATGGTTTTAGAAAACTAAAACTTTCATACTGGCAAAATAAGTCAAAAATAGAAGATTCATGAACCTTATTTAACTCCATAAATACAATAACATGAAAACAAATGAAGAATTACAAAGAGACGTGCAAAATGCCATTAAATGGGAACCACAATTGCACGCAGCAGAAATTGGTGTAACTGCAAAGGATGGAATCATAACCCTAATGGGAACCGTTGATGCTTATTATAAAAAAAATGAAGCTGAAAATGCCGCCAAAAATGTTGATGGCGTAAAAGCGGTTGTTGAAGAAATTGAAGTAAGTTATTCGAACAGCAAGAAGTCTGATGAAGAGATTGCTGCCGACGCATTAAAAGCTTTAACTGATAGCTGGAATGTTCCAGAGGAAAAAATTCAAATTAAAATTGAGAAAGGATGGGTTACTCTGGAAGGTCAGGTGACCTGGAATTATCAGAAAGAAGCTGCGGAAAAGTCTATTGGACATATTACCGGAGTTAAAGGTGTCACCAATCATATCAGGATTAAAGCTCAGATAGAAAGTGAAATTGAGAAAAAAACTATTACAAAGGCACTGGCGAGCAACTGGACCTTACATTCTGAAAACATTTTTGTTAAAGTAGATGGAACAAAGGTTACACTAACAGGTGTCGTATCTTCAATTTACCAAAAAGAGCTGGCTGAAAAAATAGTCTGGAAAACGCCTGGCATCTGGTCTGTAGAAAATCAACTGATGGTAGAGTACAAACATGCTTTAACAGAATGATTATAAAAGAGATTAACATAAAAATTAAATGTCATGAAACCAAGCTGGATCATATTAACCTTTACCGGGATTATTGTATTAATTATGATGGTATATCTTTTTAGACAAAACCAAAAAGACAGAAAAGTTTACGAGGAGGAACTAAACAAACCTTCAAATCTTTATAAAGACGAATCTGAAGTAAATGATGTACAATAATTTTAATTTTTAAAATATAAATAATGAAAAAACTGATAATCTACTTTGTGTTTGTAATAACGGCAGCATTGTTGTTTATGAATCGCTATACGGATTTGTATATTAATAACTCTATAGTACATTTTATACTACTACTATTAGCATTAACCACCCTTATTTTTATTTTGGGAAATATTTTTGGGAAATTAAAAACTACAAAGTCAAGATTATTTACCCTATTGATTGTGGCATTTTTGTGTTTTATAAAATCTTTTTTAACCTGGGGCGGCGACTGGAAAACCCAAACAGTACTTTACCGCAATACGGATAATTATAATAAAACGATAGAATTTCAGATGCGGGGAAACCGTTTTTCTTTGGGATACAAAAAAAGAATTGTCAACAGATTAAAATTATTTCCCGCACTAGATTGGACTACCGATGTTGATACTGCCAAAATTGATCACAAACATTGGAAAAAATTAAATCTGTATGTAAACGAAATGAAGTTTGCTTCAAATTAAAAACCTCTCATTTGACATCAGTAAACGCAACAATAGGAACCATTTTAAACTACACACATGGAAAAAATACTTGTTACAACAGACCTGTCTTACAACTCCAAAACAGCTGTACGTTTTGCTATACAACTTGCTTCACAAGCAAGATACGAACTTATATTTCTTTATGTAAATACTTCATTTATTATTGATCCCTTTGCTGCCGTTACCTTTGCAGGCCTTCCTGAACCGGATACAAAATTACAAGAGCAAAATTTAATAAAATTTATCCACACTCTGTACAGGCAAACCAATAAACAGCCAGGAAAAGTAAGCTATATTGCACAGAACAGACTGGATGTAAATGAAGCTATTCTCGAATGTGCAAAAAAAATGAAGGCTAATTACATTTGCATGGCCACAAGAGGCGGGGGTCTTGCAAATAAGCTATTAGGCAGTTATACCAATAAAGTTTTACATGATTCGCCCCTTCCGGTCTTAGTTGTACCAAAGTATTACAGGATGCAAGCGGTAAATTCTGTTATGTACCCATCTGATATTGAAAATATAGATACTGAACTGCCTTTGATTAAAAAGTTTGCAGCACAATTTGATGCTCCAATTACAGTATATCACTACGATTATTTTACAAATGAGGATGAGATAAATAAAAAATTAAAAAAAATAGAACAGAAATTTAAAACCGGGAAAATAAATTTTCAATTTAAAAAATTAACTCCCGATGTACCTTTGCTTCGCCACTTGCAAATTGATATTATAAAAACCAAACCATCCATAATTACCATGTTTGCAAAAGAAGACCGTCGATGGTTTGAAAAACTATTTCAGTCTCCTAAAACTTCTGAAAAAGGCTTTGATACCAAAACACCAATGCTGGTTTTTAGAAAATAACAACAGGCCGGTAAATCATTACCGGCCTGTTTCTTAAACTATTAATTATTCTGCAAAAGGCTTAGGCCTTTTATTTTTGTCATAGTCTTTTTTGCGATCAATTTATTTAAATAGTTAATTTACCTAAGGCATATTAAATTCATGGAACTCACACAAAGCAGCTTCAAGTTTAAGCTTTTCCTGCAAATAATCCAGCTTCAGTGAATCTAGCTTTTTTACAACTGATGAATCAAATGTTTCCGTATTAGTTTCATACTCTTTAATGTAATTTACTCTCTTTTTTAATTCGCCTAGATGATATTGGGCCTCGTGAAGTTTCTTCTCTTTTTTATCGCTCCTCGATTGTAACTTCATCTCCTGTTCTTGCTGATTAATTATTGTTTCAGCTGATGTAATAATACTATCGGATTCTTTATTAAACCAAAACCATTTTCTAAGTGTAGTTTGTTCAATGTTTTTAACTGACATTAAGGAATCAGAATTAACATTATCTTCTATTGCAGGGGTTTTGTTCTGACAGGAATATAACAAAACTGTTATAACACCCAAAATACTAAATTTTGTTTTCATATCATTTGATTTAAATCTTGTAGCTATTGGTATTTAATTCAAAAAATGTATTCATCAATGAAAATGCAAAAAGTAATCCTGAGATTATATTTTAGTGGCACTTTAATGAATAAATGCTATAATTTTGGTTTCAGTCCGTAATGTTTAATACTATGTTCCATAATAAAAAGTCGGGCCTTTTCAATATCATCCGTTATCATAAACAATTTCATATCTAATTCATTTATAGTTCCCTGTTGTCTCATCAGGTTAATATGTTCAATCAATGCCTTATGATATTCTGTATTGAATATGATAATGGGAAAGTTTTTAATTTTGCCGGTTTGCACAAGAGTAAGTGCTTCAAAATATTCATCAAGGGTACCAAAACCTCCAGGCATCACAACAAAGGCAAAAGAATATTTTACTAAAAGTATCTTACGAATAAAAAAATGTTTCGCCACAACCCATCTGTCCAGATAAGAATTGGGCATCTGGTCAATTGGAAGCTTAATATTACATCCTACAGATCTGCCTCCAACTTGTTTTGCTCCCCGGTTTGCTGCTTCCATCAGGCCTGGTCCTCCTCCTGTCATTATTGTAAAACCAAGTTTGGCAAATTCGCCAGCCGCATTTCGTGTAAAATCATAATAGGGATGATCTTCATTAAAACGTGCCGATCCAAAAAAAGTAATGCAGGGACCAATAGTATATAATTTCCTAAAGCATCTTATCAGTTCCCATAATGTCACTAATATAAATCTCAGTTCAGTAATCCTTGATTGCGGACCTTGCAAAAACTGAATTTCAGATCTATCGCCTGGAGGTTTTACATTTTTCATGATTTATATTATTATCAGTTAACACAGGTAAGGCTGTTCAAGATTCACTTTTAAATGATTTATAACTTTGATAACGCCGGGTGTTTTATATGCTATTCGTTCCGCTTCCTCTTTTTGAAATATTGAACCAACCGTTCCCGATAACTGAACTGTTGCACCTGCCACCTGAATATCGATTTCATCCACATCAAAAGCCCAATGACGCTGTAGTGCCTTTTGCAGTAACTCCTTTTCTAACTGATCACAAAGATCTCTTTTAAGTCTGATATTATTGGTTACACCTCTTATTCCAATCTGATTTTCTACTAGTTCTGTGGCAATATCCCTCTGAAAACTCCAGGGTAGTGTCCCTTCCAATGTAACCCAGCCTTTCTCTACAATTATACTGACAACACCTTTTGGAACAATGTGATTCTCTTTAAAATTATCGGTAAGCTGTTCAGCAATTTGTTGATCCGTAATTACTGATGCTTTTTCCAGTATCACATTAATTTCATCAACTATAGCGGCAACACCTTTAATTTTTTTTGCTGCATGAAGGGCTTCTCTTTTTTTGACCAGCGAACTGACATTTCCCGTAAGGGTCACTATTCCGTTTTTTACAATAACACCAATTTCCGCGGCATGCAGCAAAGGTTCAAATTTTATGGCTTCCTGAATTTCCCTTTGTAATATTTCATTACTTTTCATATTTTTTAGTGTTTATATTAATCGAATTCTACAAGAAGCTCATTATTTACAAACCACACTCCGGGTGTATTCCATGCAATTCTTTCTGCTTCTTCTTTTTGAAAAAGAGAATCAACAATGCCGCTAAGATGTATGGTTTTGCCTTCTACCCTAACCTTAACATTATCAATATCAAGAATCCAGCTGCGACGAAGCGCCTTCTCAACGAGTTCTTTTTCTACTTCGTTTTTTGTTTCAGCTTCTATTTTTATCTTATCAATTACTCCTCTTACTCCCGGCAGGTACCGAATAGCATTATCCGCTGCTTTTCTTTGGAAATTCCAGTGCAAGATTCCCTCAAGAATTACCCAGCCATTCTCTACGGTAACTTGAATTCTATGATCAGGAACAGCCCAATTTTCTTTTAATGCCTTAATAACCATAGCCGCGATATCAGTATCACTTTTTATGGCAGAAAAAAACAAATCAACCTTAACATCGTCTACTACGGCCTTTACTCCTGCAATACTTTTAACAGCAGCCTCGGCCTCTTTTTTTTGAGTGTAATTGTCCACCGTTCCTCCCAGGGTTACAATACCATCCTGAACACTAACATCAATTTCATTAGAGCTCAAAAGAGGTTCCCATTTAATTGCCTCTACAACTTCTTTACGTAAAACATCATTACTTTTTTTCATGGGGAAAATTTTTAAAATTTAATACTTGACTAATGGTTTTCAATATTTTTTAGTACCTAATTATTAACCAAAATTGAAAAAATAACAGCTCATGAAAAATGATCTTTGTCAAGCTGAAAAGTGATAAAAAACATTTTAAAATCAAGGATCAGTTTTTACTTTTGGACTTGATTTAGAAGATCTTTTTTTTATACTAAATGAATTAAAGCTTAATATCTTCCTGATTTTCAAGCAACTTAAGAGTAAATAAATTTTCCCATCCTGAAAGATTAAGCAAATCTTAAGTCAGTAAAAAAAATAAGATGCGTAACAATTCGTTATTTCGTAAGTACTTAAAACAACTTTAAAATGAAGCTAATTTCAATCTTTCTTTTATTAATGGTCTTTTCAATAAATTGGGAACCGGACTTTAATAATGCAAAAAAAATTGCAAAGGAAAAACACAAATTAATTCTATTAAATTTTTCCGGATCAGATTGGTGCGGCCCTTGTATTTTGCTGCGCAGGGATTATCTGGAAAACGAAGCATTCACAAAAATGGCAAATGATAATTTAGTGTTGGTGAATGCTGATTTTCCAAGAAAAAAGAAAAACACAGGAACCCCGGAGCAGGTTAAAAGAAACGAAGGTTTGGCCGAAATATACAATAAAGAAGGAAGTTTTCCACTGACGCTTCTTCTTGATGCAGATGGTAAAATACTAAAAACATGGCATGGCAAACCAGAGATAACTCCTGAACAATGGACAGCAGAAATAAAAGCAATCTGTGATAGCAAAAAATAACATCTTAAAACATCAAAGATACTCCCAGTCCCTAAAACTCATGGGGAATAACTTTACTATTACAGTAGTTGCCGAAAATGAGAAGAAAGGGAATATGCATATTGATCTTGCTATTGAGGAAATAAAACGCATCGAGCAGCTTTTGACTACGTATAGAAACGATAGTCAAACCAATCTCATTAACAAAAATGCGGGAATTAAGCCTGTAAAAATCGATTTGGAGGTTTTTAATCTGATCGAAAGGTGTATTGGAATTTCAAGAATTACACAAGGAGCTTTTGATATTTCTTATGGCAGTTTAGATAAAAGCCTCTGGAATTTTGACAAAACCATGACTAGTTTACCGGATGCTGAAACAGCATTAAAAATGGTGCATCTTATTGATTACAGAAACATCATTTTAGACAAAGAAAATACTACTGTCTTTTTAAAAGAAAAAGGTATGCGTATTGGTTTTGGCGGAATAGGCAAAGGATATGCTGCAGAAATGGCAAAACAAGTTCTTTTAAAACATCATGTTGAAAGCGGGATTATTAATGCCAGCGGAGATTTGTCTGCCTGGGGTTTACAGCCAAATGGATCAAAATGGACAATTGGAGTGGCCAATCCCGATGAACCAAATACTCCTTTTTCTTATATGGAAATATCAAATAAGGCCGTTGCAACCTCTGGTAACTACGAAAAGTTTGCAACCATTAACGGTAAAAAATATTCGCATACCATTGACCCAAAAACAGGTCTTCCTATTTCGGGAATTAAAAGTGTTACCATCATCGCTTCAAATGCCGAGTTTGCAGATGCAATGGCAACTCCAATTGCTGTTATGGGAATTAAGGCTGGCTTGTTTTTAATAGATCAGATACCTGATTTATATTGTATTATTATCGATGACGACAATAAAATTTACACTTCAAAAACTATTAATCTGAAATGAAAAAGCCAAAGCAAAAAAATCTCGTGTTCTGCAGTATTGCTTTTATCGGCATACTGCTCACTTCCTGCACTTCTGTAAAGGAATACCAGAAAGGCAAAATCAACGATTCTGAAATGGTGCTTTCTAATCGAAAAATCGAAAAGACAGAACTCAGCTTTCAATCCTACCGCGAAGGAGCTTCCGGAGCAAATGCAGGAAAAAGCGGCGGTGGCTGCGGTTGTAACTAATTTTCATACTATAAAAAAATGAAAAGAATATTCATAACAGGATTTGCTTTACTGGCTTTATTTCAGGTAAGAGCGCAAAATGTTCCCAATGATTCAACAAGTTACAAAAGCAAGAAATTAAAACTCGAAGAAGTAAATTTAGTATCCAGCTATTATAACCAGAATGGTGATAACTCTGCCGTTACAGGCGGAATTGGTTCTGAGCATCTTACTGATATTGCAAACACAATTGATGTTAGATTAATAAAATACGGAGAAACCGGAATTAAGCATACTTTTGATATTGAAGCAGGAATTGACCACTATACCTCAGCATCTTCAGATATGATTGATTTGAGTGCTAATTCATCTGCCTCTTCTTCAGACAATCGCTTCTACCCTTCTTTGACCTATTTGAGAGAGAATGAAGAAAAAGGAAGAACATTGGGAATTGGAGTTTCTTCATCAACTGAATTTGATTACCAATCATTTGGAGGGAATATTAGTTTCTCGCAAAAAACCAAAGACAGGAATGGAGAATTTACGGCTAAATTTCAAACTTTTATTGACCAGTTAAAATTAATCGAACCTGTCGAGCTGCGTGCTTCGGGAAGTGAGGGTTATAATAGCGCAAACAGAAATACTTTTGCAGGAACTTTAAGTTATTCTCAGGTGGTAAACAAAAACCTTCAGCTAATGCTTGTAGGTGATATAATCAGTCAAAACGGCTACTTAAGCCTTCCTTTTCACAGGGTTTATTTTAGTGACGGATCTGTGCATCAGGAAAAAATGCCCGATACAAGATTAAAAATTCCGCTAGGGATAAGGGCGAGTTATTTCTTGGGAGACAATGTAATTATTCGCGCTTATTATAGATATTATACTGATGACTGGAGCTTAAAAGCGCATACTGCTGATCTTGAAATTCCGGTAAAACTAACTCAGGCATTTTCAGTCAGTCCATTTTACAGATATTATACCCAGACAGGAACAAAATATTTTAAGCCTTATCAAGAACATACTGCAGCTGATGAATATTACACCAGCAACTATGATTTGTCAAAGTTTGACAGTAGTTTCTTTGGTATGGGGATGAAATTTACACCACTCAACGGAATCTTTGGTCTTAAACATTGGAATACTCTGGAGATACGTTACGGTCATTATACCAGAACTACAAATATGACTTCGGATGTCATCAGTATTAATATTAAATACAAATAGTTCTGAATTTAAACATGCTGAAATAAAATGGAAAACCTCTAAATCATTTGATTAGCAGGTTTTCTATTTTTAATATCGCAATGTGTTCTTTTATTATTTTGACTTAATATTTAAACAGAAATTACGAAGCTTTAATAAAAATAAAGAGTGTATCCAGTTAGACACATTTAGAAATGTCTTCAACAGCTAATAATATATCCTTAAACAGTACAGTATTTCTTTTTTCAATTATATTTTTGTTAAGAAAAGTGCTATAGACTGTAAATAATGAAAACAAATTTATCGATATTGCTTGCAGAAGATGATGAAGATGATGCTTTATTTTTTAAAGAAGTTCTTTCTGATCTAATATCAAATGTTAATCTTACCATTTTAATTGATGGTGAAAAGCTATTGAAACAGCTTGAAAAAAATAAGGTTCTGCCTGATCTTATTTTTTTAGACTTGAATATGCCCAAAAAAAATGGTTTAGAATGTCTAGAGGAGATCAAAAGTAATTCTTTGTGGAAAGGGATAAAGACAATTATTCTTTCCACAACTTCGGATATTACACAAATAAATAAGTGCTATGCTTTAGGGGCGGACATCTTTTTAACTAAATTTTCTAATTATCACGAATTTAAGTTAAATTTAAAGCAATGTTTCCTGTAGGTAATAATTCCTTTTCCTTAATGAAATTTAAAAATGCATTTAGGTTTACTGAGCAAACAGATGCAATGATCGCTTTCTGGGACAAAGACTTGGTTTGCAGATTTGCAAATTCCGCATACTTAAAATGGTTTGGTTTGTCCCCCGAGGAAATGATTGATAAAATGATGCTTCCTGAGCTTTTGGGTTCCATTTACGAAAAAAATCTTACATACATTACAAACGCGCTGGCTGGTGAGGTACAGATTTTTGAAAGGGAACTGACACAATCAGATGGCTCTATTCATAATACACTGGCGACGTACACTCCTGAAATTATTGATGGAGAAGTTACTGGTTTTTTTGTTCATGTTGTAGATATTTCCATCATACGGTCACAATCTTTTAGAAAAAATGAAAGAGTAACTTTAACTGTTCAATCAGAAAGTGAAATTCGTCTTAATAAGGTGGAACAATTATTACATGCTTCCATATTTTTAGAATTTCCCGGAATTGACAAGTTGGCAAAGGAGTGTTTTATTTCACCTACAAAATTAAAACGTGATTTCAAAAAAAAATATAACACAACACTCTTTTCTTACTACAGAAATTTACAAATGGAAGTCGCTGATAAATATTTAGATGAAAATAAACATTCAAAAAAACAGATTTCAGAGATGTTTGGCTTTGCCAACCAGTCAAATTTTATTTCCTGTTATAAGAGATATAAGAAGAATCAATTTACCGACTTAGCAGAAGATTGAAGTTGATACCTTTTTTTGTCAAAAAAAACTATGACAGTTTTAAAGATATTATATCATCTTAAGTTTTGTATTAGAATTGTGCTACAATATATCTGGAGTTGCCTTCAAATTTGCCACAAAAAGCTAAGCTCTTGATTCAGATTTCACCGCCTCAACTGTTTTCGGAAATTTGTTATAGAGTATTAATCAGCTGTCAGTAGCAATTTAGTTCTAATAGAAAAGGACATTTTAACATAAGAGGGAGCTGGAAGGAATACCTGCAATAAATAAATCATAATTTTTAATCAAAATCAAAAACGCAAAATTTAGCATTTCATAACAAAACTAACTTTTACTATCTTACTAATAATTTTCTTGAAAAAAATTATTATCTTGTTCAGGAAGTAGGAAGAGTATTAAAAAATAGTGCAGTACAACTTTGAAATATGGATTTAAAATACTTTCAGAACACTGCAAGGATTTTATTAGAATTATAATATCGCTTAAACTATGAATTGCATTATTATTGATGACGAAGAAATGGCAAGAGCCATCATAGAAAAAATAATCGAGAATATTCCGCAATTAAACTTATTAAAAGAGTTCTCAAATGCTATGGATGCCATCAAGTACCTGAATCAAAATGAGGTAGATTTAATTTTTCTGGACATCCACATGCCTGATTTTACCGGTTTTGATTTTATTAAAACTATTAAAAATCCTTCCAAGATTATACTTATAACTTCTGATAAAGATTTTGCAATTGAAGCTTTTGAATATGAATGTATTGTCGATTATTTGGTAAAACCTATTACAAAGGATCGTTTTGAGAAAGCAATTCAAAAAGTGATTGCGATGCCTTTATCTAGAACAACGGTTATTAACAAAAGCGCAGGCGTAGACAATGCAAACGAGTTTTATATTAATATTGATCGCCGTTTAATCAAAATCGAATTTGCATCTGTAAATATAGTAGAAGCCAAAGGAGATTATATTCATATTAAAACAGAAAATAAAAACTATGTGGTACACTCTACCCTTAAAAAAATTGAAGACAAATTACCTGAAAGTTTGTTTTTGAAAGTGCACCGTTCTTTTATCATCAATACCAAAAAAATTATAGATATTGAGGATAATAGTGTTTTAATTGGCAAAGATGTTGTTCCGGTAAGTCGTTCTAATCGGCCTGATTTGATCAGGCGTTTAAATTTATTGTAGCCTTTAATAGAAGGAATTAGATCTTCCAACTTATTTTTTCCTGTTATTTTAAATTTTACAGCTCAATTCTAAAAAATGATCATGTATAACTAAAGATTAAACATTGGCAAACAGGATTCTATAAGCCGTTTACAAAATGTTGCATTAATTGTAAAATGTTTTCAAACTCATTTGCAGAGGTAATTATGCCATTTAATAAATCATTTTCGTATTCATGCGTAATCTGATATTCTTTTTCAAGACCAAAAATTATTATTTTATGTTTTAATTTATGAACATGTTCCGCTGCATTTTTGTAGTTATGAGCTTCCATACTTTTATCATATGCCAATATTTCGAGCGGAAGTTCCTTTTTAATGATAGAGATCATTTTTTTCTTAAATTCATCGTCATCTCCACAAATTTGTTCTATATAAGTTAAATTAGGCTGTTGCATAGTCTTTCGGTAAGGTAAAATAAAATGTTGTTCCAATGTTTTCTTTACTTTCAAGCCAGATGGAACCTTTGTAGTATTCAACAATTTTTTTGACTATCGAAAGACCAACTCCCGAATTTTGATTGTTGCTTTCTAATTTTGTAAAAATTTTAAAAATTTTGTCGTGGTATTTTTCAGCAATTCCGATACCATTATCTTTAATATAAAATTCAAAATCATTCTCGTTTTCTTTACAGCCAATGTCAATCTGACCGTGGTTTTTATCATTATAACGAATGCTGTTTTCAATTAAATTTTGCATTAACTGTTTGAATCGCCATGTATTTCCGTAAATTTTAGGTAATTCATCGATGATTGAAATTTTAATATTTTTGGGAATATGAATTTCTCTCGTAATTTCATCAATTATCTGATTAAAATCAATTAATCTTTCTTCAGATTCTAATTTGTCTATTGTCGAATAAGCTAAAATTCCTTTGATTAACATGTCCATTTTTTCGACATTAAACAATACCTGATTTAGCAAATTCAAACAATTTTCACTCATTACGTCCTTATTCTCCTCAAGAACCCAATTAATCAACGTATCAATATTTCGCAATGGCGCTTTTAGATCATGTGAAACAACATGAGCGTATTCATTAAGCTCCCTGTTTTGATTTTCCAGACTTTTTAGCAATTCTTTCCTGTGTTTATTCTTATTCATATTCCTATCGATTGCTATAAAAAAAATTCATACAATGGATTACTGCGAAATTATTTCGTTTATACTCCAATACGTCAGTAGTTTTGCTATCCTTTCTACATATTCCTCATATTTCAAAGGTTTTAAAATATATCCTGCAATACCAATTTTATAACACTCCATTACATCTTTATGATTATTGGAAGTAGTTAATATAATTGCGGGTATAAATTTTAATGCATCATCTGTTTTTAAAATATTCAAAAATTCAATCCCGTTTAATTTTGGCATATTAAGGTCTAAAATGATAATGTCTGGCACTATCTCTTTCTTATTTAATATATCAAGTGCTTCTTCACCATTAGTTGCTTCGATAATTTGATGGTTGAATTCTAATTTTTTTAGCACTCTGTAAAATTTCATTACCTCTATTACATCATCTTCTATTAGTAGAATATTTAAAGATTTTGCCATTTTCTTATTTTTAAAATTTGATGTATACCAATACTATAATAAATATACTTTACTATACTTGAAAACATGACTTTATTCGTTAATTCTTCTGTAAGTGTCGATGAATGGAAATTAAGTGTCGATGAATGAATATATTTTCAATTCTTCGATAAAAAGTTTCTTGTTGATTTTTGTATCAAATAGCGACGGCAAGCAAAATGAATATTTAAAAGAAAACTAAAAAATAGTATTATTTCCTTTTAACATCAATTTGTTTACAGTTCAATTACAATCAATTACAAGTCAGCCGTAAATATTGAAGATTCACCGACAGCAAACTACTGTTCATCGAAAAAAATAAACAAAGTTTGAGTATCGACTTAGATTTGTATCAGAATTAAGAAAGAATCTAACAATAATTTTTAAAACAATTTAACAAAGTTAATTACCATTACAATTGCATTATTTAGTTGATTAGAATCCTAGTATTAACCATTTAAAAAAAATAAATACATTTAAAAACAGTTAATATATTAGGTACTTCCTGAATTACATTGTCATTACAATTGGAATTTTGCACATTTAAATCTTTTTTGAATTTACCTACATCTTCAAAAAAAAAGTTGCTAATACCGAAAACATGACGTCCTTTTTGCCCAACCTGAGCTTTCTCAAATTAAAATTAGTAAAGGCAATGTAATTCTACTGAAGTAAAAATTTTAATGTCCAAATTGTTTGCATTTTTTATTAAATGAAAGTTTATTTTTTTACTTTGATTTTTCCGCAGCTACTTACTCCTAAGCAATTAAGGAAATCCAAAAAAATATTAGCAGTTGTACTCTTTCGGTAAAACAAAACAAAAATAGGCACCTCTTTGATTATTTTTTCTATTCTTCAAATAGATAGTACCTCCTAATCGCTCTACTATAGCTTTTATTGTTGATAAGCCAATTCCGGAATTTTTAGTATGTTTTGGACTGACAGTTTCAAATAATTCAAATACTTTTTCCCAATATTCTTCTTGTATGCCTGGTCCATCGTCTTCATAAGTAAAAGAATAATGAGTTTCATCTTCTTCCAGAGATATCCAGACATTACTTTTTTGTTTGTCAGTATGTTTTACTGTGTTTGACAAAAGGTTTTGAATGATTTGAATAAAACCTATTTTAGAACTTTTTATGACAGCATCGCAATCAATAAAATGAATTTGCGTCGGAATATGTAAAGCATTATTATCCAGTATATATTGAATAGTTTTTTGGACATTAAAATATTCAAAATAAATTTTGTCATTGCTAACTTTGGTATATTCTAAAATCCCATTGATTAAAAACTCCATGTATTCATTTCTGGAGTAAATTAAATCGATCCATTCCTCTAGCGTAGTATTTTTTATAAGCTCTTTATGATCCTCTTTTATAAACGCTATCAAAGAGTTAACACCTTGGATTGGAACTTTTAAATCATGAGTTAGTCGATAAGCAAATTGATCCAATTGCACATTTTTTTTCGAAATTTCGTCATTCAGACTTTCTAAAAGACTATTTTTTTTTCGAAGTTCAAATTGAGAAATTACCTGATTTGCCAATGCCTTTAATGATTCTTTTTGGCTGTCTGTAAGACCTTCTCTGGGCTTTGTATCAATGACGCAAATTGTCCCTAAAGAATATCCCTCTTTACTGTTTAAAGGAGCTCCCGCATAAAATATTACGTGAGGATCATCTGTAGTTAAGGGATTATCAAAAAACCTCTTGTCTTTAGTAGCATCCGGAATAATGAATAATTCATCGGGCGTATTTATTGTATGTGCACAAAAAGCTAAATCCCTGGGAGTTTCGGTCGCACTTAAACCATGATGCGATTTGAACCATTGTCGGGTATCATCAACTAAAGTCACCAATGCGATTGGAGTTCCGCAAATTTCAGCTGCTATTTTTGTCAGGGCATCATATTCTTCTTCAGGTAATGTATCTAATATTTTATAAGTATCTAAAGCTTTTAAGCGACGATCCTCATTGTTAGGAATTTGTGGTTTATACATATAACTGAATTTTTATTTGTTTGCTTAAACTAAATGTACGTATGTAAGATATGTCTGCTGTTTTTAATTCATAAAAATAAATAATTTATAATTCTTTTTAGAACAAATTGCGATAAAAAATATGATGGTATATCCAAATTTGGCTTTTCAGGAAATTATACTGTAAAGAGAGCTGAATATTTATAGTAAGATGTTTTTCTTTTTTGCCACAAAAATTAAGGCAGTTTTTAAAGATATTATACCGGTTCAGGTTTGTGGACAAATCGTGGTACATGGGCATTTTTAAAACTCGGAATCCATTAAAGTTTAAGACGTTTAGGTTCGAAACTTTATATCCATAAAAAAAGTCCTAATTTTCATTAGGACTTTTTTTATGGAAAAAATTTACTTGAAAAAAAATTCAGAATTTAAATGCTCAGGTTATCTTATTTCGAATGGCAAATAACAGTGTTTTAATTTTTCTTCCAGATATCCTGATAATCTTCCGGATGTTTTTTGAATTGTGCATGTACGTAAGGACAAAGCGGTAAAACCATTAAATTATTGGCACGCACATACGCCGTCATTTCTTCCAAAAGTTTTTTGGCATATCCTTTTCCTTCTGCTTCCGGTTCAACTTCTGTGTGGTACACCGTTAATAAATCAGGTTTTATGCTTACTACCATTTCGCCTAGTTTTTTGTCATCGACATAAAGATTAAAAGCGCCATGTTTTTTCTCGTCTAATTCAAGTTTTATTGTTTCCATATACTTTTATTTTGTATTATAACCTTACTTTATGCTTTAAAAGCAGCATAAAGTAAGGTTATATTTTTTATTATTTTGAAGTGTCTTTTAAAAATTTAATTAAACCTTTCATGTAGGTTTGCTGGTCATCATACATACTCATATGACTTCCTTTATCACAATACAAATACGTTCCGTTTTTAACCTGTGTCGCAATCCATTTCATGTGTTCCGGATTCATTGTGTCATATTTTGCGCCAATAGATAACGTTGGTACCGTAATTTTAGGAAGTTCTTTTGTAACATCCCATTTTTCAAGTTTTCCCGAAAGGCCAAATTCACTTGGCCCCTGCATGGTAACATAAAGCGATTGGTTAATTTTACTAAAAGCACGATTAACAGGTTCCGGCCACAGGCTTGCATCTAAACGCAAAATATGTTTCGAATAAAAATTAGGCACAAGCAATTCCATGTATTCCGGATTTTCAAAATCTTTGTTTTTTTCGATTTCTCTAATTCTGGCTAAAACCTTTGGATCTAATTGTTTTGCCAGCACTTCTTTTGCATATTTATCATATTCTATGGCACTCATCATCATATTTGAAATGATCAGCCCTTTTATATTTTGTTGGTATTTTAGCGCATATTGTGCTGCTAAAATTCCACCCCACGAATGACCCAATATATAAAAATTGTCCTTATCCAGTTTTAATGCCTGACGCACCTGCTCTATTTCTTCTACAAAACGTGGCAAATCCCATAGTGAAGGATCATTTGGATTGTCAGAATTACCGGTTCCTAACTGATCGTAATAAATAAACTCAATACCTTCTGCAGGTAAAAAACTTTCCATACATTCAAAATACTCGTGTGTTGCTCCCGGTCCGCCGTTAAGAAGCAATAACTTGATTTTCGGATTATTTCCAATTCTTTTTGTCCATACATTGAACTTCCCTTTTGGCGTAGTAATTTGTACAACCTTTACCCCACCCGTTTTAATACCTGATGTGGTATCGGCCAGGTAAGTAGTGGTGTTTTTATTTTCTAAGGTATTTTCTTTATTACATGCATTTAGAAAAAATGCAGCTAAGGCCAGTAAAAAAATGTTTTTGTAAGCGATCATGGGGATTGTTTTAATTTATTTATGTTTCTCTAAAAATTCTTAATTAATTTTAACCAAATGTTTTTCAATACTAGCTCTTTGAGATTCGTACTGCTCAGGAAGTTTTAAGTTTTGACCTAATTCTTCTAAGCTTTCATCTACTGTAAATCCGGGATTATCGGTTGCTATTTCAAACAAAACTCCGCCGGGTTCCCTAAAATACAGAGAGTGGAAATATTGTCTGTCAATCTGTGGCGTAATAGACAATCCGTAAGCTTCGATTTTTTCACGGAAGTGCATTAAAATTTCATCATTTTGCACTCGGAAAGCTACGTGATGTACAGATCCGTTTGCTACATGACCGCGTTTTTCGTCAGCCAATTCTACAAGGTCAACAATGGCCGCATTTTCTACAGCATCCGTTGCGTAACGGTAACGGTTTACATCCTGATTAATCAATTTATAACCAAATATTTCAGTTAAAATTGCAGCAGTTGCTTTTATACTGTTCAAAGTCAGCGTGATATTATGAAAACCTCTTGTTGCCACATCTGCTTTTACTTCGTCTGTTTCCCACGGTTTCCTGTTATCGTCTGTTTTAGATTCGATCATCTCTAATTTTAAACCGTCCGGATCTAAGAAAGTCAGGTATTTTTCGCCGAATTTTTCAGCTGGTTTGTTGTAAATTACATTGTATTTTTCAAAACGTTCCTGCCAGAAATCCAAGCTTCCTTTTGGAACAGAATAGCCAATTTCAGTTGCCATTCCGGATCCTTTTCTTCCTTGCTGAATTCCTTCTCCCCAAGGAAAAAAAGTTAAGATTGTTCCCGCGCTTCCTACTTCATCGCCAAAATAAAAATGGTACGTTTTCGGATCGTCAAAATTCACGGTTTTTTTGATGAATCTTAACCCTAATATATGGGAGTAAAAGTTGAAATTACGTTTAGCGTCGCCTGCAATTGCAGTGATATGATGTATACCTAAAATTTGATTTTCCATGGTATTTTATATTTAAGTTGTTTTGATTTTCTTCTACAAATTTACTTCCCTCTTTCTGCGCATCCATTAATCTGGATTAAGAAATGAAAATTGTTTTTCCCATGCATTGCCGTCAAATAATAATATCCCATCTGAAAAAAACTTTTTAAATCCGGAATTAGTTTTAGCATTTTACTTTTTTGAAAGAAGCGCTTCCAAATCTTTAATTTGCTGTTCAAGATCTGTAATATGTTTTTTTTGAAGATCAAATACCTCTTTGATTTCCGCAACTGTATAGCGCTGCGTGATGTGCTGCGGACAATTCCAGTCATAGGCTTTAATTTTAAAAACCATCATTTGTTCCGGCTTAAACTTATAATCTTCAGGTTTGAGCTTTTCATATAATGCACTGTTTCCTTCAACATCTAAGATTTGGGCTTCTGCATAAATTTTTAAGCGTGCCCTTTGCGGATAAGAAACCATGATAATGGCGACTTTCGGATTTTTTGAAATATTTCCTGCCGAAATATATTGGCGATTTCCAACAAAATCAACAATTCCGATCGTATTTGCATCTATGATTTTTACAAAACCCTGTGGCCCGCCCCGATGTTGTATGTAAGGAAATTCATTTTCACCATAAGAAGCCATATAAAAGCTGTCCTGACTTTCTATAAATGCCATTTCCTGTTCCGTGAGACCATCTGTATAGGACATTTTTTCCATTCTGGCATAACTGTTCCGGCTTCCTTTTTTTTCCTGAATTTCTTTTATGGCGTCGCTAAAAGCTAGTTCTTGATAATTCATCGCAAATTTATTATTACATTAAAGTTCCTGAATCTGTCTGACCATTTGATTTGTAAATCCCCATTCATTATCGTACCACGCCATAACTTTTACTAAATCTCCATCTACGACTCTTGTCATTTCAAGATCTACAGTTGCAGCATACGTACTTTTAATTATGTCGCTCGAAACCAATTGTTCATGACTAACCTCAACGACTTTATTGTAGCGTGGCGTTTGAGCTTCTTCGGTTAAAATTGCATTAATTTCTTCTATTGTCGTTGCTCTTTGCGTTACGAAAGTAATATCAGATATTGAACCAATTGGTACCGGTACACGCACGGCAATACCATCAAATTTGCCAACAAATTCAGGTAATGCTTTTGTAACGGCTACAGCTGCACCGGTAGCAGCAGGCGCTGAATTAAGTCCGGCTGCACGTCCCATTCTGGGTTCTTTTTTAGAGGGAGCATCGACTAAAGTCTGAGAGGCCGTATAAGCGTGTGTCGTATTTAAAATTGCCTTTTTTATACCAATACGTCTGCCCAGTATTTCTATAATCGGGCCAATATTATTAGTGGTACAGCTTCCGCAGGAAAAGATTTCTATTTTACCTTCATCTGTATTTACACCGTGTACGATTGTGGGTGTATCTTTTGTGGGACCGGAAATAACCACAAATTTAGCCCCTGCCTTCAAATGTTTTTCTGCATCTGGTTTATTGGTAAAAAAACCCGTACTTTCAATTACAACATCAACACCAAGTGATTTCCACGGAAGTTCTGACGGATCCTTAATTGTTGTGTATTTAATTGCCTTTCCTTCAATGAAAATAGTATCCTCTCTAAACGATACTTCTTTTTCATATTTTCCGTAAATACTGTCTCTTTGCAGTAAAAAAACAGCATTTTCAATACTCATTAGATCATTAATCCCTACGACTTCCTGTCCGGGTGTATCGGTAATAATTTTCAACGCGGCTCTGCCTATGCGGCCAAAACCATTAATTGCAATTCTTTTCATCTGATAGTATATTTAATTTATAATAAGAAATAAAGGGTGACTGTTGCTCCAATAACAATTGCATTTTTTTTCACCCTTGGTATATTAATTTTTTCTTTGAATGCATTTCCTAAATAACCTCCCAAAATAGACCCCATTATCATTACAAGTGCAAAAGGCCAAAAAATCAACCCTGAACAAATAAAAATAAGAACCGCTATTCCGTTATTCGCTCCAACTAAAAACAGCGCTAATCTTTCCAGAGTTTCATTGTTTTTGATTCCGTAAAAACTGTATAGAATAAAAATGATCATTCCCATACCTGCGCCAAAATACCCACCATAAATACCTAATAAAAAGATCGGAATTAGTTTTTTATGCGAATATCTAAACTCTTTTTTGACTGCAAATTCTGAATTAAAATAATTCTGTATCTGATTGAAAAACGCAAAAAGTATCCACGAACATAACAACAGAAAAGGCGCAATAGTTTCAAATACTTTATGCGAAAAAGCTATGAGCAGAAAAGCTCCTGTAATTCCTCCTATAGTACAGGAGAAAACCATATAACTAAAATGCCTTTTAGAAATTTCTTCTGTTTTTTTAATCGGTTTTGATGAAGCAAGAAAACCCGACAAAAGAATTATTGTGGTCGTTGCAGTCCCTGTTACAGGCTGTATTCCTCTAAAAATCAAACTTGGAAAAATAACAAACCAGCCTCCTCCAATAGTTACGTTAACAGCACCTCCAAAAAGGGCCATTACAAATAAAAAGACAAGTTCCAGATAAGCATTCATAATTGTTTAAAGTTTAAATACCAATATGTTATTATTTCTTCTGCTATTTCATTTCCAAATTCTTCAAGAGCAAAATGGCCTGTAGGATAAAATAAAAGCTTGGAATCAATCAGGTCTTTTTTGAGCAGTTCCGCTCCTTCTTTTTTGAATACTTCGTCATTTTCTCCCCAGACAATTAAGGTAACCGGCTGCAGGTTTTTTAAAAAATCCTGCCAGACAGGATACATCGCTACATTAGTTTTATAATCACGCTTTAACTCCATTTGGATCTCTTTAACTCCTTCTCGTTCCAGTAAAAACTGATCTAAAAAATAGGTTTCCGGAGCTATATTCGAAATATCCTGCACGCCATTTGTGTATTCCCATTTGGTATACTCTAATTCAAAAAATCTTTTTAGTTTACCATAGCTTTCCAAATCATCTTTTTGATATAATGCGCCAACCTCTTTTAAAACATCACCAACTCCTTCAGTGTAAATATTTCCATTTTGAAAAATAAGCATCTCTATCATTTCCGGACACCTGATGAGAAAACGCATTAAAATAGGCGCACCGTAGTCAAAAAGATAAAAACTCGCTTTGGTTATCTTTAACTTTTCCAGAAAATGGGCAACAATATCAGCGTAGTTTTCAAAAGTGTAGCTAAACGTTTCCAAATCTGGAACATCGCTAAAACCAAATGCAGGCAGATCAGGCCCTATAACATGAAAATGTTTTGATAATGCAGGGATCACATTTCGAAACATATGCGACGAAGAAGGAAATCCATGAAGTAATAACAAAACAGGATTTACTGATTCTCCGGCTTCGCGATAGGCAATTTTTATCGAGCTTATACTTATAACCTTATGGCTTATTTTCGTTTTCTGCCTGGTTCCAAAATCCATAACATTTTAATTTTTAAAAAGTTCATATAAATGAAATCATTTTATTTTCCGAACGACTTACTATCTTTAAGCGTTTCTGCACAACAAACTTAGGTATTGGCTTCGACTGCATTTCTGTTATATTCTCACCAAAAATTATAAAAAATAAAGATTACTCTCTAACCTCTCCTTTTTTGATTTTCAAGGAATAGAAATAGAGAATACTAGTGTTTTTTTTAGTTTTTTGAGGTTTAGAATTATGCGTTATTAAGCCGAAAAATTTGAAATTAATAGAAGAGTAAAAATGACCTTCCTTGCTTGTTGAAGCAAAATTATACCGACTGAAATTTTCATTCTATGTGAATAATTTACTAATGATTATAAAAACCTAAGATTTAATTATTTTTTCCTTTTCAGATTAGCAAACCTTATTTTTCTTTAGTAAATATGCACTGTGTAAGAAGCTGAAATATAATATTTTATTCAAAAAAGGAATATAAATTACCTGGCTTTGATAACATATCCGGATTAAAAAATTAAAAGAAAATCAACTTTTTAAAATAGACACATTATTATTTTATCTGTTTTAAGTAGTTTTATATTAAAAAAAATCAATGGAAAAGCAAATACCTATATTTAATACGCTAAAAGAGATTAGCGATTGGTTCGGACTGCCTTCAACTGAATTAGTAGGAGATGATTTTATGCTTACGGAAATTAACCAATGGAACAAGAATAAATTACTGCATGTTCCGGATAATTATAAAGCCAATTTCTTTACCATTTTTATAATTAATGAAGGCAGTGCAACACACCTCTATAATGATGAAGTCATACAATTAGAATCCTCAAGTGTATTTGTAACTGGTCCGGGGCATTATCGCAATTATAAATTCGATCATTTAACGGAAGCCTATTTTATCTGCTTTACCGAAAAATTTCTTGCCAGCTATTGCTTTTACGATATATATAAAGAATTTCCGTTTTTACTTTCTGAATCGTTTATCTATAAAAAAGCAGATCCGGAAAACTACCTTATTATAAAGAATAATACAAACCAGATTAAAAAGGAAATTCAACGCAGCCAGGATCAAAAAATGACAATAATTGGCAATATGTTAGAATTTCTGCTTATTAAGATTACAGAACTTTTTCAAAATCAGATACACCCTTTTACTGATAACAACAATTCAATTGTCAATACTTTTTATAATGATTTAGGGAACTATTTTAATAAAATTGTAGAGGGAAAAAAGCCTCAACAATTAAAAGCCAAAGATTTTGCCGATTTACAATTTTTAAATGAAGATTACTTTTCCAGAATAATAAAAGCTAAAACCGGAAGAACCCCAACCGCCTGGATTAACAGCAGACTCCTGGTTGAAGTTAAAACCCTATTAACAGAAACATCCATGCCAATAGCGGAAATTGCTGAAATATTTCAATTTACCAACAGTCGCTATTTTAACTTCTATTTTAAAAATCAGACTACACAAACTCCCACATATTACAGGAAAAGTCTGCATGTAAGTTAATATCTTTAAATTTTATAACTAAATGTCAATAATAGATTATAATTGAAAAATCCATATCCGATATCTTTGAAAAATAAAAGTCCCCGATTCATCATTTAAAAATTGTCTAACTTTATTTTCCAAAATTATGATACCAAAACTCACCACAATCAGCAAATATAAAGACCAGATTGATTTTTTAAATCTTCCTTTTCACGATTATATAGACAACGATGAGTTTTCAATAGTGAAGGTTCACGAATGGGATTTGAAATTTCCTTTTCATTCGCCAACTTTTAGATCAGATTATTACAGTTTCACTATTGTTACCAAGGCAAATGGCAGTTTTACTGTTGGAGATAATAAGTTTGAATTGCGTGATAATCATGTGGTTGTAACCTGTCCTGATTCTTTTTTTAAAATTGACTGGACAGATATGGAAAAAGTGTACAATATAACATTCTTAAAATCCTTTATCTTAAAATACTTCCCTGGCGGAATTAATAATATTTTACACTTTGATGCTAAAAATGGTTATTGCTGCCAACTTCCCGAAGATACAATGGATTATTTTGAGAAAACTTGTCTCGAAATATATAATATTGCAACTTCTGATGCCTGTTATAAAGAAGAAATTATGGCAAACATGGCGCTAAATCTCTTGTTTTTAGTGCAATTAGAACAGGAAAATGAAATAAATTTTAAAAAAAATAACGAAAAAAACAACAAGATTATCATCGACTTTCGTCAGAATATGGAAAATAATTTTAACGAATTGATTAATGGTAATTGTTCCGTACTGATGCGTATTAAAGAACACGCGCAAGTATTAAATTTAGATGAAAATTATTTATGCAAGATCGTAACCAACTGTACCAAAAAAACGGTAAACGAATGGATAAACGAAAAACTGATAGATGAAATTAAGTATCTTCTCAAACATTCCGAAAAATCGATGAAAGATATCGCCTTCCTTTTTGATTTTAGTGACCTAAATTATTTTTACAGCTTTTTTAAGACTCAAACTTCTTATGCTCCGGGAGTTTACAGAAAACAATATCAGAGCTCAATCTCCTGATTATGTTTTTCTTAAAGAAAAAAAAGAAATACATATAATGCTGAATATTAATTAAAAATGATTAAGTATCATTTTTAAAGAAGATAAATCAAGTCAATATAAACTATCAACAGAGTCTTACATTTTAAAAAAATGGCTAAAATAAAGAATAAGGAAATATACGATTTCTACGATAATATAAAAATCATGGGAAGTGATTTCTCTGAAGGACACATAGGTGATGACGATTTTTCATTAATAATTTCAAAAATAATACACCCGAAAGAAAGGCTTCCGTGGACCTATCCGGCGCATCGTGCCGCCCACTTTATAATGGGAATTGTTATTGATTCTTATGGTTCAATACAATACGAAGATTTAACGGCCAAAATTGAACCGAATATGTTATTTATTCACAAACCCGGAACTTTGCAAGAGTTAACATTTAATGAAGTAACAGAAACTTATGGTTTATTATTTTCTGAAGAGTTTATTGTAAAATATGCCGGAATTTCGATTTATAAAACGTTTCCTTTTTTATTATTTGAAAGACATTTACCACTGCATACCACTCCCGAATTTCAACAAGAATTAAGAACAATCATTCAGCTGATTTACCAGGAACTAAAAAAAGATACACCGCTTAAAAAGAAATTATGTGCCAATTTGCTTACCCGGATTTTACTTAAGATAAAACAAGAATTCTGGGAAGGTTACAGTATGCATAACGTACAATCCCGAAATCCGGATATTTTGAACGATTTTATACAAAATCTGGAATTTCACTATGATCAGCTGCTGAAAGGTAAAGTGAAAAACGTACTGCATATAAAAGATTATGCTGAAATGCAGCAGCTTCATGAAAACTATCTTTCAACCATTATAAAAGAAAAAACAGGAAAAACAGCCGGTCAGTTAATCTCTGAAAAAACGCTTTCTGCAGCAAAGATTTTAATTCAGGATTCTCAATACACTATGAAAGAAATTGGTTATATGCTGGGATTCAGCTATACTTCTTATTTTAGTATTTTCTTCAAAAAGCATACAGGCCTGACTCCTTTGGATTACCGTAAAAAAAATTTATAAGATGTATCTTTTTTTTGCGTTACATAATAGATTGCATTACACAAAACATTCCCGGAAAACTAACTTAGCTTACCAATCAGAATAAATCTTAAAAAAACTTTATTATAGTTTGATACAAAATAAAATAATTGAGAATGTTTACACAGATTAATACCGCCATTTCAAGATATGTGAACTTCACACAAGAGGAACTTGATATATTTGATTCTCTATTGTATTTCAAACAGATCAAAAAGAAAACCATAATGCTTCAAAAAGGAGAGAAATGTACTTTTGACGCATTTGTCGTTCGTGGATGCATCCGAAAATATTATATCGATGAAAACGGATTTGAAGTAATCTTGCAATTTGCAGTCGAAAATTCATGGATCAGCGATATTTCATTTAGCATTTATGAAACAGAAGGCAGCAAAATTTTTATCGAAACTATCGAAAACTCTGATCTTTTGCTCTTTACACCAGAAACCAAAGAACAGCTTTTTGAACGGGCGCCACGGTTTGAGCGCGCTTTCAGAATTTTAATGCAGCGCCATTTGGCCGTTACCCAAAATCGTCTTCTTCATAGTATTACCTGCACGGCAGAACAAAAATATGATGAATTTCTGCAAACATACCCAACTATACCACTGCGTGTACCTCAGCATTATATTGCTTCGTATTTGGGGATTTCGCCAGAATTTCTATCAAAAATCCGAACCCGAAAACTCAAATCCTAATGCTACGAAAATCTTGTCCTGGTTCAATGCACAGGTTTAATTTATAGTAGAAATTTGCTGCGAACCCAAACACACAACAACTATGGACAGGAAAGATTTTCTCAAAAAAGGACTTTTAGGAACAGGAATGTTTGTCGCCTCGGCAGCAGTTGCCAATATCATGCAGAATGATATTGACGAAATAAAACCACTAGAACCTGTAGGTTTTAATCATCTGCCGGTTCTTGACACCCCTGTAACAGGAAACAGCGTTTTACACAAGGCTGAATCGAGAGGACATGCTAATCATGGATGGCTTGATACACATCAGACTTTTAGTTTTGCTTCTTATTACAATCCCAACAGAATGCATTTTGGCGTACTCAGGGTTCTTAACGATGATGCTGTAGACCCTTCAAAAGGATTTGGCATTCACCCTCACGACAATATGGAAATTATATCAATTCCGCTAGAAGGTGATCTTGAACATAAGGATAGCATGAATAATGTGGCCATCATCAAAAAAGGTGATATTCAGGTTATGAGCGCAGGTACGGGAATTTACCACAGTGAATTTAATAATAGTTCAGATAAACCGGTAAAGTTCCTTCAGATATGGCTTTATCCAAATAGAAAAAATGTAACTCCGAGATACGACCAGATTACTTTAAAATCAAAAAACCGTCATAATAAATTTGAACAAATTTTATCTCCAGATGCTAAAGATCAGGGAGTATGGATTTATCAGGACGCCTGGTTTCATCTGGGAATTTTCGATAATGAATTTACCAGTACCTACCAGATTAAAAAGAAAGGTAATGGTGTTTATGCTTTTGTTATAAAAGGAAATTTTCTGGTAAACGGCACTTTGCTCAACGAAAAGGACGGAATGGGAATTTGGGATCTGGCTTCAATTGAAGTAATTTCTCAATTAGATGGTTCCGAAATGCTTTTAATGGAAGTACCAATGACGATGTAAAATTATCCTTATTATGAACATTAGACTATTAGTTTTACGATCCGGAAATCCGGAAAGGCTGGCGGCTTTTTATACCTTATTCGGATTAAGTTTTGAATATCACAAACATGGAAATTCGCCATTTCATTATAGCGCTTCAATTGGAAAAACAATTTTGGAAATTTATCCTTTAGCAAAAGAACAATCAGAACCGGATATAAATTTACGTTTGGGTTTTGAAGTTGAAAACTTTAGCGAAACTATTCAGAAATTGAAGCAGAATAATGTGACTTTTTTTTCAGAGCCTTCCCTGACAAGTTTTGGATTTATGACAATAATTGCAGATCCGGACGGCAGAAAAATTGAAGTTTATGATCAGAATAGTACTCTTTGAAATCCTGATAATCTATTAAAATTCCAAAATCAATAGCATTCTTATTCACCATTTAATATAAATATAACCCAAATGATTAAAATCAAACTAAAGCCTGTAAAGTGGGCATTGTCTTTTTCAATTTTAGCAGCTGCAACGCTCTACAGCCAAAACACTTCAAAAACCAATTTGAAAATGTATAAAATTCATGGTAATATTAAAGGCGATATTACCGATAATTTTGCCTATTTATATTATAATAATGTGGAGGACAGTGTGAAAATTGTCAATAATAATTTTGAATTTAAGGGTATAAGCAATGATACTGTAAGCGCTCAGGTTTATATAAAATCAGCAGAGAATGCTCCCCAATTTTATTTGGAGAATAATAATATTGAGATGCAGATTAGCGTAAATAAAGTCAATAAAGATGGAAAATCTGTAGAGACAATGCATATTGACGAAATTAAAGGATCTCGTTCGTCGCAAATACAGGCAGAATATTTAAATTTTTATAAATTAAATTCAGGAAAAAAAGACTTCAATAAACTGTTATATTCAAAATTAACCGTCTTTTTGAAAAAACATCGCAGTCATCCGTTTAGCGGTGCAATTTTGGCCGAATTGGCAATGGTAAATCCAATATTGGGCAAAAAAGAATTGAATACCCTTTATGCTCTTTTAGACATTACCAAACAAACTGAGCAGGACCTCAAATTCTTTAAAAAAGGAATGGACAGATTAGGTACTTACGGCGTTGGAAAACCTTTTATAGATTTTGCGCTGCCAGACCAAAATGCTTCTCTTGTTGATTTTAAAACATTTAATGGAAAATTTGTACTTATTGATTTTTGGGCTTCCTGGTGTGGACCGTGCAGAAAAAAAAGTCCTGAACTTATTGCCTTAAAACAGCAATTTGCAGGATCTAATTTTGAAATAGTTGGAATTTCAATAGATAAAAATAAAGAACAATGGACTGCGGCCATCGCAAAAGATAAGTTAGATTGGGTAAACCTGTTGGATCAGGAGCAAAAAATAAAAACCAATATCGGAATAGAAAACATTCCTTATAATTATCTTATTGATGATAAAGGTATTATCATAGGTATTAATCTTTCGGCAACAGAAATCGAAAAGATTTTATCAGCCAATACCAAAAAAACATAAAGTTATTTTTGATGCTTTAAATTGTATATAAAAAAGATGGGGCGTTTAACTACCCCATCTTTTACCACTTCATTATTTCCCCGTTTTTCTTAAAAGGAAATCTTTGATAAGTGCCCCCATTTCACTACCAAAACTTTCAAGTGCAAAGTGTCCTGTGCTGAATAAATGAAACTCTAAATTTTTCACGTCTTTTTTGAAAGCTTCCGCTCCCACGCCTGGAAAAATATAATCATCTTTTCCGTATACAATCAACATTTCAGGGTTGTATTTTCTGAAATATTCCTGCCATTCCGGATACAAAGGCACATTGGTTCTGTAATCATAAAAAAGTGCCAATTGAATATCACCATTTTCCGGGCGTTCTAAGTGTCTTAAATCAATTTCCCAGTTGTCCGGCGAAATTACCGAAGCATCCGGAACATTGTGTGTATATTGCCATTTCAGTCCGTCAGGAGCATGAAAAGTACTTAATGTAGCTGCTGCTTCTTTGTCATTTCTATCTTTCCAAAGTGCTCTGAATGGATCCCAGAAAGTTTCAAGACCTTCTTCATAAGCGCAGCCATTTTGTACAATCAGCGTATCTATTTGATCCGGATTTCTGCTGGCAATTCTAAAACCAACTGGCGCACCATAATCCATTAAATAAAGACTGAATTTTTTAATTTCCAATTCATCCAATAATGTTTTTACAATATTGCTGAAATTTTCAAATGTATAATCAAAATCCGCCAATGGTGGTTGCTCACTTCTTCCATAACCCGGATAATCAGGTGCAATTAAATGAAAATCATCAGACAGATCATTTATTAAATTTCGAAACATGTGTGACGATGTTGGATATCCGTGAAGCAATACTAGCGTTGGCTTGTTTTTATCTCCGGCTTCTCTGTAAAAAATCTCTACTCCGTTGATTTTTCTTGTATGGTAACTTGTTTTCATAATAATGGTTTTTAATTAAATTTTTACTTTTTTAAACTCTATTTTCTAATTGATTAAATTAATTTTCTGTCACTTTCCTGAATCGGAAGGTCATTGATACAGGCAAATCTTCTCTGCATTAATCCTTCTTCATTAAATTCCCAGTTTTCATTTCCGTAAGCTCTGAACCACTGTCCTTCTTCATTATGATACTCATATTCAAATCGAACGGCTATTCGGTTATCTGTATGTGCCCAATATTCTTTTTTAAGTTTGTAATTGAGTTCTTTTGACCATTTTCCTGTCAGAAAAGTGATAATCTCTTCAGTGCCATTTATGAATAAATGACGGTTTCTCCATTCGCTGTCAGCAGTATAAGCCTGTGCAACTCTATACGGATCTCTGCTGTTCCAGGAATCTTCTGCCAATTGAATTTTCTCAATTGCGGTCTCCAGTGTAAAGGGTGGAATTGGATATTTTTTCACCATGTTTTATATGTTTAAGCATTTCTATACCACAAACTTAGGCATTGAATCCAGTTGCATTTCTGTTATATTCTTACCAAAAATTATAATAAATAAAGATATTGGAGTGAAGTTTTTTATTCTGAAAATGAAAACGAAATAAGGTGTCAAATCACACAGAAAAACTGATTTTTAAAAAAGAATTTTGCCTACTAAAAAGCCATCTGAATTTGAATTTCATATAGAATTTTAACAAGTATGAAATAGCCTAAAAATAAAAAAGCAGCATTCAATAGAATGCTGCTTTTTTAGAAAGCGAATTAATTTTATTAACACTGTTGTTTTTTCAGCTTAATTATAACTTTTTATTTTGAAGTAAAAAATTAGAATCGTGATCCTGAAAACCTACATTTTTATTTATTTTTCTTTGCTGATGTAATGATCTAACGAATATTTACCCGCGCCCATAAAGCATATCAGTAAAAAACAAAGACTGTAAATCAGGGGAACATCTTTTACCAGAGCCGGATCGTTAAAATGCAATACAAAATAACCTGTCAGGGTAACCGCCAAAATAGGTAAAGTGGCTATGCGTGTCATTAAACCAAGTATGATAAAAATAGGCATGACAAGATTTGCGGTTGTTGCAAAAGCCTGGTTTAATGCTTCAGGAAGACCCAAAGGATTAGGGACAACTTCTGCAAGTGCCGTCCCGATTCCTATTTTTTTTAGACCATGGGCATAAATAAGTTCACATGAAATGACAATCCTGAAAAAGAGTAAAGCAATGTTATTCCATTTTGTTCCCAAATTTGAACGTAAGAGAGAAAAAAATACATTTTTCATAATTTCTATTTTACGCTATTAATGTTTAAGCATTGCTCGGCCATATTGAACACCAATTCCATAAGAACCTCCATATTTTTGAACCAAATCTGTCACGGCAGTATAAGTTTCTGATCTTGACCAGTCACGTTGCAATTCTAATAAATACTGCATAGAAGTAATGGGTCTTGCTCCTGCCTGAACCATACGTGTTACGGCTTGATTATGAGCTTCGTCTGTTACATCTCCACTTGCGTCTGTGATTACATAAACCGTATAACCGTCATTTATGGCTGATAATGCAGGACCAACAATACAAACAGAAGTCCATAAACCGCCCATTACCAGTGTCTTATTTCCTTTACCTGTTACTTCTTTGTAAGCAGCAGCATCTTCCCAGAAATTCATACTGGTTCTGTCAAAATACTTAGTACTTGCTTTTGGATAAAATTCCTGAACTTCAGGGAAAACCGGTCCGCTAAAAGATGCTTCGGCAACCGTTGTAACAATTGTAGGCACTTTAAAAATCTTAGATGCGCCTGCAACCAGCGCTGTATTGGTTCTTAGCTGATCAACCGGAATGTTACCTACGGCAAATGCCATCTGGCTTTCGTGATCTACTAAAATCAAAGTATGATTTTTAGGCGTTAAAAGCTGTGGACTTGGTTTTTGTGCAAATGCATTTAAAGACGATAATGCTGCTACTGTTGCTAAAATTAAATTTTTCATAATAATTCTGATTTAATGGTTAATTGTTTTTTTTTAATATTTGTTTTGTATACCCCGTGTTCTGAATAAAACTTTGGATTATTTTTTTTATTAATTATCTAGTCTGAGTTCTTCTATTTTACTTTTTTACTTAAAAAGTTTATAATCAGTTTAGATATTTCTAAATGGTGTTCTTCTAATGCAAAATGACCTCCGCTTAATAAATGAATTTCGGCATTTGGACTGTCTTTTTTATAGGCATTTGCGCCTGCGGCAGTAAAAAACTGGTCATCTTTTCCCCAGATAACTAACAGGGCCGGCTTGTATTTAGCAAAATACTGATGCCATTTTTCATACAGTGCTATATTAGATCCATAATCACGAAACAAGGCGAGTTGTATAACATCATTTCCTTCTCGGTCCAGATAATACTGATCCATACTATAACTGTCCGGTGCTATTTTTTCAGGAGATTCTGCACCGGTTAGATATTGCCATTTGGTGGCGTCAATAGTCAGAAAAAAGCGTGCTGCCTTTTCAGTTTCGGCATTTTGTTTTTCAATATATGCTATCAAAGGTTTTAAAACTTCTCCCAATCCTTCCACATAAGCATTTGCATTCTGAATTATAAGTGACTGAATCAGTTCAGGTCTTCGTGTCGCTATTCTCATACCAATGGGTCCGCCATAATCCTGAATGTAAAGACTCGTTTTGGTGATTTTTAATTTATCAATAAAATGCTCCATTGTAACTGATAAGTTGTCAAATGTATATTGATACTGTTGCGGAGTTGGAGCGCTGCTTTGCCCAAAACCGGGATAATCCGGAGCAATTACATGGTAATGATCAGCAAGTTCATTGATCAGGTTTCGGTACATATGTGATGATGACGGAAATCCATGCAATAAAATAATGGTAGGTTTCGTTTTTTCTCCCGCTTCACGGTAAAAAATTTTTAAACTGTCAACGAGTATAGTTTTGTATGTAACCGGATTTTTCTCTCCGCAGGATTTTGAATAAGATTTAAAGCCTGTTAAAAACACAATTATTACGACTGACATTATAATTTTTGTCTTCATTTTATTTGTTTTTGATTTTTAATAATTGCCTTTGGAATATTTCCAAGACTAAATATTTGTGAGCAGTCTATCGGAAATTACTTTTTTTGATAGCCTCCATAAAAATTAACCGGTGACCAGTCCGGAATTGCTTTTTCAATTGCAGGATTCAGTTTTGCAAACTCTTTGTCACCAAAAACAATATTTCCCCCAACTACTGTTAAAACAGCCGATAAATCTTTGATTTTACTTTCCGGTACGCTGAAATAATCATCAGATAATAGTATGAAATCAGCAAACATTCCTTTTTCCAAAGTACCTTTTACAGTTTCTTCTTTTGATACCCAAGCGCTGCCTTTTGTATATAAAAGAAGTGCCTCTTCTCGAGTCAGTAAGTTGTCCGGAGCACTTAACTGTAATCCTCCCACCGTTTTACCGGAAACCATCCAGTATAATGCAGGCCACGGATTATAACTCGCAACTCTTGTTCCGTCAGTTCCTGCGCCTACTGGAATTCCCATTTTGATCATTAATTTTAAAGGCGGTGCATATTTTGCTTTTGCAGCTCCATATCGATCCACAAAATATTCTCCTGCATACGCCATTCTGGCCTGAATTGCAATACCGCCGTTCAGCGCTTTAACTCTTTTTAGCTGCTGTTCTGTAATGGTTTCTGCGTGATCAAACAGCCATCTTTGTTGGGCTAATTTTCCATTTGTTTCTTTATTGACTTCTTCCAGAACATCCAATATATTGGCAATGGTTTCTCCATAGGTTGCATGAATTCTAAACGGCCAACGGCTATCAACATGTAAACGAATCACTTTTTTGATGTCATTTCTCCAAGAAGGTCTGTCTTCTAACATCGGTTGCGGCGCTAAAAAATTTTCAAAATCACCTGCACTCCATGTCAGAAATTCTCCTCCTCCCTCTAATTCATATCCATGATCCAAATGAATTTCTCCATTATTACCGACTTTATTGGTTTTAATCCAATTTTGAAATTCTGCAAACTCTTTTCCTTTATTTTGAGGAAATAAGTAATACGACAATCTTATAGGCATTTCTCCCTCATTGGCAAGTTCTTTTGTTGCACCATAGTCTTTAGGAAACGCATGTCCTCCACCTCCTGCATCGATTCCGCTTGTAATTCCATATCGATTCAATTCTCTGTAAAATTGTTTTGTAGAATTCAGCATTTGCTCATTATCCATAGGAGGCAGCGCCCCAATTGCAGCATAAAGAATCGTCGGATTTGGTTCTGCCAATAATACTCCGGTCAGTTTACCGTCCGGACCTTTTTCGTATGAACTTCCCTCAGGCGGTTTTGTGTTTTCATCTATTTTAAGTGCTTTTAAACCACTTTTATTCATCCAGCCTCGACTATACAGAAATAATACAAATGCCGGAACATCTCCTGTCGCTTCATTAATTTCCTCAGTTGTTGGAAATCTTTTTTCTTCAAACTGAAAAGGACTCCAGCCTCCCACTACTCTTACCCATTGGCCTTTTGGTGTTCTGGCGGCTTGTTCTTTTAGCATTTTTAATGCTGTTTTTAAAGAAGTTACGCCATCCCATCTTAATTCAGCATTATAAAAACGTCCTCCTCTGGTTAAATGCAAATGAGAATCATTAAGTCCGGGAATAACGGTACGACCGTTGGCATCAATAACTTTGGTTTGCTCCCCTTTTAGCTTTAGAATCTCTTCGCTGGTTCCATATGCCATAACTTTGCCTTTTCTTACTGCTATCGCTTCGCTAATGGTATTGTTTTTATCCATAATGGCTATTTTACCATTGGTAACAATTAAATCTGCCGTTTCAGCATTAATTTCTTTTTTGTCTTTCTGACAGGAAATGAATAGTATTATTATTACTACCAGGAGTATAGAATTTCTCATTGTGACTGTTTTTTATAAGTTATTAATCTATTTTAGAAGCTGAAATAATCACATCCGCCACCGGTTCAGGCTGGGAGATGTAAACCGCATGGCTTGCTTTGACATACGTGGCAATTGTTTTGGATCGTTTGTACATGGCTTCCTGAATTTCCGGCGGAATACTCTTGTCTTCTGTTGCAATTACTCCGTACGCAGGTTTTGATTTCCAGGCTGCGTTTTGAATTGGCGTTACAAAACCTTTAGCATAAAATGCACCTTGCGACGCATACATAAAATTGGCATCTTCTTCACTTAGATCATCACAGATTCCCATATGGTATTTATTTTTTTCATAATAAATAATACCATTTTCATCCGGAGGCAGCACTCCATTTTCTGGCGCAGGTGGAGCAGTTTGTATCCATTGCAAGGCCGTTTCGCCATCTCCCGGCTGAAATGCAGCCACATAAACTAGTGCTGCCACATTTTTATGGTTACCAGCCTCAGTAATTATAACTCCACCGTATGAGTGTCCTACAAGAACAGCGCTTTCACCTAGTTTGTCTAAAGCTATATTGACAACCTGAACACCGTCTTCTAAAGATGTTAACGGATTATGAACCACTGTAACATTATATCCGTTTTTATCCAGTATGTCATATATGCCTCTCCATCCTGAACCATCTGCAAATGCACCATGAACAAGGATAATATTTCTAATTTTTTTCATCGTGATATTTTTTAGAGATTATAGAAAACATTATTTTTTATAACTTTTTAATGTGGAAATAAGGAATATTTCTTTTGTAATTTGTCGCATTCAAGCTTGATAACCACCTCTTAGAAATTATGGAATTTTAAGTCTGATATAAAACCAAAAATGGATTCCCTTACTTGTTGAAACAAAATTACATTTATTGAAATGCTCCATTTCTGTGAATAATTCACTAAAAATTATAATAAACTAAGATTTGAAAAAGTTCAGTCACTTTATATTGGTAAAACCTACCTTTATTAAGGTATTACCATTAATATTGAGTACAATACTGCATACAAACAAAGTTTTGTGAACTATTCCTGCATTTAAACACACTCTCTTTTACGCATTTGAAACAGGTACACATCTTTCTGTACTTAAATGTTTAATAATAAAATGAATTCCAGATCTCTTAAAATAATCATCTTACGTTCAGATACATTTCGTAGCGTTCATTGCAGAAGTCAAAAAATGAAAATTTTTGAAAAAGCTAAATCTTCCGCAAATTTTTACAGGTAGTAAAACTGATTTCTAAATAAATTCTCTTTAAAAAATTAGCAGAGAATGGCTTCTAATTATGGATTTGGACAGTGAACATCTCAATTTCCTTAAATTCTTTGAGAAGTAAGTTTTTTTTTGCATTTGCTAATCTGTTCAATAAGTAATAATGTTCAGAAACAACTTTACATATTACGAAATAAAGTAAAATTTAAATCTAAAATAAAAACCAACTAATTACAAATCAGTTATTTAAAAAAATGGTGAGTTTTTTGCATACACATTACGAATAACAATCAAACAAATTCATATTGGCACCTATGATCCTATTTGATTGTAAACAATATTAAGTACTATCACATACAAAAGGCGCCAAAAATTTGCACGCGGTACCAGCAATTTTAGCAACCTAAAAATGAAACTGCAGAGTTTGAATAGCAGTCTCATGGAATTTTTGTTGAAGGCCGGCTCATTTTTATTGAATAAAGTAATCTGAGTTTAATTAACCTTAAAAAACTAACTTATATGAAACCAATTCTAATTAAGACGAGGAACTTTAAAGAGAGTCTTTCTTTCTTGAAAATTCCACTTTGTGAAGAGATGGACTGCAATGACTTTTCTATTTTTAAAATGGAAGAACTGGGTTTGAATCTGCCATGTCAAATGCCGGTTTTTAGGCCAGATCATTTTACCATAGTAGTAATAACTGAAGGATCGGCACAGTATCATACAGGCGATAACACATATACTATCTGTTCAAATCATATCCTTTTTATACGTCCTAATGCTTTTCTTTTCAGTAAATGGAACAGTGTAACTAAAGCTTACAAAATTACTTTTCACAAGCAGTTTCTACATCAGTACTGGCCAGCATCATTAGATTATATTCAGAAACTTGAAGATCATGAAACGTTTTCAGCTTCCCTTACAGATGATTTAACTGAAATATTTAACCGTATCTGTACTCAAATTTACGATGAGTCTTTATCCGCAGCACCATATAAATACGAAATGATCACCAATCTAATATTCAATTTACTGCTAGTAATACAGCAGTACAATTTAGGAAGCGAGTCTGATTTGACATGGAAAAAATACAGTCCTCAAGCTTCTGCCTTTCTGGATGCTGTTGACGATAATCTGAGTAAGATTTTTTCTGGTGAAATGACCGGATTTTTTGATGTTAGCCATTACGCAGAAAGCCATAATCTAAATTTAAATCAGTTATCAAAAATTATTTGTAACAGTACAGGAAGAACCATAAGCCAGTGGATCAATAAAAAGTTAATTGAAGAAATTAAGTATGTGCTCCAATATACAGATAAATCCATCAGTGAAATAGCATACCTATACGGATTTAATGACATAAATTATTTTTACACTTATTTTAAAAAAAATACAAAAACTGCTCCCGGCATTTTTCGAAAAAATTTCAAAAATCCTCCAATAAATGTGCTGGCTTAAAATTTGAATGAAGAGAAAGTAAACAATAATAGCATGGAAAGATTCAAATTTGTTTTCTAAGGGTGGTAATATTTTACCCAGAGGCAATATCACGAAGAAGTTAATAAAATGATTTTATATTTTATTATAATTTTGTCATACTGCAGAAAATTATTTTGCAACCACTACTTTAGCATTAAATTAATATCGCATATTAAAGCTATGGTATTTTTTTATTGCACTCAGGAAGATAGTCGCCCTTAAGTAACAATAAAAATACAATATCTTAAACTAATGATCGGGGAAAGTATCACAATCGAATTTTAAAAACGATGGGAAATAAAGAAAAAATAATGATTGTTGAGGATGAATTCATTGTTGCGAATGATCTCAAGATGATATTAAAAAAAAACAATTTTGATGTTATCGGCATAGTATCATCTGCCGCTCAGGCTCGAACAACGCTCAAGACCATACGACCTGACTGGGTGTTGCTTGATATTATGATTGAAGGGAATGAAACGGGTATTGATTTAGCTCATGATCTTATTAAAGAAAAAATCCCATATTTATATGTTTCAGCCAATACAAATCAGTCTACACTTGAAGCTGTAAAAAAAACGCATCCTTATGGTTTTTTGGTAAAACCTTTCAGACGTAAAGATCTTTTGGTCATGCTGGACATTGCACGTTATCGATATGCTGTAGAAAATCAAAGCCAGCTTCATTCTCAAAAAGAAGAAAATACTGTATCGATCTTCCCTGGGATTATAGGCAGCACTCCAGCACTTAAAGAAATATTCTTAAGAGTAGGCATTGTTGCGCCAACAGAAGCTGCCGTTCTTATTACTGGTGAAACAGGAACAGGAAAGGAAAAAATAGCACATACAATTCATGAAAATTCGCCTCGCAGAAATAAACCCATGATTGTTGTTAATTGTGCTGCTCTTCCTTTATCATTGCTTGAATCTGAGCTTTTTGGATTTGAAAAAGGGGCTTTTACAGGAGCCGTTTCAAAAAGAATAGGTAAATTTGAACAAGCCGAAGGTGGTACACTTTTTTTGGATGAAATTGGAGAACTTAGTCTTGATGCTCAGGCAAAGTTATTACGTGTGCTACAAGAAAAAGAAATAGAGCGCATAGGTGGTATAGGGATAATAAAAGTTGATATCCGTATTATTGCCGCAACAAATCGCAGCCTTGAGCGTGAGGTAGCTGAAGGCCGTTTCAGACTAGACCTGTATTACAGGCTTAATGTATTTCCTATTGAACTGATTCCACTGAGGGAAAGAAAGCAGGATATACCGGAACTTGCACAATATTTTATAAAAAATTATAATCTTACATTCAAAAAGAATATTAAGGGCATAACATCAAAAGCATTAGCTGAATTACAAGCCTATAGCTGGCCTGGAAATATTCGGGAGCTGGAGCACCTGATAGAGCGAAGTGTACTTCTGGAAGAAGCACAGGAAATTACAAAAATTAATCTGCCGGCTAATATTGATAGAAATATTGCAGCAAAAGATTCTGATAGTCTAGACTCCTTGCAATTTGTAGAAAGAAATCATATCATGAAGATTTTGAACATCTGCAATGGCAAAATATACGGGGAAAGCGGGGCTGCTGCAATTTTAAAAATTTCACCAGTGGCGCTATATTCTAAAATGAAAAAATTAGGAATTGGACAGGAATATTTTTAATTAGAAATCAATCATCACATAATATTCAAAGTACTATTATTAATATTTAATTCAACGTTATTATAAGTTAAATCCAGAAGTATGGCATACGGCATAGATAATGAAAAAATGATAATGCGTATACAGCAGAGAGAACTTGAGCAATCTCAAATTAATTGCATGTGCGAATCACTGGCTCCTGTCACCACAAGAAACGAACTCAATGATGCCGTGAATGATTATATAAAAAGGATATTGGGTATTAGTGAAATGATTATTTGCATTACGGATGAAATGCAAAAACATTACAACCTCTTTTATCATAGTAATACTTTAGAATACAAGAAGTATGCGCAGGAATCTTATAATAAAAAAGCCGACTTTTTTTTTTCGATTCTGCATTCTCCAGATCCATTGGTCTTATCTCATAAAAAAATAGAAAAAGGATCAGAAATGCCTTCATTTATCGAAACTGCAGATCAGGATTCTAAGCATATTGTAATCACTTATTCTATAACTTTTAATATATACAATGCGGTACTATTTTTTTGTTTAGACAAACAAACCAGCATGGCAAGAAATTCTTTTCATCTCATTAAAAAGCTTTCAGTGCAGCTGGGAATTACTTTGACAAACATTTTAGTACGCGAGAAAAATAATGCGGCTACAGTCTCAGCGTTTTACCCGCAGTCTGATACACGAAATGAAATAGGCGACAACATGGGAATTATAGGAGAAAGCGAACCAGTAAAAAAAATACGCAGTCTCATCAAGATAGTTTGTGTCACGGACAGTAGTGTTCTCATTCAGGGAGAGAGTGGTACAGGAAAAGAACTAGTTGCAAAGGCTGTACATTATAATTCAAAAAGAAATTCGAAACCATTAATTGTAGTGAATTGCGCTGCAATTCCTAAAAACCTGATTGAAAGTGAACTATTTGGCCATGAGAAAGGCAGTTTTACTGGTGCTACATCCAAAAAAAAGGGCAAATTTGAGCAAGCTCATCAAGGCACAATATTTCTGGACGAAGTTGGGGAAATGCCTTTGGAACTTCAGGCAAAAATTTTAAGAACCTTAGAGCAAAAAGAAATTCAGCCTATAGGCAGTAATTCTACAAAGATTGTAGATATCCGAATAATCGCCGCAACAAATATAGATCTGCAAAACGAGGTGCTGAAAGGAAATTTCAGGGCGGATTTGTTTTACAGATTAAATGTTTTTCCTATAGATGTACCACCACTTAGAAATCATCCTGAAGACATTGAGACTCTGTTGAAATATTTTATAAGTGGGCACTGTAAAAAGTATAATAAACCGGTTAAAACCGTAGCCCAAAAAGCACTTAATACATTGATGACTTATCAGTGGCCTGGCAATGTAAGGGAGCTTGAAAATACCGTTGAGAAAGCATTTCTTATGGCATCTGGAAATATTATTTCTGAAATTAAACCAAGTGAACAACGCATCATAGCAGACCTCAAAGATAAAAATGGCATCAAACCATGGCATGAGTTTGAGAAAGATTATATCATTAAAGTGCTTAAATTTTGCAGAGGAAAAGTTTCAGGTCCAAATAGCGCATCATCATTTCTAGAAATCCCATCTACAACACTTAAATCCAAGATGCAAAAACTGGGCATAAAAAAAAGGCATTATCTTTTAGACTGAAGATGATTTCTTGTTTAGAAATTGCAACTGGGTTAATAAAAAACTATAAAGTAAAATACCCATTTACAATTATAATCTGGTATTTCAGTGTTTTTTCACATGACATCTAAATTAAGGTATTTCTCTTCTTAAAGTTAATGATGATAGTTAATCCCGCCATGTTTTCAATTTCAAATATACCGTTTATCTGATTAGCAAGCCCCACCATCAGGTTCATTCCGAGTGAGTCTTGTCCTTGTAATTCAAAACCTTTAGGAAGGCCAACTCCATTGTCTTTAATTACCAAACGATATTTCTCAGAGTCCTGTTTTCTAAGCTCAATAGAGATCTTTCCGCTATCCTTACTAGTAAAAGCATATTTTATAGCATTGCTTACAGCCTCGTTGAGAATGAGTCCCAGCGGTACGGCCTGAGTAACATCCAATTCGATACATTCTGTATCTAATTCATAATTTATTTTTTTATCTGCGTGAAAGCAATCTTTGAGATAGCTTACCAGTTCTTGAATATACCACGCCATGTCAATGGTTGCAAGATCATCTGATTGGTAGAGTTTTTGATGAATCAGTGACATAGCGTACATACGATTCTGACTGTTCTGTATAGCTGCAAGTGCATACTCATTTTCCAAATATTCCGACTGTGTACTCAAAAGGCTAATGACAATCTGCAGGTTATTTTTTACTCTGTGGTGAATTTCCTTCATTAGCCATTCTTTTTCCGACAACAATATTTTCAGCTGATCGTTCTGCTCATTAATTTTATTTTGCGCACGCTGTTTAATTCTTGAACGGTTGTACAATAATGCAATCAAAAGTACTAACACAAGAAAACTTGCGATAAATAGATATCGTAAAATTTCTGCTTTGCGTATGGTCTGCTGATGGATAACACTTTGTTGTTTTAAAAGTACAATATTTTTATCTTTTTTCTCTGTATCGTATTTTAGCTGAAGGTCATTATACTGTTGAGAGTTTTTACTATTAAAAATGGAGTCATTTAGAATTTTATAATTTTTAAAATGTTCCAATGCGGCGGCACAATTACCCACAGCAGAATCAGCGGAATAAAATGCTTTTTCGGCCACTAAGAGCTGTCTGTAGTCTTTCTCTAAAATAGCCTGCTTTTTTAATTCATTAATATAAAAATAAGATTTATCCGCCTGCCCTGTCATCAGCAAATATCGCATTATAGATCTATTAGCAACTGCTATTTCTCTAGGTTTCTTTCTATCACATTGTAAGAGTTGCGTATAATATGTTTTTGCTTTATTGTATTGTTTCAATTTGGTGTAGAGCAGCATGTACATTGACTGGTATCTTGTATTACAGTCTTTAGCCTCATAAGATTTGATATCTTTCATTACGGCTAATGATTCGTATATTTTATTATTATCATATAAGTACCTCGCAAGGTTGAATCGCAGCGTTTCTACGAAATTGGGTCTTTTACTTTCTATAGCCATATTTAATCCCCGTTTATATGCTATAAGGGCTTCATGATGCTTATTGAGTGATTCGTATATTATACCAAGCTGATTGTAGATAATACAGCGCCATCGCGGGCTGGCCTGCGACTTCTCAGCGTTTAAGTCAGCCTGAAGAGCATGAGCGAGTCCTTCTTTAAACATTCCTCTTCCAAAATAAACCCGTATCACCATAGTGTAATCTCTATAAAATTCAGGATTCTTAAGATGTTTCTTTATTGCAATTGCTTTTTTAGCATATTTAAAGGCAGTATCTGGTGTTTTTTCATAAAAATCAGCTAAATCAGCATAGGTTTCGCCTTCACCATATAAATTATGAGCCTCTTTAAATAAAGTATTTGCTTTACGAATATACTTTTCTCTAGTAATGCTATCAGTGCTTTGAATTTCAAAATCCAAGCCCATATACCTATATATTTCAGCTTCCTGGTTTTTCAGAAGGTTTCGCTGTGTATACTCCAGCGCCTTATTTTTTAACATGGTGGCCAGCTCAATATTTTTTCTTTGCACAGCGATCAATATATCAATATGCATGCTGGTTGCTATAATATCTTTCGCTCCAAATTCCTTTCCAATTTCAAATGATTGACTCTTGAGGTCTTCTGAAGTTTTGATGTCCTGTAAAGACTCATTTCTCCTAACGTAATAAAGGGCAAGAGTGTTAAGGAGTCTCGCTTTTTTTATCTGATCTGTTTCTAGCGGAAGCTCTTTTTTAGCTTTTTCAAACTCTTTTTTAGTGATGTATTGTGAATATGAATTTATCGAAAATAAAATGATTATAGCATACAGAATTTTTGATTTCATAAATTTCTAAATTAGTTGACATACATTTCCCCCGGGATAAGGATCAAGTCAATACGCTCTTATATGACTATAATACTAGCATAATAGTTTGGTGAATATACTAATTTCTTTAAAAGTTTATTGATTTAGATTGGTTAAACTTATTCTTGTTGAGTCATTATGAATAAATTTTGTCTTGAATTATTTTTTGATAAACAGTGTCAAATTTTAGTACTATATAAAAAACTTCTGTTAATTATAGTGATTATAATTAACAGAAGTTTTGAAAATTCAAAATCTTATCCTGTTGAAGCAATATTATTTTGCTTCCTGATCTAAAATCGCAGCTACTACTCCAGGTTGCGAGAAGAAGGGTGTGTGACTGGTAGGTAAAGAATAGGTCTTTGTAATATTAGCTGCTTTTGCCATACTTTTTTGCAAGGTCAGCCCTATTGCATGGTCGAATTCCGTAAAAATATATACCTTCTCTATTTTACCAAAATTGGCAGCCGTAAGTGCAACTGGAGTTGCAAGAGGTCCAAGTGGCTCCGGTTTAAAATTGGGAACTAGTACATCTGCTATTTTTTTTGGTGCATCTGCAGCGAAAAAATCCAAAATACCTTCTTTGGCAATTCCTACTACGCCTACTTTTTCATCCGGCTGTATGTATTGTCCGATATGAGTCTCTTTATCTGCTGCCGAAATTGAGAAAAGGCTTTCTCCGTTTGCCGGTAAAAATGCACACAGGTAAACCAGTTTTTTGATTTGTCCGGGAATTTGCTCAGCAGTCTGGCTAATCACCATTCCTCCAAAGCTATGGCCTACAAGAGTAATGTTTTTTCTTGTTCCAATTGCTTTTTTTACAACGTCTACATAACCCTGCAGGGTCAATGACGAAACAGGCGTATTGTCGCTTCCATGCCCTGGTAAATTTACTGTAATCACTTCATTTCCACTCTTTTTAAGCTCTGCTTCAACAGACTTAAAATCTGCGGCAGAAGACCATGCTCCATGCACGATCACAATAGTGTTTGGGCTAACCGTGTTAGCCTGAATTGGTGCTCCGATAGCGGTCATTAAAATCACCGCTGCAGTTGTAATTGATTTTCTCATCTTTAAAAAATTTATAGTTATATTAATTGTTATTATTATATGAAATGATGTAATGAAATTATTTTTAAAAAACTAAAGTCAAAGTACTGGCCGTAAACAGTATATCTTTACCGTTACTCACGTCCTGAATAAATTTCCCGCTGTTAAACCATGTTCCTTCTATGGTAAAATTCAAGTACTTATTAATCGAATAATCAAATGAAGCTCCTAATTGATTTCCTATTTTTTTCGAAGTTGAATTTGAGCTATCAAATAACACCGAAACATTTGGCTGATAGATGGCATCGTTCACTGAAGCTCTCCAAAACATATCATAATCGATATTAAAATTTAATTTTTGGGTTAGCTGAAATTCCAGAAAAGGATGCATATCAATTAAATTTGATGGTCCTATTAATGCAGCTAAACCAAAGTATGCCCCTTTTGGAAAAAGAGGATTAAATGTTTCCAGAGAACCATCATTTTGAATTTTATCTCCCGAGATGTATTCCGTTTTAAATCCTATTTTTTGAATTCTTTTATTGATCTGATAATTAAAAGAATTATTGATTGAAAATGTCCAGGCACTAATGTTTTGTTGATCAAATTTCCCAAATTGCCAGGCCGCTTCAATATCATAATTCCAATTAGAATGAGTTCCCCAAATTCTTGAACCGACCGTATTTCTACTTTCCTGTCCCGAAATGGTATTGAATGTGCTTTTTGATTTTTGGAGGTTAAGAAAATAAACTTCTACATTGTTTAAAAACCTAACTCCCTTTATACTAGCATACAAGCCAAAAAGCTTTGTGTTTTTGTCAATCTTATCATTAAAATTTCCAAAGCTATTTTTGACATAATAACCATAAAAAGCATCTACAGACAAATGATTTCTTTGGTACATGATTTTCATCGCATCGAATGCCTGCCTGCTGTTTGGTCCTTCCCGAACTGAAATCAATCTCTGTGATCCATAATACAATTCCTGTCTTCCCATTCTAAAGTTTAAATTCCCTACCCTGACATCAAAAAACAATTGATGGATGTCTAGAGGATTTTCTTCTAATGGATTAGGATCTACCCTGCTAATCGAAGAACTGCTTTGTAATTGGCTAAACAACCGAAACGTATTCCCAATTTTTAAATCGCCATACAAAAGTGCCCTGTTCAGTATAAAACCATTTTCATCCTTATACGCTTCATCCCAGTTTTCATTGTCAAAATATTGGTATTGAGTCCTGTTTTCACCTCCGAAAAAAAGAAATACCTTCGACTTTTGAGATACCGTTATTTGTTTGATTTTATAATAAAAATTTTGATTTGTACTATCAATTGAAATAGTATCATTATACCTTAAAAACCTGAATTCATTTATTTGTTGTGGATAAACAGCGGAACTAAATACAACTATAAAAATTAGGTAATATTTTTTCATCTGTTTAAAAATTATTTTCATTCCGCCTCTGCGATAAGCGTATTGATATCCTGAATCAACCTGTTTGTATCTTTTATACTTAAACCATCGTAATACCCTCTAATTCTCCTTTTGCCATCGACTAATACAAATGTGCCATCATGAATTATGTTTCTTTGATCCGCATTACCGTCATCAAATGCCCTTACTTTATAATCTTTGGAAAGTTCAAAAACGACATCACTTTCACCAGTCAGGAAGGTCCATTTATTATTATTTATTTTATAGTTTTCCGAATACCTCTTTAACGCTTCAGGGCTATCATTTTTATAATCTATGCTATAGGAAACGATAGCGACCTCATCTATTTTTTCAAAAGCCTTCTCTACTAATTTTAAATGCTTTGTCATTTTAGGACAAATCGTTGGGCAACTGGTAAAAAAGAAATCAACAACCTGTATTTTATTTTTAAAATCTAAATGAGTTACTTCCTTGTTAAATTGATTTTTTAACAGAAATTCCGGTGTTTGATAATACTTGTTTTTTCCGGTTAACGGATCAGTTGTTAATTCACCTAAAATGGGAAGGTTATCAGTCTTCGTGCATCCTGCGAAAAGCATTATAAAAAGTAAAACCCTAATGTTCATTTCTATTTTCATAATCCTTATAAATTGAAATGTTTGCTAATTTTAAAATTTCGTCCGGAATATTTCTATTGGGTAATGGCACAGGCTGAAAAATTACATCAATATTTATTTTCTGATCTAGGGCCTGAGCAATTTCCTTTTCAATTTCAATTTGAAGAAATACTCCGTTTTGCAACAGCACTGAATCTATATCCAGAATTGGCAAAATCGTAAAAGTTCCGGTGTATTTGCTTTGTTTCTTTCCATCAATCATATACTCAAAAAATACTCTGGCACAATATGGCTGATACGGAAGCTGCGCTCTTTCAAAATGCAGTATAACGTGAGATCTTTCCTTGTCAGCAAAATCCTTGCTTATGGATTTTGTATCTGAAGTCTTTAGATTTAAGGGTGCAATACAATCCCTTTTGGACTCATTTCTCTTTGGCTTATCTCCTTCAATATAGGGATTACAAAAATTTGGATTCAGATCTAAATCGGCAAAACGATAGCCTAAATCTTCTGTTTTCAATAATTCTTTTATTTTAAAATCTACCGGACGCCCATTGCCATCTGTTGCATATAATTTTTTTTCAAGCCATTCTTCACTTTCAGGTAATTTATTGTCTGGACTATATGCGCGCCAGGCATCCCAAATGCGATCACAGTTTCCGTGGTGACCATAAAAAATGGGTTCAAAACCAGACTCTACAAAAGTGGCCATTTGCCCGCCAATCCAATTGTGGATATTATTATGAAAAGACTGTTCTGCCAAACCATCTAACTGCGCATCACCATTCTTTTTGATCGCCGGATATCCTCCAAAAGTTTTATAGTCATTCGCTCTAAAACCTGCGCCTACATTAATAAAGTCATTGGGTATTTTATCATTTGGCCCCACAAATCTTGAAGCATTATATAATGGATTGCTTTCGTCTCCCCAATAATGTTCGGGTATAAAATTATTTTTTGTCCAGTCCCAGTAATGCAATGCCAATTTGGGTTCAGAAACTGCTTTTTGGAGTTTTTGCTCCAGCGACCACAAGTACAATCTATGCCACGGCCATACATACCAATTGTAATGTACCTGATTAGAATACATACTTGTAGCACAAAAAGTTGTATGCAACAAAGCATTTGCCTGCCAGCCCATTGGATCCAAAGGCGATATTTTAGAACGTTTTTTTAAGATTCCTACCGCCTCTTTAAACAACTTTATTTCAGGATCATCAACAGGAATGTCAGCAATATTCTTTCTTACCACGATATTTGAATACGTTTTGTTTTCAGAACTGCCGTTATCCGGATTTGTTTTGTCCTCTTTACACCCAATTAATGACGACGAAATCAATGGTAAACCTGCTAAACCAAAGGAAGCCATCCCTACTTTTTTCAAGAATAATCTTCTGTTATTATTTTCCATATCTATTGTTCTGTAAATTTTTGTCTATTGCGTATTTGCCTCCGCCTAATATTAATAAGGCAAGAGCCATTCCTATCCAGAAAATAAAGTATTCGTAGCCTTCTCCTTTTAGTGTTCCAAACCAATTCATAAAAAATCCATTTTTAAGATGCGTCGTAAATATCATCCCCAGCGGAAGTAGTATATAACAAAAGGCAACAACCCTGGTTCCCAATCCGATAATAAGGGCAATTGCGCCAAGAGTTTCCAGAACGATTACTGAAAAGCCCATAATCCATGGCAATCCCACCGATTCAGTAAAAAATAACATGGTTTTAGAAAAGCCAAAGCCTCCAAACCAGCCTAATAATTTTTGCATACCGTGCATCAATACAACAAAACCCAGGACAACTCTCAAAATTAGAGGCGCATATGATTCGCTTGTTTCAAGTAATTTATTTTTCATAATGTTTTATTTAAATAGTAATTAATATTTGCTTTTGCATATTATGTTTCAGACAGTTTCCTGTCTTCAATACATGACCTTTATAGTGGTTTAATTTTTTATATATGCCGAATACATCCAGACCATTTTTTCCTGTTCCCGAATGTAATCGCTCATTAAACTGTTCGTTCCTGTATCATCTATTTCTGCAGACAGATCAAGGATCAATCTTTGTTTTGCCAAAAGTATTCCCAGTGATTCTACAACTTTACCAACAGAATGCTGTCCATTAATTACCTCATTTGTTTCTAAAATTGAAGCTGTTTTAAAATACTCGGTAAAATTGTGGTTTGGTTTAAATCCTAAGGTTAGTATTCTCTCTGCAACCTCATCAATTTTTAAAAAGAGATTATTGTATAAGTCTTCAAACTTTTGATGCAGTACAAAGAAATCATCACCTTTAATATTCCAATGATATCCTCTGGCATTTTGATAAAATATTGAATAATTAGCGAGTAAATCATTCAATTGATATGCTAACTCTTTACTTTTTACAGTATCTAATCCTATGGCATTTAAATCGTTCATTTTTATATTTTTAAAATGTTATAAATAAAAATTATATATCTAATATTCTTGAGTCACTTACAAAACGCTTCCAGTTTAAAAATGGCATTGCGTATGATCTCAAAGTTTTGTAAATCAAAAACGAAGGATTGACTTGCGTTTTTATCTTTTTAGTTTTCTGCACTTCTGTAACTGTTTCTCCGATTAAAAATGTACCTCCGGAAAAAAAGTCATTTTCTATTCCTGACGAATCCTCAATTTCGCGATCTAGTCTTATAACATATTGACCTTCTGCCGGAATGTGTAAGTTATAGTCGTAATTTTCAATAACTTTTCTAAAAACAGCATTGTTGGTCACCATAGGATTTGATAAAAATCCTGTTTCTGTTTTATCGCTTAAAGTGATACTTTCAAAATATCCCTTGATTCTATTTTGTGACTGCAATCTTTTAATTGTCCCCATATCTTTATATTTTTTTCTAATCACTATATTTTTTATTTATCTCATTTTCAATTTTTGAATCATGGCTGCATTCAGATTATCACTATACGCTCCATACGCATCTACCAATAACCCTTTTATACCATATTCTGTGCTTATTGCGTAAAGTATTGAAGAATCATCCGGATTAGAATCTCCTTCAAATCGATAAAATGCATCCACATTAAATTCAGTAGAATCAAATGTTCTGTTTAACTTTTTACAGTCTAATGTTGAGTTACTAAGATTAAAATCAAAAGTGTATCCCTCTGCTTGTTTTACAGTTATTGCCTCTGTTAGTGTATCGTAATTTGTCATTTTGTTTTTGTTTTTTTAAGAATCTATATTTTATAACAGACTCTGATTGTTAAGTAAATATTTTATTATTCTGGTAAATAGTTTGATAGATAGTCGTGTACCGTCTTAGATTTTCTTATTGTTTCAAATAATTTATAATTTGAAAAATTGATATAAAAATCATTATCAAATAGATTTCGTTTTCGTTAGAGCAAAACTACTTCTAAACACAACCGGAGTTTCTGTAGAAAAGTTATCAAAAATTATAAATATTAAAGATTTGGAATATTATTGTAGATTTTACTAAGTGTAGTCTATCGTATCTATCAGAATAATAAACGATTACACAAGTATCAGGATTTCTTAATTCTTATAATGCCAAAATAATTTCCTAGTAATAAATAACAGGATTTTACACCATCAATTGGATACAAAAGAATGCGCGCAGCTTTTTATAAGGGAAGAAGTATTGCTTAAAAGTTAAAATCTTTAAATATTATAATTTTTAGTCAGGATTTGCGACTTATATGATTACATTTTTATGCAATTTTGAAAAATCAAATCAACATATACAGAAGCCAAATAACTAAATATAAGCAACTTAAGATGAAACCAGTATTAACCAATTTGAGTAAAATTACTGAATGTCTGGCTTTTATGAATCTACCGATTTCCACTTACAATAGTGAGAATTTTAGTTTTATAGAACTACATGAAATTGGGATAAAATTACCTTTGCAGTCGCCAACATTTCGACCTGATTTTTATAATTTGTTCCTAATAATCGACGGATGCGGCACTTATTATATTGGGAATAAAGAAATTGAAATTACTTCTAACAAAATCATAATTTCCCGTCCCGAATCATTTACCTCCAGCTATTGGACAAAAATTCAAAAAGTATACATGATTAGTTTTCGAAAAAGCTTTCTCCTGCAATATTTTCCTGCGGGAATTGATACTATTCTGGAGTTGGGTGGAGAAAATGTATTTTCCTGCGATCTGACTGAGGAAAGGATGAAATATTTTGAGCAGACTTGCGATGAGATCTATGATTTATCGATTTCAACAATGGAATATAAAGATGAACTTATTGCAAACCTTATTCTTAATCTTTTGTTTTTAACGCAATTACATCAGAAAAAAGATTTAAAAATGAAAATGGAAAGCGAAAAAAACACCACAATTGTGAGCGCATTTCGTCAAAACATGGAAAATAATTTCAGCCAGCTTATAAGTGGTCAGGACACTTTATTAATGCGAACCAAAGAACATTCTAAATTATTGAATATCAACGAAAATTATCTTTCGAAAGTAATAAGCAATTGTACAGGAAAAACGATAAATGAATGGATTAATGAGAAACTTATTGATGAGATTAAATACCTGCTGAAACATTCTGATAAATCAATGAAAGAGATTGCCGCATTATTCGCTTTTAACGATCTAAATTATTTTTGCAGTTATTTTAAAACGCAGACTTTAAATGCACCCAGTGCATTGAGGAAAGACTTTAACAACGGTGAAAAAAATCAGGCTGTTATTTATAATCAGCAATTTATAAAACATCAATCATTTAAATAATAGGGAAACTTCTATCTGAAATATTTTGAAAATGGAAAATAGTAAGAAAATTAAATTCACAGATTTCTTTGATACCGTAAAAATAATGGGGCAGGATTTGTCATACGTAGATCTAGACCGCGTCGATATGTCTCATGGCCACTTAGGAGATGCTGAATTCTCCTTTGTCAATTCCAAAGTACTTCATCCGGATGATCAGCTTCCTTTTGTAACACCTCCGTTTTACACGACATTTTTCTCAGTGGGCTTTGTTCTGGATGCTTACGGAAAAATTATAGTAGATAAGCTGCCGTTTAATATCAAACCGGGAATGTTATTTGTCAATAAACCCGGCGAACTTCAGCAGTTAACCTGGGATGTTATGAATGAGTCTTACGGAATACTTTTTACTGAGAATTTTATCTCGAAATATGCCGGTATATCTATTTATAAAACATTTCCGTTTTTGCTTTTTGAAAGACAAATTCCATTAAAAACCTCCGAAGCATTTCAACAGGAACTAAAAAAAATTGTTTTGCTGATTGTTGATGAACTTATTAATGATTCGCCTTTGAAAAACCATATTTGCGCCAATTTATTGACGCGGTTTTTGCTGAAAATAAAACAAGAATATTGGGAAGGTTACATGATTCATAATCCGGAAACGAAAAATCCGGATATCGTAACCGATTTTTTCCAAAATCTTGAATATCATTATGATCAATTGCTAAAAGGAAAAGTACAAAGAACATTGTACATAAAAGATTATGCAGAAATGCAGCAACTTCATGAAAATTATCTCTCTAGTGTTTTAAAGGAAAAAACCGGAAAAACAGGCGGACAACTGATAGCGGAAAAAACCCTGAGCGCAGCAAAAATTCTTATCGAAGATCCCCGATTATCTTTAAAAGAGATTGCTTACATGCTGGGATTCTCCTATTTGTCTTACTTCAGTATTTTTTTTAAAAAACATACCGGTTTGTCACCAGCTAACTATCGCAAAAAAAATATTGATTAAAAACAGCTTTCTAAGACTTCTGAAATTACCAGGTTGGACGAATGTTTACAACGTTGCCACGATATACATGAGCACGATCAGAATCAGATGCATTAAAATCTTTTCTTACTGAACTCGGCGTAGTGTTAGTATTCTTTTTAAAAAAGGTATAAAAATATTTAGGGTCACTAAAAGCAAACATTTCTGAAATTTCAGGAATTGGTTTATCGGAATTTTTTAGTAGATAGCTGATTTCATCAATGAGCCTGTCATTAATCCATTGATTGATTGTTTTGCCTGAAGTTTTACTAACCACTTTAGAAAGATAAGTTTCCGTAAGACTTAGCAACTTAGCATGTTCTTTAGTCCTGAGTATAGCCGTACTTTCACCGGAAATCAGCATATTGAAATTCTGATCTATATTTTTTAAAAATGATGTGACAATCGCGGCGTTTTTTTCGTCCTGAACTTCCAATTTAATTGTATTCTGATGTTGTTGTATCAGTAATAAAATATTAATAAGAAGATTAGAAATCATCTCATATTTGCAATTTGAAACAGAAATCGCTTCGTCATAAATTTGCTCGCAGATTTCCTCAAATTTGCTGAAATGTTTTTGATCCAGAAAGTAATTAAATGCATTTGTATTATTCTTAAAAGGAATATCATCAATACCATGCGGAAAATATTTCTCAAAAAAACAATTTGTAAATGAAATGCTATATCCAACGGGACCTTCTGTCCATCCACTTGAGAAATAAACATCCGGCTGTTTCATAAAAACATGTTGGGGACCCAGTTCATAAATATGATCGCCTACAACAAAAGTCCCTTTTCCTCCTTGAATGATCGTTAAAGTATAATAATCCGGTCTAAAGATTGGAGTAAGATACGGCATTTTTAATCCCATATCATGTAGTTTTATAATGGCAAAATCATCACTGTCAATATAAGAAAAGACAGGGAGATTCATAAAGGCCAATATATGTCTAAACTTCTTTAAGGACGTTAGTTCTGGTTTCATTTCAGATTACTTAAATTCGTAATTATTACATTGGTTATTCAAACAAATTTAGTAAAAATAGGTACAATTTTTATAATTGCACGCAACCGCTTGCTAAATACTATTTCAGTAAAATATTAAACGTTCTTTCTCCCATAAAATAGCTTGCTCAGCATATTGAATAGTTCTCTTTTTTAAGTTACCAAATTGTTATTCTGTCTTTCTTAGGCAAGAACATTTTATCTCCAGATTGTACATTAAATGCTTCGTAAAAAGGTGTTGTATTCATCAAAGGACCATTTACACGCCAATTTGGTGGAGAATGCGGATTATTATTAATCCACAAACGCAGGAACTCGTCTTTCATTTTTACTCTCCATATTTTAGCTATGGAAATAAAAAAGCGCTGGTCTGGAGTAAAACCGCCAATTTTTGTATTTCCTTGTCCTTGTTGGGTCATTTTAAAAGCATCATAGGCAACTGCTATTCCGGCAATATCCGCCGTATTTTCGCCAACTGTCATTGCACCGTTAATATGTAAATTATCTAATACAGTATAGGTGCTGTACAAATTGATGACCTGTTGTATTTTGGACTTAAACTTTGCATAATCCTCTTTTGTCCACCAGTTTTTTAAGTTCCCGTCCTTGTCATATTGGGCACCCTGATCATCAAAAGTATGCGTTATTTCATGACCTATAACCATTCCGATACCGCCATAGTTAAGTGCATCATCTGCATCATTATCAAAATATGGGGGTTGTAAAATACCTGCAGGAAAAACAATTTCATTTGCCGTAGGATTATTATATGCTGTAACGGTTGGAACTGTTGTATACCATTCTGATTTATCAACTGGTTTGCCCAATTTTTTCAATTGAAATTGATATACAGCTGTAGCGGCCGAAACCATATTCTCAAAATAAGTACCTCTGGCTATATTTACATTGCTATAGTCTCTCCATTTATCCGGATATCCTATTTTCTTCGTCATCGCTGCCAATTTTTCTTTCGCTTTTTCTTTCGTGCTTTGGCTCATCCATTCTAATTTGTCAATTCTCTTGGCATAGGCTTTTTGCAGATTATTCACGAGAGTTAACATACGTTTTTTGGCATCTTCAGAAAAATATTTCTTTACATACAATTCACCCAACGCTTCGCCCAAGTAAATATCAAGAACATTCGCCATTTTTTCGCCACGTGATTTTTGAACAGCCTGACCAGAAAGTACTTTAGTGTACTCAAATAAGGCATCGCCAAAAGGTTTACTTAAATCATCTGCATATCTTTCTATAGAATTTGCTTTGAGATAAATTTTCCAATTAGCAATAGGAACGGTTTTTAAAAGCTTATTAAGGGCATCATAATAGGCAGGCTGACCAACATTAATAGAATCGGTTTGAGCGCCTAACTTATTTAAAAAAGTAGTCCAGTCTATGTTGGGGTGTCTTTTAGAGAGATCCGAAACAGCTATTTTATTATAATTTGCCTGTACATCGCGAAGTTCAACTTTTGTTTTATGCGAAACGGCGAGTTGTTTGTCAATATCGTAAACTAAATTAGCATTTTTTTTAGCCTCTATCGCATTACTGCCTGTTTGTTGGAATAATGTAGTAAGGTATTTTTTGTACGCCTCTTGTATTGCAACAGTTGGTGCATCTGATTTGAAATAGTAGTCCCTGTCAGGCAAACCAATACCCGTTTGATAAATTTGAGCAATGTTTATACTGCTGTTTTTCTCATCGGGCGACACTCCAAAAGCTATAATAGAAGGATTGTTTACTTTTGCCTCATTCACTACAAAGTTCATTAAGGACGGCAAATCGCTAATGGCATCAATTTTGGAAAGCAGGGGTTTGATCGGTGTAAAACCGCGTTTGTCAATAGTTACAGTATCCATACCTGATGCATAAAAGTCTCCTACCTTTTGTGCTATACTCCCGTCTGAATTCTTGCTTTGCGAAAGACTGTCCAATATTCCCTGCAGACGAATTCGTTGTGGAAAATTCATAAACATATACGAGCCAACTCCGGCTTGAGATGGAGGTATTGACACAGAGTCATACCATTTGCCGTTTACATATTTAAAAAAATCATCACCGGGTTTTAATGTGGCATCTATTCCAGTGATAACAATTTCTTTTTTTTCCTGATGTTTTGAGCACGCTGTAAAAGCTAAGAATCCTATTAAGAGCAGTAATGAATTTTTCATAATCTGAACTATTTCTATTAAAATGAACTGAAAAATGTTTGAAAGCCGATGTTTTAAAATGTATTCCTGGCATAGCCAAATTTAGCAGAACAATATACGAATTCGGTTTTTAAATCTAAAATTTATCTATTTTATTGTTATTGTTAAAAACCAACATTTACAATGAAACATTAAATCAAAAAAACAACCTTGTTTAGTAATTCTAAGCAAGGTTGTTTTTAAGTCCTCAAGTCAGTTTAGAAAATTTACATATTTTGTACTTTCTATTGTGAAAAATCTGTCGATACAGACACCGCTTCCCAGTCTGACATTTCTTTATTTAATTGCTGAATTTTACTTTTTGCCCTGTTAAAAGCATCACTTCCTAAAAACAAATTGACTGGGGGATTTTGACTCAATACTACCTTTAAAAAAGCATCCGCAACCAGATCCGGATTTCCAAGTTGGATTCCGTCCATATTGTTCATTTTTTCATGATATTCACGCAGATAATCATATTCCTGCAGCTGTTTTTTGTTGTAAGCAATAGAATCAGGTTTTGCAAAACTTGTTCTGAACCATCCCGGCAAAACATTCGTGACATGTATTCCAAGTGGCTTTAAATCATTTGCGAGCGCTTCTGATAAACCACTTAAGGCAAATTTTGCAGCACAATACATTGACCATCCCATCCCCGGGGCAAAACCCGCTATTGACGAAATATTAATAATGTGACCAGAATGCTGTGCTCTCAGATAAGGTAAAGCTTTCTGAACAACCCGTACAGCAGCAAAAAAGTTTACTTCAAAATTTTCGTTTATTTCGTCAGAAGTGAGTTCTTCCAATGCACCTCCTAAACCATAACCTGCATTATTTACAATTACATCTACCTTTCCAAACTTTTCAATTGTCTTTTTAAATGACAACTCAATAGATTGCTCACTTTTTAAATCCACATTTAATTCAAGGAATCTGTCGCCATATTCTGAAAATTGTTCAAATACATTCACCGATCTTGAGGTAGCTGCAACGCTGTGACCTAAGGATAGAAGTTTTTTTGTCAGTGAAAATCCCATTCCTTTAGATGCTCCCGTTATGTACCAAACTTTAATTGTGCTCATAATTTTTTATTTTGAGACAAAGTTAAAGCAGGAAATTAGCATCATTTTGCTAAAACAGCACCATTTTTTGTCAAATTCAAACCTTCCTAAATAATGACGGACTGCTGTTAGTTTGTTTTTTGAAAAAGTTATTGAAATGTGCCTGATCCTCAAACCCTAGGGCATAGCTAATCTCGGCAATGCTCCAATTGGTATATTTCAACAATGCTTTTGCTTCAGTCGCAAGCCTTGTAAAAATATGATCTGTAGTCGTGCGCCCAGTTGTTTTTTTAATCGCCCGATTCAGATAATTAACATGTACGGACAGCCTTTCAGCTACTACTTTTGGAGATCTTAACTCAAAACGCTGCCCTGTTGATTCAATCGGAAATTGTCTTTCCAAAAGTTCAGTAAACACCGCTGTAATTCGGGATCCTGCATCAATATGCCGAAAAAGATCATCAGCGGGATGCAGCTGCAAGGCCAGAAAAATCAATTCGCTGACATAGCTTTTAATTAACTCATACTTATAAATATAGTCTTTTTCAATAGTTGCAATAATCTTTTCAAAAATTGCACTGATCTCAGTATATTCTTTATCATTGAGTTCAAAAACCGGATATGATCCCACCGAAAAAAGCGGTAATTCATTTAAATTAATACGGAAACTCTCCTGAAAAAATTCTTCTTTAAAGACACAGAAACATCCTTTCGTATCTGGCTCCAATACCTCATAAGTATAAGGAACCTTCGGATTAAAGAACAGCAAAGTATTACCTTTAATGGCAATACTCCTGTCCCCGTAATGAAATACATTATTCCCTCGAAAGAGCATAATTTTAAAAAAATCCCTGCGAATATAAGTTGAAGATGTTGTATTTGCAGCAATACGATCCTCAATTCTAAATACATTAAATTGACCAGTATGCTTAGTAAGATTTTGTGATAAGGTATTGAATTTATGTCTGTAAAATTCTTCGAGAGATTCTGTTGATGTTGCCATGTGTCAACTTTTTTTTGCAAATTTCAAACTTTATATTCGAATAATCATTGCTTTGACTTAAGTTTATTTCAATCTTAATGAGATTTGCTATCAGAATTGGCTTGATTGTTTAGTTAAAACTGCAAAAATTAAAGCCTGAGCCGGATTATTTCCAGCTCAGGCTTTATTCAAATATCTCAGGAGATTATAACGCTATTACTTAATTTCTGTAATAAAAATTTCTTTAGGTGTTCTGACTTTTTTCATATTTACAAGCCAGTCATTTGCTTCGTCTCTATACCCAAGAGGGAGTATTACAGCACTTTTCAATCCTTTTTCTTTCAGTTCTAAAAGTTTGTCTACTTCCTCGGCAACGAAACCTTCCATTGGCGTTGCATCTACTTTTTGCTCCGCTGCTGCTGCCAATGCAGTTCCTAATGCAATATATGCCTGACGTGCTGCATGGTTAGCATGCCATTCCTGTGAAAGCGGCTCGTACATTCCCCACAGCGTTTTTTTATAATCATCCATCGTATCTGCAGGAAGACCTCTTTCGGCAAGTGTTCTGTTAAAAACTTTTTCTATTCTCTCCAGTGAATAACCATCCCAGGCTGCAAAAACCAATAAATGGGAACAGTCTGTAATCTGGCTTTGGTTCCATGCCACTGCTTTTATTTTTTCTAAAAGTTCAGGATTAGTTATCACAAATACCTGATAAGGCTGAAGTCCGGAAGAAGATGCGGAAAGCCTTACTGCCTCTAATATATAATCTACTTTCTCTTGTGGAACTACATTTCCATTCATTTTTTTTGTAGCATAACGCCACTTTAAATCTTCTAATAAACTCATATTTTGCAATTTTAATTATGAAACGTAAATCTACAAAATCCCTCTGTTTCCATTTTCTTTATAATCCCAAATTATAGTTAAGAAAAGGCAATCAGCAGAAATTCTATATTTTTTTAGGATGAAGTTATGTAAAATTCTTATTGTGGTTGCGCATTTATTTGCCACAAAATTCAGGTAAAAGATACTCTAACTTCAATCCTAATTTTCATTAGAACTTTTATGATTAAATTTTAATATTATAATCTTTAATGATGTACGGCCCGATAATATTGGTATCTATTTCATTTTTAAAGGCAACATGACATTTATATTTTTCATTTAGATAAATTTCTTTCAGGAAGAAATTTTCATTATTTATCATGGCAGTATTATCCATAACCTGAAAGTCTTTTAATGGAATAGAAAGTCCTTTTCCATTTGCTTTAATGACAGCTTCTTTTTTTGTCCAAAAATTAAAAAAAGCACTCTTCGGATTTTTTGCCTGCCTAATATGATTTAGTTCTTCCGTTGTCATTTGTGATTCAAAATCAGCAATATTTATGTCATTGACTATCTCAACATCTATACCCACTTCATTAGAATCTGATAATATACAAACGACAACTTCACCGGCATGTGAGATATTGAATTTAATATGAGAATCTATCAGAAATGGTTTATTATACAACGTATATCCCATATTCTCTTTTGGGTTATGAAAATCATATCTTCGAAGTCCATAACGCAACAGTAATCTCCCCAAAAGTGATAATTGAGCATCCTGCCAGTTCCTGAACGATTGTACTTTTTTTTGAAAGTCTGCCGGGAAAGTGTTCAAATACTCCTTTACAAGATAATTATGATTTTCTTCAGAGATGTAAGCGTATAGAATTTGAGTCATAATTTTACCCTTTCACTAATCAACAACTTCAAATACTATAGCCTCAACTGCTCCGGTCGCAGAATTGATAACGCCAACATCTGTTTTTACTTCTGACATTCTTACCCATACTCCGCCGTATGCATCACCAAAACCAAAAGATCCCCAGATAAGTTTATGAGGCGTCCAGTTATTTTGTCCGTTTGGAGCCATAAAGTCAACTGATTCGCTAAATTCCTGCGCAATAAAGGCATTGGTTGACAAAGCCAGATCAATTGCTTCCTGCCATTCTTCATCTGTATTGAATTTTCCAACAAAAACATCTTTACCCTGAAATCCTCTGGCCACTTTTATAACAAACCGGTCTTTGTTGTTTTTCAATAATTCCAACAGATTATATTCCTTATTTTTAAAGAGTATCTTTTTATTTTCGATGAAAGCCGTCCAGGGAACATTTTTAAGGATCATTTCATTTTCTTCCGGTGAAAACTTTTCATCATTTGCTAATTCCAATAAAATAGCCAGATTTCTTTTGTCTCCCATCATTTTTAGTCCAAGATGATCCGGAAAATATACTTTATCCGTTACAAATGCACGGAATACGGCTATATTAACCTGAACTTCCATAGATAAAACTGCTATACCATGTATCACGTTATTTTTATAACATAAATCATTATTTACCAGCTGTAACTCATTCAAATTACCTGAAAAAGCTTTGCCTATAAGTCCTCTTTTAGCAAGTTCACGCTGCAAAAAATCATTAAAAAACAAGAGACTTGTATCATCTGCCAACCTCTGCTCTAATTCGCTTTCATCAAAACCGTTATCTATAAATATATTGATTGTATCTTTTATAGTGGGTACCTTTTTAAGTACCTGATCTATTAGGAAATTGATATAAATCTGCAGCGTATTTTTTGACTGATACTCACTAGCATTTTCTGTTAGTTCCGGATGAAGTCTTCTTATCAGATTTTCAAAACTATGAATTTGCCATCCTCCTATTGAAGAACCTATATTGGCTTCTAAAATTTTAAATCCGTCTTCTGTATACGTCAAATCCAGACGACAGCCTGTTTCTATATTTTTCTTGTGACACATAATAGCAAACTCTGCAGACATTTCATCTCCTTCATAATAAAAATCGGTTATTCTTTTTTTATCATCATTAAAATATAAGGATGGGATTTGCTGCAACAACTTAGGAATCGTAACAGATAAAGTCGCCAGTTCATTGGCTACCTGACTATTAATGAGTACTGGCCAGCCTGTTACTGCATAGATATATTGTTTGAATAAATCAGGAACTGAATCATCATTGGTATTTATTCTGGCCGGAACATCTGTATTATTTTTGAATTCTGAATATTTTTCTGAAATGATTGAGTACGTTTTGGTAATTTCTTCTGTTCTCATATTTATAATAATTAGTTGTTTTTTAGTAATGGATAGAGGATAAAATCTAAATTATTCCCCAATAAAATAAGTAGGTCGCCAACAGGATATTCGAAAAAATTACCGTAAAAATGACGCTTCTGTCATTCGTTCTCTGAATGGTGAAAATGTAATAAACCAACGATAAAATCAGGAAGGCAATAAATATAAATACTAGCGAAAAGATGTAATTGAAACTCTCCGGTAATCCAAACGCCAAAACGAAAAAGTTTTCTTTTGAAACCTCGATTATTGCCAGAACTAAACAGGCCAAAAGCACTAATCCTAAAGCAGAAGTAATCGTGATAAAAATACGGACAATTTTATCCTGCGCTGTGGTATATTTATTTTGAAATAGTTTTATTACATACATAAAAATAAATACCAGCATTAAAACCAAAGCAATCAATAGCGGAATCAAGAAAACCGGATCTAACTCGCTCATACTTTTACCTGTTTTAGAAACCCCTTCATTGATAATCACTCCTGAAACAAGAGACAATTTAGTTGCTTTATTAAAAGCTTTAGTATTTGGCTTTTCGTTTGGATTGCTGATGAATTTTTCCGCAACTTCACGCCCTATTCTGGTAAAAGCCGGTACATGTCCATAAGTATTTGCTTCAATAAAATACGCTTTTTTAAATCTTCCTGCTACTTTTTTTCCGTTTGCAAGAGGCGTAATTGGATCAAATTCGCCTGAAAAAACCAAAACCGGATAAGTCGCTGTAGAAAGATTAGAAAGGTCAAAATGTTTTTTTGTACCGGCAGAGCGATTGCTGTTCCAGGCATTACAAACTTTAAAATCAGATTTATAAAAAGAAATTCCGCCGTTTAAACCTTTAAAATTTGCAGCATTTTGCTCGTACTTTGCGTAATCATTATTGGGTATGGTTTCATTACAGGTAATGCAATAATAAACGCCATAATCCATTCCTAATAAACTGGAAAATGCACTCACCAAATTCCCTAAAGATTCTCCTTTTCGTTCGTGAAACTGATAAATCAATAATGGAATAATTTCTACTAATTGCTTATTGTATAAGGCTTGTTGTATCGCTATTTTAAAATCTTCGGCATTATAAGTAAATTTTCCTGTAGCAATAAGTGCCGGATCTACCGAAACCGTAAGCGGATGTTTTTCTAAATCTGCAATTACCTCATAATAAACTTGTTCCAGATCAGGATATTGTGCGTTTGCTGTTTTGTCTTTTTTAGAAATTTCGAATACTTTTTCAAGGCTATTCATGTAGTTTGAGGTATTCTCTACGTAATATGTGGAAATATCATAAATAGCAGAATCCAGTAATAATGACTTTACATCTTCCGGATATGTGCTGGCATAAACCTGCGCGATATACGTTCCGTAAGATACACCGTAAACATTCCAGTTTTTATATTTTAAAGCTGATTTTAAAGCATGAAGATCTTCTGCAACAGCAAGACTGTTATACGAATCTATATTTATTTTTCTATTAATAAGGTCTTGTTTGCAGGCAATAGCAACAGCTGCTTTTTGCTTTTCATCTTCTTGTTCGCTTTGGTTTTTTGCCAGGATTTCCAGAAACTTTTTGCCTAATTCTGTAGAAAGTCTCGGTTGGGAATAACCTGTTCCGCGAACATCAAACAATACAATATCATTGTTTTTTCTAAGCGGATGATCCATCCACGACCATATATTATCTATACCGCTGGCGCCCGGTCCGCCCTGCAAAAAAACGACTGCATTGGGATTTTTAATATTAGACGTGTTTTTTAAAACCGTTACCGCAATTTTTATCGTTTTACCATCTTTACTGCCCCATGTTTCAGGAACATTCAAATAACCCCAAACCATCTGATTGGGATCTGATTTCTGGAATTGAGAAAGAAAAGCAGGACTCTTTTCAAAAGTAACATTTTGTGCATTTATTTTTCCTAAAAAAGTTACTGCTAAAAGAGTAATCGCTATGATTGTTGTTTTTAATTTCATGTTATTTTGTATATAATTTTTTATTATAATTTAAAAATTGAAGCCGATATCGATTGTTCTTTCCTTTTCAAAATCCAGTTCCAGATCTGCGGTGTTCAGGGATTTATTCGGGTTTTCGATAATTGCTGAAAGTAGTTTTTCGTATTTTAACCAAATCAGTTCAATGGTTTCTTTTTGATAATTAGCCGCATTGTAATGTATGGTTCCGGACAATTTATCGTCGTGAACCGTAAATGTGATCAAAAGCGGTAATCTATTGTATGCTGTATTAACGGGTACTAATTGCAGTTCTAAACTTTTGTCTATCTCAATATTTTTATAACTAAAAGATTGATTTTGCAATACCATTAATGCATCAAGTCGAAATGTATTTTGTATGCTTTCCGGAACATCCTGATGCTCATCAATCAGCAACGAATTTTGCTGGGTTTTTAAAAGTACCTCATCAAAAGTATGGTCTGAATTGATGGAATTTCGCAACGGCAAAGTTTTTACGAACATGCCCAATTGATGGTGTAATTCAGCATGTGTTCTGCCTGAATTAACTGTTCCCAGACAAAAATCTTCTTTTCCGTACATGATATACATCAGCATGCTATAAGTTCCTGCCAATAAGCTGTGAAAGGATATGTTTTCCTTTTGGATAAACTGATTTATGTCTGAAAATGTCAGTGCTTTATAAGTGAATTCCAGCGTTCCTGCATGTTCTTCTTCATATAAATTTCCATCAGCCGGAATGCTGTTTTGCCATGTATATCCTTTGAGGTAATTTTCCCAAAACTTTAGATTTTTTTCATGCGTGCTTTTTTGTTCTTTTTCATACCAAACCGCATAATCCCTGAACTGAAATTCAAGTCTTGAATCATTTGAATCTTCTTTTTTCGCTATTTGCTTGTACTTCGATACAAATTCATTTATCAGGATTTCCAGCGACCAGCCATCCATAATAATGTGATGTGTACAAAATACGAGACAAGACGAACCTTTTTTTTGATGAAATAAACCAACTCTTAATAGTGCGTCATTATTTAAGTCAAATACTTTATTGACATAATAATCGATAGCGTTTGTGAGTTCTTTTTCTTCAAAAGTGAATTCTTCTATTATGACAGGTCTTTCCTCATGAGTATAAATTTGCTGGTACGGAAGCCCTCCTATTTCAATAAAATTAGTTCTCAGTATTTCGTGCTTTTTTTGCAATTCAAAAAATACTTTTTCTAAAATCGGTTTGTTGATTTCACCGTTTATTTTAAATAATGCCGGCATATTATAGGCTATAGATTTTTCTTCTCGTTGCGATGCGAGCCATATTCCGTATTGCGCCGGAGTAATATTGTAATGCGCACGATCCTCTACAGGAATAATTTTGGTATTTTCTTTTCTCTCTTTTCTTTCCAGATATCCGGATAATGTTTCAATAGTTGGGTAATCAAAAATATCTTTTAAGGTTATTCTGTAATGCAGTTTTTTATTGATCTTGTTGATTAATTTCACTGCAATTAACGAATGTCCGCCCAACACAAAAAAGTTATCTGTAATACCAATTTCTGTATCTATAGGCAATAATTCTTTGTAATATTTGCAAAGTGCGATTTCAATTTCTGTTGTTGGATTTTTATGCGTGGTTCCTAATTTTTCAGAAGCTAATTTTATGGATGAAAGTGCTTTTCTATCCACTTTTTTATTAGGCGTTAACGGAAATTCCTCCAGCGGAATTATCGCATGCGGAATCATGTATTCAGGCAATACTTCACGTAAAGAGTCAATTATTATGTTACTGTTAAAAGATTCTTTTTCTGTAATTAGATAGGCTATTAAAACAGCTTGTTGCTCCTGACTTTTCTGCGCGACCACAACGGCTGCTTTTACAGATTGCAGGTTGTTCAAAACAGTTTCTATTTCGCCCAGTTCTATACGATATCCGCGTATTTTGACCTGATTGTCATTACGTCCCAGAAATTCTATTTCGCCTTTGTCATTCCATTTTCCTAAATCGCCCGTATCATATATTTTTTCTGCAGGATTGATACTGCTTTGAATAAATTTTTCATGGGTTAGGGCTTCGTTTTTAAAATATCCCTGAGCCAGACCGTCGCCTCCAATATAAATGGCGCCTACGCTTTCTACAGGCAAAAGCTGCATGCATTCGTCCAGGATATAAATCTGGGTATTGTGTATGGGATGTCCAATATTTGAGGCTTCATTTGCCTGAAGGATTCTTTTACAGCTCGACCATATTGTAGTTTCTGTCGGGCCATACATATTCCACAATTCGCCGTTTGATTCTAATAATTTTTCGGCAAGAGTTTTGCTGAGCAAATCGCCTCCGCATAAAATTTTAATGTCTTTATTTCCCTTCCAGCCTGCATTATAAAGCATCTGAAAAAAACTTGGCGTTGCCTGAATAATGGTTGGTTTTATTTCTTTTATTTTTAAAACCACTTCTAAAGGATCTGATAACAATTCCTGACTTGCCACATATAATTTTGCTCCGGAAATTAAAGGCGCAAAAAACTCCAATATCGAAATATCAAAAGATTGTGTCGTTACCGAAAATAAATAATCCTGATGTTCTATTTTGGGTTCATGTTTGATGCTAATCAAGAAGTTAGCTAACGCTTTATGCCCTATCGCTACTCCTTTTGGATTTCCCGTAGATCCCGAAGTATAGATAATATAAGCCGTTTCAATTGCTGATGCTTCATTCAATTCAACTGAATCTAAAATCGTTTCTTCATTCAGTATTGAATCGATATCTATAATTTCAGATTTTAAATTTAGATTTTGCTTTAAATCCTGAGTTGAAATGACTTGTTTTACTTCGCTATGCTGAATGATATATTCCAGACGATCTTTTGGAAAAGAAGGATCTAAGGGTATATAAGCATTTCCTGATTTTAATATACCGAGTAAAACTGCCACCAAATTTGCCGAACGATTCAGTAAAACGGCAACTGGCGCTTTTTCAGACTGCTGTGTTATTCTCTGCAGATAAAAAGCGATCTTATTAGACAAAACATCCAAATCGTGATATGTATAAAATACTTCCTCGTCTACGATTGCAATACTATTGGGGTTTTCAAGTACTTGTTCTTTAAAAAGATGTACAACCGTTGCGTTTTCCGGATAAGGAAATTGCGTGCTATTAAAATCATAAAGCAACGTCTGTTTTTCTGCACCGGTTATGTATTCATAATTTGAAAGTAATTCTTTTGGATTGTCAATTACTCCTGAAAGCAGGTTTTCAAAATGTGCTGTTACTTTACTGATTGAGGCTTCATCGAAATAATTGACATTATAGTCAAAATCAATTTTCACATCTTCGAGCGCATCAAATTCACGAATATAAATCGCCAAAGCCACACGTTCTGAATGATGCGACAACGGAATTACACTTGTTTGGGTATTTAGAAAATGATCTGCATAATTTTGTTTTTCATACGATAAAGTGATATTAAAAAGCCTGTCTTTTTCCTGAAATAAATCCAGTTCTTTTATCAATTTTCCTAAAGGAAATCGCTGATGACGGTAATCTTGTCGTAATTGCTGTTTGATATTTTTTACCAGATCTTCAAAGTTTTCATCATGGCTAAAATGGATTCGCAAAGGCGAAACTCCCATAAACAAACCCACAGTTTTTTTATAGATTGATTTTCCTCTGTTCAATACAGGAAGTCCTATTGCAAAATCCTTATTATGATGTTTTCTTCCAAAATAAAGATATAAAATGCCCAGAATAACATGAAAAGTTGTAGCGCCTAAATCCCTGGCTATTTCCTCAATTTGGTTGTAAACCAATCGGCCGATGATGATTTCTTTTCGTTTGCTTTGATTGGATTTATCATTTTGATTGATTTTTTCCAATAGTCTTTCCGGAAGCTGCTGAAACTTGTTTTTCCAATATATTTTATCATTCTGATAACTTTCTGATCTAGAATATTCTTCATCATCCAAAACAAAATCTTTGTATGTAAAAGGATAATCTGAAACTATTTTGCCCTCTTGAGAAAGTTCATTATAATTCTTCACCAATCGCTGAAACATTAAGGAAGTTCCCCAGCCATCTGTAATAATATGATGGTAAACAGAGAAAAGATAATGCAGTTTCTCGCTCACTTTTATCAGGATAAATTTATGCAGAATAGCATCTGAAGTTAATTCAAAAGGCGTTTCAAACCTTTTCTGCATAAAATTGTTGGCTTCAATATCTGCATTTTGCAAGGATGAAAAATCAACAAATTCTAATGGCGAAACGTATTTCTCAATAGTTTTCATAGTAACTTCATCTTCAGACAGATTGATGCTGCTTCTGTAGGTATCGTGCTGGTTTATAAGTGCCAGATAAGCATCGTTCAGAATATCATAAACGATGGTTCCGTTAATTACTATTTTGGCTCCTATATTATAAATAGGATCTTCCGGGAACATGAGCTGCTCGAAATATATATCTTGTTGAGGAAGTGTAAGTTTCATTTTTTGAGTACTAAAAAATTAAGGAATTGAGTGATCAAATCTTGGCCTTAAAGCCATTTTTAAATTACTGCCGACGAGAAAACTATACCCAAAAATTTTCTGTCAGTTCTTCTTTAGAAGTTGTTTTTATGTCCTTTACAATAGTTCCGTAATCAAATTTTATGATTCTGTCTGCTAAATAAAAATAAGCGTCATCGTGGGTAACGGCAACAATGGTTTTTCCGGCTTCTTTAAACTTAGGCAACAGTTCTTCATAAAAATATTTTCTGAAATGAGGATCCTGATCGGCAGCCCATTCATCAAGAACTAAAATAGGCCTGTTTTCTAATAAGGCAAATATCAAGGACATACGCTTACTTTGACCTTTTGAGAATTTTCGTCTCACAGATTCATCTTTATCATCAACCACAACTTTGTCTAATTCCATTGTTTCTAATAAACCGGAATAGTGATCGTTATTTTCTAAGGTATAATTATCATAGTTTTTAGAAAACAAATGATTGTCTGTAAATACCGCGGCAACCAAATCCTGAAAACTGGTTGAATCAATTTCCTGTTGAAAATTATTAATCGTTATTTTCCCTTCAGACGGCGGATATAAACCGGTAAGAACATTGATAAAAGTACTTTTTCCGGAACCGTTTCCTCCTACTATAAAAATAGTTTCTCCTTTATGAATGTTTAAATTGATAGGACCAAGTTTGAATAAAGAATCACTGTCGACATTAGGATACGCAAAACCAATATCTTGAAAATGCAACGATTCAAAATCGCTCTCGATTTGCTGTTCTGCGGGTTTATTGTCTTCCGGTACTTCAAAATCTTTCATGAATTTTGATATTCTGGTGTTTGCGACAAAAAACCGTGTGTATAATTGCTGCAAATTGATAATGTTATTGATAGGTCCTGAGATAAACAGAATAATCACGACATACGCAATTACATCTTCTCTGGAAAGTAAATTAAATGCCGGCAAAACAAATAGAATAACAGATACAACAAAATACAATCCGTACTGGCTGATTAAATTGATCGAAAGAAATACATAATTGATATTAAAATCCAGGTTCATAGCGGCATCTCTGTTGGGAACAATAAACTTGTTCATTAGGTTTTCCCTTCTGATAAAGTTGATTTTTAATTCTTTAAATCCCCTAATCACATCATCTACAGATTTGTAATAACCATCATTATATTCTCTTAACTGATTGACACGTTTAGACATGGTATTCATTACTATAAAATAACAGGCACCAACCATCACAATTAAAGCAACCACAATTAAGGCAGAAACGAATGATAACGTAAACATGTATATCAAACATAATACAAGCATTAACAACGAATTTATGGTGTGCGTAACGGTATACGGAAGCAAAGAAAACGTTCGCAAATCTTCTACAACGGTATAAAATCGCTGTGAGCCATATTGTTCGAGTTTTAATAAGGGTACGCTCAATATTTGTTTGAAAATGTTTTTCTCATTTTGGTACAGCATGTCAAAAGAAAACTCATTTAGTTTCTTTTGAAAAATAATATTCAGCAAGTACGTGTAAACAAGAACTGCAGTAAAAACAATTCCCATATAACCATGTAAGAAAGCTTTGTTTCCAGCCATGACATTATTAATGATATACACAATTGCAAATGTCAATAAGGTATTTGGGATGGCATATAACAGTAAATAGATTATCTGTCTTTTTTTAATTTTTAACATCGTTGATTTGATTAAATAATTTGATTTTTTAAAATTTGATACTCTATATATTAAATTGACCTCGTGGCTGATTTTATTCGAAAAAAGGATATTCTTTTTACATTTCCTGTAAGTGCATTTTTGTCAAAAACGAGTTTTTCAACACAGCTGCTAATTCCTTGACATGGTCATAAATAAAAAAGTGATTTCCCTTTAAAATTTTATGTTCGAAGGCGGCAGTTGTAAAAGAAGTCCAGTTTGTAATGGCATCACAACATTCTTCTTCAGATCCCATCATGGCGTATATTGGTGTTTGCACCAGAATGTTTTTCTGATTATCGCCTATATCCGATTTCTTTTCAATGCATTCAAAATCGGCACGCATTATTGGGGCAAAAAAGTCATACAAAATATTGTTTGTAAGTACTTCTTCAGGAATTCCGCCCAGTTTTCTTAGTTCTTCCTTAAACTCAAAATCATCTAATAAATAGCGTATCACGTTTTCCTTTTTTTGCACACCCGGACCCGCATTTCCGGAAACAACCAATCGTTTTGGATAATAACCGGCTTCTTCCAGTTTTGCTGCTACGCGTAATCCTAATGAAGCTCCCATGCTGTGACCGTAAATTACAAACGGAGATCCGTTGTTTAAACTCGTGATTTGCCTGCAATAATCATCGATTGCTTTTTGCGATGATTTTAATAATGGCTCGTCAAATCTTTTCCCTCTGCCCGGTAATTCAAGTGCAATAAATTCGATACTTTCATCAAAATATTTCTTTAGAAAATCAAAAGAATACGAACTTCCTCCTGCAAAATGAAGCAAAAACAGCTGAAATTTATCTACTTTATTTTCCATACTTTTTATGTTTAATTGCTTCGTCTTCTTATTTCTTCGTTACCAAAATTTCTGTCTTTTTTAGATACTTTGTCGTTTCCTAAACTATAAGACAATGAGATTTTGAAATAGCGATTACTCGGATAAGAAATAAAGCTTTGGTTAATACCATTTACTTTTGAATAGGCATAACTCGGACTCGAATTGAATAAGTCATTTACGCCTAAAGTCAGATTCATTTTTTCTATCAGTGACTTAAACGAAACCGCCATATCTAATGAACTTGATGATGAATAACGAAACAAGGCATTGTTATAAGCCGAATCATACCAAAAATTGACTTCGCCCACAATAGATTTTGATTTATTGAAGTTGATAACATTATTGATTTGTATGCGATATTCAAAACCATTTAGCAGCTCTACATCTACAGCCGGATCTGTTTTCTTGGCAGTACTATAATTGATAAAGATATTACTGTCTGTTTTTAGCCAGTCTGTAAAATCCCATTGATAACTTTCTGTCAACGAATAATTATACTCGTTAAAGAAGTTTTTGAATACAATTGTCTGCTCATTTGTTACTTTATTTACCTCCGGAATTACACTGTATGAATTGGTTGTTGCACTAAATGAAAGTTTGGTTGTTAAATTATTTTTGTAAGTATGAGATACTTCAATGTTATTGCTGTAAGAAGGCAATAAATAAGGATTACCAATTGATGATACCTGACTATTAATAAAATAACGCGCCGGATTTAATTGTCTGTAACCTGGTCTGTTGATTCTTTTGCCATAATTTAAGATATAAGAATTGTTCTCATTTTGGGCAAATGACAGATAAAATGTCGGGAATAATTTTGCGTATTTATTTTCATATTCCGGCGGAATTGCTTCTAGAGAAACTCCTTTTGTCTGGGTATATTCAGATCGTAATCCTAATTGTGCTTCCCATCTGTCATTGAATTTTTTAGAACCGTTTACATAAACCGACTGGATATTTTCATCAAAATCAAACTGATTGGATTGTAAAGGATTCAAAACCGGTGTTCCGGTAATGGTATTGTAGTTATACAACTGATAATTGGTTTTACTAAAACTGGCTTTACCGCCATAAGAAAGTTTCACCCATTCTATTGGAAATTCTACATCAATTTTTGCGCTGTAATTGCTAACATTCTGAAAAGAATTACCCAAGTTGGCAAAATCTACGTTTAAAAAATTTCCGGCAGGATCATAATTATTAGACAAAATATTGCTTTCTCTTTCTGTTTTATAATCCAGAATATCAAAATTAAAAACAATCTTTTTTCCCAAAGTGTCTAACTTCTGATCGATAAAGAAATTAAAAATCGAGTTGTTTTTATTATCCTTTGTATCCACATCTCCTATCAGATAATTTGTTATTTGCTGATTCCTATCATAAAAATCCGTTTTAACAGCATCAACCGTATTCGGAATAACCACCATACGCAAATATTGTACTCCCACTTTTGTGTTTTTAGTTAAGTCGTAATCAAGCACTAATCGTGTAGAAAAATCATTTTTTTGTTCTTTAGATTTACTTATTAATTTTAACGGACTGTCGACAAAATCAATCGTGGTTCTTTCTTCTCTGTAAAACGATCCCGAATTGTATACGCCGCTTACTAAAAAACTTAATTTATCTTTTTGATAGCTAAAGTTATTTCTAAAGGTTCTCCATCCGTATTTTGCCTGATTTTCTACTAATGAAATATTATCGCTCCAGGTATCTTTCTTGATTTTTTTATAGATTATATTGATAACCCCGCTGTTTCCCTGTGCTTCATATTTTGCCGAAGGATTCGTAATTACTTCCACTTCCTTGATATCACTTGCCGGCAATGATTTTAAAAAATTACTTAAATCTTCTCCTGAAAGCTGTACCATTCGGCCATCTATAGAGATCATGACACCACTTTTCCCCAACATCGAAATCTGATCATTTCTAACGACCAGACCCGGAGTTTTTCCTAAGGCTTCAAAAATATTTCCGGTACTTGTAATTGGGCTGCGATCAATGTTTACAACTGTTTTATCGATTTCTCTTCTAATTTTTGTTGGAGAATTGCTAATTACGACTTCGTTTAATGAAGTCGTTTTTTCTTCTAATACGATTGGTTCTAAAACCGTTGATTCTGTTAAATCGATCTTTTTTACAAAACCCGAATAATTACTATGGCTTACCGTCAAAGTATATGATCCGGCTTTGGCATCCAATTCAAAATCGCCATTGGTATTTGTAAGCGTTTGTTTTACTATTTGATTTTTACTATTCGTTAGAACAATATCTACAAATGCGAGTACGGCTTTTTCGTCCTTGACCTTACCACTTATTTTTATTTGTCCGATGCAAAAAAATGGGCTTATAATTAATAGTATTGTTATGATGATATTTTTCATGTTTGATTTGCTACGACTTTTATAATTTATTATGCTGATCTGCTGTATTGATATTCTGATTTTGATTCTCACTGATAAAGCCTAAAAATTCTTCCTTATATTTTTCAAGCGATAAAACATTTTTGTTTTCTTCATAAAAATGTTTTTTAGAAACTAACTTTAGCGTAATTCCGTTTGAGAAAAGATTACAAACCAAACTTAAATTATATCCTATATCAGTTTTGGTTTCCTTTATGCTGCTTTTTTCTCTGAAATCTACATTATTGATTTCTGTGTCAGAAATTAGAAAATTCAGGAATCCAATAATATTTCCATCCAGATCTATCCCTGAAGAATTCCTAAAATCTTCTCGTATGGTTTCATAAGGAATTGTCTGGTCTATTCTGTCATTTAAATACTGTAAATAGTTGTTTCTGATAAATTCTGCGCTTAGGTTAAAATTATTATCATAGTAATTGGTAATCAAAACATTATCAATTACCCCGAGTATTTTTTCTGTTTGAAGTCCTTTTATTTCCTGTTCTCTGCCGTTGACAAAAATTTGGTATAACTTTTTATCTTCTTTACCTGCTTTGTTCAGGATCATCAGAAAAAATACATTAAAAATACTACTGACCGGAAGATTTAAATCACTGCTAAACTCTTTTATCTTGCTGAATTCTGTTCCTGAAATTATTATTTCCTGCTCGATAAAATATTCTCTTTCAATTTCTTGCGCAACATGATCATGAAGCAGTTGATCTTCTAAGTTTTCAACTAAGTCCATTCTTTTTTCTAACGCTTCTTCAGAATGCAAATACAGCTGCTGCAACGCAATAAACTCAAACGGATGATGGTATTTACTGATCGATGTACCTTCTTCAAAATAAGCCACGGCTTGTTTTAAAAGTATATCTGTTGTGTAAGCATCTGCAAGAGAATGGTGTAACGCCACAACAATTGTAGCTTTGAGTTTGCTAACATCAGGAACAACAAAAGCCCTGATTAATTCTCCGTGAAGCAAATCAAACGGCTGTTCCAGCAAAAATTCCTTTCCGGTGCGGTAAATTTCTTTTTCATCGTTTGTTTCTGCCTTGTTTACCAAAACTTTAATTTTAGTTTCACCGGCACTTATATAACGTTGAAAAATTGCCCCTTCATTTTCTTCATATCTTATGGTAAGATTTGGAAAATGAGATAAGAATCCCCTGAACGCTTCTTCAAATTGATACACATTAAAATAAGGCATTGTAAAACTGAAACTAACCGCCGAGTATTTCATTTTATAAAATCTCTTTTGGTTAGGCGACAAGGCAATCACGTCGCCTGTTTCCCAATTTTTTTCTTTGGATGAAACGCTAAACTCATTTTTAGTTGATGAAGTTTCTTCAACCATTAATTTCGCCAAATCTTCTACAACGGGATTTTTTAAGATATATTCTATTTTTAAAGGATATCCTTGCTGTTTTAAACGCGAAATAATAGATATTGCTTTTATGGAATCACCGCCAAGGCTATAAAAATTGTCTTTTATTCCTATTGATTCGCATTTTAAAATTTCTTCCCAAATGGCAATTAATTTCTTTTCCTGCGCTGTTTCGGCTGGTACATATTCTGTTTTTATAAGGTCTTCTTCCCTAACATCCGGCAATGCTTTTTTATCTACTTTTCCACTTATATTTAGCGGTATTGTATTGATTTCTATATAATAAGCCGGCAACATATAATCCGGCAATACTTTGCGCAAAGCAGCTTGTATGATTTTTTTGTCCAGCGGGCTATTCAAAACATAATAGGCAACAAGTGATTTTTCGCCTTCTTTTTCTTTTACTGTAACAACAGAATGGCTAACGCCTTCAAGGGCATTAATCCTGTTTTCTATTTCTCCCAGTTCTATTCTGTGGCCTCGAATTTTTACCTGATCGTCAACTCTTTCTATAAATTCAATTGCACCGTTGGCTAACCATCTTCCTAAATCTCCGGAACGGTACATTAATTCTCCTTCTTTGAACGGATTTGGAATAAATTTATCCGAAGTTAAATCCGGACGGTTTAAATATCCTTTGGCTAAACCGGATCCTGCAATGTAAATTTCTCCCGTAACACCTATTAATGACGGAGATAACAAATCATCTAAAATATAAACCGTCGTATTTGCGATAGGTTTACCAATAGAAATTGAGGTAGATTTTAAACTGCTTCCTTTTTCCATTTTTTGGATTGTTGCACAAATACTTGTTTCTGTTGGTCCGTATGCATTATAAAAAGTTCCGTATTTTAAATATTCGGCTACTTTATCATAAACGGCAGATTCGCCTGCGGTAATCAATACTTTTAAATCTTTCAGACTATTGATGTCTAATAATTTAAAGTAAGCCGGACTTAGCGTCGCAATATCAATTTTGTTTTTTATGATATATTTTTCGAACAGTTTAACATCCATTCTGGTTTCATCATTTAAAACATATAAACTGCAGCCTGATAACAGCGTTATGAATATTTCTGAAATTGAAGCATCAAAAGAAAACGAGGCAAATTGCAGACTGTTTTGACAATCTTTAAGTCCAAAAATATCAATCTGCGATAATATTGTATTAACTATTCCGGCGTGTTCTATGATAACTCCTTTTGGATTTCCTGTAGACCCGGAAGTATAAATTACATAAGCAATATCTTGTGGAGCTATTTTTTGCTGCTCAAACAAAACTTCTTCTGTTTCGTCAAATTCAACGTCTATAGAAAAAATAGTACCATCGTAAAAATTAACATCAAACAGAAATAAGGTTTCTGTGATTAATAATTTTAAATCGGCATCCTTAAAAATAAATTCTTTTCTGTCCAGAGGCAATTGCGCATCAATAGGAACATATACTGCTCCTGCTTTTAAGACTGCAAGAATAGAAATTATAGACCATTCGCTTCTATTGAGCTGTATGCCTATAAAATCTCCTGTTTGAATGTTATAATCTGTGACCAGTTTATAAGCCAGACGGTCTGAAAGCAAATCAAGTTCGGTATACGTGATTTTTTTATCCTCGAATACCAGGGCAATGGTTTCCGGTGTGTTTTTAACTTGCTGCTGAAATAAACTAACTAAAGTAGCTTCTTTTGGATAAGCAACGGAAGTATCATTAAATCCATATATTAAATTGAATTTTTCTTCCTGATTTAAATATGTTATATCATCAATTAAAACATCCGGATTATGGGCAAGCGCATGCAATAGTTGCTTAAAATGTTTCATGAACTGAATAATCACCTCAGCTTCATAGACATCTGTATTAAAATTTACCATAAAAGATAAATAGTCTCCGATTTCCTGAAAATGAAACTCGATGTCTTGTTTGGTTTTGCTTTCTCCCAAATCATTGATGGCATCAACATCAAAGCTTTCACTAAAATTATCTGACGAAGAAATATTATGAAAGGTAAGCGAAATATCAAACAGCGGACTTCTGGCAGGATTATACTCAATCTGCAAATCATTTACCAGCATCTGAAAAGGATATTCCTTATTGTTAAAAGCGGCAAAAGTATTTTCTTTTACTTTTTGGTAAAACAGCTTAAAAGTATCTTTCTTATCAATATAATCTCTTAATGCCAAAGGTTTTATATAATATCCAATTTGGTTTTGCAGATTAAATTGATCGCGATTAACAATCGGAAATCCAATAGTGATATCTCTTTCGTTGGTGTACTTAAACAGTGCTATTTTTAATACTGCCAAAATAGACATAAACAAAGTCCCGCCTTCTTTTTGAAAAGCAGCTTTTAAATTAGAAACATCATTTTTAGCTATATAACCCTGAAACTGATGACCGTTATAGGTTTTTATTTTTGGTCTTTGCTTGTGTGTTGGCAGATTGATTCCCGGTATTTCTCCTGCTAGTTTTTCAGTCCAGAATTTTTTGAAACGATCCATTTTTCCACTCTCAAACAAAGAGTTTTCCCAAACGGCATAATCTTTATATTGGGTTTCCAGTTCCGGCAAATTAGGTGAAACACCCTGAAGATACGAGCTGTAAATAGCCAGAACTTCTTTTTCTAAAATATCATTAGACCAGCCATCGCTTATAATGTGATGCAGATTATAATAAAAATAAAAATTCTCATTGGTAATCTGTAAAATGGCAATTCGTAACAAAGGGCCTTTTTCTAAATCAAATGGTTTAAAAGAATCTTCCTGAATATACTTTAATGCAGCTGTTTGTCCGTTTTTATCATTTCTAAAATCAAGATAATCAATGTTTAAGTTTAAATCTTTTCGATCTAAAATAAACTGTCTTACTTGTCCGTTTTCATCATTTTTAAAAACAGTTCTTAAAATTTCATGTCTTTCAATTACTGCCTCAACAGCTTTATTCAGAATTGCAATATCTTTCACTCCTTCAAATAATTTATATGAAGGAATATTGTAGGCAACAGAAGCGATTTCATCCTGGCTTACAATCCATAATGATTTTTGTGCTGATGATGTTACATAGCTGTCTGATGGCTGAGATTTTTCTATTTTTCCTGTAAAATTATCTTCAGACGATTCAAAATAGGCTATAATATCATTTTTATGTTCTTTTATTTGTTGAACAAGTTCAGCCGGAATTTTTCCTTGTTTTACCGTAATTTCCAGTTCCTGTTTATGATTTACTTTAAGATAAATATCGTTCTCTCTTAATATGCCTAATAAGGTTTTGATTGAATGTGCCATGTTAAATATTTTATTCTATTTAGTATATTCTATCGTTTTTTCACCAAACAATCTTTCAGCATCTATTCCTCTGCTTTTGCATTCTTCTATCAGCCTGTTAGATTCTACAATAGGTCTTGACTCGTCTGTATATTTTATAGAACTAATAAAAACCAGCCATGGTTCTAGTCCCATTGCATATACAAATACATTTTTAGGATTGTAGATATCAACAAGTGATTTTCCCTGTTCAAAATCACAACCTGCCAATCTTCTGGACAAATCTTTGTTTCGGTCTAATTTTTCAGGTAGTAACGGTCCGTATAACCACGAAAGCGGTGCGCCGTCGCATTCCATTCCTAAGAATAAGACATCAATATCTCCTACTACTTTGTGTATATTTTGATAGATTGCCGGTTCTATATTGCAGGAATCTGCTGCAAATAATATTTTCAGGTCATTGTGTAATGCAATGTGATAACATAGTTTACTTCTAACATCCAGATCTGAATGTTCGCCTAAAAACGGAATCCCTGTTATTTGGCAATCTTCCATGTCTATGCTTTCCATATCATCCAGTTCAATTACATTATTAAAACCAATGGTATTAAACATTAATTTTAAGTTTGGATCCTGCAGACTTCCCTTTCCACTGCTAGGAACAATAATGTTTTTTATGCGGTGACGAAGCTGTAATAATGTCTCCAGTAAGATGTGATCCTGATGATTATGCGTAATTAATACATAGTCTATTTCATCCGGTAAATCATTGATTGTATATCTGTTTACTTCTGTTTCATAACCGTCATAACTTATTACGGGATCTACTAAAAACGACACTTTACTGGTTTCTACCAATACGCAGGCATGACCAAAATATCTGGTTCTTACGCCGCTTCCTTTATAATGTTCAAATTTTGACGGAGCTTCTTTTGTAAAAAACTGTTTAAATAAGGCTTCCTGTTCGCCGCTTATTCCTAATTTTTCTTTGATTTTATTGTAGTCGCCCGGCGTTTTTTTCATTTTAAATAATTCATCAATCAAATCTGATTTAAATGGAATATCTAAATGAATCAGGTTTTTATCGTTAAGTCTTGGCGTACTTAAAACAAACGATCTTGAATCATCTGCTTCTACTAATTGTAATGATATAGATTGCGCGGATTCGTCATAATAATCACTTTTGTAAAGCAAATATTCATACAATCTAAAATTAGGATTGTTATTCAGGTCATAAACCAATTCTACATATCCTTTTAAAAGATCCGGAACTTTCTCGTATAAAGTATTTAGCGAATAGCCTTTTGCATCTTTTTGCAACACATTATTCAATTCTATAATGGCGTTTCCAAATTCTAATAATGAAGATCTTTTATTGACAGTATCGTCGTATAAATTTTTAATTTCTTCAACCCTTCCTCCTTCATAATCAATAAAAGGCCCGCCCAGCATTTTTGGATTTTGTACCGCTGCAGCATGAATTTTTGGATTTTTTATATAAGATTCCATGATTTTAAGATGTCTGTCCTGAATATTCAACGCAGCTGTTGCCGGTGATACTAAATGCGACCAGGCATACCATCTGTCAATTAATGCTTCTATTGCTACGTTTAATTTTAAGTAATAAGTGTTATCGTTTGATTCCATTTTTATAAGTTTCTGTTAAGTCAATTAGTTGTTTAGATTATAATTTTATCTGTGTATTCTTCTGTTAATTCCTGGCTGTACCAGATTTTGTTTCTGATTTCTGCAGCAATTGTTTTAATCTCCGGATTGTTGAATAATACATCCAGTTCAATTTTGATATTGAATGCTTTTTTGATCTCGGCAATGACCATAATGGCTTTTATACTCTGCCCTCCGAGGAAAAAGAAATTATCTGTAATTCCTATTTTATCGCGGTTTAATACTCTTTGCCAGATTTCAACCAGTTCAGATTCTACTTCATCCGTTGGCGCTACATATTCTGTTCGTATCAAATCTGCATCGGCCACAGACGGAAGCTGTTTTTTATCCACTTTTCCATTTGTAGTAATCGGCATCGATTCTAACTGGATATAATAACCCGGCAGCATATAATCCGGTAAAACCTGACTTAATTGCGTTTGAATAAGGCTTTTATCCAGCGTAGTATCCGCAACATAATAAGCTACCAGATATTTCTCGCCGTTGTCTTCTTTTACGGCTACCACAGATTGGCTGATTTCCGGAATGTTCGAAAGGCTGTTTTCCAGTTCGCCTAATTCAATTCTGTATCCGCGAATTTTTACCTGATCGTCTACACGTCCCGTATAATCGATGTTTCCGTCGGCAAGCCATTTTCCTAAATCTCCGGTTTTGTACATCAAAGCGTCTTCACGGAAAGGATTTGTAACGAATTTTTCTTTAGTAAGATCTTCTCGATTGATATACCCCTTAGCTAATCCGTTTCCTGAAATGTATAATTCTCCAATTACGCCTACCGCACACGGATTTAAAAATTCATCCAGAATGTAGATTTGTGTATTTGCGATAGGTTTACCAATCAAAACTGTTTCCTGAGCATCTTTTACATCATAAACAATACAGCCAACAGTAGCTTCCGTAGGTCCGTATTCATTGATAATACGAATGTCCGGATTCAGTTTCTGAAGGATTCTTACCTGATTTTCCAACAATGCTTCTCCTCCTACTACGGCCAGTTCCAGAGTTGTTGCAGGCAAATCAAGATTTTCTAAAATGCTGATGTGCGCCGGCGTTAGTTTGATATTGTTAATATTACTGGTTATATAATCAGTCAGTAATTGCGAGATATCATCTGTTGTTTCAAAAATGGTTAAAGTTCCTCCGCTGATTAATGGCAAAAACAAACTGGTAACCGTTAAATCAAAAGAAAGTGAGGTAAACAATCCGAAATCAAGTTTTTTGGCCCCGTTTGCCGAGTAATATTCTTTTCCCCAAAGAAGGTAATTTGTCAAAGATGCATGTCCAATTTCAACTCCTTTTGGATTTCCTGTAGAACCTGATGTATAAATAACATACGCCTGATCCTGAGAAAGTATGGGTTGTTTTTCGAACTCAACTTCAAGGTCTGTATCGAATTCTACATCGACAGAAAAGATGTTTCCGTCAAAATCCAAGTCAAAAATGAATGCAGTTTCTGTAATCAGCAATTTCAAATCGGCATCTTCAAAAATAAAGGCTTTTCTGTCGGCTGGTAATTCTGAATCAATCGGAATATAAACTGCTCCGGCTTTTAATATGCCCAGTATCGAAATAATAACCCATTCGCTTCTGTTTAACTGAATTCCAACAAAATCTCCTGATTCAACCTGATAATTTTCTTTTAAAGCATGCGCCAGACGATCTGTAAGCAGGTTTAATTCGCTGTAACTTATATTTCTGTTTTCAAAAACAACAGCAATATCATCCGGCGTTTTTTGTGCCTGTTCTTCAAACAAATCAACAATTGTTCTGTCTTTTGGATAAATAACATGAGTTTGGTTAAAATCATACAGTAATTGATTTTTTTCCTTTTCTGTTAAATAATCAATCGTGCTGATATTTAATGCATCCTTTCCGATACTGAATTGATTTGCAATATTAAAAAAGTGTGCTTTTAAATTCTGAATTGCTTCTGTATTGAAAATCGTACTGTCGTATTTGAATTCTATTTTAAACCACGTATCTGACGGTACTACTGTTGTGTGAAAATTATAATTGGTCTGATCTGCAAAATCAACTTTTCCAATCGTTATTTTTTTATCTTCTTCACTATACAAAGCCGTTATTTCGTCATCGATGTTGTCTTGTACCAAAAAGTTTTCAAATACTACTATGTTGTTAATCAATCCCATGCCTAATTCGCTTTGCGATTGCACTTCGGATAAATTAATATAATGATGCGTTGTACTTTCCAGCATTTCTAAATGAAGTTGTTTTAAAAACGTCGCCGGAGTATCATTTTCCTTATAACTTACCCTAACCGGAATCGTATTGCTAAACAAGCCCACGATACCTTCTACATCTTCTAATTCTCCAGGTCTTCCCGAAACTACAGTACCAAACAAAACATCATTTGTGCCGTTGTATCTGGATAATAAATACCCCCAAACTCCCTGGATATAAGTACTTAAAGTGATCCCTAATTCCTGGGTTAATTTGTTTATATTTTGAAAAACAGCTCCGTCTACAAAAAGTTCTTCTGCTTTGTAAACCGGTTTTCCATCTCTGTTCTGAATATTCTTTTTCTTAAACGGAATTTCAGAAACAGTTTCTATCGTGCTTAGGTAATTTTTCCAGTAAGACAGCGATTCATTTTTATCAATTTTGGACAACCAGTTGATATAAGTAGAGTATTTTACCGGTTCCGGCAAAGTAATATCCTGATTGTTGCTCAAGGCCATCAAAATGCGATAAAAGTCATTGACTAAGATGCTTACACACCAGCCATCCATAAGAATATGGTGATGGCTCCAGATAAAAACATATTCGTTTTGCTTATTGGTTTCTACCACTTTTAATCTCATCAACGACGGTTTATTCATATCAAAACCGCGGTTTCTGTCTTCTTCTTTTATTCTTTCAATAGTACTTTCTACATCTGATTCGTTTGCTGAAATTCTTTCAAAAGAAAAATTCCCTTCTGCTTCTTTATGCACAATTTGCAAAAGAACATCGTCTAAACTATCTGTAAACGAGGTACGTAGAATTGGATATCTCGCGATTAGTTTATTGAAGGCTAGTTTCACTAATTCAATATCAAGATTATTGGTTTCGATACTATATGAAAACTGCTCTAAATACAACGGACTGTTGCGGTTTACCAGCCAATGGTAATATAAACCTTGCTGTAAAGGCGATAGCTCATAAACATCTTCTATACTATTGTCGCTGTTTAATTCTGCCAGTTTTTGATTTGGAATTTTTTTATACGTCAAATCAGAAGCGGTCAGGTATTTTTGTTTTGCAGAAGCTAATTTTAGTATCAGGCTTTGTAAATTTTTGTTGTAATATTCGTTGAGTTTTTTAATCGTTTCTTCAGTATAACAATCTGCAGAATAACGTATTGAAATTCTCAATTCTCCCGAAACCATCATTCCGGTAATGTCCAGTAAAATTTTACTTCTGGTATTTTCCAAAGCTACCGGAAGACCAATACTTTCTGATGAAAAGTCAAATAGTTTTTTTGTATTTTTCTCTTTTGCATTATCATTATTATCACCAAAATCTCCCAGATAATTAAACTGTATTCTTGGCACTAATTCGTTTTCAAAACGTTTATCCAGATAATTTAAAATTCCGTAACCAATACCTTTGTTGGGTATTTGGCGCAATAATTCTTTTGTGGTTACTAACTCATAATCATCAGAATTCGATAAATCCAAAACAAAAGGATATATCGTGGTAAACCATCCGACGGTTCTGCCAATATCAATACCATCGATAATTTCTTCTCGGCCGTGTCCTTCCATAGCAATTACGCTTTTTGAGATGCCAAAAACATCACGAATAGCCAATCCTAATCCGGTTAAAAGAATGTCGTTTATTTCGGTATTATAAACATCGTGAACCTTTGTTTTAAGTGTTTCTGTCAGGTCTTTTTCTAAAGTGAATCCGTATTCTTTATTTAAATTCCACGAAGATTGAGCCGACTCAAAATCTACCGGTAAATCTTCGGTTTTATTTGCCGAATAGTTTTCCCAATAAGCACGTTCCTGCTGCATCGTTTTGCTTTGTGCAAACTCATTTTGCACTGCAGCCCAACGCTGAAAAGAATCTGTTTTAAGAGGTAAGGGCACCAAAGTTGCTTCCTGATGTGACTGATACAAACTGGATAGATCTTCTAACAAAATACGCCATGAAACTCCATCGATAACCAGGTGATTTATAATCAAAGCCAGTCTGTCTCCATCTGAAAGCCTAAAATGCCCTATATGAAATAATATTCCGGATGTAATATCAATACTTGATTGTAATTGTTCTCCAATTTTTTGTATTGCCGCCAACTGATTTTCTTCGTTTTGCAAATCATGAAATACAATTTTATAATGCTGTGCAGAGGCATCACGATTGTATTGATTCCACACACCGTTTTCTTGTTTGTAAACCATTCGCAAAGCATCGTGGTGCAAAACCAAAGAAGAAATTGATTTCTCTAAAACCTCTGCATCAATTTTTCCATTCCAGTTTAATAGTACGGATTGATTGTAATAATCCTTATTTGGAAAAAGTTCGCTATCTAAAAAATAACGCTGAATAGGCGTTAATAAAACATCTCCAATTACCTGAGACTGATCTACAACTAATTGATTAAGTGAAAGCATTTTAGCCAAATCTTCCAATATTGGCGTTTTTAAAATCTGCTCAACTTTAAGCGAATAACCTTGCTGTCTTAAACGTGAGATTACCAGAATAGACTTGATAGAATCTCCGCCAAGATTGTAGAAATTGTCTTTTATACCAATGTTTTCATATTTTAAAACGTGAGACCACGCGGCAGCCAATATTTTTTCTTCCACAGAAGACGGCGCTACATATTCCGTCTTAATCAAATCTGATTCTGTAACAGCCGGAAGTAACTTTTTATCGACTTTTCCGTTTGTGGTAAGCGGTAAAAATTCCAGTTGGATATAATAACCCGGAAGCATATAATCCGGCAATAGTTTGCTTAGTTCTGACTGAATGTGATTTTTATCCAGAATTGTATCTGCAACATAATACGCTACCAGATATTTTTCATCTTTATCCTCTTTTACGGCTACAACAGAATGGCTTATTCCTGCAATATTGGAAAGACTATTTTCCAGTTCGCCCAATTCAATTCTGTATCCACGAATTTTTACCTGATCGTCGATACGTCCGGTATAATCGATATTTCCGTCAGAAAGCCATTTTCCCAAATCGCCCGTTTTGTACATTAAAGAAGCAGCATGAAACGGATTAGAAATGAATTTTTCTTTCGTAAGATCTTCACGATTGATGTAACCGCGCGCCAATCCGTCACCAGAAATGTATAACTCTCCCGTTACGCCAATCGCAACCGGATTTAGAGATTCGTCCAGAATATAAATCTGTGTATTGGCAATTGGTTTACCAATTAAAACCGTTTCCTCAGCATCTTTAACATCATACACAATACAGCCAACAGTAGCTTCGGTTGGCCCGTATTCATTAATGATTCTAATATTTGGATTCAGTTTCTGAAGGATTCTCACCTGGTTTTCCAATAAGGCTTCTCCGCCTACTACGGCCAATTCTACAGCTGTTGCAGATAAATCCAGACTTTCTAAAATACTGATGTGCGCAGGCGTTAATTTTATACTGCTAATATTACTGCTTAAATAATCTGTAAGCAGTTTTGAGATATCATCTGTCGTTTCAAAAACTGTTAAAGTTCCGCCACTTATCAAGGGCAAAAACAAACTGGTAACGGTCAAGTCAAAAGAAAGTGACGTAAATAAACCAAAATCCAGATTTCGGGATCCGTTTGCTGAGTAATAATCCTGTGCCCAAAGCAGATAATTTGTCAAAGACGAATGCGCAATATCAACGCCTTTTGGGTTTCCGGTTGAACCTGAAGTGTAAATTACGTAAGCAGAATTATCTACACCCACAACTTGTTCTGCATTTATAATAGGATATTTATCTGCCTTGCCATAAAAATTATTCCACTCTGCAGCATCAATAATTACTTTGCAATCGCTGTCTTTTTCGATAAAATCAATTCTTTCCTGAGGATAGGCAGAATCAATTGGCACATAAGCGCCTCCTGATTTTAAAACGGCCAATATCGATGTTATTAAGGCTTCGTTTCTGTCTAGTTTTATCCCAACTTTATCCTGAGGCTGAATTTTATATTTTGCTTTTAAATAACCCGCAAACTGATTGGCTTTTGCGTTAAGCTGTGCATACGTTAATTTGACTTCACCAAAAACCAATGCAATCTCGTTTGGTGTTTTTTCGACTTGGTCTTCAAATAAATCAACAAACGTTTTATCTTTTGGATAATCAGCTTTTGTATCATTAAAATCAAATAAAACTTCTTGCTTTTCTTTGGCTGTTAAGTACTCGATACTTTTTGTTTGCTGAGCCGGATTCTCTACAATACTTTCAATTAGGTTTTTAAAATGACCGATGAATTTTTTAACAAACTCTTCATCATATATCGCATCATTATTTGATATTGTCAATGATATTGTATTTCCTACTTCGTGAAATACGAGTTCTAAATCAAAATTTAAATTTACAAAGCCAAAATCCAGAATTTCTTCTGTTTTATTTTTATCGATAACAATTTCTTTGTTTACTTCAGAGAAATTATAAAGATTTACCATGACATCAAAAATGTAATTTCTGCTAATGTCATGCGTTAGGTTTAGCTTGGAAACCGTCATGTCAAAAGGATATTTTTGATGTGAGAAGGCTTCAAAAATAGCTTTCTTTTCGTTTTCAAAAAACGTCAAAAATGAATCTTCTTCTTCGATTCTGCTTCTTAATGGAACTGTATTTACATAAAAACCAATTTGATTTTCTAAATCAGCGTCTTCTCTTCCCGCAACTGCGGTTCCAAGTGTAATATCTTTTTCCTGAGAATATTTATGAAAAAGAACCTTTAGAACAGCCATTAATCCCACAAATAAAGTTCCTCCATTTTCAGCGCACAAAGCTCTGAGTCTGGCTGTTAATTGTGGAGACAGATAAGAGAAATACATGTGTCCGTTAAACGATTTAATCTTTGGCCTTGTTTTAGAACCCGGAAGATTTAGTCGTGTTAAATCTCCTGAAAGTTTGTCAAGCCAAAAATCTTCATGTTTTTTATAAGCCCCTTTTTCAATTTCTGCCAATTGCCATAAAACATAATCTTTGTACTGAATTTTGATATCTTCCGGCTCTTTTTCTCCAAATTTTAAAGCTTTATAAAAAGCAAAAATATCTTTCTCTAATACTTCCAGTGACCATCCATCGGTAATAATGTGATGCATGTTGTAATAAAAAACAAAAGTATCTGCTGTCAATTTTAGAAAAGCAGCCCTGAATAAAGGTCCGTTTTCCAGATCAAATAACTTTTTATTGTCTTCCATCATATAAGTATTCGCTTTTCCTCTGGAATTTTCTTCCTTACTGAAATCCAAATACGTAATTGGAAAATCTGAATCTTCTTCATTCAAAATCCATTGTCTTACTTCTCCGTTTTCGTTTAATCTAAAAACGGTACGAAGAATTTCATGACGTGCGATTACTTTTCTAAGAGCCTGTTCAAAAATGGCAATATCGTATTCTCCGTCCAGATAAACTCTCGCATGAATATGTTGTGCTTTAGAATTTTCTTCGACCTGGCTCATTAACCAGATTCTTTTTTGTGCATGCGAAACCGGATAGCTTTCCTGGAATTCTGCTTTTGTAATTCCTGAATTTGCATGAGAATGCCTGGCAAGGAAACTGATTAATTTTTCCTTGTTTGCCTTGATTTTACCAATGATTTCACTGTCTAATTCTCCATCAAAATTAATCTCGAGATTATCACCATTCAATGAAATAATGACATCGTTATCTTCTAATTCCTTTATTAAGTTTAACATTGATCTAAATTTAAAATATTCTTAAAAAAATTATTTCTGGGCATTTCCGTTTATATAATAATAGAATTCTGTCCTTTGGCCTTTTCCTGCATGGTGGTCATCATGATGTCAAGCTCAATTTTTTCGGCCAGTTTTTTTACTGTCGGATTTGTGAATATATCCAGGATATTCAGCTCAATGCCAAACAGTTTGTTCATACGTTTCATTAACGTCATGGCTTTTAAGGAATCTGCTCCCAGATCAAAAAAGTTGTCCAGAACACCAATTTCTTTGTAGCCTAAAAAGGATTGGAATAAAACACACAACTGCGATTCAATATCATTAGACGGAGCGATATATTCCACGCCCAACTCGTTGCGTTCCAAGAAGGAGTCTTCTGCAGTTTCAGAAACTTCTGTAACAGCTTCTTTTGCCAATTCAAATGCATTAGGATCTTTTAATGAAACTATAACCTGCGGATAGGATTCTGCACGTAGTGTTTTTTCAACGATCTCAATCAGGTTTTTATGATTGATGCGATTCTCACCAATTCCGTCTAAATTGACAGCATACCAGTTGTTTTGTTCCCTGATCTGGTTTTTTACATAAGAATCAATAAAGGCATTTGAAACTGCATAAGCTCCATAAGTAAGTCCGCCCAAAATAGACGCTAAACTCGATGTGATCCAAACGAAATCTAAATTTCTGTTTTTAAACACATTATGTATATTTATAGTTCCTTGTACTTTAGGCTGAAATTGATTTAAAGCGATCTCCTCCTTTAACTTTTCAACAGGTTTAAAAGTGGATGGTTCTACATTTCCGGCTGCATGAAATACGCCTGAAATAGTACCAAACTCCTTTTCGATTTTTTCTACAACCTGGTTTAACTGACTAAGACTTGCAATATCAGACTGATAGTAATGAATTTGTCTGTTGTTTTGTTTTAAATCCTGTAGCGTTTTTATAATCCCTACAGTATTCAGGTCAGTATTGGAGTCTGATAAAAGATTCTCCCATAAATGTTCTACAGGCATATTTTTTCTTCCTATAAGCACAACTGTAGCATTATAATTATCAGCCAGATGTGTGGCAATTGTTTTACCAACTGAACCTAAACCTCCAGTTACCAAAAAGGTTTTATTTTCTTTTAAAAGTTTGCTTTCAGGATTATAGCTGATTCTTTCATAAAATTCCTGCCATCTGTTTGTACCTCTGTAAGCGACCGTTGTATCTGAATAATTGTATAAAAGTTCATCGGCAATTTTAGAAACTAGCTGTGCATTGTCACTATTTTGGTCAACATCAATACTATTGCTGAATATATTTGCATTTTCCTGCGCTAAAACATATAGTTGTTTTATAGAAGCAGTCATCGTTATGTTGATGTTTTCATCACCAATAATCTGATGGTTTAAGCTGTTTAATACCGTTATTTTCTTTCTGTTTTCCGGTAAATAATCAAGTACTTTTTTAGACAGATTATTTAGTACAGAAAATACAGATAATAGATTTTCCTGGCTTTGTTCGTTAAAATCCCAGTTAAAAACAATCTGATTTACCTGTACATTGTTTTGCTCCAGATTTTTGAATATTGATTTGTAATCTTCTTCGCTAAAAGGATTAATTTTTAATTCGTTCTCGTTTACAATTTCAAAAGAAGATCCTTTTTTAACTTCCAGTACTTTGTATCCATCATTGCGTAACCTGTTTATTAAAGTCGTTATAAGTACCGTTTCATCAGAAAAAACAAGGAAAGCATTATTTTCCAATGTATTTTGATTCTCTTTTTTGAGAATTGACTTTTTCCAGTTTGGTACATAAAACCATTCTTCAAAAGAAGAGGTGGTATTGTTACCCATTTTGCTAAAAGGATCAACTTTAAAATCAAGTTTATAGGTATCAAAACTGTACGTTGGCACAGAAATTCTTTTTCTTGTTTCGTGCGCATAATATGCTGACCAGTTTATTTTTATTCCCTGGCTCCAAAGTTTTCCAACAGCATTTGTAAATTTCAAATTATCATCGGCTTCTTCGTTAAAACGTCTTAGGGTTTCAACTCCAATATTTGTCTTAGAATAGTTACTGTTTTGTTTGCTCAAAGACAAAAGCGTATTTCCGGGACCAACCTCAACCAGAATGCTGTTTCGGTTTTGAAGAATTAAATCAATACCGTCGTTAAAATTCACGGTTTGTCTTAAATGATTTACCCAATATTCAGGTGAAGTTGCTTCTTCATCTTTAATTTGTTTTCCGGTTAAATTCGAAATAAACGGCAATGTTGGATTCGACAATTTAATCGTGCTGAATTTTTCTTTATAGGTTTCTAACATCGGATCCATCATAGCAGAATGAAAGGCGTGTGATGTTTTTAACTTAGAAAATGAGATCTCTTTTTCAGTTAAAAGCTGTCCAAACAAGTCTATATCTTCCGTTTTTCCTGAGATGACACAAGTTGTTTTAGAATTTACGGCCGCGATAGAAAGTTTATCCTTTAATAAATCCTGAATATCTTCTAATGGTGCATCGATACCAATCATGCTTCCTTTTTCGATGCTGTACATTAATTGTGCTCTGTTTACAATTAAATACAAGGCATCTTCCAGAGAAAATACTCCAGAAATACAAGCCGCCACATATTCGCCTAAACTGTGACCAATCATGTTTTCGGGCTTAATATCCCATTTTATTAAAAGTGAAGCCAAAGCATATTCGATCAAAAATAAAATAGGCTGTGTATGAATGGTTTCGTGTATCAGGTTAGGATCTACATCTGAGCAGGTTTTGTAACCAATTATTTCTTCATATTGTTTTCCTGTCAGGTCAAAAAGTATTTTGAATCCCAAATCCATTGTTTCCTTAAACTCCGTTTCATGTTTATAAAGTCCTTTTCCCATTCTGAAATACTGGCTTCCCTGACCCGGAAACATAAAAACCAATTGCTGTTTTCCAGTCACATTTGTAACGTGTTTTCCCTGGCTACGTACTTCTTCTTCGCTGTCTTTTTCTACAATATAATTGCGATACGCAAACTCAGAGCGTCCTGTGTTCATGGTATATGAAAAGTCACTTAATTGCGATTTTTCATCTTTCAGAAAGCTTTCGATTTTGGTTCTGTATCGGTTTACTGCTTTTTCATTTTTAGCCGAATACGTGATTAACTGAAAAGGTCTTGAATTACCTGATTCTGTTTCGTCCTGATATTCCTCAATAATCATGTGGGCGTTTGTACCGCCAATCCCAAAACTGCTTAATCCGGCTCTTAATGGCACAGACGGATCATTGGATTCCCATTTTTCCTTTTTTGAATTGGCATAAAATGGACCTCCGCTAAAGTTGATTTCCGGATTTGGATTCTTAAAATACTTTAATGGCGGTATTGCTTTGTGTTTTAACGACAAAGTTGTTTTGATCAAACCTCCAATTCCGGCAGAATTACCAAGATGTCCGATGTTTGCCTTAAGCGAACCAACAGAACATTTATGCGATTTATCATAATTAAAAGCCTGGTTTAAAGCATCAATTTCCACCGGATCGCCCAGTTTTGTTCCCGTACCGTGACATTCTACATACGAGATTGTATTATACGGCACTTTTGCCATTTTATGAGCAGATGTGATACATTCTACCTGACCTTTTATACTTGGAGCGGTATAACCTACTTTCAGGTTTCCGTCATTATTTACGGCCGAGGCGCGAATTATAGCATAGATATTATCCCTGTCGTTTATGGCATCTTCCAGCCTTTTTAAAACTACGACTCCGGCTCCTTCAGCACGTGTTGTTCCGGATGAATCACTGTCAAATGGTTTGCAATACCCGTCTTTTGAGTTGATCATTCCTTCTCTGAAATAATATCCGGGTACGTTATTCGTTTTTAAGTTTACACCGCCGGCAATGGCCATAGAGCATTCTCTTAATAACAAACTTCTGCAGGCCAAATGTGTCGTTACAAGCGAACTCGAACAAGCGGTATCTACGGCCATACTTGGTCCTCTTAGATTTAACTTGTACGAAATGAGACTGCTGATGAAATTTTTATTGCTGATCAGAGACAAAAAATAAGGATCGATATTTTTATTCTCTGTTGTTAAACTATGTGCAATCCAGTTAAAATTATCTTCGGCAGTAAGATACATTCCAATTTTATCGCTGTAATTAAAGACATCATATCCTGCATCTTCTATCGCCATCCATACTTGTTCGTGCAGGATTCTGATTTGAGGATCCATTAAATTTGCTTCCTCTTTTGTATAGCCAAAAAATGGATAATCAAAACTGTTTGCGTTTTCTATAGACGATTTTCTTTTGATAAAATTGGCGTCATCAACGATTTTTTTATCAATTCCGAGCTCCTTTATTTCCTCATCAGTATAAAATTGAACCATCTCGTTTGCTTCAATTAAATTTTCCCAAAATTGTTTTGAGTCATTTGATTTTGGAAATTTACATGAGATACCTACAATTGCTATGTCTCTCTTTAATGATTCTCTATTCATAATTTCTGTCTATTAATTCTTCTAAAAATTCGTCAAATTGCTCTAGTATGTTTTCTTGCTGAATGTCAGGGTGGTTTTGAGTATTGTTTTCTAACTCGTATATTTTATCTGCTAAATTTTTTATGTTAGTAAATTCAAACAGCATCGAAATATTAATCTCATACCCTAATTGGGATTTTATGATGTCCTGTATTCGTACAAGTTTTAAGGAGTTTATTCCTAAGTCGAAAAAATTATCATTGATTCCCACTTCACTTTCGTTGATATTGATAAGATCTGCAATGATTTTGATAAGCTGCGCTTCGAGATCATTTCTTGGGGCAACATATTTTTTGTGTATAATATCCTGACTTGTCACGCTTGGCAGGGCTTTGCGATCTGTTTTGCCATTTGGTGTTAAAAGCATTTTATCTAAGGCCACATAAAAACTCGGCACCATATAATCCGGCAATCTTTTGGCTAAATATTCTTTTAAATCAGATTTGTCGATTTCATTTTGAGCCACATAATAAGCCACCAATGTTTTTTCTCCATCGATCATCACTGCTTCTACGGCACCTTGCACAATAGCATCTGAATAACAGGAAAGCAGACTTTCTATTTCTCCCAATTCAATTCTATACCCTCGAATTTTAACCTGATCGTCGATTCTTCCCAAATAATCGATGTCTCCATTTGGTAATTTCCGAACTAAATCTCCTGTTTTGTACATCAACTCACCAGCCCTGAATGGGTTTGGTAAAAACTTTTGTTCTGTCATAACCGGATTGTGCAAATAGCCCCTTGCTAAACCGTTTCCGGAAACAAATAGTTCTCCCGAAACTCCAACAGGACATGGAGATAATGATTCGTTTAAGACATAAACCTGTGTATTGGCGATTGGTTTGCCTATAGGAATGTTAGTAGAATTTAATTGCGTTCCTTTTTCAATTTTGAAAATCGTAGCGCAAATACTGGTTTCTGTTGGGCCATAGGCATTAAAAAAAGTTCCATAGTCTAGATATTCGACCACTTTATCATAAACGGCAGCTTCACCAGCGGTTATCAGGACTTTTAAATCTTTTAGTTTTTCTACTTCTAATAATTTAAAAAGTGCGGGCGGAATCGTTGCAATGTCTATCTGGTTGTCGACGATGTATTTTTCTAACAGTTTTACATCTTTACGCGTTTCTTCGTTTAGAACAAAAAGCGTTTTACCGGATAATAATGTGATGAAAATCTCAGATACAGAAGCATCAAAAGAAAAGGATGCAAATTGTAAACTGTTTTTACATTGTTTAACACCAAAAATATTGATTTGAGAAAGTATCGTGTTTACAATTCCAGAGTGTTCAATCACTACGCCTTTTGGATTTCCTGTAGATCCTGATGTGTAGATTACATAAGCCGGATGATCTAAAGAAGTGCTTCTTTCTAAATTGGCAACAGAATATTTTTTTGATTCCGAATCAAAACGATTCCACTCTTCTTCTGTAATAACGGCTTTACAATTACTGTCTTTTTCTATATAATCAAGTCTTTCCTGCGGATAACTGGAATCTAAGGGCAAATAAGCCGCCCCGGATTTTAATACACCTAATAAAGAGATGATTAATTTCTCGCTTCGGTCTAATTTAATCCCGAAAATATCTTCTGGATTTACATTAAATTTATCTGTTACATAAGCTCCAAATTGATTCGCCTGTTCATTTAGCTGAGCATAAGTTAATCTCACTTCATCAAATACCAGTGCAATTTTATCAGGGGTATTTTTAACCTGATCTTCGAACAAATCGACAATGCTTTTTCCTGTTGGATTATCAATTATAGTCGCATTATAATCTGCTTCTATTTGATTTTTTTCATCAGCCGTTAAATAATTGATTTGCTGAACTTTTACTTCTGGCGTATCTATTAATGTCGAAATTACAATTTCAAGATGCTGGATTAATCGCTCTACAAATGAATGATCATAAATATCTGTATTGTAGTTAATTCGTAACGACAAACTCTCTTCTTCCCTGAATTCAAACGTTAAATCAAATTTTGAAATATCTCTTTTTACCGCATAGTTTTCTACTTCTAAATGGGCAAGATTTTCATTTTGTGAATTCGTGGCATTCGATTGATTCTGTAAAACCACCATAACATCAAACAATGCAGATCTGCCGGTATCTCTTTTTAACTGTAGTTTTTCAACCAGTTCATCAAACGGATAATTTTGATTTTCATAAGCAGCCAGAATCATTTTCTTTTCAAAATCAAGTAATTCCAGTAAACTTGCATTTTTATCGATGCTTGTTCTTAAAACCAATGTATTCAGGTAAAGTCCGATTTGATTTTCAAGATCAACATGATCACGGCCCGCAACCGGCGTACCAATAATGATATCCTCCTGACCGCTGTATCTGTTCAATAAAGCATTGATACCAGTCATTAAAGTCATAAATAAAGTAACATCGTACTGGTTAGAAAAAACCTTTAATTTCTCGAAAACCTGTTTAGGGAAAGTATACGTAATATCATTCCCTTTATAGGTTTTGATTAACGGACGGTTTTTAAACGAAGGCAATTCTAATACCGGAATATTTCCTGAAAGCTGTTCTAACCAATATTGTTCAGCTACTTTATATTTCTCTTTTTGAACTTCGTTATTTAACCAGGCTGCATAATCTTTGTATTGAATTTTTAATTCCGGTAGTTCAATATTTTGCCCCTGAACCAATGCATTGTAAATGATTACAATTTCTTTTACCATTAATTCCATTGACCAGCCATCGCTTATAATATGATGCATCGATAAATAGAAAACATGTTCTTTTTCGTTTGTTTTAATAAGAGCGCTTCTTAAAAGCGGTGCTTTTTCTAAATCAAATGCTTCTGAATTTCTGGTATGCAAATAATCCGCTACGGATTGCTGTGGATTTTCTAATGTGCTGAAATCTTCTGTTGCAATAGCAAAATCCAAGGCATCTTTTGGCAAAATATATTGATGAACATCGCCTTGATTATTGCTTTTGAAAAAGGTTCTCAGAATTTCATGACGCTCTATCAAAACTTTAAAAGCCTTTTCTAACTGACGAACCTCTAAATCGCCTTTAAACAATACTGTTGCCGGAATATTATAAGCCAATGAAGCTTCTGTAAACTGGCTCAAAATCCAAAACCTTAATTGAGATGCCGTTAATGGATAACTTTCTGCATCTGCTGTTTTATCAATTGCCTGATACGTAAACTCTTGTAATTTATGAGCGATTTCTTCAATGGTTGGCGTCTGGAAAAATTCTGTAATACTGATGTTTCTGGACAATTGTCTGTTTAATTGATTCACCACTTTTATAAGCGTTAAACTATTTCCTCCCAGTTCAAAGAAATTGTCTTTGATTCCTATTTTATCTATTCTTAAAACATCCTGCCAAATTGCTGTAACTTCTTCTTCTGCAGCATTTCTGGCCGCAATATATTCTTTACGGATAAGATCTTTAACCGATGTATTTGGTAACGCTTTTTTATCGACTTTTCCGTTTGTGGTAAGCGGTATGGCCTGTAATTGAATGTAATATGCCGGAAGCATATAATCTGGTAAAACTTTGCTCAATTCTGTCTGAATCAGGTTTTTATCTAATGTCGTTTCAGCTACATAATACGCCACCAGATATTTTTCTCCCTTATCCTCTTTTATGGCTACCACAGAATGGCTAATTCCTGAAATGTCTGAAAGACGGTTTTCTAGTTCGCCTAATTCTATTCTGTATCCGCGAATTTTAACCTGATCGTCAATACGACTTGTATAATCAATATTTCCGTTTGGCAGCCATCTTCCTAAATCGCCGGTTTTGTACATTAAAACCTCTTTGTCAAAAACATTGGTTACAAATTTTTCTGCCGTTAGTTCCGGGCGATTGATATAACCGCGCGCCAATCCGTTTCCGGCAATATATAACTCTCCCGTAACGCCAATTGCTGTTGGATTAAGGGCTTCGTCCAGAATATAGATTTGTGTATTTGCTATAGGTTTACCAATTAAAACCGTTTCCTGAGCATCTTTAACATCATACACAATACAGCCAACTGTAGCTTCGGTTGGTCCATATTCGTTAATAATTCTAATGTTTGGATTTAGGTTTTGCAATATCCTAACCTGATTTTCCAATAAAGCTTCTCCACCTACAATCGCCAATTCTACATTAGTTGCAGATAAATCCAGACTTTCTAAAATACTAATGTGTGCAGGCGTTAGTTTTATACTGCTGATATTACTGTTGAAATAATCCGTAAGCAGTTTTGAAACGTCATCCGTAGTTTCAAAAACCGTTAAAGTTCCGCCGCTTATCAACGGTAAGAACATACTGGTAACTGTTAAATCAAAAGAAAGCGATGTAAACAATCCGAAATCAAGGTTTCTGGATCCGTTTGCTGAGTAATAGTCTTTTCCCCAAAGCAGATAATTGGTTAACGAGGCATGCGCAATATCAACTCCTTTTGGATTTCCGGTTGAACCGGAAGTATAAATAACGTAAGCCGAATTTTCAGAAGATGCTTTTTGATTCAAATTATCACTCGCATAATTCCCTGATTCCAGTTGAAAATTATTCCATTCTACAGCATCGATAATCACTTTGCAATCACTGTCTTTTTCGATAAAATCAATTCTTTCCTGCGGATAAGCAGAATCGATTGGCACATAAGCAGCGCCTGATTTTAAAACGGCTAATATGGATAGAACCAAAGCATCGCTTCTGTCGAGTCTTATCCCAACTTTATCATCAGATTGCACTTTATATTTATCTTTCAAATAGCTTGCAAACTGATTGGCTTTTGCATTAACTTCTGCATAAGTTAACTGAATTTCATTAAAAATTAATGCAATCTCGTTTGGCGTTTTTCCGGCCTGATCTTCAAATAACTGAACAATAGTCTGCTCTTTTGGATATTCAACTTTGGTTGCATTAAAGTCGTATACAACTCTGTTTTTTTCCGTATTTGGCAGATAATCGATGTTTTTTATTTTCTCTTCAGGCGATTCAATTATTTTTGAAATGATAATCTCAAAATGCTGAATTAATCTGTCTACAAATAAACTGTCATAGATATCTGTATTGTAATTAATTCTCAATAACAAATCGTTTTCTTCTACAAACTCAAATGTTAAATCAAATTTTGAAACCTCGCGTTTAAGATTATATCTTTCAACTTCTATATTTGCTAATCCTTGATTACCAGAATTAAAACCTGATAATTTTGACTGACTTTGCAGAACGATCATGACATCAAACAGTGCAGATCTGCTGGTATCTCTTTTTAAGGCTAACTTTTCTACAATTTCATCAAAAGGATAATTTTGGTTTTCATAAGCAGACAGGATCATTTTTTTCTCAAAATCCAACAATTCCAAAATATCAGAATCCGCATTGATACTGGTTCTCAAGGCGAGTGTATTGAGATAAATTCCTATTTGGTTTTCCAGATCTGCATGGTCCCTTCCGGCAATTGGCGTACCAATAATAATATCATCCTGACCGCTATATTTGCTCAATAACACGTTAATACCGGTTAACAAAGTCATGAATAAAGTAACATCGTGTTTGGTAGAAAAAGCATGCAGTTTTTGTAATAAATCTGCAGAAAAACTATGGCTGATATAATCCCCGTTATAGGTTTTTACCAACGGACGATTTCTGAAAGCAGGCAGTTCTAATACCGGAATAGTTCCTGAAAATTGCTCTAACCAATATTGTTCAGACAATTTGTATTTCTCTTTTTCAACTTCATTATTCAGCCAGGCTGCATAATCTTTGTATTGAATTTTTAATTCCGGCAAATCAGCGTTTTTACCCTGAACAAAAGCATTGTAAATGATCACAATCTCTTTTACAATCAATTCAATAGACCAGCCATCGCTGATAATATGATGTATGGCTAAAAACAGAATATGCTCTTTTTCTTTTTTCTCGATTTCCTTTGTTTCGATGATACCACTTCTTAAAAGAGGCGCTTGTTCCAGATTAAAAGCTTCATTACATCTGGTTTGAAAATAGTTATCGATTTCAATCTCATTTTCTAATGCGGAATCAGAATGAAGCTGAATGGTATCAAAGTCTACTTTTATGGCATCAATTGGCAGGATAAATTGTCTTACCTCATCTGTCTGAGCATCATATTTAAATAAAGTTCTTAAAACTTCATGACGCTCTATAAGTGTTCTGAACGCTTTATGCAAAAGGACCGCATCTAATTCGCCTTTTAGTTTCACAGCATACGACATGTTGTAGGCTTGTGAACCACCTTCGAACTGGCTTAATATCCACAATCTTTTTTGAGAAGCCGATAAAGCATAACTTTCCTGAAAAGGCGTATTCGGAATGGTTATAAAATTATCTTCTTTCAGTTTTACTGATAAAGACTGGATTGTTGGATTTGAAAAGAAATCTTTAAAGGTGATTTGCTTGTTTAATTGCTTGTGAATCCTGTTTATTACCTGAGACACAACTAAACTGTGACCGCCTAATTCAAAAAAGCTGTTTTCGGTTCCAACTACATCAAAATTTAAGTTTAAAGCTTCTGCCCAAATTGTAGCAAGCTGCGTTTCTATTTCGTTTTTTGGTGCAACATATACCACTTTTCTCAAATCAGAAAGTACCGGATCTGGCAATGCATTTCGATCTATTTTTCCGGTTCTTGTCAGAGGAAATTCTTCCATAACAATATAAATAGACGGAATCATGTATTTAGGTAATATACCGCCCAAAAGTGCTTTTATTTCGGCAATTTCCTGATTTTCATTAACTTTTAGATACGCTGTAATGTAGCTGATATCCTGTACTTCCTTAACTAATACAATCGCTTTCTTTATAGAATTAATCTGTTCTAACTGATATTCGATTTCAGCTAATTCGATTCTTAAGCCGTTTAGTTTTACCTGTGAATCTTTACGCTGGAGGAATTCAATTTCTCCCGTTGGAAGCATTTTTCCAATATCACCAGATTTATAAATTCTTTTGTCTTGTGATTCAAAACCGCTTATAAAAACTTTACTGGTCAGTTCTTCCCTGTTCAAATATCCTAATGAAAGATAATCGCTCCTGAAAACAATTTCGCCTGTTTGATAAACTCCTTTTCCGTTGTTGTTTTCATCCAGAAGAAAAATTTCTGTTTCCACTACAGGCTGACCCAAAGGCAAATTATTTCTCGTGAGGATAGATTTATGGTTTATGAATTTCTGAGCCACAATCGTAGATTCCGTCGGACCGTAATCGTTTACCAAAAAGGCACCTTCAGCAAAATGTTCCTGAAACAAATCAAAATCGGTTTTATGGCAGGATTCTCCGCCTAAATCAATTAATCTGATGTTGGGCAAAATTTCATTTTTCGCCAGGCCTTTCAGAAAATTTCTGTAAATCGTTGGCACCATATGTATCACCGAAATGTTTTGATCTGACAACCATTGCGGAAGTGTTTCTAAACCATTTTCTACAATATCATAAATACTAACCGTGGCGCCGTTTAAGATCGCTCCGTAAATATCTTTTACAGAAGCATCAAAAGTATACGTAGAAAAAACACTCAAATTATCATCAACCGCAATGTGAATATTATTGGTGTAAACCCTAATAAAATGAAGTACATTTCTCTGGCTTTGTATAACGCCTTTTGGCAATCCTGTAGAACCGGAAGTGTATAAAATATAGGCTTCTTTACTGCTATTTGTAGTATTTGCTACATTAGCTACTTCAGGAAGATCGTAACTTTCTTCTATTTTTATAACCGCTAATTCCGGTACCTCTTTTACCAATTCAAGGGCAACATCAAGCGTTACGGCGTTACAAACAAGATGTTTACATCCAGAATCTTCCATTATGTATTGAATCCTGCTTAAAGGACTGTTTGCGTCTATTGGTACGTAAGTATAGCCTGCTTTTAGAACACCAAGCATTCCTATAACACAAGTTTCGTTGTGGTTTAAAAGTAATGCAATGCGTTGTGTATCAGCATTTGTTTTTTCCTGTATTTGTTCTGCTAAATGATTGGCGCAATTGTTCAGTTGGGCATACGTAAGACTCACCTGATTGGCATATACTGCGGTACGATTAGCAAATCTTTTTACTTGTTTTTCAAATCGTTGCGCAATACTTTGTTCTATTTCAGCACTTTCAAAATATTCAAAAGGATTGGTTGGTTTTAAATCTTCGCTTTGCGGAATATAATCTTCGAATATTTTGATCTTATTTATCGCTTCTTGTTCATTTTCTACAACCTGATCGATAATGTTTAAATACGCCTGTATCCAATATTCGATTGTTTCTTTTGTGAACAAATTGTGATCGTATACACAATTGATTACGTAACCGTTAGAAAAGGTTTTTACATAACATTCCAGATCAAATTTTGGAGAAGATTCCACTGTTTTATGAATTGCCGTAAAATCCGTAATCGTTTGCGTGCTTTCTAAATCAAAATCAAGCATATTGATAAATACCGGACAAAGCGGAAAACGATTGTCTTCGCTGGTTACTTTTATCAGTTCTAGCAATTTTTCAAACGGATAATTTTGATTGGCTAAAGCATTGATTAAGGTTTCATTTACTTGTTGAAGCCACGATAAAAATGATTCGTTTTCGTTTATTCTGTCTCTTAAAACAAGCGTATTGATAAAACAGCCTACTAAATCTTTTAACTGATAATGGTTTCTGTTTGCTGCCGGAATTCCTATAATAATATCTTCTTCAGCCGTAAGTCTGAACAATAATATTTTTAGAGTTGCTACAAATAAAGCAAAACTGCTTATACCATTTTCTTTTGATAGTTTTTCAACTTTTCTTTTTTGTGCTTCATCCAGGTAAACGGTGTACGAAGATGAAGTTGCTGTATTGGTTTTTATTTTTGATGCATAATCAGATGGTAATTGCAGATATGGCAATGATCCTGAAAGTTTTTCTTTCCAATAATTTTCATAAACACTTATTCCTGAAGATTGTAACTGATTATTTTGCCAGTACGCATAATCTTTATATTGCACAGGCAATTCCGGTAAATTTGGTTTTTCTCCTGTAATAATGGCATTATAAATGCGCATTAAATCTCTCGAAATAACATCTATAGACCAGCCGTCACTAATAATATGGTGAATATTAAAATACAAGGTATGAGTAGAATCTTTTTCAAGAATACCCACTTTAAACAATGGATAAGTTTCAAGATCAAATTCATGATCGAATATTTCATTTCTAATCGCCAAATCATCTCTAAAAGCCGGAATCGTTACCGGAACATGAGACAGTATTTTTTGTTTCGGAATTCCCAAATCTTCCGTAAACACGGTTCTTAGAATTTCATGACGTTCTAAAAGTGTATTAAATGCTTTCTCAAAAGCCGGAATATTCAAATCATCCGGTAATTGTTGTGTGCTGTATATATTGAATTCCTGTGATTTTTCCTGAATTTTATACAACAGCCAATAGCGAACCTGTGACGGAGATAAATCGTAGTGGTTTTGAAGTTCTAATTTTTCAATTTCTATTACAGCAATGTCTTTTTCTTTCTTCGATTCGGCTATAAGAACAGCATGATCTTTTAAACTTGTATTTACATAAAGTGCTTTTAGGTTTACTGAAATTCTAAATATCTTTTGATATTCAGTCAACAATCTGGTTAGTAAAATACTATGTCCGCCTAGTTCAAAGAAATCATCTGTAATACCTATTTTTTCAAGGTTTAAAAGTCTTTGCCAAATCCCGGCTACACTTTGTTCGGTTTCGTTTGTTGGTGCAACATATTCTTTTCTTGTAATGTCTTCATTGGCAATAGCCGGCAAACTTTTACGATCTATTTTACCATTTGGAGTTAAAGGCAAACTTTCCAGAGCCACATAAATATTCGGAACCATATATTCCGGCAATTTTCCTTGCAGATACGCGCGCAGTTCTGTTTTTTCGATATCATTTTCAGATACATAATAAACAACCAGTGCTTTTTCTGCATTTAATTCCCTTGCTACAACGACAACTTCTTTTAAGTCTTTTGAATATTGGGAAAAAGCTGTTTCTATATCTCCAAGTTCGATACGATATCCTCTTATTTTTACCTGATTGTCGTTTCTTCCCAAAAACTGAATTTCCCCTTTTTCATTCCATTTTCCTAAATCGCCTGTTTCGTATATAAATTCGTCTTCGCTAAAAGGACTTTTGATGAACTTTTCTTTTGTTAAAACTTCATTTTTATAATATCCTTTTGCTAATCCGTCACCGCCAATATAAATTCCTCCAACAGAACCTAACGGAGCCGGATTTAAATATTTATCTAATAAATAAAATTGAGTGTTGTTGATTGGTTTTCCAATGTTTGAAGCATCTTTCGGAAATTCAATTTGTTTTAAACTCGACCAGATCGTAGTTTCAGTCGGGCCATACATGTTCCACACTTCTGCGCAGGCAGCGACTAACTTTTTCGCTAATTCTTCGTTTAATAAATCTCCTCCGCATAAAACCTTCAAAGCTTTACTTCCTTTCCAGTCTGCGTTAAACAACATCTGATAAAAACTTGGTGTTGCCTGAAGTACAGTAGGTTTTATTTCTTCTAATTTTTGAATGATAGCATTTGGATTTCCTAAAATTTCCTGTTCTGCAACATATAAAGCTGCGCCCGATATTAATGGAACAAAAAATTCTAATATCGAAATATCAAAAGAATAGGTTGTCACCGAAAATAAAATATCTTTTGCACTAATTCCCGGTTTTTGCTGAATGCTGGTCAGGAAATTGACCAATGACTGATGCCCAATTTCTACTCCTTTTGGATTTCCCGTTGATCCTGACGTATAAATGATGTACGCTGTATCTTTTGGAACTGCAATTGCTGCAACAGATTCCTTAAAATCAATGATTTCATTAAATAAATCTTCAGATTTTATGGTCGTTTCAACTTCTTCTCCTATATGGCTGTATTCTTCTGCGCTGATTATAATTTTAACCTCGCTATTATTGATGATATAGTTTAGTCTTTCTTCCGGAAATATAGGATCAAGCGGAATATAAGGTCTTCCTGATTTTAATATTCCCAATAAAACGGCCACCATTCCGGATGATCTGTTCATCAAAACGGCAATAGGCGATTTGTCTTCTTCGCCACGAAGCGAGATTAAATAATTGGCGATTTTTCCGGATAAACGATCTAGTTCTGCATAAGTATACGACTGAAAACTATCTTTTAAAGCAATATTATCAGGCGTTTCTGTAACTTGTTTATTGAATAAATCTACAACCGTTTGTTCTTTTGGATACCCAACTTTGGTATTATTATATTGATTTAAAATTTCGTCTTTTTCTTCATCGGTCAAAAAGTCAATTTGCTCTACCAATACTTCTTTTTGAGCTATTGCTTTTTGCAAAAGTGTTTCAAAATGAGTGAAAATTTTAGTTGCCCACGAAACATCATAAATATCTGTATTATACTCGATATTTAAAGTGATCTGATTATTGTATTCTGAGAAATTAAAACTCAGATCAAACTGAGATGATTTTTTTTGATAGTCGTATCTTTCCAGTTTAAGTCCGCTTATTTCTTCCTGAATATTTAAACTGTTTTGAGATTGATTTTGAAAATTTACCAATACATCAAATAAAGCCGAGCGGCTTAAATCTCTTTTAACATTCAGTTTTCTTACCAGTTCATCAAACGAAAACATCTGATGTTCATTGGCCGCAATTAGATTGTCTTTTTCGATTTGCAATAATTCTGCAAATGTGTTTTTCTCGTTAAACTGCGTTCGTATTACCAGTGTATTGATGTACAATCCTATTTGATTTGCCAAATCCGGATGTTCTCTGCCTGCAATTGGTATTCCCACGATAATATCATCCTGTCCTGAATAACGGTACAACAAGGCTTTTACACCTGCCATAAACGTCATGAATAAGGTTGCTTTATTATCTTCAGAAAACGACTTTAGTTTATTGGTAAAATCTTCAGAAAATACATGTTCAAGCGTATCACCATTAAAAGTCTGTATCGCCGGTCTTTGCTTAAAAGCAGGCAAATTAAGTATTGGTAATTCGCCTTTAAATTTGTTTAGCCAGTATTTTTCTGCATTCAGGTATTTCTCCTTTTGCATTTCTTCGTTCAGCCAGACTGCGTAATCTTTATATTGAAATTTTAAAGGTAAAATAGTGTTGTTTTCTTTTTCCTGCAATAAATTGTCATAACGCTGCACGATCTCTGAAATCAATAATTCCATAGACAAACCGTCGCTGATAATATGATGCATACTAAAGAGGAAAATATGCTCACTTTCTGCTATCTTGATTAATGAAGCTCTTACAAGAGGTGCTTTTTCTAAATTGAATTCTTCATTAATTTTTTCATTGATGTAATGTTCTAACTTTTGATCGAAATCAGTTTCAGCAGAAAAATTAGCTTGTGTGATCTTAAATTCAATTTCGTTTGCCGGTACAATAAATTGTCTTACTTCATCCGTTTCCGTATCATTTTTAAATACTGTTCTTAAAACTTCATGATGTTCTATAAGCTGTTTGAATGATTTTTCGAAAGTTATAACCGGCAATTCTCCAATTAATTTAATGGCATAAGACATGTTGTAGGCCTGAGAACCGCCTTCAAACTGACTTAACATCCATAATCTTTTTTGAGATGGCGATAAGGGATAGCTGCCCATTTCTACAGATTTGGGAATAGCCTGATATTTTTTGAAATTTGTTTTTTCTTGTATGGTTCTTTTTAATTCTTCTTTATGCTCTTTTAATAATCCTAAAAGAACATCGTCAATACCTGCTTCAGGCAGAATACAAATAAGTTTATCGTCTTTTATGGCAAGTTTTACATTCTTACTTCTTAACTCTGCCAATAATAATTCTATATTCATATCTCAATGTAATTGTTGTTAATATCGCTCTCAATCTCAATAACCTCTATTAAATCAAGTGTTCTTTTCTTTGATTCTATGAATGATGCCAATTCTTTTATGGATGCGTATTCTGATAAATCCCTGAAAGACAATGTGATTTCGAATTCATCAGATAACTGGCTTACTAATTTGGTAGCCAGTAAAGAATTTCCGCCAACTTCAAAATAATTATCGTGTGTGCCTACAGGTGAATACCCCAGCACATTGCCCCAATATTCTGCAATGTTTTTTTCGATATCAGTTTCCGGAGCTACAAACAGGGTACTTACATTTCTTTTTTGGTTAAATGCTATATCTTCCTGAATGGCTTCAATAGGCAACGAAACCTCATTGTATAACACTTCAACCCGATCTGTAACTTTTTCTTCTGACGAAAAAAGCTGTTTGATATTATTTATATACTCGGTATTTAAGTCGTTTAAACTGTTTAATACTTCATCTGAAAGTTTATTATTTGTAAGCTGGATTTCTATTGAAGTTCTTAACCTGTCGCTTGTATATCTTTCGCTGTTAGCGTGATAAGATTCTTTTACTTCCTCAAAATCATTAAAGCTGACGTTTACTTTTGGTTTCCAAAATTTGTTTTTTGAGAATACATAACCTGGTATCGGAATTCTTTTTCCTTCGTGAATTTCAGGTATATTATATCGTATTCCTTTTGCACAAAGAATGGCTTTTGCTTCATAAAAATTAGTCAGCGAATTATCTGTAGCCGATAGTTTTGAAAGTAAATTAACGGTGCTAACCTCATGATTAAAGATTGATTTTACAAAAGAAGACAAACCGTTTCCAGGACCGATTTCGATAAAAACAGGATTAGAAAAATACGGAACTGCATTTTTTACCGCTTGCGAAAACTTAACGGGATTAATGATTTGGTTTAACCAATATTCTTTAGAACAAAAAACTTGCGGTTCTACCACATCACCTGTGTAGGTAGAAAATACCATTGTATCAAAAGTTTTAAACTTTACCTGAGATAATACAGCATCAAAGGCAGTTAATACATTCTCCATCATTTTGGTATGATACGCATGCGAAACCTTTAGTTTTTTGTAATCTATATTGTTTAATTCTAAGATTTTAGATTGTTGATCAACATCTGCTTTTGTTCCGCCAATTACAATATTATCATCCGCGTTGTAGGCGCAAATAGAAACTGAGTTTAGTAATAACGATTTCAGATCTTCTTCTTTAGCGCGTACCAAAATCATATCGCCTTCCGGCATGCTTCCCATTAATCTTCCGCGGTGAAAAACCAGTTTCAAGGCATCTTCTATAGTGATACAGCCCACAATGCAAGCGGCGGTATATTCTCCTAAACTGTGTCCGATAATAGCGTTGGGCTGAATTCCTGTTCTCAGCAATTCTTTGGCAAGACAGTATTCGACTATAAATAAGGCAATTTGTGTATTTTCGGTTCTCTCTAATAAATGTGTATCATCTGAAAAAATGATTTCTTTAAAATTGATATTCGAAAGTGATTTCAGGTAATCAAAACAAAAATCCATATCTTTTTTAAAGGCTGTCGTATTTTGATACAACGCTGCCGTCATATTTGCATACTGGCTTCCTTGTCCCGGAAACATGAATACACTTTCAGATGTTCCAGTGCTATGTCCTTCGTAACACATCTCTTTTTGAACACCGTTTAACTGGTTGATCAATTCGTTTTTGTCATTAGAAACCACACTAAACCTGTAAGGCATCGATTTTCTGCCGTATATGGTTGTGTACTCCAGATCTGCCAGACTTATGTTTGGATGAGCAGAAATATAATCTGCTAATTGCTGTTTCTGTAAATGCAGATTTTGCTGGTTTAAAGAAGATAAAGTAACCACATAAGGACGTTTACTGACTTCTTTTTCTTCTGTTACCGGTGGTTGTTCTACAATAACGTGAACATTTGTTCCTCCAACTCCAAAAGAGCTCACTCCTGCCCGTCGAAACTCAAAATTCTCCGGCCATGCGGTACAATGCTGATTTACATAAAAAGGAGAAGAATCCAGTTTTAATGCCGGATTTGGTTCTGAAAAATTAATGCTCGGAACCAAAATTCCCTTATTGACACATAAGGCCGCTTTGATAATTGCTGCAATTCCGGCAGCAGCGTCAAGATGTCCAATATTTCCTTTTACAGATCCAATGGCGCAATATTGCTTTTTGTCTGTATACTCACGAAATGCTTCGGTAAGGGCTGCAACTTCTATAGGATCGCCTATTAAAGTTCCTGTACCGTGTGCTTCGATCATACCAATTGATTCAAGGCTAATATCTGCCACTGCCGAAGCTTCAAGAATTACATCTCTTTGTGAATTTATACCAGGAGACGTATAACTTTGTTTGTTTGCTCCGTCATTATTAATTGCTGTCCCTTTTATTACAGCATAGATATAATCTTTATCGTTAATGGCATCGATTGCTCTTTTTAAAACAATAGTTCCAACGCCGTCTCCGCTAACGGTTCCGCTTGCCTCTTTATCAAAAGGACGGCAAACTCCGTCTTTAGAATAGATAGATTCAGGCGTATGGATATAACCCACATTTTCATTAGAATCAAAAGATACACCGCCGGCAAGTGCCATATCACATTCTCTGTTCAATAAACTCTGAGAAGCCAAATGCACCGCAAGCAAAGATGTTGAACAGGCTGTTTGTACTGTCATTACTGGCCCTGTTAGATTAAGCTTATGCGAAATCCAGGTAGCCAGAAAATCTTTTTCGTTTAAAATTCGGTATAAAAGAGGATCTGCAAAATCGGTATACGAATTAGTATGTAAAAGTTTTAGCAAATATGAATTCGTAGACATTCCGCAGAAATTGCCAATTGCCAGATCTGAGCGTGAAACATCATAACCCGCATCTTCAATAGCATGCCAGCTTGTTTGCAATAACAATCTGATCTGCGGATCCATAAGGGCAGCTTCGCTATTTGAAATACCAAAAAAAGCAGCGTCAAAATACTTGGCATCTTCCAGTCTTGAGCTTGCGTTTACAAACGTTTTATGATTTAAAATATTCGCAGCAATACCCGACGCCGTAATATGTTCCTGATCTGTTTTTTGAATGCTATTGATCCCATTTTGAAGGTTTTGCCAATAGTCTTCCAGATTTTTTGCATTGGGAAAACGTCCTGACATTCCTATTATTGCTATATCATTTTCAGAAATTTGTTTCATTTTTATCCGGAATTATCAGTTTAATCTATTGGCTCTGGCGTTTCTTCTTGAAGCACCTTTATTAAGTATTTTTTGGGCTGTATTGTTTTCTTTGGGAGCACTATTCTGCATTAGTTTGGCTTGTTGCTGTATGGTAGGATTACGGAACAGCTCGACTAATGAAAAAGTGATATTAAATTCCTTTTGCAGCTTTTCATGTAACAGCACTATTTCGATCGAATTTCCGCCTGCTTCAAAAATGCTGACATGGTACGGGATGCTTTCTTTTTTTAAGACTTCGCACCAAAGACGGTAAATATCCAGTTCAATCTGGCTGTTGAGTTTTACGTTATTATTATTAGAGGCTGATTCCTGAGGTTTCAGTTCTTTCAATTTTATCAAATCTACTTTTCCGTTTTCCATCAAAGGAATAGCCGTTACAAAAGCCACATCTTTTGGATTCATATAATCCGGAAGCATCTTTTTTAAATGATTTCGAACCACATTCTCATTTACCTGCGCTGAAATTTGAAACGTTTCTTCTGGATTTTTTTCTTTGGCATATTTATAATTTATGGCATATAACATATAAGTATTGTCATCTTGTGCGGTTTCAGAATCTGTAATTGCTAATTCTTCGACATGAATTTCATAGCCTTTTTCACCAAGAAGTTTTAATATGATATTCAGGTTTGAATCTCCGTCAACCTCAAGTGCCAACTGATGAATTCTTGGCCAATGTTCGTCGCGGATACCTTCTAAAACAAGGCATTCGCTTTTTTCTACGTCTACTTTAAGCAGGTCAATAAAAGGGATATTCAATTCGTCAATAACATCAGATATCGTGGTAAGCTGACACTCTACTTCTTTTGCTTCGTATAATGAGGTAAGATATTCTTTGAATTCTCCGGATACTTCCTGATCACTTTCTACATTTTCATAAAAAGACTGGATAATAATATCGTCAGCTGATTGGTTTTCGCTTTCTGATAAAATGGCACTATCATGTTTGATATAATTTTTAACAGCGTCTACGATCGTTCCTTTTTCTGCAAATCTGCCCGACATTCCGGACATTTCAGGATAATAGTAAAAAGTGGCATTTTCTTTTTTATTTGAAACTCCATAATTTAAAATGCGCCCTTTTATCTGACGGTGTTCGAAGTTTTGTTTTAATCCTGAAAAAATTTGAGGAATGGGTTCAAAAGCAATAATTGTGGCGCTTGGCTGTCTTTGATTGACATCGATACTAAAAGATCCTATGTTTGCCCCTGCATCGATCACAACGCCATTTTCAGGAACTGTTATGTTGTGTTTGAAATAGATTCCGTCCTGAAATATTTCTTTATACAACATCGCCAATTGACGATCTGACTGGTGGTAAATTACACTTCCGTCAGGGAAATAAAAAGCTTTTGCCTGCTCCTGAACCGGCAGTTCTTTATAATTTCCGAAAACAATATCTTCTTTAACAATATAAGCAGACAAATGTGTGCTATTTTCATTGGTAATTGGAACAACTTTGCAGTTTTTGATTCCGGGAATGTTAGCAATTGTTTTCTCGATTTCTTCCGGTTCTACTCTGTAACCGTTAATTTTAACCTGATTGTCTTTTCTGCCAATGTAATCGAATGTACCATTGGCGTTTAATCGCATCAAATCTCCGGTTTTGTAAAATCTGCTGTTGCCAAAATAGGCATTATTGATATTTTTAAAACTCTTGCTGGTAAGCTCCGTATTGTTATGATAACCTTTTGCAACACCTGATCCGCCGATATAAAGCTCGCCAACAACTCCCAACGGAACTTGTTGTTCAAACTCATTTAACAGTAATAAATTCGTATTCAAAACAGGTTTACCAATTTTAAAATCACCTTTATTGATTTCTCTCCATGCAGACCAGACCGTAGTTTCAGTTGGTCCGTACATATTGTATAATTTAGAGTTGGTAATAGCGCTAAGTCCTTCCAGTAAACTTTCGTTTAAAGGTTCGCCGCCTATCATCCAGTGTTTTACTGAGGATATATTTCTTGATTTATCCTGATTGTATAAATCCACAACAAGTTTAGATTGTGAAGGCGTCATTTGAACGTGGGTAATTTTATAAGCCTCAATAAGTTCCAATTCGTTCTTTTGACTTTCTACATTTAGTAAATCCCTGAACTCAATTTGTTTGTGATATAAAGCCTTAGCTTCGGTTATTTTTGCAAGTCCGTGTAATACTTTTTCATTTTCAATTCCAAAATCAACCAGACACGCCACTTCGGTAACACCAATATCCTGAATCTTTTGCAGCATTTTTTGGCAGGATTCTACGCTTCCTATCAAGGTATTTTCCTTGCTGAATTTTCTGTAAGCGATTTCAATAATTTCATCACTTTGTGTATCAATATCCAATCCCGCTTCCTGAGCCAAAGGTTCCATTAATTTCATGGAAGATCTCAGGTAATCTTTAAAAGGTTTTTCGCTTAATTCCAGCGCAGTTTCCTGTACCTCATCAATATAAGTATGAAGCATTAAAGACACTTTTCTATCTTCTATAGCAAAGCCATTATCGCGTAATGCCTGATGGTAAACGGCAATATTTTCGGCTAATTTTTCCTGAGACTGACCCAACATATGCGTAAGAACATTGGCACCAATTTCTCCGGCATATTTAAACGTTTCCGGATTTCCCGCAGCAGTTATCCAAAGCGGTAATTCCTGTTGTATGGGCACAGGTCTGATTTTTATTTCAAAATCCTGATCTACTCCGTTCTTTCTTGTAATGGATTCTCCTTGCCAAAGTTTTTTAAGCTCGGTTATTTTTTCGCGCATTTCGTTATGGCGATCATTATAATTTGAATTTGATAAAACAAAATCATTTGGATGCCATCCTGATGCAATGCTTATTCCGGCACGGCCATTACTTAAATTATCAACAACTGACCATTCTTCGGCCACACGAACCGTATCATGTAACGGAAGTACGACACTGCCGGAACGTATCGCAATATTCTTGGTTAAAACCGATAAAGCGGCGCTTAAAATGGATGGGCTTGGGAAGGCGCCACCGAATTCGCTAAAATGACGTTCCGGTGTCCAGATTGCCGTAAAATTATGGATGTCGGCATATTTTGCTGTTTCTAATAATAAATCATATTTCTGATCCTTATTTTCTTTATCTGCACCAAAAAACATGATGCTGAAATCGATACTTTTTGCAGCAGCAATTTTCTCCGGTGCTAATAATTTAAACGGATTTGATTGCTGTAATACAATTTGATGTCCTCTCGAAATTGTCCAGATTAGTTCTAAAACCGAGATGTCAAAATTCATACTGGTTTGTGCCAGCCAAATTTGTTTATTTTCAGTTTCAAAAGAAATATCCAGTGCTTTTAATAAGTTATTCAAATTGGCGTGACTTACTTCGATTCCTTTAGGTTTTCCGGTTGTTCCGGAAGTAAAAATGATGTAAGCCGTATTTTCATCGAGACAATTGGTAACAATTTCACGATCGGTTTTTAGGAACTGAACTTTATCCAGACAGATAAAATCTGCTGATAACTCCTTTAAATACAATTCTTTTAAAGAAGATAAAGTCACAATATATTTAGGCTCTGCATCACTTACAATCTGGCTTAATCTAACCGAAGAATAAACAGGATCAAGAGGAATATAAGCAGCTCCCAGTTTAAAACAGGCAAAAATTGTTGCTACCATTTCTATAGTACGCAATAAACTAATGCCGATTTTATCGCCGTTTTGTACATCGTGATCTAACAAATAAAGCGTAATCTCATCTACTTTTTCGCTTAATTGCGCATAAGTATAAGACACATCATTGCTGATAATGGCGATCGCATCCGGATTATTTTGGGTTTGATATTCAAAAAGAGTAATCGTATTTTCAACATCTGTTAAGTCTAATGTTTCACCTTCTAAATACTTGTAAATCTGTTTGGCATCTTTCTCGCCGATCATTTCTGCTTTAAAAACATTTTCGTCGGGATTTATCAATAAAGAATCCAGCAATGTGTTAAAATGTTCTGCCATTCTAACCATCGTTTCTTCATTAAAAAGATCTGTATTGTATTCCCACGAAAGTGTAAGTCCTTCGGCAGTTTCAGTAATATTTAAGCTAAGATCGTATTTGGCACTGTTTACATTTTTATAAATAACCGGTTCTAAAACAATATCTGTTAATGCAATTTCTTCCTGAACATTATTCTGAAGTGATAATAAAATCTGGAATAACGGATTGTGCCCTAAATTTCTTTTTACTTTTAATTCTTCAACTAATTTTTCAAAAGGCAATTGTTGGTATTCATACGATTCCTCCAGCATTTTTTTGCTTTGTTGAAGTAATTCCCTAAAACTTGGTTCGTTTGATAAATCACTTCTGAGGATGATAAGATTCATAAAAAAACCAACTAAATCGGCCACTTCTGCTTTTTCCCTATTCGCAATTGGCGTACCAACCACTATATCTTTTGCATTGCTGTATCTGGATAATAAAATACTAAAAGCTGCATGAATCGCCATAAATAAAGTCGCCGATTCTGCTTTGCATAAATTGTATAATGCCGTTAGCGTGGTTTTATCAATATGCGAATTAAAAGTGTTTCCGTTAAAACTTTGAATGTAAGGTCTGGCGTTATCTAGTGGCAAATTATGAATAACCGGTAAATCTGTTAATTGGTTTTTCCAATAGTCGATTTGGTTTTCCAGCACTTTTCCTTTCAGCCATTGTCTTTGCCAATTTGCATAATCTGAATATTGTACCTGTAATTCCGGTAATGAATTCGATTCCCCTTTTGAATAATTATTATAAAGGCTATTAAATTCTTTGACCAACACGCCTATCGACCAGCCATCTGAAGCGATATGATGCATGGTTACGATCATAAAATGTTCCAGATCACTTACTTTAAACAAGCGAACACTTAATAATAAGTCTTTCGTTAAATCAAATATCTTATTGGTTTCTTCTTCGATCTTCTGTAAAATCTGGTCTTCCCTATTTTTTATTGAAGCATCTAATTCTTCAATTTCAATAGTGAAATCATTTACAGCCTGGATTTCCTGAACAGGTTCTCCGGCATTATCCACAAAAAACACGCTTCGCAAACTATCGTGTCTTTCCAGAATCGTATTAAAAGTTTGATTCAGTGCATTATAATCTATTTTTCCTTTTAATTTAAAAGTAGAAGTCAGGTTATAATGCGAACTTCCGTTATTGATTTTATCTAAAAGCCATAAACTCTGCTGCGAAAAAGACAGCGGTTTTGGCGTATTTTTATCGGTGCTTTTTACCAGAGGAATTTCATGTGTCGAATGCTCAATTAAGGCAATAATCTCGCTTTTATTTTCTTTCAAAAATTCTTTATCCTCCTGAGTTAATACACTCAGATCACCTTTTATTAAAAGTTTGCCCTCGGAAGCCTCAAAAGTTATTCCTTGCTGAATTAACTGGGTTAATCTTTGTTTTAGGATTAGATCTCCCATATTTCTGAATTTTTATTGTTTGTAATTTCTCCTGTTATAATCGCATTTATTCCGGTTGTAAATACTACTTCATTCTCTACAGATTGCGCCAGTTCATAGATATTTTGCATCGTAAAAACATCTTTCATTTTCATTTTAATGCCAAAAGTTTCGTTGATTTTGTAAATCATTCGCACTACATAAAGTGAATGTCCGCCCAGTTCAAAAAAATTGTCCATTATGCCCACTTTTTCTACATTCAGGATTTCCTGCCAGATTACGGCCAGTTTTGCTTCGGTTTCATTTGTTGGCGCAACATATTGGGTTGCCATATTATTTACCGCAACAACATCAGGCAAAGCTTTTCGGTCTACTTTTCCATTTGAAGTCAATGGAATATTTTCCAGTTTTATATAAAAATTAGGGATCATATAATCCGGAAGTCTCGATTTTAGAAAACTTACAATCTCATTTTTATTTAAATCACTTTCTGACACGTAGAAAACTGCCAGAACATTTTCGTCCTTTATTTTTTTAGCTTCAACAACCGCATGTTCTATAGCATTTGAATATTTTAAAATCTGAAGTTCAACTTCTTCGAGTTCAATTCTGTAACCTCTTATTTTTACCTGCGTATCATTTCTTCCCAAATAAATTAGCGTTCCTGAATAATCTACATATCCTAGATCTCCGGTTTTATATAATTTTTGACCTTCATCAAACGGATTTGAAATGAATCGTGTTTGCGTCAATTCAGGTAAGTTTACATATCCTTTTGCCAGATTATCGCCTCCCACATAAATTTCACCAATTACTTTTTCAGGCACCGGCTGAAGATTATGGTCTAATAAATAAATCGTGGTATTAGGCAATGGCTTTCCGATGGGAACATAATTCGTGATATTTCCTGCCTGCGCAGAAAGCTTATAACTCGTTACCACATGCGTTTCTGAAGGTCCGTAATGATTATGAAGATGGACATGAGGAAATGCTGATAGAAATTTTTCTAAAGAACGTCCCACGATTAATTGTTCGCCAGAAGATATAATGTGCTTCAGCTGATGACGATCAAAAAAATCCTGATTTGTAAAGTCAAAAAAGCTGGCTAAAGCCGAAAACGGAAAGCATAAAACGGCAATTTTATTCTCTGTTATATAATGCGACAAGCTGTCAAAATCCAATTTCAAAGCTTCCGGCGTGATATACAATGTTCCGCCGCTTCCTAAAACAAACCAAACATCCTGAAGCGAAACATCAAAACTAAATGAGGTGTATTGTAAATGTTTCAACCCTGTTTCAATACCGGAATCGTTAATATTCCATTGTATCAAATTAGATAACATTTTATGCGTCTGAATCACTCCTTTAGGATTTCCGGTTGACCCTGAAGTGTAAATAATAAAAGAATTGTCATTTAAATCATTTACAATCACTGGATTTTCGACAGGTTCTTCCGTATACTCAAATTCATCCAGATATATGATATTAATATTATCTGCACCAACCTTGATATCGCCTGTAGTTAATATGGTTTTTATACCAGCATCTTTGATGATATACTTTTTACGTTCGCCCAGATATTTATTATCCACAGGAACATAACAGCCACCGGACTTGATGACTCCCAGCATCGCCACAATATTATATTGCGATCTGTTTAATAATACGCCAACGTTTGTATTTGGCGTTATGCCATGATTTTCTCTTAAATATTGGGCTATTTGATTCGAATAATTATTGATTTGGCAATACGTCATTGAAATATTCTTGTAAACCAAAGCAACAGCATCAGGCGTGTTTTTTACCTGATTTTCAAAAAATGAAATAACGGTTTCTCTTTTATAGTGCTGTAAATCAATTTCCAGATTTTGTATTCCAATTTGCCCTTCCAGATAATTTAATGTGGCTATTTTTTCTAGTGGCTGCTTTAAAAGCAAAGCCACTATTTTTTTATAATGCGCAATAAATTGTCTGATAAATTTTTCTTCAAACAAATCAGTATTGTATTCTATTTTAAGCGATAACAGATCATTTTCAGTTTCTTCTACATATACCAATAAATCAAATTTACTGGTCGTATTTTTTTCTTTTGTAATAGTTTCTAAAGCCTCATGATTATTATTTTGATCTGCATTTTTTGATCCGTTTTTAGACATTACAACAAGCATAACATCAAAAAGCGGATTTCTCGAAGGATCTTTTTTTAGTTTTAATTCTTTTACTAATTCTTCAAACGGATATTGCTGATAAGCATGCGCTTCTAATAAAGATTGTTTTACTTGATTAAAAAAACTATCAAACGAATCTGATTTTTCCAATTTATTTCTAATCGCCAGGGTATTGGTATAAAAACCTATCTGATTGTTTAAATCGATATGTTCTCTCGCGGCAAAAGGACTTCCTATAATAATATCGTCGTTGCCTGTATATTTGTTTAAGATAACATGAAGTGTAGCCGTCATTATCATATGTAATGATGCACCTTTGCTTGTTTGATACGATTGTATTAAATCTGTCGTGTCTTTATTAAAATAAGTTTTTAAGGTTTCGCCTTCATATGTTTTTATCGGTGGACGAATGCCTTTTACAGGAAAATCCAAAACAGGAATTGTACCTGAAAACTTTTCTAACCAATATGTTTTCTGTTTTGCAAAGGAGGTTTCTTTTAAGTTTTGTAAACTCCAGGCTGCAAAATCCTTATATTGAATTTTCAATTCCGGCAATACAGGAATATTTTCCGATTTTAATGCATTGTAAGTCTGTAATATTTCATTTTTAAGAATAGGAATCGACCATGCATCACAAATAATATGGTGCATATTGCAATAAAAATAGTAGCAATTAGGTTCGTATTTTAATAAAGAAACTCTAATTAAAGGTCCGTTTTCTAAGTCAAATGCTGCATTTGTAACCGCTGCAATATGTGTGTCTATTTCAGAGGAAGCATTCTCTACATTAGAAAAATCTTTATAATCCAGTTTAAAATTTATGTCTTGTAAAGGTAAAATATATTGCCCTAATTCATTTTCTGCATTAAGCCTGAATACCGTTCTCAATATTTCGTGTCGGTCAATAACATATAATAAAGCCTGTTCTAAAATATCCTTATCATAACTTCCTTCTAATTTTAATTCAAAAGGAATATGATACGCTTTAGAAGCATTTGCCGATTGGGATTCAAACCATATTCTAAACTGAGCATTTGCTACAGGATAGCTCAATGCATCTTCAACTTTAGGAATCTCTTTAAACTTAGTCGTTTCAAGAGATTTTAGATATTCTATAATTTGGTATTTGTTGCTTTTTATCTTTTCAATGATATCATCTCCAATATTTTCTTTTAACAGTGATATTTTTAATTGATCATCCTGTATTTTTACAGCAATACCATTTGCTCTTAATTCTTTAAGCAATGCAATTGTTTCCATTAGATTAAATAATTAATTGGTTTATTGACTGATCATCATCTACTTCCTGCAGCCATTTTGTGTTTTCTATCGTAATGGCTAAATTTTCTATTGTCGGAGCTGTAAAAAGCGCATCCAGTTTTATGGTTAGGTCAAATCTTTTGTGAATGATCGACAGTAATTCCATAGCTTTTAAACTATGTCCGCCTAATTGAAAAAAATCGTCGGTTATTCCTATTTTATCGACTCCCAGAATTTCCTGCCATATCTCTACTAATTGTTGCTCCGTTTCATTTTTTGGAGATACATATTCCTTTTTTATAATATCATTTTCAGAGATTCCAGGGAACGCCTTCTTGTTTAATTTCCCATTTGGAGTTAATGGAAAAGCGTCTAATTCTATATAATAATTCGGAATCATATATTTCGGAAGTTTGCCGCCTAAATAATTTCTAATAGCCGATTTTTCCACTTCATCATTCGTTACATAATAAGCAACGATTACTTTTTCTTCCTTATCTTCCTGCACCAGAACTGCAACATCATTTATCAATTCAGAATAAGCAGAAATGGCGGTTTCGATTTCTCCCAATTCTATTCTAAACCCACGAACTTTAACCTGATCGTCACGTCTTTTGGCAAATTCTATATTTCCATCAGGCGACCAATATCCTAAATCGCCGGTATCGTACATTTTTTCTCCTTTAATGAAAGGATTGTCGATAAATTTCTCAGCCGTTAATTCCGGTTTATTGAGATATCCGCGGGCAAGTCCGTTTCCTGATATGTATATATTTCCTAAAACTCCAACTGGAACTGGTGCTAAAAATTCATTCAGAATCCATACTTGTGTATTGGATATAGGGCGTCCGATTGAAATTGATTTTTCGTTTTTTGAATTAACCAAATAACAAGTGCTATAGGTTGTGTCTTCTGACGGACCGTAAAGATTTCTGACTTCTATTGTTTCTATCGGTAATTGATTGACAATATCCGGTGACAGAATTTCTCCTGCCAGATTGATGATTTTGATGTTTTCTAAAGAAACTTTATCAGTCAGTAGTTTTCTAACTACAGAAGGAACGGTGTTTAATAATATATTTTTATCACTACCGGCATAAGTCGCTATTTCTAAAGCATTTTTAAGCACGCGCAATTTTTTTCCTGTACTTAAGGTGAAGAAAAATTCATAAACCGAAAGATCAAAACAATAGGAAGTTACCGCATAAACGATATCAAATTTATTAAGGTCGTATGCTGTTTTTGACCAGTTAATTAATTCAACAGCATTTTTATGTTCAATCATTACTCCTTTTGGATTTCCAGTGGTTCCAGAGGTATAAATGATGTACGCTAAATCTGCTTCCTGATGTATTGGTGCTAAATTTGACGAACTAAAATCATTTGCAAGCGTATCATATTGCATTAAAAAATTGCTGTCAATAACCGTTTTAGCTTTGCTGTCATTTTCTATATAAGCAATTCTTTCCTGCGGATAATTAGTATCAATAGGAACATAAGCGCCTCCCGATTTTAAGATCGCCAGTATTACAACAATCATTCTTTCGCTTCTGTCTAATTTGATTGCTACCAAATCATTAGGCTGAATTTTATGATTGTTTCTTAAATAATGAGCCAATCGATTCGCTTGTTCGTTAACTTCCTGATACGTTAATTTTTGATTTTCGAATACAACTGCAAGATCATTTGGCGTTAAAACCACTTGCTCTTCAAACAAAGTTGCAAGTGTTTTATTTGCCGGATAATCCGCTTTTGTATCGTTAAATATTTCTGTTACCAGATTATTTTCTTCCGGCGTGATATAGCTAATTTCTTCAAGATTCTGAGTCGGCGATTTGATTGCTTCTGTCATTAAATTCTCAAAATGAGAAAACATTCTTTCAATCAAAAAATCATCGTAAACATCTGTATTATATTGAATGCTAAGTGATAATCCGTCATTGCTTTCTGTAAAAGCATAACTGATATCAAACTGCGCCGTATTGCTGTTAAACGGATAATCTTCTATTTTCAGTTCTGATAATTCTTCCTGATTCACCAGATTTTTTACTTGTCTTTGATTTTGCAAAACAACCATCACATCAAAAAGTGCTGATCTTGATCTGTCTCTCTTTAAATTAAGTTTACTTATCAAATCATAAAATGGATAATTTTGATGCTCATAAGCTTGCAGTAAAGTATCTTTTTCTCGTTTTACGATTTCAGAGAAACTGTTTTTATCCTGAAAATGCGTTCTGATGGCAATCGTATTCAAATATAAACCTATCTGATTTTCCAGGTCCGGATGATCTCGTCCTGCAGCTGGCGTCCCTACAATAATATCCTGCTGATTTGTATATCTGTACAATAAACTTTTTATCCCGCTCATTAAGGTCATAAAAAGAGTAGCTTCATTTTCTGTTGAAAATGTTTTCAGGTTATTCAGAAAATCTTTTGAAAATTGATGAATAATCGTTTCTCCATTATAAGTTTGAATTAACGGACGTTTTTTAAAAGCCGGCAAATCCAAAAGCGGTATTTCGCCTTCAAATTGCTGTAACCAGAATTTTTCAGATTCCAGATTTGTCTGCTGTTGTTTTTCTTCGGTTAGCCATTCAGCATAATCTTTATATTGTATGACAAGTTCTGGTAACTCAATTGGCGTTCCTGCAATCAAGGCGTTATAAATTGTGACTACTTCTGAAACCAGTAATTCCATAGACCAGCCATCGCCAATAATATGATGCATGGATAAGAAAAACAAATATTCGTCTGTTTTCGCTTTTATCAATATTGCCTTAATAAGCGGTGCTTTTTCAAGATCAAAAGCAATATTGCTTTGTTCGTTAAAATATCTTTTGATGAATTCTTCATTGTTTTTTATTAATGAAAAATCTTCTTGTTTTATTTTAAAATCAAAAGAAACAGCGGATTGAATAAACTGGTTTATTTCTCCCTCTTCATTCGGTTTGAAATAAGTTCTTAGCGTTTCATGTCTCTGAATTAATAATTTGAATGCTTCTTCAAACTTATAAGAATCAATATTGCCGGTTAGTTTTACAACAAACGGCATATTATACGCTAAAGAACCGCCTTCTAACTGACTTAAAATCCACAGCCTGTTTTGTGAACCGCTTAACGGATAACTGTTCTTAAATTTAGCCTGCGGAATTGGCAAGTAATCCTGATTTTTTAATGCTTTTTTCAAATCACTAATCGTCGGATTCGTATATAATAGTTTATAGGGAACACTCTTTTGGAGTTTTTTATAGATCAGGTTTATGATTTGAGAAATCATTAAACTATGACCACCTAATTCAAAAAAATGGTCATTTAAACCTATAGGAGAAATTCCAAGAGTTTGTTCCCATATTTCTGCCAGCATTTTCTCCAGTTCGTCAGTTGGCGCTGCATATTCTTTTCTAACAATAAGAGTATCTGTAATTTCCGGAAGCGCGTCTTTATCCACTTTTCCGTTTGGCGTTAAAGGAACCGAATTTACTTTTATAAAATAAGAAGGAACCATGTAAGCCGGAAGCTGGTTTTCAAGATAATTTCTTAAATCTTTTTTTTCCTCAGCTGCATTTTCTGTGTAATAAGCTGCTAAAACATCTTCGTTATTTTTTTTCTTTACAGCAACAACAGCTTGTTTTATATTTTGAGAAAAAGAAAGAATTGCATTTTCTATTTCTGAAAGTTCAATACGATATCCCCTCAGTTTTATTTGATGATCTTTTCGTCCAAAAAAGGCAAGATTTCCGTCTGGCTGCCATTTAACCAAATCGCCTGTATCATACATTTTTAACCCTTTTACAAAAGGATTATCAATGAATTTAGCCTCCGTTAATTCCGGTTGATTTAGATATCCTTTTGCAACTCCGTCTCCGGATAAATATAATTTGCCAATAACTCCTTCGGGAACCAATTGCAGGTTTTGATCTAAAATATATGCCAGCGTATTGGTAATTGGCTTACCGATAGAAATTGCAGAATTATAATTATTTTCTGGAGAAAGACGATAACAAGTACTGTATGTTGTATCTTCAGATGGTCCGTATAGATTTCTTATTTCGGCATTAGTCAATAATAACTTATTAGCAATATCTACAGGAAAAGGTTCTCCGGCCAGATTAATTACACTAACATTTTCCAGAGAAGTACCGCTTTCTAAAATATGGCGCATACTCGAAGGAACAGTATTTAATAAAATTCTTTTATTTGTTGTTAATTCGGCCTCAATTTCTAAGGCATTATTCAATATTTTTACTGTTTTGCCTACAGATAAAGTATAGAACATTTCATATACCGAAAGATCAAAACAATGTGAAGTAGCTGCCAAAACAACATCAAAAGTTGTGCTGTCAAATTCCTGCTGCGCCCAATGAATTAAAGCAGCGGCATTTTTATTTGTGATAACTACGCCTTTAGGTTTACCAGTAGTTCCGGAAGTATAAATAATATATGCCGGATCATTTGCGTCTCTGCTAATTATTGTATTTTCTTTATAATAATCAGGTTGGTTTTCTAAGAAAAAATCATAGACATCTGTATTAATTACTAATTTGCAGTTGCTGTCTTTTTCTATATATTCTATTCTGTCATTTGGATAATTTACATCAATTGGAACATAAACTGCGCCCAATTTTAAAACGCCCAGAACAGCGATAAGCAGCTTCTCACTTCTTTCAATCTTTATACCTACAAAATCACCTTTTAAGATAGCGTGCTCTTTTTTGAGGTAATCAGAAAATTGATTTACTTGTTCATTTAGTTCAACAAAGTTTAAAGCAGTTTGTTTGTGTACAACAGCAATGCTTAAAGGGGTTTTATCAGCTTGCTTACAAACAATTTCTGCCAGAGAAAATTCATTGGCAAAATCAAAATTTTCAAAATTGAAGCTATTCAGAAGTTTATCTCTTTCTAAGTCTGAAACTAAAGGAATCTCAAAAACAGGAACATCGATGTTTTCCTGTAATTTTATTAACCAATCTTTAAATCTTATTAAAAAGTGAGAAGCAATTGCATTATCGGTTATTTTTTCTGAGTATTGAAGTGAGATCTTTAAGTCCTTATTTTCCTTTTTTTCAACATTCAGTGAGAATCCAAAAGCTATATTGTTATTCTTTTTTATTCCATAATTAAATTGAAAAGGAATATACTTTACATTAGAAAGAAAAGCATGATCCTCAGTATAAGTGATGTATTTATAAGCAGTCTGAACTTCTTCTTTGGTTTTTTGAAGAAATTCCTTTATCGTCTTTTTTTCTAATGATTCAAACTCAAAATACCCCATCAAAGGTTGTGAATCTGCCAGTATCTCAGAACCTACACCAGTAGCATCTTCAAAATAACGCTGAAGGAGCATGTTATATAATGCAATCAAAAGGGTATATTCTGCAATAGTGCTTGCAGCCGTTACATTATAAAAATAAGAAAGTTCAGAAGCCTCTATAATAAGATCATCTACAGCAAAGATTTCAGAATAACTGTCTGTCTGCTGAACAATTTTACTCGTTTTTTTCTGCCAATATTCCTTAGCAATTTTCTGATGTATGTTGTGCATTTTGTGGTATTTTATTGTTGCAAATAAATAGCTGCTCAACAATTTGTAAGGAGTATTAAATCAAACATTTTCAACAATCAAAACGTATTTTTTTTGTGCTTAATTTTTAAATTATATATGTTCTATAAAATTCATAGAAATATTTTTTTCAACCTTTCACACAAAAACCTTTATAACCTTGATTTTCAGCTCAATTAAAATACTTTTTACTTCATAATGTTCGTCATAACATTGTCAGCTACAATATTTAAAACGAAAATAATAGGAATATCGAAGTAAAAATTACGGGTTTTTAATATAAAAATTACGGAGTTCCAAATCGGTCAAAAAATGGAATAAAAAGGTGGGATAAAAAGAAAAAATGTGAACATATATTCAACGAATATATATTCACATTTTTAGCTTACTGCAAAATATTTTTCAGGCCTATTATTTCTTATTTAAAGTACAATTTTATACCGAAAGAAAAAGAAGTAAAAACAAAACCTTTATAGCGTTTCATTGAGTGGAATAAGATTAAATATTACCTCAATTCTGGTTCCATGATTAACTTCTGATATAATATTAATTTTTCCGTTTAAAGAAGCAACACGATCTCTAATATTATTTAATCCAATACCATTTTTTTTGCTTTTCACATCAAATCCCACACCATCATCAACAATAGTAAGTTTTAAGATATTGTTTTTTTTCTTATGAATTTTTACTTCGCAGTTTTGTGCATTTGCATATTTACTAATATTTAAAATGGCCTCCTGAATTATTCTATATAAATTTATTTTATAAATAATCTGTGTATTTCTCCAATCAATATTACCACTGTCTACATAAACAAATTTGGTTTCAGTAATTCCTTTTTGATTCTCAATTAAGGTCGATAACAGAATATCAAAATCACTTTGTTCAAGAAAAGAACTGTTGATTAGTCCGTGAGATATTGTTCGAATTTCATTTTCAATATTTTGCAATTCAGAAATATAATTTTTTCTTTTTTCTATTATTTCTTCATTACTATGTGCATTAAAAAATCCCAGGTTCATTCGAACGCTGTAAATTTTATTCATAACACCATCATGCAATTCTTTTGCTATTTTAGTTTTTTCATTTTCTTTAGCAGTAAATATTTTTTCATGCTGATCTGTTAACAACTGGTAGATTTGCTCATTTGCCTGCTGTTCTTTCTTAAAAAAATTAAGTTCCTGATTTTTATATTTAAAATATCTTAAAACGATAATTATTAATAAGCCCAGAATTAATACAACTGATATAATCAAAATATAAAAATTTGTTTTGGTTAAAACTTTATTCTCATCCTCAATTCTCGATGTTTCATATTCTATTCTTGAATATTTGTCATGTGCATTTCTTTGAATAGTATTAATACTATCACTCAACTTGATATACTCATTGGTATAAAAGAGGCTGTTCTTTTTATCAATTTTATACAGCAATCTTAAAGTTGTCAAAACTTCATTACTGCTTTTAATTTTCAGCGCCAGATGATTTGCTTCATTTAATATCTTTATAGAATTTACAGTATCATTCTGAGACAGGTAATATTCTCCAATGTGAATTTTTTTGTATATAATATCCGGTTCCAGACCAATGCTGTCTACTATTCTTAAAGACTCAAATAACATGTTTCCAACGTCTTTATATTCTTTATTTTTCATTTTCGAATAGGCCAGATTACTTAAAACATTGGCATATAATCGCGGCCATCCTTTTCGTAATTCCTCTGTTAATAAAGGTGTAAGTCTTTGTATTGATTTAGAATATTCTCCTTGTAAATCATATAAATTACAAACATTTATAATAGACGTAATATTATAATTATTTATTTTGTCTTTTCCTTTATCCTTCATTCTATCCAAAACATCTAAAGCTATATTATGGTATTTTAAAGCTTCTTTGTATTGAATTAACTTTTCCATGCAATTGCCCATTAAAGTGCTACATGCATATATTAACTCGTAATCTCTCGAGTTTTTTAAATTTTGCAGCGCCTTAGAAATTTCAACACTGCATTCTATATAATTACCATCATAAAATAAGACATAACCTTTATTAAAAAGCATTCTGGCTACATTATCCTTATCATGCAGTTTATAGTAAATTTTTTCTGCCTGGAGATAGAAACTATAAGCACTGTCTTTTTTAGTATTTTCGTAACAGTCTCCCACAAAATAACAGGCTTTCGCCATTCTAACGCTATCGTTTGCCAGTTTTGACAATTCCAAAGCCTTTAAGCTTACTTCTAAAGATTTTTTTGAATTATTAATATAATAATATTCAGATGCAATCTTGAGGTAAGTATTCCTAACCTCAAGATCGTTTCTTTTATACTTTAATAATAAAACCGTAGAATCTAAATATTTTTCTTTTTCAATACCTTTTAAATTATCAATAAGATTCTCACTCAGGAAAACAGTTGACGTGTTTTCAGCATTAAATGAATCACCTTTTTTACAGGATAAAAAAAGGATAAAAAGAAGGAAAAACGGAATTTGGTTTAAAATCTTCAAAATGGTATTTGTTTTTGTACATCAAATATAACATTTTGCAATAAACCAAAAATCTTTATAACAATCTATTCATGAACTATTAGTGTCTTGGTGGTTTTGGATTACTTGGATCTCCATCGTCACTCAAAAGATCAAAATTTACATTTGTTGAATCAACCGGCTGTATCGATGATTCGACCTGAATTTTAACCTTTGCATTAGCATTTTCTTCGACCTCAATTTCATCATTTGTGCACGAAACAAATAGCAGAGATGTAAACATTGAAGCAGTAAAAAGGAATCCAATTTTGTACAATTTATTTTTCATATAATTTCAATTATTATTAATTATCAAATAAGTTGTAAAAAAAATACTTTGATTTATTTTAATTGTACGGGTTTTCCGTAATATTTTAATTAGATTTGGTACAAATTGAATGTACATATATGAACCTAAATATTTTAATAGTTGATGATCACCCTATGACGGTTGACAGTTATATTAACCTCTTGTCAAACAGCGATTTAACTGATAAAGATTTGCATTTTATAAAAAGTTACAATTGTCAGGAAGCTTATGAAAAAATAAAATTATATGAGAAACAGAACAATCCTATACACTTTGCTCTGCTCGATATAAGCATACCTCCTTACAAGGAATTAGATATTAATAATGGAGTTGATTTAGCCCAGCTTTTGAGAAAAAAGTTTGCTTCCTGCAAAGTGATATTACTCACCATGCATAGTGAGGCTTTAACGGTTGATAAAATAATTAAGAAGATAAAACCGGAAGGCTTTATCTCAAAAAGTGATATAAATTTTGAATTATTTCCTGTTATATGCAAGAAAGTTTTAAACGGAGAATATTTTAAAAGTCCGACTATTATACAGTCACAAAGAGAATTATTTAAAAAGAATATTAATTGGGATAATCATGACAGCCAAATTCTGATATTACTTTCAGAAGGTGTAAAAACTGTTAATCTGCCCAATTATATTCCTCTTTCGATGAGTGCAATTGAAAAACGGAAAGCCAATATAAAAGATCAGCTTTTAGAAGGAAAAGGAGGAGATAAAGATTTAATTGATAAGGCGAAAAAATTAGGTTTAATTTAATTAAAAATCCAAATAAAATGAAAACAAGAAATTTTTTATACCTGATTACGGCGTTGCTTTTTTTCTTTAATACTAATGCACAAGACAAAGAAAAAGATTTAATAAAAGAAACTATCCAGACTTATTTTGATGGCTGGATGACAGGCGATACGTTAAAACTTGGAAAAGCAATGCATAGTTCCTGCAACCTAAAAATTATTAAGGATAACACTGTACTTGTAATAGACAGAAAAACCTATTTAAGCAGATTCAAACTTCACCCAAAAACACCAAATACAGAAGGCAAAATAATTGATATCAATATCACAAAAAACATTGCCTCTGCAAAATGTGAGATACAAACTCCGGAAAGACTGTTTGTGGATTATTTTAATATGATGAAATTAAATAAAGAATGGTATATTGTAGATAAAATCTCTACTAATTTCGAAAAGAAATAAACTTGGAATAATTACATATTAAATTATAAAAAGTAAAAATCTGTACATCTAAGATTTACAGGTTTTTACCTTTTATATTCATTCATTTTCCTACTGCAAAAAAGGATAATCTGTATAACCTCTTGCTTCTCCGCCGCCAAATAAAGTATGCATGTCTGTAATTTTATTTAAGCTCAGATTTTGTTTTACTCTGGCCGGATAATCCGGATTGGTTAAAAAATTTCTTCCAAAGCCAATTAAGTCCACTAAATTTTCCTGAAGTAATTGCTCCGCTTCATCAGGAGTTTTATTTCCTGTTGCAATAATTGTATTTTTAAAATTAGATCTAAGTGCTTTTCTAAAATCTATTGGAATTTGAGGAGCATCATCCCAATCGGCTTCGCAAAGATGAATATAAGCGATATCCAGTTTATTAAGTTCCTGAGCCGCCAGCATAATTGTATCTAAAATTTCAGGATCATTCATATCCTTAAAACTAATAAAGGGAGAAAGCCTTACTCCTGTTTTTTCTTTTCCGACTGCATTCGCTACCGCTTTTGAAATTTCAATCAATAAACGAATTCTGTTTTCCTTTGTTCCGCCGTATTCGTCAGTTCTTGTATTACTGTTGCTTCTTAAAAACTGATCTATCAGATAACCGTTTGCCCCGTGAATTTCAACACCGTCAAAACCGGCTTTAATAGCATTTTTGGCTCCCTCAGTAAATTCCTTAATTACAAGATCTATATCGGCTCTGTTCATTTCCCTGGGTTCGTCTACCGGAACAAAAGTAGCATCACCATTTGGAGCGCCATCAAAAATATAAACGGTTGTGTTTTGAGCCGTCAATGCCGAAGGAGCTACTGGTTGTAATCCGTTAACTTGTGCACTGCTGACTCTGCCCACGTGCCATAACTGCAAAAATATTTTACTTTTATTTTGATGTACGGCATCCGTCACTAATTTCCAGCCTTCTATTTGCTGTTGACTGTAAATTCCGGGAGTTTTAGCATACCCTTTTCCCTGCAGGGAAATCTGAACTGCTTCTGTAATTATGATACCGGCCGTGCTTCGCTGGGCATAATATTCTGCCATTAATGCATTTGGAATATCGCCTGGCTGTGAAGCTCTTGAACGCGTCATTGGAGCCATTAAAAAACGGTTTTCTAAAAGATTACCGCTCAGATTATATTGCTGAAATAATTTCTGATAGTTCATATTAATTGATGTTTTATTTTGAAAATCAAACTGTTAACTAATTTTACAACAGCATTATTCTCTTATGATACTCTTGTCCTGATAAGCCATTTTTGCAATCTCGTCTTTTCTTCTAAAGCTTACTCCTTTATGTTTTTGGATATAACTAATAATTTCTGTAGCTGCAGCAACCATTTGTGGCGTACCTCCTATTCGATCATGAAAACTGATTGACATTTGTCTGCGCTTTTTTTCAGATTCTTTATAAAGCTGGTCAAACTCCATTATAACCTGACGTGCAAATTGATCTGCGCTAAAATTTTTCCCTTCAACCAATACAATATCATTACAGCGGATTGTGTATGGCACCACAGCAAAATCATTCCCTTTTACTTTTAATAAAAAAGGTTCATCGCGGCTTAAATCATCAATATGATATTTAAAACCCAGTTCCTGCAAAATTTCCAATGTATTGGTGCCACGTCTTAACCAATTTGCATTATAGCCAACGGGTTCAAAACCAGTTACTTTTTTTATGGCATCTGCTCCGTCTTTAATAAACTTTTTTTCCGTTTCATAAGGCATAGAATATTGCGTTGCCCAATCCATTCCATGAGCAGCGGCTTCATGTCCTCTTGCTACGATTTCTTTAGCCAATTCCGGATTTTTTAATACCGCAGAACCTACCATATGTGAGGTTACTTTGATGCCAAACTTATCCCAGTTATCCAGCATTCTTGGAATTCCCTCTTTGTAGCCATACTGATACCAGGTTTCAGACGGAAGATCAACGAATCCCTTCTGCATGTTTTGCGGAAACGGGCTCTCAGAATTTACCGGCTGACCGCCTGCTTCAAACTGCATCGATATTGATACAACCAGTCGTGATCCGTCTTCCCATTTGGTTACAGAATCCTGGTTAACGTATGTTTCTTGTTTTAAATCGCCGGCAAGTAAATTTGAAACGGGCAGCAATCCTGCAAGCCCAACAAGACCTGCCTCTTTAATAAATGTTCTTCTGTCTTTCATGTTAGTTGAATTATTTGATTTTGTGACTTATTTCAAAACATATCACAGGTGGTTCGTTAATATTTAATATTTAAAATTAAATCCAACGAAAACAATATTGCCTTCATCTGAATTAAAATAGGCTGCCTGAAGACTCATTGAACTCAATCCGCCAAGCCAGATACCGCCGCCTTGCGAAGTATGCCATTTTTTTGAAGGATCATTTTCGACCCAGACACGACCGCAGTCAAATCCGCCGTAAAGACCAAAATCTACGGGAATCAAACCTGTTTTAAAAGTGGCTACTTTTAGTTTTAAATTAGAACTGTCATACAAACTGTTTTTTCCGCTAAACCGTTCATTTCTATAACCTCGCAAACCATTATTTCCGCCAAGAAAAGACGAATGATAGAAATAATAATTGTCTCCAAAAATCATTCTTCCCTCAATAACCGTTTGAAACACGAGATTTCCGGACTTAATAATTTTATCTTCCAGCCCTAATTTTGCTGAAACATAGCCAAAATTATTATCGCTGTTATCTGTATTTATTTTCCATCCTGCTTTTGTCTCGGCGTATAAACCCTGCGTTGGAAAATCTTCTGCATCTCTGTTTTTATACATTAAAGAAGCCTCCGCGCCAGCATAATTTTGGTGATGAAAAACTGCCGGATCTACATTTGCCGGAGTAAAAAAACGATCATTCATTTCTTCGATTTCGTAACTTTCAAATAAGGCTTTCACTTTAAGTTTATGATATTCCAATCCCGCATTTACAGTTGTTTGTCTGGTTCTGGCGCGGTTGTAATCTTTGCCCAATTCCTGATCATTATTAACAGATTCATTTCCATATCCAAAGAAATTATTCGAAAATTTAGCTCCCGAGAAATAAGCTTCTGCAAAGAAATTGATGTTTGGAAAAACATTAAAAAAAGTACCGCTGTATCCCGCTTCTGCCGATTGATAGGTAAAGTAATAATTAGCAAAAACCTGATGCACTTGCTTGTGCGGATTTCCGTTGAAAGCGTTGTACGTATATTTGTCTTTTACGCCCACAAAAAGACCATCATCTGTAGCAAAACCAACTGCCGGCAATAAAATATTATTGCTTGGAACAAAATAACGAAAGTGCAGATTATTGGTTTCATAAAGAGACGAAAATTGCTTTTTAGAAGGCTGTTTTGCATCTATAATATTCTGCTCATAATTATAATCATAAATACGCGCTTTTTTATTGTTGTTGATGGTGTAACGATCTGTGCCATAACCGCCAATCATACGCAGCAAAACTTCCTGATCTCCTTCTCCATCCACCATAAATTCATCGTCGCCATTAAGTCCGTACAGCCAGATTTCTGAAGTTTTATGTGAATTTATAAGCGTTGAATAATAGGGTTTTGAATTGTTTTCTGTCGTAATTTCGATCAGTGTATTTCCTTGCGATTGTCTGGTAATTTTAAAAATATCTTTTTTATCAGTTCCATGAAGAACTACTTTTTTATTGATAAAAGAAGCATATTCTGCCGCAATTTTGTCTAAGGTTTTAAGTCGGTTTTTTAATTTTGATTTGATGCTTTCAATACTTTCATCCTGCATTTCTTTTGGCAGATTCAAAAAAGCATTGTCAATAACGGCATCATTAAGTTCTTTTTGAATAGAGATTGCTTCTTCCTTCCAAATCAATGCATCATATTCTGAAACAAATATTTTATCAAGATTATAAGCCTCAGAATTAAAGGTTTTTACATTCTCAAGATCGTCATCATAACTTTGCCAAAAGCGTGTTTCAGGAACGATTTGCTTTATGACCGATAAACTTACGCCATCAAATTTAGAAAATGCAGCGTCGCGGTCTCTTGGTATTGGTGAATAAACTCCCGATTTGTTTCCGGTTTCTCTGAGTGCCCAACGCCACTGATCTTCATGTCTGTCCCAATCTCCAATTAACATATCAAAAATTCTTGACCGAATGTATTGTCGTTTATCGATGCTGTATTTTTCGCTGTTGCGGAGTTTTTCCAGCACTTCTGTCGTTCCAGCAAAATCAGTTATTGCGCCTGCATTTTCAATTGAAGTATGCTGATAACCTTGAAAATTCTTTTGTCCTTTTGAAGGTCTTTCTTCAATAAAATAAAGTGCTTCGCCATATTTTTCATTTAAACTTCCAAACCCCGGCTGTTTTGGAAAATAATACAATTTTGTATCGGAGTGATTTACAGAAGCTGCTTCAGCCAGATCATTCACCGCAAGCTGAGCGTAAGGATGCGCTGTGGTAAAAAAATCAGAAACCATTTCTTCGGCCGCTGTATCATCAAAAGAATTAGGGTCGAAGGCAATTCCTTTTAATTTAAAACGCAAAAATTTAAGGGCATCTTTTCGAAGGGAACGCATTACGAATTGCCTTCCGTTTTTGTCTTCAAGCCGCAATGATTGCGATTGGTGTCCGCCGCCTTCTTTCAAAATAGTCAGACCTCCATATAAAGTGTCTAATAATGCTGTTTTGGCCGTTACTTCTGTACTATAATAATCACGGTAATGTTTTCCCCAAAGAATTTTATAAAATCCTGATTTTGAGGTTTCTTCTTTGGTTAAAATTTGTGCTTTAGAAGTTGAAGCCAAAACCGGTAATTTTACTTCTGCATTATTTTCTTTAATAACAGGAAGCGCTTTATTTACGGCATGTCGGTATAATAATGCATTGTTTTTGAAAGAATAAAATTCAACATCCGATGAACCGTCGTCATAATAATTAAGTTTGGCATATCCGTTTTCACTTGAACTGAAAATACCTTTGTAACTTAATTTTCCACCAGGCGCCGTTATTACTTCTTTCGATAATTTTGTTGCTTCAGAATCTGAAAAAGAGCCGCTTATAATTTGGTGTACGCCATTGCCTTCCAGATATTGCAGACTTGCTTCGTGTCCGGAAACAAGCGTAATATTATCTGATAATTTCATCAACGCGGCGATAAAACTGGTGAGTTCCCGATAACGATAATAGGCAATATCCTGCGGATTGCTTCCTCCTAATTTTCTAACGGCTTTATCTCCAAAACCAACAACTGGCAACGGATGCAGATAATCTTTAAAACTGTATTTTCCACCGTGTTTTCCATTACTGAAAATAGGATGATGCATGGCGATAATGACATTTTTAAACGCCGCATCTTTGATCAGACTTTCCAATTCTTCCAGAAAACGTCTGCGGGTTTTGATATCCGGCGAATTTTCATTGATGTATTTAACATCATCCCAATTTGAAATATACCACTGGGAATCTATAAAAATAATGTCCAGATTTTCATTAACAGAAACTTTTCCTAACGGACTTCCGTTTTTAGGAAAATAAATGTTAGTATTTTCTGTGGCTTTAACCAGAAAGTCCTGCGCGACCTTTCCTTTGCGGTTGTCTTTATATTTCAATTCATTTTCTCCCGGAATAAAATAGGTTTTCCCCCTATAATCTTTTATGATTTGAGTTTGTTCTTTTAAAACATTCTGATCTGCAAGACTGTCTTTTTTATCAGGTGAAATGTTATCTCCTAAAAATAAAACAGCAGAGTTTTCCGGCGCTTCTTTTAGTATTTGACTAAATTGCTGCTGGTTTTGATTATCCGCCTGTTTTGCGCCATAATTACCCGTTAAATAAACCGAATAAATATTTTTTTTATTGGATGAAATGCCAGCTTCTTCGCCTGACTGTTCTTTCAATGTAGCACAAGATGCAAATAACAATAAAATTGAAACGGATAAAATCACTGCTTTTTTCATAAAGTTTTTTTTTAAAAAGGAAAATAAAACTAACTATGGCTGATTGAATGTATTATTTATATTTAAAAATTATTGTTTGCATTATGATAAGCACAAAACTCAACAATCATTTATCATTCAATCATTAGCAACGATCATACCTCAGTACTAAAACACTTAAAATCAGATAATTAAAACAAAAATATAAAAATAAATATTACTATATTTCGTTAATTTACTATACTTCAATATTGATATTTAAAAATTTAAATACAAATCTGCATTTTATTTTTATCAGATAATAGCCAATTTACCAACTTTATTGACACAAAAAGCTAAAGCTGTAAAGTTTTTATGGTCTGAAGAAAATCTAAAAATAAAATCAAAAGCCTTCACAGTTGTGAAGGCTTTTGTCAAAAAACACAAACTAAAAAACTTATATAATCTCTTTATAACTTTTTTAAAACCCTTTCAGGATAATCCGTAATAATTCCATCAACGTGCAATTCCAACATTCGATCAATATCTTTTTCGTCATTAACGGTCCACGGTATGATTTTCATTTTCAGAATTCGAAGTGAATCCACTGCTTCTTTATTAAGTAATTTAAAATTGGGACTGTAAATTTCCGGCGTAAAATCAAGCTTAGACAGGTTTTTTCGTAAAGTTCCTTCTCCCGTCAAAAAAGCAATTTTGGTTTTGGGATAATTCTTATGCATTATGTTTAAGATTGTCGGATCAAAAGACTGAATGTTTATTTTATCCTCAATGTTTTTACTTTTAATAACCTTCATTACCATGTCACAAAACTGCTCGGGCTGTGGCTGTCTTTTGCCGTAATCTTCTTTTTCTGATTTGATTTCAATATTGTATCTCACTGGACTTAACTTATTTCTGGCAATATAATTTTCAATACTGTCAATCATTTCAGCCAATAAAGGCTTATAGGTTTTTATTTTTTGCTGTGCCGGAAAACCTGCATTTCCTCTTGAACCGCTGTCAAATCTTTTAATGCTGTCATAATTCATTTCATACAGATTATAAGTACGCTCTTTATCCTTTGAAATTGGTTTCCCCTCCAAATCAGACATATATTGTGCCGACATAAAATTCTCGTGTGAAACAACCACTTTCTGATCTTTTGAAATCACAACATCGAGTTCTATAACATCAGCGCCTTTTTTAACGGCACTCAAAAAAGCCGGAATGGTATTTTCAGGAAAATTGCCACGATCGCCGCGATGTCCCTGCACCTCAACAGTTTTTTTCGGTTTCTGAATTTTGGTAGCGCAGCAAAAAGTCAATCCCACTATTGCAAAAAGAAACAGCGCCTTTACTATTCTTGTCATTTCTATTGAATTATTTTACTTTATCAATTCTGTAGCTGCTTTTTGCCGTATGGATTTTTCCAAACATATCGGTTGCCTTAATTTCTATAAAATGTTCTCCCAAAGAAAGATCTGAAGGAATATTTCCTCTCCAGACATGCGTACTTTTTTCAGGATCTGAAGAACGTTTTCCCGGCATCAGCACTTCTGAAAGTTCCCATTCATAAACCAGTTCCACATACGAAGGATCTTCTGCCTGTACATAATCCATTTCTTTCCATTCTCCCTGATCGACTCTGTAGACTACTTTATCGTTTTTGCTTCCCATGAAAAAATTTGCAAAAACGCCAGATTTGGTGCGTTTTCCTTTTGCTACCACTTTTGGAGTAAAAACTTTCATTTGATAATCCAGTGGTTTACCGGCTGTTTTATAATCTACAGTATATTGATTTCCTGTAAAATGGATAAAAGCATAACCTTTTGGCGTTCCGTCGCGCATTACAGAAATTGGAATTCCTTTTTCATCCAGTTTTCCCGAATACCAGTCTCCGGAAGTGGTGCCAATGTTATAATGATGATGCGGTTTTTGCTGAAGCCATCCATCTTTTTTGTCTAAGAAATCCTGACGCTGCATGTGGGTATGCGCAGAAAGTGACAATGTATTTGGAAAATCTTTTAGCAATTCAAATAATTTTTGACGGTCGCTGTCTCTGAAAGAATCATCTTTTGGATCCGGTTCGCTAATTGGAATATGAAAAGCCATTACGATCAAATTGTCTTTTGGAACAACTTTAAGATCATTTTCGATGAATTGCATTTGCTCTTCTGTAAATCCTCCCCAATATCCTTCGTTATCCCTTGGATCCGGATATAAGACATCATCCAGAATTATAAAATGCACTTTGCCGTAATTGAAAGCATAATTGGCCGGGCCAAAATGAGCTTCGTAGGTTTCATCGGCAAGATTATCTGCTTTTGCATCAAAATTAAGGTCGTGATTTCCAAGAAGATTATACCATGGAATTCCTATTTTTTTGACCGCCTGAATATACGGATTGAACAAACTAAGATCGTTTCCTACCAAATCTCCCATACTTAATCCGAAAGGAATATTTTTAATTCCTTCAACTTCGGAAACAATTCCTCTGGTAAAAAAATCAACTTCTTCCAAATTATAAGGTTGCGGATCTCCAAAAATAAGTGCCGTAAAATCAGCCGTTTCATTTTGCGGAATCAATCCAAAATCAACAGATTCAGGCAATTTTCCTGTTGGAGAAACGCCTTCAAATTTCCCTTTTGGTGAACCATCGGGTTTGTAATTATAAAAAAACTGCGGAAGATTGTCTTTGTTGACTTGTATTTTATACCCTGATGGTTTGATAACGGCAATGATAGCGTCGCTTTTCAGCGGAAGTTCGTAGTTTCCTTTTTTATCGGTCAATACTACTTCGCGTCCATTGGTTACGGCAATACCGGCAATGCCTTTCTCTTTTTTGTCTTTTTTTCCGTTTTGATTTAAATCTTCAAATACGTTTCCTTTTGCAGTTGTCTGCGCCGTCAAAACAGCGCAAAACAATGATGCAATTACTATAATTGTCTTTTTCATTTTAATTTTTTATTTGTCCCACCAAACTTTAGAATTGATATTATCCCCGCCAATCATCTGAATTGCTTCCTGATAATTGGCTGTGTTTTTAATTTGCTGATTATCCGGATAGGTAAATCTCGAAGGCATAATACCGTTGTTAAGCATTGCTGTTGTGGTTGGCAAAACAGGAAGTCCGGTTCTGCGGTATTCAAACCACTGTTGATAATCCGTAAAATACAAAGCATAATATTTTTGAAGCATGATTCTCTCCAAAGTCCCGTCATACTGCGCCAAAACATTATCAAAATAAGTGGCCGGAACTACAGCTTTTACCTGTTCAATTGCCGATTTAACTCCTTTTATATAATGTCCGGCGACATCGGCAACATAACCGCGCTGTGCCATTTCTGCTTTGATAAACTCAACTTCAGCATAAGTCATAATAAAAATCTGCATTGGATTTTGAGCCTGGGTATTCAATAATGTAGAAGCATTGTATTTAAACTGGGAATCTGCTCCTGCGTAACCGCTTGTAATTCCTTTAAATCCAATTGGCGCATTGGTTACAAGTGCTGTAGCGCCTGTTGCAATGACAGCTCTTCTTGGATCTTCAAGCGTATTCAGGTTGTCAATAAAAAAGGAAGCCATTTTTATATTCAGGTTAAAATCCTGAGGTCTTCCCCACGGAGACATGTTTGGTGAAACTCCGGTTACTTTCAAAATTGCACCTTCGGATGTTGTGGTAAAAACGGGATAAATTTCAGGATGCTCGATCATGTAAGTGAGCTTTTCAAATGCTTTGGTTTCGCTTCGATTTGAAATTCTTAATAACAATCTCATTTGCAATGAATTGGTAAATTTCTTCCAGCTGGCTACTTTGTTTTGAAACAGAATATCTTCGGCATAAATCATCGCTTTACTGGTATCATAAAGTGAGTTGGCTCTTTCCAGATCTGCCAAAAGCGTTTCGTAAATAAATTCCTGTTTGTCATATTTTGGATATAGAATTCCGTCTTCACCGCGAACTGCTTCGGTCATTGGAACCGGGCCAAAAAGATCGGTAAGATTGGCATAAACCAGCGCATTAAGCGTAAGTGCCACAGCTTCATAATTAACATCTCCGGCTTTTGCAGAAGCCATACGCATCTCTTTGATGTTATTGAGCCACTTATACGAATTATTCCATGCCGTGTTTCCAATATTATTGCTGACATCATAACGATGAAGTCCGCCTGTAATGCTCGGAAACGGCAGTGATACCTGCATGAGGTTAAACGTCACATCAACACTTTGTAAGGCATTTTGAGAAGCAATTCCATAAATGATCGGGTTCAGCAATGTACCGGGACTTACTTCTGTGATCAGATTTGGGTTTTCGTTAAGCTCCTCGAAACCTTGTGTACAGGAAACAGTCATTCCCGTTAGCAATAGGATTATTATTGTATTTTTTATTTTTTTCATTGTTTTATTATAAAGTCAAACTTAAATTAAAACCATAAGTAGCCGGCGAAGGCATTTGTCCCGTTTCTACACCCGGAAGAATGGTATCACCATTTAACACGGCAGTTTCAGGATCATAGATTGGAAAATCAGAAATAACCGCCAAATCTCTTCCGAAAACAGAAAACTGCACTGACTGAAGTCCGGTATTTTTAAGCCATCTTTTTGGCATATTATATTGCAGACTTACCTCTCTTAGTTTTGCATAAGAAGCATCAAATGAGTTTGATTCTATATTGGCTCTGCGGTAATAACGCACGTACCAATCTGCAGTTGCTACTTTTTTGGTATTTGGCGAATAAGTTCCGTCAGCATTCATGACAACACCGTCTCCAATGATGAAACCGTCTGCCCTACCCATTTCGTTAGAATTTAATTTACCCTGCTCGGCAAGTTTGTGGTGCGTCATTGAGTAAATCATACCGCCGTACTGACCGTCGATTGTAACATTCATTGTAAAATTGCCAATTGTAAAACTGTTGGTCAGACCTGCTTTCCAGTCCGGACTTGCATCACCAATATGTTGTATTTCATCAGGATAAGCCGGAAGACCCGCGCTGTCATATACAATTTTGCCATCCGGAGATCTCACAAATCCAAAACCATAAATCGCACTTGTTGTTCCGCCTACTTTTGCAATTATAGAAGCTGTTCCGCCGGTACCAATAATCTGCTGGCCATCGATGCCTTCCGGAAGTTCCATTACTTTATTCCAGTTGCGTGACCAGTTCAGGTTGGCATTCCACTTGAAATTTTTATGATCTATAAATTTTCCGCCAAGGGCAAGCTCAACACCACGATTTCTTACTTTTCCTCCATTTAATACCGCACCGCTGTAACCTGTTGAAAAATCCATTGGAATATCAATAATTTGATTTTTTGTGCTGCTTTCGTAAAAAGTCGCATCTGCCGTTAAGCGATTTTGAAACATTCTGATTTCAAAACCGGTCTCAAAACTGGTTGTAATTTCAGGTTTAAAATGATCATTGTACAGCGTTGTCAGCGTTTGGGCTGAACTTGGAAAGGCACTCTGTCCGTAATATTTTTGGGTTTTATAAGGTTCGGTATCATTTCCTACCTGCGCAAATGAAAGCCTGTATTTTAAGTAATCAATTGTTTTTGGCAAAGAAGCCATTTCTGAAACAATTAAACTGGTATTTACTGACGGATAAAAAAATGAATTATTCTTAACCGGAAGCGTACTTGTCCAGTCGTTTCTACCTGTAACGTCTACAAAAAGCATTTCGCCATAAGACATCGAAACCAAACCATAAAGACTGTTCATCTTTTTATAAGCATCGCCAAGAGTTAATATAGGTGCGCTTGATCCGTTTGAAAGTTTATAAACGCCGGGAACTACAAGTCCCGTCACTTCAGCTTCTGTTCTTCGGTATTTGTAACTCATGGCATTTCCTCCGGCTGAAGCGGCGAGAGAAAACCTGCTGCCAAAATCCTTTTTATAAGAAATCAAAAAGTCTGAATTAATTTCCTGTTTGTATACATCCTGTCTTTCATAAAAACCTTTTGCATAACGGTTTATACTGTAAGGTCTTTTTTGTTCTCTTGTCTGGTTGTAGGTATTAAGCGCTGAACGAACCATTAAATCCAGATTGGATGACAATTTGATATTGGCAAAAATATTACCCACAATCTGTTCACTGTCCAGCGTATTGGTTGCTTCATACGCAATCAAATACGGATTGTCGATAAAAGAACTGAAAGGATGCAATTGCTGAATTTGTTCTTTTCCTTTTTCCCAAATTGGACGATACCAGTCCAAGTCAATATTTGGCTGTTGAAATATCATAAAATAGGCAATAGAACCATTGTTATATCCGCTTGACGGAAGGTTATCACTGTTTCTGGTATTGTAATTTACCGCTGTGCCTAATTTGATTTTATCAGATACCTGGTAGTTTGCATTTATGGCTGCCGTTACCCTGTCAAAACCCGTATTGGGCATGATCCATTCGTTTTTTTGGTTTCCAAGAGAAAGGCGCATTGATCCTTTATCATCTCCTCCCTGAATAGAAATATTATTATTTATCGTAATTCCGGTTCTCCAGAAATCCTTGCGGTTATCTCTGTACGAAGTCCACGGAACTCTGCTTGCCGATTGTCCCTGAAGCGCTGGATCATACTGAAAAAAGTTTTGTCCTTCAAAAGCCGGTCCCCAGGCGCTGCTCGTTCCGCTTGTACTGGTTCCGTCAGCAGAATTTCCATAAGAATAATATTGATTTCCCTGAGCGTCAGGAGAATTCCCTGTTCCTTGTCCGTATTTATATTGGTAATCAGGCCATCTCTGGATTTTATCAAATGCTGTACTGGTGCTGTAAGTAATTCCCAGACCTTTATTTTTTTTGCCTGATTTTGTCGTCAGAATCAATGCTCCATTTGCGGCACGGCTTCCGTAAAGCGCAGTTGCTCCTGCACCTTTTAAGACTGTAACGCTCTCAATATCATCAAGGTTAAGATCAGAAATTCCGTTACCGTAATCAATAGGCGAATCTTCTCCCATATAAGCACTTGTTGAACCAGAAGTTGTCATCTCAGCATTTACGGGAACGCCATCAACCACAATAAGGGCATAATTTCCTTTTGGGCTTAACGATCTATTTCCACGAAGTGTAATCTGCTGCGAATTAATTGGCCCTGAACCTGCAGAAGTAATGCTAAGTCCGGCAACTTTTCCTTTTAATGCAGAAGACCAGTTATTTGATCTTGCCTGAGACAGACTTTCTGATTTTATGGTTTGTTGGGCAAAACCAAGACGTTTTTCTTCTCTTTTAATTCCCAAAGCCGTTACCACAACTTCATTAAGTTCACTGGTACTTAACTTCATTATCACGGTAATTGGCGAATTTTGTACCGCAATTTCCTGTGTAACATAACCCAGATAAGAAACCAACAAAACTGCTGAAGAATTTGAAACAGCAAAACTGAAATTTCCTTCTATATCGGTCAGCGTACTTGTTTGCGTTCCTTTTTCCTGAACTGTAACTCCCGGCATTGGCATATTGCTTTCGTCCAGAATTTTTCCGCGAACTGTGGTTTGCACACGCAGATTCTTTGTAACGGTTATCGTGTTGTTCAGTTTTCTAAAAGTCAATCCTGTTTTTTCTGCCATTTTTGAAAGTATGGTATCCAGGCTTTCTTTGTCGGCATAAATTGAAATGCGCTGAGAAGTTCCTGATATTTTTTCATCAAAAACAAAAGTAAAATTGGTCTTCTGTTCGATAACTTTAAAGAAATCGGTGATAGTCGCGTCCTTCAGATTAATACTGATTTGAACATCCTTTCCGGGTTGCCCTGCGGCAAATCCGTGGAAGGAAAAAAATAATAAAATCATTAAGTAAAGATTTTTCATCTTCATATACTTATTGAAAAAAAATTGTAGTTTCGTATTCATTACTATTTGGCTATAAATTTAATTTGTAGTCTGTTTAATTGCCCGTTTCCGTTGCACCGGAAACGGGTTTGTTTTGTGAATGTATCTTATGGTTTCTTTCTTCTTATAAGGATTTGTTTTTTGGTTATATATTCCACTTTTAATTGTTTCAGAAAAGCAATACTTTCAAGAACATTTTCGAGTTTCTCATCTTTAAATTTTCCTGAAATCGTCAGTTTATGGAGTGTCACATCTTCAAAAGTAATATCAACATTGTACCAGTTTTCGATGATTTTTGCCGTTTCAGCCAGCGTTGTATTTTTAAGAATAATAGTATTGCTCGTCCAGGCGATTCCTTCGCTGCTGTCTTCTTTTGAAATCTGAAAATCAGAATTGCTTCTCAGGTCTGCCTGTTGGTTTTTAATAATGTGTACTTTTTTACCTGTTGGCGAAGTAACTTCAACCTTTCCGGTAATTACACTTACTTTGGTATGTCTGTGATTGTAGGAGTTGATATCAAAAGAAGTTCCTAACACTCTGACTTTTACATCATGGGTTTGTACAACAAAAGGTCTTTGCTCATCGTGAAATACTTTAAAATAGGCTTCTCCGTTAAGTTTGATATTTCGGGTTTTGCCAAATTCTTCGGGATAGGTAATACTACTGTTGGAGTTTAACACCACAATACTTCCGTCGGTAAGGAGAATTTCTCTTTTTTCTCCTTTGGATGCAATCTGCGTTATTTCTTTTGGAGTCAAAACAAATTTTGCAACCGAAAAGGTAACGGCAAACGCCACAACCAAAATTGCTGCAATGCGTAAGGCTTTTTGAAATCTGAATTTTGCCGGTTGGGCAGTTTGTAATTCCTGGAATATTTTTCCTAAAATAACATCGCCTTTTTCATCAAGTGATGAATTGATATCAATTGTTGAATTATCCTGCATCTTGTCAAAAAAGGCTTCAACTGCCATTTTCTCTTCAGGTGTGCAAGTACCTTCTGTGTATTTTTTTGCCAGTAGCAAAAGGGTTTCTTTTTTCAAAATAAGTGCTTTTATAAGTAAGTCACCAATTTTGATTCAAACAAGTAGTCGAAAAAGCAGTCTTAACGTTTTCTTAAAATTGTGTTTTTTTAGTTAACATAAAAGAAGGCTGCCCAATAAAAAAGAAGGTAATTATAATGATAATCATTCAGTCGGAGCTGCTTAATGGCATTGCTGATATGCTTCTCTACGGTGTGGATGGAAAGGCTGAGTTTTTCTGCGATTTCAGCATTAGAAAAGTTTTCTATACGGCTGAGTAAAAAAACCTCACGGCACTTGGGTGTTAACTGGCTGATTTGGTTCATAATACTTTTCTCGAACTCCACATATTCTATATTATCAATCGTATGATTTGGAGCCGGAATAGTTTCCAGCACTTCCAATTGTTCCTGATCAAATTTGAGGCTTCTGATCTGGTTGGCAATTTTATATTTTACAGCCCTGAAAAGATAGGCTTCAAGATTAAGAATCACTGTTTTTGAGGAATTTTTCCAAAGGCTGATAAAAATTTCCTGAACGATGTCCTCGCAGATTTCTTCTTTTTTATAAATCTTAAAAGCATATAAATAAAGCTTTTTCCAGTACCGCTCGAAGATAACTGCAAACGCATCATGATCTTCCTGAAAAATCAATTTCTGGAGCTCTTCGTCTGACATTTGCAAAAGGTAGTTTTTCATTATAGATTTAAAATCACAAATGAAAACCATGAAGTAAAAAATACCTAAAAAGTTAATTTAACTTTGTGTTAAATTAATATTTCATTTTCGTTTTATAAAGGCATATTTGTTGTTTCTGGCACAATCCAATAAAATAGAGGCTGTTTCAAAATATGAAACAGCCTCTTATATTTTGTAAAGAGAATTCCTAATTCAACTTTCTAATTTTTAGTATAAATAGTTAAGAGCTGTTACGTCATTCGAATTGAAAGCTCCTGTTTCGCTTGAACTGAAACATGCTCTCATATAAGAAGTTGCATCATATCCAGATGGAGTTCCCGGGATAAGGATTGCTCCAACACCTGCTGTTCCTTCATTTGAATTTTGTCCACAGCTTTGACGGCTAAACCAGTCAGTATGACGTAAACCAATACAGTGACCAATTTCGTGTGCAGATACGTGTGCATTTACACCTGTAGAATAAGTATCTAATCCAGAATATAATGTAACTGAATTATAAGGTGCTCCGCCAGAAGGAAATCCTGCTACTCCACCGGCAGAACCAGTTTGTCTCCGGACAACAATGTTTGCACCAGAAGTACTTGAACTAAAGGTTAATGTAAAGTTGATAGACAATCCTAAATTGTTATATCTATTGATTGCAGCTTGCAATCCTGCACGCATATTTGTACTTAGTGCTGTTGTACCAGTTCCTGTTAATCCAACAACTTTAATGGTTCTTGGAGCAGAAACTAAATTAGTAGTACGGTATTGTTCTGTAGTAATACCACCGTGCAGATCCATTTTGTTTAATTGATCCTGCGTAATGATAATATCACCTTCTATCAGGAACGCGTCTTCTGTGTTGCCCTCTAAGTCGGTATTTTTGATCACCTGAACATCAGTAGTATTTAAAGAAAGTGATCTAAGTTTATTTAAAACCTCTGGTGTTACTTTAAGAGATTCTTGGTTTGATTGTACTGCCTCATCTTCTTTGTTACAAGAGAACAGTGTTAGCGCTATAAATGATAAGGCTAAAATTGATTTTAATTTTTTCATAATAAATTTCTTTGGTTTTGTTAAAATACGTTGATAAATAGGGGTTCTTTACAAAATATTGTAATAATAGTTATCAAATTTATATAAATTTTAATCTTAAAATACTTATAAAATTATAATTTAACAAAATTAACACTTTTTGTTATATTTTTTTATTATGATTTTTTAATAATAATTATCTGATTATTAGCGCAACCCCAGTGAAATCAATAATTGAGTAAAAATGAGATTGTTACGGATATAAAAACTACCTGAATAATTTTTTTTTCAAGCAACTGTAAAAAAATCATTTTATAATTTTAAACTCCTTTTAAATTACAATTAGGATGAAAAAAGAGAATATCGGTCTTACAGATTTTGAAGTTTTTGAAGGAATAAAAAATCATAAAATTATTACAAATATTTTAATAACTTTGGTTTACCAACAACGGATAAATATTTCAAACAGAATTCATTAAAGTATAAATTCATCTTTGTTTTTCTTGAGTAAGAAGTGATAAAGAATCTTTTAATTGCCTAACCTACAATAAATGAAGAAACAAATTACTTTCCTCCTTTTTATGATTACAGCAATCAGTTTCTCGCAGGTTTCTGAGAAATGGAATCAATACATAAAAAAAGAAAACGAAGGAAAATTTGAGAAATTCTATTTAACCTCTTTAGAAAATGCACATCAAAACAAATATAAGATTGTAAAAAAACTGGACAGTACTTTTTGCATCGTTGAAAACGTAAGTTCAAAAACTAATAAGTCTTTAAAAAAAATCTTTCCGGTTAATAGTTTATGGAAATTACCCTCCAATTTTTCAAATCATAGCGAAGATAAACAGTACATACTGGCAACAGATACAATTACAGCGTTACTTGCCGGTCTGAAATCAAGAAACATTACTGATGTTAAAATAATTGACAATCATCTTGTAGTAATAAAAAGTGATTCCGAAAAAATTATTGATGAGATTATAATTTTAGAAAGTGTGACTTCTGTTTCGCAGGAATCATTAAAGCCAAAGGTCGAATCTAAAATTACAGATCAAAATTTTACCATCAATTATATCAATAAAGCCTATATTAATTTTCCTCTTTTAACAGGCGAAAGTCAGGTTATATCGATCAAAGATGATTTTTTTGATGTAAATGATGTTGATCTTTTAAACAAACACATTCTTTCTCAAATAGAGTCATCTGTTGTATCAAGCCATGCAACGGATATGGCGACTATAGTTTCCGGATTAGGAAATAGTTCTGCATTAGGAAAAGGTGTTGCTTATGAAGCTAAAATACAATCATCTGACTTTTTGAATATTTATCCTGATGAAGTCACAACTTTGCAAGGCGCTTCAACCCAAAATCATTCCTACGGAACAGAGATCGAGAATTTTTACGGCTCGCTGGCTAACGCTTATGACGCGCAATTATTCTCAAATACTAATTTAACGCATTGTTTTTCTTCCGGCAATAACGGACTTCAGGGTTTTAAATCGATTACCGGTAATTTCAAACAATCCAAAAATAGTATTGCATTTGGCTGTATTGACCAAAACGAAGTAATTATGCCGTTTTCGTCAAAAGGTCCCGCTTATGATGGCCGGATAAAACCAGAATTAGTGGCTTTTAGCACGAAGGGAACTTCAAATTCTACAGCAGTTGCGACAGGAATTATTACGCTTATGAAACAGCATTATAAAACGATCAATAATACGGATTTGACGAATGCTCAAACCAAAGCAATTTTAATAAATAGTGCCAAAGATTTAGGAAACGCTGGTCCGGATTTTACTTATGGTTATGGCAATATCAATGCTGATAAATGCTTAAAAGCTATCAGTGAGAATAGAATTATTTCTGGTAATTTGAAATCTGCTCAGACCAATTCACACAATATTACGCTTCCGCTAAAGGCAAAAAACTTAAAAATTACCTTGGTATGGAATGATTTGCCGACTCCGATTAACAGTAATATAAGTTTGATAAACGATTTGGATCTGGAAGTTGTTTCGGCTGACAACACTACTTTTTTGCCTTGGATTCTTAATCCTGGTACGCCTGAACAACCCGCCGTAAGAGGGAAAGATAAAATTAATAATGTCGAACAAGTAACTATTGAAAACCCTGCATCAGGAACTTATACAATCAATGTTACGGGTTCGTATATTTCTGATTTGCCTCAGGAATACAGCATCGCTTATGAATATGAATTAGAAAATCAATTTGAATGGAATTACCCTGCCTCTAATGATAATTTCCCTTATGATGGCAAGACGATTTCTCCCTTTAAATGGAATTCTTCGTTTTCCGGTATTTCCGGACAATTGTCTATAAGTTATGATAATGGGCAAACTTGGGAAATTATCGCAACTAGTATAAATCTTGATAATGAACAATTTATGTATACGCCGACGGAACAAAAATTTTCGAAAGCAAAATTAAAAATGACCTTTAATAATGCTGATTATATTTCTGATAGTTTTACAATTTCTTATGATTTAAATATCAGTACAAGCTTAGTTTGCGACGGCACTACAGAAATTAATTGGGATAAACCTACTGATGTTACTTTATTTAATATTTACCAATTGACCGGAGATAATTTAGAATTTAAGGAACAAACCACAAACACAAATTATATTTATACTGATGGAAAAATTTGTACTGTTGTTCCTGTTTTTGACAATAGCGAAGGAATCAAAAGTGAGTCAACTTTACAATATGTTCAAAACTCAAATTGTTATTTCGAATTAGCTTTTGCGGAAATTTATGAGGAAGACAATGTGAAAATTAGTGCCAGTCTGTTTAGTTTGTATAATATTAAAAGGATTGATCTGGTAAAAATAACGAATGATACAGAAAATGTTCTGAGCTCCATAAATGATATCAATTCAAAGACATTTTCTTTTTTGGATGATGCGCCAACCAAGGGCAGTAATAAATATAAAATCAATATAATTTTAGAAAACAATAAGGTTATAAGTTCCCTAATTCTGGACACTCATTATTTAGGCGATGATTTGTTTTTTGTCTACCCAACGCTATTAAGCAAAAACGAGGAATTAAATATTGAAGCCAAAAAAGAGGAAAGCGCTGTTTTCTATTTGTACAATATTGCAGGGCAAAATACTATGACTTCTCCGTTAGTTTCTAAAACCAATAATATCAATCTAAAAAATACTGCCTCAGGAATTTATATCTATAAAATAATTACAAACTCAGGAGAAATGCAAACAGGGAAAATTGCAGTTTTTTAAGGTGTTTATTTTCTGAAAAACTTAAATGCTGTTTTTTTAAACACATAGAAACATAGCTTAGCTTTGTTGTTAAAGGCGTCTCAACCGTTTAAACGAACATAGCTTTGCTTTGTGTTCCCAAAGTTGAAACTTCGGGCTATGTTGCTGAACTATGTGTGAGAAACTAGTTTCTTTTGATTAGCTTTTACACAAACAGAAAAATCTATGTTTCTATGTGTTTAAAATTTGACGTTAGATTTGCATTTCAATCTAACTTAAACCATTCCTGCACTTCTTCGCTTATGTTTTCTTTTAAGTCAATATTTTCAAATTCATTTGTCGCTGGGTTATATTGATACTCTTTCTGCCATTTTTTATAATGCAAAGCAACTTGCTCAATAGCATCGCAGATAAATAAAAGTTCGTCATTTGTCATAATCGGGTGCAGTGACAGACGTACCCAGCCCGGTTTATTGGTTTGGTCTTTCTGAAGCAATTCGTTTGTAATCGCTTCTGATTTTTTTTCATTAATATTAAAAAGATAATGCGCATACGTACTGGCGCAAGACCAGCCGCCGCGAACCTGAATTCCGAAACGGTCATTTAAAAGTCTCACGATCAAATTATAATGAATGTCTTCGATTACAAAAGAAACACAGCCAATTCGCTCTGTTTGTAAATCTCCTAAAAGAGACAAACCTTTTATTTTTTGAAGCCTCGAAAAACAAAGATCAAGCAGTTCTTTTTCTCTGTTTTTTATATTTTCGACTCCCATTTTTTCTTTTAATTCTAATGCCAACGCTGTTCGAATTACCTGCAGGAAACCCGGAGTACCACCATCTTCCCTCACTTCTATCACATCGCTGTAACAATATTTCCCTAGCGGATTGGTCCATTTTACATTTCCTCCGCCGGGATTATCCGGAAAATCAGATTTATATAATTTTTCGTTGAAAACCAAAACACCGCAGGTTCCGGGTCCGCCCAGGAATTTATGAGGAGAAAAGAAAATGGCATCCAACTGCTGTTCCGGATCTTTTGGATGCATGTCGATTTTGACATACGGTGCCGAAGCTGCAAAATCAACAAAACAAAGTCCGCCGTTTTGATGCATGATTTTGGCTAATTCATGATAAGGCGTAATGATTCCCGTAACGTTTGAGCAAGCTGTAAATGAACCAATTTTCAAACTTCTGTCAGCATATTTTTTTATTTCCTGGGAAAGTATACCGGGATCCACCAAATTATTTTCGTCGGCTGGCAAAATCACAACTTCAGCATTTGTTTCGTACCACGGAACCTGATTTGAATGATGTTCCATGTGCGTGATAAAAATAACCGGTTTATCCTCTTCATAATTCGTTCGCAAACCCATTATTCTTTGCAATTTTGATAAAGCCGCCGTCATTCCCGTTCCGGTTGTAACCAAAACATCCGATTCATTGGCATTGACCGCTTTTTTGATTATTTCCCTCGCATATTGATAAGCATACGTAGAAGCCTTGCCGGTTTGGCTTGAAAATGAATGTGTATTGGCAATCATCGGACCTACTTTATGGAGCATAATTTCTTCGATCGGGCCGTATAATCTTCCGCTGGCAACCCAATCTGCATAAAGCAGATTTTGTTTTCCGTAAACGGATTTAAAAGTATGATCCGTGCCTATTGTGTTTTCTCTAAATTTAGAGAAGTAACACTCTAATTCAATTGGTTCTATCGTTGTTTCAGTAGCATTCATTTCCTTATCCTTTTTGTAATTAATCTTATTTTTCTAAAAGCAATTTAAGCGTAGACTGTAATTCTTCTCCGTGAAGGTTTTTTGCATTCGGAAAACTGCAAGATTATTTTCTTCAGAAATTAAATTGAAAGGCTTAGGTTTGGCTTGTAAAAGATGTATTTCGGTTTTCATTTAAAAAATAAATAATTTTAATAATGATGACCTTATTCAGATTTTGAGGAAATCTTTCTTATCTGTCCGCAACAGCGGAAGGATTTAGCACCTTATTTGGCAACAGGTTGCTAAGACGTCACAGGGCCTATTCCCTCAGTCTTTCTGGATAAGTATCATACAGAAATTTTCTGTGATGCAAATATAATATATTAATTCTATCAAATTAGTATAGTTTAAAATATTTTTTGAATTTTATTTTAAAAAGTTTCTGTTTTAAGATTAATATTGCTTTCGTAAAACAAAAAAAGCCTCCCAATATAATTAGAAGGCTTTGTTGATTTTGATTTGAAAATTTTATCTCCACCCAAGCGCTGGAGCAATATGTTCTAATATGGATGACAGTACATGTATATTGTAGTCAACGCCCAAAGTGTTGGGAATTGTTAGCAATATGGTATCGGCTTCCTGAATAGCTTCGTCCTGAGCCAGTTCTGCGATGAGTTTTTCAGGTTCAGCTGCATAACTTTTTCCGAAGATTGCTCTTTTATCTCTTTCGATATTTCCAAAACTATCAGAACCTCTGCCCTGATCTCCAAAGTAATATTTGTCCTGATCGGTAATCAGTGCAAAAATAGAACGGCTTACCGAAACGCGTGGTTCATGCTGATGTCCGGCCTTTTTCCAGGCATCTTTATACAACCTGATTTGTTCTGCCTGTTGTATATGGAAAGGTTTCCCGTTTTCGTCATACTTCAGGGTTGAACTTTGCAGGTGCATTCCGTTTTCGGCAGCCCAGATAGCAGTTGCATTCGAGGCAGCTCCCCACCAGATTCGGTTTCGCAATCCTTCAGAATGCGGTTCTATGCGCAATAAACCCGGTGGATTTGGAAACATAGGAAATGGGTTTGGCTCTGCAAATCCCTCACCGTTTAACTTGTCTAAAAATTCCAGAGCTTTTCTGCGTCCCATATCGGCATCTGTTTCACCTTCTAAAGGTTCATAACCAAAAGAACGCCAGCCATCCATAACTTGTTCCGGTGATCCCCTGCTGATTCCTAATTGTAAACGTCCTCCTGAAATTAAGTCAGCAGCACCGGCATCTTCCACCATATACAGCGGGTTCTCATATCGCATATCAATCACACCGGTTCCAATTTCTATTTTACTGGTTTTAGCACCAATGGCCGAGAGTAAAGGAAAAGGTGATGCCAGCTGTGTTGCAAAGTGATGGACTCGGAAATAAGCGCCGTCCAAACCGATTTCTTCTGCAGCAACGGCCAAATCAATAGATTGAAGCAATGTATCGCCTGCTGTACGAGTTTGATAGGAAGGATGATTGGCCCAGTGACCAAACGATAAAAATCCTATTTTCTTCATAGATAGCATTATTATTAATTACTATTCCAAATATACGCATCATTATTGAGTGGGTTTATAACTTTTACGCAGAAAGTAATCAATAAGTTTGCTTCTCTTTTTAACGTCTTACTTTACAAAACGACTGTTCTGTTGATTTTTTTCTGTTTCATAAACTGATAAACAGAACCTGCAATAAAAAATAACAATAAAACAAGAAGCGTATTGCCAATTGCCGGATCGCTGATGTCTTTTGCCAGCGGATGACCTACGGGAACTCTTGTAAAAGTTTCATTTACTGTAGGGATAAGCGACAGGAAAAAACTAAAAGACAGAAAGAAATTTTCAAAATAACGCGCTCTGCCGCTGGCTTTTTTCTTTGAGTAAAGAAAATAAGCTTCTACTACAAGGAATATAATAAAGATCGAAAAAGCATGTCCCGGATTAAAACCGCCGTGTTTTGATATTCCCAATGAAGTAAGTGAGGTAATAATTGTAGTGTAAAAATATATTTTACCTGATAATACGCCCAGATTAATTTTTCCATACTTAATATATCCTGCCAACGCCGCTACAATTGCAGCAACACCAATAATTGTGTGAAAAATGCCTAAATTTGATAATCCCATTTTTAATAGTTTAAGTTTGTTTTTGTTATGAAAGGTTTACTTCTCTTCAAATACACTAAAATCTGAAGGTAATTGATCCTGAAAGCAACCCCGCAAATCTCCGATAGAAGAAAGAGAACTGTTTTGCTAATTGGTTCAATTATTTGGCAATTTGGTTCAAAAAAAAATCCCTCAGTTTTAACTAAGGGATGCTTTATAATTATAATGGCTTTAACTATCTGAAAAAACTATTGCTTATTATTTGACTTTAAACGATAATTTGTGGGTGTAACAGCATATTTTCCGGTGAAACTTTTGGTGAAATTCGCCAGATCATTAAACCCGCAATCAAATGCGATTTCTGTAATTCGCTGATCTGACATTAATAACAATTCTGCCGCTTTTTCAAGCTTTTTTGTTTTGATGTAATTGGCAGGTGTATCGTGGTAAATTTTTGTGAATTCGCGCTTAAATGACGATATGCTCAAATTGTTTAATTGGGCCAATTCTTCCATGGTGAGCTGCGAAAATAAATGGGCTTCAATTATTTGTTTGAAAGTGTAAGTGGTTGGAGAAAAAAGCTGTGAAATGATGAGTTGTACCGCTTCAGAATTTTGTGTCTGAGACAACAGCAGTATAATTTCTTTTACTTTAAGAATTAAAATATCTTCGTTGATCAGCGATGGATTTTCAAAATAAAACAACAATCCCTCGATATATTTTTGAATCAGAAAGTCGTTGTTAATCTTTTCACTTGATTTTTTAGAGACTATATTCTTGGGCGACTGAAGCACTAATGGCAATTCTCTGTCGTATATTTTTTTTAATATTTCCGGATAAAAAGTTACAATGACGATCTCGCAATTGCTTTCCGTATTTGAATTCTGAACTTGTTTTCCGGAATGAATACAATTTAGAAATAAGGAATAGTTTGTGGGCACATTTACCTGTTGCTCATCGACTACGTATTGAAATTCTCCCTTTAGAACATATAAAAAACAGGCTTGTTCTGTAACCGGAAAATCAAATTTAAAAGGCGGCGTTAATTCTATTTTCTGAATTAATGTTTTACCGTATAAATCGTGTTTTTTATAGTCGTTTACCATGAAAATTATATGTCTGAATAGATGTCAAAGATAATTTATAAAACAATATTTTAGGCAATTCATTATTCAGAAAAAATTCAGGATACAACAGGATAGATACAGCGGCCTGTTTTTTTACATTTGAAATTATCCGGGTATCAACAAAGCATCTCATTAGAAGAAAAAAATGGCATCAGATACTTTTCGACACCAACAACTTTATAAAACAGAAAAATATGTGTTCCAACAAACTGACTTCTTTATCATTAAGCATTTTTCTTCTATGTACTTTCAATCTTTTTAGTCAGGTTACACTCCCGAAAATTCTGGGACACAACATGGTTTTACAACAGTTAAAAGAAGTACCGGTGTGGGGAACCGCGAGTCCGGGCGAAAAAATATCGGTAGATTTTGCCGGACAAAACAAAACAACGTTGGCTGACAAGTCCGGAAAATGGTCCCTGAAACTCAAACCGATGAAAGCATCGTTTGCACCACGCGAAATGACCATTAAAGGAACCAATACAATTGTTCTTAAAAATATATTAGTTGGCGAAGTCTGGCTTTGCTCCGGCCAGTCTAACATGGAATATGCCATGCGAAAATACAGTAAATTTCAAACAGCTGTAAAGGGAAACAAACCTCCGGAAGATGATTTGAATAAGGCAGATAATCCTAATATTCGCATTTTTCTGGATCGTCGAAAATATATGGAACCAAGTTCTGAACATCTTGGCTGGGATTCGGCAATGGGAAAACCGTTAGTTGACTTTTCGGCCGTGGGGTATTATTTTGCCAAAGATTTGTATTCAAAATTACATGTACCCATCGGAATGATTTCTGCAGCAGTACCGGGCAGCCGAATCGAACCGTGGATTGAAGCTTCGAAAATGGAAATTTCTCCTGTAATGAAAAACGGAAAAACGTTGGATAAACTTAGTAATGATGGCGGTGATCCGGGTAAATTTTACGAGACGATGATAAAACCTCTAATTCCTTTTCAGCTTAAAGGTATTTTATGGTATCAGGGAGAATCAAATTGTTTCCTGAATGAAAATATCCGTTATGCCTACAAGTTTAAAACATTGATAGAAAGCTGGCGAAATGACTGGAATGACAAAAAATTGCCTTTTTATTTTGTTCAGATTGCTCCTTACGCCTATTCTACGACCAAAGATGAGCGCCCGCACACTGCTGAAAATCTTCCTGAATTCTGCGAAGCACAAAGACTTGCTTTGCATTTAAAAAATACCAGTTCAGTTGTTATAAGCGATTTGGTCGACAGTATCGCCGATTTGCATCCGGGATACAAATGGGAAGTCGGACGCCGATTGAGTCTTGTTGCCGCAAATAAAGCTTACGGACAAAAAAATGTCGTTTATTCAGGACCTGTTTACAAAAAAATGGAAATAACAGATCATGCTATTGCAATCACTTTTTCAAACACGGGAAGCGGTTTGGCAAGCCGTGACGGAAAACCGCTCAGTTGGTTCAGCATTGCGGGAATTGATGGAAAATTTGTTCCGGCAAAAGCAGCAATAAAAGACAATCAAATAATTCTTTCCGCGCCTGAAGTTCCCAATCCGGTTTCTGCCCGTTTTGGCTGGAATGAAGCCGCTCAATCCAATTTTATCAACAAAGAAGGACTTCCTGCCGTTCCTTTCAGAAGTGATAATCCGTGGGACAAACTTTTTTGATTCAATACGTAAGTGAAATTGATAAATCATTTTTTAAATTTATATTATATTCTATAAAAAGGATTGCCTTTGAATAAGAAGTGTGGTTTTTCAAAATCTAATCTTACTTCTAAATGGCACATTACTTGGATATTACTATATGATATTATTGTAATTATAAATTCTAAATTTTTTATTATGAAAGTAACTTACTACGGCCATTCCTGTTTTTCAGTTTTTACAAATGGCAAGAATATTCTTTTTGATCCCTTTATCACACCCAACGAACTGGCAAAAAATATTGACGTAGATGCTATAAAGGCAGACTACATTTTTATTTCGCATGCGCATTATGATCATATTTTAGATGTGGAGCGAATAGCCAAAAATACCGGCGCCAAAGTGCTTGGAAATTTTGAAATCTACAATTGGCTTTTAAAAAAAGGAATAGAAAATTCACATCCAATCAACCCGGGCGGAAAGTATGATTTTGATTTTGGATCTGTAAAATGTGTAACTGCACAGCATTCGAGCAGTTTTATGGACGGCTCTTATGGCGGCATTGCCTGCGGTTTTGTTCTGAGCACGCCGGAAGGAAATTTTTACTACAGCGGGGATACGGCTTTAACATTAGACATGCAGCTGATTCCGAAATTTACCAAGCTTGATTTTGCTGTTTTCCCAATTGGAGACGGATTAACCATGGGAATCGAAGAAGCTGTTGAAGCATCTAAATTAGTCGGTGTAAATAAAATACTTGGTGTACATTATGATACTTTCGGCTTTATCGTAATGGATCACCAAAAAGCCGAAGAAGGTTTTAAAAATGCCGGACTGAATCTTTTTCTGCCGGATATTGGCAGTACAATCGAACTTTAATTTTACCATATTTCATTCCTGCAATTACGATATTTCGCAAATTGATTTTTTCCTTTTGCGAAATAAAACAAATTGAAACGGAAAACAATAAAAAAAACTTCCTTTGCAAAGGAAGTTTTTAACCAACTTTTGAAAAAACCTAATAATTAATTAAGACGATTTCTATTAGTAATCTGCTAATTTAAGTGTGGCTGTTGTTTTCTTATTGTGACAGGAATGTTGTTATATATCCCACGGTTAATAATGGTTCCTGATGCTGTGGAGCATGTCCGGCATGAGGAAGTATGATAATTTGTACCGTAGGAAGTTCACGAAGCAATGGAAACCAGTTTTCGATTGCGGCACTTATATCATTATCTCCTGAAATTACCAGAATTGGAACAGCAGTTTTTTTAAGTTTTTCTCTGAGTCCTTCTTTATCTTCTGCTGCTGCGCCTCCCGCCTGAAAATACAGCTGAAAAACATCCATTGTTGAAGGGATTTTAGATACGTCCAGCCTTTTGGATATTCTTTCATAAGAAATTTTAGCAGCATCGATTGATTTTTGAGATTTGGGTTCGTAAAAGAGAATAATTTCATCATCAAAATCATTTATTGCCTTTGTAGCAGCCTGCAGAAAAGCCGGCCCAATATCTACTATTCTTTTTCCTAATGGTACAGCGCCAATAACTACCGCGCGTGTCACAAGTTCAGGATATTCAAGAGCCGCGGTTTGCGCAATTAATCCTCCCCATGACCAGCCCAATACAGCTGTTTTTTCTAGTTTTAAGTATGAAGCCAAATCTTTTATATCTTTTGCTACCGAAATAACATCAGTAGGAAGAGTTCCTGTGGAATATCCAATTCCCGTGTAATCAAATGTAATAACACGATATTTCTCAGAGAGCGTATCCAAAAACAATGGATCCCAAGTATCAAGCGTTCCCCTGAAACGGTTGCTTAAAATTATAGGATCTCCGTTTCCAATCGAGCGATATGCGAGTGTTCTGCCGGACAGTTCTGCATATTGAGTTTCACTGCCGTGCGCAGTATCTTTTTCGTTTCTGCCTGTTATTGTTGTCAGGACCAATACATTTGAAATATTTGTTTTCATAATATTACATTTTATTTAGGATATCAGACGTTTCTTTTAGATAAACAACTTCAATACCAATTTACAATCAATTGATTATCAATAACTTTACATTATTTATATACTATTACTCTATTATATTTCGCAAAAACAAATACCGTATTAGCGAAATACAAAGAAATATTTTACAGAAATTACACTCATAATCAACAAGTTAAAAAAATAACTATCTATTAAAATAATATTGTCTTTTTATATCTCAATGTCTAAATCCGGTTTCTTTACATATTTTTTAGTGAGTGTTTCTTCAGGTTTAAACTCAATTTTCAAAGTTGTTCCGTTATTGTTTTCCATAAAGAATTTTGCTTCCAGATCTTCACTTAATCCTTTTATAAGACTCATACCAAAGGAGTTTCTTTTACTGCTTTTTAAATCTTTATCAATCCCAATTCCGTTATCAGCAATCTCCAGCAGATATAGCTCTTCTGTTACTTTTACAAGTTTTACACTGATAATGCCATTTTGATTCTCCGGAAAGGCATATTTAATAGAATTCGTTATGGCTTCATTCAAAATTAATCCCAGCGGAATCGCCTGCGCGACATCTAATTCTAACGGGTCAACTTTTATTTCAAAACGAATACTCTGGCCAAGTGAGAATGATTCTTTTAAATATTCAACTAATTCCTTAATATAATTCGGCATATTTATCGTCGAAATATTCTCAGAATTATACAATTTCTGGTGAATCAATGACATGGAGTGTATTCTGTGCTGGCTGATTTTTATGGCAGACAAAGCCATATCATTATCCAAATAAGCCGATTGTGAATTTAGAAGACTTATCACGGTCTGCATATTGTTTTTTACCCGATGGTGAATTTCTTTCAGCAGCCATTCTTTCTCATCGAGTAAATGTCTGAGGTTATTATTTTTTTGGTTGATTTCTCTTTCTTTGATTTCCAATTTAGCGTGATTTCGTTGTTTTAAACGATATCGATTGTATAATAAACCAATGATAATCAGCAATAAAACCAAACTCCAAATAGATACCGTGTTCAGCAATTGTGATTTCTGCAATTCGCTTTCCTGTAGTTTCGACTGATCGTTTAAGAGTTTTATTTTCTCTTCTTTATTTTTAGTTTCATACTCAATTTTGAGTTCTTCGATTTGCTTGTTTTTTGAATTTCCATAATTCGCATCGCTTAGTTTTTTGAAACCCTGAAAATGAGACAATGCACCTTTATAATTGCCGTTAATAGAATCTGTTCTAAACAATAAAATCTGCAGTGCTTCAGAATTGTATGTTCTTTTATTGGCTTTACATAGTGCAAAAACTTTATCCGTATAAAATTTAGCTTCTTTTGGCCGGTTTGTATTGATGTAAAATAAAGCCATCGTAGTGTATTGATGAACGATTTCTATAAAAGTTTCCGGAGTATTTATTTTTTTGGCATAAAAATCCATTTCTTTAAAATACTTTTCAGCCAGGACATAATTTTTAAGCGGTTCGTAACAATTGGCTTTGATATAAGCTACGCACATTTTATCAAAATTACTTTTTGGAGGATATTTTGCTGTCATTGTATTAATGTAATCAATGGCTTCCTGATTTTTTCCTTTGAGTGATAAGGCGGCAACGGCGCTAAAAAAGCTTTTATACCAGGTACCGCTATTGATGTTTTGCTGTCCTATTTCAATACTTTTTTTGTACAATTCAAGTGCTTCCTCATGATGTCCATATATATTGTAAACATCGCCCAGACGCATGTAAAAAATGTCGCCAAAAGTATAATCATTCTCCGCTTCCATTCGTCTTATGCTCTTTAGGGCATAGTACAAAGCACTTGGTATATTATGTTGGCGCAATTCGATATAAACAATTGTCGTTTCGGCAAATTGCTGATGTTTGAAACCAATTTTTCGTAAATCGACTAAGTTTATATAAAACCTCTTTTTCGCCTCTTCTATTTTTCCTCCCCAAAAATAAATAGTCGTAATCTTTGAGTAATTTTCAATTCTTTTTTCCTCCAGACCTAATTCGGCATAGAGCGAAACGGCTTCTTCAAGGATTTTCTCTTTTTCAGGATCCAGATTTAATAAAAGTGTTCCATAAGCATCGAGCGCTTCTGCCAGGCCGGGTTTATCATTTTGTTTTCGACATTCATTTATAACCTGCAAAAAACATTTCTTTCCTTCGGCTGGGTTGTTTGCCTGATTATAATATTTGCCCTGAAGCAATAAACTTTGATGCTGCCACTTTTTGACTTTAAGCTTATTACTTGCCACAACGGCTTCTTTTATATATACTGCTGAATTTTTAAGATCTTCGGGTTTTGTGCCTGGTTTAAAAAGATAAAAACTTCCTAACTGTAGCAACAATTTAATTTGATCTTCGCCTTTTGTTTTAGCCAAGAGTTTTTCTGCCGAACTGATATTGCCTTTCTCTATTAAATCACTTCCAATTAGTTTTTTACCCGTATAAAAACCTTCATTATAAGACAATGAAACTGGCAATTTATAAGCTTTGCAGGCTAAAACTACAGCACTGTCTGCATCGATCGCGCCCTGATTTGAATTGTACAAATACATGGAACACGTATTTATTAATAATCTTTTTTTAGGAAGGTCATATTTTGAAACTGACGCAACTTGCGACACTGCTGAAAAAGTAACTGACAAAAGGAAATAGAACGAAAGCAGTTTTTTCATAATTTATTAAAAATTAGGTTTTTAAATTGGTTTTTGGTAAAACAAATATAAAAATAATCATAACTGATTTTTATAAAAATAAGAGGAAAATTCACATTAAAAGAAGATTTATTGTTTTAGTTTTTAAACTAAAAAATGGAAGTTCTTTCGTAAATTTGATACTGTTTCATATCGATATTTTTTATAAATGTTTACTAAAAAACAAGCTCATGAAAATTTTACCATCTCATTCTACTTTACTGGTTATTGATGTACAGGAAAAACTCCTCCCAAAAATATACGACAGCGAAAATGTGATGAAAAATGTGATTTGGGCAGTCGATTTGGCCAACACAATTGGTATTCCAACTATTTTGACGGAACATTTTCCTGATAAAATTGGAACTACACCAGCTGTTTTAAGAGAAAAATTTGAAGAAAATACTATTTTATCAAAAGTCTATTTTTCTGCTGTGCGCGAAGGAAATCTTCTGGATCACATTCAAAAAGAAAGAAAACAGATTATTGTAGTTGGAACCGAGGCACATATCTGCGTACAGCAAACTGTATTGGATCTTTTAGAACTTAATTATTCGGTTTTTATTCTTGATACAGGGGTTGGCACACGAAATCCAAATGACAAAGAAAGAGCGTTGAACAGAATGCAGCAAAATGGCGCTGAAATTATTACGTGCGATATGCTGGCTTTTGAATGGCTTGAAAAAGCGGGTACGGAACTTTTTAAAACTGTTCTCAATACTTTTATAAAATAAGCTTTGCCTCTGTATTTTTAAACCGCAGAGTTCAATTATTTCCCCTGCGGTTCTTTGGCTGTAAAACTAAAAACAGTCTGTTTTAATAGTCTTAAATTAAGATTTGATAAAATCCAAAATAGCATTATTAATGATTGATGCGTCTGTAGTGGGCATTCCGTGACATAAACCCGGATACGTTATGAGTTTTCCGTTTTTCAACAACTTAATCGCTCGTAACGCCGTAGGCACATACGGAACAATCTGGTCGTCTTCGCCATGAAGCACAAGCACCGGCATTTCTACACTTTTTAAATCTTCAGAAAAATCAGTTTCTGAAAATGCTTTGATACAATCGTAATGCGCTTTAATACCGCCCATCATTCCCTGACGCCACCAATTATCCTGAATTCCTTTTTTTACATCGGCTCCTTCCCTGTTATATCCATAAAAAGGAAAAGTGATATCATGATAAAACTGCTGTCTGTTATTGGCTGTATTGTTTCGAATATCATCAAAAACAGCAATCGGCACTCCGTCGGGATTGTTGTCATCAAGCACCATATAAGGCGTTACCGCGCTTATAAGCACCACTTTGGCAACTTTATTTTTTCCATATTTTGCTGCATATCTAATGGCTTCTCCACCGCCTGTTGAATGTCCGATGTGAATGGCATCTTTCAAACCCAAAAAATGTGTAAGTTCTGCTACATCAGCTGCGTAGGTATCCATTTCATTGCCTGTATAGGTCTGTGTCGATCTTCCGTGACCACGTCTGTCATAGGCAATAACCCTAAATCCCTGATTCAGGAAAAATAATATTTGTGCATCCCAGTCATCTGCCGATAATGGCCATCCGTGATGAAAAAATATAGGCTGTCCTGTTCCTAAATCTTTATAATAAAGTTCTGTTCCGTCTTTAACTGTAATTTTACTCATTTTAATTTCTTTTAATGGTTATTAATAATTTTAAAATTGAATTCAGTTGATTTGTATTTGATAATTACAAATTTTCATACCAGTCTAATATGTAGTCTGCAATGATTTCCCAGCCTTTTTCTCCACATATAAAATGGCTTTTCCCCTGAAATATTTTCAAATCAGTACGGCTTCTTGTGTCTTTATACTTGTTTGCCAGTGTTGTTGTAAGCGATTCCGGAAAAATAGCATCACTGCCTCCGCCTATAAATAAAAGAGGTTCGTGTGGTTTTTTAAAATCAATGTTTGAGAAAGAATTTAATACTAATTCGCGGCTTACTTTAAAGCTTTCAGGTACTGCATAAGTCTGAAAAGCATTATCGCGTTCCGCATAAGGAAGCGTATTAAAAAAACATTTGTCATACCATTCAGTGCTTCCCATAAAATATTTTTTACCGGAGAAAAAACCAAATGCCGGCAAAACGGAGCCTAATGTTTTAAAAGGAGGAAATACATTTTTTGGAGGCGCGCCGTCTATACTTACTCCAGCTGATGCTTTTCCCATTTCAATTAGTTTCATAACCGCCATTCCTGCCATAGAATGCCCAATAATTAACGGTTTTTCAGGGAGACTGTCAATGAGTTTTGCAATATTTTCAACAACATCTATAAAACCTGTTTTAACAAGATCCGGATGAACCTGTTTTCTTAAATCTGCCGGATTTCCTTCGTGTCCCGGATTTGCCGGCGTGTAAACTGTATAGCCTTTTTGCTCATAATAAGTTTTCCACTTCGCCCAGCTTAAATCGTTTACAAAGTTTCCGTGTATGAGAATTATTGTTTTTGATTTTGTCATAGTATAAAATATTTAGTGAATAATGAAGATTAAATATTGTACATCTCCCTTATAATTAATACATAAGCAGATGAAGTGAATTTGCGTAAGATTTTGAGGTTAATTTATTTGTAAAACATCAAACCACTCATTCATTATTTGGAAGTCCGGGTTTTCAACAGAGATTGTTCTTTGTAAGACAATAATTATACTAAAATAATAAGTATTTAATTATCAACAATATACAAATTAAATTTATTTTCAAATTCGCTATATTTCGCAAATTTTGAATTCGAATAGTGATATATAAAAAATAATTGATGCTAAAAAGAAGAAATAAATTTTCTAAATTCTTTGAGGGCAATTTTACTATAGAAAATTTTATTCAAAAAAATATCTTCTGCCGGAACCTATCACATTTATTTTTTGAATTGTAAATGATTAAACAGGTATAAATACGGGTGTATATATGATCTGAATTTTATAATTTCCATACTTGATAACAAATCTCTTTTGTTGGGTAATTGTAATACTATTTAAGCTTTATACTCTTAATCAAATATTTACATTTATGAAAGTAGGAATTATTGGAATTGGTTCGACTACATTGGATTTTGGAACCAGAGCGGCAAAAGCAGGTTATGAAGTTTTAATAAACAGTCCGAGAGGACAAGGACCATGTTATGAAATGGTAAAAAATATTGGCAAAAATGCGAAATTGTCCTGCATAGAACATACCGCAAAAGCTGAAATTATTATTCTTTTCCTTCCGTGGGAAGATCTTCAAAAAACGATAGAATTATTTCCGGACATGACAGAAAAAATAATACTTCACACTAATAATTATCTCTTTACTCCCGAATGTTCTTTGACGGATGATTCAAGAAAAACGGCTACTCAAACCATTGCTTCTTTGTTGCCAACGGCTTATGTGGTTAAAGTATTCTCGGCGATTAATTCGGCAAATACTACTAATAGAACTGACGAAAATAAACGGATATTATTTAGTGCAGAAAATAAGCAAGTCAAAAATAGCGTAAAGACATTTCTGGACAAATTAGAGTTTTGCAGCACAGAACTAAATGATGTTTATCGATACGATAATTTCAATAGTTTTGGGCTGCAATAAACTAAAATAGGAATTCAAAATTTACAGGAAAGTTCCAAATCTCTCAAAATGGCAGGTATATCCATTTGGATGTTTGATAAGATAATCCTGATGATATTCTTCGGCAGTCCAAAATTTTGTAAAAGGTTCAAAAGTCGTCACAACTTTACCAGGCCATCTGTTTGAGTTATTAACGATTTCAATTACCTGATCGGCGATTTCTTTTTCCTCTTCGTTCTGTATAAATATGGCAGATCTGTAGCTTGAACCTCTGTCATTACCTTGTCTGTCAACAGTTGTTGGATCATGTACTCTGAAAAAATAATCTAATAATTCTTTATAAGAAGTTTCGTTTGGATCATACGTAATTTCTATCCCTTCTGCATGTCCCGGATGATTTTCATAAGTTGGATGATCATTTTGTCCACCAATATAACCTACTTCAGTATCTTTTACTCCGGGGCGTACTCGAAACAAATCCTCCATTCCCCAAAAGCATCCTCCTGCGATATAGGCTTTTTTTAAATTCTCCATACTATTTAATTTTTTGATTTTTTTGCGGCTAAAATTACCATCGTGTTATACAAAATTAACCCAATTCCAGAAATGTTTAGCAAATTGCAGCCAATTTATTAATCAATATTATGTAAAGAAATTTCAGAATAAGATCAAACTCTGTAAACACATAATAATATTCTAAATTTACACTCCGTAAACTAACTAAAACTAAAGATTGCAAGTGATTACTATTAAAGAATGCCATCAAAGTGATCTCGATTTATTATTTGAGATCGCTATAGAAACCTATAATGACACCTACAAATATCTTTGGACAGATAATGGAACCGCCTATCTTAATCAATTTTATAAAAAAACAGATTTTAAGAACGAACTTTCACAACCTGATATTTTTTATTTTTTAATTTATGATGCAGATAAAGCAGTAGGCTTTTTTAAATTAAAAAATAATGAGATTGCACCATATCCGAAATCGCAATGTATTGAAATTGACAAACTCTATCTTCTTAAAGAATGCTCCGGAAAAGGTATTGGAAAAAGCGTAATCGAATTTATAATTTCTCTGTGTAAAAAGAAAAGCTTTTCAATTCTTTGGCTTAAAACCATGGAAATAAGTGAGGCAAAATATTTTTATGAAAAACAGGGATTTATACAAACGGATAAAAACTGCTTAGATTTTCCAACAATGAAGCAAGAATACAGATGGATTTTAACGATGATAAAAGAGATTAAAAATTAAAGAGTAAGCTCTAAATCTGATAAACTAAATTCTCTTTCTAAAATATTATAATTATTAAAGCAGTTGTTTTTTCAACTGCTTTTTTTTGTTCAAAAAATACGGAAGCAATGTTTTTTATGCATTTTTACCATCTGATAGAATATTCTTATTTTTTGTAATATATTTTTAACAATACTATTTTTTTACAGTTAAAAAAAAGAATAAAGCACACAAATAAAATTTTTATATACCCAAAAATGTATTTTATTACTCCTCAATAGAACCATTATTACTCATTTTTGCAATGTTAATTACGGTAACGATTTAGCCAGTATCGTTGTGATTTTCAATAGCTAACTATTAACTAACCAAAAATGTAGACCAAAAATGACAAATTTTATTAGGATTAAAAAAAGTCCTGATTGCGCATGTGGATTTAATTTAAAAAAGAAAATGATAATGACTTGTGTATTGTTTTCGCTATTTCAAATTCATGTGTACGCCATTAGTTCTAAGAGTACAACTAAAGCACAAAATGTACAACAGCAAAAAAATATTAAGGGACAAGTCAATGACGAAAACGGAATGCCATTGCCAGGTGTAACTATTTTCGAGAAGGGAACTAAGAATACTGCCCTGACAGATTTTGACGGGAAATTTACTTTGAAAACAGAGAATGAAAATCCGGTATTAGTATTTTCTTATCTGGGCTATATAACCAGAGAAATTGTCTTAAAAGGCGAAACTGCAATTGATGTAAAAATGCAAAAGGCTACAGCTTCACTAGACGAAGTTGTTGTAGTTGGATATGGTAAAATGAAGAAAAAGGATTTAACGGGAGCAATTGTTCAGATAACGCCCGACAGGCTGGCAAACCAAAATCCGCAAACGGTTCAGGATATCTTAAGAGGTACTCCCGGCATAAACGTAGGGTATGATCCTTCTGCAAAGGGAGGAGGAAGAATGCAGATTCGTGGGCAGAGTTCTGTTTATAATCCAAATAATGATGGTGTACATAATTCACCGCTTATTATTTTAGACGGAATGCAATTCTATGGCGAGCTTTCAGAAATAAACCCTGATGATATTGGTTCGATCGATATTTTAAAAGATGCATCGGCAGCATCCGTATATGGGGCGAAAGCGGCTGCAGGAGTTATCATTATTTCAACCAAAAAAGGGAAAACCGGTAAGCCTATTGTTAGTTTTACTACAAATACGACGATTACCAATAAAAGTGCTTATCGTACCGTGTATTCTCCGGAAGGGTATTTAAAGTACCGTGAAGATTGGGAGACTGCTGCAACTTATGGCGGTAATGCCACAACCGGAGAATATGGACCGTGGATGGTAGGAACAGTTGCTAATGGCAAACCAGGATATTTTTCAAATCCTGATGATTTATCCAAATGGGGAATTACTCAAGACCAGTGGTTGGCTTATCAGCCAGCTGCACAAACAACAGGAAAAAGTGCAAAGGAAGTTTGGGGAAATCGTTTAGGTTTAAATTTCGATCCTTCGCTTATGGCTAATTTTCTGGCAGGAAAAACCCACGATTGGAGTGACAGCTCTTTTAGAACAGGAATTAATCATGACAATAATTTGAGTGTTTCCGGAGCAAGCGACAAGGTAAATTACTATATGTCTTTTGGCTATTTAAGTTCAGAAGGAGCTATTGTTGGGAATGACTATAAATCAGCTCGTTCTAATATGAAAGTAGACGCTAAAATTACTGACTGGCTTGATTTTGGAGTAAACGTTAATTTTCAGGATCGTACAGATGGAGATATAACTCCCTCTTTGGATACGCGTTCCGGGTTTAATAATATGATGAGAACCAGCCCGTTTGGAACCTTTATAGATGCAAATGGTAACTATGAGAGACAGCCGATGGGAAAAAATGTTTCAGGACAGAATTATAACTATTACTATGATCGCCAATTTATTGAGAAGGAAACCGGATATACCATATTAAATACCATTTTTAATACAAAAGTAACTTTACCTTGGGGTATTACATATTCATTTAACGTTGCTCCTCGTTATCAATTTTTTCACGATCGCTATTTCGAATCGGCACAAAATCCAAATTGGGCTGCTGCTACCCACGGAGCAATCAGAAATAATAGTACAAGATTTGATTATAACCTGAATAATACATTAACGTGGGATTATACAATTACTGCAAAACACCATTTTATATTAACCCTTGTTCAGGAAGCTGAAGAACGCCGTTTTTGGTCAGATGGAATGACTGCAAATAATATTCTGCCTACAGATGCTTTAGGATTTCACAATGTTTCTACTGCAACACTGGCTAATAGCGCGCTTAGATCTGATGATTCACATCAAACGGCAGATGGTTTGATGGCAAGACTTTTCTATTCGTTTGATAATCGTTATATGCTGACAGCGACTGTTCGTCGTGATGGATATTCAGCATTTGGTGCTTCAAATCCTTATGCAACTTTCCCTTCTATTGGGGTTGCATGGAACTTTAAAAATGAAAACTGGATTAATTGGGATTCCTTATCTACAGGTAAATTACGTTTGTCCTGGGGTAAAAACGGAAACAGATCGCTTGACAATCCGTACATTTCTTTGGCAAACTTAGTAAATACCGGAACGATGGGCTATTTAGATGCTTCTGGAAAAGCGCTTGAGCTGAAATATTTAGCACTTGATCGTATGGCAAATCCAAATCTGGTATGGGAAAAAACAACATCAACCAATATTGGTCTTGATTTAGGTTTTTTACATGATCGTATTACTGCTTCGATAGATGCTTACCAAAAAGTTACCCATGATATGATTATGAGTCAGGCTTTGCCGGGTTTCACAGGTTTTTCATCAATTGCAACCAATCTGGGAGAGGTTCAAAACAGAGGTTTTGAATTGAGCCTTAGTACGCTTAACATGAAAAAACCAAACTTTGAATGGCGTACTGTGCTTGGTTTTTCATATAATAAAAATACTATTGAGTCTTTGTATGGCAATATGGTAGAAGTTAAAGATGCCAATGGGAATGTTATTGGAAGTCAAGAAGGTAATGATTCAGCAAATGGATGGTTTATAGGAAAATCGATCACTCAAATTTGGGATTACAGGGTAACCGGAATCTGGCAAAAAGACGAATGGCAGGAAGCTCTAAAATACGGACAGCGTCCGGGAGATCCAAAAGTGGAAAACAGCTATACCGGAGACGATGTAGATGCAGTAGGGTCTGATGGTGTGGCTTATAAAAAAGCGGTTTATAATGAAAAAGATAAGCAGTTTTTAGGAGACAGAACTGCTCCTGTACAGTGGTCGCTGCGTAATGAATTTAAGATTTATAAAAATTGGGATTTGGCTATAAGCATGTATTCTTATATGGGGCAAAAAGATCTTAATTCAGGTTATATGAATACGTTCAATGATAGCAGTTTATATAAATTCAACTTCAACCCTTATGTAAATCCATATTGGACAGTTGACAACCCAACCAATGACTGGGCGCGCCTTGATGCTAAAGGACCAGCAGGAACTCCGGTTGCACCAGGAAAATTGTATGATCGCAGTTTTATTCGTCTGGACAACATTTCGCTGGCTTATTCTTTGCCAAGAGATCTTTTAGATCGCGTGCATATTAAAAATTTAAAAATTTATACTTCGGTACAAAACGTAGCAACATGGTCTGCTTCTAAACAATGGAAATATTATGGAGATCCGGAAGGAGATGTTGTAAATAAAGGAGGATTGGCCACACGAACGTTTAACTTAGGTTTTAATGTACAACTTTAAAAATATTCAAAAATGAAAAAAAGATACATAAAAAATAAAATTTCAAGACTGGTGCCTTTTCTGATATTGGCTGCGATGTCTGGTTCTTGTTCAAAAGATTTTCTCGATGCAGACCCGCTTTCGTTTTACGAACCTGAAGCTACATTTAATACCGAAGCGGGATTGCAGGCAACTTTAGCCTTGTGTGACAAACAGCTTCGTAATAATTATATTCATTTTAATGCTGCCGGTGTTAGTGTGCCTATTGGTACAGAGTATCTTTTCTCTGATATGGCACAATATGGCAAAACAGATACAGCCGGTAATATTGCTGATTACGCTGCTACTGTCGTTCCTACCGGCACCTTTAACAGAGAAGTATCTGAGTCAACTTACCTGGGTTTTTATTGGACTGAAGCTTATACAGGTATAAAAAATGCAAATACTGTATTAACGTATATTAGTAATGTGACAAGTTTATCTGAGGAAGTTAAAAATAAATATATTGGACAAGCTTATTTCCACAGAGCATACCGATATCTGAATCTGGTCTATCAATTTGGAGACATTCCTTTGATTACTAAAATCTTGTCTGTTCCGAAACAGAGTTATTATTCGACTAAAAAAGAAGCCATCATCGAAATGATTACTGCTGATATGGAGAAAGCAGTACAATTTGTTCCCGAACAATCAAAAATAGGATATGTAGGTATGGTTAGCAAAGGTGCATGCCGTCAGTTACTAATTAAATGTTACCTGGCATCCGGAAGATTTGCTGATGCTGAAGCGCAGGCCAATATTTTGATTAATCAATCAGGTTATTCTTTGGTACAAAATACTTTAGGAATTTTTGATCCGGGAGGAAATCCTACTGCATGGCCAATTACCAGAAATGTCATTTGGGACTTGCACAGACCTGAAAACAAGGTAATTTCTACTAATACAGAAGCTATTTTGGTTGCACCAAATGGCGGCGCACAATCCTTTTTATCGTTTACTTCAATGAGAATTTTTGGACCTAACTGGAATGATGCTAATTTAATTACCCCGGATGGTAAAACAGCAGCACCGCGTTTTCCATTGACTGATAAAACGAATTACAATGCAAAATATGATTATCAAAGAGCATTAGGGCGTGGTATTGGTACTATAAGTGGTTCTTATTATTCACAGCATCCTATGTGGGTTGTGAACGGTGTTGAGGATAAGGTAGATCTTAGACACAACAGCGCTGTTGGAAACTGGGTAAATATGGAAGACCTTAAATACGCTCCCGGAGCAGGTGGCAGTGCTACATGGGCTGGGCAAAATTTTAGAATGAAGGAAGCCGGCAAACTTCTAGCACAAGATTCTATTCGTGATTGGTATGATTTCCCGCATTATAAAATCTTTATGCATGATGTTGTAGCCGAAGCAAATCCGGCAGCAAATGATTTTCAGGGTGCTACTGCAGGATCGACTGCACATCTGTACATATATCGTTTAGCTGAGACTTATTTGTTACGTGCAGAAGCGCGTTTTTATCAAGGCAATGCTACCGGAGCGGCTCAGGATGTAAATATCGTAAGAGCAAGAGCCAAAGCTTCACAAATGTATGGAACAGTTACTATTGGTGATATCTGTGCAGAGAGAGGAAGAGAACTTTATTTGGAAGAATGGAGAAATGTAGAGTTAAAACGTATCTCGCATTGTCTAGCGCTTAGTGGAAAACCAGATGAATGGGGTAATACTTACAGCATATCCAATTGGGATAAACAATCCGGAACAGATGCAGCCGGAGGAAGTTATTGGTACCAACGTATTGTACATTATACCCTTTACAACAAATATCCCGCTGGTATATCTATTAAACCAGGTGTAAAGTTTTACACTATGGACAAACGCAATAATTACTGGCCAATTCCGTACAGACTAGCCATAGAGCCAAATATTAAAGGCCAGTTAAGTCAGAACTTTGGTTATGATGGTTATAATCCGGGTGTGAAAGTTTGGGATAAATGGCAGGATGCCGTTGAAGATGAAAGTAAAATTTAAATCTATTAAGATATCTTAATTCAAGTTTCAAAAACATTTGAGAGAATAAATAACTTAACAAATAATATTATCTAAATCATATAGATATAAAAAAGACTTCTTCAAAAAAATTCCATAATAAACAAAAGATTATTTTAGATTCTCTTCCAAGAGTAATCAAAAGTTTCTTTTGTTGTTATGGATTTTTTTTGATTACATTTAATCCAAATAATATCAGCCTCTCAATAAATTCAATTCTATTTATTCTTTATAAATAGAATTTTTAAGTCGTTTAATATTTTTTATAAAAACATTCTAAGCAAAACATTTTCCAAACATTTAAAATAAATTAATTGGGATTTGATTTAGGCTGAATGCTATTCCCTCTCCATATAATTAGTGCCAAGCTGTTTTACAGAAAATATCTTCTTAATATTTACACTTTACTTTGCAGTAATACATTCATTTTATTCCAAAAAAAAACTCCAATTGGCGTATCCAATTGAAGTTTTAGTACTCAGAGCGGGACTTGAACCCGCACGAACATTGCTGTTCACTGGATTTTAAGTCCAGCGTGTCTACCAATTTCACCATCCGAGCATGATGTGGTACCTCCAGGGATCGAACCAGGGACACATGGATTTTCAGTCCATTGCTCTACCATCTGAGCTAAGGTACCTTATATATTGCTTTTACATAAAAGCAATACATGTTTTGAATAAAAAACCCCATTTCGCTAGAAACGGGGTTTTCAAAAGAAAGGCGACGACATACTCTCCCACATAACTGCAGTACCATCTGCGCAGGCGGGCTTAACTACTCTGTTCGGGATGGGAAGAGGTGAGCCCCGCCGCAATAACCACCTTAAGGCTGTTAGTTTTCAGTTCACAGTTTATAGTCTGCAGTTTTTCAACTCATAACTTATAACTCAAAACTCATAACTGCTCTGCGTCGAGCAAATATCTTAACATACTGAGATAAAGAAACATAAAAGTATTAGAAAGTTTCTCCCCCCGACTTGCATCGGGGGAAAAGGGTGTACATAAGCTTACGGATTATTAGTACTACTCGACTATGACATTACTGCCTTTACATCTATAGCCTATCAACGTGGTCATCTTCCACGATCCTTAAAAGAAATCTCATCTTGTGGTGGGTTTCGCGCTTATATGCTTTCAGCGCTTATCCCTTCCAAACGTAGCTACTCTGCGGTGCCCCTGGCGGGACAACAGATACACTAGAGGTTTGTCCAATTCGGTCCTCTCGTACTAGAATCAGATCCACTCAAATTTCTAACGCCCACAGTAGATAGAGACCGAACTGTCTCACGACGTTCTGAACCCAGCTCGCGTGCCACTTTAATGGGCGAACAGCCCAACCCTTGGGACCTTCTCCAGCCCCAGGATGTGACGAGCCGACATCGAGGTGCCAAACCCCCCCGTCGATATGAGCTCTTGGGGGAGATCAGCCTGTTATCCCCGGCGTACCTTTTATCCTTTGAGCGATGGCCCTTCCATGCGGAACCACCGGATCACTATGCTCTACTTTCGTACCTGATCGACCTGTATGTCTCTCAGTCAAGCTCCCTTATGCCATTGCACTCTACGCACGGTTACCAAGCGTACTGAGGGAACCTTTAGAAGCCTCCGTTACTCTTTTGGAGGCGACCACCCCAGTCAAACTACCCACCAAGCAATGTCCCCCACAATATGGGGTTAGGCCTCAGATAAACAAAGGGTTGTATTTCAACAATGACTCCACAACGCCTGGCGACGCCGCTTCATAGTCTCCAACCTATCCTACACATCATTTATCCAAGGTCAATACTAAGCTATAGTAAAGGTGCACAGGGTCTTTTCGTCCCACTGCGGGTAAACGGCATCTTCACCGTTACTACAATTTCACCGAGCTCATGGCTGAGACAGTGTCCAGATCGTTACACCATTCGTGCAGGTCGGAACTTACCCGACAAGGAATTTCGCTACCTTAGGACCGTTATAGTTACGGCCGCCGTTTACTGGGGCTTCAATTCAATGCTTCTCCGAAGATAACATCTCCTCTTAACCTTCCAGCACCGGGCAGGTGTCAGGCCCTATACTTCATCTTACGATTTTGCAGAGCCCTGTGTTTTTGATAAACAGTCGCCTGGACCTCTTCACTGCGGCCCTGATTGCTCAGGGCGACCTTTCTCCCGAAGTTACAGGTCTATTTTGCCTAATTCCTTAGCCATGAATCTCTCGAGCACCTTAGGATTCTCTCCTCAACTACCTGTGTCGGTTTACGGTACTGGTACTAATTACCTGAAGTTTAGAGGTTTTTCTTGGAAGCCCTTAGGCGCACTATCTCTTTGTCCGAAGACTCCGAGTACTATCGTATTTCCCCAAGACGCGTGGATTTGCCTGCGCATCTTATAGGTAGGTACTTCAACGAACTATTCCGTCAGTTCGCGGCGCTTTCATCACTCCGTCACCCCATCACAGTAATTAGTAGTACGGGAATATTAACCCGTTGGCCATCGACTGTCCCTTTCGGGTTCGCCTTAGGACCAGACTAACCCACAGCTGATTAGCATAGCTGTGGAAACCTTAGTTTTTCGGTGTGCGGGTTTCTCGCCCGCATTATCGTTACTTATGCCTACATTTTCTTTTCTAACCAGTCCAGCATACCTGACGATACACCTTCAACCCTGTTAGAATGCTCCCCTACCACTTAGAGTAAACTCTAAATCCATAGCTTCGGTAATACGCTTATGCCCGATTATTATCCATGCTCGTCCGCTCGACTAGTGAGCTGTTACGCACTCTTTAAATGAATGGCTGCTTCCAAGCCAACATCCTAGCTGTCTGGGCAGACAAACCTCGTTCTTTCAACTTAGCGTATATTTGGGGACCTTAGCTGATGGTCTGGGTTCTTTCCCTCTCGGACTTGGACCTTAGCACCCAAGCCCTCACTGCTGTGAAACATTATATAGCATTCGGAGTTTGTCAGGAATTGGTAGGCGGTGAAGCCCCCGCATCCAATCAGTAGCTCTACCTCTATATAACTTTATGCACAGCGCTGCACCTAAATGCATTTCGGGGAGTACGAGCTATTTCCGAGTTTGATTGGCCTTTCACCCCTACCCACAGGTCATCCGAAGACTTTTCAACGTCAACCGGTTCGGTCCTCCACTGTGTGTTACCACAGCTTCAACCTGCCCATGGGTAGATCACACGGTTTCGCGTCTAACACTACTGACTAAAGCGCCCTATTCAGACTCGCTTTCGCTACGGATCCGTGGCTTAACCACTTAACCTTGCCAGCAACGTTAACTCGTAGGCTCATTATGCAAAAGGCACGCCGTCACCCCACGAAAGGGCTCCGACCGCTTGTAAGCGTATGGTTTCAGGATCTATTTCACTCCGTTATTCACGGTTCTTTTCACCTTTCCCTCACGGTACTGGTTCACTATCGGTCTCTCAGGAGTATTTAGCCTTAGCGGATGGTCCCGCCAAATTCAGACAGGGTTTCACGTGCCCCGCCCTACTCAGGATACCACTATCTATTACACTTGTTACCCATACGGGGCTATCACCCTCTGTGGCGTCACTTTCCAGCAACTTCCGGTTCCTTGTGCATAAAATGTCGTGGTCCTACAACCCCAGCATTGCCGTAACAGCACTGGTTTGGGCTAATCCGCGTTCGCTCGCCACTACTTACGGAATCACTTTTGTTTTCTTCTCCTCCGCCTACTTAGATGTTTCAGTTCAGCGGGTTTGCCCACCTATCGGTGTACTATGTCTTCAACATAGTGGGTTGCCCCATTCAGGTATCTGCGGATCAATCGGTGTGTGCCCGTCCCCGCAGCTTTTCGCAGCTTATCACGCCTTTCATCGCCTCTGAGAGCCTAGGCATCCCCCATACGCCCTTATTTTGCTTATTGTACCAATCATAATTTAATATGACCGTTTTTTTTGTTTTTGTTAGTTATAACAAAAACGCTTTCTACTTTTTATTATTTTCTTATCTCAATATGTCAATGAACTTTTATTTACTATCTTTATAGTAAACCAGTGGAGAATAACGGAGTCGAACCGTTGACCTCCTGCGTGCAAGGCAGGCGCTCTAGCCAGCTGAGCTAATCCCCCATTTTTCAATCTTAGATTGTAGAATTCAGATTTTAGATTTCTTAATTCTTCTCTAATTTCTTTTGGTGAATTCCAACTTCCAGAATTTCCTTTTTCCAAGCTAACAGTCTTTTTAATTTTTAATTCTCAATTTTGAATTGAAAACTTTAAAAAAGTAGTCCCGGGCAGACTCGAACTGCCGACCCCTACATTATCAGTGTAGTACTCTAACCAGCTGAGCTACGAGACTCTGTTTTACTTAAAATTTATTATTTGAACTAACAGCAAGAGTAATTGAACCTGAAATCCAGATCCTTTAGATAGACATCTTTTTTCCCCAGCGTGCATTGCTGCTAACACATGGGGCTCTAGAAAGGAGGTGTTCCAGCCGCACCTTCCGGTACGGCTACCTTGTTACGACTTAGCCCTAGTTACCAGTTTTACCCTAGGCAGCTCCTTGCGGTCACCGACTTCAGGCACCCCCAGCTTCCATGGCTTGACGGGCGGTGTGTACAAGGCCCGGGAACGTATTCACCGGATCATGGCTGATATCCGATTACTAGCGATTCCAGCTTCACGGAGTCGAGTTGCAGACTCCGATCCGAACTGTGACCGGTTTTATAGATTCGCTCCTGGTCGCCCAGTGGCTGCTCTCTGTACCGGCCATTGTAGCACGTGTGTAGCCCAAGGCGTAAGGGCCGTGATGATTTGACGTCATCCCCACCTTCCTCACAGTTTGCACTGGCAGTCTTGTTAGAGTTCCCGACATGACTCGCTGGCAACTAACAACAGGGGTTGCGCTCGTTATAGGACTTAACCTGACACCTCACGGCACGAGCTGACGACAACCATGCAGCACCTTGTAAATTGTCTTGCGAAAGTTCTGTTTCCAAAACGGTCAATCTACATTTAAGCCTTGGTAAGGTTCCTCGCGTATCATCGAATTAAACCACATGCTCCACCGCTTGTGCGGGCCCCCGTCAATTCCTTTGAGTTTCATTCTTGCGAACGTACTCCCCAGGTGGGATACTTATCACTTTCGCTTAGCCACTGAAATTGCTTCCAACAGCTAGTATCCATCGTTTACGGCGTGGACTACCAGGGTATCTAATCCTGTTCGCTACCCACGCTTTCGTCCATCAGCGTCAATCCATTAGTAGTAACCTGCCTTCGCAATTGGTATTCCATGTAATCTCTAAGCATTTCACCGCTACACTACATATTCTAGTTACTTCCTAATAATTCAAGTTCAGCAGTATCAATGGCCGTTCCACCGTTGAGCGATGGGCTTTCACCACTGACTTACTAAACCGCCTACGGACCCTTTAAACCCAATGATTCCGGATAACGCTTGGATCCTCCGTATTACCGCGGCTGCTGGCACGGAGTTAGCCGATCCTTATTCTTACGATACCGTCAAGCTCCTACACGTAGGAGTGTTTCTTCTCGTACAAAAGCAGTTTACAATCCATAGGACCGTCATCCTGCACGCGGCATGGCTGGATCAGGCTTGCGCCCATTGTCCAATATTCCTCACTGCTGCCTCCCGTAGGAGTCTGGTCCGTGTCTCAGTACCAGTGTGGGGGATCTCCCTCTCAGGACCCCTACCCATCGTAGCCTTGGTAAGCCGTTACCTTACCAACTAGCTAATGGGACGCATGCTCATCTTTTACCGTTGTGACTTTAATAGTTCAACCATGCGGTTGTACTATACTATGAGGTATTAATCCAAATTTCTCTGGGCTATCCCTCTGTAAAAGGTAGATTGCATACGCGTTACGCACCCGTGCGCCGGTCTCTTAGTCCGAAAACTAATACCCCTCGACTTGCATGTGTTAAGCCTGCCGCTAGCGTTCATCCTGAGCCAGGATCAAACTCTTCATCGTATATTGTTTGTTCTAATCACTTAGAACTAATTATTATTCGATGTCGTCTCTATCGGTTCTTTTCGAATCTCCCGATTCCATTACTCTTATTCTTTTGTTCTAACATCTCTGTTAAAACGGCTGTCAATTCAATATGTCTACGAACGTGTTTCAATTTTGTTTCGCTTGTGTTGCAAAGCGGGTGCAAAAGTAGAAAAGATATTCACATTTCCAATACTTTTGAAGCAAGTTTTTTTAATCTTTTTCAAAACTTTTTCTTAACTTTCTGATAACATAAAGTTTAGCTTTTAAATATTTTTATTCTTTTAAATGAATTTTCTTACTTGTGTTCTTTTTTGATAATATTACCAATCAAAGAAGTGCTGTTTTTATGAACTTCGCAACATTCTATATTATATTGTACAAACTATATCTATAATTCTATGATGTACAATTCAGAATAATTGAAAAACAATCAATCAATATATAGACATATTTAGATCCTGCAAAATCTATATACTTATTATGTAACAATACATCTTCACCAAACAATTAAATTTGACATGTTTACTAAAAATACTGTTATGAAAAATTTTATGCTATTACTATCAATTTTATTCTTTTCGTGTCAACCAAAAGAAAATAAAAATGCTCCGGTTACTCACTCAGACTCCATTGTCACAAAAAAGGTTATTAAAGAGAACAAGAAAGATAATGTAGAGAACAAACAAATCGGTGATACAATCTTCATGAATGCTATAAATGAAAAAGGATCTTATACAGCAGAAGGTTTATTAGATTCTATTCATCCCAGAATATACGTCAAATTTAAAAATGAAGATTTAGGTCAATTGAAAGCCACGATTGTTCCCACAACAGGCAAAGGAAATATTCGTTTTAATCAAATTATTTTTCCGGATGCAACATCAGATGGTCCGTTTGGAATGGATTTGAATATACCATTCAAACAAAAAGGAAATTATATTTTAGTGATTGGACATTCTCAAATGGCTGACAATCCTTTTTGGGGTAAATTCAAAGTACAACTTGAAAATACCAAAGAATAATATAATCAATCTTAATATTAAAAGCTGTCTTTATTCTTATGCTTTAAAAATTTCTACGGGCTTGCAGGATTTAAAAAATTCGTAAGCCCTTTTCTCTGCATACGAATATGATGAATTACGTAACGGAAAAGCACAGTGGCCTCCATACTTTGGAGTTTCGAGATAAACATATTCGCTATCTTGCGCTATAGCTCTTGGATAACATCTTTCACCTAAAAAAGGATCATCAAGAGAATTGATAATTAAAACCGGAATAGTAATGTTTTGAAGAGAAAATTCCGGAGAAACGCGCTGATAATAATCATCCCTGCTTGCAAAACCATGTAATGGTGCTGTAAAATAATGATCGACTTCATCAAAAGAAGAAATCTTATCAATCTGATCACGGTTTATAAAATCAGGAAATTGCGCTGCTTTGTGTTTGAGCTTTCTTTTAATATCTATTGTAAAATTCTTTAAATATACTTTATTAAAGCCTTGTTTGAGTACAGCCGCGCTTGTTGCAATATGAGTAGGTACTGAAATCGATACTGCAGCTTTAATACGCTTATCCACTTTTGTCCAGCCTAAATAATTCAAAAGCTGAACACCGCCCATTGAATATCCAATTAAATAAACTTCTTCGAATCCTTTTCTCAGAACAAACTGTACCACCTCATCCAGATCATCCACTGCCCCATGATGATAAAGTCTGGGAAGACGGTTCATTTCTCCTCCACAAGTACGATTGTTCCATGCAAAAACAGAAAACCCTTTTTGCTGAAAATAAACTGCACAGCTATTATTGTATGTTCTGCGGGAATCCCCTTCTAAACCATGACATAAAATAACTGCTTTTTTAGGATCATTTATAATAAAATCGATATTGATAAAATCTCCATCATTTAATTCATGTTTTTCTCTTGTATATCCCGGAGCATCAAATTTTTTAAACAGAGCAGCATATATAGTAGAGATGTGCCTGTTGCGATGAATAATCGAAGGGAAATTATATTCTGATTGTTCAATTATAGGCATGGTTAAATTTTTTGGTGTTATACAAATTTAAGAAATCAATCAATATGTAATTTAAAACTGTCATTTTTTTCTTTTGACATTTATAAAAATTTAATTCATTAACAGAAAAATTCATATTAAAGGCAAAATTAGTTTTATAATGTGCTTAATCTTAAAAGATAATTTTATGTAAGGCTAATCTATCATGTCTTAAAGTAATGGTAATTGTGGAACTATGTAATGTAATATTATAAAATCTACATTTTAGGATAGATTATTTTTGAATAAATGAAGAATTAAACTTGTAACCACTTATAAATCTGCATAATATAAGTTATTATTTTTCAAATTCACCATATTTAACTAATAAGATATTCTATGAAAAATTTTCAAGATGAAAAACAACGCGATTTATCGATCAATAAATCGGACGGTACAAACAAATTTCTGACCACCGATCAGGGCGTTCGTATTAATGACGATAACAATTCGCTGAAAGCCGGAGAAAGAGGACCATCTCTTTTGGAAGATTTTATTTTAAGGGAAAAAATTACACATTTTGACCACGAAAGAATTCCGGAAAGAATTGTTCACGCAAGAGGTTCAGGAGCACATGGATTTTTTGAAGTAACAAATCCAATTCCTGAATTAACAAAAGCAGGTTTCTTACAGGAAAAAGGATTAAAAACTCCGGTTTTTGCCCGATTTTCTACCGTTGCCGGATCAAGAGGATCAACAGATCTTGCCAGAGATGCCAGAGGATTTGCGGTTAAATTTTATACTCAGGAAGGTATTTATGATTTAGTTGCCAATAATATTCCGGTATTTTTTATTCAGGATGCCGCTAAGTTTCCTGATTTAATTCACGCTGTAAAACCAGAACCGCACAATGAAATGCCACAGGCTGCTTCTGCACATGATACCTTTTGGGATTTTATTTCGCTAATGCCGGAATCAATGCACATGATTATGTGGGTGATGTCTGACCGCGCGATTCCAAGAAGTTACAGAATGATGGAAGGCTTTGGAGTTCATACCTTTAGATTAATTAATGATCAGGAAGAATCAGTTTTTGTGAAATTTCACTGGAAACCAAAATTAGGAACGCACGCTGTTGCCTGGGATGAAGCTCAGAAAATCTCCGGAAAAAATCCTGATTTTCACAGAGAAGATTTATGGGAAGCAATTGAGACAGGAAATTTCCCTGAATGGGAATTAGGTATTCAGATAATTCCGTCTGAAGACGAACATAAATACGAATTTGATTTACTGGATCCAACTAAAATTGTTCCGGAAGAATTAGTGCCGGTCACTATTGTTGGCAGAATGGTTTTGAACAAAAACCCGGATAATTTCTTTGCAGAAACAGAGCAGATTGCTTTTCATCCGGGGCATATTGTACCGGGAATTGACTTTTCTAACGATCCGCTTTTACAGGGAAGATTGTTCTCTTATACAGATACACAGCTTTCGAGATTAGGAAGTCCGAATTTTCATGAAATTCCAATTAACAGAAGCATAGCTCCCGTACACAACAATCAGCGCGACGGACACATGCGTCAGGAAATTAATAAAGGCCGTGTGAGTTATCACCCAAATTCACTTGGAGGCGGATGTCCTTATCAGGCACAAATTGCTCAAGGCGGATTTTCGAGCTTTAACGAGCGTGTAGATGCGCATAAAGTGAGAGAAAGAAGCGAAAGTTTTAATGATCATTTTGGGCAGGCAAAATTATTTTTTAACAGCCAGACACCTGAAGAAAAAAGCCATATCGTAAAAGCTCTTCGTTTTGAACTTGGAAAAGTAGAAACAACAGCGATTCGTGTGCGTATGTTAGGCTTGCTTTCTCAAATAGATACAACACTTGCCGAAAAAGTAGCACTTGGACTTGGAGCTTCTGTACCGCCAATTCTTGAAACGCCAATTAATAAAGGTGTATCTCCTGAAAATGAAGGCGGGAACCAGGAACCACAAACGGTAGAATCTTCTGTTTCTTCTTCTGAAGCATTGAGTATGGTTAAAAATCCAACCAATTCTCCAATAATTGCTTCAAGAAAAGTGGCTATTATTTGTTCTGACGGAGTTTCTGAAAAAGCGGTAAAGAACATGAAAAATGCGCTTAAAAAAGAAGATGCAAAAGGATGCATTATCGCACCTCATCTTGGTTCTGTAATTACAGATGCTGACGGGGCAATTGCTGCAGAATTTAGTTTCTTAACTGCATCATCTGTTTTATTTGATGCTGTTTATATTCCACACGGACTGAATGTGAGCGCATTAGCTGACAACAGCGATGTGCTGGAATTCCTTAATGACGCTTACAAACACTGTAAAGTTATTGGTGCTGACGGAGAAGCTTCAGAAGTAATCAATGCTGCACCTTTTGCGTCAAAAATCACAAATGACGATCCTGGAATTATTATTACCGGCGAAATTGGAACTGATGCGTTTGCTGAAGAATTTATTTCTGCAATGGCAATGCACCGTTTCTGGGAACGCGAACCAAACTTATACAATTAATTTTCAAAAAAAATAAAAAATGAAAAATTCAGAAAAACCTGTAGAAAACAAAGCACCAAAAAATAAAAACAATTTTGTTGAGCCTGCATCAGACGCTGCAACAGAATTAAAAGAACTTTTTGTAGACAGCCTTAAAGACATTTACTGGGCAGAAAACGCACTTGTAGGCGCCTTGCCTAAAATGGCAGACAACGCAACAGCTCCGGGTCTTGCAAGCGCAATTTTAGAGCATCTTGATGTTACTAAAAATCAGATTAAAAGATTAGAGGAAGTTTTTAATGTTTTAGGCGAAAAAGCCGAAGGAAAAAAATGCGAAGCAATGGCCGGACTTCTTAAAGAGGGCGACAGTATTGTTTTAGAAACTACTCCGGGAGCTGTAAGAGACGCTGGAATTATCGCTGCATCGCAAAAAATCGAACATTATGAAATTGCAACATACGGAACCTTAGTGGCTTTTGCAAAAGCACTGGGAGAAAACGATGCTGCCAAATTATTGACACAAACTCTTGCAGAAGAGAAAGAAGCAGACTGTGTTCTTAATGATGTGGCATTAAACACAGTAAACATTGTAGCAGCTCAATAAAAATTTTAGCTGAACGTACTTTAATTAAACATCTGTACTTTGTGCAGATGTTTTTTTTTGTGACATATTTAAAATAAAAAAGAGCTCATGAAGAGCTCTTTTTTTATAAATCTAATTTAGATCTTTATTTTAGTAATACATATAAAGCATGATTTTTGAATCTGAGCTTTCGATGTATTTTTCAAGTCTTTTAAAAAACACTTCACTTACCATTGGGCAGCCGTGGCTGTTGATAATGTAATATTCTTTTTCTTCATCCGGAACTTCTTTGTAACGGTGCAGTACAATAGCTCTTTTAAAAGCATTGTTATTTGTTTCGTCTAATCCGTTTAATCTGAATGCTTTTCCAAAAACTCCACTATAAGATTTCTCTATTGAGTAGCGTCCTAATGATGTGCAGTTAGAATTTGGTTCATTGCTGAATTGTAGAATGTCGCCTTTTATTCCTGTTTCTGATCCTGATCCATGTGCAACAAGACCCTGGTCAATAATTTTTTCGTTTTGAAGGTCATAAACGAAAAAGCGATTTTTTCCTGATTTGATTTTCATATCCACCAAAAAAGCAATTTTATTGCTGTACTTATGGTTGGCGGTAGTAAAAGATTTAATTTCACTTACATGGTTTGTAAGTCTTGCAAATTCAATTTCATTAAGGATTTCTTTTTTACCAGATGTATGGTAAGTAGTAAAAGAAGTCAAAGAAAACAGCATGGCTACAAAAAATATTCTCATACAAAAAACAAAATTAAGTTAACAGCAGTTTGGGACAGCTCATCAAATCATCTAACTTGACTTTGCAAAATTATGTATAAATCTTACACAATTCCCATGTTTCATTTGTTAAATATATTATAAATATTTGAAAACAAAAGCATTAGTAGAACTTTTTTTTTGCTAAAACCAGATTTTTTTTTATTTAGAAAATTTAATTCCCAGTGTTTACAGTACTTAAGACTAATTTTTATTTAAAAATTTATTTTACGTTTTTTAATTCCAACATTCAGATAATTAAGATAATAGTTCAATTTTAGGTTATAAGCGGTTAGTTTTTTGAGTTTTTTTGACACTTATTATCTGTTAAACATACAAAATTCTGTCATGAACGCTGTCAAATTCAAAAAAAAATCATTTTTCAGCATCTTTAACACTTATAGAATTTCTAAATACGCATTTGGTATTTCACTACAATTTTCGATATATCGTAACTGCAAACAATCTGATAATTCGTAACTCTCTGATTTAAAAGGAATTTTTACTTGGGCACATTAATTGGCTTAGGTCTCGCATTCAATATTAATAAAGATGCAAACATGAATAAACAAATAACTTCAGATGCAGAAAAATTATCTCCATTATAAGTATCTCATTTTCAATAATAAAAACATTTAACTATCTCGAATTTAAACTTTAAATGCACGATTATTTTTTTTCTTAATCTAGATTAATCGACAGGCTTTGATGGCTGCCGTAAGTTTGTAAAAGAAATTCAACAACAAAATAATCGATCAAAACTTAGAGGAATCAGTAACCTAATTTTTGACATTTAATTCTAAAAAAATTTAACAATCTAAAACCAAAAAAAATGAGCACATTTACAGTAAAAGACGGAACAGAAATTTATTACAAAGATTGGGGAAATGGTCAACCAATAGTTTTTCACCACGGATGGCCTTTATCAAGTGATGACTGGGATGCACAAATGATGTTTTTCCTAAAACAAGGATACAGAGTTATTGCACATGATCGTAGAGGACACGGACGTTCTGGTCAAAGTTCTGATGGAAACAACATGGAAACTTACGCATCAGACATCGCTGAATTAACTGCGGCACTTGATTTAAAAGATGCCATTCACGTTGGTCACTCAACAGGAGGCGGCGAAGTAATACGTTATGCAGCAAAATACGGAAAAGGCCGTGTTGCAAAAGCGGTAATTATTAGTGCGGTAACTCCAATTATGATTCAAAACGAAGCAAATCCTGAAGGTGTTCCATTATCTGTTTTTGATGAAATAAGACAAGGAACAGGATTTAACAGAGCACAATATTTCTATGATTTTCCAATTCCGTTTTACGGATGGAATCGCGAAGGAAAAGAAGTTCAGGAAGGTATTAAACACAACTGGTGGCGTCAGGGAATGATGGGTTCTGTTTTGGCTCATTATGAAGGAATTAAAGCTTTCTCTGAATCAGATTTTACAGAAGATCTTAAAAGTTTAGATATTCCGGTTCTTGTATTACACGGCGAAGATGATCAGATTGTACCTTACGGACAGGCGCCAAGAGCTGCTAAACTTTTGAAAAACGGAAAATTAATTTCATATCCCGGATTTCCTCACGGTATGCCAACTACAGAGGCGGAAACAATCAATAAAGACATTCTTGATTTTATTAAATCATAAGCAGATATTCATAAAACTAACCAACTGCCTGTAATTTTCTTTACGGGCAGTTAATCATCCAAACCATGAACTCAACACAACAACCCTCTTTTGATACCGTTACCGAAGCTTTGCAATGGTTAAACAATCAAGGTTTTACCGAAAATTTTAATCTTGACGAAAACTGTATCCGTTATAACAACAACACACAAACCATGTCGCCGGAAGAATTCAAAATTGAATATTTATTTCGTTTTGAAGGCGATACAGATCCCGGAGACGAAGATATTGTTTACGGAATTACTTCTGAAATCTACAGCATAAAAGGAGTTTTGACCAGCGCATTTGGAATTTATGCGGATTCTGTTTCAACAGAAATGATCAAAAAACTTGCTACACATTTACAATAAATTGCAATATAACAACCAAATAACCGAACCATGAAAGCAGATCTAATTTTATTCAACGGTAAAATTCACAGTTTTAATACTGAAACACCAAATGTTACGGCAGTAGCAATTAAAGACGGAAAATTTATTGCTGTTGGCAGTGACAGTAATATAATGGAATTTGCATCTGAAGAAACCAAAATAATCGATCTTAAAAATAAAAGAGTGGTTCCGGGAATCAATGATTCGCACATTCACCTTATTCGAGGCGGTTTAAATTATAATTTAGAACTGCGCTGGGATGGCGTTCCTTCTTTGGCAGATGCACTAAGAATGCTAAAAGAACAGGTTGACCGCACGCCAAATCCGCAATGGGTTCGTGTTGTGGGCGGCTGGTCTGAGTTTCAGTTTGCTGAACGCAGAATGCCAACTTTAGAAGAAATCAATGCCATTGCTCCCGAAACGCCTGTTTTTATTCTGCATTTGTACGACAGGGCGATTATGAACAGAGCGGCTTTAAAAGCAGTTGGTTATACTAAAAATACGCCTGCACCTCCCGGAGGACATATTGAAAGAGATGCTAATGGAGAACCAACCGGACTTATTATTGCGACTCCAAATGCCATGATTTTGTACTCGACTTTGGCAAAAGGTCCGACACTTTCTTATGAGCATCAAATTAATTCGACGCGTCAGTTTATGAAAGAATTAAATCGTTTCGGAATCACAAGCGTTATTGATGCCGGCGGAGGATTTCAGAATTTTCCGGACGATTATAAAGTTGTAAATGAACTGAACGAAAAGAAACAGTTAACCGTTAGAATTGCTTATAATCTTTTTACCCAAAAACCAAAACACGAATTTGAAGATTTTGAGGATTGGATTGATACCGTAAAGTTATATCAGGGAGATGACATGTACCGCCATAACGGTGCGGGTGAAATGCTGGTTTTTTCTGCCGCAGATTTTGAAGATTTCCTTCAGCCAAGACCTGATCTTCCTGAAAATATGGAAGCAGAACTGGAAAAAGTTGTTCGCCTTTTGGTAGCAAATCGCTGGCCGTTCAGACTTCATGCGACTTATAACGAAAGCATTACAAGATTTTTAAATGTATTTGAAAAAATCAATCAGGAAATTCCGTTTAACGGATTGCCATGGATATTTGATCATGCCGAAACGATTGACGAAAGAAATATCGAACGTGTCAAAAACTTAGGCGGCGGAATTGCAGTACAAAGCAGAATGGCCTATCAGGGTGAATATTTCACAGACCGATATGGAGCAAAAGCAGCAGAAAATACACCGCCAATTAAAAAAATGCTAGAAATGGAAGTTCCCGTTGGCGGAGGTTCTGATGCAACCCGAGTAAGCAGTTACAATCCGTGGGTTTCTATGTATTGGATGACGGCCGGAAAAACGGTTGGAGGTTTGCAATTGTACAATGAAAGTCGATTAAGCAGAGAAACCGCTTTAGAATTATATACAAGAGGAAGCGCCTGGTTTTCGCAGGAACAAGCAAAAAAAGGAGATATCAGAACCGGAATGTTTGCCGATTTGGTGGTTTTAGATCGTGATTATTTTACAATTGATGATGAAGACATTAAAAAAATAGAATCGGATTTGACGATTGTCGACGGAAAAATCGTGTATGCAAACGGAGATTTCTCTTCGTTTTCGCCACCACATATTCCGGTTTTGCCGGACTGGTCGCCAACCAATATTTATAATGGTTATCCAACCAGAAGTAACTTGCAGAGCGCGATTGAAAAAAACACAAAAGCAGGCGCAAAACCAAAACTGACTTCGCAAATTCACAGTTGCAGCGGAAGTTGTGATGTTCATGCCCACAGCCACGATATTGCCAGAATGAGCAATGTGCCGGTAAATAACTATAACGCATTTTGGGGCGCACTTGGATGTTCCTGTTTTGCCTTTTAAAGGTCACATTAAAAAATATTTAAACACATAGAAACATAGCTTTTATGTTTAAAAAAGAATACTAAAAAGAAAATTATTTCTTTCACATAGCAAACTCTGTGTGTTTTAAATAAGTGAACGCCTTTTTTGAGAATGTAAATCTATGTTTCTATGTGTTAAAAAATAAATCAACTGACTAAACTTAAAATAATAATGACTGAAATTATAAAACAAATCCTTTATTCTGATTTAGGAACCGCATTCAGCAACGGCGCATTTTTACTTTTTAGAGTATTATTTGCAATCGAACTTTTCAGGGTTCACGGCTTGAAGAAATTCAGAGTTGAAAATGGAGAAAAAGAACATGTTCCGAATCCGTTGCATTTGCCGGAAAAACTAAACGGATTGGTAGCCACTTTTTCTGATACTGTCGTTCCGTTTTTAATTATTCTGGGCATCGGAACCCGACTTGTTGTTTTGCCAACCATAGGCGTAACAGCCATAGGATATTTTGTGGTTCACAGAAAAGATTCGCTCGAAGTTCGCGACGTTCCTTATATGTACACTTTATCCTTATTACTAATTCTTGCGCTTGGAGCCGGAACATATTCATTAGATCATTATTTATTAAACCTATTGAACTAAAAAATTATGGAAATTCAAAAAAACATCTGGTATGTTACCCTACTCCTCACGATCATTGCAGGATATTGTGATACCGTAACTTTTGTCGCTGCCGATTCGATATTTTCGGCACACGTTACGGGCAACTTTATTGTGTTTGCTTATCAAATCATCAAAGGTTCTGATTTGCATGCGTGGGTAAAATTGTTGACTTTTCCTGTTTTTATTTTAGCCGTAATTACCGGAGGAAGAATCGCCTTAAAAGCCACAAACCGCTACTCTATTTTATTTTGGGAAGGTGTTATATTGGTTTTAAGCGGAATTGCTTGTTATGTTTTTGGCTATTTAGGAATTGTTTCAGAATGGACGATTTATACTATTGCCATGACAACGGTATTTGCAATGGGACTTCAGAATGCTTTTGGAAAATTGTATGCGAAAGAAACGCACGGTCCTACAACTATGATGACGGGAAATGTAACTCAAGCTTCTCTTGATTTGGGAAATTTATTAAAAAATGGATTAAAAGATGCTGATGTCCTTTTAAGTTTTAAGAAACAATTAGTGACTATAATCGGTTTTCTGGTGGGATGTTTTTTAGGCGCCGTTGCCGGGAAGTTTTTCGGATTAGGAACTTTGATTCTCCCCGGAGTGGCAATGATAATCTGCTATCTCTACCACCGCGAAAACTAAGTAAACACCGATTTAAAATTGCAGATTTATCATAATATAGTATCTTTAAGATATCAATATTGTTACTATTTTTCTGCTAAAAACAAAATGTAAAAATATATGGAAAATATAAAATTAGAATTAGACGAGAAAAAACACGGTGCTTTTAATCTTTATGTAGATGGCAAAAAACTGGGCGAAATGACAGCAAGTTTAAAAGATGATTTGCTAACGGTTTACCACACTGGAGTTGAACCGGAAGCCGAAGGAAAAGGCTACGCAAAAAAACTGCTTGAAGAAATGGTATCATACGTTCGTGCCAACAATTTGATGGTTTTACCGCTTTGCCCGTATGTTCACGCACAATTTAAAAGACATCCGGATGAGTATCAGGATATTTGGAAAAAGTAATTAATTCTTAGTAAAGTTTGTCGCCAATCTTTGTCGAATCCCGCGTGTGATTTCTCTCTTCGGTCGAAATGACAAACTGGACGGAAATATTCTTATGGAAATGATTGCCCTAGCCCCGATAGAAGTGGAAATCCTTTTATTTTTTTTCTTTAAAAAAATAAAAGATTGGAACGGATAGCGGGATTAGCTCCTGAAAAAAAATACTCTCGAAATGACAGTATCAAATATTAAAAAAATAAACTCATGAATTTAGAAATAATAACAGACGGTGTGCCTTTAAATAATGCAAAAAAGGCCTTGATTATGATTCACGGACGTGGTGCCGGGGCTCATGATATTCTTTCGCTTGCGAAACATCTTAAGGTCGATGATTTTGCATTGGTTGCACCTCAGGCAGAAAACAGAACCTGGTATCCGTATTCGTTTTTGGTGCCGATTAATGAAAATGAACCTTCTTTTTCGAAATCTTTAGACGATATTCATCAGGTTGTTGTCGCGGTGCAGCAAAACGGAATCGAAAAAGAGAATATTTATTTTCTCGGATTTTCTCAGGGCGCTTGTCTTGCTTTGGAATTTACAGCCCGAAATGCTGCTAAATATGGCGGTGTGGTAGCTTTTACAGGCGGACTTATTGGCGATAAAGTTTATGAAGAACATTACCACGGAAATTTTGAAAACACACCCATTTTCATCGGAACAAGTGATCCTGATTTTCATGTACCTGTTGAAAGAGTAAACGAATCTGAGGCGCTTCTTAAAAAATTAGGCGCATCGGTAACTAAAAAAATCTACCCAAATATGGGTCACACAATAAGTCAGGACGAAATTGATCTGGCAAACGAACTTGTTTTTACTAAAAAATAATGATACAGATAACCCGCGTTTACAGCGATGCAAATGGCGAAAGTCATTTTGAAGACTTTGAAGTTCCGTTGAAAAACAATGGCGATATCGGATTTTTATCTGATGATGAACCTGTAAAATCAATTGTTTTTAGAGAAGTTAAACCTTCTTATGATTACGATTTTCATAATGCTCCCGATCGCCAATATATTGTTTTACTGGAAGGCGGCGTAGAAATAGAAACTTCATTGGGAGAAAAAAGAACATTCGAAACTGGTTCAATTTTATTGGTTGAAGACACCACAGGAAAAGGTCACAAAACAAAAAATATAGAACCAAAACTTCGGAAATCTATATTTATAAAATTGTAATTTAAGATAAAAATTTAACCGCAAAGTTCGCAAAGTTTTTTGCTATTGAACTTTTATAAAAAGGACAAAGTTCGCAAAGCTTTATATTGATTTAGCTTTGCGAACTTTCTATTTATAACGTATTACTATCAGATAAAAATCTTTGCGAACTTTGCGGTTAAATAGTAATGTTTCTTTGCAAAAGTCTAAGAATAGAATTTTAGCGGTTTATTTCTTAATCTACATTAATCGATGCACAACCATAACCGCAGTAAATTTGTATAAGAAAATCAATAACAACTTAATACAATAAAAACCATGGAAAATAAAATTTTAGGCTTACACCATATTACTGCAATTGCAGGTGACGCCAAACGTAATTTCAACTTTTACTCAAACATATTAGGATTAAGATTCATTAAAAAAACAGTGAATTTTGACGATCCGGGAACGTACCATTTTTACTTTGGTGATGAAGTAGGAAGCGCCGGAACAATCTTAACTTTTTTCCCTTGGGGAGAAGGAATCCAACAAGGAAGAAAGGGATCAGGAATGGCAACTGAAATTGGCTATTCTGTTCCAAAAGGAAGCTTGGATTTCTGGCAGGAACGTTTTGAAAAATACAATGTAATCTATAACAAACCAGCTGAAAAATTCGGCGAAAAATACCTGACTTTCTTAGATCCTGACGGTTTAAAATTAGAATTAATCGAATCTAAAACAGACGATAACAGAAAACCGTGGGAAACTGACGAAGTAAAAGCGAATGTGGCAACAAGAGGTTTCCACAATATTACGCTGACTTTGAACAGTATAAAAGCGACCGCCGCAATCTTAACTGAAATATTTGGTTATAAACTGATTGATCAGGATGTAAACCGTTACCGTTATGCAACTGATGCTGTAGAAAACGCAGCAATTGTTGACCTGGTAGAATTACCTGAAGAAAAACGCGGTTTAGGAGCAAACGGAACTGTGCATCACGTGGCTTTCCGAGTAGAAAATGACGAAATTTTAATGCACTTCCGTGAAAAAATCGAAGCTTACGGATTGTCTATTACGCCACAAATTGACAGAAATTATTTCCACTCTCTTTATTTTAGAGAACCGGGCGGAGTTTTGTTTGAAATCGCTACAGAAAACCCTGGTTTTACAGTAGATGAAAGCTTAGAAGAATTAGGAAAAAACCTGAAACTTCCTGCACAATACGAATCTGACAGAGCGGCTATTGAAGCGCATTTGGTTAAGATTAACTAATTCATTTTTGAAAAGTGACAAGATAATTTTATCAGGCTTTTCAAAAAACTATATAATGCAAAACCTGCAAGTCTTAGGACTTGCAGGTTTTTTGTTTTTGAGTGTCTTTAGTATTTACAGTTTTTGCATTTTCCGTTTTCAATAAACACAGCTTAATTTGAACACATAAATCCTGAATTCGAACACTTTTTAAATCTATAACTTCCTGAATTTTGCTTTATAATTAAAATACAAATTATGAGCACTCAAAAAGTATGGTTTATTACCGGCGCATCAAAAGGAATGGGACTTGAAACCGTAAATGCAGTCTTAAAAAACGGCGGTAAAGTTGCCGCCACTTCCAGAAATCTGAAAGATTTAATTGATAATATTGGGAATCCAAATGAAAATTTTCTTCCGCTTCAGGTTGATATTACAGATGATGAAGAAGTAAAAAATGCGATTCAAACCGCGATTGCTACTTTCGGAAAAATTGATGTGGTATTAAACAATGCGGGATATTATTTGGTAGGAAGTATTGAAGAAATCAACGATAAAGAATTCCGCAAAACAATAGACGTCAATTTATTGGGAACCGTAAACGTAATTCGCAACGCAATGCCTTTTCTGCGTCAGCAAAAATCAGGGCATATTTTAAATATCGCATCCAATATGGGTTATATCGGTTACGCCAATACAGGAAGTTATAACGCTGCAAAATTTGCTGTCATCGGACTTTCAGAGGCATTAGCTCAGGAAGTAAAACCTTTTCATATCAAAGTTACTGCAATCGCTCCGGGAATGTTCCGTACCAGCTTTATGAGCGACAGCACTCTGGCGGAAGCCAAAAATAAAATAGCTGTTTACAATGTAGAACAACATGTAAATATGCTCAAAAGTTTTGACGGAAACCAGCCCGGAGATCCAAAGAAACTTGCCAAAGTCCTGCTTGCTGTTACTGAATTGCCAAATCCGCCTGTACACCTTCCGTTAGGAAACGACAGTTATAATTCGATTGTAGAACACCGAAAAAATGAAGCGCAGGAAATGGAAACATGGAAACAGCTTTCGTTCTCGACTAATTTCGATTAATTCGTAAATTTGCTGCAATGAAAAAATCGGTTCCACATAAAATCAAAAGCATTTCAGAACTGCATCAGTTATTTGCACTTCCCAAACCAGATCATCCTTTGGTGAGTGTAATTGATTTTGCTTTGCTGAGCTACAAACACAGCGATATCTGGAAACATTTTACGAATGATTTTTACTGCATTACCTTAAAAAAAGGCATCAACGGAAAATTTAAATACGGCCAGCGTCACTATGATTTTGATGAAGGAATGATGACCTTGACCAAACCCAATCAGGTATTTTCGGTTACGCAGACCAATGATAATCCGGTAACCGGTTTTATGCTGATTTTTAAAGCAGATTTAATTCGAAATTATCCGTTAGGAAAAACGATACACAATTACGGATTTTTTTCTTATTCGACTGCCGAAGCATTACATCTTTCTGACAAGGAAGATGTAATTATTTCCGGTCTTTTAAAACAAATGCAGGATGAACTGACAAACAATATCGATCATTACAGTCAGGATTTAATTGTTTCGCATCTTGATTTACTGCTCAATTATATTAATAGATTCTACGGCCGCCAATTTATTACCAGAAAAACTTCAAACCATGATTTATTGAGCAGAATAGAACAAACTTTACTGGATTATTTTGATAATGAAAATGGAACTGTAAAAGGTCTTCCAACGGTTCAGTATTTAGCGCAAGAACTCAACATTTCCTCCAATTATCTGAGTGATTTACTCCGAAGTATTACGGGTCTAAGTGCTCAGCAATATATTCAGAATCATCTTATTGAAAAATCAAAACAATTACTTGCCGGATCAAATTTAAGTGTCAATGAAATCGCTTATTCATTAGGATTCGAGTATGCGCAGTCCTTTAGCAAACTCTTCAAAAAGAAAACCAATTTAACTCCCCTGCAATTCAGACAATCTTTTAATTAGAAAAGAAAAATTGCTTTAAAAAATTTGGAGTAAACTTATTTTTATTTAATTTTGTATCGATCATTACAAAAATAAAAAACAATGAGAGGAAGACCTACCGTCTACGAAGACGCTAATATTGTAAAAAAAGCGCAAGAAGTTTTTTGGCAGAAAGGATATAGTGCAACCTCATTAAGCGATCTGCAAAAAGCAACGGGAGCCGGAGCCGGAAGTTTTTACAATACTTTTAAAGGCGGCAAAAAAGAGGTTTTTCAAAAAGCGATTGAAGAAAGACGATTGGCTTTTGATACTTTTAAAACTGAATTAAGTAAAAGCGCATCTCCCTTAGAATTAATTAAAGACTTTTTTAGAAGTATCGCTTCCGCGGAAGAAAATGAGCATCTTAAAGGCTGTATTATTGCCAATACGGTTGTAGAAATGACTTTTATTGATGAAAATCTGGAAGCCAATGCGGTTCAGATTTTAAAAGAGGTCGAACAAATGTTTACTCAGGCAATTAAAGATGAAAAATTAAAAGGAAACTTAAAAACACAAACAGATCCCGAAATTCTGGGCAGATATCTAATAACATTTTGGTGCGGACTCAATACACTCAGACGAATGTATCCGGACAAAAATGTCTTAAAAAACCAAATCGAAATGCAATTAGCTGTTATCAGCTAATTTTTTTGACTATTTATGTATCGATCATTACAAAAATAAAAACAACAAAAATGAATTTAAAATTAGAAGGAAAAAGAGCTTTCATAAGCGGTTCGACACAAGGAATTGGTTTTGCAATTGCCAAACAATTACTAAAGGAAAAAGCCGAAGTTATCATAAACGGAAGACACGAAGAAAAAACAAATGCAGCCGTACAAAAACTAAAGGATGAATTTCCAGATGCTGCAGTTTCAGGAATTGTATGTGACTTTGAAAAAAAGGAAGAAGTTACCGCTTTATTAAATAAACTAAACGATATTGATATTTTGATTAATAACGTTGGTATTTTCGAATTGAAAGATCTTGAAAATCTGGAAGAGGAAGATTGGTATCGAATTTTTGAAGTTAATGTAATGAGCAGTGTCAGGCTTTCTAAAAAACTTTTATCGCAAATGCTGGAGAAGAAATCGGGAAGAATTGTTTTTATCAGCAGTGAATCTGGTGTAAACATTCCCGGAAACATGATTCATTACGGAATGACAAAAGCTGCCATGATGGCGGTAAGCAATGGATTGTCTAAACTGACTGCAGGTACGGAAGTTACGGTAAATACGATTTTAGGCGGACCAACTTATTCTGACGGTGTTGCTTCAACAATTGAACATATTGCTTCTTTACAAAATATAGAAGTGGAACAAATGAAAACTGCTATTATACAACAGACCAATCCGCATTCTTTATTGCAGCGTTTTATTGATCCATCTGAAATTGCCTCGCTGGCTGTTTATTTGTCAAGTCCGCTTTCGATTGCTACAAACGGGGCATCTCTGCGAGCAGATGGTGGTGTTTTAAAAACAATTTAAATTGAAATACAGATATAATATCTGACAAAAAGAAATGTTTTACGGGAGATTTTTTTATCTTTGAAACTCAGGATTTTTAATCTAAATGGCTTTATCTTTGAGCCTTTAGAAAAATTGATATTCATTATGGAACAGAAAATACATCAGGGAAGAAACGTAAAACGCTTCAGAGAAATGCTTGGCATCAAACAAGAAGCTTTGGCTTTTGATCTGGGAATTGAATGGAATCAGAAGAAAATTTCTATGCTGGAGCAAAAGGATGTAATTGAATATGAAACACTTAATCAAATCTCACATGCGTTAAGAATTCCTGTAGAAGCTTTTCAGAATTTGGATGAGAATCAAGCCATAAATATTATTTCAAATACATTTGAAAATTGTCAGCAACCGGCATCTATATTTTACAATTCTACCGTTAATCAAATTGATCAACTGGTTAAACTACACGAAGAAAAAATTGCGCTATACGAACGCATGTTGAAAGAGAAAGATGAAATGATGTCAAAGCTTGAAAAATTATTCAAGGATAAATAGACATTCGAACAACTTTTTTTTAAAATTATATATTGTAAAAACCTGCAAATCTTTAGACTTGCAGGTTTTTTGTTTTTAGAATGCTTTTGGTATTTATTACTTTTTATTTTCGTCTACAAAAACATATAGTTTTTGCACTTTTCCGTTTTCAATCACAAACAAATCCATTCCGGTTCCTGTTGCGGGTTTGCTTTTCGGACCAAATTGCCAATAAACGCGCACAACATTATGATGTGTTTCAAATGACTTAACGGTAAATTTGAAATCTTTATTTTTTTGCTGAAGTTCTGTTACAAACTTATTAATATCATCGGTTCCTACTGATATAAAGTGTCTGTCTGTCATTTCAATATCATCTGCATACACTTTATTCAATAATCCAGCACGTTTTGATTCGTCTCTTTCATTCCATATTTCGAAATGCCTTTCAATTATCGCTTTCTTTTTTTCAAGATCAAAATCATCTGCAACCGGTTTTTTCACTGTTGTTTTTGGAGACCATAATACTGTTTTAGGATTTGATTTTTCATATCCTTTACCATTTGGGTACGAAACAAGTTCCATTTTAGAACCCCACGGAGTTTCAAAATAAACCCATGATTCACCCGCCGTATCTCCAGATGGAGTCAGGAACGGTTCGCCCAAAATTTTGACCCCTTTACTTTTTAAATATTTTACGGCTGCATTGATATCAGAGGTGTAAAAAGCGATGTGCGAAGCTCCAATATCATCAGAGTTAGGATGCGTTTTACTTCCTTTATTATCAGCATAATAAAACACTTCGATACTGGCGCCTGTTCCGGCGTTTATCATTTTTATGGTTACAGCTCCTGTCGCCGGATTAATATGGTTGGCTTCTTTCCAACCCGCATCTAGCGGAATTGGTCCGAGTTGTGTAACGGGCGTGAATCCCAATACATCGTGAAAAAAAGTAACTGCTTCGTTTAAGTCGGGAACATTGATTCCTACGTGATCAATTCCCAGAATTCCTGCATTGTTTTGTGCTGTAGCTTTTTCTGAAGTCGAAAAGAAAAAAACTAAATTCAGTAATGCAACAGCGGGAGTATATATTTTATTATTTGTTTTCATGATTTTATTATAATTATTGTTGTTTCTAAATTGTTATTTTGTGAAAATTAATTGCTGTAAGCGGCTAACCATTTTGCTTTTATGGCAGCGCGCGCTTCGATAAATTCTTTGTCGGTTCCCTGAGCGATCGCATCAAGTGGAAAACGAAGCGGACGCTCGCCTTTTTTCATGGTTACCAATTCCAGAATTCCGTCGGCAATAGTTTGCGGATTCATATCAAACTGAGCCATTTTGCCAAATAATGCACTGCCAAGAGCATTGAATTTTTCTGTGGCAGCATCTCCGTATTGCGCTATAATTTCTTGTTTGTCAGCATGTATACCGGCTTTTGAACCATTATTCATTTCTGTTGGATAAACGCCCGGCTGGATACTTACGTTTTCAATTCCGTAATCGGCAAGTTCATCTTGTAATCCTTCTGTAAAACTTTCTACGACTAATTTTGAAGCGATATACGGAATCATAAAAGGAAGTGTATGCCCGCTTGCTCCGGTTGTAATATTGATTATAAGTCCGTTTTTTTCTTTTCTCATAGAAGGAAGAACGGCCTGATAAGTGCGAAGTACGCTGTAAACGTTTACATCAAACATTTTTTGCATTTGATCGATTGAATATCCTTCAAGCAAACCAAAACCGCTTACTGCTGCATTATTGATAAGGACATCAATTTTTCCGTATTTGATAAGCACTTTTTCAAACGCTTGGTTTACAGAGGCATCATTTGTAATATCGATATCTACTACTTCAATGTTTGAAAGTGCAGAAAGTTCTTTTGCTGCTGCTGCATTTTTATCTTTTGTGTTGCGCATTCCCGCAATTACGGAATGACCGGCATTTGCTAAAGTTATAGCTGTAAGTTTACCAAATCCTGAACTTGTACCTGTAATGAAAATTGTTTTTGACATGATTTCTATTTTTAAATGTTTATAATGTTTGTTTCTTTTGAACATTACAAAGTTGCGTCAAAGGCAAAACCTGCAAATTGATTAGAAATAAGTAAAAACTTGATATAGATCAAGAGTTCAGCAATTGCCATAAAAAAAGGAGCTTAAAAGCTCCTGATGTATTTATTATTTTTTTGCAGTTTGTTTTCGGATCCGGCTTAGTGTTTCCGGCGTCATGCCCAGATAAGAGGCAATCATTGTCTGTGGAATTCTTGATGCAAATCCCGGGTATTTGGTTATAAAATTCAAATACTTTTCTTCTGCCGTAAAACTTAGCGAAGCCTGAATTCTGTTTTGTGCGGCTATAAAACTTTTTTGTAAAATGGCATTTACCATATTATTAAAGGCGGGAATTTCCCTGCACAGCAATTCAAAATTTTCATGTGTAAACAATACGAGTTCACTGTCTTCAATGGCATCTATGTTGAAACGCGACGGCTGTTGAAACATTAAACTTTCCCTGTCGCCCGTCCACCAGTTTTCAATGCTGAAACTATTGATGTGCTCACTTCCTTTTTCATCAACAGAATAAGTGCGCAGACAGCCTTGCGTTATAAAAGCATCATATTTCCAGATATCTCCTTCCTGAAGCAGATATTGTCTTTTACGAAGTTTTTTGATAATGGCAAAGGATTGTATATAATCTGATTCTGATGGAGTCAGCGTGGTTTTATCGTCCAGATATTTTTGAAATATTTCGTACATAGACTGTAAAAATAAATAAAAGTTCTGAAATTGTATTTATAAAAATTCATTCTTAGTTGGAGAATCTGTCTCATATAAAGATCAAATTTACGGTAAACAATTTTGTATCAATATATTAATTCAGAGCCCAATTTTTTACATGCATTTATATTTTATTTTTTTCTAATTTAGAACATGTTATAAATCATCAGATTCCTTTCGTAATTACAATAAATAATGATATGGAAATTTTACCTTCCGCCAGCTTAGCGCCATATATAAAGAATTATACGGTTGTTACAATTGAAAAAGATTTGGATAATGAAGTTTTTTATCCAAGCGGTTATGTAGATTTAATTGTGAATATTTCTGAAGGTCAGGCGGCTACTATTATCAACGGCAAACGAAAAGATACGCCCGCCATAGAACTTTTGGGACATCTCACCCTTCCTACCCGACTTACTGTAAAAAAAGGAACTTCGGTACTTATAGCACGGATTTATCCCCATGCCAGTACTTTGTTTTTCTCAGATCCGTTGTCGGAATTTACTAATTATGCTACCGATATGTATGATGTTTCTCTGAATGAAAACAGGGAGTTATACGGACGTATTATGGAAGCAAATGAGCTTTCGCTAAAAATCAACATTTTAGAAAACTACTTTCTGCAACATCTGAAAAAAAACGAATCCCGATTAAAAAAAGTAGCTGTGATTCAGGCTTTAAGTCAGCAGATTTTCTTAGACTCACAATCTTTAGATTTGCCAGCCATCGCGCGAAATTCAGGATTATCAGAAAGATATATCCAAAAACTATATCTGACCAATATTGGCATTAGTCCCGGAGCTTTTTCAGCTGTATTACGATTTAACAAAAGCCTGCAATTGGTCCTGAATACGCCGCAATCGTTAACCGGAATAGCTTACGATTGCGGGTATTATGACCAGGCACATTTTATTAAGGAATTCAGGAAATTTACGGGCATTACTCCTTCTGCATCCCGGGATTCACTCATAAAAAATGGTGTCGATTTTCAACAGGCTGTCAACATTGGTTTCTAGTTTATTTTGCCGGATGATTGCTGCTAAACATATCGCGGTGCATCTTCCAGCCGTCTTTTGTATTCTTCCAGATGACAATTACTTTTCCGTCGTCGATTTTTTTACCGTCGAGATCGGTCATTTCATAATAACTTTCTTCTGTTACAGTTGTTTTTCCGTCTCCGTATAAATGCTGGATCAAAAATTTCACGTGAACTTTTGGTCCTCCTTTAAAGAAATTCGCAATTTGTGCACTTCCACATACCGGCTCGGCGTTGGGTGGAAACAGGCAGGCATCGTCGGTGTATCTGGTCAGGATCGATCCGTCGTTTTTATTCGCGAGATCTGCATAAATTTCATTGCTGGCTTCAATCGTCTTTCTGGCCGTTTTTAAGGAAGCGTCTTTAGTTTGAGCGTTACACCAAAAGGTAAGCATCAAAAATCCGTTTAAAATAAGTGTTCTTTTCATTTTGATTTCTTTTTATAAAAACAAAATAACGCATTCCTGAGAGCAGGAAATTGTAAAATTGCGAACAACTTTTATTTAGAATCTTAAAGATTGTGAATAAAACATTTCTAAAATAGATGGTTTTTCACTTATTTATTTTTAAGGATTTTTTAAGATTATTTTAATCTTTGCTATGAATATCTCATCCAGTTTATATATTTGTAATCAGTCTAAATAAGAATAAATTACAAATTTTATATGAAAACAATCTTTAAAACACTTAAAAACAATATTTTATCAAAAGTGTTTCTAGCGTTTCTGATTATTATATTCTGTTCAGGAAGTGCTTTTTCTCAATCGGGTTTAGGTACAATATCAGGTAAAGTCATTTTGAAAGACGGAAATCCTTTACAAGGCGGAACAGTAAAAATTTCAGAATTAAATAAAACTACCACTACAGATTCTGATGGCGTTTATCAGTTAAAAAATATTCCATTCGGAACGTATTTAGTGGAAGTAAAAATGAACGGTTACGAATCTTCACCTGCAACCGTTTTAATTGATCAGAATAATTTAAATCCGAATCTTGATTTTGAACTTACCTATACTTCACAAAAACTGGAGGAAGTTATTATAAGTTCCGGAGGAAACAGGTTTGCAAGAAAAGAAAGCGAAGAGGTTTCTAAAATGAAACTGAAGAATATGGAAAATCCGCAGGTTTATAGCATTGTAAGTAAAGAACTTATGAAAGAACAAGTTATAACGGATTATAATAGTGCTTTTAAAAATATTCCCGGTGCCGGTATTGCAGAAGTTAGAAATCAGGGAAGAACAACGAATATTTCAAGAGGGTTTCCAACACCTCAACTTGTGCGAAATGGAGTTGGAAGTTTTACTTATAATTCTATAGATCCTGCAAACTTAGAGCGCATTGAGGTGATCAAAGGCCCGTCTGCAACATTGTTTGGCAGTACAATTTCTTCTTTTGGAGGTTTGTTTAACAGGGTAACAAAAAAACCCTTTGATTTCTTTAAAGGTGAAGTTTCTTATTCTGCAGGCGATTGGGATTTAAATCGTTTTACTGCTGATATAAATACTCCGATTAATGAGGAAAAAACGGCACTTTTTAGAATTAATACGGCTTTGCATAGTGAAAGAAGTTTTCAGGACGCCGGTTTTAACAAAAGCTTTTTTATAGCACCAAGTTTTTCGTATCAGGTAAACGAAAGAATGACTTTACTTATCGATGCTGAATTTAGTGCTTCGAAAGCAACTTCGCCAACACGACTGGCTCCTTTTACCGGTGGTACAGCACACAGTATTACAGAATTAGGAATTCCGTATAAACTTTCATTTGCAAACAACACGGTAAATTACACAGGGCAGCAGTATAATATATTTGCGCAGTTAAAATATAAAATATCAGACGAATGGACATCGCAAACAATTGTTTCCCGCACAAGATCATCTAGTGAAGGGAATGTTGTGGCACTGACCGTTTTGAGTAATGAAACTTTGAGACAATCCGTTACCAATCAGGATTATCCATATTATGGTACAGATATTCAGCAAAATTTTAATGGTGATTTTAAAATCGGGAAACTGCGTAACAGAGTTGTAGCAGGTCTTGATTTTTACAGCGTTCGTGCAACCCGCAATGATGCAACTGTAAACATGCCGGCCATTAACTTTAAAAAGCCCGGTGATGCTTACAACAACTTCAATATTACAAAAATTCAGCCTCTTTTAGCTACAGCCAAATACACGAATTACGTATCTAATAACGAAAGAACATTTAGTGCATATATATCTGATGTGTTGAATATTACAGATGAATTAATCGTAATGGCAGGAGTTAGAGCAGATAGATATATTAATAAAGGTGTTTATTACCCAAGCAGGGATTCTATTGCCGGAAACTACAATCAGACAGCATTTTCTCCGCGATTTGGAGCAGTTTATCAAATTGTAAAAGAAAAGGTTTCTGTTTTTGGAAATTATATGAACGGATTTAATAATGTCAGCGGTTCAGATTTTTACGGAAATACTTTCAAACCAAATCAGGCAAATCAGTTAGAAGGTGGATTTAAATTTGACTTTAATAAAATCAGTGCTACTTTAAGTTATTATAATATCGAAGTAACCAATGTAACGCGTGATGATCCTGAGCACACAACTGGCAGTTTTCAAATTCAGGACGGAACACAATTGAGCAAAGGTTTTGAAGCCGAGCTGATTGCAAATCCAATTCGTGGATTGAATATTATAGCCGGTTATACTTATAATGAAAGTGAATATACCAAAGCAAACGCAAGTGTTCAGGGTTTACGCCCAACAACTGCAGGTTCTCCCAGAACGGCAAACCTTTGGGCAAGTTACCGATTAGTTGAAGGTCCGGCATCTGGTCTTGGTTTTGGTTTTGGAGGAATTTATGGAAGCGAATATTACCAGACGAACACGACAACTTTCAAATTTAGTATTCCGTCTTACACCGTTTTGGATGCTTCATTGTTTTATGACAGACCAAAATTCAGATTGGGATTAAAAGTAGATAATCTTACGAATGAAAAATACTGGTCGTACCGTTTAGCAGCTCAAAACCCAACGAGAGTTACCGGAAATATTACGTTTAAATTCTAAGATTTACAGTTCGTCATTTCCAATGATATTATATACATTTGGATTTTATTATAAATTATGACCAAAGGTTTTAAGAATACAATAAGACAAATACATTTATGGCTCGGTTTAGCATCGGGCCTTATTGTTTTTATAGTGAGCATCACAGGATTTCTTTATGTTTTTGAAGAAGAAATACGCGATTTTTCACAGAAAGAATATCTGCATGTTCCCGTTCAGCAGCAGCCTTTTATAGGTTTAAAAACTATAATTGAAAATTATGAACGTCAGGAACCCAAGCAGAAAATTACAGCCGTTAAAATAAATAGAGAAGAACCGAATGCAGCGGTTCAAATTTCAACAAAAAAGAAAAAGACCTATTATTTTAATCCGTATGACGGAACCCTGATTAACAAGCAAAATTCTGACTGGCTGGATACTGTTCTCGAAATACACCGTACTTTGCTATTGGGAGAATTTGGCGAATTTATTCAAGGCTGGTCTGTTGTGGTTTTTATTATTATGCTGATTACAGGACTTATATTGTGGTTTCCTAATCAAAGGCGTTTAATAAAACAGTCTTTAAAAATAAAATGGAGCGGTTCTTTTAAAAGAGTCAATTATGATCTGCATCAGGTTTTAGGATTTTACGCTTCTTTTGTTTTGCTTTTAATTGCTTTTTCAGGAACGTATTTTAAATATGATACTGTCAAAAAAACGGTTAGTTTCGTAACTCAGAGTACGCTTCGAAAAGGAGATGAAGTCGCATCTCAAGAAAAAATTGATTCAATGACAATTCCCGTACGCTATAATGCAATATATGAAAGTGTAAACTCAAAATATCCGGGGGCAACTTCAATTTCATTTTCTATTAGAAAAACCGGAGAACTTAGATTAAGAATGACCTATCCCAATAACTGGGCAAGGAACCAAAATACCATTTTTTTTGATGGGAAAACGGGACAAATGCTTCGTACAAAACTTTACAAAGACAACAATGCCGCAGATGTGTATGAAGCCAGTAATCATGATTTGCATACAGGTGTTTTCTTTGGTCTTACAGGAAAAATAATCTGGAGTCTGGTGAGTTTAATTGGGGCTTCACTCCCAATAACCGGATTTATTATTTGGTGGAAAAAAAGAAAAAAATCAAAGAAGAAAAACAAAAAAAGCTAAATCAAAAGATTTAGCTTTTTTTTATTCCTGTTTCTAATAAGTTATATTATATCAACGAAACGATTTTAATTAACATCAAACCATAGTTTTGTTGTAAGCAGGTCTTTTCCCTGAGCAGAAATTGCTGCCTGATAGCTTGTTCCGTTTAGTGATTGCTCTGTACCCGGATAGAAGAAACGCGAAGGTATTTTTCCATCCAAAACCGTAGCCGGACCAGCTGTTAATACCGGATAATCAAGTCTTCTCCACTCTACAAAAGCATCAAGACCTTGTCCGTAAAATGCAATCCATTTTTGTGTACCTATTGATTTAGCATAATTTGTAGCATCGTACTTCACAGTTGCCTGATTCAGGTAAGTCGAAATAGTAGTCGCATCTATAATTCCAAATTGATTGAATGATGCTGTAATGGCATTTTTATAAAGCTGTTCCGCATCTCCGGCAATATAACCGCGAGCTACTGCTTCTGAAAGATTAAACAATGTCTCTGAATAAGAAGCAATTACAGCCGGCGATTGAGAAGTCAGGAAGTATTTTCCCGGTTTTGATGTTTTTGCAAAACCCTGACTATTCGCATCACTATTTGATAATCCGTTAGCACCACCAACATATTTACCTACCGTTGCATCTGATGGAAGCTGCGCATATACCGGCAAACGCGGATCTGCTAATTCATATAACTTATCAACCATTGTTTTCGAAATACGATAATCATCACGTGTTTCAAACCATGCCGAAGCCGGATTTTGCTGTGGCGAACTAATGTAAACAAACTGAAAAGTATCGTTATTGCTGCTTAATACTCCTGCTGCATCGCTTGTGGCTTCAATTGCCGCTTGCTTCGCTAAAACCGGTTCTCTGTCTGAAATTCTCAATGCAATACGCAAACGAAGTGAATTTACCAGTTTTTTCCATTTTGCAACATCTCCTTTATATACCAAATCTCCTGTAACAGCTCCGTTTGCAGCATTTAGCAAAGTCTGTGCTTGTTTCAAATCTTCAAGTAATCCTGTATATACTTCTTTTTGAGTATTATATGCCGGTGTTACTTTTAGACCTGCTTCTTTATAAGGGATGCTTCCGTAAGCATCTGTCAGCAATAAAAATGTCCATGAACGTAATGTAAGGGCAATTCCTTTATAATTTGAATTTGCCTGCGCATCCGGGAAATTAATTATGGTATTCAAATCTGTAATCAAAGTTGCATATCCTGTATTCCACAATGTTGTAAAAGACGTGTTCGATACATCATATCTGTCTGGTTCAGTGTATTGAATTTTGGCCCAATGCTGCACAAATAATAGAGACGAGTCAAAATTATTGGTTGAACCCCAATATAAATCAGCTCCTTGTTTTAATGATCCTGTTAACAGGTAAGGTGCCAATGGCGTTTCAGTTGCATTTGGATTTGCATTAATATCATCCAGCGTATCACTGCATGAAACCAGTGACAATGCAAATAGGGTTATATAGGCTATTTTTTTTAGCATGATTCCGTGTTTTTAAAATTTAAGATTAACATTAAGACTGAAATTTCTGGTTGTTGGCAAAGCCAAACTTTCCAATCCTTGCGCATTTCCGGTGTTGAAAGCTGTTTCAGGGTCAATATTTGGTGCGTCTTTATAGATAAAGAAAAGGTTACGTCCTACTGCAGTAATACTTGCTCCGTCCAATCCCAGCCTTCTTGCAAATGCTTTATTGAAATTGTAAGCCAATTTTATTTCTCTCATTTTTACAAAAGTCGAACTATAGATATAAGCTTCACTAATATTATACGACGCTTTGTAATATTCCTGTGCACTAAGTACAGTTGTATTTGGAGTTCCATCAGCGTATACTCCTTTAAAGATCATACCGTCATCAAAAACAGTTACTCCGTTTGGAGCAGCTCCTGTTAATAAGGTTTTCGTAGTACCCACATTATAGTAGCTCAATCCGCCATTTTCTGCATCACGCCCCGGAAGAGTTTCTGCAAGTACACCTGTATACATACCAGTTCTGTTGGTTCCTGAGAAGATTTCTCCTCCTACACTCGCATCAACAAGAAACGAAAGTTCAAGATTTTTATACGTTAATGTATTCGTCACACCCGCTAAATAATCCGGAGTATAATGCCCTAACACTCTCTTTGTCGGATCAGCTTTTGGCAATCCGTTTGCTCCTACTACAATATTTCCATTTGCGTCACGCTCATAAGCTGTACCATAAAGTGCTCCGTAAGCTTGTCCAACAGATGCCAATACATCTACACCTCCAGAAGTACCAATTGTGTAGTTCTTAATATTTTGCTCGTAATCAAGAACCTGTACTTTACTTGTATTTCTTGAATAATTTGCCGCTATATTCCATTTGAAGTTTTCATTTTGGATAGGAGTTCCATCCACTTGAATTTCGATACCACGGTTGTTTATTTTACCGGCATTAATTAATTGTGAATTATAACCGCTTGAAGCCGTTGTTTTAATTTCCAGAATCTGGTCAAAACTATTGGTATTATAATAAGCAAAATCAAAATGCAGTCTGTTTTTCCAGAAAGAAGCTTCTAAACCAAGTTCAGTAGAACGGGTTGTTTCCGGTTTCAGGTTCTCATTAAGTTTTCTTTGAGAAGAAGTCTGAATTGGATTTCCGTCAAATGCCGTTTGAAAATTATAAACCGTAGCCAATTGATATGGATCTGCATCATTACCAACTTCAGACCATCCGCCACGCACTTTTAAGAAATCAAGCGTATTGCTTTTCAGATTAAAGGCATCAGATACTACAAAACTACCATTAAAAGATGGATAGAAATAAGATCTGTTATTGCTTGGCAATGTTGATGACCAGTCATTACGAGCCGTAACGTTTAAATAAGCATAGTTTTTATACCCAAATTGCGCTGAAGCATAAGCACTGTAAACTCGCAATCTTGATAATGTGTTTGACGACGTTAACGGATCACGCGAGTTGATCAATGTGTATAAATCGGGCACGGCCAAACGTGGTGCTTTTTGATAATTGTTTGCATCGCTGTGGTTACGAATATTGAATCCCGCAAGAGCATCTAAAGTAAAATCATCGGTTATTTTTTTAGTATACGTAAAAATACCTTCTGTATTTTGTTCGTTTACCGTGTAAGCATCTTCTGCATATGATCCAAAAGGAGTTCCGTTTGTACCATATTTAATCTCGTATTTTCTACGGTCGTTATAATAATCAACTCCGGTGCGGAATCTGAAATTAAGACCTTCGGCAAGTTTTGCATCCACATGCACATCACCAATTATACGGTTACGCTGCTGGCTTGTGGTGTTATAATAAGCATTCCAGTACGGATTGCTGTAGTAGCTGTTGTTCCAATTTACATCTCTGTTGTTTCTAAGCGCCTCGGTATCAACCTGACGTCCGAACCAAAGAAACTGAAGCATCACTCCCGCAGCACGGTTACCAAATGGACCTCCAGGAAGTGCCGGAGCATTTGTAACAATATAATTTGCTGTTACACCTACTTTTATACTTTCAGATATTTGATAGTTTGTGTTAACGGTAAAGTTTGTTTTGTTGACTTCACTATTAGGTACAATTCCGGTTTGTTTTTGATTGTTTACTCCCAAACGGAAATCTGATTTTTCAGTTGATTTTGCTACAGAAAGACTGTTATCATACGTAATACCTGTATTAAAGAAATCCTTAACATTATCAGGATGAGCCACGAAAGGCACTGCTACTCCATTTGAATTAAATTGAGGAATAAGACGCCCGTCCATTTTAGGACCCCAGCTTTCATCAACTCCATCATTGATACCGCCGCCTTTACCATCAACATAGCTAAATCTTCCGTTTGAACCTTGTCCAAATGTATTTTGAAAACTTGGTAAAGTAGCCACCTGAGAGATCGTAATACCTGAACTAAAGTTTATCCCAAGTCCTTTTTGGCTTTTTCCAGATTTTGTGGTAATAAGAACCACACCATGCGCCGCACGTGATCCGTAAAGCGCTGCCGCATTTGGTCCTTTTAATACCGTTAAAGTTTCAATATCATTTGGATTTAAATCCGCAACCGCATTTTTAAAATCACGAGAAGCACTTGTACCACCGGAACTACTTAACTGCGAGTTATCTACAGGAACTCCGTCTACCACAAATAAGGGCTGGTTATTTCCGCCAATGGAAGTTTCCCCACGAATAATAATACGGGAAGATCCCATATCACCTTGCGAATTGGTAATACGAACTCCGGCTAATTTACCGCTCATACTATTTAAAAAGTTGGTTTCTTTTGTTTCAGACAAATCCCTGTTTTTAAGTGATTGTGTCGTATAACCTAAAGATTTTTTTTCTTTTGTAATTCCAAGCGCCGTTACTACAACCTCAGACAAAGTATTCTGTTCCTGAGTAAGACTAATAATAACCGGATTTTCAGTTACTACAACTTCTGCTTTTTTATATCCCATATAACTTACCAAAAGTGTATAAGGAAATTTTTGACCGGTTTGGAAATAAAACTTCCCGTCAAAATCTGTTTGAACCCCGTGTGTGGTTCCTTTAATGTTAATTGAAGCCCCAATAACAGGCTCTTTTGTAACAGCATCTATAACTGTTCCCACAAGTTTGGACTGGATTAGCGGTTTGTTTTCCTGAGCTTTAACTCCTATGGAAATCAATAAAATACATAACCAGATATAGCTATTTAATTTTTTTTTCATTACTTTGTTTTAGTTTAAAAAATAAGGCGATTCGAAAAGGATTACTCCATTCCCGATTTCCTTATAGAGAGATACAATTTCTTTAAGCTTCACCATTTCTGCTGCAACAGAAATGGTTTTTTTTTATCTGCAGCACATTCGTTTTTTCATTTTACTTTTTTTTGATTATTATTTTTTTTTGATTTTGCACTTAGAAAATTTCAATCCTGTTAGTCAGGATTTTTTTGAAATTTGTATGAATTAGAGATTGAAGATTTTAAGAGCAGCGCGTCATGGCATAAGCTGACAAGTGTTTCCGCATCTTTAAAAAAGGAAGGTGATTGATAATCTCTAATGTGTCCGGATAATTCATTTTAAATTCTACTAATTTGGTAGAACAAAGGTATATTAAAAAATTAAGTGCCAAAATTTTAATCGCTTTTTTTTGCAAAAAAAATGTTAACGAAAACGTTTTAATATTTATAATACATTATAAATCAATAAATTATATTTTCCACAACTTTTCATTATTGTGTAAGAATTTTCTAAATTGACTGGCTTAAATCATAAAAAAATCCAAAAATTTCTGTCTGTAATACAGAAAAACCTTTGAATTCTCATTAAATACTGCGCATCAGCGTATGTTAAAAACAAAAAAAATCCAAATCCCAATCGTAAAATTGGAATTTGGAATTTGGATTTGAAATTTGATCCTGAATCTTCGGGATCAAATATTTGTATTTCTAAGAGATTTAATCTAAGATAAAACTAACACTTACGTTTGCAGTAACTTCAATTTCACCAATTGCTAAAGTTTCATTTTCAGCACCGCCGTTGCTATCCATCGCCATTGATTTCATTGCATACATTGGTTGTGGGTGATAAATTTGTGTGTTATCAGAAATCACAAAAGCTTTACCTACTTTTTGTCCCAAAACTGATACATAATCTTCTGCTTTAACTTTAGCATCTTTCATTGCTAATTTTCTGGCTTCAGATTGTAATTGAACTATTTTAGAACTTTCAAAAGAAACTTTGTCCAAACGGTTAATTCCCTGTTGAACCAAACCTTCCATTAATTCGTCGTATTTAGTTAAATCTTTTAATACAATTTCAATAGTCTGAACAGCATTATAAGTTGTTTTCTTTTTTTCGTAATCGTATTGTGGATTAAGCTGTACTTGTTTTGTTCTGAAATCTGTTGCCGGAATATTCATTTTTTTGATGAATTTTAAAACAGCATCAATTTTTTCGTCGTTTTGCTTTTTGATGTCTTTAGCATTATTTCCTTTTGTTTCAACTGTAGCTGAAATTAAAACCTGATCCGGAGCAACTTTTACTTTTCCTTCTCCGTTTACATTGATTTGAGGAATTTGTTTGTTATCCTGGCCGTAAGACATAGTCATAAACATGATTGTTAAAAATAATACTAGTTTCTTCATTTTTGTTATATTTAAGTTATTTGTTAATGACATTTCAAAAGTTATGCCAGCATTATATTTTTCCCAATTTTGCCAATACAAAAAGTATTAAAATCGGAATCGCCAACAAGATTACCATCAGCGTATGATCTGTTAATAAAGAAGGCTGTTTTATCAAAGTAATCAGATACCCGCCTACAGCACCTCCAAAATGCGCTGTGTGCCCAATATTGTCGTTTTTAGCACGCATTCCGTAAATAGAATACAATAGATATAAAATTCCGAAAAGATATGCCGGAATTGGGATTACGAAGAATATTCCCAACATCATATCCGGCTGTAAAAGAATGGCCGAATATAAAACACCGGTTACAGCGCCCGAAGCTCCTACGGCACGATAACTATAATCGTCTTTATGAAAAACCATGGTGAGCAGACTTCCAAAAATTAAACTTCCAAAATAAACCAGCACAAATGAAAAGTTTCCAAGCCAGCCTAAAACCACCGGCGCAAAAAACCAAAGTGTCAGCATGTTAAAAAGTAAATGCATCATATCTGCATGTAAAAAACCGGATGAAAGCATTCTGATTTGTTCACCGGAACGAATACTTCCTACATGAAATTCGTATTTTCTAAAAAAAGCAAGATCGTTAAAGCCTTTGTAACTAATCAATACATTGGCCACTATAATCCCAATTAAAATGGTATTCATAAATAATATTTAATTTTAATTGTAAATATAGTCATTCTTAAACATATGTTAGCGTCAGACCAAAATATCATCTTTATTCATTTTTATTTTATATTTGTAAAAAAAATTACATGCAATTTCTCGTTTATATATTGGCCTATCCTTTACTTTGGCTTATCTCTATATTACCTTTTCGAATTTTTTATCTGTTTTCTGATTGCGTCTATTTTCTGATTTACCATGTTATTGGGTATCGTAAAAAAGTAGTCCGCGAAAACTTAGCTTTAACTTTACCGCACCTAAGTGATTCGGAACGAAAAAAAATCGAAAAGAAATTCTATCAGCATATGTGTGATATGTTTTTGGAAATGATTAAAACGATGACGATTTCTGCTGAAGAAATGGAAAAAAGATTTCAGGTCACAAATATAGAATTGGTACAGGATTATGCTAAAAAAGGTAAGAGTGTAATTTTGGTCGCTTCGCATTATGCTAGTTATGAATGGCTTTTGACCATTAATCCGAAGCTTGGTTTTCAAGGAATTGCGGTGTATAAAAAAATTGCCAATCCGTATTTTGATAAATTGATCCGAAAAATTCGTTCTAAATATAATACAGAATTAATTGAAACCAGAAAAGCGATTCCTACGATGGCGCAGCATCAGCGTGAAGGAAAATTAAGCCTTTACGGATTAGCAAGTGATCAGTCTCCAAAACTGGACAGAATTTTTCATTCGATGAAATTTATGGGCGTGGAAGTTCCTGTACATACTGGCGCAGAAATGCTGGCAAAAAAATACGACTTAAGCGTCATAATGGTTAAAGTAAAAAAAGTAGCAAGAGGGTATTATGAAGCCACTTTTCTAACTATTGCTGATAATCCTAATGATTTTGAAAATTTTGAAGTCACAGAAAAATATTTAAGAGAAGTAGAAAAACAAATTTATGAAGCTCCCGAATATTATTTGTGGACGCACAAAAGATGGAAACATAAGATTGAAAAATAATTTTCTTCAAAAAATTAAAATCCAAAAAGCATTTCCTGTTTTTTGGATTTTTTATTTTAGCCCAATTCGATAACTAAAAAACTTCCTGTTAATAATTTTGTTCGAATGAATAAATTGTTAATTAATTATTGCTTTTCTACTTTATTTCAAGTTTAAAAAGTGAAAAATAGTTGCTAAAAACATCCATAAAAGACAATTTTTGGTTCTAATTAAACAAGCATTTATACTTAAAAAAAAGAATTATATTTTTTTACTAATAATTTATTGAAGAATAACCAGTAAAATACTTGATTCGCTTTATTATTTAGAATAAATAAAGATAATTTGGATTGTTTTAACACAACCAATACATTTGCCCTATTCAAAACAATTCTAAATAACATGAAAGTAAAAATATCTTTTTCGCAGTTGATCTGCTGTTTAATGTTCCTGACTGGTGTAGCTTCGTTTGCTCAGAATGGTACTATCAAAGGTAGAGTTTCATTATCTAATGATGAAAGTGCCGATAATGTTTCTGTAACTATTAGAGGAACTAAAATTGGAACCAATACTGATGCTCAGGGAAACTATGAGATCAAAAACATTAAACCAGGTACTTATACAATAAAAGCTACTGCAGTAGGATTTACATCAAAAGAAAAATCTGTTACTATTACTGACGGAGATAATCTTGTAGAAAATTTCACATTAACTACTTCATCTGAAGCACTTACTGAAGTATTTGTTAAAGCAAACGCTAACAAATATACCAAATCAGAAAGTGAATATGTTTCAAGAATGAAAGTTAAAAATCTTGAAAACTCACAAGTATACAATGTTGTTACAAAAGAATTAATGAAAGATCAATTGGTTACAAACCAGGATGAAGCGTTGAAAAACGTACCGGGTTTATACCAATTATGGGGAGCTACAAACCGTGCAGGTGATGGTGGTTCATGGTATTCACTACGTGGATTTACAACTCAGAGTTTAGTAAGAAACGGTATTGCAGGAAAAGTAAACAGTAATTCTGACGCTGCAAACCTTGAAAGAATAGAAGTTATAAAAGGGCCATCGGCTACATTATTTGGAAACGTACTTTCTTCATACGGAGGATTAATCAATCGTGTGACTAAAAAACCAAGTGAAAATTTTGGTGGAGAAATCGCTTACCAAAGCGGAAGTTATGGTTTTAACCGTTTGTCAGCAGACGTTAACACACCAATCAACGACGATAACACAGCGTTATTCAGATTAAATGCTTCTTTAAATAGTGCCAATACTTTTCAGGATTTTGGTTACTCAAAAAGTTACTTTATAGCACCATCTTTTGCCTATCAGGTAAGTGAAAGACTTAATATCTCTATTGATGCAGAAATTGGAAATCAGGATAATTCAGGTATGCCATTAATCTACCTTCCTTTCGGAGTTTCAATAGCTGATTTAGGAGTAAGCAACGCTAAAGATCTTAATATGAACTTTAAAAGATCATTTTTAGGAGATGAATTTATGACTAATACAAAAACATTCAATGTTTTTGCACAAGCTAATTATAAAATCTCTGACGAATGGACTTCACAAACCGTATTTAGCAGCAGCTCAAATAAGGCAGCTGGTTTACAAACATGGTTTTATCTTTTACCAAACGAACAATTATCTAGAAACGCATGGGATGCAAATGGAAAAGACAATGCTATAGAATTCCAACAAAACTTTAATGGTGATTTTAATATTGGATCACTTAGAAACCGTTTTTTAGCAGGTGTTGATTTATATCACGGTACGAATAAATTAGTATATAAAAACTTGCCTGGTTATGCTGCATACGATGTAGTAAATTACACAGGAACAGCGACTAATTATTATGATTTTAACCCAACCAATGTAAACGATGCAATTGTTGGAAATGGTAATGCCCCATATACTACTAACAGTTCTATATCAACTTACAGCGCTTATGTTGCTGATGCAATTAACATTACAGATAGATTAATTCTTTCGGCAGCGGTACGTTTTGATCATTTTGAAAATCAGGGATCATTTGATGCTGCAACAAATACAAAAGCGGATACTTTTTCTCAAAATGCATTCTCACCAAAATTTGGTGCTGTTTTTCAAATCGTAAAAGACCAGTTATCTGTATTTGGTAACTACCAAAATAGTTTTACTAACAAAGGATTCTTAAGTGCAAATGTTGGAGGTACTCTTCAATTGAAACAATTTGATCCTGAAAGAGCAAATCAGTTTGAAGGAGGTATAAAAGTAAATGCTTTCCAAAATAAACTGAGCGCTACAGTAAGTTACTATAAAATTAAAGTTAGGGATATTGTTACTGCTGATCCAAATTTCCCAAATGCAAGCATACAAAACGGTACACAATACAGTAAAGGTTTTGAAGTGGAAATTACAGCAAACCCAATTCCGGGATTAAACTTACTAGCTGGTTTTTCAAAAAATGATTCAGAGTTAAATGATGTCAGACCTGTAACTGCAGGACCAGAAAACCTTATCAACTACTGGATTAGTTATAATTTACAAACAGAAAAACTTAAAGGTTTAGGTTTAGGATTTGGAGGTAATTATGGAGATGCTACATATATTTATAACGCAGGACCAGGTGAAACTTTTGAACTTCCATCTTACGCTGTATTAAATGCTGCATTATACTACGATCAGCCTAAATACAGAGTATCTGTAAAAGTAAACAACCTTACAGACGAATTGTACTTTAACGGTTATACAACAATCAACGTTCAGGCGCCACGTACTTTCATGGGAAGCTTAACGTATAAATTCTAATTGAATTTTAAAAATATATAGAAAAGCCCGAACTAATGTTCGGGCTTTTTTTATTTTAGATTTTGGATTATAGATTATAGAATATAGATTGTAGATTTTAGAATTTGGGTTTTGGAATTTGGGTTTTGGAATTTAGATTTTAGAATTTGAACTTTAGGTTTTAAAATAAGGTTTGATGTGTTTTTGTACTATTTATTTTTGATAAGATTTTTATGATACAATGTATAAACTACATACATTTGGAACTGATAAAAATTTTACCCAAATCTAATTATCTATTATGAAAAAAAACCTATTTTTTTTAATCGCATGTTTTTCCCTGACTGCATTCTCGCAAAGCCCGAAACGCGGAATTGCATTTGGAAAAAACTCTACTGCTGATTTATTAGCCTTAAAACCCGGAATTTCATGGTGGTACAACTGGGGATCTTCTCCGGAAAATGATACAAACGCCAATTATGAAGCTATTGGTCTGGAATATGTTCCAATGGCGTGGAATGGCGTTAGTGATGCCGATCTGCAGGCTTTTATTAGCAGAATAAAACCAGGTGCAAAATATTTACTGGCATTTAATGAACCCAATTTTAATGATGGAGCCAGAATGACGCCGCAGGAAGCTGTAAATGCGTGGGCGAATGTCGAAAAAATTGCTGCTGCAAAAAATCTCGAAATTGTAAGTGCGTCGCCAGCTTTTAATGGTCCTGTTAATTACGGCGGTTACACAAGCCCGATTGCCTGGCATGATCAGTTTTTTCTGTTATGCCCAAACTGCAAAGTCGATTATATTGCTTTTCATACTTATGATAGTTCGTCTGGATCTGTTATTGGCGTTACGGGACTTTTAAAAAAATACAATCGCCCTGTTTGGGTAACTGAATTTGCGAATAGAGTTATTCAGAGTGCTGCCGAAAAAACTACTTTTATGAAGGAGATTGTCACCAGTTTTGAAAACGATCCGGATATCTACCGTTATTCATGGTTTACCGGAAGAGTTGATCCAACGTGGACAGATATGCTTGAAGGACAATTATTAGCTCCGGAAAGCGGCGTTCTAAAACCTATTGGAACGGAATACATAAATGCTACGTATACTTCTAAAAAAATGAATGTTCCCGGACGGATTACCGCAAACAAACATTATCGCCGAAAAGGAACAACTTTACAAAACACAACAGATTCCGGAACGGTACAAAATGTTTCTTCAATCGAAACCGGAGACTGGAATGAATTTATAATTGATGTTGCCAATGCCGGAGCGTATAAATTAACTTTTAGAGTGGCTTCTGCCACTACTGCCGGAAAATTTGATATTCATGTAAACAATGTTGTTGTAAAAACAGACGAAACTTTTGCCGCTACAGGCGCAATGCAAACCTATACAGATAAAGTCGTAGAGGGAGTTGTATTGCCAAAAGGAGAAGTTTACCTGAAAATTAAGTTCAAATCAAATGGCATGAATTTTAATTATATCGATGCTTCGCTGGCAAGTTTAGGCGTTAACGATCCTATTGCAGACAAAGATTCTTTCACTATTTATCCAAATCCAATTAAAACACAATCCACACTTCATATAAAATCGTCTGTTACAGAACCTTTGTCGCTAAAAATAGTGGATATGAAAGGAAGTATTTGTTTTTCTTCAGATGATTATTTCACGAATGAAGATATTAAAATTGGAGATAAATTGTCGACAGGAGTTTATATTGTAAAGGCTTCTTATGGCTCAGTTAAAAAATCTATTAAGATTATTAAGAACTAGTTTTATTAAGATTTTAACCGCAAAGAACGCAAAGGTTTTACGCAAGGTTCGCTAACTTATTTCTCGCAAAGTCGCAAAGCCGGAAAGTTTATTTTTCTTTGCGGCTTTGCGACTTTGCGCGATTAAATATAAAACCTTTGCGTTCTTTGCGGTTAAATTTTTCGTATTTATTATAAATTAAATTCCAGCAATTGCTTTAATTTCATCGATGATACGAAGCGCCAAAACATCTGCTTTTTCCTGAGAAGGAGCTTCCGTATAAATACGAATGATTGGTTCTGTATTTGATTTTCTCAAATGCACCCATTCTGTTGCAAAATCAATTTTTACACCGTCAATCGTTGAAATATCTTCGTTTTTGTATTTTTCAGTCATCGCAACCAAAATCGCATCAACATCAATTTGCGGTGTTAATTCAATTTTATTTTTGCTCATATAATATTCAGGATAAGAAGCACGCAATGCCGAAACTGATATTTTCTTGTTCGCCAAATGCGTTAAAAACAACGCAACTCCCACCAAACTATCACGACCGTAATGCAATTCAGGATAGATAATTCCGCCGTTTCCTTCACCGCCAATAATCGCATTATTTTTTTTCATCAATTCCACCACATTCACCTCACCTACTGCGCTTGCTTCGTAGTTTCCTTTGTGTCCAACCGTTACATCACGCAACGCACGTGAAGATGACATGTTTGAAACTGTATTTCCAGGAGTTTTGCTCAACACATAATCGGCGCAAGCCACTAAAGTATATTCTTCACCAAACATTTCACCGTCTTCGCTGATAAAAGCCAAACGATCTACATCAGGATCAACTACAACGCCTAAATGCGCTTTTTCTTTCACGACCAATTCAGAAATATCAGTTAGATGCTCTTTCAAAGGTTCCGGATTATGAGGAAAATGTCCGTTTGGTTCGCAGTATAATTTTACTACTTCAACGCCCATTAATTCTAATAATTTTGGGATAATAATTCCGCCAGAAGAATTTACGCCATCTACAACTACTTTAAATTTTGCAGCTTTAACCGCTTCAACATCAACCAAAGGCAAATTTAAAACTTCGTCGATGTGAATATCCATATAAGCATCGTTGAAAATAATTTCGCCTAAACTGTCCACATCCGAGAAATCGAAAGCTTCTGCCTCAGCAATTTCAAGGATTTTTGCACCTTCCGCACCGCTTAAAAACTCTCCTTTTTCATTCAGTAATTTCAAAGCATTCCATTGTTTTGGATTGTGCGAAGCCGTCAAAATAATTCCGCCATCTGCTTTTTCCAAAGGAACGGCAACCTCTACAGTTGGCGTTGTCGAAAGTCCAAGATCAATTACATTGATTCCTAAACCTATTAAAGTATTTACCACAAGATTGTGAATCATTGGACCCGAAATTCTGGCATCGCGACCAATTACAACCGTTAATTTTTCTTTTGAAGTATTGTTTTTCAGAAACGTTCCGTATGCCGATGCAAATTTTACCGCATCAACAGGAGTCAGGTTATCCCCTACTTTTCCTCCAATCGTTCCGCGTATTCCTGAGATAGATTTTATTAAAGTCATTTTTTTGAGTTATGGTTACCAGTTACAAATATAGAAAAGTTTCTAAGTTGCTAAGAGGCTAAGTTGCTGAGATTTTAAAATAAACTAAAATGTTAAGTTTATATTGTCAGGTATTGATTTAAAAACCATTTAAAAAAGATTTTATACATTTACAAGAGAGAACTTAGCCACTTAGCTTCTCAGAACCTTAGCAACTCAAAAAAAATGAACTTCCTTGCCCACATATATCTTTCCGGCGAAAATGATTTAATCAAAATTGGCAATTTTATGGCCGATGGCATTCGCGGAAAACAATTTGAACATTTTCCAGAAGATGTTCAGAAAGGAATCATTCTGCATCGCTCTATAGATACTTACACAGATTCGCACGATGTTTTCAGACAAAGTACCAAACGGTTACACGAAAAATACCATCATTATTCAGGCGTGATTGTAGACATTGTTTACGATCATTTTTTAGCTAAAAACTGGTCGAATTATTCGGATGAAAAACTGGAAGATTTCATTAACCGATTTTATTCTTCGTTACATGAAAACTATGATATTCTAACCGAAAAAACGCAAGGTATGATGCCTTATATGATTGATCAAAACTGGCTTTTGAGTTATCGAACTGTCGAAGGAATTCACCAGATTTTAACCCAAATGGACAGAAGATCAAAAAATGCATCAAAAATGCAGTTTGCCAGTGAAGAATTAAAAGAATTCTATGACGAATTCGAACAGGAATTTACCTTGTTTTTTGAAGATATAAAAGGGCATGCCAAACAAAAACTGCAATCTTTATGAAAAAAATTACGCTTTTATTTACCCTCATTTATATTAGCTGCACAGCTCAGGTTTCAACAAATCCAACGGGTTTAGTCACTTCAAAAGCAATGGTTGTTTCTGCCCGTGAAGAAGCTTCTAAAATTGGCGTTGAAATCATGAAAAAAGGCGGAAATGCTTTTGATGCCATGATTGGAACAGAACTGGCTTTGGCGGTTTCTTTTCCTTTTGCAGGAAATATTGGCGGCGGCGGGTTTATGGTTTACAGAAAGGCAAATGGTGAAGTTGGATCTTTGGATTATCGCGAAAAAGCACCTTTGGCAGCATCAAAAGATATGTTTCTGGATAAAGACGGAAATGTCGTAAAAGGCAAAAGTACCGAAACTGCACTGGCAATTGGTGTTCCCGGAACTATCGCGGGAGTTTTTGCCGTACATAAAAAATTTGGTTCCCTGCCAATGTCCGAAATTTTAAAACCTGTCATTGCCCTTGCCGAAAGAGGCGTTATTGTCACTAAAAAACAGGAAAGAAGTATGGACAATTATCGCGAATCGATCGTAAAAGTAAACGGTTCAACGACGCTTTTGGCAACCAATTTTAAAGAAAAAGATACCATAAAATATACGGCTTTAGCCAATACTTTAAAACGTATTTCAAAAAACGGACGAGATGAGTTTTACAAAGGTGAAACGGCTAAAATTTTAGTTTCTTATTTACAGAAAAAAGGCGGCATTATTACGCTTCAGGATTTAGCCAAATACGAAGCAAAATGGAGAAAACCGCTTCAGTTTAATTATAAAGATTTAAAAATTACTTCGATGTCGCCACCAAGCAGCGGCGGAATTTGTCTGGCACAAATATTAAAAATGATTGCGCCGTATGATTTAGCAAAAATGGGGCATAATTCTCCGGAAGCAATTCAGGTAATTGTCGAAGCCGAAAGAAGGGCTTACGCAGACAGAAGCCAGTTTTTAGGAGATCCTGATTTTGTAAAAATTCCGGTAAACGCCTTGCTTTCTGATGCTTATTTAAAAGAAAGAATGTCGACTTTTAATGTGGATAAAGCCAGTTTATCTTCTGAAATAAAGGAAGGAAAAATAACGTATAACGAAAGTACAGAAACAACACATTACTCTATTGTCGACAAATTTGGAAACGCAATTGCTGCAACCACAACCTTAAATGACGGTTATGGTTCTAAATATTATTGTGACGAATTAGGTTTTTTCCTAAATAACGAAATGGATGATTTCAGTGCAAAACCCGGTTCACCAAATATGTTTGGTCTGGTTGGAAATGAAGCCAATAGTATTGCTCCGCAAAAACGAATGCTAAGTTCAATGACGCCTACAATTGTCGAAAAAAACGGCAAACTTTTTATGGTTGTCGGAACTCCAGGTGGTTCAACAATTATAACATCGGTTTTACAGACTATTTTGAATGTTTACGAATACAAACTCAGTATGCAGGAAGCTGTAAACGCGCCTCGTTTTCACCATCAATGGCTGCCGGATCTAATTAATTTTGAGTATGAAGCTTTTGATAACAAGACTTTGGATGTACTAAAAGCAAAAGGTTATTTAATCAACGAAAAACCAACTCCGATACTTGGAAAAGTCGATGCGATTTTGGTTTTACCAAATAACAATCTTGAAGGAGGCGCCGATTTTCGTGGAGATGACGCCGCTGCCGGTTTTTAGTTTTCCAAAAAAATAAAAGGAAATAGTTTACTTTTTTGAATCCTATGAGTTAAATTTGTGGTTTACGTAACTTTTTAAACAAATAATGTTAAGAAAACTTTTTCGCCGACTAGAAAGCATTATTGCTTTAGCTCAATCCATATTGACTCCAAAGCAATTTATATTTTTATCCAGTGTATTAGTTGGTATTTCTTGTTCATTGGCTGTAATTGTTTTAAAAACTTTTGCCCACAGCGTTTTCTCTTTTGCAACTTACATAAACGGAATTCTAAAATTAAATTTCATTAACGGTATCTTGCCTATAATTGGTATTCTGCTAACCGTATTTGTGGTTAAAAAAGTCCTTAACGGAAGCATACAAAAAGGTACTTCACAAATTTTATACGCCGTTGCAAAAAAGGCCAGTATTATTCCGAAAAAGCAAATGTATGCCCAAATCATAACGAGTTCCTTAACAGTAGGTTTAGGAGGTTCTGCAGGATTAGAAAGTCCCATTGTTATTACCGGAGCCGCGTTTGGATCCAATTATGCGCAAGGTTATAAATTAGCATATAAAGACAGAACTTTACTTATTGGCTGTGGCGTCGCGGCTGGGATTTCAGCTGCTTTTAACGCTCCTATTGCCGGTGTTCTTTTTGCCATTGAAGTTTTATTGGTCGATGTGAGTATTTCCGCCTTTACTCCTATCATGATTTCTGCAGCTACAGGCGCTTTGGTTTCTGCTATTTTATTAGATGAAAGCATTTTATTGTCTTTCAAACAGCAACAAACATTCAATTATCACAATATTCCTTTTTATGTTCTTTTAGGAGTTCTAACCGGTTTTATAGCCGTTTACTATGCCCGAAATTTTCAAAGGGTCGAGCATTATTTTTCTAATTTAAAAATGGGACCTTATAAAAAGGCTTTAATTGGTTCTTCCATATTAGCCTTGCTTATTTTTATTTTTCCAACGCTTTTTGGTGAAGGTTACGAAAGTATCAAAACCTTGTCAGAAAGTGATCCGGGACAATTATTAGACAATACTTTATTTGCCGGTTTTAGAAACAATCAATGGGTTTTACTTCTATTTGTGGGTTGTACGATGATGGTAAAAGTATTTGCATCCGGATTAACACTGGGAAGCGGTGGAAACGGAGGAAACTTTGCCCCTTCTTTATTTATGGGATCTTATCTGGGATATTTCTTTTCAAAATTCGTCACTTTAATTGGTCTGTCGAAATTGCCTATCAGTAATTTTACCATGGTTGGAATGGCTGGTATTTTGAGCGGATTATTTCATGCGCCGCTTACCGCAATTTTCTTAATTGCTGAAATTACAGGTGGTTACGGATTAATGATTCCGCTTATGATTGTATCTTCTATCAGTTTTGCGATTTCAAAACGATTTGAAAAATATTCGCTTGACGTAAAAAATCTGGCCAAAAAAGGACATGCGTTTACAAGTAATAAAGATTCTAATATTCTTTCGACTTTAGATATTGATACGATCATTCAATGTGATTATTTGACCGTTTCACCAGACGATCATCTGACTAAATTGGTTGATCTTATTTCGCATTCTAATCAGGTTGTTTTTGCCGTTGTTGGTAAAGAAAATGAACTCGTTGGCGTGGTTCATTTTAATGATATCCGCGAAATTATTTTTAATCCGTATCGCGTAAAATATACGTTGATTAAAGATGTTATGAAAACGCCGCCCGCAGTTATCTCCTCTTTTGATAGTATGGAAGTCGTTATGGGTAAATTCGAAAGGTCAAAAACTGCCTTTATTCCTGTTTTACGCGATGGAAAATATTTCGGTTTTATCTCTAAATCTATTGCGCTCGAAGCCTACAGAACCAAACTTCGTTCTATGACAATAGAATAGTCTTAATATCGGATAGGTTAAAAATTAGAATTATCCGATAATAAGAAGTACCTTTGTGGGATTATGTGGAATATAGACCTAACATATCGAACAGAATTTCAATCGACATTTGACAGATTGTACCAAAAAAGGCTTGATTTGCAAAACAGCAGACCATTGCCCAATATTGCTTTGCATAAAATTCGCGAAAGCTTATCTCTCGAATGGACGTATAATTCGAATAGTATTGAAGGAAATACAATGAGTTTACGCGAAACCCAAATGGTGATTCAGGAAGGAATTACCATAAAAGGAAAATCGCTGCGGGAACATTTTGAAACACATAATCACGATAAGGCAATTGATTATCTATACTCCATTGTTGATGATCAATATAAATTGAGAAGTATTGATATTTTATCAATTCATGGATTGGTTTTGCGTTCTATTGAAGATGATTTTGCAGGGCGATTGCGAAATGGTGGTGTTCGTATTTCGGGCGCTAATTTCATGCCTCCAAATGCTAATAAAGTCTCTGATTATGTGGATGAATTAATTGATTTTATCAATACAAATCCGTTACAATTAAATGATATTGAGCTGGCTACAATTTACCATCATAAGCTTGTCTGGATTCATCCTTTTTTTGATGGAAACGGGCGTACCGTTCGTTTAAGCATGAATTTATTGTTGATGCGTTGTGGTTTTCCGCCTGCCATTATTCTCAAGAATGACAGAAAAAAATATTACGAAGCATTAAATCAGGCCAATAATGGCAATTATCAAAAATTAACCCTTTTGATGTGTCAGGCATTAGAAAGAACTTTGAATATTTATCTAACAGCCATGCCGGGAAGTACTTATGATTTTCAGCCGATACAAAATATTGTAAGCGAGCCCGAAACTCCGTACGGTCAGGAATATGTGAGTTTATTGGCCAGAACAGGAAAAATAGACGCTTACAAAGAAGGCCGAAACTGGTATACTACCAAAGAAGCCATCGAAGAATATATGGCAACCCGAAAAAGAAAACGATAACTTAGTTTCTATCGGACCAAATATTTTAAATTAATTTAAACACGAAGTGTACTGATTTGCACTAATTTTTAAGATTCAATTAGTTTTTGAAATTAATTTCACAAACTAATTAGTGGCAATTCGTGAAATTCGTGTTTATTTTTTTAGAGTTATTTTGTTACTATTTGTAACATAAAGTTTTGTACTCTAGTACTAAAAGAACAAATCAAAGTGGTAACTTTGCGTTTTGCTCAAATTTATGTTAGAAAAAGACAATACTATTGAAGTTCTTGGTGCAAGAGTTCATAATCTGAAAAATATAGACATTTCCATTCCGCGTGAAAAACTGGTTGTTATTACCGGTTTATCTGGTTCGGGAAAATCCTCTTTGGCGTTCGATACTATTTATGCCGAAGGACAACGTCGTTACGTAGAAACTTTTTCGGCGTATGCCAGACAGTTTCTTGGTGGTTTAGAACGTCCGGATGTTGATAAAATCGACGGACTTTCTCCCGTGATTGCGATTGAACAAAAAACAACCAGCAAAAGTCCGCGTTCAACAGTTGGGACAATTACAGAAATATACGATTTTCTAAGGCTTTTATACGCTCGTGGTGCTGACGCCTTTAGTTATAACACAGGCGAAAAAATGGTTTCGTATTCTGATGATCAGATTAAAGATTTGATTATGCAGGATTTTAAAGGAAAACGAATCAATATTCTCGCTCCGATTATTAGAGCCAGAAAAGGTCATTATGCCGAATTATTCCAGCAAATAACCAAACAGGGATTTTTGAAAGTTCGTGTAAACGGCGAAGTTCAGGATTTGGTTTCGGGAATGAAACTGGATCGTTACAAAACCCACGATATTGAAATTGTAGTGGACAGAATGTTGATCGAAAATACCGAAGACAATCAGAAAAGATTATCAGAAAGTATCAATACCGCAATGCATCACGGCGAAAATGTGCTGATGATTTTAGATCAGGATACCAATGAAGTACGTTATTTCAGTAGAAATTTAATGTGCCCTACAACCGGAATTTCGTATCAAAATCCGGAACCGAATTTATTTTCTTTCAACTCTCCAAAAGGAGCTTGTCCGCATTGTAACGGATTGGGAACGGTTCACGAAATCAACATAAAAAAGATTATTCCTAACCCTAAATTGTCTATAAAAAGTGGTGGTTTTGCTCCGCTTGGTGAATATAAATCATCATGGATTTTTAAGCAATTAGAAGTTATTGGAGAAAAATATGGTTTCAAAATCACAGATCCGATTGAGAAAATTCCGGAAGAAGCCATGAACATGATTCTTCACGGAGGAAAAGATAAATTTACCGTAAACTCAAAAGATTTAGGTGTTACGCGCGATTACAAAATAGATTTTGAAGGAATCTCGCATTTCATCAAAAACCAATATGACGAAAGTGCTTCGACAACAATAAAACGTTGGGCAAAAGATTTCATGGACGAAGTAAATTGTCCGGTTTGCGAAGGTTCTCGTCTTAAAAAAGAAGCACAGTTTTTTAGAGTAAATGGAAAAAATATCACCGAATTGTGTGATATGGATATTTCAGATCTGACTGCCTGGTTTTTGGATTTAAATAATCATTTGACAGATAAACAACTTTTGATTGCATCAGAAGTGGTAAAAGAAATCAAAGACCGTCTGAACTTTTTAATGAATGTTGGTTTAGATTATCTGGCTTTAAGCCGAAGTTCAAAATCACTTTCAGGAGGAGAAGCACAACGTATTCGATTGGCAACACAAATTGGTTCACAATTGGTTGGTGTTTTGTATATTCTGGATGAGCCAAGTATTGGTTTACACCAAAGAGACAACGAAAAACTGATCAAATCTTTGGAACAATTACGCGATATCGGGAACTCGGTTATTGTTGTCGAACACGATAAAGATATGATCGAAACAGCTGATTATGTAATTGATATTGGTCCAAAAGCAGGGAAATACGGTGGAGAAATCATCAGTATTGGAACTCCGGCAGAAACTTTAAAATCGAACACCATAACTGCTCAATATTTGAACGGTACAATGAAACTGGAGATTCCTAAAGAACGTCGTAAAGGAAATGGAAAGTTTTTAAAACTAACCGGAGCAACAGGAAATAATCTTAAAAATGTTTCGATCGAATTGCCTTTAGGACAATTAATTTGTGTTACAGGAGTTTCAGGAAGTGGAAAATCGACTTTGATAAACGAGACGCTCTACCCTATTTTGAACGCTTATTATTTTAATGGTGTGAAAAAACCACAGCCTTATAAAAAAATAGAAGGTCTTGAACATATAGACAAAGTAATTGATATTGACCAAAGTCCGATTGGCAGAACGCCTCGTTCGAATCCGGCAACATATACAGAGGTTTTTACCGAGATCAGAAACCTGTTTACAATGACTTCTGAAAGTATGATTCGCGGTTACAAAGCAGGACGTTTTAGTTTTAACGTAAAAGGCGGACGCTGTGAAACCTGCGAAGGTTCCGGAGTTAGAACCATTGAAATGAATTTTTTACCGGATGTTTATGTAGAATGTGAAACCTGTCAGGGAAAACGTTTTAACAGAGAAACACTTGAAATTCGATACAAAGGAAAATCAATTTCGGATGTATTGAATATGACGGTTGATGAAGCGGTTCCTTTTTTTGAAAACATTCCGAAGATTTACAGAAAGGTAAAAACAATTCAGGATGTTGGTTTAGGATATATCACACTTGGTCAGCAAAGTACAACACTATCAGGTGGTGAAGCACAACGTATCAAACTAGCGGGAGAATTGTCTAAAAAAGATACCGGAAACACCTTTTATATTCTGGACGAACCTACAACCGGTTTGCATTTTGAAGACATCCGCGTTCTAATGGACGTTATCAATAAACTAGTTGACAAAGGAAATACCATCCTGGTTATCGAACATAATATGGATGTGATCAAACTTGCCGATTATATCATCGACATTGGCCCTGAAGGTGGAAAAGGCGGCGGACAATTGATCGCAAAAGGAACTCCGGAAGAAGTAGCGAAAAATAAAAAAAGCTATACGGCTAAGTTTTTGAAAAAGGAATTGGAATAAAAAGATATTCGTGATAACAGCACCTTTGTCAAAGTTTGAAAATTTGACAAAGGTTCATGCTCAAAGTTAGTCCAAGCATTTTTGTCATTCCGAGGAACGAGGAATCTCTGTTAGCAGCTCTACAATTTAGGAAAATACTATACGTTAGTTTCTTGAGGAGATCCCTCGTTCCTCGGGATGACAAGATTGTGGTTATGGATCGCTAAAAAAAGCGGATTAAAATCCGTTGAAAATTTCGAAACATACAACCATTTAATTCTATTGAATGATTCATTTTTAATTCCCTCACAATGAATCCACAACCAAAACCACAGACCTGGAAACGTTACATTTAAATTAATAAATCTTCATTTCTGTAACAATTCTCAAAAAAAGCACTAATTTAGTACGCCCTTTTTGTCAAAGCTTTTTTGATTTTGACAAAGGTTAAGATAAAATCTATGAATCTAAAAGAGAAATTCAGCAACGTAGACCAATATTTTTCGCCAAAAATTATTGATGAAGTAAATGATCAATATATTAAAGTGGCTAAAATAAAAGGTCAGGAAGTACCGTGGCATAATCACGAGAATGAAGACGAATTATTTTATATTGTTGATGGTGAACTTTTAATGGAAATTGAAAACGAACCCTCATTCACTATGAAAAAAGGGGATTTATTCGTGGTGAAGAAAGGTGTAAATCACAGGGTTTCTTCGGATGAAGAATGTTTAATCATGCTGATTGAATCGAAAACTACAGAACATACCGGGAAGGTTAAAAGCAACATTACGAAATCAATTGAAGAACAAACGTATTAATTAAAAGCGAATTCTTCCTTTTATAAACTGATTTTTCAATTGAAAACTGGTGTCCTAGCCCTGATGGGAACGGCATCCTTTTGTGGCGGGGTTCGCCACAAAAGATATAGTGGACAGCAGGAAACAGCTCCTTATATTGATACTTCTACTTCACTCAGTATGACAAGTTAGATAAAAACAAGACACAACTTAAATAAAAATATAAATAAATTAAAATACCTAAAATGAGATTAGAAGATTTTGATAATGATGAGGATAAAATAATTCAGGACCGTTTGAAACAAAAAACGTGGAATGAAATTAGAACAAACGACAGCTGGGCGATTTTTAAAATCATGGCTGAGTTTGTAAACGGTTACGAAAGTATGGGGCGTATTGGCCCGTGTGTTTCGATTTTTGGTTCGGCGAGAACAAAACCGGAAGACAAATATTATTTATTGGCAGAAAAAATTGCGTACAAAATCAGTAAAGCTGGTTACGGTGTAATCACAGGAGGCGGTCCCGGAATCATGGAAGCTGGTAATAAAGGTGCACATTTAGGAGGTGGAACTTCGGTAGGTTTAAATATCGAATTGCCTTTTGAACAGCACTTTAACCCATATATTGATCACGATAAAAACCTGAATTTCGACTATTTCTTTGTGAGGAAAGTAATGTTCGTAAAATATTCTCAGGGTTTTGTGGTTATGCCGGGAGGTTTTGGAACGCTTGACGAAATGTTTGAAGCAATCACGTTGATTCAGACTAAGAAAATTGGAAAATTCCCGATTATTTTAGTTGGTGTTGAATTTTGGTCAGGATTAATCGACTGGGTAAAAACGGTTTTGGTTGAAAAAATGCAAACTGTTAGTCCGGACGATTTGAACTTGTTTAAAATCGTTGACACTGAAGATGAAGTGGTTGACGTATTAGATAAATTCTACAAGAAATACGATTTGAGTCCGAACTTCTAAAAAAAATTACCATATAAGTCATATAAGAATATATAATTGACGCGGATTAAACTGATTCGCTAAAGCGAAGACGCGGATAAAAACGGATTTATTTGGAATTTTATTTTTTCACCTATATCACTTATATGGTTAAATAATTTTAAATATCGCAAAAATTGAAAGCTGTTTTTTTTAACAGCTTTTTTTATACTATTTTTACAAAAAACCGAAACTACCATATGCTCGTAACTTAAGTATATCTTATAATTTTTAAGTCATCCCTTGAAATCATTTTATAAAATCTTTTTTTTCATTGTCGTTTTATTCAGTTCAATAAAACAATACGCGCAACATCATTCTAAGATGGAAGTGGCGGTTAATCTTGAACTTAAAACGCTGAATGTAAAACAGGATCTTCAATTTTACAACAATACCGGAGATACTTTGACTTCGATTGTTTTGAACGACTGGAATAATGCTTTTTCTCATAAAAATACACCGCTGGCAAAACGATTTTCGGATGAGTTTTACAGAGGTTTTCATCTGGCAAAAGATTCTGAAAGAGGAAATACTACGATTACAAGTCTTACTGATGCTGAAAATAATACAATTGAATGGGAAAGAACCGATGAAAATCCGGATTTTATTGTTGTAAAGCTGAAACAGAAATTACTTCCGGGAGAAAAAACCGAATTGCATTTTACTTATATTTCAAAAATTCCGAGCGATAAATTCACGCATTACGGTTTTGATCCAAATGGCGGAATGAGTTTGAAAAACTGGTTTTTGAGTCCGGCGCGTTTGGAGAATAATAACTTTATAACATACAATAATTTTAATCTGGACGATATTGCCAACGCCAGTTCAGATTATGAAATTGAAATCAAAATTCCGAATCAATATTCGATTACAACTGATTTAAATTCAGTGACAAAAGACAATTCAAATGCATCTTACACGACTTATTCTTTTGAAGGAAAAAACAGAACCGATTTTAATTTCTTTATTGAAAAACAAAATTCGTTTAAAAGTTATAACAACGGTTCTTTAGAAATACTTTCGGATCTGAAAAGCAAAAAAATTACGGAGATTCAAAAAGCAATTATCATCAACAGAGTGGTTAATTTTGCTAATGATTTTATTGGGCAATATCCGTATGAGAAAATAACCGTGGCGCAGGCAGATTATGATCGAAATCCTTTTTATGGGTTAAATCAGCTTCCATCTTTTATAAGTCCGTTTTCTGATGATTTTATCTTCGAAATTACCTTTTTAAAAACCTATCTGAACAATTATTTAAAGAATAGTTTGCATCTGGATCCCAGAAAAGACAATTGGGTTTATGACGGAATTCAGATTTATGCCATGATGAAATTTATGGAAGAACATCATGCTGATCAAAAAATGCTGGGCAGGCTTTCGGACATGAAATTGTTTAAAAGTTACAACATCACCAACTTAACATTTAATGAGCAATACAGCTATTATTATATGTTAATGTCCAGAAAAAATCTGGATCAGCCGCTTGGAGATCCAAAAAATACGCTGATAAAATTCAATGAACAAATTGCCAGTAAATATCGTGCAGGTTTAAGCCTGAGTTATCTGGATGATTTTTTAGATCAGAATGTTGTTCCGCAAAGTGTTCAGGAGTTTTATAAACTAAATCAAACAGCTCAAACAAACCGATCTGATTTTGAACGAATACTGACAAAAAACAGCCCTAAAAATATCGATTGGTTTTTTGAAACGATTATCGATTCGAGAGAAATCATTGACTATAAATTTTCAAATGTTTCGAGAACTAAAGACAGCATACAATTTTCGATAAATAACAGAACCGGAATTTATGCTCCTATTCCGATTTACGGAATCCAAAAAAATAAAGTTGTTTTTAAAGAATGGATTGAACCAAAAAACAATGATTCAATCTATCATTTTGAAAGAAAAAATGCGGATAAAATTGTCATTAATTACGACAATGAAGTTCCGGAATATAACCAGAGAAACAACTGGAAATCGCTAAAAAGTGTGGTTATAACCAATCGTCCGATAAAATTTAATTTTGCCAAAGATTTAGAAGATCCATATTACAATCAGATTTTATATATCCCTACGCTTACTTATAATTTATACGATGGGTTTACGCCCGGAATACGTTTTCATAACAAAACGATTCTGGATAAACCTTTTACGTTTGATATTAATCCTGCTTACTCGATCAAAGCCGGAACACTGTCCGGTTCTTCGGCATTTGTGCTAAATCATTATTATCGAAACAGTTTACTTTATAATGTGAGATATTCTATTAGCCAGAATTATTTTCACTATGCGCCGGATGCGACTTATTTGAGATTGAATCCAATGGTTCAGTTCCGAATTCGGGAAGAAAACTTCAGGGATAATAGAAAACAATTGATTTTACTGCGCCAGGTTATTGTAAATCGTGAAGCAAGTAATTATATCACAGATAATTCGAAACCCAATTATTCTGTTTTCAATGCGAGATATTCGAATACCAAAACTGAATTGATCAATCATTTTAATTTTATGACTGATGTTCAGTTTTCTGGAGATTTTGGAAAACTGGCGGGAGAAGTAGAATATCGACGTTTATTTGATGATAACCGAAAATTGAATTTGAGATTGTATGCCGGAACTTTTCTGTACAACAAAACAAACTCTGATTATTTTAGTTTTGGTTTAGACCGCCCGACAGATTATTTATTCGATTATAATTTTTACGGAAGATCAGAAAGTACGGGATTTTTCAGCCAGCAATATGTAATGGCCGAAGGTGGATTTAAATCTAAAATAGAACCGAGATATGCTGATAAATGGATGGCGACTTTAAACGCCAGTTATTCAATATGGAATTGGATTGAGGTTTATGGCGACCTTGGTTTAATGAAAAATAAAGTTGAAAACGAGAAGTTTATTTACGACAGCGGTATCCGATTAAACCTTGTTACGGATTATTTTGAAGTCTATTTTCCGGTTTATTCCAACAATGGATGGGAGATTTCTCAAAATAAATACAATGAAAAAATACGTTTTGTGGTTACTTTGTCTCCAAAAACATTAGTCACTCTTTTTACCCGAAAATGGTTTTAATTCAATAAAATTTAAACAAAAACATGAATTATTTATACAAAAAAGAGAAAAATATTCAATATTACATAAAAAATATACGTAGTTTTAGCATATTAGTTATAAATAATTAAATTATATTTAGTTTAATGAATTATGATTATTGATACTTTTTAATTAATTTTGCTGCGTAACATGACCCATAGAGATTATGATTAAAGAACAAAACAATACTACACTTACTTTCGAAGATTTCAAAACTGAAGTAATGAAAGATTACAGAATTGCTGTTACCAGCCGCGAATGTAGCCTTTTAGGACGTAAAGAAGTATTGACAGGAAAGGCCAAGTTTGGAATATTTGGTGATGGAAAAGAAGTGCCGCAGCTTGCTATGGCAAAAGCGTTTCAAAACGGAGATTTCCGTTCCGGATACTATCGCGATCAGACTTTTATGATGGCAATCGGCGAATTAACTCCTAAACAATTTTTTGCAGGTTTATACGGTCATACCGATTTAGATTATGATCCGATGTCTGCAGGAAGACAAATGGGCGGACACTTTGTAACGCACAGTTTAAACGAAGATGGTTCCTGGAAAGATTTAACAAAACAAAAAAATTCAAGCGCAGATATATCTCCTACAGCCGGACAAATGCCAAGATTATTGGGATTGGCTCAGGCTTCTAAAATTTACAGAAATGTTGATGGAATCAAAATCAAAGACAAATTCTCTGTAAACGGAAACGAAGTTGCCTGGGGAACTATTGGAAATGCAAGTACATCTGAAGGTTTGTTTTTTGAAACTATAAATGCTGCCGGAGTTTTACAAGTTCCGATGGTAATGAGTGTTTGGGATGATGAATACGGAATTTCGGTTCATGCCAAACATCAAACTACAAAAGAAAATATCTCTGAAATTCTAAAAGGATACCAACGCGATGAAGATTCTAAAGGGTATGAAATTTTTAGAGTCAGAGGCTGGGATTATGCTGAATTGGTTTCGACTTATGAAAGAGCAGCAGCAGTGGCCAGAGAAGAACATGTTCCGGTTTTAATTCACGTAAATGAATTAACGCAGCCACAAGGTCACTCTACTTCCGGTTCTCACGAACGTTATAAAAACGCAGAAAGACTGGCTTGGGAAAGAGATTTTGACTGTATTCGCCAAATGCGTTTGTGGATGATTGCCATCAATATTGCCTCTCCGGAAGAATTGGCAGAAATTGATTTTGAATTGAAAAAAGAAGTTCTGGAAGCTAAAAAAGAAGCGTGGAATTCTTTCATCAATCCAATTATTGAAGATCAAAAAAATCTTTTGGCTTTATTGGAGCAAATTGCAGCAGCAAGCATCAATCATAAAGAAAGAATTCAAAAATATATTTCAGAATTAAGCGCTATAAAATCACCTTTAAAAAAGGAAATGCTTGCAATCGCGAGAAAGATTTTACGTTTTATTGAAGTTCCAAACAGTAAAGTAATTTTATCAAAATGGATTACAGATTATATTGGAGTAACGCAACCAAGATTCAGCAGTAATTTACATTCTGAATCAGATCAAAATGTGTTTTCTGTAGAAAAAGTACTTCCTGTATATGCTGATAATGCAAAAGCTGATTTAGACGGCCGAATGATTTTGCGTGATAACTTTGATGCTTTGTTTACCAAATATCCTGAAACACTAATTTTTGGTGAAGACGTAGGAAACATTGGCGATGTAAACCAAGGTTTGGAAGGCATGCAGGAAAAATACGGAGAACTTCGTGTTGCCGATGTCGGAATTCGTGAAGCTACTATTATTGGTCAGGGAATTGGAATGGCATTGAGAGGTTTACGTCCAATTGCTGAGATTCAATATTTAGATTATTTATTGTATGCGATTCAAATCATGAGTGATGATTTGGCTACTTTACAATACAGAACTGTTGGAAAACAAAAAGCGCCATTAATCATCAGAACCCGTGGACATCGTCTTGAAGGAATCTGGCATTCTGGTTCACCAATGGGAATGATCATCAACGCTATTCGCGGAATTCACGTTTTGGTTCCGAGAAACATGACTCAGGCTGCAGGTTTCTATAATACTCTTTTAGAGACTGATGAACCGGCTTTGGTTATTGAGTGTTTAAACGGTTATCGTTTAAAAGAAAAAACACCTTTGAATTTTGGTGAATTCAAAACGCCAATTGGTGTTGTCGAAACCCTAAAAGAAGGTTCAGATATTACGTTAGTTTCTTACGGATCGACTTTGAGATTGGTAGAACAAGCTGCAAATGAGTTACTTGATTTAGGAATTGATTGCGAAGTTATTGATATTCAGTCCTTACTTCCGTTTGACATAAATAAAGATATTGTGAAAAGTATCGCTAAAACAAATCGTCTTTTAGTAATCGACGAAGATGTTCCAGGCGGAGCTTCAGCTTTTATTCTGCAACAAATTTTAGAAGAACAAAATGCGTATATACATTTAGACAGTAAACCGCAAACACTTGCTGCAAAAGCCCACAGACCAGCTTACGGAACTGATGGCGATTATTTCTCAAAACCTTCTGCCGAAGATATTTTCGAGAAAGTATATAGCATGATGAATGAAGTTAATCCGGCTAAATATCCAAATTTATATCAATAAATTAGGTTTAGTTTTAAATATAAAAAAAGCTCCAATTATTAAGATTGGAGCTTTTTTATATACTCATTTTTGTCATTTGAACTATTGTCTACAATAAAAAATCGATATACTTTGAGTTGGCTTCGACTACGCTCAGCCTGACAAAAATGTGCATAAAAAAATCCGTGTAAATCAGCGCCTTCGCATTAGCGAATCCGTATCATCCGTGTGCCATCTCGCAACTACTTAGCCGCTAAAATAGCCCTCGCCTTCTCTAAATCCTCAGCCGTATCAATCCCAATTCCAACATGCGTGGTTTCTACCATTTTAATACGTTTTCCGAATTCTAAATATCGAAGTTGCTCCAACTTCTCAGAAGCTTCCAAAGATTTCATTGGTAAACTATAAAAATCCAACAAAGCCTGTTTTCTAAAAGCATAAATTCCGATGTGCTGAAAATAACGAACACCAACATCCTTATCTCTTGGATACGGAATTACCGAACGAGAAAAATACAACGCAAACTGCGATTGATCTACAACAACTTTTACATTATTAGGATTATTGATTTCGTCTTCATTTGTAATTTCGCGCATAAGCGAAGCCAGATCAATTTTGCGATCGGTATCATTTTTAAAAACAGACAAAACCTGCTCCAGAGGTCCGGATTCTGTAAAAGGTTCATCACCCTGAACATTTACCACGATATCAACATCAAGATTAGCAACGGCTTCTGCAATTCGGTCGCTTCCTGATTCGTGTTCTTTGATGCTCATAATGGCTTTTCCGCCTTTAGAAACAATTTCGTCATAGATTAAATCTGAATCCGTTACAACAAAAACATCGTCGAATAATTTTGTTGAAACCGCAGCTTCATAAGTTCTTAATATTACCGTTTTACCTCCTAAATCCTGCATTAGTTTTGCAGGAAATCGTGTTGATGCATATCGCGCCGGGATTACCGCTATTATTTTCATTATAAATATCTTTTAATTTTCTATTCTTTTTTCTGCGAATCTCTGTGTAAATCTTTGTGCAACTTTGTGTTATAATTTTACCACAGAGATACACAAAGATTTCACAGAGATTCACAAAGTTTATTTTTTAGTTTTTTACATGATTTTTACTGAGGTCATGCTTAATGATCCAGCTAATAATTTATCATTGAACAAACTTAATTCTTCTGATTTTTCTTTTAAACCTAAAGTATACAGCAAAGGCAAATAATGATCAGGCGTTGGAATCGCAACCTGAACGGCTTTACTCATTTTTTCGAAATCAATCAGCGGCTGAAAATTTCCATCCAGCAAATAATTATTCACAGTTTCTCTGGCTTCAATTGCCCAGTCGTAACCGTAATTGTCTTTATCAAAATTTCTGAAATCAACCAAACGAAGATTGTGAACAATATTTCCGCTTCCAATAATCAAAACGCCTTTATGACGCAATGATTGTAACTTCTGCGCCAGTTCAAAATGATATTGTCCTGATTTAGTATAATCGATACTCAACTGAATTACCGGTACATTCGCTTCCGGATATAAGTGCTTGATCACGCTCCACGCGCCGTGATCTAAACCCCAATGTTCGTCTAAATCAACGTTTACGGGTTCTAAGATTTTCTTAGTTTCATGAGCTAATTCCGGACTTCCTTTTGCAGGATATAGCACATCAAAAAGCGCTTGCGGAAATCCTCCAAAATCATGAATTGTTCTTGGCATTTGCATTGCCGTTACTTTGGTTCCGTTTGTAAACCAATGTGCAGAAATGCACAAAATGGCATTCGGCTGCGGCAATGTTTTAGCCAGATTACGAAAACCCGCCACAAACTGATTTTCTTCAATCGCGTTCATCGGGCTTCCGTGTCCTAAAAACAAAACCGGCATTTTATCTGTATTCGAAAACGTAGATGAAATCGAATGTAAATCGTTTAGTGTTGTCATTTGCTAAAGTTTCTTTTTTGCCACGAATTCACGAATTATTCAAATAAAATTCGTGAATTCGTGGCGGAAAAATTTATTCTTCAAAACTCTCGTCTTTAAATCCTATCAAATATAATTTATTTTTGGCACGCGTTATCGCTGTATAAAGCCATCTGATGTAATCGCGATCGATTCCGTTTGGTAAGTAGGGCTGTTCAATAAAAACGGTATTCCACTGCCCTCCTTGCGATTTATGACACGTAATGGCGTACGAGAATTTTACCTGTAAACCATTAAAATATTCGTTTTCTTTTACTTTTTGGAATTTCTTATATTTTGTCGTCTCCTCTCCATAATCTTTCATCACTTCTTCATACAAACGATTTGATTCTTCGTACGTTAGCGATGGAGATTCACTTTTAATAGTATCCAAAAGCAAAACCGTTTCAAAAGGTTTCTGATCCGGATAATCTACCATTCTGATTTTTACTCTCGCAAAATTAAATCCGTATAATTCCTTGATTCCGAATAATTCTAAAACCTCAATAATATCTCCGTTGGCAATAAATCCTGCTTCGTCGGTTTCTTTTAGCCAGAAATAATTATTCTTAACCACCATCAAAAAATCGCCTACTGAAAGTTCGCTTTCCTTAAACAAAATTCTGGTTCTGATTTGTTCATTGTATTGATTTGCCCTTTTATTTGAACGAACGATAAAAGCCGTATCTTCAATACTATAATTGCTGTACGCTGTATTTATCGCGTCCTGAATATCATAACCATCCGTTAAACGAACAATATCCTTAAACTTTTTTACATTGAATTTAAACTCTGTAATAAAACTTTCTTTCAGCAATTCACGCAATTCGGTTGCATTGAATAAAATTCCCGAACTTTCTTCCTGACGCATAACTTCATCAAGTTCAATATGTTCGATTTCTTTGTCATAATGAACGCCCAAAGTCTGAATGTCTAATGCCGGACTAATATCTAAATTTACCGGCGGCAACTGCGCTGTATCTCCCAAAAGAATCATTTTGCAATTGCTTCCGGAATATACATAATTAATCAAATCATCCAGAAGCGAACCGCTGTCTAAAGTACTGTCTGAAATCATCGAGGCCTCATCGACAATAAAAATGGTGTTTTTATGCTTGTTGACTTGTTTGGTAAAAGCCACGCCTCCACCAGCTGATTTTTTAGGAAAATATATTTTTTTATGAATTGTAAAAGCCGGCGTATTCGAATAATTGGCAATTACTTTTGCGGCGCGGCCTGTTGGTGCCAGCAAAACAAACTTTTTATGGATGTCGCCAAGATTATTTACAATCGTAGAAATCACGGTTGTTTTTCCCGTTCCGGCATATCCTTTCAATACAAAAATGGTATCGTTGTGTGTATCAGTTAAGAAAATAGCGATTTTTTGAAAAAAAATATCTTGCTTATAAGTGGGTGCAAACGGAAATCTTTTTTGCAAAATGCCGTAAAACAATGATGAATTCATAGGGAAAAATTGAAATACAAAGTACGGGCTTTTAAATGGCAATGTCAATGTCAAAATTCAATATCAATTTCAAAATTTTAAACCATATAAGTTATATAAGTTCATTTAATTTAAGCATTCTTGAAATTGCGTTTTTGCTTAATTGAACTTATATAACTTACATGGTGAAAAAAATATTAAAAAAACTTTTTCTTAACCTTGTTTTAAAATCTATTTAAATTTGATTTTTGAAATTGCAATTATTATTGTTCCTTTTTAATTTGTAAGTTTGTGATCGAATTAAATTCTTTCTTGACACTAATCAGGTAACGAATTGTAAATCAAGTTATGTCTTTACAAAATACTAATATTACATCAAAAAAATACAAAAAACTTTCGATTCAGGTTTCTCTGAGCGGATTTTCATTTTGTTGTTTTGATACACTCAATAATACGATTACTTCTTTTAATGAAGTTCAATTTGATCCTTCTCAAAAAACGGCCAAAATAGAAGAATTATATCATGATAATTTTAAAAAATATTTTGAATTAAAGGATACTTACGACGAAATCATGGTTATTCACAATAATAATCTTTCGACTTTTGTACCAATGGCACTTTTTGACGAACATTATCTGGGAAGTTATTTACAATATACAACGAAGGTTTTTGAAACTGATTTTTTTACTTACGATCAGATTTCAAACTACGAAATGAATTCTGTTTATATTCCGTATGTGAACATCAACAATTTCCTGATCGATCAGGTTGGTTCGTTTGATTACAAACATGCGAATAGTATTTTGATTGAGAAAATCTTAGAAGGTTCAAAAAACAATGACGATAAAAAAATGATTGTCAATTTTAATGTTGGTCATTTTGAAATTATCGTGGTTCAAAATCAAAAATTATTGTTATTCAATTCATTCGAATATCAAACTCCAACAGATTTTATCTATTATTTGCTTTTTACAGCCGAACAGTTGAGTTTAAACCCGGAAACTTTTCCACTTGAATTGTTGGGTACTATCGAAAAAAACGATCCGTATTACGCCATCGCATACAAATACATACGCAATGTTTCTTTCTTGGATGTAAGCACTTTACAGGAAAAAAATAACTTTTCAACAGCTCAGAATCAAAAACATTATATCTTATTTCAATCATGAGAATCATTTCAGGAAAATACAAAGGACGCCGCATTTTTCCGCCAAAAAACCTTCCTGTAAGACCTACGACTGATATGAGTAAAGAGGCATTGTTTAATGTTTTAAATAATCATTTTAGTTTTGACGGCTTAAAGGTGTTAGACTTATTTGCGGGAACCGGTAATATTAGTTTTGAATTCGCTTCACGCGGAAGCGCACCAATTACGTCTGTTGATGGCGATTTTGGATGCGTAAAATTCATCAAACAGGTTTCATCAGAATATGATTTTGATATTGCTGCAACAAAAAGCGATGTTTATAAATTTCTCGACAATGCTAAAACATCTTACGATATTATTTTTGCCGATCCTCCATACGGATTGGATCAGGCTGCGTTTGAAAAAATTGTTTTAACGGTTTTCGAAAGAGATTTGCTTAACGACGAAGGAATGATGATTATCGAACATTCAAAATATACTAAAATGGAGCATTTGAGTAATTTCTCTTTTCAGAAAAGTTACGGCGGTTCGTTTTTTAGTTTCTTCGAATTAAATTCTACAGACGATGATGAAGAACTTTCGGATGATTCACCTTTAAAAATTGTTGAAGACGACGAAGGGTAATTTCGTTTTATTAACTAAGTGTTTTTTTACCGCTAAGATTCGCAAAGTTTACGTAAGGTTCGCAAAGTTATATTCATTAAGCTTTGCGAACTTTGCTTTTTATATAAAGCGAAGAAGTATAATCCCTACGGGATATTTCCACGGTGTGCCATTCGTTAATCTACCAATATTTAACTGCTAACGTAGTAATGAAAAATATCTCGGAGAGATTACATATTGGTAGAAATCAATTTATTTTTACCGTTTTTTTGTCCCGTAGGGACTACACAAGATCGACTAGAAATTTAAATTAATTAACTCTGCTTTGATTTTCGTCGTTGTTTTTCTCTCTAAATTCAGCATCTTTTACTTTTCCAAAAGAATACTTTATTGCTATTGAAATCAGATGATTATCAACAACATATCTTGATTTTGAGTTGATACCGTTGATAGTGAATTTTTCACTTTGAATATTATTTTTAAAAATATTATTAGCGCTTAATGTGCAATTCCAATTTTTGAAGAACGTTTTTGAAATCGCCAAATCCATTATAAATCTCGGACTTGTTTCAAAAACACCTGTATATTGTTTTGTTAATCCCCAAAAATTCAACATAAAAGTGTATCCTTTTGGAAGTTTAAATTCATTATTTGAAGTATAATATAAATACGGTTTTGAATCCAGAAATGCTGCCGAATGATCTTCAATCTTTTCTAAAATAAAAATGAGGGAATTAGCTGCTGTCCAAAATTTATAGGTAAACGGCAGCGTAAAATCAACAGTAAATCCTGAACTTTTTTCATAATTTACATCCTTAAGTGTCATAATATTATTCTGATTATCAAAAGAAAAACTTTGGTAAACCGGATCTTTAGCTTCACTAAAACTTAACTTAACCGATTTATCATGATATTGAAAAGTGGTCGAAATTTCATTGACAATTGTTGGTCCCAAATTAATATTTCGCGAATACAAAAAATAAGGATTTATATAAGTCGCTCCCTGGCTTAGTGACGAATAATTGGGTCTGGAAATACTTCTGGCATAGTTAACAGAAATACTTTTAACGCTGTCTATTGGAAATGTAAATTCCGCTTTAGGAAAAAAATTGGTGTAATTTCTATTCAATAATGGCAATTCATCCGTTCTGAATTTTCCAATTACATTTGAATTTTCGATTCTGAAACCAAGCGAAAAATCAGCTTTTTTAATTTTTCCAGATACTTGCGTATAACCGGATAAATTTTCCTCTCTAAAATCATAATAACTCAATTCATTTTCATTCGTTTCTGTATCAAAAACAGTCACATCTGATTTGGATTCTGCGGATGAATACAATCCTCCTATTTCAAATTTCATTTCATTTTTAAACTTTTTCTCTATATCAATTCTTCCCGAAAAATAATTAATTTGAAATTTCTGATCTCTGATTTGTGACAATTCAAATGCTGTATTATTAAAATTATTATTTACTTCCGTAAACAATCGCTGATCAAAATTAGAATATTGCAAACCTGTAAAAACCTGCGTATCAATTGATTTTATTTTTTTCTGATAATTTAAAAAGGAGTTTACAAAATTCTTTTTGCTTTCATTATCCGTAAAAGTTACGACATTATTTTCTACCTCTTTATTCTTATTATCAGTTACGGTATTAATTGGAAAAGTATCAGATTGCAGCTTACTGTTTATGCTGAACGAAAAATAATCATCCTCGTTTATTTTATAAAATAAACCTGCACCAAAAACATATTGCTTTCTTTTTGTATCAGCCGTTACATCATATTTAGAAGCAATTTCAGCACTTGGAATTTGATAATCAATACTATGACCTTCCCACGGATTTAATCGATTATAATTAAAATTAGCTTTTAGTTCCAGTTTGTTTTTTTTGAAACTGGAATTAAATCCCAGATAATTATTGAAATTTTTCTTGAACGATGCGACTTCAGAAATCTCGGTTTTAAAACTATCTTTCTTGCTAAACTTTCTGGTAATTAAAATGACAGCGCGTCCTTCGGCTTCATATTTCGAAGATGGATTCTGAATAATTTCGATCGTTTTAATATCGGCGACAGCCAAAGCATTCAAGTCATTTATGCCTGCTTTTTGATTATCGATGTAAATCAGCGGATTTCCTTTTCCAATAACCGTAATACTTTCCTGGTCTGAACTCACCTGAACCGTTGGTAATTTTGACAGTAAATCAACTGAATTTGGAATCGAATTATAAACAGAATTGGCAACATCCACTTTTATATTTCCGTTTTGATTAGAAAATGTTTTTTTATTCTGAGTAATTATAACTTCATTTAATTTATTCGAAATGCTGTCTTTTGGCGTTTCGTTTTGCGCATTTGCGACGAAAGAAAAACAAAACAATAATAAAATTAGAAAAAGTTTTAAAGGCAAATAAAGGTTCATCTTTAGATTGATTTTTAGATTAAAACATTGCAAAAGTGATTCTAAAAAAGAGTTCTGTAGGTTAATTGAAGGTTAATGCGGAGTTAACGTGCTTTTGAAACCATAAAAGCATTATTTTTGACTTGAAAATTTGCCTGAGGATTTTACTAATCAGCGTCATTAATTTCACGCAGATTCTGCAGATTTGGCAGATTAATGAGATTAATTTTAATCTGCTTAAATCACTTTTAAATCTGCGTGAAAAATAAAAAAATCTGTGAAAACCAGTTTAACCCGCGTCATCCGTGTGCTAACAATACAACCATGAAACAAAGAATCAATTTATTAATCGCTTTTTCTGTCATCGCCTTGATCGTTTTATCGACGGTGCAATGCTATTTGGTAAAAACGACTTACGATTATAAAGTGGCGCAGTTTCATACGGAAATCAAAAACGAAATCGCTCAGATCTCCAATAACTACAGCGATATCGATTCGGTTATTGTTTCAAAAAAAGAAGCACTTTACAAACAATTATCAGAAAATTATATTCAGGGAAAAAAGACTAAAATTGACCTAAAAAATAGTGTTCTTGCAAATGAATTTCGGGATGCCTTGACATTAAAAATTCAACGGAAATTTGAAAGGGATTTACCGAATCTGAAAATAGATTTTGCTATCGTATTAAATAAATTTATTCTGTACCAAAACACAAAAAAAGCAGATACTATTTTCTCTGAAAAGCCTTTTATCCAAAATAAATTATACGGAAATCTGTCTTCTTTAAATCATGCTTTTCTGGTTCGGAGTTATGTTGGAACGACAAACGGAACTTTTGAAAATCAGGATTATAAATTACTGACTGAAGATTCGATGTATGTTTCTGTAATCGATTGGGAAATGATTGTTTTAAAGCGAATGACTTTTGTTTTGATTCTTTCTTTATTTTCGATTTTAACGCTCATTACGCTTTTTGTAATTGCCTTAAGAGCTTTGATCAAACAGAAAAAAGTTAGCGATGTCAAAACTGATTTTATCAATAATATTACGCACGAACTCAAAACGCCTTTGGCAACTTTGGGCATTTCAACCAAAATTTTGGAGCAAAAAAACATTCGTGAAAACGATGAAAATTTTACTGCAATTGTCAATACCATCTCGCGCCAAAACAATCGTTTACAAAACTTAATCGATCAGGTTATGGCGAATTCATTAGCAGAAAACGAAATTGAATTGCAAAAAGAGAAAATAGAAACTGAAGATTTTCTGCTTTCCATTATAAATGATTTTAAAATTACTTTTCCAAATATCAATCTTCAAACTGATTTTCAAACGCAGAAAACAATTTTGGTTTTAGACAGATTTCATCTGACAACCGCTTTTTTAAATGTTTTGGAAAATGCTGTAAAATATGGTTCCAATACGATTACGATAAAAACGAGAATAATTCAAAATCAATTTTCGATAAGTATTGAAGATGACGGAATTGGAATTGAAAAGAAAAAACAATCACTGCTTTTTGAGAAATTTTATCGCGTAGAACAAGGAAATCTTCATAATACAAAAGGCTTAGGTTTAGGATTGTATTATGTTGATCAAATTATAAAAGCACATCAGGGCTCTGTTAATGTTGTGAGTGATCTGGGAAAAGGAACTCAGTTTACTATTTTATTAAAAGTTTAATTACCTTATTTTGAAAAAATTACTTTTAGCTGAAGACGATCTTGATTTTGCTGCGATTTTAAAACAATATTTAGAATTGCATCAATTTGAAGTAACCTGGGCAGAAAATGGAGAAATAGCTTTAGATTATTTTAAAAGCCAGACTTTTGATATTTGCGTTTTTGACGTCATGATGCCAAAATTGGACGGATTTTCACTGGCCGAAAAAATAATTACAATCAATCCTGAGACTCCATTTATTTTTCTAACGGCAAGAAAATTAAAAGAAGACAAAATCATTGGATTAAAACTAGGTGCAGACGACTATATCGTAAAACCTTTTGAAGTCGACGAACTCATTCTCCGTTTGCAGAATATCCTAAAGAGAATTGAACAAAAGAGAAGTCTGGAAGGAAATAATATAATTGAAATTGGTTCTTATATCTTTGATAATGAAAGGTTAACACTAAATAATAAAAATCATATTCAGCAGCTTACAGAAATGGAAGCTTCACTTATTGAGTATTTATATCTGAACCATAACCAGTTATTAAAAAGAGATCAAATTTTAATGTCTGTCTGGAAAAAAGACGATTATTTCTCAGGCCGAAGTATGGATGTTTTTATCAGCAGGCTCAGAAAATATTTTAATTCCGATCCAAATATCAGCATTGAAAGTGTTCGTAATATTGGTTTGGAATTTAAAATACAGAAATCCTAAGCATTTTTTTACTGCAAATCATATAAGTTTCATTAACAATTGTATAAGAGTTTAAAAGTGTTTATAAAGTACATTTGAACTAAACCTTAAAAAACATAAATCATGAACCTTAAAAGATTTTTCGGAGCAGTGCTTACCATATTGGGAATAGCAGGTCTTATCTATACTGCAGTTATATTTTCCGGCACTTCCGGTCAAACAAGAGATATTAAATCGCTAATTATTTACGGTATATTGGGAATCGTTTTTTTCATGTCCGGCATCAGTTTAGTTCGTACAACAAAAGACGAATCATAGACTTTAGACCAAAGCATTAGCTATTTTTTCATAAAGTGGTGTTTTTACGCCGTACTTTATACCTTCATTTACAACAAATTGCGTTAGCGAAATAACTTCTGTCTTATTGCCGGAATTTAAATCTCTATGCATCGATGAAGTCGCTTCTTTAGGCGATTTTTCGAGTTTAACAATAGTTTGGTTTACAATATCTTCGGGTAATTGTAAACCTTTTGCTTTTGCAACAGCTTCAATTTCCTGCAATAATTCTACATAGATTGCTTTAGATTTCTTTTTACTTAAAATTTCACCAATATTCTGATTCAGATAAGAAGTTGCAGAAGCCAATGCAGAAATAAAGATGAATTTTTCCCAAACAGTTTCTTCAATATTTTCTACCAGGTAACTTTCTATTTTAGCTTTCTCAAAAATGCTTTGTAATTCATTCAATCTTGAAACTGAAGCCGTTTTTGAACCAAAAAACAACTTTTCATAAAAGCCGATTTTCCTGATTGTTCCCGGTGAAAATATCATCGAAATGATATAAACGCAGCCTTGCAAAACATCATTTTTAGGAAATATTTTCTGAATACGCTCTGGCGCATCGACACCATTATACAAAGGAAGAATTACGGTTTCCGGAATAATACATTGTTTTATTGAAGTCAGACTTTCCTTTATATCATAGGTTTTTGTGGCGCAAATTAAATAATCCAAAACACCAATTTCATCTGGATTATTCGAAATTATTTTTGGGCGAACAACCGTTTCAGTGCTGTCTGTAATGATTTTTAAACCGTTTTCGGCAATTGCTTTCTGGGTTTCACCGCGAGCGATAAATATAATTTCCACTTCTGCAGACTTAGAATAGGCTTTTGCCAAAAGTCCGCCAAAATATCCGCCAACACCGCCAAGTCCTAAAATTCCAATTCTTGTTTTCATAAATTCTAATTAAAAAATTGCTTCGCCCGTTCGCTATCGCTAAGGTCCAAATTCCATTAAATATAAAACAGTGTCTGAACCGCTTGTCATCCTGAGCGGAGTCGAAGGAACACAAGTAGCTCGCCAAAGATTGGCGATTTTCTATGCGGAGTTTCTTGCGTTCCTTCGACTCCGCTCAGGATGACAAAGCAGACATAAATATCACATAAAATCCGTTTAATCCGCGTTTTCGCTTTAGCGAATCCGTCTCATCCGCGTTCCATTATCTGCAAACCAGTTATTCCTCCAAAACACGCTCCAAATTCAACTCCGTAAAATCATGTTCTGTTTTCGAAATTATAATCGTTGCCACCGTATTTCCAATCAAATTTGTAATCGCTCTTGCTTCGCTCATAAATTTATCAACTCCCAATAAAAAAGCCAAACCTTCGATGGGAATTTTATGCAAAGCCGTCAAAGTCGACGCCAGAACAATAAATCCGCTTCCTGTAACGCCCGCTGCTCCCTTTGACGTAATCATCAAAATTCCGATAACGCTCAGGATTTCGAAAAAACTCAAATGCACATCATACAATTGCGCGAGAAATATAACCGACATCGATAAATAAATCGAAGTACCGTCGAGATTAAACGAATATCCTGTGGGAATCACCAAACCAACAACCGATTTACTACAACCCATTTGCTCCAGTTTTACCATGATACTTGGCAAAGCAGCTTCTGAAGACGAAGTTCCCAGAACAAGTAAAAGTTCTTCTTTGATGTATTTTAAAATTGAAAGAATACTTATTTTATAGTATCTCAGAATGCTTCCTAAAACCAGAAATACAAACAACGCCATTGTCAGATAAACGCACAACATCAATTTACCAAGCGGAATCAAAGTTGCTAAACCAAATTTACCAATTGTGTACGCCATTCCGCCAAAAGCACCAAGTGGCGCCAGATACATGACATATTTTAATCCTGTAAAAACGACTTTTGAAAAGCGTTCCAGCACCAAAATGGTCTGTTCTCTTTTTTGATAAAAATTCAAAGCAATTCCACAAACAATCGCCGCCAGTAAAACCTGAAGCGTAAAATTCGAAAGAAAAAATTGCAGCCACGAGAAATGCTCAGTCGCATGAGTAGTATATTTACTCGGATCTTGCAAAGTCAATCCTGATTTGTCAATTTTTCCGGGTTGAAAAAAATACGCAACTCCCACGCCAATTGCCAAAGCAACGGTAGAAACTACTTCAAAATAAGCTAAAGCTTTGACACCAATTCGACCTACTTTTTTAAGATTTCCCATTCCGGAAATTCCCAAAACAATTGTCAGGAAAATAATGGGTCCAATAAATAATTTGATAATATCGACAAATGTTTTCCCGATGATTTCCATCTTCACCCCATTTTCAGGCGAAAAATGTCCGAGCAAAACACCCGCAATAATTGCGATTAAAACCCAAAAAGTAAGATTAGTGATTACTGCTTTAAAAGTACTTTTTTTGGCAGAGGCAGGTTTTGGTGAAGTTATATTCATGAAGTTAGATTAGAGCTTCACAAATATATAAAAAATGCAGACCTGTAAGCCGGATTCTGTCACTGATAAATCAGAGCCTTATCATTTATCTAGATTCCGAATTACTTCGGAACTCAAGCTACCTACCCTTCAACAACGGACGAGAAGCCCTTAAATGCTGATATACTTGGTATTTCACCGCATAGAGTTTACCTGGTTTCACTACAGCATTACCTGTACATACTTTCTGTTGCACTTGTCCTTGCGCTATTTCTAACGCCGACGGGTGTTACCCGCTATGCTTCTCTGTGGTGTCCGGACTTTCCTCCCTCCCGATAAACGGAACGACGATAAGGCGGTCTGCGCGGCAAAAGTAGCGATTTATAAACGAAGAAACGAAAGTTTAAATTTCGGATTTTTATAAAATTTTCATAACATTTTAATTTTAAATTAGTTACCTTTAAAATCCTTAATTTTTAAATTCATTTATTATGGCGAAAATGTATCATTACGCAACTGTCTCTAAGGCTTTAGATCAATTGAATGAAAAAGGATTTACATGTGATTTTAATCTGAACGCAGACGTGATTAAAAAAAATCCTGAAAAATTTGAAATTGTTCATGTGTATCGATACGAAGGGGATTCGGACCCGGGCGATGAGGCAGTTGTATACGGAATTAAATCAACATCAGGCAAAAAAGGCGTTTACGTTGCAGGTTTCTCCGCCGACTCCGATCAGGAAACCGCAAAATTTTTATTCGATTTAAGTATTAGAGGAAGGTAGTTTTTCAGGAGCTGTTTCCTGCTGTCCGCTGTATCTTTTCCCGGCTAAAGAAGCCAGAAAAAGGATGCCGCTCCCATCAGGGCTAGGGATTTAGGTTTTATAAGAAAAATTATGTTTTAAAAACAATTAACCACAATCTAAGTCATTGCGAGGAACGAAGCAACCACACTAACAATTAATTAGCAAACGAATTACTTTGTTCCTCGCAAGGACAAAAACTTTGATACTATTTAGCCTCTGATCTTTTCTTTACTTTTAAACTTTCAAGATATTTGACAGGATCAAAATTTTCAGCACTTCCACTCTCAATTCCTTTCTGAATTGCATCTTTTAAAATAATCAAACGGTTTTCTTCTTCTTCCATAATTTTAATTTTGCATAAGTTATATATTGAATAAATTTCCCATAAAAAAAGTCCATCATTAAAATGACAGACTTTTAAAAACAACGTAAAAATCAAATTATGCCGTTGGTATTTTTAACTTCCAACCCGGTTGAATAACGTCTGGGTTTTTAATAATATCTTTATTGGCTTCATAAATAGTTTGCCATGAAACGCCATGTGCTTTTCCTATTTTTGATAATGAATCTCCGCTTACAACTGTATAATCGGTTGTTGTTCCTTCGGCAACCTCAATATTCATAACTACATCTCCCGCTCTAAAATCAGGATCAATTTTTCCGTAAGCATTCCAAAGTTTTTCTTTATCATCTGCAGATTTTGCTGTACCGTCGATGTACAATACATTATCCTGCTCTCTAACTTGTAAATTTGAAATCCCTAAATTAGACGCCAAATCAGTTAACTCTTTGTATTTATCTTGTAAACTCATAATTTCTTATTTAATAGTTAACTTGTTATCGACTTTTTTAGGTTTCAATTCCTGAACGCTTTTTATAAGGTTTGGCAATTGACTTCTTTTAATTTCTCCGGTAAGCGTTACAACACCACCTACTACAGTAGCACTCACACCATCGTAAGATTTTATTACTTCACTTAAAGATTTATCCAATTCAGTATCCGGAGTAATGATAACAGCCGCTGCCGCAGTTTCTTCAGGCGCTACAATCTGGCAGTTATTCACTACAGATTTTACTCCTTTAACTTCTTTTATAGAACTTTCAACACTTTGCTTCAATGCATCGTCTTTGCAAATTCCTGTAATTGTCGCAACACCTTTCTCCACAGTTACCTGTACTTCTGGCGTATTACTTAATTTAGCACTGATTTCTTTTTGAATGTCTGCATCTTTAGGTCCACAAGCTACTAATGAAACAGCAAGACCCATTCCTAATAAAATTGATTTAATCTTCATAATAGATATTTTTAATTATTTACTAATAAAGTTAAACGAATTAAAACATTAGATATTACATAATAATCCTACAATTTTTATATTTTTCCCAGCTTTTTGGTGCCTTTTAAAGCTAATACATTGACTTATTTGTAGTTAAAAACTTATATATTAATCTAAATAATTTTCAGGAAACATTTTTTGTCCGTATTTTTCAAAAATCGAGTTTATTTTTTCTTTAGTTTCGATTTCATTATCCGTTTTTGTTTCCATATAATCCGTCATTTCCACAAACAAATCATCTAATCCGGCCGGAGTTACCGTACATAAAAGTTTTGCAGGTTTATCACTTAGATTTTTAAAACCGTGAACAATTCCGCCTTTCGGAATATTAACAAACGAATTCTGTTTAGCAATATAACTGCCTAATTCTGATTTAAAAGAAACCTCGCCTTCCAATACAAAAAATGTTTCCGTAAAATCAGGATGTGCATGCGGATTTGGCCCCGCACCCGGCGGAACTGACATTTCGATCACAGCATATTTCCAATCAGTTTGTTTACCTGAGATTATGATTCGGTAATTTCCTCCGGCAATTTTTAGTTTTTGTCCTTCGGTTTCGTTTACTGTTATGATTGGAATTACTTTTTTCATTTTGAAATTGTTTTGTTGCCACAATAAATCTCTTGTAAATTCGCATTTTTTTGTTTCACGCAGATTTAGCAGATCATGCAGATTTTTTTAATCTTTTAAGCCTTTGCCCCGATAACTATCGAAATTGGGCGATTCTTTTTTAACCTTAATTCGGAGAATAATCAACCTTTGTCAAAATTCGATCTTCGACATTTCCAACTACATCGCCATATTTTGCCGTGTATTGTTTCTTAATTTCGATCCACTCTTTATCGGTTTTAAAATCTTGCCAGGCTTTTTTCATTGTGGCTTCATTTGGCCATTCTAAAAAATAAACAAACTCTGTTTTCTTATCTGATTTTGATTCATAAATAGACTTGATATTGAAGTTGTATTTCTTCATTATTCGCATTGCATGATCCCGAAATCGCTCATGAAATTCTTTCTTTTTATTTTCAAAAATTTCATAAATACGCAATTGGTAAACAGGACTTGTTTGTGTTGTGGTTTGAGATTTAACAATAGATGTTGTAATTAATAATATGGTCAATAAAAATAGTTTCATAGATAGTTGTTTAGTTTGGTTGGACATTTAATAAAGAATTCGTTATTGAAATTATTCTTTAAACATTGATAATAAACACATTGAATTAAAACAAAAATATAAATTAAAATAATCCAGTCTTTAAAAAACTATTGGTAACGCCGTAAATTTTATAAACTTTATATGATTGCTCGTTCCTCGCAAGGACTTTGATTGTCGTTAATAATGAAAATCCTTTAACGTCGCTCAGACATCTAGCTGCCGGCTCCAATAACGCTGTTGTTCAGAAAGATATAGAATTGCCTTTTTTCCATTCTGTTAAAAAGAAAAAAACAATAAAATCACTTTTCAAAAGCCTTATACAAATGCAAAACAATCCCGTTATTATAAGTTTCCGATTTTACTAATTCAAACTTAGATTTTTTATTGAAAATTGTCAGACCATTTCCAATTGCCACAGGATGAATAAACAAGTGCAATTCATCTATTAAATTTTGTTCAATTAAAGACGAAACAAATCTTGCACCGCCGTATACCATTATGTCATTTCCAGATTCTGATTTTAATTCTGCTATCGCTTTTTTTAAATTGCCTTTTTCAATTGACGTGTTTTCGCCTTCAAAGTTTTTTAAGGTTTTACTAAAAATTATTTTTGGAGTTTTTACGAATAAATTAGCATAAGCCACTTCCTCATTTTTGCTTTTACTTTTAGCCACACTTTCCCAATACGGAATTCCTTCTGTTGCCATTACGCGTCCTAAAATTATGGTGTCGATACTATTTGTAAGTTTGTGCAAATAGTGTATTTGGTTTTCATCGACTTCTGGCAGCATCCAATTCAATTGCCCTTTAAGATCTCCAACAAATCCATCAAGAGTCATATTCATTTGTAATTTTAACTTTCTCATAAAATAAGTTTTTAGGATAAATCCAAAATTAGCTATCCTTAAAAATACCAATTTTTACAGGAAAAAATGCTTAAATTATCTTAATTTATTACTGTTCCAATTTTAAAAAATCCGTCTAATCCTCGTTTTCGCTTTAGAGAATCCGTTTTATCAGCGTTCAATTTCCAAAAGTTTATATGGCTAGTGAGATTGCTTCGTTCCTCGCAAAGACTTGATTGTCGATTATGTTTGCGGTCTTTCGACTCCGCTCAGGAAGACAAGTTTACAAAGAAAAAATCCGTCTAAATCTGCGTTTTCGCTTTAGCGAATCCGCATCATCAGCGTTCAATTCCGTCAGGTTTACTGTTAAAATTATCTGTTAGTTTCTCATATTCAAAACACTCAAAAATCCCTGAAAGATTTATGATTTTCAGATTTGTGATTTGGTAATTTTCAGACTATATTTGCTATCGAATAAAATAGAATATGGAACAATTTGTAGTATCGGCTCGTAAATATCGCCCGCAAACCTTTAAGGATGTTGTGGGGCAAAAAGCCATTACCAACACTTTGCTGAATGCCATAGAAAGCAATCACCTTGCTTCTGCCCTTTTATTCACCGGACCGCGTGGAGTTGGAAAAACTACCTGCGCGCGTATTTTGGCACGAAAAATAAATCAGCCCGGATACGACGATCCAAATGAAGATTTTGCCTTTAACGTTTTTGAGTTAGATGCCGCTTCAAATAACTCTGTTGATGATATTCGAAGTCTGATTGATCAGGTTCGAATCCCGCCACAAACGGGTCAATATAAAGTCTATATTATTGACGAGGTTCATATGTTGTCTTCGGCAGCTTTTAATGCTTTTTTGAAGACATTGGAAGAACCGCCAAAACATGCTATTTTCATTTTAGCAACAACAGAAAAACACAAAATTATTCCAACGATTTTATCTCGTTGTCAGATATTTGATTTTAAGAGAATCACGGTAAAAGATGCTAAAGAACATTTAGCTGACGTTGCTCAAAGTCAGGGAATTAATTTTGAAGACGATGCTTTGCACATTATTGCTCAAAAAGCTGATGGTGCAATGCGTGACGCTTTATCTATTTTTGACCGTGTTGTTTCGTATTGCGGAACCAACTTAACGCGTCAGGCTGTAACCGAAAACCTAAACGTTTTAGATTACGAAACGTATATTAGCATTACTGATTTACTTTTAGAAAATAAAATTCCTGACTTATTAATTGCCTACAACGAAATTCTTTCCAAAGGTTTCGACGGACATCATTTTATTGCCGGTTTAGCTTCACATTTCAGAGATTTATTGGTAAGCAAAACTCCTGCAACTTTAAGTTTACTTGAGGTTGGTGAACAAGCGCAGCAAATGTATGGTGTACAAGCCCAAAAATGTTCACAAGACTTTTTATTAAAAGGAATTGACATTGCAAATGACTGCGATTTAAAATACAAACTGAGTCAGAATCAGCGACTTTTAGTCGAATTATGTTTGATGCAATTAGCCTCTATCAACTTTGATGGAGAAAAAAAAAAGTTGAGCAATTCATAATTCCGCCTACTTATTTTAAAAACGGAGGGTATTCTATAGTTGAAGTCAAAGACTTAAAGCCAAAGGTTGAAAGTCAGACTGAAGTAGCAAATTCAACATCTAAAACCGAAAATCCGACAACTTCAACCGAAGTTGAAATTTCTCAAAAACAAGAAACAGTTTCACCGCCAAAAGTCGAAACTCCAGTTATCCAAACTCCCGAAACTCCAAGAGCAACAATTGGTAATGAAACAAAAGTTTCTGCTTTTTCTCTGGCGAGCATTCGTGCCAAAAAGGCAATGGAAGAAAGCAGTAAATCGTATGTAAAACCATCTTCGGTTTTGCCTACAGAAGAATTTACAGAAACCGAAATGTTATTGCATTGGAACAAATATGCACAGCGATTAGGCGAAAAAGGCTTTAAAATCATGGAGTCGTTATTATTGATTAACGATCCAACTTTAAACGGAACTGTTATCACGCTTGAATTACCAAATGAAGGTTCTAAATTAGATTTTGAAAGTCAGCTTAACGGGCTTTTAGGACATTTAAAAGGACATTTGCACAATCACGATATTACAATTGAAATTGTTGTAAATGAAACAATACAAACCAAAAGAAGTTTTAGCGATCAGGATCGATACAATCGTTTACTGGAAATCAATCCAAATATCGAATTATTACGTTCTACCTTCGGTTTGGATTTACATACTTAATATTTTTTTCGCCACTAATTCACGAATTATTTTTGCTAATCTTTGAGAATAAAAATTCTTGGCGAAAACTGATAAACAGTCTATTTAGTAAAAACTTTTTCGATTCTTTTGTCCGGAATTAACCAGGACATGGCAACGATAAAATAAGCTGCACCGGAAACCCATTCGTTGTAAAACGACACTACAATTCCAACGGTATATAAAACTGCAGAAGCTTTTCCTTTTAAATCTTTTCCCAACGCTTTTGCTAATGCAGAATTTTTTCCTTCGACATCTACAACATATTTTTGAAGAATTACATACGCAATCGCAGAAAGCAATAATATGATTCCGTAAAAAGCCATAGCTGCTTTTTCAAAATTATGTTCTCCCATCCATCCTGTGGCGACGGGAATTAGCGAAAGCCAGAACAATAAATGAAGATTTGCCCAAAGTATTTTTCCGTTTACTTTTGATAAACTGTGAAGTAGATAATGGTGGTTATTCCAGTAAATTCCAACATAAATAAAACTCAAAATGTAACTTAGAAACTTTGGAATAAGTGGTTTTAGATCAGCAAACTCAACTCCGTGAGGCACTTTGATTTCTAAAATCATAATGGTGATGATAATCGCTAAAACACCATCACTAAAAGCTTCAAGTCTTGTTTTGTTCATTTTAAATGTATTGTATTAAAAAACTTTGCCACGAATTTCACAAATTTACACTAATTTTTTATTCCTATTTATAAAAAAAAATTCGTGAAAATTAGTGAAATTCGTGGCAAAAAAATTATTTAAAAATTATATTTTTCCGTAATACATTGCTTTTACGATTCCGTCAGAAAGTCCGATTTTTGGAACGTAAATCTGGCGTGCTCCACTCCATTTCATTGCGTTTAAATAAATACGCGTTGCGTGAATAATAACGTCGGCACGGTCAGAGTTTAAACCTAATTCGGCGATTCTTTGTTCGTAAGTCAGTGAATTTAAAAAGGCATATTGTGAATTGATATAAATGTACGATAGCGGTTTTTCCTGCTGTTTTCCAGACATTTTAAACAATTTATTGATGTTTCCACCAGAACCAATTAAGGTTACTTCATCATAATCTTCCGTGTTGGTTTTGATCCATTTTTCGATTTCATCCCAAACAACATCATGAACCATATTATTTAACAAACGAACTGTTCCTGCTTTAAACGATCTGGAAGTAATCATTTTTCCATCAGAGAAAAGGGTAAATTCGGTACTTCCACCGCCAACATCCACAAACAAATAAGTTTCATCTGTTTTCAGCAAATGATGCAAATCTGTAGAAGCAATTATGGCCGCTTCTTTTTTACCATCAATAATTTCGATTTTTATGTCGGCTTTTTTCTTAATCAAAGCCACCACTTCTTTGGCATTATAAGCTTCACGCATTGCCGAAGTGGCAAACGCCATATAACGTTCTACTTTATGTACTTTCATCAAAAGATTGAATGCTTTCATGGCATCCACCATTCGATCTATATTTTCTTCTGAGATTTCACCAACTGTAAAGGCATCTTGCCCCAAACGAATTGGCACACGAACAAGGGAACTTTTATTAAATTGAGGTTCTTTGCCTTCTTGTTCTACAACATTCGATATCAGAAGCCTCATGGCATTTGATCCGATATCTATTGCTGCATATTTTTTAATTTTAATCATGCTCACTTATGATTTTATTTTTGGTTTTATTAATTTATTTTCTGTGCAGCCTCTTCTAATACCGAAATTTTATTCTGATAATATTTATAGGTTTCAAGTTGAGCTCTAAAAGGGGCATGATGATTTCTTGGCTTATATTTATTATCTAATTTATAGGAATGGTATCTCACTTTAACATTCCCTTTCCATGCAATATCAAAATTATCAATTAATTCTTTTTTGATTTCGAGGTCGTAAATTGGGCAGGTCACTTCTACTCTTCCGTCAAGATTTCGGGTCATAAAATCGGCAGATGAGATATAAACCTCTGTCAATCCGGCGTTTCCAAAAATATAAACCCTGGAATGTTCCAGATAATTGTCGACAATACTGATCGCTTCTATATTTTCGCTCATTCCTGGAATTCCCGGAATCAACGAACAAATTCCTCTTACCTGAAGCTGAATTTTTACACCCGCATTACTTGCTTCGTATAATTTATCGATCATTTTAAAATCAGATAAACTATTCATTTTTAGTTTTATATGTGTTTTTCTACCGGCCAAAGCGTGCAGAATTTCACGATCGATCAATTTTATAAATTTGGTTCTCGTATAATGCGGAGAAACTATTAAATGCTTGTATCTGTGTACTCTGTAATTGATATCAAAGAATTCGAAGATTTTAGAAATGTCTTTTAATATTCCCGAATGACAAGTAAAAAGCGTTACATCCGTATAAATTTTAGCTGTCGATTCGTTGAAATTTCCTGTCGAAATAAATCCGTAACGACGGCTTTTTCCTTCTTCGGTTCTTTCGATAACACATATTTTACTGTGCACTTTTAAACCTTTGATTCCAAATATTAATTCTATTCCTTCCGTCTGCATTTGTTCTGCATACGAAATATTAGAAGCTTCATCAAAACGCGCCTGAAGCTCGATTTGAACAGTTACTTTTTTACCGTTTTTAGCTGCATTGATCAACGAACTGATAATTTGCGAATTCTTTGCCAAACGATACAAAGTAATTTTAATACTTGTCACTTTTGGATCTAATGCTGCTTCTCGCAAAAACTTGGTTAAATATGAAAACGACTGATAAGGAGCATGCAATAAATAATCTTTTTTGCTGATTTTCTCCAAAATACTGCCACCTAAACTCAATCCCGGAATTGGCAGCGGATCATTTGTTTTATACAGCAAATCGTATCTTCCTAAGTTTGGAAAACTCATATAATCACGGCGATTATGATATCTTCCACCGGGAATAATACTATCTGTTTCTACAATTTTCATTTTATCAAGGAAGAAACGCAAGGTATCTTCTTCGATTAAACTATCATAAATAAAACGAACAGGTTCTCCTATTCTTCTGTCTTTTACGGATGTAGCAATTTTTTCAAGCATACTTTTGCTCAAATCGCTATCAATATCCAATTGCGCATCACGCGTAATTTTGATCATGTGTGCCGAAACGCTTTTATAATCGAAAATATTGAAGATGTTTTTCAGGTTATGGCGAATGACATCATCTATCAAGATAACATATTGTTTGTCGTCATGAGATGGCAAAACGACAAATCTGTTTATGGTTTTAGGAATTTCGATAACAGCGTATCGAACCTCATCATTTTCATTCATTTCCAAACGAATGGCCAAATATCCTAAAGTATCTTTCAGAATAGGAAATTCTGCCAGATCATTCAAGATAATAGTCACTAATTCAGGACTTAATCTTTGAACAAAAAAGTCTTTCAAAAATTTATCCTGATCTATTGTAATCTGATCTTCGTTTATAATAAAAATATTTTCGGATTCCAGTTCAGATTCTATATTTCCTAAAATACGCAAACTTTCTGATTGCTGCTGAATTACGATTTCGGTAATATCCTTAATTAACTGGTGGGCAGAAACTCCACCTAAATATTTTTCACCTGAAATTCCAGAAAGACTCAATCTTCGAATTGCGGCATATCGAACTCTAAAAAATTCGTCTAAGTTGTTCGAAAAAATTCCAACAAAACGCAACCTGTCTAAAAGTGGCACCGTGTTGTCTGCTGCTTCCTGAAGCACTCTTGCATTAAACGCTAACCAACTTTTTTCTCTATCGATATATTTCTGCTCGTACACTTTATTTATTTTAAATCTTTGGGGAAAATGGTTTTTTGGGTTTTGCCTTTTTGAATTGCTTCCCAGGCTTCGGTATCAAATTTAAGCGATACAAATCCTGAAGTAGGTACATTTTCAATAAAAACATCACCAAATTTATTAACAAAATTTGTAATAGCCTCGTTATGTCCAAAAAGAATAACGCTTTCGAAACTATTATCACATGATTTGATAACTTTTTCGAGTTGTTTATCGTCAAAAGTATAAAGATCGTCTTTATAAACGATGCTTTCTATGGGATAAGAAATGTTTTGAGCAAAGATAAGTGCTGTCTCAGAGGCACGTGCTGCTGTGCTGCTCCAGATTATATAGGTTTTAGGAAGATATTTTGAAATATTGGTCGACACTTCATGGGCATCTAAAATTCCTCTTTTCATTAAAGGCCTGTCAAAATCCTTTAAAGGTGCTTCCCAACTTGATTTGGCATGTCGTATTAAAATTAAATTTTTCATAAGTAAAAGGATTTCGAAACATCAAAAATGAAGTTACTTTTTATTGAAGTTCTAATTTACAAAAGAAATTGTAATACCGCCCTATTTTTTAGTTCTGTTAACATTTATTAGGAATTTTATATATGTAAATCTTTAAATCCTGATTTTTCCGTAAAGTCTGGTATTTTATTAAATTCAAAAGCTGCCCGGCATAGGCAGCTTTTTCTAAAAAAAAATCGTTGTAACCCTAAAAGAGTTACAACGACTAACTAAAAAACCAGTCCAATGAATTTTTATATTTTTGCGAAAATATTGGTAAAATATTTATCGCCCGAAGCGTCACTTGTTACGGCTATACCAAAATGAGTATAATCTCCTTCGATATTTTCTTTATGCCCGGGACTATTTAGCCATCCCTGTACAACATCTGCGGCTGTTTTGTACCTAAAGGCAACATTTTCACCCACTTTTTTTGCACCAAGCAATCTCATTATATTTTCAGAACGCGAACTGAAATTATCATGGTTCATTTCGTTTTTCTGAATCATATACTTATTATGCTCCAGGCATTTATAAGAAATATGATTTTGTATTTTTAACGCATTTAAGCCAATGCTCAAACGATGTTCATTTATCAATCTCAAGGTCTCTGACTCTATATCGCTATAGTTATACGTCGTCACCACAGTTTCTGGCGTAACAACAGTTTCAATTTCATTTTGTCTGTCGTCTTTGTCAGCAGAACATGAGTTCATTGCAATAGATACTGCAATGAACGTCATGATGCATATCATCTTTTTCATAATCAATGGTAGTTAATTTTAAAGTAAATGTTGGGGCAAATGCTTTATATTTTAGATGATATATTTTTCTAATTCTGATTCAAACTTATTCAATTTGTCGGTAAACTACAAAAATAATCGATGAAATACATCATTTAAAACAAATGCACTATATTTTTCCTACAACTAAGAAGAAAGGCGTTCTATCTTCCAGGAGAAATCAGACTGACTCTGATAACGAATTCTGTCATGCAATCTGTTAGGTCTTCCCTGCCAGAATTCAACCTCCAGAGGTGTTACTAAAAACCCTCCCCAATTGTCCGGTCTTGGAATTGATTTTCCTTCAAATTCGGCTTCTAATTTTTTTAGATTTTCTTCTAAAAATGTTCTGGATGGGATCACTTCACTTTGGTTCGAAACAATTGCGCCCAATTTACTTCCGTCCGGACGGGAATCAAAATAACCATCAGAGATATTTTCAGAAGTTCGCTGGGCAATTCCCTTAATAATTACCTGACGTTCCATTTCCTGCCAAAAAAAAGAAAGACAAACATGCGGATTTGCAGCAATTGCTTTTCCTTTTTCTGAGTCATAATTGGTGTAAAAAATAAATCCTTCTTCAGAGAATTTCTTCAATAAAACGACTCTTGATTTCGGAAATCCATCCAAACCAATTGTAGAAACCGTCATGGCATTTACTTCTCCGCTTGCGCCAAAATCTTCCACTTCATGAAACCATCGGTTAAAAAGATTAATTGGGTCTTCGGGAATATTGGTTTCTAATAATTCGCTTTTTTCGTAAGACTTTCTATAATTGCTTAAATCATTCATGCCATTATATTTTAGATTGTTGATTTTAGATTTTAGATTTCTCTAAAACCTTATTTGTTTTACTTAGAAACTTAGCAACTCAGAACCTTAGAATCTTAGTATTTAGACTAAAATTCAAAACTTCTTCCGTCATCGCCTAAAAGGACGTTTGGAAAAATAGTTTCAGCTTCTTCTTTAAAACGCAAAATTCCGTCGTATCGTGTAGAATAATGTCCTAAAATAAGTTGTTTTGCATTTGCTTTGAGTGCAATTGTTGCGGCTTCTTTTGCTGTTGAGTGTAGTGTTTTTTCTGCCAAAGGCGCTTCTGATTCTAAAAAAGTAGATTCGTGGTATAAAACATCTACATTTTCTATAATCGGAATTATTGCTTCACTATAAACCGTATCCGAACAAAAAGCATAACTCATTGCCGGAATTGGGTCAAAAGATAATTTCTCGTTTTCGATTACTGTTCCGTCATCAAGCGTAATATCTCCGCCGCCTTTAATCTTTTGATAATAAGCAGTGTGAATATTATATTCCTGAACGGCTTCGACATTCAGTTTTCTGTCTCCCGGTTTTTCCTGAAATAAAAATCCGTTGGTATAAACACGGTGTTTTAGCGGAATCGTTTTTACAATTACCCGGTTATCTTCAAAAATAACTTCGCTTTTATCAGATTCCAGTTCGTGAAAAAACAAATTATAAGTTGTCCAGGAATTAGACAGACGCAATTGCAAAGTGATTATTTCCTTCACTCCTTTTGGTCCGTAAATATGTAAATCTGCGGTTCGTCCTAAAAGTGCAAAAGTCGAGATTGTCCCAATTAATCCAAAAAAGTGATCTCCATGCAAATGCGAAATAAAAATGTGATTAATTTTTGAGAATTTAATCTTGTTTTTACGCAATTGTACCTGAGTTCCTTCGCCACAATCAATCAAAAACAATCTGTTTTTAATCTCTAAAACCTGCGAAGTCGGGTTGGTAATTGTTCTGGGAGTTGCGGCGTAACAGCCTAATATAGTGAGCTTCAATTTTATGTTTATTCGTTTATTTGGTTAACTGTTTAATCGTAAAAAAATTGTGATTTGTTCAATCGTAAAATTGATTAAACATCGAAACGATTAACCGGTTAAACAATTAAACCAATTTTAAAACCCTAAGTCTCTCTCAATTTCTTCCATTTCGATAATATCGTGTGCTTCTAAAAGTGAAGGAACCACGGCCAATTTATCAGAAATAGCATTAAAATCAAGATCAGAAACTACAATAACAAAAGATTTTTTTGCTTTTTTGTGTTGCTTCGAAAGTGGTAAAAAAAGCTTCAAATCACTTTCAGATAATTTATCATCAGCTGATAAATCAATTATAATATTTTGTTTTTCAAAGGTTTTAAACTGCTGCGTTACTTTTTCAAGGAAAGCTTTAAAATCTCCTTGAGTATCTTTAATGGTAACGGTATGTCCTTTTTGATCTACTTTCATTTTATAACTTGGGGATATATTTTGAGTACTAAGTTACGAAGTTTTATTTTTAGTTTCAGGTCGAAATGAGAATTTACCGCAAAGATCGCTAAGATTTTTAAACAATATTATGCTGAGAAAACACAAAGTTCGCAAAGCTGCATCGATAGAATTGTTGTGGAAATCGGTTTCAAGTTTCAAGTTCAGGTTTACCGAGCTAAACGTTCTACGTTTGTCAGGCTGAGCGTAGTCGAAGCCTCGTTCCAATTGGCGCGCCCTTCGACTCCGCTCAGGGTGACAATCATTTTTAAAACTGAAAACTGCGACTTAAAACTGAATACTAAATTATTGAATCTTCGATGCCAAAAGATAAATCACCGCCATTCTGATTGCTACTCCGTTTTCAACCTGATTCAAAATAACGGAATGATTAGAATCTGCTACTTCAGAAGTAATCTCTACTCCTCTGTTGATTGGTCCCGGGTGCATGATGATGATTTCTTTTCCAAGAGAATCTAATAATGGTTTATCAACTCCGTATTGTTGTGCGTATTCGCGTGTTGAAGGAAAAAAGTTCACATCCATACGCTCGTTTTGCACACGCAGCATATTGGCAACATCGCACCATTCTAATGCTTTGCGTAAATTCGGCTCGACCGTAACTCCAAGCGATTCAATATATCTTGGAATCAGGGTTTTTGGTCCGCAAACTTTTACTTCTGCGCCTTGCATCTGCAAAGCATATATATTGGATAAGGCAACTCTGGAATGCAGAATATCGCCTACAATAACTACTTTTTTTCCGGCAACATCGCCTAGTTTTTCCCTGATGGAATAACTGTCTAATAAAGCCTGAGTTGGATGTTCGTGCGCACCGTCTCCGGCGTTTACGATACTGGCTTTGACATTTTTAGATAAAAAATAAGCCGCTCCGGGATTGGAGTGGCGCATTACAACCATGTCAACTTTCATGGATAGGATATTGTTTACAGTATCAATTAGGGTTTCTCCTTTTTTAACCGAAGACTGAGCGGCAGAAAAACTAATAACATCTGCAGATAATCGTTTTTGGGCTAATTCGAAAGAAAGTTTTGTTCTGGTACTGTTTTCGAAAAAAATATTGGCAATCGTGATATCTCGTAATGAAGGAACTTTTTTAATTGGTCTGTTAATGACTTCTTTAAAATGATCTGCCGTTTCAAAAATCAGGTTAATATCATTCTCGTTGATGTATTTGATTCCTAATAAATGATTTACGCTTAATTCTTTCATTTTTGTTTCTTTAATATTTATTTGTCAATGCTCCTTAAAGAGAAGCTGTTTTATTGAATCATTCTGTCTACAACCTCGCTGTAATCCTGCAGATCTCTGTCGTCTTCATTAAAAATCTTCTGCCATCTAAAACCCGGAATTTCAATTCTTGTTCTTGAAGAGCCATCCCATTTTATTTTGAAATCGTTGTTTATTAAAACTTCGGCAACTCTTTTTCCTACTTCTATTGTAGTGGCATCATCCGAATTGTCTACTTTCTGAAAAGCGATAAACAAATTTGAATCTTTAACAGAGAGCGCTCTTTCTAAATCTTGTCCGTGATAAAAACAATAACCATCAGACTCCACTTCGTTTTCCTGCAATTCTCTTTCAACCTCAACTACTTCATATTCAGCATCACTTGTGGTGTAACCTGCATTGTGAAGTGCGATTATATTATCGTCACACAATTCATCAAACGCTTTTATAAGCTTTTCAGTATCTGTTGGATTTTTCCATTGTTTACTTTCTGCAAGTAACTTTTGGTATTCTTCTTTTATTTTATCGAAAGCCCACTCTTCTGAAATTTCATCTTCAAATTCGTTGTCTTCAATTTCTTCTCTGATGTTTTCCTGAATCTCATCAAGAGAAAGAAATCCCATCCTAACCTGATTAAAAATTGATTCATAAATAAACGCTTCGTTCTCTGTCATTTTTTATTGTTTAATCGTTTATTTGTTGATTTGTTTAAGCGTTTAATCGTTTCTTCCGATTAAACAATTAACCGGTTAACCGATTAAACTTTAATTTGTTACTAAGTGAACTACGTCTTCACCATCATTTTCTTTCCAGCTCACTTTTACTTTTTCGCCATTAATTGCATCTACCTGACGGCCTCTATAATCGGGCTGAATAGGTAAATTACGGCTAAAACGTCTGTCGATTAACACTAACAATTCGATTTCTGAAGGTCGCCCAAAAGACTGAATTGCGGTTAAGGCAGAACGAATGCTTCGTCCGGTAAACAATACGTCATCTATAAAAATGACTTTCTTGTTTTCGACTATAAAATTTATTTGTGTTTTATTGGCTTCCAGTGGTTTATCAGTTCTGCGAAAGTCATCTCTAAAAAAAGTGATGTCCAGATATCCCAAAGAAATTTCAGGTGTCTGGTATTCGTTTTCTAATATTTGTTTTAAACGTTCAGCTAAATAAACGCCTCTTGGCTGAATTCCAATTAAGATTGTATCGGAGAAATCAAGGTGTTTTTCGATTAACTGACAAGCCAAACGATGGAGTATGATAGTAACTTCTTTTGAATTAAGTAATACTTTTTGGCTCATAATTAAGTGTGATGTTTGGTTGGGCAAATATACGAAATCAGAATTTATTTGTTGGGGTGTTGGGAAGGGAAATATTTATTTTTGGATTTTAGTTTCATTTTACTTAGAAATATCTTTTTTTTTAAATTGCTGCATTTTGTTTAGAGAATAAAATTACTTTTAAAACTTTATTTACTCAAATTACTTTTAGACGAGTTCAAAATCAATTTAATCAGAAGTTATGGATAATATTCAAGATTTATTGCAACCAAAAGTCAAAGAATTCGATATAAATTTTCCTAACAAATCAGCTCCTGAAATATTCAATATAAATTATGATTTATGGACTTTAAAAATAACTTTATCATTTAATGATCACCCTAGTCCAGTATATCTTATTTTTAAAAATGTAGTTGGATTCCGGGTCATAGATGAAGGAAATCTTTTAGAATTTTGGGATGAAAGAGTAAGAGTGCCAGGGTGGATTTGGAAAATCGAAAGTGGAGGATGGTTTGAACTTGAAAAATTACGAAATGGTTTTTTATCTCAACATCATTCTATTAGTCATAATGAATACTTAATTATAGGCATAAATGATTGCGTTAGTGTTATTTCTGAATCTGAACCAGTAATAATTGATATCGAATAAAAAAACCTTATGCAATAAAATGATCCCGATCTCTCGCATATGCGCAACGTTAGCGCGAAAATTCTTTCTGTACCCGTAAGGTTAACAATGTTGTAGCTGTGGTGAAGCTTTGAAATCAAATATGTTGCAAATTAAACATAGAATATATATCGATATTTTCTTTTTTGATGCTTATTAACTGGATTAAAATCCAGCTCTACAATATGGATCGAGCCGATGGCTCTTCTTTATCTATCGAAAATTTCTCATATTTTATTATATTTGATTAAACCAAAAACCAACATCATGAGAAAAATAATCGTCTTAACCATGATTACAATCGATGGCGTTATGCAAGCCCCGGGCGCGCCTGAAGAAGATACTTCGGGTGGTTTTAAATATGGAGGCTGGGTTGCTCCTTTGAGTGACGAAATTTACGGAAAGGTTATGCAGGAACAAATGAAACCTGCCGATATTCTTTTGGGCAGAAAAACATTTGAAATTTTTGAATCCTACTGGCCGGAACACGCTAATGGATGGCCTGGAATCAACGAGGTTACAAAATATGTTTTGTCTTCTTCCAGAAATAACTCTGATTGGGAAAACTCTGTATTTCTTTCCAATATAGAAGATATCAAAAAACTTAAAAATTCAGAAGGTGGTGATCTTAAAGTTTGGGGAAGCGCATCGCTTGTTCAGCTTTTACTTCAACATGATTTGGTCGATGAGCTTTGGCTTAAAATTCATCCAATCGTTTTGGGCAAAGGAAAAAAATTGTTTGGTGATAATGCGATTCCGGCAACATTTGAGGTAACAGAAAATACAGTTACATCAAAAGGAGTAATTATTGTTAATTATAAAAGAGTTGGTAAAGTTAAGACTGGAACTATTGGGGAATAAATATCTGGGCTTGACTATAATATAATATTGATTTATTGCTATTAGTGATAGTATCAAATGATACTATCAAATGATTCTGTCATAACTAAAGAACTTGCTATAAATGCACAATCCCAAAATCATAGAACTTTTCAACCAAATTATATAAAACATTTTTTTGCTGATTAAAGTAATTTTATACTACGATAATTAGAATACTAAATTCTTTTTAAAACAATTAAAAAAGCAAAATCATGCAAAAGAACATTACACGTTTGTTAATGGTATTCGTAATACTGTTTTCATTTACAAGCTGCGAACTAGTTGGAGATATTTTTCAAGCCGGAATGGGAGTCGGAATATTTATCGTGATTTTTGTAATCGCCATAATTATCTGGATCTTTACCAGGTTTTTCAAAAGATAATAAACATAAAAAATCCCGTTTGCTTGGCAAACGGGATTTCTTTTTTATAGAATAATCTAATTATAGATTGTACATTTTCTTTCTTAATTCCTGAATCTTTTCATCATCAAGATATTCGTCAAACGTCATATAACGGTCAATTGCTCCGTTTGGTGTTAACTCAACTACTCTGTTACCAACTGTTTGTGCAAACTCGTGGTCATGTGTAGTGAAAATTACAGAACCTTTAAAGTTTTTCAATGAGTTGTTGAATGCTGTAATCGACTCCAAATCTAAGTGATTCGTTGGTTCGTCAAGCATTAAGATATTGGCGCGTTCCATCATCATTCTTGATAACATACAACGTACTTTTTCTCCTCCTGATAATACACGGCTTGTTTTTAAAGCTTCTTCTCCGGAGAAAATCATTTTCCCTAAGAATCCTCTAATGAAAACCTCATCACGCTCTTCTTCTGTTTTTGCGTATTGACGTAACCAGTCTACCAATGTTAAATCATTTTCAAAGAAAGAATGATTTTCTGCCGGTAAATAGGCTTGATTTGTTGTAATTCCCCAATCAAATGTTCCGGCGTCTGCGGTTTGATTGTTATTTAAAATTTCGTAGAAAGCGGTTGTAGCACGTGAATCTTTTGAGAAAAGCACGATTTTATCGCCTTTTGCCATATTCAAATCTACATCTTTAAACAAAAGATCTCCTTCTACAGAAGCGGCTAATCCTTCTACATTTAAAATCTGATCTCCGGCTTCACGATCCTGATCAAAAATAATGGCAGGATAACGACGGCTTGAAGGTTTGATTTCAGAAATATTCAGTTTAGAAATCATTTTTTTACGAGAAGTCGCTTGTTTAGACTTTGCAACGTTCGCACTAAAACGACGAATAAATTCTTCCAATTCCTGTTTCTTTTCTTCTGCTTTTTTGTTTTGCTGCGCACGTTGTTTGGCCGCTAATTGGCTAGACTCGTACCAGAAAGTATAATTTCCTGAATAGTGATTGATTTTTCCAAAATCGATATCTGAAATATGTGTACAAACAGCATCTAAAAAGTGACGGTCGTGAGATACAACGATTACCGTGTTTTCATAATTGGCAAGGAAGTTTTCTAACCAGGCGATGGTTTCAAAATCCAGGTCGTTGGTAGGCTCATCCATAATAAGCAAATCAGGATTTCCGAAAAGTGCCTGTGCCAAAAGCACACGAACTTTAATTTTACCCTCCAGATCGCCCATTAAAGTATAATGGTGTTCTTCATTGATTCCTAAGTTCGAAAGCATTGCAGCGGCGTCAGAATCTGCATTCCAGCCGTTCATTTCTTCAAACTGAACCTGAAGTTCTCCAATTCTGTCTGCGTTTTTATCGTTGTAGTCTAAATAAAGTTCATCCATTTCTTTTTTAACAGCATAAAGAACTTTATTTCCCATCAATACAGTTTCCAAAACCGTATGTTCGTCGAACATGTTGTGATTTTGGTTTAAAACCGACATACGTTTTCCCGGTTCTAAATGAATGTGGCCAGAAGTTGGATCGATATCGCCCGAAATGATTTTTAGAAAAGTAGATTTTCCAGCACCATTGGCTCCAATAACTCCATAAATATTTCCGTGTGTGAATGTGGTATTTACTTCGTCAAACAAAATTCGTTTGCCAAATTGAACTGATAAATTATTGACTGTTAACATGAATGTCTTTTTAATTAATTTGGTGCAAAAGTAGTGAAAAAGGTTCAGAGTTGCAAAGGTGCAAAGTGGCTAAGTTTTTTATGCGGACGAGATTTTTCTCGCAATCCCGATAGTTATCGGGAGCAGAGGCGCAAAGAAGAGTTTTTTCTCATTTTATGTCATTTCGAGGAACGAGAAATCTCCACGAGAAACTCTACAAAGTTTGGAATTTAGTTGCGGAGCTACTTGTGGAGATTTCTCCTCCGTCGAAATGACAAACAGTACTAATCCACTACAGTTTACTTTCTTTCGCCAGCGCTACTTCTAAACTTTCAAAATTTGGCAAAACCTTTGAAATTAAACCCTCTTTATTTAAAATGAAATGCGTTGGAAAAGCATTTAAATCGAGTTTTTCATTCATATAAATTTTCATATCCGGAATTACGGAATAGGACAATGGTTTTCTCGCTAAAAAGGCTTTTAATTGTTCCGGCGAATCTTCGGCAAGACTTATGAACAGAATGTCTTTTCGGTCTTTGTATTCTTCTGTTAATTTATTTACCTGTGGAAATTCTCTTATACAAGGTGTGCAGTGAATGTACCAGCATTTTATGACGATGATTTTTCCTTTCATGGTTTCGTTTGAAACGACGTTTCCGTTTAAGTCTTTAAAAGAGAATTCAGGAAATGGGGTGCCTTCCATTTTGTAGTTTTTGTAGGCGTCAAAACCTATTTGATTGATGGTGGCTTTTATGCTGGTATCTGATTTTGGCTGAATTTTGAACAGCTTGTAATAATATATTGAATCGTCTGATTTTAATCTTATTGGAATGAAATTTCCGTTTGCTAACTGATCCAGAAATGATTCTTTTGTGATTTCTTTTGAAAGATTATCAAGTGCGACAAAATCTCTGGAAAGCATAATGTTTTTGTTTTGGTACGCGGACCAATCTATAAAGTTTTTTTGAATTTGGATCGGGTCAATTTCAGGGCTTCCGAATTTTATTTGGGCGAAAGTTGATGTGAATATTAGGGATAATATGATGGTGATTGCTTTTTGCATTTTTGATGAGGAATTGAAATTCAAAAGTAGTTATTTTTTTTTATTGTTGAGATGTGGATGGAACGCGGATGACACTGATTCGCTTTGCGAAAACGCGGATTTATGCGGATTTTTTTTATGCTCATTTTTGTCATTCTGAGGAACGAAGAATCTCCGCAAGGAGCTCGACAAAGATTGCAGAGTTTCTATATAGAGTTTCTTGCGTTTCCTTCGACTTCGATCAGGATGACATGCTTTGTCGAAATACTTAGTGCGGTTGCTTCGTTCCTCGCAATGACTGTGTGACATAAAAAAACCCGGCAATAAATTGCCGGGTTCATAATGCTCTCCTTCAGGTGAAAACCAAATAACAAATCACCTGAATTCAATGCATTTATTCGAAATAAAAACCAGATTAAAAAATAAATAACCAAACTCAATTTTAACCGTCCCAATTTTTTTATTTCTAAATTTTACATTCATTTTATCTTAGTTTAAAAAGTTGATTACTTTGAATGATTTTTTGTTTCCTGCTTTGTCTGTAACTACAACTATAAACAATTGTTTAGTAGAGAAACTTTGGTTTTGAAGCAGTATTTCTTTATTATTCTGAACGTTTTGATAGTTTACCAATGTTTGTCCAATTGTATTAAATACGTCTATGTGTGCAATGTCTTCGGTTTCATTTGTTACCGATAAGGCATTGTTTTTAAAGTAAACAATTGTGTTGCTTTTTACTTCAATTTTATCAAGTGCTAATGTTTTTGCAGCTGATTGTGAAGCAAAATAAGTGGCATAGGCTTTAGATAATTCAGATGAATTACCACAAGAAGAGGCATCCCAGTTTACAGACCAGGTCATTAAACCTCTTAAAGCAGGATATGGTCCGCCTGGCTGCATAGTGTATGTTCTTCCCGTAAAAGTGGTTCCGGTTCTTAGATAATGCATCGCACTAATTCCTTCTGCCGGTGTTAAATAACCGCTGCCTGCTGCACTTGGACAAGCTGGTAATGCAATAAGAACTTTTGAAGGTGGTAAACCGTCAAAATGCATTCCTGTTGTCGCAATATTATACCCTTTTATGATCATATCAGTCAGGGCTGTTACCATGTTTGCTTTTTTAGCAGAACCATAATATTGACCATCTAATCCGTTTTCTCCTCCTGTGTTATACAATTGTACGGCTAACAAATCTAAGTCATTACGCAAGTTTTGAATGATTGGAAGGAAAGATCCAAAAGTATCTGTATAAGTAGAATATCCTCCTTGTACGTATTGTGTTTCCGGAGCTGCAGTTAATAAAAATCCAGGACCATAATATGCTTTTAATTCTTTAAAAGCATCTACTACGTTTTTCAATCTTGGATAAGCAGAAATACCCGCATAAGAAATATCTCTTAAACCTCCTGCATTAAAATTCATCGATCCGCCTTCAAAATCAATATCAACTCCGTCGAATTGATACTCATCAATAATGGCTTTCAGACCATTTACAAAAATATTTTTTTGAGTTACATTATCTAAAACAACATGCCCGTTTTGACCTCCAATAGAAACAATAACAGGAACGCCGCTATCTCTTAAGGATTTAATATCGTTTTTCAACAATTGTTTATTGAAAACTCCATTGGTCAAATATCTGTTGTCGTTTGTAGTTAATATTGGTGTATAACCATCACGATTCACTGTTTCTACGAAAGAATAATCAACTACGTTAAATTTACTTCCTACCATTTGAGAAAAATATAAGAATGGAGCACCAGCATTTTCCCATGAATGTGCATATCCTAAAATAATTTTAGATGGAAGCGGAATGAATCTGTTTGTGCTCACCGGAGCAATTTTAATGGTATTGTTTAATGTAGTTACACCAGATTGGTTATCGGTTGCTTTGATTACAACTGGATAATCCTGATAAGCAGATGGTGTAAAATTATACGTATAAGTATTGTTTGTACCTGCTGTCATATTGAATGTACCTCCATTTATGGTAATTGTAACACCTGAAACGGATCCGTTACTATCAACAGCTGTAACTGAAATTGGCACAACCTGGAAAGAACTTTGGGTTACTGTAGTATTCGATGGTGAATTCCAAGTAATTACAGGTAATGAATTTGGGCAGTTTGCACCTGAACAAGTTAATGTAAAACTATATGTTTTTGATTCTGTTGTTCCGTTTGATGCAGTAGCTGTAACGGTTAATGTATGAGGAAGCGAAAACTGATTTGCTGCCGGTGTCCAAACTGATGTGTAAGTTCCAGAAGAATTTGTAGCGCTCAAAGTTTGTCCGTCTAAACTAAATACAACAGATGAGATTGTAGTAGCATCAGCAGCACTTAATCCAACAGTTGCAACAAAATTAATTGATGATCCTAAATTTATAGCAATCGCAGAAGCTGTTGGCGCTGTAATGGTAACCACCGGCTTAGTTGCAACCACCGCTTGTCTGTTAAAATTATAAGTCGTGGCAGTTGTTGGAACTGCAAAGTTGGCTAAGTTATTTGGGTAATAAGTCACTTCACCATTTTCCCATGAATTTAATTTCAAACTTAAAATTTGTGTATAACCTGCTACAACTGAATTATCAAAAGTATAATTTCCTGATGCATCTGTTGTTGCTAAAACACTTTTCCAGTTATGGGTGTTATCTGTCCAAGGTAAAACGATTTCTACTTTTGCACCAGCAACCGGAGTTGTTCCATTTTTAACGGTTCCGCTAATTAAATTTGCGGCAACTAATGCTGCTTTTGCTGTAGCACTTGTGTTGAAATTATAAACTGTTGGGTTTGCAGGAACTGCAAAGTTGGCCAGATTATTTGGAAAATAAGCTGTTTCCCCGTTTTCCCAAGAATTTAATTTAAGACTTGTAACAGTTGTATATCCTGCTACAACTGAATTGTCAAAACTGTATTTTCCTTGTGCATCTGTTATCGCAATAACGCTTTTCCAGTTGTGTGTGTTGTCTGTCCAAGGTAAAACAATTTCTACTTTTGCACCAGAAACCGGAGTTGATCCGTTTTTAACTGTTCCGCTAATTTTATTTGTTGGCGTTACAACAACATCTTGTGTAAAGTTTAATGTTTTGTTCGCTGTCAGATTCGTATAAACCGTTGAAGCCGGCGTATAGGTTTGTCCTGCCAAAGCTGCTGTTACAGTATAATTTCCGCCTGACGGTAAATTAGCAATTGTATAAGCTCCGCTTGAGTTTGTAGTTGCAGTAAAAGTTCCCGCTGTTGAAGTTGCCGTAACTGTAACGCCAGAAACCGGAGTTGTGTTGTTTAAAACAGTTCCGCTTACGGTATAATAAACAACTGGTGCGCCCTGAGCAAAATTCAATGTTTTGTTTGCATCGATTGCAGTATAAACAGTTGAAGTTGGCGTGTATGAAAATCCAGTTTTTGCAGCTGTAACGGTAAAGTTAAGTCCGGCTGTTAAACCTGTAACGCTATACACTCCGCTTGCATTTGAAACTGCAGTTAAAACTGTAGATCCAGAAGTTGCTGTAACAGTAACACCAGAAACTCCTGTTGTTCCGTTAAGAACTGTTCCGCTTACGGTGTATAAAGGCTGAGTTCCGTTAATTACAACTGCTGTTTGATTTGTTGTTACGTTGGTTAACGTTACCGGTGTAAAAGTATAGGTCGCTTTTGAAGCTGTAAGTATATAATTTTGTCCTGAAGCAAGGTTGCTGAAAGTGAAATTACCACCTGTAGAAACTACGGTTTGTAATATTACATTGCTTACATTGCGCAAATCAACTGTAACATTCGAAACTAAAGCTGATCCGTTTTTTACTGAACCTGAAATGCTTACTGTTCCCGGAACTATGCTTCCAAATGAAGTATCTACCTGAGTTAATAATGCGTTTGGAATCGAACCTCTTGTATCCTGAGATAATTCCCAAACCATTCCTCCGGCAAGATTTCTTGATTTAATATACTGTACTTTTAAATCCATTGATTGTTTATCCTCATAAGAAATAAACTGTTTTAAAGTAGCATTGTATAAATAAGGAACTTTTGTTGTGTTGTCAAAATAACGTACCCATCCCGCAGCTGCTGCAGTTGAAGTAACCTGCATAGTGCTTGGATCTAAATAAGCATGTGAGTTTGTAACCGGATTTCCAACTAAGTCGCAAATCTCGATACTTCCTGATTTTTCGCAAGCTGCCGGTCCGTCCCACGTTCCTGTTGGATTTTGCGGATTTGTACATCCTGAAACGATGTCTCTTGGTGCAGAAACGAATAATCCTGGTAAATTCGGATTGGTTCCGTTATTGGCAACATGATCGAATTTTTTTCCGTAGAAAGGCAATCCCATGATTAATTTATTCGCAGGAAAACCAACAACATTCAAATATTGATTTGTTAATTCGTCCAAAGATTCTGATTGTGTTGCGCCATAAAGCGGATCGTTTGTGTTTCCACTGGCGTATAATGGAGCGTTATAGCATGTTTTATCATACCAGTTTCCACCAAAATCATATCCAAAATAAGTAATGTAATCACAATAAGTCGAAATATCTTCTGTCATTCCGTATTGTGCTCTGTTTGATGGTCCTAAATATTGCTGAGCCACTTTACGAACATTATTTCCGGCAGCGATCGAGATTAATTTATTTGGCATTGCCTGACGCATTGCTTTCAATAAATAAACTAAGTTTTTGTTGTCGTCCGGGCTGTATTTTTGCGGAGGAATTGGAGCTCCGTTAATTACTTCAGTACCGTCTGTTCCGCCAGAAAGAGGATATTCCCAGTCGATGTCGAATCCATCAATAAAAGGATACGTTACAATGAAGTTTGCCATATCTGCAGCCAAAGCGGCTCTTGCAACAGGACTTGCTGCAATTGGAGAAAGATCCTGACCTTTTGTCCATCCTCCAACAGAGATTAAAATTTTAAGATGTGGATACTTTTCTTTTAATTTTTTCAAATCATAAAAGTTCCCTTTTACAGGAGCATCCCACGGAATTCCGCCTTCCATATGCTCAAAATCGGCATAAGTGTCCAAACATAACAACTTTGTATTTTCCGGATGAGCCGGATCATAAGTTGTTCCATAAAAAGAATAATTCAAATGCGTAATTTTACTTCCATCTATTTTAGGAACGTTGAAGTCCCTAGCATAAATAGACCATTGCGCATAATACCCTACTACTTTTTTACCGTGAGCTGGTTGGGCCAGGGCGAGTAAGGGAAACAATAACAATAAAAGCAATCTGTAATAATGTTTCATAATTAATAAATATTGGTTAATAGAAAATAAATATTCCAATTACAATACTTCACACGCCAATAAAGCATGCAAAATAGAACAACCGGGATTCAATAAACTGCAAATCGAAAACATTGCAATCTCTTGGAAATTAATTCGTATTACATTCAATAAATAAATATTACTATTACTGATTCTACCATAATCATTAGCAAATAGTATTGATTGATATTTATGTATAATTCTTTTAAAAATTAGTATTACATACAAATGATAAATTTGGGATAACTCATCAATCTAAATACTTGTGTTGTCATGTTTTTTATTCTTCTTATTTGGTTTTTTAAGGTTAATACTCTTTTAATGGTTATTTTTTAATGATTTTTTTGGTTAATTTTTTTAAAGTTTGAAAAATTTTTTTTGTCCTGAAGTTTACTATTATAATTACCTCTGCTGAAATTCAGCAGAGATAATTACAAATAATCATGGTAACATAAACTTACTAAACACTAATTCAAACCAAACTTATATTAGTTTCTTTAAGCTTGCATAAACTGCGAGCTCCACATCTGCATGATCTTTTGTGTTACATTGTTCGATTAAACTTTTTAAATCTTCTGCTTTTAAAGTTGATTTATTATCTAAAACAAGCAGTAATTCCTGTGATGCATCAGTTAATTTTTTTGATAAAGGTAAAATGGGCTGTACTAACGGCGCATTGGAACTCAACTCAACTAAACCTTTATTTACGGCAATCCATTTGTTTAAAAATCCTGCTACTTTGGCTTTGTTTTCAGGAGTTTTGTTTGCCTTATATTGTGTTACTGCGTCATCAAAAGCCAAAGCATCTTTGGCATCCGGCGTGCAGGCATCTGCAAAAAGGGTAAACGGCGAATACATTTGATATTCTGTTCCTCCTTTGTTTCTGGTGTATCCTTTTAACGGTTCGCAGACATTCGAAAATTCGTTAAGCGATTTTATGTTTTGGTTATTGGCAATGTTTCTAAAAATAACCGCTTTGTTTCGAATGTGCGTTAATCCTAATTCTTCGAGTCTGAAAGAAACTGTTTCAAGGCGTTTGCGCATATTGGCTACATCTTTAACATCTTCTGCCGACCAAAGTCTTTCTGCAATTGCTGCTGTTCTTGGCCACACTCTTGAATCTATCGTTTCCGGCGTTGCAAGTTCTGTCCACATCGTTGCTTCACCACCTAAAATTCTTGCTTTTTCTTCTGTATTTAAATCACCTGTTTTTGGCATCGGATCATTTAAATAATGGCTTTCTATCGGATACATCAAATCAATATAATATCCGTTTGACAATACTGTTTTATATCCTTTTTTTACTGCATCTACTAATGACTGACCGGCAACAACGCCTTCATTTGGACCTCTCCAGGAATGAATAATGGCTTCTTTTGACATGTTTTTTGTCAAAATTTCTTCCCAGCCCATTAATTGTTTGCCGTGTTTTTTAAGCATCGGAACTAATTGCATCGTAAAATAGGTTTGTAATTCGTGGTTTGTTGCTAAATTATTTTTCTTTTTAAATGCCTGGATTTTCGGGTTTGCATCCCAATCTTTCCCCTCATTTTCATCTCCCCCGATATGAAAATAAGCTCCGGGAAATAAAGGGCAAACTTCATCAAAAAGCTCACTTAATAATTGATATGTTTTAGGATTTGAAGGATCTAATGTTGGCGAAAAAATACCCGCATTTCTTTCAACTCCATAGGTCGCAATTGCGGTTCCCTGAATATTTTTTTCTGAAGTTCCGCCAGTCAGCGTAATCACTTTGCTTCCAATCTCCGGATATGCCGTAAGAATTGCAGATCCGTGACCCGGAACATCTATTTCAGGAACGATCAAAATACCGCGCTCATCAGCATATTTAACGATATTTTTAATTTCCTCTTGTGTGTAATACATTCCATCCGAAGCTAGTTCGATTAATTTTGGATGTTTTTTCATTTCAATTCTCCAACCCTGATCATCTACTAAATGCCAGTGAAAAACATTCATTTTCATAGCAGCCAGTCCGTCAATATTTCTTTTGATAACATCAACAGGCTGAAAATGTCTTGCAGCATCGATCATTAAACCTCTCCAGGTAAATCGTGGAAAATCTGAAATTTGTGAGTTTGGAAAATAAAATGATGTATTATTATTCTGCAGCAGCTGCAATAATGTTTCAAGGCCATGTAAAGCACCTAAATCGCTGGTCGCATTAATTGTAATCTGGTTTTGTTTGATGTCTAAATGATAGCTTTCATCTTCATATAAACCAATTTTTCCGCCTTTGGTACAGTTTATCTGAAGTTGAGCTGAGGGAAACTCATTTAGTTTTGTAATAAAACCCTGTTCGAAAAAAATACCTGTTCTACCATCCAAACGACGCAAAAAACGAGTAACTCCTCCAAAAATTCTTGAATTTGGATTTCCTGTAATGTTTACTTTAAAGTTTTTCGTTAAAGCAAAATTACCTTCGTTTAAAACAACATTTTGAGGCCACGGCATAAGATTTAGCTGCTCTTTCTGAATTTGAGCACTAGAAGTTATACCTGCAAGTAGTAGGACTAATAAATATTTCATTTTTTTTGTTTGAAAGATGTTACCGGAATAACATTAGTAAATAGATAAAAAACAAATTCAGACGACTTTCAAGAAACCCTCACAAATCGCTATGAAAGTCAATCTGAATTTTGTAGTTTGATTCGCTCTCACCCGAATCCTTTTTAAAACAACGCTAATAGTCAAAACGTTTAAACGCTTCAATAGCTTCGTACTCAGCCAAACCTAATTCATCATATAAGATGGCTGTATTTTTATTACGATCTTCTGCCCTAACCCAAAATTCTCTGGAGTCGTTTCCTTGGAACATAACTCTGTCTTTTTGAGACTGGTGGTATAAAATCGCGTGACGTTTCAATAATACTTCTGATGGAGAAAGCGGAACGGCCATATCAATTTCGTGAATGTCCCATTCGTGCCACGCTCCTCTGTAAAGCCATAACCAGCAATCATCCATGTATTTTTCCGGTTTCAATTGCTTCATCGCAGCAAAAATTGCATTCAGACAAACTTCATGCGTTCCGTGCGGATCTGCCAAATCTCCGGCAGCAAAAACCTGATGTGGTTTAATTTTAGCAATAATATCTTTTACAATAGCAATATCCTCAGGGCCTAAAGGGTTTTTCTTTACTTGTCCTGTTTCATAAAATGGAAGATCCAGGAAATGCGTATTTTCATCTTTTAATCCGATGTATCTTGTTGCGGCATAAGATTCTCTTCTTCTGATAAGTCCTTTTAATTTGCGAACTTCTAAAGAATCGATTTGGTTTTCTGATTTGTTATTCAAAAATTCAATTACCGATTTGAAGTTGATTCCGCTTGCAGCATCGCCAACAAAATCTTTGGCAACCTCAGCAAATTTCAATGCTTCGTCATCTGTAACCGCTATATTTCCGGAGGTTTGATATACTACGTGTACATCGTGACCTTGTTTTATCAATTTTGAAAAAGTTCCTCCCATAGAAATCACATCATCATCTGGATGCGGACTAAAAAGAATCACTCGTTTTTTTGCAGGATTTGCTCTCTCCGGACGGTGTGAATCGTCTGTGTTTGGTTTTCCACCAGGCCATCCTGTAATGGTATGCTGCAATACGTTAAACATATTGATATTCAAATCATAAGCAGAACCTTCTTGTGCCAAAAGATCAGACATTCCGTTGTTGTTGTAATCACGGTCTGTTAATTTTAATATCGATTGTTTTGTTTTTTGGCATAACCAAACAATCGCTTTGCTTTTTAATTCTTGTGTCCAAATGCATTCTCCAACTAACCAAGGCGTTTTAAAACGCGTTAATTCTGAAGCTGCAGACTGATCCAATACGAAAGTCGCATTTGGATGATTTTGTAAAAATGTCGCCGGAACTTCTGAAGTGATATCGCCCTGAATAGTTCTTTTGATGATATCGGCCTTGTTTTGTCCCCAAGCCATTAATACGATTCTTTTTGATCTCATGATCGTAGAAACTCCCATGGTAATCGCTCTTTTCGGAACGTTGTCTATACCATTAAAATCTGATGAAGCGTCTACTCTTGTAATATGATCCAGTGTAATAATTCTGGTTCCTGAGTTAATGTGCGATCCCGGTTCGTTGAAACCTACGTGACCTGTACGCCCAATTCCTAATAATTGAAAATCAAGTCCGCCTGCGTTTTTAATATTCATTTCATAGTCAATGCAATATTGATTTAGTTCATCAATATGTACAGTACCATCCGGAATATTAACGTTTTCAGGATTAATATCAATATGATTAAAAAGATGCTGATGCATGAAATAATGGTAGCTCTGATTGTTCTCTTTTGTCATTGGATAATATTCATCCAGGTTAAAAGTGATTACATTGCTAAAACTCAGTCCTTCTTCTCTGTGCATTCTCACTAATTCTTCGTAGACTTTTATAGGAGAAGAACCTGTTGCCAAACCTAATACACAAGATTTATTTTTTTCTTGTTTGGTTCTGATTAATTGTGCAATTTCCTGGGCAACAATTATCGAAGCTTCGGCAGAACTTTTGAAAATTTCATTGTGAATTTTTTCGAATCTGGTCTCTTCAAATTTCCCCGCACTTTTATAGCTGATATCAGGTTTTATTTCTAAAGCACTTTTCATTTTTTCCTTTTTATAGTAATTACCATTTTGGTTTTGAAATGGTATAAGCAATTTTCACCGCTTATACCATTTACTAACCAAACTTAATATTCTTTCTTTTTTTTTATTTTTTTTTAGAAGTTAGGACCAGTAGTATCCCACCAAAGTCTTGTTCCTCCTGTATCAGGACCATTCAGTTTAGCAACACCTGTTGCAACACCACCTGAATTAGCAGATTTTTCAGATTGAACGAAATTGATTCTTCTTACACCAAATTCTGTCGTGATTGTGTTTCCACTATAATTTTTAAGTACAGGGAAAAGTTTAGGATATCCTGTTCTTCTGTAATCAGACCATGCTTCTTGTCCTTCAGGGAAACCTGCAATCCATTTTTGAGTAATAATTTTTTGTAATTTCACTTCATTAGTTGCAGCTTCATCCCAAGCCACAGTAACATTGTTCACCGCTGGAGAATTGTTTACCGGGAAATTAGGATCTACATAAGCTTTTGCAGTTTTTATATTGTCAGCCATATATGCTGCTGCGCCAGATGCTCCTCTTTGGTCAAATGAAGCTTGAATTCCTGCTTTATATAATGACTCAGCGTCACCTCCCATATCCCATCCTCTTAATGCACCTTCAGCTCTTAAAAAATAAGCTTCAGCGGTAGTCATTAAAACAATTTCTTTAGATTTAACAACCGATCCAATTCCTGAAAAGTCCTGGTGATCTGATTTTGCAGCAATATCTATACCTGTACGAACTCCTTTAAATTGACCAGGAAATTGAGTTGAAGGGTCAAAATAAATTGCCAGTCTTGGATCTTCATATCCTCCCATAATTGATTCCATATCGGCAGACATTCTAATATCTAACCATGAATCACTAATTGTTGCAATTGGATTTGTATAAACAGGTGATACAATTTTAAATAAATCAGCATTTGTCATAAACACTCCAAATTTTTGAGCAACAGCTTTTTCAGCTTCTGTTTTTGCCAATGCCGGTTTTACTTTTACAATACGCATTGCTAATCTTAAGCGCAAAGTGTTTGCAAATTTTACCCAAGCTTTGTAATCTCCTTTATATGCAGACAAGTCAGTTGTTACAAATGTTGAAGCCTCACCTGCATCTACTCTTTTTGTTAATTCAGCTACAGCAATATCCAATTCACTAAACATTTGATTGTATACTTCTTCTTGTGAATCATATCCAATTGTAGCATCTGATGTACCAAATTGAGAATAAATTATTGGTCCAAAAGTATCTGTCATTCTATGCATTCCTTCAACTTTCAATATTAAAGACAAAGCATAAAACTGATCATATTTGCCTTTAGATTTATTTGCAATATCGTAGGCATTAAACATTACGTTTGGATATGCGTAATCCCAGATAAATCCATTCCATCCATCAACTAATGAATAAGTTGTATTGTTGATTCCTCCGGCAAAACCTGTTGGAGTCGCCATATAACCAGACCAGATATCACAATTTAAACCTTGTTGTAATTGATAAACCCATTCCGGAGTTAGAACTTGTATATTATTAAACATTGGAGAAAAATCTCCTTTGATGTGGTTAAAATCCTGTTCACGCAGTTCTGGTGTAATACCATATGGATTGGTATTTATTTCGTCAAAATTACTTGTACAACCTACTGCAGCAAGCAATGACATACAAATAGCCGCTTTCGTTATTTTATTATTTAGTTTCATTTTTTTTAAATTTAGAAAGTTACATTTAAATTAAGACCAATACTTCTCGTAGATGGTAAGCCATAAATGTCTACACCCTGTAACCCTTGACCAGTACTTAATGCAATATTTGGATCAAAAGGAGCGTCTTTGTAAATAAAGAATAAGTTTCTGGCAATTAATGAAATACTCGCTGATTGAATAAAAGGTAATGTTTTAGGATTAAAATTGTATCCTACAGAAACCTCTCTTACACTTACATTTGTTGCATCATAAACGTATTCTCCAGTAACTCCCGCTCTTCCACCAACTTGTGTATAATAGAACTGAGCATCCATTGTATTAACCGGAGTACCGTCACTTGCTCTTACAGCATTGATTGCAACACCACCTGCATTTCTGGCATCGCCAGTTGCTTTAGAAACTCCAAAAGAATCATTTTGAGCTTCTGTTAAACTCATTACATCACCGCCAAAACGACCGTCAATTAATACATTAGCAAAGAAAGAACCAAATTTGAATGAGTTTGACCAACCTAACATGAAATCAGGATTAGAGTTTCCAACTTCTTCAAAGTCTGTTTTTTGAACTGTATTATCATCGTTTAGCAAAATTCTGCCCTGAGCATCTCTTTTAAAGTTAATTCCTTCAATTACACCGTAAGGTCTTCCCTCTATTAATGCATATCTGTAGCTGTTAACACCAGCTTCAGTTAAATTAACTCTTCCTCCTAATTCGTTAGGAATTTCTTTTACTTTATTTTTATTTTGTGAAAAGTTGATTGTAGTATCCCAAGAAAATTTATCTCCTCTTACAATTCCTCCAGTTAATACAACCTCAATACCTTTGTTTTCAATACTACCAGCATTAAATCCATAGTATTTAACCCCTTCTTTATTTCCAACTGGTGCCAAAATCTGTAAGTATTGATTTTTTGTTTCAGAATTATAATAAGAGATCTCAAAACCTAATCTATTATTAAACATTCTCCACTCTGTACCAAACTCAAATTCTGATTTTAATTCAGGTTTTAATGTAGTTCCTGTTTTTGGTCCGGCATTTGGCTGTGTATTTTGACCGTTAGTAGGAGTATAAAGGTAAGTAGGATCAGTAATAAAAGGATAGATATCATTACCAACTTTTGCAAACGTACCACGTACTTTTCCATAATTAATCCATTCTGGTAATGTTGTCATTTCACTAATTAGTGCAGTTACACCCACAGATGGATAAAAATAAGGATCAGGCACTGTAGATGACCAGTCGTTTCTTCCGGCAAGATCTAAGAATAGCATATCTTTGTAACCAAATGTTGTAGTTGCAAATACAGATTGAACTTCTCTTCTTGAATCTATTGTTTGATAATTACCTGAATTATTTACAAAGTTGGCTAATGTAAACCAGTTAGCATAAACTAATCCTGAACTAATACCAGAATCTAAAATTGTTTTATCGTTTGTTGATGTATTTGTAATACTTGTTCCAACATTTGCACTGAAATTGAAATCAGAACTAATTTTTGTATTGATTGTAGCTATTAAATCTGCGTAACGCTGTGAACTTAATGCATTTTCATTAATATATCTACCGTTAATATTAGAAAGAGTACCTTGAGTTGTAGCGTATATTTTTTTATCAAATGAACTTGTTATTCTATTATAGCTATATCTTGATGCAATTGTTAACCAGTTACTTGCTTTGTAAGATAGAGATAACGATCCGTTGAAGAAATCATTTTGATCTTCAGATTTATTTCTGTTGATTGCCCAATATGGATTTTGCATAATATCTCTATTAGTCATCCAGTTTTGCGCCATTAAGTTTCTGTTTGGATCAAATAACTCGTAGTTATTTTTGTATTCATTAAAATCATTTCCTCTTGGCATCAAATAAACACCGGTAAGCGGGTTAAAGTAAAAACCATTAACAGGTTTATTTATAATTGTTTGAGAAGTATAATTTGCATTAGCTCCAAAAGTTAATTTATTATCAAAGAATTTAGCTGTTTGTCTAATTCCGAAGTTGTTTTTCTTTAAACTATTTCCTGGAATTATACCTGTTGCATTTGTATTAGCATAAGAAAATGCAGTTGAAGAAGTTTCAGTACCAAGAGAATACCCTACTGATGTAATTTGAGTAGTTCCTGTACTAAAAAAGTCTTTCACGTGATCTGGTGATTTTTGTTTCGCTCCCCAAGATTCGTCAGCTCCCGGAGCAGCGATATAATCTGTTTGGAATTTAGGCATATAAGCCGCTTCTTCAAAAGTAGTTACAGATGAAGCTGTAATATTAGCTTTTCCTGTTTTAGCTTTTTTAGATGAAAGCAAAATTACACCATTAGCTCCCTGAGAACCGTATAATACAGAAGCCGCAGCACCTTTAAGAACTGTCATTCCTTCGTAATCATCAGGATTAATTAAAGAAACTACATCTCCACCATCACGGTTACCTCCAGATAAACTACCAAATGAATCATTAGGCTGACCAGAACCTGAGTTTAACATTGGGATACCATCTATAACGTATAAAGGCTGGCTATTAACAACTGATGAATTTCCACGAATAACTACTTTAGTAGATCCACCTGTACCACCAGAACTTTTAGTTACGGCTACACCGGCAATTTTACCTGCAATTGTATTGATAACGTTAGCATCTTTTACACGAGTTAGTTCTTCGCCTTTAAGCTCCTGAGCTGCGTATGTCAAAGATTTTCTCGTTTTCTTCAAACCTAAAGAAGTTACCACAACCTCATTAAGAGCATTTGATGATGCTTGTCCCATTTTAACATTAATAGTAGCAGCGTCTCCTACAACTATGTTTTGTGTTTCAAGACCTACATAAGTAAAAACCAAAGTCTGTCCTTTTTGTGCTTCAATTGTATACAAACCATCAAAATCGGTTGTAGAACCTTTTTGACCTCCTTGTACTGCAACCGATGCCCCTGGTAAAGGCATTCCATCAGAATCTGTAATCACACCTTTGATACTTTTTACCTGAGCAAGCGAAACTTGCGCCGTAAAAGCAATCATAAAGATTAAGAAAATTTTTTTCATGTTAATTTATTTTGTTAGTTATGGTGTAAATTTATTCTTAACGTATTGTTAAAAAAAATAAATTATACAAACAGCTTTGTTTTTTAAACCAACGACATAAAACATTCAATAATGTGTTTTACGAAAACGTTTTCAAATTAGTTAATTCTAAGGTTTTATTTAAATTAATAGAATTTATAGAACATAAAATGTGAATTGTTCAATACTCAAGAAACGTTTTAATATTTACTAGAACGCTAATAATTAAGATTTTACAACTTTTAATTTCTAAAAATTAACAAAATATAAACAGTTTTTAAGTCAAATCAACTGTTGAGTTTTATAGATGGTTTACGCAGATTAGTTACCGCACAAATTTGTGGTTTTAACTTTTAAGGCAGTATATTTTTTGTGAATAACATTCAATAAAGAATATTGATCGAAAGAATCCTGAGCAATTTCCCAAATCATAATTCCTCCTGCATTTTGTGAAGCATACATTACTTTTTGTTCGATTGTTGGTCTTCCGTTATAATAAATTTTGCCAATCTCATCCTGATCTGCAAATTGTATTCCCTCAGCCACAATCTGATCATAAGTAGAACTGGTAACTTCCGGATAAGTAAAATTGTAACCGTAAAAAGGTACGCCAAGCGTTAATTTATCTGATGAAACATTTTGTAGTTTGTTCCAAAATTCAATTCCGGTTTTAGCATTTTCAAAAGAGCTATGTTGTCCGGGATTATTGGGTGTCCACGGTCCGGTACTATCATACGACATGATATTTAAAAAATCGAATGCATTTAAGGCTTCCTGCGTTATGTTTTCGAAACGGGAATTATTAGGCAAAGCTGCCGTTAAAAGTTTGTTTTTTATAGTTAGTTCTTTTCTTAATTCTAAAACAAAACCACTATATCCTGTTGTTACGGCATCCCATTCCAGATCTACATCTACTCCATCTAATTGATGAAGCTCGGTAAAGTTGATAATGTTCCGAATTAAATTGGGTCTGTTTTCGGGATTATAGATTAGGAATTTCCAATTGGATGCTACTTCTTCTGATAAAACGCCGCCTGCGAGAGAAATACTAATTTTAATATTCGGGTTGACCGATTTTACATATTTTACCAAAGCATCAATATCGCCATTAAAATTCAGATTTCCGTTTTTATCCGGATTTGCAAAAGCAACATTAAGATGCGTCAATTTACAAAACTGAATCATGCTTATTTTATCAAAATTATCCGAAGATAAATACCCCACAACTCTGGCTGTTTTATTTTTTGAATTTTCAGGTTCTGTTTCTTTTTGAGTAGAAAAGCTGTAAGCCGAAAAAAGAGAACTCATAAAAAAAAGGATGCCTAATAAGGCTTTATTTTTTATCATAATTTTTAATTTAAACGAATTGTTTTTAATTTCAATTAGAATGAAAATAATACCTTATCAGGCATAACTTTATATTTATTGGATGCAATTGTTTTTAACACATAGAAACATAGATTACCGTGTAAAAAAAAAGGCGTTTGACTTAAAATAAATCGCATAAGCTTGTGCCTATTTTTTTCAAGTAGATTTAGCAGATTTAAGCGGATTTTTTTAATTCTTAATTTTTAATTTTTAATTCATATTTTACATCCTATATTTCTATGTGTTTAAATTCAACTAGTTTACATCCCACCAAACTTTACTTAGCCAATCATTCTTTCCTCCCATTCTTGATAAAGCATCTAAATAGTTTTTCTGATTTTTCTGCATTTCATCATTTGGATAATACAAACGTGTCGGTACAACACCGCCGGTTCCTGAATCTGAATTGGTGATAGGCACTAAATGCGGATATCCTGTTCTTCTCCAGTTTGAATAGGCCTCAATACTATTAAATAAATAAGTTACCCAAATCTGAGTCCCAATTTGCTCTAATTCAGTTCCTGCTGCTAAAGGATTTGCATTAAGATACGCATCAATATTCGCCTGAGTTGCTGGTGTGGCTCCGTAAATTTCCATTTGTTTGATACCTGCTTCTACTCCGTTTTTATAATAATCCGCCGCAGCTCCCGAAACCCAGCCTCTAACTGCTGCTTCAGCCAACAATAATTGTGTTTCTGAATAGCTGACATGTAAAAAAGGAGTTGTTCTTAATTTCAAATAAGGCTGTATTCCTGAGGCAGAATTTGATCCTCCCGGAAGATCCCATCTAAACATTCCCGGTTTAACCCCTTCATATAAGGTTTCGCCCGGCTGTATTGGCGACCATGGCACAACGCTGCTGCTTGTTTTAGGAGTTGCAATCATCGTTAATCTTGGATCGCCATTGTCTCTTAAAAAATCGATTAATAAAGAACTAAAATGATCTCCATGTTCATCAGAAATAAACCCGTAAGACAATCCATTTCCTCTGTAATCAAGTCTTGAAGGATCATCACTAAAAGGAAAATCTAAATGATGCATTATACAGTTGTCTGCATTACTTTGAAAAACGCCATTTTGAAAAGCTATTTTTGCCTGTTTTTCAGCTTCTGCCGGTTTTACTTCAGAGATTCTCATCGCCAGACGCAAACGCATGGTATTGGCTAATTTTTTCCATTTTGAAATATCTCCATTATAAAATAAATCTCCTTTTACTGAACCTCCGGCATCGTTTAATTGATTGTAAGCTTCATCCAGTTCATTGAAAAAAGAAGTATAAATATCCTCCTGTTTATCATATTTAGGTGTTACAATTCCTTGTGAAAATCCTAATCCTGCTTGAGAATAAGGCACATCACCATAAATATCCGTTAAACGCTGTGCGATCATTACTTTCATAATTTTGGCTACGGCATTCATATTTACAGCCGCCGGATCTCCGCTTGTGTTATCCAGAATATCTACAATGCTTTTAATTTCGTGGGCATATACGTTTCTCCACAAAGCCACTGCATATTCTTCGTTATTTTTAAATTTACTTCCATATTCTGTTACGGCCCATGAACCGGAATAATGCTGGACAAAACCTCCGGCATAAATCAGGTTAGTTCTGTGTTGGTAATATCCATCTCCGGACATACATAATTGCGTAAAGGTGAGCTGTCCCGCCGGATTTGGCGATAGCGCCACCGGATCTTTTATCAGATCGTCAAAATTTTCTGTACAGCCTACTGCCGTAAAAACTGCGAGTATGGCTATTATATATTTAATTTTCATAATGTGCTTTTTTAGAATGTAACTTTAATATTAAAACCATACGATTTTCTTGATGGCAATGAACCGTACTCAAAACCTTGTCCGTTTCCTGAAGTATACATTGACTCCGGATCAATGTTTGGCAAGTCTTTATTAAAGGTTAACAGATTTCGTGCAAATGCCGAGATATAGATAGAACTTATTTTTGCACCTGCAAAAACACTTTTAGGTATTGTATATCCTAAACTCACCTCTCTTAGTTTTACGTAAGATGCATCATAAATAAACGGTGCCGGTGTATTGTCAGTTACATTTGTCCAATATGCCTGAGGATCTACAGGAGTTGTGTTTTTTACATAAACCGGATTATCAGCAGTTCCAGTATTTACAACTCCATTTGCTACATAACCTGCTGTTGGCGTCCAGGTTCCTACATTGAAATTAGGATCATTTGCAGCGGCTTCTGCTCTTGCTGCATTATAAGCATCTCTTCCTTCTGTGGTAACATCCAAAAGTCCTTTCCCTGCCGCAACCGAATTTGTCATCGAATATACATCCATACCAAACTTCATGTCTAATAAAAACTGAAGCGTGATTCCTTTATAAGAAAATCTGTTTGTTAAACCTGCTGCCCAATCCGGAAGACCTTTTCCTAATTCAACTTTCGTATCTGTGTATACAGGAAGACCGTTTGCACCAATAATCATTTCGCCGGAAGCTGTTCTTTGAAAATCTTTTCCGATAATAGTTCCGTATTGTCCGCCAACCTGTGCCACAATTGCTGCTCCCGCCCAGCGAGCTTCAGAAATAGTATACGTATTAATGTCCGGATGCAAAGAAAGAATGGAGTTTTTGTTTTTAGAAAAGTTCAGATCAATTCCCCATTCAAAACTTTTTGTCTTAATTGGCGAACCTGATAAAAATATCTCAATACCTTCATTACGCAATTTTCCGGCATTTACAGAAAGAAACTCATATCCAGATGTTGCAGAAGACGCTAGATCAAGGGTCTGATCTGCTGTATCTTCACGATAAACAGTTATATCCGCTCTTAATCTGTTTTTGAAAAAAGCTGTTTCTAATCCAAACTCGATTCCTGTTTTTGACTGAAAAGTAAGGTTCGCATTTGGTGCCGATGTATTTTTAATATTCACCACACTTTGTCCGTCATAAGCAGAATAAGTCGTGTAGTTTAAGGAGTTTTTGTAAGCTCCCGGTGCATTGGAAACTTTTGCCCATGATCCTCTAAATTTACCATAAGAAAAAGTATCGCCCTGAAGTCCAAACGCATCTGAGAATACAAAACCTAAGGAAGCTGCCGGATAAAAAGCATCTTTGGTAATCACGCTAAACCAGTCATTTCTTCCTGTAAATTCAGCATATAAATAACCTTTATAATCAAACTTTGCAGAACCGTAAACAGAGTTTGTTCTCGTTTTGGTTTCTGATGGCGCATTAATTGTCTGCGTAGAAAAATTACTTATAAATTCTGTTTCCGGCTCAATAATATTGGTCCCCTGACTTGAATTTTCCTGTCTTCTAAAATCTCTTCTGCTGGCTCCTAAAATCCCTGAGAAAGTAAAATCAGTAGCCAGTTTAATTTCACTAAAATTAGCGATGATATCCGTATTCATTTCAGAGACCGTAATGTCATTTAATCCAAGATAACCGGTATCTCTTCCCGGCCATGTACTTCCCGGAGCCATAAAATCACTAGAACCAAAAACATACGTATCCAAACCGGTTCTAAAAGTCAGTCCTATCCATTTTTCAAGTTGATACGTTCCGGTAACATTCCCCATAAAACGGTTTTTCTTAGAAGTGTTATGATTAGCATCTACCGTAAAATAGGGATTTAACTGATAAATATTGTTATTCCATTTATAGATTTCTCCTGTATCCGGATTTTTATAATTTTGAAGCCACGCCTGATCGATATTTGGTGCCAAACCACTTAAAGAATACCCAACATTATTTGGAGAATCTCCCAAACCTGGTCTGTTTTCTGTATTCTCCACCATGTAATTCACATTGGCATCCAAAGTAAATTTTTCTGATTTTAAAGTGGCATTTAAGCTCGCATCGTTTCTTTCTAAACCGGAACCCGGAACAACATCATCATTTTTCAGATTATTAAATCCAAAACGTACATACGCGTTCTCTCCTCCGCCAGAAACTGAAATTCCGTTTGTGGTTGTAAATCCGGTCTTGAAAAATCCCTGAATATTATTATCAACTTTTGCATACGGTTTCATAGAACCATCAAATATTTTAACCTGCTGTCCTACAGTTTCAGAAAATTTAGGTCCCCACGCGCTTGTCGTATATCCATATATTTCTGAAGGCGCTTTTAAAGGATCCGGCAAAATTCCGTGAGATCCCGTTCCGTAGTCGCTTTGAAAATCTTCGTATTTAGCATTTACTTTATCAAAACTAACGCCGCTGGTTAATTCGACTTGTAGTTTTCCTTTGCTTCCTTTTTTAGTTGTAATTAAAATTACCCCGTTTAACGCTCTCGAACCATATAATGCAGATGCTGCTGCTCCTTTTAAAACGGTCAGGCTCTCGATATTATTTGGATTTATACTCGAAATTCCGTCTCCGTTATCTCTTCCGTCAAACCATTTGCTTGATGCTGCAGTGTCATTAGACAAACCTGTATTATCAATAGGTACTCCATCTACAATATATAGCGGCTGGTTATTCTCGCCAATACTGGAAATTCCTCTAATAATAACTCTCGTACTTCCGCCGGCACCTGTAGCGGGCACAGAAACATCAACACCGGCAATTTTTCCTGAAAGTGCTGTAGCAACATTGGTTGTAATTACCTTGTTTAACTGGTCGCCTTTAATATCCTGAACGGCATAACCCAGCTCTTTCTTTTGTCTCTTAATCCCTAATGCCGTAACAACAACTTCATCTAAGTTTTGTGCATTTTCTTCAAGTGCAACATTTACTTGCGGAGAATCTGAAACTGTTACTGTTTTAGTTTTAATACCAATGTATGAAAACACTAAAACATCGCCTTTTGATGCTTCAATGCTATACATTCCGTCATAATCTGTTTGGGTTGCTTTTGCTGTTCCCTGGATAAGAACAGTAACACCCGGTAAAGGCAATCCTTTTTGATCGCTTACCAAACCTTTGATTGTTTTTACCTGGGCAAGCATAAGCTGCGTCGTTAAAAAAACAATAAAGATTAATGCAATTTTCTTCATTTTTGTCATGATTTTGTTAGTTAAGCGATAAATTTATTGTTAAAATTAACATAAATAAAATATTTTAAACAAACTACTCCAAATCTTAAACAAACGACACAAATCAATCAATAATACGTTTTACGAAAACGTTGCCTTGAAAAAATAATCGACGAAATACCATTTTTGGTAAAATTTTATTCAAAAGAATTGCGTTTTACCAACTAATTGTTTAAAGTTGCAAAATATTATTCTAAAGGATAATTGCACTAACCCCAAAAACAATTGAACGAAATTCAAAAATTAAAGTTCGAAATAAAACTGCAAAATCATATTTGGTTTTGGGGAAGCTACTTTACCCTTAACTTTTTGAGATGGGGAGCCTATTTTAATGATTATCCTTATTCTTTCAAATCAAACCTAATCGAATTTTCATTACATATTCCGTTAGTCTATTTTAATCTTTTTGTTTTGGTTCCAAAATTCGTTTTAAAACAAAAGTATATTCAGTACACCTTTGCCTTATTAATCAGCCTTTTTGGAATTTATCTTTTAAAAACGGCTCTTACCTATTATATTATATCCGAAAATATCTGGCCTGAAGCCAATAGGGAGTACCACCCTTTTGAAATTAATCATATTGTAGCGGTTTGTATTGGCGAATTGTATGTATTAGCGATGGCATCTTCTGTTTATCTGACTTTAACCTGGCTTCGGGAACGTGAAAGGAACCGATCATTAAGAGAAAATCAGTTTAAAATCAAATTGAAATATCTGGAGAATCAAATTCAGCCGCATTTCTTTTTCAATACCTTAAATAATTTATATGCCTTATCTTTAGAATCTTCCAATAAGGTTCCGGATGTGATTATTAAATTATCCAATTTGATGGAATATGTCCTGTACGACGTAAAAGGAACCAAGTTTGTTCCGCTTATAAAAGAAATAGACTACATTCAAAATTATATTGAAATCGAAAAATTACGTTTTGAAAATGTGGAAGTTACCATAAATCTTGAATCGGATATTGAAGATGTTGTAGTGCCTCCGCTAATATTTATTTCCCTGGTTGAAAATGCCTTTAAACATGGCGGATTAAACAACCGAAACTTAAAAATTAAGATCAATTGTAAAGTTATTGATAATAAAAGGTTAGATTTTGAAATCTTAAATAATTTTGTAATTTCACAAAATCTTAACCCAAAAAGCGGTATTGGATTAGTCAATACCAAAAAGAGACTGAAATTGATTTATAAAAATGACTTCAGCCTCAAACACAAAACTAAACTTAATTACTATATAATCCGTTTGCAAATACCTATTCATAATGAAAATTAAATGCGTATTGATTGATGATGAGCCTTTAGCTATCAAAGTCTTGCAAAATTATTTCAACAATTTTACAGATTTTGAAGTTATCGCTACATTCAATAATTCTCTTGAAGCACTTGATTTTATAAACAGTACAGCTGTTGATGCCGTATTTTTAGATATCAATATGCCTATGATGACGGGATTTGAACTGATTAGTTTGATAGAAAACAAAACCAAAGTCATTATTACTACTGCATTTAGGGAATTTGCAGCCGAAAGTTATGATCTTGATGTTTTAGATTATTTAGTAAAACCCATTCCGCTTCCAAGATTTATAAAGTGCATTAATAAAATCACAACCGAATACAATTTAAAAAACAATATTAAAGTAGAAACCACAAAAGGCGATTCTCATATTTTTATCAAAGTAGATAAAAAGATGATGAAAATTAATATTGAAGAAATTCTGTTTGTCGAAGGAATGAAGGAATATATCAAAGTTGTAACTCCTGATAAAACCTATATTACACATAAATCCCTGACTTCATTATCTGAAGAATTACCCGCAGACCGCTTTCTGAGAATTCATAAATCTTACGTAATTGCGCTAAATAAGGTAAAATCTATTGAAGGAAATAGAATACAAATTCAATCTTACACTATTCCAATAGGCCGAAATTACAGTAAAGACGTTAAAAATAAAATTTTAGAGTAAATACAATTTCATTTTTCATTTTCTAAGTTGGTTAAAATTAACACATTGTTGAAAAAATGATGCCGTTGGTTTAAATTTAACATTATTTGTGCCTTTTTATTTTTTTTTGATATACTTAACAAATATATTTACGGTCTTCAAAAAACAATAAAATTAAAAATTAACCTTATCACAAATTATGAGTTCAGAAAATGTGCAAACTAAGTGGGGACAATTTATTCCCCTGGTTATCGTATTCTTCTTTTGGGGCTTTGTCGCTGCAAGTAACGACATCCTGATTCCTGTTTTTAAAACAGCCTTCAGCTTATCTCAAGGAGAAAGTCAATTAGTATCTTTAGCTTTTTATATCGCTTATACTGTAGGATCCCTTATTTATATGGGAATTTCTGTTTTAATCAAAGAAGATTTAGTTAACAAGATAGGATACAAAAATGGTCTTTCATTAGGTTTACTTATTTCTGCTCTTGGAACATTATTATTTTACCCTGCTGCAAATACAGGATCTTTTCCTTTAATGTTATCAGGATTATTCATTGTAGCACTTGGTTTTTCATTACAGCAAACCGTTGCAAATCCACTAGCTATTGCGTTAGGACCAATTACCACTGGTTCTCAGCGTTTGACATTAGCAGGCGGAATCAACAATTTAGGTACTACAATCGGACCGCTTATTGTAAGTTTTGCTATCTTCGGATCAAGCACAGGATCTTCAACTTTAAGTATCGAAAGTGTAAAAATCCCTTATTTAATACTTGGTTTAGCATTTTTATTAGTTGCCATTTTATTAAAATTCTCTTCATTACCAGATAGACCTGCTTTGATCGAAGAAGAAATTGCTCACGACGGTTTTACTGCAAAAAAATCTGCATTACAATATCCACAATTAGTAATGGGAATGATCGCAATCTTTCTTTATGTTGGTGTAGAAGTTTCTACTGCAAGTAACTTACCGGCTTACATGGAAAGTAAATTAGGATTTTTGACAAAAGATGTTGCACCCTATATCTCTTTATACTGGGCGAGTTTAATGATTGGTCGTTGGACCGGAGCTATCGAAGCTTTTACAGACAAGGCTAGTTTACAGCAAATATTACGTTTTGTAGCACCATATTTAGCTTTTGGAGTTTTCTTAGCGGTAAATGCCATTGCAAAACACGATTTGACACCTTTCTATATCTACGGATTAATTATTTTAGTATTAATTGCGGCTGATATTGCGAGTAAAGGAAACCCTGCAAGAATGTTACTTATATTCTCTGCATTAGGAATTGTTGCTTTAGCTATCGGAATGTCTACCAGCGGTATTGTAAGTGTTTACGCTTTTACAAGTGTTGGTTTATTCTGTAGTACGCTTTGGCCATGCATCTTTACTTTAGCAGTAAGCGGATTAGGAAAAAATACAAGTCAGGGAAGCAGCTTCTTAATCATGATGATTATGGGTGGTGGAGTTATCAGCTGGCTACAAGGTTTTGTATCTGAATTTATTGGTATTCAAGCAAGTTACGTTGTAGGTATTTTATGTTTTGCTTACTTGGCATTCTATGCATGGAGCGTAAGCGGAATCCTTAGAAAACAAGGAATCAACTTTGACAAAAAACTTTCAGGAGGTCACTAAGACTTAAGAAATAACAATAAAAAAAATCCAAATTCCAATTTTTACAGATTGGGATTTGGATTTTTGTTATTACAGCTTTATTATTAAAATCCTAAAGATTCGTTCCGCCAAAAACCTTTGCAACTTTGAACCTTTGTGCCTTTGAACCTCTATTTAGCATTTATAATATTACTTAAATTCTTTTTAAAAACAGCTTTATTCTGTTCTGATAAAGTATAAACAACATCTTTATCGGCATGAACAATAATTTTATCGATATTAGCCGATAAAAGCGCTTTTGGATCTTTGATCTTTAACGTACAGGCGCCATCAAAATAACCATCTTCTTCAATTGTCTTTTTTGCATCTATCGCAGTTCCGTCACTTAAAACAGCCGATATAGTCATTGTACTGTTTAATGTAGTAGAATAAAAACCATCCATTACCAACATTAATCGGTAGGAGTTTTTCATTTCCGGTCCTTTAAATTCGTGACGTGTAATAGTGTAACGCAATCCTTTTGCCAGCGTCTGAAATTTTACAGAACTATCCAGCTCATAAGTCGCGACATCGCCCGCTTCATTTACACTCGTTAAGACTTTAGCTTGTGCATTTACTGCAATATTTGAAATTAAAAACGCAAAAAATAGAATAGCTTTTTTCATATGTCATTGTTTTTGAGACATATAAAGATAAAAAAAATCGCCATCTTTCTTACAAAATGGCGATTTTTAATTATTTATTTAAAGTAAACTATTTGTTACCTTTCTCAAAATCAGCTACAAACTGAGCTAATCCAATATCAGTTAAAGGATGTTTCAATAATCCGTAAATTGCAGAAAGAGGTCCTGTCATAACATCTGCACCAATTTTTGCACAGTTTACAATATGCATTGTGTGACGAACAGAAGCTGCTAAAATTTGAGTTTCGTAACCGTAGTTATCATAGATTTCTCTAATTTCCTGTATCAGGTTCAACCCATCTGTAGAAACATCATCTAGACGTCCAATAAAAGGCGAAACATAAGTTGCTCCTGCTTTTGCAGCTAATAAAGCTTGTCCTGCAGAAAATACAAGTGTTACATTGGTTTTAATTCCTTTGTCAGAAAAATATTTCGCAGCCATAACTCCTTCTTTTGTCATTGGCAATTTCACTACGATTTGATCATGCAATTCAGCTAATTCTTCACCTTCTTTAATCATTCCATCATAATCCAACGCATTTACTTCAGCACTTACATCGCCTTCTACAAGATTGCAAATGTCAACATAATGCTTAAGGATGTTGTTTTTTCCTGTAATTCCTTCTTTTGCCATCAATGATGGATTAGTCGTTACACCATCTAAAACACCTAAAGCCTGTGCTTCCTGAATTTGAGCTAAATTAGCTGTGTCAATAAAAAATTTCATAATATATTTAAATTTAATTGTGTTGATTCTTTTTTGGCGCTTTCTCTAAGCAAACCGGGCTATCAGTGTTCTCTTTTGTTAACTATGCTTGTTCGCAAAAAGAGACTGATTTTTCCCCTCACGTAAATTTTGGCGCAAAATTACAACTTATAATTTTCCCAAAATTAAAATCTTAAAAATAATTCTAAATTTCACCACTAACCCTTACAAAACGTTAATTAAAAAAGTTGTAATTTTAAGCCATTAAATAAGTCCCAAAGTGCTAGAAGAAAATTTTCAACAAGACATTACTAATATTCAGAATATTACTATCGTACCAACCCTTCTTAATGTGATTTGCCAAACCACCGGAATGGGTTTTGCCGCTATAGCCAGAGTCACAGAAGATCGTTGGATTACCTGCAGTGTTCTGGATAATGTTGCGTTTGGTTTAAAACCAGGAGATGAATTAGAGATAAAAACAACGATTTGTCATGAAATTCGTCAGGACAAAAAAGCAGTCATAATTGATAATGTAAGCGAAGATCCTGATTATCAATATCACCATACTCCTAAAATGTATGGTCTTCAAAGTTATATTTCAGTTCCTATTATTCGATTAGACGGAAGTTTCTTTGGCACATTATGCGCCATTGATCCTAAACCAAACAGCCTGAAAGAGTTTAAAGTTCGTGAAATGTTCAATCTATTTGCCGATTTAATCTCTTTTCACATCAGCAGTCTTGAGCAGGCAAACGAAAGTAAAACGATCCTGTTAGAAAAAAATAATCTTATCGCAAAAACAGAAGTTGAAAAACAAAAAGCCGAAAAACAAAAGTTAGAAGCTGAAAAAAAACTTATTGAAAAGAACATTTCGCTGGAAAGAATGAACAGCGAACTCGAAGCTTTTAATTACATATCAAGTCACGATCTTCAGGAACCGTTGCGTAAGATTCAGCTTTTTACGGATACAATTGAACGCGAAGAAATTAATAACTTATCTGAAAAAGGTAAAACTGCATTTTCTAAAATTAAAAATTCAGCTTTTAGAATGCAAAATCTGATCAATGATCTTTTAATCTATTCTAAAACCAAATTTGACGAAAGAAAGTTTGAATTAAAAGACCTGAATACAATTGCAAATGATGTCATTGAAGACCTTACAAATGAGTATGAAAATAAGAATGTTGTTTTTGATATTCAGAAATTAGGCAAACTCTCTGTAATAGAATTTCAATTCAGACAATTGCTTTATAATCTGATCAATAATTCATTAAAATTTGCAAGTCCGGATCGAAATTTAATCATTACAGTGTCCTCACAAATTGTAAATGGACAACTTGAAAAGCTTTCTCCGCTTACTAAATATTATAAATTAACCATTTCAGACAATGGTATTGGATTTGATCAATCGTACAACAAAAGGATATTTGGTCTCTTTCAGGCACTACATACAAAACCTCTAAAAAGTACCGGAATCGGACTTACGATTGTAAAAAGAATTGTAGAAAATCACGACGGATTTATTAAAGCGGAAGGTGTTTTAAATGAAGGAGCAAAATTTGAAATATTTATTCCGATCGAATAATTTCAAATTTTGCCCGGTTTATCTTTTAAACAAGATTATTTCGCAGAATTATGTCTATTTAATTCTTTCAATTCATCTCTAATTTCCTCTAAAACTTTAAGAGTATCTTCTTTATAAAGTTCTGCGTTGTTTATTTTATTACTTAATGCTTTAAAAACATTTCTAATAATCAACCAAAAAACAAAAAGAACAGCAACAGCAATTAAACCCGGAATAATTTCTGAAACTTTATCCATAACCTTAGAGTTTATAATGATTCATTAACATCTTTTCATACATTTTATCCGGAAGCGCACGTTTTAATACAATCGAAAACCTTTGCATAAAAGCACCTACTTTATAATGTACATTCGGCTTTTTTTGTTGAATAATTTTATAAACTGCTTCTGCCATTTCATTCGGATTACTCCCTGCATCAACATGTTCATTCATTGCAGCAAGAGTATCTCCATACACTTTTTCGTAAGCAGAACCCTGAATAACAGGCGCATGATAACGTCCTGAAGCAATATTGGTTGCGAAATCTCCGGGCGCTACATTGGTAATTTCAATTCCAAAAGACTTCACTTCCATTCTTAAAGCCTCTGTAATTAACTCCAATGCTCCTTTTGATGCCGAATAAACGCTTCTGTAAGGCAATCCCATATAACCCGCAATTGAAGTAATATTGATAATTAAACCGGATTTTTGTTCACGCATTTGTGGCAAAACCGCTTTCATAACTTCTATTGGGCCAAACAAATTAGTTTCGAAATTGTTCTTGATTTCTTCTGTCGGAATTTCTTCCAAAGGTCCGGTAATTCCAACTCCGGCGTTATTAATTACAATATCCAATCGACCTGAAGTTGCTATTATTTTGGCAACAGCCGATTTAATAGATTCTACATTTCGGACATCTAAAGCCACAAGCGGAAAAACAGAATTTAATACGTTTTCAGGATTTCGACTTGTTCCATAAACAACGAAACCTTTTTTCTGTAAAAATTCTCCAATTGATTTTCCGATTCCTGAGGATCCTCCGGTAATTAAAACGACTTTATTCATGTTTGAGAAGTTATGAGTTTTGAGTTATAAGTTAATCATGAGGCAAACTTTAACCTCTAACTGATAACTTTTAACTTTACGAAGTTCCAAAAATAAAAAAATCCTCCATAAGGAAGACTACATTTAAATTAATTCTAAAAAAAAATCCTGAAACTTCAGGATGTCTAAAATAAAAAAGTGGCAAGCGACCTACATCGCACCGCTCAACCACGTACCCTTGCTATGTTCCCATCCTGGGGGAGTCTGCAGGAGCTGGTCGTGTAGGACTTGCCGGTGCAAATATACAATCTTTTTATATTTTTGCAAGAGCTTTGTTGCTATAAAAATATCGTCGTATATTGGCTTATTCAAATTTTTAACTATGAAAAAATATAACTTCCTAGCTTTCATTTTATTAGGAATCACAATAATTGGTTGTGGAGATACAAAAAAAGGTGAAAATTCTTTATTTAATATCGATGATTCGGCTTTTCCAGCTCATTTTACGTCAAAAGAAGCAGTTTCTATCGGAATTTTAAACCCAAATTCGAAAGAAATTGACAGCATTGCTTACTTTGTCAACGATAAAAAAGTGGCAAGTAAGAAAGGAAATGAGAAATTTAAATTTGAATTAAAAGATCAAAAATTAGGGTATCAATATTTAAAAGCAACAGTTTATTTTGGTGGAGATTCGTCTGATGCAACCAAAAGAATTGAATTAGTTTCTAATGTTGAGCCAAAATTATTAAAATATAAAGTAGTCAATACTTTTCCGCACGACACAAAAGCTTTTACCGAAGGTTTAGAATTTCACGACGGTGTTTTATTTGAAAGTACGGGTCAAAAAGGAGATTCTTATTTTAGATCTGTAGATTATAAAACCGGAAAAGTTATCAAACAAGTTGATCTTCCAAAAGAATATTTTGGTGAAGGGATTACTTTCCTAAACGGAAAATTATATCAATTGTCATGGCAGGAAAAAACAGGTTTTATTTATGACGCTCAAACCTTAAAACTGGAAAAGAAATTTACATACGATAAGGAAATTGAAGGTTGGGGAATGACAAATGACGGAAAATACATTTACCGTTCAGACGGAACTGAAAAAATCTGGAAAATGGAGGCTGATACACAAAAATTAATTGATTATATTAATGTGTATTCAGGAACTTCAAAAATTAAAGCAATTAACGAATTGGAATATATCGACGGAAAATTCTATGTGAATGTTTGGCAAAAAGATGCGATTGCAGTGGTAAACCCAACATCCGGAGCTGTTGAAGGAATTCTGGACATGTCTGGCTTACGCAAATTCATCAAACATCCTGAAGCGGAAGTTTTAAACGGAATCGCTTATAATCCTGCAACAAAAACAATATTTGTAACCGGAAAATACTGGGAAAAAATGTTTGAAATAACAGTTTCTGAATAATAAATTCCAAATTCTAACAACACGAATTTCACAAATTGTCACTAATCTATTCGTGGTAATTTGTGAAATTTGTGTTTTATAGCATCACTTAAATACTAAACTCATATTGATGATCACTTTAATTACCAACATAAAAGAATTGCTTCAGATTCGTGAAACTTCTGTTTCTAAGGTTTCGGGGGCTGAAATGGCAATTCTTCCCACAATAAAAAATGCTTTTTTAATTTTAAAAGATGATTTGATTCATGATTTTGGTTCGATGGAAAATCTTCCGGAAATCAAAGCAGATAAAATTATTGATGCAACAAGAAAAATCGTTTTGCCTTCCTGGTGCGACAGTCATACACACATTGTATATGCGGGAAATCGCGAACAGGAATTTGTCGACAGAATCAACGGATTTTCTTATGAAGAAATTGCCAATCGTGGCGGTGGAATTCTGAATTCGGCTAAAAAACTAAACGAAACTTCGGAAGAAGAAATTTATGAGCAGTCAAAAATTCGATTGGAAGAAGTTATGCATTTAGGAACCGGAGCTGTAGAAATAAAATCAGGTTACGGACTTACAATCGAAGGCGAATTAAAAATGCTTCGTGTTATCAAAAAACTGGCAGAAAATTATCCAATTTCTATTAAAGCGACTTTTCTGGGTGCGCACGCATTTCCGTTACATTATAAAGAAAATAAATCCGGTTATATCGACGAAATTATAACCAAAATGCTGCCTGAAATAGCACAAAACAAACTCGCAGATTATATTGATGTGTTTTGCGAAACCGGATATTTTTCTGTTGAAGAAACAGAGCAAATTATGGAAGCGGGAATTCAATTCGGCTTAAAACCAAAAATTCACGTGAATCAATTTAATTCCATTGGCGGAATTCAGGCCGGAATTAAATTTAACGCGCTTTCTGTCGATCATCTCGAAATTATGAACCCACAAGATATCGAAGCTTTAAAAAATACAGAAACGATGCCTGTCGCTTTGCCGTCCTGTTCTTATTTTTTAAGTATTCCGTACACTCCGGCGCGAGAAATGATAAAAGCAGGTTTGCCAATTGCTTTAGCGACTGATTTTAATCCGGGTTCTACTCCATCCGGAAATATGAATTTTGTCGTGGCAACAGCTTGTATTAAAATGAAAATGACTCCCGAAGAAGCCATCAATGCAGCAACAATAAACGGCGCATACGCAATGGGAATTTCTGAAACCCACGGAAGTATTACAAAGGGGAAAAAAGCCAATTTAATCCTCACAAAACCTATTTCCTCTTATTATCAGATTCCGTACGCTTTTGGCAGTAATTTAATTGAAAGCGTTTTTATAGCAGGTGAAGTTTTATAAATAAATTACTTTAATATTTTCCATAAAAAAAGGTCTGTGAATTTTTTCACAGACCTTTTTCTTTTACTTTGAGTAATGATTATCTTAAAGAAAAACTAGTTTTAGAAACTAACTCGTCATTATCAAATACATTGATAAAATAAGTTCCTTTAGCGAAATCTTTACCTGGCAAGTCTTCAGAAACCTGTACAGTTTTGTTTTCGTATTGGATTGTTTTCTTAAAGCTGTAAGTTAAAGTATTATCTCCAAAACTTTCTGTTTTCTTATCACCTAAAACATTGTTTTTAGCGTCAATAACTTGAATATAATACGTTTTATCCCCAGATTTTGCAATTTGATTTTCAGCAATTGTAAAACTTACTTTCAATACGTCTGCACGGCTTGCTTTATCAGTTTCAATTTGTTTTCCTGAGCTTTTCAATTTGTAAGCAGCAGTTTTTGTATTTAAAATTGATAATTTAGAACCTTTTTCAACTGTTTTAGCCAATTCTTCGTTTTGACCAACTAAAACTTCATTGAATTTTTTAGACTCTCCTAAAACTACAATAGTACTATCTCTCTGAACTGTTAAAACACCATTTTGTTTTTTCAATTCATCGTTTTCAGCAACTAAAGTTTTCATTTTAGCCTGCATCCCTTGCACCTGATTTCTGTATTTAGACACATCTCCTTTAGATTTATTTAAATCATCCATCAAAGCTACTACTTTGTCTCTTTCCTGAATTAATTCATCAGACATAGAAGTGTTTTCTGCAATTGCAGCATCGTAAGTTGCTTTTAATTCTTGCAAATCTTTCATAACAGATTCTTTCTCTGTTAGAGTTGTAGTAAGTTCAGTTTTAACTACGTCAGTATCAGACGATAATTTAAAAATATACACTAAACTTCCAATTAGTAGGACTGCTAAAACAGCGATTACCGCCTTTAGACTTGAGTTGTTGTTCTTTGGGTTTTCCATATTTAAATAATTTTCTTAAAAACAAATTTAATAATTAATATATCGTTATAACGTAAGTTACTACAATTATATTATTTTTGAACAATAATTTTTTTTATGGAGAAACTAATCCCATTTACTATTAATGATTTAGCGAAAGTAACGAATCATCGAAGTGGTGAAATAAAGTTTGGAGAAAAGATGATTATCATTCCAAATGGAGTTGATAAGGTCAATTTTTTGAAAGAGAGTGAAGCTAAATATGTTCTTTTGGGTATTCCTGAAGATATTGGCGTGCGCGCTAATTACGGAAGACCGGGAGCAGCATCGGCATGGGAAAGTGCGATAAAAAGCATTGCAAACATTCAGCATAACCGTTTTTCTAAAGGCAGCCAAATCATTGTTTTAGGGCGAATTAACGTTGCAGAAGAAATGCGTGACGTCGAAAATCTGGACTTTAATGACATTGATGACCGTTCAAAATTAAGCCAGCTTGTTGAAAAAATAGACAAAGAAGTTTCTCATATAATCTTTACTTTAATTAAGGCCGGAAAAACTCCGATTATCATTGGCGGAGGCCATAATAATGCGTACGGAAACATCAAAGGTTCGGCTTTAGCCAAAGGAAAACCAATCAATGCAATTAATTTTGATGCACATTCTGATTTTAGGATTCTGGAAGGCCGTCACAGCGGAAATGGTTTTTCGTATGCATACGAAGAAGGTTTCCTGAAAAAATATTTCATTTTTGGACTACACGAAAATTATACTTCAAAAAGTGTTCTTGATATTATCAAAAAATTAGAAGATCGTGTTCGCTACAATACATACGACAGCGTCAATATTCGAAAAGAAAAAGATTTTAACAGAGAAATGGCTCTGGCATTAGAATTCATAAAAACAGATTCTTTTGGTATCGAAATTGATTTGGATGCAATTCCAAACATCGCCAGCAGCGCAATGACAATCAGCGGATTTTCTATAGAAGAATTACGCCAGTTTGTTTCGTTTTTCGGAGAGCATAGAAATGCCACTTATCTGCACATTTGCGAAGGCGCACCGGATTTAGACCAATCGCCAAACAATCATTTAATTGGAAAATTAATTGGTTATCTGATCACCGATTTTATCAAAGCCCATAACGAAAAGATTTAATTTGAATCTCTGGCGAAAGGCTGAAAATTAACACATTTGCCAAATAAACCCCAATTCAAATAAACGATTGGCTGAATAAACCTATCTTTGCACAGAATTTTAGTACTTAAAACTAAAATTCTTAATACCTAAGATATGTTATTCGAAGATTTATCACTTTCAAAAAGTATACAAAAAGCCGTATTTGAAGAAGGCTATTTAAACCCTACACCTATTCAGGAACAATCTATTCCGATCGTTTTGGCCGGAAGAGACCTTATTGGCTGTGCACAAACAGGAACAGGAAAAACAGCAGCATTTGCTATTCCAATCATACATCAGTTACACCGAATTGTTGGTTCATCAAAAAAAACAAAAGTAATTCGTGCTCTTATAGTTACACCAACGCGTGAATTAGCCGTTCAGATTGGGCAAAGTTTTGATACTTATGCAAAATATACCAATTTAACTCAATTGACTATTTTTGGCGGCGTTTCTCAAAATCCGCAAGTGGATGCCTTAAAAAAAGGTGTTGATATTTTAGTGGCGACCCCGGGAAGATTATTGGATTTACAAAAACAAGGCTTTCTTGATTTGGATCATTTGCATATTTTAGTGCTGGATGAAGCCGATCAGATGCTGGATATGGGTTTTATAAATGATGTAAAAAAGATTGTAAAGCTTACGCCAAAAAACCGTCAGACTTTATTATTCTCTGCCACAATGCCTATTGCGATTAGAGAATTGGCAGAAATGTTTTTGCAGGATCCTGCAAAAGTAGAAGTTTCGCCGGTTTCATCAACTGCTGAAAATGTGGAGCAGCGCATTTATTTTGTAGAAAAAGCAGAGAAGAGAAATTTACTTTACCATTTAATAAAAAACGAAGATTTATCAAACGTATTGGTTTTTTCAAGAACCAAACACGGAGCTGATAATGTTGTAAAAGCTTTGCGTAAAAAAGATATTGCGGCAGAAGCCATTCATGGTGATAAATCGCAGAATGCAAGACAACGCGTTTTGGATGCTTTTAAAAACAAAGAAGTTGGTGTTCTTGTTGCAACAGATATTGCTGCAAGAGGAATCGATATTGACCAATTGCCTTTTGTAATTAATTTTGATTTGCCAAATATTCCTGAAACTTACGTTCACCGAATTGGTAGAACAGGTCGTGCAGGAAATGGCGGAATTGCGATTTCTTTCTGCAGTAAAGACGAACACGTGTATTGGAAAGACATTCAGAAATTGATAAAAGTAGATGTAAAAACCATCACTGACCATCCTTATCAATGGCACGCAGGAAGCCCGGAAGCAGCAGCCGCAGAAAAACCTAAAAACTCAAACCGAAGCGGCGGTGCTCATAAATCGAGAAAATCAAACGCTTCTAAGCAAAATAAAAAACGCTGGTATTAAACACTAATTTTACGAATTTGCACAAATTAATAATTGAATGGTTTGTGAAATTTCACAAACTAAAAATTAGTGAAAATTCGTGAAATTCGTGTTTAGGATATTACATAAAAAAACGTTGGCATTAACAGCCAACGTTTTTTGTTTCATAGATAAGGTAATTCATAATTTTAAACAGCCTTACGGGTTCAAAAGGTTTAATGATAATATCGTTCATTCCTGACGAAATGGCTTCATCTGTAATTTCATCTTTATCAAAAGCGGTTAAGGCTACAATTGGCGTTTTAATCCCCAATTGGCGAATTCTTTTTGTGGTTTCAAATCCATTCATCAAAGGCATATTAATATCCATAAGAATAAGATCAAAATCCTCATTTTCGAGTATTTGCAAAGCACTAAAACCATCATCAACAACCTGGCAGACGTAATTATTTTTTTCTATTATTTTTCTTGTAACCAGTTGATTGATCAGATTATCTTCTACCACTAAAATTTTGTAGATTTCATGTGAAGTTAAATCAACCTGAATTTCATCAATTATAACTTTTGTTTTGGCTGCATCACATTCAAACGGAATTGTAAATGAAAATGCAGTTCCTTCGCCAAGATCACTCTGCAAAAGTATCGTTGTTCCAAAAAGTCCTAATAATCTTTTTACGATGCTTAAACCTAATCCTGTTCCCTGATAATCTTCATCTTTTCTTCCAACCTGGACAAATTTCTCAAAAATCTTACTTTGGTCAACAATAGCAATTCCAACTCCATTATCTTTTATCTGAAATTCTAAATGATAAAATTTTCCTTCTGTTTTCTTAAGAGTTACAATAATTTCGACTTCGCCGTCCTTTGTAAATTTTAAGGCATTACTAACTAAATTCATTAGAATTTGAGCCAATCGCAACTTGTCTCCAATTAAATATTCGGGAATATTAGGATCTATAAAAACAGAAAGTTTATTATTATTTTTTTGCGATAAAAAAGAAAGCGAATTCTTGATCATGGCAATTTCATCAGAAATATTAAAAGTAAGATTCTCCAATATCACTTTATTTTCTTCTATTTTATTGATTTGAAGAATATCGTTTACGAGAGATAATAAATATCGGGCGGAGAATTTTAATGAACTTAAATGCTGGCTATTCGACAATTCCTTATGTTCTTCGAGCAGCATATTTGTTATTCCCACAACACCATATAAAGGAGTACGCAATTCGTGGCTTATTGTCGAAATAAATTGTGTTTTAAGTAAAGAAGCTTCTTCTGCAATTTCTTTTGCCTGTAAAAGCTCTAAATTGTGTTTTTTCTTGTATCTGATATTCTTAATCAAAGTAATAATCAACAAAAGCAGAATAAAAGAAATTATGATAAAGAGAATCACAATAATTCTCGACTTTTTTAAACTTTGATATTGCGATATTTTTTCGTTTTCAATTTTATCGATTTGTCTTTTGTATTCGTCTAGCTCAAGATTAAAACCTGCAATTGATGCTTTTTTAATTTTTTCATCATTATAAAGTTCTTCCGTAATTTTATTGAACGCGGAGAGGTTTTGATACGCTTCCTTGTATTTTTCAATTTTGGTTAAAAACTTAGAATATTCTAAATGAGCATACGACAAATCAGATTTTTCACCACTGTTTTTGCCTGCTTCGATTGCTTTTAAAAAATACTGATTTGCAGCTTCATTATCTGATTTGTAGCTGGAATACATTCCGTTAAGCATGTTCACTACTACTTCTGTAGATTTATCGCCGTACTTTTTTTTATTAATATCAATGTATTTCAGATACGGATAACCTTCTTTAAAATTTCCGTAATCAAAATTGGCCCAGGCAATATTTACGTTGGTAAAATACACCTGATTGAGATCGTTGATTTTTAAACCGTATGCAATTGATTTTTTATAATAGCGGATTCCTTTATCAAATTGTTTTCTTTCAAAACAATATATATTTCCTAAGTTATTGTAAAGGCTGTATTTAATAGAGTCATTGTTGGTTTTATTAGCATAAAACAAACTTTTATTATAGAAGAAAATTGCCTTATCAAACTCTGATAATTCATTATAATTTCCAGCAATGATTTTATAAGATCGCGCTATTAAATAGTCATTTTTTATAGCTGTGGCGTAGTTAAGTGCTACGCGTGAAGCAATTAGTGATTTTTCAAAATTGGAATCTTTATAATCAGACCAGGCTTGTTTTACCAGTTTGTTAATCTTGCTTTCTGAAATAACTTCAGACTGAGCAAGTGCTGAATTGTCAAAACAAATCAGAATTAAAAGGAGAGTAAAAAAAATGCGTATTTGGGGCATAAATAGGCTAATTTCATCAAATATACGTTTAAAAATAAAAAAAAGCCGTATTTCAATTAAAAATACAGCTTTTTTCTTATTTTATTTGGGTATAGAAAAGCTACAACGTTTTTCTAAGAAATAAATTTTAAATTTCAGAAATACTATCTGATTCTTTATCTCCTTCCCATTTTCCAACAACTGAAGTTGCCAAAGCATTTCCTAACACATTTGTGGCACTTCTAAACATATCACAAAAATGATCGATTGGCAATATTAGTGCAATTCCTTCAACCGGAATTTTAAACATTCCGCAAGTTGCCGCAACAATAACTAAACTCGCTCTTGGTACACCTGCAATACCTTTACTGGTTAACATTAAAACCAAAAGCATTACCATTTGCGTTCCTAAATCTAAATGTACTCCGTAAAATTGTGCGATAAAAATACTTGCAAAAGTCATGTACATCATACTTCCGTCAAGATTGAATGAATATCCAAGCGGTAACATAAAAGATACAATTTTATCTTTTACGCCAAAACTTTCCAGTTCTTCTGTTAATTTAGGGAAAACAGCTTCACTGCTTGTTGTTCCAAACGCAATCGCTAATGGCCCGATAATTCGTTTTAATAATTCAGTCATTCTTCCTTTTAGGAAAATATATCCAACTGCAATTAAAACAACCCATAATGTGCTTATTCCGACTAAAAATGATCCGAAAAATTTAAAATAAGTTATTACCAATTCTTCTGCATCTCTTATGGCAAAAACTCCGGCAATGGCACCAAAAACACCAATTGGAGCGAAGTTCATTACATAATTTACCATTTTTAAAACAATGTGCGAAAATTTATCCAAAGCATTGATAACCGGTTTTACGGTACTTCCTAAAGATGCCGCCGCTAATCCGAAAAAGATTGAAAATATTACAATCTGCAAAATTTCGTTTGTTGCTAACGCTTCAAAAATACTTTTAGGAACAATGTGTTCGACAAAATTTTCAACAGATAATGTTTTTGTTTTACCGGTTACTTCAGAAGCTGCCGACATATCAATATGTTCCAGCTTGATACCTACTCCCGGTTCTAATAAATTTACATAAAACAATCCGATCAGTAATGAAATAAACGAAGCAGTAAAAAACCATCCAAGTGCTTTTCCACCAATTCTGCCTACTGTTTTAATATCTCCCAGTTTCGCAATTCCTACTACCAAAGTGGTGAATACTAAAGGCGAAATAATCATTTGCACCAATCTAATAAAAATAGTTGCCAGCATTTTTATTTTAGCACTAAAAGATTGTGCTGCTTCAGGCGAAATTGAATTGTGCAATATAATTCCAAGAGTAGCTCCAAGAATCATTGCAATTATAATTTGTCCTGTTAATCCTGAAAGAAATGATTTTTTTTTAGTTTCTGTAATTTGCATTAATTTGTTTTTTTAGATTAAAATATTAAGACCCTCACTGTCTTAACTTTTATTAATATGTTTTGTTGATTAAGTAAAAATCAGCCAAAACAATCGCGGCCATTGCTTCTACAATTGGCACTGCGCGAGGCACTACACATGGGTCATGACGGCCTTTACCGGTCATAGGTGTAATATTTCCTTTATTATCTAATGAATCCTGAGTTTGCATTATCGTTGCAACCGGTTTAAAAGCCACTCTGAAATAAATATCCATTCCGTTGCTAATTCCGCCCTGAATTCCTCCTGAAAGATTTGTTTTTGTAGTTCCGTCAGGATTATATAAATCGTTATGTTCGCTTCCTTTCATTTCAGAACCTGAAAATCCGCTTCCGTATTCAAAACCTTTTACGGCATTTATAGAAAGCATTGCTTTACCTAATTCGGCATGCAACTTATCAAAAACAGGTTCGCCTAAACCAACCGGAACATTTTGAATTACGCAAGAAACAACACCGCCAACAGTATCTCCCTGTTTGCGGATATCACGAATATATTCTTCCATAATTGCTGCTGATTTTTCATCCGGACAACGAACAGGATTGCTTTCTATTTTCGAAAAATCCAATTCCTGATATGGTGTATCTAAATGAATTGGTCCAACAGACGAAACGTAAGCATTAATTTTAATTTCCGGTAACATTTGCTTAGCAATTGCACCTGCTACTACTCTGCTCGCTGTTTCACGCGCTGAACTTCTTCCGCCACCGCGATAATCACGAAAACCATACTTTTGATCATATACATAATCGGCGTGGCTTGGTCTGTAATTGTCTTTTATATGAGAGTAATCGTCTGATTTTTGATTGGTATTCGGGATAATAAAACCAATTGGAGTTCCGGTAGTTTTACCTTCAAAAATTCCGGATAAAAACTGAACTGCATCCGGTTCTTTTCTTTGGGTTACGATTGCGGATTGTCCCGGTTTTCTGCGTGACATTTCGACTTCAATCGCTTCTAAATCAAGTTCTATTCCTGACGGACAACCGTCTATAATTCCACCTAAAGCTTCGCCATGAGATTCACCAAATGTAGTAACTTTATATAGAGTGCCGTAGCTATTTCCTGCCATTGTATCTAGTTTTGAGCAAATGTAAGTTTTATGAATTAAATTAAAAAATTTAAAATTGGTATTATTAAATAAAGGTTAAGTCATTTAAAAATCACAATTAATTAAAATTGTAGCCAAATTGGTAACCTTTTGATAAAACAAAACCAGTCAGAGTTTCTTTTATTTGTTAAACTTCAAAATAAGAAAAATTGAAAAAACGAAATGTCGAACTGGTCGTACTTTCAGATGTCCATTTGGGAACTTACGGTAGTCACGCCAAAGAACTAAACAACTATCTGTCAAGCATTAAACCAAAAACATTAGTCTTAAACGGCGATATTATTGATGCCTGGCAATTTAGAAAATCCTACTTTCCGAAAGCACATTTAAGAGTTATTCAAAAAGTAATCGGAATGGCTTCTAAGGGGACAAAAGTCTATTATATCACTGGAAATCACGACGAAATTCTTAGAAAATTTACCGACATGAATATGGGAAATTTTTCTTTGGTCGATAAATTAGTTTTAGAATTAGACGGAAAAAAAGCATGGATTTTTCACGGAGACGTTTTTGATGCTTCTGTACAGCATTCAAAATGGATTGCCAAACTGGGTGGTTTAGGTTATGATTATTTAATTCTTATCAACCGTTTCATCAATTGGATATTATCTAAATTAGGACGTGAACCGTATTCATTTTCTAAAAAAATAAAAGCAAGCGTCAAAAAAGCCGTGAAATTTATTTCGGATTTTGAAACAACAGCAACTGATCTGGCGATAGAAAAAAAATACGATTATGTAATTTGCGGTCATATCCATGAGCCTAAAATAATTACCAAAGAAAATAAACACGGATCTACTTTATATCTCAATTCAGGAGACTGGATTGAAAATCTAACCGCATTAGAGTATCATAAAAAACGCTGGAAATTATTTTCTTACTCACAAACTAACTTTACCGAAGAAGAAAATCTTTTTGAAATGGAAGACATATTAAGTAACCATTTAATCACATCTATTCTTAAGCAAAAATAAAGCATTAATACAGAGTGACTTATATCATAAAAAAGAAATTTGATTTTTGATCTTGCCTACAAATCAGTCTAAATGTAAATTATATAACAATTTTATAGAATCTTATACGTTTTGACTTTTAGACTAATTGTAAGTTTGAAAAAAATTAAGACAACATTATGAAAAAAATCGTTTTATCTGCCATTATGCTATTAGGTTTAGCATTTACAGCTCAATCACAAGAAATTTCTAAAAACGCTTTAGGATTACGTTTAGGAGACAACAACGGATTTGGAGGCGAGGTATCATATCAACTAGGGTTAAACCAAAAAAACAGACTTGAATTTGATTTAGGTTTCAGAAACAGCAGCGATGTAGATGCTATAAAAGCTGTTGCTCTTTACCAATGGGTTTGGAATATTGATGGAGGTTTTAACTGGTACGCAGGTGTTGGTGGTGGTGTAGCTGCTTGGGATCATGATTATTACTATAACAACGGAAGATATAACGACAGCGGAACTTATGTTTTTGCAGCCGGAGATATCGGTATAGAATATAGATTTTCTGAAGCGCCAATTACACTTTCATTAGATGCAAGACCTGAAATTGGTTCTGGATATTATGACGATGACAACTTTGGTTTCGACGTTGGTCTGGGAGTAAAATTCAGATTCTAAAATAAAAATAAAAAATAATTGTAAGAAGAAACCTGTCGCGTAATACGACAGGTTTTTTTTATATTCTTATGTTAAATGATTTATCAGACTGAAAGAAATCGAAATCTTTGTCAGGCTGAGCGGAGTCGAAGCTATTGTTAGGCTGAGCGGAGTCGAAGCCTCTTATTTTACTATAATTTCTTTTTTAGAATGAACTCTCACAACCGTATACGGATAAGTAATTACCTGTGTCACCATAGCATCAGGAGCCGGATTTTTTTCTTTTACTGTAATAATGATATTTTTATCCGTTTCTTCGACTTTTTCAACACCAATAGAATATCCGCCGGTATTTTTTTCGCCCATATTCAGGATAACATAATTAGAATTACTAATATCGGACTGCTTCATTTTATCAGCCAAAAGCGGGTCATTTTCAAGCATTTTGATTTCGTTAGGTTCTGTCAAAATTTCAAAAAACTGAATATTTCCACCTCCGTCAGACTGTTCTGTCAAAACTTCATAAAGCACCTTTGAATCTGATGTCTTTTTTGCTCCACAGGAAATTAAAACAAAAACTGCTAAAACCGAAATAACTTTTTTCATCCGTTTACTTTTTAATTATTGTTTTTCATACTTATAATCATCAATTGCCTTTTGATACAAAGCCTCATATTTTGGCAATATATTTTGAATGTCGAATTTTTTTGCAACCTCTAAAGCATTTGCCTTAAACTGATTTAGAACTTCGTCATCTTTTAAAATTTTAATTGCATTTGCCGCCATTTCATCTACATTTCCAACATTGCTTAGATATCCGGAATAATCATCAAAATTTACTTCAGGCAAACCACCTGAATTACTTGAAATTACCGGAACACCGCAAGCCATAGCTTCCAAAGCTGCCAAACCAAAACTTTCTGTTTCTGACGGAAGTAAAAACAAATCGGTTAAAAGTAAAATTTTATCAATTTCATGACTGTTACCAAAGAAAATTACTTTATCATAAATCCCCAATTCCATACATAAAGCTTCTGCTTTTTCTTTTTCAGGACCATCACCAACCATCATCAGTTTAGCCGGCATTTCTTTCTGGATATTATAGAAAATTTTGATAATATCCGGAATACGTTTTACCTTTCTAAAGTTACTGATATGGGTAATAATACGCTCATTTTCTTTCGCCATTACAGAACGATGACAAGGCGCCAGAGGATCTTTTTTAACTTTATCCAGTTCAATAAAATTCGGGATCACCTTAATTTTATTCTTTATTTTGAATAATTTCAAAGTATCATCTTTCAAACTCTGCGAAACCGAAGTAACATAATCTGATTTATTGATACTAAAAGTTACGGCAGGTTTATAAAACGGGTGATTTCCAACCAATGTAATATCCGTACCGTGAAGCGTAGTAATCATCGGAAGATTAATTCCTTCGTTTTTAAGCATTTGCTTGGCCATATAACCTGCATAAGCGTGTGGAATCGCATAATGCACGTGCAGCAATTCAATCTTATATAATTTTACCATATCAACCAATTTGCTCGATAAAGCCAGCTCATAAGGCTGATAATGGAAAAGAGGATATTCTGGAACGTTTACTTCGTGATAATGAACATTTGGATTCAAAAGTGCCAACCGAACCGGCTGACTATAAGTAATAAAGTGAATTTCGTGTCCGCGTCTGGCTAGTTCAAGGCCCAATTCTGTAGCAACTACGCCACTACCGCCAAAAGTCGGATAACAAACTATAGCTATTTTCATGTATTAAATTTAATAACTACGAAAGTACTCAAAAATAGCGTTTAATTGAAGTTTTACATTGTTAGATTTTTGTGAAGATTAGATTGATCAGAGTATTAGATTGTTACGGATTTGACAATGACTTATAACATTTGGGCAAATATGCCTTTGTCATTCTGAGCGGTCCCGAAGCTTTGGGAGAGGCTTATATTTTTATTAGAAGCAGAAGATTTATTTTCAAAAGAACCACTTGTCCCGCTGTCCGCTAAATCTTTTTCTGTCTAAAAAGCCAGAAAAAGGATGCCGCTCCCATCGGGGCTAGATTAGAGGTTTTAGTTTTTATTAGACTTTATGTTTTAAACCTGTCAGGTTTGTCGCCATTTAGCTTTGTCAAAGTTTAAAACTTTGACAAAGGTGTCTTTGCCAGAAACGAAGCAAACATAATAAAATGTTCTATAGATTATGTGTAGTCCCTACGGGACAAATTTGTTGTGTATCTTGTTTTTTTCTACCGACATATAACTCCTAACGGAGTAGAGTTTGCAGAAAATTAAATGTTTAAAAAAAGTTTGCATCAATTCATTTCTATCAAATTTAATTTCCATCAAAGTATACCTCGTAGAGGTTAAATGTAGGTAGAAAAATATATACGCCCCAATGATAATTGTCCCGTAGGGACTACATCTAATCTTGGCTTAAAAGAATGCTTTATTTAGCAAATGAGATTGCTTCGTTCCTCGCAAAGACAAATACGCATAAAGTAAACCCGACAGGTTTTAAAAACCTGTCGGGTTTCTCGTGATTTACCTTCAAAGTTTAAAACTTTGACAAAGCTTTTTTCCACAATCTTGTCATTTCGACGCAGGAGAAATCACACTAGAAACTCCGCATAATATATAGCCAATCTTTGTAGAGTTACGCGTGTGATTTCTCCTGCGTCGAAATGACAAACTATACCAACGTAAAACCTGAAACCTGAAACTTGAAACTTTGAAACAAACCAAAACTTTCAAGCCACAAAAAAAGGCACAAAATCTAAATTTCATGCCTTTTAAAATATGTTATAATTTCTCTTAGAAAAACCTGCTATGCCAGCTATCAGCAGCAGGAACTTCCCAGGATTCATTAAATTCTTCGATGTTGTTTACTAAATTATTAAAAACAATCGTATTCTCAGATACCGATTTGTCTTTAACCATTTTCTTGAAATCGATTAAAGGTTTGTGTGCGATATGTTCGCCAAGTTTAAAAGTAACGTTCATTTTATCTAGTAAATCAACGTTATATTTTCTCTCTAAACTCTGAATAAATTCAACCGAGCTATCAATTGAACAACCTGTTGCCGCCTGCACATCCTGATTTACAGCCAAAATAATAAATCGGTTGTATTTTAAAAGATACGAAGCTTCAAGACTCGTTCCGTGTGCTGCCCATTCTTCAACAAAAGCTTTTAGGTCAGTTTCTATTTCAGAAAATTCTTCCTCAGAAAATTTTCTGTTTGATTGATAAATCCAAACTCTGGATTCACCAGGTAAATTTTCAAAAGGTATATACATTTTTAATTCTTCTTTAGTTTAATTTGTTTCAAGTTTCAGGTTTCACGTTTGGTCAACCTTTTCGAATTTTAGTTTCTGTCAGGTTAAAAAACTTAGAATCTTAGCATCTTAGCAACTCAGAACCTTAATTACAAATCCTGCGCATTAGCGATCAACTCCGCAATATCCATTACTTTTACTTGTCCTTCTTTTTCTTTATTTTTAATACCATCCGTTAACATGGTATTACAGAATGGACAACCTGCAGCAATAATATCTGGCTGTACTTCTAAAGCATCTTCGGTACGCAGTACGTTTACTTCTTTGTTTCCTGGTTCGGCATCTTTAAACATTTGCGCCCCACCGGCTCCACAACATAATCCGTTTGCTTTTGAGCGTTTCATTTCGACTAATTCAACATCAAGTTTCTGAATTAAATCTCTTGGTGCTTCATAAACTTTATTTGCTCTTCCTAAATAACAAGGATCGTGAAAAGTGATTTTTTTCCCTTTAAACTGCCCACCTTCAACAGTTAATCTTCCATCATCGATTAATGATTTCAAAAACTCTGTATGATGAATTACATCGTATTGACCTCCTAATTCAGGATATTCATTTTTTAAAGTATTAAAACAATGCGGACAAGCTGTAACAATTTTTTTTGCTTCATAAGCATTCAGAACCTCGATATTCATCATGGCCTGCATTTGAAACAAAAATTCATTTCCGGCACGTTTTGCAGGATCTCCAGTACAGCTTTCTTCAGTACCAAGAACAGCAAATGAAACGTTTGTACGATTTAAAATACGTACAAATGCTTTTGTAATTTTCTTTGCTCTATCATCAAAACTTCCTGCACAACCTACCCAAAACAAAACTTCTGGTTGTTTTCCTTCGGCCAGCATTTCTGCCATTGTTGGTACTACTAAACTTTCTGACATCTTCTTTTTTTTGTTTAATCGGTTAATTGTTAAGTTGTTTAATCGCTATAACGATCTTGATTCTAACTTTACTAAAAACCGAAAAATTATTTTATTCATCAGTTAAACGGTTAAACAAATAACCAATTAAACTTATTTAATTCTAATTTTCGTTCTTCCAGTTCAATCTGTCTTGTTGATTGTATTGCCAAGGCGCTCCATTATTTTCAATGTTTGTCATCATGGCATTCAGTGACATTGGAGCGGCACTTTGTTCCATCACTAAATAACGGCGCATATCCATAATAATAGACAACGGACTAATATTTACCGGACATTCTTCTACGCAGGCGTTACAAGATGTACAAGCCCATAATTCTTCGGGAGTAATATAATCGTTTAATAATGTTTTGTTATCCGGTACAAAAACACCTTTATTGGCGTCGATATTTTTTCCAACTTCCTGCAAACGATCTCTTGTATCCATCATAATTTTACGAGGAGACAATTTTTTACCGGTTTGGTTGGCAGGACAAGCTGAAGTACAACGACCACATTCTGTACAAGTATAGGCGTTTAATAACTGAACCCAGTTTAAATCCTGAACATCGCTTGCACCAAATTTACTCGGAGAAGCATTTTCATCCACGGGAGCAGCAGCAAACGGATCTGCATTTGGATCCATCATTAACTTTACTTCTTTGGTAACCGATTCTAAATTATCAAATTTCCCTTTCGGATTTAAATCTGCAAAATAGGTATTCGGAAATGCCAACAGAATATGCAAATGTTTTGAGAAGTATAAATAGTTCATGAAAACTAAAATACCTGCGATATGCAGCCACCAAAAAACTTCAAATAATAATCCGACTAGTTTGTTTGATACTCCATTAAAAATAGGCGCAATAAACTGACTTATTGGAAAACTTCCTGCTTTATGAAAATGAGAAAATCCTCCCGGAACATTTTGTAAATGCAAATCAGAAGCATTCATTAATAAAAACAAAATCATCAAAACAGTCTCGAAGTATAAAATGTAATTAGCATCACTTCTTGGAAATCCGTTTAAATCCGGATTTATAAAACGTTTTAATCTGATTATATTTCTTCTGATCCAGAATACAATAACCGCAACAAGAACTAAAAATGCCAATATTTCAAATGAAGCAATTAGAACATCATAAACAACACCTAAATAAGGAGCAAATATTCTGTGCGTGCCAAATAAACCATCAATGATGATTTCCAGTAATTCGATATTAATAATAATAAATCCTACGTAAACAATAATATGCAAAACGCCCGCAACGGGACGTTTCACCATTTTAGATTGTCCAAGAGCAATCAAAGCCATGTTTGCCCAACGTGCCTTTGGATTGTCTTTTCGATCTACATCAACTCCTAAATTAATGTTTCGGATAATTTTTTTTACACTCGTCGCAAAAAAACCAAAACCTGCTATCAGAAGTATAGCGAATAAAATATTGTCTAAATAACTCATTCTTTATTATTCTTAATTATTTTTTGTCAGTAGTTTTTGTCTCTTCTACAGGTGCAACGTATGGTTTATTTTTCTTTCCAAAAAGAGAAACATTGACGTAGCGTGTCGGGTAAAGACGAACATCCTGCAATAATAATTCTAATTCTTTTGAAGTTTTAGAAAGATTATTATACAAAGCATCATCGTTTAATAATTTACCGGCAGTTCCTTTTCCTGAGTTTAAGTTACTCATTAGCCCGTCAACTTTAGCCAAAGTCTGGTTTAGGTTTCTAACTGTTTTACCTAAATCTGCTTTGTTTAACGAATCTGATATTTTATTGAAGTTGCTTGACATTTTATTTAAATTCGTCACAACTCCGTTAATCTGACCTTTGTTTGTATCTAAAATAGAATTCAGACTTCCTGAAGCTCTATGAAATTGCTCCATCGTCTGGCTTAATTCTGATAATGATTTTTTCAAATCTTCCTGTCCTTTTTTGTCCAAAACATTGTTTAAACCGGCAACAAGCGTATTAATATTCGCAAGCATTAGATTTAACTTTTGCTCAATTGGCTCAATTTTACCGCCTAAAGATTCTGTTAATCCTAATTCTACAGCAGTTTCAAGAGTTTGTCCGTCAACAGCCGGATCTTTATCTGCAAGATTCGGAATAATTTTGATTTGTTTTCCTCCTATTAAACTCGGAGAATATAAGGCTGCTTTACTGGTTTTAGAAACTGGAAAATCAGTTTTTAACTGAAGTTCTACTAATAATTTACCTGTAGTTTCGTTGATTGTAATTTTATTTACTTTACCAATTCCAAGTCCGTTTAAGGTTACTGGTGCTGATTGTGCCAAATCTTCAACATTGTCATATTCAACATAAAATGTTTTATAATTTGTAAAAAGATCTTTGCCTTTTAAAAAGCTATATCCCCAGATAAATAATAAAATTGATGCGATGACTAATATAGCCGTTTTAATTTCTCTTGTTACTTTCAAAATTCTAAGTGTTTCTACAAAATTAATATAAATATTCGAACTTGTTGCTATTATTTAATTGCGTCCTGAATATTGATTTTTTCTCCATCTTTAGTTGCAACTAAAAAAGCGGCTCCATATCCTTTACTTTTAGCCTCTTGCAAGTATTTTTTTGCCACTTCATAATCCGAAGTTTCCTGATAAAAATACTTATAGTTGTTATTTTCGTACAACATAGTAACGTTTTTAAGCCCTTTGAAGTTTTTAGGCTCTAAAGCTGTTTTTTTGATACTGGCAATAAGCTGCACCTTGAAAAAAGTACCTTTTGGAGCATTTTTTATTACTGTAGGCGTTTCGGCAACTTTAGGTTTTGCAGTCGAAGTGTCTTTTACAGGTCTTGTATCTGTTTCCAGAACTCCAGAACCAAAGTATTCTCTTTTATAGCTGATGATCGCTTCGGCAATGGCTTTTGCAATATCGTTTTGCCCTTCTTCAGAATTCAGGATATTTCCTTCTGTAGGGTTAGAAACGAATCCTGTTTCTACTAAAACCCTTGGCATATACGCTTTATGCAGTACCATAAAAGGCGCTTGTTTTACTCCGCCCTGACGCAATTTTTTCCCTAGCCTATCAAAATTATCTTCAATTTTGCTGGCTAACGAAATACTGTTATCCATATATTCTTCCTGCATTAACGTCATTCCAATCATTGATTCAGGAGAATTTGGATCGTAACCTTCGTATTTACGCTTATAATCTTTTTCTAATGTAATTACAGAGTTCTCTTTTTTAGCGGCTTCAAGATTCGATGCTACTTTACTCAAACCCATTACATAAGTTTCAGTTCCGTCTGCAGCGGTATTTTTGTTTGCATTACAGTGAATAGACACAAAAATATTCGAATTTGCTCTGTTTGCGATATTGGCTCTTTCGACAAGATCAATAAAAACATCTGTCTTGCGCGTATAAATAACATCGATATTAGGACTGGCTTCTAATAACTTTCCAACTTTTAACACAATAGCCAGCGCAATATTCTTTTCTATCCTTCCACTGTAAACGGCACCAAAATCATGATCACCGTGTCCTGCATCAAGAGTTACTTTAAATACATTTGATTGACTGTAAGCACAAAAAGTCGTTATCGTTAGAAAAAAACTAAAGATTAGTCTAGTTTTGTTAAATATGTTCATAAATCTAAAAGTTAATTTTAATAAAATGCAACTGCTATAATTTTTACAATTGATTATTTTTGCCAAAAAATTATATGTAAGTTTGACATGTCAAAAAACAAGCCATACTTTTACAAAAATAGCATTTAAACCTTTGCATACAAACTTATTTAATATCGTTTTATTATCATTTTTCCTAACACTAGGTTGTGGTAAATTATATTCGCAAGAGATAAAATCTAAAAAAAATCCATTATCAACTGAAAAACAAACAGATAAATCAAAATCTGCTGTTACAGATACCATAAAACTGGATACCGTAAGACCTACCAAGACTTTTTTGGATGGAAAGGTAAAATACAGAGCAAAGGATTATGCCAAGATCGATCAGAAGAAAAAGTTGATTACTTTATATAATGAAGCAGAATTATACTACAAAGATGTGGAGCTAAAATCGGGCATCATTGTTCTTAATTATGAGAAAGATGAAGTTTATGCCGGCAGAATAAAAGATTCTGCAGGTGTGTTAACGCAGTATCCAAACTTTAAGCAAGGTGCCAGCGAGGTTCAGCCTGATTCTATTCGTTTTAATTTTAAAACAAAAAAAGCTTTAATTTACAATTCAAGAACCGAACAAGGAGAATTTAAAGTTAAAGCTGCTATCACTAAAAAAGAAAACGACTCTGTTTACTTTTTAAAAGATGCGAGATTTACGACTTCTAAAGATGTGGACAATCCTGAATATTATTTCAGAACAAGCAAAGTAAAGTTTATTCCAGGAAAAAAAGTAATTACAGGTTTAACCAATATGGTTATTGCCGACGTTCCTACTCCACTGGCTTTGCCTTTTGCTTATTTTCCTATGAGTGAAGAAAAAAGTGTTTCAGGAATTATTATTCCAAGTTATAACGACTCAAATACACGTGGATTTTCGCTTCAAAACATGGGGTATTATTTTGCTCTAAGCGATAATTACGATTTAACGGTTCTGGGAGATTATTATACAAACGGAAGTTATGCCATGCGATTTGAATCGGCGTATGCAACCCGATATAAATACAGGGGTAATATTAATGTTCGTTTTGAAAACCTGATCAGCAGCGAAAGAGGTTATCCGGATTATTCGAAACAGAATATTTACAACATTCAGTGGTCGCATTCAAAAGACACAAAGTCGAATCCGAATTCTACTTTTTCTGCGTCTGTAAACATGGGTAGTAGTAAATACTTCAAACAGTCTATTAATCAGGCTAATGTTGGATCAAATTTGAATAATACATTAAGTTCTTCCATATCTTATAATAAAACATTTAATACGATTCCGCAGGCGAGAATATCGTTAACGGCAACGCACTCTCAAAACACGCAAACCGAAGTCATAAACATGACGTTACCTACTTTGCAGGCAAGTATTGATCGTGTGTATCCGTTTGTGGGTAAAGACGGCGTAAAAAAAGGTTTTATAAAAAACATCAACTTACAATATAATTTAAGCGGTAAAAACAACATTGTTACTACGGATTCTTTATTCTTTAAACCTCAAATGTTTAGAGATGCTCAAATAGGAATGCAGCATTCGATTCCGATTAGTACCAACTTTAAAATATTTAAATATTTTAGTGCTGGAGCTTCTACCAATTATCAGGAAACATGGGTTACCAAAACAATTCAGAAAGAATATAATACAGACTTAAGCCGAGTAGATACCAAAACTATTAATGGTTTTGATGCGTTTAGAACTTATAATTTCAGTTCAAATTTAGGAACTACGATTTATGGTACTTTTAACTTTGGAGACGATAAAAAAATTCAATCGATTCGCCACGTTATGCGTCCAACTATTACGTACGCTTACACGCCAAGTTTCGAAAAATATTATGATACTTATGCTGTAGATGCTTCGGGTAGAATTACAACTCAATACACCCGATTTGACGGTGGTGTTTATGGTGCTCCAAGTAAAGACAATTCTAACATTGTGGCGTTTGCTTTAAGCAACACTTTTGAAGCAAAAGTAAGAGACAAGGACAGCACAAAAACAGAACCTAAAAAGATTATGTTACTGAACAACTTAAACTTCAGTACGAGTTATAATTTTAACGCTAACGGAAAAGAAACTTTAGCCTGGCAGCCTGTTCTTGTAAGTGGTGGAACTCAATTTTTTGACAATAAAATGAATGTCAATTTTGGTGCGACTTTAGATCCTTATGCGATTGACAATTCCGGAGCCAGAATGAATATTTATAACATCGATAATGGTGGAAGTTTATTTAGAATGACAAGCGCCAATTTAACTTTGAATTATTCCTTTTCGAATAAGGGACAAAAAGAAGAAAACAAGCAAAGTGAACGGAATGGAGGTCGTAAAGATGATTTATTTGGTACCAATACCGATTTAAATGACAGTAGAAACAGCCAGTTTGCTAACGAAAAAGACGACGATGAAGATGTAATTACGGAGTTCTTTAACTCAAAATTACCGTGGGATATGACCTTGGCCTATTCCCTTACCTACTCAAATGTAAACAGGGAAAATAAAATAAGCAATAATTCAATTATGATTTCGGCCAATATGGATATCACTCCAAAATGGAAGGGCGGAGTTTCTACCGGTTATGATTTTGTACAAAAGGGAGTTACATTTACTCAATTCCGTTTTGAAAGAGATTTATTAAGCTGGAGAATGGCTTTTAACTGGACTCCTCTTGGGGTAAATTCTAACTGGAATTTCTTTATCGGAATTAAATCGGGTGTTCTTAGTGATATTAAATGGAACAAACGAAGTACTTCTAATCGATAATAAATCGTATTTTAGATTAATAATTTTCTCAACCATTAATTCTTTGTGGCTGAACAATCTATTTTGGTATTTAATAATCAATTACTATGAAAAAAATAATTTTTACAGAAAAAGCTCCGGCTCCAATTGGACCTTATAATCAGGCTGTATTATCAGGAAACACACTTTATGCTTCTGGTCAGATTGCCATTAATCCTGCTTCGGGCGAAATCATTACAGAAAATATTAATGACGAAACGCATCAGGTTATGCAAAATATTGCTGCTATTCTGGAAGCTGCAGATATGACTTTTGAGAATGTTGTAAAGGCAACAATTTTCATTATGGATATGAATAATTTTGGCGCTATCAATACAGTGTACGGATCTTATTTTGACGAAAAAACGGCTCCGGCACGTGAGACAGTTCAGGTAGCTTGTTTACCAAAAAACGTAAACGTTGAAATTTCTATAATTGCTGTACAGTAAGACTTTATATCGTTCAAAATTAAAAGCATAAAAAAAACCGTTTCAATAAATGAAACGGTTTTTTTTTATATAATGAATAAATGAAATTTTATAATTGCAAGGCGACAGCATTTAGCAATAATTGAGCAGAAGCTTCATTTGTTGCCAAAGGTACATTATGTACATCGCAAACACGAATAAGCATATTAATATCGACTTCATGAGCATGGCTTGCGAGAGGATCCTTAAAAAAGAAAACCATCTGCGTTTTACCTTCGGCAACACGTGCAGCAATCTGTGCATCACCTCCCATTGGTCCTGAAAGCTTTCTTTTTACCTTAAAACCAGCATTTATAGCTTTACTTCCGGTAGTTCCTGTTGCAATCAGTTTAATATTTTCCTGAAGAAGAAGTAATTTGTTTTTATTTAAAAACTGAACCATATCTGCCTTCTTTCCATCGTGAGCAATAATAGCAATTTCCATAAATAATCAATTATTGATTAGCAACGTGGTATGCAATTAATCCGTCAATAGGTCGTCTTAAAACATTTCCTAATTGAAGTTCATATTTATCAAATGTTTCCTGTAATTCATCTTTTAGATAAAAAGCAATTGAACCAACGAAATGAACCGGAACTTCTTTACAATTATCAAATTGTTTGATATAATTTTTTACGAAAGATTTCATCCCTTTGAAAATGATTTTTCTGCAAAATTCTGAATCTTTATGTTTGATTAGGAACTTGGCAAAAGTCGCCAGATATGCATTTGGGTTTGGCTCTTTGTATAATTTGTTTTTGATATAATCAGCATCTAAGTTATATTCTTTTTCAAATTCAACTGCCAGTTCTTTAGGCATTTTATTGAAATAATATTTTCTGATTAATTCTTTTCCGAAAACATTTCCACTGCAATCATCCATGGCAATATACCCTAATGATTGTACTTTTTGATGCAATACTTTTCCATCAAAATAACTACAGTTAGAACCTGTTCCTAAAATACTAACGATTGCTTCTTCCCCTTTTGGAGTTGTTGCATAAACTGCTGCATACGTATCTTCGTGAACTTCAACAATAGCGTTATTGAAATATTCCTGGAATATTTGCGAAAGTGCTGTTTGCATTCTTTCAGTTCCACAACCTGCTCCGTAGAAGAATAAGTGTGTGGCATTTTTTTTATTTTGCAGAATATCAAAACGATCATTTAATCTTGAAACAATTTCAGGACCGTCAAGAATTTCAGGGTTTAATCCCAAAGTTTGTGTCGTGAATAATACTTTTCCATTATCATCAATTGCAATCCAGTCTGCTTTTGTAGATCCACTATCAACTATTAATTTCATTTTTTTTTAGTTTTTTGGATTAGTTTTTCCTCATCAATTTAAAAGTGTATTTTTTACATTAATTAAAGACAAAACAAAATAAGAAAATCCCGTTACCATGAGATAACGGGATTTGCCAAATTTATACAATATTATTTTAAACCTGCAATATGCACAGATAAATCGATCAATTTAGAAGAGTATCCGTACTCATTATCGTACCAAGATACTAATTTAAAGAAAGTTGAATTCAAACCAATTCCTGCAGTAGCATCAATAATTGAAGTTCTTTTGTCAGAAATGAAATCCTGAGAAACAACTGCATCTTCAGTATATCCTAAGATACCTTTCAACTCATTTTCAGAAGCTTTTTTCAAAACAGCCATAATTTCCTCATAAGAAGTTTCTTTAGCTACTTTTACAGTTAAATCTACTGTAGAAACGTCAGCAGTAGGAACACGGAAAGCCATACCTGTTAATTTTCCATTCAATTCAGGAATTACTTTTCCAACTGCTTTAGCAGCACCTGTTGAAGAAGGAATGATATTGATTGATGCAGCACGTCCACCTCTCCAGTCTTTTCTTGAAGGCCCGTCAGCTGTCATTTGAGTTGAAGTTGTAGCGTGTACAGTTGTCATTAAAGCTTCTACAATTCCAAAGTTATCATGAATAACTTTAGCTAAAGGAGCTAAACAGTTTGTTGTACAAGATGCGTTAGAAACTACTATATCAGAAGCTTTTGCAGTTTCGTGATTTACTCCCATTACAAACATTGGAGCATCTGCAGAAGGAGCAGAAATAATTACTTTTTTAGCACCACCTTTAATGTGTTCATTTGCAGTTTCGATAGTTGTGAAGATACCAGTACATTCTGCAACTACATCAACATCAACTTCGTTCCATTTTAAATCAGCTGGATTTCTTTCTGCAGTGATACGGATATTTCTTCCGTTTACAAAAAGTTTTCCGTCTTTTACTTCTACAGTTCCGTCAAAACGACCGTGAACTGAATCATATTTTAATAAGTAAGCTAAGTGATCTACATCTAATAAATCGTTGATTGCTACTACTTCTACATTATCTCTGTTGAAAGACTCTCTAAAAACGATTCTTCCGATACGTCCAAATCCGTTTATTCCTAATTTTACTTTTGACATTTTACTTAATTTTTGCTTTTGTTTTTATTACACTAATTTAAAGTCTAATTTCCTCACAATAAACTTCATTCCTTTTTTAAACTTTTATTTTTATGTTGACATGATGTCAGACACTCTCAATAATTCTCTATCAATTTCAGATTTCCCTTTAATTGCTTGTTCTAATGGCGTTAACGCAACTTTATCTGCCTGAAGACCTACCATATAATTAGATTTACCTTCAATTAAAGATTCTACTGCTTTTACACCTAAACGGCTTGCTAAAACACGATCAAAACAAGATGGAGAACCACCACGCTGCATGTGTCCTAAAACAGAAACTCTTACGTCGTACTCAGGTAAATTAGCTTCCACATAATCTTTTAATTCGAATACGTTTTTACCAATTTTATCTCCCTCAGCAATAACCACTATACTTGATGATTTTCCTGAAGCTTTACTTTTTTGAAGAGAGTCTAGCAATCTGTCTAAACCTAAATCTTCTTCAGGAATAAGGATTTCTTCGGCACCGGCTCCAATACCTGCGTTTAGAGCGATGTGCCCTGCATCTCTACCCATAACCTCTACAAAAAATAAACGGTTATGTGAACTTGCAGTATCTCTGATTTTATCGATACAATCTACGACTGTATTCAAGGCTGTATCATATCCTAAAGTATGACTTGTACCAAAAATATCATTATCAATTGTACCTGGAATTCCCATTACAGGGAAATCAAATTCTGAATTAAAAATCAAACCTCCGGTAAAACTTCCGTCTCCACCAATTACAACAAGAGCATCAACTCCGGCTTTTAAAAGGTTTTCATGGGCTTTTTTTCTACCTTCAGGGGTTCTAAACTCAGTAGAACGTGCTGATTTCAGGATCGTTCCTCCTTTGTTTACAATATTATTTACACTTCGAGGGCCCATTTCTTTGAAATCTCCTTCGATCATTCCTTGATACCCTCTATAAATTCCTATGCATTCTATATTATGATAAGCACATGTTCGAACAACTGATCGTATTGCGGCATTCATTCCTGGTGAGTCTCCTCCTGAAGTTAGAACACCAACTTTTTTTATTGTTTTTGGCATTATTTAAGTATTAAAGTGTAAAATTAGCAAACATTCACCACTTTAGAGGTGGTGATTGTCATAAATTAATAAAATATGTTAAATTCAAACGTTTTCGTTAATAAGTTTTTTGATATGAAAAAATTCATATAAAATAATAAAAGGCGTATTTTTTAATTAAATCTTTAAAATTAACAATACTTTAATGAAGTGTTATAAAAATCTGGAGCAAGCCATTTTTAAAAATTACAATCTCTAAATTTAGCACAAAAAAACCATTCTTAGAATGGTTTTAATAAACTTAACAGTTTTATAAGGTATTCAAATTAATAATCATTGTCATCAGGAATATAACCTTGATTATTTGTTGGCTGTGTTTTAGGCTTTTCTTCCTCTTTTTTGTCGGATTTCTTTTTATTCTTATCCGTAGTTTTTGAACTCGAGAAGTTCATATAATCAGGGTTTACATAAGAATCCGGCAAATCATCAGTAGAAGTTTTTAAAGCTCTTTCTAATTTATGGCTTTTGAATATTTTATTTACTAATTCGCTAAAAGTATCAAAATCGACTTCATACGAAATACCAACTCCCTGCGTATAACCAATTCCCTGACCTACATAATTGATATCATTTTCTTTATTGAACAAACGAAGATTCATTGAACCGTCTTCGTTTACACGATACAAAATTTCAATATCTCCAACAATTGCAGATTCATTAACACCTCCAACCGGAACTCCTAATTTTCCGTTTATGGATATTTTTTCATTAATCTGAGACGATATATTCGCCACAAACTGACCATCGGCTTCCTGACCAATTCGTTTATCTGCAGAGATAAAATTCAAATCAATATTGAATTTATCATTATCAGATTTAATAATTCCGCCTAATAAACTCGCAGCGGTTTCAGCAAATGTTCCCGATAAATCACTTTGATTAAATCCATCCGGACTCATAAACGAACCCGTTGACAGTAAATACAATGCCTGTGTCTGACGCACATCTTTATCGTCTAACTTATATTGTATCTCTGATTTTAAAACATTACTTACCGATGGAAACTGGATATCAAAATTAGGTTCAGGACTTGTTAAATCCCCTCGTAAACCAATCACCACTTCTACCGGCACTTTTTTATTGAAAGAAGAATTTTCTAATAATACTGCAGGATTTGCAGATGTTCTGTAAACTGCTTCAAGATTCAACTGGGCTTTCATCGGGTTTCCTTCCCAAATAATAGATCCTCCTTTTTTAACGGCGAATTTTTTATCGATTAAACCTCCGTATTTAAAGTTATACGTTCCTTCGTATGCCTGGAAATCTCCCCACATATTAAATTTACCAAGCGTATTGATCTTAAATAATAACGAACCATATCCTTTTCCTTTCATCCCGTGACCTGAATTTCGATCCAGAATTACTTCTACTTCAGCATCTGGCGTAATATCAAAATCAAATTCTAACTCAAGTCCATTATAGTTTCGGGTTTTTTCTACAATACCATTTGCCAGATTATATTTCTCTTTTGGCGTCACAAAATGGATCCAGCTGCTCTCTCCTACACTTTGTACATTATTAATAGGGATCTTAACTTCGGTTCCTTTTTCAGATTTAGCGTCTACCTTTATAAATAAACTTTCTGTCGGACCTTTTATACTTGCCGTTCCATTAATAAATGCAGTTCCAAAATAAGCGGCGTCATCACTGTCTTTTGTATCTAGCGCTAATAATCTTTTTGACGTTATAGTTAAATCCAGTTTCCAGTCGCCAAAATTATGATGTTCTATACTTCCGTTCAACAATCCTTTTGTGTTATATTTAGTATCTGTTAACTGATTATTTCTAAACAAAAATTTCTCATCGGTTAAATCAATAACGGTTCTGTCGCTTAATTCATAATCTGTATTAAGGTACGGAATTGTCATTCCGGCTTTTTCTACATATAATCTACCGTTGATTTCCGGCTTTTTAAGATTACCCACCACTGCGGCATTTCCGGACACACTTCCCCTGACATTCGACAAAACATCTCCGCCGACAGTTCCTAAAGTAGCCAGATTAAAGCCTTCTAGTTTTAGCTTTAAATCCAGAATAGTCTCTTTGTTTTCAATAGCAAAATTTCCGCTGGCGTTAAACGACTCTGAAAATCCATTTTGTATCGAAGAATTTATGGTGAATTTTTTGAGGCTCTGATCTCCTGAAATATCAAAATTCAAAGTCCCTAATTCTATTTTATTCAAGTTAAGATGATCAATAACAATAGATGCCGTGGGCTGATAAACATCTTTATTCTGTTTGAAATTGACATTTCCGTTCAAATTACCATTAAAGACAAATTTTGATGTTAATGGCGTAATCTTATTAATATCAACATCTTCAAAATTCAGCACTATATCCTTATAATCGGTGCCTTTTATGACGCCGTTTAAGTCAATTTTCTGATCTTCATGCGATAAAACAATATTATCAATATTAAAGTTCTTGAAATTTTTATCAAAAACAATTTGATTGTCTGCTCCGTCTTCTTCGTTTAAATACCATAAATAATCCTTGAATTTCATCTCGGATTTTTTGATACCTACAATATTATTTTTGTTTTTATCAATAGTATGATACAAGTTCATATTAAAATAATCATTGCCTTTTTCGCCGCCTTTAAATTCTGAACGAACAAATAAAGTATCTTTTGAAGTTACATTGATTAAATTGAAATCACGAATTTTATAATAAGGAGTTTTGATACTATCCAACTCTATAAAAGCATTATAAAGCGGATTTTTATTATCAATATTAATTCGGATATTATCAAATGTGTTTTTTGCAGCGGTTACTTTTTGCGATCTGAATCTAAATTTAAATTCATTCAAATCAGCATCAATTTTTCCACGAACAACAGTTGATGAATCAACATTGATTTCAGGATACAACATTTCGACAACCTTATCGTAAACATGAAAGTTGAAACGCAAAAATTGTCCTTTTTTAACTTTGTAAGGTTTGTAATTCGTATAAAGACTTCCTACCGAATTCATTACCAGTTTATCTAACTGGGCAAACTGAAATTTACCCACAATTTTACCATTAACAACATCTGTAGAATTAATGGTTATGGTTCGCAATCTATCAGCATCAAAACTTGAATTAACACTTAATTCATCAAAAGCATAAGTCGATTTTGGATTTTGATAAATCGCATCTTTAATATAAATATTTCCCTGTAAATTTTCGATAGAATTTCCGGTAAGCTGTACAACCGCGTCTCCTTCAAAATGAGAAATCGAATCGTTTACGAATTTCAGTTTTCGCAAATCGGCATTTTCAACATTGATGTGGAAATCATATCTGCTTTCGCGTTTACTTAAATCCACCAAACCATCAAAAGTTAAAGTCAAATTAGGATCATTTATAGAAATCTCTCCTTTATAATAAGGCAGTTTAAAATTACCATTAACAACAATATTATTATAAGTATATTTATTGTAATCCAGTTTTGCAATATCTCCTTTTACAATAGTATTTAAATATTTCTCTGTAAAACCAATACCCTCAACATCTAAATCTAAAGTTGTTTTTCCTAAATCCTTTCGCTGTAATAAGGCACCGACATCAAAATTTTCTAAAACAATATTTCCTGAATACGAGGCTTTATCGATAAAATCCATATTATTCAGATGCAAATTAACCTTTCCATTTCCTAAATCAGTGGCAATTTTAAAATCACTTTCTAATTCTGTTGTCGAAACTTTCGCTTTTCCAACAATATTAAATTTACCAATTCGCTTTAGTTCCTTTGGAAGTTTTTTACCTAAAACAACTGGCAGCAAAACCACCAAATTATCGTAGCTGGAAGTCAATCTGTCAAATTTTCCTTCCATTGAAAACTTCTGTTCTTTTGTCCCTAAAAGATTTTTGAAATTAATATTTCCAATAATTCTTGAACCGTTAGTATCGGTAAGCCTTAACCTTTTTAAATTTAAATCATTAAGTGTTCCTCTTATTTTACTTCTAAGTTTAAAATGCTGGTTTTTACCCAATCCGTCATAAAAATAACGAATATCATTTGTAGCAATCGAAGCCGAATCTACCGCCACATCAAACTTAACTTTATCTGTAAAAGCAAGGAAATCTCCAACATTATAATTTAAAATTGCTTTACCGTAAATTGAAGATCTTTTGGTTTTAATCGCCAAATTTTCAAGCTTAATTTGTTTCTTGGTATAGGCGAATTTTGCTGTCAAATTAGAAACATACAAACCGCGGTGGTCCATAAACGAAAATCGGTGAATGGTTGTATTTACATTTGGCCCCTCTAATTTAAACTCGCTGATATAAGCATTAAGCTTTTTAAAATCAATAAGTTTGGGTGTTCTTTTATTTTCATCAATTACCGAAAAAGTTCCTTTTGAAATGTAAGCGTTTTTGGCTGTCAGTAAAAAATGTTTATTGGTTTTTGATGGTTTATCAGAATCAAATAAGCGAATAAATTTATTGATGTTATTTTCGTTTTCGCCTTTATAAGTTTTCAGATTAAAAACCAGACCTGTTAAACGAAGATCACCAAAAATCAAATCGCCGTCAAGAAGTCTTTTTATACTCAAAATATCAGTACTGATAATATCTGAGTAGATTAAAGTTTTTTTATGATGATCGCGAATCAGAACCGTTTTTAATTTAACACCGCCAAAAATATTAATGGCAACTTTGTCTACGGTAATGTCGGTTTTAAAATCTTCATTTAGAGAATCCGTGATATATCGTGCAATTTTTGTTTGCACAATAGGCAAAGAGAGCGTTATAGCCAATGCCAACAAAAGTAAAATTAACCCAATTAGGGTTCGTGATATTATTTTCTTTACTTTTTTGATAGCTCTTTAATTTTAGTTTTCTTTTAAATTTACTTTGAACAGACAAAGAACGACTGTTTTTGATAAAAATTCTTTAATTTTGGCGTCTACTTCAATCAAAGAAATTTAAAAATTTGATTTGTCAAATATAATCCAAAATTCGTGCCTTTATATGCAAAATTCAGAGGTTTTTATTCTTGCCATCGAAAGTTCCTGCGATGATACTGCTGCTGCAGTTCTACATAACGATAAAGTACTCTCAAATGTTGTAGCCAACCAGCTAATTCACAATCAATATGGGGGCGTAGTTCCTGAACTGGCTTCGAGAGCACATCAGCAGAATATTGTTCCTGTTATTGATGCGGCGCTTCGTAAAGCAAATGTACAAAAAGAACAATTAACTGCCATAGCATTTACACAAGGTCCTGGCTTAATGGGCTCTTTATTGGTAGGAAGTTCTTTTAGCAAATCACTTTCATTAGCATTAAACATTCCGCTAATCGCTGTAAATCACATGCATGCGCATATATTAGCTCATTTTATAGACGAAGAAGGATTTGATAAACCGGAGTTTCCTTTTTTGGCCTTAACAATTAGCGGCGGCCATACCCAAATTGTAAAAGTAAATGGCTTTTTTGATATGGAAATTATCGGTGAAACCACTGATGATGCGGTTGGAGAAGCTTTTGACAAGAGTGCTAAAATTCTCGGACTTCCTTATCCGGGCGGACCTTTAATCGATAAATATGCCAAAGAAGGAAATCCAAAAGCTTTTGCGTTTACTAAACCAAAAGTTCCCGGATTAGACTTTAGTTTCTCCGGATTAAAAACGGCGATTTTATATTTTATCCAGAAGGAAAAATTAAAAAACCCAAATTTCATCGAGGAAAATCTAAATGATATTTGCGCTTCTATTCAATATACGATTATCGAAATTTTGATGGATAAATTAAAATTAGCGGTAAAAGAAACCGGAATTACACAAATTGCAATTGGCGGCGGAGTTTCGGCAAATTCAGGAATCAGAACCCGTTTGAAAGAAAGTGAAAGCAAATACGGCTGGAAAACTTTTGTTCCAAAATTTGAATACACAACAGATAATGCAGCCATGATTGGAATTGTAGGTTATCAAAAATATTTATCAAATCGTTTTGAAACCATGAAAGTAGTTTCAAAAGCACGAATTCAATTTTAATTATGCAATTATTTTACAATCCGGATATTGACGAAACAACCGAAACTTTTTCTTTTGATAAGGAAGAAAGCCGTCATATTATAAAAGTTTTACGAAAAAAAGATTCTGATATCCTGCATGTCACGAACGGTTTTGGTTTATTGTTTGAAACTGAAATCACTTTGGCTTCTGATAATAAATGCATTGTTGAAGTACTTTCGATAAAAAAAACTCCTGAACCAAAATTTCGTTTGCATCTGGCCGTTGCGCCAACCAAAATGAACGATCGTTTTGAATGGTTTTTAGAAAAAGCTACTGAAATTGGTATTCAGGAAATTACGCCCGTTTTTTGCGACCGATCTGAACGAAAAGTCGTGAATAAAGAACGTTTTGAAAAAATTATTCTTTCGGCCATGAAACAATCAAATGAAACGTATTTGCCTAAATTGAACGACGCGATTTCATTTAAGGAATTCATCAAACAAAAAAACGATGGCTTGCAATTGATCGCACATTGTGAAGAAACCGACAAAAAATCATTGAAAGAGGTTTTAAAACCAAACGAAAATGTAATCATATTAATTGGTCCCGAAGGCGATTTTTCTGAAAAAGAAATTGCATTGGCCTTAGAAAATAATTTTCAGCCGGTAATGTTAGGAAATACACGTTTGCGTACGGAGACTGCGGCTGTTGTGGCTTGTCATAGTGTGGTGTTTTTTAATGAAAGTTCTAATTAGAGACCGATTAACGCCTTGATTTGTCATTTCGACGAAGGAGAAATCACACGCGGGATTCGACAAAGATTGACGACATACTATTCGGAGTTTCTAGTGTGATCTCTCCTTCGTCGAGATGACAAAACTGGTTCTTCAAAAAATATAAATTACATGAAAAAAATATTTTACTTATTATTTCTCGTTTCCCTTTCCTCCTTTTCACAGGAAATTGCTTTGCTAAAATACAGCGGCGGAGGTGATTGGTATGCAAATCCGACATCATTGCCTAATTTGATTCAGTTTTGTAATTCGAATATCAATACCAGAATAAAACCAAAACCATCAACGGTTGAACCGGGAAATCCTGATTTGCTTTCGTATCCTTTCGTACACATGACAGGTCACGGAAATGTAGTTTTTAGCGATGCCGATGTGGCCAATCTTAGAAATTATTTAACCTCTGGAGGCTTTTTACATATCGATGACAATTACGGAATGGATCAGTATATTCGAAAAGAAATCAAGAAAATATTCCCTAATAATAATTTAATTGAAATTCCGGCCAATCATCCTATTTTTCAAAAACCATTTCCTTTTCCTAATGGTTTGCCTAAAATTCACGAACACGATGGAACGCGCGCTCAGGCTTTCGGAGTTTTTATCGAAAATAAACTGGTTTTATTATACACTTACGAATGTGATTTAGGCGATGGCTGGGAAGATGCAGAAGTGCATAATGATCCGCTCGCAGCAAGAGATAAAGCGCTAAAAATGGGTGCTAATATCATCAATTATATTTTTACTAATTAAGATAAAAAGTGCAGCTTACTCACGAAGAAAATCAATTTGAACGAAAAACGTTTCCGATAACATTGGTTTGCGATCATATTTATTTTCAACAAAATATTGGTTCTCTTTTTAGAATTGCCGAAGCTTTTGGTGTGGAAAATATTATTTTTTTAGGAAAAGATATTCCACTCACGCCAAGAAAAATCAATAAAACTTCCAGAAGCACACATCTTCATGTGCCTCATACGGTAATCGAACAAACAACTGAACTTGTCGATTATTTAACTTCAAACAACTTCGAAATTATTGCTCTGGAAATTGCAAGCAATAGTAAACCGCTAAAAGAAGTTGTTATTGCTGACAATCAAAAAATTGCACTTTTAATAGGAAGTGAAATTGATGGAATTTCTGATGAACTTTTAAAAATTTCGCATCAAATTGTACACATAAATATGTTCGGAAAGAACAGTTCGATGAATGTTGTGCAAGCTGCAAGTATCGCTTTGTACGAAATTACTTCTTAATAATTTTTGTTAAATTTTTGTAAGAACTAGATTATATAAGGGATTGTAAATTTCTCACAAATAATTATTTGTAAATATTTTGCTACGTAAAACTTTTGTTATAAAATTGCGACATTGTTTAACTAATCAACAATATTATAACAAAAACCCCTATTATTATGAAAAAAGTTCTTTTATCCGCAGTTACAGCATTGTTGCTGTTTTCATGTCAAAATGACCAGACAGAATCAGCAGATGCTACTGTAAGTGCGATTGCCCAAAGAGGATGTGCCACTCAGGAAGTTTTAGAAGCACAATTAAAAGCTGATCCAACTTTAGCGATCAGAATGAATGAAATTGAAGCTTTTACAAACAAAGCTTTACTTACAGGAAAACTTGTAAATGGTAAAGTTCAGATTCCGGTTGTAGTAAATGTTTTATACAGAACTACTGCTGAAAACATTTCGAATGCACAAATTCAAACACAAATCGATGTATTAAACAAGGATTTTAATGCATTAAACTCTGATTATAATAGTGTTCCTGCGCTATTCGCTGGTGTAAAAGCAAATGTTGGTATTTCGTTTGTTTTAGATCAGGTAATTAGAAAATCTACTACAAAAACATCTTGGGGAACAAATGATGCCATGAAAAAAACGGCTCAGGGAGGTCTTGCACCAACTTCTCCAACTACAAAGCTTAACTTATGGGCTTGTACTATTGGTGGCGGAATTTTAGGTTATGCACAATTTCCTGGCGGATCTTCTGCTACTGACGGAGTTGTAATTGATTCTAAATATTTCGGATTATCAGGTTCTGCAAATGCTCCTTATAATTTAGGAAGAACTGGTACTCACGAAGTGGGTCACTGGATGAACTTACGTCACATTTGGGGAGATGCAACTTGCGGAAGCGATTTAGTATCTGATACTCCAACTCACAACACTGCAAATTATGGTGTACCAGCTTACCCACATTACAGCACATGTTCTGGAACTCCTGTAGAAATGACAATGAACTACATGGATTATACTGATGACAATGCAATGTATATGTTCTCTAACGGACAAAAAAGCAGAATGGCTGCGATTTTTGTAAGCGGAGGACCAAGAGCTGCATTTGGTATCTAAAAGATATTCAATTTGATACATTAAAAGCGAGATATACACTATCTCGCTTTTTTTGTTTTACGCACAAAATCTAAAAGCTTTTACCTATATTTATATTCTAAAACTGAATCATGATCACATCAAAAATAATATCTAACGGAATATTAAGGGCTTTAACAACGATACTTGTTGTGGGCATAATTTTATATTTCCTGTACGAAATACAAACTGTAATTGTCTATTTATGCATTTCTTTGATATTGTGTTTAATTGCAAATCCTTTAGTTCAGTTTTTAAAAAATAAATTGAAATTTGGTAATTCTTTGGCTGCAGCGGTCACTATTATTGTTTTCATTTTATTGATGGTCGGATTCATATTTTTATTTGTGCCTTTGATTATTTCGCAGGCTAATAATTTATCCTTATTAGATACCAATCAGCTTCAGTCACAATTTATGGAAACAGAAAGAAGTATAGAAGCTTATTTTAATATTCCGCATGTAGATTTGAATAAAGTTCTAAAGGATTCTAAAATAACATCAATGCTTAGTTTTAGTTATTTTACCGGATTTATCAACTCCATTTTAGGTTTTGTTGCCGATATGGGAATGGGATTGGTTTCGGTTTTTTTTATAACTTTTTTCTTTATTAAAGATCAGGACAGTTTTAAAGCAACTGCCAGAAAAATTTTACCTGATAATAATGAAGATAAAATCATCAACTCTGTTACTAAAATAAATCATTTCCTGACGCGCTATTTTATTGGTTTATTGCTTCAATTAACTGTCGTATTTATTTTGTATTTGATTGTTTTAATGATTTTTGGAAATCAAAATGCGTTCGTAATTGCTTTTTTATGTGCCATTTTAAATATCATACCTTATATAGGACCCATTATTGGAACTATTTTAGCAGGTCTTTTAACGATGATCAGCATGATTGGAAGTGATTTTCAAACAGAAATTTTACCCCGAACTATTTATATCATTATTGGATTTTTGATTGTTCAGGCGATTGATAATAATATTAGTCAGCCGATAATTTCGTCAAAAAGTGTAAATTCGCACCCGTTAGAAATATTCCTGATTACTTTAATTAGCGGCATTACTTTTGGAATTGTGGGAATGATTATCGCAATTCCGGTTTTTACAATGGTGAAAGTAATCCTTAAAGAATTTTTTCCTGACAACAAAATTGTCTCTGTATTAACCGAAAGAATTTAGCGTTGAACACTTCTATTTTACATCAAAACATTCAGGACTTTATTACTGAAAATAGCGGTGTTTCGATTACAAAATTAGCGCTTCAAAAAAATCCTTTTCCTGAAGTAGAATGGATTTCAATTCTGAATCAGATTGAAGCAAAATCAAAAGCAAAAGAAAAATTACCAACCTGGTTTGGAACAAAAAATATAATTTATCCAAGTAAGATTTCTGTCGAACAAACCTCATCTGAAAAAACGGCGGCTTACAAAGCTTCTTTAATTTCAGGAAAAACGCTGATCGATCTTACCGGCGGTTTTGGTGTTGATGATTATTATTTCTCCAAAAAATTTGAATCCGTTGCACATTGTGAAATCAACGAAGATTTATCAGAAATTGTTAAGCATAATTTTGAACAGCTAAAAGTAGAAAATTGTACTTTTTATGCCGGCGATTCTGAAAATATCTTAAAAGAATCTGATCAAAAATGGGATTGGATTTATATCGATCCTTCGCGAAGAAATGATGCAAAAGGCAAAGTTTTTATGCTGAAAGACTGTTTGCCAAATGTTCCGGAATCGTTAGATTTTTATTTCGAAAAAAGTGATTCGATTTTAATAAAAACAGCTCCTTTACTGGATATTTCGGCTGGTTTATCTGAATTGAAATTCGTAAAAAACATTCATATTATTGCTTTGGAAAACGAAGTAAAAGAATTGCTTTTTGAAATTCACAATCAGTATTCGGGCGAAATAACGATTAAAACAGCCAATATTTTAAAGGATAAAACCGAAACCTTTGACTTTATTTTAGGCGAATCTGAATATCCATTTTATCATTTGCCACAAAAATTTCTGTACGAACCTAATTCGGCTATTATGAAATCCGGAGGTTTTGATGAAATTAGTACTTCATTTCAAATAAACAAACTTCATAAACATTCTCATTTATATACTTCAGATGAATTAATTGATTTTCCGGGAAGGTCTTTTGAAATTGAAAAAGCGATTTCATACAGTAAAAATGATATGAAAACGGAACTCTTAAATCAGCAGGCAAATGTTACTACCAGAAACTTTCCGGACACGGTGGAAAGCATTCGAAAAAAGTGGAAAATAAAAAATGGCGGAAATTTGTATTGTTTTTTTACAACAGATAAAAATGATAACAAAATAGTTTTAATTTGCAGAAAAATAACTTAAAAATGAAACAACTAATTACATTAACATTTTTTCTATTAACTTTTACTGCATTTGCCCAAAAACCTTGTGAATATAGCGCTAATGTAACAGATTCTATTGGTACTTATAAAGTGACAAATGAATATTTGATTAGCGAGAAAAACTTTGGCGGAACTTCCAATTATGTGTTTTTTTCATTGGCACAAACAGATGGTTTGCCAACCTTAAACCTGCAATTAATTCAAAAAAGCAAAGATTTTGTAAAAGCGAATTGTTTTGACAAAAACTCAAAAGTATTTTTACAATTGCAAAATGGTAAAATCGTGACTTTAATCCATATTAATCAGGAAAACTGCGGAACTCTTATTCGCGACAATGAATATAACAACCGTGTAAATACGGGAATTTTTATGTTTATGAAAGATAATTTTGAAGAACTAAAGAAATCTCCTGTTACCATAATGCGAATTAAGTATTTAACTGATATTGAAGATTATATCGTAAGAAGCGAGATAACTTCTGAAATGAATCAAAAAGTGTATCACCCGGATACTTATTTCATGGAAAACATCAGATGTGTTGAATAATTATTCGCAATTCCATTTTTGATTCGCGACTTTATCTTTTAAACCTGTTTTTAAATTATAGTGCCACCATTCTGAATCAAAAGAATTGAAACCATTTTTGATCATTACTTTTTTAAGAAATTTTCTGTTTGATTTTATTTCGTTTGAAAGTTTTGTATAATTGTGACTGGCCTGAATTCCGAAGAAATCAAAAGGAGTTCCCATTTCAACTTCATTTCCTTTCACATCAACTATAGAAATATCAACGGCTCCTCCTCTATTATGAATGGAGCCTTTTTTTGGATCAGCCACATATTCCGGATTCGAAACAATCTCCCACATTTTTTTCTGAATTGATAAAGGTCTGTAACAATCGTAAAGCTTGATTTTATAGCCTTTTTTCATAAAATCTTTATTGGCCGCAATTAATGCTTCAACTGTTTTTAAACGCAAAAAACATTCGGCACAATCATATACTTTGGCTTTCAGGAAATTATCTTCAGTAGCATATTTCATGTCGTAGATAAAATCTGTACTGTAATCTTTTAAATTCACAAATGTTGTATCTGCAATTTGTTTTTCTACGGGACTTGAATAGGATTCGTTTTGCGCATTTGAAACGAATGTCAAAAAAAGAAAAACAAATAAAAACAGTGATTTTTTAAGATGTAACATAAGATGAAAATTGAAGTCTATTATAAAAGTAAATATAGAGATAATATTAAACTCCTTCAACCTAAAACTTTTAAATATGAATAAGAAACTATTGTTGCTATGTCTTGGTTTATTTTTGACTATTGCTTCGATTGCTGCACAACAAACAAAAGCTGCAAAATTAGCAAGTGACGATAGTGCTTATCATATTCAGGATAGTATATTAATTAAAACTCGTGACGGTGCATTATTATCAGCAATTGTTGTTCGCAAAAAAGGAGATGAAAATCCTAAACCTGCCATACTTCAGTTTACTATTTATGTTCGGGATAAAGGCAGAGATTTAAAGACACTAAAAGAATCTGCAGATCACGGATATGTTGGCGTAATTGTCTATTCGAGAGGAAAGCGTTTTAGTCCGCAAGAAATAAATCCGTATGAAAATGAAAGCAATGATGTTTATGATGCCATCGACTGGATTAGCAAGCAAAAATGGTGCAACGGAAGTGTTGGAATGTTTGGCGGAAGTTATAACGGATTTACGCAATGGGCTGCTTGTAGAACACCTCATCCGGCATTGAAAACAATTGTTCCTTATGTCGCCAACAGGCCGGGAATGGGTTTGCCAATGGAAAATAATATATTCATTAACCCCAATTATGAATGGGCTTTTTATGTGGGCAATAATAAATATCTCGATACGGTTGCGGGAAATAATAGAAAACGCTTTCGGGAAATGCAGTTTAAATGGTGGAAAACCGCAACTGCTTACAAAAAAATGGATAGCATTGACGGCGAATCAAATCGCTGGTTTCAAAAATGGATTAATCATCCTTCATTCGACAATTACTGGCAAAAAATGGCGCCTTATAAAACTGATTTTTCTAAAATTAAAATTCCGATTTTGGCGTTTGACGGTTATTATAATGATTCGCAAAACTCCAGTTTATATTATTTAAAAGAACTTCAAAAGTATAATCCAAAAACACCTTTTTATCTTATTATTGGTCCGTACAGTCATTTTGGAACTCAAATTGGCGGTGAACCTGTCATCAATAATTATAAAGTTGATGAAAATGCCTTAATTGATATTAAAAAAATTACATACCAATGGTTTGATTATATTTTGAAAAACGGAACTAAACCTGAAGTTTTAAAAGATAAAATTAATTACGAAGTTATGGGCGCGAATGAATGGAAAAGTGCGTCTTCGTTAGATAAAATGAACAATGATTTTTTGACTTTTTATTTAACCAATTTTAAATCAAGAAACTTCTACACAGCGAGTTCTGAAAAACCTTCTAAAAAAGAATTTCTTTTACAGAAAGTAGATTTCGCTGACAGGCAAAACAGTAATAACAATGATTATTATCCTGATCCGATCATTAAAAAAGAAATTGATACTACAAGCGGATTCCATTTTATAAGCGAACCATTAACAGAACCTTTAATTGTAAATGGATCTTTTTGGGGAGAATTAAAAATAAGCATCAATAAAAAAGATGTTGATCTGGGTGTAACGGTTTATGAAGTCATGCCAAATGGCGAATATTTTCATTTATCCTATTATATTGGCCGCGCGAGTTATTCGAAAGATATTGAAAAGAGAAATCTTTTAGAACCGAATAAAATTGAAACGATTTCTTTTTCGAATACGCATTTAGTAAGTAAAAAACTGAGCAAAGGAAGCCGTATTTTAATTGTTGTCGATGTAAATAAAAATCCGTTTTCTCAATTAAATTACGGAACCGGTAAAGAAGTCAGCGAGGAAACAATTAAAGATGCTGCCGAACCTTTGCAGATAAAATGGTATACGGATAGTTTTGTAAAAATTCCGGTTTTGAAATAAGAGATTGACTTATCTTCAAAACAAAAAAAACCATTCGCCGCGACGAATGGTTTTTAAATTTATGGATTTAATTTTATTTAAAAATCACTTTCCTTGTTTCGGTATCGCTGTTATTGAGAACCACTTTGACAATTAAAACCTGATTGCCTGATCGCAAATTATCGATACTCAATTTAGAATCTGATACTTTTTCTTTTTTGTAAATTAAGTCGCCACTAACATCAAATACGTACACTTTATCAATTGTTTGGTTTGGCGTATCGACATTAATTACTTTATTTGAAGAAGATATTACAACTGAATTATTGGCTGATTCTAAATTAATCGTTCCTGTTGCGGAATTGTCTTTTGAAGAAATTCCTCTAAAAAATGGTTCCTCTACTGTAACAGTTGTTAGTGTTGAACTTAAACCATCGCAAAGCCCTCTTCGAACAACAGCTCTAAATTGTGTCGTTTCTGTTAATGGTCCTGAAGTAAAGCTGGCATCATTGGTGACTATTTCTATCCATTCTGTAAATGGTGAAACAGATGATTCCCAATTAAGAACATTTCCGATATGACCTGACAAAGTCAACAAACCACTTGTGCTTCCAGAAGTAATTGTAGTGCCTCCGGTAACAGAACCTGCAACGGTTCCTGGTGTTATTTTTAAAATTATAGGATAATTTTCTGAAGTACAAAATTCATTTTCTATAAAAAATGTTCCTGTATAAGTTCCCGGCAAAACATTTGCTGATATTGGAACATCTATAGTACCACCATTTGGGTCAAAATTATGTGAAGCATCAGAAACATCTGCTAAGGAAGCTTCATTTGCTACGTGATCCCAATCAATACTATATTTAATAGCATCTCCGGAAGAAGAATCATATACTAATGTTGAAAATTGAGATTGGATACTTTCACAAGTCGTAGCTATTATTCCTTCTGAAATAATTTCTGGACTTTCATGTACAATTAAACTAAAAATGTAACTGCCACTTTCAAGATTCTCTGCATTTTTAACTGAGAGTGCTCCTGAATAAGTCCCGGGAGTTGTTCCTGCAGGAATCTCAATCGTGATCGGACTTTCAGTTAATGGTGCATCAATAATTTCAGCAATACCAGTTATTGGATACCATGAAATACTATACGTTATTGGTGATCCTGTAGTTGCTGAATAATTTATATCTACAGTTTGGTCTATACAACCATTCTTTGTACTTTGATCTAAATCTATAGTTGGACGTACTCCCGGATTAATTTTTACACCAATATTAATAGACTTGGTACAAAACTCATTTACAATATACAAAATACCTGAATAAGTTCCCGGTTGAGCATTTGCAGATATCACAACTGTATTTACAGTACCTCCGCCACTTGCAAAAACCTGAGGCGTACTAGGCTGATCGGCTAATAAAGCGGCATTTGCTGTAGCGTCCCAATCAATATAATAACTTGTAGGATTACCTGCAGACGCTAAATACGAAAATGATGTATTTTGTGAATTGCCGCTTTCTGTAACCGTAGCAGCTGTTATTACAAATCCCGTAGTAATTGAAGGAGTTGCATTTACAGTTAAAGTAAAAGCGTAACCGCTACTTTCAAGACCGTCGGCATTTTTTACATAGAGTACTCCTGAATAAGTTCCGGCAGCTGCTCCTGCAGGAACGTTAATCGTGATTGGACTTCCAGTCAATGGCGCATCAATAACTTCAGCAAAATCACTTAACGTATTCCATGCAATGCTATAGGTTGTTGGTGATCCTGTAGTTCCTGAATAACTTAAAGTTGTAGTTGTTGCAGTTGCGCTTCTGCAAACACTTGCTGCAGATTCGTCAAGTCCTACAACAGTTGGAGGATATACTACTGTAACAGTTGCTATATCGGAAAGTCTCTCAAAACAATCACCATTTTTAACAGTAGCCTGAAATTTAGTTGTTTGTGTTAATGGTCCTGATATATACGTTGCAGTTCCTGCTGTATTTGGAATAACAAGCCATATATTATACGGACTTACGGAAGATGCCCAATACAAAATTGATCCTGTATAACCTGACAATGTCAGCAAACCACTTGTACTGCCAGAATTAACTGTACCGCCACCCGTTATCAAACCTCCTACAGTTGCAGGAGATATTGTAATAGATACCGGCTGAGAACCATTACATTGACCATCGGTAAATTTTAATGTTCCGGTATATGTTCCGGGTAAAGTATTTGCCGGAATCTCAATAGTGTTTATAGAATTTGGGCTGGTATCAAAACTAAATGAAGTAGTTCCCTGAAATACTAAACCACCTTCTCCGGTCTCATCCCAATCAATAATATAGCTTGTGGGATTACCCGTAGGATTCGTAAATTGCAATGTTGCATATTGCAAATTGGTACTTGAACAAATTGGGTTAATAATTCCGGATGTGGTAATAGAAGGAATTGCAACTACCGTTAAACTAATATTATAACCTGTACTAATAGAACCATTTGCGTTTTTTACAGTCAATATACCTGTATATGTTCCTGGTGCAGTGCTGGCAGGAACATCAATCAAAATTGGGCTTGCAGGTAATGCCGCGTTTGTAACTGCTACAAGAGGATTTGCAGGAGATGAATCCCAAACAATACTGTAAGATATTGGATTTCCGGTTGTCGCAGAATAAGGTAATGCTGTTTGTTTAGCACTTATTCCATCTGAGCAACTATTGGTTACAAAGCCTACTGTTATAGTCGGCGGATCTTCGACTGTGACAGTTGTTGCCGCAGAATATACAACAGCACAAGTACCACTCTGAACTACTGCTCTAAATTGAGTAGTTTGTGTTAAAGCGCCCGAAGTATAAGTCGTAGTAGTATTGGCTATATCTGTCCATGTTGTAAAAGGACTTACAGAAGATTGCCATTTAATAACCGATCCTGTATGACCAGATAAAGTTAACAAACCACTTGTATTTCCCGAATTAATTGTAGTTCCGCCAGTCACCGCTCCTCCAACTGACGCCGGAGAAACTATTACACTCGCTGTATTATTAGTTGTAATATTAGAAGAGCAAGTTTCTGACGTAAGTTTAGTAATTGTTATAACACTAGAACCTGCAGCTGTTAATCCAACTGCTGTAAAAGTTCCGTTTCCCGCTGTACTAACCGTTAAATTTGCCGTTAATGCCGTGGCACTGGGATTACTTCTATTGTAAGTAACTACATAATTACCTATCGGCAAGGATGCTGCGCTGCCTGTTAATGTTATAGTAGAGGTTGAACCTGCAGAGGCACAAACATTTGTCGCAGTTGTACTTGTTAAACTAAAATTAGCACAGCTATAAGAAATAATAACACGACCAGCTGCACCAGCTCCTCCAATCTGCGCTGCACCTGATGCTGAATTTATAGCACCACTTCCTGCACCACCGGGAGGCGAACCTGCATTTCCGGGTGCATTACTCAAAAGCAAACCTGAAACGGCAGTACCACCTGCTCCACCAGAACCTGCTCCGGCACCACCGGCACCAGATGAAAGCAACAAACCTAAAAGATTCCATGAATTTCCATTTCCTCCGTTTACACCGGCAAATTTGGTAGTACCGGCAGAAGCAGCAACTGTACCTCCAATTCCTCCTACAGGTGAACCGCCTGCATTATTAGCGTCTCCGCCAGATCCTCCGGCTGCTAAAATAAAAGATTCAAAACCAGTAATAGTAGAGTTACCTCCTGCTGTACCGGCTCCGGTAGTACCAGAGGTTTGGCTCGCAACCACTACATTTAATGTTGTTCCCGGAGTTACTAATAACGTATTACTGGCATAAGCGCCTCCACCTCCACCGGCGGCACCTCTGCCTAAAAGCAATGGTGCTCCACTGGCACCTCCGCCAGATCCTCCGCCTCCCCAAGCCTGAACCTGGATACTAGTTACACCGGCTGGGACAGGAAATGTACCATTGCCGGTAAATGTTTTCGTAGATCCCGACTGGGACCATGAATAGGTAATAATAAAAACGAGTAATAAAGATAATTTTAGTCTCATAATAATAAATTTTAATGATTAAAAATTGATTAATTATTGTAGGTATTATGAGGTGTGTAGTAAGACAGCCGAACAGATTAAGAACTAATCTAAGCATTCTTTTTTAAGGTAATAAGAATACAATTTACTGAAGTGCAGATAGTTATAATTTACTTCTGATGAAATTAACACAAAAAATCTTAAATATAACTATGCAAATATGTATATAATTGTGTATTTAAACGGAAATCATCACATTTAAATCATTTCTTTAACAAGCTATATATCAATACATTAAAAACTATCAATTTATCAGATCGTTAATTTTGATATTTTAAAGAAAATATTTACAATTATTAATTTAAAGAGACGAAATTCACATCTTATGGCTACAAATTACTTTTAGCGACAAAATGACTTTCAAAATAGAAATAGAAAATACTGTTGTTGTAAAAAAGTAGATCAGTAACTTAAATTGATTTTAGCTATATTCTTGAAATACAGTAAAAGACAGTATTGATTATTCAAAGCATTTTATGTCGGATTTCTTTGTATTTGGAACGTCCTACAGAAAGCATTTCACCATTTTTAAGTAACATGCTGTATTTACCGCCTGCTTCTACGACAAGTTTATCGGCTTCAAGCCAGCAAACAATATAAGATTTATGTATTCGCTCGAATGTTGAAGGAAGCAGTTTTTCTAAAGATTCTAAAGATTTGTCATGCAATTCTATACTTCCATCTGATAAATGTAATTCTGTATAAATTCCTGCACCTTTAATATATCGGATATCATTAATTTTTATCAGCTTAACTGCTTTTGCCTTTTTTACCGCTAAAAACCGAATATCATTGGCTGATTTTTCAGGAGTTGTAAACCGCATAAAAGCTTGTGACAATCTATTTTCATCAAACGGCTTTGGTACAAAATCTAAAACACCATAAGCAAAAGCCGTAATTGCTTTATCAGTATAAGCCGAAATAATAATGGTTTGAAAAGATCTCGCTACGACGGTTTGCAGAATATCAAAACCGTCTTCACCGTTCAGATTCAAATCCAGCAACAACAAATCGATTTGATGCTGATCGATCACATTCAATCCATTTTCTACCGAATCGCAAAGCAAAATCTGTGCTTCTTTATCAAAGAAATCCCTGGTCATTCTTTCTATACGTTTGGCAATTCGGGCCTCATCTTCAATAATTAGAATTTTCATTTTTTATCAAAAATTTTAATAGTGGTCATCCAGCCTTCTTCTACGGCATAAGAATCAAAATCCCAATTATCGCCGTAACTTTCATTTAGTCTGGCCTTGATGTATTTAAAACCAGTTCCGTTGCTGCTTTCTTTTTTGCGATTTCTGTTTTTTGCTATTGTAAGTATAGAATATTGTTTATGATTTTCTTTTCTTATAAAATTCAAACTAAAACCAATACAGCCATTTTCAGGTGATAAACTGTGCGTGATTCCGTTTTCTATAATTGTATGAATAATTGCCGGTGGAATAGTTTCGTTTTCATCAATTCCCTCTTCCTTCCAATCGTAACAAACTTCTTTTCGAAAAGACATTACTTCAAGATGTTTTTGGCATAATTCAATCTCTTGTCGAATTGGGATAAGCGTATCTTCGGCAATGCTGTTCATAATATCAAATTCATCAGCGAGTGCGCGAATAAATACAACACCTTGCGTTGGCGATTCTTCCACCCAATCAATCAAAGACGTCAATGTATTACGCAGAAAATGCGGCTGAATATTTTTCTTAATCAGTTCAAGCTGTAATCTTGACGACAATAACAACGAGGCATTATGGGCTTCTTCAATTGCTTTTGCACGAATGGAATGCAGATAAAGCATACAAAGCACAATAATTGTAAAGGCAATAAATAATCCAAAATCAAACACCAAAAAATAGTTAATTACCGCGCTCACCAATAAACCAATCAATACAATAACTCCTCCTTTTACTTTTCGAAATACGGCATTTACTGCAATTACCACAGAAGCAAGCCACATTGCATAACTAATTCGCATAGCGGTAATATCGTAATGGTGATAATTGAGAATATAAATCGCAATAAGAATGACAAATAAAAAAAGTAAAAAAGGCTTTTTCTTTTCGAAACCAAACTGCAGCATAAAGTACCACGGAACCAATATCGAAATTGCAAAAGTTAGCCAGCCGATAATCTCCAATCTCAGATAGAATAATGTATAAGGAATCGTGATATAAAATTTCACATATTCCATAATGAGCAGACTAAAGAAAAGAAAGCAGATTATTCCAAAAAGTAAAACTGTCGCCTGTCGGTTACTGCTGTTGATATACAGAAAAAAATAATAAATAGCAGCAATCAGAAAAGCGCCCGCCATGAGATTCATAAAAGACATGATAATAAGCGGTGCACGAAGAAGCCGTAAATAATTTTCTAACTTGACATCAATACCGCGCTGTGCTTCTTCTATTTCAGATTGTGTTCCGATTACCGTAACAACATGATTACCCAGTTTCGCTAATTTTTCCGGTATTACATAATAAGTCATTTCAGTTCCGGATACTTCGGCCTGACCTGGTTTAGCCATTTTACCATTAGTTCCCAACAAAACGCTATCCCAATAAACCTCAAAAGCACCAAAGCTATTAACCTGTAAACCTAATGGTTCAGACAGGTTTTCGCGTTTAAGCAACTTTACATTAATTTTTACCTTAAAAATAGAATCTCCTGTTTCTCCACGATGATCCTGCGGAGGTTTGTTACCGATAAAATAAACAGGATCCGACTCCGAATAATCCACCTCATTTTTACACGACGTGAACAGGAGCACAAAAAAAGCGATAAAAAAAGTAATACGATGCATACGATAAAGATATAATAAATATCGAATGAAGAAATGCATTTCAAAAGCTATTGGAGCCGTTCGCATGTTTTAAAAAGCAGTGCTTTATTTTATGAGTTAATCTTGCTGTACCAAAACCTTATAATATGAAATCCTTAATAATCAGCATTCTAATTTTACTTTTTAAATTTTCTGCCGTTGCGCAGCAAACTACCATTTCCGGTAAAATTGAGGATAATATTACCAAAGAAGCTTTGCCGTATGTGACAATTTCGGTAAAAGACAATTCTGAAAAAATAGTAGCCAATGCAATTACAGATGATCGTGGTGTTTTTCAGCTCGACGGAATTCCAATTGGTAAAATAACCGTTATTTTCAGTTTTATGGGATATCAAAATGAGACCCAAACATTACAAGTTATGTCCGGTAAAACAAAAATTGAACTTGGAATCATTGGTTTGAAAAGTGATGCGGTAGAATTAAATGCGGTAGAAATTACTACCGAAAAACCTAATATTAGTTTAAAACTAGACAAAAAAGTTTTTGAAGTGGGCAAGGATGTGCTTTCGCAAAATGGTTCTGCTCATGATGTTTTGAATGGAGTTCCATCCGTTGCCGTAAGTCCGACCGGAGCAGTAAGTCTTAGAGGAAACAGCAGTGTATTAGTATTGATAAATGGCCGTCAATCTGGTCTTACGCAAGGCAATGCACTTGACCAAATAGCAGCCGATCAGATTGAAAAAATCGAAGTAATTACAAATCCTTCATCAAGATATGATGCTGCCGGTTCAGCAGGAATTATCAATATTGTATTGAAGAAAAATAAAAAAAGTGGTTTTAGCGGTCAGATTCGAGTGGTAGCCGGATCTCCAAATGACAGTCGCCTTAACCCAAGTATTAATTATAAATCAAACAAGATCAATATTTTTTCGAATTTCAGCATACGTTCATCCGATTATGTAGGTCTTTATACAACAAATCAGTCTACTGTTAATAACGGCATGCCCACTTTATTAAATCGTGTACAAAATGAAAACCGTCATGACGATGGCAAGTTACTTTACTTTGGTGCAGACTATTTTATTAGTGAAAATCAAACCATTACAGCAGCTTTTTTAAAAAATTCAACACATGATAATGATAAAACTAATTTACTTTATGATTATAGTAATCCTGCGAGCAATATCCAGGATAGTACCTTGACAAGACATGGAAAATCATTAGAAAAACGTGATTACAGCCAATTAGAATTTAATTATACACATACCTTTAAAAAACCAGAAAAAAAGTGGACTATTGATGTACAATACGATTGGTGGAATAGTAATAAAAAATGGAATCTTTCTACACAGCGTTTAACACCAACTTTTTTAGATTATCCCGGCATTAGAACCCGATCAACAGGCAATAGCAAAGATTTGCTGGCGAAGAGTGATTTTATACAGCCAATTGATAGTGTCTCGGTGTTTGAGTTTGGAATTAAAACTGAGATTCGTAAAGTTACGAGTGACTTTTTAGCAGAACAGCAACAGGAAAATGACTGGGAAATCTATCAGGGAATTGATAATCATTTGAATTATGCGGAAACAATTTCAGGTGCGTATACGCAATTTAACAGCAAGATTGGTTCGTTTTCTTATATGTTAGGATTACGTACTGAGCCGACACACATTGCGATTACAGATATCCAGAATACTTATAATGATAAGAAAAACTACAACAAATTATTCCCTACAGTTAATATTGGTTATAAGTTTGCATCCTCAACTTTACAGCTAAATTACAGCAAGCGAATTAACCGTCCAGATTTATATGAATTATATCCTTTTAATGAAGTGACTGATTTAAACGCACAATATATTGGAAATCCGGATCTTAATCCTTCTTATTCAGATGTGTTTGAATTGGGTTTTCTGAAAAACTGGAAAAAGCTGACGTTAAATCCATCTGTTTATTATCAAAAAGAGAACGGTTACATTCAGGATTTTACGTATCGTGAAAATGATATCTTTTTTACAACACCTATTAATATTGATTATGAAATACGCAGCGGTGTGGAACTTTCTGCATTATACAATCCGATGAAATGGCTTCAGATAAATGCCGAAATGAATTTTTACACCTTTAAACAAAAAGGAAATTATCAGGAAGAAAATCTGGATTATAGCGGAGAAACTTTTACCGGACGTTTAAGTACACAAATTAAGTTACCGGCAAAATTCAGTTTTCAGGGCCGTTATAATTTTCGCGGAGCGCAGCAAAATGCACAGACAAAAAATGAAGCCTTGCAATCAATCGATTTTGGTTTGAGCAAAGTTTTATTAAAAGACAAAGCAACAATTGTATTTGATGTTAGTAATGCTTTCAACTTACGCCAAAATAAAAGCACAACAATTGGCACTGATTATTTATTTAATCAAAACAGTATTCCAAACGCCGCCCGCTACCGACTCAGTTTTGTTTACCGTTTTAATCTAACCGATCCAAAAGTTATCAGACAGGCAAATAGTGCCAATCGTAATTAATTTTATACCAAAAAAGCCACTTAAATAAGTGGCTTTTGATATGAAATTATATGTTAGAAATTTAAAAAATTCCCATATTATCCGGTTTAATCGTGAATCCTAAACGCAACATACTTTTGTGTTCCTGATAATCAATTAAACTTTCTGTATAACCCACAAACCATTGCAGCGTGAGGTAATAATTTTCATTTTTGTAGGGTCGCCAGTTTACCTGTGTCTGCAAAGATCCGTAATTGATAAGACCACTTCCTTTTCTAAAAAGAACATCAGCACTCCATCTTCCCGGTTGTATTTGATACGTTGCGCTCGCTTCGCCATAACCCACATATTTGGTAAGTCCGGGATTATCTTCTTTATCAACAAGCGGAATCCATCCTCTTAAACCCACAACCCATCGTGGAGAAATCTGTGATTTTAATGAAAAAGCCAACATATTCCAGGTTCTCGAATAAATAGAATCTCTGCCGTTTGATTCATGTTCTAACGAAATCGTACCGTATGTAAGCCTTCCTCCTTTTAAATAAAATGGACGAACAACCGCAACACCGGGATTAAAATTAATTTCGGCAAATGGTTTTGAGTTGGCATAAATATCCCAAAACGCTTTTTGAGTATACAATAAATAAGGAAAAAAACCTCCCCATAACGGTTTTGATTTTAATCTCAATTTAAAACTTACCTGATATTTTACATCGGCAGTATTTCTGGTAATATCTTCATTTATAGGTACGCCCGTTAAAAAATAATTATCTCTGTGAACAGAAAAACTATTTTCTTTCAATAAGGAATCTGCTGCACGAAAATTTTTTTTCTCTTCTACAATTTGTGAATTTGCCGTGATTGAAAATAAAACAAAAAAGAGCAATAGGTATTTGAAATGCATTTATATGGGTTAAATTTGAGATTATTCTTTAATTTTATAAATGTCTATTATTTCAATACAGCATATTGGCTCAATAAAAATAAGTCTTAACCCAATAAATTATCAAGGAATAATTAATCAGAATACAAGATGATTTCGACTCTTATTTAGTGTCTTAGTTGAAAGATTGCCTAAACTCCAATGGTGAAGTTTTTGTTTTAGTCTTGAAAAATTTACTAAACGATTGCGGATGTTCAAAACCAAGCTGAAACGCCACTTGTGCCACAGATAAACTGGTTGTTGACAATAACTCTTTCGCTTTTTCAACCACTTTAATATGGATATGCTGCTGTGCATTGTGCCCAATTAAAGACCGCAGCATATCACTTAGATAACTAGGTGAAATATTTAAATTATCTGAAAGAAACTGAACTGTTGGCAATCCCTGATTTAAAGCCATTTGATTATTAAAATAATTATCTAGAATTTCTTCAAGGTTCTGCAAGAGATTATTGTTTGCTACTTTTCGGGTTATGAATTGACGTTTGTAAAAACGATTTGCATAATTCAGCAACAATTCAATTTGAGAAATAATAACATCCTGGCTAAAATCATCTATTCTGCTATCCAGTTCTTCTTTTATGATTCTAAAAATTGAAAAAATAGTTTCTTTTTCATGTTCTGATAAATGTAATGTTTCATTCGCCGAATACGAGAAAAAACCATATTGCTTGATTTTTTTAGCCAAAGGATAATTCCATAAAAAATCCGGATGAATCAGCAAAGTATATTCAGAACACATTTCTCCTTCAGTATTGCCATGATTACCAATAATTTGGTTTGGTGCAGCAAATAATAATCCTCCCTCATCAAAATCATAATGTCCCTGACCATATTTTAATTTACCACTTAGCCTTGGCTTATAAGATATTTTATAGAAATTAAGAACATGAGAAGTGGGCAAACTACCTGCTATTAGTCTGTTAGTCGCTGCATCTATCAGGCTAATTAACGGATGTGCCGGCGCAGATAAGCCAATTGTCCGATGCACATCAGATAACGATTCCATTTTTTGATGGATTTTTTCTTCTTTTTTCATTTTTTAAAATTATGAAAATATAACCGGCAATACTTCATCACCGGTTATATTTATTATTTACTGATAATTACTTTGCAGTTCCCTGTGCTGCTGAAGAAACAGCATCCCATTCTTCCCAACTTGCCAGTCTTTCTGCATACGCATTGCGAACCCATGGCAGATTTTGACTGCCTAAATGAATTCGAAGAGGCGGATTTTCTGCATCAACAATTTGAAATAGTGCATCAGGTGTTGCATTAGGATCTCCTCTTTCTAATTCGCCCAAGCCATTAATAAACTGTGTTTTAAAATCCTGATAAACATCAATTCCTGTGGCAAATTTTAAAGAATCATGACTGCCAAATTCAGTCGCATAAGCACCTGGTTCTATAATAGTTACTTTAATTCCGAATGCTTTAACTTCTGCAGCTAAACTTTCATAAATTGCTTCAAATGCCCATTTAGAAGAGCAATAATAACCAATTACCGGCAATACTACATGCCCAAGATTACTGGATGTTCCCAAAATATGACCGAATCCCTGCTTGCGCAACAAAGGTAAAACGGCCTGAATTACACTTATCGGACCAAAAATATTAGTTTCGTACATCGCTTTTACCTCCTCGATAGTTGATTCTTCGATTGTACCAACTAATGAATACCCAGCATTGTTAAGTACAATATCAAGTCTGCCAAAATGTGCATATGCTTTTTCTACTGCAGTTTTTACCTGATCGGGCTTCGTAACGTCAAGCGGTAAAGTGAGTACACTTTCACCATATTTTTCTTTTAGATCAGAAATGCTGTCTAAATTACGTGCAGTCGCAGCGACAAGATCACCACGTTTAAGTGCTGCATCAGCCCAAACTCGTCCAAAACCTCTGGAAGTTCCTGTAATGAACCATACTTTTTTATTACCTGAAATATCATTTTGATGTGTCATAATTTTGTAATTAAATTAATAATACAACAAAGGTCTGCAGATACTATTACTCTCTTGTAGCTTAAATCAGGAACTTTGTAGCCAAAATGAGAATCGGTAGATTTATTGAGTTCTTTTCATAACTTTGAGAAACTTTATATGATGATGAAAATTAAAATTTCAGTATTGATTGTACTCTTTTCCGTGAATTTTGTTTTGTCCCAAAATAAAAAAGGAGAAATTATAGACTTTCTCAAAAAGGAAATGAAGGAGAAAAAGATTCCCGGCTGTCAATTAGTGGTCATTAGAGATAACAAAATTATATTATCCGAAGCACTTGGAACTGCTGAAATTCCTTTTTCAATTCCTGTAAAAACCAATACTATTTTTTCAATTAATTCTATCTCTAAAGTTTTTACTTCAGTTGCCGTGATGCAATTACAAGAACAGGATAAACTGAATATTAATGACCCTATTTCCAATCATATCGATTCAATACCGGAAAACTGGAAAAAAATAACAATCAGGCAATTAATGAGTCATACATCCGGTCTTCCGGACATTGAAGATGATAAAGGTTTGATTGGAGATAAAGGACAAGATTCTGCCTGGTTTAAAGTCAAAAAATTACCATTACAATCCGAAGTTGGAGAAAAGTTTAATTATAATGCCACCAACTATTATATTTTACAGCGCATCATTGAAAAATACAGTGCCACAACATTTGAAAACTTCGTTCGTAAAAATCAGTTTGATATATTGGGGATGAAGCAAATATATTATGGAAATTCCTATGATGTTCTTGAAAATAAATGTCCTACTTATTCCTATTACAATCAGGATAAAATTACAGGCGAATATAAAAAAGGAACCAAATTAAAGGAAACGTACGAAGAATTTCCATCAAAAATGCTAACTGATGCCGGTGCATTTACAACAGCAGAAGAAATGGCAAAATGGATAATTGGACTTCAATCAGGTAAACTTCTCAAAAAGAATGAATCTATAAATACTATCTGGGAACCTGTAAAACTAAACAATGGTTTATACGATGGCTTTGGAGGACTTTTAAATGCTTATGCTTTGGGTTGGCCAATAATTACAAGGGAAAACCATTCTGCAGTCGCTTCTATTGGCGGTGGCCGTGCAGCCTTTGTCATTTACCCAAAAGATAATCTGACAATCATTCTTTTTGCAAATCTTACCGGTATATTCCCGGAAGAAATCATTGAAAAAATAGCAAAATTTTATATTCCGGATATAGGTAAATAGAAATATAGTCAATTGAATATCTTTTTGATGTAAACGCAGAAGGATTCGAACTTTCGACTGTCCTGACTAAAAATTGGGCGCTCTATTCAATTGAGCTATTGTTTCAACTCATATATCAATTTCTCAACTCTAATCCTGCTTTTCCATTTTTTAACTTCCATCTCTTTTATATGCTAGTGATTTAGTTTCAAATTCTTCAGAATAAACAATAATCCAATCTTTTGATTTTCCAGTAAATCCAGAATGATTAGATAAATGTTTGCGTAATCGTTCCTCTAACCCTTCACTTGTATGACCGATATAATATTGATTTAAAAACTTTGAATATAAAATGTAGAAAAAATTCATTTGATTAAGTTTTAAATATTGAAAAAACCATTTGATTAAGTTTTATTGGCATGACCGCGGAGGGGTTCGAACCCTTAACCCTCGATAAAAATTGAGATGTTAATTGATATTAAATATGTAGTTAGTGGCTTTTCGTGAACGCAGAAGGATTCGAACCTTCGCCCGTCCCGATTACAAATCGGGATGCTCTATCCAGCTGAGCTATGCATACTTAAAACCAATCTAATACAAAACAAAAAAGCCACTCGATTTGAGTGGCTTTTCGTGAACGCAGAAGGATTCGAACCTTCGACCGTCCCGATTAAAAATCGGGACGCTCTATCCGGCTGAGCTAAGCGTACTTAAAACCAATCTAATACAAAACAAAAAAGCCACTCGATTTGAGTGGCTTTTCGTGAACGCAGAAGGATTCGAACTTTCGACTGTCCTGACTAAAAATCGGGATGCTCTATCCAGCTGAGCTATGCATACTTAAAACCAATCTAATACAAAACAAAAAAGCCACTCGATTGAGTGGCTTTTCGTGAACGCAGAAGGATTCGAACCTTCGACCGTCCCGATTAAAAATCGGGATGCTCTATCCAGCTGAGCTAGGCGTACTTAAAACCAATCTATACAAAACAAAAAAGCCACTCGATTGAGTGGCTTTTCGTGAACGCAGAAGGATTCGAACCTTCGACCGCCTGCTTAGAAGGCAGGTGCTCTATCCAGCTGAGCTATGCGTCCATTTTCTTTAACTTTAAACTTAACCTTCTAACCGTCCCGATTGGAAATCGGGATGCTCTATCCAGCTGAGCTATGCGTCCATTTCTTTTTAAACTTTATGGAAAAGTTTTAGTCGGGGTGGCAGGATTCGAACCTGCGGCCTCCTGCTCCCAAAGCAGGCGCGATAACCGGGCTACGCTACACCCCGAAGGCAAAAATTAAGCGGAGAGACAGGGACTCGAACCCTGGCGACGGTTACCCGTCGACAGATTAGCAATCTGCTCCATTACCGCTCTGGCACCTCTCCAAGCTCAAGGAACGTGTCCTGTTTTGCGGTTGCAAATGTAAGTCAACATTATATTTCTCACAACTATTTTTGCGCTTTTTTTTATCTTTTTTCAATCTTTTTTTTAAACCTCTTCACAATCAAACGAATAGAATTAACAAAAAATTCATATTAAATTTAAAATTCAATCGAATTGATACAAAATTTGAATTTATTTAAATAAACAGTAAATTTGCTTGATTAACTAATATTAACAGAAAATGAACAAAAGAGTTGTTATCGTTTCTGCCGTTAGAACACCTATCGGAAGTTTCATGGGAGGTTTATCTACCGTACCCGCACCAAAATTAGGTGCTGCCGCTATTAAAGGCGCACTTCAAAAAATTAACCTTGACCCAAAATTAGTTGATGAAGTTTTCATGGGCAATGTAGTACAAGCCGGAGTTGGACAAGCGCCAGCACGTCAGGCTGCACTTTTTGCCGGCTTATCTGAGGAAGTAGCCGCTACAACAGTAAACAAAGTTTGTGCTTCTGGAATGAAAGCCGTAATGTTTGCCGCACAAGCCATTGCTTGTGGTGATGCAGAGATTGTAGTAGCCGGAGGAATGGAAAACATGAGTTTGATTCCGCATTATGTACAAATGCGTAACGGAACTAAATTTGGTCCTGCAACAATGCTGGACGGAATGCAAAAAGATGGTTTGACAGATGCTTACGATAACAACGCAATGGGAGTTTGCGCTGATTTATGTGCATCTGAATATAACATTAGCCGTGAAGAACAAGATAATTTTGCGATTCAGTCTTACGAAAGAAGCGCAAAAGCCTGGGATGCCGGAAAATTCGACAACGAAATTGTTCCTGTTGAAGTTCCGCAAAGACGTGGCGAACCAATCATCGTTTCTAAAGACGAAGAATACACCAATGTAAAATTGGATAAAATACCTTCATTAGCTGCTGTTTTCACAAAAGACGGAACAGTTACTGCCGCAAACGCCTCAACAATAAATGACGGAGCTGCTGCTTTAGTTTTAATGTCTGAAGAAAAAGCAATCGCATTAGGATTAAAACCTCTTGCTTACATCAAAAGTTATGCTGATGCTGCTCAGGAACCAAAATGGTTCACAACGAGCCCTGCAAAAGCATTACCAAAGGCTTTAAACAAAGCCGGAATTGCAATTGAAGATGTTGACTATTTCGAATTCAACGAAGCTTTTGCTGTTGTTGGTTTGGCCAATTCAAAAATATTAAATCTTGATAACAATAAAGTAAACGTAAATGGTGGAGCTGTTTCATTAGGTCATCCTTTAGGATGCTCGGGAGCAAGAATCATCGTAACTTTGCTGAATGTTTTAGAACAAAACAATGCTAAAACCGGAGCTGCAGCAATTTGCAACGGCGGCGGTGGCGCATCTGCAATTGTTATTGAAAGAGCTTAAATAATAATACATAAAATCAGGAGTTATTTGATATAAATTTCTCCTGATTTTCAACTTATAAATTACCTTAAATGTTCGGAATTTGCAATCTAGCCATAGTACCCGTTCGGTCTGAGCCAAGTGACAGAAGTGAAATCGTTACACAACTTTTGTTTGGCGAACACATCGAAATTTTAGAACGCCAAAATCAATGGGCCCGAATAAAAATTCAGTTTGATGATTATGAAGGCTGGGTAGATTCAAAACAATATCAGGTAATTTCTGAGGAACATTACAATCAATTAAGCAAAGAAGCCATAATTTTAAACGCTGATTTAATTGATTATATCACTGCGCCGGATAATTTATTATTACCAATTCCACTTGGCGCTTCTTTAACCTTTTTAAATAATAACGAAATCAATACATCCAATTTTGATTTTGAGGGCACAAAAACCAGCGGTATAAAACCAAAAAGTGCTCTTATAAATACTGCTTTCATGTATTTGAACGCTCCCTATCTTTGGGGCGGAAAAACACCATTCGGAATTGATTGTTCTGGTTTTACCCAAATGGTTTACAAACTAAATGGATACAAAATTCACCGTGACGCATCTCAACAAGCACTTGACGGAGAACCTTTGAGTTTTATAGAAGAAAGTGAAGCCGGAGATTTAGCCTTTTTTGACAACGAAGAAGGAAACATCATTCACGTGGGAATCATTATGGACAACAATTACATCATTCACGCAAGTGGAAAAGTCCGCATTGACCGTTTAGACCACCTCGGAATTTACAATCCCGAATTAAACAAACACACTCATAAATTAAGAGTAATAAAAAAGATTATTTAATTTTTTTAGCCACAGATTAAAAGGATTAAAATGTTTTTTTTTACCAGTGAATCAGTGGAAAAAAAAAGAAAAAATTCCGCAATAATCCGCGTTTTCGCTTGCGAATCCACGTCATCCGCGTACCATTATTAAGCACTAACACGAATCGTTTTCCTAAACTCCGAAGGACTATTTCCCCTCTGCTTCTTAAAGAATTTATTGAAGTGGCTTTCATCGGTAAAACCAAATTCATACGCAATTTCATTGATTCGCTTATCACTAAATTGCAAACGATGTTCAATCAGTTTTGTTTTATAATTGCTAATATACTGCTGCATAGTTTCATTAGCATGTTTCTTAAAATAGCGTCCTAAATACGTATTCGAAATTCCAAAATATTCACTAAGTGACTCCGCTTTAATTCTTTCAGGATAATAAATATTGTTCTGAATATATTGCAGAATATCCATCGCTTTTGCTTCACAGCCAATGTTTACCTGTTCCGGCAAATATTTCGCAATATTTCTGGCAACCACAATAATCAGCGTATTGACCAATTGCTGAATCAGCTCCTTATTATAAACATCCTTATCCTGATGTTCGCGAATAATCGCTTCAACCATCACTTTTACCAGACATTTATCAGCATCATTTTTCAAAATACAACCAGGCTGATGGTTTGCGTTTTGCAGAATATATTCTAAACGCTGAATATTCTCATTCTGTAAACTTGAGTTTTTCAAATAAATATCATTAAATCTTAAAAAGAAAAAGTTCGTTTTGGTTTCAATTGTAAAATTATGACAATCCTCAGGCGTCAATAAAAACATATGTCCCGCATCATATTCAAAAATATTTTTGTTTATACACTGTCTTCCGGTTCCTTCCAAAATATAAACCAATTCAAAGAAATTATGACGATCTCCAACATCCGGATATTCATCCAGAGTTTCAAATGAAACAGTAAACGGCTCGTATAGATTTTCTTTTTTCATAACAGTAATAATTATTTGAGGATGCAAATTTACATAAAAAAGACAAATATATACAAATTAAGAGTCTTAAAAATGGTATAATTTTGCCAAGTGAAATTTAAGATTTAAAAATACAATATCATGGAATATAGAAAATTAGGCAATACCGAACTTGAATTATCAACTATTACATACGGCGCATTCGCGATTGGCGGAAACATGTGGGGCGGAAACGAAAAGAAAGATTCAATCGACTCTATTCACGCTTCGATCGAACATGGCGTGACCACAATTGACACCGCTCCTTTTTACGGATTCGGCTTAAGCGAAGAAATGATTGGCGAAGCTTTAAAATCTCACGATCGTTCAAAAGTTCAGTTGTTAACCAAATTTGGCCTGGTTTGGGACGGAAGCAATAAGGGAAAAGGTGATTTCTTTTTTGATGCCGATGACAACGGAAAAAAAATACCGGTTTATAAATATGCTTCAAAAGCAAATGTTATTAAAGAAGTTGAAGAAAGCTTAAAACGCCTTCAAACAGATTATATCGATTTATTGCAAATTCACTGGCCAGACTCCACTACTCCAATTCACGAAACGATGGAAGCTTTGGAAACACTTATTCAGCAAGGAAAAATCACAGCAGCCGGAGTTAGCAATTACAATGCAGAACAAATTCTGGAAGCACAAAAAACAATTCAATTAGCTTCAAATCAGGTTCCGTTTAGTATGTTAAACCGTAAAATCGAAACAGATTTGATTCCGCTAACCATCAAAGAAAACATCGGAATCATTGCTTACAGTCCGATGGAAAGAGGTTTATTAACCGGAAAATATTTCACCGACAGCAAACTAAAAGACAACGATCACAGAAACGGATATTTCGGTCAGTTCGATCTTCAAAAAGTAAAAACTTTAGTCGAAGAATTGAGTTCGCTGGCAAATGCAAAACACATTTCAATTTCACAATTGGTTTTACGCTGGACGACTTTACAAAAAGGAATCACCATTGTTTTAGCCGGAGCAAGAAACGCAGAACAAGCCATTTCAAACGCCAAAACAATGGAATTTGATTTATCAATTTCAGAATTGGAGTTTATCAATCAGGCAATTTCTAAAGTTAAATAATCCTTATATAAAATTTAAACACATAGAAACATAGCCAATAGCAATGTGAAAAGGCGTTCACTTATTTTAATTCACATAGCTGTGAGGAAAAGTCAGCTTCGAGCTTTGTCAAAGTTCAAAACTTGACAAAGCTAAACATAGCTATGTGTGAGAAACGAGTTTCTTTTTGCATTCTTTTAAAAGCAAACAAAAAATCTATGTTTCTATGTGTTTAAAACAATTACACTCAACAATAAAAATAATTTGGGTGTGTCCCAAGGGCCGAGCTATCGGCTATATCTTTTTGTTTTTAAAGAAAAAACAAAAAGGATACCCCCTCTATCCCTCACACTCACGAATTCATAAGAATATAAAGTAAAATGAAGAAAATATTTATCATCAACGGAAGTCAAAATTTCGCACATTCAGGTGGAAAATTCAACGAAACCGTTACCAATTGGACAATCGAATATTTAACAAACAGCAAGCAATTCGAAATTAAAACAACAGATATTAAACAAGAATTTGATCTTGATGAAGAAGTCGAAAAATTCGTTTGGGCAGATGTTATTGTGTATCACACACCGGTTTGGTGGTTTCAATTGCCAAACCAATTCAAAAAATACATCGACGACGTTTTCACCGCCGGACACAACAAAGGAATTTACAAAAGCGACGGAAGAACCAGAACAAATCCGGACATTAATTACGGAACCGGAGGACAATTACACGGACGTAAATACATGCTTACAACAAGCTGGAATGCTCCTGCAACAGCATTCACACTTCCGGGAGAATTCTTCGAAGAAACATCTGTAGATGACGGAGCTATGTTTGGTTTCCATAAAATGAATAAATTTACAGGTATGGAAAAATTGAATGGTTTCAATTTTCACGACGTTGAAAAAGGTGCCACTGCAGAAAACATTGACATCTTTAAGAAAAACTATACCAATCATTTAGAACAAATTTTTAAAAATTTATAATCATGATTTCAATTACAGCTATTATAAAAAGCAAGCAGGAAAACAAAGAAGAAATCAAAAACATGATTCATCATTTGGTTACCGAAACCAGAAAAGAAGAAGCCTGCATACGTTATGATCTCCATAATGTAGAAAATACATTCATTATTTGGGAAGAATGGAAAGATCAGCCAGGTCTTGACATCCATAACAATCAACCCTATTTATTGGATTTCATTGCAAAAAGTGAAACTTTAACATCTGCGCCAATTCAGGTATATAAAACAATACAAATTTTATAAGTTTTTTTCGCCACGAATTACACAAATTCACGAATTCATCCTTACTCTTGATGCAAAAAAGATTCATGTGCATTCGTGAAATTCGTGGCAGAAAACTTTTACTTGATTCCGCCAAAAGCACCAAAACACATATTCTTGTGTAAAATTTCAATGCTTTTAAAACCAACCTTTTTCATCAAATCCAATTGATAATTCATAGATCTTGGCGTGTCTTCTTTTTCTACATAATCCAAAACTTTTTGGCGATATTCGGCACCGCCAATTCCTTCTAAATAATCACCGTAACGCTGCCAGGTGTATTCGTTTAACAACTCCGTATCCTGCGTAATCAAGTCCGAAATCATAAAACAGCCGCCGGGTTTTAGTAACCTAAATATTTTAGTAAAAGTGGTTTCCCAATCTTCATCATCTCTTAAATGATGCAAAACCGCTCCTGCCAAAATAATATCAAAATGATTTTCAGGTAATTCAACCTCGCGAATATCGCCTTGCTTCACTTCTACTTGTCCATTTGTTGCTTCAGAAACTCTTTCAAAAGCACGATCTAACATTGGCAAGCTCAAATCGACCAAAGTACAATTCAAATTTGGTACTTTCGAAAGCATTTTTAAAGTATAATTTCCGGCGCCACAGCCAATATCCAAGACGTTTTTAGCATTAGGAACAATTCTTTTAGAAGCTTCCGTAATTAATTCTAATGAAATTGTAGCGTCGATTGTTGCGACTTGTCCGGTTTCTAAATTTGCGAATCGCTCGACATCATTATCAAAACGTTCTCTGATTTCTTCAATAGTTGATTTTTTCATAACTTTTTGTTTTTTAGGTTTCCCCGCAGATTTGGCAGATTGAGCAGATTTTCTCTTGTATTGCCTATATTTTTTTTAGACACAGATTAGAAAGATTAAAATGATTATTCATTTCATATCTAACAAAAAAATCTGCTCAATCTGCCAAATCTGCGAGAACATATATTTTTCACCAAAACTATCACTTTGATATATACTTCAAAAATACTTATTTTGTCAATTATCAATACTTAATAGGTATTTATGGAATTACGTCACTTAAAATATTTTTTGGCTGTAGCCGAAGAACTAAACTTTACGAAAGCTTCAGAGAAACTTTTTATTTCGCAGCCACCTTTAAGTCGCCAGATTATGGAATTAGAAGAAGAACTTCAGGCGAAACTTTTCATTCGAAGTAATAAAAAAGTCGAATTAACCGAAGCCGGAAAATATTTTGAAAAAGAAGTAAAAGAACTTTTTCAGAACCTGGAACGCATTTCCGTGAAAACGAAAAAAATAGCCGAAAATGTTTCCGGCGAATTTAGAATCGCTTACATCAGTTCGATTTATTCGGCTGTGATTTCAGATTTAATAAAACATTTAAAAGAGCAATTCCCTTATGTCAATTTCAAATTATTTGAGGTTTCTACAACAAAGCAAATCAGCGCATTGGAACAGGGAAAAATCGAAATGGGAATTATTCGTTCTCCGATAAAATCACCCAAAATAAAATCGCATTTATGGTTTAAGGACGGATTTTCTGTTGTTTATAATAAAGGTATTATTCAAATTAATTCCGAGAAAGAAATTTCAAAACTAAAAGATGAAACTTTTGTCTTTTTCAATAAAGATTATGCACCGCATTATCACGAAGTTTTACTGGAACTTTGTGCATTTTATGGCTTTACGCCGAAGATTATTCACGAAGCCAATAACATTAATTCGATCGTACAATTGGTCAAAAACGGTTTGGGAATTTCGATCGTTCCATCCAACATTGCCAAAAACAATCAGGATTCTGAAATTGGTTTTATTGAACTAAAAAAAGTAAATCTATTTACGGATGTTTCGCTGATTACTTCAAAAGAAGATGATTCTGAAATAACAAAAACTGCTGTTGAATTTTTATTAAATTTTTCTAGGAAATAAAAAGTTTGCCACGAATGACGCGAATTAATTTTATTATGGAAATCCGTAAAATTAAATAACTGAAAGCATTTAAATTGCATGCTATAAAATAATTGCGCAATCCCGATAGTTACGGGAGCAGAGACGATAAGTTTTTTATAAGTTTTAATTATGCATTTAGTTTGTCATTTCGAGTACTAATCTGTGTAATCAGCTTAAATCTTATAAAATCTGCGTGAACAAAAACTTTGCGTCTCTGCGAGAACAATTAAAATTCGTGGCAAAAAAGTTACAATTTAGCACATTCAATTCTCTTGAAAAGAAACAACTTTTAAATACCTTAGCAGAAATTATATTACACTTTAAAAACAATAAAAATGGCCGAGCAATCTTCAATTTTGTGTCCAAACTGCGGAACTCCTATCGATGTAAATGATGTTTTAAAGCACCAGTTGGAAGATAGTATTCGTAAAGAATTTCAACAAAAAGCCAATGCTCAAGCCCGGGAATTGGAACTTAAAAATGAGCAATTCGAAAAAGCCAAAGCCGATTTTGAAGCTAAAAAGAAACAGGAAAATGAACTTTTTGCTGAACGTTTGGAACGTGAGAAAAAGACAGCTGAAAAAGAAATTACCGAAAAAGTAAAAACAAAACTCGACGAAGAAAATAAAGATAGAATGCTTTTGATGGAAAAAGAGCTTTCTGAGAAATCAGAAAAACTTCGTGAATTGAATAAAATGACAGGCGAAATTGCCAAACTGCAGCGTGAAAAACTGGAGATGAAAGAAGCAATCGAAGCCGAAGCGCAAAAGCAATTGAACGCCACTTTGGTTCTGGAACGCGATAAAATTCGCAAGCAGGAAGAAGAAAAAAACGAGCTTAAAATAAAAGAATACCAAAAACAATCTGACGATCAAAAAAAGCTGATCGAAGAAATGAAACGCAAACAAGAACAAGGTTCTATGCAATTGCAGGGCGAAGTTATGGAATTAGCGATTGAAGAATGGCTGGCAAATAATTTCCCGCTGGACAGTATTGATGAAGTTAAAAAAGGAGCAAATGGCGCCGATTGCCTTCAGATTGTAAATACCCGCGAACATCAAAATTGCGGTTCTATTTATTACGAAAGTAAACGTACAAAGGCTTTTCAGCCAGCGTGGATTGAGAAATTCAAAAACGATATTAGAACCAAAAGAGCCAATATTGGAGTTTTAGTTACCGAAGTCATGCCTCCCGGAATGGACCGAATGGGAATGCGTGACGGAATCTGGATTTGTACGTATGAAGAATTTAAAGGTTTGAGTGCTGTTTTGCGTCAGTCGTTAATTCAGGTAAGTCAGGCCGTTCAGGCGCAGGAAAACAAAGGTGATAAAATGTCTATGTTATATGATTTTTTAACCAGCAACGAATTCCGCTTGCAAATTGAAGGAATTGTTGAAGGTTTCACGCAAATGCAAGGCGATCTTGATGCCGAAAAAAGAGCAATGCAAAGAATCTGGAAGCAGCGTGAAAAACAAATCGAAAAAGTAGTGCATAATACATTAGGAATGTACGGCTCAATTCGTGGTATTGCAGGAAATGCGGTTCAGACTGTTCGGGCTTTAGAACTTGATTTTATTGAGGAAGACAAAGAAGATCTGAAGGAATTGGAATAACTGATTAAAATGGTACGCGGATGAAACTGATTCGCTAAAGCGAAAACGCGGATTTGCACGGATTTTTTTTGCTGCTTTGTCGATTCCAATGAGATTGCGTCGTTCCTCGCAATGACATATAAAAAAGGCTTCGAAATTAATCGAAGCCTTTATATTTTAGTTCCTTTTTTAATTATCCTTTTTTGAAAGACATCGTCAATCCAAATTGGTTTGAAAGGAATAATTTATTATCCTTAATAGAATAACCTGAATTTGTTCTCAACAACTGCAAAAACTCACCTTCTTTTTTTGCATCACATTTTTTAGTTTCTGAAGTAAGATTCAAAAACTGAATTTTTTGTTCACCTTTAGAAAGTAAATTTCCTTTGATAGCATTACATCCTGTTGAACCTGAAAAAGTTGACGCACTCATCACGATTTTTGGAAGAGTTGAAAAATCCTTTTCAGTAACCATTTTTCCATTTAAATTTTCCAGAACCCAGGTTTGTTGTAATTTCTTTTCGACAGCATTTTCAGTTGTCGAAGCTGTTGCCTTTGTGTCTTTAGCAGATTTGCAACTGAAAGCTAATGTAGCTGCAATAAATAACATTAAAATCCTTTTCATGTAAAATATTTTTATAAGTTTTATTTTACAAAAATATTCTGAGATATTAGTTTCTTAGAATATCATAAGGTATTTTTAAAGCATATTAAGACATTTTGATTAATCTACTTTCTTAAAAACCAAAATTTTTCCGGACGGATTCGACAACGTCAATTTATTATCGCCAAGAGAATAAGATGTGGTGCTTTGAAGCGCTTTGGTAAATTCGCCTTCTTTGTTTCCGGGTGCGCAAGCCATTAAAGTAGAAATAACTTTTGAAAATCGAAGTAAATCTTTTTCATAAAATATAGTACCGCTGATCGCATTACAGCCTCCATATCCCATAAATTTATTTTCTGTTGAATTGATTTCGATTCTTGGTAATTCTCTTTGAAAATCGGTTACAAAAACTTTAAAACCATTTAATTCTTCGAGAACCCAAATATCATGCAGGCGATAATCGGTATTATATTTTCCGCATCCTTCAAGCTTTTTAGTTTGTAGTTCAGCATTATTTTTAATTTCAACTGATACTTTATACGGAGAAATAACGCCTGACATCGAATTTTGACAATCTAACTGCTGAATCGTTATTGTTGCGGTTGAAGTTTCATTACTCACTTTATACATTTTCACATTGGCATCCATCGCTTTTATAGCTTCAACGGACGGAAATACCAATTTTTCTTTTCCAGGAATCAAAGAAGTAAAAACGATATTTTCATTTCCCATTTTTACCCCCCAAAATGGTTCATTTCCGGTGGCGGTTAAATAATACTTCATCTCCTCTTCCTGAGTTCCATATTCAGAAGTTGTTTGTGTTGTATCCGAAGTTTTGCCTGCTGTTGATTTACAACTTATAATCAGAGATAGAAGCAAAAGTGAAAATATCTTTTTCATAACGTTATTATTTAAATATCAATCTTTAACAAAATACAAGTAAAATTCTTATGAATTTACGACTTTTTTTCAAATTATTATTTAGAATGTTTTCAAATTTTAATTATTGAGATTGTTCATAATCTTTGAAGACCTTATTGCCACTGATGATTACGATAAAATACGTATTTGAAAGAGTATTTTTCTAACAAAAAAATATTTATAATACGTATTTTTATACGTATAAATACTTATATTTGTCTAATAATACTTAATTAAAGAAATCATGATTAGAGTAATTGTAGTTGGAAACGGCATGGTTGGTTATAAGTTTTGCGAAAAATTCATTGCAAAATCAGGACAGGAAAAGTATCAGATTACCGTTTTTGGTGAAGAACCAAGACGCGCTTATGACAGAGTTCACTTAAGTGAATACTTTGGAGGCAAAACCACAGATGATTTATCGCTTTCAACAAGCGAATGGTACGCAGAAAACAATATTACTCTCAATACTTCTGAATTAATTACAGACATTAACCGAAAGGAAAAAACAATACATACCCATTTAGAAAAAACCCATACGTACGATTACTTAGTTTTGGCTACAGGATCTTCGGCTTTTGTACCGCCAATTGACGGTGTTGAAAAAGAAGGCGTTTTTGTATACAGAACTATCGAAGATCTGGATGCAATTATGGCGTACGCCAAAAAAATAAAGCTAAAAGGCGCCACAGAAGCAGCGGTTTTAGGAGGCGGTTTATTAGGTCTTGAAGCTGCAAAAGCGGTTAGAGATTTAGGATTGAATCCGCATGTGGTGGAATTTGCGCCGCGATTGATGCCGAGACAACTGGACAAAGGCGCGAGCGATATGCTGCAATCTAAAATCGAAGAATTAAATATTGGCATTCATCTCAACAAAGCCACACAATATATTGACGGAAAAGAGTGCATAACGGGAATGATGTTTGCCGATGATGAATTGTTAAAAGTAGACATGTTGATTATTTCTGCCGGAATCAAACCTCGTGACGAACTTGCCCGAGTTTCAGGACTTGAAGTAGGTTTACGTGGTGGAATTGTAGTAAACAATCAAATGCAGACATCAGATCCGTCGATTTATGCGATTGGCGAAGCAGCACTTTACAACCAAAACATTTACGGACTTGTTGCTCCGGGTTATGAAATGGCAGATGTCGCTGCCGAGCAAATCTTAAACGGTTCTAAAACCATGAGAGAAACCATCGATATGTCGACGCAATTAAAATTAATTGGTGTTGAAGTGGCGAGTTTTGGTGATCCTTTTGTTGAAAATGAAAATGTAACCGCAATAATTTATGAGAATAAATTAAGCGGCATATATAAAAGAATCAATGTTACCAAAGATTCTAAAACTTTATTAGGCGGAATTTTGGTGGGAGATTCAAGCGATTACAATTCCCTTTTTCAGATTTACAGCAACGCGATGGCTTTGCCAAAAAATCCGGAAGATTTGATTTTAGGTTCCAGAGACGGATCTGAAGGTTCAAGTTTAGGAAGCGTGCTGGATTTACCGGACACAGCGGTAATTTGTTCTTGTGAAAATGTCACGAAAGGCGCAATTTGCTGTTCACTTTTGGATGAAACATGTGCTAATTTTGCCGATGTGGTAAAGCATACCAAAGCTACTTCCGGTTGTGGAGGCTGTAAGCCAATGGTTTCTGATTTGGTTAAGGCGACTCAAAAATCACTGGGAAAAGAAGTCAAAGATGTTATCTGTGAACATTTTAGTTATACACGTCAGGAATTATTCGACTTGGTTAAAATCAATAAATATGAGAATTTTTATGATGTAATTGATCATCACGGTAAAGGCGACGGTTGTGAAGTCTGTAAACCTGTTGTGGCTTCGATTTTCTCCAGTATTTACAATGACACTGCGAATAAACATGTTACCACACAAGATACAAACGATCGATTTTTGGCTAATATTCAACGAAACGGAACCTATTCTGTTGTTCCAAGAGTTGCAGGAGGAGAAATTACTGCTGAGAAACTAATTGTAATTGGCGAAGTTGCCAAACAATTTGACTTATACACCAAAATTACAGGAGCTCAACGTGTTGATTTATTCGGAGCACATTTGAGTGATTTGCCAAAAATCTGGAAAATCTTAATTGATAATGGTTTTGAAAGCGGTCATGCTTACGGAAAATCGCTGCGAGCCGTAAAAAGCTGCGTTGGAAATGCGTGGTGCCGTTACGGAATGGATGACAGCGCCGGATTTGCCATCGAATTGGAAAACAGATATAAAGGAATCCGTTCTCCTCATAAACTAAAAGGAGGTGTTTCGGCCTGCATTCGCGAATGCGCAGAAGCCCGTGGAAAAGATTTTGGATTAATTGCCGTTGAAGGCGGATGGAATTTATATATCGCAGGAAATGGCGGTGCTAATCCAAAACACGCTGTTTTACTGGCTGAAAAAATAGATAAAGAAACCGTTATTAAATACCTCGATCGCTTTTTAATGTATTATATACGTACTGCCGGACCACTGATTCGAACTGCAACCTGGCTGGAAAAACTGGACGGCGGTTTAGAATATCTGAAAGAAGTAATTATTGAAGATTCTCTGGGAATTTGTGAAACGCTGGAAGCCGAAATGCAGACTTTGGTAAACACTTTTGAATGCGAATGGAAACAAGTGCTGGAAAAACCAAGATTATTAAAACGTTTCAATCATTTTATAAACTCTGATGAAAAAGATGATAATGTTGTTTTTGTACCGTTAAGAGATCAAAAGGCACCAAAAGCGTGGTTGTAACTTTATAAATATTTTTTAAACACATAGAAACATAGCTTATAGAGGTGAATAAAGTCGTTTCACTCAGTTTAAACACACATAGCTTTCAAAGATTTTTAATTTTTAATTCTCAATTTTTAATTAAATAATTCAGCTCCGAAAAAAATAAAAAAAATATCACAAACGTTTGCTGTCCTTCTTACCCTCTTTTTTACTGCGCCATCAAACTCTCTGATTGTAAAAAGAGGGATAAGAAACAGAAACAAAAAAATTATCAAAATGGAAGAAATCTTAAATCAATACGAAACAGTTCACGCGAGCGATGCTACAATTTGGTTCAAAGCAGGCAAAGTAGAAGATTTTCCAACAAATCGTGGCGGCTGTATTAAATACAAAAACAAACAAATTGCCATTTTTAATTTCGCCCGACGTAATGAATGGTACGCTTGTCAAAATGCCTGTCCGCATAAAATGGAAATGGTTTTGGCAAGAGGCATGACCGGTTCTACAGATGATATCCCGAAAATTGCCTGCCCGATGCATAAAAAAACTTTCTCATTGGTTGATGGAAGTAATTTAAATGGAGACGATTACAAAATTGCAACCTATCCGATTAAAGTTATTGAAGACGAAGTGTTCGTTGGTTTTGTTGATTGAAACAATATACTTTATCTACAATTTAAACACATAGAAACATAGATTTTTTATTTATAGATAAAAGTTTATTAAAAGAAACTAGTTTCTAACACATAGCTATGTGTGTTTAAACTAAGTTAAACGCCTTTATTCGTTACAATAAGCTATGTTTCTATGTGTTTAAAAAACTAGACTTTAAAAGTAAATTCAGTATATTTGAAATCTATTACCTACCAACAATGACTACACCTTTTCAAAAAGCAAGCGAGTGGATTGACGCCGAAAACGCTCAGGATCCGAATATCGAAATTGACCAAAATACCGAATATCCGAAAGAATTATTGTATTCTAACAGGATGTACGAAAGACTGATGCAATTTGAACCTGAAGCTTCAGAACAAATTCAGATCGCTTCAAAAGCACAGCACATTTGTCGATGGAAAGTGGCGCGCGAATCCTACCCTATGGATCGCGTGGGTTATTTGAGATGGAGAGAAGATCTTAAAAAATTTCATGCTAAAACAACTGCGGATATTTTAGAAAAAGCCGGTTACAATCAGGATTTTATAGACCGTGTTTCGTTTTTAATCGAAAAGAAATTACTTAAAAAAGACGCTGAAACGCAACTGCTTGAAGATGTAATTTGTCTGGTATTTTTAGAATATTATCTTGATCCGTTTGTACACAAACATGATGATGAAAAACTAAAAAACATCATCAAAAAAACCTGGGATAAAATGTCTGAAAAAGGACATCAGGAAGCTTTAAAAATCAACTATTCTGAAGAAAATCTAAACTTGATAAAAGCTTCTTTAGGATTGTAAATTGATTATATGAAGAAGAACAATCAGGAAGCTGCAGATAAAATCACTTTCAAAAATTTACGCCGACTGTATTTTTTTGCACTTCTTACTATTGCGCTAACTATAATCGTCAGTCAGTTTTTAGTTCAATACAATCTGAATCAGCAGTTAAGCGATTCCAAAATCATCAATTTCTCCGGAAAACAAAGAATGCTGAGCCAGAAAATCGTAAAAGAAGTTCTGATTCTGCATTACGTTTCTGATACTGCTTCAACAAAACAAATTTCGCATTTAAAAGACGTTTTATCCCTTTGGAAAAAAAATCAAAATGCGCTTGAAAATGGCAACGACAGTCTGGCTTTTCCAAAAGAAAAATCTGAAACACTACATAAATTATATCTGGAAATTAATCCCATTTTCAATAAAGTGGCTTCAGCAACCGATTTGTTTTTATTGAATTTAAAACAGAAAAAAAACGCGGTTGAAAATCAAAAACTAGTTCAGATCATTTTAGAAAACGAAGATCCTTTTCTTTCGAAAATGAATCAAATAGTAACGCAATATGATCTTGAAGCACACGAAAAAGTCACCGAACAGCGCAAGATCGAATACTGGATTTTTGGTTTCACTTTATTAATTCTTCTTTTAGAATTCTTCTTTATTTTTAAACCAACAAATAAAAAAATTGAACGATTAATTGCCAAACTTTTATCTTCTGAAAAGAAAGCTTTAAAACTCGCTTACGATACTGAAATCATCAGCGAAATCAAGGAAAATTCAGTAAAAGAATTAAAATCACTGAATTACGCCATGGAAAATACGCTGCTTTATTGCCGTATTGCGCCGGATGGTTCGATTATTCATATTGGAGAAAAATTTGCCAAACTGATCAATTATACCAAGTTTTCATCAAATAAAAAGTTCTCAGAAGTTTTAACGACCGATGAAAAAGAACAGCTTAATATTGACCGCATTATTTTTGAAAAACACCGAAGCGGTTGGCAGGGCGAAATCAAAATAATCAATAAAGAATCGCAAACTATCTGGCTTGATTTATCGATGGTTCCGGTAACGATCAAAAAAGACGAACTGGAACTTTTGATTGTGTGTTTCAATATTACCGAACGCAAAAAAGCACAACGTGAGGTCGAACGCTTAAATATTGAAAACAGCACGGAAAAAATCAATCAGCAAAAAATTATTTCGAGTAAAATTGTTGAAAACCAGGAAAATGAGCAAAACCGAATCGCCAAGGAAATTCACGATGGAATTGGTCAAATGCTTACCGGATTAAAATTTAGCCTGGAAAGCATTAATCTCGATGACAAAGAAAAAGCAGCCCAAAAAATAGAATATTTAAAGAAATTATCCCTCGATATTATCAAAGGCGTTCGCACAGCAACTTTCAACTTAATGCCACCTGAATTGAGCGATCACGGCATTGTTTCGTCACTTGCAAAACTAACGCAGGAGCTTTCTAAACTGACCGGAAAAGAAATTCTCTTTTACAATAAAACCAGTTTTGAGCAGCGTCTCGATTCTTTAATTGAAATTAATATCTATCGCCTCACACAGGAAGCCATCAATAACGCCATTAAATACGCCGAATCATCGCATATTATTGTACAGCTTTCGCATAGTGACACTTTATTGAGCATCATAATTGACGATAACGGAAAAGGTTTTGACATCAATGCTGTTGACAAAAAACGCAATAGCGAATCCGGAATGGGATTGTTGTTTATGAAAGAAAGAATTCAATACATCAACGGCCGCGTTTTCATTAAATCAATTCCGGATGAAGGAACGAGAATTACTTTTAATATCCCGATATAAAGCAGAAAATTCCAAACCAATAGAAATCTTCAAAAATAAATTCCAAATTCCAACTACACAATTTTGTCAGACTGAGCGAAGTCGAAATCCCGCAACTTAAATCAACAATCAAAATCACACTTCAACAATAATCATAAGGGCGAGACACCATTAGAAAAAGGGGCTAAATATACTTTGTCTTTATTCGCCCCTTTCCCTAATGCTGTCGGGCTGTACGCGCTACTTCGGTAGCCTGCTTCCATCCCTCTCGCGGGCCAATCTTTGTCGAGATAACAAAACACAACCAATTGCACGCAAATCTTTGTCAAAGTTTAAACTTTAAAGATTTCCCAAAACCCATATCCAAATTATCTAATTATCTAATCGACTAATTATCTAATTTAAAAAATTACGTATCTTAGCCTAATATTTATAGATGAATATACGTAAAAATCGCAAATCAAAATTAAGTAAACCATGAGTAATATCATTCGAGTAGTGCTGGCAGACGATCATGTATTTGTAAGAGATGGAATAAAATCTTTACTGGAAAACGAAGCAAACATTGAAGTTGCAGGCGAAGCTATTGATGGTGCTGATGCTCTTGAAGTGGTGGCAGCGACTAAACCGGATTTACTTATTGCAGATATCAGAATGCCAAACTTAACGGGTATTGAACTAGTAGAAAAACTTAGAAGCGAAAATAATAACGTAAAAATTATTATGCTTTCTATGCATGAATCTGAAGAATACGTATTGAAATCCATTAAAGCCGGAGCAGATGGTTATTTACTAAAAGGTTCCAGCAAAGAAGAATTTTTAAAAGCATTGCATACTGTGGCTGCTGGTGGAAAATACTTTAGCGGAGACATCTCTTCCATCTTAATCAGTCAATTGACAAATCCATCAAATGCATCAGAACCTAAACAAAATTTAGGCGAAGACATGATGATTACCAAAAGAGAAAAAGAAATCCTGACACTTTTATTATCCGGAAAAGGAAACAAGGAAATCGCAGAAGCTCTGGAAATCAGCAAACGAACTGCCGAAGTACATCGTTTTAATCTGATGAAAAAGCTAAAAGTGAAAAACTTAATGGAACTTTCAAATAAAGCAACCGAATATTCGCTTTTATAATCTGCTTAAAAAATAAAAAAGACCTTTTAAAATAGCATTTTAGTAAAATAGAGAATCAATTTTGTGATGTTGACAAATCTACTTAGTTTAATAAAAATACTTAATTAAAAATACGTATTAATACTTACATATACTTAAATTTGGTCAAACAAATCTAAGTACTATGAAAAATACAAACTCTTTATCGCAATCACACAAGATTTTATTTTTGAATACTTTGGCCTTCACTGTATGTTTTGCTTGTTGGACATTAAACGGTGTTTTGGTAACTTTTTTGGTAGACAATGGCATTTTCCAATGGAACGTTGTGCAAGTTGGCTGGCTTCTCGGAATTCCAATTCTTACGGGTTCAATTATGCGTTTGCCAATTGGAATCTTAACAGATAAATTTGGCGGAAAATATGTGTTTTCGCTTTTACTCCTACTCTGCTCTATTCCGTTATTTTTATTGCCTTATGCTGATAGTTTTGTAACGTTTGCCATTTTAAGCTTTTTATTTGGGATGGTCGGGACGAGTTTTGCTGTCGGAATTGGTTATACTTCTATATGGTATCCAAAAGAATGGCAGGGACGCGCTTTGGGAATTTTCGGAATAGGAAATGCCGGGGCAGCCATAACCACTTTTTTAGCACCTTCCTTATTAAATCATTTCTCTATTGACGATCCGCAAAATGGCTGGAAAATACTTCCTGTTATTTATGCAATTGCCTTAGTTATTATTGGTTTAGCCTTTCTAATTTTTGCTAAAAATAAAAAACTGGAAAACGATACCCGAACTGTTTCTGAAATGCTGCAATCTTTAAAATGCGCACGTGTCTGGCGTTTTGGAGCTTATTATTTTTTAGTCTTTGGATGTTTTGTAGCCTACTCACAATGGCTTTTGCCGAATTTCATGAACGTGTATCAAACCAGCCTTGTTATGGGCGGATTGTTTGCTACCATGTTTAGTTTGCCATCTGGCGTAATCAGAGCTTTTGGAGGTTATTTATCAGATAAATTTGGAGCGCGAAAAGTTATGTATTGGGTTTTGAGTTCATCGGTTATTTTAAGTACTTTATTAATGGTTCCGAAAATGGAAATTACGACTACCGGGCCCGGAGTTTTGGCAACAAAAAAAGGAACAATAACGGCAGTTTCAAACGAAAATATTAAAATTGGAGCAACTGAATTTCCAATTGCCCAGAAAAAAGAACACGAAAACGAAAGTGCTATTTTTCCAACCAAAACTTCGTGGCAGCAAGTCGTTGTAGCAGAAAATCAAAGCGTTAAGAAAAAAGAGCTTTTAGCCAAAGGAATTACGGTCATTAAATTTGATGCCAATATGTGGGTTTTTCTTGTACTGGTTATCTTAATTGGTATTTCTTGGGGAATTGGAAAAGCAGCAGTTTACAAACATATTCCGGAGTATTTCCCTAACGATGTAGGCATTGTTGGCGGAATGGTGGGAATGATTGGTGGTTTAGGTGGTTTTTTCGGACCTATTATATTTAGTTATCTGCTTACAACAACTGGAATCTGGTCGAGTTCATGGATTTTTATTTTGGTATTTTCAACAGTTTGCCTGATCTGGATGCATTACACCATCACCAGAATTATGAATGAAAAACAGCCCGTTTTATCTAAAGTAATTGACAGACGATGATATATTCAAAATAAAAAAATATACATTTGTATGATTTTTATCACAAAATTAAATATTGCAATCATTTAAATTTACGCCATATTAAAACATAATCAAAATATGAAAAAACTAAAAGTAATTATTTTACTGATACTAGTAGTAATGAGTTTTGACATTCAGGCTCAGGAATTAGACGTAAATTTACAAATCAGACCTCGTTTCGAATATAGAAATGGATATAAAACTCTTTTACCATACGGTCAGGAAGGGACTTCTCAAATTTCACAGCGTTCCAGATTAAATTTCAATTATAAGCAAGAAGATTTAACGGTTAAATTAACTTTTCAAAATACCAGAACCTGGGGCGATGTTGCAACAACAGCAACCGCTGATAAAAATGGTGTTGCAGTTTTTGAAGCTTGGGCACAATATGATTTCACCAAAAAATGGAGCGCCAGAATGGGACGTCAGGTACTTTCATACGATAATCAGCGTATAATGGGAGAACAAGACTGGGGACAACAGGCGCAAAGTCATGATGCGTTAATGATCTCTTTTCATCCTGAAAACCATCAGCTTGACATGGGATTTGCTTATAACTCTGATGCCGAAAATACTTTTCAGACTCCTTATAAAGTAGCAAATTACAAAGCCATGCAATATGCCTGGTACCACACTACTTTTGATAAAGTGGGTGCAAGTTTGTTATTATTGAATACAGGTTATGAATATGCAAATAGTGATGCAAAATTATTAGTAGACTATAAACAAACTTTTGGAACCTATTTAACTTATAAAACTGATAAAATAGATAGTAATTTAAGTGTTTATGGTCAAACAGGTAAAAGCACAGATTTGCAGGTTAGCGCGTGGAATGCGGCGGCTAACTTTGGTTACAACATAACAAGTGCTTTTAAAGCTGGTTTAGGTTATGAATTTTTATCCGGAAAAGATACAAACGACGGAAGTTCTGTCATCAAATCTTTTAATCCCATCTTTGGAACGAATCATGCATTTAATGGTTATATGGATTATTTTTATGTAGGTGGAGGGCATTTAAACAGTGTTGGTTTACAAGATGCTTTCTTAAAATTGAACTACAATGTAAACAAATGGCAATTTGCTTTGATGCCGCATATATTTTTATCTGCTGCAGATGTGGTAACGCCTTTAAATGAAAAAATGGATTCTTATTTAGGAACTGAGATTGACGCCACTTTTGGATATAACTTCAAAAAAGACATAACTGTTTCAGGAGGATATTCTCAAATGTTTGGTTCTAAGACGTTAGAATTCTTAAAAACCGGAGATGCCAGTCATACAAACAATTGGGCGTGGTTAATGATTTCTGTAAATCCAAGAATTTTTAGCTGGAAAAAATAATTTTTCTTCAAAATTTACCATTATATTTTACCCTTTTCCTATTTCTGGAAAAGGGTATTTTTTTTGTCTCACTAAAAAGCTATTATATGGTTTAATTAATTATATTTGAATCGATTACGAACCCCAAATTCTATCCCATGAGACAATTTTTAAAATTATCAATGCTTACTTTTATTGTAACTCAAACTGGTATTTCTGAAAAATTAAATGATGCTTTAATTTCAAAAGATTCAGAAATAAATTTCGCAAAAACCCAAAAAAGAGGAATTAAAAAAAACAACATTATTTATTATGTTGAGAATGATTTACAAACAATATCGGCCTACAAAAGAAGCAAATTGAAATGGCAGACCAACGTAATTTCTGTTTGCGGAGAACCAAAAGTTGGACAGCCTCAAATAAGATATGTAGGATATAATACAAATAAACTTCTTATTGTTATTGGAAAGCATAATTTTGCAGAAATTGACATCAATAGCGGCATAACAAAATTTGTGGGTTAAGATTTAAGATTAAAGTGTAAAGCGATTTTAATCTAAATCGCCATATAACATTTAATCTAATGAAAATCATCGCCTGGAATTGCAATATGGCATTCAGAAAAAAAGCCGAATTTATTTTGGCTTTTGAACCTGATATCGCCGTTATTTCTGAGTGCGAAAATCTGGAAAAGCTGAAATTTGGCAATGACACAAAACTGCCAACAGATGTGCTTTGGTATGGTACAAACCCGCATAAAGGTCTGGGTGTTTTCTCTTATAGCGATTACAGATTTCAATTATTAGATTGTCATAATCCACAATTCAAAAATATTTTACCCATAGCCGTAACTGGCGGAAAAGTCGATTTTACCTTGTTTGCAATCTGGGCAAATAATCCCGAAGACAAAGACGGGCAATATGTTACGCAGGTTTGGAAAGCGATTAACTATTATGAAAATCTAATTAAGGAAAACAAAACGATCTTAATTGGTGATTTCAACAGCAATACTATTTGGGATAAACCACGCCGGGAAGGAAATCATACAACTGTGGTTAATAAATTAAAATCCAAAAAAATCTACAGTACATACCATAAATACTTCAATCAAATTCAGGGTAAAGAACAGCATCCAACTTTGTATCTTTACCGTCACGAAAACAAACCTTATCACCTTGATTATTGTTTTGCTTCAAATGATTTCATCGAAACTTTAGAAAGCGTTGAAATTGGAACTTACCAAGAATGGACAATGCATAGTGATCACAAACCTTTAATAATTAATTTTAATATATAAAAATGAACAATTCGTGGACTGAACGATGGAACGATCGCTATAGCAATGAGGAATTTGCTTATGGCGAAGAACCCAACAATTATTTGAAAGAACAAATAGAAAAACCAAACCCCGGAGCTATCCTTTTTCCTGCCGAAGGCGAAGGTCGAAATGCAGTTTATGCTGCCAAATTAGGCTGGAAAGTTTCTGCATTTGACATCAGCGAAGAAGGAAAAAACAAGGCTCTTAAACTTGCCGAAACCAATAACGTTTCGATTGATTATCAGGTTGGAGAATTAGAATCTTTAAATTATCAAACTGAACAATTTGATGCAATCGCCTTAATTTATGCTCATTTCCCGGCAGAAATAAAATCAGCAATTCATAGAACGCTTGAGACTTATTTACGCAAAGACGGAATCATTATTTTTGAAGCTTTCAGTAAAAAACATTTAGAATATCTGGCTGTAAACGATAAAGTTGGCGGACCAAAAGATATTGAATCCTTATTTTCTATTGAAGAAATACAAGCTGATTTTCCTAATTATGAAATCATCGAATTAATTGAAAAAGAAATTGAACTAAACGAAGGTTTATTCCATAACGGGAAAGGTTCGGTTATTCGATTTGTTGGTCGAAAAAAATAATTTATCATTACGTGGAGACGCATTAAAATGCGTCTCTACAAAGCATGTCTTCTTCTCTTCTTTTTTATCTAAAAAATAAATTTCAAAAATTACGTATTTATACGTAAAAATACTTATTTTTGTTTACATCGATATAAGTGAATTATCTAACTCTTAAGTAAATTCACATAATAGTATTCAAAAACGAGTTGTAATGCAAAATACCAAAATCAAAACTACCTGTTCGTATTGTGGCGTTGGCTGCGGAATCATCGTAACTAATGATCCCAAAAATGGTGTGATGGTAACCGGAGACAAAGATCATCCTGTCAACAAAGGCATGTTGTGTTCTAAGGGAATGAATTTGCATTACGTAGTCAACGATACTTCAGATCGAATTTTATACCCTGAAATGCGCGGAAGCAAATCCTATCCGCTTGAACGAGTAAGTTGGGATACGGCTCTTGATCGCGCTGCAGCCGTTTTTACTTCTATCATAAAAAAACATGGACCAGACAGCGTTGGCTTTTATATTTCAGGACAATGTTTAACAGAAGAATATTATCTGGTCAATAAACTCGTAAAAGGTTTTTTAAAGACCAATAATATCGATACCAATTCCAGGCTTTGCATGAGTTCTGCGGTTGTGGGATATAAAAAAACGTTTGGAGAAGATTCTGTTCCAATTGCGTATGATGATATTGAATTAGCGGATACTTTTTTGATTACAGGAGCCAATCCGGCTTGGTGTCATCCGATTTTATTTCGAAGAATCGAAAAACACAAAGAAAAAAATCCGAAAATAAAAATCATTGTTATTGATCCACGACGAACTGATACAGCAGCTTTTGCCGATTTACATTTGCAGATTCTTCCCGGATCAGACATTATTTTGTACCATGCAATTGCCAAACGTATTATCGAAAAAGGATATGTTGATCATGATTTTGTAAAGAATAATGCTGAGAATTTCAAACAATATAAAGATTTAGTTTTAAGTACTTCTCTTGAAAAAGCCTCTAAACTTTGCGGTATTTCTGTAAGTGACATAAAACTTGCTGCAGATATTATCGGGAAAGCAAAAGGATTTATTTCGCTATGGGCAATGGGATTAAACCAAAGTGCTGTGGGCGTTGACAAAAACACAGCGTTACTGAATTTGTCTTTATTAACGGGACAAATTGGGAAACCCGGAGCAGGACCATTTTCATTAACAGGACAACCCAATGCAATGGGCGGACGCGAAGTGGGCGGAATGGCAACACTTTTGGCCGCTCACAAAGACATTGCAAATCCGGAACACCGAAAAGAAGTCGCTGAATTTTGGGGCGTTGATGAAATCTCAGATAAGCCCGGTTTAACAGCGACAGAAATGTTTGAAGCTCTGGAATCCGGAAAAATGAAAGCCGTTTGGATAATTTGTACCAATCCGTTAGTAAGTTTACCTGATTCCCGACGCATCGAAAAAGCATTGCAAAATGCCAAATTTGTAGTCGTTCAGGATATTTCGCATAATGCCGATACAGCTAAATATGCCGATTTATTATTACCCGCTGCGGGCTGGCTGGAAAAAGAAGGCACTATGACCAATTCTGAACGTCGTATTTCTTATTTACCAAAAGGAATTAACGCTCCCGGAGAAGCACTTCCGGATATTGAGATCCTGATTCGCTTTGCTAAAAAAATGAATTTCAACGGTTTCAATTTCAACAATGCCGAAGAAATTTACAAAGAACATTGTGCACTTACCAAAAATACCAACATTGATATTTCGTTCTTAAATTATCATCGTTTAAAAACCGAAGGCACCTTTCAATGGCCGGTTCCCGATTATAATCATCCGGGAACTCCCCGCCTATTTACGGATAAAAAGTTTTATACAACATCGCAAAAAGCGATTTTCAATTTACCGACGCATATTGAAAATACATCGGAACAGCCAAGTCCACAATTTCCTTTTATCCTAACTACAGGACGTGTTCGCGATCAATGGCATACGATGACTAAAACCGGAAAAGTATCGAGATTAATGACGCATACGCCAAGTCCGGTTTTAGAAATAAACCCAATTGATGCTTATAAAAATGATATTAAAAATGGTGATATTGTTATTGTAACCAGCAAAAATGGAGAAGTTCGTGTAAAAGCAAAAGTGACGGATGCGATCAAAGAAAAAGTCGTTTTCCTGCCGATGCATTGGGGAAAACAACTCGAAAATGATTTAAACAGAACTAATAATTTAACGAATACAATTGTCGATCCGGTTTCCAAAGAACCTGATTTTAAATATACTACCGTTGCAATTAGCAAATATGTAAAACCTTTTCAGAAAATTGCTATTGTTGGCGCGGGAGCCGCAGCTTTCAGATTCATTCAGAATTATCGTGAATTCAATTCTACCGATGAAATAACTGTTTTCTCAAATGAAGCAAATCCGTTTTATAATCGTGTATTGCTTCCGGAATATATGACTGGAGAATTTACCTGGGAGCAATTATTAAAAGTAAAAGATGGCGAGGCTTTAAGTAAATTAAAAATCACCATGAATGCCGGCGTTGCGATTAATAAAATAGACGCCAAAGAAAAAACAATTATAGATAGTCTCGGCAAAACTCATACGTATGATGCCTTGATTTTAGCTACCGGAAGCCGTCCTTTTATACCAGAAAATGCACAGCTGCATCTTCCCGGACGTTTTACCGTGAGACGAAAAGAAGATGCAGACCGTTTAAAAAAACATCTGGACAGCACCAATTTACCGCCTGAAGAACAGCATGTTGTTATTATTGGCGGTGGTTTATTAGGCTTGGAATTAGCAGCGGCTTTAAAACATAAAAAAGTAAAAACAACCATTATTCAAAGAGCTTCGCGTTTGATGGAACGTCAGTTAGACCGAATTTCGAGTAAATTACTGGCAGAAGAAGTTCAGCTTCGTGATATTCAGATTTACTTTGATAATGAAGTAAGTACGGTTTTTGAAACTGATAATCCAAACGAAATAGAAATTGCCTTAAAAAGTGGCAGAATCATTACGGCAAATGCTATTGTGTATACGATTGGAACAATTCCGAATATTGAAATTGCCCGGGAAACCGGACTTGCATGCGGACGCGGCGTAAAAGTAAATCAGTATTTACAATCGTCAAATCCTGATATTTTTGCCATTGGCGAAATAGCAGAATTCAACAACAAATTATTCGGAATCACTTCTGCTGCGGAAGAACAGGCAGATATTCTGGCTAACTTTTTAGCAGGCGATATCAGCAGTTTTTACAAAGGCTCTATTTTAATGAATATTCTGAAACTGGAAGATATTAATTTATGCAGTATCGGCGATATCGAAATTCCGGAAAACGATGATTCTTATGAAGAAATTGTTTTTGCCGATTTGAAAAAACGCTATTACAAAAAATGCATTGTCAAGGATGATTTGCTTGTTGGAGCCATTTTAATGGGTGATAAAAATGAGTTTGCCGAATTTAAAACGATGATCGAAAGTAAAATCGAATTATCAGACAAACGAAATTTATTACTCAGAAGAACATCAAATGCAAAACCTGTTTTAGGAAAACTGGTATGTTCCTGCAGTCAGGTTGGCGCTGGAAATATCGAAGAAACCATCAAAAGCGGTGTTAATAATTTTACAGATTTGTGCAAAAACACCGGCGCAGGTTTAGGCTGCGGAAGTTGTAAAACAGAAGTAAAGGAGATTTTAGCGAAATGTAAGGTTTAAAAAAAAATGTTTCAGGTTTCAAGTTTCAAGTTTCTGGATTGTGTTGATGTAACCACAGAGTTCACAAAGGTTTTCACAAAGATTTGCAGTAAAATCTTTGCCCCAAAACTTGGTGAACTTTTTTCGATAGAAAAACAACTTTATGCAAAGAATATGAACCTCTGCGAAACTCTGTGAAAACCTTTGCGATACTCTGTGGTAAAATTTATGTTCAAACTAAACAACCTGAAATCTGAAACTAAAAAAACTAAAAGAAGATGGAACTAACGAGATTAATAATAAAAGGAGGCGTTATTTCGCCGGGAGAACTTCGGGAAGTTGTCAATATCGCTATGGATCAGGGTTTGGATTCGATTTCATTTGGCTCCCGACAAGATATTATTTTCCCAAAAGGATTAAAATCTATAGAAAAGGAAAAACTGGGAAAGCATCATTTTGTTTTTCCAAATGAAAAAAGCGGTAATAATATCGTTTCGTCTTATGTTTCAACCGATATTTTCAGAAATACCAATTGGCTTACAGGCAATAAATTCTTATACATTTTAGAGCAGTTTAAGGAACAGCCAAAACTGAAAGTAAACATCACAGATCCCAAACAGCAATTGGTTCCTTTGTTTACCGGACATCTAAATTTTATTGCTTCAGAACATGAAGATTATTGGTATTTGTACATTCGTTTGCCAAAATGGGAGCGTATGGAAGTTTATCCTGTTCTTATTTACAGTTGGGATATTGCCACTTTTTATTATGAAATTGAGAAAATTATTGCTGAAGACTCTTTAGAAATCGATACCCTTTTTAGTATGGTTAGCGATGCTTTAGACACGAATAACAGAACGATTGACAAACCTTTAAATATTCCGTTTTATCCTTTTCCGTATTACGAAGGCATGAACAGAATGGGAATTGACCAATATTGGCTGGGTTTATATTGGCGAAATAATCTGTATGATTTGGATTTCCTGAAAGAAATGTGTGATTTGTGTTTTGATTGTAAAATTGGAAAGATATGCATAACGCCCTGGAAATCATTTATTGTAAAAGGAATTCCGAAAGATCGAAAACTGGAATGGGAGAAATTTTTAGGCAAAAAAGGAATCAATGTCCGTCATTCTTTATTAGAATTAAACTGGCATTTGCCCGTTGCAATGGAATGGGCTTTGAATCTTAAAACTTTTTTAGTTCGCACACTCGATCAATTTGACATCAGCACATACGGCTTAACTTTTGGAATATCGGAATACAATCGTGACGGACATTATTTTACTTCGGTTGTAGTTGAAAAAAATGATTTACCTAAAGTTTTAGAATCCATAAAAATCAGGGATACTTATAATGTTTTGTTTGCAAAGAATTTCGACCCAAATACGAGAGAATATATTGTGCATTCTCAAGACATTGACAAACTTGAATTGCCAACCATTTTAATTGAATTAAGTAAAAAATACTTCGAAGAACTCGGAAATTCGGTTTCAGAAACGATAGAAAATCCGCAGAAAAAAGAAAAGCCACAATTGGATATTTACCAATGTCAGGAATGTCTAACACTTTATAAATCAGAATACGGAGACGAAAGTCAAAATATTCCGAAAGGCATTTTATTTACTGATTTACCTGAAAATTATTGCTGCTCGCTTTGTGAGGCACCAAAAAGTAATTTTAGGATTTTAGAGATTGCAGAAAATTAGACCCTAAACAGCTTAGATAAATCTTAACATTATCGTATTTAAATATTGCTTAAATTTAACTGACTAAGAATTTATCTTCTGAATAAAATTCTCTCTTAGTCATCGTCAATTTACTCAACTAAAAATACCGTTATGATAAAAAGAACACCAAGAACATCAGCTGTAAAAAATACCGATATACCTGCAGAAGAACCAGTTGCGCCAATTATGGAAGATAGCACCCAAACTGATTTACCTGTTGCAAAAACTCCGGTTAAAAGAGCGCCAAGAACTACAAAAGCACCGCAGGCAACTGTAAAAACTCCTGTAAAACCTGCATCTGCAACTACTCCAAAAGCAATCATAAAAAGAACAACCGGAGCAACAACGACAAAAACAGGAACGATAACTCCTGAAATTATAGAAATTAAGACGCTTGATGATAATGCTGAAGAGCCGCAAACAGTCGAAAATAATGAAGAACCTGTTTTACAAACTATAAAAAAGAAGCTGACAGACGCTAAAAACAAGCAGAAGGCAAAAAAAGAAAAGGCTAAAAAACGAGAAAAAGCTATAAAAGCAGTTATAAAAAAATTGGAAAAAGCGAAGAAAGAAAAACTTAAAGCCGCAATTAAAAAGAAAGAAAAAGCTAAAAAAGAAAAGGAAAAAGCAAAGGCAAAAAAGTTAGAAAACAAAAAGAAGGATAAAAAATCGAAATCTAAAAAGAAAAAGTAGTTATAAATGGAAAGGTTTGACTTTAATTAAGAAGTTGAACCTTTTTTTTTGTAATTGTCTTTTGCATGAAAAGAATTATCCACCAATCGCAATCATACTGCGATTATCAAAATGCAAAGTAGGATCATCCATTTCTTCAATGGTAACCATTCCGGCTCTTACTTTCTTTTTATTTTTTATAGATTCAAAAATCAAATTTTCAATAGATTCACCGTTTCTGAAAGGTGTCAGTAAATCAGTTTCAGAATTGGAGAAAAGACAATTTTTGATTTTTCCGTTTGCCGTCAGGCGGATTCTGTTGCAGCCATCACAAAACGGATTTGTAATCGAACTAATGATTCCGAAATCGCCTTGGAAACCTTTTATTTTATAAGTTCTTGCTGTAAAGTTTTTTTCGTCTTCTAATTTCTCAATTTCTTCTGATGAAAAAACAGTTTCTAATTGTGATAATATTTCATTTTGAGAAACCATTTTGCTTCTGTCCCACTCGTTTCCGGCAAAAGGCATAAATTCAATAAACCGAATTGAAATTGGCAAAAGCCGGGTTAATTGAACAAAATCTATGATTTCATTTTCATTGAAACCTTTCATTAAAACCACATTTACTTTTACCTTAAAATTATGATTTAAAAGCAAATGCATATTTTCAACCACTTTCTCAAATTGATTTCTAAGCGTTATTGAATGGAATTTGGATGAAACCAAAGTATCCAGACTTAAATTGATTTTTTTGATACCGGATTGTTTTAAAACATCAATATGACGATCTATCAAAATACCATTTGTGGTAATGGAAAGTGACGTTTTTAAAGTGGCTAATTTTGAAATAATCTCTGGAAAATCTTTTCGCAATAAAGGTTCTCCGCCGGTTAATCTGATTTTATCAACACCATTTTCTACGAAAGTCTGAGCCAAAGCAAAAATCTCATCGGCCGTCATTAAACTGGCTTTTGGAGATAATGCGATTCCGTCAGCAGGCATGCAATACGTACAGCGTAGATTGCATTTCTCCAGTAACGAAATACGCAAATAATTGTGTTTTCGCCCAAAATCATCCGTTAAAATGGTTTTAGAAGGTGTCATGATTTTTTCCTTTTAAAATATGAAAAACGTGCATTACATGTGGAAAAACAGCATCCATAGATTCTCTGGCTCCGTTTGTTGATCCCGGCAAAGCCAAAATCAAACTTTTTCCTAATGTTCCTGCGACTGTTCTTGATAACATTGCATATGGCATTCTTTGTTGTCCGTAATCGCGAATCGCTTCTTCAATTCCCGGAATTCTGCTTTCCAGTAATGGTGACAATGCTTCCGGCGTTACATCTCTTGGAGATAATCCTGTTCCTCCCGTGAAAATTACCAGCTGATGTTCTTTGGCGTAAGCCTTAGTTTTTTCCTGAATGATATCAATTTCATCAGGAATAATTTCATAATGTGAAGTTTCAACTCCGTAAGAAGTTAATTTCTCCACAATGATTTTTCCGGAACGATCTTCTTTATCGCCTGCAAAAATCGAATCTGAACAAACAAAAACTGCTGCTTTTATTGCATTCGGAAATTTATTTTTGAAAGACGATTTTCCGCCTTCTTTATTCACTAATTTGATGGTTGAAATCTCAATTTCCTTATCGATTGGTTTCAACATATCGTACATTGTCAATGCAACAATTGATGCGCCATGCATGGCTTCTACCTCAACTCCGGTTTTGTAAACCGTTTTTACATTAAAGATAATCTGAATCGTCAGTCCTTCAATTTTATATTCTACCGAAGTAAATTCAATTGGAATTGGATGACAATCCGGAATCGATAAATGCGTGTTTTTCACCGCAAATAAACCCGCTGTTTTTGCCATTTCCAGTACATTTCCTTTCGGAACCAGATTATTTACCACGGCATCAATTGTTTCCTGTTTGCTAACTTTGACAATTGCTGTGGCGGTTGCAGCTCTTAAAGTGCTTATTTTATGCGTAATATCTACCATTATTTTATTAGGTATTTTGTTTCCAGGTGAATGTATCGTTTTCAAACATTTCTTTGCCAAATATGGGTACATCCGTTTTGATCCAGTTTACAATAGCTTCTGTCGCTTCATAAACCTGTTTTCTTCGTGTTGCAGAAACAAATACGAACAAACAAATTTCACCTGCTTTTACAACACCCAAACTGTGATAAATGTGCATGCAGGTTAAATCGAATTTAGCAAAGGCTTTTTCGCGAATGGCATGCAACGCTTCATTTGCCATATCCGTGTAAGCTGAATAATCAATTGCCACAACGGTATTATCGTGAATAATATCTGCACGAACTTGTCCTAAAAAAATATTGTGTGCCCCAATCGTATGTTTCGATTGGTGTTTCGAAATCGATTCGGCTATAAATTCAGGAGAAATTGGCCCTTCTACAAATACATTTTTACTCATTATTTATTTTTTTTTTAGAGTTTGTGTTTAAAGTTTTCACGCAGTTTTTTTCTAAAATAATCTAAAAAAAATTGACTAAAACTTTAACCTCAAAAACCACTAATTAAATTTTTTAATTCTTTTGTTCTGCTAATTGTAATTTGCATTCTACAATCTGCGTACATTTTGTTTGCTATAACACCTCCATAACCTTCCGGATAGCATTTAAATTTACAATTTGAATCCCTAAACTTTATCCAGTCTTTTTGAGAAACAACTAACGCTGCTTGATCTTTCGTCCCTAATTTCTTTTTTAATTGATTGTAGACTACATTCAATTCTTTATCTGCTTTTTCATAAGCTTGATAAATTTCTGTTTCACCAGTAGCATCAACTTGATTTTGAGAAAACATAAACTGACTAAAAAAGAAGAACAAAAAGAACCTAAACAATATTTTTTTCATAGTATAAAATTTAAATAGGAGTTTTTTCTTTTAATAATTGTTTCATTCCCAAAGCACCACCGGCAATACTTTTTATATTTTTAAAATCCTGTTTTTGAAGAAATTCCACAGCAATTTTACTCCGAATTCCAGATTGACAGAAAACGTAAATGGTTTGATTCGGATTTAGTTTTTCAATATCATTTTCTAAATGCAATAACGGAATCTGAATTCTATTTTTGAAATTAATTTTCGGAAGTTCATCTTCATTTCTAACATCTAAAAAAATAACCTCATCATTATCTATTTTATCTAAAATTGATTCTGCTAAAATTTCTTCAACCTGATTTTCTACTGTATTATATTTTTCCTGAAAGATTTCCGCATTCATTACAACAGTTGTATTCTTTTCAAAGTCATACTTTAACTGCTCGTTATTTAAAATATTATAAACCAGTATTTTACCATTCAATACTTCTCCTATTCCTATAATCATTTTGATGACTTCATTTGCCTGAAGCATTCCGATGATTCCCACTGTAATTCCGATAACTCCGGCATCTTCACAATTTAAAGATTGGGTATTTTCATCGGGAAACAAACATCTGTAAGTGGGTCCATTTTGATAATTGAAGATTGAAACCTGCCCCTGAAACCTAAAAATAGATCCGTAAACCATTGGCTTATTGGTTATAATGCAGGCATCGTTTATCAGGTATTTTATGGCAATATTATCGGTGGCATCCACAATAATATCATATTTTTCAAATAATGTAATGGCATTTTTTCCTGATAATCTTTCGGCAATTGCATTCACTTTTACCAAAGGATTCAGTTCTGAAATCATCAATTTGGCTTCTTCAGCTTTCGATTTCCCAACAGCCGAACTCTTATAAATAACCTGACGATGTAAATTTGAAATTTCAATAACATCATCATCCACAATTCCGATTTCACCAACACCTGCCGCCGCCAAATAGGGCAATATTGCAGCACCCAAACCTCCTGCTCCAATTACGAGAACTTTCGCTTTAGCTAATTTATCCTGACCTTCATTTCCTATTTCAGGAAGAATAATTTGTCGGTTATATCGGTTTGTCGTGTTCATAAAAAATATTTTATCCTCCGGCAAAAGGAGGCAATAAAGCAACGATATCACTTGTCTGCAAAGTAAAATCGGTTGCTTTTGATACTATTTTCTGGTTTACGGCTACACTGAAAGACAAGGAGTTAAATTGATATTTTTCTTCTAAATCCTGCAATAATTCCTGCAATGAAATTTCAGAAGAAGTTATCTTTTCAAACTCGCATTTTGTTTTTTCAGCGACAGCTCCAAAATATTTAATCTCAATCATTCTTATAAATTTAAATTCTGAAAAATAAATTCATCATCAAAATGCTCCTGAAAATAAGAAGTTAATTTTGAGGTATTTTTCACTACTTCGCCAATCACAATAATGGCGGGCGAAGAAATTTTATTTTTTGCTACCAATTTTGCAATTGAACTAATCGTTCCCACTACTTTTTGTTCGGTATTTTTTGTTCCGTTTTGAATAATCGCAATTGGCAAATCATCTGTTCTGTTTTCCTTATAGATCGAAATGATTTCCTCTAATTTATGCATTCCCATCAAAATAACAACCGTCGCATTCGATTTTGAGGCTAAATTAACATCTTTTGATAATTCATGATTGGATGTTGTTCCGGTAATTACCCAAAAACTTTCGGCAATTTGGCGTTGTGTCAAACTAATTCCAACAGAAGCAGGAACACCCAAAGCAGATGAAATTCCGGGAACAATTGCCGTTTCTATATCAAATTTTTCTACGTACTCGATTTCTTCACTTCCTCTTCCAAAAATAAAAGGATCGCCCCCTTTTAATCTCACAACATGACCATAACGATTGGCCATCGAAACTATCAATTCATTAATCTGATCCTGCGTATAAGCGTGACAGCCCAAACGTTTGCCCACAAAAACAATCTCTGCATTAGTTGCATATTGCAGTAATTCTTCGTTTACCAGGGCATCATACAAAACCACATCGGCATTTTCTAAGGCTTTAATTGCTTTCAAAGTAATTAATTCAACGTCACCCGGACCTGCGCCTACAATCGTTAATTTTGGAGTTTTTGAATTTCGCATAACTTTTAACTTAAATTGATATTCAGGTCATTCAATTCGTCAGCCGAATTAATATTAGTCAAATGAAAGTTTTCACTTTCGTCAATTTTGATGATTTGATGCGGAACACTTGCAATAAAATTCATCATTTTTAATTCATTGTTGTCAATTGCGCTTTTAACAACAGGTAATACTTTTTTAGAATAAATCCCGATCAACGGATGCATTCTGCTCTCTGATGCAAAAACCGTAATCTCGGCTTCTTCATTATGTTTTGAAATTAATTCAGCCAATAACTCGGTCGAAATTAACGGAATATCACAACTTAAAATCAAATTAAATTCGGTTTCAGAATGTGTTAATGCCGTATAAATTCCACCCAAAGGTCCTTTGTCTGTAATGATATCCGGTATTTTTATATAGGATAAATAATCGTAATCGCTTTTATTTGTGATCAGTTTAATATTATCTGAAACAGGCAAAACAGCCTGAATTATATGTTCTACAAATGGTTTATTCTGAAACAAAACCAATCCTTTCTCTGACTGCATTCTGGAACTTTTTCCTCCACAAAGAATAAATACTGTTAGCGTTTCCATGACTTTTTTTGTTTCAGGTTTTCTTTGTTTCAGGTTTTTACCAATTTTGGTTTTCAAATTCTTACCAACGGTTGAAACCGTTGGCAATGTTAATACGTTGCCTTTATATTCGTTTCAATTATTATATAGCCCGATGTTTCAACCTTGGGATACTGAGTTTCACATTGCTTCCAACGGTTGAAACCGTTGGCTATGTCAATATATTGCCTTTATATTCGTTTCAATTATTATGATAGCCCGAGGTTTCAACCTTGGGATACGCATTGTTAAGCATTTTTATATTCCAATTTCATGGAAAAATCAATTTTATACTTGCCATTAAAATCACGACTCCCAAAACCATTTTTAAAGTTCTGTTAGAGAATTTTCCACTTCCGTAAAAACCTCCTAAAACTCCTCCAACAACAGCAATCGGAACCAAATAAGCACTTTCAATCGGAATTGTTTTTCCTCCTAAAAAGAAACCTAACATTCCGGCAAATGAGTTTACAAAAATGAATAAACTCGAAACCGCCGCAGATTCTTTTACCGATGCCCATCCTAAAAATAATAAAATCGGACTCAGGATAATTCCGCCGCCAATTCCTAACATTCCAGACAATAAACCAATTGCAAAACCTATCGCCAAGGCAAAAGGCAATTTAATTTCAACCGCTTCTTTTTCTTTAAAATTAAATATTCCGAATAATCGAAGTGCTGCAAAAACCAATACAAGACCTAAAATAATTTTATAAATTGTATTATCCAAAGTCACAAAACCACCAATAAACGCTGCTGGAACCGAGGCAATTGCAAACGGATAAAAGAGTTTTGGCTTAAAATAATTCATTCGATAATAAAAGAAAAACGAAATACTCGAAACAAACAAATTCAACAGCAAAGCCGACGGTTTCATAATCGCAACCGGAAAAGCAAAAATGGTCATCAATGCTAAATATCCAGATGCTCCGCCATGTCCAACGCTTGAATAAAGAAATGCAATTACAATTAGTGCAAAGCTGAATAAAAGAATATTTTCGGAACTCAATAAATTCATATGTTTTTTTTAGTTTTTTTGTTTCAGGTTTCAAGTTCAAATCTTTTGCGAAGATTTAAGCTATATGTTTTAATTTATATACCGCATTTCATCATTGTTCCCAAAAATCTATTTTCTATACTCTTTCTTCTATTTTCTAAGAAATCTAATTAATCGGCAACAAAGTAACATATTCGTCCTTTTGAAGAGTTTTCTTATCATGCGGAACGATTAATAAACTATTGGCTATGGCAAATGTATTGAGCATCGCTGAACTTTGGCCTTCTAAAATCGTTACATTTGTTTCATTATAAATTGCTTTCAAAAACAATGTCTTTCCGGTTGTATTCGTAAATCCTGAATTTAATTTTCGGATTAATTTTGGCAAATGAGTTTCAGAAAAACCCATTTTATTTTTGATTGCCGGATATACATAAATATAAAAATTAGTCAATGATGAAGCCGGATTTCCAGGTAATGCAAATACTAAAGTTTCATTTTTTGATCCAAAAAACATTGGTTTCCCAGGTCTTTGGTTAATTTTATAAAACAATTCTTCAACTTCATTTTCCTGCAAAGCTTCTTCTACAAAATCATAATCTCCAACAGAAATTCCACCGGAAATTAAAACGATATCAAATTTTTCAAGAATATTTTTTAATGCTTTTTTTGTTGCTTTAAGGTTATCTTTTACTTTATAAACTTTCGTTTTTTTAATTCCTATAGTTTGGAGCGCTGCTTCCAGCATAACGGAATTACTTTCGTAAATTTTCCCTTTTGGCAATTTTTTCCCTGGTTTTACCAATTCATTTCCAGTTACCAGGATTGCCACTTTCGGTTTTTTATATACCTCAATTTCGGTAATTCCCAAACAGGTTAAAAATCCAATTGCTGCCGGAGTGATCAAAGTATTGGCTTCAAAAACAACATCTTCTTTTACAATTTGCTCTCCTTTTTCGCGCACATTTGTAAATTGTTCCGGCATTCTGGTTATCAAAATTGAGTTTTCATTGGCCAGCACGTGTTCCTGCATTACAACCGTATCGGCACTTTTAGGAACAAAAGCACCGGTAAAAATACGTACTGCTTCATTCTCTTTCAGTTTTATATGCGAATGATCTCCCGCCTGCGAAATTCCTATTACATCGTATTGATGTCTTTCACTGCGAATAAAAGCATAACCATCCATAGCAGATTGTCGAAAAGGCGGCATATTTATTGGCGAATAAACTGTTTCGGCTAAAATATATCCTAATGCCTTGTGCACCAAAATTTTTTGAGTGGACATTTTAGAGCTGTTCTCTGCAATAATCGATAAGGCTTGGTCAACTTGAATCATGGCTGCTATTTATATAAAGCAAAAAATACTTATTACAAATATAAGTATTTTTACTTAGTTTACATCGTTAGTAATCTAAATTTTTAAAAGATTATAAATTTAAGCTTAATTCTTTTAATTCTGTTAGAAAAACCAATGAAATAGCTACTAGTGATGATTTAAATTAATGTGTATTTTATTTTTTCCTTTTGAAATTACCACTAGGCAAATAATAAAGCCATGCAAAACCTATGAAAAACAAAATGGCAGAGGCAATAAATGCAGGTAACAATATCTCTTTGTTATTCTCAAGTGCATTGTTTAATGAAGCATATAAAAGCCAAATCTGAATACTCACATTTAAAATTAAAATAACAATAAGGGTCGAAAGTATATTGTTGAGCTTGTTAGGGTTTACTCGATTCTGACTTCTTCTAAAAGTACTCATAGCAATTATTTTTTAGGTTTCTAACTCTCTTTTTTTTCAATCATCGCCTTTACGTAAATGGCATTCTGTTTAAAAAACACTTCTAATTGAGGCAACGCTCTTGGCGGAGGTCCAGCAATTACATCACCGGTCATAGCATCAAAAGATCCTTCATGACACGGGCAATGAATTATGCCCGTTCCCGGTTTATAAAAAACAGAACACGATAAATGGGTACATTTTTGTTCATAAGCCCTGAAATCACCGCTTTCCAAATGCACTAAAATATACGGAATTGTGCTTCCTTCAATGACAAATCCTCTTGTTCCTCCTTCTGGAATCTCTTCTTTATTGCAAATAAAATGTTCTCCCTGAACTTCTTCTTTTGGCAAAAAATAGGCTTTTGCAGCAACAAATCCGCTTCCTACCATCAATCCTCCGGAAACAAATGTTAGGAATTTAGCAAAATCACGTCGGCTTACCTGCGTTGATTCCTGCTTTTTTATTGGGAAATCTTTTTTCCAGTTTTGATTTAAATTATCTTCTTTTGACATGGATTTAGATTTAATATATTCTTAATTCGGTACTTCCTTTTGGCATCATAATATTCACTTTCGTGTTTACAGTTTCCTGTCCAAAAATGAATGTGTTGATTGGCGTACTGTTTGGTCTCATTTCTTCAATTTCTGCTCTTGTTCCGTAAAATAATGCGCCGCTTGGACAAACTGTTGCGCACATTGGTTTTTTACCAACGCTGGTTCTGTCATAACACATCGTGCATTTCATCATCAGGTCGTATTCTTCCATTTTTTTAGGTACACCAAACGGACACGCCATTACGCAATTAGAACAGCCAATACATCTTTCTGTATTTGCCGTATGTACAACGCCAAATTCATCCTGCGAAATTGCATCAGCCGGACAAACATTGGCACAAACCGGATCTTCACAATGCATACAAACCTGCACAGTAGTCTGAATAGTTGACGAACGTTCTACATAATTGACGCTAATTAATGATTCCTGTCCGTTTGTTTCGCATTCTGCACAAGCCATTTCGCAAGCTTTACAGCCAATACAGCGTTGCAGATCTACAAAAAACTCTTCATTTTTATTAAAATTAGTTAAGTTCATAATGTCATTTTTTATAGATTAAACACTTGCATATGCTTCTGAATCTTTTGATGGCGGTGCTATTTTATTTAACGGATCTAATAAACAGGCACAAACTTTAAATTCCGGAATTTTTGAAATCGGATCTAATGTTCCCGGCGTCAATTGATTTGCTGATTTTGCACCAGGCCAGTGATACGGTATAAAAACAGTATCTTTCCGAATCGTTTCGACAATATTTGCCGGAAAAATTCCTTCACCTCTGCGGGTTACGACCCTTACTAATTCGTGTTGTCTGATATTATATTTTAAAGCGAGTTCCGGATGAATTTCCAGCATTGGTTCCGGAAACTGGTCTACTAATTTTCCAATTCTTCGAGTTTGTGTTCCGCTCAAATATTGCGAAACTACTCGCCCCGTAGTTAAAATAATTGGGTATTCATCATTTGTAAGCTCGCCAGGCTCTCTATATGGCGCGGGATTAAAATGCGCCTTTTTATCCGGAGTGGCAAAAACTTTGTCTTCCCAAAGTCTTGGAGTTCCGGGATGATCGTTGGATGGGCAAGGCCAAAAAACGCCCATATTGTCTTCCACTTTTTTATAAGAGATTCCAAAATAATCTGCCGTTCCGCCTTTTGAAGCAACTCGCAATTCATTAAATATTTCCTCACTATTATCGTACGTAAATTTGTCTTCTTCACCCAGTCTTTTGGCTATTTCTAGTAAAATTGAAGTATCTGTTCTGGCATCTCCCGGAGGCGTAACGGCCTGACGTATACGAATTACGCGACCTTCTGCAGAGGTTGTCGTTCCTTCTTCTTCTTCCTGTAGAGAACCAGCCAATACAATATCCGCATGACGGGCGGTTTCATTTAAAAAGAAATCGATACAAACGTAAAACTCGAGTTTTTCAAGCGCAGATCTGACATAATTATTATTGGGTAATGAAACCAACGGATTAAAACAAATTGAAATTAAACCTTTAATTTCATCTCTATGAATAGCTTCAATAATTTCATAAGCCGTTAAGCCTTTTCCGGGCATATCTTTCTCATCAATTCCCCAAACTCCTGCAATGTATTTTCGGTGTTCGGGATTTTCGATATCACGGTTTCCGGGTAACTGATCACATTTATGTCCGTGTTCTCTGCCGCCTTGTCCGTTTCCTTGTCCTGTAATCGTTCCATAACCGCAATAAGGTCTTCCAATTCTCCCTGTTGCCAAAACTAAATTGATACAGCCTAAAACATTATCAACACCTTTTGAATGATGTTCGATTCCGCGTGCGTGTAGCAAAAAGCTCGTTTTGGCTTTGCCCCATAATTCGGCAGCTTCTTGTATTTTATACTTATCAATTCCTGTGATTTCTTCGGCCCATTCTAAAGTATAATCTTTTACCGCATCAATTGTTTCCTGAAAACCAGATGTATAATTATCAATAAAATCGTGATCAAGCATATCGTGATCTACCAGATATTTTAACATTGCTCCGTATAAAGCAGAATCTGTTCCGGGTTTAATATCCAAATGAACATCGGCAGTTCTGGCTAACGGAATCATCCTTGGATCTATAACAATTAATTTTGCACCGCGATCTCTGGCTTTCCAGATCCAATGGGTTAAAGTTGGAAATGTCTCACTAATATTAGCTCCGGCAACAATAATTACCTCAGCATATTCTAAATCAGAATAATTATTGGAAGCACGATCTAAACCAAAAGCCTTTTTATTTCCGGCTCCGGCACTTACCATGCAAAGTCTTCCGTTATAATCAAGATTTCTGGTTTTTAATGCGACACGGGCAAATTTTCCCACTAAGTAACTTTTTTCGTTAGTAAGTGAAACTCCCGATAACATTGAAAATGCATGTTTACCATGTTTCTCCTGAATTCGTTTTATTTCAGATACGGTTTTATCCATTGCTTCATCCCAGGTTGTTTTTTCAAAACCTTTGCCTTCTACTCTTTTTATAGGATGTAAAAGTCGATCCGGATGGTTATTTTGCAAATAGCGCTGAACTCCTTTTGGACAAAGACGTCCTTCGTTAAACGGAAATTCCATCCACGGTTCAAATCCCACTACTTTATTTTCTTTTACTAATAATTGAATTCCGCATTGCATGCCGCAAAAACAACAGTGTGTTTTTACAACCTCATCCGGTTCATCTCTACCAACGTAACCATCTCTTGGAGCATAATTTAAATGTGGTCCAAAATCTTCTATTATTTTTTCGGTTGATACGGGTAATTTTGCCATGTCTTTTTTTTGTTTGTTTTGTTTCAGGTTTATTTAGTTTCAGGTTTCAGGTTACTACAAATAGTCTATAAACTAAAGTTTACACACAGTCTTAACTTGAAACAAAGGAAACTTGAAACCTGAAATTTTTTTTATCCAAATAATTTTCCGCCGTTTTCTAATCTTGCTTTTAAATGTGCCTGAGCGAGACGGGATCTTTTTCCTTCGGGGCTTAAATCAAGATGCGAGGTTCCGTCTTCGTGCGTAAAGTCAAAACCTAATTGTTTGGTTACAATTTTTAAATCATCGATATGAAGTTGTGTTGCAAATTCTTCTCCGGTATGCGGACAAACTGCCATTCCTTTTTTCATTCCTTCTTTCTTGTAAATATGTGCTCCAATCTGTGCCGGACGCTGAATGATGTGGAAGAATTTTCCAAACGGAATCCATATCAAAAACATAATTACCGTAACGGCATGAATTACGGCTAAGAAATCATACGCAAATCCTTTCATAAACTGATAGGAATAAGTAAGGCATAATCCGGTTACCGATATTGCTATCAACAAAATAAGCGGCAATAAATCACCTTCAAAAGATTGTGTCGCTATTAATCCCGGATTTGTTAATCGTCTTCGCAAATAATAAACTGATCCGATTATTACTAACCAGGAAGACCAGTTTAAAGCATGAAAAATTAAAAATGCCAGAAAAGAATTTATTTTAAAATCCATCATTGTGAATCCAAAGAAATGGGCTTCATAAATTGAAATGGAATTTGGCGCCAATGTAAAATGAATCCATCCAAACGTAAGCGGAATGGTTATGGCAAATGCCGAAAGACATCCTATAGCTATACAAAAATGAGCAAACCAGCGCAACTTGCTTCGCGGATAAATGAATTTCTGAACCACAATGTTTTCAACTGATTCTTTTCCTAAAAACCAAAAATGTTCGAATATCTTTCCTGTAAAAAGAAATTTGATACTTCTTTTAAAATACATCCATGTTGGAGGTCTTTGCAGCCAGACTGTATATCGATATACAATTCCGAAGAAAGCGAATACAGTTCCGAATAAATAAGTTATCAGGGCTGCATCAAAATTCTGCAATTTCCTGGATCCGTAAAATACTAATACTATAGTGAGTACAGAAACCAGCGTTGCAACAAGTAAGGCTTTGGTATTAAATGTTTTATTTTTCATCCTTAATTAATTTTAATGATTACTCCTTAACTTGGTTTCTCACAACCCTTACGATTATAGAACCACCAATTGATACCTGTAGCTAAGATAACGAAAATAGAAACACCGATAAAGAATTGATTTACAGTACCATTAGCAGATAAATTATTACCAATTAATTTAGAAAAGATAAAAGGTCCAAATGCTGCAATTGCGGCTGTCCAGCCAATAACTCCTGCTGCCTGACGCTGATTATCTGCGAAGATGATAGGATATTGTCTAAACGTTCCTGCATTTCCAATTCCGGTAAAGAAGAACATTCCTAAAATGACAGCAACAAAAAGTGGAAACTGATCCATACTTGTTGGCGCTACCAATCCTTCTGTAACCAAAATGATTGATCCTGCCAGAATTCCTAAACCTGTAATGGTAGTCAATATTGCTCCTCCTACTCTGTCGGCAACAAAACCAAAAGCAATTCTGCTGGCAGATCCTATAAGCGGACCATAAAAGGCATACACTAATGGATCGGGCGCATTTGGGAAATCACCGTATAAAAATTTAATCATTAGAGGAAAAGCTGCTGATAATCCGGCAAATGTTCCAAAAGTCATCACATACGTTATGGTGCAATACCAAGTATGTTTATTCGAAAAGATGTCCATTTGTTCTCTAACAGAAGCTTTCATAGGAATACTTCTTAAATAGAACCAACTAATAATCGATAGTAGGATTAAAAAAGGAACGTACCAGAATGCCGCCGATTGTAAGTAGATTTCTGTGTTTTTTACCGCTGTATTTTTAGGACTGATGTCATTTAATATTTTTTCAGCCATTTTTGGGTTCGCATTTGCAATTGCCGTAGCTTTTGCTTTTAAAGGCAATGAAGTGAATAGAACCACTTTATCATCTGATTTTACTGATGCGCTTACAGAGTCAATTACCGTTTGCTTTACGTTGGTCAAAATTCTGGCTTGTACCTCAGGATCTAAAGCTGCGAAAACCTCTTTTTGTTTTTGAATACTTGCATTCTGAAAAACAACTATTGCTTCTTTATGATCGATACTGGTGAATACCGAGGCTGCACCATAAATACTGACACTGATAATAAGCGGTGTCACAAATTGTGCTACCGAAACACCAAAATTTCCAATTCCGGCCTGAATTCCAAGAGCTGTCCCTTTAAGTCTTTTAGGAAAAAACAAACTTGTACTTGGCATGTAAGACGAGAAATCACCACCGCCAAAACCGGTTGTAAAGGCCAAAACGGCAAAGATCCAAAACGGCGTATTTACATCCATTACAGCAAAACCAATTCCGATTACGGGAATTAATTTAATGAGCGTTGCAAATGAAACTACATTTCGGGTTCCGAATATTGGTAATATAAAAGTGTGAATAATTCTCAAAAAACCCGCAGCCAAACCGGGAATTGCTGTTAACCAAAAAAGCTGATCTTTAGTAAAACGAAATCCTAATCCGGGTAATTTAACTGCAATAACACTCATCATAAACCACGAGGCAAATGACAATATTAATGTAAGTGTTGTTATTATTAAAGTTCTCCATGCAATTTTGCTTCCGGTAGAGTTCCAAAATACTTCATCTTCCGGTTCCCATTTGTCTAGCCAAGTTTTCATATATTCTATTTATTTAATTTTTAATGATTGTGTTCTATATCTCTGGTAAAATCAGGTGATTTTTTTCTCATTCCATTTATAATTGTCCTATGCATCCAAAGCAGGCAAAGAACTGATACTATGAAAATAAAGATCCATGAACTGGTCCAGAGTCCGGTATAATTAAGAAGGTAACCAAAAATAATGGGGCCAATAAATCCGCCTAAACCGCCTATTAATCCTACCATTCCCCCTACTACGCCTACTTCATTGGGAAAATATTCCGGAATGTGTTTATAAACCGCTGCTTTACCAATTCCCCATGAAATACCGATAAGAATCACCAAAATCACATATACCCAAAGATTGGCACTAAACTTTATTTGGGTAATTCCCTGGGCTAGTAATTCTTTCTTTTTTACTTCCTGATTTTGTTTTACAACAATTTCCTGCCAGGAGTTTTTTACAGGAAAAATAGCTGTTTCGTGATCTTCGGCAGTTTCTTTTTTATTGATTTTATGCGGTTTTCCGTTTATAGATATGGCTTCCGCCGAAACTTCGGTAACAACGCCATTATTGGCTGCCAGAACTCCGGGACCTGCTGTAAAAATTTCCATTTTGGGAAACATCAGTAAAAAACTAATTACGATTGATGAACCTAAAACCCAATACATTACTTTTCGGGCTCCAAATTTATCTGATAAGTATCCGCCAAAAGCCCTGATAATTCCGGAAGGCAAACTAAACATCGTGGCAAACATTCCACCCATTACCAATGTAGTATGATAAACATTCATAAAGTTGGGTACCAGCCATTGTGAATAAGCTACAAAACATCCAAAGACTAAAAAATAATAGGTTCCAAAACGCCACACTCGCATGTTTTTAAGTGGTGACATTAATTCTTTCATTGTTTTTGAAACGCCTGGATTTGTTTTATTTTTAGCAAAAACAATAAAAAGTATTCCGATAAAAACTAAAACAATTGCATAAATGATTGGTAACATTTTCCAGCCGTTTACAGCATCTTTTTCTGATAGCTGATTTAATAAAGTTGGCGCAATAAAAGTGGTAATGGCTGCACCGGCATTTCCCATTCCGAAAATCCCCAAAGCGCGTCCCTGCCAGTTTTTAGGATACCAGGCAGAAGTATATCCAATTCCAACAGCGAAACTGGTTCCGACCAAACCAAAAAAGAAACTTAATACCGCAAAACTCCAGAACGAATTGGCAAAAGGAAGCAGGAAAAGTGGAATCGAACAAAGCAATAACAATATTGAAAATATAATTTTACCACCATATTTATCGGTTAAAATCCCTATTGGAAGTCGAAATACTGAACCCGATAAAATAGGAATTCCTAATAACCAGCCTGTCTCAACAACTGTCCAGTTAAAAATACCCTTATCTACCAAATAAGTGACTAATACACCGTTTAAGGTCCAGCAGGCGAAACATATTGTGAAGGCTAATGTATTTAGGAATAAAATTCTGTGTGATTGAGATAAATTTGTACTCATATATAAGACTATTTTAAATGGGGATTCTTAAATAAATCGTATTCAAATAAAATGGGCATTCAATTTGAAACACAAAATTGAATAAATATATTCTTACATAAAATGACAATTGTCATATTACAGACTTTTATCAGCTGTAAATCCATTGTCAAAAATTAGAGAGACACAAACTTATTTGTGTTTTTAGGCAGGTAAATTTTAGAAGAAAAATAAGGTAAACAGGTTTCTTTATTTTCTGCTTAAAATTAGTAATAAAATCCTACAATAAATTGATTTGTATATTTTTTTTTAATTATAAAAATCTGATATAGATGATATTAGATATTTTAAGACTTCTTATAAAAAAAGAAAAATTGATTTATTGATTCTAAAAACTGATTTGCGAAATAATTAGGGATCAAATTTCTGTTTATTACTCTTTACAAGACGTTTACAGATAATTTTGGAATTAAGGAAGATATTAATACTAAATAACTTAAGTATAAAATACTACATTTTTGAACTTAAATACAAATACTTTTAACATTTCTAAAAATAATTCATTACTCATAAAATATTGAAAATCAATAATTTAATTCAATAATTAAACACTAAACATTGATTATAAGACATGTAAGAAGAAAAAAAATGTATTTTTTTTTGGTTTTTATTATATTAAAATTAACTTTGTCTATAGGATTAGTAGAGTTTAAAATCATATTTCAAACCATAAAGAACTAAATTTTGAAAACAACCGAAAGCATATCGCATTACATCTTTCCTAAAAATGACACACATAACACTTTTGGTTATATGTGTTTCTGTTGTTGTTAATTCTCTCGACCTTATTTCGTTTATGTTGATTCCTCTTAAAATCAAATTCAAAAAACGAACCTTTTTAAAATCATCAAGGCTTAGCTTTAAATATTCCAAAAATCTATTTGATACATTTTGTGTCATTATGATTCTTGAAAATATACCTATAAACCAAAAAAAAAATAATTAATAACTAAATGAACTAAAATGAAAAAAATGCAACACTGCTGTAAATAAATAAAAAAAGCCATTTCTGCGGCAACAGAAATGGCGAGGCTTAAAGAAAATTTATCGCTAAATAAAAGAAACGATCAGGGAATTGAAAAATCAACTTCCAGGGCTTCTTGTTAATTACTAAAAACCAATACAAAGAAATGAAAAAATATTTAAACATATACTCATTGCTTTTTCTCCTTCTGTTATCAGCCGGAATTAATGCTCAAAATACCACACCACTTATACAATCAAAACTCGACGGAACTGTAGTCGATGATGTTACAAATCAGCCTATTATTGGCGCTTCTGTCATTATTAAAGGTACTACACACGGCGTACAGACAGATGCTGAAGGAAAATTTTATTTTCAAACGGGTCAGAAACTTCCTTATACTTTAATAATAAGTTATATTGGATATAAGAAAACCGAAATCATAGTTGACAAAAATCCGGTTACGATCAGTTTAAAAGAAGAAAGACAGGAACTGGAAGAATTAGTTGTTGTTGGATACGGAACTCAAAAAAGAAAAGACATTACAGGTTCTGTAGCTTCTGTGCCAAAAGCCAATTTATCTCAGGTAACCTCATCAGCAGATAATTTATTAAGAGGCGCTGTTGCGGGTGTTGTAGTTACACAAAGTTCAGGACGTCCGGGAGCTTCTTCAAGTGTGCGTATTCGTGGAGGAAACTCTATTACGGCGGGTAATGAACCGTTGTATGTTGTAGACGGAATCTTAATTTATAATGACAATAATAATGGTTCTGCGGGAGTTTCGAATGCCGGGGCGAGTATTAACGTATTGTCTACTATAAATCCTGCTGATATTGAATCTATTGAGGTTTTAAAAGATGCCTCTGCCACTGCGATTTACGGTTCACGCGGATCAAATGGTGTTGTAATTATTACGACCAAAAAAGGTACAAAAGGTGTGGACAATATCTCATACCAAGGTTATTTTGGATTTCAGGATGTGTCAAAAAAACTTCATTTAATGAATGCCAGCCAATGGGCAAGTTTACGAAATGATGTTCAGGCAAGTATTGGTCAGGCTCCTTCTTTTTCTGATGCTCAAATCGAAGCTTTTAAAACTTCTGGAGGATACGACTGGCAATCTGCTGCTTTTAGATCTGCCGCTCCGGTTCAAAATCATCAGTTGTCTTTTTCAGGAGGTGACGAAAAATCACGCTACGCCATTTCTGCCGGATATTTTGATCAGGAAGGAACTGTTATCGGATCTGATTTTAAAAGAATTTCCCTTCGTATTAACTACGAAAAAAACTACTCTCAGAATTTTAAATTTGGCGTAAATGCAAATTATAGCAACTCCATTTCAAATGGTGTAGGAACAAACAGCACGGGCGGAAGAACTCCAAATCCATTAGTAACTGCGGTACTTACAGCTCCTGTAGTACCAATTAAAAATGCTGACGGAAGCTATAACGTAACCAATAATATTTACGCAACTTCTGTTAATGGTTATGTGCCGAATCCGATAAATGATTTGGAAAATACTATTAACGAAACTAAAATCAACAGAATCCTGACGAGTTTATTTGGTGAATATAAAATCACTAAAAAACTGACGGCAAAAGTCGCGGTAAGCGGTGACGTAATCAACACGAAACAAAACTATTATGCGCCATCAAATACTACAAATGGTGCGGGAACAAAGGGTTTGGCTTCTGTTGGAGACCGATTGGTAAGTTCAGTTTTGAATGAAAACACATTAAATTATAATACTACTTTCGGTGAAAACCATAAATTTTCAGCTTTAGGAGGATATACACTTCAATATACACAAGGAGAAACAGTTACTGCCAGTGCAAATACTTTTGTAAACGATGCTAATACCTATAATTCTATTCAGGATGGTGTTGCGCTAAAACCGTATAGCGATGCATTTGAAAGTGTTTTAAAATCATGGTTGGCCAGAGTAAACTACTCTTACAGAGGAAAATATAACTTTACGCTTTCTGCACGTGCCGATGGTTCTTCGAGATTTGGTACTGAATCACTTTGGGGTTATTTCCCTTCTGCAGGTTTTTCATGGAATATTACGGATGAAGAATTCGCCAATAATATTAAAGGCGTAACCGAAGCTAAACTTAGAATTACAGCGGGAACAACAGGAAACCAGGAAATTGGAAATTACCTTTCACTTGCTTCAATGGGTTCTGTAAATTATTCTTTTGGAGGTACATTATACACCGGATTAGCTCCTACCCGTCTGGCAAATCCGGATTTGAAATGGGAAAAAACAACACAATATAATGTTGGATTGGACTTATCCTTATTAGACAGAAAAGTAAATTTTGTTTTTGATGTGTATTACAAAAAAACAAACGATTTATTAATCAGCGTTCCTGTTCCGTTGACTTCAGGATATGCGAGCGTGCTTCAAAATATTGGAGGTGTTGAAAATAAAGGTCTTGAAATTGGTTTAACAACTGAAAATTTAAAAACAGAAAACTTCTCCTGGAACTCCAACATTGTGTTTTCTGCTAACAGAAATAAGGTAGTTTCTATAGGAAATGGCGTTGATCAGTTTTTTCCTGTAGTGCCTAATGGTTCATTATTACAGCAACAGCCGGTAACGGTTAAAGTTGGTCTGCCTTTAGGAACTTTCTGGGGATACAAAACAAATGGAATTTTCCAGACTCAGGAAGAAGTAAATACTCAGCCAAAAATAAACAGTTTAGCCAATACTAAAGTGGGAGACAGAAAATATGTTGATACGAACGGCGACGGCGTAATTACGGCTCTTGACAAAGGAAACTTAGGAACTTCACAGCCAAAATTTGTGGCAAGTTTTGGTAATACGGTTTCATATCATGATTTCGATTTAAATTTCTCTTTTCAGGGATCTTATGGCGCAAAAATATTCAACGCTTTAAATCAGCAATTAGAAATTTCCACACTTGGAACCAATGCTAATGTTACGTTAGTAGACCGCTGGACACCGGCAAATCCAACTAACGACGTTCCAAGGGCATCAAGTTCTCCTCTAGGAATTGTTTCTGAGCGTTATGTCGAAGATGCTTCTTTCGTAAGATTAAAATTGATCACGCTTGGGTATACATTACCAAAAAGCACTTCTAAAAAATTGGGAGCAACCAGCGTAAAATTCTATGTTTCTGCAGAAAATCTGGTGACATGGACAAAATACACCGGATATGATCCTGAGGTAAGTTCATACGAACAAAACAACTTATATCCGGGAATTGATTTTGGTTCTTACCCAAACTCAAGAACATTCATTTCTGGTCTGAACGTAACTTTCTAAGTAAAAAAATAAACGATGAAAAAGATAATCATAACAATAATAGTAAGTGTCACGTTGCTTGTTTCGTGCGCCGATTTAGAGGTAACACCAACCTCTTTTGTAACCGAAGATAATTATTTCCATACTCAGGATGATGCTGTTGCAAGTGTAAATGCAGTATATGCCGCCTTGTCTCTTGATCCGGGAGAACAAAGTTTATTTGGCAGAAACCTTTATTTCTTAACAGATATGGGATCTGATTATGCGTCTGCCGGAGTTTCTGCAACGAATCCGCAGGTAAGAGCAATGAGCGCTTTAACGCATGATGCAACAAATGATCGTGTTCAGGTTGCGTGGCGTCAGATTTATAATGGAATAAACAGAGCCAATGTTTCTATTGATAATATTCCGAAAGTTTCAGGTTCTGAAGTTGTTAAAACCAGATTAATCAACGAAGCAAAATTCATAAGAGGATTATTGTATTTTCAGGCTGTACGTCTTTGGGGCGGCGTTCCGATTGTTTTGCACGAACCGACTTCTATTCAGCTAGAAAGCCTAAAATCAAGAAGAGCAACTGTAGATGAAGTTTACACGCAGATTATTTCTGATTTAAAAGATGCCGAAAATTTACCTGCTACTTATGGTGCCGCTGATGCCGGACGTGCCACTTCCGGAGCTGCAAAAGCTATTTTGACAAAAGTTTACATTACAAGAAAAGATTGGCCAAATACAATTGCAAAGGCAAGAGAAGTAATAAATGGCGGATACGGATATGCTTTGTTTGAAAGCTTTCAGGATATTTTTACAAGGTCAAAAAAGAATGGAAAAGAGCATATTTTCTCTGTTCAGTTTGAGCCAAATCAGGCCGGAAACGGATCTAGCGGAAACAATTTTCAAGGTACTTCTTTTACCGGATTTACAGCTACGGAACCTGCTGATATTATCTCTGACGTAGCTTTGTTTTACGACATTTATGCTCCCGGAGATACGCGCAGAGATGTAAGTTATGCCAAACAATTGGTAAACCCGACTACCGGAACTTTATACACTTTTCCGAAACCTATTTTCAAAAAATACCTGGATTTGACCAATTTGGCAACGCCAGGAAATGTGGCGATTAATTTTCCTATTATTCGTTATGCCGACATTTTATTGTCTTTGGCAGAAGCCATAAATGAACAGGGAGCGCCAACAGCCGAAGCGTATGAATTGATTAATCAGGTTAGAAGAAGAGCTTTTGGAAAACCAATCACGACTCCGGATGCCACTATAGATTTAGCCGGATTGGACCAAACTTCTTTTAGAGCAGCCATTCAGGAAGAGCGCAAAAAAGAGTTTGTTCAGGAAGGACAAAGATGGTTTGACTTAGTGCGTTGGGGAACTTTGGTTACCGAAGTAAAAAAAGTAACCGCTAAAAATTCAGTTTCTGAAAAAAATAATCTTTATCCGATTCCGCAAAGCGAAAGAAATTTTGATCCGGTTGGATTACCACAAAATCCGGGATACAATTAATACTATAAAAAATGATTAAAAAACTGTTCATTATTGCCCTATTGGTTGTTGTACCCTTTCAGCAATTTGCACAGAAGAAGCAACCTAATATCATCGTCATTTTGGCCGATGATTTAGGTTTCTCGGATATTGGCGCATTTGGCTCAGAAATTAAAACACCCAATCTGGATAAGCTCGCTACAAACGGACTCCTAATAAAACAGTTTTATAATGCAGGGCGTTGCTGCCCTTCCCGCGCTTCCTTGCTCACGGGTTTGTATCCGCATCAGGCAGGAATTGGCGACATGGTTCAGGACAAAGGATTTCCAGCTTATCAGGGATATTTAAACGAGCATTGTATTACAATTGGGCAGGCGCTTAAACAGGCAGGATATAACACCATTGTTTCCGGAAAATGGCACGTGGGTTTAGTACCATCAGCCTGGGCTGTTAATCGGGGATTTGATGATTCTTTTACGTTACAAAACAACGGAAGCAGTTATTTTAACTCGGAACCTTTGTATAACGACGGAAGGAAAGTCACTTTTTTGAAAGGAGATAAAGAAATTATCCGCACGGATACTGCTACTTATCTGACTCAGGAAATTACCAATTTCGCTCTTACATCTTTAGAAAAACAGCGCAATAAGCAACAGTCTTTTTTTCTGTATGTGGGGTATAATGCCCCACATTGGCCTATTCAGGCATTGCCGGAAGATATTGCAAAATACAAAGGCAAATATCTCGGAGGCTGGGATAAATTGAGAGCAAGCCGTTTTAAAAAATTAAAAGAACTGGGAATCATTGATAAAAAGTGGGACTTATCAAATCGTTTTGAAAAAGTGCCGGACTGGGAAAAATTAACTGCAGAAGAAAAAGACAAATGGGATACCCGAATGGCAATTTACGCCGCCATGATCGACCGAATGGATGCCGGAATTGGAGAAATACTGCAGAAAGTGAAGTCTTTGGGAGAAGAAGATAATACGCTTATTCTTTTTCTTTCGGATAATGGCGGAAGTGCCGATGATGTGAAAAACTGGAATTATGTGACACAAAAAAATGGAACACCAGGTTCTGTTGCGTCGATTGATAGTTACGAAAGTCCGTGGGGAAATGTGAGCAACACGCCTTTTCAGTTATTCAAAAAGAACACTCATGAAGGCGGAATTGCTTCTCCTTTTATTGCGTATTATCCAAAGCATATTAAGCCCGGTACAATAAGCAACAGAGTAAGTCATGTTATTGATATTTTTCCAACTGTTTTGGAGTTTGCCGGTTTTCAATATCCGGATTCTTATCAGGGAAAAAGTCTCACGCCTTTAGAAGGAATTAGTTTAAAAAAAGAATTTGAAGGACAACAATCTAAAGCACATGAAGCTTTGTTTTGGGAACACGAAGGCAGCAAAGCCGTACGAAAAGGCGATTGGAAGGCTGTAGTCGAAAACAATCAGCCCTGGGAGTTGTACAATCTGGCGAACGACCGGACAGAAACAAAAAACCTGGCAAAATCAGAACCAAAACTGCTCCAAAACCTGATTGAATTACATCAGCAATGGTCTGTAAAAGTAGGTGTCGAAGATTGGAATAAAATAAAATAGCATAGTTAAAATACTGATTGCAATCCGTTGGCTGTAATTATTTTAACACATAGAAACATAGAATTATTGAACTCAAAAAAAGGCGTTTCACTTGCATTAATACACATAGCTATGTGTAAGAAACAAGTTTCGTTTTGATTTACTCTTTTTCAAAAACATAAAATCTATGTTTCTATGTGTTTAATTATTTTTTTATGCATTACACCCAACGGGTTGATTACAGAAATTCTATTATTAATTAAATAAAAATTTAATCTAATGAAAAAGTTTAAAAATAACATTGCAGTCAAAAGTCCGCAAAAAGGACTTTTAGTTACTGCATTACTTGTTGCGCAGTTAGGTTTTGCACAAACAAAACCGGAAGAATTTAAAGGTGTGATTGGTAAAACCTTAGCCGATTCTAAAGAATATTGGCCGGAACCCGTTACGGCTCCAAAAGGTGCACCAAATGTGGTTTGGATTATTCTTGACGATGTGGGATATGGAGCTTCAAGCGCTTTTGGAGGTTTAATCGAAACTCCTGTTTTAGAAAGTTTGGCCAACAACGGATTGCGATATACCAATTTTCATACAACAGCCATTTGTGCCCCTACCCGTTCGGCTTTATTGACCGGAAGCAATTCGCATAAAGTGCATGTTGGAGGATTTTCTCATACCATAATGTCGGCAGGATTTCCGGGTTGGGACGGTAGATTACCCTCTAAAAACGGAACCGTTGCCGAGATTTTACGCGATAAAGGATACAATACTTTTGGCGTAGGTAAATATGGCGTAACGCCTGATGAAGAAGCTACAGATGCAGGACCTTTTGACCATTGGCCAACCGGAAAAGGATTTGAACATTTCTTTGGATTCTTAGGTTCAGCGACCGATCAGTACAAACCTGATTTAATTGAAGATCAAGCGCATATTACGCCTGACGGAAGACATCTTAGCGAACAAATTACAGATAAAGCGATTACTTACATTCAAAAACAGCAAAAGGCAGCTCCGGGAAAACCATTCTTTTTATACTATTCTCCGGCAGCCGTTCACGCGCCTCATCAGGTTGCTCAAAAATGGAGCGATCCCTATAAAGGAAAATTTGATGATGGCTGGGATGCTTACCGCGAAAAAACATTGGCAAATCAAAAGAAATTAGGAGTTGTTCCTGCTGATGCGGTTTTACCGGACCGTAATTCGACTATTACAGACTGGAAAAAATTAACACCGGATCAAAAGAAAGTATATTCAAAATTCATGGAAGTATACGCCGGATATCTAACGTATACCGATTATGAAATTGGAAGACTGGTTAATTATTTAAAAGAAAGCAATCAATTGGAAAATACGGTAGTTTTTGTTCTAATTGGTGATAACGGAGCCAGTAAAGAAGGAACACTTCAAGGTACTGTTGACAGACTAACCTATGTAAATGGAGATACAGAAGAAAAAGTTTTCCAAAATAACTTAAACCGAATTGGCGAAATTGGAACGCCTCAAACCTATGGTAATTATCCTTTGGGTTGGGCACAAGCAACAAATACGCCTTTCAAATATTGGAAACAAGATGCCAATTCTGAAGGAGGAACACACAACCCGTTGATTGTTTATTATCCAAAGGGAATTAAAACTCCGGGAATCAGAACGCAATACAGCCATGTCATTGATATTTTGCCAACAACACTTGATATTCTGGGCGTTAAAGCACCGGAATCTATCAGAGAAATTAAGCAGGATACGATTCAGGGATATTCGTTTTACAATTCTTTGAATGATGCAAAAGCAATATCGGCTCATAAAATTCAACACTATTACATCTTTGGTTCAAGAGCGATTTACAACGATGGATGGAAAGCAGCTGCGGCGCATCATCCCAATTCAATTGAAGTAAAAGAAGCTTTGAATAACAAGGTAAATCTTCCACCAAGCGATTTTGACAAAGATGTTTGGGAATTGTACAACATTAACGAAGATTTCAACGAAAGAAAAGATCTGGCTAAAAAATACCCGGAAAAAGTAGCCGAACTTAAAAAACTCTTCGACCAGCAAGCAAAGAAAAACAACCTCTATCCTTTAATAGACTGGCAGGATGTTTACCTGAGAAAAATACACAAAACGCCAGCTACCGAAGGCAAATCAGCTCAGGAACTTTTAACTAAGGCAAACAAATAAAAAAATTTATTTTAAAATCCTATTAAATCCATAGACAAACAAAATTTTAAAAAAAAGAAATAATGAAAAAAATTAAAATTAACTCAAAAATCAAAAGTCCGCAAAAGGGACTTTTGATTACTGCATTGCTAGTAGCACAACTGGGCTTTGCACAAGAGAAGCCGGAAGAATTTAAAGGTGTTATCGGTAAAACCTTAGCCGATTCTAAAGAATATTGGCCTGAACCTGTAAAAGCTCCGCAAGGTGCGCCAAATATTGTTTGGATTTTATTAGACGATGTTGGTTTTGGAGCTTCAAGTTCTTTTGGAGGTTTGATCCAGACACCAACTTTTGATGAACTGGCCAATAATGGTTTGCGCTACACTAATTTTCATACAACAGCTATTTGCGCCCCTACCCGCGCCGCTTTATTAACCGGAAGAAATTCAGGAAAAGTACACGTTAGCGGTTTCTCTCACACGGTTTTATCTGCAGGATTTCCGGGTTGGGATGGCAGAATTCCATCTGATAAAGGAACAATTGCCGAGATTTTACGTGACAAAGGATATAACACTTTTGCCGTTGGTAAATACGGTTTAACACCAGATGAAGAAGCTTCAGATGCTGGTCCGTTTGACAGATGGCCAACAGGAAAAGGATTTGAACATTTTTTTGGTTTCTTAGGGTCTCAAACAGATCAGTACAAACCGGATTTAGTAGAAGATAATGCACACGTTACGCCAGACGGCCGCCACTTAACAGATCAGATTACAGATAAAGCGATTGCATATATTAAAAACCAACACAAAGCGGCGCCAAACAAACCTTTCTTTTTGTACTACGCGCCGGGAGCGGTTCACGCACCTCATCAGGTAGAAGAAAAATGGAGCGATCAATATAAAGGAAAATTTGATGAAGGCTGGGATGTTTACCGCGAAAAAGTATTGGCTAACCAAAAGAAACTAGGCGTAATTCCGGCCAATGCCGTTTTACCGGAACGCAATCCGTTGATTGCAGACTGGAAAAAATTAACGCCGGATGAAAAGAAAGTTTATACGCGTTTCATGGAAGTATACGCCGGATATCTTACCTACACAGATTATGAAATTGGACGTGTTGTTAATTATTTAAAAGAAACAAATCAATTAGAAAACACGTTGATTTTTGTTGCCATTGGTGATAACGGAGCCAGTAAAGAAGGAACAACACAAGGTACAATCAACCAAAGTTTATTTTCTCAGGGAGTTTCTGACGAGCAAAATCTTCAGAATAATTTAAATAATATTGGCGAAATCGGAACTGCAAAAGGTTTGAATACCAACTTTCCTTTAGGTTGGGCGCAGGCTACAAATGCACCTTTCAAAAACTGGAAACAAGATGCACATTCTGAAGGAGGAACCCGCAATCCGCTGATTGTTTATTATCCAAAAGGAATTAAGGAAAAAGGCGGCATCAGAAATCAATACAGCCACGTAACCGATTTATTACCAACGACATTGGATATTGCAGGAATTAAAGCTCCGGAAACGATTCGTGAAATCAAACAGGACAAAATTCAGGGTTCTACATTTTATGCTTCTTTGAATGATGCAAAAGCGGAGTCATTGCACAAAGTTCAATACTATTACATTTTTGGAAACAGAGCAATTTACAAAGATGGATGGAAAGCTGCGGCGGCACATCTTCCGGATTCTTTTGCTTTGAAAAACAATTTAGGTAAAAACGAAAAACCGGCACCAAGTAATTTTGATGCTGATGTTTGGGAGTTGTACAACTTAAACGAAGATTTTAACGAAAGAAATAATCTTGCAAAAAAATATCCTGAAAAGTTAGCCGAACTTCAAAAATTGTTTGATGAGCAGGCAAAAGAAAATAATGTTTATCCGCTAATTGACTGGCAGGATGTATTTAGCAGAAGAATACACAATACCGGAGCTGATAAAGGAAAAAATCTTCAGGAATTAATTCGTCAGGCCAATAAACCAGCCGGAAGCACAAACTAAAATTATAATCAACTTAATCTTTCAAGGTTTTGAAAACTTTGAAAGATTAAGTTAAAAAAATTTATGTAACAAAATTTATCAAAAAATATAAAATATATTCTACTAAATCTATAGAGTTAAAAGAATTTATTTTTATTTTTGTCATACTACTACCGAAAAAAAAATAAAATAATAACATAAAACACATGATAATGAAACGAGTAGACTATGAAATTATCGGAAAAAAAATTGTCGTTGGGGCAATTGTATTTTTAGTTCCACTGGCGATTTTAGCAGGTGGTTTAGCATTAATTAATCAATTTTTAAAATAAGAAACCATGGCAATAGTTCAAAAAGAAAAACTGACAAGAGATTTAAGTATTAGTCTTTTAATATACAGCTTACCTGTAATCGCAATTTTCCTTTATTTTAAATTAACAAATGGTGTTGTTGCAGAATCACATATTGCATTACCATCATTTTTAGAATTTGCAAAACCTGCATTCGAGCACATCAGAACCTGGGGATTAATTGTTTTTATGCTTGTTTTAGGAGCGATAGAATTTGCTGCAGGATTATACGATGATGAATGGACGGGCGAAGAACGTAAAATTGACATCATTTGTTTCTTAGCGCCAAAATTGCTTTTGCCTCCGGTAATCGCTTTTTTCAGCTTAACAGCTTTACCATATTTAATTCCAAATTTGGCCAATTCACTTTCATGGGTTCCGTTTTGGGGAGGTTTTTTCCTTATTGCAATTGCCGATGATTTAACACAATACTGGTACCACCGTTTGCACCATCAGGTTCCGTTTTTATGGCGTTTTCACAGAACACATCACTCAGCTCCGTATATGGGAATGGCGATGGCTTCAAGACAAAACTTTATTTATACGGTTCTCTTTTCTCAAATTTATTTGACTGCAACTTTAACTTATCTAGGTTTAGGTTTACCGGCACTTTTTGTTTTGGTTATCAAAAGTTTCATCACTTTGGGCGCGCACTCCAGCATTGCGTGGGACAAACCGTTCTATAAATACAGAGTTTTACATCCAATTGCATGGGTTTTAGAACGTTTGATTTCTACTCCGGCAACGCATCACGCACATCACGCAGATACAAGCGGAGACGGTGTTGGACATTTTAAAGGCAACTTCGGAAACATGTTTTTTATCTGGGATGTGATTTTTGGAACAGGCTTAATTACCCGTAAATTCCCGGAATCTTACGGAATGAAATCATACAAACAAGAAGAATGGTACGCTCAGTTTTTGTGGCCAATATTTAAATCTAAAAAAGAAGGAAGTGCTTTGGCAGAAGGTGTTTTATCAGTTCCCTTAAAACCAAAAGCAGAACCAGTTGTTGCTGCAAGTCCGGTTTATTACGACGAACCGGCTCAGGTATAAAACCAGATAAAATAAATCAAATAAGAATTGGCAGTGCATTCAGAATTATTCCTGAATACACTGCCAAACTTATGCAAAAACCATAAATCATGAAAAATAAAATACTCAAAAACAGTATTACAACCCTGATATTACTCTTTACAATTGTCGGTTTTTCACAAGGAAACAGTGCCAATATATTATTAGATGCTTTTTATGCTAAAATCAAAAGTCAAAAAAATCCACAGATAATCGATGCCCGTGGCGCTGATGAATTTGCCTTGAATCATATTGAAAGCGCAGTGAATTTCAATACTAAATCAGAAGATTTTGAAAAACAAGTTGCGGCTTTAAATCCGTCAGAACCCGTATTTATTTATTCGATTGCCGCCTACAGAAGCGGTCTTTTATCAACTGAATTATCAAAAAGAGGCTTTACTGAAGTCTATATTTTAGAAGGCGGAATCGCAAGCTGGATTGGCGGCGGAAAACCTTTCTACACCAATTTAAAAAGTAAATTAACCTTGCCGGAATACAAAAAAATAATTGCCGATAATCAGTTTGTTTTGGTAGATATCGGATCAAAATATTGCGCGACCTGCAAAACCGTAAAACCAATTTTAGAAGACATCAGAACTCAATATGGCGAAAAACTAAAAATTGTTCAGATCGAATTGGAAGAAAACCCTCAGGTTATTGCCGATTTAAAAACAGTAAAGGTCTTCCCTACTTTGATTTTATACCAAAATGGAAAAATTATTTTCAAAAAAGATGGTTTAGGAAATCTTAAAAGCGATGTAGATGTCGCTTTGGCTTCAAAATAAATTAATGATTTGTTTTACAAATCTGCAAGAAATTCATGCCTTTTCTCATTTCGAAGGAGAAATCACATAAAGTAAAAATACAAAGTACGTCGCTCTCCGGATGTGATTTACTTCGTCTGTTCGCTATCGCTCGAGTCTCCTTACATCGAAATGACAAACTACACGAAAATATTCTTATGAAAATTGACCTAGCCCCGATAGAAGTGGAAATCCTTTTGTGGAGCTTTAGCGGAACAAAAGATTAGAACGGATAGCGGGATTAGCTCCTGAAAAATATTTTACTCATAGAAATCGAAATGACAAATCTTGCCGAAAATTTAGAAGAAATTGAACTACTTAAACCATAAAACCTCAATTCCAAAAAAAAATAAACTAACCCAATGGCAGTATATAAAAAAATAACCAAAATTGTAATATCCATTTTAATCGTGCTTCTTATTCTGGCAGCATTTTTATTCTGGCCCATTAATACCAATGGAAATTTAATAAAACCCAATCAAAAATTAGTCGACGGAAAAGCAGCATTTCTTGCCCAAAAAGACACCTCAAAATCTTCAGAAAAAAAACCTAATATTATCATTCTTCTTGCAGATGATTTAGGCAAATATGATATTTCGTTATATGGAGGAAAATCGACACCAACGCCGCAAATTGATTCTCTGGCAGCTTCCGGAGTTACGTTTACAGATGGCTATGTTTCGTCTTCTATTTGTTCGCCGTCGCGCGCGGGTTTGTTAACGGGTCGTTATCAGGAACGTTTTGGTCATGAATATCAGCCCGGAGACCGATATCCGAAAAATAACTTAGAATATTATGGTTTCAAATATTTAATTAACACCAATAGTTGGCGAATAAATGACAAAATTGAATATCCAAATGAAGCTTCAATTGCGACGCAGGGTTTGCCACAATCTGAAATTACTTTTGCAGATTTAGCCAAAAAACAAGGTTACGCAACCGCCATTATCGGAAAATGGCATTTGGGACATAACAAAGGATTTTTTCCGCTGGATAGAGGTTTTGATTATCATTACGGATTTTATCAGGCATTTTCGCTTTACACGCCCGAAGATGATAATCCGGATATTATCAACCATCATCATAAAGATTTTACCGATAAAACGATTTGGGGAAATGGCCGTGTTGGAATTGGGCAAATTCGCCGCGATACAACGATCATCAAAGACAAAGCCTATTTGACCGAAACTTTTGCTGATGAAGCAGAAGCTTTTATCGACAAAAATAAAACCAAACCATTTTTACTTTATGTTCCGTTTAATGCGCCACACACGCCTTTTCAGGTTCGCAAAAAATATTACGACCGTTTCCCGAATGTAAAAGACGAAAACAAACGTGTTTATTTTGCCATGATCAGCGCGCTTGATGATGCGATTGGAAGAATTGTTGCCAAAGTAAAAAAAGAAGGTCTGGAAGAAAATACCTTAATCATTTTTGCCAGTGATAATGGCGGTGCCGATTACACGTTTGCGACCACAAATGCACCTTTAAAAGGCGGTAAATTTTCTCATTTTGAAGGCGGAATTAATGTTCCGTTTGCACTTTCGTGGAAAGGAAAAATCAAACCGCATACTGTCTATAAAACTCCGGTAAGTTCATTGGATATTTTTAGTACGATTGCAGCAGTTACGCATTCCGGTTTACCAAAAGACAGGGTTTATGATGGTGTTGATTTAATTTCAACCGTAAACGATAATAAGGAAGCGCACAAAAATTTATACTGGCGTTCCGGCGATGCAAAAGCCATCAGAAGCGGTGATTGGAAATTAATCATCAGTGGAAAAACACATCAGGAATGGCTTTATAATCTGGCAAACGACAAATCTGAAACTACAGATCTTGCTCAAAAAAATCCGGCAAAAGTAAAAGAACTTCACGCGGCTTTGCAAAACTGGGAGAAAGGTCTTGTAAAACCTTTATGGCCAAATTTGACTTATTATGAATTTGATTTTGGTAAACAAAAATACTTTGTCGATTTGTAATCATAATATTTTTATAAAAACCCGACAGGTTTTAAACCTGTCGGGTTTAATTCAGAAGATAAATAAATTGCCTCCAGCTTTAGCTGGAGTTTTAAAATTGATAAAAGTTACAGGCTTTAGCCAAAATAAAGATTCGGCTAAAGCCAATATCAATCACAAAATAGTTACCACCAGCTAAAGCTGGAGGCAATTCAATTCTTTTTTACACCTGTAAGATTTCCAAAACCTTGTAGGTGTACATTTAAAAGCCTAATTAATAATACCTACAAGGTTTTGGAAACCTTGCAGGAAACAAACATAAAATGTCAACTAACTCAAAACAATTTAAGATACATGAAGACTGGACTGTCGTAATTCTCGGATTTATAATCATCGGGATTTCGCTGTTTGTTTTTCTTCCTGAAGTTCCTGTGTTCGGCTGGTCAAACAATGACGATTTAAAAACGAAAATCTTCGATCTAGAAAACCTGAAAATTCTTTTAATTCAGTTTTTATACCTTCTTTTCATTGGAACACTGGGCATATTTTTAATTGGAAAATCTGTAAAATATTTTTTTTTTACTTTTCCGATTGTTTTTTTGTTAACGCTTATTGCACTTATTCTGGCCGGAAATTCGGCAATAAAATCCATTAATCTTGAAGCCGTTATTTTTAGTCTGATTATCGGTTTGGCTATTGGAAATTTATTTAAACTTCCGGAATGGTTTCGTCAGGAACTTTCTACAGAAGTATTTGTAAAAATTGGATTGGTTTTATTAGGAACAAGCGTTATTTTTTCAGACATCTTAAAAGCGGGTTTATTAGGATTATTTCAGGCTTTGGTCGTAGTATTATCGGTTTGGTATTTTGCTTTTTGGCTTTGCCGAAAATTAAAAGTTGATGACGAATTAACGATGATGATTTCGAGTGCGGTTTCTATTTGCGGAGTTTCGGCTGCCATTGCAACTTCGGGCGCTATTAAAGGCGATTCAAAAAAACTATCGTATGTTATTTCAATGGTTTTGGTAACGGCAATTCCCATGATGATTTTTATGCCGATAATTGCTAAATATTTCAATTTTCCCGAAGAAGTAACAGGCGCCTGGCTTGGCGGAAGTATCGATACATCCGGCGCAGTGGTAGCTTCCGGAACTTTAGTTGGCGAAACAGCCTTGAAAATTAGTACAATTGTAAAGTTCTCGCAAAATGTTTTATTAGGATTAGCTGCTTTCGCAATCTCGGTTTATTGGACGTATACACACAACAAATCAGATGAAGCTGTAGCGTCAAAACCAACACTAAGCGTGATTTGGGAACGTTTTCCGAAATTTGTAATTGGCTTTATTGCTGCTTCACTGGTTTTTTCTTTTTTAATCGCTCCGGAAGTTCGGGATCAGGTAAAAGACAGTTTAAAAAACCTGCAGGGAATTTGGTTTGCATTGGCTTTTACAAGCATTGGTCTTGAAACTAATTTTAAGGATTTATTTAGTAATAACAGCAAAAAACCTTTGTATGCTTTTCTAATCGCGCAATTATTTAATGTGATTGTGACGTTGATTATTGCTTTTTTATTGTTTAGTAAGTAATACAAGCTTTGTCACATTTGCAAAGTCAAACGCTGTGTGTAATTGTTAGTGAGGTTGCTTCGTTCCTCGCAATGACTTTACGCATAAACCTTTGTCAAAGTTTTAAACTTTGACAAAGATAAACCCAATCATTTTCGACAAATTAAAATATCAATTATAATGAAAAAAACACTTATTACATTAAACCTATTATTAGCTTTTAGCATTTTAGGTCATTCACAAAATAACACAAAACCCAATATCATTTTGATTATGGTTGATGATATGGGTTATTCTGATTTAGGAAATTATGGTTCCGAAATCAAGACGCCAAATCTTGATAAACTCGCTCATGAAGGTTTACGCCTGCGCGAATTTTATAACAATTCGATTTGTGCGCCAACAAGAGCTTCTTTACTAACCGGACAATATCAGCATAAAGCTGGAGTCGGTTTTTTTGATGTTAATTTGGGGTTGCCGGCGTATCAGGGATATTTAAACAAAGAATCTTTGACTTTGGGCGAAGTTTTCCGTTCCGGAGGTTACAGCACAATCTTATCCGGAAAATGGCACGTAGGTTCTGAAGATCAGGCGCAGTGGCCAAACCAGAGAGGTTTTGATAAGTTTTATGGAATTCTAAAAGGCGCTTCGAATTATTTTGATACCAAAGGTTTGCCTTTCGGGAAAACGCCTTATCCGGTAAAACTACTTCGTAATAATGAAGAATTACATCCAAAAGATGATTCGTATTATTTCACGGATGAAATTGGGAATAATGCAGTTACTTTTTTGGATGAACAGAATAAGGAAAACAAACCGTTCTTTTTGTATCTGGCTTTTACCGCGCCACACTGGCCTTTGCAGGCAAAACCGGTTGACATTGCAAAATACAGAGGAAAATTTGATGAAGGCTGGGATGTTCTAAGAGAAAAAAGAATTCAGAAACTAAAAGAAAGCGGGATTTTACAAGCCAATCAAACTGTTTCTCCAAGAGATCCTGAAGTTCCGGAATGGAGTAAACTGACGTATGACGAAAAACAATTCTGGAAAGCCAAAATGGAAGTTTACGCCGCAATGGTCGATAATATGGATCAAAATGTTGGTAAGGTTTTAGAGAAATTAAAAGCCTTGAAAAAAGACAAAAACACTTTGATTATTTTCATTTCAGACAATGGCGCACAAGGTGGTTTTAATACTTACAATCCATTAGGAAGAGGTCTGGTTCGAAACGACGGGCCTGTTGGAACCTCAGGATCTTTTGATTATCAGGAACAAAACTGGGCGTATTTGTCTAATACTCCGCTGCAGCAATATAAAAACAATATGCACGAAGGCGGTTTTAGCTCGCCGTTTATTGCGTGGTTTCCCTCAAAAATAAAAGCAGATCGCATTGATAAAGGAACGGGACATATTATTGACCTCGCTCCTACTTTTTATGAATTGGCCGGAATTGAATATCCCAAAGAATATAATGGTGTGACCACAAATCCTTTGGTTGGAAAGAGCTTATTGCCTGTTTTATTTGATAATGTTTCGCAGGTAGAAAGAGGTGCACCATTATTTTGGGAAAGAGCAGGAAACAGAGCGGTTCGTGACGGAAAATGGAAATTGGTTTCCATATACCCTTCTTATGAATGGGAACTTTACAATATCGAAACTGACAGAGGTGAAACTACAAATGTAGCACAGCAAAATCCCGCAATCGTAAATAAACTTTCGGCTTCTTATTTTGACTGGGCCGATAGAACGGGTGTTGTAGAATACAGTAAATTCAAACTAAAACCAGAGACAATGCCAGGTGGCGCGGCTCTGAAGAAATAATTACTTTTTTTGATATTTTAGGTAATTATAACGAAAAAGCGTTCGCTGTGGCGAACGCTTTTTTATTTAATAAAGTAAGTTGAATTATGAATAAAGTGTAGTCCCTACGGGACATTTTTTGATTTTAACTGTTTTACTACCAATATATAATCTCTCCGAGATATATTATTAACGATTTACTAATAACAAAAGCTTATAGAAAAATAATCCGTTAGGATTTAAATGTTGGTAGCAAAATTATAGATCCCAAAGATAAAATATCCCGTAGGGATTATATAAATGCTTTTGTCATACACATTTCCTAAATTATGAAATTAGAAACTTGATTTTTTATCTAAAATCATTCAAAGATTTCTCGATAATTTCAAGACATTCTGCAATTTGAGTTTCTGTCATAACCAATGGCGGCGCCAGTCTGATTTTGTTACCGTGAGTTGGTTTTGCCAATAATCCGTTGTCTCTGAATTTAAGGCAAATTTCCCAGGCCAGATCAGAATCTTCACCACAATTAATTACAATGGCGTTTAGTAAACCTTTCCCTCTAACTAAAGTGATTAAGTCGTTACGTTCTGCAATTTCGTTTAATCCTTTTCTTAGAATGATTCCCAAACGTTCTGCATTTTCGGCAAGTTTTTCTTCCTTTACCACTTCAAGAGCTGCAATTGCAACAGCTGCCGCAACAGGATTTCCTCCAAAAGTAGATCCATGCTGACCCGGTTTTATTACATTAATGATTTCATTATTCGCCAAAACTGCCGAAACCGGATAAACTCCGCCAGAAATCGCTTTTCCTAAAATTAAAATATCAGGCTGCACATTTTCATGATGTACGGCTAATAATTTTCCGGTACGTGCAATTCCTGTTTGAACCTCATCTGCAATAAACAGAACATTATGTTTCTCGCAAAGTGCTTTTGCTTTCGCCAAATATCCTTCAGAAGGAACATAAACTCCGGCTTCACCCTGAATTGGTTCTACCAAAAATCCGGCAATATTTTTTGATGATTCCAAAGCTTTTTCAAGAGCTTCAAGATTATCGTATTCAATTTTTATAAATCCATCTGTAAAAGGACCGAAGTTTTTACGGGCACTTTCATCATTCGAAAATGAAATAATGGTTGTCGTTCTTCCATGAAAATTATTTTCGCAAACAATAATCTGAGCCAGATTTTCATGAATTCCTTTTACTTCATACGCCCATTTTCTACAAAGTTTTAAAGCAGTTTCAACCGCTTCAGCCCCAGTATTCATTGGCAATACTTTATCAAAACCAAAATAATTGGTTACAAATTCTTCGTAGTTTCCTAGTTTGTCATTGTAAAAAGCTCTTGAAGTCAAAGTCAGTTTTTGCGCCTGATCCATCATTGCTTTTACAATTTTTGGATGGCAATGTCCCTGATTTACGGCTGAATAAGCAGAAAGAAAATCATAATATTTTTTTCCGTCAACATCCCAGACATATACACCTTCTCCTCTTTCTAAAACTACCGGAAGCGGATGGTAATTATGAGCTCCGTATTTATTCTCTTTTTCTATCAAAACTTCCGATTTAGTCGAAAGAACTTCTTGTGTATGTGACATAATGTTTCTTTTTATTTAAACAAAAATATAAAATTTATTTATTTACCGCGAATAAAACACAACTTTTAACTTCTAAATAAGCGATATAAAATAAATGTGACTTATTTTTACTGAATAAAAAGTCATTTTATCATTTGGGAATAAAGATCAAATCAGACTTATTTTTATATTTACAGTAAATTACAACGTAAAAAATAATTGCATGGATATTTTAGATGAATTTGACATAAAGATTATCAAAGAATTAGAAAAAGACGGACGAATTGCCTATTCGACGATTGCTACTAATTTAAAAATCTCTAATACAATGGTGCATCAGCGTATTAACCGTTTGTTTGAACAAGGCATAATTACAGGGATCAAACCTATTTTAAACGAAAAACAAATCGGGTACGACTGGGCTTCGTTTACCGGAATTACGCTTAACAAAGATTCCGATTCGGAGCGAATTATTGAAGCTTTAAAAGAGATTCCGGAAATTACAGAATGCTATTTTGTTACGGGTTCGTTTACGCTGTATTTAAAAATTACGGCAAAAAATCACGAACACATGCGTAAGATATTATACGAAAAAATCGATAACATTCCCGGAATCGCCAAAACGGATTCTATGATAGAATTAGGATGCGCATTTAAAAGGAATATTTCTTTATAAAATGTAATAATTCCCTTCGTTTAATTTGAAAAATACAAACCTCAAAAGAAAATTCTTCTGAGGTTTTTTTGTAGCATAATATTTCTGATATTTGTTCAAAATTGTCAAAATTATGAAAAATACCACTATTCTATTACTAACTATTATACTGTTTTCTAACACTATAAATGCGCAATTAAAACCCGTAAAATATGCTGATGGAAATCAGGCATTAAATGGCTTATTTATAAAAGCGGCCAAAAAAAGCAGCAGCAATCCGGGCATCTTACTTTTACCGGCGTGGCTGGGAATCGATAATGCTTCTAAAGGAATCGCCGAAGAATTATCAAAATTGGGCTATCATGTTTTTATCGCTGATATTTATGGCGAAGGAAATTATCCAAAAAACACAACTGAAGCCGGAAAACTAGCGGGTTATTACAAAACCAACTTCGAAATTTATCAAAAAAGAATCAAATCAGCTTTGCAGGAATTAGTGAAATCCGGAGCAAATGCGGATAATATTGTAGCTATTGGATATTGTTTTGGAGGAACGGGAGTTCTTGAAGCTGCCCGCGGACATTTGAATGTAAAAGGTGTTGTTTCATTTCACGGAGGTTTAGGAAAAGATGCTGCTCGTGCTGTCGAACCAATTACTGCCAAAGTTTTGGTTTGTCATGGTGCGGATGATCCGTATGAATCTAAGGAAGAAATTACTGCTTTTCAACAAGAAATGCGTGACGCAAAAGCAGATTGGCAAATGATTTATTATGCAAATGCCGTACACTCGTTTACAAATCCGGAGGCCGGAAATGATAATTCAAAAGGTGCTGCTTATAATCCTGTTGCTGCAAAAAGATCTTTTGAACATTTACAGCTTTTTTTAAATGAAGTATTGAAAAAATAACGATTTAAGAAATAGCACGCGGATGACGCGGATTAAACGGATTTACGCTGATTTTATTAAATTAAAATTCGTGTTAATTTGTGAAATTTGTGGCAAAAAAAGGCTCGCAGATTTATGCTAATTAAACAGATTATCGCTGATTTTATTAAATTAAAATTCGTGCTAATTTGTGAAATTTGTGGCAAAAAAGAAACCAACGCAAACCCATTTAAATCCGTAACATCCGCGGGCAAAAAATAAACTAAACCAAAAACCCACTAAATTACCAATGTCACATAGTCCAATTAGAAAAGATAAAACCTGCCTGAACTGCAGGCACGTTGTCGAACAAAGATTTTGCCCGAATTGCGGACAGGAAAATACAGACAGCCGAAAGACCTTTCATCATTTGTTTATTCACTTTTTTGAAGATTTAACACATTATGAAAATGCTTTTTGGAAGACGATTAAAAATTTACTTTTTAAACCTTCTACCTTAACTAAAGAATATCTTTCAGGAAAAAGATTGTCATATCTGGCGCCGGTTCGCCTTTATATCTTCATCAGTTTTGTTACGTTTCTTTTAATTGCCATGTTTCCTTCTCACGTAACTGAAAACCTGCAAAAAAGCGAAAAAGAGATTACCACAAATCTTGTAAAACAGAATAAAAAAGGCGTAAAATTTTTAAAACAAGACACCTATTTTGAATTACAGCCCATGAAAGAAATCGACTCCATTCAGAAATACGGAAAACCGGATGAAAAATATACCGATTTTGAATACTGGGTTTATGAAAAAGTGGTACATGTTACAGAAAACAATACCAAGGCGCAAATTATAGAAAAGTTCATTGAATCATTCGTTCATAATATTCCTAAAATATTATTCATCATAATGCCTTTCTTTGCTTTCTTTTTATGGATATTCCACGATAAAAAGAAATGGTATTACTTTGATCACGGGATATTTACGCTACATTATTTTTCGTTTTTGCTTTTAATATTTCTCATTTTATTTCTTGTCAACAAAACAATTGGAGCTATTAGTCCAATATCTTTTATAGCTGATATTATAAATTTTGTTGGCATTGTATGGCTGTGTTATTATTTTTATCCTGCGCACCATCGTTTTTACGGAGAAAGCAGAATTGTTTCGTTTATTAAAAGTGTATTCCTATTCTTTATAAACTCCTTTTTTATTGTATTTTTACTAACTTTTTATGTTTTTTACATATTTATTAATTTACACTAAACCCCTTAAATGAAAAAACTAGTAGTTCTATTATTAATTGCTTCTGCGTTTTCATGTAAAAATGCGCAGTCGGTTGTATCGAAGGATAATTCAGATCCAACCAAATACATGAATGTTATTACCCAAAAAGATTTAAAAAAGATGTTATATGTGATTGCTTCTGATGAAATGGAAGGTCGCGAAACTGGTTCAAAAGGCCAGAAAAAAGCGGGTCTTTACATGATCGAGCAATACAAAAAAAATAATATTTCCTTTCCTAAAGGAGCAAAAGATTACTATCAGACAGTTCCTGCAGCCTTTTTGAATGCAAGACGTAATGAAAATTTACCTGATTCAGAAAATATCTGGGCATACATAGAAGGTTCTGAAAAACCGGATGAAGTTTTAGTAATTTCAGCTCATTATGATCACGTTGGTATTAAAAACGGAGAAATTTATAACGGAGCTGATGATGACGGTTCCGGAACAGTTGCTGTAATGGAAATTGCTAAAGCATTTGCAAAAGCTAAAAAAGACGGACACGGACCTAAACGTTCTATCTTGTTTTTACACGTAACTGGTGAAGAACACGGATTGCACGGTTCTCGTTATTATTCTGAAAATCCATTGTTTCCAATCGCGAACACGATTACCGATATCAATATTGATATGATTGGCCGTCGTGATGTAGAACATGCTAATACAAACAATTATGTGTACGTAATTGGTGCCGACAGATTATCATCTGATTTACACAATATTGTAGTTTCTGAAAACGAAAAATATTCGAAATTAAATCTTGACTTCAAATTTAATGATCCTAAAGATCCAAATCATTTCTATGAGCGTTCTGATCATTACAACTTTGCAAAACATGGTATTCCGGCAGTTTTCTTCTTCAACGGAGTTCACGAAGATTACCACCAAAAAGGCGACGAACCTCAAAAAATCGAATACGACGCTTTAACAAAAAGAGCACAACTGGCATTTGTTGTTGCCTGGGAATTGGCTAACAGAGAAAACAGACCTGTAGTTGATAAGAAATAGGTTCAAAGGCTCAAAGTTGCAAAGGTTCAAAGGTTTTCTTTAGATGCTAAGATTCTGAGTTTCTAAGGTTCTAAGGTTCTAAGATTCTAAGATTTTATAGCCCACGGTTTCAACCGTGGGGACACAATATTTGTTGACATGCAACCCCACACGGTTGAAACCGTGGGCTATAGTTTAAATATGAACTATTAAATCAATGCAAAACCAAAAAAGGGATAAGTTTAAAACTTATCCCTTTTTTTATATTTATAGATCCCGAAAGAAAACCTCAGAACCTTTGTAACTTTGAACCTTTGTCCCTTTTTTAGTCATTCATAGAAATCAAAAACTCTTCGTTGTTTTTAGTTTTCTTGAAACGATCGTTTACAAAATCCATAGATTCTACAGGGTTCATATCGGATAGATATTTACGCATGATCCACATTCTTTGTAATGTTTTTTCGTCTAATAATAAATCATCACGACGTGTACTTGAAGACGTAAGATCGATTGCAGGGAAAATACGTTTGTTAGCGATTTTACGATCCAATTGAAGCTCCATGTTACCGGTACCTTTAAATTCTTCAAAGATTACCTCATCCATTTTAGAACCTGTTTCTGTCAATGCAGTTGCGATGATACTTAACGAACCGCCGTTTTCTACATTTCTTGCCGCTCCAAAGAAACGTTTTGGTTTTTGTAATGCGTTGGCATCAACACCTCCACTTAAAACTTTTCCTGATGCAGGCTGAACTGTATTGTATGCTCTTGCCAAACGTGTAATCGAATCTAAAAGAATCACTACATCGTGTCCGCATTCTACCAAACGTTTTGCTTTTTCAAGAACAATGTTGGCAATTTTCACGTGTTCTTGTGGTTCTCTGTCAAAAGTTGAAGCGATAACTTCACCACGAACACTACGCTGCATATCTGTAACCTCCTCAGGACGCTCATCAATCAAAAGTACGATTAGATAAACTTCAGGATGATTGGCTGCAATCGCGTTGGCAATGTCTTTTAATAACATTGTTTTACCCGTTTTTGGTTGTGCGACTATCATACCACGCTGTCCTTTTCCTATTGGAGAAAATAAATCGATAATACGGGTTGAAACTGAACTGCCTTTTTCGGCTAATTTGAATTTTTCTGAAGGGAAAACCGGTGTCAGGTGTTCGAAAGAAACTCTGTCGCGAACTACCTGTGGATCGTGACCATTAATTTTCAGTACACGAACAAGAGGAAAAAACTTCTCGCCTTCTTTAGGAGGACGAACTACTCCTTTTACTGTATCTCCGGTTTTAAGACCGAATAATCTAATTTGTGAAGTGGATAAATAAATATCATCCGGAGATGCTAAATAATTATAATCTGATGAACGTAAGAATCCGTATCCGTCCGGCATCATTTCAAGAACACCTTCACTTTCTATAATTCCGTCAAATTCAAAATCTGAATCTCTGAAATTACTTTTTTTATTTTTATGGTTTGGATTTTGATTTCCGTTATTTCCGTTGCCATTTACATTTCCGTTTCCATTCCCATTTTGATTTGGGTTCTGATTCTGATTTGGGTTTTGGTTCGGATTTTGGTTTTTATTCTGATTTGGATTTATCTTTTTAACCGGAGCATTTCCTTCTGCTTTTTCGGCTGTTGGAGTTGGAGCAACCGTTTCTTCAATTTCGTCAGAAACAGTTTCAGCTTCCTTTACAACTTCTTTTTCCTTTTGTAATGCAACCTTTTTCTCGTAAGCTGATTTGTTGAATTTTACGATTTTTGGTCCCTTTTTCTCTACTGCTGCATTTTCTACATGTTCTTCGGCTTTAGGAGCGTGCTCATTTTTTTGATTTTGCTTTGAAATCGCCGGAGCTTTTGTTTTTGCAGGAACTTCCTCTACTTTATCAAATTCCAGAACTGGAGCATTTTTGCTGATTGCTGCTTTTTTTTCAGGAACAATTCTGGCTCTTTTTGGTTTGTCATCAACTTCTGCCTGAGCAACAGCAGGTACAGGCGGCGCTACAGTCGCTTCTTGATGTGCTAAAATCTGACTGATTAAAGTCTCTTTTTTAACACCATTAAACTTTATAGTTTTAGCTAACTTAGCTATTTCTTGAAGCTCAGAAAGCTTCATTTCTTTTAATGCAGAAATATCAAACATGAATGTTCTATGAATTTAATTATTTTAAAGGAAATACTGTAAAAAGAATAGGTAGATAATTGTTTTCGATTGACCGCAGTATGAAGTGCTTACGGTATTATGATGCAATAATACGAATAAAATTTTATCATACAATAGTATTTTAAAAAAAGAAAATATATTTTTGTAAAACAATTATTAATCATGATACAAAGAATTCAGACTGTATATTTAATTCTTACCTTTGTAATAACAGGGGTTCTATTATTTTTTATTCCGCTTTGGACATTAAATAATGGAAAAGCATTTTACTTTATGCAAGACCAGGTATACACAATACTATTAGGATTAAGCACGATGCTTACTATCATTAGTATTATTTCATACAAAAAAAGACAAAATCAGTTTGTAATGGGCAGACTGAACATAATATTAAATTTAATTTTATTAGGATTATTTGTATACCGATCACTAAATTTATCTGGAGAAACTGTTAACGCTGTTTCTGAGAAAGGTATTGGGATGTTTCTGCCAATTGTTGCTATCGTATTATTAGTGTTAGCTAATAAGGCCATCAAGAAGGATGAAGATCTCGTAAAATCTGTAGATCGTTTGAGGTAAACCTATAAACTTTATTTATGTGCGAAGAGAACCCGAATTGTAAATTCGGGTTTTTTTGTGTCTGAAATTTTCATCAACCTTATTGAACTCCCAAAAACAAAGGCAGAAAAGCGTATTTGTAAGATATTTTTCATAATTTTGATTCCCAGATTCAAAGAAAACATGACACAGAAAATAAGGATACATCTTGCTGATGATCATCAGGTACTTATCGACGGACTTACTAATTTATTACGTACTGTTTCTCACTTTGAAGTCGTAGGCAATTCATTAGAAGGGACATTTATTTATGAAGATGTCACAAAAAATAATGCCGACATTTTATTATTGGATATTAGCATGCCTAACAAAGACGGAATCGAAGTTTTAAAAGAATTTAATGAAAAAGGATTTCCGTGTAAAGTAATTATTCTTTCCAGTTATGATGATTTAAAAATCGTTAAAGAAGTAATGAAATTAGGTTCAAAAGGCTATTTGACAAAAAAAAGTGCCGGAGAAAATATCATAGAAGCTATTGAAGCGGTCAATAAAGATGAAGAGTATTTTGACAAACATATCAGAGAAAAAATCTTTACCAACTTTACCCAAAACAATCCCAAATTAAACAAACCTACTTTTAGCAGTGAAAATCAATTATTAAGCGAACGCGAAATTGAAATTATTACGTTGATTTCCTTGGAATACAGCGCCAGAGAAATTAGCGAAGAACTATTTATAAGCGTTAATACGGTAGAAACACATCGTAAAAATATCATGAAAAAACTAAATACAAAAAATGTTATTGGTCTTGTGAAATATGCCCTGAAAAACAATTTAATAAAACCGTAAATACATTTATACCAACGAATTGCTTATGCCTGTTTTTAGAATATTTCTACTGCTTTTATTTCTACTAAACGGAATTCCTGTTTTTAGTCAGGAAGCGGCATCTTTAAAAGAAACTGTTTTTAAAGAATCAAAAACTGAAGTCAGTACAGATATTTCAATTCTACAAAAAAAGGAAATATCAGAGATTCAGAAGTCTGCAAATAAAAAAATAGTTAGTTTTTATATTGTTCTCGTTATCCTGCTGATGGTTCTTTTTTACTTTGTTTACCAAAATGACAAATTAAAACGAAAGAATAAGCAAAAAGATATTCAGCAAAAAATACAACTCAACATTATTAATGCCGGAATAGACGGCCAGGAAAATGAAAGAAAGAAAATTGCCTCTTTTTTACATGACAACATCAATTCTTTATTGTCATCAGTTGGTTTACATTTAAATGCATTTTCTGCTCAAAATGATATAAAATCAGAGGAACTTCTTAAAGCTAAATCTATTTTGGAAGATGCTCATGATCGATTACGCGATATGTCACATGAATTAATTCCTGCGCTTTTAGTTCGTTTTGGCTTGGTGTACGCTTTAGAAGATTTATGTGAAAAAAATTCTAATTCAGCACTTCAGTTTGAATTTACAAGTTCCGTATCTACTACAAAAAGATACAATGAGAAATTTGAAATTAAGTTATATTTTATTGTAAGCGAACTTTTTAATAATATTATAAAACATAGTTCCGCTAAAAAAGCCCAGATTTCACTGCACGAAAAAGAAAACAGGCTAATTATTATTATACATGATGATGGGAAAGGTTTTAATACCGAAAAACTAAATCAGGAAGGTTTTGGCCTTAACCGAATCAAAGCCAGAATTAAAAAACTAAAAGGCAATTTTTCGATTATTTCCAGAGCAAATGAAAGTACGGGAACGTCTATAAAAATAAAAGTTCCAGTTGTATAAATTTATTTCTTACCTATTTCTATGATTTCAAGATCTTTGATTTTATCATCATCAATCACAAATCTAAGCATGGTTCGCATTTGATGAAATCCGCTTTTTCCTGCTGCACCGGGATTCATGTGCAATAAATTATTTTTTTTATCGAACATTACTTTTAAGATATGCGAATGTCCACAAATGAATAATTTAGGTGGATTAGCCGCCATTTCTTCTCTTATTGCCGGATTGTATTTTCCGGGATAACCGCCAATATGGGTAATCCAAACGGAGACATTTTCGCATAAAAATCTATTGTGCAACGGAAATTCTAATCTTGCCTGCGCATCATCAATATTACCATAAACACAACGTAAGGGTTTTAGTTTTTTTATCGTATCCGTAACATTCAGATCACCAATATCTCCAGCATGCCAAACCTCATCTGCCTGATTTACATATTTTAAAATAACATCATCCATATGACTGTGAGTATCGGAAAGGAGGAGGATTTTTTTCATTCTAAGGCGCTAAGATTCTAAGTTGCTAAGATACTGAGATTTTTTTCTGCAGGTTCAAAGGTACAAAGGTTTTTCTGTAGAGGCGCACAACAGTGCGTCTTTCGTCTTGTTTTCTTTGATTTTTGAATATAAAAAATCCGATCTGCTGATGCAGACCGGATTTCAAACTTTGTCTTAGACGCACTGCTGTGCGTCTCTACGTTTTACGATGTGTTTTATATTCACATCAAACGTTTTACATTTACTACAATTATTGTTTCTTCGGATTTTTGACATCTTTAGAATCTTTGGTATCCATCATTTCCATTAGTTTCAAACCTAACAAACCACTAATCGAACCATCAGAACCACCGTTTCCTGAAATTAAAACATCCGGAATTACTTTGATATTTCCTTTACCAATTTCTTCGGTTACTTTATATCTGGTGAAATTATCACCGCCCATTGCGCTAACCTGAAGCTGATACGATTCTGCAGTTGATTTACCAATTGCCATGATTTTCTCTGCTTCTGCCAAACCTGTTTTCGATATTCTTTCTGCTTCGGCACTTGCATTTAGTTTTGTTGCTTCTGCTTGTGCCCCTGCTCTTGCTTTTGTCGCTTCGGCTTCCGCATTGGCGCGCATTTTTGTTGCTTCCGCTTCAGCGTTTACATTTAGTTTTAAACTGGTTGCATCTCCCTCCGCTTTTTTAACGGTTGCGTCTGCTGTTCTTTGTGCAATTTCAACACTTTGAGAGGCACGCACAATTTCTTTTTGCATGTCTGCAATGGCCGTTTCTTTCTCCATTCCCTGACGTTGTTCCTGCGCCATTCTTTGGGTTTGATATGTTTTTTGCTCTTCTTCGGCTAATTTTCTGTCGGTCAATGTTTTCATCAGTGAATCTGGCGGAACGATATCTCCAATCAAAGTATCAACTGCGTTTACATTATATTCGTCAAGCACCAATTTGATATGATTTTTGGCTGATTCCTGACGCTCTTTTCTCGTAGATAAGAAAGAAATCACATCGCTATCCTGAGCCGAGTTTCTGAAATAATTACCAATTGTAGGTTCTAAAACCTGAGAAACTAGATTGTTCATGCTTCCAAAACGGGCAATTACTTTTGGCGCTTCGTTTGCCGGAACGTGAATAATCTGCGCTACGTCAAGATTAAAAGGGAAACCATCTTTTGAACGAACCGTAATCGTAGAAAGATTTTTATCTAAATCATGTGATTCACTTCTGGCGTTTGCCCAGTTCAGCACTAAATTCGTTGTTGGAACTGCTTCCAGTTTTGTCGTATATTTATTCAAGGCATATTTTCCCGGTCCAAGCGGTTCCATCCAAACACCTCTTTGTCCTTTCGAAACGATATTTCCGTGTTTAAAAGTATCACCTGTAACATCTTGTCCGTCTTCTCCAATATAAGAAATCACAACGCCCACATATCCAATTGGCACATCGGTCATTGGGTTTTGTTCAATTTGAATTCCCCACGTATTAATATAGTAAGATCCTGCTAACATAACCTGAGGCTGTAAACCACGATTTCCGCCCTGTTCCAGAAATTTGTCAAAGTCCTGAAAGTTATTGTGACCTTCAACAAATTTACCTGCAATTTGTCCCTGCGGAATTGGTTCTCCGTCAAGCGCCGTCACAATTCCAATCATGTTTTCGTAAATTTTGATTTGATCTGCGATTACAATTTCGAACAAAAACGTATTAATACGATACGAACCTGTTGTAATAAACGCTGTCTGACGTCCTTTTTGTCCGCCATTGTTTAAGAAAAAAGTAGCATCCTGAAAATTATCACTGTCTACTTTTCTGGCTAAGATTCGTCCGGTTGGAATTTCCTGTCCGTCCTTACTTAAAACCAATCCAATTTTTCCTTCCGGAATTACCGTAAATCCGGTCATATCAATTGAATATTGCCAGATCCACATTCCCCAGTATAAACCCGGAGCAAGCGTTTTTGCCTGATAACCAGCTTCGCCTTTTGTGGCGATGATTCGGCCATCCGGCAATGATTTGTCTGCGCCAAACAAAACGAATTTTTTGGTCACCAAACCAATTTTATCCTCCGGAACCATCACCATTCCGAAGAAAACGCGTAAAATAAATTTGTAAAAAAGAATGGAGAATAAGATTAAAATTATCCACCAATAAGAAGTAATTTCATTCATGATTTTTGGTTTTTATATTACAAACATAAGAGAAATACATTCTGTTAAAATGAAATATTTTTAAAATTAACTTTTGCTCATTTTTGAAAATAATGTTAAAAAAAATCCTCAAATTAAATCGTTGGAATTGTCAATTTCTGATACGATTTTTTGTTGTGTAAACTATGATTGGTATTTTGGACGTTAACAGTTTTTTGAGGAGGTTCTAAGGTTCTAAGATACTAAGTGGCTAAGTTTTCTTTAGAGAGATTTACAAAACAATCGTTTTTATTTTTTTCATCCAATGTTAGACGCACTGCTGTGCGCCTCTACAATACACGATGTAAAAAACCTTAGAGCCTTAGCAACTAAGAACCTTAGCATCTTCAAAAAAACCTTTGTACCTTTGCCCCTCAGAACCTTTGAACCTTTACCTTGAGATATTTTATTCAATTTGCTTATAACGGAACTCATTATCATGGCTGGCAAATTCAGCCTAATGCGTCTTCTGTTCAGGAAACTCTAAACAAAGCATTTTCTGTTTTATTAAATGCGCCAATAAGCATTATGGGTGCCGGAAGAACTGATACAGGCGTTCACGCAACGGAAATGTATGGGCATTTTGATTTTGAGACACAAATTGATGCCAAGACTTTAGTTCACAAGCTTAATTCTTATTTGCCAAAAGACATTGCCATTTTTGATATTATATTAGTTCATGATGACGCGCATTGCAGATTTGACGCGACTAAAAGAACGTATGAATACCACATTAATACTGTTAAAAATCCGTTTACGGAGGAATTGAGTTGGTATTTTAACCAAAAATTAGATGTAGCTTTGATGAATGAAGCTGCAAAAATCTTACTGAATCACACCAATTTTCAATGTTTTTCGAAAGTGAATACGGATGTAAATACTTTTGATTGCACGATTTTTGAGGCGTATTGGAAAGAAGAAAACTACAAACTGGTTTTTACGATTTCTGCGAATCGTTTTTTGCGAAATATGGTTCGATCCATTGTGGGAACTTTGGTAAATATAGGTTTACATAAAATTCCACTTTCTGAACTTGAAAATATTATTGCGAGTAAAAGCAGGGAAAAAGCAGGATTTTCGGTTCCCGCACACGGATTGTATTTAACCGAAATTTATTACGATTACATCATAAAATAGCCCTGATTGAAGTGGAAATCCTTTTTATTTTTTCCTTTAAAAAATAAAAAGATTGTAACGGAAAGCAGGAATAGCTCCTAAAAAAATAATGAAAGCAAAAGCATTTGATACCGGATTATTCAAACGAATTTTAAAATATACGAAACCATATAAATGGCGCTATTATGGCGTTATTCTTTTTGCCATTTCCTTATCGATTTTTGCCGCACTTCGTCCCTATTTACTAAAACAAACGGTCGACGGCTATATCAAGACGCAAGATAAGCAAGGTTTATTGATGTACATTATTCTGATGGGGGTTGTGCTTTTATGTGAAGTTCTCTCTCAGTTTTATTTTGTGTATTGGGCAAACTGGCTTGGGCAGGATATTGTAAAAGACATTAGAACCAAACTTTTCAAACATATTCTGAGTTTTAGAATGAAGTATTTTGATTTGGTTCCGGTTGGTCAATTGGTCACCAGATCCGTTTCTGATATTGAGTCGATTGCGCGTATTTTCAGTCAGGGATTATTCATGATTATCAGTGATTTGATGAAAATGCTGGTCGTGCTGCTTTTTATGTTTTATATGAACTGGGAACTAACTTGGATTGTAGTCGTTGCGATGCCAATTCTGGTTTATATCACCCGAATTTTTCAGCGAAAAATGCAGGTTGCTTTTGAGGAGGTTCGTACGCAAATTGCAAACATGAATTCGTTTGTTCAGGAACGTGTTACGGGAATGAAAATCGTACAGCTTTTTAACCGGGAAAAAATTGAAGCAGAAAATTTCAGGGTTATAAACGATAAACACAGAGTTGCGTGGATCAAAACGATTCTGTACAACTCGATATTTTTCCCCATTGCCGATATTATTTCTTCGATTACTTTAGGTTTGGTCGTGGTTTATGGCGGATTTAAAATTTTGAATGGAGATCATTTTACGACTTTCGGAGATTTATTTTCGTACACTATGTTTATAGGAATGCTTTTTAATCCGCTTCGTCAAATTGCAGATAAGTTTAACGAGATGCAATTAGGAATGATTGCCGCCAATCGCGTTTTTGACATTATCGATACTCAAGATCATATTCAGGATACCGGAACGATTGAAGCGCCTATTTTTGACGGAAGTATAGAATTTAAAGATGTCCGTTTTAGTTATATTCCGGAAGAAGAAGTAATAAAAGGGATTGATCTTTCTGTCGCTGCAGGGCAGACTATTGCAATTGTAGGTTCTACCGGTGCCGGAAAATCAACGATTATTAATTTATTGAATCGTTTTTATGAAATAAACAGCGGAACGATTTTTATAGACGGTCATAATATTGAGAACTATACTTTAGCTTCTCTCCGAAAACAAATTGCAGTGGTTTTACAAGATGTATTTTTGTTTGCCGATACGATTTACAATAACATCACTTTACACAATCCCGAAATTACACGCGAACATGTTCTGGACGCAGCCAAAAAAATTGGCGTTCACGATTTTATTATGAGTTTGCCTGATAATTATGATTTTGATGTAAAAGAGCGCGGTGTAATGCTTTCGTCAGGACAAAGACAGTTAATCGCCTTTTTGCGTTCATACGTGAGTAATCCTAGTATTTTGATTTTAGATGAAGCTACTTCTTCAATCGATACTTATTCTGAAGAATTGATTCAGCGCGCTACAGAAACAATTACAAAAGGCAGAACTTCAATCATTATTGCACACCGATTGGCAACAATTGTAAACGCTGATAAGATTGTAGTTATGGATAAAGGGCTAATTGTAGAACAAGGAACACATCAGGAATTGCTGAATAAGGCAGACGGTTACTACAAAAATCTTTACGACTCGCAATTTTCTGTAGCGAACTAAAATTGGAAATGCTAAAAAAGTTCTTAAAAAAGTTAAAATAGCGTTATAGGAATCATAAATGTAAGATCTGAACGAAATTATGTAACTTTTTACGTTTTTGGTTTTTTTATCTTTGAGATAATAGAAATCAAATGTAAAAGAAAAATGCCACAAACTAGATTTTATCCAAACGAAGAATTTAAAGAAATAGAAATAAACGCCTCATTACAACTTCGCTATGCAATTTCAAACAGAGGCCGTCTCATTAGCTTTTCTGACGAAATTGCAAACGGAAGATTATTAAAAGGAGGATTAAGCGATGGCTATCCTACTTTTAGGTTTAAGATTAAAAAAGACGATAAAATTGTCAACAAATATTTGTTTTTATACAAATTAGTTGCCCAATATTTTATTCCGAAACAATCTGAAGATCAAACGTATGTTTTACATCTGGATTACAACAGAAGTAATGATGATGTACGCAATTTACGTTGGGCAACAAAAGCCGAAATGATGGCACATAGCCGTAAAAGTCCGCGTGTGATTCAGGCGAAAAAGAACCTGATCGAGCATAATCTAAAAGCAGACGGAAGAAAATTAACCACCACAAAAGTGATGTTAATCAAAAAAATCCTTTCCAGACCAGAACAAAAAACACGTCTTAAAATGATCGCCAAACAATTTGGTGTAAGCGAAATGCAAATTAGACGTATCGCCAGCGGAGAAAACTGGGGGCATGTAAAGGTTTAGTTTTAGACTGCTGATTTTAAATTTAAAACTGAGATGCATAAAATGCATAAACTATATTTTAGCCACAGATTACACAGATTACCGCTGATTTTTTAATCACTATAATCTTGTAATCTGTGGCTATTATTTTTTTAATTCTCTCAAACCACATTCTCTAATTATCTAATGCTCACATTTTCTAATTAGAATCTTCCACATTTTTTCCTAAAAACACTGCATTTCCAATTTCATTTTACTTTTTTATATCACTTTTATCAGAATCTCTGTGAAAAGGTTGGAATCAGTATGTCTAAAAATAAAATTTAAGCGTTTTTTAAAATAAATCCTTAAATTCGCAATCACAAATAACAAGAGAAATCGAAAGTGAGTTTCGGAATTATAAACTTCATTTTCGGTATAAATACTAAAACCCAAAAAAATGAAATACGACGTTATTGTTTTAGGAAGTGGTCCTGGCGGATATGTAACAGCAATTAGAGCATCGCAATTAGGCTTTAAAGTAGCTGTAGTTGAAAAAGAAAGCCTTGGTGGTGTATGTTTAAACTGGGGATGTATCCCAACAAAAGCATTATTAAAATCAGCTCAGGTTTTTGATTATTTAAAACACGCTTCTGATTACGGATTAAAAGTTTCTGAATTCGATAAAGATTTCCCTGCAGTTGTTCAACGCAGCCGTGGTGTTGCTGACGGAATGAGTAAAGGTGTTCAGTTTTTGATGAAAAAAAATAAAATTGACGTTATCGAAGGTTTTGGAAAACTAAAACCAGGTAAAAAACTTGACGTTACAGATAAAGATAATAAAGTTACTGAATATAGCGCTGATCACATTATCATCGCAACAGGAGCTCGCTCTCGTGAGTTGCCAAACTTGCCACAAGATGGTGTAAAAGTAATTGGATACCGTCAGGCAATGACATTACCAACGCAGCCAAAATCTATGATTATCGTAGGTTCCGGAGCAATTGGTGTTGAGTTTGCTCACTTTTATAACTCAATGGGAACTGAAGTTACTATTGTAGAATTTATGCCAAACATTGTACCGGTTGAAGACGAGGATATCTCGAAACAAATGGAGCGTTCAATGAAAAAAGCAGGTGTAAAAATAATGACTAATTCATCTGTAGAGAAAATCGATACTACAGGAACTGGTGTAAAAGCAACTGTAAAAACAGCAAAAGGAGAAGAAATTCTTGAAGCTGACATCGTACTTTCTGCAGTTGGAATCAAAACTAACATTGAAAACATCGGTTTAGAAGAAGTTGGAATCGCTGTTGACAGAGATAAAATCCTTGTAAACGCTTACAACGCAACTAACATCCCTGGATATTACGCAATTGGAGACGTTACCCCAGGTCAGGCTTTGGCTCACGTAGCTTCTGCTGAAGGAATTAACTGTGTTGAAAAAATCGCAGGTTTACACGTAGACCCAATCGATTACGGAAATGTTCCGGGTTGTACTTACGCAACTCCAGAAATCGCCTCTGTAGGTTTAACAGAAAAACAAGCTAAAGAAAAAGGATACGAATTAAAAATTGGTAAATTCCCATTCTCAGCTTCTGGAAAAGCAAAAGCTGCCGGTGCTGCTGACGGATTCGTAAAAGTAATCTTTGATGCAAAATACGGAGAATGGTTAGGATGCCACATGATTGGTGCCGGAGTTACAGATATGATTGCTGAGGCAGTTGTAGCACGTAAACTGGAAACTACAGGTCATGAAATCCTTAAATCTATTCACCCTCACCCAACAATGAGCGAGGCTGTAATGGAAGCTGTTGCAGATGCTTACGGCGAAGTAATTCACTTGTAATACAGACCGTTTTACGGTTATATATAATTCTCAATTTTTAAAATCCGATTTGTGAAAACAAGTCGGATTTTTTTGTGCAGTTTTTTTTCTTGACAAAGTTTTTTCATCGCTCTAAGAAATCTCAGAACCTCAGAACCTTAGAATCTTCATAATGGCGTGTCCCTCCGGGTCGGGCTATTCACTGCAAGTCCTCGCACTTCCTTCGTCAGGCTGTGGGCTTTCCGTTACTATCCCTCACGCAAACCGTTTCATCAGAAATATCATTTTTCGATTGGTTTTCGTAATAAAAAAAAGACTATTTTAGCTTGTCTTTATACATATAAAACTTTTCTAAACATTTATTATTGAATCAATTATCATGAACACAGCTATAGAAGATTACAATAATTCACAAAACACAGCAGACAAAGAAATCTGCGATCAATTAGCCAATATCATCAACAAAAATCTATCTGATGCCGAAAGCAAAATCTGGCACGCGCATCCGGTTTGGTTTCTCGACGGAAATCCAATTGCGGGATACAGCAAACTAAAAGACTCTGTTCGTTTGCTATTTTGGAGCGGTCAATCTTTTGATGAAGAAAAACTCGCAGATGAAGGTTCCTTTAAAGCCGCAGAATTTCGCTATACTTCAGCGGAACAAATTATTCCCGAAGATGTAAATCGCTGGCTCGATAAAGCAAAAGAAATTCAATGGGATTATAAAAATCTGGTGAAACGAAAAGGAATTTTAATTCGGCTGAAATAAGCCGAACAATAGAATTAAACCAATCCTTTTAGGATTTAAAAACTGGAATAATATTATTTTTTGATACTATATTTATTTGTAGTAAAAAAGCTATATTTTTGCATTTTATAATATAAATATATCTTCTTTAAATAATTAAAATGAAAGCAAAAATTTTAGTCCTTATAGTAACTTTTTTAAGTCTTACAAGTTGTAATAATAAAGAAACTCCAAAACAAGAAACCACTATTACAGAAACTGAAGTCCATAATAGTGAAGATAATTCGAAAAATTCGGTAGACTGGACAGGAACATATAAGGGAACTATTCCTTGTGCAGACTGTGAAGGAATCGAAGTAGAAATCACTCTTAATGACGATAACACTTTCTCATCACAATCAACTTATCTTGGCACAAAAAAAATTCAAAAAAATGTATTTACAGAAACCGGTACTTTTAAATGGGATGAAAAAGGAAATACAATTAAAACTGTAACTTCAGACAAAAGCAGTAAAAAATCATACATAGTGGGAGAAAAAAAATTAATTCAATTAGACAGTGACAATAAAGAAATTACGGGTCCACTTGCTGAAAATTATGTACTAAAACAAATTGAAAAGACTAAATAGCTTCATTTATTCTATTTTTAAGTAAACAAAAAAGCACTTTATTTTAATAACTTTATATCCAAATATCAGAGTTATGAAAGAAGTATATATTGTTGAATTTCCATCTAATTTAGGTTTAAAAGAACCTCAACCGGGAAAAGAACCTGGGGTAAAAAAATTACCAGACTGGTTGTGGAAACATAATCTGCACAAAGCTATTAATCCTAAAGATACTATTAGACTTGATTCTCCAAAATATTCAAATGTAAGAGATGTTGAAACTCATATTCTCAACACAAATTCATTAATTGATTATGCGAGAGAACAAGCTTATCTGATAAATAATTTACTTACTCAAAATAAATTTCCTTTTATTCTGGGCGGCGATTGCAGCATTCTTTTAGGACCGGCGATAGCTTTAAAGCAAAAAGGCAATTACGGACTTTTTTATCTTGACGGACATACTGATTTTATGGATGTTTCTTTATCAGAAACCGGTGGCATTGGCGGAATGTCAGCATCAATTGTAACCGGAAACGGTCCTGAAAAATTAACCAATATTCTAAATTTATCTCCCTATATAAAAGAAGAAAATCTTTGGTGCGTGGGCAATCGCGAATATGATGACGAATACGAAAATCAAATTCGAAATTCTGATGCGACTTATATTAGCCTAAAAGAACTGCGCGAAAAAGGAATTTCAAATTGTGTCGAATCGTTTCTTTCAGCTGTAAAAAGCAAGAATCTGGATGGTTTTTGGCTTCACATTGATGTTGATGTTTTAAATGATTCGATAATGCCGTGCGTAGACAGCAGAACTCCGGATGGTCTTAGTTATGATGAATTTAATGATCTTACCTCCTATTTATTTGAAAGCGATAAATTAAGCGGACTAGAAATCACGATTCTGGATCCGGATTTAGATCAAACCGGGCAATACACAAAAGATTTTGTAGCCAATTTTACTCGTACTTTTAGCGTATCTCAAAAACCAGATAACAAATAATGATGGTTTTGTTTGGATTTTTTTTTATCTCAAATATTAACGCTTTAGTATAAAATTACTTAATTTTTTATAACATTAAAGTGGTAGTTTTGCAAGACCAAATCTACTCTTGCCCAAGATGAAAAAAACAATACTCATTGTAACAATTGTATTATTGTTACCCTTTAGTTTTTTAGCCCAAACAAAAAAGGAAGCACAATCAAGTTCAGAAGCAGAAACAATTTTTGCAAAATCATATGATAATGTAAATGATTTTGAAAAAATACTGACTCCGGATCAGATAAAAACTTTAAGCACCACTTTAAAATCATTTGAAAAAAAGACGCTTTATAAAATCATGATTGTAACTACTTCTTCTATAAAGCCTTATCCTGATTTATTCGATTATTCACAGAATTTAGATAAATATCTGAACACTAACTTAAAAATGCAGCCTACGATTTTAATTCTTTTAAGTAAAGGATTAAGACAAATTCAGATTTTAGGAGAAGATACGATACGCTATAAATTAGGTGATGAACAGACAAAAGAAATTATCAGCAATTTTGCAGTGCCACAATTCAAAAACGGAGATTATTATAAAGGTTTGGAGGCGGCAACAGCTGAATTAATCAAGAAATTGGGATAGATTTCGTGTTTTAAATCAAAATATTCAAATCCGATTTGTGAAAGCAAGTCGGATTTTTTTGTCTTGTTATTTAAAAAGTTTTACTCTTATATGATAAGATTTACATTTTTAAAATGATGAAGTAATTACAATAAAATCAAATGGAAAATTATATTTCTTATATCAAAAAGCCATATATTGTATTTCATTAATGGTAAAATCAGAACGCATGACATTAGACGAATACAAAAAAGAATTTTCAGAAGACGACGCTGTTGGCTGGTTATCAATCGATAAAGAATTTGAAAGACTTTATCCTAATCAGGAACCAAAACATTTTGCCCCCGCAATAAGCTATATGCTTGGCGGAGATAGTCCGCTTGACGGAGTAAGTATTTATGAAAGTAAAAGGCAAACCGATCACTTTCATTTTGTAACCTACGGCTTTTCTGAATTGTATTATAATGAAGAAAAACTGGACAGCGAATTTAGCAAATGGGGATTTGAAATCACCTTTAGATTAAAACCGTTTGAAGAAGATAACGGAAACCCTACATGGGCAATTGCTTTATTACAAAACATTGCCAAATATGTATTTGACAGCGGAAACTGGTTTGAAGAATATCATTATATGCCTGCAAACGGACCGATAAGACTAGATACCGAAACGGATATTACGGCCTTGCTTTTTGTAGCAGATCCCGAAATCGAAAAGCAGCAAACGCCACACGGTGAAGTTTCGTTTTTACAAATCGTGGGAATAACTTCTGCCGAATACGAGAAATTAAAAGAAAATCCGGAAACGGTTGAAGAACTGGTTGCCAAATTAAAAGAAAATAATCCTTTGTTAATTACTGATTTAACGAGAAAGTAATTGATATAAACTTTATATAAATTAGAAAATCCGGTTTTGTTTAGGCAACCGGATTTTTTTATGTTCTCAAGTTAATTTGTTTATTATTATTTGTAAGAAAAATACAGTATTCATGCGGTAAAAAAATTATCTTTGCAAATCATTATTAACAAGTATTTACTTTACTTATTAATTCTGTTTTATAATTAAACAAAAGAAAAAAATGAAAGCAAAAATTTTAGCATTAACCTTTATGCTGCTATTAATGGCAGGATGCAAGAAAAGTGATCAGGGAAAGGAAATGGTTGAGACTAACAAAAATCAGGATCCTTTAGAAAGATTAACACAAGGAAATGAAAGATTCCTGGAGGAAAAATCAATTCATCCGCACCAAAACAAACAATCGGTTTTGGCAAATCAGGACGGACAAAAACCATTTGCGGTTGTGATAACCTGCTCCGACAGCAGAGTCGCGCCGGAGATTGTATTTGATCAGGGAATTGGAGATTTGTTTGTCATACGAAATGCCGGTAACTTAATTTCGGATATCGACATGGGAAGTATTGAATATGCGATAGAACATCTTGACACGAAATTGATCGTCGTTTTAGGTCATACAGAATGTGGCGCTATAAAAGCCTATATCAATGACAAAGATGGCGCATACAAAAAGCATTTTAACCACATTGATAATATTGTAGAAACAATCTCTGAAGAAAACGAAGAAATTGAAGCCGATAAAGTAAAACCTAAAGCGACAAATTATTCCGGTGCAATTGATGCGAACATAAAACACTCAGTAAAATTGATTCAGGACAATCCGCTTATTAAAGAACATAATATTAAAATTGTATCGATGAAATATGATGTTCATAGCGGAAAAATTACGCAACTTTAATAAAAACAGACTAACATTATTTCTATAAAAGAATAAATGATACTCTTTATAAAAAGCTATAAATAAGCAGATTACTTATTTATAGCTTTTTGCTTTTTTATCGATTTCAAATATTGATTTCCAAAAAAATATCGAAAAAATGTTTTAAGAAACCAAACGGTTGCTTATATTTGCAACCTATCGATTGCGCAATTAAATAATAAGATAATGAAACGAGATATATTTCAAGCTATTGCAGATCCCACACGCAGGGCAATTCTAGTGTTAATTACGGCTCAGGCTTTAACGCCAAATGCCATTGCGGAGCAATTTGATACTACACGACAAGCCGTTTCTAAACATATTAAAATTCTGAATGAATGTGAATTGCTCGAACAGCACAAAGTGGGAAGAGAAATTTATTACCAGTTAAAAATAGATAAAATGAAAGAAATTGATAAATGGCTGGAACAATTTAAGCAACATTGGGAAAACCGTTTTAATCAATTGGATCAAGTATTAATTAATCTAAAATCTAGAAAAAATGAAATCTAATCTTTTAATGGACTTTACGGTAAACAAAGAAACCAGCACAGTAAATGTAAAAAGAGAATTTAACGCACCAATTTCAGATGTTTGGTCTGCCTGGACAGAACCTGAAATTCTCGATCAATGGTGGGCGCCGGCTCCATGGAAATCCAAAACAAAAAGTATGGATTTTAAAGAAGGCGGAAGACGTTTATACGCCATGATTGGACCGCAAGGCGAAGAACATTGGGCTTTGGCAGATTTTAAATCGATCACGCCAAAAACAAATTTTAAATATCTGGATGCTTTTTGCGACAGCGAAGGCAATTTAAATGTAGATTTTCCGCGTTCTGACTGGGATGTCAGTTTTAATGAGCAAAATGGGTCAACATTTGTCGACGTAGCCATCAAACACGAAAACTTATCTGATCTTGAAAAGATAATCGAAATGGGCTTCAAAGAAGGATTCACAATCGCAATGGAAGGATTGGATAAAATATTTGCAGACAAAAAATAACTGTATAAATAGTTACTTTAATTTGTATTTTCGTAAAATATAGCGCCTGAATTTGAATTCAAAATCAGGCGCTATTTTTATAATTAGTCGAAAAAAATGCAATTACTCAATGCTAAAATCAGAATATGTAACTAATGAAAATTAACTATGAATATTCTAATAGTTTACAGCCATCCAAGTGAAAAATCATATACTTTTCAGGTTCTGCAACAACTGAAATCAGTAATCTCGAAGCAGAATTGGAATCTTGAAATTTCAGATTTATACGCTATGAATTTTCAAAGTGATATGTCGGCAGAAGAATATGATAGAGAAGGTTTGGGCAAAACCAATCTTCCGATTCCTGAAGATGTTTTGGCTGAACAGGAAAAAATTGAAAAAGCAGATTGCATTATTTTTTTATATCCGGTTTGGTGGAGCGATTGTCCGGCAAAACTGAAAGGCTGGTTCGACCGTGTTTATTCCGTTGGATATGCTTACGGGCACAATGAAACTTCTAAAAAGATGAAAACAATTCCGTTTGGACTTGTGATTTGCACGGCAGGACATCCAAATGAATTTCTCGAAGAAATAAATATGGCGCAAAGCATGCAAACCATTATGTTGGACGATCGTCTTGGAAAACGTTTCGAAAACAAAGAAATGTTGATTCTCGGCGGAACTTTAGAATTAGAGAAAGTTATGAAAAAACATTTTTCGCAGATTGAAGATGTGATCGGGAAAATTAAAACCTATGTAAAGAAATAATAGATACGCATAGAGAATAAACTTTATTTCTTATAAAAAAGAAAATTCTAATCTAGCCCCGATGGAAATGGCATCCTTTTGTGTTGGGGTTCACCACAAAAGATATAATGGACAGCGGGACGAGTGGTTCTCATAAAAATGATTTTTCTGCTCCTGAAAAGTTAAGTTCAAATTACAAATTCCAAAAATCTAAATCTGTCTTATTCCACCCTTAAAATTGTCGCATAAACACCCTAATTTATTGATTTTTAGGAAGTAAATTTGTTAGATAACTTTCTAAACTACACAAAATGAGCGCAAAAGATTTTACCACGACATTAATAGTTGATCAATCTCCCGAAGAAGTTTTTAATGCCGTTACCAACGTTCGCGGATGGTGGTCTGAAGAAATTGACGGAAATACGGCGAAACAAAATGATGAATTTGATTATCATTATGAAGATGTGCATCGCTGCAAAATAAAATTGATCGAAGTGATTCCGAATCAGAAAGTTGTTTGGTTGGTTGAAAACAATTATTTCAAATTTACCGAAGATAAAAGCGAATGGACGGGTACAAAACCCACTTTTGAAATTTCGGAAAAAGATGGAAAAACAGAACTTCGCTTTACTCATTTTGGTTTGGTTCCGGATTATGAATGTTTTGAGATTTGCCAGGATGCGTGGACAAATTATATTCAGAATAGTTTGAAAAAATTAATTACAACCGGAAAAGGCGAGCCAAACGGCAAAGACAAACCCAGAACAGAAAACGAGAAGAAATTGAGTTCAAAGTAATTGCAGTTAATTTTGGCTACGACAATAGTAGATTTGGCTACAGCAATCGTTTTGATGATGCGCAACTTTGTATCATCAAAAAATAGAAACGATGAAAATTACACTAACAGGTTCTTTAGGGAACATCAGCAAGCCACTGGCTCAGGAATTAGTACAAAAAGGGCATCAGGTTACGGTAATTACGAGCAATGTCGAAAAACAAACTGCAATTGAGGCTTTTGGCGCAAAAGCAGCAATTGGATCTGTAGAAGATGCAGCATTTTTAACTGAAGCTTTTACCGGCGCAGACGCCGTTTATTGCATGATTCCGCGTGCGAATTATTTTGATCCCAATCTGGATTTGGATGCTTTTACACGCAAAATTGGAAATACTTATGCAGAAGCAATTCAGCAATCCGGCGTAAAACGTGTCGTATTTTTAAGTAGTATTGGCGCTCATTTAGAGAAAAATTCAGGAATTATTCAGCGTTATAATGAAATCGAAAGTGTGTTGAATAAACTTTCAGGAGTTTCGATAACATTTATGCGTCCGACTTCTTTCTTTTATAACTTGCTGGCTTATATTCCGATGATCAAAAATGCGGGGATTATTGCGGCCAATTATGGTGCAGACAAAATGATTCCATGGGTTTCTCCTCTTGATATCGCGGCTGCAATTGCCGAAGAATTGACAACTCCGCTTGACGGGAAAAAAATTCGTTATGTGGCAAGTGAAGAACTTACAGGTCACGAAACCGCAGCAATATTAGGGAAAGCTATCGGAAAACCGGATTTAAAATGGGTTTTAGTAAGCGATGAAGAAACTTTAAACGGCTTAACTTCTGTGGGAATGCAGCCAAAAATCGCTGCTGGTCTTGTTGAAATGTACGCCGGACTTTACAACGGTTTATTGGGCGAAGATTACGAACGTAACAAACCAGCCGTGATGGGAAAAACAAAACTGGCAGAATATGCAAAAGAATTTGCAGCCGTTTACAATCAAAATTAGTAACTTGTACTATGGCAAATCAGCAACCACTCCGAATAAAAAGTATCAGCGAATTTCATGAATTTCGAGATTTGCCAAAGCCGGAACATCCTTTAGTGAGTGTTTATAATTTTGAAGATCTTAAACACTTAAACGAAGATGAACCCAAAAGCTTAATGCTTGATTTTTACTCGATTGCCTTAAAACGACATGCCAATGCAACCATGCGATATGGTCAGCAGGAATATGATTTTAAGGAAGGTGTTTTGCTTTTTATTGCGCCTGGTCAGGTTTTTTCTATTGAAGGAAATGCAGAACTTCAGCATACAGGATGGTCCTTATTGGTCCATCCTGATTTTTTGTGGAATACGCCGCTTGCCAAAAAAATCAAACAATATGAGTATTTTGGATATGCTGTTCATGAGGCTTTACATCTTTCTGATAAAGAAGAAAAAATGATTATTGGCATCATCAAAAACATTCAAAACGAATATCAATCTAATATTGATAAATTCAGTCAGGATGTGATTATTGCTCAAATTGAATTATTACTTACCTATTCTGAGCGTTTTTATAACCGCCAGTTCATCACCAGAAAAATCAGCAATCACCAAATTCTGGAACGTTTAGAAAAATTGCTGGAAGATTATTATTCTACTGATTCTTTATCCAAAAAAGGATTACCGACGGTTCAGTATGTTGCAGAAAATTTAAATGTTTCCCCAAATTATTTAAGCGGATTATTAAAATTACTGACGGGACAAAGTACACAACAGCACATACACGATAAATTGATTGAAAAAGCTAAAGAAAAACTTTCGACAACAAATTTATCAATAAGCGAAATTGCCTTTGATCTGGGTTTCGAACATCAGCAGTCTTTTAGTAAATTGTTTAAAACAAAAACTACTATTTCTCCTTTGGAATTTAGGCAGTCTTTTAATTAATGCGTTTATAATTGCATAAATTCGTAGTCATTCTAATTAAATTATTTTCAAAATGAGCGGGAATTCAAATAAAAGAAAACCGGCAAAAATGTGTTACGAACATCTTGGCGGTAAATTGGGACAATTGTTAAAAGAAACCTTTACTGAAAAAGGCTGGATTGCAAAAAGCCAGAAAGACAGGGATTTTTATATTACTGATTTAGGACAAAAAGAATTTGAAAAATTAGGTCTTGATCTATCACAGATAAAATCAGAAGATTTAGAAATAAAATGAAAAAAAATTGAACTCACAGACTGAATAAGTTGGGGTTAATTTCATAACTTAGTTAGCTTTAAAATGATAGGTCATGACTAAGAAATATATAGCCCAGGAGTTTTTAAAACTTTCTGCAAAAGGGCATTCACACGAAGCATTCCGACTTTATGTTGGTTCGAATTTTAAACATCACAACTCTTACTTTAAAGGCGATGCCGATACTCTAATGCTGGCCATGGAAGAATCTGCCAGAACAAATCCAAATAAAATTTTTAAGATTCATCATATTTTAGAAGATGAAAATCTGGTTGCGGTGCATTCGCATGTCAAGCAAAATTCTTCTGATTTGGGAGCTGCAGTTGTTCATATTTTCAAATTTGAATCAGACAAAATAGTTGAGCTTTGGGATTTAGGACAACCTATTCCAAAAGAAGCCATTAACGAAAATGGAATGTTCTGATTTTTTAGTTTTCAGTCCCGGTCTCAGTTTACAGTCTCAGTCTCAGTTAAGAAATTTCTGCTATCAAATAAGATTAACAATTCATAACTAATAATTCATAACTCCTAACTCATAACTCCTAACTTTCCTAATGAACTCTATTTTCAGAATTTCTTACTTGTTCTTTTTTACATTTTTACTTTCTAATTGCAATTCGTTTGCACAGAAAAAAGACGATTATTCGGCTAAAATAGATAGTTTAAGTAAAGTTAGCGAACCCAAATTTAATGGTGTTGTTTTGATAGCCAAAAACGGAAAAACGCTGTACAGTAAAGCGCAAGGTTTTGCCAATTTTAAAACTAAAAAACCTTTGTCAATAAATACTCAGTTTGAGATTATGTCGAACAGCAAACAAGTTGCTGCCGTCTTGATTTTACTGGAAGTCGAAAAAGGCAGAATTGATTTGCAGTCTCCAATAAAAAAATATTTGCCGGAACTTACCCAAACCTGGGCAGATTCTGTAACTGTTCATCAACTTTTAAATCACTCACACGGAATTGTCGATTTACAAAAACCGCTGCTTTTTAAACCCGGAACAGATTTTAAATACGGAAACTTGAGTTTTAATCTTTTAGGGAAAATTGTTGCCAATACTTCTAAAAAAAGTTATGATGAAATGGCAAATGCGCTTTTCAAAAAACTAACCATGAAAAATACATTTTGCTATTCTAAAGATAAAACTCAAAATTTAGCTTCGGGACATTTTGTTCAAAATGATGTTTATGATGTTATAGAAGGTTCTCAGATTAATCCCGAAAGTCTAGGTGCTGACGGAATAGTTTCGACTGTAAATGATTTGGCTATTTGGAATAATAATCTTCATAAAGGAAAAATCCTAAAGCCGGAAACGTATCAATTAATGCTAAAATATACTATTTTGTCTCAGCATAATTTATTCGGAAAAGAAAAAGAAGGTTATGGTTACGGCATTCGAATTATCGAAAAAGAACCTGTAAAATATATTGGGCATACCGGGCTTGGAGATGGATTTTCTTCTGTAAATTTGTATTTTCCTGAAAGTGACATAAGCTTAATTGTTTTAGAAAATCAAATGTTTGCTAATCCTGATTTGTTTTATGCCACGGGATTTAAGATTAAAAATATGCTATTTAAAAGTGATTTACTAAATCAAAAATAAAGACGATGGCAAAAAATAAAACTACCGAGACAGAAAGCAGTGTTATCGATTTTATAAATAATACTGTTGAAGATGAAATAAAAAGAAACGATGCTTTTGAACTCATCAAAATAATGCAGCAGCAAACCGGTTTTGAAGCTAAAATGTGGGGACCAAGTATTATAGGCTTTGGAAGTTATCATTATAAATACGCGAGCGGACACGAAGGCGATGCGCCACTTGCCGGTTTTTCGCCAAGAAAGCCGTCGATCTCACTTTACGTTTATTTAACATCCGATAAAGAAGAATTACTTTCAAAATTAGGAAAACACAAAGCAGCAAAAGGCTGTATTTACATTAAAAAATTAGCTGATATTGATATCGAAATTCTAAAAATCATGATTTCTTCATCTGTAAAAGAATTACAAAAATTATACCCCTCAATCTAAAAAAAATCATGATCTTAACCCTAATTATTCTTTTAGTAATTGCCTTTTATGCCTTTTTACAACATCCGAAATTTGGAAAAGCACCTTCCGGCGAAAGACTGGAATTGATAAAAAAATCGCCTCATTACAAAAACGGAAAATTCCAAAACAACAGTTTCACACCGGACCTTGCAGAAGGATATGGCTATTTTGGAATCATGTACGCGTTTTTCTTCCAGAAAGTAGACAGAAAAATTCCGACTGATTTAATTCCTTCGGTGAAAACCAACTTAAAACAACTTGCTATAAATGAAGATGTTTTGGTTTGGTTTGGACATTCTTCTTATTTTATTCAGCTTGACGGAAAACGTTTTTTGATCGATCCTGTTTTTAGCGGAAATGCCTCGCCTATTCCCGGCACCACAAAATCATTTAAAGGAACTGATATTTATACCGTTGATGATCTTCCGGAAATTGATTATTTACTGATTACGCACGATCATTATGATCATTTAGATTATGAAACCATTCTAAAATTAAAACCAAAAGTCAAAAAAATAATCTGTCCGCTTGGAGTTGGTTCGCATTTCGAATTTTGGAAATTTCCAAAAGAAATTATTATCGAAAAAGACTGGCATGAAAAGATAGAACTTGATCAAAATCTAACGCTTTACACCGCTCCTTCCCGACATTTCTCCGGCAGAAGTTTTACGCGCTGCAACACGCTTTGGACGTCTTTTATTTTAGAATCAAATGGTTTCAAAATGTATTTGGGCGGCGACAGCGGTTATGATATTCATTTTGCCGAAACCGGCACAAAATATGGTCCGTTTGACATTGCGTTTATCGATAACGGTCAATATAATCCAGCCTGGAAATACATTCATAATTTGCCTGAAGATGTTATAAAAGCGATGAAAGATATTAATGCAAAACGAGTTTTTCCGGTACATTCTTCAAAGTTTGCACTGGCGCTTCATGCGTGGGATGAACCTTTAATAAAAGTAACCGAATCAAACGCCAATTCAGAAAATCCGATTCCGCTTATTACGCCTATGATTGGAGAAAAAGTGGAATTGAAAAATGAACAACAGGAATTTAAACATTGGTGGAAAGGTGTGAGATAAATGAAGAAAGAGTTTTCAGTCGCAGTTTTCAGTATTTCATTGAGAATGAAAACTTCTAGTTTGTCATTTCGATTAATGTGAAATTCGAAATTCCAATCATAGCCCGTGGTTTCAACCATGGGGACATATGAATTATGGAAATACGTTGTGGACATACGTTGCGTTCCAATGGTTGAAACCATTGGCTATGTTTCTAAAAAGAATGGTGGAAAGGTGTAAAATAAATTGTAGATTTTCCAACCATAGCCCGTGGTTTCAACCATGGGGACATATGAATTCTGGAAATACGTTGTGAACATACGTTGCGTTCCAATGGTTGAAACCATTGGCTATGTTTCTAAAAAGAATGGTGGAAAGGTGTAAAATAAATTGTAGATTTTCCAACCATAGCCCGTGGTTTCAACCATGGGGACATATGAATTATGGAAATACGCTGTGAACATACGTTGCGTTCCAATGGTTGAAACCATTGGCTATGTTTCTAAATAAAGAATGGTTGAAAGGTGTGAAATAAATTGTAGATTTTCAAACCATAGCCCGTGGTTTCAACCATGGGGACATATGAATTGTAGAAATACGTTATGTCCAATGGTTGAAACCATTGAGAAATATGAATCGTGGAACCTGAAACAAAAAAAACCTGAAACCTGAAATAAAAAAACCATGAAACAAAAAATATGCTTTTTGGCCATTGCCTTTCTTGTCACATTAAATATCTTCTCCCAAAACACCTACGTCTTTTTAGGATCGTATAACCGAGACAAGGAAGCAGAATCTATTCAGGTGTATCAATTGGATACTCTAAACGGAAAACTAACGAAAATAATGGCAGCAAAAAATGTTATAAATCCATCGTATTTAACGGTTTCACCAAATGGGAAATACGTTTATGCTTGTACGGAAACCAAAACACCAAACGACGGAAACGTGAGCAGTTTTGCGTTTAATCCGGAAAATAAAACATTGACATTTTTAAATAAACAAAAAAGCGGCGGTGAAAATCCGGTTTATGTTTCGGTTCATAAAAGCGGAAAATGGCTGGTAAATGCCAATTATACAGAAGGAAGCGTTTCGGTGCATGCGTTATTAGAAAATGGCAAAATCGATTCGCTTGCGCAGAATTTCCAATACAGCGACGGAAGTGTTCACAAAGAAAGACAAACACGATCTCACGTTCATTCTGCGGTATTTTCCCCGCAATTTGATTATCTTTTTTTACCTGATTTAGGCGCTGATAAAATTCGCTGTTATGGTTTTGATGAATCGAAAAAACAGCCTTTGACCGAAACCAAAAATCCGTTTATAAAAACAGATTTAGAAGCCGGACCAAGACATTTTACTTTTCATCCCAATCAAAAATTTGGTTATTGCATTGAAGAAATGGCAGGCGCAATCAGCGTTTATCAATACGAAAACGGAACTTTAAAAAAGATACAAAGAATCAATACGCATCCTGATAAAATCAAAGAAGGATTTGAAAGTTCAGACATTCATATTTCACCCGACGGAAAATTTCTGTACGCCACAAATCGCGGTAAAGAAAACAATATTGTCATTTTTTCTATTGATGAAAATGGACTTTTAACAAACATTGGTTATCAATCGACTTTAGGAAAACATCCCCGAATTTTTGCCATCGATGAAAGCGGAAAATTCCTGATTGCTACAAATGTGAATTCTGGAAATGTAGTTGTTTTCAAAAGAAATCAAAAAACAGGAATGCTTAAAAAAGTGGGGAAAGAAATTAAAATGGAGAATGTTTCTTGTGTGCAGGTGAAAAGGATATAATATAATCCGCGCAAAAAAAATAATTCGTGCAAATTCGTGCAATTCGTGGCAAAAAAACAAAACTATGACAACATTCAACTTACAACCGGAAGTTTTAGAAAACGACATTATAAAATTAATACCACTACAGGAAAATCATTTTGATGTACTTTATCAAGCAGCTTCAGATCCTTTAATCTGGGAACAATATCCCATAAAAGACCGCTATAAAATAGAAGTTTTCAAACCGTTTTTTGATGGTGCCATAAACTCAAAAGGCGCTTTTTTAATCTTAGATAAAGAAACCAACGAAGTTATGGGCACCACACGATTTTACGATTTTAATGCCGAAAGTTCAAGCGTGGGAATTGGCTTTACTTTTATTACCAGAAAATTCTGGGGCGGACCTTATAACAACGCTTTAAAAAAGTTAATGATCGATTATGCTTTTGAAAGTTTAAACTCGGTAATCTTTCATGTTGGTTTTGAAAATTATCGTTCGCAAAAAGCAGTTTCAAAACTTGGAGCAGAAAAAATAAATGAAGTAATTTTTAATATGAATGGCGTCGAAATCGTCCATTTTGAATACGAATTAAAAAAATAATTAAAATGAAAAGCATCACAGTTTTTTGCGGATCCAGTTTTGGTACCGAAGAAATTTACAAAGAACAAGCCGTTTTACTGGGTCAGACTTTGGCAAAACAAAATATAAAATTAATTTACGGCGGCGCAAATGTGGGTTTAATGGGCGCTGTTGCTGATGGAGTTTTAAATGCCGGCGGAGAAGCAATTGGTGTTCTGCCTAATTTTTTAAGATCAAAAGAAATAGCGCATTTAGGTTTAACCGAATTGATTTTGGTGGAAAGTATGCACGAAAGAAAAACCAAAATGAACGATTTATGTGAAGGCGTTATTGCGCTTCCGGGTGGTTTTGGAACTCTCGAAGAGCTTTTCGAAATGCTGACATGGTCGCAATTAGGCTTACACAAAAAGCCAATTGCTATTTTAAATATCAACGGTTTTTATGATTCGCTGATAGATCTAACCAAAACAATGGTCGAAAAAGGTTTATTGAAAGATGTTAATCAAAAAATGCTTTTGGTAAGCGATAATATTGATGATTTACTTCATCAAATGAAAAATTATGTAGCGCCAACTGTAGGGAAATGGGTTGATAAGGATAAAACCTAAAATATTGATAAAACAAGTACAATTTTTGTTCTTACTCTTAAATTAAAACGAGTAATTATATATATTCGCCCACAAAATATTTAACCTGCCAACATGAAGAAAATTACATTTTTATTTTTTGCAATTGCTTTAATTACATTCAAAACATCAGCTCAGGAATCAAAAATTAAATTTGGCGTACAAGCCGGATTAAACTATTCCCGTTTCAGGGGTTATGAAGCTTTTACGGATGAAAGTCCTGGTTTTGCGTATTTATTTGGTGCTTCTTTTCAATATAAAATAAAAGAAAATCTATCGCTTAAAGCTGATCTTAATTATGAAAGAAAAGCACAGAATTCAGAAGGTCAAATTGAAATAATGGATACGCCAACTCCTCAAGGCTATGTTTATAATTTTAAAGCTACCTCTTATTTAAACTATATAATGCTGCCAATTATGCTAAAGTATAATTTTTCAAATGATAAAAGTTTTTATGTAAATGGAGGTCCTTTTTTAGGTTATTTACTTAAATCAGGGGCAACTTCAAAATCAAACATGATAGGCACGATTGATGGTGATACAGAAGATACAAAATATAAAAAATCAATGGATTACGGTATCTCTGCAGGAATTGGAAAAGAGTTCAAATTAAAAGGAAGTCATCAAATTTATGTGGAAATAAGAGAAAATTTAGGATTGGCAAATATTGCTAAATCCGGGCTGGTGGATGACTACGCAATAAAAACTAACTCTTTAAATTTAATAGCCGGTTATACATTTAATTAAATTTTGAGATGTATTAAAGGACTTATTTCATAAATTAGAGGTTGAAAAAAAGGTTTTGGATTTTTACTAACTTTTTACCTTTACTCATAACAACTAACTTCTAAAAAATGAAAACAGAAAATAATAAATTCGCAAAAGCCGAAATGCTGATTAGAAAACCTGTTTCAGAAGTTTTTCAGGCTTTTGTTGATCCGGAAATTACCAATAAATTTTGGTTTACAAAAGGTTCAGGAAAACTGGAACAAGATAAAAAAACAGAATGGACATGGGAAATGTATGGTTTTTCATTAACGGTTTTGACGCATGTTTTACAGGAAAATAAAAAAATAGTGGTCGAATGGGGAAATCCCGACGAAAGCACTCTTGTCGAATGGGTTTTTACACCATTAGATGAAAATGAAACTTTTGTAAGCGTTACTAATTCGGGTTTTAAAGGCGATACGGATAAAATAATCGATCAGGTTCGAAATTCTACCGAAGGTTTTACTTTGGTTTTAGCCGGGGCAAAAGCATATCTGGAACACCATATTTTACTAAATCTCGTTTTAGACCGATTCCCAAAAGGGCTTGCGTAAAAAGGGTTTGAAGTTTCAGGTTTATTTGTTTCAAGTTCGCAACGAAACCTGAAACCTGAACAAAACAAAGAAAATCATGGAAACTAAGAAACCCGAAAATATCGACGAATACATTGGCGGATTCCCCAATGATGTTCAGGAAATTTTAGAAAAAATAAGAGCCGTGATTCAAAAAGCTGCGCCGGATGCCAAAGAAAAAATCAGTTATTCGATGCCGGCTTTTGAGCAAAACGGAATTGTAGTGTATTTTGCCGCTTTCAAAAATCATATTGGTTTATATGCGTTGCCAAGCGGTCACGAAGAATTTAAAGAGGCACTTTCGAAATATAAATCAGGAAAAGGTTCTGTGCAATTTCCTTTGGATAAACCAATGCCTTTTGATTTGATTACCAAAATTGTAAAATTCAGAGTGAAAGAAAATCTGCAAAAAGCAAAAAAGAAATAACTTTCAATGAATTTAAATGAGCATTACAACCAACTTTATAAAAAATCTGCGGAAAGCATTTTAGCAGGAAATTATAATTTAGATTCTCAAATAAATGATGCGTCAGATTCTCGTTTTGGCATTACGTTACTCATTCGCCCAAGCGAAAAAACAAAAGCTAAAATTCAGTTCTTTTTAGACGAATTAAAAGTAATTGAACCTGCACAATATTATTATCCGGATTCTGATATTCATATTACCGTCATGTCGATTATTTCTTGTTATGAAGGTTTTTCTCTGGATAACATTAATGTTGAAGATTATATTGAAATCATTCAGAAAAGTTTAGAAAATTCGGGAGAAATTAAAATTGAATTTCGAGGTATAACAGCGTCAAATTCGGCAATAATGATTCAGGGATTTCCTGCTGATGAAAGTTTGAATATTTTGCGAAATAAGCTTCGTGACAATTTTAAAAAATCGACTTTACAACAAAGTATTGATAGTCGTTATGCTATTGCAACGGCGCATTCGACCGTAATGCGTTTTCAGGAGAAACTTCAAAATCCGGAACAACTAATTGAAATTACAAATGAGTTTCGCGACTATGATTTTGGTGAATTTACGGTTGATAAAATAGAATTAGTCTTTAATGATTGGTATCAGAGAAAAAGTAATACGATTCATTTACAAGATTTTAATTTATAAGGTTTTTTTGCCACAAATTTCACAAATTTTCACAAATTGATATACTGGATTTTAAGCCAATGTGAATAAAAAATTCGTGAATTCGTGGCATTTTACTTTTTAAAAGTTCCGAAATGCCATAAAATACCAGAAGGATCGTGTAGAAAACATTCACTTCCCCACTCTAAATGTCGCGTTGGAGTTAGTTTTACACCTTCATATTTCTCGGGAAGATTTAGAGCTAATAATTCTTTATAATAACGATCGGTATCATCTACTTCAAGAAAAATCATCGTGTTTTCGATCCATTCTTTTGCATAATAATCCTGAAGATAAAAGGCAATTGTATCACTTTTAAAAACAGAAAATTTTGGATCTAAAACTGTTTCTTCAAAACCTAAGTCACGATAAAAACTTCTTGAGATTTCGAAATTTTTAGCGCCGATGAAGGGACGGATTGATTGGATGTTGTGTTGCATACTTTTAAAGAATATAATTTATAATTAATTCCCTTGGCGGTATATCAATATTCTAACTATCAATTGATAAATTATTATAATTGCAACCCATAAACTACAAAAAAAAGATAATTTACCTAAGAAGTCGTTCATATGATTTCTCCAAATGTCCATTAACATTGAAAATGTAATAATATAAGGTAGAATTCCAATTATAATTATTGGAAGAAGTACAATTACACCAATAATTAGTTCTACAAAATGTGGTTTTTCCCTAATCAATTTTATAATTGAACTTGAAAATGCATATGGTCTATAAATCCTTACCAAATAAGTATTATAATCCTCTTTTTTATAACCTTTATCAAATCTATTTTTTGATATGATATCAAATGCTAACAAAATTTCTTGCTTTTGTTGACTTACTGAATGCAAATCGTATAGTACATAGACAAATACAAGAGGTATTAGTTTTAATATTAATGACGCATCATTAATTGATATTGGTCCTATACTAAAATTGCTAACTTTAAGATTACTAGCAAAAATATAAAGAAAAGTTACCACTATTTGCCAAAGAACAAGCCTATCTTCCTTTTCATTTAATACTTTTAAGTTTTCAAATAATTTATCATGATAGTCTTTAATAGTTGATTCACTATTACTATTAATAAATTGATCGATTTTCTCAGAATTTTTCATAATAGAAAATTATTTTTTACCCCTTCTTCAAAATACTTCCCAAACCTCGACCAATCTGCTCAATGGCTTCAAGACCTTTTGTTAATGGTGTTGCGGTAAAATCTTCGTAAGCATCCATAGAAGTTACTTTATTATCGTCTTGCGGATACACTAAAATCAAGTTGTTGTCTTCGAATGATTTTTCGAATTTCTGAGGCAATTTATCAAAGATGGAATGATAGGATACTGAACCTTTTCTGGATAAATTAAAAGCAATTAAATCAGTTGCTTTAATTTCGTCTGAAATCGCTTCAAAATTATCCCAGTCCAAAATACTCTTAAATCCTAATTTAGCATTTAGTTTTAGATTATTGGCAATTTGCTGAATAGCCTGATGTGTTTTATATTCGGCATAAATCATAATCGGAATGCTTAATTCCTGAGATAAACGGCAGATTTTTTGCAATAAAAGCTGAAATCCAACTCCTCTTTCTGAAAATGGCGGACAAATAAAAACCAATCTTTTTTCTTCTATAAATGGTCTTTCAAAACGGCAAATAAATAAACTCTTGTCTACATTATTAATGATTGAATCAACGTTTTCTCCGAAAATTTTATCTAAGAAACCTGTTTTTCTCGGCCAGCCTACAATTACAATATCAGACATAATTTCTTTTGAAGTCCTCGCAATTCCACTCGCCGGATTATGATCTATTCTGGCAATCGTATTGATTTTTACTTCTGAAGCCGAACCCTGAATTACAAATTTATCAACGGCTTTTCTATATCTTAAAATGTTTTTTTCAGCCTGGTCATTATTCGGTACAATCGTTAACAACGTTACCGGATTTGTAGATTTCTTATCCTTTATCAAAAGAGCAAAATCTAACAAACTCGCTGTTGCAGATGTTTTTGCAAGCGGAATCAAAATATGTTCTTCTAAAATATGATCTCGGTTTGTATCTTCATGTGAAACTTCTTCTTCGCAGATTGCAATTTTTTTAGCCGCTTTTTCTGTTGCAAACGAAGCGACAATACAAGTAATCAAAATTAAAATAATAGTTCCGTTCAAGATATTTTCATCCAGAATTTTAGCTTTAAAACCAACTAAAATTACAGCCAAAGTAGCTGCCGCATGCGCACTGCTCAATCCGAAGATAAGCTGTCTTTCGGTCTTGGTGTATTTAAAAACGATTTGGGTAAAAAATGCGGCAATCCATTTTCCAAAAATAGCTACAACACTCAATGTTCCGGCTACAATTAAAGCCGTTGGTCCACTTAAAATCACGCTGATATCAACCAGCATTCCCACAGAAATCAGGAAAAACGGAATAAACAATGAATTACCAATAAACTCAATTCTGTTCATCAAAGCTGATGATTGCGGAATTAACGGATTTAATGCCAAACCGGCAACGAAAGCCCCAATAATAGGCTCTACTCCTGCTACCTGAGCCAAAAATGCAGCGAAAAATACAACTGAAAGTACAAAAATATAATGGGCGTGTTTTTCACTTTCCAGTTTCTTAAAAAACCATTTTGCAATTTTCGGAATAACCAAAAACATAATCGCAGAAAATATGGCTAATGAAATGCCTAATTTTATCCAGAAAGCCTGATTCAGATTACCCTGAGAGCTTCCCATAATGACAGCAAGAATGATCAAAACCGCTGTATCGGTTAAAATAGTCCCTCCAACGGTTATAGCAACTGCTTGATTTTTTGCAATTCCCATTTTGCTCACAATTGGATACGCTACCAAAGTGTGCGTGGCAAACATACTAGCCGTTAAAAAACTGGCATTAAAATCATATTGCAGCAAATAAAAACAAACGGGAAAACCAATGGATAACGGAAAAATAAAAGTGAAAAATCCGAAAAGTAAACTCTTATTTCGATTGGCTTTAAACTCATTCATATCGAGTTCCAGACCTGCAATAAACATAATATATAAAAGTCCGATGGTTGAAAATAAATCAACAGCAGAGTTTTTTGCCAGAATATTAAGTCCGTGAGGCCCAATGATTACACCGGAAATTATAAGACCAATAATGCCGGGAATATTTATTCTTTTAAGTAAAATCGGAGACAGCAGAATAATGAAAAGTATCAACGAAAAAATTAATACTGGGTTGCTAAGCGGTAATTCGAATTCTTGTAAAAAATGCTTGAAAAATTCTATCATAATGTAATTTTATCTTCTTTGTGGTATTTTTATTTTCCGTAAAAAGAGTTCTAAAAAATCAAAATACAATCTCAGAAGGTATTATTCATCCGATTTAATTTAAGGTGAAAAAAAACCAGATTCTTCAGTAAATGCTTCATTACAAAAATACCTAAAAAAACCACGAACTCTTTATGAAAACCGCATATTAAGGAATTAAATTTGTTTCATTGTCAAATTATTAAAATTTAATATCTTTTTTAACAAAACCGCAACATTAACAATTAAATATTCACGTCCGTTGCATTATTCAATTATCTTTGTCTTAATAAAAATTGAACAATGGAAGAATGTATTTCTGTTTTTGATATGCTTAAAATTGGTGTTGGTCCGTCTAGTTCCCACACATTGGGTCCCTGGCGCGCTGCAGAACGTTTTTTAAAAGAGTTAAAAGACGAATCTATTTTAGAACAAATTACCAGAGTCAGGGTCGATTTATACGGTTCACTTTCATTGACCGGAAAAGGGCACGCAACTGATCTCGCGGTTATGCTGGGTTTAAGCGGTCAGGATCCTGAATATATTCCCATTGATGATATTGCCGGAATCATTAAATCTATCGAAACCAAAAATGAAATCGTTTTGGGCAACCAGATTACGATTCCGTTTTACTTTCTTCAGGACATTATTTTCAATAAAGAATTTCTTCCCTTCCATGCCAATGGCTTAAAATTTACGGCTTACAAAGCGGATAATTCTGAATACGAATCTACTTTTTATTCTATCGGAGGTGGTTTTGTAGTGAAAGAAGAACGCACGAATGCCAAAATAAAAGAAGAAATAAAATGTGCTTTTCCGTTTCCGATTCAAAATGCGGTTGAGCTTTTAAATTATACGATTTCAGAAAACAAATCGATCTCAGAGATTGTTTATGAAAACGAAAAATCAATGCGCCCGGAAGCTGAAATTCATTCCGAATTAATGCGCATCTGGAAAACGATGTTAGAATGCATGTACATCGGCTGTCATTCTGAAGGAATACTTCCCGGAGGTTTAAATGTGCGCAGAAGAGCTTTTGATATGCATCAGAATTTAATTGGTTTATCTAATTATTCAGATCCGCAATCGTGGCTGGAAGAAATCAGAAAAACCGAGGTTAAATTTCGCCAAATCCTGAAATGGGTAAGCTGTTTTGCACTTGCCGTGAATGAAGTAAATGCATCTTTAGGCCGTGTTGTTACGGCACCTACAAACGGAAGTGCGGGTGTAATTCCGGCTGTTTTAATGTACTATCTGGTAATTGAAAACCATGATGCGGGCGAAAAAGAAATCAAACAATTTTTATTGGTTGCCGGAGAAATTGGAAGTATCTTTAAAAAAGGAGCTACAATTTCTGCAGCAATGGGCGGTTGTCAGGCCGAAATTGGCGTTTCGTCGTCAATGGCGGCAGCGGCACTTTGCGAATTAATGGGCGGAACTCCTGCCCAGGTTTTAATGGCTGCCGAAATTGCCATGGAACATCATCTTGGTTTAACCTGCGACCCAATTGGCGGTTTGGTTCAGATTCCGTGTATCGAAAGAAATACAATGGGCGCGATCAAAGCAATAAATGCAGCAGAATTAGCTCTTGAAACCGATTCTAAAAATGCAAAAGTTCCGTTAGATAAAGTCATCAATACAATGTGGCAAACGGCAAAAGATATGAATTCAAAATACAAAGAAACCTCAGAAGGCGGACTTGCAATTGCCGTAAACATGGCGGATTGTTAAAAAGCTTTGCCACGAATTACACTAATTTCCACTAATTTTTATTTATGAGAATGCTTAAAAATAGTAATTCGTGAAAATTCGTGGAATTCGTGGCAGAAAAAACCAACTACACTATAGCTTCATAAAAACATTACATTATTATTGATATTTAGAATAGAATTTAAGGACGGAAAGCTTCTTTTCGTTGAAATATTCTTCTATTGCTGATTTCAATCTATAATTATTCAATACTTTTACATTCACAAAAAAAATAAAAAACACAAAATGTCAGTAGCTAAAAAAGATTATAAAAGAATCACTACAAAGTCGTTAATCGAAATGAAAAGCAACGGAGAAAAAATTTCTATGCTTACGGCTTACGATTATACAATGGCAAAAATTGTTGATACTGCCGGAGTCGATGTGATTTTGGTTGGAGATTCAGCATCAAATGTCATGGCGGGTCATGAAACGACTTTGCCAATTACTTTAGACCAAATGATTTACCATGCATCTTCTGTAGTTCGCGCTATCGAAAGAGCTTTGGTTGTAGTTGATTTACCTTTTGGAAGTTATCAGTCTGACCCAAAAGAAGCGTTGCGTTCTGCCATCAGAATCATGAAAGAAAGCGGTGGACACGCAGTGAAACTGGAAGGTGGAAAAGAAATTAAAGAATCTATCAAAAAAATATTAAACGCAGGAATTCCTGTTATGGGACACTTGGGTTTAACACCACAATCTATCTATAAATTCGGAACTTACAGCGTTCGCGCCAAAGAGGAAGAAGAAGCAGAAAAACTAATCGAAGATGCTAAACTGCTTGAAAAAATTGGTTGTTTTGGAATCGTTTTAGAAAAAATTCCTGCTGAATTAGCTGAAAAAGTAGCTAAAAGTATTTCCATTCCGGTTATCGGAATTGGTGCGGGAGGCGGCGTTGACGGACAAGTTTTGGTTATTCACGACATGTTAGGAATGAATAATGAATTTAGCCCGCGTTTTTTACGTCGTTATTTAAATCTTTATCAGGAAATGACTTCTGCAATTGGTCAGTATGTGACGGATGTGAAATCTAGTGATTTTCCTAATGCTAATGAACAATACTAATTAGTTTTCAGTCTCAGTTTTAAGTATTCAGTTTCTCTCTAAAAAAAATTACCTTGTCTAATAAAATTATTTCAGATAAAAACAATCTTCAGGTTTTACACGAAGACAATCATATTATTGTAGTCAATAAACGTGTGGGCGATATTGTTCAAGGAGATAAAACAGGCGATAAACCCTTATCGGATGTTGTAAAGGAATACATTAAAGACAAATATAATAAACCTGGCGACGTGTTTTTGGGCGTGATTCATCGTCTGGATCGGCCTACAACCGGAATCGTGGTTTTTGCCAGAACAAGTAAAGCATTAACGCGAATGAACGAATTGTTCAGCAATCGCGAAACGCAAAAAACCTATTGGGCAGTTGTGAAGAATAAACCTCTGGAAACAACTGCCAAATTGGTTCATTATCTGAAAAGAAACGAAAAAAACAATACTTCAAAGGCACATTTAAAAGAAGTTCCCGATAGTAAAATTGCCAGTCTGGATTATACTGTTTTTAAAGAACTTCAGAATTATGTGGCGCTGGAAATCAACTTACATACGGGGCGTCATCATCAAATTCGCGCGCAATTAGCTGCGATTGGTTCTCCTATAAAAGGAGATTTAAAATATGGTTTTGACCGAAGTAATCCTGATGGCGGAATTCATCTTCATGCCAGAAAATTAGTTTTTGTACATCCGGTTTCAAAAGAAAATATTACTATAATTGCTCCTACTCCTGATGAAACCATTTGGAATGCCTTATGATTTTATGATTATTTTCTTATTTTTTTAAATTTTATCGATTAACTTGCAGGGACGAAAAAACAAGCTGATCGCAAAATGGACTATAAAAATGACATCGGATACCGAAAAGAAACGCTGAAAAAATTATTATATAACATTCAGAAAAGCGAAGATCTAATTGTAAAAGCTTTATATGATGATTTTAAAAAGCCTGAATTCGAAGCTGTTCTTACCGAAACTAATTACGTCATTTCGGAACTAAAAGACACGATTAAAAACATTCATAAATGGGCAAAACCCAAGCGCGTTTTTCCCTCACTTCTCAACTTTCCATCTACAGATTATATTTATAAGGAACCTTACGGAAAAGTTTTGGTTATTGCTCCGTGGAATTATCCTTTTCAATTGGCATTATGTCCGGTAATTTCTGCTGTTGCGGCAGGAAACAGAGTGGTTTTAAAACCTTCGGAACTTACGCCAAATACTTCTGCCATCATTGCAAAAATAATCGAAAAGGCTTTTCATATCAAACATGTCGAAGTGGTTCAGGGCGGTGCCGATGTTTCAACTCATTTATTGACCAAACGCTGGGATTATATTTTCTTTACAGGAAGTGTTGCTGTTGGAAAAATAGTGGCAAAAGCCGCTGCAGAAAACTTAACGCCAGTAACTTTGGAACTTGGCGGAAAAAATCCTTGTATTATTGATGAAAGTGCCGATTTGAAATTAGCAGCAAAACGAATTGTCTGGGGAAAATTCATCAACGCGGGTCAAACCTGTATTGCCCCCGATTATATTCTGATTCAGAAAAACATGAAGATCAATTTCATTAGTTTTCTGATGGAAGAAATCACAAAAGCGTATGGAAAAAAAATGGATAAATCACCAGATTTTGCCCGAATCATAAATACTAAAAACTGGCTGCGATTGGCGAATATGCTAGAATCTCAAAAAGTTGTTTTTGGAGGTCAAACAGATGCAAATAAATTTTATATTGCTCCAACGATTATCGAAGAACCAAGTTTGGATAGTCCTGTTATGAAAGAGGAAATTTTTGGTCCGATTTTGCCAATTCTCACTTATGAAACAGAAAATGAGATTAAAAATATTGTAAGCCGTTATGAGAAACCCCTTGCATTTTATATTTTTAGCGAAAATAAATCATTTGCCAAAAAATTAATCACAACTTACTCTTTTGGAGGCGGTTGCATCAATGACACAGTGGTACATTTTTCTAATAAAAGACTGCCTTTTGGCGGAGTTGGCCATAGTGGAATCGGTGCTTATCATGGTAAATTAAGCTTTGATATTTTCACACACCAAAAAGGAGTTGTCAAAAAAGGCAACTGGATTGATTTGCCTATGCGTTATGCGCCTTACAAAGATAAACTGGCTTCAATCAAACGTTTATTAGACTGGATATAAATACTACAAGAATTTCGTAATGTTTTTTAGATTTTTATAAGGATCTGATTAAAAATATTATATTTACGTCTCAATAATTAAATACCACAGATATAAAACAATTCTACTTTTAAAAAAATGAAATCTACACTTGATCAAATTGAGGACATTAAAAATAATGGCTATTCTCTGGACTTTTCTAATGTTTTTAACCATGCTTTTGAAAACTATAAAAAAATTGCGCTTTATGCCGGATTAATACTTTTGGTATTTTCAATTTTGGCTGTTTTTTTAGGCGGAGGACTTTTTGCAGCGATATACGGTGTACAATACTTCAACGAAGAATTCTTAAAAAATCTGCAAAACGAGCAAACTACAACTTATGTATTAGCAATATATAGCTTATCACTTGCATTTATTGCCGCTATATTTAGTCCGTTTACCGCTGGCTTTTTAAAAATGGCATATTGTGCTGACAGAGATGAAGAATTTAATGTTTCCACTATTTTTAGTTATTATACTTCACGTTATTTTGCACAGCTTTTTATTGCTGCATTATTAATATCGCTTACAAGCGGCTTAATTTCAGTTGCTTTTAATATGGCAGGAATTATTTTTGTCGACACTATTATCGCACTTGCCATAACTGTATTTACCTCATTAACAATACCTCTGATTATTTTTGGAAATTTAAACGCAGTAGATGCTATAAAATCAAGTATTATTTTAGTGAGCAAACAGCCATTTGTAATTATCCTTTTGCTTTTTGTAGGCGGCGTTGGTTCGGCTATTGGTTTTATAGGATGTTGTATTGGTATCGTATTTACAATTCCAATCACATACTCTATAAAATACGCTATATACAGTGCTATATTAAACATTGAAAACGACAATTCAATCGATTCTATCGGATCTGATTCAGAATAAATTGAAGTTTCTGATCAAAAAAGAGATTAACCTACTCTTTCAGAAAACTCTAAAATGCTATTACTAAACCAAACAGACCCCGAATACTATGGTAGTGAACTATAGTTTTTTAAACCCATCGATTTCAGGAATCGCCAGTTTTGGTGATGCCTTGAAATCGATTGTAACAAATTGGTTCGTTTTTAAATCTGATATTATTTTCTACAACAATCCTAAACTCATTATTTTAGGATTATCTCTCTTTGGTTTTTTAAGTTTATTGATTTATCAATTTTTCAGAATTAAAACTAAAATTGGCTATTTCATTGAAAAAAAACTCGAAAGCGAAACCGCACACCGGGAGTATCAATTGTACGCTTTGTTCTTTGGTATTGCAATTATAGTTATTGAAATCATCAACGAAATTTTCAAAATCCGGCCAAGGAGTTTATTATTCTTTAATGTAATTATTGGTATTTCGGTTTTATTGCTTTATTTGATTACTGATAAAATTAAATTTTTACGGGACAGAACTCAGAAAATTTTCATTTTTTTCTTCTTTATCTATATCTCTTATGTTGCCCGCAACATCATAGTTCTCCCAAATGATGTTATTCCAATTATTACTTTTTTACTCTCCTTTTTCTTCTCTTACAGCGTATTAAAACCCATAAAACTCTACTGGTCTTTTGTTGGAGCCGTATTTGCCTATTTATTTATCGCCGTAATTTTTCATTTGATTCCAATAAAATCATCCATTTTACTGATCAATTTCTGTATTATTATCTTCATCATTAATCATGTAAATTATGCGGTTTTATTGAACAATCGCGATAATTTCAGGTTTACAAACGAAATTGTTCACAAAGGAAATTCATTAACAATTGCCACAAATAAAAAAGGCGAAGTACTTTTTAGCAGCGAAACCATAACCACAATTTTAGGATATTCTCCGGATGAAGTTATGGCAATGGAATTTTGGAAACTTACCGAAGATCCGGAATTTATCAGAGAAAATTATCATAAAACCTATATAGACAATAAATTATATATTCGGAAATTAAAAAGTAAAAACGGCGAATTCAAATACATTCAATGGAAAGATAAAAAATTCTCGAACGACTTGATAATTAGTATTGGTCAGGATGTTACAGAACAAATTATTGTTCAGGATCAATATAAAAACCTAATTCAGACGGCAACAGATATTATTTTTGAAATTAATGTTGAAGGCTATTTTACTTTTATAAATGAGTTTGGATATTCGATTTTGGGTTATTCTGAAGACGAAGTGATTTCGCATCATTATTCTAATTTTATCCATGAAGATTACATCAAAAGTGCTGTTGATTTTTATGAAAATTTAGAGCGAAATGAATTGAATTATCCAACTGTCGAGATTCCGGTTATCAAGAAAAACGGCGAAGAATTATGGATTTCGCAAAAGGTAATTATCCGCAAAAATGATTTGGGAGAAATAAATGGCTACGCCGGAATTGCAAGGGATATTACGGAGATAAAAAATATCGAAAACGAGAAAAAAAGACGTCTCGAAAAAATCGAATCATACAATAATTCAACCAAAAAATTATCGACAACAGATTTTAGAGGTTACAGCGATCTGCAAACCGTAATCGATTATATAATTCAGGAAGCGTCAACGGTTTCTAAAACAAACCGGGTTAGTTTCTGGAAATATTCTAATGATACAATTACGTGCCGAAACTTATTTAGCCGTGACAATCAAAGTTTAAACGACAAAAATATTCTGGATAAAGAATCTTATCCTATTTATTTTGAAACCTTAAAAAGCAAAGCCATCATAAATGCTTCTGATGTATTCAACAAACTGGAAACCTCAGAATTTCAGCAAATTTATTTCATCAAAAATAAAATAAAATCGATGCTGGATGTTCCTATTTTTTTAAATGGACAATTGGCCGGAGTTGCCTGTTTTGAAAGTACCGAAGAAAAAAGAGAATGGGACAATGAGGATATAAATTATGCCAGAACAATTTCAGATGTGATTTCTTTGGCCATTTCATCTCAGATGAGGCTTAAAGCCGAGAAAAAACTACAGCTGAAAAGTGAACTCTTATCAGCATTGGCACTTTGTACCGAGAAGTTTCTATTGAGCAAAAGTCCGCAGAAAATGTTTCAGGAAACCTATGAAATTATTGGAAAAGCCTCAAAAGTAGACCACATTTTTTATTATGAAAAAGATTTTGAAACCAATACAATCAGCCAGAAATACAAATGGACACGAGAAGGAATTGAACGTCAAATAACTAAATTACAAAACTTTACAGAAGAAAATTTAAAAGAAATCATTTGGCATTCACAAAATAAAAAAGTTTTAAGCACCTTAACCAGAAATTTGGAAGATACTTACTTTAAAAATTTACTGGTAACAAATGAAATTAAATCAATTTTGATTTTGCCGTTGTATGCCAATAATGTTTTTTCAGGATTTATTGGTTTTGATGATTGTACACGGGAAAGAAAATGGTCTGATGATGAAATTTATATTTTTCAGACACTGGCTAATAATATTTCATCGGCGTTAGACCGAAATAGGAATCAGGCGAAGATTAAGGAAAGTGAAGACGCGATAAAAGCCAAAGAATTAGCAGAAGCCGCCAATAAATCTAAATCGGATTTCCTGGCCAATATGTCGCATGAAATCCGAACTCCGTTAAACGGAATTATTGGTTTCACACATTTGCTCATGAAAACAAATCTTGAAGAAATTCAGGAAAAATACATGACAACCATAAATCAATCGGCACATTCTTTACTTGAGATTATTAATGATATTCTGGACTTTTCTAAAATTGAGGCCGGAAAACTGGAGCTTTTTATTGATTTGTATGACATTCAGAAAATATTAGGACAGATATTCGATTTGATTATTTTTGAATCCAACCAAAAAAATCTGGATCTTGAATTAAATGTTGATCCAAATGTTCCAAAATATATCTGGACAGATATTGTGCGACTGAAACAGATTTTGATTAACCTTTTATCAAACGCCATAAAATTCACAAATGAAGGTTCTATAAAACTGAATGTTTCTGTAATTGAAGAAAAATCAGAAGAAAATTATATCCTGCGCTTTGCTGTAGTCGATACCGGAATTGGAATATTGGAACAAAATCAGAAGAAAATTTTTAAAGCTTTTTCTCAGGAAGATAGTTCTACAACGCGAAAATTTGGCGGAACAGGTTTAGGTCTTACTATTTCAAATCAGTTACTTGCCTTGATGGAAAGCCGTTTGCAGCTTGACAGTAAAATTAATGAAGGAAGTACTTTTTATTTTGATCTGAATTTGAATATCAGCCATAAAAGTATCAATGAAAAATATAAGGAGATTCTAAAAAACAGCAATCCTGAATATGCCTTAAGTTATTATTCTAATCAGAAAAAATTGAATATTCTGATTGTAGAAGATAATAAGGTAAACATGCTTCTTTTAAAAACCATTGTAAAAAACCTTAATTTAAATACTATCATTTTTGAATGTGAAAATGGTTATGAAGCTGTGAATCAAATTGAAAACATCAATCCGGATTTGGTTTTTATGGATATTCAAATGCCAATTATGAATGGTTACGAAGCTACAAAAGCAATTAGAAATACATTGAGAGGTAAAAATATTCCGATTATTGCGGTTACGGCCGGCGCAGAAAAAGAGGAAAGAAACAAATGTATTTCGGCCGGAATGAACGATTATATCTCAAAACCTATCATTCGCGGAACTGTTGAAGAAGCTTTATCCAAATGGATAAAATAATAAAGTTAATGATATTAATACAACATATTTTACAAAAAAATATATAAATTCGTACAACAAAATTTATAATAACTTTTAATATAATATACTATGAAATGGATAGGCTCAAGAGAAAGTGATAATGTTGAAGACAGAAGAGGTGTTTCTGGCGGAAAAATAGCCGCTGGGGGCGGAGTTATAGGTATAATTATTTTGTTATTAAATGTTTTTGGTGGTGAAACTGGTCAAACGGTAGGAAATGCATTAGAGCAAATGCAAGGCGGACAACAAACTGAAGCTGCTGCGCCTTTAAGTAAGGAAGAGGAAGAGATGGGACATTTTGTAAAAACTGTGGTAGCTAAAACAGAAGATACCTGGGATAAAATTTTTACAGAAAATGGAATGACTTATAAGAAACCAAAATTAGTGCTTTTTAAAGGTTCTGTTCAAACAGCTTGTGGCGGAGCATCTTCTGCATCCGGACCATTTTATTGCCCCGGAGATCAAATAGTATACATGGATCTAGATTTTTTTGAAGAACTTAAAACAAAATTTGGGGCCAAAGGTGGTGATTTTGCTATTGCATACGTTATTGCGCATGAAATTGGACATCACGTACAAACTTTACTAGGAACCTCTGCAAAAATGCGTGAGGAACAAGAAGGAAAAAGTGAGGCTGAAGCCAATAAACTTTCGGTTGCTTTAGAATTACAGGCTGATTTTTATGCAGGAGTTTGGGCTCACGATAATCAGCAATATTTGGAAGCTGGAGATATAGAAGAAGCTTTAAGTGCTGCAAATGCTGTTGGTGACGACGCAATTCAAAGTAAAATGAGCGGTCAGGTTGTTCCAGATTCATTTACCCACGGAACATCAGAACAAAGAATGTACTGGTTTAAAAAAGGTTTTAAAACCGGTGACATTAAACAAGGAACTACTTTTGAAGAAATTCGATAATACAACAAACCAAATATAATAAACCCACTAAAGCATGATTTAAACGTCATGCTTTTTTTGTGTTTTTTTGCGTTTTTTTTTGAACCATATAAGTGATATAAGTTCATTTAAACATAGCCAATGGTTTTAACCATTGGAACGCAATACATTTTCACAATGCATTTCTTCAATACATTTCTTCAATATATTTCTTCAATATATTTCTACAATATATTCTCACGACATTTCAAAATTCATAATCCGTGTGTCCCCGTGGTTGAAACCACGGGCTATAATGAAAATATGATTCCTTATAATGGCAATCAGGATTTGGAATTTGGAATTTAAAAAAATTGGAATTTCTATTTTTTGGGTACAAAAAAAGCCTTGAATTTCTTCAAGGCTTTAAATTTCTGGGTGGCTGACCGGGTTCGAACCGGCGACCCGCGGCACCACAAACCGCTACTCTAACCAGCTGAGCTACAACCACCATTTTGCTTAGCGGTTGCAAATATACAACTAATGTTTACTTCCGCAAATAAAAAATTGAAAAAATATTGAACTTTTTATATCAAATCTTCTAAGCTATTGACTGCCAAACATCTTTCGACAGTAAAACCTTCGGCAAAATCTCTGTTAACGAGCCTTCCTAAGTCCTGCGCACGGTAATTTAGGCTTTCCATGAAGTTTTTACTCGTAATAGGCGTTGCAGGTTCTTTTGAATTTGGATCATAAAACTGGGTTTTATATGCCATAACCGCTTCTACTTTCTTTTCTTCAAAACCTGTAATATCAACAACAAAATCCGGTTCTAAGTTTTTCCACTGAATATAATGATACACCACTTTTGGTCTCCAGGGTTTTTGCACTTCTCCATCAATCGAAGTTTCTATTTTCATTAATCCGGATAAAAAGCAAGCGTCAGAAACTAATTTACTTCCTTTTCCGTGATCAATATGGCGATCGTCGACTGCATTGCACAAAACGATTTCGGGTTGGTATTTACGAATCATTTTAATGACTTCTAACTGATGTTTTTCGTCATTAACAAAAAATCCGTCACGCATTTCTAAATTTTCGCGTACTGAAACGCCTAATATTTTTGCTGCCGCTTTTGCTTCTTCGTCTCTGGTTTCTGCTGTTCCGCGTGTGCCTAATTCTCCACGCGTTAAATCAACGATTCCAACTTTCTTTCCAAGTGATACTTCTTTTAAAATTGTTCCCGCACAACCCAATTCTACATCGTCCGGATGCGCACCAAAGGCTAATATATCTAATTTCATCTGCTTTTTTTGTTTCAAGTTTTTTTGTTTCAAGTTTCAAGTTCAGATTGCAGTCTCAGTATTCATTATACATTGCGACTGAGACTGAAAACTGAGACTGAATACTTCCTAACAGCTACTGCTCTTTTTTATATTCAAAACCCTTTTCATCGTCATGGATTTATTGACGCTTTCCTCCCATTCTTTTTCCGGAATACTTTCTTTGGTAATGCCGCATCCCATGTACAAAATGGCGCTTTTTTCTACAATCTGCATACTTCGCAAATTTACGAATAAATCAGAACTTGCGGTTTTATGCGCAAAACTGCTGTTGAGTTCGCCCAGGAAACCGGTGTAAAATGTTCGTTCGTAATTTTCGTTTTCAATAATAAATGCTTTTGCTTTTTTCTTTGGCAAACCACAAACTGCAGGAGTTGGATGCAAAGTATCTATAACTTCTTCCAGAGTTGAATTATCATTTAAAACTCCCGAAATATCGGTTTTAATATGCCAGATTGATCCCGCTTTTATACTGTACGGTTCTGTAACTACAACAGAATTGGCAACTTCACGCAATCTTTTTACAATAAAATCTGTAACATATTGCTGTTCGTCTTTTTCTTTTTGCTGCCACAGAATTTCTTCTTCCAAATTTGCTTTTTGAGTTCCGGCCAAAGCTGTCGTTTCAAAAACATTTCCGTTTGCTTTTAGCAATTGTTCCGGTGTTGCTCCCATCCAAAGTCCAATTTCGGGATGAAAGAAACAGTATGAAAAAGTGGTTGGATACAAATGAATCAAACGCTGAAAAGTGATTACAAAATCAAAATCAGTTAAATCTACTTTTTCGCTTCTGGATAAAACGACTTTTTTAAATTCCTCATTTTTAATGGCGTCAATTCCTTTTGCGACTAAATCTTCGTATTGCGTTTTAGCTTCGCTTTCGATATTTACATCATCAACTTCATTAAAATCAAATTTAATTTCCTTTTGCTCTGTACTTATAATTTTAGATTGTTTCTCCGGAATTAAAATCAGCTGTTTTTCATCAAAAGAGGCAAAAACAAATCCTTTTTCGCTGTAATCCGTAACCGTATATAAAGTATCATCTTGCTGTAAAAACGCAAAAATACTCGACGAATTAGGTTTAGAATAAATGACAAAAGGCAATTTCTGTTCCTGATGTTTTCGTATGGTAGAAAAAAAATCGTTCATAATTAGTTCGCTTTTTTATCTAAAACCATATTCGTCAGTTTGCAAAGCGAAATCAAATTTCCGGCTTCATCGGTAATTTTAATTTCCCATAAATGAAGACTTCTGCCTTTGTGAATGATGCGCGCTGTACCAAAAACCCAGCCCTCGCGAATGCTTTTCAGGTGATTTGCAGAGATTTCTATTCCGCGTACTTCTTGTTCTTTTGGGTTGATAAAAAAGAAAGAGGCGGCACTTCCCACACTTTCGGCCAAAGCAACCGAAGCGCCTCCGTGCAAAAGTCCCATTGGTTGATGAACGCTTGGATTTACAGGCATTTTAGCTACTAAAAAATCTTCGCCGGCATCAATATATTCGATTTTTAGCGTTTCCATCAAAGTGTTTTTAGTAAACTGATTGCAGCGCTCTAAGATTTGTTCTTTTGTGTAATTCATTAAAATGGACTTTAGAATCGTAAAATTAAAGAAAAGATGAGATACAAATTAGAAAATACAATTCTATTATTTCAAATCATCTTCAAACATGTAAGTTTTTTGTTATTTTTACCAAACGATAAAATATTTGCCACAGATTTCACAGATTAAAATTCATTCAAAAAGAATGGAAAAATCATTTAAATCTGTGAAATCTGTGGCCAAAAAATAACCTCATTCAAATGCGTCAATACTTTGTACTTTTCATTTTCGGAATAATTCTGGCTTTTAGTTCCTGCCGAACTGATTTTGATACCGTTGCCAGTTCCGGAGATTTAAAGTTTTCAAAAGACACCGTTTATCTGGATACTGTTTTTAAAAACATTGGTTCAAGCACGTATCAACTCAAAGTTTACAATAAAAGTAAAGACGATATTTCGATTCCGACAATTCAGTTAAAAAAAGGATTGAATTCTAAATACCGAATGACGGTGGATGGAATGAACGGAAACAACGGAAAAATTTTCAATAATGTTACGCTTTTAGCCAAAGACAGTTTGTATATTTTTATAGAAACTACGGCTGATATTACAGATGCAAATCCAACCGATTTTTTATATACCGATGAAATTCAGTTTGACAGCGGTGCCAATCTTCAGGAAGTGGCGCTGGTTACTTTAATTCAGGATGCTGTTTTTCTGTATCCAAAACAAAATGCTGACGGAACTAAAGAAAAAATTGAAATTGACGGAAAATCAGTTGATGGTTTTTATCTGGATGAAAATAATGCCGTAAACGGAAATGAGTTGGTTTTCAACAATCAGAAACCATATGTTATTTATGGTTTTGCAGGAGTTCCACAAAATAAAACCGTCACTTTTGAAGCCGGATCGAGAGTTCATTTTCATGCCAATTCAGGGCTTTTTGTAGACAATGATGCTTCACTTCAAATTAACGGAAATGTATCTACAACCAAAAATTTAGAAAACGAAGTTATTTTTGAAGGCGATCGTTTAGAACCTGAATATGCTGATGTTCCCGGACAATGGAATTCGGTTATTTTAGCAAAAGGAAGCACGAATCATTCTATCAATCATTTAACTTTAAAAAATGCAACGATTGGTTTAGATATCAAAAATGAAGACGCGACCACTTTTCAAATCAAGAACACACAAATTTACAATTGTGCCGAATATGGAATTCTGGCTCAAAATGCCCGCATTAATGGTGAAAACATCGTCATTAATTATTCAGGTTTGTCGAGTTTGTCTTGTGTTTATGGTGGAAATTACAGTTTTACGCATTGTACTTTTTACAACAATTGGCAAAGCAGTTCGCACTTTGCGGTTAACTTAAGTAATTCTCTGGCAGGTAAAACTCCGGAAACGAATCCGTTAACTCAGGCAACTTTCAACAACTGTATTATTTATGGTTCGAATACCAACGAATTCAATTTGAGCAAAAATACAGCTGCAGCTTTTGTATATCAATTAAACAATTGTTTACTAAAATTCAGCAGTTCATCATCAAATCCGGATTATCAGTTTAAAACAGATACCGAGCATTATAATAACATTATTCTAAATGAAAATCCTAAGTTTTATAATGTTAATGAGAATAAATTCAACATTGACAATACTTCTGCCGCTTTCGCGAAAGGAAATCCGATATATATAATTCCGTTAGATATTATTGGAGTTACGAGAACTTCTCCACCGGATTTGGGTGCTTATCAGAGTAAAGATTTTCCGAAATAATCTAAGATCGATGAAAGTAACATTTGCATTAATCATTTGTCATTTATTTTTTATTAATGTATTTGCTCAGAATACAAAAATGATTAAATGTGATTCTATATATAAAAACAAAGGAATTACAATAAAACTTATAAACTTCGAAACTGAAAAAGAAGGTTACGATGGTGAGAAAAATTCAATTTTAATCATTAATCAAAAGCTTAATAATAAAAATTCTGTCTTAATCAAAGATTCTATTTTTAGCCTCGTTCAACAAATTGAGTTTAAAGATTTTAATAATGACGGAATAAAAGATGTTTTGATTCAAAATATTTCTGATGTAAGAAGTAATTGGACTTATAATTTATATTTATACAACTCTAAAGCAAATAATTTTAAAAGAGTAATTGGTTTTGAAGAAATAAAAAATCCAAGTTACAATTTAAAATATAAGATTATTGAAAGCCATGTAGTTTCGGGGAAAAACTGGGCTGCATTTTATAAAATAAAAAATAACAAAGTAGTTGATTATAACATTGAAATAATTGACGATGGAAGTGCCAAATCTGAAAAAGAATACAGAAAAGCTATTCAAAGGATAACCACAATAAAATAAAATCCTCAACTTGGCATTTTTTTATTTTCAAAAAAAATAGACCCAATCTTTATCGAGCTTCTCGCGAAGATTTCTCCTTCGTCGAAATGACAAGATTGGAGAAAAACTTTGCGTCTTAGCGACTTTGCGAGATTATTTTAAATGAACTTACATCACTTATATGGTTCAAAAATCAACCCGTAAGAAAATATATCTAAATTTAAACATCACTTAACGCAACGTATTCATAAAAGTAGTAGATTTGGTACAATTATAAATTAAGTTTCTAATAATCAATTTATTGAAGACTTGATTTTAAACAATTTCAACCAAACCTTAAACTATTATTTTATGAAAAAAAGCTACTCATTCTTATTATTGCTATGTTTTGCGGTCAGTTTTGGCCAGATTCCAAGTGGTTATTACAACACCGCAACCGGAACAGGTTATACTTTAAAAACACAATTATACAACATCATCAAAGGTCATACAGATAATGGGTATGCAGGTTTGTATACGACGTATCAAACTTCGGATGTTGATAATTTCTACGAAAACGACGGAACTGTTCTTGACATGTATTCTGAAAATCCATCGGGAACAGATCCTTATAATTATACAACCGGAACGACACAACGTTGTGGAAATTACTCTGTAGAAGGCGATTGCTACAACAGAGAGCACATCATTCCGCAATCAGTATTTAATGAGCAGTCGCCAATGGTTGCCGATGCTCATTTTATTACACCAACAGACGGAAAAGTAAACGGAATGCGTTCTAATTATCCACACGGAACGGTAAGTTCTACAACTTATACTTCTCAAAACGGCAGCAAATTGGGATCAAGTTCTGTATCCGGATATTCAGGAACTGTTTTTGAGCCCGTAAATGCTTTTAAAGGTGATATTGCCAGAATGTATTTTTATTTTGCAACGCGCTATGAAAATACGGTTGCTGGATATTCATACGCTATGTTTGACGGTTCCAGCAACAAAGTTTTTACAACAGCTTTTTTAAATGTTCTTTTAGCATGGCATGCGCAAGATCCTGTAAGTGCGAGAGAAATCGCCAGAAACAATGCCGTTTATGGACGTCAAAACAATAGAAATCCCTATATCGATCATCCGGAATATGTGAATCAAATTTGGGGTGGCACTGCGCCGTCTGGAGATACTCAGGCACCAACTGCGCCGACAAGTTTGGCTTCAACAACAAAAACTTCCACTTCGATTACTGTTGCCTGGAATGCTTCTACAGATAATGTTGCCGTTACCGCTTATGATGTTTATGCGAATAGCGTTTTAAAAACAACGGTTTCGGGAACATCTGCAACGATTACCGGTTTAACAGCTTCTACCAGTTATTCAATTTATGTAAAAGCTAAAGATGCTGCCGGAAATACTTCTGCATCAAGCAGCACAATTGCCGTGACGACAAACAGCAGCGGAACTGGTGGAACTGCAACAGACCTGCTTTTCTCTGAATATATTGAAGGCTCAGGAAATAATAAGGCGCTTGAAATTGCCAATAATACCGGAAGTTCTGTGAGTTTATCGGCTTACACAATTAAAAAACAAACCAATGGTGCCGGTTCCTGGAGCACAGGTTTAGCCCTGAGCGGAACTTTAACTACGGGAAGTAAGTTTGTAATTGTAAACAGTTCCATTTCTTCAACTTGTTATTCTACAAGCGCAGCCAATATTTCAACTTCAGGAACTGAGCTGATGTTTAACGGAAATGATGCTGTAGGTTTATTCAAGAATGGTGTTTTGATTGACATCATCGGAACTTTTAATGGCGGAACTGCGAATTTTGCGGTTGATGTTACTTTAAGAAGAAAATCGACTGTAACGGCTCCATCAACAACTTTTAATTTAAGCTCTCAATGGGATTCGTACACGACGGATACTTGTAATAATCTCGCAAGCAAAATTGCAAGACCAATCGAAGAAGAAATTGCAGATTCTGATGAAATCATCATTTATCCAAACCCTTCTGATGGAAACTTCTATGTTGGTTTTGATAATTTAGAAACTACATATTCAATCGAAATTATTTCATTTGCCGGTCAAAAAGTTTTCGAAAAACAAAATACTACTGATCCTGCAATTGCCGTAAGTCATTTGGCAAAAGGAATTTATATTGTTCAGATTATTACAGATTCAAAAACAATAGTTAAAAAGATAATTATCAATTAATTAAATTACATCTTACTTTATTGAAAAGCGGCAAATTTTGTCGCTTTTTTTGTTTTACCATATAAGTTATATAAGATAATTTAAGTTTAGTACTAACTTTAAATGCAAAGCTTTTTTAGCCAAGGCCAAAGATTAAGAGATTTCTTGAATTGCCTCCAGCTTTAGCTGGAGATTTAAGAATAAAATTAAAAGGCTTTAGCCGAACTATATTAGTTTGGCTAAAGCCCTTTCATTTGATATTTTTTCATCCAGCTAAAGCTGGACGCTATTCAATAAAACTTTCGATTAAAAACAATTATTTGCAAAAAAAATTGCATACAATTAACACGCATTACTGTGCAGAATTAAAATTTAGTTTTTCACGCAGATTTTGCAGATAAGGCAGATAAAAACTAATTATATAGATTTACGCAGATTTAACAATCAAAAATAAATCTGCTCAATCTTCCAAATCTGCGTGAAACAAAAAAAAATTTGCGCCTTCGTGCCTTTGTGGCAAAAAGTTCAAAAGAGTTGGTTTCCAAATTTGCGCTTACTATTTATTTACACTAAATTTGCACCTCAATACAACAAACTACACAAAACAATGATCCATTTCTTTGAAAACCAAAGCAAAACTGTTTTTGCCGTACAAACGCAAAACGAAATTTCAGCTCAAGACATTTCAAAACTAAACTGGCTTTTTGCCAACTCTAATAAGATCGAAAAATCCGCGCTGTCGGATTTTTTTGTTGGTCCCCGCGCCACAATGATCACGCCTTGGAGTACAAACGCTGTAGAAATCACCCAAAATATGGGTATTCCGGGCATTATCAGAATTGAAGAATTTTTTCCTGCAACGGAAGATTTCAATGATTTTGATCCAATGCTTTTTCAGAAATTCAATCAATTGGATCAGGAAATTTTCACGATTAACATTCAGCCGGAACCAATTCTGGAAATCGATGATATTGCCACTTATAACAAAGTTGAAGGTTTGGCTTTAAGCCAGGAAGAAGTTGATTATTTAGATAATCTTGCCGTAAAACTGGGACGAAAGTTAACAGATTCTGAGATTTTTGCTTTCTCGCAAGCAAATTCAGAACACTGTCGTCACAAGATTTTCAACGGAACTTTTGTAATCGATGGTGAAGAAAAAGAAACGTCTCTTTTCAAATTAATCAAAAAAACATCACAGGAAAATCCTAACGATATAGTTTCTGCTTACAAAGACAACGTTGCTTTTGTAAAAGGACCAAAAGTGCAGCAGTTTGCACCAAAAACAGCTGACAAACCTGATTTTTATGAAGTAAAAGAATTTGATTCGGTTATTTCATTAAAAGCAGAAACACACAATTTCCCAACAACGGTTGAGCCTTTTAACGGCGCTGCAACAGGATCTGGAGGAGAAATTCGTGACCGTTTAGCGGGAGGACAAGGTTCGTTGCCATTAGCAGGAACTGCAGTTTACATGACTTCTTATTCTCGTTTGAATGATGACAGAAAATGGGAAAATGCTGTTGAAGAAAGAAAATGGCTGTACCAAACACCAATGGATATTTTGATCAAAGCTTCAAATGGAGCTTCTGATTTTGGAAATAAATTTGGGCAACCGCTTATTACAGGTTCGGTTTTAACTTTTGAACATTCAGAAAACGACCGTAAAATTGGTTACGATAAAGTAATCATGCAAGCGGGTGGAATTGGTTACGGAAAATTAGATCAATCGATAAAAAAGAAACCACAAGAAGGCGATAAAATCGTAATCTTAGGTGGAGAAAATTATAGAATCGGGATGGGTGGAGCTGCGGTTTCATCAGCAGATACTGGCGCTTTTGGTTCAGGAATTGAGTTAAATGCGATTCAGCGTTCTAATCCTGAAATGCAAAAACGTGCTGCCAATGCCATTCGAGGTTTGGTAGAAAGCGATCACAACCCAATTGTTTCTATTCACGATCACGGTGCTGGAGGACACTTAAACTGTCTTTCTGAATTGGTGGAAGAAACGGGTGGATTAATCGATTTGGATAAATTGCCTGTTGGAGATCCAACACTTTCTGCAAAAGAAATTATTGGTAACGAATCTCAAGAAAGAATGGGATTGGTTATTGGTCAAAAAGATATTGATACTTTACAAAGAATTGCCGACAGAGAGCGTTCGCCAATGTATCAGGTTGGAGATGTAACGGGAGATCACCGTTTTACATTCGAATCAAAATCAAATGGTTCAAAACCGATGGATTATGCTTTAGAAGATTTCTTTGGAAGTTCTCCTAAAACGGTTATGACCGATAAAACGATCGATAGAAAATATGATGCTGTAACTTATGACAAAGCAGATTTCGAAAAATATTTACAAGATGTTTTACGCTTAGAAGCAGTTGCTTCAAAAGACTGGTTAACTAATAAAGTGGACCGTTGTGTGGGCGGAAAAGTTGCGAAACAACAAAATGCAGGTCCGTTACAATTACCATTGAATAATGTTGGGGTTATGGCTTTGGATTATTTAGGTAAAGAAGGAATCGCAACTTCTATTGGCCACGCTCCTATTGCGGCGTTGATTGATCCGGTTGCGGGTTCTAGAAATGCTATTGGCGAATCGTTATCAAACATTATCTGGGCGCCAATTAAAGATGGTTTAAAAGGAATTTCACTTTCTGCAAACTGGATGTGGGCTTGTAAAAACGAAGGTGAAGACGCTCGTTTGTACGCTGCTGTTGAAGGTTGTTCAGAATTTGCAATCGAATTGGGAATCAATATTCCGACAGGAAAAGATTCACTTTCGATGAAACAAAAATATCCAAATGATGAAGTAATCGCGCCGGGAACGGTAATTATTTCGGCTGGAGGAAACTGTACAGATATTAGAAAAGTAGTAGAACCGGTTTTACAGAAAAACGGAGATTCTATTTATTATATCAATTTGTCTCAGGATGATTTCAAATTAGGAGGTTCGTCTTTTGCACAAATCAGAAACACAATCGGAAACGAAACTTCTACTATAAAAGATGCTTCTTTCTTCAAAAATGCTTTTAATACGATTCAGGAATTAATCGGTGAAAACCAAATTTTAGCCGGTCACGATATCGGAAGCGGTGGTTTAATTACGACTCTTTTAGAATTGTGTTTTGCAGATGTAAACTTGGGTGCTAAAATTGATTTCAGTGCTTTCGCGGAAAAAGATTTATTGAAAATTCTTTTTGCAGAAAACATCGGAATTGTATTTCAGGCAAAATCTGATGCAGCGGTTGAAGCTAAATTAAAAGCTAATAATATCGAATTCTTCAAAATTGGTTCAGTACAAAGCAAACCAAGTTTGGAATTTGGAATTTACAATTTGGATATTGCGAAGTACAGAGATGTTTGGTTTGAAACTTCTTATTTATTAGATCAAAAACAATCTAAAAACGGAACTGCGAAAGCACGTTTTGAAAATTATAAAAATCAGGTTTTAGAGTATACTTTCCCAGCTCACTTTACCGGAAAAGCACCTGTAATTGATGCTTCGAAACCAAGGCCAAAAGCAGCAATTATTCGTGAAAAAGGAAGTAATTCTGAGCGTGAAATGGCAAATGCGATGTACTTAGCCGGTTTTGACGTAAAAGATGTTCACATGACCGATTTAATTTCAGGTCGTGAAACGCTTGAAGATATTCAGTTTATCGGAGCTGTTGGAGGATTCTCTAACTCAGATGTTTTAGGTTCTGCAAAAGGTTGGGCCGGCGCTTTCTTATACAATGAAAAAGCAAAAACAGCTTTGGATAATTTCTTCAAAAGAGAAGATACTTTATCTGTTGGAATCTGTAACGGATGCCAGTTGTTTATGGAATTGGAAGTGATTAATCCGGAGCATGAAGTTCACGGAAAAATGCTTCATAACGACAGCCAGAAACACGAAAGTATTTTTACTTCTGTAAAAGTTCAGGAAAATAATTCGGTTATGTTATCGACTTTGGCCGGAACTACTTTGGGAGTTTGGGTTTCTCACGGTGAAGGAAAATTCAATTTACCAATGGGCGAAGAAAACTACAACATTGTGTCTAAATATGCTTATGAAGGATATCCTGCAAATCCAAATGGTTCTCATTACGATGTAGCCATGATGTGTGACAAAACAGGAAGACATTTGGTGACAATGCCTCATATTGAGCGTTCTACTTTTCAATGGAACTGGGCGCATTATCCAAAAGACAGAAATGACGAGTTTACGCCTTGGCACGAAGCTTTTATCAACGCCAGAAAATGGATTGAGAAAAACTAAAAAATATATTTTATTATTAAAACGCCCGAATTTATCGGGCGTTTTTTTTGCCACTAATTACACGAATCTTCACGAATTAATTTTTTAATTGTCTGCTGGCGGCAAGCAAATGAGTAACTTTTAAAATCATTTTAATCCTTTAATCTGTGGCTATTTTTTAAAGCAACAAATAATAAATTCGTGAAAATTCGTGAAATTCGCGGCAAACAAAAAACAAAAATGCCTCAGCACTATCCCTATTAGCTGAGGCATTTTTTTTTTAAACCTTTACGAAGTGACTCTTGCACTTGACACACTTAAAGCAAACAACCCTGAAGCGATCGCATTTCCCCAAAAAATTGATTCTCCACGATGGCATTGCTAAACAATATATCTCCCGCAACTTCGGCCGGGTTCTGCATCTGCATGCGATTTTTTTTAAAGCAATTTATATTAATATGAGCATTTGGTTCCACACAAATCCATTACCATATAAAAGCAGTTTTAATCCTGCTCATTTGCTTTTGCGCCTACAATTTTTGATTTGGTAAAAGTAGGGTATGAATTAAAAAACCTATAAGGGAATTGCCTGTTTCTTAAAGGGGAAAAACACCCTTTTTTTATTTCATCTCAGGAAAACCGCCTTTGAGAACTTATAATCTGCATAATTGGCAAAAATGATAAGTAAATCAGATAGTTATTCAATAAAACTATTCAGAAAATAAAAAGTTAAAAAAAGTTTCCCATATTTATTTCCGATTTATTTTTCTATTGAAATTTGAACTATATTCGCCAAAAAGTTCCTGCCACAAAACTTTTTTACGCAACCCAAAAACATTAAAACCTACATACAATGAAAATTTTTAAAGTGTTTCTTTTTGCCTTATTTTTTATTGCAACCCAATCACATTCACAAAATCAGATTGATATAATTAATTATAAAAATAAAGAGCGTTACATTACTACGACGCTTAATTATCCTATTCAGGGAACGTATTTGCCAATAGGTCAAAAGGCGCCAAGTACGGTATTAAACCCTGATGGATCGGGCGTTATCCAGAATGATGATTTAAGCAAAAGCAAAATCAACTGGGGAATTGAATGTACCGAAGAAGGTGTGCCGATCTTTAAAGAAGGTTTTAACAGCGCTTCGTATACTTTTTGGTACAGAGTTACCGATAGCGAAGAATGGAATTACACACAGCTTTCCATCCATTTTGCCAAGAAAAGAATGTTCCTGATGGGAGAAAGAGTTAAGGAATACGAAGATTACAACGTGCAATAATAGTGAATCAAAATAAACATTTCTTGCTTTTTTCTAAATTTTACTACAAAAAAGAAAACGTTTTCGTTGATTTTCAATAGTACCTATAATTTTTCCCATAAAATTTCATAAAAATAAAAATTGTACCTTATTTTTATTTAATTTGCAGTAAAATTCAATATATTAAACATGGTTTCAATCACACGCCTTTTTGATTTTCCTTATTATCAACAAGAAACTTACAATCTTCCGGTTGCTTTGGCAACGAAAAAAAACGGAGTTTGGGAAAAAACATCCAGCCAGGAATATATTGCAAAAGCTAATGCCGTTTCAAGAGCATTACTGCGTATGGGCGTTCAGAAAGATGACAAAATTGCTTTAATTACTTCTAATAATCGTACAGAGTGGAATATCATGGATATTGGTATTCTGCAAACCGGGGCGCAAAACGTTCCTATTTATCCAACAATTGCCGAAGAAGATTACGAATATATATTAAACCACAGCGGCAGTATTTACTGTTTTGTTTCGGATAGCGAAGTATTGCAAAAAGTAAACGCTATAAAAGCGAATGTACCCACTTTAAAAGAAGTCTATTCTTTTGATGAAATCGCAGGCTGCAAACACTGGACAGAATTATTGACTTTAGGCCAGGACGAAAGCAATCAGGCTGAAATTGAAGCTAAAAAAGACGCTATCAAAGAAGATGATTTAGCGACAATAATCTACACATCCGGAACTACCGGAAAACCAAAAGGAGTTATGCTGTCTCACAAAAACATCGTTTCGAATGTTTTGGACAGCGCACCAAGAATTCCGTTTGATGCAGGAAAAAGTACCGCTTTGAGCTTCTTGCCTATTTGCCATATTTTTGAAAGAATGATTTTGTACATCTATCAATATTATGGTGTTTCGGTTTATTTTGGAGAATCTATTGATAAAATTAGTGATAACTTAAAAGAAGTGCAGCCAACTGTAATTACAGCGGTACCAAGGCTTCTTGAAAAAGTGTATGATAAAATTTATGCAAAAGGCGGCGAATTAACCGGCATTAAGAAAAAACTATTTTTCTGGGCTATCGATTTAGGATTGAAATATGAGCCTTACGGAGCCAATGGTTTCTGGTATGAATTTCAGCTGAAAATTGCCCGCAAACTTATTTTCAGTAAATGGAAAGAAGGTTTGGGTGGAAAATTAGATTTAATGGTTTCCGGAAGTGCTGCTTTACAGCCACGTTTAACAAGGGTTTTTGCTGCTGCAGAAATTCCGGTTATGGAAGGTTACGGATTATCTGAAACATCGCCGGTAATTGCCGTAAACGATCAGAGAAATAAAGGTTTCAAAATAGGAACTGTTGGAAAAGTTATCCGCAATGTTGAAGTAAAAATTGCTCAGGATGGCGAAATTCTTTGTAAAGGACCAAACGTAATGTTGGGTTATTATAAAGATCCTGAAAAAACTGCAGAAGCTTTACAGGACGGTTATTTCCACACGGGAGATATTGGTGAAATTGACAGCGAAGGTTTCCTTAAAATTACCGACCGTAAGAAAGAAATGTTCAAGACTTCGGGCGGAAAATATATTGCACCTCAGCTTATTGAAAACGCCATGAAACAATCTCGTTTTATTGAGCAGATTATGGTAATTGGTGAGGGCGAAAAAATGCCGGCCGCTTTTATTCAGCCAAATTTTGATTTTGTAAAAGAATGGGCAAAACTTCATAAAATTACTTTGGGAAGTTCTAACAAAGAAATTGCTGAAAATCCTGAAGTCATTAAACGTATTGATACTGAAATTGAGGAAATCAACAAAAAATTTGGACACTGGGAACAAATCAAACGTTTTGAACTTACTCCGGATGTTTGGTCTATCGATGGCGGACAATTGACTCCTACTTTAAAATTGAAACGTAAGATCGTTAAAGAAATTTACAAAGATCTTTACGCTAAAATATATGGTCAAAATTAAATAAATCAAAATAATACAAACCAACGGAAAACGGCTGTCAATTGACAGCCGTTTTTTTTTAATTACTTCACGAAGATTTCCTTCAATTGTGTAATGACGTTTCCACCGCCTGAAATTGTGATTTCTCCAATTTTGTCAGCGATTTTCTCCACGTATTCCATTTCTTTCAATTTCCACAACATTTCGTTTTCTTCCATCAGCTTTGCTGTGTTTAGCAAACTTCTTGTTGCAGCGGTTTCTTCTCTTCTCATAATGCTGTTGGCCTGCGCTTTTTTCTCGGCAACCAAAACCTGATTCATGATTTCTTTCATATCTCCAGGCAAGATCACGTCACGAATTCCGGCATCAGAAATCACTAAACCTAACTCGTTGATCTTAGTTGTTACTTCTGCCAAAACAGCTTCGGCAATAGCGTCTTTTTTAGCCAGCAATTCGTCTAAAGTCAATCCGCCTACAAAAGCTCTTAAAGCCAGTTGCATGGCAACATACAATTGTTTTTCAAAGTCTTTGTTATCCACCACCGCTTTCATAATATCAACAACCTGGTATCTTACAAAAAAGTTGATCCTCAATCCGGCTTTATCTTTGGTCAACAATTCCTGACCTGAAATTTCTACTTGTTGTTGTCTGGCATCAACCGTTTTAACTTCGATTGTAATCGAATTGTTCCAAAAATAATGAGTTCCGGCTTTTAATTCTTTTACAAAAGTTCCGTTTACAAACAACAAAGCTTTGTCGTTGCTTGACACCATAAATTTTCTTGTAAAAAGTCTCATTCTTGCATTTTCCAATAGATTTACCGAAATCTTTTCGGTGATATCAATTTTAGAAAGATCTGCTTTTACAAATTCATTTTTTACAACTCCTCTCCAAAAAGCATATCTTCCTGCAGTTAAAACTTCTTTAAAATTACCGTTTACAAACTGCAAAACAATTTCATTATCGGCAACCTCAACAACTTCCAGAATAGAAGCCAATACTTCGTTTTCCAACAAAATATTCAACTCATATGGCGCCTGAAATGCTGCATTCATATCGTAAATCATTACATTTTTGTTTCCAAAAATCCAGTGTAAACCTTCTTCTAATACGTTAACTAATTTTCTGTTTTCGAATACCAAACCTACTTGGTACGCTTCGATTTTAATTCTCTTAATCATGTTTTCTTTTGTTTTTTTAGTTTTCTTTGTTTCAAGTTTCAAGTTATGAAGCCGTTGAAAAACTATGTTTTTTATCTTTTCTCTAAGTCAATTCTCTCCAGTCTATACTCTCCAGTCTATACTCTTGCTTCTATATTCTTGCATCTAAAATCTATAATAAAAAAACCTCTTTGCCTCTCTCCTCTGAGAAAAACGGACGAACAGTTGTAGTTTGTCTGCTCAAATTGTTTTGCGATTCTGTTTTGTGAAAGCGATTCTAAATTCTAAAAAAATCACTTAAACAATCAAACCGAAAAGAAAATGAGCGTTTCAAAATACATTTATGTTTGCACTGGTTTTATCATGAGTGTGAAATTTTGGATTCTAAAATCCTGGTTTCACTGACAAAGACAAATCAGTTTTTTCAATGGGCATCTTTTTAAGAGTGATGCGCTCTGTTCAAACAGATTTATAGTCTGTTGGCGATTTACCATTCATCCAATCGATTAAAATCGATGCAGGATTCGAACCTGCAAATTTCTATTGCTCTAACCGAACTGAGCTATCGCATTGCTGCGAATGGGAATCGAACCCATGACCCATAGAGGAAGTCGTTTTTTGGAAAACAACCAAAAACCTCCAAATCAAGTTGCATAGAAAAACATAATACGCTTTCGCGAAAAGTTCCCTACAATGGTGCTATACAGAAACACGCAACAGGACTTGTTTGATATTGTAAATCAAAGTTTCCTTTGATGAATTTCAGTTTATAAAAGAACTTGTTTTATTTCCTGAGCAAATATTCAAATTTTACTGCGCAACTATTTTGCGTAGAAATAAAAACATTATTTTTTGTTCAGGAAGAGTCCCGATAGCTATCGGGACGAACTCTCAAAATACTGATTCTAAGTCAGCCGCGTATACCATTCCGCCATTTCTGTATTTTGTCTGGGAAGCAGGATTCGAACCTGCGACCTCCCGCGTCCAAGGCGGGTAAACAACCACCGTTATCTTCCCAGATTTTTTTTTATAGGTTCTAAGGTTCCGAGTTACTAAGAGGCTTATTTTTACCTTTTTAACCTTTGCACCTTCCCTCAGAGCCTTAGTCCCTCAGCAACTCAGCACCTTAAACAAGCGGCTCATACGGGAGTTGAACCCGTTTCTCCCGAGAGACAGTCGGGAAGGTTAGCCAGTAACCCCAATGAGCCAGTTCTTTCTAGAGAACGAGCGATTTCGGAAGGAATCGAACCTTCAACCTATTGATTAACAGTCAAGCGCTCTGCCAATTGAGCTACGAAATCATTTATTTTTGGGCACAAAAAAAGCACCCGGTTAAAGGTGCTTCATGAGATTTAATACGATATAATTATCCTATTGCCTGTATTCATGCACCTGTATTGTTAAACATCCAAGATCTGAGCTCGGGTTTAGCAGTTGTTTGTTATGTGTGTTATTATTAAAAGCCATTTTATATGTTGTATTATATTTTGAAATCATTCTCGTTTTTTAAAATTCTCTTTTGAAATTTTCTTCGGCAAAGATAATGTCGAAAAAATTAATTATCCAAATCATTTTTAAAATTATTTTACTGATTATCAATTAGTTATATTTAAATAAAAACCATAAAAATCCCTGTCCGCATACTAGTGCAGATCTCTTTTTTAATCAAATGACTGTCTCTCATCAGATTACTTTTCAAGATTATATTTCGCTATTTAGTCTAATCATTAAACATTTGGTCAATTATTTTTTTAATTATTTTTAGTTAAGGGTTATTTTTTGGTTATTCTGATCGAATTTGAAGTGTTTTTTTACTTCTTAAAACAAAAAAAGCGCCCCGATTAGGACGCTTTTATATATTGTATGTTGAGTTTGAAACTACAAATTACATTTCTCTTCTATAAAATACATATCGCATCCGATACCTTTAGCCGGAACAAATCCTGCTAAACGGTCGCTATTTTGTCTTTTTGACAGATTGATATGTATATATTTCATTTTCATTTCGTGGGCAAAAGTAATTGTTTTTAACAAATATTGAGTCTAATTGATATAAAATTCTACAATTCTTGTCTTTCATTTTCTTTTAAAATGTAAAAGCAATACTTTTTTTAATATTTTTATCACTTCAAAAACACATTATGAAAGAATATATTGATTCCATTAATTGGTCGGAAGTTTGGGAATTTTCAAAACATATATTATTACCAAACATGGGTTGGTTTATATTCTGGACTATTTTATTTGTTGTTTTGGGACTCATTATCAGCATTGTTCTAAATGTGTACTTGTATAGAAAAAACTTTTTTACGAGAGATAAAAAATACTACAACTGGATTGCCAAACTCTGGATTCCGTATATCGTAATAATCTGTTTGTATTTCTTCGGAATGCTGGGTTTATTTTATGGCACACATTCTATTTTATCCAAAGAAAATAAAAGTTTGACGGCAAGTATTTATACGAAAACAATTGGAAATACATTTGCCTCAGAAAAAGATAAAAAAGCATTTTTGGCGACGCTTCAGCAATTATCCAATTCATCTGAAAATGTAAGCAAATCGACGACCGAAGCAATTGCTTTGTACATTAAAAATAAGAATACCGGAATGAGTTCTGTTGATAATTTTAAAAATTCGTCGAGTGCTTATTTGCTCAAAAAATACGAACCTGAAGTTTACAGCGCTATTATTTACGGCTTTATGAAAGTTGTTGATGATAAAGCTGATCTTGCTTCTTTCAAAAAAATAAAGTATGCGGAATTTAAATTGCTTTTGCAGAAACTCGACAAGATCGAACCTAAAAGAATTGAAGACTCTATTCAGTTAGAAATGAGCCATAAACTGCAAACTTTTTTAGATTATATCTATAAAGGAATCATGCAACACGAATTATTGTTTTTCGCGCTTTTCCTGATTATTCCGTTTGTTGAATATTTGATTTATTTGAAGTTTGTAAAGACTAAAGAAGCTGATGCAAGCGAACTAAAAACTGTTGAGAATGTTATTTCTCGCTAATTTTGATTAAGGTTTTATCTGCTGTTTATGCTTTATAAAATTTAACTAAAGCGAAAAAACATACTTTAATTAAGTAAGAAAAAGCGTATATTTACATTTCGCAAAAAAAACTAAAACCGTACTTTACCGAATCAACCGTGTTTTTTACGGATCACTGTTTTTTATAAAAATTTTAAATACCTTTGAATTATGAGCACAGCAACAAAACCAAAACATATTGGCAGAAATATTAGCCGAATAAGAGAACTTCGAGGTATGAAACAAGAAGCACTTGCCCAGGCAATTGGTTCAAACCAGCAAGCTATTTCCGGAATTGAAGGAAGCGAAGAAGTTGATTCTAAAAAACTTGTAGAAATTGCAAAAGCACTTGGTGTTACGGTTGAAGCTATTGAAAACTTTTCGGAAGAATCTGTTTTTAATTTCTTTAATAATTTTTACGATAATAGTGCTAATAATGGTCAGGGAAATGGAAACACTAATCACAATGCTTGTACTTTTAATCCTCTTGATAAGGTTGTGGAGCTTTATGAACGTTTGGTTCAGTCTGAAAAAGAAAAGGTTGAGTATTTAGAGAAGTTGATGAAATTGAAATAGGATTTTTTTTATTATATATAAAATGCGCAATGGGAATTGCGCATTTTTTTTGTTTTTAAAACTTTTAAAATACCGTTTCTTTTTAAATTGTTTTGTCTTTTGTTTTATTCTTTACATTATTATTAAGTAGTTTAGAGTATTCACTTAACAAAATTATTTAACCAAACTCGGATTTTATTTTTTTTATTTGATTTAGCTTCACCCGCAATCTTTTTATCTTGCAAAACTTTAATAAATTCCCAATTAACTTCATTATCTTCTAACATTATTTGAGATTTAAAATGAATATCATTATATGGTTTTTGCAATGATTTTATTAATTTTATAATATCAATTTTAGTCAATTTATTTGCCATTTTATTTATTAATCTAACTTTAATATTATCATCAAATTTATGCTTCATAATTGCTTCAAGTTTACCAAAAGACAAAGTCGAACTGATATTCTTAGCAGTATCTTCAATCTTCAATAAAAAACTAGAGACCTCAAACGCTAGTTCCTTATTAATTAAATCTCCTTCATTTATCTGATTATTAACTATATACACTTTTGATTCTTCTTTTAAAAAATCATCTTTTAAAAGTAAAACAATATCTTCTATTTCGAGTTCGTGATTTTTTGTAAAGCTTAAATAATTATTCCAATCTTTGATTAAGAGATCTATTTGTAATCCTGGATGTATTGCTTTAAGTGCTTCAAAATTGGATTCATTAAGAAGAATAAAATTAAATTCAATAAGTTTTTCAACCTTATTTTTATTTATTAAATTATAATCAAAATCTTCGTCAAAATTAAAATCTTGAAAAAAGCATTTTGCAAGAACAGTATATGAGTCAATTGTTAATTTGTCGTTACTAAGTAGTTTTAAAACAAATTCATCTTGAATGACTTTTTCACTACTAATTTTAATTTTTGTTTCTTTCTCTAATTGTAAATAATTATCCGTTTCATTTAAAAAATTAGTTAATATTTCATTAAAGAGCTCATCAGTTTGCTTATAGTACTGATAAACATTCTCCCAATCTGCTACAACTTTATTATTCTTCATTACCAAATCATATATATCCAAAATTTCAAGGTCATCAATATTTGGTACTTTATTTATTTGTTTTTTAATAAATATTTCAGCATTATCAATTTGTAATTTTTCATCGTTAAGAACTTTTAAAACATAAATAGATTCTTCATTTTGATCATTTTCTAATTTTAAATAAAGATTTTTAATATAAGAATTATAATTCTCAAATTCTAAATAGTTAATAATATCTGTAAGCTTACTTTCGTAGATATAAGTTAAATTTGATTTATTAAAAGTTTCTAAATTGAATTTAATACCCAACTTGTATTCTGTAATTGTTGCTAGATTGTTATATGTGATTTCGTATCTATTTTTTTGATAAATAATATCAAACACCTTATTTAATTTATCATTGAAAGGTAATATTGCTTTAAACTTAACATCTAGAACTTTCTCGGATAAAATATCTTGAATTCTATCCAGAGAATTTTGTTCATTAAAGTCATACAACATACTAACATCATTAGCTATGTATGAGCTTAATTCTTTATTTTTATTGACATATAAAAGAGTGGCATCATCAGCAACACTTAATAATATATAGAGTATATTCTTTTTATCTTGTTCAATAAAATTAGGGTCTTTTTCTATAGTATTCCAAAATTTATCCCAGCTTTTAGCTAACTCAATAATAAATGGTTTACTTTGGCTGCCATCGTATATATAAGAACTTAAAAAAAGTTTAGTTCTTCTACTACTCCAATTTGCAATTGTATCTAATAAAGCTTGGAATTTGTCCTTATAATTAAATTTAAAAACTGTTATATGATTTATTAAATCAACATTTAAAATCCGGTCATTTTTAAAATAATTAATTGGGAGTTCATCGATAATATCATCAATGTTAGTTAATTCATAATTATATGGCTTAGGCTCACTTATTCTAGAAATAATATTAATTTTAAATTCTTGATCAGCTTCATTTATTCCTCCTTTTTGAAAGATAGAAATATATTCTTTATAATGTTCATCAATATACCCGTTTAACAATAAAAAGATCAATAGCTGATCATAATATATTCGATCTTTTTCTTGTATTTCACTTTCCTCATAAAAAACATGAATTTCTTTTTGTAAATCTTTTTTTGATAGATTTTTATTTTCAAGAATTTCCTTTAATGTCCAATTATTTAAATCGTTTTGTTTATCGCGATTTTCTTTGATTTCATCTTCCTTTTCTAGAATTCTTTTATCTAGATTTACAATCAAATCATACTTCTCAGAATATGAATAGCCAGTAATACCATCAATATCACTAAGTTTTACACCAACCGCATAATCGGAAGTATTATTAAAATATCTTATTTCATTATTATAGAATAGATTTAGATCAAAACCATTATTAATGAGAATTTTAAAAGTTTTACGTTCCGAATTATATATCAATCCTTTACAATTTAATTCATTAATATGCTCTTTTATATGGTACAAATAAATTGTATTCAAATCGCTTATTTTCTTAATATTATCACTTTTTATCTTTTTTATGTCATCTTGAATTAAATCTATTTTATCATTCAGACTTGTAATAGAGCCTTTAATTAATTCTTCTTTATTAAAAAACATTAAGTCAATATTACTTTTGCTTATATGTAATCTAGAAAAATCTTTCGGCCTTAAATTTTTGTAAATTATTAGAGCTAATAACTTTTCTGGATTTAACTCTTCATTTTCTAGCTTTTGTTGTTCTTTATAAATTATAAATTCATTAATAATATTTACAAGAGTTCTATTATCAGTTATAAAAGATGAAACTGTATTTATAAATTCTTTCGTAGGCTTACTAAAAACTTTATCGTCTATAAAAATTTTATCTAATTTCTCATTTAAAACATTTTTTGAATTACTATAATTAACAAATGGTATGGCAGGAATAATTAAATCAAAAAATTTGGTTCTATCTAATTCATCTAGAAACAAATCATCTTTAATAGCGTATAAGAATGTAATTTTACGAGGATCATTGGGATTAATATTGAACAGATAGGTGTTAATAATAAAATTAACCTCTCTTAATGTTCTATATATTTCTGTAGTATTAAATCTATCTAAATCTTCTATAACAACAATATTAATTGAGATCTTCTCGAAAAAATATAAAATTTCATCAATATGTTTATTTAGTAAATCCTTATTTTCACTTTTATTTCCAAACTCAGCATCTTTAAGACTAATTTTATTTATTCTTAAATTTTTTAATAGCTCAATGAAAATTTGACCTATTATAGCCATAGATGCAATAGAAATAATAATTAAAACAAAACAACTCAAATTAAAATTATCAGCTAGCTTCCAATTATTAGGATTCAATTGGTAACTGTAAAAATTTAATAATAAATATGTTGATATTGCAAGTGATAAAAATGCACTAACTTTAATCCAATTTTTAAAATCCAAAACATTTAATTCACTTATTCTACTTATTCTTGATTCAGGTAGTTTTTCCGCCTTTTGACTATATATAATTTGTTGTAAAATATTTAGTTGAATCTGATCTTTAAATGTAGTATAATCATTAGTTTCATTAAATGAAGCAAGTGAAATATTTAAAATTTCAAAATTAGAATATTGAGATTTAAAAGATTTTATTATTGTACTTTTCCCAGATCCATAAACACCAGATAGTGCTAGATTCTTAATATCTTTATTGTCGATTGCATTTTTAATATGTCTAAGATACTTTTGTATTCGTGGATCATCTTTTTTATCCAACGGAGATAATATTTCCAATTCAATCTCTGTATTTTGATTGAGATTATTTGCTTCTGAGGAAATTACTTCTTCTTCAATGTCCTGGTTCTCATTTTGATTTATCATAATACATTTTTTTTTTAAAATATAATCCAAAAATTAGATTTATATGGTACCTAAAAGAAATCTAATTCTTCACTTCTGTTCTTATTTAATTGACAAAGGAACTTTTTATCAAAGATGTATTAATTTTTGATAATACTTCTACGGATTTCCGTAAGTTAAAAATCTTCATCGTCAAATATAAATAAACAAAAAGCCTTTAAACTCAGTAAATATACCTGATTTAAAAGCCAACAAATAATCTTTTATAAAATCTAACTAAATCCCAAAAAACTCTTTAGCATTCTTCGTCGTTTCCTCCGCAACAACAATCCCAGAAACTCCTTTAAACTGCGCAACCGTCGCTGCAACAAAAGGCAGAAAAGCAGGTTCGCAACGGCGTTCGTGGTATTTTTTCAGGAGATTGTTTGGTGTGTTTTTCGGGAGCATGAATGGCGCATCGGTTTCGATCATCATTCGGTCCAGCGGAACGTATTGAATCACTTCTTTTAAATGATTAAAACGTTTACTGTCGGATATTGCCCCAGTAAAACCAAGATAGAATCCGTTATCGAGATAGGTTTTGGCTTCGGGCAAACTTCCGGTAAAACAATGCACGACCGCTTTTGGCAATTGTGGCAAATAGTCTTTTGTAATGCCCATAAACTTTGCAAAAGCAGCTCTTTCGTGCAAAAACAAAGGTTTCTGAACTTCGATCGCCAATTCTAATTGCGCTTTGTAACAGGTTTCCTGTACATTTCTGGGCGAAAAGTCACGATCAAAATCGAGTCCGCACTCGCCTACCGAAACGACTTGTTTGTGTTTTAATAAATTTCGCAGTTTCGAAATGCTTTGCGCATCAAAACTCTTCGCATCATGCGGATGAATTCCGGCTGTAGCATATAATATTCCGGGATATTCTTTTGCTATTTCAGCCGAAGCTTCGCTGTTTTTTACGCTTGTTCCGGTAAGTATCATTTGCGATACATCGGCATCTAAAGCGTTTTGTACGACATCTTCTATGTCGTTGTGGAATTGTTTATTGGTTAAATTAATTCCGATATCTATGTATTGTTTCATTGTTTTTTAAAGTTACAAAGGCTCAAAGAGGCAAATGTTCAGAGGTTCTCTCTCTTTGAGTCTTTCTGTTTTTTAATTATTTTTTATTTTGCCACGAAGGCATTAAGACACAAAGTTTTCTATTCTTTGGTCTGGTTATTATTATTTTTTAAGCGTAATATTTGTCATTTCGACCGAAGGGAGAAATCTCCCCGAGAAACTCTACAAAGATTGGACTCACGTTGCGGAGCTACTTGCGGAGATTTCTCCTCCGTCGAAATGACATAAAATGAGGATACTTTGCGTTAAACGCACTGCTGTGCGCCTCTACAATGAAAACTGCCACTGAGACTGAGCACTAAAAGCGCCCCCCCTACACTGAAAACTGCGACTCCGACTGAAAACTAATCCTCACGGCTTCCATCATCCGCCATTCTCACCAGCTTCGGCGTAAACTTCGCCACTACGTCGACCAAATCCTGTTGTGCTTCCATAACCTGATTGATGTCTTTGTAGGCCATTGGTGCTTCGTCCAGACCTGCGCCAATAAGCGTTACGCCATGATGCTGCAAGATTGATTTCATCTCGGTTTTGGTGATGTTTTTTATGGCTTGTGTTCGGCTCATTTGTCTTCCTGCTCCGTGTGAAGCCGAATTAATGGCGTTCTCCTCGCCTTTTCCTCTCACCAAAAATCCCGGTGCGGTCATACTTCCCGGAATGATTCCCATCACGCCTTTTCCTGCCGGAGTGGCTCCTTTTCTATGCACGATTACTTCTTCGCCGTTCCAGATTTCTTTCCAGGCAAAATTATGGTGGTTTTCGACTTTGGCTAAAATCGTTGCGCCCAAAGCGCGTTCCATTTTGTTGTGGATAATCTCATGACAAGCCGAAGCGTAATCTCCCGCAAGGTTCATCGCCATCCAGTATTCCTGACCCAATTGTGAGTTCATATCCAGATAAGCCAAATTCTTGGCCACTTCAGGAAGTTTACAAACGTCTTTGGCCATTTTAGTATAATGTCCGGCAATTGTGGCACCCATTCCGCGTGAACCTGAATGTGTTAACAAAGCGACATATTTACCTTTCGGGATATTCAATACCGCATCGTCTTTTGCAAATTCCATGATTCCGAATTCGACAAAGTGATTTCCACCACCTGAAGATCCTAATTGCGACCAGGCTTTATCTTTCAAATTCTTCACAAACGGAGTCATATTAAAAGCGTCGTTTTCTAAAACCGCATGATCTGATTTGTATTGTCCGTGAAATCCGTGTCCGGCTCCAAAAATAGAATTCGCGATTAATTCTTTTTTGAATTTGGCTTCGTTTTCAAAGTAAAAATCCTCCGCAATATCATAAACCGACAATGCCATTCGACAACCAATATCAACTCCCACACCATACGGAATAATGGCGTTTTTGGTCGCTAAAACGCCGCCAATTGGTAATCCGTAACCCTGATGAGCGTCCGGCATTAATGCTCCGGCAACGGTAACAGGCAATTTCATTGCAACTTCCATTTGTTTTCTCGCTCCGTCTTCGATCTGATCTAATCCGTAAGCAGAATATTCGTTTGGGTTTTGATTTAAAGCAATGAAATCTTCCGGTTTTTCATTTGCTTTTTCGATCAAAGCAATTGCCAATTTGCTGAAGATTTTATCGTCGATATAATGCTCCGGAGTTTCTAAGACGTTTTTGAAATTGGCGATCATTTCATCACGTTTCAATCCGTGTCTTTTGCTGTTTATTTTTAAGGCAATCCCGATTATTTTTCCTTCCGGGAATCCTAATTCTATTATGTCTGTACCGTTTATTTGTGTTTTCATTTTTTTTGTTTTTAAGGGACAATCCCGATAGCTATCGGGACAAAGGTTCATAGGTGCAAAGGTTTTGTATTAGTACGCAGTTATTTTACGTAGATTTTTTCCTCATTTTATGTCATTTCTCTCCCAAAGCTTCGTGATCGAAATGATAAACTATGCTTTTACTACTTTATGCATTTTAATATATATATTTTTAGTTATTAATTTAAAAGATGTAATGTTAGGAATGGTTTAATTTTCTTTTTTAGCTTAAAATTAAACAATCTATCGTTGTTCCCTTTTGACATTACAAAGATTTCTTAAGTACTGCGCAATTATTTTGCGCAGTAAAAAAAGAATTCTATATTTGAGTAAAAAAGGTTATGAATCTAAAGGAAAAATTTACTCAATTACTTGTCAATATTGGTTTTGAAGAAAAGGAAATTCAGCAGAATTGGTTGAATTTAGAAAAGGCATATTCCAAGAAATCAAGACATTATCATAATCTTACGCATATTAAAGATATGATTGAATGTTTTGATACTTACTTTGATAGGCTTCAATTTCCTAACGAAATATTATTTTCTATTTTTTATCACGATTATATATATGTGAGCAGTAAAAAAGATAATGAACTCAAAAGTGCTGAATTTGCTTTGTCGATTTTACCCGAAAATCCCAAACTGGATAAACAATTGGTTTTTGATGCAATTTGCGCTACACAATTACATCAGCATAATGCAAATGAGGATATTAACTGGCTGATTGATTTTGATTTGAAGATTCTCGCCAGAGATTGGGAAGATTATAAAACCTATTTTGAACAGATTCGGAAAGAGTACCGCATTTATCCTGATTTTTTATACAAACCCGGAAGGGCGAAAGCTTTGAAACATTTTTTGGAGAATGAATTTATTTTTCAGACGGAGGAATTCAGGGGTTTATATGAAGATAAGGCGAGATTTAATATTGAGAAAGAAATAAAATTATTAAGCTAAAAATTGAATTGCGCAAAGTTTTTCTCTCGCAGATTTTACAGATCGGGCAGATTTTATTGATTCATTTTAACGGTTACATATTGCAACGATAAACCCGACAGGTTTTTTAAACCTGTCGGGTTTGCTTGAAGACAATAATAACCTCAGAGTATATTGTAGAGACGCACAGCAGTGCGTCTACGCAACGAATATCCACAACGAAAATTGGAATGGAAATACGTTCATTTAATAAGAACCGTGATTTCATTATTAATGCAAACATTGCAGATATTTTAAATCTGTCCGCAACGATAAACCCGACAGGTTTTAAAAACCTGTCGGGTTTGCTTGAAGACAATAATAACCTGAGAGTATATTGTAGAGACGCACAGCAGTGCATCTACGCAACTAATATTCACAACGAAAATTGGAATGGAAATATGTTCATTTAATAAGAAACGTGATTTCATTATTAATGCAAACATTGCAGATATTTTAACCTGTCCGCAACGGTAAACCCGACAGGTTTTAAAAACCTGTCGGGTTTCTGGACGGAATATTGGAAACGAAAAATAGATTATAACAATATCAAACGAGATTTCTTGTTAACGAAAATTGCGTGAGGGATAGAGGCGATATCCTTTTGTGAAGTGGAACGGAACAAAAGATAAAGCCGAAAGCCCGACCCGGAGGGACACGCCCAAAAAAAACATACTATGTCACAAAATAAAAACGCCTTAATCAGGTACAAGACGATCGACAAATGTCTACAAAATAGATACCGCCAATGGACTTTGGAGGACTTGATTGAATGTTGTTCTGAAGCTTTATTTGAATATGAAGGCCGTGAAAACCCCATTAGCAAACGAACGATTCAGATGGATATTCAGTTGATGCGAAGTGAAAAGCTGGGTTATAATGCGCCCATTGTGGTCTATGATAAAAAGTATTATAAGTATGAAGACGAAGAGTTTACGATTACGGATATTCCGCTGACGGAGACGGATATGAATGTTTTGACGGAAACGGTTTCGATGCTGAAACAGTTTAAGGATTTTTCTTTGTTTAATGATGTATCTGATATACTGCAGCGTTTGGAGGATAAAATCTACTCCGAAAAGTCGCATACAAAACCGGTTATTTATCTGGATAAAAACGACAATCTGAAAGGTTTGCATTATCTGGATGAAATTTATCAGGCGATTATCAAAAAAGTGACGCTTGTAATTACTTATAAATCGTTTAAATCAAGAGAAGAAACAAAATTTCATTTTCATCCTTTTATACTGAAGGAATTTAATAATCGCTGGTTTTTGATTGGAAAGCGAAAAGGCTCTGCTCCTGTTAGCAATTTGGCTTTGGACAGGATTATCGCCATTGATTATGATTTTAATTTTCCTTATTTAGAAGAAGATTTTGATGCTGATTCTTTTTACAAGAATGTAATTGGGGTTACAGTAAATTCTGGTTTACAGCCCAGACGCATTGAACTTTGGATAAATCCGGAAAATGCGCCTTATGTATTAACGAAACCGCTGCATCAAAGTCAGCGGGTGATTCAGGAAAATGAGGACAAAAGTATTATTGTGCATTTGTTTATTTCTCCCAATTATGAAATGGAACGTTTGCTATTGGGTTTTGGTGACGGAATCGAAATTCTGCGTCCGGAAAATCTTCGAAACCGAATGAAAAAAATACTTCAAAAAGCATTAGCCCGTTATGATGAGTAAAATTTATTCGCATTTAAACTCTTATTTTTTTACATAAAGAATAATAAAAGAGGAATTTAAGAGGCACAATCTTTTTTTAGAATCTTAAATTTGTATAAATCTCAAAAAAGAATAGTATATTTCAATTCAAAAACTAACCCTAAACCGCTCTATTTCAGAGATATTTTTTTACTAACCAAAAATTTATTAAAAAATTATATGCATGCATAGTATTTTTTGATTATATTTGAAATCGATATAGTTACATATGAAAGACAAAACGATAGATTACATTTTAAGAGCCACGTGGCAAGCTGTATCAAGAATGTATAACGAAGAAGCTGCAAAATACGATGCTACTATGGCGACCGGATTTGCACTTTTAAGTATTGACAAAGAGGAAGGTACTCCGTCGACTGCCTTAGGCCCAAGAATGGGAATGGAAGCTACGAGCCTCACCAGAACTTTAAAATCGATGGAAGACAAAGGTTTGATTGTTCGCAAAAAAAACCCAACTGATGGTCGCGGTGTTTTAATTTACCTGACCGAGTTTGGAAAAGAAAAAAGAGATTTATCTAAAAATACGGTTCTGAAATTTAATGAAACAGTTAGAAAACATGTTTCTGATGAAAAGCTAAAACATTTTATCGAAGTTTCTGAAATCATCAATGAATTGATTCAGGACAAGAACATATTTAATCACACGAGCGCTAGCGAACTGGCGAAGCAAACAGAAAACAAAGAAAAGGAATAAACAGAATTCAGAAACGAAGATTGCTTATTTCAATTCAAAATACAAAAAACAAATAGTAACAAATTATGAAACGCACAATTAAAAAAGTCGCTGTAATTGGATCCGGAATTATGGGTTCAGGAATAGCTTGCCATTTTGCCAATATTGGTGTTGAAGTTTTACTGCTTGACATCGTACCACGCGAGTTGACAGAAGCTGAAACTAAAAAAGGATTAACGCTTGAAAGTAAAGCTGTTCGCAACCGTGTTGTAAATGAGCACTTGGCGAATTCATTAAAATCAAAACCGTCTCCTATTTACAGTCAGAAATTTGCAAGTAGAATTACTACCGGAAATACGACTGATGATATGGCAAAAATTGCCAATGTAGACTGGATTATTGAGGTTGTTGTGGAACGTTTGGATATTAAAAAACTGGTATTTGAACAAATTGAAAAATTCCGTAAACCGGGAACTTTGGTTACTTCTAATACTTCTGGTATTCCAATTCATTTTATGAGTGAAGGAAGAAGCGAAGATTTTCAACAACACTTCTGCGGAACTCACTTTTTTAACCCTGCGCGTTACTTAAAATTATTTGAAATTATTCCTGGTCCGAAAACTTCAACTGAAGTATTGGATTTCTTAAACGAATACGGATCTAAATTCTTAGGAAAAACATCTGTTGTTGCTAAAGATACTCCGGCGTTTATTGGAAACAGAATTGGTATTTACGGTATTCAGAGTTTGTTCCATTTAGTGAAAGAAATGGGATTAACGATTGAAGAAGTGGATAAATTGACAGGTCCGGTTATTGGTCGTCCAAAATCGGCTACTTTCCGTACTGTTGATGTTGTTGGTTTGGATACTTTGGTGCACGTTGCCAATGGTATTTATGAAAACTGCCCGACAGACGAACAACACGAATTGTTTAAACTTCCGGATTTCGTCAACAAAATGATGGAAAATAAATGGTTAGGAAGCAAAACAGGACAAGGTTTTTATAAAAAAGTAGATAAAGATATTCTTTCTTTAGACTTAGATACATTAGAATACCGCGCTGCCAAAAAAGCAAATTTTGCTACGCTTGAACTAACAAAAACTATTGATAAACCTATCAACCGTTTTAAAGTTTTGGTGAAAGGAAAAGATAAAGCGGGTGAATTCTACCGTAAGAGTTTCTCTGGAATGTTTGCTTATGTGTCAAACAGAATTCCTGAAATCTCAGACGAATTATACAAAATTGATGATGCGATGAAAGCCGGTTTTGGATGGGAAAATGGTCCATTTGAAATTTGGGATGCGATTGGTGTTGCAAACGGAATCGAAATCATGAAAGCAGAAGGTTTAGAACCTGCTGCATGGGTTACTGAAATGTTGGCTTCGGGAAGTGAAAGTTTCTATTCTGTAAAAGAAGGAGCTACTTATTTCTATAACATTCCAACAAAATCACAAGTAAAAGTTCCTGGACAAGATTCATTCATTATTCTGAATAACATTCGCGAAAGCAAAAAAGTTTGGAGCAATAGTGGTGCAATCATTCAGGATTTAGGAGACGGAATTTTGAACTTAGAATTCCAGTCTAAAATGAATACTATTGGTGGCGACGTTCTTGCTGCTATCAATAAAGCAATCGACTTATCTGAAAAAGAATATCAAGGTTTAGTTATTGGTAATCAAGCAGCGAATTTCTCTGTTGGTGCTAATATCGGAATGATTTTCATGATGGCAGTTGAGCAGGAATACGACGAATTGAACATGGCAATCAAAATGTTCCAGGACACAATGATGCGCGTTCGTTACTCTGGAATTCCAGTTGTGGTTGCTCCTCACGGAATGACTTTTGGCGGTGGATGCGAAATGAGCTTACATGCTGATAAAGTAGTTGCTGCGGCTGAAACTTATATGGGATTAGTTGAATTTGGTGTTGGTGTACTTCCTGGTGGTGGTGGATCTAAAGAAATGGCTTTGAGAGCGTCTGATTTATTCCGCAAAAATGACGTGGAATTGAATGTTCTTCAGGAATATTTCTTAACTATCGCTATGGCAAAAGTATCTACTTCTGGTTATGAAGCTTTTGATACCGGACTTCTTCAACATGGAAAAGATGTTATCGTAGTCAACAAAGACCGTCAGATCGCTGAAGCTAAAAAACATGCTTTGTTATTAGCAGAAGCGGGTTATACGCAACCAATCAGAAGAACTGATGTGAAAGTATTAGGAAAACAAGCTCTTGGAATGTTCTTAGTTGGAACTGACCAAATGGAAGCCGGAAAATACATTTCTGAGCACGATAAAAAAATCGCTAACAAACTGGCTTACGTAATGGCCGGTGGTGATTTATCTGAAGCGACTTTAGTATCTGAACAATATTTATTAGATATCGAACGTGAAGCTTTCTTATCTCTTTGTACAGAACGTAAGACATTGGAGAGAATTCAGTATATGTTAACTAAAGGGAAACCACTTCGTAACTAGATAATAAGATGAAAGAAGCAAGAAGCAAGATTTCAAAATTAAAAATTTTGTCTTTTCTCTTGTTTCTTGCCTCTTGCTTCTTCCTAAAATCTTAAAAAATAAAAACAAATGAAAACAGCATATATAGTAAAAGCTTACCGTACAGCGGTAGGAAAAGCACCAAAAGGGGTTTTTAGATTTAAAAGACCTGATGAATTAGCTGCAGAAACCATTCAGTTTATGATGGATGAACTGCCTGATTTTGACAAAAAACGTATCGATGACGTTATGGTAGGAAACGCCATGCCGGAGGCAGAACAAGGTTTGAACGTAGGACGTTTAATTTCTCTTATGGGATTAAAAGTGGAAGATGTTCCCGGAGTTACTGTAAACCGTTATTGCGCATCCGGACTTGAAACTATCGGAATGGCAACTGCTAAAATCCAATCAGGAATGGCAGATTGTATTATCGCCGGTGGTGCAGAAAGTATGAGTTTTATTCCGATGGGAGGTTACAAACCAACTCCGGATTATAAAGTGGCTGCTGCAGGTCACGAAGATTATTACTGGGGAATGGGTTTAACTGCTGAGGCGGTTGCCAACCAATATAAAATTTCAAGAGAAGATCAGGATGAGTTTGCTTACAACTCTCACATGAAAGCCTTAAAAGCTCAGGCAGAAGGAAAATTCGACAAACAAATCGTTCCGATTACTGTTGATCAGACTTTCATCAATGAAAATGGTAAAAAAGAAACTAAATCTTATGTTGTAAAACAAGACGAAGGTCCAAGAGCCGGAACTTCTGTTGCTGCTTTAGCAGGTTTAAAACCAGTTTTTGCTGCTGACGGAAGTGTAACTGCCGGAAACTCTTCTCAAATGAGTGATGGTGCTGCTTTTGTTTTAATCATGAGCGAGGATATGGTTAAAGAATTAAACCTTGAACCAATTGCAAGACTTGTAAACTTTGCTTCGTCTGGTGTTGAACCAAGAATCATGGGTATTGGTCCTGTAAAAGCAATTCCCAAAGCCTTGAAACAAGCTGGTTTAGAATTGAAAGATATTGACTTGGTTGAATTAAACGAGGCTTTTGCTTCTCAGTCTTTGGCTGTAATTCGCGAACTAGGCTTAAATCCTGATATCGTAAACGTAAACGGTGGAGCTATCGCCTTAGGACACCCTCTGGGATGTACTGGTGCTAAACTTTCTGTTCAGTTATTCGACGAGATGAAACGCAGAGGAAGTAAATACGGAATTGTGAGTATGTGTGTGGGGACTGGACAAGGTTCTGCGGGGATTTACGAGGTATTGTAGACTTTTTAAGAGGAAAGAAGCAAGAAGCAAGACTTAATTTTGGAATGGAATACAAATTCTGAAAACAAGATTTATAAAGTAGTAAAAAACTTACTTTTAATTTTTCTTTCTTAACTTGCCTCAAAAAACATGAGACACAATTTTAAGAATTTGAAGATTTGGATTTTAGCTATGGAAATTACAAATGATATCTATAGATAACCGCCACTTTTCCAAAATCAGAAATTTATAGTTTGGTAAATCAAATGAATAGATGTTCTGTTTCAATGCCTTCAAATATTGCTGAAGGATCAAACAGAGGAAATAAACACTTTCAACATTATTTGAATATTAGTTTAGGTTCGTCATTTGAATTACAAACACAATTGTTAATAGCTTGTCAAAATGACTATGTAACAAAGAAAAAACAGAAAAATTAGAAAACAAAATAATTGAATTTCAAAAGATGACCACAGGCTTCATAAGCAAGTTAAATTAAATCTTGCTTCTTGCTTCTTTCATCTTTTACCTAAAAAAAATAAAAATGGCAGATACAATCGAAAAAAACGTAACCCGTGGTGGTCAGTTTTTAGTTAAAGAAACAAAGTGCGAAGATGTCTTTACACCAGAAGATTTTTCGGAAGAGCAGTTAATGATGCGTGACTCTGTTAAGGAGTTCGTTAACAAAGAATTATGGGCACATAAAGATCGTTTTGAGAAAAAAGATTATGCTTATACAGAATCATCTATGCGTAAAGCTGGTGAATTGGGACTTCTTGGAGTTGCGGTTCCTGAAGAATACGGCGGATTAGGAATGGGATTCGTATCTACTATGTTGGTTTGCGATTACATTTCTGGTGCAACAGGTTCTTTCTCAACTGCTTTTGGTGCGCATACCGGAATTGGAACTATGCCAATTACACTTTATGGATCTGAAGAACAAAAGAAAAAATATGTTCCTAAATTAGCTTCCGGAGAATGGTTTGGTGCGTATTGCTTAACTGAACCAGGCGCTGGATCTGATGCTAACTCAGGAAAAACTAAAGCTGTTTTATCTGAAGATGGAACTCATTATAAAATTACAGGACAAAAAATGTGGATTTCGAATGCAGGTTTCTGTAGCGTTTTCATCGTTTTTGCCCGTATTGGAGATGACAAAAACATTACAGGTTTCATCGTAGAAAACGATCCGTCAAACGGAATTTCTATGAATGAAGAAGAGCATAAATTAGGAATTCGTGCTTCTTCTACGCGTCAGGTTTTCTTCAACGATACAAAAGTTCCTGTTGAAAACATGTTGTCTGAAAGAGGAAACGGTTTCAAAATTGCAATGAATGCCTTGAATGTTGGTCGTATTAAATTGGCTGCGGCTTGTTTGGATGCACAACGTAGAGTTACTTCAAATGCAGTGAAATATGCTAACGAAAGAATTCAGTTTAATACTGCAATTTCATCTTTTGGTGCGATTCGTTCTAAATTGGCTGAAATGGCTACTAATGCATACGCAGGAGAAAGTGCTTCTTACCGTGCTGCAAAAGATATCGAAGACAGAATTGCTGCTCGTGAAGCAGAAGGAACTACGCATCAGGAAGCTGAATTAAAAGGTGTTGAAGAATATGCTATCGAATGTTCTATCCTGAAAGTGGCTGTTTCTGAAGACGTACAATCTTGTGCTGATGAGGGAATTCAGATTTTTGGTGGAATGGGATTCTCTGAAGACACTCCAATGGAAAGTGCCTGGAGAGATGCCCGTATCGCTCGTATCTACGAAGGAACAAACGAAATCAACAGAATGCTTTCTGTGGGAATGTTGATCAAAAAGGCTATGAAAGGTCATGTTGATTTATTAGGACCTGCTATGAAAGTTCAGGAAGAATTAATGGGAATTCCATCTTTTGATACTCCTGATTTCTCTGAACTATTTGCTGAAGAAAAAGGAATTATCGCAAACCTGAAAAAAGTTTTCTTAATGGTTGCCGGAAGCGCTGTTCAAAAATATGGTCCGGATTTAGATTCTCACCAACAGTTATTAATGGCTGCTTCTGATATCTTAATCGAAATCTATATGGCTGAAAGTACTATCCTTAGAACTGAAAAATTAGCCAAAAATCAAGGTGAAGATAAAGTTCAGGAGCAAATTGCAATGGCAAAATTATACTTGTACAAAGCAGTTGATATTGTAAACTCAAGAGGAAAAGAAGGAATTATCTCTTTTGCCGAAGGTGACGAACAACGTATGATGTTAATGGGATTAAAACGTTTTACAAAATACACAAACAATCCAAATGTGGTAGCTTTAAGAGAGGTTATCACATCTAAATTAGTTGCAGAAAACGAATACTGCTTCTAATATAAAAATAGTTTTTAGCTTTTAATTTGTTTAAACCCGCACTAATCCGAAACAGTGCGGGTTTATTTTTTTTATTTTTACCATGATTTTTTTTTACCATATAAGTTATATAAGTTCATTAAATATACTTTGTGTTTGGGTTATTTTTTAAGCACATATAAGTTTATAAATATTCGATCTGAATGATATTAGTAACTAATACAGATTGCCTTATATTGTTACTAGAAAAGCATTATACATAGTGCTATATTTCTTATATAACTTATATGGTTAAAAAGAATCATTTCACAAATCTTTATTAAAATTGCTTTTCTGTTACATTTTCTATAGTGAATTTTCAATTCTAATGTTTTATATTTAGCATTTCAAAAAACAAAAAGCTTAAAAATGAAACAAATTAACCTGATTGCCCTTTTATTATTTTGTGCTCTTACTACAAACATCTTCGCACAAAAGAATAAAAAAATGGACGTTATCGCTTATTACACAGGCGATGACAAAATAATTAACGAATACGAAGTAAAAAAACTAGACCAGATTATCTTTAGTTTTTGTCACTTAAAAGAAGGAAAACTAAGTGTAGATTCATCTAAAGATTCTACTACAATTAAGCACTTAGTTTCTTTAAAAGCATCAAATCCACAACTTAAAATTGTTTTATCACTTGGTGGCTGGGGCGGCTGCGAACCTTGTTCTGCTGCATTTTCTACTGCTGAAGGAAGATTGACTTTTGCAAAATCTGTAAAAGAAGTGAGTACTTATTTTAAAGTGGATGGTTTAGATCTTGATTGGGAATATCCTGCTATCGAAGGTCTTCCGGGTCATTTATACCAACCGGCTGATAAAGCAAATTTTACGGAATTAATCAAAATATTACGTTCTACTTTAGGCAAAAAATACGAATTGAGTTTTGCTGCCGGTGGATTCCAAAAATATCTTGACGAATCTATCGACTGGAAAACTGTTGCGCCTTTGGTAAACCGCATCAATATTATGAGTTATGATTTAGTAAACGGTTATTCTAAAGTTACAGGACATCATACTCCGTTATACAGTACAAATCCAAACGAAGAATCTACAGACAGAGCGGTTACTTTTTTATTAAAACAAGGAGTTCCTGCTGAAAAACTGATTATTGGCGGAGCGTTTTATTCCAGAACATGGAAAAATGTAGAGAATGTCAATAACGGTTTATATCAAGCCGGAGAACATATTCCTGGCGCTGATTTCAAAAACTTTGCTGCAACTTATACCGAAGCAAACGGCTGGAAATATTTTTATGATGAAAAAGCACAAGCTCCATATTGGTATAATGCCGGCACAAAAACATTTGCAACATCAGATGATATTAAATCTATCAAAGCTAAAACAGAATATGTAAAAGCTAAAAAATTAGGCGGAATTATGTTCTGGGAACTTACATTAGACAGTCCAAAAAACGGAATGGTAAATGCTATTTATGAAGTTAAAACAGCTAAATAAATTCATTTTAAAATAAAAAAACGGCAGTTACTTCTTAGAAATAACTGCCGTTTTTTTTAATTCTTATTCTCTTTTGGAGCTCTAATCTGACCATCGTACGAAATCGAAGATCTGTTATTGCTATTAACGTTTAGTGTTGTTCCGCCATCATAAAAAATAGTAAACAAAAGGTCATAAACATCGTTCTCCCCTTTTACGGTTGTTTTGATTGTATATTTTTTCCCTTTTTGTTCTACCGTAATTTTCTCCGGCTTACCTTCAAACTTTATTCCGCCATCAGATCCGTAACCTATATTATAACCACGTCCGAAAAACGGCAAATCGCAGACTACATTTTCCGAATTAAATTTTAAAGAATACGTATTATAATCCAGATTAATCATTCTCGCTCCTTGCGGATAAATTTTCTCGGCATCAAAAACAAAATTCTTTGCATCAATTAATGCTTGTGTTTCTTTTTGTTTTTGAAGTTCTCTCTCCTGCTTTAATTCTTTTTTTGTTTTTTCCTGTGCAAAACCATCAAAACTAAAAAAAGAAAATAGCAATACTAAAATCGCTACCCTGTTTTTCATGATTTCTATTTTTTTGTGAATCGCATCATGGCAACGTCACCGGAAATTAAATTCAGCGTTTTGCCATCATCCGTAATATCATATGAAGTTATTTTTTGAAGCGTACTCATATAAGTTTGCTCTCCCTGTCCGTCCAGACACATCATTTTGGTCATCATCATTGGTTCTGTAAAATCAATTTTATTGCCGTCAACGCTCAGTTTTCCGTTATAAGAATTACAGCTGCTATTGCCTGAAACACGATTTTCTTTAGAATCAAAAACTATAGTTGGTTTTTTATTTGGGTACAAACCATCAAAAGCAATTCTTGGTCCTGAAATATAATTAAGTTCCCATGTTCCGTCAAGTTTAGAAACTGAGTCATTTTTTGTGCATTTACATGAAGTTAATACAACTCCCAAAACAAGTAATATTAAAGCTTTTTTTATCATAATATCGTAGATTTAATTAATATATTCATGTTGCTAAAGCATGAAATTGTACAATAAAGTTAGCTATTTTTACTACAGCAACCTTCAATTATAAGCGATAGTTTTGGTTTTTTTTAACTTTTGGCTTCAGACAATTTCAGTAATTTTATGTTAAATTTACTTATTAATTAATTTAAAAGCCTTTCAAATGAAAAAGATAATCGTTTCTTTCGCTATAATTACAGCCGTAGTTGTTGGTTGTAAGACAAGTACAAAATCAAATGACGCTAAAACTTTAACTGTTGCATTAGAACCAAAAAGTAACAGTACCGTTACCGGAACAGCTACTTTTACAGAAAAAAATGGTAAAGTAACTTTTGTTGCAAAAGTAGCAGGTTTACAGCCTGGAGTTCACGCCATCCATATTCATGAAAAATCAGATTGTACCGCTGCTGACGGAAGTTCTGCTGGTGGACACTGGAATCCGACTTTTAAAAAACACGGAAAATGGGGAGTTGGCGAATATCATAAGGGTGATATTGGAAACTTTACTGCAGACGCGAGCGGTAACGGAACTATCACGCTTACTACAGACGAATGGTGTATAGGCTGTGAAGATGAAACCAAAAATGTATTAGGAAAAGGTTTAATCGTACATCAGGGAACGGATGATTTTACCACACAGCCAACCGGAAATGCCGGCGGAAGAGTTGCTTGTGCGGGAATTATCAAGTAAAAATACAATAACCACTATTTTTTCACAAAATTTAGTGGTTATTTCATTTAAATTTTAAACATACCACAAGAAAAAGATATAGCTTTGTAGCCTCAAACCAAAGTTAATAATGATTAACCCATCGGCATCAGGCTGGATCGATAAATTTTTTAGCGAACAAAAGTTTTCAGAAGCAATTCCTTTTGAGACTGTAGATTCTTTTTACTATAAAGTTAGAGAAACTGGCTTTATCTACGGGCATATTATTTCGATTGATTCCCAAATTCCTATTCCGATAAAAGGCTGGTTTAAAACCGAAATTTCTAAAATTGCCTTACTAAATACTTTATATGGTGTTTTTTGTCTGGAAAAAAGAAATTCAGAACCGAAGATTTTTATTGCTGAAGTTTTAAAGTTTTATAAAAAAATGAATCCGGAAGGTTTTAATTTATTTAAAATTTTACTTCCAAAAGATACGCCTTCCCATTCTTTAGAAAATATTATTGATGAAAGAGTTCAGACTAATGACAGTATTATTAGTAAAAACTTTTCGCATCTGGTAACCAATGCTTTGTTGTTTATTGATGTTTTGGCTTTTAGACAATATCTGCAACATGGCGAAATTCCTGAAAAATATTTAAAACGAATTGAAGAAACGGTTTTGGGTATTGTTGGTTTAGCATTAAAAACAAAAACATCCAAATCACAGCACGACGATTTACTGATTAAACTTTTTGAAGCTTCTATTCGCTATTCAAAATTTTCAAAAGTTACTGTTGATACTTTAGAAACTTTGCAATTGGATTATTTCAGTAATAAATTGGAGCAGTATTATTTGATCGATATGGCCGGAATGGCTTTGTGGAGCGATGGTGTTGTCGAAAACGAAGAAGCTTATTTTCTATATTCGTTAGGATCGATGATGCGTGTTTCTGATGATTTTGTTACCCAAAGTATCGATACAACGCATGATTTTATTACGACTCATAAACATAAAATTCCGTATTTTAATTATTCAAATCCGGTGAAACATTTTTATGATCAAATGACGCATACGGTTGTAAAACTGATTGTAAGAAATAAAAACAGACTGGTTAAGGAAATTGTTCAGAGTAAAGAATTAATGGTGCTGCTGGCTTATTCTACAACTAGAGATCTGGATGCAAAAGAAAAGAAAAAAGTAAAAAAACAGCTTTTGGATATTTGCAAAACGATTCCGTCACTCACTATATTTTTACTTCCCGGCGGAAGTTTATTATTACCCATTTTAATTAAGTTTATTCCAACGATGCTGCCATCGGCTTTTAATGAAAATCTAGACGAAAACGAATAAAAAAAATCGCCCTTTTGAGGCGATTTTTTATTTATATATTCTTGATCTTACAAATTACTCAACTGATAAACTTCATCTAATTCATCATTCGAAGCGATGTTTACATTTAAATCGGTTACAAAACCAGAATTTAAACCGTAAACCCATCCGTGAAGCATTAAATCCTGACCATTTTTCCAGGCACCCTGTACAATGGATGTTTTTGCTAAGTTATAAACTTGTTCTTTAGCGTTAATTTCAACAAAAGCATTAAAACGTTCCGTTTCATCTTCAATTGAATTTAAGTATTTATCATGCAAACGGTATTCATCTTTAATATGGCGAATCCAGTTGTCGATAATTCCAACAGACATATTTCCCATTGCAGCTTTTACACCACCACAACCATAATGTCCGCAAACAATTACGTGTTTTACTTTTAAAACGTTTACTGCATAATCCAAAACGCTTAGCATATTCATATCTGAATGCACAACCATATTGGCAATATTCCTGTGAACAAAAACTTCACCCGGTTTAGCACCAATAATTTCATTTGCAGGAACACGGCTGTCAGAACATCCAATCCATAATAATGGCGGAGTTTGTCCTTTTGCTAAATCTGCGAAATAATTTGGGTCTAATGCTAATGACTTTTCAACCCACTCTTTGTTGTTGTCTAATAATTTTTGATAAAATTCTCTCATAATTTATTATTATTTATAGTGGTATTTTTAACGTGTAAAAATATCAATAAGGACTTTTGTTGTAAAGTTACCTAAATTCTGATACTTCTTCACTTTAGAAATACCTAAAATTTATGTAATTGTTTTAAAATTCTTCTTTTGTAACTTCTTTCTTAACCAGCGCTCTTTTTGCAACATCGTAATAATGTTCTATCGAAACGTGGTTATTATTATCCGGCGTATTTTCTAAATCATACGCTTTTTTGAACCCTTTAAGTTTTACCTTAATGTTTTCATCAATCGCACGCGTTTCTTTAAACTCACGAATTAAATCCAGCACATCATGCGCAATATATTCTGTATCATGTGCATTGATGATTACTTTTGAGTTTTCCGGAATTTCACTCAAGGTTAATTTGATTGCGGCTTTATTCAAAAATGAAACCTCCTGCGCCAAATCTATATGGATAACATCTCCGTCTTCATACTCTTCTTTTTTGAAACTGTAAGCTCTTTTCAGGTTTCCTCTCAATACAAAAATAATACTGATGATGATTCCCAAAGCCACACCTTTAAGTAAATCTGTTGCTACAACAAATACTAAAGTCGCAATAAAAGGCACAAACTGATATTTTCCTTTTTCCCAGAAATGTAAAAATGTTGCCGGTTTTGCCAATTTATATCCCACTAAAATCAAAACAGTTGCCAGAGTTGCCAACGGAATTTTGTTTAACAGTGCCGGAATTGCCAAAACACTTACTAATAAAAGTATACCGTGAATAATGGCCGACATTTTAGATTTTGCTCCTGCATTATTATTCGCAGAAGATCTAACTACAACAGATGTCATTGGCAAACCTCCTAAAAGTGAACTTACAATATTACCAACTCCCTGAGCTCTAAGCTCAACATTGGTATCAGTATAACGTTTTTGAACGTCCATTCTGTCTGAAGCTTCTATACATAATAATGTTTCGATAGAAGCAACAATAGCAATCGTAATCGCCACAACCCAAACCTGAGGATTTGTTACCGCACTAAAATTGGGTGTAATAATGATCGATTTAAATTCATCAAAAGATTTTGGTACGGGTAAAGAAACCAAATGTTCTTTTGCAATTGCTAATGGGCTTGCGGTTGCAATAAAAATTTCGTTTAGAACTACTCCCAAAATAACGGCAATAAGAGCACCCGGAACTAATTTTAATCGCTTTAAAAAAGGAACTTTTTCCCAGGCAATCAAGATTATAAACGATACTAATGAAATTACTACCGCTCCTAACTGAATATGATTAATTATATCGAATAAGAATGAAAATGAATTGCTTCCATCATTTTGAATAAATGCCTGATCTCCTTCAAAATCAGCATCATAACCAAAAGCGTGCGGCAATTGTTTCAGAATGATAATGATACCAATACCGGCCAGCATTCCTTCGATAACATTTGTTGGAAAATAATTTGAAATACTTCCGGCTTTTAAAAATCCTAATGCTAATTGAATTAATCCAGCAATAAAAACAGACATTAAAAACACATCAAAGGCACCTAAATCAGTGATTGCGGTTAAAATAATAGCTGTTAAACCAGCTGCGGGACCAGATACACTAATATGCGACTGGCTTAGATATCCAACCACAATACCACCAATAACACCTGCGATAATTCCAGAAAATAAAGGAGCTCCTGAAGCCATTGCAATACCTAAACACAATGGAAGCGCCACCAAAAAAACCACTAAACCTGATGCAAAGTCAGACTTAAGGTTGGCAAAAAGATTAATTTTTTTTGTCATAATAATACAATACTAAAAATTGATACATTAAAGATCTGCAGTATTTACGGTAAATACAGCTGCTTTTAAACAATCGGAAGTATTATGACAAGTTTGGAGGGGGTGCAAATATGCTTGGTGAAATATTATCCAGTTTGACAATATTTTCAGAAACTATAGTTTTTTTCTCAACGTAGTAAGAAATCAATACCTCGTGATGAAGTATTGGCGGATAAACTGCCGCTTTAAGTTCTTTATGAGAATGCTCTTCTTCAGAGAAACTGAAGAATATAGACGTATCACTGCTTTTCTTAATCACCGTAACAATAGTTGGTGTTGCCAGGAAAGCAATAAATATGAATAATAATATGCGAGCGACTAATTTCATTGCGGCAAAAATAGCGTTAAACAAATAAAATCAAAGCGATAACTAAAAAATTTTATAGAAATTTAACAAAAATAAAAAACAGAATGATGTTTAATTAACCATTCTGTTTCTAATTTGTTTATAAATAGCTTTTTACAACTCTTCTTCAAGCCATGCATTCATCATCCAGATTGTTTTTTCCTGTTCTGCGATAAAGTCACTCATCATAGAATTTGTTCCTTCGTCATTAATTTCTGCTGCCTGATTAAGAATTTCTCTTTCGATTTTTAACAAATCAGATAGTGAATGAACGATTAGCTGAACTGCTTTTTCATCATTTGAAATATTTTTACCAACAGTTAATTTGTTGTTTTTGATATAATCTTCGAAAGTATGTAACGGAGTTCCGCCAATGGTTAAAACTCTTTCTGCGATCATATCGATTTTTAATTGTGAATCTGTGTATAATTCTTCAAATTTTACATGCAGATCAAAGAAACGTTTTCCTCTGATATTCCAATGAATTCCTCTTAAGTTTTGATAATATACCTGAAAGTTTGATAATAAAACGTTTAGCTCTTTTACTAATAATTCTGATTCTTTTACAGGCAGGCCTAAAATATTTGTTTTCATGTTTTTTTTATTTTTTACAGTAACTTACTACAAATTTAATTGAACTTGTTTAAAAAAAGTATAAAAAAAAATTATATTTTCTTATTTTTGTATCAAAATTTACTATCACAATGACGATAACTCAATTACAATATGTATTAGCCGTAGCCGAACATAAAAATTTTACGCTTGCTGCAGAAAAATGTTTCGTGACTCAACCCACTTTAAGCATGCAGATTCAGAAAATTGAAGAAGAATTGAATATTTTAATTTTCGACAGAACAAAAAAACCAATCCAACTTACAGATATAGGTCAAAAGATTGTTAATCAGGCCAAAAACATTGTAAACGAAGCGGACAGAATTAAAGATATTGTAGAACAGCAAAAAGGGTTTATTGGCGGAGAATTTCGTTTAGGAATTATTCCGACCATTATGCCAACGCTTTTACCAATGTTTTTGAATAATTTCATTAAAAAATATCCAAAAGTTAAACTGTTAATTGAGGAATTAAATACAGATGAAATTATTGTTAAACTAAAAAATGGTCATCTCGACGCTGCAATTGCTGCCACACCGCTTGAGGACGAAAAGATAAAAGAGATTGTTTTGTATTTTGAACCGTTTGTTGCTTATATACCGGAACAGCATGTAAATTTTCAAAAAGAAGAAATCGAAATCGCTGATTTGAATATAAATGAAATTCTGCTTTTGCAGGACGGACATTGTTTTAGAGACGGAATTTTGAATTTATGTAAAAATGGTACTGATATCGACCAGAATAATTTTCAGATTCAAAGCGGAAGTTTTGAAACCCTAATAAAATTAGCCGACGAAGGTTTGGGTACAACGCTACTTCCGTACTTGCACACGCTTGATTTAAAAGATTCCGATAAGCTGAAACTACGAAATTTTAAGGAACCAAAACCTGCCCGTGAGGTAAGTTTAATTTACCCGAAGAGCGAATTAAAAATGCAAATCATTGACGCCATCAGATCTACAATTGCCGGTGTTGTAAAAGGAGCAATTGTTTTTCAGAATGTTCAAATCATTAGTCCGCTACATCAAAAGAAATAGAAATAAAAAAGGAGCCAAATTGGCTCCTTTTTTTTATACTTTGATTAGTAGTAAACTAGGCTTTAATTCTGGTTTTTCAATAATGAAATTTAATAACCATTCTTGCAATTGTTCCATTTCGTATGGTAACAGGGTTTTGATAGCTTTTTCTAACTCTTTGCAGAAAAGTACCGGATCGAAACTAACTCTCTCAAGTATTGATTTCGTGTAATCAAACATCATTTTTGACATAATAAAATAAGATTTTTGGGGGTTATCTTTATTTCTAAACTCGCACCAAATTTAAACAAATATCACATATAAAGACTCTTTTTAACTATTTTTTTTAAAAATTTTATCAACGAATACGTTTTCTTAGTATATATAAATCAATATAGAATTATTCTAAATAACTCATCTAAGCACCTTTAACAGCTCTAAACATTTCCCGTTTTCCCGGCGGTCCCGCTAATTTTTCAACCTTAAATCCTACAGAAATCATGCTTCTTTTAACAACTCCGCGAGCTGCATAAGTAACCAAAACTCCATTAGGTTTTAAACTGTCGTACATTTTTTGAAAAATTTCGGTACTCCAAAGCTCCGGTTGCACGCGATATCCAAAGGCGTCAAAGTAAATCAAATCAAAAATTTCAAAATCATCAATTTCATCAAAAAATTGTTTTCTTTTAGTTAAGAAGAAATCAGGGCAAATTTCGTTTTTCTTATTCCATTCCGATTTATGCATTTCTTTAAAAATGTTGTCAAATTTCAATGCGGCAAGTTCGGCGACATAATTCATTTCTAAAACTTCCTTAGCGCCTACAGGATAGGCCTCTACTCCAACATAATCAATTTTCTGTTTTTTTTCAGTCGATTCCAAAAAAGTAATAAACGCATTCAGACCTGTTCCAAAACCAATTTCAAGAATTGAAACGGGTTTATCTTCAAATAAAGAAAGTCCGTTTTTTATAAATACATGTTTTGCTTCCTGAATTGCACCGTGTTTTGAATGGTAACATTCATCCCATTCTTTCAAATGAATTGTCGTTGAACCATCTAGCGTTTTAATTATTTCTCTTTCCACTTTTTTAGAATTATCAATAGGATTTTTATTTATTTGAACGCATTTTAGTAGTCAAAATTACTCAAAACAAATGCGTAAAGCCTTAAAATTCGATTGTTTTTTCATAAAATCTTTATAAAACTAAGTATTTTTTTTCTGTTTATTATAAGATAAATAAATCTCAATTAAACACGGGAATTAATGCAGTTTTACCAAGTAAATTGTATAATTTTCCTTAATTTTGCATTCAATAAAACTTATTTAACACCAAATCATTACTTTAAAATTATTTTATTGAGATGATAATTACATAAAACACACATTACTATGAGTACAACTCAAACAAGCAAAATTGAAATCAGAAAAGCTACTTCGTCTAAAATAAGCGCAGTAGACTTTGAAAACTTAAGCTTTGGTGCTGTTTTTACAGACCATTTATTTGAATGTGATTTTAAAAATGGAGAGTGGCAAAATCCAGTCATTAAACCTTATGCTCCAATTTTAATGGATCCTTCTTCAAAAGTCTTCCATTACGGACAAGCGATTTTTGAAGGTATGAAAGCTTATAAGGATGAAAACAATGATGTTTGGTTGTTCAGACCTGATGAAAACTACAAACGTTTCAACAATTCTGCTGTTCGTATGGCAATGCCTGAAGTTCCGGAAGATATTTTCATGGAAGGTTTAAATGAATTATTGAAAATCGATCAGGAATGGATTCAACGAGGAAACGGAAGCAGTATGTACATCCGTCCTTTTATGATCGCAACAGGTCCCGGCGTTATCGCAAACCCTTCTGACGAATATAAATTTATGATTTTACTTTCTCCTGCAAAATCTTACTATGGCGGAGAAGTAAAAGTAATCATTGCTGAACATTATAGTAGAGCTGCAAATGGCGGAATTGGTGCTGCAAAAGCTGCAGGAAACTATGCTGCACAGTTTTACCCAACTAATTTAGCAAACAAAGATGGCTTTCAACAAGTAATCTGGACAGATGATGCAACGCATACAAAACTGGAAGAAGCGGGAACAATGAACGTTTTCTTTAGAATTAACGATACTTTATTAACTGCTCCAACAAGCGAGAGAATTTTAGATGGTATTACCAGAAAAAGTTTGATTGCTATGGCAGAAAAAGAAGGATTGGATGTACAAGTTCGTCCGGTTATTGTATCTGAATTAGTTGAAGCTGCTAAAAACGGAACTTTAAAAGAAATTTTTGGTGCCGGAACTGCTGCGGTAATCAGCGTTATTAAAGGATTCTCTTATCAGGATGTTTATTATGAAATGACTCCGGTTGAAAATTCGTATGCTTCTTTATTAAAAGAAAAATTAACAAATCTTCAAAACAAACTTTCTGAAGATACTTTTGGATGGACTGTAAAAGTGCAGTAACCAAAAGATAGTTTAAATATAAAAACCCGACAGCTTAATAGTTGTCGGGTTTTCTATTTATTATAACTACTTAGTGCAAAATATTTTTATGCACCAGATTAATTTTACCACAGAGAACGCAAAGTTTTTTTTAAACATACTAAGTTTTATAAAGCACAAAGTTCACAAAGCTTTGTCTAGAATCCAGCTTTACGAACTTTGTGTTATAAAGTACTATCAGATAAAATCTTCGTGTTTTCTGTGGTAAATTTTTCCTTCTCTATAGTAAAACCTTTTTAATAATTTTACTCTAATAATTTTGAAAAATCAGGCTTAAAATAATTCGGGCCTTTCATTACTTTTCCGTCTTCTCTGTAAATGGGCTGACCGTCGTCGCCTAATTTACTCATATTACTGCGCTGAATTTCATCAAAAACAGCTTCAATTTTATCCTGCAAACCATGTTCAATAATAGTTCCGCATAAAATATACATCATATCTCCAAGAGCATCAGCAATTTCGACCAAATCATTTTTTTGCACTGCATCAAGATATTCTTCGTTTTCTTCTTTCATCAAATTATAACGAAGGTACTTTTTGGTTTCCCCTACATCTGCAATTGGCGTTTCGCTATGACCTATTTTAAAAGCAGTATGAAATTCTTTTACTGCGTCTATTTGTTTCTTCATGACTTTATTTAATTAATGGAGTACCAAATTAGCAACTATTCGTATACAATTCTCTAAATTTGCCAAAAATAATTTCAATTATGTTTAGTCAGGGACAATTAATATTCGCAGTCTGTTTTTTTATCGCATTTGTAATCGTAATGATTTTTGCCTACCGAAAAGATCTTGCACTGCACAAAATTTTTTACAAAGGAAATTATAAGGTTTTAATAACTTTCTTACTTTTTATTGCTATATTATTTGTTATCAAGTTCTTTTTTAAAAGGTAATTCCGGAATTTATTTCTATATTTAAAAATCTAAAACAGTAACTTGATATTTATACTTAAATCTCATTAAATACGTTCTGTTTATACATTTTTGTTGATAAGATAACTAAAAAGTACTGTTTTATTTTTTGTGCTATTCGCGAGACTAGCAATAAAATTTATAACTTTACGAACCAAATAACCTGCACAATGAAGATCTTAAAATATCTATTTCTATTATCGTTACTAACCTTAGTTGCCCTTACAGTATTTGTTGCTACTCAAAAAGGAATTTTTTCTATCGAGAGAAGCAAAGTGATCAATTCACCGCGAAATACAGTTTACAACTACGTAAATGATTTTAGAAATTATGAAGATTTTCAATCGTGGTCTGTTGAAGATCCGACCATGAAAAGCTATTATCCAAATAAAACAATTGGAAACGGCGCTTCTTACTCATGGGAAGGTGTTGAAGGTAAAGGAAATGCCGTTACAGTTAAAACAAAAGAAGGCGAAAGTATCGAACAAAAAATGAAATTTGATGGTACAGAAGCTGATATCAACTGGACATTTAAAGATACTTTGGCTGGAAAAACAGTCGTAACCTGGAAAGCCAAAGGAACAATGAGTTTTTTATTTAAAGTCTATACGGCTTTAAACGGCGGATCTGATAATGTAATTGGAACTATTTACGAAAAAAGCCTTGCCAACATTGACAAAAACTTAGATTTCGAAACCAAAACTTTTACAGTAAAAGTAAATGGTGTTGTTAAGAAGACGGAAACACCTTATATCAAACAAACTTTTACAAGCGAAATTTCTAAAGTAAATAAAAATGCACGTGTTGTAATTCCGAAATTGATTCATTTTAGTGAAACAAACGGATTGAATGCTAACGGAAAACCGTTTATAATCTATCATACATACGACACTGCAAACGGACTGGCAAAAATCTCGATTTGTTTACCAATCAATAAAGAAATTACTACAAGCGCAGGAAGTGATATTCTGGCCGGCAAACTAAATGGTTTTGAAGCCGTAAAAACAACTTTAACGGGTGATTATTCGCATACTAATGAAGCAATTACAAAAACGAGAGCTTATATCAACAACCAAAAAATTGTTCCTGAATTGGCCTGGTCTCATCTTGAAATTTTAACGGTTAGTAAATTAGATACAAAAAGTCCGTCGAAATTGGTGACTGAAATTTATTTTCCAACAAAACCAAAAGTAGTTCCGGTTGAAGCGCCTGTTTACCAAGAACCTCAAACAACTCCTACTCAAACAACTCAGCCTCAGACACCGGTTCAGCAGAAACCTGCTACAACTACGCCTCCACCGGCAAAAGAAGAAGAACAATCTGAATTCTAAGAAAAAAAGTAAAAGGCAGATTAAACCTTTTGTTTTAAATTCATTCTAACAAGATAAATGATAAAGCTTGACAAACGAGAAGGAATTTATAGCACAATTATTAGATCCTAAAACGCAAAATACAGCGTTTCAAAAACTCCTGTCTGATTATCAAAAACCGCTATATTCTCATATTCGAAATATTGTTTTGAATCATGATGATGCCGATGATGTTTTGCAAAACACTTTTGTGAAAGTATTTCAGTATCTAAAGAATTTTAAAGGAGAAAGCAAGCTTTTTTCCTGGATGTATCGCATTGCGACTAATGAAGCCTTGACTTTTTTGAGCCAGAAAGCAAAATTAAACGGAATAACATCTGAAGCTTTACAGAATAAAACAATCGACAATTTAAAAGCCGATACTTATTTTGACGGAGATGAAATTCAGATTAAACTTCAAAAGGCCATTGTAACATTGCCGGAAAAACAGCAATTGGTCTTTAAAATGAAATATTTTCAGGAATTGAAATACGAAGAAATTGCAGAAATTCTGGGAACTTCTGTTGGCGCATTGAAAGCATCTTATCATCATGCGGTGAAAAAAATTGAATTATATGTTACGTCAAATTAAACCTTTTGTTATAAAACATATCTTATAGACATTATGAAAACATTTAAATTAGAAAACGAACCGAAAATAACAACTGGATTTAAAACTCCGGATCATTATTTTGATGCTTTTTCGACAAAAGTTTTACAGCAAATTAACGAAACAAAAGAGGTAAAAGTAATTCCGATTTACAAACGTAAAAATGTTCTTGCTATGCTTGCTGCAGCCGTTGTATTTATAGCATTCATGATTCCGATAGTAAATAATTACAATAATACTTCAAAAGAACTTGACGAGGCAACTCTTGAAACTTATTTGTCGTATCAGTCGAATTTGAATCAATATGATTTAATTAAAGAATTGGATACAAAAGATATAGATAAATTAAACAAAAGTGTTGCGCTTGAACAGGAAACGCTGGAAGATATTTTATCATCAAATCCAAATATTGAAAATTTAATTTCAGAATAAAAAAACTTAAAAGATGAAAATCAAAAATATACTGCCGATACTATTATTTTTAGTAAGCTTTTCATTTTATGCACAAGGTGATAAAGATGAAAAACGGGAAAAAATTAAAGCTTATAAAGTCTCTTTTTTAACGACAGAACTTGAATTGACTTCAACAGAAGCTGAAAAATTCTGGCCGATATATAACGCTTACGATGACAAACAATTTGAATTGCGTCATGAGAAAATGAAAACGTATTTGAAAAGATTAGATGATGATAATATAAATTCTCTATCTGAAAAAGAAGCATCAGCGTTATTGGCACAAATAGAAAGTACAGATAAGGAGTTATATCTTTTGCGTGAAAAATATACGGCGAATCTTAAAAAAATTCTTTCTGCAAAAAAAATATTGAAGCTTAAAAAATCTGAAGATGATTTTAACCGAAAATTGCTAAAACAATATCGGGATAAAGCCGGAAAAAATTAAGATTACAAAAGAAACAACAGCGACAAGGCCCCTATATAATAATACTTACTTTATTATTTAGGGGTCTTGTTATTTTATTTAAACAGTATTCGAAGTACGATTTAACCGCAAAGCACGCAAAGTTTTTTATGTAACTGCTTTTTTGTAAATAAAAAGTTCGCAAAGCTTTGTATTGATTTAGCTTTGCGAACTTTCATTTTAAACATACTAATTAAAAATCTTAGCTTGCTTTGCGGTAAAATTATTATTTAAATCTAAGTCTTATTACTTTATTAAAACCTGCTGCGATCGCAGTATTTCTATTGACAAAACGAATTGTAAAAAGGGAAGAATCAGTAGATAATTGCATCCAGTTTTCGCCGCCATTTTGAGAGTATTGTATTCCTTCTGAACCAACACAAATAATTTCTCTACCATTTCCACCCGGAACATATTGTATGCAAGACGCGTATCCAAAACCCAAATCCTGACCTATTAAAGTCCAGGTTAATCCTCCATCGATAGTAAAAGCTTTATTATTTACTTTTTTGTTTGGAAGTTCATAATCTCCTCCGGCAATAAATCCGTGTTTAGAATCGTAAAAATCGGCTGTAAAAATACCCGCCATTGGTTTACCTTGAACAATTGGAGTTTCAATTACTTTCCATGTTTTTGCTTTATCCGGAGAATAAAAAACACGTGCTTTTGTTCCGCCTGAAACTAACCAGGTATCATTTCCATTAATTACAATATTCGAATTACTGGCAGCAAAAGCGGCTTCTCCTTTTGAATTTGTAGGCAATTTATCTGATAATAATTTTGTCCATGTTTCACCACCGTCGCGAGTAACAATTACAGAAAATGTATCTTCGGTAGGATCACCAATAGCAATTCCTTCTTTATCATTCCAAAATTGCATACTATCGTAAAACACTTTTTGATTAATTTCTTTATAAACGAGTTTTACTTTTTGTGTTTTTTTAGAAACCTGATAAAGCAACGCCGGGTTCGCCACACTCAATAAATAGATATTTGAAGAAGTCTGAGCGATGCTTCTAAACTCTAACTTTAACGTATCTCGGTATATATGTTCTTCAAATTTTTCGCCTTTATCTAAATCATAATAGCCAAAACGGGAATTATCACCTCCGTACCACACTTTATTTTTATCAATCATGATGGCTCGAATACTAATCTTATCCTTAAATAAAGTATCTATCTGCACTGAAGTAAAACCACCAAACATAGCTTGTTGTTCATTGTAATTCAGCGTTTTAAAAGACACTATCAAGACAAATACAGTGCAAAATAAAATTACTTTTTTCATAGAGATTAGATTTTTTTTATTGCTAAAATACAATTAATTATAACATATAAAAGAGGTTTCATTATTTTTTCTGGCACAGTAATTGGATATCCAACAATATTAATCTTTAATATGATTTATCATGAAAACGAAACTACTACTAATAGCAATGATAGCAATAGTTTTTGGATCTTGTGCAGCACAAAGCCAAACTACTGTTTATGCCAAAAATTCAGATATAAGCGATAACTTAGACCTTAGAGCAGTTGCTTCGATGTTTGGGGACTCAGACAATCTTCAGGATTTTGAAAGAAGATTGAATGATCCGAAATATCAAATATCAAATCTTGACTTAAATGGCGATAATGAGGTTGATTATTTACGTGTGATAGAATCTGTAGAAGACAGAACGCACGTTGTAATTATTCAGGCTGTGTTGGATCGTGATGTATTTCAGGATATTGCAACTATAGATATTGAAAGAGACAATTCTAATAAAGTTGTTGTTCAGGTGGTTGGTAACAGCTATTTATACGGAGACAATTACATTTATGAGCCTGTTTATAGTGTAGCACCAGTAATTTACACTTCATTTTGGGTAACAAATTACAGACCTTACTATTCAACCTGGGGATGGAATTACTATCCAACTTATTATACTGCATGGACACCTTATCCGGTTTACAGATACAGAAATAATGTTAACGTATATATTAACGTAAACAACCATTACAACTACGTAAATACTCGTAGAAGCTATAGAGCGCCTGCTATTTATCAAACAAGACGTACTTATGGTTACGAAAAAATGCGTCCAAACAATAGTTTCTCTCAAAGACATGCTAATGTAAGTAATCGTTATGAGTTAGATCAAAGACGTGTTGCAAACAGAGAATCAAACAGAGGTTCTAACAATTACAACACAAACAGATCAAATTCTGGCAGGGTTTCAGGTACAGATAACAGAAATTATACTGAAAACAGAACAAATACAAACAGAAGTTATAATTCTGAAAGAGCAACTTCAAACAGAGATAATACCGCAAGACCAAACAATCCTGTGAGAGTTGATAATACACAAAGAACAGAATCTAACAGAGGATATTCTAGTGAAAACAGATCAAATACAAACAGAACTTCTACTGTTACAGCGCCACAACAACAATCGCAGCCAACAAGAAGCTATTCTGAAAACAGATCAAATACAAACAGAACTTCTACTGTTACTGCACCACAACAACAATCGCAGCCAACGAGAAGCTATTCTGAAAACAGATCGAATACCAACAGAGCAAGCTCATCGCCGCAACAACAAACGCAGCCAACAAGAAGTTATGACAGTAACAGATCTGGTTCTAATAATACATCAAGAGCTCAAAGTCCTCAAAACACACAACGTTCTGAGTCTCCAAGAGTAAGCCAGGAACAAAGAAGCAGCCAACCGCAGAGAGAAAGCGGTTCTGGTTCATCTTCAAGAGGCGGAGGAAGAAGAGGTTAATAAATTCTTATTTCTTAATAAAAAATTAAAGCACAATTTGACGATTGTGCTTTTTTTTATCTTTTTAATTTTAATTACCGCTAATTTGTTTTAAAACAGTAAATTTGCAACCGTCTTTTATCAAAATATACATGAGCGCAGCGCATAAAAACTTACACAGTAAGTTGTCTATTGGAGGTTTATTAATCACATTAGGAATTATTTATGGAGATATTGGTACTTCTCCATTGTATGTAATGAAAGCCATACTGGGCGAACATGCTATTAGTATGGATATCGTTTTAGGAGGTATTTCATGTGTGTTTTGGACCCTAACGTTACAAACTACTATAAAATACGTACTAATTACATTAAGCGCTGATAATCACGGGGAAGGTGGTATTTTCGCTCTATATGCATTAGTCAAAAAAACAAAAATTCAGTGGCTCATTGTGCCCGCAATCATTGGCGGTAGTGCCTTATTGGCCGATGGAATTATTACGCCGCCCATCTCGGTTTCGTCAGCCGTAGAAGGAATAAAAACATACTATCCTGAAATCAATACAATTCCTATCGTTATTGGAATTTTATTTGTACTGTTTACCATTCAACAATTTGGAACTAAATTAGTTGGAAAGTTTTTTGCACCAATGATGTTAATTTGGTTTACGATGCTGGGAACTTTGGGAGTGATACAAATCTCACAACATCCTGAGGTAATAAAAGCCCTTAATCCTTATTATGCGTATCATTTACTGCAAGTTCATCCCGAAGGTTTTTTCGTTCTTGGATTAGTATTTTTATGTACAACCGGAGCTGAGGCTTTGTACTCAGACATGGGACACTGCGGAAGAAAAAATATCAGAATAAGCTGGATTTTTGTAAAACTAACTTTGGTATTAAATTACTTTGGTCAGGCAGCTTATTTAATTCACCATGAAGGACAGACTTTGCAGACTTTAGGCGGAGAAAACGGAAATCCATTTTACTTAATAATGCCGGATTGGTTTCAGCCAGTCGGAATTATCATTGCAACTTTAGCAGCAGTAATTGCTTCTCAGGCTTTAATTAGCGGATCATTTACTTTGATTAATGAGGCAATGCGACTGAATTTCTGGCCAAAAGTAAAAATCAAATATCCTACCGAGGTAAAAGGTCAATTGTATATTCCGTCCATAAACTGGTTGTTGTTTTTTGGTTGCGTGGGAATCGTTCTGCACTTCGAAAAATCAAGCAATATGGAACATGCGTATGGTTTGGCTATTGTGTTATGTATGATCATGACAACTATTTTGCTGAACTATTACCTGATCATGAAACGTATTAAATTGTATTTCATGGTTCCGTTAATTACTATTTATTTATTGATTGAATTTAGTTTCCTGATTGCTAACGTTACCAAATTTACAGAAGGCGGTTATGTTACTTTGATCATTGCGGCTGTTTTAATTTCGATTATGACGATTTGGTATCTTGCTAAGAAAATTAATAAAAACTACACCAAAATTGTCAAAATTGATGATTACAAAAAGGTGTTAATGGAATTAAGCGAAGACTTATCAATACCAAAATACGCAACGCACTTGGTTTATATGACAAATGCTAACCGTGTAGACGAATTAGAACAAAAAGTAATGTATTCTATATTACAAAAACGTCCTAAAAGAGCTGATATTTATTGGTTTGTACATGTAAATATTTTAACTGAGCCATATAAAACACAATATAAAGTAACCGAAATTGCAAAAGACGATATTTACAGAGTCGATTTTAATTTAGGTTTTAGAGAGCCAACAAAAATCAACCTGATGTTTCGTGAAGTAATCAGGGATATGGTAAAAAATGGTGAAGTGGATATTACCAGCCGTTACGAATCATTAAACAAAAACAATATTATTGGTGACTTTAAATTTGTTTTATCTGAGAAGTTTTTATCGAATGATAATGATTTAAGATGGCACGAAAATATTATCATGAACTCTTATTTCTTCATCAAAAAACTAAGTTTATCTGAAGAAAGAGCTTTTGGTTTAGACAGCAGTTCTGTAAAAATAGAAAAATTTCCAATGGTGCTTCACGCTCCGGAAAATATTGGATTAACCAGAATTATAAAATAAAAGTTATTCCAAAATAAATTCAGAAAGCACTCTTTTAAAACTTTATTAGAGTGTTTTTTTTCTTTTAAAGGAAGTTAAAAATCACAATTAGAATTAAAAATTTAACTTTCAATCAATTAATAGTACCTTTGCAACTCAAATAATTAAAATGAGATTACACAGAAATTTAGTTTATACTACCATTGATTCCCTAAATGCTATTTTCAATGAAGGAGAATATGCAGACAAAGTGGTAGCAAGAGCCTTAAAAAAAGACAAACGTTGGGGAAGTTCTGACAGGAAGTTTGTTGCTGAAACGATATACGAAATTGTTCGTTGGAAAAGATTATACGCTGAAATTGCCGAAGTTAAAGAACCTTACGACAGAGACAATTTATGGAGAATGTTCGCGGTTTGGGCAGTTTTAAGAGGTTATCCAATTCCGGATTGGAGACAACTGGAAGGAACACCTGAAAGAAAAATAAAGGGACGTTTTGACGAACTTTCAAAAGTGAGAGCATTCAAAGAATCTATTCCGGACTGGATGGATGAATTGGGTGTAAAAGAATTAGGCGAAAAAGTTTGGTCTCAAGAGATTACAGCTCAAAATCAGCCTGCAAAAGTTATTTTAAGAACCAATACGCTTAAAGGAACTAAAGAAAGTTTAAGAAACACGTTGATGGATTTGAATATTGAAACAGAATATTTAAAAGATCAGCCGGAAGCTTTAGTTTTAAAAGAAAGAGCTAATGTGTTTTTGACAGATGCTTTTAAACAAGGACTTTTTGAGGTTCAGGATGCCAACTCACAATTGGTTGCAGGTTTTCTTGATGTAAAGCCTGGAATGCGTGTTGTAGATACTTGCGCCGGAGCCGGAGGAAAAACATTGCATATTGCTTCCTTAATGGAAAATAAAGGACAATTGATTGCAATGGATTTGTACGAAAGTAAATTGAAACAATTGAAATTAAGAGCCAAAAGAAATGGCGCTTTTAATATAGAATACCGCATTATTGACTCTACAAAAGTAATCAAAAAATTACACGAAAGAGCAGATCGTGTTTTAATTGATGCACCTTGCAGCGGTTTAGGAGTTTTAAAAAGAAATCCTGACGCAAAATGGAAACTACAACCTGAATTTATCGATAATATTCGTAAAGTTCAGTCGGAAGTTTTAGAGAGTTATTCTAAAATTGTAAAACCGGGCGGAAAATTAGTGTACGCTACTTGTTCTGTTTTACCATCAGAAAATCAGGAACAAGTGGAGAAATTCCTGAAAACTGAAATCGGAAAGCAATTTAATTTTGTAAAAGACCGCAAAATCCTGGCATCAGAATCTGGCTTTGATGGATTTTATATGGCGTTGTTAGAACGTAAAGAATAAAAAAAATAAAATTCCAAATTTAAAAATCCCAAATCCCAACTACAAAATTGGAATTTGGGATTTTTTATTTTTCATTCTAAAAATTGGAATTTGGAATTTTAGAAAATTGGAATTTTCTTAGATTAAGCTTGGCTTACGCAATAACTTTCCATTTTCGTTTTCTTTGAATTTTGGAACGAAAACGATTTCTTTTGGTCTTTCATATTTATCCAAAACATCAAAAAAATCAGTAGGAAAATCTTGTTTTTCACCTTCAACAACCAGAATTAATTTCTCGCCTAAAACACTATCCGGAATTCCCGTCACAAAAAATCGGTTACTGATTTTATCGATTAATTTAGCTTCAATCTGTTCCGGAATTAATTTGACCCCGCCACTATTGATAACATTGTCAATTCTTCCTAAAAGCATAAATTGATTTTCTCTTACTATTTCAGCCAAATCATTTGTAACAATTGGCTCTTCAGAAATAGTAGGAACTGTAATCACTAAACATCCTCGATCATCCTGAGCAATTTTTACATTTGGCAAAACGGTAAACACCTTTTCCCCTACTCTTTTTGCCGCAATATGTGTAATTGTTTCGGTCATTCCGTAGGTTTCATAAACTTCGGTTTTTAAAGGCAAAACTTTTTCTTCAAGAGTAGAATCCATTTTTGCACCGCCCACAATTAATTTTTTCACATTTTCTAAAGCATCAATTGAATTCTGAACCTGTAACGGAACCATGGCCACAAAATCATATTTAGTGGTATTTAAAGCCAATGGCTGCGTGCTTGGTTCTACAATATCCAAATCAAGTCCCAAAATAAAACTGCGAACCAACATCATTTTTCCTGCGATAAACTTTACCGGCAAACAAAGCAAGGCTTTATCGCGTGGCGCCAATTCAAAAAAATCTCCCGTCGCCAGCGCAGATTGAATCATGGCTTCTTTTTTCAGTTTTACCAATTTGGGCAATCCTGTAGTTCCGGAAGTTCTCATTTCGATATAATCTTTATCATCAAACCAATCCAGCAAAAACTCGCCTATTGCCTGCTCGTTTGCATCGCCTTCTTTTATATAATCATAACCTATTCCGCGTAACTCATGTGCGGTTAAATGATGTCCGTTTATTTTAAAATAATTATGAACGTTTTTATGTGTCAACTGTAACATATACTCTTTAATTTGAAGATTCTAAAATATTTATTTTCCCGGTTAATTTTTCTTTCCAGTTCTTCCAATTGTATTTTTTCGTAAAAATAAAAAGCAAAATAGGATAAATTACCACCACAGGAAGGATCACATCCAGACCTGCAGAGGGTTCCGATAAATCTTTAAAAATAGAATGTGTCTGAAAAACAGACCAATCTGACGTTACCAATAATGCACCAACCAGATTATTAGCCGCATGAAAACCTAACGCCAATTCCATTCCCTCATCCATAAGTGCCAGAACGCCCAAAAACAAACCCGTTCCTATATAATAAATCATAATGATGTAACCCATTTTTGCTACTTCGGGATTGAAAACATGCATCGATCCAAAAATTAGCGAAGTCATCAATAAGGGAAACCATTTGTTGTGAGCCAAATTGGCAAATCCCTGCATTAAATAACCTCTAAAAACATATTCTTCTGTACTGGTTTGTATGGGAATTAATATAGAACCTAAAACCACTAAAACCAGAAAGGGAACTAATTTAAAATTCCAAACAAAATTTTCAGGAGCCCTGAAATAAATAACTAAAAAACTTAATATCGAAAATATCGACCATAAAAAGAAAGAAAAGAAAACCCTGTTCCAATCTATTTTCTCTCTGGAAGTTGTAATCGATAAAAGAGTTTGATTATGAAGATACTTCACTACAAAATAAATTCCTGCAAAGGCAAAAGCAAAAGAAATCATCACCAAAAACAAAGTCATATTAGGTTCAAACATTTTCATCACTTCAGCATTATCCGTAGGGAAAACTGCTTTATCGACAAAGCTTTTATAAAGTACCGCTACAGAAAAAGGAATTTGACCGATAAATGATGCTGTGATAATAATAATTGATCCAATAAGATATTTCCAAAATTTATTTTCGGGTTTAACTCCTTGTTCTAAAAACATATATTAAAAATTTAAAAAATGAGAAATAATATCCTTAAAGTTAGGGAATATTTATTCCCTTAAAAAGATATATGATAAATAAGTAAATCTTATTTTTGGTGTAGCTAAAATACCTAAAATTTATCTGAACTGCCTTACAACATATTAAAATTAACAAAATGATACAAATTTACCATAATCCCCGTTGCGGAAAATCCAGAAATTGTCTTGCATTTATTGATCAGTCAAAACAGGAATACGAAATCATTCCGTATTTAACAGAAAGCCCGTCTTTTGAGGAATTAAAAACCTTATTGCAAAAATTAGATTTGCAACCAATTGAATTAGTTCGAACTAAAGAAAAAATCTGGATTGAAAATTATAAGGGAAAAACACTGAGTAACGATGAAGTGATTCAGTCAATGATCGATCATCCCATTTTGATCGAACGCCCAATAGTTATAAAAGACGGAAAAGCAATAATAGGTAGAGATTTGGATCGTGTTGCTTCTTTTTTAGATTGATTATAAAAAGCCTTATTAACATTTTTTTGTGATTTCGTTCTTTAAACCAAAGGCTACATTTGTGGTCTAAAAAGAAAAGAAACCAAAAATTAAAATGAAACACATCAAATTTGCTGTATTACTTGTATTGCTTCTTACAAGTTTTTACAATTATGCACAACAGCCGCCGGCGGGAAAAAATAAGGTAAAAGTGACCGGAAAAGTTTTTGAAAAAGTGAGCAAACAACCACTTGAGTATGCTACAATTTCGATTATGGCACCAAATGACACAAAAGTTATTGCGGGCGGAATTACGAATCCAAAAGGTGAATTTGAAGTTGCTGTTGCCCCGGGAACTTACGATATTAAAATTGAATTTATTTCGTTTAAAGCTACCGAAATTAAACAAAAAAGCATTGAAGATGATACAAATCTAGGAGCTGTAAATTTATCCGAAGATGCTGCACAACTGAATGAAGTTGTAGTTCGTGCCGAAAAATCAACAGTAGAAATAAAACTCGATAAAAAAGTTTACAATGTTGGCCAGGACATGATGGTAAAAGGAGGAACGGTAAGTGATGTTTTAGACAACGTACCTTCTGTTTCTGTGGATAGTGAGGGAAATGTAAGTTTGAGAGGAAGTGATAATATCCGTATTTTAATTGACGGAAGACCTTCGAATGCTATTAATGTTGCCGAAGCTTTACGTCAGCTTCCGGCAGACGCCATTGATAAAGTAGAAGTTATTACCAATCCATCAGCACGTTATGATGCAGAAGGTGGTTCAGGATTAATCAATATTGTCTTAAAAAAAGGAAAAAATCAAGGTTTGAACGGAACTTTTATTGCCTCTACAGGACTTCCGGAAACATATGGTTTAAGTGCTAATTTAAATTATAAGACTGAGAAATTAAACTATTTCACCACTGCAGGATATAACTACAGAACCAATGAAGGTGGCGGTTTAACCAATACTGAATATCTTAATGCTAACGAAACTCCAAAGGGATATTTAGATGAAGATCGTGACACCAAAAGAACCAATGAAGGATTTAATGGAAGAGCCGGAGTTGAATGGACAATTACTCCAACTACTTTCTGGACAAATGCTATTAATTACCAAAACAGCAACGGAAATACCAGAGACTTAATTAACTACAATAATTTTGATGCCAATCATGCTTTTACAGGAACTTCTTTCCGTTTAAACAATGGAGATACAGGAAGTGAAAACGTAGAATATACTTCCAATTTAATCAAAAACTTCAACGATAAAGGACATAAACTTACTGCGGATTTATCGATTTCAAGAAATACAGACGATAGCAATAGTATTATTACGGCCTCACCTAATTTTAATACTACATTAAACGATCAGGTTCAAAAACAAGTACAGCTGCAAGCAGATTATGTATTGCCTATAGGGAAAGGCAGCCAGTTTGAAGCCGGATACAAAGGCAGCTTTGGAGATTTGAACAATAAATATGTAATCACTGATAATGCAGGTGCAGTAGATCCAGATCTTTCTAATACTTTAGAATACAAGGAAAACATCAATGCACTTTACACACAGTACGGTTTCAAAGTGAATAAATTCTCTTATTTATTTGGTCTTCGTTGGGAAGATACCAACATTCAGGTAAACCTGTTAGACAATAATGATTTCACTACTAAAAAATACAACAACTTGTTTCCAAGTGCTTTTATTAGCTACGAAATCTCAGATCAAAGTAATTTTACAGCAAGTTACAGTAAGCGTTTATCACGACCAAGAGGACGTTTCATGAATCCAGCCGTAAACTATTCAAGTAATGTAAATATCTTTCAGGGAAATCCGGATTTAGATCCATCTCTAACAGATAAATATGATATTGGGTACATCAAACGCTGGGATAAAGTAACATTCAATACTTCTGCTTATTTTGAAGACACAAAAGATGTTTTCAGCTTTGTTAGATCTCCTACAGGTGATGTCGTAACTCCTGATGGTGAGGTAGTAACTCCTCAACCAGGCGAAATAATAGATGGAATTCCGGTTATTAAAAGCAGACCAATTAACTTAGGTAAAGAACAAAAATTTGGTTTTGAATTTACATTAAATTACACACCATTTAAGTGGTGGAGATTAAACAGTAACTTCAATTTTTATAACGTAAAAACGACCGGAGAAAACTCATACACAGATACTAAAGGAAATATTGTTGTACAAAATCTAGACAATCAAGCCAATACCTGGTTTGCAAGAATCAGTTCAAAAGTTACATTGCCATACAAAATTGACTGGCAGTTAAACGGCACCTACAATGGTGAGCAAAAAACAGCTCAGGGAAAAAATCTGGATCAGTTCTCCATGAATACTGCTTTTAGTAAAGATATAATGAAAGACAAAGCGACTATTGCTTTTAATATCAGTGATATTTTTAACTCAAGAATCATGAGATCATATACATATCTTAAGAATGATACAACTCTTGAAAGCCAAAGCTCTTATGGTGAAATGCAATTCCGTAAACGTCAGTTCAATTTATCGTTTACATATCGTTTCAACAAAGCTAAAAACGAAAGAGAAAAAGGCACAGCTCCTAAAAATGAAAATGGCGGCGATGGCGGTGGAGATTTTCCAGGATAGACTGAGTTAAATTCCAAAAATTAAAAAATTCCAAATTCCAATTGTCAGGACTTAATAATTAAGTTCAAGAATTGGAATTTGGAATTTTATTTTGGGATTTATTTATATTGGAATTTGTTTTTTTAGCATAAAAAAAAGGACTCGCTTTCACGGGTCCTTTTTTATGAAATCAACTTAAATTTAAATTGATTGTTGTTGTCTTTTCTTTGCTCTTTTCTCTTTGAACATTTCCCAGCTAGCGCCCGTAACCCAGTAAGATACGAAACCAACTAAGAAAAACATCAACCAAAACCCTATAGTTAGTATGGTCAAGAAAAGTAAAAAACCTAAGTACTGTGAAAATTCAAACATGTTTTCCGGAATTTTTGAATGTAAGGACAAATGTAAGTTTTATATTTTTCCTTAGCAATAAAATCCAAATCAATTTTCGTAAAATCACAATTATCCGTATATTTAAACTCATTTTAAATAAGGATTTTTTCGGATTATTATTTAACTGTCTAAAGTAGAAGAATATGAGTGTTTTTAGGAGCTATTTCCTGCTGTCCGCTATATCTTTTGTTGTCCGCCGCGGCGGACCACAAAAGGATGCCGCTACCATCAGGGCTAGGCATTCGATTTCAAAAGAAATTTTAAACATCAAATAAAAATCCGTGTTAATCAGCGTTTTTACGAAGTAAATCAGCGTCATCCGCGTTCCTTTCACCACAACATTTGACAAATTACATACGAACATAACACTTTACATATAACATAATGAAATACAGAATAGAAAAAGACACCATGGGCGAAGTACAAGTCCCAGCCGATAAATATTGGGGTGCACAAACAGAACGTTCCAGAAATAATTTCAAAATTGGTCCATCAGCATCTATGCCGCAGGAAATTATAGAAGGTTTTGCTTATCTAAAAAAAGCAGCCGCTTACGCCAATTACGATCTTGGAGTTTTGCCTATAGAGAAAAGAGATGCTATTGCAGCAGTTTGTGATGAAATTTTAGAGGGGAAATTAGACGATCAATTTCCGCTTGTAATCTGGCAAACTGGTTCAGGAACGCAAAGTAACATGAACGTAAATGAAGTGATTGCAAACCGTGCTCAGGTTTTGAAAGGTTTTGAAATTGGTGAAGGCGAACAATTTATAAAAGCAAATGATGATGTTAATAAATCACAATCATCAAACGATACTTTCCCAACCGGAATGCACATTGCCGCTTACAAAATGGTTTTTGAAACCACAATTCCGGGAGTCGAAAAACTACACGCTACTTTATCCGCGAAAGCGAAAGAATTTGCAGACGTTGTAAAAATTGGCCGTACGCACCTTATGGATGCAACTCCTTTGACTTTAGGACAAGAAATTTCCGGTTATGCCGCACAATTATCTTTCGGATTAAAGGCGCTTAAAAATACATTGACGCATTTGTCTGAAATCGCTCTAGGCGGAACAGCCGTAGGAACCGGATTAAACACCCCAAAAGGATACGACGTAAAAGTGGCAGAATATATTGCGCAATTTACCAATCACCCTTTTGTAACTGCCGAAAATAAATTTGAGGCTTTGGCTGCTCACGACGCGATTGTTGAAACACACGGCGCTTTAAAACAACTGGCTGTTTCCTTAAATAAAATTGCAAACGATATTAGAATGCTGGCTTCGGGACCACGTTCCGGAATTGGTGAAATTCATATTCCTGAAAACGAACCGGGATCTTCTATCATGCCCGGAAAAGTAAATCCAACACAATGTGAAGCCCTTACAATGGTTTGCGCACAAGTGATTGGAAATGATATGGCAATTGCCGTTGGCGGTATGCAGGGACATTATGAACTGAATGTTTTTAAACCTGTTATGGCGGCTAATTTCCTGCAATCGGCGAGATTGCTTGGTGATGCCTGCGTTTCATTCGACGAACATTGCGCTCAGGGAATCGAACCTAATTACAAACGAATAAAAGAATTAGTAGACAATTCTTTAATGTTAGTAACCGCATTAAATACCAAAATTGGATACTACAAAGCCGCAGAAATCGCACAAACCGCCCACAAAAACGGAACAACTCTTAAAGACGAAGCCGTGCGTTTGGGTTATGTAACTCCTGAGGATTTTGACGCCTGGGTGAAACCGGAAGAGATGGTTTAAAAAGTTTTCAGTCTCAGTCTCAGTCTCAGTCTCAGTCTCAGTCTCAGTCTCAGTCTCAGTCTCAGTCTCAGTCTCAGTCTCAGTCTCAGTCTCAGTCTCAGTCTCAGTCTCAGTCTCAGTTCTACAACTTTGTCAAAGTTTAAAACTTTGACAAAGTTTGCCAATTCAAAGAACTAAAAACTGGGACTGAGACTAAAAACTGAGACTTATTTCCCTTCTACATAATCTTGCAAATAAGCAAATCTTGGTGTTAATTTTCCTTTTTCGGTGATTTTTGCACGTTGTAAAATTCCGTCTTTGTCTCCATTAAAAAAGGCTGGAATCACATGTTCCATAAACTGTTCTCCAAAACCTTCACTGGCATCTTTTGGAATTTCGCATGGCAAATTATCGACTGCCATAACTACAACCGCAGCAGGGTGGAAAACATCAACTTCTTTGTTTTCTAAAGGAAAATAACCATATATAGGTTCTTCAATTGTCGAAGAACGCAAAGTACAGGCAATTGGTCCGTTTACATCACATGAAATATCGGCAACCACTTTTATTTTGCAATCGCTGGCATTCAGCATTTCTTTCGTTAAAATCATCGGAGCGCCGCTTGCGTGAAAATGTCCTGCAAAATAGACATCAGAAACTTTAGTGAATTTCTCAAAATCAGAAACATATTCTTCCGGATGGCTTACAAAATCATTAAAATCAAGAAGCTGTCCGTCAATTCTCTTATTGTATTCTAAAACATCCAACTGAACATATACTGCCTGCGTATAGTTTTTGGTCAGATAATTTTCGATCGTAATTTCTTTTACTTTAATGGCATCCAAAATTTCTTTTGCGCCAGATCCCACTTTTCCTGTTCCTGTAATTACAAATTTTAAAGGTGGTAAAGTGATGCGTTTTAAGTGCATAATCATCGCATCTTTTCCGGCAAGGGTTTCTGCTTTTGGAAGTTTAAACAATTCGAATTTTATTCCGAAAGCGCGAATTCCGTTATAGACACCAACCATTCCGGCATATTTTCCAAAACCAATTAAACGGCGATTCTGTTCATCAACAATAGTTTCATGATCGTATAAATCGATGTTTTTTTCTAAAATGGCTTTTAGCAGCTTTTGATTATAAGGCTGTTTTTTAATTGTGTGTGAAAAAAAGAAATAGGATTTATTTGGAATTAAATTTTCTATTGGAACTTCTTTTACTCCAAATAATACATCACAATCAGACACATCATCTGTAATAGTAATCCCCAAACTTTTGTATTGGATGTCAGAAAAAATCCTAATATCTGAGCTCTCAACGGCAACAGAAGCGTCGTGATGAAGTTGTTTTAATTTTGCAAGTGCGTCCGGTGCGAACACAACGCGTCGATCTGGTGGGTTTTTTCTTTCTTTTATGATGCCAAACTTCATTTATATCGGATTAAAATAATTATTTATATAACTTTTTAGATTCAATTTGTTTCAAATATAACAAAAATAGTTAAAATTTTGTTGCTTTTTTCTACTATCAAACATTTTTATAACGTTACTACCTGACGTACAATTAACTAACAAAAAAATAAGTTAAGACAATGTTAAAATAAGTTTCGACAAAGGAGGAAAAAACTGAAACATAAATATTGAATTCTATATATTTGTTTTAAAGAATGATGAAAATGAGCTTCCTTAAAAAAACAAATATACCACAAATACTTTTTTTAATTTTAGTTTTCGCTTCCTGCGGAAAACAAAAAACAACGCCGGAGAAAGTTGTTGAGACAATAGAAGATACTTTACCTAAAATGAAACCGCATGCTCCCGAAAAAAGACTGCCGGCAAATTATGTAAATTCGGTTAAAGGGAGAATAAATCATTTTTATACTAAAAACTGGCCTAACAATAGTATGAACGGAAGTTTTTTGGTAGCTAGAAATGGCGAAATCATTTTTGAACGCTACAATGGCTTTGCCAATAAAAACGAAGGAACCAAAATTACGGCAGAAACTCCGGTACAAATTGCTTCTGTAAGTAAAGTTTTGACGGCGACAGCAGTTTTAAAACTTGTGAATGCAGGCAAAATAAATTTAGACCAAAAAGTAAATACAATCCTGAAAACATTTCCATACGAAGAATGCACGATTAGAATGTTATTGTCTCACAGAACCGGAATGCGTAATTACGCCTATTTTACTGATCATGATAAATCAGTTTGGGACAGACACAATCAGCTTACCAATCAGGATATTTTAGACATATTAGCTACAAAAGATATTGGATTAGAATCCAAAACCGGAACTCGTTTTAGTTATTGCAATACAAATTATGCCATGCTGGCGCTTATTATCGAAAAAGTTACGGGTTTGAAATACAAAGAAGCGATGTCTGAAATGATCTTCAAGCCTCTGGGAATGACGCATACCTATGTTTTTGACGATGACAAGGAAAGAAAAACTATTGTTCCGTCTTATAAAGGAAATGGTGTAGAAATTGGTTTTGATTATCTGGATAATGTTTACGGAGATAAAAATGTATTTTCAACTGTTCGAGATCTTTTAAAATTTGACAGAGCCAGAAATTCACCGGACTTTTTGAAACCTGAATTGCTAAAACAAGTTTACACCGGTTACAGCAATGAACGAAAAGGAGAAAAAAATTATGGTTTGGGAATCCGAATGATTAATTGGGATTCAGGACAAAATTTCTATTTCCATAATGGCTGGTGGCACGGAAACACCTCATCTTATATTCCGCTTATGAAAGAAAATGTAACCATCATTGCGCTTTCAAACAAAATGACCCGAAAAACATATGCAGTTCGAAAACTGGCTCCAATTTTTGGTGATTATCCGTTTAATTTTAAAGATGACGAATAATAAAATTTTTCTGAAAAATTTATTATAATAGTAACTTCAAATAGCATAAATTTGCAAACTCATTTTTGGGGTCGACTGGTTTTGACAGCAAGTCGAATTGAAAAGTAAGCACGTCGAGCATTAAGACCTTGCTCGTAAATATAAGATCTTACACTTTTACACGGCGAAAATAACTACGCTTTAGCTGCATAATCCGAATTATAGTAAGATTGCGCCACGTCCCTATCAGATAGGGAAGCTGGATTCTCCTTGAAAGCCTTGGTTTGTGGCGTTCAGTATAGGGGAACCGTAAAAATAAACCTAGATTTCCATGAGCTTCGGGTGGATTTCGAAATTAAGAAGATAAGTGTTGAGTGGTTGTTCCTGACCTAGCTTAACATCGAAAATCCAATCAGGAAATAAACGCGTAGAAAGCTCTTTAGTTGCTTGTTTGGACCCGGGTTCGATTCCCGGCGACTCCACAAAAAAAAGCCTGTAAACTTATTGTTTACAGGCTTTTTTATAATTATCCTTTTTGAATATTTGCTGAATTTTATTTAGTACTCATTTTGTCAACAGATTTCACTTGTAAGATTTTTTACTCATAAAAAGTAAAAAAAACACAACTAGCTTGTCCTACTATTTACAATTAATGTATATTTGCTAAGTTGAAAATAATTAATAATTACGGTTTTCTGTATCGAAATTTATTATCAAGACAAAAAATAAATTAAACACACTACAATGGCAAAACCAATCAAAAATACTCCTGTTTTAAGAGGTAAAGAAGCCGTTAACTTTCATAAATCTATTGATTCAAATAGGGATAAGAAAGTTAGTGTTGATATTTTGACTTCAATCCAAACTGATGCAGGTAAATTAAAAGAACTTCTAAAGGTAAATTAAAATGCCTTTTACTGGATTTTCATTTTCAAAATTACATTCTAATACAAACATTCTTCCTTTTGAATGTGGTGATCAGGACTTAAATAGTTTCCTTCATAATAAGGCAATACCATATAAAAAAGAATTGCTGGCCACTACTTATTTACTTGAAAGTAATGAGAAAACTATCGCTTACTTAAGTATATATAATGATGCTTTAGCTGTTGAGGAAAAGGATTTTGCTTCTAAAAATGCTTTAAACAGAGCGATAAAAGAACTTATCAATCATCCTAAAAGGCATTTGAGACACTTTCCAGCCATAAAAATTGGCAGGCTTGCGGTTTGCGAGTCAACAAAAAAAGAAAGAAAAGGAATTGGTAAAACTCTCGTGAATTTTGTTATTAATTTAGCATTAGAACAAAACAGCAATTGCGCCTGTCAATTGATAACAGTTGACGCGTATCGTGAATCGCTAAACTTTTATAAAAAGTTAGGCTTTATATTTCTTACAGAGAATGACAAAGAAGAAGATACACGCCAAATGTATCTTGATCTTAGACCGCTAATGAATACCATCGAAGAAGTAGCAACATAAATTTTGTATTTATATAAAGCAATATTAAACTACCACGTAAATAAATAGGTTAAATTATGAAAAAAATTCACTTAGCTTATATCGTAGTACTACTAAATATATTTACTATATCCGCACAAATCCAGAAAACAAAATATCTTGCTCATTTGGATCAAATGACGGATTCTATAGTAAATAATCACTACGCGGGAATTCATAGTGTTCTTATCGCAAAAGATAATCAACTTATATACGAACAGTATTTTAACGGTTACACGAAAGATTCGCTTCATGATACCCGCTCTTCATTTAAGTCAATTACAAGTCTTCTTGTTGGAATAGCGGTTGACAAAGGCTTTATAAAAGATATCAACCAAAAAGTTTATGAATTCTTTCCGGAATTTCCATCGTTGAAAACAGATCCGTTTAAGAAACTTTTGACTATTAAAAATCTTCTTGAAATGAAATCGGGTTTTGATTGTGAAGAATTTAATGATACCAAAGATTGTGAGGACAGCATGAGTTTAAGCAAAAACTGGGTAGCACATTCGCTTAAGCTTTCCATGAAAAACAAACCCGGTGAAATTTGGTCGTACACTTCGATTGATCCGATGATTTTAAGTGGTGTTTTAAAAAAAGCCACCAAAATGTCTGTCAAAAGACTTTGCTAAAAAATACCTTTTTGATCCTCTTGATATTTCGTCATATAAATGGACTTTAGATCCAAGCGGCAATGCTATGACTGCCGGTTCGTTTTATATAAAGCCTTTTGACATGTTAAAAATTGGACAGCTGGTAAAAAACAAAGGTATTTATAACCAAAAACAAATTATTTCAAAAAAATGGATTGCAGAATCTACTGCCTGTGATATTCCAATTCCTGATTTTTCATTTATGAAATCCAGTAGAAGTAAATTCGGAATTCCCCAACCTGCGTATTATGGTTATTATTGGTATCGCGAAACTATAAAAACTAACAATATACTGGAAAATGTACTTTTTGCATCAGGTAACGGAGGTCAGTATATCTTCATCATAGAACGCTTAAATTTAACAGTTGTTTTTACACAAGGCAACTACGGTTCTTTTAAAGCGAAACAAGCTTTTGAAATTTTAGCCAAATTCATTTTACAAAATACTTAAGGCTAAAATATTCAATAAAACTAACATCAATTTATTTCTTATTATATTATGAGTAGGCTTGCACCTCAATATTTTCCATAAATTGTTGTTTTAATACCTATTTATTGCTACTAATTTGTCATCTTCAAAGTGATAAAATGAATTGCCGTAGATATAAGTCCAATAAACGGCATATTGTGTTTGAGAAGATATAGTTCTATCTGCAGTCCCAAGAATAGTAACCAGATCGTAAGAACTCATTCCTAATCGAATTACTTTTTTAGGTAGATTTTTATAAAATTTAGATTCTACTTTATATACAGCTTCATCAATTTCAACTTCAGCATAATTATCATACTTTTTAATAAGCTTTAAGGTAGCTCCGTGTCCATAGAATTTAAAAAGTTTTCCATTACTATCATATACTTCTGTTTCATTTCCCACTATTAGATTTTCCTGTCCAATCGCAAAGAATGAAGTTAAAAACATTAAACTTAATATTATTTTTTTCATTTTTAATTATTTTCAAATTAATAATATTCAAATTAATAATATTCAAATCTAAACTATTGTAACTAAGGTTAACTACGGTTTTCCGTATTTTTTGTTATATTAGATATCCACCTTAATTTAAAAATAACAAAAAAATTAAGTAATATATAAGCTTGATGAATATTTCTCAAAATTATACACTGTGTTAAGTTAATTAAAAACAATGTAATATAAAGTATCAACCGAAAAACTAAACTTATTAATTTTAGTTAAACATAAACACTTTTTAATATTATTAAAAACCCATTACAAACAGAATCAACTATTAAAACTATTTTTTTGCGTATTTTTGTATACTCAAACTACATTCAATGAAACGTTCCGGCACCGCAGATCTTCCATTACATTATGGGCATGTTCCATTGTGGCTTGCTGAACGCATGTCGAAACTTGGTTTTGCCATTGTAGAAACGATTGCTTTAGAATTTTCTACTGCTGAAGTGATAAGCAAATTAAGTAATCCTTTTTGGTTTCAAAGTTTTGGTGCTGTAATGGGTATGGACTGGCATTCATCCGGAATTACAACTTCTGTTCTTGGAGCGTTGAAAAAGTCGGTAAATCCACATTCTAAAGAACTGGGAATTTATATTTGCGGAGGAAAAGGAAAACATTCCATGTTAACGCCACAGGAACTTTTATTGGTGGGCGAAAAAACAGGTCTTGACGGAATTAATCTTGCCAATAACAGCAGGCTTACCGCAAAAGTAGATAACACCGCTATTCAGGACGGATTTCAGTTGTATCAGCATAATTTTATTGTTGATAATAAAGGGCAATGGGCTGTTATTCAACAAGGAATGAATCCAAATTCTAAAACTGCGAGAAGATATCATTGGCATTCACAGGATTTGAAATCTTTTATAAATGAACCGCACACTTTTATTTATGGCGAAAATCAAGGTTCTATTTTAAATCTTACGGCTCAGGCAGCTACAAAATCGAGAGAAGGTATTTTAGAATTATCAAAAGAATCTCCAACAAAAATCATGAAAGAAATGCAGTATCTTTCTATGCCTGCACATCATGATGTGAGAATGGAAGATGTGAATATGAAAAGGCTCGGCGCGATGCTCTGGACAACGCATGAGAATAAACCGGAAGATTTTGAAGAGCTTTTACTTTTAAAAGGAATGGGTCCGCGAGCTTTACAATCGCTGGCTTTGGTAAGCGAAATAATTTACGGTACTCCTACCCGATTTGAAGATCCGGCGCGTTTTTCATTTGCTCACGGCGGTAAAGACGGACATCCGTTTCCTGTTCCGGTAAAAATATATGATGAGACCATTGATACTTTGCAAAGAGCCATTAATCGTGCTAAAATTGGCAATAGCGATAAAGTAGATGCTATACGAAAGTTATCTGAAATCTCCAGAAAAGCCGAAGAAAGTTTTACGCCCAATTCAAACTTTGATGCATTGATTCAAAAAGAACGGGATCAGTCACATTTTTATGGCGGAAGAACTATTTTTGGAGCTGCCAAACCTCCGAAAAACAAACCTTCGAATCCAAATAATCAACTGGAGTTATTTTAAATTGATCGTAAGTTAGATTTGTAAAGCACAAATAGCTCGTAAATATTAGTATCTAAAATAAAAGAGGAGCCATATTTTGGCTCCTCTTTATCTATTATTTGACAGCGTTTTATACTGATAAATCAAATCGATCTAAATTCATTATTTTGTTCCATGCGGCAACAAAGTCTTTTACAAATTTTTCTTGTGCATCGCTGCTAGCATATACTTCTGCTATTGCTCTCAATTCTGAATTAGATCCAAAAACAAGATCGGCACGAGTAGCCATCCATTTTGGCTGACCTGTATTACGATCATTTCCTGCATAAATTTCTTTATCATTTGAGACAGCTTGCCATTGTGTATTCATGTCAAGCAGGTTTATAAAGAAATCATTCGTTAGCTGACCCGGACGATTTGTGAAAACTCCGTTTTTGCTTCCGTCGGTATTAATATCCAAAACGCGTAATCCTCCTAAAAGCACTGTTAATTCCGGTGGCGTAAGCGTTAATAAATTTGCTTTATCAATAAGAAGTTCTTCTGTTGATATTGGTGATTTTGTTTTGCGGTAATTACGGAAACCGTCAGCTTTAGGTTCTAAATATCCGAATGATTCTACATCAGTTTGTTCTAAAGAGGCATCCATACGGCCTTGATAGAAAGGAACTTTAACTGAATTTCCTGTTGCTTTTTCTATCGCTGCACAACCTGCTAAAACAATTAAATCCGCCAGTGACACTTTTTTTCCGTCTTGCGAAGCATCAAATTCGGTTTTAATGGTTTCAAGCTTGTCTAAAACCTGTTTTAATTGCGTCGGATTATTTACTTCCCAGTCTTTTTGCGGAGCTAATCTGATACGGGCACCGTTTGCACCTCCACGCTTGTCTGATCCTCTAAATGTAGAAGCAGAAGCCCAGGCCGTAGCCACCAGTTGAGAAGTGCTTAATCCTGTATTTAGTATTTTTTCTTTTAATTGTGTTATGTCATCCTCATCAATTAATTTATGGTTTAATTCCGGAATAGGATCCTGCCATAATAATTCTTCCTGAGGAACTTCAGGTCCTAAATAACGATCACGAGGTCCCATATCTCTGTGTGTCAGCTTAAACCATGCACGGGCAAAAGCATCTGCAAACTGATCCGGATTTTCTAAAAATCGACGTGATATTTTTTCGTATTCAGGATCTAATCTTAAGGATAAATCCGTAGTCAGCATTGTAGGCAAATGTTTCTTTGTGCTGTCAAAAGCATCCGGAATAATTGCTTCGGCATTTTTAGCAACCCATTGGTGTGCGCCGGCCGGACTTTTAGAAAGTTCCCATTCAAAACCAAATAAATTTTCGAAGAAATTATTACTCCATTGTGTTGGGGTTGTAGTCCAGGTAACTTCCAATCCGCTGGTAATGGCATCTTTACCTTTACCGGAACCAAAACTATTTTTCCAGCCAAATCCCTGCAATTCAATTCCTGCCGCTTCAGGTTCTTTATCTACGTGATCGGAAGAAGCAGCTCCGTGTGTTTTACCAAATGTATGTCCACCCGCAATTAATGCTACCGTTTCTTCATCATTCATTGCCATGCGGCCAAAAGTATCGCGAATATCTTTGGCAGCAGCAATTGGATCCGGATTTCCGTCAGGGCCTTCAGGATTTACATATATAAGTCCCATTTGAACTGCTGCAAGAGGTTTTTCTAAATTTCTGGAGTGAATGTGACCATCTGCATCATCATCGGAAGATACAACGCCATGTTCTTTTGGCACTCCTTCAGAGCCATCACTATAACGTTCATCGCCGCCTAACCATGTCGTTTCAGATCCCCAATAAACTGCTTCATCCGGTTCCCATACATCAGCGCGTCCTCCGGCAAAACCAAATGTTTTAAAACCCATAGATTCTAATGCCACATTTCCTGTCAATATCATCAAATCTGCCCATGAAATTTTGTGTCCGTATTTTTGTTTAATAGGCCATAAAAGTCTTCGTGCTTTATCCAGACTTACGTTATCGGGCCAGCTGTTTAATGGCGCAAAACGCTGTTGTCCCGCTCCTGCTCCGCCGCGGCCATCATGTACTCGATACGTTCCTGCACTATGCCATGCCATTCGAATAAACAAACCTCCGTAATGACCAAAATCTGCAGGCCACCAATCTTGTGAGTCTGTCATCAATGCATGCAAATCTTTTTTGACAGCTTCAAGGTCAAGACTTTTAAATGCATCAGCATAATTAAAGTCCTTGCTCATAGGATCTGACAACGGCGAATGCTGTCGTAAGATATTTACTTTCAATTGTTTTGGCCACCAGTCACGGTTTTTGGTACCAGTCGCAGCCGCATTGTCCATACTTCCATTATGAAAGGGACATTTGCTGATGTCGTTTGATTGATTTTCCATAGTTACAAGTTTATTTTTTTGTTTGTTTTTTGGATTAACATATTTTTTCGATTGTACTAATTTACAAACAAAATAAAGTAGTTGTATCTAAGAAGTATATTATATTAATTTGATTTCATAGATAAAAACTATTATACGCAAATAATAATATTGCAACTTAATCCTTTTTCTTTTTTAAAGGTTGCTATAAAAAAACCTGTAAAACATTTATTTTACAGGTTTCATATATTTGAAAATCTAAAATATAAATTGGATGTCTAATCCGGATTTGCCAATATTTTATACAACTCAGCATTTGAAATGTAATACTGGTTTTCTATTGTAATTTGAGACAATTTGGCGCTTACCAGATTATTTTCTCTCGAATTAATAAGGAAAATAGAGCTTTCGCCAAAAGAAAACAGCTTCTCTTCAGAGTTTAACATCGTCAGATAATCGTTTACCAAGCTGTCAATAACCTCTTTTTGTTTTTTTAAAGATGCTATTTCGGTTTGTTGCGCTTTTATTTTGTTTTTAAGTTCAAGTCTTTGCTGATCGATATCAAATTTTAAATCCTGCATTTTTAATTTAGCCATTTTCAGGCTTCCTCTTTCTTTTCTTAAAAAAATCGGAATACTAAAATCGATATTAAATTTATAATCATCGGCATTAAACGAATCAAAATAAACTGGTTCTGAAATATAATTATAACCTACATTTACTTTTGGAAGCAATGCATTTGCTTTTAGTTTTCTATTGATTTCCAACATTGACAATTTAGTTTCCAGAGCCTGTATTTTAGGATGCGATTCTAATGTTTCAACATTCACCATCATGGCATCTGTTTTTAATATTTCTTCAACAGTTTCAATTAAGCCTTGTTCTGGTTTCACAAAATCTTCAAGTTCTACCGGCACATTTTCGATCCATAAATAATTCGAAAGATTTAATTTGGCTTTTACCAATTTTAAATTTCCGTTCTCTACGTTTAATTGTCGGTTTCGCACTGTAATTTTAGCTTCGATACTATCAATTGCAGGAGAATCTCCATGTTCAATTAATTTCTTTACACCTTCAAAACGTGTACTGGCAAAACCTAAATAATTCTTGTAAAGCTGTGCTTCATCAAAACTTTTTCTCCATTCAAAATAAGCGGCACTTGCTTTATACAAAACCTCAATAGCGCGTAGTTTTCGTTCTGCATCACTTAGTTTAACCTGCAATTTTCCTTCTCTCACATCGGCCATACGCTGATTAATAAACATTCCCTGCCCCAGGGCAACACTAACACCAAGCGAAGTTAATCCTGCATCGGGCGTACGATTTTGCGGATTATAATATTGTCCTTCCGTATCGTCAAAACCGGCTTTTATTTCGATTCCGTACCAGGTTGGTATTTTAAAACTGCTGTTTAACAAGGAATAATATTCTGTGCCTTTAAATTCTTTTTTATTGTAATCGACTTCAATTTTCGGATCAAATCCACCGCGGGCAATCATCAGTTTTGCCTGAGCATTGCTCACTTCCAGATTAGCCTGTTTTACCAGCGGATGGTATTTTTTTACATATCCCAAAAACTCACTGTAACTTAATTCTTCTTTATTAAAATCCTGACTATATGTATTTAAAAAGCCAAGGAAAAACAAAAAAGAAAATACAGCGTATCTTATTTTATTTTTTCTCTTTTCCATTTACTGCTTTTTCATCTGACTTATAATAATTAGGAGGAAAACCATTCAGGTTACGCCATATTTCATACCAAACAGAAACCGTTTCCAACAAAGCGATACTTTGCGCTCCAGCTCCAATACTCAGTTCTTTAGGCCATTTTTGATCTTTATCATCCGGAGAAATAAGTACTCTGTATTTTCCATTGGCGCTTATAAAATTTTCGATCGCTACTACTCTTCCTCCAAAAGTTCCGTAGGATAATCCCGGCCAGCCCGAAAATACAATTCTTGGCCATCCGTCAAACCAAACACGCACTTTTGCACCGCGATGTACCAGAGGAAGATCGATAGGATCTACGTAGGTTTCTACGGCAATATCATAACTTGCCGGCATGATGCTTATCACCGGAGTTCCTTCTTTAATCGTTTCACCAAGACCTGCCAATAAAGCACGGTTTACATAACCGCTTTGTGGTGCGGTGATATAATACATCCCGTTTCTTAAACTATAGTTTACATATTGATTCTGCAGTTTATTGACCTGAGCTTTTGTATCATATTGTGTGCTTAAAGCGGTAAACTTATCGCTTCTTGATTTTGAAATTTTTTCAGCATATTCGGCTGTGATACGATTTATTTCTACTTTGGCATTGATCAGTTCGTTTTTACTGCTTAATAATTTGTTTTGCTGTGTAATGATGTAAGCTTCAGATTCCTGCAATTTTAATCGTTTTTGCTCGACATCTGTCAATGGTTTTAAGCCTTCTTTATTAAGTGCTGTCGAACGATTAAATTGAGTTGTAGCGATTCTTAACTGCGTTTTTATAGCCTCAAGATCCATGCTGTCGCTTTTTATTTTCAAATGTGCTTGTCGTATTTTATTTTGAGCCTGTTGTAGTTTTAATTCTCTTTCTGTGTTAAGCGACTGTGCCTGAACATCAAGAGAATTTACTTTATCGCCATACGATTCTACAGCCATTTTTTTGGCATCAACCTGATCTTTTGTATTTCCAACCAAATTGGGATCTAAATAATCTTCTTTCGTTTCAGAAATAAAAAGAATAGTATCTCCTTTTTTAACGTAATCACCTTCTTTTACAAACCACTTTTCGATTCTTCCTGCAATGGCATTATGAACTGTCTGAGGTCTTTGATCTGGTTTTAAAGTTGTAACAGAACCGCTTCCAGAAATGTTTTGTGTCCACGGAAGAAAAAGACAGCCAACAGCAAAAATTAGAAATCCGATAATTACTCTGTTTAAAATTTTATAATGAGGCCTGCGGGCAACGCTTGTAATCGAAACGTATTTTCCCGGAGTTATAAGTATATTATTATCTTTAGATATATTGAGCATGTTTAAAGCTTTATGTCGTTAATAATTTTTCCATCGTCAATTGTAATCATTCGGTCGCATTTGTCCATCCAGATATCATTTTTCGATGTTACAATTACCGTCCAGTCATTTTCTTCAGAAAGTAAAAAATCAATGATTTTAGCAGAAGTCAATTCGTCCATTTTATCAACAGGATCTTCGAGGAATAATATATTGGGTTTGTGAACAATGCTTCGCGCGAGCAATATTTTCTGAATATCAGAAGCAGAAAGTTCACCGCCGCCCGGATGAATTTGATTTTCAAGTCCGTTTGGAAAAGTTTTAATATACGGTGTCAGGCAAACATTATCCAGCGCCCATTTTAGGTCATCATTATTAATGGCTTTATTTCCAAAAAGAATATTTTCTCTAATTGTTCCGGCAAAAAGCGTATCGCCTTGTAAAAAAGTTCCGGACTGAGCTCTGTATGCATCTTCATCCAGACGATTCATATAATTGTCTGTTACATACATAGCGCCGCTTTCGGGTTCTAGTAAACCGGAAAGTAATCGCAATAAAGTACTTTTTCCGGCTCCGTTTGTTCCTCTTAAAACTATTTTTTCGCCCTGAGCGATTTTCAGATTTATATTTTTAAGCGATTTTTTATTATAACCCGGATAATTATAGGCAATGCTTTCGGTTTCGATTGTAATTCCGGTTTCGGTTATTTCGGCTGTTTTCGGAATGCAGGATATTTCCATATCCGTTACCTGACCAATTTTTTCTACCGAAGTCAGCACATCATAAAAAGATTCTAATCCGAAAATTATTTTTTCTACCGAATTGATTAATAATACAATAACAATTTCAGCAGCTACAAACTGCCCAATGTTCATTTGATGGTGAATTACCAGAAAACCACCAATCGACAAAAGAGCAGCTGTAACAATTACTTTAAAAATAGTAAGCTGAATGTATTGTTTTTTCATTACCTGAAAATGCTTTTCGCGGTAGTTTACATATTCGCTTACGTAAACGTCATTTCTTTCTAATGCATATTCAAAGCTTCCTTTTTTGCGGAAACTTTCGCGGTTACGGGCAATTTCCTGAATCCAGGCGGCAACTTTATATTTAAACTTAGATTCGTTAAGACTGGTTTCGAGACCATCTTTATACGAAAATTTAAAAATGATATATAAAATCGCTATAAAGAAAAGCCCGATAACCGTAAAAAATGAATGGTATAAAACCAATAAAATAATGCCGAGCCCAACTTGCAGAAAGGCCGTACAAAAATCTAACAGCAATTTTGCAGTTCCTTTTTGCACCATCAAAGTGTCGAAAAAACGGTTTGCTTTTTCGGGAGCATATTCAGAATACATTTCTTTAAATTTAATTAAAGGCATTCTGTAAGCGAATTCAAATGAGGATCTTACAAAAATTCGCTGCTGTAAATTCTCTACAATTCGAAGCTGTAAAATAATAAGAACACCGCCAAAACCAACTCCGATCGTAACCAAAAATACAAGCACAATCCAGGAAACACTAAGTTGTCCGCTTTGGATAAAATTAATAATAGCCTGAATTCCTAAAGGCAGGGAAAGGTTGACCAAACCGGCAAAAGCGGCATAAAATATAATTTGATATACGTCGCGCTTATCTAATTGAAGTAAGTTATAAAAACGTTTAAGTGGTGTCATGAATTTATATATAAATACGTGATTAATAGATAGATATTAACATACGGTAAAAACCATATCAAGGATTTTAGGCATTTCTGCCCATCCTTTAAAACGAGTATTTATATCCTGTTTTCGGGAGGCGGTAAATGAATTTTACCGTGAAAACCAAATGAAAATATGGGGTTGTCTATGTAGTTTTTCCCCTGAGATTCTTTTTGAAAGTATAAGTTTGGTAATGCAGTATCTAAAGGAACTAAATAATCTAATGAAGGAGTTCCTTTTGCCAGTTTTGGCGCTTTGGTTTCTTTTGTTTTGTAATCATCAAGTTCTTCGGGAATACCGTCGCATTTAAAGATTTTTTTTAGAAAATTACAAGCTATTCTTTCTACAGAATGCACTCCTGTATTTTCATTTATCATTCGGTCAAAAGTAAGAGCAATGTTCATACTGCTCATTAAAAAGTACCCAATTAGCAACACCTGAAGGCATTTGCATAAAAGACTATTTTTAATTTTGTTCAGCATTCTATCGTTTCTAATTTACTTTTTAACCCAAAAATTAAATCTTATTTTGTAGAAAATCAGCGTGATTTTAGTGTGATTTTCCTAAGTTTTTTTCGTGGATGCGCAAGTTATAACTAAATTGAAAGCCCAACATTAGAGGAACATTAGAATTTACTAATTCATAATTAAATATTTGATTATCAATAAATTAAATAGCAAAAAGCTTTATTTCTTTATGTTATTTTTTTGCTAATTTGGTTATTTATAAAAAAAAAGAGACAATTAAAAAATCATCTCTCTTTTGTTTTTAAAATTTTCAGACCGCTAATAAATAATAAAAAATACAGTATTTTAGAAAATTGAATTGTGGGACAACAATAAACTCGAAGCTCCCAACAAAGCCGCAATTTCGTTATCTGTAGAAATAGAAATCTCAATTTCAATTCCGCTTTCTTTTAATTTTTTATTGAAAGAATTCAGGAAAAACTCACTCGCATTTGCAATTTTTCCTCCAATGATAAAACTGTCTGCCTCAAATTTTTCCAGCCACGAGCTCACAATTGACGCGAGATCTTCTCCCATTTTTTCAAAAACCTGTATGGCAATTTCATCTTCGGCTACAGCCAAATTAAAAAGCTCGAGTCCGTTGTGGAGATTTTTGCCTGTTATTGTTTTATAATGATTTAGAAGACCGCGAACAGAAACGTAATCTTCGGCAATTCCGTTTTTATAGGGAAGATTCCAGATTTCGCCATCTGCAGGAACTGATTCTCCTGTAGAAATCGAAATTCCTTTATCAATAAAACAAGCACCAAGTCCGGTTCCAAGTGTGACCGCCATTACTTTTTTGTTTAGATTTTCTGTGTTTTTAAACACTTCGCCTTTTCCAAAACAAACCGCATCATTTTCAAAAAGAATCGGAAAATCACCGGAAAGATTCAGTGTTTCCTGAAATAAATCACGAACATTAAGTCCGTAAAAGTGCTCGTATTTAGATTGGTCTTTTATCCAGCAAGTTCCATTTTCATAATCAAACGGACCAGGCATACAAATTGCCAGACCTTTGATATCTTCTACTTTAGAATCTTTAATAGTAGTACGAATCGCTTTTTTCCAAATTGACATGACTTCCTGCACAGGTAAATTAGAATCAAAAGATTCTTTATGCAATGAAAATTCGATCACTTTCATATTCAAAATATCGATAACCGCAGCGGTAATATGTGTTCCTCCAATGTCAATTCCTACGGCGTAATTTTTATTCATGCTTTTATTTTTTTTACCATTAAGAGATTAAGAAAGATATAAGATTGATGCATATCTATTTTTTAAACGCATAGAAACATAGCTTTACATACTGCAGAAAGTTGTATTCACTTAAAATAAAGCGCATAGCTATGCGAAAAAATCTTGATTTTCTAAAACCAATAATTGATTTTTTAATTTTTTAAATCTATGTTTCTATGCGTTTAAAAAATACACACAAAGATTAAGCGATCCCACTTAATTTTATTAATATCTTAATGGTTTACTATTTTTTGATTAAATGTTTTTATCTTTTAAAATCTGTGGATATTTGATGCTCGTATGAACAATCATTTCGCCAAAAAGCGTATTTGCCCATGCAAACCATTTTCTCGTAAACTTTTTAACATCGTCTTTATGAAATGATTCGTGCATAAAACCGGTATCTGCATTTGTTTTGATCAAATTACTGATACACATTTTGATTTCTTTTTCGTCGACACTTGTAATCGCTCTCAACACAATACTCATGGGCCAGATGGTATCAACTCCGGTATGCGGACCTCCAATTCCTTCTCCGGCTTTTCCTTTATAGAAAAACGGATTGTTTTCTGAAAGAACAACTTTTCTTGTATTTAAGTAAAGCTGATTATCCGGTTCAATTGCGCCTAAATAAGGCAAGGATAATAACGAAGGCACATTGGCATCGTCCATCATGTGGAAACTGCCGTAACCGTTTACTTCAAAAGCTATGATTTTACCAAATTTTGGATGCTCGATAATTCCGTTTTCTTCTAATCCTTTCTGAACCTGATTTCTTAATTCTGTCGCTTTTGCAACCAGATCTTTGTCGAGCATGGCAGGCAAAGAGAAGATTTCGATTAAATATCCTAAAACTTCGATAGCAAACATATTACTCGGAATTAAATAACCAAATAAAGTACTGTCGTCGCTTGGCCTGAAAGTCGAAACAATTAGTCCGCAAGGTTTTACAGGATATCCGTAACCGCCTAACGGAACGCCATCTGTAGCCCAGGCAGTTTGTCTTTGAAAACTGTACGGACCACCTTTTCCGTCTAATCTTTGCTGTTCTTTAAAGGTTTGAAGTACCAAAAGCATGGCTTCTTTCCATTTTTTATCAAACATGCTTATATCTCCGGTTTCCTTCCAATAGCCATGCGCTAAGCGAATTGGATAACACAAACTATCGATTTCCCATTTGCGTTCATGAATTCCGGGCTGCATTTTGGTTAAATCATTTTTCCATTCGCTTTCTTTTGTAAAATCTTTATAAAAAGCATTCGCATACGGATCTAATAAAATACATTTTGCCTGACGATTAATTACACCTTTTACCAGTTCTGCCAGTTTTTTATCTTCTTTTACAAACGGAATATAAGGCCAGATCTGAGCGGTACTATCGCGCAGCCACATTGCATCAATATCTCCTGTAATAACATAAGTATCCGGTTTCCCGTCGATAATTTCAAAATCAACTGTGGTGTCTAAAGTATTGGGAAAACAGTTTTCAAACAGCCATGCCAGTTCCGGATTTGCAATTTGTTTTTTGATTCTGACGATAGCGGCTTCAATTGCCGGACTTGTAAATTTTCTTTCTGCTAATGGCGGTCTTTGGCTGATAAAATCCTTCAGCGCAAAATTGAAAGCATCAGAATTAAATCCAAAAGCATCCGTTTGTAAAGCTAATAATCCTGCTGAAAAGATGCCTGTATTTTTTATAAATTTTCTACGTGACTGCATAATATTATTTTGAAGTTGAATAAGAATATGGATAATCGTCTGGTGAAGTTCCTCTTTGTAAATTAGGCGAACTGGTCATATCAAAATTTAATTCGCCGCCTTTTAAAAGGTCAAAATGATTGATATAATTTTTTGAATAAGTTGAATTATCCCATTTTACTTCTTTAACATATCGGCTGGTATCAGAATTATCCGGAGAATTAATGATTAACTGTTTTCCGTTTTCTAACTGAAGTGTTATTTTTTTAAATAAAGGCGCGCCCAAAACATATTGGTCTGTTGCGGGACAAACCGGATAAAATCCCATTGCCGAAAAAATATACCATGCCGAAGTTTGTCCGTTGTCTTCGTCTCCGCAATAACCATCAGGAGTTGGTTTGTACAAACGGTTTATTACTTCTCTCGACCAAAATTGCGTTTTCCAGGGTTCGCCGGCATAATTGTATAGATAAATCATGTGCTGAATGGGCTGATTTCCGTGTGCATATTGTCCCATATTCATGATTTGCATTTCGCGGATTTCATGAATAACAGATCCGTAATAGGTATCGTCAAAAACGGGTGGCGTTGTAAAAACCGCATCTAATTTTGCCGTGAAATTTTTCGACCCACCCATTAAATCAATCAAACCCTGAATGTCATGAAAAACGCTCCAGCTGTAGTGCCACGCATTTCCTTCCGTAAAGGCGTCTCCCCATTTAAACGGATTAAAATTCGCAGGAAAACTGCCGTCTTTATTTCTTCCGCTCATTAATCCAATTGCCGGATTATAGAGTTTTTTGTAATTCATCATTCTTTTTTCGAATACATCAATCTCTTTTTTAGGACGATTTAATTCTTTCGCCAATTTCCAAATCGCAAAATCGTCATAAGCATATTCTAATGTTCTCGCGGCATTTTCATTGATTTTTACATCGTAAGGAACATATCCTAAAGTATTGTAATACGAAACTCCTTTTCTTCCCACAGCATCCATCGGACCTTCGTTATTCGCGCCATGAACTAAGGCTTCGTACAAAGTATTGATGTCATAACCGCGTAAACCTTTCATATAAGCATCAGAAACAACTGAGGCTGAATTGTTTCCGACCATTACATTTCTTAAACCCGGACTTGACCATTCCGGCAAAAATCCGCTTTCTTTATAATCGTTGATTAAACCTTCCTGCATTTCTTTATTAATGGAAGGATAAACCAGATTTAACAATGGATATAAGGCTCGAAAAGTGTCCCAAAAACCGGTTCCGGCATACATATAACCCGGCAAAACTTTGCCATTATACGGACTGTAATGCACAATATCACCAGTCGAATTGATTTCGTATTGCTTTTGAGGAAAACAAGTAGCACGATACAAACATGAATAAAAGGTTTTTAGCTGTTCTTCGTTTCCGCCTTCCGCACTAATTTTGCTTAAAACCGTGTTCCATTCTTTTTTTGATGCTGCTGCAGTTTCCTGAAAAGTTGCCGATCCTAATTCGTTTTTTAAATTTAATTCGGCTTGCTCTGCGCTAATAAATGAAGAAGCAACTTTTACATTGACTATTTCTCCTTTTTTAGTTTTAAAACTAACGACTGCGCCAACATGAATATCGGTTTTTTCTAATTTATCTTTTTCTAAAATCTTATTGTGCCAGGTATAATTTGCCGAAAATGGTTTATCGAAGACCAAAACAAAATAATTTTTAAAATTCGTTGGAACTCCCCCACTGTTTCGGGTTGTGTAGCCGATAATTTTATTTTCTGAAGGAATAATTTTAATATTAGAAGCCTTGTCAAAAGCGTCAACTACAATAGAAGACTGCTCGTTTTCAGGAAAAGTAATTTGAAAATGTGCGGCTCTTTCTGTCGTCGTAATTTCTGTTGTAATATCATAATCTGCCAGATAAACGCTGTAATAATAAGGTTTTGAAACCTCAGCTTTGTGACTGAACCAACTTGCTCTTTCTGTTTCGTCAAAAACTAATTTTCCCGTTACCGGCATAATCGAAAACTGTCCGTAATCGTTCATCCACGGCGATGGCTGATGCGTTTGTTTGAATCCCCTAATTTTTTCGGCTGTATATGTATACGCCCATCCATCACCCATTTTACCGGTTTGCGGCGTCCAGAAATTCATTCCCCAAGGTCTGCAAATTGCCGGATACGTATTTCCGTTTGAAAGATTAGGCAAAGACTGCGTTCCCATTAAAGGGTTTACATATTCTACCGGATCTAAAGTTTTATCCTGCGCATTTGTAGTAACAAAACATTGGATGAGTCCTAAAAAAATTAAATGCTTTATTTTCATAATCTATGTGTTATCCTGCAAGGTTTTTAAAACCGAGCAGGTATTATATATTTGTTGTAAATACCGACTTTCAAAGCTTTGTCAAAGTTTAAAACTTTGACAAAGCTTACGTAAAACTAGCCAATCTTTGTCGCGCTACTTACGAAGTTCCCTCGTTCCTCGGGATGACAAAAATGCGCAGAGTAATTTCTTAAATTTAAAATCAAAATCTATATTCTATATTCTATAATCTATATTCCAAAAATCTAAAATCTAAAATCTAAAAATCTAAAATTACAAAGGTCTATCTTCTTTTTTCACTCCAAAAGTTGTCGAAGGTTTGCTTCCCATAAATAATTTCAGTTCTCCACCTTTTACAATCACATCGTGTGTGATGTATGATTTTGTATACGGTTTTCCGTTATATTCTGCTTTTTGGATATAGATGTTTACAGCGCTGTTATCGATTGCTTTTATGGTAAATGAAATTCCTTTTTTATGGTGAATTGTAGCTTCATTAACCAACGGACTTCCCAGAACGTAAATTCCGTTTGCAGGATTTACAGAATAAAATCCCATGGAGGATAGAATATACCAGGCCGACATTTGTCCTAAATCTTCATTTCCGCATAATCCGTCTGGTTTTGTCGAATAGAATTTATCATCGATTTCACGAATTAATTTTGCTGTTTTCCAAGGTTCTCCGGCATATGCATACAAATACGGAATATGATGATTGGGTTCGTTTCCTTGTGCATATTGTCCAATTAATCCGCTGATATCCGGCGAAACTTCTTCGCCTTCTACTTTTTCTGTTTGAAGAAAAAGAGAATCTAATTTGTCTAAAAATTTCTTTTCACTCCCAAATAAATCAATTAATCCATACGGATCCTGAGGCACCAACCACGTATATTGCCACGCATTTCCTTCTACATAATCGTCTTTTCGATGTGCAGATGAAAGCGGATTAAAAGGTGTTCGCCAGTTTCCGTCGGTTAATTTTCCACGCATGAAAGTAGTTTCCCTATCAAAATACAATTTGTATAAATTGGCTCTTTTAGAGAAATACGTATAATCTTCAGTTTTATTTAAAGCTTTTGCCATTTGGGCAACGCAATAATCGTCAATGGCATATTCTAAAGCATTTCCCACTGATTCCAGCATTTTATCGGCGGGAATATATTCCAGTTTCTGCACATAATCCATTCCGTCGCGGGTTTGCATCGCTGTTTTTTTGATTGCTTCGTAAGCTAAATTGGTGTCATAGTCACGATATCCTTTTAAATAAGCGTCAACAATAACGGCGATGGAATGATTTCCATTCATGGTATTGGTTTCATTGCCCATTAAATGCCAAACCGGTAATCTGCCCTGCTGTTCGTAAATCGCCAGAAACGATTTTACAATGTCATTGATTTTATCGGGCTGCGTAATCGTGTATAATGGATGTAAACCTCTGTACGTGTCCCAAAGTGAGAAAGTAGTGTAATTGGTAAAGTTTGCTTTTTCATAGACTTTTTTGTCTGTTCCTCTGTAATCTCCGTTTGCATCATTAAAAATAGAAGGCGCAAATGCTGTGTGATACAACGAAGTATAAAAAACTTTCATTGTTTTATCATTTGCTTTAACTTCAATTTTGCTTAATTCTTTATTCCATTTTGAAGTTGCTGTTTTTACTGTGTTTTCAAAATCCCAATTCGGAATCTCGGCTTTTATATTAGCGGAAGCATTTTCAGAACTTACCGGAGAAATTCCCACTTTTACTAAAACCTGTTTGTTTTTTAAATTGGCAAAATCCAAAACTGCTTTCATTTTTAAACCTTCACCTTCAGTTCCTGAAACAGCTGTTTTATCATCGTATAATGCTAAATTCGAAATAGGTTCAGAAAATTCAATCGTAAAATAAACACGCTGATCTGTCGCCCATCCGGTTGAAAAACGATAACCTGCAAGTGTGGTTTCGTTTATTTTTTTAATGAAAGTTTTTACCGGTTTATCCCAACCCACACCATCGGCAAGGTCTAATAAAACATGAGAATCTGTTGCAGAATTAAAGGTATATTTATGAAAACCAACTCTTTCACTGGCTGTTAATTCTGCTTTAATTTTATATTTATCTAATACAACGCTGTAATATCCGGGTTTAGTTATTTCATTTTCATGGGAAAAATAAGAGCCGTAACCGTTTGTCATGTCTTCTTTTGTTCCTTTAAAAAGAGGCACTTTTCCTGAAACCGGAAGCAGAAGAATATCATTTAAATCACCAATTCCCGTTCCGCTCAAATGCGTGTGCGTAAATCCTAAAATGGTATTACTGGCATAATTGTAACCGCTGCACCAATCCCAGCCTTCAAAAATATTTATCGGCCCTAACTGAACCGCTCCAAACGGAACATTGGCACCAACAAATACGTGACCATGTCCGGCTGAACCTATCAAAGGATTTACGTATTGCGTGTAATCGATATTTGTTTGTTTTACTTTCTTTTGCTGTGAAATTACCGGATTTGCAAAAAACAGGTTTAAAGCTAAAATACCTGTAAAGACTGTTTTGTTGTACTTTGTAAACATTATTCTATATTTTATTTTTTGACTTATGTTTGAACGCAAATGACGCAGATTTTTAATAGCCTCATAACGCATAGTTTTTCCCCTTTGAACCTCTGTCCCTTTGAACCTTCTCCTAATATTTCTTCAAAACTTCATAAAGAGAAATGACTTTTAAAATGCGCTTCTCTATTTTTCCTTCAAACGTAATTATTTTTTCTTCGTCTTGTTTTAAATCGATATAATTATCGCTCCATTTTCCGGTATATCCTTGTATGGAAACATATACGTATTTTGCAGGTTTTGAAGATTTTAGTATTACTTTATTCCCTTTTATTTCCCATGTTATTTTTGGGTCTTCGAGTTTTAAATCTATTGGTCTGGTTAAATCAATTTCGGGTGTTTTATCATCTCTGTACGCTTCTTTCATGGCATACCACGCTGCTTTTGGCTGTCGGTCGTAATAATCGGTTACGCTCCAGCTTGCAACGGGCCAGCAATCGTTGAGCTGCCAGACTAAAGTTCCCATATTATAAGGCGCTTTTGAACGGTGGATTCCGATGATATTTTTTAAGGCATAATATTGCAGACATTGTGTGAGATAGGTATAATCTTCAACACTCATTTTTTTAATTTTATCTGAAGGAATAAAATAGCGGTTGAGATAAGAATCTAATTTCATAAACCCTTTTCCGGCTTTTTGATGCGCTTCAAGAATATCTGAATATAAATACCGGTCTTCGGGCAAGGTAAATTTCTCAATTGAAGAATAATTGGGCATTGCCTCCATTCCATATTCGCTGACAAAACGTCCAGTTTTTTTATCTGTTATTTCAATATCCTGCAATCCCCACCAGGTTCCCCAATAATGACTGTCGCCCTGGGTTATACTCTTTTCTTTTGACCAGTGAAAAAGTGGCGAAGAACTAATATAAGGGCGTTTTCCATCCACTTCTTTTATCCATTTCGGGATACTGTCGTGAAATAAACGGACGTAATCATGCCACAAACGGGTTGAATCCTGTTTGGACATTTTCATGCTTTTCTGCCATCCCCAACTTTTAAAAGCTTCATCGCCTTCATTGTTTCCGCACCATAAAACGATACTTGGATGATGACGAAGACGTTTTACCTGATATTGAACTTCTTCTTTTACATTATCAAAAAAGGCTTTATCTCCCGGAATCATTGTTCCGGCAAACATGAAATCCTGCCAGACATAAATTCCGTTTTTATCGCATAAGTCATAAAAATAATCGTCTTCATATACACCTCCGCCCCAAACACGAAGCATGTTCATATTGGCATCTTTGGCCAGAGAAATTACTTTTTCATATTCCTTTTTGGTAACTCTGGATAAAAATGCATCTGACGGAATATAATTGGCGCCTTTCATATAAACCGGTTTGTCATCAATTTTAAAATAAAATGATTTGCCAAGGCTGTCCGGCTGTTGTATTAATTCTATTTTTCGATTAAGGACATAAGGTTTCACCGAAGGTTTTTCATCGAATGCCTCTAAACGCGGTGTTTTCCAGATGCCGCAAGTAGTGAATTTTGGTCCCCAGTCCCAGCCAAAATGATATTGTGCTTTACGAACGTAAGCTCTGGGATTATCCGGAATTACAAATGGTAAATCTTTTTTTGCTAATGAATCAACAACATTTTGTGCCGATTTAAAAACAATTACCAAATCGTTATTTCCTGATTTTAGCACCTTTTTTACATCAACACGCCATTGCCGAAACATATTATCGGCTTTTAAAACCAACTGATTGTTTAAATAAACGGCTGCATAGGTATCTAATCCATCAAAAACGAGTTCTGTATTTTTCTTTTTTAATAGCGATGGTTTGATTTTGAAAGTGGTTTTATATTCCCAGTCTTTCTTTTCTATCCATTGCAGTTTTTTTTCATTGTCTCTGTAAAATGGATCGGGAATTATTTTATTATTCAGCAAATCGGTGTGGATTTCTCCGGGAACTGTTGCAGCAAACCATTTATCGGTTTTTATTTCTCGATATTGCCAATCTTCTTTTATATCAATACTTTGAGCATTGATTACAAATGAGAAATTCGCAATACAAAGAGATATTACCCAATAAAAGTTTTTTATAAATTTCATTTTTTATTTTTTACTGCAAGTGAAAATAGGACGCGGATGCCACGGATTAAGCGGATTCTTTTTTCTGAAAATCTTTTAATATAAATTTACCGCAAAGTGCGCTATGATTTACGCAAAGTTTACAAAGTTTTTTACTTTGAACCTTGGAATCTTAGAGATTAAAATCTTAAAAAAAAATAAGCCGGGCGGTACAGGTAATCCTACCCGGCTTAAGTCAAAAACTCAACTAACTGACCAATTTAAACTATTGTTTATCCCACCAAACTCTGGTTGTTAATAAATCCAGACCCTGACGTTGTATTGCTGCTTTGTAATTATCGGCATTTGTTAACAATTCTGACTGATCATAAATCAATCTTCTCGGAATTGTTCCGCCTGTTTCTCCCGTTGGATCATTCACCGGTACTAAAACAGGATATCCCGTTCTTCTGTATTCTGAAAATGCTTCGAAACCATTGAACAATAATACAATCCATTTTTGGGTAATAATCTGTTCGATTTTTTCTGCTTCGGTTCCGGCAGATTTAAATGGATATGTGGTGATATAAGTGTTGTATTCTGCCGTTGTAACCGCAGGAACTTTATCTCCAAAAATAGTTAATACTTCCATCGCTGCTTTTACACCGCTTTCATAATATTGCTGTGCGCTTCCGCCAACGTTCCAGCCTCTTACTGCCGCTTCTGCCAATATAAACTGAACCTCAGCATAAGACATGATTAAAGTTGGTGCATCAAAACGCAATACCGTTGATGTGTTTGGATCTGAGAAAAGCTTTTTATCTCCGCCCGGAAACTCTTTTGCATCATTTGCAAGTCCTTGCTGATGCGCCGGATTATTGTCTCCTGTTGCTTCTAATTTGGCATAAATTCTCAAACGCGGATCGTTTGTACTTTGCAATAAATCAATAAATGTTTTACTGAATTTTATGTTTGATTCTCCACCATTCAAGTCATTTTTAACCCATGAAGATGTGATTGGGTTTGTTTTAACTCCTGCAGGACCTGCATCGTGTTTTAACACAAGGCTATCATCATTTGAAGTAAAAACACCTTTTGAAGCTGCTTTTTCTACATATTCTTTTGCTTTTGCAGGATTTACTTTAGACAAACGCATCGCAACTCTCAACATTAAGGAGTTGGCTAGTTTTTTCCATCTTGCAACGTCACTTTGGTAATACAAATCTGCAGCACCGGCAAAAGGTTTACCCGCATCTAATGTATTTCCGGCTTCATCCAATTCTTTTAAAAGATCATTGTAAATGGCTTCCTGCGTATCATATTTTGGAGTAAAAATATTTCCGTTGTATCCTTTTCCGGCTTCAAAATAAGGAACTTCTCCATAAGTATCTGTTAATTTTTGGAACAAGAAAACTTTCATAATTCTACAAGCCTGAATCATGTTTGAATTTTCGGGAGTATCCGGCAAAACCGACATTAACTGGTAAATCTGATTTAAACCTTTTCCGTAAGTTTCTCCAAAAAGCGCTGCAGAATATTCTGAAGAATAGGTATATTTTGAACCTGAACCTCCTAATGAAGAAAACTGCTGTACAATTTGTGCTGCATAAATATTATTCCCTCTTGTGTTAGAAAAATCCTGTCCGTCTACATAAATTTCAGCCAGCGTAAACATTGATTTTATAGCCGGATCTGTTAATGCATTTGGATTCGTATTCATTTCTTCGAATCCTTTGTCGCAGGATGTCAATGTCATAGCACTAACAATTGCGATACAAAATAGTTGTATAAATTTATTTTTCATCTTTGTTATTATTAGAATTTGACATTAAGCGTTAAACCATAGTTTCTTGTTAATGGCATAGAAGCTCTTTCAAGTCCCTGAGCATTACTATTGTTATAGTTTGACTCCGGATCAATGTTTGGCACTTTGTCATAAATTGTCCATAAATTATGAGCAGAAAATGCTAAACTAATCGATTGAAATGGCGTTTTTGATAAGTATGTTTTTGGAAAATTATAAGCAAAAGAAATCGCTCTTAATTTTACAAAATCAGCATCGTAAACAAAGTTTGATGTTACATCACTATAACTTCTCCAGTAATCGTAAGCAGAAACTGTTGTGTTTACTGCATTTCCGTTTGTATCTGTTCCGCTAACGGCAACTCCGCCTTCACGCCCCTGAAGTGTCAATTCAGACAATCCATAACGAGCTCCTAACTGGTTTGTAGCCGAATAGATTTCTCCTCCAAATTTAGCATCTACAAAAACCGAAAGTGTGAAATTTTTATAAGAGAAATCATTTGAAAGCCCCATTGACATTGGCGCAACACCTTGTCCTGCAATAATTAAATTTCCTCTAAGGAATTTACCGCTTGGGTCAAGTACAATATTACCATTTGCATCTCTTAAATAATCATACGCTTTGATTACACCAAAAGGCTGTCCTTTTTCTAATACTACAGAAGCTCTTGCATCTCTGTTATCATCCAATAATTTCGTTGGAATTTTATCAGAAAGATTAACCACTTTACTATCATTATAAGCAAAATTATATCCTACGCTCCAGGTAAAACTTGGTGTTTTTACTGCTTTTACATTAATCGCAAATTCAACCCCTTTGTTTAAAATTTCTCCTACGTTGATTTTTGTCGTTCTAAAACCAGAAGCTTTAGAGATGTCAGCATCAGCAATATCGTTTGTGGTTCTTTTTTGGTAAAAAGTCAAATCTGTACTTAATCTGTTGTTGAAAAAAGTGTTTTCAAAACCAAATTCGATTGTACTTACATTATATGGTTTTAAATATTTGTTTGGAACTGTGTCTCCATTAATACCTAAAATTGGCTGTCCCTGAGAATCTGTTTGTCCGTCTGGCGTAGTGTATGTTAATGACAATGCATAAGCATCCGGCAATGCGCCACCTACGTTACCCCAACCTGCTCTTAATTTACCATAAGACATCCATTCCGGTAATTTAATTACTTCAGAATAAACAAAACTGGTGCTTACAGAAGGATAAAAAATACTGTTATTTGATGGATCTAAAGTAGAAAACCAGTCTTCACGGCCTGTTAAACTTACAAACAAGAAATCTTTATACGCTAAATCAGCTGAATAAAAAAGAGAGTTTACTTCACTTTGAGAAAACAATTTTTCAGTTTTATCAGGTTGTGTGTTGGCATAAAAATATTTGAACGGAACAATAAAGTTATTTCCTTTCATTTTAATACCGCTCATTCTGTTGTCCTGACGGTTTGCTCCAATAAAAGCATCTAATGAAAGGTTTTTGGCGATCTCACTTTTGTATCCTAAATATCCTGAATAATTAATTTCTGAACGGTTTTCAATTCTGTTTTCGATTGATCCGCCCGGGCTGTAATTAATTCCTGTTGGTTCAATTTCTGTATATTCATAATTAATATCATCGATACCAATTACTCCTTTTGCATAAATTTTATCGGTAATATTATACGTTACTTTTGCAGAACCTATAAAACGTTTTCTAAGATCTTCGTTCAAAGGTTCTTTCGTAACATAGTAAGGATTAGTGTGGTATACGTTTCCACCAAAATAATCTGCTTCACCGCCATTTTCGTCATATGCATCGCTTATCCATCTGATGTCTGTTCCCGGAGTCATAAAAGTTACCGGAAAAGACGGGTTTCTTGGCGAGTCATTCAAGTAAGGTCTGTTATGACTTTTCTCCGTGATATACTGTGCGTTTGTCTCAACATTTATTTTTTTGTTTGGTGCCGAATTTAAACTCAAAGTCACGTTATTTCTTCCAAAATCAGTTCCCGGCAAAATAGATTCATCTTTTGTGTTTCCGAAAGCTAACCTGAAATTAGTCGTTTCGTTTCCACCTGAAATTGCCAGTGTATTACTGAAAGAAAATCCGGTTCTGTAGAAATTCTCCACATTATCCTGACCATAAGCTCTGTATGGTTTTGTAGTTCCGTCAATAGCCAGAGAAGGCGTTCCGTCGTATTTATCTCCCCATGCAAAATAATAAGAATCCCTAAGTTCCTGCAAGTTCGTAAATCTGGTTGCAACACCGTTTACAGGTGCTCCGGCTCCGTATTGATCCTGCCAGTGCAAAAGACTTGCCGGTGTATTAAAAGTAGAATTTGTACTAAAATCTACTCCAATTCCGGTTCCGCTTTTTCCTTTTTTAGTTGTAATTAAAATAACACCGTTTGCTCCTCTGTATCCGTAAAGTGCAGAAGCCGCACTACCTTTTAATACTGACATCGAAGCAATATCATCCGGATTGAAAGATGACATACCATCCCCTTTATCAGCTCCACCGTACATTCCGGCATTTCCCTGCTGACTGTTATCAATCGGAATTCCATCAACAACATACAAAGGCTGGTTAAGTCCCGAAGCAGAAGTTGCTCCACGAATTACCACACGGCTCGAACCTGATGGTCCTGAAACCGGTGCAGAAACGTTAACCCCGGCAATTTTTCCCTGAAGTGCATTTCCTAAGTTAATTTCTTTGTTTTTTGTCAGATCTTCTCCTTTTAATTCTCCAACAGCATAACCTAAACTTTTTCTTTGTTTTTTAACTCCAAATGAAGTTACGACAACATCTTTTAATTCCTGTGCATTATCTGCTAATACCACTGAAATTCTAGTTTCACTTTCCTGAAGCACTACTGATTTTGATACAAAACCTATAGAAGATACATTCAAAGTAACTTTACCTTCAGGAACGTTCATTTTAAATCGACCTTCAGCATCTGTAATTGCGCTAAATGGTTTTCCCTGAACTTCGATTGATGCAGCAACAATTCCCTTGTTTTCTGCATCTGTCACTACGCCTGTTATTAATCGGTTTTGTGCTGCAGCTCCTAAACTGCTAAACAATACCATTGCTAACATTGCCAATATTCGTTTCATAAGCATTTTTTTGGTTTAATTTGTTTTGATTTCGTTTTGTTTGTAATGTGTTTGTTTTAAATAATTAATAAAAATTTGAACTCAATTTTAATATGGTATTCCACGTTTTTCAACTATCGAATACTATGTTTTTATACTTACGCCAATATTTCAGAATATCAAGAAATCGATATAGTCAACAAACAATAAACTTCCATTTGTTTGCGTTATAATCTTCTAAAATTTTACTAAAACGATTTAGTAAATTATTTAAAAAAAAACAAATCCCTTTGTTCTTTCATTCTATAATTCCGCTGGAAATTAAACGGATTCCCTAACGATTAATTTTCCTTTTTTGAGACTTTTTTCAACATCAAATGTTTCCATATCTGTCATTTGGCTCATCAGCAATTGTATTGATTTAACTGCTATTTCTTTAATGGGCTGGGCAATAACCGTAATTGTTGGTGTATGCAATTTAAAGCTGTCATGATCATCAAAACTAATAACGGATATATCTTCCGGAATTCTAATTCCCATATCTTTAAAAGCCTGAAGACCTGTAAGTCCCATATAATTTGTCAAAAATAATACAGCATCAATTTGAGGATTCTTTTGAAAAAAATTTACAACCGCTTCAATTCTGGCTTCTTCGGTGCTGTGATATTCCATGTGAAGAACAAGCGAATCCTTATAAATTCCTTCTTCTTTTAAAGCATCCCGATAACCGTCTTCCCTTAATTTCATCTGAACCATTTCAGAAGTATTATTGACAACGGCAATATTTTTACAGCCTTTGTTAATCAGGAATTTAGTAGCAGAATTTGATGCTTCGTAATTGTCCATTACAACATGGCTTACTCTTTGTCCGGGAAAATACCTGTCGACTAATACAACCGGTTTTTTCAATTTTAAAAGAAGATCAATACTTTCTTCCAGATTTTGTGTAGGCGTAATAATAAAACCATCCACATTTGCCTGCAAAAGACTATGAATCAACTCTTCAGAACGTTCATCATCATCACCTGTACTGCAATAAAAAACTCTGTAATCTATATTTTTTGCTTCATCCTCAATCACTCTCGCCAAATCAGAAAAGAATTGATTTGAAATATCCTCCACAATAAGTCCAATAGATCTTGTTTTACCGGTTCTAAGACTGGTCGCAATCATACTGGGTCTATAATTGAGTTTTTCGGCTACATCCTGTACTTTTTTAATGACAGTAGCGCTGATTCCCATTTTCTCCCCTTTACCATTAATTACAAAAGATACTGTAGATATTGAAACTTTTGCCTCTGTAGCAATATCCTTTATGGTGATCTTTTTCATACAGTGGTTTAGTGTTTTGTAAGCTTATTAATGATATAGCAAATATATACAAAAACAATTACTAAAACGATTTTGTAACATTTTTTTTAAACAAATCATTTTTTTAATTAAGTAAAAACAAATTATTATTAGTAAATACAAGTATTTAGCTAATAATACATTTTTTTATAAAGTATATTGACAATTTGCATTTATTAGTAATAAACGCTCAAAATGATGTTTGTTTTAGAATTGTCAATTATTTTTGAAAGCCTTTTAAAGAAAACTTCATTTACCATTGGACATCCGTGACTATTAGAAATATAATAATCCTGTTCTTCTTCCGGAACTGCCGAATAAAAGTGTAAAACAATAGCGCGTTTTAAGGCATTACTATTGCTTTCGTCTAAACCGGATAATTTGTATGATTTTCCAAACATTCCGCCGTAAGATTTTCCAATAGAATATCTGCCCAAAGAGGTGCAATTAGAATTAGGTTCATTACTAAATTTTAATTCTCCTTTTATACTGGTTTCAGATCCTGAACCGTGAGCGACAAGTCCCTGGTCTATAATTTTATCGTTTACTAAGTCATAAACAAAAAATCTGTTTTTAGCAGATTTGATTCTCATATCAACAAAAAAAGCAATTTTAGAATTATAATTTGATTTCGAATTAATCATTATTTTCACCTCTGCAACCTGACCGTTAAATCTTTCTAATTCCATTTCTGACAATGAATTATTATTTTCTTTTATTCCTCCAAAAAAACTTATTGCAGTAAATAATATGATGTTGAATATTTTCATAATTGTGCTTTAAAGTTTAAGCCAAATTTGTTGTTTTTCAACCTTGCTTAAACTGATTTTTTAATGCACAAATTTACATTTCACTCAAAACAAAAACATTCCTTAAAAGACTGAAAAACAAAACAATAAGATTTATTTTAAGATACAGATTATACATAAAAAAAGCCCCGTAAAATCAGTGTTTTTACGAGGCTTTATATTTAAAAATCTGCTTAAAATTTTATTCTAAAATAACAGGCTTTTCAAGCGTTTTATCTTTTGATTTTGCCAATTGATTTACTCTCCACATCAAAAATACGGTTGTTAAAGTAACGGCCGCAATTACATAACCCAAAACATCATAGTTTTCAAGAGGTGATGCTTTTGTTTTTTGATGCACAATAAATCCGGCGCAAACTGCTGCAATTCCACCCGCGATTTGCTGTAATGAAGAAGTAATCGACATATAAGCGCCACGATCTTTCATTTCGGGAATTGCGGTATTAAGCGTTGTTGCCGGAATCATACGGCTCATAATTCCCATAAAAAGAATCATGTTGATTACGACAATTTCCCATAACGGAATTGGTGTAAGATTAGTGTAAATTAAAATCATAATGATCGAAATAGCTGATCCTGCCGTAAACAATTTAAACTTGCTTACTTTATCACTCAATTTACCAACTAACGGCATTATAAACAACACTGAAACTCCGGTGAAGAAAAACACCATTGGCAATTGAAGCTGGCTGATATGGATATTGTTTACTAAAAATGCGCTTCCGAAAGGCTGTAACATAAATCCTCCAACTGAAAGAAATGCAATCGCCATAAAACCTATCTGATATTGTTTGTTACTCAACGTATGCCATAAATGCAAAAACGGATTTTTGTCTGATTGCAGTTCTAAGTGTTTCGTTATAGGCTGCATTTGTGTAATAATAGCAACTAAAATAAGTACCGCCAAAACAGCAATCATAATAAATGCTGAATGCCAGCCCCAGTTATTGGCAAAATATAATCCAACCGGAATTCCTAAGATCTGGCTTGTTGCAAATGCCATTTGTATAAATCCCATAACGCGGCCTCTTTGCTGAATCACAAATAAATCCGTTACGATTGCTAATGAAACCGAACCAATTACACCGCCAAAAAGTCCGGTAACGATTCTTGCCATAAGTAGCATAAAGTAACTTGTAGAAAGGGCACAAAAAACGGTTCCGATAATGAAACCTGTATAAAAGAATATCAACAGTTTTTTTCTGTCAAATTTATCTGCGAAACCTGCAGCAAGCAATCCCGAAATTCCGGCACTAAATGCATAGGCCGAAACTGCAAAACCAAAGTTTGCAGTGGTCATATCCAATGTTTTCATAAGGATATCTCCCAGCGGAGAAATCACCATAAAATCCAGAATAACTGTGAATTGTAAAAGTGCCAGTATGGCAATAATTATTTTTTGGTTTGAAGTAAAAGCGGGAACTTCTATTTTTGGTTTTTCCATTTTAAAGGTATGTATTTTTGATTAGGTTAATTCCTGGCACTCGTGGCCAAGTTCATTGATGATATTGATAATTATTTCCGGCTGCAATTTTTCTGAAACCACACGAAGCACGCGATCAACGTCTTCGCAATCAACGCTCCATTGCTGAATATCCTCATGATTTGTTAATGTTGTGTTTATGGCACAATCGGGATATATTTTATCAATATTTGTTTTAAAAATATGTATTTTTTGTAAATCTGTTTCCATAATTTTTCATGGTTTTAAAGCTTTTATAGCGGCCTCAAAAGCTTCTTTCATTATTTCATTGGTTAATACAAATGGTTTTCCTCCCAGACTTTTGCCTTCGGTATGAAAGTTCAACAACGTGTATAATGGTCCGTAAGCGATACTCCAGAAAGCTTCAAATGACATCGGAATCAGCTCTTTATTTTTCAGTCCGTTGTCGATAAACTGTTTCATAATAGCCCTGAAATCTGAAAACTCCTGTATAGAATCTAAAATTGCTTCGGCATGCGGCGAGTGTTTGATGATTTCAAAAAATGCAACTTCTTTTGGATATTTCATCGTGAATTCGGCGCGGTTTTCCCATTGTTTCCACAACCCTTTTTCAAACGACATATCCGGCGAAAAATCTTTAATAGTTCCTCCTAAAAACTTCAAAGCAACTTTTCCCCCTATTTTCTGAATCAAATCATCTTTGTCTTTGTAATAGATATATAAAGTGGCGACAGAAATAGAACAGGCTTTTGCTAATTTATTCATACTAAAACCCTGAAATCCATCTCGTACAATTTGGTCGATTGCAATTTCAATTACCAAATTTTCTTTATCGATATCTCTTATTCTCATGCCAAAAAATTTTTGACAAAGATAAAATAATAAATGAATGAGCATTCTTTTATTTATTATTTTTTTTATTTGATATTTAAAATTTTTTCCGTAAATTATTCAAACTCATCCAAACATATATTTCCTGACCAATTTGAAGATGCAAATTAGCTTTATCAAAGTTTAAACTTTGACAAAGCTTTAGACTTTATTTATTGACTTACATCAAACTTTTCGATTTAAAACAACTTTAGCTTTGCAGGGTAAAATTTTTAAAATCAATTTATAGAATCCCACAAAATGATAGATACGTTAATAAGTCCGCTGGAGAAATTTGGTTTAACCAGTCAGCAACGAGTAGAAAATGCTCTGAAACAATTACAAAACGGAAAAGGAATTTTACTGACAGATGACGAAGACAGAGAAAATGAAGGTGATTTAATTTTTTCTGCACAACACATGAGCGTTTCGGATATGGCGCTGATGATTCGCGAATGCAGCGGAATTGTCTGCCTTTGTCTGACGGATGAAAAAGCAGATGCACTTGATTTACCTTATATGGTAAAAGAAAATACAAGCAGTTTTCAAACTCCGTTTACGATTACTATCGAAGCGGCAAAAGGCGTAACAACCGGAGTTTCGGCACAAGACAGAATTACTACAATAAAAACGGCCTGCAACGACAATGCAAAACCGTCAGATCTGGCAAGACCGGGACATATTTTTCCGCTTCGTGCAAAGAAAAACGGTGTTCTGGAACGAAACGGACATACGGAAGGAAGTGTCGATTTAATGAAACTGGCAGGTTTAAAACCTCAGGCAGTTTTATGCGAATTAATGAATGAAGATGGCTCTATGGCAAAAATGGATAAAATAATTCAATTTGCAGAACAGCATGATTTAATCGTTTTATCGATAGAAGATATTGCCTATTACCGTAAATTTGTGAGAGACTACATTTAATATGATATACGAGCAGCTTGGTAATTACATCAAAAAGAATATCGAGATTACGGATGAAGATTTAAATACGATTCTTTCTTATTTTAAACCTTTAAAACAAAAAAAGAATGATCTTTTGCTTTCTCAGGGACAAACCAGCCAACAGAGTTTTTTTGTTGGCAAAGGCTGTTTGAGAATTTTTTTCATTAATGAAGAAGGAAAAGACGTAACCCGATATATTGCTTTTGAAAATCAGCTGGCGACGGCTTTGGTTAGTTTCATTACAAAATCTCCTTCGGCAGAATATATTCAGGCTATCGAAAAATGTGAACTTTTATCCATCACCCATGAAGATTTTAATTATTTGATGGAAACAATTCCGCAATGGCGCGCTTTTTATTGTGTGTATCTGGAAAAAGCGTATGTGAATAATACTAACAGATTAATGTCTTTTACAACGATGGATGCATTGGAAAGATACAATCAATTATTGAAGGTAAATCCAACAATTGTAAAACGACTTCCGAATAAAATTGTGGCTTCTTACATTAATATTTCGCAGGAAACTTTAAGCAGGTTAAAATCTAAAGTTTGATTTTAAAAATAGGGAGTAAAATTCTTTCAATCTGAGCATCAGCAATATCCGGAGTAAAAAATCAAAAACTGTTTAAAAGAAAAGACTATATTTGCCGACGAATTTTTTGATTCTGATCGCCTTTAATTACTCTTTTATATCTTTTTACATCTTTGAAATTTAATTTAAAAAATAGCTTCTCCGGTCGGAACTTCTTTATTTTAGGAATCTTTTTTATCGCCCTTACTTTACTTTCTCTTTATGTATTAAGTAATTTGATTACTCAGATAACCGAAAAATCAAATAACGACAGTACAAAAAGATTTTTCGCGAAAAGAGAGGAAATGGTACAACAGGAATTTTCCCGTTTTCTGGATACGCACAAAGAGTTTGATCATATTATCAAAATTAGTAATTCAGAAAATCTTGCAGATCACTTAAAGGTTTTAAGCACGATTCATGCTAATGACAGCATTATTAAAAATAATTGGTTTCAGATTAATAACGGCAAAATTGAATTTACGACTTCAAAAAGTAATGCAAATCTGGATGGTATTATAAAAGATTTTATTCTTAAAAATAATTCCAAAGAAGAATCGAATAGTATTGTTAAGGACAAAAAAAACTTTTTTTGGCGTATCTATTTTAAATCTGTTTCAGAAAACGGAACAATTGTTCGCTATGGTTTTGATGTTGATCTGAAATCGTTGCAATCTTATTTTAAAAACATCAAAAATAACATTCCAAATTATGCTTTTGTTTTTGATCAGCAGGGAACAATTCTTTATCATCCGGAAGGAAAACTTTTAGAAAAGAATGTTTTTAAGATTACCAATATGACTCCGGCTGATACTACTTTTATCAATGACGAATTTTATGGTAAAAAAACAGCATTATCAGAATATCTGAATTTAGATATTATACGATATACAAAACGCCTTAATATAAAAAACACCAATTGGTACATCAGCACCAATTCTCCAAAAGATGTGGGTAATGAAGATGTTGATGCTGTAAAAAAATATGGTTATTTAATCTACATTATCACCACTTCGATACTGCTTCTCTTTTTCTATTTGTTTACGATTTTTAATAAAAAAATATTCAAGGAAAAAGCCATTCTTTTAAGACAAAAAAACAGGCTTCTTTTAGAAAATGAAAAAACCAATAAAGAAAAAGCATTAATTCAGTTGCAACAGCTGAAAGAACAGATTAATCCTCACTTTTTATTCAATTCGCTTAATTCGCTTTATATGCTTATTGATAGCGATACAACGGTGGCGAGAAAGTTTACTTTGAATCTTTCTAAAATTTACCGCTATCTAATTAATCCGCCGCTACAAAATATTGTAACTCTGCAGGAAGAATTGCTTTTTATAGAAAAATACATTTTTTTACAGCAAACCCGCTTTAAAGACGAATTCATTTTTTCGGTTGATATTGTTGAAGATGAAACAGTTTTATCGAAAAAGATTCCGTATCTGGCTTTTCAGATTGCGGTCGAAAATGCTATAAAACACAATATTGCATCTGATGAAAATCCGTTGACAATTACGATTGAAATTCGCGAAAACGAGGTTATTATTACCAATAATCTAAACGAAAGACATAACTCCGAAGGTTCTAAGTTTGGTCACAAATACTTAGAAAGCATTTATAATTATTACTCTAAAACCGATTTTCAGGCCTACAAAAAAGACGGGAAATTTACTTGCATTTTACCACTTATTGGCTAAAAACAAAACTTTCACTCCCAAAAAAAAGCCACTCACTCCATTTTGTTTTTTTTAACATAATTTATAAAATATTTTCGGCAAAAATTAACCTAAACTTAACTTTCAAGATGAGAGAAAAGGCATTGCTGATAAATCTAAAAACCGTTGTTTTAGCGACAGTACTTTTAAGTACCGGTACCATGGTTTCTCAAAAAAAGAATAAAAAAGACAAAGACAAAACCGAACAAGTTAACGATTCTCTTAAATCTTCAAAAGGGAAAAAATACGACGACCTTGTAAAACAGGGAACTTTCAAAAAAGGTTTGTTTAATACTATTCAGGTAAAATCAGATTTATATTTAGAAATCAACGATTCTTTGTTTCAAAGAGAATTTTTGGTTGTTAATAAACTTTCTAATGTTCCAATGCCGGTTAATGATGCCGGGTTAAACAGGGGGATGAATTATGAAAACAAGATTATCACGTTCCACAAAGATCTTGTTGCAAAAAAGGTTTGGGTAAAATCATCTGTCCCAAAAGTTTCATCCCCAATTGGAGACGCTATCACAGCTTCGGTAAATGCTAATTTTTCGGAATCTATTATAGAAGTTTTTGATATCGAAACAAAAAACAACGATTCAACTTCGATCGTAATCAAAGCAAATAAAGTTTTTGACGGAAAACAAAAAAGTTTCAACGATGTTTTAAGCAATATTGGTTTTGGCGGATCTGTAAAATCAGAACTATCGTATATAGAATCTGTGAAAACTTTCCCGAAAAATATTGTAGTTAAATCACAGCTTACAACTTCTGTTGCTGAGGGCGGACCAGCTTTGTCTGTAACATTAGGGGTAACCAGTAATATTATTTTGTTGGATAAAACGCCAATGCAAGCTCGTTTTGCGGATAAACGCATTGGCTTTTTTTCAGAAAAACACTGGTATTTTAGTGATGATCAGCAGGCAATGCGTGAAAGAGAATTAATTACACGCTGGAGACTTGAACCTAAAAAAGAAGACCTTGAAAAATATAAAAATGGCGAATTAGTAGAGCCTAAGAAACCCATTGTTTACTACATCGATCCATCGACACCTAAACAATGGCGCTCGTACATAACAGAAGGGGTTCGCGACTGGCAGGCTGCTTTTGAAAGAGCAGGATTTAAAAATGCCGTTATCGCAAAAGAACCTACGGAGGATGACACTGATTTTGATATCGATGACGTTCGTTATTCTGTTATTACTTATGTTGCGTCGCAAAAATCAAATGCGATGGGACCAGCGGTTGTTGATCCAAGAAGTGGCGAAATTATCGAATCAGATATTATCTGGTGGCATAATGTGATGACGTCACTTCAAAGCTGGATGCGCATACAAACCGGTGCAATTGACCCGAAAGCAAGAGGAAACAAATTTAGTGATGAACACATGGGAGAAGCAATTCGTTTTGTTTCGTCTCACGAAGTAGGTCACACTTTTGGTTTAAAACACAACATGGGCGCTTCTTTTGCTTATGATGTGGAGTCGCTTAGATCAAAAGATTTTACGGCAAAAATGGGCGGAACTGCTCCTTCTATCATGGATTATGCCCGATATAATTATATCGCGCAGCCAGAAGATAATGTCGAAGCCATTACTCCAAAAATTGGTGAGTATGATAAATACGCTATCGAATGGGGTTACAGATGGTATGCAAACGAAAATGAAGAACATACTGCATTAAATGCTTTGATTGCAAAACATCAGGATGATCCGATTTATTTCTACGGAGAACAACAAGACGGAGATGCTACAATTGATCCACGTTCACAATCTGAAGATTTAGGAAATGATGCCATGAAAGCCAGTGAATACGGACTTAAAAACTTAAAGAAAGTAGTAAGCCATATCCTGGAATGGACGTATGATAAAGACGAATCTTATTACGGAACGGGTAAACTTTATATTGGTGCAATTGGTCAGTGGAATTTATACAACTATCACGTATTGAGCAATCTTGGCGGTGTTTATTTAAATACAACTGTTCACGGTGACAATAAAGCGAGTTATGTTCCGGTTCCGGCTGCGACACAAAAAAGAGCGGTTGCTTATTTATTAAAAAACAGTATTACGCTTCCTGAATGGTTGTTTTTCAATCCGATTTTAGACAAAACAAATCCTTTAAAAGATTCTCCGTTAGGCCCATTCGAATATACGCCTTATACATTGGCAAGAGAATTACAATACGGAATTTTATATAATATGCTGAGCGACGATCGTTTGCTTCGAATTACAGAAAACGAATTATTTCAGCGTAATGAAACGAAAGAAAATGTATTTACCGTAACGCAGTTATTTAAAACGTTACGTCAAAGTATTTTTGCTCCGACCATTCAGAATAAATCATTGACGATTTTAGAACGTTTAACTCAGAAAAATTATGTTGATGTTTTAATTGTATCAACTAATAAACTTTTTGAAAAAACCGAGCCGAAGAAAAGTATCGAAATTCAGCAAAATCTAAACATGCCGCAATTGTGTGATTATTTAGATAATTCGAAAATGGCACGCAATATTAATCAGTCTTCCATGAAAAGAGTTTCGGAAGTGACATCTGATAAAAAAGGAGAATTAAATCAGGTTTTACAATTATTAAAATCTAAAAGAAATATCGGAAATCAGGAAACCAAGAACCATTATTTCGATTTGATTCAGCGTATTGAAAGAGCATTAAACAACACATTATAAATTTTTAACCAAACCCAAATTCCAGAATGAAAAATCTATTTTACATGCTGAGTTTTCTTATTGCCCTGTCCGGGTATGCCCAGGAAACCAGAACGATTAAAGGAAAAGTAACGGATTCGAAAGATGGTATGCCTTTGTATGGTGTATCTGTCTTTGTAGAAAACGCTTCTATTTCAAACAGTACACAACAAAAAGGTGTAATTCAAAGTTCAAGTCTTGGTACTGTTACTGACTTTGACGGTACATTTACACTACAAATAAATGGTAATGTAAAGTTTTTAAGGGTAACTTATATTGGATATGAGTCTACTTCTCTTGAGGTTACCAACCAAAAAAACTACAATGTTAGTTTAAAATCTGAAACTGCAGAATTGAAAGAGGTTGTTGTTACGGGTTACCAAAAAATCGAAACAAGAAAACTTACTTCTGCTATTAGTAAGGCTAACATGATAGACATTCAACAAGCGGGTGTTGCCAGTATCGATCAGTTATTAATTGGTCAGGTTACGGGTGTTGCCGTTACTCAGGCTACCGGTGCTCCTGGTACTATTGCGAAAGTGAGAATTCGTGGTACAGCTTCGCTTTCAGGTCCACAAGATCCATTATGGGTTTTAGATGGTTTGCCTTTAGAAGGAAATGATGTTCCTCAAAACTATGACAAAGACAATATTGATCAGTTGACAAACTTTTCTATCGCAGGTTTAAACCCTGAAGATATTAAAGATATCACGATCTTAAAAGATGCTTCGGCAACTGCTATTTACGGTGCAAGAGCTTCAAACGGAGTTATCGTTGTTACGACTAAAAAAGGTAAAAAAGGAAATATGAGAGTAAACTTTACTACGAATACTTTCCTTACTCAAAGACCTAATTTTTCTAAGTTAAACTTAATGGATTCTTCTCAAAAAGTTGATTTCGAGTTGGCTATGGCTTCTGATCCAAATTTAACTTACAGAGATACCGGCGGACAAATTTCACGTATTTTAAACGGTGCGGGTGAATTAGGAGCCTACAGAGCGGGAGGTTTTTCTGCTTTAAGTACAGATTCTCAAAATTCAATCAATGCCTTAAGAAACAACAATACAAACTGGGGTAATTTATTGTATCAGGATGCCGTAAATACACAGTATGGTTTAAGTTTATCTGGTGGTGGTGAAAAATCTGACTACTACTTCTCTCTTGGAGCTTATGATGAAGACGGAACCACAATTGGAACCGGATACAACAGATACAACCTTACCTTGAAAAACAATTTTGAAGTAAGCGATAAATTACGTGTTGGAGTTAGCATTTTTGGTTCTCAAAGTACTACAAAATCTTATATCTCAGATACAGATGGTTTTACAAATCCTGCCAACTATTCAAGAAATGTAAACCCGTATTTAACTCCAAGAAATGCTGACGGAAGTTATAACTACGATAAGGACATTAGCGGATATAGTAATAATTCTGTATACGTTCCTTTTAACTTTCTTGAAGAAAGAGAAAACACTTCTTACGAATTAAAAAACAGAGCTATAAAAGCGATACTTGATATTGATTATAACATTACTAAAAACTTCAAAGCAACTACTCAGGTAGGTCTTCAATTTGACAATAATGCTTCTGAAAAATTTGCAGATAAAGAAACTTACTACACTAGAAAAGTAAGAGAAAATACAAAAAGATTCAGCGGTGGAGTTCCTACTTACTTCCTTCCTGATGGTGGAATTATTCAAAACTCAAATACTGACTTTTTCCAATACAACTGGAAAACGATGTTAAACTACAGTGCTGTTTTCAACAAAAAGCATGAGGTTGAGGTTATGGCAGGTAGCGAGTTAAGAAGAAATTACAATACTTCTATCGCAACAAAAGGTTTTGGATATAATCCAACAAACTTAACGACGAAGCCAATCATGTTTCCTAACGAAAGTGTTGCTAACGAAGCGATCTACAAAACGTACCAAAAAACAGAGAATGAAAATGCATTTGCTTCATTTTTTGCTACAGCATCTTATACTTACAACAGAAAATATACTGCTTTTGGTAGTGTGCGTTACGATGGTTCGGATTTATTTGGTGTAGATCCTAAATACAAATACTTACCATTGTGGGCTCTTTCTGGTTCATGGTTAGTATCTGAAGAAGATTTCTTAAAAGAAAGTACACTTTTATCTACTTTAAGACTACGTGCTTCTTATGGTTTACAAGGAAATATCGACAAAAATACGTCTCCTTATGTAGTTGGAGAATACAAAAACGTAGTATTATTGCCTGGTCAAAACGAGCAGACTATTTATATCTCATCTCCGCCAAACGATAAATTAAGATGGGAAAAAACAACCAATACAAACGTTGGTTTTGACCTTGGTTTGTTTAACAACCGTGTAAGCGTTGTAACAGATGTTTACGGAAGAAAAAGTAGCGATTTGATTGGTTTACAATCTCTTCCTATCGAAAATGGTTTTGAATTCTCTACTTTAAACTGGGCACAAGTGTCTAATAAAGGTTATGAAATTGCATTAACGACAAAAAATATCGAGCGTCCTAATTTCTCATGGACTACAAACATTAATTTCTCTCATAACAAGAGTAATGTAGACCGTATTCAGATTAGAGATAATACCTATACACCTTCTAGAGAAGGATATCCTGTGAATGCTGTATTCGCCCTAAAAACAGCAGGAATCGATGAAAATGGCTACCCATTATTTAAAAATAAAAATGGAGAAACCGTAGATACAAACACCTTTTTTGCCCTATATGACCCTTATGCAGATTTCTTCCCTGGAGAAATAACACAATCACGCTTATCAGCAGCTGAAACGAGAAACCTATTTACCTACGTAGGAGATCGTGACCCTAAATTTACCGGAGGTTTTATCAACACGTTTAAAGTACATAACTTTGACCTAACCATTGCTACTACTTTTAACATTAAACAAACTGTTGTAGAAAGACCTCCTTATAATGGAACAATTGTAGATCGTGGACAAAACTATTCTACTGAAATTTTAAATGCTTATTCGTCTACAAATACCGGCTCAAACTTACCTGGTATCGTAGGGAAAAATTCTGGAACAGGAGATTCATGGATGGCTTACAACTGGTATGCTGATGCAACACCAATCAATTCTTATGCTTTACTTGATACATGGGTAAAAGAAATGAGTTACATGAGATTAAGCAGTATTCGTTTAGGATATTCTTTACCTAAAAAAGCGACTAACAGCGTTTTTATGGAAGATATCAGATTTAGTATTGAGGGAAGAAACTTATTTGTTGTAAGCTCTGATTACAAAGGTTACTTTGATCCTGAAACTTACGGAAATATCTACGCACAACCAATCCCTAGATCATTATCTATTGGATGTAACTTAACTTTTTAAACTGATTTAAAATGAAAAATATATTAAAATATGCATTCTTTTTCATCGCAGCTGCTACTACAGTAAGCTGTGATGATTATCTGGACGTACAGCCTATTGGTAAGGTAATTCCGGAAACATTAGCAGATTACAGAGGAGTACTTACAAGAGGCTACGAAGCATTTCCTCAACATAAAAATCTTATTACCTTAAGAACAGATGAAATAATTTTGGATGATTTTTCAAATGATTTCGTTTACTGGAAAGATATTTATTCCTGGAATGACGGAGCTGCTGACAGAATCACAACAGATTTTCAATACGATGCGCTGTACAATACCATTTTCTATGCAAATGTCATTATTAATGATGCAACAGGTAAACTGGAAGCTTCTGCAGATAAAGATCAGTTAATTGGAGAAGCTTATGCTTTAAGAGCGTATGCCTATTTCGACCTATTAAATTTATTCGCTAAGCCTTATAATGCTGCTACAGCGGGTACTGACAAAGGTGTGCCGTTAGCTTTAAAAGTAGATTTAGAACAGGCTTACATTCCTGAAAGCGTTGCTAAAGTTTACGATCAGATTCTTTCTGATAAAGAAGAAGCGAAAAGATTGCTTACTAAAGATACTCAGGCTAAAGGTTTGAACTACCGTTTTTCTAAAGCTGCTATTTATGCCATGGAATCTCGTATTTTTTTATACCGAAAAGAATGGGCAAAGGCTATCGAAGCTTCTGATAAAGCATTAACATACAAAAACGCTTTAGTTGATTTAAAAGCTACTGCTGTTTTGCCAACAAGTTATGATGGAGTTGAATCAATATTAGCACTTGAAGATGTTTTTAATAATAACTTAAAAGGATCTTCTTATGTATCATCAGATTTATTAGATGCTTACGATCAGGTAAATGATTTACGTTTTGCCTTGTATTTCAGAAAAAGCGGTGGAGATTTTTACTTTAAAAAAGGTGGAGAACTTGCTCAAAAATGTTCTTTCAGAGCATCTGAATTATATTTGACAAAAGCAGAAGCTTCAGCTCAGTTAAATGACTTAACTCCGGCAAAAACTGCTGTATTGACTTTTATCAAAAACAGATACAATGCTGCAGGTTACAATCAGCTTGCTATAGAAATTGATGCAATGAGCCAAACAGAACTTCTTGACTTTATTGGTCAGGAAAGACAACGTGAGTTTGCTGCAGAAGGACACCGTTGGTTTGATTTGAGAAGAACAACTCAAAAAGAAATCATCCATTATCTTGGTGGAGATGAATATAAATTAATTCAAAATGACCCGCGTTATACGCTGCCATTCCCACAGAATGCACGTTTAAATAATCCAAACTTGTAGAAAGAATTAAGCTCCGTTTTTAACGGAGCTTTTTTTTTACCTTTGCAAAAAAAAGGAAATGAAAATTGCCATCATTGAAGATGAACACCTGGCTTCAAATTATCTGAAATCAATTCTCGAACAACAGCAAATTATTACCATAAGTGAAGTCACTATATTAAAATCTGTAAAAGATGCTGTCGCTTTTTTTAAAGAAAACACAGTCGACCTTGCTTTTATGGATATTCATTTAGGAGACGGAAAAAGTCTTGATATTTTTGAAGAAGCAACCATTTCATGTCCCGTTATTTTTATTACCGCTTATGATTCTTATGCCGTAAAAGTTTTCAAACATTTTACGATCGATTATCTTCTAAAACCTTATGAAGAACAGGAATTATTAGAAGCTTTATCAAAATACAAAAACATTAGAGATACTTTTAATCCAAATTCTATCTTGGAATCTTTGGTCGAAATTGAAAATCAAAGCAACATTCAGCATCACTTTTTGGTGAGCCACAGAGATAAACTAATTTCTATAAACGATACGGCAATCCCCTATTTTTTTGCCACCGGAAAACATCTTTTTATTCACACCAATTCCGGAAACAGTTATTTGTACAACAGTAACCTTAAAGATCTGATCAATAATCTTGATCCGAAATTATTCTTTAAAATCAACAGAAAGTACATTATCAACAGACATCATATTCAGGAAATCGTAAAACATTCAAGCCAAAAAATCGAATTGTTGTTAAACATTTCCGTTCCCGATACTGAACCTATTATTTTAAGCAAAAAAGAAATTAATAATTTCAAAAACTGGCTTAATTCTTAAAAGTAAATCAGATTTATTTTCTTAAAATTTCACTTTCTGACATCTAAATTAATTAGCGGGATGTAATTATTTTTAACACATAAAAAACATAGAATTATTGGCCTTAAAAAAGGCGTTTCACTTACATTAGCAAACATAGCTATGTGTGAGAACGAGTTCCTTTTTATTTCTTTTTTCGAAAGTATAAAATCTATGTTTCTATGTGTTTAATCAAAATATTTAGACATTAAATCTAACAGTTAACTTTAATTTCATTTTTTTCACTTCTTATGATTTGAGTCATAAAATAGCGCCTTATGCCCTATTTAAATTTGTAAATATCAAAATCTAAAACACTTTTAGATTTTAAATATTTAATCCTAATCAAATCTAAGTATCACAAAATGAATCCACATCAAAAAGAGCTTATCAAAGCAACAATTCCAATTTTAAGAGCAAGCGGTGAAGACCTGACCAATTATTTCTATAAAAGAATGTTTACGCATCATCCCGAGCTGCGAAATATGTTTAATATGGGAAATCAGGCAAACGGAAGACAAAAATCGGCTCTAGCAAATGCAGTTCTCGCTTACGCCGAAAACATTGACGATCCTTCCGTTTTAATCAGTGTTTTAAAAGGAATTGGAACCAAACACCGAAGTTTAAACATTCAGCCTGAACAATACAAAATCGTAGGAACACAACTTATCTCTTCTATTGGCGAAGTGGTTGGAGACGCCGCAACACCCGAAATACTCGAAGCCTGGACCGTTGCTTTTTATCAGCTGGCGCAAATTATGATTGATCTTGAAAAAGAAATGTATCAGGAAAACATCTCCAAACCCGGAAGCTGGAATGGCTGGAGAAAATTCGTGATCAAAAAAATCGTCGAAGAATCAACCGAAATAAAATCATTCTATCTTTATCCGGAAGACGGAAAAGAAATCACCCATTATCATCCGGGACAATTTATCAGCGTGCAGGTTTTTGTACCTGAATTAAATTTGCTACAACCAAGACAATACAGTTTATCAAGCGCTTTTAATCCGGAATATTACAGGATTTCGGTAAAAAAAGAAAGCGGAGTTGCACCAAATCCATCCGGTTTTGTTTCGAATACTCTGCATTCAAAATCAGAAGGCGATATAATTTCCATCTCTGCTCCTGCAGGATTATTTCACTTAGAAAAAGATTCCCAAAATCCTCTGGTATTAATAAGTGGCGGTGTTGGACTTACGCCAATGTTGAGCATGCTGGAAACGAATTTAAACAACATTCAGAATAAAAAAACAATCTGGATTCACGGTTGCCGAAACGAATCGGTTCACGCTTTTAAAGATCAGATTATAACATTAAAAGAAGAGGCAAAACATCTTGAAACGTTTACTTTTTATGACACTATTGAAGATGAAAATAATATCCAGAATGAAATAATTCACGGACGCGTTGATCTTCATAAATGCAAAGATTCTATTTTATTAGATCAGGCAAAATATTATATCTGTGGTCCCGAAATGTTTATTAAAACACAATATGAAGCGCTGGTAAATCTAAATGTAAATCAGGAAAATATTTTCTACGAAGAATTCGGACCTCAACTTATTAATTTGAATTAAGATGAAAATCGTTCCCTTTTATAATAGGAAATATTTAATTCTAATGACACAAAATCTGATCACAACATTTTTTATAACCTTCACACTCGCCAGTATTAATTGCACCAGTAAATCAAATTTTTTATTTTTTTGGATGCGCTCGTGGTTAGTCGCCGGTTTAATTTCTAATGTTTTTTCATTTTTTATTTTTTCAAATAAAAAGTAATTTAAAAAGAGGGGAATTGTTTTAAAACAATTCCCCTCTTTTTAAATATCAGCTTGTCAAAAACCCTTCTATTCTCTTATACTATTGTCTACATAACGGAATATAATACCATTTTTAAATCATCTTTTCTGAAAAAAAATCCAATTTAAAAAGGTTGAAAAATTGTTAAAACACTTACCTCTAAAATCATATTTTTCTTAATTTATTATGCTAGCATAAGAAAATACTCTTTATTTTTATTGATAATGTAAAAAAACATGACATATTTTCCTTATATTTGAATTGAAGGATTTTACTCTATTCTTTTTTATTCAGGTAAATCTATTTCATTAGGCATTTTTTATTGCGGAAATTTCTAAAAGCCGCACTTATATTTTTCAGTTAAAATTTTTATTACAGCTCATTTTTCGAGTTTAGTAATTACGATAATTTTTTGAATTTGTTTCCCAAATCTAAAATCATTACTATGAAAATCAAAAAAGAAAAAATAGCTGTAATCGTATTGTTTTGTCTGTCAAATATTAATTATGGCTATCCAAAGATTCCTCCTTTCAGATAATTATAAGCAATTCCACTTTTAATAAAAGATTAGTAAGCCTTGCAATTTCAGCAATGTTTAGTGTCATTCTTTTAGCTCTCATTTATATCAAAAAAAGCTCATTAAAAGGTTTTCATCACCCCTGTTTGAATATTGATAATCATATAAATAGACGATTATGAGAAAAAAAATATTTATTTTTTTAGTCCTTGCCACTACAAAATGTATTTCACAAATTTATTTTAGTCCAAACTCAAATATGTATGTAAAAAATGAAGTATTGTATGTGACACAAAACATTAATCTGGCCTCCAACTCTAATTTGTATCTTCGAAATAATTCACAATTTGTACAAGGAAGTGTTAGTACTTCAACTAATTCCGGTGCCGGTACGTTGTCTGTTTATCAGGAAGGAACTTCGGATAATTTTGATTACAATTATTGGTGTTCACCTGTTGGGAATGCTTCGGCTTCTTCGGGAAATGAAAATTTCGGAATCTCAATGTTAAGCCGTCCTACAACTTCAACAGCTTCTACAAATGCCATACTGCTGGCTGCAGGAAATTCTAACGGAATCGCAAATCCTCTTTCCATTTCTACGAGATGGATTCACAAATTAATTAATGCGCCGGGATATGCACAATGGATTCACGTGGGCGGAGCTTCTACAATAGCACCCGGAGAAGGGTTTACAATGAAAGGAACCGGCGGAACGGACAGTACTGATCCCGAAGGAACAGGAATTGTAAACAATAGCGGCAGTGCTCAAAGATATGATTTCAGGGGGAAACCAAATGACGGGAATATTACGATAACGCTTGGCTTAAATAATTCAACGTTAACAGGAAATCCTTATCCGTCTGCTTTACATTTAAATGCTTTTCTATTAGATGGTTCAAATACAGCAGCCGGCGGAATTGCCTATTTTTGGGAACAGGACAAAAATGTAAACTCTCATTTAATTGCCAATTACAGAGGTGGATATGGCACCTATGCCCCAATGACCCTGGGTTCTAATGGTGTTTATACTGCTGCAACTTTTAATTCTTATAAAGGAGACGGGTCTTTAAATACGATAGGATTATCATCAGGATTGTCCATACAACGAAAATACAGTCCGATAGGTCAGGGTTTTTTAATTTATGGAACTGCCAATGGAACTGCAATATTTAAAAATTCGCATCGGGTATTTTATAAAGAAGGACAATCCCTTACTAAATTTGAAAAACATGTAAAGGAAGAAAAAACAGCAAAAGCCAACGAGGAAACAACCGGTGAAGTTCCGCATTTAAAATTAAATACGATAATCAACAATCAATTTACCAGACAATTGGCTTTGGCTTTTTTACCGGAAGCCACTGATGGAATCGATTTTGGAATTGATGCCGTCAATTTAGATACAGCATTACCCAATGATGTTGGTTTTTGGCTTGAAGACCAAAACTATGTGATTCAGGGCGTAAACTTCGATCCTGCAAAAAAAATACCACTAACGGTAAAAGTGACTACTAACAGCACTTTTAAATTTTATATTCCCGAAGTAATTGAATTTGACAACGCGCAAAAAATATACCTGTACGATGCATTGGATAACTCTTATCACGAGGTGCGAAACGGAATGTATGAAGTAACACTTACGCCCGGAGTATATGCGGACAGATTTAAAATAACATTTACAGATCAAACACTAGGAACGCCAGACGTAACTAAAAATCAGTTCCTCATTAGTCAGGATAATACAAATAGTGTTTTACGGGTTTCAAATCCTAATAGTTTAGCCATAAAATCTTTTAAATTATACGATATGATGGGAAGAACCGTATTGTCTAAAAAAAATCCGGGAAACGAGATCAATTATACTTTTTCGACCAGCACATTAAGTCAGGGAATTTATATTGCCGAATTCCTGACTACAGACAATGAAAAAATAACTCAAAAAGTGGCAATTTCAAATTCGCGCAATTAATACTTACCGTTGAAACTAAAATATATTCCTAACAATTAATATTAGAAATTATGAGAACGAAACCTACCACACACGGTCATAAGACATTTTTTTTGCTGTTTTTCTTTCTTGTTACCTTTATCCTGAATGCACAAATAGGTATTGGAACCGTAACTCCCAATGCTAGTTCGGTTCTGGATATTACCTCTACTACACAAGGTATGTTAACACCGAGAATGACTACTACACAAAGGAATGCAATAGTTTCTCCGGCAGACGGATTAATTGTTTATGATACTACTTTAAAATTGTTTTATTTCTACTCCACCGGCACTTCCACATGGTCTGCGATAAATAGTACGACTACCGGAAGAATTAATTTTAAAAGAATTAAATCTACAGATGTTCTCGCTACAGTTTTAGCCACAGAACTTGCAGCTGGCGGAGGCGCTAAATATGTTTTAAGTGCCAATACTTTATATGAAATAAATGGTACCGTTAGTTTTAATTTTCCAATTGATTTGAACAATGCTTATGTACAAGGCGTAGATTCAGGCGAAGATGTAATTGTCAGACCAAGTGGAAATCTTTTTGAAGGTTCTACCGGAGGAAATATCAAAAGTCTTACGCTGATTGCTACTGGAGGAAATGTCTTTAACCTTAGCGGAGCTGCCACTCAAAATCTAATTTTCAGAGATTGTATTGTAGCAAATTCTAATACTGTTGGAACTATTTCCGGCTTTGGATTGGTATTTTTAAGTATTATTCAGTTTTCAGGAAATACAAATGGAATAACGTACAATAATATTACCCAATTGTTATTAAGCAATCAGGGATGGTTTAGTAATAATGCAGGGACTTACGAAAAGCTGACAGGAACTTTTACTTTGGTAGAAAAACAGGGAGGTTTTAGTCAGGTAAACGGAACTGCAATTGGTCTTGATGTTTCAACAAGCGGTTTAACAATTACTGGCGACGCCGTGCTGGAATCTGTAGTTTTTACAGGAACAAATACAGCAGGTTACGTTAAACCTTATACAACCGGAACTTACACCGGATATAATTTTAATAACAGCTGGAATGTCAGATCTGCAGGAATACCAACTGAATCTGACGCGGTGGCTGTTGGAGATTTTGCAATGGATTATACTGTTGGTAGTGGTATTGGAGTATCTTTTACTACTAATTTAAATCCAAGTAATATTGTCAAAGTAGGCTCTGGAACGCCAACTACAACCTACTCCAATTTATTCCGCTTTACAACAGATGCAGCGAACCGATTAAAATATGTTGGAAAAAAGAAAAGAATTTTTCAGGTAAGCGGTTCCATTTCCTTTCAGGTTCCCGCAGCAGGAACGTATATTATTTATCTTGCAAAAAACGGTACAACACTAACTCAATATAAAATTTATGGAAGAGGTCAGGCAACGAATGACATTATTGTTCTTCCTTTAAATGCTTCTGTTGAATTAACAACAAATGATTATGTCGAAGTATTTGCACAACGTTATACTGGATCTAATTCAGATATTGTTGTACCAAATATGACTTTGACAATTAAATAATTTTAAATTTCAGAAGAAATTCAGCACTCAACGACAAAAAAATATCTGGCAAAGAGGGAATAATATTTTACTATTCCCTCTTTTTATTTTAATATCGCAAATAAATTTATTTAGAATTAAAAATAAAAAATGCTGTGTTTCTGTCCGAAGAAGACAGATTTTGGTAAAAAACTAAAAAAATTAGTTTTATCTTAGCTGAAATAATTACCCTGATAAAATGATTAAACAACAATACAATCTTTTACTTGCAGATGATGATGAAGATGATTGTGATTTTTTTAAAGAAGCCTTAGAGGAATTAAACCTTCCTACATCGCTTGTTACAGTTAATGACGGCGTAAAACTCATGGATTTTTTATCTCAAAATAGTAATAAAAACTTACCTGATATTCTGTTTCTTGACTTAAATATGCCCCGAAAAAATGGTCTTGAATGCTTAACTGAAATAAAACAAACAGAGCAGTATGAAAATCTTCCGGTAATTATTTTTTCTACTTCATTAGACAGAGATATTGTAGATTTAGTTTACGAAAAAGGAGCTGTTCATTACATCCAAAAACCAGGTGAATTTGCCAAACTAAAAAAAGTGATTGCAAATGCATTAAGCATAGCATCACAAAGCAATTTCAAACAACCTGTAAGAGAGCAATTTATCCTTCAACCTTAAAAATATTTATTTGAATGGGCATTACAAATAAAGAGTATTATTTCCTGGAAGGTGGCGGAGAAATGGGACAGCTTATGCGTTCTAAAGATTGGAGTCAGACCCCACTTGGCGATCCTTCTACCTGGCCACAAAGTCTTTGCACCATGCTGGCAGTAGTACTCAATAATCCATTTGGAATGTACATTGCCTGGGGAACTCAATATACGCAATTATACAATGACAGTTTTAGGCCAATTTTAGGTTTAAACAAGCATCCGCAGGCTTTAGGAATTAGTGCTGAAGAAACTTTTGCTGAAATCTGGGACATTACCGGACCAATGCTGGATGAAGTAATGAAAGGAAAAGCAGTTAGTTTTCCTGATTTTATGGTGCCTTTAAACCGAAATGGATTTGAAGAAGAATGTTATTTTGATTTTTCATATAGCCCGATTAAAACAGAAAACGGAGAAGTTGGCGGCGTTTTGGTTACTTTAATAGAAACTACCGAAAGAAAAAAAACTGCCGAAGCCTTAAAACAAAGTAATATCAGATTTAAAAACAATATCATGCAGGCGCCTGTAGCGATGTGCGTTTTTAGAGGTGAAAATCATATTGTAGAAATTGCAAATGAACAAATGATTCAGTTATGGGGAACTACGACTGAAAATGTTCTTGAGAAACCCATTTTTGAGGCTTTACCGGAAACAAAAAATCAATATCTCGAAAGTTTACTTGATAATGTTTATAAAACCGGAGAAAAATTTGTTGCCAATGAAGAGCCTGTTAAACTTCCCAGAAATGGGCAAATAGAAGACACTTATATCAATTTTGTTTACGAAGCTTTGCGAGAAGCCGACGGAAGTATTTCCGGAGTTGTTGCCATTGCAATTGAAGTAACACCGCAAGTATTGGCGAGGGCAAAAGTAGAAGAAAGTGAGCATAAAGTTAGAGCACTGGTTGATAATGCGCCTTTTCCTATTGCGGTTTATGTGGGAAAAGAAATGCGCGTTGAACTTGCCAATGATTCTATTATCAATATTTGGGGAAAAGGAAATGATGTTATCGGAAAATCATTCAAAGAAGTTTTACCCGAGCTTGATAATCAGCTTGTTTTCGAACAGATTAATACGGTTCTCGAAACCGGAAAATCTTTTCATACCCAAAATACACCGCTCGATTTAACCGTAAATGGAAAATTACATACCTATTATTTCAATTACAGTTTAACGCCGCTTTATGATATAAATGGCAATATTTATGGTGTAATGAATACAGGAGTTGATCTTACGGATTTAAATCTTGCCAAGAAAAAAATAGAAGAAAGCGATAAACGTTTCCGTAATACGGTAAAACAAGCGCCTGTGGGAATTACCATTTTGCGCGGGCCAAATCATTTGGTCGAAATGGCCAATGAAGCTTACTTGAAATTAGTAGGCAGAGAAGAAAGTACTTTTATAGGCAGACCATTATTTGATTCCTTACCGGAAGTAAAGGAAACCGTAAGCACATTATTAAAAGATGTTATGGAAACAGGAATTCCGTATCATGGAAATGAAGTTCCCGTTCCGCTCAACAGATTTGGAAAATTAGAAACTTTATATTTCGATTTTTTATATCATCCTTTAAAAGAAGAAGATGGCGAAATTTCGGGAATTATTGTTACTGCTACAGAAGTTACCGAAAAAGTAGAATCCCGAAAAAAGACAGAACAAAACGAAGAACGCTTAAATATTGTAGTAGAAGCCAGTGAATTAGGAACCTGGGAACTAAATTTAAAAACAAAAGAAGCCATTTATTCGCAGAGATATCTGGAAATAGTTGGCGGTTATAAAACACATATTAAATTAACACACGAACAATTACTGAAACACATTCATCCTGACGATATGCCGGTCAGAAATAAAGCGCTCAAAAATGCCTTTAGAAAAGGATATCTGCATTATGAGGCAAGAATGCTTTGGCTGGATCAATCTGTACACTGGATGGAAAGCAAGGGAAAAGTTTTTTATGACGAAAACAACAATCCCGAAAAATTAATTGGAACGATCAGAGACAATACACTCGAAAAAGAACATCAACAGCAATTACAAGACAGCGAAAAACGATTCCGCGATTTAGTGATGCAGTCTCCAATACCAAAAGCGATATTAAAAGGCAGCGATATGGTTGTAGATATTGTGAATGTTGTTTTATTGAAAAATATCTGGAAAAAGAATGAAGAAGAAGTTCAGGGCAAAAAAATCTTTGATATTTTTCCGGAACTCCAACAACAAAAATATGCTCGTTTATTAAACGAAGTATATAAAACAGGAAAAGTGCATTCTGAATCTGAATCGTTGATTTTTATTGACGGGAAAGATGGTGGACATGAAATGTATATTGACTTTGAATATGCGCCAATGCGTGAAAAAGACAATGAAATTTCTGGAATAAAAATGACCATAATTGACGTTACTGAAAAAGTTCTGACCAGAAAGAAAATCGAAGAAAGCGAAAAAAGATTCCGTTCCTTAACCGAAAGTATTCCGCAATTAATCTGGGAAACTGATGAAAATGGAACTATGCTCTTTGCTTCCGGAAAATGGTTTGAATTTACAGGCATTTATCCCTATGGAGAAAAAGAATGGAAAACTATTATTCATCCTGCCGATTATGATGAAAATACGAAAATCTGGACCAATAGTCTGGAAACCGGAGAAGTATACAAAGCTGATGTAAGAGTGAGAAGCAAAGACGGAAGCTATCGCTGGCATGCCGTAATTGGTGAGCCTGTTTTTAATGAAGAAAATAAAATCATTAAATGGGTTGGCGCTTTTACTGATATTCAAACAGAAAAAGCATTTACCAATGAATTAGAAAAACAGGTTACTGCAAGAACCAAAGAATTGGAACAGAATAATATGGAACTGGAGAAAATGAATAAAGAACTTCAGTCTTTTACCTATATTTCAAGTCACGATTTGCAGGAACCACTTAGAAAGATTCAAACTTTTGCTTCGCAGATTATGGATAGAGAATCTGAAAATTTATCTGAAGTTGGAAAAGATAAATTTATGAGAATGCAAAATGCTGCCAAAAGAATGCAGACATTGATTAATGATTTACTTTCTTATTCAAGAACTAATACGCAGGAAAGAATATTTGAAAAAATAGATGTTTCTGAAATTATCAACGAAGTAAAAGAAGATTTAAAAGAAGAGCTTGAACAAAAACACGCCATTATAGAAAGTACCGAATCTTGTGTAATTAATATTATTCCGTTTCAATTCAGGCAATTAATATACAATCTGGTAAGCAATTCACTTAAATTTTCGAAACAGGATGTTATTCCGGTTATACAAATAAAAAGTGAAATTCATCACGTAAAAAACTCAGATAGTAATTTTACCGACGAAGGAAGCTATTGTCATATCAGTGTTTCGGATAACGGAATTGGTTTTGACCAGGAATATAACACTAAGATATTTGAAGTCTTTCAACGTTTACACGGAAGAGATCAATACAACGGAACCGGAATTGGTCTTGCTATCGTTAAAAAAATTGTAGAAAACCATAATGGTTATATTACTGCAAAAGGAGAACTTAATAAAGGGGCAACTTTTGATATTTATATTCCGGTAATATAATTTACTTCAAAAAATAATAAATAAAAAAAACGGAAACAACCTTTATAAGTCGTTTCCGTTTTAATCCTAACTTCGTTTGAAGTCAGGATTTCAATTCAAAAAAATAAATTATCTTGTATATACTGTGATAACACCAGTAGCTTTATCTTTTAATTTTAACTCTTTGTTAGTTAAATTCATGATATCAGATGTTGTACCAACACCATTAATAGTGATTGTTAAATCGTTGTGAGATCTAGCGTAAGTTCCTGTAGTTTCAGTTAAAGAACAGTTAGTTCCAGAATAATCACCGATAACTGCTGCATTACTTACTCTTAAGTCTAAATAATCTCCAGGGCAACCTGCTTGATTTGCCGGAGCATCAACTAATTGTTCCTGACCGTTTACAATAACACCTTGTTTGCTAAGGTTATATTTTCCTTCGATAGGAATAATTGTTTCTCCATCGTTATCGTCATTGCTACAAGATGTAGCGAAAATTCCTAACCCTAATGCTACTACGAATAATATTCTTTTTAAATTTTTCATGATTTGATTTCGTTTTAATTATTTATTATGTTTAATTTCTTATGCCAAAATTAGTAGGAAAGTAGTTATCCTATGTTCTATAATTTTCCCGAATTCTTACATAATTTATATTTTTAGATAATTTTAACTAAAATCCTTGCATAATTGTCTGAAATCAGCCTCCTAAACAGGCGTTTGTTAATTTTTATTTAAAGAATCGTTTTTCAGCAAAAAATAACACTTAACTATTTCATAACCTTGACGTTACGATCAGTTTATATATTTTTTATTAATTTGATTAAAACTAAATACCATGAAATTCTTTAGCCTGACATTTCTGACTTCATTTAAAGAATGGCTTTTTTTAAAAGCGATGCAATCCACTTTCCTTCATTAATAACCAGAAAATAAAAGGAAAGCACTATTTAAATGAATAAAATTGACCATTCACTACTAAATAAAGAACAATTTGGAGAGGATTTCTTGTGGGGAGTCTCTACAGCAGCTTTCCAAATTGAAGGGGCGCATGATGCCGAAGGTAAAGGCGCTTCGATCTGGGATGTTTTTACTTCTCAAAAAGGCAAAATAAAAAATGGTCACCACGCTATCAATGCCTGCGATTTTTATAATACATATAAAGATGATATTGAACTTGTCCGGCAATTAAACATTCCGAATTTTAGATTTTCTATCAGCTGGCCAAGAATTATGCCTACAGGAATTCATCCTGTAAACCAGGCAGGAATTGACTACTATAATAAAATCATTGATTTTTTAATAGAATGCGGAATTGAACCCTGGGTTACACTTTATCATTGGGATTTACCACAAGCTTTAGAATTAAAAGGCGGATGGACCAATAGAGAATGTGTAAAGTGGTTTTCTGAATATACCGAAGTCTGTGCACAACATTTTGGCGACAGAGTCAAAAACTGGATGGTGATCAATGAACCTTCCGTTTTTACAGGCGCGGGATATTTTCTGGGAATTCATGCTCCGGGGAAAAAAGGAATTACAAATTTCATAAAAGCCATGCATCATGTAACATTAGCAACTGTTGCCGGTGCAAAAATGCTACGAAATAAAGTTGCTGATGCTAATATCGGAACCACTTTTTCCTGTACGCATATTGAACCTTTCTCTGATAAACCTGCTGATATTCAGGCAGCAAAAAGAGTTGATACGTTGTTAAACAGAACTTTTATTGAGCCAATTTTAGGACTTGGATATCCGCAGGAAGATTTGCCGGTACTTAAAAAGCTTAACAGTTATATTATACAAGACGATTTAAATAATTTAGCTTTTGACTTCGATTTCATTGGATTACAATGTTATACACGTGAAATTGTAAAATCGTCCATGCTGATTCCGTATGTTGGTGCCGAATTAATAAGTGCCGAAAAAAGAAATGTCATTACAACCGAAATGGGCTGGGAAGTTTATCCTCCTGCCCTATATCATATTATAAAGAGATTTAATGATTATAAAAACATTAAAAAAATCATTATAACCGAAAACGGTGCCGCATTTCCGGATAACGTGACAAACGGAAAAGTATATGATATTAAACGGACACATTATATACAAGACCATTTAGAACAAATATTAAAAGCCAGACACGACGGTTACAATGTCGATGGTTATTTTGTATGGAGTTTAACGGATAACTTTGAATGGGCAGAAGGATACAACGCCAGGTTCGGATTAATTCATGTTGATTTTGAAACTCAAAAAAGAACTATTAAACAATCAGGTTTGTGGTTTGGAGAGTTTCTGTCGAAATAAAACTTAAAGGTAAAATCTGAAATTCATATTAACTTAAATAGCAATATTATGGAAATCAATTGGGTTATTATAGCTGCAGTTCTTATTGCTGTTGTTTTATTGGTCTATATTTTAATAAAACAGAATAAAAAAGACCGCAAAAAAATTGAGGAAGAATTAAATTACGTTGAGGAAACTGAAGAAGCAGAAATCAATAATGAAAAAGAATCCTGATCATTATTTTTTCTATAGACTAAAATAAAAAAGCCTTTCAGGATTTCTCCCGAAAGGCTTTTGTCTACAAATTAACAAGGCAATATTATTTCCAGCCGCCGCCCAGTTCTTTATAAACATTGACTGCAGCAGTTAATTGGTCTTTTTTAGTTTCTACTAATTCCAGTTTAGCTTCTAAAGCATCTCTTTGTGTCATCAACACTTCAAAATAATCAACTCTCGCTGATTTAAACAAATCGTTAGAAACATCAATTGATGTGTTTAAGGCATCAACTTGTTGTGATTTTAAATCATAGCTTTTTCCTAAATTATCAATTTTAGAAAGTTGGTTCGAAACTTCGATATAAGCGTTTAAAATCGTTTTATCATAATTGTACAACGCCTGAAGCTGTCTTGCATTGGCACTGTTAAATTCTGCCTTAATCGCATTTCTGTTAATTAATGGCGCAGCAATATCTCCGGCTAACGAATACAATAATGATTCCGGAAGTGTAAATAAATACGACGGATTAAAAGCATTAAAACCAACTGCAGCAGAAATATCCAAAGATGGATAAAATTCTGCACGAGCCACTTTTACATCCAGTTTTGCAGCGGTAAGCTCTAATTCTGCTTGCTTAACATCCGGACGATTCGTTAACAATTGAGACGGAATTCCTGATTGAACCGTTGAAGGCAACAAAGTCAGGAAATTGTTTTTGTCTCTTTTAATTTCCTGTGGATATTGACCCACAAGGAAATTAATTTTATTTTCGGCTTCTTTTATTTGCTGACGAATATTAAACTCAAGACTTTTTGAAGTTAAAACCTCAGCCTGAAATTTCTGAACAGCCAATTCTGTAGCCCTAGCAGCCTGTTTCTGAATTTTTACAATTTCTAAAGCGTTAGACTGCAATTCGATATTTTGTTTTACGATATCCAACTGGCTATCCAAAGCTAATAATTCATAATACGAATTTGCAATTTCAGCAATCAGACTAGTTACTACAAAGTTTTTTCCTTCTACTGTAGCCAAATATCTCGTTAAGGCCGCTTTTTTAGAATTACGCAGTTTTTTCCAGATATCAACTTCCCAGTTTGCATAAGCCGCAACTGCAAAATCTCCAAGCGGATCCGGTGTTTCTTTACCCGGCATAATTTCTGTCGAAGCATCTCCGGCACCCTGACTGGTATAACGTCCTACTTTTTCTACTCCTGCTCCTGCTCTAACGCCAAGCGTTGGTAATAAAAGCCCTTTTCTAACGCGGACATCATTTTTAGCAATTTCAATTTCCTGCAACGTCATCATTAGCTCCTGATTATTTTTCAGGGCTAAGTCAATTAAGTTTACAAGGTTTTGATCTTTAAAGAAATCATGCCACGGAATAGCTGCCATATTCGTTGTGTCTTTGCTGGTTGCAAAAGCCTCAGGAACTGGTTTACTTGGCGTTTCGGCTGTCGCCTGCGGAGCTTTGCAGCTTGCAACAGCAAGGCAAAGTCCCACAGCAACACCATATTGATATGTTTTAAATTTATACATGATTGTTGTCAATTTCTTCTGTTAATGGATTTTCTTCTTCATGTTTCACCAATTTGTGTTTCTCTGCAATTTTTCCGAAAATGTAATACAATCCGGGAATTACAAATACCCCACAAATAGTTCCGATAAGCATACCTCCGGCAGCTGCAGTACCAATAGTTCTGTTACCAATTTTACCAGGACCAGTAGCAAAAGCAAGTGGCAGTAATCCTGCAATAAAAGCAAATGAGGTCATTAAAATTGGACGGAACCTCGCTTTCGCTCCTTCCATTGCGCCTTCAAGAACTGTTCTGCCGGCGGCATGCCTTTGAATAGCAAATTCTACAATCAACACGGCATTTTTACCCAGTAAACCAATAAGCATTACCATGGCAACCTGAGCATAAATGTTATTTTCTAATCCAGTCAATTTCAATAAAAGGAAAGCTCCAAAAATACCCGCAGGTAAAGAAAGAATTACTGATAATGGCAGAATAAAACTTTCATATTGTGCTGCCAAAACCAAGTACACAAATCCCAAACAAATTAAAAATACCCAAATTGCCTGATTACCCTGTGCCACCTCATCGGCAGAAATACCTGCCCAGTCAATGTCATATCCTCTAGGTAATTTTTTTGCTGCAACTTCCTGAATTACTTTAATCGCTGTACCGGAACTGTAACCCGGAGCAGCTCCTCCACTAATTTCTGTAGAAGTATACATATTATGTCTCGTGATTTCTGAAAGACCATACACTTTTTCTAATTTCATAAAAGCTGAAAAAGGCACCATTTCATCACGATCATTTTTTACATAAAGCTTTAAAATATCATCTGGCTGTGCACGATATTCCGGAGCGGCCTGAACGATTACTTTATAGTTAATACCGTATTTAATAAAACTGATTTCGTAGTTACTACCCACAAGAGTTGACAAAGTATTCATCGCATTTTCGATAGAAACTCCTTTTTGCTGTGCCAAATCATTGTCGACTTTCATCATATACTGAGGGAAACTCGCACTAAAGAAACTAAACACGTTCGATAATTCCGGACGTTTGTTCAATTCTTCCACAAAATCTTTATTAACCGCTTCCAGTTTTTTGAAATCACTAGAACCTGTTTTGTCTAATAAACGAAGCTCAAATCCTCCCGCTGCTCCATATCCCGGAACTGCCGGCGGTTGGAAAAATTCGATATTAGCACCCGGAATATCTTTCGATTTTTCTTCCAGTTCTATCATAATTTCCTGAACTGATTGCTTACGATCGTTCCAGTCTTTTAAGTTGATCAAACAAGTTCCTGCGTTAGATCCTGTACCTTCAGTCAAAATTTCATAACCTGCCAATGACGAAACTGATTTTACTCCTTCTACAGTTTCTGCAATTTTTTGAAGCTGCTCAGCAATATTATTGGTTCTTTCTAATGATGAACCCGGAGGCGTTTGAATAATAGCATAAAACATTCCCTGATCCTCATTCGGGATAAATCCTGAAGGAACCGTGCTGCTGATTAACCATGTTCCGGCACAAAACCCTAGCAGCGCAATAATCGTAACTCCTCTTCTATTTACAATTTTACCTAGTACATTTTGGTATTTACCTTGTGCAAGGTTAAACTTGTCGTTAAATCCATCTATAAATCTGTTAACAGGCGTTTTCTTTTTAGGCGTACCGTGATTGTTTTTCAGCATCATAGCACAAAGTGCCGGTGTTAAAGTCAAAGCCACAATACCGGAAAGTATAATCGCTGTTGCCATCGTGATCGAGAACTGTCTGTAGAAAACTCCCACTGGTCCTGACATAAATGCAACCGGAATAAATACCGCAGCCATTAAGAATGTAATCGCCACAATTGCTCCTGCAATCTCGTGCATCGCTTTTTTAGTTGCTTTAAATGGTGAAAGATGTTCTTCTTCCATCTTGGCGTGAACGGCCTCGATAACCACAATCGCATCATCGACGACGACTCCAATAGCTAATACTAAAGCAAACAGCGTAATTAAGTTCAATGAAATATCAAAAAAGGTCATGAACACAAAGGTTCCAACCAAAGAAACCGGTACCGCAATTGCCGGAATAACCGTAGATCTCCAGTCACCTAAGAAAAGGAATACAACCAAACCAACCAAAATAAACGCTTCAATCAAGGTATGAATTACTTTTTCGATAGAGGCATCCAGGAATTTAGAAACGTCATACGAAATTTCATAATCCATTCCTTTTGGGAATTTTTGTTTGATTTTCTCCAGTTTCGCTTTTACGTCTTCAATAACCTGATTGGCATTAGATCCAAAAGATTGTTTCAATACAATCGCTGCAGAAGGTTTACCATTCAAATTAGAATAGATATCATACATCGAGCTTCCAAATTCTACTTTGGCAATATCTTTCAAACGTAAAAGTTCCCCGTTACTGCTTGATCTTACTACGATATTCTCGTATTGTTCTTTAGTTGTAAAACGCCCTGAATATTTCAATACATATTCAAAAGCCTGAGAACGTTTACCCGAACTTTCTCCCGTTTTACCTGGAGAAGCTTCCAAACTCTGACTAGATAATGCTTCCATTACTTCATCAGCAGATATTTTATAGGCTAACATACGATCCGGTTTCAACCAAATACGCATCGCATATTCACGTGTTCCCAAGATATCTCCTGATCCAACACCATTTACCCTTTTTAATTCAGATAATACGTTGATATCAGCATAGTTGTACAAGAACTTCATGTCGGTATTTTTATCAGTACTATAAAGATTCACATACATCAACATACTCGGAACCTCACGCGTAATCTTAACACCTTCTCTCACAACTAACGGAGGAAGTTTATTAGTAACCGAAGCCACACGGTTTTGAACGTTAATCGCAGCCTGATTCGGATCTGTACCTAAATTAAATACCACCTGAATACTGGCTTCACCATCATTTCCGGCATCAGAAGTCATATATTTCATTCCTGGAACACCATTTAAGGCTCTTTCCAAAGGAATAACAACCGATTTGATCATCAATTCACCATTCGATCCAGGATAATCCGCCGTAACGTTTACCATTGGAGGAGAAATGGAAGGGAATTGGGTAATTGGTAAATTCAACACCGACAATACCCCTAAAAAGACAATTATAAGCGATATTACTATCGACAGAACAGGTCTTTGAATAAATTTATTAAACATTTTTATATTTTTTTAATGATTAAAATAAACTGGAATTAAAAGCTGTTTCAGGTTTCATGTTTCAAGTTGCGCACTGAACCTGAAACTTTAAACCTGAAACAATTTTTAAAAATCTACTCCGCTTTTACGCGTAAATGATTAATTACCGTTTGAGGCTCCAGGAATTCATATTTAATCTTGTCATTTTCTTTTACTTTCTGAACTCCTTCAAGTAAAATTTTATCCGTTTCAACAAGTCCGCTGCTTACAACGTACAAATCAGGGATTTCACCTGTAATTGTGATCTCTTTTGAAGTTACGTGATTGTTTTTATCCACAACAAAAACATACTTTTTGTCCTGAATTTCATAAGTCGCTTTTTGTGGAATTACAATAGCATTTTTAAGCGGAACAAGCATTTGCACTTTTCCAGTTTCTCCGTTTCTAAGTAATTTTCCTGTATTAGGGAATCTTGCTCTGAAAGCGATATTTCCTGTTTCATTGTCAAATTCACTTTCGATAACTTCTACGTTTCCTTTGTATTTAAAAGATTCTCCATTTGCCAAAAGCAAACTCACATTATTTCCTGCGCGATCTTTTATATCCGTTTGGTATTGAAGATATTCCGGCTCAGATACGTTGAAGTATGCAAACATCTGACTGTTGTCTGAAAGACTTGTCAACAACTCGCCTTCATCGATAAGACTTCCTAATTTTAACGGAATTCTGTCGATTGTTCCGTCAAAAGGAGCTCTGATTTCAGTAAACGATAAATGAAGTTTTGCCAGCGCTACTTCAGCTTTTGCTGATTGTAATTTTGCCTGAGCAACACTTAACTCGTTTTTAGAAACGATATTTTTATCTGCCAGTAATTTGGCATTTTGCAATTCGATTTCGGTAGATTTTTGTTCAGCTTGTGCTTTAAGCAGTTCTGCCTGATACATGTTTGGCATAATTTTAAATAAAAGCTGACCTTTTTTTACAAACTGACCTTCATCAACATAAATGTCTTGTAAAAACCCTTTTTCCTGGGCGCGGATTTCGATGTTTCTAACAGATTTAATTTGAGAAACATACTCTTTGGTAAATGAAGTGTCGATTTTTACAGGATTGGTAACTGTAAATTTTTCTTCTTCTTCTTTTTCTTCTTTTTTTGATGTACAACTGGTAAGGCACAACAAGGCAAGCATGCCCGTTAACACGATAATTCTTTTCATGGTAAATTAATTGGAAATTAAGCGATTGAGTTAGGGATATAGAAATCCCAGAGTATAAGTCATCAGTCGCCAGAATACGTGATTTTTGTTGTAATTGGGAAGTACGTTTTTAAAAACAAATCCGTAAAAAGAAGTTTTCTAAAAATACAATCCATATTTATCCATGATCACGCTTTTGGTAACCGATGTATAAATAGAATCAAATTCTTAAAACTCTCTGAGTAATGTAGATAGGATTTGACTGACCACAAGATGGTCCTAAAATTTCAAAAAGGCTATAAGAGTTTGCAACGCTTTGACGTGAGAATGTCAAATATAAATCGTTTAATAAACTATAGTTCGTTGCAAAGAACTTAGTTGAAAAATCTTTAAGATCATCACTTCCAAGGTACTCTTCATCCAAATCAACATCAGCATCTTCGATTATCGAACTGCCTTGTTCATTATTGGTAAATTTTACTCGGTGTCTTTTCTCAAGATTGTGGTGAGAATTTAGGTGCGTTTCAGCATTAAGATATTGCCCTCCGCCTAACAGAAGGAAATTCATGAATGTTAAAAATACGACTAACTTTCTCATTTGAGTGCGAAAGTAATAAAAGATTGGAATAAAAAAAATAAAATAAGAAAGTCTTAACAACATAAAATATACGAAAACGTTTTCTTTTTATTTCTGCTTTTTATTTCACAATTAAAGTGATTCTTTTTTGTTAAAATGATAGGTGAACTTAACATTTAGACAACATTGCCGACAGATTCAGAACGTAATCGGCCAAAATGCATCATAATCGTAAAGAACTGATGCTGTATCATTTATTTAATAATTCTCATTCCTTTTTCTAGCATAAAATTTCCATTATAGTAAATTCCTGTTCCGCTTTGATAAAAGTTTTCTGGGTATCTTTCATTCCAAATTTTTGATAAAAGGACTTTTTATTGGTTCTGGCATTGCACCAAACTTTCTTTACTCCTTTTTCTTTTGCCAATTCTAAAATATATTTTAAAAGTTCAGATGCAATTCCCTGACCCTGAAACTCTTCCAATGTTGCCAGTTTTCTGAATTGCATTTCTTCATTAGTAAAAAAACAAGAAACTATAGATACTAATTTTTCATCCACAAAAACACCAAAATGCTTTCCTAAATCATCTTCTTTCAATTGAACAAATTCAAAAGGCTGATCCGGCCACATTACTTCGTGCCTGATTTGCCAGGTTTCAGAAGCTTCGATTTCTTTAATTTTCATTCTCTTTTTATTTGCATCCAAATTTAAGGCAATTAATTTTAATCATAGTTAAAGTGAGACGAATCACATAACACTAATTATCAAACACATAATAAAAAACAAATAAGATAAATCTTTCTATTTTAATTAATAATAATTATTTTTATAGTTCTAAAACCAATAAAATCCGTTATGAAAAAATTAATTATCGCAGCATTATTATGTATTAGTGTAAACGGTTTTGCACAATTGATACAATTTGGACCTCAATTTTCGGCCAATGTTACTTCGCCCATAAGCGATGATTTTAGCTCTAAAAGTTCAGGAACAGGTATTAGTCTTGCCGGATTCGCGAGAGTTAACTTATTGCTTTTTTACGGTCAGGGCGAGTTTGGTTATGCAAAAAATAAATTTAGTGTTTCTCAAACCGGAATTGGAGAAACTGAATATGAACTTTCCGGAACCGATGCTACATTAATTGCCGGATATAAAGTACTTCCGTTTGGTAAATTAGGAAATTTACGTGTTTTTGTGGGCTATAACTGGAAACATTATTCAGATATTAAGGCAAGCAACAATCTTAATTTAATTGCTTTTGAACAGGATAACAGCAGTATCCTTGGCGGCGTTGGTGTTGATTTATGGAAACTTACTTTCGATGTTCGTTACCTTGCAGGACTGTCAGATCTTGATAATTCGGGAAGAGAATTAAAAACCGGAGTTACTAATTTTTCACTTGGTTTTAAATTTCTATAAAATAAATGCCACAGATTTCAAAGAGTAAGAAATTATAATCTTTGAAATCTGTGGCAAAAAATAGATTTAATTCGAAAATGCATTCAAAATTTCCATGGCTTTTGCAGCATCTTTTTTAGCTACAAAAATATGATCGTGATAAAAGGCTGCGACCACATTGCAGCTAATTCCGTTTTCGGAAAGTGCTTTTGAAAATGCTGCCGTTAAGCCAACAGCTTCTAAGGAAGAATGAACTGTCAATGTAATCCAAGACATTACAACTGAATAATCGAGATGCAATTCTTCGGCAATTTCTTTTTTCAGAATTACTGTAATGGCTTCTTTTTCTCTAAAAAACATTTCAATTTCATTTAGATTTACCTGCTCTAAATTTTCTGTTTTACAAAAAACATATTCGCCCGGATTGTGTTCCGGTTTCATACTTTTCAGTAATTGCTGTAAATCTTTTTCTCCTGACATGGCTGTTTTTAAGTAGATATTATTTTAAAAGCTTATCTAATTTTCCTTTTGTATCTGGAAAATCCTTATCTAAAACCAATACTTTCTGATAATTAGCAATAGCATTTTTTTTATCTCCGTTTGCTTCATAAAAATCTCCCAGAGAATCAAACACGTTTGGACTTTCAGGATAATTTGCTGCGTTAAGTTCAAACAGATAACCGGCTAAATTAATATCTTTTTTAGCAAGTGATTGGTAGCCATAACTATTTACTACATCTTCGCGAACATTTACTTTATAGCCTAAATGTTTGGATACATTTTCATAATGTTTTTCAATTTTGGTAAAAACTGCTTTATTGAAATTCATTTGTTCGGCAATAGAAAGTTTTAGCTGATTGAAACCAAAGAGAAAACGAAGTGCATCATAGGTCGCAATTAACGGAACTGAACCATGATTGTCATCGCTATAATATTTGTATTGATAATTTAAATTACTTTTTTTATTCTGACTTAAAAAATCATTCAGTTCCAATGCAGAGCGAATATGTTTTGTGACGACTGTAGTGTCTTTTCGAACTTTTACAAGATCCATACTACCTTCCATTGTATTGGCAATTCCCAAAAACAAAGAAACATTTGCTAAATTTTTATTCGATAATGTTTTTGTAGTTTCTTTTAAAAACTTTTGATGATCCCACCACATACTTGGATCTATCGCCACATAAGCATTAAATAAACTCGTATGATTGGTCAGAATATTTATGGCTGTCAATCCACCGAAAGAATGTCCGATCAAGGTTTTATACGGCGCTGTTGGATATTTTGAATCAATGTACGGAATCAATTCTTTCTCAAGAAATTCGGCAAACTTTTCTCCGCCGCCCGATTGTTCGCTTAAACCTTTATTTACAAAAGGCAAATCAATATCTGAATGTGTAGGCGTTAAATCTCTCGTTCTGTTTGTATTTGGAATTCCCACAATAATCATTTCCGGACAAATTGTATTTCCGTTTGTTTCACTTAATTCCTGGATAATTCCAACAACAGAATTAAAATGAGCATCGCCATCTAATAAATAAACAACAGGATATTTTTGTTTAGAAAATCCTTTAAAATTGGCACTTCTGGGAAGATGAATCCAAATTTTCCTTTCTTCATTTAAAACTTTCGAAGAAATACTGTCGATTGTTCCAATGGTAATCTGACTTTTATTTTGGGCGATTGAATAATGGGCAAACATTAAAAAACAATATATTATTATTGCTCTGAAATTTAAAAAGTACGATAAATTACTTTGAGAATCAACCTGTTTCATCTTTGTTTTTGGTTTAGTGGTTAGAGAATAAATATAAGATAATAAATATAAAAATTGATTTTTGAATAACTAATTTTCAAAAAATAAAAACCGCAAGGATTTAACATCTTTGCGGCTTTATGGTAATTTTATAGTGTTTAAAAAAGGGTTTTAGTATTATACCTTCATATAAAAATACTGTTGATTTTCGTTTTCAATTTTCTCAACACCTTTTTCTGTTTGTTTCGCAATATTTATAACATTTAATACTTTTGCATTTTCATCAATATTACAGTTCCAGATGGTACCGTCAGAAAGAATAATCGCCGAAAATAATGAATCAGATTTATCTTTATTGTAATAAACTAATTCTTCTGTTTTTATGATTTTTTTCGAAAGCGTTTTTTTGTCCTGCTCATAGAAAATAATCTGGCTTTTCGTTATTTCAATAAACTTTTCAACCATAATATTCTTAGAATCATTATCTTCTTTAACAGCCCAAACTGGCTTATCTCCTGTCATTTTCCAGATTCCAATGGCTTTTTCCATTATATCTTTTCTTAAAATAGCTTTTAGTGTATCTACTTTTTTTATAGATTCCTGACCTAATTCATTTTCAGGACTAATTTTGGAGGCTACGGAAAATAAATCCAGGGCATTTTTAAAATCTGACTTTTTGTAATAAGAAACAGCTAATTCATATTTATTCTTTTGAAATTTAGCTTTTGCATCATTTTGAGCAAAGTTCTTTATGGTAAACAATAAAATAATTAGAACAAAGTATAGGTTTTTCATGAAATGTGGGGGCTTTATTTCTTGCAAACATACTTGTTAATTTTAGAATTATTTTGTGGTTTTCCGTATATTTTATAAAATACAAACAACAAAAACCACAAACAATTCACTATCAAAACATTAAAACAAACAAAACCGTTATCCTCAATTGAGAATAACGGTTTTCCTTGTAAATTTAATTTATTTATCTTACAGAAAAGCTATTATTATTTGGTGTAGCATCCATAAAAATACCGCCATCGATGATAACTTGTTTTATCGCTTTTTTACTTTTTAAGGCAACTAAAGCTGTTTTTTGATTGCTTTGCCAAATTGCCGGAGTTTGATGTAAAGTCTCTTTTGAATCATCAGCATAAACAATATTTACATCAAAAGGAATGGCAAAACCTCCAACGTTTTCAATTGAAACTGTATTTTTTTCTACTTTTTTAACTGAAAGGTCGATATAATTATTCGTGAAAAACCAGTTATTAAAAAACCAATTCAGATTTTTACCAGAAGCAGTATTCATAGAATTAAAATAATCCCACGGAATTGGGTGTTTTCCATTCCATGTATCCATATAATGATGCAACGATTTTTTGAATAAATCATCTCCCAATAAATCTTTTAAAGCGATGTAAGAAAGAGACGCTTTTCCGTATGAATTGTTTCCATAACCTGGGCCTGAAACCTGCGTTGACATTGAAATAATTGGCTGATCTTCTTCTGTTGAGGCATCTTTAATATAACCTTCAACTCTAAATTCTTTATAAAATTTGTCTGCCGCTTCTTTACCGTGTTCTGCAATTCCAATTAAATATTCAAAAGTGGTTGCCCATCCTTCATCCATAAAAGCATAACGCGTTTCATTAATTCCCATATAAAAAGGAAAATAAGTATGTGCTACTTCATGATCCTGAACTAATTGTGCAAAAACAGGGTCATTCATTTGAGAATCGTTACACATCATTGGATATTCCATGTCTGCAAAACCCTGAAAAGCCGTCATTTTAGAAAACGGATACGGAACTCCCGGCCAATTGTTCGAAAAGAAATCTAAAGCATATTGATTGTTTTTGATTGAATTGACAAAATCAGTCCCTTTTACATCATAAGCCGCCTGAACGCTCGCGCGACGGTTTGTTTTTTTGTCTACCACAACGCTGCTGGCATCCCATAAATAATGATCGCTTAAACCAAAACATACATCTGAAATATGCTTCGCTTCGAATTTCCAAACGTTCCAATCGTTTTGCTTGGTTACTGCACCGCTTTTCATTTCCTGTTCATTTGCAATATGCAAAATTTCATCTGTTACGTATGATTTTTTCAAACGTGCAGCAAATTCAGGCTGTAAAACCTCATCCGGATTTAATAAATCTCCGGTTCCGTAAACCACATAGTTTTTTGGTGCTTTTACAGAATAGGTATAGTCATTAAAATCATTGTAAAATTCCTGACGATCAGTGTGCGGCAATCTGTCCCATCTGTTGTAATCGTCAAAAACTGTAACACGGGGATAACTGTAAGCTACGAAGAAAGTAGTATTATCGATTTGTCCTTCTCTTCCACTTTCCTTAGATAGAGGATAATTCCAATCAATATTGATCGTCACTTTTGAATGTGGCGGAATTGCTTTTTTCAACTTAACGTTTCCAACAGTTCCCCAGCTTCTGGCATCTTCCTTATAAACTTCGCCAGCAATTTTTAAGGATGTAATAGTTAATCCGTCACTTAAAAAATCATCACTAACATTTCCGCTTCTTGGAGAAGATGGTTTATGAAGATTATTGACAAACCTGATTGGTAAGTTTTTTAAAGTGTCAGTACTATTATTTTCATATTCAATAGTTTCAGTTCCGCTAACAACTTTTGTATCAGCATTGACTGTTAAGGCAATATCATATTTTCCGTGGTTTTGCCAGTAATTTTTTCCTGGTTTCCCATCCATCGAGCGTGTTCCTTTTGCGTAAGCTTCTTTAATATTTCGCGGCATATAAAGTTCCTGCGCAAAATTGTTTTGTGCCAAAAACAAAAAGACGATTAGTATAAATTTTTCCATAAGTGGTTTTAAGAATTTTGTTTATTTAATAGTTGTTACAAATATTAGTTGTATTTTTTTGAATAAAGTTACAAAGTTTGGAATTTAATTTGCCACAAAGGCGCTAAGACCCAAAGATTTTTCAGTTTGTTATTGCCACCAAGATTGGAGATTATAAGATAAAAACCTTTGTGCCTTAGCACCTTCGTGGCAACTTCAAAAAAAACCGCCTAATTCCAAAAGAAAAAGACGGCATCTACAAATAATATATAACCCTGATTACTACAAAATATAATCGGTATTAATAAAATTCGATTCTTTGCTGTTCAGCAATTCCTGTAGAATTTCATTATTGTAAGCGATATCTTTTGAAGCAACAAACGTACGAATGGAGAACGAACGCAAGGCATCCGGAATACTTAAAGTTCCTACTGCAGAATCTTTACGTCCTGTAAACGGGAACGCATCAGGTCCTCTTTGGCAAGAACTGTTGAGGTTAACGCGGCAAACTAAATTCACTAAAGAATCAATAAGCGGCGCCAGCGTTTTAATATCTTTTCCGAACAAACTTACTTGCTGGCCGTAATTTGATTCGGCCATATCATCAAGAGGTTCATCAATATGTTTAAAAGAAATAATAGGCACCACAGGTCCAAATTGTTCTTCGTGGTATACTCTCATATTTTTATCTACAGGAAATAAAACAGCTGGAAAAATATAATTGTCTGTATGTTTTCCACCTTTTTCATTCAGGATTTTTGCTCCTTTCGAAGTCGCATCATCAATTAATCCCTGGATATAAGCCGGTTTATCTGTTTCCGGAAGCGGCGTTAATAAAGCACCTTTATCCCACGGATTTCCAAATACTAATTCATCCACTTTTTGAGAAAAACGTCTGTTGAATTCTTCCGCAATAGATTCGTGAACATATAAAACTTTCAACGCTGTACAACGCTGACCGTTAAATGATAAAGAACCTGCAATACATTCCTGAATCGCCAAATCCAGATCGGCATCCGGTAAAACGATCGCCGGGTTTTTAGCTTCTAAACCTAAAATCAAACGCAATCTGTTTTTGTTTGGATGCTGATCCTGCAAAGCAATTGCTGATTTACTGTTTCCAATTAATGCCAAAACATCAATTTTTCCCGATTTCATAATTGGAGATGCAATTTCGCGGCCTCTTCCGTACACAATATTAATTACACCTTTAGGAAAACTGCTTCTAAAAGCATGCAACAATGGCGAAATACATAAAACACCATGTTTTGCCGGTTTAAAAATTACGGCATTACCCATAATCAAAGCCGGAATCAACAAAGAGAAAGTTTCATTCAAAGGATAATTGTAAGGTCCAAGACACAACACAACACCAAGAGGTCCGCGACGAATCATGGCATTAACGCCCTGTACTTTCGAAAAGTAAGAACTGCGTCCGTTAAGTTCCTTATAACTGTCAATTGTATCCTGAATATATTCAACGGTTCTGTCAAATTCTTTTTGCGAATCGCCAAGGTTTTTTCCAATTTCCCACATCAAAAGTTTTACCACTTCTTCGCGGGTTTCCTTCATTTGTCGCACGAAATTTTCCATGCATTTAATTCGGTCAGCGACTTTCATCGTTGGCCACAAACCTTGTCCTTTATTGTAGGCTCCGTTTGCAGCTTCCACAACTTCTGCCGCTTCTTTTTCTCCCATAAACGGGATTGATCCTAATACTGTTGGCGAATATTTTTCTGTAGAAGAAATAGTCGAAAAAACGGGCGTTGTTTGACCTGTCCATTTTTTCAATTCTCCGTTTACAAGATAAGTATCTTGATTTGTAAGCGTTTTAATTTGATACTCTTCTGGTATTAAACTCATAATCTGGTAATTTTATAGTTTGGTTAATAGTATTTAAAGAAAAAAGAGGCTTTTAATGCCTCTTTTGTGTTTTATGGATTTACGGTTTCACCTTCCCAGTCCAGGATTCCGCCAAGCAAGTTATAGGCATTGTTTATACCTAACTCATTCATTACCTGACATGCTTTGGCACTTCTCGCTCCGGAACGGCAATACACATAGTAATTTTTATTTTTATCAAGTTCTTCGATTTCATAAATAAAACCCTGACCTTTATTGATATCAATATTTACGGCATTTTCGATATAACCGTCATTAAATTCGTCTTCAGTTCTTACGTCCAGTATAACTGCATTCTCGTCAGCAGCAAGCTGATTAACCCAATCTTCTTGTGATAAATTCATAATATGTGTTTTTTGTAAAATTACGACGTTTCTATTAATTAAAAACGTGCCAAATGCGATTTCGATTATTATTCTCAGAAAACGTTTTAGAGAAACTATTATAATCAGTGATTTACAAATTTACTTACTATTTTTAAAAATATAGTCTATAAAATCGATGGAAAATAGGATTTTTTCATTTGCATAAAATTCATCTCAAATCTAGTTTTATGACAATTAATACCATTTCAATCTAGTATCTTTACATCAAATTATATGTTTTAATCTTAATTTGATAAAAAATGTTCGTCGCGAATTTCACAAATGAACACGAATTAATTAATAAAAATTCGTGAATTCGTGGCGAAAAAAAGATTTATGTTTAAAAATAACTCCATGCAAAATTCATTTAAAAATATATTTCCTAATTTCTCCAGCGAACTTATTTCGACTATTGAAGAAAACGGAAGCCTTCAGGATTTTGAAGCCGGAACTATTTTAATGCGAACCGGACAATACATTAAAAATACCGTTTTGATTACCAAAGGAAAAATCAAAATTTACCGCGAAGGTGAAGATGGCGGCGAGTTTTTAATGTATTATTTACAACCCGGACAAGCCTGTGCTATTTCGATGATTTGTACTTCTAAAAGTGAGAAAAGTCAAATCATGGCAAAAGTAGTCGAAGATGTTTCGGTCATGATGATTCCGCTGCAAATGATGGATAAATGGATGATGGAACACAGATCGTGGTTTGAATTCGTAATCGAAACCTATCGAAGCCGTTTTGAAGAAGTCCTTGAAGTTGTTGATAACATCGCTTTTAGATCTATGGACGAACGTTTGGAATTTTATTTAAAAAGACATTCTGATGCCTGCGGTTGTTCTGAAGTAAAATTATCCCATCAGGAAATTGCAACCGAATTAAATACGTCTCGTGAAGTCGTTTCAAGATTACTCAAAAAAATGGAACAACGAGGTTTGGTTAAACTCAATCGAAACCAAATTGAATTATTGAATATGAATTTCACTAATTAACACTAAGTTTTTTTTCTACCATTAAGAGATTAAAAAAAATTACGCTGTTAGTCTTAAATTTCTTCCTACACACTAAAACACAAAGAAGCTAAACTTAACTATCTTAATATCTCAATCGTAAAATAATTTTCATGTTAGCAAATCACAGTCCTTGTGTGATAAATGTTACTGTAGATTTCTTTTTAACGAATCACCTTTGCATAAAACAATTGCAATGGAATATATCGGCTATTTTGCTTCAATTATTATCGGGATTTCGCTGGGCTTAATTGGCGGCGGCGGATCGATATTGACAATTCCTATTTTAGTGTATTTGTTTAAGGTAAATCCGGAACAAGCCACTTCTTATTCCTTATTTATTGTTGGATTAACAGCCATGTTTGGAAGTTACAGCCATTACAAAATGGGAAATCTAAAATTAAAGTCGGCCTTGTATTTTGCGATTCCTTCTGTGATTTCGATTTTGATTATTCGCGAAGTGATTTTTCCGCAAATTGCTTCTACGCTGTTTTCAATTGCTTCGTATTCTGTTTCAAAAGATTTTCTGATTATGATTATCTTTTCGATATTAATGATTACGGCAGCGATTTCGATGATTCGAAAAAACAAACCCGAAATAAAAGGCGACGAAACAAATTACATTCAATTGAGCATAATAGGTTTCATTGTCGGCATCATAACCGGATTTCTTGGCGCCGGCGGTGGATTTTTAATAATTCCTGCTTTGTTGTTTTTCGCTAATTTACCGATGAAACAAGCCGTTGGCACTTCTTTGTTAATCATCACGATCAATTCTTCCATAGGTTTTGGAGGCGATTTATATATCGGAACTCCCATAAATTATCCTTTTTTATTAAGCGTTTCGGTAATGGCACTTCTGGGAATGTCAATTGGAAGTCAGCTTTCTAAAAAAATCGACGGCACAAAACTGAAACCTATTTTTGGCTGGTTTGTTCTCGTAATGGGATTTTATATAATTACAAAAGAGGTTTTATTTTAGTTTCTCGCAGATTTTGCAGATAACGCAGATTTTTAAATATTTTGAATTTAGTTTCACTTGTGGACTAATCTTTGTCAAAGTTTAAAACTTTGACAAAGATGAAACTAAAAAATCCGTTTATTTTGATAAATAAGCGGATTTGTATTTTTTGGGCGTTTTCGCCGCGGCGAAAGGCTATCCGCTAAATTCTCAATTAACAAAAACTACGGTTTCCTAATCATATCCGTTTTGCATTATTAATTTTAACCATTACTGAATCCATGTCTCTTATCCAATTAATCAATTCAGGATCTATCCAGTTAATTATTTCAATAATTGAACTATAAATATCTTCAACATAATTAAAGTCAATATTATTTCCAGTAAAGCAAATTGGTTCGTTATGATTAATTCTATTTCTGAATTCCCTTATTTTATTTAATCTCTCACACACCTGAGTTCTGCCAATACCAGAAGGTAGATGACTGAAAATTTGTATTGGTCTACCGCGCAAAATTCTATAATGAGAGAGTTCAAATAAATTTGTCCAAAACCCTAAAGTTTGATCGGCAATTATTTTACCACTAGTTACAGGAATTCTAATTCTTCTAAATCTATTCTCTGATTTCTCAACAGATGTTTTTAAATAATCATTTGTTATTATTCTTCCCGTGCGATGATCTCTATATATCAATGAGGGATCAATCATAAATCCAGTTTTTTGATTAATTATCCAATCATGATCTGTAAAATATCCAGATAAAATTATATTTAGTTTATTTCTTAATATAACTTCTAAGATCCCCAAAATTGGGTGAAAGGATTGAGATATTTTTAAATTTGCCTTATATAGCTTAATTGATTTAGTTGTTCTGTTACCTGTAGCTATTTGATATCTTCCCAGTCGTGATGAAGAAAGATATAATTGAATTTTCTGAAACCGCATTTGTAAGAATAATATTATTTGCAAACATAGAAAAAAGTCCTTACATTTGCACTATGATACTTGATAAAGCCTCTTACCGTATGGTAACGTAATTAAGTTTAAGAAATGTAAAAAGAGCCACTAAATAGTGGCTCTTTTTTATTTACTTTAAAGAAAAAAAATACTTTTAATGTTCCCCATACCCAACATCATCCATTTTCCCGCTAAAAACACGATATTGAATAATAAAATAAATAATCACCAGAAACAGCGCAATAAAAAACCAACTCAAACCGGCGTTCAATCCGTATTCTCCGGCGGCGGTATTATAAATTGTTAAAGACGGATTTACCTTGTTTGTTGACGGCAAAACATTTGGAAAGATCGAAACTGCTGTTGAGGCAAATCCGCCCACTAAAAATAAAGATGAAAATACAAATCCGTGACCGTCTTTTTTGAAGGAACGCACTTTGAATAAACCTAAAATTCCAACAAAAGCCATTACTGGAAAAAACCAAAGAATTGGAGTTTCAATAAAATTATGAAACGGTTCCGGCTCAATAAAATGCCAGATTTGCAGCGAAATACAAACTAAAACCAATAAACCAATATTGAGTCTGAAAACTATTTCTTTTAGCTGAGGATTTAATGCCGAATTGGTTTTAAAAATAATCCAGTTGGCGCCGTGAATTGTTAAAGCGACAACACTCACAATTCCCAGAAAAAGTGTAAACCAATCTATAATTCCCAATTCGTTTGCCTGCGGGCTAAAAGTTGGATTCCACAAAGGCAAAAAGAAAAAATGTGGTTCCTGCGTTGAAACGCCATTTTGCACCATTCCAAGATTTACACCGCGAACAATATTTCCCAAAGCAATTCCGAAGAATAAAGCCAAAAGCAAACTTGCGATTCCGAAAGCTTTGTCCCAAATGGCTTCCCACATGGGATGATGTACTTGTCCGCGCATTTCTAAGCCAATGGCACGGAAAATCAAAAGCCATAAAATCATAATCAAAGGCAAATAAAATCCGCTGAAAGAAGAAGCATATAAAGTGGGGAAAGCAAAAAACAAAACACCGCCGGCAGCAATAAGCCAGACTTCATTCGCATCCCAAAAAGGACCAATTGAATTGGTGATCGCTTTTTTATCCTGTTCTGTTTTACCAAAAAACAAATGAATAATTCCTGCTCCAAAATCATAACCGTCTAATACAATATAAACGGCCAGAATTCCCATTAAAACTACGTACCAAAAAAATTCCATACTTATATTTTTTCTGTTGAAAGTTCCACGTGATGAGGTCCTTTATTGATAATTTTTCCAATCAAAAGCAAAAACAACATGCCCAGTAAAAGATACAATCCTATAAAACCCAATAAGGTAAACAAGGTGTTTCCGGACGAAACCGTTGGCGATGCGCCTTCGGCAGTTCGCAGTAAATTATAAACGAGCCACGGTTGTCTTCCCAATTCTGCCGTGTACCAGCCCGTTGTGTTTGCGATATACGGAAACGGCATCATGAACATCAGTGACCATAAAATCCATTTGGTTTGGTATAATTTTCCTCTTATTAATTGAAAAAGTGCCAAAACCATTAATCCAATAAAAAGCGTTCCGAGTCCGACCATAATATGATAGGCATAATACAATCCCGAGATATTGGTTGGATGCAGATCTTCTTCAAACTGGTCTAAACCTTTGATTTCCTGATCCCAATTTCCGTAAGTCAGGAAACTTAAAATATTTGGAACTGCGATTTTATTATCCAGTTTTTTATCTTTTACATCGGGCTGACCGATTAAAACAATTTCTGAACCTCTTTTTTCGGTATGAAAAATTCCTTCCATTCCGGCAAACGTTACAGGTTGGTATTTTACCACGTTTTTAGCCAGTAAATCTCCCGTTGGAACTGCCACAATGATGCTCGAAATCAGTCCGAAGATCACACCTGTTTTAAGAAATAATCTTCCAAAAGAAACATTCTTCTGACTCAAAATATAAAAAGCACCAATTCCGGCCACAACAAATGAACTCGTCACCAAAGAGGCAGCTTGATTGTGCAAATAAGAAGGCCACAACCACGGATTTGAAAATAAAGCTTTGAAATTCGTCAGCACAAATTTTCCGTTTTGGAGAATTTCATAACCAACAGGATTCTGCATCCACGAATGTGTTGCTATAATGAGATAACCACTTGCCCAGGAACCAATCATGATTAGTAATCCGGTGACAAAATGCCATTTATGTCCGAGGAGTTTTTCTCCAAATAAAAATATCCCAAGAAAAGAGGATTCTAAGAAAAACGAAAACATGCCTTCCATCGCTAATGTCTGACCGATAATTCCACCGGTTAATTCAGAGAATTTTGCCCAGTTCGTACCAAACTGAAACTCCATCGGGATTCCGGTTACTACACCCATTGCAAAATTCAGGGCAAAGATTTTCATCCAGAAATGCGTGGCGTGATTGTATTGTTCGTTTTTGGTTTTGAGGTATTTCCATTTAAAATAAACAATGATCAGCGAAAGACCCATTGTAAGTTGCGGAAAAAGATAGTGAAAGGTAATTGTGAAGGCGAATTGCATTCGGTCATAAAAAAGCATTTCTTCCATAGTGGTATTTTATTTATGAAGTCCCACAAATTTACCCATTAAAACCCGAAATTCCTGCCTTTAAAAAAAGTTTATCGACTGATATTTGTTAAACTTTTCAACAATTTAAAAAGTATAAAATTACACTTATGCTTTACAGCAACTTTGTCAAAGTTTGAAACTTTGACAAAGTTTTCGATTCTAAAAAATTAATCATTTTTTCAAAATTCCTTTTTCTACGCTTTCGTTGATTAAACCTTCTGCGTAATTCCATAACGTTTTGGAACCTTCTTTTATGACGCTCTTTTTCTCGTACACTTTATCATATTTTACATCAAATTCTTTCCAGGTTCCGCCGTTGTTTGATGTGTTTTGCAATAAAGGCTCTAATCTGTCCATCGACTTTGCGAATTTTGCCTCGTTTGTTTCTCCGGCTTCAAATTCTTCCCAAATGGCAATCATTTCTTCTGCCTGTTTGTTTGGAAGTAAACCAAAAATACGTTCAGTCGACAGTCTTTCTTCGTCAGTATTCGAATGATTTTTTTGTGAATCATAGATAAAAACATCTCCAGCGTCGATTTCTACAATATCATGTATCAGAACCATTTTTACAACTTTCAAAACATCAATTGGCTCATTTGAATGTTCTGCCAAAACAATCGCCATCAACGCCAAGTGCCAGCTGTGTTCTGCATCATTTTCGTTTCGGTCGCTATTAAACAGCTTCGTTTTTCGCTGAATGTATTTTAATTTATCAATCTCTTTTATAAAAGCAATTTGATTCAATAAATCTTCTGTGTTCATATTAATGGTTTTTTGTAGAGTTGTAAAATTACGGAGATTTTTTTTTTCACCATATAAGTAATATAAGTTCATTTTGTCTGATGCATATTACACGAAGCCTTAAATCTGTACTTGTATTTTAATATAATCGAGATTAAGTGGTACCTTAAATTTACTTATATCACTTATATGGTTAAATTCCATTTTTTACACAAAAATCAAATTTCTGTAACATTAGTCACCTATTTTAATGAAAATTCAGGTTACCTTTGTGTTCCCATATTTTTAGAATACATATCATGAAAATAGAACAAATCTACACCGGATGCCTTGCGCAAGGTGCTTATTATATTACTTCGAATGGCGAAGCGGCAATTATCGATCCGCTTAGAGAAATCCAGCCTTATCTGGATCGTTTAGAACGCGATCAGGTGAAATTGAAATATATTTTTGAAACCCATTTTCACGCTGATTTCGTTTCGGGTCATATCGATTTGAGTAAAGAAACTCAGGCGCCAATTGTTTACGGACCAAACGCAGCCTGCGAATTTGACTGCATTTCTGCAAAAGACGGACAGGAATTTAAAATTGGAAATATTACTATTAAAGCTTTGCATACTCCGGGACATACCATGGAAAGCACGACTTATTTATTGATTGACAAAAACGGAAAAGATCACGCGATTTTTTCTGGTGATACCTTATTTATTGGCGATGTTGGGCGTCCGGATTTAGCTCAAAAAGCGGCGGGAATGACTCAGGATCAATTGGCAGGAATTTTATTTCATTCTTTAAGAAATAAAATCATGACGCTTGCAGATGATGTAATCGTTTATCCTGCACATGGTGCGGGAAGTGCCTGTGGAAAAAACATGAGCAAAGAAACGGTTTCGACTATCGGGAATCAAAAAGCAAATAATTATGCGTTGCGCGCCAATATGACCGAAGCAGAATTTATCGCTGAAGTTACCGATGGTTTATTGCCTCCTCCAGCCTATTTCAGCATGAATGTAGCGATGAACAAAGGCGGTTACGAAAGTTTCGAATCGGTTTTGCATAACGGAATGAAAGCGATTAAAGTGGAAGAGTTTGAGGCTGTTGCCGAAGAAACCGGTGCTTTGATTTTAGATACCAGAAAAAGCGGAGATTTTTATAAAGGATTTATTCCGCAATCTATTAATATTGGAATCAACGGAGATTTTGCTCCATGGGTTGGAACCTTAGTTGCCGATGTAAAACAACCTATTATATTAGTTACAGAAGCTGGTCTTGAAGAAGAAACCGTAACGCGTTTAAGCCGTGTAGGTTTTGATTCCATCATCGGGCATCTGGAAGGCGGATTTGAGGCGTGGAAAAATGCAGGTTTCGAAATTGATACGGTTAACCGAATTTCAGCAGAGCAATTTGCATCTGAATTTAAAATCGAAGAAGATAAAATAATTGATATTCGTAAAGAAACAGAATACGAAGCAGAACATATTGAAGATGCTTACAGCAAACCTTTGGCTTATATTAATGACTGGGTAAAAGATATTAATCCAAATGAACATTTTTATTTGCATTGCGCAGGGGGTTATCGCAGTATGATTGCGGCATCTATTTTACAAGCGCGTGGTTTCAGAAATTTTACCGAAATTGATGGTGGTTTTGGAGCAATTGCAAAAACAAATATCCCAAAATCTGATTTCGTTTGCCAAAGCAAGGTTTTGAAAGCATAGTTTTTTTACCATTAAGATATTAAGTTTATTAAGTTACTTTATCTTAAATGTATTGAACATAAAATTTAACTATTAAGACATTAAGTCTATTAAGTAAGTGTCTTATTCTTTCTTTATTAAGTTTATTGAGTTGCTGCATCTTAATTCTCTTAATATCTTAATGGTAAAAGAAATAAAAAATCTAATTTTTAAAGAAAAAAATGAGTCTACTAGAAATTATAAAAGAACCTTGGCCTTGGTATGTTGCAGGTCCGTTGATTGGGTTGACTGTTCCTGTTTTGTTGATTATTGGAAATAAATCTTTCGGGATTAGTTCTTCATTGCGACATATTTGTGCGATGTGTATTCCGGCGAATATTTCGTTTTTTAAATACGACTGGAAAAAAGAAAGCTGGAATTTATTTTTCGTTTTCGGAATTTTCCTTGGCGGAATCATTGCGGCTTATTTTCTGGCAAATCCAAATCCGGTTGAAATAACGCCACAACTTTCAGCGCAATTGGCGACTTACGGCATCACGGATCATTCGGGATTATTGCCAAAAGAATTATTTTCATGGGAAAGTTTATTGACACTTCGAGGATTTATCATGATTATTGTTGGAGGATTTCTTGTTGGTTTTGGAACCCGTTATGCAGGCGGATGTACCAGCGGACATGCCATTATGGGAATTTCAAACTTGCAATGGCCTTCATTGGTAGCTACAATCTGTTTTATGATTGGCGGTTTTATTATGGCTAATTTGATTCTGCCTTATATTCTTTCACTTTAAGATATTCTTTCACTTAAAATTTCAAAAATGAACAATTTAGAAAATAAAAATACAAATACAGAAGGAATCAACGGAAGTCAATTGAAAGATTCGGCATTTTCAAACCTAAAATATTTAGTTGTTGGAATCTTCTTTGGAATTGTATTCGTTAAAGCAGAAATCATCAGTTGGTTTCGTATTCAGGAAATGTTTCAATTGCAATCTTTCTTTATGTATGGCGTAATTGGAAGCGCCGTTGTGGTTGGGATAATTTCTGTTCAGATTATTAAAAGATTCAATATCAAAACTATTCAGGGCGAGAAAATCGAAATTCAGCCTAAAGTTTTCAGTAAAGGACAAATTTACGGCGGATTATTATTTGGTTTTGGATGGGCAATTACAGGAGCATGCCCCGGACCTTTATTCGCTCAAATTGGAACCGGAGTTACCGTAATTGTGGTTACTTTGATAAGCGCCATTTTTGGAACCTGGGTTTATGGCTTGATCAAAGACAAACTGCCTCATTAAGATTTTACTATGCGGTTACAACATCAAACCCGACAGGTTTTAAAAACCTGTCGGGTTTCTCGTTTTGTGTAGTTCGCGTGAGGGATAGGAAGAAGCTACCGAAGTAGCCTGGATAGCCCGACAGCATGCCGATAAGAGGGCGTATATGCGCAAAGTATTTTTGCCCTCTTATCGGCATGGTGGCACGCCCTGCTATTAAAATTTATGTTTCTTAAAATTTGATTATAGACTATATCACCTAATTTCGTTTTGTTTCGTTATGTTTGTTATTGAAAATAAACGCCTGTAAAACAAATCCAAGTCATATTATATGAAACATTCAGAACAGTTATTAAGATTAAAAAACACTGAAAAGTGGGATGTTATTGTAATTGGCGGTGGAGCAAGCGGTTTGGGAACTGCACTTGATGCGGCAAGCAGAGGCTACAAAACAGTCTTGGTTGAAGCGGTAGATTTTGCAAAAGGAACTTCGAGCAGAAGTACAAAATTAGTTCACGGCGGTGTACGATATTTAGAACAGGGAGATTTGCATTTGGTTAAAGAAGCGTTGAAAGAAAGAGGTTTAATGGCGCAAAATGCAGGACATTTGGTCAAGAATCAATCGTTTGTAATTCCAAATTACAATTGGTGGGGCGGTTATTTTTATACGATCGGATTAAAGGTTTATGATTTATTGTCCGGACGTTTGAGTCTTGGTAGTTCAAAATATATTTCGAAGAAAAAAACAATCGAAATGCTGCCTAACGTTGAAGAAAATGGTTTGGTAAGCGGCGTTATTTATCACGATGGTCAATTTGATGATTCGCGACTGGCTATTAACCTTGCGCAGACGGCGATAGAAAAAGGTGCTTGTATTTTAAATTATTCTAAAGTTGTAAACTTATTAAAGGATAATAAAAATCAGGTTATTGGTGTTCAGGTTTCAGATCAGGAAACCGGCGAGAAATACGATGTAAAAGGATCTGCGATAATTAATGCGACAGGTGTTTTTACAAATGCTATAATGAAACTAAACGATACTGTTTATAAAAAATATATTGTTCCGAGTCAGGGAATTCATCTTGTCTTTGATAAATCTTTTTTGCCCGGAGATCACGCTTTGATGATTCCAAAAACAAGCGATGGACGAGTTTTGTTTGCGGTGCCATGGCATAACCGAATTGTCGTGGGAACAACTGATACTTTGATCAGAAAACAAAGTTTGGAACCTATTGCTTTAGAAAGTGAAATTGCATTTGTACTGGAAACGGCTCAGCATTTTTTGGCAAAAAAACCAACGAGAGCCGATGTTTTATCAGTTTTTGCAGGTTTAAGACCTTTGGCCGCTCCGGAGGAAGAAGGAAAAAACACTAAAGAAGTTTCGAGAAGTCATAAAATTATAGTTTCGGAAACGGGCTTGATTACTATCACAGGTGGAAAATGGACGACTTACAGAAAAATTGCCGAAGATATTATCAATAAAGTGATTAAGACAGGAAAGCTTCCTAAAAAAGAATGTGTTACAGAGCATCTTTCCATTCATGGAAATAAAATTACGACTACTTTAGACAGAGAGAATCATCTGTATATTTATGGATCTGACATTCAAAAAATAATAGAATTGCAGCAAAACAATCCTGAATTAAGAGAAAAGCTACATCCTGATCACGAGTTTACGATGGCAGAAATAGTGTGGGCTATTCGATACGAAATGGCGAGAACTATAGATGATATTTTAGCAAGACGTGTTCGTTTATTGTTTTTAGATGCCAGAGCTGCAATTCAATCTTCAGAAAAAGTAGCAAGATTACTGGCTAAGGAACTGGGACATAATGAAGCCTGGATTACTAAAGAGGTTTCAAATTTTAGGGAAATTTCTAAAGGATTTCTTTTGGCTGAATTTCGATAAAGCTTTTTTTATTAGTAAAGGTCTCCTCCTACTTCCTTTAAACAATCATTAAATATTAAAAATCAATATTTTAATTCAAAAATTTTATATTATTTTTACACTAGTTATATAGACTTTGTCAAGTTATAATTCGTGTCATTATTATTAACAAAAAATTAACATGACATTTGTATATACAACTATTAAAAGTTATACATTTGTATATACAAATTATACACTTACGACTATGACAATTGAAGAGGTTATAAAAAGTACAGTTAAGATGGATAATGCGAAAAAAGTTATCCTGAATATCATGTACACACAGAACGTGATTCAGGATCATTTTAACGAGTTGATAAAACCGTATGATTTATCCGGAGAGCAATATAATGTGTTGCGTATATTAAGAGGACAAAAAGGCAAACCTGCTAATATGTGTGTCATTCAGGAACGTATGCTGGCGAAAACCAGTAATACAACCCGATTAGTGGACAAATTATTGCTGAAGGATTTTGTTACCAGAAATGTCTGCGAAGGAAATCGACGCAAAATAGAGGTTTTGATTACGCAAAAAGGATTGGACGTTTTAAAAGAACTAGATCCAAAAGTAGATGAACACGAACGTATGTTTGCAGAGAATATAAGCCCTGAAGAATTAGAATTATTAAATAAATTATTAGAAAAATACCGAACCCAAGAAAATTAATATTTATGAGTACATTATTAGAAAATTTAAACTGGAGATACGCTACCAAAAAATTTGATGCAACTAAAAAAGTATCGGCAGAAGATTTAAATACTTTAAAAGAAGCGGTTAGATTAAGTGCTTCTTCATACGGATTACAACCTTATAAAGTTGTTATCGTAGAAAATCCGGAAATTAGAGAGCAACTAAAAGCTGCTGCTTACGGACAAACTCAAATTACAGACGCTTCTCAATTGTTTATTTTTGCAAATGATTTAAATACCGGAGCAGAATCTGTAGGTGCTTATATCAAAAACATTAGCGAAACAAGAGGTGTTCCTGTTGAGGCTTTAGGCGGATTTGCAGACATGATGAATAATGTAATTTCAAATTTATCTCAGGATGCTAAAAATATCTGGACAGCAAAACAAACTTATATTGCTTTAGGAACATTATTAAGTGCTGCGTCTGAATTGAAAATCGATGCAACGCCTATGGAAGGTTTTAATGCTGCTGAATTCAACAGAATCTTAGGTTTTGACAAACTTGGTTTAAACGCTTCTGTAATTGCAACTGTAGGTTACAGACATAATGAAGACGATGCTCAACATCACAAAAAAGTTAGAAAATCTCACGAAGAATTATTTATCACTATATAATTATTATTAATCCAAAATCAATTTTAACAACATGAAAAATTTAAAAACAATTGCAATAGCATTATTCGTAGCAGCGGCTAGTATTTCAGTAAATGCTCAAACAAAAAAAATCGACGTAAAAGCAAGTACTATCAAATGGGTAGGTAAAAAAGTAACTGGAGAGCACTCTGGAACTGTAAACTTTAAAGACGGAGCTTTAGTATTTAAAGGAAAAAAATTAACTGGGGGTTCTTTCACTGTTGATATGACTTCTTTAACTTCTACAGATTTAACTGGAGAATACCAAGGAAAATTGAATGGTCACTTAAAAGCTGATGATTTCTTTGGAACTGACAAATATCCAACTGCAAAATTAGTTTTCAAAACTATCGGAGCTAAAGCAACTGATGTTTATACTGTAACTGCTGATTTAACTATTAAAGGAATCACTAAACCTGTAACTTTTGACATCACTGTAGCTGGAAACACTGCTACAACTGCATTCAAAGTTGACAGAACTAAATATGATATCAAATACAACTCTGGTAACTTCTTCGAAAACTTAGGAGACAAAACTATCAATGACGATTTCGAATTGACTGTAGCTTTAAAATTCTAATATTTTAAACTTACTAATTCAAAATTTAGAAAACCCCAAAAGTTTAGGCTTTTGGGGTTTCTTTTTTATACTTTTCATAATAATAACGTTCTTAACACTAAAATAACCCTTTCGTAACAACGCGTGATGTTTTGATTAACATACGGCTTCTAATTTTGAAGTAATAAAAAAAATCAAAAACTTGAAATCAAAATCATAGTTATGAAAACAAAAATCAGTATTGCACTTCTAAGTATTCTAAGCACTTTTTTTCTTCACGCACAGCAACAACAGAGAGGAATTATTGGCACCACAAACTGGATGAACAACTGGACTAATTTTAAACCTGCAAATACAGAATATAGTGAAGCCAGTAATATTATTGCCGGAACAATTGACAAAGACACCAAATTATACAAACGAAATACGTACCAATTAGTTGGTACTGTGTATGTAACAAATAATGCCGTTTTAACCATCGAACCCGGAACTGTAATTCGCGGAGATGATAAAAGCTGTGGAACTCTCGTAATAACAAATGGTTGTAAAATAATGGCCGAAGGCTTAGAAACAGATCCTATTGTTTTTACTTCGAATAAAGAGGTTGCAGACAGAAAACCAGGTGACTGGGGCGGAATAGTAATTATGGGAAAAGCTCCGATAAACAGTTTAGGCGGATTACATACTTTACCTTTTGATCTTGATCCGTTATTAAATCATTATGGAGGTCAGGATGTTGATGACAATTCGGGAATTTTAAAATATGTTAGAATTGAATATTCCGGAAGAAAACTGAGCGCTTTGAAAGAACTCAACGGACTTTCGCTGGCTGGTGTTGGCAAAAAAACAGTTTTAAATTTTATTCAAATTAGTTATTCTAACGATGATTCGTTCGAATGTTATGGTGGAAATTTTGATCTGAATAACTTAGTTTCATACAGAACAACTGATGATGATTTTGATTTTACACAAGGAGCTCAAATTAATATCAGCAATAGTATTGCAATTCGTCATCCTTACTCGTCAGATATTTCAGGTTCAAGATGTTTTGAAGTCGACTCATACGATAAAACTGAAAATACTGATATTAATAAGCTGACCAGAATAACTGCCAATAACATTACGCTTGTTAATCTTGAAGAAAACAGTCAGGGATTGGTCAGAGAATCTATTCATATTAGAGAAAATACTTTTTTTACCTTGTCAAACAGTCTTGTATCCGGGTTTTCACCTTTTGTTATTTTAGAAAGCAATGTTGGAAGCGGAAGTGTCAATTTATCGAAAATTAACTTTAAAAACATAATAGTAAATAACTGCAATGGCGAAATTACAAGTGAATCTTCAGGCAACGATGCTGAAATTAAAACTTATTACAGTAAGCCTGAATATTCTATAAATTTTACTAAAATCAGAAATAATGACTTATTTACAACGCCAAATATCAAAGGAAGTCCTGATTTTAGAGTGAACCAAAATAACTCAATTGCGATTGGAAATTAAGGATTTAAAGTATCTTAGCTTTCAAAATATAACAAAATTATAAATATTGAAAAGTTTTTTTTGAACTTTTATGTATTCTAATCCAAATTACATTTATATATTTGTGACATCAAAAAGAGATAAAAAATAATCTTTTGAATTTATGAAAACAATAATGAACAATAATTGGTGGTGGAAGAATTTACGTCAAACGTCGTGAACGAAGCTTCCTATGGTATTGTAAAACTATAAATATAAAAGGCTTGTCATCACGACAAGCCTTTTTTTTTTGGTCAAAACTCAAGTAAATATTAAAATTAAAAAACAACATACTTTGAAACCTTTTATACTCAACACACATTACAAACAAATTCTGGCAGACACCATTACGCCGGTAAGTATTTATTTTAAAATCAGAGATAAATTCCCGAATAGTTTATTACTGGAAAGTAGTGATTATCATGGAAATGACAACAGTTTCTCCTACATCTGCTGTAATCCGATTGCTACGATTAAAATTGAAAACGAAATTATCTCTAAAACTTTTCCTGACGGAACAACAGAACAAATTTCGATCGATGCTTCGACCAATATTCCAGAAGTAATTCAGAAATTTTCGAGTCAGTTTCAATCAGAAAAAAACGATTTTAAATTCATTAATAATGGTTTATTTGGATACATTTCTTATGATGCCGTTCGTTATTTCGAAAAAGTTTCAATTGCCAAAAAAGATACGGCAACTTTGATTCCGGATGTGTTTTATGCGGTTTACCAAAATATTATTGCGATAAATCACTTTAAAAATGAAGCTTATATTTTCTGCCACAGCGTTGACGGAAGAAATAACATTTCAGAAATCGAACAATTATTACAATCCAGAAATATTGCTTCTTATAAATTCACCAAAGAAGGCGAAGGTTTCTCTAACTTGACCGATGATGAATTCAAACACAATGTGGCTTTGGCTAAGAAGCATTGTTTTAGGGGCGACGTTTTTCAATTAGTGCTTTCACGTCGTTTTACACAAGGTTTTAAAGGGGACGAATTCAATGTTTACAGAGCTTTAAGAAGTATAAATCCATCTCCGTATTTGTTCTTTTTTGATTATGGAGATTTCAAAATTTTTGGGTCTTCGCCCGAAGCACAAATTATCGTAAAAAACAGAAAAGCCGAAATTCACCCAATCGCCGGAACTTTCAAAAGAACCGGAAACGACGAACGCGACGCACTTTTAGCCAAAGAACTTTCTGAAGATAAAAAAGAAAACAGTGAACACGTAATGTTAGTTGATTTGGCGAGAAATGATTTAAGCCGAAACGGACATGATGTGAACGTAGAAAAGTACAGAGAAGTTCAGTTTTTCTCGCACGTAATTCACCTGGTTTCAAAAGTTACGGGACATTTACATGAAAAAGCAACGACTATGCAGGTTGTTGCCGACACTTTTCCGGCAGGAACTTTAAGTGGCGCTCCAAAACACAGAGCGATGCAATTGATTGAAGATTACGAAAAAACAAATCGTAATTTTTACGGCGGCGCAATTGGTTTCATGGATTTTAATGGAAACTTTAATCACGCCATTATGATTCGAACTTTCCTGAGCAAAAACCACCAATTGCATTGTCAGGCCGGAGCGGGAATTGTAGCCAGTTCAGATGAAGAAAGCGAAATGCAAGAAGTCTATAATAAATTAAGAGCATTGAATACAGCGCTGGAAATGGCGGAGAAAATTTAGTATTCAGTCTTAGTATTACGGTTCGCACAAGGTTCAAACCATATTTGAAAACAAATATAAACATAGCGAACGGTTTCAACCGTTTGGACAAAGATTGGTAAATAAAATAAAAACCACAAAAATCATGAAAAAAGCAATTTCAATTTTATTTTTAATCATTAGCATTACAGCTTGTAATTCTGAAAAAAAAGAGAATCCGATTAAAGGAACCTGGCGTCTGATATCAGCACAAACTACAGAAAAAGATTCTACGTTTTCAACTTTTAATCCAAAAACAAAAATGATTAAAATTATAAATGATACTCATTTTGCTTTTTTCAATCATGATTTGAATAATGGTAAAGATTCAACAAATGCAGTATTTTTTAGCGGAGGTGGAAAATATACTTTGAAGGATAGTATCTATACCGAGAATCTGGAATATTTTAATAATCGTCAATGGGAAAATGGCAAATTTGAATTTGTTGTAAAAATCAAAAACGACACTTTAACCCAAAAAGGAATAGAAAAAGTAGAAAAATTAGGAATCGACCGCATTATCACTGAAAAATACGTTCGAGAGAAATAAAAAAGTAATCAGTTTTCAGTCACAGTTTCCAGTCTCAGAACTTGAAACCTGAAACAAAGAAAACCTGACACGAGGCTTTAACCGAATTGGCGAAGCAAACAAAAATAAAAGACATGAAAAAAATATTAGTTATAGACAATTACGATAGTTTCACTTATAATTTAGTACACTATCTGGAAGATTTAAACTGCGAAGTAACCGTTTACAGAAACGACGAGTTTGAAATTGACGAAATCGCAACTTTTGATAAAATTTTACTTTCTCCGGGACCTGGAATTCCGGATGAAGCGGGTTTGTTAAAAGCTGTAATTCAGAAATATGCGCCAACAAAAAGTATTCTTGGCGTTTGTTTAGGACAACAAGCGATTGGGGAAGTTTTTGGCGGAACACTTTCGAATCTTGACAAAGTATATCACGGCGTTGCAACAAATGTAAAAACAGTAGTTTCAGACGAAATTCTGTTCGAAGGTTTAGGAAACGAATTCGAAGTGGGACGCTATCATTCATGGGTTGTTGACGCGAATTTACCTGATGTTTTAGAGGCAACCTCAATCGACGAAAACGGACAAATTATGTCTCTAAGACACAAAACTTTTGATGTAAGAGGCGTTCAGTTTCACCCGGAAAGTGTTTTAACGCCAAAAGGAAAATTGATTTTAGAGAACTGGATTAAGAGTTAGTTTATAACTAAATTTGAAGAAAATATCATTCTCACAAGGATTAATAAAAACAATAAAATGAATTAATCCTTGTGAAATTCTAAAGTAAACTTAACTAACATATAAAAAATTAAAAATGAAAAGAAAATTACTAATATTATTCATTCTAATCTCCACTTACACATTTGCTGCAGACGTAACGGGAAATGTGTTTTTAGACAATACCGTAAATTCAGAAAACTGTACCATTACTTTTACACCAGTATCACCAAGTGCGGTTCTTGCAGAAGTTACATCGCAAACTAATGGAAGTTATTCTGCCAATGTTGCTAATGGAGTTTATAATATAAAGTATCAAAAGAATGGATATCTGGCTTATGAGTTATTAAATATTTTCATCAATGGAACTCTTAAGTTAGACGATGTTACCTTATCATCTAATAAACTGGTTTTGGTGAATGGAAATGTAAATGGTACATGGACAAAAGGAAATACTTATCGCGTTACTGGCAATATTGTGGTACCTGCAGGTCAAACTTTAACAATTGAAGAAGGTGTAGAAATAAAATTTGATGGCTATTACTCCTTGATTGTAAATGGAACACTTTTAGCAAATGGCTCAGCAAATAATTATATCAAGTTTACATCAAACAGTTCGTCACCCACCAAAAAAGATTGGAATCAGATTGCTATTTATGGAACGTCAAAACTAGATTATTGCATCATTGAATATGGCAAAATTAAAAATGATGATAATATAGGAATCTTGCATGTTGTAGGAAATCTGGATATTTCTAACAGTATTATTAGAAATTCAGAACAAAGTGCAATAAGTATTCGAAACTCAGCCAATTTGACTATTACAAACAATAAAATATATAATTGTGCATACGGATTATCAATTGATACGACAGAAAAGATTATTGTTGAAAACAATGAGATATTTAATCTTTCTATAATTGGTTTAAATATATATCAGGCAGCAACTTCGTCAGTATTCAAAAATAACATTATCCACGATTGCTTATATTATGGAGTACAATTAATGAATGTTGATTACACTCTGGAACGTAACATTATCTACAACAATGATTCTGGAATATATGTTTCATACAGTAAACCAAACATTATAAATAACACAATTATATTTAATAGAGATGGTATTAGTTTGTATGACAATGAAGCTTATAAAATAACAAACCCGGTTATTAATTCTAATATCGTTGCTTATAACTCAAATTATGCAATATATTCCAGAAGTACCAATAAACCACAGTCTGTTTCGTATAATTTATTTAGCAACAATACAGCGGGAACCGGGAATGTATTACCTGTAGGTGTTGGGCCAATAATTACTCAAAATAAAAATAATACGCCATCAGATGCGTATTATAATATTTTTGTTAATCCCGAATTTGAATCTCTTATCCCGACAGAAAACACTTTTTGCATTTTAAAAAGCAATTCGCCCGCAGTAAATGCAGGTAGTCCATCAATAAATATATCTAATGGCACCCTTGCAGATATTGGAGCAAAAGAGTTAGAGGGAAATTTATCTACCGGAGAATTTACAAATACCAAATTGGCTAAAATAAAAGTTTATCCAAATCCAACAGATGATTTTTTATCTTTTGAAACAAATCAAAATTACACATTCGACTCTATCAAATTCTTCGATATAAATGGTAAAAATATTGATCAGATTAAATTAGATGAATCTAAATCTTGGTATTTCTGGAAAGTATCAAGCCATTTCAACAAAGGCGTTTATCTATATGTGGTTATGAATGGGAATTCAATTATTGACTCAGGAAAATTCATTAAAAAATAAAACAAATCCATTTAAAAAGTAGGATTTAACTTTAGGAATTAAAAAAATGAAAACTATATTAAACAAATTGATCAACCACGAAGTGCTTTCTAAACAAGAAGCAAAAGATGTGTTGATTAATATCTCAAGCGGAAGTTATAATCCAAGTCAGATTTCGGCATTTTTGACCGTATTTATGATGCGAAGCATTACGATTGACGAGCTTTCGGGATTTCGCGAAGCTTTATTAGAATTATGCGTTCGCGTTGATTTATCTGCATATAATACAATCGATTTATGTGGAACGGGTGGTGACGGAAAAGACACTTTCAACATTTCAACTTTGGCATCCTTTATTTCTGCCGGAGCCGGAATTAAAGTAGCAAAACACGGAAATTACGGTGTTTCATCGATTTCAGGATCGAGCAACGTAATGGAAAAAATGGGAATCAAATTCAGTAATGATAATTCTTTTTTAGAAAAATGTATCGACAAAGCCGGAATTTGCGTTTTGCATGCTCCCCTATTTCACCCGGCAATGAAAAATGTGGGACCAATTCGTAAAGAATTAGCCGTAAAAACCTTCTTTAATATGTTGGGACCAATGGTAAATCCGTCGTTTCCACAAAATCAATTAGTTGGTGTTTTCAATCTTGAATTAGCCAGAATGTACGCTTATTTATATCAAAATACTGATATCAATTTCACCATTTTACATTCGCTTGACGGATATGATGAAATTTCTTTAACAGGTCCAACCAAAACGATCACATCGCATATGGAGGGAATGTTAAATCCATCAGATTTTGGAGTTAGACTTTTGTCTCAAACTGAAATAGAAGGTGGAAAAACCATCGAAGAATCGGCTGATATGTTTATCAATATCATTTCAGGAAAAGGCACCGAAGCACAGAACAATGTAGTTTTAGCAAACGCCGCAATGGCAATTGCAACGGTTACAAAATGTTCGCCACTCGAAGGATTTGAATTAGCAAAAGAAAGCCTATTCTCTGGAAAAGGATTAAAAGCATTACAGACATTACAAGAACTTAGCAGATAAAAATAGTTTCAAGTTTTCTTTGTTTCAGGTTTCAAGTTATTGGAACGTAACCTGAAACTTGAAACCTGAAACCTGAAACAAAAAAGATCATGAATATTTTAGATAAAATAATATTTGATAAACAACGAGAAGTCGTTCTTAAAAAATCGATCATTCCGGTTTCACAATTGGAGAGTTCTGTATTTTTTGGAAGAGAAACAATTTCTTTAAGTCAAAAACTTAGAACAAGTTCAACCGGAATTATTGCAGAACACAAACGTCGTTCACCTTCAAAATCAGTAATCAATCACAGTTTTACGGTTGAAGAAGTAGTAAAAGGTTACGAAAATGCCGGAGCTTGCGGAATTTCGGTTTTAACGGATGGGAAATATTTTGGGGGTTCTCTGGACGATTTACTTCTGGCAAGAGCGAGTGTCAATATTCCGCTATTGCGAAAAGAATTTATCGTTGATGAATATCAAATTCTGGAAGCCAAAGCTTTTGGAGCCGATTTGATTTTACTGATTGCAGCGGTTTTAACACGTGAAGAAATTAAATCTTTATCTGAATTTGCTAAAAAATTAGGTTTAGAAGTTTTATTGGAAGTTCACAACCAAGAAGAACTGGAAAAATCGATTATGCCAAGTTTAGACATGATTGGTGTAAATAACAGAAACCTAAAAACGTTTGAAGTAAGTCTGGATTTCAGTAAAGAATTGGCATCTCAAATTCCAAATGATTTTGTAAAAGTTTCTGAAAGCGGAATCTCGTCTATTGAAGCCATTTCAGAATTAAGACCTTATGGTTACAGCGGTTTCTTAATTGGAGAAAACTTCATGAAAACCGACAACGCAGGAAAAGCAGCAACTGAATTTATAAATAATTTGAATATTTAAAAATAGCCACGAATTCACGAATTTTTTTTTATAATTAATTCGTGAATTCGTGGCGAAAAAATTTAGCATCTTTTTGCCGTTGTGGCAAAAAATAAAAAAACTTTGTGTCTTAGCGCCTTCGTGGCAAAAAACAAAACAACAATGAAACTCAAAATATGCGGTATGAAATATCCTGAAAACATTCTCGAAGTAGGCGCACTCCTACCCGATTATATGGGATTTATTTTCTGGGAGAAATCCGCGAGATATTTTAACGGAACAATTCCGGAACTTATCAAAACAATCAAAAAAGTCGGTGTTTTTGTCAATCAAAGTCAGGAAGAAATTCTGGATAAAGTAACAAAATACAATTTACAAGCCGTTCAGTTACACGGAAATGAATCGGTTGAATTTTTATCAGAACTAAAAAAACAATTGCCAAAGAAAATCGAAATCATCAAAGTATTTTCTGCTGATGAAAGTTTTGATTTCGAAATTATAAAACCATTCGAAGCTGTTTGCGATTATTTTATGTTTGATACAAAAGGAAAATTACCCGGCGGAAACGGAACCACTTTTGACTGGACGATATTAAAAAAATACAATTCAAAGAAACCATTCTTTTTGAGTGGCGGAATTGGAATCAACGAATTAAAAGCGATCGAAGAGATTTCAAAAACCAATCTTCCTATTTATGCCGTCGATATAAATAGTAAATTTGAAATCGAACCAGGCTTAAAAAACAAAAATCTATTTAGCAATTTCAAACGAAAATTTGATGTTGCCAACTTTTAAAATTGGAATAAAATGAATTTTAACGTTAACGAAAAAGGATATTACGGAGAATTTGGAGGAGCTTACATTCCGGAAATGTTATATCCAAATGTAGAAGAATTACGCCAGAATTATTTAAAAATAACAAGCGAACCAGACTTTAAGGCTGAATTCGATCAGTTGCTAAAAGATTACGTTGGACGTCCGAGTCCGCTTTATTTTGCGAATCGTTTATCTGAAAAATACAATACAAAAGTTTATCTGAAAAGAGAAGATCTAAACCATACCGGAGCGCATAAAGTCAACAATACAATTGGACAAATTCTGGTTGCAAAACGTTTGGGCAAAAAAAGAATTATTGCTGAAACCGGCGCAGGTCAGCATGGCGTTGCTACTGCAACAGTTTGTGCTTTAATGGGAATGGAATGTATCGTATATATGGGCGAAATTGACATTGCGCGCCAGGCACCAAACGTGGCTCGTATGAAAATGTTAGGCGCTGAGGTTCGTCCGGCACTTTCAGGTTCGAGAACTTTAAAAGATGCTACAAACGAAGCAATTCGTGACTGGATTAACAATCCGGTTGACACACATTATATCATTGGATCAGCAATTGGACCACATCCTTATCCGGATATGGTGACACGTTTTCAAAGTGTAATTTCTGAAGAAATAAAATGGCAGTTAAAAGAAAAAGAAGGACGAGAAAATCCTGATTATGTGGTCGCTTGTATTGGTGGTGGAAGTAATGCTGCAGGAACATATTATCACTTTTTACACGAGCCCGAAGTTGGAATTATTGCAGTTGAAGCAGCGGGAAAAGGTGTTGATAGCGGTCATAGTGCAGCAACGAGCAAATTAGGAAAAGTGGGCGTTATTCACGGTTGTAAAACCCTTTTAATGCAAACTTCTGACGGGCAAATTACAGAACCGTATTCTATTTCGGCAGGATTGGATTATCCGGGAGTTGGACCAATGCACGCACATTTGGCACAAACAGGCCGTGGAGAATTTTTCTCCGTAACCGATGATGATGCCATGAATGCAGGTTTACAGCTTACGAAATTAGAAGGAATTATTCCGGCGATTGAGAGCGCGCATGCATTTGCAGTTTTAGATCAGAAGAAATTTAAACCTACAGACATTGTGGTTATAAGCCTTTCTGGACGTGGCGATAAAGATTTAGACAATTATATTGATTATTTTAAATTGTAATAAAAATCGTAATTTGGGCGTTCACAATTCCTAACGCATCAAATAACGAGAAAAATAAAACTATGGAACAATTATTTTCCTACGGAACATTACGGTCAAAACAAATTCAAATGCAGGTTTTTAATAGATTATTAACCGGAACCGCAGATCAGCTTTTGAGCTATAAACTGAAAAGTCTACAGATAGAAGAAGAATTTGGAATGGCAGATTATGTTGTGGCGGTACCAAGCGAAATTCATTCTGACATTATTCATGGTGTGGTTTTCAATATTACTGAGGCAGAATTAGCCAAAGTAGACATCTTCGAATCGAATGCATATAAAAGAGTTCAGGTGAAATTGAATTCCGGAATAGTTGCCTGGATTTACATAGAAAATTAATAAAAAATAGAGATGATTCTAGCCGCGGCACAAACTAAACCATCAAGAGGAAATATTGAAGCTAATATATCAGATCATTATCGCCTTATAGAATTGGCGGTGCAAAATGAAGCGCAATTAATTGCATTTCCTGAATTGTCGATTACAGGTTATGAAAGAGAAGATGCTCAAAAACTGGCTTTCAAAAAAGACGATTCAAGATTGGATCATTTGAAGAAATTGGCTGTCGAAAATAACATTATAATTATTGCCGGCGCTCCCATTCAAATTGAATCGGAATTATTTATAGGTGAATTTGTGATTTCTCCGGATAACTCAATTTCAATTTATACGAAGCAGTTTTTGCATGAAGGTGAAGATGCATTTTTTCAATCTTCTTTTGATTATAATCCGATGATTACGATTGAAGACAAAAAGATATCTTTTGCTATTTGTGCCGATATTGATAATCCGCTGCATCCGGAAAATGCATTTAAAAGAGAAACGGAAATTTATATTGCCAGTATTTTCTTTTCGCCAAACGGAATTCCGAATGCTTACAGAGATTTACAGAGTTATGCTCAAAAACACAAAATGAATGTTTTGATGTCTAATTTCAGTGGAGAATCCTGGGGTTATCCTTCTGGCGGAAAAAGCGCCTTTTGGAATAATAAAGGAGAACTTGTGGGGCAAATGAATGATTCTGATTCGGGATTATTATTAGTCGAAAATCAAAATGATAATTGGACAAGTAAAGTTGTCAAAATTTAAAAATATGCCACATATTGCACAGATTAAAAAGATTTTTTTCCGCACATTTAATTAGATAATCTGTGTAAATCTGCTTAAATCAATTTAAATCTGCGTGAAATAATTTGAACCATTAGTAGCTGCGGTAAAAAAATAACATAATAAATACCTACAAGGTTTTGGAAACCTTGCAGGAGAAAAACATGAAAGAAATGAACAGAATAACTCAAAAATTACAAGAAGATAAAAAGATACTTTCTATTTATTTTTCTGCAGGATATCCTAATTTAAATGATACGGTTCAGATTATTCAGGATTTAGAAAAAAACGGTGTTGATTTAATCGAAATTGGTTTACCATTTAGTGATCCTTTGGCAGACGGACCAACGATTCAGGCAAGTTCTACGACGGCGCTTCATAACGGAATGACAACTCAAATTCTTTTTGATCAGCTGAAAAACATCCGCGAAAGCGTAAAAATTCCGTTGATTATTATGGGATATTTTAATCCGATGTTACAATACGGAGTGGAAGAATTCTGCAAAAAATGCGCTGAAATTGGTATCGACGGATTAATTATTCCGGATTTACCGGTTGACGTTTACGCAGATGAATACAAAGCTATTTTTGAAAAATACGGATTAATTAACGTGTTTCTGATTACCCCACAAACTTCTGACGAGCGTATTCGTTTTATCGACAGCGTTTCAAACGGATTTATTTATATGGTAAGTTCTGCAAGCGTTACAGGATCTCAATCTGGTTTTGGAAACGTTCAGGAAGATTATTTCGAAAGAATCGCAAACATGAATTTGAAAAATCCACAGATTATTGGTTTCGGAATTTCAAATAAAGAAACTTTTAATCAGGCGACAAAATTTGCTAAAGGCGCAATTATTGGAAGTGCTTTTATTAAACATTTGAGTGAAAGTGGTTCTGGAAAAATTAACGAATTTGTTGGGGAGATTAGGTAATTTATTTTTTATTAAAAAATATCACATAGTTTTTCATTTCGACAAAGTACTATAGCTGAATTAAAATCTTAGGATATTAATTCAGCTTTTTTTTTACTCAAAAATACTACACCGTTTTCTGTTAATATTTTGTTAAACAAAAATTAAACAAGCGTTTAATTTAAACACTTGTTTAATTTTGTACCCGATTAGAAACAATACCATGTCAAACATCGAATTAAACGATAAAAAAATTCAGATTCTGGAAGTGGCTGAAAAGCTTTTTTCGGATAAAGGATTTGAGGGTACATCAATACGGGATATCTCTAAACATGCCAAAATAAATATTGCCATGGTTTCGTATTATTTTGGTTCAAAAGAAAGATTACTGGAAGCTTTAATTCTTTATAAAACTTCTGATTTAAAATTGCAGCTTGAAAACTTATTACAGGAAAATATTGAACCTCTTGAAAAAGTAAATAAACTAGTTGAAATTTACATTACCAGAATTAGTTGTAACAAAGGGATTTTCAGAGTTTTACATTTTGAACTTAATTCTCAAAAAAGAGAAAAAAGTATGATCGCTTTTACAGAATTAAAAAAAGGAAACTTAAAATCTGTTGAAAGCATTATTACTCAGGGTCAGGCAAAAGGTGTTTTTAGAAAAGATGTTATCATTCCGCTCATTACACCTACTATCATCGGAACTTTTTTTCACTTTCATATGAATAAACCTTTTTTTGAGGAACTTCTTAATTTAAACACAGAAACGTTATACAACGATTACATTAAAAACAGTCTTACAAAGCACATTCAACAAACTATAAAAGCTCTACTTGTTTATGAAAATTAATCAATTAATGCTCTTTGGTATTTTCTTTATCGGAATTTCATCAATAGAAGCACAAGAAAAAACAAGTTTAACCTTAGACGAAGCCGTTAAAATGGCTTGGGAAAAAAGTAACGAAGTTACGCTTGCCAACACTAAGGTAAACTCAAAAAAATACGAATTGCAAACGGTTAAAAACAACCAATATCCAGATTTAAAAATCTCAGGACAATATCAGCGCTTGACTAAAGCTTCGATTGAGATGCCAAATCAGGAAGAAAGTGCTTCTTTAGCTTCTCCGGATCGTGCAATGATTGGAATGGCAAATTTAAGTTTACCACTTTTTGCAGGATTTAAGATCCAGAGTAGTATTGACGCTTACGAAAGTTTATACGAAGCGGAAACAGTTACTGCTCTTAAAACAAAAGAAGATGTTGCTTTAAGGGTAATCACTTATTACACTGCTTTATACAAAGCACAAAAAACATTGGATGTCTTAAATGAGAATCAAAAAAGCGCGAAACAACGTGTTACTGATTTCACAGAATTAGAGAAAAACGGAATTATTCCAAGAAATGACTTATTGAAAGCACAGTTATTAGTTTCAAAAACACAATTATCTATTGATGAAGCTAATAATAATATCAATAACATTAATTTTTATTTAACGACATTACTTAAATTAGATCCATCAGTAAAAATTCAGGTTAATGAAGATGATTTTTTCAGCTTAAAAACAACCAACGCACCAACATCTGATGCTTTGGCTCTTGAGAACAGAAAAGATTTAGAGGCTATTCGCTTGCAGCAAAAAGCTTCTGAGGCAAATGTTAAAATAGCAAAAGCCGGATATTACCCAACAATTTCATTGCTTGGCGGTTATACTGCATTAGATCTTAAAGATATTGTAACTGTAAAATATGCTATGAATTTTGGTTTAGGTTTATCTTATGATTTATCAGGAATTCTGAAAAACAGTGCACATGTAAAAGAAGCTGAAAGCAGAGCACTTGAGGTAAAAAATACGGAAGCAATTATGACAGACCGCATTAAAGTTGAGGTTCAAAAATCTATTGAAGATTATGACTTAGCTATTAATCAAAGTGTTGTTTATGATGAAGCACTTCAACAAGCTGCAGAAAACTACAGACTGGTAAAAGATAAATTTGATAACGGTTTATCTGACACCAATGATTTAGTTGAAGCTGATGTTGAGCAATTAAGTGCCAAAATCAATACCGCTGTTTCAAAAGCAACAATTATTCAAAAATATTACGAATTACTTTCAGTATCAGGACAATTATCACAATCATTCAATCTTTCTAAAATATAATCGATAGCTCTCATGGAAAAGAAAAAAACAAATACTAAATTCATCATTATACTAACCGTTTTGGTTTTAGTGGGCGGAACTTACGGAATAACAAAATACATGCACTCATTAGCTCACGAGGAAACAGATGATGCTCAAATCGAGAAAAAAATGAATCCAATTATCCCGAGAGTATCAGGATATATCAGCAAAGTGTATGTAAAAGATAATGATTTTGTAAAAAAAGGAGATACTTTATTTACTATCGATAAAAGAGATTACCAATTGAAGATTGATGAAGCAAATGCTGCTTTATTAGGTGCTGAAGGTCAATACGAAGCTGCAAAAGCTGATATTGGAAGTGCTTATGCAAGTATCTCAGTTTCTGATGCTCAAATGAGATCTGCAGGTGGTTCTATCGAAAGTGCAAAAATTAGATTGAGACAGCTTACAAATGATTTCAATCGTTACAATAATTTGTATAAAACGCATACGATTACAAAACAACAATTTGAACAGGCTCAAACTGCAAAAGATGAGGCTGAAAATCAAGTTAGAGTTTTAGAACAACAACAAAGAGCAAGTTCTTTCCAAAAATCTGTTATTCAATCGAAATCAAAAGTTTCTGATAAACAAACTGAAGTTGCTTCTGCAAACATCAAAAAAGCAAGAACAATGCTTGATGTTGCAAAATTAAATCTTAGCTATACCGTTGTTACAGCAGCAATTGATGGACAGGTTTCTAAAGTTGATATTCAGCCTGGACAATTGGTTCAACCGGGACAGTCTTTATTTTATATCATTAACAATAACGAAGCGTGGGTTGTAGCAAACTTTAAAGAAACACAATTAAACAAAATGGTTGTGGGTCAAAAAGTAAGTTTAAAAGTTGATGCTTATCCTAACTATGAATTCAAAGGTACTTTAACTTCATTTTCTCCGGCTACAGGATCTCGTTTTTCATTATTACCTCCTGATAACGCGACAGGTAACTTCGTAAAAACAATTCAAAGATTACCGGTAAAAATTAGTTTAGATGAATCAAATGATCCAGAAAAAGTAAAATTATTACGTCCGGGAATGAATGTTGACGTAGACGTACATTTAAAATAAAATATGGCAGCAGCAGTACAAGCAGACGACGATTTAGTAGAATACGGTTACAGACGTGTCATAATCACGATTACAGCAGTACTTTGTGCCTTGCTTGAAATCGTTGATACGACCATTGTAAACGTAGCGCTAACAGACATGCGAGGCAGCCTTGGTGCTACTTTGACAGATGTGGCGTGGGTAATTACAGCATACGCAATTGCGAATGTTATTGTAATACCGATGACGAGCTGGCTATCGCAGCAATTTGGAAGACGTAATTATTTTGTGGCTTCTATCATCATATTTACAGTCTGCTCCTTTTTGTGTGGTAATGCCAGTAATATTTGGGAATTGGTTGCTTTTAGGTTCGTACAAGGTATGGGCGGTGGAGCATTACTTGTAACAGCCCAAACTATTATTACAGAAAGTTATCCGGTTGCAAAACGAGGAATGGCGCAAGCAATTTATGGAATGGGGGTTATTGTTGGTCCCACTTTAGGTCCGCCTTTGGGAGGTTATTTAGTAGATAATTATTCCTGGCCTTATATTTTTTACATTAATATTCCTTTGGGTATTATTGCTACAATTTTGGCGCTTACTTTCGTAAGAAGTCCAAAATATGGAGAAAAATTAAAAGCAAATCAGGTTGACTGGTGGGGAATTATATTGTTAGCTTCTTTTATTGGATCTTTACAATTCGTATTAGAACACGGACAACAAGACGACTGGTTCAACGATTCATTAATCGTGACTTTAAGTGTTGTTACTGTTCTTGGATTGATATTATTTATCTGGAGAGAGCTAACATACAAACATCCAATTGTAAATTTGAGTGTTTTAAAAGATGGAAATTTAAGAATTGGAACAGTTATGTGTTTTATTCTTGGTTTCGGATTATACGGTTCGACTTTAATTATCCCGATTTATACGCAGTCTATTTTAGGATGGACAGCAACTGATGCCGGAATGTTATTGATTCCCGGTTCGATTACAACAGCGATCATGATGCCATTTGTGGGTAATATGATTCAAAAAGGTGTTCCGCAAGGATATATGGTGGGAGTTGGATTTTTAGTTTTCTTCTTCTTTACCTTTATGATGCAGACTCGTATGACGCCTGATACCGGTGTTGAGCATATGTATTGGCCTTTGATATTAAGAGGAATTGGTTTAGGATTGCTTTTCGTGCCTATTACAACACTTTCACTTTCTACTTTAAAAGGAAAACAAATTGGTGAAGGAGCGGCTTTTACCGGAATGATGCGTCAATTAGGAGGTTCATTTGGTATTGCGATTATCACCACTTTTATTACCCGATTTAGCCAGGAACACAGAGTAAATTTATTGAACAATTTAGATCCTGCAAAATACGATGTACAACAACGTATTGCCGGAATGCAAAGAGCATTTATGGCTAAAGGTTACAGTGCCGATGTTGCGCTTAAAAAAGCGTATCAGGCATTAGATTTTGCAGTTATGAAACAAAGTACAGTAATGTCATATATGGATATTTTCATGTACTTAGGAATTATGTTCTTATGTTGTATACCAATTATCCTTTTTATTAAAAAAGGCAAAAACAAGATTAATCCTGCTGATGCAATGCATTAATAATAATTGATTTATAATTTATAATACGAAAAAGCCGGGCTAATAATTTAACCCGGCTTTTTTATTTGTGAATTTTGAAATTATCTATTGATTATATGCGCGATTAAAATAAATCTCTGCCTATAATATTTCTCTAATTTGAAGGGATTAAAATCCCTACCGACAATATTCTCTTATTTGAAGGGATTGAAATCCCTCCCTACAATATAAACCGAGTCTACGACTCTTTACAAACTTTGAACCTTCGTTACTTTGAATCTTTGTTCCTCAAAAATCATCTTGTAAAAACTAAATGATTTCCTTTTGAAAGATTGGCATCAAAACCATATCCGTCATAATTGAAACCTTTTAAATCGTCAATCGTTTCTGCATTTGTATCGATGATATAACGCACCATCATCCCTCTCGCCTTTTTTGCAAAGAAACTGATCATTTTTAGTTTTCCATCTTTATAATCTTTAAAATCCGGAGTGATTACAGGAACTTTCAAAGCCTTGACATCAACAGCTGAGAAATATTCGTTACTCGCTAAATTCACAAACAATTCCCCTTTCTTTAATTCTTTATTTAAAGTTTTTGTAACGGTTGGTTTCCAAAATTCGTGCAGGTTTTTGTATTCGCCAACAGGCAATTTTGTTCCCATTTCCAAACGATAAGCCTGCATTAAATCAAGTGGTTTCAAAATACCGTAAAGTCCTGATAATATTCTTAATTTATCTTGTAAAGCATCTAATTTCTCTAGCGGAATTGTATAAGCATCCAAACCGGTATAAACATCTCCGTCAAAAGTATAAACTGCCGGACGGGCATTTTCCGGAGAAAAAGGAGTTTTCCATTTCTGGTTTCTTTCCCAGTTTAAGTCTGATAATTTTTCTGAAATCGACATTAGTTCCGATAATTCAGCAGGTTTTTTAGGTTTTAAAACTTTATGAACCTGACGCGCTTCTTTTAAAAAAGCTGGTTCTGTATATTTAGAAGTTGGTAATTCTTTTTCGAAATTCAAAGATTTTGCCGGCGATATAACAATTTTCATTTGTGCGTTTTTATAGAACTCAAAAATACAAATTGAATTTCTAAAAAAATATTATTGCAATTGATTTGTTTGATAATGCTATAAATCAACCTGAAGATATTTTTTTCGCCACGAATTCACGAATTTCTTATTTTATATTGATTATGATTCGTGAAATTTAGCGTGAAGTTTTTTGTTTTAATAAAATTTGATACCTGAAAATATGAATTTGTTCAAAAAAGTAAACGATAGATTGTAAAAGGCATTTTCTATGTTGTAAATTTGCAGCTATAAAATTCCAAATAACATTCAATATAAAATTGAAAGTTGTATTCTAAATATAGCCACGAATCACGAATTAACTTTTTAAAAATTAATTAAAAAAATTCGTGAATTCGTGGCGGAAAATTTAGACTATGACAAAAATATTATATCAACTGGAAAGTTATCAAATAATGGGAATTTTATTTGATGTTCATAGAAATTTAGGTGGAGGTTTTTCTGAAATCGTATATAAAGACGCTTTAGAATATGAATTTAAAAAAGCCAATATTCCATTTGAAAGAGAAAAAGAATATTTGGTAAATTATAAAGACATTATACTGAATCACAAATTTTATGCTGATTTTGTTTTGTTTGATAAAATTATACTTGAAATAAAATCAAGTGATTTTTTACACCCAAAGCACATTTCACAATGTCTAAATTATCTTAAAGTTTCGAAAACACATTTAGCAATTTTAGCAAACTTTAATTCTTCCTCACTTGAACACAAACGTATTATTTTATAAAAATTACTGAATTCGTGGCTATACAAACAAACTATAAAACAGCTTTACAACATAAAATCTTCGAAATAATTTCGAAAGCATCTCAGGAACTAAACGTTGACAGTTATGTTATTGGCGGATTTGTTCGGGATTTGCTTTTAAACCGAGGTTCTAATAAAGACATTGATGTTGTTGCCGTTGGCAGCGGAATTGAATTGGCTTTGAAAGTATCTGAATTGCTTCCAAAAAAACCAAAAGTTCAGGTTTTTAAAACTTACGGAACAGCAATGCTTCGTTTTGAAGATACTGATATTGAATTTGTTGGCGCCCGAAAAGAATCCTATAATTTTGACAGCAGAAATCCTATCGTAGAAAACGGAACGCTAGAAGATGATCAAAATCGTCGTGATTTCACCATTAATGCTTTGGCTTTATCGTTAAACGAAAAAACATTCGGAGATCTTTCAGATCCTTTTAACGGATTGGCAGATTTGGAAAATAAAACAATCAAAACGCCTTTAGATCCGAGTATTACCTATTCTGATGATCCTTTGCGAATGCTGCGTGCGATTCGTTTTGCGAATCAGCTGGGTTTCGAAATCGAGAAAAATTCTCTTGATGCAATTACTAAAAACGCAGAAAGAATTAAAATTATTTCAGGCGAACGAATTGTTGATGAATTAAACAAAATTCTTTCGACAGATAAACCTTCAATCGGTTTTTTACTTTTATACCAAACCGGACTTTTAGATATTATTCTTCCTGAATTAACAGCTTTGAATCAGGTGGAAGAAATTGAAGGTCATACACATAAAAACAATTTTTATCACACTCTTGAAGTTGTCGATAATATTTGCCCAAATACAGATGATGTATGGTTGCGCTGGTCAGCTTTATTGCATGATATTGGAAAAGCGCCAACAAAACGTTTCAATAAAAAACAAGGATGGACTTTTCACGGTCATGAATTTCTGGGTGGAAAAATGGCCAAGAAAATATTCGAGCGTTTACACATGCCATTGAATCACAAAATGAAATTTGTGCAAAAAATGGTGATTATGAGTTCACGTCCAATTGTTTTGGCACAAGATATTGTGACAGACAGCGCCGTTCGCCGTTTGGTTTTTGATGCGGGTGAAGATGTCGAGGATTTAATGACTTTGTGCGAAGCTGATATTACAACTAAGAACCCGGCAAAATTTAAAAAATATCACAAGAATTTTGATATCGTTCGCAAGAAAATTGTTGAAGTAGAAGAACGCGATCATGTTCGTAATTTTCAACCGCCAATTTCCGGCGAACAAATTATGGAAATGTTCGATTTGAAACCTGGTCGCGAGATTGGAGTTTTGAAAGAAGCTGTAAAAGAAGCTATTCTGGAAGGCGATATTCCGAATGAATATCAGGCTGCTTATGATTTTATTATTAAAAGAGCTGAAAAATTAGGTTTAAAAAAAGTATAAGAATAAGTACTATAAAATGAAAAAAAAGAATAAATCAGTAATCATTTGGTTACTATCGGGTTGTGTTTTATTGTTTTTAATGGTGGTTGTTGGCGGTATTACCCGTTTGACAAATTCAGGTTTATCAATGACAGACTGGCATTTGGTAACCGATACTTTTCCGCCTTTGACGGATGCAAAATGGAATGAAGCTTTCGAGCAATACAAGAAATTTCCTGAATATCAAAAAATCAATATTCACAATGATTTTCAATTAGCTGATTATAAATTCATCTATTTCTGGGAATGGTTTCACCGTTTCATCGGTCGAATTATCGGATTGGTTTTCTTTGTTCCTTTTGTGTATTTCTTAATCAGAAAAAAACTGGATCGTGAAACCATTAAAAAATGTATCGTTCTTTTAGCAATGGGCGCTTTCCAGGGCTTTTTAGGTTGGTTTATGGTTCGCAGCGGATTAATTGACAATCCGGATGTTAGCCATTTCAGACTTTCACTGCACTTAACTTTTGCCTTTATCACTTTTGCTTATACTTTATGGGTTGCGTTGGATTTAATTTATCCGGAAAGGACAATTACAAAAGTAATTCCGCTTCGCAATATTGCGCGTTTTGCTTTAGTCGCGTTATTAATTCAAATTATTTATGGTGGTTTTGTGGCCGGATTAAATGCCGGATTAATCCACAATCACTGGCCTTTAATGAGTGACGGACAATTTATACATGATTCCGTTTTTATCGAACAATCTACTTTAGTTAAAAATTTAATTGAAGGAAAAAGCGGTGTTCAGTTTGTACATAGAACTTTTGCGTATGTTGTTGTCGCTTTTATTCTGTTTTTATATTACAAAAGCACTAAATTTTCGCTTAACAGAACACAAAATAACGGAATCAAAACATTAGTTGTTTTTGTTTTCATTCAGTTTTTATTAGGTGTTTTTACATTACTATACAGCGTTCCGTTGGCTTTAGGATTGATTCACCAAATTATGGCATTTTTCCTTTTAAGCGCTATGACTTTTACTTTACATAGATTGAGTAAATAATAAAAATGTTTAAAAATAAAAAAATCCTTCGCTGAAGGATTTTTTTATTTTTGTATTTGTCGAATTCGATATGTTTAAACCGGATTAAAATCCGGCCCTACAATATAAACCATTCCTACGGAATTTAATCCAAAATTAAAGAGCCATCGGCTCGATTCATTTTGTAGGGCCGGATTTAAATCCGGTTCACATGTATGGAAACGTTCCGAAGTTTAATGATTATTCCGTTGGAATTTAATTATAAAATATTTTTTTTTATCCCAACCAATTTTTAAAATCCTGAACCTTTTCACGGCTTACAATAACCTCATCTTCTTTATAAGTTGGTAAAATAACTTTAAGTCGGGAATTGGTGTAAACCTGAATTTCTTTAATTGCAGGAAGCGGAACAATGAATTTTCTGCTTACGCGAAAGAAGTTCTTCATATCTAATTCCTGCTCCAAAATCTCTAACGTCGAATCGATTAAATAATTTCGATTATCGAAAGTATGAATGTAAGTTCCTTTGTTTTCACTAAAAAAACATTCGATTTCATCTGTTGTAATAACCTTTAAATGCTGACCAATTTTAACGGTAAATCGTTTCTTGAAATTCTTCTCAAAAGGATTTGACAACATTTGGCGTATTTGCTCAAAGTCTAACTGAAGGTTTTTGGGTTCCGATTCTATTTTAGGCAAACGTGCTTTGAATTTATTAACGGCAACATCCAGATCATCTTCGTCAATAGGTTTTAAAAGATAATCGATACTGTTGAGTTTAAAGGCTTTTAAAGCATATTCATCATAAGCAGTTGTAAAAATGATGGCGCTTTTAATTTCTATTTTATCAAAAATTTCAAACGATAAACCATCTGACAATTGAATATCCAGAAAAATTAAATCAGGATGTTCATTATTAGAAAACCAATTGATCGCTTCTTCTACAGAATGCAGCATGGTTTCTACAGCAATATTTAATTTTTCCAGTTTTCGCTGTAATAATCTGGCAGCGGGTTTTTCGTCTTCTATTATTAATGTTGTCATTTTACAATGCTAATTTTGAAAAAGTAAATCTACAATTATTCCCATTTATTATTGGCAGCTTCCTTATTCATGTATTCCTGAATTTTTCTTTGTTCCCAATCAGCACTAAAAAAAACATCTCTGCCAAAAACAGATAATCCATGAGCCAGTAAACCTATTCCCCAAAACAAAGCGGTAGAATATGTTTGCCAATCTAATAATCCGCTGTCCAGGATTCCTTTTGAGAAAAAGTTTCCGTTTACGCTGGCAACGATTATCAGGATGTTTACTATGATATAAATTCTTAAATGCGAATAAAATCCTTGTATTCTTTTTACTTTTTTGTACGCTGCATTAAAGCGTTCATCTGATGAAAATTCTTGTGAATATTCTTCGTACGTGCGTCTTCTAAATCTTCCCATTATATCTAAAATTAAATTATTTCCATTTGTTATTATTCTCTTTTTCTTTTTCCATAAATTCCTGGATTTTTCTTCTTTCCCAGTCTTTTCCTAAAACCGGAAATACTTCAAAAACCTTTAATCCGTGAAAAAGCACACCTATTCCCCACCACATTAGCGGCCAGTAAAACCATAAATGATCTGGTGTTGTATATAAATTAATGAAAATTAAAATCACATTTACACCAATGAAAGACGTAAGGTTTGCGTAAAATCCTTTTATGCTTTCTACTTTCTTTTTTGCAAGATAGTATTTATCTTCTTCGCTAAAATTCATTTCCATGATTACTCCCATTTTTGTTTTTTTTCTTTTTCTAAAATTTCTTCTACTCTTTTTTGAGCTCGATAATAACGTTCTTCTTCAATAAATTGCTTTTTCATACTTAGACCCATTTCTGTTTTTGCTGTCTTTTTTCCAGAATACTTTTCAGTTTACGTTCCTCCCATTCTTTCCCGAAAATTGTATAGGAAATAATTAAATCAATCGCAGAAAATAAAAACACCCCGGTCCAGATTATCAGCACAACATAATTTAGATATTGGATTGCAAAAAAATCAAAATGAACTCCAAAAAATTCTTTTAAAATAAAAACCGTTACTGCCGAAAAGTATAGAAGAGCATGAATACAAAATGATTTTAGTTTAACAATTCTTTTGTTAAATATTTGCTCAAACTCAAATCTTTCCCTGTCAAAATTGCAATGTGTTTCCATGACTATTTCCAGTTTTTTTGCTTGTTGTCTTTTTCCAAAATCTCTCTGATTTTTCTTTCTTCCCAATCAGAACTGTAACCAAAAACTTTAAAAGCATGCATTACAACTCCAAATCCCCAGCCTAGAGCAGAAAACCAAAACCATTGAAATCCCGGTGAAAATTTTAAATTTATAAAAACTAAAAACGGAATTATACAACAATAAGAAAGTACATTTCCATAAAAACCTTTCAATTCTTCAACTCTTTTTTTAGCTCTGAAATAAGCCTTACTTTCATCATTATAATCTACACTTGCATCCATAACCGTAATTTGTTTGGTCAAAATTGGAATTTTAACCGTAAATGTTTCCTTGTTTTGTTCTATCAAAACTTTTCTGTTTGTAATAATTCCGTAGCGGTCTACAATATTCTGCAAACCAACTCCTTGCCTGTCCTGCAAAACTTCTTTCTTTTGAAAATCATTCTGAATAGCCAGATAATCTCCGTCAACATAAATTCTGATATGCAACGGTTTTTGTTCACTTACCACATTGTGTTTTACCGTATTTTCGAGTAAAAGCTGCAACGATAGCGGAACCACTTTTGCATCCGGATTAATATCTGTTGTTGGCAATTCGTAAAACAAACTATTTTCGAAGCGCATTTTTAGCAAATTCATGTACGTTTTTGCAAATGACAATTCATCTTCAACAGAAACCAGTTCTTTATCTTTTTGCTCTAAAACATAACGATAGATTTTAGATAAAGAAGTGGTAAATCTTTGTGCATTATCCGGATTCTCTTCGATCAAAGAACTTAATACATTCAAACTATTAAAAAGAAAATGCGGATCTATCTGATTTTTTAAACTTTCGAATTTCGCATTTGCCGTTCCTGCAATGATTTTTTGCTGCTTGACTTTATTTTCCTGATACAATCGATAGAAATGAAGTGCGTGAAATACCAGCAAAATGATAAAAGTAATCACTGAAGATTCTATATAACTTCCCGCTTTTTCATTTGCCAAAAAACTAATTACCGGTCTTTTTTCGATCACGACCTGTGTAAAAATCCGCAGTAAAAAAATGACAAAGAGCGAAATAAAAAATGAACTTATAAATCCAACTAAAATTCTTCTAGCTGAAAATCTGTTGTCTCTAAAAACTTTATCCAGATATACAAATAACGATGCATTAACAACATACAGCACAACGCTGTATAACATGCAATACAGGAAAAAAATGTATAAATCTTTGTTGAAAACTTCGATTCCAATCGAAGCAAAACGTATTAGAAAGGAAAATATAAAAACAATTCCGCCTATTATAAACGCTTTAAACAAATTTGGTTTTAAAGACATTATTTATTTTTTAAATTATTATTTGTTGCAAGATTTTTGAGTTTCCAAAGCTCTTTCTAATCCCCATTTTGGAGAAAAAGGAGTTGCTGGTTTAAAAGTACCAAAAAGTTCAATTGCTTTATCAACCTGAGCACATAATGGCTTTGTATCAACACCTGTCCATTTTGCTCCACCGATCTGATAATCAGCTTCACCAAAAACAATTCTTGGATTATTTGGGTCGATCGCTTTTCCTTTTGCGTAAGCTTCCATCACTTTAGCAGAATATTTCATTCCGTTTGTCATTGGATCTGCAACTACCCAAGCCGTATAAATCAAAGCTTGCATGGCATATAATTCGGCATTGTTTTGATCTTTTATGAATTCTACATCTAATGCATCTTGTGCTTTTGTCAATAACAAATCAATTTTTGTTTTGTCTTTTTCAGTAAATGCAGTTGTCGTATTGATTAAAGCTACATAATAATTTGGCAGATAACTTGTTTTTTCTGCCGCAGCAATTCTTTCAAACATTGCCGAAGCTTCTGCATTTTTTCCTTCTTTCCAAAGTCCGAAGGCTTTTCCCATTCCTTGTTCAAATTGTGTTTGTGCAGAGCTTATTACTACTACAAATAATGCGATTAAAGTGATGATTTTTTTCATTTTATAAGTAATTTAATGGTTGTTTATTTTTTGTTGGTTACTATTTATAATGCAATTTTAATTTTTGAATTTTTATCGATAACAAATTTAGCATCTTTATAGGAAGGTGGTCCCATAAATCCTTTAGCATTGTTTGAAGCAGCATAATCTTCAGAAGGAATTCCCATCATATTTTTATCAAGCTGTCCGTTGTTGTTTTCATCGTGATAGGTTGAAATTGCATATTCTCCTGTCGGAAGATTATCAAATGTCACCGTCGCTTCATTGTTTTTAATTTCAGAAGTAAGGCTTTTATATGCCGTTTTAAGAAATGTGCCTTCTGAGTTGTACAAACCTACTTTTACGATTCCTGTATTGTTTTTCAATCCTGAAACAGAAACGGTTAATTTTACATTTTGAGCAGACATTAAGCTGCAGATAAACATCATTGTTATTGTGATAATTTTGGTCATGGGTTGTTTTTTTTAAAGTTACTAAGGTTCTGAGTTGCTAAGTTTCTAAGTTTTTTTTCTTAGTATCTTAGGATCTTAGCAACTTAGTGGCTAATTAATTGATGATTAAAACTCTGTTTGTTAATTTATACTTCAAAAGTATGTCGGTTTATATTCTTTTAAAATTAAATAATACTCAGTTGTTGATTTTGCTTACTGAATTGTTTCTTTTGAGGTTCAAAGGTTCAGAGTAACAAAGGCTCAAAGGTTTTTTTTGATTTTCTATATAAACCTCTGTCCCTTTGAACCTTTGCCTCTTTGAACCTTTATAAATTTTTCAACTGATTATCATTTTTATTATCACTGATTGTCCAGAAGAAACCAACGAAGAAAAATCTGTCTGCGGTTGGGGTTACGGCTTGTCTGTTGTAAACTCCGTTTGCGTCTGGTAATTTTGCATAATCATATCCAAAAACGTTTTGTGATCCTAATACATTTGAAACGGAGAAATACAGAATTTTTTGTGTGGTTAATAAATATGCCCAGTTAAAACTCAAACTATTATAAGATTTTGTTTTTCCATTCATGAATTGCGTCTGATTTGGATCATTATACGGACGTCCTGAACTGTAACTATTTGTAAAACCAATTTGTGATTTCCAGTCGGTAATAAAATATTTTGTTACGATGGATAAACTGTGATTGGCAATAAAACTTGGAGTTGCCATCGTTGGAAAATTCTTGTATTGTCTTTCAGAATCGATGTAAGAATAAGAAATCCAATATTCTAAGTTTTTATATAAATTGCTGTCTCTCCAAAACAAATCCAGTCCTTTTGCATATCCTGAACCGTTATTGTTGAAAACTGAATTGTAAGCAATATCTTTTGTATCGTATTGAACTAAATTGCTGTAATCCTTATAATAAGCTTCGGCTCTAAAAGTTTGTCCCGGTCTTGTAAATTGATAGTTTAAGATATAATGCTGCGCTTTTTCACTTTCAAATTGGTGGTATTTGGAATACTTGATGTAATCAACAACCGGTGTTTGAGAAAAATCTCCGTAAGCAAATGAAAACTGACTCGTTTTAGAAACTTTATAAGCAATAGAAGCTCTTGGAGCGAGGTTAGTTTCATCTAATAAACTATTATTTGAAAGTCTTGCTCCCACTTTCAACGCCAGATTTTTTGAGAATAAAATATCTCCTTCGGTATAAAAAGCAGCGATGTTTGAATCGTAACCGTTTGCAACATCAATAGAAATATTATCCTTGAAATTTTCATTGAATTTGGTGATAAAATAATCTGCTCCAAAAGATAATTTAAAGTAATTCGAAAAGTTTTTTCTCAACTTTAATTTCAACTGCGCTGCATTTTCATTGGTGTTTACATCACTAATATCATATTTGACTTTGTTTTTGCTGTAACCGTAACTAACTCCTGAAGTAATTTGCCAGCCTGTTCCAAAATCACCTTTGTAAGATCCGTTAAAATAAAAATTATTATTATTTAAGTCTGTTCTTACCGGATCAACAAAGTTTACGTTTTTCTGATTTAAATCGAATTTCTCTGAATCGAAAGCCGCGTATAATTTAAAAATTCCTCTTTCAAAGTGATAACGATATACAGCTTCACCACCCAGAGACTGATACGGATTATTCCAGTCAACATTTTGAGGAATCACAGCCTGATAAGGTGCTAAATTGATATAATTGGTATTGATACTAAACGAACTTTTTTTCCACTTTTGAGTATTTCCAACTCCTAAACCTACGGTCATTAAAGCAATATCTGTTTTATTTTGATCCGGTTCATCTTGTGTATTTAAAAGTAAAACACTTGATAAAGCTTCGCCATATTCTGCAGAATATCCACCTGTAGAAAAAGCAATTCCGCTAAATAAGAAAGGAGAAAAACGGCTTCGTGTCGGTAAATTATTGGTTGAAGCGCCGTAAGGCTGTGCTACGCGAAGTCCGTCAACAAAAGTCTGGGTTTCGCTGGCTTCCCCTCCACGAACAAACAAACGCCCGTCTTCACCAACAGTTTGTGTTCCCGGCAATGTTTGCAGAGCGGCAATAATATTTCCTGCGGAACCTGCTGTAGTCACAATATCGAGTGGCTTTAAAACAGAAACTCTTGCTTTGTCTCCGGATTCTAATGTTCCGGCAGTGATTACAACAGCGTCAAGAGCGTTTACATTCTCTCTTAGTTTTACCGTTTGATCTTTAAAATTGGTAACATCAATTTCTGTTTTGAATGTTTCATAAAGTAAAAAACTTACTACTATAAATTGATTTCCCGTTGCTGTTGTTTCAAAAGAAAATTCACCTGTTTCAGAACTTGTTGCTCCATCGTATGTTCCGTCGATATAAATATTTGCTCCGGGAACGGGTTTTCCTTTTTCATCAACCACTTTTCCAGAAATGGTATTTTGAGCAAAAAATGCAGTTGTTAAAAATAAAAAGCTAATTGTAAAAAGTAATTTGGTTCTCATGGTTTTTGATTTTGATGAAGCAAATGTATTTTAACATTCGAAGGTATAAAATAATTAATAACCCAATTGTAGAATTTTGAGGATGAGTTGTAAATTACTTATTCGTATCTTAGCTTTCACGTTTAAAAACTATTAATCATGTCAGAAAGTAAAAGAGTTTCAAATTTATATCAATCCATTTATAATGGAAATCCGTGGCTTGAGGTTACCTTAGCCGATACTTTAAAAGGTGTTACCGCAGCGCAGGCTATTAAAAAAGTAAATCCTAATTTGAATACGATTTGGGAAATTGTCAACCATCTTACCCAATGGAGAAGAAATATTTTAAGACGCGTTCAGGGCGAAATAATTACCACGCCAGATCATAATTATTTTGTGCCAATTCTGGACTCATCTGAACCAGCCTGGGAACAATCGCTGCAAAGTCTTGCCAAATCTCAGGAATTATGGACGGCTTTTTTGAGTGATTTTGAGGATGCCGGTTTCGAAAAAATAGACCCAAACAACAATCATAATTTTTATGAAGATATTCATGGCATTATCCAGCATGATGTGTATCATTTGGGACAAATTGTTATTTTGAAGAAGTTGCTTTAAAAATTAAAATTAGGGGATTAAATAGGTAATTCAGATGAAAAACATTGATAAAGTGCAAGGTTTACTTCCTTTAGGTTATCTCTTTCTTGTCACTTTGGGAATTGTGAAAGAAACTATATCGTATTATCAAATAGGAATAAATATTATCAGATATTCATCTATTATAGACATTTTAATAAGTCCATTAGCGGCCGTTACTTCGCATCCTGTATTTTTTATAACTGTTTTAATACTGTTTATTTTTTCCTACAACCTTCCTCAAATATTATTAAACAACGAAGACAAAAAAGGCCTTCACAAATTGTTTGGTGTAAAAGACATTACCGAAGTGAAAAAATTAGCAGAAAGTGAAAAAATTGATTATTACACAACTATCTCAATAAAATTTCTTGCTAGTTTTTTAATCTCTGTTTTTTTGGGATATGGATTTGCAGATGGCAGATCGATTGCCACAAAAATAAAAGGCAAAACATTACACTACAACAATACTCTAAACTTTAATGATGAAAACTCGGAACAGGTTTACATAATAGGATCAAATACGACCTATTATTTTTATGTAACAAAAGGAGAACAAACAGTAAAAATTGCGCCAATTGCTTCAATAAAAAACATTGAATTGACTGAAAATAAAATGCTAAATAATTAAAGAACTGCAGTCGAAAATATCAGGACAAAATATCATTATACTGTATGAAAACAGAAAAAGAAAAAATGATTTCGGGGGAGTATTACAACGCTTTTGATCCGGAATTAGTAAAAGGCCGCCGAACTGCAAAAAATCTTCTGCATACCTTAAATGTAAAAGAATATCGGGTAACCAAAAAAGCAAAAGAAATTTTAAAAGAACTGATTCCTAATACTGGACAAGGTTTTTACATAGAACCTCCTTTTCACTGTGATTATGGTTATAATATTTTTTGCGGAGACAACGTTTATTTCAATGTAAATTGTGTTGTTCTGGATTGTGCGCCCGTAAATATTGGGTCAAATGTTTTTATTGCGCCAAATGTTCAAATTTATACCGCTTCGCATCCGCTTGACGCCGAATTAAGAAAATCGCTTGAAAATGCATATCCTGTTACAATTGGAGACGATTGCTGGATTGGCGGAAACTCAGTAATTTGTCCCGGTGTAACAATTGGAAAAGGCTGTGTCATTGGCGCCGGATCTGTCGTAACAAAAGATATTCCGGATAATTCTTTAGCCGTTGGAAATCCTGCAAAAGTAATTCGAAAATTAAATCAAGAAACTGAACCCAATATCTAATGCTTACTTTAAACAAAATTCATCACATCGCCATTTTATGTTCTGATTATCAAAAATCTAAAACTTTTTATACCGAAGTTTTAGGCTTAACAATTATTAGAGAAATCTATCGCGAAGAACGCCAGTCTTATAAACTGGATCTGGCTTTAAATGGAACTTATGTAGTTGAATTATTTTCATTTCCTGATCCGCCAAAACGACCTTCAAGACCCGAAGCGGTTGGCTTGCGTCATTTGGCTTTTGAAGTTATTAATCTGGATGAAACTGTTGCTTTTTTAGATTCAAAAAATATAGAATCAGAACCAATTCGAATTGATGAAACGACTAATAAACGTTTTACTTTTATTGCTGATCCGGATTTATTGCCGATTGAATTTTATGAACGATAGCTAACGCTTTTTTTGCCACGAAGGCACTAAGACACAAAGTTTTTTTTCTTATCTTATGTCAGTACAAAAAGAAAGAATTGTCTTTCAAAACAGTTTTTAACATAATATAATGAGTGTTTTTTATTAAAAACCGAATATGATTCTTTAATTTTGTGAAAACGCAAATAAAATTAATGCGGTTTACAAATTTACTTCTGATGAACAAAACGGCGCAAATCAAAAAAAATCATCAATTTATTAAGTTCCGAAAATTATTTATTGTCTCTGTTTTAATTGGCTTTTTATCGGCTTTTTTAGGAATTTCACTTAAAAAAATTACTGAATATTACGAAGAAATTTTCTTTCATGAAGTTTCTGTAAATCCACTTTTTTACATTCTTTTTCCTGTTTTCGGATTATCTGTAATTTATTTTCTGAGACAATACTTGTTTAAGAAAAAAGAAAACAAAGGAATCAAAGAAGTTTTTGAAAGCACAAAATCAAATTCAAAAAATTTACCTTCTTATAAAATTCCGTCTCACTTTATAAACGGATTATTAACGGTTATTTTTGGAGGTTCAACCGGAATCGAAGTTTCGACAGTTGTTGCCACTGCTACAATTGGTTCTGTAGCACAGCAAAAAGAAAACGTATTTCGTCAATACAAAACCGAATTAATTTGTGCAGGCGTTGCGGCAGGAGTTACTGCATTATTTAGTTCTCCAATTGCCGGAATTTTATTTGCTCTCGAAGTTATTTCACGAAAAGTTACCAGAGCTTTTATCATTTCAAATGTCATTGCGGTTTCTATTGCTTTTGGTTTACTTTCTATTTTAAAAGAAGAACCTTTATTTGCAGTTTCGATTACAACCTGGCATTTAAAAGCGATTCCATATTTTATTCTATTGGGAATTTTAGCTGGAATAAATTCTGTTTATCTAACACGCTGCGTATTATTTTTCAAATCTCAATTCGGAAAAATCGATACTCATTATTATAAAATTATCATTGGATCTGTGGTGTTGAGTGTTTCTCTTTTTATTTTTCCGCAATTATATGGAGAAGGATATCATGCTATAAAAGGAATATTTGGTTCTTCATCCGAACTTCCTTTGACGCTAACTTTGGCTTTTACTTTCGTCGGAATTCTGCTTTTAAAACCTATTGTAACTTCCATAACTTTAGCTTCCGGAGGTGACGGCGGTGTCTTTGCTCCCAGTCTTTTTATCGGCGCTTTTTTAGGATTATTACTGGCTTCTATTTTAAATACATTTTTTCATGTGAATGTAATTCCTGTCAATTTTATGATTATTGGAATGGCGGCAGTTTTAAGTGCCAGTATTCACGCGCCTTTTACAGCCATATTTTTAGTTTGCGGACTAACAAATGATTACACTTTATTTTTTCCGATTTTAGTAGTTTGTCTGATTTCAAAATATACTGCAAAGATGATTTACCCATTTACGGTTTATTCCTATTCGCCAGGTTTAGTAAAATAAAAATATTATGCCAAAGATTTAATGATTTTAAAAGATTAATAATCGTGTGAATCTTTAAATCTGTGGCAAAAAATCTCAAAGTTTTAAAATAAAATACCACATAAATGCCCACTCCAAAAATAAAAAGAAGCTATCGCAAAACACGCTACATTCTTTATAGAGAAACTTTAATCGATTTTAAAGAACATTTTTGGTCCTTCATAGGATCTTTTGTTGGAATTGGAATTCTGGCTTATGTACAATCCATTCACTTTTCCGGAAACGATGCTGTTTATTTAATTGGTTCTTTTGGCGCTTCAAGCGTTTTGGTTTACGGGATTATTCAAAGTCCGTTTTCGCAGCCCAGAAATTTAGTTGGCGGACATGTTATTTCAGCATTTATAGGCGTTACGGTTCATAAACTCGCACCGGATATTATCTGGATTGCTGCTCCTTTAGCCGTTTCATTGGCTATTATTTCAATGCAAATTACAAAAACACTTCATCCTCCGGGAGGAGCAACTGCTTTAATCGCGATTATTGGTACGGAGAAAGTAAAAGCTTTAGGCTATATGTATGTGTTTTCGCCGGTTTTAATTGGAACTTTGATCTTACTTTTAACAGCTTTGGTATTTAATAATATGACTTCAGGCAGAAGTTATCCAAGTCATAGTACGTATCATAAACATTATCATAGGATTAGAAAGAGATTAACCCTTAAATAGTAATTCGATTACACTATTGTCATCCTGAGCGGAGTCGAAGGCTTGTTAACCTTAAATGGGCTTCGACTCCGCTCAGCCTGACAAATAAAAATCTTTTCAACAAATCGCAATTCGTGATTCGTATTTCATTTTTTATATTTTACCTTTGACTTTTCAAAAATACAAAGATTATGGTTTATAAATTTAGAGTAATTCTAGACGCCGAAGAAGACATTTTTAGAGACATTGCAATTCTTGAAGACGATACGCTTGAGGATTTACACAATGCAATCTTCAACGCTTTTGGTTTTGACGGAACTGAAGTTGCTTCATTTTATACTTGTGACGAAACCTGGAATCAGGAAGACGAAATTCCGCTTTTTGATACCGGCGACATTCCCGGCGAACAACGAACTATGAGTGATTATCCATTATCTAGTATTTTAGATAAAGAAAACACCAAAATTATCTACGTGTACGATTTCATCAGTATGTGGACTTTCTTAGTCGAATTAGCCGCTATTGAAGATCAAATTGCCGGAGCTCCATATCCTGAAACTTTATTCTCTCACGGAGAAATGCCGGATGAAGCCATCGAAAAAAACTTTGAAGCAGATATGCACGACGATATCTACGGAGAATTTGAAGACGATCTTGACGAAGACGACCTCGACATGTTCGAAGGAGACGACAGCTTTGAAGATTATGGATTTGAGGAGAATTGGAATTAGTTCTAAGTTGCTAAGGTTCTGAGATGCTAAGATTCTAAGGTTTTCTCTTGAAGGTTTTTTCTTATTTTTTTATTAGTTTTACCGATTAATTAAAAATAACAAAATGAGTAACTTTAGAAGTCTGCTTATCTGGCAGAAATCAATGGCCTTGACTACCAAAATTTATTTTACAACAAACAATTTTCCAAAAGAAGAAATCTTCGGATTAACTTCACAAATAAGACGTAGTTCTGTTTCAGTTCCCAGCAATATTGCCGAAGGATTTGGAAGAGAAAGTGATAAAGATCTTTTACGCTTTTTAAATATTTCTGTTGGGTCTTTATTTGAAATGCAGACTCAATTAGAAATCGCAAAAAATATATCGTACATAAAAGAAGACGATTTTAATAACCTATATGAGGACAGTCGCGAAGTAGAAAGAATGTTAGTTTCTTTTATTAAAAAAATAAAAGGCAGAAACTAAACCTTAGTACCTTAGCAACTCAGAACCTTAGCATCTAAAAAAAATGATCAACTTATTCAACACCCACATCGAGACGCTTGCGATACACCGCGTAGGAAACAAGAGCAGAAACGAAGCGATTTTTTTATCTGAACAACCATTTAATCTGAATGATGAAATTGTGCCTTTGATAAAAGAATACTTTTTTAAACCTTTTAGAGAGAAAGAAGAAAACTATTATCAGTTTGCGCACGAAGTCGATTTGGATTATAATGACATGTTTAAATATGCTACGGAGATTTTTGCTAATCCAGGTAATTTACAGGAGATTTCGAAAAAAATCACTACTCATTTATTCGAACAATCCAATCATCCGCACATTAAAAACGGAGAGGTTTATGTAACGTATTTAACGAATTTAAGTATCGATAACAACGTTGTTGACGCTATCGGAATTTTTAAAAGCGAAATACAAGCCGACTTTTTACAGTTTGAAGAAAAAAACAGCAATCTTGAAATGATCTTGCAGCAAGGTATCAATCTTAATAAATTGGATAAAGGCTGTTTGATTTTTAATTATAAAAAAGAAGAAGGATATAAAATCCTAACTGTTGACAGTAACCGTTATGATGCGCGTTATTGGTTAGAGCACTTTTTATCTGTCGATGCTTTTGAAGATGAAAACTTCATTACCAAAAAATACTTGAAATTCTGTCAGAACTTCGCAAAAGATGTTGTTTTGCCGGCAGAAGACAAAAAAGAAGAAGTAATGTTTATGAACAGATCTGTGAATTATTTCGCTAAAAATGATCAGTTTGAAGAACAAAATTTCCTGAACGAAGTATTAGACAATCCTGACTTAATTCCTGAATTCAAAAACTATAAAGTTGATAAAGGAGAAAAATACAGCATCGAAGATGTAACCTCATTCCCTATTGCAAACGCAGCAGTTTCTGACGCCAGAAAATCGATTAAAAATGTTATTAATCTGGATACTCACATTCAGATTAAAATGGATTTTATTAATCCTGAAAGCGCCGAGAAATTTGTTGAAAAAGGCTGGGATGAAGAAAAACAAATGTATTACTACTTAGTGTATTTCAACAAAGAAGAAAAAAGCTAAGAGTCATTCATTTTCTATTACTTACTTAAAACAAAAAACGGCAACTACATTTATTTGTAATTGCCGTTTTTTATTAATTGAATTTCCTTTCAATAGAATAAAAAAGTTTAAACCAGTTTAAAATTTGCTAGATTTGATAATCGAACTAAAATCAAATATAATGGCAGATTTAAAAAAAACAGAATTAGAAGAACGTGCTTTTAAAACTGCGAAAACATTACTCGAAAAATATCCAAATCCAGAAAATCTTACGCTTGAAGAAAATTCAGGTTTAGACGATTCTTATACCGTTTTAATTACACTTTTATACACTGAAAAATTAGATGAGGAAGAACAACTGCAAATTCTTTCAATCATAGACGAAATGAAATCACTGGACGAAAACAGATAATTCATTTTTCCATTATTAAACAAAAAACGGCAACTACATCAGTAATTGCCGTTTTTTGTTTTTGCTGTTTTCTAAATTATAATATAGAAAACAGTGCTTTTACAATATCATCGTAGACTTGTTTGTCTCTTTCTCCGGTTCTGGCGAGAACTCTAATTCCCGAATAATTATTAAAGATAAATCGAGCTAAGACTTTCGCCTCAATGGCTTTGGAAATATGTCCGGCTTCTTGTCCTTTTTTGACTGCTTTTGTAAAAACTTCTTCCATAGTCTGGCTGTTGCTTTTTACGATTTTTGCAATCTCTTCATCATGCATGGCAAGTTCTACAGAAGAATTCACCATAAAACAGCCTTTCGTAAGTCGGTCTTGCAGGCTTTCTAAAACTGCCTGTTTAAAAATATCATGCAATGTTTCTTTTACGTTTTCAGATTCTTCTAAAAGCTTGATAACCTGATCCTTAGATTGTTTTTGATAACACTGCAACGACTTACTAAACAGCTTCTGTTTGTCTCCAAAAGTATCATACAAGCTCGAACGGCTTAAACCCAAATGCGTTACCAAATCCTGCGCCGAAGTGCCGTTATAGCCTTTGTGCCAAAAAATTTCTATCGCTTTATCCAGAGCCTGATCTTCGTTAAATTCTTTTGTTCTAGCCATGATTTCTAAAATTGAAATATTTTACAAAGATACAAAAATACGGAACAATCGTTCCTGAATTAGAGAAAAAAATTATACTACTGCGTTTACAGTAAGTCCGCCGTCAACAACAATTTCAGTTCCTGTTATAAATGAAGCATCATCTGAAGCTAAGAAACCAACTGTTTTTGCAATTTCTGAAGATTGTCCGAAACGTTTCAATAAAATTTTCTCTCCTAAAACTGCTCCAAAACCATCTACTTCTGCTTTTTCTAAACCTAATTTTCCATAAAGCGGAGTTTCAACAGGACCAGGAGAAACGGCATTTACTCTGATTTTTCTTGGTGCTAATTCTGTAGCAAAAACTTTATTCAAAGATAAAACCGCAGCTTTGCTTGAGGCATAAACACTTGAATTTGGCATACCAACATGTGCGTTGATTGAAGTATTAAAAATAATAGATCCGCCATCATTCAATATGGGTAATACTTTTTGAACTGTAAAATAAACTCCTTTTACATTCACATTCATGATGCTATCGTAATGTTCTTCTGAAGCAGATTCTACGGGAGCAAATGAAGCGATTCCGGCATTTAAGAATAAGATGTCTACTTTTCCAAATTGTGCTTTCACCTGTTCAACCAAACTGTCAATTGATTTTAAATCTGATTGGTCTGAAACGATTCCGGTTACGTTTAATTCTTTTTCGGCTTTTGCCAAAGCTTCTTTGTTTCTTCCTGTAATAATTACTTTTGCACCTTTTGCAGTTAATTCAGCTGCTGCTGCATAACCAATTCCGCTATTTCCACCTGTTACTATAGCTACTTTGTTTTCTAAATTTTTCATTTTTATTTGTTTTAAATTATTGATTATTCAATTATTATGGTACAAAGATATAATAACGGAACGATCGTTCCGTTATTATTAATGTTAATGTTTAGTTAAAATTAAAATAGCCGTTTGAAACCTCCTGTTTATAAGGGATTCTTTCTATAATATCATAAATGAAAGAAATCGTAAAATGTCAAACATTCTTAATTTATGCTTAATTTTGTAGCCTAAATTAAAATCAAATGGGTAGCCTTCTACACAACGAAAGTCCTTTTACCACAATCATATCATTTCATAAACTAATTCAATCTTTTGAAGAAATTGCTTTATCAAATGTTGATTATCGATCGAACTATGCCAAAGCGATTTTGAAACAAGTTGAATCAATTCCCGAATTCAGAACCGGAATTCACGATTATAGTCTGATCAAAACACATGAGGCTTTAATCAAAAACATAACGGCTGATTTATTTCCTACTGCACTAACTCACAATGAAATAAAAGCCATCACAATTCCTTTTCAAAATATATCTTTCAATTATACGGAACGCTTTAAGAAAATATTACGCAATGCCGGTGATGAATTTTATATGGAAATTCGTGATTTTGACAGTCATCAGTTTTACATCAACAATTGCTGCCTGATTTTGAGCAGTTATTATAAACAGCATATCGATTTTAATAAACCGTTTTTTTATGATATTCCGGATGAGGAAGGTGTGGAAAAACATTATCGAATTTTATACAATGCTGATTTCATGGAAATTATTCCAACTGAAAGTTCAGTGCATTTAACGCAAGACGATATTGATTTATTAATTGACAATTATAATGATCTTGAGTTATGGAAATCTAAATTTCCTGTGGGAAGCTGGACTTTAAAAGGGTTTGGAATTGTTTCTTTATTTGATGCCACTACAGAAAGTGCTATCTCAAATTTAAAAAGTAATTTGCTTAAGCCTGATACTAAAACGGTAGCATCAAATGATATTATAGAAAACATTTTTAAGTCCATTTTTAAGGTTTCACATTTAAAAGTTGGTTTTATTATCTATAATCCGGAGGAAGAAAAATTCATCAGACCGGTAAAATTCGACAATCAGCTTCAGAGTTTTCTGCTTTCAAAAGAACAGGAAGTCGAGTGTAAAAATGCTTTTTTTGGATGTTCGTTTGAGAATTTATTAGATAAAAAAGAGCCTTTTGTGATTTCGAATGTGAAGAAATTTATTGAAGAATCTCCAAATAAAAGACTTGGCGAACATTTATTACGACAAGGAATTCAGAGCTGTGTTTTTGCGCCTGTTATAAAAGATGGTCATTTACTCGGAGTTGTGGAATTAGTTTCTGAAAATCCAAGAGATTTAAATAGTGTCAATGCGACAAAACTTGAATTGGTTTTACCGTATTTAACTGACACAATCGACCGCTACAATACGGATATGCAACATCAGATTGAAGCGATTATTCAACGTGAATATACTACGATTCATCCAAGTGTTTACTGGAAATTTAAAAAAGAATCTCAAAATTATTTTCAGAATACGAATCATACCAAAGATTATATTTTTAAAGAAATTGTTTTTAAGAATGTATTTCCTTTATATGGACAAATTGATATTAAAGGTTCTTCTGAACATCGAAATGAAACGGTTAAAAGAGATTTAAAAAATCAGTTAAGTACGCTTTTGGAAATTTTTGAAAATCAGAAACCAAACAGCAATCTGGTACTTCTTGAACAACGAAAATTCGAATTGGAATCTATGCGCGCGGAGTTAGAAAATCCGCTTAAAGCAGATACGGAACAACATATTCAGCGTTATATAGAAGATGAAATTCATCCTATTCTAAAAAACACAAAAGACACGGCAAAAAATCAAAAACTGGAAGAATTGTATTTTGAAAGTCTGGATGAAAAAACAGGAATGTTTTATCAGGAAAGAAAAAAGTTTGATAATGCAATGTCTATCATAAACAAGAGATTAGCCTCTGTTCTGGATAGAAAACAAGTTGAAGCGCAGCAGATTTATCCGCATTATTACGAGCGTTTTAAAACGGATGGTGTTGAACACAATTTATATATTGGAGCTTCAATTTCGCCAACGAAACCTTTTGATATTATGTATTTGCACAATTTACGTTTGTGGCAATTACAAACTTTATGCGAAATGGAGTTAGAACATCATCAGCTTAAGGAATCTTTACCTTATGAACTTGATGTGACTTCTTTGATTTTGGTATTTAGTTCAGCTCTTTCTATCCGTTTTAGAATGGATGAAAAACGTTTTGACGTTGACGGAACTTATAATGCAAGATATGAAGTGGTGAAAAAACGTATCGATAAAGCCAATATAAAAGGAACAAAAGACAGAATTACGGAGAAAGAAAAAATTACGATTGTATATTCTCAAAACAATGAAGAAACCGAATATTTGAAATACATCAAATATTTACAGCATAAAAAGATACTGGAACCGTCTATTGAACAATTTGAAGTGGAAGATCTTCAAGGCGTTTCAGGTTTACGTGCCATTCGCGTAAAAGTGATTAACAATACAGAAAATCTGGTTTCGAAAAAAATAACGTATCAGGATTTATTAGATGAGCTCAACTAATTAGTTGGGCTTTTTTATTTTAAATACATAGAAACATAACTTTTAAAACTTTAGTATTTTAATTATAAATTATGTTTCTATGTTTATAAGTCAGGAATATCAAATTGATTTAAAAGCAATTATAAAGGCTATTACGGTCACTATCAAACCAAACATGAAAAAGTTGTAGGCTATTCGCAGTAAATTATATTTTCGCTGTAAAACCAACCCCAGGTAATATAAATCCTTGATCATGTTTGAATAAAGATAATCACGGTCTTTCATCATTTCGTTCATTGCCCAGTCATATTCTTCCAAAGGCATTTTGTAGAAATTTCCAAAAAACAATAAGTTAATCTTTTTGTTCTCAATATCTTCTCTGGTAAAAACTCCCGAAGTTACTTTTGGACGGGTTGAAAGAATAGCAAAAATAATAGTAATCACACTGGACATCAACATGATAAATGTCGGGATTACCAAATGTGCATTTTTCGGACTATCCAATTTTGGAATTATAGAAGAAAGTGCAATCGAAATAATAATCGCGTTTACAGACAATAAAATATTGGCTTTACTATCTGCAATCCCGCTTAAACGAGTGTGATTTCCAAGTGTTACGCGAAATAAAGTATCAACGCCGCGATCCGGTTTTTCTACTTTTTCTTTCTTTTTAATTTCATCTTCCAGCGACTTTGCTGCTTTTAATTCTTGTTTGTCTATTTTTTTCTGCACCAGAATCAGGTTTTTTTCTTTTAGAGGCTGCCATTTTTTCAAAGCATAATCGGTATAAAAGCGGTGTTTATTCAATAAAAAATTCAGGTTTTCTTTTGTCCATTCGGCATTAGAAAACGCTGCAATTCCGGTATTTTTTAATTCTAAACGAAGTAATTCGCAGGTTGTAACATATTCTGTTCCCATAAGATGCGCATAATCAGCATCTTTAATAATTTTTTCTAAATGTGTTTTTGGTACATATTCTTTTACGGTTGCAAGAATAAGACGTGAAACAGTTGCGATAAACTCCTGAGATTTACCTTTTTCTCTCAAAAAATCAGAAGCAATTTTTGCACTTGCTTCTTCATGGTTTTCATAACCTTCAATATATCCGGTGTCGTGAAACCAGGCAGCTATCAAAAGCGCTTCTTTATCATCACCACTTACATCTTCTTTCTTACATAGTTCTTTTACCGCAGAAACTACGGTTAAAGTATGGTTAAAATTATGATAAGAATATAAATTAGAAAGTTTATCTTTGAGTAAATTACTGACGAAATCTTCGGATTGTTCTATTAGATTCATGGCGAATATTTTTATATACCACTAAATTATGAAATTGTTTTTGGATAACCATTTTATTACTAAGATTAAAACTTATTCTTTAGTAATCTCTATATTATTTTTACTGTATTCGTGTGCTACACATAAAGCCCAATACGGAAAAAATGTCGGCGTAAACGAAACGGAAAACGCGACAGACACGATAAAAATTTCCCACACCTTATTTTTAGTGGGAGATGCAGGAAATGCCGATGAGGAGCAATCACAGCAAACTCTGGAATTATTACATCAAAAATTAAAAAGAGCGAACAAAAAATCGACTTTGATATTTTTGGGTGATAATATTTACCCAAAAGGTTTTCCTAGTAATGACAATGCTTCAGAAAAAGCTTTGGCAGAAACAAAACTGACGAATCAATTAAAATTGACGAAAGGTTTTAAAGGAAAAACCATTTTTATTCCGGGAAATCATGATTGGTACAGCGGCATTAAAGGTCTTGAACTTCAGGCTGATTTTGTAACGAAATATTTAAACGATAAAAAATCATTTCTTCCAAGAAAAAGCTGTCCGATCGAAGATGTCAAAATTGACAGTACTTCAACATTAATTACTGTTGATAGTGAATGGTTTCTGGAAGACTGGGACAATCATCCTACTATAAATGATAATTGCGACATTAAAACCAGAGAAGATTTCTTTGATCAACTGGAAAATCTTCTAAACAAAAATCAGGAAAAAACAGTTGTTCTGGCCATTCATCATCCTTTACTGAGCAACGGAACACACGGAGGTCAGTTTTCATTAGAAAAACAATTATTTCCTTTAGAGAAAAAAATTCCGCTTCCGGTTATCGGTTCTCTGATAAATTTATTGAGAAAAACCTCTGGTGCAAGTCCGCAGGATATTCAAAATAAACAATATACTATTTATGCAAAGAGAATTAAAACGCTCTTGCAAGGGCAGAAAAATGTAATTGTAGTTTCCGGGCACGATCATAATCTTCAATATATTAATAAAGAAAATATCAAGCAGATTATAAGCGGTGCGGGTTCTAAATCTGAAGCTGCAAGGGCAATCAATGAAAATGATTTTTCGTATGGTGGAAACGGTTATGCAACCCTGACTTTATTTAAAAGCGGAGATGCAAAAGTGTCCTATTTTGGAAATGAAAATCAAAAGGAAAAATTACTTTTTGAACGTGAGATTATAAAAGCCAAAGAAATTAACTGGGCTGCGGGTGCTTCAAATAAATTTCCTGCAACTGTTAACACCTCTATTTATTCGACAAAAATGACGGATAAAAGTTTATTTCATAAATTTTTATTTGGTCAGCATTACAGAAAATATTACAGCTTGCCAATTGAAGCCAGAACTGCAACAATAGATACTTTAATGGGTGGTTTAAAACCTATTCGCGAAGGCGGCGGACATCAATCTGTATCTTTAAGAATGTCTGATCCAAAAGGAAGAGAATATGTAATGCGCGGTATGAAAAAAAGTGCTACTGCATTTTTACAATCTGTTGCTTTTAAAGATCAATATGTTGTAAATGATTTTGAAGATACGTATGCTGAGAACTTTTTGTTTGATTTTTATACTACTGCACATCCTTATGCTCCGTTTGTAATTGGCAGTATGGCAGATCAGTTGGGTATTTCGCACACCAATCCTGTTCTATATTATATTCCGAAACAAAATGGATTGAAAGAATTTAATTCGAATTTTGGAGATGAATTGTATATGGTTGAAGAAAGACCTGCAGATAATCATCTTGACGGAAAAAATTTCGGAAACCCAAGTAATATTATCAGTACCGAAGATATGATGGCCAATCTTCATAAAGATGAAAAATATTCGGTTGATGAAAAAGAATATATGAAAGCACGTTTGTTTGATATGTTAATTGGTGACTGGGACAGACACAGCGATCAATGGCGTTGGGGAGAATATAAAAAAGGAGATAAGATTATTTACAAACCTATTCCGCGCGATCGTGATCAGGCTTTTGCCAAATACGACGGAACTTTGCTTTCGCTGTTAATGAATATTCCGGCACTTCGCCATATGCGTACTTTCAAAAACAAAATTGATAACGTAAAATGGTTAAGCAGAGAACCTTATCCAATGGATTTGGCTTTTTTAAGAACATCTGATGAAAAGGACTGGATTGAACAGGCGAAATTTATTCAGGAAAATTTATCGGATGCGGAGATTGACAATGCTTTTAAAAATATGCCGAAAGAAGTTCAGGATGGAACGGTTGAAGATATTAAGCGTAAGCTAAAAAACAGAAAAAAAGACCTTCAAAAATATGCTTCGGAATATTCTGATGTGCTGTCTAAAACAGTAATGATTGCCGGAACGGATAAAAAAGACAAATTTGTAATCAATCATAATGCAAGAAAAAGCATTGAGGTTCAGGTTTATCGAGTTAAAAAAGAAGGCGATGAATTGATTTATAGCAAAACTGTGACGGATGCAAAAACGAAGAATCTTTGGATTTATGGTTTAGACGATGCTGACGTTTTTGAAGTTGTTGGAAATCAGAAATCGAACATAAAAATTCGTTTAATTGGCGGTCAAAACAATGATACTTATAATATTGAGAATGGAAAAAAAGTAATTGTTTACGATTTTAAATCAAAAGAAAACACTTATAACCTGGATTCTAAAACTCAAACACAGCTTACAGATGATTATGATGTAAATTTATACAATTACGAAAAACCAAAATATAATGTAATTTCAGGGCTTCCAAACATTGGATTTAATCCTGACGATGGTGTAAAAGTGGGTATTAATTTGAATTATACGGTGAATAATTTCAAGCAGAATCCGTACACGCAAAGACATGTCATTAATGCATTTTACTATTTTGCTACCGGCGGATTAGAATTTAATTATGTAGCACATTTTCCGGGATTATTGGGTAAATGGGTTATTGATGTTGAATCGCTTTATACCACGCCAAATTTTGCTATGAATTATTTTGGATACGGAAATGAAACTACGTATGATGACGATCAGGTTGGAATGGATTATAATCGTGTGCGTATTAGAAAATTTAATGCTTCGGCTGCCATCAGACATGTTGGGCGTTATGGAAGTGAGTTTAGTTTACAGCCAGTTTTTCAGAGAATGACTGTTGAAGATACTGAAGGCAGATATATTAACACGCCAAATATTGTAAATCCAAATGTTTTTGAAAGTCAGAATTATGGAGGTTTGAAAGCGAAATATATATTTAAAAATTCTGATTTTGCGGCAAAACCTACTTTAGGGGTTGCTTTTATGATTTCGGCAACATGGCTGACTAATTTAAATGAAACAAAACAAAATTTTCCAACTATTGAAAGTCTTTTAGGTTTTACACATAAAATTGATCACAACGGAAAGTTAGTTTTAGCGACTCTTTTAAAAGGAAAAGCTGTTTTAAATAATAATTTTGATTTTTATCATGGTGCTTCTCTAGGCGGCGATACTGATTTGAGAGGTTATAGAAACGAACGCTTTTTAGGAAGTTCTTATTTTTCTCAAAGTAGTGATTTACGTTTTAGTATTGGTAAAATTCAAAAAACGATTGCGCCTCTGACTTACGGAATTCTGGGTGGTTTCGATTACGGAAGAGTTTGGCTTGACGGAGAAAACTCCAGAAAATGGCACCAGGATTACGGTGGCGGACTTTGGATCAATGCCATTAATGTTTTAACAGCAAGAATCTCTTATTTTAAATCTCCGGATGAAGTAGGAAGAGTTATTTTTGGAGCGGCATATAGCTTTTAAAAAGGTACTAAGATTCTGAGTTGCTAAGGTTCTAAGTTTTTTTCTTGGGTACAAAGGCTCAAAGTTAGAAAGGTTTTTTAGCCACGAATTCACGAATTATTTGTAATAAAAAATTCGTGAATTCGTGGCTAACTTTTTCTTAGCATTTCAAACCCTAGCATCTTAGAAACTTAGTACCTTAGAAGCTTAAAATCATTTCAGTTTGAATTCGTAGACGTTCCCTCCTACTTTGTTTGTTTTTTCGTCGGCGATCAGTAAAGTGTTGTTGTCTTTAAAAACGATGGCTTCTTTTTGAGAAAAATGGTTTAGTTTTATTTCGGTTTGTGCTCCTTTGTGGAATAAATCACCTTTGAAATCCTGGAATAAAACTATTTTATCATGGCTTAAAACGACTATTTTTTTTCCGTCAGGACTAATTGTTGCACTTGTCAGCACACAATGATTGTAATTATCACAAGTTTTAAATTCCCCTATTTTTATTGCTTTTTGAGTTCCCGGCGCATTTAAGATTTTGTAGATAAAAGCCGTTCCGTCAAAGTTTTTGCTTCGATTTTTTGTGAAAAGATAAAAGTAATTTTCATATTCAAAAAAACCTTCTACATCATAAAACATTTCTTTTTTCTTTGGAGGAAATTCTGTTTGTTCCGGATATGAGAATGAAACTTTATATTCGGCTACAGCCAAATCTTTATTCAGTTCATTTTTGGCAACTTTATAAATGCATAAATCTTTGCGTTCGTTGTCGTTGTTTCCAAAATCTCCAATATAAATATTGTCGTTTTTATCTTTTGTAATATCTTCCCAATCTACATTTGTTGCGTTTGTAATGGTGATTGTTTTATCTAATTTTCCATCAGCATTTATGGCGTAGATTTTGTTTGCATTTCCGCTGTCTTCCAGCGTATAAATCAAATTATTTTTAGGAAAATAAGCAATTCCTGAAACTTCTTTTAACTTTTTAGGAAGTGAATAAAGCGTCTTTAAATCATTATTTGATTGTTGCTGACAAGCCAATAAAGCAATTGAAATTCCAAGTAAAAAAAACTTTTTCATAGTATATATTTTTTTAAACCATATAAGTCATAAGTAAATTTAAGAAATTGTGTTTATATGAACTTATATAACTTATATGGTGAAGAACTTTTAAATTAAATTTGTGTTTTTAAAATTACGTGTGATAAACTCGAACGCCGCGAACATAATATGCCCCATTGATCTGGCATTTTTAAATTTCATGTCATTAGTATAACGGTACAATTCCATTTTTAGTTGATTGAGATGTTCTTCTGTCGAAATGGTATCATGACACATGATATTCAATAACTTTTTGATTCTGTTTTCGGCTGAGTGAATACGTTTTGCCAAAATTGCTCTTTCTTCGTCTTTATACTGAATGATGGAACGTTCTTCTAATTTGTCCTTAATGAGTTTTATCATTGGATAATTTTCCTTGAAAAACTGTGGACGATATACTTTAAAATTTCCCTCGTAACATTGCTGGTCAAAGTCAATTGGACGGATTTTATAAACTACCTGATCAAAATCGTGAATTGGTACAATTACATAATTATAAGCCCGCATATCACCTAAAAGACGAATCATACACCGTTCATTAAACTTCACAAATTCTTTTGCAATCTGCGATTTTTCCATTTCGGTACAATTATCCAATAAAGTATCCATAAAAACATCGCCAGGAATTCCGATAATATGTTCTTCGATCAAAGTATCTTTATAAACCAGAAAGTTGATTTTATCTGGCGAAAGAATGTCTTCTAATTCTAAACCGTAAATTCTGGAAGCGTCTGCTTTTTTGATATAAAAATGAACGTAATTGTCATTGAGAATGTTTCGGACTTTTACCCGAAACGGTTTTGAATTTCCGAAAGTACAATAATCAATGGCATCGACATTTAGGAACTGAATAATCTCGCTATTTCCATCAGAATGCAGAAGGGAATAGATTTTCTTTAAATTGAGGTCAATTTCATTTCTTTCAAATTCGCTATAATAAACCCTAATCCATAAAGTATCGGTTTCGTTTTTATCGTATACATTTACAGAACCGGCAAATCGCAATAAATCATCATAGAACACAGATACTTTGGAGATTCTCTCGTATCGTTCTAAATAATTTAAAAGTGATTGCGTTAAAGGATAAGATGGTTTTTTTAAGACCATTAAAGGTTCGCTCATTTTGAATATCTTTATTACAAATTTACATTAAATAAAATTTAGCGTAACAATATAGAGGTTGAATCGTCATACTTAAAACTAAAACCGAAATAATTTGGAAACCATTCTTACTATTGAAAATCTTTACAAACGATACGGACGCATTCAGGCGTTGAAAAATGTATCTTTTGAAATACAAAAAGGCCGCGTTTATGGCATCTTAGGTCCTAATGGAAGCGGAAAATCTACTACTTTGGGAATTGTGCTAAATGTTGTCAACAAAACATCAGGCGATTATCGCTGGTTTGACGGAAAAATTCAGACACATGAGGCGCTTAAAAAAGTGGGAGCAATTATTGAAAGACCCAACTTTTACCCTTATATGACGGCTGAAGAAAACCTGAAATTAGTCTGTAAAATTAAAAGCATCAATTATTCCAAGATAAATGAAAAGCTTGATTTAGTAGGTTTATCGGAAAGAAAAGACAGCAAATTCAGTACTTTTTCTTTAGGAATGAAACAGCGTCTGGCCATTGCTTCGGCACTTTTAAATGATCCTGAAATTTTAATTCTGGATGAGCCAACGAATGGTTTAGATCCGCAGGGAATTCATCAGATTCGTGATATTATCAAAAAAATTGCCTCTCAGGGAACTACTATTTTACTGGCTTCACATTTACTTGACGAAGTAGAAAAAGTATGTTCGCATGTTATTGTTTTACGAAAAGGTGAAATTTTATATTCTGGTTCTGTTGACGGAATGTCTGCAAATGAAGGTTTCTTTGAAGTTATGTCTGAAGATAATGCTGCTTTAAAATTAATTCTGGCAGATCATCCCGCTATAGAAAGATTAACGGAAGAAGAGGGCAAAATCCTTGCTTATTTAAAATCAGATTTTTCAGCTTCAGAATTAAATTCATTTTTATTTTCTAAAAATATTACTTTGAGCCATTTAGTAAAACGTAAAAATAGTTTAGAAGCTCAATTTTTAGAATTAACTAAAACCGCCACTCCTCAAAACAACTAAACCATGAACAGACTTATATCTATAGAATTGCAAAAAATCTGGAAGAACAAAGCGAGTCGCGTTCTTACCTTAACCTATTTTATTTTACTTTCTTTCATTGCATTAATTGCGTCGATAAAATTTGATTTTGGCGTGGTTAAAATTCACGTAGCCGAAATGGGAATTTTCAACTTTCCTTTTATCTGGCATTTTAATACTTACATTGCTGCCTGGCTTAAACTTTTTCTGGCGATCGTAATCGTTTCTATGATGGCAAATGAATATAGTTATGGCACTTTAAAACAAAATTTAATTGACGGTTTAAGCAAAAAAGAATTCATTTTGTCCAAGTTTCTTACGGTAGTTCTTTTTGCACTCTGTTCGACAGTTTTTGTTTTTGTGATGAGTTTAATCTTAGGATTTAGCTTTTCATCTTATACAGAACTTGATGTTGTTTTTATGGATATGGATTATTTGCTCGCTTTTTTTGTAAAGCTGATGGGATTCTTTTCTTTCTGTCTCTTTTTAGGGATTTTTGTAAAGCGATCTGCCTTTGCTTTAGGTTTTCTTTTAGTCTGGAGTATTTTGGAAGGTATACTTAAAGGTCTTTTGATTTTTCAGGTTTTTCCAAATAGTAATAAGGCAGACTATATCACACAATTTTTCCCATTAGAAGCCATGTCGAATTTAATCATTGAGCCATTCTCAAGATTATCGGTAATAAAAGCATTAGGAAATCAAATTGGCATTGAAAACACAAAAGATTATGATGTGCATTATCTTTCTGTTTTTATAGTTTTAATCTGGACATTTTTGTTTGTTTATTTTTCTTACAAAATATTAAAGAATAGAGATTTGTAGTATATTTGTTACTATGAATTATATTAAAAGTTTTTTGTTAATTATATTTCTATGTGGTTTATCTTCAAAGGTAAATGCCCAGTTTATAAGTATTGATGACCAAAAAACACCACAGCAGCTTATTGAAAATATTTTAGTAAATAGTTCATGTGTTTCTGTTACTAATACCTCAGGAAAAGGAGATCCTTTTAGTCCGGGTCAAAATAGTTATGCCTATTTCAACGCCGCTTCAACTAGTTTTCCTTTTTCTGAAGGTGTTGTTTTAACAACTTCCAAAAGTAAAAATGCAATTGGTCCTTACATAAGCGATGTAGGAGACGGGAATGTTAACTGGTTAGGCGACCCAGATTTAGATCAGGTTTTAGGGATCAATTCTTTAAATTCCACACTACTTGAATTTGATTTTGTACCTTTAACTGATTTTTTAAGTTTCAATTATGTTTTTGCATCAAATGAATATCAATTTTTTTATCCTTGTGTATATTCTGATGGTTTTGCTTTTTTAATTAAAGAAGCGGGAACAAGTGACCCTTATAAAAATCTGGCCGTCATTCCGAACACAAATACACCGGTTTCTTCTACAAATATCCATCCTAAAATTGAACCTACTATTGCTCCCAATGGCGATAAATATGATGGTTGCGAAGCAATAAACGAGAGCTATTTTAATGGATTAAATGATCTCTCGAGTCCCATAAATTATGCAGGACAAACTATTGAAATGAATGCACAAACCAATGTGATTGCAGGAAAAAAATACCATATAAAACTTGTTATAGCAGATGACAGAAATAGATATTATGATTCGGCTGTATTCTTAGAAGCTGGCAGTTTCTCTTCAAAAATTGATTTTGGAACAGACAGAACTATAGCCGACGGAAATCCTGTTTGTTATGGAGAGCAATTAACATTAGATACAAAATTATCGCCTGCATATTCCTATAAATGGTTTAAAGACGGAGTTTTAATTAGCGGTGCAAATACGCCTTCTTATGTTCCAACTGAATCAGGAACTTACACTGTTCAAGTAACCCTGACACCTTCACTTTGTATTTTAAATGGTAAAATTAAAATTGATTTTGCTTCGGAAATGTTAATTTCAAATACTACTTTAATACAATGTGATGATAATGCAGATGGAATCTCTGTATTCAATTTAACTAAAGCAGATAATATTGTAAAAAATAATAATGCCGAAATTCTAAATAAAGGATATTACGAGTCATTAATTAATGCCGAATCAAAAACAAATCCAATAGTAACACCGGAAAAATACACTAATAAATCTCCAAACCAAATTGTTTTTGCAAGGCTGGAAAATAAATACGGCTGCTACAAAATAGCCGAAGTAACACTACAGATTTCAAATGCAGCTATTTCAAATCAAAACCCAGTAGCAACTTGCGACGGCGATGATAACCAAGATGGATTTTATCAATTTGATCTTCAACAAGAGGCAACTCCACAAATTCTTTTTGGGTTGCCAAACGGATTAACTGTACAGTATTATTTAAATGCTGCTGATGCTGTTACAGAAACAAATGCAGTTCCTAATATCTTTAAGAACACTGTAGCTTTTACACAAACTATTTATGCAAGAATAGTTAACGGTCCTGATTGTTATGCTATAACTCCTGTTACGCTTGTTGTAAATACTTTTGATCCTCCTAATTTTGAAGATGAAACTCTCTATTTGTGTAGAGGCGATCAAATGGAGCTAACAGTTGATAGTAGTTTCGCAAGCTATTTATGGAATACCGGCAACACCACAAACTCTATAACTGTAAGTACAGCAGCAGATTATTCGGTTACTGTTAAAGATGTAAATGGCTGTGAGAAAACGAAAAAATTCAAAGTAATTCTATCAGAAGTCGCAACTATAACCGGAGCGATTATAAAAGACTTTTCCGCCAATGAAAATTCTGTTTTACTAGAATATACAGGAGTTGGAAATTATGAATTTTCACTAAATCAAACTGTTTTTCAGGATCAGCCATTGTTTACAAATGTCTCTCCGGGAACTTATTATGCTATTATCAGAGACAAAAATGGCTGCGGATTATCAAACACTTATATCATTTATGTTTTAGATTATCCAAGGTTTTTTACTCCAAATGGAGATGGATATAATGATTCATGGGTTATTCAGAATTTAGACCAGCTTCCTGATTATACACTTTTCATTTTTGATCGTTATGGTAAATTACTCAAACAAATGAATCAAAATAGCAGCGGTTGGAACGGAATATTCAACGGGCAGCAATTACCATCTGACGATTATTGGTTTACTCTGACTTTTGTTGATGGTAAGATAGTAAAAGGTCATTTTAGTTTAAAAAGATAAAAGATAGGAAATTCCAATCTGGAAATTCCAAATTCCAATACTTCACTTTATAACAAAAAAAATCCCAAACTCCGTAAAATTGGAATTTGGGATTTTTTATATTGAAATTTAAAACGTATTAGATTTTATATCTTTTTCTATCAGTTTCTGTCAAATAGATTTTTCTCAAACGAATAGATTTTGGTGTAACCTCTACATATTCATCTTTTTGAATGTACTCTAAAGCTTCTTCAAGAGAGAAAATAATTGGTGGAATAATTCTAGCTTTTTCATCATTTCCAGAAGAACGAACGTTAGATTGTTTTTTCTCTTTAGTTACGTTCACACACATATCATCAGCACGAGAGTTTTCTCCAATTACCTGACCTTCGTAGATCTCAGCATTTGGTTCAACAAAAAACTTACCACGATCTTGCAATTTATCGATAGAGTAAGGAATAGCTTTTCCTTTTTCCATAGAAATCAATGAACCTTTGTTACGTCCGGCAATTTCTCCTTTGTAAGGCTCATATCCAATAAAACGGTGCGCCATAATAGCCTCACCAGCTGTTGCAGTAAGCAATTGGTTACGTAATCCAATAATTCCACGTGATGGAATATTAAATTTCACAATCATACGCTCCCCTTTAGTTTCCATAGAAAGCATTTCTCCTTTACGCATTGTAACGAATTCAACTGCTCTACCTGAAAGGTTTTCCGGTAAATCGATTGTCAATTCCTCAATTGGCTCACATTTTTTACCATCAATTTCTTTGATGATAACTTGTGGCTGACCAATTTGTAATTCGTAACCTTCTCTTCTCATTGTTTCAATAAGAACAGACAAGTGAAGTACTCCACGGCCAAAAACCATGAATTTATCAGCAGAATCAGTTTCACCTAACTTCATAGCTAAGTTTTTCTCTAATTCTTTTGTCAATCTTTCTCTAATATGACGAGAAGTTACAAATTTACCTTCTTTACCAAAGAAAGGTGAGTCGTTAATTGTAAATAACATACTCATTGTAGGCTCATCAATAGCGATTGTTTGTAAAGCTTCAGGATTTTCAGCATCAGCAATAGTATCACCAATTTCAAAACCTTCTACTCCAATAATCGCACAAATATCACCGGCAATTACCTGTGGTACTTTTTTACGGCCTAAACCTTCAAAAGTGTGTAATTCCTTAATACGTGATTTTATTACTTTACCGTCTCTTTTTACCAAAGAAATTGGCATACCTTCATTTAATATTCCTCTTTCAAGACGACCAATAGCGATACGACCTGTAAATGCAGAGAAATCTAAAGATGTAATCAACATTTGAGGAGTTCCTTCAGATACTTTAGGAGCTGGTACATTTTGAATTACCATGTCTAATAAAGGCTCAATATTGTCTGTTTGATTTTTCCAGTCGTCAGACATCCAGTTGTTTTTAGCTGAACCGTAAACAGTTGGAAAATCCAATTGCTCTTCAGAAGCACCTAATTCAAACATTAAGTCAAAAACTTTTTCATGAACTTCTTCAGGAGTACAGTTTTCTTTATCAACTTTATTGATAACTACACATGGCTTAAGACCTAAGTCAATAGCTTTTTGTAATACAAAACGAGTTTGTGGCATTGGACCTTCAAAAGCATCCACTAGCAAACATACACCATCGGCCATGTTTAATACACGTTCTACTTCACCTCCAAAATCCGCGTGGCCTGGAGTGTCAATAATATTGATTTTTGTTCCTTTATATTGAACTGATACGTTTTTCGAAGTAATAGTAATACCTCTCTCACGCTCTAAATCGTTATTATCAAGAATTAAATCACCTGTGTTTTCGTTGTCACGAAATAATTGACAGTGATACATAATTTTATCAACCAAAGTGGTTTTACCGTGATCGACGTGGGCAATAATTGCAATGTTTCTAATAGATTCCATCTGTGATTTTTAATGGGTGCAAAGGTACACTTTATTTTGATATAAAAAACGTTTCTGAGATAGTTTGCGTATATACAAGTAATTAGTTAACTAAAAACTGCATTAATTAAGTGTAAAATGAACTTTTCTTATTGTTTAATTATAGTTAATTTAACTATATTTGAGTAATGAAAAGTAAAACTCTCCAAATTACTCTAATATATGTTATCATTTCGTTATTTGTAGCTGTAATCTGCGACAAATTACTAGCTAGTTTTATCTCTTCTAAACAGGAATTTTATTTCTTCATCATAAAAGATTTTCTTTTCATCTTAATTACCGGACTTGTTTTCAAATACATACTTTCGAAAAACGAAAACAAAAACAAATCAATTTTCGAAAAATTTAAAACAACAAATGAAGAAATTAAAGAATCAAACGAAAAATATGATATTGTAGCAAAAGCAACAAGTGACACGATTTGGGACTGGAAAATTCAGGAAGACAGCATTAATTGGAATAAAGGAATTGAGAGTGTTTTTGGATATAAACAAGAAGATGTTGGAAAAACCTCAAAATGGTGGTTTGACAAAATTCATCCCGAAGACAGCATCAGAATGTCTATTAAATTATATTCTTTTATCGAGCAAAAAACTGAAAAATGGCAGGATCAATATCGTTTTAGATGCGCAGACGGAACTTATAAATATGTTTTGGACAGAGGTTTTTTATTGAAAGATGAAAACGGAAGAGCCATCAGAATGATCGGTGCAATTCAGGATATCACCAAACAAAAAGAAGAAGAACAGCGATTAAAACTTCTCGAAACCGTAATCACGCAATCAAAAGATTCTATATTAATTACAGAAGCTAATTCTGTTAACGGGAAAATTCCTAAAATAGTTTATGTTAATCCGGCATTTTCGCAAATGTCCGGTTATCATTCAAACGAAATTATCGGAAAATCAACCAATATTTTTAATAAAGGTCCTAATTCAGATTCTGATGAATTAAAAAAACTTTTGCGAGCTATTAAAAATGAAGAAGAATGTTTGATCGAAACCATTAGCTACACCAAACAAAAAGAAGAATACTGGGTTCGATTTTCCATGATTCCTATTTTCAACAACGAAGGCGTAATTTCACATTGGATTTCTATTCAAAGAGACATTACCGATGAGAAAAAGCTAGAAACAGAAAAAGAACATCTTATCAGGGAATTAACCCAAAACAATAAGGACTTAAAGCAGTTTTCATACATTACATCCCACAATCTACGCGCACCTTTGTCTAATTTAATTGGACTTTTAAACCTTACCGAAGACATTCCAATTGAAGATTCTGAACTAAAAGAAATTCTGGCAGGATTCAGTAAATCAACGCATTTACTAAATGAAACCATCAATGATTTGGTAAAAGTTATCATTATTAAAGACAATCCTTCTATGCAAAAAGAAGAAGTGTCATTAAAAGAAATATTCGAAAATGTTTTTAGCCAATTATCTTTTCAAATCGAATTGCACAAGCCAATAATAAAACTGAAGTTTGACAGAGTACCATTATTAAACACAAACAAAGCGTATATTGAAAGTATTTTACTTAATTTACTCACCAATTCTATAAAATACAAATCAGAGAACAGGAAACTCAAGATTTCTATTATTGCAGAACAAATTGATCATCAGGTAATCCTGACCTTTAAAGACAACGGAATTGGAATTGATTTAGAAAGAAATCGTGATAAAGTTTTTGGATTGTACCAAAGATTTCACAATTATCCTGACAGCAAAGGATTAGGATTGTATCTTGTAAAATCGCAGGTAGAAACCATGGGAGGAACTATTAGTATCGAAAGTGAAGTTAACAAAGGGACTACTTTTACAATAACTTTTAAAAATTAATTATTATGCTTGAGCAGATTTTATGTATTGACGACGACCCAATTACATTGATGTTATGCAAAAAAGTGATTTCAAAATCTTCTTTTTCAAAAGAAATCATCACAGCTCCCAATGGCGAAGAAGCACTACATCATTTCAATACTTTAAAATACAATAACAGTAAAAACAAGGTAAATAAAAAACCAGAGCTAATTTTTTTAGACTTAAATATGCCTGTAATGGGCGGTTGGGAATTTTTGGATCATTTTACATCTTCCTATTATTCCGAATTCAATACTGCAAAAGTCATTGTATTATCTTCTACAATTGACCCTCACGATTTAGCCAAGGCAAAAAAATATCCCATAATTATAGATTTTCTATCGAAGCCTATTACAAAACCCATGCTTGAATATTTAAAAAAGAAGATAGAGCTTTAAAGTCTTTTTTATTAATAGAATAATTAGGGCATTTCCCTTCGGGTCGGGCTATCCGCTAAATCTTTTGTTCCGGAAAATTTCGGCACAAACCAAACGTTTTTTCTTGTCACAAAAGGATACCGCTCCTATCCCTAACGCAACCTGACAAAAAATAAGATATTTTGATATTTTACAAGTCCCCATTCTTAGCAAAAAATCTGCTTAAACAGACTTAATGTCATGTAAATGTCTGAAATTTAGAAATTCATTTAAACAAAAAAAAGTCCTCTAAAAGAGGACTTTATATTTTTAGGAAATTGTAATTAATTACAATTTAGCAACATGTTTAGTTAATTTAGACTTCAAGTTAGAAGCTTTATTATCATGAATGATGTTCTTTTTAGCTAATTTATCAATCATAGAGATTACAGTTGATAATTTTGAAGTAGCATCAGATTTATCAGTAGCTAATCTTAATGCTTTAATAGCATTACGAGTAGTTTTATGTTGATATCTGTTAAGAACTCTTCTTTTTTCGTTACTTCTGATTCTTTTTAATGCTGACTTATGATTTGCCATTTTGTTTTAATTTTAGATGTAATAATTATTATAGATACTAGTTAAAAAAGAAAAACCTCCCACAATTGCAAAACAATCACTTTGGTTTTAACTAATAAAATAAGAACCGAGACACCAATTTTTATTTTATAAAACTTATTCACAACTAATTTTAGTAGTCTGTAAGGGAATCGAACCCCTGTTACCAGGACGAAAGCCTGGAGTCCTAACCCCTAGACGAACAGACCATATTCTTCTAAGTTTTCTTCAATTTAAATAAAATTGAAATTGTAGTCCGTGGGGGAATCGAACCCCCCTTACCAGGATGAAAACCTGGCGTCCTAACCGATAGACGAACGGACCATTACATCAAGTTAAATAACTTAATTCGCAGAAAAAAAAGTAGTCCGTGGGGGAATCGAACCCCCCTTACCAGGATGAAAACCTGGCGTCCTAACCGATAGACGAACGGACCGTGTTTCTCTAATGCGGATGCAAAAATACAACTATTTTTAAGATGTACAATACCCGATGCAAAAAAAATTAAAAAAAATTAATATGCCTTTGCAAAAAGCACTCTTTTTGAAGAAGGATTCCCAGTAAACACACAGGTTCCCGCCTCGTCTATACTATCTAAAGGTATACAACGAATCGTCGCCTTTGTCAGGTCTTTTATCTTTTCTTCTGTGGCAGCCGTACCATCCCAATGAGCCGATACAAAACCTGCTTTACCATCTAAAACTTCTTTAAACTCCTCAAAACTATTTACTTCCGTAATATGCGTATTACGATAGTCTAATGCTTTGTTGAATAAATCACTTTGAATCTGTTCTAAAAGGTCATTTATATAATTTACAATTCCATCAGCAGGAACTACTTCTTTTGTCAAAGTATCACGTCTTGCAACTTCAAAAGTTCCATTTTCAAGATCTTTTGGCCCAACAGCAATTCTAACCGGAACTCCTTTTAATTCCCATTCAGCAAATTTGAATCCTGGTTTTTGAGTTGTTCTGTCATCATATTTAACCGAGATTTTCAGTTTTCGCAATTTAGCCACTAGCTCATTAACAGAAGTCGTGATTTCCGCTAATTGCTCATCTGTTTTATGAATAGGTACAATAACAACTTGTATTGGCGCTAAATTTGGAGGCAAAACCAATCCCTGATCATCAGAATGCGTCATTACCAAAGCTCCCATTAAACGGGTAGAAACTCCCCAAGAAGTTCCCCATACGTGTTCTTGTTTTCCTTCGGCGTTAGCAAATTTCACATCAAATGCTTTTGCAAAATTCTGTCCTAAAAAGTGAGATGTACCAGCCTGCAATGCCTTTCCATCCTGCATTAAAGCTTCAATACAATAAGTTTCGTCAGCTCCTGCAAAACGCTCAGTTTCGGTTTTTATCCCTTTAACAACCGGAATTGCCATAAAGTTTTCTACAAAATCAGCATAAACATTCATCATCTTTTCAGACTCTTCCAATGCTTCTGCTTTTGTGGCATGCGCCGTGTGCCCTTCCTGCCATAAAAACTCGGCAGTTCTCAAAAACAAACGCGTACGCATTTCCCAGCGAACCACATTTGCCCACTGATTAATTAAAAGAGGCAAATCTCTGTAAGACTGCACCCAACCTTTATAAGTAGACCAAATAATTGCCTCACTCGTAGGACGAACGATCAGTTCTTCTTCAAGTTTAGCATTTGGATCAACCATTAATTTTCCGGGTTTGTCCGGATCGTTTTTTAATCTATAATGTGTTACAATAGCACACTCTTTTGCAAATCCTTCTGCATTTTTTTCTTCAGCCTCAAACATGCTTTTAGGCACGAATAAAGGAAAGTATGCGTTTTGATGTCCTGTCTCTTTAAACATTCTGTCTAACTCAGCCTGCATTTTTTCCCAAATAGCATATCCGTATGGTTTGATAACCATACAGCCTCTAACTCCTGAATTTTCGGCTAAATCTGCCTTAACAACCAGCTCGTTATACCATTTCGAATAATCTTCTGATCTTGTAGTGAGGTTCTTACTCATATTGAATAGTTTGGCACAAATTTTGTTTTAATAATTTTAACTAAATAGTTTGACAAAACTAACTATTTTTGTAATGTGCAACAATAAAAAACACCACAGATATGAAAACTTCTATTTCTCTTCGCCAAAATTCAGCTCATTTCTACTTAATTGGATTACTGAGTTTTCTAGCAGCATCGTGTGGTTCTTACCAAAATACTTCTTACAGTGATAATGACGGAGTATATGGTGGTTCTTCAAGAACGTATGCTCAAACAAATACCACAGGTACTAACAATCAATATAAGGAATACTTTAAATCATTACAAGATGATAATCAGCCTACTGAAATTTTTACAGATGTAGATTCTTATGGAAATTATGCTGAAAATGACAGTACGCAAACTGCAACTTCTACCGCTTATCCAGCTTGGGGAAGTGCAAATACAGATGTAGCCGTAAACGTTTATTCTGATCCAACCTGGTCAATAGGTTTTGGTTTAGGATGGGGTTATCCTTATTATGGATGGGGTTATGGTTATGGCGGCTACTGGGGATATCCTGGATATGCATGGGGTTATCCTGGTTACTGGGGTCCTGGATGGGGTTACCCTGGATATTATTGGGGAGGCGGTTACGGATACCGTTACAATAACTACGCTTACAACTATGGAAGAAGAGGTTCTGCCGCTTATTATGGCGGAAGAAACTACGCATACAACAGAAATTACACAAATAGAGGATATAGCAGCAGAGACTACTCAAATAGAAGTTACACAAACAGAAGCTATACCAATAGAGGAAACTATACCACAAACAGAAATTACACTAACAGAAGTAACGGATATTCTGATTACCGAAGAAGTGCTGTAAATGGCAGAACAACAAGTCCTACTTTTACAAACAGAAACTATTCTAACTCTAACAGAAGCAGTGGCTACGATTATTCAAACAGAAGTTCAAGCAATACTACTACCAGAAGCTACAACAATGGTAGTAATAACTCTTCAAGAAGTTATTCATCACCAAGTTCAGGCTCTTCCCGTTCTTATAACAGTGGCGGCGGCGGAAGCATGAGATCATCTGGCGGCGGTGGCGGCGGTGGAAGATCTTACGGCGGTGGCGGTGGAGGAAGAAGATAATTCCTCTACTGTTTCAATCTATAAAATCATTTAACACCTAAATCAAATGAAAAAAATATTCTTCCTAATTATATCAGGACTAACTATTAGCGTCTCACATTCGCAAGAAGTTTCAGATGCTGTACGTTATGCTCAGGACAATTTGACTGGAACTGCCAGATTTAGAGCTATGAGCGGAGCCTTTGGAGCCGTAGGTGGAGATTTATCCTCTCTTTCTGTAAACCCTGCAGGATCTGCTATATTTCTAAACAATCAGGTAGCGGTAACTTTAAGTAATGTAAACACTAAAAACAATTCTGATTATTTTGGAACTCAAACCAGTGACAAAGACAATTCTTTTATACTAAATCAGGCTGGTGGTGTTTTTGTTTTTAATAACACAAATCCTAATGGCTGGAATAAAATTGTTATTGGAGCTTCTTATGAAAACACAAAAAATTTCGACAATAATACTTTTTCAGCAGGAACAAATACAAATCCAACCCATTCTATTGATCAATATTTTTTAGCTTATGCTAATGGAATATCATTGGGAGACATTAAAGGCGTACCTTACGGAGATCAACTTTATGGAGAACAGCAAGCTTATTTTGGTTATTATGGCTTCGTAATTAATCCTCTTGCAGACAACGACAATAATACACAATATACCACTAACATGCCTCAAGTTGCAAATTATCAGCAAAATGAAATATATGAGAGAGGATATAACAGTAAATTAAGTTTTAATATCGCGACATCATATAAGGATAGAATTTATTTTGGTGCTAATTTAAATGTTCACATTACAGATTATAGAAGATCAAGTAGTTTCTACGAAAGCAATCCATTACAAACAAGTGAAACTATATCTAATTTACGATTCAACAATGAATTATACACGTATGGAAATGGATTTTCATTTCAACTTGGTGCCATTGCTAAAGTAACCGAATCATTTCGTCTTGGATTAGCGTACGAATCAAATACCTGGTATGAATTATACGATGAAATTTCTCAAAGTCTTTACACAACAACACAAGCAGTTAATGGACCAGAAAATTATGCGGATGTAAATCCAAATATTATTAATGTTTACGAACCATATACTTTACAAACTCCAGGAAAATTTACTTTTAGCGGCGCTTATGTATTTGGGAAATCAGGCTTAATTAGTGTTGATTATGCTATAAAAGACTATGGAAACACAAAATTTAAACCTACAAATGACACAGGATTTAGAGGATTAAACAATGACATTAGTGATCAACTAACCAATAATGGTGAATTAAGAGTTGGTGCTGAATTCAAAATAAAAAGATTAAGCTTAAGAGGTGGATATCGTTATGAAGGAAGTCCTTATAAAGACAAAACAACAATTGGAGATTTAAACAGTTACTCTGGTGGTTTGGGATATAATTTTGGAGCAACCAAATTAGATTTAGCCTACTCTTATGCACAGAGAAAAACGAATCAGGGATTTTTTGCTACAGGATTTACTGATGGAGCCAATATTACATCGAAACTTAATAATGTTTCTTTGACTGCAATATTTGAATTGTAATTAAGAATAAATAGATGAATGGAAATTTCCGTCAGGTTTTTTACTTGGCGGATTTTTTTTAGCCCTGATGGAAGCGGCATCCTTTTGTGGTGGGGTTCACCACAAAAGATATAGCGGACAGCAGGATTAGCTTCATAAAAAACACGTAAAACAAACCGAAACAACTGGTGTTTGAATAAAAAAGTGTAATTTTGCACTCCAATTTATAAAAGTATGAGAACCAAGTCTTTAAAAAAGAACAAAATTAACGTAATCACTCTTGGGTGTTCAAAGAATGTTTATGACAGCGAAGTGCTTATGGGACAGCTTCGTGCGAATGGAAAAGAAGTACAACATGAAGCGCCTGCAGCCGAAGAAGGAAACATAATTGTAATTAACACTTGCGGATTTATTGATAATGCAAAAGCAGAATCGGTAAATATGATTTTGGAATATGCTGATAAAAAAGACAAAGGTTTAGTTGATAAAGTTTTTGTAACCGGATGTTTGTCTGAACGTTACAGACCTGATTTAGAAAAAGAAATTCCGAATGTAGATCAATATTTTGGCACAACAGAATTACCTCAACTATTGAAAGCTTTAGGAGCCGATTATAAACACGAATTATTAGGAGAACGTTTAACTACAACTCCAAAAAACTACGCTTATTTAAAAATTGCCGAAGGCTGCGACAGACCTTGCAGTTTTTGTGCGATTCCGTTAATGCGTGGAAAACACGTTTCTCAAACTATTGAAAAACTGGTTAAAGAAGCAGAAGGTTTAGCAAAAAACGGCGTAAAAGAATTGATCTTAATTGCTCAGGATTTAACTTATTATGGTCTTGACATTTATAAAAAGAGAAATCTTGCAGAACTTTTAGAAGCTTTGGTAAAAGTTGAAGGAATTGAGTGGATTCGTTTGCACTACGCCTTCCCTAGCGGTTTCCCTATGGATGTTTTGGAAGTAATGAAGCGCGAACCGAAAATCTGTAACTATATTGATATTCCGTTGCAGCATATTTCTGATTCGATTTTGAAATCAATGCGTCGCGGAACAACTCAGGCAAAAACAACTCAATTATTGAAAGATTTCCGTGCTGCGGTTCCGGGAATGGCAATTAGAACTACTTTAATTGTTGGTTATCCAGGAGAAACTCAGGAAGATTTTGAAATTTTGAAAGATTTTGTTCAGGAAATGAAATTTGACAGAATGGGATGTTTTGCTTATTCTCATGAAGAAAATACACATGCTTATCTGCTTGAAGATGATGTTCCAGATGATGTAAAACAAGCGAGAGCCAATGAAATCATGGAATTGCAATCGCAAATTTCATGGGATTTGAATCAGGAAAAAGTTGGAAAAGTATTTAAATGTATTATTGACAGAAAAGAAGGTGCTCATTTTGTGGGAAGAACAGAATTTGACAGTCCGGATGTTGATAACGAAGTTTTAATAGATGCATCAAAACATTACGTAAAAACAGGTGAATTTGTTAATATAAGGATAATTGAAGCAACAGAATTTGATTTATACGGAGAACCTGCTTAAATTTACAGTATTCATTTGCTAACTTTTATATAAGAACCATTTATGAAACCTATACAATCTTTATTTCTTTTAGTTTTTACCTTATTATGTTTCAATTCTGTTTCTGCACAGTACGGAAACGGATATAATAATGGTTACGGCGGAGGCGGCTACGGAAGAGGCGGCGGAATGGGAATGGACAGAAGCATGATGGCAGGACCTCAGGGAAATACAAGTAAACCTAAAGAAATTCCAGCTGAAGAAACTGCAGCCAAAATTGTAGAACAAATGAAACCTGTAGTCAATCTTGACGAACTTCAAGCAATTGCAATTGCAAATGTTTTTACGGACAGCATGAAGGAACAAGGGGTTCTTTTGAAAAACGAAAGCAGCAGCCAGGATGAAAAAATCGAGCAAATGAAAGCGCTAAGAGAAGCTACTACAAAAAAAGTAACTGCTTTTTTAAATCCGGATCAGATTGAAAAATATACCGCTTTTATGGCTGATTTCAAAGAAATAAAGAAAACGAAATCTAAAAAGAAAAAAGATTCAAAAGAAGATAAAGACGATAAAAAAGAAACAGAGACAATAAAAACAGAATAATAATTGTTTTAACTATATCTTAAAAATAATAAACATGGCAAAAAAACATTTTTGTTATCTGATTTTAGCAATTATTATTACTTCTTGCTCTACAAATCCTTATAAAAGCACTGAAAAGGTTTACGATCAGCAGCTTAAAAATTTAGAAAATCAAATTACAAGTAAAGAAGCACAAACAATACCCGCAGTTAGCCCTGTAGTTATTGATACTACTTATGCGCAACAATTAGGTATTGTAAAAGATACGCTGTCAAAAACAGGATCTACTGCCCTACTTAACGGAATAAATACGGAATGGATTGGCACGGTAAACTTTAATTTAAGAAAACCGAGCTTTATCATTATTCACCATACTGCACAGGATTCTATTCAGCAAACCATAAACACTTTTATCAAAACTAAAACACAGGTAAGTGCTCATTACGTGATTTCTGAAAACGGTAAAGTAGTTCAAATGCTTAATGACTATTTAAGAGCCTGGCATGCCGGAGCATCAACGTGGGGAAAAAACACAGATTTAAATTCCAGCTCAATTGGTATTGAATTAGACAATAATGGCTTTAAGCCTTTTACTGAAGCACAAATTAGCAGTTTGATAGCTCTTTTAACTAAATTAAAAAAAGATTACAACATTCCGACTCAGAATATTCTGGGTCACGCTGATATTGCTCCGGGAAGAAAACAAGATCCAAGTGGATTGTTTCCGTGGAAAACTTTGGCAGAAAAAGGATTTGGAATCTGGCCAGATGAAATTTTAGAAGAAGCTCCCGTGGATTTTAAAATAGAACAGGCTTTGCGTATTATTGGTTATAACACCAAAAATCTTACTGCGGCAATTCAGGCTTTCAAATTACATTATATTCAAACAGATACTACATCTGTTTTAGATCGAAAAACAATTGATACGATTTATTCTATTTACAAAAAACAACTTCAATAAAAGAAGAAAACTAATAAATACAAAACGCGTTTCTAATTGTTTAGAAACGCGTTTTTTTTATTTTGTATAAATAGTTGCCATGATTCGATTAAAATAGTTTGCCACAGATTAGATTAAAAAAGATTATTTTTTCTTGTTCTGTGTTGATTTTTTTCAACCATAAATTACACTAATTAGCACAAATTAAAAAGTGACATTTTAGATAGATGAAGGAAAAAATAGTGGAAATTAGTGGGATTACTGCGCCTGTTCGCTATCACTTAGGTCATGGCAGAAAAACATTAGGAATCTTTTAGTAATTTGATTTGTTGCAAAAAAAACAGGCAGTAATAAAAAAGCTGCCAAAACATTAATATGTTTCGACAGCTCCAAAAAAAAAAAAAAATATCAATCTTTATCTCTAGAAAGAGTATGTTGTAGCAAGTAGCGCGTAGAATGATCCGCCTGTTGGCAAAGCATCTTTGTCTAAAAATATATCTTCTGATGCAGCATCGTATCTTACCTCAGGAATTATTGTCAGTTTTCCAACTTTGTAATTTAACGACAATGTGTTTGCAAATACACTAGAACCATTTAGAGTTCCAAGATTTAAAGCATCTTTAGCGTCAAAATATTCAATTCTGTAAGCCAAAAGCAAATCCGGTTTGAATGAATAATTAGCATATCCTACTAGTGAAAACCACTCACCGTCTAAAGTGCTGTCAAAATCATTTTTTGATTTGGCATACGTTGCATTAAATCCAAGACCGAAACTATCACTTATTGTTTTTGATGCAACTAAATCAAATTGCGTTTTATTTTCATCTGATGGCACTACCAAAGTTCCCGGTGTTGGATTAGTACTTCCTGACGTAAAGTTCAGATAGACACTTCCTGTTTCACCAATATATCCTAATTGTCCGATATATGTTTTTTGGCTTGACCCTGCATCCATCGCTGATTTAAAATCAGTTGGATTTGTTATACCAAACATAGCCGTAAATTTACCTGAGGTATATTGTGCTTTTAATCCAGTGTTAAAGAACGGCCCGTATGAGAATGCATACGACATACTATAGTTTTTATTATCTACTGCATCTAATACCTCATATCCTATATGAGTACCAAAACTACCGGCAACGAATTTAAATTTCTCTGTAACCTGATAGGTAAAATACAATTGTTTAATTAAAAATTTTGCATTAATATCTTTATCTGTTGTTTCATTATATGAAAACTCTCCTGCTCTTTTACCAAATCCTAAGTCTACAAAAACAGAGGCTTTGCCAAATGAATGTGCTGCCTCGACGGAAGCCATTCCTAATTCGAATGAATCTTGTGAGTTGGTAAAGCTCGTTAATCCATTCATTTGTTTTGAAAAATCATATTTATAATACGCGTCTGCAGATCCTCCCCAGGTCGTTGCAGGTGATGTTGTCGTTTCAGTATCATCTTGTGCAAAAGCAACAGAGCTGGTTAACATCGCGGCTAAAATGTGAAAAACTTTTTTCATGTTTTAAATTGGTTTTTAGTTATTAATTGATTCTGGTTAGTTAATTTTTATATATGTATGTAATACTATAAGTCACTTCTAAAACCTCTTATTTCCCTCTAAAACCTCTTCATTTTCATTAGCGAATTTATTAACTTTTGTATGAGTAAAAGAATCGATGTATGTTTTTTTGATGTTTTAGATGAAGAATTATGGATTACAAAAATTATTTTAACAATAATCGTTATTTGACATTTATAAAGATTTATTTTTGAAAATTCAATAACGGTTTTTAACCAAAAACAACCAAAAAACAAGGGTCAACGACAAAATATAGAACACAAACAACCAAAAATGGTCTATAAAAAGTTTAAAAAAGGCAAACTACCACATAAAAAATAGGGGGTAGTTTAATTTTATAATCAAATTTTAAAAATCAACACCGTCTTATAACGACTTATTCACCTCTTTTTATATCAATAAAAATTCTTACAAAATTTAATTATCAAATAATTGATGTATACCTATTCACTAACATTTTTATAAAACAAAAAACCTGTTCAAAAAATGAACAGGTTTTAATTATAGGATAATATTAAATATTATTTCTTCGAATTGTACTTTCGTAAATACTCCCGAACTTTAATTCCGGATTCTTTTAAATCTTGTGTTTTCCATTTTCCATCAGAGCTGGCTGATTTTTTTAATATGGAACAAGTTTCTTCTTTATCTGATATTGACCATGTGATCCAGCTTAATCTACGCTCTTCCATCCAATCGATATATTCTTGCCAGGCTTTGTAATTCAGCGGTCCATCTCCGGAAGCTTCCATTCCTGCAGATTCTGAAATGAAAATAGGTAAACCCTTTTTTATGGCTTCATCAGTTCTGTCTCTTAACTCTTTTCCATGTGTAGCCGCATAAAAATGCATCGTATACATTAAATTAGTGTATCCTTTTATAGGATCTTCTGCCGGCAGATTAACATCCTGATCCCAATGTGGCGAACCAATCAAAATAATATTGTCTGGATCATTTTCTCTTATAACCTTAATTATTTCTTCGGCATAAACCTTAACCTCTGGCCAGGTTTCATAATCCGGTTCATTAAAAACCTCATAAATTATATTGGGATGCTTTCCGTATTTCTTCGACATTTCTGCAAAAAACTCTTTGGCTTCTTTTAGATTGATATTATGACTGTGCCAATCAATAATTACATATATATCTGATTGTATTGCTCCATTAATAACCGCTTCAATCTTTTGTTTTGAAAACTGAGGCTCCTTTATATAAGACCATTTTCCTAATTCGACTCCCATTGCAGCGCGAACTACAGTACATTTAAAATCTTTTTTGAGCCAGTTAACTGCTTTTTCATTGTAAAATCTGGGCCACATACTATGCCAGCCAAAACTCAGACCGCGTAAAACAACAGGATTATTACTTTTATCCATTAATTGAGTTCCAGAGACATGAAGCTGTCCATGCTGTTTTACAAATTGTGCAAAGGAAACAGAAACCAACATTAATAAAACAAGAGTAAAAAATTTCGTTTTTGATTTCATTACTAATTGATTTTACGGAATTAATCTAAGCGTAATTACATCGTGAGGAGCAAGATCTGAAGTAAAATTCTTCTTTGTATTTCCCACCTCTTTGTTTTTCCAAAGGTCTTTTAATCTATAAATCGTTTTACTGAAATCAGCTTCATAACCAAAATCAGCATCTTTTATAATATGTTTTTTCCAATCGAAATTGATTTTTTTTGCAACTTCACTTCTATTTAAGAAAGTCACCGCCCAATTTCCATCTGATAAAGGTTTCACCCAAACTTCTAATCCGTCTTCTGCTGAATATTTAAAACCCTGAATTCCTAATTTATCCTGATCAACAGCAATTAATTCCTTATTGGTTAAAATTGCCAAAGTTTCTTTTGACATTTTTGTGAAATCATTTCCGGCAATAAGAGGTGATGCCAACATACACCACATCGAGAAATGCGATTTATCTTCGGTATCATTCATTTCGTTTCCTACTTCCATCATATCAAAATCGTTCCAATGATCCGGACCTGAATATTTACGAATATCTTTTCGCATTTCTGCAATTTTCATAAATCCCCAAGATGACCAATTTTCCGGATGTTTGAATTCGCAGTCAAAACAAGGATAAATATCTCCTGAAATTCTCCAAAGATTTCCAATTGGTTTTCCCCACTCCCAAGGCTGATTATCACCCCATTCGCAAAGACTGAAAACAATGGGTCTTCCGGCAGTTTTTAGTGCGTTGCTCATTGTTGTATAAGCTTCTGGTGCCGTAATTCCTTTAGTATTACACCAATCATATTTTAAAAAGTCAATTCCCAGTTTGGCATAAAAACGGGCGTCCTGATATTCATAACCTCTTGTTCCCGGATATCCGGCGCAAGTTTGAGTTCCTGCGCAATTGTACAAACCAAATTTTAAACCTTTACTGTGTACATAATCAATTACGGCTTTCATTCCGTTAGGAAACTTTACGGGATCCGGAATAAGATCTCCGTTAATATCTCTTTCTTTTGTCATCCATCCGTCGTCGAGTACTATATAATTGTAACCCGCAGCAGCCATTCCTGACGACACCATAATATCTGCCGTTTCTTTTACTAATTTCTCATCGATTGCTGTTCCAAAAGTATTCCAGGAATTCCACCCCATTGGCGGCGTCATGGCAAGTCCTTCAAATTTCCCTCCTACTTGCGTGTGTGTATTTCCCTGGCTAAAGCCAAAAGCAGAAACACATACAGCCAAAACTAAAATTATTTTCTTCATTATAATTTAATTTAAAATATGGTGTAAAAAGATATTCCCTAATTTTTCAATTAGGGAATATCTAAAACAAAACTCAAAACAAAATACTTACTATTTTAATACAAATCCGATATCATCAAATAAAACAATATTTCCTCCATCGTTATTTGATTCCTGAAATGTCAGCATCGTTATAATGGACGGATTTCCTAAAGTACTTAAAGGAATTTCTATATAAACCCATGAAGTTGTCACCGGAAGAATATAGTTCGGACCTCCGTTTACGCTGAAATTAACCTGACCATTTTTTGAACCTTTAACAGCAATTCTCATTGCTTTGTAAGGCGTCATATCAACATTGAAACCCCAGTTTCCTCCGTCCCATTGACCAAATTCCCATCTCCATGATTTTTCACCTTGGTAAGAATCGCCGTCATAATCAAAATTCACACCTTTTCCAGCCCAAGGCCCGCCCCATTGCATACCATATAATACATCATCATACAATGCCGTTCCGATAGCTTCTTTAGAAACTGCCGTTCCTGAAATATTGGTTACTGCAAGATTTCTGTGATTTGCATTTGCCGGAATTTTTACAACAATTTGTTCTAAAGTCGAAGATATAATTGTTACCGGAACTTCTGGCTCAGTTGCTGTTTCTGCCAATGTAACAACCGGATCTAAGAAATATTTCCCTTTAATAGTTACCTCATCACCTTCAACTGCATTTATGAAATTAAATCCGCTAAAAGTAGGTACAGGAGGCGCAACTGTTAAACTAAAAACAGCCGTTCCCTTGTCAGTAACTACCTTCAACTCATTTGAAGCATCGGCAAAAGGAGTATTTTCATCTACCAATATAATGATATCCGTATCTGTTACAAAAGTGGGTCTGAAGTAGGTATCATAATCATTAAAGTATACTTTTTTAGTAGTAAGCAATCCTTTACCGTGAATTACATAATAATTTTTAGGATCTACTAATGTCACCGGATTTAACGGTTTCATACTTCCGTCAGTATTATAACCAGACGGCATTACGGCTTCTATAACTGGTCCTCCGCTGTAAGCCGCATCTGCATCATCATTTGAGCATGAAGTAAAAAGCATTAAAGATAACATCCATGTCAAACATGCTGTTAACGAAACAATTTTTATATTTTTCATATTTTTATTTTTAAAAATTATTTAAAAGTATAGGGTGCTACTTCTGTCAATTTTGGATTTTTAATTAAATCATCTGCAGGATAAGGCAATAAAAGACTTGTTGCAGAAATTGTGATGTGTTTCTCTATGTCTTTGTCTCCTCTGTTTTGTGCTTCTAATATTGCTTTGGCTTTGCTAAATGGCAAACGTCCCAAATCAAAATAATAATCTCCTTCGCAGGCTAGTTCTGCACGTCTTTCTTTGAAGATATCATCAAAAGAGATTGATGCTTTTTCTGTTAAACCGGCTCTTCTGCGAACGGCATTAAAAGATTTAAGAGCTGCAGCATCTGTAGTACTTCCTGTTTGTGAACCCAATATGGCTTCTGCATGTATTAAAAGTAATTCTGCATAACGCATCATATAACTGTTCATGCTGCTTTCTCCATTAAACGGAGCGTTGAAAGGTCCTGTTATTGGTAAATTTTCTTTTCCGATTACATACTTTTTCAAACCTGAACCTGAGTTTTGAGCTTGATTTGCTTCTTCAAATGTATATCCTAATATTTTTGGAGAATCTACTGCAAGTGTTTGTGCATAAGTTAAGTTTGGATAAAAATCTCCAGGCAGCATAAAAGTTTCTTTTCTTCTTTTATCTCCATTTTCAAAAACATTATGAATTAAATCCTGAGATGGCGCTATCTGACCAGAATAAGTAGTTTCAACCAATCTGTTTTCAGGAGCAAATAATGTATTCGAAAAATTTCCTTCAAAATAAGTTCCTGATCCTGTCCATTGCCATGAAAAAATAGACTCTTCATTATTATTATTTTTTTGCAGAAATAAATCAGCGAAAGATTTTGTTGGCAATTCATCTCCTCCCAACAATTTAAATTCTCCACTATTAATTACTTCCTGAGCCATTGCTCTTGCTAAATCATATTTCTTTTGATATAAATAAACTTTTGCCAAAAGAGCTTTAGCAGATCCGCTGGAAACGTGTGCATTTGCTGCATAATCAGAACCTCTGTTTTTAGATTTACAATTGGCAATTGCGAATTTCAAATCGTTTTCGATAAACTTATAAACGTCTTCAACAGGATTACTCGGAATCACAAAATTCTTAGAATAATCAGCATTGTTTTCGATAATTGGTACATTTCCCCATAATCTTACCAAAAAGAAATAAGAAAAAGCCCTGATAAAATGCATTTCTCCAAGCGCATTATTAAGCGCCGCCGGACTAACATCCGGACCAACACTTTGCGGCAAAGTATTAATAAAGGAATTACAATTTGCAACTGCTCCAAAACAGGATCTCCAGGAATCGCCAATAAAAGACTGCGAATTTGTAAAACTTAAATCTGTGAATTTTCCAAACTCATTATAAGGGCCGGCATACATATTTCCTGAAATTACATCTGTAATTCCATAAAATCCTTCCTTGTTCATATTAAACCATACAATACCGTACAATCCGTTACTTGCATTATCAAGTTTGGTATCTGAGTCGTAATAATTACCTATCGTTGGTGCTCCCTCTGCAGGTACATCCAAAAAATCCTGAGAACATGACGACGATGCCAATAACACAAAAGTCATTAATACAGCGCTGCTTCTTTTTATTATATTTTTCATATTTAATACGTATTAAAATTCAACATTAAAACCAAAAGTTATCTGTCTAGGTACCGGATAACGGCCGTTATCAACACCAGACAATAAAGCATCCTGGTTATAAGAACCTACTTCGGGATCGTATCCTTTGTACTTTGTAAAAGTGTACAGATTTTGTCCTGAAGCATAAATCCTCAATCTTGTTAATTGTAGTTTCGAAATCATATCAGAAGGAAGAGAATATCCAATCGTAACGTTCTGAATTCTTAAATAAGATCCGTCTTCGATAACACGTGTTGAAACTGCATTGTTGATGTCATTATAAGCAGATGGTCTTGGCAAAGAAGCATCTGTATTTGAAGCTGTATAAAAATCAGCCGCATCTGTTAAATAATTGGTTCCCAAATTGCTATTTAAAGTACCTGACATACGCGTTAAATTCATCAATTTATTACCTGATGTTCCCTGAAGAAAAATAGACAAATCAACATTTTTGTATTTGAAATTATTCGTAAATCCGTAAGTAAATTTCGGGTTTGGATTTCCAATTGTCACTAAATCTTTGGTATCAATAATACCGTCATTATTTTGATCTTTGTAAATTACGTCTCCTTTTTGAAACTCAGGCAATAATGAATTTGTTCCGTTTTTTAGAATTACTCTTGTTCCCGGAGCCGTTTCATGACCATACGTCAACAAATCTGCATCTGTTCTGTAAATACCATTTGCCTCATATCCAATAAATGAACCAATTGGCAAACCTTCCTGCGTTCTGGAAACCGTTACCGTATTGTAAGCAAGCGTTCCCATTGTTTTTACAATATTTAATCCCGCCATATTAGTCACCTCATTTACATATTTAGTAAAGTTGGCACTGGCATTCCATGAAAAATCCTTTGTAAATTGATTGGTATAACTAAGCGTAATTTCCAAACCTTTATTCTCCATACTTCCAAGATTAAAATAAGGAGGATTTACACCACCTTCATAATCCCCGCCTCCGGAAAGGAAGTTTGGCAAAGGCACCTGATACAAGAAGTTTTTATTGACTTTTTTATAAACATCTACAGTAGCAGAAAGTTTAGAATCAAACATTGTAAAATCTAAACCTAAGTTAGTTTGCTCCTGAGTTTCCCATTTCAAATCTTTATTTGCAGTGTTTGATGGTAAATAAGAAGTTCCCATTGTACTATTAACCAAATGCAGATTAGAATCATATAAATTATTTCCAATTTGATTGTTTCCTGTTTGTCCCCAACCCAATCGTATTTTAATATTATCCACATACTTTTTAGTGCTTTCCATAAAAGCTTCGTTTGAAAGTTTCCAAGAACCTGTAGCCGAACTAAAAACCCCCCATTTATTTCCTACGAAAAATTTTGAAGATCCGTCAGCTCTAACCGCAGCCGAAACACTATATTTATCAGCATAGTCATAAACAACCCTTCCTAAATAAGAAGCCAAAGTCTGAGTTCCTGAATATACGCCGCTCGTCACCGCTTTAGACAAATCTGAAGCAGCAAGCGATTTATCATTATTATCCTTATAACCATAACCTGTTATTGAATATCCTTCCCAGTGCGATCTGTTAGCCTCTTGAACTGCCAAAACTGTAAAATTGTGTTTACCAATTGAATTTCTATACGTAAGCATGTTTTTTAAGTTCCATGAATTACCTGTCGAAGGATTGTAATATAAATTAGCATAGCTTTTTGCGGCATTTCCTAAAGAATACATTGGATCAAATCGTTGTCCCAAATTATCATAGATATAACCACCGGCCTCAAAACGATATTCTAAACCTTTAAACAAATCAATTTGAGTATAAAAATTTCCTGCGTAGTTTTTTCTAACCAAAGTATTAGAACCTAATAAAGAAGTAGCAACCGGGTTTACAAATGATGTTGCGCCACCAGCCGGAGGGCCGGCAAAAGCGCCCGATAATTCTCTAACGGCAACATCCGGAGTCGCTAATAATGAAGTGGCGACAACCCCATTAAATTGTCCGTTCAAAGTCAGTTTTTCATCTGTAATTGCGCCACTTACGTTCACACCTACTTTGATGAATTTATTCACCTTTGCATCAACATTTGATCTAAAATTATATCTTTTAAAACCAGATTCGATAACAATACCTTCCTGATTTAAAACCCCTCCTGAAATGTAATAGTTAATTCCTTCTTTACCTCCTGAAAAAGACAATTGGTTTGAAGTCATAATTCCAGTTTCATAAATCGCATCCTGCCAATCTGTTCCTGTACCCAAAAGTTCAGGATGTGCAAATTCCGGACGTTTACCGCTTGGGTCATAAACATCTCCTAAAGCATTTTGATGCGTTGCATATTGCTGCAAGTTCATTGAATGCAATTTCTTTGGAAGATTACTTATCGAATAAGAATTTTCAAAAGACAATTTTCCTGTTCCTTTTTTACCTGATTTTGTCGTTACGATGATAACTCCGTTTGCTCCTCTTGAACCATAAATAGCAGTTGCAGAAGCATCTTTCAAAATATCAATAGACTCAATATCATTAGGATTAATAAGTGCCAGCGGACTTACTGTAATATTACCATTGTTGGAGAAATTTGTATTTCCCTGCGCATTTCTTCCGGAAGTAGATGAGTTTCTCGCATCACCTGAAATTGGCACACCATCAATTACATACAAAGGTTCGTTTGTTCCTGTCAAAGATGAAACCCCTCTAATTCTTACCGAAACATTACTTCCCGGCTCACCAGAGTTACTGTTTACAACCACACCAGCCGCTTTACCCTGCATCATCTGATCAAAAGATACTACTTTTAAATTCTCGATATCTTTAGAGCTGATACTTGAAATCGCACTGTTGATGTCTTTACGTTTTTGAGTTCCGTAACCAATTACAACAACATCTTTCAAATCTTCAGCACTGGATCTCAAGACTACATTAATAGTAGTTTTTCCATCTACAGCTATTTTTTGTGTATTAAAACCAATAAAAGAAAATAATAAAGTGGCATTTGCCGGAGCGTCAATTGTATATTTTCCGTCAAAATCTGTAGAAGCCGTTGTTTTTGATCCTGCAACCGAAATATTAGCTCCGGGAATCGACAGCCCCTTTTCATCAGATACTGTTCCTGATATTTTTACCTGAGCTGCTATAAAATTACTCGTCAGTAACAAAAATAAAATCAAAGGAACAGATCTGTGGTTAGCGTTCCAATGAATGAAGTTAGTCATTAGTTTTTTCATAATAAATGTTTGGTTAGTTTAAATTGTGTCTAATTCAGTAATAAAAAAGGGTGTCATTTATTTTCTAAATTATTTAACAAATCTATAACAGAAGTAAACATTAAATCGATAGTATTATATCATTTAATGATAATATTTTTACTATATCATCTTAAAAAAACATATATGAAAATAAAAACTATTAAAAATTACATTATTCGTAATTTCATATACCCAGATTATGAAATTTTATAAATTAAAATTAGCGAATCAGTCAAAAAGCAATCGATTTCGTTAAAAATAATATTTGTTTGTGCAAAAAAAGTATCACTACAAAATTCGCTTTAATCCAGAAAAATCCTCTCTATATTGACTTGGAGTACAATTTTTAATAGCCTTAAAGCTACGATTGAAGTTTGCAATATTATTAAAGCCGGATTTAAAAGCAACTTCAGAAACGCTCATGTCTTTTTCAACCAGCCAGCGTGCCGCATATCCAATTCTGATATCATTAATATAATTGACAAAAGTTTTCCCAGTACGTTTTTTAATAAATCTGTTAAAGGAAATAATAGACATGCTGGCAACATTGGCAACATCTTCTAAAGTGATCTTTTCTGCAAAATGTTTCTGCACATATTCATAAACCAGTTTCATTTTATCATAGTCGTCAAACGTATCATAATCTACCGTATAAGTAGAAAGCAAACGCTGATTTCTGGAATTGGCCAGATCATATAATAAAGAAGTAATTTCCAGAAAGTAGTCCATTCCGTCTAATTTAGAGAGCTTTACCAATCTTGGCGTTAATTCCTCAGCTACTTTTTTAGAAAACAAAATACCATGAATCGATCGATTGAACATATCCCGAATTGGGTTCATTATTCTCCTGGACAATAAAGATTCATGAAATAAATCATTATGAAACTGAATCGTAATCTCGTGAATTTTTTTACTCGTGCATTTATTTAGTTCCCATCCGTGATATAAATTCGGACCAATTAAAACCAATTCGATATTATCAATTTCTTCAATATTATCTCCAACAACACGCTTCACTCCTTTTCCATTCAGAATAAAATTGATCTCAAATTCCGGATGATAATGCACCGGAAAATCAAAACTATCCTTTACTCTGTCAAATACTAAAAAGCTGTCTCCCGCAGAAAGTGGAGCTATTTCTCTGTAAAAATTCTTAGCATTACTCATCTTTAAAACTGTTTTATAAAATGATATTCGGTTTTTTAATTGCAATAATATGATATATAATTGATAAAATAATATTAAATAGACGATAAACATCCGTTTATCTTTGAAAAATAGAATTACGATTATTTCAAAAACAATATCAATAATAAACATTAATCGTTTTTAATAGAATAACTTTTTAAAGTTTTAATAAATTTAATCCTTAAAAAGTATCAAATTTAAGATTGAAAAAATGAAGCTTAAAAAAGCTGTTATCAATTTGACTTTTTATACTATAATGCAGAAAAACAACTATATTCGAAAATGAAAAAAAACATAATAACCTTTATAATGGCAGTATTTATAGGAAGTTTTTGTTCTGCAAAGAATAGTACTAATAATACTAATTTGTCACTTTCAGATAAAAAAGCGACACCAGAAACTGTTTCACTGTATAAAAAACTAAATAAGTTAACTCAAAAAGGATTTCTTTTTGGGCATCAGGACGATCTTGCTTATGGTGTAAACTGGAAATATGAAGATGGAAGAAGTGATATAAAAGATGTCACAGGCGATTTTCCTGCTGTTTATGGCTGGGATCTTGCAGGCCTGGAAAAAGACAGCCCGAATAATATAGACGGAATTCCGTTTACTAAAATGAAAAAATATATTGAAGAAAGCCACGAAAGAGGCGGAATCACCACTATAAGCTGGCATTTTGATAATCCCGCAACTGGAAAAAGCGCTTGGGATAATACACCAAACTCATTAAAAACAATTTTACCGGGCGGAGAAAATCACCAGAAATTTACAATCTGGTTAGATAAAGCCGCTGAATATTTATTATCCTTAAAAGATAAAAAAGGAAAAAACATTCCCGTGCTTTTCAGACCTTATCACGAACTTACGGGCGGCTGGTTTTGGTGGGGAAAAGGAAATTGCACGCCGGAAGAATTCAAAGCTGCATGGAAATTTACCTTTGAATATTTACAGAAAAAAGGAGTTCACAATCTCATTTATGTTTACAACACAAGCAGTTTCGCTACCAAAGAAGATTTCTTAGCAAACTATCCCGGAGACAATTATGCTGATATGATCAGTTTTGATTCTTATCAAAATAACGACGACAAAGACGGTCAAAAATTCATCGCAGAAGTTCAAAACCAATTGGAAATTATCAATGAAATTGGAATTGAAAAACATAAACCGATTGCTGTTGCAGAAGCTGGTTACGAAGCCATTCCTGACCCAAAATGGTGGACAGGAACTTTACTGAAAGCCATTGGAGAGTATAAAATATCCTATGTTTTATTATGGAGAAATCACGGCTGGCAGGAAAAAGAACAGAAAATGCATTATTATGCGCCATATACAGGACAAATAAGTGAGAAAGATTTTGTCGATTTTTATAATTTGGACAAAACTTTGTTTGAGAAAGACGTCAATAAAATTAAAAATTGAGAATTAAAAATTAAAAATCCGCTTAAATCCGCGTCATCTGCGTGCTGAAAAAGTCAACACATAGAGACATAAATTTTAAGTTAAAAAAGAATTCAAAAATAAAATCTGTTTTTATCCGCGTTTTTACGAAGTAAATCCGTTTTATCCGCGTCAAAAAATCAACACATAGAATTAAAATAATTAACCAAACAAAATTACAACCATTAAAAAAAGCCTAAATGCACGACAAAATAAGTTTAAAAGAAAAAATAGGTTACGGTCTTGGAGATGCCGCATCATCCATGTTCTGGAAAATTTTCAGCATGTATCTTTTATTTTTCTATACCGATGTTTTCGGATTGGCGCCTGCCGTAGTAGGAACTATGTTTTTGATTACCAGAATATGGGATTCTTGTTTTGACCCAATCGTTGGCATTATCGCCGACCGAACAAAAAGCAAATGGGGAAAATTCAGACCTTACTTATTATGGGTTGCCGTGCCGTTTGCCGTGATTGGCGTATTGACTTTTTACACACCTGACTTTGACGAAAAAGGAAAAATAATTTACGCTTACTTAACCTATTCTGCCATGATGATGATTTATTCATTAATCAATGTGCCGTACGCTTCACTTTTGGGCGTTATGTCATCTGACAGAAAAGAAAGAACCACTTTATCTTCTTATCGAATGGTTTTTGCCTTTGGCGGAAGTCTTTTGGCACTTTGGCTAATCGAACCTTTAGTGCAATATTTTGGTGGAAACCTGAACTCAAAAACAGGCTGGCTGGCCACAATTTCCGTTTTTGGAGTTATTACAACCGCTTTTTTCTGGGGCTGTTTTTTCTTCACCAAAGAAAGAGTAAAACCCATTGCCGACGAACAGGCAAACTTAAAAGAAGATTTAAAAGATTTATTAAAAAACAAACCGTGGTGGATATTACTCGGAGCCGGAATTGGTGCTCTGGTTTTCAATTCTATTCGTGACGGAGCTGCTGTTTATTACTTTAAATATTATGTAAGCAGTAGTGTAAACTTCGATTTTTCCCTTTTCGGAACCGATTTTCACATGACGCCAACTTCGATTTATTTGGTTTTAGGGCAAGCAGCTAATATCATCGGAGTTATTGTTGCAACGCCAATTGCCAATAAAATTGGTAAAAAGAAAACCTTTTTTGGTGCAATGGCATTAGCAGCACTTTTAAGTTTAGTTTTCTATTTCTTCGGGAAAGATGATGTTTTCCTAATCATGAGTTTTCAGGTTTTAATCAGCATTTGTGCAGGCTGCATTTTCCCATTAATCTGGTCAATGTATGCAGACAGCGCCGATTATTCGGAGTGGAAACAAGGCCGAAGAGCTACAGGTTTGGTGTTTTCAGCCTCATCCATGTCACAAAAATTTGGATGGACCATTGGCGGCGCAGGTGCCGGATGGCTTTTAGGATATTTTGGCTTTCAGGCCAATGTAGAACAAACCGTCTCGACCCAAAACGGAATTCAGTTAATGTTAAGCGTACTTCCTGCATTAGCCGCTTTTATATCAGTCGCTTTTATTTTGTTTTATCCTTTATCCGAAGAAAAACTTCAAATAATAGAACAGGATTTAAACGAAAAACGAGACCAGATCAATTAAAATTATACAGATACAGAAATCTATTTATATGACAGCAATAGCCTCTTCCACTACATTTCAGGATAGAAAAGTAGCCTTAGAAAAAGAACATAAAATACTGATCGAGCAAAAAAACGCTCCTCAGGATCATGCCGGAAACGGTATATACGAACGCTACAAAAATCCGGTTGTTACGGCAGCTCATGTCCCTTTGAACTGGCGTTTTGACCTCAACGAAAAAACAAATCCTTTTCTGCAGGAAAGAATCGGAATGAATGCTGCTTTCAACGCAGGAGCCATGAAATGGAAGGGAAAATATCTGCTTGCCGTTCGTGTAGAAGGAATTGACAGGAAATCATTTTTCGCTATTGCAGAAAGCCCAAACGGAGTGGATAATTTCAAATTTTGGGATAAACCCTGTGTAATTCCGCAAACAGCAGAACCGGATACAAATGTGTACGATATGCGTTTAATCAACCACGAAGACGGCTGGGTTTACGGAATTTTTTGTACCGAAAGAAAAGATCCAAAAGCACCAAAAGGCGATACCAGTTCGGCTGTAGCCAATGCCGGAATCGTGCGCTCGAAAGATTTAGTAAATTGGGAAAGATTGCCGGATTTAATTTCGAATACCGGACAACAGCGAAATGTAGTTTTACATCCTGAATTTGTAAACGGAAAATATGCTTTATACACACGCCCACAAGATGGATTTATTGATGTTGGTGCCGGCGGCGGAATTGGTTTGGGATATGTAGATGATATGACAAATCCTGTCGTAAAAGAGGAGAAAATTATTTTCGGAAAACAATACCACACAATTTATGAATTAAAAAACGGACTTGGCCCCGCTCCTATCAAAACAGAAAAAGGCTGGCTGCATCTGGCGCACGGCGTTAGAAATACCGCTGCAGGATTGCGGTATACACTTTATATGTTTATGACTGATTTACATGATATTACAAAAGTAACACACGTTCCGGCAGGTCATTTTATGGGACCTGAAGGAATTGAAAGAGTTGGCGATGTATCGAATGTTTTATTCTCAAACGGATGGATTGAAGATAATGACGGAACTGTTTATGTATATTATGCTTCATCAGATACAAGAATGCATGTTGCCGTTTCATCAGTTGCAAAATTGGTTGATTATGTAACAAATACGCCCGCAGATACTTTTATTTCTGCTGGTTCAGTAAAAACAATCATCAATCAAATCGAAAAAAACAACGCAATATAATCATCGTGTCATCAAAACTAAAACAGCTTAAATCTGAACTAAAAACAGAACTGGATTCTATTTTGAATTATTGGTCAAAAAACACGATCGACAATCAAGATGGCGGTTTTTTTGGTCAGATTGATGATAAAGAAAATGTAATTGAAGATGCAGAAAAAGGCTCCGTTTTAAATGCCCGGATTTTATGGTCGTTTTCGTCAAGCTATCAAATCACTAAAAACGAAGAACATAAAGAAATAGCAAAACGTGCTTTTGAGTTTCTTTCCGAATATTTTTATGATGCAGAATTTGGCGGCTTATTTTGGAGCATCAATGTTGACAAAACGCCAAAAGACACCAAAAACCAAATCTATGCTTTAGCTTTTGCCATTTATGGATTATCTGAATATTATGCGATTTCAAAAGATGAAAAAGCTTTGGCAATAGCTATAAACCTATATTTAAGAATTCAAAAAAACAGTTATGATCCAGTAAACAAAGGTTATTTAGAAGCTTTTACCAGAGATTGGCAGCCAATTGAAGATTTGCGCTTAAGCGAAAAAGACGCCAACGAAAAGAAAACCATGAATACCCATTTGCATATTGTTGAAGCATATGCGAATTTGTTTAAAGTCTGGAAGGACAAAACGCTTCAGAACGACATTATCGAATTATTACAAACCATAGAAAAACATTTTATTAATACCGAAACCGGACATTTACATTTGTTTTTTGATGAAAACTGGATCGAAAAACCAGACGTTATCTCCTACGGACACGACATTGAAGCTGCCTGGCTTTTGTTACTATGTGCCGAAATTGCTGAAGATGAAAAGCTGATTGCGAATTACAAAAAACATGCGATTCAAATGGCAGAAGTGACCAAAGAAGGTTTAGATACTGACGGAGGTTTATGGTATGAATTTGATCCTGAAAAAGAAGAACTAATTGCCGAAAAACACTGGTGGGTGCAAGCCGAAGCTTTAATAGGTTTTTATAACGTATATCAGTTAACGGGAAATGAAAATTATTTAGACATCGTTTTAAAAAACTGGAACTTTATTAAAAACCACATTTTAGATACTAAAAACGGAGAATGGTTTTGGGGAGTTTACCGCGATTATGCGCTAATAGAAAAAGACAAGGCCGGATTCTGGAAATGTCCGTATCACAATAGTCGGGCTTGTATGGAATTAATGAACCGAATTAAAACATAACCAAAAATGAAAATCAATTTCCTCAAAATAGCCTTTTTAAGTCTCTCGATTTTGACTCTGGCAAGTTGTTCTTCAGATAAAGAATCAAATGATGAAATTATTGTTGATCCGCCAACGCAGGGCGATGTTTTAACAACGCAAAATGTCACCAATTATATGGTTGATGCCAATGCTACAAAGGAAACTATAGCGTTATTTTATAATTTAAAAATACTCGCTAAAACAAAAGTTGCCATTGGCCAGCAAGATGCTTTTAATAGTTTCTATCAGGATGCTGGCGGTGATTCTGATATTAAGAAAAACACCAGTTATGATCCGGCGGTTTTAGGTTCTGATTTTTCGTTTATTACTGACAAAAGCAATAACAATCAGGCTGATAACTGGTTTTATCAACAGGAAATAAAAATTACAAATGATGTAAAAACTGCTTACGCCAAAGGCATCATAAATACTTTTAGCTGGCATTTGAGAGAACCTTACAAAGAAGAATCTTTTTATGCTGACGATATGACATCGGAACAAAAAACCACTGCTTTTAAAAGTATTTTGCCTGGCGGAGCAAATCACGAATGGTACAAGAAAAAACTTGACAAAATTGCCAGCGTTGTTTTAAATTTAAAAGGCTCAAAAGGAGAATTGATTCCGATAATTTTCAGGCCGTTTCATGAATTTGACGGAAGCTGGTTTTGGTGGGGCGCAAATTTTTGCACTGCCGATGAATATAAAACCGCTTATCAGTTTACGGTTGATTATTTGAAAAACACAAAAGGCGTTCACAATATTTTGTATGCGTTTTCGCCCGACAATTCTTATTTAACTGCAGAAAATTATTTAAGCAGATATCCAGGCGATAAATATGTTGACGTTTTGGGAATGGATAATTACGGTGACTTTGCCAATCAGGGAAGTACCGGTGTTAATAAAGCAAATGCCAAGCTTAAAATGATATCGAATATGGCATTAGACAAAGTAAAAATTGCCGCTTTGACTGAAACCGGTCATCGCGTTACGGCAATGACACCTTCAATTGACAACTGGTTTTCAAGTTATTTATACAGCGCATTGAATGATAATCCAACATTTGACCTTCAGATTATTTCAATAAGTTATGTGATGTTTTGGAATAATAATCTGGATGGATATTATGTACCAAATGGTTCGGTTTCGAATGCTGCGGATTTTAAAACATTTGCTGCGAAACCAAAATCGGCATTATTGAATTCTTTGCCGAAGATGTATGAATTGCCGAAGTAATTTTAATTTTGAAGTCACGTTCTTTTTTGTCATTTCGAGGAACGAGAAATCACACTAGTAGATCGACACAGATTGAGATATGCTTTACGGATTTTCGCGTGCGATTTTTCGTTCCTCGAAATGACAAAACTGTGACAAAAATTATCTTATGAAACCTAAAGCCCTAGCCCTGATAGAAGTGGAAATCCTTTTATTTTTTTTCTTTAAAAAAATAAAAGATTGAAACGGATAGCAGGAAACAGCTCCTAAAAAAATAAATAATGAAAAATAAACTTCTAAAAACCCTCGGATTGGCTTTGATTTTCTCCACAATCGCTTGTCAGGCGCAGGAAAGAATTACGGTAAAGGGAACGCAATTTTATAAAGGTGACAAACCGTACGCTTACATTGGAACGAATTATTGGTATGGAAGTTTGCTGGCTTCGAAGAAAATAGGCGACCGAAAAAGATTGCTTCGCGAACTGGATTTAATGCAGAAAAACGGAATCGATAATTTACGTATTTTGGTTGGTGCCGATGGTGGAAAATACGATTTTACCGTTCGTCCGGCGCTGCAATATGAACAGGGAAAATACGACGAAGATTTGCTTGACGGACTGGATTTTTTGATTGCCGAAATGAGCAAACGCAAAATGTATGCGGTTTTATACTTGACAAATAACTGGGAATGGTCCGGCGGAATGTCGCAATATTTAGAGTGGAATGGCAAAGGTGCAATTCCGGTTCCGAATATCGCACCGAATACCTGGCCGCAATTTATGTCGTATACTGAGAAGTTTCATAGCTGTGAGCCTTGTATGGAAGCTTTAGAAGATCATGTGAAGTTTATTATTGGAAGAACCAATAAATATTCGAAAAAGAAATATACAGAAGACAACACCATTATGGCGTGGCAGGTTGGAAATGAACCGCGACTTTTTACGGTGGAAAACGAGACAAAATTTACGGTTTGGCTTAATAATATTGTAAATTTAATTGATAGTTTAGACAAAAATCATTTGGTTTCGACAGGATCTGAAGGAAAAAACAGTTCGAATGACAGCATGGAAATCTTCGAAAGAACACATCAAAATCCCAATATTGATTATTTAACGATGCATATCTGGCCCAAAAACTGGAACTGGTTTAAGGCCGATGATGCTGAAAAAACCTTGCCAACTACACTGGAAAATGCCGGAAAATATATTGACGATCATATTAAAGTTGCTACTAATTTAAAGCGTCCAATTATTATTGAGGAATTTGGTTTGCCACGAGAAAACGAAAATTTAACAGCAGGAACTTCTGTGGCAAACCGAGATGTTTTTTACAATTATATTTTTAGAAGAGTTGCCGAAAGCGTTAAAAATAATGGTCCGCTGCAGGCAGCTAATTTCTGGGGATTTGGCGGCGAAGGAAAAGCTGTGACTAAAGACGGAAAATGGAATCCCGGAGATCCGTTAACAACAGATCCGCCGCAGGAACCACAAGGCTTAAACTCTGTTTTTTCGAGTGATAAATCAACATTGGAAATTGTAAAAAAATACAACGCAGAGTTTAAGAAAAAATAAAAATTTTAAACCATATAAGTTATATAAGAAATTATAAGCCAAACTTTGCGCTATTATTTAAATGAACTTATAATCACTTATATGGTGGAAAGAACGCTCCAATTATGAAAAAATTATTTGTTTTCTTTTTCCTTATACTTGTAAATCTTTCTTTTTCGCAGAAGAAACAGGATTTTATTTTGAATTCTCCTGACGGGAAAATTGAAGTTAAAATTTTGGTGAATGATAAAATAAGCTGGGTAATTTCACATGAAAAGGATTTGATTTTGGCTCCGTCTACAATGTCAATGACTTTGAATGAAAATGAAGTTTTAGGAAAAAATGCGGTTGTTTTAAATTCAAAAAAAGAAAGTGTTGATACTTCATTTGAAACTCCGTTTTACAAAAAGAAATCGGTTCAAAACAAATACAATCAGCTGACTTTAAACTTTAAAAATGATTTTAGTATTGAATATCGTGCTTTTGATGATGGTGTTGCGTATCGATTTATTACCAAAAAGAAAAAAGATATTACCGTAAAATCAGAAGAAGTAGTTTTGAATTTCGATCAGGATTATAATACTTTAATGCCGTATGTTCGTGATTTACGAAATCCGAAAGATCCTTTTATTTCTTCGTTTGAAGCGCATTATGAAAATAAAAAAATCAGCGAATTTGCGAAAGATACTTTGGCTTTTTTACCTTTTTTGATTGATTATAAAAATCATAAAAAAGCCGTTTTTCTGGAAGCAAATCTCGAAGATTATCCGGGATTATTTGTGACGAATAATAATTCAAAATCAGGTTTTGAATCTCGTTTTTCGAAATATCCTTTGCAGGAAAAAAACGGCGGATTCAACAACATCAACCGATTAATTACGGAAAGAGCCTATTATTTGGTTAAAACAAAAGGTACCAGAAATTTTCCGTGGAGAGCAATTGTTATTTCTGAAAATGATGCTGCTTTAGCCAATAATGATATGGTTCAAAAATTATCCGAACCTTCTAAAATCAAAGATGTTTCGTGGATAAAACCAGGAAAAGTAGCCTGGGACTGGTGGAATGACTGGAATATTTATAATGTTGATTTTAAAGCAGGAATCAATACGCAGACATATAAATATTACATTGATTTTGCTTCTGAAAATAAAGTTGAATATGTGGTTTTGGATGAAGGCTGGAGTCTGGAAGAAGACATCATGAAACACAATCCGAATGTTGATTTGGAAGCTTTGATTGCGTACGGAAAAGAACGAAACGTCGGTATTATTTTGTGGAGTTCGTGGATGGCGCTAACCAAAAATACAGTCGAAATTTTAAAAAATTATGCTGATTTGGGAATCAAAGGTTTTAAGGTAGATTTTCTGGATCGTGATGATGCCAAAATGGTAAATTCGATTTATGACATTGCACAAAAAGCGGCTGATGCTAAATTGCTTTTGGACTTTCATGGCATGTACAAACCAACCGGAATTCAGAGAACTCATCCCAATATTTTAAATTTTGAAGGTGTAAAAGGATTGGAAAATAATAAATGGACGCCAAATGATGATGTTCCATTATACGATTGCACGATTCCGTTTATCCGAATGATGGCCGGTCCAATGGATTACACACCCGGCGCGATGCGAAATGCCACAAAAAGCGAATTCAAACCAAGTCATTCAAACCCAATGAGTCAGGGAACGCGATGTCATCAACTGGCACTTTACACGATTTTTGAGGCGCCTTTGCAAATGATGGCTGATAGTCCGACAGCTTATATGAAGGAACAGGAAAGCAGTGATTTTATTGCCAAAACTCCAACAACTTTTGACGAAACAGTCGCGTTGGATGGCGAAGTGGGAAAATTTGTTTCCATTGCCCGAAAAAAAGCAAATACATGGTATTTAGGAGCCATTACCAATTGGGATTCGAGAGAAATAACAATTGATTTTTCTTTCCTTGAAAAAGGTAAAAAATTCGAAGCCGAGATTTTCTCAGACGGTTTAAATGCAGATAAAGCCGCAGTAGATTATAAAAAGGAAATTATTACGGTTGATGCTACGACCAAATTAAAATATCGATTGGCAAGTGGCGGAGGATTAGCTATGATAATTCAACCAAAATAAAAACCCAATTTGTCTCACCATTTTATACGTTTTCAAATCCGACAGGTTTTTAAAACCTGTCGGGTTTAATATTGTAAAGTTGATATTATTTATTAAAAATCAAGACAAAATCTTCTCAATCGCATTCAATTCATCTTGCGTAAAATCAAAAATTTCCAGACAATCAATATTATTATTTAATTGCCTAACAGAACTTGCACCAATTAAAACCGAAGTGATTCGTTTGTCTTTCATCAGCCAGGCCAACGCTATTTGTGCCAAAGATTGATTTCTATTCTGTGCGATTTCGTTTAACTGAACTAATTTCTGAATACGTTCCTCAGTAACCTCATCTTCTTTCAAATGTCCGTTTGGATTATGTGCTCTTGAATTTTCCGGAATCCCGTTTAGGTATTTATCTGTTAAAAGTCCTTGTGCCAAAGGCGAAAATGCAATACAGCCCACTCCTTTTTCTTCCAGAACATCCAGTAAACCATTTTCTACCCAACGCTCCAACATCGAATATTTGGCCTGGTGAATCAAACATGGCGTTCCCAATTGTTTTAAAATATCAACCGCAACACGAGTTTGCTCTGCCGAATAATTACTGATTCCAACATACAACGCTTTTCCGCTTCTTACGGCGTAATCAAGCGCCATCATGGTTTCTTCAATTGGCGTTTCAGGATCAGGACGATGCGAATAAAAAATATCGACATAATCGACTTTCATTCTCTTTAAACTCTGGTCTAAACTTGACAATAAATATTTTCTCGAACCCCAATCGCCATAAGGTCCGTCCCACATGGTGTAACCGGCTTTTGTCGAGATGATGATTTCATCGCGTAAGTTTCCCTGAAAATTATGCCATAAAATTTTACCGAAATTAGTTTCTGCAGATCCCGGAACCGGTCCGTAATTATTGGCTAAATCAAAATGGGTAATTCCTTTATCAAAAGCTTCGACCGCAATACTTTCTGCATTATCAAAATTATCTACCGATCCGAAGTTATGCCACAATCCTAAAGAAATCTCAGGCAGTAATAACCCGCTTTTTCCACATCTGTTATATTTCATTATTTTAATTTAATTGGTTGGAAGTTTTTATAGGTTTTAAAAATACAAAAAACTCTCGCAGATTTTGCAGATTATGGATATTAAAAAATCTGCCGGATCTGCAAAATCTGCGAGAAAATATTTTTGATTACAAAAAGCTTTCTGATTCCAATCGTATTCCCCCTAGCTGAAGCTAAGGGCTATGCAAAAAAAAATCGCCACGAATTCACGAATGAATTATTTAAAAATTCGTGAATTCGTGGCGAAAAAACCTTTGCACCTCTGCCTCTCAAAAACTATTCTTTTATCTCAAAACCACCAGTTAAACCACCTTCAGAACTTCCTCCAACCATAATTTTAAAAGTTCCCGGTTCTACCAAATAATTCCCGTCATTATCATAAAAACCAAGTTCTTTATTGGTTAAAGTAAAAGTTACCGTTTTAGTTTCTCCTTTTTTCAGGTTTACCAATTCAAAACCTTTTAATTCTTTTATTGGGCGAACGATGCTTGCATATTCATCATGAATGTATAATTGAACCACTTCTTTTCCATCATAATTTCCGGAGTTTGTCACTTCGACACTAACCTGAACATTTTCTCCTTTTGTAAAAGCAGGTTTGTTTACTTTCAAATTTTTGTAATCAAACTTCGTATAACTCAAACCAAAACCAAACGGATATTGAGGCGTTTTTTCGACATCCATATAATGTGACCAAAACACATTTTTATCGCTGTCAACAGGTCTTCCGGTGCTGTACTTGTTATAATAAATCGGAACCTGACCTACATTTCTCGGGAAAGACATCGGCAATTTTCCACTCGGATTATAATCGCCATATAAAACCTGCGCTACGGCATTTCCGGTTTGAGTTCCTAACTGCCAAGCCTCAACAATTGCCGGAACATGTTCTGCCGCCCACGGAATACTCAACGGACGACCGTTATTTAAAACCAAAACTACATTTGGATTTACCTTATAAATTTCTTCTAATAATTCCTGTTGTAAACCAGGTAAATTCAGATCTGTTCTGCTTCTGCCCTCGCCGCTCTGGAAACCGTATTCACCTAAAACCATAACCACAACATCGGCTGTTTTTGCGGCTGTTTTTGCGGCTTCAAAACCGCTTTTATCTGTAGTATTAAAAATAGTTTCCGTCAAAAAAGTAGCTTTTTGCGAAAGCAAATCTGTACCTTTTTCAAAAACCAGCTGATTATCTTTGTATTGCTGCATTCCCTCAAGAACCGAAACGGCCGTATTATCATCAGCCGCAATCCTCCAGCTTCCAAGCGGACTGTTTTTATCATTTGCCAAAGCCCCAATCAAAGCAATTTTTTGTCCTGATTTTTTTAGCGGAAGCAAACCTTTTTCATTCTTCAACAATACGATAGATTTCTTCGCCATATCTAAAACTCCTTCATTATTGGCTTTACTTCCAACAACCGCTTTTTCCTGTTTTTCGTCACAATATCGGTACGGATCATCAAACAAACCTAGTTCAAATTTTACACGAAGAATTCTGCGAACGGCATCATCAACCAAAGATTCCTTTACTTTTCCTTCTTTCACCAAATCAGCCAATTTCGCCACATACAAATACGATTCCATATCCATGTCTGAACCAGCATTTACCGCTTTTGCAGTTGCATCGGCTTCATCTTTTGCATAACCATGCGCAATCATTTCACGAATCGATGCATAATCAGAAATCACAAAACCATCAAACTTCCATTTTCCTTTCAGGATATCTCTTTGCAAAAAGGCATTTCCGGTTGCCGGAACGCCATTCAAAGTATTAAAAGAATTCATAAACGTACGAACTCCAGCCTGAACCGTCGCTTCAAAAGGCGGTAAAACCGAATTGTACAATTTAGAATTACTGACATCTACAATATTATATTCCAAACCTGCTTCGACATAGCCGTAAGCCGCAAAATGTTTCGCACAAGCCGCAATCGTATTTACTTTGGCCAGATCAGCAACTGTTTCTCCCTGAAAACCTTTTACTCTGGCAATCGCAATTTTACTTCCCAAATACGGATCTTCCCCCGCACCTTCCATCACACGTCCCCAACGCGCATCGTTTGCAACATCTACATTTGGACCAAAAGTCCAGTTAATTCCGGATGCCGAAGCTTCATCCGCAGCAATCGCCGCCGATTTTTTAATTGCTTCCAGATCCCAACTCGCCGCTTCTGCCAACGGAATCGGGCTCAACGTTTTATAACCGTGAATAACATCAAAACCAATAATCAGCGGAATTCCCAAACGGGTTTCTTCGACCGCAATTTTCTGAACGGCGCGAACTTCCTTCACACCACGAACGGTCAGCATTGAGCCGACAAGTCCTTTTCGTAAATGTTCGTATTTTAACTCGGCAGTTCCACCTTTTGGAGCCGGTCCCGTCACATCCCAAAAACCGTTATATTGATTCATTTGTCCCACTTTTTCCTCCAAAGTCATCAAAGGCAAAAGCAAATCGATACGTTGCTCAATAGTTTTATTTTTATCCAGATACGGCTTTTTCTGTGCATTCATATTTCCAACAGTAAACAGGGCAAAAACCCCAATCGTTATTATTTTTTTATTTTTCATGATAGTATATTGGTCAGATAGTTTCCTGTTTTGGGCGTGTCCCGCCGAAAAAGGCGGGTCGGGCTATTCGCTGCAAGTCCTCGCACTTCCTTCGTCAGGCTGTGGGCTTTTCGCTGCTATCCCTCACGCGAGCGGGTTAACGAGAACTTTTCGATATTTTTTTCATCTCAGCACATGTCATCCTGAGCGAAGTCGAAGGAACATAAGTAGCTCGACAAAGTTTGGCAACATTCTTTGCGGAATTTCTAGTGTGATTTCTCCCTTCGGTCGAAATGACAAACTTAGTTTCTTAACTTTGCGCGGGCTTCGACTACGCTCAGCCTGACAAAAAATAAGACAACAATCAAAAAAAAACAGTGTCAATCCGTTTAACCCGTAAAACCCGTGGGCAAAAAAATCTAAATTCTAAATTCCAAAATCAGAATTAAAACAAGAAGCCGGCAAATTCGCTTTATTAAACAAATCAGATTGTATTGTATTTCCCCAAGCAAATCTCACTTTTGCAGGAACAGCCACTTTTTTACTCGTCACAATCACCTGATTATTTTTAATCACAGCTTCAGCCGAATAAAATATACCATCGGCTCCGGCCAATTCAAATTGGTTGGCGTTTTTGTTTTTAAAATACAATCCATCTGAATAATCAAACGAAACGATTCCTTTGTTTTTATCTACTTTAAAATCTCTGAAAAGTGGTCCGTTTACCAAATTAGTATTAACCTTATAAATATCAGCCAAAGCCAGATTTGCCAGACGAATGCCAACATCTTTCTTATTCTTTGGATGAATATCAATTGTATCCGAAATATCGCTTGTGAGAACCATTCCGGTTTTGGGAACTTCTTTCAGGATTTTTCGTTGAGAATTTCTAACCGTAACATTTGAGAAGTTATTACTGCCCGTTTTATAAGGCGCAATCTGAACGAAATAAAAAGGAAATTCGTCTTGCCAGAATTTTCGCCATGACGTAATCAACGCGGATAATGTTTTATCATATACCAAAGAACCCACATTCGATTCGCCCTGATACCAAAGCGTTCCTGCAATTTTAAATCCGGTAATGGGATAAATCATCGCATTATATGCCCTTCCGGGCTGACGTGGACCGTATTCCTGTTCGTTGAGTTTTTTGGCATTTTCTAATAAAACTGGATCATTTTGAACCACTTCTTCCGGCATCCAGATTTCAGCCGGAGTTCCGCCCCAATTCGATGAAATTAATCCGATTGGAACATTTTTTAAATCTTCGCGTAAGCGTTTTGCAAAAAAGTAACCAATGGCGCTAAAATATTTCATGGTTTCCGGAGTCGATTCGACCCAGTTTCCTAATAGATTATTTTGAGGCGTTGTAGCGGTTAATTTCGGAACCGTAAAAAAACGAATGTTAGGATTCGTGGCATTTTTAGCTTCTTCTTCGCCATTATCAATTCCCCAACTCGCAGACATTTCCATGTTGGATTGTCCGGTGCAAAGCCAAACTTCACCAATCAAAATATTTTTAAGTACCACTTCATTATATCCTTTTATCGAAATCGTATAAGGTCCTCCCGCTTCTGGCGTTTTAATATGAAGTTCCCATTGTGCCTGATTATTAGCCACCACTTTATATTCCTGATTGTTCCAGCCAGAAACCAATTTGATTTCTTCTTTTGGACTTGCCCAACCCCATATTTTTACTTCAGAATTGCGCTGCAAAACCATGTTGTCGCCAAAAATATTCGGAAGTGTTACGTTTGCCATCATAGTACTGGAAATCATCAGAAAGAAAACAAACTTAAATATATTATTTTTCATTTAACAGCTTTTTTAAAAACGGAGCATATTCATCGGCTAAAACCTTGTGATCAGACACATCCGGATGCCCTAAACAACCTTTTGGTGTCATGGGTTTAAATTTGAAAATCAGGATTGGTTTATGGGTTTTATCAGATGCAAAAGCACTTTTTACTTTATTTAAACAATCTTCAAAAACAATGGCTTTTTCTCCGTTAACCATTGGACTGTTTGTAATTACGATTTGTGCATTCGGATTATGTTTGTACAGCATTTTTATAAAATTGATGTAATTCGAAACATATTTTTCGGCATTAAAAGGCAAACGTTCTTTTTTACCATCTCCGACGGAAAAGTCATTTGTTCCTAACGCAATACTTATTATATCTGGCTGAAAAGCAAAATCATATTTCGGTTTTGAAGGATCTTTTGTCAGATATAAATTCTGATACACATCCGGCATGATGGCTTCGTCTTTGTTCTCGTCATTCCAGTTTCTGTACATCCCGATTCCGGAAACAGAACTTACCAGATAATCAACACCGATTTTTCTTGAAATTCTTGGACCATACGCATAATATCCGTTGTGATGATCCATATATTCTCCTTTATCACAATCAACCGAATCGCTTGCAGCACCACAAGTGATTGAATCTCCAATATATTCGATCTTCTTTTTCTTTTTTAGAGCAATCGAAGTTAGTTTTGTATTTGTACCGGCAAATAAAATATTTCCACTTTGTGCCTCCGTATTTTTATAAATTTCGAGTTTATGAACTTTTTTATTAACCGAAGTTTTTATCGGAAATGATTGCGCCGCACCTTTTTCAATTCTTAATTTACCCATATATTTTCCGTCTAAAACCAACGAAACATAATTATGATGTTCGTACGAATCAATACTTTGAAGTGAAATATCACATTTGCTTCCGGTAAAATTAAAAGAAACCGAAGAAGCCGTTCCAATCAAAAGAACTGTATTATTTTGAAGTTTTTCAACGCGGCCAGCATATACAAAATTATTGCTTTTGGTTTGTGAATTCGAAATAACCGAAATCAGCAAAAACGAAATTAAAAATGTTATTTTTTGTAGAAACATAATTTATTTATGAAAATATAAATGTGATTCACAAATATACCTGAAATAATACAGTCAAAAAGATACTAAAACATCAAAAAGCAATAAAAAATAACCAAAATATTAAATACTTTTATTCGTTTTAATAGTATTAATCTACACATATTAAAAACTATTGCTTTGATATTCAAATGCAAGAGTCTATCTTTATGAATTAAACATCAGTTATTCTCTCAAAATGAAATCAGCCATTTACATATTATTCGCAATATTCTTTTTATCGTGTTCTTTTACTTCAAAAGACAATAAAACGGTAAATGTTCCCATTCAAAAAATAGGTTCAAATGTTGACAGGGAATTACTTGTAGAGTATGCCAAACAATATTTGGGAGTTCCTTATGTATATGCCGGAAATGATCCCGAAAAAGGTTTTGATTGTTCTGGTTTTGTGAGTTATGTTTTTAAAAATTTTGGTAAAAATTTACCAAGAAGTTCCGGAGATTATAAAAATTTAGGAACGGCATTACAACCCGAAGATTTTAAAGTGGGCGATATTTTGGTTTTTTATGGTTATCAGGACAAAACCATCATCGGGCATTTGGGAATTATCTGCGAAGCCAACGGAATGAAGTCAAAATTCATACATGCCTCTTCCGGAAAAGTAAGCAGCGTCACGATCACTTCTCTTGATACAGAACATTATACAAAACGTTTTTATAAATGTATTGACGTTTTATCTAAATAGTTTTTTTTCACGCAGATTTAAAAAGATTTCAGCAAATGTAGCAGATTTATTTTTGTCGTAACTTCCAAAAAAATCTTATTTAATCTGCTGTAATCTGCCAAATCTGCGTGAAAAGTATTAGCAACTATTTCTATTCTTCAGTTAACAATTTTATCAAGCTTTCATCTCTTTTATAAACATCTTTATAAAAATTCAAATTCCCGTCGCGATCTACCCAGGCAGTAAAATAGCCAATGTAAACCGGAATTTTCTTTTTAAGCGTATACCAGCTTTCTTTCCCTGCGTGCATTGCTTTATCAATTCTTGCAGGTGTCATACTTGGATCCTGTTTTAAAAGTTCAATCGCTAATTCTCTTGGTTTCCCTACACGAACACAACCGTGACTAAAAGCTCTGTTTTCTCTTTCGAATAAACTTTTTGCAGGCGTATCATGTAAATAAATATTGTTTGAATTTGGAAATAAAAACTTCACCAAACCAAGCGAATTATTTTTCCCGGGTAACTGACGAACGGCGCCATTATTCCATTCAAGATTTTTCTGAGCAAGATAATTACTGTTTTTCGCCATTCCGGGTTTAATTTCACTTTTGATAATACTTGGCGGAACATTCCAATACGGACTAAAAACAATATTATTCATCATTCCGCTAAAAATCACGGTTTTGGTCATTGCTTTTCCAACTACCACCGGCGATACAAATGCAATTTCGTGATTGCGAATCAAATACAATCTAAACTCCGGAATGTTAACTTCAATATATTCTTTGCCTTTTTCAAGCTGAGGATCAATCCAACGGCAGCGTTCCATGTTTGCAATTATGGTTTTGATTCTGTCTGAAACCGGAATATTCAATTCAGCAATATGTTCTGGTAAAATGGTGTTCTTTGGTGTTAAACCGTGATGTAATTCAAATTTTCTAATCGCCGTAATTAAAGCAGAATCGCATATATTACTTTGATTATTTTCTTTTAAAGTTTTCGTAACATAAAGTCTCTCTCTAATTTGACCAATTGCAGCAACTGAATCTCCAATTTTAAAACTTTTAAAATCTTCGTCAGTTTCGATCGTTTTCCAGCCACCTTTTTTTTCAATTTCCCTGTATTCATGAAGCGCATCGCGAAGCTTGTAATACTGGCTGAACATTTTGCTTTTTTTATCATCGCTAATGGTCGCTTTTTTATAAATCGAATCTGAAAAAACCTGATAATTGACTTTTTTTCTCGGTAAAAGCCATTCTAATGATCGGGTTGTTTTTTCATCTACGCCAGAAACTTTCTGAACATAATAAAAATACAAATTGGAAATCATCAAATCCGTATCTGATTTCGATAATTTATTTTCAGCAGTATGTTCAAAAATAGGATTGATTTTTTCGTTGTAAGGAAAATTAGCTTTCAGGCCTTCCAGCTCTAATCCCTTGTATTTATTAAACAAAGTATTTCCGTATTCTACAACGCCTTTATTGTCCAGCCACAATTGAATCGATTTGTTTTTCTGGTATAAAGCCTGAACTTCATTCTGAAATTTAATCAGTTTAGGATAGGTTTGATAAAAAGCTGCCACAACAGAACTATCGATTTTAATTTTAAGTTCAGGAACCACTTTTTCTGAAGTCTTTTTCGATTCTTCTTCTTTTTTGTCTGATTTCTTACAAGAAACAGCGCCAAAAAGAAGTACAACAACAACAAGCGGATACAAAATTTTCATAACAATTTTTTCAATAAAAATAGAAAAGTTTTAATGAAATCAAAGTTATTTGGAACAAAATTAATATTGGCTTTACAATATCAAAGCGAACCAATTTTTCTAAAATAAAAAACATAAAAAAACTCCGGATACATTACATATCCGGAGTTTTTCCCTTTATAATCAACCTTTTATTTTTAGATAACCGTTCCTTTTAATGTCAGGATTTTTGGTGTTGCTTCTGCACTTGTTGTTACCGTAACCGTTTTTGTAAATGCACCTTTGTTTGCTGCATTATAAGTTGCTGTAACTTTTGCTGATTTACCAGGCAAAATTGGTTCTTTTGTATAATCTGTTGCTGTACAACCGCAAGATCCTTTTACATCTGTAATTACAACCGTAGTTTTTCCTGTGTTTTTAAATTCGTAAACAATTGCTTTTGGTGTTCCCTGAGGAATTTCACCTACATCAACTGTTTCTGCTTTCCAAACTATTGTTGAAGCTGTAATTGCACTATTTTCATTTGTAGAAACTAATGACTGAACTGGCGCTATTGCTGAAAAAGACATTAATCCTAAAGCTAAAGCTAACATCGAAATTTTAATAATTTTCATAATAAATTTATTTAAAGTGGTTTATGGTTACATTTCATTTAACAAAAGTACTTTAGATAAAAACAATTCGCTGTTAAGCGGTTTCAAATGTTTGTTAACGAATGTTAACAGGTGTTTTTCATATAAATTTTGACTATATTACACTATCAAAAATGCTTATTCTTGAAAATAAATAAACTCAACAGTATCATTCTTTTAGGACTTATTGCCATCATTAGTATTTTGGTAGCGCAATTGCTTTGGACGAAAGAGGCTTTTACTTTAGAGCAACAAAAGCTCAGTCAGAAAACGCATATCGCTTTACTTGAAGTTGCAAAAAAACTGTATGAAGGCACCAACCACGAGCTGCCGGCACAAAATCCCGTACAAAAAGTAGCCAATGACTATTATATCGTAAATGTCGAAAATGACTTTGAACCTGATATTCTGGAATTTTACCTGAAAACAGAATTCAAAAAAATGAACATTACGACTGATTTTGAATACGCGATGTACAATTGCCAAAGTAATGAAATGGTGTACGGAAATTATATTTCATTATCCAACAGCGAAAAAATCAAGCAATCTGTTTATTTTCCAAAACACAAAAATCTTGTCTACTATTTTGCGGTTCGTTTTCCAAATGAAACCTCTTATTTATTTAGTTCGATGCGTTTTTGGTTTGTACTTTCCATTGTATTGATTCTTATTCTGTTGATTTATGTGTACTCAATTTTTACACTTTTACAGCAAAAAAAATATTCTGATCTGCAGCGTGATTTCATTAATAATATGACGCATGAGTTTAAAACGCCTTTGTCTTCTATTTTAATTGCTTCAAAATATTTAATTGAACAAAATCCAATTAAGGAAGATAAAAAACTGCATACATATACAGATATTATTATTAAGCAAAGCCATAAACTGAATCATCATATTGAGAAAATTCTAAACACTGCCAAATCTGATTACAAAACATTAGAATTGAAAAGAGAATCTGTTTTGATTGTTCCGATTCTTGAAGAAACGATCGAAAATATCATTTTGAAATATCCTGAAGCCAACATTAAAATTGATCGTAAATCAAATGATTATGCCATTGAAACTGATGCGTTTCATTTTACGAATTTAGTGTACAATTTATTGGATAATGCGGTGAAATATTGCAGTGAAAAACCCGAGATAACAATTAAGATTTATGAAGAAAACCAAATTTTAAATTTGGCTTTTGTGGATAACGGAATTGGGATTTCGATTAAAAATCTATCTTTAATTTTTGATAAATTTTATCGCATTCAAAATGAAAAAAGTAACGAAGTCAATGGTTTTGGCCTTGGTCTGTATTACGTAAAAGAAATTTGCAATTTGCAAAACTGGAAAATAAAAGCCGAAAATAATGAAATAAAAGGTGTTACTGTCACCATATCAATTCCTTATAAAAAATGAAAAATTTTAGAATTCTTTATACCGAAGATGATGAAACATTAGCGTTTCTGACGAAAGATAATTTGCAGCAAAACAACTATGAAGTAGTACATTGTTCTGATGGGAAAGCTGGTTTGGAAGCCTTTAGAAATGAAGATTTCGACATTTGCATTCTGGATATTATGCTGCCCAAAATTGACGGTTTTGAACTCGCTACTGAAATCAGAAAAAACAATACTGATATTCCGATTATTTTTCTTTCGGCCAAAACTTTAAAAGAAGACCGCATTAAAGGACTGCGTTTGGGCGGCGATGATTATTTGGTAAAACCTTTTAGTATCGAAGAATTATTATTGAAGATTGAAATTTTCCTGAAACGTTCTCAGAAAAACAGTAACATTGACAGTCCGTTATATACAATTGGGAAATATCAATTTGATTATACTAATTTTTTTCTTTTTAATGAAAATGAAAAAATTGGACTTACACAACGCGAAGCCGAATTACTGAAGTTGTTTTTTGATAATAAAAACACCGTTTTAAAAAGAGAAAAAATCCTTTCTACACTTTGGGGAAATGATGATTATTTTACCGGACGAAGTCTGGATGTTTTTATTTCGCGTTTGCGTAAATTTTTAATTAATGAAAAAGGGATTTCGATAGAAAATATTCACGGCGTTGGTTTTCGTTTTAAGATGTAATTTATTGCTAATATTTATTTTAAAATTTTGTATTTTTAATATCTAATTTGCTCCGATATGAAACTACATCATTTACGAAATGCCACTTTAGTTATAGAAACGGACCAACATGTGCTTTTGGTTGACCCGATGTTAGGCAAGAGAAAAACGATTCCGCCTTTTACTATTTTTAGATACAAACCCAAAAGAAATCCTTTGGTTTCCCTGCCTAAAAACAGTCGGGAAATTTTAAGTAAAGTAACCTATTGTTTAATTACACATTTACATCCGGATCATATTGATAAAGCGGGAGAAGTTTTTTTAAGACGAAAAAGTATTCCGGTAATATGCAGCAAAAAGGACGAAAAAGAATTAACCAAAAGAGGTTTAAACGTTATTCAGTCTTTAGATTATTGGGAACCTCAACTTTTTTTAGAGGGAAAAATAATAGGGATTCCGGCGATTCATGGTTATGGTTTTATCGCCAAATTAATGGGAAATGTAATGGGTTTTCATATCGAATTGCCAAATGAAAAATCCATTTATATTAGTTCTGACACCATTTTCACAGAACATGTACAAAAAGTTCTGGTTGAATTTAAACCCGAAATTGCCGTTGTGGCCTGCGGAACTGCCCGACTTGATATTGGCCAGCCTTTATTAATGCGAATGAATGATATTTTGAAATTTGTTGCATTGGCTCCCAATCAGGTTTTTGCAAATCATCTGGAAGCTTTAAATCATTGTCCCACAAAAAGATCAGAATTAAGAGCAGCTTTAGAAGAAAACAATCTTTTGTCTAAAGTTTCGATTCCTGAGGATGGGGAGAATGTTTCTTATTGAGTTTACTTCAACATTCATTTTCATAACAATATTTTCGTATAGTTTTGTCATTTCGAGGAACGAGACCCGAGCGATAGCGAACGGACGAAGTAACTCACATAAAGGATTAACGTGTGTTGCTCTCTTGATGTGATTTCTCCTTACGTCGAAATGACAAAAAAATTGTTTTGATTATAGAAAGCCTACAAAACCAACAACCCAAACTCACGCAAAGTATTAACAGGTTTCGAATACCAAAATAATTCAAAATCATCCAATTGCGTTTCGAAGTCAGCCTTTACTTCCTGAAAAGTATAGTTTTTAGCATTTGAAATGGCGATTTTTTTCAGCATTTCAACCAACCATTCGCCTTCATTTTTATTGGTTTGAATGTTGAAACTTTCCTTTTTATCATGAAAAGTAAAAGTCATCATTTCCCAGGTTTGGCCTTTTTTAGATTTTGTAAAATAATTTACAGAAGGTTTTCCTCCCAACCAAACCACTTTTGCATTTGGTTTTGTGTTGAATTCATTGGTTTCTTCAAGGGCATTAAAAATGAAATAAGGATCGATTTTAGTTTTCGGAATTTTAAAATCAAACCAATCCTGCAATTCATAATCAAAGCAGATTCCGTGCATGAAATTAAAAAGTGATTTCTTTAATCCGAAACTAAATTTATCGTGATTAATTCCTGTAGAATCCGTGTAATCAATATCATTATTGGCAAAAGTTCCTATAGTTTCTGTTTTTTTGGTAACGCCAAATTTCTCCGGATATAATCCAACCGGACTATGTGCCGTCATCGCAAACTGATGCCAAAAACCGGATTGCAAAATCCCGGCTTCAAATAACTGACGTACCATTTCGAGACTGTCAACCGTTTCCTGAATTGTCTGCGTTGGATATCCGTACATCAAATAGGCATGAACCATGATTCCGGCTTCGGTAAAATTTCGGGTAACTTTTGCGACTTGCTCTACCGTTACGCCTTTGTCAATCAATTTTAATAATCGGTCTGAAGCTACTTCTAAACCTCCTGAAACGGCAATACAACCCGAAGCTTTTAGCAATAAACATAAATCTTTAGAAAAGCTTTTTTCAAATCGAATGTTTGTCCACCAGGTTACGGCCAATTTTCGGCGTAAAATTTCCAAAGCCAACGCACGCATTAAGGCTGGCGGAGCGGCTTCGTCTACAAAATGAAAACCATTTTGCCCGGTTTGCTGCATCATATCTTCCATTCTGTCGCACAACAAATTTGCCGCAACAGGTTCGTACACTTTTATATAATCTAATGAAATATCGCAAAAAGTACATTTTCCCCAATAACAGCCGTGCGCCATTGTGAGTTTATTCCAGCGTCCGTCGCTCCACATTCTGTGCATCGGATTTACAATTTCGATAACTGAAATGTACTTATCCAAAGGCAAATCAGAATAATCCGGTGTTCCCACGAAAGCTTGTTTATAATCGTGTTTTAAGGAATTGTTTTTGTAAACAACTTCTCCTTCTTCTAAAAGAAAAGTTCTTTTATACCGCTTCTCGACTTCGCTCGAAGTGACAGCATTTGGATTTTCGAGATTGAAAATTAATTCTTCTATCGGAACTTCACCATCATCTAAAGTAATAAAATCAAAAAATTCAAAAACCCGTGCATCTGAAAGCGAACGCAATTCAGTATTTGGAAAACCGCCTCCCATCGAAATTTTAATTTCGGGATGATTTTGTTTTACCCATTGCGCACAACGAAAAGCGCTATATAAATTTCCTGGAAAGGGAACAGAAATTAGAAAGAAAGTTGGATTTACTTTTTCAATTTTATCTTTTAAAATAGAAATTAAAATAACATCTATATAAGTTGGGCTTTGTTGTAAAGCGTCGTACAATTCATCAAAAGAATTGGCGCTTCGGCCTAAACGTTCTGCATATCGGCTAAAGCCAAAATTTTCATCGACACATTCGACAATAAAATCAGATATATCTTCAAGGTATAATGTTGCTAAATGTTTTGCTTTATCCTGCGTTCCCATTGTTCCAAAAGCCCAATCGAGTTCTTCCAATTGTGCAAAACGAGAAGCTTCGGGCAGGAAATCTTCCTGACAAATCTGCAAGGCCAATGTTGGATTTTTTCCCTGCAAAAACTGAATTACGGCATCAATCGTTTTGATATATTCATCCTGCAAAGCAAAAATACGCTTGGAATTATCCGAAACATCCTGATTAGGCATTTCAAACCTGAAACCTGAAAATTCAAATAAATCAATCAATCCTTTTTTTGAAAACAATTCTAAAATAACATCAATACCCAAATCAGCCTGAACAGATTCTATATTTTTGGTATTCAGAAAGCCTTTTATATACGCAGTTGCCGGATACGGAGTATTCAGTTGTGTAAAAGGCGGTGTAATTACAAAAAGCTTCGTTTTCAAAAGGATTATTTTTTTTGCAAAAATACGGGATATTTGGAGACTTTTCAGGAAAAGATTTTTAGTGGTTTCTGATCTTTCTTTTTTATTTTCTTTTGTAGATAATTAATTACATTTGCTTCGCCACAAAATATCCTATATGAAGAAAATTTTACTCTTATTTATTGTTTTTATCAAATGTACTTGTGTTTTTGCGCAAGAAATTAATCCGAATTCTTCCAATAATTATTTATTAGAAGATAAAAATGGGCATCTCATTCAAAATTTGGAACAACAAAAACAATTTTTGAAAATTAGGGAAGAAAAGATGAAAGCAGAAATCCTGAATTTAAAAAAAGTAATTTTAAATTCAAAAGACGGAAATTTGACTTCAAAAACTACCGCTACTCTTCAAGGAGTAGAAATGTGTACTAATGGAGGTTTTGAGCAATATGAAACTATAAACGGGAGCAGTTATCTAAAGAATTTTCTTTGCACGATAGGCGATCCTCCCGGACCAACGCAATGCCGTTCGATCACCAATACTGCCGACTCCTACATCAATCGCTACAATCCTAATAATATGAACATTATGGCAACCGGTGTTTCTGCCAATTTAGTTGACCCATATATAGGAGACATTAAAGCATTTGATCAATATGCGCTTAAAATTAATTATGAGAACTCTTCTACTTATGGTTCTATTGTGCAAGGCAAAAGGTTTAAAACAAACAATGAAAATTATCTGAAATTTAACTACAAAGCGGTATTACAAAGTGTGTACGACAATAGTCATACCGATAATCAAGCTTTTGTAAAAGCAAGGATTTTAGATAAAAATAAGACTGTTGTCAGTGAATTTTGTTTGGTAGGAGATGAAAAAAATTGCATTTTCAGCAAGGTTCCGAGTCAGGCTTCCGATTATGTTACTTTATATACTACCAATTGGCAATCAGGAATATTGGACATTTCATCAATTCCCAATAATGAAGAATTTACCGTTGAATTTATGGCTTCACGATGTGGATTGGGTGGGCATTTCGGGTATATGTATGTTGATGATGTTTGTATTTTACATTCCGCAGAAAATTTGCAAGGTTCTATAGAACTTGATCCTTTAAATAAAGTTTGTCCAACTCTACCGATTTCAGTGTGTGGTAGTTATACGATTCCTAATTCCGGAGGAATTTCTGCATCAGTTAAAAAAATCACTTTAAATGTTTACAATAGCAATAATGTGTCAGTTTATAGTACATCAACTACCTCAAGCTTAGACACAACAAATAAGAAATTTTGTTTTACATTAAAAACCAGTGATTTTCCAAATATTACAAGTGCAAATTATAATGTAGGCGTACAGGTAGATTACGACATTTCGGGAACTTCTTGCACAGGAACCACATTTAATTCTGCCAATGATCCTGACGCAAATCCTGGTTGGGATATTTCTTTTTTGAATTGCTCTTCGAGTTGTATTATTAACGTAACCACTGCCAAAATATCTCAATGTGATGCAAATCATGATGGAACTGAAAATTTTGATTTATCTACATTAAATTCTTTAGTAGTTCCTTCTACTGCGGGTTTAAATTTTAGTTATTTCAAAAACTACAACGAGGCAGAGTCTAACTTGAATGCTATCACCAATTTTACAAGTTATCCAAGTTCAAGTGCATCTATTTTTGTCAGGGTGAGTAAGGATGCAACTTGCTACAAAATAATTTCTGTCAATTTAGAGGTAAGAAATCCCACTGCAAATATCACAGGTATCCTAAATGTTTGTTCCGGAAGCACTGTATTAACTGCTTCTCCGGGGTCTTCATATTTATGGAATACAGGAGGAACTACGCAAAGTATTACGGTAAGTTCGCTAGGAGATTATTCTGTTACTGTCACAGATTCTTTTGGTTGCACCAGCAATGCAAGTGTTACTATCGAACCAAGCCAAACTGCCGTTTCTCCTATCTTGCAGATTACACAACCCTCTTGTTTTGCCTCCACAGGAACAATAAAAGTAACCTCAGCGGCATCACAATATAGTTTTGATGATGGTGTAACTTGGGTTACAAGTGACACAAAAAGTAATTTATATCCCGGGACTTATTTAGTAAAAATAAAAACCGTAAATGGATGTACTTCCTATTCTCAAAGTGTAACTATTACAGCTGCTTCTACTTTGTATCCAAATTACACTTATACCAATCCTTTATTTTGCGGAGATACCGGCAGTATTACTATTACAACTCCAGCTTCATACTATAGTTTTGATGATGGTACGACTTGGGTAAACAATTCTACCGCTAACAATCTTTTACCTGCAAATTATAAAATTCGTACCAAAGATTCACAAGGTTGTATTTCGTCAGCAAACAATGTACTTATTAGCAGTAATACGCTGGAAACACCAACTTATACAATCGTATTACCTGCCTGTACTGCAAAAGGAAGTATTACCATTAATACTCTTTCGGACTTTTACACTTTTGATGGAGGAACTACCTGGGTTACAAACAATACAATGAGTAATTTAAATGCAGGAAGCTATTCTTTAGGAATTAAAAATGCTTTGGGTTGTACTTCTTTTTATACCTATGCCTATTTAAATGCTTTTGAAAATTCTTATCCTCAATATACAACTGAACAACCTGTTTGCGGAACAGATGGCAGTATTACTATTACTACAGTAGCAGATTTATATAGTTTTGATAATGGTGCAACCTGGACTAGTAATAATGTTAAAACTCTACCTTTCGGAACCTATCAAATAAAAATAAAAAACAGTACGGGATGTATCAGCGCTGCTAATTATGCCTATTTAAGTCAGCCGTACCTTGATCAGCCAATTATTACGCGGGAACAGCCGACTTGTGGTGTAAACGGAAAAATCACTGTCAACTCATTATCGGATTTTTATAGTTTTGACAATGGTGCAACCTGGACAACTCTCAATTCTAAATCATTGCCTCCTGGTATTTATACCGTTATTATAAAAAATAGTATTGGCTGTATGTCTTATCCAAATACTATTTATTTAAATAATCCAAATATAGACAAACCCGATTATACAGTTGTTCAGCCTACTTGTACATCCTCGGGCAGCATTACAATAAATACAGTTGCCAGTTCTTATAGTTTTGATGGAGGTTACACTTGGGGAACTTCTCCTACCTTATCAAATCTTACTTCTTATGGATATTACAACATTTCAGTAAAAAACAATTTAGGATGTATTTCTAACTCAGTAAGTGTTTCAATTAACAGCCCAAGGCTTCCTGATCCGGATTATACAGTTACCAATCCAAGTTGTGGAAATATTGGCAATATTACATTCAACACAACTGCAGATTATTACAGTATCGATTATGGTAACAACTGGAGTACAAGTAATGTTTTTAATAATTTAAGCAAGGGATCTTACTATTTAATGATAAAAAAAGATAATTGTACATCCAATTATATTTCCATTTATCTTGATAACTCACAGTTGGCACAGCCCAATTTAACCGTCGTTCAGCCAGGATGTGGAACAAAGGGCAGTATTAAAATTAATACTACTGCAAGCTTTTATAGTATTGAAGGTACCAATTGGGTAACAAATCCTGTTTTTTCAAACCTTTCAGCAGGATATTATTATCCAATGATCAAAAATGCTCAAGGTTGTGTTTCTAACTCAAACTCTGTATCACTTCAAGAATTTTATCTTCCAGTTCCCACTTTTAAAACAACACAACCTACTTGTGGTGTTGGAGGGAGCATAACCTTTACTACAACTGGAGTACAATACAGTATAAATGGAGGTACAACCTGGAGTACTAATCCTGTATTTAATAACCTAAGTCCAAACTCTTATAATCTATTAGTAAAAAATGCTTCTGGGTGCACATCATCTCCTTACGGTGCATACACTTACCTAGAACAGTATTATTTACCTAATCCTGATTTTACAGTAATACAACCAACCTGTGGCATCAACGGAAGTATTACTATTGCAACAGTTGCAAGTTCTTATAGCTTTGATAATGGCAATACCTGGACAACTAATCCGGTTCTTTCAGGACTTACTTCTGGTTATTACAGCATCATGATAAAAAATGCAGCAGGTTGTAAATCTTATAGTTTATCAATATCAATCAATCCTTATTATCTTCCCAATCCAAATATAAAAGTAGTACAGCCCAGCTGTGGAAATGGGGGAAGTATAACTGTTACAACTCCTGCTGATTATTATAGTTTTGATGGGGGAACTACCTGGATTACAAATCCAATTTTATTAAATCCTGCGAGTTCGTCTTATAATATCCTTATTAAAAATGCAAAAGGTTGTAAATCAAATTCACAATATACATACATAAACAAATATTACCTTTCATCACCAAATGTATCTACTATTCAACCAACATGCAGTACTCCTACTGGAACTATAATAGTAAATTCTGCCGCAGATCAATATAGTTTTGATGGAGGAATAACCTGGACTACAAATCCTATAAAGAAAAATTTAGCTGGCGGCTCATACACTGTAGTAATAAAAAACACTCTTGGCTGTACGTCTTCAGGCAATTATATGTATATAAATACTCCTCCCTCAATTCCTGCTGCACCTGCTGTAAAGATAGTTCAACCTTCTTCCTGCGGTGCGACGGATGGCAGTATAACCATAACAACATCAGCCATAAGTTATAGTTTTAATGATGGAAACAGTTGGACAACAAGTCCTACGAAAATAAATGTAGGGGCTGGTACATATATTATTAAAATCAAAACAAATTCATATAGTTGTGAATCAGCAACCACTGTTGTCAATTTGAGTTCTGGTACCACAATTGCTGCTCCGGCTTTTACTACTACTCAGCCAAGTTGCAACTCATCAAAAGGGGCTATTACCATTACAACAAATGCGGCAACTTATAGCTATGACAACGGATTAACCTACGTTTTTTCTAATACAAAAACAGATCTTTCTCCAGGTACGTATTTAATAAAGATTAAAAATTTAGCAGGTTGTGTTTCAGATGCTGCTCCAGTCACTATTTCACCATTATCAGCACTTACAGCTCCTGCCTTTACAGCTATTCAACCCGATTGCACCAATTTTACAGGATCAATTTCAATTAATACGCCAGCCGATTTTTACAGTTTTGATAACGGAATCACGTTTGGAACTTCCAATACAAAATCTAATCTTTCTGCAGGAACTTACAATTTGATTATTAAATATAATTCGGGTTGTATTTCTCTGGCTGCACCTGTTACTATACAAGCTGCACCGATAATTCCTGAAGCACCGCAAGTGGTAGTTACAGACCCAATTGGTTGTAGTTCTGCGAAGGGCAGCATTATGGTTTCTACGGTTGCGAATCTATATAGTTTTGACGATGGTCTTACGTGGGATACCAGCAATACTGCCAATTTATCTCCGGGAAGTTATTTCATCCGAATAAAATACACAAATGGCTGCGCATCTATTGCTTATAAAGCAACCATCAATGTACCGCCAAATGCTCCCTCAATTCCAACTTTAAATATTACCCAGCCTGTTACTTGCAGTAGTCCATTTGGCTCAATTTTAATTACAAGTACAGCTGATCAATATAGTTTTGACAATGGTAAAAATTATTCAGGAAATCCTAATTCAGGAAATTTAATAGCCGGGACTTATATGGTTCGTGTTAAAAATAGTAGTGGCTGTGAGTCTGCTGCAGTATCTACAACCATTAATCCTCCAACGGATTATCCGAGTAATCCTGCATTTACAATTATCCAGCCCGATTGCAACAATCTTAAAGGCTCTATTACAATTACCGATGCCGCATCAGAATATAGTTTCGATAATGGTGTTAGCTGGACTAAAACTGCAGTGAAATCAAATCTTGATCCTACAACCTATTTCATTAAGGTCAAAAACAATAACGGCTGTGTTTCAAATGCAACCACAGTTACTATCAATGCTTTTACAAATTTTACCCCGAAGCCTGCTTTAACCAGCCCACAAACATTCTGCATTCAACAAAATGCGACATTAAATTCAATTACGATCACAGGTCAAAACATAAAATGGTATGACGCATTAACAAATGGATCTCTTTTACCCAATACAACTTTGCTTCAAGACACTAAGACCTATTATGCTTCTCAAAGTATAAATGGCTGTGAAAGTGAAAGAGTTTCTGTGTCCATAAAAATTCAAGATACTCCTGCTCCTTCTGGCGATGCTAATCAGACATTTTGTACGGGACAAAATCCAACTTTAGCCAACATTAAAATTACAGGAACTTCAATAAAATGGTATAACGCATTAACCAATGGTTCACTAGTAGTAGAAACTACAAACCTCGAAAATGGAAAAACCTATTATGCGTCTCAAACAGAAAACAATTGTGAAGGCTCCAGATTGGGAGTTACAATCTCACTTGTAAATACACCTTCTGCTCCAATTGTAAATGGAAATCTGGAGTTTTGTAAAAGCGATAATCCATCGTTAACCAGCATTCAAATGTCTGGTCAAAATCTAAAATGGTATGACACTAATATCTCGTCAGCGGCTTTACCAAACACAACTATTTTAGAAAACAACAGAACTTATTATGCTTCACATACAATTGGATGTGAAAGTGACAGAACTCCAGTTCTCGTTCGCGTTTACGACACTCCAATGCCAGCAGGTAAAAACAGTCAGCAATTTTGTATTGATAAAATTGCAACAATTGAAGATCTGAATATTTCCGGAACTGCACTTAAATGGTATGATGCACCTGCAAACGGAACCATTTTATCTGAAATTACTTTGTTAGAAAGCAAAATGTATTACGCTACGCAAACAATAAATAACTGCGAAAGTCAAAGATTTGCTGTAACGGTAAAAATACAAGACACCTCTATGCCGAATGCTGATTCTCCGCAACAATTCTGTATTCAGAAAAATGCAAGAATTAGGGATATTAAAATTATAGGAGAAAACATTAAGTGGTATGAAACTGCCTCATCTACTATAGGGTTGTCTGAAATAACGGAACTTGTAGACGGAATGACCTATTATGCATCACAAACTATTAGCAACTGCGAAGGCGACAAAATTCCTGTTACAATAAATATTCTTGGAGCTACGACTACAGAATGTATTAATTTTGTAGATGAACTTCCTTATCCAAAATTCTTTACTCCAAATAATGATGGATATAATGATACGTGGACAATTGATTTTGTTTATCTGGCTCCCAATACAGGAATTAGAATCTTTGATCGTTATGGAAAATTCATCAAGGAATTAACGAGAGATACTTCATGGGACGGAACATATATTGGTCAAAATGAACCGGCCTCTGATTATTGGTTTACCGTTACCCGATTCAATGGAATAGAATATCGAGGTCATTTTAGTTTAAAAAGATAAAAAAAATTACCGCAAAGTTCTTAAATTTAATACTCTCGTTTTTGAGTAAAACTTGTGAACTTTGCGGTTAATTTTTGCAATGAATTATTCTTAATCTTTGTAAATTTTGTGGTTGTTTTTTCGCCACGAATTTCACCAATAGACACGAATTATTCTACAATATAAATAATCTGAATCTTTGCAAACTTTGCGTAAAACTTATTTGGTTTTGCGGCTAAAGTTTTAAAATTGATGCACTTTCTTAGAAATCACTAAAAACGAAATCAAAGAAATCAAAGCAGCAGTAGTCAGATAAAAACCAACATAATTCAGACCGTAAGTACTTGCCAGCCAAATGGCAATCATTGGTGCAAATGCAGCACCTAAAATACCTGCCAGATTAAATGTCAACGAAGCGCCCGAATAACGAACTGTGGTAGGAAATAATTCTGATAAAAAAGTTCCCAAAGGCCCGTATGTAAATCCCATTAAAGACATTCCGATACAAACAAATGCCGTAACTAAAATCGGATTTCCTGAATTAAGGAAGTAGGAAAAGAAGAATCCAAAAACAGCAATCGTTGCGGTAGTGATAATTAATATTTTTCGACGGCCAATTTTATCTGCAACCAAAGCAGAAACAGGAATAAAAAAGGCAAAAAATAACACTGAAAACAGCTGGATTAACAACGCATCTCTTTTAGTAAAACCTAAATCAGAAGTTGCCCAACTTAATGTAAAAACGGTTATTAAATAAAAAACCAAAAAAGTGGTAATGGCAGAAAAAGTTCCAAAAATCAATTGGTTTTTATAAGATTTCAACAAGGTTAAAAATGGTATTTTAACTTCTTTTTGTTCCAGTTTAGAATTTTCAAAAGCCGGAGTTTCAGATATTTTCAATCGAATATAAAATCCAACAATTACTAAAAGTGAACTGGCAATAAACGGAATTCTCCAACCATAATCCATAAATGCTTCGGCCGTCATCGTATCTGTTAAAATTAAAAAAGTTCCTCCCGAAAGTAACAATCCAATCGGTGCGCCTAATTGTGGAAACATTCCGTACCAGGCACGTTTGTTTGGCGGTGCGTTTTCGATTGCCAATAATACGGCGCCTCCCCATTCTCCTCCTAAACCAACTCCTTGTCCAAATCGGCATAACATTAATAAAATTGGAGCAGCAATTCCGATGCTTGCATAACCCGGTAAAAAACCAATTGCTATTGTCGATAATCCCATGGTTAATAAGGCCACAACCAATGTTACTTTACGACCAATTTTATCGCCATAATGTCCAAAAACAGCTGAACCTAACGGTCTGGATAAAAAAGCGATCGAAAAAGTAGCCAAAGATTCTAATGTTGAATTGGTACTGCTGGTTCCGGGAAAAAATAATTGTGGAAAAACCAATACGGCTGCATTGGCGTAAATATAAAAATCAAAAAATTCGATTGTGGTTCCAATTAAAGAACCAAAGAGAACATGTCGCAACGAGTTCTCCTGATTAGGGTTATTTTTCATCTAGTTTTGATATAGTTTTTTTTGAAAAATAATGTTGTAAAAATGAACCGACTCATTTTACACAACAAATATTTGTCTGCAAAAATATAGTTTCATTATTAAAAACATACATTTACAAACAAGAGTTTTGTATTAGTATCAAAATTTTAACAAAAACACCAAATCTTAGGGTTTAATATTCTGCAAAATGTTTATGATTATATAAGAACAAAATCAGAGATCAAAACACTGAATATAAACACTTTAAAATTAAAATTAAAAATCAAATCTTAAGCATTCGTTAAAAACACTTTTAAGTATATATTTTCATTAAATTTACAGCTGTCAAAAATAAATCTAAAATTATGCCCACCGACTGTATCAGCTACCAAACCTCAGGATATTTCTCTAAATTGATACAAGATTATTTAGATCAAAAACCCGAATTACAATCACTATACAATCATTTTCCAACTCTGGAAAACTTTGAAAAACAAATCTCTGAGAAACAGTCAAATTTTGATAACAACAACCGAATTCCGCTTGTTGAAACTTTAAAAAAGCAATATCAACATATTGAAATCTCTGATGTTACAAAACAAAATATTGAGCTTTTAGCACTTTCAAATACTTTTACGATTACAACCGGACATCAATTAAACTTGTTTAGCGGTCCGCTGTATTTCTTATATAAAATCATTTCAACTATTAATCTTACCAAAGAATTAAAATTAAAATATCCAACAAATAATTTTGTTCCCATTTATTGGATGGCAACGGAAGATCATGATTTTGAAGAGATTAATTATTTTAATTTTAAAGGAAAAAAATTCAGATGGAATAAAGAAAGTACAGGACCGGTTGGCAGACTTTCAACAGAAGGTTTAGGCGAATTTTTAGAAATTTATGCTGCAGAGTTAGGTTCAAGTACAAATGCCAATTTTTTGAAAAAGCTTTTTGAAGAAGCCTATTTAAAACATGAAAAACTTGCCGATGCTACGCGTTTTCTGGCTAATAGTTTATTTTCGCAATATGGGTTGGTTATCCTGGATGCAGATGATGCGGATTTAAAACGTGCCTTTATTCCTTTTGTAAAAGAAGAACTGGAAAATCAAACTTCGTTTAAAGCCGTTCAGGAAACTATTTCTCAATTTCAGGACTATACCGTTCAGGTAAATCCGCGTGAAATCAATTTATTTTATATTGAAGATACTTTACGTGAACGTATTATTTTCGAGAATGACAAATATTTTGTAAACAACACGAAAATATCTTTTTCAAAAGACGAGATATTAAATTTATTAGAAAGCAATCCTGAAAAATTCAGTCCAAACGTAATCATGCGTCCGTTATATCAGGAAATTATTCTGCCGAATTTATGCTACATTGGCGGAGGCGGAGAAATCGCTTACTGGCTGGAATTAAAGTCGTTTTTTAATGCTGTAAACATAACTTTTCCAATACTTTTAGTTCGAAATTCTGTTCTTTTAAGTACTGAAAAACAAGCTAAAAAAGCCAACAATCTAAATTTGAGCTGGGTCGATTTATTTACAAAACCTGCTGATTTAGTAAATGCCATTACACATAAATTATCTGCTTTTCCTATTGATTTAACGCCTCAGAAACAAACGTTAGAAAAACAATTTGAATATCTTTATGAATTAGCCAGTAAAACGGATAAATCATTTACAGGAGCTGTAAAAGCACAAGAAGTAAAACAAAAGAAAGGCTTAGAAAACCTTGAAAAAAGATTATTAAAAGCTCAAAAGCGAAAATTAGATTCAGAATTACAAAGAGTTACAGATTTGCAGGGCGAGTTATTTCCAAATCAAAGTTTACAGGAACGCCAAACTAATTTTTCTGAATTTTATTTAGAAAAAGGAGAACAATTGATTCCGCTTTTAATTCAAAATCTAAAACCATTGGAAATGAATTTTAACATTATAACATTTTAGAAAAGTTTGTCACTAATCACAAAAGCAAAAAAGAATTCGTGAAAATTCGTGTAATTCGTGGCTAAAAAAAATACGTAATAATTTCAGAGAACCAAATAACCACCTATCTTCTCAAAATTATTACTTCAAACCAAATAGCGATTTTTAAAATTATTAACTAACCAATTTACCCAAAACCAATGGTAAAAGAACGCTTAATTTCGCTAGATGTCTTTCGTGGACTCACTATTTTATTGATGACAATCGTAAACAATCCAGGAGACTGGGGCAATGTTTACCCGCCTTTATTACACGCCGAATGGCACGGCTGCACGCCAACTGATTTAGTATTTCCGTTTTTTATTTTTATAATGGGAGTTGCAGTTCCGCTTGCAATGCCTGAGAAATTTTATGACGGAACAACTTTTAATAAAATTCTCGTTCGTTCTCTAAGAATGCTGTGTCTAGGGATTTTCTTTAACTTTTTCGGCAAAATTCAATTATTCGGACTAGAAGGAATTCCGCTTCTTATTGGTCGTTTAGCCATTACAATTGCTGTTGGTTATGCCTTAATGGGAAGTTTCAGTTCAAAAGTCAAAAATATTCTGGCGTTTGCGATTCTTTTTATTTATCTGTTTTTAGCCTATAGCGGAATCGAAGCTTATCACGATGTGCGACTTCCCGGAGTTTTACAACGAATTGCAATTGTCTATTTTATTGTTTCACTTTTGTATTTAAAAACGTCTCAAAAAACACAAATTATAACCGGAGTTGTTTTATTATTAGGATATTGGGCATTAATGACTTTAATTCCCGTTCCCGGAATTGGAGCAGCAAATCTCGATAAAGGAACTAATTTAGCAGCCTGGATTGACAGCGTTTTTCTAAAAGGACATATGTACCGCGGAACTGTTACCTGGGATCCGGAAGGAATTTTAAGTACACTTCCATCTATCGTAAACGGAATTATTGGTTTATTAGTTGGTCAGCTATTACTTCGTGAAATATCTAAAACTCAAAAAGCAACAAAAATGGCTATTGCCGGAGTTGCCTTAATTATTGGAGGTCTACTTTGGAATATTGTTTTCCCTATCAACAAATCGATCTGGACAAGCAGTTATGTCTTATTCACCACAGGTTTAGCGGCAACATTTTTATCCATTTTATATTATGTAATTGATATTGCCGACTATAAAAAAGGCTTCAAACCATTTTTAATCTGGGGCGTAAACCCAATGATTGTGTTTTTTACATCACAAATTATTCCGCAGGCTTTGGTAATGATCGAATTCCAGAATCCGCATAATCCTGAAGAAAAAATCAACCTTCTAAATTTTTTATATAGCTTTTGGATTGCGCCGTTTTTCAGTAACCCAATGACAGCTTCTTTAGCCGGAGCTTTGATTTATGCGTGTATCTGGACATTTATTTTGTGGATATTCTACAGAAACAAATTAATATTTAAGGTCTAAAAAATATTCACCATATAAGTGATATAAGTTCATTTAAATTGTTGCCACATAACATGTATCCAAACGATACCTTATTATTAAATGAACTTATATCACTTATATGGTTTAAAAAATACTTTCTTGGTTAAAACATCATTCTAACCTGTTTTAATTATCATTTTATTAAAATCAATTCATAAAAAAAGTCTATTTTTGCACAAAATTTAAAAACACAAAAATGGCAACAAATAGAACTTTTACAATGATTAAACCAGATGCTGTTGCAAACGGACACATCGGGAATATCTTAGCAATGATTACAAACGGAGGTTTCAAAATCGTTTCATTAAAATTAACTCAATTAACTGTAGCTGATGCTAAAGCATTTTACGCAGTTCACGCAGAAAGACCTTTCTACGGAGAATTAGTTGAATTCATGTCACGCGGACCAATTGTTGCTGCTATTTTAGAAAAAGAAAACGCTGTAGAAGATTTCAGAACTTTAATTGGAGCTACAAACCCAGCTGAAGCTGCTGAAGGAACTATTCGTAAAGCATACGCAACTTCTATTGGAGAAAATGCAGTTCACGGTTCTGATAGCGACGAAAATGCTGCTATCGAAGGTGCATTTCACTTTGCTGGTAGAGAGCAATTCTAAATTTTAGATTTCTGAATTTAGATTTTAGATTAAAATCAATAAAAAAATCCCGTTTCAAAATTCGAAACGGGATTTTTTATTATAAGTTATTTATGCAGTTCAAATAATCGAAAATATGAACTCTAAAATTTAAAATCAACGCAGTACAACATCCTTCACAACCTCACGTCCTAATTCTTCATTAATCATCTTAACGATTTTAGACTTTCCGTGGCTCAATTCTTCTCTTAAAACTGCCGATCCAAGTTCAACATATAATGTACTTCCTTTCAAAACGACATTTTTTGTATACGTATTCACCCCATTCCCCATCAATTGTCTCCACGCCTCTTTTACATCAATCTGATCCATACCCGGCTGCAATTTATTCACCTGAATAATGTGTTGCAAAACAGCCCCAATAGTACTTTCGTTATTTAGTCTTTTTGCCATCGTTTAAAATATTTATTGGTTCTGCTTTTTTATAATGATATTCTTTATTCTGATCGTTTTTCACCACAAAAGTTTCATCAGAAATCGAAATTAATTCTTCACTCCACTTTGCATAATCCGTTTTATAATCCAGGAAAGTTCCTTTATCTGTAAACCTGACCGAAACATTTTCAAAAGTATTTGTCGTTAAAAAAGTTCCGTCAAGCTGCGCCATAACCTTCGTTCGGGTTCCTTTTGTTCCTTTTATTTTAAAAAAATCAAAATTCTCATTCATTCCGTATGCCTTCTCTTCTCCTTTGTCAAAAACCACTTTTTCAATTTCCCAATAACCATTTAATTTTGCAATATCTACAGGTTTGATCTCTTGTTTACAACTTACAAACAAAAGTGACAGAACCAAAATCATAAAAGTGTTTTTCATAATAATCATGCTATTAATAAGGAGCTGTTTCCTGCTGTCCGCTATATCTTTTTTTATCCGCCGCGGCGGACAAAAAAAGGATGCCGCTTCCATCAGGGCTAGGGCTCCCGTTTTCAAAAGAAAATTTAGTGAATTGCAAAGTTAACTTTATATCATTCCAAATGAAATAAAAATTTAGAAAACAAATTAAACTATTTTACATATTTTTGGTCTTAACCCTAAACCAAAACCAAAAAACATGACTAAAACCATTTTTAGCTTTCTGGCAATTTTATTTTTGACAGGATGCAGTTCAGATCCTACTGAACCAACGCCTACACCTACTCAAACAATGTACTTTCCGCCTGTAACCGGAAATACTTGGGAAACAACTTCGATTACAGATTTAAAATGGAACCAAAATGCAGTTCAGCCGCTTTTGGATTATTTAGAACTCAAACATTCCAAATCATTTATCATTCTTGTCAATGGCCGAATTGTAATGGAGAATTACTTTAACGGGCATTCTGCCACCACAAACTGGTATTGGGCAAGCGCCGGAAAAACATTAACTTCTACAATGACAGGAATTGCTCAACAGGAAGGATTCCTGAACATCAACAACAAAGTATCACAATATATTGGCACAGGATGGACAAGCGAAACACTTGCAAAAGAAAACCTAATTACCTGCAAACATTTACTAACTATGACATCCGGTCTCGACGACAGCACAGATGATGTTGATCCTGCAAGTCTTATTTACAAAGCCGATGCAGGAAGCCGCTGGGCATATCATAATGTATATGTAAAATTGCAGGATGTTGTTGCAGCAGCAAGCGGTCAAACCTGGGAGAATTATTTCAACGCCAAATTAAGAGATAAAATTGGAATGAATGGTACTTGGGTGCAACTTGGCGTAAACAGCGTTTATACCAGCACATCAAGAAGTATGGCTCGTTTTGGACTTTTAATGCTGAAAAAAGGAAAATGGGATAATACCCAAATTTTAAATGAAGCGTATTTTAACGAAGCAACAACAACTTCACAAAACATTAATTTAGGATATGGTTATTTATGGTGGCTAAACGGTAAAACATCTTACCATTTGCCACAATCACAACTTACTTTTCCCGGAAGCGTAATTCCAACAGCACCAAACGATATGTTTATGGCTTTGGGCAAAAACGACCAAAAAATATATGTTGTTCCAAGCAAAAATATGGTCATAATCAGAATGGGAGACGCTGCTGACGATGTCAATCTTGCCTTATCTGATTTTGATGAAACTTTATGGGAGAAAATTAGTGCTTTGTATCAGTAAATTAAAAGTTAGATAAGTTGCCAGCCTTTAGTTTTTAAAAAACTTTTACAACTATCACAAAAGTCTTTTTCTTCATCAAGTGGATTTCCGCCTTCAGCATCGCGCATTAAACATGTTTTTTTTGCACAATGCGGCAAGCCTGCTGTATGACCTAGTTCATGAAGAACTAATTTATAAAACTGCTTATTTTTATTTTTAATGGATAATCTAAAATCAGAAACCACACAAGCTTTTCCTGGTTTATAACCTAAGCCCATCACGCCCCAATCACGAATTCCGTTCTTTGTTGTACTGATATCTAAATTAGACAATCCAACTATTACCGAATCCTCGCCTATTTTATTTTTAAGATTTCTTATAATGCTATCAGCGCGATATCTATTTCTTGGTTTATAGTATGAATTTTCCGGAAAAGAAATATTTTCCCTCAAAACTATTTTAGGATTGATTTTACTTATCTCTGAAAAAACCTTCTTAGACTGTTCAATTTTAAAACTGCCTAATGGCTGAATAACAATAACTTTTTGAATTATCTGTGGCTTTTTTTTACTTTTTTGATCGTTCTCATTTTTACATGAAAACAAACTAAAAAACAAAATGAAAGCAAAATATTTCATTTAAAACAAGAAGCTAATTAGCGTTTAGTACGCAATCTTTTTAGGATTCCCATAAAAAAGAAGATCAAACCTAAAACCAATAAAACATAATAAAAAGACAAACTTTGATCTCTTATTACATTTGCTAAAACAAAACAAATAACGCTTCCGAAATAAAAAGTAAGAGGCGTTATATTTTTTAAAGAAGAAAAACTCATTGAATTATCTGAAAAAGATTATTTAAAGAAACTATCTACAAATTCGTATTTATTAAAGACCTGTAAATCTTCAATTCCTTCACCAACACCAATGTATTTTACAGGAATTTGAAACTGATCTGAAATACCAATTACCACACCGCCTTTTGCAGTTCCGTCCAGTTTAGTAACAGCAAGAGAAGTTACTTCGGTTGCGGCTGTAAATTGCTTTGCCTGCTCAAAAGCATTCTGACCGGTAGAACCGTCTAAAACCAAAAGCACGTCGTGAGGCGCATCAGTAACTACTTTCTGCATTACACGTTTTACCTTTGTCAGCTCGTTCATCAAATTGATTTTATTATGCAAACGTCCGGCAGTATCAATAATAACCACATCGGCATTTTGAGCAACGGCAGATTGCAACGTATCAAAAGCTACAGAAGCAGGATCGCTTCCCATGTTTTGTCTTACAATAGGCACGTCAACACGATCTGCCCAAACTTGTAACTGATCAATTGCTGCTGCACGAAAAGTATCTGCAGCTCCTAAAACTACTTTGTAACCTGCTTTTTTAAACTGATAAGCCAATTTTCCAATAGTAGTTGTTTTACCAACTCCATTAACTCCAACGACCATTAAAACGTATGGTTTTTTATCTTTCGGAATTTCGAATTCGGTTGCTTCTCCTCTATTGGTTTCAGACAATAAACCGCCAATTTCCTCACGAAGGATCTGGTTCAACTCTTCTGTTCCTAAATATTTGTCTTCGGCAACACGTTTTTCAATTCTTGAAATTATTTTTAAGGTTGTATTTACACCAACATCAGATGCCACAAGAATTTCTTCAAGATCATCTAAAACATCGTCATCGACTTTAGATTTTCCGGCAACAGCTTTACTTAACTTTGAGAAAAAAGTAGTTTTTGATTTTTCAAGACTTTTGTCTAAAGTCTCTTTTTTATCAGTAGAGAATAATTTTTTAAAAAAACTCATTATTGTTTAGATTATTAGATTGTGAGAACATCGGATTTTAAGACATCCGAAGCCTGAAAGCTTAAAAAAGGCAATTTTGTTCTTAAACCAGTTTAGATATTGTAAAATCTTTTACCCATATAAAGTTAAGAATAAAAGATTGATCTAAAATCATAAATCTATGTTTAAAAAAACCAATTTGGGCTTCTCTAAATTTTAGACAAATATAAAAATAAAAAAGCTACTTTCGGAATGAAAGTAGCTTTTCTATATACTGTAATTGTTATTATTTCTTTTTCAAGAAAGTATCAACTTCTTCAGGAGCCATAATAGATTCTACGAATGTATATGCACCAGTTTTAGGAGATTTTACCATTTTGATGGCTTTTGATAATCTCTTAGAAGATGTTTGTAACGATGCTACGGTTTTCTTTGCCATGATTCAAATGTTATTTGAAGTTTCTTATAAAACTCTAAATGGCAAAACCATTTGAGATTTACAAAAATCTCTAATTATTACTTAATTTCTTTGTGAACAGTTACGCGTTTCAAGATTGGATTAAATTTTTTAATCTCTAATCTGTCCGGAGTATTTTTTTTGTTCTTAGTTGTAATGTATCTAGAAGTTCCCGGAACACCAGAAGTCTTGTGCTCAGTACATTCTAAAATTACCTGGATTCTATTACCTTTCTTTGCCATCTTGCTATATATTTATTTAGGAAAAGATTATTTGATAAATCCTTCTGACTGTGCTTTTTTCAAAACAGCAGTGATTCCATTTTTATTAATTGTTTTTATCGTAGATGCTGCTACTCTAAGAGTAATCCATCTATCTTCTTCTGGAAGATAAAAACGCTTTTTAACTAAGTTTACAGAAAACTTTCTCTTAGTTTTGTTCATAGCGTGAGAAACGTTATTTCCTACCATCGCTCTTTTACCTGTAAGGTCACAAACTCTTGACATTATACTTATCTTTTATCGTTATTCAAAATCAGGGTGCAAAGAAAAGAAAAATAAACCATTGTAGCAAAAAATTATTGCACATTTTTCAAAATTTCTTTCTGTAATATTTCTAAACTCTTAATCGAAGCTCTATCTATCACTTTTTCACGTGGTTGGCCAAAATTAAATTCTTCAACAATTATATCATTTGGTGTAGCTAATGCAATAAAAACAGTTCCAATTTCAGCATTTGAATCTCCTTTTGTCGGTCCGGCGTTACCAGTTGTTGCAATTGCATAGTCTGTTTTAAGTATTTCTTTCACACTCAAAGCCATAGCCGATGCAACTTGCGCACTTACTACCGAAAATTCATCTACTAAATCCTGCGAGATACCGAGAACATTAACCTTTGCCTCAGTCGCGTATGAAACAACACTGCCTTTAAAATATTTTGAAGCGCCGGGAACTCCTGATAAAATCGAAGCAATTTTTCCTCCCGTAAAACTTTCTGCAGTAGAAATTGTCTTATTTTGTTTCGTCAGAATTTTTCCAACTACAGATTCTATCGTTTCATTTTCTTCGTAACCCACTATAATATCGTGAATTATCGCATCCAACGATTTTACATTCGCTTCGATTGCTTCTTCTAATTCTTCTTTATTGGTTCCTCTTGCCGTTAAACGCAAACGCACTCTTCCCGGATTTGGCAAATACGCCAATTTGATAAAATCAGGCAAATTATTTTCCCAATCTTCAATACGTTCTGCAACTAGACTTTCCCCTTGTCCGTACGTTAGAATTGTTTTATGGATAATATAAGGACGTTTATATTCACGAATAATCTTCGGAATTATTTCTTCTTCCACTAAATATTTCATCTCATAAGGAACTCCAGGAAGCGAAATAAACACCGTGTTTTCTTTCTTCATCCACATTCCCGGCGCAGTTCCTACTTTGTTGTACAAAACAGTACATTTTGACGGAACTAAAGCCTGATCTTTATTTAATTGCGAGATCGGTCGTTTATAAAATCCTTCGATTAATTCTGTTACGTGAGCCAAAACTTCCGGATTCACCACTAACTCATCGTCAAAATATTCACAAAACGTTTTTTTGGTAATATCATCTTTTGTTGGCCCTAATCCACCGGTGATAATTACGATATCTACTTTGTTTTGAAGTTGTTTAAAAGTATCTAAAATATGTTTTTTGTCATCACTAATCGAAATCATTTCTTTGGTCTCCACTCCAATTCGATCAAGGGATTTGGCTATAAAACCTGAATTTGTGTCTACAATCTGACCTATTAAAATTTCATCTCCAATTGTAATAATAGTTGCTTTCATACGAATAGAATATTTTACTTACAGCTAAGTAAGTCGTTATTAGAAAGTAGGTGTTGTCGAAAACGATTTGCGTGAGGGGGTAGAAACGGCATCCTTTTGTGACAAAAAGAAATGACAATTTCAACGAAAATTTTCCGGAACAAAAGATATAGTGTCCCGAAGTTTCGGGACCGACCCTATTTTTGACCTAAATTTAAAAGGCCAAAAATAGGGACGCGCCCAAATTATACGTCAAAGTCTTTTTTAATTTCTTTGATAGCCTCTTTCACTTGTACTTTAATACTTTTGAAAGTTTCTACAATTTCTTTTTTCTTGCCTTCTGCTTTTGTCCATGCTTCGACCTGAAGAATTTCTTCAAAAGCTACATTTAAACCCAATAAATCTAATGTTGGTTTAATTTTATGCGCGTACGCATAGGCATATTTATGGTCTTTCTTTTTAATTCCTTCTTTAATTTGTTTTAAATCCTCAGGAACTTCTGTAACAAATAATTTAAGAATTTCGGTTACAAATTCAGGATCATTATCTGAAAGTGCATATACTTTCGAAAGGTTATATTTTAAAGCCATTATTTTACTTGTATTCTAAATAATTTTTTATCTTCTAAAAAGCCTTCTAAAACATCGTTTGGTTTAACTGCTGCAACACCTTCCGGAGTTCCTGTAAAAATGATATCGCCTATCTTTAAGGTGAAAAATTGCGATACATACGAAACAAGTTCGTCTATTTTCCAAAGCATATGACTTGTATTGCCTTTTTGAACTGTTTTTGCATTATTTGTCAGTTCAAAACTAAGATTTTCCATCGAAATAAAATCGGTTTTTGGTAAAAAATCTCCAATAACAGCAGAGCCGTCAAATGCTTTTGCTTTTTCCCAAGGCAATCCTTTTTCTTTCAGTTTGGCTTGTAAATCTCTGGCAGTAAAATCGATACCTACACTAATTTCGTCATAATATTTATGCGCAAACTTAGGTTCAATATACTTTCCTACTTTATTAATTTTAACAATTATCTCTATTTCGTGATGAATTTCCTCAGAAAATTCAGGTATTACGAATGGATGCTGCTTTAACAAAACCGCCGAATCAGGCTTCATAAAAATCACCGGTTCTGCAGGTCTCTCATTTTTTAATTCCTCAATATGATTGGTATAATTTCTACCGATACAGATTATCTTCATTTCTTTATAAGTTGCTAAGTCGCTAAGTTACTAAGGTTCTAAGAAACTATGCGAAAAAACTTAGCATCTTAGAACCTTAGCAACTTAGTACTTATTTCGTATTTAATTTTCTTAATTTAATAGCTGTTAATACTTTTTTGGTATATAACGGAAAATCAGCATTTTGAATCCAGCTAAAATAGCCCGGTTCTGCTTCTAAAACTTTTTCCACTTTTGCACCTTTGTGTTTTCCAAAGGTAAAAATTTCCTCATTGTCCTTATCAAAAGCAATCATTCCGGCAAAATCGGCGATTTTTTTTCGGGTTGTAAATTCAGATAAAATTTTCATATCGTTTTCCAGTTCCGGATAACGATCTAACTGTGCTTTCAAAATTTCGTATGTTGCCATAGTATCTGCTTCTGCAGAATGGGCATTTTCTAAACTTTTTCCACAATAAAATTTCAAAGCAGCACTTAAAGTACGTTCTTCCATTTTATGAAAAATAGTCTGCACATCTACTGAAACTTTATTTTTCATATCAAAATCAACTCCCGCGCGAAGTAATTCTTCTGCCAATAAAGGAATATCAAAACGATCTGAGTTAAACCCACCCAAATCACTGTCTTTTATCATATTGTGAACTTGCGGAGCCAGTTCTGCAAAAGTTGGTTCATTGGCTACTTTTTCATCAGTAATACCATGAACAGCTGTTGTTTGCGGCGGAATTGGAATTGTAGGATTCACCAACCACGTTTTACTTTCTTTATTTCCGTTAGGAAAAACCTTAAATATTGAAATTTCTACTATTCGGTCTTTTCCTATATCAATTCCTGTTGTTTCAAGGTCAAAAAAGCAAATTGGTTTGTTGAGTTTAAGTTCCATATTTAAATTTTAATAAGTCTACAAATATAAATTTTAAAGACGAATTTTACCCGTTTTTTTTAGAAAGTTAAGGAATCTTATTACGAATATGAAATTACAACCAAAAGAAAACCCTTTCAACATTTAAACTGTTAAAAGGGTTAATTATTTATAAAATTATGATTTTTTAAAAATCTCTGTCAATATCAAAAGCTTCTAAATATTCAGCAACGCGTTTTACAAAACTTCCTCCTAATGCTCCATCTACTACTCTGTGATCGTAAGAATGCGATAAGAACATTTTTTGGCGAATTCCGATAAAATCACCTTCCGGAGTTTCGATAACCGCAGGCACTTTACGAATCGCACCCAAAGCTAAAATTCCCACTTGCGGCTGGTTGATAATTGGCGTACCAAAAACACTACCAAAAGTTCCTACGTTTGTAACAGTGTAAGTTCCGCCTTGTGTATCGTCTGGTTTTAGTTTTCCGGCTTTTGCACGGTTTCCTAAATCGTTAACCGCTTTTGCCATTCCAACAAGGTTTAACTGATCGGCATTTTTAATAACCGGTACAATTAAATTTCCGTTTGGTAAAGCTGCCGCCATTCCTAAATTTATATTTTTCTTTTTGATGATATATTCACCATCAACAGAAATATTCATTCCCGGGAAATCTTTTAATGCTTTTGCAACCGCTTCCATCATAATTGGCGTAAAAGTCAGCTTCTCGCCTTCTCTCTTTTCAAAAGCAGTTTTAACTTTATCTCTCCATTTTACGATATTAGTAACATCCACTTCAATAAACGATTGTACATGTGCAGAAGTTTGTACCGAAGCAATCATATATCCTGAAATCAGTTTACGCATTCTGTCCATTTCGATGATTTCATCACCTCCGTTTACAGAAACCGGAACTGCCTGCTGACTTTTTTGAACTGCAGGTTCAGCAACTTTTTGAGCAACCGGAGTCGCAGTTTTAGTCAATGTTTCAGTTTTAGCCGGTTCAGCTTTTGGAGTTATAACACCAGATTTACGATCGTCAACATATTTTAAAATATCTTCCTTAGTAACTCTGCCGTCTTTTCCTGAACCATTAATACCGTCTAATTCCGCAGTAGAAATATTTTCTTCTTTTGCAATATTTTTAACTAATGGAGAAAAGAATTTATCCGATCCGGTAAAATCCTGAGGAGCAGCAACAGTTTCCTGAGCCACTTCAATTGTTTTTTCTATTTCAGCAGCTTCTGCAGGAACAGCAACTTCTTCAGTTACTTTAGCCGTTGGCGCATCGCTTTCGGTTTCAATAATTGCAATGGTTTGACCAACCTGAACTAAATCATCTTTGCCAAATAATTGTTCAACTAAAATTCCTGAAACTTCGCTTGGTACTTCACTATCCACCTTATCGGTTGCGATTTCCAGTACTGCTTCATCAGCTTCAATTTTGTCTCCAACTTCTTTCAACCAGTTTGTAATAGTTGCTTCAGCGACACTTTCTCCCATTTTGGGAAGTTTTAATTCAAATCTTGCCATATTGTTAATCTCAAGGATGATTTTAATTTTCAGATTGCGAAATTACTGAATATTTTAAATATAAATTACATTTAATATAATTTTTTACTCAATTTTTATAATTTGACCTCTATCATTTCTTGAATTACTTCCAATAATAAAATTTGCTCTTTTAGGGAAAATTTTAAAAGTAATGCTCTTATCTTTAAGAGTTTCTATGATTTTGATACATTTTTTGAACGAAACATAGTGATTATCCAAAATAATCTCAACCCTTTTGCCCTTCGAAATCTGCGACGAATTTACCATTTTTTCTTTTTTGAAATCGAAAATAACCACTTTATTTTTCAAAATAAAAGTCAATTTTTCAGACAAATTCGCATTTAAAGAATACAAAAAATAACTTTCCGGTAATGGTTTCACTTTAGGTTTCCCCTGAAACATTTTAACAAAAGAAAAAAACACAATTCCGATTTTTATGAAGATAGAAAAAAATAAAGACTTTTTAAAATGCTTTTGGTAAAAAAACGTCATCGCTTCCTGAAAACGCATCATATATTTTTCATCTTTTACCGTACTTTCTCCTTTATAATGCAGAACGGTGGTTTCATTAAAATAATAGTTTGTTTTTTGCTGCTGCAAAGCGCGATACGACAAATCAATATCATCTGCATACATAAAACAATCTTCATCAAAGCCTTTTAAATCAAGAAATAAATCTCGTTTCATCAACATAAAAGCCCCCACAAGAATATCTACTTCTCCGGTTTTATTTTCCTCTAAATGCTGTGCATAATATTGGTTGAAAAGTTTTGATTTTGGAAAAACTTTATACAAACCAAAAATCTTCGTAAAAGCAACCCATGGCGTCGGAATTCCGCGTTTGCTTTCGGGCAGAAAACTTCCTGTTCCGTCAATTAATTTACAGCCAATAATTCCTAAGTTCGTTTGCCTTTCGGCGAAAGCCAGAATCTTTGTAAACGTATCTTCTGCAACAACGGTATCGGGATTTAAAATGCATACATATTTGCCTTTTGCCTGATCAACTGCAATATTATTTCCTTTTGGGAAACCGTAATTTTCTTTGTTCTCAATCAATTTTACTTCAGGAAATCGTTCCTTCATCATCAAACAACTATCGTCTGTAGAATTATTATCGATCACAATAATTTCTGCATCAAGTTCAGAAATCGCTTCCTGAACGCTTAAAACGCATTGTTCCAGAAAGTAACGCACATTATAATTGAGAATAATAACAGATAATTGCATGAAAATTTGATCCAGTTGATTTTTTCGAAAGTTAGAAATTTTCAGCTAAACCCAAGCGCAACGACCAATCGTTTTTACTAAGTCCAAAATCTAATATCAAATTACTATTGTTTTGTTTGTTCCATTTAATGCGAATTCCGGTTCCAACCGCAGGATTCCATTTACTGAATTTATACGTATCTAATTTTGAAACCGAAGAAATATTGGTAAAAAATACAGCGCCCAAAAAACCATTTTTAGTAATATCGGTTCTGTATTCTGTTTCGAAATAAATCAAGGCATTGCTTCGGAATCTATTTCTGGTAAATCCCCTGCCCGTTTTTCCATCACGATCCCAACCAATACTGGGCAAATCTAAATAATGGGGTTTTCCGCCAAAAGTTGACCAGTAAAAAGCCCTGGAAGCCAGCACTCTGTGTTTTGTTTTACTGAAGGAATAATATTTACGGGCATCAAAATAAAAAGATTTCCATTTTTCGTCATTTACGCCGCTGGTATTTATCCTGTAATCTGCTTCTATATACAAACCTTGCTCGGGATTTACGTTGTTTTCTCTGGAATCGTATAATCCCTGAATGGCAACTCCAAAAGAATTTTCATCAGAGAAATTTCTATTCATGTATTTTGAATAATCTGTTTCTTCATCAATATAAGATTCTTCAGAAATATTTTGATAATTATCCAGCAATAAACCCAATCCCAACCTAAAATTACCAATTATTCTTCGGGTTGCAAATTGATAAAAACGCCATTGCTGATAATCTAAAGTCGACATTTTTTCATCTGTATTATGTCCTCCCAAACCATAAGTAGGCTGTGGATAAATCATATAACGATAATCGCCAATAAAATTCCAGTTGTCGTTTTTTGTATAAATATAGGTCTGAATTGGAAAAACATATTGTTGGGTAAAACTAAAATAAGGCGAAAAAGTAACCTGTGACATTTTTGTAGTTTCCCGGTCTCCGAGGTAAAAAGTAGTTAAAAACGAAACGACTAATCCGGCATTTTTATCAGCATCAATTGGAACCGGAAGCAATGAAAATGCAATTTTTTTATTTGAATTTCTAGCTATGGAATCATTTTTATGGAAAAGTTTGTACAAAACATCCAGAATATCTTTTTTGTTGTTTACAACCGAATCATTTTGCGAATAACAAAACGACATCAGAAAAAGAAAAAATAAAGTAATTAGAAATTTTACATTTTTCATTTTGTAAGATTTTGAGAAACAACTTCTTACAAATTTAAAATTTTATTCAAAGCAGAACATGATTTTAGAATAATAAAAAGAAAACTCAGACAAATTCCAAAAAAGGTTATTTTTGATTCTGAACAAAAACTATTCTATTTATGAAAAGTAAGATATTGATTCTGATCATAACCGCTTTTTTAAGTTCCGGTTTTATTTGCTTCGAAAGTAAATCTGATTCTCAACAAGATCTCGTAAAAACGGCAACGTGGTATATTGCCGGTCCGGCTGTAGAAAATCAGGAAATAATCAATAAAATCCGCAAGAAAGAAGGAATAGTAAAAGTTACCGCAAAAGACAATCCTGTTGGCGAAATCGAACTAAATGTTATGATTACCGAATCAGATTCAAATGACGGAGCACCCACAAATATTTCAGATGCGTCTAAATTAGTGACCATTACTTATAAATCCTCTCATCAGATAAAAATACAAGCTCGCGAAGGAAATGATTCCGGTACTGGCTGCGTACATGGCGGAACACACGCAATGGCTGATTTACCCGCTTCTCCTGATAAATTTGTCACAATAAAAATTCCCTGGTTGGATTTTAAATTAAACGGTAAACCAGTAAACATTCATAATCTTTGTAAATTTAATTTTGTGAATTATCACCCAGTTTCGGGAGCTTTCTTAGAAATAAAATCAGTTATTATTGATTAGGATTATTTCAGAGCTTGAATAGAAATGAGAATTTAACCGCAAAGTCCGCAAAGTTATTTTGCTGTCAGGTTTAAGAAAGACAAGTTCGCAAAGCTTTGTGTAAAACTTTGCGAACTTTGCGTAATTCTTAGCGGACTTTGCGGTTAAATTCTGTTTACAAATGCAATTGAATTTTATATTTATTACAAATCTTCATTACAAGTAACATAATCGTTGAGAAAACTAGACTCCAGATTATTCCCGGAACTCCTTCACGAAAATACTCCGGAATTATTTCAATTTTAAAAGCCAGATTGAAATAATAAATCACGCCCGGCAAAATATAAATCAATAACGGATTTGCGGCTGCGGGCATAAAGAAATCGCTCCATTTGGTTTGTTTTTTAATTTCCATCAACCAGTACAAAAAGTAAAACAAAACGGTACAAATTGCTGCAGAAAACATGGTCCACGAAGGTGTTCCTTTTATTTTTGATATTCCGAAATAAGGTCTTAATAAATATCCTGTTACAAAAAACAAAACTGCAAAACCTATTACCGGCCAATTGATTTTAAGTGGAATTTTACGATCAAAAAACAATAACGAAATAACAACTCCGGCACTTACTAAAGAAGCATGCGTAAAATGTCCGGCAATAAAACTTAACCAAAATGTTTGGTGTATTATAGATCCTTCGATCAAATTAACAGAATTGGCAACAACGCAAATAATCAGAAATAATATCATTGTCCAAAGTTTTCCTGAAACAAGCCAATAATAAATCACGGTAAAAAGATACGCCCAACCAATTAAGCCGAGAATTCCCCACCATTTTGGCGTCATTCCTATTTCACCAGTGTCCTGAACGTATAGAAAATAAAGTGCGATTAAAACCAATATTCCGCCATATTGAAGTGTGTTTTTTAACCGAAGTGGAAAATCTTTTGGATATTTATTCCAGATTGGAATAGGCATTGAATACGCCAAAAGTCCCCAGAAAGCCGGAGCAATTACCATTTTTGCGGCATCATATCCATATTCGGCATTGACCATAAAAACGCCAATGATTATTAAAGCCAAAGCCCTTTTTAAAGTATGTGTCCAAATTGTTTTGGTCGAATCGCCTTTGAGCAATCTCGCATTAAATGCAAACGGAATCGACATTCCGACAATAAATAAAAAGGCAGGAAATACCAGATCTACAAAAGTCATTGCATCTGCATCGGCCGGCATGTGTTTCATCCATTGCGGCACATTTTTTACACTTGCCAGCTCATTTACAAAAATCATTACAAAAATCGTGATTCCGCGTAAAGCGTCTATTGAAATTATTCTTTGGTTGTATAAATTTTCTTTGATTTTCATAAAATGCTACATTTTTTGCAATGCAAAATATAACTTTATTAACAATACGCAAAATATCTTTGGATAACATAAATCCCAATTGTGATAAATAAAAGTACAATCAGTAAGAAAATAACACTAATTATTTTACTTTTACGACATGTTATCATTCTTTAAATCAAAACCACATTTAAAAGATCTTCTTTCAGAGGATTATGTTGATATTCATTCTCATTTACTTCCCGGAATTGATGATGGTGCCAAAAACATAAGTGAAACGACAAAACTGGCAAATGCGTTTAAGGAAATTGGCATTTCTCAATTTATAACAACACCGCACGTTAGTCATTATGTTTGGAACAATTCACCTGAAAGCATTATTGAAAATTCTATTGAAACTAAACTTGCATTAGAAGACAATAATGTTAGACTTCCGTTTTTGGCTGCAGCCGAATATTTTATGGATGACTGGTTTGAAAATCATTTCAAATCTGAAAAACTGCTGACTTTAAAAGATAATTATGTGCTTGTCGAAATGTCTTATATGAATGCTCCCGCGGAATTGTACAGAATACTTTTTGATTTACAAGTGGCAGGTTATACTCCGGTTTTAGCGCATCCTGAAAGATATTTATTCTATCATAAAAACTTTGATGAATACGAAAAACTAAAAAAAGCGGGATGTTTATTTCAATTGAATTTATTGGCTTTGGTGGATCATTATGGTGAAAAGGTGAATAAAATAGCCAATCAGCTTCTTAAAAAAGGAATGTACGATTTTACAGGAACCGATGTTCATCATAGCAGACATATACATTCACTTCATCAAAAAATAAAAACAGATAATATTTCTGCCTTAAAAGAAGTTATCTCTAATAATCAGTTTTTTAAATTTCAATAAAAGCTAAATTGCATCTCTGAAACAGTTATTCAAATAATGTTAAAAACAATATTCTTTTTCTTTGTCGGCACGATAGCAGGATTTGCTCAAATTTCCGGATGTCGTGATTCTTCAGCAAAAAACTATAATGCAGCTGCGACACTAAATGATGGAAGCTGTGAATATCAAAACTTCAAACTAAAACCGAAATATTCGAAGAAATTAAACGATTCGATTAAAGAAACTTCTGGATTAATTGCCTTTGACAATTTATTATGGACAAATAATGACGATCACGACAAAACAATTTACGGATTGGATTCTTTAGGGAAGATTCGAAAAAAAATTGTTTTGGATAAAGTCACAAATCATGATTGGGAAGAAATTTCACAAGACGATACACATTTATATATTGGCGATTTTGGTAATAATTATACTGGAAACAGAACTAATCTGGAAATTTTAAAGATCGATAAGAAATCTTTTTTGGAAGGAAATCCGGTTATTGAAACCATTTCATTTACTTATTCTGACCAAAAAGATTTATCTGCTCAAAAAGGAAACACGACAAATTTTGATTGCGAAGCTTTTATTGTTTCCAAAGACAGCATTTATTTATTTACCAAACAATGGAGCGCATCAAAAACCAGTATTTACGTTCTACCGAAACAAGCAGGAAATCATATTGCAAAATTTAAGGAAACGCTGGACACAAAAGGACTCGTAACAGGCGCAACCTATTTAGAATCAAAAAAATTGATTGCACTTTGTGGTTATTCAAAAACAGGAAAATCATTTTTATATTTATTATATGATTTTAAAAACAATGATTTTCTTTCGGGCAATAAACGGAGAATTGATCTTCAGCTTTCTTTTCATCAAATAGAAGGAATCGCGACCAAAGATGGTTTGCATTATTACATAACGAATGAATATTTGGTGCGAAAACCAATTTTAAATACGCCGCAGCAAATTCATTATTTAGATTTGAGTCCGGTGTTGAGTTCCTATCTCCATAAATAATTCGCAAATCGAGGTATAATAGTTTACAATTGCAAAAAGATATTTGCAGGATATTTTTTATCTTTGAAACTCAGGATTTTTAATCCAAATGGCTTTATCTTTGAGCCTTTAGAAAAATTGACATTCATTATGGAACAGAAAATACATCAGGGAAGAAACGTAAAACGTTTTAGAGAAATGCTCGGAATCAAACAAGAAGCATTGGCTTTTGATCTGGGAAATGACTGGAATCAAAAGAAAATTTCTATGCTGGAGCAAAAAGATGTAATTGAAAATGATATACTTAATCAAATTTCGAATTCATTAAAAATTCCTGTTGAAGCTTTTCAGAATTTTGATGAGGAACAGGCGGTGAATTTAATTTCGTGTAATTTCTCGGATAATGCAATGTTCAATAACAGAATTGAAGTTTTTAATAACAATCCGATTGATGAGATTAAAAAACTTCACGAAGAAAAAATTGCTTTGTACGAACGTATGTTGAAAGAGAAAGATGAAATGATGCAAAGACTTGAAAAATTAATGAATAAATAATTTTGGAATAATAATAAAAAAAAGTGTCATTTTCATGACACTTTTTTTATATAGTTTTAAATCTTCTTTATATCTGATTTAAAATGTAAATTATTTAAAAATTTTTTTGCAGTTTCTACTTTTTCGGGAAATAAAATCCTTTCCTTCAATTTTGAAGAAACCAATGATAAAAGTGCACTTTCCGACACTTTTACATATTTTTCGTTTTTTATAACCTTATTTTCCATAGTACAAAGGTATTATATTTTTTCTACTACTACACTAAAATAGTCTTTATTTTTCATATAGTCCTCTAAGTACGTATTCTGAAATTCATCTCTAAAACCCCCATAAAACTTATATTCCTTAATTAAATTATCATAATTTTTGTCAACGTAGCCTTTATAAATTTTCAATCGCTGATTGAACTTTCTACATTTATCATCTTTGCAATTCTTTATACAATTCTTTTTACACTTTTCTAAAAAATCTTGTGTACCATCACTTCCTTGAACTATTATTTTATCATTTGGGAAGATTTCGAAAAAAGCAAGTATGCTAGTTAGAACAGTGTTGAATACAGTATAAACATCAGCATTATTTGAGTTTGCATCATCAACTACAATATCATTTTCTGCATCATAATTTCCAAATGCTAAGTTATAGATATTTTGTTGTTCGTATTCTTGAATATACTGATAATCAATAATTTTAATTATTGATTCTTTGCCTTCACTTATGAAATAGTATCTTAAATAATTATTGTTCTCATCTTTACTTTCGGATAAAATATATGTGTTGGAATTCAGATTCATTTTGAAGTTATAAAAAGTCAAAAATAAATATTATAAATTAATTTCTTACATTTTTTTAAGTGCTTTCTGATCTTGTTTTTAGTACTTGCAGCTAAAACCCTTTTACTTCAAGGAATATTCTGTTTTTTGCTTCCATATGAAATTTCTATTTATAAGCTTTTTTTTATCAATCAAGAATGTCCTCATTCCTATCTCCATAAATAATTCGCAAATCGAGATATAATACCTTACTTTTGCAAAAAGTTCTGTTTTGTAAATCATTCAGAACTTATAATTTATAACTCATAATTTACAAAGTGAATTACTTATCTGTAGAAAACATCTCGAAGTCTTTTGGTGAAAGAACCTTATTTGACAACATCTCATTTGGAATTAATAAAGACCAAAAAATAGCTTTTATTGCCAAAAATGGTTCCGGAAAAACGACCATTATGAGTATCATTAACGGTTTGGATGAACCAGATACCGGTCAGGTGGTTTTACGAAAAGGAATCAGAATGGCGTTTCTTTCTCAGGATAATAATTTGCAGGAAGAATTAACGATTGAAGAAAGTATTTTCGCTTCAGATAATGAAACGCTTAAAATAATTGAGGCTTACGAAAAAGCGCTTGAAAATCCGGATGACGAAGAAGCGTACCAAAAAGCTTTTGATGGAATGGATCAGCATAATGCATGGGATTTTGAAACGCAATACAAGCAAATTTTATTCAAATTAAAGCTGGAAGATTTTAAACTTAAAGTAAAAAATCTTTCTGGTGGACAAAAAAAACGTCTTTCATTGGCAATTATTTTGATTAATCGCCCAGATTTATTGATTCTGGATGAGCCAACCAACCACCTTGATCTTGAAATGATCGAATGGCTTGAAAGTTATTTTGCAAAAGAAAACATTACGTTGTTTATGGTGACGCACGACCGTTTCTTTTTAGAGCGTGTTTGTAATGAAATCATTGAACTTGACAACGGAAAATTATACCAATACAAAGGAAATTATTCTTATTACTTAGAGAAAAAAGAAGAAAGAATTACATCCGAAAATGCGAGCGTTGACAAAGCTAAAAACTTATTTGTAAAAGAATTAGAATGGATGCGCCGTCAGCCAAAAGCGAGAACGACAAAGTCAAAATCGCGTCAGGATGATTTTTATGTAATTAAAGAAAAAGCACAAAGCCGCCGTCGCGAAAATAAAGTTGAACTTGAAATTAACATGGAACGTATGGGAAGTAAGATTATCGAGCTTCACAAAATCTCCAAAAAATTCAAGGATCATGTTATTCTGGATAATTTTAGCTTTGATTTTCAGCGTGGAGAACGCATCGGAATTATTGGTAAAAACGGAACCGGAAAATCTACTTTTTTAAATCTTCTTACGGGAACTCTTCCGCTTGATAGTGGCCGCGTTGTAAAAGGAGACACCATAAAAATTGGTTATTATACGCAAAGCGGAATTAATCCGAAACCAAATCAGCGTGTAATTGATATTATTAAAGAATACGGAGAATTTATTCCGCTTGCAAAAGGCCGTATGATTTCGGCTTCGCAATTGTTGGAGCGTTTTCTTTTTGATGCTAAAAAACAATACGATTTTGTCGAAAAATTAAGCGGTGGTGAATTAAAACGTTTGTATTTATGTACGGTTTTGATTCAGAATCCTAACTTTTTAATTCTGGATGAGCCTACAAATGATTTAGATATTGTAACGTTAAATGTTTTGGAGAGTTTCCTTTTGGATTATCCGGGATGTTTATTGGTGGTTTCGCACGACCGTTATTTTATGGATAAAATTGTTGATCACTTATTTGTTTTTAGAGGAAACGGTGAAATCGAGAATTTCCCTGGAAATTATTCTGATTTCAGAGCCTATGAAGATAGCGCTGATGTAGCTCAAAAAGAAGAAAACAAAGCGGAAAAGAAAGATTGGAAACAAAATAATCCAACCGGAAATTTAACTTTCAACGAACAAAAAGAATATCAAAAACTGGAAAGAGAAATTAAAGATTTAGAAATTGAAAAAACGAAAATCGAACAATTATTCTCTGACGGAAAAGTAGCTGACGCCGATATCGAGAAAAAAGCAAACGAATTACAAAACATCATCAATAAAATAGATCAGAAAGAAGAACGATGGTTTGAGCTTTCGGCTAAGATTGAAGGATAAGTTATCACGCAGAGATTCACAAAGAAAACGCAGAGCTACGCTAAGTTTTTTATTTTGTGAATCTTTTTGCTTTATTATTTGTGAAACAAAATCATCTACTTTATCATATTTTCGAATTAATTAAATACCACGTTAATGAAACACATTTTATCTGCAGTATTAATTTTGACTCTTTTTATCTCTTGCAACAGTGATAAAGAAATAAATCAAGAACCGCAAAAAACAGATTACACAGTTGAAAACGAAAAAGAAATTACAGATTACATCACTAAAAACAATTTAACGGCACAAAAAACTGATTCAGGTTTATATTATGTAATTAATGAACCGGGAACAGGAACTCAGCCAACTTCGACATCAAACGTAACTGTTGCTTACAAAGGATATTATTCTAGCGGAAAGATATTTGACCAAAGTAAAGCTGAAGGAATTTCTTTTGGACTAAATCGAGTTATACAAGGCTGGACAGAAGGTATTCCTTATTTTAAAACTGGTGGAAGCGGAATTCTACTGATTCCTTCGCATTTAGGCTATGGCCCGTTTGACTACAACGGTATTCCTGGTGGGTCAGTACTTATTTTTGATATAAAATTAATTTCGGTTAATTAGTTTAAACAAAATAATTATTATCTAATCCCAGTATTTAGTTTGAAACTGAATATTGGGATTTTTTGCATAATAATCAAAAAAAATGCGATAAATTCTTAAAATGTTAAATTCAATATGTAAGAATTTGGAATAATTGTATAAATATAACTAAAGTGGTTTTGCGAGATTTGTATAAGTGAAAACGAATTCACAATTTAAAATATATACAAATGGAAAATTTACATAACCCGGACAGTAACAAACGTACAATTCTAACAGGAATGTTTTCTGATCGCGACAGCACAGAAAGAGCTTACGAAACATTAAGTGAAAGAGGATATACAAAAGATGAAATCAATCTTATTATGTCTGATGATACTAGAAAAAAACATTATTCTGACAAAGATGACGATTCAGAATTAGGAACAAAAGCAGCTGAAACTGCAGGAACAGGTTCTGCAATTGGAGGAACTATTGGTGCTATTGTTGGCGTTATTGCTGCCTTAGGAACAAGTTTGGTAATTCCTGGATTAGGATTAATTATCGCTGGTCCGCTTGCTGCAGGATTAGCAGGTGCAGGTGCAGGAGGAATTACTGGTGGATTAATTGGAGCTTTAGTAGGTTCAGGTATTCCTGAAGAAAGAGCAAAAGTATACGAATCAGGAATTAAAGATGGTCATGTTGTATTAGGAGTTCACACTCGTAACGACGAAGATGCTGAATATTTCGAACAACAATGGAAATCAAATAAAGGTCAAAATATCTACAGATAATTTACCGAAAAATTGATAAATCAAAAAGCCTAATCTCTTTACGGAGATTAGGCTTTTTGCGTTTAACACATACTATTTCTTTTACAGGAATTAATTGGGATTCGTATCTTCGCATTTTCCTGTAAAATAGTTTTATGTTATTTCAAATAAAATCATATCTAAAATTCCTTTGGAATTCTAAAAACGAACATGCGGTGCATTCGCCTTTTGTTTTTAATTTATTGACAAAATGTTTTTACGATAAGAAACAAAAACCAGAATATCTGATTCTGAAAAATTACCGTAAATCGCTTCTTCAAAATAAAAATTTCATTGAAGTAACAGATTTTGGTGCGGGTTCAAAAGTTTTTAAATCTAATAGAAGACAGATTTCAAAAATTGCACAAACAGCTGGAATTTCTCCTAAAAGAGCAGAATTATTATTTAGAGTTTCAAATTATTTTAAACCTGAAACTATTTTAGAAATAGGAACTTCATTAGGTCTAGCAACTTCCGCACTTGCATTAGGAAATCCACAAGCAAAAGTAATTACGCTTGAAGGCTGTCCGCAAACAGCAAATGTTGCGCAAAATCAATTGGATGAATTTAACTGTAAAAATGTAGAAAATATTATTTCAGAATTTGAATCTTTTTTAATCTCCGAAAATTTACAAGCTACAGATTACAACTTAATATACTTCGATGGAAATCATTCTAAAAAAGCAACTTTAGCTTATTTCGAACTTTTATTACCAACTATAAATAATGATTCTGTTTGGATTTTTGATGACATTCATTGGTCAGAAGAAATGGAAGAAGCCTGGGAAATTATTAAACAGCATCCAAAAGTAATTGTAACAATAGATACTTTTCAATGGGGTTTTGTTTTCTTTAGGCGAGAGCAGAAAAAAGAGCATTTTATTATTCGGGCATAAAAAAAATGGCAACCATTTCTGATTGCCATTTTCAAAATTAATTTAAATAAAATCTTATTTTTTAGCTGCAGCTGTTTCTTCAGATTTAGCTCCCATTCTGTTTACAGTATACATTGGAGCAAATTTGATTTTCAAACCTGCAATTTTTCTATTGTCTTCTGCAGAAAGTCCTTCTTTTTCAACCGTATTTTTACGACTGTCAAGTGCTTCATACATTAATTTAATTTCATCCCAGTCTTCACGAGAATAACTGTCTTTGTTATTTTCTACTGTGTGAACAAATTGTTGGTATACACTATGAATATTTTGAGCATTTACCCAGGCAAAACTCATATCATCACCAATTTTTCCTTCACCAAACAATGCATTACGCAATTGTTGTTTAGGACTTACAGCAGGTGGCGCAAGTGCTGTTTGCATGCTGGTTTTAAATTCTTCGTATTTAACTTTACTCTCATTTATTCTTTGTGTTTCAGCAGTATTGTCTTTAATATCTGCAAGAGCCAATTGTGCATTTGCTGCTCTTCTGTCATATTCTGCTTCAACATCTTTCCAATCTGCTTTCAAATCGTCAGCTTTCACATTTTTTACTGAATCAACGTAAGTTACGTATGCGTCGATTGTTTTTTTAGCTTGTTCTTGTTTTTCATCTTTACATGATGTAAAACTTAGTGCAATTAATGCAATTCCTGATAAAATTTGTATGTTCTTCATAATTTTGATTTTTAAAAGTTACAAGACAAATATAGTTAAAAAAATGAATAATTCTAAATAATTACTAAAAATTTAATACTTAAACTAAAAATAATTTAATAAAAATTATAAAATATGATAATTATATAAAAACATATTAAAATCATATAACAACTATTTCTTGTATTAGATTATAATATTTTAAAAAATAAAATTGTTTCTGGAAAAGTCCTTCTGTCAGCCTCAGTTAGTGTAACAAAAATCAATTAAAAGCTACTTATGAATTATTGAAAAGTCTTTTGTACTTTTAAATCCAAAATTGTAAAACGAAATGGCAAATCCATTAATTAAAATAACTGACATTAAACGAAATTTTGTACTTGGTAATGAAATTGTTTATGTTTTAAAAGGAATTAATTTAGAAATCAACAAAGGAGAATATGTAGCTTTAATGGGACCTTCGGGTTCAGGAAAATCAACTTTAATGAATCTTTTAGGTTGTCTGGATACGCCTACTTCCGGACATTATGTTTTGAACGGAAAAGATGTGAGTCAAATGAAAGATGATGAACTGGCCGGAATTCGTAATAAAGAAATCGGATTTGTATTTCAAACCTTTAATCTTTTGCCAAGAACAACGGCTTTGGATAATGTGGCTTTGCCCATGATTTATGCCGGATATTCAAAGTCTGAACGTACAAAGCGCGCCGAAGAAGTTTTAAATCAGGTAAACCTGGCCGACAGAATGGATCACCAGCCGAATCAGCTTTCCGGCGGACAACGTCAGCGTGTTGCCATTGCCCGTGCTTTGGTGAATAAACCTTCCATTATATTAGCCGATGAACCAACCGGAAACTTAGACAGTAAAACTTCTGTAGAAATCATGAAGCTTTTTGGTGATATCCACGCATTAGGAAATACGGTAATTCTGGTAACGCACGAAGAAGATATTGCAGCTTATGCACACCGCGTAATCCGTTTGCGTGATGGTCTAATCGAAAGCGACACTACTAAATAATTTTAGATTTCTGATTTTAGATTTTAGATTATTTTCTAAATCTAAAAATTAAGATTCCCATATTTAAATCTAAAATCATAAATCTACAATCTAAAATAACAATGAAAGTATATACAAAAACCGGAGATAAAGGAACTACGGCTCTTTTTGGCGGCACGCGCGTTCCTAAAGATCATATCAGAATTGACAGTTACGGAACTGTTGACGAATTGAACTCCTATATAGGTCTCATTCGCGATCAGGAAATTGATTCGCATTATAAAACTATTTTAATCGAAATTCAGGATCGCCTTTTTACCGTTGGCGCTATTTTGGCAACTCCGCAGGAAAAAGAAGTTTTAAAAAACGGCGAACTTCGTTTAAAAAATCTCGGAATAATCGATACTGATATTGAATTATTAGAAAATGAAATTGACAAAATGGAAGAAAGTCTTCCGCAAATGACGCATTTTGTTTTACCGGGCGGCCATCCAACCGTGTCACATTGTCATATAGCGCGTTGTATTTGTCGTCGTGCAGAGCGTTTGGCAGTACATTTAAGCCATAATGAACACGTGCCTGAAATCGCAATTATGTACTTAAACCGACTTTCTGACTACCTTTTTGTCTTGGCACGGAAGTTGTCCTCAGACTTAAAAGCGGAGGAAGTGAAGTGGATACCGAGGAAGTAAATTTTCTTTAAAATTCAAAATTTTCAAAATCCCAAATTCCAAAGAAATAATTTAAAAATTCTGCGAATTTAAACAATATATAAAATTCTTAATATTGACAATTTTAGCTCCTTTTTTGGGATTTGGAATTTAAAATTTTTGGATTTAAAATTCAAAATATAGAGGCATTGTCTTCCATTTTTGGAATTTGGCGTTTAAATATTGGAATTTAACAAGGAACGTTCTTAAATTTTACTAAAATAAATCAAAATTTACTTGTCTTTTTCAGTAAAAAATTTATTTTTGCACAAACTAAACAAGATAACAGATGTATTGGACATTAGAATTAGCATCTTATTTAAGTGATGCACCATGGCCTGCTAACAAAGATGAACTTATTGACTACGCTATTAGAGCTGGTGCTCCATTAGAAGTGGTAGAGAACCTTCAATCAATCGAGGACGAAGGTGAGATATATGAATCAATGGAAGAAATTTGGCCTGATTATCCAACAGACGAAGATTATCTTTGGAATGAGGATGAATATTAAAAAATAAACCAAAGGAAAAGTCTCATCAAGGAGGCTTTTTTTTTGGTTCAAATACACATTTACATAAAATAGAAATACAATAAATCATGAGTTTCATAAACAGTATTATAAAAGTCTTTGTAGGTGATAAATCACAGAAAGATGTCAAAGCTTTACAGCCTTATTTAAACAAAATTAAAACATTCGAAACCAGCTTAATGAGTTTGTCTCACGACGAATTAAGAGCCAGAACCGCATATTTTAAAGAAAGAATAAAAGAAGCCAGAGCTGACAAAGATGCTAAAATTGCTTCGCTTAAAGCGGAAGTAGAAAACATCGAAGACATCGACAAAAGAGAAGATCTTTATGATGCTATTGATACTCTTGAAAAAGAAGCTTACGAAATTTCAGAAAAAACTTTACTGGAAATTCTTCCTGAAGCATTTTCTGTGGTTAAAGAAACCGCACGTCGTTTTAAAGACAATTCTTTTATTGAAGTTACTGCAACTCCAAAAGACCGCGAACTTTCTGCTACAAAAACATACATCACTATTGAAGGTGACAAAGCAACCTGGGCTAATAAATGGAATGCTGCCGGTAAAGAAATTACATGGGACATGATACATTATGATGTTCAGTTAATTGGTGGTATGGTTTTGCACGAAGGTAAAGTTGCCGAAATGCAAACGGGTGAAGGTAAAACTTTGGTGGCGACACTTCCACTTTACTTAAATGCTTTGACAGGAAATGGTGTTCACTTAGTAACGGTGAATGATTACCTTGCAAAACGTGATAGTACATGGAAAGCACCTTTATTCGAATTTCATGGTTTAACTGTTGATTGTATTGATAATCACCAGCCAAGTACAGAAGCAAGAAAAAAAGCATACGACGCAGATATCACTTACGGAACCAACAATGAATTTGGTTTTGACTACTTAAGAGATAACATGGCACACTCGCCAAGCGATTTAGTGCAAAGAAAACACAATTATGCAATTGTCGATGAGGTCGATTCTGTATTGATTGATGATGCAAGAACACCGCTTATTATTTCAGGTCCGGTTCCGCAGGGAGATCGTCATGAATTTAATGAGTTGAAACCAAAAATCGAAAACTTAGTATCGCAACAACGTCAGTTGGCAAATGGTTTCTTAGCAGAAGCTAAAAAATTAATCAAAGAAGGAAACACTAAAGAAGGTGGTTTCTTATTGTTAAGAGCTTACAGAAGTTTACCTAAAAATAAAGCATTAATTAAATTTTTAAGTGAAGAAGGAATTAAACAATTGCTTCAAAAAACTGAAAATCAATACATGCAGGATAACAATCGCGAAATGCATAAAGTGGATGAAGCTTTGTATTTTGTAATTGAAGAAAAAAACAATCAGGTAGAATTAACTGATAATGGTATTCAATACCTTTCTGGTGATACTGATGCAGACTTTTTCGTACTTCCGGATATTGGAACTGAAATCGCTGCTATCGAAAAACAAAAATTAGACAAAGACGCTGAAGCGGAAGCAAGAGAAAGATTATTCCAGGATTTTGGAGTAAAGAGCGAGCGTATTCATACTCTTACACAGCTTTTAAAAGCATACGCTTTATTTGAAAAAGATGTGGAATATGTGATCATGGACAACAAAATTATGATTGTCGATGAGCAAACAGGTCGTATCATGGATGGTCGTCGTTATTCTGACGGTTTACACCAGGCGATTGAAGCTAAAGAAAATGTAAAAATTGAAGCTGCTACACAAACTTTTGCAACGGTTACATTACAGAATTATTTCAGAATGTACAGCAAATTAGGTGGTATGACTGGTACAGCGGTTACAGAAGCTGGCGAGTTATGGCAGATTTATAAATTAGACGTTGTTGAGATTCCAACAAACCGTCCGATTTCAAGACAAGACAAAGAAGATTATATATACAAAACGACACGTGAGAAATTCAACGCTGTAATTGAAGATGTAACGGAATTATCAAATGCAGGAAGACCAGTTTTGATTGGAACAACTTCTGTAGAGATTTCAGAATTATTAAGCCGAATGTTGAAAATGAGAGGCGTTACACATAACGTTTTGAATGCTAAAATGCACAAACAAGAAGCTCAAATTGTTGAAGAAGCAGGAAAAGCCGGAGTTGTAACTATTGCAACAAACATGGCTGGTCGTGGTACCGATATTAAATTATCTCCAGAAGTAAAAGCTGCCGGAGGTTTAGCAATCGTGGGTACAGAACGTCATGATTCCCGTCGTGTAGACAGACAGTTACGTGGTCGTGCAGGACGTCAGGGAGATCCGGGAAGTTCTCAATTTTATGTTTCTCTTGAAGATAACTTAATGCGTTTATTTGGTTCTGAAAGAGTTGCGAAAGTAATGGACAGAATGGGACTTCAGGAAGGTGAAGTTATTCAGCATTCTATGATGACTAAATCTATCGAACGTGCTCAGAAAAAAGTAGAAGAAAATAACTTTGGTGTTCGTAAACGTTTATTAGAATATGATGACGTTATGAATTCTCAACGTGAAGTAGTTTACAAACGTCGTCGTCACGCTTTATTTGGCGAGCGTTTGAAACTTGATATTGCAAACATGCTTTATGATACTTGCGAATTAATTGTAAGCCAAAACAAAGCGGCCAATGATTTCAAAACTTTTGAGTTTGATTTGATCCGTTATTTTTCTATCACTTCTCCAATTTCAGAAGCTGATTTCGGAAAATTATCTGATATTGAAATTACAGGAAAAATCTATAAAGAAACTTTAGCTTTCTATACAGAAAAAACAGAAAGAAGCGCAAGAGAAGCTTTCCCAATCATTAAAGGAGTTTACGAAGAACCAAACAATCATTTCGAAAGAATCGTAGTTCCGTTTACTGATGGAATCAAAACTTTGAATGTTGTTACAGATTTGAAAAAAGCTTATGATAGCGAAGGTGCTCAGTTAATCGCTGATTTTGAGAAAAATATCACTCTTTCTATTGTTGATGAAGCATGGAAAAAACACTTACGTAAAATGGACGAATTGAAACAATCAGTTCAATTGGCCGTTCACGAGCAAAAAGATCCATTGCTTATCTACAAATTAGAAGCTTTTAATTTGTTTAGAGGAATGTTAGACAACGTTAATAAAGAAGTAATTTCATTCTTGTTCAAAGGTGATTTACCGGCTCAAAACGTTACTTCTGAAATTCACGAAGCAAAAGAAGTTCGCCAAAAAGAAAACTTCAAATTAAGCAAAGATGAAATTGTAAACAGCGAAGATATTAATCGTGAAGCTGGAGAAACACAACAACGTCAGGTTACAGAAACCATTGTAAGAGATATGCCAAAAATCAACCGTAATGATACTGTAACAGTTCAGGAAGTTGCAACCGGCAAAACTGAAGAAATGAAATTTAAAAAAGCAGAATCATTAATCGCTTCTGGCGCTTGGGTTCTTGTTAAATAATACTTTCTGTCTAAGTCTTCAGTTTTAAAATGAGATTGAAAACTTAGGCTACAATTAAATTAAATATCCCCATTTAAAAATTATTTGGGGATATTTTTTTATAGCAAAATCACTTTTATCTATCTCTAAACCATTTTATTCTATGAATAAAAAATTACTTTTTTTAACAACTACTGTATTATCATTATTTCTTTTTGCAAATTGCTCTTCTGAAAATAACCCCGAGAAGAAGGAATCAGCATGTAAAATTTTAAAATACAACAAATTAGCACCAAACATTTATCAGGCAGAATTTGTTTATCAAAATGAACGTTTGATTAAAAGACAAAATTTCGGAAATACTGCTTCTGCTTCTGTAGGACATACTATTTACGGAAAATTATCAGAAGATAGTATTGTCTATAATTCAAATAATACGGTTGAAAAAATTATTTATACAAAAGACAAACGTTATGATATATTCTTCTACGAAGGAAATTCAAAGCTGCCTTACAGAAGAGAAAATATAAGAATTTCTGATAATGGTTACACCGCAAGATGGATTGAAAACATTCAATATGATTCACAAAACAGAATTATTCAAACGATTGGAGATTATGACGATGAAGAAACTGAAATTTATAAAATAACAACTAAATATTCTTATGATTCAAAAGGAAATTTATCACAAATTTCAGAAACAAATAATCCTTTAGATGGAAATATAGTAGAAAAAATAACTAGTTTTTATAATTACGATTCTAATAAAAATCCATTTAAAAATATCAATGTTCCTTTTACAGATTACAGAAGTAAAAGCTATTCAGAAAACAATTACAGAACATTAATTTCTAAAAGCATTTATAAAGGGAACACAACAATTGAATATACCTGGGAAATAAGTTCTTATCAATACAATGAATTTGGTTATCCTTTATTTGCTGAATATGAATGTAATTAAAATTTCAAAATCCTCATTTATTAAGTAAAGTGAGGATTTTTTTTGAAAAACCACAAAATAAATTCGTTCTAAAAACGAATTAAATGTACTTTTGCATTCGAAACAACGAATCAGTTTTGAAAAAGTTAATCATCATATTTCTTTCTTGCATGCTTCTGGTGCCATCCTTTGGCAGTTTCTTTGTTTATACCTCATTCAAATTAAATCAGGAAGAGATTTCAAAAACCATTTGTGTGCAGCGAAAAATGGTTTTTAATACTTGTAACGGTCGATGCGAACTTCAAAAAAGTTTGAAAAAATACGCCGATAACGAAAAGAAAATGCAGAACAACCTGAAAGAAAAAGCAGAAGTTGTTTACATTCAAAATACGCCAACAAATAATTTCAAATTAATAGCGCCAATCGAATCAGAAGTAAAACTTTTCGCTTCATTCGATACGAAACCTATTTCTGTTTCAAACGCTACTTTTCATCCTCCATCCTATTTTATATAAATTTTAGTCACACTTTCAATTCAAAACTGAAAGGATTTTTTTTGGCTTTAAGCCAAAGAACACTTGTTACTTTTAAAATTTATATAATTTAAAATGAAAAAAATATACTTTACCCTACTGATAATGGGGCAATGTGTCTTAGCACAAAACAAAGTGGAAAAAGACACAACAAAATCTCAGGAACTTGAAAACGTCTTTATAACAGCCAATCGTACCGCAACTTTACGTAAGGAAACCCCTGTTGCCATTAGTAAAATAACATCAAAAACCATTAACGAAACCAAAGCAACTGCCGTTTACGAAATCATCAATAAAACGCCGGGAGTTTTGATGGTTAATTTAGGAAACGAACAGCACATGATGTCGATTCGTCAGCCAATGACGACAAATGCTTATTATTTATATCTGGAAGATGGTTTGCCAATTCGCCCGATGGGAATCTTCAATCACAATGCGTTATTAGAAATTAATCAATATAATCTGCAAAGTATCGAAGTGGTAAAAGGTCCAGTTTCTTCTTTGTATGGCCCGGAAGCTGTTGGCGGAACTATTAATTTAATTTCGCTAAAACCGCCTGTTGATCCGGAATTCAAATTTGGCGTTCAGGCAGATAATTATGGTTACCACAGATTTCAGGCAGCCGGTGGTGCAACAATTGGAAAAGTTGGTTTTCATATTGCCGGAATTTCAAGTTTACAGGAAAACGGCTGGATGACGTATTCAGATTATAACAAAGACAATCTAAATGCCAGAATCGATTACAACATCTCACCTTCTACCCGATTGATCAGTAATACGATGTATGGAAAATATTATTCTGACATGAGCGGAACGGTAAACGAAGATGCTTTTAATAACCGAACATACAAAAGCACTTCTAATTTTACTTATAGAAAATCTGATGCCTTAAGAACTCGATTAACATTAGAACATGATTGGAACAGCAATTCGAGCAGTTATGTTACAGCTTATTTAAGAGATAATAAATTAGGTCAAAATCCTTCGTACGGAATAAAATGGAGTCCAACCGTAAATCCTACAACTGCAAAAGGCGAAGTAAACTCAAATAATTTCAAAAGTTATGGCGCGATTGGACAACATACTCAAAAATTTGATTTCCTGAACACAAAATTGGTTGCCGGTGCTTTATACGATTACTCTCCAGTTACGTACTGGGCTTATGTGATTGATTTAAAAGCCAATTTAAATCCTGGAGATCCGGGAAAACAAACGGTTGATTCTTATGAAGTAATTGCCGAACATCCGGATTCAAAATTAGCTGATTATACTGCAGACATTTATAATTCAGCCGGATATGCGCAATTGAGTTTTAATCCAATAGAAAAATTAATAATCACATTTGGCGGTCGTTACGACAACATGAAAGTTAATTATAATAATGCTTTGGACAATTCTACAGGAAGCAAAGTTTACGACAAAATGACTTTTAAAGCCGGAGCAAATTACAATCCGGTGGAATTTGCAGGGTTTTACGGCAATTATTCACAAGGTTTTGCGCCTCCGGGAATTACTTCTATTTTCAGAACAAAACCAGGAACTGGCGGAACAACCGGAGTTCCTGCTGATTTTTATTATAATCTGGAACCTGCAACTTTCAATAATTATGAAGTGGGCGGATGGCTTTCTTTCTTGGAAAACAAACTTAATTTTGACTACGCTTTCTATTATATGGAAGGAAAAAATGAGTTGTTAAACATCAAACTTGCCGATAATTCAACAGATTATCGTTCTGCAGGAGAAACGCGCCACAAAGGAATTGAGTTTGGAGCTTCGTATCGTCCATCAAAACAATTCAACATTCGTTTTGGCGGTACTTACGCACAACATACTTATATCGATTTTAAACTTTCTGACAAACCATCAGATCCGGTTCAGGATTTAAACGGAAAAGAAATGCCGGCAGCTCCAAAATGGTCCGGAAATTCTGAGCTGAGTTATTACCCAAACTGGCTTCCAAATTTGAGAACTTCTGTCGAATGGCAGCTTGTGGGAAGTTATTATCAGGATCAGATCAATACCGTAAAATATAGCGGTTACAACATATTCAACGCAAGAGTTGGTTATCAATGGAAAGGTATTGAAGTATATGGAAACGTACTTAACTTAACTGATAAATTATACGCTTATAATGTTTCAAGAGCCAATACCACAAATGCTCAGCCAACATATACCGCAGCAGCTCCAAGAACTTTTGTATTTGGAATTCAGTATAACTTTTCATTAAAAAAATAAACTTTTGTCACTCCCGATAGTTATCAGGATAAAAAGATTAAGAAATTTTAAAAATTGAACCATTAAGATATTAAGTTTCATTAAGATTAATTTAATTATTCTTAATGTCTTAATGGTAAAAAAAATAATTTTAATCTGTGGCTAAAAAAAAACAGCTAGACAAAATCATAAGTATACAAATATGAGCAAAGAAATAAAAGAGAAAAAGTCTAAAAAGAAAGATTCTAAAATTGTCAAGAAAATCAAACAGCACATGTATAAATGGCATCGTACTATTGGTTTGATTACTATTATTCCGGTAATTTTCTGGACATTATCAGGATTGATGCATCCGTTTATGGCGCATTTTTTCAAACCTGAAATTGCGCATGACAAACTGGAACAGCAAATTATTGATAAAAGCCAATTAAAATTTTCAATTCAGGAAGTTTTAATGAAAAACGAAATCACTCAATTCAAAAATTTCCGAATTGTTTCATTTAACAATGCAACATTTTATCAGGTAAAAACCATTTTTGGAGAATTGCTATATTTTGATACTTCAAATGCAAAAAAACTAGAAAACGGAGATCAAAAATATGCAGAATGGCTATCAAGATATTTCTTAGACGATCAAAAAAGTGCTGTAAAAGAGAGTGAAATTATCACCGAATTTACTTCACAATACAAATATGTGAACCGTTATTTGCCGGTTTACAAACTGACTTTTGAACGTCCGGATGCGATGCAGGTTTATGTAGAAACTTCGTCCAGTAAGTTAGCAACTTACAATCCAACTTCAAGACAAGCGTTTATCTGGTTTTTTGATACTTTTCATAACTGGTCGTTTATAGACGCCATTTCGAATAATAGTATCCGAATTATTACAATGATTTTCCTTTTATCCATAATTGGGTTTTCTGCCTTGACCGGAATTTTAATTTATGGTTTATTATGGAAACAATTTAAAAAAACAGATCGTTTAGCGCCTAAAAAAGGACTTAGAAAATACCACCGCCAGATTGGAATCTGGGTTTCGCTTTTTACTTTGACTTTTGTTTTTAGCGGCGCCTATCACGCTACTACAAAATGGACGCCGTACACTTTATCGCAAATGGTTTATGAGCCTACTTTTAAAACCAAGGAAATTCCTTTAGCAAATAATGCGCTGGATTTAGACTGGACTCGTTTTCAGAATGTAAATATTATCACTTTAAATGATACGACTTATTTCCGCTGTCAATTATTAGAGAAAGAAAAGTTTAAAACTTCGAAAACAGATTCTAATTCAAAATGGAATAAAAAAGACGATAAAAAATCCGAAGTTGTTTATATTAATGCAACAACTAATAAAATCACGCCAAATATCGATCTTCAATATGCTGAATTCCTTGCTTATTATTTTACAGACGGAGCGCCAAAAGCAGCTTGCTGTGAAATGGTTGAAAGCTCAGACGAACCTGAGGTTTCACTGGAAAATGCGAAATTATTAGAATCTAAAGTTTTAACTGATTTTGAAAGCAGAGAATATGGCTTCGTGAATAAAAGATTACCGGTTGTGAAATTGGCGTATGATACTCCGGAAAAAACAACTTATTTTATAGAAACTGCAACTTCAAGATTAGCTGCTGTGGTTAAAAATTCGGATATGGTTGAAGGCTATTCGTTTGCCATTCTGCACAAATTCTTATTTATGGATTGGGCAGGAAAAAACATTCGGGATTTAACAATGGTTTTGGCAGCATTAACCATTTTGATTGTTAGTGTTTTAGGATTTATTTTGTTTTTGAAGAAATAATTATCAAGTACTAAGATTCTAAGGTACTGAGTTTCTAAGTTTTTCTTAGCAGCTTAGTAACTTAGAATCTTAGCAGCTTATTTTGGATTTTCTTCAAAATATCGTGCTTCAATTCGTTTAATATCTTTAATCGAATTTTTAGCCCAGGACAAACGTTTCTCTAAAATTTCTTCTTCGGTTAAATGCCAGTCAATATCTGATTTTTGTAATCTGTTGGTTAAGTTTTGAATGATGATTGCTGCAGAAACGGAGATATTCAGACTTTCGGTAAAACCAACCATTGGAATTTTAAGAAAACCATCTGCTTTTTCCAGAATTTCTTCTGATAAACCATCTCTTTCTGTTCCGAAAAATAAGGCGCTTGGTTTTGAAATATCGAAATCTTCCAGCAAACAATCATTTTCGTGCGGAGTTGTAGCAATGATTTGATATCCTTTGTCTTTTAAAGTAGAAATGCAATTCGTAACCGAATCAAACTGATTGATATCAACCCATTTTTGAGCTCCCATTGCAATTTCCTTATCGATTTTTTTACCGTAGCGCTGCTCGATTACATTTAATTCCTGAATTCCGAAAACTTCACAACTGCGCATAACTGCACTCGTATTGTGCATCTGGAAAACATCTTCAACCACAATGGTAAAATGTTTTGTGCGATTGCCAAGAACTTTTAAGAATTTTTCTTTGCGGTTGTCTGTCAATATATTTTCGAGGAAAGCGAGATAATCTAAATCAATCATTTTAATTTTATTTGGCACAAAAATACATTTTAAATAAAATAGAAAGAAAGATTAGAGGTATTTTCAATGCGCTCAATATTCTATAAGTGAATTAACTAATTTTTCATGCAATAAATTAACTTCTGTACAATCTACCTGCAGAGCTTCTTCCTTAAAAAAATCACCTTCAAAAACAGCATTCTCATTTTTAGAATGTTTGTTTAGGCGTTCGTACATTTTCTCAAGTTCCGCATCAGAATAATCGACATTTATAAAAGATATAAATTTCTCGATAACATTTTTCATTCCTTCATTATAATCCAGTTTGGTTACATTTTGATCTGATTCATAAAAATTAAGAAATCCCTGAAAATATTTCTCTAAAACCAAAGCACCATATTGATACAAACTAATTTCACTGATTTCTTTATCCGTGATTCCAAAAACATTTGCAGGCAATAAATTGGGAATCATGTGCATTCCTGCCATTTTTTGATGTGATTTTAAAACCTCCATTGGATTTCTGTAAAGCAATGCAAAAGGTATTTCAGGAAAGATTGATCTTAAAAAATAGGCATTAAAAATATGCCATGCATCCAGTTTTATGATTAAATGTTTTTGTTCAGGAAATCTTTTTTGTCCCAATAATGTCAGTACCGCTTTTAAAAGAATTGTCTTTTTATGGAAATCTAATTTCTCGTTTCTTAAAATTTCATCAATTATTGGCGCTTCAGAAATCATGATATTTTCTGAAGAAGTGGCCAAAGACTGACTTATCATAGTAGAACCGCATCGTGATACATGAAATATCAAAGACTTTAATTCCGCAGAAATTAATAATGAAGACCAATCTATAAGGTTTTCTGCGGTCGTAATTACTTTAAATCGCTTTGAATTATAAGCATGACTTCTGCATTTTGCAATTGTTTCTTCAAAAAAAGGATCGGCATATTTTATATCAGCCAGATAAATCCATTCAAAATAAACTTTATTATCGATTTCTATTAACTTATAAGGAATCCAATTTGAAAGAGGATGATTTTTATTTTCCATTTTTATAGTTTATTCTGCCAATAAATCAGCGATAATTTTTGCGTTCATTTCTGATGGATTTCGAGAAAGCTCCTCTATAATCTGTTGTTTTTCTTCCGCTGAATATGGTTCTTTTTCTTTCGAATAATGAATATCAAAACCCATTTCTGCAAATAATTCATCAGACCAATCGTTTCTGATGCAATCAATGGTGAGATGAATCCGCGGTTCTGTACTTGTATTTTCTACGCTATGCGGAAGCTGGAAATTAGCGTACCAGCATTCGCCCATTTTCATCGGAACCAACTTTTTATCCACATAAAAAAACACTTCAGGATTTGTTATAATCGGAATATGAATTCTAAAAAAACCATCTTCATAAGAAGTATCATTATCAACATGTTCTTTAATTTCACTTCTAGGTCCCAACCGAAGCAATCGTACGGCTTCTTTTTCGCATTTAAACCAATCCATTATTTCTTTAAAATAGGGACAACGATCCAATAACTCGGTATTTTTATATTTCATATTTGGAAAAGATGTGATGTCGTTTACCAAACCAGATTGTGATCTTAAAGAAACACTTGTCCAATTGCCCTGATAGCGATTTGTATTAAAATGAGGCGTCCACAAATCATTTTCGCAGATGGCGAGTTCTTTTTGTAATTTATCTATAGAAAAGGAAATCGGAAGTTTACTTGAAGAAGGATTCATATCTTTTAGAAATTAAATTAGGCCAAACCGGATAAATTGTCAATGATAAAATGATACAGTTTATTGGTCGAAAAAGGCACGGTTTCAAAATCGGTTTTTAAAATTAAATCAGCACTTAACGGAGTCTCAAAAACATCACTGATTCCGGTGAAATTATTTATTTTATTACTGTCATGATCAGGCAATAATGCTTTTTTGTACAAACCTTTTGGATCTCTTTTGATCAAATTGTTTATAGAACAATCCAGAAATACGGTTCTCACAAATTCATGATTTCTCAATTCATTTCTCAGGTTTTCATACGGATTTATTACCGACATTAGAACAATCGTATCTGCCACAACAAAATTCCGGCCTACATTAAAAAGACGTCTCACATTTTCGCATCTGTCATCTTTAGAAAATCCTAAATCTTTGCAGATGGTTTTTCTGTAAACATCGCCGTCTACAATTTCGACTTTATAACCATTTTCAATCAACAAATGCCGAACATTTTCTGCCAATGTCGTTTTGCCTGAACCGGATAATCCTGTAAATTGTATTAAAATCATCGAAAATTTATTTTGTTTTTTCCCACACTAAAACTAAATAATTTGTAAGAATGAAACAATAAGTATAAATACCCTTTTATTGTTTGTCTAAATCCTTATTTTTATCTTTTAATTGAATAAAATGAAAAAGAAACTTGTTGTTTTAACCGGAGCAGGAATTAGTGCCGAAAGCGGTATAAAAACTTTTCGCGACAGCGATGGTTTATGGGAAGGTCATGATGTTATGGAAGTTGCAACGCCCGAAGGCTGGCATAAAAATCAGGAATTGGTTTTAGACTTTTATAATAAAAGACGCCAACAGCTAAAAGAAGTTCAGCCGAATTTAGGGCATCAGATTTTAGCCGAATTAGAACAGGATTTTGATGTTCATATTATCACTCAAAATGTAGATGATTTGCACGAGCGTGCCGGAAGCACAAAGGTTTTACACCTGCATGGCGAATTGCTGAAAGTGCGAAGTACAAAAAACAAAAATCTAATTCTGGATTGGACAGACGATTTATATACCGGAGATTTTGACGAAGACGGACATCAATTACGCCCGCATATTGTTTGGTTTGGCGAAGAAGTTCCGGCACTCGAAGAAGCTATAGAAATTACAGAAACTGCAGATTATTTTGCCGTAATTGGCACTTCGCTGCAAGTTTATCCTGCAGCGGGTTTGATTTCGTATACACCAGGCAATACGCCGGTTTTTTATGTTGATCCAAAGCCTATCGCAATTCCAAATCTTAGAAATAAAGTGGAAGTTATCGCTAAAGTTGCATCTGAAGGAGTTGCGATTATGAGAAATTTATTAAACACGAATTTCACTAATTAACACGAATTAAATTATCTTAAAACAGTTTTATCATTTGTGAAAATTAGTGGAATTCGTGTTTACAATTTTTGCGTATTTTAATCCGCAAATTCTGTTTATATTTGCACCTTTCGAACAAACAACATAACAATGACTACTTTAAACGAATTGAATGCTATATCGCCAATTGACGGAAGATATAGAAGCAAAACCCTTTCATTAGCACCTTTTTTCTCAGAAGAAGCTTTAATCAAATACCGTGTATTGGTTGAAATTGAATACTTTATTGCCTTGTGTGAAGTGCCATTACCACAACTTTCCAGTGTCAATCCAGATATATTCGACAGCTTAAGAGATATCTATAAAAAATTCTCTACCGAAGATGCACTTTGGATTAAGGAAACAGAAAAGGTAACCAATCACGACGTAAAAGCGGTTGAATATTTTATCAAAGATGCTTTTGAAAAATTAGGTTTATCTCAATATAAAGAGTTCATTCACTTCGGATTAACTTCTCAGGATATTAACAATACTGCGATTCCGCTTTCTACAAAAGAAGCTTTTGAGCAGGTTTATATGCCATCTTTAATTGCTTTAATTTCAAAATTAAAAGAATTAAGCACAGAATGGAAAGACATTCCAATGTTGGCACGTACGCACGGACAACCGGCTTCTCCTACTCGTTTGGGTAAAGAAATTTTGGTTTTTGTAGAACGTCTTGAAGAACAAATGCGTTTATTGTTTAATATTCCGTTTGCCGCAAAATTTGGTGGTGCAACAGGAAATTACAACGCACATCACGTTGCTTATCCACAAATCGACTGGAAACAGTTTGGAAATAAATTTGTAGAAACAAATCTTGGTTTACACCACTCTTTTCCAACAACTCAAATTGAACATTACGATCATTTTGCTGCCTTTTTTGATGCTTTAAAAAGAATCAATACTATCATTATCGATTTAGACCGTGATATCTGGACGTATGTTTCAATGGATTATTTTAAACAAAAAATTAAAGCCGGAGAAATTGGATCATCAGCAATGCCACATAAAGTAAACCCGATTGATTTTGAAAATTCTGAAGGAAACTTAGGAATCGCAAATGCTATTTTTGAGCATTTGGCAGCAAAATTACCGGTTTCAAGATTACAGCGTGATTTAACTGATAGTACGGTTTTACGTAATATTGGTGTTCCGATGGGACATACTATTATCGCTTTTGAAGCTTCTCTGAAAGGTCTGAACAAATTATTGCTGAATGAAGGCAAATTTGCTGAAGATTTAGAGAAAAACTGGGCAGTTGTGGCAGAAGCAATTCAGACGATTTTACGTCGTGAAGCGTATCCAAATCCGTATGAAGCTTTAAAAGGTTTGACCAGAACAAATGAAGCGATTGACAAAAAAGCAATTCATAATTTTATTGCGACTTTAGAGGTTTCTGATGCTATAAAGGCAGAATTAATGCAGATAACACCTGCCAATTTCACAGGAATTTAAAGAAAACGTAAAATATTTTACCAAAAAAAAGCTATCTTTATCGGTAGCTTTTTTATTTATATCTAAACCTTATCGGGAAACTAGTCCAAAATGCTTCACTAATTTTATTTCTATTAGTTTATTTGAAATGAAAATTCTTTAGTGAAGAAAATATATTTTTTTGAGTACAAGCTTGAAATCGAATCCTGGATTAGCTCCTGAACAAAAAAATACGACGTATGATTGCCTTAAACGCCGCAGCAGAAACTACACACCATTTAAGACCATTAATCAGTGATTTAGGATTGATCCTGATTACTGCGGGAATTGCTGTTTTACTTTTTAAAAAAATGAAACAACCCCTAGTTTTGGGTTATTTAATTGCCGGTTTTTTGGCCGGAAATCACTTTGACTTTTTTCCATCTATAACCGAAATGAAAAGTGTAGAAGTTTGGGCAGAAATTGGAGTAATCATTCTTTTATTTAGTTTAGGACTCGAATTCAGTTTTAAAAAATTGATGAAAGTTGGCGGAACTGCGTCTATTACGGCCATTACGCAAATAATTACGATGGTCATAATTGGGTATCTCGTTGGGCAATGGATGGGCTGGTCTTCTATGGACAGTATTTTTCTGGGTGTGATTATATCAATTTCCTCAACCACTATTATTTTAAAAACCTTTGACGAACTCGGGGTTAAAGCACAAAAATTTGCCGGAATCGTTATTGGATCTCTTATCGTTCAGGATATTGTCGCCATTTTAATGATGGTTTTACTTTCTACGATTGCGGTAAGTCAGCAGTTTTCAGGAAGTGAATTAATGATGTCTGTTTTAAAACTAATTTTCTTTTTGACGGTCTGGTTTGTAGGTGGAATCTTTTTTATTCCCACTCTTCTTAAAAAAACAAAACATTTACTAACCGATGAAATGCTGCTTATTATTTCACTTGCATTATGTTTAATGATGGTAAGTTTTGCAGCAAATGTTGGGTTTTCTCCCGCTTTAGGCGCTTTTATAATGGGATCTATTATTGCCGAAACTACACAGGCAGAACATATTGAACATTTGATAAAACCTGTCAAAGATTTATTTGGTGCCATTTTCTTTGTATCGGTTGGAATGTTAATCGATCCAAAAATGTTATATACGCACGCACTTCCGGTTGCCATTTTAACTCTTGTAGTTATAATCGGGCAGTCTGTTAGTTCTACCATTGGCGCTTTGCTTGCCGGACAGCCACTTAAACAGTCTGTACAAACCGGAATGAGTTTATCGCAAATTGGTGAATTCTCTTTTATTATAGCCACTTTAGGAATGACATTAAACGTTACAAGTTCCTTTTTATATCCAATTGTGGTTGCGGTTTCGGCGGTCACAACATTTACGACTCCGTTTATGGTAAAATATGCCGTTCCTTTTTCTAATTTTCTGGAACGAAAAATACCTAAAAAATGGATTAAAAATATTAATAGATACAGTGTAAATGCTCAGGCGATAAAAGCCGTTAGTACTTGGCAAAAAGTCCTGAATGCCTACATTTTACAAATTGTAATTCATACCATTATTATTGCTGCCGTTATTTTATTATCATCAAAATACGTAGCTCCATTGGTTGCTGACACCAGATTTGGAAATACCATTGCCGCACTAATAACATTAGTCATAATTGCTCCTTTTTTATGGGCACTTTCATTGCGACGTGTTGCAGTCGAAGAGGTCGAATTATTATGGGAAGAACGTAAATATCGTGGCGCATTATTAATGTTAATTTTAATAAGAATGAGCCTTGGTCTGTTCTTTATTGGTTTTTTATTAAATATTTTCTTTTCTCCTTTAGTGGCTTTTGTTGCCCTGATTATTGCGATTATTGCTTATCAGATATTCCCTAAAAAACTGAATGAACAATATCATAAAATTGAAAATCACTTTTTAAAGAATCTTAACGATCGTGAAAACAAAAAAATCGACAGACGTTATGCCAATTTAATGCCTTGGGATGGTCACATGTCATTTTTTGATATTGGAAGAGAATCAAACCTGGCAGGAAAAACGCTGGCAGAATTGCGAATTCGCGAACAAATGGGAATAAATATTGCTTATATAAAACGAGGTGATGTTACCATTTCTATTCCCACTAAAAATGAAAGAATATTTCCGGGAGATGAAATTTGTGTAATTGGAACAGATGCACAGGTTACGGAATTCACTAAATATCTTAACCAAAATGAGACAGACGCTGCTTCAACTGTAGAAGAATCTCAAATCGTTTTACGTCAGTTAGAAGTTGCTGATGAAGAATTTATACAAAAAAGCATTGGGCAATTTAGAACTAAAACCAACGGAATGGTAGTAGGAATCGAAAGAAACGGAAATCGAATTTTAAACCCTGAATCGCATTTAATTCTGCAAAAAAATGATATTATCTGGGTTGTAGGAGATAAAAAACGAATGAGAGAATTGATTAAGAAATAGTCTTTAAAGTTACTAAGGCACTAAGTTTCTAAATTACTGAGTTTTTTCTCAGCTTAGAAACTTAGTGCCTTAGCATCTTTTAGTAACTTAAACTTTATTTATTCGGTTGCGGTGTCATACGCAAATAAGGTTTTATTGGCGTATGTCCTTTTGGAAATTTCACAGGAATATCACTATCCGGAACTGCCGGCGTAATTACGACATCTTCTCCGTCTTTCCAGTTTGCGGGAGTTGCAACGCTGTAATTTGCAGTCAATTGCAAACTATCAATAACCCGAAGCAGCTCATCAAAATTTCTTCCTGTCGAAGCCGGATACGTTAAAGTCAATTTAATTTTTTTATCAGCACCAATTACAAACACAGAACGAACTGTAAATTTGTCACTTGCATTTGGGTGCAGCATATCATATAAAGTTGCTATTTTTTTATCTTCATCAGCAATTATAGGAAAGTTAACCGTTGTATTTTGAGTTTCGTTGATGTCTTTAATCCACAATTTGTGAGATTCTAAACCATCCACACTTAATGCAATTACTTTTGTATTTCGTTTTTTAAATTCCGGAACATAATTGGCAACCGTTCCTAATTCAGTTGTACAAACCGGAGTAAAATCTGCAGGATGCGAAAATAAAACACCCCAGGAATCTCCCAGCCATTCGTGAAATTGAATTGGTCCTTCGGTTGTTTCTGCATGAAAATCCGGAGCTATATCGCCTAATCTTAATGTTGACATAATTATAGTTTTTAGTTCCTCTAAAATTAATCAAAAAAAGAACAAAGAAAACATCGAATTTCTAAAAAAAAGTTAAAATTCTATCTTTTCTATCTAATTACTATTCTACATTAAGCAAAGTCTGAATTGACAAGGGTTCAAAGCGGATCGAAATATAAAATTAATGTTCAATCTTACTTCAAAAAACAAAAACATAAACTATTTTTTCTGCAAATTAAGGCAACGATATTCAATCCTGTTTTTGATTAATTCTTCTTTTGAATATTTGGTAAAAAGTACGCCAAAACTCCAATTAAAGGCAAATACGAACTTATTGTATACACATATTCGATACTGGTTTTGTCAGCAATATATCCTAAAATGGCAGAACCTAAACCTCCCATTCCGAAAGCAAAACCAAAAAACAAACCTGAAATCATCCCTACTTTTCCTGGTTTTAATTCCTGGGCAAAAACCAAAATTGCTGAAAATGCCGAAGCTATTATAATACCAATAACTACCGCTAAAACGCCTGTCCAGAATAAATTAGCATAAGGCAAAAGCAACGTAAAAGGTGCAGCTCCTAAAATAGAAAACCAAATAATATATTTTCTTCCAAAGTGATCTCCTAATGGTCCGCCAATTAAAGTTCCGGCAGCAACAGAAGCTAAAAAGATAAACAGGTAAAATTGAGAATCCTGTACAGACATGCCAAATTTACTTATCAGATAAAAAGTAAAATAACTTGACATACTTGCCATGTAGAAGAATTTTGAAAATATCAACAACAATAAAACCATTATCGAAATGGTAATTTTTCTATTTGATAACGGAACGATTTCTTCCTCTAAACCGGATTTTTTTGCCGCTCTTAAACTCATGTGGTTTTCGTACCAAATGGCAATTCTGGACAAAATTCCAATTCCGATAATTCCGGCAATTACAAACCAGATTACATAAGTTTGCCCATAAGGCGCTACGACCAATGCCACTAACAACGGACCAATTGCGCTTCCGGCATTTCCTCCTAATTGAAAAATAGATTGCGCCAAACCACGTTTTCCACCTGATCCTAAAAAAGCAACACGTGAAGCTTCAGGATGAAAAATTGAAGATCCGATTCCGACTAAAGCTACAGAAATCAACAACATCCAGAATGAACTTGAAATAGACAATAATCCTAATCCCAAAATGGTAAAAATCATCGCAGCAACAAGTGAATAGGGCTTTGGCTTTTTATCGGTGTAAAAACCAACAAAAGGCTGTAGCAATGAGGCTGTAAGTTGAAAAACAAAAGTAATTAGCCCGATTTGTGTAAAACTCAAGTTGAAGTTTTCTTTTAAAATTGGATATGTTGAAGGAATTACAGATTGCATTAAATCATTTAATAAATGGGCAAATGCAATTGAAAATAAGACCGAGTAAACTGTTTTTTGAGCTAAAGCACTACTGTCGATTGCAGCAGTTTGTGTAGATGAATTCATATTAATGTGCAAATATTATATTACAAAACTAACGATAAAATACCAGATGGCGAGGGTTAAAAACGAAATCGGAATTCCGAAACCAATCATCATACTGCTTAATTTTGGTTTTAAACCATACGTCGAGGCCAAAATTGCACCGGTAATCATGGGCGCCATTGCCATTTCGATTATTGTTATTTTAATAGCTTCAGAATGCTTATTAAAAACAAAAACATACAAAACCATAATGATAAACGGAGTGATAATAAGTCGGAAGAAAAGTCCGAGTTGTAAAAATTTCCAATGCCTGCTTTTTCGATCGAAACTCAATTGTAAACCCACTGAAAATAAAGCAAGTGGCGTTACCAAACTTCCTAATTTTAATAGAACAGACTGAATAGTAAAATCTAAATCATATTGAAAAACATTCATCAAACAAGCTATAACAAAGGTGATGAACGGCGGAAAAAAGATTATTTTTTTTAAAATACTTAAAGCATCCGGACTTCCTTTTGAATAAAATGCGGCCACAAAAACTCCCAACGTTGAAACTACCACAAAGGTTCCGGGCTGATCTACCAAAACTGCGGTTTCCAAACCTTTTTTTCCAAATAAAGCTTCAATTATTGGATAACCCAGAAATGACGAATTGCTCAATCCGGCTGTCAGAATCAAACAGCCAATTAATTTATTTGACCACCCCAATCTTCTCCCTAAAAAATGAAAAAAGATAAAAGCGAGTAAAAAACTAATCCAGCCCGCTCCTATTGGAAACAATAATTCATTGCTCCATTTTATTTTCGGAATATGATATAAGGTAATCGCCGGCAGACATAAATAAATGACAATTTTATTGATACTCTTATAGATGTGCGTTGGAAATTGCTTTATATTTTTTAAAAGCAATCCTAAAAACAGAAAAAAGAATATTAGAATAAAGTTGTTCATATCAAAGGTTCATCACAAAAATAGGGATTTATAAAACACTGGCGAAGATTAATTTTTCGTTAAAAACTTTTTTTATTCCATAAAACATTTTAAATTTGTAACATATTTTATTACAGTATGCTTTCAGGTAAATTTGCAATAACGATTCACATTCTTACTTTGCTCACTAAATTCCCAAATGATTATTTATCATCGGAGTTTATTGCGGGAAGTATTAATTTGAACCCGGTTTTGGTTCGAAAAGAAATTGCCAATTTAAAAGCACATCACGTGGTAGAAAGTAAGGAAGGTAAAAATGGCGGAACAAAATTAGCTGTTGATCCAACTAAAATTTCATTGAAAGAGATTTTTGCGATGACTTTTGAAACCATCAATTTGGGTTATGCTAAAAATCAGCCAAATCCGGATTGTCCTGTTGGAAAAAAAATCAATCAAAATTTAAGCGCTTTATATGCTGATATGAATGAAAAAGTTAGTTTACAATTAGAAGGGATTTCTTTGGAAGATTTCTCCAATCAATTCTAAAACTATTTTTTTAAATAAAACTGTAACATTTTTTATTACTAATTAAAATTATATATTATGAAAATTGCCATTATTGGAGCAACGGGATTTGTTGGTTCCGCTATTTTAAATGAATTAGCAAACAGAAATCACGACATTACTGCCATTGCAAGAAACCCAAAAGAAACCTCAACTGCAACGTGGATTGCTGCAGACATTTTTAATGTTGATGCTCTGGCAGAAACTTTAAAAGGAAATGATATTGTTATAAACGCTTACAACTCAGGCTGGACAAACCCAAATATTTATGATGATTTTATTGCAGGTTCAAAAGCAATTCAGGAAGCAGTGAAAAAATCAGGTGTAAAACGTTTTATCACGATTGGTGGTGCAGGAAGTTTATTCGTAGCTCCTGGTTTACAAGCGGTTGATACGCCGGATTTTCCAAAAGAATATCACGCTGGCGCAACTGCTGCCAGAGATTATTTGAATATTCTGAAAGAGGAAAAAGAATTAGACTGGGCATTTTTTAGCCCGGCTTTTGAAATGCATCAGGGCATTACAACAGGAAGAACCGGAAAATACCGTTTAGGTTTGGATAATCCTGTTTTTAATGACGAACAAAGAAGCATTCTTTCTGTAGAAGATTTAGCAGTTGTGATTGCTGATGAAACAGAAACTCCAAAACACCATCAGGTTCGTTTTACTGCGGCTTATTAATTTTTTTCCGCCACGAATTACACGAATTTTCACGAATTAATTTTTAAAACTAATGCTTAACAAATTAGTAAAAATTAGTGTAATTCGTGGCAACTTAACTTTTTGAAACTGTTTTTGTTTTCTGTACTTTTACATGACCAAAAAAAGTGTTTTGCCAAGTCCAAATAAACAATCGAGCAGTTTACAAGAAAAAGCCGGAATTTCAGCTCCTGAAATCACCAATGTTGATGCTATTCACCAAATTAAAAAGAACAGGAGACAACAGCCTTCTGCATCTGAATTAATTACCGGAATTCTTAATGGAAACAGAACAGCTTTAAGTCGTGCCATCACTTTGGTCGAAAGCACCAATCCTGAACATACCGAAAAAGCAAATGAAGTCATAAAAGGCTGTTTGCCACACGCAAATAAATCGATCAGAATAGGAATTACGGGAGTTCCCGGTGTTGGAAAAAGTACTTTTATTGAAGCTTTTGGAAGTTTCCTGACGCAATTAGGCAAAAAAGTAGCTGTTTTAGCGGTAGATCCCAGCAGTTCGCTTTCGCACGGAAGTATTTTGGGAGATAAAACCCGAATGGAAGAATTGGTAAAAGACGAAAATGCTTTTATCCGTCCGAGTGCTTCTGGTGATACTTTGGGTGGTGTTGCCCGTAAAACACGCGAATCAATTATTTTGTGTGAAGCCGCAGGTTTTGATACCATTATTATCGAAACCGTTGGTGTTGGACAAAGTGAAACTGCCGTTCACAGTATGGTTGATTTTTTTCTTTTACTCAAAATTTCCGGTGCCGGTGATGAACTTCAAGGCATTAAACGTGGTATTATGGAAATGGCCGATGCTATTGTAATCAACAAAGCGGATGGCGATAACATCAAAAAAGCAAATCAGGCGAAACTTGAATTTAATCGCGCTTTGCATTTATTTCCTCCCAAAAAATCAAACTGGCAACCAAAAGTTACAACTTGCAGCGCCATTACAAAAGAGGGAATTTCAGAAATATGGAATACAATTTCCCAATATTTTGAAATGACAAATGAATCCGGTTTTTTTCAGGAGAAACGAAAAGACCAGAATCATTTCTGGATGATGGAAACTATCGATGAACATTTGAAATCAAACTTTTACAATCAGCCTGGGATTATTGGGCAATTGGAACAAATTAAAAAAGCGGTGCAAAATAATGAAATATCACCTTTTGCAGCCGCTCAGAGTTTATTAAAATTATATTTTACTAAAGGTACAAAGTAGCAAAGGTTCAAAGCGACAAAGTTTTACACCCTGTTTCTTTGAACCTTTGTTCATTTGTCGTTTGAACCTATTTTTTTCTAAGCTTATATTTATTCTCCTTATATAAATTACCTGCAGTTATAACATGTGCTAAAGCATCTTTTGCTAATTCTTCATTTAATTTTACCGGAACCAAAGTTGTATCATTTTTAATTTCGAATTGCAGCGGTTTCAAATTTGGCTGCATGATGACAACCTGATTTTCTACTCTGAATGCGTTTATGTCATTAAACTGCATAATCGATCTTCCCTGCGTTTTAGGATCTAATTGATTTAGGTTTCTACCCACCATTGGCGTTTCAAAAGGAATTCCTAAATAACCCAACAATGTTGGCGGAATATCAATCTGACTTGCCAGTTTGCTGTATGAAACTCCTTTTGGAACTCCGGGTCCCATAATTAAAGCCGGAATATGGAATTTATTGATTGGCACTAAATTCTTTCCGTATGTTCTTGTATTATGATCTGCAATTACGATAAAAATTGTGTTTTTGAAATAAGCTTCTTTCTTCGCCATTTCAAAGAATTTACCAATAGAAAAATCGGCATATTTCATAGCGTTGTTTACTGTTGCCGGTTTTGCATCATAAGGCTTAATTCTTCCTGCCGGATATTCAAAAGGTTCGTGATTTGAAGTCGAAAACATTAAAGAAAAGAAAGGTTTATTTCCTTTTGCTTTAAAATAATTATTGGCTTTAGTTACTAAATCTTCATCAGAATATCCCCAAGTTCCTTTAAAAGCATATTTATTTCCATCTGATTCAAAATCGGTTTGGTCTACGATATCCTGAAATCCGTTTCCGTTGAAAAAGGAAGCCATATTATCAAAATTCGCCATTCCGCCATAAATAAAACTTGTATCGTATCCTTTTTGCTTTAAAGCGTCGGCAAGTGTAAAAAACCCTTGTTGAGAGTTTCCTAATTTCACCACGCTTTCTGATGGCGAAGGCAAAAATCCAGTTACAACAGCTTCAATTCCACGCACGCTTCGTGTTCCTGTGCAATATAAATTGGTAAACAATAAACCTTCTTTAGACAATTTATCAAATTCCGGCGTTAATGGCTTTCCTCCTAAAATTCCAACATATTCAGCACCTAAACTTTCCTGTAAAAAAATCACCAGATTGTATGGTTTTTTCATTACTGAATCCGGCTGTTGTACATGTAAAAACGGAATATTAGCATCATTAAATTCAGAAGGTCCGGCGATCATATATTTTTTTACACGAGCGATGGCTTCTGCTTCATCCATTTTTCCGTACATCTTTGTGTTTCCTTCGTTTTTAATCGAATAAGCAGCAAAAGCAACGGTATAAAATGAATTTAATCCTAAAGTATTTGTCAGTTGATCTGTAGAAAAAACAGCATTACTGGCATTAATCGGGCGTTTTGAAACCAGACTCGAACGCGCTCCAAAAAACAATAAAAAAGCAACTAATGGAAAAACCATCAATTTAAATTTATATTCGGTGCTAGTTGTATGAAAGTATTTTTGTCCTTTTTTGAAAGCAAAATAGATCACAACTCCCAAAATAAGGAAAGTAACGATTATCGAAGTCAGGTAACTTTTTAAAAGCATTCCCACAACTTCTTTTGGGTAAATAAGATAATCTAAGAAAATTTTATTTGGACGTGTATCGTATTGTTTTACAAAATCAGGTGTTGCCAATTCTACAAACAAAATTAGAAACAGGAATAAAAAACTATAAATAACCAAAAACCTATTGGTGAATTTTAGAGCTTTATTCGGTAAAAAAGTAATTAATAAAGCCGGAAGAAACGACAAATAACATAGTAATATTAAGTCCATTCGAAGGCCAATTGGAAAAATATACCAGAAATTTGGAGTTTCCGTTACTCTGTCTTTAAAAAGAAAAAACAAAAAGATTCTGCTTAAAGTAGTAATTAGCAATCCGATTGCTATGAAATTAAAAATGGGTTTTAAAAAACTTAATTTTTTCATTAGGTGAATTTTGGTTGACAGATTATAAAGATGCACAAAATGCTTCCTTATTCTTCGTAACGGTTTATTTCTCTGTCATAAAACTCATTTGCCAAAACAATTAATCCTTCCATTTCTGCATTTAATTCTGCTTCATCAAGATCTTCGGCTTCTTCCATGATTTCAACCTCATCATCTTTTAAATTGATTATAAATCTTGGGTAATCAAGGTGAATGATGAAAATATCATCTGGAAAATCAGTATTGTCTCCGAGTAAAAATTTAGGTAATTCCATTTTTATTAATTTATTTTTTGTTTATATTTTTTTTGCCACAGATTCCACAGATTAAAATGATTTTAAAATAATCTGTGGCGTATAATTTTTAATCGTCAAATTTAGTTATTTGAAGATGAATTATGGATTAATTTTTTGGTTAAGTAGTGAAAGCGAATATACAGAAATATTGCCGCTGTGGTTAATCCAGCCAAAAGGCCAATCCAAACCCCTTGTGCTTTTAAATCAGTATATTCAGCCAAATAATAGGAAGTTGGAAAACCAACTATCCAATAGGCGACAAATGTAATATACATTGGCACTTTTACATCCTGCAAACCACGCAAAGCTCCTAGAACTACCACCTGAATTCCGTCAGAAATTTGAAAAACGGCCGCGATTAAAAATAATTTTGATGCGATACTTATTACTTCATTATTATCCAGAATTTGTCCTCCATTTTCCATATTCAAAAAGATATGAGGCAGGAAATCATGTAAAGCCACAAATAGAATGGCAAAAACGGTTTCGATAATAATCGCCAGTAAAAAGATAGAACGCGCTACGACTACTAAGTTTTTATAATCGTTTAATCCTCTTTGATTACTTACTCTAATCATTGAGGTCACGCTTAATCCCATGGCAAACATAAAAGTCATTGATGACATACTCAACGCAATTTGATTGGCTGCCTGGCTGGTTTTGCCAATATTTCCGCAAAGCCAGATGGATGCCGTAAACAATACCACTTCAAAAAGCATTTGCATGGCCGATGGAAATCCGATGCTTATTATTTTTTTAATAGTTTCTTTTTTAATTTCATCAAAACTGAAACCGTGGAAAAACCGCTTTAAATCATTTCTTCTGGATAACATAATGTGCATGAACATTACCAGAAATATTCTTGAAATTACGGTTCCAAGCGCTGCTCCGACAATTCCCATTTTTGGAAAAATCCAAATACCGTAAATCAACATATAATTGATCCCTACGTGAAGTACATTTGCCATCACCATGGCATACATCGAATATTTTGTAAGCGACATTCCGTCTGCAAATTGTTTGTATCCCTGATACATAATTAACGGAATCAAGGAAAACGCCACCCAATCCAGATAAGGTTTGCCAGTTTGATAACATCGGCGGGTTGTTGCAGTAATTCCATTATTGGCTTTGCCAGAACAATTACGCCAAAAAGTACTAATCCTAAAATAATACACAGAAACAAACCGTGATGAAATGCAGAACGAATTTTAGAATCGTTTTTTTCGGCATCACCTTCGGCTACAATTGGAGTAATGGCTGTAGAGAAACCAATTCCCAAAGACATCGCAATAAAAATCATGCTGTTTCCTAATGAAACAGCCGCAAGTTCAGTACTTCCTAGTTTTCCTACCATTATATTATCGACAATACCTATTAAGGTGTGTCCGACCATTCCTAATATAATAGGATAGGCTAATCTTAAATTGTATGAGAACTCTTTGGTGTACTGTTTTAAATTCACTGCTGCTTATTTTAGTCGGCAAAGATAACCAGAAGCTTTGAATTCTTCGGTATTAATAAAATTATAAGCCAATTTTAAGAATTCAGAATTTCAAACAAAATATTATATAACAATTTGTAAAAATTATATAACAATGCCCTACTGGCTTGGGATTAATTTTACATTATTAATAATTCAAAAAAAAATTGTCATGAGAAAATTACAAATTATATGCCTTGCTGCTTTCGCTTTTTTATCCTCCAACACAACTTTCGCTCAAGACAGTGAAGTAAAAAATTACGATCAGGGATTTAGATTAGGTTTTGGTTTAAACGGTGGTTTGCCAACAGATAATGATTACGATTGGTCTCTAGGTGGAGATGTTCGTTTACAATATGATTTATCTAAAAGAACTTCATTAACATTAACTACAGGTTTCACCAATTTATTTATGGGAAAAGATGAAAATGGAGTTGATGCAAAAGATCTTGGATTTATTCCTGCAAAAGCTGGTTTTAAAGCTTTTATCTGGGAAGATCAATTTTATGTTCTAGGGGAACTTGGAGCAGGTTTTGCAGTAACAAATGGTTACAATGACACTACATTTTTATGGGCACCGGGAATTGGTTATGCAAACAAGTACATTGATGTAAGTGTACGTTACGAAAATTATCACGATTTTAAAACTGATCAGGTAGCGCTTCGTTTAGCGTATGGATTTGATCTATAAAAAATACTTTCATTTTTATTCTTTTGTTTTTGGTAATAATCCCGGCAGATCCTCACAGTCTCGCCGGGTTTATAATTTTATATTCTTTTTGTCACGAATTTCTTTTTGCCACGAATTCCACGAATTGACACTAATTAATCTTAAAAATCTGTGGCTAAAATTTAACTGCAAATTTCACAAAGCGATATGAAATTTAGCAGATTAAAATTCTAAAAAATCTTGCCTCTAGCTTCTTGCCTCTATTCTCTATATGCTATTCTCTATATTCTATTCTCTCTCATCCAAATATCTCTCATCCGTCAAAGTCTTCATAAAGGCAATCAATTGTTTCTTTTCTTTATCAGATAAGTTTAATTTGTCTTCGGGTAAAGTTTGGTTTGGCACATCCAATCCTAAACCTAATCCTCCGCCTTCATTATAAAAATTGATTACTTCTTCCAGCGTTTTATAAACGCCGTTGTGCATATATGGTGCAGTAAGTGCTATGTTTCGAATGGTTGGCGTTTTAAACGAGTTTTTATGAATTGCTGCCTGAGTAATTACAAACTTGCCCAAATCTCCGTCGAGTTTTTTATTTTTATTCGGGACCCCTAAAATCTCACTTTCTGATCTGCTGAAATTTGGTGGAACAGTTCCGTTTGTAAGCGGAATAAAATGGCAAGTCGCACATTTGGCTTTGCCGGCAAATAGATTAAAACCTGCTTTTTCATCTGCTGTAAAAGTGGTTTTGTTTTGCATGTATGCATCAAATTTTGAATCGTAATGACTTAACGAACGGATATAAGATCCCAAAGCATTTTTGATGGCAAATTCATTTATTTCTCCTTTTGGAAAAGCCTTTTTAAATTCTGCCACATATTCTTTATTCTTTTGAATTTCCAAAGCTGATTTCTCCAGAGATCCGTGCATTTCGTTCTCATTTTTAATGACTGCAATTGCCTGATCTTCGAGATAACCTACTCGTGAATCTGCAAAAAACACACGTTGAAAAGCGATATTGGTTAAGGTTGGCGTATTACGCTGAATCATCGATTTTCCGTCTAATGAAACTGCTCTTTCCAAACCGTCTGTAAAAGCTTTTTCGGAATGATGACAAGAAGCACAAGAGCGCGTATTATTTCCTGATAAGATGGGATCATTGAATAGCTTTTTGCCTAAAGCAATTTTTTCAGGCGTTGTTTGATAATCGGGAAAACCAGAAAATGCTTCCGGGTCAAAAGCATCTTTGTCAAATAAAGTCTGAGCCGTTACTTTTAAACCTCTCTGCTCTTTCATCAGCGGAATTCCTAATTCAGCTTGTGATTTATAAATTCCTTTACTTAACGGATTTAAAATTTCTTTGATAAAATACGCCCGATCAAAACCATTAAAATTTGTGTTTCGTTTTAAGTATTTTTTGCCTTTTTCTAAAACAGCAAATACCTGTTTAGCACTGGAAAATGATTTGTCCTGAGCATAAATCCGGTAATATTTTTCGATCGTTTCCAATGAAACTAATGCCTCGGGAAGTGAATTTAGTTTTACCGGAGAATCAAATCCTGTAATTCCCAAAGTAATAATTCTGTAAACTTCTAATCGCATGGCATCAAAAACGTGAGCATCCGTTAATTCAGTTGAATTTGAAACTTTTTCTAACCGAATTAAATTAGCCGATAAAACACCCAATTCCTGAAGTAATGCTGCTTTGTTTTTCTTATCATATTTCGGGAAAACCAATTCTTCAATTACTTGAAATCCTTCGGGCGGAACCGTTACATTATCATTTTCTTCAAATTCAGGTATTGCAGGTCCGTTTATCGATTTAGAAACTGCTGGCAAATAGTATTCACTTAACATTTCGACTTTTTTGTAGCTTTCGTGCGCTTCAAGAAATTGTCTCTGAATTTGAGCTTCGGTAGAATCTTCTTGAACGGAATATTTAAGTTTGGCTACTTTTTCAACCAATAAAGTAATATCTGATTGATATATTTTATTTACTTCCTGATGTTTGTTTTTTTTCTGGCAGGAAACAAATGCTGCTAAGAACAACAAACAATATATTTTTTTCATGATGCGATAATGATTAAAAGAAGACTATTTAGAAAAACAGAAACCACTACCTCAAAATTGAAATAGTGGATAACTGTTTTGTAATGATTTAAAAATTTATCTCGCTAAACCTTTAATAACAACAATTTGACTTGCCTGATTTTCAACAGGACGTTTTGTTCCTCCGTCAGGGCTTAAATATTTTGCACCTGTCCAGGTATGTGGCTGTACGCTTAGCATAAAAGTATCAGGAATTCCTAATTGTTCCGAAACATCGATTAGGGCACCATATTCCCAGGCACCAAATTTAGAAGTTCCGCCAACGTTGTATTTTGCAGCATCAGTTGCAGTACGACGGTGATCTAATTCTACTACAACTTTTAAGTCTTTAGTCGCAATATTGTATTGGTAGATATAAGCATCGTGAGTTTCATCTCCGTATCCGTTAGAATCTTCCTGCACGTAAACGTAGTTTGAAGTCACACAAATATTATCAGGATTTTGAAATTTTCCGGCAATTCCAGAACGATTATCTCCATCAAGAACAACTTCAAGAGTTCCTTTTAACGGATCAGCAGCATCAAGATTTAATCTGTAAACTCTTCCGTATTTCGTTCTTGAAGCATCTGCATTAATTCCTGTTGTATTTTGCCCTGTTACGTTAAAATACAATTCACGATCTGCAGTATTTCCTCCTTTGCGGTAATCTAAATCTTCAACTCTTCCAAATTTAATTGCTTTCAAAGTATTTACAGAGGCATTAATCTGAGCACCAGTAAGTGTTGTATGATTATCAATTTTTACGAAAGAAACAGGATATGTTGTACCGGTTACCATATCTTTTTCTCTTTGGTTATCATCGTTTCTTTTTAGCATGTACAAAGAACCGTTGGTTAAATCTCCAATAGTATTAGATACATACATAAAAACCTGACCTCCATAAGTTTCAGAATCATCATCACCAATTACCACTACTGTTTTTCCTTTGTAAGCAGAGGTACGTAATGGCAAAGCATTCTCCGCACTTAAACGTCCAAATCCTGACAATTCTTTAGATACAGATGCAGTTCCTGCGCTTCCGTAAGGATCTAAAGCATGTGTACGGGATTCTTCTCCAGATTCTCCACAAGTTAAATAAACCGGTCCAAAACCATGTTCCGCTTGTGTTGCCATTGTAGCACCACATAATCTCCAGGTTCCTCCGTTAGAGTTTAATAGATATTCTCCTTTAGTTGGTTTAAATGTCTTGTCTAATGTAATTCTCGAAACCGCAAAGTTGTCTTCATTGTTTACTAAAAAAGTAAAAGTTCCGTCAGTATTTTTCAGTAAACCTGAACCATCTGCAGAACCACCAAAAATATAATTTGGGCTATCCGGGAAAACATCATCCGAACTAAAAAGAGAATAAATTTTCAAGTTTTCAAAACCTGCCTGAGCTTTTAATAAACTTGGCGTTACAGATTGGTCTTTTAAAACAACACTTGTCGTTGTTTCCGGCTGGTCATTAGAGTCGTTGTTATTACAAGATGTAAGTAACGAACCCAAAATAATTAGGGGTAAAATAATTCTTTTCATTAGCTAAAGATTGTTGGTTTGTTTTTTTACAAAGTAAATCCCTATTCTTTAACTTAAAATGATTTTGATATTATCAAAAAAATAAGAGTCTGATTAAAAACATCTTATAGCACAAAAAAAAAATAACATTAAATTATTAATCCAAAATAGCCGTAAACTTTTGGTAACATCAAATCAAAAAAAAGAGTCTAATTTTAAGACTCTTTTTTTAACTCCTCTTTATAAACCTCAAAATTGGCTTTTATCTTTTCATCCAGTTCCGGTTCTTTAATATCGGTGTACTTTTTCATTTCTTCCCAAATAATTTTGGCTACAATATAACGCGCCATTTCTTTATCATCTGCAGGAACAACATACCAGGGCGCATGCTCTTTTGAAGTTCTGTTTATTGCTTCTTCATAATATTGCTGATATTCATCCCAATGTTCGCGTTCTTTCAAATCTCCGGGCGAAAATTTCCAATTGTGTTTTCCTTCTTCCAAACGGCGTAATAATCGCTGTCTTTGTTCTTCTTTACTTAAATGAAGATAAAATTTCATGACAATTGTACCGTTTTCAGCAATATGACTTTCAAAATTATTGATCTGTTCAATTCTTCTTTTCCAGAATTTAGGTTTAATATCATCAACTGAATTTATTCCCGGTAAATTTTCTCCCAGAATATATTCCGGATGCACACGCGTAACCAAAACATTCTCGTAATGTGTACGGTTAAAAATGGCAAATTTTCCTTTTTCTGGCAAAGCAATATAGTGACGCCACAAATAATCGTGTTCTAATTCAGTCGAGTTTGGCGTTTTAAAACTATGCACCACTACTCCACGCGGATTAAATTCCTTAAAAACTTCCCGGATCAGACTATCTTTTCCGGAAGTATCCATTCCCTGCAGGCAAATCAAAACCCCATATTTATTATGTGAATACATCACATCCTGCAAATCACTTAATTTGGCCTGAACTTTATCCAGTTTTTCTTCTTTCTCGTCGTCATTGGCATTTATATCTAATAAAGTTGGAATCTTTGACAATTTTATTTTGTCTACAACTTTAAAATCATTCGGATCTATTGATTTCATATTTCTGAGGTTTTATATAAGTAAATATACTAATTTTACGAAGCATATTCCTGCTATCCATTGCAATACTTTTTCGATAAATTGTTTTTTTACAAGTCACAACAAGAGCTTCCGCTGGTCGCTTTGTTCTGTCAGTAAAAAATACAATTTCTTCTAAAAGTATTTCCATTACTATCAGGGCTAGATTTAAGTTTCAAAACAACATTCATGGAAAAATTCACATTAGAAATATTATTTCAAATCATCGGAATCGGTTCTGCATCAGGATTATTCTTCAATAACGATTCATTATATATCATCGGCGACAACAGCGGATTTTTATATGAATACAATATGCAGAATCAGCAATTGAGCCATCATCCCTTAATTGAAAATCCATCGCAAAACATTCCGAAAAACATAAAACCCGATTTTGAATCTTTCACACATCATAATGATACATTATATGTTTTTGGTTCCGGCTCTACCGAAAACCGAAACAAAATGATCGAATTTGATCTAAAAACCAAGACCATTTTACAAAAGAACAATCTGGTTGATTTATATGCTGTAATGCAAAATTTCGGTGATATAAAACCTGAAGATTTTAATTTGGAAGGCGCTATTTTCGATGGCGAAAACTGGTATTTATTCAATCGCGGTAACGGAATCTCCAACAAAAACACCATTTTTACGATTCACGCTAAAAATCTGGGAGAAGAATTTGCTTTGGTTGCCACCAATTATAAACTGCCAAAAATAAAAGGTGTTCGCTCCAGTTTTACCGATGCCATTTTGGTTGAAGATAAAATCTATTTCCTTTCTACCGCCGAAAACACAACATCAACTTACGACGATGGTGATATCTTAGGAAGTTTTATTGGCAGAATAGATTTGAAAACCATGAAAATCGATTTTACCCAAAAAATAACGTCAACCAATAAATTTGAAGGTTTGACTTTCTATAAAAAATCAAATGATAAAATAGAGTTTTTATTGTGCGAGGATAATGACACGGAATTATTAGAGACGAAGATTTTTAAGTTGGTTTTGCCGGTAAAATAAATTAAATATTTTAATTGAGAATTAGAATCGTTACTTTAAAAATTTAAGAATGGATAAAGAAGCAATAATAAATAATTTTAAGCGATCACTAAAAAATCTATCACTAGAAGCCGATGAACAAATAGCATCATTCCCAAACTTTGTTGTCGTAACAGACGAATTATTATTGGATTTTAATCATATTTATGAAGTTATAAAAGAAAATTATCCAAATCTATTTTCTAATGAACAGATTAAAATGTTAGATGAGATAAACTTTTATATTGACCAAATACCTCCTGAAGATTTAACTATAAGTGAAATAGACGAGTTGAAAAATGGCTCTTTTTGGAAACAGCTGAGAATTTTGTCAAGAGAGGCAATTTTAAAATTAGAATAAAATTACATGCATTTTTAAATTAGGTATTTTATTCTAAATCGAAATAACAAACTTTGTGCATAGTAAAAAATTACATGTGTAAAGACAAAATCGGCGAATATCTTTGCGGGAGACGCACTGCTGTGCGCCTCTACGAAATTGACAAAACAATTACACCATAACAATAAAACCTTTGCGCCTATGTAACTCTGCCCCTTTGAACCTTTAAAAAAAAACTTTTTTTTACAACCTTCCCAACCTTTTTATCTTTTTATCTCTCTATATAAGAAAGACAACAATTGTGATAAACGAAACTCAAATATCCGGCTGCAAAAAAATGAACCGCGATGCTCAGCGTCAGGTTTATGAATATATGGCTCCCAAGTTGTATCGCGTTTGCAAACGATACTTAAAAAAGGAGGAAGAAATTGAAGAAGCTATGGCTGATGCTTTCTATACCATCTTTACAAAAATAGAACAGCTCAAAGAAGTTTTGGCTTTTGAGGCCTGGGCACGAAAAATAACGGTCAATCATTGTTTGGCAACCATCAAAAAGAATACAAACTTTAATATGTATTTAGACGATGTCAAACTGCTTTCGCAACCTTTTACCGACGAGATTAATACTCTGGAAGAAGAAGATTTGCTCAATTTACTGAATCACATTCCGGATGGCTGTAAAACTGTTTTTAACCTTTTTGTAATTGAAGGTTACGGACACAAAGAAATCGCCAGCATGCTCAACATTTCTGAAGGCACATCAAAATCACAATTGAATGCTTCTAAAACCAAGTTGAAGGAATTAGTAAACAAATTGTATTATCAAAAAGCAAAGTAGTCATGGACAATCAAGATAAAATATTCGATAAATTTAAAGAAGCTGCGCACAATTCGGAGCTCAAAGACTTTCCGGGAATGGAAAAAGTCTGGTCGCGCGTTGAAGACAAACTCGACAAAAAAGAAGCTAAAAAAACCATTTCGTTATGGAAAAAAATTGCAATCGCCGCTTCTCTTTTATTGTTGATTTCTTTGGGATCTCAGTTTTTCCTATCCGATAAAACAAAAGAAATTCAAAACAATCAAGTTGTTACCAGCGATTCTGTAGAACAAAAATTTCAAAATCCGGTTGTAGTAAAAGATGGTGTTGCAGTCGAAAATTCTAAAATAGTCCCAAAAGAAGATGCTGTCAAAATTCTGGACAAACAAATTCAACAACAACAAAAAGTAGCGGTAAACGAGATTAAAAGATCTATGAGCCAAGCAGATGCAATTTCTGCACCGGCAGATGTTCCTGATGAAGTTTTTATGGCAGCTCCGGTACAAGCTGCACCTAAATATTCAGAGGAAGAAATTGCAGTCGAAAAAGAGGAAGCGGTTCAAAACTTCGGCTATGCCAAAACTGCACAAAGAGAATCTGCCAGAGTTGCTTTTACTGAAAAGCAATCTTCTGAGAAAGCAAAGAAAAAAAGTGCTCCGTTGGTTGTCATAAACGGAAATGCAATGGCACATAGCGACGATGCTAAAAAAGACAAAATGATGTCTGCCGAACTTTCTAATTTAGAACCTTCAAATGTAGATTCATTAGTAATTCTGGATGAACCTTTGTATATTATTGACGGAACTTACTATTCTGAAAATGATTTATACGGTCCAAATCCCACAAGTCCGTATGCACCTTTAGACAAACAGGAAATTAAAACCATTACGATTCTTCAGGATCTGGAAGCCACATCTAAATATGGTGAAAAAGGTAAAAAAGGAGTTGTGATAATTACTACCAAAACAGGAAAACCGGTCAACAAAAAATAATTCTTACTTCAAAAAATCTTTGTTGGATTTAAGGATCTGACAAAGATAAACCCGAACATTAATTTAAAAAATCACGATTATGAAAAGTTTAAAACTTATTTCATCAGCCATTACTATGCTTATATGTTTCATAACATTTGCACAGGAAAAAACCATTACGGGAACAGTTACAGACGATGCAAGTTTGCCTCTTCCGGGAGTTACTATAACTATTAAAAAATCAAAAAAAACAGCACTAACAGATTTTGAAGGAAAATATGCAATTCAGGCACAAACCGGAGACGTTTTGAATTTTAGCTACATCGGAATGAAAACCCAAAATGTAACCGTTAAAAAATCAAATGTAATTGATGTGATAATGCAAAATGAAAGCAATCATTTAGAAGAAGTTGTAGTAGTTGGTTATGGAGTTTCGAATGCTGAATACGAAGATAACAGCTATAGACCTGAAAAAAGAAAAATGACAGCTAAATCCGTTTCAAAATCGGTTCAGAGAAATGCTTTAGCAGCGCCAAGCGTTCAAAATAGTTCTCAATATGTTTCAGGATCGAGTATTACAATTCGCGGGACACAATCTATTTCATCAAAAAATGAACCGATGTATATTGTAGACGGAGTTACCATTACAGCTGATAAAATGGCAAAAATAAACCCAAATGATATTCAGGATGTGAAAGTTTTAAAAGATGCAACATCAACTTCTGTTTACGGAAGCAAAGGCGCAAACGGAGTTGTTGTAGTGGCGACGAAAGGTGATCTGTATAAAAATCTTTCGGAAAAAGAACTGGATGCAAAACTAAATCACATCAATATTCAGCCAACTGAACCTAACAACGAAGATTATGACGCTTTTGTAGAAAATGCATTTGAAAGCCCGAAAACGGCACCGCTTTCTACATTTTCTATCGATGTTGATAATGCATCTTATACCAATGTGAGACGTTTTATTAATAACGGACAAAGTGTTCCTAAAGATGCTGTTCGCGTGGAAGAAATGGTGAATTTCTTTAAATATACGTATCCACAGCCGCAAGATCAAAATCCTTTTTCGATCAATACTGAAGTAAGCGATTCTCCATGGAATGCTAAAAACAAAGTGTTGAAAATTGGTTTGCAGGGAAAAAATATTCCAACGAATGATTTACCGGCTTCTAATCTTGTTTTTTTAATTGATGTTTCGGGTTCTATGAGCGATCCTAATAAATTGCCTTTATTGAAACAATCTTTGAAAATATTGGTAAACGAGCTGCGTAACAAAGATAAAGTTGCCATTGTGGTTTATGCAGGCGCAGCGGGATTGGTTCTGGCTCCAACATCAGGAGATGAGAAAAAAACGATTGTTGATGCGCTTGAAAATTTAAATGCCGGAGGAAGTACTGCGGGAGGCGCCGGAATTGAATTGGCTTATAAAATTGCCACTGAAAATTTCATTAAAAATGGAAATAACAGAGTGATTCTGGCAACAGATGGTGATTTTAATGTTGGCAGTACTTCTAACTCCGACATGGAAAAACTGATTGAAGAGAAAAGAAAAACAGGCGTTTTCCTGACTTGTTTAGGTTACGGAATGGGAAATTACAAAGACAGCAAAATGGAAACGCTTGCCGATAAAGGAAACGGAAACTATGCGTATATCGACAATATTCAGGAAGCGAATCGTTTTTTAGGAAAAGAGTTTAAAGGTTCGATGTTTGCGATTGCAAAAGATGTCAAAATTCAGATTGAATTCAACCCAAAACAAGTTCAGGCGTATCGCTTAATTGGATATGAAAACAGAAAATTACGTCCGGAAGATTTTAAAAATGATGCAATTGATGCCGGAGAATTAGGAAGCAATCATACCGTTACGGCTTTATATGAAATTATTCCTGCCGGAGTTGCAAGCGATTATTTAAACCAACAGCCGGATGCTTTAAAATATACTAAAGTTCAGGAAAGCACTAATAATTACAGCGGTGAATTGGCTACAATAAAATTCCGTTACAAAAAACCGGACGGCGATAAAAGCATTGAAATGGTAAAAGTGATCGAAAACAAATCGGTTTCTTTAGACAAATCAAGTGATGATTTCAAATTTAGTACGGCCGTTGCGTGGTTTGGATTAAAGTTAAGAGATTCAAAACTCATTACAAATAAATCATCCGAGGATATTTTAAAATTAGCCAAACAAGGATCTACAAACGATTCTGAAGGTTACAAAGCAGAATTGATTCGACTTATTGAAGGTGTAAAACAAGTTTATTAATCAATGTCTTATTCCATTTTATTTACCACTTAATTTTTATACCAATGAAAAACTTACTTTTTACACTATTACTCTTCGTTACGATAAATGCATTTTCTCAAGACAAAAGCACAAATAACAAACCTTTTATTGAAGTTACCGGTCAGGCCGATACTTTGGTTTTGCCCAATAAAATCTGGATCAATGTATTATTGACCGAAAAAGATTCCAAAGGAAAAAAATCTGTAGAAGATTTAGAAAAAGAAATGATTGTGAAATTAAAGGAAATTGGCATCAACACAGAAAAAAACCTGAGTTTGAATGATATGACGAGCAATTATAAATTTTATCTTTTAAAACAAAGTGACATTCTAAAAAGCAAATCCTATTCAATTTTGGTTGCCGATGCGCAAACTGCATCAAAAGTTTTTATTGGATTAGAAAAAATTGGTCTTTCAAATGTGCAAATTGACAGAGTCGAAAATGATCAGCAAAAAAACATTAGATTGCTGATAAATGCAAAAGCAATTCTTCGTGCCAAACAAGTTGCTGAAAGTTTTAGTAAACCTTTGAACCAAAAAGTTGGAAATGCGATTCAAATCAATAACTTTGAAGATATTTCGAATCAGCTTGCGGGAAATATTGCCGGAATTGCAATCAAGGAAAAAAGAAGTTTTTATTCTGAATCTCCGGTCGATGAACCTAATATTGAATTCCAAAAAATAAAGATTGTAAGCTCTGTACAAGTGCGCTTTCTTTTAGAATAAATAAAATATACCCGTTGGGTGTTAATGTATAAAATTTAATTAAACACATAGAAACATAGATTTAATACTTTGAAAAAAGTAAATTAAAAAGAAACTCGTTTCTCACACATAGTCCCGAAGCTTTGGGATTTATTAATGCAAGTGAAAAGCTTTTTTGAGTTCAATAATTCTATGTCTCTATGTGTTAAAACAATTAACCCAACGGGTAAAAGTATATAAATCAATTCAAACAAAATTTAATGAACCCAATCTTAAATCAAAACCTATTTCTTGTAAAAGAACATGTTGGAATGTTTAAAGCCGCTAACAATTATGACATTTATGATCCTGAAAGCAATCAGATCATCATGAATTGCCGTGAAAATAATCTGGGCTTTTTTACCAAAGTTTTCCGTTTTACGGATTATAAAAGAATGACGCCTTTTAATATTGAAATTACATCAGCTTCCGGCGAAAAATTAATTTCGGTAAGACGCGGTATTGCGTGGTTTCGTTCTACGGTTGAGGTTTTAGATGAAAAAGATCGTCTGGTTGGAACTTTTAAACAGAAATTCTTTTCTATTGGAGGGAAATTTGAGATTCTGGATAAAAACGAAAAACCGGTTGCGACGCTTCAGGGAAAATGGACGGGCTGGGATTTTAAATTCTCTCACGAAAACAAACAGCTTGCTCAGGTTAGTAAAAAATGGGCCGGAATAGGAAAAGAGTTTTTTACAAGTGCTGATAATTATGTGCTTCAGATAGAAGAAAACGTAGCGCCCGAAAGTCCGCTTAGACAATTAATTCTTGCAGCCGTAATGTGTATTGATATGGTTTTGAAAGAATAAAACGTTTGTTAAACTTAGTTTAAGAAAACTTCTAAAAGCATCATTTTAGTTAGCAAAAGCTTTATTTTTGTTAGACTTAAAATGATGCTTTTGCATTTCTAAAACATAAATCATGACAGACTTAAAAAATAAAAATGCCCTGATTACAGGAGCCGGAAAAGGAATTGGAAAAGCGATCGCAATTGCACTGGCCAAAGAAGGCGTGAATGTAATTTTAGTTTCAAGAACTCAGGCTGATGTCGATCAATTAGCTGCCGAAACTTCAAATTTAGGGGTAAAATCATTGGCTTTATCGGCAGATGTTTCAGATATTAATTCTATAAATACAGCTATTGAAAAAGCTTTAACAGAATTTAAAAACATTGATATTTTAATCAACAGCGCCGGAATTGCTTCTTTTGGAAAATTCCTGGAATTAGAACCAGACGCCTGGCAAAGAATTATTCAGGTTAATTTAATGGGAACGTATTATGCAACCCGCGCCGTGATTCCAAATATGATAGAAAGACAAACGGGAGATATCATCAATATTTCGTCGACTGCAGGATTAAACGGAAACGCATTAACAAGTGCTTACAGTGCTTCAAAATTTGCCGTTTTAGGATTAACAGATTCTTTAATGCAGGAAATGAGAAAGCACAATATTCGCGTTACAGCCTTAACGCCAAGCACCGTTGCAACTGATATGGCAAAAGATTTGAACCTGACAGACGGGAATCCTGAAAAAGTAATGCAGTCTGAAGATATTGCCGAATTAATTATCGCTCAATTGAAATTAAGCCGCAGGGTTTTTATAAAAAACAGTAGTATTTGGTCTACTAATCCTTAAATAAATTCCAAATTTTAAATTCCAAATTCCAACTGCTTTTGAATTGGAATTTGGAATTTATTTATTGGAATTTTCTAAAAACTATCGTACCTTAATCTTTGACAAAGTTTTAAACTTTGACAAAGATCTTAACAGCCAAAAAAACATAAATCCCAAATTCTAACTGCTTTTAGAAATCTTATTCGAGTTTTGAGAATTGGAATTTGGAATTTATTAATTGGAATTTTAAACAAAACATGATGGAACAATATTTAAGACAATTAATAGCTATAGAGTTTAGTGACAAAAAAGAACTCTTCACGGGTTTTCTTATTGATTATTCTGATGACTGGATTTTATTAAGAAACAATCCCGTTGATTTTATTCTGGATGGTTTTGTGATTTTGAAAAACAAAAATATTGAAGCCGTTCACAGAGATGAAGATTTGGCTTTCACCGAAAAAGTAATTCGCCTGAAAGGGTTAAAAACAAATGCCGAAGATATTATTCCGATTCGGGATTTGGATTCGATTGTCAATTTCATCAATAATAAATATGGCATTTTACAGATTTCCAAAAAATCAGCAAAATCAGCTTATTTAGGAAAATTGATCGAATTAAACGATGAAGAACTTACGATTGACTTTTTAGATACAAAAGGTCAGTTTGGCGGTGAATTAAGTTTTAATCCTGAAAAAATCAGGGTTATTGAATTTGATACGGATTATATTAATTCTTTGAAGCTGATGTTGCAGCAGGAAAAGAAATAAAAAAAATGCCCTTTCTTTAAAAGGGCTTTTTTTGTGTCATTTCGACGAAGGAGAAATCACATCCATAGAGCAACGAACTGTAATTCCGTTATGTGATTTCTCCTTACGTCGAAATGACAAACTTTACTTTATTAATGCGGTTGCTTCGTTCCTCGCAATGACAAACTACGCTCTAAACTTCTGCTAATTTGTTTAAAAACTCTAGACGAACACTTCCGTCTTCGTCGATTTTTGTCAGGTTAATTTCCTGCAAAGTATTTACCAATTCCGGATTCCAAGGTGTTTTTACTTTTACGTAGTTTTCGGTAAAACCGTGAATATATCCTTCTTTATTTTCGCCTTCAAATAAAACGGTTCTGTTGGTTCCTATTTGGCTTTCGTAAAAAGCGCGGCGTTTTTTAACGGATAATCCGCGTAACATTTTACTGCGTTTTGCTCTCACATTTGCAGGTACAATTCCAGGCATATTGGCAGCCTCGGTATTGTCTCTTTCAGAATACGTGAAAACGTGCAGGTATGAAATATCCATTTCGTTTAAGAAATGATAGGTTTCTAAAAAGTGCTCATCAGTCTCTCCAGGGAAACCAACAATAACATCGACACCAATACAGGCATCGGGCATTACTTCACGAATTTTATTTACACGTTCTGTATACACTTCACGTAAGTAACGGCGTTTCATTAATTTTAGAATATCGTTACTTCCTGATTGCAGCGGAATATGAAAATGAGGTACAAAAGTTCTGCTTTTTGACACAAAATCTATCGTTTCATTTTTCAATAAATTAGGTTCGATTGATGAAATTCTCAAACGCTCGATTCCTTCTACTTTATCCAAAGCCTGAACTAGGTCAAGAAAAGTATGTTCGTGTTTTTTATTCCCGAATTCTCCTTTTCCGTAATCTCCAATATTTACTCCGGTTAAAACAATTTCCTTAATGTTTTGCGCTGAAATTTCTTTTGCATTTTGCAATACATTTTCTAAAGCATCACTTCTTGAAATTCCTCTTGCTAAAGGAATCGTACAATAGGTACATTTATAATCACAACCGTCCTGAACTTTCAAAAATGCACGGGTACGATCGCCAATAGAATAACTTCCTACGTAAAAATCAGCTTCTGCAATTTCGCATGAGTGCACTTCACCCATATCGTTTTTGCTCAAATCGTGAATATAATCGGTAATTTTAAATTTTTCGGTAGCGCCTAAAACCAAATCAACACCATCAACAGCGGCTAATTCTTCCGGCTTAAGCTGTGCATAACAACCTACGGCAGCAACAAAGGCTTTTTCGTTTAATTTCATTGCCTTTTTTACAACCTGCTTGAATTGCTTATCTGCATTTTCTGTTACAGAGCACGTATTGATCACATAAATGTCGGCTACTTCTTCAAAATCGACACGATCAAAACCTTCATCATTAAAGTTTCTGGCGATTGTAGAGGTTTCTGAGAAATTCAATTTGCAGCCAAGCGTATAAAAAGCAACTTTTTTTCTATTTTCCATAGGAATACACTACGTTTTAAGTAGTAAGATATTATATTTACATCTCAAATTAAAGAGTTTGCAAATTTACATACAATATTCTTTAAAATAAAATCAACAATATACTAAATATCAATATTTTGCAGTAATCATATATTAAAATCCGAGTAAAAAAAACGATAAATAATGATATGTAATCAAAAAATAAGTTTTATTTGTAAAAGCAAAAAAGCAATTCAATAAGAATAAAATGACAAAATTATCGATTAAAAGCAAATTTACTCGATTAAATACATTTTTTATCTCTTTAAATTAAATTTTTCTTACATTTAGCTTTGAGAAATTGTATTTTTTTATTGTAGATTTACAAGGCAAAAATTTTAACATAAAATAATTTAATAAAGCGTAGATTTAAGCATAACAATTTTGATTTTTAGTCGTTATATTGTTGTTTTGTTATAAATAAAAATGGGTAAGCCGAAAACCATAAAGAGTAGGCAAAAAAATTAAAAAAATCCACACTTATTATGAAAGCATTTTTACCCACAATCTGCTTGATGTTCTTAACCTTTTTCAGTTCGCAAGCGCAAACGCAAACTGCTGCTCCATCTACTAATCCATTCCCATCTATTAGTACTTTGACAAATTGGGCGAGTTTAAACTCACAATCACAATTTGACATCGCTATTCGTGCGGTTGGTTTTAAGTTTGAAGTAAAAGAACCAGGTGAAGGATCAACAGCTTACACTTATATTCGTAAAGTAACTGTAAATGAAGTAAACTATACTGACAGAATTGTATACAGAATTACAAACAACAATTCAGCAAGTATTATTTCATTGGTAACTGCTTCTACGGATTTAGTAAGCTTATACACGCCACAATTAGCAACTTTTAAAAACAACAATTGCAAAACTGAAATGTCTAAAGACAAAAACACAACTTGCAGCTGTTACGAAAGTGTGAATTTTGCTATCGATCTTTGTGACGAACGCGTAAAACTAACAATGGGTGACGGAAATAAATATTTTGTTTCTGTAGCTAAAAAATAATAAGAATTAATTTCTCAGAGAATAAAAATAACGAGTTGTTTTCCAAATCTTTGCAAACTTATTTGAAAGTTTATAAAGATTTGGGACACATTTCTCTGATTTAAAGTTATTTGTTTGGATTTTTAAATTCGTACCAAACTTCTAATTCGCCTTCATACAAAAACGAATTTATATACTGAAAACCCAATTTTTCAAGAACTTTTCTTGAGTTTTCATTTCCTTCATCTGCATAAGCATACAGACAATCTATTTTCATTTCGTTAAAAGCATATTCAATAAAAGCTTTTCCTGCTTCGCTTGCATATCCCTTTCCCCAATGTTTTTCGATAAACCGATATCCAATTTCGTAAAAATTTTGGTGTTTATTGATTTCATTCGTAATGAATTTTATTCCGGACCAACCCAGAAATTCATTGGTTTCTTTTAAAATAACTGCCCAGCGTCCGGTTCCAAAATCTTTGTATTGCTGCTGAATATTTTCGATTTGAAGTATACTTTCCTCAATATTTTTCACCGGTTTATTTCCAAGAAAAATATGCACATTCGGATTCGAATCCAATTCAAACATGCCGTCTGCCTCAGAAAGATTTAATTCTCTCAAAAGCAGACGTTCCGTTTCAATTGATTTCTTCGGCAACATAATTATTCAAGATATAACGCTGTACCACTTCGGCAACTCCGTCATTATTATTTGAAGCTACGATTACATTCGCTCTGTCGCGTAATTCAGGTGTGACATTATCAACCCAAACTCCTAAACCGGCATATTCGATCATCGTTAAATCATTTCCTGCGTTTCCAACAGCAATAATTTCACTTTGATGAATATTTAGCTTTTCTGCTAAAAGTTTTAAGCTCGCTGCTTTATCAATTCCGTTTTGAGCTGCTTCCAGGAAAAAAGGTTTCGACATTGCAACGCTTAAATGCGGCATTGCCAATTTTAAATCTTTTTCTACTTCTTTTAAATAAGAAGGTTCTGCCAGTAAAATACATTTTACCGCCGGTTTTGTAACGGCAGCCTTAAAATCAGGCACTTTATTATGTGGCAATCCGGTAATATCTTTTTCGATTTCGATGTATTCAGAATCTGTTTCGCTCACGATTTCACCATCAAGATACGTGATAATGTGTGTTTTCATCTTTACACTGTAATCGTATAAATCATGAATTTGTTCCGGCGTTAAACATTGCTCAAACAACACCAAATCGTCTTTTACAGTACTGATTACAGCACCGTTAAACGAAATAATATAAGAGTCATTTAAGTCTAATTCCAGTTCTTTCGCATAAGCCGTCATTGCCGAAGTTGGACGACCGGAAGCCAAAACAACATGAACACCTTTTGCCTGCGCTTCAAGAAGTACTTTTTTATTTAATTCTGAAATTTTATGATCATCTGTCAACAAGGTATCATCCATGTCGAGTACCAGCATTTTATATTGCATATCCTTTTAGTTTTCAGTTTTCAGTCACAGTTTTCAGTCGCAGTTTTCAGTACTTATTAAGACTGAAAACTGCGACTGCGACTAAAAACTTCCTTTTATATACTCATTCTGAAATCTTCAATAACAGGATTCGCTTTTGCAAAATCAGTTTCCTGAATAAAAACCTCAACAGCCAGATCAGTTTGTCCAAAACCTCCCAAACGAGCCGATTGAATATTGTCTTTTTTTACGGTTTCTACTCCCGCTTGTTCTAATCTTTCCTGCAAAGCAATTGCTAATATTTCACTTCCTGAAAACACCTTCATTAATCCCATAACATTTATTTTTTAAATTTTTATTGTAATATTATTTTTAACTGATCCTGAAATTCTTCATTTTCATTCAATCCAATATGATCCTGATTTTTCAGCAGAAACAAATGTTTATCTGATTTTAATAATTTTCCCAATCTAACTGAATTTTTAACCGGAATGAGGTTATCATCAATTCCATGAAAAATATAAATCGGTGCTTTTATTTTTGGCAAATAATCATAGGTTTCTAAACTAAATTTCTTCATGAAATTAGGAAAAAACGGAACTTTCGAACTCGACAATTCGGTAAAACTATAATACGGCGCCTGAAGAATTAAAGCTTTCGGTTTGTTTTGAGAAGCTAAAATAGTAGCCAATCCGGAACCAATCGAATAACCCGTAATAACGATTTTGTTTTCAGGATATCTTGAACATAATGTCTTGTAAACAATCGAAACATCCTGATTTAATTGCTCCTCATTTTCGATTTCTCCTTCACTTTTTCCAAAACTTCTGTAATCTAAAATAAAAATATCATAACCGAGTTTGGTATAGACTTTTGCAATTTTTCCCCAGGTTTCCAGTGTTCCCGCATTTCCATGAAGATAAAAAATCAAACCTTTAGAATTTTCAGCTTTAAACAATAAACCGTTTAAATTAATTCCGTCGAATGATTTTATATTTAACTCTTCAAATTTATGCTGATAATCAAACTTAAAATCTTTTGGAAGTCTTTGGCTTTGAAAAACCATAGCAACCTGATTAAAATACACATAAGAAACAATCAAAATATAAATAATAACAAAAAATGCCAAGAGCACAATCGTTAAAAATTTAAAAGTTTTGAGTATTTCCATATAGTTTATTTAGTTTTTAGTTTTCAGTCGCAGTTTTCACTATTGAACTGCGACTGAAAACTGCGACTGCGACTTTATTCTTCTTCTTCAATAAAACCTTCTTCTTCATCAAGTTCCTCTTCACCTTCTTCATCCATGTCAAATAAATAAGGCTCCAGCATCATTTTATCTGCCAAAATTTCGATACGTTCTGTCAAAGTTTCCGCAAAAATGATTCTTTGTGTTTTTGCGATACTATTCGAGATACGCATAATTTTAGTTTCATGACGCAATTTCAAAATAGGATCTGCATCATCGATAATAAACATTTTCAACCGGTTTACGTTATAACCAGCGGTTGTAAACATATCGCTCAGTTTATTTGGCGTTCCGATTAAAACATCAATTCCCGTTGAAATATAGTTTTTATCATAATCCATATCGCCTTTATCGTGAACTCCGTAAACTTCAAGATTAGAAAATTTACCGTATTTCTCAAAAAGCTCCACCATTTCCAAAACCTTCGTTTTGTCTTCAACAAAAATCAAAGCACGTGGAGATTCTTCGGTGTGACCTGCTAATTGCTGAATCACATTTAATACAATTGTTGTCGATTTTCCAGTTCCATCAGGAGAAAGAATAATACAATCGGCACCACTTTTTATAGTCGAAAAAGTTTCTCTTTGCAGAATATTCGCTTCTGTTAATCCATTTTCGATTAACGCATCTTGTAACTTCTCGTTTATTTTTTTTAGTTTCATCTTCTAATTTTAGAATTAAGATTTTAGAATTAAGATTAAAAATTCTAAATCATTATTTGCTTGCAAACATTTTGACATCGGTTTCAGAAATTTCGTTTCCTCCTAAAATGATTAATCTCTCCACTACATTTCGAAGTTCACGAATATTTCCTGTCCAGTCATATTCCTGCAATAATTTTATGGCTGGCTGCGAAAATACTTTTACTACATTTCCTTGCTCAGAAGCTATTTTTTCTGCAAAATGTCTTACCAAAGCCGGAATATCATCACGTCTTTCGTTCAATGGCGGTACTTTAATTAAAATCACGGCCAAACGATGGTATAAATCTTCACGGAAACGACCTTCGGCAATTTCTGTTTTTAAATCTTTGTTGGTTGCAGCCACAACACGAACATCGACTTTTATGTCTTTTTCGGCTCCAACTCTGGTAATCATGCTTTCCTGTAAGGCTCGCAAAACTTTGGCTTGCGCCGAAAGACTCATATCTCCAATTTCATCTAAGAAAATAGTTCCTTTATCAGCCGCTTCAAACTTTCCGGCACGATCTTTCACTGCAGATGTAAAAGCGCCTTTTACGTGTCCGAACAATTCACTTTCAATCAATTCACTTGGAATCGCAGCACAGTTTACTTCGATTAAAGGAAAATTAGCACGTTCACTTTTTTCATGCAATTGATGTGCAACAAGTTCTTTTCCGGTTCCGTTTGGACCTGTAATCAAAACTCGTGCTTCGGTTTGAGCTACTTTATCAATCATTAATTTAATATGACTGATGGCTTCACTCTCGCCGATCATTTCGTAGTTTTTACTGACTTTTTTCTTCAGTATTTTATTCTCAACTACAAGTTGTTTTTTGTCTAAAGCATTACGAACTGTATTCAGCAAACGGTTCAAATCCGGCGGTTTTGAGATATAATCGAAAGCTCCCAAACGCATGGTATGAATCGCCGTTTCCATATCGCCGTGACCCGAAATCATAACCATCGGAATTTCCGGCTTAATCTTTTTTACTTCTTCCAAAACCTCAACACCGTCCATTTTTGGCATTTTGATATCGCACAAAACCAAATCATAATCGTTGTTTTTTATTTTCTCAAGTCCCGCAACACCATCTTCTGCCTCTTCCACCTGATACGTATCATTTTCTTCTGATAATATTTTTACCAAAACTCTTCTGATCGCTGCTTCGTCTTCTATAATTAGTATTTTACTCATTTTTTTAAAGGTTCAAAGTTGCAAAGGTTCAGAGGTACAAAGTTTAAAAATCTTTGCTTTTTCATTACCTTTTAGCCTTTATTGTTTTATTAGTTATTGTGCGTTTTTATAATCGAAAAGTTTTTTGTTGTAAAGGAAAAAGATTCTAAAAAAAAACTTTGAACCTTTGCCCCTTTGAACCTTTGCAACTATAAAAACTAATATTTAAGCCATCTATACAATTCTTTCCACGTAGGTTTTTTGCCGTACATTAAAATACCAACGCGGTAGATTTTTGCAGCAAACCAGACTACAAGGAAAAAGGAAGCAAACAATAATGATACCGAAATTGCGATTTGCCACCACGGCACACCAAAAGGAAGTCGCATTAACATTACTATTGGCGATGTAAGCGGAATCATCGAAAACACAACTGCAATTGTTCCGTGAGGATCATTTACGACAGTGAAAAATCCGATGTAAACGCTTAAAATAAGCGGCATAATGATCGGTAATAAAAATTGTTGTGAATCAGTTTGATTGTCAACTGCAGCACCAATTGCGGCATAAAAAGAACTGTATAAAAAGTAACCTCCAATGAAATACACTACAAAACCGATTATGATACTGGCAATTGGCAAATTCCATAATTCGCTAATATACATTTGTGCTGTTCCCGAAAATTCCTGTTGTGCGGAATGCATTAATTCTGGTGGAATTTTAGCTGTTGGACCAACATTAACCCCAAAAAATGCCGACGCTGCAAACATTAATCCTAAACCTATAATGGCCCAGATTATAAATTGTAATAATCCGGCAAGTGAAGTTCCCACAATTTTACCAATCATCAACTGAAATGGCTTTACCGATGAAATGATGATTTCGATAATTCGGTTGGTTTTTTCTTCGATAACACTGCGCATTACCATGTTTCCATAAATGATAATGAACATCATAATTAAATATCCGAAAGCGCCACCAATTCCGATCTTTATTTCATTCAGCCCTTTTAAACTTTCTTCTCCCGAAGCTTTTGCCAGATGAATATTAACCTCAGCATGTGCTTTTTGAATCGCTAAAGTGTCTAGTTTTGCCTCTTCGAAATTTAATTTAGTGATTTTTTCGGCGATAACGTCCTGCGTGTTTTCAATAAAAGCAATGCTTGGACTATTATTCGAAATAAAATCTATTTTACTCTCCAGATCTTTTAGGTTATTCGTTTTCGGAATAATAATCAGACCGTTAAAATTTTCTTTGGCAATACTGTCTTTCAATGATTTTACATCAATTTCAGAAAGGTTCAGGTATCTGTATTCACCGTCTTTTTTATTCTGTTTTACAAAATCATCGGCAAACAAACCTGTTTCGTCGTGAATTGCAATTCGTTTCGTTTCGGCTTTCATTGAACTCAAATAACCAATAAATCCGGCAATTGCCACAAACAGCAAAGGACTCAAAAAAGTCATAACAACAAAAGACTTATTGCGGACTTTTGCAATAAATTCTCTTTTTATAATCAACGAAATGATGCTCATAAATATTTTAATTTTCAAATTCCAAATTCCAATTTTGATCATTCTGAAATTGGAATTTGGAATTTATTTTTTGGAATTTTATTTCTGTTCTGTAACTGTTTGAATAAAAATGTCGTTTACGCTTGGAATTTTTTCCACAAAATGGGTCACTTGTCCTCTTTGTGTTAAAAGATGCAATAATTCATTTGGAGTTGCATTTCCTATTTGAATGTTTAATTTTAAATCATCATTCAGCGATTTAAAATTTGCCTGCGAAACGGTGAATTTCTGCGTAATGTCATACATCAAACCTTCAACATTGTCCGTTAAAATACCAACTTCAAAACTATTGGTTTTAAATTGACGTTTTACATCGCTCACTTTTCCTTCAATTAATTTATTTGATTTATGAATTAAAGCAATATGATCGCAAAGTTCTTCAACGCTTTCCATACGATGTGTCGAAAAAATAATCGTTGCGCCCTGTTCTTTTAATGCCAAAATTTCATCTTTAATAATATTGGCGTTTACCGGATCAAAACCGGAAAAAGGTTCATCAAAAATCAACAATTTAGGCTTATGCAATACACAAACCACAAACTGAATTTTTTGTGCCATTCCTTTAGAAAGTTCCTGAATCTTCTTGTTCCACCAACCCTGAATTCCTAAACGGTCGAACCAATATTCCAACTGAATTTTTGCTTCGGCTTTAGAAAGTCCTTTCATTTGTGCCAGATACAAACATTGCTCGCCTACTTTCATAGAAGTATACAAACCTCTTTCTTCCGGAAGATAACCAATAGTCTGCACATGTTTTGGATGTAATTTTTCTCCATCCAGAATAACTTCACCGCTATCCGGCAAAGTAATTTGATTGATGATTCTGATAAGGGAAGTTTTTCCAGCTCCATTAGGACCTAATAGTCCGTAAATACTACCTTTTGGTACATTTAATGAAACTTCGTTAAGCGCTACATAATCACCGTATTGTTTTACGACTTTATGTACTTCGAGTAAGTTGCTCATGCTGTTTTTAGAATTTTCTGCGTCAGTTGACCATTATGGCTAACAGCCTGTAAAAGTAAATAATTCGAAGCGAAATTGCGTAATAATACACAAAAAACCCATTCTAAATTTGCATTAGAATGGGTTTTAAAATTTATTGGCTCTTTTTAGAAAAAGTTTCGCTTATGAAAACATATCTTTTACTTTTTCAAAAAATGATTTTTCTGATTTTTCAGGACTCGGAATAAAGTGTTCGTCGTTTAGAGCATTTTCAAAAAATTGTTTTTGCTCTTTATTCAACGTTTTTGGAGTCCAAACGTTTACGTGAACTAATAAATCTCCGCTTCCGTAACCGTTAATACTTGGAATACCTTTTCCTTTTAATCTCAGGATTTTTCCGGATTGAATTCCTTCTTCTAACTTAATACGAACTTTTCCGTTGATGGCTTCGATATCTTTAGAAACTCCCAAAACTGCTTCAGGGAAACTAATATATAAATCGAAATGAATATTTTCGCCTTCACGTTTCAGAAATTCGTGTTCTAACTCTTCAATTGCAACAATCAAATCACCAGGAACGCTATTTCCCGGAGCATCATTTCCTTTGTTAGAAACTTTAAGCTGCATTCCGTCCACAACTCCTGCAGGAATTTTGATTGAAACTGTTTCGTCTTCCACAACCATTCCCTGAGCATCTGCTTCAGAAGGTCTTTTATCTAAAATTTGTCCCGATCCGCCACAAGTAGGGCAAGTTGATGCAGATTGCATTCTTCCCAAAATTGTGTTTGTTACACGCATCACCTGTCCCTGACCATTACAAGTCGAACACGTTTTGTAAGTAACTCCTTTTGCCTGAACTTTACGTTTTACTTTTACTTTTTTCTCTACTCCATTTGCAATTTCTTCTAAAGTCAATTTTACTTTAATTCGAAGATTGCTTCCTTTAGCGCGACGAGGACCGCCTCCGCCTCCGCCGAAACCGCCAAATCCTCCACCAAAAATATCACCAAACTGGCTGAAAATGTCATCCATATTCATACCGCCATGACCACCGCCAAATCCGCCCGAACCATCAAATGCCTGATGTCCGTATTGATCGTATTTCGCTTTTTTGTTAGGATCGCTTAGTACTTCGTAAGCTTCTGCCGCTAATTTAAAGTTTTCTTCTGCCTCTTTGTCGCCTGGATTTTTATCCGGGTGATATTTTAGCGCGCTTTTTCGGTACGCTTTTTTAATTTCGGCAGCGTCAGCATTTTTTGAAATGCCTAGTATTTCGTAAAAATCTTTTTTCATAATTAGGTTTAAATTCCAAACTTTAAATCCCAAATTCCAATACTTAACAAATTGGCATTTAGAATTTTATTTGCATTTTTTAGTTTCCGATTACCACTTTAGGAAAACGAATAATTTTGTCTCCTAATTTGTATCCTTTTTCAATAACATCAACAATTTTACCTTTTAATTTCTCAGACGGAGCCGGAATTTGGGTAATTGCCTCAGCAAAATCAGCATTAAAAGCATCACCTGCTCTTACTTCAACTTGCTCTAAACCTTTTGAAACTAAAGTGCTTTTTAGTTTTTCGTGAATCAACTCTACTCCTTTTTTCAAATTCTCATCGTCAGATTTGTTGATCTCTACAGTTGCTCTGTCAAAATCATCCAAAACAGGAAGCATCGCTAACAAAACTTCTTGATTTGCCGTTTTAAACAGATCAATACGCTCTTTTGAAGTTCTTTTTTTGTAATTTTCAAATTCGGCAAATAATCTCAAAAACTTATCTTTTTCCTTTGCCAAGTCTTGAGCCAATTGCTCTTCAACACTTAATTCTTCAACAATTAACTGCTCACCGTTGGCATTGTTTTCTAACGTTACATCATCTAATTCCTGATCGAATTCTGTATTTTCCGTAGTCATATTATTTGTATTTTTAAAAATATTCTTAAACTTCATTTTCAATTTCTTTCTGTTGGATTGCAAAAGTACTGCCAAATCTTCTAAAATGTCAAATTGTCACTTTATTAAATAATAGCTCTTTATATAATTATTTACATCTCGCAAACTTTAGTATAATTTTAAGACTATTACGTTTTAGTTTGTAGTATATTTGACGTCAAAATTATAATCTAATTATTACCTATCAAAATTGAATTTAAGGGTTAGCCTCGGCTTTATAAATAATTATTAATTCAAGTTTACCTTATATTAAAAAAAGCTTCGCCTATTTCAGACGAAGCTTTTTTTGCTTTTTAAAAATTTTACCGCAAAGAACGCTAAGTTTTTTATTCTTAGATTTATAAAAAAAGTTCGCAAAGCTTTATATTGATTTAGCTTTGCGAACTTTATGATTTTTAGAATATCCTTAGATAAATCTTTGCATTCTTTGCGATAAAAAACATTGCACGGGCGGAGGGATTCGAACCCCCATCAACGGTTTTGGAGACCGCTATTCTACCCTTGAACTACGCCCGTAACTGGCCGCAAATTAAATGCTTTTTTTTCTTTTTCACCAACTATTTCACGCACATTTAAAAAAGATTTTAGCAGATAATACGCAATACAATCATTCCCAAATCTTTGCAAACTGTACCTTCTTTTGTAAAAACAAAAACTCTGCAAAATAACCACAGAGTTCACTAAGATTTTTATAGGTATGGCTTTATAAAAACGCAAAGTTCACAAAGCTTGATTAATACTAAGCTTTGCGAACTTTGTGTTTTCTATGCGTGAAGTAAATTAAATCTTAGCGCACTTTGCGGTTAAATTTTTATGCCAATAAAGCCGCTTTCAATCCTTCAAAATCAACAGAAACCTGCTCGCCTGAAACTAGATTTTTAAGCGAATATGAATTTGAAGCAATTTCCTGATCGCCTGCAATTACGGCAAACGGAATCAAGCGTTTATCTGCATATTGAAATTGTTTCCCCACTTTTACATTATCAGGATACAATTCTACTTTTATATTTTCTTGTCGTAATTTCTTAATCGCTTGTGAAGCGTATAAAGCTTCGGCATCTCCATAATTAATAAACAATGCTTTTGATGTTGCTGCAACTGTTTCAGGAAACAATTGCAATTCTTCTAAAACTAAATAAATTCGATCTAAACCGAAAGAGATTCCAACCCCACTCATATTTTTCAAACCAAAAATACCAGTCAAATCGTCGTATCTTCCGCCACCGCCAATAGAACCCATTGAAACGGTTTTTGGTGCCGCAACTTCAAAAATAGCTCCAGTGTAATAATTTAATCCACGAGCAAGAGTTACATCAAGATCTAATGTCGCCGTCGCCAAACCTAAAGTTGCCACATTGTCACAAATAAATTTCAATTCCTCTACCCCTTTCATTCCTTCTTCTGACTCAGCTAATAAATCTGAAAGCTGATTGATTTTATCTGAAAACGTTCCGGTAAAACTAAAAAGCGGTTGTACTTTAATCAACGCTTCTTCGGCAATACCTTTTTCGATCATTTCTTTTTTAACGCCGTCTTCACCAATTTTATCCAGTTTATCAAGAGCAACCGTAAAATCAATCAATTTATCCGACGCGCCAATAACTTCGGCAATTCCTGATAATATTTTTCTGTTATTGATTTTAATGGTTACGCCTTCTAAACCTAAAGAAGTAAAAACAGTATCGTACAATTGCACCAATTCTACTTCCTGCCAAAGTGATTTTGAACCAACAACATCGGCATCACATTGATAAAATTCTCTGTAACGTCCTCTTTGTGGTCTGTCAGCTCTCCAAACCGGTTGAATCTGATATCTTTTAAAAGGAAATTCAATTTCGTTTTGGTGCTGAACAACATATCTTGCAAACGGAACTGTTAAGTCGTAACGCAAGGCTTTCTCTGAAATTTTTCCGGTAAATTTATTCAGCTCAATTCTTTGATTCAAATCAATTGTTTCAGCAGAATTAGCCTGAAGCGCTTCGATAGATTCCGGTAATTCAATTTTATTTTTATTGAAGAAAAAATTACCTGAATTCAATATTTTAAAAATCAAACGATCACCTTCTTCGCCATATTTCCCCATCAAGGTATCTGAATTTTCAAAAGACGGTGTTTCGATCGGTTGAAAACCAAACTTTTCAAAATTACTTTTTATAGTCTGAATTATATATTGACGTTTTGACACCTCTGCAGGCGAAAAATCTCTTGTTCCTTGTGGTATACTTGGTTTTGAAGCCATCTTTTTTATTTTAGATTTCTGATTTTAGATTTTAGATTCTTTTGTGAATCCTGAATTAAAATCTTTTTGGATTATTTATTTTTAGATTTCTCTATTTCTAATGGACTGCAAATATCTTATTTTTTAAAATAAATAATGCCTGTTCGAAAACAAACTTGTAACAAAAACCGTATTTTCGTGACAAATTGGTCATGATGCTAAAATTATTTAAAGAAAATATCCGAATTGCTTTTGGTTCTATCAAAACTCAATTATTGCGAACCATTCTTACTGTATTAATTATCGCTATCGGAATTACTGCTTTGGTAGGAATCCTTACCGTTGTAACAGCGCTTGAAAATACTGTTTCGACCAATTTTGCATCAATGGGAGCCAATACTTTCAACATCAATCAATACGAAAACACGGTTAAAAATCGCGGAGGAAATGAGCGTGAAATCATCAATCCTATTATCTCCTATCCTGAAGCGGTTGCTTTCAAAAACAAATATAAATATCCTTTTACGCAAACTTCGCTTTCATTTACAGCAACTACAACTGCCGAAGTAAAGTTTTCAGACAAAAAAACAGATCCGGAAATCACCATCGTTGGTGTCGATGAACATTTTATAGGTAATTCAGGTTTAGAAACTACTTTAGGCCGTGGTTTTAATCAATTTGATATTGAAAACAATACCTATTCCTGTATTGTAGGTTCTGATTTTGAAAAAGGTTTATTAAAAGATGTCAACCCAATTGATAAAGTAATTTCGATTCGAGGTGCGCGCTTTAAAGTAATTGGTGTTCTTAAAGAAAAAGGATCCACTTTTGGGCATAGTCAGGATTTGCGTGTTTTGATTCCTATTCAGGTGGCGCGTTCCTTATTTACTGCTCCAAACATTAATTATACGATGAGTGTAATGGTGGCTAAAAAAGAACTTTTAGACGAAGCCGTTGATAATGCAACAAGTACGATGCGACGAGTTCGAAAATTAAGTCCGGTTCGTGACAATAATTTTGGCATTGGCCGAAGCGATGACTTAATCAACAGAATTCTCGGAATCACCAAATATTTGGGCTGGGCTTCCTGGATTATCAGTATCATTACTATTTTAGGTTCATCGATTGCCCTAATGAATATTATGATTGTTTCGGTTACAGAACGTACGCGCGAAATTGGTGTTCGAAAAGCTTTGGGCGCAACCAAAGTGACCATTTCCGTTCAGTTTTTTATCGAAACTTTATTGATCGGACAAATTGGAGGTTTAGTCGGAATTGTATTGGGAATTTTAATCGGTTTTGGTTTTGCCGCAGCAATGAGTTTCGCATTTGTGATTCCGTGGATGGCGATTTTTGCTGCTTTTGCAACTAGTTTTATGGTTGCCATTGTTTCCGGATTATATCCTGCAATAAAAGCGTCACAACTAGATCCTATTGAGGCTTTGCGATATGAGTAATTTTCAGTCTCAGTCTCAGTTTTCAGTTATTTGAAGCAGAAATAATCATTTCAAAAGACGTCTTGTCCCGCTATTCGTTTCAAACTTTTTTGCTGAACACCAGCAAAAAAGGTTTTCCACTGCTATCGGGGCTAAATTAGAAGTATTTCACTTTTAAGATTTTCTGCTAATTAATAAAAACACCTACAAAATTTGAGAAACCTTGCAGGAAATCATACGGTCGTTATCGTAAATGTCTTTTCTTAATTCAATGTTTTTAAAATCCATTTTCTCCAGTAATTCCCTCATTTCTTTTCCTAAATACTGATTGATTTCAAAAAACAATTGTCCGTTTTCTAAAAGTCCGCTTTTTGCCAAAAGCGCTATTTTTTTATAAAAAACCAAAGCATCATTATCGTCTACAAACAGCGCTAAATGCGGTTCATAATCCAGAACATTCTTTTTGATTTCTTCTTTTTCTAAATTACGAACATACGGCGGATTCGATACTATAATATTAAAACCACATGTCAGAACGTCTGTTTCTAAAATATCCAGATACATAAAAGTCACATCAACATTATTATTGATGGCATTTCTTTTAGCAGTTTCTATCGCTTTTTTCGAAACATCGATTCCGTAAACTTCTGCATTTGGCAGATTTTTGGCAAGCGAAATTGCAATACAGCCACTTCCGGTTCCAATATCAAGGATTTTTATTTTATCAGATTTAGCAGCCGTTTTATTTTCATTAATAATCCATTCTACCAGTTCTTCGGTTTCCGGTCTTGGAATCAAAACATTTTCATTGACTTCAAAATCCAATCCGTAAAAACTTGTTTTGCCTAATAAATACTGAATCGGAACTTCTTTTTTAAGCTGCTCTAAAAAGGCAGTCCAGGTGGCCAAATCAGCATCTGAAAAAGTTAGTTCATGATTTAGTGCCAAATCAATTTGCCTAAGCTTGTGCTTGTTCTCTAAAATTAAATAAAAAAAACTTTCCGCTTCATACGCATCATAAAAAGGAGATAGTTCTTTTATAAATTGAGTTCTATATTGTTTGATTCTCATTTCAGTTATTTGAGCATTTTGGCTAAATCAGGTCACATCCTACAATAAGTATTGCAAAATAAAAAATGTTACAGCCTCATTTTACAATTCTTTCAACATCCAAACCGGGCAGGAACTATGTCCGGTACATCCTAACGGAGCGTCTAAATACTCAAAGCCTGATTTTTTGTATAATTTTTGAGCGGCATGCATAAAAGGCATTGTCTCAATATAACATTTTTCAAAACCGAAATCTTTGGCCTGCGACAAGCATTTCTCCATCATTTTACTTCCAATTCCTAAACCGCGGGTTTTAGGCAAAAAATACATCTTTTGCAATTCGCAAATCTTCGGATCACCATTTTCTAAAGGAGCAATTCCGGCACAACCCACAATTTCACCTTCGTTTTCAACCACAAAATAAACAGATTGCGGTTTGTTGTATTCTTCAAACATTAAATCCAGATATGGATCGGCATAAGCTGTACCTACTTTCGGGATTTCCATTTCGTCAAAAACCGATCGTATTAATTGCGCAACTGCCTGATTGTCTTCTTTTTTAATTTCTCTGATAACCCAATTTTCCATATTTAAAATTCGTATGATATATTACAAAAGTAGAAATACTTTTCCGATAGTTTTATAACTTATCAGAATGTTTCATAACTAACCCAAAGCTATCGGCAATAAACTCAAAAATAACTACTTTTGTAGCGTGAATATACAGGAGAAATATATAAAGCGCTGCATTGAATTAGCCCAAAATGGTTTTGGAACTACCTACCCAAACCCAATGGTGGGAAGTGTAATCGTTTATGAAGATAAAATTATTGGCGAAGGCTGGCACAAAAAAGCCGGAGAACCTCACGCCGAAGTCAATGCGGTTCGATCTGTAAAAGACAAATCGTTATTAAAGAAAGCCACCATATATGTGAGTTTAGAACCTTGCAGCCATTTTGGAAAAACGCCTCCGTGTTGCGACTTAATTATTGCCAATGAGATTCCGAATGTTGTTGTGGGAACCGTTGACCCGAATGAAAAAGTGGCAGGAAACGGCATTAAAAAACTAATTGCAGCCGGAATAAATGTTACGGTTGGTGTTTTAGAAAAGGAATGCAACGAACTGAATAAACGCTTTTTTACTTTTCATCAGCAAAAAAGGCCTTATATAATATTAAAATGGGCCGAAAGTCAGGATGGATTTTTAGCTCCCGAAAAAGAAATTGATCAGGATCGAAAACCGGTCTGGATCACAAATCAATATTCAAGGCAATTGGTTCATAAATGGCGAAGTGAAGAACAGGCTATTTTAGTGGGAACCCAAACTGTTATTGATGATAATCCAAAATTGAACACCCGTGACTGGGCTGGAAATAATCCGGTTCGGGTTGTTTTAGATCAAAATAACCGAATTTCAAAAGACAGTTTTATTTTTGATGACACAGTAAAAACGATTGTGTTTACAAAGTCTAAAATTAATTCTTCGACAGAAAATACTGTTTTTGAAAGTATTGATTTCAACCAAAATATAATACCGCAGATTTTGAGTGTTTTGCATCAAAATCAAATTCAGTCTGTTATTATTGAAGGCGGTTTACAAATGTTACAATCTTTTATAGACGAAAATATTTGGGATGAGGCCCGAATTTTTATCGGTAAAACTTCTTTTGGAAAAGGAACAAAAGCGCCGGTTATTTCTAAGAAAAATGCAATCAAAACTCTCGTTCAAAACGACGAATTAATATACGTTAGAAATCATGATTGATACTATAATTTTTGACTTTGGAGATATTTTTATCAATTTAGACAAACAAGCCACAATTTCCGGATTGCAACAATTGGGTTTGACGGAATGGAATTCAGAACTAGATCGTTTGAATCTTTTGTTTGAAACGGGCGATATTTCGCACGATGAATTTATTGCAGGTTTTCAGAAAGAACTTCCAAATGCTTCTGTCGAAGAAATTCTTAAGGCGTGGAATGCCGTTTTGGCTGATTTTCCTTTGTATCGATTAGAATTTCTGCAAATGCTTTCAAAAAAATACCGTCTGTTTTTATTAAGTAATACCGATTCTATTCATATTGAAACTTTCGAAAATAAAACTGGGATTTCTTTTTACAGTGATTTTTATCAATGTTTTGAAAAGGTTTATTTTTCTTTTGAAATCGGAAAACGAAAACCAAATCCCGAAGCTTATCTATATATCATTAACAAACACGAATTATCACCAAAACGAACTTTGTTTGTAGATGATAAAAAAGAAAACACAGATGCTGCGGCAGCTTTAGGTCTTCATGTTTGGAATTTGCAGGTTGGTCAGGAAGATGTTGTTGATTTATTTGAGAAAAAAATATTATAACGTGCGAGAATTTACCGCAAAGACGCAAAGATTTACGCAAAGTTCGCCAAGATTTTAACGAATTAAGAATACAAAGTTCGCAAAGCTTTGTATTGATTTAGCTTTGCGAACTTTTAAAGCTTACAAACAGACAGCTAATAATAAACCTTCGCGAACTTTGCGGTAAAATTAACTCTGCAAAAAAACATTAACGATAATTTAGAAATTTACTTTTGGAATATAACGATACGTATCAAACCATTGCTTTTGAATCTGAAGAAGTGCTTTTTAAAGAAAAAAGCAGCAAATTCTTTGGGTATGCTTTTCCTATAGAAAATGAAGATGCGGTAAAACCAATTATCGAGAACTTAAAAAAACAACATCCTCACGCGGTACATTATTGTTATGCATATCAAATTGGTACGGCTCCAAAAATTTCATATCGTGCAAATGATGATGGCGAACCAAGTAATACGGCCGGAGCTCCGATTTATGGACAAATACAATCTTTTGGACTGACGAACGTTCTTGTAGTGGTTGTTCGGATTTTTGGCGGAATTAAATTAGGCGTTGGCGGATTAATTGCTGCTTATAAAACTACAGCACAAATAACGCTTGAAGTTTGTGAGATTGTCGAAAAAACGATCGATGTACATTTTCTAATCTCTTTTGATTACAAAAACATGAACAAGGTAATGCGTGTGATTAAGGAAAAGAAATTGGATATAGTATCTCAGGAAATGGAAATTGATGAAGAAACGGGATTGCCAATTGGTAAAATAGTTACAAAAACGCGAAAAAAAAATGCCGAAATGATATTCGACATTTTTGATTTAATGTTTGAAATTGACATCAAAACCATATAATTTGATATAAAAAACGAGTACGATTTAACAATTATACAAGCGTTTTAAATAATTCTAAAATATAATCCGGAGGGGCTGTTGGACGACCTGTTTTTAACGAAATAAATACTAAAATAAACGCCGCAGTTGTTAATAACTCATTTGCTTCATTATAGATCGCGCAGTCAAATTCAATCTTAACAGATGACTGACTTTTGAAAGCTGTATGAATTGTAAGAAGCTCATCATAACGTGCCGATTTTTTATAATTAATCTGCATTGAAACAATTGGTAGTCCAATTCCGCTTTCTTCCATGCTTTTATACGAAATCCCTTTATTTCTAAGCCATTCCACGCGTCCTATCTCAAAATATGGCACATAATTTCCGTGATAAACAACTCCCATTTGATCGGTTTCAGAGTAACGAACACGCACTTGCGTTTGATGATTTTTCATTATTTACAGATTAAAAAATTTAAACTTTTAAAAGTTCACTTACAACTTTTTTTTATAAAATTAGAGGGCAAAATATTTTTTTTTACAGAAATTTGTTCACATATTTGTTATCCCGAAATACGGAATAAAATTGCTCCATTTTTATTAGGAGAATCTTTATCAATAATAAAAAAATTTATTTGAATTT